>NZ_AP043782.1:0-4800000 GCF_055388355.1 Prosthecobacter fluviatilis
TGGGGTGGTGGGGAGTCCTGGGTGTGGCGGAGCGTGAGGGATCGGGACGATCCCTCTCCGCCGGAGGGGGGTGCGCAGTTCCTGCGGGGTGGGTTTGTTCTGGGAGGGCGGGTGTACGTAGGGGGACAAAAGTTTTAAATTCCTTCTGGACAAGTAGGGTATAGAAGTTTAATAACATACTGTTACGATATGATTTAAACGGCGCTTCAAACCGCCGGCGTCAGCACCGATCCGACAAACGGAAGGACCTTCCCAAAGCATCCCGCCTCCTGATCCCTGCCCAGGGGAAAGGCGGCGGCCCACTCCCCGGAACACCTTCATGAAAAACCTCCAGACTTCAGCCTCACACATCCCCGCCTGTGCAACGGACATGCTCCGCTGCTGCGGATGCTGCTGAGATGACGCTGTGACGGGGGCCTGCTGCCGCCCGTCTGCCCCTGGCCTCTGACTCCCTGGCTTCTCCGGGGAGGGTGCCGCCTGCGCCTGCCGCGGCGGCTGTCTGCACCCCACCCTGACTTTCCCCCCTTTTTTTCATGCACCCGACTGTTTCCAATTCTCCCCAGCGCCGCAGCGGCATGGCCCTCGTCATGGTCGTGCTCATGCTGGCGCTCATGCTCACCTTCATGCTGGCCGTGTATTCCATGTCTGGCGCAGAGCTGAAGGGGGCCAGCCGCTACGCCAGCGGCCAGCAGGTGCGGCAGTTTGGTGACCTGGCGATCGATGTGGCGATCTCGCAGCTGCGCAAGGGGACGACGCCTGCGGCGCAAAACATCGGGCGCGAGGTGTGGACGTCGCAGCCGGGCCTGATCCGCCAGCACGATGCCTCGGGGGATCTGCTGGCGGCGTACAAGCTGTACTCGAGCACGCAGATGGTGGTGCCGGCGGGCACGGATGCGGAGGTCTCGCTGCTGAATGACACGCCGCCCTCGAACTGGCAGGAGCTGAAGGCGCGGTATGTGGACCTGAACCGGCCGATCCGCCGCATCGACAGCGCTGGGAACAGCGTGCTGCACTTTCCCATCATCGACCCACGTGCGATGACGGGCGGCACGGATGGCGTGAAGGGCTTCTCGTATTCGGACAAGCTGGTGAATGGCCGCACGGTGAGCGGTGTGAAGACCACGGGAGGAGATGCGCAGCGTCTGCCGATGCCGGTGGAGTGGCTGTACCTGCTGAAGGACGGCACACTGGGGACGCTGGACCTGCAGAACAAATTCATCGCCGCGGTCTCGCCCACGGCGGAGAATCCCATCGTGGGCCGGATCGCCTTCTGGACGGACGATGAAACGAGCAAGGTGAACATCAACACGGCGGCGGAGCCCACGCCGTGGGCGGTGCCGACCTTTTACCATGAGGAGGATGCGGCGCATGCACGCTACCAGCCGGTGAACGGGGAGCTGCAGCGCTACCCCGGCCACCCGGCCACCACGGCGCTGAGCCCGGTCCTCTTTCCCGGCAAGACGCTGACGCCGCCGGACAAGGATGTGATCTACCGCCTGACGCCGAAGATCGGCACGGGCGGCTCCGTGAGCGGCACCATTTCCTACCAGGACAGCGGCATCGCGCAGATCAAACTGGCCTCCTTCCGCAAGGAGAGGCTGTACGCCAGCCTGGACGAGTACCTGCTGCAGGAGGACCGCACGGAGAACAACTTTGGCCTGGGGGTGCAGGCGCGTGATGTGCTGCAGCGCAAGGGCTTCTTTCTCACGGCGCAGAGCCGCGCGCCGGAGCTGAACCTGCACGGGCTGCCAAAGATCGCGCTGTGGCCTGTCAATTATCGCGGCACGGACTACGGCACGTCGTTTGACCAGCTCATCGCCTTCTGCTCCACGCTGAGGCAGAGCGGGAGCGGCGGGCTGCGCAAATACATCTTTCAGCGCGGGAACGCGGACTCCACGACGCAGGACATCCAGCGTCCGGAAAACCAGGCGCTGCTGAACTACCTCTACAACCTGCTGCAAAACCCGATGCCCGGCTTTGCGGCGGTGCCGAGCCAGAACTTCAAGGCGAAGTATGGCGATGACCTGCAGCAGATCCTGGTGGAGATCTTTGACTACGTGCGGAGCATCAACCTGCACGACGGCAACATCGTGCAGGACCCGAAGGTGATCACGCCGGGGGTGGATGCCACGCAGAACTACCTGCTGGGCTACGCGAGCGGCTCTTCGCGCACGTTTCAGTTCAAGACCTTCACGGACCCGCGCTTTTTCCGCGCGGACCCTGACAGCCCGGACACGAACGACGCCGGCCTGGTGGAGGCGCTGGGGTACCCGGGGCACGGGCAGGTGACGCCTTCGCAGTGGAGCACGGGCGGCAAGGTGTATCAGGGCATCGGGCGCTTTCCCACCATCACGGAGGTGGGCCTGCACTTCATCTGCGCTGCGGACAACACGGACGACCCTGCCAACACCTACCCCGAGGTCTATCCCACCATGGGCAGGCCCGGCGGGCGCACGGCACCCACGATGGACGGCGCCACGCCGCAGCCGCGCTGGTACTCGAACTTTCCGCCTGCGCCGGTGCCCAATCCTTTCTTCAGTGAAAAGGCGGACACCAAGACGTGGCCGAAGACCGGCGGCTACCCCTACGGCCCGGACCCGGCGCACCCGGGCTACCAGCCGGTGAACTGGAACTTTCAGCTCAACAAAAACACACCGCTGCAGCCGGGCATCCGGCGCGTGCAGTCGCGGCTGCTGCTGGAGTTCTTTGTGCCTGCGGCGGGCTACACGCTGCTGGAGCCGGAGTTTACCGTGAAGGTCTCCGGGCTGAAGAAATTCCGCGTGAACGGGCAGCAGCTCTTTCCGAATGACACGGAGCTGCTGTACACCGGACGCCGCGCGACCAACAACGGCAGCCAGATGACGGGGGGCCACGGCATCGGGCTAAAGGGGGTGCTGCGCGGACGCGAGGCGGTGTCCCGCGCGCCGATGCCTGCGGACAACAACTGGGGCAATGCGGACTGGAAGGTGAAGCCGGCCTCCTCCGCCGGGGATGAAACGAGCGTGCTGAACTACAACCTGCTGAGCGGCTTTGTGGACATCGACGTGGGCCGCGACGGCTCCAAGCCGATGAACATCTCGCAGGCGGATCTCACGATCGAGATCTACAGCGGGCACCTGGGGCGCATCCCCGTGAGCGGGGACACGCAGGCGCAGCTGGTGCAGACGCTGCAGCCCGGCTTTCCGGCAAACACGGTGGCGGCGCCCACGCTGGTGCGGCAGCCCAACAGCGCCATGAACGCCGCGGCAGACAAGCTGGAGCCGCCTGCGTGGTGGACTTTTTACAGCCGTGGCGCGGTGGGCTTCAGCCTGACGAAGGCGCAGGTGAACGCCATCAAGTCTGACGCGTCCGCGCACTACAGCACGCTGACGAAAAACAGCGCGGCGAGCGACCGCGGGCGCATGTTCCGCGACAACGTGGCCGCGCGCTCCGGCTCGCAGGCCGCACGCGGGGCGTACTTTTTCGGCTTTGATGCGGAGGACTCCGTCACACGCCTCTTCAAGCCGCAGACCTCCGCCACGGTGGCGCAGGCGGAGATCGACGAGGGCAGCGACGTGGTGCAGACGGTGACGGTCAGGCACGGGGACTACCGGCTCACTGCGGCAATGAATGTGGTGGATGCCTCGCAGTGGCAGCCGCACCGCTACTACGGGCAGCGCAGGCTGGCGCACAGCTTCAGCAATTTCGTGTCCAACCAGCACCCAGGCTACGACTACGGCACGAAGTCAGACATTGGCAGCCGGCTGGCGCCGACCAAGGCGGGGGCCACGTATCCCGTGAGCCGCGTCCCGGACCTGCCCTACTTCAGCGAGGCCACCGCGGCCGCGCAGCTCTACGGCGATTTTGACAACGGCCCGGGCCCGGCGCGCGACGGCGCCTACATCAACAAGCCGGACGAGGGGAACGTGAACAACGTGGTGAACGGCGTGCCCTACCTGAGCGAGTCCAACCAGCACACCACGGTGGACGGCGTCTTCTTCACGCCGAACCGCCTGATCGCCTCTCCGGGGGCGCTGGGCTCACTGCCCACGGGCGTGAAGTCCGGCAAGCCCTGGCGCACGCTGCTTTTCCGCCCGCAGCAGGACCACCCCGGCGGCCCGGCCAGGCTCGGCGGCAGCAGCCCGCCGGACCACCTGCTGCTGGAGTATTTCTGGATGCCCGTGGTGGAGCCCTACGCCATCAGCGAGCCCTTCTCCACGGCAGGCAAGATCAACCTGAACTACCAAATCCTGCCATTTACCAATATCAGGCGTGCCAGCGGACTGCATGCGGTGCTCGCGAGCGAGCGCATCACGGCGGTGCCCACCACGGACGCGCCGAGCTACAAGGTCTTTCCCAGCTCCACGGACCAGAACACCTTCTGGACCACGGCCGAGGGCAAGCGCTGGCACTACGGCATCGACGCGGAGAAGACGCTGGCGCAGTTTGAGCAGCGCTTCACCGGGGGGAAGGTCTTTCTGAGCGCCAGCGAGATCTGCGACGTGCACCTGGTGCCGGACAAGGATGTGAGCGACCACACGCAGATGAAGAATTTCTGGGCGGAGCGCCGCCTGACGGGGGACAACACGCGCGAGCGGCCCTACACGAACCTGTACCCACGGCTCACCACGCGGTCAAACACCTACCGGGTGCACTACATCGCGCAGATCATCCGCAAGGCGCGCTCCTCGCCAGCGAACACCATCACGGAGGCAGACACCTTTGAGAGCGAGTACCGGGGCTCTGCGGTGATCGACCGCTTTCTGGACCCAGCGCAGGCGGACCTGCCGGACTTTACCAACGCCACCACGGGCTCTCCTGACAGCCTGGACAACCACTACCAGTACCGCGTGCTGGAGAAGCGCAAGTTTGGCAACTGAGCGCCCCCATTCTTCAAACCCAAAAAACAACGACCATGAAAATCCTGCCTCCTTCATTCCGCACACGCCGCCGGGGCTTCTCCCTGGTGGAGGTCACGCTGGCGCTCGGCATCGCCGCCTTTGGCATCACCACGATCATGAGCCTGCTGCCGCATGGGGTGAACAACGTGCGCACGGCGGGGGAGATCACCGCGGCGTCGCGCATCTCCCAGCACATCCTCGGCGCGCTGGACCAGTCGCAGACGGCCGCCAGCAGGCAGACGCTGCGCTACTACTTTGACGCCTACGCCGTGCCGGTGGACCCCGCAGGGCGCAGCAAGGACAGCATCGCCTTTGTGGCGGAGGTGGGGGCGCCTGTGTCCGATGTGCAGATCCCCGGGAACACGGGCAGCCACGACGCCTTTCTGCGCCGGGTGACGATGAAGCTGAAGCAGACGGCGGCGGCGGACTTTGACTTCACGCAGGCGGACCCGGCGAGCTACAAGCTGTACTCCTACGTGGTCGCCAGCACCGGAAACGTCAGCACGGTCAGCGGCAAATGAAGGCGTCACCGTACATCGCACGCGGAGCGCGGGGCTTCACGCTGGTGGAGCTGATGGCGTCCATGCTGCTGCTGACGCTGCTGATGATCGTGTGCGTCTCGGCGCTGGACTCGGTGCGGCGCTCGGTCACGGGAGTGCACAACAAGACGCAGCAGTTTCGCGAGGCGAGGCAGGCGTTTGAGCTGATCACCAAGACGCTCTCCCAGGCCACGCTGAACCCCTACTGGGACTACTACTACAAAGGCAGCGGGAGCAACCAGCCGCCGGGCGGGACGACGGTGACGCCGCCGAGCGCCTACATCCGCTTTTCAGAGCTGCAGTTTCAGACCGGCGCCGCCAGCGTGCTGCTGGGCGGCAAGGCCACGCGCGCCAGCACACCAGGACATGCCACCTTCTTTCAGGCACCGCTGGGGCTGACGAACGACCAGAACGCGCTCGGCAGCCTGCTGAACGCACGCGGCTACGCCATCCAGTTTGGCGACGACAGCACCAACCGCCCGCCCTTTCTCGCGGACTACGAGATCCCCGTGCGCCACCGCTTCCGGCTGGTGGAGTACCGCCCGCCGGCAGAGCAGGCGGCGCCGTTTCAGGGAAACACCATCTACACGCACCCGGCGGACTGGTTCCGGCAGGATCTGGAACCGGCCACCCGCACGGTGGCGGAAAACATCCTGCTGCTGGTGCTCTCCCCGCGCGTCGCGGCAGAGGCTGCAACCGCCGCCAAGAAGCCGGCCTGGTGGATCGCGCCAAACTACACGTACAACTCGCTGGATGTGGACAACAGCACGCCGGCGGTGGACAAGGTCACGGTGGATGCCGCAGGCAGCGTGGCGCAGGGCACCCAGCACCTGCTGCCGCCGCTGGTCGTGGTGACGATGGTGGCGCTGGATGAAACCTCCGCCGCCCGTTGGGCGCAGGAGTACGGGCAGTCTGCGCCGGACTACCTCTCCGAGGCGGACGCCCCTTTCACCGACGCCAGCCAGCATGACGCCGACCTGGCCCGCCTGGAGGCGTGGCTGGAGCGGAAGCGGCTGAACTGCACCGTCTTTTCCAGCACCGTGCCGCTGCGCAACGCGCGCTGGGACTCGCGCACCTACTGAAACCTACCAGACACTCTTATGATCTACCCTTCCGTCAGGAGCCGCCGGCACGGCTTCAGCCTTGTCGAAATCATCGTGGTGGTGGCCATCCTCACCGTGGCCGCCGTGCTGAGCGCGCCGTACATCGCGGGCATGGCCGCTGCGGCGCGCCTGCGCACCGCCGCAGACGCGGTGCAGAACCGGCTGCTGGAGGCGCAGTCGCTGGCCATCCTGTTCAACACGGACGCCGAGCTGCGCTTTTACGAGGCGGAAGACCTCGCGGGCGGGCGCTCCACGCTGCGGAAGCTGCGCATCCTGACCCTGCGCCCGCCGGAGGACGACAGCGGCGGCGGAGCCACGCCGGCGAGCGTGTTTGAGCCCGTGGGGGCCATCACCAGCCTGGACCAGGAGATCGAGATCAGCACGGACAGCGTGCGCTCGTCCATCATGGACCTCGGCTTTCAGGACAGCAGCACGGACATCTACGGGCGGTACATTGCGCTGCGCTTTCACTCGGACGGCAGCCCGGCGCTGCAGCCCACGAAGCCGTGGTTTCTCACCCTGCACGAAAAGGACGCGCAGCTCCGCGAGCCGCGGCTGAGGAATTTTGTGACGGTGCAGATCGATCCGGCGACAGGCCGCCTGCGCAGCTTCCAGCCGTGAAAGAGGGGGCGGCTGCGAAAGCTGAAGAAGGCTGAGAAGGCTTTTGCCTTGGCGGGACGAAGCGTGGAAGGTGCGTGGCTCACCCTCCGCCCGCCGAAGATCATGGAACGCTGGAAAATGTACGCCTTTGCCGCCGCGCTGTTTGCGGGGCTCACCTCCGTCATTGCCAAGGCGGGGCTGAAGGTGCTGGGGGCGGACCTCGGGCTGGCGGTGCGCACGGTGTTTGTGTTTGCCTTCATCATGCTGAACACCGCCATGTGGACGGGCCTGGAGAAGGCGGCGGCCACGCTGCAGCAGGCGGGCTGGCGGCCCATCGGCCTGCTGGCGCTCTCAGCCGTGACCACCACGCTCTCCTGGATCTGCTACTACCGCGCCATGCATGAAGGGACGGTGTCGTTTGTGTCGCTGGTGGACAAGGGAAGCATCCTGGTGACGCTGACGCTTTCGGTGCTGCTGCTGGGGGAGCCTTTCACGTGGCGCATCGCGGCAGGGGCGGGGCTGATCCTGTGCGGCCTGCTGGTGCTGGCGGGTGGGAAGCCAGCGTGAGGCCTGCGGCCGAAAGAGGGCAGGGGGGCTACTGACTGCAGCCAGTGCGGCTGGCGCTGGCGTGCGGGTGTTTCCTGCCTAGCATGCACACCAAACCTGAATGCCGTCCTCCCGCTCCTCGCTGCTCTCTGATCTTGCGCACCTGCTGCGCTGGACTCTGCTGGCCCTGCCGGTGGCGCTGCTGGCGGGCTCTGCGAGCGCGTTTTTCCTGTGGTCGCTGGAAAGGGTGACGGAGGCGCAGTGGCAGCACCCGGGGCTGCTGTGGCTGCTGCCGCTGGGCGGGGTGGCGGTGGGCTTTCTTTACCACTACCTGGGCAAGGGATCGGACAAGGGAAACAACCTGCTGATTGACGAAATCCACCAGCCGGGCGGCGGAGTGCCGGCGCGCATGGCGCCGCTGGTGCTGCTGGGCACGCTGGTGACGCACCTGTTTGGCGGCTCGGCCGGGCGCGAAGGCACGGCGGTGCAGATGGGCGGCAGCCTGGCGGCGCTGCTGGCGCGGTGGCTGCGCGTGGCGCATGAGAACCGCCGGCTGATGCTGATGTGCGGCATCGCGGCCGGTTTTGGCGCGGTGTTTGGCACCCCGCTGACGGGGGCCATCTTTGCGATGGAGGTGCTGGTGATCGGGCGTGTGCAGCATGATGCGCTGATCCCGGTGCTGGTGGCCAGCGTGGTGGGAGACGCGACGTGCTCCGCGTGGGGCGTGCACCACACGGTGTATCATCTGGATGTGGCCCCCACGGCGGGCACGCATGCGAGCTTTGACGCGGTGCTGCTGCTGAAGACCGCGCTGGCGGGCATCGCCTTCGGGCTGGGCGGGCGTTTTTTCTCTGAGCTGACGCACCGGCTGCAGCGCGGCTTTGCCAAAGTGGTGCCGTATGCGCCGCTGCGGCCTGCGCTGGGGGCGCTGGGGGTCATCGCCCTGGTGCATGTGCTCGGCACGCGGGACTATCTCGGGCTGGGAGTGACGCCGCCGCCCGGGGGGCAGGTGTCCATCGTCACCTCGTTTCAGGAGGGCGGGGCCACGCCGCTGAGCTGGCTGTGGAAGACGCTCTTCACCTCGGTGACGCTGGCCAGCGGCTTCAAGGGCGGCGAGGTGACGCCGCTGTTCTTCATCGGCTCCACGCTGGGCCATGTGCTGGGGAGCGTGATGCAGGAGCCGGTGGCGCTGTTTGCGGCGCTGGGCTTCATCGCGCTCTTTGCCGGTGCGGCAAACACGCCGCTGGCGTGCACGGTGATGGGCATCGAGCTCTTCGGTGCGCACTACGCCATCTACTTTGCGGTGGCCTGCTTTGTCTCCTACTTCTTCAGCGGGCACTCGGGCATCTACCTCTCCCAGCGCATCGGCGTGGCAAAGAGGAGCGTGCTGGCAGTGCCGCCGGACACCACGCTGCGCGAGGCGCGCGAGCTGACGCGCCGTGCGGATGCAGGTGAGTGAAGCCGTGCTTTTTGCGGGCTGTACCCTGCCTCTGGTGACTCTTTGTACTTCAAAGAGTGGTGCTCGGGAAGGGACTCGAACCCTTAAGCCTTTCGGCACAAGATCCTTAGTCTTGCGCGTATACCAATTCCGCCACCCGAGCAGGTGTGAAAAACAGGGGCCGCGAATATAGACCAATCAGTTTTTATGCAACCATTGTTTTAAGTTTTTCTGTCGTTTTTTCGTTCCGCACGAAACTCGGATCACTCTTGCCATCGGGGTCCGTTTTGGGTGTCATCCCATCTCATGCGCACTTCACTGCTCCTCTGCCTGCTGCCATCGCTCGTCATTGCGGCTTCGCCTTACCCTGAAAAGACGCCGGACACGCCGGGAAACAGGCTGATCGGCCGCTACTTTGCGGAGCAGACGCGGGAGATCGCGGCGGAGAACGGGCTGGCGAAGATCCAGACGGCGGCGGACTGGGAGGGGAAGGCACCGGAGTACCGGCGCGAGCTGTTTGAGATGCTGGGCCTGGACCCGCTGCCTGAAAAAACGCCGCTGCACCCCACTAAGACGGGCGAGGTGAAGGGGGAGGGCTACGTGGTGGAGAAGATGCACTTTCAGTCCATGCCGGGGCTGTACGTGACGGCCAACCTCTACCTGCCTGCCAAGGTGGAGAAGCCGCTGCCCACCATCCTGTATGTGTGCGGCCACGCGAATGTGGTGAAGGAGGGCGTGAGCCTGGGCAACAAAACCGGCTACGAGCACCACGGGGTGTGGTATGCGCGGCACGGCTACGCCTGCCTGATCATCGACACCGTGCAGCTGGGAGAGATCCGCGGGGAGCACCACGGCACGTACAGCAAGGGGCGGTGGTGGTGGTTTTCACGCGGCTACACGCCCGCCGGGCTGGAGGCGTGGAGCTGCATCCGCGCGCTGGACTACCTGGAGACGCGCCCGGAGGTGGACAAGACGCGCTTTGGCGTGACAGGCCGCAGCGGCGGCGGGGCGTACTCGTGGTGGATCACCGCGCTGGATGAGCGCATCAAGGCCAGCGCGCCCACAGCGGGCGTGACGGACATGCAGAACCAGGTGATCGACGGCTGCGTGGAGGGGCACTGTGACTGCATGTTCTTTGTGAACACGTACCGCTGGGACTTTGAGCGCATGGTGGCCCTGGCGGCACCGCGCCCGCTGCTGATCGTGAACACGGACAAGGACAGCATCTTCCCCATCGACGGCGTGTTCCGCATCTACCAGAACGTGCGCAGGCTGTACGCGCTGCTGGGCAAGGAGGGGAACATCGGCCTGCAGGTGGCGGAAGGTCCGCACAAAGACCTGCAGCCGCTGAACATCGGGGCGTTTCACTGGTTTGAGCGGTTCCTCAAGGGAGCGGACACGATGGCCGTGATCGATGAAGGGGCGAAGAAAACGATCGAGCCCACCGAGCTGCGTGTTTTCAAGGAGATCCCTAAGGACGAGATCAACACCAGGGCCGACGAGACGTTTGTGCCGATGGCCAAGGCCCCCGCGCCCGCGACGAATGCGGCCGACTGGGAAAAGCAGAACGAGGCGTGGATGAGCGCGCTGAAGGACAAGGTCTTTGCAGGCTGGCCGAAGGACATCGCCTCGGTGAATCCGCAGAAGGAGAGCAGCGCGGAGATGGACGGGGTGCGCATGACGGCGTATGACTTTGAGAGCCAGTCCCCGTTCCGGCTGCGCCTCTACATCGTGCACCGCGACGGGCTGCGTGCCGAGGACCTGGAGCTGGTGGCGCTGAATGTGCTGGATGAGGAGGGCTGGGATGAATTTTGCGCCACGTACCACAGCCGCTTTGGCAAGCTGATCGAGGTCTTTCCCGGAGCGCCGAAGGACGATGCGGCGTTTGAGCAGGAGAAGAAGATGTTCACCAGCTTCAAGTGGGGCATGGCCTACCTCTGCCCGCGTGGTGTGGGCCCCACGGCGTGGAGCGGCAGCGAGAAGGCGCAGACGCAGCGCCTGCGCCGCTTTTACCTGCTGGGCCAGACGCTGGACGGCATGCGCGTGTGGGACATACGCCGCAGCGTGCAGACGCTGCGCGCCATCCCGGGCTTTGGCGAGACGCCGCTGTGGCTGCAGGCGCACCGCGAGATGGCGGTGGACGCGCTGTATGCCTCGCTGTTTGAAGACGGCATCAAACGCCTGGACCTGCACGACATGCCGCTGACGCACAACGGCACCGTGGCGGGAGACCCGAAGGCGGTGGGACCCGCGATGCTGAACGTGCTCAAATACCTGGACCTGCCGCAGGCTGCGGCGATGGCCGCGATGCGCACGCGCACGATCATCTACGCGCCCGACAAAGCCGCGTGGGAGTACCCCGCCACGGTGACGAAGAACCTGGGGAAGGAGACGCAGTTTCAGGTGCGCAAGCCGGTGACAGCGGAGGCGGGGAATGAAGAGCCGAAGAAGAAAGAAGAGCCCAAGAAGTGACTCCTCTGGAGTACGACAGGCACTCCTGCCTGTCGGCCAGCGCTTCCACATCCTCCCTCGTTCCCAAACCACGCATAGACCATGCTCGCCCCAAAGCTCATCACCTTCTTTGCAGGCCTCGCCCTCCTGCTGCCCTTCGCCATCACCTTCTGGATCATGGCTTTCCGCCATCAGGATACCGAAGCGGAGCTCAAGATGCGTCAGGAGCAGATCTTCGCTGAGCTTAAAGCTGAGCACGATTTCAACGATGGTGCCAGCGAAGCCCCCGATGATCGCGACCCGGTCATGGCAGGAGTTGTGGCATATGACAGCATGTGCCTGCCCATGGTGCCTCCTGATGTGTGGTCGTTCTTTCCGCGTCGCTGGGTGGGCCTTGTTGGACTGTTCTGCATCTTCATCATGACAGGCCTCTGGCTCCTGAGCGCCTTCATCCCCGCCCACATTTACAGCGGTAGCATCGGGTCCACACCCCAGCCTGAACCATCGGCTGTCCCAGCGAGCACGCAGAAATGATCCCATGTGCTGAAACCTTCTTCCCAAACTGTGGAGTTCCAAATCGGGCGTCGCATGCACGGTCGTAGGATGGGTGTGGCGACAGCCCGCCCGTCCCTCAGCGCATGGCAACGTCCATGACTCGCCGCCGCCACAGGCGATGTCATACGCAAAAGAGGCTTCCTCATCGACGGCTCAATTTTCCTTCCCTATCCTTTTGCTGATCGACTGCCCGACACGCAGGAATAGACTGCTTCATTCCCCTCCATGAAGAAGACCAACCCCGCCATCGATGCCCACATCTCCAGCGCCAAGGCGTGGCAGGCGGAGATGAAGGCGCTGCGGCGCATCCTGCTCGGCACCGGCCTCACCGAGGAGCTGAAATGGGGGCAGCCCTGCTACACTCATGAGGGTGCCAACATCGCCCTCATCGGCGGCTTCAAGGCCCACTGCAGGCTCATGTTCGTCAATGGCTGCCTGCTGCAGGATCCCCAGGGGCTGCTGCAGAGGCCCGGGGAGCACACGCAGGCGGGGCGGTACATTCCGTTCACGAGCGTGAAGGAGATCAAGGCGCATGAGGCGGAGGTGCGGCGGCTGCTGCTGGAGGCGGTGGAAAAGGAACAGGCGGGCGTGAAGCCGGTGTATCAGACGACAGAGGAGCCGATGCCGGAAGAGCTGGAGACGGCGCTGAACCAAGACCCGGCGCTGGGGGAGGCCTTTGCCGCGCTGACGCCGGGCCGACGGCGTGCCTACCTGCTGCACTTCAACGCGGCGAAGCAGCCAGCCACACGGGCCTCCCGCATCGTGGCCTGCACGCCGCGCATCCTGGCGGGCAAGGGCATGCATGACTGCATCTGCGGCCACTCGAAAATATTCCCCCGCTGCGACGGCTCGCACAAGAACTTCGGCTAGGGCGGCTGCTGCTGCGCTTTTTTCACCGCAGGTTTTCACACACGGCGCGTGCCGGTGCGGCGGCGGCGCAGGGTGAGGGCGGCGAGGCCGAGTGCGGCAAGGAGGGCGCGTGAGGGCTCGGGCACGCTGGCGGTGATGTAGAGGAGGCCTGCGCTGGCGAAGAGGTCGGTGTTCCACTGCAGGGAGGAGTCTGCCAGCGTGGGGAGGGCGAGGTCGGTGCTGAGATCGAAGCCGTTGAGGCTGACGGAGGACCAGTCGAGGAGATTGAAGACATCGCCATAGACGGGGGTGTAGCCGCTGAGGGCGACCTGGAGCACGCTGCCGGCATTGAGGGTGAGCGCGCCGGAAATGAGGAGGGTGTCCACGCTGGTGGAAAGGGTGCTGGCGTAGGCGAGGACGTTGGCGCTGAGGGTGGGGTCCACGGCGTTGCCGGTGGCGGCCCCGATCTGGAAGAGGGCGCGGGGCTGCAGGGCGGTGGCGCCGCCTGCGAGGGTGAGGTCTCCATGGATGGTGAGGATGCCGAAGCCGTCGCCTGCGGTGGCGATGTTGCTGGCGCTGGAACTGGTGCCTGCGCTGATGAGCGCGCCGCCGCTGACGACGACAGGGCCGGTGATGGTGCCGCCGCCGCTGAGGGCGGTGCTGCCGCTTTGCGTGTAGGGGCTGGCCAGGGCGGACACATCCAGCGTGGCTCCGGCATTCACCTGCACCCAGGCGGAGGATTGGATGGAAGCTGTGCCTGCGAGGGCCAGCGTGCCGCCGCTGACGGTGGTCTTGCCGGTGTAGGTCTCCGTGCCGCTGAGGGTGAGGGTGCCGGTGCCGCCTTTGGTCAGGGCGGTGTGGGCGGTGGCTCCGTCCTGAATGACGCCGTCATAGGCGCCTGCTCCGCTGATGGTGAGGGTGGAGGTGCCGGAGGCGGCGCTGTTGATGATGGTCTTGACGCCTGTGCCTGCGCTGCTGAGGCCGGCAATGGTTTCATTGAAGCCGTTGAGGTCGTAGGTGCCGCCGGTGTTGCCGGCGGCCTCTCCGAGGACGAGGCTGCTGGCGTCTGTGAGCACTTCGCTGGCTCCGTTTCTGAGGGTGCCGCCGTTGAAGACGTAGGTGATGCCGAGGAAGCTGTTGGTGGTGTTGGCGAGGGTGACGGTGGCGCCGTCGATGTTGCTGACGGAGGCGGTGCCTGCGAGCTGGCCGGTGATGATGAAGGCGCCGCCGCTGAAGGTGAGGGCGCGGTTGGTGACGCGGGTGAGGGTGCCGCCGAGGGTGAGCACGGCGCCGCCGCTGTTTCTGATGATGCCGCCGCCTGCGCCGTTGACGGTGATGGCGCGTGCGAGGGTGGCGTCTGCGCCGCCGGTGTACTCCAGCGTGCCGGAGGTGGTGGCGGCACCGATGAGCACGGCGCTGCTGGCGCTGCCGAGCGGCTGTGCGGTGCCGGTGGCGGAGAGGCTGCCGATCCTGAGCGTGCCTGCGCTGACGGTGACGGCGCCGGTGAAGGTGTTGGCCCCTGTGAGCGTCCAGGTGCCGGAGCCGTCCTTGGTGACGCCGACGAGGGAGGTGGCGGCGGGGTTGTAGTCGCTGATGATGCCGTTGACGATGCCGGTGGCCGCGCCGCCGAGGAGGATGGTGCGGTTTCCTGTGGCGCCGCTGGCGTCGATGCCGCCATTGATCGTCAGCGTGCCGGAGGAGACGGTGATGCGGGCATTGCCACCGCCGCCGTTGATCTGCGAGAGGGTGCCGTTGATGACGTTGTCTCCCGCGACGCTGGAGATGGCGCCTGCGGTGTTGACGGAGCCGTCGCTGCTGAGGGCAAAGCTGAGATTGCTGCCCAGGGTGATGTTTCCCGAGGAGCCGTCGAGCTGCAGGCTGGGGATGCTGCCACCGGCGACGCGGATGGTCTTGGCTCCGCTGCCGAGGGCGCTGCTGCCGGTGATGACGAGGGTGCCGGTGTTGATGGTGACATTGCCGGTGAAGGTGTTGGCACCGCTGAAGGTGACGACGCCTGCGACGCCGTTGTCGATGATGACGGCGTTGGTGCCGGTGCCTGCGGTGGTGAGGATGCTGCTGGCGATGACGAGGGCGGTGTCTGAGCGGCGGATGTTGAGGGTGGCGGTGTCTGTGCCGTCGGCATTGAGGGAGATGTCTCCGCTGCCGAGGGAGCCGGTGGCGGTGGCGATCGTGGAGCCGACCTGGAGCACGCCCTGGGTGATGGTGGTGCCGCCGGTGTAGCTGCTGTCTGCGGTGAGGATGAGGGTGCCGAGGCCGGTTTTGAGCAGGCCGCCGGAGCCGGTGATGCCGCCGCCGAGGGTGAGGGCGGAGGCGCTGGCGGCATCGACCGTACCGCCGCCGCTGAGGGTGAGTGCGGCGGTGATCCTGTTGGTGGTGGCGCTGGTGACTTTGAGCGTGCCGCCGCTGAGCCGGATGCTTTCGGCGACGGAGGTGTAGCCGGTGACGTCGAGGGCTGCGCCTGCGGAGACGAGGGTGCCGCCGGTGGTGTCTCCGAGGGCGCTGGCGCTGCCGAGCTTGAGCGTGCCGGCGCTGACGGTGATGGTGCCGGTGAAGGCGGCGTTGTTGCCTGAGAGGATGGCGGTGCCCGCGCCCTGCTGGGTGAGGGTGCCGCCGCCGCTGAGGGTGTTGGCAAAGAAGAAGTCCTCGGGGCGGTTCAGCACGAGGGCGGCGTTGTTGACGATGGCTCCGCTGCCGTAGGTGCCGACGCCTGCGGTGACGCCGTCTCCGAGGATGAGGGTGCCGGCGCTGAGGGTGGTGGTGCCGGTGAAGTCGTTGAAGCCGCTGTTGGCGATGGTGAGGCTGCCGGCGCCCTGCTTGAGGAGGGTGGTGGCGCCGCTGAGGTAGCCGGTGCCGGTGAAGGTGTAGTTTTTGGTGGTATTTTCCACCAGGATGGAGCTGGGGCTGAGCTGGGTGGTGAGGTTCACGCTGGTGGAGCCGGTGGCGCTGTCGTCAAAGCGGACGCTGTCCACCACGCCGACAAACTGCAGGTAGCGGGTGGCGGTGCCGCTGGTGGTTTCCTTCCAGTTGACGGTGCCGGAGCCGGTGGCGGGGTCGGTGCCGTCATTGACGTCCCAGTCGCTGCTGAGGGCGCCGGTCCACTTGGGGACGTCGAAGGCGCTGATGCTGAGCTGGACTTTGGAGGCGGCGGTGTTGTTGACGAGGCTGGCGGTGACGCGCGCGGGCAGGCTGCCGAGGGTGAGGCCGCCAAAGCCTGCGCCGCCGAGGGGGCCGGTGTAGGTGATGAGGTCGAAGACGCCGACGCCGAGGCCGGTGCCGGAGATGTTCAGCGCGGTGGTGCCGCCGGTGCTGAAGGCGGTGGTGGCGATGAGTGCGGCGGCGGGGTTGCTGAAGCTGCCGAGATTGAAGTACAGCGTGGAGCCGGTGCTGGTGCCGAGGGTGAGCGCGGAGGTGTGCAGGGTCTGCCCGGCTGCGGCGAGGGTGAGGCCGAGGGCTGCGCCGTCTGCCACGGTGATGGCTCCGCCGCCGGTCTGCGCGGTGGTGAGGGTGAGCTGCCCGGCGCTGACGGTGGTGGCTCCGGTGTAGGTGTTTGCGGCGGTGAGCGCCCAGGTGCCGGTACCTTCCTTGGTGAGGCTGAGGACGGTGCCGCCGTGGTCTGAGATGATGCCATTGGCGCTGCCACTGGTGGCGACGTCAAAGGTCACATTCACGGGGCCTGCGGCGGTGGCGGCGGCGGTGATGGCCCCGTTGAGCGTGAGGGAGCCGGCGGTGACGCGGATGCGGCTGCCGCTGGCACCGCCTGCGGCGATGCTGCCGGAGATGAGATTGCTGCCTGCGGAGCTGAGGAGGGCGGCTGCGCCGGGGGTGTCATTGCCCAGGCTGAGGCTGAAGGCGGAGCCGAGGCTGATGTCTGCGCTGCTGCCGTCGAGCCTCAGGGTGGCGGCGGTGGCGCCGCCGCTGACGGTGAGCGTCTTGGCCCCGGTGCCGAGCGCGCCTGCGCGGGTGATGGAGAGGATGCCGGCGGTGACGGTGACGTTTCCGGCAAAGGTGCTGGAGGTGCCGGAGAGGGTGAGGGTGCCGGTGCCGCTTTTGACCAGCGCCAGGTTGTTTTCATTGGTGCCGCTGCCGCCGAGCATCTGCGCCCAGGTGACGGCGGCGGTGTTGCTGACAGTGAGGGTGGAGATGGCGCTGCTGCCGCCGACGATGGCGTTGGAGAGGCTGGTGATGGCGTTGCCGGTGAGGGAGAGGCCGGTGACGGTCTGATTGCTGGCGCCGGAGGCGTCTCCGAGCTGGAGCACGCCGCTGTTGGCACCGCTGCCAAACTGGAGCGCGGTGGCGGAGGAGAGGCGGCCGTCCCCGCCGGTGAGGATGAGGCGGCCGTTGTTGATGCGGGTGTTGCCGGTGTAGGTGTTGGCGGCGGTGAGGGTGAGGGTGCCTGCGCCGCCTTTGGTGAGCGCGGCGGTGCCGAGCGTGCCGGTCTGGAAGGCGGTGGCGAGGGTGACGTTGTTGCCATTGGTGTCGAGGGTGGCGATGACGCCGTCGTTGATCCTGATCTGCGCGGAGACGTCGCTGGTGTTTCCGGTGGCCCATTGCAGGCTGGAGGCGGCGGCGTAGGTGACGGTGCCGCTGCCGAGCGCGCCTGCGGAGAAATTGAGCGTGCCTGCGCTGAGGGTGACGCCGCCGGTGAAGGTGTTTGCGGTGTTGCTGAGGGTGAGCAGCGCCGTGCCGGTCTTGACGAGGGCGAGGTTGTTCTCATTGGCTCCCGCACCGCCGAGCAGGCCGGCAAAGGTGACGGCTGCGGAGTTGCTGACGGTGAGGGTGGAGACGCTGGTGCTGCCGCCGACGATGGCGTTGGTGGTGCCGGTGCCGACGGTGGCGATGGAGGTGGTGGTCTGATTGCTGGCGCCGGTGGCGTCTCCGAGCTGGAGCACGCCGCTGTTGGCCCCTTGCCCCAGACTGATGGCGCCGGTGGTGGCGAGGCGGTTGTCCCCGCCGGCGAGGGCGATGCGGCCGACGCTGATCTTGGTGAGGCCGGTGTAGGTGTTGGCGGCGGTGAGGGTGAGCGTGCCGGAGCCTGTCTTGGTGAGCGCGGCGGTGCCGAGCGCGCCGGTCTGCAGGGCGGTGGCGAGCGTGACGTTGTTGGCCCCGGTGGCGAGCGTGGCGGTGACGCCGTCCTCGATCCTGATCTGCGCGGAGACGTCCTGCGACTGGGCGCCGTTCCAGGTGAGGGTGGCGTTTTCCTTGAAGTACACCGTGTTGGTGCCGAGCGCGCCGGAGGCGAACTGCAGCTCCGAGCCGGAGAGCAGGGTGATGCCGCCGGTGATGGTGCTGGCGGTGCTGGTGAGGCGGAGGGCGCCGCCGCCGGAGAGGGTGAAGCCCTGGGTGCCCGCGAGCCTGGCGGAGAGCACGAGGATCTGATTGGCCACGGTGATGGTGGGTGCGACGCCGGTGGAGGTCTCGAGCGTGAGCGCAAAGGTGCTGCTGCTGGCGAGCGTCCAGTTGTGGGAGGCGGTGGTGTCGGCAAACTTCAGCGCGCCGACGGTGTAGCTGGCGTTGACGGTGATGGTGCGCGCGGCGGTGATGTCGAGCGTGCTGAAGTCTGCGATGGCGTCTGTGCCGCTGGCGATGATACCGCCGGACCAGCTGGTGGTGGCGCTCCAGTTGGCGTTGCCGGTGGCATTGGTCCAGACGCCGTCGGTGGCGCGCAGGGGGGAGGCAAAGAGGGCGAGGGCGAGCAGGGGCGCGAGGTGGCCGGGGGAGGGGAGTGTTTTTTTCGGGGCAAACATGGGGCGGTGAGGCCGTGGGGGCTCGGGTGTGCCCGCCGCCTTCGTCTTTGAGATCGGCGTGTCAGGGCATGGTGGCGGAGTCCTTCCGTGAAAACGGATCGGTGGTGGCTGCGGACCTGCGCCGGGGCGGCGGGGTCACGCGGGCCGGGGGTGCGGCTTCTTCAAAGGGGCGTCAACACGCGGGCCGGAGGCTGTGCGGCTCCGGGGGGAAGGGGGCGGTGTGTGAGGGCTGCATGAAGATGATCCTGTGGGGGAGAGGTGGCCGCGCCCTTTCCGGTGAATGGGGGATCAGGAGGCGGTGTGCTGGCGGTGGGACCTTCCGTGTGTCGGATCGGCAGGGAGTGGGCGGCGGACGGCGATGAAGGCGCGGCCTGCTTTTAATCCCTATCTAATTAGGATGGTATTAGATGTTTAAATCATCCTTGTCCAGTAGAGATTTGGAGTTTTTTTGCGCCGCAGGGAGGCGAGGGGGCGCGGCTAGACGCGCGCGCCCATGAGGACTTTCATGACGTCGTCCATGGTCACCCAGCCGGTCATTTGCCCGGAGGCGTCATCGACGAGGGAGGCGATCTCGTGCTGCTCGAGGAAGAGGGTCAGAAGCTGCGTGAGGGAGGCCATGCTGCTGATGTGGAGCACGGGGCGGATGAGGTGCGTCCAGGCGGCGCCGGGCTGGGAGAGATTGTGCTGGAAGAGCTCGCGTACGCGGATGTAGCCGGTGATGCGGTCTGCGCTGCCGGTGGGGCTGACGGGGTAGCTGCGGTGGAGCTTGGGGCCGAGGGCCCGGACGTTCTCGTGGAGGGTGAGGCGGGTGTCGAAGATTTTGACGGCGGAGCGTGGCACCATGGCGGTCTTGATGCGGCGTGCGCTGAGCGTGGCGGCATGGATCATGATGATCTCCTCATGGCTGTGGAGGAGCTGCTCTGCGCGCGCGGACTGCACGAGCGTGATGATGTCCATGATGTGGTCGCTCTGGCTGCGGTGGTCCCTGGAGCCCGCCTTGAGCCGCTCGCAGAATTTTTCCATGAGGAGGATGAGCGGGTGGCAGAGGAAGATCATCCAGGAGAGCGGGCGGATGAGGCGCGGGGCGTAGCGCGCGGGCTGGTGCACGCCGAGGATCTTGGGGGCCATCTCGCCGCCAAAGAGGACGGCGGCGCTCATGACGATGGAGAAGAGCCAGAGCCAGTCTGCGCCGTAGAGGCCGGTGAAGAGCGCGCCTGCGAGGGTGGCGAGTCCGGTGTTTGCCAGGGTGTTGAAGGCAAGGATGGCGGAGATGGGGTGCTCGATGCGGTTCTTCAGCGCGAGCCAGCGCGCGGCGTGGAGCACGCCTTTTTTCTCCTGCAGCCTCAGGTCCAGGGGATTGAGGCTGAGGAGGACGGCCTCCGTGAGGGAGCAGAAGAAGGAGACTCCCAGGCTGGCGGCGCAGGTGAGGAGGAAGAAGAGCGGCATGCGGGTGCGTGCGGCGGGCTAGGAGAGGCCCCAGCGCTTGCGCAGAAAGCGCTCCCAGGGGCTGAAGAGGGCCTTGTCCGCGAGGAAGCCGACGATGAGGATGACGAGCATGATGGCGGCCACCTGGTCCATGGCCTGGAGCTCGCGGCCATAATGCAGGAGGTGGCCGAGGCCGAAGCCGGTGAGGACGGTGACGTAGATCTCCGCGGCCATGAGGGAGCGCCAGGCGAAGGCCCAGCCCTGCTTCATGCCGCTGACGAGGTGGGGCAGGCTGGCGGGCAGCAGCACGTGCCACAGGAGGTGAAAGCCACTGGAGCCCATGGTGGTGGCGGCGCGGCGGTAGATGGGCGGGATCTGGCGGATGCCGTGGTCCGTGGCGAGCAGGACGGCCCAGAGCGTGCCCATGACGACGATGAAGAGCATGGCGGTCTCCGTCTGCCCAAACCAGAGCAGGGAGAGGGGCACCCAGCAGACGCTGGGCAGCGTCTGCAGGCCGAGGGCGAGCACGCCGAGGGTGTCTGCCGCAAAGCGGAAGCGCGCGGTGAGCAGCCCGAGGGGGATGCCGAGCAGCAGGCCGATGAGGTAGCCGATGCCGAGGCGCGTGAGGGTGACGAGGCCTGCGGCGAGGAGCGTGCCGTCCGCCAGGGAGGCGAGCAGGTACTGCCCGATGGAGAGCGGGGAGGGCACGAGCACGGGGGACCACCACCCGGCGCGGGAGGCGGCCTCCCAGAGGACGATGAGTACGGCGAAGAAGGCCAGGGGGCGCAGCACACGGGTCATGCGAGGGAGTGGGAGGAGTGTTTTTTGAGTTCGGTGGTGATGGCGCTGGCGATCTGGGCGACGGCGACGTCATTGATGTCGCGCTGACGCGGGAGCTTGACGACGTACTCGGCCTGGATGCGGCCGGGACGGGGGCTGAAGAGGAGGACGCGGTCTCCGAGGCAGACGGCCTCGCGCACGTTGTGGGTGACGAAGACGACGGTCTTGCAGCGCTTTTGCTGGATGTCCTGCAGGTCGGCGTAGAGCTGCTCGCGGGTCATGGCGTCGAGCGCGGCAAAGGGCTCGTCCATGAGGAGGACGCGGGGATTGGGGGCGAGGGCGCGTGCGAGGGCGACGCGCTGCTTCATGCCGCCGGAGAGCTCGTGGATGTTGGCATGGGCGAAGTTTTCCAGGCCTACCAGCTTCAGGTAGAACATGGCAAGCTGCTTGCGGTCATCATCGCTGAGGCCGGGCTTGAGGTTGAGGCCGAAGAGGACGTTGCTGATGACATCGAGCCAGGGGAAGAGGGCGTGCTCCTGAAACATGACCATGCGCTGGCGGCCGGGCCCGGTGACGGGCTGGCCGTCTGCGAGGATGGCGCCGGAGGTGGGGGACTCCAGGCCGGCGATGAGGTTGAGCAAAGTGCTTTTGCCGCAGCCGCTGGCGCCGAGGAGGCAGACAAACTCCCCCTCGGCCACCTGGAGATTGATGTCCTGCAGGGCGTGGACGGTCTGACGTGCTCCGTGATAGATCTTGGAGACGTTTTGCACCTGGAGCTTTGCGGGGGTGGGATTGCTGAGTTCGTCGGCCAGAGTCATTTCAGGAGGTGTACGGGGGGAGAGAGAAGGAGGGGGCGAGGATCAGAGTCTGGGAAGGAGGGCGTCGAGGGAGGGGATGTCGTGGAGGAAGCCGGCCTTCTTGGCGGAGTCCACCATGTGGTCGAGCGCCGCGCGTGAGACGTCCGGGGTGAGGACGACGCGGGGGAGCGAGCGGTCGAGGAGCGGGTCTCCGGGGGCCTTGGTGGTGAGCTCCTTGAGCTCTGCCTTGATGAGCTCGCGGGCCTCGGCGGGGTGCTCCTTGATCCAGGTGGTGAGCTCGGCATGGGCGGCGAGGAGCTTTTTGGCGAGCTCGGGGCGCTGGGTGACGAAGGCGGTGCTGGAGGCGAGGACGGTGACGAGGGTGTCATTGTCATCGACGAAGACTTTGCCGCCGGCTTCGAGCTCGAGGCGTGAGACCCAGGGCTCGACGGTCCAGACGGCGTCGATCTCTCCTTTGAGGAAGAGGGCGAGCTGGTCGGGGTTTTGCGTGGGCAGGACGGTGGCGTCTCCGCCGGTCTGGGTGACTTTGAGGCCGTTGTCAGAGAGCCAGGCGCGGAGCTGCACGTCCTGGGTGTTGCCGAGCTGCGGGGTGGCGATGCGCTTGCCTTTGAAGTCTGCGGGGGTGGCGATGCTGGCGGCAGGGCGCACGACGAGGGCATTGCCCCCGGTGGCGGCGCCGGCGAGGATGCGCAGCTCGGTGCCTTTGGACTTGGCGTAGGCATTGAGCGCGGGGCTGGGGCCGATGTAGGTGACGTCCAGCGCGCGGGCAAAGATGGCCTCGGTGGCGGAGGGGCCGGCATTGTACACGAACCACTCCACGGGCACGCCGAGGCGGGGCTCAAACCAGCCTTTGCCCTGGCGGCTGAGCTGGTGGGCCACGAGGCCCTGGACGTGGGTGATGTTGGGGAAGTGGCCGAAGCGCAGGGGGGCCTTGGGGTCTGCGGGGGGCTTTCCGCAGCTGGCGAGGGAGGCGGCGGAGAGGGTGCTGAGGCGGAGGAAGCGGCGTTTGTTCATGGCTGGGGGCGGGGTGGGGGAAGGGGATCAGAGATTGGGGGCGTAGGACTGGAGCTGGCGGTAGCGGGCGAGGATGGTTTTCACTGCGGCGAGGGTGGCGGCCACCTGCAGGGGCATGGGCGCGAGGGAGGGGGTCTCAAAGACGATCTCCAGGGCGGAGGCGGACTGCCCAGGCGGTGCGGTGAGCATGCCGAGGTAGCCTTCGCGGATGATGCCTTTGTCTGCGAGGAAGCCGTCGATGACGTGGGCGTCGTTGCGGGGGAGGATCTTGGAGGCGGCCTGCAGCGCGGGCTTGAGCAGGTGCTCGCTGAGGAAGGAGCCGCCGACGAAGCCGTAGACGCCGTCGCTGTCACTGTCTGAGTGCAGGGAGATGATGCCGTCGTATTTCTCACGGCGGAGCTCGCCTTCGAGGTACTGGATCTCGGGCTCGGTGGACTCATGCCAGAACTGGCGGTTGAGATCGACGCCGCTGCCGGAGTGGCGTGTGTGGGAGCGGCGGCCGGTGGGATTGCAGACGGGGTAGATGTGCAGCTCGTAGTCGTGCAGCTCCACGGGCTGCTCGGAGGCCCAGCGGATGAGGTCAAAGGCGGCGAGGGTGCCGGCCTCCTCGTCGCCATGGATGCCGGCGAAGATGGCGAACTTGAAGCCGTAGCCGGGGTTCAGGGGCTTGGAGATGATCTTGGGGATGAAGGTGCTGCGCTCGATCTCTGCGGCGGGCTCACGCAGCACAAAGTAGCGCCTGCGTGTGAGGGGCCGGGGAATGCTGTCTCCGGTGTAGGTGAGGGCGGACGGGATGGCGGACATGGGGAAATAAGAGTTTGTGGTGGGTCATGGTGTGGCTAGGAGCCGACTTTGGCGCGGGCCTCGTCTGCGAGGGCGGTGGAGAGGTAGCGCTCTCCGGTGCTGCAGCCGACGGTGACGATGAGCCTGCCGGCATTCTCCGGACGTGCGGCGACCTGGAGCGCGGCCCACACATTGGCGCCGGTGGAGATGCCGACGAGCAGGCCCTCCTCGCGGGCGAGGCGCTGGGCGGTGCGGATGGCGTCTTCATTGCTGACCTGGATGACGCCGTCGAGGATGCCGAGGTTGAGGTTCTTTGGCACGAAGCCGGCGCCGGTGCCCTGGATCTTGTGCGGGCCGGGGACGACGGGCTGGCCATTGAGCGTCTGGGTGATGACGGGGGAGGCGGCGGGCTCCACGGCGATGGCCTGGAGCGAGGGCTTGCGGGATTTGATGACCTCGCTGACGCCGGTGATGGTGCCGCCGGTGCCGACGGCGGCGACGAAGATGTCGATCTTCCCTTCGGTGTCCGCCCAGATTTCCTCGGCGGTGGTGCGGCGGTGGGCCTCGGGGTTGGCGGGGTTTTCAAACTGCTGGGGGATCCACGAGCCGGGCGTGGCGGCGTGGATCTCATGGGCGCGCTCGATGGCGCCTTTCATGCCCTTGGGGCCGGGGGTGAGCTCCAGCTCTGCGCCGAGGAGGGTGAGGAGGGTGCGGCGCTCCAGGCTCATGGTCTCGGGCATGGTGAGGATGAGGCGGTAGCCTTTGGCGGCGGCGACAAAGGCGAGGGCGATGCCGGTGTTTCCCGAGGTGGGCTCGATGATGGTGGTGCCGGGGGTGAGGCGGCCGTCCGCCTCCGCGGCCTCGATCATGGCGCGGCCGATGCGGTCCTTGACGCTGCCGAGGGGCTCCTTGAACTCGCCCTTGAGGGCGATGGTGGCGCCGAGGCCGACGGAGATGCGGTTCAGCCTGACGAGGGGCGTGCGCCCGATGGAGTCAACGATGTTTTGGTGGTAGGACATGGCAGGACGTGGTTTTAGGGTGGGGATGGGTGGCGGGGCGGAGGGCGGCGCTAGCGCTGCGGCCGGGGGGCGGGGAGGTCTGCGGCGAGGCGGGTTTTCTCAGTGCTCTCCACCTGGGTGACGCGGCCTTCATGGACGATGATCTGGACGGAGCCAAACCTGAGGGCGGAGACTTTCTGCCTCACGATCTCGATCCATGTCTCGACTTCGATTTCTGCGGGTTGGCTGGCCATGGGGATGAAGAGGGGCGGGAGGTTTGGGGGTGCGGCGGGGTGCCGGTGGCGTGGCAAATGGTATCACGGTAAATATACACTGCGCAAGTAGGAATAAAAAGTTTTTGAGCGGGAGTGTGCGATTTCACGCCTTGGCTCTAAATATACGCAAATTTAATATATACCTATCATGTAGGTAATGGGTTGCGACGGGCCTCGCGGGCTTTGGTTTGCCTGCTGCATTCCGGAAGTGCGCCCATGCCGGGAGGCGGCTCCCAGTGCGGGGTGGCGCCTTTGCCCGGAGGGCGCTGCAAGGCCGCCCGGCTGGTGCTGGGCGGCTGGGCGGGGGCGCGATGGCTGGCGCTGTGCTCCTGGCAGGCAGGGGGGGCTGCGCCTTTGCGCGGGGTGCGTCAGGGCTTGGACTCCAGCAGCACGGCGAGGAAGCCGTCTGAGGGGTCGGCGTGGCGGGCGCGGGTGCTGCCTTTTTCCCGGGCCTTTTTCTTTGGCTGGGTGGCGCACTGCTCCTGCTTGCGCAGGGTGACTTCGACGACGTTTTCCAGGGTGTAGCGGTCGAGGATGTTGGCGATGGCGTTGCGCACGTCGATCATGAGCATGCGGAGGCCGCAGTGGGTCTCGTCCGGGCAGGTGCACTTTTCATACTCGGTCTCGCTGGCGCAGCCGATGGGGGCGAGCTTGCCGTCGATGAGGCGGACGATCTCTCCCATCTTGATGGATTTCATGGGCTTGGCGAGGCGGGTGCCGCCGTACTTGCCGCGCTGGCTTTCCACGTAGCCGGCATTGCGGAGCTCGAAGAGGATGGCCTCAAGGAACTTGAAGGGGAGGTGCTCCTGCTCGGCGAGGGTGGAAACGGAAATGACGCCCTCATTCTGGCGCTCGGCGATGCCGAGCCGGATCATGGTGCGCAGTGCGTATTCGCCTCGTTTGGTCAGTCGCATATCTCTGCATAGGATATGCAGTCTCAAGCCCCATAGAGCAAGTAGGATTATGGGGCGGCGGGGGACAGGGGAGGGACGGGCGGCGGGGGAGTGAGGTTAGGACTAAGACCTATCCAGTGGGGCTCGACGGTGCGGCGGGGGGTGTGTTACGAATCTGACATGAAGCTGATCGCCACCCAGGGTCATCGTCGTCTGCCGAAGCGGTCTTTTGCCGGAGGGGCCCGATGGCGTGCGGGGGCGGGGCTGGCGATCCTGGTGCTGCTGCTGGCGACGGCGGGGGGCACGGCGCGTGCGCTGAACGGGGATGCACCGAAGGACAAGGCGACGGAGCGCGTGGTGGCCAAGGTGAACGGAATGCCCATCCTGGCCTCGGACCTGGAGATGATGGTACGGGCGCAGGTGCAGGGGCTGCAGGTGCAGTTTGCCAATGACCCGCAGCGGCTGGCGCATGAGCTGGCGGAGGTGCGGCAGCATGCGCTGGACGGGCTGATCGACTTTCAGCTGCTGGAGGATGAGTTTTTCCGGCTGGGCGGGATGATCAGCCAGGAGGACATCGACGAGGATGTGCGGCACGAGACGCAGGCGGCCTTCCGGGGAGACCGGGAGGCGCTGCTGGCGGAGCTGAGCACGCTGGGCATGACGTTTGACAAGTACCGGCAGCTGCGGGAGCGCATGATCATCGCGAGCGCGGTGCGCGAGAAGATCGCGAACAACGTGGAGGTGACGGAGGAGATGGTGCGCAGGTACTACGAGGAGAATGTGCAGCGCTGGCGGGGGCCGGAGTCTGTGCGGCTGCACACGCTGACGGTGCGGCGCACGGAGGAGAATGCGCGCGCTCTGGCGGAGGGGCTGCGCACGCGGCTGCTGAACGGGGGCGACTTTGCGGAGGTGGCGCGTGAGTACAGCAAGGACAGCCGCGCGGAGGAGGGCGGGGCATGGCCGTGGACGAGTCTGGCGGACATTTCTGAGCGGGTGGGCCAGGTGATCGGGCGCACGAAGGTGGGGATGCTGAGCGAGGTGATCGAGCAGCCGGACGCCTACATCGTGCTGCGGGTGGACGGCCGCCGCGAGTCCGGGGTGCGGCCGTATGAGAGCGTGAGCGAGGACGTGAGGGCGGCCCTGGTGGAAAAGCTGAGGCGCGAGCGCGTGGAAAACCGGCTGTGCCGCCTGCGCGAGGCGGCCTACATCCAGAAGATGGGCCTGGTGCACGGCTAGGCGCCGGGACAGGCCTGCTTCCGCTGCTGCTGGCGGCAACGACGATGGCAGGTGCGCAGCGCGCGCGTGGGGCTTGAGGCGGGGCGATTGCTGCGGAGAGTCGTGTGCGATGACCGACCCAAATGCTGTGTACCACACGCTCGTTAAGCCCGTGCTGCCGATCTTTCTGATGGCAGGCGGGATCTATGCTCTGCGCTTTTTTTTGCGGCGCTTCAGGGCCTCGGCCAAAGGAATGCTGGGGGAGGCGCTGGTGAATCAGGGTACTTTCCGCCTGCTGGACAAGGCGTTTTATCAGGGCTTCAGCGATCTGTATCTGCCGCGCCCGGACGGGGACGGGCTGACGCAGGTGGACCATGTGGTGGTGTCGCCGTTCGGGATCTTTGTGATCGAGACGAAGAACTACACGGGCTGGATCTACGGCTCTGAAAACCAGCCGAAGTGGACGCAGACTTTCAGCTCGGGAGGGAAGTGCTCGTTTCAAAATCCGATCTGGCAGAACAAGCTGCACATGGCGGCGCTGGCGAAGCTGCTGAACCTGCCGCTGGCGAAGTTTCGCCCGGTGATCTTTTTCATGGGCGGGAGCGCTTTTAAAACGGAGCTGCCGGAGTATGTGATCGACACCAGCCTGACGTCCTACATCGTGGACTTTGAGGAGGTGCTGCTGACACCGGAGGAGGTGGCGGCTGCGAAGGCTGCGCTGGTGGATCTGGTGAAGCGGACCAACAAGCGCGTGGCGAAGCGGGAGCTGGTGGAAGGGATAGAGAAGAGAGTGAAAAGGAGTGAGTGACAAGAGCCGCCCACATGGGGAAGGGGGGCTATCCAGCCAGCCCCGCTCATGCCACCGAATCAACTAAATGCCCGGCATTTTTTTCTGGCATACTTTTCCGCGCCATTGGTTGGCTTGTTGGTTCATTCTTTTCTTTATGGAAGAAACAACTTTATTATGAACTCAAAAAAAAGAGTGAACTGTTGCCATATTGTCATTAAGCCAAAACAAAGGATAATAAATAGCTATCACAATGGTTCCCGTAAGAGATTCCAAGTCTAGTATATTCAATATTGTTAAAATAATTATTAGGGAGAAGCTTAAAAAATATGCGGCTAAAATGTACAAAATTAGACCGAATGTATTTTTATTATTCTCAACTTCCATACCGATGGCTTAAGTTTATCGAGTCATTACTTTTTCAGCTTTTCTCGCGTGTCTTTCGACTTCGATTTGTGATGGTATTGGAAGCCCATTCATATTGGCTGTAGAATGATCTGGTCAATCAACTAAATGCCTGGCATCTTTTTTTGGCAGAGAGTCGAAGCCATGTTTGAATGCTGCATACCAGGGTTCCACCTGTCCCCCATGCTCGCCATGTCTCGCATGGGGATGCTATTGGTGCTGCTGCTCGTCACCTCGGTGCTATTGTATCTGGCCATTAAAGGCATTCGCAGCGGCAGAGTCCGCGGCCGCGGCGGCATCTACACCGAGGAAGAAAATTTTGTGATGTTCTGGATTACCATTGGCGTCTATTTCTTCCTCGCCGGTACGATGTTGGTCGGGCTACTGGTGGCGGTGTTTGCGCCTTGAGAGAGGGCTTGTTGGTCCAAAAAAACTAAATGACTGGCATTTTTCGGTGTCTTTTTTTTCAGGCATCTTTTTCCCCGTTGTTCTATTTCATTCCGAACTCTCGATCATCGTCAATATGGACTCAAACCATTGCCAGTAAGAGTCAGCTACAACTTCATGTTGATCCTCCACTGTAGCGTCATGAACCCACCTCACTATAGCGAATTCGGCACCGTCTCTGGGTTGTTGCAAATCAACACAGTCGTAATTGCCAAAGCCATCTGCCCGCAGCGGTAAAAGATGATGCGGAAGCGCTCGGTTTTTCCCTTTGAGTCTTACCACCATTTTTGAAACATTGAGATGCTCTGGGCCACCAAGGCCGATAAACTCCTCCGATTCAATTCCTCCGCAGCCGAAATTGGAAATGAATGCGCGATATTGCGACGGTAGCTTAAAGCCTAGTTCCGCTTCGGCTTGTCTGATGAGATCGTCAGACACAGTGCCGATTAGGTCTACATTTTCAAAGTTAGCGATACGTTTTTTTAATTCATCGATTTTCATTGCTGTCAAAAAAAGATGCCAGGCATTTGGCAGGGAAGCGTTGCAAAACATTGTTGGTCAGTGGTTTTTTAACTCTCTCGCGTGTTCACCTTGGCAGCGCGGAGCAGGCGGGAGTACAACCGGTTGCCATGCCTGCCAACTCCCATCCCCCAAGCATCACTGGTTCTCGGGGCGCATACCTCAACTCTCAAGCTTGACCGAAACAGCCAAATGCTTGGCGCCTTTTTAAGGAGCATCAACATCAGCAAAGCGAGATGGAGGAGCTGCGGCAGCTGAGGGGCTTTGCAGCTGAACCGGGGTGGGGAAGAGAAAGAGGCGGGGCAGGTCTCTCTTTTTTTGGGAGGAGGATGTTTGAGGATCAGGGCGTGGCTGATGGAAGAATGGAAAACTGCAAACTGGGAATGGAAAATGGGAGGGGGATTGCGGGCTTTTGTGTAAGGAGGGCGAGGGGGAGGGGCGGGAGGAGAAAATTGAGGGAAAAGAGAAAACTCTGAGCAAGTTCTTGCCAGTAATTTGCGACTAGCTAGAGTTCGCGGCTTTACCCGGTCCGGTTCCTACCAGACTGGGCGGTCGCTCCATCCCTTCATTCGTCCCTCTATTCTTCAATCATGGCTCCTTCATTCTTGTTGACCAATGGCATCACTCTGGCCATCGCCCTCGCTGTCGTGGGCTTGGTATTTGCGTTTATCCTGATCCGCCAGGTGGTGGGGTCTGATGCTGGGAATGAGAGGATGCATGTGATCGCGAGCGCGATCCAGCAGGGGGCGAAGGCTTACCTGAACCGGCAGATCGTCTCGGTGAGCCTGATCGCAGTGGTGATCCTGGCGGCGGTATGGTGGCTGCGCGGCGGACTGACGGCGGCGGGCTTTGTGGTGGGCGCGGTGTGCTCCCTGGCCGCTGGCTACATCGGCATGATGATCGCGGTGCGGGCGAATGTGCGCACGGCGCAGGCGGCCTCCGTGGGCAGCCATCCGGCGCTGAAGGTGGCCTTCAACGGCGGCGCGGTGACGGGCCTGCTGGTGGTGGCGCTGGGTCTTCTTTCTGTGGGTGTGTTTTACCTCATCGTGCGCGGCACGGGGGCGCATGCGAAGCACGCGATCGACTCGCTGGTGGGTCTGGCGCTGGGCAGCTCTCTGATCAGCGTGTTTGCACGTCTGGGCGGCGGTATTTATACGAAGGCGGCCGACGTGGGCGCTGACCTGGTGGGCAAGAACGAGCAGAATCTGAACGAGGACGATCCGCGCAATCCGGCCACTATCGCCGACAATGTGGGCGACAACGTGGGCGACTGCGCCGGCATGGCGGCGGACGTGTTTGAAACGTACGCGGTGAGCCTGATCGGCGGCGTGCTGGTGGGCCACCTGACGGTGGGCACGGAGGCAGCGGTGGTGTATCCGTTTGTGCTTTGCGGTCTGGCGATCATCGCGTCCCTGATCGGCATCGGCTGGGTGAACTTCATCAAGCAGGAGGCGACGACGTCGCTGGTGTGCGGGGTGGCGGTGTCTGGCATCGTGGCATCGGGCCTGTTCTGGTGGGCCACGGGCTCGATCTTCCCTGAGGGGCTCAAGATCGGCGAGGTGGCGGTGTCTCATGCGAACCTCTTTTACTGCGCGGTGGTGGGTCTGGTGATGACGCTGCTGGTGGTGTGGATCACGAACTACTACACGAGCACGCACTACGGCCCGGTGCGCAAGATCGCGAAGGCCTCGGAAACCGGCCACGCGACGAACATCATCGCGGGCATCAGCATCGGCAATCAGGCGACGCTGCTGCCGGTGCTGGCGATCGCGGCCTCGATCTGGTACTGCTATGATCTGGCAGGTCTGTATGGCATCGCGATTGCGGTGGTGTCCATGCTCTCCCTCTCGGGCATTGTGATTTCTCTGGATGCGTTTGGGCCGATCACGGACAACGCGGGCGGCATCGCTGTGATGTCCGGACTGCCGGAAGGTGTGCGCAAGATCACGGACGAGCTGGATGCCGTGGGCAACACGATGAAGGCGGTGACGAAGGGCTACGCGATCGCGAGCGCGGGTCTGGCGGCGATGGTGCTGTTTGGCTCGTATGTGGAGGACCTGCAGGCCTTCGTGGGGCACAAGGTGGCGTTTGACCTGATGGACCACAAGGTGGTGATCGGCATGTTCATCGGCGGGCTGCTGCCGTTCCTGTTCACGTCTTTCTGCATGAGCGCGGTGGGCAGCGCTGCGGGCTCTGTGGTGATGGAGGTGCGGCGCCAGATCACGGCGAAGCCGGGCATCCTGAACGGTACGGAGACTCCTGACTACGCGCAGTGCGTGGACATCGTGACGAAGGCGGCGCTGGGCCAGATGATCGTGCCGGCGCTGCTGCCGCTGATCTTTGTGATCGGCGTCTCGTATCTGGGCATGGAGGCGCTGGGCGGGGTGCTGATCGGCACGATCGTGACGGGCCTGTTTGTGGGCATCTCGATGACGAGCGCCGGTGGCGCCTGGGACAATGCCAAGAAGTACATCGAAGAAGGCAGCCACGGCGGCAAGGGCAGCTTTGCGCATCAGGCCGCAGTGACGGGCGACACGGTGGGCGATCCCTACAAGGACACCGCCGGTCCTGCCGTGAACCCGATGATCAAGGTGGTGAACATCCTGGCCATTCTCATCATTCCCATCGTCTTCAAGGCGGCGGCGAAATGAGGGTGAAGTGAAAAGTTAAAAGTGAAAAGGGCTTCCGGAGACGGGGGCCCTTTTTGTTTTTGGGGGGAGAGGGGAAGAGGGCGGTGGGGTGGGTGGGGAGGAGCTGGGGAGGGACTGCAAACTCCAAAATGGGAACTGAAAATTGTAAAATGCCGGAGGGTGGTGGGTGTGGCGGTGCGGGGGGGATGTGCGAGGGGGCTTTGGGGTGTGGGAATGCTGGAGGGGTTGGGTGTGGCGGGAGCGTGAGGGATCGGGACGATCCCTCTCCGCCGGAGGGCGTGGCGTGGATACCCGGTAAACGCTGGGCGGAGGGCTGGAGGAGTGGGATCATCTTGATCCCACCACGCTGCGCAAAGTCTGCGGTGTGGCGTGAGGGAAGCGGTGAACCAGACCCTGGCGCGGGTGGCTGTGGGTGTGGCGGGAGCGTGAGGGATCGGGACGATCCCTCTCCGCCGGAGGGCTGGGGAGGGGCGAAGGCGCTGGGACGGAGGGGGATCATCTTGATCCCCCCACACGGCGTGGGTTTGCGGATGCTTCTGGATGGCAGCGCGGACTTTGGTCCACAGCGCTCCGCTGACAGGCGGCGTTCTTCCATGGCGACAAGCGCGGTTCTGTTATGCCTGCGCTGGGACGATGCTTTTTCGTTCCGAGGGCCCGCGTGTTTTCGCAGTGTGCAGACCCGTCACGCACGCTGTGTGCAGGCGACCTGCTGCGGACTGAAGTCCGCGCTCCTGTGGCGCTGGGCGAAGCTCTGGCGTGGCGGGATCATCTTGATCCCACCACGCTCCGCAAGGCCTGCGGCATGGGGGATGAGCGGGGTGTGGAGAGAGGGGGGAAGGGCTTGGGGTTGGGAGGATGGGGAGGATGGGGAGGATGGGGAGGATGGGGAGGATGGGGAGGATGGGGAGGATGGGGAGGATGGGGTGGATGGGGTGGATGGGGTGGATGGGGTGGATGGGGCTCTGCCTTTTGACTTAGCCCTTTTGACTCTCAGGCCCGGTAAACAGCATTTGATTCTGAGGGGGGTGAGGGCACTATACGGGACATGGGGCTTTCCGCTTTTGCCCTGCTCTGTGACTGACATCTTTCCCATCGATAACCAACGCAGCAGCAATCTGCGCATTGCCATCACCGGCACGGTGGTGGTGCATGCGCTGCTGCTTCTGCTGCTGGCCTGGGTGATGGCGAGCGATGCGGCGCGCCGGCTGTGGCGGGAGGCGCATCAGCCGCCGAAGGTGGAGAAAAAAGAGGAGGAGGTGCTGCTTTTCCCGGACCAGTTTCTGCCGCCGCCGCCCGCCAAGCCGAAGCAGGAGCGCCTGGCCTACATGCGCACCACGCAGAACCAGGCGGCGGACAGCGCGCCGAAGAATGCGGCTTTCATTTCTGACCGAAACACGAATGCGGCGACGGTGAAGGCGCCCTCTCCGGACGCGACGATGCCGCTGCCGACGATGGACGGCAACAAGTTCAACATGCAGGAGATGGCGGACCGTGATTTCAAAAACGGGGACATCAAGGATGACGCGAGGCCAAAGACGCAGCCGCCGGAGGTGGCGATGCTGACGCCGCAGCCGCCCGCACCGCCGAGCCCGCAGACGCCGCCGTCCATCCTGAAACCGAAGGATGCTGCGCCGCCGCAGCCGCCGGTGCCGGAGACGGTGCAGGCCCCGGAGATGCTGAAGCCGCAGCCGGAGCCCGCGAAGAGCGAGGCGGAAAAGGCTGACAAGGAGCTGAAAATGGCGAAGGTGCTGCCTGACCAGACGCCGCTGACGAAGATGATGGAGGAGGCGGACAAGGAGCTGGCGAAGGTGGACAAGAACCTGCTGCCCATCGAGCTGATGAAGCCGGTGCCGATGGAGAAGACGCCGGACGCACCGCCGAGGACGAAGCCGACGCCCCAGAAGACGGCCACGGCGCAGGACATGCCGCCGCCGTCGCCGCAGGAAAAGCCCATCCTGAAGGCGCTGCCGGTGGTGGATGATGAGGTGGTGACGCGGACGACGCGGAACCAGGACCCGAACGCCTTCACGCCGCACACGCGCAGGTCGCAGACGAAGGGCACCATCAGCAACCGCGGGACGGAGGATTCGGTGGACGCGATGAAGACGCCGCTGGGGGTGTATGACCGCCAGGTACGCGGCCTGGTGGAGCGCAAGTGGCACATCTACCTGAAGCTGCGCCAGGACGGCCTGACGTATGCGCGGCTGAAGCTGCTGTTTTATGTGAGCCCGAAGGGCAAGGTGGAAGGGCTGCGCGTCATCGATGACAAGGAGTCCAACCCCATCCTGACGGAGGTGACGGTGCGGGCGATCCAGGATGCGGAGATCCCGCCCATCCCTGCGGATGTGCTGCCGCTGCTGCCAGCCGAGGACGGCGGGCGCTACAAGATGGAGTACGATGTGCTCATCTACTGAGATGCCGGGCCGCGAGGCATGGCCTGTGATCTGCCGCAGCCAGGGGGCGCAGGCTGGCGGTGCTGTGAAGATGCGGGCTGTGATGCAGCGGCTGGCGCTTGCGCTGGTGGTGCTCGCTGCGGGGCTGCTTGGACTGTGCGCGACGCCGCTGATGGCGGCGGATGCCGGACTGACGGCGACTGAGCACTACCGGAGGCAGGTGGTCGGGCTGATGGAGAAGACGTGGTACGAGTATCGCAGCCAGCGCACGGAGGGCGTGGGCCCGGGATGGCTGATGGCTGCCTTTGACGTGAACAGGCAGGGCCAGGTGCAAAACGCCCGGGCGGCTGAGAGCATCGGCGCCAGTCTGGCTCTCACGGGGCTGACGCTGCGGGCCATCCGCGAGACGGTGCTGCCGCCGATGCCTGAGGAGGTGGCCTCCGCCCTGCGGGGAGAGGATGGCGGGCGGCTGCAGGTGGCCTGCGTGGCCGTTGTTTCACCGATCAATCCGGCCATGGGGGTGAGGCCTGACGGCAGCGTTGTTCCTGGCCTGGCCAGGGAGGGCCTGCACCTGTGCGAGCTCAAGGATCTGCCCGCCTCTCCCGGCAATGCCGCCGCCGTGAAGGCGGGTGCGGCAGACGGGAAAGCGGCGCTGCCGCCCCCGAGGGCGCGGCTGGTGGAGGAGGAAAGCACGCCGAGGATGCTCTACGTGCAGCAGGTGAGAGACGCGGTGGACAGGGAGTGGCAGCTGCATGCCAGGCAGGCGGGCACCCCGCCGGGGCTGGTGAATGTGGTCTTTTACCTCAATCCCAAGGGCGGAGTGGAAAACATGCGTGCGGCAGCGGAGGGCCGCCCCCAGCCGGTGCTGACGGATCTCGCGCTGCGTGCGATCCACGACGCGGACATCCCGCCGATGCCGCCGGAGGTCGCCTCCTCCCTGCGTGCCGAGGAGGGCGGGCGCATGAAGCTCACCTTTGGCATCGAGGCGAGGCCCGACACCGGTCCGCTGACCCAGATGATGGATGAGGCGGACAAGGAGCTGGCGAAGAGGGATGAAAAGGCCCGGCCGCAGGCGCGGAAGGTGGATGGCTCGCCCAAGGGGCGCTACACCCGGCTGGTGATCCAGGCGGTGGAAAAGAAATGGCACAGCTACCTCCGACTGAGGCGGCATGAGGTGAAGGAAGGCGGGCTGGAGCTCGTCTTTTACGTGAACAGGAAGGGCGCAGTGGAAAGCCTGAAGGTGGTGAATGACAAGGAGTCCACCCAGGCGCTGACTGAATTAACCTTGCGGGCGGTCAAAGATGCTGAGATACCAGCCATGCCTGCGGATGTGATCCCGCTGCTGCCGAAAGAGGACAAGGGACGTCTGAAAATCGAATTCAATGTGCTGCTTTACTAAACTGAATGGCTGGGGTGTGATGGTGCTGATGGCGGGCCTGCTTTGTGCCTGCAGCGCGCCGGATAAGGGCGGGGTGGCGGGGCTGAAGATACCGCCCAAGGCGCGCTACACGCTCAAGGTTTCCGAACTGGTGGACAAGCAGTGGCGGCATGACCTGGCGCAGACGCAGGGACGGCCGTATGCGGCCTTTGGCGGGATGGAGATGGGCTACTGGGTGAACAAGAAGGGCAAGGTGGAGCGGATGCGCGTGGTGGGTGCCAAAGGGGCCAGCCCCGACCTGCTCAGTCTGACAGAGGGTGCGATCCAAAAGGTGAAGCTGCCGCGCATGCCTGCGGAGGTGGCCCGCGCACTCACGGCCAAGGAGGAGGGCTGTCTGCGGCTGGTGTACAAGGCCTACATCCCGCCGCCGGGCAAAAGCGGCCTGCCAGTGGCGGGGCTGACCGCGGCAGAGCGCGCCGCGCTGGAGACGCGGGTGGCGTGGAACAAAGCACATGTGACGAACCATGTGGGATTTGTCCCCTACACAGAGGCCGAGAAGATCACGGGCTTGAAGAAAGAGACGCCGACAAGCCGCTACGGCAAGCTGGTGGTGGGGCGTGTGGAAAGGCAGTGGACCCTGTACCTGCTGCAGTCGCAGGCCAGGGCGTCGGGGCAACTGGATGCCGTCTTTTACGTCAACGCCCAGGGCAAGGTGGAGGGGCTGGAAGTCATCACCCAAAAAGGCTGCGACCCGGCACTGAAGGAGCTGACGCTGCGGGCGGTCCGCGATGCGGAAATCCCGCCCATGCCGGCGGAGGTGCGCCGCGCGCTCTCCGGGGCTAACAACGGACGTTTGAAAGTCATCTATACTGGGCGCAACCGCTGATTTCCCTCTGACCATGAGCTTTCCGATGAGCCGAAGGATCGTGAACGCCCTGTGGGCGGCGCTGGTGGTGTGCCTGCTGGCTGCGTGCAGTGCGCCGACGAAGGAGGAGGTGGAGGCGAAGAAGAAATGGAGAGAAGGTCTGGAGTGGTACCTCAATGAGGTCTATGGACTGACGCAAAAAAGCTGGGCAAACGAGCTGAAGCAGAGGCCGAACAGCCAGGCTCACGGGTATGTGAGAGTGAACATAGCTCTCCGTCCGGACGGCAGGCTTGAGCAGATCCACGTCAAAAACAACCAGGACACCGACCCTGTGCTCACGAAGTTTACCGTGAAGGCGATCCAGGCGATCAAGTTTCCGGCGATGCCTGCGGAGATCCTGCCGTGGGTGAACGAGTACCAGGACGGGCACCTGATATTTCCGGTCATGTTTAGAGCGGGCGATCAGGGCAGGGCAGGTGCTGCCGCCAATCGCGAGAAGCTGAGCGATGCGGAGGTGAGGAAGCTGATGGAAAAGCGCTGGGGCATGTGGATGGAGAAGGGGCGCAGGAAAACCAGCCCCATGAAAGATGAGGAGATCAACGTGAGCCTGACGGCCCAGGAGAGCGGCGCGAGGCAGACGCAGCCGCCTGCGAAGGCGGACGCCGGCAAAAAGACGACGGTGAAACTGACGCAGACGCCGAAGGAGCGCTACATCGCGAGGGTCAGACAGGCGGTGGAAACAAAGTGGCAGCAGTACCGCAGGATGGAGCTGGCGGGGGTCACCTACGGGAGCCTGAAGGTGGAGTTTTACGTGAACAAGAAGGGCGGGGTGGAGGATGTGCGGGTGGTGGATGACACACAATCGTACCGGGAACTCACGTTATTTACCTTGCGGGCGATCAAGGATGCGGAAATACCTGCGATGCCTGCGGATGTGATCCCCTTCCTCCCGACGAAGGATCCTGAGCGGCTGAAAATCGACTACCATGTGCTTATTTACTGATCTCCTCGCCACCGCCACGCCGATGCTCGCAGCCGCTGCTGAGGCGGCGGCGCCTGCTGCTGAAAAGGCCACGCCTTCGGGGCTGCAGCTTGTGTATGAATTTCTGGCCACAGGGGGCTTTGTGATGGGGCTGATCGTGCTGTGCTCGATGAGCGCCATCGGGGCCTCGATCCTGGCATGGCTGCAACTGCGGGAGCAGGTGATCATGCCGGGCGCGGTGGTGAGCCAGCTGCGGGCCATCCCGAGCTATGCGCTGAAGGGGGACATCCGGCCGCTGCAGGAGTTTCTCTCCCATGACGGGTCGATGCTCTCGCGCCTGGGGAGCATGGCGATCAGCGGTGCCTTTACGAGCAAGCAGGAGTGCCATGATGCGTGCGCGATCAAGGCGCGCGAGGAGATCCACCGGCTGGAGAGCGGCATCCCGCTGCTGGAGGTGATGGTGACGGTGGCGCCGCTGCTGGGGCTGCTGGGGACGACGGCGGGCCTGGTGGGGATGTTTTCGGCGTTTGGCAGCGGTGACGGGCCGGACACGGCGGTGATCGCGCATGAGATCGGGGTGGCGCTGCGCTGCACGATCGCGGGGCTGTTTGTGGCGGTGCCGTCGGTGCTGGCGCACACGTACTTCACGCGGCGGCTGGATGCGCTGGCGGTGAAGGTGGAGTCGATCATGCAGGAGACGATCCAGCATTTCTACCAGCACTTTGAGGTGCAGCGCCCGGCGGCGTGAGTGCGCGAGTGTGATGAACTTCTGAACCCCACCTGCTGCACGCCATGGCCATGAACCTCCGCCCTAAGCGCCGCCCGGTGCCGATGATCCCCATCGTGTCGCTGATCGACATCATGGTGATCCTGCTGATCTTCTTTGTGGCGACGACGACGTTCAAGAAGGACAAGACGCAGGTGAAGATCACGCTGCCGGAGTCGAAGAGCCTGGGAGGAGAGGCGGCGGTGCCGGAGGTGCGCGTGGCGATCAGCATCGACGACAAGCAGCAGGTGTTTCTGGACGGGCAGCCGGTGGAGCTGGAGCAGCTGGCGCAGATGATCAAGGCGCTGAAGGAGGCGAAGCCGGGGACGAAGCTGGAACTGCAGGCGGACACGACGGCGGCGCTGGGCAAGCTGGTGAAGGTGTGGGACGCGCTGCGTGAGGCGGGGTACAGCATCAATGATGTGCCGGCGCGGATTCAGCGGGCGCAGTGAGGGGACTGGGGGGGGCTGGCGGTGGCTGTTGGTGGTTCTTGGTTCTTGGTTCTTGGTTCTTGGTGGGCTGTGGGTGTGGCGGGAGCGTGAGGGATCGGGACGATCCCTCTCCGCCGGAGGGCTGGGCGTGGCGTGAGTGCCTGGTAAAGGCGGGGCGGAGTCTCTGGAGGAGTGGGATCATCTTGATCCCACCACGCTGCGCAAAGTCTGCGGTGTGGCGTGAGGGAAGCGGTGAGCCAGACCTGGCGCGGGGGCGGTGGGTGTAGAGGGGGCGTGAGGGATCGGGACGATCCCTCTCCGCCGGAGGGCGGGGGCGTGGCGTGAGTGCCCGGTAAACGCGGGGCGGAGGCTCTGGAGGAGTGGGATCATCTTGATTTACACGCATGGGGTTGGTTTGGGGATGTGTCTGGACGGGGGCGCGGACTTTAGTCCGCAGCGCTCCGCTGAGATGCGGAGTCCTTCCCGGGCAACAAGCGCGTTTGTGTTTGTGCCTGCGCTGGGACGATGCTTTTTCGTTCCGAGGGTCCGTGTGTTTTCGCAGGGTGCAGACCATTCACGCACGCTGTGTGCAGGCGACGTGCTGCGGACTAAAGTCCGTGCTCCTGGTGCGCTGGGCGGTGGTGGGGTGTGGTATGAAGTGGTAAGCGGAGGTGGACAAAAAAACGCCCCTCTTGTTTGAGAGGGGCGTGGGATGACGGGGGCTTGAGCGGCGTGTCTGGAAGTGCTCAGCGGCTTTTGGTTTTGACCTTGGTGTACTTCACGTAGGGCTCGAATTTGTACACGGTGGGCATGAGGATGCCGCGCTTTTTGAAGATGGAGGTTTTGTTTTCGTCCACTTCAAAGCCGGGGTGGCCGGTCCAGATCCATTCCCAGCCTTCGTTGGCGATGAAGAGGCCGCCGCGCTCGTGGCCTTTGCGCATGATGCCGGCGGTGGTCTTGAGGCGCTCGGGGGCGACGTAGTAGATGCCTTTGGCGGACTGGGCTTCGGGCTGGTAGATGCCGGCGGGGAGGGTGTACTTGCCGTCGGGGTGGGTGCATTCGACGGCCTGGGCCAGTTTGATGGCGGGGGTGCCGGGGGGGCAGCGTTCGAGGTCTCTCTGGGCGCAGGAGGCGAGGAGGGCGGAGAGCAGGAGACCGGTGAGGAGGTGTTTCATGGAGTGGGAGGAAGAGGGAAGGATGCGCCTGTGATGGCCCGGGGCTGTGCCCGAGGTGCGGGCACTAAACACAGGATGTCGTGCGTGTGGTAGCGGAATGTGGTGACGATGAGGTTTGATGTGTGTGTGCGCGGTGGAAATGCAGCGGCGGGTGCGCGGGGGCTGTGTGGACTGAGCCCGGGGGACCTGTGTTTTTTTAACAGGCCGTGGTATCTCGCGCGGTGTGGCGGGGGCTGCAAGCTGACTCTCAGCTGCAGCGTGCGGGGAGGCGGAGCGCGGCGCTGCCTCAGTAGGTGCGCACGATGATGGGCCGGTGCACGTAGGGGACATGGACGTGGGGGACGTGCACATGCGGGACATGGACATGCGGGGCGTACACGTGGGGCACATGGAAATAGTACGGACGGTAGTAGCAGCTGCTGCCGTAATTCCGGTAGTAGTGGTAGTTCCGGTAGTAGCCGCCTGACCGGTAGGTGGTGGCGTAGCGGCTGGAGAGGTAGCGGTTTTGCGGGTAGGTGGGGACGACGATCTGCGTGGTGGGCTGGGGTGGCGGCGGGCTGCTGAAGGCGTAGATGCGCATCTCTGCCTGACGGCGCTCCTCCTGCTGGCGCATGAGGATGAATTTTTCACGCTCGAGGGCGAGCTTTTCCACATCGATGCTGGCGGCGCGGTCTGCCTCGGCCCTGGCGGCGACTTCGGGGCTCTGGAGGCGCTGGGGCCTCAAGCTGGCCTTGTCCTCGGGGGTGGCGATGTTGAGGCGGACGCGGGTGGCGGGGTCGAGCTGGGCGACCAGGATCCAGCTGCCGCGGTAGTTGTCCTTGTCGGAGGTGGTATAGACGCGGGTGCCGTCGCTGCTGAACTTGTGGATGGTGCCGCGGTGGGGCTGGCCATTGACAAGCCATTGGTCCGCCCTGGCTGCGGTGGTGAGCAGCAGCAGGGAGAATAGGAGCGTCTTCATGGGGTCAAGGTGCGCAGGATTTGGCGCGGGGCAAGGAGGGAATGAGACTAGGGCTGGGTAAAAAGGATGCGGACTGGCGGGCGCGGCATGGGGCGTGGGCGGGTGGGTTTTCCAGGTGGGCGGGGCGGCGGGGGCGCGGGGAGGTGGCAGAGCCGGGCTGTGCGGGTGCGGGCTGCACTGGCGCGCATGTTTTCCCGAGGCCGGAGGCGGACCGGGGCGGGGTGTGTGCTGTATGGTCATATGATGTGGTAGTGGCTGAGCCGTGTTTGAGAGCCTGGGCCTTGCAGGGCTGGTGGCGGGCGGGGCTGGCGGCCGTTTTGTGTCACCGCTGCGCGGTTCCACTGGAGGATGCGGTGGGGGGGACGCTTACCGTGGGCTGGCGCCCACGGCTTCGGTTGTGTCAGCCCTACGGGCTTTCGGCGGAGAGGGATCGTCCCGATCCCTCACGCTCCCGCCACAGCCAGCGCCCACGCGCCAGGGTCTGACTCACCGCTTCTCTCACGCCACACCGCAGACTTTGCGGAGCGTGGTGGGATCAAGATGATCCCACTCCTCCAGAGCCGCCGCCCCGCGTTTACCGGGGATTCACGCCACGCCCCAGCCTCCGGCGGAGAGGGATCGTCCCGATCCCTCACGCTCCCGCCACACCCTCAGCCCACGCGCCAGGGTCTGACTCACCGCTTCTCTCACGCCATGCCGCAGACTTTGCGCAGTGTGGTGGGATCAAGATGATCCCACTCCTCCAGAGCCGCCGCCCCGCGTTTACCGGGTATCCACGCCGCGCCCCAGCCTCCGGCGGAGAGGGATCGTCCCGATCCCTCACGCTCCCGCCACAGCCAGCGCCCCCGCGCCAGGTCTGACTCACCGCTTCTCTCACGCCATGCCGCAGACTTTGCGCAGCGTGGTGGGATCAAGATGATCCCACTCCTCCAGAGCCTCCGCCTCGCGTTTGCCGGGGATTCACGGCACGCCCCAACCTCCGCCCCGCGTTTACCGGGGATTCACGCCACGCCCCAACCCTCCCGCGGAGAGGGATCGTCCCGATCCCTCACGCTCCCGCCACAGCCAGCGCCCACGCGCCAAGGTCTGGCTCACCGCTTCCGTTAGGCCACACCGCAGACTTTGCGCAGCGTGGTGGGATCAAGATGATCCCACTCCTCCAGAGCCGCCGCCCCGCGTTTACCGGGTATCCACGCCGCGCCCCAGCCTCCGGCGGAGAGGGATCGTCCCGATCCCTCACGCTCCCGCCACAGCCAGCGCCCCCGCGCCAGGTCTGGCTCACCGCTTCCGTTAGGCCACACCGCAGACTTTGCGGAGCGTGGTGGGATCAAGATGATCCCACTCCTCCAGAGCCTCCGCCCCGCGTTTACCGGGGATTCACGCCACGTCCCAGCCCTCCGGCCACCCTACGCCACGCCCTCCGGCGGAGAGGGATCGTCCCGATCCCTCACGCTCCCGCCACACCCTCAGCCCACGCGCCAGGGTCTGACTCACCGCTTCTCTCACGCCATGCCGCAGACTTTGCGCAGCGTGGTGGGATCAAGATGATCCCACTCCTCCAGAGCCTCCGCCTCGCGTTTACCGGGCATTCACGCCACGCCCCAGCCCTCCGCCCCGCGTTTACCGGGGATTCACGCACGCCCGGGCTTTCGGAGGCGGCGATGGATGAGCGCGGGGCTGCGATGATGGGCTCGATTTATTCCTGTCACCGGCTGGTATTCACGCGAGGCCTAGTCTTCGATCTTGAACTGTGCGGCGAGGTCGCCGGCGGGCAGGTTGGGCGGGCGGTACTCCGGCTTTGCCTGCAGGCGGTCGAGGATGCTGCGGTGCAGGAACACTTCGGCGACGGCGAGTGTGCGGGGCTTGTTGGGCTGGCGGCGCCACTCGGTTTTGGCGGTCTTCCAGTTGTAGCGGCGTGCGGGGACGTACTCGAGGGCCTTCCAGGCTCCGGTGAGGGATTCGTGGATCTGTGCGGCGGGGTCCGGCCTGCAGCCTGCGAGCAGGCCGGAGAGGCGGGCCTCGTCCACGAGGAGGCCGAAGGCGCGCGCCTCGCGCACCATCCACTGGTAGGAAATCATGGCCAGGCCGCTTTCGGGCCAGGGGTAGCCGCCGCCGATGTCCGAGTGCACGCCGGGGAACCACACGTTCATGACGCGGGGGCGGCCGGTGCCGGGGAGCGGGGTGTCGTCGGACTTGAAGACGTTGGAGCGGAAGCCGCAGCGTCTTTCATCGAGCGAGACGGCGTGGCGGACGACGGCGACGCTGGGGTTTTCATAGGTGAAGGGGAAGGCCTGGTTGGCATTGTACATGCCGACGGAGCCGACGGTGTCCCAGGGGCCGAGGAAGGCGACGGGGCAGGGGCGTGTGAAGCTGGCGCGGAGCACCTCGGTGGAGGCGTCGTATTTTTTGGCGGCGTCGATCTGGGACTGGGTGGCGCCTTTTGGCAGAATGCGGATGCCGAGGTAGTGGCGCCAGAGGTAGGGCAGGAGGTTTTCCGAGCCGGGGGTGAGGAGGCCGACGCCGTGCAGCATGCCTGCGAGGGTGCGCACGGTGAAGGCGCCGCGGCTGAAGCCGAAGAGGAAGATGCGGTCCCCCTCCTGGTAGGTGCGCATGAGGTAGCGGTAGGCCTCGAAGACGTTTTCCTGGAACCCTGCGCCAAAGGCGAGGCCTTTGAACATGGACCACCGGCTGCTGATGGGGCCGGTGGCCTCCGGGGAGGCCATGGTGCCGACTCCGGGGTCATAAAAGGCGGCCTGCTCCGCGTTCTGGAGGGCCACCTGAAAGATGCGGACGACGTTGGTGAGGTCTCCTTCGAGCTGGTTGTTGGTGCCGTCGCAGCAGATGACGATGTTTTTGCTCATAGGTAGTAGTCGGTGTAGAGGTTTTGCTTTCTGACGCTCTCCACCTTTTTGGTTTTCGGGTTCTTCATGAAGACGTCGAATTTTTCAGTGGAGGGCTGCCAGCGGCCGGCCTGGGGCCTGTCCTGGACGTCTGGCTGCCCGTCTGACTGAAACACGACGGTGCATTTTTTCCTGAGGCGCTCGCGGATGGCGGGCAGGGGCATGTGCTCCCAGCCTTTGACCTCGTGGGCGACGCGGGTGTCCACGGGGATGACGGCTGCGAGGCGGCTGCTGGTCATGCGCTCGAGGCCTTTTTCCCGGAGGGTGGCGTTGTGGCTGCCGTGGTGGCCCACCTTGTAGAAGATGGTGCGCTGCAGGAGGTCCTCGGCGGTGACTTTGCGCCTGCCGCCGTCCCCGTCACGCACGGTCCAGGTGTGCTCGTCCCAGGAGAGCCAGTTGCCGGCCTGGGCGTCTCCGACGAAGAGCAGGACGTCCCGGGTGTCCTGGCCCGGGGGGCTGTCAAACTCGAAGGCGAGGACGAGGCTGGTGTTGTTGGTGGCATTGTCGAGCTGGAGGGCGAGCCGCTCTCCCATGCCGAGCCAGGCGTCGTCGATGCTGCGCCACTGATTTTCTGGCAGGAGATAGCCGTCGATACCAGAAATGGCCGGGGCGTGCGCGCCTGCGGAGCGACGCGTGTGCTGCGCGGCCGCGAGGCGCTCCGGGAGCTGCACCAGGGGCCTGCGCTGCGACCTGGCGAAGGGCTGCGCGAGCTCGTCTTCTGTGTCAAACGCGGCGAGGAATGAGTCGGTGAGGCCGATGGGCTCTTCGGCGAGGGCGTAGCCCTGGGATTTGCCGGGATTGGTTTTTTTCAGGGCGTCGCGGTCCAGCGGCGGGCCGAGCACATAGACGCGCACGCCCTCCACGCCGGGAATGGAGAGGGGCCTGCCCCCGGTCTCGAGGATGGTGGGGGTGCTGTGGGACTTGAGGAAATTCAGCGCGCCGGTGGTGCCGCCGCCAGCCTCCTCCTCCTCGGCGGAGGCGTCGTCACCGCCGGCTGCCTTGGCGCCAAAGAAGCCGAGGAGCCCGGCCATGCGCCCGGCCTGCTGGGTGAGCCCGCGCTTTTGCATCTCGTCCCTGGCTTTGGCGGCGGCTTTTTTCTTTTTCTCCCTTTCGGTGCGGAGCTGCTGGGCGAGCGGATTTTTCTCGTCCTCCGTCCAGGCGAGCCAGAGCTTGCCGAATTTCACGCCTTTGAAGATGTCGCGCGCCTGGGCGGGGTCGAAGCCGGAGAGGTGGTCCCAGTGCTCATGGGTGATGGCGAGCACGTCCACCTTTCCTTTGGTGGTTTTTTTGATGTCCTGGGCCACCTGGGTCATGACTTTGCCGGGCTCGCTGGTGCCGAGCACGATGCCGCAGTCGATCATGACGTGGGCCTGTTTGGACTTTCCGGCGGGGAAGGTGAGGAGGAAGCAGTCTCCGAGACCCTGCTGGTACATGCGGATGCGCACGCGGTAGTCTGCGGCGGGCTTGCGCGTTTTGGGCTTGGTCGCTTTGGTGGCCATGGCGTGGAGGGGAGTGGGAGATCAGTATTCCGAGTGAAGCATGGCAAAGGGCTCGTCCGCCGCGTCCATGCCGTAGGTGGAGGAGAGGGGCATCATGGCGGGGTCCTGGGCGCGCTGCCTGGCGAGCTCGAGGCGGCTGTGTGCGGGGTCTTTGCTGAAGAGGGGCTTGCGGATGATGTAGCGGATGGACTTTTCGGGATCGTCGTGGCCGAGATCGACGATGATGGTGCAGCCGCCCCAGAGGTCTTCGGCGGCGCCTTCCAGGGGCCTGTGCTGGAGGAGGGTGAAGATGATCTGATTGAGCACGGTGCCGTCCGGGCGCTGGCGCTGCACGGGCCACATGGCCTGCACTGAGAAGCGCACGACTTTCTCGCCGTTTTTTTCACGGGTGATGCCGAAGTCCAGCCCGGTCATTTCCTGCAGCCGGGTGTCGTTGAACTCGTGCAGGAACTTGGACTGCAGGTGGTCATGGAGCCTGGCGCGCTGCTCGCGGGTCTTTTTCCAGCGCAGGTGGCGGTCGTGGTCCATGCCGAGGTCTTTGTAAAAGGTCCGCAGCACCTCGCCGAGGCGGGCCATGTTTTCGTAGGTGCTGATTTCCTCCGGGCGGTCCCAGGTGAGGCTTTCCTCGGAGAGGGAGCGGAGCTTGCGGGGGTAGATGCCGTGCTGGCGGAAGGAGTCGATGAAGGCGATGCGGTAGCCGCAGCTGTCGTCCGGGAAGACGTCGCGGTCTGCGGTGATGAGGGCGCGGAGGTAGTCGCCGAAGTCGATGTCCACAGGCGGGCAGTAGTCGAGGGCGCGGATGCACATGGTGAGGACGTGGCCGGCGGCGGTGACGGCCTCGGTGGCGAGGCGGTTGACGAGGTCCGGGTGCAGCTCTCCTTCTTTGAGGATGCCGGTGCCGCCGCTGGCGATGCGGCGGAGGTCTGCGATGCGTGACTCGTAGATGGTGATGAAGGCGTCAAACACGGCGGAGACGAGGATGGCGCCGCGTGCGTGGGGCTCCATCTCCGTCATGTAGCGCGCGGGGTCCGGGGGGCGGCGCTGCCATTTGCCTGTGGCGGGGTCCACCTGGCCGAGGGCGTCGCGCAGGGAGCCGCGGTTGCCGGTGGCCCTGCCAAACTCCTGGGCGAGCTCTCCCATGAGGTTGTTCATGCCCATCTCGCCCCGGGTGCGGGCGATCTGGTGGCGCACGACTTCGTGAAAGGTGAAGTGCTGAAAGAGGGCGACGAGGTCTGCGAAGGCTTCGTGAAAGGCGAGGCCGTCCGGCTGGGTGACCTTCATGAAGTGGGGATGGATGCCGTCGAGGATGGCGTGGGTGGTCTCGTGGGCGATGATGTCGTGGGAGAGGCTGCCGAAGACGATGCCGCCGGGATACACTGCGGGGTCGCCCACCTCTGAGGCGGGGAAGTAGCCGAAGAGGAGGGCCTTTTTGGCAGGGGAGTAGTAGGCGTTTGCCTCGCGCAGGGCGTGGGGATAGACGGCGAGGCGCCGCACGTAGGTGGCCAGCCAGTCGGCCTCCTGCATCTGTGCGGTGGTCTTGCCCATGTCTTTGGCGGTGCGGTCTGACCAGAGGACGGGGCGGCCGATGGCGCGCTCAAAGTTGCGGATGGTGGTCATGACGACGGCGTAGGCCATCTGCTGGTGAAACTGGGGATTGGCGGCAGAGGCGGGCAGCCCGTCCTGCGCGAGCAGGTGGGGGTCGTTCAGGTCCACGGGCTCGTAAAAGCAGCCGCTGGCGGGGTCGACGTCGATGACCTCCACATACTCGCCGACGGGCCCGGGGGCGAGGGGCTCCCAGGGGATGGTGAAGATGCGCTCATTGATGACGGCGGTCTCCAGCTTGGCGGAGAGGCTGGGGTCAAAGGAATAGCCGCGCAGCCTGCGGAGCGTGGGGGTGTGCGCAGGCTTTTTTGCGGGGGGCTGCGGCGCGGACTCGGTGGGGCGTGACTTGGCAGGCATGGGAGGACGGGACCTGGGGTGTGGTTAGGAGGGCGGAGAAAGCTGGATGTGCCGCAGCCCCGGGCGGTGACGCCGCCTGTGGCCACCCGGGAAAGGGCCGGGGGCTCCGCGTGGCGGGATGCTGCACGTGCGCTGAAGCATGGTGAGGAGCGGGGACGAGGGTTTTATATTGGATTTGCCTAAAACCGCAATGCCTTTGGCAGGATGATTTTGTGACAAATTCATAATGCCAAAAACTAGCAATGCTTTTCTGATAAATGAAAAGCTTAGTTTTTTTGTTCCGGGGTTTAGCGGGGGTGTTTTCCGGGCGTGGCGCAGGGGGCGGGCCGGGCCGGGCAAGACGGAGGCCAGCGGAAAGCATTTCGTGGTATTTTTCAATACCATGCAAGAAACCGCTTGAGATCTGAAATCCGGACCCAAGTCTTTGGGACAAACCTATGAACGATGCTGACTTTCACCTGGTGGCGCATTCGCCGCTGGTCCACTTTGAAACCTGCACGAAGGTGCAGAACGCGACGACGAAGAAGCTGGAGACGCCGCGTGCGAACGTGCTGCAGCGGCGCATGGCGGAGGCGGTGGAGGTGCTGACGGCGCTTGGGGTGCCGGCGATACGCATCATCGTGACGAAGATACGCCAGTGCGGGGGCACGACCTTCAGCGTGGAGGTGATCTACCACCTGTGCCAGCAGCGCAACACGGACGCGCTGATTTTGGCGAACATCAGCGCGAACAGCCAGGGCATCCTGGAGCGGATACGGACCTTCAGCGAGAACGACCGCTTCCCCTGGCACAATGCGCTGGTGCCGCGCGAGCGGCGGATGAAGTGGGCCAACGGCAGCACGGCCACGATCACGAGCGCGGAGTCGATGAACCCGGGGATCTCGAAGCCGCGGCAGGCGGTGCTTTTCAGCGAGAGCGCGAAGTATCCGCGCGGCGGGGTGAAGGATGACCGGAAGATCATGGCGTCGATTTTGCCCTCGCTGAATGATGCGGGGCTGGCGATCGCGGAGAGCACGCCGGACGGGGCGAGCGGGTGGCACTACGAGACGTGGCAGGGGGCGCTGACGCTGGATGATTTCCTGCGGGCGTGGAAGGCGGGGGAGTCGGCGCCGGGGAACGGGTGGGTGAAGGTGTTTGCGGCGTGGTTTGAGTTTGCGGAAAACGTGAAGCCGGTGACGGAGGCGATGCGGGCGCGGATCGACGCGACGCTGACGCCGCGCGAGGCGAACGGGCGGCGCCGGTACGGCTGGACGCACGAGCAGATGGCGTGGCGGCGGGCGATCATGGAGGCGGAGTGCTCGGGCTCGGAGGAGACGTTTGACGAGTTTTACCCGGAGGATGAGGTGAGCTGCTTTCTGTCGTCGGGCAGGCCGCGCTTTAACGTGGCGGCGCTGCGGCGGCTGGAGCTGGCGGCGGGGCTGCACGCGCCGGAGACGGGCTCGCTGGTGGCGGTGGGAGACGGGGTGGAGTTTCAGCGGGAGGGCAGCGGCTTTGGCAGCTTTCAGATCTGGGAAAAGCCGCAGCCGGGGTGCAGCTACATCGTGTGGTGCGACCCCATGACGGGGGAGGACCAGGCGGAAAGCGGGGACCCGGACCGGCACTCGATCGGGGTGCTGCGCACGGAGTACCAGGCGGCGGGCGGCGCGTGCTACAAGGACGCGGTGGTGGCGCGTGTGCGGCCGCCTTTCACGGGGACGACGGTGCTGACGGCGGAGTACATCGCGCTGCTTTCAGAGTACTACGGCGGTGCGCTGGTGGTGCTGGAGGTGAACATGGGCCTGCATGTGCTGGAGCGGCTGAAGGACCTGGGGGTGCCGCTGTACAAGCGCCAGGTGGTGGACCCGTACGACCGCGAGAAGCAGAGCTACATGCTGGGCTGGAAGCTGAAGGACCGGGACCAGCGAAGGGATGTGATCGACAGCCTGGCGCTGGCGTTTCACAACGAGGCGCTGGATGTGTTCTGCCCGCACATTCTGGCGGAGTGCAAGAACTTCATGTGGAGCAAGAACGGGCGCGAGGAGGCGCGGAGCGGCTGCCACGATGACGATGTGCTGGGCCTGGCGATGGCCTACCGCTGCAAGGGGAGCGCGACGCTGTACAAGCCAACGGTGAGGCGGAGACGGAGGCCGGGGGATTACAAGCGGGTGAGGTGAGGGGGCGGTTCTTGGTTCTTGGTTCTTGGTTGTTGGTTGTTGGTCGTGGTTAGGCGGGGGCGGTGGGTGTGGCGGGAGTGTGAGGGATCGGGACGATCCCTCTCCGCCGGGGGGCTGGGCGTGGCGTGAATGCCAGGTAAACGCGGGGCGGTGGCTCTGGAGGAGTGGGATCATCTTGATCCCACCACGCTGCGCAAAGTCTGCGGTGTGGCGTGAGGGAAGGGGTGAGCCAGACCTGGCGCGTGGGCGGTGGGTGTGGCGGGAGTGTGAGGGATCGGGACGATCCCTCTCCGCCGGAGGGCTGGGGTGTGGCGTGAATGCCCGGTAAACGCGGGGCGGAGGCTCTGGAGGAGTGGGATCATCTTGATCCCACCACGCTGCGCAAAGTCTGCGGTGGGGCGTGAGGGAAGGGGTGAGCCAGACTTGGCGCGTGGGCGCTGGGTGTGGCGGGGGCGTGAGGGATCGGGACGATCCCTCTCCGCCGGGGGGGCTGGGCGTGGCGTGAATCCCTGGTGAACGCGGGGCGGAGGCTCTGGAGGAGTGGGATCATCTTGATCCCACCACGCTGCGCAAAGTCTGCGGTGGGGCGTGAGGGAAGGGGTGAGCCAGACCTGGCGCGGGGGCGGTGGGTGTGGCGGGAGTGTGAGGGATCGGGACGATCCCTCTCCGCCGGGGGGCTGGGGAGTGGCGGAGGGTGGCCGGGGGGCTAGGCGCTGGTTGTGGGCGGGGCTGCGGGTGCAGTTGGCGCAGGGGCTGCGGGAGCGGGAGCTGCGGGAGCGGGAGCTGCGGGAGCGGGTGCTGCGGGAGCGGGTGCTGCGGGAACGGGGGGCTTGGACGGGGTGGGGGCGGGGGCGGTGGAGCCAGGGGGGAAGTCCCAGGTGCGGGTGAAGGTGGGGAGGCGGGAGATTTCGTTGCGGATGTGCACGGACTGGATGACGTCGCCTTTGGGGGTCTTGCTGAAGCAGACGAGGATGGTCCACTGGCCGGTGCGGTGGCGCATGTTCCAGGTCTCGGTGGTGATGCTGTCGGCGCTCTTGATGCTTTCGATGACGGCGCCGCTGTCTGAGAGGAGCTTGTTGGCGTCTGCCACGGAGAGGGTGGCGGGCTCGTGCAGGCGTGCCCAGGCGGCGGGGGGGCTGGGATAGAGCGCGACCTTGAAGGTGGCGGCCATGAGGCCGAGCAGAATGACGATGAGCACCGCCATGGTTTTGGGCGAGGTGGGGGGCAGCGAGTCGGGGTCGGCGGTTTTCTTCATGTGCGGGAACTATTGAACCGATGCTCTGTTTGTCGAGGAGGGGATGGGGTGAAAAAGGGCATAGGTCCGGGGCTTAGCGAATGCGGGGGGCGGGGTGTGCAAAGGGTGGAAAAGGGGCGCGTGAATGTGCAGTAATACCGAAAGATACCAGAATAAAATATCAAATGGCTTGCACTCTGAAATCCGGACCCAAGGGTGTGGCATGGACCCTGAATACACTCAAACTGGAACCGGCAGGCGGCCGCAGCGGCGGATCAACGCACGCCCTCGCAACATCGAATATGACACCGAAACCGGGCCCGGCACGGGGACGGCGGCGCAGCGCACCGGCATGGTCAACCGTGACGGCAGCACTTCGCCGGTGTCTGCGATGGGCTCTGCGACGGGGCCGCTGAGCCAGCCGCTGAAGCAGTTCACCCCGGAGGAGCTGGACCAGCTCAAGGAGCAGAACAGCCAGAACTTTGGGGCGCGGCCGGGGCGCATCGACGCGCGTCCGCGCAACAACCTCTACATGCCGGGCACAGGGCCGGGGACGGGGCGCACCGCGATCCGGGTGGGCACGGTCAACCGTGACGGCAGCACTTCGCCGGTGTCTGCGATGGGGTCTGCGACGGGGCCGCTGAGCCAGCCGCTGAAGCAGTTTACTCCGGAGGAGCTGGACAAGCTCAAGGAGCAGAACAGCCAGAACTTCGGGACGCGGCCGGGACGCATCGACGCCCGCCCGCGCAACAACCTCTACATGCCGGGCACAGGACCGGGCACGGGGCGCACGGCGATCCGTGTGGGCACGATCAACCGCGATGGCAGCACTTCGCCGGTTTCGGGACTGGGTGCGGCCACGAGGCCGTCGAGCCTGCCGCCGTCACGCCTCATGACGCCGCGCCCGACGCCGGCCAGTGCCTATGCGCCGCCCTCCGCAGCCGCGACGCCGGGGCTGGAGGGCACGATCAAGGCTGGGACGGAGCAGTTTGGCAAGAACCCGATGCAGGGCATGCAAATGCCGCCGCCGCCGGTGCCGCCGGTGATCGGGCCTGCAGTGCCGGCGCTCGCGCCTGCGATGGCGAACGACCTGACGAAATCGACGACGGCCATGCCGGCGTCGCCTGCGTCACCGGCTGCGGCCACGGGGGCGTCTGCGCCAGCGAGCACTCTGGGCATGCCAGGCACGGGCACACTGCAGTCGGGGGCGGGGCAGTTTGGCAGCGGTGCTGGCGCTGCGGGTCTGGACAACGGACCGCAGAAACTGACAGACGCGGCGAAAGACGGGGCGGCGGCGGCTGGCGGCAATGACGGCGGCGGCCAGGAAGATGATGAGGAGGACACGGTGGAAGCCCGTGCGAAGGGCGGGCCGGTGAAGGCTGGCAGGCCCTACCTGGTGGGGGAGGAGGGGCCGGAGATCATCGTGCCGCAGCAGAGCGGGACGGTGGTGCCGAACCATGCCCTCTCCCGTGCCGGCCTGAAGGCGGCTGCGGGCGCTCATGCACGGCCACGCCTTTTGACGCCGCGGCAAACTCCTGCCGAAGCGTACGCACACCTGCGACGGCACCCAGCCCCGGGTGCTGCAAAGCAGGCCTCCGAAACGCCGGATGAAAGGGAGGACTCTGCGAGGAAGACGGCTCATGCGGGCAGAGGCCGCCTTTTTGAGATGCGCAAGCCCCCGGCCAATGCGGCGCTTTACCTGCGGGGCAAAAAACTGCCGGGTCGTGCGGACGGGGGGCCTGTCCAGGCGGGCAAGCCTTATGTGGTGGGGGAAAGGGGGGCTGAAATCATGGTGCCGGAAAAGAACGGCACAGATGATTCCGCCCAAGATTCCGGGGCCAAAGACTGGTTCAGCCAATGGCAGGAGCGGGATGTGGACCGGGCTGAAAAGGCGCGGCCGGCGGGCCATGTGCAGATGGAGCGTGAGCAGGGGCTGTCGTCTGTGAGGCACATGCTCAAGGGCAAGCCGACAGGCCTGGCGGATGAGCTGGGCACGGGCGTGGCGGAGGGGGTGTCGCGCATCGGCCAGCTGGCGGCGAGCGTGGGCTCCTACCTGCCGGGGCAGACCGGCCGCGACTACGAGGCGCGGCGCAAGCTCTACGCGGAGAGGGCGGAGATCATGAAGAAGTATCGCGAACGTGACGAGGTGGCGCAGAAGAGCTTTCACACCCTGACTCCCGGCAGCCTGACTGCGACGGTGGTGGGCGCGGCCCCTGAAGTGTACAATCCCGTGAACAAGGCGGGCTGGGGTGCGAAGGCCGTGAATGCGGCCTGGCATGGCGTGCGTGGCTACCTGCCCAACAAGTCGCTGCATGACGCGGCGGTGGGCTCTCTGAGCTCGGTGGCGGGAGAAAACGCGGAGGACCTGGTGAAGCGTGGGAAGACGGTGGCGGGCAACCTGGCGGGTACGGTGACGGAGCAGGTCCTCCGCAAGGTGCTGCCGGATGACAAACCGAAAAGCGCCCCTCCGCCGGTCCCCGGCCCCATCCCCAAGCCTGCGCCTGGCACCGACCCCTTGCGCATGCCGCCTGCGACTGGGGATGCCAGCGAAGCTCCGAAACCTGCTTCCTCCCAAGCGCCCGAGATGAAGCAGCAGGGGCGGAAGCTCAATGGCTACGAGACCGAGCTGATGAAGAAGAAAATCCCGCCATCACTGAGGCCGATGCAGACCTTTTGACCTGCCATGCGGCCTGAGGACGTGAGGCCGGATGTGGAGGGCAGGCTGGGTGTGTTTGGCGGCAAGAGCGTGTCGTTTTTCACGGCTCTCTTCGCCAAACCGCCCGGCTGTGAGGACGTTCTTACGCGAATGGCGTTTGAGGTGCGCTGATGGACGGGCGGGCTGTCGCCACACCCATCCTACGTTCTGGCGCGGCGCTCTGGGCGTAGGTTGGGTGTGTTTGGCGAGTGATGCTCTCTTCAACACACTCAAGCTTTCTTCGCCAAACCGCCCGACTGCGAGGACGTTCGCAAACCACTGCGTTTGCGGTGCGCTGATGGACGGGCGGAGAGGGATCGTCCCGATCCCTCACGCTCACGCATCGCCCTGCATTCTCGTGCCTCCGCAAAGCCGAGCCTCCCGCATCATCCAGCGCTCTCGCACATCCGCGAACACGTTGCAGGTGGGGGGATCAAGATGATCCCCCTCCGTCGCTGCGGCGAAGCCTCCGGCGGAGAGGGATCGTCCCGATCCCACAGGCTCACGCATCGCCCTGCATTCTCGTGCCTCCGCAAAGCCGAGCCTCCCTCATCATCCAGCGCTCTCGCACATCCGCGAACACGCTGCAGGTGGGGGGATCAAGATGATCCCCCTCCGTCGGCTCGTGCCTCCACCTTCAGACCCGTTTTTAACAGATCGTGGTATTATGGCCGCAAGCAGGAAAGGGAGGCTGCGTTGCTGAAACAAAATGAGACGAAGGCCGCCGCTGACTGACGGCTGGCGGGCGCTGGCAGACGACGCCGGCGTGTTTTTTCGGAGGCGGCCTCCTGGGGGGATTATTTGCCTGCGGCGATGGCGGCGCGGTAGTTGGCGTGGGCGCGGAAGTACTCGGACTGGGCTTCGACTTCGAGGACCTGGGCGTCAAAGCTGGCCTGCTCGCGGATCTGCAGGGCGAGGAGGTCGGTGGCGCCTTGCTTGAGGCGCTCGGCCTCGGCGGTGGCGAGCTTCTGGGCGAGATCGACGTTGAGGCGGGTCTGGCGCAGGACTTCGTGGGCGGCGAGGAGGGCGCTGTGGGCGTCGCGCACGTCGGCGGTGATGCGCTGGCGGGCGAAGAGCATCTCCTGATTGAGGCGGGCGATCTGGGCGTCGGCGACATCGACGCGGCCTTTGGCTTCGCGGCGCTGGAGGGGCATTTTGAACTCGATCTTGGCCTCGACTTCGGTGCGCTCCATGGCGGAGGGGAGGCGGCTGCTGGTGCCCTGGGCGGCCTGGAGGCCGACTTCGACGCTGGGGAGGAGGTTGTTTTTGGCGAGGCGGAGGTCGATGCCGGTTTTTTCGAGGGTGAGCTCGATGCGGCGGATCTCGGGGCGGAAGATGAGGGCTTTGGCGATGTCCACGGTGAGCTGGCTTTCCGCGGGGCTGGGGTGGGTGGGGAAGGCCGAGGGGAGGCGCTTGCGGTGGGGGAGGATGGGCTCTGCGGTGGCCTTGTCGCGGTAGAAGAGGGAGAGCTCGATGGTGGCGGCCTGGAGGCGGCGGGTGGCCTGGACGACGGCGATCTGGCGGCTGACGACGAGGCGCTGGTTGTCCACCTGGACGATGGGGGCGGAGGCGCCGGTTTTGACCTGCTCTGCGATGGCGGAGTCGCGCTCTTTGGCGACGCGGAGGAGCTCCTCGCTGAGGGTGAGGCGCTGGCCTGCGGCGAGCCAGCCGTAGTAGGCGATGGTGGCGGCGCGGACGAAGTCGAGGTACTGGCGGAAGATGTAGGGGTCTGCGAGCTCCTGGTCGATGCGGGCCTGCCAGAGGGAGGCGCGGCGGCGGTCAATGGTGCCGTCGCGGAGGAGGGGGATGCGGAAGCCGAGGACGCCTTCGCCGTCGGTGCTGGTGCGGTCCTTGTTGTAGTTGGGGAGGAAGCCGCTGCTGAGGCGGTAGCCGCCGTAGACGCTGCCGCCCCAGTTGGTGAGGGGCTGCTCGAGCACGGTGTAGGCGGTCTGGCCGTCGTAGTAGCCGGCGGGGGTGAAGGTGGTGCCGGCGTTGAGGTTGAGGTCAAAGGCGCCGAGGGCCTGGCGTGCGCGGCCGTTGGCGATGTCCTGCTCGATCATGGCGGCGAGGTAGGGCGGGTACTGGCTCTGGACGCTCTGGAGGACTTCGGGGAGGAGGAGGGGGCGGCTGCCGCCTTTGTCCTTTTCCTTCTCCTCCGGGGCTGCCTCAAGCCCGGCAAAGGGGAGCGCCAGGGCGACCATGGCGGCGCGAAGGCGGGTGTGCCGGCGGCGGCGTGAGAGGTAGGCGGGCGGGGCGGAGTACATAGGGCGTGGCTGGTGTGGCAGGGCGGGGGGGATGCGTGGTTCAGTGTGGTAGGAAATTTTATTTCTTGGTGGGGTCGAGCTTGCCGTCCGCGTTGGAGTTCACCGGGGGGAAGCCGTTGATCTGGCGCCAGAGCTCAAACCAGAGGGGGACCTGGTCGAGGAGGAACCAGGCGTTGGCGCGGGTGCCCTGGCGGAGCCAGCGCTCGCGGTCCGGCCAGGGGACTGTGACGGGGCCTTTGCCGTCGCCACGGTCCACGATGTCTTCGGCGGGGCCGATGAGGACGCGGAAGCGGCCCTGGCCGTCGTCGCTGGCGTCCACAAAGACGACTTCGCCGCCAAAGGTGCCGATGGCGAGCTGGGGCCAGCCGATGGCCTGGACGGCGGGCCAGCCCTCAAAGGCGAGGCGCACGGGGCTGCCGGGGGTGACGACGCCGTTGACCTCCTTGCGGGCGTGGATGAGGGGCATGTCGTTGCCGTCCACCCAGACTTCGACGTTGCGGCTGTCGCTTTCGGGGATGATGACGCAGATGAGGGAGCCGGGGCGGAGGTAGGTGCCGTCGGTGACGGCGACCTGGAGGACGACGCCGTCGCGGGGGGCTTCGACGATCTGGCGGAGGTTCTGGTTGATCTGGACGTCGATGACGGAGAGGTCGCGCTCTGCGGTGGCGACTTCGCCGAGGGCGCTGCCTTTGGAGGCGTGGATGGAGGCGATGAGGGCGTCCATGTCGTTGCCGGTGCGCTTGAGGGCGGCTTCGGCGGACTTGAGGTCGGCGGCGGTGGCGTCGCGCTGGAGGGTGGCGAGCTCCATGTTGCGCTGGGATTCGAGCTTCTTGTTAAAGAGCTCCTGGGTGCGGGCGTAGTTGAGCTGGGCGGTCTCTGCGGCGATCTTGGCGCCGGCGACGCGCTGCTGCGCACCGTCGATGGCCTGGGCCTTGGCGAGCTCCTGCTGGGTGATCTGGGCGGTGAGGGACTCGACGCGGCCCTGGGCAAAGTCGCGGCGGCTTTCGATGGCTTCGCGCTGGGCGCGGAGGTTGTTGATGAGGTTGGGGTCGTTGTCCTGGATCTCGATGATGAGCTCGCCTTTCTTGACGCGCTGGCCTTCGGTGATGTGGAGATTGCGCACGCGGCCGGAGACCTGGGCCTCCACATTGACGCGGCGGTCGAGGGGATTGAAGGCGATGACGCGGCCGGTGCCTGCGACGAACTGCCGCCAGGGGAGGAAGAGCAGGGCGATGGTGAGGACGACGAAGGAGAGGATGAGGACGCGGCAGAAGACGCGGGTGAAGCGCGCGGGGCTGGCGAGGCTGAGCGCGGGGAGCGGTGGCGCGGAGGAGATGGGGGGACCTGGGTGGGGCGACGTCATAGGCGAGGGGCGGTGGCTGACGGGGGGGAGATGGGATCGGGGACGAGGAGGATTAAAGGGAGGCTGTGGAGGAGGAGGCGGGGTGGACGGCGGTCAGGCGGCAGGGGGCGAGGGTGATGACCTGGGCGCAGCGGGTGCTGACCTGGGAGTCGCGGGTGGTGACGATGACGGTCCAGGGCTGGTCTTTGCCGAGGATGGTCTCGGAGAGGAGGGTGAAGGAGGAGGCGTCCATGTTGTCGAGCAGCTCGTCGATGAGGAGGAGGCGCGGGCGCTGGGCGAGGGCGCGTGCGAGGAGGAGGCGCATGCGCTGATTGCCGGAGAGGGGGGCACCGCCGATCTTGAGGCGGAGGTTGAGGCCCTCGGGGCGTGAGAGGAGCTCTTCGAGGAGGCCCACCTGCTTGAGCGCGGAGCGGATCTCGTCCATGCCGATGTCGTTGCGGCCGAGGCGGAGGTTGTCGATGACGGTGGCGTCCATGATTTCGTCGCGGCGGAGGAGCTGGGTGCTCTGGCGGAGGGCCTCGAGGTCCCAGGTGCGGAGGTCCACGCCGTCGATGGTGAGGAAGCCTGCGGAGGGCTGGCGGAGGCCGAAGAGGATGTCGAGCAGGGAGCTGGCGCCTGCGCCATGGGGGCCGATGATGGCGGCGCTGCTGCCTGCGGGGACGGTGAAGCTGAGGCCGTTGAAGAGGGGGACGCCGGGGAGGTGGGCAAAGGAGATGTGGCTGGCGATGACCTCGGCACCGGAGCCGGGGTGGGCGGGCTTTTCGCCGCCCTGGCGTTCGGTTTCGAGGTCGAAGATGTGGCCGAGCTTGTCCATGGCGGCCATGGCGTCGTACCAGGCTTCGAGCTTTTTGCCGAGCTTGGCGAGGGAGGCGACGATGCCGCTCATGATGATCTCGCTGGCGACGAGCTGGCCGAGGGTGATCTGCTGGCTGATGACGAGGTAGCCGCCGACGACGAGGAGCGCGGCGGAGGCGACGACCTGGAGGGTGAGGAGGGCGGCGATCTGGCGCATGAGGACGCGGAAGTGCCTGCTGCGCGCCATGACGTAGCCGGTGCTGAGCTCATTGGCGCGTGCGTGGGCCATGCGGCTGCCGCCGGGGCCTTTGAAGAGGAAGGGGAAGTGGGCCACTTCCTCAAACCAGTTCACGAGGTCATACTTCATGCGCGACTCCTGGATGCTGGTGTCCACCGCGCCACGGCCGAGGAGCCAGAGGCTGAGGATGATGAGGAGCAGGAGGATGGCGGCAAAGAGGAGGAGCAGCGGGTGGTAGAGGGAGAGCAGGAGCATGCCGATGAGGCCGCCGAAGACGAGGTTCACCCCGTCGAGGAGGAGCATGGCGGTGGACTTCTGCGCGGTGACGACGTCGAGGAAGCGGTTCACCATCTCGGGGGCGTGCACCTCGTCATGCACCTGGGCTTTGACGCGGGGGAGGCGGTAGGCCAGGTCGGAGGCGGCGCGCACGAAGATGCGGCGCTGGATCATGTCTGACACATAGTACTGAAAGCCGCTGATGACGGCCTGCAGCCCGAGGCAGCCGAAGAGGGCGACGGAGACGATGACGAGGGCCTGGAGGTAGGGGCGGGCCTGGCCGCCGAAGGCGAGATTGGTGACGATGGCGTCCACCGCGAGGGGGACGGCGAGGTAGAGCAGCGCGGAGATGATGGAGAAGAGCAGCAGGGTGCGGACCTCCTGCCGCTCTGCGAGGAGCATGCCGATGAAGCGGCGCGCGGGATTGATGGCGGGGTGGCCGTGGGGGGCGGTGTGCCCGGGCTCGGGCGCGGCGCTGATGGCCTGCGCGGGGCGCGCGAGGTGGACGACGCCCACCTCCACCGCAGCGTGCACGCTGTCCACGCCGACGAGGCGCGCAAGGGCGTGGCGGGTGATGGTGACGCGGTGGTCGGGGTGCTCCCCTTCGGCCATGCGGAGGCTGAACCAGCCGGCGTGGGTGATGACGAGCCAGCGGCTCTCCACGCTGCTCCAGATGACGACGGGGGAGTCTGAGTGCGCCTGCCACACGGCCTCGCTGAGCGGGAGGCGCGTGGGCGAGACCAGCATGCCCGCGGCGGCTGCAGCGGAGCTGAGCTGGGCGAGGGGGTCTCCGGGCGGCAGGGCGGCGTGCTCGACGGCCTGGCGCGCACGCTCGGGGTCGAGATCACTGCCGAGGATGGCAGAGAGCTGCAGGAGCGTGGTGGAGGAAAGGACGATGTGGGGAGTGGTTGGCGGTGTCAAAATTTAGGGATAAGTCGCGGGTTCTACGTCTCGCTAACACGGGTGGACTCACCTTGGAGACTGCAAAAAACAAGCGCGAATGTAATGAGGGTCCGCCAGTAAAAAATGGTGTCAGGTGGAGGTGCGTAGCCTTATAAAGGATTTGCTTATACCGGCGTGTGCTCAGGCGTGGCCTGCGAGGGCCATGAGCGCCATGAGGAGCATGAGGGCGTCTTCGATGATGGTGACGGTGGACATGGGCAGGTTGAACACGGTGCCGAGGCAGGCGCAGCGGATGGCCCTGCCGGAGAGCACGGCCCGGAGCACGCCGAGGAGGCTCACGCCCATGACGAGCGCGGTGGCGGCATTCACCCACACGGGCTGCCAGTGCGCCAGGTAGGCGAGGCCGAGGCCGAGCTCGATGAAGGGATAGACGAAGCCGTAGGCGGGCAGCGCCCTGGCCACGAGGTCGTAGCTGCGGTAGGCGTCGCTGAAGCCGCGGAGGTCGAGCATTTTGAAGAAGGAGAAGGCGATGAAGAAGCCGCCCATGAAGAGCCGCATGGAGAGCGCGGGGTCAAAGCGGCCCTGCATGGCATTGGCGGCGGCGATGACGAGGAGCAGGTAGCCCAGCAGGATGAGGAGCGGGCGGTAGGTGCGGGCGCTTTTGGCCGGCTGCGCGGGCGCTGCGGCCGGGGATGCCGCCGAGGCTGCGGATGCTGCCACCTGGTATTTCCCAAGAGGACGCAGCCAGCCGTTCATCTCCTCGTCGCTGAGGGCGTGGCGGGTGGTGATGGCGGCCTGGGGCGGCTGCAGGGTGACGGTGGCGGCGGTGATGTCCGGGTGCTGCAGCAGGCGTGCAGTGACTTTGTCCACGCAGGAGGTGCAGGAGAGGCCGGTGAGCGGGAATTTCTGGGGGAGGTTCATGGGGTGGCGGTGTTTGAGTTTGGGGTTGGGGTGAAGAGGCGTGCCCCCTTCCTGACTGCACACGCAGCGGACGAAAGATGTTACAGGCTTTTTTACGCGGCGTATGATGAGATGATGATCCCTGACGCGCTGCTGCAGCATTTCGACGCTTTTGTGGGCTTTGCACGCTCGCGCACGGGGGACCCCGAGCTGGCGGCCGACCTGGTGCAGGAGTGCCTGCTGAAGGCGCTGCGCTCCGGGCAGGCGCCTGCGGACAGCGAGGGGGTGGTGACGTGGTTTTACCGTGTGCTGCGCCATGCCATCATCGACGCGCACCGGCGCAGGATGACGCAGGAGAAGGCGCTGCCCATGCTGAGCCTGGAGCTGCCGGAGTCTGTGTCTCCGGAGGATGAAAAAACGCTGTGCCAGTGTGTGCTGAAAATGCTGCCGCTGCTGCCGGAGGCGGACGCGGAGCTGCTGAGGCGCATCGACCTGGGCGGGGAGTCGCCCACCGAGCTGGCCAGGGCCACGCAGCAGCGGGTGAACACGGTGAATGTGCGGCTGCTGCGCGCACGGCAGAAGCTGCGCGCGCAGGTGGAAAAGGTGTGCCGGAGCTGCGCCACGCATGGCTGCCTGGACTGCGACTGCGGGTGAGGCGGGCGCACACGCGGGTGCGCGTGGGGTACCGCCTGTGGCGCGTACACAGGCGGCGTTTACCCCGGGCTCATGGATCAGTGGCCGGTGCAGTGGTGCAGCGTGCCGCCGCAGGTCTTGCAGGTGTGGGTGGTGAGGCTGCCGTTTTTCAGCATGGCCACGACTTTGTTTTCACAGTCGGGGCAGCTCATGCTGTCTGAGTGCTTCAGGGTCACGAGTCCCTTGGGGCCGGTGCCGGTCATGGAGGGAGACATGAAGTGAACGGTGTGGCACCTGCTGCAGGTGACCGCGCTGCGGGGTGCGGCGGAGGTGGCCTGGCAGGAGGCCAGCAGCAGGGCGCTGAGCGCGCTGATGCCGAGGAGGGTGGTGCGGATGAGTTTCGTTTTCATGGTGTGTTTGTGTTTGTTTTGTCTTCAGCCCAGGCGGCAGGGTGCCGCCTGGGAAAGTGTCGCCGCTCACAGCTTCGAGAGATACTTCGCCGGATTGGCCTCGAACTTCCGGAGGCAGGGCTTGCAGCAGAATTTGATCTCCTGGCCGTTGTACACGGTGCTGACAGGGCCGCCCATGCTGTCGAGGTCGTTGCCTGTGACGAGGCAGACTTTCAGCGGGTAGGGCTTGGTGCCGCCCGTGGTGGCGGAGGTGCTGGCGCAGGAGACGAGCCCGAGGCTGAGGAGCAGGGCGGCGAGGAGGATGAGGGTGTTTGTTTTCATGGTGGTGTGTTTGTGTGTGTGTTGTTTTTTTTGGGGTGTGGAGTTGATGGAACGGGTTCCATCAAAAGCGGATGATGAGGCCGACGCCGGGGCCGTAGTCGCTGTGGTAGCTGGCGGAGAGGGAGACATTGCGCGCGAGGGTGTAGTCGGCGGCGGTGCTCCACTCCCAGCGGCTGCCGGTGTCATAAAAGGCGTAGCCAGACAGGCCGAGACGGGGCGTGAGCTGAAAGCGCTTGGAGAGCTGGAAGCGGCCGTTGCCATGGCTGTCCACGGTGAAGTCCGCGAGGAACATGAGCGGGAGGCGGTAGTTGAACCCGGCGATGATGCGGTTGCCGCCGCCGTGGTTGGCAAAGCGGAAGCCTGCGTAGGCCTGGAAGTTCATGCTGAAGTAGCGCTGGTAGAGGGCGTCCACTTCGTGCTCGGTGGCGGGCTTGCGCCGCCAGCCGATCTCCCAGGAGAGGAGCAGGTTGTTTTTGGGGTTCATCCAGGTGAGGAGGCCGCTGCTCATCTGCGTCTGGAGGGAGGCCGCGCCCCAGAGATAGCTCATGTCATGGGCGTGCTCGCCGAGGCCGGCGGCGGCGTGGTCATGGCTAAACAAGGAGAAGGGACTGGGGCGATGCGCAGCGTGAGACGCGGCGGTCATGCCGGTGAGTCCGGCGGCGGCGGCGAGTGTGTCTGCGGGGGGCTCGCTGTGGGAAGGGGATGTGGCGCCAGCGCCCGGCTCGTAGCGAAACACGCGGGCCATGCCGCTCATCATGTGGTAGAGGATGTGGCAGTGAAACATCCAGTCCTTGTCCTCATTGGCCTCGAATTCGACGAGACGCCGGCCCATGGGGGGGACATCGACGGTGTGCTTGAGCGGGGAGCGTGAGCCGCCGCCCATGAGCAGGCGGAAGAAATGGCCGTGCAGGTGGATGGGGTGGTGCATCATGCTGTCGTTCACCAGCTCCAGCTCGATGATCTCGCCCTTGCGGATTTTGATGTAAGGCTCCTGGGCGATGGTCCTGCCATTGAAGCTCCAGACGTAGCGCACCATGTCTCCGGTGAGGTGCAGGGTGATGCGGCGGCGCGGGAGCCTGGCCGGAAGGGTGGTGTCGTGCGTGGCTCTGAGCAGCCTGTAGGGCGAGCCGGGGCGTGGCAGGCGGAGCGGGGCGCGGGGATCTGCCTCCTGCTCTTCCAGCGAGAGGGCGAGCATCTGGTCCATCTGGTAGAGATTGGGGCGCGGCGGGCTGGTGGCGGGGTGGCGCTCTCCCTGGCCAAACCAGGCGGAGGCGTGGCCGCTGCCGTCCTGTGCGGTGGCACGCAGCTCGTACTCGCCGCTGGCGGGGATGGTGATGATGAGATCGTAGGTCTCTGCGATGGCCATGAGAAAGCCGCCCACCTGCACGGGCTGAACGGGCGGGCCGTCTGCGGCCACGAGGGTCATGGGCCCGGCGCTGGAGCTGAGGTGGAAGTAGGTGGCGGCGGAGGCATTGATGACGCGCAGGCGCAGGCGCTCGCCGGGGCGGCCGGTGAGGCGGGTCTGCCGCTGGCCATTGATGAGGAAGGCGTGGTAGCCCACGTCGGAGACGTCCATGGGCACCATGCGGCTCCATTCGCGGCGGAAGTAGTCCTTGAGATTTCCGCGCTGCCAGGCGCCGAGGATGCTCTGCGAATTTCTGCGCATGAGCCCGAAGTAGTCGCTGCCGCGCATGAGCATGCGCAGGACCTCGTGGGGCTCGGTGTTGGTCCAGTCGGAGAGGATGAGCACCTGCTCGCGGTCTGCCTGCACGGGCTCGCCGCCGCGTGGCTCCACGACGATGCCGCCGTACACGCCGCTCTGCTCCTGCAGGTGGGTGTGGGAGTGAAACCAGTAGGTGCCGCTGTGCCGCAGGGTGAACTCAAAGGTGTGGGTGGTGCCGGGCTGGATGGGCGGTGTGGTGACGTGGGGCACGCCGTCCTCCTTGTTGGGCAGCAGCAGGCCGTGCCAGTGCGTGGAGGTCTCCTCATGGCGCAGGTCATTGTGCACGCGGATGCGGGCGAAGTCGCCCTCACGGAAACGCAGCACGGGGCCGGGGAGGGTGCCATTGATGGTGAGGGCGCGCACCATCCTGCCCGCCGGGGCCAGGCGCTGCTCGGAGATGTGGAGGTCGTACTCGACGACGCGCTGGCCGGGGGCCGGGGGCGTGTTTTTCTTGCAGGTGTCGCAGGCAAGGGCTGCGCCGTGTGCCAGGAGTACGGCACCGGCCAGGAGGGGAAGTGTTTTCACGGGATCGCTGAATCGGGGGCGTGGATACGAGAAGCCAAGCCTGCAGGGCATGAGGGTCCCGGTGGGGAGCCGAGTGCTGCAGGCACAGTGCGTCTGTGCCGTGCGGGATTCAGGTCAGGAGAGCGCAGTGCAGCACGCTGAGCCGCACATGGGGCCGGGTGCTGGCGCGCTCATCGGCAGCGGGCCGGATCGTGCAGCCCGTGTGTTTTGCCTGGAAAGGGGGGAGATGAAAAGCCTGCGAGAGCTCCGTCCAAACCACGTGGGGGATGAAGCTGCGTCCTTCCGAGGCAGGCGGCAGGGGGGCTGCGGGGAGACCCTGGTCTGGCAGGGCGGGCTGGGCACAGGCGCAGTCTGCCATGCCTGACTGCTCCAGCCACGCGCAGCATGCCATGTGGCATTTCTCCTCCTGCGGAGCGGCGGCGATGAGCAGCGGAGCGGTCTGCATGAGCAGCACCAGCAGCATCAGACTCATCTGGAGGACACGTTTCATTTCTCTGTGTCTAAGAGTCCGCCCGGGCGGTTTTATTTCAAGTTTTTTTCCGGGCGTGGCCTGCGGCAGGCCGGAGTGGCGGCGGTCTTTGCGCCGTCGGTGTGCTGGCTCATGGCGCTGCAGTTTTGTTTGAAAACAAAAAAAGACAGGTGGCCGGCGGTGCTGCGAAGGGCGGGCGAAAAAGCGGCGCGTACGAAGGAGGAAAGCGTTTGACGAAACGGGCGCGATAAGTTAAACGGCTGTTTATAAACGCATGTTTAACTCTTCTTCATCACGCGAGCATGACGCCGAGGCGCGCCGCGGACGGCTGCTGAAAGCGGCGGCGGCGGTCTTTGCGAAAGACGGCTTTGAAAAGGCCAGCCTGCGGGCCATCTGCGAGAAGGCGAAGGCCAATGTGGCGGCGGTGAAGTACTACTTTGGCAGCAAGGAGGGGCTCTACCGCGAGGTGTTTCTCTGCTCCTGCCAGCAGAGCATGGACAAGGACCGCCCGGTCACGCTGGCGGACGGCGGCACGCCGGAGGAGACGCTGCGGCTGTGGATCCACCACCTGCTGGACCACGTGCTGCTGAAGCGAAAGGCGAATCCGGTTAAGAGCCAGATCATGGCGCACGAAATGCGCGAGCCGACGCCCTGCCTGAACGAATTCATCAAGCTCATCGTGCGGCCTTTCCACGAGGAGCTGCAGCGCATCATCGCCGCCGTGCTGGGCAGGAGCGCGGTGGACGAGGACTGCATCCTGTACTGCCACCACATCATCGGGCTGTGCATCCACTACGACCACTGCCGCGTCTTTGTGGACCGGCTGGGGCCTCCGGTGCCGAAGACGGAGGAGGAGGTGCGGCGCCTCGCTGAAAACATTTCCGGCTTTGTGCTGGGCGCGCTGGCCTCACGCCGTGGCACGCCGCCGAAAACTTCCCCAAGATCCAAAAAAACACCATGACCCCCATCTTTCGAAACTGCTACCATGTACTGGTATTCGGCGTGCTGGCCGGCTCGTTCACCGGCTGCGGCAAGGCGCCCGCAGCGGCGGCTCCTGCTGCGGAGATGAAGGCGCCGGAGCCCGTCTCTGTGAAAACGGCTGCGGCCCATGAGGAGCCGATGCCGCGCTACCTGCGGCTCACCGGAGAGATCACCGCCGCGCAGAATGCCGCCGTGGCTGCGGACACGGCAGGCAAGGTGATGGAGACGCCCGTGGAGCGCGGCTCCGCCGTGAAGGCGGGCGATGTGCTGGTGCAGCTGGACAGCCGCACCGCGACGCTGAATCTGGCGGAGGCCGAGGCCAATGTGGTGCAGGCGAAGTCGAAGCTGGATCTCGCCGAGAGCGAGGTGAAGCGCAACGCACCGCTGGCGCAGATGAAGGCGGTGGCGGAGACGGATTTTGCCCGCATCAAGGCGGACCGCGACAGCGCCGCCGCGAGCCTGGCGGCCGCCGAGGCACGGCGTGACATGAGCCGCAAGACGCTGGGAGACACGACGATCCGCGCGCCGTTTGACGGCACGGTGGCGGAGCGCTTTGTGACCGCGGGCGAGTACGTCATGGCAGACTCCAAGGTGGCGCGTGTGGTGGATCTGCAGCACCTGCGCCTGCTGGTGAATGTGGCGGAGCCTTCCGTGGGGCTGATCCGTGAAGGGCAGAAGGTGGAGTTCAGCGTGGCTCCGTATCCTGGCGAAGTTTTCACCGGCGTGGTGAAGTTCATCGGCGCGGCGGTGCGTGCGGAGACGCGCGACCTGCAGGTGGAGGCGGAGGTGGTGAACACCGACGGACGCCTGCGGCCCGGGCTCTTTGCAGAGGCGCGCCTCTCGCTGCCGCCGCAGAAGACCGTGACCGTGCCTGTGAGCGCGGTGCGCACGGACGGCTCCAGCCAGAAGGTGTGGGTGCTGGAGGCAGGCCGGCTCGATGAGCGTCTGGTGGAGACGGGCGAGTCGGACAAGGAGCGCGTCGAAATCCGCCGTGGTGTGAAGAAGGGCGAGAGCGTGGTGCTCTCTCCCGGCGCGGACGCCGCCGATGGCGTGCCTGCGAAGCCTGCCGCCTGATCACCCAACCTCTTTCCTTTTTTAATCTCATGCAATGGCTCGCCCGCATCTGTGTCCAGCGTCCTGTCCTCGCCAGCGTGATCGTGCTGGTGTTTGTGGTGGTGGGCCTCATCGGCTACTCACGTCTGCCGGTGGACCGCTTTCCGAAGGTGGACTTTCCCACGGTGGCGATCACCACGCGCCTGGATGGCGCGACACCGAAGGAGGTGGAGACGCAGATCACCGACAAGATTGAAGAGGCGGTGAACACCGTCAGCGGCATCGATGAACTGCGCTCGGTTTCCAGCGAGGGCATCTCGCAGGTGATCGTGGTCTTCCTGCTGGAAAAGAACGTGGACGTGGCGGCGCAGGAGATCCGCGACCGCGTGAACCGCATCACCTCGGATCTTCCGGATGATGCGGACCCGCCCATCGTGGAAAAGCTGGACCCGGATGCCGCGCCGATCCTCAACGTGGCGCTGACGGCGGACAAGCCGGCGCGTGAGATCACCGAATACGCGGACAAGGTGCTGCGGAGGCAGCTGGAGAGCGTGCCGGGCGTGGGGCAGGTGACGCTGCTGGGCGGGCGGAAGCGTCAGATCAATGTGTGGATGGACCCGGTGCGGCTGAAGTCCTTCAACCTGACGGCGATCGATGTGCAGCGTGCGCTGCGCGCGCAGAATGTGCAGATCCCTGCGGGCACGGTGAAGGACGCCGCCAGCCAGGCGGGGCTGCGCGTGCTGGGAAAGGCGGCCTCCGTGGCGGAGCTGCGGCAGATGGTGGTGCGTGAAAAAGACGGCGGCATGGTGCGCCTGCAGGACGTGGCGCGCGTGGAGGACGGCGAGGAGGAGCCGCAGACGGCGGCGCGGCGCAACGGCACGCCCAGCGTGGTGCTCTCCCTGCGCAAGCAGTCGGGTGAAAACACGATCAAGGTGGTGGATGCGGTGAAGGAGCGTCTCGATGAAATGAAAAAGATCCTGCCTGCAGGCTACGCCGTGAATGTGGTGCGGGACAACTCCATCGTGATCCGCACGAGCACGCATGCGGTGCAGGAGCATCTGGTGCTGGGCGCGCTGTTTGCGGCGCTCATCGTGCTGCTGTTTCTGGGAAACACGCGCGCCACCTTCATCTCCGCGCTTTCCATCCCGACGTCTCTTATTGCCGCGTTTGGCGTCATGTGGGCGCAGGATGTGACGATGAACCAGATCAGCCTCGTGGCGCTGGCGCTGGCGGTGGGCATCGTGATCGACGACGCCATCATCGTGGTGGAAAACATCTTTCATCACATGGAGGAGAAGGGGGAGGACGCGCATGAGGCGGCGATCAACGGCACGCGTGAGATCGGGCTGGCGGTGATGGCGACGACGCTGTCGCTGCTGGCGGTGTTTGTGCCGGTGGCGTTTCTCAGCGGCATCGTGGGCATGTTCTTGAAGAGCTTTGGTCTGACGATGGCCTTTGCGATCGCGGTTTCGATGCTGATCAGCTTCACGCTGGTGCCATCGCTCGCGGCGCGCATGCTGGCGCGGCGCCGGCGGAGCTGGGTGGAGCGCGTGCTGGACCGTGTGGTGGGGGCGTTTTACCGGCCCATCGAGGCGGTGTACATGGTGATGCTGCGCTTTTCCATGCGGCACAGGTGGGTGATCGTGCTGGCGTGCCTGGGCGCGCTGGCCACGCTGCCGCTGCTGATGCGCACGGTGCAGAAGAGCTTCATGCCACCGACGGAGGAGGCGGAGTTCATCGTGAACCTGCGGCTGCCGGAAGGCACCACGCTGGCGGCCACGGACCTGCAGGGAGAGCGCGTGGCGCGCAGCATCCGCGCGCTGCCGGGCGTGGAGTCCACGCTGCTGACCATCGGGGACAACGACCAGCGCGTGCAGAATCTGGCGGGCATCTACGTGCGGCTGACGGAGCCTGACACGCGCGAGGCCACGCAGCAGGACATCATGGACCAGGTGCGCAAGGAGATCCTGCCGAAGTTTCCGGCGGAGTGGCGCATGACGGTGCTGGCGGTGCCGCCATTCAACACGGGGCAGTCCAGCGCGAACGTGCAGTTTTACATCGCCGGGCCGGATCTGGACCGCCTGACGAGCGCGACGGATGTGATCATGAAGGAGGCCAAAAACATTCCCGGCATCCGCGACCTGGACTCCACACTGATCAGCGGCAAGCCGGAGATCACCGCGAGCGTGGACCGCAGCAAGGCGGGGCAGATGGGGGTGAACATCGCGGATCTCTCCACCACGCTGCGGCTGCTGGTGGGCGGGCTGGATGTGTCCACCTACGACGAGGCAGGGGAGCAGTACGACATCCACCTGCGCGCCGAGGCGGGCTACCGCAACAACCTGCAGGCCATGGAGCAGCTCTCCGTGCCGGGCGCCGGAGGCACGCCGGTGGCGCTGGACAATGTGCTGAAGCTGGAGCAGACCTCCGGCCCTTCGCAGATCGACCGGCTGAACCGGCGGCGGCAGGTCACCATCACGGCGAACAACGCGCCGGACGTGGGGGAAAGCCAGATCGTGGAGGCGATCGACGCGCTGGTGAAAAAGCAGAACCTGCCCGCGGACTACAGCAGCGGCGCGGCAGGGCGCTCCAAGGAAATGGCGCGCACGGGGCGTGCGTTTGGCATGGCCTTCCTGATGGCGTTTGTGTTCATGTATCTGATCCTCGCGGCGCAGTTTGAGAGCTGGCTGCACCCGCTGACGATCCTGCTGGCGCTGCCGCTGACGCTGCCCTTTGCCATCCTCTCCCTCATCATCTTTGGGCAGTCGCTGAACCTCTTCAGCATGCTGGGCGTGCTGGTGCTGTTTGGCATGGTGAAGAAAAACGGCATCCTGCAGATCGACCACACCATCCAGCTGCGTGAGCGCGGCATGGACCGGCTGGACGCCATCCTGAAGGCGAACAAGGACCGGCTGCGGCCCATCCTGATGACGACGCTGGCCTTTGTGGCGGGCATGGTGCCCATGATGCTGGCGCGCGGCGTGGGCGCTGCGTTTAACAACGCCACGGCAGGCGTCATCCTCGGCGGGCAGACGCTCTCGCTGCTGCTCACGCTGCTGGCCACGCCGGTGATCTATTCGTACTTTGACGACATCGTGCAGTGGCGGCGCCGGCGCGCTGAAAAGCGTGCGGCACGCCGTGCTGCGCGTGAGGCCGCGCTGCCGCCTGAGAGCGCGTCCGCCTCCGTCTGAAACCTCTGTCTCCTTCGATTTTTCCCCCACCGCTCCTACGCATGGCCTCCACTCTCCCACGTCTCTGTCTTGCCGCGCTGCTGCTGGCGCCTGCGGCCTGCACTGTCGGGCCGGATTATCAGAAACCGGACACCGCAGACCTCACGCCCGCCACATGGCGCTGGCAGGCCGGTGCGCCGCGCGATGACGCGCCCAAAGGCGAGTGGTGGAAGGTCTTTCACGACAGCGAGCTGAACCGGCTGGAGGCGCTGGCGCTGGCGGACAATCAGAATCTGCGTGCGGCGTTTGCGCGCATCCAGCAGGCGCGTGCGAACGCCCGTGCGGCGGCCACGGACTGGTTTCCCGAATTGACCGCCAACTCACGCAACAAGCGCGAGCGCACCTCCGGCAACCTGCCCACGCCGGTGCCGGTGAACATTCCCTCCGCGCAGATCAACACCTTCAACCAGACGCTGGACCTCAGCTACGAGCTGGACCTGTGGGGCAAGGTGCGGCGCTCGTTTGAGTCGGCGCGCGCGCAGGCGGAGTCCAGCGCGGCGGATTACAACAACGTGCTGCTGACGCTGACGGGAGACGTGGCCGCGACCTACTACCAGCTGCGTGCGCTGGACGCGGACCTGGCCTCGCTGCGCCGCACGATCGAGCTGCGGGAAAAAAGCCTGGGGCTGATCCAGCAGCGCTTTGCCGCAGGCACGGTGCAGGAGACGGATGTGGCGCGTGCCAAAACGGAGGTGGCCACGGCGCGTGCCGAACTGGCGGACATCAAGCGCCAGCGCCAGGAGGCCTCGGACAACCTCTCGCTGCTGTGCGGCGTGCCGGCCACGAATTTCAAGCTGGCCGAGCGCCCGCTGCGCGGTGCGCCGCCGGTCATTCCCGCCGGACTGCCCGCGAGCGTGCTGGAGCGCCGCCCGGATGTGGCGTCGGCAGAGCGCCTGGTGGCCGCGCGCAATGCGGACGTCGGCGTGGCCACGGCGGCGTATTTTCCAGCGGTCAGCCTCACTGGGCAGGGCGGTTACCTGAGCAAGAACACCAGCGATCTCTTCAGCGCCGACAGCCGCGTGTGGTCCTTTGGCCCGAGCGTGAGCCTGCCGGTCACGGGCTTTGCGCTCATCCGCGCGAATGTGAACCGCAAAAAGGCGGCGCGTGAGGAGGCCGTGGCGAGCTACCGCCAGGCGGTGCTCGGCGCGCTGAAGGACGTGGAGTCCGCGCTGGCGCAAACGCGCTACCGCGCGGAGCAGGCCGCCGCACAAAACGAGGCGCTGGCCGCGGCGGCGCAGGCGGCGGAGCTCACCCATGCGCGCTATGACAGCGGCGCGGCGGGCTACCTGGAGTTTCTGGACGCCGAGCGCACCCGGCTGCAGACCGAGCGGCAGGCCACGCAGGTGGCGGCGCAGCGCTTCATCGCCACCGTGCGGCTGGTGAAGGCGATGGGCGGCGGATGGTGAGAAGTGCTGTGAGATGCCAGAGGGGGCTGGGGTGGCTTGGACGTAGGATGGGTGTGGCGAAGCCCGCCCGTCCATGAGCGTGTTGCGAGCAAGATGGCGTACGGACGTCCTCGCAGTCGGGCGGTTTGGCGGAGTGGGCTTGAGCGTGTTGAAGGGAGCATCGATCGCCAAACACACCCAACCTACGGCCCAGGGCGGCGTGATGGCCTGGACGTAGGATGGGTGTGGCGAAGCCCGCCCGTCCATGAGCGTGTTGCGAGCAAGATGGCGTACGGACGTCCTCGCAGTCGGGCGGTTTGGCGGAGTGGACGGTGGGAGAGGGGACGTGCTGGACGCCAAACACACCCAACCTACGGCCCGGAGCGGCGTGATGGCCTGGACGTAGGATGGGTGTGGCTAAGCCCGCCCGTCCATGAGTGTGTTGCGAGCAAGATGGCGTACGGACGTCCTCGCAGTCGGGCGGTTTGGCGGAGTGGGCTTGAGCGTGTTGAAGGGAGCATCGATCGCCAAACACACCCAACCTACGGCCCAGGGCGGCGTGATGGCCTGGACGTAGGCGCGCCTTCATGCGTGATGAGGCAGAAGACGGGGCCTGCTTCCCCCCAGGACTCGTGGTATCAAATGCTGGCCTGCACCAGGAGGAAGGTCACTCGATGAACTCGAGCGTGCCGTCGGTGAGACGGTAGAAGGCGCCGACGATCTTGATCTCGCCGTCGTCCTCCATGCCCTTGAGGATGGGGCTGTGGATGCGGATGTTGTTGAGGGAGAGGCGGACGTTGTTTTCGGCGACGTATTTGACGTAGGCCGGATTGGCGGAGGTCTTTTCGCCGTCGAAGTCCTCGCTCATGGCGACGGCGGGCTTGATCTTGGCGAGCAGGGTGGTGAGGTTTCCGAGCTGCACGTTGTCGATGGCGCCGCGGATGGCGCCGCAGTGCTGGTGGCCCATGACGAGGATCATCTTGGCGCCGGCGACCTTGCAGGCAAACTCCATGCTGCCGAGGAGGTCTTCATTGACGAAGTTTCCGGCGACACGGCCGACGAAGACGTCGCCGATGCCCTGGTCGAAGACGTCCTCCACAGGGACGCGGCTGTCGAGGCAGCTGAGGACCATGGCCTTGGGGTACTGGCCGGGGGCGGAGCGGCGGACCTGCTCGCGGTGATTGCGGCGTGTGACGCGGCCGGTGCGGAAGCGCTTGTTGCCGTCTTTGAACTGCTGGAGGACCTCTGCGGGGGTGAGGAGGGCCTGCTCCTCGGCGGTGGTGACGTGGCTGATGATGGGGGAGGTGTCCACGAGCAAGGGGGAGTCTGCCGCTGACCCGGGAGGGGCGGAATCCTGAGGGTGGGTGTCTGGGGCGGAGGAGGGGGATTTGCTGGGTTTACGCGCTGGCATCGCCGCAGACTAGAAGGCCTCCCCGGGTTGTCAAACCTGCGGGTGGGGTGAGCTGCACGGCACGCGGGGCTGGGCGGAGGTGGGATTTTGCTTGTGCCGCGCGGTGTGCGGGGTGATGCTTCTCCTGTCATTTAAAGCAATATAAGCCGATGGCTTGAAGGTGGTAAGTGGATGGCCTAAAGAAAGAAAGATTTAGGTGGCGAGATTTTGCTCGTCAAAAATGCCGGGGCGCTGTCTGTTGCGCGGCATGAATGTGGAGGAAATGAGAAGTGTGGTGGACAAAATCCGGGACTCGGGCTGCCTGTCTGAGCGTGAGCTGCTGAGGCAGACGCGCATGGTGGCCGGGTGGGACGCGCTGATGCGTGTGGACGAGCGTGACCGCCAGTGGGAGACGGAGCTGAAAAAGCACGTCTGCCGCGTGGCCAGTCTGGGCAGGCCGCATGTGCCGGGCCTGGGCGATGTGGCGGTGTACGCGCTGCTGGGGCTGCTGTGCGGCGGCTGCGGGCTGTTTCTGGTGTCGCAGATGAGGCAGGGCATCGCCGCGGCTGAGGAGCTACGCTGGCTGGCGGTGGGGCTGCGCGCGGGGGCCTGCGTGCTGTTTTTCATGGCGTGGCAGAGCTTTGCGGCGCTGCGCAGGTTCCGGCCTGTGCAGATGGCCTACGAGAGCGGCCGGCGCGAAGACCTGGAGCGTCTGGCCAAGGAGCACCGCCCGGGCGCGCGCCTCTGCCTGAAGTGCCTGAAGTACACGGACTGAGACGCCGCACCCCTCGACGCGCTGATTTTTTTTTGGACTCGATGAACTGCCCACGATGAGCCCCATCCAGACTCTGATCTATGAAAAAGTACGGGGCTCCGGCTGCCTGAACGCGGCGGAGCTGGCGGCGTTTCAGACCTTTTCCGAAAACTGGGAGCGGCGGCTGAAGCTGGACCTGCTGGACTTTCGCTGGACGGAGTCGGTGCCGGACCATGTCATCCAGGCCAGGATCTGCGGCGTCACCACGCATCGCCTGCCGGAGGTGGGAGGCTCCAGGGGGGCTGCGGGGCTGGGGATCGCGTGCCTGCTGTCTGGTCTGCTGGGGCTGTCTGCGCTGCCGGGGCAGTGGGCGGTGTGGCTGGGCCTGTGTGCGGCGGGCCTGGGAGTGCTGGTGCTGTGGAGCGCGCGCAGGGACCCGCAGGGCCGGCAGGCCTACGAGGAGGCGCGCCGCAGCTACCTGGCGGAGCGGCAGGCGCTGCTGCGGGAGCTGCCCAAGGAGCTGCGCCCGGCGAACAGGGTGTGCCTGCACTGCACGCGGCCGATCACCTGAGCCGCGCCGCCGGGGCGGTGGACCGGGGGGACAGGTCTGGCGGCCGGCAGGGCTGCGGCGCTGTGGTATTTCAAAGCATGGAGTGGCATGCGCGTGGCTCACCGCAGCAGGTGCAGGAGCTGCAGCAGGCGGCAGCCGCCCCAGAAGAGCGCGGGGAAGCAGACGACGAAGAGGGAGAAGAGCAGCCCGAGGCGGAAGAGGCGCGGGGTGAAGCCGGGGCTGGTGCGGGGCCGCACGAGGCGCAGGGGCACATCGACCAGCCAGCCGCCGGTGTAGGCGGCATTGGCCAGCAGGGGGACGACCATGATGGCGGCGGGCTCGACGGCGTCCTCCCCGGGCTGGAGCACGCCCGCTCCCTCGATGCTGGCGGTGAAGACGAAGAGGGCGAGCGCACCGACGAGGCCGATGATGAGATTGAACGGAATGCGCCGCCGCTCCCACCAGACGATGATGCCGCGCGGGGTGAGGGGCGCCTGGGGTGCTGTGAACAACCACCCGATGGTATGAAGGATGCGCTGCTTCATGGCCTGTGCAGGAGACGTGGCCCGCCGTTTGAAGTGCCGGGCTTTTTTCGGGAGATCAGCGTTTGCGGGACGGGCCGAGCTCGATGAGCTGGAGCTCGTCAAACCACGCGGTGCCCATGGCCATGCTGGAGTGGTGGCCCAGGCGGGGGCCGACCTTGATGCTGTCCTGCGCGCCGGTGTCGAACTCGAAGGAGACCTTCTTCCAGTTCTGCTTGCCGGAGAAGGCCTCGGTGTGCTCGTAGCCGCCTGCGAGGGAGAGCGTGGCGCCGGTGCCTTTGACGACGACGTCCCTGGTCTTGATGTAACCGGTGAGGCGGTAGCGGGTGCGGGGCTTTACGGTGACGGTCTGCTGCAGAAAGCTGTCGTCCCCGGCGGGATTTTCGATGCGGATGCTGCTCTTGCCGTCGTGCTTTTCCACGGTGTCCACCGCGACGGTGCCGCGCTTTTCATAGGCGGAGAGGGTCCAGCCTTCGAGCCCGTTTTCAAAGGAGGGATTGCTGAGGAGGTTGGTCTTCACCACGGTGGGCTGCTGGGCGGCGGCCAGCGCAAAGAGAGTGCCGAATGCGGCGGCGCAGACGATAAGTTTTGCGGCGGTGTTCATTGGATGGCGTCTTATTAGGGAGGATTAGGAGAGGGCCGTAACGGTGCGAGCATGAAGCATGCGGCGTGCAAATGCAAATGCTGCGGCCATGCCGTGCTTTCCCGGCACGCCTGCGGGGTCCTTTTCTTCCCTGATCCAGGCGTGACAGTGGATTGATTTGATGCTTGGATCGCAGCCAAGGAACCATGACCACTCACGAAGCTTTGCGGATTCTCGACCTTGATGCCCCCATCAGCCGGGAGGACTTGGACAGGGCTTATGAGGAGGGGGCGATGGTGTGGCGGCCGGACTCGTTTGCGGGAATTGCAGGGCTTCAGGCGAAAGCGGCGGCAAAGATGGATGAACTCTACGCGGCCTATGTGTGGCTGGTGGCGCTGCCCCAGGATGAGTTTCCTTTTCACGCGGGGATGAGCGGGCAAACGGCGGTCGAGCCGGGAGAGAATGACGCGCGGCAGGGGGAGGTGGAGGCGGCGCTGCAGCACACCCAGGCCGAACCGGCTGCGGCACATGAAGACCTGCCGCCGAGACTGCCCCAGAATCCGTTTTCACCGCCACCGCCGCCGCTGCACGGGTATGTGCCGGACTCGCAGGAGGGGGCGCGGGCGGCGGGTGGCCGGGGGCGGCTGAAGGGAAAGGCGGGCATGGCTGCATGGGCGGCGGCGGGTGTGGGCGCGGCGGTCCTGGTGGCGCTGATTTACACGGCGGGCAGACGCGGCGGCGACCATTCCAATCCTTCGGCGGCTGCGGAGGCCCCGGCTGCCGTGCTGTCCCTGGAGGATGTGCAGGCGCTGAACATGACTGACCTGGAGGCGCTGGCTCAGAAGGGGCATGCCCTGGCGCAGCGTGAGATGGGCATGCGGTATTTCAAAGGGGTGCTGGCGGTCCCGAATGATGCGGAGGCGATGCGATGGATGGAGAAAGCAGCCAAGCAGGGGGATGTGGAGGCGCAGGTCTGGATGAGCTTTGCCTGGTATGAAGGCTACGGGGTGTCCGCGAACAAATTCGAAGCGGTGATGTGGGCGCGGCGGGCGGCGGAGCAGGGCCACCCGAAGGCGGAGTATTATCTGGGCATGTACCACCTCCTGGGCGAAGGGGTGGCCAAGGATGGAGATGCGGCCATGAAGTGGCTGCTGAAGTCTGCGGAACAGGGCGATGACGAGTCGCAGGTGGCGTTGGGCCTGATCTTCTCCAAGGGCGTTGGCGTGCCGAAGGATGACGCCGAAGCGGCACGGTGGTTTCGCAAAGCGGCGGAGCAGGGCAGCGGCGGCGGGCAGGCGAGGCTGGGCGCGTGCTACTTTGAGGGCTATGGCGTGCCGCAGGATGTCGCGCAGGCGGCGTACTGGGTGCGCAAAGCGGCGGAGCAGGGAAATGAGAACGGCCAGTCCAGCCTGGGGATCTATTACCTGATGGGCTGGGGCGTGCCAAAGGATCCGGTGCGGGCTGAGAAATGGCTGCGCCTGGGCGCGGAAGGCGGTGACACCATTGCGCAATACCAGCTGGGAAGGATTCTGGCCACGGGCGAGGGCGTGCGCGTGGACAAGGTGGAGGCGTACCGATGGCTGAGCCTCGCCGCGTCCCACGGGATCGCCAAGGCAGAGCCGTACCTGAAGGAAGTGAGGCAGGAGGTGTCCATCGAAGATTTAAGCCGCCTCCGGCAATCTGAGCGGGACTGGCGCAAACGGCTGAGCAAGGGGCAAAGGGAACGCCGCAACAGGGTGGGGAGCGCACCTCCGCCGGACCCGGGTGCTGCCATCACGACCTCGCCGAAGATGGACATGCCGCTGCCTGAGCTGCGGGTGCTGGCGGAGAAGGGGGATGCGGAGGCGCAGTATTGGATGGGGAGCAATCTCCAGGGAAGGGAGGGGGTGAAGCAGGACCTGCCGGAGGCGGTGGCGTGGCATCGCAAAGCGGCGGAGCTGGGGCACCTCATGGCGCAGCACAGCCTGGGCGGCTGCTGCTTCATGGGGGCGGGGACCCGCAGAGACCTGGTGGAGGCGATGCGGTGGTTTTCACTGGCCGGTGAGCAGGGCCACGGTGCCTCCGCTTACTTTGCCGCCGTGACGCGGAGCATGCTGACGCCCGCGCAACTGGCGGTGGCAAGGCAGAAGGCGCGGGAGTTTCAGCGCGGCCACCCGGCGGTGGCAGCGGCGGCGCAGCCTGTGGCCCCGAAAGAAGAGAAGCCTGCAACTCCGGTGGCAGTCCTGACGCTTCCGCCCCCCGTCCCTGTCCGGGCACCGGAGGAAAGAAGCAGCATCGACTCGAAAACGCTGCATGCGCACGCGGAGCGGGGCGATGCGCGGGCGATGTACTGGCTGGGGGTGGACAGTGCCACGGCCGAATTCAGCAAGTCGGACCCCACACAGGCGGATTACACGGAGTCGGTGAGGTGGTTCCGACGGTCGGCTGAGCTGGGTCTGCCGGATGCGCAGCTGGCGCTCGGGCGTGATTACACCCTGGGCGCGGGCGTCAAACATGACGAGGCCGAGGGCATGAGGTGGCTGCATCTGGCGGCGAGTCAGGGGCTGGCGGAGGCACAGATTTTCCTGGGCATGTTCCTGCTCAAACATGGGCACGGTGAGCAGGCGGCGGAGTGGTTCCGGCGTGCGGCCGAGGCGGGCCTCAGCGAAGCCCAGTGGCTTCTGGGGAAGATGCTCCACGCGGGAGACGGGGTGGCGGTGGACAAGGCGGCCGCCTATGGCTGGATCTCCGCTTCCATGGCTGATCACCTGCCGGATGCTGAAGCCCGGCGGCCGGAGGCGCAGAAGATTCTGGACGATCTCATGCACACCATGTCGCTTGAGGAAATGGCGGCTGGCGGGAGCAAGTGGAGGGAATGCCTCGACATGATGCACAAGCTCCCGAAGCCTGTGAAGATGCCGGTGGTCGCCCCCACCGGATGGAGGCAGGGGATGCCGCTGGCGCAGGTGCGCGCGCTGGCGGAGCAGGGAGATGCGGAGGCGCAGTATCGCATGGGTGTGTGCGTGGAATCCGGGGACGGTGTGCCGAAAGACACGGGCGCAGCGCTGCAGTGGTTTCGCCATGCGGCAGAACGCGACCATGGCAAGTCCAAGACCCGCATGGGCATGGCCTGTTTCACCGGTGAGGGGGATGTGCCCAAAGATCTCGTGGAGGCCATGAAATGGTTTTGGCTGGCTCAGGGGGCGGACGAAGCCTCCGATGACTGGCTGACCAAGGCGCATGATGCGACGACGCCCCAGCAGCATGACGAGGCGTATCAGAGAGGGGCGGAGTTTCGGCCCATCGGGCCACGGGTGCCGCTCACGCAATCGGCCCCGGTTGCCAGATCCGCATGGAAGATGGGCATGCCACTGGCGGAGACGCGTCTGCTGGCGGAGCAGGGCGATGCCGTGGCGCAGTATCAAGTGGGCGAATGCTGCCGGGTGGGCACGGGCATGACTGCCAATGAGGCTGAGGCGGTGGAGTGGTACCGAAAGGCCGCGGACCGTGGCTACGCACCGGCTCAGCTTGCCCTGGGGCTCGCCTTTTCGACAGGGCAGGGGGTGGTGCAGGATGACACACTGGCCCTTGGGTGTTTCCGTCTGGCAGCCGCGCAGGGGGCGGCGGGCGCCCAGTACTCTCTGGGCTGCGCCTACAAGCACGGCGACGGCGTGGTGAAAGATCCCGTGGCGGCGGTGGCGTGGTTTCGCAAGGCGGCAGAGCAGGAGCATGCCGGAGGGCAGCTGGAGATGGGGCGTGCCTGCCTGGCCGGGGAGGGAACGGCCAAAGACGAAGCCGCCGGGGCGGGGTGGCTGCAACTGGCCTCCGTCCAGGCGCTGCCCGAGGCGCAGCATGAGCTGGGCCTGGCTTATCTGAACGGCACCGGCCTGAAGCAAGACCTGGAGGCGGCCGTGCAGTGCTTTGGGTGGGCTGCTGAGCAAAACTATGCGCCGGCGCAGTATGATCTAGGCGTTTGCTGCGCCAACGGTGAGGGCGTGGCCAAGGATGAAGCCGCCGCCGCGGAGTGGTACCGCAAAGCTGCGGCGCAGGGAACGCCAGCGGCGCAGTTCAATCTGGGCTGCTGCTACAGCACTGGCAGCGGCGTGGCAAAGGACGCTGCCGCTGCCGCCCAATGGTATCGCAAAGCCGCGGAGCAGGGAATGGTGGAGGCGGAGTTCTCCATGGGGATCGTCTGCTACACGGGCACCGGGGCTCCTGTTGATCTGGTGGAGGCTGCGAAGTGGCTGCTGCTCGCCTCTGCCGAGGGGCACGCAGAAAGCACCAAGCTGGCCGCCCGAGTCCGGCTTGAGATGACACCCGAGCAATATGCGGAGGCGGAGCGCCGGGCGGCTGCGCGCTGAGGCTGAGGCTGAGGCTGAGGCTGAGGCTGAGGCTGAGGCTGAGGGGAGCGGTACGGTTTCTTCTGCAGGGGGTGCCCGGGCGCGCGACTTACCTGTGGCGAAGGCTCAAGTGATCGAACAAAGTGCCTGACAGCGGCGCGTTCCTGCTCTCGTTCCATCTTGCTGTCCGAGCTCGGAAGCTTTTTTCATCTGTACCAACCCCAACCCTCTCCCATGAAACGCCTCGTCCTCCTTCTGCCTCTCGTTCTTGCCTGTGCCCCGCTGCGTGCGGAGGGGCCGCAGGTGATTCACCTGTGGGAAAAAGGAGCGCCGGGATTTGAAAATCTGAAGGACGAGCCGGAGGTGATGAAGGGCACCTCGGTCACGCATGTGAACCATCCTTCCATCACGGTGTATCCTGCGCCGAAGGACAAGGCGAATGGCGCGGCCATCCTCATCGTGCCCGGCGGCGGGCATCGCCAGCTCGGCTTTGGTGGCGAGGGCGTGGAGCCTGCCAAGCTGCTCAATGAGCTGGGCGTGACCTGCTTCATCCTGAAGCACCGTCTGCCGCGCGAGGAGGGCAGCCCCTACAATCTGGACATCCATCCGCGTCAGGACGGCCAGCGTGCCATGCGCGTGATCCGTACCCGCGCCGCCGAGTGGAATCTGGACCCCAAGCGCATCGGCATCCTCGGCTTCTCCGCCGGTGGCGAGGTGGTGGCCATGGTCGTTTACAGCCCCACCGCAGGCGATCCCGCTGCGGCTGATCCCATCGACCGCGCGAGCTGCCGCGCGGACTTTCAGATTTCCATCTATCCTGGCCCGCTGGGTGTGTCCGCCGGCCCCATCCCCGCCGACTCTCCGCCTGCTTTCTTCCTCGTGGCGAATGACGACACCAGTCACGTGAAGCCCATCCTCGACCAGCTGGCGCAGTATGAGGCGGCGAAGCTGCCCGTGGAAGTGCACCTCTACGCCAAGGGCGGCCACGGCTTCGGCATGGGCGGGCGTTCCAAGCTCAATTCCATCAAGACCTGGACCACCCGCATGACGGACTGGCTGGCCGACAGCGGCTTCCTCATGACGGCGGAGGAGAAGGCGAAGGCGCAGGCCGAGGAGAAGAAGGCGAAAGGGAAGAAGTAACCTCCTTCCGAGGACCCACCCGTGAAATTCATCGCCCTCACCGCCCTGCTGCTCGCACCGTTTTTCCTGCTGCATGCGGGCGATGATCTGGTGGTCTATCCGCCGGTGCCGGGGCTTGCGGCGTCTGAGCACTACCGGGTGCGCGTGCGGGCTGTCGGCGGTGAATGGAAAAGCGCCTTTGTGTGGCAGACGGAGTGCAAGACGGAGGAGGCCTACTTTGACACCCTGGCGGGCTGGACTCACAGCTACGTGAACTTTGAAACCTCCGGCGCGGTGGAGGTGGAGATCAGCCGCGCCAATGGCCAGCCGATCCGCAGTGCGGCGGTGCATCCGGAGCGCAATGCCTCCGCGTGCGCTGTGAAGGAGGGCAGGGCGCTGGTGAAGCTGGACAGGCCCTGCCTGGTGGCGGTGGACATCGACGGGCAGATGGACGGGCAGGACACGGGCAAAGGCTACGAAGGGCCGCCGATCCACACGGTCTCGGTCTTTGCCAATCCACCGCTGGCGGACAAGCCGAGCCCGGACGGCCCCGGGGTGCGCACGGTGAAGCCCGGAGAGAAACCGCCGGCGGAGGGCGGGTGGAGCACGCTCTACTTTCTGCCGGGGGTGCATGACATCGGGGCGGCGTTTCCGGTGCATGCCAGCCGCCGGTATTACATACCGGGAGATGCGATGGTGTACGGCACGTTTTGCAATCCGGAATGGAAGGACGGCCACAACATCCGCATCTTCGGCCATGGGACGCTCTCCGGTGCGCGGATCAAGCATGAGAGTGCGCTGGGCCTGTTTTCCCTGGGGCAGAAAAACATCAGCCGAAAGCCGGTGGAGATCTTCGGAGCCGAGGACACGCAGGTGGAGGGGATCACTGTCGCCGACTCGGCCTCGCACTCGGTCATGCTCATCAACCGCTACACCGAGGGGCATCCGAACAAGGTGCAGTGGACCAAGATTTTCACCTGGCGGGCGAACGGCGATGGCATCAACCCTTTTGGCAACACGCTGATCGAGGACTGCTTCATCCGCACCCAGGACGACTCGCTGTATGTGAACGGGCGCGGCATCCGCCGCTGTGTGCTGTGGAATGACGCGAACGGCTCCTCCTTTGTACTGAGCAGCATCCCGGAGCGCAGGCTCATGGTGGAGGACTGCGACGTGATCTACTCCCGCGCCAAATGGCACCGCTGGAGCGGCGGGCGTGTCTTCAATGCGCGCGGCGAGAACGATGAAGCCGGAGGCCCCGGCGTGGTCTTTCGCAACATCCGCATCACGGACCCGCGCCCGACGCTGCAGCAGTTTTTCATCTGCCTGAACGTGCCCAAGCCCTATGGCGACGGCGGCCACAGCAAGGGCGACATCTCGGGCGTGCTCTTCCAAAACATCTCCATCGCCGCGCCCAGCGTGCTGGGCGAGCCGCAGATGCTCTGGGGGCAGAAGAATGCGCGCATCCGAGATCTGACCTTTGAGAACCTGACCGTCGGTGGGAAGCCGGTGACCAGCGCGGAGTTTTTCAAGACGAATGAGTTTGTCGAAGGCCTCAGGTTTGCGCCGTCGGCTTCTTCGAAGAAGTGAACGAGCCTGGGCCTGCGGGCGTCAGGGTTTGAGCGGCAGCATCACCTCATTCAGGCGCATGGCGGGGAGGGTGAAGGGGCCGTCGTAAACGGCGAAGACGGGCTCCTCGGTCCAGGCGAGCTTGCGGGTGCGCAGCCAGGTGCGGAGTTCTTCCAGGGCTTTTTCGCGGCCGGGGCCTTCGGGCTTGCCGCTGTAGGAGCACACCGCGAGTTTGCGGGCGGGCAGGGTGGTGATCTCCACGGCGGAGTCTCCGGCGCGCGGGGCCTGCTTCTGGTGGCTCTCCGGCAGCACAAAGCTCATGGTGCTCTTTTCCATGAGCACGGGGGTGGTCATGGAGATCTTTTCTTTCGTCTCATTGGCCCCGCCGATGTAGCGGAAGAGGCGCATGAAGCTGCCGCCATTTTCCGCGCCGCTCGTGCGGGCGATTTTGAGCGCCGGATACTCGCGGATGGAAAGCCGCCCCTCTGAAACCACGGTGTGGTAGGGCGTGGTGGGGTAGCTTTTGCGCGAGGAGGAGGCGCAGGACTGGCTGCCGAAAACCACGCCCGCCAAAACCACCGCCGCGAGGCTGGAGGACAGCGGGCGGCGGCGCAGGGCATGCAGGGCGGCGGAGAAAGGGCGTTTCATGGGAGGTGGGTGCAAGGTGATGAGTCTGCCCATTCAACGTCCGCCCCTGCCGCGCGGATTCTCATTTCATGCAGGCCTGCGCACTTTGCTGCGAGGGATGCCGCGCATGGCTGGGTGTGCTGAGGGAGCGAGGGGGGGCGGCGTGTGCCTGGGCACAAAAGCCTTGCCTGCATGGTGTGCGGGTGGTGAAATCGGCGGCATGTCTTTTATCTCCGTGGTATTTTCTGGCAGGGCGTTTCGGGTGGTGTGCGGTGTGGCGGCGCTGCTCGGCGTGGCGGCGCTGCTCTGCCTCAGACGGGGGCCTGCGGCGGCGCAGGGCTCTGATGCGCCGCCCGAGGAGAGGCGCCTCCCGCCCCCGCCCCCGCCGCTGCCGTGGCAGGAGCGCGCGCTGCGTGCGGCGCTGGCAGATCCTTCGCCGACGGTGCGCGGACTGGCGGTGAGGGAGCTGGTATGGAAGAGCTGGGCTCCGCGATTCCTCAAGATCGAGGAGCTGAGGGCCATGGTGCAGAGCCCGGAGATCGGTTCCCGCTGCGAGGCGCTGGCGGGGCTGGCGCAGTTCAGCGCGGCGGGGACGCCCTGTGCGGGGGACGTGGTGCCGCTGCTGCAGGACGAAAATGAGTGGGTCCGAAGATCTGCGGTGGAGGCGCTGGGGCAGATGGGCCGTGAGGCGGTGCCTTTTGCGAAAGACCTGGTGCCGCTGCTGAACGATGAAAGCAGCTCGGTGTGGACCGCTGCGAGGGATGCGCTGGGCAGCCTCGGGCGTGTGGATGCGCCTTTGGTGGTCTCCTTGATGCAGCCTCTGCTGCTGGCCGCCGATGCTGGCACGGCAGCGGGCGTGGCTGCAAAGCCTGCTCCGCCGCCCGCGCCTGCGGCTGCCGCACCCGACCCCTTTGGGCCGCTTCCCTCCTCACCTGCTGACGAGAGCTTCAGGAGGCAGAGCATGCTGAGGTGCCACGCCGCGCGGGTGCTGGGCAGCACGGGAAAGGCTGGCGCAGCGCTGGCCGTGCCACTCCTGCAGCCGCTGCTGCAGGATGCGGATGACTCTGTCCGCTACGATGCGCAGCGTGCCCTGTCAGACCTGAAGGAGGCGGCTCCTGAAAGCGTGGCGGAGGCGCTGAAAAAATACGTGCCGCCGGCGCCCCCGCCGCTCACTGCGGAGCGTGTCAGTGCGCTGATTCCGCAGCTTCGCGCTGCGGATGATGCCGCACGCAGCGCCGCCATCGCGGGGCTGGCGCAGGACGGGGCCCAGACTGCGCCGCAGGTCATCAGCGCCCTGCGGCCGCTGCTGCAGGAGGCGGATTTTCACACGGCATGCGGCGCCGCCGCCGCGCTGCTGAAGACGGGGCATGAGACCACCGCGTGTCGCAGTGCGCTGCTGCTCCTGCTGAAAAGCCCGGATGCCGGGGCGCGGCGGCTGGCGGTGGAGACGCTCAATGACGCAGGCCCCGGCGCGGATGCCGCAGCCGTGGTGCTGCCTGCACTGCTGCCGCTGCTGAATGACCCTGAAGGGAATGTGCGGTATGTGGCATCAGATGTTTTCCATGACTGGGGAGCGGCCGCCGCACCCTATGCGAAAGATTTCCTGCACCACCTCACGGACAGCCGCAGCGCCGAGTCCCTGCGCATCTGCGCCATGCATGCGCTGTCCGGTGCAGGGCTGAACGAGGCGGCCGCCGTGGTGCCTGCGCTGCAGTCCGTCTTTGCCAGCCTCAGCAGTGAGGCGAAGAGAAGCGCTGTGTATGCGCTGGAAGACATGGCCCGGCAGAAAATACCCGCCGCCTCCGCCGCGCTGGTGGAGCTGCTGAAAGATGGCGACAGCTCCGTGAGAAGCCGGGCTCTGATGGCGCTGGAATCGCTGGGCCGCGACACCACCACCTACCTGCAGGCCGTGCTGCCGCTGCTCAGAGACCCCAGCAGCATGGTGCGGCACCACGCCTTCATGGCGGTGAAGGCCATGGGCCCGGAGGCCACGCCCGCGCTGCTCCCGGAGCTGCTGCCGCTGCTGCAGCAGCCCGGCGGCCCCATGCATGCGCCTGAGGTGGCGCGAGACGCGGACGGCTGGGGCGGCGTCGGTGTCTCTGCGGCAGAGCTGCCGCTGCAGGTGGTGGCGGCGCTTCAGCAGGCAGGCCGGGGCGGGGAGCCGGCGGCCTTTCAGGCCATGCTGGCCGTGCTGCGCCAGGACGAGGTGGACTATCACAAGACCACGGCAGCCGGGCTGCTCTGCGGCATGAGCGAAAAAGTCCCCAACTACGCGCAGGAGCTGCTGCCGCTGCTGCAGGACGCCAACGAACGCGTGCGCCTGCATGCTCTGGAGGCCCTGGGGGCCGCGCCGCAGAAGGACGCGCCCGTGGTGGCCAGGGCGCTGCTGCCGCTGCTGCCGCAAATGGAGGGCGAGGCGAAATACAGGCTGATCGACGCGCTGGCAAACCTGGGGCCCGCCGCCGCGCCCGTGGTGATGCCCGCGCTGCTCACTCTGGTCAATGATCCAGATCCCACGGTGAAAGTGCGCATGGTCTTTGCCATGCAGGACATGGGCGCCGCTGCCGTGCCGTACGCCGCCGCCCTGCTGCCGCTGCTGCAGGATTCCGCCGGGGTGGTGAAGTCCAGGACGCTGGGCACGCTGGCAAGCCTGGGCCCGCAGAGCCTGCCCGTGCTGGTGCAGGCCCTGCCGCAACTGCTGCGCGACAACTCGCACAATCCGCAAGGCATGGACATGTATGATGCCGGCCTGCCGCTGGACGCTCTCAACGCTCTCCGGACGATCGGCAAAACCGCCGCGCCGCAAGTCGGCCAGGCCCTGCTGCCGCTGCTCCGGCATGAGGATGCCACGGTGAGGTCTTACGTGATGGAGGCTCTCGACTCCACCGCCCCGCTGAAACAGAGCCCGGCCTGGCAGTGCGCCGCGCTGGCCGCCGCCCTGGGGTTTTCCAAGGAGGCAGACACGCAGGAGCTGCGCTTTCACCTCCACCTCTGGTCCGGGAACGATGACATGCTGCTGCTGAGCGTGCGCTGGCTGGGCAGGCCTGCCGCCGATCCCATGCCCGCGAAGGACGCAGCCCTCAGCGCCGCAGAGCAGCAGGCCGTGCTGGGCATGCTGCTCACTCTCTGGCCGCACAGTGCTCCGTTTCCAGCGTTGCGGCAGGAGATGGCCGGGCGCACCGCGCAGGTGGCGCAGAGCCTCAGCGCCGCGCCGGAGGCGAAGGTGGCGGAGCTGCTGATGAAGATGGATGAACTGCTGAAGGCGGATGCCGTCAAAGAAACCCAGCCCGCCTCCGCCAAGGCGCGTGCTGCCGTGCAGAGCGCGCTGGCGCGGGGGAATGGGAAGAGGTGAGACGATGATGAGGCAGTGCCCATGCAACGGGCTTTATGCGCCTTTATGGAGCACCGGGCCGGAGGATGAACTTCTCGCGGGCGGACTGGACATCTGTGGCGATGTGGTCGAGGAAGCCGGCAGCCCGTGACTTGTCCGGCCCTTCCGGCATCGGGACCAGGATGCGAGGCCGCAGTGACTTCAGACGCGGGCTGAGCTGCACCAGCAGCATGAGGTGCAGCGCCTTGTTCTCACCTGGCAGCGGATGAGCTCGCCACAGGGCCTCCACCGAGATCAGTGGCCATTCATGCCAGGCATTTTGCATGGTCGTGCTCAGGCTCGATGTATGGGCGGCGGCCGACGGGTATGGCGGGGCGTGTGGAGAGCGGGCCTTCGAAGTCTTTCCGGGCATGTGCGCGCTGGGCCAGGTGGCTGAAGGCGCGGACGCCGCCGCTGTGCTGCATGGGCTGCGCGTCCTCATCCTCGTCCTCCCATTCATCAGGACGCCGGGCCCGGGTTTCAGGGAGGTGGGAGGAGGCAGAAAGAAAGGACATGGGGGGAGTCCTGGGCCGGATTTGGGAATGCAAACTCAATAATACCAAAGAGTGGTATGAAAAAATAGACATTGGTTTTCGGAGGGCGGCCGGGCGGATGGGTGGCATGCGGCGAAGGCCTGTCATCCGCGGCCTCATGGTCCGTTGCTGGCGGGCTGTGGCGCGAGATTTGTCTGCCGTGCGGCTGCGTTCCGGGCTGCGTCGGCCTGGCCTCCTGCATGTCACTTTCTCTGCGGCTGCGCACGGAAGGCCTGCGCCCGGGCGCGGGCTTCCGCGTACTGCCCGGCAGTGAGATCTTTTTCGTGAGTCTCGATCCACTGGGTGGCGTCGTTGCCGAAGGTGGAAGAGGCCAGGAGGCACCATTTCATGGCCTCCGCCAGATCCTCTGGCACACCGGTGCCGTCTGCGTAGCACTTGCCGAGCTGATACTGCGCCCTGGCATCATCTTGCGCGGCGGCTTTTTGAAACCATTGCACGGCCTGTGCAGCGTCCTGCGGCGCTCCCCAGAGTCCGCGTTTGCAGATGAAGCCGAATTCCACCTGCGCCCCGGCATGCCCGTTTTCAGCGGCGCGGCGGTACCAGCGCACGGCCTCGGCGGGGGTCTCGGTCAGGCCATCGCCATGGAGGCAGCACTCTGCCAGCCGGTGCTGGGCCGGGGCAAAGTCCTGGGCGGCGGCCTGTTGCAGCAGCTTCACTGCGGCCTCCTTGTCCTGCGGGACCAGGGTGCCGGAGAGCTGTGCCAGTGCGAGCCCATACTGGCCTTCAGCATCGCCTTGGGCGGCGGCTTTGCGCCACCAGCGCAGCGCCTCTGCGGGGTCCTCGGGCAATCCGGCGCCGGTGGCATAGGCCGTGCCCACCTTGGCCTGCGCACCTGCGTGCCCCAGGTCGGCAGCCTGGCGGAACCAGCGCAGCGCCTCGGTGGTGGTGCCGCCCTTTTGGCTGCTCAGGCCTTTTTCATAAGATGCCGCTGCACGGCTTTGATCGGCGGCGGGATCGCTCCAGCGCAGCGGCAGCCAGCCGACGGCCCACATCCCGATGACGAGGAGCAAAGGTGCGCCGAATTGAAGCAGGTGGCGCTTCATGGCACGGGCGCCCCCGCTTTCTTCATGCCGGCTTTCCGCTCGTCATTGATCCGGGCATTGTGCCTGCGCAGGTCTTCGAGGGTGCAGTCGCCAGTGATGCCGTCCTTGAACACGGCAGTGAAGGGCTTCTGCATGTCATCTTCGTCGAGCTTGCTTCGGTTGTCCCTGTCAACGATTTCATTCACGGCTTTCAGAGCCTCGTTGATTGTGCCGCCTTTTGTCAAGACATCCATGAAGGTTTTCATCTGAATGGGGGCATCCCGCTCCCCGGCCTTTCCTCCTGCAGAGACCACCATGGGCACCCCGGCATCCGTGAGCTTGGACATGTCCTTGGCGCTCACCACGCAGCCGCTGACAAAAACCATCATGGGCGCACCCTGGGCGCTTTGAGCGATGTCGTCTTTCAACTGCCCGACCGAATAACCTGTGCCCGCCTGCTTGTAAGAGTCTCCCCAAATGCTTTTTCGATCATAGGATATGGGAACCTCCTGCTTGCTTGAGTCCGCTTTTCCATGGGCAGCAAGAAAGGCTTCATCGCCCACACGCCCCCCGTGGCCGCTATAGACGTAGATGTCTCCTGTTCCCAGGCTCCGGGTTCTTTCCCGAACCTGAGCGAGGGTGGGATTGGCTTGCTTTGCATAATCAAGCCCCATGGCGCTGGCTTGTGAGGACAAGTCTGCGGGATTCCCATAAAATGAAGGGCCGACTTCATCAAAGACCATCCGGGGTGGCGGTGGTGCTTTTTTCTCTCTGTATCCGAGAGGCCTGTCTTTGGAGTGTCTCTTCGTGGATTTTGCCGGGCTCGCTGAAGGTGTGGCAGCAGAATCTGGCAGCTGCGCCTTCGTATTCGACGTATCAGCCACATTCTGGTAGAAGCCTCTGTTGTGTTCCTTCGCCTCCTCCGGCCTGCCGTGGAAGCGGTACACGAGGTCATGTGCCCCCGGCCTGCCTTTGGGGGCGGAATGAGAACCGGCGGCGTCATCATCATCAAAGTGCTGAGGATCGAGATCCTCGGGGGTGATGGGCGGCGTATACCAAGGTCTGGTATCATCGGACGCAGGCGATGGGGTGCGGGGGCTGCGGCTGGAATTCGCAGCGGCAGCGTGTGCGGCGCTCCACGTCGGGCGGGGTGGCGCTCCGGCTCCGGACTGCAGGCTGCGAGGGTCACGGGGGGAAGGGGAGTCCTGCTGGCGGGCCACATCACGCGGGCGGAGGTTGCCGTCTTCATCCATGAAGTGCGGGGAGTCGTCGTGGTTGAGCTGCTGGCGGACGGCCTCAAAGACGCCGCTGGCCTTGGCGGCGGCCATGCCGTCTCCAGGGGGCGTGGCCGCGTCCTGGGTTTCCGTGCGCTGGAACGGGCGGCCGAGGGCCTGCTCCGGCGGAGGGGGATCATCCTGATCCCGCATTCTGGAGGGCGCGGCGCTGGTGGGTGCGGCGGTGTGTGGAGGGATCGGGACGATCCCTCTCCTCAGGCCGCTGGCCCCGGCAGGATCTGCCGCCAATCTTTTCGCCGGCAGGTGGCTGAAGGCGCGGACGCCGCCGCTGTGCTGCATGGGCTGCGTGTCCTCATCCTCGTCCTCCCATTCATCAGGACGCCGGGCCCGGGTTTCAGGGAGGTGGGAGGAGGCAAAAAGAAAGGACATGGGGGAAGTCTTGGCCCGTGATCTGCGGATGCAAGAAAAACGATACCCGGAAATGGTAGGAAGTGACAGGAATGCGACTGCTGCAGCCGTGGTGACGCGGCCGCGCGGGCGGCGGGGCGCCCGGCTCCGGGCGCGCTGGATGCGGCCCTGCGTGCCGGGCTTCACTCCCGCGATGCCTCACTGCCGGTGCCTTTCATATGGGGGCAGGGGTTGGGTAAATCCATATTCATCTGAGGATGGTTTAGGCTGTGGGCTTAGTTTGTTTTGACTTTAAGCTTATGATTATGCTTAAATGCAAAATACGGAAAAATACAGAAACAGGCTTGGTCAGAATAAGGCCAGGGCAAAAAGTACATCATCCAAACGACTATGAAGAAGACTTGCACAAATGCTCGCCAATCCGTTTTTGAGAAAGCTGGGGGCGGGGCGCCATCGGGCGGGAAAACGTGGCTCGGCAGCTGGGTGCGCCTGCTGCTGCTGCTGGCTCTGATGGCCGGGCTGCTGCAGCCGGGGGCGGCCCGGGCTGAGGCCTGGTGCGGGCCGACTTCGGACCTGGAAAACGTCATCGCCTTTCAGGAGTATGCCTGGTGGGAGCTGCACGATGCCATGGAGCAGATGACGGATGCGAACGACATCCTCGCAGCCGCAGCGGCGCTCAATGTGCTGGACCAGGCGACCCAGGCGCTGAAGGCGCACCTGGCTGAAAACACCGGCCCCTGCCTGATGGCCTGCACCGTGTGTGGCAACGACCCCTGCACCTGCGTGACGGTGTGCCCGGTGTGCTACAGCGACCCCTGCGTGTGCGTGACAGTGTGCCCGGTGTGCTACAGCAACCCCTGCGTGTGCGTGTCGGTATGCCCGGTGTGTTTCAGCAATCCCTGCGTGTGCGTGTCGGTATGTCCCGTGTGTTTCAGCAATCCCTGCGTGTGCGCGTCGGTATGCCCCGTGTGTTTCAGCAATCCCTGCGTGTGCTATTACTAGACTCCTGGCCCGGGGCGCGGCCTGATCTTGCAGCCGGTGCCGCCAGGGCTTTCTTTCCCCCCCCACCTCCCATCAAACGGTCATGAAACTTGCCATCCCGGTACTCCTAGCGGCATTGCTGCTGGGCCTCCTGCTGCTGCAGCCACCGCAGGCCCGGCCGCCTGCCGCCCCGCCTGCGGGCAGTGGCAGCAGCGCGGAGGCCGCCAGACGCCCCTCCCTCATGGCGGCGCGCAACGCCCAGAAAGCGCAGCAGCTGCAGCAGCAGCAGGAGCGCCGCGCGGGCATGGACGATGTGATGGCCCAAAACGCCCGGGCCATGAACCCGAAGCTGAAAAAGCTCATGCTCGATGTCCTCATGCAGGAGCGCACGCCGCGCTACCAGCGGCTGTTTGACTCCATGCAGCTGGACTCCGCCACGCAGGCGGATCTGCTGAAGGCCATCCGCGACCGCGAGGAGCGGCTCTTTGAGGCGCACCGCCGGCAGCGCGCGGCGGGCATGAAGGGCATCAAGGAGTTTGGCGTGGACTACCAGACGGAGCGAGTGCTCACGGAAAAGCTTTTCGGACTGATGGTGGGCGAGGAAAAGGCCGCCCAGATCCTGCAGCTGGAGGCCGAGATGCTGGGCACCGCCCAAAAGACCGCCGCCGCCCTGACCGACTGAGCGCCACCGCCCCGCGCCGCCCGTCATGCCCAGCATGGGCGTGCCGCAGCCTGGGTGGAGGGGGGCGCTGGGGCGCATGCGTCGGCGTCTGGGTGCCGGTTACGGTTCCAGCCTAGGAAAAAGAGAAAGCTAATTGCTTGAACTGGGTCGCACATGGGTGTCATGCTCCGCCCACTCCCATGAGCCACCGCTTTTTTCTCTCCCTGCTCCTGCTGGTCTCTTTCGCCTCCACCGCCGCGCTGGCAGACAGCCCGGCCAAGATCTCCGAGGACTACCACAAGCAGTCCGCCGCGGCGCTGGTGAAGCTCAATGACACGCTGGAAAAAGCCACCACGCCGCTGATCGCCGCGCTCATCAAAGCCGGGGATACCGCAGGGGCGGAGCAGCTCACCGGGCAGCTCAAGGCCAAGACCGCCGGCGAGCCCGTGCCCACGCCGCATGCCAGCGCCACGCTGCTCTTTGCACAGTATGACCAGGCGCGTGGCAAGGCGCTGGAGCCCGCGCAGAAGGCGGCGGTGGCGCGCATCGAGGCCATGCTCAACAGCAAAGAGGGCGGCAGTCTGGAGGTGGTGGCGGAGCTGGGGAAGGTGCGTGCGGAGATCGAGGCGGGAAAGGCCGCTCCCGCGCCTCCGGCCATTCCCATGGCCTGGAATTACTACACCGGAATCGACAAATCGCGGCTGGTCGGGGAGCTCCTGCTGAGTGCGGACGGAACGCTGGCTCTCAATACTCTGAAAGCCGATGGGACGCCTTACATGGTGGGCAATCCCAAGAGGCCTGCGGGCAGTCCCGGGCTGTGGGAGAGAACGAAGAACAACGTCTTGAAAATCACGCTGACCCCTCCGGGCGAGAGGGAGGAATTCGAGATGATCATCACAGACAAAAACGCCGTGATGAAGCGCGCCGTCGGCGATCGTTTTCTGACCGCCAAGGAATGACGAAGAGAGCCGCCCGTCCGCTTTTTTCAGCGCGTTTTACAGTTCCCCCGACACTTCAAATCATCCTGCAGCCATCCACGGTTTCTTCTTCCCTGCGCCTATGAAACGCCTCCTCCTCCGCGCCACTCTCCTGCTGGTCACCGTTTCCACCGTGCTGGCGGATACGCCGGCCATCATCGCGGCGGACTACCACCTGCAGTCCGCGCAGGCGGTGCAGCGGGTGAATGAGAAACTGGAGCAGTCTGCCGCGCCTCTGGCTGCCAGGCTTTTACAGCAGGGGGACGCCGCTGGCGCGCAGCAGATCACCCAGGAGGTGCGTGCCAAGACAGCAGGTGAACTCGTGCGCAGCCAGAATGCCGGCCTGATGAAGCTCTTCGTGCAGTATGATCAGGCCCGGGCCAAGGCCATCGCCGTAGTGCAGAAAGCCAGCATTGCCCGCATCGATGCCATGCTTCAAACACCCGCCGGTGCGAAGCTCGACACCCTCGCCGCGCTGGGCAAGCTTCGCACGGAGATCGATGCGGACACGCCCGTCACAGCCGCGCCGCTCCCGCTGCGGTGGACGTACCACCGCAACGCCGCCAGCCCGAGCATGGGAGATCTGATTTTCAATCCGGATGGCACTTGGTCCCTGATCGATGCGGATCCGAAATCAAGGTATGGCACGCAGAGAGGCGGCTGGGTGCAGGCCGGTAAAAACAGCCTGCATCTCACCTGGAAAGGGGCGGTGTGGAAAATGACCTACGATGACAAGAGCGGCACCATTGACCGCCCCGACATAGGCAAACGCCACCTCAAGGCTGCCTCCGCGCCCTGAAAACTTTCGTGCTTGAAGCATCCACCCGCCACATTTCAATTCCCATGAAGCATCCACGCCCCCACTTCCTCTTCTTTCTGGCCGCCGCTGCGGTGCTCCTGCTGACCACCGGTGCTCTGGCAGACACTGCGGCCAAGATCGCGGCAGACTACCAGAAGCAGGCCGCCAAGGCGCTGGAGCGCGTGAATGAAACGCTGGAAAAGGCCACCGTGCCTCTCATCGCGGATCTCGTCAAAGCGGGGGATGGTGCAGGTGCCGAGGCTCTGCGTGAGCAGCTGAAAAGCAAGCTGGCCGGGGAGCCCGTGCTAAAGCCGCAGGAGGCGGCTGCCGTGCTCTTTCTCAGCTACGACGCCGCACGCTTGAAAGCCCTGGAGCCCGTGCAGAAGGCCGCCATCTCCCGGATTGATGCCATGCTGGGCAGCAGCGAAGGACGGAAGCTGGATGTCGTCACGGAGTTGGCGAAGGTGCGGGAGGAGATTGAGCTCAGCAGGAGCGCTGGCAGCGCCACCCAGCTGCCGGAAGTGTGGACCTATCATGTCACGGAGAAGCCGGACGGCTCCGTGGGCGTGGTCTACGGGGAGATGCATTTCAAGCCGGATGGCACGGTCATCATGCTGGACCGGGGCAAGGACAAGACGCCGAAGCCAGGACAGTGGAAGTCGAACAAAAAAGGCGACAAAATCACCATCAAAATGGATTACCTGAAAGGCGACGAAGGCGTGTGGCAGATGGAGGTCAAGGGCTCCACCGCCACGATGGACTGCCCCGGCGTGAGCCGCCGCTACATGCGGATCAAAGCCCCCCAGGCCTAGTCCGCCCAGCACTGCTCATTTTCCCACACGCCCCCTTCATTCATCACCCTGCGCCTATGAAACGCCTCCTCCTCCGCGCCACTCTCCTGCTGGTCACCGTTTCCTCCGTGCTGGCGGATACGCCGGCGAAGATCGCCGAAGACTACCGCAAAGCCTCGGCGGCGGCGCTGGTGAAGGTGAACGAGACGCTGGAAAAGGCCACCGTGCCGCTCATTGCCGCGCTGGTGAAAGCCGGTGACACCGCAGGGGCGGAGGAACTGCAGCAGCAGCTCAAGGCCAAGCTGGCGGGAGAGCCGGTGCTGAAGCCGCAGGCCAGCGCGGCGAACATCTTCAAGCTCTACGATGCCGCCCGTGTGAAGGCGCTGGATTCCGCGCAGAAGGCGGCGGTGGCGCGCATCGAGGCCATGCTCAACGGCAAGGAGGGCGGCAGTCTGGAGGTGGTGGCGGAGCTGGGGAAGGTGCGTGCGGAGATCAATGCGGGTGGAGGTGTCGCCGCAGCAGCGCCCGCCAGTCCGTTTCCCATGCACTGGTCCTACCACTTGAAGCCGGAAAGGCAGGTGGACAATGGCTTCATGGACATGAAACCGGACGGCACGCTGGTCCTGGGCAACGTCAATGACTCCACGCCGGGCAGGTGGTCGGCCACCAGCCGGGCGAATGTGCTCAGCGTGATTCTCGAAGGTGAAAAAGGCGGGGAAACCTGCGAGATGAGGATATATGGCAACGAGGCCGAACTGGTGCGCCCCGTCGGCACGCGCTACCTCAAGGCCAGGGCGGAGCCGGGCGCGGCGCGTGCGGAGAACGATGCCGGGAAGGGGGCCGCGGCCACCCTCTCCCCCATGCCCCCGCAGTGGACCTACCACGCCACCGAGCGGCCGGACGGCTCTGTCGGTCCCGCCCATGGCGAGCTGCATTTTCATCCGGACGGCACCGTCAGCATCAACGACCTGGCCAATCCTAAAATACCGCACACCGGCCTCTGGAAGGCGAACTCGAAGGGGGACAGGCTGACCCTCACCGTGGAGGGGTTTGGGCAGTGGAAGATGGAGCTCAAAGGCAGCACCGGCACGCTGGACCGCCCCGAGGCCGCCTCGCCAGACCATGTGTGGGGCATGCGCTACCTGCGGGTGAAGGCGCCCAAGGCCTAGGCCGCCCGGCACCGCCCCTTTTGCGGTGCCCCTCCGCCAGTCCATCCAGCGACTTCCGCAAAAAAAAGAAAACAGCTGCAGCCATTTTGCCCAGGGCTGCGGCTCACGCCTTCGTCTCGGGCTTGGTCAGTCGCTCCACCAGTTCATTGGCCTCGCGTGTGTCTTTGTGGTCCCGGCCCAGCACCTTCAGGCGGCCTGCGTAGGCGCGCTGGGCGTACTTCAGGGCCTCCTTTTCTTTCTTCTGCCTGACCAGGCACAGGGCCAGGCGGTGGCAGGTTTCCAGCGTGTCCGTACTCTCAGCGCCGAGCGCATGTTCGGAGAGAGCCAGCACCTCGCGGTATTCCTTCTCGGCCTCCGGTTTTCTGCCGAGTTGATCGAACAGGCTCGCCAGAATGCCGCGTGCCTTCAGGGTCTGTTTGGCCTCTGGCCCGAGCGCGCGGATTGCATCGGCCACGAGGCTGCGGCATTCCTTCTCCGCCTCCGCGAACTGGCGCAGCTCCATCAGCGTGGTGATGAATGTGCTCTGGAGGTTCAGAACCTTGCTGTGGCCTTTGCCATAGGCCGTGATGAAGGCGGGCAGGTACTGGCGCAGCAGGACTGCCAGATCCTTGTTCCGGTCCACCAGCCGCAGATTGGCTTCATCCGCAGCCAGTTCCACCCTCTCGAGCCATATGATCAGCAGCATGACATGGCCCAAGGTGAACTTATCTGCGGCACCGTACACGTGCGAAGCGATGTCCAGCACCTGGCGGCACTCCTTTTCCGCCGCTGCGTACCGTTTCTGCTCGTGCAGGATTTTGGAAAGGGTCATGCGCTCATCCAACGCATCCTTGGACTCCGGGCCAAACACCCGTGCGTAAATGGGCAGCAGCAGGCGGCACTCCGCTTCGGCTTCCGTCAGTTTTCCCGCGTCCGTCAGGGTGCGGACCCCGAAGTCGCGCTGGTACAAAGTAAATCTGTCCTCGGGGCCGCACAGCTTCGTGTGCAGGTCGGTCAGCCGACGGCTCCACTTGACAGCCAGCGTCTTTTTGTCCTTCTTGTTGAGGGTTTTGATGAAATCTTCCAGCTCGTAAAGGTGGAGCATGGACCAGTCATCCGGACGGAGCACGCGTTCGCAGAGCCGCAGAAACTCACGATATTCCGCCTCGGCCTCCGCCAGTTTTTCCTGATGGCGCAGGGAGAGAGCCAGCCCGCCGCGGGTGTCCACCACTTCCTTGTTATCCGTGCCGAGAACCTTGAGCTGCAGTGGGAGCAGCAGGCGGTATTCCGCCTCGGCTGCCGCCCATTTGTCCTGCTGTCTCAAGGCGAAGGCCAGACGTATGCGTGTTGCCAAAATGTCGGTGTTTTCCGCGCCGAGCACCTTGATCTGAAGTGGCAGCAGGCTGCGGCACTGCGCCTCCACTTCGGCGTGCTTGTCCTGGGCCGTCAGGGCTTGGATGAGATGATTCTGGCAAGACAGCGTTTCCTCGTGCTCAGCTCCGAGCACCTTCGTCTCCACGGGGAGCAGCCTGCGGCATAGCTCCACGACTTCAGCATATTTGTTCTGCGCAGACAAGACTCGGATGAGATGGTACTGGCAGCGCAGTGTCTCCCTGTCCTCGGCTCCAAGCTTGTGCTCGTAAATGACCAGCCTCTCGCGCAGGTCCGCTTCGGCCTCCTTTTGTTTTCCCTGGAAGTGCCAGCCCTCAGCCTGACGCCGGCGCGCCACCAGAGTGACGGGATCCTCAGCTCCGAGCACCCGTGTCGCGGTGGCAATGAGGCTGCGCAACCCCTCTTCGGCCTCCTCGTTCCTTCCTTGGCTGCCGATGGCCGCGATCATGGCGGACTGGCAGCGCAGCGTCTCGCGATCCTCCGCTCCGAAGACTTTCGTCACCACCGGCAGCAGTTCGCGCAATTGCTTTTCAGACTCCGCCATCTTGCCCAGCATGCGCAGGGACTCCGCCAGCAGGAGGCGCACGCGCAGTGTTTCCCGGGCCTCCGCGCCCAGCGCCTGCGTGCGCGCCGCCACCAGCGCCTGCGCGGCCTTCTCCGCCTCGACGAATTTGGCCTCCGCGTACAGAGCCTCCGCAGCCGCGAAGGCTTTCTCATCAGCCACTGCTGCAGGGCTGTTCTGGCCTGCCTTCTTCTCGCCGCCCTCCGCCGCGCGCGCGGGCTCCGTACCCATGGTATAAAATAGCAGGACAAAGGAGAGCGCTGAGGACAGAAGCGGTTTCATGGTAGGCGCGGGGTCAGGTACGTGATGGCATGCCATGATGAACCGCGCACATAGGAACGTCACGAGGTTTCTGACCTAAAACAAACGTTGGGGTGCTTTGTAATTCTTAGTGTCAGGGGGAGTGCCAGCAACGTTTAACAGTGTCCAAAGTGGGCCAGGTGCAGGGTGCTTCATCTTTCCCCCTTCCACCTGGCTTCAGGCTGTCAGTCACGTCCAAGGCTGTGTTGGCAGCTTGTACTGCTGCGTGGGGGACGGCGATGGCACGGGTGCTGGGGCAGGGGGCGGTACGGGTGGCCGATTTTTTTGCTCTTCAAGGGTCCGCATCCGCTGACCCGCATCTTGAGTCGCTTTAAGCGCCTGGCGATAGGCTTCTTCGGCCTGCTGGATCGCCCTCTCGTTTTCAGCCGTCCGAGCTTCGGATTCCCTGATCATCTGCTCCAGCCTTTCGATCTGTGCAGCGGGATCGGCGCCTGTTTTCTTCATGATGTCTTCAAGGATTTCTCTTGCGGGTTTTGGGAGCGGCTTCTTTCCGCGCTCATACCCTTTCTTGGCACCTTTGAGAACCAGTCGAAGTTCTTCGAGGCTCTTGATGTTGTCTTGATTGGCTTGCAGCACCTGTCTGGCATCAGCGAGCTCTTTTGAGATTCTTTGCTGCTCTGCCAGAAGGGCTTTGAATTGTCGCTTCGCAGCGCCCAGCTCTGATTTGTCTGCCAAGTCCAAGACATCTTGGGTGGTCAGCGGCGGGGAGCTTGGAGCTGTGGATGCCAACGGGCTGCCGAAGCTGGAGTTGCCGGCATTGCCACGGTTGTCGGGAGCGGCTCCATAGGAGTTGCTATGCTGCGTGAGGCGCCCCCTCGCATCGGCTGCTGCTGCCGCACTATGGAAATAGTCGCTGCGGTGATCGCCCGCCTCCTCGGGGTTGCCGTTGAAGCGGTGCACGAGATCTTGAAGCCCGGGCTTGGGCGTGGATGCACCGGGGGTGCGATACATGAGGTTATTGAGTTCCGGCATGCCGTTGATGGCGGAATGGGAACCGGCGGCGTCATCATCACCGAGGTGCTGAGAATCGAGATCCTCGGGGGTGATGGGTGGCATATACCAAGGTCTGGTATCATCGGACGCAGAATAAGAGGTGCGGGGGCTGCGGCTGGAATCGGCACCGGCAGCGTACCCGGCGCTCCACGCGGGTCGGGGTGGCGCTCCGGCACCGAACTGCAGGCTGCGAAGGTCACGGGGGGAAGGGGAGTCCTGCTGGTGGGCCTCATCACGCGGGCGGAGGTTGCCGTCCTCATCCATGAAGTGGGGGGAGTCGTCGCGGTTGAATTGCTGGCGGACGGCATCGAAAACGCCGCTGGCCTTGGCGGCTGCGATGCCGTCTTCATGGGGCGTGGCCGCGTCCTCGGTCTCAGTGCGCTGGAACGGGTGGCCGAGGGCCCGCGCACCGCGCTGGGAGAGCGGCCCCTGCCCGGCGGGATCTGCGGCCACTCTTTTCGCCGGCAGGTGGCTGAAGGCGCGCACGCCGCCACTGTGCAGCATGGGCTGCACGTCATCCTCCTCTTCATCTTCAGGACGCTGGACTCGGGTTTCAGGGAGGTGGGAGGAGGCAAAAAGAAAGGACATGATAAAATAATTGGGCCCAGATTCAGGAATGCAAATTAAAAATACCAAAATGTGGTATGATATGCTTTACGTGAGGCTGTCGATTTGACCGCAAAAAGATGCCGTCAGGCTTGCCATTCATGCCAGGCATTTTGTAGATACATGAAGCTCAAACATTTCAATTTCAACCGGGAGCGGGTGTCGTTCTCATGTTCGGAGTCAAGCGCGGGTGCGTGGGCGGTGTCCTGATCGTCCTCGGGATCGGTGTAAGGGCGCGGGCGGCCTATTGGCGTGGCGGGGCGTGTGGAGAGCGGGCCGGAGGTGTCTGCCAGACCACGCGTGGGCGGCAGGTGGAGAAGATGAAGGCCATGCGGAAAAGCTTGGGCCTGGATCTGGGGATGCAAGTGTGAAAATACCGAGGTGTGGTAGGAAATGATATATGTTCTTGGTTCTTGGTTCTTGGTTCTTGGTTCTTGGTTCTTGGTTCTTGGTTCTTGGTTCTTGGTTCTTGGTTTTCAGGCGGGAGGATGGAGAGGCTTCGTCCGGCAGGTTCACGGCGGCGGGGCGGCTCTGGCTTTCTGCTGCCTGCAAAAAAACCTTGCTCAAAGCGCCATGGGAGTGGTGTAATTGACGGCATGTCTTTTCTTTTCAGGGGTCGTGCTGGCAGAGTATGCTGGGTGGTCTGCGCGATGCTTGCCTTGCAGTGCATTGCCGCAGCCCAGGAATACTTTCCCACCCCTGAAGAAAAGCAGAGCGCCCGGCCTCAGCCATGGCAGGCGGCGGGGCTGCGCGCTGCGCTGGCGGATGCCTCTCCACTCCTCCGCTCTCTGGCGGTGCAGCATATCACCTGGAAACACTGGGGCGATGGCTTGCTCACCGCGAAGGACCTGGAGCCGCTGCTGCAAAGCCCGGATGAGGAGATCAAAAAAAGGGCGGCGAAAGCGCTGGAGCAACTGAGCCCAACGCCCACACCCGGCGGCGCGGGAGCAGCCGAGAAGGAGCGCGATCCAGCTCCGCCTGAGGGCGCAGAGGCTGGGAAAAAAGCGCCGGAGAAGATCGCGCCGGAGAGAGTGAAGGAACTGCTCACGCAGCTGCATGATCCGCACTTCTATGAGCGTGAGAGTGCCGTCAAGGCGCTCGGTCAGGCTGGGCCGCTGGCCACAGAGGAGATGGTCAGCGCCCTCGTCCCGCTGCTGCAGGATGACGACTTTGGCGTTGTCCTCAGCACTGTCCAGGCTCTGCGAAACATGGACCGCGAGGAGGGCGCCTGCCGCAAGGCGCTGCTGAGCCTGCTCAAAGCGAAGGACTCCGGGCCGCAGGACGTTTTCCCGGCCAAGACCCCCGCGTGGAGCGCGCGGCACGATGCCATGTATCTGCTCATCTACGGAGGTCCGGGGGAGGGGCTCTACAGCGAGGGCATCCCTTTCATTCTGCCCCTGCTCACAGACCCTGAAAGATACGTGCGGGAGGCGGTGGTGGTCTGCCTGCAGAAGGTGGGGCCCAGGCTCGTGCCCTACCTGAAGGATCTGCTGCCGCTCCTGAAGGACGAAAGCAAGCCCATGGTGCAGGCTCTTGCCGCGAGAGCCCTGACCGCTGTGGGGGATGAAGCCGCGCCCACGGTGGCCCGTGCCCTGCTGCCGCTGCTGCAGAGCAAGGAGCCCTATCTGCCTTGCACGGTCATCGATTCTCTCGGCTGTATGGGACCGTCTGCGGCACCTGTGGCGCTGCCTGCACTGCTGCCATTTCTAAAGAAGAAAAACGAGGAGTGCAGGCTCTGCGCCGTTGTCGCGCTCGGCCAGTTGGGCCCGGCGGCTGCGCCTGCTGCCAGGGATCTGCTGGCGGTGCTTGATGATCCAGACACGCAGGGGCTCGGGCATTTGGGCAACTTCTCCCAGCATATCGCTGCGGAGGCTCTGGGGCAGCTTGGCCCCAGTGTGGTGCCCCTCGTGGTCCCGGCGCTGGTGCAGCATTTCAAAGACGGAGACAACACGCTGAACCGCCACATCCTGCGCGCTTTGGAGCGCATGGGGCCCGCCGCCGCCGCTCCTGCCATCTCGTCCTCACTTCCCTTGCTCCAGAGCACCGATCTCTTGACACGTTACTGGGCCATTGAACCCCTCGAACTCTGGGGAAACCTCCAGCGCGATCCCGCCTGGCAGTGCGCCGCGCTCGCAGGAGCAGCCGCCGCTGTGGATGACAAGGATCTGCAGTCTCTCAGATTCTCCCTCTACCTCTGGTCCGGGCATGATCCTGAGCTGCTGCTGAGCGTGCGCTGGCTGGGGCGGCCTGCCGATCCACTGCCTGCCAAAGGAACTGCACTGAGTGCGCAGGAGCAGCAGGCCGTGCTGCGCACGCTGCTCAAACTCTGGCCTCACAGTGCGGCCTATCCTGCGGTGCGCAGGGAGATGGCCCAGCGCGCCGCCGATGTCGCGCAAAGCATTGGCGCTACGCCGGATGAAGAAGTCGTCGCGCTTTTCACGCGCCTGGAGGCCAGCCTGAAAGCCGACGACGTCAAAGAAACCCAGCCCGCCTCTGCCACCGCACGCAGTGCCGTCGAACGTGTGCTGGCTCGGAGTGCGGGGAAGAAATGATGATGCAGTGAGATTCCAAAAAGAGGCAGGGTACGCCGGGAGAGGCGCTGCATGAAGGCGCTGTGGAGGCAGAGCTTTTTACCTGGGTGGAGTGGGTGGAGCATAGCGATGCCTGATGGGAGCTGCGTTCTTTATATGGCTCTCAGTCACCCCATATCCCAGCATCTCAAGCACGTGCTTGAGGCCGCCTTCCTTCCCATAGAGAGTACTTTCACGCATGGGGACATGCATATCGGTCTGGTGAGAAATGGCTTCGAGCTTTTTCTGCTCGAACCAAAATGATTGGGCAACAGATTCGGCCATTTTTTTGGGATCTTTGAGCATCGTTTCAAACTCTTCCGGCCGTTCTTTTTTGAAGGCTTCCATCTTCGCCTTTACTTTCGCGGCGCTGATCTCGGCATTGACGATGTTGGCGATGCGCATCGCTTCATTTTCCGTGGATTTGCTACGAGGTTCGTGATCGCTGGTGTCGTCCTCGGGCTTGCTCCTGGGGTCAATATACGTCACCGGCGCGATCTTATGCAGCTCTTGCCTTCCCCGCAGCTTGGCATCATCCAATTCTTGGTCTGTCGGGGGGGCAGCGCCTCTTTTCGCTGCTTGCTGATACCAATTTTGAATGGCATGAGCCGTTTCATGGGCGAGCGTCCCGGGCAGGAGCGTGTTAGGATTCACATAGATGTGGATGGTGCCGTCGAGACCGATATACGGTTGGGCGTTGGTAGCGGTTGTTGAGTGGATGACCACATCCTTTCCCGAAAGTTCACGCGCTTTATTGAGCACAGCTCTGGCAGTGGGAGAATTCTCAAGTGCTGCATTGATGACTGAGCGGGCGTGCTCTCCAAATTTAGCGCCCTTTTGCGGAGGAGGTGCCGAGGCGTCGGCGGTGCGGACAATCTCCGCATTCTCATCTGCCTCATGAATCTTGTATGGGTGCTGCCCGGCTTGATCTACCCAGCCGCTTCCGGCGGGGGAGTGAGGGGCTGCGGGAGCAGCTTGTGCAGGAGCGGCGGCTGGACGCTGAGCTTGAGCCAGGGCTTGAGGCTGTGCTGCGGGCGCACCGCCCTTAGTCGGGGGATTGGCCCCACGCGCCTGCTGTTGCGCGGCAAGCACTTGATGGGATCCCTGAAGGCGTTGTTGTGAAGAGGGGCCGCTGGCATTCCTGCCCAGTTGCTGCCTCAAAAACGACTCTGGAGCGCTGCGTTTTTCAAAGATGCGGCCTCGGGGCAGGGCGGTGCTGTGGTCTTGCGCCGGGGCTTCTCTGCTGGGAGAGTCTGAGGTGGGGGCGTGGAAGTCGTCGCGGAGGTCTTGCGTGGAAGGGGGAAAGCCGCTGCTGCGGGTGCTGGAGGCTGCGGGAGGCGCATCATCGAAGCCGGAGCTGCGGGTGGTGTTTTCCCAGGGTTTGAGGGTTGGGGCGTGTGCGTCCTCATTGTGATCCTGCGGTGGCAGGTCTTGGGCGGTGATGCGGGGCATGTACCAGGGCCTGTCGTCTGCGTGGTCTTGCGGGGCGGTGTCGTCCTCGGGGTCGGCTTCTGGCGGAGGGGGATCATCTTGATCCCTCGTTCTGGAGGGTGCGGGGCTGGTGGGTGTGGCGGAGCGTGGAGGGATCGGGACGATCCCTCTCCGGGGGCTGTCTTCCCGGCGACCGTGGGCCTGTTCTGGCGGAGGGGGATCATCTTGATCCCTCGTTCTGGAGGGTGCGGCGCTGGTGGGTGTGGCGGAGCGTGGAGGGATCGGGACGATCCCTCTCCGGGGGCTGTCTTCCCGGAGCGGGGCGGTGGAAGGCGCAGGATTGTCACGCACCGGCAGGTGGCTGAAGGCGCGGACGCCGCCGGCGCGGGGCATGGGCTGCATGGTGTTGTCTTCCTCCTCGTCGTCATCGTAAGGGCGTCCGGATTCGGGGAGGTGCGAGGTGGGGAAGATGAAGGCCATGGAGCATGGTTTGGGTCATGAAGCGGGAATGCAAATAAAAATACCATTACATGGTATTATGAGGCGCGTGCTGATGAGGCCAGTCTGGCGAGAGCGGCTTTATTTGGACGGCCCGGCTCCTGCCTGTGGTGCTGCTGCGCTGCGCGGGGCGGCCATGTCCGGCTCTTTTTTGAGGTGCTCGAAAAGATCCGCCGCCTTTAGCAGCTTCAGCTTTTCGAGCGCGGGCTTGAGTTCAGGCACGGCCTTCGCCAGCTCCTCCAGCGTGCCGGCTTTGACCACCGTCTTTTCATCGATCAGCCACCAGAGCAATTTCCGGGTCTTTTCATACTGGCTGAGCTCCGCAAGCGACATGTTGCGGTTTGCCGCGGGCGGGTAACCTGTGATCAGCAGCTTTTTTCCGCTTGTGAGCTCTATCCTGCAGCCCTCTTCGATCTCCAGAACCTGCTCTTCCTCGATCTCATCACCAATGGCAGTGGCCACCTCCGGCTCATCTCCGGGCACCGCCCTGACGAGATCCAGTCGGTAGCTCCGCTTTCCGTCAAAGGTGGGAAAGCGGTACTGAAACAGGGCCTCGTCATCAAACACATAGAGCACCTCGATGTCATCGTCCGAGGTCTTGTGATGACGCTGAAGCTCCCAGGGCGTGAGGCAGAGTGCCGCCGCCGCGCTCAGCAGCAGGGCCACCAGCCCCAGGCTACCTGGATGGCGGCGGAGCAGTCGACTTTGGCGGGTAGGTTCCCACATCGGTGATGATTTGTGCGGTGGATTGATTCGATGTCTGGGTGAATGTAATGGGATCCGAGGTGACTGCAAATCCTGTTCCGGGGACGCGTGACATGAGGAGGGTCTTGAGCTGGCCTGCCTGGGTTCTTCCCTGATACAGGCCTTGATTCACGCCGTTGACCATGTCATTGACCGCTCTTTCCGCCTCTTTGTCCACGATGTCAAAGTCGTAGGTGTCATTGACCGTGAAAGCTCCCGACACCTCCCACTTGGTGATCCAGTTTCCATTCTTGTCTTGTTCGAGGTGGCTTGTCACCTTCATGTCAACCTGGGCGGTAAAATTGCCGAGAGTTGCGCTGGTGCCAGCTATCGCGGGGACATTGGCTTTGAAGGTCCAGACTTTGGGAGTGGTTCCGGTGGTGTTCTCCTTCAAGGCCTTCAGAAATTCTGCGGACCGGGCGAAGTTCAGGCCGATGTTGCAGTCATAAACATCCTGATGACTCATCTTGTATTGTTTTTTCGGGGCGCCGTTTAGGTAGTTGTCCAGAAGGCCTGTCTGGATGTTTTTGGAGAAACCAGCTTCACCGGACACCATTTTTTGCAGGCCCGGTATTCCCTGGGTATGAAGGGTGTACTGGACTTTGAGATCGATCAGGTTCTTCGCTTTTTCCAACCTTTGGTCTTCAGGATATGATTTGAGAACGCTCCGCGCCATGTCTGCCTGTGACTGTTGGTCGGGCGTCTTGGGTGGCGGGGGAGGTGCGGCGAAAGTGTTTTGGCCCGCCTTTGGCACGGGCTGCGCCGCAGGCCTGGCGCTCTGTGCGAATGTCTGCGGTGCCCGGGGGCTGGATGGAGCCTGCCGCGTGGCGCTGGTGCCAGACGTGTGTTGGAAAAAGTCTTCGTGTTGATCCCGCTCATTCTCAGGGCTGCTTGTGGGGCGGTACACCAGATCGTGGTATACAGCTTTGCCTGCGAACCCCTGGGGCTGGCCTGTGCGCTGATCCCGGAGGCCATAGGGCTGGGCAGAGCGGTCGTCCTGGGAGAAGTCTTCGCCCATGGTGGAGTGGAAGGCGTCGCGGAGATCCTGCGGGGAAGGGATGAAGCCGCTGCTGCGGGTGCGCGATGAGTCGCGGTGCATGGAGGGGTCGGGATGGTCTTCCTCCTCCAGGGCGCGGTCGTCTTCTTGATGGCTCTCCGGGGGCTGGTCCTGGGCGGTGATGCGGGGGCTGTGCCAGAGGGTGTCATCCGCGTAGTCAGCATGGGCGCGGGTGGCATCACCGTGGTCGGATTCAGCTACGGGGGCTTGGGTGCTGTCCTGATCGTCCTCGGGCTCGATGTGCCGGCGTGGGCGGCCGACGGGGGTGGCGGGGCGTGCGGAGAGCGGGCCGGAGGAGTCTGCCAGAGCGCGCGCGGGCGGCAGGTGGCTGAAGGCGCGCACGCCGCCGGCGCGGGGCATGGGCTGCATGGTGTCTTCGTCCTCCTCATCTTCGAGGTGGTCAGGGCGGCGGACTCGTGTTTCAGGAAGGTGGGAGGTGGAGAAGATGAAGGCCATGCAGGAAAGCTTGGGCCTGGATCTGGGGATGCCAGTGGAAAGATACCGTAGTGTGGTATGATGTGGTTTAAAAACCGTATGGAATGCTGGTGGAGATGACGGGGCATGAAATGCAGGATGCCCGCCGTTTGGCCGCTGCTGGCGGGGACGCAAAATCAGCGCGCTTTTTCACCCGCCGCCAGTGCGGCCTGCACAGCGCGCAGGGCGGTGGCGCAGTCGGGGGAGGGGGCTTCTGCAAGCTGGGTGGCGAGTGTGTTCAGCACTTTGCGCAGGGGCTCGTCCAGCGGGCGGGATTTCAGATGGGTGGTGATGAGCTGGCTGGTACGGCGGGCCATGGCGTGGCGCAGTGCGGTGTGTGAGGCGTCTATGCCGGCGCTGTGGGGCCAGAAGCGGGAGATGAGGCCGAGGATTGACTGCGGCGGTGTGTCTCCCAAAGGCGGATCCGTCTGGGTGCTGCCGAGCCAGCGCACGGCCTGGAGGTGCGCGGGTGTGCGTCCGAGCCAGAGGTGGAGGTAGAAGCGCAGCTCGGGATCGGGCTCGCCAGCATAGGTTTTGGCGAGGAGTTCTGCGACCTGCGCGTCTGTGATGGGATGGATGCCGGAAACACCGAGCGTCTGGTCAATGGCGAGGCGCGTCTGCCACGTTAGCCCAGGTGCATCGAGAAGGGCAAGGAGGCGCTGCTGTACTTGCGGCGGGAGCTTGTCGCCCATCTGCGCCAGGGCGTAGGCGGCGTCCCAGGGTGTCTGGGCGTTGCCCATGGGGTGCTGCATGGCTGCCAGCAGCGCCTCCTGCACCTCGGATGGCATTTTTTCGCCCAGGTTTCCGAGTGCGGGTACGGCGAACTCCACGGGGATCAGGGGAACGCTGCGCGGGGCAGAGGGGGGCGCGGTCTCTGCGGCCGCTTGTGTGATGATGCCCACCAGCGCCGGCACGGCCTCCGCAGGCATGTTTGCGCCCAGGTGCGTCATGGCCTCCAGCGCACTGGAGCGCAGGATCTCGTCTGCGGCCTGGTCCTGATGCAGCGCCACCAGAGCATGCCTGATCTCCGGGCTGGCAGCGGCACCCAGGTGCCCCAGTGTCTGGGCGGCCAGCGCGCGCGCATGCAGCACGGCGTTCTTGTCCGGCAGGCAGGCCGCCAGCGCGCGTTGGATCTCCGGCGGCAGCGCGCCACCCGTGGCAAGCTGCTGAAAGAAATCCTCCGCGATGGCCTGCCGTGAGTCATCGCGGGCGGCCGGGCTCAGAAACTCGGCCAGGATTTCCTTCATCACCGGGGGGCTCGCATGCGTGCCTGCTCCGGCCAGAATGCGCAGCTCCGCACCCAGGATGTCGCGCTCCATCATGAAGTGCTCGGCATCCTGCGCTGTCACGGGCGGCTGCGGTGTGCGCGCGGCCTTGAGAAAGCGCTCCAGCAGCCCCTGCTGCACAGCCTGGGGCATGTGCGGCGCCGTCAGCTTCAGCGCATGTGCGATATTTTCATGGAGCAGGAGGTGCTCTTTTCTGGCATCTTCACCGCCCTGTGCGGGCGGCTGGACATCATACGCGGCCAGCAGCGCCTGCGGCACCTCCGGCGGCATGCGCGGCCCCAGCATGGCCAGGGCTCTGGCAGCCACGAAGTAGAGGGGATGGCTGGCGGCGGGATCCCGCAGCGCTGCGCGCAGCAGCTCCAGTGCCTGCGGCGGCATCTGCGGCCCCAGGCGGGCCATGGCCACTGCTGCGCTGTCCCGCAGCGAGAGGCTGGCATGCGTGTCCAGCAGCAGGCCCAGCATCACCTCCCGTGCCTGTGGCGGCATGCTGGCACCCAGACCGGCCACTGCTTCCGCCGCATGGAAGGCGGCTTCAGCAGGGGCCTGCGGGTTCTTCAGGAGAGAGAGCAGCGCCTCCTGCGTGGCAGCGGTCATGGCGGACCCCAGCTCACCGAGGCCCTTGCTGGCGGCCATCCTCTGCTCCAAATCGGTTTGTGGCTGATCGAGAAGAGCCGCCATCTCCAGCTGCACCTCGGGGATCATGCCGCCGCCCACCCGCCCGAGCGCCTCTGTGGCGGCGTGTCGTGCGGAGATCTCCGCACCCTTGTCATGCTGCAGGCGTGCCAGTGCGTGCTGCACCTCCGGCGGCATCTGCGCGCCCAGTTGCGCAGCGGCGCTGGTTGCCAGCTCCCGGACATCTCTGTCAGGGAGGGCCAGCCACTTCAGCCACTGCGTGGTGGGGAGGTGAAGCTGCGCCACCCACTTCTTGCGCTTGCAGTAGTGCAGCGCGTGATACTGCACCATGGGAGCCGGATCAGCCAGCGCCGCCTCGATGCCCGCGCGCTGCCACGGCGCAGGCTCCTTCTCCGGCGGGATCATGGGCCTGGATTCGGATGCCAGCACGGCGAAGCAGCAGCAGGCCAGCGCGGCGGCAGCCAGCCCCGTTCGGTGTACGCATCGTGATCCAAGCTTCTTTGAGATGGCCGAGTACCGCATGCCTCAGGCTGAACCCATCCCCGATGATTTGCAACGGTGAACCGTGATGAAGCAGGAGAGAGGGGATCAAACGGACCTGAAGATCGCATTCAACGTGGTCTCAACGCGGGCTGGAATGCTGGTGGTGCGGGTGGAATGTAAAAGGTTTGATAACGAGGGGGATTGTCCATGGAGTTCCTCACCTTCTTCAGCATTTCTGGCGTGACTCCATTTCCCAATGTCTTTGCCACGTGGATAAAATCATGATTGCCGTACCTGGTGAGCATGGGGATTGCATACGTGTTTCTGAAATGTTTGCCTTCCTCCAGATTCCGGGCTTCCTGCCAGAAAGCTTTGGCGATTTCCTCCGGGGGGACGTTGGTTCTGCCCTTGAACTGTTCTTTGATTTTGGCGGCTGTTCGTTCCGCATTCACAATGTTGGACACGCGAACGGCTTCGTTTTCCGTGTAGTCGTCCCCGGGATCTCCATGGTATGCCACCGGGATGATTTGATTCAGTGCCTCGCTGGCTTTCTTCCGTGCTCGCTCAAAGGGGTTGGGATTGTTTTTGTCAGGTTTGGCGAGGGCTTCTTTATATTCATTTTTAAATGCAACCCGCTGAATCACATGGGCCAGTTCGTGCCCGAAAGTTGCGCCAGACAGTTCGCTTGGATTGATTTCAATGGTCACGGTGCCGTCATCGCCGATGCTCATGGTTGCCTCGCCTTTTCCCGATTTTGGAACGATTCGGATCTTGTTGGGAAGACTCCTGACTGCTTGCATGATTGCAGCTGTGGTGGGCGACTCCTGGAGTTCTCTGTTCAGGGCATCTTGCACAGCTTTCGCAAAGGGGGAATTTTGATCGTCGTCGATTGAGATGTTTGATCTTTGATCCGGGTCTCCCGAGGCGGGGGCGGGTGCATTGGCTGCAGCGGCACCAGATGCCGTGCCCGATGGTGGTTTCGACCCAGGAGTGACATTCTGCGCGAATGTTTGCGGTGCTTTGGGGCTTGATGGAGCCTGCCCTGTGGCGCGGGTGTCTGCCACATTCTGGAAGAAGCCGTCGGCTTGATGCCGCTCATTCTCTGTGCTGCCGGGGCGGTACACCAGACCATGGTATTCAGGCTTGTCAGCCAGGCTTTGGAACTGGCCTGTGCTCTGACCTCGGAGGCCGGGAGGCAGGCGCTTTTCAAAGATGCGGCCTCGGGTCAGGGCGGGGCGGCTGTCTTGAGCGGGGGTTTCTCGGGTGGGAGAGTCCGGGGAGGGAGCGTGGAAGCCATCGCGGAGGTCTTGCGGGGAGGGTGAGAAGCCGTTGTCTCGAGTGGTGGAGGTGCTGCGTTCAGCAGAATGCGCGTCGTCGAAGCCTGAGTTGCGGACGGGGCGGTTCAGGCTGGAGCTGCCCACATCCTCATCGTGGGCCTGCGGGGGCAGGTCTTGGGCGGTGATGCGGGGCATGTACCAGGGACTGTCGTCTGCGTGGTCTTGCGGGGCGGTGTCGTCTTCGGGGTCGGCTTCTGAAGGAGGGGGATCATCCTGATCCTCCAGTCTGGTGGGCGCGGGGCTGGTGGGTGTGGCGGAGCGTGGAGGGATCGGGGCGATCCCTCTCCGGGGGCTGTCTTCCCGGAGCGGGGCGGTGGAAGGCGCAGGATTGTCACGCACCGGCAGGTGGCTGAAGGCGCGGACGCCGCCGGCGCGGGGCATGGGCTGCATGGTGTCTTCCTTCTCCTCGTCTTCGAGGTGAGCAGGGCGGCGGACTCGTGTTTCAGGAAGGTGGGAGGTGGAGAAGATGAAGGACATGGGAAAAGTCTTGGGTCTGGATCTGGGGATGCAAGTGAAAAGATACCGGAATGTGGTATGATGTGGTTTAAAAACCGTATGGAATGCCGGTGGAGATGACAAGGCATGAAATGCAGGATGCCCGCTGCTGGCGGGGCGCAAAATCAGCGCGCTTTTTCACCCGTCGCCAAAGGCAAAATGCCTGGCATGTTTGTGGCGCTGTCCGCATTTTTTGAAAATACCTTGATGGGCTGACTTCTGCGCCTGTCAGGCTATCTGAAAGTGATATCCTGCCATTCCAGCGTCAGTCCTTGCGTTCTAGTGCTGAATAAAGGACGCGCATGAAGTATCCAGAGGTCCTCAGCAAGCACCTTTTCTGTGGCAGCCTCATCCACACCAGTCAAATAAACAGCGACAATGTGCCGGTTGTGGCCATGCAAATAACTTTCAAAGACAAGGGCATTGCCACGTCTGGCATAACCCACTCCACGGATGCCTGGTCGACTTTCCCAGCTGCTTCCAATAAGGGGGGCTGGTGTATCCGAAAGATCGATTTCACCTTCCGCCGGAGCAGGTCTTTTCGCTGTCAGTGTTTTTCTAAGGAGGTCTGCCTCCCCAGGAAACGCGTTCAAAAAGTCCGTCACTCCCCATCCAAAAGCAGTGTTGCGAACACTCGATGGCAGGATGCAGTAGGAACTGACACCCATGACCAGCACCGCTGCCAGGGTGATGCAATGATGAAGCAAAGACCAGGCCGCACCGGGGATGTCTGCCGGCTTTTTCTTCCGATAAAAGGAGATCGCACTCACCAGCGCCACGATCGCCATGAAAGCCAGCACTGAATAGCTTAGAGTGTCAGTCAACTCGAGCACCAGCTGGGACGCCCCAAATTTCCAACCGAGGAAATAATCCGTCAAAAAGCCCAGAGACAATCCTGCACCCAGTGCTGCAAGCAGCGATCCGCCGAAAAGAAGCCTGGCAGTTAATTTACTCACTCCAAAACCTTAGTTTGATCATGACTGGGGCGTCAATCGGCAATTCGAATGTTCGCAACAGGAAAAGATGCCAGAAAAGATGCCAGGCATTTAGCAAAGGTGAGACGCCTACGCTTCTCATTTTCAACCTCATGACAGATCGTTGCCTCGGATGCTAGTGGCGCGGGTTTTGAGAAGGGAGTCGGGCAAGCTGGTTGTGGCAGTCGAGCAGAGCCGTCGTGGCTACAAGTGAAAGACTGATATTATATCTTATATCTTCCGTTGATCGGATAACAGCCCGCTCATCGATGATGGGCTCGCAAACAACAGCTCTCTTCGCCTTCAAGCGCCACGAGCAGTCATCTGCCAAAACTTGGCACTCAATGGCTCATTTATATTTCGGTGAGAGATGGATCTGAATCACCGACTCATCAAATGGAGTGGCGACGGTGCGCGCTACCTTGCTTTGCTTGTAGTGCATCTCGCACTCCACCCAAACAATCCTGTCCTGATAGAGGTATGCCGCCGTTAGGATCAGACCAATATTGCCCTTGTCCAACTCTAGAAACTGGGTGGACTCGGGAACATACATGATGTTGAAGTAGGCCTCATTTCCTGAGCGGGAAGGCGGCACCAGAGTCTGCAGCACTTCCTGAAACGTGCGCGCTTCTGCAAGCTTCTCCAGCGTGGGCGGGAGAAAGGGGAGCAGGACATAATAGCCACGTTCATCCGTCTTGAGCGACACATTGTCACCTTCGACGCGCATCATTTTAAAGGGCACATTGTACCAGGGGTAATCATTGAATGAAACAGCCACTTCTTTGCCGACGTCAGAGCCCCTGTGAATGAGATCGCTCAAGCCCTCCAGATCATAGAGCCTGAGGAAAGGCAGGATCTGGGCACTGGTATACACCGTCGGCTCGGCGGGCTGCCCTGGGGTCTGCCCTGGGAGGCAGGTTGCCGCCACGAGAAAGCACGCAAGAAGTAGAAGGCGATTTTTCATAGGTTCATTCAAAAGGATTATGGGTCTGTGGGCAACGGGACATTCACGGGCTCATTCTGAATCTTGTCATCCAGGCCCAGGCTGGTAAACCAGTCTGGATTAGGCTCATAGAACTCGGTGCCCGATCCTCCCTTGCAGGCACGTACGTGGGTGGGAAGATGCTTGTCATTGTATCTGTCCCTCATCGTTGTGAACGCTCTGTGGCATCCGAGAAAGAACATTTGCTCCATGTTGAGCACTTTCTTTGTTGCCTCTTCCTCGGTTGCATAAGGCTTGGTCTTAAGCTTGAATATATTTTCCGAATAGTATTTGGAGATACGCCGTCCCACTGCTTGATCAACCTTGATGTGGGCTTTTTCGTGCTCGGTCAAATCAGCCACCGTTTTGGCGGTGATGTCCGCTGTGTCTGCTCCGGGTTTGCCCGAGGTCCATCGGAGCTGCGGCCGGGCAATGTAGGAAGTAGGACTGTAGGTATAAATACGCGGTATGCACACATATCCTACATACTTGCCGTTGGCGTCCTTTTTGACCGTCGCCTTCGCTTTGATTTTATCACCAATGTAACCGCCATTGCGTTCAGTAAGTGCAAGACCACCTTCGTCTTGGTTTTTCTTAAATATATCAGCTGCAGTCAATGACTTAAACGTTGCGTCTGGAATATCATACAGGTCGCCCTTGCTGCCGCAGCCTTCCGGGCTGCTGCTGGAGGTCTTGACCACCTTGTCACTCTGCGTGGATGAAATGCCAGGCATGAATGGCACTTGATTAAGGGCAGGATTCGTTTTTTGGCAGGTTCATTTACAGGCATATGTATTAAAATTTTTGTGTAACATTATTTGAACATTCCAACGATGCTTGAACTCCACTTCACATGGCTGTTCAAACTTCTTTCCTCCCTCATTTCCCTCACCTGCTTCAGGGCAGGGCCAAGCCTTCCCTGGCCAGCCTGCTTGCCCGGGGCATCGAGCACTTCCGCCACCTCTCCTTGCCCGATCTTTCCGCCCTGATCGGTCCCTTCTTCCCTCAGGATTTCTTCTCCAGTGCTCCTGATTCCAAACCACTTCGAGAGTCCATTTACACCCCCACCACCCTCTTCTGGGCCTTTCTTTTCCAAGTGCTCAACCCGGGCATGGCCTGCCAGGGCGTCGTCGCCAAAGTCCGTGCCTGGCTCATCAACCGTCCGCTCGATCCCAAGCGTCCTTCCCTGAGAACCGGGGCTTTTTGCCAGGCGCGTTGCGCTCTGAGCCTTCCGTTTGTCCAGGCTGCCTGCGAGGCTCTGCGCTCCAAACTCACCGCACAGGCACCCTCAGCCTGGCTGTGGTGCGGACGTGAGGTCAAAGTGCTTGATGGCACGAGTTGCTCGATGCCTGACACCACCAGGAACCAGGAGCGCTGGCCGCAGCCCCCTGCTCAGAAGCCGGGTTGCGGCTTTCCGGTTGCCTCCATGCTGGGTGTCTTCTGCCTCTCGACGGGTGCCTGGCTGGGCCACGCGCTGGGCAGGTGGTGCCGTCATGACCTGGGCCTCTGGCAGCAGGTGAGCCATCTGCTCAAACAGGGCGATGTGCTCCTCGGCGACGCCGGCTTCTGCGCCTGGGCGCTCATGGCCGAGCTCAAGGCGCGTGGCGTTGACACCGTCCTGCGCCTGCATCAGGCACGCCCCAAGGACCTGGGAAAAGGCCGCTCTTTGGGCGGCCATCAATGCCTGCAGAGCTGGCACAAGCCCAAACATCGACCTGGCAAGTGCCCGTGGGATGCCCGGCAGTGGGAGGCGCTGCCGGAGCAGCTCGAAGTGCGCATCATCAAGGTGCCCATTGAGCGCAAAGGCTTCCGTACCCATTGCGTGTGGATCGCCACCACGCTGGTCGATGCCAAAGGGTATGGCGTGGAGCAGATCGCCGAACTCTACCACCGCCGCTGGAGCATCGAGCTGTTTTTTCGGGACATCAAAACGACGATGAAAATGGATGTGCTGCGCTGCAAGACTCCCGACATGATCGAGAAGGAGATCCTCATGCATGCCTGCGCCTACAACGCCATCCGGCTGCTCATCCTGCACAGCGCCAGCGCGCACGGCCGTGAGCTTGGGCGGGTCAGCTTCAAAGGCGCGCTTGACGTGCTGCGCGAATGGCTGCCGCGTGCCGCACTCTATGCTGACAAGCCTCGCAAACTGGAACAGTGGCGGGATGAATTGCTCAAAGCCATCGCCTCAGTGATGAACCCCCAACGCACCGGACGACGCGAACCCAGGGCCAAGAAACGACGCCCCAAAACCCATCAGCTGCTGACGCAGCCGCGCCGCGAGTTTCAGGAAATCCCCCACCGCGACAAGTATCGAAAGGCGGCTTAATCAAGTGCCATTCATGCCAGGCATTTTGTTCCCACTTGATTGTGGGAGGGCATCAGGGTTTCGCGGTGGCAGCGATGTGGGTGTCTCCTTAACTTCTGAGTTATTTCTTGGTGATGTCCCCCGTCCTTCATCCTTCTTGTCGGGGTCTGATCCCCGGTAGGGGGTGACGGCCTGGCTAGGCGCTGCGGGGTTGCTGCCGTTTGCCGGCGGAGTGGACCCACGCACTGGCTGTGGTTGCGCTGCAAGGGTTCGGTCGGGTCCCTGAAGGCGCTGTTGTGACGAGGTCCCGCTGGCATCCTTTCCCATCTGCTGGCTCAAAAACGCCTCTGGTGCGCTGCGTTGTTCAAACAAGCGGCCTCCCGGCTGGGCGGGCTTGCTGTCTTGAGCGGGGGCTTGCCCGACAGGTGAGCGTGGAGCGGGAGGATGGAAAGCATCGCGGAGTTTCTGCGAGGAGGGGGAGAAGCCGCTGTCGCGGGTGCTGGAGGCAGCGGGAGGTGCATCATCGAAGCCGGAGCTGCGGGTGGTGTTTTCCCAGGGTTTGAGGGCGGGGGCGTATGCGTCCTCATTGTGATCCTGCGGTGGCGGGTCTTGGGCGGTGATGCGGGGCATGTACCAGGGCCTGTCGTCTGCGTGGTCTTGCGGGGTGGTGTCGTCCTCGGGGTCGGTTTCTGGCGGAGGGGGATCATCTTGATCCCTCGTTCTGGAGGGTGCGGCGCTGGTGGGTGTGGCGGAGCGTGGAGGGATCGGGACGATCCCTCTCCGGGGGCTGTCTTCCCGGAGCGGGGCGGTGGAAGGCGCAGGATTGTCACGCACCGGCAGGTGGCTAAAGGCGCGGACGCCGCCAGCGCGGGGCATGGGCTGCATGACGTCTTCGTCTTCCTCTTCTTCAAGGTGGTCAGGGCGGCGGGCACGTGCTTCAGGCAGGTGGGAGGTGGAGAAGATGAAGGCCATGGGAAAAGTCTTGGATCTGGGGATGCAAGTGAAAAGATACCGGAATGTGGTATGATGTGACATTCGTTGAGTTTGAGGCGCGGGAGCAGGCTGAAGAGCGGCCACGGAATGCACAAAAGGCCGGGAGCCGGGGGGGCTGAATCCGTTTGCGTGCACTTCCGTGCTTGTGCCCTGCCGGGGGGGCATGACAGAGGGGAGGGGCATGGCGGGTGCTGGCCGCTCAGCAGGGCCGGTTTGGCAGCACGGATGCGCCCAGGGCGGGAGAATTTTCGGACAAATGCCTGTTGATCCTAAAGATTCCACCCGGTTCCCTTGGGTTCTTTAAATCTGTTCGGTGGAACATCATAAATCTCAATTCAGCTTGCAGATATGTTCCTAAGCGTATCATTTGGCCACCCAACCACGTGCTCATGAAACAACTGCTCCTCACCCTTCTGCTGGTCTCTTTCGCCTCCACCTCCGCCCTGGCAGACAGCCCCGAGGCCATCCTCAAGGACTACCGCAAGCAGGCTGCGCAGGCCGTGGAGCGCGTGAACCAGTCGCTGGAGAAGGCCGCCATACCGCTGATTACCAAGCTGGCGAAGGATGGTGATGCCGCCGGTGCGGAGCTGCTGACCAACCAGCTCAAGGAGAAACTCGCCGGAGAGTCCGTGCCTTCTCCGCAGGCTAGTGCCGTGCAGCTCTTCTCCATGTATGACGATGCCCGAGCCAAGGCGCTTGCTCCTGTCCAAAAATCGAACATCGCTCGCATTGACAGCATGCTGAAAACGGCCGGCGGTCCCAAACTGGAAACCATCACGGAGTTAGGCAAGGTGCGCGAAGAGATCGTGGCGGGGACTGTGCAGCCGTTGGCGGGGCTGTCCCAAGAATCAGGAAGCGTAACGGACAATCTCCTGGATAACGGCTCATTTCAAAAGGGAACCGTTAAGTGGGAAATGACAACGCATGTTTCCTCAGCGAACGTCAAGTGGTCGGTGGATAGAAAGGTTTTGTTTCACGACAAGCCAACGCTGCGTGTCATCAATCCAAGTGTCACAGACACACACATCATCCAAAAAGTGAAGGTCAAGCCAAACACCCGCTATCGAATCTCAGGTTTCATCAGAGCACAGAACATCAAGGACCAAAATGGGAATGGCATCAATGCCTCCGGAGGTGATGGAGCCTGCCTCTCCATCGCCGGGAGAAATGGCTGTGCCAGCAGCCGTGTGAGTGCCGACTCATGGACTGAAGTCAGCAGTGAATTCAAAACAGAGAGTGAAACCGAGCGCGTATTCGAGTGCCGCCTCGGCTATTTTGGCGCCTCAGTCTCAGGCACCGCCTGGTTTGCCGAACTTAAGATGACCGAGGTCAAGTGAGAGCCTGCACCGGGCGTATCCAGCCGCCATCTCAAGGTGCCCTGTCATTGAGTGAAGACTTCTGAATGCAAAGATCTGAATTCAGGGTTCCTGAGAATTCGCTGATATTCGCGTCACCTGCCACTCTCAAGGCGAAGGACTGAAGGTTGCTGCTGGATATCACGGCATTCAATGCGGGGGGGGGCGACGGCGGGTCTCGTGAATACCATCCAAAAATCTTCCTTTCTGTCTGGTCCGCTCCTTGATTCAGATGCCGTTGCTCATGTAGAATCTGCAAATTGATGGATCAGCGAATGGATGCATGCGGGGATCGATTCAGTCGCTGTATCCAGCACCAGGTCGGATCTTGCCGGCTCTTCAAACACAAAATCTTTGCCTGGGAACTGGTGAATGTTTCCGGCCGCCGCCCTCGCATACAATCCTTTGGTGTCACGGGATGCACAGACTGCATAGTCACATTTCACAAACACCGCTTTGAAAGACTTGTCCCCAATGATGGAGCGGGCCATCTGGCGCATAGATTCATGCGGTGTCATCAAAGCGACTACCACAATCAGCCCCTGCTCGCAAAGCAGCTTGGCCAGTTCCGCTGTTCGCCGAACGTTTTCCTGCCTGTCCTCGCTCGAAAACGCCAGATCCTGGCACATCCCCATGCGCAGCCTGTCTCCGTCCAAAACGACAGCCGGGTGCATGGCTTCCCTGAGCACTTGGGCGAACGCAATGGCGAGTGTGGTTTTGCCCGCACCCGAAAGGCCGTAAAGCCACAAGACTTTAGCTTCTATTTTTCCAATATCAGCCGTGTTCATGGCATGCAAAATTTAACCTTTTGAGTTGAAGCCAAACAGCTCAAAGTCTTTTCGATAAAGGCTGGTTACTAAATCAACCAATCTGGATTTGTTCGCTATTTCAAGCTGGCCTGCGGAAGATGGGTTTAGAATATCCAGCGGCTCATGAGGCAGGCCAATGGTCTGGCATATGCGGAGCCACTCTTCCGGTAGATTTTCGAACTTATAGACATCATTGACCAGAACGCGATCCTGCGCATCGCAGATGAACGTATGCTGGGGGAAAAGGTGGACAATCTGACTGATGACGTCTGGTTTTTGCTCCACACAACTTATGAAAGTGTCCAATGTGGCGCACTCATGCACGATCTTATTGCGAAGATTGAGGTTGATCGGTCTGTCCAGCAGATAGAAAAAAGCAGACACAAAACGGCTTAGAGGGTGGCGCACGACTGCAAACTTGTAATAGTCATCAAATACGCCGGGGTACTTCTTTCTAAATCCCTCGGCCGTTGTGTGGCCGCCGACCACCACGCCGTTGTTTTCCCGCAGTCTTTTTTCAATGGAGGTGCCTGCGGTCTTCGGGACATGAACAAAGATCGTTTTTAAGTGGGGGTAAATCTGAGGGTTGGGATAGATCATGCAGTCTGAAAAATGGATGAAACAAGGTGCTGGTCACAGCGGGTGGCGCTGAGCAGGCCGGGCCGTTGCGGGATGACTGTGCGGATGCTGCCAAGTCGCGGCTCTTACATGGTAGCCATATTGATGCCTGCCCGTGCCTGCATTGCACTTTTCGTTGTCGAAATAGTCTCCATCAAAAACAAAAATGTTCGGCTTTTCAGTCAAGGCCTCGTAGTACTCTCCGAGGGCCCGCGGCCCGGTGTGGTGCAGGGGATTGAGGCCGGAGGGGAGTGCAAACATGTGTTTCAGCACATCCAGCCAGAATGGCTGAAGCGGTTTGCTTACCATGAAGGCGTTTCCGAGGAAGTGCTGCTTTTTGACGACAGCTTCCGTTGACTTGTAAAAATACATGTCGGCCTCGCCTGTGATGATCTCGTCGACTGGACGGGTGAAAACAAAATCAAGATCGGCATAGATTCCTCCATATTTGTACAGCATGCAGTATCTTGCTGTGTCCACCCTTTTGATATGCCGGTCGAGTGCTGACCACGCTTCATAAAATTGTGGGAAATCAGCCTTCATCAACCTTTCCAAGTCAGCGTCGGTCCATAGCTTGTATTCCCAATGCCCTAAAAAGGCTCTGACCGAAGCCTGAGATCTCTGAAAGACCCAGTAGGTGATGTTGTCGTCTTTCCATGTTTGATGGACGATTTTAGGAATCATGTTCATTTCATGAAAAAGGGAGCGCTCAGAGAGCCTGAATAACCTTGTCCAGCCATCCTTTAGAATGGCTGACAGGCCATAGGATGAACCTGGCCGGAGATGCCGATGATAAAAACCGCACTGTTTTGTGATTGGTTTGCTTTTTGGCCTCAGGGCTTTCTGCGTCGGCATCGAATCTGTGCAGCACCTTTCCGTCTGCGCATTCAATGGCAAAGTACACAAATTTCAAATCTGTGCATGACCCGATGTCTGAGTCATTCCATTTTAAGTCTACTGTTTGCTCTTTCAGGAATGAGCTGTCCCAGCTGGCTCCGTCCATGTAGGTGCAGGGCGGTGCGATGCCTTTCACGGCGTCTGCATGGAGGGTGCGCTTGCTGAAATTGATCCCGGCGTAGAGTTCGTAATCATGATGACTCCGGACTGTTCCAAGGTCATGGCCGGATATGTCCTCATCGTTCTCCTCTTCCTTCAGGAGCTTTCGAAGGCGCCTCTTGCTGATCACGTCTCGCTCATGCCATGCAACCAGTTCGTTCTGGGTCAGGTGATCATCCCAGTGCTTGACTCTTCCGGCGCGAGTGTACTCATGCCACACTCGCAGCCGGTGCGGGTGGAAAAGATCATAGCCGGAGGTGTAGGAGCGAATGGCGAGGCTGATTTCATCGCCCGCAAAATAGAGCTGAGGATCGTAACGGTAGTCTTCGCAGTGCTGGCCTAGCGTGAAGTAGAAATGCCCGCTCACAAATCTGGAGCGAAGCGGGCGGTTCATGTCCTGCCAGCCTTTGATCACCTGGGGCAGGAACATGATCGTGCCATGGGAGGTGAAGCGGTCCGCCACCATGCAGTAAGGCTCGGTCGCCGGAGCTTTCTCGCCTGAGGGATCATAGGTGCCGGCATAGGTGGTGATGATGGGCTTCGCGCTGCAGGTTGCTTCACAGTCTTGCATCAGTAGTGCATCCCAGTCCTGGATGAAGCGGTGGTGCGAATCGAGCTGAAGAGTGAATTCCTCGCCTTCCCACATCTTCTGCAGCCGCGATCTGGCCCAGCCAAGCCCCTGGCTTTGCCGCCATGGCACGTCATCAACTCGAAACTGTGGATTGCCCGAGAAAACGTTCATGGCTGTTTCTTCAGGGCCATGCTGCCAGCACACACCAAAGCGCAAATCGGCGGGGTATTTGGCTTTGGAGAGCGCGTCTTGAATGGTCGGTAACAGCTCGGGGTCCCGATAAGAAGCTATTTGGACAAAAATCATGTTGGATGATGGAGCTAAGGAATAGGCGGTGGTGTGGGTGTTGGGGGCGGTGGTGTGGGTGTTGGGGGCGGTGGTGTGGGTGTCGGGGGCGGTGGTGTGGGTGTTGGGGGCGGTGGTGTGGGTGTTGGGGGCGGTGGTGTGGGTGTCGGGGGCGGTGGTGTGGGTGTCGGGGGCGGTGGTGTGGGTGTTGGGGGCGGTGGTGTGGGTGTCGGGGGCGGTGGTGTGGGTGTCGGGGGCGGTGGTGTGGGTGTCGGGGGTGGTGGTGTGGGTGTCGGGGGCGGTGGTGTGGGTGTCGGGGGTGGTGGTGTGGGTGTTGGGGGCGGTGGTGTGGGTGTCGGGGGCGGTGGTGTGGGTGTCGGGGGTGGTGGTGTGGGTGTTGGGGGCGGTGGTGTGGGTGTCGGGGGTGGTGGTGTGGGTGTCGGGGGCGGTGTGGGTGTGGGTGTGGGTGTGGGTGTGGGTGTGGGTGTGGGCGTGGGCGTGGGCGTGGGCGTGGGCGTAGGCGTAGGCGTAGGCGTGGGCGTAGGCGTAGGCGTAGGCGTAGGCGTAGGCGTAGGCGTAGGCGTAGGCGTAGGCGTAGGCGTAGGCGTAGGTGGAGGCGTCGGTGTGGGTGAAGACGTTGGCCAGGGCGTGGGTGTCGGCGTCGGCGTCGGCCGGGGCACCTCCTGCGGCGGAATGTAAATGCTGAAGGGTGGGGGCGCGGGGAACGGATCTTCCACGGTGGTCTGCGGGGCGGGGGACTGGCTGCCGAAGGCGGAGGTGGTCTGGTCGATGTCGATCCTCGGCCGCGTGCTGCGGGTGCGGATGAGCACGTTGTCCTGCGTGATGCCGTGGGTGATCCGCACGCCGGGTGACTTGGCGACCCACTGCCGCGACAGCCACGAGCTGCCGGGCTGGACAAAACTGCCGGCGGCGGCGGGCGCGGGGGATGCGGCCGGAGGGCCGGAGGTGGTCGTGGTATTAGGCATCAGAAAATGGTATTCTAAAGGCTATGAGGTGCTCTCGCGGTCGTCGATGGGCGGCATGGCCTCGACGAGCTCGCGGAACCAGAAGCCGCCGATGTTTTGCGTGGTGTCCTCCACGGGGTAGCGCTCCCAGTCCGTCATGGGCGTGGCGGGAAACTCCTGCGCCACCAGGTCTCCGCTGACCTCGGACTCGGGCGTGCCTGCGCCAAAGATGACCTGGCCGCTGGTCTGGTAGCGGGGGAAGCGGCAGCCGGGGTGCAGGCACTCGGGGATGCTGCCGCTGCAGCCGTCAAAGCTCCAGTTCGGCGAGTCGGTGATGGGTGTGGGGGAGCGGTTGTCGCGCCGGGGCCAGGGCACCTCGGAGAGGAAGCGGCTGATCTTGAACCACGTGGGGTATTCCGCGCCGTCGCGTATCTTCATGCGCGGGTGCGTGCGTGCTGCGGTGGCGATGCCGGTGCTGTCATACTGCGCGGAGAGCGGCAGGTTGCCTTTTTCAAACCAGAGCTTCAGCAGCACGGTGGGCCAGTAGTGCATGCGCTTGACCCAGGAGACCTGGAAAGGCGTGTTGCGCTCGGCTTCGGTGCGTGTGCGGCCAAAGATGAAGGTGCGCTTCTGGTAGTCCGCCTTGGCGGCGTGCACCAGGGTGTAGCCTTGCAGGCTCTCGGGGATGCTCTCCGCGCGCCGGATCCACTGCGGGCAGTCGCTCCAGCGGTAGATCCGGGAGTTGAAGTCCGGGAGCTCGTCGCCGGGGCCTTCCTTGGCGGTGATGGTGAAGCCGCGCTCGGCGGGGTTGGGCGTGTCCACCCAGTCGAAGTTGGAATTGATGGAGGGCATGGGGTGCGGAGGGTGGGCTTGAAATTATTCGCGGCGCTGGGAGCCCCAGCCCATCACATCGGCCTTGCGGTATTTGTAGCCGAGGCCGTTGCTGGAGACGAAGACCAGCCAGGTGGTAGTCTTGTCAAACTGCCGCGGCGGCGTCCCGGAGGCGGAGTCTGAGAGCGAGCCGTAGGTGGGATTCACGCTGACGGCCTGCGCGGTGTAGCCGATGATTTCCTTGGTGATGGCCACCTTGGTGATGTGGCCGGGCGTGGTGAGCTGCCCGCCAAAGCCGTTGGAGGCGGAGCCGCCGCTGCTGGCGTAGCCCACGGTGCCTGAGGAGGAGACGGCGGAGTTGTTGTCCAGCTGCACGGTGGTCTGGAATTCATTGCGGTAGGGCTCGCCTTTTTCCGTGGTGCCCTCCTCGGAGACCTGGCCCGTCCACAGCGGCACAAAGCCGTCTCCGCGCCCGCCTTTGAGGTAGATGTAGGTGTCCGTGGGCGTGGCGGTCACATAGGTGTAGAGGCTGTTTGGCGCGCTGGTGCCGGCGGCGGCGATGACCTGCACGCTGGCCGTGCCGGCGATGCCCGGCGGTGTGGTGCAGGTGAGGGTGGTGGCATCGACCACTCTGAAATTTGTCGCGTCCACGCCGCCGATGGTGACGCGCGTGGCTCCGGCGAGGTCGGTGTCTCCGGTGAAGTAGGTGCCCCGGATCGTGACGGTGGTGCTGCCTGCGGCGGGGCCGATGGGCGGGGAGATGCTGCTCACCGTGGGCAGTGCCAGCACGTAGTTGAAGGTGATGGTGTCCGTGCTCGCTCCATTCGGCGTGGTGACGACCACGTGCTGCACGGTGCCCGCGCTGCCCACCGGCGTGGTGCAGGTGAGGGTGTTGTCATTGAGCACGACGAGCCGTGTGGCCGCCACGCCGCCAAAGGTCACGCTGGTGGCGCCGGTAAAGCTGCGGCCGGTGAGCGTCACCGTGGTGCCTCCTGCGGAGGTGCCGCTGGCGGGGGAGATGTCTGTGACGTGGGGGACGGCCAGCTCGTAGGTGAAGAGGGTGTTGTCCGCGCTGGTGCCGCCCACGGTGGTGACGGCCACGCTCACCGCGCCCAGGCTGCCCGCCGGGGTGATGCACGTGAGGCTGGTGCTGCTCAGCACGGTGACATTCGTCGCGGGCACGCCGCCGATGGTGACGCTGCCTGCCCCGGTGAAATTTGTGCCGGTGACGGTGAGCAGCGTGCCGCCCAGGGTCGAGCCCCGCGCAGGCGAGGCGCCATTGGCCATGGTGGCGGTGACCGTGGGCGCGGGCTGCACGTAGGTGTAGAGATTGCTGGAAACCGTGCCGCTGGGCGTGGTGACGGCCACGCTGGCAGAGCCTGCGGTGCCCGCCGGCGTGGTGCAGACGAGGCTCGTGCCGCTGATGACGACGACGTCCGTCGCGGCCACGCCACGGATGGTCACGCCCGTGGCTCCGGTGAAGTTGGTCCCTGTGAGGGTGACGCTGGTGCCGCCTGCGGTGGAGCCCGCGATGGGGGAGATGTCGGTGAGCGTGGGCGGTGTCAGCACGTAGGTGTAGAGGCTGTTGGCCGTATTGGTGCCGCCCGGCGTGGTCACCAGCACGCTGGCCGTGCCCGCGCTGTGCGCGGGCGTGATGCAGGTGAGGCTGGTATCATCTACCACGGTGATGCCGGTGGCCGCCGTGCCGCCGATGCTCACGCCGGTGGCCCCGGTGAAATTCGTGCCGGTGATCGTCACCGTCGCGCCGCCATTGGCCGAGCCGCTGGTGGCGGAGATGGCGGTGACCGTGGGCGGCAGCACGTAGCTGAAGAGCGTGTTCGCCGCATTCGTGCCGCTGGGCGTGGTGACGAGCACGCTGGCCGTGCCCGCGCTGCCCGCTGGCGTGGTGCAGGTGAGGCTGGTGCCGCTGCCCACGACGACGCCGGTGGCCGGTGTGCCACCGATGGTGACGCCGGTGGCGCCGATGAAATTTGTGCCGGTGATCGTCACGCTCGCGCCGCCGCCCAGCGGGCCGCTGGCGGGTGAGACGACGCTGACGGTGGGCGCGGTCTGGTAGGTGTAGAGGCTGTTCGCCGCATTGGTGCCGCTGGGCGTGGTCACGAGCACGCTGGCCGTGCCCGCACTGTGCGCGGGGACGGTGCAGGTGATGCTGGTGCCGCTGACCACGACGACGCTGGTGGCCGCCGTGCCGCCGATGGTGACGCCGCTGGCTCCGATGAAATTCGTGCCGGTGATCGTCAGGCTCCCGCCGCCTGCGGGGAGTCCGCTGGAAACCGAAACGCCGCTGACGGTGGGCGCGGCCTGGTAGGTGTAGAGGGAGTTGCTTGCATTCGTGCCGCTGGGCGTGGTGACGAGCACGCTGGCCGTGCCTGCGCTGCCCGCAGGCGCGGTGCAGGTGATGCTGGTGCTGCTCATCACGGTGACGCCCGTGGCCGCCGCGCCGCCGATGGTGACGCCCGAGGCGCCGGTGAAATTCGTGCCGGTGATCGTCACGCTCGCGCCGCTGGTGAGCGGGCCGCTGACCGGGGAGATGCCGGTCACCGTGGGTGCGGCCTGGTAGGTGTAGAGGGAGTTGGCGGCATTGGTGCCGTCCGCGTTGGTCACCAGCACGCTGGCCGTGCCCGCGCTGCCCGCAGGCGTGGTGCAGGTGAGGGTGCTGTCATCCACCACCGTCACACCGGTGGCGGCCGAGCCGCCGAGCGTGATGCCCGTGGTGCCGGTGAAGTTTGAGCCGGAGATGGTGACGGTGACGCCGCCGAGCAGAGGGCCGGAGACGGGGAAGATGCTGGTGACGGTGGGAGAGGCCATGATCGTTAAAGCGGGTGGTATGAAGTGGTATTAAGAGAGGTGGGGAAAATCACGCGGCGGCCATGGCCGGGTGCGGGGCAGGGCGCCCTGTGCGGGCTGCGTCGCGGGCCGGGCCGTGTTTGAGCGGGGCCGGCTGCGCTTTGCCGGCGGGGCCCTGCCTGATCTGGGGCCGTAATGGTGTGCTGGACGATGCCATACTATGGTATTGGGTCCGGATTTGAATAGTCAAGCGGATGCTTGAAAAAGGTTTTTCATCAGCGCGGCGCAGCCGCACTGGCGGCTGACGGCCAGGGGATCGTAGCGGCCGTCGGCCACGTATTTGCCGCAGCGGTACTGGTCCGTGAAGGACCAGAGGTAGGGGGAGGGGACGCCCTTTTTGCGGTAGCCGGTGCCGTTGTAGTTTTCAAAGGCCACCAGCGCCGCGCCGGGGCTCCAGTCGGTGGCTTTGTCCAGGCCGTCGTACACCAGCGCATCGCGCGCGCTTTCCTCCCAGGTGAAGGGCGGTGTGCCCGCCTTGGGCCGGCCTTTGGGCACCTGCACGGTGCGCGCGGTCAGCGGGTCGCCATTGTGCAGGTGCCGGGTGAATTTCAGCCCGCACTCCATGCTGTGCAGCACACCTGGCACCCACCAGGGCATGCCGGGAAAGTGCGCGGCCACGGCCTCATAGCGCGCGCGGCTGGCCAGGATGCGCGCGGCCTCCGCCCGCGCCTCGGCGGCGTGCTCGGCCTTGATGGCGCAGGCTTTGAACTGGTCTGCATAGGTGTCTGCGAGGGTGCTCATGGTTTTCAGTGTTCGGTGTTCAGTCCTGGCCCAGCAGCAGGTGCATGCCCCAGAGCAGCAGGCCTACGGCGGCGATGCCGATGAGCGCATTCATGGCGTCACAGCAGAGGCGGGGTTTTTCGGCGTGGGCTGGGCTGCCAGCACCTGCTGCAGGGCGGGGAGGTTTTTCAGCTCCTGGGCCGTCATCGCCGTCACGGCGGCGCTGGTGCTGCCGCCGGAGATGAGCAGCGCTCCGCCGCCGGCGAGGATGTCCTTTTCCACATCTCCGATGATCTGCGCCTGTACGGCGGGCGTGCGGATTTTCAGGAGGGCGGGACTGCTGCAGGCGCTGAGGCTCAGGAGAGCGAGGGCTGTTACGAGCACGGCGGCTGCGACGCGGGCGGGTGTGGGTGTTTTCATGGGGAAAGTGTCTTGTTTCTTGGTTATTCGTCACGCAGGCCGCTGTCTCCGGGGCTCCAGTCTCCGGCGCTGTGTGTGGTAGAAAGTGGTATTGCATGGTCCGCGAGATCATTGGCGCTGAGGGCCTGCATGAGCGCCTCAAACGGCGCGCCGCGCTGCAGCCAGGTGGAGTGGCCGCAGGTGTCGTCGCTGTGGTCCTGCACCACGCCGGGAAAGAGCGCCGCAAACTCGCGCCCGCGCAGGCCCAGGCTGCCGTACCCGAGGCCCAGCCAGCGCAGCAGGGGGCGCGTGGCGGCGGCAAAGCGCAGCGCGCCGTCATTCCGGCTGCCGTAGATGTGGATGCGGCGGATCAGCCCCTCGCGGATGGCCTCGGCGAAGTCTTCCTCGTCCGCCGCCGGGGAGATGAGGTGCGCGGCGTCGATCTCCGCCCCGCAGGCCTCCAGCACGCGCGCGATGAGGTCGCAGCCGTTGCTGTGGCCCACCAGCACGAGGCGGTAGCCCGCGCGCCGGTAGTAGCCCGCCTTTTTGGCGATCTCGTCCGCGCGCTCGCGCTGCCGCACGCGCCGGAGCAGGGCGCCGCAGGCGTACTCAAACTTTTCCGCCACCACGCCGTCCGGCAGCCGGGTGTTGATCCAGGTGACAAAACGGTCCGTCCACCCCTCGGCGTCGCCGGGGTTGGTGCGTATGCCGTTGATGGCGATGTAGCAGGTGCGCGTCATGGTGATTCAGCTCCGTGTGTTTGTGTCTGGAGGCAGGGGCATGCGGTCATGCTGGCTGCCCGCCCGGACGTCCGGTTTTGTCTTCGCTCATGCGGGGTGTGAATGGCCGTGTGAAATGGGTTTCATAGGGCGTGCATCACTCAAACCGCCCGCGGGTGTCTCTCCAGCCGCGCACGGTCAGCTTGAGCGTCACGTTGGTGCCTGCGGCGTTTGCGATTATATACCCGTAGGCATCCGTCGGTATCATGAAGTGTCCGGCGGCAGGAGCTGTCGCGGCCACTCCGCGCAGTGAGGCCGTCTCCGCAGTAGGAGTGACGAGGGTCGATGCCGACGCATCCAAACTCACGAAAAACGCTCCGCTGGTGGATGATGCTGACGCTTTCAAAAGAGCATCGACAGACGGCGGCGCCCGCAAGGCGATGCCTGTTTGGGAGCTGACTATCGTGCTATAATCTGCGGAAGTCTGCGAGGTGCCGAGAATCGTCTCATCTCCATACTGCTGGCTGGCGACCAGCGTGGTGCTGCTGGCCGCGCGCACCCAGCCTATGCGGCGTTTGTACATGAATCCTGAGGGCAGGGGCACACTGTTGCCATAGGCGGAGACAATCACGTCAACATTGCCGGACGAGTCCATGATGAGCCACACGGCATAGCAAGAATGAGTGGTCAGCGCCGGGACTGAATAAGGGTCCAGCCCCCCGCTGCTATCCCCGGAGGCCCACGTGGCATCTACGAGTTTGGTCAATATGCCTCCGAGTGTCATGTCCACGCTGTTGGTGTCGTCCCGGCAGGTCCCGGCGTACACGTAGACATTGCGCGTGCCGATGCTGCGGATGGCAAGCCCGGCCAGGTACCCTCGCGGCAGGGCGCCCGCCGCCGCAATGACCGCATTGATCTTCGTGCGGGCCTGAAGCCCGGTGTCGCCGTTTTCGAGAGTGCTGAGTGGCATGGGTGTGCTGGGGTGGAAAAAAATCAGGAGTCGCGCCAGAGCGCCGCGTCATCCCAAACGCCTGCGTCATTCCAGGCACCGTTTGCGAGTACCCACGGCGGGCCGCCCGGCTGCCGCGCAGCCAGCGAGAGAGTGTGCGAAAGTCCGATCATGGTTTCTGGTGGTTAGTGGTATGGCTGGCCTGCAGGGTGGCGCCGCGCAGCGCGTCAAAGCTCAGCGTTTCCAGCTTTTCCACGCGCCTGGTCTGCAGCTCGATGAGGTCGGCGATCTGCTGCGCCTGGTTGTTGAGCGCGTCGCTGAAGCGGTTCACCGTCTCGATGCCACGGCCCCAGACGGCGCGCAGGATGAGCACGATGAAGCCCGCGAGCGCGATGATGAAGCCGATGAGCACCACATGCAGCGGCTGGATGGAGAGCTCCTGGGGGTCGATGTTTGCCAGCTTGAGGTACCACCCCGCCACCGTGGCCGCCACGAGGCCCAGCGCGCTCACCGCCGCGCCAAAGATGCAGGTGGCCAGGGAGAGCGGCATGTCAAAGTGTGAGGGGTCGAGGGGGAGCTTCATGAGGGCGTGGGGTAAAGGGGCTGTCGCGTGGTGTGTGCGGAGGTGGGTCTACACGTAGCTGTCGCTGCTGTAAAAGGTGCTGCCGACGAGGCTCATGCGCGCAAAGCCGCCGCTGTAGTTTGTGGCGGAGCCGATGTCTGACCACAGCAGCGTGAAGGTGCCGTTTGAGCCGGAGATGCCGCCGCTGCTGCCTGAGCCGCTGCTGCCACCGCTGAGATCGAGCGCAGGAGGCGTGGTGCTTTGCTCGGTGAGGCAGCTCTGCAGCACGATGGTGCCGCCCCCGCCGCCGCTGCCCCCTGCGCCGGGATTGCCAGGAGCTCCGGTGAAGGATTCATCGCTGTAGCCTGAGCCACCGGCACCGCCACTGCCACCCACGCCCCCGGCGGAGGTGAAAGGGCCGGCGCCCAGCAGGCAGTCTGTGAGCACGAGCTGGCCGCCGCTGGCGCCGTTGCCGCCATGCCCGCCGTCTGAGCCGTTGTACATGCCGCTGTCTCCATTCGCGCCCGCACCTCCCAGGCCGCCGGAGCCGGAGCGGATGGTCACGCTGCCGACGTGCAGGCCGGAGAGGCTCACGGTGTCGAGCGCGGTGCCGTCTCCGGCGCTTCCGCCATCTCCTCCGGTGCCGGAGATTCCATCGACGCCATAGACATAGAGCGTGGTGATGCTGACGAGCGAGCGGCTGCTGCCGATGAGGGTCACACGGGTGGCATCGCTCACTGTGAGGGAGGGGATGACGGCCCGCTGGCGGAAGCTGTGAAACACGAGGGTGACCTCACTGGTGCTGAGTGTGAGCCCCGCAGCAGGAGAGCCGGACAGCACAAATCTGGCCACGCCGCCGGAGAGCGCGGCGGCGTAGGCGGCAGCGAGGGTGGCGAAAGGCCTGGCCGGGTCTCCCAGGGCGGCGGTGGCGTCATTGCCCGAAGGGTGTACAAAGGCGAAATCGCCCAGGCCGTTTGCGCCGCCGCCCGGGGCCGCCCAGGTGCCGTCCGCCCGCAGAAAATTCGTCGTCCCGCCGCCGAGCTTTGGCAGCAGACCGTGGGCGCCGGTGGTGGCGTTCAGCGTGGTGACGTCCGTCGGCGCGGCGAGCTCGTCCAGCCTGACGGGAGCCGCCGCCTCCATCAGCGCCGCGCCTGCGGCCGTGAGGGTGAACTTCCGGTCCGCGCCGCCCTGCGTGCCGTAGAGCAGCCCTCCCGTGGCGGGAGTCGCGGCGGTCAGCGAGGCGAGTGTCTGGTCAGCCATAAAGTATTAGGATGTGGTTTTCAGTGGGAAAGAAGGAGAAAGCCTGCCCCGTCCGCCAGCCGCAGGCCGCCCGTGCCACCTGCCAGCAGCAGCACCTCCCCCGCCCCCCCCGGCGAGGAGTCGCGCATCTGTGCCAGAGTCAGGGCTAGACCGAGTGCGATCATGGGGAAGGGGGAAAGGGGGCGGGGGTCAGGGTGTTTGCCTGTGCTCGCAGAGGCTCCGCAGGTGTCATGATCAGCAGCCGTGTCATTTGGCATCTCCCAGGTAAGAGGTGAGCGCAGCAGAAACGGCATCACTCAGAGGCTCTGTAAAAGCCAGCCAATGGCGAAAGCCAACCACGCCATACGAACCAAAGTAGTATCCAAGATTCAGGGCGTCATCCCCAGTCACGTAAGGGCCGGCCGAGGTTGTGCTGTCATAAACAGTGCTCCCATCAATGGCAACCGCACGTCTAGATCCAGACTTCATGAGCCGCAGCACATGCCAGCCATTGTCAGCCAGGAGCGCAGTCGGAAACGTGATGGAGACGGATCCATGGCAGAGACTGAGGGTGGCGTTCTCCGCCCCCGTGTTCAGTCCGATCTGATTTGAGATTCCGGTGGAGGTGAAAACTCCAGCTGCAGGAACTGGCGGCAGTTTGATCACCAGCCAGATTTCCATGTCGCCCGTGGTCCCAAACAGGAGCTCGTTATTGATGCCGGTGCCCAGAGAATCATCAACACCATCCATGGATATGGATGCGCTCCCGTCGCCGTCGTCCGCCTTCCAAGTCGGCCGGGCCGTGCCCGTTTGCGCAAGCGTGTAAAGCCCCCTCCTGCCCACCCATGAGGAGACAGGATCTCCATCAGCACTCCCGGTCAGGGTGCGAAAATCAAACCACTCCGACATTTCTCCGAGATTCAGAGGATCAAACGGCTGTTGCAGCACGTTTTGGGTGCCGAGGGCGTGAGCAAATGACAGGCCAAATCCGAGCATGGTGTGTTAGAGCGCAACAAGGTTCGTCGCCGTCGTCCCCGTGGCGTTCACGCGGGCCGTCGCTATGGGCAGCACGGCGCCTGCCGGCACGGCGGCAAAGGTCACGGCCACGCCGTTTTCATTGATGGCGGCCACGTCCCCCGCGCCCCCCACATACAGCGCGCGCGCCGGGCCCCCTTTGATCGCGACGCTGTCCGAGGGCGTGACGGCGCGAAAGGACGCGTTGGGCACCATCTCCTGGAGGGCTCCGGGGATGGACATGGGATCGAGCGGTGTGCGGCGTTGTGAGGCAGGCATGGCGTGCTAGGGGGTTAGGTTTGTGTTCAGGATGTTGGAAAATGTCATAACGTGGTTGGTGTAGGCGTGGACCGCCCGAGGCAGGTCCATGATCAGGCCGGCTGCGGTTCGGCTCCAGGCATACCACCCGGTGGTATCGTCATCCCAGCAGCAGCCCCCGGCCCCGGCATGCCCGCCCCCGGCGGCATCATGCCCGGCACGCCCGCAGCGGCGGGCGCACCAGTGCCCGGCATCGGCATGCCCGGGGCACCCGGCGCAGCTCCGGGCGGCGGCGGTGCGGCCGCCTGCTCCTGCTGCTGTTGCAGCGCCAGCAGGCCCTTCAGCTTTTGCGCCTCCTCCGGCGGCAGCAGCGGCAGGCAGCTCTCCAGCGTCACCACCGGCTTGCGCACCATCTCCTCCGCGTTGGAAAACTCCAGCGCCTTCAGCGCCTGCACCACGCCCACGCGTGCGCCCGCCTTGTCCGTCTCCGGCAGGCCCGAGTAGCCCTGCAGCTGCTGCATCATCACCTGCGCGCCCTGCAGCTTGTTCTGGTTTTGCTCCTGCGTCAGCAGCATCACCACGTCGATGTCCAGGTCGCGCACATGCTCCGGCGTGATCTTCACCAGCTCCTTGTTGTGCCCCTCGCCCCAGGCAAAGGCCTCCTCGCGGTCAAAGTTCGAGTAGAAAAGCTTCACCGCATAGCTGAAGCCCCGGCCCTTGCTCCGCCGCAGCCGGCGCACCGGCTTCTTCAGCAGCACCGCCGCGCGGCTGATCAGGGCCTTGATCCCCGTCGCCGTGTTGCTCTCCGGCACCGCCGAAAGATCCCCCTGGCTCGCGTTTGTGATCCCGCTGCGCAACTGCGCCAGCTGCATCCCCGTTTGAAAAAGCTCCATGCTCCGCGAGTCCGCGTCCGGCAGGTTCGCAAACTCGATGCAATCCCCCAGCCGCTTCCCCGCCTTCGGCCGCAGCGTCTTCCCCGGCCCGATCACCATCGCCCCGCCGTCCTCATCCACCTGCAGGTTTTCCTCATGCACCGCCGTCAGCGGATTCGCATGCATCTCATTACGGAAGCTCACCTGATTCCACAGATTGTCCGTGCCCGTCTGCAGGTAGGAGTACTTCGAGAAAAATCCCCGACCATACAAGCGGTGCGGCACCGGCTCCCACACCTCGCACTTGATCGGCAGCTCCGCCTTGGGCGACACATTCGCCAGGTAGTCCGCCCACACGATCCAGTCCTCATGCACCGGCGGAAAGACCATGCACACCCGCGCCTCGCGCCCGGTGCCCGTCACATCCGCGCGGATGTACGCCTCGATCAGCCTCACGCGAGTGTTCAGCAGCTTGTCCGCCTCCTCCTCGCCCAGCGGCTCCTCCGCCGGCGCGCACGTCACCGTCGCATCCGCCGTGCGCTCGCGCTGCACCTCCTCATCGCTGTGCACCCGCGTCTCCGCGCAGCGCGCCAGACGTATCGCATCCTCCTTCGACAGGTGAAACCTCCGCATCGCCTCAAACGTGCTCATCTCCACGCTCACGTACACATTCGTGTGCCGCAGATCCAGCTCCGGCGCATCCTCGCGGAAAGAGATGTCGTTAAAGTGCACCGGCACCGCCTCCACCCCCTGGCGGATGACCGTCTCGCGCGTCTCATACGCATCCTTCCACTCCAGCCTGCCCTTCAGGCGGCGGCGCAGCCGGCGCACCTGCGCATCGCTCGTCACATAGTCGCCCAGCGCATCCAGCACCGGCACACCGTCCGCATGCAGGCAGGGCGTCACCGCCTCATGCACATCCACATCCGTCGCGTAGAGCGTCTTCATAAAGCACTCCCCCAGCGTCACCGCCTGGTCGATCCCCAGGCACTGCGCATCCAGGTAGCGGCCGTCGCGAAACGTCCACTGCAGATGGTGCTGGATGTCATCCGCCAGCTTCGAGTCCGTGCGGCCCACCGGATTCGCCGCGAACCACGGCTCACCGCCGTAGATGTCCTGCTCCGCCTGCGCCGCGGCAAATTCCGCCAGCGCCGCCACGATGTTCACCGAATCATTCGCCATGTCAAAGATGCTCGCCGCATCCTCCATCTCCAGCTTCTCCCGGCGAGCCCGTGCCCGATGATCAAAAATATCCTGCGCCTCCTGGCTCCACTTCAGGCGGTTCGCCCGCCATTGGACAAGGCCCGCGTCATACTGCGCCTTTTGAGAGCGCGCCCATTGGACAAGCCGAACTGCACGCGCCCCGCCATTCGCCGCCAGCGCATCCTCCAGCGGCGTCTTCTTGCGCTTGCGCACCAGCGCCGCTTTTGCGCGCAGGGCAGCCACCGTGGCCGCAGCCGGGCCCAGGGCATGAGGCGCAGCATCCGCCAGAGGCGAAGACGAAAGAGCAGGGGCAGGTGAAGGGAGCAGAGGCATGCGAAAAAGGAGAGATCGAGGGTCAAACAAACATTTGAGTTCCCCCTCCGAGTTCCGCACTGCGTCAGGCTTGTCTGCTCATACTCCTTGGGTCCGAATTTTAAACCGCAAGCGAAAAGTGTTTTTTGGCTGGGGAAAAAAGTGAGGTGGGTGACTGCAAGCAGCTTTTTATGGCTCTAAATGCTCGAAAATACCATCGCTATCAATTCCAGCCGCGCTCGCATCACGAGCTCAGCTCGTCCAGCAGGCGCGATGAAAATTCAGGCACAAACCGTCCCAGATCAATCAGGTGATCTTCCAGCGTGCAGCCACGCTTCTGCGCGATGCCTCCCAGCTGGTGCATCACATGCAGCGGCTCCAGATCAAACAGCGTCAGCAGATACTCCTGCGGGTGCTTTGCCGTCACACCCCATGGCGACAGCGCCGCATCGCTGAAATCACGCAGGTTGAAGGTCAGGATCACCTCCGCCTTGCTGTGAACCGCGCAGGCCAGCACATGCCTGTCCTTCGCGTCATTCATGCACTTATCTGTCAGGTGTTCATATCCCTCTGCCAGGCTCTCAGGAAACGCCCGCCGCAGCTCTGTTTGAAAACTGTCCGCCACATGCTGCGGCCAGCCGAGCGGGCCCAGTTGTGTCCGGCGTGTCTCCGCCAGGATCTCCTCGCTCCACACCGGCAGGTACAGCCTTGGCTTTTCGGCCAGGAGCAGCAGCAGGTTTGCCACGCCGTAGTTCGCCAGTACGCAGGCATCCAGCACCACTTTAAAGTCCGCCCTCATGTCTTCTCGGGCATGGGGGCGGCGGGAAAGTAGAGCCCGGCTTTCATCACCTCTTCAGTCAGCCGGTCCATCGCCTCGCGGCGGTTCTTGTCTCGTTTTTGCTCGTAGGCCAGCAAATCCTTGAAGGTCACGCGCCGGTGCGCGCCCACCTTGTGGTGCGGTATATCCCCCTTCTCAAGAAGATTCACGAGATGCTGCCTTGAGACTCCCAGGTAGTTCGCCGCAGCCTGCGTGGTAAAGGCCTCGTCCTCCGGCACCATGACGATGGCCTTGCGCTCATTCATGAGCCGCACGATCCGCGCAAAATGCGCAAACAGCGCTTCTGGAATGTGCGTGCGGTTTCCCTGTTCATCGATCAAAGCCACGTGATCCCGCTTGGCAAAAAGCCGGGCAAGCACGTTCAGCTCATCTTCGGGGATGAGGGAAGGATCGAGGCGGTTGGTTCGAGTGGTCAGCATGTCTAAAAAGTCCTTTGTACAATCTGGTGGAATGTGGCGGCCTCTTCACTGCGCGGAGGCTTGGCGCATGCGCCAAGCCTCCGCGCAGTGAAGAGGTTTACAAGCAATTAATCGCTACAAACGCTATATTCGACGCACCTGATTCGGTTTTCGTTCGCTTTTTGCCCTCACCAGACTGCCGGCAGCTCGTTTTCACACCCATACGCGGGGCCGTCCACTTCGGTCTGTCCGTTGTCGCGTTTCCGGTAGATGGATGAATAGAAAAACTCCAGGGAGGACAGGTTCACCTCGCGGTAGGTGAAGTCATGCAAGATGCGCTCCAGACGCATCCTCATCTCCTCCTGCTTGCCGAGGTTGATCTCTCCCGTGAGCTTCAGGTAGGAGCGCGCGATGAAGAAATTGAGCCCTGCCGCAAACAAGCACGTTCTGGGGTCATGTTTGCTCATCCCAAAGTCCAGATGCACAGGCCTGAAGGTGCACATCCAGAGGGAGAAGGCTGCAGCACGGCGCGTCATGAAGGGCGCGCGGGAGTTGATGCGCACGCTCAGCCGGGACACCTCCTCCTGCAGCGCCAGGCGCGCCTCCTCCTGCATCAGGCCTTCCTTCTTCAGCCGGTCCATCAGCTGATGCAGCCGCATGATGCCGTACACATCCCTGCAAAAGCGGCCCAGCATCAGCCGCAGCGCATGGTAGTCGATGCGGATGGCCTTGGGCGTGATCGTCTTGCTGGCCTGGGTCTCCACATAGCGCACGGCCAGATTTTCAAAAGCCTCCGCCATCGCGGCATCTGCATCCGGGTGGTTGCCATGCCAGAAGAGGCACTTCAGCTCCGCGTCCATCATCTCTCCGGCGGTGGCCACCAGCGCCGGGGCGGGCGGCTTGTCCAGGGGATCATGCCAGGCTTGGCGCTCCTCGCTCATGGGGCAGGTGCGCTTATCGGGCGGTCGTCACACCAGCGCAGGCTTCCCACAGCGCGGCTCCAAAGGACTCTGTCTCCTCCTGGTCATGCGGGCTGGCGCAGCTCGCATCTGGGAAGTCCGTGGCGTTTTCCCGCTGCGAGATCAGCTCCGCAGGCACGGGAAACAGCTCCTCCAGAGCGGGGAGCCCGGACACATATTGTTCGAGAAGTCTTGGCATGGCGGGAAAGGCGAAGAAAACCGGGAAATTTCCCTTTGGCAAGCAGAAATCCTACGCCGCTCTAGCAAGAACTCGCATCCGCTCGCGCCGCCCTTGCCACCGCTTCCCATGGCCCTGCGGCAGCATATCACACTTGTCCTCTGGATGTCGCGTCGCTTTGGTGGCTTCCCTTCGGCAGTCCATTGGAGGGGTATGCCCGCTCTTTTATGCGCCTCAGCCTTGAATCCACGCGTGACAGCACGCTCAGCCCTGCGTAAAACAGGCGGGCATGCCCACGCTCAACTGGATCGGCAAGGACGCCGTCATCAACCACCATCTCGAAGTCCCGTTTCGTCTGCTCAGGGACGTGCCGGAACTCGGCTGTGGCGACCCCGGCAGCGGGAATCTCATCGTGGAGGGGGACAACCTCCTCGCCCTCAAGGCCCTGCTGCCCTACTACCGTGGAAAGGTGAAGTGCATCTGCATCGACCCGCCCTACAACACCGGCAACGAAGGCTGGGCCTACAACGACAACGTCAACAGCCCCGCCATCCGTCAATGGATCGGCGAGACCGTCGGGAAAGAGGGAGAGACCCTTGACCGCCATGACCGCTGGCTGTGCATGATGTATCCCCGGCTGGCTCTACTAAGGGAGTTCTTGAGCGAGGATGGGAGTATTTTCATCTTCCTGGACGACAATGAAATTCAGGCGCTGCGATATCTGATGGATGAAATCTTTGGGCTGAAAAACTTTATTACGACATGCATCTGGCAGAAAGTTTATTCACCCAAAAACTCGGCCCGGCATTTTTCAGAAGACCACGACTATGTGGCTGTTTATGCAAAAAATGCGGAAACGTGGAAACCTAACTTGGTGGCTAGAAGCGACGAGCAAGATGCCGCTTATAAAAACCGAGATAATGATCCGCGCGGCGTCTGGAAGACAAGTGACTTGTCGGCGAGAAACTATTTTAGCAAGGGAACATACTCAATCACTTGTCCAAGTGGACGGGTTATCGCTGGCCCACCAACTGGGATGTATTGGCGCGTCTCAAAGGAAAAATTCGACGAGTTAAATGCCGACAAGCGAATTTGGTGGGGCAAAGACGGCAACGCTATACCGCAAATCAAACGCTTCCTCACCGAAGTGAAGCAAGGCGTGGTTCCACAGACGCTCTGGTTTTATAAGGATGTAGGTCACACACAAGATGCGAAGAAGGAATTGGTGTCTGTGATGGATTTTAAAGACTCGGATTCTGTCTTCATCACCCCAAAGCCCACCCGCCTGATCGAGCGCATCCTCCAAATCGCCACGAACCCAGGCGACCTCGTTCTCGACAGCTTCGCAGGCAGCGGCACCACAGGTCACGCGGTGCTCAAGATGAATGCGGCTCTAGATTGCAGTTCGGAGGATGCCGCCGCAAGCCGCCGCTTCATTCTCGTGGAAATGGACGAAAAAATCGCGCCTGAAATCACCCGCGAGCGTGTCAAGCGTGTGGCAGAAGGCTACAAAAATGCCAAGGGCGACTCCGTGCCCGGCCTTGGCGGCGGCTTCCGCTACGTGCGTCTTGGCGATCCGCTGTTCGATGACCACGGGCGCATCAATGAGGATAAAGTGCGTTTCGCCGATCTGGCACGACACGTGTATTTCTCTGAAACGGGCGAGCCTCTGCCCAAGGAGCGCATCTCGGCCAAGACGCCGCTGCTCGGCATCCACCATGGCCGTGCGGTGTACCTGCTCTACAACGGCATCCTCAAGGACAAGAGCGTGGACGGCGGCAATGTGCTGACAAGCGCCACCCTGGAGCACCTGCCCGCGCACGATGGCCCGAAGGTGGTTTATGCCGCCGGCTGCCGCTTCAGCAAGGCCCGCCTCGACCGCGAGGGCATCACCTTCAAACAAACGCCTTACGCCATCCGCACCCGCTAATGGAACTCAAGCAATACCAATCCCACGCCCTGCACTGGCTGCGGCGCTACTACCAGAAGTGCTGTGTCATGCAGCAGGCGGAGGACACCTTTCCCGCCTCCACGGCATTTACCTCGGTCACGGCGGAGATTCATGAGGGGCAGGGGCTGCCCTACGCTCCCGTGCGGCAGGTGCCGGGCATCCCCTACGTGTGTCTGCGCATTCCCACGGGTGGCGGCAAGACGCTGGTAGCCTGTGAGGCGGTGAGCCTGGGTGTGCAGGAGTTGTTGCAAAGGGACCGCGCCCTGATCCTCTGGCTGGTACCGAGTGATGCCATCCGAACGCAGACGCTGTCCCGCATGCAGGATCGGGACGATCCATACCGCCAGTCTTTGGACACCAGCCTGGGAAATGTGGCCGTGCTGGACATCGAGGAAGCCACCCGCATGAAGCGGGCCCTGCTGGACAGCCATACCGTCATCGTGGTGGCGACCATGCAGGCCTTCCGCCGCAGGGACATGAGCGCGCTGAACGTGTACAAGAACAACGGTGAGCTGATGAGCCATTTTGAAAATCTGCCGCCGGAGCTGCTGGAGGCGGTGGAGCGCGAGCCTGAAGGCCACTTCAACCAGTCGCTGGTAAACGTCTTCCGTCTTCGCAGGCCCTTTGTCATCATTGATGAGGCGCACAATGCGCGGCAGCCGCTTTCATTTGAAACCCTGCGCCGCCTGAACCCCTCCGCCGTGCTGGAGCTGACCGCCACGCCAAACCTCAAGGCCGAGATGGTGAAGGAGGACGGGGAGAGCTATGAAAACCCGCCCAGCAACGTGCTCTTCTCCGTCTCCGCCTACGCGCTGAAGGCGGAGGAGATGATCAAGCTGCCCATCTACCTGCGCTACCGCGAGCCCTGGGACGCGCTGCTGGGAGACGCCATCGGTGTGCTCAATCACCTCGATGGAGAGGCACGGCAGGAGGAGGCGCAGACGGGCGAGTACATCCGCCCCATCATGCTGCTGCAGGCTCAGCCGGAGTACAAGGACAGGGCCAGCATCACCGTGGAGACAGTGGAGGCAAAGCTGAAGGAGTTTGGCATTCACGAAAGCGAGATCTGCGTGCACACCGGCAGCAGGCGCGGCCTGGATGGCATCAACGTGCAGACCCGTGAGAGCAAGGTGCGCTTCATCATCACCGTGCAGGCGCTCAAAGAGGGCTGGGACTGCCCGTGGGCGTATGTGCTCTTTTCGGTGGCGGAGATGGGCAGCAGCAAGGCGGTGGAGCAGATTCTGGGCCGCGTGCTGCGCATGCCGAAGGCGAAACGCAAGCAGCGAGACGACCTGAACAACGCCTACGCCTTTGTGGCTTCCTCAAGGTTTGACGAAGCCGCCAAAGCACTGAAGGAAGGGCTGGTGGCATCCGGCTTTGAGGGGCAGGATGTGGATGATCTCGTGGTGGAGCGCCCCCTGCTGCCCGGCATTCCTGCCGAGACTGCTCCGCCGCCAGATGTGCCCGTCACGACGATTCTGCCAGACAAGCCGAAGGCCGCGCTGCCATTGGCGGTGGTGGATGTGGTGACATGGAACCCGAAGACCGGCGAGCTGACCGTGGCGAAGCCTTTGAACAAAGAGCAGGAGGACGCCGTGCTGGCCTGGGCAGGAACGGACAAGGCCCAGGCCGCTGTGCGTGCCGCTGTGAACAAACGTGCCGGCCGCGCTGCCGAGCCGCAGCAGCGAAAAACCTGCCCGGCAGAGGCTGGCGTGACGTTCTCCGTACCCGTGCTCGCACTGAAGCAGGGGGATTTCCTCCATCAACTGGAGGAAGATGACATCTTGGAACGCAACCACTGGACGCTGGCCAAATGCGATGCGCTGCTGCCCAGCTTTGTCATCCCGACTGAGCAGCGCGGAATCTCGATTGATGTCAATGAAACGGAAAAGATTCAGCAGCGGTTCCTCACTGAAACCGACCGCCAGCAGCGCCTGCTGGAGTCCAGCGCGGCGTGGCCGCCAGCCAAACTCATCGTAGCCACAGCCCGCGCCTTTCCACATCCTGGCCTGACGGATGCGGAGGTGGACATCTGGCTTCAGCGAGTGATCTCCGAGCAGGAGAAGCGCGGCGTGACCCTGGAGCAGATGACCGCGCACCGTCATCGTTTTTTCAAGGCCGTGGCTGCCCGGGTGAACGAACTGGAGAAGCAGAACCAAAAGAAGGTGTATGAAACACTGCTGTATGGCGACGGCTCAGGCACCGTGCATGTGTCGCTGGCGAGCGTCTTCACTTTCGATCCGCAGAAGTATCCGGTGGGAGATCGCTATCACGGCCTGGAGCTGCCCCGGCACTACTACAAAGAGATTGGCGCCATGAACCACGAGGAGATTGAGTGCGCCCGCATTATCGCTCATGACGAACGTGTCGAAACATGGGTGCGCAACCTTGAGCGCGAACCGAAGCTTTCATTTTGGATTCAAACGAGCACGGACAAGTTCTACCCCGATTTCCTCGCGAAGCTGAAGAACGGAAAAAACCTCGCGGTGGAATACAAAGGCGGCCATCTCGCCGGGAACCCGGACACCGTGGAGAAGGAACGCCTCGGCAAACTGTGGGAGGAGCGCAGCGGCGGGCAGTGCTTCTTTGAAATGGTGAAAGGTCCGGGAGATTTCGCCAAGATTCAGGATGCCATCAAAAAAGCAGCGGCGTGAATTGAGCCCCCCCTGCATCTCCCGCACCCACAAATTATCCAGCGTGGGGCTGGGCAGGGGCTTTCAGCGGCGGTTCAGGGCTCAGGGGGAGGGTGGGGGGCTGTAAAATTCACAAGATTCCGGAGATGACAAACGGGGATGGCGTATCATGCGTGTCGATTCCCACCTATGAAAAAGTCCACGGCTCTTTTTGCCCTGCTCGTCACCCTTGTCCCGGCTGTGCTGGTTTATTTTGCGGCCAGTTTCCATGCCGCCCACCAGCAGCAGCTGCTGGAGGAGCAGATCAGGCAGGAGGGGCAGGCCGCCATCGATCACATCCTGAAAGTGAATGAACTGCGGCGCACCCTGCCGGGAAAATCCATCGCCGAAATCGCCGCGCTCGCCTATCCGCCGCTGCCGCAGGGCTACATGCTGCGCCCCCTCACCGCGGGCGAGCGTGCACGCTATCCCGCGCTCAAAGACTCCGACTTCCTCGTGCAGCAGACCGCCCCGCCCTACCTCAGCATCCCCAGCGCCGCGCCGTACCTGCAGCTCGACATCACCGCAGACAGCCCCCCGCCCACAGCGCCCGCCGCTCAGTCCACCGCGCCCGCGCGCTAGCCTGCGGTTTGAGGCCAGGTGCGGGAAAGGCGGCCTTGGGTGTGTGTGTCGGCACACGGCAGGCTGCAGGGCGTGCGCACACCCTCGCAGTCGGGCGGTTTGGCGGAGGTCAAGGCAGTGCCTCGGAAATCCTTCGGTGCCAAACACGGCCGACCTGCGTCCGCCGCGCGGCCCTTCAGGCTCGTTGATAAAAGTGCGTGGTATCATGCCACGCACAGCTGAAAAACGGGTCTTATGGATGTAAGCCAGCATCCCATGCGGCTTGGCCAGCGCTCTGGCGGAGAGGGATCGTCCCGATCCCTCACGCTCACGCATCGCCCTGCATTCTCGTGCCTCCGCAAAGCCGAGCCTCCCTCATCATCCAGCGCCCTCGCACATCCACAAACACGCTGCAGGTGGGGGGATCAAGATGATCCCCCTCCGTCAGCTCGTGCCTCCACCTTCAGGCTCGTTGATAAAAGTTCGTGGTATCACTCCCCGCGCCCGTGCATTTCCAGCACACGCTCGCGCACGCTGGCGGCGATGTCATCCGGCGTCGCGTAGGGCAGGGGGGCAAAGGCGGCGGTGTGCTGCACCAGGCCCACATCGTAGAGCTTCGCGATCTGGTCCAGCGCCTTCAGCCGCACCGAAAGCATCGGCGCCGAGGCACGTGCGCCCGCCTCATCCTCGTCATCCTCAGCCGCCTCATGCAGCAGGCCCGGGAAGGTCTCCTCCACCGTCTGCCACAGCACCGCGCACAGCTGCTCGCGCAGTCCGGCAAAATCCGCCTCGCACTGGGGCGAGCGTGCCGCGTGTGCCGCACGGCCCAGCCGCCAGAGATCCTGCACCGCCTGCGCCCCCAGGCCCAGCACGCGTGCCACCTCCAGCAGCGGCAGCCCCTGGCGCACATGCAGCTCAAAGACCACCTCCTCCGTGCGCAGCCCCAGGGCCCGCGCGCGCTCCAGCCAGCGCCGCAGCCCGGCGGGCAGCCATACCGCCGCCTTCGCCCCCGGCTCCCGTGCGGCAGCCGCACCTGCGCCAGCGGCACACGCAGCGCCAGCGCCATGGCCGCCTGCGGCAGCGCCTGCCACTGCGCCATCAGGCAAAGCGTCCGCCTCATTCCCAGCCGTCGCACGGGGCGCATAGGCCCCATCCTCCAGCCCCGCCACAGTCAGCGCACCGCTCACCGCCTCACCGCCCGCTGGCGCAGCGTCGCCCTCCGTTCCCGCCATGCCGCCTGCGCCCGCCGCCGTCTGCGGTGCCGCAGTGCGCCGCCGTGCCGCAGCCCTGGGAGCGCGGGGTTTGGAGGAGGAAGCTCGGGCCATGGGTCCTGATGGGTTGGAGTGGTGGAATGTGGTATGAAACAGCCTGAAAAGAAGACCATGACATACCATCATCGATTGGGTCCCGATTTTTAAATTCAAGCGCTTTGTTTCGCAAACACCCGCCCCCCACGCCCGCCCCGCTTCAGCACAGCCCGGCCCGCCCTCAGCTTTCCGCCATCCCCGCGCGTGCCGCCCGCCTCCGCGCCCGCCAGAGCTGCGCCTGATGGCCTGCCTGCGGTAGAAGCAGGGCCATCGCCAGCGCGCCACCCATTACCAGCGAGTTTGCCTGTGCGATGCCCGGGTCGTTCAGGTAGCTGTCAAACGTGGGCCACCGGCTCGTCACGCGCTGGCCCTGCAGCAGCCCGGGGCAGGCGTGGAAGATGATCCAGCTCTGCGCGATGCCACCCCCCAGCCAGAGGAGCGGCATCCACACCATCATGGGCGCATAGCTGGGCCACCACCGCCACATGGGCACCGCCGCCAGCAGGCACAGCAGCAGCGCCACCGCGCCGCCCACGCCCGCCGCGAAGTCTTGTGTGATGAAATACCACGGTGGAGCATCCCCCGGGCTGCCGCCGTGCAGGGAGAAATGCTGCATCACCGGCTCCCGCAGCGCATTCGCCAGGCGGTAGGACCCGACCACGACGACGAAGAAGAGGATCATCCCCGAAAGCTCAAACTTCCACGCGGCAGAGGGGCTCTCCGGTGGGAGTGGTGAAGGTGGCTGCTGCTGCGGATTCATGGGAGGCATCGGGGGTGGTATGAGGCCATCCTTCAGCGGGCCTTCTGCGCTTTCTCCTTCGCCTTGGCCTCGTAGCGCCCCTCGTAGGGGCTCCAGTCCGTTTTGTCATCCTTTTTGGGCAGGATGCTCAGCTCGTAGGAGCCCAGGTGGCCGCCGCCTTCGTCAAAGGTGGCCTGCAGGCACTGCACGGTGCCCGCCACCACCTCCTTCACCGTCACGCCGTAGGGCTCGCAGTCTCCCAGATTTTGCAGATCCAGCACGATGCGGAAGTGCCGCCCCTTCACCAGCTGCACAGACACCCCCATGTGCAGCAGGGACACCAGATTGGAGTCCGGCATGCCGGCGCTCTCACTTTGCGGCAGCCGGTTGGGCATGGCGATCGCGCCGATGAACGACTCCGGCACCGCATTCACCAGCACCGGCACCCGCGCCACCACCACCACCGCATCTCCGTCAGTGCCCAGCGTGGTCAGCGGCTGGTGGATGAAGGCCAGCATGCGCGTCCCCGCATGGGCGCAGGCTGCACCCAGCACACACACCGCCAGCGTCAGAAAGAAAAGCCCTCGTTTCATACAGATCATGGTCATGGTCTTAAGCAGCAGGTATTATTGCCATGACCACCCCGTCTTAGCACTTTGCCCGCAGGCTGTCGAGTCCGGGCCATATCAGCACCGCCCCGATGTTTGGGCCTCTCCCGTCCTTCGTAGCCCACCGGGCGAAGAACGGATTGCGGCCATCCTTCATCTCCCCGGCATGGCAACTCATCGCGCTCGCGTCACTCTTTCCCACCATCGCCCGTGCCCGGCTTCTTCTCCGCACCCGCGTCCTTCAGCGGCTGCAGCGGCACGCGGATCTCCGAGGGCGAGCCCCCGTCCAGCGTGACCACCTGGCTTTCATACCCGGCGGAACCTACCGAGATCTGGTAGGGCTCCAGCACCATTCCGTAAAAGTCCAGGCTCATGCCCTCCGCGCTGCTGTGAGTCACGCTGCTGAGCCGGGTGCCCGGCCGCGTCCCGGCAGCGGGCCCCACGCTGGAAAGCCCGTCGTGACGGCAGCCGATGTTGTTCAGCCCTTTCCCGCTCACCGCATCATACGGCGTCACGCGCACGTGGAGCGGCCGCGCCTTGGCAAACGACTCGCGCATCTGCGCCATCCCAGCGTTCATGAGGAGGCACAGCGCCATCACCGCCAGCGTCACACCCCAGGCGATGGACCTCGCCCACTCCGTGTCCTGTTTCTCCTCCGCAAACCACTCCTGGTGCCCGCTGCGGGAGAGCACCGCCGCCACATACACGCAGCCTGCCAGCATGAGCCACTCCGCCCACGTGCCATAGCTGGCGCGCCCCAGCACCCAGCCCCCGCGCGGCAGCCAGTCCAGCGCGGCCCATGTCACGATCACGCAGGCCACCACCACCGCCAGCCTGCTGAAGAACAGCGCCCACTTCCGTGAAGAGGCCCGCCCGATCAGCAGCCCGTAACCGATGGGGATGCCCACGAATCCCAGATTGAAGAAGAAGCGGCCCTTCAGCAGATTAAAGAGCGTGTCCGCCAGCGCGACCGCGCCAGACGCGAGCACCAAGATGCCAGCCATGCACACATGCCGTGGGGGGAAGGGGGCCATGCCGCCTTTTTACACGCAGGCGCCCGCAGAAGTCACGCCCAAACAGCGCTGCCTCGCCTCAGGCGCTCTCCGCGCCACCACCTTCGTCGCGCGGGGCTGCGTCCGCCTTCGCCTTCGCAACCTCCCGCCCCGCAGGCCCGCGAAACACACGGCGCACCGCCTTCGCCAGCGTCCCCAGCACCTCCAGCAGCGACAGCGCAAAGCTCCCCAGCAGAAACCCGGTCAGCGTGGAGATCACCCAGCCCGCCTTCTCCCAAAAGAAGTAGTACAGAAATCCCGGCAGAGAGATGAGCACCGCGCAGCCCAGCACAAACAGCCCATACGCCACCAGCGCAGCGGCGGTGCAGGCCTTGCGTCGGTTGCGCAGCTTTTGAATGATCATGGTCAGTGTGCAGGCTGAGGTGTGCGTGCCAGCGCGAGGCACGCAGCCGGCGCAGCAGCAGTCACGCCCAGGCACCGGCATTCAACCACCGCCACCTGCACCCATGCCGCACACGCGCCCCACCCGCATCCGGTTTTTCATGCGGCACCGCCTCCCGGCCGGAGGATGGCCGTCCCGGCTGTCCATGGTGGGCAGGCTTCCAGCCTGTCCTACCAGCGCGTGGTGTCTGCGCTGGGAGAGGGAGCTGGAGGCGGGACGCCTCAGGCCCCTGTCAGGCCGGAGGCCTAACCTCCCGGCCGGAGGATGGCCGTCCCGGCTGTCCATGGTGGGCAGGCTTCCAGCCTGTCCTACCAGCGCGTGGTGTCTGCGCTGGGAGAGGGAGCTGGAGGCGGGACGCCTCAGGCCCCTGTCAGGCCGGAGGCCTAACCTCCGGCCGGAGGATGGCCGTCCCGGCTGTCCATGGTGGGCAGGCTTCCAGCCTGTCCTACCAGCGCGTGGTGTCTGCGCTGGGAGAGGGAGCTGGAGGCGGGACGCCTCAGGCCCCTGTCAGGCCGGAGGCCTAACCTCCCGGCCGGAGGATAGCCGTCCCGGCTGTCCATGGTGGGCAGGCTTCCAGCCTGTCCTGAGGCCGCAGCGCCCAGGCCCGCCGCGCTTTGGGTTTGCGCACCGCCGCCGTGCGTTCGCGTCAAACGTCTGCGTGGTCCCCGGCTGTCACGGATGAATGGCGTGGGCTCTCAGATCCACCCATGCAGCCCTACGGTCCCGCCTCACGCTCAGACCAGCGCCAGCAGCGCCGTGCCCAGCAGCAGGTACAGCGACACCCCCCCAAAAAAGCCCAGCGCCTCATTCGCGCGCGAGAAAGTCCCCGCATTCAGCCGGATGCTCCCCGATCTCAGTGCACGCAGGCCCATCCAGTAAAACAGCGCAACCAAAGCCAGGGAGAGGAGGTGGGCGGAGTCCATGGAGAGGCAGTCATTGGTCAATCTGGCCCCCTGCATACTCCCGCGATCAGGCCACGTCAATGCCCTGCTGCATGTCCTCCAGGCGACTCCCGGGTTAAGTCTGCCATCTACGGCATTTACTGCTTGCCCGCTCCGCGTCTTACACACACCCTTGCACCACGCATGAGCACCCTGCGACCCGTCATCTTCATCTCCGCCGTCAGCAAAGAGCTGCACACGGCCCGTGCGCTTGTCTCCCAGACACTCACGTCCCTCGGCTACGATCCCAAGTCCCAGGACATCGCTCCCACCGAGACCGGGATGCTCCCCCAGGTGCTGCGAGACTGGATCGATCAATCCGACGCCGTCATCCAGCTCGTCGGCCACCGCTACGGCTTCGCCCCAAAAGAACCCGACGCCGAATTCGGCGAGTACAGCTACACGCAGCTGGAGGCCCTCTACGCACGCCAGCAGGGCAAGAAGGTCTGGTACCTCATCCTCACCCCCGAGCACCCCACAGACCCCTGTGATGCCGAAGCCCACGCGCTCAGCGCCCTGCAAGACGCCTACCGAGCGAAGGTCACAGGTGCCGACTACCTTTATCATCTCAGCAGCAGTCTGACCCAGACGGAGAACATTGTGTTGAAGATGCGTGATGATTTGGCCGAGCTCCGCCAAAAAGAGCTGGCACGGCAGGCTCAACTGCAGCAGACGATCGAAGCCACGCACCAAAACACCGCCGAGATATTGGCGCGCTTTGCCGATCTCAATCAGCAGGCAAACCGCCAGCCTCAGCTCCTATTCAAGCCAGAGTCATGGCCGCAGCCCGCGCCGTTTCACAATCGCACCTTTCCTCCTCAGCAAAATTTCGTCGGTCGCGCAACGCTGCTCAGCGCCATGAAGCAGAGCCTCGATGCCGGGCGCGATATCGCCCTCACGCAGCCCGTCGCCATGCACGGGGCAGGGGGCATTGGCAAAACCCGCGCCGCAGTCGAGTTTGCCCGCGCCCATGGCAGCGCGTACACCCTGCGCCTCTTCCTCGATGCCCAGAGCCCCGACTCCTTGCGCGCTTCCCTCGCAGAAGTCGCCCGTCGGCTCGAGCTCACCACCGATCCCCAGGCCAAAGAGGAAGCCCTTGTCCTCCTCGCCCTCCGCCTGCTGCGTGCCGTGCCCAGCGCCCTCGTCGTCGCAGACAATGCCGACACTCTGGCGGCCCTCGAAGCCGTCCGCCTCCTCTGCCACCAGCCCGGCGGCGTCCGCTGGCTCATCACCACCCGCCTCACCAATCTCGGCGAAGAATTCGCCCCTCAGCGCGTGGACCTGCTGGATGAACCCGATGCCGTGCAGCTCCTGCAAAAGCGCGCCAGCAAAAGCAATCATCAACCTGGCCCCGATGCCGACGCCCGCGCCGTCGCCCTCGAGCTCGGCCGCCTCCCCCTCGCCCTCCAGCAGGCCGCCGCCTACGTCGCGCACATGCGCCTCACTTGGACGGCGTACAGCAAACTGCTCGCCGAAAATCCCACAAAAGCCCTCTCCCATGAAGCCAGTGAGATGAAGGATCTTCCTGATGGCATTCTGCGCACTTACCGCATCAGCCTCCAGCAGCTAACGCCACTTGCCAGAGAATTGCTGGAGATCGCCGCTCACCTCGCCCCCGCGCCCATTCCAGAGGCTGTCTTTCTGCAAGACGACGAATTCGATGGCCTCCAGCGAGCCGCCCTCGCCGAGTTGGCCGATCTCTCCCTGGTCGAATGGGAGCCGCCGACATTGGAAATGCACCGCGCCATTGCCATCGCCGTTCGTCTCGACATCGGACTTGGCCGGGACACGGACTTGGCTGAAAAAACTCGCGCACGGCTGTCCCAAGCCTGCCGTAGGGTGACAGTCTGCGCCCCGCGAAACAATGCTCACCCGTCCCACTGGCCAGCCTGGGCTGCACTGCGTCCGCACATCGAGCATCTGCTGGCCCAGGCGGGCCCTGCCGGTGTGGCGGAAGAGGTCTGTTACTTGCTTCTGGTGAATTGGCCCATTCACCTCCAGGTCTTAGGCGAGTACGTCGCTGCCGAGGCATTCTGCTGTCGCGCGGTGGCCTATTCATTGAAAAGCTTCGGCTCAGATCATCAGAATACCTTGGGGAGCCGAAACAATTTGGCCAATGTGCTGTGGGCCCAAGGCAAATATGCCGAGGCGGAACAGGAGCACCGGGCCGTGCTGGAGATTAGGAAGCGCGTGCTGGGCGAGGAGCATCCGGATACCTTGAGCAGTCGGAACAATTTAGCCACAGCACTGTATGACCAAGGCAAGTATGCCGAGGCGGAGCAGGAGTATCGGGCCGTGCTGGAGATCAGGAAACGCGAGTTGGAAGCCGAGCATCCAAATACCTTGAGCTGCCGGAACAATCTGGCCAACGTGCTGAATGCCCAAGGCAAGCATGCTGAGGCGGAGCAGGAGTTCTGGACTGTATTGGGGAGCTTAAAACGCGTGTTGGGCGTGGAGCATCCGCAGACCTTGATGAGCCAGATGAACTTGGCCAACGCGTTGTTGGCTCAAGGCAAGTATGCCGAGGCAGAGCACGAGCACCGGATGGTGCTAGAGAGCAAGGAACGCGTTTTGGGAGCGAAGCATCCGCATACCTTAAGCAGTCGGAACCATCTGGCTAATTCGCTGTGGGTCCAAGGCAAGCTTGCCGAGGCTGAGCAGGAGCACCGGAGCGTGCTGGAGATCAGGAAACATGTGTTGGGCACGAACCATCCGGAGACCTTGATGAGCCGGATGAACTTGGCCAAAGTGATGTTTGAGCAGGGCAGGCATGCCTACGCCGAGCAGGAGTACCGCGCCATACTAAAGGTCCAGGTCCGCGTGCTGGGCGCGGAGCATCCTGATGTGGCGCTAACATGCTGTAATCTGGCACTCTGCCTCGAATCCCAAGGCCAGCACTCCAAGCTCGCCGAAGCCCTTCCGTTGATGCAGCGTGCGGAGCAGATCTGGCAGAAAGTCCTCGGCTCCGACCACCCGGACACCAAAGACGCTAAAGAGCAGCACCAGCGCCTCGAAGCCGAGCTGAAAAAATCCCCTTCACTTTAGCCCTCGCCGTAAGTCCCGCACTCCCCCCCCTCCTCACCCCCATGTTCCCGCTCTACTTCAGCCTCATCACCTTCGCGGCGGGCATCCCGCAGGGCGTGTTTTTAGGCAGTGTGGCGGCGCGGTGGCTGGGGCTTGAGGGAGCGTGGGCGCTGCTCGTCATCGTGCCCGGCGGCTTTCTCGGCATCGTCCTCGGCTATGGCCAGGCGCTCCTCATCCGCTGGCTCCTGGGCCGGCGCTGAGGCCGCATGCCGCGCCATGCCATTCACCACTCGCATTTTCAGCCGTGCAGCCCATGCTCCCTGCATGAAAAGCACCCTCCGTCCGCTGCTCATCACGCTCCTGCTCCTTGTTTCCGCCGTGCTCTTTGGCAGCGACCCCGCAGCCGCGCCGAAATCCCAAAGCCGCGACTGGTCCCTTTCCCAGATCCGCCGCGCCATCGCCCGGGACAAGCGCGCCTATCAGGACATTCTCGTGAACATCTCCATCGCCAGCGAAGACACCCTCGTCGTCACCATGGTCACATCCAGGCTGCCCATGTCCGGCAGCGGGCAGCGCATCACCCTCAAGTACGATGAAAGCCAAGGCTGGCACGTCACCGGGCTCGAGGGCTTCGACAGGTAGCCCTGCCAGGGACACCGGCAGGATGCGCTGCCCCCCTTCGCCATTTCCTCACGCTCCGGACCAGCGCCTCATCGGCCTCTCGCCAGGCAGCCTACCACGAACCATTGAAAGCTGGTCTGCTGCCGCAGGCCGGGCAGGCCATGCGGGCAGTGCGGTGCGGCGGTCAGGCCGCAGGCTGGGGGTGTCTGGTGTTGGTGGGTTGTGTCATCCTCCACCGCTCCCTCCGCCAAACCGCCCGGCTGCGCGGGCCTACGCACGCCGGGGGGGGGCTGGCCCAGAGCTCGCAGGCGGAAGGGCTGCCGCCACATCCGTCCTGCGGCCATGGCTCAGCGGGTGCTGTTTCGCCTCATCTCCTCACGCACCAGCGCCTCCAGCTCCAGCCGCTTCTGCTCGGCATCATAGGGCGGTCTGCCATCGATGCCCGCCCTGATCCTGGCCACCTCCACACGGCCCAGCGCGCCGTCCTTCACCGCCTCCTGCAGGGCCATCTGCGCCAGGCTGCGCACGGGATAAAACTTCTCGCGCAAAGTGCCGCAGGCGCCATTGACCACAAAGTGCCCGTCCTGCAGCGCCGTCAGGTACCACTCGACGCAGCGCCGGTCCTTCAGCCTGCGCAGCGTCCTGGCGGCGCTGATGCGCACCGCCGGATGCTCCGACCATACCATCTCCTGGCATGCCTCCTTCAGCGCGGCCTCGTCTCCCAGCGCCGCGGCGATGATGCAGAGCATGCCGCGCAGCTCAGCGTCACGCTCCAGCGCCAGAGCCCGGCGCACCTCCGGCAGCAGCCCCCTGCCGGTGCTGCGGCACTCCGCGATGATGGCCTCCCGCTTTCGCTCCGTCGGCAGCGTGCTCTGGGCCCGGGAGTAGTCGGCATCCGGGTTGGCCGGGTCACACTCATGCCGCAGCCGCTCCAGGATGACGGCAAAAGCACCGGGCGTCTCCTCGCGCCACTTCAGCACCAGGCACGGCACCAGTAAAAACAGCAGGGCAAGCATCAGGCGGTCAGGGTGCATGCCTGTGGAACGTCCGGCTCCGTGCATTCCTTAGGCGATGATTTGAAACCTGGCCACAGGCAGGACGGGAGAAGCCCAAGCCTCTGGAGCCCAAGCCTTTGCAGCACGGCCTTTGCAGCACGGGATGGATGACGCAGCACGGGATGGATGACGCAGCACGGGATGGATGACGCAGCACGGGATGGATGACGCAGCATTTTCGTGGCAAACTCAAGCACCGCGCTCTTTCTTTCCCTGTCCCCCACCTTTGCGCAAACCCGCACATGGCAGGCCCAAAGTAGCTCAGTTCCTGTGGAACTGAGGAGCGCGCCCTTCGGGCCCAAAGCCTGCGCAGTCCCTGGCGGTCACGCATGGCAGGCCCTGGCTCGCAGATCCACCCATGCAGCCCTGCTACCCCGCATCCCGCGCAAAATCGACCACGATCTGGCAGTGGCCCAGGTTCACCGGGCACCGCACTCCCGGGTAGGTGCCGTGCTTCTTCGTCTCTGCCGGACTCAGGGCATACTCCAGACGTGCCCCGCAGCACGCGCACACAGGGTGCATGCCCAGTGCCGCCCTTTCTTGAATCACTTCCACGCTCATCTCGCTGGAATCAAAGACATACTCGCCCTCCTTGAGGTTTGCCTCCACCTTCTCTCTCCGGCTTCGATACTGCGGCTTCTTCATCATCGGCTGATGGGTTCGGGCTTCGGGTTAAATCCCGCTGGAAGCATAGGGGGGCGCGATTCAGGCTGTAAATGGATGTTCTTCATCGGATTCACATGCGGGCATTGCCCGGCGTCCCTCACCGCTTCTCATAAAAAGCCACGCCTCATGCACCCAGAGACGGCTCTCCCACATCACAGCCGCAGCGCCCAGAGCCGCTGCGCTTTGGGCTTGCGCACCGCCCCTGTGTTCCCGTTGAATCCGCCGCATGAAATCGCGGCACCACCTCATCCTGGCACTTCTGCTGCTCATGCTGTGTCCGCACTGCCGCTCGGTCAAAGGCGGCAGTGATGGCGGGCTCCCCGACACGGTGATTCCCACCCTCGTCATCAAGGACGCCCCCATCACGCAGGCCGTGCAGGCCGCGCTGGCGGAGGCCCGCAGGGCCGACCCACGGGCCGGTGCGGTCAGCGTGATCGTGCAGGAGGCGCCGGGCTCCGCAGCCCGCATAAGCGTGGACCTGAAAAACACCCCCCTCATCGAGGCCCTGCACCTCATGGCGGCCTCCTGCCATTACCGGCTGAGCCTTCAAAACCACGCCGTCGAGCTCCACCCCCAGCGGCCCGGAACGCCGGAGCGTGAAACCGCATACATCACCCTGCAGCCGCACACGCTGCGCCACCTGCACATCAGCACCCTCACGGAGGCAACCGCCAGACGCGCGCTGCAAAGCCTGAAGATCGACCTCAAAAAGATCGACTCCATCGTCCCGGTCCCCGGCTCCGCCGCGCTGCTCATCCAGGGCTCCGATGCAGACGAAGTGCGCAAAGCCGCCGCCATCCTGGACCTCATGAACCGCGGCCTGCGCATCGGGCCATGAGCCCCCCACCTTTGCGCAAAACCCGCACATGGCAGGCCCGGCGCGGAGTTGCGTCCTCTGCTGGCCCGGCGCGCGTGGGAGTTGCGGCGCTTTTCTTGTTCCGCAGGGACAAGGCTGCTTTGCATTGCCCCAAGCAGCTCAGTTCCTGTGGAACTGAGGAGCGCGCCCTTCGCGGGCCCGGAGCTTGCAGCGCCAATGGCCTCGGAAAAAAAAGCCGGGTGCCCAGAGCCTGCCGATGGGCAGGATGGGCACCCGGGCGGGCGGCGGTTGGTGATTCACCTCCGCGGCGGGTGCCCAGGTCAAGGCGTGCGGATGGACCGCTGGCGCAGAAACTTGTAAAAGGCCTTCAAGTTTTTGTCCGTCTCCGCAGACTTCCCGCTTTCGGCAGCGCCGGAGCGTGCCAGGGCGTCCCGCAGCGGCTCCTTCTCCATGAGTGCAGCCAGGCGGGTCCGCAGCTCCGGCGAAGAGTCCCACACCTTGGGCGCGCTGTGCGTGTGTTTGAGGATGGAAAACAGGTGCACACGGTGGCTCAGCACCATGGCCGCATAGTCATCGGGACCCGTGCGCTTCGTGTCCAGTTCATTGATGATATGAGTGTCTGAATTCTCCAGTTCGCGGAGCAGCAGGTCAAAGGTGGTCACGTTGTAGGGCATGCGCAAAGCTGCGCCCATGGTCCACTGGGTGCGGTAGGGCCTTCTTTCCTCCTCGTAGCCGGGGCTGCCTGGCGGGTGCTCCCTGAGCTCTTTTTTCAGGCGCTCGAGCACGGCGGGGAGATCGTCTGGAAGGTCGGGATAATTGTGGTTGAGCATCCGGAACCAGCTCACACCCGCCGCCAGAAACTTGTCGCCATACACGTCGTTGTGACCGGTCGCGATGCTGCCTGGCGACGCGATGTTCCAAAAGCCCGCCGTGCGCTCGCCATCTGCTTTGGGCACGATGCGGTACTTCGACAGGCGGTGCTGCTTGTTTGGCACCCAGAATGCCGGGTCCAGCGTGGGCTGCAGAGAGAGCTTGTACTGCAGCGCACGGAGCTCAGCGTCCGGCAGCGGACGTGCCGGCTGCACCTCTCCCGTCTTTTTCACATCATGCGTCCGTGTGGAGCGGTCAAAGCCGATGGTGTTGGCAAAAAGCTCATGCCGCAGGTAGCTCAGGGTGGCGACAGGGTGCAGCAGGTAGTTGTTGAGCGGCTGCAGCACTCTGTTTGCCGTGTCCTGGGTGCTCGTGACAGCGAGCACGCGCGGAGCCAGCAGGCGGGTGTCGGTCGGCTGCTGGGTGACGAGCTTCGACTCATTGACGGTCTTGATCTGGTCCTTTGAGACAAAGGCCACCTCCGCGCTGTTTGCCAGCAGAAACAGGTGCGGCAGGCGCCGGTCGTCGCCCGGGGCGGTGTCCTTGATCATCAAAGCCGCCGTCTTTTCCAGCAGCGCCCCGCCAAGCGAGTGACCCGCAAAGACCACATTGGCCCCCTGTTGTTTGCCCGCCTCCGCCACATCTCCGAGAAACTTTTGCAGCTCGGCGCTTTTCCCGATCTCGCGCGCCGTGCGCCGCCTCCCGGTGAGCGTGCCCCACTTGAGCAGTCCATCCAGGCTCTCGCCCCGCCAGGCCACGTAGATGGCCAGCACCCGGCCCATTTTGGCCTCGACCATCCGGTGCACCAGGCCGTCCAGATCCTGCATATCCTTGCCTTTGGCCTCTCCACAGTCAGGCGAGCTGTCATTGTGCCACCCGTGCACGTAGAGGAGCACCGTGCGGGGGCTGAAGCTCTGGATCTCCTGCACCGCCGTCGAGAGCTGCGCCTTCAGGTGCGGCTGGCCGTCCTCTTTGAACTCAGCCACCAGAAAGCGGTTCGTCCTGTCATCGCGTGCCTTGGCCGAGTCAAAGCGCCGCTTCACATTCCAGGCATTGGCGTGCTGCGGGTCGGTGATGGAGCCGTCAAAGTAGGCCTTCTCAGGCCGTATGCGGAACGAGCAGGAAGACAGCAGTCCGCCCCCCATCAAGGCAGCCAGGCACAGGCGCAGTGCGCCGCTGCGGAGGACCCTCGGCGCCATGCCGGGTCTCGGGTCTGTGGGGGAGGAGTGTGCCGTGGTCAGGGCCATTAGGTTCGGGTGCATGATGGTATGATTAGGGTTTACTGTGGTATGAAAGAGGCGGAGCGCCCGCCGGCGGCAGGGGGAGAGCCTGTGAAAGTCTGAGGCGGAAAAAAAGAGCCCGTGTCTGGACAGGGAAAGCGAAGGCGCCCGTGCGTGGCCTGCCGCGGCAGCCCGCAGCAGCTTTTAAAGGTGCTGCAGCTTTTGCTGCCGGCAGCATGCCCCCAGCCACGCCAGGGCACCACGGAGCCGCCCAGCCCCAGCGGCAGGCTGCGGCCACCCTGGCTGCAGGAAACATTCAGCCGCATGCCATTGCCAGGAAAAATGCAGGGACGAAGGGCGGGGAAGGCATGATCATTCAAGAGTTGTCAGTAATGAAACGATTCGTTGACCAATAAGAGCTAGGACTAGCCAAAAGAGGCATTAGGCCTATCAAAATAGGATTCAACAATAAATATCTAAAATAAGATATTAGAAATACGATCTCGTTATGGCTTGTGGTGTTGGGTGTGGAGGTTATACAGAGCACCGCGCCTCGCAGCCCCCTCGCCCGAGGCTGTGCAAGAGAGCGAGCGTCAAAAGCCCTCCGCGCGCCCACCCCAATCACCGGTCCCAGAAATCCCCACCTCCTGCGGCACCTCCACCATCCAGCTGCCATCCCTCTTCAACCTCGACGCGATGCGGCGACCCACGGGTTAGACTGCCCATTCAGCTGAAATCAAGGAGTGATCTTGTGCGACGTAGAACAACGGTGCGCCCATGTAATTCTCTGAAGGATCGACGTTCAAAGAAAAGCGGCAGGTGCCGTCGGCATTCATAATGATGCTGTCAATGCGCGCCGTGTGCATGTCAAAAAGTGGTGCTTTCGCACCCCGGGGACCGGCTCAAGATTTGACGTGGAGATCAGCTCGGGTATGCGGTCTGCCAGCGTTTCAAAGTCCGCCATCTGGGCGGCCGTTGGTCCGGGGGCGCCGCTGATTCGTTGCTTCGCTTCTATCTCTGCGTGATGCGGACGGCTCGTATCATTGGCATGGGAAGAGACGAGCAGAGTCACTCCTCGGCACTTCCCCGGTGAACGTCTGCCACTAGATGCATCATTTGTCCATCCACGAAGCCTCTCGTATAATGGTGTCGAAAATCTTATCATGAGCCTCTGGATTCTTGAGCGAACTGATACAGCTGACGGTGTAAACCTTTTTGGCACAGGCCACTCCATAGATCGTGTCTTGGTAAATGCCACCCGAAGAAAAGCGCAAAAAAAGGCGCATGCGAAAACTTGAGTGTCCAGGTGCCTCATCGAATAAAGTGGTCTCACGTAGTTGCAAAGATGCAATCCCTTCCGTGGCACCAATTTTTTTCACAAGGTTGTCCGCGATAATCTGCCACCTGTCTCTCGAAAGAAGGCTTGGGTCCGAGACATCTTCAACAACCACCGAAATACTACCCTCCATTGGCTCTTCTATCACGATGAACCTGTCCAAGTTGGGGCTGGATTCAGACACTGTCCACCCTGCAGGCAGATGCAGCACATAGTTCGTCTTCAATCCGGCTACCTCAGTATTGCGTGGGAGGGCGGATATCCTTTTTGAGACAGCTACTTCTTCAGCATCATTTTGTGCCATGCCAAGAGCGTTGACCGCTCCTCGCATCACGTTGCCAATCATTGAATATGCTTCCTTGGCGCACCAGACCCGTGTGCTCACTACGCCCATGGGACCTGCCCATGTGCGCTGAAGTAAACGTGCATTCTTTGATTCACATTCAAGCAATCCCCCCGCAGAAGTTGAAGACCAGTTTAAGATCTTGCAGTTTACTTTCTTCTCGAGTTCGAATCTTCTGATGTCTCTTTCAGCGGCTTCTTTTAGTGCCGCATCCGTGATCTCTGCTGGCCTGAAAGACCAATTCAGGACCGCTGTCTTGTCCAGGGTGAAGGTTGTTTCATTCTCACGATTCCAGAACTTTGGAAGTGTCAGCTCGAGTTCTGGCAGCGTATCAAACCGATGGTTGGCGTGCTCCGCCTTCTCCCACGACCGGAGCATACTGACAGTCGGAATCTTCGAAGTGAGTTCATCGGCATCAGGGGAGTTTAGAACCGAGATGCTAATGGAGTCCAGGAGTCGAAAAAGTGGATCTCTTGCAATGAGCGCGTTCGTCGGCGGGGAAAATGCCCAAACGGTGGTGGATCCCTCGGGGCCCAAGGTTGATCGAATCACTCCTTTTGCTCCTGATGTAAAGATTCTCAACCAAGCAGTTTCTGGAATCCATGTGGCATCAAATTCTCTGGCTGTGAATTCCGCCTGTGCCCACTTCCTCCCGTTTACATCCAATAACTTCACCGGTCCAAGTTTGAATCCATGCTTCTCTGTCAGTTCATTCATGTTTATCCGAAGGAAGTCGTCAGGCGCTCTCTCATAGAGCGATGCCAGCCCAGGGTTCGTTTGTAACACTGTCAACAACATGAAAGCTCCCGAACCATAAGACCAGCCATATAATTCGATTTCCTTGTGAGCTCTGTTTTCATCCCCATCGTATGCAGGTGATCGGACCCAGCCAGATGGCCACGACCATTGAATTTGCGAATTCCAGGTCGTGTTGATCACAGTTTCGTGGGATGAGGGATTTTCAAATCCTCGGCGGAGGGTCCATGCGGTCCATAATTCTTGTGACACACCAACTATTGCCATGAAGCAATAGCAAAACAGCGGGCCCATGAGCTGCCAGAAGCAAAAGGCGAAAAAAGTGGTGATTTTTCGAATCGTTGAAGAAAGAAAGTGAGGCGGCGGTGCCGGCTTTACAGGCTGCGAATTCTGATTTTGCAGCACTGGGGCGAGAGTGCGCCGGAAGTCTACTCTGCTGCCTTTAAGGGGCCACGTAAACGCATTGCTCTCAATGATTGGCAGCATGCACGGCTTTCCCTCTGTGATCGCTAAAAAGGGATGATTTCCCAGGTGCCGCGGAAATTTCAACCCAGTTTTGCGCTCCAAATGAATACGAAGATTATCGTAACGGGATTGACGTTGTTCCAAGCCTGAAAGCCAGAAGAGAATCCTTTCTTTGGCAACTAGTTCCAGTGACCTGTCGATCTCCCAGAAAATGTGCTTCGAAATTCCTGGCTGGATGATGACAAGAGACGCCTTTGCCAGAGCATGTAGCACGGCCTCCTGCCATTCGTCATCCGAGACATAGCTGCGCTGTGCGCCGAGTGTTGGCAGTCGATCCCCTGGTTTGCCGATGGCAACGACAGGCATCGTTCTGGACAGCCCGCCGAGGAGCTGTTCCTCTGCGGTTTCACGTGGCTTGAACAGCAAAAGCCTGAAAATCGTGAGAGGGTTTCCCATGTAAAGCAGACGATAGAAAGTGAAAGGTTGGTTGATCCCGCCGACGTTCGGATTCAGCCCAAACAAAGCATTGATCACGCCCAAATTATTAAATGAGCCTTGTTGATCCCGGTGGAAAGACCTCAAATACAGGCCCATCGCGGTAGTGTTGGGAGTCATTTTGTTCGGCGAGGAGCGGACAGCTAGGCGAACCGACCAGTACAACAAGCTGGCGACAGCTGAGTACTCAGCTGCTGAAATGAGCAGGGAAATCCAATAGTTCTTTGCAATGGATTCTGGAAGTTTGAGCTGGTAAAAGCTCCAGAAAAGCAGCAGAGCGCAAAGCTTCAGAATCCAATGCAATACATAAGAATGCATCGGCTTGTGACCTCCAAGACGGCTTGCTTTCCTGGAGGAATTCGGAGGATCATTGCTCTCAGCGTCAGTGGAGCCGGCGGATCGTCGTTTCTCCCAAGTCCAATAAGTAAGCCCGACCATACACGCGCACAAAAGCACGCTCAAAATCGACGCTGCGAGGCCAGAGCTAAATGATGTGCGAAAGGCTATCGAGGTGATATTTATGCAAATTCCAGCATAGAGGGGCCATAAAAAGAGCACAATCACGCAAAGGGCTATGGAAAGGCCGATTGATTTCAGAGAAGATGGCTTATTCCTTTTTGGAATTACTGGTTCCACCTTTTCTGTCTTGTGCTCAATCTGCCAGTGGTGATCAACTGCCAAGGCCTTGATCGCCTGGAGGGGCAGGACCGCATCCTCCTGGGCTAGCGACATGGTTATGCCATCTTTTTCATTCGGTGCAAAATGAATGCTATACCACCCGCCATAATCTTTCTCGGACTCGCCCTGAAGCGGTGCCGTGATGCAAACACTGCGAATATTTTCTAAACTGATCCTTCCGGCATTAAACTGTTCAGCAAATTTCAAAAGTTCCTCTTCACTGTCTTTTTCAAAATATTTGGGAGGTACGCTCTTCTTGCCAACCAGTTTGAAACAGCAAACATACTGTTCGGTAATCACGGACACATGGTTTGTTCGATCATCGATGCTTTCTCGGATCAGCGGTAGCATTTCAGAAATCGAAGGATCATTTTCAAGGCATGTGAGGGATGAATTGTCGCTCATTTCGGTGGGGTCTATATCTTTGTAACTAAGATAAGTTTTTCTTTTTGCCACCGTAATAACAGAGAGAGCACGCTTGCCATTTTTTAGCTTGGGAGTCTGAGATTGGAAAAAATTGCCCCCCTCACCGATCCCAATAATCCCCCACCGCCTGGGGCACCTCGACCATCCAGCTGCCATCTCTCTTGAGCCGTGACGCGATGCGGCCGTCGAGCTGCTGCTCGATCTCGCGGCGGTAGAGGTTCGCGTCCATCAGCGTCCAGCGGTTGGAGCGGAGCTGGAGGAGCTCGGCCACGCGGCTTCTCGTCACGGCACCGGAGCCTTTGTCCAGCGCGGCGCCGGAGCCGATGTCTTCGATGTAGATGAGGTCGTAGGCGGCGTAATCGCGGGCGGCGCGGAAGTCGGTCAGGTCCACGGCGGGGATGAGGTGCGCCATCTGCGGGCCGCGATGGCCGGTGGGGGTGGGGATTTTCCAAAGGCCGCGTGCGGCGGCGCTGCGCAGGCACTCGAGCGCCTGCTTGAGCACGTGCGTCTTGCCCACGCCGGAGGGCCCGAGGAGGCTGAGCCAGCGGCGGGGCGGCTCGCGACGGATCACCGCGCTGCAAAAGGCCTGCACCGCCGGCAGCACCTCGTGCAGGCCGGGGTGGTAAACCTCAAAGCGCCAGGGCCACGCGACCACGTGCGGGTGCATTTCGGGCGGGGTGTCAGCGTCGGTCAGCGGCGGCGAGGTGCGGAGGATTTGGGCGGCGGTGGGCATGGTGGGGGGAGGTTCGTTGTTCTTGGTTCTTGGTTCTCGGTTCTTGGTTCTCGGTTCTCGGTTCTCGGTTCTCGGTTCTCGGTTCTCAGTTCTCGGTTCAGTGTTCCAGGCTGTGTGTGCGTGGAGCGCCGTGAGGTGGCGGAAGGATGCGGAGCAGAGGCGCGGGACCGCTGAGGCGGGGCGGTTGCGGGCGGGAGTGCCCGCGCTCCTCTCGATCGGGGCTGATGAGGGCACGCGAGGGCTTGGTGTGAGTCCGCACCACGACAGACCCCAGACCACCTCTGTGTGGAGGACAGGCCTCCGGCCTGTCCACGGCCTGAGGCTTCCAGCCTCCAGCTTCCCACACGGCGTGTGCGTTCGGCGCAGCCCTGGTGTGCGGAGAATGAAAGCGATGAGCCATGCCGAGAAAGCGCTGTCGCTGGGTGGGCAGTCGCGGGCGGGACGCCCACGCGCCGCTGACAGGCGGGACGCCTGTCCTCCACGGGGAAGCGTGTGAGCGGCATGTCTCTGTGTGGAGGATAGGCCTCCGGCCTGTCCACGGCCTGAGGCTTCCAGCCTCCAGCTTCCCACACGGCGTGTGCGTTCGGCGCAGCCCTGGTGTGTGGAGAATGAAAGCGATGAGCCATGCCGAGGAAGCGCTGCCGCTGGGTGGGCAGTCGCGGGCGGGACGCCCACGCGCCGCTGACAGGCGGGGCGCCTGTCCTCCGTGGGGAAGCGTGTGAGCGGCATGTCTCTGTGTGGAGGACAGGCCTCCGGCCTGTCCACGGCCTGAGGCTTCCAGCCTCCAGCTTCCCACACGGCGTGTGCGTTCGGCGCAGCCCTGGTGTGCGGAGAATGAAAGCGATGAGCCATGCCGAGAAAGCGCTGTCGCTGGGTGGGCAGTCGCGGGCGGGACGCCCACGCGCCGCTGACAGGCGGGACGCCTGTCCTCCACGGGGAAGCGTGTGAGCGGCATGTCTCTGTGTGGAGGACAGGCCTCCGGCCTGTCCACGGCCTGAGGCTTCCAGCCTCCAGCTTCCCACACGGCGTGTGCGTTCGGCGCAGCCCTGGTGTGTGGAGAATGAAAGCGATGAGCCATCCCGAGAAAGCGTGCATTGGGCCTGCAGTCGCGGGCGGGACGCCCACGCGCCGCTGACAGGCGGGACGCCTGTCCTCCACGGGGAAGCGTGTGAGCGGCATGTCTCTGTGTGGAGGATAGGCCTCCGGCCTGTCCATGGCCTGAGGCTTCCAGCCTCCAGCTTCCCACCCGGCGTGTGCTTTCTGCGCAGCCCTGGTGTGCGGAGAATGAAAGCGTTGGGCCATGCCGAGAAAGCGTGCATTGGGCCTGCAGTCGCGGGCGGGACGCCCACGCGCCGCTGACAGGCGGGACGCCTGTCCTCCGTGGGGAAGCGTGTGAGCGGCATGTCTCTTCGTGGAGGATAGGCCTCTGGCCTGTCCATGGCCTGAGGCTTCCAGCCTCCAGCTTCCCACACGGCGTGTGCGTTCGGCGCAGCCCTGGTGTGCGGAGAATGTGAAAGCGATGAGCCATGCCGAGAAAGCGTGCATTGGGCCTGCAGTCGCGGGCGGGACGCCCACGCGCCGCTGACAGGCGGGACGCCTGTCCTCCACGGGGAGCTGCTGGCGCTGAGCGGTGCGGAGAGGAGCGCGGGCACTCCTGCCCGCTTCTGGGAGCGGTGAACCGCGAACCGCGAACCGCGAACCGAGAACCGCGAACAAATAACCGTCATCACGCATACCTCCCGGGAGCGTTGGCGGTGTCGCTGCGTGGGGTGGCAGGACGTGGTGCAGGGTGGTAGGATCTGCTGGGAGGGTTCAGCCGGGTGGCGCGCTGCAGGTCGTTGGCCTTCCACTTCTGCCACCAGGCGGCCAGGGCGTTCTGCGGGCTGCGCACGGCCAGGCCGTCGCGGTCCGTCCAGCGGCCAAAGGCGGTCAGCGGGCGTGCCTCGTGCTCGTGCCACCAGATCTCCGCCTTGTCCGCCGGGCAGCCGATCCCGACGGCCCAGGCCTTCACGGTGGCGAGGCTGGGCGTGGGGACGTCGGCGGTGCCTGCGGTGGCTGCGGCGTCCTGCTCCGCTGGGCGGCCGGCGTTCAGGGAGGCGGTCACGGTGCTGGCGGCGCAAGGGGTGGCTCTTGGCGTGGAGCTCGCCTCGCGCTCGGCGGCGGCATCTGCCGCGGCGTCTGCGGCCTCGCGTGCGGCGGCGTCGTCGGCAGCGCAGTCCCATGCTGCGGCGGCTTCTGCTTCCTCGGCTGTCAGCGCAGCGGCAGCAGCCTCGTGCGCACGCGCGCCCGCGTTGTTTGCGTCTCTGGGTAGGGGGTGGGTGGTGAGTGGTGGGCGGTGAGTGGTGGGCATGTCTGCCGCATGAGGCCCGCACATGCTGCCGCGCTGCGGTCGCAGCCGCGCCGCATCCGTCCCGCAGCTGCTTTCGCGGTGCGGTCGCAGGCTGGGCGCATGCGCTTCACACGCGGGTGCGGCGGCCGCTGGCGCACCTGCGGCAGGCGGCGTGCGCAGAGGCGTGGCGGTGGCGGCCGGGGTGCCGTGCCAGCGTTTGTTGGCAGCGGCGCGGCGTTGCTCGCTCTTTTTGGCGATCCTCTCGCGCTGCTCCTCGCGCACGATCTCCAGACGCGCATTGCGCCGCCTGCCGTCCGCCTTCAGCGGCAGCTTGGCCAGCACGGCGGGGGTTACGCCCTTGCCGCCCAGGCGCTTCAGGGCGGGCACATCCGGCGGCAGCCCGGCGTCGCCGCACAGCCACTGGTGGCAGAGCAGGCGCAGGTAGGAGAGCTGCTCGGCGTCGCTCATGCCAGCGACGCCGACGAGCCAGCGCTCCGGGTAAAAGTCAAATGCCGGGGCGTCGCGCACCGGCTCTGCGGCGGCGCTGCCACCGGCCGGGGCAGGGGTGGGGAAGGGGGCGGGCTGGGATTTCATGATCGGGTGTTTTGTGGTGGAAAGTGCTGTTTCAGGCCGGAAGCGGCCGCGGTGCGCCGCACGCGCAAGGCGCCACCTCTGGCGTGGCTGGTCATGGCTGCGGGCGTGGGTGGAGGTGTCTGTCCTTTTCAGAGGCGGGCCGGCTGTTGCCCCGGTTGCGCACGCTGACCTGCTGCAGGCGGCGCTTGAGGGCCTCGCCGTGGAGGCGTGCGCAGTCCTTGTGACCGTAGAGCATGCCGCGCTTGAGCAGGCTGAAGTTGAGCTTCTGGACGCTCTCGTCGTGCCCTGGCACATCCTGCCAGGTGATGCCATGCCACTCCGCGCCCGTGGGCACAAACCTGCCGTCCCGCCCCGGCTGGCTGCTGACCCCGCCCGAGGTGGAGCAGGTGCGCGTGCTGCCGCCTGGGCTTGCTGCTGCTGAGGTAGCTGCTGAGGTAGCTGCTGAGGTAGCTGAGGTTGCTGAGGTTGCTGCGCTTGCTGTTGTTGCTGCGCTTGCTGTTGTTGCTGCGCTTGCTGTTGTTGCTGCGCTTGCTGCGGGACGACGGGCCTCGCTGCCCTGCGTGTGCCTGCGCCTGCGTGTGGGGTCGCCGGCCGGGACGGGGCCGAGACCCTGCCCGGCTCTGCCGCAGATGCCTGCGCCGGAGCTGCCGCCAGGCGACTGCGTGGCGGATGCTTTTGCACACGCCTCCTCGCCGTCCTCCTCGCCATCTTCTTCCCCGTCTTCCTCGGGATCATCCGGGCCCTGAGGTGTCCAGGCGGGTGCCTTGGCGGAGCGGGGGCGGCTCGCGGGCGCCACGGCAGCCGCCGCGCCAGCGGTGGGAGATTTCATGCCAGGCGCGCCTGCCGCCGGAGCCTCCGCGCCCAGCGCCGCCGCCGTGTGCCCGTGCCGTGCGGCGGACTGCACGGCGAGGCAATGCACGATGCACTCCGCACCGCAAGCCTTCACCACCAGCGCGCCCGCCTGTCCAGCATTTCTCGCTGCTTGTGCCGCAGCGGACTGCGTGGCGAGCACGCGGCTGCGCGTGTCACCGACGTCCTCGGCCGAGGAGGAGAATGAGGCGGAAACCGCCGCGCCATGCGCCGCCACGCCCCAGGTCTGCGCCCAAGGCTGGGCGCTCCCCTGCACGTGCGCGTGCCCGAGTGCCTCCGCTGCCGCCGTGGCAGAGGTGGCCGCTGCCTCCGCTGCTGCCGGGGATCGCGATGGCGTCGGCGGCTCCGCGTGGCCCGGCGACCAGTCCGGCGGTGCGTAGATGCTCAGGGCGCCGCTGGTCTCGATGCGCAGCACCAGGCCGCGACGTACCAGATGGTGAAGCACGTCAGTGATGAGAGTCATGGAGGGCAGTGTTCAGTGTTCAGTGTTCAGTGTTCAGTGGACGGTGCGCAGGCGCGGAGAGCCGGAGGGGGATCATCTTGATCCCCCCACAAGGCGCGAGTTTGCGGAATGCGCGGGCGTGCTGGACGCTGCGGAAGGCGGGCGAGCTGGGCAGTGCGAGCGCCTGAGGGATCGGGACGATCCCTCTCCGCCGGAGGGCTGGGGAATGCGCGGGCGCTGGACGGTGCGCGGGCGCGGAGAGCCAGAGGGCGGGGTCCGGGGCGGGCATTTAGGGAAACAACGTGGTGGGACATGGCATGATAAAACAACAAATACCACTCAGCAGGCGCGGCTTCAGGCGGCGCGGGCGCTGTGGAGGTCGGCCGCGTCCATGCGGGCCACCGCACGGCGTGCGCCCTCACCGGGCTCCGCGCCGTAGCGCTCCTGCACATACGCCTCCGCCTCCTCCCAGAGGCCGGCGGCCAGGTGCTCGCTCACCGACTGGCCGCGCACCAGGATGTCATTGAGGCTGTCCTCCGAATGATCGAGCTCCAATGGGAAATGGCCCGGCCACGGCGCCAGCTCCCCGGCCACATCGCCCTTGAACTTCGGGTTCCGCACCGTGTCCAGCGCGGCGTGCACCTTGTCCGTCTGCTCCTGCAGCGCGCAGGCCAGCCGGTGCAGCTCCGTCGCCAGCGGATTGCTGCCGTGGCCGTCGGGTTTGATCACGTGGAGGAGGACGTCGATGTCGTAGGTTTTCATGTTCAGTGTGGGTGGGTTCGGAGATGCAGGTGTCAGGAAAGAGGTGTCAGGCTTTAGAGTCAGCCGCGCCCGCGCGCGCAGCGGGCCCGGAAAGAGACAGCGCAGGCAGGAGCCGGCAGCCGCAGCGCCAGCGGCGCATCACATCCAAAAAAAAACAAAAGCACAGGGGCACGCAGGACACGGGAAGGGGAGGGGAGCGTGGCCGCGCCCATGCGCCCGCAGGCAGGGCACACCGCCTGCGCACGGGGAAAAAGAGAGGCGGCAGGCTGTGCTCCGCCCGGAGTCACAGCCCGGCCGCCTCTCCACCACGCTGCCACCACAAAATCAGCAGCCGCAGCAGCGGGCATTTCACAAAGGGGGGGAATCATGGCGGCAGGCAGGGTTTTCGGCACGCGCCACCCCTGGCCGGGACCCCTCGGCGGGCGGCATGGAGTGGTAGTACATGGTATCAAAAGAAACGCGGCAGGCTCACCACGCGGACGGCTCGCCCGCGCCCAGCCAGCCCAGCACGGAGGCCAGCAGGAGCACCAGCACCAGCAGCTCCGCCAGCAGGCGCAGAAAGTCCGGGTGCACGCCGCCCCGGCGGTACGCGCGGCAGGCCACGCGGCGCCAGCCATTGCGGCGCAGGCGCGAGAGCTCCAGGTGGTTTTGCCAGGTGCGCCAGCCCAGGGCCAGCAGACCCGCGCCCAGCAGCGCGATGAGGGTGGTGACGGTGTGCATCATGAGCAGTGACGGGCGATGAGATTGCGGATGCTGCGGGCCGCGGCGCGGCGCTCCGCCGGGAGGATCTCCTTTTCCCGGATGAGAAAATCCGCCATGCTCCCCGCCGTATGGCCGCGCTCCGCCATGGCCATGATGAGTGGCAGCAGCGGGCGGAAGCGCCCCGGCCTCTGCGGCGGCAGCGACAGCGCCGAGCGGCGCAGCAGTTCGGAAAGGGGCTTTTTCATCGTGCCGCCCTCCCTTCAGCGTTCGGCGTTTCAGACAGGGGAAATGACACGGCATGCTGCATCGTGGCAGCCCGTGGCATGGCAGTGGTGCCGCCACCGGCCTCCGTCGCGGCAGGGCACGTCAGCGCCTCTGCAGCAGCAGCAGGGCAGGGGGTGGCGTCATGCCATGACACAGCAGCCTGTGGCATGGCGGAGGCGCGGAGAGCCGGAGGGGGATCATCTTGATCCCCCCACAAGGCGCGAGTTTGCGGAATGCTCGTGCGAGCTGGGCGGTGCGGAAGGCGGGCGCGCTGGGCGGTGCGAGTGCCTGAGGGATCGGGACGATCCCTCTCCGCCGGAGGGCTGGGGAATGCGCAGACGCTGGGCGGTGCGGGAGCGCGGAGTGCCGGGGCGCGGCACACAGGCGGCACGCCCGGCGGGCGGCACGCAGCAGGGGCGGGTGGGGGCATCGGTGTCATAGAGTGGGTGGAAAGCCTGCCGCAGCACGGCGCGCCGCAGGGCACACCCGGCTGCGCAGCGCGCGGCACACCGGGCAGAGCCCCGGCAGGCGTCTCCGCCCCCGGGGTGGCCGCAGCCTGGGGCTCCGGCTTTGCCACGGCCTGCGCCTGCGCGCCCGCCGCAGGGGCCGGGAGCGGGGCACGCGGGAGGCGCGGCACCTTCAGGTCCCCGCTCAGCGCCCGGTCAAAAAGGTGGCGGCACTCGCCCGCCAGAGTGCGGTTGTTAGCCGCCGCCAGGGCCACCAGCCTCCCGTACGTTTCATCGTTGATGTATGCTCCTGCTAGTTTCATTGCTGCTGTGTGCTGCGGGTGATAATCACCCATTCTGCCCGGGTGATAATCACCCGTCAAATAAAAAGTGTTGAATTAAGCCCTGCGTGGGTGACTTTTGGTGTTAATCACCCGTAACTCGTTTTTCCCTGTTTTTCATAACCATGCCGAACCAAAGACAAAGCGGTACCAAGCTGGCCGGAGCCTACATCAGCGCCGAAAAGGACGAGGCGCTCGCCCGGCTGGCCGCGCAGAAAGGCTACCCCAGCAAGGCCGACTTCCTCCGCGCCCTGTATGAGTCCGCGCTGGCCGAGGCGGCAGCTACGCAAAGCCCCACGAAGGCCCGCAAGGCGGCAAAACCCAGGAAGTGACCCGCCGCCGCGCCCGCCGCAGCCCGCGCGCCCAGCCCCCCGGCAGCCCCTTTGCCACCGCGCGCCCCGGCCTCCAGCCCGCCGCGCCCAGCCCGATGCCGCACGCGCGCAAGCCGCGCACCGGCCCGCCCGCCCCAGGCCCGGAGAGGCGTACCTGGGCAGAGGCAGGAGAGGCAGCAGGAGAAGCGGTCAGCGTCTTCATAAAAAGCACCGTGCAAAGCAAAAAGCCGACGTCAATCCATCGAAAAGACGAACGACGCATGAAGTGAAAAACTAAGAAAAAAGAAGGCCGGAAAAGCGCCAAAGTCTCGACCACCCGGTGCCAGCCATAACCGCCATCCGCAGATAGGCGCGTGGCCGATGTGAGATAAAACATTATTCAGACCGAAAAATGCCGGGATTGAAGCCGGGTCAAAAGACGCGAAGCAGGGCTGTAGAGCATGCATACGGGCTTGAACAAAACGCCTAAATCCCATACGCTGGCCGCCGTCCCCCGTCGCAGTCAAAGCGCCCGAGGGAGCATCCGGCCTTGCACTCATTGAAATGCTGTTCATGTGAACAAAATACCGCCGTTTGCGACCCGACGCAACATCCTGCCTGTATTACAAGCTCTCTGAATAACTCCCCCCCATGTCCGCCACCCGCACCAAAACCTTCCGCCTCAGCCACTCCCTCGCCGACGCCCTGGAGCTCCGGGCCAAAGAACTGGGCTACAAAAGCGCCACCGCGCTGGTGGAGGCGCTGGCCCGGTATGACTGCCTGTGCCGGTCCGGCCACGGCGTGACCAAGCAATGGGCCGAGCTCACCCCCGTGCAGCAGGACGACCTCGACGCCCGCCTCCTGGCCCGCGTGCTGAAAAAACAAGGCATGAAAGCCACCGAAGCCGCCAAAGTGGACTGGCGGCTGCTGTGAGGGGGGGATGGCTATCGCGCAAGGACTCGAACCTTGAACGAGAACCACCTCTGCAGGCCCTTGGAGACGCAGCGCATTCGCTTCCTTCGCGCGGCACTGCTCTCCACGTGGCATGCCCCATGCTTGCTTGAAAAACAGCAAGCATGATTGACACCCGTCAGGCGTACATGGTAAAACGAGCACCCTCCTCCCTTGAATGACCAGCCGCCCGACCAATACGAATTCGACTTCCGCACCGGCTGCCCCACAGCCATCACCGGAGACACCCTCTCTCTGGAGCAGTGGCGCATTTGCACACGAATCAATCGTCAACGAGCGCGTGGAATCCAGGAAACTCATCGCACAACTCCATCCCGGCAATCGCTTTCGCCTGATGTTTGGCAGGCCACTGTTGCCGCAGAATCAAAACTCTGGGACGTCCCGCTAGTCTCGCTCGACCGTCTCGGGTTTTACTTCGACGAGCTCAGCGCCCTCGCCTCCCGGCAGCTCCAGCGGCTCAATGAAGGCAAGGAAGCCAGCGCCTGGCTGGACGCCGACACCCGCTGCGTGTACAAGCTCTTCGACCTCCGTGCCAACGGCGCTCTGGGGCAGAAACTCGAATTCTGCCGTGATGACGACTTCCATTTCAGGCTGGAGCAGGTGGACGCCACGCTGCTCGATACCGTGCAAAAGCTCCGCCTCCTCCACGAAGCCGGTGCCTGCCCCACCGAAATCGTCGGCCTCAGTGACACGGGGGACTTCCTCATCGCCAAGCAGCCGTTCTGCCAGATGTACAAGGACTTCACCGCAGACAGCCTCACCGCCGTCAGCATGATGAAGGCCGTGCGCCCCACCTGCCCGCTGGGCATGCCCGTCTATCTCTTCTGGGGCGATGACGAAGCCTGGCTCGTCGGGGATCTGCATCCGGGAAACATTCGCATCAACTCCCAAGGGGTTCCCGTCGTGATCGATGCCCTCATCGGCTCCGTCCCTCCCGCCGCCCTCAAGGCCATGCCTCAGCTCACCACCGCCATCCATCAGGCCCGCGACTTCCGCACCACCGGCAGGTACAAATCCGCCAGCTTCGGGGAAGGGGAGAGGGATGAGGATTTGTGATTGGGGGCTCCAGCAGCAGCGTCAGGACAAGAATAATATTGGCTCTGGCCACCAGCTGGCTGCATCTGCGGGAGCACGTGTTGTAGTGTTGACACTATGTGCCCTTTGAACTCCATGCCCTGATGGTTTGCCCAACCTCAGGCATGCATCATTCTGCACTGCAGACGCCTGCCTTCAGTCCGCCAGTCCATCCCGAAATGCCTGAAAGCGCGGGTCATCTCGGATGCGGTCAAAATCGCTGTCCTCATCCAGCTTGGCTTTGCTGGCTTCAGGATCGGTGGATTTCCATTTTTCGAGTGTCGCTAAAGCGGCTTCCTTCTGGACGCGCAACGCGGCGATGCAGCCAAGATTATAAAGTGCTCCCGAGTCATTCGGCCGAATGGAAACCACTTTCTCAAACTTCTCACCAGCCTGGACAAATAAGGCATCAGCTTCCGCCCCCTCTTTGTTTTTTGCCCTTTGCAAAAGGGCATTGCCCCAGTTGTTCAGAGTTTCAAAGTCATTAACCTCGATAGCCACCGCCTTCTGGAACTTCTCACAGGCTTGGTCAAACAAGACATCAGCTTCAGTGTCCTTTTTGGTGTTTGCCAGATGCAACAGGGCGAGTGCCCAGGTGCTAAACGTTGTAAAGTCATTAGGCGCAATAGCCGCCGCTTGATGGCATTTCTCACAGGCCTGCGCATACAAGGCCTCAGCCTCAATGCCTTCTTTGGCATTAGCCCTCTGCAAGAGGGCTAATGCCCAAACGCCAAGCATTGAATAGTCCTCAGAATCAATAGACACCGCTTTCTGGAACTTTTCACAGGCCTGCGTATTTAGGGCATCAGCTTCAATGCCCGCTTTGGTATTTGCCAGCTGCATAAGAACGAATGCCCAAGCACGAAGCGTTTCAGAGTCATTTGGCTCAATGGCCGAGGCCTGCTGAAACTTTTCACATGCTTGGGCCAAAAAGGAAGCAGCCTCTCCCCCCATTTTTGTACTTGCCCACTGCATGAGAGCAGTGCCCCAGAGGTAGAGGGTTGTATTGTCTCGGGGGGTAATCGCCACCACGTGCCGAAACTTCTCACAGGCTTGCGCCAGCATGGGTTCTGCCTCTACTCCGGCTTTGGTCTCTGCCCACTGATAAAAAGCAAGAGCCAAGGCGCGAATTGTTCCAAGGTCATTAGGCTCAATCGCCGAAGCATGCTGGAGTTTTTCACAGGCCTGGGCAAACAAAGCATCAGCCTCTTCATCCGTTTTTGACTTTGCCAGTTGCATTAGGGCAGAGCCCCAGACTTTAAACCTTGTGCCGTCATTAGGCTCAATGCTTGCTGCCTGCTGAAACTTCTCACAGGCTTGAGCAACCAAATCGTCCGCCTCACCATCCGTCTTTGTATTCGCCCTCTGCATGAGGGTGACCCCCCAGTTGTGAAGCATGTTGAGGTTGACCGGGTCAATAGCAGCTACCTGTTGAAACTTTTCACAAGCCCTTGTTAATAAGGTGTCCGATTCACTCCCTTCCTTTGTAAGCGACCACCGCAAGCATGCGGAACCCCAGTGGAGGATCGGTGTAATATCACTCGGATCAATGGCCGCGGCCTGTTGAAATTTTTCACAAGCCCGCATAAACAAGGCATCGATTTCTGTTCTCTCTTTAGTTTCAGCCCTCAGCGCAAGAGCCAGGCCCCAGTTGTCAAGGGTATTGACGTTGTTCGGCTCCAGGGCAGTCGCGAACTGAAATTTCTCATCAGCCTGACCATGAAGGAACTCTGCTTCCGCTCCTACTTTGGTATTTGCCCAATCAGAGAGAAATGTGCCCCAATCAGAAAAAGTCGCGTGGTCATTTGGCTGAATGGTCGCCGCCTGTTGAAATTTTTCACTGGCTTGGGAATACAAGAATTCTGCTTCTGCCCCTGTTTTAGTATTTGCCCACTGCGCAAGGGCTGAGCCCCAGTTGTGAAATGCCTGATAAAACTGAGGTCTCAGCGTGACTGCTTTCCGATATTTGTCCTCTATGGCCTGGAAAGCTGTGGGACTCCCACTATTCCGGGCCTCTTCTGTATCCAAGTCATCCGCCCACTCGAGCCATCTCTGGGCTGCTATGTCATCCGTCTGTGCCAGATTGATACGTAGCTGCCAAACCTTGACTTGATCCGCATCGGACAGGTCAAGACGACTGATCATGAAAGGGGGCATGTCAGGGCCATGCAGAGCGCCAGCAAGTGTGCTGCGCGTAAGGCGCTGAAGTAGATCCTCGGCATCTACTTTCTCCTCCTTCTTCTTGCTGGTGCGCGGGGGCAGCAGTTGAAACAATGGTTCCACCATGGGGTGAGCTGTTCTTGCCTCCATGCTAGTCGATTTTGATTCATCCGCATTGAACCGGTCGGCCAGAAGACGCTGGATTGGGGACAATAGCTGCGGCACTGTGTCTCCCACCAGGCCCATCAGCCGCTCTGCCAGTGTGGTGTATTCCAATGCGAGGTATTCGTCCTCATAATCGCGGACAAACAGGGTCTCCATCAGCGCCATCTGCGGGTGGTAGGAAAGCTTTGCTGGGGCCATTCCGAGTCGCTTCTCCAGCTCCTTCATGCGGTGCTTCTTGTACATCATCTCGCCGCCGGGTACAGGAGAGGCCACTAGCAGCGTTGGTTTGGGACCCAGGGTGGCGGGGCGCTGACCGTCTTCAGCAACGAGATCGGCATCATCAAAAGATTCCGCAGTGGTCGCCCGGGTTCTGGGCTTTAGACCCACAACATCCAAAAAATGACGCGTTCCTTCGATGTTTTGATCATTAAGACCGCAGAGCACGATGAGGCGGTCTGACAAAGGCCCGATGCACAAGCCGCCGATTTCACTCAGTCCCGTGCGGCTGTCCACAAGGATGTAGTCGTAGTGCGTAGGCTCGGGCACTGCATCCTCCTCTTGCCAGGGCTGATGGAACGGAAAGCTGTGAAGGAGGAGCAGTCCGCGCAGCAGATCGCTGGCGTCTGCGACTTGATCAGCATTGAGGCTGGAAAGCTCCAGGGCGCTGTATCTTGCGGTATAGTCCGCCCCCTGTTCGGCACCCAGCACATCCAGCCGTGCCCGTGGGGCCTTGGGGTGTACGGCGGTGGCATATTTCTCAGGGTTCACTGAGCGAAGGTAATCCTTCAAATCCATAGCAGGCAGCTGCGGTTCCGCCCCCTCGGGTGCCTGCTTCACAGCATCCACCACCTTTTGGAGCACATCCACCACATCTCCCAGGCTCTCGCGTGGCAGCAGCTCATCTGAGCGATGCAGGAAGCCGCTGGCACCGGGGGCCTCAAGGTCCAGATCCACAATCAAGACATGCCTGCCCCGAGCGTGCAGGTAGTAGGCCATGTTTAGCAGCGCCATGCTGCGGCCCACGCCACCCTTGTAGCTGTAGAAGGTGAAAATGCGCGGCTGAAAGCTCATGCAGCGGCGGCGGCAGGACTAGGAAAGCGGGTTGGCCTTATGGCCATCTGACGCATGACGATTGCGCCTCTGGATGAAACATAGGTGATTGCGCTTTCCGTTGATAGAATTTGAGAAAGGGGCACCTCAACGCTCATTACCTCGACTGCCACGCCATTTATTCCTGCACCCCCCACACGCTCCCTCACCAACTGGTCAAACTCAGCCGGTTTCACGATCTTCCCGGCCAGCTCCCGGGTGAACTCATAATAGGACTGGTCCGCCAGCTTGAACTCCGTCACGCCACGGATGATGAGGGGATCGAGCTTTCCGGGATCGACCGAGCGGGCCACGGCGGCGTGGCGGGCGGCGGCTTCAAAGTCCTTGGCTGCCAGCTTGGTCTCCGCCAGGCTCAGGTGCTCCGCATACAGCTTTTCGAAGGTTTTTTTGACCTCAGCTTTGGGCGCATAGGCCACCACGCCCTCCGGGCTGACCCAGAGATCATGATGAGGCTTTGCCGGAAGGGGCGGGTCCAGCCGGGTGAGCTTTTCTTTGGCCAGGAACTCCTCAAACTCGGCCTGATCGCCCTGATGGGCTTTCCAGACCTCCGTGCCCTGAAGGGTGTAAGGCGGGAAAAGGACCAAGTCTGCACCCCGCACGCGAAACACCGGGTGCAGCACACGCGGAAGCGTCGGCGTGGCCAGCGTGCTGGCGTAGCCGATGATCTCCAGCGTGGAGAGGTCAAAGGTTTCTGTCGTCATGAGAGGAGATGTTCTTGGATGAAGTTAATGCAGGCTGCGCGCAATGCACCAGAAGAATCGGCACCCGGCTCGGGCTGGAAGGTCTCGATCCTGACCCCGGCGCGGCGCAGGGGGGCCAGTTCGCGGGGCTCAAACCCGGTACGAACAAACACCGCATGCAGATGCGGGGGGCTGAGTGGTACGCTCCTGGGGAGGCGCACCTCAAAGGTGGCCGCCCGCCGGTCCCCGCCCACCAGCCCAAACGGATGCCCTCGCACGAACCCGCATTCACATTTAAACTCGTCCGGGGACTCCAGGTAGATGCCGCAGGCGCGGGAATAGTCCGTGATCACCCGGCTCAGCAGCTCTCGATAGCCCGAGACGGGCAGCTCGTGATCGCGCACGAAACCGACTCTGCCGGGTATGTCTTGTGCATAACTCGCTGGCGGGTTGACGTTGCTGACCTTGCTCACCAGCGCGCCAGAATCGAAGGGCGTGGAGACTCCGTCTCTCTGGTGGCCTTCCTCAAGAGCAGGCAGGAAAAGAAAGCCGCAGTCGGTGTAAGGGTAGCCGAACGCGCCGAGATAGAAAAAGACATCGTCCGCCGTGCCGAGAGTGGCCTCAGCGCTGTCTGGGCGTGGATTGACCGCCATCTGCGAGAGCAAGGCTCCTGAGCCGAGAATCTTGCCCATGGCGCCCTCTGGCGCGGCATGGCTCAGCGGCAGCTTCTGCGCCATCGTGCTCGAAGCGTGCGCCCGGGCCGCGCCACACACGCAATGGGCGGAGTGCGCGTCACACAGACGAGCGAGGTTTTGTTGGCGCTGGGCGAGGTTGGCGGCGGGCATGCGGTGAGGGTGAGACGATTTTCCGTGGTGGGTTAAGTGCGTCAAATGCAATTGCTAGGATTGTGAAACGGATTTCTTAAGGGCGGTGCGGGTTTGATTTTTAAGCCCATGCCTGCGTGCATGGACTTATGCCTGGCGCGAATGGGGCGCGAAAGGTCTTCAGTTAAGAGCCTTGATCGTGGACGGAGAAAGCGGGGGGGCGGGACGCCGCTGCCGTCGGTCCTGGGAGCGCCGACATTTTGTCGGCCTCTGGGCGGACGTCCCTGATGCCTCGCTCCACCCAGAAAGGGATGAGTTGCTTGTGCCTCAGCGGTGGTAATAGTGGTATTTCATACCTCAAACAGTCAGGAGATGCTGGAATGAAGCATTATTTCACCTTATCGCTTGACTCCTGAAATCCGGGGCCAAGGCTTTCTCACATGCACTGCCTGACCACAGCATGCGCCGCGCGGCACCACCGCAGGGCGGGGTGGCCGGGCGGGTGAGCCGCTTCCGACGTTCTTTTTTTACCCCCGCACACACACAGCCCCGTCCGCAGCCCGTGGCGCATGCCGCGCAGGGCCGCAACGCCACCGCCAGCCAGCCGCAGCCGCAACGACCCCTTTCCGCAGAGAGCCCGAGAATCACGCTACCACAAACAACCACACACTGCCATGACCGACCCCGCCGCCCCGCACGCCAGCCCAGCCGCAGACTCCGCCGCCGCAGAGGCGGGGGCCGTGCTGCAAAGCCTCTCCGAGTCAGACGCCAGCGCGGTGCTGGAGAGCCTCTCCGGCTCCGGCGGCGCTGGCGCTGGTGATGGCCGCACGGCCCCGGACGCTGCGGTCCCCGGACTCGGCTCGCTGGATGAGGCGCTCGCGGGCACGGACCTCGCGCAGATGACGGATGCGCAGCTGCGCGACTTTGAGAGCGGAGACCCCCTCCGCGTGCAGGCCGCGCTGGCCGCCGTGCAGCAGCCCGCCGCACTGGCCGAGGGCGAGGCCGACACCGGCGCTGCGGAGGACAGCGGCGGTCTCTCCGCCACCGCAGCCCCCTCGCGCATCTCCATCAAGGCGCTCAAGCCCGAAGACCGCGCACGCACCGTGCAGGCGCTGGACCTCATCCGCGCCGGGCACAGCCCCGCCGCGGCCTTTGCGCAGGTCTTTGGCCACCCCGCCGCCAGCGCCGAGGGCGAGGCCGCCGGCTACGCCCCCGGCAGCGAGTTTGACGCCGCCGCCGAGGCCGCAGATCCCTACGGCGCAGACGCCCCCACGGCGCAGCCCCACAGCACCGCGCCCCAGGTGGCGGAGCTGCAGCAGCACCTCGGCCACCTGCAGCAGCAGTACCTCCAGGCCAAGGCCTCCTACGACCCCGCCGCCACCGATCTCCTGGAGCAGATCACCGACGTCAAGATGGACCTCCGCGAGGCGCAGCGCGAGGCCGCCACCGTGGGCCGCGCCTGGCAGGGCCGCCAGGCTGAAAGCCACGCCCGCGCCCTGCAGATGTATGCACCCCTCATCGCCGACGACGGCTGCGGCTTCGTTTCACACTGCGACGATGAAATTTTGCTTGCAGAGGCAAAAAGCGACCCAATCCTGAATCATCCTGACTGGCCTGAGAAGATCGGACGGCGGGTGCTCGACAAGTTCTTTGCAGGAGCCGCGGCGCACAGCCCGGGCCATGCGGAGGGCGCGTCACTCATACCGCCCGCACCGCGGCACACGCTGCGGCTGCCCGGCTCACCTGTCGGCCCCGGATTCTCCGCCGGCGCGCTGTCTCCCCAGACGGCCATGGCGGAGATCGACAAGCTGACACCCGAGCAGCAGGACGCCTTCATCCACAGCCTCGACCGGCTCACCTCCGCCAAAGCGCGGCGCTAGCCCGGCCCCCGCGGCTCGCAGATGCCAGCCCCTGATGCCCGATACCATGAAATAGCATAAACAAGCATACAGCAAGGCGCACGGGGCGCGCACACGCCCGCCCCCGCACCGAAACACACCCACACTCAGCCAGAAAGACACACATACCATGAGCGAATATCACGCCGAATCCGTCGTCTCCACACTCGCCGCCGCCGTCGCGGCAGATCCCTCCGTCGTCGCAAAGGTCTACTCCCAGCAGCTGCGCAAAGGCGCGCGCTCGGTGGACGACTTTGCCATGTTTGAGGGCGCGGAGGGCTCCGGAAAGCCCTTCATCGTCCGCAAGGACATCGCCTCCGCGCATGCGGGGGACGAGGTCAAATTCACCGTCATGAGCCAGCCGCGCGGCCCCGGTGCGCGTGGCGAGCAGCCCCTGCGCGGCAATGAGTCCAGCGTGGACTTCAAGACCTTTGGCTGCGTGGTGGACTTCTGGCGCGACGCCTTCAAGTTCACCAAAAAGCAGCTCAAGTTCATGGCCGGGGGCGGCGGGGTGAAGTCCGCCGTGCTCCTCGCCCTGCGTGAAAAGCTCGGCCGCCGCCGCATGAACGACATGAAGATGGCGCTCAAGCTCCAGGGCGTGGGCAACACCATCTACCCCAATGCGCGCAAGACCTTTGCCAGCCTCAATGCGCTGGACACCCTGACGCCCTCCGGCATCACCAATGCCATCCCGCAGTGGCGCCGTCTCGGCGGCCGCAGCATCGTCGTCACCAGCAGGCACGGCAGCCCCGTTTACAAGCCCATGGTGTACATCCCGGACGCCGCCATCGCCAGCATCAAAAACTCCAGCAGCTACGAGCAGGCCGCCATGCACGGCGGCGCGCGCAGCAATGAGGAAAACCCGCTCTTCTCCGGCAAGCTGCTGGACTGGAACGGCGTGGGCCTCTTTGAGCACGCCTCCGTGGACCCGGAGAATGACCAGTGCGCCGACCCCCTGGCCCCGCGCGCCATCCTGGGCATGGGCTTTGGTGTGGACTCCCCCGCGGCCGACTGCGTGCTCCGCAGCGACTCGACGGCCACCCCCGCCAAGACCGACCTCAAAACGCCCTACATGGCGTGGATGGGCGGCTACGCCTACGAGTGGTATGAGGGCCAGTCCCACAGCACCGCCACCACCGCGCCCGGAGGCGTCGCGTGGACGGCGTTTTACAGCAGCATCACCAGCGCCACGTATTACGCGTGGGTGCTCAATCCCGACGGCTCCGTCGGCTTTGTGAGCTGGGTGGGCTCGGACAACAACGGCAACCAGATCAAGCTCACGCACATCCTGAACCCCGACAACACCGCCGACGCCTCCGGCCTCGGAGTCGCCACCCTGGGCAACCTCGTCGCCACCGGAGACAACTGGGGGCTCAACACCGCCGGCACCGACTACGCGCGCCTGCCGGGCGGTGCGGGCTCTGGCTCAAACTGCTCCCCCGACTTCGTCTGGACCTCGCAGTTTGACGCCGGAGCCTACATCATCCCCTGCAATGCCAACGGCGCCGTGGACATGTGCAGCCTCATCCTCGGCCAGGACACCGCCGTGCGCGCCTACGTGGGGGACGACCTCCTCGTCGGCGACAAGGACGACTACTCCTTCGTCGATGGCGGCGGCTACGAGACCATCTTTGGCCAGGCCCCGTGCATCCGCACGGACGGCAAGACCAGCGGCTACTCCCTGCTGCGCCACGCCGGCCAGCACCCCGGCCTGGAGGTCCCCACCCTGAGCGCATAACCCCGCAAACCACGGCCCGCGCGCTGCCCTGAATCCGGGGCGCCGCGCGGGCCACCCACCACCCGCAGAAACACCCGCGGCAGCAGCCTGCCACATGCTGCCATAAAGAGAGAGACACCCAGCAAAGCATCCCATAGCCCCCCCTCGCCTGTCCCGGAGCACGCAGCCGCCGCCGGGGCAGGGGAGGGGGGGAGGGGCAGAAAAAAAGGACCCGGCGCAGGCAGAGAGGAAACGAAAGCTATCATCAAATACCCAAAGATACCAGACACCCGCGCCCCGTCCCCGTTTTCACCCCTCCCCACCACACCGCACCACACCGCACCCGCCACAGCAGCCCTGTTCACTTTTTTCCACGCCATGAAGCCCGCCACCCAGACCTGCCCCTCGCTCGCCATCGTCCAAAAGCTCCCCGCACGCGTGGACTCCGCGCTGCTGTGCAGGCACCGCCGTGCGGATGAGCCGCTCGTGGTGGTCAAGCTCGTCGGCGTGGGAAACGCCGCCCCGTATGACTTTCACGACAAAGGCACGCGCTCCTACATCTTCCGCCATGAGTCGCAGCAGGAGGGGCACATCCTGCGCGTGCCGCTGCACCTCTGGCAGGCCGGCGGCGGCCGCCTCGCGCACGAGCTCATGGACCAGCGCCGCCTCCCGCACGCCATCGTCGTGCTGCTGGAGCCCGCCCCTCCCGCCACCGCCGCGGCGCAGACCCCTCCCCGCCAGACGGGCGCAACGGACACGAGCACACACACCCGAAACGTGGTTGGGCCGGGTGCAGAGCCGACCGTTGCGCCCACCCCGGGCGGCACCTGCGGCGCTCCTGGAGAGAGCGCCCCGCCTGCGGCAGGCGCTGCCACGCAGCAGCCCGGGACTCAACCCCGCGAAGCTGGCGCAGCCTGTCCCCAGGCCGCCGACGTCAAAGCCCCGGAAGCCGTTTCATCCACCGCATCGGTCGCAGCCACCAGCGTGCAGGCGCTGCCGCCCTCGCTCATCGTCGGCACGCCCCTGCATGCGGCGGCGTATGCTCTGGCAGAGCCGCCCAAGCGCCTCAAGGCCCTGGCCGCGCTGCTGGGCGTGGCGGAGCAGGCGCTGCGCCAGGCCCTGACGCACGCAGACTCACGCGTGGAGCTGGCCGGCGGCGGCTGGGTGCGGCGCACGGCGTGAATGACGCGCACCCTGAAATGACGAACAGCCCAAACCCCATGACCTCCATGTCCCATACGACCTGCACGACCGATGAGCCCCTGGCTCACCAGCGCCTTGCCGCTGCGGACTGCGGAGCCCGGGAGACGAGCACGGTCCGCTGAAAACACTGCGCTGACATTTTGACCACAAATACCACAAACCACCATAACAAAGCCCAAACCAGCACACACTCCCCATGAGCCCACCCGGAATCCACCCCCTCGGCAGCCACCTTCTCCTCGATGTCACCCCGCAGGAGCGCACCACCGCCGCCGGTCTCGTCCTCCCCACCGCCGTGCAGGGCGCCAGCACCCGCATGGAGGCCGTCATCGTCGCACGCGGCCCCGGCTGCACGCACCCCGCGCTCGGCTGCGGCACCGCCGTCTATGTCAGCCGTTACACCAGCGGCGAGCTCCAGCGCAGCGGCCGCACCTACCGCCTCGCGCAGGAGGCAGACATCATCGCCACCCTCGACACCCCCGGCCACAGCCCGGCCGCCACCCCCAGCCCCCCCACACAGCCATGACTGTACGCGAAACCATCGCCGCCATGCTCAGCTACCTGCGCACCGAGCAGCGCGCCATCCCCTACGCCGGCGGCCCCGACTTTGAAGACCCGCTGCCAGACGCGCTCGCCGCGTGCAATGCCGCCCTGCAGCAGATGGCCGCGCTCGGCCCCCTGTTTGCCGCCAAGCAGCAGCGCAGCGCCTACTTTCGCGCCCCCGCGCCCGTCGCCGTCAGCGGCCTCAGCCACGGCGCGTACAGCGTCACCGGCAGCTTTCCCGCGTGGGCCGCCGGCTGCTGGGTGGACCTCCCCGGAGACCCCGCCATGAACCGCATCCTCACCCTCAGCGGCAGCACCGCCACGCTGCAGTTTCCCCACCTCTCCAGCACCACCAGCGGCACCGCCACCGTGCATGTGGACACCGTCGAGCTCGACCCCGACATCATCACCGTGCTCGAGCCCGTGCGCTTTCGCGGCAGCCGCCGCAGCCTTGCCGCCGCCAGCAGCCGCGAAGAACTCGCCGGCAGCAGTTGCGGAGAGCCCCGCTACTTCATCGAGTCCGCCATCACCCGCGACACCGTGCGCCTCCGCATGATGATCTCCGGCTACGTCAGCACCGACACCGTGCTGGAGTTTCAGGCCCGCACCGCCCCGCGCACCCTCACGCGGGCCGATGTGTACAATGACGACCCCGCTCACACCGACCCCGGCGTGGCGCTCCCCGTGCCCGCCAATTTTGTCGAGTCCATCTTCCTCCCCCTCGCGCTCGACGCCTTTTTTGCCAAGCCCACCATCACCAACTACGACATCCCCAGCCTGCGCAACCAGGACGCCCCCGCCCTCATCCGCCAGCAGGCGCAGACCGCCCTCGTCCTGCTCGAGCGCATGCGCCCCCAGGGCCGCAAACCCACGGGACTCTGGCCCGCATGGTCGGCGGGTAGGTATTAGGTAATGTTGTAAAACACCAGATAAATACACGATGCGATAAAAACGGGTCTGAAGGTGGAGGCACGATCCGACGGAGGGGGATCATCTTGATCCCCCCACCTGCAGCGTGTTCGTGGATGTGCGAGGGCGCTGGAGGATGAGGGAGCTCGGCTTTGCGAAGGCACGAGAATGCAGGGCGATGCGGGAGCCTGTGGGATCGGGACGATCCCACTCCGCCTGAGGCTTCGCCGCAGAAACGGAGGGGGATCATCTTGATCCCCCCACCTGCAACGTGTTCGTGGATCTGCGAGGGCGCTGGAGGATGAGGGAGCTCGGCTTTGCGAAGGCACGAGAATGCAGGGCGATGCGGGAGCGTGTGGGATCGGGACGATCCCACTCCGCCGGAGGCTTCGCCGCAGAAACGGAGGGGGATCATCTTGATCCCCCCACCTGCAGCGTGTTCGTGGATCTGCGAGGGCGCTGGAGGATGAGGGAGGCTCGGCTTTGCGAAGGCACGAGAATGCAGGGCGATGCGGGAGCCTGTGGGATCGGGACGATCCCACTCCGCCGGAGCGCTGGCTGGCCGCATGGAATGCTGGCTTTCACCCATGAGACCCGTTTTCAGCTGTGCGTGGTATCAAGCACACGTCTGGCACGCAATGCGGCTCGGCCGGGCATTTCAGGTGCAGGATTCCCGTGGAAGAGCCTAAGAAAAGATCAAAACGACTTGGACGTGAAATAATTTAGGATATAGGGATTCGGCCTGCCCAGGCTCCCTGCGGGCCCGGGCAGCGGATGTGTTTCATGCTTTCATCAGCCTCTGCCCCCCCCCCTCACGCATACAATGAGTTTAAATTTGGATGAATTGTTCTGGGAAGACCTGCTCGCTTTTATTGAGGAGGGGAAAGTCATCCCCGTCATCGGTCAGGGGATCGTGACGTTTGGGCCGGAGGACGAGCCTTTCTACCCGTGGCTGGCAGAACGGCTGGCGGAGAAACTCTCCATCCCGCAGTCAGAGCTGGACCAGCCGCCGAGCCTGAACCGTGTGGCCACGGCTTTTCACCTGCGGGGCAAGGACCAGCCGAATCTGCTCTACACGCGCTTGTTCAACATCTTGAAAAAAGAGTGCCCTGAGCCGGGCCCCCTGCTGCGCTCGCTGGCGCAGATCGATGCCTTCAAGCTCTTTCTGAGCACTGCGGTGGACCCGCTGCTGGAGAATGCCCTGAACCTGGAGCGCTACGGCGGTGAGCCGTGCACGGAGGCGGTGTCCTACAGCGAGGGGCTGGACCGGAAGGACATGCCGGCACGCATGCGCGACCTCAACGGCGCGCTGGTGTACCACCTGTTTGGCAAGGCCTCGCCGCAGCCGGAGTTTGTACTGTGGGAGGCGGACATGCTGGAGACGGTGATCGACCTGCACGACCAGTTCAAGCGCACGGGGACGGTGGACAATCTCTCGCGCGACCTCAAGGCGCACGGCCTGCTGCTGCTGGGGCTGAGCTTTTCAGACTGGCTTGTGCGGCTCTTTCTGCGCATCACGCAGCAGGAAAAGCTCTCGCTGCGGGTGCACCCCGCCTACCTGGCCGACAGCCCGGACAAGATGCTGCCGAGCGACATGGTGATGTTTTTCGGGGCGGTGACGCGCAGTGTGCACGTGGTGCGCTGCTGCCCGAAGGAGTTCACCCGGGAGCTTTCGCGCCGGTGGCTTTTGGAGCACCCCCGGGATGCCAGCCAGCCGCCGGCAGCGCTGAAGCCCATCCCCCAGGAGATGCCGAAGGGGGCGGTGTTTGTGAGCTATGCCCGGGAGGACGAGGACGCGGTGAGGCGCCTGATCGGCGGCCTGCAGGAGGCGGGCTGCACCGTGTGGTATGACCGCGAGCGCCTGAAGCCGGGGGCCTACTGGCCGAGCGAGCTGGAGGACGAGGTGAAGAACCGCTGCGGGCTGTTTGTCTCCGTGGTCTCCCGCACGACGGAGAGCAGCCCGGAGGGCTACTACCACCGCGAGCGCAACTGGGCGGCGGAGCGCTACGACGGCTTTTCCCAGGGGCATGCGGCGGATGAGTTTTACATCCCGGTGGTGATCGACGAGTCGCCGCTGGCCACGCAGAACGAGCCGCGGGTGTTTGCCAGGGTGCAGTGCACGCGCCTGAAAAACGGCGCCGCGACCGATGAATTTGCCCGCCATGTCTTTGCGCTGCAGCAGAAGCGCCAGCAACACCTCGCCGCCTCATGAACCCCACGCCCGCAAGCTCTGAAGTGACCCCGGACTCCCCGTGGCTCGGACTACGCTCCTACGGTGAGGGGGATGCCGCGCATTTCTTTGGCCGTGAAAAGGAGCTGGCAGACCTGCGGGAGCGGGTGCTGCACAAGCCGCTGACCATCCTCTTTGGCCAGTCCGGCTGGGGCAAGACCTCGCTGCTGCAGGCGGGCCTGGTGCCGCAGCTGCGCAAGGACGGCTTTCTGCCCGTGATCATACGCCTGGTGCACGATGAGGGCGCGGGCTCGCTGGAGGCGCAGGTCATCGGCGCCCTGGCCAAGGCCCTGCACGCCGCCGGCTGCACAAAGGCCGCAGCAGACGTCTCCGCCACGCTGGCGCAGGGCGGCACGGCCAGCCTGTGGCTGCTGCTGCACGACCCCGTCTTTGGCCTCACGGGCGCGGACGGCGGCGTCCCGCAGCCGGTGTTCATCTTTGACCAGTTTGAGGAAATGTTCACCCTGGGGGACAAGCCGGAGCGCCGGGCGGCCACGCTGGCCTTCCGCGATGTGCTGGCCTCGCTGGTGGAAAACCGCCCAAACGCGGCGGTGCGCCAGATCATCGCCCAGGACGAGGAGCTGGCGGACAGGGTCCACTACCAGGCGCGCAGCTACCGCGTGCTGATGGCGCTGCGCTACGATTTCCTGCACCTGCTGGAGCGCTGGCGCAAGCAGATGCCCTCCCTGATGGACAACCGCATGGAGCTGCGCCTGCTGGCCGGACCGCAGGCGTTTGAGGCCGTGGTCAGGCCCGGCCAGAAGCGGCCGGGCCAGCCGCCCATCATCCCGGACGAGGTGGGCCGCGCCATCGTGCGCTTTGTGGCCGGGGTGGCGCCGGATGTGCCGCTGGGAGAGATCGACGCCGTGCCGCCGCTGCTCTCGCTCATCTGCTCGGAGCTGAACTCGCAGCGCCAGGCGCTGGGGCTGGAGCAGATCAGCCAGTCGCAGTTTGAGGGCAGCGGGGCGGAGATCCTGAACAGCTTTTACGAGCGCAGCTTTGACCCCGCCACGTACGGGGCCGCACTGGAGGCGGTGCCGCTGGGCGGCGCCACGCTGCAGGCGCTGCGCCGGCTCATCGAGGACCGCCTGCTGTCCGCCGAGGGCTTCCGCGAAAGCATCGCCTTTGACACGATGCTGTGGGAGCTCTCCGGCAAGGCGGACGCGGACACGGCGAAGAAGGTGCTGGCCCTGCTGGTGGAGCGCCGGCTGCTCTCCGTGGACGAGCGCGGCGGCGTGCAGCGCCTGGAGCTGACGCACGACGTGCTCACCCGCGTGGCCCGCGCCAGCCGCGAGGCACGCAAGGAAAAGGAGGCGCTGGAAAAGGCGCGGCTGGACCAGGAGCACGCGGAGGCGGAAAAGCAGAAGGCGCTGGCGGAAAAAAACCGCCTGCGAAAGTTTGCCCTGGCCGCCGCGGCCTGCGCCATCGCCGCCATCATCGCCGCAGTGTTTGGGTGGGTGGGCATGCAGCGCGCCCGCGAGGCCGCCGCAGAGGCCCGCCGCCAGGAGGCGGAGGCCAACACCCAGCGCGAACAGGCACGCCGCCAGGAGGAGGTGGCACGCAGGCAGGAGGCGGAGGCCAAACGCCAGCAGGCGGAGGCGAATGCCGGCTTTGATGCCGCGCGGGATGCCACGGACAAGATGGTGGCCAAGCTGGCGGGAGAAGATTTTGCCTTTGTCCCCGGGATACAGCCCTTCCGTGAAGAGTCGGCACGGAAGGCCATTGAGCTGTATCAGTACCTGGCCTCGCGGCGTCCGGATGATCAGTCCATCCAGATCGGCCTGCTGAGAATGGAGGCCGCGCGCGCGAACATTCTCAGCCAGATTGGTACCGTGGAGGAGGCCAAGACGGCGTACGAAACGCTGGTGCCCAGGCTTCGGAAGGCGCAAAGCCTGTACTCTTCACCCGACTTCAGCGTCCTCCTGGCAAACACCTTCATCGATTATGATGTTTTCATCGACGACAATGGATTTCCCGATGATGAGTCTCTTTTGAAGGATGCGCTGAAGGCCATCGAACCGCTGGCGACTGAAAAGCACGACCCCAGAGCCGGATTGGTGCTGGTTCGAGCTTACAACATCGTAGGCCTCCACACCTCGGTTCGTGAGGAAAAGATGAAGTACTACACGCGTGCACGTGACTGGGGCAAAGAGTTTCTCAGCAAACGAGAACCCGATGCCGCGCTGCTGGACCGCTTTTCTGCCGCCACACACAATCTGGGGCGGCAGCTCCAAATCAGCGAATCTCTGGAGGATCAAAAGAAAGGCCTCGAACTCATGACGCAGGCCGATGAACTCCAAAAAAAGGCGCTCGCTCTACAGCCGGACTCTCCACGACTTCTCAGCAATGCGGCGATTGGGTTGCAACAGAGAGCCGAACTCCAGGCCAAACTGGGCAACTTTGACGAGGCAGGAAAGCTGTATGAACAGGCCACCGCCACCTATCGCCTCACAGCCTCGGCCAATCCACGGGTCACCCTATACCGCGCCTGGCTGGCGGATGGGCTTAAAAATCATGGCGTCTTTCTCAGCCGAAGACAGGACTATGTGAAAGCGAAGCAACTGTACTCCGAGGGCATCTCGCTGCTCGAAGAGCTGGTAAAACTGCGTGAAGACCGTCCGTTGTATGGGCAGTGGCTGCTCAGCCTTCTAAACCAGCTTGCGGACTTTGAGCAAGGCGGCAAAGGCACAGGAGCGGCCGCAAAAAACACTGCCAACCCAGCATTGGCCCACCAGATTCGCGAGCGTGGGATCATGGCCGGAAAAAAGTTTGTGGAAAAATACCCTCAGCACATGGGACTGCGGGATGAACTGGGCCTCCTGCTTTCCAAACAAGCAAATTTTGAACCGATAAGAGATGACAAAGCCAAAGCCGCCCCCCTGTTGAAGGAAGCTATTGGCGTGTTAAAACAGGGCTTTGCAGCATCGCCAAAACTAGTTACCGATTACTATGTATCTAACATCATACAATGGACAGTCACCCATGACGATGCGCTAATTGAACTGGCCAAGACGGAGAAAAATCCCGCACCTCTTGTTGAGACGCGCATCGCCTACCTGGATGGGGCACTGTCATATGTCGCGCATTGCAACAGCACGAATTCAAAACAAACGCTGCTGGATTTGGCACAACGGCGAGCGAACCTTTATCTCGATGAGAACAAGCCTGACAAGGCGATGGAGCTCCAGTTGCGGATGGTCGAGCTGTGTGAAAAATCATATCTGGAGAAACCCTACCTTTACTACCTTCGCCAATCCTTCGCCAACCTGCTCAGGAGCATGGCGAGGTCCTATCAGCAGCTGGGAAATCGGGAGGCCGAGCTGCGCCTGTGGCAGCGATGGCTGAAGGAACTGGCCATTCCTCATTACGGATTCAAGGAGCCAGAACTGCTCGATCCTGCTTTGGAACCTACTGATGAAAATCTGGCCAAATTGCGCTCGGCAAAAGACAGGCTGCCCAAATTAAAGATGTTTATCATCCCCTGCGAGGTGAATGGCGTCATGATTCCTGTTCAGTTTTACATCAACAATGCGGTTCCAGAAAAGGACGCCGACCCCATTGCTGACCAGGCACGGTGGATTAAAGAAGAAAGAGGTGTGGAGGTTCCGGCCGATGTGCGTGACTCTCTTCGCAAGCTGGCTGCCATCGCCCATGAAAACAATGTGGGGTTTGCAGACCTGTGCACTTATGCGCTGAACTATCCCACAGATAACAAGGACAAGAAGGATGAAAAACCATCCGGCACTGGCACAAAAAAGGCCACTCAACCACGTATGATCGAACCCAAGGGGGATGAAAAACCATCAGCTTCTGTCACAAAAAAGGCAGCTTCGCCAATAATCCTCAAAGCTAAGAAGAAAGCAGGACCACCCGCTGTTGCCGGAGAAAAGGCCGCATCTGACCTCCCTAAATTGCCGGACTCCCTTTCATTCGACGCCGAAATGGCCAGGCTCAAAGCAGCACGCGCTGAGCTGGCGAAAGCTCCTTCAGACGCGCTGAGGTTCGAGCTGGCCAGCCAGCTGGGTAACAGCGCGTTTGAGGCTGTGTTTCAGAAGAGGTACAAGGATGCGGTGGCCTGGAGCCGGGAGGCTCTGGACCTGATCGCTGCCTGCAAAGCTGACCACGATCCCAAGAGGCGCGCAGACATGGTCTTCATCTATGGCAACCTGGCCCATGCGCTGCTTTTCCAGGGCCAATACGAGGAGGCGATCAAGATGTACAAGGACCACTGGGATGCTCCGATGCTCGGACGCATTTTCAAAGATGGGGTGGCCGAGGACTTTGCCATGCTGGAGAAGGCGGGCATCGGCAGGGAGGAAATGGCGAGGGCGCGGAAGGATCTGGGGCTGCCCGCGGCGGCGGCTCCCGCCCCTGCGAAGGGCTCGCCGCAGTAGGCCATGACTGCGGCCTGCGTGCACCGCTCCGCCGCACCCACTGCCTCCGCATGATGTGCCCCTGAAAAGGGCGGCCTGCACGCACCACGCTCTGGCGTTTCTGCATGGGTGCCGGGCGCTGCCGCCACTGTTTATACCATGCACAGCTGAAAACGGGTCTCAGGGGTGAAAGCCAGCATTCCATGCGGCCAGCCAGCGCACCGGAGGAGTGGGATCGTCCCGATCCCACACGCTCACGCATCGCCCAGCGCCCTCGCAGATCCACGAACACGCTGCAGGTGGGGGGATCAAGATGATCCCCCTCCGTCGCTGCGGCGAAGGCTCTGGCGGAGTGGGATCGTCCCGATCCCACACGTTCCCGCATCGCCCTGCGCTCTCGCACATCCACGAACACGCTGCAGGTGGGGGGATCAAGATGATCCCCCTCCGTCTCTGCGGCGAAGGCTCCGGCGGAGTGGGATCGTCCCGATCCCACACGTTCCCGCATCGCCCAGCGCCCTCGCAGATCCACGAACACGCTGCAGGTGGGGGGATCAAGATGATCCCCCTCCGTCGCTGCGGCGAAGCCTCCGGCGGAGTGGGATCGTCCCGATCCCACACGCTCACGCATCGCCCAACGCCCTCGCAGATCCACGAACACGCCGCAGGTGGGGGGATCAAGATGATCCCCCTCCGTCTCTGCGGCGAAGCCTCTGGCGGAGAGGGATCGTCCCGATCCCACACGCTCCCGCATCGCCCTGCGCCTTCGCACATCCGCGAACACGCTGCAGGTGGGGGGATCAAGATGATCCCCCTCCGTCTCTGCGGCGAAGCCTCAGGCGGAGTGGGATCGTCCCGATCCCACACGTTCCCGCATCGCCCTGCGCTCTCGCACATCCACGAACACGCTGCAGGTGGGGGGATCAAGATGATCCCCCTCCGTCGCTGCGGCGAAGCCTCCGGCGGAGTGGGATCGTCCCGATCCCATACGTTCCCGTAGTGCCCTGCGCCCTCGCACATCCGCGAACACGCCGCAGGTGCGGGGATCAAGATGATCCCCCTCCGTCGCTGCGGCGAAGCCTCCGGAGGAGTGGGATCGTCCCGATCCCACACGCTCCCGCATCGCCCTGCGCCTTCGCACATCCACGAACACGCCGCAGGTGGGGGGATCAAGATGATCCCCCTCCGTCTCTGCGGCGAAGCCTCTGGCGGAGAGGGATCGTCCCGATCCCACACGCTCCCGCATCGCCCTGCGCCTTCGCAGATCCACGAACACGCCGCAGGTGGGGGGATCAAGATGATCCCCCTCCGTCGCTGCGGCGAAGCCTCCGGCGGAGTGGGATCGTCCCGATCCCACACGTTCCCGCATCGCACAGCGCTCTCGCAGATCCACAAACACGCTGCAGGTGGGGGGATCAAGATGATCCCCCTCCGTCGCTGCGGCGAAGGCTCCGGCGGAGTGGGATCGTCCCGATCCCACACGTTCCCGCATCGCACAGCGCTCTCGCAGATCCACGAACACGCTGCAGGTGGGGGGATCAAGATGATCCCCCTCCGTCGGATCGTGCCTCCACCTTCAGACCCGTTTTCATCGCATCGTGGTATTACTTCAGCGCAGGCACAGCCCTATCCCTCATCAATGCGAGATCCCCTTCGCGGCGGCGTACCAGCCCACGAGTTCGTCGAGCAGGAGCTCCTCCGTGCGGCGGACGAAGCGGCGCACGGAGGCCTCGGTGCGCAGGTGGGGCAGCAGGTCGCGTGCGCCCCGGAGGCGCTCCTGCATCTCCGGGTACACCTGCGCGCGGCGTTTCATGTCGGTGACGGTCTGCAGCGAGGCCAGCACCCCGGCCGCCAGGGGCAGCGCGATGGGCAGCAGCGTGAAGAGCAGGCTGCTCAGAAAGGTGCTCTCCGGCGCCTCGCTCAGCAGGGAGACCTCCCATTTGCGAAACAGCGCCAGCGCCGCAAACACCACCGCCAGCGTGGCCGTGGCCGGGGCGGCGTAATGCGCCAGCGGGTGCCACCAGTGCTTGTGGTGCGGGTCTTTCCTGTCGAAATGCTCCAGCTGGTTTTGGATGCGTTTTTCCAGATACACTGCGCGGGATTTTTCAAACTTCTGCTCAGGGGTGTCTCCGGGCCCGCCCGGCTGTGACCTGGGGTCACGCCACACCGTGAGCCCCACCGAGAGGCAAAAGCGCCGCCACGCCGGCAGCACCTCGCGGCACACGGGAAAGAGCGGGTCCAGCAGCCGCCCGGCGTCCACCAGCCCGCGCACCAGCTCCGTGGCCAGCCGCAGCTCCAGCCAGCGCGCCTGCGCACGCTTCCAGCGCGACCACAGCATGAGGGTGATGGCCGCGCTCACCAGCGCCAGCTCGATGGCGGCGAGAAACGGCGGCAGCCACTTCACCTGATGCGACTGCATGCCTGCCGAGATGGCGGCGGTCAGAGACGCCGTGAAATGCAGCGCGCTGCTGCACAGCAGGCCCCGGCGCAGCTTTGCCGCCCAGTCGATGGCCTGGTAGTCGGTGAAGTCCATGAGGCTCTGCACAGAGTCCAGCGTCAGCTCCGGCCGCTTCTCCGCCTCGGCGGCGCGCTGCAGCGCACGCAGCTCCTGCAGCCCCGCATCCTGCACGTCGGCAAAGCCCTCCGTGCTGCCGCTCACCACTCCCGTATGCAGGTGGATCACCCGCACCGGCTTGGGCAGCCACGCCATTCCCTGGGCAAAGAGCCCCTGCTTCACGTGGGGCAGCACCTCGCTGCCGGCCACCTGCATCACATCCCGGGTGCCGCCGCGTCCGGGAGCGAGCGTGCCGTTCTTCGCAGCCAGATGCAGCGCCTCCGCCTCCGCGCCATCCCACACGGCGAGCAGCGCGTCCGAGGCATGCGCGATCTCCAGGCCCAGGTCGTAGTAGCACTCGTTTCGCAGGTGGGAGCCTCCTGCCACGCGAAAGGTCGCCCCTCTGCTGCCGGCATCGGCCTGCTGGATGAAATGCCGCGCCGCCTGCAGGTCACCACTCAGGTCCGCGCCTTCGAAATCCTGCTCATAGAGGCTCTGCGGCATCGGCAGGATCACATGCACCGCCATGCCCAGAGACTCCGCCTCCTGCGCCGCGATGATGTCCGCCCCGGCCGCCACGCCGCACAGCAGCTCCGCGCGCCCGCCCTGCTGCTGCGCCAGCGTCTTGAGCTGCAGCAGCTCCGCCCGCACCTGCGGCCGTATCTTTTCCAGGTCCGCCCGTGTGCGGCCCCGCGCCGGGTCTGGCCGGTGCCCGGTAAAGCCGATGATCCAGACTGGGTCGATGATGGAACGTGGAGAGGACGTCATGGCACTCTGCGCGCTAGTAGGGGGGCTGGCACGGATGGTCAAGCATGGAAAAACATCGCCTCAAAGCACGGCCCCGCCTCTGGGCCGCCGCAGAAGCCCGGGCTGCCTGCCGAAAGCATGGGCGCTTGGGTTTGGGGGGCAGCTCCATCAAGTGCCAAACGTCACGTTACCTCACCACCTCGATCTCCCTCACCGCCTCCGGCCTGTGCGGCTTTGGCCTGGGGTCGTGCCAGCGCTCACGCGGGGCGGGGGACTTCGCATGGAGCCAGTGGCCCAGGCGCAGGCGCAGCGCGGTCAGGGAGGCGTGCGTCTCGGGGGGAAAGGCGGCCTTGCCGGCGTCGTCCTCGTTTTTCTTCACCGTGACGGCGCGCATACCAGGTTCTGCCAGGAGGGCGGCGGCCACGCCCTCGCGGGACTCGCCGGAGAGCGCGGTGTAGAGGGTGAGGTACTCCACCAGCTGCTGCCCGGCGCGGAAAGTTTTGAGCCGCAGGCTGGGCAGCGGGCCGGCGGGCGTGGGGTAAAAGAGCGCCAGGTCATCCGGCTTTTGCAGCGCATCCGCCTTGCCGATGGTCTGCCACGGCACCACGCCATCCGCACCCAGCGCCCAGGCCTCCACGCACCACGCGGCATTGCTGACGCTGGGAGTGCCGAGCGCGTTGGAGGTGCCGTACATGTAAACGAGATTGCCAAAGCGCCGCGCGCGCTCGCGCACGGAGGCGCCGTAGGTGCGCAGCGCGCCGCTGACGATCTCCGCATTCACCACGCCATCCAGCAGATCGCGCTGCCACTGCGGGCGCGAGATGTCCGCACGGTGCGCCAGGTGCAGGCCGGGCTGTGCGCCTGCGCCTTTCCAAAACTCCAGGCCAAAGCGGCGCAGCGCCCAGAAGTCCTGCGTGTTGGAGGGCTCGTCAAAGATCCACGGCGCAGAGCAGCGGTCCCACCGGGGCGTTTTAAAGGAGACTTTGTTGTTCAGGTAAAACTCAAACATCGGCTCGGTCCAGCCTTTGTCACGCAGGTGCCGGGCGATGCGTGCCGCAGCCTCGCGAAACTGCTGCCAGTAGGCCTCGTCATACGCGGTCTCGATCCAGTAGCCGCCTTTGAAATACGGCTCCTGCTCCATGGGCCAGTTCTCATTGAGCATGAGGTAAAAGGCCTCGATGGGCACGCCGCTGCGGGGCAGGCCGGTGAAGGCGCTGCCGTCAAACAGCGGGCCGTAGGCCGCATCCCACGCAGTCCAGTCCCACTGGCCGTCGGGCTTGATCACGGGGCCGGCATCGATCCTGCCCGTCCAGTGGTAGGGCAGCACATTCAGCGTGGTGCGGTGCTCATGTGCCAGGCGGTAAAAGGCGCGCTCATTTCCGGGCAGGCTGTACGCATTCATCTGCGGGATGAAGGAGAGCCGGTCTGGCAGCGTGAAATCCCACACGGTGAGCGTGCATGGCAGCGACTGCGTGCCCACGGTGAGCTGGCCCGCGATGCGGCCGGGGCGTGCGTCCTTGGGCACGTGGATCTCGATGCAGGTGGGCCCGCTGGAGGCGCCGGGCACGAGGGGGTCGTAATGCTGCGCCACCTGCGGCATGGCGTAGGTCTGCACCTTCACCTGCGGCAGCGTGAGGCTGGCGCCGGCGGCGACGGTGAAGTGGATCGTTTCGCCCTTGGCGGCGAAGAAGTCGAGCGCGGGGAGGGGCTCGCCAAACTCATCGCGGCAGTCCACCGGCAGCCTGGCGGTGGCTGGCAGCGGGATGGCGGGCGGCAGCGTGGCGGGCTTGGCTGGAGCAGGTTGGGTATCTTGGGGTAGCGCAGCGGCGGGCGGTCCGTCCTCCAGCCAGAGGGTGAAGTAGGGGCGCGTGCTTTTTTTGTCGTCCTTGCTGGAGACGTAGCGGTTCAGGAAGGGGCGGTAGGTGAACTTGTCCCCCTCGCGCAGGTACTCGCTGCCCACGTCATCCATCACGGCAAAGCCGAAGCTGCGGCCCTCGATGCGCGCCTGCACGACGGCGGGGTCCACGGGTATGACCTGCCAGCCGCTGGCATCGCGTGGTGTGGGGTCCGCAAAGCCCCAGAGGGAGCCGCCGGAGCCGTTGATGACGGCGGTGATGTCCGGCTGGTCGCCGCCCCAGCGCTGCTCCCCCGTGCGCGCCCAGGTGAAGGAGCTGGCGCCGGGTATTTTCTGGTAGCCGGTGCCTGTGCCTTCGGTCCACTCCTCGGCGATGGTGGAGACCGTCATGCGCTGCAGTGCTTCCACACCCTCGCCATGCAGATGGAGCTGGGCTTTGACGACGCGCCTGCCCTTGAGCGCGCTGGCGTCGATGTCCATGAGCGCGAGCTCCTGCACCCCTTTGAACTTCATCTTGGGAGAGGCACCGTTGCTGCCCTCCACCTCCGTGGGGTAGGATGAGACCCAGGTGTCGCGCGCGATCTCGACGCGCAGAGGCTCTGCGGCGGGGGCGGCTGTGAAAGCGAGCGCCAGGGCGAGCGCGAGGCGCAGGGGAGAGCGGCGTGTGGGTGGGGAGGGCATGGCGGATGCTGGATGCTGGATGGCGCGAGGAATGATTTTGGAAAAACAGGGGATCGGGCAGGGAGTTATCAAAGGTGAGGTGTTTTGTTGCTGGAGTGGCTGGCCTGCTGGGAAAGAGAAATCCAGGCGGCGGCGTATCTCTGCACACTCCCGGCGCCTCAGGCATCCGGCAACCCGCTTCTCCCGCATGCTCAAAATCCTTGCTCCCGCTGATCACGCCAGTCCGCTCTGTGATGGGGTGTCGCGGCGGAACTTCCTCAAAATCGGCGGACTCGGATCGATCGGCCTCTCATTGCCGAAGCTGCTCGCGCTGGAGTCGCAGGCGGGCATTGGCAGCTCGCACAAGTCGGTCATTCTCATCTACCTGGTGGGCGGGCCGCCGCATCAGGACATGTTTGACCTCAAGCCAGACGCGCCGCGCGAGATCGCCGGGCCGCACAAGCCCATCGGCACCAACGTGCCGGGCATTGAGATCTGCGAGCTCTTCCCGCGCATGGCGAAGATGATGGACAAGTTCACCGTCATCCGCTCGCTGGTGGGTGCGCAGGCGGGGCATGACGCGGCGCAGTGCTACACCGGGCATGTGCCCACCGGCGTGGCTCCGCCGGGAGGATGGCCGCAGTTTGGCAGCGTCGTGGGCAGGCTCCAGGGCGCGGTGGACCCGGCGGTGCCGCCGTTTGTCAGCATGTGCTACGACTGCACGCACGGCCCCTACAATGAGCCCGGGCCCGGCATGCTGGGCTCTGCGCACAGTGCTTTTCGGCACACGGGGCCGAGCCGCGGAGATCTGACGCTGCAAGGGATCACCTATGACCGGCTGGCGGACCGCGCGCGGCTGCTTTCCAGCATCGACCGCTTTCGCCGGGACGTGGACAACAGCGGCCGCATGGAGGGCATGGACGCCTTCACCCAGCAGGCCATGGGCGTGCTGACTTCATCGAAGCTGGCGGATGCGCTCGACCTCTCCAAGGAGGACCCGCGCATCGTGGCACGTTATGGTATGGGAGACACGGTCAAGCGCATCGATGAAAACGGCGCGCCGCGCGTGCCGCAGAGCTTCCTCACCGCACGCCGTCTGGTGGAGGCCGGCGCGCGCGTGGTCACGGTGAACTACAGCAAGTGGGACTGGCACGGCGGCCCGGGCAATGACATTTTCTCCCGCGAGCGCGAGGACTTTCCCATCTTTGACCAGGGCATCACCGCGCTCATCGAAGACCTGCACCAGCGCGGCATGGACAAGGACTGCACCGTGCTCGTGTGGGGAGAGTTTGGCCGCACGCCCATCATCAGCAAGCAGGTGGGGCGCGACCACTGGCCGCGCGTGGCCATGGCGCTGCTGGCCGGCGGCGGCATGCCAAACGGCCAGGTCATCGGCTCCACGGACCGCCTGGGCGGCGAGGCCGACAGCCGCCCCGTGACCTTCCCCGAAGTCTTTGCCACGCTGTACCGGAACCTCGGCATCGACGTGAACACCGCGACCGTGACCGACAACAAAGGGCGTCCGCACTACCTCGTGGAAAACGGCGCGCAGCCCATCCGTGAGCTGATCTGAGGCATCAGCCCTGGGAGCGCCGACATTCTGTCGGCTCTGGGCGAACGTCCCTGCTGCCTCGCCCCACCCAGAGCGCGACGCCGCAGCCCGTCCTGGGAGCGCCGAAAACATCGGCGACAACCGCGACGTGGCCGGCTATGGCCGCGCTAAGAACATCCTCATCAGGCACAACCGCTTTGATCACTGCGATGCCCGCAGGGCGGACTTCAATCGAAAACGAGCCAGAGGCTGACTGCGGGAGGCTGGGTGGTTTATGGATGGATCAGGACGAAGGCGAAAGCGGAATCGAGGTGAAAGCGGTGGCTCACCTGCCGCAGGAGGCGGGTGGGTTCAAATGATTGACGAAGGGAGGGCAGGGGGCAGGGGGCAGGGGGCAGGGCATCTACTTGTCCACGAGTTATTCTTACTTCAAAAGATGATGAAGGAGCTTAACCGAGAGGCTTTTTATGTCTGCTGAAAACATTGATTTTTGTAGAATCGAAATTACAATCAAGCCCAATTAATCGGTTCAGGGTTTGCAAAATCTAGCCAAGTTCCACCACTTCTAAATGTTGGCCCCTTTTTCAGATCCCAGACATATACCGCCCAATATTCACGCTGTGGAAGTTTTTGTTCATGACTAGAAAATGAGTGCTTCCAGCTATAGAGTCTCCAGACCAACGTCAAGCCACCGTTGCTAAGTGCATTTTGGAGCAAAGTGGAATCTGCAACACAGACGCTATTTCGCTTATCACGCATACATTTAGCGCCGACATCGCCAGATTTGAGAGTTGCGAAATCCAATTCATTCTTTGTCCATTTGAGATCGAGTAATTGCCCAATCTGCGGCGAGGGAATAAAGCCTGAATGAGAGCGGTCGTTAGTATCTCGAGCATCGTGCGTCATGGCAGAGAAGTATGCCCCGTCGATTTGTGCGTAGGTAGAAGCACAGATTGAATCGTATTCTTGTGGGGAACGTGGATAAGCTCTCAGCCATTCTCGTTCTTTTGGTGAACTCGGTGGTTTGGGAACCATGTCGCCACCCAAGCATCTCGGTTTCATTCGATTGACAAAATTTGACAGTTGTTTGATAGGCACTATATAGGAAGTGCACCACCAAGACTGCTGCAGCCAAGGTGTGTCATAGTCTTCGGAGTTGATCCAGCAAGGCCGGGGTTCATGCCATTGCCAATAACCAGCGAGGGTGGTCCATGATTTGCCGCCGTCAGATAATATCATCATTGGCTTTGGTTCTGCTGTGGCTTTGGCAGCTAGAAGCTGTTTTCTGATTGTTGGCTCCAATCTCATTGGAGCAGGATGAGGTAGTGGATTCCACCATGTGGGGCCTTTTTTCGTAAAGGGCCGTTCCTCTCGATAATCGCTGGGATTTGTATTTGCTTGGATTGGATCTAGCAAGTCGGGGAGTCTCAGGTCGCGTATTGGCGGTTCTTGTTCAATGCCTTCATTCGAAAGGCAATGGTGATAGTGGTCCGAAACATAGGCTAGAAATTCATGAAGGGCTATCCACTGATATTTCTTTCCAAGACGTTCGACTTCTGGACGATCTCGATTTGGGCTACCTGTGGAATTGTCTGGTCCGACGCTATTCAATCCGAGTTCAATCACACGTTGAAGAATATATCGCCGTGCCTCTCGATCAGGGAAAAGATAAGCAGTATCTTGATAATCCTTAGCTCTAGGTTCAGATCGGAGCCGCCCTTGGAATCCGCTCAAGGCCGAGTCCATTACGTAGCGTCCCCAGTCGCCATAGTTGCCCATGCTCTCAGTACGTGATGAGTTAACAACTCGAGACAGCGCTTGGTATTCGGTTCCGTTCTGACTCATCCGCTCGATTTCCTCCTCTCTCTCGATAGTAATAATCTCCGGCCATTTAGAGCAATAAACAGGTCGAAAACTCGCTGGTTTTACTTCTGCAGGAAGACAGCACTGCGTGGCAGCCTCTTCCAAGACAATCCTGGCGTAATGCCTGATGATAATGTGAGGACGTGTTTCCGCCCCTTTGAAGACAGTGTTAAAGACAGCCTGCGAAAGGGCATGGAGCGATGACTTGCATTTTTCGCTGTTCACTGCACTGCCTGCGGCACCAAACATGACCGCCTCCAAGACCTGCGAATCGTTAACGTCTTTGAACTTCGTGACGAGATCTGCTGCATCACTCATGCGATTGGTTAGCAAGCGGGCTAGCGCGCGCTCTGCACGGTGGCGATAAGCCACTACAGTTGTGGAACATAACCAAGCTAACGCGATTGCTACTAATACTGTTTGTGTCTGTCCCACATCATATAAAGCGGCGTTCTCCGCCAGTTTTATGAGGGTGACCGCGACACCCGTATTTGCGTGGCGCTGCAGGTCACTGTTCACATTTCTCGTCCATGTCATATCCCTTTCGGCAAGCGGCAGATGTACAAGGTGTTCGTGAAGGAAAATGCTGTTCCAAGGGTGTTGTGGCAAGTGAGCAAGTGCCAAGATCGATAATTGGCCTAGCCTCCGAGCTTCAATAAGATTCTGATGTATGGCACAAGTGCGATCCGAGACGCTTGCCTTGTCTCGCCACTTGATGCTTTCAAGGAAAGCATCGTCCACAAAACGGTCTGTGCATGGTTTAATGCCCGCGACATCATGCAATTCCTTGTGCGCCTCAATAGACAGTCTTGACGCCAATAGTCCAAGAAGCCCTCGATTCTTCATGCGCCAGTCATTATCGCTAAGATGTGGAATCAAGATATTATGAGGCGCAATATCTACTGGAAGTAGCCGTAGAGTGAGCAGGTAGTCCCAAATTCTTTCGTAGCCGAAACGAACAAAAATTTGATCGCCCAGTTCGTCCACCTGACGATTCTCGATTAGGATCCCTTCCGAGCAAAGACCTCGATAGAGTGATTTGTGTTCAAGCGTCTCGCTATGAAATTCAAGAAGAATACGACGTGCCGAGCTTTCACGCAATGGCGAGTGTCTGTTGTCGTTCATCGCGTCCGCCAAAGTTCGAAGACTGTCGGTGACGATCGAACCGGAACACCCGATTCTATCTTGAATATTCTTAGCCTTGCGCGCGATGAACGCCCGTAGCAACTGGGGTAGGCTATGAATGCCTGAGGGGACTTCTGCGTCCTCGAAGGTCTCACAGAACGTCTTGAGAAAAAGAGGGTTTTGCATCTCGCCGATCAGCGATAGCATATTAACTCCGCGCACCCGATATGCCCGAAAATAGAGCATAGTTGCATCAAACACAGATTCTTGAAATCCGTAATGTTCCAGATCGTTCCATCCTGTTGCTTCACGGTTTAGAATAGACTTTGGTACAACCAGATCAGCAAAGTCTGAGCGGCAACTCACGATCAACTTTAACCTCGGATATCGCCGCATCGCAGCGGCAAAGCCTTCCAGGTGGTTCAACCAAATCTCGCGGTGCGCAGTCTCGTTCAGAGCATCAATGCAGATCAGACCTGCGGGAGTCTGACCGCCCGCCTGCGTGGATGAAGTGTCTGCCATTGCTGAAAAACAGTCCAGAAAGTCGTCCCGACTCCCATTAAATCCGATCAATTGCAATAACTGATGCCATGGGTTTTCAAGAGAAGTGAAAGCGCGCCCCTCCAAAAACAAGACTCGTCCGCCCGCCTCCTGATATTCGACAACGATCTGCGCAATTGTATGGGTTTTTCCCGATCCAGGCCCACCCAAAAACAGCAGGAACTGAGCGTCGGGCAGCATGCGCCAATCTTGAAACATGTGGGCCCAGCCTCCGACTCCATGGTACTCGCCAAGGTCAGCACGACACTTCTCTCTTATTGATTTGGCGATATCTTTTGGATCTGCAATTTCAGGTGCGTTCGTGCCCCGCAGATGATCTTGATACGCTGTTTGGAGATCATATGCCGCACTGTCCAGCATATTACCAGAGGCTGTCAATTCTCGCACTGAGGATGGCCAACGACAACCATCGCCCAAGAGAGAAAGTAGCCTCGTTCGCTCAGCTTCGAACTTGAGTTTTTGCGGGGTCAGAACTGTTGGCAGATAATCTTGCTTTGGCCACTTGCCCCCCAACGCATCAGAAAGTGAGGCGCGACTCGATCTGATAAACTCCTGCCACGCCGATTCTGATCGAAGAAAATAGTGCACTGACGATTCTGTGAAGGTAGGGGTGTGAAGTTCTGGCATGAATCGTTCATGAAGTCCTTCGATCACTGCTTGATTGTGTTGAATGCAGCTATCAACCGTCAGATCTTTATAGCCAAACCAGTACAATAAAAAGCCTCTGTTTACCGACTTTAAAAGTGCCGCTTCGAGTCGTGAATAATCCCAATGCTCAAAAGACGGGGGCGATGCGTAGCCTAACGCAATTGCCTTGAGTTGCCATTCTGCGTGATGCTTTTCCCATTGATTCTGCTGGCTTTGAGTGAACGTACGCGGCGTACAAACGATATATTTTTGAAGTGAAGCTAATGCAGCATTGCCTTTTAATGCTTGCTCCACTGATTCTGTCATTTGCCGCCACCAATCTCGCCGGAACTGGTCCCCAATGAAATATTTTGCCTGCAAACCGACACTGACTTTGCCGCTTGAATCGCAGATATATCCCTCAACCCCACCGTCGCCGCCGGAGCCCTCTCTTCGTATGGCAAGTCCTTGACCTGAGAACTCTGAAGCAAACAGAAGGAAGCATAGCTCTTCGAAAGCCCACCTTCTGTCTCCAAGGTGTGGCTTGATATTTGCAAAGTCGATAGTGGCGTTCATTTCTCGGTGGCGATCATGTTAAACTAGTTGGAAACGGCAATTTATTAATTGCTGATCCCCCCCGCCTCACCTCCCCCCATTCAATATCCCCAGCACCTGCGGAATAATCTTCGCGGCAAACACGGCATGCCCGCGGTCATTCGGATGCAGGCCGCCCAGCACGCCGTTTTTCACGGCCAAGGATCGGGCCACGCCGGGGCCGAGGTCGATGAGGGCGAGCTTCTTCTCCGCCGGATGCGTCTGCCGATGCGCGGCCACGGCGTGCTTCAGCTCTTTGGCGTAGTACTGGCCGAAGGGGATGAGGAGGATGATCTGGGCCTCCGGCGCGCTGCGGCGGAGGGCGGCGAGGGCTTGGATGATGCTGGCCTGGGTGTCGCTCGGGTTGGACTTGTGGAGGGCGTCGTTGGTGCCGTAATTGATGAGGATGAGGGCGGGCTCGTGGCCGGGCTGGCCGTCGGCGCTGAGGTGGCCCTGGGAGTCGAGCAGGGAGTGGCGGTTGCCGTCGATCTTGTTCCAGCGGCTGGCGGCGTCGTCATACTGGCCGCCGGTGCCGTGGGTGGAGTTCCTGATCACGTAGTAGCCGGGGACATCGCCGGGCGGGTTGTCGCCGGGATTGATCCAGCCGCTCCAGCCGCAGGCGTTGATGCAGTATTCGTAGCCCTGGGTTTGCAGCGCCTGGCCGAGGAGCTGGGAGTACGGTGAGAGCTCGGTGGCGCCGATGCCTTCGGTGATGCTGTCGCCGATGATCATGGCCCACTTCGCCGCGGGTGCGGCGGGCACGGGGCGGCTTTCGGCATCGAGCTGCAGGCCGGTCACGCGCAGCACATTGAGGCCGCTTTTTCCGGGGCTGCCCCAGCGCTCTTTCTGCTGCGAGGACTGCAGCACGACGCAGAGCTCATGCGGCCCGGCGCGCTGGAGATCCTCGATCACGATTTCATTCGCGCAGGGGATCTTGGATTTCCACACGCCATCGATGCAATACGCGATCTGCGGTCCGTTGAAGCCGGGCGGAAAGGTGGAGGTGTCGAGCAGGAGCCTGGCGGTGGGTTTGGCGTTCGTGGTTTCCCAGGTGACGCGGAAGTACGCACCGGCATTCCAGCTCTGGCGGAAGACTTTGCCGCCGCGCCCCGCATCGCCCGTCCAGTTGCCGGGAGAGAAGACGACAGCGGGGGAATCGACGGAGACGGTGACGGGGTTCGCCGCGTGCAGTGCGGCCAGCGGTGAGAGGAGCAGGGCGGCGGCGAGTATGAAATGGTGCTTCATGGTGGTGGGGTGATTACGCAGCGCGGAGGGGTTTGCATGCGGGCTTTGTGTGCGGAAGGCGGGCAAACGCTGGGTGAGGCGTCGCTTTCGCGGGCTGGACGATGGGCTGAGGACGGATAGCGTTCCATACCCCTCGAAAGCGGCAGCTCCGATGCAGGCCTGCGCCGTGCATCTGCGCGACCGCATTGATTCGCTAAGCTCACCCTACGGGCAGCCTGCGGCTGTCTACCTCCGCTGCGCTTCGGTTCCAAAAGCGCCCCGCCAAGCCGCACCGCCCATATGGACTGCGGTCGCGGAGCGAAGAATGAGCGCAGCTACCGCTTTCCCCGTGCTCGGTGACTCCCGCCTACCAGCACACACCCGAAAGCGGCAGCCGGTGACGCCCTCGCCAGCCCCAGCTCCCACGCCCGCCGTGAACCCCTCGAAAGCGGCAGCTCCGATGCAGGCCTGCGCCGTGCATCTGCGCGACCGCAGTCCAAAAAAGACGCTGCCGCGTGGCTTCGTGCGCCCAAGTTCGAAAGCGCACGATGGGGACTTAGAAAAAATCAGGCGCCTTCTCAGACTGGAAGATGTTGAGGCGGGAGTCGCTGGTGAGGACGATGAGGAGGTGGCGGCCTTTGGCGAGATGGATCTTTTCCGTCTGGGTGATGGCGGGGGCTTTGGCGGAGGTGACGGTGGCTTCGAGGAGGAAGTGTTCGCCGGGCGGCGGGAAGTGGAGGGTGGCGGCGCGCGGGGTGGTCGCGTCAGTCTGGAGCAGGCCGGTGAAGACCATCTGATCATCCAGGCTGAGGGACATGAACTGGCCGCGATACTGATGGCCGAAGTAAATGTGCAGGGGCGCGGGCGTGGGCGGTGGCGGCGGCGCGGTGGGGTGCGTCCTGAGCCAGAAGCTGACGAGCGCGTAGCTGATGAAGAGCACCATCCACACCCTGTGCATGCGCGGTGTGGCGGGCGAGGGTGCGGTGGCGGTGTCAATCACGGGGCTGGGATTCATGGTCGCTGGTGTCGGGTGTTTTTTCGAGGCGCGCTGCGTTGCGTGCCAGGCGGATGAGGAGGAGCATGTTGGCGATGAGGACTGCGACGCCGAGGCCCACGGGCAGGGCTTCCTGCTGCCCCAGCAGGGCGAGCACGACGCACGAGAGAAACTGCGACAGCGTGCAGAGCCCGTGCTGCCCGCCTTTGGCCGCGATGTTTCCTGCGATGATCAGCAGCGGGCAGTACACCACGAGGAAGACGATGAAGGCATGCGGGCTGATGCTGCTCATGTGCATGTGTGGCTGCTTCTTTGCGCGGGGGGGGGCGAGGATCGAGTTCGAGCTGGGGGGCCAATGCCAAATGCCAAATGCCGAAGCACGCGGCGCAGCTCAGTAGCGGTCAAACTCCTCCAGCGGGATCTCCGTGGTGGGGGCGTTGCCCAGGCCGCTGTGGTCTTTTTTCAGCGTCAGCGTCATGATGTCCGCCAGGCGGGTCGTGGTGCCGCCCTCGGTCTGGGTGACGACGGCAAACTTCAGCTCAGAGTCAAAGCGCTTCGCACGGCGCCCGCGCGAAAAGTCCGCCACAGAGCCCAGCCACCCGTAGCCCGTGCAGTACAGAATCTCGTAGGAGCCGTCCGGCACATGGTCAAAGGTGAACTTCTGCACCCCGCGCACGTAAAAGGAGGCCACCAGCCGCTTGCCGGAGATCACCTTGATCAGCGCATCCTCCGGGCGTTCGTTGTTGACGATCAGCGTGCCCTGACCGCCGAGGTCCTTGAGGTGGTCCTTGAGGATGGTGCCGGAGGCCAGGCGCTCATCCGTGGGGCGGTGCTCCAGGCCCTCCTCCGGCTTTTCAGCCGGCGTGCCGGCCGGCGGGGCAGGGGGCATGCCCGGCACCGCAGACGTGGTGCCGGGGACCGCGGGCGGGATCACGATGGGGCCCGCGCCGCTGCTCGCAGGTTTCGCCGCCGGTGCCACCTTCAGCGCGTCTGCCGCCTGCGGCACCATCTGCACCGCCAGCTTTTCCACGGCGGCCACCTGCTCCAGGTCCAGGCCTGCGGCCATCACCCGCAGCAGCTCGGTCGCCTCCGCGTGGCCCTGCACAGCGGCCAGCGTCAGCCAGGCCAGCGACTCCAGCTTGTTTGGCGGCCGGTCCGTCTGGCACAGCAGGGCCAGGCGGTACTGCGCCTCCGCGTGGTTCAGGCATGCCGCCTTGTAAATCCACCGCCGGGCAGCGTCGGCGTCCTTGGGCACGCCGGTGCCCTCCAGCCGGGCGCGGCCCAGCGCCATCATGGCCATGGCATCGCCCATGTCCGCCGCCTTCATGAGCCAGTCGATGGCCTCCGCGTCATTTTGCACCACGCCGTAGCCGTTTGCGTAGCAGAGGCCGATGTTGTAATGCGCCACCGCATGCCCGCGCTCCGCCGCGATGCGGAAGAGCCGCAGCGCCTCCTTCGCATCCCGCGCCACCCCGGTGCCGTTCAGGTAGCAGCTCCCCAGGTTCAGCATCGCCTCCGTGTGGTCCTGGTCCGCCGCCAGGCGGTAGAGGCGCACCGCCTCCGCCTCGTCCTTGGTCACGCCCGCCCCTGCAAAGAGGCAGGTGCCCAGCTCGTACTGCGCCTGCGCATCGCCCTGGTCCGCCGCCTTGCGCAGCCAGCGCACCGACTCCGCGGCGTCCTGGTCCTCGCCGCGGCCCTCCGCCAGGCACAGCGCCAGACTCGTCTGCGCCTCCGCCAGGCCCTGCTCCGCCGCCTTGCGGAACCACTGCACCGCCGCCGTGTCATCCTGCGGCGTGCCCTTGCCCTCCTGGCAGGCCAGCCCCATCTCATGCTGCGCGTAGGCGTAGCCCTGCGCGGCCGCCTTGAGAAACCACTCCACCGCCACAGCGGCATCCTGCGGCACCCCGTCGCCCTTTTGGTACAGGCTGCCCAGGCAGTGCTGCGCGTTTGCCTCGCCCTTTGCCGCCGCCTTGCGCAGCCAGCCCGCCGCCAGCGTGGTGTTCTTTTCCACGCCCTCGCCCGTCAGGTGGCAGCGGCCCATCTCATACTCCGCCTCCTTCAGGCCCTGGTCCGCCGCCAGGCGCATCCAGCGCACCGCCTCCGCAAAGTCCTTCACCACCCCCACGCCCTGCAGGTAAAACTCCCCCAGGTCAAACTGCGCGTCCGCCAGCCCCTGCGCCGCCGCCTTGCGGATCCACGTCAGCGCGGCGATCTCGTCCTTCGCCACCCCCCAGCCCTTCAGGTACGCGCCCCCCAGCGTGTGCTGCGCCAGGCCGTCTCCCTGGTCTGCCGCCTTGCGCAGCCACGTCACCGCCTGCGCCTCGTCCTTCGGCGCCGCCGTGCCAAACAGCAGCCGGCGGCCCAGCACCCGCTGCGCCTCCGCCAGCCCCTGCTCCGCCAGCGCGCGCAGCTGCGGCAGCGGCGTCGCATCGTCCAGCACTGCCGGAGCCGGCGGCACCGGGGCAGGGGAGTCAGGCCCCCCCGTCGCTGGAGTCGCAGCCTCAGGCACCGCCGCTGCCCCCTGCGGGCTCGCCCCCTTCGCCGTTGTCGTTAAAGACGTGCCCGCCCCGCCCCCCGCAGGCGCTGGCTCCCGCAGGAAAAAAAACGCCGCCGCCGCCGCCAGCAGCGCCAGTCCCAGCCCGGCCGCCAGCAGCGCCACCCCGCCCCTCTTTCGCGCCGCAGCCCCCTCAGCCTGCGCCCCCGGCGCAGAGCCAGCCCCCGCCTGCGCCGCCCCCGGGCGCGGGCGCACCGCCCGCGGCAGCGCCTCAGCATCACCACGCCCAGCGCCAGCCCCAGCACCAGCGGCCCCAGCATCACCACCACGTCCAGAATTCCCTCCCGCAGTCGCAGGCGGCACCCACGGCATCAGCGGTGGCGGCGGCGGTTCTGCCCCAGCCGCCTGCTCCTGAGCCTGCGGCAGTGCCGGCTCCTGACGCCCCCGCGCATTTTCAAACGGCCGCTTCGGCCCCGGCAGCGGCGCCGAGGAGGGCGAGTGCCGCGCAAACCTCTCGCGCGGCGGCAGCCCCCCGCGCCCCCCCGCAGCCTCCGGGGAGGAAGCCGCCACCGAGCCCGCCGCCGCCGCGTAGGGAAACTCCCCCTCCGGCAGCGCCAGCAGCGCCGCATGCGCCGCCTTGATCACCGCGCTCTTCGCATTCGCCTTCGCGATCATCTTCGCATCCCCCTCAAACCTCCCCACGCACCACGTCAGCAGCGCCTCCTGGTACGCCTGCGTCAGTTGCGACCGGCTGATCGGGGCGGTTAGATCCAGGATACGCAGAGCTTCAGCAGTCGTCATAGGGGTAAAACCGCAAGAAAAGCAAGAAAAGCCCCCGTGTCAGCCGAGATTTTCCATCATCCCAGCCCGCCCGCTCCTTCCGCAAACCACACCACCAGCAGAGAGCAACACGCCGCCCCTCTGGCGGAGAGGGATCGTCCCGATCCCTCACGCTCCCGCCACACCCACAGCCCCCGCATTCCACACCACCCCATCCGTTACGCCATGCCGCAGACTTTGCGGAGCGTGGTGGGACCAAGATGGTCCCACTCCGCCAGAGCCTCCGCCCTCCGGCGGAGAGGGATCGTCCCGATCCCTCACGCCCTCGCCACACCCACCGCCCCCGCATTCCACATCACCCCTTCCTTTACGCCACACCGCAGACTTTGCGGAGCGTGGTGGGACCAAGATGGTCCCACTCCGCCAGAGCCTCCGACTTCCGGCGGAGAGGGATCGTCCCGATCCCTCACGCTCCCGCCACACCCACTGCCCCCGCATTCCACATCACCCCCACCCCGCACGTTCATGGCGCAAACACACGCGATGTGTGGGGATCAAGATGATCCCCCTCCGTCGCCTCCTGTCCCTCCGAGAACACAAAATCGATTCACGAACTGCCTTTGCGGATGCAAAGGCTCCAGGCAGCGCCAAGCTTAAGCCTGCATGGACACACCCCGGTTTCTCAATCCGCTGAAGGATGTGGTGAAGTCGTCCAATCACCTCCCGCACTGGGAGCAGCCGGGACGCTGCTACTTCATCACCTTTCGCATGGCAGACTCCATCCCTGCGTCCCTCAGGCAGGAGTGGGCGCAGGAGCGGGATCAGTGGCTGGAAACGCACCCCAAACCCCATGGCCCGGAAGAGATTGAAGAGTATCAGCAAAGGTTCACCACTCGCATTGAACGCTGGCTCGATGCAGGCCACGGAACCTGTGTGCTGCGGCGCACAGACTGTCAGCACATCCTGACACTGGCCCTGCAGTTCTTCGAAGCGCAGCGCTATCATCTGCACTCCTGGGTCATCATGCCCAATCACGTGCACGTCCTGCTCTCCCTGGCGGAAGGGGAGCATCTCGGCAAGATCGTCTCGAGCTGGAAAAGCTACACAGCAAAGCAGATGAACGACCTGCTTGGGCTCGCCGGCGCATTCTGGCAGGAAGACTACTTTGACCGGATGGTGAGAGATGACGATCATTTCGTCCGCTGCGTCCGCTACATCAGGCGCAATCCACTCAAAGCCCGGCTCCAGCTAGGTGCATACGCCATGTGGGAAAGCGATCTTTGTCGCCGCTGGGCACCGCCAGCCGCAGGAGCGCCCTAGGCCTCCGCACAAAGAAGCCGACAAACATTCTAAAACCCCCCGCCCTCCGGCGGAGAGGGATCGTCCCGATCCCTAACGCCCTCGCCACACCCACGACCCCCGCGCCAGGTCTGGCTCACCCCATCCGTTACGCCATGCCGCAGACTTTGCGGAGCGTGGTGGGATCAAGATGGTCCCACTCCGCCAGAGCCTCCGCCCTCCGGCGGAGAGGGATCGTCCCGATCCCTCACGCCCCCGCCACAGCCACCGCTCCCGCATTTCACATCACCTCTTCCTTTACGCCATGCCGCAGACTTTGCGGAGCGTGGTGGGATCAAGATGATCCCACTCCTCCAGAGCCTCCGCCCTCCGGCGGAGAGGGATCGTCCCGATCCCTCACGCCCTCGCCACACCCACCGCTCCCACATTCCACACCACCCCTTCCTTTACGCCATGCTGCAGACTTTGCGGAGCGTGGTGGGACCAAGATGGTCCCACTCCGCCAGAGCCTCCGACTTCCGGCGGAGAGGGATCGTCCCGATCCCTAACGCCCTCGCCACACCCACGACCCCCGCGCCAGGTCTGGCTCACCCCATCCGTTACGCCATGCCGCAGACTTTGCGGAGCGTGGTGGGACCAAGATGGTCCCACTCCGCCAGAGCCTCCGCCCTCCGGCGGAGAGGGATCGTCCCGATCCCTCACGCCCACGCCACACCCAGCGCCCCCCGCATTCCACATCACCCCACCGCACCCGCCCCACCCAGCGCCCCCTCATTCAATGTTCAAAGTTCCCCGTCCCCCTCCTCCCCCTAAAAAAAGAAAAATCACCTTTTTTTGAGGGATCCCAAACGCGGCGGGGTAGCACCCCATGAGCACGACCAACCAACCCTGCTCAACCAACCCCAACCCAAACCCAACCGACACCCAACCATGAAAACCACCCTGATCGCGATCCTCGCCGCCACCACGCTCGTCTCCTGCAACGCGCCCTCCGTGCCGAGCCTCACACAGACCTACAATGGCAAGCCCGTGCTCACCCGCGCCAGCCATCCGCAGGGTGGCTCCATGCGCCCCGTGGACGGCGTCTACCTCGGCCGCCGTTACTTCCAGCCCCAGGGCGTCAAAAGCGGCCTCGCCTGGATCGACGTTTACGGCCAGCGTTGATCCCCGCCACCGCCGCGCCATCTTCCCCCCCCCAAAACCCACGCCCGCACCTGCCATGACACCCGACGATCCCGATCCCCTCGACGATCTCCTCCAGCAATGGCAGCTCCCGCAGGCCCAGCCGCCGCCAGACTTCCGTCGCGAGGTCTGGCGGCGCATCTCCGCCACCGCCACCGAGCCCGGCTGGGTCGAAAAGCTCGCCTGGTGGCTCCTCCGCCCCAAGCGCGAGCTCCTCGTCATCGCCACCGTCACCGCCCTCGCCATCCTCTGGGGCATCACCCACCCCCCCCAGCCCGAGTTCACCCCGCATGACGCCTACGTCATGTCCGTCAGCCCGTTTGACCCCCACCACACCAACGGCCGCTACCCATGACACCCGCCGGACGCATCGCCGCCTTCGTGCTCCTCACCGCCGCCGCCGCCGCCGCCGCGCTCTGGGCCACCCGCGAGACCCTACGCCCACGCGAGACCCCCCAGGAAATCGGCCTCCGCTGGCTCAAAGACGAGTACCACCTCGACACCGCCACCTTTGAAAAAGTCAGCGCCCTGCACCGCGACTACTTCCGCCAGTGCGACAACATGTGCCGCCAGATCAACGAAGCCGACCGCCCCCTCCTCTGGCGCGCCCGCCACCAGGCCCGCACCCCCGGCGACTTCGACGCCCAGCTCGCCCGCGACCACCGCGTCTGCGCCGACTGCGAAAAAGCCGCCACCGAGCACCTCCGGCAGGTCGCCGCCCTCATGCCCGCAGCGCAGGGTCGGCGCTTCCTGCAGGACATCCTCCCCGTCATGCAGCAGCAGCGCCGCCAGCACGACCAGAATCTCCCCTCCAGCACCCGCCGATGAGCCCCCCCGCGCGAGACGACCTCGATGCCGAACTCATGCGCCAGCTCGCCGAGGGCGAAGACCTCGCCCTCAACCGCCTCATGGACGCCTGGAGCCCGCCCCTCATCAGCTACCTCACCCGCCACGCCGGCAGCCACGCCACCGCCTGCGACCTCGCCCAGGAGACCTTCGTCCGCGTGCACCGGCACCGCTTTGAGTACCGCGCCGCGCAAAAGTTTTCCACCTGGCTCTTCACCATCGCCACCAATCTCGCCCGCAACCACGCCCGCTGGCGCTCCCGCCACCCCGAGGCCCTCACCGAGCCCCACGCGCTCCACGAAATGCCCCTGGCCAGCACCACCGCCACGCCCGCAGAGCAGGCCGCCGTGAACGAGCGCCTCGCCGCCGTGCAGAAAGCCGTCGGCGAGCTGCCCCAGGACCTCCGCGAAGTGCTCATCCTCTCCGTCTGGCACGGCATGACCCACGCCGAGATCGCCCGCGTGCAGAGCACCTCCGAAAAAGCCGTCGAGCTGCGCCTCTACCGCGCCCGCAAGCTCCTGCGCGAAATGCTCGGCACCGCCCTCAGCGCCTGAAGAAAACACAACAGCCCGGAGAGCCCCGCCCCGCCAAGCCGCGCCTCTCATATGGACTGCGGTCGCGAAGGGAGGAACAGCCTGTCCTCCGTAGCTTTAGCGAAGGGGGAAACGCAGCCACCGCTTTCCAAAAGCGCCCCGCCAAGCCGCGCCTCTCATATGGACTGCGGTCGCGAAGGGAGGAACAGCCTGTCCTCCGTAGCTTTAGCGAAGGGGGAAACGCAGCCACCGCTTTCCAAAAGCGCCCCGCCAAGCCGCGCCTCTCATATGGACTGCGGTCGCGAAGGGAGGAACGACCGCAGCTACCGCTTTGGCCGTGCCCGGTGACTCACGCCTACCAGCACATACCCGAAAGCGGCAGCCAACCAGCCGCCCGCCAGCCCCAGCTCCCACGCCCGCCGTGACCCCCGCGAAAGCGGTAGCTCCGATGCAGGCTTGGAAATAAAATGCCATGCCATAAAATGCCAGGCATGAATGGCACTCAGTTAAGCACGCTCTTCGTGGCATGCAGCGCTAAAAGTAGCACGGGCGATGCCTCGTCACGCCCGCCCTGCGGGCAGCCTGCGGCTGGCTGTCTTCGCTTCGCTACGGTTCCTGCCCGTAAGCGGTGCTCTCTTCACGGGCAGGATTGCCCGTGCCACTGCCCGACTCGTTTCCACAGACCGCCCCACGCTCTCAAGAATGGCTGCTCCCGCAAAACGGCTTCGTTAAACAAAACGGATGCAGGCAACGGCTTGTATGGCATCTGTCGTGTCATCGACGCTTTGCGCTCGCCTTCGCCTGATCCGAAACGTTCGCCCAACTCAACACGATGCTCCCCGAATCCAAGTATCCTGAGATAAGCATCGAGTCACTTGCTGGCTACACTGAGGATGCTCCTGGCAGGAGGTCCTTCCTGTGGTCTTGCTACGGTATCGTTGGGATCGCTGCGGCAGGGTTTGCCGTCATCGTTGTTTCAACGGTTTTCGGAGGGCTTGCCTTGAACTGGACGCGGGGCTTTGCAATGGTTGCCTGCCTGGCCACGATGGTCGGCGGCATCTTCCGGGCTTACCGTTTTATTCCACGCAGCAGGCAGACTGGCAGGCCGATGCATCTCTACCGAAATGCCTCGGCTCCTGCAGGGATTCTGGAGGTTTTATATGTCGATCCAGACAGCCGGACTTACTTCAGACATGTCTATGCAGTTCCACCGACAGACTAGCCAAATGACACCTTTTTCAGAAGGCATGACCAGAAGGCGGCGAACTCACAAGTTAGCTTTGAATCGTGTGCAAAATGCCTGGCATTCAGTTGATTGACCTCGCACTATCCGGCAGAAAATCAAAGCGGCGGGCAATGCGCTGCTGCTGGCGACAGGCGCGTGAATGTCGATGTTGGACACCACCTGGGGCGACTCTGGAGGCATCACCACCAAACCCGCTCAAGCCATTCCGGAGCGGGCGGAGCACTCGCCGGTGAGCTGTCATGACGCGCCATGGTCGATGCCTTCACGGCAGCTCCAGCTCGTTGTCAATCAGTCAGATGCCAGATGCTTACACAAATAATGCCCGGCATCTTTATTTCGGCTTCGACGGAGTTACTCTCTACTTAGGCGGATTAGTGGACTCCGCAGGCGGCACTAGCGCTTCGAGTTCTGGGTTTCCTTGGGCGAGGAGTCGGAGGACTCGTGGCTCGTACTTTCCGCTTCGGACGGCTTCTTCGAAGATTCGGCAAGCTCTTTCAGCTCCCTCTCGCCGAAACCCTTCAGAAATGCTTCCCGATGTGCCTTGATGCGTTCTTCTGTCCAGCCCTTGTCCATGGTGTGTATCATATGAGTATTCGCCTCCGATGTCTGTTCTGAATCACTCAATGATTTTAGCGCGAACAAAACTGCTGTTGGCGTATTGGTCGGGCAAACTGCGGAGAAACGGTATCCCGTCCTGCGGATAATAGATATGTCCGTGATCTCCAACGGCTCCAACTTTTTCGAATCGGCGCTGCTCGCTGGCATCATCGCAAACCGCGCTGCCTTGTTCATCTAGCGTCCAAGTTTCATCAATTTCCCCGTTTTGGTGGTCTCGGAGGTAACTTCGAATTTCGACTTTCATAGTGTTTGAAGGGTGGTCAGTTAGTATCGTTGTAAAGCACGGGAGAGTGGAGGTTGTAATCTTTGGGGAGGTGCTCCTTGATTTCTTCCAAGGTGAAGCTGCCATACTTGCCGCGCTTGAGCAAGGCCTTGGCCCGAGCAAAGAGGCCGTCCAGCGCACCCTCCTGAAGATGAGGGCGGAGAGATTCGCGGATGGTGGCTTCGTTATCGATCAGATGCTGAAGCCGCAACTTGTTGGCCAGGGAGATGTTCTGGCCTTCACGCGGGCCTGGGAATGGTTTTTCAACGACGCCTGGATTGTCGGGGAGCGAGAGGCCGTTGTCCACAAGCGCAACATCCGCCACTTCGTGTTTGTCGTCGATGATTAGCATATAGTTCTTCTTGTGGCGGTCCACATGCATGAGCAGGTCGTCCATGAGTTGCCATTCTTCGGCCAGCTTGTCGGGCAGATTGGCGGGAGCCTGGGTGGCCTCATTGATGAGCAGCTTGTGCTCGCTCTGTTGTGCTTCCTTTCCATTCATCATGCCTTCCTTGAAGACCTGGGCGGAGCCGATGTCTCCGCCGTGCGTTTTGAGTGTGGTCGGTGGAATGATGCTGCTCCCGATGGCTTCGGCGAGTTTCGACGCCGCGACCTCGCGGTGCCCCATGCTGGGAGGGTCGATTCCAGCGCGCATTTTTTTCGGATTCAATCCGGAATTGGGTTTGTAAAAGGCGGATGGGCTGTCAGGAGCCTTGAGGATTTGGGGCTGGTTGGCGCTTGGTGTGGTCACTGGCACCGATTCCGTGTATTGAATGTCCTCCATCTGCTTGCGCGCGGCCTGGGTGCCAGATGTTTTGTCGAATCCTTCCTTCACGGCGGCTTTGGCCTGCGCGATTTCTTCGGGGGTGGGTGGAGGCATGTTATTTGGATCGACCTTGGCGGGTGGGGTGGCTCTTCGGGTTCCGTCCGGCATGACCGTGCCTTCGAGCTTCTCCGTCTCCGCATCCATCGCCGCCTGAGACTGCGCAGCGATGGCGGGGTCGCGTTTTTTGAAGCCTTCCTGGAGGATGAGCTGCGCGGTGTCGGTGTCGCCGCGCCGGGTGGCGTCGATGATCTCTTTGCGGTCGTTTTCCGGGATGCCCAGGCGGCTGAGCGCCGCAGCGTCACTGAGCAGGGCTCTGCCGTTGGCGTAGTCCTTCACGGAGGCAGCGCCGAGGCCGAGGAGTGTCAGCGGCAGCATGCCCACGGCCACATCCGCGCGGCCTTTCCAGAAGTCCTTCTTCTCCTTCTCCCAGTCAAAGCCCGGGAAGTCGAGCTTCAGCGCTTCAATGATGGCCGGCGTGACGATGTCCTGCCCGGCTTCGACGCCGTTTTCCACGCCGTATGAAAGGCCAGCCCTGCCAAGACCGCGCCCGATGACCGCAGCCGTCAGCTTCTGCGGATTGGCGAGGAGCTTGCCAATGTTGAGGCCGCTGAATGCCTTGACGCCCACGTAATCGCCTGCCGTTTGCAGGGCGGCGGAGAGGGTGGCGGCTTTGAGCTTCTCCTCATGGGGGGCGTCCGGGTACTTTAGGCTCAGGTCCTCATACTCTGTCCCTTTGTAGAGGTTGAAGATCACCGGGGCCGCTGCCCCCCGGCTGACAGCCATGAGGCCCATCATGGTGGCGCTCGAGCCCAGGGTCGAAGCAAACAGATTTGGAATGGGGTCAACGGCCGAGCCGAGGGCTTTGATCTCCTGCGCGGTGCGCACCTCTCGTTCGACACGGCTCTTGGCATCTTCAATCAGCCGGGTCTGCTCTGGAGTCAGCGTCATCTCGCGGCCTTCACGGGGGAGGATGCCGGGCCCATCGCCTGCCAGAGAGGCATTGACGGCATGGGTGTGGATCATTTCTGCTTCCACAAACCGGCGTGCATCTTCCGCTGTGCGGATGTCTCCGGCAAAGGTGACGCGCCCAGTGGTCGGCACGGACTTGAGCGCATCCAAGCTGTTGGCATGGCTGTTGCCAGAGAAGCCGCTGTCGAGGAGCCGCCAGCCTGCTTCTCCGGTCTGCTGCCAGAAGGATGATCCGTCCTTGGTCATGCCCGCAGTAAAAAGGCCATGGAGGAGCTGCTTGGCGGCGTCTGCATATCCAGTGCCGCCCTTGGCCGCGCCGTTTACCGCGCCGCGCTTCTGCGCCTCGTTGTGCAGGGCGGCGAGTACGATGCGCCGTTCGTCGTCGGGCAGGTCGATGAGTTTTTCACGTGCGCTGGCCAGCGCTTCCGAATCGCCTTCCCGCGCTTTGCCGGTCATGTCGCGCTCGATGGTGTCAGACAGCGTCTGCATCAGGTCACGATGTTTGGAGAGCACCGCAAACGCTGCGTGGTAGCCTTTGAAGAAGTGCTGCGCATCTTTGCCGGCTCCCGGCCCATCCTGCCGTCTTTGAGTGAGGCCTTTGAGGGAGCCAAGATCATCAAGCGCGGCTTTGAAGCCTGCCTGCCGGGCATTGAGTGCAGTCTCTTCTTCCTGTTTTTCACGTGCCTTCTGCTGCGGTGCGGCCTCTGCTTTGTCGCGCTCGGCATAGGAGCTCACGCCGCCATTGAACTTGCTGTTTAAAAGCTGGCCGTCCTGCACGGAGAGGCGGCCCTCGTTCACCATCTGCGCGATGCCCTCCGGGGAGAGTCCTGCCTGGGTGAGGGCGGCGTCGGCGGTTTTGCGGTCGGTGGCGGAGGTGGTGGCGGCGAGGCCTTTCTGGATGAGGTCGCTCACCTGCGCCTCGCTGAGCGGCGGCTGGCCGCCGGGAATGTAGATGGGGGTGCTGACAGCGGAGCCGCTGGCGGCCAGGGCGGCGGCGGCCTGCGTGAGCCGGCCATCCGCGCCTGTGGCGAGGGCGATGCGGCGGGTTTTGGGCTCCAGCGTGGCAAAGGGCTGGTGCGTGCCGCTGCCGTCTGCGCCCGGGCGTGAGAGGGAGATGCTGCCGTCTGCGCTGCGGGTGGCCCGGACGTTTTCGGGATCGCCGATGCCGAGGGCATTTTGCGCGGTGGCGCGTGCGGCATCTGCCTGGCTGAGCGTGCTCTTGTCCGTCTGCAGCTCGGGGTCCTGCATGAGCATTTCGTGCAGATTCATGCTCTGGCCCTCGGGCGGCTGGGCGCTGCCAAAGGCATTCTCTGCGGCGGCAAGGAGGCGCCGGGTGTGCGGGGGCACGAGCGCGCGGCGCATGGCCTCGGCGCTGGCGGGGTCTTTTTTCTCCACTGCGGCGATGAGGCGGAGGCTGGTGGCGCGGGGATCTCCTAGCGCGGAGCGGGCGTCCTTCAGCCACGGGGCGTCGTGCGGGCTGGCGGCGGCGCCGCGCTGGTAGTGGCCGATCTCGGCGTGGCGGGCGCGCTGCTCATGGGCGAGGGCGCTGTAGTGGGCCTCGTGCTGCTGCTGGAGGGACTGCAGCTCCTGGGTGCGCTGCCTCACCGCGTCTTCGGCGTGGATGACCTCCGGCTGGGCGCTGATGCGCCGGGTCACGGAGTCGGGGCCCGTGTTTTTAAAGGGTGCGGCCACGGCCAGACGGGCGGCGTCCAGGCGCTGCTGCGCGGCGGCGGCCTGCGCCTGCTTTTCCTGGATCTGCGCGGCGAGCGCCGCGCCCTGGGCGAGCTTTTCATCGAGCGACTTGTCGGCGGCCTCGACGCGCAGTTTTCCGCCGTTGTCAGCCATGGTGCGCGCGTCATTCCCCAGCTCGCGCCGGGTGCCGTCTGCGGCGGTGGCGTAGCGTTTGCCGGCTTGGTCCACCTGGAAGATGGGCGCCCGGCCGTCTTCGGGCACACGGACGGGCCTGCCGCCTACCATGAAGTGGTATTCCGCCTTGCCATCGGGCCCGGCGACGCGGGTGATCTCCTTCAGAGGAACGGGGTGATGCCTGCCGTGGTCGTCGCGGTAGGGAACGGTGACGCCTTTTGCGGGATCGTCGCGATAGGGGACGGCGGGGGCTTTGGCCGGGGAGGCGGCGTCCGGGATGGTGACAAAGCCTTCATGGTGCAGCAGGCCGCCTTGGCCATCCGGGTGGGGGATGAGCCTGCCGTCTTTGATAACAGCGCCGTGCTTCTGTGCATCCGCAAGCTGGCGCACCAGTGCCGCTGCCCCGCGATTGGGCGGCACAGGCTGAGCGGGTGGTGGGGCAGGAGCAGGAGCAGGAGCAGGAGCAGGAGCAGGAGCAGGTGCGGGTGCGGGTGCGGGTGCGGGCGTCGGCTGCGCGGGCTGCGCCGACTGTGCCGACTGTGCGGGCTGTGCCGACTGTGCCGACTGTGCCGACTGCGCAGGCTGTGCGGGCTGTGCGGGCTGTGCGGGCTGTGCGGGCTGTGCCGACTGCGCCGACTGCGCCGACTGTGCGGGCACCGGCTTCTGCGGAGGCAGGGGGCCGCCCTGGGGCGGTGTGAGCGGCGGCTGCAAAGGCTGCCCCATGGCGGGCTGGACGGCGAGTGGTGAGAGCGGTGCAGCGGTCTTGGCGCGCTCCGAGGGCGGGAGCATGGGCGAGAGCCAGCGCGAGAAGGCCAAGGCTGTCTGCGGCCGGGTCTCTGCTGTGGGCCCCTCCGGCGGCCGGTAGGGAATGCGCAGGGTGGGCTGCTGAGGCTGCTGAGGCTGCTGAGGCTGCTGAGGCGGGGCACCAGCGGCGCGCTGCTTTTGGAGCCGTTCGTCTTCGTCGGCGCCGGGATGGAGGAGGTCTGAAAGCTGGAAGGAAAAGGGCATGAGAGGGGCTTGGCCGCAGGGCGGCGGTGGCACCTTCCGTGTTCTTCACAGCGTCCGGTTGTATCAGGGGGAGGGGCGTGTCAGCGCCCTCAAAACAGATTGGGCCACCATTTTAGAAAGCAACACAAAAAACCAAGAAGAGAAAGAAACTGGTAGCCCATGGTATGCCTGGGGCGCGTGCAAATGCGCGCGCCCGGCGGCCGGGCAGGGGAGGCCGCGCCCCGCCGCCACCCCCCGCCGCCGGGGCGGGCCGCCCGCAGAGCCCGTAAAAAAAGACGTGCGCACCCCCGGCAGGAATGCAACGGCATGCCCAGCCGCCCCCACGCCCCATGCCGCCCCCCCTCCCCAGCACCGAACTCCCGCCGCAGCATTACCGGCCGGACATCGACGGGCTCCGGGCGCTGGCCGTGCTCCCCGTCATCCTCTGCCACGCCGGGCTCGGCTGCCCCGGAGGCTTTGTCGGGGTCGATGTCTTCTTTGTCATCTCCGGCTACGTCATCACCTCCCTCATCCTCCGGGAGCACGCCGCAGGCGCCTTCAGCCTCCGCCGTTTCTGGGAGCGCCGCATCCGGCGCATCATGCCCGCCCTCACCCTCGTGGTGTCGCTCGTGCTGGCCGCAGGCTGGCGCTGGTACCTGCCGGAAGACTTCATCTACATGGCCAAGTCCGTCCTCGCGCAGACCCTCATGGCCGCCAATTTCTTCTTCTGGCGCGGCGGCATCGAGTACTTTGAGATGAGCTCGGACGCGCAGGCCCTGCTGCACACCTGGTCCCTCGCGGTGGAGGAGCAGTTCTACCTCGTCTTTCCCCTCCTGCTCACCTGGCTGCTCCGCACCCGCCCCACCCGCTGGCGGCGCTGGCTCCTCGGCCTCGCCGTCGTCTCGCTGGGCCTCAGCGTGCTGGCCACGCACTCCGCGCCCCACTTTCGCGCCGCCTTTTACCTGCTGCCCTCGCGTGCGTGGGAGCTCCTGCTCGGCGCCCTGCTCGCCGGCAGCGGCGGCCGCCTCTCCGCCGGCGGGCCCCGCCGCGCAGTCAGCGGCCTCGCCGGGCTCGCCCTCATCGCCTGGCCCGTGATTGCCTACACGGAGCACACACGCTTTCCCGGGCTGGCCGCGCTGCCGCCCTGCCTCGGTGCCGCCCTCATCATCGCCTCCGGCGCAGGGGGTCCCACGCCCGTCGGGCGGCTGCTCGCGTGGCGGCCGCTCGTCCTCATCGGCCTCGTCTCCTACCCGCTCTATCTCTGGCACTGGCCCCTGCTGGCCCTGGCCCGCTACCTGCACACCCAGCCCGCCCCGCTCGGCGTCCCCGTGCGCCTCGGCCTGCTGCTCGCCGCCTTTGGGCTCGCCGTGCTCACGTGGAAATGCATCGAGACACCCCTGCGCCAGCGCCGCGTGCTGCGCAGCCCGCGCCGCCTCTTCCTCGCCGCCGGCCTCGCCAGCGCCCTGCTCTTTCTCCTCGCAGCCCTCGTTTACCTCCGCAAAGGCATGCCCGGGCGCTACCCCCCGCGCGTGCTCGCCCTCTCCGCCGCACGCGCCAGCCGCGCCTTTCAGGAGCAGGTCGATCTCCCCCGGGCCCGCGCTGGCCGGTACATCGAGCTGGGCCCCTATGCCAGCAGCAGCAGCGGCGTCACCCCCGGCGGCGGCGGCAGCACGCCCGCCCCGGGCCCCGGCGGCAGCATGCCCGTGCGCCTCCTGCTCTGGGGAGACAGCCACGCCAAAGCCCTCGCCCCCGCCCTGCACACCCTCTGCCAGCAGCACCGCCAGCGCGGCCTCCTCTCCGCCTACGGCGGCACCGCGCCAGTGCTCGGCTACGTCCCCCCCAATCTCAAATCCCTCCATCAGGACGCGCCCGAGACCGCCCGCCACATCGTCGCCTACGCCGCCGCACAGCGCATCCCGCACATCATCCTCGCCGCCCGCTGGGAGGTCTATCCCCCCACCGCCGAGTTCAAAGCCGCGCTCGTCAGCACCGTGCGCACCCTGCAGGCCGGCGGCGCGCGCGTCTACCTCGTCAGAGACGTGCCCGCACCCGGGTTTGAGGTGCCCCGCGTCGTCGCCCTCCGCACCCTGCACGGTGAGAGCCTCGACACCCTCGGCACCACCCCCGCGCAGCACCTCCGCGCCGAGGCTCCCCTGCAGTCCACCTTTGACGAGATCGCCCGCATGGGCGCCACCCTGCTCGATCCCGCCCCCGCCTTCCTCACCCCCCACGGCACCTGCCGCGTCGTCCAAGGCGAAAAAGTCCTCTACTTTGACACCAACCACCTCACCGTGGAAGGCGCCGCCCTCCTCACCCCCCTCTTTCAGCCGCTCTTTCAGGAATGAAACCCCGTGCCATTTCCTGAAAGGATCTGGTAGCCCGCCACCGTCGCATCCTTCATGCCCCCGGCCGGAACGGGCATCATCCTGATCCCCGCACCCAGCGCCTGCTGCTGCTCCGGGCTCAGAGGGGCTTTCTGGGCCTTGAGCTTGTCGGCGGTATTCCGTGCCTCGAACGCTTCTTCGAAAGTGGCAGGTATCCTTGACTCTCTGGGGGTATTCAAGTGCGTGCGGCTCCCGGCTGGGCGTCGGCCTGACTGGTGGAAGATGGGCGCAGCGCGGCTTTGCGCGAATGGCGCAGCAGCTCGTGCAGGTGGGTGTCCAGATGGCTTTCGGGGGTGTCCTTCAAGTGGTTGCTCACTTTTCGGAGCTGGGCCTTGAAGGCCTCCCACATGTCGCGCAGCAGGCCGGGCTGCTTGAGCAGGTGCGGGGATTTTTCCGCCTGCCGGGCAAACCATTCGTGGGCGAGCGCATTGCGGTCTCCTGCCAGATGCTGGTATCCAGGCTCATCGGCGATGGCGTCCAGTTCCTGCGGTTTGATGCGCTGGGTCAGGCCCGCCCAATGCTTCTGCGCCTTGCTGTCCTGAGAGCCCAGCAGGGCCTGCAGGCCGTCATGACCCACGCGCTCGTGGAGGATGACGCGGGTGAGGGCGTCGTGAGGGGTTTCGCCATGGCGCAGCTCCACATTGCCCGCGATGACGACGTTGTGACCGGTCTTGGGATCGTGGAAGCCTTCGGCGGAGTGGAGCTTGTCGAGGTCCTCCTTGGAAAGCGGATGCTCCTTGGCGTAGTCGGAGTTGAGGAGGTCTTCGACGCTGTGGAAGACGTGGGTCTTGTCGTTGAGCAAGCCGGGCACACGCTGGTTGAGCATGCCCGCCGTCTGCGCCGTTTGCTGCGCTAGCTGTCTTGGATCGGAGCCGAAGTGGCTGGCGAGTTTTCGGCCGCTGCCTCCGCCTCGGCTGCCTTCATCCAATCCACTATTTTCTGATGCCCCGGGCTGCGAGTAAAAGAGTTTTTGGCCCGCTTCGAGTATTCTGAATAATTTTGAGCCATGTACATCAGCTTCTCCTCGTCCTCGTCCACCAAGTTCCTCAGTCCCCAGATTTGGGACGCTATCGCCCCCAGAGGCATTTCCGAGAAGCGCCTGTCGTGCAATAAGGGCCCGAGAAAGTGTCGTCGGACCAACTCCGCTTCCTCCGGGGTCCAGTCCTGATACGATTTGTTTAAAATCTCTTTCGGATAGCCTGCGCCCGGTAGGTACATGGGTGACCGTATCATCTTCAGGGTTCCATTTCAAGTCTTGGAGCTGCACGTGGCCAAGAGGACCAGGCTCTGGAAATGGCTTGCTGTTCTTGGGGGCAAACCGCTTCATTACTTGGACATACCCCGGCCAGTCACGCATCTTTTTCTCCACCTCGTTCATCTCCGCGAGAGCGAGTTGGTTGATGTTATGCTCATAAGTGGCAGTGTCCTCGGGGCCTTGCTGCTGTCGCCAGCCTGGGATGGTGGCGTTAAGGGAAGGAGCATTTTCTACGCTGGAAGGAGTGAGGTGCTCCGTGGTGCCATGACGCATGGCATTGGAAAGCATCTGGCTGATGCGACGAAAACTCGCTATTGGCTTCACCCCATTCGGATCTTCGACAAACTTCAGCCCATTGTTGTGGGCATAAGTCATGGCCGCTTGATAGACGAGGTCTCCGCCTTCCACCGCCTGGCCATCGGGACTGCGCATCTGGGAAGTGTCTACCCACACCTTGCCATTTGTGCCATGAAGCAGGAAGGCATGGCCACCAGCTTTCAAGTCGATGCGATAGATCTTTTTTGTTGGCACATCGCCAAAATCTTCATGCTCACGCACATGGCTCAACTCTTCAGGCAGCGCGTATTCCTTGGCAATTTCCCCGAAGTCCTTGCTCTGGCTGGCTTTGCCACGGCGGAAGCGGCCTTCGTCGCCAGCGAGGTTTTGCATCACCTGTCCGGCGGTTTTCTTCTCTGAGCTTCCTTGCTCTGAACTGCCCTGGCTGAACTGCAGTCGTGGGCCTTCGGCGCTGCTCTGCGGCTGCGGAGCGCCTGGCGTTGCGGGCGCGCCCGGTGTCGGTTTCCCGGCTTCGGCAGCGTTTGCTGGCGTGGCGGTGGTGCCTGCCGGTGCCAGGCGTGACAGTGTGGCCTGCGCATTCTTCAGCGCCTCGGCTTCGGTGGGGTGGAGGGTGAGGCCGCGTTTTTCAATGGCGGCTTGCTTTCTGAGGAGATTGTACTCGATGGTGCTGGCGACGGTGTGCTCGGCGGCTGCCAGTTCCTTCTGCTGGTCCGGGCTGAGCGGGCTTGGCTGAGACTTGAGCTTTTTGATGGTGTTTTGAGCGGCGCCGAATGTCGCAAGGTCGGGCGCCCGTTTAGTGGTAGTCTCTGGTATTGGGTGCTGTGATGAAGGCGGGGCTGGCTGGCCGGGTGCAGCCCCTTGCTGCTGGGGCCGGGCGGTGTCCATGGGGGGGAGGGGCATGCTGCCATTCTCAAGGGCGGCGCGTTCTTCGAAGGTCTGGCCGTCGGAGGGCGGGGCTAGCGCGAAGAAACAGGTCTCAAAGCCGCCCTCCGCGAATGGCGCAGCAGCTCGTGCAGGTGGGTGTCCAGATGGCTTTCGTCCGTGTCCTTCCAGTTGTTGCTCATTTTCCTGAGCTGGGCTTTGAAGGCCTCCCACATGTCACGTAGCAGGCCGGGCTGCTGGAGCAGGTGCGGGGATTTTTCCGCCTGCCGGGCGAACCATTCGTGGGCCAGCGCATTGCGGTCTCCTGCCAGATGCTGGTATCCAGGCTCATGGGCGATAGCGTCCAGCTCCTGCGGTTTGATGCGCTGGGTCAGGCCCGCCCAATGCTTCTGCGCCTTGCTGTCCTGCGAGCCCAGCAGGGCCTGCAAACCATCGTGCCCCACGCGCTCGTGGAGGATGACGCGGGTGAGGGCATCGTGCGGGGTTTCGCCGGGGCGCAGCTCCACATTGCCCGCGATGACGACGTTGTGACCGGTCTTGGGATCGTGGAAGCCTTCGGCGGAGGGGAGCTTTTCGAGGTCCTCCTTGGAAAGCGGATGCTCCTTGGCGTAGTCGGAGTTTAAGAAGTCTTCGGTGCTGTGGAAGACGTGGGTTCTGTCGTTGAGGAGTCCGGGGACCTGGGTTTTAAGGTGGTCGGATACGTTGGCAACGGCGGTGGCGAGCCCACCGGGCCGTTCGGATACGGCGTCACCCAGTCGCCGCGTCGGAACGCCTCCAGCGCCGCCCGATGGTCGGCTATAGTAAAGACCCCGTGCCAGGCGCACCATGTCCCGGTCAGCCGCCCCAGTTCCCTGCCCTCCGGGGTCTCCTCCCGCATCGTCATGTAGAGGCTGAATGCTCCCATCGGATCTGCGTCCTTGTAGCGTGGATCCGGTGACAAGGGCCCTAAGAAGTGTTGTCTTGCCGACTCCACTATCTCCGGGTTCAAATCGGTCCACGAGAGATTTAAGAGCTCCTTCTGTAAGGGGGGTCCCGGTATGGCCATTGATGATGGTGTGTGAGTCGGGGTCGTATGTCAAATGACTGAGGTCGATGCCGCGTGCCTTGGCCTCAGCCATGACGTCGGCATGCTCACGACGCAGCATGAGGGCGAGGTTGTGTTCGTCGTCGCCAGGCTTCCAGCCGGGCAGCTCGACTTTGGTGACGGGCGTCTCGTTCGCAATGATCTGATCGCCGGTTTGGGCCCCCTTAAAGGTGGCGTCTCCATCAAAGTGTTTTGTGCTGCCTCCATGCCGCAGCACGGAGGAGATCATCTGGCTGATACGACGATTTTGTGCCACGGGCTTGACCGATGTATCCGGCAGGAATGTATAACCATGCTGCTGCGCGAAAGTAGAGGCCATTTGATAGACATTGGTCCCGCCGCCGCGCTTGGTGGTGTTGCTGTCGAGATTGGCGCTGTTGAGGCGCAGCGTTTTATTGTCATGGTCCAGTGTGGCGACAGCCTCTCCGTTGGGCGTCTCGATGCGGAAGGCGCGGTCGGTAGGGCCTGCCCTGCTGACTTTGAGTTCCATTCCATCTTGCGAGTAGCTTTGGGCCAGTGTGTTGAGAGCATCGTCGGTGCCCATCTTGGAAGTGTCCGGCTTGCTCTTGCCGAGCTGGAAGGCGTCTTCCTCCTGAGACAGGAGCCGGTGGGCGTCCACGATGTCGCTGTCTGCGATGGGTTTGGGATTTGCACCGCCCTGGCTGAACTGCAGGCGTGGGCCTTCGGTGCTGTCCGATGCCTGGGGTGCGCCCGGTGTCGCGGTCCTGGCTTCGGCACCGTTTGAAGGCTGGGCGTTGGTGCCTGCCGGTGCCAGGCGTGCCAGTGTGGCCTGCGCATTCTTCAGCGCCTCGGCTTCGGTGGGGTGGAGGGTGAGGCCGCGTTTTTCAATGGCGGCTTGCTTTCTGAGGAGATTGTACTCGATGGTGCTGGCGACGGTGTGCTCGGCGGCTGCCAGTTCCTTCTGCTGGTCCGGGCTGAGCGGGCTTGGCTGAGACTTGAGCTTTTTGATGGTGTTTTGAGCGGCGCCGAATGTCGCAAGGTCGGACGCCCGTTTAGTGGTAGTCTCTGGTATTGGGTGCTGTGATGAAGGCTATCGGCTGAAAATGAAAATCGATTTGGATTGTTTCAAAGCTGCCGGCATCTACGGGCTTTTATAAGCTTTATCCTTGAAGTCAATTTGTGGGCTCCTGATAGTTAGTCACGGTAACAAAGGTTTCGTCTGGGCTGCCGCAAAACACCAGTTCTGTTCCTGGTTCAATGGTGACATCTGGGCGGTCTGAGAAAAGCCACAGGATGCCCTGCCGATTGGACTTCCTCTTGTCTACTTGCAACCATCCCATCCAGTCCGGGCGACAAACCCAAAAGCCCTCCACGGGAATGGTCATGTCATTGAGCATGCGCCAGTTGTGCTTGGGAGTGAAGGAAATCTCCTGCTTGCGTATCAATCGCAATGCAGGGTAGTTCGTTATCAAGAAGGGGGGCTCTGGATACTGGGGGGGAGGATTTCCCCAAGGGCTCCAAAAGAAGCCCCGGCTGTTTGTATGCCCCTGCACGATCGAGAGTTCTTTTTCTTCTCGACGCTCTTTGTCTGAGATCAAAAAAACATCCCCGGTGTAGGAACGCTCTTCCCCACCAAAGCCGAAGGTGCCTGCGGGAGATGTTCCCCACAGACGAAGGCCATCATCGGGTGATCCCTCGATTCGTTGAACCCAATAAAGCAGTGGATTTTCAATATCCTTCACGAAGTCCATATCTATATAGTTGTTTGATTTGTGAACGGGGTCAGTGTGCAATTGTGACAAAAGGTCGTTGGAGGTCTGTGAAAAACGAGTCAGGGCAGTAGCACGGGCAATCCTGCCCGTAAGCAGCGCTCTCTTCACGGGCAGGATTGCCCGTGCTACTTTTCGCGTCGGTGCCCTGAGCTTAAATGCCACGACGAATGCGCTTAACTGAGTGCCATTCATGCCTGGCATTTAGTCGGCATCTGCAGATGCGGACTGTTACTCTACAACGACAGCACGAACCAAGCTGCAGTGTGCATATTCCCAAGGCAGGTTGCGCAGAAAGGTTTCCCCGTCCTTGGGATAGAGCATTTTTCCCTCGTAGGGTATCCCGTGCATTTCCATAAAATCCTGCTCGAAGGCCCTGTCGCAGACGGCATGGCCGTTTTTGTCCAAGGTCCAGGTTTCGTGCAGACTACGTCTATCCTGACCAATGTCATAGCTGTATATTTCGACTTTCATGGTGGTGGATTATTGGGACTTATCGCCCCAGTGCACAGCGCGAGAAGGTTGTTTATCTGGAGGCAGGTGCGCGTTGATCTCATCCAGGGTGAAGTTGCCATACTTCATGGCTTCAGGTTTCAGGTGATCCTTTAGAGATTGCCTGAGTGAATCCTCATTGCCGAGAATTCGGTGCAGTCGTGCTTGATTCAGCGGGGAAAGGGGGCGCCACTTCGAGTGGGCTATTCTATGATGATAGCTCGAGTAAAGCTGCTATTGGCATATTCGTATGGATAGTTGCGCAGAAATGCCTCTCCATCTTTGGGGAAATATTTTCGACCTCCTTTGCCAATGATGCCATCTTGTTCGACTTCCGCCTGCTTGGATGAATCGTCACAGGTGGCATGACCATTGCTGCCCAACCTCCAGGTCTCGAGCAGTTCACCGTTTTTGTGATCTTCGTAGAAGGTGCGTATTTCAACTTTCATGGCTTCGTTTATTGGGAGGAATCATAATAAGGCACAGATTCAATGTGTTGCTTTGCTGGTGAAAGATGGGCATTAATTTCATCTATTTTGAAATTGCCGTAGGTGCCGCGTGCCAGCAAGGCTTTGGCCCGGGCAAATAGGCCGTCGAGTGCATCCTCGTCAAGATGACTGGATAGAGATTTCCTGAGTGATTCTTCGTTGTCGAGCATGCGGTGCAGGCGTTCTTGGTTGAGTGGAGAGATGGGTTTTCCTTCGCGTGGGCCAGGGAAACGTTTTTCGACGACGCCTGTATTGGCGGGCAGGGAGTAGCCATTGTCAATAAGAGCGGCTTCTGTAATCTTGTCTCCATCGAGGAGTAGCATGTAATTTTTTTGGTAGCGGTCGCTGTGCATCAGCAGGTCATCAGTGAGCTGCCAGTCTTCAGCGACGGAGTCCGGCAAGTTGACAGGTGTCTTGGTTTTTGGGTCGACCTTAACATTGTAAGGTGGCTTGGCGGCCTTGTCTCCGGTTATCAAGCCCCTTTTAAAATACTGTGCGGAGCCGGGCTGACCACTGTGGGTGATCATGGTGGTAGGGGGGACAAGATCAATCCCCAATGCTTGGGCGACCTTCGAAGCGGCGACTTCTCGCTGGCCGGTGGTTTCTGGCTCGATGCCCGCACGGTGTTTTTCTTTCACCTGCCCATCCTTGGGTTTGTGCACGACCTCCACACCATCAGGTGATTTCAGGTGGTCGGTCTGGTTAACGTGTGTGCCGCCGATGTTCTCCACCATGTCAAAAGTGGTAGTCTCGATGCGTTTGCGTGCGGCATCTACGCCGGTTTCAGGATGCAGTAGCGGGGCTTCACGGGCCTTCAGGTCTTCCTGGACTTCTGCATTGCGTGGCTCTGCGCGCTTGCGGTCATATTTTTCGCGGTGCTCCTGATGCCGTTTCCTGTCCAATGACTGCAGCGGTGGAGGAGCTACATTCTTTGTTGCGTCCGTAGAGCTTGATTCGCTGCTCTTCGAGGGAGTTGATTCTGAGGGAACCGGCGGTGATTCTGGAGGAGCTGCTCCGCCGCCATGGCCGTCATTGCCTGGCAGTGGCGATGGAGAAGCCTCGCCGCTGTTGCTAGGGACGGGGACGGGTTCACCTGCGCCGCCTCCGGCTGGAGCCTCGCCCGGCACCGGTCTTTGCAGGATGGCGCGCTCGGTCTCCAGAGCCTTGGCTTTGACGGGATCTAGCTCGCGTGGCTGGGGCAGGCTGCTGATGACCGCCTGTTCTGTTTCCAGGTTCTTGACCCGGGTGTGGGCGAGGACTTTTTCGTTGTGATCGAGCTCGCGCTGCTCCTCAAGGCTGAGCGGTCCTTCTTTAGCCTTGTCTTTGAGGCGCTGGATGTTGTCGAGCACCTGGCCGACTTCTTTGAGATCGGCTGCTGGCGGTGGAAGAGTCTGCGGTGGTTGACTGCTGCTGACCGTGGTTTGCGATTGTTTTTCGGGGCCGGAGCCTGGGGTGGGTGGTGTGGTAGTCTCTGGTATTGGGTGCTGTGATGAAGGCGGGGCTGTCTGGGCGGGTGCAGCCCCTTGCTGCTGGGGCTGGGCGGTGTCCATGGGGGGGAGGGGCATGCTGCCATTCTCAAGGGCGGCGCGTTCTTCGAAGGTCTGGCCGTCGGAGGGCGGGGGCGGGCTGTCGGGCTGGCCTTTGCCGGGGCGGTGGTCTTTGATCACCTGGCCGGCCCTGCCCACGGTGTAGTGCAGGGGCTTCATGCCGAAGGAGGTGGCGTAGTCGGCGATGACGGCGTTCTTGTGGTCCTCGAAGTCGGAGTCGGGGTTTTCGATGGTGTTTTGCGCCACGGTGCCGCCGATGTCTGCGGCGATGCGTGCGCCTTTGCGGACATACCTGGCCACGCGGCCGCCTTTGCTGCCGATGCCGATGCCGGGGATGAAGTGGCCCGCGACGGCACCGGGCGCGCCCTGCATGTATTCGCCGAAGTCGGCGCCGGTGGCATGGCTGAGGCCGCGGACGAGGGGGTCGTTTTTGAGGCTGTTTTGCTGGTCCTCCTCGGTCTGGGCGCGCTGCGGCGTCTTCTTCAGATTGTGCTCCAGCTCCTTCCACCGCTCCTTGTTGCCGGTGCGGATGTACTCCTGGAGCAGGGCGCGATTTTCCGCGCTGGCAAGGGTTTGCTCCTGCAGGTGTGCGAGGTGCCTTTTGCCCTCGGGGGTGTTTGGGTCGGCGGGGCCCTGCACGGCGTCAAACCACTGCTGGCGCTGGGGATTGAGCCTGGCGGAAACCTCATCTATCCACCTCTCCTGCGCCTCGGGATCCCCCACGGGGAAGTTGCCATTGCGGATGTCCTGATGGATGGCCTCGAGGGCGGCATCGATCTTCTTTTCTGCGGCGGGCTGGGCGAGGCGCTGGGCGGTGTCCCTGGCCTTTTGCGCCTCGAAGCGGCTTTGCTCCTTGAGATTTCTGCCGGGCATGCGCGGGCTGCCGTCGGGGTTGAAGAAGGAAAGGTCCGCGCCTGCGGCGACGTGGGTGCCGACTTCGCTTTTGGCGGCTTCTTTGACGAGATCGGCACCCTGCCCGGCGAAGTCGCCCAAACCCTTCTGTGCGGCCACGCGGTCGCGCAGGGCCTGGGCGGTCTGGCGAAACTTCTGGTAGTCTGTGGTAGTGAGGCCGCCGGGCTGCTGGACGAGCTGGTCGTGGTAGTCGCTCAGGAGGGTGTCCACGGCGGCCTCGCGCTCGGCGTGGGGCATTTTGAGGATGTCGGGGTGCTGGTCCAGCGTCTCGTAGTCGTGGGCGGTCCAGGTGCCGCTGGGGATGTGGGCTGCGCCGCCGCCTTGGAGGGGGATGCGCTCGATGCCCGGGGGCCCGTCCTCAGTGCGGCTGCCGGGGGAGGCTGCGCCGGGCTTTCCCCATTCGGGATTGCCGTCTTTGATCTGCCCGAGCGCGCTGCGCCTGAGCTCATCGATGCGGTCCGGATTGGCCAGCAGGCTGCCCTCTGCGCGCTGGCGGGCTTGTTTGAAGTATTGATTGATGGCATAGGCCCGCTGCTCGGGGGTGCCATCGTGGAGCCAGTGGCCCAGTTCCTTGTTGTTTGGGTCGGTTCCCCAGTCCTGCATGGCGCCGTCGGTGCCGGTGCGGGTGGTGTTTGGCTCGACGACGCCGTTGAAGACGCCATTGAGCGCGAGTCCCTGCTGGAGAGAGAGTGTGCCTGACTCCCAGCGCTTTTTCAGGCCTGCGGGGGAGAGGCCCAGCCTTTCCAGCGCGGCGGCGCGCTCCTCCGGGGTGCGGGCGGACTCGTGCGCCTTTTTTCCTGCCTCGATGAGGGAGCTGAGCTCCGCCTCTGTGGTGCGGCGGCCGTTGCCAAAATAAACGGGCAAGCCGTCGGCATTGGCCTTTGCTCCCGGGCGTGCGGGCGGCACGGCGAGGTTTTGCAGCATCTGCCGGGTGCCCTCGCTGAGGCTGCCATTTTCTGCATGCACGGTCAGGGATTTCTGCGTGGGATCGTAAACGGCCACGGGGGCGGTGCCGCCGAAGCGGGGCCAGTGCAGGGCCTGCGTGCCGTCTGGCTGCGGGGTGAGGGTGGCTTTCGGATCTGACACGCCCATGGTTTTCAGGGCGAGATCGCGTGCGGCGGCTTGCTCCTGCAGCGTGGCCTTGGCACCGCTGCCGGGGGTGCCGCCGGTGGTGGCATCCAGGATGGACATGGGGGTGCCCGGCGCGGCCTGGGCCAGCTTTTCCTGAAGCTGACGCACCGCTGGCGGTGTCATTTCTTCTTTGACGGCGGCGGCCAGGGGGTGCCCCTGCGCCTCCAGCCGGGCGAGGAGCGCGCGGTCTGCACTGGCGGGGATGAAGGGGGGCGGGGGGCCTCCCGCACCGGAGGCACTGTGCCGCCCGTGCTGCTGCAGGGACTGCTGCCAGCGATGGCCCTCCACGAGTTTTTTGGCCAGCTGCTGGCGCTGCTCTTTGAAGCCCTGGACGCCTGCGGCCAGAGGCGCATGCGCGGCCTCGGCGGCGGCCAGCTCCGCCGTGGCGGCGGCGTGCTGCTGCAGCCAGTCGGAGCCCTTCTGCATCTCGCGGGTGTCAGAGGGATCGACGGGCAGCACCTGCCCGGCTCCGCCGGCTGCGGACTGGAGGCGCACCAGCCTGCCGTCGCGGTTTTCATAGCGGACGGGCGCGTCCGAGAGGGCTGCGTGCGTCTGGCGTGCGGTCTCCAGGCGCTGCTGGGCAGACTGCAGCCGGGCCTCCTCCTGAGCCTGCTGGCGCACCTGCTCGGCACCCTGGCCGAGGAGCTGCTCCTGACGCTGCCTGCCACGCAGCTCATGCTGCCTGAGGTTTTCCGTGATGACTGAGGGCTCTGGCTTTGGCGTGGCGGGCTGAGGGGGCGCGGGAGGCCTGCCCCAGGCGCCCGCCTGCGCAGGCGGGGCTGCGGAGGGCACCGGCGTGGCAGGCTGGGCGGCGCGTGCTGGCTGAGGCTGAGGCTGAGGCTGAGGCTGAGGCTGAGGCTGAGGCTGAGGCTGAGGCTGAGGCGCGGCGGGTCTCGCCGGAGCTGCGTAGGGGACGGGGCTGGCCGGTGCGGCTGCTGCGGCCTTGGGGCGCTCCCAGGGCGCGAGCATGGGCGTCAGCCAGCGCGAGGTGGCTGCACCGGGCTGCGGCCGGTAGGGGATGCCCACCGGCTGCGGCTGCGCGGACTGCGGCTGCGGCTGCGGCTGCGGCGCGGACTGCGGAGGGCCTGCGGGGCGCTGCTTTTTAAACGGCTGCTGCTGCTCGTCTTCTTCGGCGGCGGGATGGAGGAGGTCTGAAAGCTGGAAGGAATAGGACATGGCGGATGCGTGGCCGCAGGGCGGCGGTGGCACCTTCCGTGTTCTTCACAGCGTCGGGTCGCGCGGGCATGAATAAGTCCCGCAGGACTGAAACCTTGGGTCGCGTCGCTGAAATGCAACCAGAAAAGCATGAATAGGTAGGAAATAATGCGATGTGGTATCACGTGAACGGCGGGCTGGGGGCGGCGGATGAATTCAGGCAGAATGTCAAAGGCTGGCGGAAGCCGGCTGGGGGCTTTGCGGTGGTTGACGGTGAGCGACGGCTGCTGGCGGTGGCTGTGATGAGCCCGTGCTGGAGGTGGCCGTGGTTTGCGATGGCGAACCGGGGGTGCGTGCTGGCGCGCTGCTGGTTTCTGCGCGTGGCGACACTTCCACGGATGCGGTGCCTGCGGGCGGCGCGTCGCCCTGGGTGGTGGTGGTGTCTGCGGGTGGGAGTGGGCCGCTGGAACTCGCCGTGAAGGACGTGGTTTTGCCCGGGGTGCCGACGCTGTCCGTGTTTCCCGCAGCGCGGGGCCGGGCCAGCGTGGCCTGGGCGTCCTCCAGCGCTTTCGCGGTGGTGGGGTGAAGTTTCCCTCCGCGCTTCTCAATGCCGGCCTGCTGATTGAGGATGTTGTACTCCGTCCTTCTGGCGAAGGTCCGCTCCGCCCCATCCAGCTCCTTTTGCTGCTCCGGGCTCAGAGGGCCCTTCTGCGCCTTGAGCTTGTCGATGGTCTGTTTGGCCGTGCCGGCTTCCTCAAACGTGGGAACGGGGAGGGCGGCGGGTGTTTGCGGTGCTGGCTGTTGTTCGTGGTGGTTGTCTGTTGTTGGCCGGAGCCGGAGGGAAGGGGCTGGGATGGCTGGCGGTCGTTGGCGGTGGTGGACGGTTGCTGAGCCGAGCCGGTGGTGTTTGGCGTGGTAGCATCTGGTATGGGATGCTGTGAGGCAGGGGTGGCCACGGCGGCGGCGCTGTGCTGCTGCGGGGCTGGGGGAGTGGCGGCGGTCTGCCCCGGAGGACGGCGTACGGTGGAGCCGCCAGCGGCGGGGATGGCCTCTCCGCCTCCGCCGACCAAGGAGGTGACGATGGCGTTTTCAGGGATCTGCTTGACGTAGTCTCCCACCGCCTCCTGCACGCTGTGGCCGGTGCCGACGGCTTTGGCGATGGCTGAGATGAGCCCGTCGGCGGTTTCTTCGATGTTCTCCTTGAGCGCGCCTTTGGTGAAGTCTCCGCCAAGGTGCCCGAGCTGCTGCATGCGGGAGGTGAAGACCTGGGTGATGGCGGCAGAGGCTTCCGGCAGGCGGCGCGGGCTTCAGTCCGCAGCACTCCGCAGACACGCAGAGTGCTTCCACGCGCGTGGGCGCCCGTGCCCGCCTCCTCCCGCGTCTCCGCAATCCTCTGGTATTTCATGCCAGCCATCCCGCCGGCCGGCCGCCGCCATTTCACGCGTAATGCGCCGCAGCGCGGCACACCAGCCCCTGGTCATCAAACCAGAAACACTCCGCCGCCGGGAGGTTTTGCACCGACTGGTACAGCACGCACAGCGAGTGCGCCCCCGCCAGCACCCCGCGCAGCTCAAAGCGCAGGTCCGGGTAGCGCGCCAGCGCCTGGCCCCAGTAGACCGCCACCGCCTCCCTGCCCACCAGCCGGTTCGGCACCGCCGTGGCCCCCGCCCCCAGCACACGCGAGATGAAGGGCGACTCAAACTCCAGGTCCTCCGAGTAGTGCGAAAGGATGCGCGGCAGATCATGCGCATTCCACGCGGCGATCCATTCTTCGGCAAAAGCATGCGGCTCAGGCATCGGTGACATCCCCCCACCGTGGCCCGCCCCCGCAAAATGACAAGCCCCCCCGCATTCCATGTTCAGCATTCAGCGTCCTCTCCATTTTCAAAAACGGGTTAACCCAAGGCAGTGGTTCCACACACGGCAGGGCAGGGTAGTTTTTGGGTTAACCCCCTCGCTGGGTTCCCTCCCTCTCATGCCCGCTTATCCCGGGCCATCCCCCACCCTCAGCTCCTTTTTTCAGCACGTATGTACGGCATGGTCAACAAAGCGGTGCAGGACCTCATCATCGCCAGTCACGGCGAAGAAGTCTGGCAGCAGATCAAACTCCGCGCGGAGGTGGACGACGAGATCTTCATCTCCACCCAGGCCTACCCGGACGAGGTCACCTACCGCCTCATGGGTGCCGCCTCAGAGGTGCTCGGCCTCCCCGCCCAGCGCGTGCTCCATGAGTTTGGCCGCTGGTGGGTGCTCAAGACCGCCCACCACGGCTACGGCCTTCTCCTCCGCGCCGGCGGGCGGAATCTGGGTGAGTTTCTCCAAAATCTGCCCAACTTCCACACCCGCATCATGATGATCTTTCCCGCCCTGCAGCCCCCGGACTTTCAGTGTACCGACGTCGCCCCCGGGCACGTCCGCCTGCACTACCGCAGCCACCGCCAGGGGCTCTCCGCCTTTGTCATGGGCCTCCTCCACGGCCTCGCGGAGATGTTTGCCGTCACCGCCCACATCACCCAGGAGCACAGCCGCGACTCCGGCGCGGACCACGACGTCTTCCGCATCACCTGGAAAGAACCCCAGCCCACCGAGTCATGAGCGCGCGGGAAAAGCCCATGCCCGGCATGCCCTGGGCAGGCGTGGAGGCCGTCTTCCCCTTCGTCTTTGCGTGGGACGAGGCCGGGCGCATCCTCAGCATCGGCCCCTCCCTCCGGCGCGTCATCCCCGGCCTCGCCCTCGGCATGCAGGTGGACGAGGCCTTCCGCCTCGAGCGCCCGCAGGGCACCCTCAGCCCCGCCGCCCCGCGCGGCATCCTCCTCCTCCTCCTCCACCCGGACACCGGCCTCCAGCTCCGCGGCCAGGTCATGCACCTGCAGGAGGCCCGGCTGGAGGTCTTTCTCGGCACCCCATGGCTCCAGAGCCCCGAAGAGCTCGACCGCCTCGGCCTCACCCTCGCAGACTTCGCCACCCACGACTCCGCGCAGGACCTCCTCCACGTCGCCCAGGTGCACCGCATCGCCAATGAAGAGCTGCTCGTCCTCAATGAGCGCCTGCGGCACAAGCAGAGCAGGCTCATCGAAAAAGAGGCCGAGTCCCGCAAGCTCGCCATGGTCGCAGAGCGCACAGACAATGCCGTCATCCTCGCAGACCGCCAGGGCCGCATCGAGTGGGTCAATGAAGCCTTCGAGCGCATGACCGGCTGGCCGCTCGCCGAGGTGCGCGGGCTCAAGCCCGGCGCCTTTCTCCAGGGCCCCCGCACCGACCTCCGCACCGCCCGCGAGATGGGCGCCCACGTCCTCGCCGGCGAGAGCTTCCGCTGCGAGATCCTCAACTACCGCAAAGACCGCACCACCTACTGGGTGGACATCGAGGTCCAGCCCATCTTTGACCCCGAAGGCCAGGTCACCCACTTCATGGCCATCGAGGCCGACGTCTCCGGCAAAAAGCGCAATGAAATGCGCCGCCAGCTCGAAGCCGCCGCCGCCGAGGTCATCACCAGCGGCGTCCGCCTCCCAGACCTCATCCAGTCCATGCTCGGGGCGCTGGGCCGCCAGATCCAGGCCACCGTCGGAAACTGGTGGGTGCCCGGCGTGCGCGGCGACGTCATGCACCTCTCCGAGTCCTGGCAGCGCAGCGGCGCCAAAGTGGAGGCCTTCATGCAGTCCTCCCGCGAGATGAGCTTTCCCTCCGGCAAGGGGCTGCCCGGCCGCGTCTGGGCGGAGCGCACCAGCCACTGGATCACCGACGTCCGCCAGGACGAAAACTTCCCCCGCCGCCACGCGGCAGCAGAGTGCGGCATCACCGGCGCCGTCGCCTTTCCCGTGCCGGTGGACGGCCACATCCGCGGCGTGGTGGAGCTCTTCAGCGTCCACCTCGACGCCCCCGACCCCGACCTCCTGGAGGCGCTCCACCGCATCGGCAGCCAGCTCGGGCTCCTGCTCAAGCGCCTGGAGGCCGAGGCCGCCCTGCGCCGCAGCGAGCGCGCCATGAATGAGGGCCAGCGCCTCGCCCACCTCGGCACCTGGGAGTGGGACCTCCGCACCAACGCCCTCTCCTGGTCAGACGAAAAATTTCGCATCCACGGCTTCGAGCCCCGCAGCTTCAGCCCCACCCTGGACCACGTGCGCCAGTGCGTGCTCCCGGAGGATCTGGAAAAGCTGCTCGGCACGCTGGACGCCGTGGCCCGCACCGGCCTCAGCCAGGAGGTCGCCTACCGCATCACCCGCCCCACCGGGGAGATCCGCCACGTCACCACCCGCGCCGCCGCAGAGCTGGATGAAAAAGGCACCCCCTGCCGCCTCGTCGGAACCATGCAGGACATGACCGAGCTCATCCGCACGGAGGACGCCTACCGCCAGGCCCAGCGCATCGCCCACCTCGGGAACTGGACCATGGACATCGCCACCGGCCACATCCGCTGGTCAGACGAAAAGTACCACATCTACGGTTACGAGCCCGGTTCCGTGGAGGTGGACATGGACCTCTGCCGCCGCGCCATCCATCCCGACGACTTCGACGCCGTCATGCACTTTGTGGACACCGTCGTCCGCACCGGCCAGCCCATGACCACCACCTACCGCATCCTCCGCCCGGACGGCGAAGAGCGCCACCTCCGCAGCAGCGCCGAGGTGGGCCGCGGCGCAGGCGGCCGCGCCCGCGAAGTCATCGGCACCGTGCTCGACATCACCGAGCTCGTCCTCGCCCAGCGCACCCTCCAGCAGACGGAGGAGCGCTGGCAGTTCGCCCTCCAAAACAACGGCCTCGGCGTCTGGGACTGGAACATCCTCACCGGCCACGTCCTCTACACAGACCTCATCCAGCGCATGCTCGGCTACGAGCTCGGAGAGTGGCCCCAGCACGTGGACAGCTGGGCCTCCCGCGTGCACCCGGACGACCTCCCCTCCGTCATGGAGGCCATGAACAAATGCCTCAGCGGCGAGACGCCCGACTACATCTGCGAGCACCGCCTCCGCTGCAAAGACAGCTCCTGGAAATGGGTGCAGGACGTCGGCCGCATCGTCGCCCGCACCAAGGACGGCAAGCCCGAGCGCATGATCGGCACGCAGATGGACATCCACATGCGCAAGCAGTCCGAGGAGGCCGCCCGCCGCCGTGCAGACATGCTCAACGGCATCCGCGCCGCGCAGGAGCACTTCATTGGCGCCGTGGATGTGGCCCCCGTCTTTGCCGAGATGCTCGACGTCGTCGTCTCCCACACCCGCAGCGGCTTCGGCTTCGTCGGCGAAGTCCTCCGCGACGACACCGGCGCCCCCTACCTCCGCTCCTACGGCCTCACCGACATCGCCTGGAATGAGGAGACGCGCAGCATCATGCGCCAGATGGGCCCCATGGGCCTGGAGTTCCGCAATCTCAAGACCCTCTTCGGCATCCCCATGGTCACGGGGGAGGTGCTCATCGCCAATGACGCCGCCCACGACCCCCGCCGCGGCGGCCTCCCACCCGGCCACCCGCCCATCCACACCTTCCTCGGCCTCCCTGTTTACAACGGCCTCGAAATGGTCGGCCTCATCGGCCTGGCCAACCGCCCCGACGGCTACGACGAAGAAGGCGTCAAAGAGCTCGACCCCTTCCTCGCCGCCGTCAGCAGCATGATCGTCGCCCGCCGCGAGGAGCAGCGCCGCCGCAAGATCGAGGAAGAGCTCCGTGCCGCCCGCGACAAGGCGGAGGCCGCCAGCCGCGCCAAGAGCGAATTCCTCGCCATGATCTCCCACGAGATCCGCACCCCCATGAACGGCATCCTCGGCATGGCCGGCCTCCTCCGCGCCGGCCAGCTCGCCCCCCCGCAGTCAGAGATGGTCGAGGCCGTCCTCCACAGCGGCGGCGCGCTCATGAAGATCATCGACGACATCCTCAACTTCGCCAAGATCGAGGCCGGGCAGATCGAGCTGCAGGTGCAGCCCGTCGCCCTCGACGACCTCGTCGAAGGCGTCGCCGACCTCCTCCAGCACGAAGCCTCCTCCAAGCGCCTCGAGCTCACCACCCACATCTCCCCCGCGCTCCCCGAAGTCATCCTCGGAGACCCCGGCCGCCTCCGCCAGGTGCTGCTCAATCTCGCCGGAAACGCCGTCAAATTCACCGACACCGGCCACGTCACCATCCGCGTGCAGCCCGGCGCGGCAGGGCAGGTGGCCTTCCTCGTGGAAGACACCGGCATCGGCCTCCCCGAAGGCGCGCAGGAGCGCCTCTTCAAGCCCTTCAGCCAGGTGGACGGCTCCCAGTCCCGCCGCTTTGGCGGCACCGGCCTCGGCCTCGCCATCAGCAAAAAGCTCGTGGACGCCATGCACGGCCGCATCGGCGTGGAGAGCCGCCCCGGCCCGGGTGCCACCTTCTGGTATGAGGTGCCACTGCAGCCCGGCCCCGCGCCCGCCGCCCCGGCCCCCGGTGCCGGCTCGCCCCGCCTCATCCGCATCGCCCACGCCTCCCCGCGCCAGAGCGCGAGCATCCGCGCCGCCCTCAGCGGCCCCGGCGTCGAGTTTCAGCCCCTCCCGCGCAGGCAGCTCCGCGCCCACCTCACCGCCCCGCGTCACCCCCATGAAGTCCTCCTCGTGGACGCCGCCTGGATGACGCCCGCCCTGCAGCGCCTCCACCGCGCCAGCCCCGCACCGCCGCACCTCATCCTCATCGGCGGTACCGCCGCAGACGGCGGCCCGCCCGCCGTCGCACTCCCCCTGCGCCGTGCCGCCCTCCGCAGCGCCGTCTGGCAGCTCTCCGCCACCCCCGCCGCCACGCCCGGCACCGCGCCCCGGCACCGCAGCCTCGGCCTGCGCGTCCTCGTGGCGGAAGACAACCGCGTCAACGCCCGCCTCGCCTGCCTCCTCCTCGAATCCTTCGGCTGCGCCCACACCGTCGCCGCCAACGGCCGCGAAGCCGTCGCCGCCTTCCGCAGGCAGCCCTTTGACGCCATCCTCATGGACTGCCAGATGCCCATCATGGACGGCCACGCCGCCACCCGCAAAATCCGCCAGGCCGAAGAGCGCCTCCGCAGCACCCCCGGCAGGCCGCCCCGCTGCAAGATCATCGCCATGACCGCCAGCGCCCTCCCCGAAGAGCGCGAGCGCTGCCTCGCCTCCGGCATGGACGACTACCTCACCAAGCCCTTCGAGCAGGACACCCTCGAAGCCCTCCTCGCCGGCATCACCCCTGAGCCGTCCGCCGCCGGGCCCGCTCCCACCGCCGAAGCCGCCGCGACATCCCCCGCCACCACGGCCACGCCAGCCACCCAAGCACCCAAAAGAGCCAAAGCCACCACGCCCAAAGCCACCACACCCAAGGCCACCAAGCCCAAAGCCACCACACCCAAGGCCACCACGCCCAAAGCCACCACGCCCAAGGCCACCACGCCCAAGGCCACCACGCCCATCGCCGCCGCCTTCCACCGCCTCGCCACACAGCTCGGTCACCAGGAGGCGCGGCAGATCGCCGCCCTCTGGCTCCAGGAAGCCCCAGGCAGACTCACCCGCCTCCAGCACGCCCTTGACCACGCAGACACCGCCGCCGCCGCCCGGGAAGCCCACGCCCTCCGCGGCTCCAGCACCCTCTTTGGCATGAGCGCCGTCTCAGAAAACTGCACCACCCTCGAGACCGCCTCCCGCCGCAGCCGCGCCCTGCCCAAAGACTGCGCCCAGAAACTCCACACCTCCGTGCAGCAGGCCATCGCAGACCTGCGTGCCGCCCTTTGAGCCCCCTCCGTCTCCACCGCCCTCCGGCGGAGAGGGATCGTCCCGATCCCTCACGCCCCCGCCACACCCACCGCTTCCCACATTCCACACCACCCCCGCGCCAAGTCTGGCTCACCCCTTCCTTTACGCCACACCGCAGACTTTGCGGAGCGTGGTGGGACCAAGATGGTCCCACTCCTCCAGAGCCTCCGCCCTCCGGCGGAGAGGGATCGTCCCGATCCCTCACGCCCCCGCCACACCCAGCGCTCCCACATTCCACACCACCCCCGCGCCAAGTCAGGCTCACCCCTTCCTTTACGCCACACCGCAGACTTTGCGGAGCGTGGTGGGACCAAGATGGTCCCACTCCTCCAGAGCCTCCGCCCTCCGGCGGAGAGGGATCGTCCCGATCCCTCAGGCCCCCGCCACACCCACCGCTCCCACATTCCACACCACCCCCGCGCCAAGTCAGGCTCACCCCATCCGTTACGCCATGCCGCAGACTTGGCGGAGCGTGGTGGGATCAAGATGATCCCACTCCTCCAGAGCCTCCGCCCTCCGGCGGAGAGGGATCGTCCCGATCCCTCACGCCCCCGCCACACCCAGCGCTTCCCACATTCCACACCACCCCCGCGCCAGGTCTGGCTCACCGCTTCCCTCACGCCACAACGTAGACTTTGCGGAGCGTGGTGGGATCAAGATGGTCCCACTCCTCCAGAGCCTCCGCCCTCCGGCGGAGAGGGATCGTCCCGATCCCTCAGGCCCCCGCCACACCCATAGCCCCCGCGTCAGGGTCTGACTCACCGCTTCCCTCACGCCACAACGTAGACTTTGCGGAGCGTGGTGGGACCAAGATGGTCCCACTCCTCCAGAGCCTCCGCCCTCCGGCGGAGAGGTATCGTCCCGATCCCTCACGCCCCCGCCACACCCATAGCCCCCGCATTCCACACCACCTCACCCCGCACGTTCATGGCGCAAACACACGCCTTGTGTGGGAAAAATGCCATGGGAAAAATGCCAGGCATTTGCCACCTCACCCATGCTCAAGAGGCTGCAAGGCAGAGCCAGCCTCCGGCGGACTCCTTCGGCCCCTCCTTGGGTGTTTTTTGGCCGGTGTGCTGCGGCGTCGGTGAGGCGGCCTCTGTCAATACCAGATCGGCGTATGTTGTGGTAACCCAAATGAGTACGCTTTCCCGTTTCTCCCTCTGCGCAAATCTCTGGTAGGTGTGGGCGATGTTGCAACAGCAAGAAACAGACATGGAAGACCTGCGCCTGCCGAAGTACCCCCGCAAAGGGTGGATCGGGGTGGACCTTGACGGCACGCTCGCGCGGACGACTTCGGGCATGCACCCGCACTGCATCGGCCCTGCGGTGCCGGCCATGCTGAAGCGCGTGCGCTACTGGATCAAGACCGGGCGGAAGGTCAAAATTTTCACCGCCCGCGCCGGAGACCCGGTCAGCGAGAGGTTCATCCACGAGTGGTGCGCGTACTACCAGCTGCCCAGGCTGGAGATCACGAACCGCAAGGATCATCAGATGATCGCGCTGTGGGACGACCGTGCCGTGGGCGTGGTGAGAAACGCGGGCGTGCCGCTGGTGCCGCTGCCGATGGGCTTCTGGCGGCTCGTGCGGCTGCGCATTTCCCAGATGCTGGGTGGCAGGGAGCTGGTGCAGCGTGAGTGCCTCCGGGCGGGTCCTGAGCATGGATGAGGGCGGCGCAGTGCCGCATGCTGCCGCGCGGGCCTTCGTTGTGGTAACCCATCAGCCTGCTTTATTTGGGCGGGGACTTCGGGCAAACAGGCGGCGCCGATGTGCCTGCCAGCCCAGGCGCGGTGCCCAATCATGACCCCGATCCCGATGACCCCAAAAAGCGTGCTCCTGGTGGACTCCCAGACGATGTTTCTGGAAATGCTCACATCGTTTCTCGGGCGTGAGCTGCCGGAGATGACATTCATCACCGCGTCGAGCCTGAATGAAGCCCGGCTGCTCATGAAGCACCATGCGTTTGACCTTTTGATCGCGGACATCTCCGGGCTGGAGAGCGCGGGGCTTTCCATGATCCTTGAGGTGCGCGAGCATGCGCCGGGGACCAGGATGCTCATCCTGGCCGCGGAGGTGAGCACCTTCTGGCTGCACCAGGCCATGAGTGAGGGCGTGCTGGGCATGGTGACGAAGTCCCGGCCCCTGAGTGAGCTGGTGGCCGCCATCCAGGACGTCCTGGCCGGCAGGAAGCATCTCTCGCCGGAGATTGCGCAGCAGTTCATGGAGTACATCAGCTTTTTGCAGACAGGAGATCCCATGAACCTTCTCAGCCGCCGGGAGCTGGAGGTTTTTTTGAAGCTCGGCGAAGGCAGGCCGATCAAGTCGATCGCGACGGAGCTCGGCCTTTCGGCCGGGACGGTGGCGGTGCACAAGCACAACATCGCGCGCAAGACCGGGATCGACTCCGTGGCGAAAATCGCGCGCTACTGCCTGGAGCACGGCATGCTGGAGCTGAGGCCTGAGCAGATCCTGCTCAGGACGCGGACGGCCCGGCCTGAGGCGGTGGCCGCCTAGACATGCAGTGGAGCAGGTGCGGATGCGGGCCATTGCGCTGCCTTGTGGTATTTTGTGGTCTTTGAGGCTGCCAATGCGGCGGGCGGTGCGGACTGCGCACGCGGCAGCGCTGGGAGCCCGAGGCGGAGCATCCTGATCCCCGCACCCAGCACACGTTTGCAGATCCCTCCGGAAGGGAGCGCGGACTTCAGTCCGCAGCACTCCGCAGACACGCCGAGTTCTTCCACAGCCACAGGCGCCTTCGTGCCCATCCTCCCCCCACATCGCGCATGCTGGCAAAGGCTTCCAGAACCCACCTGAGGCCACAGCTGGCGGCGGTAATCGCGGACCACCGCCAGCCCAACAGCCTCACGCACCGGTAAACACGGCCGCTGCGGAGATGCGCACACCTTGGCGTGCGTCTGCGCTGTCTGCCAAGGAGGGGATTGAGGTAACTCAACGGGGGCTAAAAATGGGGTTAACCCAAGGCGGCAGGCGCGCGGAGGACGGGGCCTAAAGTATATAAATACCATTATGATCTCCCCCCCCGTCACCTGCGACCACTGCGAGGCGCCTGCGCCTTATCATGCCGATGCTGGCAGCCAGCCCGGTGTGTTTTCATGGGCGGCGCTTTACGCGCTGGACACCGCCTGCTCGCTGCTGGGCTGCAGGCATGCGTGGGTGGCCAGCCATGCGGCAGGGGGCTGCCAGATCGTGCTGCGGAGAGAGCAGACCATGGAGATCTCCCCCGGGCTGCAGGAGCTCATCCTCCGGCAGGCGGCGGCGGCTTCCCATGAGAGTGTGGCCACAGTGCCGTGGGCAGGCAGTGTGCTGCTGTTTCTGGGGCTTTCCTCTGGCCTGGCGGCGGACGGCCGCAAGTATGTGCTGGGCATGCAGCTGGACCAGGGCTTTGAGATGACGGAGCGGCGCGCGGGCGTGCTGGACGGGCTGCGCTGCAGCCTGCAGACCTACCTGGCCCGGCTGAGACCTGCCGCACCGCCCCAGCCTGCCGCGCCACAGTCTCTGGAAATGGCGGGCCCGGGAGCGCACCCCGTGACGTGCAGCTGCTGCCGCCGTGTGCATACGGCGCAGCACGGCTGGATGCACTGGGACGACCTGCGCCTCATGACGACGGGGCGCGGCAGCTCCCACACAGTGTGCGAGAAGTGCGCGGACGTGCTGTATTCTGATGTATTGAATAACGGGCTGTAGTATTCTGGAAGGATAACATGAGAAACAAAGCCACACGTCGGTCAGGCAACGGTCCCATGAGGATCGCGCTGGTGGAGGACGACCCGGTTTACCGGGCCTACCTCACGGGCCTGCTGAAGAAAACGCCGGAGGTGGAGCTGGTGCAGGCCTGGGAGAGCGCGGAGGCGATGGTGGCGGACCGGCGCTTTCTGGAGGTGGACCTCATGTTTATCGACCTGGAACTGCCGGGGCTGAGCGGGGTGGAGCTGATCGCGAACCTGCACAAGCTCCCCGATCCGCCGCTGTGTGTGATGCTGACCTCCTCCAGCGCACCGGAACATGTGTTTGCGGCCATCCGCAGCGGTGCCTCGGGCTACCTGGTGAAAACGGCGGACCCCGGGGTGTTTGCGGAGCGGCTGAGGCAGATCATCCAGGATGGCGTGAGCCTCAGCCCGGTGATCGCGCAGATGCTGATGGCTGAATTTCGCCATGCGTCCGCTTCGCCGGCGCGCAAGAAGAGCTCGCTGCGCAGCCTCACGCTGCGGGAGCGCGAGGTGCTGCAGCAGATGTCCAAACACGGCAACGCCAAGGAGGTGGGCGCCATCATGGGCCTCAGCCACGAGACCGTGCGCGTGCACATGAAAAAGATCTACCAGAAGCTGCACGTCAATTCAAAGGCCGAGGCCCTGGAAGTGCTGGCACAGATGAAGCCGGAGTAGGGCTGTGAGCGGTGAGCGTGTGGAATGCGCGAGCCCAGGAGCCGGAGGGGGATCATCCTGATCCCCACACACAGCGCGTCTTAGCACAATGAACACACGGCCTTGGGCGCGGCGCAATGTGCACACGCTGGAAGCTGCGAGCACGCGAGGGATCGGGACGATCCCTCTCCGCCGGAGGCGCTGGGAGTGCGCAAGCGCTGCGCATTGCGAGCACATCGAGCGCCGGAGGGGGATCATCCTGATCCCCGCACACAGCGCGTCTTTGCACAATGAACACACGAGCTGGGGCGCGGCGCAATGTGCACACGCTGGAAGCTGCGAGCACGCGAGGGATCGGGACGATCCCTCTCCGCCGGAGGCGCTGGGAGTGCGCAAGCGCTGCGCATTGCGAGCACATCGAGCGCCGGAGGGGGATCATCCTGATCCCCACACACGGCGCGTCTTTGCACAAGGAACGCACTGCCTTGGGCTCGGCGCAATGTGCACACGCTGGAAGCTGCGAGCACGTGAGGGATCGGGACGATCCCTCTCCGCCGGAGGCGCTGGGAGTGCGCAAGCGCTGCGCATTGCGAGCACATCGAGCGCCGGAGGGGGGATCATCCTGATGCCCGCACACGGCGCGTGTTTGCACAAGGAACGCACGGCCTTGGGCGCGGCGGCATAGGCCCCTGCGCACACGCTTCGGGCACAGGTGTGCGCCGCTGGCTGCTGCGGCCCGGCGGTGCTCAGAGGCTCGTTTCGCTCTTGCGGGCGCGTGGCTTCCCGGCCTCCGCCACGGGCTCCAGCTTTTGGATCTCGGCGGCGGCACGCAGGCGCACCAGCGTCTTGGCGATCCGCTCGTTCGTCAGGTCGTTCTTCAGGCGTGCGGCCACCTGCTCTTTGACTTTTTCAAACGGCGGTGGCGGTGGCGTGCGGCGCTCCTCCACGCCGATGAGGATGAACAGCCCCGGCTCTTCGATGATGGGGCTGATCGAGCCCTTTTTCATCTTCGCCACAGCGGCGCGCACCTTCGGGCTCAGGCTCGTCACGGGCGTCCAGCCCCAGGCGCCGCCGTCCTCGGCATGGCTGTCCTTGCTCTCCGCACGCGCGATCACGGGAAAGCTCGCCCCTTTGGCGATCTTTTCGCGCAGCGCCTCGATGCGTGCGCGCGTGGCCGCATCGCTCTGGTGCAGCGTTTCGGGGATGGTCAGCGAGTACAGCTTCACCTCCTCCGGGCTGTCCCACAGCGTGCGGTTTTTCTCATAAAAGGCGCGCACCTCCTCGTCCGTCGCCTTCACCATGCTGGCGATGTGCACGCGCATGGCGGTGCTGTAGATCATGCGCTGGCGTGCCACGCGCAGCTTCTCCAGCGTCAGGCCGTCGCGCGCCAGCTCCGCCTCAAAGGCGGCGCTGTCTCCCTGCGCGGAGTTTTTGACCATGGCCTTGAAGTCCTGCTCCAGCAGCGTGGGGTTCACCGTCACGCCCACGTGGGCCAGCTCGCTGGCCAGCAGCTGCTGGTCGATGAGCGTGTCCAGCGCCGTGCGTTTGAGCTTCTGCGTCTCAGCCTCCAGCTTTTCGGGCTCGCCGGGGTGCAGCTGCTGAAACTCCGCCACGCCGGTCTTGATCATCATGTGCACGTCTGTGGCCAGGATGGGCACGCCGTCCACCGTGGCCACCGGGCGGTCTTTGAAGGGGGCATCCTTGGGCGCGGCCCGTGTCAGGGAGTCTACCAGCTGCTGGTAGAGCCGGGTGTCCATGTGCTCCGGGCCAAACAGCCGCTGAAAGCCCTCCTGCGCGCGCCGCGCGTAGGGCAGCGCCTCCTGCGGGCGGTTCTGCGCCCGCAGGCATGCGGCCAGGATGCCGCAGGTGCCCAGGGTGTCCGGGTGCAGCGCGCCCAGCACGCGCTGCTGCACGGGCAGCACGGCGCGCAGCCGCTGCTCCGCCTCCGGGCCCCAGCCCTGCGCCTCCACATTTTCCGCCAGTTCCACGCGCGCCTTCAGCGTCTCCGGGTGCTCGGGGCCAAAGAGGCGCGTCTGGATGGGCAGGATCTTCTGCCACAGCAGCCCGGCCTCGCCGTATTTTTTGTCCATCCGCGTCTTCAGCGCCTTGGCCGTCTGGGTGTCCAGGGGCTTGCGGTCCTTCAGGGGCACCTTGCCCTGGCTGAGGTTCAGCGCCTCGCGGTGTTCCCTGGCCGCCTCCGTGCTTTTTCCCAGGGCGTAGAGCACGCCGGAAAAGCGCCAGCGCACCTGCAGCGTCAGCGCATCCGCCGCGCCCAGCACACGCTGCGCCGTGGCTGCCAGCCGCTGGTAGTCCGGCTCCGTCTCCGCGTTTTTTCCGGCGGCCGCGCGTGCGGAGAGCAGGGCCGCCTCGCAGGCCAGCGCCTCGCGCTGCTCTGCGCCAAAGACACGCACGGCCACCGGCAGCAGCTCCTGCAGCCGGGCCTCCGCCTCGGCGGCGCGGTCCTGCTCCAGGATCACCTCCGCCAGCTTGAGGCGTGCGCGCAGCGTCTCCTTGTCCTCCGGCCCAAGGGTTTGGGTGCGTGTCTCCACCAGCGCCTGCGCCGCCTTTTCCCCCTCCAGCACCGGGCCTTCCTCCTTCAGCAGCGGCAGCGGCTCGCGGCCCTTTTTCCCGATCTCCTGCGCCTTCTGCGCCGCATGGCCGGGCGCGGTGGACAGCAGCAGCAGGCAGACGAGGAGCGGCTTCATGGCAGGGCGGAGGAGTGAAAAAAAGGGGAGGGCAGGCTCAGGCTTTGGTGCCCAGCGCCGCCAGGTGTTTGACGAGGTTTCCTGCGGCCTCCGTGGCCGGCGCGTCCTTGCCCAGCGTCTTGAGGTAGCCGGCGTGTGCTCGTCGTGCGTAGCTCAGCGCCTCGGGTATCTTGTCCTGCTGCATCAGGCACTGGGCCAGATTGTGGCAGGTCATCAGCGTGTTGGCGGCCTGCGCGCCAAACGTGCGCTCGCACGCTGGCAGCACCTGCAGGTACTCTTTTTCGGCATCCTCATGCCTCTCCAGGCGGGAAAGCAGCACGGCCAGGGAAATGCGCGAGGCCAGCGTGGCCTCCGTCTCCGCGCCGGACACCCGTGTCTGCAGCGCGATGATCTGGCGCAGCGGCTCCTCCACCGCGGTGTATTTTTCCTGCGCGATCTGCGCCCCGATGAGGTCGTTCTGGCAGCGCAGCGTGTCTGCGTGCTCCGCGCCCCGCACCCGCGTCATCACCGGCAGCAGCTCGCGCAGGCCCGCCTCGGCCTCCGCCCACTTTGCCTGGCGCGCCAGGATGACGGTCAGCGTGCTGCGCAGCCACAGGGTCTGGTCGTTCTCGGGTCCCAGGTGCCGTGTGAGCTCGGGCAGCAGGCTGCGCGTGAGCGCCTCCGCCTCGGCCATGTGGTCCTGGGAGATCATGGTATGTACGATGCCCGTGCCGCAGCGCAGCGTGTACCTGTCTCCCGCACCGCACACGCGTGTGAGCTCGGGCAGCAGCGTTTGCAGCATGGCCTGGCACTCCGCGTCCCGGCCCTGGCGCAGCAGCACCTCTGCCACCGCCAGCCGGGTCTCCAGCGTCTCGCGGTGTGCGGCGCCGTGCACGCGCGTGCAGAGCTCCAGCACCGCGCGGTTTTCCTTTTCCGCCTCGGGCAGCTTTCCCAGGCTGAGCAGCGCCGCGCCCAGCCGCCGGCGCGACAGCAGCGTCTCCGCATCCTCCGCGCCGAGCACCCGCGTCTCCGTGGCGATCAGCGGCAGCAGCTTTTCCGCCGCCTGCGCAAACTGTCCCTGGCTGCCGCGCGCCGCGATCAGTGCCGACTCGCAGCGCAGCGTCTCGCGGTCCTCCGCGCCCAGGACACGCCGCACCTCCGGCAGCAGCTTTTGCAGCAGCGTCTCCGCCTCGGCGTCCCGCGCCAGCTTGCGGATGATCTCCGCCTGCAGCAGCCGTGCGCGCAGCGTCTCCCGTGCCTCCGCGCCGTGGGCCCGGGCCGCCGCCTGCACCAGGGCCAGCGCGGCCTGCTCCGCCTCGGCATGGCGGCCCGCCTCGCGCAGCGCCAGCACTGCCGCATAGGTGCGGGCGTCGGCCTCCGCCGCCAGCGCCCACGTGCTCAGGGTGGCCAGCAGCAGGAGACAGGGCAGGGTGGGCTTCATGGCGGGCGCGCGGTGCGTGGTAGGCACCGGGATTAAATGAAGGACTCAGGCCCGTGGCAAGTCGCATTCTGCGGAAAGCGCCTCCCATGGCCCCGCTGCTCTCCGAGGGGCGCTGGTGCCGGGCCGCGCTTTGTTCTTGGCAAATCTGCCGTCTGAGTGACTGTACCGGGCTTTGGCAGATTCTCTGACTGGATAAGGGAGGCGGTGAGCTCCGGCTCTGTGCCGGCTCCGCACGCTCATCTCACGCACCACTCATGAAACTCATTTTTTCCACGCTCTCCACCGCTCTGCTGCTGCTGGCTCCGGCTCGGGGCCGCGCGGAGGCTCCCACGACTGCGGGCACCCTGGGCATCTACGTCGAAAACGACGCCTTTGCCGGCACGGACCGCTACTACACCAGCGGTGTGAAGATCAGCTGGACCTCGCGGGATCTCTCGCACCTCAGCGGCACGCCGCACGCCAGCATGCTGCTGCCGCTTTTTGACCTGCTGCCGGGCGTCCATGACACAAACTACCAGAAGAACGTCATCCACTCCATCGGGCAGGACATTTACACGCCGGACGACACGGAGACTTTCACGCCCTCGCCCACAGACCGCCCCTACGCCGGCTGGCTTTATGTTTCCAACGGGGTCGTATGGAAGACGGACCGTGTGCGCAACATTTTGGTGATGGACATCGGGGTGGTGGGCTCCTGGTCCCTGGCGCAGGAGGCGCAGCGCTATGTGCATGACGTGCGCGGCTTTGACCACCCCAACGGCTGGGACAACCAGCTGCACAATGAGATCGGCATCACGCTGGCTTACGAGCGCGTGTGGCGCTGGCCGCACCTGGTGAAGCGCAGCGGCCTGGAGTGGGAGCTGCTGCCGCATGCGGGTGCGACGGCGGGGAATGTGAAGGACTACGCCAATGTGGGCGGGGAGTTCCGCATCGGGCTGAATCTGCCGGATGACTATGGGACGCCGAGCATCGGCCCGTCTTCTGCGGCTGCCACGCCTGTCGATGGTGCGCTGGGGGCTGACCGCGGGTGGTTTCCACTGGGGTTTCACCTGTTTGCCCGGGTGGATGGCCGGGCTGTGGCGCACAACATTTTTCTCGATGGCAACACTTTTGGCAGCAGCCCTTCGGTGGGGCACAATGTGTTTGTGGCGGATCTCAGCGCTGGGTTTGTGATCAACTGGCGCAACACCAAGCTGGCCTATGCCCTGGTCTACCGCACCAAGGAGTTCAGCGCGCAGATCGCGCCCCAGGTCTTTGGCACGGTGTCGCTGAACTGGACGTTTTAGCGCCTGGCTGCAATCAACGGGATGAGGGACTTTGGCCTTGACTTGTTTCAAATGAGATGAATGATAGTCTCATATGAGAATAGAAGAAAACATCGTCCGGGAGGTGGCTGCGACTTACCGCAGCGGGGTGGACACACGCAGGGGGGGCGTCGTGGCCTACCTGGTGCAGGGGCCTGAGGAAAGGCGTGTGTCGCGGGAGTTCACGACGGCGGGGCTCATCCAGTCTCTGAAATGCGGCCTGCCGGTGCAGGAGCTGCATGATTTGCGCAGCAGCCTGGATCTCCCGATGGAGCGGCTGGTGCCCATGCTGGGGATCTCCAAGGCCACGCTGCACCGGCGCATGGCGGCGGGCAGGCTGGACCCGGCGGAGTCTGACCGTGTGGTGCGGTTTGCCCGGCTGCTGGGCAAGGCGGTGGAGGTGATGGAGTCCCGGGAGAATGCGCGTGCCTGGCTGAGTGCGCCGCAGCGGGGGCTGGGCGGGGCGGTGCCTCTGGAGTATGCGGAGACGGAGGTGGGTGCCCGTGAAGTGGAGGACCTGCTGGGCCGCATTGAATACGGTGTTTACTCATGAAGCTGCAGGCCTGGCGCATTGTGAAGGCAAAGCATGCCGCCTCTGCCTTCAGCGGCGAGGGGGCGCGGCTCTACGGCGGGCGGTGGAATTCCGCCGGGGTGAGCCTCGTGTACACCAGCGGCTCGAAGGCGCTGGCGGCGCTGGAGTCTCTCGTGCACCTCAATCCTCCGGTGCTCTTTTCCTACGTCATCATTTCGGTGGGGTTTGACGCGGCGCTGGTGGAAAAGGTTTCCGCCCTTCCTCCGGGGTGGAATGACATGCCGGCTCCGCCGTCCACGCGGGGGCTGGGAGATCTCTGGGCAGCGCAGCGGCGCTCCGCAGTGCTGGAGGTGCCCAGCGCCATCATTCCTGGGGAGTCCAACTTCCTGCTCAATCCTGCGCATCCTGACTTCGCGGCCATCTCCTTCGGTGTGGCCGAGCCTTTTGCGTTTGATCCCCGTTTGCTCTGATGGCCGCGGCGGCCTTTTTCCGGCGTCGGCGGCCCTGCTGCGTGGGCACTTGCGCGCCTTCCTGCAGGCCTGCGCCTGGCGCTGATTTGTGGGGGTGGGGTGTTAAAAAGGTTTGCTCAATTTAGCAAAATGATTCATTTTGCAGCGTGATTATACTACGAATAATCGGTGGTGTCATGGGTGCTATGTTTATTTTGTGCTCAGCATTTGTCCGAATAGAGCTCGACTTTTTGTCCCGCCTTTTTGTGGGGGTGTTTGGCCTTTGCATGGTCCTGACTGCGGCCCTTGCCCGGGACAAAACCATCGAGCGCTGGTTTGGCGGTCTGTAAAGAGTGGAGGGGCAGGGGGGGGCGGCAGCGGACTGCGGTTCCCTCCGCTGCCATGCTGGCTTACTCCGCCTTGTGCTTCAGGTTTGCATAGGCCTTGGCGGGTTCTTCAAACACGCCGGTCCAGGCCTTGTCTCCGTCATGCACTTGCTCAGTGCCTTCAAAGACGATCGTTTCATCTGCGCCCACGCCCTCTGTCACCACGTAGAAATCCTGCAGTTCGTTGGAGATGCTGACCCGACGCTGGCGCACCATGCCATCCTTGGCCACCACGTGCACATAGCGGTGCTCTGCGATCTCCAGCGTGGCCTGCCGCGGCACCAGCACGGCGTTCTTGATCGTCTCCCGCAGCTGCACGTTGCCAGACTCTCCGTGCCGCAGCAGATCGCCCGGATTGGGAAACACCGCATGCTGCGGCAGCGTGCCCGTGCGGGTGTTCAGCTCCGTTTTTTCCAGCTTCATCTGGCCTGCCGGTTCAAACAGCCGGCCATTTGCCAGCAGCAGTCTCACGCTCAGCCGCTCTCCTGCGGGCGTGGCGGCTGCGTATTCCTGGTACTGCGCCTCCGGCATGTTGAAGTCCACCTCCATCTCTCGGTTGTCAGACAGCGTCGTCAGCAGGTCTCCCTCGCGCACCGGGCTGCCGCCGTTTTTACGGAGCAGGCTCATCCGTCCGTCAAAGGGGGCTGCGATCACCGCGGCCTCCGGCTCCGTGCTTTTCGCCGCGCCCGGCGCATGCTGCACGATCTTGAACATCGGCTCTCCCTTTTTCAGGTTCTGCCCCTCGCGTGCATTCACCACCTCCAGGTAGCCGCGTGACTCGGCGCGTATCTCCATCCGCCTGCCGGACTTGACCTGGCCTGCATAAGTGCGCGTGATCACCGTGTCCTGCACGAGGGGCTTGCTCAGCACCAGCTTCGGCTCCGCGTGGTCGCAGCTGCACAGCAGCACTGCTGCCAGCAGTCCCGCACACAGGGCAGGGGCCCCGGCATTCATCCCGCACCACCCTTTCACCCTCCGGACCCTGGCATCTCCCAAACGACGGCTCATGGTGGAGTGGTCTGTGTATCTCATGATAGAGACAGGATACTGTGACGGATAACTCCAAAGTAAAATGCACAAAGTGTGCAGGCCTCAAAATAGGCAAAATGGCAGGGTTGAGAGTAAGTGGTTCTATAACTGGAATAACAAGACGCATAGGGTAAGTCCATGGCCTATGTCGGACATGCTGAAGAGTTCACTCACGCTAGGCGTTTGCGCTGCTGCCCACGCGGCCGATGCCTTTTCACAGGTGGCTGGCATCTGCCAAATCCTTTAGTAGCCATAGGCGCATGGCGTGGCGTGGGCAGGGTGTCTCTGCTTTTGAGTGTCAGCCGGTCCGGTTTCTTGGCTTGCCTGTGTCTTTGTTTTTCATTAAAAGCCGTCATTAATACAGGTGGCGACATCGGTTTAAGAATGCGAATGTGCCGAAGTCCGTCCTGCCGTATTGGTTGTTCAGACCGCACCTCCCAGCACCACCCCGCCATGAAACACAGCCTCCTCCTTCTCATTTCGCTGCTCTGCCTGACTGCCGCCGCCACCCGTGCTGCAGATGCCCCTGGCGGCGTGCGCGAGTTCAAAGACATGCTCAAGGACATCCCCTCCAAGGACATCCTCAAGCTCTCCGGCACCAAGAAACTGGAAGTCGCCAAGGAGATCTCCCAGAAGCTCACGCTCAAGGAGCACGGCAAGGACGGCACCTACAAAGGCAAGATCACCAGCATCGAAGTCTGGCCCTTTCCGGAGCGCGGCATCACCGGCTGGCGCCTTGCGCTGCAGGACACCTTCAAGCGCGGCGGAGACACCATCCTCGTCTGGGCCTGGGTGCATGTTTACACCGACCCCGATGGCGTCATGCCCAAGCTCAAGGAAGGCAAGGAGATCACCGTCACCGGCAAGATCAACCGCTCCGACCTCAGCATTACCGACGCCGGCCCCCGCCTGAATGTGGACCTCTTCGTCAACGCCATGCAGCCGCAGAAGTGAGGCGGCGCTCCACCACCATGCCGGACACCCCGCGCCAGCCCCCGGAATACAGACCTCCCAAAGGAGGCGTGCCGCTGGAGGACATCGTCGCCACCGTCATCCAGATCCTGGTCATCAGCGTGCTCACCGCCCTCGTGCTTCACCGGCTGAAATGACACCGCGTACGCCCAGGCCCAAGCCATCGGCGCCACCTTCGCAGCCGCTGCGCCTGTGGACCTGCTTGTTTTTCGTGCTCAGCGCGCCCGCTGTTTTGATCATGTTCCTTGGCGATGTCCTCGCCATGCCATTCGTGAGCCGCCGTCATCAAAGCGCGGGTTGCTGGCTGCTCTTCATGGCTGCCCGATGCCTCGCTCCCATCCTCGTCATCGGAGTCTGTGCGGTGTACCTTTTCAAACACCTCCGCTGACCGCCGCCCGTCTTCCTTTTCGCCACCGTCTGGGGTGCCGTCCTCGCTGGCTCCCTCCTCGTCCTCACCCGTACGCGGGACCTCCCCGCACCACCCGCCTTGGGGCAGGGGAGACAAGCAGCCTCTCCCCGGCATGACGGCTGCGGCCTTCGTCCCGGCGTATCACGGCGGCTTGCATCTGCATGTTGACGCCACCCTTCAGCAGCCAACCCTTCAGCCCATGACCAGCCTCCAGCCTCCCGCATTCCAGCCACGCCGCCGCCTCTCCCGTTTCTCCCTGTGCCATCTCTTTCGCTGCACCTGCCTCCTCGTTTCCCTCAGCCTCCTCAGCGCGCCGCCGGCCGTGCAGGCGGAGACGGACACTTCACGCGTCATCGCGGCAGATGATCCCAGCATCGGCTACTCCGGCTACGTTCACATGGAGCTCATATCGACTGAGTTGAGAGAGTTTGGGCTGGCGGGTGCGGAGCCGCGCACCACCAAGTTCGCCCGCTTTGACCGCCTGCTCGACATCCCGGGCAAAGGCTACCGCTGGGATAATCCCGGCGCGCGCATCCGCTTCCGCACCGATGCCACCCGCGTCGGGGCGCTGCTCCGCTTCAATGAGCTCCACACCTCCGCCAGCGCCCGCAACAGCAACGGCATCTACCTCATCGATGGTGTCACCCAGCCGGGCTGGACCTTCAAAACGAAGGCCACCACGCCCAAGCGCGGCGTCGAATACGTGGGGATTCAGATGCCCGCCCCCACCACTCCCGGATTCCACGACTACGAGATCGTCCTCCCCTACGGCGACTCGGTCGAGTTCCTGAGCGCGGATGTCAATCTTACCGCCCAGATGCAGCCACCGCCCGCGCCACCCGCCGTGCGCTACGTCGCCTATGGCGACTCCGTCACGCACGGCTTCACCGCCAGCGCCATCGACAAAACCTACCCGTATCTGGTAGCTCAAAAGATGGGCTGGCAGCTCATCAATCTCGGCCTCGGCGGCCGCGCCTCCAACGTGGTGGACGCCCACGTCCTCAAAACCCTCAAGGCCGACGTCATCAACGTGCTCATGGGCGTGAACGACTGGCAGGGCGGCGGCCCCGTGGAGCGCTACCGCAAAAACATGAGCGGCTTCTTCGATGCCATCCGCGCCGTGCAGCCCACCGTGCCCATCTACTTCATCACCACTCTTTACGTGCCCCCTTCCTGGAGCCCCAAGACCGCCACCACCGATCTCGAAGCCTACCGCCAGGCCGCCCGCGACCTCGTCGCCTCGCGCCAGGACCCGAATATGCACCTCATCGAAGGCCCCGCCCTCATCGACCACGACCCCAAGCTCTTCGACTCCGTCGCCGTCCACCCCAACGACCAAGGCTTCGCCCAGATGGCAGAACGACTGGCCAAGCAGATGGAGAAGGTGGGGAAGTGACCAACCTGCATCGTGATTTGCGCCTCCCGAAAGGCCAATCGTGTTCTGCCAAAGAAAACGCTTCAGGAGCGCGGGCCTCCGAGCCCGCAGCACGCCGCAAGCACACGCGATTATGAATCGTCCCTGACGCCATCGCTCGCTCATTCCCAAAGCGCTCGTGATTCCGCTGTTCTGACTTCAACCACACACGCTGCGTGCAGGCGGCCAGCTGCGGACTCAGGAGGTCTGCGCTCTAGGAATCTTTCCGCCTGCAACGCTTCAATTCGAGATGCATGCTCTTAACTGAGTGCCATTCTTGCCAGGGATGAATGGCACTTAATCGAGCCGTCCAAATGAAAGTATGAACAAATGGATCAAATACAGCCTGCTCCTCTTCCTGCCGGTGGGGCTGTTGCTATGGGCCTGTTTTGATCGAACAGCCTGGGACGAGGAATTCACCATTGAAGATGGCAGGCTTGGAACGGCTCGTTTCACGTACTTTGAGTGGCGTTTCTGGGGGCACCCTCATATCATTTCTTTTGGAGGTGGGACCATCTCTTGTGCCGGAACCTTTCGTCTTGATGGGCATCGCAGTCATTGGAAATCCATTCGCGACGAACGCGTCTTCACCGTGCAGTTCCGCGAGCAGCGGTGGTATGCCATCTCGCTGGATCGAACCCATATTCCCAGAGAGATTGTGATCAGGTTCTACAGTGGAAAAGACGGTGAAACGCTGCAGGAGATCGAGCCTCACGCTTACCCGCTCAAGCTCGCCATTCAAAACCTCTGGCTGCATGACCAAGACGTGGAGGTGCTTTCTGTCTTTAAGCCGGACAACTATTGGGCGCGCGAGAGCCTGTTGGCGAAAACGTGGTGGAAAGTGGTGCATGGGGAAGATGTCGAAGAAGTGAAGCAGGATTTTATTGAAAAGATCGCCGCCCAAGAGTTTCCCGGGAGAGTCAGCTTTTTGCCGCCGCAGCCACGCAAGTGACCGGCTAGGCTCCCGGAGTGAAATGCGCCTCCGGTCACACTGTCGCAGGCTCACCGATCCAAGTGCCATTCGTGCCTGCCACGCATGGCACACATTGAAGGGAGCGGGTCGAGAAATGAGCGCGGCAGGCCAACGAGTCCTTGGAGCGCCTTCTTTAGCAGAACTCAAAGGACCCTGCAGGAGGCGCAAAAACGAACGCCCCCACGCGCTTAACCAACGGCCATTCACACCTCGCACCTCTTTCTTCACCCACAGATCTGCCCCCCCCCCACTCCCCACGCACCTCCCCACGCCCGCGCATCACTCACCCGCTTCCTTCCCACCACGAAATCCGTCCCCGTTTTGCAACAACCCCCGCTCTGCCGCTGTAGATCTCCCACCATGAACCTCTGGTTGCAGCAGCGCAGCGCTCCGGTGCTCAGTCCCGATCGGCGGCGGCTTTTGAAGTCGATGTCGGCGGGCGTCCTCGGGCTGGGGCTGCCGGAGTGGCTGGCTTTGCAGGCGAGGGCGGGCAATGCGAGCGGCGCCGTGCAGCCCGGGCAGGCGAAGCGCGTGCTCGTCATCTATGAGGAGGGCGGCATCAGCCAGATGGACTCGTTTGATCCGAAACCCGACGCGCTGCTGGATCACCGTTCGCCCTTCAAGCCGATCCCCACGAGCGTGCCGGGCACGCATTTCTCCGAGCTCATGCCGCTCACGGCCAAGCAGGCGCATCGGCTCGCCGTCGTGCGCTCGATGACCTCCGCACCCACGGCGGGGCACAAGGAGTGCTGCCAGGAGTTTTTCAAAGGCTACCGCAACACCAACGCCTTCGACTTTCCCGACATCGGCGCGGTGGTCACGGAGCTCATGGGCACGGAGCGGCCCGAGATGCCGGGCTACATCTTTTGCCCCGGCATCAACATGCCCAATGCCGTCACCAGCACCGGCTTTCTGCCCGCCAGCCGCGCGCCGTGGAAGCTGGGCACCAAGCAGCTCGGCGAAGACCTCAGCGATCCCGCGTGGAAGGTGCGCTCCCTGGAGCTGCAGGCAGGGCTGGGGCGCGAACGGCTGCTCGAGCGCTTCCGCCTGCTGGAGTCGCTCGATGACGGTGCCATTGCGCAATCGACCGCCGGGCAGCTGATGAAGGGGCACACCAAGCATGCGCTGGATCTGCTCACGAGCGATGAAGCGAAGCACGCGTTTGATCTTTCGCGCGAGTCCGCCAAAACACGCGACCGCTACGGGCGCGATCATCGCGGCAGCTGCTACCTGCTCGGGCGGCGGTTGATCGAGTCCGGCGTGCGCTTTGTCACCGTCACGTGCATCCAGCCGCCGGAGCACGTGAAGCGCCCCGGCATCGGCCAGCCGGGCGGTGTGTTCCTCAACTGGGATCATCACGAAGGCATCTACAACAACGGCCCCTGCGGCGGCCCGCAGGGCAGCAGCAATCAGGAGCGCTACGGCCTGCCGCATCCGGTCATGATGCCCAGCCTGGACCGCTCCTTCAGCGCGCTGATCGAAGACATGCACGAGCGCGGCCTGCTGGCCGAAACGCTCGTGTGTTTCGTCACCGAGATGGGCCGCACCCCGCGCATGAACAAGAACGGCGGGCGGGATCACTGGGCGCGTGCCATGTCCATCGCTTTTGCCGGTGCCGGCTGTCCCGGCGGTGCCGTCATCGGCGCCACCGACCGCGAAGGCGGCGATGTGACCGATGCCCTCTACACGCCCTACGACTACGCCGAAACGATCTACCGCAAACTCGGTTTCAGCGAGAACCAGCGCCTCGCAAGGCCCAACGGCGTCGCCGTGCCCCTGTCCGACGGCGGCCGGGCGATCCGTGAGTTGTTTTGAGCGGATGCGGAGTTCGGAAAAACGGGGTCAGTGTGCAAATTATTGACAAAATTACAGCGCCCACACTGCTGCCTCCCTTTTTCCTTTTTACTTACCCCTTTTCACTCTCCCCGCACCACCGCCACCCGCGCCGCGTCGCTGCTCTTCACCTCCGCATCAAACTCCCGCGACAGGCCCTCGCACGCCGCGTTGAAATCCGCCGCGCTCCGGGCCTTGCAGGGGCAGACAAAGATCAGGTGTACGCCCGGATCGCGCCAGGGGTAGAAGGTGCTGCGCACGTAGGCCGCGTAGCTGCCCAGCATCTGGCCCTCCTGCATGAAAAATTCGCGAAACCAGTTCTTCCCGTCCGTCATCACCTGCGGGCAGTCCGCCACCTCCTGCAGCTCCACGCCGCGATATTTCAGGCACACCGCCAGCGTGTGGTGGCGGTCGCGGCTGGCAGAGCTGTAGCACGCCAGCCCGATCTCCTCCGGCTGGCCGCGCAGCCGCACCTCGTAGCAGTGGGGCGAAAGGCACCGGGACACCACACCCGCAGGCGGCTCCCACGACACCCGGCCCAGCGCCAGCACCGTGGACGCCAGAAACGGCAGCGTCAGGCACGCAAAAAATGCCCCCTGCGCCACCCACCCCCAGCGCCCCCAGTTTACCGGCGGCGCAGGTGCAGCAGCTTCCGCAGGCACATGGGCCTCAGCGCCACCCGCAGCCTGCTCAGAGCGCCCATCATAGGTCGTATGGGCCGTATAGGACCTATTCTCTTCACCCAGCGCCTTCTCCTCAGCCTGCGCACCCTCCCCACCCGCCGCCTTCTCCTCAAAATACCACGCCCAGGCCAGCCCTGCGGCTGCCACCGCCCAGGACCACGGCTGCATCACCAGCACCGACTGTGTGCAGGCCACGCAGGCCAGGCCCGGCACGCTCATGGCCCACTCCCGCCGCACCATCAGCGGGCACAGCAGCAGCCACGGCAGCCAGAAAGACTCCATCCCCACCAGCGCGATGCACGCCCCCGCCGCCACCCACGCGGCCAGCAGCCCTGCACCTGCGCGGCTCAGCGTCTCCGCCACGCGGCACTGCGCCAGGCCCGCCACCGCCGCCAGCGTCAGCAGCAGCGCATTCGGCGTGCCCGCCAGCGGCGCCAGCAGCGCCACCACCGCCGCCGCATGCAGCGTCTCCATCAGCCGCGACCCCAGCCGCCGCGCGTCACGCGGCATGATCAGCGTCACAAACGGCACCAGCCAGATGAACCCGATGAAGTAATGCGTCTGCGGGCTCTCCACACCAGGATATGCCAGCGTGCGGTATCCCAGCAGCGTCAGCACCCGCAGCACATTGGCCACCGCCGCCGCCGGCACCATGCCCGCCAGGCACAGCCAGAAGCGCCACGCCCGCGTCTCCTTGCGGTTCACCCACACCGCCAGCGCCAGCAAAATGAGCAGCAGGTTTATCCCCGCGCAGTCCCGCGTCCACGGCACCAGCAGCCTGCCCACTCGCAGCTCCTCGCCGCCGTCCGCCGCCGCGATGCCCAGCCAGTGCAGCACCGCCAGCACCAGAGGCCGGGTGAAATCCACCACCACATCCCGCGACTGCGCCAGGTGCACCGCACCCGCCACCACCGCCGCGGCAAAGGCCGTGCGCACACTTGAAGCTGAAAGTCGGAAATTCATCATGGCAGCGGGCAGGAGCACTTCCTTCTTACTTCTTCCGCTTGCCCCGCATCTGGCGCAGCGCGACCACACCGCCAAAGGCCGCCAGCAGCGTCACCGGCGGAGCCGGCGCACCCGGCGCAGCACCCACTGCGGACAGGCCCGAGGTTGCACCGGAGCCAGCCCCCGCGCCGGTGCCTGACTGATAGCCCAGGCCCGCCGCGGCTGCCATCTGCCCGGCGTACTCCTCCGCCTTCGTGGCAGCCAGCTTCAGCTCGTAGGCACGCCGGGCCGCATCCTCAGCCTTCGCGGACGCCACCTTGACGGCGTCCTCAGCCCTGGAGACCGCCGCCTTGGCGTCGTCCGCCGCCTTCGTCGCCGCGCCCCGGGCGTCCTCGGCCTTCTTCGCATTGTCCGCAGCCTGACCAGCGGCGATCTTCGCCTCATCGGCCTTCTTGGCGTCATCTGCAGCCAGGGCTGCCGCCTCCTTGGCCTCGGTGGCCTTCTTGGCGTCATTTGGGGACTTCTCTGCCGCGGCCCTGGCTTCTTCGGCCTTCTTGGCGTCATCCGCAGCTCTCGACGCAGTTTCCTTGGCGATGTCCGCCGCCTTTGCAGCCGCCTGCTTGGCATCATCCGCAGCTTTTGTGGCGGAGATCCGGTTCTCCTCGGCCTTCCTGGCATCATCCGCCGCCTTTGCAGCCGCCGCCTTGGAGTCATCCACAGCCTTCATCGCCGCGACCCGGCTCTCCTCGCCCTTCTGCGCCTCATCCTCAGCCTTGGCTGCCTCAGCCTTCGCCTCCTCAGCCTTCTTCACCTCTTCAGCCTTTTGCTTGTCATCCGACTCCTTGGACTGCACAGCAGCCTCGGCGGAGTTTTTTAGTGAGGCATTGTCATCCGCGAAGGATGGCAGGCTTGTGGCGATTAGAATGACAGACAGCAGTGTGGGTTTCATAAGGCCTCGATCATCGCTTCAGTAGGCGTTTTGGAAAACCCCCACAGATGCAGGGGGTGCGACGGCGGGTGGCATCGAGCCATTGCCCCCCTTATCAGACGGCCACAGTCTGTATATTGGCAGAGCCTGCAGGGGACATGCAGTCACCCGTGAACATAGCAGTGCCAAGCTAAAAGGGCAGCCTGCGCCGTTTTGTGCTCAGCATGCGCTGCTCGCCTGTTTGAGAGCCGGCCTGCGGAGCCTGTTACCCGCTTGGCCATGTCCGTGCCCCTGCACGCCGACAAAATGGACTTTCACTTGGGGGGGGCTGGGCGGGCAGCCTGTTGCGCGCGCGGCACATAAGCCTGTGGCGGACTGATTTTGTTCGCTATCTCGCAGATCGTTTTCCAGAGTGGTGTCTGGCTTACAGCTCCAAGTTTATAGTCGCCCATCACATTTCTGATGGCATCATCAGACTCAATGGCCTTCACAAAAGTGGGCCGTATCAGGGACGAATTTTCTGATGGCTCGTCACTCGAGCCATCAAAAAACTGTTCGAGTTTTTGGGCGGCCTCCTGCTGCCATTCAGCAACATTGTTGACAATGAGACTTGTGGTCTGAGGCCTGACCGCGGGTTTCCCATTCAGAGGGGGTCTCATTGCATAGGCCAGGAGATCAAACGTACCGTCAAAGCTGCCCGGCTCTGGGGTCATGGTTACAATCAGATCAGTGGCAGCCTGAATGGCGCCGACCATGAACAGATCGTGGGCTCCATGACAGTCCACGATTACTGTAGCGACCGGCTGCACTGCGGTTAACTCAAGCGCAAGTCGTTTGATAAACTGCTCCACTTCCATTTCGTTCGCAGTGAACACCCTGGAGCTGAGAAACATGTCTGGCACGGCTATGCTCGGCATAAACCAGGCGTGTTCACGAAAAATCGCCAGCTGATTTTTACGAACTTCGTCACGCGCTGGTGGATCTTGCTCCATATCATCCGAAGCCACCGCAAATAGTTTTAGCTCAGGCCTGCTGGGAGGCTTTTTTTCGGACTCAGTTTCGGCAGGGTCTTGTGACAGAATAAAGTGCTCAAGCTGTTTCAATACAGTGGTGGTCCCTTTGTGTTCCGGCGACTTGAGCCGGTGTCCGAAGAGAGAAGTGAGGCCTCTGTTTGGCATGTCAAAATCCAGCAGCACTGTGTGCCCCTTGGCGGAAAAATACTCCAGCAAGCCGAGCGCGATGGATGATTTGCCAACGCCTCCTTTGCCGCTGGCCAGGACAATGATTTTTACCGGAGCCTTGCCGGGGGGCAGCAAAGGTGCCGGATGTTTTTCCAGATACTTTTCCCGCCTTTTTTCCAGATACTCATTTAGCTTGGTAAAATCCGGAGGTTCCTTGGCATGGACCAGCTGCTCTGCCAAAGTTATGAGCAGGCGGTCCACTAGCGTCTTGCGTTTGGCATCACGCTGCGATTTTTTTAACCGAGTTCTTTTGTTATCCAACATCACCCTGAACCATCCGTTGCCAAGAGCTCCGGCAAAAATCCCAAAAATCGCAGCGGCGGCGGTGATTATGCTGGTAATGCTTGTCCCCTGTTGTGCTGATTCTGGCGGGTTTGTCCCGGCTTGTCCTGCGGCAGACTCTTTTGAAAGCGAAGCCGGAGGTGCCGCTTGTTGGCAATAGGCTGTCGATCCAAGGATTATGATGACAAAAAGAGTGAGACAAATTTTTAGCAGGTGCATAACGAAAAACAATCCAGGTTTTACAAGTCACTCTCCTGCATGTCAGCATGTCAATTTTAAAATAAGTCAAAAAAGCTAAGTGCATGAATTAAATTGAATGTGCTAAATTATCATCATGGACATTTGCTGCTGGTTTCGACCTTCCATGGCAGCCATTGCAACGACAGCCGGCTCCATGGCTCGTTTTCAAACGGGTTTTAATCACTACACGCGTGCGTCTGGTCACGATAGGCTTCTCAGATTTCAGATTTGGAGAAAGGGGCAGAGCCTGCAAGTCGAGAGGCTGCGCGTGAAAGCCCCCTCATCACTCGCCCCGCAGCTCCACCCATCGTCCCGGCTTCGCCCATCATGGTAGCCCCTGACACAACGTGGCAGGCACCCGGAGGCACCTGCCACGCAAAGTCACGCCGCATTTCGCAGCCCTCTGCCACTCACGCCGTGCGGCGCTTTGCCCGCACCTGGCGCAGCGCCAGCACCCCGGCAAAAGCCGCCAGCAGCGTCACCGGCGGCGCAGGCGCGCCGGGAGCCGCGCCCACCGGGCTCTGTCCCAGGCTCCAGGGCGTCCCCGCCAGCGACTCCTTCGTCGCCTTCGTCGTCGTCGTCCCGCTCACCAGCGCCACCGGCACGCCCGGCAGCGCCCCGTCCACCAGCGGGTTCCACGCCGTCACACGCGTCGTGTAGTTGTCAGACTCAAAGCCCGAGGAGTTGTTGTTCGAGAGCACGATCTTGTCCCACGCCGTCTTCGGATCGCCAAAAAAATTGATGAACGCAAACGGCTCGCCCGCATCCAGAGAGCGGTCTTTGGGATTGCCAAAATACGTGTCCGGCAGCAGGCCCAGCAGGCTCGCCGTCGTAAAGGAGCCCACCAGCTGCGAGCCCTGGTAAAAGTCCAGCTTGTTGTATGGGTCCCCCGCAGACCACCACATGCCAAAGTAGGACGAGCTCTTCTCCAGCGTCAGCGTGCTGCTCAGCACCCCCGTGCCCGCGCCCTGCAGCGAGTACTTGGTGCCGTTGGGGTTTGCCGCGTCCGCCGCGCCGCCGTACACATCCGCACCCTTCACATACAGCTGGTTGAAGCTGCCCACACCACTCCAGGACACATTTTTGTTCACCCCCGTCTTCAGCTGGTCAAACGTGAACACATTCGTGTTGGCCAGCGAGGAGAGGTTCAAGTTTGGATCTTCCGCGTAGGTGACGATGAGCTCCGCCCCCGCAGGCAGCGCCGTGGTGAGAAGCATGATGGAAAGCAAAGTAGATTTCATGAGGCCACCATCCTTGCCCTCCGCATCCCCACTCGAAAACCCCCACAGATGCAGGGGGGCAAAGCAGGGTACGGGAGCCGCCCCTCACACCCCAGCACCCAGCATCCAGCCCCCACTTTTCCCTACCCAAAAACCCGCAGCCACGTTACACTCCGCCCGTGGTACAAACCCACCGCCACAGCCCCATGCCGCACGCAGCGCCCACCGTCGCCTCCAGGGGGGCATGGCAGCGTCATCACCGCGCCCACCTCGCGCTGGTCATGCTCATCGCACTCCTGCTCGGCCACGCCTGCGTCCGCGCCTCAGAGCCCCTCAGCTTTCCCACCCTCACCACCACCCGCGGCGTCACGTACAAGGACGTCAAAGTCACCCGCTTTGACGCCCTCGAGCTCCGCTTCACCCATGCCGCCGGCGCCGCCACCGTCCCCCTCTCAGAGCTCCAGCCCGAGCTCCGCGAGCTCTTCGGCTACGACCCCAAAAACGAATCCCTCCTCCTCAAGGAGCGCCAGCGCCAGCGCACCCAGGACATCATCACCCAGGCCGACCAAAAAGCCCAGGCCGCCGCCCTCCGCGAAAAGGAGGAGGCAGACGCCCAGGAGCTCCAGCGCATCCGCAGCGCCCCCCTGCGCTGCTACATCCGCAGCGTCCGCCGCAGCGAAGACGCCCTGCTCGTCGACGTCCTCCCCACCGACAAGCTCCCCGTCCGGCTCACCTCCAGGCGCGGCAAATACGAGCGCTACAAGCTCACCCCGCAGGGCAAGCCCGAGCTCGTCGAGCAGCCCGTCCCGGATCAGACCTTCACCCTCGGCCCCACCCTGCGCCTCCTGCCCGCCAGCCTCCCCGTGAGTGCAGACACCATCGTCACCGTCTATCTCATCGCCACCGGCATCGGCCCGGAGCCCCTCTGCGCCCTCAGCCCCGAAGGCGCCCTGGAATACCGCAAAAAAATCGAAGCCGCCCGCAAGTCCGAGCCCCCCGCCACGCCGCAAACAACGCCACCACCTTCCGCACCACCGCCCGCCCCCGGTCAGCCTTGAGGCTGGTTGACTGCAAAGTAGCTTCGTTGCGCCGCAACGGGGACACAGTCTGAGTCTTCATCGCAAAGTAGAATGGCACATGGTCGTTCTTTTCCGAATTGGCTGGCGTCTTCACATCGACATGCTTGCATATGGTGAATGACTTAAATTAGATCAATATTGAAAGAAAAAAGCTCGCTCTCCTGATAAACAGTCATCGCTTTCCCCGGTTACAATTACAGCCATGATCGTCCCCTCACATTTGAATCAATGGGCAGATGCGATGAAGACGTCCCCTGAGACTTCGCAAATTCTTCAGAATCTTCAAGACGAGGCGTGCATAGATCCAGCAACTGAAGAGGAGTTTTGGCGACGAGTTGAAAGTGCAGGGACTCCAACCGACTCCTCTGCTGCTTGGAAAGCTGCACGAAATTCCATCTGGCAGTCTCCCAGCCTCAATCGAAAGAGAAATCTGGTGGCTGCTGGTCATTTTGACAGATTGGTGCGTTTCACTCTCCCTACGAAACTGCCAGACATGTTCCCAGCTTTGGATCTCGCCTCTACCGGGCTGACACGAGCCGCTTTGGACTCCGCCACCAGCACTCAGATTCAGGAGCTTCTCGATGAGGCTGCCACGAGTGCCTCGGTTGATTTTCAACTTTTAGTCTGGGTGACAGAGCAGTCTCCAGCGTTGGATGCGGTCAGGGCCACGGCTTCAGATTTGATGGATCGATTAGGGCTGAAAGCTCATTACGCACAAATCACGGGAGGTGGCTGCTGCGTGGAAATTCAATACGATCGATCGTCACTTCCTTCTACGGTGTCGCTGCATGTGCCCAGCGCCTTGGATGGCATTGACAATGACCAGTTTCGGCCCCGAAATCCTTGCAGCGTGGCCTTTGGTGCTACGGAGCCTTTGACCTCAGGTTCAGGTCCGGGATTTCCGGAAGCCGTTCATGAGAGTTGCAGCGTAATGAATTTTGACGTTAAACTGCTGAGTCCATGACACATCCTTCCGATACACTTCGTTCCGTGGTGGCTGCCAAGCCAGCTGAGGAGCTAAACATCTGGGTGCAGCAGCGCCTTGATGGAGAGGATGGCATGCCGCTTCTCTACCAAGGCAAGGAGATTGAGCGTCCCCACGAGGCAGTGGCGGCCGTTTTCGGCCTGAATCAGGATGTTCTCACACCAGCGAAAAGAAACGGTGTGATCGAAGCTTTGAAAAATGTGCGTCGCGCTATCCAGGAGGAGTGGGTGGAAGGTATCGTCATCCCTCAACACACGGAAAAAGCGAAATATTGGGCGGAGATCATCAGCGCAGTAAAACCAGAAGAGTTGCGTAAAGATGCCCGAATGCTCTTGGAGGCATGTCTAATGGCCCCTGTTCTGGCGCATTCTGCGTTGCCAGAAATTGCTGCGGCCGCTACCGGTTATTCTGAAACAGGCGAACCTGACCTTGTGCTGTGGAACAAACTCCTTGGAAAAGCTCAGACCGCTGCGCTGGCATTTCGTCGGCTGCTGGAGATTGAATCTTTCACGACAATGTCCAGGCATTGGCTTGAGCTGCTAAAAAGAAGGCTGCAAGACAAGTGGCCCACCAACATTCGTTTGCTCACAGCCGCTCTGCTCTCCAAGGAGCCATCGAATACGGCGGCCATTGAACAGTTGGCAACTCTGGTCATTCAAGCAGGGCTTGGTAAGCAGGCTGTCAAAGAGTTGGAGCTTTCCAAAAATGAAAGCGTCAAGGATTTGGTGCTTAATCTTGAAGCTATTTTAAATTGCAAGGTTTTGGTTTATGATGAGGATCTGCAATTGATGCAGGGGATGATGTTTATTGCAGATTGGTGGTGTAGTCATGCATATTATCAGCCCGCAGTACCTTCGGAGGATTCTATCTCTACCATAATTAGACCTGAGCGGCGTCAAACTAGAAAAATGACGAGAGATGACAAAGTTTACAATAACCTGTCTGGCCATACCCATCACTACGAAAACAGTGGGATTATGTTACATTCGCGTGAGGCATATCGTGCCACTGCATTGAATGACATTAAACTTCCAATCAATCCACCATCAAGGCGGCGACCTGGCGCACAATTTGATGTGTTAAATCAGCGGTCCAAAATGGTTAATTTTTAATAATGAGCGCTATTTCACCGGAAGTTCGCAAGGAAGTCTTTAAGGTTCTTGGTATCAAGGATGAGCAACAGCTTCAGCTGGTTGCTCAGGTGGCTAAAGACGCTGCTGTCACGAGCGAGGAGATCCTCGGTAAAGTGCCTTCTCAGATGCTCATTATTGCGCACCTTGTCGAGGCATCAAATTACATGGTTTTGATGAAACGAGAGATTCCTCTCCCTCTGAGTGATGAGCTTATCGAAGCTATTCATCAAATCTACAGGGATGAAATCGGTTCATTGACCTCGCTGCCCGCTTTTTACGAGGCTCGTAAAAATTTGAGGCAGTTGATCGAGGCTGATGGAAAAAATGACAGTGATGCTGTTGTCTCAGTAGGGGAGGTGTCATTCACTCCATTCTTGATGGGAAAAAAGCCGCCGTATCTTCCGGTGGTCAAAGTAACCATTAATAATGACCAAAACCGTGCCTTGTGGTCCGATATGCTCCACTGGCCTGATATGATGTTTGTTTCCCGTGCGCTTCTCGAGCAAGTTTCAGAGCATGTGAAGGATTCCCAGGAATTGCAGGAAAAAGGAATGCTTGTTCAAATGGATCAGGCACGTATCAAAGGCACATTGGACAAGTTTAGGTCTATTGTGGACAGACTTGAAAAGACGCTGCTAAAACCTGAAATGTAAAAAGCCGGTACGGGTGCTGCCGTACCACGAGCATCATAATATCTACAGCCGCTGTAAAGCGATCTGCTATCGCTTCGGAAAGTAGAAACCTGGGGTGGATTTGAGGTGCCAGGACTTCGTGCGGCGAAGCTCTGGAGGAGGGGGGCATCCTGGTCCCTCAGCTCCGCAAAGTCCGCCCTTTTTTAGGATCCGCACGCTTCATCCCAAAGGGCGGCCCTGTTTCCAACTGCATATGGTATAACATCCGCATCCTCGGGCACAGCCGCAGGGAGAACGGATGTCTTGCTTGACCCTACCCCAGAAACCCCACCACCTCCCGCGCCACCCACTCCGCATGCGTCTGCGCCAGGTCATGCCCGGCCTCCGGCATCACACAGAGCCGCGCATCGGGCAGCAGGTCGCGCAGGCGCTCGCCCACGGCCACGGGGCTGATCTCATCGCGCCCGCCCCACAGCAGCAGCGTCGGCACCTGAAGCGTGCGGATTTTCTCCGACAAATCCTCCACCGGCTCCGCGATCCATGACGCCGCCTGCGGGAAGGCCGCGAAGTACTCCGGCCGCCAGTCCGCCCCGCCCAGACCCGCCACCGGCACCCCGCCGGAGGTCACCGCCAGCACCAGACGCCGCACACGGTCCGGCGCCGCCAGCGCCACCTTCAGCGCCACCACACCGCCCATCGACTGCGCCACCAGATCCACCGGCGGCGCGTTCATCCGCTCCAGCACACGCTGCACCAGATCATCCATCCCACGCACCCCCGGCTCCGCAGGCTCGGCGCCCAGACCCGGCCACGCAAAGAACACCCCCTCCAGCCGCGCCAGCTCCGCCACCGGCCTCCAGAAAGCCGCACTGCCACCCGCACCCGGAAGAAAAAAAGTCTGTGCCCCGCCGCTCATCATTCCCCATATCCTAAGCAGGCTGCCGCGCCCCCGCAAACACCACTGCAAAAGAAGCCACCCAGCGCACTTCGTTTCAGCCTGCGGGCCACAGGTCCGGGGCACCTCCACACCCGCCTGCACAAAGCAGGCAGGGCAGGGGAGCCGCCTACGTACGCACCCCCAATCCCAGCCGAGATTGTAAGAATCCCGCTTGCCAATCGCGGCCCCGCTCGCTCATTCTGCCCTGCGCCGTTCGCATGGAAGCCCCCCGCACGCATGTCCGCCAGCCCCTACACACCCGCCCCCCTCGACACCGCCAATGTCGTGCTCACAGACCAGCTCACGGGGCTCAATGAGCAGCTCGCGAAAAACATCCATGAAATCTGGGCCCAGGAGCGCATCGCCCAGGGCTGGACGTACGGCCCCCAGCGCGACGACGCCAAAAAGGAGCACCCCTGCCTCGTCCCCTACGAGCAGCTCCCCGACTCCGAAAAGGAGTTCGACCGCCACACCGCCGTCGGCACCCTCAAGACCATCCTGAAGCTCGGCCACCGCATCGAGCCCGGAGACGGCCAGTTCACCATCGAAGGCACCCAGGCCCTCGCCGCCTGGGACGACTACCTCAGCCAGTGCGCCACCGACGCCCGCAGCGGCGGCCCCCGCTCCTGGACCTTTGACATGGACGACCAGCCCGAGATCGACTGGCTCGAAAAGCACCCTCCCCAGATCCAGCGCGCCCGGGCCGCCCTCCAGGAGTTTCAGGCCACCGTCTTCCCCGCCTGGCAGAAAGAAGACGCCGCCGCCCTCAAAAAGCAAAAGTGGCACCGCCGCACCGCCGCCATCGCCATCTGGCCCGGCATCGCCGGCATCGTCTTCGCCATCATCCAGCTCACCTACCGCAGCGACACCATGCTGCTCGGCCTCATGGAGACCTTCTCCGTCACCGTCGCCGCGCTCGCCGTCCTCGGCGGCTTCTACTTCCATCTCCACCACGGCTGGCTCGCCCACCGCCAGTGCGCCGAGCGCCTCCGCATCCTCAAATTCACCGCCCTCTCCTGGCCCGAGCTCTGGTCAGACTTCCCCGCCTGGCAGAGCCGCCTCGCAGCCGAAGTCCGCGCCCTCACCACCATCGACACCAAGTCCGCCCACCACTGGGCCCAGGAAAAAGAGACCCTCCACCCCGAGCTCCCCGGAGCCGTCACCTGTGCCGTCCCCCCCCCGGACCTCCAGGCCATCTCCATCTACTACCGCATCAAGCGCCTCGAATTCCAGCGCCACTACTTCGAGCACCAGTCCAGCAAAGCCCACAGCCGTTCCTGGATCGTGGACTTCAAAGTCGGCCTCTGGATCTTCGCCCTCAGCGTCGTCATCGTCCTCATTCACGGCATGCACACCGTCTGGCACGCGCTGTTTCACGGCATCCTCAGCGGCAGCGCCGGCCATGGCGGGCACGCCATGGAGGCCGCCCACACCGCCGCCGGCGGCACCGTCTTGGATGTCGCCCATGCCACCAGCACCGCGCCCGCCGCCAATACCCTCACCCTCGAGATCCTCGGCATCGCCCTCGCCGCCGTGCTCCCCGTCATTGGTTTCGGTTTCCGCGCCTGGCTCGCCGCCTTTGAGGCCCCGCGCAGCCGCAATCTCTTCCGCGCCAAAGCCCTCGCCATCGGCGACTACATCACCCGCGGCAAAGCCGGCGCCTTCAGCGTGAACCAGACCCTCGCCCACATCGCCTACAGCGAGCACTTCTTCAACAACGAGCACCGCGAATGGTGTCGCCTCCAGATGGAAGCCGAGTGGTTTGTGTGAGGCCCCACGTGCCACACCAACTCTTCCGCGATGCCGGATGGCAGATGGCAGATGGTAGATGGTAGATGGTAGATGGTAGATGGTAGATGGTAGATGGTAGATGGTAGGTCCGCCCCGCAAGCTCGCCTCCCCATATGGACTGCGGTCGCGGAGCGAAGAATGAGCGCAGCTACCGCTTTGGCCGTGCTCGGTGACTCCGCCTACCAGCACACACCCGAGTGCGGCAGCCAGTGGCACCCTCGCCAGCCCCAGCTCCCACGCCCGCTGTGAACCCCTCGAAAGCGGTAGCTCAGATTCAGGCTTGCGCCGTGCATCTGCGCGATACGCTCACCCTACGGGCAGCCTGCGGCTGTCTATCTTCGCTGCGCTTCGGTTCCAAAAGCACCCCGCAAGCACGCCCCCATTTGGACTGCGGTCGCGAAGGGAGGAACGACCGCAGCTACCGCTTTGGTCGTGCTCGGTGACTCACGCCCACCCACCCACACCCGAGTGCGGCCCCCCGGGTCCCTCGCCGCTCCTGCACACAGCCCCCATCACCACGCCCATCACTTCCCCCGCAGCCGCTCAAACAGCCCCCGCACCACCTCCGGCTGCTGCGCCACCGCCTGAAACTCCCGCGACTCCGTCAGCCGCAGGCCGGCCAGGTTCTCCGCGATCTCCGCCAGCACCGCAAACTCCTCCGCTTGCGCGTGGTGGCGCAGCATCCCGTCCGCCGTCGCGTTCACATCATCCATGTACAGCCGCCCCTCATACGGCTGGTCATCGCCCCCGTCGTCCGCGTACATCCGGCGGTCCGTCATCGGCACCCCCGTCGCGGTGTCCCATACCATGAGATAGCTCAGCATGGCATTCGGTGGCTCCCAGTGCTGGCTCCGCGTCAGCAGCCGCTTGCCGGACGCAGACAGCAGCATCGACTCCACCGCATCCGGCTGCCCGCCCTGCGCAAAGAACAGCTTCTCATCCATCAGCGCGCTCAGCGGCGCCCCCGTGCTGGCTGAAAGCACCCGGTAGCTGAAGTCCGCAAAGCCCACCGTCAGCGCCTTCTCGTCCGGCCCCGGCGTGATGTCCGCGATCTCTTTGCCCACGTCCACCGGCGGCGCACTGCCCCGCAGCGTCAGCAGGCTGCCCGCCCCCTTGGCCAGCAGGCGGCTCTTGTAGGAGGCGTCCACCCCGTAGCACGCCACGCTCTTGTCCGCATGCGTCACACGCACACTCAGCGGCACCGGCTGCACCCGCGGACTCGAAAACACCCCCATCTGCTCCTCCATAATCCCATCCGGAATGGTGAACTGCACCTTCGCCCCCTTCTTTGCCGCGATCACGCTCTCCTCCGGCTTCGACTCCCCCGCCTCATACTCAGGCACCTCCGGCATCTTCAGCCCCAGGTCCAGGTTGGGGATCTTCACCAGACGCATCTGCCTGCCGCCCTCCACCACCACCTCCACCGCGCCATCCGCATCCACATACACCGCCTCCACCTTTCCCCCCGCGTTCAGAGTGCCCGCCTGCACGCCGCGCGCGCCGTCTCCGGCCCGCGTCAGATTGATCCGCCCGTCCTCGGAGCCGGACACCAGCAGCTCCGCATCCCCGTCCTTGTACTCCCCATCTTTCACCAGCGTCGCCGCCCACACCGCGTAGTGGTGCGGCACCAGCGCCTCCTTGTAGGAGGTGGCCTCGCCCTCGGCGGAAACCGTCAGATCCATCCAGTACACATCCCCGCGGGAGCTCCCCGCCAGCAGCGCCCCGTTCTTCTCATCCCCGCGCGCCCGGCTCCGCGTGAAGGACACATGCGTAAAGCTCGCGCTCTGCACATGGGAGCCCTCCCCCGTGGCCTCCAGCGTGTCCCCCACCTGCTTGCCAGACGGCACATGAAACACCTGCAGAAACTCCGGCTCCCGCCAGCGCTGCACACACACCGCCACGTACAGGCCGTCCGGAGAAAAGTCGATGCGGGAGACGTGCTCGCTCCGGGTCATCGCCTCAAACTTCGGCTCGATCCACGGCGTCAGCGCCTTCCCCTTCGCATCCCACACCCGGAAATAGCAGGGCGATCCCATGGACGTGTCCTCATCCCCCCACACCGCCGCCGTCATGCCCTCCGGCCCCGCCGCCGTCATCAGCACCTTCATCTCCACCCCCTCCAGCGGCGGACCCTTGATACCAGAAGCTGGCACCTCCGCAGGCTCCGCCACCGCAGGCCGTTTCCTGTCAGACGGCACCAGCACCCACAGCGGCCGCTGCTGGATGAAGGTCAGGATGCGGTCCGCGCAGTTTTGGTTCCCATACTCCCGCGCGCCCCGCGCCAGGTAGGCCAGCGCCTCCCCCGTCGTCTCATGATTCGTCAGCCGGTTCGTCCCCTCATAAAACGAGTAAATCCCCAGCGTGTCAGACAGCTCATGCGCCTTTGCCGTCGCCCGGCCCCGCATCTCCCACGCGATCCATCCCGCGCCCGCCGCCAGCACCGCCAGCACCCCAAACACCACCGCCGCCGTCATGATGATCTTCTGCCGCCGCTTCGCCTTCGCCAGTTGGAAGGCCTTGTCCCGCTGCGTCAGCTCCCCCAGCGGCAGGCCAAGAGCGCCCGCGATCACCTTGAGCTTCGCCAGTTCCAGCCGCTCCCCAAACTCCTGCACCGCATCATTGATCTGCCGCGCCGTCAGCTTCCCCTCCTTCACCAGCTGCTCACGGTAAGCCGCCGCCGTCGTCCAGCCCTGCACGCAGTGCCCGCCCGGCCGCACATCCGCCGCTATCGGCTCCGTCCGCGCATTCCAGTCGATCTTCCGCGCATCCCCGTCCACCGGCACGCCAAACCGCAGCGGATAAGGAAAGCACTCCGCCTCCGCGCCAAAGCTCGCCACCTTCCCCGGATCATCACTCGCGTTCGGCTCCCCGTCCAGCATCAGCGCCAGCATGCGGTCACTCTTGCCCAGCTCTTTGAAATACCGGATCTCATCCTCCACAAAGCGCGACTGCACCGCCCGTGGCGAGCACAGCACCACCAGCAGCCCGCTGTTCTCCAGCGCCCGCCGGATGTTCGTGCTCAGATCCGCATCCGCTGGCAGCTCCGCCTCATCCCGAAACACCGGGTAGAGCGACGCCGGAACTGGATCGCCCCGCAGACTCGTTTTCCCGATCAAGTCGGGCGGAACCTCATAGCTCTCCAGCGCCTCATGCAGCCAGTTCGCCCACTTGCGCCCCATCTCCAGATTGTCCGCATGCCGGTAGGAAATGAAGACCGCGTACTGTCGCGGGGAAGTGGTGGAAGCAGGGTTCGAGTTCATCTCAGCCATCCCCGCCTTTCAACCGCCCCACCTCAATTTTCAACGTCACAGTTAAAGGAAAAGAGCAGGGGCGAATCAGGGCTTGCCTGGGGGGTTGGGCGTCGGAACCGGCGGAACTGGCAGCAGTGCAGGCTTGCCGGACCGCCCGAGCGGCATGGGCTCCACCAGGGGAACGGGCACAAACGAATCGCCCTCCTTCACTTTCACCTTTTCGAGCGCTCGCGGTTTGCTTTGGGCAGGGGGAGACATCGTTTCAGCTTTCTTCGGCAGCGTCTCCGCACCCACCGGAATGAGCGAAACGGAAGCCCTGCTCTTCGCCAGCGCCTGCTTGGAGAGATCTGCGTAGCCGAGTTTCTTCAGCATCTCAGACGCACGCCGGCACGTCGGCTCGTCCGGCGGCAGATGCCTCACGGAAAACTCCACCGCCGCACGCCGAATGCTGTCCTGCGCTTTGCTGCCGCCTTCATAGACGACGAGTCCGGGAGCCATCGCGATGAAGGCCAGCGGATGCCGTGGCTGGATTTCGTCAATCAAGAGCACGTTTCGCTGGATTGGGCTGGAGATGATCTCGTCAAACATCTCGTCCAGCCTCCGCGCATCCCCGGGGCGCACCGTCCGCTCCGCGTGGGAGGAGAGATGCCAGCGCGCCAGCTGAGCCAGTCTGGAGGAGTCCATTCCGATCGCGGAGAGCACCTCCGCACGCAGCTTCGCCCAGGATGGCTGTGTCAGCACCTCCATGGCCCCGTCCGGGGTAAATTCCCTGCTGGCCATGCATTCGAGAAAGGACGGCCACCACGGCGGCAGCACTTCTGGCATCTGCGGCATGTCCCACACAGTACCAGTTCCATTGGCGTGAACAATGATCAGCCGCGAGCCATCCTTGCTGAAAGCCATGCTCGCGGGGTTTAGGCCGGTCCTTCCGAAACTACCCACCTGCAACCCCGTGGCGGCATCCCACAGCCGCACACTGCGGTCAAACCCCAGCGTCACGATGAACTTTCCTTCCTCGGAGAAAAGGGCCTGGATCAGCACCAGATGATCAGCCCGCAGAGTGGACACCACAGATTTGCTCGCAAGGTCCATCACCTGCACTGATTTCGCATGAGCAATCAGCAGCCGTGAACCGTCTGTGCTGAATTCGGCGAGGGTCTCCGCGTCCTCGGATTTGAATTCCGCCGCCAGCTCTCCCCTTTGCATATCCCAAACGCTCACCACACCATCATCCGTCACCGTCAGCAGCTGCCGGTGCTCGCGGTCAAACTCCAGCTGAGTGATCTCCCCCCCCGTGCTGTCCAGTGTCCACAGTGCCTTCCGCTTCACGGCGTCCCACACCGTGATGGAGTAATCAGGATTCGGATTCCGCTCACGGTGCGCAGTGGCAAAAACGGCTCCATCCCGGCTGAAGACCAGAAACCGCGCCGCCTGCATGGGGGTTTCCACAATCGCCGTGGGCGGTGATCCATCCACCCACACGTTGAGCAGTTCAGTCCTCATTTCACTGCTCCGCTCCCGGGCGACGAGGATGGACTTCCCGTCCGGTGCCCACGTCGCACGGTTGAGTGCGGTGCCCTCCAGCAGCATGCGCACAGGCTTGCAGGTGCCAGCATCCCAGAGTCGCAGCTTGTTGCGGCTGGAATAAGTCGCGAACTGTTTTCCATCAGGGCTCCAGTCCGCCCACAAAAAAAACTCGCTGTAGTCTTGCTCCCACAGGTCGGTTTCAAACAGGTTTACAAAGTGTCGGATCATCCCGGATGCTGTCTCCCAGAGGACCAGCGCGCCTTTTTCATGTACCGTGAGACCCATCGTTCCATCGTGATTGAGAGAGAAGTCCACACCGCCTCGCATCGATTCCGTCCGGTCCAGAGCCGAGCGTTCGCGGGCGTAAAAGTGGCAGCGTGTCGGCTCCCACAGCATTACCGAGCCATTGCCTCCCGCCGTGATGAAGTGCGAGCCATCGCGGCTGAATTTTGCGGCGAGAACCGGCGAACCATGCGCCTCGCAGGCTGTCTGTCTTTGCATCCCCCGTATGGAAAACGAGCCGTCGCTCAGCATGGCCCTGCCATCCGTGGAATGGCTCAGCACCACGCGGCCCAGGTCAGGAGAGGGAATCGCGTCCAGCACACGGTCGGTGTGCTGTGGAAGGGTCAGTTCAAGCTGGCCCTTTTCACCGTTCCAAATGCGCAGGGTGTTGTCTCCGCTGGCAGTAGCCACCGGATAGGTGGCGCCGCTGATGAGAAAGTGCGCTCTGTGAACAATGTCCTCATGGCCTGCCAGGGTCGAGATCAGCTTCCCGTCCTTGGCATTCCAGACCTTCGCCGTCCTGTCTCTGGAAGCTGTGACCATGCGTGCTCCATCCGCGCTGAACTCAATGCTGGTGATGGCGTTCTGCATGGTTGCCTCCCGCAGAAATTCCCCGTTCGCCGCATTCCAGTGTTTGATCGAGCCGTCTGCGTCACCCGTAACGATCGTCTTGCCATCCGGGCTGAAGACTACGTAGTACACGGCCGGTCCTCCGTTCAGCAGCATGCGGCCCTGCAAATTTGGGCGGATGAGATAGGGCAGCTCCAGGCCGGGCCCTTCGCCGGGCTGACCGCGGCGTGCCAGCTCGATCCCCTTTGACTGCCGGTTCAAAAACAAGATGGCGGTGCCATCCTTGGACGCGGTGGCGATGTGTTTTCCATCCGGACTGAAGCACACCTCGGTGATGTCCCCAAAGTGGGCCGAGAACTCCGTCGTGCTCCTGCCAGTGGCGATGTCCCACACCGCCACGATGTTCCTCGCGCCACAGGTCAGCAGCTCCCTCCCGTCAGGGGAGAGCACGGCTCTGCTCAGTTCCTCCTCTTCCACACGGAATTCAGCCAGCAGTTTGCCATCCGTGGCGCTCCACCTCCTCACCAGGCCTGCGCTGTCCACCGTCAGGATCTCCGTGTCGTGGTTGAAAAAGAACAGTGCTTTGATGAATCCACCGTCCGCCTGGATCGTCAGCGCCGGCTGCGCCACATGCCAGTCCTGCAGCGCCAGCATCGCCGTGGATATCGGCAGGATGAACTCCGGATCATACCGGTGGGCCCGTGCCAGATGGGCGAAGGCCTCGCTCTGCCGGTCTCTTTCCAGCAGCTTCACCGCCTCCACCCAGTCTGAGCGCGCCGCCTCCCGGAGCTGCGCCCGCACCTTCTCCGCCTGCTTCTGTGCCTCGGCCGCATTCTTGTTGGCTTTTTCCTCATTCGCCTGCGCCTGCGCGGCATTCTGGCTTGCCTTCTCCGCATTCGCGCGCGCCTCCGCCGCATTTTTGCTTGCCTTCTCCGCATTCGCCCGTGCCTCACTCGCATGCTTTTCAGACTCGACGCCCCGGGCCACGGCCAGGCCTTCCTGCTCCTTGGCAAGCAGGGCATTGCGCTGCGCCTCCGCGAGGTTGTCCACCGCCTCCTTGCCATTGATGTATGCCAGCACGCCCGCGCAGCAAGCCACCAGCGTGAGCACACCCACCACCTCCAGCCAGCGCCGCAGCACGCGGGATTGCCGCCGCGTTTCCCGCTGGATGTGGTCCCCCAGCGCCGTGCGCTCCAGCCGCAGCAGGTAAGAAATGAGTGAGACAAAGCCCTGCTCCCACGCATCCTGCTCCGCCGTGGTCGCATCAGGCACCATTGTCGGCAGATTGCGGTCTGTCAGCGTGCCCCCCAGCGCCCGCAGCGCCGGGCACAGCGCCGCATCAGCGCCGGTGCTCGTGACGTTTCCGCTGACGATGACCGGCACCACCACGCTGGCATCGCCCGCATGCGTCTCCAGAAAGTGCGCCACCTCCATGTCCACCGGGTCGGATGCCGCCGAGTTCGGCGAGCACAGCACAATCAGATAGCGCGACTCCTCCAGCGCATGGCGGATGTTGTTCCAGTAATGCTCGTCAGTGACTTCGAGATTGGTCTTGTCGCGATAGATCGGGCGGACGTAGCGCTCATGCGGCGGACGTCGGTCTTCCGGCACGAGTTTCACGGGAAAGCGGAACCACTCCAGACGGTTCTGCAGCCACGCAGCCACCTTGCTGTCCTTCCGGCTGTAGCTGATGAAGGCGAAGTATTTGTACGTCGTCATTTCGGTTGACAAAAAATTTGGGTGGGTTGCCGCTTCATCATCACACAGACCGCAGGCAGGTGGGACGGGGGGAGCGCGTGCACTCTCAGGGCGTGGGCGGTGGGTGTCCTCATCTCAGCCATCCCCGCCTTTCAACCGCCCCACCTCAATTTTCAACGTCACAGTTAAAGGAAAAGAGCAGGGGGGGAGGATCGTGAAAACCTTGGACAATTTCCTGCGGCGCAGATTAAAACGTCCTGCACCAACGTTTTGACGCCTCATCAGGCTGGCTGGCAGCCGTCTGCCAGCTGTCACAGCATGCCCTTAAACGGACTTCTCAAAATATGAACTCCCTCCCACCCGTCCCCGTCATGCTCCGCCGCTGTGGTCCGCTGCTGGATTCGGTCCGCTTTGCCGTCACCTTCCTCAAATGGAGCACCGCTCTCGCCGTCGTGGGCTTTGCCCTGCCCATCCTGCTGGCACGGCAGCAGATGGAGCCCTCCGATCTCCGAGACGCCAGCATCTTTGTTGCCGTACTGGTCATGCTGCAGCTCATGGGCTCCGCCTCCTACTGGCTCCTCATGAGCGAAAGCGGAGGCAAAAAAGACCTCTGCCTCTTCCTGCGTGCCTTTCGTTCAGACGCCTCCTCGGACCAGCTGCGTGCCTGGCTCAAAGCCGCCATGGGCCCCGACTGGCATCTCGGCGGCATACGCCCGCCCGCAGAGCGCACATCCCTGTGGGTCACACTCCTCAGCCCCCTCTTCACCGGCCTGAAGTACCTCGGCTCACGCCAGTTTGAGATGGTCGCCCCGGACCACAACTGGATGGCCCGCCTCCTCGCCTCCTTTGCCCAGACACGCATGGTCTTCATCGACATCCGTGACGTCACCCCCCATGTGCTCGATGAGATCCGCCTCGCCTGGCAGGTCTTCGGCCCGCAGCGCACCCTCTTCATCATTGACACCACCCGGAGCCCCGAAGCGTGGAAAGACACGCTGCACCAGCAGCTCGGGGCAGACCGCACCCAGTTCCGGCTGCTCATCTGGCAGGCAGATGCCGCCACCTTTGTCCCGCAGGTGCAGTTTCTCCTGGCCCAGATCCCCTCGGGCACAGCCTCGGTCACACCAGAGGCCCTCGCCTTTGTGCATGGCAAAGTGGGCCCTGAAAACTGGGATGTGCGCCCCATCGACCGCGCCTGGGTGCAGGCCCTGCTGCAGCAGCTCGTTCTCGCCGCAGGCGGCGGCCTGTTGTACCTCATCCATCCCTGGGCACGCATGCTCGGCTTTGGGCTGCTCGGCCTGGAGGCACTGCATCTTTACCGCGTCGCCTGGTGCCGCGCCCGCCGGCAGCGGCTCGATGCCCTCGCGGTCAATCCCGCAGGCCCGCCCTCTGCAAAGCGCCTCTGGGGCTCGCTCGCGCTCATGCTCACCATCCTCGCCTCCCCCATTCTGTTCATGATCGTCGCCACCATCATGATGGTCGCCTCCGCCGGTGAAAACATCGCCAGGGCCAGGATCACCAAGGCAGAGGCGGCCATGTCGCAGATCGGAATGGCGCTCACGATGTATCAGGCCAGGGGCGGGCAGCCCCCCACCACAGAGCAGGGGCTCGACGCCCTCTTGTTCAGACCCTCCTTCGCGCCCGTTCCGCGCTACTGGACTAAATTGCTCGAAGAGCTGCCCATGGACCCCTGGTCACACCCCTACCGCTACGAGTCCCCGGCCCGCCGCTCCACCACCGACCCCTACGACCTCTGGAGCACCGGCCCCGACGGCATCGACGGCACCGCCGACGACATCGGCAACTTCAACGCGCAGTAGCTCCCGGCAGCCAGCCTGCGCCGCACGCTCACGCATCCCGCACGGCAGGCGGCGCGGGCGTCAGCGCAGGCGGATCACCCGCAGGTCTGTCCCGTCCAGGGTCACCAGCAACCGCCGGCTTTTGTCCGCCCGGAGGTAGCACACCCAGGGGTCTTCATTCGCCTCCGTGGCTATCTCCGAGAGCACACCCCGGCCCGTGCGCGTGTCCCAGAAGTTCAGATTTCCCGCCGAGCCCAGCGAGATCAGCCGCCGGTCCTCATCCGCAAAGCACACGCCCGACACGTGAAAGTCAGACGCCTTCAGCTTGTGCAGCACCGCGCCGTCGCTCAGCCGGAAGATCCACAGCTCCCCAAACGCAAAGCCCGCCGCCAGCATCGTCGAGTCCTGGCTCACCGCCATGGAGAAGGCCATCCCCGGATTCCGCACCGTGGACGGCAGCGCCAGCTTCAGCACCGAGTGCTGCGACCGCCGCAAAACACGAATGTCCGCATAGTCCAGGTTCACCACCAGATGCTCACCGTCCGGACTCATCACCGCCCCGTGCGGCGGCGCACCCTCGATCTCCGCATACTCGCGGATCATCGCGCCGCTGGTCGCATCAAAAAACGCAGGATGCCCGCCCCGCGAAACACAGGAGGCAGTGCCCTCATCCGCCGAAAGACACAAAAAGCCGCTCCCGTCGATCACCCGCACCGGAGTGCGTCCCTCCGCGCCAAAACGAAACACCCCCGCCTTTGCCCCGTCGCACGCCGCCCAAAATCCCCCCGTGCCATTCCCGGCCTGCACCGCCTTCACCCCCGCGCACGGCACCGTCGTGCAGCGCCCGCTCATCACATCGCACACCGTCACCGTCCCGTGCTCGTCATCACACAGCACCGCACGCGCACCGTCCTGCGAGAGATCCAGCGAGCCCGTCTGCATGTCGCACGCATCCTTTGGCAGCGCGATGGCCTCATCGTTCCGCACCGCCTCCACCGGCCACATCAGCGCCAGGCCGTCATCTCCCCCCGTCAGCAGCCGCCGGCCATCGGGGGAAAACGCCACCGCATTGATCACGGTCTCATGCGTCCAGATCGTCCCCAGGCGCTCCCCGCCCGGCAGCTTCACCACCTCCACGCGGCCGCCGCCCTTGTCGTACCCAAACAAATCCCCCGCCTGGGAAAACGCCATCGCGTCGTTCGTCCGGGTTGTGGAAATGGTATTTTGCACCAGCACCTGGCCTTTATCCACATTCAGCAGCGCCAGTTTTCCCGGGCCCAGGCTGAAGGCGGCAAAGTCCCCCTTCGGACTCAGCGCCGAAACCCCGTAGGCCCCCGCCACCTCCAGGCTCCGCCCCCCGTCGGCGCCCGGGCCGTCCTGCACGAAAAACTTTCCCTCAGCCCCCTGCGCCGCCGCCACCACGACTCTGTCCGCCCCTGCCGCCAGCCATGCCCGGCCCGCCAGCGGCTTGCTCTTCAGCTTCAGCGCTGCGGATTCTTCCTCCACCATCACCAGCTCAGAAGCCTCCCCGCCACGCACCATCAGCCAGCGCCCACGCGCCCCGCCAAAGGAGAGCTCCCGCACCTTGAAGCCCGGGCGCCGCGAGACCACCGCCGCGTCCGCGCCATCCGCCGCAGCCACATGCACCTCATCCTCCGTGGCCCAGGCCAGGAGCCGGCCATCCGCGCTCAGCACCAGGCTCATCAGCCTCGTCTCCTCCGGCAGGTCCAGCGCGATCCGCCGCAGCACCCGGCGCGTCGCCACCTCATGCAGCACCACCGCCGCAGGCTTGGCCAAAGTCAGCACCCGGGCGCAGGCCGCATCCGCCGCAAAGCCCGGCCCCGCCTCCGCAGACAGCAGCGCAGCCTCCTTGTACCGGTTCTTTTTCGTCCACAGCAGCACACCATCGTCGCGGCTTTCGGTGATCACGTTCTCACACCCGGCATCCCCCGCCACCCTCTGGCACCACCACGCATGCTCCAGCCGCAGCTCCGTACGCGGCACCTGCCCGGCCACCCTACGCCATTCCGCAAACCGCAGCCCCTCCGGGCACGCATCCAGCTGGCTGCGCGCCCGCCCCGCCAGCCCCTGCAGCAGCGAGCTCCCAGCGGACGACACCAGCGTCTCAGACAGCAGCACCAGCGCCTTCTGCTCATTCGCCAGCGCCATGCTCCGCTGCTTCAGCGCCACCACCCCCGCACCCACCGCGCACACCGCCAGCACCCCCACCGCCACCAGCCAGCGGCGCAGCACCGCCGCCTGCCGCCGCGTCTCACGCTGGATGTGGTCCCCCACCGCCGTGCGCTCCAGCCGCAGCAGGTAGGCGATCAGCGACACAAAGCCATCCTCCCACGCCGCCTGCTCCGTGCCCGCCGCATCCGCCACCATCGTCGGCAGATTGCGGTCCGTCAGCGTGCCCCCCAGCGCCCGCAGCGCCGGGCACAGCGCCCCATCCGCGCCCGCGCTCATCACATTCCCGCTCACGATCACCGGCGCCAGCAGGCTCGTGTCCCCGCCATGCGTTTCCAAAAAATGCCTCACCTCCATGTCCACCGGCTCAGACCCCGCCGCATGCGGCGAGCACAGCACGATGAGGTAGCGCGACTCCTCCAGCGCCCACCGGATGTTTTTCCAGTAATGCTCATCCGTCACCTCCAGGTTCGTCTTGTCCCGGTAGATCGGCCGCACATAGCGCTCATGCGGCGGCCTCCGCTCCACCGGCACCAGCTTCACCGGAAAGCGAAACCACTCCAGCCGCTTCTGCAGCCACGCCGCCACCCGGCTGTCCCTCCGGCTGTAGCTGATGAAGGCAAAGTACTGGCAGCTCATCGTGTCGGCAGGCATTGATTGAAATGGGTTTGTCCGTTCACCGCACCTGTTTCCGCATTGTCCGCATGCCGGCAGGAAATGAAAACCGCGCACTGTCTCGCGCCGCGCTCCCCCTCATTCATTCTCGGGCTCATGCCCGCCATCAAGCAGGCGCTCTGCTTAAATGCAAGCCCGTCATTTAGGGCTGGTCACTTCATGCTCCCTATGCTCCACTCGCACCCATGGCTCCTTCTCCTTCTCTTGGCAAAGTCATCCTGAGCACCCTGGCCCTTTCAGTCAGCTGGATTCAACCGCTGCGCGCGCAGACTGGGGCAGGGGACCCCGCCGCACTCCTCACCGCCGTCGAAAAGGCAGACACCGACCGCGTCCGCCAGCTCCTCCTCAGCTCCGCCAAGCCGGACGTGCGCAATGCCAGCGGCGAGACGCCCCTCATGCTCGCCGCCAAGGCCGGCAGCTTTGAAATCTGCCGCGCCCTCCTCTGGGCCGGGGCCGATGCCAATCTCACCGACAAGTCCGGCAAAAAAGCGCGCGACCTTTTGAAGAAAGACGCCGCCGGATTCTCCGCCGTCAATCTCCTCCTGCGCTGCTATTCCTTCGTGCAGGAGCACCCCGAAGCCCCCGCAAAAATCACACGCCCCGGCCTCGTCATGATCAGCGACTGCTTCATCGATCACGACCACAAGGACATCAAGCCCCGCTACTGGACCAACACCGCCGAAGCCACCGGCAAGCCCGGCCTCGACGACGACCGCAACGGCTTCATCGACGACATCTACGGCTGGAACGCCGCCGCAGACGAGCCCCTCCGCGCCCCCCTCATGGCCAACATGGCAGACGGCTCCAGCGCCACCCTCCTGCGCAAATTCGTCACCCTCTACAATCGCAGCGAAGTCGAGTCCTACGACACCGGCAGCACCGAATGGAAAGGCCTGAAACTCGACGACCTCCGCAAAGGCTATGAGAACCCCCTCGTGCGCCAGCTCGGCCTCGACACCCTGATGGACGAAGGCGTGGACATCGACGACCTCACCTTCACCAACATGCTCGTCAGCGCCTCCCACGGCACCCACGTCGCAGGCATCGTCCTCAAAGCCAGCAACAGCACCGCCCAGGTCCACGGCATGATCCACGGCCGCTTTCAGACCCCCAAGGAAGCCGTCACAGACCTCATCGCCCTCGCGCACCGCCTCGCCCCCCGCACCGTCACCTACGAGCAGTTCGTCATGCAGCTCCGCAAGACCCTCCTCTCAGACGCCTTGAAGCACGGCGCACGCCGCAGCGCCTACCTCCGCAGCACCGGCGCCGGCGTCGCAAACCTCAGCTGGATGCAGTCGCGCAAATGGTTCACCGGCGTCGCCTCAGACATCAAGGACATCTACCAGGAGCACGGCATGGACCCCGACTCCATCGAAAACTACACCTGCCCCATCGGGCTCGACCTCTGCGGAGACCTCGGCCTGGAGCTCCTCGTCAATGCCGCCGCCGAGCTCGCCCTCATGATCCATCAAAACCCCGATGTCCTCTTCGTCCTCGCCGCCGGAAATGACAGCGAAGACAACGACGCCGGCTACCCGTCCCCCGCCTACCTCTCCCGCTTCTTCCCCAACGTCATCACCGTCGCCTCCGTGAGTGCAGAGAACAAGCTCTCCGACTTCTCCAATTACGGCACCGCCAGCGTCCAGGTCGCCGCCCCCGGAGAAAAAATCCTCTCCTTCCTCCTCGCAGACCAGGCCGGCTTCATGTCCGGCACCTCCATGGCCGCGCCCGCCGTCGCCGGGCTCGCCGCACGCATCCGCACCGAGCACCCGCAGCTCACCGCCGTGGATGTGCGCCTCATCCTCGAGCGCTCCGTCACCGCGCTCGAGTCCCTGCAGGAAGCGGTCGCCACCAGTGGCGTCGTCAATCCGCAGGCCGCACTCGCCCTCGCCGCGCAGTGGCAGCCCGGCTCCCGTGCCGACCTCACCCTCGCCGCCCTCACCCCGCCACGTCAGGCCGCCGAAGAAAAAAGCGACGAAGCCCCCCCGGAGCCCGAGACCCCCGACCACACCGACGACGAAGCCCTCACCACCACCCCCGCAGACAAAGGCGCGCGCATCAGCGCCATCGGCGGCTTCGCCACTCAGTGGCGCATCATTACCTCCACCGGCACCGGCTTCACCCAGCAGGCCGCCCACCCCGTCGGCAAGCTCCCGCTCGACTGGATCAAGCAGAAGTGGCAGGACGGCTGGGAGATCACCAGCCTCGGCGGCGAAAACGAAAAATGGCGCGTCGTCATGTCCGCCACCGGCCGCACAGCACGCGAGCAAAAGCTCCTCGGCCTCGACTTCGACCCCTCCTCCATCGACCAGCTCCGCAGCATCGGCTACCACATCACCAGCCACGCCGGCTTCAGCACCTCCTGGGTCTTCGTCCTCACCGCCGGCACCGGCTGGAAGGACCAGCGCTACCACCTCCCCGGCCCCTGGAATGAAGAGCGCAGCCGGTGGATCTCCCAAAACATGAAAGCCGGCTACCGCATCACCAGCCTCGCCGGAGACGAGTACAGCAAAGACCGCAGCCAGGACACCTGGTCCGTCATCATGACCCAGGGCACCGCGTATGGAGAGCAGGTCCTCACCGGCCCCGGCCCCTGGCCGCAGGAGTGGATCACCGAGCACGAAAAGAAAGGCTACCGCATCACCCACTGCACCGGGTACGACAGCCACTGGGTCGTCGTCATGACACAAAATACCAGCCTGGACAGGCAAACCCCCAGCCCCGGCACCGCCTGGGACGACGCCTGGGTGCAGGAGCAGTGGCGCGGGAAAAACTGAGAGCGCTCACGCCGCGCACGACCCGCGCCAGCAGCAAGCCGCTTCATAGCACGATCCAGTGGCATCTGGTCTAAAGCTTGCCATGCCGCCATTCGTTGCAATACGCCTTCGACGCCAAACACGGCCGACCTGCAGTCCAGACATCCAGGCTGCTCGTGCACAAGCCTGCTCACACCCGTTTCCCATAGATCGTGGTATCTCAGCCGGGAGCGCCGTGCCGCAGGATGTGGGCGGCAGCCCCGCTGAATGAGCTTGGTGCATGCGCAATCTGCGCCTCACGGCTTCGGCAGCGCCGCCAGGATCTCCGTCATGACGGCGACCTCCGCTTTTGTCCAGTCCAGCTTCGCCACGTAGTCGGCTTTGCCGTAGTCCGCATTCAGCGCGATGAGCTTTTGGTACGCAGCCACCGCCGCAGGTTTGTCTCCTGTGGACCAGTGGCCCACGGCCACGCCTGCCATCGCATCCTCATTTTTTTCACCCAGCAGTTTGTGGGCTGTCTGCCAGTAGCTCAGGGCCTTGGCGTGGAGCCCCACGTTGAAGGCCGCCCAGCCGCATTGCCGCGCCACTCCGCCATCCTGCGGCAGGAGGCCGGTGGCATGGTCAAAGGCTTTTTCAGCATCGGCAAGGTTTCCCGCCTTGCCCAGCGCGGTGCCCAGCTGGCGCAGCACGCCGGTCACGTAGGTGAGAGGGTAGGCGTACGTGCCTTGTTCCTGGGCAAATTTCACGGCGTAGGCAAAGGCCGCCGCCGCTTTGGCAGGCTGTTCGCGACCTTGCAGAATGCCTCCGAGGAAGCGATGACCCTCGGGATTTTTCGGGAATTCAGCGATGAGCTGATTCGCAACAGCCTCCGCTTCAGCCGGTGTGCCCGCCTTGGTGCAGGCGGAGTCAATCTTGCCCAGCACATCCACCACATAGTCGGAGTAGGAAGGCCCGCCTCGGATCGCAGCCTTCACCGCCAGAACGAACTCCGCCATCTGCGCGGCGTGCAGCCCGCGCTTTTCCAGGACCTGGCCCATGAAGTAATGCCCCTCCGGTTTGGCGGGAAATGCCGCCACATGCCTCTTCGCCGCAGCCTCTGCCTCCACCAGATTGTCAGCGCCGGTGTGCAGCCAGGCGTAGCACTCGCGGTAGAGGATGGGGGCGAGCTCGAAAAGGCCACCGCTTTTGGGCAGCGTCTCCGCCGCCTGTCGCAGCAGCGGGGCGGCTTCGGCGTATTTTTTCTCGCGGTAGAGCGCGGAGCCCAGCGCAGCCACCTGCTCCGGCACGAGCGGGCCTGCTTTCATCGCGGCTTGCAGAAGGGCTGCGGCCCTGGGCTGCAGGCTGTCCTCCCCATAGCGCGCCAGAAGGCCCGCATACTTCGTCTGGAGTCCTGCGGGCAGCTGCTCAAAGGGGAATCTCACGTCCGCCACCAGGTTCCTGACCAGGCTCTGCTCGAAAGCGTCCGTGCTGCCATTCACGATCTCTTCAAACGCGCCCCCGCTGCCCAGGTACTCGGAGACGAGCGGAAAGATGGAGTCCATGACTGCGGCGCTCTCGCTCCAGCCCTCCTGCCGCGCGATGCGGCGCGAAATCCAGATCTGCGATCTCAGCGCACGCTTTCCCAGCGGCTCCTTGGCAGACACATGCGGGCGCACACCTTCCTTGATAAGCAGCAGCGCCTGGTAATGGCGTGTAAAATCGCCAATCAGGCTTTCCGCAAAGGCGAGGCGGCGCTCCAGCATCTCCGCGCCGGGTTTCTCGTCCGGCCGTGCCAGCCACTCCAGCAGCGGCTCTGCACGGAAATAGCGGCTGGACGCCCGCCGGTCCGGCTGCAGCACAGCCTCCTTCAGCAGCGGCTCATACCAGGAGCGCAGCGTGGCCACGTCCAGTTTCGGGAAGGGCTGGGTGTTTAGCACCTTGTCCAGTGCGTGATAGACCTGCTCCTCTCCCGTCGCGAGCAGACCGCCCGTTTTCGCCGAAGCGTAAGGACCGGAGGGAAGGGGCAGCTTCCACACTTCAGCACTGCGCTGCAGCTCCTCATAGCGCAGCCGCCTGTCACGCAGGTCTTCGGGGGCGGCGTAGTTGAAAGGAGTTCTTTCATCCGCATCCAGCAGCGTCTGGTACTCCACCAGCAACTCCATCGCCTGCGCCAGCACCTCGGGACTGCGGTCACCTTCATCCACACGCAGAAAGAGGGCCATGGCATCTGTGCGCTCAGCCCACAGCGCCTGCAGTTCGCGGATCAGGCGCTCCGCAGGCGCAGGTGCGGCGCGCCGTGCCTCCTGGAAGATTTCACGCATGTTCTGCATGCGCTCCTGGTCCACCGCCCAGCGCAGCTCCGCCGTGTGGTCCTCCCAATGCTGCATGGCCGACTCCTCCACCGCTTTTTGCAGAATCATCACCGCCCGGCCCTCCGCGGCATTTTCCGCGAGCTTTGCCGCCGGCGTCTCCAGCAGCGGGCGCAGCTGCGGCTGGCCGGTGAGTTTTCCCAGCAGCGCATGCACGGCGGTGCTCTCACCCGGCTGTGCGGGCTTCAAAAGCTCTTCGACCCTCTGGAAAGCCGCGGCGGTGTCACGCAGCGGGGCTATGATGCCGAAGTCGTTCACGTAAAGGCCCGCGACAGCCTCGGCGGCGGTGGCCAGCGCTTCAGCAGCGGCAGAGAAGTCCTTTGCCAGCACTGCGTCCCATCCCAGCAGGCGCACCAGTTGCTCGTAGCCGGGATTCATTTCCAGCGACACATGCGGCAGCACATCCGTGAGCGGATCTCCCGTCTCCAGACTCCGAAACACCATGCCGCCGGGCTCCCGCTGGATGAACCAGGGGCGCTCCGGGTCCAGCGCCGCGCTGTGCAGTGCCTCCGCGCCGGGCACCGCCTTGGCGCTGTCACCTGCCGGCCAGTCGGACTCGTAAAGCATCACACCTTTCTCCACGTCCCAGATGCGCAGCTGCCCGTGCTCGCTGAAGCTCAGCAGGCGGTTCGGGCGCTTCGGGTCCGTCGCCATCCATGAGACGCCGGGGTGCTGGAAAGCCGGGCCGCTGCGCTCTCCCGTGGTGCTGTCCCAGCACTGGATGCTGCCATTCCCCAGCGTGATGAGCCAGCGCCCGCTGTGGTCAAAACCCGTCCACGAGCAGCCGTCATGCGGCAGCTTGGAGCGCAGCACCGCACCCGTCCGCGCATCGTAGAGCGAGGCACCGTCGTTATAAAGGCCGCTCAGGGAGGCTGAGCTCCCCAGGAGACCGGAGGCGGTGCGCAGCGCCAGCAGACGTCCGTCGTTGGAAAAATTGGCCACATACATTCCGCCATAGGTGGTGATGTCGAGCGGCACCTTTTTGCCGTCCAGCTCCAGGTAGGGCTTCCGGCGGCTGCCATCACGCCTGCCCCACACTTTTGTTTTGCCATCCGGAGCGGTGGCAAAGAGCTCGTCCTGCCCCTCGGTGTTCGAGTCGCTCTGAAACGGCCCCGGCGGCACAGGCTCGGTGTTTCCGGCCTGGGCAGGCTTCCGGGCCGCCACAGCCACCGTGGGCCATGGCGCGTCCGTGCGCGTCCACACCCGCGCAAATCCCAGAGCCGTTCCCGTGGCGAAAAGATGGCCGTGCAGCGCATCCTGCGCGGTCACCGCGCTCTCGTGCCTGAAGTTTTCGCAGAGGCGCAGCCCCGTCGCCGCCGTCTTGAAAAGCACGCGCTGATCTCCCGCCGGCACGATGTCCTTGTTCAGCGGCAGCGGCTCGTCGGCACTCAGCCACTGCAGTGGCTTCGCGTGCGCCTCGTCATCCTTCGCAAAAGAAAACGGGTGCAGGGCTCCCGCTGGCAGCGGCGTGACATGGGTTTCATCGATGCCCTTGTGCACCAGCGTGAGGTGCGCCTTCGTGCCAGCGGCATTCACCCGCATGTCCACCACCTCACGGCGCCCCACCTCCAGCGGCCTCGTCAGCAGCTGGCTCGTCCGCCAGTCCCACACCTGCAGGCTTGCTTTGCCCATCACGCTGTAGGCATCCAGCGCCCGCGCAGTCACCAGGCGCTTTTCATCCGGCAGCAGGCGCATGCGGCGCACCATGTGAGGCCCGGCAAACTCACGCAGCAGCACCGGCCAGCTCTTGCGCCCCAGCAGAGTCAGGATGCAGAAGGCGGAGGAGGAGTTGTGCGGATCCAGCCTCAACGACTTCGCGTAATGCGCCAGCGCCTTGTCCCCCACGCCCTGCCGCATCCAGTCCGTGGCCGTCGTAAACTCAGACCTGCCCGCATTCTGCCGCACTGTCAGCTCGCTGCGCTCCGCCTTCCCCCGCATCTGCCACGCCACCACGCCCGCCACCGCCGCCGCCAGTGCCAGCAGGGCAAAGCCCGCCGCCAGCCGCATCAGCACACGCCCGCGCCGCCGCGCCGCCGCCAGCGCACGCACCTGGTCGCGCTGTGTCAGCACGCCAAACGGCACGCCAAGGCCCCCTGCCACGATCTTCAGCACCGCCTCGTTCAGCCGCTTCTCATATTCCACCACCGCCTCCCGCACCTCGCGGCTGCCCAGCGCGGGCTGCCGTTTTTTCAGCTCACGGCCGTAGAGCGCCGCGCTCGTCCAGCCCTGCTCCGGCCTCCCTTGCGGCCGCACATCCGCCGCGATCGGCTCCACCCGCACGCTCCAGTCCACGCTGCCATCCTCCCGCGCCGCCCCGTAGCGCAGCGGCTCCGGCAGGCACTCCAGGCCGGACTTTCCCGCATCATCCGTCACATTCGGCTCACCGTCGATCATCAGCGCCAGCACGCGGCTGGACCGCCCCAGCTCCTTGAAGTAGCGGATCTCCTCCGCCACATAGCGCGACTGTACCGCCCGTGGCGAGCACAGCACCACCAGCAGATCGCTCCGCTCCAGCGCCAGCTTGATGTTGTTGCTCAGGTCCGCATCCGCCGGCAGCTCCGCCTCATCCCGAAAAACCGGGTACAGCGAGGCCGGCACCTGGCCCCCGCGCAGATTCGCCGTGCCCACCAGCTCCGGCGGCACCACGTAGCCCTCCAGCGTGTCGTGCAGCCAGTTTGCCCACTGGCGGCCCGACTCCTTGTTGTCCGCATGCCGGTAGGAGATGAAGACCGCGTAATGTCGCTGGCCTGCCTCATTGTGGGAGGTGGATGAAGCACTCATCAATGGTTCAATTAAATAAAGTCTGGGCTTCGGCAGGCGGAGAGCTAACCTGGCATCCCGGCAGCTACTATTGAGATTTCTTGAAAATGGCAAGACTTTATCCGTTCCCAATGCTTGACGCAGGCATGCAAAACGCGCTGAAATGCGCAGGCACTGCACCTCACCCCTGATCGTCTCTCCGCCATTCAAATATGAGCATGATGAAAAAGCACGACGTCTTTATCAGCTACCGCAGCAGCGACCGCGACTGCGCAGACAACTTCCGCACCGTCCTTGAGGCCAATGGCCTGCGCTGCTGGATCGACCAGGAAGGCATCGCCCTCGCCTCACGCTGGGACGACTCCATCTCCCAGGCCATCTGCAACAGCCTCCTCATGTGCATCCTCATCAGCGACAACACCGTGCTCAAGCCCGACGAGCAGCGGCGCGAGCTCCTCGTCGCAGACAAATACAAAGTCCCCGTCGTCCCCCTCTACGTCGCCGCGCCGGACACCTGCCGCGTCTTCGAGTTCCTCCTCGCCACCACCCAGCACTTCGACGCCAGCACCCCGCCGCTCATCGAAAAGCTCGAAAGCGCCGCCGTGCAGATCCGCCAGCTCATCGGCGAGCTCAAGCTCCGCCAGCTCAAGTCCGAAGCCCAGCAGCCCGCCGCCGCAGCCAAGCCCCGGCCCGTACCCGCACAGGCACCCGCTCCTGTGCCTGCACCCGCGCCCGCATCTCCATCCGCACCCGCCCAGCCACCGCTCGCCGCAGACAAATCCTCCGTCGCCATCCTCTACCGCCGCAACGTCGTCGAAGACGAGCGCCTCCTCGGCCTCATCTACGAGCGCCTCCAGCAGCGCGGCCACCGCGTCTTTGTGGACAAAAATCTCGAAGTCGGCTCAGACTGGCGCCGCGTCATCCGCGAGAAAGTCGAGACCGCAGACATCGTCATCCCGCTCCTCTCCATGTTCTCCATCGGCAGTGAAATGCTCGAAGAGGAGATCGAGATCGCCCAGCGCCGGCAGAACACCCCGCCCGGCGGCACCCCGCGCATCCTCCCCGTGCGCGTCGCCTATGAGGGAGAGCTCCCCCCCGGCATGGCCCACGCCCTCCAGCACCTCCAGTACCAGCTCTGGCACGGCCCCGAGGACGATGAGGCCCTCCTCCAGTCCATCACCGAAGCCGTCGAGCGCCCCCAGCCCCCGCCCGCCACCCAGGCCCAGCAGCGGGAAAACCCCGTCGGCGCCGTCCCCCTCACCTCGCCCTTCTACGTCGTGCGCAATTCAGACGCCGTCTTTGAGGCCGGCATCGACCACTGCGACAGCATCGTCCTCGTCAAAGGCGCGCGCCAGATGGGCAAGACCTCCCTCATCGCCCGCGGCCTCCAGCGCGCCCGCAAAAACGGCAGCCGCGTCGTCATCATCGACTTCCAGACCCTCAACGAGAGCGACTTCGCCACCCTCGACACCTTCTACCGCGCCCTCGCCTACCAGCTTGCCGAGCAGCTCGACATCGACGCCACCTACGACGAGCCCGGCTCCGAAGGCCGCGCGCCCAATGTGCGCTTCGAGCGCTTCGTCAAGCGCCGCATCATCGGCGACGCCCAGACCCCCATCGTCTGGGCCCTCGATGAGGTGGACCGCCTCTTCCCCTGCGGCTTCAGCACCGAAGTCTTCGGCCTCTTCCGCTCCTGGCACAATGCCCGCCAGCTCAATCCCGCCAGCGTCTGGAGCCAGCTCTCCCTCGTGATCGGCTTCGCCACCGAGGCCACCCTCTTCATCAAAGACGTCAATCAGTCCCCCTTCAATGTCGGCACCCGCGTCACCCTGGCGGATTTCACCTTTGAGGAAGTCAAAGACCTCAATGCCCGCTACGGCCACCCCCTGGCCAATGACGAGCAGATCCGCCGCCTCATGGAGGCCGTCGGCGGCCAGCCCTTCCTCGTGCGCCGCAGCCTCTACGCCCTCACCATCGAGCGCACCGAGAGCGACCCCAACGCCGAATTCGAAAAACTCATCGCCAATGCCAGCCGCGACAGCGGCGTCTTCGGCGACCACCTCCGCCGCTTCTTCATCGCCCTCCATCGCGACCCCGAGCTCGAAGCCGCCGTGCGCGGCTTCATCAAGCAGGGCAGGGAGCTCGACCCCGACTCCTTCCTCCGCCTCCGCAGCGCCGGCCTCATCGTCGGAGAGATCCGCCAGGAGGCCCAGGTACGCTGCGGCATCTACCGCCGCTACCTCGAAGACCACCTCGTCTAGCCACCGCACCACCTCAGCAGCAGCCGCCCAGCGGGGCAGGGGGACCCCGCACGCACCTTCCACACCCGCACACCCATGAGCACAGAGCCCGGCAAGCAGCCCGCCACCGCACGCTACTACTGGACCGGCGGCACCATGCCCCCCATGAACCGCTCCTACATCGAGCGGCGCGCCGACCAGGAGCTCTTTGACGCCATCAAGGCCGGAGACTTCTGCTACGTCCTCACCTCCCGGCAGATGGGCAAGTCCTCCCTCGTCTCCCGCGCCGCCGGCAGCCTCCGCAGCGAAGGCTTCCGCTTCGGCTTCATCGACCTCTCCGGCCTCGGCAAAAACCTCACCGCCCATCAGTGGTTCGACGGCATGCTCGAGCGCCTCGGCGACGACTTCGGCATCGAGGACGAGATCGACGACTTCCGCGCCGCCAATGCCAATCTCGGCCCCCAGCAGATGTGGCAGGAAGTCATCCGCCGCGTCCTCCTCGCGGAGATCACCGGCCGCATCGTCATCGTCATCGACGAGATCGACTACGTCCGCAGCATCACCGCCTTCTCCACAGACGAGCTCTTCACCGGCATCCGCGAGCTTTACAACCGCCGCAGCCGCGACCCCGAGCTCGAGCGCCTCAGCTTCTGCCTCATGGGCGTCGCCAGTCCCGCCGACCTCATCGAAAACAAGGACATCACCCCCTTCAACATCGGCCACCGCATCGAGCTGCGCGACTTCACCCAGCAGGAGTCCCTCGCCCTCGCAGACGGCCTCACCCGCCTCCCCCCGGACGCCGCGCGGGACATCGTCTCCCGCGTCTATCACTGGACCGGCGGCCAGCCCTACCTCACGCAAAAGATCTGCGCCATGGCCGCCGCAGACGAGGCCGCCACCCTCCCCGCGCACGTGGACAGCATCGTCCACGAAAACTTCCTCTCCCAGCGCGCCCGCGAGACCGACGACAACCTCACCGCCATCCGCGACCGCATCGACAAAGAGCGCACCCTCCAGCCCGAGTTCACCCAGAAGCTCCTCGGCGTTTACCGCCGCGTCCTCAAAGGCTCCCGCGTGGAGGACAGCGAAGTCCTGCCCGAAATCTCCGCCCTCAAGCTCACCGGCCTCGTGCGCGGAGAGAAAGGCTGGCTCATCGTCAAGAACCCCATCTACCGGGAAAACTTCAACACCCGCTGGATCTCCGACCGCATGCCCAAGGACTGGGCCCGCATGGCCGCCCTCTGGGGCCGCGCCGCCGCCGTCCTCCTCCTCATCGTCTGCCCCGCCGTCGCCATCTGGGCGCTCATGCAGCGCAGCAAGGCGGACCTCGCCCGGCAGAACGCCGAAATCATTCTCCAGCAGACCGTCCTGGAAAAAGAAGCCGCGGACAAAAGCCGGGCCGAGGCCCTCGCCGCCAGCGAGCGCGCCAAGTCGGAGGCCACCGCCGCCACCCAGCAGGCAGCCGTGGCCACCGATGCCGAAAAAAAAGCCAGGTCGGAAATCGCCATCGCCAAGGATCAGCAGCAGAAAGCTGCCGCCGCCATGGGCCAGCTCTACAAGGCCCAGACCATCAATTTCTGGTCTGAAGGCAGGCGCACCGTCGAGGCGATGTTCTTCCGCCGCGCCATGGAGGACATGGCCGCCATCCCCCAAAGCGCCAAGGATGAGGTCAATGCCGCCGCCGCCGAGCTTCTGCCTGACGAAGCGGCAGCAAGCGACGAGGCCAAAGCCGCGCCCGCACTCGCTCCGGCTGCCCGCGCCGCCACCTCTCAGGTGGAGCCCGCCGGCGCCTTCAGGCTGTCCAAGGAGACGCCCGTCACCAGCATCATCCCCTGGTGGCACCAGCCCGGCTTTCTCGTCGTTCAGCAGGATGAGGACGACAAAAGACTCAGCCAGCTTTTCGCCTGGGACCTCGCCAGTCAGCCCAAGCCGGAGGCAGTGGCCAAGCCCTCCCTCGCTTTCCCCCTGAGCTTTGCGAGTGTCCGGACTGATGATGAGACTAGCAGGCTGGTCCGCGCACTCGACGCCAGCAAGGACGGCCGCCGCCTCCTGGTGGTGGATGGCCTCGGCCTCCTCCATGTCTGGGAGCTTCAGCCCAGCGTCACCTCCCTGGTCATCAAGACCAGGCGCAAGTTTGCCTCCGCAGCCCTGCTTCCGGACGGCAAAAAAATCATCGCAGCCATCGAGGATGGTCCGGTCATCTCCATCGAGCTCGCCACCGGAGTCGAGTCCGAGCCCATCCTGCCCCCGCTCGGCGAATGGACCGCCCTCTCCCTCAGCCCCACCGGAGACCGCTTTCTCGCCGGCCTCGCAGACGGCACCGTCGTTGTCGCCGGCACCGGGCCGGAGAAAGCCCCCCCAGTGCAGTGGAAGCATGAAGGCCGGATCACCGCCCTCTCCTTCCTGCCAGACGGCAGGACCTGCGTCGTCGCCTCCACCCATGAGTATGGCCGGGCCCCCGAGACCGCAGCCGTCGAGCTGCGGGATGTCAGCACCGGCAAGCCCGCCGGGGCCTTCATGCTTTTGAAGGAAGGCGTGGAGTCCCTCTCCGTTTCTCCAGACGGCAAACGCATCGCCCTCGGCGGGCGGCTTGGAAATGCCTATCTGCTCGATGCCGCCACTCTTGGCGAAATCCGCAAGCTCAGCATTGGCTACTCCATCGATGAAAAAGACATCGACTGGGGCAGCCGCATCCATGTCAGCTACAGCAAAGATGGTGCTTCCCTGGTGGCCTGCACCTGGTCCGGCAGCATCGGCGTCTGGTCGGCAGATGGCACAGATGTGCTCTCAGACCGGGGCAGCCTCTCATTTGCCCGCGGCCCCGTCCTCACCCTGCCCAGCGGAACCATCGCCAATGCCGGCATGGTGGATCTCGGTGAAACCGAGCGCGGGGATGTGGCCCTCTTTGAGCTGGACCCCATCGGGCGCGAACTTCGGTACCTGACCACCGATCCTGAATCCAAAAAAGACTCCGAAGCCAGCCCCATCCCCCAGCTCACGAGCCAGGGCTTCACCGCCGCGGGCTTCTGTCCCCCGCACGGCATCATGGCTCTGTCCGTGTCCGCCAGAAGATTGTATGGATCTTACAGTTCCCTGCCTCTCACCCATGTCGCAGTCGGCTACGCCAGAAGCTTCAAAGAAATGAGTGCCTGGGTGGGAGATGCCGAGTTTGCCCAGGGCCCCGGCCCCCGCCGTGCGCTGCTCCTCACGGCCGCCAGCTTCAACAAGCCCAAAGCCCAGACAGGCAAGGCGGCAGCCTCCAAAAAAGGCCGCAGTCAGGGCGAAGATACCGACCAGTCCCGCACCGAATCCGATGGCAGAATCTTCAATGAAGCCCCCTGCTGCCTCGCCTTGTCCTGCGATGGAAAATCACTCGCCGCAGGCTTCCCCAGTGGCGACGTCGCCCTCCTCGACATCACCCTCCCAGACCCCTCCATTCCCGACACCGCAGGCACTGCCGGGTCCGTTTTCCGCTGGCGCAAGTCATTCTCGAAAAGCGCCATCAAGACCCTCTCCTTTGCCAGCCATGGCCTCCTGCTCATCGCAGGCGACGACAAAAAATACATCACCTACAAATCTGCCGATGGAGAGGTGGAGTCCAGCGACGACTTCTCCGGCCCTGTGGTCATGGCACCGGATGACCTCACCCACCTCGTCACCAAGGACGGCGGCAATGACGGCATCTTCCTCCAGATCGCGCACGGCACCTACTCCATCGAACGCGCCAATTCTTTTCGCTCCTCCTTCCCGCCCGTCACCTTCGCCTTTTCACCCGAGGGCAGCTGGTATGCCGCCGGTCTGAAAAACGGCTCCATCCGCCTTGGCAGGGACGGCGAGGTCTTCGAGACCATCCCCGCCTTTTCAGAAAAGCCCGCGCAGGCAGAGGCCGTGGCCTTTTCACCCGACGGCCGCTGCCTCGTCGCCGCAGATCAGCACGGCTGGCTCCGCCTCTGGAAGTTCTTCCCCAAACCCACCCCCATCATCCGCGCCGGCGAATCCCTCGAAGACGCCAAGTCCCGCTGGTCCGTGGACGTCTCAGACGCGCTCTCCGTCGTCGGCGTGGCCCGGGAGGACAGGTCCTGGCGCGACATGCATGCCGACGCAGACGCCGCCCGGGACATCGCCGACTCCTGGCACATCTTTGCCCAGGTCACCGAGTGGTACCGAGGAGGGGGCGCGCACGTCCGCCGCGAGGACATCGACGCGCTCCTCGCCCGCGCCAGCAACACACACGGCAAGCTCGAAAAATGCGGCATGGACTGTCAGCACATGCAGCACCTGGAAAAGTTCAAGACACTGCTGGACTGGAAACCCGCCGCCACCGAGGCCGACCAGGCCAGGATAGACGAAATCGAAACTCTGCCCGCTCCTCTGCGCTGGCTCCTGCTCAGCACCCGCCTCAAGTCCATGGAGCTCACCCAGCCCCAGTCCCGCGAAGTCTGGCAGGACTATGCCGGACTCATCGAGCAGCGCCTGAAGATGCACAACATAGGCGGCATCAAGCGCGAGGCGCTCTCCTCCGAATGGCAGGGCGTCTTCGACGAAGGCGTGGCCTCGGTGAAAAAAGCCGTCGCAAACGGAGCCCTCAGCATCCGCAAAGGCCAGCTTTTCTACGAGAGTCCGCAGATGTCCGAGATCAAGGCCCGCCTGGACAAAATGCAGAAGCAGTCCTCAAGCCTGTCTGCACTCTATGAAAAGATCACCGAAAAAAAGGGCACGGGCGTCACCCCGCAGGACCGCACCTCTTATCTCAAAGCCTATGACGAGGCGGTGAAGTCCGGCTACCCGCCCGACTACATCAGCACCGCCAGGGCCTACATCCAGGCCAGAGCCCTCAAGGAATATGACCGCGCCACCGCCTACCTCAGGCTCACCTCCACCCTCGCCGAGGAGGCTGACCACAAGGCCTTTGCGGAGCTCTCCTGGTCCTACCTCCACGAAGAGCTTGGCCGCCCCGTCGAAGCCCTCGACCACGTCCGCAAGGCCACCCTCATCCCCGCCCGCGAGGACGAGGCCTGGACACGCCGCTTCAAGCTGGAGGACAAAGCCGCCGACCTCTCCGGAGACAAGGCAGACCTCCTGCGCTGTGCCGCCGAAATCGAAAAAGCCGCCGGCAGCAAAAAATTCGAGGAGCCCTGGCGCACCCTCTTCCTCAAAGTGGCCAAGCACATGAACGACGTCGGCCGTGCCAAAGAAACCCGGGCCTTTGCCGAGCAGGTCTTCAAGGACCAGCCAGACAGCCTCCCGCTCTACAAAGCCTTCTGGGACGGCACCAGCAGCCCCGATGAAGAATACCGCCTCTGGTCGCTCAGCGTGCTCAACCAGGGGATCGAGGCCGCCCTCAAGAAGGTCAAGCCCGACAGCGAAAAGGAGGACAAGGACATCCTCTTCCACCTCGTCTCCCGCCGTGCCGCGCATTACCGCCAGCAGAACGAGACCCTCGAAGCCGCGGCAGGCTACAAGGACGCCTATGAGCATGCCGTTGACGAAGGAAACAAAGGCTGGGTCCTCACCGAACTCGGGGACAACCTCCGCCGCCTCGGCTTGTACACCGACAGCGAAAAATGCTTCGTCGAAGGACTCCCCAACGACACATCCACCTGGGCCCAGGACGCCCACGCAGAACTTCTGGAAGACATGGGGCTCTTCCCCGAAGCCATCGCCATCCGCAAGCAGCTCTTTGAACGCGCAGAGCCCGACTCCGACAGCATCGCCGGCATCACTCACGCCAGCGCCTACGCCGGTGCGCTGCGCCTGGCTGGCAGGCTCGCGGAGGCCAAAGCCGTGCTGCAGCGCGCCCTCGCTCCAGACTCGGGCCTCACCCTGAGCAAGCGCCAGTCCTGCCTTCACCAGCTCGCATTGATCCTCAAGCGGGAGATCCTGAGCCCCGGCACCGCTCCCGCCCAGATCCCCGCGCTCGAAGCCGAAATGAAGAAAACCATCGACGAAACCGAGGCGCTGACCGCCCGCATGCCGGAAGCAGAGCGCCCGGCAAACATCTGGCTTCCCTGGCTTCTGGGAGACCTCAAAGAAACAGCCCGCAGGATTCAGGAAAGCGCCGCCAAGGACAAAAAGCCCAGCTCCACCACCCCCTACAACAAAGCCATCCTCGCCGCCCTTCAGGGAGACAACGAGGAGGCCCTCGCCCAGTGCGTCGTCTCATTGTCCTTCCACTTGTATCCCGACGCAGCGCTCTTTGATCCCCCCTACAGCCAGGCCCTGGCCGCGCTGCCAGCCATGAAGGAGCTCGTCGCCATCTCCGCCGTGAAAAACTTCGGCGACCTGCCCCTGCGCGAAGAGCGCCTCGCCGCCTGGATGGAGGCCCTCCCCCTCACCAAGCCCGAAAACCGCAAGACCGCATCAGACATCGCCAAAGCTCTCCGCCAGCGCGCCGCAGACATGCGCAAAGCCCCCCTCTCCCTGCCGGAATTCACCAAGGACAAACCTGCGGACACCGCCCGGAAATAGCACGTCCCACACTTGACGCAGGCACAGATGCTGCGCTGAAGTAGGCGCTGAGCCGATTCATCATTCTGCCCCATGGAGCAGCCCCCCGCACACCCTCACCGCCCCGCGTGGTACCAGCCCCTCTGCACCGCCCTCGGCCTGCAGCCGGGAGCCACGGCGGCGCAGGTGCTGGAAAAGGCGGACGCCGTCGCCAGCACCCTCGCGCCCAATACCCGCAGGCTCTGGCGCTGGATCCTCGCGCTGGAGGGCGTCGCCGTCGTCCTCCCGCTCCTCTGGCTCCTCGTCCTCCGCCTCGGCTGGCACCCCGGCTACACCGCCGCCGCCGTGCTCACCTGCACCCTCGCCATCGTCGGCGTCTGCTGGTGGCTGCGCTGGCGCGGCATGCAGCACACCTGGACGCGCGCCCGCCTCCTGGCCGAGATCGCACGCTCCGCCGCCGCCACCGGCTGGCTGCCCGGCCGCGTCACCGTCGAGGCCCTCTCCACCGTCCCAAAGCTCCAGGTCATCGCCGCCGGCCTGCCCCAGGACTCTGCCCCCGAGAGCACGCCTGACCTCGATTCCCTCCGCCAGCGCTACCTCACAGAGCGCATCCTCAACCAGCGAGACCACTACCAGGAAAAGCGCAGCGCCGCCATCCACGAGCGCAAAAACCTCAGCCGCTGGGTCACCCGCACCCTCGACGGCGCCCTCTTCCTCGCCGTCGCCGGCGCCGCGCTCGTCATCAGCGGCCGCGCAGACTACCTCCTCCGCGTCTCCGGCTCCGACTACGTCATGGGCCTCGCAGGCACCACCCTCCCGCTCGTCGCCATTTTGATGCAGTCCCTCAGCTCCTTCCTCGAGCTCAACCGCCGCACCGGGCGCTACGCCCTGCAGATCGACTTCCTCGAAGCCGCCGCCGCCCGCCTCCAGCACGCCGCCACCCTCCCCGACGCCATGGCCATCGTCCACCAGGTCGAGACCGTCCTCCTCGGCGAAGTCGTCGAATGGTTTTACCAGGCCGAGCACTCCGAGTTCTTCTACCGCAGCAAAAACCTCGACGAGGCCGCCACCATCCGCGCCACCGTCGAGCAGGCGCGCCACACCTGGCACCACCGCCTCCTCGGCGGCCTCACCGCCAGCCTCAGCTTCATCCTCTCCGTCATCCTCGGCCGCCTCGTCGTCGTCGCCGTCGCCATCGTCCTCACCTCCGCCTGGATCGCCTGGCACGTGCCCAAAGACTACGTCGCCACCAGCGCCATCCACCGGCGGGATGGCCGCCTCCTCTCCAGCGCCACCGCAGACGGCTGGGACCCCCGGCCAGAGCGCACCGCCCACGGCCTCATCCTCATCGCCCACGGCCTGCATGACGGCGCCAACCGCAAGGAAGACAAAAGCCGCTGGATGGAGCGCATGCAAAACACCCTGGAGAGAAGCAAAGACCTCGCCCTGCAAGTCCCCGAAATCTGCCTCGTGGACTGGCACGAAGCCGCCCAGGACCCCTCCCTCCAGCACAATTTCCTCAACGACCTCGCCGCCATCCGCTCCATGGGCGAGGAGATCGGCAAGATCGTCGGCTGCAAGCTCGCCATGCAGATCAAATCCGGTAAAGTCCGCGCCGACCAGCCCATGCACTTCATCGGCCACAGCGCCGGCGGTTTCGTCGTCATGGCCGCAGCACGCACCCTCGACATCCTCGGCATCAGGCCCGCCAACCTCCGCCTCACCATCCTCGACACCCCGCTCCCCGACGTCAAAGAGCAGGGGGACCTCAGCAGCGTCATTCAGTACCACCCCCTCGACTACTACTGCACCTCCGCCTTTGCCCAGGGCGTCCCTCCCGAAGGCTGGCACCCCCGCTTCAGCCGCTTCCAGATCGAGCTCAAGGAAGACATGGACGCCTACCTCGACGCCCACTCCTACGCCCACGAGTGGTACATCGAAAGCATCACCAACCACGACAAGCGCGGCTTCTCCCGCAGCCCCTTCATGACCCGGCCCTGAGCCCTCGCCGCAGAATAGGGACTGCGGTCGCGAAGGGAGGCACGAACGCAGCTGCCGCTTTCCGCCGTGCCGGACGAACGGCGGGAACCCGATAAATTCCGCAGGCGGCAGCCGATGATCTTTCGCTCACAGCCTGGGCATGCGCACGCCACGAGACTTATACCACGCACAGTTGAAAACGGGTCTTATGGATGTAAGCCAGCATCCCATGCGGCCAGCCAGCGCTCTGGCGGAGAGGGATCGTCCCGATCCCTCACGCTCCCGCATCGCCCTGCATACTCGTGCCTCCGCAAAGCCGAGCCTCCCTCATCATCCACCGCTCTCGCACATCCGCGAACACGCTGCAGGTGGGGGGATCAAGATGATCCCCCTCCGTCTCTGCGGCGAAGCCTCTGGCGGAGAGGGATCGTCCCGATCCCTCACGCTCCCGCATCGCCCTGCATTCTCGTGCCTCCGCAAAGCCGGGCCTCCCTCATCATCCAGCGCTCTCGCACATCCGCGAACACGCTGCAGGTGGGGGGATCAAGATGATCCCCCTCCGTCTCTGCGGCGAAGCCTCTGGCGGAGAGGGATCGTCCCGATCCCTCACGCTCCCGCATCGCCCTGCATTCTCGTGCCTCCGCAAAGCCGAGCCTCCCTCATCATCCAGCGCTCTCGCACATCCGCGAACACGCTGCAGGTGGGGGGATCAAGATGATCCCCCTCCGTCTCTGCGGCCAGCCAGCGCTCTGGCGGAGAGGGATCGTCCCGATCCCTCACGCTCACGCATCGCCCTGCATTCTCGTGCCTTCGCAAAGCCGAGCCTCCCTCATCATCCAGCGCTCTCGCACATCCGCGAACACGCTGCAGGTGGGGGGATCAAGATGATCCCCCTCCGTCTCTGCGGCGAAGCCTCTGGCGGAGAGGGATCGTCCCGATCCCTCACGCTCACGCATCGCCCTGCATTCTCGTGCCTCCGCAAAGCCGAGCCTCCCTCATCATCCAGCGCTCTCGCACATCCGCGAACACGCTGCAGGTGGGGGGATCAAGATGATCCCCCTCCGTCGCTGCGGCGAAGCCTCTGGCGGAGAGGGATCGTCCCGATCCCTCACGCTCACGCATCGCCCTGCATTCTCGTGCCTCCGCAAAGCCGGGCCTCCCTCATCATCCAGCGCTCTCGCACATCCGCGAACACGCTGCAGGTGGGGGGATCAAGATGATCCCCCTCCGTCTCTGCGGCGAAGCCTCTGGCGGAGAGGGATCGTCCCGATCCCTCACGCTCACGCATCGCCCTGCATTCTCGTGCCTTCGCAAAGCCGAGCCTCCCTCATCATCCAGCGCTCTCGCACATCCGCGAACACGCTGCAGGTGGGGGGATCAAGATGATCCCCCTCCGTCAGCTCGTGCCTCCACCTTCAGACCCGTTTTTAACAGATCGTGGTATTACAAAAGCGGCAGCTCCACACGTCCCTCGTTGCTCAGCCGCATGGATTCGCTGTGCTCACCCATTCTCCAGATCCACCTCGGTCGAGCGCGGTACTCGCTGCTGCATCGGCGGTGGCGGCTGTCGCTCTGCACGGTCCCCACCGTTGTTTTGCCGCTCTGCACGGTCTCCTCCATGGTTCTGGCGGTCCCCGCGCTCACCCCGGTCCCCGTTATTATACGACTGCCTGTCACCGCGATCCCCGCGCGACTGCTGCTGCTGCGGTGGCCGGTAGCCTCCGCTGCCTCCGCCACCACCTCCATAGGAGGGGTTTGGCTGACCGCCGTTGTTGTTCATCACCGGCGTCATCGCCGTGCTGCGCCACGTGCCCGACTCCTTCAGCAGGATGTCCTCCACGCGGTCAATGAATTTCCTCCGTGCCGTCGGCAGGTCCAGCTCCGCGTACACCCCCGTCTGAAATTCCATCCACGACATCTCCTGCCGCAGCGCCTGCGCCGTGTCCCGGTAGTTGATCCACGCCTCCGGCAGGTGCAGCATCTTCAGCAGCGCCGTCCCCAGCGCCAGCATCACCGAAGCCGAAGCCGTGATCCAGTTCTGCGTCGGCGGCATCATCGTCACCATCACCGGCATCGAAGACGAGATCACCACCACGCTCGTCTGCAGCACATGGTAGCGCCGCTTCTGCGCCGCCGCCTTCGCCTCAAACCATTGCAGCTGGTCTTCGTAACGCTTCTTCAGGAAATTCGAAAACACCTCTTCTTCCATGGCAGTAAAGCCCCATGATGAATCCCAATGCCCCGTCTGGCCAGACCTTTTTCAGAAGAACCACCCGCCCTGGGCCAGCCCGCGCCCCCGGGGGGCAGGGGAGGCAGCAGCCCCGCAGCCCCCCATCCCTCCCGGCACCCGGCCGCCAATATGAACCTTTTACTTATCGGTGTTTCCCCGCAGTCCGGGTAATCTGGTGGCGAAATCAAACGCGCAGCCGTCATCCACCCCGCACCCGCCCACACGCCATGACATCGCCACTGCCCTCCTTCACCTTCGATGAAAGCGCACCCGTGCCCGCCAGGCGCGTCACGCACCCGGAAGACACCGTCAGCGCCATCATCTACGCCTCCGTCGTCATCCTCCTCGTCGGCCGCGTCCTCCTTCAGGTCCTGGGCTGATTTCTCCCCCCTCACCGTCAGCACACACAGGGCGGGGGAGACCTCTCCCCCTCTGTGAATCAGCTGTTCAGGTCTGCCCGCGGCCGCAAAACCGCGCGGCCCCCCGCTCTCTCTCCATAGCCCCCGTCATGGCAGCCCAGTGGCTGCGCGCAAAAAAAGCATGACCGCAGGGCTCAGCTCCGGGCCACACTGGGAACCTTCATCCATTTCCCCCAGCGACGGCGTCTGTCTCTGGCCCGCAGCCCCCCATCTGTCTCAAACCCATCCTTCCCATGGGGGGGCAAATCGACTCAGCGCAAGACCCACCCCGCGCGCACCGTAACCCAACGGTCCCCCCATTGAAGAATCCCCTGATGCCCCCACTCACCCAGCGGCATGACCTCCGCGTCATCCTGCCCCTCCTCTGCGCCCTCCTCGCCCTGCTGCCCGCGTCCATCCCGCACGCCCAAACCCCCGCGCCAGCCAAAGCGCCCGCCGCAGCCGCGACACCCGCCAAAGCGCCCGCTCCCGCAACAGCCAGCGCCCCCGCAGCCCCAGCGCCCGCCAGCACCGCAGCCGCCCCGGCCAAAACCGCAGCCCCAGCGCCCAAGCCCGCGCCCCTACCAGCATCTACCACACCCTCACAGGCCTCTGCCCGGCCCGCTGCCACCACTCCCGCTCCTCAGCCGGCCGCAAAACCCACCACCAAGCCCACCGTCGCCGCCGCGCTCACCGTTCAGGACGAAGTCCGCCGCACCTTCAAAGACAAGATCACCCCCTTCATCAGAAACTACTGCTGGGAGTGCCACGGCGACCGCCGCATGAAAGGCGGCGTCAACTTCGCCCCCGCCCTCAAAAACCCCGCCGACCCCGCCTTCACCCGCCGCTGGAAAATGGGCCTCGCCACCGTCAACGCGCACGACATGCCCCCGGACGACGCCGACAAGCAGCCCACCGACGCCGAGCGCGAGGAGTTTATGAGCTGGGTCAGCCGCCTCAAATACCTCAGCCCCCAGGACCCCGGCGCCTTCGTCATCCGCCGCCTCACCAAGACCGAATACGGCAACACCCTGCACGACCTCCTTGGCGTCTCCCCGGACATCGTCAAAGAGCTCCCCGACGACGTCCCCGGCGAAGGCTACCTCAACACGCTCTCACCGTTGCAAATGGAGCAGTACCTCGGCATCGCCAATGAGGCCCTCCGCCTCGGCCTCCCCCCGCGCCGCGGCCCAGCCACCCTCACGCAGGTGGAGGTCCGGCAGCGCCTCTTCGACCTCCCGTCCGCACCCACCATCGACTCCACGCCCGCAGACTACCGCGCAGCCGCCCGGCAGGTCGCGCAAAAAATCGCCCGGCAGGCCTACCGCCGGCCCGCTACCGCGCAGGAGGTGGATGTCCTCATGCAGGTCTACGACCTCGCCACGAAAAACCAGCTCCCCTATGACGATGCCCTCAAGCTCATGCTCAAGGCCGCCCTCGTCTCCCCCCAGTTCCTCTACATCACCCCCGCCAGCACCGGCGTTACCTCTGCCCCGGTGGCCGTCACCATCCCAGGGCAGGGGACCACGCCCTCACCCACGCCTCCACCCGCCCCCGAGATCGTCCCGCTAGACGACTGGATGCTCGCCTCCCGCCTCTCCTACCTCCTCTGGGCCACCATGCCCGATGAAGAACTCTCCACCCTCGCCGACCAGGGCAAACTCCACGACCCCGCCGTCCTCAAGACCCAGGTCGCCCGCATGCTCAAAGACGACCGCTCCCGCGCCCTCTTCGACGGCTTCGGCGCCCAGTGGCTCGGCCTCGCCGATCTCGCCAGCAAGACCTTCGACACCACCAAATTCCCCCAGATGACCCCCGAGCTCCGTCAGGCCATGTATGACGAAGCCCGCCTCTTCTTCACCAGCATCATCCGCGACAACGCCCCCGTCTCCACCTTCATCACCGCAGATTACACCTACCTCAACGAATCCCTCGCCGCCCTCTACACGCATGGCATCAAGCCTGAGCAAGCCCCCCGGCTCGGGTTTCTCGAGCGCGCCATTGGCCATCCAAAGAATCCCAAAGAAAACGACCCCGCTCCCAGCTCCGCGCCTGCCGTCTCACCGCCTGATCTGACACCGGCCGCTCGCGCGCCAGCCACCGAAATCACCGGCTCCAAACTCCGCCGCGTCAAACTCCCCGACCCCAATCGCGGCGGCATCCTCGGCATGCCCGGCATCCTCGCCGTCACCTCCTTCCCCAATCGCACCAGCCCGGTGAAGCGCGGCGTCTGGGTGCTCGAGCAGATCCTCGGCCAGCACGTCCCGCCCGCCCCGCCGAACGTCCCGACCCTGGAGAAGCAGGACAAAAACAAAATCGCCAGCATGACCCTCCGCCAGCGCACCGAGCTCCACCGCACCAACGCCGTCTGCGCCAACTGCCACAAGATCCTCGACCCCATCGGTTTCGGCCTGGAAAACTTCGACGCCATCGGCCGCTGGCGCGCCCAGGACGACACCGGCGGCCCCATCGACGCCGCAGGCGAGCTCCCCGGCGGCAAACGCTTCACCACCCCCGCCGAGCTGAAAGCCATCATCGCCCAGCGCAAAGACGACCTCACCCGCAACCTCGCCGAAAAGTTCCTCGCCTACGCCCTCTGCCGCCAGCTCGAAGGCCACGACGAAATCGTCATCGACGGCCTCATGCGCGGCATCTCCCAAGACAACCACCGCATGCAGACCCTCATCACCTCTGTCGTGACCAGCTACCCCTTCCTCAACCGCCGCGTCGTCGAGACCCTCAGCGCCCCCGCCGCCAAGCCCGCGCCAACAACAAAGCCCGCGCCCGCTGCCAAGCCCGCGCCCGCTGCCAAGCCCGCGCCAGCCACGAAACCCGCGCCCGCTAAAAAGTAGCCCAGTTGCGCCGCAACTGGAGCCCGGGAAAGCCGCCAAAAAGTAGCCCAGTTGCGCCGCAACTGGTTCCGGCAAAGTAGCCTTGTTGCTGTGCAACAAGTGCCACCTCCGCCATCCCCCCAAACACCGCACACCCAGCCCCATTTGGACTGCGGTCGCGGAGTGAGGCACGAACGCAGCTACCGCTTTCCGCCGTCGATCACAGCTCTCGCACGCCCAGCCCCAACCGGACGCGGCAGCCGGTGATCCTTCGCCAGCTCCTCACCCCACGCCCATCACACCGCCCTCGAAAGCGGCAGCTTCACTCGTCCCTCGTTGCGCAGCCGCACTCCAAAAAATCCCTCGCTCCAACCCGCCCGCCAAAAAGCAGCCCAGTTGCGCCGCAACTGGTTCCGGCAAAGCAGCCTTGTTGCTGTGCAACAAGGGCCACCTCCGCCATCCCCCCAAACACCGCACACCCAGCCCCATTTGGACTGCGGTCGCGGAGTGAGGAACGAACGCAGCTACCGCTTTCCGCCGTCGATCACAGCTCTCGCACGCCCAGCCCCAACCGGACGTGGCAGCCGGTGATCCTTCGCCAGCTCCTCACCCCACGCCCATCACACCGCCCTCGAAAGCGGCAGCTCCACTCGTTCCTCGTTGCGCAGCCGCACTCCAAAAAAATCCCTCGCTCCAACCCGCCGCCAAAAAGCAGCCCAGTTGCACCGCAACTGGTTCCGGCAAAGCAGCCTTGTTGCTGTGCAACAACGGCCACCTCCGCCATCCCCCAAAACACCGCACACCCAGCCCCATATGGACTGCGGTCGCGGAGTGAGGCACGAACGCAGCTACCGCTTTTCGCCGTGCCGGACGAAGGGCGGGAACCCGATAAATTCCGCAGGCGGCAGCCGATGATCTTTCGCTCACAGCCTGGGTATGCGCACGCCACGAGACTCACGAAAGCGGCAGCTCCACTCGTTCCTCGTTGCGCAGCCGCACTCCAAAAAAATCCCTCGCTCCACCCCGCCCGCTAAAAAGCAGCCCAGTTGCGCCGCAACTGGTTCCGGCAAAGCAGCCTTGTTGCTGTGCAACAACGGCCACCTCCGCCATCCCCCAAAACACCGCACACCCAGCCCCATATGGACTGCGGTCGCGGAGTGAGGCACGAACGCAGCTACCGCTTTCCGCCTTCATCCATCACGAGTGCAAACGGCCGTTCATCCGTGGCCCTTTTTCACCTGCGCCGGGGGCTAGCCCCCGGCCGCTGGTTTGGCAGGAGCCGCTGCGACCACCACAGGTGCAGCCGGTGCCGGTGCCACCGCCGGTGCAGCAGGCGCCAGCCAGTCTGCCAGGCGCTTTTTCACAGCCTCCGTCGTCTGCTCCTGAGTCACGGCCTTGCCGCCGCCGGAGCCCGGGAAAAACACCGTCATCAGATCCTTCACAGAATTTCCCCTGGTGGCAGCCGCCTTTTCACCGGCAGGGCTGCTGTCTGTGTGGATGCCCAGCGCCAGAGCCGCGCCAAAGCTGATTTCTCCGATCTTCGTGCTCGGCCCCACATCATACACCTGCACGGGCACCTGCTTGTCCTTCCAGTTCAGCAGCGCAAAGTCCCCCGTGCGGATGCCAAACTCATGCGTCAGCCCCGGCGGAATCACGACCCCTAAAAACTTGCGCGAGTCGCAGGACTTCCCGTTCGCATCCGTCAGCGAGGTGTTGGGCAGCCAGTAGGGATCGACCGCCTTGCTCCCCCCGGGGCCGTCCGTGTCGATGTCCGCGTCCGTGACCGTCACCACCGCAGCGTTTCCGCCTCCCGTTTTGGGAAAGTAGGAAATGCCATCTTTGCTCAGCCCCTGGTAGGTTGTCTGGCTTCTTTTGGCCTTGCTCCACGGGATGGTCCCCGTCAGGTCTGCGCTGATCGCCGGTTTCGTCACCGTCGCCAGCCACGCCCCGCCATCAGGCCGGTAAAAGAAAATATTCGTCGCGATCGCCACACCATTTGCGTCGATGAACGTCAGCCTCGAATAGCACACCGGGCAGTTTCCCTGGCTGAGCACCTCCGCCATTTCCAGCCGCTGGGCCGCCTCCTCCGCGCTCTTAAACTCGTGATACTCCACCGGCTTCACCACCGTCCCTGCCGGACGCTTGAAGTATTCGACCTCATGAAAATACTCGGTCTTGCCCTCTGCGGTGCTCGTCAGGTTTGAAATGGAGACAATGACACCGTTGTTGGCTTCGATGCTCACCTGCAGATGTTCGATCAGGTCATCTAATGTGGCGGCCTTGAATTTGGTGATGAGGTTGTCAGGCATGTTTTAGGAGGGCTGAGTGTTGTGGCGGGCTGTTGCAGCTGGGGGCCTGTCCGTGGCTTCACGGTCCGTTGATCCGCTGCTCCCAGTCGGCGATTTCGGTTTCGTCAGGGGTTTGCTGCAGGACGATGAGCGCCCTTCTGATGGCCTGGATCGCCTTCGCCTTGCTGGTGAAGGAGGGGCCGCCCGGCCATTTCTGATTGGCTATGACGACTGCCCGGTCTCCCAGGCCGCCGGCTTTATCAATCAATTTGTCGATGCGGCTCTGCGTCGCACTCAGGGGCGGCACAATCGCCTCCCACTTTTCCACTGCTTTCACGTCCTCCGTGTTGCGCAGCTCCGCTATCGCCCGGTAGATGAGCGAGGTCGCCTTGGTGCCGTCGTTCGCGGTCAGGGTCAGCCCCAGATTGTCATTGGCGGCTTTGATGGCATCGGCAGCTTTCATGCCATCCACCCGCCCCAGCAGCGAATCCACCCGCTTCAGGTACGCAGCGCCAGGCAGAGTGATCTTGTCATCCGTGGTCCTCCCTGGGTTAAACGGGATTTCGGCCACCGCCTGCCTCAGTCCGCTGGACGAGATGTTGTTATACACCGGATCTCCGGCGGCCGTGACGACGGCGCCCTTCGTTGACATCGGCTCCACCATCTGGCGCACCTTCACCGGGTCAGGCATCTCGCCTGCCAGGAACGACTCCACCACATGGATCGCCGCATCCGTGCGGTGCACCAGCGTCACCCCGTTCTGCGTGAGCACCGTGCCGGACGGGTTCTGATTGAACGACTGGTACTCATTGATCGCGCTCTTGATCTCATACGCAGCCTTCAGGTAGGCCTGGGAGCGTCCCTTCGCGTCAAAGATCCCCTGGATGCCGGGCAGCAGCAGATTCGTCACGCCGAGCCACGAAAGAGCCTGCGCGCCCAGCTTGGTGGCGGCGTTTCCAGCCACCAGGCCGGAGGAGGCCGTCTGCAGCGTCGCGGAGGCATTGCTGGCATACCGCGCCCGGTTGAACTTCGGCGCCAGCACATTGATCATCTCATTCGCGTAGTTGATCGCCACCTGGTCGCTGAAGCGAAGCTCCGCATTGCGGTCCGTCCTGCTGTCCACCGCCACCTCGACCGGCTTGCCGTTCTTATCCAGAACCTTCACCGTTCGCGGCACCCGCGCCATCTCCACAAAGCTGGGGCGGTAATAATTCGGGCCGCTCCCGCAGGAGGCCATCAGCGAGCAGGCGCAGACCCCGATCACAAAGCGAAACTGAATGCGGGCGCTGCGGGTGGAAATGTGAGCCGGGGTCATGCTTCTATAATGTCGGAGGTTGATCTGCTCGTCACTTCAACGAGGAAAAACATGGGATTGTCCTAAAAACAAAATTTCTAACGCCCTATATTCAGAATGTCTTTATCTAAGATACAAATAAATAAGGATTAAGTGATAGATTCAATTAATTGCTTGTTTCCGCAGGTCTTGTCGAGATAAAAACACGGAAAGGCCGGACTTGAAAAGCGTGCTGCGCCTGCTGGCAAGGCAGGTCCATCACAGCCATCGCCATCCCGGCTCCACGCATGCGGCGCGCGCGTGCACAGCAGCACAAAAGGGGCCATGCAGATGACGGACAGGAAAATCTGCTGCGCAGGCCCAGCGCCCGCCGTGCCCCTCTCTGAGCCACGGAGCCCCGCCCCCTCTTCAGGAGCTGCTTACAGGTGGAGAATGAAGAGATTGAACATCCTCTTGAAACGGTCAGTCTCTTCAAACGAGGTCGTTTTGCGCGGATCAGCATCGCTGGGGTAGGCCGCAAAGCCCCAGCATTGCAGCACTCGTTTTCCTCCTTTGTGGATCGTGAGATCCCAGGTTCCCGGATCCGTGTAGGGAACCTCGCCTGACGGCTCGTACTTGCTCCGCCAGTGGTACACATCGTTGTCCTCCAGCCCTTTCCAAAACGCGGCCAGCTCCTCGGGCGTCAGCTTTCTGGTGCTCACCCGCTTTCGATCCGCGCCATTGTACCCGATCGTGTAATACGACATTCGCGTACCCTTCAGAATGTACTCACAGGAGGAGAATGAATTGCCGGCGCTAAACCGCGCACTGTCTCCCTCCTCCTCCTTCACAGAGCGGCAGGACATCAGGCCGAGCGCGGCGGAAAGGAGAAGCAGGCGTGTGAGGAAGCGGCGCATACACAAGATCAGCTCACAGAGTGAACGAAAGCAGAAGTTGTGCAACTCCCGCGCCTGCCTTCTCAGCCACCCGGAGCACCGCCGCAACGCCCGTGGTCCGCATTCTCCAGGTGCGTCGTCAGTGCCACCTAGGGCATTTCTTCAGTCTGCGGGTCCTTCGAAAGTTGGACTCGCCGCCGCGCCGTTCGCTGCTCAGATTGCGGCGCATGCAGGGGCTTTCAGCCCCGATGCCAGACTTCCACTCAAACGAAACAATTCGTTCATGAACACACGCCATCTCAGCACCTGGATCGTCCTCGGCCTTTCGATCTTTGCCTTCTCCGCCTCAGCGCTGACTGCAGAGCCCACCCAGATCAGCATGCTCAGAAAATCCTGGGAGCAGGCACGCGCCCGTGCCGCACAGCCCATCGATGAAGGCTACCTGCGCGAATTGCAGAAGCTGCTCGACACCTTCACCAAGGCCGGGCAGCTCGAAGACGCCATGGCCGTCAAAAACGAAAGCCAGAGCGTGGTCGAAGACGCCGCCACAGCGGCTTCAGCACCCGCCTCCGACAAACAACCCGCCAGGCTCGTCGCCCTCCGAAAATCCTGGATCCAGTCGCGCGACAAAGCCCTGCAGCCAAGCGACGCCGTCTATGTCCGCGAACTGCAAAAACTGCAGGACACCTACGCCAAGGCAGGGAAGCTCGAAGACGCCCTCGCCGCGAAGAGCGAGCTTGAAAAAATCGGCGGCAACCCTGAAGCCCCCTCCCGCCAGCCCCGGACCTTTGTCGGAAAAAAATGGACCACCGCCAGCGGCAGCCAGTTCACCTTCAAGGCGGACGGCAGCGGCATCCAGGCCAATGCCTCCGGCAAGGAATGGCCTCTCAAATGGACCCAGGGCGCAGATGACCTGCTCACCGTCGATGGCTGGAGTGACGACAAGCCCTCGACCCTCTATTTCCGTTTTTCCAAAAGCCGCGAAGGCCTCTTCGGCTCCTCCGCCGACAAGCTCGACAAGCAGGTCACCGTGAAGTGACCCTCTGCACGCGTTGAAGAGCAAAGCTGTCAGGAACCTGGAGGTGCTGCTGCATCAGCCCATGCCTGCGCCGCCCCGCCGTCAATTCATCCGTTGTATTCGGCACTCGCTCCACAGGCTGCAGCCCCGGTTTCCTCCGTCAGCTTTTGCGGGCCTCGCATGGGCGTTAAAAAAAATAGATCGCCAGATCTCGAATAAGACCGGCCGCCCCCCGTCTCATGAACACGCCGCAAGAAAGCGGCAGCAGATCAAAAAAAGCAAACCTCCTCAAGTCATGAAAAAGATCATCACCCTCCTCGCCGCCACCGCCAGCCTGGCTGTTTTCGCGCCTTCCAGTTCGCATGCCTTTGACGGCCACCGCCATGGCCCCGCTCCCAGCCGCAGCTTCGCGAACAACTGCAACTCCTGCGGCACCCCCGTGTATCGCGAGCGCGTCGTCGTCGGCTATGACCGCCACCGCCATCCCATCTTTGGCTACCGCATCGTCAGCCACAACTGCCGCCCTGTGAGCCATCACCATGGCAGCAGCTTCGGCAACTGCCGCCCCTCGGTCTTCCCCTTCCATTTCGGCCGCCGCTGATCCACGCTGAATCCACCGCCTGCCGGGGAATGCTCCATTCCCCGGCAGGCTTTTTTTTTGGCGGCGGAGCGTGGAGTCGTCCACCGCTTCGCAGTGCGTCCCTCGCCGCATTCGTCATTCGTAAACTTTTGCGGCTTCCAGCATTTCACAGATGAGTTCCCACGAGGGCTTTTCAGTGTTCCGCATCCGGGCCGAGTCGAGCCATGCAGCCATGGCATCCAAATATCTCTCCAACGATGGATTCTCCCACGAGCTGCGGTCACGGCTCAGATCGGCCAGCAAAGACTTCAGCGTTAGAACGACATCATCACGCGTTTTCATGGAGTCACGGCCATAGTCCAGGCCGGCGCATGATTCAATGAACGGCCACGGGGAAAATTGGGATGCAGCGCAGCCTCCCCTCAACACCCCGATAGAATCAAAGCCCTCTCCGAGTAAAAGTACTCAGACGCTCTGCCCCCCTCGGCACACGCCCCTTTTTCACTTACCCCTTTTCACTTCCTCTCCCCATGTCCCGCAGCCCCCTCATCTCCCGCCGCACCTGCCTGCGCGGCCTCGGCACCACCCTCGCGCTTCCCTTGCTCGAAGTCATGGGCTGGGCAGACACCGCCAAAAAAGGCGCGGCAGCAGCCACGGCCGCCGCAGCGCGCCCGCCCGTGCGCCTCGGCTTCATGTACATGCCCCACGGCGTCATCATGGATCAGTTCTGGCCCGCCACGCCGGAGAGCTACCTCACCACCCCGCCGCCCGCACTCGAGTCCCTGCGCGGCGTTTTGGACCAGTGCCTCCTCATGAAAGGCATCAGCGGCATCCCCATCGCGCCCTTCAATGGCGCACCGCACGCCCTCGAGCTCTCCACCTGGCTCACCGCCCAGCTTCCGGATGCCCGCCAGCGCAACCGCATCAACATCGCCATCTCCGCCGACCAGATCGCCGCCAACTACATCGGCGCACTCACCGCGCTGCCCTCCCTCGAGCTCGCCACCATGCCGCAGACGCACAAGGAGAACCAGGAAGGGCTCAATGAAGGCTACTACTCCCACTGCAGCTTTCGCTCCGCCACCCAGGCCATGCCCGCGGAGATCAATCCCCGCAGCGTGCTCAACCGACTCTTCAATCAGGGCGGCTCCGGCGGCGTCAGCGCAGACCCCAGCCCCGCCGCGCAGAAGGCACGCGCGATGGACCGCAGCATGCTCGACCTCGTCATCACCGGCGCCAAGGACCTGAGAAAGCAGCTCCCGCAGGACGACCAGCACAAGCTCGACGAATACCTCGACAGCGTCCGCGCCGTCGAGCGCCGCATCGCCGCCATCGAGATCCGCCAGAAGGAGGCCGCCCTCGAAAAATCCGGCCTCGCCCCCAGCCGCCATCGCGGCACCGACACCCCGCCCATCGAGATCAAGATCCCCCTCGGCGACAAGCGCAGCGAATACATGCAGGTCATGTGTGATCTCACCGTCCTCGCCTTTCAGACAGACACCACCCGCGTGAGCACCTACATCGGCTCCACGCCCAACGGCGTCTCCTATCCCGAGCTCGGCTTCAAGGACGAGCACCACTCACAGACGCACCACAACAACCGCACCGAAATGGTGAACAAAGTGCAGGCCATCACCGCCTTCAACATCGCCCAGTTTGCCTACATGGTGAAAAAGATGCACAGCATCAAGGAAGGCAGCGGCACCCTGCTCGACAACTGCCTCATGATGTGGGGCTCCGGCCTGGAGGACGGCAACAAGCACACCCGCGAAAACCTCCCCTTCATCCTCGCCGGAAAAGCTGGCGGCACCGTCAAAACCGGCCGCTACCTCCCCGACACCAAAGGCAACCAGGGCGACCTCCTCACCACCATCCTCTCCTGTGCCGGCATCCCGCTCGACAAGCCCATCGGCATCGCCACCAAGCAGATCAGCGAGATGAAAGCGTAGGGCAGGGGAGAGGTTGAAGGTTTAAAGTTTGGCTTCGCCGTTTGTTGCGCGATGAATACACAAACCGATGAAACCACCTCTCCTCCTTCTCGCGTGCATGCTCCTCGCCATCACCTGCCTGCCGGGTCAGCCCCCCGGCCCGAAGGTTTATACAGGAGCGCAGATCCTGCCTTTCCTCAGGCTCTATGATTTGCAGGGGCTGGGCGATTTTATCCAGAAGGAATCCTCGGTGAACTACAAGGAGGTGGCCGTTTCATTCGATCAAGACGCCTGGAGCCAGGTGCCGTTCAAGAAGCTGCATGTGGCGGACGATTATGCGGCGCTCAAGACCGCAGATGACACCTCCTATCCTCTGTTCCCCTTTCAACCGCCCACGCTGGAAAAGCTGGCCGAAGCGCGCACCTACCAGGAAGTGCTGCAGACTCTGCTGCCGCCGTCCCGCTCCGGAAATGAAGCCTTCTTTTCCATCATGGACGTTCCCACGTCCACCCAGTCTCTGGAGGAGTCAAAAGACGGCTATGACCTGAGACTGAGAGCCGCCTATCTTCATCAGGACAGGATCGTCTGGATCGAGTGCCGCATGGTCTACGGGCAAAGCCGCGCAGCGCGCTCCACAGCCACCCCTTTCCGTGAGTCGGTGATCCAGATCCACATCTCCCCGAAGTACAAATGAGCCGCTGAAGGTGCCACCCGGGCCGCCTCTTCGCTCTCCCCCTGCTTCGCCCGCCCGTCCGATATGGAGTGTGGTCGCGAAGGGTGCCACGACCGCAGCCGCCGCTTTCCAAAGACCGGACGTCAGAGTCATACCACAAAATACCCGCCAGCACCAGGCGCAGCCCGGTAGCCTTGTTCCTGCGGAACAAGGGCCACCTCAGCCGCCGCACCTCAGCCCCTTGTCCATTCAAAGCCCGTCTCCGCCTCTCTGAGTATTGTAGTGCAGGCTTTAGCCGGCGCGGCCCGCCTTCGCACCCCATCACAGCGGCGCATGTCTCACAAACGCCTCAGCATCCAGTTCCCGCCCCAGCCTCAGACACTTTTCGATCTCGCCCGCCGTCAGTCCCGCGGCCATGAGATACCTTTTGCGCTGCTCCGCTGTGCCGGGCTCCAATTTCCGCAAGGCGCGGCAGAGGCTCTCAAACATCTGCCATTCGGCCCGTTCCACCAGATTGTACCGCGCCCTGGCCGCCTGCTTTTTCAGTTCCGCAGCCGAAGGGCCTTCGCCGACCACATTGTAAATCATGACCACCCCTGGAGACGCCCCGGCCTTCTTCAGCAGTTCCTCTTCTTCAAAGCAGCGTTTCAAGATCCCGATCTCTGCAGCCAGTACTCTCTTCGCTCCCTCGGCACTCAGTCCTTTGGACCAAAACACCGTCTCCAGCAGGCTTGAGAGCCCGTGCCAGACATCCAGGTCCTCGGTGTTGTTTCCGTCCAGCCGGTGCGCCACAGACGTCAGCTTTCCCACCGCCGCCAAAAACGCCTCGTCTGCCAGCGGCGTCAGCTTCATGCCGTGCGCTCTGTCGGCCGCTTTGCGCAGCCGATGCGCATCCATCGTCACCTCATGCTGCTGTTCTTTGCTCAAGGGCGTCGCAGACCTCGCATGGCACTTCACCAGCTCCACAAACGACATCACCTCAGGCGCGGCCGCCTCCTCACCGCGTGCTGTGACGCCAAGACCGGCACATGCCAAAGCAACAAGCGTGATTGTCCTGAACATGCCCAAATCCCACCACAACTCACCCCACCCGTAAAGCACGAAATACCACGCTTACGCAGCACCCCCAGCCGGAGGGGGGGATCACCCTGATCCCCGCACATTGAGCCTTCGTCGCAGCCATGTATCATCATCCTCCATCTCAAAGCCCCCTCTCAGCCATCCGCAGCACTAGGCCCAGCGGTCCGTAGGCAGGCATCGGCGGCATCGGGCCACCCACGACATAGGGATACCCGCCCGAGACGTCCCCGCGAATGTCAAAATAGCCAGCGCCCTCAGGAAAGACATAGGGCAGTTCTGGCGAAATCCGCAGGGGGCTTTGCTGACACATCCACGTGAGCCACCAGCCAAACCGCTCCTCTGGCGGTACCAAGTTCACTTGCCATCCAGTGAGGTAATGTGAGTTGATCTCCATCTCCCGCCACCAGGGCAGGTAGTCCATAATCACCTGCGGGAATTCCTGCAGCCGGGAGGGAACTTCGAGCACGAAGAGCGGATCGAAATGCAGATGCAGGCCGAAGCGGGAGCTGCCGGGATCAATGCTCAGGCACAGAGGCTGCGTGGGGACCAGGCACACCTGCCGCTGCGTTCCCACCCCAGCGCCATCATTCCGTGCCGCCGCACTCTTGACCATCACTGGCGCCGCCCCGCACACCCATGCCAGCACCAGGGCAAGCACCGGCACACACACGCCGCGCATGCGCAGAAGAGAAGGCGAGAACTCCATGCCCAAATCCCACCACAAACCACACCACCCGTAAAGCACGATCTAGAGCCGCCAGTCTCACCTCACCGCAGCACACTCTGGAGGAGAGGGATCGTCCCGATCCCTCACGCTCACGCAACGTCCAGCGCATACACGCAGCTCAAAATCGCACACTCTTCCCGCTCCATCCATCACTCCCCAACCTCTGCCCCCTCCGCCTCTCTGCTCCTCTGCGGCAAACACGAACGTTCCAGCGCCCCCACTAAAGTACTCGTGAGCTTTAGCTCACTCTGGAAACCGCCCCGCTTCTCCCAGAACACAGAACGAGCTAAAGCTCGATAGTACTTTCCAACCTCCCCCCCTCACCCCGCCTTCTCCGCCTCCACATAGATGCTGTTCTCCGGCCGGTTATCAATGCGCTCCAGGTCCGCGCATTTCCCTTCGCGGTACTTGCAGGCCCGCGCGTTCACAAAGCCATGCTTCGTCAGCAGCTTGCACAGCGAACTCTCCGTGTACATCCACTGGTGCCGGTTCTTCACCCCGGTGCCGTCGTATTCCAGGATGCCCAGCAGCATCGCCGTCGGGTCCTCCGGATCATAGAGCTTCACGTAGTGGTCCAGGCTCGGGATCACAAAGCGCACCACCCCGCCCGGAGCCAGCACGCGCAGGATCTCTCCCAGCAGCAGCGGCACATCCCACACAAAAATATGCTCAAACATGTGCGAGCTGAACACGCACTCGCAGCTGTTGTCCGCCAGCGGGAAGCGCTTCGTCACATTCAGGTAGTGCAGCTTTTTAAACACACCCTGCTCATGCTCCTCCAGCCGAGCCTGCGTGATGCGCCCCGCCTTCCGCAGCAGCCACGGCAGCCCCGGGATCATCGTCACCCAGATATGCGGCGTGATGTCCGTGTTGTACCACCCCTCCTGCGGACAGTTGAAGGCCCCGAGGTGCAGTTTGATCAAAGGTGAACTCATGAGCCGAAACGCTAGGTCTTCGCATCACAGGCGTCAATCTCCGCCTCCCTCACCGCGCCGAATCTCATCCGCCTCAGAAGTTCGTTGCCCGGGGCGAATCGCTACGCACTTTACCGCACCAGCCATCAATACACCGCTGAAACCCGGTCATGAAAACATCCTGCCTAACCCTCCTGCTCGTTCTCATCCTCACCAGCGTCGGCCACAGCGAGCCGGCGGCAGCGCCCAAGGTCCCGCCGTTTCCCGGCGCAGAGGACTACACCGCCCTGCGCATGGCCTACGCCGCCCAGCCCGGCTTCAGCTCCTTCTGGAATGTAGAGCCCGAGCGCCAGGCCGTCTTCACCGCCATCCGCAGCAAGGACTACAAGAGCGCCCTCGAACTCTCCAAGGCCTGGCTCGAAAAAGTCCCCGTCGATGCCGAGGTGCACTACCTCCGCGGCCACTTCCTCAAGAAAGCCGGAGACATCCCCGGCAGCATGCACCACTTCCACTGCTTCTACGGCCTCATGCGCTCCATCACCGCCACCGGCGACGGCAAATCTCCCAAGACCGCCTGGAAAGTCATCTCCGTCTCCGAGGAGTACGCCCTGCTCAATGAGATCGACGCCAAGCTCATCGACCAGAGCCTCGTGGACTCCTGCGACAAAATGCACGTCAGCCTCCCCGACGGCACCGAGACCGACTACTACTTCGACGTCTCCATCTCCCTCGCCGCCACCGCCCGCGCCTTCGAGCCCGCGAAAAAGAAGTAGCACCACGATCCTTTGAAAACGGATTGTGTCATGACAGGCCGGTTCCAGCAGAACGTGGTATGAGATAAGGCCCCGAACGGCGCCCGCGCATCACTTCATCAGCGTGCTCAGCAGATCCAGCCCATGCAGCGCCCCCGTGCCGCCCAGCGGGATCAGCACCGCGCGGAAGACCGGGTTCGAGTACACCGTGGAAAACACCGGCGAGTCCATCCCCTCCAGGTACTTCAGCGTCTCATCGTGGCTGGAAGTGTCCCCGCGGGAGCGCTCCCGGCTGGTTTCCACCACACGCACCGCCACCTTTTTCAGCCGGTTCGCCGTGCCCTGCAGCACCGTCGTGATGATCACCAGGATCAGCAGGCTGCTCGAGTAGATCAGCAGCGGCTCCAGCGACCAGTCAAAGCCGTCCAGCACCCGGTGCCGCGAGGCGATCAGGATGAACAGCACGATGAACGGGTAGTAGATAAAGCTCGCCACGATGTCCCCGCGCGAGGCGCAGCGCTTGATCATCTGCCGCACCTGCCGCGCCATCTTCGCCTCTGCCTCCGCCTTGGCGTCTGCCTGGGCCCTGGCCTCTGCGCGTGTCATTTCGGCTGCCCTCGTCTTTGTCACTGCCACCTTGGGCGCTGCATCATTGGCCGCTTTCGTCCCGGCATCTGCATGCGTCCGCTCCGCAGCAGCCGCCGCTTTGTCGGCCCGCCCGTTCAGGCTCTTGATCGCCGTGCGCAGCAGCGCCGCGCAGACCAGGCAGGCATCCACCGCGTAAAACAGCAGCATCAAAAAGAAAAACAGCGCCATCATCGGCACCCACTCCGTCGTCAGCATGCGGCTCAGGCCCCCGCGCACCAGATTGGTATGCACATGCGGCAGCGAGAGCGTCGCGATCCAGCTCAGCAGGGTGCACACCACGACGTAGGCTATCGTGCGCCGCATGCAGCGTTGAAAGCCGCAGTTTTTGATGTGCTTCTGCCAGTGCTCCTCCAGTCTTTCGCCATCGCTGTAGGCCGGGAAGAGGTGCTTGATGAGCCTGCGTGCCATCCCTTCGCTCCTTGCCTTCTCCATGGGTGTCTCCGGGGCATCATCGACCCAGGGCTCGGCGGCTGCGGCGCATTCCTTGGCCAGCGCCTCGCGGTTCAGCCGCAGGTTCAGCCATGACGTCCACAAGTAGTGCACGCACAGGCAGGGCACGGTGGAGAGCATCAGCGCGCTCGGCCACACGCTGATGCCATTCCAAAAGAGGAAAGGCTCCTCCCTGTTGCTCAGCCACCAGCCGCACATGCCCACCACCCACACCCAGCCCAGGAGCAAAGTGCACATTTTCAGGGCCACCGACGACGCTTCTTCCGTCACCACCTCCTGCTCGCGGCCCATCGAGCTGCTCAGGCACACACCCGCCACCAGGATCACCAGCGTCAGCGTCAGCGGAAAGGTCATCTCCGTCACCGTCGCCATCGGTTGCGGCTGCGGGTTGGCGTGCGGCATGTCATGGGGCGCGATGTTCTGCCCGTCCCCGGATCTCACCCGGTGCTCCGGCTCCCACTTGGACTCCTGCTTGCCGGGCCACAGCGACAGCAGCGGATGGCCCGCAGCGTGCAGCCTCGCCACCGCGCCCGGCGGCGGCGTCAGCTGCCAGGGCCCGCTGCGGCCGATCTCAAACAGCAGCGACGGCGCGCTCCAGTCCACCGGCGTCAGGTGCTGCAGCCTGGCATTGGAGTCGTAGTACGTGCTCCCCAGCGCCTCCAGGCACCCCAGGTAAAACCCCGTCTGGTAGCCCTCCCGGAACGGCGGCGACCAGCCCTGGTACGCCTCATGCGCCCGCAGGCCAAACCGCGAGGCCACGATCAGGTTTTGCGTCCAGTCATACTGGCTCGCGTCGTCCATGCTCGCGTCCAGATCCGTCGTGAAAAACACCGCCCCGGGAAACGCCGGCCGCAGCGCCCGCAGGATCATGAGCTTGTCATACACGTCGCTGCCCAGGATGCCGATGGCGCGGAAAGACCGCAGCTCCGACTGCTCGATCGCCTGCATCCGCTCCACGATCCGGTGCACATAGTCCGCCTGGCTGCGTCCTTGCGGCCGGTCCGTCGCGCCCTCGCCGCCCTCCTTGTCACTGCGGCCGCTCTTCGCCGCGTCATTCGGCAGCTGGCCGTCCAGCCCGCGCAGGTAGGAAAACCGGCACAGCGTGCGCGACTCCATGTTTTGGTCCTCCCAGTGCCAGGACCAGTTTTTCTTTTTCTCCTCCTCGGTTTGCTGCGGGTGGGCGCCGTACTCCCGGATCACCGCGTTAAACGTCAGCGGCAGCGCCCGCCCGTACGTCGTGTCCCACTCGGAGATCAGCGCCAGCAGGCAGTCATCATGTTTCTTGGCCTTCAGTGCTGGCTCCGGCGTCTTCTCCTTGGTGCCAGTCGCATCCTCCTTGGTCTCAGGCACGCTCGTCGCCTGCAGGTGTACGCCCCGGCTGGCCAGTTCATCATACAGCAGCTTGCAGAGGTCGTAGTCATCCCCCGCCACCCGCACCAGGGAGGCGCCCACACGTGTCGCCTCGATCACTCTTTTGTCCCCCAGCATCCGCCTGCAGTGGTACTGAAAGCTGTCACGCCCGCCCGGCTTGTTCGGCGCCGCGTCGGTCACCAGCTTTATCAGGATCTCCGAGGCCAGCGTGGGCAGGCAGGCGTGAAAGCACACCTGCCCGTGCTGCACCAGCTTCGTCGTCTTGCCTTCAGCCTCAGCCTCTGCCTCCGCCACGCAGAGGTCCGTGCACAGGTCCACCAGCCGGTCCGAATTGCTCGGCCCCATGATGTGAAAGTCCACCTCCAGCTTTGTTCTGTCCGTCTGGGTGCAGACGTACTCGCAGCGTTGGTCCATGGCTTGCAGCACCTGCCGCCACGCAGCCAGCGGCGGCTGGCCCGCCTTGAGCTCAAACAGGAAATCTCCCAGGTACACCACCATCACCACATCGTATTTTTTGGCCAGCCAGTTTTTCCTCTCCGGGCTGAAAGGGCGGAAGACCTCCTTCGCCACCGTGCGGTTTGCTCCAGCATGCTTCACCGGCACGATCGCCATCGGCGTCAGGTCGTCCGCCTTGTAGCCCGCATAGCCCGTGGCCGCCTGCATCGCGTAGCGGAAGCGCATGCGCCGCTCCTCCTCCTCCGCGTAGCCCCCGGTCGGCAGGTGCACCATCAGGATGCATACTCGGCTGTCACTCTCCGACAGGTCGCCGCTCAGCCACGTCTTCAGCTGCTCGGTGAGTTCGGGCGGGGCAGGGGGCGTCTCACCTTTCGGCGCAGGCGTCGCATTCGCCTCGCTCTTCTTGTTCGGCTGCGTCGGCAGCGGGTCCTCCCACAGCCGGTGCTCCGGCTGCACCGCGTCGGGTTTCGCCCCCTGCGTGCCGGACGGCCGCACCGAAGTCAGCGACTGCGGCTTCGTCAGGATGCCCACCGCCATCATTGCCATCACCATGATGTTTGGCCACCAGAAGAGCGGGCTGTTTTTTTCCTGGCTGTTCATGCGTCACAGGCTTGGGTGGGAGGTTCAGCGTCACACGCCGTCCGCGCCACACCCCGACGCCGCAGCCGCCGCGCAGTCATGCACCACGCCGGCATCTGCCACACAGCGGCCAAGAATAAATCCGGGGTCACCATGCGGCCCATTGGAAGTGAATCGCTCCAGTCTGTCAATAATATAATAAATGCATAGGTTAAATGCTCGGGTGTAAATATTCATAAAGCTCAGACTTACCTTTCATCCAATCTTAAATGACAAGCGCTGCCACCCGGAGACCCACCGCAGCCCGCGCTACACCGCCTGCTGTCCCAGTGCCGTGCCGCCGTGCCCAGCGCGCGGTCTTGTGCAGCCGCAGCCGAAGAATGCCTTGGCTTGCACCACAGGAAAGCTAGCATCCAGGCACCCCCACCCATTTCCAGGCACGCCGTTGCTCCCCTCCTTCACAGCACCCCAGCGCCCCCACACCGCCCATTTTCCCACTGCATGCAGCCCCTCATGTCCTCCGTCCACGAAGTCGCCATCCACGCCTCTCAGCAGCGTCTGGAAAAACTCCTCGCAGAGCGCCTCCTCCCCGGCGCAGACCGCGCCGCCGTGGACGCCCGCATCTGGAGCCTCTTTGGCGAGACCTGGGCCGTCATGTTCACCGATCTCTCCGGCTTCTCCGGCCATGCCGCCGAGTTCGGCATCGTCCACTTCCTGCAGGTCATCTACGAGGCCCAGCGCATCTTCACCCCCTGCGTGGACAGAAACGACGGCCTCCTCATGAAGGTCGAAGGCGACAGCATGCTCATCATCTTCCGCACCGTCGCCAGCGCCCTCCAGTGCGCCATCGACATGCAGCGCGCCGCCAAAGACTACAACACCGGCAAGCCCCAGGAGGAGCACATCCTGCAATGCATCGGCCTCGGTTACGGCCCCGTCCTCCGCATCGGCGACTCCGACGTCTTTGGCCGCGAAGTCAACGCCGCCAGCAAGCTCGGCGAAGACACCGCCCGCCCCTGGGAAATCCTCGTCACCGACTCCGTCCAAACCGCCGCCGAAGCCGCCCAGATCCCCGGCCTCCGCTTCGAATCCATCCCCGACCACCCACCCGGCGCCCTCAGCGCCGCACGGGTGATTTACGATCTGTGAAAAAACAGCAGCAGCCAGTCCATTCATGGCTCATCGGATTTGCACCCCTCGTCTCCGCACCCGCTCAGCACGAAGGATGCGGTTGATCTGAGGTGGCAGGTACATTAATCTAGCCCCATGTCAGACCACGATATCCAGGTGCTCGAAAGCCAGTTCCCCGCGTTGTCGGGTCAGGCTTTTGCCGCCGCCAGCGCGCAGGTGCTGGCATCGGGGCAGAGCGTGCTGCAGTCGGAGGGTGCGTCCATCTACCGCGTCTTCCCCGACGGACGCAGGGAGGTGGTCAAGCACATCGAGCCCCCGACCCGCGTGAAACCCGGCACGGTTTACATGATCAAGTGAGCCTGGCCACACCCAGGCTGCGCATGTTTGCCGGTCCGAACGGGTCTGGCAAGAGCGTGCTGAAGTCCTACCTCCCGAAGCCGCTGCTGGGAGTGTATTTGAATCCGGATGACATCGAGAAAGCTGTGAGAGACAGCGGTTATGTGGACATGCACAGCTTCGGCATCGAGACCACTGCGGCGGAAGTTCTGGCGGTCTTCACCCATTCGGAATTCCTCATCCATCAGGACTTGGCGGCAGCGGCCGGTAGCTTGAGCTTTGTTGACGGACGGCTGTACTTTCCACCCCGCATCATCAACAGCTACTTTGCCTCTGTGGTCGCGGATTTTCTGCGGCACCAGCTAATGGCGGCTCGGCGGACCTTCACCTTTGAGACGGTGATGTCCCACCCCGGCAAGGTGGAGTTGCTGCAGAAGGCCCAGAAAGCCGGCTACCGCACTTATCTCTATTATGTGGCCACAGATGATCCTGCCATCAATATCTCCCGCGTGGAAAACCGCGTCAAATTGAACGGCATGATGTGGCCCCTGACCGCGTCGAGAAGCGCTACTATCGCTCGTTGGATCTGCTTCTCTCCGCCATTCGCTTCACCAACCGGGCCTATATCTTTGACAACTCCACGGACAATGCCGACCACAATCACACCTGGCTGGCAGAGATCACCGAGGGTAGGCGACTGGAATTGAAAACAGACCAGATCCCAGCTTGGTTTAAGCGCGCCGTTTTGGACAAGATCGACCAGCCGGCTTTTTGAAAAAAATCAGCGTAAAGGACTTTAGAGTGCCATCACCAAGTGATGAGCAGAAGAGCATGTCCCCCCAAAACTCCTCTGTTTAATTCCTCCCCTCTCTAGCGTTCTCGTCTGGAACCCATCTGCCCGCCTCCCCCAGCCCCCATGCCCTGCCGCATCCTCGCCTCCCTCCTGCTCCTCACCTGCCTCCTCACACACGCCCCCGCCGCCGAGCCCGCCTTCAGCTTCACCGTTCTCGAAATCCCCGACATCCAGCGCGGCGCGGGCCTCGCCATCGTCATGCGCACGCCTTCTGGAAAGACCTGGCTGTACGACACCGGCACCGCGCACCCTGAGAAACTCTCCTCCGACGGCTGGCTCGCCAACTTCAATGCCGGGCGCGATCTCATCGCCCCGCACCTCGCCAAGGCAGGCGTCACCCGCATCGACGGCGTGTTTATGAGCCACGCGCATTACGATCACTTCGGCGGCCTCCTCTGGCTCAAGGATCACTTCCAAATCAGCCGCCTCATCGACTGCGGCTACCTCTTTCACAGCGACCTCGAAGCCGACTACCTCGGCACCAACAAAGCCGAGCTCGACCACTACACCCGCGTCCGCGAAGAATTCCGCGCGCGCAACGCCTACCTCAGCGCCACCGCCGGCGAAACCCTCTCGCTCGACCCCGATCTCAAGATCGAAGTCATCGCCCCGCCCAAGACCTTCTTCAAAGATCCCAAGCTCCCCGGCCGCCCCAAGAACGACAGCCCCTCCCACTTCCTCGTCAACGCCAACTCCCTCGCCCTCCGCATCCAGTTCGGAGACATCGTCTTCCTCCTTCCCGGCGACATCCAGACCGAAGACATCGAGGCCAGCCTCATGCCCTTTGTTGATCGCTCAAAGCTCAAATGCCACATTCTGGTAGCCCCAGGTCACGGCATCCACCCCATCCCCAAGGAGTTCGGTGAGGCCACCCGCCCCGAAGTCTCCATCGCCAGCGTCTTCCCCCGCTACGCACGCGGCATCCGCAGCACCAAAGACCTTCAGGCCCTCGGCACGAAAACCTACGTCACCGGCCTCCACGGCAATGTGAACGTCACCACCGACGGCAAAACCTACCAGGTCACCACCCAGCGCGACGACACCGCCACGCCCCCACCCGTCCCGGCCAAGGCCGCGCCAACCAAGTAAACAGCGTGCTCCAGCCAGAGCTTCGTCGCGTATACGCCAGAGCTTCGCCCCGCGCGATCCTCCGGCGGAGAGGGATCGTCCCGATCCCTCACGCACTCGCACCGTCCAGCGCACCCGCGTCATCCGACGGACAGTTTTCCGCTGCACCATGCGGCAGACTTTGCGGAGCGTGGTGGGATCAAGATGATCCCACTCCGCCAGAACTCCGCCCCCGCCAGCCTCCGGCGGAGAGGGATCGTCCCGATCCCTCACGCACTCGTACCGTCCAGCGCACCCGCGTCATCCGACGGACAGTTTTCCGCTGCACCATACGGCAGACTTTGCGGAGCGTGGTGGGATCAAGATGATCCCACTCCGCCAGAGCCTCCGCCCCCGCCAGCCTCCGGCGGAGAGGGATCGTCCCGATCCCTCACGCACTCGCACCGTCCAGCGCACCCGCGTCATCCGACGGACAGTTTTCCGCTGTACCATGCGGCAGACTTTGCGGAGCGTGGTGGGATCAAGATGATCCCACTCCGCCAGAGCCTCCGCACACGCCCTCCGGCGGAGAGGGATCGTCCCGATCCCTCACGCACTCGCACCGTCCAGCGCGCCCGCGTCATCCGACGGACAGTTTTCCGTTGCACCATGCGGCAGACTTTGCGCAGCCTAGTGCTACGACGCTGGTCCCACTCCGCCAGAGCCTCCGCACACGCCCTCCGGCGGAGAGGGATCGTCCCGATCCCTCACGCATTCGCACCGTCCAGCGCGCCCGCGTCATCCGACGGACAGTTTTCCGCTGCACCATGCGGCAGACTTCGCGCAGCCTAGTGCTACGACGCTGGTCCCACTCCGCCAGAGCCTCCGCACACGCCCTCCGGCGGAGAGGGATCGTCCCGATCCCTCACGCATTCGCACCGTCCAGCGCGCCCGCGTCATCCGACGGACAGTTTTCCGCTGCACCATGCGGCAGACTTCGCGCAGCCTAGTGCTACGACGCTGGTCCCACTCCGCCAGAGCAGGGGGGGCGCATGACCTGAGCGGCATGGCACCTGCACACCACGCCACCCCTCACCAAAGCATCGGCGCCTTCACCTGGGGCGTGCGGAAGGCCAGCAGCTCCTTCAGCGACACCGTGCCCGCGCAGAAGTCCCAGCCCAGCCCCAGCGCCGCGATCTGGCTGGGCGAGATGTGCGCCTGGCGCAGCTCCTGTGTGCGGTCCACATCAAAGCAGCCCGCGCGCACGTAGGCCGCCGCATCCCCCGGGGAGAACCCCGCCTGCAGCCACTGGCGTGCGGCGACTTCATTTCCTTCGATGGCAGCAGCCATATCGGCAAGATCACGGAAGCTCAGACTCATGCACCCTCTTTAGCACAGTTAAAAAACTGTTCAAATAAACAGTTGTTTAAAAATCACCCGCTACCCACCATTTGCCCCCGCACCCTTCAAAAAAACACCCGGCAGGGAGCCCCTCCCCGCCGGGCATTTTCCAACCCAATCAAATAACACACACTTACTTGCAGCTGCTGGCCCGACTCGCGGCAGGTCAGCAGCACTCACAGCAATCATGGCATTCTTCCACCGGCGGCGCTTCAGGTGCAGGCTGCGTATTGGTGGAGCCTGCGCTGTTCGTGCCGATGAAAGTCGAGTTCACATTGGACGGGTCGTCCTGGCGATGGCGGTCCTTCAGCGGCTTGTCTCCGCCGAAGTAGATGCGCAGCCCGCCCAGCAGGTGCGCGTAGCCGTTTTCGCCCACGCCCCCGTCCACATACACGGCCGTGCCCTTCAGCGGCGTCTGCCACTCCACATGCGCCATGTAAAAGTTGTGGTTAAAGCGGCTCTGGTACTCCAGGCGGATCATCAGATCATCCACCGGATACACCGCCGCATACAGGCGTGCCGCCACAAAGCTCTGGTGCGTCGCCAGCCCGGGAAAGGTCGTCGCCACATGCGAGTCGTAGTTGTCATACCCCGCCACCGCGCCCAGCGTCAGCTGCTTGAAGTAGTACTCGCCCTCCGCGCCCACGATCACATCCGTAAACTTCTGGCTCGTCATCCCGCTGAACACCAGGCCGATCAGCCCCTTGCCCGGATCACGCGCAAAGAAGTGCGTGCCCACGCCAAAGATGTTGGTCGAAAACCCATGCTGGTACAGCCCGTCCAGCTGCGCCCCAAAGCGCTGCCCCAGCGGCAGCGAAAACGTGCCCGCCACCCCGCGCGTGGAGCTGCGGTTGATCGCCCCATAGTTCGCGTCCAGCTTGCCATTGATGGCAGACACCGCAGGCTCAGACGCCGCCGCAGCGATGCCAGGTGCAGGCTCGCCCGCACAAAGCGGTGACACAGAGGTGGCGGCCAGCACCGCGAGCAGGGGGAGAGTATGGAAAGGTTTCATCATCGTGGTATGAGGCCCCAAACATCCAGTCATTCCTCTGTCTGGCAACTAGGCCGTGCTTTAAAAATCCTAAGTCAATCTTTAGCCGAGTTTAGTCAGCTCCCGTCGATGCCCTGAAATGGGCAGGCCGAAACCTGCGCAGACAGGCCTGCCTAGGCAGGGCAGGGGAGCCCTGTGCCACCGCCCCGCCTGCAAACACACCCTCAACCCGCCGTAAAGGAACGGCCCTCCGCTCACTGCGCCAGCATCATCCCCAACGCACTCACCAGCAGCAGCGCTCCCACCGCAAGGCACCAGCCGGACATCCGCCGGTACCGCCTCAGCTTGCCCAGGTACTCCGCGCACCCCGCAAAAGGCTCCTCATCCACAGCCGCCCATTTGTCATAGAGTCCGCTGCGCACAAAGCCCGTCATGAAGCCGACACGCGTCCCGTGCGGCACCCAGAAAAAGCCGCACGGCTTTCCCAGCTTCATCCACTCATCCTCAGACTCCGCCCACACCTGGCGCAGCAGACGGTCAAACGCCACAAAGCTCAGCACCGTGAAAACACCGCCCACGAACAGCGACGCAAACGCTGAGACAAAGACGATGGTAAACACAAGATCAGGCATGAGGCCCTCCGCCTTACCCCGGCCATTCCGCGCGGTCAATATAACGCTGCGCATTCACCGCCCGCGCAAACGCCCCACAGACGCACCTTTCCCTGCTCAGTTCAGCAGCCCATCTCATCCGAAATCATGGCGGAGGTCCATGAATAATTCATCGGGCGGCAGAGCAAAGATCGGGAGGCACCGCCACATGCAGCGTCATCTCTGCCGCATTCTTTGTCGGTTGATTCTTATCCCCCCAGCAGCCACTCCAGCGCCTCCGCCTCCTCCGCCTCCTCCGCAAACACGCCCGTCACCATCCCCGCATTCGCCGCCACCGTCACGCCAAAGCGCCCGGGGTCGGCAGGCTGCCCCCAGACCCCCGCGTGAGCTCTCACGGCATCGAACGCCCCCAGGCATCCTACGAAGCCCAACCCCCGGAGGATAGCCGTCCCGGCTGTCCGAGGGAGACAGGCTTCCAGCCTGTCCTTGCCCGCCACACCGGCTCACGTGCTCAGCGCCGCCGCCTCAACGATCGGCTCTCATGGTGTTTCAGACATGTCCCGCGTCCCACCCACCGCCACACGCGCATCAGACCACGCCTCACCACCCCAAATTTGAACTCCCGCCCGCTTCACCGCGTCCAATGCCGTTTCAGAGACGATCCTTCACGCGCAGGCCGGTTTTGTTGGCGGTCCGCGCGCGTTCGCGATATTCTCCCTCTCAAATTCCCCCCGTGATTTCCTCCCCGCCGCCGTCTGCCCCATCCCCCAGGCACCTGCGCCGCCGCTGCATCCTCGCAGCCCTCGGCCTCGCGCTTTCCGCAGCCCAGGCGCAGGAGCCCCCTGCAGGCTTCGTGCCCGGCACCGGCTCCCGCTCTGACGTCAAGCCCTTCTACTTCGCCATCCCCGCGCCTCGCGGGCAGATCCTTGACCGCAAAGGCCGCCCCCTCGCGCAAAACACCACCGTGCGCCGCCTCCAGTTCACCGTGCCCGCAGACCAGCGCAGCACCCTGGAGACCTACACCGCCTGGCTGCAGAAGGAGATCGACGCCACCAAGGCCGACCTCCCCATGGCCCGCATGCCCGACGCCGACACCCTGAAGCGCCACTACGAGAGCCGCCGCGAGCTCCCCGTCACCGTCAGCGACGCCTTCCCCCAGGACCTCGCCATCGATCCCCAGAAGCACCCGCGCGCCACCCTCCGCACCGAGTACCTCCGCCACTACCCGCACGGCGGCCTTGCCGCGCACATCCTCGGCTACATCTCCGCAGACGGCCCGCCCCCCGCAGGCCCCATCCTCCGCAATGAACCCCTCTGGCAGCGCACGAAGGGCGCCACCGGCCTCGAGGCCGCCTATAACAAGCAGCTCACCGGCACCGATGGCACACTCTGCCTCATGATGGCAGACGCTGGTAGCGTCGCCTACCAGCAGGTCTTCACCCCGCCCGCCGCCGGGCGCGACGTCGTCACCACCCTCAATCTCGAGACGCAGCGCCTCGCAGAGAGCGCCCTCGCCCAGTCAAAGCACCGCTGCGCCATGGTCATCGTGGACGCCTACACCGGAGACATCCGCGCCATGGCCAGCCTCCCGCACTACGACCCCGGCGCCTTCGCCGGCGGCATCTCCTCCACCGACTTCACAGCCCTCGCCCAGGACATCGACGGCCCCCTCTTTGACCGCGCCCTGCTCGGCACCTACCCCCCCGGCTCCATCTTCAAGCCCATCGTCGTCATGGCCGGGCTCCGCGCCGGCACCGTCGGCGCCCAGCAGGAGTTTGAGTGCGGCCCCTCCCTCATGATCGACGGCCGCGAGTTCGACAACTGGTCCAAGGACGACCACGGCTGGTTCAATGCCCGCGCCGCCCTCATCCGCTCCTGCAACACCTACTTCTACCAGTCCGCCATGGTCACCCGGGACCGCCCCATCCTCTACATGGCGCACGAGTTTGGCCTCGGCAGCGCCCCCGTGTTCCCGCTCAAGACCGCCCCCGGAAACCTCCCCCAGACCGCCCCGTCCAATCACGACCTCGCCAATCTCTCCATCGGCCAGGGCGTCACTGAGACCTCCCCCCTCCAGATGGCCATGGTCATGGCCACCCTAGCCAACGGCTCCTGCCGCCCCCGCCCGCGCCTCGTCTCCCACACCCAGTCCCAGAGCGGCCGCCTCGGAGACGTCAGCATGCCCTGCCGGGACGCCCTCATCCCCGTCAGCCAGATGGACCTCGAAACCGTGCGCAGCGGCATGTTTGGCGTCGTCAATCACGCCCGTGGCACCGGCAAGGCCGCCCGACTCAAAAAAGTCGCCGTCTTTGGCAAGACCGGCACCGCCCAGTGGGTGCTGCGCGGCGCCAAGGCCAACGTCGTCTGGTTCGCCGGCTTTGTGGACACCAATCCCCCCCTCGCCTTCACCGTCATGGTCGAGGGAGATGCAGGGCAGGGCGGCCTCTCCGGCGGCGGCACCGCAGCCCCCGTCATCGCCAAAGTCCTCCGCGACATCGAAGACCGCCCCGCCGCCCACGACGTCAAGTTCACCCCTGACACCGTCCCCGAGGAAAACGACCCCCTCACCCCCGAGCTCATCCAGCCCCCGCCCGGCTACTACGGCGGCCCCCCTCGCTACCGCGACGACGCCCCCGGCATCGGCGGCTTCTTCCAGCGCCTCTTCCGCTAAACAAAATCTTCTCCCCCCGCATGCTTCCCCTCCGCCGCCTTCTCCTCACCCTCAGCACCCTCGGCCGCCGCCTCCCGCGCTGGCTGCGCTGGGTCGGCGGCACCTGCCTCATCCTCGCGCTTCTCGGCCTCAGCGCCTTCGCCCTCGTCTGGCGTCATTACTCCGCCCTCGCCGCCACCTTCGACATGGCCGCGCTCAACCGCGGCCAGAATGAAACCCTCATCATCGGCGCCAAAGGCGAGCCCATCGGCAGCGCCAGCGACATCGAGCGCGAGCTCATCACCCTCACAGACGTCCCCATCACCCTCGTCCAGGCCGTCATCGCCACCGAGGACGCCCGCTTCTTCTCCCACCCTGGCTTCGACATCATCGGCCTCAGCCGCGCCGCCGTCGCCAACTTCACCGCCAAAGGCATCCGCCAGGGCGGCAGCACCATCACCCAGCAGCTCGCCCGCAATGCCTTCGGCCTCCAGGGCCGCAGCTACGAGCGCAAGATCACCGAAATCTTCCTCGCCATGCGCATCGAGCGCGAATGCACCAAGGAGCAGATCCTCACCCACTACCTGAACCGCATCTACCTCGGCACCGGCTGCAGCGGCGTCGGTGCCGCCGCCCGCTGCTACTTTGGCAAAGACGTCCGCGACCTCTCCCTCGTCGAGTCCGCCACGCTCGCTGGCATCATCAAAGCCCCCGTCGCCTTCTCCCCCATCACCCAGCCCGCCCTCGCCAAACAGAAGCGCGACCTCACCCTCCAGCGCATGGCCGAGACCCGCAGCATCACCCAGGCAGAGGCCACCGCCGCCCGCGCCCAGCCCCTCGTCGTCCGGCATGACAAAAACCGCGTCCGCACCGGCTACATGCTCGCCGCCGCCCGTGCCGAATTCCAGCGCCTCGGCCTCAAGCCCGGCACCCCGCCGGAGATGACCATGACCCTCCGCCTCGACTGGCAGCACAAGCTGGACGCCCTCGTCCGCAAACACCTCGAAACCCTCGCCCCCAAGGACAAAGCCCTCCAGGGAGCCGTCATCGTCCTCGACAACACCACCGGCGCCATCCTCGCCATGCAGGGCGGGCGCGACTTCACCACCAGCCCCTTCAACCGCGCCCTCGACGGCATCCGCCCCCCCGGCACCGCCTTCCTCCCCCTCGTTTACGCCGCCGCCCTCACCGCCCAGCCAGACCTCACCGACGCCTCCCAGATCGACGGCCCCCTCGACAACAAGCAGGCCATGATCGGCGGCTTGGTCGGCACCCTCGGCGAATGGGGCGCAGAGGGCGAGCCCGTCGCCTACACCGGCGGCACCATCACCCCCAGGCAGTCTCTGCTGGAGGGCCGCACCGCCGCCACCGTCCGCCTCGGCTACCAGGTCGGTCTCGATCCCCTCCGCGCCGCCCTCAACCGCTGCGCCTTCACCACCCCGCTGCGCACCGAGGCCGCCTTCACCCTCGGCCAGAGCCCCCTCCGCCTCATCGAAGTCGCCCACGCCTTCACCGCCATCGCCAACGACGGCCGCACCTGCTCCGCCCCCCACCTCCTCGTCGGTCCCACCGTCCGCAGCACCGAAGTCTTCGCCCCCTCCGCCGTCGCCCATGTGCGCGACACCCTCATCACCGGCATGGAGCGCCCCGAATACCGCAAGCCCCTCGTCGCCCACGGCCTCGCCAACAAAAGCATCGCCGGCTATGGCGGCATCACCTACGACCGCACCGACGCCTGGTTCATCGGCTCCGACCGCGAGCGCACCTGCCTCGTGTGGATCGGGCACGACAAAGACACCCCCATCAGCGCCACCACCACCGCCTCCACCGCCGCGCTTCCCCTGTGGGCCGCCGTCTTCGCCATGGTCACCGAGGGCAAGCCCAAAGGCTGGGACGGCAAAGCCCCCGCCTCCCAGCTCCTCGCCACACCACCGCGTGCCCTCTTTGTGGAGGGGGAAGCCCGCGTCATCCCCGTCACCCCGGTGTCCACCGTCGTCCTCGGCAAAGACCCCTACCAAAGCACCACCGCCCCCGGCGGCGCTCCGAAAGCCATCCCCGTCCCCCGCGAAGACGACGCCGTCCCCAAGGCCATTCCCGTGCCCCAGTAGTCTCCCATCCAGCGCCCCGCCAAGCCGCACCTCCCATATGGACTGCGGTCGCGAAGGGAGGCACGACCGCAGCTACCGCTTTGGCCGTGCTCGGTGGCTCCGCCTGCCAGCACATACCCGGGAGCGGCAGCCGGTGACGCTCTCGCCAGCCCCAGCTCCCACGCCCGCCGTGAACCCTCGAAAGCGGCAGCTCCGATGCAGGCTTGCGCCGTGCATCTGCGCGACCGCATTGATTCGCTACGCTCACCCTACGGGCAGCCTGCGGCTGTCTACCTCCGCTGCGCTTCGGTTCCAAAAGCGCCCCGCAAGCTCGCCTCCCATATGGACTGCGGTCGCGGAGCGAAGAATGAGCGCAGCTACCGCTTTGGCCGTGCTCGGTGGCTCCCGCCTACCAGCACATACCCTAGTGCGGCAGCCGGTGACACCCTCGCCAGCCCCATCACCCCACGCCCGATGTGAGCCCCTCGAAAGCGGCACCTCCACTCCATCCTCCCCCTGCAGCCCCACCCCTCACCGGGGCAGGGGGCCTCTCTCTCCTCTCTCCGGCCTACTTGCCCTTCTTCTCCTCCTCAGCGCCGTGTGCGCAGGTGCAGGCGTACTCCTTGTTCTTGCAGGTCGGGCAGGAGTCCAGGTTCAGGTGAAACTTCTCGTTCACCGGCTTCGCTCCCTCCTTGGCGCGGATCTGCACCACGGTCGGGTAGTCGTTGCCGGCGGGGATGGTTTTGTCGCTGATCAGCTTGTCGCCCTCCTTGGTGAAGCTCAGCTTCGTCGGCGCGGAGCGCTCGCCCAGCGTCACAGTCACGATCTGCTCTCCGGGCGGCACGACCTTGTTGTCATCATCGACAAAGCGGATCTCCACCTTGTTCTCCTTGTTCACAAAGAACTCCGCATGCGGCTCCACCTCGGTGATGAGGCGTCCGCCCGTGGGCCCGTCTTTGATTTTTCCGTGGTCATGCTTGTCTTCGGCGGCGTTGACCGTGCAGGCGAGGGCAAGCGCGAGAGCGGCAAGGATGGTGATCAGCTGGGTTTTCATGGGTGCGTTATGTTGGGTTGTGGTAGGTTGTGTTAGGTTGCTTGCAGGTGGTTGAGAATCATTTCTTGAGCGTGGCATTGGCGACTTCATCGGGGTAGAGGGCCTTGAGCTTCTTCAGCACGGTGCCGATGCCTTCCAGCGCCGGGGCGGCGGTGTCGAGCTTCCGGGCCGCGCTGGCCTCGCGGACGTCCGCGAGCTGTTTCACCAGCCTGTCCACCAGCGTCTGTGCGGCGGCCTGACTGTCTCCGGACTGCGCAGGGAGGGCTCTGGCGAGTTTGGGATAGGCCCGGGTGACTTCGTCCAGAGCCTCGTACTTCTTTTCGGCCACGCCCTCGGTCAGCTCGGACTGGTGCTGGTTGATCTCCGCCCAGATGCCTGCGGCGGTCGCGGGCACTTCGATGTTCTCACCGCTGTGGGCGTTGACGCTGTTGTCGAGGTACTTCGGCCTGCCGGATTCCGCAGGGGCGGGGTCGTAGTTCAGGCGGACGGTGATGGGCTTGGCCCCGGCGGTTTCCTTGATCTGGATCACCATCACATAGGGCGCGCCGTCCGGCATTTTGTCGGTGAGAAATTTCGCGCCCTGCTTTTCCAGCGCGAGCTTTTTCAGCGCGGTGCGCGGGCCTGCGGTGACGGTGAGAGTCTGCTCCCCGTTGGAGATGGGCCGGCGGTCCTTGTCCAAAAGGGCGATCTCGGCGCGGCCCTCCGGGTTGACGAGCACCTCCACATTCGGCGTGACCGGTGAGTCCACATAGAGGACGCGCCCGCCATCGGGGCCGAGCGTGACGGCTTCGTGCGCGGCGGCCATGCTGGCGATGAGGGCCAGGACGGTGATGAGCTGGTTTTTCATGGGCTGGTCTGGTAGGGTTGAAAAAATCAGAGTGCTGCGGGAGCGCGGCTGCGCAGGGCGGCTGCCGAGGCCCGGCGGCCAAAGAGGTAGAAGGCGGCCGGTGTGACCATGAGGTCGAGAAAGGTGCTGCTGACGAGGCCTCCCGCGATCACCACGGCCACCGGATGCAGGATTTCCTTTCCAGGCTCGTGGGCGGCCAGCAGCAGGGGAATGAGCGCGATGCCCGCGCTCAGCGCCGTCATCAGCACCGGCACCAGCCGCTCCAGCGTTCCCCGCACGATCATGCCCGGGCTGAAGCTCTCCCCCTCATGCGCCATCAGGTGCAGGTAGTGGCTGATCATCATGATGCCATTGCGCGCCGCCACGCCGCCCACCGCGATGAAGCCCACGATGGTGGCGATGCTGATGTTGTTGATCAGCAGCCACGTCAGCGCCAGCCCGCCCATGAGCGCGAGCGGAATGTTCACCATCACCTGCAGCGCCAGCGAGAGGCTGCGGAAGTAGCCGTAGAGCAGGATGGTGATGGCGAGCAGCACGAGCGCGAAGTAAAAGGCGATGCGCTTTGCCGCCGCCTGCTGCGCCTGGAACTCGCCCTCAAAGCGCAGGAAGTAGCCTTCCGGAAGCTTCACCTTCTCCCTCACGGCGGCCTCCCACTGCCCCACGAGAGACTCCAGGTCGCGCACGGAGGTGTTGGCGCCGATGACGATGCGGCGCTGGGTGTTTTCACGATTGATGACGTTGGGGCCCTTGCCCTCCCGGATGTCCGCCACCAGCTTCAGGGGGATGCGCATGCCGCTGTCATTTTCAATGAGCAGATCGCCGAGCTTCTCAGGGGAGTCCCGCCAGTCTTCGGGCAGGCGGAGCACCAGATCCACCGTGCGCTGGCCTTCGCGCAGTTCCGTCATGGTTTTGCCGCCGAGCAGCGTGGACACCTGCTCATTGAGCGCCCCGGGCTGCACGCCGTAGGCGATGGCGCGCTCCCGGTTCACCTCGATCTTGATCTGCGGAATGGGCACCTGCGCTTCGAGGATGACATCGGTCAGGCCGGGCACCGTTTTGGCCACGTCGCGCACCTGCGCACCTTTCTCCCGCAGCACGCCCAGGTCGGGGCCAAAGATTTTCACCGCGATCTTTGCGGACACGCCGCTGAGCATGTGGGAGAGGCGGTGGCCGATGGGCTGGCCCACATTCAGGAAGGTTCCGGGGATGGCCTTGAGCTGCTCGCGGATCACCGCAAAGACCTCCTCACGCGGCCTGCCGCCTTCCTTGAACTCCACGTCAAATTCATTCACGCTGACGGGCATCACATGGTCGTCACGCTCCGCGCGTCCGGCCCGGCGGCCCACGCTCTTCACCTCCGGGATGCCCTGCAGCAGCCGCACGCCCACTTCGCCGATCTCATTGGACTGCGCCAGCGAGGTCCCCGGCGCGCTGGCCAGAGAGATGGTGGCGCTGCCTTCGTTGAAGGCTGGTAGAAACTCTTTTCCCATGATGGGATACAGCATCAGCGCGGCGATCAGCAGCACGCCCGCCGCCGCGATGATCAGCAGGGGCGCGCCCAGCGCCGCCTTGAGAAAGGTGCGCTGCACGATCCACTTCATCCCCCGCACCAGAAAGCCGTCCCGGTGCGGCCGGCCGGAGGGCTTGGAACTCAGCAGCAGGGAGCACAGCACCGGAATGACCGTGAGGGAGACCACAAACGACGCCGCCATGCTGGTGATGGTGGCGATGGCGATGGGCGTGAAAAGGCGGCCCTCCAGCCCTTCCAGGCCGAGCAGGGGCAGGAAGACCAGGATGATCAGCACCGTGGCGTAGAGGATGGAGTTGCGCACCTCCCCCGAGGCCGTGGCGATCACGTCCAGAAACGGCTTCGGCGCCTGGGCGGAGGCGTTCTCCTTCAGGCGGCGGTACACGTTCTCCACATCCACGATGGCGTCGTCCACCACCATGCCGATGGCCACGGCCAGGCCCCCCAGCGTCATGGAATTGACGCTGATGCCGAAGACCTTGAAGGTGAGAATGGTCACGGCAAAGGACAGCGGCATGGCCATCAGCGTGATGGCGGTGGTGCGCAGGTTCAGCAAAAAGATGAAGAGGATCACGGCCACCATGATGGCGCCGTCGCGGATGGCCTCCCGGAGATTGCCGATGGCATGCTCGATGAAGTCCCCCTGGCGGAACATGATCTCCACGCTCACCCCCTCCGGCAGCGTGGGGCGGAACTCCTTGAGCGCGTCCTCGATCTTGCGCGAGAGCTTGAGCGTGTCAAAGCCGGGCGCTTTGTCGATGCTGAGGATCACGCCCATCGTGCCGTTCACGCTGGCGTCTCCGCGCATCGTCTGCACGGCATGGCGCACTTCCGCCACGTCGCTGATCAGCACGGGGCGGCTGCCCACGGTCTTGATCACGGTGCGGGAGAGATCTTCCAGTCGCGTGGTCATGCCGAGGTTGCGCACCATGATTTCACGCGGGCCGGCCTGGAGGTAGCCGCTGGTGGAGTTCCCGGCGGCACGGCTCACGGCGGCCTCGATCTCTGCGAAGGTGATGCCAAAGGCCGCGAGGCGGTAGGGATTGGGCTGCACGTGGATTTGCTTCACCCCGCCGCCGATGGTCAGCACCTCCGCGATGCCGCTGATGCTCTGCAGGCGGCGGCGCAGCGTCCAGTCTGCGAGCGTGCGCAGATCCATGGGCGGGATGTAGCCCGGTTCGCCGGGTTTTTTATCGCAGCGCATGCCCACGAGCAGGATCTCCCCCATGAGGGAGGAGACCGGCGTCATGCCCGGCGTTGCGTCCTTGGGCAGCGTGGCCAGCACATTCTGCATGCGCTCCTGCACAAGCTGGCGCGCGCGGTAGATGTCCGTGCCCCAGGCAAACTCCGCAAAGATGAGCGAGAGCCCCACGTCCGAATTCGAGCGCAGGCGGTCCAGTCCGCCCACTCCCTGCACCGCGCTTTCCAGCGGCTGGGTGACGAGTGTCTCCACCTCCTCCGGCGCGAGGCCGGGCGCCTCGGTGAGGATGGTGACGGTGGGCTTCGTCATGTCTGGCAGCACCTCCACCGGCAGCTGCAGCAGCGTCTGCCAGCCAAACACCAGCACAAACAGCGCTGCCATGAGCATCAGCGGCCGGTTGTGCAGAGAGAAACGGATGAGCTTGTTGAGCATGGGTCAGAGGGCGGCGGGATTCCGTTTCTGGAGAATGCTGAGAATGAGCAGCACCAGCAGCAGGGCGCTGGTGGCGGCAAAAAAGGTGGTGGCCTGTGTCCAGCCTTTCGCATGCGCGTGGTCGTCTCCGTCTTCATGGTCGTGCTGCTTCTGCAGGTCCTCCGCGCTCAGCTCGCTGCCGTCCTCCGCATGGGGGTGCCCATGGGCGGCGTCCATGGCCTCCTTCAGGCTGACGCTGCCCTTGCCCGCAAAGCCCAGGGCATAGGCTCCGCGCGTCACCACTTCATCTCCGGGAAGCAGCCCCTCCTTCACCTCCACAAACTGGTCGTTCTGCGCGCCGACAACGACGGGGCTTTTCAGGAAGGCGTTTTTCAGCTCGTAGTCTTTGATGTACACAAAGCGCTCCGCCACATCTCCCTGCACGGCGGTACGGGGGATGGACATCACGCCCTCGCGCTTGCTCACGACGATGTTGAACTCCGCCTTCATCCCGGGCCTCAGAAGCTTCTGCGGATTGGCCACGTGAAACGCCGCCTCGATCGTGCCGGTGGCTTCGTCCGCCTCCGCGGCGATGTGTTCCAGCCGCGCTTCAAACACCTTGTCTGGCAGCGAGGGCACGCGGATGTGCGCGGTCTGCCCCTTGGCCAGTTTCCCCGCAAAATGCTGCGGCACATGCGCATTGGCCTCGATGATGCTGAGGTCCACGATCTCCACCAGCGCATCATCCGGGGAAAGCGGCTGCCCTTGGGCGATCTGAACCTTGGACACCAGCCCGCTGATCGGGGCCTCCAGTTTCACCACGGGCGGCGGATCTCCGGGCTGGCGGCTTTCCACCCAGGCCACTTCGTCCCCCTGCCTCACCTCCTGGTGTGGAATGACCAGCACCGAGTACGCGCGGCCCGGGATGCGGCTGCTGACAATGGCTTTTTTACCCGGCAGCACTTCGATCGCGCCCAGGGCAAAGACGGTGTCCTCAAACGTGGTCTCTTCGGCTTCGGTGTATTCGAGCTGCAGATTCGCCACGGCAGCGGGGTCCAGGATGATGAGGTTGTCCGCACGGCCGGAGTCCGCCGCGCGAAGAAAAAGGGCTGGCAGCACCAGCAGGAGGGAAAGGAAAAAGCGCTTCATGGAAAGGGGGGGAATCAGTGGCTGTGGGTGCCGACGGCGGCCTCGTAGCGGATCCGCGCCAGGTGGAAATCCCGCAGCGCATCCAGCGTGGAGGATTCAAGCTGCAGCCGCTGGTCGCGCGAGCGCAGCACGGACTGCAGCTCCGCCTGCCCGGACTCGTAGGCCTTCTCCATCGCCTCCATCTGCTGCGCCGCCAGCGGCAGCAGGTCCTCTCGCGCCTCGCGCACGATCGAGGCGTTCGTCTCCATCTCCTTGCGCGCCGTGCCGGACTCACTGTTGATCTGCATCGCCAGCGCGTCACGCTCCAGGCGCGCGCGATCCGCAGTGGCGGTTTTCTCCGCGATGGCGCCCTGGTTGCGGTTCCAAAACGGCAGCGGCAGTGAAAAGCGGAAGCCCGCGTAGCCCGTGTACACGCGCCCCGTTCCTGGCACATCCTGCATTTCATTCGAGGCGAAGAGGCCCATCTTCACATCCTGCAGACGGTTGGCGCGCGCTAGGCTTTTGTCGGTCTCGGCGGCGATGATCTTCGTCTGCGCCAGCCGGTAGTCCGGCCGCACTGTCCACGTCGTCACCTTCGGCAGCACCATGGGCGGCAGGTCGCCGGAGATCGTCAGGCTGTCCTCCGCATTCAGCCCCAGCATGGGCTTGAGCTGCCCCAGCAGGCTCACGCTCTGCGCCTCCAGCAGGCGGCTCTCCACCCGCAGCCGCTGCGAGTCCAGCCGCACCTGCTTCGCATCCAGCGGCGAGACCTCGCCCGCCTTTGCGCGCCCGTCGGCAAAGTCCGCCAGCTTTTGCGCCAGCTCCGTCTGCTGCTGCCGCAGATCCTTCTGCCGCGTCAGCGTCAGCAGCCGCACCACCTGCTGCTGTGCCTCGGCGATGAGCTTGCGCTCCACATCCCGCACCTCCAGTTCAGCGGCCTGCACGAGCTGGGAGGTGAGCTGCTTCTCCAGGCTCAGACGCCGGGTCAGGGGAAAGGACTGGTCAAAGGAGAACACGCCCGTCCTCGGGCTCACATGGCTCTGGTTTTGAAAATCGTAATTGAAGGAAGGATTGCTCAGCCGTCCCGCGCCGAGCTGCCGGCCCTGCGCCTCCGCGATGGTCAGGCGCGCCGCTTTCAGCGCAGGATTGTGGGTGCGCACTCGTGGCGCGATCTCTCCCAGAGACAGGGTCAAAGCCGGGGCGCTGCTGGCAAAGGCGCCAAGCAGCAGGGTAAGAAGCAAAGTGGATTTCATGAAGGCAGAAAAGTTTGAGAGCACAGGCGTGGACCAGCCATGCCTGAAGGATGGGGGGAAGCATCAGCATCACAGCCCGTCGGCCATCCGTCTTGGGATGGCAGGCTGTGCCCGCTCTCACATTCTCAAAGCCACCGCATGCGTCAGCACCTGCGGCCACGGTCGCTGCACGGCCTGTCCCGTGTCTGGTCGCGCCTCGGCAGCCATGCTGTGCGCATCAGGCAGCAGCAGTGGCGAGCCCCATTCTTCCAGCACCACAGTGACAATCTTCAGCACCGGGGCGGAAAAGGCCAGCCCTGGCGACACACTCGCGCGCAGGCTTTCGCTCAGCGCCTCGTGCTCATGGCTGTCTCCCTCACGATGATCCTCGCCACCATGGCAGGGCTCCGCAGCCTCATGCTCGTGCTCATGGCAGGCTGCGGAGTGCGGGCCGTGGCAGTGTTCCTCCAGCGTCACCGTCTCCACACCGCCGCAGTCGCACACAAAGCCCCGGCCCATGCCAAACACCTGCGCCGAAACGAGGGCCGCAAGGACCATCGCAGATAGGAGGTGTGTGATCAGACGAGGCATGGCAGTCGTGCTAAGATGCAAAACGCGGCCGTTTGTTTCAAACTTTTTCAGGGAAAATTCGCACCGCCACCGCCTGCAGGTCCTTTTCCCTCCCGCGCTGGCGGGCGGGCGCTTGCCCAGGCACGCAGGGCAGGGGGGGACTTCCTGCCCCGGCCTCCCGCCCTTGTCCTGCACGCCATTCGCAGCACAAAATCCTGCTGGATTCAAATGAACCCGCCAGATAGACTGCGTCACAAATCTACGAACATTACGGGAGTCAAAATCATGCATTCACTCAAAAACACCTCCCAGGTGTCGTTCCTGCGCCACCGCACCCCCGTCCTCATCGGCTGCCTGCTCGCCCTCCTTCTCGGCCATGTCCGGGCAGACCCAGTGCCGCCGGAACCGGAAAATTTCCACCAAGGCGTCCTCCGCGCCTGGGTCTCCCGTGGCAGCGGCATGGGCAACGTGCCCCGCAGCGAGGGCGACCGCTTCGCCCTCGGTGACGTCCTCGTCGTCGAGGTCAAAAACTTCAACGGCTGGCTCATCGGCCAGGCGGACAACCTTCATTTTGTCGATGAAGACCTCGCCAAAAGCACCTCGGAAAAAGCACGCTCCATCATCCTCAACGGCTACCTCAAGCGCGCCGCAGACGCCAACCTCATCATCCGCGAGGCCTCCCTCGGCGTCCTGACAGACTCACGCGTCAATGAATACGTGGGGCAGGGGGCCCTCACCGCAGACGATGCCAGGGTGCTCGCAGACATCCGCGCCAAAAACGACCAGCTCCGCGCCGCAGACGCCCAGCTCGTCGGCCCCCCGGATCCACGGGATTTTGGCCGTCTCCCCCTCGCCCCCGGCAGGCACGAGATCCCCGCAGAAGCCGTCGTGGCAGACGTGCTCAAGCTCCCCAGCTTCAAAAACCTCCTCCCCCTGCTCGCCTCCTCCACCGCAGAGCAGCAGGTCTCCGTGCTTGAGCAGGAGGTGCCTCAGCTCATCAAGCGCATGCTGAGAAAAAAAGCCGCCGAGCTCCGCCTCCGCATCAATGACCTCGACCTCAAAAACGTCGCCCCCACCAATCCCGATGAAGAGGCCCAGACCAAGGTCGAGCGCAGGCCCGCCACCGACTATGACGACTACTTCTGGTATCGTTTCCCCATCGTCGAAAACGAAGAAAACACCGCCGTCTGGCAGCAGCTCAGAAAGCGCATCCTCATGAACGACAGCGTCCAGCTTACCCTGAACTGCCCCTTTGCAGACCGCTCCTTTCTCCTCCCCACCGCCATCAGGTACGTCGCCTCAGACACCCAGCCCCTTCCGGGCATGAGCATCCTCAGGCTCGTCGTCATCGACGGCACGCTCTTCTCCATCGCGCTCCTGCTCATGGTCGTCTGCCTCGCGCTCTTCTTTGTCAGCGCCAGCCGCACAGACCTCATCCGCGACACCTTGGGCGACCTCCGCGCAGACGGCATCCCGCCCTACAGCCTCGCCCGTTCGCAGATGGCCTTCTGGTTCATCCTCGTCATCGGCTCCTTCCTCTTTCTCTTCATCTCGCTGAACAAGGTGCCCGTGCTCAACAACACCTGCCTCTGGCTCATCGGCATCGGCGCAGGCACCGCCCTCGGCGCCGCAGTCATCACCGAAGACCGCAGCCGCAGCGGCGGCGGCCTCAATGCCCGCCCCTTCAAGCGCCTCCCCACCGAAGGCCGCGCCGCCTTCATCCGCAGGCTCGACTCCGAAGTCGCCACCCAGCAGACCGCACTCACCGTGGACAAGGACGAGCTCCTGCGCCAGATCAGCGACCTCCGGCAGACCATCGGCGAAAAGAAGCAGGCCCTCTCCGCAGCCCAGTCCACAGACCTGCCAGCGCTGAACCGCGCCATCCTCAGGCTCGAGGCCGACATCGCAGCCAGACAGGCGGAGCACGACACCGCCGCAGAGGCAAACCGCCCCGCCATCAGTCGCGACATCGCCGACATGCACCTGCGGCACACCACCCAGCTCAACAAGGACCTCCCTGAACTCGAAGAAAAGATCAGGACGCTCCAGGCGGAGATCGTCACACTCCAGGCACGCTCCGCGCAGTCGCAGAAAACCCTCCAGCTCGCCCAGAAGGCAGACTCCCCCGACTTCGTCGAAAACCTCACCAGGCTCAAGGAGCAGCAGGCCGACTGCGCACGCATGAGCGGCAGCCCCGTCATGCGCCTGCTCGACGACTGGATGACCGAGGAAGGCCGCTACAGCTTTCACCGTTACCAGATGCTCATCTGGACGCTCGTCCTCGGCGTCGTCTTTGTCGTCACCGTGGCCAAGAGCCGCTCACTGCCCGTGTTTGACGACACCCTCCTCGCCCTGCTCGGCATCTCCAACGGCACCTACCTCGGCTTCCGCCTCCCGGCCGCCGCCAAAAAAGAGTAGCACCCGCCTCACCCCCCTGTCTCCTCACTCAGAGCCAGAGCCGGCCGCAGGTGAGGCCGCCGCCGCGTTGCCGCGCCGTGCAAAGACCGCAGGCTTGAAAGTCGTCACCCACACAGGCGCACCCCAGGACGAAGGGTGGTGCGAGGTGTAGCGCACCGTCCGCTCCTTCAGCCGCGTCCCCGGCGCCGGGTGCGGCACCTCCATGTCATGGTAGAGGTACTCATACGACCCATGCGGCGAGGCCACCCGGTCATAGTAGCCCATCCCGCCCGGGCGGGCCATGCTGTAGGGGTAAAAGCCGCTCCGCTCATACGGCGCACCGTAGGGCCGCAGCTCGCTCACATACGCCGGCGTGCCAAAGGCCGGAGACGCCAGCTTGGAGTTCGTCGCCGTCGTCACCGCGGGCAGCGTGCGCTTGAAAAGATTGCCCGTGCAGGAAGTCGCCACACCGCACACCGCCGCCAGCACACACAGGGAAAGAAGAGAGGGAGTTTTCATAGAGGCATCAGGGAAAGTGAAAAATCTCAAACCAGCCACCGCAGCATAACCACCCGCAGCCCGCTTGTCTCTCATATAAATTCACTCCCCCCGCCCGCCAGTTGCGCCCACCGCGCAGAAAAATCAGCCCCCACCTTGCACCCGGCCCAGGCCCGCCGCACCCAGGGCAGGGGAGCCCCTCCCCGCCGCACGCCCGTAGCCCCCGCAAATCCCCAGCCTCAACTGCCGCCTTTGCTCCGGCGTCACCAGCGTCGAAACGCCGATCCCGATCAGTCGCAGGCAAACATGCCAGCCAACACAGCAAACATGCCACCAGGCAAATAGTGAGCATGATGAAGGCAAACCCATCCTACCCCACGGCTCCCACGCGAAGCTGCCGCAGCGTGTAGAAAGCCCCCTCACACTCCGCCATTCGCCGTGCCCCTTTCTTCCTCTTCGGGCCAAACTGCTCCCGCTGCGCCTCGAAGACACCTTCCACAAACTCCCGGCTGCCCAACACCACGCCGTCGGTGAAATAACGCACCCGCAGCCGCACCAGTTCCGCCGGGCTCAGCCTGCCTTTCTCAGCCAGCACCGCTCGTGCCGACTCCACGCTCACGCCGCGCTGCACCACCTTCTCGTTCTGCGCGTCCTTCACCTCCCGTCCCTCCGCATGCAGCAGGCAGCGATACGCCTCCGCCGCTCCCGCGCTTCTCCACCCGTCCACCGGCTTGCCTTGCGCCTTGCACAACCCACGCTGCGCCCTGCGGCTCCCTCCCAGCGCCTCCGCATAGCCGCACCAGCGATAGTCTGCAGATTGAAACCCAAAGTGCACCTGGGCTGGTTTTTGGAATTAGATGGGTTTGAGCAGGAAAGGCAAGAGGGAATGAGGTGATTGAAAGCCGAGTGTTTTGCGTGGTCGGAAGTTAAGTTGGTTTTGAGTTTTTCGGTGTTCGGTGATGCGGTTGCTGACAGGCTCTCCCTTGGGGCAGTACTCGCGAATAAGGCCGATGGTGTTTTCCACGGTGCCCTTTTCCCAGGCGTGGTAGGGATGGCAGAAAAAGGGCTCGCCACCTGTAGCTTGAGCTACCGACTTATAACTGGCAAACTCACAGCCGTTGTCATAGGTGATGGAAAGTGTCTGGAAGCGGCGCAAAGCATGGATGATGGCTTTGGAGACAGACGCAGCCTTTTTGTTGGAGACATGGCGTATGAGCGTATAACGCGATTTGCGCTCAACCAAAACCAGCAGTGAGCCGGCCTGTTTACGAGCACCCTCCATCAGGTCCGCCTCCCAGTGTCCGAAGGTGCTGCGGTCACTGAATGCCGTTGGCCTGGAATCGATGGAAGGACGATTGCGCACAGCGGCCCGGCGTGATGAAGAAGCGAAGTAGCGTTTGCCTTTGCGGCGCAGCAGCGTCCTGAGGCCAAGGGTGTGACCTTCGTAAGATCGTATGTGTCGGTAGATGGACTGGGCCGTAAAAGTGTGACCGAATTGATTCGAAAACAGAGAAGCGATCTGTTCCGGACTAAGTTTCAAGATCAGCTTGGCACGAATGAAACGCTTAACATCCAAGGTCAGTTTGGACCGCTTGTGGTTGGCCATTAAACGCCGGTGTTGTGTCATATCATTGGCGATAAAGCAGCAGTACCCAAATCCTGATCGGTTACGCCTGAACTCCCGGTAAATGGTTGTGCGGTGAACCCCCAGAATGGTGGCGATTTTTGTTTTAGAGACTCCCTGCTTGAGCAGTTGTCCAATTGCTCTTCGATGGAAGACGGTGAGATGATGGTAGCGTTTCATACGAGTGAGTAGTTATCAAACGCCCAGGGAGTGATGCACTTCGGCAGTTAATCCGCACGCTTCTTGCTCATCTTTGCCCCCATGAAGCTCGCCCAAACCTCTGATCCCCAGTCGCTCCCGCTTGAGGAGCAGCTTGTCGGTGTGAATGCGAAAACGGGGATCTATCCCGGCGCGCGTTCCTGGTCTGGTGGCAGACTGCGGGTGCTTGGCAAGGGGCCGCTGGAGTCCTACTGCTACCATGTGATGTCCCGCACCACTGGTGGTGAAGTGTTCTTTGATGACGTTGAGAAAGAAGCTCTGCGGCGGGTGATCTGGCGCATGGCGGAGTTCTCCGGCATCAAGGTTCTGACCTATTGTGTGATGGGGAACCATTTCCACCTGCTGGCGGAGGTGCCGCACCGGCAGACGTGGTTGCAACGCTTTGAGGGACCACAGGGCGAAGCGAGGTTGTTTGAGCATCTGAGCACGCTCTACAGCAAAGCCTATCTGGGACTGCTGCGTGATGAACTGGCGGACTTTCGCGCACGTGGCATGGCGGTGCTGGCGGAGCAAAGGCTGACGGCGCTGAAGAAGCGTTTTTGTGATCTGTCGCTGTTTGTGAAGGAGGTGAAGGAGCGCTTCAGCCGCTGGTTCAACAAGCGGCGTGGCCGACGGGGGACGCTGTGGATGGATCGCTTCAAGAGCGTGCTGGTGGAAGGCCAGGGCGAGCCGCTGCGCACGATGGCGGCGTACATCGATCTGAATCCGGTGCGCGCGGGGCTGGTGAAGGACCCGAAGGACTGCGGATTAACTGCCGAAGTGCATCACTCCCTGGGCGTTTGATAACTACTCACTCGTATGAAACGCTACCATCATCTCACCGTCTTCCATCGAAGAGCAATTGGACAACTGCTCAAGCAGGGAGTCTCTAAAACAAAAATCGCCACCATTCTGGGGGTTCACCGCACAACCATTTACCGGGAGTTCAGGCGTAACCGATCAGGATTTGGGTACTGCTGCTTTATCGCCAATGATATGACACAACACCGGCGCTTAATGGCCAACCACAAGCGGTCCAAACTGACCTTGGATGTTAAGCGTTTCATTCGTGCCAAGCTGATCTTGAAACTTAGTCCGGAACAGATCGCTTCTCTGTTTTCGAATCAATTCGGTCACACTTTTACGGCCCAGTCCATCTACCGACACATACGATCTTACGAAGGTCACACCCTTGGCCTCAGGACGCTGCTGCGCCGCAAAGGCAAACGCTACTTCGCTTCTTCATCACGCCGGGCCGCTGTGCGCAATCGTCCTTCCATCGATTCCAGGCCAACGGCATTCAGTGACCGCAGCACCTTCGGACACTGGGAGGCGGACCTGATGGAGGGTGCTCGTAAACAGGCCGGCTCACTGCTGGTTTTGGTTGAGCGCAAATCGCGTTATACGCTCATACGCCATGTCTCCAACAAAAAGGCTGCGTCTGTCTCCAAAGCCATCATCCATGCTTTGCGCCGCTTCCAGACACTTTCCATCACCTATGACAACGGCTGTGAGTTTGCCAGTTATAAGTCGGTAGCTCAAGCTACAGGTGGCGAGCCCTTTTTCTGCCATCCCTACCACGCCTGGGAAAAGGGCACCGTGGAAAACACCATCGGCCTTATTCGCGAGTACTGCCCCAAGGGAGAGCCTGTCAGCAACCGCATCACCGAACACCGAAAAACTCAAAACCAACTTAACTTCCGACCACGCAAAACACTCGGCTTTCAATCACCTCATTCCCTCTTGCCTTTCCTGCTCAAACCCATCTAATTCCAAAAACCAGCCCAGGTGCACTTTGGGTTTCAATCTGCAGCGGGCGTCGTCAATCAACTAAATGCCTGGCATATTTTCCTCTGGCGATGAGTTTCAGCTACATCGTCAGGACAGTCGCATCTCTACCTAAGTCGTGGCCCCTCAAAGTCTTCCATCACTGCGTTGAAGACTGCAAGGCGCCGGTGATCGGGGACAAGCGCTCAGAGGAGGGCAATGCGTTGAGGTGTTTTGTAAGAGGTAGGTTTTTCTTTGCTCCGTAAAAAACGTTGTCAGGGTCATGAACGATCCGCAGCCGCAAGTGTGAAAACGCTGGCTGCGGGGGCTTCATGGGTTTGCTTCAAAAAAGGAGGGTTCAAAAAACCGAGAAGCTGCGCTGATTTCAATTTTTTAAATAGGCTGGCACGTTCAGTTCTATTGGTTGGCGCGTGGTTCAAAACTATTGGTTGGCGCGTGGTTCAAAACTATTGGTTGGCGCGTGGTTCAGTTATTCTTTTAATCCCAAGCGTCTCCAAAAAACTGATTCTGATGCAATAAGCCCTGAAATAATAATCTCACTAGAACCATTTACTTTTGATAAATAAATACTTTGTTGGAGGGTTTTCAGAGATGAACGATCGTCCGAATTTTGGCTGATTTCATTTTCTTTAGAAAACCAATAAAATGCCTCTTCGGCAAAGTCTAAATTCAACATGAACAACGATTTTAGATGTTGAAATGAATTCATTTTATCCACCTTAATTTTGTCAATCAAATCAGAACGCACTTTTTGGAATTTTAGATTTTTTAACGCTTCAGGCATCAATGCGATTTCATTTTGGGTGTAAGTGGATTGCTGAATTTTCGCTTCTAAATTGTTGATTTTTTCACGATTAATCGCAGTGCTTCCGAGTTTGATTGCTACATTAGCCCAATAATACGCGGCTTCAGGGCGAAATACTTTCTGCTCATAGTACAAACAAAGCTCGACAGCATCGTTTGCATCCTGCGATGCAAGCATGTGGGAAATATGATGACTGCGGAATAATTGTTCCGCGCTATTTATTGTTAAGTCTTCCGCCTTGCAATTTGCCACAATCAAGATCATCAATGCTTTTATATACTTGTTCATAATTGTTTATTTTTTGGGCGTGTAGCCAAATCCTGCCATTCATGCCAGGCATTTAGTAAGCCCTATGAATGCAAACCTTTCGAGCTCAGAAAATTAAATCCACTTGTTTCCACCCAAGTGTGCCGCGTGTCCGGTCAGCCCATCACCCACACGCCCCGTCCGTCCCCCTCAAATCCCCAGCCTCAACTGTCGCTGCACCGGCGCCACCAGCGTCGAGACCCCGATGCCCAGCAGCCTCAGCGGGCCCGTTACCAGCCGGTGCCGCGCCAGCAGGTAGCACGCCATCCGGTAGATCTCGCGTTCCGTTGTTACTGGCTCCTCCAGCCGGAGTTGCCGCGTCAGCGTTGTGAAGTCGCTGTAGCGCACCTTCACCTGCACCGTCAGTAAAAAGATGCCAGGCATTTAGTAAGCCTTGTGAATGCAATGCAGATTGAAACCCAAAGTGCACCTGGGCTGGTTTTTGGAATTAGATGGGTTTGAGCAGGAAAGGCAAGAGGGAATGAGGTGATTGAAAGCCGAGTGTTTTGCGTGGTCGGAAGTTAAGTTGGTTTTGAGTTTTTCGGTGTTCGGTGATGCGGTTGCTGACAGGCTCTCCCTTGGGGCAGTACTCGCGAATAAGGCCGATGGTGTTTTCCACGGTGCCCTTTTCCCAGGCGTGGTAGGGATGGCAGAAAAAGGGCTCGCCACCTGTAGCTTGAGCTACCGACTTATAACTGGCAAACTCACAGCCGTTGTCATAGGTGATGGAAAGTGTCTGGAAGCGGCGCAAAGCATGGATGATGGCTTTGGAGACAGACGCAGCCTTTTTGTTGGAGACATGGCGTATGAGCGTATAACGCGATTTGCGCTCAACCAAAACCAGCAGTGAGCCGGCCTGTTTACGAGCACCCTCCATCAGGTCCGCCTCCCAGTGTCCGAAGGTGCTGCGGTCACTGAATGCCGTTGGCCTGCAATCGATGGAAGGACGATTGCGCACAGCGGCCCGGCGTGATGAAGAAGCGAAGTAGCGTTTGCCTTTGCGGCGCAGCAGCGTCCTGAGGCCAAGGGTGTGACCTTCGTAAGATCGTATGTGTCGGTAGATGGACTGGGCCGTAAAAGTGTGACCGAATTGATTCGAAAACAAAGAAGCGATCTGTTCCGGACTAAGTTTCAAGATCAGCTTGGCACGAATGAAACGCTTAACATCCAAGGTCAGTTTGGACCGCTTGTGGTTGGCCATTAAACGCCGGTGTTGTGTCATATCATTGGCGATAAAGCAGCAGTACCCAAATCCTGATCGGTTACGCCTGAACTCCCGGTAAATGGTTGTGCGGTGAACCCCCAGAATGGTGGCGATTTTTGTTTTAGAGACTCCCTGCTTGAGCAGTTGTCCAATTGCTCTTCGATGGAAGACGGTGAGATGATGGTAGCGTTTCATACGAGTGAGTAGTTATCAAACGCCCAGGGAGTGATGCACTTCGGCAGTTAATCCGCACAAACCTTTCGAGGTCAGAAAATTAAATCCACTTGTTTCCACCCAAGTGTGCCGCGTGTCCGGTCAGCCCATCACCCACACGCCTCGTCCGTCCCCCTCAAATCCCCAGCCTCAACTGCCGCTGCACCGGCGCCACCAGAGTCGAGACCCCGATGCCCAGCAGTCTCAGCGGGCCCGTTACCAGCCGGTGCCGCGCCAGCAGGTAGCACGCCATCCGGTAGATCTCGCGTTCCGTCGTCACCGGCTCCTCCAGCCGGAGTTGCCGCGTCAGCGTCGTGAAGTTGCTGTAGCGCACCTTCACCTGCACCGTCAACGCCCCCACACCGTGCCGACCCAGCGTCTGTGCCACATCCAGCGCCATCTCCTTCAGCGCCGCGCGCAGCACCGGCCGCGCGTCCGTGTCATTGAGAAACGTGTTTTCTGCGCTGATGCTCTTGCGCTCATCGCTCAGGTCCAGCTCGCGGTCATCATTCCCCATCGCCCGTGCCCGCAGCTTGGCCGCAAACGAGCCCGCCACCCCTTCCAGCGTCAGCGTCGTGTCCTGCAGGTCCCCGATCGTCCGCAGCCCCAGCGACTCCAGCCCCTGCGCCGTCACCGGCCCCACGCCATGGATCGCGCTCACCGGCAGCGGCCGCAGAAACGCGATCTTGTCCCGGTCCAGGATCACCGTCAGCCCGTCCGGCTTTTGGAAATCGCTCGCCAGCTTCGCCAGAAACTTGTTCACGCTGATCCCCACGCTCGCCGTCAGCCCGCACTCCTCGCGGATGCGCCGCTTGATCTCCAGCCCCAGCGGCCGCGCTGCCTCCAGCGCCTCATCCACCTCCAGCGCACCGTCCACCAGCGCGCTCACGTCCAGGTACGCCTCGTCCACGGACACCTGCTCGATCACCGGCGTCAGCTCGCTCAGGATGCCCATGATCCGCTTCGACTCCGCCCGGTACACCTCCATGCGTGGCCGCACAAAGATCCCCTGCGGGCACAGCCGCCCCGCCGTGCGCGAGGGCATGGCCGAGCGCACCTTGTACTTCCGCGCCTCATAGCTCGCTGCGCACACCACCCCCCGCCGGTCCGGCGGAGATCCCACGATCACCGGCTTCCCCCGGTACTCCGGGTTGTCCCGCTGCTCCACCGACGCAAAGAAGGCGTCCATGTCCATGTGCATGATGATGCGTGCCATTGAGTGAGGGGGGAAGGGGAGATGCTGCCTGCCAGATACAGCCTGACAAACAACGAACAACCAAGAACCAAGAACCAAGAACCAAGAACCAAGAACGAACAATCAACTCCCCGCGTGACACCACGCCCCATCAATGCTTCGCTCCATGTCACGGCTCTATGACCACCACCCAGGCATCGCACGCACTCGTTGTCACCCTGTCCATCCTGAGCCTCCTCATCGCACCGCCCGCACCCGCGCAGCAGCCGGAGTCCTTGCCCCAGTCCGCGACTGCGCCCGCCATCGGCGATGACACCCCGCTCGCCGAGGTCCAGGCTCTGGCCGAGAAAGGCGATGCCGCCGCCCAGTTTGCCATGGGTCAGCGCCTTCATGCAGGCAAAGGCGTTCCCAAAGACCCCGCTGCCGCCGTGCAGTGGTATCGCAAAGCCGGCAATCAGGGCCACGCCGAGGCCCAGGACGCCGCCGCCACCGCCTACTTCCTCGGCGATGGCGTCAAGCGCAACGGCACCGTCGCCGTCGGGTGGCTCCGCAAAGCCGCCGAGCAGGGCTTTGCCAGATCGCAGGCACGCTTTGGCATCGCCTATCAGGAGGGCCGCTACATGCCCAAAAATCCCGAGGAGGCCCTCAAGTGGATCCGCCGCTCCGTCGATCAGGGCTCGGCCATCGGCATGTACGGCCTCGGCGCAGCCTATGCCAGCGGCGAAGGCATCCCGCAGGACCTCGCGCTCGCCCTCCAGTGGTACCGCCGCGCCGCAGACATGCACGAGCCCCGCGCCCAGGTCGCCATGGGCCAGCTCTGCCACAGCGGCAAAGGCACCGACAAAGATCTCCCCGCCGCCGCCCGCTGGTATCAGGCCGCCGCAGATCAGGGCTTCGCCGCAGGCCAGAGCCTTCTTGGCCACTGCTACCTCAATGGCACCGGCGTGGCCAAAGACCCCGCCAAAGCCATCGTGTGGCTGCGCAAAGCCGCCGCGCAGAGCGACGTCTATGCGCAAAACCGCCTCGCCATCTGCTTCACGGACGGCATCGGCCTGCCCGCAGATGCTGCGGAGGGCGTGCGCTGGTTTCGCGCCGCCGCAGAGCAGGGCTACCCCTACTCCCAGTACCGCCTCGGCCTCAGCTACTGGAAAGGCGAGGGCAGCCCCGTCGATCCTGAAGAAGCCGTGCGCTGGCTGAACCGTGCCGCACAGCAGGGCCAGGCCTATGCCCAGTACATGATGGGCGCCGCCCTCTGGCGGGGCCACGGCATCGAGACCGACGAATCCGCCGCCATCGAATGGTTTGCCAAGGCCGCAGAGCAGCGCTACTCCAGCGCCCAGTACCACCTCGGCATGAGCTACCTGCTCGGCCAGGGCGTGACCAAAAACGTCTCCCGCGCCTACGAGTGGCTGCACAGCGCCGCAGATCTCCCCGGCTCCGATGGCCGTGGCCGCGAAAACGCGCAGTATCAGCTCGGCCTCGCCTGCCAGCAGGGCGCGGAGGGCACGAAAGACCCCGCCGCCGCCGCCGCTTATTTTCTCCGCGCCGCAGACCACGGCCACATCGCCGCCAGCTGCGCCCTCGGCCTCTGCTACCTGCACGGAGAGGGCCTGGAAAAAGACCCCGTCACCGCCGCCTTCTGGCTGCGCTTTGCCGCCGAGTATGGCAGTGCCACCGCTCTCCACGCCCTGGCACGGCTCTACGAGGAGGGCACCGGTCTGCACAAAGACCCCGTCGCTGCTGCGCGCTGGTCACGCCAGGCCGCCGTGCTCGCCGCCTCAGACCCCACCTGCCCGCAGAGCCCCCACCACACCACAGACCCGCTCGCCGTCGAAAAGCGGCTCCGCACCGCCGCAGACAAGGGCGATGCCCACGCCCAGTACCTCATCGCCCAGCACTACGCCTTCGAAGACGTCGAGTTCTACCAGTGGAATCTCAAGGCCGCGCAGCAGGGCCACCCGCAGGCCCAGTACCGCGTCGGCAAATGCTGCCTGCAGGCCCGGGGCACCGCCGCAGACACCCGCTCCGGCCTCCAATGGCTGCAACGGGCCGCAGAGCAAAACCTCGCCATCGCCCAGTACGATCTCGGCACCCTCCTCAGAGACGGCCGCAGCGTGCCCCAAGACCTCGCCCAGGCCGCGCGCTGGACCCGCAGGGCCGCAGATCAGGACTACGCCCCTGCCCAGCACGACATGGCCAGGCACTTCAGCAAGGACGGGGCCGAGTCCATCCGCTGGCTGCGCCTCGCCGCAGAGCGCGGCTACCTCAGCTCCCAGTACGAGCTCGGAAATGCCTGCCATGAAGGCCGCGACATCCCCGCCAGTCCCACCGATGCCATCCAGTGGTATCTCAAAGCAGCCGCTCAGGGGCATGTGTACGCGCAGTACTGCCTCGGCAGAGACTACGCCAGCGGAAAGGGCGTGCCCAGAGACCTCGTGCAGTCCGCCGCATGGTATCGCAAAGCCGCAGACCAGGGCTACCCCGCCGCCCAGTACAATCTGGGCGTCTGCTACCATGAGGGCATGGGCGTGACCGCAGACGACGCCACCGCCCGCCAGTGGCTCCTCAAGGCCGCCGCCCAGGACTACACCACCGCGCTCGAGGCCCTCGGCCGCGTCTATGCCAATGGCGATGGCGTGCCCAAAGACCTCCGCGAAAGTGCCCGCTGGACCCGCCGGGCCGCAGACAAGGGCCTCGCCAGCGCCCAGTACACCTACGGCCTGCACTGCCAGAGCGGAGACGGCGTCCCCAAAGACCCCGCGCAGGCCCACCAGTGGTTTCTCAAAGCCGCCGCCCAGGGCCATGCCGCAGCCCAGTTTGAAGTCGGCGAAGCCCTCTACGCCGGCACCACCATCCCCGAAGATCCCCCCCAGGCCGTGCAGTGGCTGCGCAAAGCCGCAGACCAGGGCCAGCCCCTCGCCCAGGCACGCCTCGGCGACTGCTGCATGGACGGCTTTGGCATCGCCAAAGATCCCGCCGCCGCCGTGGCCTGGTACCGCAAAGCTGCAGACCAGCAGGATGCCTACGCCCAGTTTGCCCTCGGAGACGCCTGCCGCGACGGCACCGGCACCGCCAAAGACCCCGTCGCCGCCCTCCACTGGTACCTCCTCTCCGCCGCGCAGAAGCAGCCCGACGCTATCACCGCCGTCGCCGCCCTCAAAAAGACCCTCTCCCCCGCACAGATCACCGCCGCCGAAAAGCTCGTCGAAGAGTTCCAGAAAGCCCGCACACTCTGAGCCAGCCCCCGGCCTCAGAGCATGGTAGTGTCGTGACATAAAATACCACTAACGATTAGAATAACACTTTCCCAACACCCCACCACCAAGAACCGAGAACCGAGAACCGAGAACCGAGAATCAAGAACCGAGAACCGAGAACCGAGAACCGAGAACCGAGAACCGAGAACCGAGAACCGAGAACCGAGAACCGAGAACCAAGAACCAAGAACCAAGAACCAAGAACCGAGAACCGAGAACCGAGAACCAAGCCCCCCTCACAGCTCCACAGCCTCGCTCGTTCCCGCCGCGCCCTGGCCCTTCGCCTCGCTCAGCGGCATGTTCCGCTCATCTGGCAGCAGCTTCCGCCGGTCAGCCAGGGTGGCAAAGAGAAAGTACAGCCCCGGGATCACCAGCAGCCCCACCAGCGTCCCCAGCAGCATCCCGCCCGCCGCAGACGCACCGATCGTCTTGTTCGCGATCGCGCCCGCACCCGATGCGCGGAGCAGGGGAACCATCCCCGCGATGAACGCAAACGACGTCATCAAAATCGGCCGGAAGCGCACCCGCGCGCCCTCGATCGCCGCATCCAAAATCGGCAGCCCCTGCTGGTGCTTCTGCGTCGCAAATTCCACGATCAAAATCGCGTTCTTCCCCAGCAGCCCCACCAGCATGATCAGCCCCACCTGCGCAAAGATGTCATTGTCCAGCCCAAACGTGTGCAGCATCACAAACGACCCCATCACCCCGATCGGCAGGGAAAGAATCACCGCCAGCGGCAGCAGAAAGCTCTCATACTGCCCCACCAGCACCAGGTACACAAACATCAGCACCACGATGAAGATGTAGATGGCCTCGTTCCCGCGCGCCACCTCGTCAAACGCCAGCCCCGCCCACCCGATGTCATACCCGCGCGGCAGCGTCTTCTCCGCCACCTCCTCGATCGCCTTGATCGCGTCCCCGCTGCTGTACCCCGCCGCTGGCGCACCCTGGATGGACGGGGCAGGGTAGGCGTTGTACCGCGTGATCTCATTGAGCCCCTGCTTCTGCTTCAGCACCACAAACTCCGAGAACGGCACCATCTCCCCCTTGTCATTGCCCACATACAGGTCCTGCAGGTCCTTCGGCATCTCACGGTACTTCGGGTCCGCCTGCACATACAGCTTCCAGAACCGCCCAAACTTGATGAAGCCCTGCTCATACGTGCTCGCCACCAGGATCGCCAGGCTCTCCATCGCCGTCTTGATGGACACCCCCTTCTGCATCGCCATCTGGTTGTCGATCTCGATGTCCAGCTGCGGGTAGTTCGCGCTGAAAAACGTGAACAGCCCGTGCAGCTCCTTGCGCTTCTTCAGCGCCTCCATGAATTCGTCGTTCACCACCTGCAGCCGGTCGTAGTCACCGCTGCTCGTCTTGTCCAGCAGCCGCAGGGAAAAGCCCCCCGCCGCCCCGTAGCCCGGCACCGCCGGCGGCTCGTAAAACTCCAGCTTCACCCCCGAGATCACATGGCACCGCTTCTCCAGCGCCGCGATAATCTGCCGCGAGTTCATCTTCCGCTCGCTCCAGTTTTTCAGATTGATCAGGCACGTCCCCGCGTTCGACCCGCGCCCCTCCGTCAGCACCTCATACCCCGCCAGCGACGACACCGACTGCACCCCCGGGATCTGCTTCGCGATCTTCTCCAGCTCCAGCGACTTCGCAAACGTCCGCTCCAGCGTGCTCCCCGGCGGCGTCTGCAAAATGGCGTAGATCATCCCCTGGTCCTCAGCCGGGATGAATCCCGGAGACAGTGACTGGTTCACCACATAGATGGCCCCGCCCGCCAGCACCAGAATGCCCAGCGTCATGCCCTGGCGGTGCACGATCTTCTTCAGCAGTCCCACATACACCCGCGTCAGCTTTTCAAAGGCGCTGTTAAAGTGCTCCAGCACCCACTCCACCGGCCCCCTCCTCCGGTGCTTGTGCTGGTGCTGCACCTCCGGCCTCCGCAAAATCATCGCGCACAGCACCGGCGTCAGCGTCAGCGCCATGATCCCGGAGAGGATGATCGCAGACGCCATCGTGATGGAAAATTCCCGGTAAAACACCCCCACCGGCCCGGACATGAACGTCACCGGCACAAACACCGCCGTCATCACCAGCGTGATCGCGATCACCGCCCCCGCGATCTCCACCATCACCTTCTGCACCGCCTCATACGGCGTGTGCTTCGTCCCGTGCATCTTCGCATGCACCGCCTCCACCACCACGATCGGGTCGTCCACCACGATCCCGATCGCCAGCACCAGCGCAAACAGCGTGATCAGGTTGATGCTCACCCCGCACATCTGCATCAGGAAAAACGCCCCGATCAGCGACACCGGCACCGCCAGCGTCGGGATCAGCGTGCTCCGCAAATCCCCCAGAAACACAAACACCACCAGCGACACCAGGATGAAGGCCTCCAGCAGCGTGTGCAGCACCTTCTCGATCGACGCATCCAGAAACTTCGACACATCATAGCTGATCTCGTAGTCCATCCCCGCCGGGAAGCTCTTGCGTTTCATCAGTTCCAGACGGTCCTTCAGCTGCCCGATCACCTCATGCGCGTTGCTGTTGTAGCTCTGCTTGATCACGATCGCCGCCGAAGGGTGCCCGTCCAAATCCGAATACAGGTCATAAAACTCGCTCCCCAGCTCCACCCGCGCCACATCCTTCAGCCTCAGGATCTCCCCGTTTTCCGTCGCTCGCAGGATCACCTTCTCATACTGCTCCTGCGTGTTGTAGCGCCCCTTGTACGTCAGCACATACTCCAGCGCCTGGGAGCGCTGCGCATCCGCCCGCCCCAGCCTCCCCGGCGTCCCGATCACGCTCTGCTCCTCCAGCGCCTTCATCACAGCGTCCGTGGACACATTGTACGCCCGCATCCGGTCCGGCTTCAGCCAGATACGCATCGCATAGTTTCGTGTGCCCAGGATGCGCACCTGCCCCACCCCCCGGATGCGCGCCAGCTCCGGCTGCAGCTGCACAAACGCGTAGTTGAAAAGAAACTGCATGTCCGCGTTCTTGTCCGTGCTGTACAGGTTCACGTACATCAGCATGTTCGGGCTCACGTTGTTCACGATGATCCCCTCCCGCTGCACCAGCGGCGGCAGCTGGTTCCTCACCTGGTTCACCCGGTTCAGCACGTTCACCGTCGCATCATTCGGGTCCGTCCCCAGGTGAAACACCACCTGGATCGTGGCCTCGCCCGCGCTCGTCGCGTCAGACATCATGTACTTCATGTCCTGCACCCCGTTGATCGCCTGGTCCAGCAGCACCAGCACGCTCTCCTCCAGCACCTTCGCACTCGCCCCGGGGTAGGTGATGTTCACCATCACCACCACCGGCGCCACGTTGGGAAACTGTGAGATGGGCAGCCTCACGATCGAGAGCCCGCCCAAAAACACAATGATCAACGAGATTACAATGGCCAGGGCAGGCCGCTGTAAGATCTTCGAAAACATGGAGGTTGGAATTTACTGCGCCTGGAGCTTCAGGTGGGCATACGCCTCCTTCGGCTCTTCGTATCGGTAGTCCTCGGCCTTCTCGCCATCATGCACCTGGCGCTGGCCTTCAAAAATGATCCGGTCCTCTTCAGCCAGTCCGGAGCTCACCACGTACAGATCCTCCAGCTCTTCGGCCACCTCGATCTTCGCCTGCTTGATCACATCATCCTTGCTCACGCTGTAGATGTAGTGGTCGCCCCCCAGCTCAAAGGTGGACTTCTGCGGCACCAGCAGCGCATTCTTCACCGTCCGCTGCATGCGGATGTTGCCCGTCTCCCCGTGCCTCAGCAGCCCCTTGGGATTCGGGAAATCCGCACGGAAGGGGATCGTCCCCGTCTTGTTGTTAAACTCGCCCTCGATCACGTTCACACGTCCCTTCTGGTCAAACAGCTTGCCGTTCGCCATCACCAGGCTCACCTGCTTGCTCTCCTCCGACTGCTTGTGCGAGGCATACTCCAGGTAGTCCGCCTCAGGCACGTTGAAGTAGATCCACATCTCGCTGTTGTCAGACAGCGTCGTCAGCAGATCCCCCACCTCCACCAGGCTCCCGTTCCGCAGCCGCAGCCGGTCCATCAGCCCGGAAAACGGCGCCTTGATCGTCGTAAAGCCCAGGTGCGTCTGCGAAAGGTTCACCTCCGCCAGCTTCTGGTCCAGCTTGGCCTTCGCCATCGTCAGCTCCTTGTCAGACACCACGTTCGAGGCCAGCAGGCGCTTCGTGTTCTCATACTCCACCCGCGCCACCTGCGCCTCCGCCTCCGCACGCTTCACCACCGCGTTGTACACCCGCGGCAGGATGGAAAACATCAGGTCACCCTCCTTCAGAAACTGGCCCTCCTTCACATTCACCACCTCCAGGTAGCCGCGCTCCAGTGCACGGATCTCAATGTTCCGGCATGAGCGGATCTGGCACACATAATCACGCGTGATCACCGTGTCCCGGCGGATCGGCTTCGTCAGCACCAGCTGGGATTCTTCCTCCTCCGCCTCCTCTGCGTGGTGCCCATCCTTGGCGTGCTCATCTTTGTGGTCGCAGCTGCTCAGCGTCAGCGCCAGCAGTCCCGCGCACATCAGAGCCGCCCACCTCCCAGGTCGCAGCCCCCTGGCCTTGCAGCTCTCAGTGGAGTGAAACGGACTGAACACGGTGGAGTGGTCTCTATAACTCATAAGGGGTGGCATGATTCTATGCCCCGACGCACCAATGTAAAGCAAAGGAGGCCCTATCCCCTGCGGACCCCACAAGCCATATACCCCCTCAGCCCCACCCCTCACAGGCTGCTCAAAGCATTCATAGGCGTATCACTTATCCATGGAATGGCAAACCGCCACATGCACCCAGCGCCCTGTCTCCATCAACCGCGAGCGGGCATGCCCGCACGAGCAACCCACCAGCCGCAAAACCATCCTCATGGGAGGAGATGTGGCCGTGTCCATCTGACAGCCTGTTCCACGAAAGAAGGTTCTTTATGCTAGTCGGGTTGACCAATGGGGGTGGCGAATTCAAGGTGTCGCATGAAGTTTTTTACTGGTTTGCTCGCAGGCATTGCACTCGCCCTTTCTCCTGCCAGAGCACAGGTGGTGGAGGTGCTGGCCCCTGCCTGGGCCTACCAGCTCAGTCCAGGCATGCGGCTGGCAGAGCTCCGCACACAGGCCGGCAGAGTTTACACTCGTGTGAAAATCGAGGCCCTCGACACTCAGCGCATCCAGTTCACCCATTCCCAGGGCCGTAGCATTGAATTCCTCGTCAGCATCATAGACCCCACCAACCCCGCTGCGGCTGGCGTCGGCAGGCGGGCGCCCGCTGGACCGCTCGCGGCCATGATGACAAATCGCGAGCGGCAGGTGACAGGCGTCGACAAGCTCAATGAGAGTGAGCAGCTGGTGTTAAAAGATTATGTCGAACGCCCCTCGGCCATTATTCCAAGATGGATCAACAGCGCGAATAATCTGTCTGCCTCTGAAGTGCAGTCGCTTTCGGCTTGGCTGAACCAGGTGCGTCAAGCGCGTCACCCCGAGGTGAAGCCCAAAGTCGCAGCTCCTGCATTTCAGGGGCCCGTGCATGTCCCCTTGGACAACTGGATTTCCGGCAGGACTTTCACAGGCTTCAAGCAAGGCCGTATCTTCAAACTGGGAAACGGTCAGCCCTGGGAGCAGGTGGACAACAAGGCCGCCGCTTTTTATCCCCTCGCCAATGGAGGAGTGCTCAAGGTGCACATTCGCGCCCACGGGGCGATCTATATCATGAGCGTCGAAGGAGCCGGAGATATTGTGGTCAAACCTGCTTGGTAGCCTCAGGCCGCGATGGAGAAGACGCTGGGGTAATCAAATGCCCGGCATGAATGGCACTCAGTTAAGGCGGGCCGTCGTTCATTTTGCAGGTCTGGCTGGCAGTGTTTTGGCTCCGCATTCGCAGCCTCCCATAATATGGACTGCGGTCGCGAAGGGAGGAACGACCGCAGCTACCGCTTTGGCCGTGCTCGGTGACTCCGCCTACCAGCACACACCCGAAAGCGGCAGCCGGTGACACCCTCGCCAGCCCCAGCCCCACGCCCGCCGTGCCCCCCTAGAAAGCGGTAGCTCCGATGCAGGCCTGCGCCGTGCATCTGCGCGACCGCATTGATTCGCTACGCTCACCCTTCGGGCAGCCTGCGGCTGTCTACCTCCGCTGCGCTTCGGTTCCAAAAGCACGGCTTGCTGAAGTGGCCAGCCTTCCCCATCCCACAAATCCATGACCTTAACTGAGTGCCATTCATGCCTTAGACAAAGCCTCACCCCACATTCCACGCTCCTCGCAGATGCAGTGTCAGGACACGGGCGCAGCCTCACCGCATGGCCTGCCACCATCAGCAGTCCTGTTAAGTAAGCCTTGCATTCCTCCGCCTTTTCAGGTGAATACGATGCATGTCCCGCCTCAGTCGTTCCATCGTGAGCACACTCCGCCTCTTCCTCGCTGCGGCGCTGCTTCACATCCCTGTGCACGCCCAGCAGCAGGAGGCCGATGTCAGCACCCTCTCCGCAGATGATCAGGCCATCGTCAAAGGGCTGCGCTTCAGAGCCGCAGACGCCGCTCCGCAGGACACCCGCACCGCCACCTTCATCAAAGCCAGGCTGCCCGTCGTCAACACCGGGCCCCAGGCCAGCGTGGCCGGAAAGCTCAGCGCCGAAGTCCGCATGCTCTTCCGCACCCATGACAAGGCCTGGTACGTCCTCAGATGCCGCCAGGACTTCGTCATCGCCCGCAAAGGCGCCGAGGAGGTTTACATCAGCTTTTCTGAGACCAACAAACAGATCGAAGGCATCACCGGAGACAAGGCCTCCCACGTCGAGGACTCCGTCACCATCGTCCGCTACGCAGGCGTCAAGATCTTCGAGAGCGAGCCCTCCAAGGCCAGCCGCTTTCCAGACAGCTGGTGGCTGAAAACAGGCCGCCTCAGTGACAAGGACACCGCCCCTGCAGCCGCCCTCCCCGCCAAGGTCGCGGACACCTCCACCGGAGAGCTCAAAATCCTCCGCTCGGCCACAGAGCGCGCCCTCCGCGCCCAGATCTGGAAAACCTACGAGCAGAGCGTCGCCGCGCTCAATGACAGGTACCTCGCCGCCATCGACAAAGCTCTCAAAACCGCCCAGTCCCAGGGCCAGCTCGACGAAGCGCTCGCCCTCCGCAGTGAGAAGGACACCGTCGTGAAGACCGGCCGTCCCTCCCGACAGACCGTGCCCGCCCAGGCTCCCTCGCTCGCCTCCCTGCGCTCCACCTACGAGAGCGCCCTCATGAGCCTCCAGGCCGCCCGCGCCAAAGCCTCCCTCCCGGTCATGGAGGACTATAATCAGAAGGCCGAGCAGATCATCACACGCCTCATCAAGGACGGAAAACTCGACGAGGCCAAATCCGCCCGCGACTCCAAGGACATCCCCATCATCACCGAAGACTGAAGACCCGCAGCACCCTCCCGGGGCTGAACATGGCGCTCACTTCACACGCCTGATCTCTTTCAAAAATGATGCCAGCCGTGAATGGCACTCACGCATAGCCGCAGCCCCGCGCAGGGCAGGGTAGATCAAACCAGATAAGACCAGATCAAAGCAGATTGGATAAGATAAGGCGGCACTGCCACCAGGCTACACCCCCGCCATCTCCTCGGCTTCCTCTTCAGCATCCTCCGTCTCCTCATAGCTCACTGGCGCAGGCAGTCCCGGCGCGCGGTTGCTGATGTCGCTCACATCCATGCTCGGGTCTCCCCCCTTGGGCTTGCGGCCCGTCAGGCGGCAGAAGTCATGATAACTCAGCACCTCAAACGTGCGGTCCAGATGCTCCACCACCACCGTCATGCTCTCCACCCAGTCTCCCGAGTTCAGGTAGTGCACGTCCTCGATCATCTTGTCCGCTGGCGTGTGGATGTGCCCGCAGATGATCCCGCTGCAGCCCTTCCAGCGCGCCAGCTTCTGCAACTGCTCCTCGTAGCGGCCCACAAAGCTCACCACATTCTTCACCTTCATCTTCACCCACCGGCTCAGGGAAAAGGCCTCCTGGTTGCGCCAGCGCAGCCACGCATTGTACAGCCGGTTCACGCGCAGCAGCAGCTCATAGCCCACCGCACCCACCTTTGCCAGCCACACGTGGTTCGTCGTCACATGGTCAAAGCCATCCCCGTGCACCACCAGGTAGCGCCCGTGCGGCGACTCATGGATGTGCTCGTCCACCAGCGAAAGGCCCGCCAGCTTGAACGGCAGAAACTTCTCCAGGATGTCATCATGGTTCCCGCGCAGGTAGATCACCTCCGTGTTCTCCTTCTCCATCTTTTTGAGCACCGTGCGCACAAAGTGCGTGTGCTCCTGCGTCCAGCGCCCCGAGCTCTTCAGCGCCCACACATCGATGATGTCGCCGTTGAGCACCAGCTTCTCGCACTTGCAGTGCCGGATCAGATGCGCCGCCTGCACGGCCTTGGAGTCCGCCATGCCCAGGTGCACGTCGGACATGAACAGCGTCTTGATGCGAAGTTTCGTTTTCATCTTGTGGAGTCGGGATGTGTCAGCCGTGCCAGCCACGGCACCCGGACAGCGGGCACCTGTGAATAGTCACGGCCTTGTCACCAGACATCGTGCCGCCGCGCCCCGCGTGAAAGACCGCAACTCAAACGTTTTCGTCACGGGTGCGCCACCCCGTGCGCCTCACAGCCGCGGCATCTGTGCCACCTGCAGCTTGCGGTCCAGCTCATGCATGCGCAGCGTCTCCACCTGCGGCAGGTCCTCCGTCTGCCTGCGGCTCTCACACGCACGCCACACAAACCACAGGCACGTGAAGAACAGCGTCACAGCCATGATCGGCCCGCCATGATGGCGGATGAAGCGCGTCTGCCGGCGCCATTGCAGGAAGCAGTGAAGTTCATCATGTCTCGGCTTGAACATGTCTTCATCATTGAGAGCCCTCAGCCGCTCCTCAAACACGAACGCGTCACAATTATGTGACCACCACGTGATGTGACCGCCTGCGCCCAGCCCCAGGGGCTCATCGCGCACACCTCTGGCGTCGCCATCGCATCCGTCCCACCACCACAGGCCTCGTGTCATGTAGTGTCAGAAGCTACCCATGAATAAGTGGCACGCCTTCGTTGAAAAGCCGCCCTCTTTATCCCCCGCCAGCACACCCCGCTTTCCTTCACCTCCCTCCGCAACAAATCCGTCACCCTTCACCACCGCCACACTCTGCGACGAGATCGTAACATCCTTGTCTTTGGCAGCACTCCATTCCTGCCGTCACAGTCTCGTCACCCGAACATGAGCAGAATCCTGGTAGTCGATGATGAGAAGGATATTGTCGAACTCGTGAGCCTCCACCTCCAGCGCGAAGGCCACGAAGTCGTCTCCGTAGGCAACGGCCTCGCCGTCCTCCCCATGGCCGTCAAGACCGCGCCAGACCTCATCGTCCTCGACATCATGCTCCCCGGCATCGACGGCGTCCAGGTCCACCGCCGCCTCCGTGCAGACACCCGCACGCGCCACATCCCCGTCATCATGCTCACCGCACGGGCGCAGACGAATGACCGCATCGCCGGGCTCGAAAGCGGCGCAGACGACTACCTCACCAAGCCCTTCAGCCCCCGCGAGCTCATGCTCCGCATCGGCGCCGTCCTCCGCCGTTCGCAAAAGGTCGTCATGCTCGCAGAGCAGCGCATCGGCGAGTTCCTCCTCGACCGCAAAAACATGTCCCTCTCCATCAGCGGAAAGCTCGTCGAGCTCACCATCACCGAGCTCAAGCTCATCACCACCCTCATGGCCAATCCGGACGTCATCCACTCCCGCAGCGAGCTCCTCAGCGCTGTGTGGGGCTACGCAGACGACACCCACTCCCGCACCCTCGACACCCACATCAAGCGCCTCCGCGACAAGCTCGGAGACCACGGCCGCCACATCGGCACCCACCGCCGCCAGGGCTACATGTTTCAGAGCATAGTGCAGGAGCTGGCAGACGCATGACCCTCCAGGCAAAGCCCGCGCCCCTCGCCGCCGCACCCGCACCCGCACCCGCGCCCGCGCCGCCTCCCGCAGCCCCCATGTGCATGCAGGACGACTGCCGCCTCTTCGGTGCCCTCCTCAATGAAGCCCCCCAGGGCATCCTCGTCCTCGACGAGGCCGGCCTCATCCTCTTTGCCAATCTCGCCATCAGCGTCATGCTCCTCCCCCATCCCCTGGAGGAGGGCCGCCCCCTCGGCACCGCACCCGCCCTCGAGGCCGTCAGCCGCATCATCTCAGACGCACGCGCACGCCGCACCCGCGTCGAGGGCGAGCTCCGCCTCCCGCTCCCCCACAGCTACGCCGCCGAGTGGAGCCACGAGCGCCACTACCACCTCATCGCCTCCCCCTGGAGTGAGGGCCCCCGCACCGGAGTGTGGGTCATGGCCGAAGACCGCACCGAGCACGACACCATCGCCCAGACACGCCAGGACTTCGTCACCAGCGCCGGTCACGAGCTCCGCACCCCGCTCTCCCTCATCCACGGCTACATCGAGACGCTGAAAAGCGGCATGATCAAAAACACCGCCTCCCTCGGCCGCTGTCTCGATGTCATGGAAAAGCACTCCCGTCGCATGATGCGCATCATCGACGACATGCTCACCCTCGCCCGGCTCGAAGGGCTCGAAGAGCCTCTCAAGACCGAGACCTTCCTCCTCCGTGGCTGCGTGCACGACGCCATCGAGCACCTCACCCCCCTCATCGAAGTCCGCCAGCCCCACATCACCCTCGACTTCCCCCCGGACGGCGGCCTCCTCAGCGGCGACCGCTTCTACTGGGACCAGATTTTTTCCAATCTCATCGAAAACGCCCTCAAGGAGAATCCCCGCACCGGCCTCCGCATCGCCATCGCCGGTCGCTGGACCCAGCACGAGTGCCTCATCACCGTCACAGACGACGGCGTCGGCATCCGTCCCGAAGACCTGCCCTACGCCTTCAGGCGTTTCTACCGCACCAGCCAGGACTCCAAAGGCACCGGCCTCGGCCTCTCCATCGTCAAGCGCGCCGTCGAGCTCCACGGCGGCACCATCGACCTCGAAAGCCACCCCGGCCACGCCACCACCTTCACCATCCGCGTGCCACTCCCCGGCTAAAATCGTCCTCGTTCTCCCGCTCCGCAAACACCCACCCCCGCGAGAAACCAGCCCGCCTCAGGAATCAAAATCAAACCAGGCCATTCACCACTGCATGTTGGTGGAATGACAACGCTCATTTGACGAAATTCGAAGCCAGGACTGCGCCGCTGCCCTGATCAATTCGGTACAGGCCGCCGTCGAAATTAAAGGCCCAAACCTCCTGATTCCGCAGCTCCACATTGGTGAAAGTGGAAAGTGATGGTGTCGCGACGTAGTCTCCGACCTGCCAGAGTACCATCCCAGTTTCATCGACCTTGAAAAGGTTTCGACGCCGATCTTCCTCAGTGTCGAGGCATTCATAGGAGATGAGAGCCAGCAGAAACTCGTCCGACAATCGGACCACCGTTGATGCCTGCTGAAGATCGATTTGTTTCATGGCCGCGGTCTGTTTATGACAGCTGTTGCTGAAAGGCTCCATGGGTTGATCCGCCTGCTTTTAAACCGGATCTCCTCACGATCTCCAGCAGCCGCTCATGGATGCCCTGCCAGCGCTGCCCCAGGTCCACGCTCGCGATCATCAGCCGGTGCCCCATGAAGTCATACTCGTGCAGAAAGTCCGCCTCCACCGTCGGGTACAGCAGCACCCCATGCATCGTCCCGCCCTTCGCCCGCAGCGGGTGGTGGTGCAGGTAGGCCGCCATCTGGTACAGGTTTTCAGACTTCAGCCGCATCTGGTCAAAGCGCTCCGTAAAGCTGTTCTCGTAAAACTTGCAGTCCAGCACCACGCAGCGCTCGTCACCCCACTCGATCGTCACATCCGTCACCATCCCCGGCAGCAGCGCCTGCGCCTCCTCCGTGTCGCCCCTTGCATCCCAGCTCAGGCGCCGCGCACCCACCGCAGCCCCGGGCAGGTGTCTGCTCAGGAAGTTTCGCACAAACGTCTCAAACACCCGCGGCATCCCCTTGTCCGCCCAGGGGTCTGCAAAATGGTAGGCCCTCCCGCTCGCATCCGGCTGCGCCAGCTCATACAGCATCTCGCACACCGAAAGCGCCATGCGGTAGGCACGGTGGTGCCGCGTCACCTTCGCCCTTTGAAAGCACCCCCGCCTCAGATGCGCCGCAGGCACGTCCCTCAGCACTCCCGCCGCCTCCTTCAGCCGCATCCTGATCTCCCGCGAGATCGACTCCGAGGCCAGCAGCCGGTCCAGCGTCGCACGCAGGATGCCGTTCACCAGGTTGTCCGTGCCCAGCTCGTCAAAGTCACACACCAGCCGCGCCTCCAGGTGCGTCAGCCGCCGCACACTCGTCATGAAGTCGATCTTCCCCCGCAGCCGCGAGGTCTCCTCCACACGGCCCTGGTAGTCACGGTACAGCCCGCGCCTCCCCAGCGCCTCCACGCCCCCCGCCAGCAGCAGCGCCAGCATCTCCGGCGCAGAGCGCGTATCATCCATCGCCACCTCCGCCGGCGCGCTCTCGCTCAGCAGGTCCCACGCATAGGACAGCAGGTAGTAGAGGTTTTGCACCGGTATGCGTGACATCGCGCAGAGAGGGGAGGGAAGGTGGTTCAGGTTCACGCCAGCAGCGCCGCAGCCGCCAGCTCCGCATGGCTCGCATCCTCAGGCCAGTACTCCAGCAGCAGCGGCTCCACCTCCCCGCGCACCACATCTCCCAGCCACGCCTGCCACTCCTCCGGTCGCACCGCATGCCCCGGCGTGAAAAAGCTGTGGCCCAGGCAGCACCCCGGCCCCAGCTGTCTGTCCGCCGCGATCTCCTCGTTCAGGCTCTTCACACGGCTGACCAGCCTCGTCACAAAGGCCGCAGGCGCTCCGCGCACCTCCGTCATCCAGCGTTGATACGCCTCCCCAAACTGCGGGCGCAGGCTCACAAACGCAAAACGCCTCCGCATCGCAAAGTCCACCAGCGCCAGCGACTTGTCCGCCGTGTTCATTGTTCCGATCACATGCACATTCGCCGGCACGGAAAACTCCTCCGCCTCCTCCGCCTCACCGTTGGAGTACGCCAGCCCCACCGAAAACTCCGGCCCCCGCTTGTCATGCTCCAGCAGCATCATCAGCTCGCCGAAGATCTTCGAAAGGTTGCCCCGGTTGATCTCATCAATGATGAAAAAGTAATCGTTCCCCGCGTCCGCCTCCGCCGTTTTGCAAAACTCATAAAAGTGCCCGAAGTGCAGCCTGAAGCCCCCGTCCGCGCATGGCCGGAAGCCCTGGATGAAGTCCTCGTAGCTGTAGCTTTGGTGAAACTGCACCATCTTCACCCTCTCCGCTGCGCGCTCACCCATCATCAGGAATGCCAGCCGTTTCGCCACAAAGGTCTTCCCCACACCCGGCGGCCCCTGCAGCACCACATTCTTGCGCCGCTTCAGCTGCGCCAGGATCTGGTCCATCTCCGCCCCTGGCATGAAAAGATCCCTCAGCGCCTCCTCCCGCGTGTACGGCGCTGCCTTCGCCGCCACTTGCGGCCCCGGGTCTGCCGCATCGATCTGGTACAGCCGCCGGATCGTCTGATAGTGCGCATGATGGCGTGGGATCGGCGAGAGCGTCTTCATCGCCAGAGCGGGCGGTGGCAGCGCACGCACCTCGTGAGACACCCACTTGACCGAGCGGCGGTGCGGGTAGTCCGCATCTGCCTCGTAGCGATAGGCTGACTCCACGATCCCCCAGCCCACCAGACGGCTGCGCCCCTGCTTCACAAACACCCGGTCCCCCGGCTGAATCTCGCGCGCAAACTGGTGGATCGTGCTCACATCATTCTGGCCTCCGCCATCCTCCGTCTCCAGCAGCGCCTCCAGGATCGCCTGCTTCGACTTCATCACGCTCACATCCCCGATCTGCCATCCCAGCGCCATGTAGCCCTCCTTGCGCCACTCATCCCAAAACTGCGCCTGCCTCCCTGCCGCGATCACCCACATGCGCCCCTTCGGCGTCGCGTGCTGCTCCACCGCAGCCTCCTTCACCACAGACACTGCGGCAGGCTCCTCTTCCTGGTCGTCGTCATCATCATTCCCGCCATCTTGTCCCAGCTCATGGTAGGCCATGTCCCACACCACGCTCTGGATGTCCGTCGGGTCCTGCGGCTTCCACGCTTCCATGAAAGGGCCAAAGCCCAGCACAAAGTCCCGCAGCGGCGGGTAGTGCTCCATTGAAAGCCGCTTCTTGCCCGCCAGCGGCACATCCAGCTTCCACGCAAAGGCCCGCATCTTCGAGATCCCCACCGGGAAGTAGTCCTGCGGGCGGAAAAGCCACAGGATTTTCAGCACATCCCAGTCCGCCTTGGTCCCCGCCGCCTCGGTCGCATCCAGCAGCGGGCGCAGTGTTTCAGGCCCCGTGTAGGGCACAGCCACCGTCTCCAGCAGCCCCCGCAGCACCGTGCAGGCCTGCTCATCCGTCCTGCCAAATTGGATCGACCAGAAATGAAACGCCGTGATCAGGTTTTCAAACTTCACCCTCACCAGCGCCTTGATCACCTCCTGGCCTTTTCCCTCCGCCACCATCTCCGGGATGCGCTGCCGCAGCCCGCTCTCCTCAAACCGCTGCAAAATGCCCCGCTTGTAGTTCAGCTCATTTTCCGCAAACCGGCCCGGCTGTGAGAAATCAATGAAATCAGGGTAACGCAGCAGGAAGCGCTCGCGCAGCTCCTGCCATTGGGCGGCAGAGACAGAGGTCATGAAAGGTGGTTAGGAAATAGGTCGGTAAACCGCTAGTATGGCCACCTATCATAGGCCTGCACCTCAAATGTCATGCCACGAGCCTCCGAATCCACCACTCCGCCAGCCCTCCGGCGGAGAGGGATCGTCCCGATCCCTCACGCTCTCGCCACACCCAGCGCTCCCCGCATTCCACATCACCCCCCACAGCCCCCGCGCCAGGTCTGGCTCCCCCCATCCGTTACGCCATGCCGCAGACTTTGCGGAGTGTGGTGGGACCAAGAGGGTCCCACTCCGCCAGAGCCTCCGCCCTCCGGCGGAGAGGGATCGTCCCGATCCCTCACGCCCCCGCCACACCCAGCGCTCCCCGCATTCCACATCACCCCCCATAGCCCCCCATAGCCCCCCATAGCCCCCCATAGCCCCCCATAGCCCCCCATAGCCCCCGCGCCAGGTCTGGCTCCCCCCCATCCGTTACGCCATGCCGCAGACTTTGCGGAGTGTGTTGGGACCAAGAGGGTCCCACTCCGCCAGAGCTCCGCACACGCCAGCCCTCCGGCGGAGAGGGATCGTCCCGATCCCTCACGCTCTCGCACCGTCCAGCGCACCCGCGCATGCATCCACCACTCCGCCACTCCGCCACTCCACCCCTCCGCAGTCCACTGAGCACTGAGTGCCACACATTCTCCGCATCTCATCCTCTCCCCAAAACTCCGCAGTCAATCAATTCACGAGGCATGAAACGCTCATGCCATGAACCGTTCGCAGCCCTCAAGCGTAAAAGTAGCTCCCACCAGCAAAGACACACCCCAGCTCCCCTCTTTTGAAAAACACCATGCCGACTCATGAACCTCCCGTGGATGTGCTGATCATTGGCACCGGTGTCTCCGGCCTCATCGCGGCGCGTGAGATCCAGCGGGGTGGTCGCAGCGTGCTTTTGCTGGATAAAGGACGTGGTCTGGGCGGCAGGCTTGCCAGTCGTCGCATCGGTGCCGCCACCTTCGATCACGGGGCGCAGTTCATCACCACCCGTGATGCCCGTTTTGAAGAGATCCTCAAACAAGGCGCGCAGGCTGGCATCATGCAGGAATGGTGCCGGGGCTTCTCCGCTGCGGCAGACGGCCACACGCGCTGGCGGGGGCGGCCAGCCATGACCGCCTTCGCCAAGTATCTGGCCCAGGGCCTGGAAGCACGAATGGAAAAGCAGGTCGTGGCCCTCAGACCTGCCGCAGATCGCTATTCGGTCGAGACGAGCACCGGAGATTGTTACTCCGCGGCGGCCGTGCTGCTCACACCACCGGTGCCCCAATCGCTCGCCCTGCTGGCCACCGGTGAAATCGAGCTCGATCCAGCGATGCGGACGCGGCTCGAATCCATTCAATACGAGCGCTGCCTGGCCGTCATGGCCGTGCTCAAAGAGCCCTCTTTGATTCCCCCTCCAGGCGGATTTGCGCCGGCCAGCGGCCCCGTCTCATGGATTGCCGACAATCAGCTCAAAGGCATCTCCGCAGAGCCTGCGGTCACGATTCATGCCACCCATGAGTTCAGCCTCGCGCACTGGGATGAAGATCGCATGGAAAGCGGGCGCATGCTGCTTGAGGCTGCACGCCCCTGGCTGGGTGCCGAAGTGGTCAGCTACCAGGTCCACGGCTGGCGCTACAGCAAGCCCCTCCAGGTCGATGCTCATCCCTGCGCCCTCTTGCAGGCATCTCCACCCCTCGTCATCGCCGGAGACGCCTTTGCAGGGCCGCGAGTCGAAGGCGCGGCTCTCTCCGGATTTGCCGCTGCCGAGACCCTGCTGGCCCACCTGCCTCATCCCTGAGATCCGGGCCGTCGCGCCGCACAGCTTTTGCCTCAGTGACCATGGCCGGCTGCGCCACACCCGCACCGCCTGAAGTTTGACAAGGCGTGAGAAACTTGGTCCCCACGACTTCCGCCGTCCGTAAAGGCTCTGGCGATTTCCGCCCGCCACCCTTTGCCTCATGAAACAAACTCCCTGGATGCTCATCTTGCTGATCGGCCTGCTCAGTTCCTGCGCTTCCAGGCAGATCTGCACCCGTCCCATCACCACCTCAGAGCCCCAGGCGCTGGCACTCGTCACCGCCTCACAGAAGGCTCATGGACGCGCAGCGTTTGATCGCATCAGGGATCTCAGCGTCAGCTATGAAGGCAGGTGGGCGTCCATCGGCCCACGCTTTCAGCCTGTTCTGGTGGACTCGAAATTTCGTGGAGTCTCCCAGGAGCGCATCATCCTCTCGCCCCGAATCATCGCGCAAACGCACACCGGCCCCGGAGGCGTGAAAAAAGTGCTGCGCTCCCCCGGTCAGATCGCCATCGCCTACAACGGCACCCTGTCCCGGGAAGCCGGGGCCAATCAGGCCGCCGCGCTCGTGGCGGATGCCTACACTCTCTTTCTGCTCGGGCCATTCTACTTCCAGCAAAGCGGCACCGTCTTCGCCATGAATGGCGAATCCCTCGTGGATGAGGCCCTGTGTGATGAAGTGCTCGCCATCCTGCGCCCAGGTTTGGGCATGGCAGAAGAGGACCGCTGCATCCTCCATATCGACCGCGGCAGCAAAGTGCTGCGCCGCGTGCGCCTCACACTCAACGGCCTCGACAGCACCCGTGGAGCCGAGGTGGACGTGACCTTCCGTCAGTTCAAAAAAATCGACGGCGTCCTTTGGCCGACCGACTTTGACGAGCGCATCCGCTGCCCTTTCAAGCTGCATGCCCATCACTGGAATCTTCGCGGCCTGGAGATCAATCGCGGCCTGCGCGCCCACGATTTAAAACTCGACCGCTGGACTGACAAGGCAGCCCGGCCCACCCCGGCGCTCCCACACTGATCTTATGGAGATGTCTCCGGACTCACTCACCGGCCTCGCCATGGGCGGCTTCATCGGGGATGCCCTCGCCATGCCCGTGCATTGGTACTACGACCGCTCAGCGCTGCGGCAGGACTACGGCATCGTCCGTGACTATGCGGCGCCGAAGTCTCCGCATCCCGGCAGCATTCTCTGGCGCTCTGAATACACCGCGCTCAATGCCCGTGGCGAGATCCTGCATGATCAGGCACGTTACTGGGGGCAGCGCGGCATTCACTATCACCAATTCCTGCGCAAAGGCGAAAACACGCTCAACCTCCAGCTCGCCAAAGTCTTGCTGGACTCCCTCATCGCCTGCGGCTCCTACGATGCGGACGACTACCTCACACGTTACATCGGCTTCATGCTCACGCCGGGGAGGCATCGGGACACCTACATCGAGGAGTGTCATCGTAAATTCTTCACCGCCTATGCGCGCGGCACCGCACCGCGAAAATGCGCCGGCACAGACATCCACATCGGCGGGCTGGCCCATGTCGCTGTGCTATGCGTCAGTTTTCGCGGCGACCTCAGCGCCACACGCGCAGCCGTCCGCGAGCACATCAGTCTCACCCACCGCTCCCCTGAAGTGCTGGCCGCAGCAGACGCCATGGTCAGGATTGTCTGTGACCTGCTCAAGGGCGCGCCACTGCGTGAGGCCATCCTCGCCCATGGCAATGACTGGTTCTCTCGGCGCAAAGCGCGGGAATGGTCCCAATGCCCCGACGAAGTCGTGATCGGCAGGCACCTCAGTCCCGCCTGCTACATTGCCGAGGCCTTCCCCGCATCCTTGTATCTGGCATGGAAATATGCGGATGACTTTGAAAGTGGCGTCATCGCCAATGCCAATGTCGGCGGTGACAACTGCCATCGTGGCGCCGTCCTCGGTGCGCTCATCGGCGCTGCGGTCGGCGTTTCAAAGATCCCTCAAAGATATGTCGATGGCATCGCTGATGCCACGCACCTCAAACGTCAGATCGAAACCCTCGTCACTCGTCCATGAAGACCCGCCTCAGCAGTGAGCTGACCTCTTTCGTCGTGCGCCTCGCCTGGGAGGACCGCACCAGCTTTGAAGAAATCAGAGAGCGCACCGGCTTGGTGGAAAGCCAGGTCATCGACCTCATGCGCCGCGAACTCAAGCCCTCCAGCTTCCGCTGCTGGCGGAAGCGCGTCAGCGGTCGCGTTACCAAACACCGCAAGCTGCTTGAGCTAAGGCTCAAAGGCTGACGTAACTGCAGGCGGGCCGGCGCAAGCCACTCCCTGCACTCGCCCGCATCCCTCACAGCGCCCGCATCAGAAACGCCTTCTCCTCATCCAGCAGCAGCGCTCCCTGGATCTTCTCCGCCAGTTGAAACGCGCGGTCCGCTTTCCCCACCAGCGTCAGCAGTCCCGCAGCCACCGCACGCGGGCCAGGGGAGAGGCCCTCCGCACGGGGCAGGGAGGCCAGGTGTTTCTCCATCTCTGCACGATCTCCCGCGCGATACGCCGCCAGCGCCAGCAGCAGCTCCGGCGGGATGCGCTCCAGCGTCACCCCCGCAGCCGGGCTTCCCTCCGGCTGCTTCATGAGCCCCTTCACATCCACCAGCTCCATCTCCACCCCCAGCACCAGCCGCAGGTACTCAAAGCGGTCCGCAAACACCGCGCTGCTCGGGCTCAGGATGTGCAGCCTCCGCGCCACATCCAGCAGCATCTCCGTGTCCTTGGCGCGCAGCGCCAGCTCCGCACCCTTCTGCAGGTTTTGCAGCGCCGCCTCGCTCGCGTTGTTCTCCGCAGCCTTCATCCCCGCCGCGCGGTAGGCCTGGCAGGACACATCCGCAAAGCTCAGCTGCTCCGCCAGCGCCCCCGCCGCCTGCAGCGTCGCCACATCCCCCGCCTGCGCCGCATTCAGCACCGTGCCCTGCAGCAGCTGCCGGCACTCCCGCAGGTCGGGCTTCAGGTGGCTCAGCACCTCCGCCATCGCCAGGTCCACCAGGCTCGCAGGCACCGGCGGGTTCGGCGTTTTCAGCAGCTTCTGCAGCTCCTCCCACCGCTCCGCCTGGGACAGCGTCTGCACCACGATGGGGTACAGCTCGCGTGACTGCGCCACCATCTCCATCGGCACCAGCCGCAGCACCTCCTCGTTAAATTTCTCCCGCATCAGCCAGAAGGCCATGTCCTCCAGCCGTCCGCTCTTGTCCTCCTTGAAGCGCCGCACCTCCGCCTCCGCCAGCTTCGCGCGCAGCTCCGGCTGCAGCCGCATCTGTGCAGACACCACCGTCAGCCGCGTCCCCAGCGCATGCTGCGGGTGGTTCTCCTCCAGCGCCAGCAGGCGCTCCGCCTCCGGCACCGTCAGCCCGGGCGCCACACTCAGCCGCAGGATCGCATCCATCCCCGTCTTCGAGCCCAGCTCCGCCAGCTCCCACAGCTGCTTCTGCGCCTGCCCCTGCACCTCCGCAAAATGACTGCCCAGGTCCGCCACCGCCGCCTGCAGGTGCGCCTCCGGCGTCTTTTCGCCCGCCGTCCCCTGTGCCGCCGCACGCTGCGCGATCTCCGCCGCCTCCTTCCCGTGCCCCTCGGCCGTCAGGATGCTCGACAGCAGCTCCAGCCCCGGCTGCTGCGTGCTCTCCTTGGCCGGCAGCTTCTCGTAAACCTCACGCGCATCCTTCGTCTTCCCGCTGCTGATCAGCGCGCGTCCCAGCACCAGCTCCTCCTCCGCCGTCAGCGGCCGTTTCTGCTTCAGCCGTTGCAGCGCCTGCGCCAGCCCTCCCGGGTCAGAGCCCGTCGCCTTCAGAAACTCCACCGTCGCCAGGATCACCTCCACATCCTCAGGCGCACGCTGGCGCGCCAGCATCAGCGCCTGGTGCGCCCTCACCCAGTCCTTCGCCTCCGTTGCCGCCAGCACCTCCTTCACATTCCTCCGTGCCAGCATCGCGCGCACCGCCGACGTCGCCGGGTGCCACCCCACCAGGCACACGATCAGCAGCATGAACGCCCCCATCGTCAGCAGTGAAAATTTCCCGATCCGCTCCCTCGGCGGCTGCATCTCAGGGATCTTCTGCTGCGAGTTCGAGTCAAATTGAAAGGCCATGGTCTGAAAAAAGGAAAGGGCAGGGGAGTGCTGTGCACATCACTCACTCACCCGGCTGGTCATTGCGGCGTTTGCGTTCATCCGTTCCATCTCCGCCGCCGTAGCCGATCACCTGCACCGTGATCACCGACGGCTGCTCCTGCGAGAGCGCCTGCTCCTCCTTGTTCTGCGACGGAGCCTGGCTGTTCGTGGCAGACGTCGCCGCCGCCGCGCTGCTGGACGCCGCCGCCAGTCCGCCCAGGCTCGGGGCCGCCACCGCAGGCGCCGCAGGCGTACCCGCGCTCGTGCCGCCCACCGAGATGTTTGCCGCATTCAGCACGATCGTCGCCGCGATGTTCAGGTTTCCCGTCGCACGGATGCCCGCGTCACCCGCGTCCACCGCACCCACCGGCGCAATCAGGTCCACGTTCCCAGGCTTCACGCCCGCCACCGACGCCAGCACCCCGATGCCCCCGCCCGTCGCCAGACCCGCGAGGTCCGTCGCCACATTCGCACTCTGCGGGTCGATCAGCACCCGCGTCGGCGGCGCCGACTGCACCGTCTTGGAAGACGAGCCCGCCGCGATGTCTCCCTGCGAAGACCAGATCATAATATCACCCCCACGCAGCGTGAAGATACGCGCGATCCCGATCGTCACATCCTTGTCGGCAAAAATGTTGATGTTCCCGCCCGACTCCGTGATGATCCCCGGCGGCGCCAGCGTGCTGCCGATCGTCGTCGAGGCCATCTCCAGCCCGCCTCCCGGCGTCAGGATGTTGATGTCCCCGCCGCTCTTCGTGCGGATGTCACGCGCCTGCGTGTGGATCGTGCCCGTCGTCGTCGTCGGGAACAGCGCAGAGATCGCCGCAAAGCCGTCCGTGTACGTTCCCGCATTCGGGCTCTCCGGATTGTTGTGGTCGCGGCCCGCGTCCCGCAGCACCAGGTAGTACACCGCCAGCGCCAGCTGCTTCTGCTGCTCCGGCGTCAGCGCAGGGTCGTTCAGGTTCACCGTCGTCACCCCCAGCATCTCCGCCAGCTCACCCAGGTAGCGCGTACCCGCGGCCGAGTTCACAAACTGCGTCATGAATGTCGTGAAATCCATCCCCGAGCCACCCAGCCCCAGCGCGGCACCGCCCATCCCGGCGGCCACCGTGATGTCCGCCCCGCCAAACGGCAGGTAGGGATTGCGCCCGTTCCCGATGCTCGTGATCCCCACCCCCGTGCCGTCCGTCTTGTTCGCCCCCGTGCCCAGGTCCAGGTTCCGCCCTGCCAGCACCTCCAGGCTTCCCGGACCGCTGATCTGGATGTCTCCCGCCAGCGCCGACTGCCCGATGATCAGCGAATTCCCCGCAAGCCGCGACTGGATGCGTGACAGCGTGTTCTCATTGTAGGCGATGATGTCGCGCCCCGAGGCCACGATCGACGTGCTGTCCGCACGCGTGTTCTGAATGTAGAAGGAGATGTCAGACACATCGTTTCCGGCGATGATCTGCGCCTGCTTCGCCGAGTAGAAGGTGATTCCCGTGATGTCTCCCGTGCTCGCATAAATATGCACCGGCGTGCGGTCGTTCGCATGCAGCACCCCCGGCGCATGCAGCGACTGCTTGTTCTGCAGCACAGACGACACCCCGGAGGTGGAGCCCGTCTCGTTGAACAGGTTTTCGATGAACGACAGGAAGCCGTTCGCGCTCGTGTTCGCCGTCCCCGCCTTGCCCGCCAGCGTCGCATACGCATACGGCGTGTAGTAGGAGGGGATGGCCAGCGGGTTTGCGTCCGAAAGATTGATCGTCGAGGCTCCCCAGCTCACCACCGTCTGCCCCGGCACCAGCTGCGTCGAGGTCCCCGTCGGGCGCAGCCCGTTCACCGAGCCCGCCGCCAGCAGGTCGATCGTGCCCACTGCCGAAGGGAACAGCGTCAGCGCACCCACCAGGTTCACATCCCCGGAGAAGGACGTCGCCTTCAGCGTCGGCGGCATGATCGAGGACACGGACGCAAACGCATTCGTGGAGGACTCCGCCAGCCGCAGCCACGGCTGGCTGTAGGAGGCGTTCTGCGTCGCCGACGTGTTAAACAGCAGCACATTCGTCAGCCACTGGTACAGCAGCGGGTCCGCCGTCGTGTTCCCGGGCGTCGCAGCCTCGCGGAAGGTCACGCTCCCGCCCAGGGAGGACACATTCACGCCGCTGTTCGCCGTGTAGGTGGAGAAGTACGTCTTGTACCAGTAGCGGTTGCTCATCCCCTGCGGCAGCAGAAAGGGGTTCGCCACCGGGCCCAGCAGCACATCCTTCTTCGCGCTCACGTCAAACGTCGCATCCCCCACAAACAACGTCGTCGGCAGCCACGTGCTCGAGTCCTTGATGATCGGCGCGTTGAAGCCGTTCAGAATCCCCAGCGAAAGCGTGCGTGTGGCGTTCGTCGTGATGCTGTTGCCCGCAGTCAGCGTCCCGCGTCCGCGCTCCACGTAGTACACACCGCCGTCGATGTTGCGTCCCGCCTCCACCACCACATTGCCACCGCCCAGCTGCAGCAGCTTGTCCGCGTCCGGCTTCACGTTCAGCCCCGTGCTCGGGTCCTTGCCCGGCATGCGTGCGTTCGTCGCAGACACCGCGTCCACATTCGCCACATCACGTCCGGCCTTCAGCGTCACATTGCCGCCGCCCAGCGCGCCCACGCCTTCAAAGAAGTTGCTGAAGTCCACCCACCACGTCGTGGACGCCGTCGGGTCGTTCAGCGTCGTCAGCGGATTGCCCGTCACCCCGGCAGAGCCAAACAGCCCGGTCAGCGGGTCCACAAACCCGCGCCGGTACAGCCAGTTCACCGGCAGCTGCCTCTCAGAGTCATCGATCAGCACGCCCTGCGTGTTCTGCGTCTTGTGCGTGATGTCGTTCCCTGCGGAGACCCACACATTCCCGCCTGCCATCGTGTAGCTGGCCGCATACGTCTGCTGGATGACCCCCAGCGGCCCCTGCGCAGGCTGCGTCCCGGCCTTCGACAGCACCGGCACTACAAAGTCATTGCTCGCAAACACCGACGTCGCGCTCTGCACGCCCACGCCCGCCGTGTAGATCGTCGCAAACTGGTTCAGCAAAATCACATCACCCCCGGCCGAAATGTCGATGTCTCCCGTCCCCGTGCGGATCACCTGGTACAGTCTTGAAATCGCCGAGCTCGTCGTTGCATTCGTCCCCGGCGTCGTTGGCAGGGCCAGCCCGCCGTTCTTGCCCACCAGCACAGACCCCGCCGTCGCGCCATTCAGCAGGCCGCTCTGGCCGGAGAGCGTGCTCATCGGCTGCACCGTGTGGAAGTCCACGCCCGAGAGATCCGCCCCCGCTGTCAAGTGGTAGGACCACGACTGCGTGTTCACCGGCAGCGTGCTCACCTGGGTCGTCACTGGCGCCAGCCACAGCCAGGAGGCGTTGCTGTTTGCCAGCGTCGGCGTGAAGCCGTCGCTCAGCGCATTGTAAAACACCAGGTTGCCCGCCGCGCGCAGCGTCAGCACCCCCGGCGCCGCCTTCGTCCCAAACCGGAAGGTGGAAAGATTCCAGTCGCTCGTCGTCGTGGACGACGTCGTCCCCAGCGTCAGGTCCCCGCTGCGGTTCACGATCTCCGCCCCCGGCTGCAGCACCAGCACAGACCCCAGGCCCGAGTTCAGCGGGTTGGTGCCCACGATCCGGTTGTACATCGCCGTGTAGCCCGCTCCCAGGAAGGTGTTCCCATTGCTCTGCACCGTGCTCTGCACCGTGCTCGTGATCGTCCCCCCGGAGCTGGTCAGGTCCTGGATGAAGTAGCCCTCCACCGTCACGCTCGACGCTCCCGTGATCGTGCCCTGGATCGCGTTCACCGAAACATCCGTGCCGCCGGAAATCTGCGGCGCACGCAGGTGCAGCACTCCGCTGAACTGTCCCAGCCCCGCGCTCGCAGCAGTCTGGGCGGCCACCGAAAGATTGATGCTCGAAAGGCTCTGGATGTCCACCGTGCCCGTGCCCACGCCATACGTCCCGCTCACCAGCGCCGCGGCTCCTGCTTCCAGAGACACCGCCCCGCCCTTGCCCGCAGAGTCAAACTTCTGCGCCGCCACCGTCAGCGTCGCCCCCCGGTTGTTCACGCTGTCCCCCTGCAGCACCACATCCTTGCGCGCCACCAGCCGGATCGTGCCGCCCGTCGTTCCCGAGGCGTCGATCTTCCCCGTGCTGCCCACGGTGATGGAACCCGCATCCGCCGCCAGTTGGAACTGGTGCGCCTTGATCGTGTCATTGATCACCACATCCCCCGTCCGCACCCGCACGCTCAGAGACTCCGTGAAGGAGGCGCTCGCCGTGCCCGCGATGCTGCCCAGCAGCAGCCCGCCCAGGCTGCTCACATCCAGCGTAAAGCTGCCGTTCACCCCGCCCGTGCCCGCCAGGCCGGACATGGTCGCTCCACCCGCCACCGTCAGCATCCCCGTAGGCGCGCTGATGCTCACAGAGCCCGCGTTCCCGCCGCCCGCATTGGCGGAGACATTCACCACCGCCGTCGCACCCAGGCTCACATTGCCCGTGCTGGAGGTCAGGCTCACCTGGCCGCCGCTCGTAAACGTGCTCACATCCTGAAAGTCACGCCTCACGCCGCTCAGGTCCAGCGTGCCGTTCACCACCACGTCCCCGTTCGTCGCCAGCACCTTCAGGCTGCCGCTCGGCAGCTTCACCAGCGTGTCCACCTCCACCCGCGCTCCCTGCAGGCTCAGGCTTGCTCCCAGGCCGTTCGTCGCCAGGGCCGTGCCACTGCTCACCGGCGCCTGGATCATCAGCGCCGCGTCAGAGCGGATGCTCTGCACCGCACCGGCCAGCCCGGCAATCACCGGCGTCGTGATCGTCAGCGCCGCGTTCGTCGTGAATCCTCCGTTCCCCTCCAGCTGCACCCCGGAGCTCGCCTGCATCTGCACCGCGCTGAACTGGTTGGCCTGCAGCGTGCCGCTCCCCAGCCGTATCACATTCGCGCTAAAGCTCAGCGTACCGTTCCCCGCCACCGCCGTGCCGTTCGCCGCGTTCGCGCTGTTGTCCACCAGGAGGTTCTGCGCCACAAAGGCCGCCGTCCCGCCGCCCTGGTTGAAGCCCCGGATCTGCCCCGCATGCACCTCCAGGTTCACCAGCGAGCTGTTGCCCACCTGGCCCGCTCCGTAGATGTCCAGCGTCGTGTAGCTCAGCAGGGAGAGCGTCTTCGCGCTCGCCAGGCTTTGCAGCGCTGTGCCTGAAAGTACCAGCCCCGTCGTCGGCGGCACCGCCACCGTGCTGTCCAGCTGCAGCGCCAGGCTCCCGCTGTTCAGCGCGATGTTCGCACTGTTCAAAACAGCGCCCGCATCCAGGCTCGTCCCATAGGTCGTGTCCAGCACCAGGCTGTTCCCCTGCAGCAGCACACCGCTTCCCACGATCAGCGTCGGCAGTGTCGAGCCCGAGCGCCCCAGCCGTGTGATCGTCGCATTCGCACTGCTCCCCACCCGCACCAGCGCACCGTCTCCGCTGCCCGTGCTGCCCGCACTGCCAAAGATCAGCTTCTCCGTGCTGCTCGCCGTCCCCGCCGTGCCCTGCACGATCTGCGAGCCCGACTTCACCTCCAGCACCTGCTTCGCCACCAGCAGCACCTCCGTGCCGCTCAGCGTGCTGCCCGCATTGTCCACCGTCAGGTTGTTCGTACTCACCGTCACATGCGTCCCGTCCGTCCCCGACGTACGCACACCGCCGATCAGCAGGCTCCCCGCCCCGATCAGGCTCAGGCTCGCGGAGTCCAGCTGCAGCTTGCCGCTCACCGGCGCCGCTCCCGGGCTGCTGATCACGATGTCCACCGGGCTGCTGATGTCCACCAGCGCACCGTTCCCGCCCGTCCCCGTCTGCCCGATCAGCGTCCCCTGCAGCAGCATCGACTGCACCGCCTGCAGCACCACATGCCCCGCATCCGCAGGGAGCTGCGGCACCGCCACGCCCAGCTGTGCCGCCTGCGCTTTCAGGAAGGTGCTCGCCACATAGTCATCATACTGCGCCGACTTGCGCACCACGCTCCCGGCTGCCACCTCAAAGCTGCTCATCAGCGCCTCGGACACCACGTTGCTGTTCAGCCCGTCAAACCGGTAGCCGCTCACCGTGTAGGCCCCGCTGGGCAGCAGCTGGCTCCCTGCCGGCGCACCGCTGCCCGGCGTCACCAGAAACGCACCCGGCAGCAGCGCATACCTCGCAGGCAGCAGCGTGTACACACCCGCCGCCATCCCCGGAGACGCACCCAGGTAGATCTTGTCTCCCACATGCAGCGTCGAGTTCGTGTAGCCCTTGTCAGTTCCCAGCGTCGCACCGGAGGCCGTCGAGTTGTACGCCCCGAACGGCGCATAATCCGCCGCATATCCCGGCAGCACCGCAAAGCTCCCCTCGGACGCCAGCACATCGTTCGTCCCGCCGTTCCCCGTCACCCAGCGGTACGCATACAGCTCCCCGCCTCCTGAAAGATTGATCACAGACCCCGTCTGCGTGCTCACATTCAGCGCCGAGAGATGCACCGCCTTTTCCGGCCCGCCACCCCCGGTGATGTCGATGCCCCGCGGGTCGATCCACGAGGTGCCGTTCAGATTGATGCCATACGGAATCGTCAGTCCCTGGCCCGTCAGCGGATCCACAGCAGACACGGACGTCACGCTCCCCGTCAGCAGCGTCAGCTGCCTCGTCACCGGCGCTGTTTGGTTCGTGATCAGGTCCACCGGCCCGCTCTGCGCACCATCCCAGCCGCCTATCCCGTCCCACCCCAGATTGATCGTCCCAAACGGTGCCACCAGCGTGCCACCCTGCGTGATCTCAGAGGCGTAGATCCCCAGCGTCCCTCCCGCAGAGAGCGGCAGCGGCTGCTGCCCGGACCCCACGATCGTCACCGAGCCCGCGTGCGAGCTCCCGCCGCTCATGTAGTCATACGCAAACACGTTGAAGCTCACCGCCGTCGGCGGGTAGATCTGCGCCGCCCGCATGTAGATGCTGCCCGCCACATCCAGCACGCCGTCTCCCCGGATCGCTCCGTTGTCAGCCATCAGGTTCAGCTGCCCCACCCCTTGCAGGGAAAGCGTCCCCACATCGATCAGCTTCGCCGTCACATTCACCGTCCCGCTTCCGTACGTCGGGCTGAAGTAGAAGAAGTTCAAAGCCCCCGTGTCGGAGATCTTGGTAAACGGCGTCAGCACCTCCTGCGGCTGCTGCGGGTTCACAAAAGCCCGCCCCAGCGACACATACGAGGCCGTCAGGTTCACCTGGCTGTCTGCCTGGATGATGCCCTTGCTCCCAACGCTCAGCGCACCCGCTGCAGTGATGTCCACCGCACCCACAAAGCCCACGTTTCCGCCCAGCGTCAGCGAGTCAAACCCGCCCTGGGAAAACGAGCTCACGGCAAAATACCCCGCACCCGGGACGATGCTCGTGTCCGCATTTCTCACCGGATTGCCGATCCCCCCAAACGTGGAAGGCAGCACCGTCCCGGACTGCTGCACCCACAGCGTGATGTCACGCGGGTCCGCGATCACCCCGCTCGCATAAAAGCGCCCGGAGGAAACCGCCAGCGTCCCGCCCACCGCGTTGCTGCCACCCGCATAGCCTTGCAGCGTGCTGTCCACAAACAGCTCCTCGCCACCCACCAGCGTGATCTTCCCCGCATTCGTGTCCACGCGCGCGCGCTGCGTCGTCAGCCCCACAGACGGCAGCCCCGTGGCCGTCAGCGCCGCCGTGCCCACCGCATACCCCAGAGATCCCAGGTTCACATCCAGAGTGTTGCTCGTGCCGGACACATTCATCACAGACCCCGCTGCCGCCACGATGTTCCCCTGCAGGTACACCGTGCCGCCCGCCAGCACCGTGCCCACCTTCCGCCCGTAGGCGTCCGGCAGCAGCAGCGTCTTTCCGGCGGCGGACAGGGTGCTCTGCGCGCTCACATACAGTGTCGGTTGCGCATTGTTCAGCGTCGTCAGCGTCGGGAACTGCCCTGCCGTGATGATCTCGATCTCGCCCCCCGGCGCCGTCAGGCTGCCCAGGATGCTCGCCGTCTGCGCATTGATGTGGATCGCCCCCAGCGCATCCGTCACGATCGAGGAGTTGGCACCCATCACAAAATCCCCGCGCACCGTCAGCAGCGTGGAAAAGTCATCCGTCAGCCCCGGCGCATGGAAGTTCAGCGTCGCCGGATTCCTCACCCCCTCCTGCGCCAGCCACCGCGTCAGGCTGATGCCTCCCGCCACGCTGCTGTTCGCAGTGGCCACGTAGCTCATCACCTGCGGCATGATCTGCGTCCCCGCAGCGATGCTCACTGCCGGCAGATAGTCCGCGCCGCCCACCGTCCCAAATCCCGTCAGGTCAAAGGTGGAAAATCCCCCTCGGCTGAAAAGCCCCGCATCCAGCAGCAGCGTCTGTGCATTCCCCGTGCTCCCGCCCACCTGGATCATCTGCGCCTGCAGGTTCAGCGTCCCGCCCTTCGCCCCGGAAAAGCCCAGCATCGTCGAGCCCAGCTCAAAAGTCCCACCCGTCACCCCCTTCAGGTCCAGGTGAATGTCCTGCGACCCCACCCGGTACGAGTAGTCAGGGTTGGCCCCTGCCAGCAGGCTCAGCGTGCCCGCATTCCCATACTGAAAGGTCCCGTTGGTCCTCAGGTACACACCGCCGGACACATCCAGCACACTGCCCTCCTGCGCCACGATCGAGTAGGCCTCTGCCGTGATGCTGCCGCCCTGGATGATGATCGGCCGCGCCTCCGCCAGCCCGGCGGCCGTGACGTCATTCACCAGCAGTCCCGCCGTGCTCAGCACAGACGCCGCGCCCAGCGTCAGCACGCCGCGCCCGCTGTTCGGCGCCGGGTCTGCGGCCGGTGGCTGCCGCGTCAGCCGCGCCATCTCAGCCGGAGAAATGTTGTACGCCTTGAGAGTGATCTCCCCGCCCGGAGCCACGATGCTCCCCAGCACGCTCACATTCGCGCCCACCAGCGTCACCGCCCCGAGCACCTGCGTCTGCAGCGTCACGCCCTCCGGCACGATGATCTGCCCGTCAAAATTCACCACGCTCAGCCGGCCAAATCCGCTGCTCGTCAGCAGGGTGGGGGAGAGCATCACATGGTTGGTCCGGTCCGCGCTCAGCGCCAGCGGCAGCCCGTTGGAGTCCACCGTAAACGCCCCCGCAGGCGCCTGCGTCCCCGTCGTCCCAAACTCAATCAGCGGCGGCGTCGGCGAGTTGAAAAGAAAGTCCGGAAAGCCCGAAACATCCGCCTGCCATTTCAGGTCCAGAGATGACGCGGCGGCCGGAATCTCTCGCTGATAGGGCCCGGAAACCGTCAGCCCGGTCATCACCCCGTCCAGCGCCATCGCGGCTGCGGAGATGCTCAGGCTCCCGCCGCTCCCGCCCTGCAGGTAGCCCGGCTGGTAGTAGCTCCCCGGCGTCCAGATGGCGCCGCTGCTGCTCGTCACCCCAAAGCGCGGGTCCGTCGTGCTGCTGCCCGGCTGGTAGATGCCGTCATACCGGATCGTCGGGTCCGCATTCGCGATGTCCACCGTCTGGTTCGAGAGCAGCAGCTGCGTCGTCTGCACCGTGCTCCCGCCGTAGTCCACCCAGCCGCCGGAAACATCCACCTGCGCACCCGTCTGCAGCACCACGCTCCCGCCTGCGTTCAGCGTCACTGAGCCCCCCGCCGTCGTCAGCTCTCCCACCGTCCGCTGGATCACGCCCACATACCCGGAAAGGTCCGCCAGCGGCGTGCCATACCAGATGCTGCCATCCGTCCTCACCCCGCTCCTCCGCAGGTCCACCGTGATCGTCGAGTTCAGCAGACCGCTGTTTTTCTGCACCGGGAAGTTCGCCAGCTCCGCCTGGCGCAGCGTGATCTGCTGGATGTACTGCGTCACCGGCACGTTCACATCCGTGGACCCCTGCACATTGATCTCCGCACCCTCGTCCAGGTAGATCTGCCCGGAGGAATGCACCAGCGTGTTCGTGCTTCCGGCATTGGAGGAGGTGTACTCCCACACGCCCGCGCTCACCGCCACCACCGCATTCGGCGCATACACCACGCTGTCCTGCCCAAAGTACACCGTCAGCCCGGTCACATTCATCTGCGAGCGCAGCGCCAGCTCTGTCCCCACCACCGTCTGCGTGCTGCTCCACTCCGGCAGGATCTGCGTCACGCTGTTCGCCCCAAACACCACCGCACCCGTGGAGCGTTTCAGAAACTGCGGGTCGCTCGGCCGGTTCACCGAATCATAAAACGTGTTCGGCGTCGCGTTGTAGCTCGCGTCGATGTCGATCCGCCCGTTCAGCGTCACCGACGTGGATGACGTGATCACCCCCGTCTGGTTCACGTTTTTCCCCGCCATCGTCACGTTTGCCCGCGCACTGTCGATGATGCCGTTGTTCGTCACCGTTCCCTCGGTCCCCACATCGCCCACGTACACATCCAGCCCTCGCAGGCTCGCGTCGCCGGACGCATGCGCCGTAAAGCCCACCTGCATCCCCGCCGCCAGCACCGTCTGCCCGTCCGGCGTGCTGATCCTGCCGTTGTTCGTCACGTTCGGCCCGATCAGCGCCACCAGCCCCCCTACGTTTGCAGAAGAGGTGGGGGAAGTGATCTTCGCCCCCGTCTGCACCGTCACGCTCCCGATCTTTCCTGCCGGCGGTGCCGGAGGCGTGTACGCAGGCGTCGGCCCCTTCGTCCCCGCAGGCTGCGCCAGCGCCGAGAAAAGGAACTGCGAGTCCGGATTGTTCAGCAGGCCCCGCGTCACCAGGTTGTCGTTCAGCGGCAGCGCAGACGCCACCAGCGCATGCGTGCTCACCTCGCTCCCCGCGCCAAAGATGATCCCGTTCTGGTTGATGATGTACACCTGCCCCTGCGCCTCGATCGAGCCCAGGATCTGCGTCGGATTCCCCGACGGGTCCGTGATCTTGTTGAACGCGATCCACGTCCCCGCATCCGCCCCGCCCGCGCTCTGGTCAAACTTCACCGTCGTGCTGCTGCCCACGTTGAACGTGTTCCAGTACAGCAGCGCCTGCTGCTGCGTCTGCTGGATGTTCACAATCGTGCGCGCATTCTCCATCGACTGCGTCGGCGCGTTCGCCCCCGTCGGCGTTCCCGCGATGTCCAGCCCCCCCGTGCCCAGCCCGTTCGGCACGTCAGGCAGCGTCTGTCCGGGGAAGTTCGGGTTCGCACCCGCGTTCGTCGCGCCTGCCGCCGCAGCGTGCGCCGCCTCCTGCATCGCCGTCACAGCCTGCAAGGCCATGGTATTTCGTGCCAGCATGTCCTGCGCATGTCCCTGCGCCTGCGCCGTGGCCGCCGCCGTGTCCACCGGCGCCGCGCTGTTCGGCGTGGTCGTCCCCGTGCCGCCGGTGCCGCCGCCTGCGGCCCCCGCCATGTGCAGGATGTCGCCCGCCTGCGTGCAGGGCGTCAGCAGCAGAAGAAGCACCTGTGCATGCACAAGCACGACGTGGAACCATGGGAGCCGCTGACGGTGGCGGCGGGGCTTGTTGGAGCGCATCATGAAAAAAAAAAAGAAGGGGGTCAGGGTTTGGCTGGCACAGCCTGGGTCGGCACTTCCAGCAGCAGCTTAGACAGCGCGACCTCGTTCACAGCCACAGGGCGATCTTGTAACAGTTCCGACACATGCGACTGCACGTTCGCGCGGCTCTTCTCCGCCCGCATGCGCTGCGCCAGCTGCACACGCACCTGCTCAAAGATCGGCGTGAACGCCTCGCGCACATCCAGCACCTTCAGGATGTGCCACCCGTCCTTCAGCCTCACCGGCCCGGACACCATGTTCACGCTCAGCTTTGGCAGCTGCGCCAGGATTTCCGGCTGGATCTGCTGCTCCCTGAGCCAGCCGATCTCCCCGTCGCGTGACGCGCTCTCCTTCTCCTCGCTCATCTCACGCGCCACCTGGCCAAAGTTCTCAGGCTTCTCCTTCAGCCGCTGCAGCACCGCCTTCAGCTTCTTCTCCGCCCCCGCCTCCTCGGCCACAAAAATCTGCGCCAGCCGGAAGGACCGCGGTACCGTCAGCGCCGCGCGCCCGTTTTCATACGCCAGCTTCAGCTCACCCTCGCTCGGGTACGACTCCGGCGGCCGGCTCACCGCTTTCAAATAGCTGTCGCTGATCGCAGCCTCCCGCGTGCTTTTCAGCAGCGGCTGGATGCTCGGCTCCTCGTCCCATTTCTTTTCCAGCGCCTCCTGCAGCACCACCCGCTGCACCAGCAGCGAGCGCACCAGCTGGTTGAGTGAGCCGGGATCTCGCGCCAGCGCCTCCTTGTCCACCGCGCTCATCGTCCCCAGGGACGCCAGCACCTCGCTCTGCCGCAGCTCGATCTCCCCGATGCTCCCCACCACCGGGTCGCCATCAGCTGCCATCACAAGGCTGCTCCAGCCGCAGAAAAGCAGCACGCAGGACCATCGGTTGGGGCGCATCGTCATCATCATCTCAGCGTTTGGCAGGTGCCTGCACTTTGGCCGCGTCCTCTTTGGGGGTCGCCTTTGCCGCGCCCTTCGGCGCCTCATCCGGCTTGATCTTGTTGTCCACCAGCTTGTCGCCGTAGTCCTGCACCAGCGTCTCCAGCTTCACCCGCATGTTCTTCGTGAAAGGCTCCCGCGCCGCGATGGCCGTGCCCAGCCCAAAGCCCTCGTACCTGGACAGGATCTCGCTCCCGATCTTGTACAGCTCGTCGTTCTTCCGCTGGTAGTCCGCCACCTTGCGGTCCTGCAAGATCACCCGCGCCGCCAGCTCCGCACGCTGCGCATCCACCTTCATCGCCGCCTGCTTCAGCTTCTCGTGCCCCGCCTTCCAGTTCGCCAGCGACTCCTGCAGCCGCGCCTGCTCGCGCTCCTGCTCCATCACCTTCGCCTTCAGCTCCGCGATGCTCTTCGCATCCGCGTCCTTCTGTTCGTTGCTGCTCTTCGCCAGCTTCTTGAATTCCGCATCCTGCTTCTTCACCTTCTCCTCCAGCTCCAGGTTTGCGGCCTGCAGCGTCGCGCGCTCCGCCTCCGTCTTCTGCTGCTGCACCATCACATTGCGCAGCTGCTCACGCATGCGTTTCAGCACGGCCATGGCCGGGTCCGCCTCCTCGGCGGCTTTCAGGGAGCCGGTCAGCAGGCCGGCGAGGACGATCACTTGGAAAGGTAGGTGCTTCATGGTTAAAATTTCGCGGTAAGGTCAAACATCACGACGTCCGAGCGCAGCGTCGGCCCGGCGATCTGGGCGGCCGTCATGTAGGAAAGTCGGATCGCAGTCGCTTTGGACAGCGCCATCGCTGCGCTCAGCGTGTAGCCCTTCATGTTCGTCCCGCCGCCGCCGAAGTTCGAGTCCGTGAACCCGTCCACCACCGCGTCAGACTCCACGTAGCGGTAGCCCACTCCCATGTTCCAGTCCCCGCGCTCGTTGAAAAGGCTGTACGGCTTGCCCACGTTCACGCCCATGTACCAGGCCGTGTCTCCACCCGCAAAGTTCCCCGTGCCCCCGCCCGTGCGGTTGTTCACCGCCACCGAGTTGATGTTCGCACGGTTGAACGCCATGTTCTTCACAAACTCTCCCAGCAGCGACACCTGCATCGGCTCCCAGTAGTTGAAGTCCATCCGCCCGCTCCACGCGATCTGCCGGAACGGCGTCGCAAGGCCGAAGTACTGGAACTGGTTCGTCGTCCCAAACCCGTTCAGCGCGCTCGGCGTGATGTTGCGGATCGGCCGGTACGTGTTCCCCTTCTGCGCAAACAGCGGGCGGCTGTCGTCCGTGCTTCCTGCATCCACATTGTTCAGCGGCACAAACGGGTCCGAAAGACGCCCCTCGATGTTCTTCCAGTCGTAGTAGGCGATCCCCATCTTCACCTCGATGTCATCCGCCGGCTTGAACTCCACGCCAAACTGCGCCGCAAACAGGTACTTGTCATAGCTCGCCGCCTTGTTGGGGCTGTTGTCCGGGAAGTTCAGCGCCGTGTTAAACACCGTGAACGCTCCGCCGCTCAGCCACGTCTTGAAGTTGGGGGTCCAGCTGTTGTCCAGCTTGAAGGCCACTCCGTCCAGCGCCACGTCCTCGTCCCACATGATCTCGCTCGAGGTCATGAACAGGTTGTCAAACCGGCCCAGCCAGAAGGCGATGTGCGAATCCTGCGCCAGCGACGCATCATACTTCACAAACGCGCGGTCCAGCCACAGCTGGTACTTCGCAAAGTTCCCTCCCTGTCCTCCCTGACCTCCCGGCCCCGCTGCCGCCAGCGCCTGGTTCGTCGAGACCGGCGTGTTCGTGCTTCCCGTCGCAAAGCGGATGCCCGCCGTAAACCCGTCCTCCAGGTCGATGTCAAATCCCAGGCGCATCCGCATCAGGTACGTGTCACGGTGCTTGTTCACGTTCAGCTGCGGGGAAAACACCGTCCCGGACACATCAAAAGGCTGCCCCGTGTTGATCTGGTTGAAGTTCGGGAACACACCCGTCGTGTTGTTGCCGTCCGGGAAGCTGAAGCCCTGGTACATCGTCCTCACGTCCCCAAAAATCTTGAGGCGCTGCGTCCACTCCGGCACCGTGCCTGGCGCGGCCCAGTGCTGTTCACGCGCCTGCGCCAGCACCTCCGTCCGCAGCTGGTCGCGGATCTGGTTCTTCACCGCCTCGGGGATGTACGTCACCCGCACTTCCTCGGCGTCCGGCTGCACCGGCGGCATCGCGTTCTGCGCCACCACCGCCGCCTGCGTCTCCGCCAGCGCCTGGGCCTGCGCCTTCGCAAACGCCGCATCCTCCTCCGCACCCTTGATCAGGTCAGACGCCTCCGCATGCGTCAGGATGCCCTTCTGCACCAGACGGTTGATCAGGTTCAGCGTCACATTCTGCGAAGGCGCGTTCAGGATCGGCTGCGGAGCCGCACCATTCGGGTCTGGCAGCACAGCCGCACCGGCCGCAGGATCTGCCGCGATCGGCGCAGGCACTCCCGCCGCCGCAGCAGCAGGGGCGGCTGCCGCATTCTCGGCCAGCAGCGGCAGCGGCTCGGGCAGGGTGGGTTCCGCAGCCAGCATCAGCGAAGGCTGCAATGCGGCGAGGAGGGAGGCTGTGAAACAGGCGTACGTTCTTCGCCAGACTTGTTTTGGAGTGAGCATGGAGAGCAGGAAAAAAAAGGAAAAGGGTAGGGAAGGGGCGTTCGGTCAGTTCGCTTTGCGCGCGGTCATTCGCAGGTTGATGGGCATCGGCATGTCGTCGGGCGGCGGTTCATTCAGCACCAGCCCCTTGAAAACTTCGTTCTCGATCGCCGTGTCCACCTTGCTGTCGCCCGTGCTCCCTGTGAGCTTCACACGCACGATGCGCCCGGTGTTGTCAGACCAGATCTTGATCACGTTGCTGAATCCGGCACGCTTCGTCACCGGGTGGTTCCTCAGCGCATCCGCCAGGCGGTTCTGCACCTGCCCGGCATACCAGCCCCACTTGCTGCCGCCTTTGCCACCGGTGCCGCCGATCATTCCTCCGCCGCCACCGCCGCCGCCGCCCATGCCCAGGCCGCTGCCGTCACCACCGCCGATGGCCGTGCCCAGCGGCTCGTCCGCAGGCTTGTCGGCCGGTTTGTCATCAGGCTTCTCCGCGATCTCTTCCGGCGCCTGCTCGATCATCTCCTCCTCCTTCTTCTCTTCCTCAGGCGGTGGCTCCTCCTTCTTCGGCGGAGGTGGGGGAGGCGGCGCAGGCGGTGGCGGCATGGAGATCGAGATCATCTCCAGCTTCTTCTTCGGCGTGGACTTTGAAGGCTTGCGGTTCGCCGCAAAGTAGCCCCCGCCCGCCAGCACCAGCCCGCCGAGGATGATCAGCCAGAGATAGCGCCGGAAAAATCCAGGCTCGTCGTCTTCTATGTGAGGAGATGCCATGTTATGGTGCCTGTCTGCGGGGTTATTTCTTGGGTGCCTGCGTCGCCAGGCCGATGTTCGTAAAGCCGGCACGGCCCACCGCCGTCAGCACGTCCATGATCGTCTGGTACGACGTCCCCGTGCTCCCGCGCACCACCACCGGCGCGTCCGGCATCGAGGCCTTGATCGCCTCCAGCTTGCTCGAAAGCTCGTCCATCGTCACCACCGACGCGTTCAGCTTGATGTTCCCCTGGTCGTCCACCGTCACCGCCTGCATCTTCGGCCCTTCGATCGGCTTGGACGTGGACGGCCCCCCGCGCGGCAGGTTCACCTTCACCCCCTGCACCCCCGCCGTCGTCATGATGATGAAGATCAGCAGCAGCACCAGGTAGAGGTCCACCATCGGTGTCACATTGATGTCGTCGTATGATTTGCTGTCAGCCTGCATAGAATGTTACTCCTTGTAGTGTTCCGCCATCTTCGTGACGAACTCGTCGATGAAGGTCTCCATGTTCGAGACCACGTCCTTGATCCGGCTGCTCAGGTAGCTGTAGATAAACAGCGCCGGAATCGCCACCGCCAGGCCCGCCACCGTCGCCAGCAGCGCGCCCGCGATACCCGGTGCGATGGAGTTCACCTCCACCTCGCCGGATTTCGCAATCACGGCGAACGTGATCATCACCCCGATCACCGTTCCCAGCAGTCCCAGGTAGGGGCCGCCCGCGATCCCGATCGTCAGAAACACCAGCTTCCCGTTCAGCTTCTGCACCTCGCGCACCATGCCGCCGTGCAGCGTCGCCTTGATCGCCTGGATCGACCGCCCCGAAAGCCCCATCACCTTCGCTTCCTTCCGCTCCTGCGGGTTGAAGGTCACCTGGCGGAAGCTCTTCATGCGGTGGCTGATCTCCTGCGCCCCCAGGTGGTAGAGCTGGTACAGCGGCGACTGCCTCATCAGCTTCTGCGTCTTCCCGCTCACGCTGCCGCCCAGGTTCTGCACGCTGTCCGCATCCTCCGTGTCGATCGCCGTCAGGTCGTTGGAGATTTTCTCCCACCGCTTCATGAACTCCTTCGAGGCCTTCTCAATCGTGTTCAGGTACATCACCTTGCCCACCGCGATCCCCCAGCCCACCACAGCCAGCAGCGTGCACAGAAAGATCACCACCCAGCCGTCAAACGTCAGATCCTTCGAGATGTCCGTGATCAGCGTCAGGTGCTTCATGATCTCGCCCTCCTCCTCATGGTCGGAGGCCTCGTCCTCGCCCACCTTCAGCAGCTTGTCCTTGTCCGCCGCCGTGCCCTGGTTCACCGCCGCAAAGTGGATGTACCCCGCAGGCCGCGCCGTCTTCGAGATCTGCACCTCGTCCAGCTCCCCGGTAAAGCCCGCCAGGCTTCCCGCCGCAGGCGAGCTGTCCTTGTCCAGCTCCACCGGCCCCTTCAGCAGCGGCATCGCCGCCGTCAGCGCCCCGTAGGATTTCCCGTCCACATACACCGTGATCGTGCCCGCGTCCGCCACCGCCGCCACATGGTGCCAGCCGCCTGCCGCGATGGGCGCTCCCGGGCTGCTCCGCTGCTTGTTCACCTCCACAAACGGCACACCGTTGTCCAGGCCCAGGATGAAGGCGTTCGTCCCCTCGCGCCGGCTCAGGATCACCGCATTCGGCTGCAGCGCGCTCGGCTTGATCCATGCAGACACCGTCAGCGGCGCTCCCGGCGCCCACTCCGGCAGCGGCGGCGCAGCCACCTTCACCGGCGTCTGTCCAAACAGCCTCACACCATCGCCGATCAGCGCCCCCGTCGGCGTCGGCGCACCCTCCGCATTCGCACCCGTCGCAGAGGAGTCCGTGCCTCCCTTCGCAAAGTGGTACACCAGCGTCGTGCTCGCATCATACGTCTCCTTCGCCGCCTCCGGCGCAGGCGCCTCCGTGTTGCCGTAGTACAGCCAGATCGCCGTCGCGCTCGCAGGCTTCAGCTCCGGCACCTGCACCCACACATACGCCTCGTTCAGCAGCGAGTCCCACTTCTCCACATGGTGCTTCAGCACCGTCTTGCCGTCTTCGGAGACAAAGCGCAGGTCGCTCCCGTCCTCCTTCGCCGACATGAAGCTGAACACACCCTCATGCAGCCGCACCAGCACCGCCGTCGTACCGATCGGCTCCGCGATCGCCACGCCCTTGCCCGTGGTGTCGATCTCGATCTTCTTGCGTGTCGGCCACTTTGCATCCCACCAGTTTTCAGCAGCGGCGGCAAAGGTCGTCGTGAGCGCCAGGGCGAGCAGCACGGAGTTTACAAAGCGTGGAGTGCGGGACATGAAGCGTAGTTTGGGGCTGTGCATTGAGAGGGTGAAAAAATGGGGTCGGCCTAGAAGTCCATTCCCAGGCGGAACAGAAGGAAGAGGTCGTGAGCCAGGGCGTTCGGCTGCGAGATCAGCGGCATCGCCAGATCGACCGAGCCCGTCAGGTGGTTCAGGTAGCGCACCCGTGTGCCAAAGCCCGCGCTCGCCAGGTCGTAGGTCCGCTTTTCCGCAGGCAGCGTCTTGTTCGTGTACAGCTTGCCGCCTTCCAGAAAGGCGTACAGCCTCCACTGGTTCTCGCGGTCCTTCGCAGAGCCCAGAAAGTTCGGGCTGCGCAGCTCCAGCGTGCCAAACACACCCGAGTCCCCCAGCCGCGTCGCGATCAGGTAGCCGCGCGCCGTGTTGTACCCGCCGCCCGAAGTCTGCTCCGTGTTGATCAGCGCATCCGGAGTCGCCTGCCCCTGCACCCGCGTGTACACCTGAAACCCCTGCGCGATGTCATGCGTGTGGGAAAGGTCCCCGCGCAGGTAGAAAAAGCTGTCCGTCGCCGCAAACCGCCGCGCTGCAAACTGCGTCTGCGAGCCGCCCATCCCGCTCAGGTGCCACGTCAGCGCCGTGTTAAATTCCGTGTACGTCTTCTCCGTCACATGGCTCAGGCTGTAGGACAGGTTGAAAGGGTAATACGCGATGGGGGACGACACCAGCGTCCCCGCCGCGTTCACATCCTGCACAAAGTTTTTGTAGTCCATCCCAAAGCTGATCGAGTGAAAGTACCCCTGCTTCGACGGCAGCGTCTTCATCAGCCGGAAGCCCACGATCTGCCCTTTCCCGATCACCGTCGTCCCGCCCAGCGCCGCGATGTTGCTGTCCTGCACCGTGCCCGTCAGCATCACGCTCAGCCCTTCCACGCTTTGCACCGGCGCCTGGTAAAAGGCGGAATACACAGCGCTGTCGCTCATCCTCTCCGGCGCGATCTGAAAGCTCGCTCCCAGCGTGTGCCCCATCTGCCACAGGTTGCTGTAGCTCAGCGATCCGCTCAGCCTCAGCGGCACCGTGTTCGCATTGTGCTGGTTGTTGATCTCCCAGCTCCCGTGCAGCGGCAGCTTGTCCTCCACCTTCAGGTCGATGTCCACCGTCCCCGGCACCACGCCCGCGCGCAGTTCCGGCGTGATCTTGCGGTCCCTCCACCGGTTCAGCGCCACGATGTCCTTGCTGATCTCGTTGAAGTTCGGCACCGTCCCCTCCTTCATCGAGGGCGCCTGCTCCTTGATCTTGCTCGGCAGGAAATACCGCGCCCCCTTCACCCTCAGGCGTCCCACCGGCGTTTCTACCACTTCCAGGTAGATCACACCACGGTTCCCCGTCTGCGCCGGCACCTGCACGCCCACGCTCTGGTAGCCCTTGTCCTTGTAAATTTTCTCCAGCGCCGCGCGCGCTCCTTCGATGTCATTCTCAGAACGCCCCGGCCCCATGTAGGGGTACACCGCCTCCTCGATCTCCACCGCCTTCAGCAGGTGGTTTCCACGCACACGATACTCCCGCACATACAGGTTTCCCAGCTGGGAGAGCGCCGTGGGCGGCGTCGCATTTTCTGCCGTGGTGGTCGTGTCCGGTGGTGTCGCCCCGTGGCACGCCAGGCTGCCAAAGGCGCCCAGTCCCGCCATGCATGCCAGGGTGCGCACGCTTCGGCAGAGTTCCCGGTGGGTCCGGCTGGCATCGCTTTTTTTCAAGCTTGTTTGAAAGAGAAGGGGCGGCATTGGCGCGTGTTTCGGAGCGCCTTCCTTTTCCTTCACCCGCAGCCCCTCTCAAGCTGGCCGCTGTTACGAATGCGTCACACGTTGCCGCCCTCTCGCGTGCATCTCCCTTCGCAGCACGCAGAATTGTTACAATGCTGACACCGAAGGCGCTCCGCTTGCGTCTTTTATTCACGCGCTTCGCTCACTGCGGAGCCCCGTTCGCCTTCGCCAGAGACAGGGAGTACGCATTGAATGCCTGCCACCCGATCTGCGCTCTCAGAAGATCATCCGCGCGCTGTGTCGCGCTCAGCCAGCGGTCCGCATATGCGGGGTCGGCCGCATTCTGCTGCGTCCCGCCCACCTCCTTCACAAACTGGTCCTGCAGCTTTTGCACCGCCGCCTGGTACTGCGCCGGCAGCGTCTGCACACCGCCAGCGGTGGCATCCGTCATTTTAAAAATCATCGGCCACTCCGGCGTCTTGGCAGCCGCAGGCAGCGCCGCTCTGGGGCTCGTCATGCCGCTGCGGGCCTGTCCCTGCATCAGCCTCCCCTGAGGGGCTGGTATCTTCTGGTTCTCAGCCGTCAGCGGCGCAGCGGCTGCTGCGGGCTGCGCGTTCGCCGTGGCAGGGGTGTTGGCTGGCTCGCTCACTGCCCTGGAGGTGCGGCTCCCTGCCGTCACCGGCACGCTTGCAGCGCGTGGCTTTTCTTTCACAGCAGCCATCGCCACCGGCGGCGGCACCGCCATGCCATGCCTGGCTTGCTTGGGGCTCCCCAGTTGAAATCCGGCAAACGTCATGATCAGAGCGCCAGCGGCTCCGGCTGGCACTATTATGCGGGGGGAAAGCATCATGGGTTGGAAAGGGGGGCTGTCTTGAAATCGTGCAAATCGTGAGGCGCTTCATCCGTCAGGCAGCAGCGGCTTGAGACGCGAGAAGGGTGGCAAGGCCGAAGCCCTGCCACCCCTGGGTTTTTTAAAGTCTCGGAGAGATCATCAGCATCATGGCAGCGGTCCGGCCAGCACGGTCGCGCCGTCACCGTCACGATGCACCTGCATGTTGGCGGGGTTCAGGCCGGCAGCGCCGGGGTTGCTTGCCAGCGTGGTGCCCACGTTCGCAAAGAAGTTTTTCGCCGCCAGGTCGTTGCCGCTTGTGGCGGTGGACACACGCGTCGGGGTGAAGAGGTGCTCATAGCCCCAGAAGGTATACTTGCCGTTGTACACATTCGCCGCGGAGTAGCTCACGCCGTTGTACTTCAGTTCCACGTTGTTCACGTTGAAGTCGGCCACGCCCACGTAGCCCACCGCCACCAGGCCGTCAGAGGACGACTTGGCCAGGTCTCCCGCCAGCGTGCTGCCGCTGGTGTAGCCGCTCGTGCCGGACTGCGACACCGCGTTGCCGATGCTCCAGCTGCTGCCTGCCGTGGTGATGATGTACTGCGAAGGGGCCGTGAAGATTCCGTAGCCAGATTCAGCCATCGCCGTGGCACGTGTGCCGGAGCCGATGTCGCGGCCCACACCGATCACGTAATTCGTGTCGGCAGGATTGCCCGTCAGGATGGACTGCGGCGCGCCGCCTGGGCCGTAGATCGTGCGGAAGATCTGTGGCGTCATGTTGTCGATCCCGGCCGGGGCTCCGTTGCTGGCGATGAACTTGAACGGCACCACGGCCACGACTTTGTCGTTCAGCGTCGCGGTCTCGGACGTCGAGCTCTGGAACACGTCAGACATCGCGCCATCGGGCGTCATTGTTGCCGTGGCAAAGGTCGCCTCGCTTGAGTTCACCAGCGCCGTGCCCGGGCTGGTGGTCGTCGCCTGGCTCGTCGGCAGGGCAGGGATGGAGTTCTGGTGGCCGACGTCGATGACGCCTTCCACAGAGCCCGACCACGTGCAGCGGATCGTGTAGTTGTCAGAGCCGATGGTGCCCTTGAAGATCACGTACGTCGCCTTGTCACGGCCGTTGCTGGCCTTGTCGGTGTAGGCAAAGGTCGGGCTCGTCAGGTTCGCCACGATGGCGGCGTGTGTGGAGGATCGGAAGGCTGTGGAGCCCGTGAGGTTGATCGTGTAGTTCGCCGCAGAGGCGGAGGTGGTAAGCAGGGCGCCAAGGGTGGCGACTTTCAGGAAGGAATTTTTCATGAGATTCAGTGAACAGTTAAAAGTAAGGTGAAGAGTGGCTGGATGACTGGCGGGCAATCAGGCCTTGCGGCGGCGGCGCAGCAGCAGACCGGACAGGCCCAGGCCCATCAGGATCACGCGTGAAGGCTCCGGCACAGCGCTGACCTGCGGCGCAAAGCTGACCGCGCCAGCGCTGGAGATGGTGAACGCGCCCTGGTACTGGGACACACCGTTTCCGGTGGGCGCATCGGTGGCTCCGTTGGTGTTTGCCAGGATGCGGTAGAGGTCAAACGTGCCGTTGGGGTTCACTTCCGTGGAGGCCGTCAGACCGCCAAAGTAGTTTGCCGCCGTCGGCGGGATCAGGTCCGTGTAGTCGTTGGCCGTGGCCGTCGGGATGAAGGTGCCCGCACTGTTGTTGCCGGTGGCCGTGCCCGCCGCAAACACGTTGCCCAGCGTCACGCCGATGGTGTTCGCCATGGTCGCCACGGTGGACTGCGCCAGCGTGTTGAAGGGTGTGTCAGAAAGGCTCCCCGTTCCGGACTTGGAAACGTAGATCGACTTGTTGTAGTAGGGCAGGGTGCCGCCCGTACCGTCGCCAGGCAGAGCCGTCGGCTGGTTGTTGCCGCCCACGATGGACGCATAGACGGTGCCGTCCGTGTACCAGTTGCTGCCAAACGCTCCGGACAGGTCCGCGGCGATGCCGGTGATGCCCAGGTTGATGGTGTTGGTGGCGTCACGGAATGTCGTCGCGGAGCCGAGATCGACCATGTAGGTCTGGTTGTTTCCGGTTTGGCGGAAGACCAGCAGCAGGTCGCCCTGCGTGTAGGTCATGGCCGCTCGGAGAGAAGACGCGGAGAACGCGCCGCAGACCAAGGCAATCATGCCTGCTCTGAATAGTTTGGTCAGTTTCATTAGTGTGTGTGATATTGCGCTGAGTGTCGGGAGTGGGCCGGGGCAGACTGCTGGAAACAGCCGGTCTCCGGCACGCCCTGCTATGCCACCCCGCGCACACCCCGGCGAGATCATCACTGTTACAGTATGGTTGCACTCGTCCGCCCTTCCGCAGGCCCTGCCGCGTTTTGTCAAACGCTCCTCGGCGAAAAAGATGTCACACTCGCCGTCTCATCCATGCTGCATAGGTCATGTGCGTGCTTCACCTCCTAGCCCCAGTCCTTTCTCCTCGCTTCATGCCTGCACACGGCATCTTTTGCCTGCTGCTCGCCATGCACGCAGCGGCGCCTCTTCGCGCGCAGGAGCCCGCCGTCTTCACCCCGCCCCAGGCGTATCCCGCCTCGCGCTATGAGGCAGGCTGGAGCAAAAATCCCTTCACGCTCAAAACCGCCGCGTCCCTCCTCGCCCAGGACTCCTTCGCCAGAGACCTCGCCATCGGCGCGCACTACGGCGCTGCGGAAAGCCCCACCGTCGTCATCGTCAATGTCCGCACCGGTGAGCGCACCCCCCTCCGCAAAGACCATCCCTCACCCTCAGGCCTGCGCCTCATCTCCGTCCACCTCACCAGCCGTCGTGCCGAGTGCCGCGTGGAGATCTCGCAGGGCTCTCAGGTCGCCTCGCTCACCTACGACGCCGCCTACCTCAGCCAGCTCGCCGCTGCCGAGACCAGCCGCATGGCCACCTCAAAGCCCGCACCCGCAGCCAAAGGCGGGCAGCTTCCTCCGCTGCCCTCTGCAAAGCGCACTCCTCCAGCCTCTCCCACTGTCAAAGTCAGCACCGTGGAGCCCCCGTTGCCCCTCCACATCCCCGTCCAGGCACCCGCTCCCGCCCAGGGCAGGCCGGTGCTGCCCGTTTTCCCATCGCCCGCACCGGCAGCCCGCTGAGCCCGCGGTCACCTCACTTCATCTTCTGCTCGTCCGCATGCCCGTCGCTGTACGCCAGCGCAGCCAGCGGTGCCGCCTTGGCCGCCATCGCAGCCTGGTTCTTCCTGCCGGACGCATAGGACTCAAACACCTCGCGGATCTCATCGCGCACCCGGCGAAAGACCTCCATCTGCTCCTCCTCCGTACCCGTCGCATGCGCAGGGTCGTCAAAGCCCCAGTGGTGCCGGTTCACCTGGCCCGGAAACATCGGGCACGCCTGGTCCGCGTTCCCGCACACCGTGATCACCGTTTCGATCTCCTGGTTCAAAAACTCGCTCAAGTGCTTCGAATGGTGGCCGGAAATGTCGATGCCGATCTCCGCCATCGCCTTGATGCCAAGAGGATGCACGTAGCCCGCAGGCTTCGACCCCGCGCTCGCCACCGTGTAGCCCTCTCCCAGCGCACGGCGCAGGATGCCTTCGGCAAGGTGGGAGCGGCACGAGTTGCCCGTGCAGAGAATGAGGATGGTAGGTTTGTTCATGGGGGAGTTGTTTGGGTAAATGGATGGAGAGTTGTAAAACAAAAGAAGCTCAGGCCTGCACCGCGAGTCTGGCGCTGCCCAGGTGCGCCAGCGCCTCTGGTCCCACAGGCTCCTCCGGCTGCCACGGCAGCCAGGCGGTGCGGCGGGCCTGCTCCGTGGCGACTTCGCTCAGGTAACGGTGCTCCGCCTCTTCACGGCGCTGCAGCAGCGCATCGCCGGAGCCGCTGTTCAGCAGGCTTTGGTTGATCACCCACGCATAGGGCTCGATCCGCGCCCGCCGCAGGTCCGCCTGCAACGCGGCCGCCTCATGCACAGGCGTGGCCTCCGGCAGCGTCACGAGCAGGATGCGGGTAAACTCAGCATCTCGCAGGTGCTCCAGCAGCCGCAGCACCTCCTCCGGCTGCGTGCTCCGCGCCTGCCGCTCCAGCTCGCGCTGGTAGGCCTCGCTCGCATCCAGCAGCAGCAGCGTGTGTCCCGTCGGTGCCGTGTCCAGCACCACAAATCGCCTTGTCCCTTGCCCCACTTCACGCGCAAACGCGCGGAAGACCGCGATCTCCTCCGTGCACGGAGAGCGCAGATCTTCCTCCAGCAGCGAGCGCCCCGCCTCATCCATCTGGGCGCCCTGCGCGGCCATCACCTCCTGCGTGTACGCGGCCGTCTCGGCCGCCGGGTCGATCTTGCTCAGGCTCAGGCCCGGCACCTGGCCGGCCAATGTCTGCGCCACATGCGCGGCCGGGTCGGTGGTGCTCAGGTGCACCGCATGCCCGCGCTGCGCCAGCATCACGGCCACCGCTGCAGCCACCGTGGTCTTGCCCACGCCGCCTTTGCCCATCGTCATGATCACGCCGTGCCCCTGCTTCTCCAGGTCGGTCACCAGATCGGCCAGGCTCTCCATCGGCGGCGGGCTCCACCCGTGCTCCGCTCCCACGGCGGCGCCTCCTGCGTCGGCACGTGCGGAGTCATCGCCGTTCATCAGCACGCGCAGTCCGTCCACACCCAGGATGTTGATGGAGCGCAGCGGCACGACAAAGCTCGGCATGCTCTCGATGAATCCGGCAGATTTCTCCAGCGCCGCCCGCCCTCGCTGCTGCATCGCCTGCGCCACCTCATCCGTCGTGCAGGCGGTGGTGAAGGTGCCATTGATCACCAGGCATTGGTTCCCCACGCCGATCGCGCGCAGTTCACGCGAGGTCCGCTCCGCCTCCCTCAGCGCCGCATGCTGCGGACGGCTCACCAGCACCAGCGTCGTCGCTGCGGCATCCGCCAGCGTGCTCACTGTCGCGGCATAGATTTCACGCTGCTTTTCCAGGCCCGCCAGCGGCCCCAGGCACGAGGTGCCGCTCGTGTTGCTGTCCAGAAACTGGTCCCACGCCTTCGCCAGACTCATCAGCCTCAGCGTGTGGCCCGTGGGGGCGGTGTCAAAGATCACATGATCGTACTCCCGCGCCGCGTCAGGATTCCCGATGAACGCGGAAAATTCGTCAAATGCCGCGATCTCCACCGTGCACGAGCCGGACAGCTGCTCCTCCATGCTCCGCAGCGCCGCCGCAGGCAGCAGCCCCCGCATGGGCCCGATCAGCCGCTCCCGGTACGCCGCCGCCGCTTCGCTCGGGTTGATGTTCAGCGCACTCAGTCCCGGCACCCCGGGAATGGCCGTCGGCCGGTTGCTCAGCCGCGTGCCCAGCACCTCGTCCAGATTGGACGCCGGGTCGGTGCTCACCAGCAGCACACGCCTGCCGACCTCGGCCAGCACCAGCGCCGTTGCGCACGAGAGCGAGGTCTTGCCCACCCCGCCTTTCCCGGTGAAAAACAGGAAGCGGGTGCTCTCTGCCGCAGTCGGCCGGTAGAGTGGCAGGTTCATGATGCTGCCCCCTTGGTGCCGAGCGCGGCGATGAACCACGCGGGCCGTTCCGCCTTCGTTGGGTACCGGCCCTGCAGATGCAGCTCGCCATCCCAGAAAATCAGCGGCAGAGCCTCCGTCCCCTCTTTTTCCAGGATCGCTTTCACCGCCTCATTTTGCGCAAACGCCATCGGCTGCTGCCCCAGGTTGTAGCGCTCGATCTTCACCTGATGGGCGCCCAGTTGCGAGAGCATCGCCGCAAAGTTCACCAGATCAGGATCAATGTCAGGCCCGCAGATGCCCGTGGAGCAGCACATGGGCGGATCATAGACTTGGATGGTCTTCATGGGAGTGAATCGGTTGTGTCGGATGTTTTTTTCAAATCTTTACGCGGACGGGCCTGGCCCGCACTGGCCATCGCAGCAGCCTTTGGCCTGGAGCTGGCTGCACAGCGGCACCGCCACCAGCGCCCCGAGCACGGGCGCCACGAGGTAAATCCACAGATGCTCCGTGTGCCCTGAGATCAGCGCAGGCGCGAGCGACCGCGCAGGATTCATCGAGGCGCCGCACGCCGGTCCTGCAAACATCGCCTCCAGCGCCACGACTCCGCCGATGGTGATGCCCGCCGTGATGCCTTTTTCCTTCGCACCCGTGGACACGCTCAAAATCGTCAGCATCAGCATCGCCGTCAGCACCAGCTCCAGCACAAAGCTCTGCATCTCAGACCCCGCAGGCAGCGTGGCCCCCAGCGTGGCATCATGCGGATACAGCCCGTTCAGCAAAATGCTCGCAGCCAGCGCCCCGCCCATCTGCGCACCGAGATACCCCGGCACATCCCGCCACGCAAAGCGCCGTGCCACCGCAAACGCCAGCGTCACCGCAGGGTTTAGGTGTGCCCCGCTCACATCGCCAAAGGTGTGAATCATCGCCATCACCACCAGCCCGAAGGTCAGCGCGATCCCCGCATGCCCGATGGCCCCGTGGCTTGCGCCATTGATCACGATCGCCCCCGTGCCCGCAAAGACGAGCGCGAAAGTACCCAGAAATTCAGCAAGGCGTTGTCTCTTCATAGGGAGGTCTCAGCAGCATTTGGAGCCCGGCGTGCAGCAGGAGGCCGCCGCCTCCGCTTTCGGCGCAGGCGCACACTCGCCCGGCAGGCAGATCCCCCGCGCCAGGCAGTCCGTGTGCTTCAGCCCCAGGTGAAACGCCAGCGCACCGTCGATCACCTCCGCACGCTCCACCGGAAACTGCGCCACCACCCCGTCCTCGTATTCGATCTCCACCGGCAGGTTGTGGTGCGGCAGCACATCGTCCGCACGTTCAAAGATCGCCGCCAGCTTGCCGCACAGCAGCCGGTGCTCCACATCATCATGCACCCACGTCTGCAGCAGGCAGGTCTCCAGCGTCCGCCGCGTGCCGCCGCAGTCGATGAAGTTCTTCATCACATGCCCCACTTCCGTGACGTGGTAGTGCGCCGGGATCATGCCGCCGTCCGGCAGCACAAACAGCAGCGGCTTGGCCGCATTCGAGTTCAGGTGGGTGAGAAATTCGGTGATGTTCATGGTAGGAAAAAGCAGTTAGCAGCAGGGTTTGGTGGTGGCCTTCTTCGGCGCCAGCTGGTCCAGGCAGCGCAGGAAATCCCCCAGGCAGTCGCACGCCAGCCGGTAATAAATGTTCAGCCCCCGCTTCTCAGACACCAGCACCCCGGCCTGGCGCATCATGCTCAGGTGCTTGGACACCGTGGACATGTCCGCGCCCACCAGCTCCTTCAGGTCGCACACGCACATCTCCCCGTCCATCAGCGCCTCCGCGATCAGCAGCCGGGAAGGGTGCGCCAGCGCCTTGATCACGGCGGTTCGTTTGTTTGAGACGGTTTTGCTCGCGGGCATGGTCAATCGGTTGGTTATTTGGCAAAATAACCAAATAGTCGCCCCGCGCAACTCCTTTCCTCCCCCGGCGCACCCTCCCACCATCTTCCGTGGAAAGTTTCCGCCGCATCCGCGTACTCTCCACCTCACGCATGCATCCCCCAGACTTCACCTCCGGCCGCCGCCGTTTTCTCCTTTCCAGCGCCGCCGCCATTCCCGCTTTCGTGCTGCCTGCCCACGCCGCAGACCCCGCCGTCCCTCAGTCCGTGGCAGAGCTCTGGGCGGACTTTGACCCGCTCAAAGACCCGCTCGAGTCCGAGGTCATCCGCGAGTGGTCGGAAGACGGCGCCATCCTCCGCCATGTCTGCTACCTCATCGGCACCTTCAAAGGCACCAAGGCCTTCATGTCCGCCGTCTATGGCTTTCCGCATCAGGCTCAGGGCCTCTTGCCCGCCGTCATGCACATCCACGGCGGCGGCCAGCGCGGCTCCGTCGCGGAGGTCAGGCTCCTCGTCTCGCGCGGTTACGCCGCCCTCTCTGTCAACTGGGGCGGCAGCGGCACCGGAAAGCCCCCCTTCAACTCGTGTGAAAAAGCCCTGCCTGGCGATCCCAATACCGACTGGGGCGCCGTGGACCCCACCCAGCTCAACGTCCCCGGCTATGCCTCCATCCTGCCCGGTCCAAAGCAGCTCTTCGAGGACCGCGAGCACCCGAAAAACAACAACTGGTATCTTCTGGCACTCGGCTGCCGCCGTGGCCTCACCTTCCTCGCGCAGCAGCCCGGCGTGGACTCCGCACGCCTCGGCGTGCACGGCTACTCCATGGGCGGAAACCTCACCATGTATGTCGCCGGCACAGACTCGCGCGTAAAGGCCGCCGTGCCTGCCGTCGGCGGCCAGGGCTGGCGCTGGCAGCCGCATGTCTTTGGCGGCGTGAAGTCAGACCCCCAGGACGCCGTGAAGGGGGACGTGGAGCTCTTCCGCAAAACCCTCAGCTTTGAAAGCTACGCCCCCCGCATCGCCTGCCCGGTCCTCCACCGCAGCGGTACCAATGACTTCCATGGCTGGATGGACGACGTCTACCGCACCAATGCGCTCATCCCCCAGCCCACACGTTACAGCTGGGCCCCGCACCTCAATCACCGCCTCACCCCGGCCGTCGCCGTCACCATGCCCCTGTGGTTTGACCACCACCTCAAAGGCGGCCCCCCGCTGCCCGCCACACCTCAGAGCCAGCTCCTCCTCACACCCGCACCCGCCCTGCAGGTGCAGCCCGCTGCACACCCCTGGCCCGTGGCACGCTGCGAGATCTTCTACTCCATCGATGACGACCCCCGCGCCCGCTTCTGGCGCAGCGCAGACGTCACCCCCCAGCCAGGCGGCGGCTTCACCGCCCGGCTCCCCCTGCATGCGCGCGAGTCCGCCCTGCACGCCTTTGCCAATGTGTACTTCACCCTGCCTCAGCCCGTCTCGCTCTCCGTGCTCGGCGGCTACGGCACGCCTGTCACAGAGGTCTGCATCAGCACCCTCCTCCACACCCGCAGCGCGGAAGAACTGCAAAAATCCCAGGTGCCCCTCACCGCACAGCCCACCCGCCTCATCGACGACTTCAGCCACGGCCTGCGCGACTGGTACGTCCTCAATCAGGGCAACACCTCCCATCAGCAGATGTGGACCCGCAAAGTCACCGATCCCCTCTGGCGCGGCCCCGCAGGCGCCAGGCTCGCCATCACCCTCAGGATGCCAAAGACAAACCGCATGGCCTTCGTCGTCGAGGAAAACGAATGGCGCAGCTATCGCGGCCCGCGCAAAACCTACGTCTGCAGGCGCGAGATCACCGGCTCCGCAGAGCCGCAGACCCTCGCCCTGGAGCTCAGGGACTTCACCAGCCGCGACGGATCTTCCCCCCAAAGCTGGGCGCAGATCGACCAGCTCGGCCTCTGCGCCCGCCACACACTCCCCGGCGACACCGACACCACCCCTGCGCCATGGGCGGGCTCCGCGCCCGAGTTTGTCCGCGTGGAGTGGGCCTGATCCAGGCCTGCTCTACTCCAGCAGCCACTTCACCGCCGTGCCCTTCGGCTCCTGGCCTTCGCCCTTCACCCACTGCGGCAGCCCGGCCTGCAGCGCCATCATCCCCGGCAGGTCCTGGTATTTCGCACCACCCGGCAGGAACATTGGGTCACGGTAGTCCAGCAGCTTGCCAAACCGGAAGCCATGGGTGTCCACGGCCGCGCGGTCGATCGCGCTCCCCGCCAGCGCACGTGCCGCCACCGCGATGGGCCCCGTCTGCTCCCCAAACGCCGCCACACACACCGTCTTCGGGCTCGGGTGGCTGCCCACCTTCGTGTTTCGCAGAAAGGTCGTCAGCGTCAGCACATCATGCACACGCTGCGCGTACAGCGCGTTGTTATACCCGTACGTGTATCCCGCAAACTCACGCGGATTCGCCACCAGCCGGTTCTGCTTTGCCAGTTCGCTCCCCTGGAAAAGCAGGTCCGCCCCCAGCACCGCCGCACCGCCGGCCACCAGCTCCTTCACCTCCTTGTTCCCCGAGATGCCGGACTTGCCCGCGTCATCCAGCCAGACCACCACACGCCCGTTCCACGCCTTCGGGTACAGCCACGCCACGCTCACCTCCTCGTTGTACGTCTTGTTCGTCAGCGTCCCCGTCATTTCCAGGTGGTCGCCACGGTCCTGCTTGTCCTTCAGCGTCCACTCCACCTCGCCCGCCTTGTCATACGTCCGGCCTGTCACCACTTCGATCCCCTCGCGCAGCACCTTCGCGTCCGCCTCACGCAGCACCTTCTCCGCATCCGTCGCCAGGTACTTCAGCAGCTTCCGCTCAAACTCCGCATCACCCGCCTTCGGCGCAGGGTGCTTCTCATCCCACACCGTCAGCTGCTCCCGCGTCAGCGGCTCATAGTCCTGCTCGATCACCGGGGCAGGGAAGCCCAGCTTGAAGTGCTTGTTCACAAACGTGTAAAACGCCGAGCGCGTCACCGCATTGTAGTTGTGCGGGAAGTGCTCCCCCCGCAGCAGGAACACATTGTCCTTCGCACCGTAGGTCGTGTACAGCTTCTGCAGGTCAGGAAAACCCTTCGTCGCCATCTCCTTCGTCCAGTCATTCGCCGTGTTCATCCCCTGCGGCTTCGGCGCAAACAGCCCCGCAAACTCCACATTCCCCGTCCCGATCCGCAGCAGCGACGTGTTCTCGCACGTGCAGCCCCCCTGCATCGCCGTGCTCACCATCACACACGGAAAGGAGAGCTTGATCCGGTCATCGATCGCCGCCAGCAGCATCGTCTGCGTGCCCCCGCCGCTCGCCCCCGTGATCGCCGTGCGCTCCGGGTCCACCTCCGGCAAAGACAGCAGGAAATCCAGCCCCCGCACCGCGTTCCACGTCTGCAGCCCCATGATCGACTGCAGGTGCGCCTCCGCCTGCGGGCTGTACAGCCCCCAGTTCTCCGTCGTGTTCATCTCCGGCCGCTGCTTCGCAAACGTGTGCACGATCTCACGCGGGATCTGCACCGAGTCCGAATCGCTCAGCATGTCCCACTGCCACACCACGCAGCCCATCCGCGCCAGCTGCACGCACAGCGACTGAAAAATGCTCTTCCCGCCCCGCTCAAAGCGCTCCCCACCCGTGGCGATCTCCGCGCGCAGCTTGTCCGGCTCCGCCAGCGACAGCCGTGCATCCTTCCAGTGACCGTGCGCAAACATCACCCCCGGCACCTTCCCCTTGATCACCTTCGGCTTCCACAGGCTCCCCGTCACAAAAAATCCCGGCGCACTCTCAAAGTACACCTTCTCCACCGTGAAGCCATCCCCCTCCACCTTCCCATGCACCACCGCATTCAGCGGCGTCTTCGTCGGCATCGGCCACAGCCCCTCCGCCACCAGGATCTGCTTCCGCACCTGCTCCCTTCGTGCCTCCCACTCGCTCAGCGAAGACGGCGGATTAAACGGAAAGTACCCGTTCAGATCCTTCGGCGCCTGCACCCGGCTGTCCTCAGCACGGACAAGGGACGAAGCGAGAACGGCAAGGAGCAGCAGCTTGGATTTCATGGTGGGGAAAAAGACAGAGCCCAAACAAACGCCATGAACCCCCAAAGTTCATCACGAAGCTCGCAAACTCACATTTCCACCGCGCCGCGCCACCTCAGGTGAAGCGGGCAGGGCAGCCTTCGGCCAGTCATGGACCGGGCCACTACGAAAGATGGACCGCTTGTGTTAACGAATCTGCCTTTTGAGGGCGTCGTCTCGATTGCGAAAACTGTCACGGTTATCCGTTTTGCTAAAAGCAAGATTCCTAACGGAAGCATGGTTGATACCATTCGATATTTGCAAAAATGCCTAAGTCACCATACAAATCGGTGGAGATTAAAGTAATTGACCTCGATTCTGCATCCAGAATGAACCACGCGCCAACCAATAGCGCGGGACGCGCCAGCCTATTTGAAATAATGAAATCAAGAAAAATGCCAGGCATTATGCAAAGCTGGCTGCTTATTGATGAATGCCGAACAAAACGCAAAGCTTGCGCTCATGTCAATTTTGGAGCGTTCAATTCTTCTCATCAGAGACAACGCATCCAATGTTGATGCAGTAAGATGTGAAGCAAATCATGTGCATAACATTCCTCAGATGTTGAGAGAGTTTAAAATCGAACTCCTGTGCTATTAATGGAATATAGAACGAATTGAGTACATCAAATTTTCACCAGAAAAATTCGCCGCAACGCATCAAGGTGACTGGAATGTTTTGGCTAAGTTTATGCAATCAATCGGTGGATGAAATTGTGAACCCACGAGAAAAAAATGCCAGTCATTGTGTGCGTCATCTGAGGTCGGAATACAACGCAAAATAAGTGCATGAAAACAATAAGTAATCTTGGGTTTAAGTTAGCTGTTTTGACAATGCTTATCCTAGATCTGTCATATTGTTCTCAAAAAACCTCGGCGGATGAGAAGTACACGCTAGCGTCGGCGTTTGATTCGATAGTTTTTAATCCATTCAATATCAATGAAGACGATTTCTTTCTATCTTGTTTTGCCTTGCAAGAAGTAATGCAAAGAAAACTTCCGGAACTTGAAATTAATAGTGCTAGGTATCTGGCAAAAGAATTAAGGGTGGTGATTGCAACGGGGCGTGTTGGGAAATTTGGGATTTCGCATAGTGAAGACTCGGTTTCACTCAGGAAAATATGGGGGGATTTTGCAAAAGTTTGGGACGTAACTATTTTGATAGACGGCAACACCATAATGGTGATCGACCATTTCGATATTGACAGATTTCCGCACGAAATAGTCATTAAGGGCAATGAAAAATGAACCCACGAGCCATCCACCGCGTTTGCGGTCGGAAAAAATGCCAGGCATTATGCACTCCGGCTCACGCTCAAGGCCTGGGCCACGGAGCAGGCATCGCTGCGCCAGGCGCTGGCTCAGTCAGCCGTCCTGCCGATGTAGTTGGACCGGCACAATCAAGACCGTTGCGACGGGGGCATGGATGACGGATACGTTCAATTCAACGCCTCCGCGTTCGTCGCCACTCTCCGGCGGGTTCGTTCCGGGCGTTCTCACAAGCTGGCTGACCTGGCTCCACCGCAACGTTATTGCTTGGGGCGTGGTTCAATTTCAATTTGGGGTTTGCTCCAATTCGGACCTCGGAACTCAACTTCAAGCATCCTCACGCCACGCTCATCATCGCTCCATTCCAGCAACATCGAATCGTTGCCATCCGAAGTGGCTACAACTAAAATACCGTCTGGATTAAGGTCGAACGGAAAGGAGAATTTAATCTGATTCAAATCAGCGACCTCTAAAAGCCCGCATTCATTTGCGCGGCTCGGCCACAAGTAGATCGACGAAGAATTAAGCCTCCTAAGTTGATCAATTATTTGAGCAAACTCAACTCCCGTTCGCGCTTCGAATGGCAGAGTGACTGAACGACAAGACCCCTTCGATACGGAGCGTAGCTTTTCACGAACAATTTCCATTTGTGTAAATGGCGATAATTCGCTTTCATGCACGATTCTCCCCACCAACGTGGAAAGCTCTTTAAGGTAAAGAGGAAGTGCTGTTAGACGGCGGGTTTCTTTCTGACGATTATTCATAATCAACCTTGGATTTGTCGCTCTGAAGTCGAGGCCGTCCGTATTTATTTATTAGCACCGTTCCGGTTACAGGATCAGTCTTAACGGTTCCCGCCTCCCAATGCTTTTCATCTTTATGACTACGGTCCTTCGTTTGCTGTTGAGAAAAAGAGAAAAAATGCCAGGCATTATGTACGCAAGATAAATTCAAGGCTATCAGACGGTGAAAAAATCAACATTGCTTCGATGAGAACTCTACACTGGCTGTTCACTGCTGCATTCATCTGCTTGGCCTACTTGACGGGCTGCGGGGGTAACAGGCCTACCGCAAACTGGAATGGCGAAGTCGAAGTTGCACCTGGCGAATGGCTCCGCATTGAAGGCCAAGAAGGACGGGCATGGTTTCGTTGCCAGTGGAATGGCAAGACAGTCTATTGGGCGGGGGCTTATCACAGGGGTCAAGCTGGATACTATGACCTACAGCATCCCGTCAGTCTGCGATCTTGGAAGGGCGCTCTCTATTTAATCTATAAACAAATCAATCTCACTGAGGGACTGACTCAGTTCGCTTACTGCAGGATAGATCAAAACGGAACTGCATTCGATGAGATCAAGCGCCAGGACTTCCCACGCCAGATTGCCACACAGAACATTGGAATGCATCAAGAGGGGATAAAGCATGATGAGGATCACAAGGAAGTTGATAATCTGAAAATCCTTCGCGATCTCGATGTCACGAATCGCTACTTCCACAACTCAACAACTGGATGGATATGGTATCATTTGGAGACGGGAAAGACCCGAGAAGAGTTAGATCCGACCATTGAGGAAGCGCTGGCATTCTATGCTGACTTCGTGAGGAAGTATCATCCAATTGCACTGCCCACGCTGATTAAACCTGCAAAGTGAAGTAAAGCCCCTGGCATCCGGGCATAGTGGGTCTTCAAGCCATCCACTGCGTAAGAAAAAATGCCAGGCATTATGTACGTCATGAATGTCATAAAGCATTGGATTCCAAAGCAAAAATGAAGAATTCGCGCCGACCAAAGAGCCGCGTGATCGGGCAATCTCCCAAAGCCAAGCCGACTTTCGTTTCGTCGCAGCAGCTCTTCTTTCTCCAACCCAATCCGCGTCGGTTCCTGCCTTCCCTCACATCGCGGCTGCCTCACACGTGTGGGTTTAGTTTCAAACCTCTGCGCATGCACGCAGCTAGCTAAAACCCCTCGCTCCGGCTCCCTTCAATCACGATCCCCTTCGTCTCCGGCCCCTGCTTCACCGTCACACGCGCCTTCCCGCCCCGCGTCTCCGTAAACTCGTTCCCGCTGATCGTGATCGCCTCCGTCCCACCCTGGATGTCGATCACCGCCCCGCCTTCCGGCGCGTTGTCGATGAAGCGGTTCTTCTCGATCCGGTTGCGATGCCCCGCAAAGTCCGGCCCCCGTTCCGGGCGGAAGAGCAGCCCGTTCACCTTGCTGCCCCGGATCGTGTTCCCCGTCACCAGATTGTCCGTGTCCCGATGGCCGATCGAAACCCCAACGCGGTTCCCCTCGATCCGGTTCCCCTCCGCCAGCCCATACTTCACGCCCCAGCAGAAGAAAATCCCGATGTCATTCCCACGCAGCGTGCTGTTGCGGATGATCGGCCGCTGCGATCCGCTCCCCGGGTGCAAACCCAGCCCGCTGTTGTTTTCGCTCACGCAGTTTTCCACCACCACATCATGGCAGATCTGCCAGCTGATCCCGTCCCCGTGGTTGTTCCGCGCCGTCACCCCGCTCATGTGCACACGGTTGCAGTCCTGCAGAAAAATGCAGCCCGCATAGTTGCCATCCAGCTCCGCATTGTGCTCACGGTTGCCGTCCAGCACCAGATTCTCGATCCTCACATCGTTCACCAATTCACCGCTCAGCAGCGGAAACAGCGTCGCGCACGTCGCCTCGTTCATCTGCCACAGGTTCTCACGCAGCGCCTTGTCCAGCTTGAAGCGGTTGCCGCTCCTCGCCACCAGCGTCCGCTTGATCACCGTCTGCCGTCCCGTCTTCGCATCCTTCGCCCGCAGGCACACCCCGTCCCCCACGCGAAATCCGCTCGCATCGTGCAGCGTGATCTCCTGGTCATACCAGTCACTGTCCAGCTTCAGCGGCGTCATCACAGACGGCTCTTTGATCAGCACCGTCTTCTCGCCCTCGCCCGTCAGGTTCACCCCCGACTGCAAATACACCGCATTCCGCAGCCGGTACGTCCCCGCCTGGATGTGCACCGTCCCGCCGCCCATTCGTGCCACAGAGTCCACCGCCGCCTGGATCGCCCGCTGGTCACTCCCCACGATGTCCGCATCCTTCACCCCCACCGTGATCCTCAGCCCCTCCTCCCACTTCGGCTGCACCGCAGCATCACCGCTCGTCTGGCGCGGCACCGTCACCCCAGGCCGCTCAGCCGAGGGCAGGGGACTCACAAACATCAGGCACAGCAAAAATCGTTTCATCCCCGAACCAACGCCCCTCAGCCCCCTCGGCTTTCCCCATCTCCTCTCAAAACTCGCGCCTCAGCCCTCTGTCCTGGGAGCGCCGACATTCTGTCGGCCTCTGGGCGAACATCCCTGATGCCTCGCTCCACCCACAAAACATGCCAGGCAAGAATGGCGCTCGTTCAAGGCGGGGTGCCGTTCATTTTGCAGGTCTGGCTGGCGGCGTTTTGGCCACGCATGCCATAGAGCGCACTGCAGCCTCCGATATGGAGTGCGGTCGCGGAGTGAGGAACGAACGCAGCTACCGCTTTGGTCGTGCTCGGAGACTCCGCCTGCCAGCACATACCCGAAAGCGGCAGCCGGTGACGCCCCCGCCAGCCCCAGCTCCCACGCCTGCCGTGAACCCCTCGAAAGCGGTAGCTTCACTCCTTCGTCGTTGCGCGACCGCACTCCAAAAGCACGGCTTGCTGAAGTGGCCAGCCTTCCCCATCCCACAAATCCATGCGCTTAACCGAGTGCCATTCATGCCAGTCATTATGTGCGCCATTCATAACATGAAGCATGGTGGTGGAATGCTAAATCGAAGCATGCGCGCCCACCAAAGAGGCGCTTGATCTCGCAGTCCCTGCCTCCGCGTTCATACCCAAGACATCTCATCTCGCCCCACCTCCCTCACCCAAGTCTGCATCAGCGATCCCCCTTAAGCCGCCGCCGCTTCCGTTGAATCGGCAGCGACCACCTTCGTCTTGTCAATCTTCGCCACGTTCGAGTTCGCCACCTTCTTGTCCTCCGTGTAATTAAACAGGCTCAGTTCCAGATGGTGCGCATCACACCTCGGACACTTCTTCAAAGTGTAGGTGATGCGCGCAGCAGCATCCTTGTTGATCGTCTGATCCAGCGTCGCCAGTGCCGCCTCCGTCTCCGCCAGCGGCGCAGCAGCAATCGGCCCGGTGAACTCATTCGCGCGTCCAATCAGGTCTTTGATCGACGCCTGCAGCGCGGCGAGGCGTTCCTTCTTCTTCAGCTTCTTCACCACGCTCCACGGCTCAGGCGCATGCAGGTACCCCGTGCGGTGCTTCTTCAGGTACTGCTGGCAGCCCTTGCAGTACGGCATCCCAAACACCATCAGGGAAGGGAACATAGCCCCCACCGAGTAGCCCCCGATCTCCAGCACCTTGTAAACATAGCCCCACATCCCCAGCGGGCTCCCCGGCTCGCCGGAGTGCTTGTCCTTGAAGGCCATGCCTTCGCTGATCTCCCGGAAGTAGTCGATGAAGCCGTAGCGCTCCGCCGGGATGTGATGCAGCTCAATCACATTCAGATACGTGAGGTAGTGCGCCGCAAAGTAATCCACAATGGCCGTCGTGATCATCCCAAACACAAACGCCTTGCTCAGCTTCACCTGCAGCAGCCGCGACCCCACCGCATACCCCACGCCGCTCGCGATCCCCACCAGAAACGCCCCCGCAGGGATGATCCCGTTCGCATACCAGCCCATGATGTTCTCACCGTTCTCATTCGCCACCTGCACCCCCCACAGCACCAGCGCCGAAGTGGCCAGCCCGCACAGGTAAACGATCAGGCCGGGCTGGCGGAGAGGCTTGCTGGGCGTGCTCATGGAATCCGCCCGAATTATCAGGTGGCGGAAAAAATGACAAGCCTTTTGTCATTCTCTCCACGCCCGCTTTTCGGAATCAAGGCCCGATCCTCCTGTAATACCCGCCGCTCTCACTCAGCACGTTCCCATCAGCCGTCATCGTCTTCGTGTGAAACTCGATCCTCTCCGGCGAAACAATCCGCCGCATGCCGCGGTTCTGCAGGCCGGCAGCCGATGGCGCCGCCTTCATCAGCAGCGAATACGTCTGCGTTTTCGCATCCCACTCCACGTCCACACTTCCGTCCCCCTTGGGTGAGGAGGAGTAGGTCTCAGAATACTTCTGCGTCGCCGGATCATACGTCGTGAGAGACGCCTCCACATAAGGCCTCGCATCCCCCTGCGCCGCACCGCCCGTGCCGGAGCCCGTGCGGATGCCCTCCGGCAGATGCACCTCCCGCCACAGCCCCGTGCCGTCATGGCTCCAGAAGTAGTTCACCGTGATCTTGTCATTCCGGTCCCGGCCCGGTCCCGCCGTCCAGTGCATGCTCCATTCGCCGATGAAGGCCGAAAGCGCCCGCATCGCATCCGTGCTCGGCAGTGCCACAGATCCCTCCGCCGGCGGCTGGTACCCCTCCGCCAGCGCCGCTGGAAACTCATGCATCGTGCCCGGCCTCAGCCGCTTCGCCATCTTCACCGCCTCATCCCAGTCCGCATCACGCGTGTGGTGGATCTTCACCTGCCGCTGATCCACCCGCTCCACCGTCGCTCTGATCGAGTCCGCGTTGAATTCAAGGTGCGTCACCCTCCCACGAAACGGCGGCAGCTCGCGCATTTTGAAAAGATCCGTGTCGATCACAGGCTCCATCAGCGCACGCGGTGCCACCACCTTCTGCTGCCCTGCTGTGACCATCGAAAGCATGCCCGTGGTGCTGCTCATCGCCGTATAGCTGCCATTTCCTCCGGCAGGCTGCGACTCCAGCGCGACCTTCGGCGCCGCCGCCGGCAGTTTCACCGGCGGCACCTTCCTGGCCGTGCGCACATAGCTCCCGCGCTTCGTCGCCATCACTTTGCCGCTCGCATCCCGCGTCACCGTTTTCCAGTCGATCCGCGCCTCCGTCGTAAAGGTCGCCGTGTTGATCCGCGTCTGTCCGCTCTCTGGCGCGGGCAGCACCGAGGTGAAAGTCCGCGTCGCCTCATCCCACGTGCTCGTCAGCGCCGTGGCACCGCCCGCCGCAGGATCCGCGCTCACATACGCCTTCGCGCCCGAATGATAGAGGATGCGCGCAATGTCCACCGTGGGCGATTCCTCCGCGCCCTCACGGGCAAAGTGCAGCTCCCGCCAGATGCCCGTGCCATCCGCCAGCCAGTGGCAGTTCATCTGCACCCTCGCAGTCGCATCCCCCTCCACCGTCCCGCTCCAGGCCCCGATGTACCGCCCCAGCACCGCGATCTCAGCCGATTTCGGCCGCGCCCTCGCCGCGCGTTGATCTTCGGAAAGCAGCACATCCTCCAGCGCCGCAGGAAACTCATACGTCTCCCCGCGCTTCAGCCTCTCGGCCACCTTTGGGGCCACATCGCTCGGGTACGGCCCGCTCGCCAGATACAGCCGCGAATCCGCCCCCATCAGCACCATCGCGCAGCTCTTTTCACCCAGCCCTGCGTCCAGCACCGTCGCACGGAAGGGATGCTCGCGCCCCAGATCCATCAGCCCGCTCGGCACACTGGGCGCGGTGGGCATCAATGAGGCAGTCCTCGGCAGGATGCGCACCAGCCTCACCGTCTCATCCAGCCCCAGGAAATCCATCAGGCACTGCGGAAAGGCGTAGCGCCGGTGCTCCTTGAGCTGCGCCACAAACTGCTGCTCCCTCGTCGGGTTCGAGCTGCGGTACTCATAGCTGCTCTCAGCCCCATCATCCGCCCGCAGCGCCAGCTTGAAGCCTCCCGCGCTGCTGCTCACGCTCGTCACCTCCGCCACAAAAGGCTTCGTGTGCAGCAGCGTGAAGAGGCCGCTCGGACTCTGCGCCCTCAAAGAAGCGGCAAACACACAGCAAAGGAGGAAGACCGTGCGCATGGCTGTTATTTGTTAGTAGAGAATCACAAACCGGTCGCCCTCCGCATACGCCGCGCTGAAGCCCCAGACCGGAACCCCCGGCTTCATGCCGCGCTCGCCTGTCGCCTTGCCGGCAGCATCCAGCACCAGCCAGCCCAGCTGCCCGCCTCTCTGCCATCCCGTCCCCACGCTCCACGTGATCAGCGTCTCACCCCGCGCATTCACCGCCAGGGCAGGGTGCCTCGCCTTGTCCTCAGACACCGCCAGCGCCGCCGAGCTCTCATCCAGCAGCGCCGTGTACACCTTGCCCTCCGCCTCCCACGCCGCCCGCGTTTTCCTCCCCGCCGCCACCACACTCGCGCTGCTCATCGGGCACGCCTGGATCGCCCACGGCCCCACGTTTCGGTGCTCAAAAGTCCCCCCGCCATCCCGTGATGTCATCAGCGTGATGTCCCGCTGCCCCGGGCTGCGCGCCGCACGGTACAGCGTCAGCAGTTCCCCGCCCGGGCTCACAAACGCCTTCAGAGAGCAGCACGCACACACCCCCGGATCATCGGCATTCGCGACCACCGGCTTGGAGAAGCTGCCGCCATTGTCGCCCGATTTCAGAATGAACACCCGCCGGTGCATCTCCCCGGGCTCCGCTCCTGCAGGCGCCCCGTGCCAGACCACAAAGACCTCCCCCTTCGCGCTCGCCGCCACCGATGCCCCGCCATCCAGAGCCTGCGTGTCCGCGCGCAGGTCACGCTGCGTTTCAAAGCTCGCCCCGCCGTTCAGAGACCGGGAGTAATAAAGAGGCGCAGGCACGTTTTTGCCGCCCGGGCCGTTCCACACCACATGCAGGGAGTCGTCCCGGCCCACAGCCATCTGCGCCCCCCGGATCGTTCCCGCAGCCACCGCCGTCCCCGGCGTGCTGTTCAGCGTGGCAGGCGCGCTCCACCCGGCAGCCCCTCTTTTTTTCACCGCATGGCGTACATCGCCACCCCGCGGGTCCCCCTTCAGATACACCAGATGCAGGGTGCCGGCGCTCGTGGCCGCCACCTGCGGCTGCACCCCGCCCTCAGGCACCCGCTCAAACACCACCTCCGCCCCGTGGGTGAAAACCGTCAGGATCAGCAGGGCGGTGAAGCATCGTTTCATGGCTGGAGTCAGGCAAGATGCAGCCAGTAACGTCCCTTGCGCCTCCCAAGCTTCAGCGGAGCCCCATAAATCTCGCTCAGGTTCCGGCTGTTCAGCACCTCCTCCTTCGTCCCCGCCGCATGCACCTGCCCGTCCTTCAGCAGCAGGCAGTGCGTGATGCTCGGCAGGATCTCCTCCACATGGTGCGTCACCATCACCAGGGAAGGGGAGTCCGGCTGCACCGCCAGCGACTCCATCCACCTCAGGTAGTTCTCCCGCGCCACCGGGTCCAGCCCCGCGCACGGCTCGTCCAGGATCAGCACTTGAAATTTCGCCATCAGCGCACGGCAGATCAGCACCTTCTGCTTCTCACCCTGCGAGAGCGGCCCCCACACCGCCTCCTTCAGGTACTCGCACCCCACCTGCTTCAGCAGCCGTGCAGCCTCCCGCCGCACCGCCGCCGGCGGCTCCTCGATCAGGTTCAGCTTCGCCTCCCTCCCGCTTGAGATCACATCGATCACCGGCTCCCCGCTCTCCAGGTACGTCGTCAGCGTGTTCGTCACCAGCCCCACCCTTCGCCTCACCTCCCGCCAGTCATCATCCCCAAACACACTCTCCCCGATCCTCAGGCTCCCGCCCGTCGCACTGTCATAGCCCGTGATCAGGTTGATCAGCGACGTCTTCCCGCACCCGTTCGGCCCCAGGATGCACCAGTGCTCGCCCGCCTCCACCCTCCATGAGATCCCTTTCAGGATCGGGCGGCCGCGGCGGAAAGTGAGATCAGTGACTTCGAGTACAGGCAGGTTCATGCTCCCGCATCATTGAATCACATTCACCCGATGTCGAGCCATGTTGACGTCGTCTTCAATGAACGCCAGGGGCTCGCGTTCAGGCCTTTCGCTCGTTCGCCGGGTCACTCTGCTTCAAAAGAATCCGTTTGGATAGAATTTGTCCTTTTGATTTTTCTCCCGTGACAAAAATATCCATCCTGCTAATCTCAAATCCCTTTCTTGAAAAATGTCAGTTTCTCCAGACGCCCAGCCAAAAAACCACATCGCTTGCGACCACAAGCATGAATTCCAGCTTGTGCGTCGTTGTAGTTTTTTCTTATTTTGCGCTGATCTGCAACGCTCCCTGCAACTCATGAGACCCCTTTTCTGTGCCGCCCTGGCTTTGGCCGCTGTCACGCCTGTATTTTCCCAGGCTCCGCCTGCACCTGCTCCCGCTCCTGCGGCCCCCGCAGCACCCGCTGCCCTCAACATCCAGCAGGAGACCGAAGCCCTCATCAATGCCGCCGGCGCACTCTTCGCCGAGGCCAAGTATCAGGAGGCCCTCTCAAAGCTCGCCATTGCCAAGAAGAACCTCAACAACAAGCCCTTCGAAAGCATCCTCTTCACCGAAGGCGCCTGCTACTACAACCTCAACGACTACCCCAAGGCCATCGAGGCCCTTGAGGCCTACGTGAAGGAGTTCCCCAAAGGCTCCGCCATCATCGATGTCAACATGGCCCTCGGCCGTTCCTACATCGCCAGCAAAAAGGAGGACAAAGGCATCGAAGTCCTCACCAACGTCGTCCGCGAATCCCCCGAAAAGAAGGCCGAGGCCGGCCTCATCATTGCAGACACCCTCAACAAGCAGGACAAAAAGGAGGAGGCCCTCAAAATCCTCACCAACGTCCTCGCAGACGGCATCCGCAGCGCAGAGTCCATCCAGGCCGCCATGCTCGCCGCCAACATCTACGTCGCCAGCGGCCAGCTCGACCAGGCAACCGCGCTCATGGACAAGGTGCGCAATTTCGCCTCCGGCGGCGACAGCATCGCCCAGATGAACAACATCTATCTCAAGCTCGGCGATGAAATGATGGAAAAGAAGGCCTACAAGGAGGCCCTCGGCGCCTATCAGCTCGTTCGCAAAAAGGCCGAAATCTCACGCATCCAGAACGAGCAGATCGCCAAGCTCGAAGCCCAGCTCAAGACCGCCAAAGGCGTCCGCAAAGACGAGATCGAAACCAAGCTCAAGGCCAACAAGGAAATCATGGCCGAAATCGAGAAGCGCACCGACTACGACGCCTCCCTCTACTACCGCCTCGGCCGCTGCTACTATGAAATGGGCGCCCCCAGCGAGAGCGGCGTCGGCGACCCCTCCCGCCTCTGGCAGGCCATCCTCGCCTTCGAAGTCGTCGTCAAGGACTTCAAGCAGTTCGCCCAGCGCGACAAGTGCATGTACGGCCTCATCATGGTCAACTCCTCCCTCAAGCGCATCAAGGAGTCCCGCCAGCTCTGCGAGGAGTTCATCGAAGCCTTCCCGGACAGCGACATGGTCGGCGAAGTCTCCATGATGTTCGGCATGCTCGCTTACCAGAACAAGCAGCTCAAGGAGGCCATCGCAGCCTGGAAAAAAGCCAAAAGCTTCCCCAAGGCTGACAAGGAGCGCCTCAGCTTCCTCATCGGCAGCGTTCAGTTTGAGCTCCAGAGCTTCGACGAATGCCGCACCACCTACGAAACCATCCTCCAGGAGTTTCCCACCACCACTTACAAGGACGACATCCAGTACCGCATCGCCCTCACCTACTTCTACCAAAACGACTCCAAGAGCGTCACCAAGGCGCTCAAGACCTACATCAAGGAAAACGCCGCCGGCCAGTACGTCGTCGACGCACGCTACCGCCTCGCCTTCATCGACTTCCAGGGCGGCGACAAAAAAGCCGCCGAATCCGAGCTCCTCAGCATCGTCAAAGACAAGCCCAACGACCAGAACATCGGCCAGGTCCACGCCCTCCTCGGAGACATCTACAATCAGCGCGCGGACTATGAAAACGCCATGATCCAGTTCGCCTTCGCCGTCGACAAGGCAAAGTCCGACGACGTCCTCAACTACTCCCTCGACCAGCTCACAGACCTCTACGTCGGCGCCAGCAAGTGGAAGGAGCTCTCCGAAATCTGGCAGCGCTACTACAACACCCACAAAAACAACGACGACCTCTCCCTCAAGGCCATCCTCTGGATCAGCCGCGCCAACATCAAGGAAGGCAAGGTCGACGACGCCAAAAAGCTCCTCGCAGAGCACATCAAGACCCGCATCCCCATCGTCGCCAATCAGCAGGTCGAAGGCCTCATCCAGCAGCTCGTCTCCATCTCCGCACCCAAGCGCCGCCGCGCCGCTGCCGCCTCCACGGCCCCAGCCGCCGCCAAGCCCGGCGAAGCCGCACCCGCTCCCGCACCGCCACCCGCGCCGGATCTCACCTTTGAGGACGTCGAAAAGCAGCTCGAAGCCCTCCTCAGCCCGCCTCAGGCCGCCATGAACGGCACCGCCCAGATGCGCATCCTCTTCGCCAAGGCCTGGCTCGCCAAGACCATGAAGCTTCCGGACAAGGCTGAAAAGTACCTCAACATCATCATCGAAGTCGCCAAGCCCGACGACCTCAGCCCCATGCTCCTCAACATCGTCGGCGACAGCGCCCGCAAGAAAGGCGACCTCGACAAAGCCACCGGCTGCTACATCCGCCTCCGCGACTTCTTCAAGGACAGCGAATTCTCCGACGGCGCACCCGTCGGCCTCGCAGAGATCGCCTTTGAAAAAGGCGAGTACGACAAAGCCCTCGAGCTCTTCCGCGACGCCCTCAACAACTACCCCGGCAGCTCCCACGTCCTCGACGCCACCCAGGGCGAGGCCAAAACCCTCGTCAAACTCAAGAAGTACGAAGACGCCAAGAAGATCTTTGAGCAGGTCGCCAACACCAAGGAATGGCGCGGCCACGCCACCGCCAACGCCCTCCGCATGCTCGGGGAGATCGAGTCCCTCAATGGCAAGCACGAGGCCGCCATCGCCTACTTCCAGCGCGTCTTCATCGCACACCAGAAATGGAAGGATGAAATGGCCAAGGCCTACCTCCTCTGCGCCAAATCCTTCAAGGCTCTCGGCAAGTCTGACGAAGCCAAGGCCACCCTCCAGGAGATGATCGGCCGCAAGGACCTCGAGAATCAGCCGGAAAAGAAAGAGGCTGAAAAACTCCTCCCGACCATGTAATTTTCAGATGCGAGCCCATCCCACGACCCCCATGCAATCGTTCGCCCGCTTTTTGCTCCTCTTCGCCGTCTTCGCCGCAGGCTCCGCCTTCGGCCAGGCCATCGTCCTCAAGGACGGCAACCGCGTCTTCTCCTCCGAGTTCTCCATTCAGGACGGCAAGATCGTACGCACCGTCCAGATCGGTGAAAACAAGGCCACCAGCATCATCGACAAGAAAAACATCGACTCCCTCGAGTGGCCCTATCCCGCTGAGCTCACCGAATCCGCCGACCTCCTCGCCAAGGGCAAGACCGACGACGCCATCGCCGTCCTCAAGAAAGGAAAGGACTTCTTCGAAAACTTCGAAGGCATCGAAGGCAACTGGTACGTGGACATCTTCTTCGGCTACATCGAAGCCCTCAATCAGGGCGGCAAGTTCGACGACGTCGTCAAATCTCTCCCCTCCCTCCGCGCACTCAAGCTCTCCGACGCTCAGAAAATGCGCCTCCGTATCATCCAGCTCGACATCGAGCGCCAGACCACCTCCGACTACACCGGCATCATCGTCGAAGCCCAGAGCATCCTCAAGGAAACCGACGACTCCGCCATCGGCGCCTCCCTCTGGGCCATCATGGCAGACGTTTACACCCGCAAAAAGGAATGGGAAAAGGCCCTCCTCGCCTACCTCCGCATCCCCGTCTTCTACGGCACCCAGATGCAGCGCGTCCCCGAGGCCGAGCTCAACGCCGCCAAGACCCTCATCAAGATGAAGCGCTACGAAGACGCCAACGCCTTCCTCGCCCGCATCAGCGAGTCCTACCCCGGCTCCCCCGTCGCAGAAACCGCCACCAAGGAGAAAGCCGCCATTGCCGGAATGAAGAATGTCCCCGAAGAGGAGGCGGAAGCCGCCGCCGCAGACGGCAAGTCGGACGCTGCCAAACCCAAGGAAGGCGAACCCGCCAAAGCCGCCGACTCCAAGCCCAAAGCCTGAACCGTTTCCCAAGTCTGAACCCTTTCCAAAGCCTCAATCACTTCCCCATGCAAACCAACACTGCCACCAACATGACCCGCCACATCCCACACGGCCCTGCCCGCGCGTTCCTCTGCGTCCTGCTGGCCCTGGGAGTCCTCACTTCGTTCAACCTTTACGCTGAAGACGCCGCTCCCCCGGAAGGCGGCGCTGAGGCCGTCCACACCGAGTCCATGATCGACCGCTTCATCGAAGGCGGCTGGGTCATGTACCCCATCACCGCCTGCTCCATCGCCCTCGTCTGGCTCACCGTGGATCTCTGGATGCGCACCGGCATCAAAAAGGCCGCCCCTCCCGCCCAGGTCGCCCAGGTTCAGGACCTCTTCCGTGCCGGTGACTACGTCGGCGCCTACCAGTTCTGCAAAGGCAGCCCCTCTCCCTTCACCAACACCACCCGTGTCGGCCTCAGCTTCCTCGGTGACGGCCATGAAGCCACCGAAGCCGCTCTCTTCACCGAGCTCAACAAGGTCAACGCCGCCATCCAGACCCGCATCAACTACCTCTCCGTTATCGGTGTTTGCACCCCTATGATCGGTCTCACCGGAACAGTGACGGGCATGATGCGCGCCTTCTCCACCCTGAAGACCAGCGGTGCAGGGGACCCCGCCAAGCTCTCCGGCGCTATCGGTGAGGTGCTTATCGCTACCGCCTCCGGTCTCTTCATCGCCGTTCCTGCCTTCATGTTCTTCTACTTCCTCCGCAATCGCCTCCAGGTCTCCATGAGCGATCTCCAGGAAATCGTCATGGGCCTCTTCCGCAAGATGCCCTACCACCACCTCAAGGACGCCCACGTCGGTGAAGAAGAGTTCTACGCCGCCATTCCAAACTGGGTCGCAGGCGACGCTCAGGCTGTTTCTGCCGCCTGATCTCACCCCATCCTTTCTCTTACACAATACTCAACCCTTGACCTTCTAACACTATGGGCGGCGGCGGCGGCGGTGGTGATGGCGAACCGGAGTTCCAGATTGCTCCGATGATTGACGTGCTCTTGGTGCTGCTCATTTTCTTCATGAGCATCACCTCGGCACAGGTGTTGAGTATCGACAAGGAGATCCAGCTCCCCGTCGCCAAAGACGCCAAGAAAAAGGAAAAGGACGTTCAGAACGAGGCCAACATCAACGTCCGCTGGACGAATGGCAAGGCCACCATCCTCTTCGAAAACAGCTCCTATGATGTCGTGGAGCCCCTGGTCGAAAAGCTCCGGGCACGTCACGACGCCAACGCCAAGTACCGTGCCGTCATTCGCGGAGACAAACGTCTCCCCGCCATCGAAATCCAGCGCGTCATGAGCGTCATCGCCCAGGCGGGCATTGATGACATCTCCTTCTCCGCCTTGAACAAAGAGTAATTCCATCCCCTCATGTCTGCCCCCGGCAAAAAAAAGCATCGCGAAATCGAGTCTGAACAGCTTGCTGTCGGCTTCCAGATCGCTCCCATGATCGACGTGGTGTTCGTCATCATGCTCTTCTTCATGGTGATGGTCGGCTCCGTGAAGGTGGAGCGCGAGCTCAAGAGCCAGCTTCCCGGCCTCGCACCGCCCAGTGCCGACGCCCCCCAGGAAATGCCCGATGAAATCATCGTCGGAGTTGAAGAATCAGGCGCCGTCACCCTCAATGAAGAGGAGTTCGACAGCAACCGTCCTGACAAGTCCCTACCCGACTTCATCAGCACCCTCAAGCGTCTCAAGCAGGAGGCGGACAACCGCAACGCCAAGGTCATCGTCACCATCCAGGCTGAAGAGCAGGCCACCTATGAGCGCGTCATCGACGTGCTCAATGCCCTCGCAGTCGCCAAGGTCGCCAACGTGACCTTCACCGTCGGTGGCGACGAAGGGTTCTGATCAGGACTCCATTTTTTTTCACGATCTGCCCCCAAGAAATGGGCGGCAGATCGGTCTTCTATTTTTGAAAAGCACGCTTTCATGAATCCTTCGCAGCCAGGAACACCGCAAAACCCGCCGCAGCCTCCAAATCCAGGAGCCACGCAGCCCTTGCCGCCCCAGGGGTATCCCCAGGGCTATCCTCCTCCGCAGGGTTACCCCCCACAGATGCCCGGCTATCCCCCCGGCTACCCCATGCCCCAGGGCTATCCGCCCCAGATGCCCGGCTATCCCCAGGGCTACCCGCAGGGTTATCCTCAGGGCTACCCACCGCAGATGCCTGGCTATCCCCCCGGCTACCCCATGCCCCAGGGCTACCCGCCCCAGATGCCCGGCTACCCTCCAGGCTACATGCCGCAGATGCCCATGCCGGCCATGCCGCCGCCACCCGTGCCTTCCACCGGTGCCGTCCCCACATCCGCACCGGCTCCTAGGCCCGTCAGCACCGCCGTGCCCGTCGCAGCCATGCCAGTGCCTGCCGCTGTAGCCCCGGCCATGCCCGTCCCCAGTGCCCCCGTGGTCACGGCAGCCGCCCCCGCCACCCCGGCAGACGAAGGCGAAGCCGAAGCCTCACCCGCCTCCGAGCATCACGTCGGCGAGATCTACCACCCGCCCGCGCTCACCCACATCGAAATCGCCAAGCCGCCGAACAAGTTCGTGCAGCTCTGGCGCAAAGCCGGTGCCAGCTCCCTCCTGCTCAGCATCCTCATCCACGCCGGGCTCGGCGTCCTCGCCCTCTTCATCGTCTTCCAGTCCGGCGTCATGGACAAGCAGGTGGACTTCCTCCCCGGCGGCGGCACCGCCCAGGGCGCCGCAGCCAGCGCCGACCTGCAGCACAAAGTGCAGCAGAAGAAGCGCAGCTCCATCAACAAAAACATGCCCATGAAGAAGCTGGTGAGCACCAGCGTCAACGCAGCCATCTCGCTGCCCGAGGCACCGCCAGACTCCCTCGACATGCCAGACGTCAGCGCCATGATGGGCGGCGGCGCCCTCGGCGGAGCCGGAGGCTTCGGCATGGCCGGAGCCGGCGGCGGCTTTGGCAAAGGCATGGGCGGCATGGGAGCCGCAGGCGGTTTCGTCACCCTGCCACCCTCCATGCGCAGCCGCTGCTCCACGCAGGAGCGCCTTGAAAAGCTCCGTCAAAACGGCGGCACCCCCGAGTGCGAGGCCGCCGTGTCCGCCTCCCTCGAATGGCTCAAAGGCAAGCAAAACGCAGACGGCTCCTGGGGCCGCACCAACAAGTGCGCCATGACCGGCCTCGCCCTCCTCTGCTACCTCGGCCGCTGCGAGACCCCCGAATCCCCCTTCTACGGCGACAACGTCATGAAGGGCATCATGTTCCTCATCGAGGCGCAGAAGAAGAACAAAAACAAGCTCTTCAGCCAGGGTGAAAAAGGCAACGCCCCCGTCTATGAGCACGGCATCGCCACCTACGCCCTCGGTGAAATGTACACCCTCGCCCGCCTCGGCAGCAAGAGCCTCCCCGGCATGCGCGAAGCCTTCGAGCAGGGCGTCAAAATCATCATCGACAACCAGCAGGACAGCGGCAGCTGGGTCTATGACGGTGAGACCGGTTTCTATGCAGGCAAAAAAAGCCGCGAAGACCTCTCCGTCGCAGGCTGGCAGTTCCAGGCCCTCAAAGCCGCCAAGAACACCGGCCTCAAGATTGATGGACTCCACAGCTCCATCACCAAGATGACCAAATACCTCGAAGAGAAGCAGACCAAGGACGGCGGTTTTGGAGGAGCCAACCGCGACGCCCACTACAACCAGTGGTCCCTCTCCGGCGTCGGCATCCTCGGCCTCCAGACCATGGCCAAAGGCAAGACCACCCCCATCAAAAAAGGCATCAAGTTCCTCACCGACTTCATCACCGCCGAACCCCTCGACTGGAACAAAAACTGCAACCTCTACTGCTGGTACTACTACACCCAGGCCTTCTTCCAGCAGGGCGGCGAAGACTGGAAGTTCTACAACCAGCAGTTCCTCCCCCAGGTCCTCAGCGCCCAGCAGCCAGACGGCTCCTTCAAGGCCGGCCGCCCCAACTGGCCCGCAGGCGACGCCTCAGACCCCATCTACCGCCAGTGCCTCTGCACCCTCCAGCTTGAAGTTTACTACCGCTACCTCAAAGTCGGCGACCGCGAAGAAGCCTCCTTCTTCGACAAGTAATCAAAAAGCCCGCCCCCGCCACGCTTCGGCAAATCGCCCCTCCGGAAAGTACGACAGGCGCTCCAGCCTGTCGCCCAGCGTCCCCGCCACCACGCCTGCCAGCAGCGTCATCAAGGCACTCCCGCTGCGATTCCGAACGTGGCGCAGCTCCAACGCTCACGCTCAAGGCTGTTGTCCCACAGACATTCATGTCCAGCAAAAACGCCGCTCCCTTCAAAGCTCCACCGTACGGCATTTGGCCTCCAGCTGGTGGCAGATGCGCTGGATCATCTCCGCGCTCAGCTTTAAGGCACGCGCATCCACAGCGATGCTTCGAATCCCCTTCGGATTAAGCACTCGCACCTTGCCGGGTGGCACGCGGCTCGTCAGAAACCAGCCTGGCAGCGTGAGCACAGCCTGCACAGCCACTGCCGCGCCCACAGCACTCGTCAAAAAGGTGCTCAGCCGCTCCGCCTGCATCCTCGCCTGGTCCACCATCCTCGTCTCCGTCCATGTGGGAAAGTGGACGGCCTCACCGTCAAACACAGCATCACAGTCCCGTTTCCCTTGGGGGGGCGGGCGTTTGCGGCGCATTTTGGTTTCCACCGCAAAGACACCCGCCGTGGAGACAATCACATGGTCAATATTGCCGTACGGCTCCATCGGCAGATCGTGAAACACGCGGCACCCCTCAGCCATCAGCTGGTTCAGCTCCTCCGCCACAGCCCGCTCCCCATGAAAGCCCAGCCTGCAATTTGAGAGCTCCTCATGATTCTGGAATGCACGTCGCAGCAGGATGAGCAGCAAAATCGTGCAGATCACGAACGCCGCGACCGCACGGCTTCGGGAAATGCTGCTATCCGGAGACATCAGCAGCACCGCAGCCAGCATCGCCCCCGGCAGGATCATGGCAAAGGACAGGCGCTCTCCAAATTGCTCCGCAAGATCATCGATCCTCAGCCGCAGAGATTCTCCTGCAGGCCTCAGCAGCTTTTCAGAAATAGGTGCGCGCGCCAGTCTTTGGCGTTTCTCCCTGCGCCAGCGCAGCACATGGGCCATGCCCAGCACCGCGCACGACGGTACCAGCAGAGAGCCCACGATGATGTATAAGCTTGTTGGGGAAGTCATGAATGCCTCATCTTCTAGGTGCTTCTCCGGAGGCGGTCCACGGTCAATTTGCAAGGATGGTGTTCACCCCGCTGCATATCACCATCGCCTTCTCCCAGATTCACTCCCACCTCGCCCCTTGGCCAGCGTCAAGGATTGAAGTACGACAGGCACTCCTGCCTGTCGGCCAGCGCATCCCAATCACCCAAGACCGCCGGACCAACTCCTCCGCACTTAACAGAGTCCTCCTAGATCCCCCGGGGTGTCGCGCTTCAGCGCGGCTCCCCTTGATTTTACCAGCACCTCCTGGCAGCCAACCCGCCCCTTCTTCACACACCGCGACCACCCAACGCCCCACCGCCGCAGACTGCGTGACCGATAAGCATCCCCTCGGTGATTCAAATTCCGACTCCGTCTTTTGGGGATCGGTTTTGAGTTTTTTGCGGCCAATCTCCTCCCTCTCTCATCTCGACCTCAGCTTCTGAATCAGCGTCATATCAGCGTCTCATCAGCGGTTAAAAAAACTCCGCTCTCGCCCCCGCTCCTTCGCAACCCCGCCTCATCTCTGCGTCTTTCCAATCTCTGCGGTGCAGAATTCCTTTCAGGAATCATAAAAGCGTAACAGTCAGTCCCTCCTCAGCGGTTCAAACTCCGACTCCGTTTTTTTGGGGATCGGTTTTGAGCTTTTTGCGGCCAATCTCCCCCCTCACATCTCGACCTCAGCTTCTAAATCAGCGTCATATCAGCGTCTCATCAGCGGTTAAAAAAACCTCCGCTCTCGCACCCGCCTCATCTCTGCGTCTTTCCAATCTCTGCGGTGCAAATTCCGTCTCCAGGCTCGGTCCGGCCTTCCTCGTATTTCGTGTGTTCCGTGATTGAAACCTCCGGCTCTCCTCAGCCAAACAACCGTCAACGCTGCGTCGGCCTCCCCACCACGATCCCCGCATGACTCTTCACCGAGTGCAAATACTCATGGATCGTCTTATCAACCACCACCTTCTTATACGTCGCCGACGCATGCATGAACCGGCAGGCCCCGTCAGCCGTCCGTAGCGCCAGCCCCACATGAGAGCAGTACACATGCGCCCGGTTCGTCACGATCCCGATGATGTCCCCGCTTTGAATCCGCCCCTCACACGCAGCCACCTGGTCCTTCGGAATGAAATCAAACGGCACCTTCTCCAATCGTGCCTCCATCTGCCTCAGCTGCGGCACCAGGGCAGGGGACGCCCTCAAATAACGGTACAGCTTCGGATTCAGCGACATCTCATCATTGCCACGTCCCGTCAGCCTCACCACCGGCCCCACCTCCCGCGTCACAGACCGGATGTTCCCACGCGCCGCGTTGTCCGTGAACCACTCATCCAGGTAATGAATCCGGTCCAGGTAGTTCCCATGGCACACACCCCCGCGATACCGCGTCCACTCGATCTCCCTGAGCAGATCACTCGGCGCATAAGCCCGCTGCCGCCGCCCAATCATCCGCGCCAGCCCCAGCGACACCTCAAAAAACGTCCAGCAGTCCAGCCCCGTGAAATTCACCGAAGGCGACTCCACCCGGTCATCAATCTCCAGCGTCCACCCCACATACCGGATGCCCCGCAGCGCCAGCCCAAACTGCGCCACCCGCGCCCCCATCGGCAGTGCCGCCCAGTTCTCCGCCATCGCCCGCGCCACCACCTCCTCAAATTTCTCCCGCCCCTTAAACGTCACCGACTGCGGCAGAAACTCCCCCGCACGCAGCAGCGCAGGGCATCCGCCCATCAGACTCAGAGATAAAAAGCAGCGACGTGTCAGCATGGTCCAAAAGAGATTCAAAAATTTAAAAGCCCGGCAGAGAGGACCGCAGACACTCCTGTCCGCCTCATGAAAAAGCCAGCCCCCCAAGACATTTCAAACCCTACATCAATACAAATTTTCCGCCATCCCCAAAGCCCCATCACCCGCAGCCCCCGCATTCAACCACAGCGCCTCATCCACCAGGCCAAACTGCCTCGGCACCAGACGGCACAGCTCCACCAGCTGCCGGTCCAGCTCCCGCGCAAACGACTCGATCGCCTGCCCATACCGCCTCCGCCGCAGCGGCTGTTCCGCCGCCTGCAGGCACGATTGCAGACACGTCTCCTGCACAAACGGCTCCAGGCCATAGCCCACCATCGTCATCGCGCGGTCAGAGCCCGTGTCCACCAGCAGCATCACCAGCCGGTTCGCCCCGCCCTTGTCCACCGCGCTCGAAAGACTCCCGCGGTTGAACAGCCAGAACGCAAACGGCAGCAGCGGCGCCTCCACCGGCACCGCCATCAGCACCACCGCGATCCCCACCTGCGGAAACCGCCGCTCCACCTCCGCGATCACATGCCCCGCACGCCTCACCGCCAGCGCCCCCAGCACACCCGCCACATCCGCGATCGGACGCTGCAGTGCCGGAGCGATCCCAAACGCCCGATCCGCCACCTCCAGCGAAAACCCACACTGCCCGCAGGCAGCGTCAGTTTCCATCGCAGGAGCTCGGCAGGCAGGACAGCGCACACCACGAATGTACATCACCCCACCACCCCCGCGCAACGATCATTAGAAACCATCTCAGACCACGCGCCGCGCTCCGGACGTAGGTTGGTTGTGTTTGGCGCCCAGCGTTCCCCCACCTTCCACCACTCCCGCCGCCAAACCGACCGACCACCAGCGCATCCATACGCCCCAGCGTCCTCCGCACGCTGACAAACAGCCACGCCCGCCCATGCCGCAAAGGGCATGGCATGAACACTTCATCCGTTCCCCAGCTCACACCTTCGCACTTCGTCTTCTCAGCACCCACCGCAGAATCCCCCTCGGCATCAGCCGAAACACCCGCCCCGCGATCGACACCCCCACTCCCGGAAACACACACGCCCGAGCCGCCCGCAGCGCCCCCAGCGCCTCACCCACCACCTGCGCAGGCGGGATCCGCAGCAGACCCTGACCATCCCGGTTCGTGTCACTCCCATCCGCCCGCTTCGCCGTCTGGCTAAAGTTCGTCGGCGTCGGCCCCGGGCACACACAGCTCACCGTGATCCCCCTCGGAGCCAGCTCGATCGCCAGCGCCTCCGAAAAGCTCGTCACATACGCCTTGCTCGCCGCATACACCGCCAGCTCAGGCATCGGCAGCGTGCTCGCCAGAGAGCTCACATTCACAATCCCCCCCGGTCTCTCCATCAGCGGCAGCATCTCATGCGTCAGCATCGTCAGCGCCGTGATGTTCAGCTCAATCAGCCCCCGCGTCTTTTCCGTCGGCGAATCCGCAAAGCACCCGTAGTCGCCCATCCCCGCATTATTGATCAGCAAATTTGGCCTCACCCCATTTTCCGCCAAAAACGTGAAAACAGCCCTTCGGCCCGCCTCTGTTGCCAGATCCGACACACAGCACAGCACTTTTGTCCGCGTCCCGGACAGCTCCATTTTCACCTTTTCCAACGCCTCCCCCCTCCGCGCCACCAGCACCAGCACCTCCGCCTGCGGCGCCAGCTGCCGCGCAAACTCCGCCCCCAGTCCAGAAGACGCTCCAGTGATCACAGCACGGCACTTTTCGAGGGGAAATCCATCAGGCATACGGTCAGAAGTAGCCAAAAGCCACGCAGGCAGCAACTCGCTTTCCTCCAAATGCACCCGCGCTGCCCCCAGATCTGGCCTCCAAACGGCCGAAATCGGCCTGAAAATTGTCCAAAGCTATGCTTATATCAATTTACAGAAATTATAAATAATGTTAAATATGCGCTTATCTGATGATATTAATGGAACTCCATGACGCAAAAAAGGCGGCACTTGCGACAATGAACCCGCAGGGAGGCTCTGCATGTACTCCGTAGCAGGCAAAAAGAGCGCAGAAATGGCAGCGGTCGAGGAAGAACGCACCGCTCGGCTTTACCGCCTCTCCCAGAGGCGCAACCACATCCTCACCGACCGCCTCTTCGCCAAGCTCATGGTCATGCAGTGGCTCGGCGGCATCGTCATCGCCGTATGGATCTCCCCCAAGGCATGGAATGGCTCCTCCATTCTCCCGCTGTGGCATGTCTGGGCGGCCATCTGCCTAGGCGCAGCCATCAGCGCCCCCCCGGTGCTGCTGGCCTGGCGGCGGCCTGGGCGCGTGGTGACGCGCCATGTCATTGCCGTGTCCCAGGTTCTGACGTCAGCCCTGCTCATTCATCTCACCGGCGGCCGTTTTGAGACACACTTTCACATCTTTGGCTCGCTGACTTTTCTGGCCTTCTACCGGGACTGGCGTGTGCTCGTGACGGCCACACTGGTGGTGACAGCAGACCATCTGGTGCGCGGCGTCCTGTGGCCGCAGTCGATCTTTGGGGTGACGGAGGTGAGCCAGTGGAGATGGCTGGAGCACGTCGGCTGGGTGCTGATCGAAGATGTCTTCCTGATGATTTCGATCCAGCAGAACCTCACCGAGACCCTGGAGGTGGCCAAGCGCCGCAGCAGGCTGGAGAGCATCAATGCGCAGATCGAGCACCAGGTGATCGAACGCACGGCGGAGCTGACCGAGGCGCACAAGCAACTGGTCCTGACGTCCCGGCAGGCCGGCATGGCGGAGGTGGCGACGAATGTGCTCCACAACGTCGGGAACGTGCTCAACAGCGTGAATGTGTCTGCGGAGACCGTGGCCGGGAAGATACGGCATTTCAGAATTTCCAGCCTGAAAAACGTGGCCCAGCTCCTCAGGGAGCATGAGCAGGACCTTCCGGACTTTCTTACCAAGGACCCGCGCGGCAAGGAGCTGCCCGGCTACCTCGTCAAGCTGGCTGAAAATCTGGCCGAGCCCCAGAAATCCATCCTGGACGAGGTGAAGCTGCTGCAAAACAACATCGAGCACATCAAGCAGATCGTCTCCATGCAGCAGAGCCATGCACGTGTGGCCGGGGTGCATGAAACGCTCGATGTGGTGGAAATCATTGAAGACGCCATCAACATCTGCGGCATCAGCCTCACGCGCCATGGAGTGTCTCTGGTGCGGGAATTCCAGGAGGTGCCGCCAGTCGTGCTGGACCGCCATAAAGTGATGCCCATTCTGGTGAATTTGCTCAGCAATGCCACCCAGGCGCTGGCCCAGGCGGGAGATCTCAAGCTGCTCAAGGTGCGGGTCCTGCAGGGAGAGGGGGACTCCGTCCTGATCAAGGTCATCGACAACGGCGCAGGCATCGCGCCAGAAAATTTGACGCGCGTCTTTCAGCACGGCTTCACCACCAAGAAAGACGGCCACGGCTTTGGCCTGCACAGCGGCGCTCTGGCGGCGCGTGAAATGGGCGGAAAACTCACTGCCGACAGCAACGGCCTAGGCTGCGGCGCTGTCTTTACCCTGGAACTCCCTTTGTCGAATCCCCCACCTTCATCTGATGAAAAACATGACCGATAATCTCAACCGCCGCATCCTTGTCATCGATGACAACCAGGCCATCCATGACGATTTTCGGAAGATTCTCAGCGACGCAGATTCTGAAGATGCGGAGCTGCAGGCGGCTGAGGCCAGGCTGTTTGGCGCGCCGACCGTGATGCTCTTTGAGATCGACACCGCCTCCCAAGGGGAGGAAGGCCTGAAGATGGTGGAGAAGGCCATGGCTGAGGGGCGTCCCTATGCCATGGCGTTTGTGGATGTGCGCATGCCTCCGGGCTGGGACGGCATCGAAACGACCCAGCGCATCTGGCAGGTCTGCCCAGACCTGCAGGTGGTCATCTGCACCGCCTTTTCAGACTGCTCATGGAGCGAGATGCAGGCGAAGATCAACCCGCAGGACCGGCTGATGGTGCTCAAGAAGCCCTTCGACACCATCGAGATTCTGCAGATGGCCAATGCGCTGACGCAAAAGTGGCTGCGGCTGCAGGAGTCGAAGGTGGAGTTTGGTGATCTGCAGCACATGGTCAGCGAGCGCACACGTGAGCTGGAGGAGTCGCAGGCCGCAGCCGTCAGCATGATGGCGGATGCCGTGCGCCATCGTGAAAAAGCCGAGCAGGCCTATGAGGAGCTCAAGCGTGAGATGACCGAGCGGCGCATGCTGGAGGAAAAATTCCGCGAGCAGGCCTCCCTGCTCGACAAGGCGCAGGACGCCATCCTGGCGCATGATCTGGAGCATCGCATCACCTACTGGAACAAAGGCGCGGAGCGCTTGTATGGGTGGAGCGCGCAGGAGGCGGCCGGTCATTCCGTGGCGCAGCTGCTGTACAAAGACCCCGAAGCCTTCCAAAGGGCCAGCGAGCAGGTCATTCAGACAGGAGAGTGGGTGGGAGAGCTGCAGCAGATCAGCAGGGATGGACGCGGTCTGGTGATCGTGGGGCACTGGACGCTCGTGCGCGATGCGGCCGGGCAGCCCAAGTCGGTGCTGGCGATCAACACCGACATCACCGGACGCAAGAAGACAGATGAGGCTCTCAAGATGCAGGGACGGGTGCTGGAAAGCATGGCCGAAGGCGTGACCGTCTGCGATGAGGACGGCCTTATTGTGTTCAGCAACGACTCCTGCAACACCATGTTTGGCTATGAAAGCGGCGAGCTCATCGGCCAGCATTATTCTGTCATCCGCAACCTGCCGGCGGAGGAGGGGCGGCGTGCCATGGACGAGCTCTTTGGCGTGCTGCGCGAAAAAGGCGCCTGGATGGGCGAGATGGGCTCCCGCAAAAAAGACGGCAGCTCGTTCATCACGCGCTCACGCATCAGCGTGCTGGAAATCGACGGTGTGAGATCCTTTGTGGCCGTGGTCGAGGACATCACGGAAAAGAAAAACATGGAGGCTCAGTTTCTGCGCTCGCAGCGCATGGAGAGCGTCGGGCGGCTTTCCAGCGGCATCGCCCACGACATGAACAACATCCTGACGCCCATCTTCATCTCGTCCTTCATGCTGCGCCGCAACCTGCCGCCGGAGGACTTTGAAAAAATGCTCGCCAACATCGAGACCAACGCCCAGCGCGGCGCGGACCTCATCAAGCAGCTGCTCACCGTCAACTGCGACATGAGCGGCCAGCGCCACGTCGTGGAGATCAACCAGATCGCCAAGGACATGATGAAGATCATGTCCGGCACCTTTCCCAAAAACATCACCCTCACGGCCAGCACGCCCGAGGACATCTGGCCCGTCATGGGAGACCCCACCCAGCTCCATCAGGTGCTGCTCAATCTGTGTGTCAACGCCCGCGATGCCATGCCTGCCGGCGGCGTGCTCACGCTGAACATCGAAAACACCCGTCTGGACGAAAACTTTGCCGCGATGAATGTGGACGCCAGGCCCGGCCCCTATGTGCTGATCCGTGTTTCAGACACCGGGGAAGGGATCGCCCCCGAGGTGATCGACAAGATCTTTGATCCCTTTTTCACGACCAAGGAAACAGGCAAGGGCACCGGGCTGGGCCTTTCCACGGTGATGGGCATCGTCAAAAGCCACCAGGGATTCGTCAATCTGCGCAGCCGTGTGGCCATGGGCAGCGTGTTTGAAATCTATCTCCCGGCCACACCCGATGCGGTGGCCATGAGCAGCGCCGCCCCCGACATGCAGGCGCCGCGCGGGCAGGGAGAGCTCATCCTCGTCGTGGACGATGAAGAGGTCATCCGCGATGTCGTGCAGAAGACCCTCAGTGCGCATGGCTACCGAGTCATCACCGCGGGAGACGGCACCGAGGCCATCGCGCAGTTTTCGCAGAACCGCGGGGAGATCAAAGCCGTGCTGACCGACATCATGATGCCCTTCATGGATGGCGTCACGCTTTCACGCACCCTGAAGAAGATGGACCCCACCATCCAGATCATTGCCACCAGCGGCATGGGCAGCGCCAAAGGACGGCAGGACAAGGCCGCCGCGCTGGCCTCGCTGCAGATCAACACCTTTCTCAACAAGCCGTACTCGGCCAACGAAATCCTCACCGCCATCGGCGAGCTGCTCGCTTCCGATCGCTCACCCCAGCCCTCCTCAGAGCTGGGGCTGGTGGCCTAGGCCGCTTACAAAATCCTTTTCGGATGGTCCGTCCGCGTGGCGGGGCATCCGTGCGGTGGGCATGTCTGCTGTTTTCCAATGGCAGGCGGCTCACTCTGACGGCTGCGGTGCTGGCCGGAAGCCAAGGGCCGTCTTGTTTTGAGAGCCGGAGTCAAAGAGCTGCCAGAATGATCTGCCGGACGTGCATTTTCAAGTGGCGGGACCGGCGGTAGCAACGAGTCTGGAGGAAAGCCCATGACCCTCAATCAGCTCTCCAAGCAGGCCCCTTTCACCACCAAGGACGGCAGCACCATCCGCAGCATCCTGGACCGCACCAACGCCCCGGTGCAAAATCAGAGCCTCGCCGAGGCCACCGTTCCCGTAGGCCAGCCAACCGACCGCCACTACCACAAGCTCAGCGAGGAGTTTTACTTCATCCTCGAAGGGCAGGGGACCATGGAGATCGACAGCGAGACCCGCCCTGTAGGTCCCGGAGACGCCATCCTCATCCCGCCCGGCGCCTGGCACCAGATCACCGCTACGCAGACGCTGCACTTTCTTTGCTGCTGTGCGCCGCCGTATGCGCATGAGGATACCTATTTTCAGTAACTGAGCGCTTTCCAATCCAGAGGGGCTCACTTTTTCTTACGATTGAGTTTCGGAGCCGTTGATGCGCCGACTTCCTGGCGCCAGGCGTTGAGCTTAGCGAGAAGGCGATCACGGTCTGCGGGGCGTTCGGTGGCGAGGTTTTTGGATTCTCCCACATCAGTTTCGAGGTCGTAGAGCTCGACTTGTTTTTGTTCGGGAAAGTCGATGAGCTTCAGGCTGCCGATGCGAATCGCTGATGAAAACCAGTCTCCCGTGCTTGTGGGGCGAGGGGCGGGATTGTGCCAGAAAAAGGTGTCGCGAGAAGGGATGGATATTCCCTGCAACAGGCCTATGAGGCTGATGCCGTCGGTTCCAGCGTTTGCCGGTGTGGCGATGCCTGCCATCTCCACGAGAGTGGGGAACAGATCGAGCGACCACACGGGAGTGGCTATCTCCGTGCCGGGCTTCGTATGGCCGGGCCAGCGAATGAGCAGGGGGATGCGCAGGCCACCTTCATAGAGGTGTCCTTTGCCTGCGCGCAGTGGGCGGTTTGAAGTAGCCACCTCGCGCTTGCTTCCCCGCGAGCTGAGGCCGCCGTGGTCGCTGGCGAGGATGACAATGGTGTTGTCTTCGATGCCCAGCTTTTTTAGCTGGTTCAGCAGGCGGCCCACGCCGTGGTCCACGCTCTCGATCATTGCGGCGTAGGTGGCGTTGTTCTGCACGAGGAGGTTTTCGCCGGCGCTTTCCTTTTCCCATTCGGCAGCGGGCTTGGGCATCGTGACGAGCTTGTCGGAGTAGCGCCGGGTGAGGTGAGGCTTGGCTTCGATGGGGGTGTGCACTGCGTAGTGGGCCAGCACGGCGCAGAAGGGCTTGTCCTTATGCGTGTCGATGAACTTCAGGGTCTCCTGAGTAAGCCGGTCGGCGAGGTATTCACCCTCGGGGGCGTCATCGAGACCGACGATGTCGTCTTTTTCGTCGCCGCCACCACCACCTTTGCTGCGTGAAGTGTTGTAGGGTGCAAAGTGGGACTTTGTCGCACCTGCGGCACCCGCGGCGACGATGGTGTCAAAGCCGACCTTGTCGGGATTGGACGGACCTTCGCCCAGATGCCACTTTCCGCAGTAAAACGTCGAGTAGCCTGCATCTTTGAATGCCTGGCCGATGGTTGCATCCCGGTCGGGTTCAACATGAGGACTGTCTTTCTTTCCCTGTACACGGGCGGGGTGTTTGCCAGTAAAGATGCCAAAACGCGATGGCACGCAGCGAGGATATGCCACGTAAGCCTGGGTGAACTTCGCGCCGCTCGCGGCCAGGCGGTCCATGTTTGGTGTCTCGTAGAGTGCGGAACCGTAACAGCCCAGATCATGGGAACCGAAGTCATCAACAAGGATGAAGAGTACATTTGGGCGAGTCTCTGCTGCAAAGCATGACTGCAGCAAAAAGATGACGGAAAGGAGGATGGAGAAGCATTTCATGGGCGGCGGTGGCGAAGAATCATGGCCACCAGTCCGGCGGCAAGCAGCAGTGTGCGTGAGGGCTCAGGTGTGAGTGACGCCGTCGTAGTGAAAACGGCCCCGATGGCGGCAATGTCCGAAGGAGTGGTTGTAAAGGGATTGCTTGACGACCAGGTGCTGCCTGTCACACCTGTGCTGTAGCTGAGCAGGCGGCCACTGGATGCGGCGGTTGAGTTCGGTGTGATGTAGTTCGAGTCGAGCGTGAATGCGCCGCCAAAGCGGGTTGTCGCGGCTTCGATGGCCATGGCGCTGGTGAGATTGCTGCCGAACAGGTAGGACAGGTTGGCGGCTGATGCGGAAGCACTTGCCTGGGAGGCGGTGTTTGCCACGGTAATTGTTTCCCCGGCTCCCGAGCGGAGGATGTAGAGGGCGCTGCTGGCGGTCAGGGTACTATTGGCAGCAAGCACATTGAAATCATAGGTGCCTGCAGTGATCACGGAGGTGTAGGAAAGATAGGAGGCAAAACTTTGCTCTACGCTGAGACTGGTGGAGACGCCCGAACTTCCCTCGGTGCCCGACCACGAGTAAGTGAGCTGGTTTTGAGCGAAACTCTTGTTTGAAGCGGTGGCGACGACCACATAATCACCTGCCATCACGGTGACGCCGGAAAAGGTGGTGTTTCCGGTTGTGGCGTTGTCAGATGCGATCTGAGGAGAGCCCACGAGGGTGATCGAGGCGTGGAGCGGTGCAGAAAGGAGCAGACCTAGTGCAAGGCAATAAAACAAACGGGACTTCATGGTGGGTGTCTGAATTCACTGCCGGCCAGAGGTTCGTTTGCCGGTCTTTCGAAACATTTTTCAGTTTCTGGGCTGGGTTACTTTTTGGATCCGCCGATAAACTCTTCGCGGCTCACAAATCCGTCTTTGTCCTTGTCCTGTTTGGTGAAGCGAGCTTTGGCGGAATCTGAATCGCCGCCCTGGCCTGAGAGGTATTCATCAAGCGTGAGCCGTGCCTTGCCGGGATAGAGGCGGTCATAGCGTTTGTCGCGGGGCTCGTTGGGGTCATAGGACATCGCCTTCTTTTTGGGGGAGTGAGCAGGTTTGGCAGTCTTGGGCGGTTGCGCATCTGAGCCGGGAGGAGGCAGATGTTTCTTCAATGAAGCGATGAGTTCTGCATGCTCGGGCTTGCTGGCGAGGTTCACGGTTTCGTTCGGGTCGTTTTTCTCGTCGTAGAGTTCGATGAAGCCTATGTCTTCACCTCCGCGCTTGCGCCAGAAGGTGCAGCGCCAGTCTTCGGTGCGGATGCTGTAGCCCATGAGAGAGCCGCCGTGCTCTTTGGATGATTTGGGGTACTGGCTTATGGCGGGCTTTTGCATCGGCGCATCAGGATTCTGAAGGTATGGCTTCAGGCTGCTGCCACCGAGGCCAGAGGGAATGGGCAGACCGCAGACGTCTGCGAGAGTGGGATAGACATCGACAAACTCCACGGGGGCGGCGCAGTGGCGGCCTGCGTTGACGCTACCGGGCAGGCTGATGAGCAGTGGGGAACGAGCGGCGATTTCAAAGTTGGTGTGTTTGTGCCAGAGTCCGTGATCACCGAGCTGCCAGCCGTGGTCGCCCCAAAGGATGATGATGGTGTTGTCCGCCAAGCCCTCCTTCTCCAGCGCATCCAGCAGGCGTCCGACCTGGGCGTCTGTGTAGCTGATGCAGGCGTGGTAGCCGTGGCGCAGAGTTTTGGCAAAGTCGGCAGGAATGGGATTCTCGGCTGGCACGCCGAGGTAGGCATGAACCTCGCTGTTGGTATGTCCTACAAAGTCCGGCGTGCCGGTGGGCATGTGATCGATCGCCGGTGGCGGAATGGCGTTTGCATCATGCATGTCCCAGTATTTTTTGGGCGCCACGAAGGGCAGGTGCGGCTTTACGAATCCGACAGCGAGGAAGAAGGGCTCGCCCCTGGCTTTGAGAGTGCTCAGCCGTCTCACGGCCTCGGCAGCGGTGGCTCCGTCAGGCAGCTCGTCATCCGACTTTGGGCTGACCTCATAGGCTGGGCCGGTCTTGATTTTGCCCTTCGAGTTTTTCTTGCCCTCGGTTTTGGAAACGGGATTCGCATACTCGCTTTGTACTCCGTCGAAGCTGGTGATGGTGTGCTTTGTCCAGTCGGCAGGGTCCACGCTGACCAACTGCCCGCTGGCAAACCAGCGCGGCTCCGACCAGGAGCGGCCGTCTTCAAAACCATGATGCTCCAGTTTGCCGAGCGCCACAGTGTGATAGCCACTCTCACGAAAGTACTGAGGAAGCGTGACGCAGTCCGGCTGCGCAGCACGGAAGTGGGTGTTGAGATCCCAGACCTTCGTCACATCGGGCCGCAGGCCGGTGAGAATGGCCGTGCGCGAGGGACTGCACACCGCCTGCTGGCAGTAGGCCTTGTCAAAAACAATGCCGCGCGCCGCGAGGCGGTCGATGTTGGGTGTCTTTGCATGCGTGGCTCCATAGCAGCCAAGGTCGGGCCGCATGTCATCAATGGCGATGAAGAGTACGTTGGGGGCCGCAGGTGCAAGCAGCGGGCAGATGGCGATGAGAAGAATGATGAAGCGGTGCATGATGGCTGGTTGCATGAAGCACTGCCGCTGCCGTCTTCAGTTGCCGGAAAAAATCACTTCACCGCGATGCCATACATGGCGCGATGAACTGCATCTCCTGCCGGATAGGGCGGTCCCAGGGTGACGGAGCCTGCAGATGGCTGGATTTTTTTCCAAACCGTGTAGTCCACATGAATCTCCCCGCTGCCATCCGCAGTCATGCCCTGAACGACCGGATTGTCCGCCCACGGTCCGCTGCTAAGCCGGAGGCCTGTGTCTGTAAAGTCTCGCCGTACCCAGTCCGGCACCTGGCTGCGGGAGTCGAGCATCACGTACACCGTGCATGCGCGTGAGACCTTGACCTGGAGTTGCAGTTCACGCTCATGGCGGTCTGCGGAGAAAGTGCCGATCACGTCTGCACCGAGGAGTTCCTCTGGAAAACTTTCTCCGGGCAGAGCATGCCAGCGTGGCCTGCCAAGCGTGGAGTAAGGACGTACCCCGGGATGCATCGCGCCACGCTGGAGGGTGTAAAAGCTGCGGAAGTCGTCTCCTTCAATGTTGTCAGACACACCTGTCACCAACGCATCGGGCGGAGGTGGGGCGAGAATGAAGGCGCTCTCTCCGCGTGTCGCGATCAATGCCTGACGTCGGATGATCGCCTGCGAGCTCACACGCACGGAATCTCCAGCATGCAGGGTGACGGCGTTGCTATTATGACTAGAGCCTTTGGGTTCGTGCACCTCCACCTTGCCCTGAAACACCGCCACATCTGTGTCTCCATCATCCAGCACGTTTACACCGAAACGGGTGCCAAGGTCCACGACATGAGCGCTGGGCGTGTCGAGTGTGAACCCGCTGCCTGCAGGGCCTACGTCCGCCGTCACACTGCCAGCCAGCACCTGCGCGCGCATCGCATCTTCAAAGCGCATGCGCACTGGAGCCACGAGATCCAGCACCACGCCATTTGTAAGGCCGAGCTGCAATGTTCCGGTTTTCAAGTCGAGCAGACTCAGGCTTTTCACCTGGCCGACCCGCCACTCTCCGGAGCTGGATGCGAGCACGCGGGCCTCTACACCGTTGCCTTGCAACCAAAATACGCCCAGTGCGACAGCGGCAGCCGCAGCGAGCCATTTCACCCCCGTGCGCCAGCGTGCCGGCGCGGGCCTGGCCCTGGGGACCGAAGGATTGACCGACGCCAGCAGGGCGGAGTCCACATTGGCATGGCTTAAAAACTCACGACGCAGCGCGGTATCTGCCCGCAGGCGTTTCTCCAGCAGAAGAACTTCATCCGCCGTGGCCGCACCCGCGAGATAGCGTGCGATGAGGTCCATGTCCTTTTCGTGCTCCGGGCTCATGCCAGCTCCTCCCTGGAGAGCTGCTTTCTGGCGCATTCGATCAGTGCCATGCGAATGCGGTGGAGCGTCTTGTACAGCGCCATGGCGGTGCGCCCGAGCTGCTGTGCCAGCATATCGATGCGCACGCCGGGTGCGTAGGCGCTCTCTACGAGGCTGCGCTGCTCATGGGGCAGCTTTTGCAGGCACACATCCAGGGCTTTGCGCTCTTCCACCAGATCATCCGCAGCCTCCTCCGCCTCAGCCGCGAGCAGTTCGAACATTTCGTCTCCAAACACATGGCGGTCACGGCGGCACTTGCGCAGGTATTCCAAGGCCTCCAGACGTGCCACGCCGAAGGCCCAGCGGCGAAAGTCTTCATGCGAACTTAGGGTGTGGAAGCGCTTCCACAAGGCGGCGGCCACCTCCTGCATCACATCCTGGGCATCCTGCAAGGCAGGCACCAGCGAACGCACGTAGCCGCGCAGTGACGGCTCATGCTCCACGTAGAGACGGAGGAAAGGAGCATGGGTTTGGAAATCGCCGGGCATGTACTGAATACTGCCGGAGAATGTGCGAGTTGCCGGAAAAAAACAACATGACGTGACGGGGACGAATTTAAGAACGCTTCAGGGGCTGATTGACTGCTTGCGGGAATCAAGCTGTATGAGAAAACTCCAGCCCCATGCCATCATTGATCCGCCCCTGGTACTGGCCTGAACGAGGCCAGCCTGAACGCACCGAGCCTTTCACCTGGATTGTGGAGGGGGTGATCGCGGCGTCGTGGTGGCCGGACCCGTATGTGTATGACCTGTATGACGAGCACGGCATTCGCGCGGTGGTGAACTGCTGCGAGTTTGACAACGGCAAGGATGTGCCGCCGCAGTTTGCGTATTATCACATCGATGTGCCGGACTACGGGGTGCCGACGGATGCGCAGATGGAGAGGTTTATGACGCTGATGGATGCGCACCATGCGGCCCGTGAGCCTGTGGTGGTACACTGCGTGGCGGGCTGCGGGCGCACGGGGCAGTTCATCGTGGCGTGGTGTGCGAAGGCGGGTTTGATCCCGGCGGGGAGCGATCCTGTGAAGTGGATCCGTACGCGGCGGAAGTGCTGCCTGGAAACGAGCGAGCAGGTGGACTGCGCGAAGCGGTGGATGGGGAGGTACAGGGCCAAGTGAGGCAGCAAAGGATGAGGATGAAGTCGGCGGACTGCCCGCAGACTGAACGCTTATCCGTGGCCAGACAGGATAAAAGACAACGCGGGGTATGGACAGCGATCCGCTGCATGAGAATGCATGAGCGGGGGTGGCTTTGCCAACATCACGGCTTAGCCAGTCCGTCAGGAAGCTGGGTGAGGCGCTCCATGGAGGTGATCTCGTGGTAGAACCAGGGTTTCCCGTCCTTGAGCTTGTAGATGATGGTCTTTGAAGCGTAGCGCAGACCATCGTGCTCCTTCCAGTCACTGAAGCGGTAGAAGTCTCCACGCCAGTCGAGCCGATGAAGTAGGTGGCTTTCCTTGTCGAAGTAAAACTTCATGGGCGGTGTCACATTGCCGCTTACCTGCACGCCCTCACAGGCCTTGCCCTCGTCGGTGATCTCCGCGATGGGCTCGAACTGGGACTTGGGATCAACGAGCAGATCGAGCGACCAGGCACGCACATCTTCTTTGGCGGGCTCATCGCCGCGTTCCTTCTTGCCTAGCCACCAGCGATTGGGCAGCTCGATGACGGAAGTCCGGCTCGTGCGTTTTTTCCCCTCGGGCGGCTCGGGTTTGTCGCCAAAATGAAAGGTCTCTCCAAAGCGGAAAATCTTGAGCAGCTTGTCCCTGCCGCCTACTGCAGTGAGGGCCTTGTCTACCACAGCCTGAGCGGGGGTGGCAGGGCTGGTTTGTGCGTAAGCTGCTGGCAGGGCGATGCCCAAAGCCACGGCGGAGAGCAGGGTGCGGATCATGGCGGAAGGATGAAGCCGTGGCATGAGGAGGCAAACGCTTTTTAAGCCGGGCACTTGCTGCGCCGGGTCATGGCCAGCTTCCGAAAACTCTTTTGTGATCCTGTCAGCCTGGAAGTTTTGAGGATGTGGCGGCACAAGCTCGCCTCATGGCCGATGGAATGGTGAGTCCTCCGGTCTGCCGAATCGCAGGCCGGAGGAACAGGGTGCTTCCTTATGCCAGCTTGTAGCAGTCGGCCCACTCGGCGCGCGGTGGCGGGCCGGAGAGGCGTGCGTTGGCGGCGTCGTTGTTGATGAAGCGCTTGGTCGCCGGATCAAACTGAAGATCGACGTTCAGGTATTCAGCGATGGTGCCGAGGTTCAGCACCTGGGTGAGCAGGCCGCCGACGCTGAATGGGGACTCGGTTTTGCCATTGCCCATGCAGGCCTGGATGAAGCTCTGGAAGTGATTGTACTTTGGCGGATGGAGGGCCAGTGCGTCTTTGAACTCGACCATCTTGGAGCGCGGATACACGAGGGAATGCCGGTCGTGGGAGCCGCGCTGCACGAGGTAGTCGCCCTGCTTGCGGTGCAGGAGGGAGCCGGTGGCACCGGGATTGGGGAGGGTGATTTTGCCGTCCGGGCCGGGATCGCCAAATTTTTCCGCGATCTCGATCTTGGTGTCGCCGCCTGCTTTCCAGTGCAGCTCCACGGCGGGCATTTTTTCGCCACGGGCAGGGAATTCAAACCGGATGTCGGAGCTCAGCGGGTAGGCGATCTGGTTGTAGTCGGCGAGCGCCAATGGCGTGATGCGGGTGGGCAGGCCGAGCTTGAGGTGATCATGGGCGAAGTCGATGATGTGAGCGCCCCAGTCGCCAAACATGCCGCCGCCATAGAGGTGGAAGCCGCGCCAGTTGAAGGGATGGTACATCTTGCTGAAGGGCTTCACCTCCTGCGGGCCGCACCAGAGGTCCCAGCTTTTGAGGGACTCGGGCATGGGCTCTTCGGGCGGGTAGCCTTTGACGAGCGCGCGCTCGGCGGCGTTCATGAACCAGAGGGAAGGTGACTTCCAGGCGTCAATTTTGACGATGTCATCGACGATGCCGGCGGCGAGCATCTGCTTGAACTGCTCCGCACCGGCGGAGGTGTGGCCCTGGTTGCCCATCTGTGTCACAACGTTGAACTTCTTCTCCGCACGCATGAGGATTTCCGCCTCTTCAAAGGTGTGGGTGAGGGGCTTCTCCACATAGACATGCTTGCCGCGTGCCATGGCGTGGATGGCGGCGGTGAAGTGGGTGTGGTCCGGGGTGACGACGCTGACGGCGTCGATGTCGTTGCCCATTTTGTCGAGCATCTCTCGGAAGTCGTGAAAGCGCTTCACATCCGGGAAGGTCGTGAGATTTTTCTCCGTCTTTGCGGTGACAAAGTCCACGTCTGTGAAGGCCACGGGGACAGCTGCGCCGCCTTCCGTGAGTCCGGGGATGACGCTGCCTGCACGGCCGCCGATGCCTACGCAGCCGAGATTGATGCGTTTGCTCGGCGGCAGCTGGGGATTGTCCGCCGCGCGTGCGCTGGTGAGGTAGGCGGGAATGAAATTGAAGCCAAGGCCTGCGGCGAGGGACTTTTTGACGAAGCTGCGGCGAGTCGGGGCGGGAGAGTTTTCAGGGGTGTTCATGGTTGGAAGTGAGAAGGATTGTAACGAAGAACGTGGAGCACTCAATACTTTGGAAAGATGGAAGGCGTCGGGAAGCGGTTGTCGAGGCTGAGGTTTCCGCCGTCGAGGTATTCTTCACGCGGCAGGTGGACATCGGGCCAGGCTGCGGGGCGGATGCGGATGACGCGGGTGGGTCGGAGGCCTTCGGTGATGAGGTCGGTCTCAAAGCGGATCTGGATGCCGCTGCTGCCGAGCGGGGCGTCTCCGGGCAGTCTGGTGACGCCGAGGATGGAGCCGCGTGCGGCCATCTGGGAAGGGCCGGCGGTGCCGCCTTCGGTGTGCTTCAGGGTGTTTTCGACTCCATTCACCAGCGCAGGGCTGCGTTCTTTGAAATCGGCGTAGAGAGCTGCGTCCATGCCGCCGAAGAGGGTGGCTGTCACGGTCGCGCGGCCAAACTTGCCGTACTCGACGGCGTCCACCCAGGCGGGCATCCAGCGGCTGCGGATGAAGGTGCGGTGGGCCTCGGTCTGGCTCTGGGCGGCGCGCTGCGTGGCGGCATCGTCCAGCCAGATGTCCGAGATGTGGAAGCGGGTGAACACGGAGCCGGGCGTGGGCTTCCATGTGATGCCGAGCAGAACGTGCTGGCTGCCGAGCGGTTTCTTGCCGCTGCCGGGCCAGATCCCTTCGGCGATGAGGTCTGCCGGAGCCAGGCATTCACGACCGCGCCAGATGCGGGTGGCGGCGTCGAAGGTGAGCGTTTCTTCGGTGGCCTTGGCGTCTGCGCCAGACTTGGGCTCGCGGCTGGCGGTGATCATTCCCTCGTTGTTCTTGAGGTCGAGTTCTTTGAGTTTCCACACCAAACCCTCGCGCAGGCAGTGGCTGGGCTCGTCTTCAAGAAGGAGGACATGGTTCTCGGCGGGGGCGATGCCGACGCCGCGGCTGTGGTTGGCGTCTTTTTCCTTGTTGTTGACCGGCAGCACGGGGACGGCGGAGGTCTGGGGGTCCGGGGGGAGAAAGGCACGGACGTGCAGGAGGGTGCCGAGCGGGATGTCACGCAGGTCTGCGGGTGCTCCGTGATACCGCACCATACCATAAGGCAGCATGGCGAAGGGGTGGGGATCGTTCCGGCGAAACACGCCATTGCCCGCCACGCGGATGCTGCCGCGACGGTTGGCATGATCCACAAACACGAGCTCGCCCCGGTAGGCGTGGGCTTTTTCCAATGGGGGGAACTTGCCCGCCACAGGCCGGAAAGGCTCGTCTGCGGCAGGGGCAAAGGTGCTGAGCACGCACCCGAGGGCGGTGAGGATGGCGAATCTCATGTCTTCAAAGTTCTTTGTTCTTGCTTCTTAGTTCGAAGAAACCAGAACAAGAGTCATCAGTATTTGGTGAAGATGGAGGGCGTGGGGAAGCGCTCGTCAACGCTGGTGGAGCCGTCGTTGAGGTATTCTTCGCGGGGGACGTTGACGAGGGGCCAGACATTGGGGCGGATGCGCACGGTCCTGCCAGGGCGAATGCCTTCAATGATGAGGTCGGTCTCAAACGTGATCTGGATGCCGCTGCTGCCGAGGGGGGATTCTCCCGGTGTCTTGATGACTTCTTTCAATGTGCCGCGCGAGGCCATGTGGCCGGGGCCGTAGGCACCATGGGTGTGCTTCAGGGTGTTCTCGACTGCGTTCATCATGGCACCGCTGCCTTTAGTGAAATCGGCATAGAGGGCGGCGTCCATGCCGCCAAAGAGGGTCGCGGTCACGGTGGCGCGGCCGAACTTGCCATACTCGACGGCGTCGATGAACGCAGGCATCCAGCGGCTGCGGATGAAGGCCTTGTGCGTTTCGGCTTGTTGGTGGGCGCTGCGTTGTAACGAGGCATCGTCGAGCCAAATGTCGGAGATGTGAAAGCGGGTGAAAATGCCGTCGGGAGTGGGCTTCCAGCAGATGCCGAGCTGCACGGCCTGGCCAGCGAGGGATTTCTTTCCTTCCGCAGGCCAGATGCCTTCTGCAACGAGGTCCTCGATGGTGAGGGCTTCCTTGCCGCGCCAGACGCGGGTGGCGGCATCAAAGGTCAGTTTCTCCTCGGCAGCCTTGGCGTCGCCGCCTTGCCTTGGCTCCCGGATGGCGATGATCATTCCCTCGTTGTTTTTGATGTCGAGATCTTTGAGCTTCCAGACCAAGCCCTCGCGCTGGCAGTGGCTGGGCTCGTCTTCGAGGAGGAGGACGTGGTTTTCGGCGGGGGCGATGCCGGCGCCGCGATTGTGGTTGGCGTCGAGGGTCTTGTTGTTCACCGGCAGCACCGGAACAGATGAGAGCTTTGGGTCCGGGGGGAGGTAGGCGCGGACATGCAGCACGGTGCCGAGCGGGATGTCGCTCAGATCCGCCGGGGCGCCGTGATACCGCACGATACCATAAGGCAGCATGGCAAAGGGGTGTGGGTCATTGCGGAAAAACATGCCCGAGCCCTGCACGCGAAGGCTGCCACGGCGGGTGGCGTGATCCACGAACACAAGCTCGCCGCGGTAGGTGTGAGCTTTTTCCAAAGGGGGGAATTTGCCCGCCTCGGGGCGGAAGGGGGCGTCCTCCGCAGATGCGGTGCATGAACCGAGTACAAGGAACGAGGACCCCAGAACGAGAAGGAATTGTTTCATTATAGCGCGATCACTTGATTGCTGTCGCCGAACTGGTCGATTTCCACGCCAAAGCGCTGGGCCATGAGGAGGAGGAGATTGCTCATGTGCGCGTCGGAGTTGGCCGGGCGGCTGCAGAGCTGGTAGTGAGCGGTGGTCAGCGCGCCGTCCGCGCCGAGTGCGTAGCCCTGGAAGGAGGCGGCCTTTTTGTTGAAGTCGAGATGGCTGCCGTGCTTGAGGCCGAGATCCGTGCCGCCGGCGAAGACCAGCGGGAGGTTGGCATTGCCATGGCTGTGACCGTAGGACATGCCGCTGCCGAAGAGCGCCATGGTGGTGCCGAGGAGCGGCTTGCCACTGAGATCCTTGGTCTCCGCGAGGCGGGTGAGGAAGTAGCCGAACTGCTCGATGGCGAAGGTGTCGTAGTTGGTGAGCTTTTCCATGTAGCCGAAGTCGCCGCCGTGGTGGCTGAGCTGATGGCGCGACTCGGTGATGCCGATTTCAGGAATGGAGATGGCATCTCCCTCGCCGCCGAGGCTGAAGGTGGCCACGCGGGTGACGTCCGTCTGGAAGGCGAGTACCATGAGGTCATAGACGGTGCGGAAGTAATCGCCCGCCCGGGTGGCGGCGATGTCACGGTTGGTGCGCTGGCGGTCGGCCTCGGAGATGACGGGCAGGGGAGTGTCGAGCCAGGCATCGGCCCGGCGCGTGCGGATCTCCGCCTCACGCACGGAGGTGAGGTACTGCTCCAGGCGGCCCTTGTCTGCGGAGCCCATCTTTTTCTCAAGCTGACGCACTTCCGCGAGGTTGGCGTCCAGCACGCTGCCTTTGCGGCGCAAGGCTCTGCGCTGCACTGCTTTTCCGCCTTTCGGCTCTTCAAAGAGGGAGGCGAAAATCTCGCTGCAACGCCGCATCGCGGGCAGGCGGACACCATCTGCGGTCCAAGCCAGAGAGTCTTGTGTGATGGCGACCTCCATGGAGGGGTAGCGCGTGTGGGGCGCGGAGACTTCGGCCATCTTCTGGTCCACCGAGATCGTGTTGCGGTCGGACGGGCCCAGCTTGCCGCCGGTGAGCCAGACGGAGATGCAATTGTGGTGATGGCTCAGCGCTCCGGGATGATGAAGTCCGCTGATGGGCGTGATGACATCGCGGTGCTTCTCCAACGGCTTCAGCGAGCGGGAGAATTGATAATCTTTTCCTGCCGTGGTGATCTGGTAATTGAGCGAGTGCACGCCGTTGGCGAGGTAGATGAAGGCGCTGCGCTTCGGCGTGGCCGTGATCTTCTCAGCCGCAGCCGCTTTAAGTGGCACCATGCATTCAAGCAGGGGCAGCGAAACGAATGAGCCCAGCGCCTTGAGCGCGTGGCGGCGATCGATCAGCCAGTTTTGAGAGAGATAGTTGCTCATAAATGTGTTCTTGGTTCCTTGTTCTTGGTTCTTTGTTAAAGAGTTAGCGCGCGTTGGGAGTGTTCAAGAGATAGCGGATGAACCCGCCCACTTTGGCATGGGTCAGTGCTGCTTGTTCGTAGATGGATTCGAACTCCGTTTGCGAAATATAAGATTGGTCAAACGCGACATAGAGCTGGCTCTGTACTTCGGAACATGAACGTTGTGAATAACGCAGGAACTTGACGAACTCTGCATTGCTTCCTCCATCGAATCCTTCGGCAATGTTGTGCATGGTCGAAGCTGACGCCCGAGTCATTTGATCCCGAAGTCCAAAATCCTTGGCAAACACCCCGCGCATGGCCACAGCATAGACTTGCCTCGTCAGCTCTCGTGCAAGCTGCCAGCCTTCTATGTCTTCGAATCGACGGATTGTCATGTGAGGCTGCGGTTCTTGGTTTGCTGGTTCGGAACTGGTTGGACAACTAAGAACGAAGAACAAGGAACGAAGAACAGTCCTAGTTCAGCGTTTGCGGATGAGATCTGAAAGGGCAACGGCGCGGATAGTATCTTTAATACGATAGCCTTGCTTCTTGGCTTCCGCCTGAATGAGTTTGAGGTCGTCCTGGTCGTCGAAGGAGAGGGCGCGGCGGAGGGCGTAGGTGCTGAGGTGCTCGATGAAGGCGAGGGCGACTTCATCGCGATCTTCGAGGAGCAGGCGTTTGAACTCGGTGGCGTCTTTGAATGCGCGGCCGTCGGGCATGGTGCCGGCAGGATTGATCAGGGGATCTGCTCCCACACCGGCGGGGACTTTCTCATGGGTGCGCCACTGGCCGATGGCGTCGTAGTTGTCCCAGGCGAGGCCAAGGGGATCGATCTTGGCGTGGCAGGCGGCGCAGTTCGCGTCGGCGCGGTGGGCTTCGATCTTTTGGCGGAGGGTTGCCTTGGCGCTTTGCGGCGTTGGAGGTTCGATGGCGGGCACGTTGGCCGGGGGCGGGGGCGGCGGCTTGCCGAGGACGACCTCGCTGAGCCATACGCCACGATGCACCGGACGATGGCGCGTGCCGTCGGAGGTCAGGCCGAGCACGGCGCCCATGGTGAGGAGCCCGCCGCGACGATTTTCAGGCTTGAGCGACACACGCTGGAAGGCGCCGGACTTGGGCTCAGGCAATCCGTAGAATTCACAGAGGCGGGCATTGGCGATGGTCCAGTCTGAATCAATGAAACTGTCGAGGGGCAGGTTTTTGGCGTACATCTCGCGGAAGAACTCCACCGGCTCTGAGCGCATGCTTTCCTCCAGCCACGCGTCGTAGGCGGGGTAGAGCTTCTTGTCCGGCGGGAACATGCCCACGCGGTTGAGCTGCAGCCACTGGCGTGCGAAGTCGTCGATGAAGCGGCTGGTCTTGCCGTCTGCGAGCATGCGGTCCACCTCTTTGGCGAGGGCATCGCCCTTCAGCGCGCCGCTTTTGGCTGCGGCAAAGAGGCCGCTGTCGGGCATCGAGCTCCAGAGGAGGTAGGAAAGCCGGGTGGCGAGCTCCGAGTCGGTGAGCTGCTCGCGGGCCACGGTGTCGCCCTCGACGATGTAGATGAAGTGGCGGGAGGTCAGCACGCCCTGCAAGGCGACGCGATAGGCATCGGCCATCTTTTCGCCTGCTGCGCGTTCATCAGCATAGGATTTCAAATACTCGGCCAGCTCTTCCGTTTTCACGGGGCGACGCCAGGCGCGCTCGGCGAAGCGCTGCAAATGCGCAGCGACCACCTCGGGCGTGGCATCATCTGGCGGCACCACATCTTTGCGCCGTGCCTTTTCTGAGTCAGACACGAGCGGCCCTTCCCATTCGATCCAGTCGAGCAGCACGGTGGAGAAAAGGCCGTTGCCCTTGTCATCAAACATCTGCGGCGCGTTCGGATTCAGCAGTGTGGTCTCGCTGCTGTGGGTGAAAATGTAGCCGCCCCGGCTGCTGAGCGCATTGCGGAAGGCGGCGCCCTGCCGGCGGTCCACCACATCCGTGGCCACCACGCAGAAGTCCAGCGTGGCGGGCATTTCGAGGAAGACCTCGAACTCATACACCTGGGGTTTGTCCTCCGTGGCCGTGATGTCGAACTCGATCAAGCCGTCCACCGTTTCTTCGCCCGTGCGCTTGCCGATGCTCAGGTGGGCGGTCTGGCCGCCGAGCGGGCGGATGCCGCTGGCCTGGATGCGGAGCTTGTAGAGGCCGCTGTGCTCCGGCCCGGTCTTGCCGAACCAGTTGGGCGAGAGCGCATTCTGAGTGTTGCCGGGAAACATGAGGTAGCGCAGCGGGCGCTTGATGCCAAAGCGATCGAGCGCGACCTGCTGCTCCTTGCCGCCGTTGTAGCGGATGTCTGCGGCGGTCTTGTGGACTTTGCGCGCCTCGGCTGAGGCGGCGGTAAACGCGCGGTCCAGCACCAGCTCCGCCGCGCGGTAGTAGCGGTCCACATGCGAGGGCGAGAGCGACAGCTCCGACCCGATGCGCTCAAAGCCATGCCAGAGGGTGTCTTCATTGAGCTCTCCCGGTTTGGCCGGATCATAGCGCACGCCGAGAAGATCATAGACGGTGTTTTGATACTCCTTCCGGCTCAGGCGATAAAGGGCCACTGCAGGCCGGGCCGCCATGCGTGCTGCGCGGCCCTGCTTGATGTGCGCATCCAGACTGGTCACAAATTCTGCGATCTCCTCCTGCGTAGGCTGCTTTTCCTTTTTGGGCGGCATCTCGCCGGAATTCACCTGCTCGATCATCTCCGCCCAGTGGTGGGTGTCCGCACCCAGTTTGAAATCGCGTGAGAGCTTGTCGATGCGCAGATCTCCCTTTTCCTTGTCAGGGCCATGACAGCTGATGCAGTGCTTCTGCAGGAAGGCGTCATACGGCTCGGTTGCGGCGAGGGCTTCTGGCAGGCCTGAGCTGATGAAAACGAGGGTGGAGAGGCTGAAAACGAAACGGGTCATGGAGTCAGTAGCAATACGTGGCCGATTCAGCCTTTGTGCGACGACCCCGAGTTTTCGGGGGGAGGAAGCTGTGAGGTTCATTTTGAGTGCTTTTAGGGGCTTGAATGGACAATTTTTGTCCATTGTTGCACTTTCAACCGGTGCACGCGTTGCGCATTGTGCGGGGGCTGCCAAAGCGTAACGAATGGTTGTCTCCCATTTTCGTTTTCCCAGATTGATGTTTTCGCTGAGCGCGCTCCTTGCCGCGCATTTGCAGGCGGCTGAAAAGCCGAAGAAAGAGGAAGGGGAGGATCTGCCCACGATGGTGATCACGGCGTCCCGCACGGCGCAGGATCAGAAGAAGGTGCCGCAGTCCACCAATGTGGTGGAGCAGAAGCGCATCGAGCGCTACCAGGCGACGAGCCCCTCTGAGATGCTGCAGGAGCAGCCGGGAGTGTGGGTGAACCAGGTGGCGGCGCAGGGCTCGCCGGTGATCCGCGGCCAGATGGGCAACAAGCTGGTGTATCTCTGGGATGGCATCCGCATCAACAACGGCGGGATCTTTTCCGGGCCGAATCCGTTTTTCAACCAGTTCCCCATCGATGCCGTCGGGCGCATGGAGGTGGTGCGCGGTGCGGGCTCCGTGCAGTATGGCAGCGATGCCATCGGGGGGGTGATCAATGTGTTTTCCAAGCGTGGGGAGTTTTCCGAAAGCCTGAACGTGGGCGGAGATGTGTACTCGCGCTACGGCAGCAACAACACGGAGTTTACCAGTGCGGTGAACACGCATGCGAGCAATGAAACCTGGGCGTTTGCCGCCGGGTGGTCGGTGCAGGATGCGGGCAACTATCACACCCCCAGCGGGGCGATGGCTCCCACCAGCTTTCACACCAGCGGCGGGTATGCCAATCTGGCGTTTCAGCCGGTGAAGGGGCATGTCTTCCGCCTTTCATGGGTGGGCAATGAGCGCACGAATGTGAACAGCTATGTGCAGTCAAAGCTGAATGCCAGCAGTGGTTTGCCACGCATCTACAGCCCGCTGGAGCGCCGCGGCATCGTGAAGCTGGACTACACCGCCTCGGACCTGGGATTCCTGAGCGACGAGCTCAAGGTGTACGGCTACTATCAGTACTACGACCAGGTGCGTGAGCGCCGCCAGGACACGACTTCGGCGCCGCTGAAGTTGAACAACACCATCACCGACACAAACCAGGACGTCTGGGGTGTGGGCATTCAAAACGCAGCGCACTTTGGCCCGAGCAAAAGCACCCGGCTGGTCTTTGGCATGGACTACCGGCATGAGAATCTGAACTCTTCGCAGATGCTGAACTCCACCGTGCTGGCCACGGGCGTCACCACCGTCTCCCAGCCGGCAGGCATCACGCCGGACGGCACCTATGAGGTCTTTGACACCTTTGTCACGCTGGACTTCAAGCCCGTGGAAAAGCTGCTGATGAATGTGGGCGCGCGCTATGAGAACACGCATCTGCATTCGAACCCGGAACCTTTGGACGTCATTCCTGGGGCGGGCTACACGGTCAGCGATCTGGCGGCGAACAAATACTGGAATGCGGTGACGTGGAACGTGGGTGCGGTGTATCAGGCGACCAAGTCCTTTGATCTGGTGGCCAATGTGGCCACGGGATTCCGCTCCCCCACTTACAGCGATTTGCTGAGTGCAGGCACGCCGGTGTTTTCGAGCAAGACCGCTTCATTGCCCAGCACGATGATCAATCCGGAGAAGAGCATCACGTATGAAATCGGTGCGCGGGTGCATACGGGAAAGCTCAATGGCTCGCTCACGGGCTATCTCACCAAGCTGTCCGACCTGATCACCTCCACCACTTCGGGCACGGTGGTGATCGGTGGAACAACTTACAATGCGACGCGGAATTCGAATTCGGCGCAGGGGTACATCACGGGCGTGGAGTTCTCGCTGAGCTATGACATCGACCGCCATTTCACGATCTTCAACAACACGACGTGGACTTACGGCCAGAACCAGTCTCAGAATGTGCCGCTGCGTTTCATTCCGCCGCTGTACGGCAACTTTGGCGTGCGCTTTGAAAGCGATGAAAAGCGCTGCTGGGTGGAGCTTTCCGAACTCTGGGCCGGGCCGCTGATCCGGCACAATCCGAGCGATGAAATCGACGCCGGTTTCTCCACCGATCCGGCCTACGGCTCTCCCAGCGCGACGAACCCTCCGATCAACCAGAACTTCCAAATCCCGGGTTTCTTCGTGACGAACATCCGCACCGGGTGGAAGGTCTGGGAAGAGGGGCCGCGTTCGTTCTCTCTCACACTCAACCTGAACAATGTTTTCAACACCAAATACCGCCAGGCATACTCCCAGCAGCAGATTCAGGCGGCGGGCTTCAATGTCGTGGTCGGCGGACGCTTCACCTTCTAAGAGAACCATGCGTGGCATCTTCTGCTGGCTGAGTTTTTGCCTGCTGCTGGCAGGGAATCTGAGCGCTGCGGAGGCGCTGAAATGGGCCTTCATCGGCGTGTGGGATCGCTCGATGCCGCAGGTGGAGGCAGCCTGCCGTGAGAGCGGCGTGCAGGTGGAGTTTTTCAAAGGGAAGGCCTTCAATGAGACGCAGAAGGCGGAGCTGGCTGCACAGTTTCGGCTGGTGTTTGTGCTGAACCTGGAGGCGGAGCAGGCGCCTGCGCTCACGCAGCGGCTGAAGGAGGCACGGGCGCTGAATCCGGAGCAGCGGGTGATCCCGCTGGATGCGCGCGGAAGCCAGATGGACATCGAAAAAGCGGGGCTGCTTCTCAAGGACGAAGCGGTGCCGACCTACTGGCGGCCGAATGGCACGGTGAATGTGCGGCGGCTGATCCGCTACTGCATGGTAAAGCACTGCGGCCAGCCGGGGGAGATCGAGCCTCCGGTGCTCATCCCGGACTCGGGTTACTATGATCCGGCGCGGGAGGAGTCCTTTTCAGACATCAACGAGTTCATCGCCTTCAAACGCGGCAAGCAGCGTTGGGTGGAGGGAGCTTCGGTGGCGGTGCTCATCCTGCAGCAGTCATTCTGGATCACGCATGATCTACGGGTGATCGATGCGCAGATCGCCGCGCTGGAAAAGCGGGGGCTGAATGTGGTGCCGGTGTTTGGCGATCGCGAAGAGAACGTGACCAAGCTGACGCGTGCGGCGGCACCGACGATTCTCATTGAGGATCGCCACGGTGCGATGTGGCAGAGCACGGCGCTGCTGAAGGAACTGGATGCACCTTACCTGCGGCCCATCTCCATGCTGGCCACCACGAATGAAGAATGGCTGAAGGATCCGCGCGGCCTCTCGCACCGGGATGTAGGCATGTTCATGGCGCTGCAGGAGTCCTGGGGCACGTTGGAGCCGGTGGTGGTGGGTGGATTGAAGGAAAACATCCAGGGCTTCCGCCTGCATGAGCCGATCCCGGACCGCATCGAGGCCTTCGCTGCGCGTGCTGCGCGCTGGGCTTCGCTGAAGCGCAAGAGCAATGCGGAGAAGAAAATCGCACTCATCTATTACAACAAAGGGCTGGGCCAGGATGACCTGATGCGCGGCAGCCCCACGGGCGGATTCCTTGACGCACCGGAGAGTTTCATGCGCTTCCTGCCGAAAATGAAGGAGGCCGGGTTCACGCTGAAAGACACTCCGGCAAACACCCCAGCGCTGATCGAGGCGATGAAGCGCGGTGGGCGGAACATTGGGCCGTGGGTGCAGGGAGATCTGGAGAAGCTGGTGGATGAATCGCAGCCGGTGCTGGTGCCGCTGCATCAGTATGAGGAGTGGTTCAACACGAAGCTGAGCGAAGCGGCGCGGAAGACGGTGGTGGAGAAATTTGGACCGCCACCCGGACGCATCATGGTGGTGAAGCGCAACGGTGAGCCGCACATTGTTTTGCCGAAGCTGGAGATGGGAAATCTCATCCTCATGCCGCAGCCGGAGCGCGGCGAGAAGCAGGATGAAAACCTGCTGCACAACCGCGATGTGCCGCCCCCGCACAACTATCTGGCCTTCTACTGGTGGCTGGAGGAGCAGTATCATGCGGACGCCATTGTACACTGGGGCACGCACGGCACTCTGGAGCTGCTGCCGGGCAAGGAGGCGGGGCTTTCCAAAGACTGCTGGAGCGACATCTGCGTGGGTCACATGCCGGTGGTGAACCTGTGGATCACGGACAACCTGGGCGAGGCCACGCTTTCGCGCCGCCGCTCCTACGCTGCGCTGGTGGACCACCTGCCGCCGCCTACCCTCGCCGCCGGGCTGGATGGCGATTTCAAAAACCTGCACGAGGACATTCACAAATTCAGCACGCTGGAAGATGGACTGCTCAAGGAGGAGTACCGCAAGCGTGTGAGCCAGCAGGCACGCGACGCCAAGCTGCATGGCGCTGGTGCCGAGGTGCTGGATGACGCCGCCGTCACGCGGCTGGACGAGCATCTGCACAATCTGCTGGAGTCACGCACGCCGCTGCGCCTGCATGTGCTGGGTGAGGGGCCGCATGAGGCCGAGATGGTGCCGTATCTGGCGCAGATTCTTGGCGAGCCGCTGCTGGATCATCTGGCCTCCACGCGCGGGATTCATCGTGCGGCTTTGGAGCACAAACAGCAGGATCGCGCTGCAGCCGAGGCATTTCTGCGCGCCGTGCTGGATGGCGCACCGCCCGCCGATGTGCGGATGACGACGGACCTGGAGAAGGATGTGGCCTTTGCACGGGATGTGCGCGCACGCCTGCTGGACGCCGGCAAGGAGCACGCCGGTTTGCTCACGGCGCTGGGTGGACATTACATCGAGCCGGGACCGGGGCCGGACCCCATTCGTAATCCGGCGACGGCACCGGGCGGACGTAATTTGTACTCGCTCAACCCTGAGGAAATCCCGACGCGCCCCGCGTGGGAGACCGCGCGCAAGCTGGTGGATGAACTGCTGCGCACACGCAAGCCGAAGAAGATTGCGATGGATCTGAACGGCATGGAAACGATGCGCGACTTTGGCGTGATGGAGGGGCAGGTGCTCGCGCTGCTCGGCGTGCGCCCGATTTGGAACCAGAACAATCTCGTCATCGATGTGGAGCTGATCCCTGCGGAGGAACTGGGGAGGCCGCGTGTGGAGGTCTTCGTCGCCATGGGCGGGCAGTATAAAGAAAACTTTCCCACGCGTGTGGCGCTGCTGGACAAGGCCGTGCGTCTGGCTGCATCGGCTGCTGAGAGTGTGAATCCGGTGCGCGAGGCGGTGGCGGCCACCAAGGAGCGCCTGCTCACGCGCGGCTACTCCGCCGCGCGTGCAGAGCAGTATGCTGCGGCGCGCATCTTTGGCACCAAGCCGGGAAACATGAGCGGCACGCACATCCTCTACCTCGTGCCGCGCTCGGGCGTGTGGGACAAGGACGATGAGATCACCGATGTGTACACGGACAACATGAGCTTTGTGTACACCCAGGACACGTGGGGCGAGAAGGTGGACGGCCTCTATGAAGAGGCGCTGCAAAACACCGACACCGTGCTGCGCGTGTGGGCTTCGAACATGACCAGCCAGCTCTCGAATCATCACGCGTACGAGTATCTCGGCGGTCTGAGCATGGCGGTGAAGAAGGTCACTGGCAAATCTCCCGCCGCAGTCATCTCCGATGTGCGCGATCCCAGCGGTGCGCGGGTGCGCGACTTTGAGGAAGTGCTGGCGGCCAATCTGAAATCTGAGCTGCTGAACCGCCGCTGGCTGGAAGGAATGAAATCCCACGACTACGCCGGGGCAGGGCACATCGCCGAACTGGTCAAGAACACCTTTGGCTGGTCCGTCACGCGGCGTGAGAGCGTCACGCAGGAGACGTGGGATGAGGTTTATGACGTGCTCGTGAAGGACAAGCACAAGCTCAATTTGCCCGAATGGTTTGAGCGCGTGTCTCCGCACGCCATGCAGGAGATCAGCGCCACGCTGATCGAGGCTGCGCGCAAAGACCTGTGGAAGGCCACGCCGGAGCAGTTGCAGATTTTGACGAAGCTTTATGCCACTTCGGTGAAGGTGCATGGCGACTCCGGCGGCCTCGTCAGCGGCGGGAACACACGCATGGCGGATTTTGTCAGCGCCAAGCTCAATGCGCCGGGAGACCAGGAATCTGCCGCGCTGGCGCAGGCCATGAAGGCCAAGCTGCAAGAGAGCGCCGCCGCACCGGATGCGAAGGTGGAGAAAGTGAGCGGACCGCAAATCGGCGAGGCGAAAGAGCAGGCGCAGCCGCAGACGCCGCCCGCTGAAAGCAAGCCGCAGCCTGCGGGGCCGGTGCTGGAACCGACGTGGAATTCATTCGCCTGGTTGATCGGAGCCGCAGCTGTGCTTTTGATGCTCTTCGGCTTCTTCAGGAAGTCCGGTTCCACTTCATGAAGCTGCTCGAACAACTCCTTTCCCTGATCTCCGAGGCCGTGCTGCTGCCCACGCTGGCGGCCATCATCATCCTCGTGGCCTGGAGCGCCATGCTGCTGGGCGGTCTGCTGCGCGAGTGGCTGGGGCGTCGGCAGGTTGGAGCCGTCATCACCGCCTTGCGTCGCGCGCACGTGGAGGGCGCGGACCAGGTGCGGATGCTGAGCATTCTCAGCACCGCCACCACGGGCCTGCCCGCGCGGCTGCATCAGCTCCTTTCACAATGGGGCGGGGCGGGGGATCTGGCGCACTGTCTGGTGGATCTTGAGATTGAGGTTGCGTCTTCCTTGTCACGCCTCACCTGGATGACTCGCATCGCGCCGATGCTCGGGCTCATGGGCACGCTCATCCCGCTGGGGCCTGCGCTGACGGGGCTGGCCTCCGGAGATCTGGCCACGCTTTCTAGCAATCTCGTGGTCGCCTTCACCGCCACTGTGGTAGGCGTGCTGCTGGGCTGCTGCTCCTACACGATGAATCTCGTGCGCAAGAACTGGTATCAGCGGGATCTGAGCACGCTGGAGCACCTCTTCGCCAATGCCAGCAAACCAGCCCTGCCATGAAGAAGCGCCTGTGGGACGACTCCGAAGGGGATGACCCCGCCACCGGTCTCATCAATCTCTTTGATGTGTGGATCGCCTTTGCCGCCGCTCTGCTGCTGGCCGTGGTGAGTTACTTCAACCTGCCCAAGCCCACCGCCGCGTCAGAGGCTCAGGCGGACAAGTCGCCCACGGCGGAGAGCATTGATGCCGCACGCACCAAGATCGACCGCTTTCAGGAAAGCAAGGCCAGCAAGAGCGGTGAAGGGGAGCGGCTGGGCACGGCTTACAGGCTGAAGTCCGGCGAGATCATCTACGTGAAGGACAAGCAGAAGTGAAGCGGCGGGGAGCTCCTGCTTCCGCTGCACGGGCGCAACTCAAGGATTGAAGCGCGGCATGCAATGTCGCTAAATGGCGGCTTTATGAAATTCCGCCTGCTTTGTTTTCTGCTGGCCGCCCTCCAAGGGGCAACATTCACGCATGCTGCAGGTGATCCCGCGCAGTTGACGCTGGCCTCCATCTTCACCGACGAAGAGTACAAGGAGGAGAAAATGGAAGCGCTGCACTGGAGCAAGAAGGGGGCGTGTTACTTTTCCCTCGAACCGCTGGGCAAGGACAAGGAGGGCAAAGACATTCCCGGCAAAGATCTCGTGCGCCATGAGGTGGCCACGGGCCTGCAGACGGTCATCGCCTCGGCGAAAACGCTGACGGCTCCTGGCGAAAAGAAGCCGCTGAGCGTGGACAGCTTTGAGTTCTCTGAGGACGAGTCGCAGGTGCTGCTGTTTGCCAACACGCGCAAGGTGTGGCGCAAGAACACACGGGGCGACTACTGGGTGCTGAACGTGGCCACCGGAGCTTTGCGCAAGGTCGGCGGAGATGCCGCGCCCGCGACGCTGATGTTTGCCAAGTTTTCACCCGACGGCAGCCGCGTGGCCTACGTGCAGAAGAACAACCTGTACGTGCAAAGCCTGGCGGACATGAAGATCACCGCTGTGACGGCGGATGGCTCCGCCACACTGATCAACGGCGCTTCCGACTGGGTGAACGAAGAAGAGCTGGAGCTGCGCGACTGCTTTCGCTGGAGCCCGGATGGCGCGCGCCTGCTGTTCTGGCAGTTTGATACCCGCGATGTGAAGCTCTTCACGCTGGTGAACCAGGCCGATGGCCGCTATCCGCGCATCACCACATTTCCGTATCCCAAGGCAGGCGAAAAGAACTCAGCCACGCGCCTCGGGGTGGTCTCTGCCGCAGGCGGTGGCATCACCTGGCTGGCCGTGCCCGGAGATCCGCGTGAGCATTACCTGCCGCATGCCGAGTGGACGCCGGATGGCAAGGCGGTGCTGCTGCAGCAGTTCAACCGCCTGCAAAACACGCTGCATGTCATGCGTGCAGATCCTGCCACGGGGGCCACGCAGGTGGTGCTTACGGAGACGGACAAAGCCTGGGTGGACAACATGAACCCCGTCCGCTGGATCGGGGATGACTTCCTCTGGCTCAGCGAGCGCAGCGGCTGGCGCCATGCCTACCGCGCCACCCTGGCGGGTGAGGTGACACCCATCACACAGGGGGAGTTTGATGTCATGGATGTCAGGCAGGTCGATGCCAAAGGCGGCTGGCTGTACTATGACGCCTCTCCCACGAACGCCACGCAGCGGTATCTCTATCGCATCGGTCTCAAAGATGGCGAGCCGCAGCGGCTCTCGCCTGCGGACCAGCCGGGGACACACACCTACAGCCTGAGCGAGGATACACAGTGGGCCGTGCACACATATTCGACGGCGACCACGCCGCCTGTGATTCAGCTGGTCTCGCTTCCCGACCACAAAACGAAGAGCGTGCTCAGATCGCAGAAGCGGCTGCGTGAAAAGCTCGCGGCGCTCAAGCTGCCGAAGGTCGATTTTATGCGCGTGGACATCGGCGGCGGTATCTCATGCGATGCCTTTTGCATCACCGCGCAGGATCTGGACAATTCGCGAACGCATCCGCTGCTGATGCATGTTTATGGCGAGCCCGCCGGGCAGACGGTGAAGGATGTCTGGAGTGGGCAGCGCGGGCTCTGGCACTGGATGCTGGCGCAGCAGGGCTATGTGGTGGCCAGTGTGGACACACGCGGCACGCCCGGCCCGCACGGACGTGACTGGCGCAAGGGCATCTATCTCAAGCTCGGTGTCATCAATTCCCAGGAGCAGGCGGCGGCCACGCAGGCTTTGCTGCAGCGCTTCACCTTCCTCGATCCGCAGCGTGTGGGCATCTGGGGCTGGAGTGGCGGAGGCAGCAGCAGCCTGGACGCCATCTTTCGCTACCCCGATCTTTATCAAACGGCCATGGCCGTGGCACCGGTGCCCGACCGCAGCCTCTATGACACCATTTATGAGGAGCGCTACATGGGGCTGCCCAAAGGAAATGCAGAAGGCTATCGGCTCGGCTCTCCCATCACTCATGCCGCAGCTTTGAAGGGGAATCTGCTCATCGTGCACGGCACGGGTGATGACAATGTGCACTACCAGGGCACGGAGAAGCTGATCAATGAACTCGTGGCGAAAAACAAACACTTCACCGTCATGCCTTATCCGAACCGTGATCACGCCATCAACAGCGGCAAAGGCACCCAGCGTCATCTGTATGAACTGATGACGAACTACCTGCATCAGCATCTGCCTGTGAAATGAGCTCGCGGTCGCATTTCAGAAGAAGGTTGAATGTTCAGGGGGCAATGCTGAATGTGAATGATGAATGAGATCCCTTCACGCAGCACTCTGCTGACTCGGATGAGTGCGGGCTTCATGGTGGCGCTGCTGGTCTTTTTAAGCAGTTGCATGCAGGAGCAGCATGCAGATCCGGGCTCTACCTTTCACAAGGGCCTGCAGAGGGATGCGTGGCGCACGCTGGCCTCGTATGATGAAGCCTTGCTGAAACACCGCGAGACCTTTCGGCGCGAGGTGCCTGCGGCCTACTGGGACCCGGGCATTCAGAAGCTGCAACCGCTCAAGGTCTATACGCACCGGGGAAATCTGGTGGTGGTGCAGTGTGCGACTGCGGAGACTGAGCATGGCAAATACATCGGCCTGCCCGTGGCGCCGTTTCACCCCAAGGCGGCATGGTTTTCGCGCAAGCACGCGGTGGACGGCTTTGTCTTCCGCCCGGCTGCAGGAACCGGAGTGTTTAATTATGCCCGCACGCTGCCAGCTGTGCCGCACTACCACCGCTGAAAGCAGGCAAGGACGGAGATCACTCATGAGCACCTACAAAGAAATTTGGGCGAACGAATTGCGGAACCTCGTGAAGGAGTGTTTCGAGAAAGAGCCGATCCCCGCACGGAAGAGCCTCACGCCGTTGCAGGAGATGCAGTGCCGCATTCTCGGCGGGCATCTTTTGAGCTGGCTCGAAAACTGGGGGCCTCAGCTCATTATGGAGCGGAATGTTCTTGCGCACATGCGTCCTCCTGAAGAAAGGCCGGAGGACAAGGAACCCATCATTGTTTTTGTCATGGACGAGCCTGGCCTGGTGGCCGCCCGGGAGATCATCCGGGACACCAGCGGAAGGTTGGTCTATGTCCGGAAGACGGATTTTGACTTCTGCATGGCGATCAACCCCGACCCTGGGTATGTGTGCCACTGCGTGCTGCAGTCGCGCTTCTTGGAGGAAGGTGAGCAAGGCGTGGATTTCACGGCGCTGCGCGAGCGGTTTAACCTGGACGCGGACACCCCCATCGGCGTGCACTATGACTGCTCCACCCTGGGGCCGCTGTTTGCCCGGGGCGGTCTTCACCTGTGGGCCTTCACCGAGGACGGCCCCAAGCTCATCGAAGAAGCCTTCGAGAGCTGGGTTTCCTGATCAGGGTTTGAGCGCCTGTCCCATCACGCCAGCCCGGCCTCGGCCAGACGCTCCTTCAGATCGCTGGCCAGCAGGGCCTGGAGGATGCCTTCGATGCGGCCCTCCATGAACTGGTCGAGATTGTAGAGCGTGAGCTCGATGCGGTGATCGGTCACGCGGTTCTGCGGGTAGTTGTAGGTGCGGATTTTTTCTTCGCGCCCGCCGCTGCCGATGAGGCTTTTGCGGTTGGCGGAGTACTTGGCGGCCTCTTCCTGCTGCTTCTTTTCCAGCAGGCGCGAGCGCAGGATGCTGAGGGCCTTTTCCTTGTTTTTGATCTGGCTGCGTCCGTCCTGGCAGCGGACGATGGTGCCGGTGGGGATGTGCAGCACCTGCACGGCGGAGTCGGTGGTGTTCACGCCCTGGCCGCCTGCGCCGGATGAGCGGCAGACTTCGATGCGGACTTCATCAGGCTTGAGCTCAAAGTCCACTTCCTCGGCCTCGGGCAGCACGGCCACGGTGGCGGCGGAGGTGTGGATGCGGCCCTGCGCCTCCGTGGCGGGCACGCGCTGCACGCGGTGCACACCGCTTTCGTATTTCATCACGCGGTACACGTCCTCGCCGCTGATTTTGACGATGACTTCCTTCAGGCCGCCCACTTCGGAGGGGCTGCTGTCCAGAGGCTCGATCTTCCAGCCACGGCCTTCCGCAAAGCGCGTGTACATGCGCAGCAGATCGGCGGCAAAGAGGGATGCTTCATCGCCGCCGGTGCCTGCACGGATTTCGAGGATGATGTCGCGGCCTTCCAGCGGATCAGGAGGCAGGATGGATTCCTGGATGGACTTTTCCAGATCGACGAGGCGCTGCTCCAGCACGGGGATTTCCGCAGCGGCCATCTCGGCGAATTCCTTGTCCTCCTGGGATTTGGCCATCACGCGGCTGTCGGCCAGCTCGACCTGCGTTTTTTCAAAATCCGCCCAGTGGGTGAGGAGGTTCTGCAGGCTGCGGTGCTCGCGCAGCAGTTCCCCGGCCTTCTTGGCATCGTCGTAGAAGTTCGGGCGGCCGATGATGTCTTCGAGGTCGGCGAAGCGGGTGCGTTTACCGGCGATGACGCCTGAGTAGTCCATGGTGGCGGGGGGAAGGGGAAGCGGAGAGCGGAGACAAAAAGAAAACGGTGCCCAGCGCGAGGCATGGACACCGTTTGACTAAATAGCGGGGGCTGAGAGCTAGGCTTCGGCAGCAGGGGCTGCTTCGGCGGCTGCGAGCTTCGGAGCGGTGCGGCGGGCGCGGATGGAGCCGTAGCGCTGGGCGAACTTGTCCACGCGGCCGGCGGTGTCGATGAAGCGCTGCTCACCGGTGAAGTAAGGATGGCAGGCGGAGCAGATGCCGATACGGAGGTTCGGCACGGTCGAGATCGTGTTGTACACGGCACCGCAGGTGCAGGTGATGGTCGTCTCGGTGGTCTTGGGATGGATGTTTTCTTTCATGGTGGTGGGGCTCCACGTGGTTCGGCGAGGCGCGGTACGCAGCTTTCGCCGGGGCGTGGGGACGGGCATGGTAGTGGATTTCGGGGTTTGGTCAAGAGAGGAGTAATGCCAGGAACGGCAAGGAGTTGATAGCATTACCTCTCCGGCTCCGTTTCCGCGCCCAACCATGCTCCACCGATTCTGCCTTCTGGTCTCCCTCCTTGTCTGCACCCACCTCCACGCGGCGGCGCCCAATGTGGTGGTGATGCTGGCGGATGATTCGGGCTGGGGGGATTACTCGATCCATGGGAATACAAACCTGAAAACACCGAACATCGACAAGCTGGCGCAGTCGGGGGCGCAGTTTGACCGGTTTTTTGTCTGTGCGCTGTGCGCGCCCACGCGGGGGGAGTTTCTCACGGGGCGCTACCATTCGCGTGGCGGGGTGAAGGGCGTGTCCACCGGGCTGGAGCGGCTGAACACGGATGAGAAGACCATCGCGGACGCCTTTCTGGCTGCGGGCTATTCGACGGGGGCGTTTGGGAAGTGGCACAATGGCAGCCAGTGGCCCTACCACCCCAATGCGCGCGGCTTTCAGGAATACGTGGGCTACACGGCGGGCCACTGGGGCGAGTACTTTGACCCGCCGCTGGAGCACAACGGCAGGATGTTCCGCGCCAAGGGGTTCATCGTGGACGTGCTGGTGGGAAAGGCGATGGAGTTCATCGAGGCGAACCGCGAGAAGCCCTTCTTTTGCTACATCCCGCTGACGACGCCGCACTCGCCTTTCAGCGTGCCTGACGAGCACTGGGACAAGTTCAAAGACTCCCCGGTGACGATGCGCGGCGAGGAGGGGGAAAAGGAAGACCTGGCCGTGAGCCGCACCGTGCTGGCGATGATGGACAACATCGACGTGAACGTGGGCCGTGTGCTCAAGAAGCTCGATGACCTGAAGCTGAGCGAAAACACCATCGTGGTCTATTTCAGTGACAACGGCCCCAACAGCTTCCGCTGGAACGGCGGCATGAAGGGGAAAAAGGGCACCACGGATGAGGGCGGGGTGCGCTCGGCGCTGTTCATGCGCTGGCCGGGGAAAATCAAGGAGGGCAGCAGGGTCACGCGGATCTCGGGGGCGATCGATCTGCTGCCGACGCTGACGGCGCTGGCCGGGGTGAAACCGGTGAGCACCAAGCCGCTGGACGGCTGGGATTTTTCCACTCTGCTGCTCGGCGGCGAGTGGAAGCGCGGGCCGCGTGAGCTCATGAACTACAACGGCGGCAGGCTCAGCGTGCGGTCGGAGACTCATCGGCTGGATGCGAGCGGCGTGCTCTACGACATGGTGGCGGATCCGAACCAGACCAAGGACGTGACAGCGGAGCAGCCGCAGATCGCCGCCGAGCTCGCTGCCAAGGCGACGGCCTGGCACCAGGAGGTGTTTGGAAAGCCCTACGTGCCCGCAGCCGGTGGTGGCAAAGGCAAAGGGCAGGGGAAGGCGAAGCCGAAAGGAAAAAACCCCGGCGCGGAGCCCTTTGAGGATGATCGGCCCTACCCGGTGGGCTACACGGAGTTCCCCATCACCATGCTGCCTGCGCGCGATGGCGTCCCGCATGGTGAGGTGAAACGCAGCTCCAACGCGCCCAACTGCTCCTACTTTGTGAACTGGAGGACGAAGGAGGACAGCATGACGTGGGATATCGAGGTGCACACCGCCGGGGAGTATGAGGTGAACATCGACTACGCCTGCCCGGAGGCGGATGCGGGGGCGCTGGTGGAGCTGAGCTTTGAGGGGGCGCTGGCGACGGGCAAAGTCGGCCCCGGCTGGTACCCGCCGCTGGAGGATGATCAGGACCGCGCGCCGCGCAAAGGGGAGAGCTACATGCGCGACTTTCACAGCCTGCCGCTGGGCACGATCAATCTTTCCGCCAAGCGCGGACTTCTCACGCTGCGTGCCTTGGAGATCCCCGGCCAGACGGTCATGGAGGTGCGGCGTGTGACGCTGACCCTGAAGACAAAGTGATTCATGGCATGAATCCTGATACCGTAAGGGGTCTCTGATCACGAAGATCTGCCAACCCAACCTGTATGAAACTGTCCCGCGCTCTTTTCCTTGCCCTCGCTTCGCTGCTGCTTGCCTCCTGTGGTTCCGTGGCCCCCGTGTCCACTGGCACTTCGGGGATCGTGGTCGGTCCGGGTGAACTCCGCGAATGCGGCCAGGGGAAGGTGGAGTTTCCCGCCGGTTTGTACACAGCGCTGGTCGTTTCTGACAAGGGCACCTACTACCTGGCGCCGGAGCGCATTCGCACCAAGGGCGTGCTGCTTGGCCGTGCCGAGCGTGGGGGTATTTTTGTCTCCAGCCTCCCCGGCAACCCGCAGGCCGCCTGGTTTGGCGATCTGACCGACGTGGTGGCTCAGAAACCCAGCACGCTGTTTGAGGCTGTGGGAGTCAATGCCCCGAAGCTGTGGCCCTACACACCGAAGATTCCGTTTCAGGTGAAAAAGTAGCTGCCGGGCTGAGTGGGGGCACTCGCCCCATGGGGAGGATTTAAACGTAATTACTTTGTCATAGCGGGTGGTTTTCGTTGCGCGCAGTGTTATAAAAACTATAATTTACTGTCCGCATGAGCCGTCGCCTTATCTTCTGGTCCATCACCTCTGCTGCCTTGCTGGCGGGGGGGATCGTTGCGATGAAGGAAGGCTGGCTGAGAGGTTGGGAGATGAGGGTCGGGGAGCTGATGACGAGCCCCGGCGCGCAGTACAGCGCAGCTAAGTTCCGCGTTGATCTGGTGGACCAGTTCAATTACTCGCGCATGGCGGAAAAGACCCCCACGCTGCGGGTGGACCCTGAAATGGAGGCCTGGCTGGACCGGGAGTTTCCCAAGATCGACACGACCAACCTCGACAAAGTCACCGAGTTGGTGCAGGACGGCATGCCGCGCTACTACCGGGTCTCGGTGTGTGTGGCCAGCAGCCCGAGCCTGCGCGAGCTGCTGCAGCGCTTTCATGAGCATGCCCACAGCGCGCAGCCGGAAATGACGCATATGGCCATCGGCCTGCGGCCAAGAGCCAGCGGGCTCATGCATGAGGCCCTGCTGGTGCTGGGCCAGAGGCTGCGGGATTTCACGCCTGAAGCGCTCTCAGAATCTGGAGACGAGCCCTTTTTCAGCACCTGCGTGCACTGCAAGCAGCCGCACTTCATGAAGCTCTCCAAGGCGCAGCGCAGCATGGCGCTGGAGTGCCCGAAGTGCCACCGCAAGTATGCGGTGATCGCGGCGGACAGCGCGGGCAAGTTTCACTACGTAAACGAGTTCCTCACGGGCTACGCGCCCCCGGCGGTGTTTGCAAAAAACCAGTCGCGTGTGCAGCAGCTCTTCACCATCTGGTCCGCCGTGCATGCCAACTGCCGCTACACCAACGACCCCGGCGCGAAGGCGGGCAGCAGCTTTGCCAAGCCGGAACAGACGGACTGCTGGCAGTTTGCAGATGAGACGCAGCGGCTGCAGCGGGGCGACTGCGAGGACTCCTCCATCTTTCTGGCGGACTGGCTCATGTCCCGCGGCTTTCAGGTGCGCGTGGCGCTGGGGCGCTACGGAGACCTGGGAGGCCACGCCTGGTGCGTGGTGAAGATCGAGGACAAGGAGTACCTGCTCGAATCCACGGAAAGCCGCCCTGACCCGAGCGACCCGCCGCTGGCCAGCCGTGTGGGCAGCCGCTACGTGCCGGAGGTGCTGTTTGACCGGTTTGCCATCTACGTGCCCACCAGCGCCAACCGCAACTGGAAGGGGGACTACTGGTCTGCCAATGCCTGGACGCGTGTCGAGCCCCGGACCGAGCTGGGGGGAGACCCCATCCTGGCGCGTGCACCGACGGGCACTGCGATCAAAATGGGCACACAAAACCTGCTCGAAACCAGTGCGGCAGGCGAGGGTGGCCGTCCCTCCCGAATGGCATTTGCCAGCCCGGCTTCGCCAACGCTTCTCAACCTGGGAGACATTCCCGTGGGGGCCAAAGACTGGCGTCAGTCCATGGTGCCGCCGCGTCAGCCCTGAGCTCCGCCGGAAGGCGTGGAGGGTGATCACGTGTTGACGCCCCGTCCTGCAGCATCCAGCTTGGTGCACTCATGCTCGCCAGCATCGCCATTCTTACGCTGTTCGGCATCCTGCTCATCATGCTGGAAACCTTCCTGCCTGGCTGGGTGGCGGGCATCCTAGGCACGATCGCCCTGTTTGCAGCGGTGTGGCTGGCCCTGAAGTCTGAGGAGCTCGCAGGCTGGAGCCCTGCCCAGAGGCTGGGTCTGGTGCTGGGCATCGTGGTGTGTGCCACGGGAGTGCTGGCCGTCTGGCTGCGGTGGTTCGCCGTGAAGTTTTTCCGCCGGTCATTCACGCTGACCACGAGCATCGAGACCCCGGCCGCAGCTGGAGCCGCGCCGGGTGCGCAGGGCGTGGCCCTCACCGAGCTGCGCCCGCTGGGGCGTGCGGAGATCGCCGGCCAGCGCTACGAAGTGCGCTGCCAGACGGGCCTCGCCGCGGCCGGTGCACGCATTGAGGTGATCGCGACGGAGCCTGGCAACCTGCTCGTGCGCACGCTCTGACGGTCTGATTTTCCTGCCCTTTCATTTCCCCAACCCCCAACAAACCCGCTCATGGCTTCTCTCGAAATTTTCATCATCGGCGCCACCATCATTGTCGCGCTTGTCCTCTTCCTGCTGGTGGCCAAGTTTTTCAATCTCTGGCTGCGCGCGCGTATCGCCAATGCGCCGGTCAGTTTCCCCACCCTGCTGGCCATGTGGCTGCGGGGTGTGCCCAATGCGCTGATCGTCGATACCCGCATCACCGCCGCGAAGGCCGGCATCCCCATCGGCACGGATCAGCTGGAGGCGCACTTCCTCGCCGGTGGTGAGGTGACGCACGTGGTGCTGTCATTGATTGCGTCTGACAAGGCGGGCATCCCGCTCGATTTCAACCGCGCCTGCGCCATCGACCTGGCCTGCAAAGGCACCAGCAAGACGGTGCTGGAAGCCGTGCGCACCAGCATCAATCCCAAGGTCATCGACTGCCCGCACCCGGACATGGGCCGTGGTGGGAAAATCGACGCCGTGGCCAAGGACGGCATCTCCCTGCGCGTGCGTGCGCGGGTGACCGTGCGCACCAATCTGGACCGCTTCGTCGGCGGTGCCACGGAGGAAACCGTCATCGCCCGTGTGGGTGAGGGCATCGTCACCTGCATCGGCTCCTCGTCTTCGTACAAGGACGTGCTGGAAAATCCTGACGCCATCTCCAAGCTCGTGCTCCACAAAGGTGTGGATGCCGGCACGGCGTTTGAAATTCTCTCCATCGACATTGCCGACATCGACGTGGGTGAAAACGTCGGTGCCAAGCTCCAGACAGAGCAGGCCGAGGCCGACAAGAAGATCGCGCAGGCGATGGCGGAAATGCGCCGCGCCGCCGCCGTGGCGCTGGAGCAGGAAATGTCTGCCCGCACCCAGGAAATGCGCGCCCGTGTGGTGGAGGCCGAGGCCCAGGTGCCGCTGGCGATCGCCGAAGCTTTCCGCAACGGCCAGCTTGGTGTGATGGACTTTGCCAAATACAAGAACGTGCTCGCAGACACCGAGATGCGCACCAAGATCGCCGGGGACTCCCCCGGTGCGAAGTAACCCTGCAAGCGTCGTCGTGACCATGCACCCCATTCTGCTGAGCAGCGATTTTGATCCGTTTCAGGCGGCAATCATTGTCATCGCCGTGCTGGCGGGCTTTGTGAAATGGCTGTGGGAAAGCTGGCAACTGAGGAAGGGAGCGGCACCCACGCCCCCTCCGGACCCCGAGGAGCAGCGCCGCCGCGAAGCCGCCTGGCGCAAGCAGACCGGGCAGCCTGCGCCCCCCGCCAAGCCCCCCCTGCCACCTGTGGTGGTGCCATCCCCGTGGGATGAACTGCGCAAAGCCTGGAAAGAACTGCAGGAGACAGCCAGGCAGGCCTCGGCTCCCGCCCGGCCTGTGCCGCCGCAGCAGCGCAAAGCGCAGGCCCAGCGCCCGCAGCAGCGTCAGCAGCCTGTGCAGCAACGTTCCGTGCAGGCGGCCCGTGCTCCGGCTCCGCCGCCCGTGCCGCCGGTGGTCGCAGCGCCGTCACCCGCAGCCCTCGCTGAAGCTCCAGCCAGCCACCCCGCCAAATCGGAGGCCCCCACAGGCTCCATCCTGGCCACGCTGCGCCATTTGCGCCGTGATCCCGCGCAGATGCGGCAGGCTATTTTGATGCAGGAGATACTTGGCCCGCCAAAAGCCTTGCAAACCTCCGACGAGTTCGCTAATTAAACGAACTCTTCTTTGAGCATGCCGGCGTGGTGAAATTGGTAGACGCGCTAGACTCAAAATCTTGTATCCGTGAGGATGTGTCGGTTCGAGTCCGACCGCCGGTACCATCAAAGAAGCTGCAGCAGAGGTTTCAGCGGGGGCCAAAGAGGATTCCATCCATGCCGTCCTGTGCGGGTGAAGTGAAGCCACCCTGGCGGCTTTATTTACCGCTTGTCCGGCCATAGGGCAGGCACTACGAAACTCCATGACTCGACTGCTGCCGTTCTTTTTGCTGGCTAGCTTGCACGCGGGTGACTCCACCACGCCGGGTGAAGTCACCTCGCCGTTTCCCACCCTCACGAATCTCGCCGTCGAATGGCAGATCGAGGGAGATGACGATCTCGATGCGGTCTGTGACATCAAGTTTCGTCCGGTTGGGGCTGCCGAATGGCGCGCGGGCATGCCTCTCAAGCGCGTCCCGGCGGGATCAAGCCAGAAGACCGATCCGATCATCTCCTGGACCAATCGCCTGAGCGGCAGCGTCTTCGATCTGCGGCCTGGCACGGAGTATGAGATCGCCCTGACTCTGCATGATCCTGATGGTGGAGATGCCACCCGCATCATCAAGGCAAGCACGCGGCCCGAAGCCGTCGCAGCCAAGGACGCGGTGATCAGAAACGGCACGAAGGCCGAGATCAACAGCGTGAAGCCCGGCGAGGTGCTTTTGCTGGCCGATGGCGACTACGGCGAGGTGCGCTTCAATCGCGATGGCGAGCCGGGAAAGCCCGTCATTTATCGCAGCACGAGCGGGAAGGCCGTTTTCAGGGAAGCGGGCCTCACCGACCGAAAGTGGGTGTATCTGGAAGGCATCACGGTGAATGGCCCGGTGCGCCTGAACAACACCGAGCACTGTGTGGTGAGGCGTTGCAAGATCACCGCCCAGTATGGCATCAAGGCCTACAAGCCCGGCATGACAAATGCCTGCATCGAGGACAACGTGATCACGGGCATACGCCAGTGGGACCCCTCCATCATGGGGGCGGGCGGCGACAATGAAGGCGAGGGCATCGAATTCACCGGCAGCGGCAATGTGATCCGCCACAACCGTGTCAGCGGCTTCCGCGACTGCATCTCCCACATGGAGGATGGCGGCGCGGTGGTGCAGGCGTGCAATGACATCCTCAACAACGATATCAGCGCCGGGCTCGACGACGGCATCGAGGCGGATTTTGCCCATCACAACTGCCGCATCATGCGCAATCGCCTGACGAACTGCTTTGTCGGGATCAGCAGCCAGCCCGGCCTCGGCGGCCCGAACTACTTCATCCGCAACGTCATGTTCAACATCACCTACGGCGCCTTCAAGCTGCACCGCTACAGCGTCGGCGATGTCATCTTGCACAACACCGTCGTCAAAGCGGGCGATGGCTTTGGCAACTACACCGGGGAGCCCTTTGATCATGCCTTGATCCAAAACAACCTCTTCATCGGCGGCAAAGTGACAAAGGGGAGGCAATACGGCGGCTACAGCCCCGGGCGCGGGCGCGCAGCAGACGTGCAGAATTTCGGCGGGCACTGCGTCATCGACTTCAATGCCTACGCCACGCACGGCCTTGCGTTTGAAGGCAAGCTGCGTTCCTGGACCTTCAGCAAACTGCCAGGTATCGAGTTTGAGCCTCATGGAGTGCAGGTGACGCTGGGGGTGCTGGCACATCCCAGCTTTCCTGAAGATCCCGCCAAATTTTATGAGCCGCCCGATCTGCGCCTCAAGCCCCAGTCTGCGGCCGCAGACATTGCGAGACCCTTTCCCAATGTAAACGACGCCTTCACTGGCTCGGCGGCTGACATGGGTGCCCATGAGGCCGGAATGAACGCGCCCGTCTATGGTCCTCGCGAAACGACTCTCCCGCCGGATGGCGAGCCCAAGTGATTCCTCCATGAAAACCGCCACGCTGCTTCTCTGCGTTTTCACCGCCTGCGCCCTCGCGCAGCATCCTGAACTCAAGACGGGACCGAATGCCGACCTCGGCGGCGCTTTGCTCATGCCTGCTGGGGACGAATGGAACCGGGATGTGTCCAAAGACGAGGTCGATCCGCTCAGCGACGCCATCATAGCGGCCATCGGCGCGGAGAAAGGACTGCATGAGGACTTCGGCCTCGTGTGGCAGGGGCAGCCCGGCGGCATCCCCTATTACGTTGTCAGCGGTGATCAGCCAAAGGTGCCGGTCATCTTCCGAGAAGCCAAAGATGAAAGCGATCCCGGCCCCTATCCCATCCCGCCGGATGCCTGGATCGAAGGCGGCAGCCAAAGCGATGGCGACCGCCACGTCCTCGTGCTCGATAAGGACAACTGGAAGCTCTATGAGATCTACCGCGCATTTCCGCTCTCCGGTGGCAAAGAATGGCAGGCCTACAGCGGCAGCGTCTTTGATCTGAAGGCGCCCAAGCCGCGCCCCGCCGGGTGGACCAGTGCCGATGCCGCTGGCCTGCCCATCATGCCCGGCCTGGCTCGCTACGATGAGATTTGCGGCACGAAGAAGCTCGCCCATGCGCTGCGCTTCACGGTCAAAAAGTCACGCCGTGCCTATGTGCCGCCCGCCACGCACTTCGCCAGTCCGCACAAGGATGACAACCTGCCCCCCATGGGCATGCGTGTGCGCCTGAAGGCCAGCTTTGACACCTCTAGATTTTCAGGCGCGGCCAAAGTGATCCTGGAAGGCCTCAAAACGCACGGCATGATCCTGGCAGACAACGGCGGCGACTGGTTCATCAGCGGTGCGCCGGATGATCGCTGGCACCATGAGGAACTCCTGCCCATTCGCCAGGTGAAGGGCAGAGAACTCGAGGTCGTCAAGATGGGCCCCATGACCACGCGCTGAGCCGCATAATAAATCGCAAATATTCTGGATATTGTTTTTAGCTCATTTCTTCCAGAAGCAGCCATTTTCCCGGAACCTTGCCAGCTTGCGAATGGTTGGTTGATCGCTTCTTTGAAAAAGTTGTAGGGACACCGACGCCCCAAAGGCGGACCTGCTCAGGCTCTTGTCCCGGAGCCTCACTTAAATCACCGTCCCGATTGCGGGGCGTGTTTTTTCTGTTTCTGCCCCCTTCCGCAACAGCAAAGAACCCCCTTGCCATTACATAGGCTCATCGCTTGCCCAATTCAGAGATTTGCCTGGCAAATAGTCGCTTCAAACGCCTTAAACAAAAAACCATTGAAATCCTTTTCAATTGGCTTGATTGGCGGCATTCTTGTTTTAAAGAATTTCTTAATCGGCGCGGTTTTCTTGAACGGAAAAATCTATAAAGCAGTGCCCGGCGTTACAATCAGCCTGGGCACTCCCCCATGTTGATTGGTCCGCTGCGCACGACGCTAGTCTTAAGTGAAACAAGAAACCATGGCCATCTCTTTCACTGGCAGTTAATTAACCACGCTTCATCTTTTTTTTCATGCTCCCCACCCGTCGTTTCCACCGCCTGACCACTTACCTGCTCAGCTGCCTGACGGCAGTACTGCTGACCACCCCGCTCGCTGCCCAAGTCCAGATCGACTACACTGACGGCCAGACAGATGCAACAAGCTACAGCACCAGTTCGCCAAATGACCCCACCACCCTGAGCATCCTCTCAGGCACTGCCACGCAGAGCGGCGTGATCAGCGGCACGGGCCTGGTGATCAAGGCGGGCGCAGGCACCCTGATTCTCTCCGGCCTCAACACCTACACCAACGACACCTACATACGCGCCGGCACGCTTCAGGTGGTGGACGGGGCCAGTTTCTCCCAGATGAATGCCAGCCTCTTCGTTGCCGATCAGTCCGGAGACGTCGCCCGGCTTCTCATCAGCGGCGGCACCATCGGCTTCGGCTTCGGCGGCGGAGATTTTAACTACATCGGCAATCAGGCAGGCAGCAGCGGCACGGTGGATGTGACCGGCGGGACCTGGACCTACGGCTCAGCTCTCCTCGTCGGCAATGATGGCACCGGCGTGCTGAACCTCTCTGGCGGCAGCGGTGGTACTTTGTACGGCAGCGCCGGAGCCGGCCAGCTCAATCTTGGCTACAACGGGGGCGGCAGCGGCACGGCGAATGTGAGCGGCGGGACCTGGGTAAACGGCTCTCTTAATATCGGCTATTCCGGTACCGGGCTGCTAAACATTTCCGGCGGCAGCCTCAGCAACAACGTCGCCTATGTCGGCAACCAATCCGGCAGCAGCGGCACTGCGAATGTGAGCGGCGGGACTTGGACCAGCGGCAGCGCTTTCACCGTCGGTCTTTACGGCACCGGAGTCTTGAACCTGACCAGCGGCACTGTCAACGCCAGCGGCACGACGAACTATATTGGCACCCAAACTGGCAGCAGCGGCACGGTGAATGTGAGCGGTGGGACATGGACCATGCTCAGTTCTTACCTCGGCTATGGCGGCACAGGGGTGGTGAACCTCACGGATAGCGGCATCATCACAGTTTACTCTGGCAGCGGCACGCTGTACATGGGGACGAACAGCGGCAGCAGCGGCACGCTGAACCTCGGCACCGGAGGCGCGGCGGGCACGCTGAATGCGGCCAGCATCTTCGGTGGTGACGGCACCGCCGTGGTGAACTTCAACCACACCGGCAGCCTCTACTTCTCCCCCACGCTGGATGGCAATCTCACGGTGAACCACATCGGACCCGGCACCACCACCCTCACTGCGGCGAACACCTACACCGGCAAGACCTCCGTGCTCGGTGGCACGCTGGAGCTGGGCTTTGGCACTGTGTCGGCGGACATTATCTCCAGCAGCTCCGCCCTCACCCTCGGCGGTGGTACCCTCAGCCTCACCGGCACGGGCACCCAGACCGTGAACGGCCTCACCACCGTTGCAGGAACGGGCAGCAGCATCGTCATCGGGGACAGCAACACCCTGGACTTGGGCGCACTGACTTCCGCAGGCAAAGGCTCCTCACTGAACTTCAACACCGCCGCCGGTGGCGCGAACGGAGGCACCGTGGGCAGCGGCGTCGTCCTGCTCTCCGGCCAGACCGCCGGCAGCGCCATCAATCCGGGCTTCACCGTCACCGACTCCACCGGCTTTGGCCTGGCCACAGTCAATGCACTCAATCAAATCATCCGCCTCACCACCACGGACCTGCTCCCGGCCACTGGCGCAACCGCCGGCACGGACTACCGCATCGACAACAATGACGGCGGCAGTTCCACCGCAGGCAGTGCCTCCCTGGTCGTCAGCGCCTCAGAGTCTGCCCGCAGCATCACGGTGGACACCACCGCCTCCTCCGGCATCCTCACCCTGGCACCTGGCGCAGTGATCAGCACGGACGTCTGGAACTTTGGCGGCACCGGCGGCAACACCTACGTCATCACCACCGACTCCGTCGCCTCAGGCCTCACCGCAGCCACGGCAGCCGGCATGCTCCAGATCAACAACTACAACAGCAGCACCGTCTCCATCAACGCCCCCATCCTGGACAATGGCGGCAGCGGGCTGCGTGTGGCAGGCACCGGCACCACCCTGCTCAATGGCAGCGCCACCTACACTGGAGAGACAGTCATCAGCAACGGCACCGTCTTCATCAATGGAGACTTCACCGCCGCGACCGGCAGTGTCACCGTGGAAAACACCGCCACCCTCAGCGGCATGGGCACGCTCGGCGGAAATCTTCATGTGCAAAGTGGCGGCGTCTTGAAACCCGGAAACTTCCTGGGCCTCGGTGCGCTCTCCGGCATCAGCGCCACCTTTGACAGCGGCAGCGTCTTTTCCCTGCAGGGCGGCGGCACTCTCCTGACCAGCCTGAATCTCAGCGGAGCCGCCACCATCGCCGCCGGTGCCATCCTTTCTCTGGAAACCACCTCCGACCTCACGGCCACCAGCTACACCCTGATCACCGCTGCCAGCGGCCTCGACAGCGCACACGCTTTCACCCTCAGCGCCCCGCTGCCCACAGATTTCACGCTCGTGTATGACGGCACCACCTTGAAACTGGTCTACACCCGTCCCGTCACCGCCTACTGGACCGGCAAGGTGGACAGCAACTGGTCCTCCCTTAGCTCCGGCACCAGCAACTGGGCCACCACCGTGGATGGCGTCACCGACACCGCCGCACTGCCCGGCGCCCTCACGGATGTGACCTTCTCCGCCACCGGCGTGGGCAGCACTCAGACCAACCTGGACGTGGACACCACCATCAAGAGCCTCACCATCGAGAGCGACACCGGCATCTCCGGCTCGGGAAAGCAGACCCTCACGGTCAACAATGCCACCACCGTCAACGCTCTGCTTGCCATCAACAGCAGTGTGAACTTCCTCGGCAAAGGTGATCTCACCGTCGGCACCGCGGGCACTCTGGCCGGGTCAGGCAAGGTGGAGCTGACGCCGGACCGATCCATCTTCGTCAATGGTGCCATCAGCGTTGGAGATCCCACCGCTCTTCCCGGCGCGCAGGTGCTCTCAGTCACCACCTCCGGCTCTGGAGCCATCGTCATGGGCGCAGACAGCGTCATCCTGGTCAATCTCTACACGGGCGCAGGCCTGGGAGACAACACCGGCATCTCCACTGCCGCAGATCAGCTCAATCTGCACGGGATCCTCGATGCCTCCGCCGGCGGCACCCTTGTCATTGGCAATCAGCTCGTCACGCCCGTCTTTGCAGGTGGCGATCAGTGGAAAGTCATCGAGCTCAATTCCGGAGGCGGCACCATCACCGGCCACCTTGCCGTCAATGACAGCGCCCTCGGCCTCGCTACAGGTTTCTTCGGCACCTTTGACCAGACCACCGGCATCTATTCCATCGCCGACCGTCGCCCCGAACTCACCGCCTACAGCAGCGGCCTCGCCATGGCCAATGCTGAGGGTCAGGCCATCATCTCCGGCGTGCAAACCGGCCTCAACGACATCAACAACCACCTCTTCAATCTCCGCAGCGGCGGCGGTGAAGAGGAAGAGGAGTCCGATGGCAGCATCTCCGCCGCGCTCGACTACGGCGTCGTCATGGGAGAAGGAGACGGCCCCGAGGACAAAAACCCCATCGCCAAAAAGGTGCTGCGCAGCCGCCAGTGGGAAGTCTTCACCACCGTCAACTACGGCAACGTGAAGCTCAATCCCATCAGCACCCAGTCCGGCGTGCAGATCGACTCCTGGGCCTCCAGCGTCGGTATTGAGCGCCACCTCTCCCGCGGCCTCACCCTCGGCTTTGCCGTCACCTTCCTCCAGAGCTCCCAGACCTACACCGGCGGCCTCGGCAAGATCGATCTCGAAGGCCCCATGCTCTCCGCCTACCTCGCGTATGCTCGCAAAGGCTTCTGGGGCAGCCTGCTCTACTCCTTTGGCGCCTACGACCTCGGCTCCCAGCGCAATCCCGGCCTCGGCCTCCCATCCGCCGCCGGTGCCACCGACGCCTACACCAACGCCATCCAATACAACACCGGCTGGAACTTCCATTTCCTCCCGGATCGCAGCCTCGTCACCGGTCCCTTCATCGGCATCGACTACCTCCACGGCACCGTGGACGCCTACAGCGAAACCGGCGGCGGTCTCGGCGCGCTGCGCTTCAACAAGCAGACCTTCGAGTCCCTTGTCACCCGCGTCGGCTGGTCCACCTCCAAGAAATTCCACACTGATTGGGCGGACATCACCCCGCAGTTCCGCCTCAGCTACGAGCGCCAGAACCTCAAAAACAACGGCACCAGCGTCAGCCTCATCAATGCCCCATTCACCGCCGCTGGTGGCAATCAGACTCCCGGCCAAGATTACATGGTCCTTGGCACCGGCGTGAACTTCCAGTTCACCCCCGACTTCAGCATGCTCCTCGGCTACCAGGTCCAGCTCTTCCGCAACAACATGGAAGCCCACTTCGGCAGCATCCGCTTCGGCTACAAGTTTTGATCAGCGCCTCCGCTTCTCAGCCTTCGCGACCCACCTCTAATATGGACTGCGGTCGCGAAGTGAACCTGCGAGCCAGCCAATTTGGAATAATGAAACCAGGTGAACTGGCGGTGCTGGTTCGCAGCATCATGAGATATTGATGCAGGCTTCAGCTTCAAATCCGTATCCTGGGGGCCAGCCACGCCGGGGCGGCCGACGGGTTTCCCAGGAGACACTGCGCCCTCTCGCCCTACGCCTTTGAATCCAGCTCCTGCCAAAGAACAGCCGGTGGGCAATGCCACGCATGCGCCGTCCAGGCCGGCACTTTTTCCAAGCAATCCCGCGAATGGTGACGCGGTCCGGACTGCCATTCAGCGAACAAAGTGTATGAGGTCTGGTTACCTGGCGCTCATTTTGACATTGGAGGCGGCTAAAGTCACTCGAATGGATGAGGGCCGGTGCCGCCTTCCTCACGAACCAGTTCAAGATTCAATCTTTCGGACGGGGCATCAATTTTCAGCCGCCATGGGGCCACCTTCCATACACCAGCACGATTAAATGGTTGTCGATGTTCTGGAGGCAGCATGTGCTCAAGCTCAATGGCGTCGGGTTGCGTAGCACATTCCTTCCATTCGATCCTGACACTCCGATGCACCAGTTTCAGCGTTCGCTTGGTTTTTTCTCCGGAGTCACATACCGATAGCGAGCAATGCGCTTTTTGAGATCCAACGACTTACCGATGTATGGCAGGTCACCCTCCTTGTCGTAAAAGAAATAGACCCCAGGCACAGACGGAGTGCCCGAAAGAAGGCAGAGCCCAACCACACTGAAAGGGGATTCTCGAAGTGGAATAGTTTGAGCTGTTGGGGGAGGAGATGTGCATTGGGTTGCAAGCACTCATCACAATCTGCCAGGTGCAACGGGTGCAATGACAGCCTTTGCACTCCTTTCCCGGGGGGCAGGTGCAGCAGCATTTCCGTTAACACGTTTTTTAGGCCTTTCGTTTCAGGAGCGACAAGGATGCGTGTGGTCTGCTGCTTTGATCGCCAGAAAGAATCCACCCTTCGGACGATATCCAATGCACATTCCGTGTACGGAACGTTTTGCTTTACCATGGATTTGGTCTGATCCAGTTCTCAGAGAACCCGATGGCCATAAAAATGCGCAATCTCTCGTGACCGGCATTTCCTTGCCATTCGACTCTCATACCATCAAAGAAGCCAGATTCGCAGGGGGGCTGGGAATGCCAGGATTGTGAGCCCATAGGGGCGCATGGGGTGTTTCAAAAAATGAGATGGAATGTCTCATCGACGAACGGACTTCATCATGGTGCGTGCCACGATGACCCTCGAAATGTCTTTAATGGAGTCAATGTGCACATTTAGCGTCTAATAAGCGGAATTCGGGGTGTTGGAGAATTGGGTGTTGGATCAGCCCGTGCTGAATTGAGAGGCGCTCGTTCCACCCTCTATGAAGCGCTTTTCTTCTGCTTTTTTCAGGCATGCCCATGCCTTGAACAACCTAACACTGTTCAAGAAAATAAGATCGACCAATCGTCCCGGAGCTTTAGACAATCAGCTCTCCATTCTGGCCCGATTCACAGGCATGTGTCTGTTTTTGCTGATGCCTCTGATGACGCTGCCTGTGCCTTTGAGCGCAGCGACTGTGATCTGGGATCCCGCGCAGGATCAAAGTGGCAGTGGAGGTGCCGGTACTTGGGACATGACCACTTCCAACTGGCTTGGAGGTGGAACTGATGACATCTGGAATAATGCAGGCGGAAACACGGCGGCCTTTCAGGGCGCGGGCGGTCTGGTCACCCTGGCCGCAGGAATCACCGCTGGCGGGCTGAGCTTTGATACCTCCGGGTACACACTCGTCAGCAACGGGCTGGCGCAGGTTCTCACCCTCGGGGCAGGGGGGATTGCGGTGGGGGCTTCCAGCGGGACGATCACGATCGGTGACAGCAAGCTGACTTTGGCGCTGGGTGCAGCCGAATCATTCACCAACAGCTCCGGTGGTCTGCTTTCCATTGTGGGGAGCATCACCAATGGTGGCAACCTTCTCACCCTCGCCAACACATCCAGCGGGGATATGACGAGCAGCGGTGGCATCAGTGGCGCAGGAGGGCTGACCATCAACAGCACGGGCACGGGCATCGTGACACTTTCTGGCAGCAACTCATATACAGGGGCCACCAGCATTCTGGCAGGTACCCTGAAGGCAGGAAGCGCCTATGCTCTCAGTGCGGGCTCGGCGCTCTCTCTGGCCAATGTCGCGGGAGCCACGCTGGATCTCAATGGCTTCAATCAATCCGTGGGCTCTCTCTCTGGCGGCGGTGCGCTGGGCGGAAACGTGGTGCTGGGGAATGGCGCGGTGCTGACGATCGGCGGAGCGCTTACTTCGGCTGTGGGCGGCTATTCTGTGAACACAAACATCGCCAACTCCAGTTCATGGAACACTTTTGCCGGTCTGCTGTCCGGCAGCGGGTCCCTGGCGATAACGGGCGGAGGTGTGGTGTACCTGACCAACAACAACAGCTACACCGGATTTACCAACGTCCTCGGCGGCACCCTGGTCATCAGCAACATGGGGCAGCTGGGGGCCTCCACCACGACGATCTCCGTTGCGGGCTTGAACAGCTCGCTCGCCGGTGGTGCGCTGGTGGTGCAGGGCGGCACCACAGGGCTCAATTTTACCCGCAATCTGGGCGTGGCGGGCTACGGCATCAGTGGTGCCAACAACAGCGCCGGATATGCCTTGGTGAACATCGGCAACAATAATTTCAGCGGCATCTTCACCGCAGCCTCGAACACCGAGACACGTGTGGCTTCTGTCGCTGGAACCATGAACTTCACCAGTGCCTCCACGATCAACATTGCCGGCGGGCTTGACCTTCAGATCAACGGCTATGGCAACTCCAGCTTCAACGGTTTCGTGACCGGAGGGACTGTGGGCTCTCTTTCATTCTACCGTTGGAGTGGCGGCGGTCTGCTTGGTCAGGTCACCCTGGCCAACCCTTACAACAACTTCCTCGGAGCAGTGGAAGTGACCGGCTCTTTCCTCCGTGCCTACTCGCCGGGTGCCCTGGGAGCCGCCGTTGACATCAAATCCATTTATTCCTACGCCGGCACCTACGAACTGCGCGTGGATGAAGGCAACACGGACTTCTCGAAAAAGACGGTTGCCTATGTCAATGCCGCTGGTTCCACCATTTATGCCGGGCGCTCAGTCGGAGGTGTGGGCATCAATCAAACCGTCACCATTGGCGGCGCCAGTGTGAACGGCGTCGTCTCTCCAGGTCTCAATGAAGCACTGTTTTCCACCAGCGCGCTCGTGACCACTTTCAACGGCAATGACGGCTATGGGATCACCATTGGGTCTGGAGGGACGATCGCCTATGGCTTCTCTGCCACCGCCGGGAACAACCACAGCTATACCAGCAGCCTGAACGGACTGCTCACGCTGAACACGAGCTTTCTCTCCCAGGACAGCACCGCCACCCGGACCTATACCATCACCGCCAACGGTGATGTGCTGCTGACCGGCAACCTGCTGAGCTCCGTGGGCAACGTGGACCAGATCTGGTCCAAGGCCGGGTATGGTGCTCTGGCCATTCAAGGTACAGCCTCCACCAATGTCGGCGTATTTAACATCACCAACGGCAGTGTGTACGTCAATGCCCTGAGTGCGCTCAATGTGAACACTACCACGGGCACGGGCAGTGGTGGCATCCAGATTGGAAGCACCACCACCAACGGCATTCTGAATTACCTGGGATCAGCCGCAGGCGGTGTGGGGGAAACTTCCAACAAGGCCATCCTGCTTTCAGGCACGACGGGTGGGGCGGTGCTGTTTGCCAATCAGCAGCAGGCGGCGGCAAACACTGGGGCCACGGGGCTCACGCTGACCAGCAGCATCGCCGCTCCGGGAGCGGGGGCCAAAACACTCTACCTGGAAGGGTACAACAACACGGGCACAGCTGCGGTGATCAATCAGATCACTGGCGTGATCCTGGACAATGGTGTTCTCGCGGCGAACAGGACCTCGCTCATCAAAGGCGGTTCCGGCACCTGGCTCTATGCGCCGGCGGCTTCTTCCTACGCAGCTGCAGCAGTGGCCGCAGGCGCCACGGTGGCCACGAACAACACCACCTCAAGTGGCGGAACGGTGCTGAATTTTGCCAGTACCAATGGGCTGGCGGTGGGACAGCAGGTCTTCGGTACAGGCATCGCCGCGGGGACATACATCAGTGCGCTGACGGCCACCACGGTCACCCTCAGTGTGGGCACGTCCGGTGCCATCAGCAGCGGTGCTTCCATCGTCTTTGGCGGTGAGGCCTCATCTGCGGCCACCATTCCCACCATTGCGACCAGCGGCAGTACCGCCTCAGGAAGCACGTCTGTGACACTCGCCAGCACGACGGGGCTGAATGTGGGGATGATCGTTACTGCAAGCGCGGGCCTTCCAGCGGGCACCTACATTACAGCGATCAACAGCACCACCAACACCATCACGCTGAGTGCTGCCACGACCGCAGCCATTGCCGCCTCCTCAGCACTGAGCTTTAACGGCGCCGCCAACACCAACGTTGTCACTCTGGCGAATGCCTCGGGACTGGTCGTGGGCCAAAGCGTGACGGGGGCCAACGTGCCTGCCGGGACTTTCATCACGGCCATCTACGGCAACAATGTGGTTTTCAACAACACCATTGCCACTGCCATCGGTGCAGGCAGCACGCTGTATTTTGGCAGTGTCGGGGCCACCGGTGTGGCGCAGAGCTTCAGCGGCACAGTGACGGTGGCGGGCGGTACGCTGCAGGTCCAGCCCACGGCAGCCAGCGGCAACGGCTCCGCGCCGCTGACAAGCAGCAACAACCTGGTGTTCTCCACGGATGTCCTCACTGGAAACGGATATGCCGGAGGCACTTTTCAGATGCTTGGATCTGCGGCCGCAGGAGCCACGGCGATGACCGTCGGGCAGCTCATTCCCACTGCAGGACAGGGGAACATCACCACCACGGCCAACGGTGGCACGCCGACACTTACCTTTGGCAATGCCACCCCCATCGGCACGCGCGGCGCAGGTGCGGTGCTTAACTTCAGTGCCGGCGCTGGCACTGCCATACGCTTCACCACTTCGCCCACTCTGGTGAACGGAATCATCGGCCTCACCACGAACAACGGTTTCGCCTACTACACAAACCCAACCACCAGCGCGGTGGACTTTGCCACCGTGACGGGCACAGGGCCCTACGTGGTGTCTGCCTATGCGGGCTATGTGTCCGGGCTGCCCGCCTCGCTTTCCACCGCTACCAGCACCTACTGGCTGAGCAGCGGCACAGTCACCACCACGGCGCCGGAAACGATCAATGCGCTCAAGATCTCCGGCAATACTTCTCTGACCCTTGGCGGAGTGCTGACACTCGGCACGGCGGGCAGCACCAGCGGCGTACTTTTCGACAACTCCACAGGCTCGGCCACCATCAGCGCCAGCTCCGCATCTTTCACGCTGGGCGGTGCAGGCAGTGAAATCATCGTCTATACCGGTGGCAGCAACAACGACAACACTCTCACCATCAGCGCAGCCATCAGCAGCGGTGCAGGGGCTCTGACCAAGGCAGGCTCGGGCAAGCTGATCATCAGCGGCGCGAATGCCTTCACCGGCAACGTCAACATCGACGCAGGCACCCTTCAGCTGTCGGGCGCCACTGCCACGCTGGGCGCCATCACCACTGTTGGCAACATTACCGCTGTCCGCCAGGATGCCGTGCTCGACCTCAACGCCGCAGGCGCGGGCAATACCATCACGATCGGCGCGCTCACAGGTGCGGGCACTGTCACCAACAGCGGTGGCGGCAGCAACACGGCAGCCACGCTGAACATTGGTGCGTACAACGTCACCACCACGGCCAGCGCCGGTTTCTCCGGTCTGCTGAAAGATGGTGATGGCGTGCTCAATGTCACCAAAAACGGCTCGGGCACGCAGTATCTGAATCCTCTCAACGGAGCCGTCTCCAGCACCACTCCCACTGGGCAGACACTGGGCAGCATCGGTTACAACACATACAGCGGTGTGACCACCATCGCCCAGGGCACTCTGGCCGTGTCACTCCTGGCCAATTACGGCAGCGTCAGCAGCATTGGCACTGGCAGCGCCCAGGGGAATGCCGCCAGCCTTGTCCTCGGCAGCTCCGCAGGTGCTGCGGCGGGCGTGCTTCAATACATAGGGCAAAACAGCAACTCCTTCCTTTCGACCATCCAGTCACCGTCCGTGCAGACGAACCGCCTTTTCACACTCGCGGGCAATGGAGCCCTGGATTCCTCAGGAGGATATGGGAACTCAGCCGTCGGCACCGGCAACCAGAACAACGCAGCCATCTGGTTCACCAACACCGGATCTATTGCCTTCTCCACCTCCGGTGCGAAGACGCTGACGCTGCAGGGCAACTCCACGGGAGACAACGAGATCGACCTGAAGCTTATCAACAACACCATAGACAGCACGGCGCTCAGCGTGACCAAGGCGGGCACGGGCCTGTGGATCCTCGGCAACGCCGCCAACACTTACAGCGGCGCCACCACCATCTCGGCGGGCACTCTGCGCGCCCAGGACGCAGGCTCCACGCTCACCACAGCGACTACTGTTGCCAATGCCACCGCCTCGACGGTGCTGGATCTCGCCAGCACGGCGGGACTCGCGGTGGGCCAGACGGTCACCGGTGCCGGCATTGCCCCCGGGACCACGATTGCCAGCATCCTCGGCCCTTTGCAGATCCGGCTGAGCACCGCAAACACCGTGGCCAGCGGAACGTCCCTGACCTTTGGCAGTGTCGGCAGTCTCTCTGCCAACAGCAATCTGGTGCTGGCAGGCGGGGTGCTGGAGACCTCCGGCATTTTCACACGCAGTCTGGGCACGGGGGCAGGGCAGGTGCAGTGGCTCTCAGGTTCCTCCAACGGTGGCTTTGCGGCATCAGGCTCTTCGCTCATTGTTGCCATCGGCGGTCTTTCGTCGCTGTCGACGCTGACCTTTGGCTCTTCCACTTTCACCAGCGGCACCTTGCTGCTGGGCTCTGCCACCGCACTTTCAGACACGACCATTCTGAATCCTATCGATCTGAACGGGGGCGCAAGAACCATCACCGTCACGGACAATGGAACCACCGCTGCTGACATCTACACGCTGGCCGGTAACATCAGCGGAGCCACCGGCAGCTCGCTGACTTTGTCCACACCCGCAGGCACCATGTTCCTCATCAATGGGGCAAACACCTACACCGGCAACACCTTCATCAGCGGGGGAGGTGCCTTTGCGGTTCAAAGCATTGGGGCAGGCGGCATGTCGAGTTCCTTTGGTGATGCCACCGGAACGCTGAACCTCGGCAATGGCACCACTGCCGGTGGCTACCTCCTCTACGTCGGCACTGGCGAAACGGTCACACGCACCATCAATCTCAACACGACCACCGCCAGCAACACCATCGACTCCAGTGGCAGCGGAGCGTTGAACATCACCAAGATCATCAATCTTGGCAGCGGTGCCAAGGGGTTGACTTTGACGGGGGAAAGCCGCGATGCCAACACCATCACCTCTGTGCTGGCAGACAATGGGGGAAGCCTGTCCCTGACCAAGGGCAACGGCGGTGTCTGGATCCTGAACGGGGCCAACACCTTTACCGGCGGCGTCACCATCTCCGATGGTTTCCTGGGCATTGGCTCCGGCTGGAGCACCATCTCCGCCAGCAGCGCCAATCCGCTGGGCATGAGCGCAGGCACACTGCTCACTCTGGGAGCCACAGGCGGGATGTTTACGCTGAATTCGGCGGGAACCACCATCGCCAGCACCGTTTCTCTCACGGGCTCTTCCGGCATCAATTTCACCTTCAATGGCCTGAACTCCATCGCATTCACCGGCACCACCATCATCAACCTGGGAGCTGCAGGCTCCATCTTCAACAACATCGCCCCCAGTGGCACGCTGACATTCGGCGGTCCTTTTTCGGTGACTGCCAGTGCGGCGCTGACCCTCGGAGGCACAGGAAACACCATCTTCAATGCAGGCCTGCCCTCGACCTACACTTCGCTGCTGACCTTCAACACGCTCGGCACAGTGACCCTGAACGCGAGCAATGCGCATACCGGCGGGGTGAGCTTGACGGAGGGGAATGTCATCGTGAATGCCAAGAATCCCTTTGGCACCTCGGCCGGAACTTTCACCTTTGGCGGGGGAACGCTGAGTGCCGGCTCCCTGGCGCTGACAGGGACCAATGCCATCGTCAATCCCGTGTCTATCACCAGTTCTGTGACCGTGCTGTCCGGGAGCAACTCGATTGAGTTTGCCGGTGTGCTGGCTCTTGGGGCCAGCCGGTTGATGACCAACAACATTGCCGGCGGGTCATCCTTCATTCTCTCCGGGGGGATCACCAACACCGCCGCCTCAACCCTGACTCTGGCCGGTTCTGGCAATGTGCTCATCAGCGGTGTCTATAACGCAGGCACAGGCGCAAACGCCCTCGCTTATTCGGGCACCGGTACGCTGACGCTGACGGCAGCCAACCTCTATACCGGAGCCACCACGCTGAACAGCGGTACGACGGTGATCAACGGAGCGGCTGGCGCCCTGAGCGGCACGTCCGGCATTACCGTGAATCCTTCCGCAACACTTACGCTGGACAACAGCGGATCCGCCCTGGGCAATCGTCTGGCCAATCATCCGCTGACACTCGCCGGTGGCACGTTCAATTTCATCGGCAACAGCGCGGGAAGCATTGAGGGCACAGCCGGCACAGGAGCCGGGGCTCTGGTCATGGGGACAAGCGGCCAGAGCGCCATGAACATCACCAGCAACGGCGGCACCACCAAGCTGAACTTCTCCTCACTGACCGTCAACGCCGGCAGCACACTGGATGTCACCTCCAATGTGGCCCTCGGCACCAGCACCAACCAGGTGAACTTTGGCAGCTTGTTGAACACAAGCGCAGCCACCGTGACAGGGACCACCCTTACCGTTGCCTCAACGACGGGGCTTGCCACCGGCCAGGCTGTGACGGGTGTCGGCATCCTGAACGGCACCACGATTTCGAGCCTCACCAGCACCACGGTCACACTGAGCCAGGCTGTGGCTGCTTCCGGAGTGGCCTCCGGGAGTGGGATCACTTTCGGTGTGCCTGCGTATGGGGCGATCACCTCTTCCGCCAATGCGCTGCTTCCCCGCATCACCATCGGAGGCACCTCCTGGGCGGCCATGGGGGCCAATGGTCTCACCACTTTTACCAACTACAGCACTCCAGCTGATGTCACACTTGCGAGCCTGATCTCGACGCCGACGATCACGCTGCAGGTGACGGGCAGTACCACGAATGCACTCTATTCAGCCGGGGCTGCACCGGGCGGTCGCATGCTCAATGCACTCTCCATCAACGGCAACGGCCTCACCGTGGGTGTGGGCACGGATGCCGCAACGGGGCTGGCCAGCGATCTCTCACTCACCCTGAGCAGCGGTGGCATTTTGGTGAATGGCGGTACGAACACGCTGAACGCCACACGCATTGTGCTGGCGCCGGTGAACGTGACCACCACTGCCAATCCCAGCACGACGGGCACGGAAGCCATCATCCAGGTGGCGAGCGGTTCCACCTTGAATCTCGGCGGCACGCTCGTCGGCACCCTGGTGACCAATCAAAATCTCGCAGGCACCAACTTCTTCCCGAACACAGCGAGCCCCGTGGCCAGTGTAGCCATCAGCGGGCTGACCAAGGGGCTCAGCGGAAATCTCAACATCACCGCCCGGCAGTTTTACACCGGGGCCACTGTTCTCAACGGCGGCACCACGAAGCTTGCGGCCGGGAACAACACCCTGTTTGACAACGGAGGCGCGCTGACGGTGAACTACGGAGCCACGCTGGATCTGAACGGCACCGTGCAATACGTGGGCAACTTCAGCAGCAATGGCGGCGTGGTTCCTGGGGCTGGCGGTACGGTCACCAGTAGCAATGGACCCGCTTTGCTGGTTTCCAACGCCACCACTGGCACCTGGGCAGGCAGCATCACCGGCAGCCTGGCCAATGCCATCACGTTTGCCCGGGTCAACGGCAACACCACCCTGATGCTTTCCGCCAACCCCTACTACGGTGCCACGATCATTCTGGGGGGCGGGCTCACGCTTCAGGATAATGCCACGCTCTCCAACACCTCCTCCATCACGCTGAATTATGCGAACCTCAGCCTGAACAACAACACGGATCTGTTCACCAACAACAATGACCGCATCAATGACGCGGCGACGATTTCCATCAACGCTGGCAACATCATTCTCACCGGACGCGCCAACACCTACACTGCCGAGAGCCTGGGGGCCCTCACTGCAGCCTCGGGTGTCAGCACCATCTCGGTGGCCATCGGGGGCACCGGTACGTTTTCGAATGCAGACCTGGGTTTCGCCAGCATCACACGCACAGCGGACGCCATCCTGAACTTCCTCGGCACCACGCTGGGGGCTGATGGCTCGAACCCGCGCATTCTCGTCACCAACAGCGCCAGCATGGGGTACAGCACCGCCACCGGCGTCATCGGGGCCTGGGCCATTGCCAACTCGGACACATGGGCGGGCTTCAATCCCTCGATGGGCATCGGCGCAGTGGGAACCGTTGGATATCAAGGCTACGCCGGCGGCTACATGTCCGGAGGTACCGTCACCACCACCACGGCGGTGGCGGGAGCCAACGTGCTGAACACCTACTCTGGCGGCACGCTCAACGGCTTTGGCGCAGGCAACGTGACCAACATTCTCAACGGCATCGCCGGCATCAACCAGGTGATCACTCTGCCGTCTGGCGGTGCGACCACGGACTACCTGCGCTTTGCCGGTGTGGCTGAAAACGACCTGGCGTTCACCAGCCCGGACGATGTGCTGAACATCATCAAGGGGGGGCTCCTTCACAGCAACAGCGGCGTGGGGTCCACCATGATCGGCACGCCCGGGGTCCGCGGCTTCCTGACTACAGGCGGCACGGCAACATCGGGCACTTCTGAGCTGGTGGTATATAACACCGCAAGTACTGTCACAGGCACGGGTGTCGCCGGTACGGGCACGGTGGCCAACAGCAACGTGGTCACCATCACTTCGACCACTGGTCTCTTTGCAGGCATGGCGATCAGCGGGACGGGCATCCCCACCGGCGCATACATCACCCAGGTGCTGAGCGGAACCCAGTTGTCCATCAACTACAATGCTCTTTCCACCAGCGGCGCGCAGACCCTGACCTTTGCCTCCGACATGGTGATCAATTCCATCATTCAGGACAACGGCCTGGGGAGTGTGACGCGCCTGAACAAGGCTGGCACTGGCACACTCACACTCACCGCTGCAAACACCTACACAGGTGGCACGGTCATCAATCAGGGCACCGTGAATCTCGCGGCCGCGACCGCCGGCACCATCGTGATTCCGGGCGGCGGACTCACGCTCGTGGGCGCCGCCACCGGCGTGACCGCCACCACGCTGAATGTTGGCATCAGCGCTTCCGGAGGCAATGCGGTCGGCATCGGCGGCCAGATAGAGTCCAGCAACACCCTGACCATCATCGGCAAGTCCACTGTGAATCTGGCCGGCACGCAGACGCTGAACAGTCTTGTGTTTAACAACAACGGTGGTGAAGGGGCTCCCACCGTGACCACGGCCACGACCATACCGGTGAGCGTGCTCAATCTATCGAGTTCAGCTCCCATCACAGCAAGCTCCAGCAATCCAGCCACCGTCTCCCTCATCAGCGTTGCATCCCTCGGTCTCGCCACGGGCCAGAACACCATCACGGTGAACCCCATCCAGATCGCAGGCAGCACGGTCACCCAGCTGACGGCCTCTCTCTCCATTGCTTCTCCAATCGTGGGCATCGGCACGACAGGTGCGGGCGTTGGCATCACCAAGGCGGGCAACGGGCTGCTGCAAATGAGCGGTGCCAGCACATTTGACGGTGGTGTGAATCTCTCTGCAGGTGGCATAGCCATCGGTGGCAGCAGCATTACCGCTGGCGTGGGTGGCGCGGTGATCAGCGGGCCTCTCGGCACGGGCACGTTCACCATCGGCACAGGCACCTACCTGACTTCGACATCAGCCGCCAACGTGATCTCCAATGCGCTGGTATTGGGTGGCAATGATCTCAGCTACAAAGGACCAAATGGTTTGACGCTGAACGGATCTCTGACCCTCAATTCTGGCAGCACAACGGTGAATGTGGATGTTCCCGGAACATTCCTCACGCTGGGTGGTGTCATCACCGATAACGGTGGTGCGGGCGGCGGGGCTTCGAGCATCATCAAGACCGGTCTTGGCACTCTGGCTCTGACCAACAACAACAGCTTTGGCGGTTCCATCATCGTCAATGAAGGTGTCATGGTGCTGGGGGGAGTCACAGGCAACACTCCACAGCCTCTGGCCAATGCCAATGTTACGATCACCAGCAATGGCACTCTGGCGCTTGAGAACAATGGTCTGAGCAACAGCGGTCTCATTGTTTATCAGGGACTGTCGATCACCGTCAATCCGGACTCCAACTATGCGAACCTCTTCGTGGGCAATGCGGCCGGCATCGGCGTGACGGTCTCTGGCAACGGCACAGGCAACGCCATCAAAGTGCCGCAGCTGACGATGACCGGAACGCAGGTGCTGAATCTGACCAGCGCCAACGCGTATTCGATCATCTTCCAAAACGTCACAGACACGACGGGGGCTCCCCGCTTCAACGTCGCAGCTGGCACGACGGCCTACGTCTACGGTTACACGGCTGGAAACAAGCCGGTCAACATCGGCCTGGGTTCCCTGTATTTCCCCGACATCGTGACTCAGGGCACGACCACGACCGTTGCCACCAATCCTATTGAGCTTTCCAGCTACAATGGCAGCAGCTACTACCCGCTGCTGATTCAAGCGCCCTCGACAGCGCCATCCACCACGCCGGCTGGCTACACGGCTGGTGGTTTAAATGCCGGCTACAGCAGCCTTGCTGCCGCGCAGGGAGTTCTCAATGTCAATGTGGCGGGCATCGGCTTCTCCGGCGTCGGCACCGTGGGCCTGCTGAACGATGCAAGCATGAACAATCGTGCGGCAGCGACCTCGGCCTCATTCACCAACGGCATCAGCACGCTGCAAGGGCTGCTGAAAATCACCACGGGCGGCACCTACACTTTTCGCAGCGCCTCGGATGACGCGAGCGTGCTTTACATCGACGGTCAGCTGCTCATCAGCGACATCGGTCCTCATGCCGGGCTGACCGAGGCCACGGGGAATGGACAGATCACGCTTAGCAGCGGCTACCATACCATCACCTACACCGCCTACAATGCCACGAGTTCCGGCTCCTACCGGCTGCTCTACTCAGGTGCTGACACAGCCAGCAATGGCGTGGGCAATACCGTGGCCGGGGCCACGGGCGGCTTCCAGTCCATCTCCTCCAGCAATCTCTTCTATGCCACGGCGGCGCCGACTGCGGCCAACAGCTACAACTTTGCGGCGATCATTAACAACAACTACACCCTCGCTGCCGGCGCTTCGGCCACCATCGACACGCTTGCCTCGCCGCTGGGCGCTGTGATCGCGCCAATGACCGGCACGGCCATGGTCTTGAACAACAACTCGAAGCTCAACATCGTGAACGGTGCGAACGGCATCTACGGCGCAGGATGGGTCGGTGTGGATGGGGCGATCACGATTGGGAACGGCGTGGTCATCGCCACCACAAACACCGCCAGCCAGGGCGCGGGAACTCTCAATTTGATCGGTGCCATCACTCATGCAGGTGGCGGCACTGCGAATGCCATGTACAAGGCAGGCACCGGCTCTTTGATCCTCGGTGGCAGCAATACCGGCTTCACAGGCGACCTCGTCATCCAGTCCGGTTTTGTCCAGCTCAACAGTGCGTCAGCCCTGAGCGGCGGTACCACGGCCAGCCTCGGCGGTACGCTCATTCGCAACATCAACTCCTCGACGACCTCTCTGCCAACAGTGACCAGCGGTTCCACGACGCTCACGCTGGCAGGCGCTGACACAGCCACCTCGCTTTCCCTGCAGGTCGGCATGAGCGTTTCCGGCACAGGCATCCCTGTGGGTACGTACATCACCGCCATCAGCGGCACCACGGTGACGCTCTCCCAGGCCGCTGTCTCCAGCGCTTCCGGCACCTATTACTTCAATGCCTCAGGCATGCTTGATCTCAATGGCCAGACTTCGGTGGCTGGAAATGTGACGATCAATGGCGCGGGGGCGCTCATTCCCTCCGCCTCCGCCACACCGACGGCCGTTCTTGCCGCAGGCTCCAGCGGCGCCCTGTGGAACAGCAGCCTCACCGCCGCCAGCCTGAGCGGCATACTCACCCTGGGCTCCAGCTCCACGGTGGGTGGCAATGGCGACCTCACGCTGAACTCCATTGTGGGCGGCAGCGGCATCACTCTGACGAAACAGGGTACGAATACTCTGACGCTCAATGCCAGCAACGGCACCCAGGTTTTCAATACCAGCATCTCGCTCGGTACGCTCAAGCTGGGCAACGCCGGAGCCCTGGGCGCTGCGTCCAACACGATCACCATTGCCACCGGTGCCGTTCTCGACTTGAACGGCATGACACTCACCAATGCCAACGCCCTGACCATCTCCGGCGTCGGCTACGGCGGCAGCGGCACGATTACAGGCTACGGCAGCGTCAGCTCGCTCGGCGCATTGATCAACACCTCCACCACCGCAGCCAGCTACGCAGGCGTTGTCACGCTCGGGGGCGCCACCAGCATCGGTACGAACTACATCAACTCAACCAGCGGGCTTGGCGCCACCACCTTTGGCGATCTCACACTCGGGGCGCAGGTGACCGGCAGCACCACACTTACCAAGGTGGGGGCCAACACCCTGAGACTCACCGGCGTGACCTCCGCCTCCACCGTGACGGGCCTGACCGTGGCCTTGGGCAAAGTGGTGATCTCCGGCGCATCTACCACGATGCTAGGCACCACCACCACCGCGATCAATATCAACGGCGGCCCCGTCACCGGCCTCACCCCCTCCAACACGCTTCAGCTCGATTACACCGGGCTCGGTGCCACTTCGGTGAACCGGCTCAATTCCCACGCCATTACCATGAACGGCGGCACGCTGCTGCTGACGGCCAATACCGGCAACATCACGGCGCAGAATGAATCCCTGGGGGCCAACAGCCTGACGATTGCCGGCGGCTTCAATCTGATCACGCTGGATGTCAATGCCACCTCCACCCTGGCGCTGTCCACCACCAGCACGAACACCATCACTCGTGCGGCCAACACGGGAACCTTGCTCATTCGTGGTGCCGGCCTGGGCACCGCCGCTGTGCTCACGGTCGGCAAGACCAACGTGGTGCTCGGTGGCGCGCCCACGGCCATCGGTCAGGCGGGAGCTGCCGCCGCCAAGAACGCGGCCATCATTCCCTGGATGATCGTGGATGACACTGGCAGCGGCGGTTCTGGTGTCAGCTTCGCCTTCTATGGGACAAATGGACTTCGTGCACTGGTGGCAGGGACGGAAATGGACACCACTTTCACGGCCTCCAACAACATCCTGCTCAACACGACGACGGCTCTCACGGCCGGTGCCGCCATCGGCACTTATGCGGGTACGGCAGCCACTGCTTATACATCGACGAACGTCAACTCCCTGACCTTCAGCACAGCCCTGAATCCAACGCTGACGATCAACTCCGGACGCAATGTGACCGTGGAGAGCGGCGGCATCCTGGCCACTGTGAGCTCCACCATCGGCGCGGTCGGCGGCGGCTTTATCAATGCGGCCAATGCCAGTGGTTCTACGCGTGAAATCATCATACATACCGCTGGCAGCGGCACGACGCTGACGGTCAATGCCGCTCTGGGTGGCGTCATCGCTCCATCCACCAGCGGCCTGACAAAGAGCGGCAATGGCACCCTGATCCTGGGTGCAGCGCAGAACAACTACACCGGTCAGACGCGCATCAATCTGGGGACGCTGCAGCTTGCTGCCGCGTCTCCCACCACCAACAGCCTCTTCTTCCTTGCCACCACCGGTCCTGCGATTTCCACGCTCACCTCTACGCTGAACGCCAGCGCGCTCACCGTGAATGCAGGCGCTACGCTGGACCTGAATGGCAACACGCAGACCACTGGCAACTTTACCAGCGTGGGCATTCTGCCCGGTACAGGCGGCGTCGTGACCAATACCTCCACCACGGCCTCCACCCTCACCATCGCCAGCAGTGCCGCAGCGGACTGGGCGGGGCAGATCACCGGAGACGCGTCGCACATCATCAATTTCGTCAAGACAGGGGCATTCACACTCTCCATGCATGACAACAACAGCTATGCCGGCAGCACTACGATTCAGGGGAGTGTCGTTTCCCTGATCGATCAGGGCAGGCTCTCCGCCACCAGCGGTATCTTCGTCCGCAACGCGGTCCTTCAGTGGAACGACACCGGCATTCAGGCCATGAGCAACCGTCTTGCCTCAAACGTGCCGCTCACGCTCAATGGCGGTGCCTTCCAGTTCATCAGCCGCAGCGGCACTGCTGGCAGTGCTTCCATTGGAAGCCTTGCCTTGACCGGCGCAGCAAACGAACTGCGTCTGGACGTAGGGGCCGGCGCCGGGGCAGGGACGGGCATCGGGACGGCGACCCTGAACATCACGGGGGCATTTTCACGCAGCCTCGGGGCCACGCTGAACTTTTATGCAGGCACCGGCACGATGGGAGACAACCCCTCCATCCTTTTCACCACGGCGCCCACTCTGACCAATGGCATCATCGGCGGCTGGGCCACTGTTATCGGGCTGGACTCTGTCGTCGCCAGCACAACGGCCAACGCAGAATTTGCCACTTACGATCCTGTCACCGGGGTGCGGGGACTGACCGCTGCCATGCAGACCACCAGTTTTGCCACCTCCACCAGCACAAGCAATCTGCGCTTCGGTGACACGGCCATCACCGTGCCAACCGGCGGCGCCGTCGTGAACACGCTGACCTGGAACGGTCTCACGGCGGCACGCGCCCTTTCCTTCAGCTCGGGCACCGATACGCTGATACTCACCAGCGGCGGTCTGCTCGTGGGAACCAACAACTTTGCAACATCGATCGGCAGCACGGCGGTTCGAGGCCAGCTCACAGCGGGCTCAGGGCAGTCTGAACTCTTCCTGCACGTGGGAGCCAACGTCCTCACGGTGAACTCCTCCATCATCGACAATGGTGTGAGCGGCGGTCTGAACCTCGTCATGGACGGTCTGAGCCAGAGCACCAGCACACCCACGCTGACACTGGCCGGAGCCAATACCTATCTGGGCACTGCCTATGTGAACGCCATGGTGGTGAATCTCAACAACCTCAGCGGTGCAGGCAATGCCATCACCGGCAGTCTCATCATCAGCGGTGGCAATAACAATGCCACGGACTCCATGCCCATCGCGAATGCCCAGGTGGTGAATCTGGCTTCGCAGCAGATCGCCGACAGCGCCACCGTGACCGTGCGCGGTGGTGCGCAGTGGACGCTCAATGGCTTTAATGAAACCATCGGCAGCCTCGTCTTCAACAGCCAGGGTGGAGGCACCGCAGGGAATGGACCGATCGTCCTCACGGGCGCAGGTGCGCTGACTCTCACGGGCGGCATCACCTCCACCAGTCTTGATGATGTGCGTGCGGTGCCGGCCCTGCTCGGGCTGCTCAGCCTCGCAAGCAGCACGACGGTGACCGTGGATCCAGTCACCAATGCCGCGGTGAACGGCAACAACCAGCTCGGTCTCACCATCAACAGCAACATTCTCTCCAGCGGCACGATCCTCAAAGCCGGAACCGGAGCGCTTCAGTTCGGCGGTGTCAGCTATGTCGCGAACACCTTCGGTTTCACCGACGGTTCCAGCGGTGCGATCGTGCTCGGCGCAAATTCCAACTACGCGGGCACCACGATCAATCTGGGCTACAGCGGCAACATTCTCGACATGCGCGGCCAGACCAACCTGCAGGTGGGGACGATCACGGGCGTCGCAGGGGCCATCATCAAGAACTTCAGCGTGGCCACGGCGGGAACGCTTGTCACTGGTGACAGTACCGGGGGCACTTTTGCCGGGACCTTCAGCAGCGACTACTTCACAACCGGTTCCACAGGCGGTGTGCTCAATGTGACGAAGATTGGTTCCGGCAACTGGGTGCTCACCGGCGACAGCAGCGCAGGCATCAGCGGCACATTGCTGGTGAATGCCGGCACGGTCACTCTCAGCGGCACGACCGGAAAGATCGGCTTCGCAGTAGAAACACTCTCCCAGGGAGGCGTGCTCACGCTGGACAACAGCGGCGCTGCCGCCAATGCGATCAACAACCGTCTCGGTGGCGCAGTGGCGATCTCCGGCACGACCCGCATTTTGAACTTCCAGGGCGGTACGCTGAACTACCTGGGCAACAACAATGCATCACTCACCGAAACACTCGGCACCATGACCCTCGTGGCCGGTCAAAGCCTATTCAACCTCACGCCCAGCACGGGAGCCTTCGGCACGACGGTGAACATCACAACAGTCACCGCCCAGAGCGCCACCAACACCGGGACGCTCGTCATTTCCACCACAGGCATCCTCGGCGGAGCCGCAGCCGGCACAGGACGCGTCAATGTCTTCGCCACCACCCCCACCTTGGTCAGTGGCATTCGCCCCGACATCATCGGCTCTGACAGCACTGGCACTGGCCTAGTCACTTCAGACACCAACGGCTTCCGCCTCCTCACCTCGGCGGACACGGCGCTCGGTTACTTTGCACCCACCGGCAGCTATCTCGGCACGGCGACTCCAGGGGCCATCACCGCATTGGTCGGTACGGCCTCCAATGCAGCTGCCGGATCGAATGTCTTTGCCACTTCGCAGAATCTGAATCTCTACGCATCGACCACCATCAACTCGCTGACCCTGAGCAGCGGCGGTGGCGTGACCTCGACCGGCGGTGGCATCGCCGTGAACTACGCCACCAGTCTTGCCACTGGCACCATGCTCTTCAATGCATCTGGCGCGCTCAACACACTGACGATCACCAGCGGGGCCGTGGTCTCGAAAACGGGCAACGCTGGATTCACCGGCGGTGCGCTTACCCAGGGGGCGGCAGGACTCATATTCCACACCTTGGACACGCTCACCGTGAACTCCTACCTCGTCGGCAGCGGTGCGTTGGTGAAGGCTGACAGCGGTATCCTCAATCTGCAAAAATCCAGCCTCATCTCCGGGGCCACCTTTGTGAATGCCGGAGAGCTTGATCTCACCAGCGGTGCCAACACCCTCCTCGTCATCCCCACGGCCACCGTCGTCACTACAGCCGCGCTCAATCTCAACGGCGGCACCGTGGATCTCAATGGCTTCAGCCAGGCCATCGCATCCCTGACTCAGACCAATGGCAATCTTCTGCCCGGCGCGGCGGGCACGGTGACAAACACCGGCACCACCGCCACGCTTTACACCATTCCCAGCACGGCGACGACGACCTTCCTAGGTACGATTGCCGGAAACATCACCCTCGATAAATCAGGCGGGAACAATCTGGTGCTGACCAATACGGACGGTCGCAACGCGAACATGCTCACCAACATCCGTGGCGGCACGCTGACCCTCAAGGACAGTGGCACGATCACCAACGACGGTGCCATTACGGTGTATTACTCTGGCCTGACTCTGGACAATTCCGGGCTGTCTGCGCTGACATCCCGCACCGGCTCGTCTTCCATTAATCTGGTAGGCGGCACTTTGACCCTCGGTGCAAAGCAGGGAACCGATGCCCTGGGCATTGCCGGTGCTCTCAATCTGGTCTCCGGTGGCAGCATCATCGCTGCCAACCTGTTCGGCAGCAGCGCCACAGGTACGGGGTCTGCGGTATGGACACTCGCCAGCCTGAATCAAAGCGGCACCGCGACCGTCAACTTTACGGTGGGTGGTGGTACGCTTGGCGCCTCCGTTCTCGGCATGAATGGTCTCGCTCCCCTCACGGCGTCGTCCAATTCTCAAATCATCATCACTTCGGCTCCCACGCTCGTGAATGGCATCATCGGCGGCTGGGCGGTGGTGGGCGGCACAGACTTTGCCAGCTATCGCTCCACCATTGATCCTGTGACAGGAGCCATGGGTGTGGGCGCACTTGGCCTCTCCATTAACAGCACCACGCCGTTTGGTGCTTACTCTGCCAGCCTGCTCACTGCTGGCGTGGCCACTGACAACATCACCATTGCCGCGAGTGCCACCAACGTCACCAGCCGCACAATCAACTCCCTGCGCATCTCCGCCGTCTCGACTGTGACACAGAGCACGCTGGGAGATGCCATCGACATCGCTTCCGGCGGTTTGCTCACCAACGGCGCAGCCAGTGTCCTTGCTGGCGGCCGTCTCACTGCTGGGGCACCCACCAACACGTCCTCCACTCTTTACAACTACGCCAACAACACGGCCACGATCAACAGCGCCATCACGAACTACAGCAACAGCAACCTTCTCACGCTCGTGAAGTCCGGCGCCAGCACCACGACGCTTAATGTTCTGCCGACGGTGTGGACGACCTCCACCACCACCAGTTCAAACATCGTCACGGTGACAGGCACCGCCGGCCTTGCGATCGGTCAGGTGGTCAATGCCAGCGCGGGGCAGACCGCAGGGGCAGTGGTCATCGGCATCACGGACGCCACGCACTACACGCTCAGCGCGAATGTCGTTACGGGCAGCACCACCGCCGCCGGTACTCAGTTCTCCCTGCCCACCTCGCAGGTGCTGACCATTCCAAACAGCGGCTTCACCAGCAATACGATCACCGTCCCTGCCGGCAGTGTCATCTACCCTGGCATGAGCGTGAGCCTCGCCGCTGCTGCCGCAGGGGGGGGCGCGCTCACCGCGACCACGGTGGCCAGTGTCTCCGGAAACATTGTTACGCTGAATGGCTCTTTCTCCACAGTGCCCACCAGTGCCGCCACGGTGCTCTTCGGAACGATCGCCGCATCCACCGCCACCACCGCCTTGGCCAGCACCACTGCGGGCAGCAATGTCGTGACCCTTTCCACCTCCACGAGCGGTCTCTATATTGGCGAGGTCATCTCAGGAAATGCGAACATTCCGGCAGGCGCGACGATCACGTCCATCATCAGTCCGACAATCTTTACGATCTCCGCCCCAGCCACTGGCACCGGCGGCAGTGTAGCCACCATCATCACCACCACCGCCTCGGCGCCGACTGCACAGTCACTCACTGCGAGCACGGTCAGCGGCAGCAACACCATCACCGTTCTGGGCACACCCACCTTGTTCGTCGGCCAGTCGGTGCAGGGGAATGGCATCCCTCAAGGGGCCACCGTTACCGGCATCGTTCAGGGCACGGGCGTCACCATGGTCACCCTCTCCCAAAACGCCACGACGACCGGTGCTGCGAATGAATACTTTGGGCTGCAGCCAGTAGGACTCACGGTGTCGGGCGCCACGCTCGCTTCGAGCGCGACGGTCACGGTGGCCAGCACAGCCGGGCTTGTTCCCGGTCAAAGCGTCAATGGTGCAGGCATCCCCATAGGGGCCACGGTCAGCAGCATCACAGACAGTACACACTTTGTGCTCTCCGTTCCAGCACTTATGACTGTGACGTCTGCTCCGTTCACCATCGGTGCCGCGCTCAATCCCTCCGGCGGCAGCATCACCGGAGTGCAGGCCAGCACCACGGCGGGTTCTGCTACGGTCACTGTGGCCAGTACCATTGGCCTCTATGTGGGCATGCCTGTCACAGGAAATCCGAGCATTCCCGCCGGTGAATTCATTACCGCCATCACGGGGCCCACGACCTTCACGATCACCACGGGCGCAGGCGTCACTGCCGGTACCAATGTGGCCACCACGATCGGCTCGCCCACCATCGGCGGGTATTCCAATTCCTATTCCGGGCCGACCATTGTGAACCAGGGGGCGGGATCGCTGACTTTGAGCGGCACCCTAGGCAGTGTCCAAGTTCCGGGAGATTTGATCCTCAACAACGGCAATGTCACGGAAACTCTCAGCGGGCAGATAGCCTCCGGCAGCAACATCACCTTCAATGGCAATGCCGGCGTGCTGACCCTCGTCGGCACCAATGCCTTCGCCACTCTGACCTTCAATGGCGCCGGTGGAGCGCAGGCCACGACCAACATCACTGGCGGCACCTTTGTGCTCAGCGGTACGACCAATGCCATCACGGCGGTCAATGACAGTTACGGCAGCACGCCAATTATCTCGAATGCAACGATCTGGGAGCTCGCGGCGCTGAATCGCACCATCACCACCTCCGGGCTCTCGCCGATTGATTTGATTTTGAATAACGTCATTCAGAACCTCATCGGTGGCACCAGCTCTGCGGCAGGCATTATCAAAGCTGGTTCTGGCTCGCTCGTGCTCGGTGGTGCCAGCACTTTCAACGGAGGCGTTCAGTTGAATGAGGGCACGCTTATCCTTGGCGCCAGCAGTTCGCTGACAGCGGCGGGCGTTCCGCTCATTCAGAGCAGCACAGGTCCGCTAGGCATCGGCACGCTGACAATCGCCGGAGGGACCACCCTGCAGTCCGGCGCCGCCATTCAGACCGTATCCAACAACGTGACAGTCAACGGTGACTTCACCTTTGGTGGCATGGTGGCTGCCAATGGCGTGATCCTCAATGGTGCTGTCAATCTGGGCAGCGCCACTCGCACCATCACCGTCAGCAGCCCGCAGAACACCTCCACGCTGGGCGGCGCCATCTCCGGCTCTGCAGGTCTGAACAAGGCTGGCAATGGCATTTTGAAGCTCAGCAGCGGTGGCAACTCCTATACCGGCACCACCACGGTCAGCGGCGGTCTGCTCCAGATGGGGGTGGCCAATGCGCTTCCGCTCACCGGTGCGGTGTCTGTGGGCGCTGGCGGTGTTTTTGACATCGCCAGTATGGCGACTACCATCGGCGCACTCTCTGGCTCCGGTCTCGTCACAGCCTCGGGAACGGCGGTCCTCACGGTGGGCAACGGTGCGAGCGGCAGCTATCAGTTTGACGGCATCATGGCGCAGGGCACCTCGCTCGGCCTTACCAAGATCGGCGGCGGCACGCTGACCCTAACGAATCTGAACACCGCCAGCGGCAGCATGACGGTGTATCAGGGCGGGGTGACTCTCAGCGGCGCCTTTGGCATGATCTCCTTTGCAGACACCATCGCCTCCACCGGCTCGCTCACCATTGACAACACCCTGAACAATCTGACCAACCGTCTCGGCGGCAAGGCGCTGACCATCCAGGGCGGCTCCGTGATACTGAACGGCACCAGCGTGGCCAGCACTAACACATCTGAAACCGTCGCCACTCTGACCGTCTCAAATGGCGGCGGCTCCCTGACCCTCAACGGCGGCACAGGCGGGAACACCACGTTCACCGCCACCACACTGACAGCGGAAGCCCTGGCCAGCGGCGGCAGCCTGCTCATCCGCGGATTGTCTTCCACCACCGGAGCTGGCCTTGCAAACATGACCACGTCCAGTGCATTCAGTGCTACCGCCGGCGTGGCCATAGCCGGTGTGACCCAGGGCGGCGGCGCCAGTGGAACCAGCACCATGACCATTCGTGCGGACATCATCGCAGACGCCTCCGCCACAGGCACGGGCACGGGGTTCCTCGTGAAAGACACCGGTGCAGGCACCTACCTGCGCGCCATGGCCACCAGCGAGCTGGCCACCACGCTCACCAGCAGTCTGACCACAAACTTTGGCAACTTCAGCGCCACGCAGACCTACAACGCTGCGACCTCGCTCAACAGTCTGACCTTGAACACCGCCTTTGCCATCACCTCCACTGGGGGCGGCCAGGCTGCCCAGGGCTCGGTCATTCAAAACTACACCAACACCGGCGTGCTCAATGCACTGCTCCTCAACACCGGTGGCATCCTCAATACCTATGATGGCACCAGCACGATCAATGCCGGATCCATCACCACGTCCGGAAACGTCCAGTTCCAAATTCACGTCACCGGCACCTCCGTGCTCAATCTGAATGCCTTCCTGCTTGGCACCACCGGCGGTCTGGTCAAGGCGGACGGCGGCACGCTGAATCTGAACAACGCCGCCTACTATGCCGGACCCACGACAATCAACGGCGGCGTGCTCAAGCTCAACAGCGGCTCCGCCAACACCCTTCTCGTCGCCCCCACCGCCACCGTGGCCACACTACAGAATCTCTTCGTCAATGCCGGCACTTTGGATCTCAATGGCAAGGATCAGGCCGTGGCCGGACTCAGCAACAACAACACCGTCGGCGGAAGCGGCGGCTCCATCATCAGCGCGACCACTGCCAATCTTTTCACCACCTCCAATGGAACCACCTTTGGCGGTGTGATCGGCGGTGGCTCGAGCAACAACGCCATCAATCTCTACAAGGCCGGAACTGGTTCCCTCACACTCACCAGCGCCAACACCTACACGGGCACGACCAATGTTCAGGGAGGCTCCCTCGTGCTGCAGGACAGCGGATCTCTCGCCAGCACCACTTTCACCGTCAGCGGTGCCACGCTCTCTCTCGTGAACAGCGGCCTCTCTGCCAGCAACACACGCATCTCCAGCACGGCGGCCATCACCCTGAACTCCGGCACCATCAATCTCACCGGGGCCAATCAATCATCCACCGCTGAAACCATCGGCATGGGCACGGGCGTGGCACTCAATCAGGGGCTCAGCACGATCACCGTCACCGCTCCTGCTGCCGCCACCAACAACACCGCGGCGCTGACCATCGACAATCTCACACGCACCATCGGCACAGGTGCGGTCGCCATGTTCACTGGCACGGCTCTAGGCCAGACGCTGCCCGGAAGCGCGCAGATTTTTGTGAACAACCTCAATGGCGGCACGCTCGCCAGCGGCCTGCTCGGTGGCTGGGCCACGGTGGGAGCGACAGCCGCCACCAACGACAACTGGGCCACCAACATCTCGGCACAGACACTGACCGGAAACGTCGCGACGACCTTCAACAGCAACATCGTGACCCTCACCTCAGGGGACACCACCACCATGATCGTCGGCCAGCAGATCAGTGGCACGGCCATTCCCGTCGGTTCCTACATCACGGGCATCACCAGCGCGACGGTGTTTACCATCTCGCAGAACGCCTCCGCTACAACTGCCACGGGGAATGCCGCACTCACCGCCGCCGGCATCTCCGCCCTGAACGCCGCGGCCTACACGGTTGTCAGCGCCACAGGCTCTCAAAGCACCACCACCGCCAGCGGCAACTATCAGTTCAGCGGGATCACCGCTGCGATCAACCTCGCCGCAGGTGGCAACACCGTGAACTCCCTGCAGCTTACCGGAGCCGCAGCCGGGGCGCAGATTCTCGATCTGGGGGCGGGTGCGCTGATCATCACATCAGGTGGCATCATGCGCACCAGCATTGGCACGTCCGGAACCACAACCCTGCAAAACGGAATTCTGACGGCGGGAGCCAACAACGGCACCGCAGCCGAGCTGGACATCTACGCCAACAACACCGGCCTCATGTCGCTCTCCACCGGACTGGTCATCGCGGACAACGGCACTTACAACGCAGGCGTCAGCGGCAACATGGTCAGCCTCGTCAAATCCGGCACGGCGGGCCTCACCATCTCCAGCGCCAGCAACAACACCTACACCGGCGGCACGGTGGTCAATGCAGGCACGCTGACTCTCAGCAATGCCAGCGCAAATGGCACCAGCAACGTTTCGATTGCCGCCGGAGCGGGCACCAACGGCAGCTCCACCATCACGGGCTACAGCCTGGTCATCAACAACGGCGCGACGGTCACGGAAACGATCGCCAACCAGATCGCTCAATCCGCCAGCGTGCTGATCAACGGCGGCGGCACGCTGACGATGTTTGGCACGAACACGCTCTCCAGCCTGACCTTCAATGGCAACGGCGGCACGGCCACACCCACGGTGGCCACGGCCACACTGCTCAATCTCAGCGCCGCCAACGCCATCACCGTGACCAATGACAATCTGGCCAGCACGCCGACCATCAGCGGCACAGGGCTGACGCTGACAAATGCGTCTCCCGTCATCACCGTGAACGGCCTCTCTCCCGAAGGCCTGATCATCTCCGCGCCGCTCACCACCACGGGCGGTGGCACGATCAAGAAGCGCGGCACGGGCTCGCTCGTTCTCAGCGGTTCCACGGCGCATGTGCTGGCCGGCGGCCTGAACATTGAGCAGGGCACGGTGATCTTTGACAACACCGCAGCCACCACGCCTTACGGCACGGGCACCATCACCATCGGCTCCGGCACCACCATCCTGGCCGGTACCGCCGCGCGCAGCATTGGCAATGCCACCAACGTCGTCGGCGACTTCACCTTTGGCGGCACGGCCGCCACGCACAACCTGACTCTGGTCAACACCATGACCCTCGCTGCGGGTTCGCACACCATCACCGTCGCAAGCCCACAGGTCACCGCTACCATTAGCGGCCAGATCACCGGCGGCACAAACCTGACCAAGGCGGGCGCGGGCACCCTGATCCTCAGCTCCTCGGCCAACAACTACGGCGGTTCCACCACTGTCTCCGGCGGCGTGCTCCAGCTCGGCCTCGCCGCGGTGATTCCAGACGCCTCGGCCCTTATCGTCGCCGCGGGTGCTGCTTTCGATCTCAATGGCAAGTCTGAAACTCTCGGCTCCCTCGCTGGAGACACCACCACCACCGGCGGGATGATCACCAACTCCGTCACCGGTACTTCGGCCACACTGACCGTCGGTGCAGACAACACCAGCACGACGTACGCAGGCATCCTCACCGACACCAAGGGCGGCGTGGCCACCACGGGAAATCTCATCCTGGTCAAGACCGGCACGGGACTCCAGACGCTCACCGGAAAAAACACCTACAGCGGTGCCACCACCATCGGCGGCACAGCGGGTGGTTTGCAGATCCAAAACACGAGCGGCAGCGCCACCTTTGCCACACTGGGCAACACCGCCATCACCGTCGGTTCTGGTGTGTCCCTCATGGCGACCGTGGCCACCGGCGCGCCTACCACGGTCATCAATGTCGGCAGCACCACCATCAGCACCGAAGGGGCCAGCCTGAACCTGGGCGCAGGCTCCAAACTCGACATGCGTGACAGTGCGCTCGGTACGTTCAACATTCTCGAAGGCGCCACCTTCGCGCTGACCGGCCTGACGGCGTCCTCCACTTCCAACCTCTACTTTGACATCGGCAGCGTGTCCGCCGTCTCGGGCGTGTATGGCGGTGCGGACAAGATCACGGTCACCAAGAACGCCAGCATCGCCTCTGGTGCCACAATCAATCTTAACGCCGTCACCGGAGCCACGGGCATCGCCACAGGCGTCATCCAGCTCATCACCGCAGGCGGTGGCTTCACCGGCACGGGCACAAACAACTTCACCCTCGCCAACACGACACTCACACTCGCCGGCGCCTGGGGCAGCAAGACCTACAACTTGACGCTCGCAGGTGCGCAGAACACCACCACGCAGACGGCGCTGAACGTCACCGTGGTGGCCCCGACCACAGCCTATTGGTCCGGCTCTCTCGATGGCAGCTGGAGCACCAACAACGCCGGTGGCGTGACCAACTGGCGCACGGACGCCGCGAGCGACGTGGACACCCAGGCCACTCCGGACGCGACCACCGATGTGTTCTTCAACACGACGACTCCTGAGGCCTCCAATCTCACCACGAGCTACCTCGGCTCCGCCACCTCCATTGCCAGCCTGACCTTCACCAGCTCCGCCACAGGTGCTGTGACCATCGGCAACAACGGCAGCGACGCCAACACCCTGACCATCGGCGCGGGCGGCATCACCCACAGCAGCGGCGCAGGAACCAGCACCCTCGGCATGAGCGTCATTCTCGGTGCTTCACAAACTTGGACCAACAGCAGCAGCAATGCTCTTGTGGTCAATGGCTCGACCATCACGGGAGCAGACATGAACCTCACCGTCGCCGGCACAGGAGACACCACCATCACCGCTGCGGTGCAGACAGGAACCGGCGGTGTGATCAAACAGGACTCCGGCAAACTGCTGCTCACCGCGACCAATACTTACTCGGGAGACACGCAGGTCACTGGTGGCAGCCTGCAGGTTGGCTCAGGCGGCAGCGGTTCGGCAGCCTCCTCCGCCATCACTGTCTCGGGCACGGGCACCACCTCCACCGTCTCCGGGGTCTCCGGCGCGCCGGTCGCCGCCGCCGTCGTCTCGGCAAACGAGCTCGCTGCTCCCACGCTTTCTGGCACCGGCACAGTCGGAGCGGTCACCCTGGGCAGTCTCTCGAACGTAGGCGTCCTCCGTCCGGGGGATGCTGCCGGTGGCACTCCCGGCCAGCTCACCCTCACCGGTGCGCTCACCGTCAACTCAGGTTCGCAGATCCAGTTTGAAGTCACCTCCAGCAGCCATAATGCCCAGGCCCTGGACTCTGGCTGGACCTCGGACGTGACGGCCGCCGATTACCTCGGCATTCATGCCATGGCAGGAGTCGGCAGCACACCTGATTCCATCTACACCCAGTGGAACACCGTCAGCGGCACCTACAGCTCCCTCAGTCTGGCAGGACAGACCTTGAGCCTCGGAGCCAGCGCCGGTGGCACTCCGACAGTTCTGGTGCAGACTGCAGACGCCTCCGGAATGGCGTTTGGAGATGTCTTCAAGCTGATGGACTGGGCCTCGGTGAGCTCCGGTACGGCGGGCAGCATCGGCACTCCAGCCGGCGGCTCCGCCTTCGACACCGCCAGCGACCTGGTCCTTCCCGAACTCGGCTCCGGCCTCTTCTGGGATACCTCCGCCTTTGCCACCTACGGCATCATCGTCATCGTCCCAGAGCCCGGCCGCATGGTGCTCCTGCTCTTTGGGCTGGCCGCCCTCTTCCTGCGCCGCCGCAGGCCTCAGGCAGGACCCATGGCATGAAAAGAAGTGCGCAGGAGTCGGTGACGAGCCACGTTATCAGATTCATGCGCAAACCCCGATCCGCCCCCGTCCTCCTCATCGCCCTGGCATTGCTCGGCTGCGTCGTCTGGGCGGTGGAGCAAGACACGCAAGGCGGGCGGCCGACCCAGTTTGGCGTCAAGGATGGCAGCGTGCCGGAAGATCCGCGAGACACCCGCAGGGGCCAGGAAGAGGGCTACCCCACCTGGCCGGTGAGCAAGGAGCTGCCGAATGACACCTTCACCTTTGCCCGCGTGCGCTACAACTCCATGAGCCGTGGCGGGCGTGGCTGGGGGCGCTCCAACCGCAAATGGGCCACCGATTATCCGGACTCGGACATGAACATGTCCTACCGCCTGCAGCAGCTCACCTCCCTGCAGGTGAACCCCAACGGCGCTGTGGTGGACATCCACCCCGAGCAGATCCGCCATTTTCCCTTTCTCTACATGATCGAGGTGGGAGACATCGACCTCACTGACGAAGAGGCCAAAACCCTGCGCGAGTACATGCTCAACGGCGGCTTCATCATGGTGGACGACTTCTGGGGCACGCGCGAGTGGGACAACTTTGAGGTGGCCCTCAAGCAGATCTGGCCGGACCGCAAGATCGAGGAGATCCCGCTGGAGCATGAGATCTTCCACATGGTCTTCCCCCTCAAGGTAAAGCCGCAGATCCCGCACATTCGCTTTGCCGAGTATGTGATCAACCAGGGCATCACCTATGAGTTCGACAAGCCCGGCTCCGAGCACGTGCACTACCGCGGCTACTTCGACGACAAGCGCCGCCTCATGATGGTCATCTGCTGGAACACCGACACCGGCGAAGGCTGGGAGCAGGAAGGCACGGACCCGTGGTACTTCAAAGAGTTCTCCGAGAAGTATGCGTACCCGCTGGGCATCAACATCATCTTTTATTCGCTGACGCACTGATGGGGCGCATGATCTCAGCATGAACCCGCCTGACGCCACCCTGCCGAGCCTCGCAGTGCGGAGGTTTTCATTCACGGGCGTCAGCAAGCTGGCACGCACGCCGTGCTTCACGCTGTTTTTGCTGGAGCAGGGCAGCGGCATGGTGCGTGTGGACTACGCCGTGCACGATTTTGCAGCCCCGGTGCTGCTCTGCCTGAACCCCTACCAGCGTGTGTCATTCGTGACGAAGCGTGCGGCATCCGGCTGGATGCTGCAGTTTCACGCCAACTTTTTCTGCATCGAGACGCATCACCACGCCGTGGGCTGCAATGGAGTGCTCTTCAACGAAGTGTATGACGTGCCGCTGGTGAGGCTGGATGCCGGGCTGCTGCTCCAGTTTGGCCGGCTGATGGAAGAGATGGACCATGAGCTGCGGCAGCAGGCGGTGGCCCACCAGGAGGTGCTCCTCTCCTGTCTCAAGATTCTGCTCATCAAAGCCACCCGCCTGAAGCTTGAGCAGCAGGGCTCTGACGGACTGGCGGCCACCCGGCGGCCTGAAGCGCTGCGCCGTTTCAGGGAATTGCTGGAGACCCGCTACCAGACTCTGCACAGTCCGTCTGAATACGCGCGGCTGCTGGGCATTTCACCCAAGACACTGGCCCGGCTCTCCAAAACCCACTTTCACAAGACTCTGGCCGAGATCATCCGTGACCGGGTGATGAAGCATGCCAAGTGGCAGCTTTTGCATACCCTCAAGCCCGTCAAGGAAGTCGCCTATGAGGTGGGCTTTGATGATGAGTTCTATTTCAGCCGGCTCTTCAAGCGCGCTTTTGGCTGCTCTCCGGCTGTCTTCCGTGAGCAGGAGACGCTGAGCCGGGGCGGTGCCAATTTGTCCATGTGATCGGGCTGTTCGTCCATTCCGGGCCAGCGGCGCGCATGATAGCTTGCCGGATGAACACTCTCACAGACAAAGCATTCACTCTCGCCGCAAACAGCCGTGGCCTTGGCTTTTCGCTCACCCGTTTTGGCCTCATTGTCGTTCTGGTCTGGATCGGGGCCCTCAAGATCTACAAGTATGAAGCGGACGGCATCGTGCCATTCGTGGCCAACAGCCCGGTCATGAGCTTTTTCTACAAGCATCCCGCTCCGGAGTACACCAAGCATATGAACCCTGAGGGCGCACTGGTGCCGGCCAACCGCGCCTGGCATGAGGCGAACCACACCTACACCTTTGCGCTGGGGCTCGGTGCGGTGATCGTGCTCTATGGACTCATGATCGCCCTGAATCCCTGGCTGCCGCAGGTCGCAGCGGTCGGCAGCGCCCTCGTCGTCATCATGTCGCTCACAACCCTGTCCTTTTTGGTGACGACCCCCGAAAGCTGGGTGCCCAATCTGGGCAATACAGAGCATGGCTTTCCGCTCTTGAGCGGCAGAGGCCGGCTGGTGGTGAAGGACTTCATCATGCTCGGTGCCGCCTGGGTTACGATGGCTGATTCTGCCGCCACCTATTTGCGCAAAAGAGAGCGTTGAGGTCCGCACTCCTGAGTCCATGGCGCAATGCCGCCCATTTGGAGTGCGGTCGCGGAGCGAGGAACGAGCGCAGCTACCGCTTTCGCAGGCCGGACGGGTGGCGCATGGCACATCTCCTCCGAGCATAGGGCCGTTTGGGACGCCCGCTGACTCCTTGATTCTACGTGTGCCAGCAGACGCCCGAAAGAGGTAGCTCCGATGCAGGCGTAGGCGTCGCGCCACCCACACAGCAAAAAGGCCAAGGCGGTGATGCCTTGGCCTTCTTGTTAGCTTTTGACTCTTTGACTGCTGACTGCCGCCTTACGCAGCCGCGCCTTCGAGCTGCGCTTCGGTCTTCTTCTTCTCGCGCTGGCGCACGTTGCTGTCGAGGATGCGCTTGCGGATGCGGATGCTCTTGGGCGTACACTCGGCGAGTTCATCGGGGGCGATGTACTCGATGGCGCGCTCCAGGCTGAAGCGGATCGGCGGGGTGAGCTGGATGCCCTTGTCGTTGCCGGCGGCGCGGAAGTTGGTGAGCTGCTTGCTGCGTGTGGGGTTCACGGGCAGATCGTCGGCGCGTGGGTTTTCGCCGATGATCATGCCGTCATACACCTGCTCGCCTGCGCCGATGAAGAGCTTGCCGCGCACCTGAATGGTGTCGAGGGCGTAGCTGGTGGCTTCGCCTGCTTCGGTGCTCACCAGCGTGCCGGTGCTGCGGGTCTGCATGGGTCCGGCGTGCGGGGCGTATTCGCGGAAGAGGTGGCTGTGAATGCCGTGACCGCTGGTCAGGTTCATCAGTTCAAACTCAAAGCCAATGAGGCCGCGAGTCGGCACATAGGCCTGCAGGCTGGTGCGGCCGTTGTGCGCGCTCATGTCTTCGATCTTGCCTTTACGCTCGGAGATGGATTTCATCACGCCGCCGAGGTAGTCGTCCGGCACGTCCACGTACAGGGTTTCAAAGGGCTCGACGAGTTCGTCGTTCACGCGCTTCATGATGACCATGGGGCGGGAGACGAGGACCTCAAAGCCTTCGCGGCGCATCTGCTCCACCAGCACGGCGATCTGCATGGCGCCACGGGCGCTCACGTCAAAGATACCGGCGGTGTCCGTGTCCTTCACGCTGATGGTCACGTTCATCTTCTGCTCGCGGTCCAGGCGGTCGCGGATCTTGCGGGAGGTCACGTGCTCGCCTTCGCGTCCGGCCAGCGGGCCGTCATTCACGGCGAACTGCATGACGATGGTCGGCGGGTCGATGGCCACGAAGGGCAGGGCCACGGCGTCTGCGCTGCCGGCCACGGTCTGGCCGATGTCCACGTCTTCAAAGCCGGAGATGCCGACGATGTCGCCAGCGATGCCTTCCACGGAGTCGCTGGTGGTCAGGGTGGTGTACTGGAAGACCTTCGTCACTTTCACCGGGATGGCTTTTTCTTCCGGGGTCTTGCCCAGGAGGAAGACCTTGTCTCCCAGCTTCACGCTGCCACGGGTCACCTTGCCGATGGCCACACGGCCCACGAAGTTGTCCCAGTCGATGTTGGAGACGAGCATCTCGAAGCAGCCTTCCACTTCCGCCTTCGGAGCGGGGATGTGCTCCACGATCTTGCCCAGGAGGAAGGTCATGTCGTGCTGCTCGCCAGTGGGGGAGTCGGTGACCCAGCCTGCGCGGGCGCTGCCGTAAACGAAGGCGGCATTGAACTGCTCTTCAGTGGCGTCCAGCTCCAGGAAGAGCTCCAGCACCTTGTCGTGCACCTTCTGGGGCTCGATGTGCGGGCGGTCCATCTTGTTGATGAGCACGATGGGCTTGATGCCCTGCTCCAGCGCCTTCTTCAAAACGAAGCGCGTCTGCGCCTGCGGCCCTTCATAGGCGTCCACCACGAGCATCACGCCGTCCACCATCTTCATCACACGCTCCACTTCACCACCGAAGTCGGCATGGCCGGGGGTGTCCACGATGTTGATGATGTAGTCGTTCCAGTGAACGGAGGTGTTCTTGGCCTTGATGGTGATGCCCTTCTCGCGCTCCAGATCCATGGAGTCCATGGCGCGTTCTGCGATGGCTTGGTTCTCGCGGAAATTGCCACTGGCGCGCAGCAGGCCGTCGACGAGCGTGGTTTTGCCGTGGTCGACGTGAGCGATGATGGCGATATTGCGAATTTTGTCAGGGGTCATGGGGCAGTTTGAGGGGAAGGGGGCCGCGAGAGTAGCAGCGTCTGGGCCATAGGCAACCACTTCGCTGCACCCGTTTTGGGGCATGGAGCGGAAGCCGGTGGCTGTCCGGGGCCGGGGAAGCAGGCCCTCCCAGGCGGCAAAGTGACATGATGTACAGGTGCGCCAGCCCAAATGTCTTTTGTGTGACGATTCTGTTTCCAATTCATTCAAAATCATTGGTTTATGAAACGTTATCTTCACCGTGAAGTGTTGGTCTGGCGGTGATGGATCTGCTTATGAGGCCGGACCCCCATGCCCCCTCTTTTTGCTCAAGCGGCCGTCGCACGCCGCCTGGCGGTCCCGTTCCGCCGCAGTGCGTCTTCTTTGCTGTCCCCTCGTGCTGCGCTGTGCAGCGTGGCCCTTTTGCTGGCCCAGCAGGCCCCCGCCCAGTCCGTCTGGTCCGGCGGTACGGGCAGCTGGAATGACACCGCCAAATGGTCTGGCGCCACCGTGCCTGCCAGTGACACCGCCACCTCCCTCGTCTTCGGCGGCTCCACCAGCTACACGAGCACGAACAACATCAGCAACTTCACGCTGAACCAGCTCCTCTTTAATAACACCGCAGGTACCATCACCCTTGCGGGCTCTCCCACCACCAATGCGCTGGACTTCACAAATGCCAGCTCAGACCACGCCATGCTATCCGTCATCACGCTTACGGGCCCTGGCAGCGCCACCATCACAGCGCCCGTGATCTGGGATGGGGAAACGACCGTGACCAATGCCGGCTCCGGCACGCTGACCTTCAGCACCGGCGCGCAGACTTTTGCCAACGGCACCAAGCAGACCTTCATCAACAGCGGCACCGGCACCCTGACCCTGGGCGACGGCCCGGCCTACTCCAACGCCGGCACCAACACCGGCGTGGTGATCAACCTGATCAACAACTCCACGGTCGGCAAGTTCATCAACATCGCCGACATGGGCGGGATGACGAACACCACGATCAACGTCAGCGGCACGGGCACAGTGCGCTTCAGCGGCAGCGCCGGGGACTTGTTTGGAAATTCGACCACGCTGAACGTGGCCAGCGGCGCCACCTTTGACTTTGGCGCCAATCCTGAAACGATGGGTGCGATCTCGGGCGGCGGCACCATCCTGGAGACAGCGGCGGGAATCACCGTCACCTCTGCAGGGTACTATGTGTTCTCGGGCAAGCTCTCCGGCACAGACAGCTTGTCCTTCCTCGTGGTGTCGGGCGCGTCGCACACGCTGGTGATGTCCGGCTCGGCGAGCGACTACGTGGGCACCACCACCATCGCGGCCGGCCGCCTCATTGTCTCTGCCAATGCGCCCAGCGGCAGTGCCGGTGCGCTGGGAAATGCCACCTCGGACGTACTGGTGGGAAATACCAGCGGCTCAGGCCTGGCCCGTTTGCTCATCGACACCGCAGGCGTCACCATCGGGCGAAACATCCGCCTGCAGTCCGGCAACACTGGCGTGATGATGGTGGGCGGGCTCAATGCCTCCGGCACGGTGACCTACGCAGGCAATGTCATTTTGGGCACAGACAGCGGCGCGGCCAAGGGCATAACCCTGAGCTCCGTGAGCGGCGGCACCGTGGAGTTTACCGGCGGGCTGCTGCAGGCCGTTGGAGCCACGGGAAGCGGGGACACCGTGACCCTCGTCGGCGGCGGCACGGTGGCCTTTCGCGGAAGCAACACCTACATGGGCGCGACCACCGTCAGCGGCGGCACCTTGCTGCTGGACTACAGCCTGAACAATGCCGCCAAGCTCAGCGCCTCCTCTGCGCTCATCCTCAATGGCGGCTCTCTCAGTCTCACAGGCAGCAGCGACTCGGGGTCATCCGAAACCGTGGCCGGACTCACGCTGGGAAACAGCTCCGGCGTGCTCGGTGGTGCAGCCCGCATCACCGTGACGAGCGGGAGCAGTCAGAACATCACGCTGGTGCTCAACGGCATCACCCGCAACACCGGTGCCACCGTGAATTTCAATCCGGTCGGCATCGGCTCCGGAGTCGCGGGCATCACCACCGCCACAGCCAACAACACCAGCGTGAGCACTGGCAACAGTGCCATGAACATTCTCGGCGCATACGCCACCTACCAGCTCAATGACTGGGCGGTGAATGACGGCTTTGGCAACGTCTCCGCCCTCTCGGCGGGGAGCTACACCACCGGCTTTGGCAGCGGCCAGCACACCAGCCTGAGCGCCACCACCACCACCCTGGGGGCCGGAGGGGCCACCACCAACACGCTGCGCCTCACCGGCACCTCGGCCATCGCCTTTGCCGCAGCCGCAGACACGCTGACGCTGGAGAGCGGCGGCCTCCTCGTGTCCTCCACGGCTGGGGCCACCAGCATCGGTGCCACGAGCAGGCGCGGCGTGCTCGCCACCTCCACAGGGGAGCTCATCATCCACCAGCAGAGCGCTTCCACACTCAGCATTCATGCCGTCATCAGCGGCACCAACCTCGTCAAATCCGGCGATGGCGCGCTCGTGCTCACCGCCACCAACACCTACACCGGGAATACCATCGTCAATGGCGGCTCCCTTTCCGTCACCGCCAGTGCAAACCTCGGCACCGGCACCACGGGGCTGACGCTGAATGGCGCCACGCTCATCCTGGCCAGCGGCACGTTGGGCACGATCGGCAATGACGCTCTCGCTCCCGGTCACGTCATCACCATCGGCTCTGCGGGGGCCACCTTTAATTTCTCCGTAGTGCAGGCAGTGCAGGGGAATGGGCTGACCGGCACCGGCACGCTGACCCTCTCAGGCACCGGCGGCATCGCGGTGGGCACCAGCGTCAGCACCTTCAGCGGAGACATCGTGATCAACAACGGCGTGCTGCGCATGAACAGCCAGCAGTTTACCAGCGTGCCCAGCATCACCGTGAACAGCGGTGGCACCTATGAGGTGAATGACGACGCCACAGACACCTTCGGGGCCAATGCCGCCAACGGCCGCCTCATCATCAACGGCAACGGCTTTGGCGGTAACGGAGCCATCCGTCTCACCGACCAGACGCCGGGCTCCGCCTTTGTGGACCCCAAGACCACCATCATCAACGAGGTGGCGCTGCAGAGCACCTCACGCATTCAGGTGGAAAACGGCACCGCCATCGGCAGCCTCTCCCAGATGATCATCACCGGGAGTGTGACCGGCCCCGGCGGGCTCGACAAAACCGGCAACGGCGTGCTGACCCTGACCTCGCGAGACAACACCTACGCAGGCAGCACCCTCGTGGAAAATGGCACGCTGCGCATCGACCTGGGCAATGACCGCCTGCCCACCGGCACCACGGTCACGCTCGGCACCGGCACCACCTCCGGTGTGCTGCAGCTCAGCGGCTTCTCCCAGAGCCTCGCCGGACTCATCACCGCAGGCACCGGCACGGCCAATGCCGTCATCGGCGGCAGCCTCACCTCCACCAGCCTGCTGGAAGTGAGCGTCTCCTCCGGCACGCAGACCTACGGCGGCAGCCTCGGCTCAGGGAGCGGCACGGGAGCTCCCAACAACACCGGCGCAAACAACAACGTGGGCTTCATCAAGGACGGCGCGGGCACCTTTGTGCTGGCCGGGGCGGGCACCTACACCGGAGCCACCACCGTGAACCAGGGGACCCTCATGCTGGGAAATACCAGGGCGCTGGGCGGCGGCGGAGCCTCCCTGGCGGCGGGCGCAGGCGGCACCACGGTAAATGCCGGTGCAACGCTGGACCTCAACGGTCAGACGGAGGTGCAGGAGGTCATCACGCTGAATGGCACGGGCGTGGGCGGCGACGGTGCCCTGGTGAATAATAGTGGCACGGCGGCCAGCATCGGCAGCGGTGTGGCCTCGCTGAGCTTCACCGGCGTGAGCACCGCCGGCTGGTCGGCTGCGGCCGCTGTGGCGGTCGATCCCTCATCCGGTGGCTCCTCCGCCAGCGCCACGGCCCAGCTCGGGCTCGGCACCGGCAGCCTCACGCTGACCAGCGGCGGCTCCGGCTACGGACTGGCACCCACAGTCACCGTAACGGGTGGCACGGGGGCGGTTGTCATCGCTTCGGTGGGGGTGACCAGCGCCTCATACACCGTCACATCCAATACCACGACCTACTCGGTGGCTCCCACGGTCACCCTTTCCAACGGGGCCACAGGGGTCGCAAATCTGGACGCCAACGGCAAGGTGGTGAGCATCACGGTCACGAGTGCGGGCAGCAATTTCACCGGAACACCGACCGCCAAATTCACCGGTGGCACGGTGCTGGTGCTCGGGAAGGACCCCACGGTGGCGGGCAACAACTCCAACTACACCGTGGTAGGTCTTACCATTGTGAATCCGGGCACCGGCTTCACCTCCACGCCTGCGGTCACCATTGCCGGCGGCACCGGGGCGGCTGCCACGGCGGTGGGAAACGACGGAGCCTTTGTGCTCAACGGCGTCACGCTGGAAGCCAGTGGCGGCGGTTATTCCGGCGCGCCAGCTGTCAGCCTCAGCGGCGGCACCGGCAGCGCCACGGCCAATCTCACCAGCGTGAACCTGGCCTCTGACTCCAGCGTGGGTGGCAGCGGAGATCTGACCATCAATGCCGTCGTCTCCGGCAGCGGGGCTCTGACCAAGGTGGGCGCAGGCACCGCCACCCTGACCGGCAGCAACACCTACACCGGCACCACCACCGTGAGCGCGGGCACCCTGCAGGTCGGAGTCAGCGGCTTTGGCCAGAGCGGCTCAGGCGCGCTCACCGTCAACGGAGCCACCGCCGTGCTGGCGGGCACGGGCAGCATCACTGGCAGCACCACCGTGGTCTCCGGCGTCATCAGACCCGGCGACAGCGGCGGCGCGGCCACGGGCACACTGTACACCCACAGCCTGGCCTTCACTCCGGCCGCCAGCAGCGCCGTGGCCGAGCTGCAGATCACCGGCTCCAGCGCCGGGACAGACCTCGCCGCCGACCGGATCAGCATCACCGGCACGCTCACGCTCAGCAGCTTGAGCAACCTCATGGTGGACGGCACCGGCTACACTGCCGCCGTTGGCGACACCTTCACCCTGCTGGACTGGAGCGGCGTCGTGAGCCTCAACGGCTTCAGCACCGGCACCAACCTCCGCACCGGAGCCAACGCCGACGGCAATGAAGGCAACCTCGACCTCCCCGACATCACCGGCACGGGCCTCTGGCAGATCAGCAGCATGCTCGACGCCGGCGCTCTGACGCTCGTCGTCGTGGCCGTGCCCGAGCCCACACGCGGCCTGCTGCTGCTCTGCGCAGCGCTGGGCATGGTGCTGCGGCGCAGGCGGAAGTGAGGGCTGAAAGCCGCTGTGCTGCCGCCTTTTTCATCCGCCGGCACATTTATATTGACGGCCAGATAATTCGTATGCGCACAAAAATACCGCGACCTGCTGCAAAGCGAGTAGCACGCAAATAAAGTCGCGTGCAGTATCGTCCCATGGGCAAAGAATTCAGCATCACACCACAGACCGTCCCTTACGTCGAAACCAAGCACCGCCGCATCTGCACGCCATTGCCGCATCCGGACTCTGTGCCCACTTTGGAAAAACTGCGTCACTTTGAGCCCCAGTCCATGCGCGGCATGCCCCCCATCGTGTGGGACAAGGCCCTGGACATCCACATCTTCGACAAGTACGGCAACAAGTGGCTCGACTGGAGCAGCGGTGTGCTCGTGACCAATGCCGGCCACGCCGCTCCGGAAATCTGCAAGGCCATGGTCGACCAGATCAACAGCGGCCTCATCCACAACTACGTCTTCCCCAGCGAGGAGCGCGCCGAAGCCGCCGAACTCATCGCCTCCGTTTCCCCGGAAGGCTTGAAAAAAGTCTTCCTCCTCAGCACCGGCAGTGAAGCCACCGAGTGCGCCATCAAGCTCAGCCGCAGCCACGGTATCAAGGTTGGCGGAAAAGAGAAGATTGGCATCATCGGCTTCACCCGTGGCTTCCACGGCCGCACCCTCGCCAGCCAGCAGGCCGGCGGCATGGCCGGGCAGAAGGCCTGGATCGTCAATGAAGATCCCGCCATTCTCAATGCGCCCTTCCCGGACGGCTACTGGACCGAAGACACCAGCTTTGACACCTTCCTCAAAACCATCGCCGACAAAGGCCTCACCGGAGCCAACATCGCCGGCGTCATCATCGAGAGCTATCAGGGCGTCGGCCCCGACTTTGCCCCCGTGGAGTATATTCAGAAACTCCGCGCCTGGTGCGATGAACACAAGGTCGTCCTCACCTTTGACGAAGTGCAGGCCGGCTTTGGCCGCACCGGCAAATTCTGGGCCTTCGAGCACTACGGCGTCACACCAGACATCATCTGCTGCGGCAAAGGCATCAGCAGCGGCATGCCTCTCAGCGCCGTCATCGGTCGCGTGGAGATCATGGATCAGTTCCCCCCTGGCAGCATGACCAGCACGCACACAGGCAATCCCGTCTGCTGCGCCGCCGCAGTGGCCAACATCAAGAAGTTGCTCGACGAAGACCTCACCGGCAACGCCGCCCGCCTCGGTCCCATCTTGCACGAGCGCTGCAAGGCCATCCAGAACCGCCACCCGCACGTCGTTGGAAACGTCACCTGCGCAGGCCTCGTCGCCGGATTGCAGATTGTTCTTCCCGGCAAAAAGGAGCCGAACCACGATCTCGCCCACCGCATCATCGAGCTCTGCTACCAGCGCGGCCTGCTCCTCTTCGCCCCCGTCGGCGCCTGGGGCCAGACCGTCAAGATCTGCCCCCCCCTCACCGTCACCGAAGAAGCCCTCATCGAAGCCTGCGACGTCCTCGACAGCGCCGTGGATGACGCTGTCGCCGGGAAGTAGGGAAGGGAAGTCATCGCTGCGAGCTGCGCCACGGGTCATGCCGGGCGCAGCTTTTTGCTGGGAACGCCGATGCCCTCATCTCTTTCGGGCGAATGTCCATTTCGGGCGAATGTCCATTCGCACCCGATGCTACTAAGACCGCCAGCCAACACGTCACCCCCGCACCACACCCACGCGGTTAAACTTCGCCAGCCCCAGCGCCTTCATCTCCGCTGGCGTGTAGCTTTCAGCGCCCACGAGTTTCTCTCTCAGCCGCTCCCGCAGCGCTTCCATCAACTCACGTCCATTTTGCATCCAGGTGTAGTAAAGGCACAGCGGCACGTAGCGCCCGCTGCCAAAGCGGAGGAACAAGGTGTTCGCCCGCGTCATGGAAATGAACCCATGCGTGCCACGGCTCTGCGGTGCAAACCGCATGATGCGGAACCACCAGGGCGTGTGGGCTGGCAGGCCAAACACTGCGGATTCAATCTCCTCCAGCGGGATCACTGTCGCATACGCCCCTCGCCCGATGCGCAGTGTGGAGTCTGTGAGCTCAAAGTGCGGCTTCCGCCGGTCGATGTTCAGCGCAAAAAAGGTGAGGAGCGCCGTCGTGATGGCCCAGCCGCCGAGCAGTTGAGCGCCGGTGGGCTTGAAGCCCAGCAGGCCGCCAAGGCCGAGGAGGATCATCGCATTGAAGATGAAACCCGCCACCGGCATGACCAGCAGGTAGCTCAGCCAGTAGGTCGGCTTCGGGTGCGCAAGGATGGACTCGGCTGGCATGGAAAAAGCTGTCTTTGCCCATGACATCAGCTTTGAGACCGGGATGCAAGAGCCAAGCCCGCCACCCCGTAATTTCACCACATGACACGCCGCCTCCATTCACGCCTCGCCCTCGTGCTGTTGACTGCCTCGCCCGCCTGGGCGGTGGCCGCGCCCGTGATGTTTGAAAAAGACGTGCGCCCCATTCTCAAAACGCACTGCTTCCACTGCCACGGTGAAGACGGCGAAATGAAGGGCGGGCTGGATGTGCGCCTGGCGCGCTTCATCCTCAAAGGCGGCAAGGACGGCCCCGTGATCGTCCCCGGCAAAGTGGCCGAGAGCCACCTCATCGACCTCGTCAAAAAAGGCGAGATGCCCAAGGGCAAAACCAAGCTCGCAGACAAGGACATCGCCACCCTCGAAGCCTGGGTGGCCCAAGGGGCCAAAACCGCCCGCCCCGAGCCCGAAAAGCTCGGCCCGGAGCACGCCTTCACCGATGAAGAGCGCGCCTGGTGGTCGCTGCAGCCCATTCACGCCGTGAAGCCCCCGGTGGAGAAAAAAGGCGCCACCAGCATTGATGCCTTCATCGCCGCCAAGCTTGAAGAAAAAGGGCTGTCCTTTTCACCTGAGGCCGATCCCGTCACCTTCATCCGCCGTGCCAGCTTTGACCTCATCGGCCTGCCACCCACACCTGCGGAGGTGGATGAATTCGTCGCCGCTTACATCAAAAATCCGCAGCTCAGCATCGAGCATCTGGTGGACCGCCTGCTGGCCTCCCCGCACTATGGCGAGCGCTGGGGCCGTCACTGGCTGGATGCCGCTGGCTATGCCGACAGCGAGGGCTTTGGCGAGCGCGATCTGGAGCGCCCCTGGGCCTGGAAGTACCGCGACTACGTCATCAATGCCTTCAACAAGGACAAGCCCTTCGATCAGTTCGTGCGCGAGCAGCTCGCCGGAGATGAAATGGTGCCGCAGCCGTACAAGGACCTCTCGCCGGACGCCATCGAAAAACTCGCCGCCACCGGCTTCCTGCGCATGTCTCCCAACGGCACCGGAGAGAAAAACGACGCCGCCACACAGAATGCCAACATCGCCGACACGCTCAAAATGGTGGGCACCTCGCTCTATGGTCTGACCATCGGCTGCGCGCAGTGCCATGATCACCGCTACGATCCCATCTCTCAGGCGGACTACTACCGCCTGCGCGCTGTGTTTGAGCCCGGTTTTGACACCAAGGCCTGGCGCGGCCCCGGCAGCCGCCTCGTCTCGCTGCTGACGGAAAAGGAAATCGCCGAATCCGCCAAGATCGAAATCGAGGCCAAGAAGCTCGACGCCGCACGCACGGCCAAGGCCGAGGAATTCATCACCGAAGTGCTGGAAAAGGAACTCCTCAAAGCCCCCGAGGCCGACCGCGCCGCCCTGCGCACCGCCTACCGCACCGAGGTCAAGAAACGCACCGCAGATCAGACCAAGCTCCTCAAAGCCTGGCCTCGCGTGAACCAGCTCAGCTCCGGCTCCCTCTACCTCTACGACACCACCTACAAGACCAAGCACGCGGATACACTGAAGAAGATGGCCGCAGAAGCCGCCGACGTGCGCGCCACCAAGCCGAAGCAGGAGTTTCTCCATGCCTTCACCGAGCTGCCCAAGAAGCCTGAGGCCGTGCCCGCCACCTACATCTTCAACCGCGGCCAGTTTGACCAGCCCAAGGAGCAGGTGAAGCCCAGCGACCTCACCGTGCTCGCCGCCTTCCGCAAGATCGAGATCCCCGAGAAAAACGCCGCGCTGCCCACCACCGGCCGCCGTCTCGCCCTCGCCAATGAACTCACCGACGGCAAGCACCCCCTCGTGGCCCGCGTCATGGTGAACCGCGTGTGGATGCACCACTTTGGCAAAGGCATCGTGACCAGTGCCGGGGACTTTGGCCAGCTCGGCACCAAGCCCACGCACCCCGAGCTGCTCGACTGGCTGGCCACCGACTTCATGGCACGTGGCTGGAGTCTGAAACAGCTGCACCGCCAGATCATGACCTCCCGCACCTACCGCCAGGCCTCCACCAGGGATGCCACGCGCGACCGCATCGACCCCGACAATTCCTACCTCAGTCGCATGAGCGTCCGCCGTCTGGAGGCCGAGATCCTGCGCGACAGCCTGCTCGCCGTCAGCGGCAAGCTCAATCCCCAGGTGGGCGGCGCTCCCGTGCCCGTCATGTTCAATGAAGAGGGGCAGGTGGTCATCGGCATCGACACCACGGACACCGCAGGCCGTCCCTCCGGCAAAGTCATCCCGCTCAATGGTGATGAATTCCGTCGCAGCATCTACGTGCAGGCCCGGCGCTCCCGCCCGCTGGAGATGTTTGCCACCTTTGACGCCCCCATCATGGAGCCCAGCTGCGATGCCCGCACCGTCACCACCGTAAGCCCGCAGAGCCTCCTGCTCATGAACAGCACCACCATGCGCGTGCATGCCCAGCAGTTCGCCCAGCGCGTGCAGAGCGAAGGCGGCAAAGACACCGCCGATCAGGTGCGTTACGCCTTCAGGCTCGTCAGCGGCAGGTCGCCCTCGGAGTCCGATGTGCAGCAGAGCGTCGAGTTTGTGCAGGCGCAGACGGAGTTCTACAAGGCGAACCCGACGCCGCTCGAGGTCCAGCTGGGCGCACCGTCCAAGACCCCCGGAGACCCCGCCTTCCTCGGCCTCACCGCCCTCTGCCACGCCCTCCTCAGCTCCAATGCGCTGCTGTATGTGGACTAGACGGCGCGGTGCCTCCCCACGCGAGAACACGCGCCGTGTTTTCAGCGTGGTTCATCTCGCGTCTGAGTCGAAACGAGGTAAGCCCAAGACCTATAAAACATAGGCGCCCTCAACGGCTCTGTGATTCCCGCGCCGTGGGGGAAGGGGGATGTCACGCAAGGTTGACCGGCCTCCGATTTCCCAACGTGCTCAGGAACGGAGGCGAACTTCCGCATGCAGGCCAGGAGATGCCGGCACAGCGTATCGTGGGAGTGTGCAGCCAGCCAAATTCGTCGCAAAACCATTCGTCAATCTGCATTCCTTCTACATGATTGACGCATGGCTCAGGCAATCATGAACCCCGAGGAGGTCCGGCGCTTTGCGCAGGAGCTGAAGCGCTTCAACACAGAAATGCAGCAGCGCTCCGCCTCCCTGCAGAGCCGCTTCACCGCCTTGGGCGAGACCTGGCAGGACGCCGAGCACGAAAAATTCGCCGCCGAGTTCAACACCACCATGAAGGCCATCAAGCGCTTCATGGAGATGTCCGAGCAGCACACCCCCTTCCTCCTCCGCAAGGCCCAGCGCATCGAGGAGTACCTCAGCCAGCGCTAATCCAGGAACCAGGCCCCAGGAACCAAGAACACCCGCCCCATGGCTGACCAGGCGCGCATCTCCAACCTCGACTCCATCGAGGCCTTTCGTGCTGCCCTCATCATCTTCATCAGCAAGACTCAGCAGGTGCTTGACTCCGTGCAGGACTCTGTGAAAAAGACGCGTGGCTGGGTGCAGACAGAGCAGCCGGCCTACTGGCAGCAGCAGATCCGCATGCGGCAGAAGAAGCTCGACCAGGCGCAGCAGGAGCTCATGAGCGCTCGCATGTCCGAGTTTGTGGACAACCCCGCCGCTCAGCAGATGGCGGTGCGCAAGGCCCGCGCCGCACTCGAGGAGGCACAGGCCAAGGCGGAGCGCACCAAGGCCTGGGGCCGGGACTTTGACCGCACCGTCGATCCCCTGGCGCGCAAAACGGACTCCCTGCGTGACTACCTTGAAACAGATCTCGCCAAAGCCGTGGCCTATCTCGTCGAAATTCAGAAAATTCTTCAGGCCTACAACGAAACTCCCGCCCCTCCAGCGAGTTCCGACTCCTGACCGACTGCCCTCATGAATCTCATCCAAAACGCCCGCGAGCTTTCCGAGCACTGGCATGCCACCAAGGTGCACTGGCGCGATGCCAAGGCGCTGGAGTTTGAAAAGACGTATCTGGAGCCGCTGCCCGGCCTCGTCACCAAGACCGGCGCCATGATCAACGAACTCGAAAACCTGCTCCGAAAGATCCGCAAAGACTGTGAACAGCTCCCCTGACCTTCGCTCCTCTCGCATTGCCTCCCTGCACACTTCGCTGCGTGAAACCGTGGGTGATTTCTCCACGCGCAGCGAGCAGATCTCCCGTGAGACCCGCTCCAAACGCTACACCTCAGAGCAGGCCCATCTCCAGCAGCTGGAGGCCTTTGACGCGCAGCACGCCGCCACCGTCAGTGAAATGGCGGCCCAGTGGGACGAGTACGTGAAAACCATCCACGCACGCCATGCGGTGCGCCGGACTTCCTTCAAACGCTACGAAGACCGCATCAAGCGCGATCTCCAGGCCATGGTGCAGAAAGAGCGCGAGCGCTGGCTCGGCAGGCAGCAGATGCGCCGTGTGCATGCAGACGCCATCCGCAAGCGCGGCCTCCAGCAGCTCGAGCACAGCGCCGACGCCCTGCTTGTGCGCCTGACCGCGGCGAAAGAGCGCCTGCTCGCGGTGCTCAAAGCCACCGGCGAACGCCTCGGCCGCAAGACCGCCCCCGCACCCAACACCAGCCTCACCCTGGCGGACATCCCCGCCCGCATCGCCGACATCGAGGGCCATGCGCAGGGCCTCGAAGAGCAGCTCGCCTCCGGCAAGAGCTCCGGCATGTTCAAGATGTTCTCCAAACCCCGCGTGGACTTGCTGGAGCTCAGCGCCGCCGTGCTGGACTATGAAACCTGCCTGCAGGAGCTCCATGCCGCCAAAGACGCCGCCGCAGCCCAGCTCCAGGCCGAATTTGAACACACGGACGCCCTCGTCACCGCCGACTGGAACCGCACGGAGGAAGTGGCGGAAAAATATCGGCTGGCCATGCTGCGCAGGCTTGCCACGCAGATCCCCGCCTGCCTCGCGCGCAACGAGCGCCTGCTCGTCCGCAATGTGCAGCGCTTTGAGGTGCAGAAGGCCGCCGCCCTCGCCCAGGTCAGCGCCCCGCTGCTGCATGAGCGCCAGCAGATTTGCGAACAGCACGAGGCCACCATGCACAGCATGCAGGCCACCGCCCAGCAGCGCTGGTACAAACTGCAGGCCGAGTGGAACGAAAAAATCCCCCCGCTGCTCGCCACCGTGGATGAGGTCACGCAGGCCCCCACCGCGCAGCTGCAGCCTTGGAGCGCCACATATCAGCCGCACGAGGCCTTTCCCTCCGCCGTTCGCCTCGGGGAGCTCACGCTCGATCTCAGCCCTCAGGCCGCCTTCTTCGCCAAGGAGACGCCCTTTGACCTGCGCAGCCACGAGCGCATCTCCCTGCCGCTCGCCCTTGCCTTCCCGCAGGAGGGCTCCCTGCTCATCGAAACCGATGACGATGGCGGCAAATGGGTGGCTGATGTGATGAACAACGCCATATTCCGTCTGTTCTCCCAGGCACCTCCGGGCAAGGTGCACTTCACCATCATCGACGCCGTCGGCCTCGGGCAGAACTTTGCCGGACTCATGCATCTGGCAGACTACGAGCCCGCCCTCATCAACCGCCGCATCTGGACGCAGCGCGACCAGATCGAAGAGCGCCTCGCCGAGCTCAATGAGCACGTGGAGAAGGTCATCCAGATGTACCTGCGCAATGAGTACGCGACCATCACCGAGTACAACGAGCAGGCCGGCAGCGTGGCTGAGAAATACCATTTCCTGGTCATCGCCGGACTGCCCGCCGCTTTCAGCGAGGCGTCCATGGCGCGGCTCAAGAGCATCGTCATGAGCGGTGCGCGCTGCGGCGTGTTTGTGCTCATCCACTGGGACCGCCGCCAGCCGCTGCCAGAGGGGCTCAGCCCTGAGGACCTGCGCAAAAACTGCCTGCGCATTGTGCGGGAGCGGGGTGTTGTCAGCTTCAATGGCATCCGCACCCTGGAGCTGGATGCGCCGCCGCCAGACGCCGTCGCAGCAGAGCTCGCGCATCAGATCGGCCAGGCCAGCATCGACTCCAACCGTGTGCAGGTGCCCTTCAGCGTCGTCACTCCCAAGGAGCTCTGGTCGGAAAGCACCACCAATGAACTCCGCATCGCCATCGGCCGCACCGGTGCGACCAAGCTGCAGTACCTTGCCATCGGCAAAGGCACGCGCCAGCACGCCTTGCTCGCAGGTAAAACGGGTTCCGGCAAGTCCACGCTGCTGCACATCATCATCACCAATCTCGCGCTGACCTGCAGCCCGGACGAGGTCGAGTTCTACCTCATCGATTTCAAGAAGGGCGTGGAGTTTAAATGCTACGCCGACGCCAAGCTGCCGCACGCCAAGGTCATCGCCATTGAGAGCGACCGCGAATTCGCCCTCAGCGTTCTCCAGCGCATCGATGAAGAACTTCGCCGCCGTGGCGAGCTCTTCCGCAAAGCCGGCGCGCAGGATCTCGCCGGGTACAAGCGTGTCCCAGGCACCGAGCCCATGCCGCGCACCATGCTCATCATTGATGAGTTTCAGGAATACTTCACCGAAGATGACGCCGTCGCCCAAGGCGCTGCGTTGCTGCTGGACCGCATCGTGCGTCAGGGCCGCGCCTTCGGCATCCACGTCTTCCTTGGCTCCCAGACGCTCGGCGGTGCCTACACGCTGGCCCGCACCACGCTCGGGCAGATGGTCATCCGAATCGCCCTTCAGTGCAACGAGGCCGACGCCGCCCTCATCATGGACGACAGCAACACCGCGCCGCGTCTGCTCTCGCGCCCTGGTGAAGGCATCTACAATGACGCCGCCGGTGCCGTGGAAGGGAACAGCCCCTTTCAGGTTGTCTGGCTCACCGACGAAGAGCGGGATGCCAGCCTCGTCAAAGTCACCCAGATTTCCCAGGAGCGTGGCTTCAGCCGCAAGCGCCCCATCATCTTCGAAGGCAACATGCCCGCCGACGTGCGCGACAACGCCCTGCTCTCCGCCGCTTTGGAAAATCCACCCGCCAAGGCGCCTGCGGACCCCAAATGCTGGCTTGGCATGCCCAATGCCATCAAAGGCCCCACCGAAGCCATGTTCCCGCGTCAGAGCGGCCGCCACCTGCTGCTCGTCGGCCAGAACGACGAAGCCGTCGCCGCCATCATCGGCCTCGGCATGCTCGCGCTCGCCGCGCAGCATCCGCGCTCCGCTCAGCCGAAGTTCTACCTCATTCACGGCGCGCTCGCCGGCACCCCCGACTGCGTGTTCCTCGAAAGCATCGCCCAGGGCCGTGCGCAGATTTCGCAGGGGCATGAGGCTCCCGAATTTATCGCGGAGATCCACGCCGAAATGAAGCGCCGCAGCGATGAAGGCAGTGCAGGGGATCCGCCCATCTACCTCTTCATCCATGGCCTGCAAAAGTTCCGCAAGCTGCGCTACGAGGAGGACTTCTCCTTTGGCGGAGACGACACGCCCAAGCCCGGCAACCAGCTCAACGAGATCATCTCCGAAGGCCCGCCGCTCGGCATCCACCTCATCACCAGCCTCGACACCCTCAACAACGTCAACCGCTCCCTCAGCCGCAAAGCCGTCAGCGAGCTCGGCATGCGCGTGCTCTTCCAGATGAGTGCCAACGACTCCGCCAGCCTCATCGACTCACCCAAGGCCAGTACCCTCGGCCTCCACCGCGCTCTCTTCTACAGCGAACACGAGTCACGCCTCGAAACCTTCCGCCCCTTCGCCCTGCCGGACGGCGGCTGGATCGCGGACGCGCTGAATGCGCTGGCGGCAGGCTGATCCCTCACTCAATCTCCTTCTCAAACGCCAGAAGCGCCTCCCGCAGCTTGGCGATCTCTTCCGTCACTTCCGCGAGCAGCCTGCCCGCCTGCAGGAGGTTGCCCCTGCGTGCGCACTGGGTGAGGGCGCACACGGCGTTGTAGGCCGGGGTGGCGGCGTAGTTGCCCACCAGACCCTGGAGGGAATGCGCGGCGTGGTGCAGCGCCTCGGCGTCCAGCTCATGCAGCGCCAGGCAGGCGTTGCCGAGCATGGGCTGCGACTCTTCGAAAAACAGCCGGATCAGCTCCAGCATCAGCGGGCCGTCGCCGATGTTGTCGGCAAACGCCTCCGCGTCAAACACCGGAGCCTCGCGACCGCAGCTGCTGGGCAGGGGATCGGCTGTTTCGTCATGGCTGCGGCTGGCGTATTTTTCCAGCAGCGGGTAGAGCTGCGCGGAGTGGATGGGCTTGGCGATGTAGTCGTCCATGCCGGCGGCCAGGCACTGCTCGCGGTCGCCTTTCATGGCATTCGCCGTCATCGCGATGATCGGGATGTGACCTCCGGTGCGCGCTTCGTTCTCGCGGATGGCCTGCGTGGCCTCCAGCCCGTTCATCTCGGGCATCTGGATGTCCATGAGGATGGCGTCAAAGGTCTGGCTGGCCAGCAGCTCCAAAGCCTCGCGCCCGTTGCCGGCCAGTGTGACGTGGTGGCCGCGGTCCTCCAGCATCTTGATGGCGATGATCTGGTTCACCCGCCCGTCTTCGGCTAGCAGCAGCTTCATCGGCGCCGCGCTTTGCTGTCCTGCCGTGTCATGCACGAGGCCGGTTTTCTCATCGGCCACCAGGCAGCCCATCACACGGCTGATGGTGTCGAGCAGATCCGAGTGCTTCACAGGCTTGGTCAAGCAGCGCTCATACACCAGGTCTTTGTCGCCGATCTGCGCGGTCAGATTGCCGCCGGAGGAGAGGATCAGGATCTTCGGTGCGGTGTCGCCGAGCCGTTGCCTCGCCTGGCGGCAGACCTCCGCGCCGTCCATCTCCGGCATCATGAGGTCCAGCAGCATCAGCGGCACGGGCCTGCCATCCGCCTGCGCTTTTTCCAGGATGTCCAGAGCCTCCGCTCCGCTGGTGGCCAGCACCGGCTGCAGCTCCCAGCTCCTGAGCATCTCTTCGAGGATCGTGCGGTTCGTCGCGTTGTCATCCACCACTAGCACCTGGTGGTCGCGCAGCTTTTCGGGTAGCAGTCGTGTGGCGTGCGGTTTTTGCGGGGCCAGCTCAAACTGCGCCGTGAAATGAAAGGTGCTGCCCCTGCCAGGCTCGCTTTCCAGCCACATGCGTCCCTCCATCAGCTCTGCGAGCTGCCTGGAGATGCTGAGGCCCAGCCCCGTGCCGCCAAAGCGGCGCGTCGTGCTGCTCTCCGCCTGCGTGAAGGATTCAAACACATGGGCCTGCTTCTCCTTGGCGATGCCGATGCCCGTGTCAGACACCTTCACATGCAGGGTCACCTGCGTCTCCGTCCGGCTCTCCAAGCGCAGCTCCACCACCACCTCTCCCCGGGGGGTGAACTTGATGGCATTTCCTACCAGATTTAAAATGATCTGTCTCAGGCGGCCGATGTCGCCGATCAGGCAGTCCGGCACGTCGGGCTTCACCAGGTAGGCCAGCTCGATCTCCTTTTCCGCAGAGCGGATCGCCAGTGTCTGCAGGGTGTCGCCAATGGAGTCGCGCAGGTCAAACTCATGCTTTTCCAGGTCCATCTTGCCCGCTTCGATCTTGGAGAAATCCAGGATGTCATTGAGCACCGTCATCAGCGAGTCCGCAGACTGCCGCACGAGGTTCAGGTACCCGCGCTGGTCTGGGGTCATGCGGGTGTTCAGCAGCAGCTCGGTCATGCCCAGCACGCCGTTCATGGGGGTGCGGATCTCGTGGCTCATGTTGGCCAGGAAGGTGCTCTTGGCCTGGTTGGCGGCCTCGGCTGCCGCGCGCGCCATGCGCAGGTCGTCCTCGGCCTGGATGCGCAGGGTGATGTTGCGCGCCGCCGCGTAGATCGCCGTCTTGTCGGCATTCGGCGCGGCTGTCCACTCGATCCAGAGATAGCAGCCGTCCTTGTGCAGGTAGCGGTTGACGAAATTGACGAGATTCAGCCCGGCCTCCAGCTGGCCCATGGCGTCCACCGTCTTGGGCCGGTCCTCCGGGTGTACAAAATGGAGGAAGGGCCTGCTGAGCATCTCCTTCACCGTGTAGCCCAGCGTGTTGTAAAAGGCGGGGTTGATGCGCTTGAAGTACCCGTCCATGCCCGCGATGCAGAGCATGTCCAGCGCCACCTGAAAGAAGGGGCCCAGCCCGCTGCTGGCCTCCTCCGCCTCGCGTTTTGCCCGTACGAGTTCGTCTTCCACACGCTCGCGCATAGCCAGCTGCTGCACCAGCTCCTGCTTCGTCTGCTGCAGTTCGGCCATGGACTGCTCCAGCAGCGCCTTCTGCGATGCCAGTGCAGCGTTGGCCTTGTAAAGAGCCTCCTCAGTTTCCTTCAGCGCTGTGATGTCCTTCGAAATGCCGCAGGTGCCGATGATGCCGCCATCCGCATCGCGCAGCGGGATCTTCGTCACCAGCGCCCAGCCGGTGCGTCCGTCCAGCAGCCGCTTTTTCTCCTCCTTGCCGGTGATGGATCTGCCCCGCCGCATCAGCTCCAGCTCATCCTCCATGGCCGCCTGCGCCAGCGAGTGCTCAAAGTAGTCGAAGTCCGTCTTGCCGATCACTTCTGCCGGATCAGCGGCCCCCAGATACTCGGCCTCAGAGCGGCTCACCAGCACAAACGCCCCCTGCCTGTCCTTGAAGTAAATGCGGTCGGGAATGTAATCCAGCAGGCAGCTCAGCAGCTTGTAGTGCTCTTCAATGCTCGACAAACTCGGCGCACAGACAGCCGCAGTGGCTCTGTCCGCCGGTGCATGGGCTGGCTGGGCGACGTCAGGCATTGATTACTTATTAAGCGTCCTTGGCAAAATTGGCAAAATAAAGTACTCATGAGCTTTAGCTCATTCTGGAAGCCTGAGACCTATTCCAGAATCCAGAACGAACTGAAGTTCGGAAGCACTTTGCCGATCCTCAAAACAGCTCCATCTGCCCGCCCGGATCACGCGGCCGGCGAAACGCCTCCGCACTCACCTCCGGCCTTCGTTGCAGCATGCCAGCGCGCCTGAGCGAGACCTTGAAAAGCGCCGCCGTTTGCTCCGACCACACGCCCACGCCTTTGAGCCGTTTGCCAAACTCGCCGTGCGACAGGGTGCCGCCCTGCGTCTCCTCGATGCGGCTGAGGATCTTGTCCTTCATGCCGGGAAAGTTCTGCTCCAGCCAGGTGCGAAAGACATCCTTCACGGCAAAGGGCAGGCGCACCACGGTGTAGCCTGCAAACTGTGCCCCCGCTGCATGCGCGGCCTCGATGAGCGCGGGGATCTCCGAGTCATTCAGTCCGGGGATGATCGGCGCGGTCGCCACTCCCACGGGCACCCCGGCCTCGTGCAGAGTGCGTATGGCCTCCAGCCGCATCTTCGGCGCTGACGCGCGCGGCTCCAGCTTGTGTGCGAGCTCCGGTTTGAGCGTGGTGATCGATATGTAAACCGCCGTTGCCTTGTGCTGCGCCAGCTCGGCCAGCAAGTCCACATCCCGCGTGATGAGGTGGTTCTTGGTGATGAGCACCACGGGGTGGCGGCACTCGGCCAGCACCTCCAGGCAGCCGCGGGTGATGCGCAGCTTTTTCTCGATAGGCTGGTAGCAGTCCGTGACGCCGCTGAGCGAGAGGGTCACCGGTTTGTAGGAGGGCTTCAGCAGCTCGGCGCGCAGCAGGGCAGGGGCGTTCTCCTTGACCATGATGCGGGACTCGAAATCGACCCCGGCGGAGAAGCCCAGGTACTCATGCGTGGGCCGTGCGTAGCAGTAGGCGCAGCCGTGCTCGCAGCCGCGGTAGGGGTTCAGGCTGGCCTCAAAGGGCAGGTCGGGGCTGCTGTGCCGCGCGATGATGCTGGAGGAATGATCGCGCAGAAACTTGGTGGCGACTTTCTCCGGTGCCTCGCCCGGATCATAGTCCACATGCAGCTCCGCGAAACGCTGGTCCGGATTCAGCGCCGCGCCGCGTCCATGAATGCCGGGTCCAGGTGCGGGCGTCTGCATGACACCAAGTCCCTCGTGGGGGTTAGGCGGCCACCTCGGTGGGAAGCGGGCCGGGCGCCTGGATCGGGGCGCCGGAGCGCCGCGCCAGAAACTCCTCTGCCAGCGCCCGGTAGGCCTGCGCTCCGCGACCGGAAGGCTCGTACTCGATGATGCTTTTGCCAAAGCTGGGCGCCTCGCCGAGGCGCACGGTGCGCGGGATCAGCGTCTGGTAGCAGGTTTCGGCAAAGTAGTTGCGCACGTCATTGACCACCTGGTTTGCCAGATTGGCGCGGCTGTCATACATCGTCATGACGATGCCCTCCAGCAGCAGGTTCGGGTTCGCCCCGCACTCGCGGATCTGCTGCACCACGTTCACGATCTTGGAAAGGCCTTCCAGCCCGAAGTACTCGCACTGGATGGGCACCAGCAGCTCATCCGCCGCCGCCAAGGCACCGGTCATGAGCACCCCGAGGGAGGGCGGGGTGTCCAGAATCGCGTAGTCGAAATGCCCGGAATCGCGCAGCGGAGCCAGCACGTCGCGCAGGCGCGCCATGTGGTTGCCCGCCTGCGCCAGCTCGATTTCACACCCGGCCAGCTCCTGGTGGGAGCGGATGATGGAAAGATTGGGCAGACGCGTGCTGCGGATGGCCTGGCGTGGGTCGGTGCCCTCCACCAGGGCGGAGTACAGGCTGCCGCCGTCTTCCTGGGCCAGTCCCAGCCCGCTGGTGGCGTTTGCCTGGGGATCGAGGTCCACCAGCAGCACCCTTACTCCTTTTTGGGTAAGGCATGCGGCGAGGTTCAAAGCGGTCGTCGTTTTACCGACACCGCCTTTCTGGTTGGAAATGGCGACAATCCTCATAGTTACTTGGCGCTGGACTTTGCAGATAAACCATGGGAGACGCCAGCACGAAATGGAAATCACAGAGAAATGGCTCGGAGAAATTGGCGGCTGGCAGGTGATGAAGGCCGCCCGCTCCTTGGTGGACGCAGGTCTGGCCGCCGTGACCAGCAGCAGCGACGGCCTGATCCGGGGCACGGCAGGCTCAGGAAAAATGAAATTCACCACCGGCCTGCGCATCCGCACCTCCTCCGATGTGGAAAATCTCTGCACCTGCCCCCACGCCCGCCGCAGCGGCATGATGTGCGAGCACGCCCTCGCTGTGGCACTCGCCCACGTCCGCGAGCAAAGCGGGGGCGGCAGGCCACGTTCCGGCGGACCAGGCAGTGCAGCAACGGCTTTAGCCAGCACCGGGGCGCGCGGCGCTACGACTGCTGGCGGCCCCCCCGCACCTGCCAAAGCCAGTGCTCCCATTCTCCAGCCCCTCCAGGTCTCCGGCCGCTACGCCATCTACCTCCCGGACACCCTCCTCCAGAGCCAGCTCCGCGAACCCGTGGGCGTCTTCATCAAATTTGAGGCTGGAGGCGAAAGCGAAACCTCCCGCCTCGCCGCCTGGCTCTTCTCCCAGGGGATCAAGCAGCCCCAGACCCTGCCCATATCGCTGAGGGGGGACAGCGTGAACACCTTCCTGCAGACCCTGGCCGAGCACCCCCGCGTGTTCATCGGCAGGCCGAATGGCAAAGAGCGCCCCCTCCATGTGGCTCCGGAGCTCGTCCGCCTGCCCCTTGTCGTCGAGATGGCCGACTCCCAAAACGTCCGTCTCCGCCTCGAGGGCGGTCAGCAGCGCCACGTGCTCGGTGCTTGGTGGCTCTGTCTGGAGACCGCCTCCCTTTTCCGCCATCTGGCAGACAGCCCCGCCCTCACCACCCTCGCCTCAGACCTCAGCCGTGGCCCTGTCACCCGCCCGCTGCGCTGGCTGGCAGAGCAGGGGGAGGCTCTCGGCGAGTGCTTCCAGATGGAGCTGCGCGGTGCCGGGCTCGAGAAATTCCACGTCGCCCCGGTCCCCTGCGAGTTCGAAATCCAGCTCGACGGCTCCCTCCAAGTCGTCGATGCCAAGGTCACCGCCCGCTACGCCACCCACCGATGGCCCGTGCGCCTCGGCGAGCCTCCTGCTTCTCTCTTTCCCATTCAGGACGAATCCAACATTTTTGTTTTTTACGCGCAGAACGTGGATGGCGAAATCCGTCTTCTCCGCCGTCTGGAAAGCCTTGGCTTCAAGCCTGAGGGCTCCCTCTGGCGTCTCCAGGGCAGCGAAAACGTCCTCCGCTTTTACGCCTCAGAGCTTGCTCTGCTCCGCCAAGTCGCCACCCTTGCCGAGGGGGAGCGCTGGCGCTCCGCCACGCGCGGCATCCAGCGCATCGCCCCCAAGACCCGCTTTGTCCCTCCCCCCGCTCAGGCAGAAGGCGGGCGCGCAGGTGGCGGCGACTGGCTCAGCATGGAGCTCGCCTACGAGTCTGCCGATGGCTTCCGCCTCCCCCGCGCCGAGGTCCTCCGACTCGTCCGCTCCGGCCAGAAATCGGTCCAAGGGGCCAATGGGAAGCGCTACATCCTCGATGTCGCTGCGGTGGATGATCTGGAGGAATCCCTGCGTGATGTCCCGCTAGAACTCACCCCCCATGGGGCACGGGTTCACGGAGCCCACGCCTCGTACTTCGGCCATGCAGACGTGGATCAAAGTAACGACATAAAAGTTACCACGGACGAAATTGGTTCCGAGATCGGTCCGCTCGCGGCCATGCTCCGCCCCTACCAGATGGAAGGCGTCTGCTGGATGACCTCCCGCGTGCTCCGTGGCCGGGGCGGCATCCTTGCAGACGAGATGGGTCTCGGCAAGACCGTGCAGAGCATCGCCGTCGCTCTCTTTTTCAAACAGCGCAAAGGCCCCCAGGGCGGCCCCGTCATGGTCGTCTGCCCCAAGTCCCTGCTCGCCAACTGGCAGTCCGAATTCGAGCGCTTTGCCCCCTCCCTCAAAGTGCTACTTGTGCAGGGTTCCGGGCGCGAAAAGGCCCTGAATTCCATCTCTGATTTTGACGTGATATTGACCTCTTATCAATTGATCATCAGAGATATTAAACATTACCAAACTATTCAGTTTGGTTTGGTTCTTTTGGATGAGGCGAGTTTCATCAAAAACCCCGACACCGATGCCGCCAAGACCCTCCGCAGCCTCCGATCCACCGGGCGGATCGCCCTCACCGGCACCCCCTTGGAAAACGGCGTGCGCGATCTCTGGTCCATCTTCCAGTTCACCCTCCCCGGCTACCTCGGCAATCAGAGCTCCTTCAAAGAGCGCTTCGAGACCCCCATCCAGTCCGGGCTGGACCTCCCCGCCGGGCGCGCCGCCGCCCTCCGCCTGCAAAAGCTCACACAACCCTTCTTCCTCCGCCGCACCAAGCGCCAGGTGCTCAAGGACCTGCCGGAAAAGATCGAGCAGATCCTCTGGTGCACCCCCAGCTCCGTGCAGAGCGAGTTTTACCGCAAGATCCTCGAAGAAGGCCGGGAGGAGATCAAGGCTGCCCGCCGCCGCTCCGGCCAGGGCGGGGCCAAGATGACCATGTTCACCGTCCTCCTGCGCCTCCGCCAGGTCTGCTGCGACCTCCGCCTCACCGGCGTGCAGTCGGACGTGCTCAAAGGCCTCGACCAGGATGACCTCTCCGGCAAATGGCCCGCCCTTCTGGGCCAGATCCAGTCCGTGCTCGAGTCCGGCGGCAAGCTCCTCGTCTTCAGCCAGTTCGTGCAGTTCCTGCGCCTCATGCGCGAACACCTGCGGGCCGAAAAGCTCGACCACGCTTATCTCGACGGCAGCAGCCAGGACCGCCCCGAGCAGGTGGCCCGCTTCCAGAAAGACTCCGCCTGCCGCATCTTCCTCATCAGCCTCAAGGCCGGCGGCTACGGCCTCAACCTCACCGCCGCCGACAACGTCATCCTCGCCGATCCCTGGTGGAACCCTGCCGTGGAATCCCAGGCCATCGACCGCGCCCACCGCATCGGCCAGCAGAAAGTCGTGAATGCCTACCGCCTCGCCATCCGTGGCACCGTGGAGGAGCGAATCCTCAAACTCCAGGCCCAAAAACGCGGCCTCGTGGAGGCCGCCCTCAATGATCAGACGCCGATGATGGAGGGGCTGACCGAGGGCGATCTCGAAGAACTGATCGGCCATTAAAACGAATGTCCAAATTCGTTCATCTCAGCCTGTTTCCAGCATGAAGTTGGAGGTTCGCTTTACCTCCCCAGCTTCTCCTTCAAAAACGAAAACAGGTTCGGGTACTTCATGTGCCCGTAGTCGTTGTTGTAGTTGATCTCGTGCTCGATCCCCACCGCCTTCAGCTTGTCCGCGATCCCCGCACCGAAGTTGCCGGAATGCACCGGGTCTTTGGCCGGCGGTTTGCCCAGGTCTGGAGCGCTGTCGTAAAACAGCAGCACCGGCGGGTCATCCACACTCGCCAGCGCGTAGGGTGAGAAGCGCTCGATCCACGGCATCAGGCTGTCCCGCTTCTCCAGAAACTCCTGCATGCTCCCCAGTCCAAATGCGTGATTGCCGTATTGGAGATTGGGGATCCACGCCAGCATCTGCTTCGGGTCCAGCGACGTCTGTGGTACAAAGGCCAGTACACAGCTCAGCCGCGTGGACTCATGCGCGATGGGATCGGCGCTCTTCGCGTCCGCCATATCTGGCGAGAAGCCCAGCCACAGCACCGTGAAGCCGCCCGCCGAGCCGCCGCAGCCGCCCACCCGCTTCTTGTCAAAGTGCCACTCCGCCGCCTTGCTGCGCACAAACTGCAGCGCCCGCGCGCAGTCGTCCAGGCAGGCCTTCACCGGCGGCGTGATGCCCTGCGCCTGCGCATCCGGGATGAAGCGGTAGTTGATCGACGCCACCGAGATGCCGTCATCCAGACACTGCTTGAGAAAGTCCGGGTTCGCCTTGTCGCCCGTCATCCACCCGCCGCCATGCACAAAGAAGAGCAGGGGAGTAGCACCACCGTCCGCCGCCTTCGCCTGGTAAAAGTCCAGCACCTGCTTCGCATGCTTCCCATAGGGCACATTCGCGTGGGTGGGAGCCGGCGTCTGGGCAAAGGCAGTGGCACCTGCCAGCAGGCAGAGCGTGGCAACGATGGGGAGGGGGGAGACCATAGGAAAACAAGGGTATCACTTCAACGCATGGGACTCAATGCCCGGCCTCGCGTATGTGAGGTTTTGGAACCTCAACAATCGATGGCTCGGCAATCCGTCAATCCATGCGCTGGTGCGCATCAAGTGCCTGCCCGATTGACGATTGCCGAACAGGGATTGTTTCTTTCAGAAGTGGGGATCCGCCCAGCTACACCTCCAGCTGAATCCCCAGCTCAATGACCTGCCGCGGCGGCAGGTCGAAATATCCGGTGGCTGGGCGGCTCATGCGGGAGAGGGTGACGAAGAGCTTCTTCCGCCACGCCGCCATCTTGCCGGGGCCGTTGGTCAGCAGCACCTCGCGGCTCTGGTAGAAGGTGATGCCGTTGCGCTTCACCTTGGTCTTTTCGCTCAGCGCAGCGCAGAGGTCGTTGAACACATCCGGCGGCTCGGCAAAGCCGTACAGCAGCACCACGCGGTAAAACTCTTCGTGGTATTCGCTGATCTCGTGGCGCGATTCTTTGCAGACGTATGGCACGTCCGCAAACTTCACGCTCAGCAGCACCACCTGCTTGTGCAGCGCCTTGTTGTGCTTCAGGTGGTGCAGCAGCGCCAGCGGCAGGCCATCTGCGCTGGCAGACATGAAGACGGCGGTGCCGGGCACGCGGATGATGCGGTCTCGTTTGATTTCATCGACCAGATGCACCACCGGCAGGCGGCCGCGCTGCATGGCCTGGAAGAGGATGGCGCGCCCGTCCGTCCAGGTCTTCATGATGACCCAGATGCATGCTGCGACGGCCAGCGGGAACCACGCGCCCTGCATGAATTTGATCAGGCTGCCGGAGACGTACCCCAGCTCGATGCAGGTAAAGACCAGCACCGGCAGAAAGGCCTTCCAGAACGACCAGCCCCAGATGCGGCGGGCCACAAAGTAGAACAGGACGCTGGTGAGAAACATCTCCATGGACACCGAGAGTCCGTACGCGGAGGCCAGATTGCTGGAGGTCTCAAAGCCGATCACCAGCGCGATGCAGGCCACCATGAGGAGGAAATTCACCTGCGGCATGTAGATCTGCCCACGCACATCCGGATTGGTGTGGATGATCTTCAGGCGCGGCAGGTAGCCCAGCTGCACCGCCTGCTGCGTGAGCGAGTAAACGCCGGTGATCATGGCCTGAGAGGCGATGATGGTGGCTGCCGTGGCCAGGATGATCATGGGCACCAGCAGCGGCTGCGGCACCAGCCTGAAGAAGGGATGCTCCAGCGCGGCGGGATCGCTGATGACCAAAGCCCCCTGGCCGAGGTAGTTGAGAATGAGGGACGGATAGACCAGGATGAACCAGGCGCGCTTCAGCGGTTTGGCGCCAAAGTGGCCGATGTCGGCATACAGCGCCTCACAGCCTGTCACCGCCAGCAGCACCATGCCCATGATGACGATGCCGTGGCTGCCATGGTGCATGAGGTAGTACAGGCCCCAGTGCGGAGACAAGGCCGCAATGACCTCCGGATGCTGGATGTAACGGTAAAACCCCATCCCGGCCAGCGCGCTGAACCACAGGATCATGATCGGGCCAAACGCCACGCCAATCCGCGCCGTGCCATGCTTCTGCACCATGAACAGTCCAAAAATGATCGCCACGGAGATGTACACGATCACGTGCTGCGGCAGCCCGGCGCTGATCTGCTTGATCCCCTCCACGGCTGAAAGCACCGAAATGGCCGGTGTGATCATGCCGTCCCCGTACAGCAGCGCGGCACCAAAGAGCACCACCAGCACCACAAAGGCCGTGGACTTGGGTGTGAGCGCCTCTTTTTGGGAGCGCAGCAGGGACAGCAGGGCAAACATCCCCCCTTCTCCCTGGGCCGTGGCATGGCTGAGCAGGCCCAGGTATTTGACCGAGACCATGAGCGTGAGCGACCAGAACATGAGCGAGATCGGCCCATAGATCATGTCCACCCCGTCCCGACCTGGCACGTAACCCGCATGCGTGAGGCATTCCCTCAGCGCATAAAGAGGACTGGTACCGATGTCCCCGAATACCACACCCAAAGCGACAAGGGCCAGGGTCCAACTGTTTGAGTTTTTGTGTTCTGACATGAGGAATCTTCAGGACACTCCCGAAGCCCTGTTTGAATCAGGGACTGCTGCTGATACCCAGCGGCAGGCCGTATGCAAGGGACACTTCCGCGCAGAATCCTGCGCATATGAACAGGCCTTGGGGCTTAGGGAACCTTCAGTTTGCCGATCTCCTCGGCCGTCAGCGCCCGGTCAAACACCGCGATTTCATCCAGCCTCCCCTCCCAGTTCGAGTCACTGTCACTGCGCCCGCCAAAGAAGCAGTCCGCAGCGGGCTGTGTGCTTGCGAGGTGTGCCTCTGTCTCAAACTCGAGCGCGCCATTGAGGTAGGCACGCACCTTGCCCCCGTCTCGCACCAGCACCAGGTGCTGCCACTGCCAGCGTGGGATCTCCGTTTTGCCAGCGGTCAGGTTTTTGGGGTCGGTGCCGGTGAAGTAGATCAGCCTGCCCGTGCTGCCGCTTTTTCCGCCGATGCCCAGGTGCTCTCCCGAGACGCCCAGCCCGTGGTCATCCCCACGGGAAAACAGCCAGCCGCTGGTGTCACGGCCCTCGTTCGGCATGCCGTTCCAAAACCACAGGGAGACGGAATACCGGCTGCCCAGCTCTGCCAAGTGCGAGCGGATGCGCGCACCCACCAGATGCGGAGCGCGGTTGGTGGCTCCTTCCGCGCAGAAGCCTGCGGACTTCGGCCCTTCAAGATAGTAGGCTACGTCCCGCTCATACACCGCGTCTTTGCCGTGGGGGCTCGCGTCTGCAGCCACCGGGCCGGTGAACTCATTCAGCCGCCAGTAGGCCGCCGGTTTCAGCGCCAGCACCGCCTGGGTGGCCTTTCCAGCGGGCAGCCTCCACAGCCTGCGCTGCTGGCCTGTGACTTTTTCCAGTGCCGCGATGGCTGCACCTGCGATCTTGGGCTCTGCATTCACCTCCAGCCCGGCGGAGCGCGCCGCCCAGGTGTTGTAGCCGCCCCAGGCATGCATTTCCGGCGGCGGGATGTAGCCGTCCCCGCCATTCGCCAGCTCGATCACCATCGTGCGGGGCAGGGGACTCGCCGCCTTGATCTTCAGCCCTGTGATGGCGTAGGTCTCATTCGGTGTGGTGGCGATGCCGATGTCTCCGAGCCGCAGCGCCTGCACCACGATCTCCGTCTGCTGCCGCTCATGCAGGAGGATCTGCTCCCGTGCATAGACCTCCGTCTGCGTTTTTGCCAGCCGGTCCCCCATCTCAGCCACCACACGCTGCGCCCATTCGAGCCGCTGCTTGTCCGGGGTGCGGTATTGCAGCGTCATGCGCGTCTCTGTCATGGCGATGCTGGCAGGCTCCTCATACTTGATGCCGTCATACGCCTTCATCGCGATGTCGAGCAGCCCGTTCGTGTATTCATCGATGGTGGGCTTGGGCCGGTCCTTTTCAGGCACGGTGTAATCGACGCGGTAGATGTCCCCGCTGCAGCCGTGAGACATGATGCCCACCATTTTTCCCTGCGGGTCGATGCGCTGCTTCAGGCCGTCTGAAAACAGGCCGAAGTAATCTGCGCTGATGTCCTTGTCGCCAAAGTAGTGCATCGAAAAATTCGCCAGCACCGCCAGCGGTTTGCCCTCCTTCGTCTGGATCGAGATCAGGGAAAGGTCCGGATCCTCCGGTCCCGACTCGCCCGTCACATTATCCCAGTTGCTCCCGGCATGCATGTTGGCCCGCACGGACTTGTTTCCAAAGGGATCTTCCACCACGCGGTCCGGCCGGCGAATCCACTGCCGTAGCGCCGTGAACTCCGCCGCATTCGCTTTGGCAAAGCCGATGCGCGCAGGCACCATCGCCGCCTGCGCCGCCGCGATGGCCTCCACCAGCTTCTCCTTCAGAAAGGGCGTGTAGCTCGGGTCCGCCTCCGTGCCCAGGCAGCCCATGGAAGCCGGCGCTGAGTGCGCGTGCGTGGCGGAGATGAGCATGCGCTCCGCCGGGATGCCCGTCTTGGCGGCGGCCATTTTCTTCGCATCATCCAACACCTCGCGGCTCATCATGCAGCTGTCCGCCACCACGATGGCGATCTCCGTCTTGCCATCGCTGGCCACGATGGCCCGTGCATTCACCCGCGTGTTGATCTTGTCCACGTAGCGGCTCAGCATGCCGCCATTGACCAGCACCGGAAGCTTCGGCGGAGTGATGTCGATGACAGCCGCTCCCGCTTTGAATTCAGCATGGAGAGGTCCGGCGAGCAGCAGGGCGGCGAGGGGGAGAAGTAGGCGCGTCATGGTGCGTGTGAGTACGGCGCCGGAAGCGGTGCTTATTGTGCCCACTTCGCCGCCTTTTGTGATCTCCCGCCTCCATCTGCGGGCACCTCACTTCGTCATCTGCAGATAAGCCGCCGCGTAGCGTTTGCCCAGTTCACGGTAGGCCGCTGAGTCAAAGTGCACCTTGTCACCCTTGTGGTTCAGGCCCTCCGCCGTCACAAAGGCCGTGCGGGGGGCTGACTTCGGCAGGTCTTGGTGGGCCTTGTCCACCAGCACTTTCTCTGGCGACCACGGCACACCGTCAAACTTGCCCATCTGTCCGGCGATGAAGGGCACCTCCGGTGCCTTGACCAGCTCGCGCAGGCGGTTGATCAGGTCGTGCAGCTTTTCGCCGTACGCCGTCGCCAGCTCCGCCGTGGAGTCGCTCTCACCCTGATGCCACAGGATGCCCTTCAGCGTGCCCGCAGGCAGCGCCGTCTCCACACGCTTCACCATGTCATCCCATGGGTGGCTCTTCGTCGGCGGGTAAAAGACACCGGGCTTCCATGCATCAATCGGCGATCCACCCACCGCGCAGGGGATCAGCCCGATCGTCACGCCCGGATTCGCCTCGGCGACGATCTGGCCAAACGTCTTGCCCAGGCCCACGCCCGCTGCGGGTTTGTCAAAATGCATCGGGTCCATCGCAGGCACCCACTGGCCCTCCTTGCTCAGCATGAGCACACGTGGATTGACCACCTTGTCCTGCTCCTCCACCACCCCACGCCCGGCCATGTTGGACTGGCCCACGAGCAGGAAAAGGTAAAACTTGTCCTTGGCGGGAAGTGGAGCGTCAGCCGCAGAGGCGAAGACAGAGAAAAAGAAAGCCAGCAGGCAGATGAGGGGGCGGATCATAGTTGGGAAAGTTAAAAAGGAACGCCCGCGCGCACCTCTTTTTGCAGTGTTTCTAAAAGGTGCAGAGCCCGCTTCACCGCCTGGCCGTTTCACCCTTTCATCCTTATCACTTCAGCGTCTTCCGCAGCCACTCAATCATCTGCTTCTGATAATCCGACCCCAGCTTCTCCCAGCCGCCCATGCCATGGATGCCTCCAGGCACGACGATGGTCTCACAGCTGTTCCCCGCCGCTTTCATCTTTGCCTCAAAGTTCACGCTCTGCGACAGAGGCACCGTCTCGTCCTTGTCGCCATGGAGTTGCAGAAAAGGCGGCAGCCCGCCCTGGATGTGGTTCAGCGGCGAAATGTCCGCCAGCTTCTTCCACGCCGCGTCATTGAGTTCCTCCGTGCCGATGAGCCCGCCGAGGCCGCCCAGCGCTTTGCGCCTTTGCACCTGCACAGCCAGATCATGCGGCGCGTAAAACGGCACCACCGCCGCCACGCGCGTGTCGCCTTTGCCCGTGACTCCCGCCCATGACACGAGATGCCCCCCAGCAGACTCTCCGATGAGCGCGATGCGGCTCACATCCACCTTGTACTCCGCCGCATGCGCCTTCACCCACTTGATCGCGCTCGCCACATCATCCGCGCAGGCCGGCCACTGATGCTGTGGTGCGAGGCGGTAATTGATGGTGAACCACGTGAAGCCCGCCTTGGAGAGCGGCTCAAACAGCGGCTTGATGAACGAATGCTTGTCCCCCTTGGTGAAGCCGCCGCCATGCACGAGGATGCACGTCAGAAACGGCCCCTCGCCCTCCGGCACAAACGCATCCAGCGTCAGCGAGACATCCCCGGCCTTCGCGAATTCAATGTCCTGCTTCAATCCCGGCAGGGTGAAGGGTTTGTCGGCGGCGGGTAGGGCGGAGATGGCGAAGAAGCTGAAGAGCAGAAGCGGTTTCATGGTCGATACAACGGACCAATCGGTTCAGCTTTGCAAGCTGTTGGACAGATGGTTTTTGGCAGCAAGCAGTTTAAATGTTAGATTCGTCCATTATGACATTGCCGATTGTGATGGCCTCAATGGCTCTTTGTTTCGCCTGCCTGGCTGTTTCCTGCACGGAGGAAAAAAGCAGGTTTGAGTGGGCGTGCTTGCAGCAGATGGAGGCCCAGGAGAGATCGAATCACTCGGATGAAGCATTGATCTTTAAGAGTCTTCGTGATGTTGAAATGGTGGGTGTCAGGTCATCTCCGCGCATTTGGGTTTTGTTGAATCCAACCACTGAACCCTATTACAAACAGATGCCCAGCGTCGGGGATTATCGGCTATCCAAGGAGCAAATGGAAATCATAAGGCTGCGGTCAGGCATCTCATCCACGGTCCTGGCGGTGTTTGACAGTCATCGTGAGGAGCCCGAGTTCGCTCGTTAACTCTTTTGAGCATAGGGGCTGATGCAAGCTCTCTATGAATTTGAATTTCGATATTTGTTTCAATTTTTCCACCGCCATTGCGCTGTCTCGTTCGAATGCTCTATTAAAAGCATGAAACAGCAGCGTGTCTTGATACTCGGAGGCGGCTTTGCCGGGCTGGAATGTGCCAAAGGATTTCCCGAAGAACGCTTCTCCGTCACCTTGGTGGACCGCTGGAATCACCACCTCTTTCAGCCGCTGCTCTACCAGGTGGCCACCGGAGGCCTCGCCATGACCGACATCGCGCAGCCGCTTCGCTCCATTCTCTCCGATTATAAAAACGTCACCACCTTGATGGACGAGGTGCAACGCATTGATCTCGATGCCAGGCAGGTTCACCTGAAGGAGCAGGTGCTGGAATACGACTACCTCGTCATCGCCCTCGGTGCGAAGACCGGCTACTTCGGCCACAACGAATGGGCCGCGCACACGCTCGGGCTCAAGAGCCTGGATGATGCCATGAAAATCCGCAAGCAGGTGCTGCTCGCCTTTGAGCAGGCCGAGTGCTCGAATGATCCTCAGACAACGGCACGCCTGCTGACGATGGTCATTGTGGGGGGCGGTCCCACCGGCGTTGAGATGGCGGGCTCACTCGCCGAACTCGCGCAGCAGGTGCTGAAGGAGGACTTCCGCCGCATCGATCCCTGCCAGGCGAAAATCCACCTCATCGAGGCCGGGCCCAAGCTCCTCGCCACTTTCCCCGGCGGCCTGCCAGACTACGCCAGCAAGCATCTGGAGTACCTCGGCGTCACCGTGCACCTGAATACCTCCGTCAAAGAAGTCGGTGCAGGCTATGTCATCACCGGCGATCAGCGCATCGAGACCGATACCGTCATCTGGGCCGCAGGTGTGGAGGCCAGCGGGATCACACGCACGCTGGCCGGCATCCCGCTGGATCGCGCAGGCCGCATCCAGGTCCAGCCAGACCTCAGTCTCCCCGGCCATCCCGAAGTCTTTGCCGCAGGCGATCTCGTGGCGCTGACCGATGCCAAAGGCGTCCGCGTGCCCGGTGTCAGCCCCGCCGCCATCCAGATGGGCCGCTTCATCGCCAGGACCATCCTCAATGAAGGCATGTCCGTGCCTCGCTCCTCCTTCACCTATCTCGACAAAGGCACCATGGCCACCATCGGCCGCAGCGCCGCCGTCGTCAGCTTTGCCGGCATGCATCTTCGCGGCATGCTCGCCTGGCTCATGTGGCTCTTCGTTCATCTCCTCTTCCTCATGGGCATGCGCAATCGCGCCATCGTCTTCCTCCACTGGGTCTGGTCCTACATCACCTGGCAGCGCGGCGCGCGGATCATCCAGCCGTGAACATGAGATGGAGCACGGAATGTATTCCGCAGCTCGCCGCCAAGGGCCAAATGCAGGATCTGATCAATCAACGGGTGTTTCATGCCTGGGCGAATCCTTCACCAGCCGCTTGCCCAGGCTCACCACGTCATCGACACCAAAACCCAGCGACTCATAGAAGGCGATCACCGCCGAATTGCTCTTCCGCACCTGCAGGTTGATCTTCGGGCAGCCTGCCTCTCGTAGCAGCTTCTCCGCATGCTCCATCATCTGCCGCGCCAGCCCCTGCCGCCGCAGGTCTGGATGCACCGCCAGGTAGTTGATCCAGCCTCGATGGCCCTCATATCCCGCCATGCAAGTGGCAACGACGCTGCCCTCAACTTCTCCCACCAGAAACCACTCCGGATTCACCTGCAGCTTTCGCGCAATGTCCGCCGCAGGAGCATTCTGCGGCACCACCAGCCCGCAGACTTCCCACAGCGCGATCACCGCCGCTTCATCAGCGGCATCAAAGGAGCGGATTTGAAAAGATTGCGTGCTCATGACCGGTGAAATCTGAACTCCTAATCATGACACATCAAACGTTGGCATGTCAGCAGATTTCAGATGCTAGCCGGGGCGATGAGGCCCACTTCCTTTTCCTCCTTCTGATGCGGCCCGCATTCCTCGTGTCCTTCTGCCTGGTGCACCCATTGACTTTTTCAAGCCGTATGTTATGTAACCACAGCGTCTTATGACACCACGCCTCTCCATCATCATATTTCATTCCGCCCGGCTGCGGCCAGGGCTCGGGATGATTATGTCATAGAGGACAGAAGTCAGATATCGCTGCTATCCCCGGGAGCCCTGAATGCCGCCAGTCTGCATCAGGGCCTTTTCATTTCCGGGGAGCAGCCGTTCCAAATTCGAACATCTGACTCTTATGAAACTCAACACGACTGACTCGGGCCGCATCCGCAACATTGGCATCGCCGCCCACATTGACGCTGGCAAAACCACGCTCACCGAACGCATTCTCTTCTACGCAGGCGCCATCCATGCCTGCGGAGACGTGCACGAAGGCAACACCACCACCGATTTCTCGGACATCGAACGCGAGAAGGGGATCACCATCTCCTCCGCCGCGGCTCCATGCTCGTGGACTCAGCAGCCCGTCGCAGGCCTCACCCGCCTCTTCGCCGGGCAGCCCCACCGCCTCAACATCATCGACACCCCCGGCCACGTCGATTTCACCGCCGAAGTCGAGCGCTCCCTCCGCGTGCTCGACGGCGCTGTCGCCGTCTTCTGTGGCGTCGGTGGCGTGCAGCCTCAAAGCGAAACCGTCTGGCGTCAGATGGATCGCTACCGCGTACCCCGCGTGGTCTTCATCAACAAGATGGACCGCCTCGGCGCGGACTTCCCCCGCGTTGTGGGCGAATTGCAGACCAAGCTCAACGCTTGCGCCTGGCCCATCCTCCTGCCTTGGGGTGCCGAATCCGCATTGCTCGGCCAGCTCGATGTCGTCGAAGCGCGCGCCCTGCGCACCCATGCAGACTCGCCCACCGGCTTCACCGTCGAATCCATTCCCTCCGAATGGCTCTCCGCCGTGGAATCCGCACGCCGCGATCTCATCCAGGCTCTCGCCAGCCTCGACGACGAAATCGCCGAGCTCTGGATCGAAAACCTCCCCGTGCCCGCGCAGGCACTTCGCACCGCGATACGTCGTCAGACCCTCGCAGGCCGCTTCGTGCCCGTGATCGGCGGCAGCGCCTATAAACACATCGGCGTCTCCGCGTTGGTCGATGCCATCGTGGACTTCCTGCCTGCACCCGAAGAAGTACAGCGCACGCAGGCCATCGATGCCCCCCTTGCCGCGCTCGCCTTCAAAATCGTGCGCCATCCGCAGGCAGGCCGCCTCGTCTATGTCCGCGTTTATTCCGGCACCCTGCAAAAAGGCACGCCGCTCCTCAATCCGCGCCTCGGCAAAACCGAGCGCTGCGGCAGGCTGCTCCGTGTCTTCGCAAACCGACGCGATGAACTCGAAACCGTCCAGGCAGGCGACATCTGCGCCGTCACCGGACTGAACAACTTCAGCACAGGCGATACCCTGTGTCTGGTAGATCATGCCATCATGCTTGAGCCGCCCGTGTTCCCCGAACCCGTCGTCAGCATGGCCATCGAGCCCGCGAAGTCCGCTGACCAGTCACGTCTGGCTACGGCCCTCTCACGCCTGAGCGATGAAGACCCCACCTTCCGCGTCCGCACCCATGAGGAGACCGGCCAGTGCCTCATCTCCGGCATGGGCGAGCTCCACCTCGAAGTGATCCGCGAAAAACTCCTGCGCGAGCATGGCGTCGAAACCATCGCTGGCGCACCGGAGATCGCGTGCCGTGAAACCATCACGCAGCAGGCCGAGGCCGACCATCTGCTCAAAAAGCAGAACGGCGGCTCAGGCATGTATGCGCGGGTGAAGCTCTCCGTGGAGCCTCTGGAACGCGGTGCAGGCATCGTCATCGAAGACGCCATCGTCGGCGGCAGCATCCCCTCCCAGTTCATGGGCGCGGTGCGCCGTGGCATCACCGAGGCCGCCGTGTCGGGTCCGCTCTCAGGCAGCCCGCTCGTCGATGTCCGCGTCCGCATCATTGATGGCGCTTACCACGCCAAGGACTCCAACGACCAGGCCTTCCGTATGGCCGCAGGAGACGCCCTGCGCGAAGCCCTGCGCCTCGCCGCCCCCGTGCTGCTGGAGCCCGTCATGCAGGTCGAATGCACCGTCAGCGACGAGCACCAGGGCGACATCCTCGGCGATCTCAATCGCCGCCGCGCCCGCATCACCAGCATCGACCACCACGGCACCGAAGCCGGCATCCTCGCCGAGGTCCCCCTCGCCGAAATGTTCGGCTACGCCGGAGCCATAAGGAGCCTCTCACGCGGCCGCGCCAGCTACTCCATGGTTCCTACGAGTTATGAAGTCGTCCCGGCCTCCGTGCTGCCACGCATGCTCAAAGCATAAATAAGCTCAACCACGCGGAGCCCGTCTCGGAAGAGGCGGGCTCCGTTTTGTACACCGTCAAGAGGTCAGGGAATGGCCAAACAATCAAAGCGTGCCGCCGAAGCAAAATCGTCCTCGTCCTCGATCCTTTCGCACCGCTTCACCTTGCACCTTTTCTCCATGCACTCATCTTACTTTCTCCGATCTTGCCATCCAGACCGTAGAACGTAAACTCCCGCATGGTAAATGACCTGACGGAGCCTCTAAAAAAAGCGCGTGGGCGGCAGTCTGTCGCGTCTGCCGCCATTGCAGCGGCTGGAGATGCTCCGACGCAATGCACTCATGCTGCGCGGCGGAAAATGGTCACCACCCCCAGACGAAGGAACCCTCGTTCGAAAAGTTGTTGGTCTTGCTCGCTGAGCAGGATGTTCTCTGAACAATATAAGTACTGAGAGTTGTTAAAGCAGCTGCTTCATGCTGCCATCACCAGTTCCTCCTCGCGCGCAACCAGCCAATCCATGCTATGGCGCGCAGAGTTATGCAGATAGCGTGCTTCAACTTCTTTGGCTACGTCGAGAAAAAAAGGCTGCCTAGATTGGAGTAGTAATTCCATTGTGGGTCGGCAAGATTCAGTTTGCCCCAGAATCCCGAATGCATGCGCACGTAGCAGTGGGACAATACAGCGCAAATCACCCCTTCCAGCCTGAGGGAGCAAGCTCAATGCCTCTGATGCCATTCCCTTGCGCAGTTTGCAAAGAGCAGCAGCAGATTTGAAATATTGCATGAAGCGCCGAGGCATCGTGGAGTTCAATCCATGATTAAATATTTCCTCGGATTCAGCTCGAAGCCCTGATCTCAATAGAATCATTCCCCGCATGTGATAGCCAATCCAATCTTGCGCAGAGACTGGGAAAGCAGGGAGGTCCTCAAGTGCTTCAGAGAAGCGCTTGAGCAACGCAAGAATATTCGCTCTTCCTCTTTTAGCGAAGGAGTTGTCAGGGTGTTGCAGGATGGTCGCCTCGTAGCATTCCAGCGCGTCAGAGAGCCTGTTGAGATCGCGCAGCACCTCTGCCTTGCCGGTCTTGGCAACGGCGACGTTCGGGTGTGCCAAGATGGTCTCCTCGTAGCATTCCAGCGCGTCAGAGAGCCTGTTGAGATCGCGAAGCACCTCCGCCTTACCACATTTGGCAACTGCGTCGTTCGGGTGTGCCAGGATGGTTGCCTCGTAGCATTCCAGTGCGTCAGAGAGCCTGTTGAGATCGCGTAACACCTCTGCCTTGCCGTTTTTGGCAACGGCCTCGTTCGGGTGTGCAAGGATGGTCGCCTCGTAGCATTCTAGTGCGTCAGAGAGCCTGTTGAGGTCGCGCAACACCTCCGCCTTGCCACATTTGGCAAAGGAATTGTCAGGGTGTGCCAGGATGGCCTCCTCGTAACATTCTAGTGCGTCAGAGAGTCTGTTGAGATCGCGAAGTACCTCTGCCTTTCCGTTTTTGGCGACAGCATTGTCAGGGTGTTCCTGGATGGTCATCTCGTAGCATTCCAGCGCGTCAGAGAGCCTGTTGAGATCGCGCAGCACTTCCGCTTTGCCGCATTTGGCAACGGTGTGTTTCGGGTGTTCCAAGATGGTCTCCTCGTAGCATTCCAGCGCGTCAGAGAGCCTGTTGAGATCGCGAAGCACCTCCGCTTTGCCACATTTGGCAAAGGCATTGTCAGGGTGTTCCTGGATGGTCATCTCGTAACATTCCAGCGCATCGGTGAGCTTGTTGAGATCGCGAAACACCTCTGCCTTGCCGTTTTTGGCAACGGCATTGTCTGCGTGTTCCAGGATGATCGCCTCGTAGCATTCCAGCGCGTCAGAGAGTCTGTTGAGATCGCGCAGCACTTCCGCTTTGCCGCATTTGGCAACGGTGTCGCTCGGGTGTTCCAGGATGGTCGCCTCGTAGCATTCCAGCGCGTCAGAGAGCCTGTTGAGGTCGCGCAGCACCTCTGCCTTGCCACATTTGGCAAAGGCGTTTTCAGGATGGGTTAGGAGAGTCATCTCGTAGCATTCCAGCGCGTCAGAGAGCCTGTTGAGATCGCGCAGCACCTCCGCCTTGCCGCATTTGGCAACGGAATTGTCAGGATGGGCCAGGATGGTCGCCTCGTAACATTCCAGCGCTTCGGTGGGCCTATTGAGATCGCGCAGCACTTCCGCCTTGCCGTTTTTGGCAACGGCATTGTCGGGATGATCAACGGCTGTAGTTTCGTAAACTGAAAAGGCACGCTCAAATTGGCGAAGCTGCTTGAGTGCATCCGCAAACTGGTTGTAACACTGTGGATCGTGTGGATTGGCGCGAACGGCAAGTTCGGCGAAAATCAACTGCATTTGATGCATTCCACGAGCCTTCGAGCGAATTGCAAGATCGCACAAGGACATGGCGGCAAATCTTGGATGACCCCGATCAAGTTGTTGTTTTTTCAGCAACAGCGCTGCTTGACGCGCACCCTCAGGACGAGTGCGCGCTAGTTCCATTATCGAGTCCTTCCAGCCATCCAACTCCTTCCTATAAGCGTCCAGTGCCTCTGGCGTAATTCTGGTAGCTTGGTCCTTGAAGTAAAGCTGCAAAGTCCATTTGGAGAACCATGTGTCGAGCATAGGCATTCCACAAATGGGATGCCTTCCCTTTTCAACGCTCAAAAAAAAGCCTAACGACCAATGATTGGCCCTATGCTCCACTAAACGGGCAAAAGAGCCTGCTTGAATTAGTGTGCTACGTGCGGCTTCAGGATCTAGGCCAGATGGAAAAGCCGATAACGGTACCGACGACCACGCTTCAGCCACTTCAGCTATCAAAGGTTGGCACCGGCTGAGAACTCGAAGAAAGCTTGTTAGAGCAACTGTCTTGGCTTCCGAAGCAATCGAAAGTGCTTCCTCAAGGCGTTGTGAAAACGGAAAGGGGGATGAATAGAACCGGTTTTTCGCAACTTGGATGGAGTCCTGACGAATTTCGAGAGCTTCTTCAATCTCTTCCGCAATGGACATACGACAAGAGCGCGTGAGACTCGCGTCGAAAAGTGGCAAAAATAAGGTGAATACCCGCTCTGCTGCCATGTCTGTCGCTAATCGATTCTGAATTTCTTGCGCAGACGACTCTTCAATGCAGACAAGATCATCAGCATCGGCCAACATGGCTGCCCGATCCAAATCCACCGATGAATCACCAGCAAGTGTGATCAGAGACACTGGACCAGTATCTTCGATTCTCACGGCCTCACCACGGAGGGCTGACATCACGGCTTTCATGGGACTCTTGGTGCTTCAAATATGACACCATACTGATTGAGTTTCTGTTCCACAACTTCCAATTCGGCTTGAGACGGAGGAGCTCCCCGCCAAGCGGTGACCCTCACCTGTTGGATTGATCGGATCGTTAGGGAGCCCCAAACGTGGGCCTCAATGAATACATCTTTCCTTTCGTCAGCTCCAGATCGCTGCAAGTCCGTTGGAAAAGTGCTGGGATGTAGCGTTTTGGGATGTCGCGTTTTTGCAACAGCGAGGCGACCACGTTCAAGCCAAGTTGCACGATACCCGGATGGAATTTTATAGTCGTTTCCTGCGCCGATATTGTGCCGATGCATAAACATAACTGAGTTTTCTTCTAAAACAGATGTTCTATGGGCAATCATCTCTTCGCGCAAAAGCAGGGAGCAGTCGCCGTAGTGCGGCATGCCTCGGCCATTTAAAGTCAGAGATGCAAAGCGGACGTGACGCTTGTTTTGTTCCCCAAACAAGGCCGTGTCGGCCATGGAACGAAGAGTGTCATATGCGTCTCCTCCGGCGAGCCGTAACCCAGCATCCACTCGCTGGTAGAAGGTGGCGTAGATCTCATCTTCCGAGTAGGACAACCGCTGTAACTCACCAAATGAACGACAAATCACAGCCTCACTGCTACTAACGGCTTTCTCAAAATCGCGAAGCATTGGCTCACAGCCGTCAGCCACAGCTAGCGCTATAGCTTCGTCATATCGTCTGTTTAATGCTTCAACTTCTTCCTGGCGTCGCGTTGCAGTGACGTTTGGATAAAGACAAGGGCGATAGCAGTGCGGACATCTTTCCATATCATCTCGCATTGGCTGTGTGCATTCTGGACAAGAGATGCTGCTCATAGCGCAATGCGAGATATTTGGATTTACAACTTTAGCCGATCACCTCAGGCCATTCCGTATGGAACATCTGGCCTTCAGGCTTGTCCGTGCGCTCATAGGTATGAGCACCGAAGAAGTCACGCTGGGCCTGCAGCAGGTTCGCTGGCAGGCGGGCGGCGCGGTAGCTGTCGTAGTAGCCGAGGGAGGCGGAGAAGGCGGGGACGGGGATGCCGTTCAGCGTCGCGATGCTCACCACTTCGCGCCAGTTCTGCTGGGTCTTGCTCAGCACGTCCTTAAAGAACGGGTCGAGCATGAGGTTGGCCAGGTTGGAATTGGTGCGGTAGGCGTCCGTGATGCGGTTGAGGAACTTCGCGCGGATGATGCAGCCCCCGCGCCAGATGGCGGCGATGCGACCCAGGTCGAGGCCCCACTGCTTCTTCTCGCCCATGGTCTTGATGAGGTCCAGACCCTGCGCGTAGGAGATGATTTTGGAGGCGTAGAGGGCATCGTGCACCTTTTTGACGAGCTCCTTCTTGTCCGTGGTGATGTTCACCGTCGGGCCGGTGAGCTGCGTGCTGGCAGCCACGCGCTGCTTCTTCTGGCTGGAAAGAATGCGCGCCTCCACAGCAGCATTGATGGTGCTGATCACCACGGCGTTTTCAGCGGCGTTGAGCAGCGTCCACTGGCCCGTGCCTTTCTGGCCGGCCTTGTCCACAATCAGTTCCACGATGGGCTTGCCGGTCTCAGGATCCTTCTGCTCCAGCGCTTTGCCGGAGATCTGGATGAGATAGCTCAGCAGGTCGCCTTCGTTCCACTCATTGAAGATGGCAGCCATCTCGTCGGTGGTGAATCCCGCGTTCTTGAAGATGTTGTAGGCTTCGCAGATGAGCTGCATGTCGCCGTACTCGATGCCGTTGTGGATCATCTTCACGTAGTGGCCCGCACCGCCGGGGCCGATGTGGATGACGCAGGGCTCGCCGTCCACTTTTGCGGCGATGCTTTCAAAGATCGGCTTCATCACCTCCCAGGTGCTGGCAGGGCCGCCGGGCATGATGGAGGGGCCTTTGCGGGCGCCTTCTTCACCACCGGAAACACCCGCGCCGATGAAGCGCAGTCCCTTGCCGGCGAGGTAGGCGTCACGGCGCTCCGTCGTCTGGTAGAAGCTGTTGCCGCCGTCGATCACGATGTCGTCCTTGTCCAGCAGCGGAATGAGCTGCTCGATCACCGCGTCCACGGCGTCACGGTCGCTGTCCTTCACCGCAGTGGATTTCACCATGATGTGAATCTTGCGCGGCGTGGCCAGGCTCTGCACGAAGTCTTCCAGCGTGTGGCAGCCCACCAGGGCCTTGCCGGGGTGCTTGGCCACGAATTCATCCGTCACGCTCGTGGTGCGGTTAAAGACGCTCACCTGGAAGCCGCGGCTCTCCACGTTGAGAACAAGGTTCTGGCCCATCACTGCGAGGCCGATCAGTCCGAAATCACTTTTTTTGCTCATATTTTGGGGCCGCAGACATAGCCGCCCCCTCCGTCTTGGCAAAGGAGATTTTCCTCATGGCTGGCATGAGCCGGATCGATGGAGGGGGCCCCAAGCCCCTTTGACACGCCAAAAAGAGAGTCCTCAGGGCACTGGCTGCCCCTTGGCTCCGATGCAGTACAGCGAATTCGCCGTTCTCACAAAAAGGCGCTTGTCGCCGATGGCAGGCACCGAGTTCACCGGGCCGTCCAGCTTGCTTGCCGCGATTTTTTCAAACTTTGGCCCCGCTTTGATCACGATCAGGTCCCCCTGCTGGCTGGCGCAGAAAATTTTGCCATCGCCTGCCACCGGGCTGCTGAAAAACTTGGCGCTGCCCTGGCTTCCTTCCACGCGCTCCTCATAGATCACTTTTCCGGTCTTAAACTCCACGCAGCGCATGATGCCGCCATCGCCGAGGAGGTACATCTTGTCGCCAATCACGAGGGGGGAGGGTACGTAGGGCAGCCCTTTGGGGATGTCGAAGGCCACCGGCGTGGGCTTGCCGCTCTTGAGATCCAGAGCCGCGATCTCTTTCACACCGCCGCCCGTGCCGAAGGTGCAGAAGTAGAATTCATCACTCAGCACCCCGGAGCCCAGGCTGCGCTGCTTGTAGCCCGGATTGTGCTGCCAGTTGATCTTGCCGGTCTTGAGCGCGATTCCCATCACACCGCTGCCATTGTCGGCGCAGATCAGCTCCTTGCTCCCGTCTTTCAGTTCATGCACCACCGGGGTGGAGAAAGTGTTGAGGCAGTTGGGGATGTCGAGCTTCCAGGCCTGCTTGCCCGTCTTGGCGTCCAGCGCCACGATGCAGCTCTTCCACTTCTGCTGTTCAGGATCTTCGGTGTACACTTTGCCGTCGCGCTGCCAGTCAAATTCGCTGCGCACGATCATGAGCCCGTCCACAACGACAGGCGAGATGCCGGTGCCGTGCTCGTGGATGTAGTCGGCCACATGGTCGTTGCGCCACACCAGCTTGCCTGTGTGGTCCAGCGCCAGGGCCTGGATGTTGGTGCCGCTGCTCCAGTTGATGTAGATGCGCTCGGCGTCTGCAAAGGCGGAGCTGCTGGCATAGGTGTTGTACGTTTTGTGGATGGGGTGCGGGACGAATTCCTCCTCGTGCCTCCACAGCTCCTTGCCGTCCTTGGCGGACAGCGCGATCACCGCCCGCTTTGTGGCGCCGGTTTCAGCCGTGAAGATCACCATGTCCTGCCACAGCACCGGGGAGGACCATCCCTTTCCGGCGGGCACTTTCCAGAGGGTGGTGCTGTCGTCCACCACGGCAGGCAGGCCGGTGGTTTCAGCCACACCGGAGCCGTTCGGGCCGCGAAAGCGTGACCAGTCCGTGGCGGAAAAAGCGGAAACAGTGCAGAGGGTGAAAAGTGCGAGGGTGAGTTTCATGCGGGCGGATAGAACGCAGATGGTGGGGGAAAAATTGCCGGGACATCCCGGGCTCGGAGGGGAAGGGTGAATTTTAGGCCGTCAGCGCCTCGGGGGCCATGGGGCCGGTCATGGTCAGAGCGGCATGGGCAGGCAGGATTTCTGCAAACATATCTCCTATATGCATGCGCCTCCCGTCTTCTGTCCAGCACGCATTGCTCCTTGAGTGCGGGGCAAAGGTGGCTACTCTGCGCCCCCTTTTCCCCCCAATCCAACCCATGTCCAAGTTCAACATCCTCATCGCCGGCAATAACGACCCCATTTCGAGCAAGGGCATCGACCTGCTCAAGGCGGAGCCGTCCTTCTCCGTCGAGGTGAACATGAATCTCAAGGCCGAAGACGCGATGATCGAGGCCTCGCGCAATGCCCACGCCATCATCGTTCGCAGCGGTGCCAAGGTGACCGCCAAGGTGCTTGAAGCCGCCCCCAATCTCAAAGTCGTGGGCCGCGCCGGCGTCGGCGTGGACAACATCGACGTCCCCGTCGCCTCCAAGCGCGGCGTCGTGGTGATGAACACCCCCGGCGGCAACACCATCTCCACCGCGGAGCAGGCCTTCACCCTCATGATGGCCCTTTCCCGCAAGACCCCCCAGGCACACGCCACCATCGTCGGCGGCAAGTGGGACCGCGCCAAGTTCAAGGGCACCGAAGTCTATGGCAAAACCCTCGTCGTGCTCGGCATGGGCCGCATCGGTGCGGAGTTCGCCAAGCGCGCCAAGGCCTTCGGCATGACCGTCATCGCCTACGACCCCTATCTCTCCAAGAACCGCGCTGAAAGCCTCGGCGTCACCCTCTGCGAGGACCTCGATGCCGCCATCGTGCAGGCGGACTACATCACCATGCACATGCCGCTGACGCCTGACACGAAGCACATGATCAACGCCAAGCGTCTCGGCACCCTCAAGAAGACCTGCCGCATCATCAACTGCGCCCGCGGCGGTCTCATCGACGACGCCGCTCTCGCCCAGGCCCTCACAGACGGCACCATCGCCGGTGCCGCGCTCGACGTCTTTGAAGTCGAGCCCCCGCCCGCCGACTACCCGCTGCTCAGCGCCCCGAACACCGTCTTCACCCCCCACCTCGGTGCCTCCACCGAAGAGGCCCAGGAAAACGTCGGCATCGAAATCGCCGAAGTCATCAAGGCCCACCTCCTCCAGGGTACCGTCGTCAACGCGGTGAACATGCCCAACGTCGACCCCAAGGTGCTCGCCGAGATCGGCCCCTTCCTCAAGTTTGGCGAGCTCCTCGGCCGCCTCGTCTCCCAGTTTGCCCCGGCACGTGCCAACGTCGTCCGTATCAACTACAGCGGCAAGGTCGGCAGCGGCGACACCACCCTCATCTCCCGCGCCGTGCTCAAGGGCTTCCTCGAGCGCGCCGTCGGTGCCGAGCAGGTGAACTACATCAACGCCAACGGCGTCGCTGAAAACCTTGGCATCCGCTTCACCGAAAGCCGCCTCACCGAGCCGAGCGAATTCACCGACCTCATCGAAGTTGTCGCCAAAAACGACAGCGGTGATGCCGCCAGCATCGCAGGCACCTTCTTTGCAGGCGAGCCCCGCATCGTGCGCGTCAACAGCCACCGCATCGAGGCCCGTCCGGAAGGCACGCTGCTCTTCATCGAGAACATCGACCGCCCCGGCATGATCGCCGCGTACAGCACCACCCTCGGCAAGAATCAGGTCAACATTGCCGACATGAGCCTCAGCCGCGACAAGGAGTCTGGCAAGGCCCTGACACTGCTCACGCTCGACTCCACCCCCGGCGCCGAAGTCATCGCCGAGCTCGAAAAGATCCAGGGCATCAGCAAAGTGCACTGCGTCGCCATTTGATCCAGAGCGCCTGCTCAGCACCACTCGCAGACAAGGGGCTCACAGGCCCCTTGTTTTTTTTGGGGTGCGCATCCCCGGTTTTGAAAGCCTGGGCGTAACATGCCGGCGCAGCTCCGCCAGGTGCTGTTCCAGCGGATCGCACGCGGCCCTCTACTTGGCCTTTTTCTTGGTGCCTTTGGCCGGGGTTTTGTCGGCGTCGGGTTTTTCCGCCGGTGTTTCATCCGGCTTGAGGATCACCGGCGGCTTGGGTGCGGGGCCTTCCCAGAGGAAGTGTTCGAGCCGTATCTTGGTGGCACGGTCGCGCGCCTCACTGGCGCGGTCTCCGGGACGTTTGGCGATCTGCTCAGCCAGACGCGCAGCGGCCTCCCACTGGCGTGAGGCTTCCAGCAGGTCAATGCCAAAAAAACCCGCTTTGGAAAACCAGCCGTAGTCAGCCGGGCTGGCGGGCGGGGTCATGTCCGCTGCCCTTAGGACGTTGTAGCACGCTTCCAGGGCTTCCGTGTCGCGTTTGGCATCGTGGTGCACCGTGGCCAGGGTGAAGCCCGCACGGGCTTTCCACATGAAGGGCAGGGAGGCGTCGCTGAGCATGGCGTCCAGGAGGTCTGCTGCGGCATCGAGCTGGGCGGGGTCTGTTTTGCCGAGCAGGAGCAGGAGCTCGGATTTTTCACACAGCGTCATCAGCCGCTGCTCAGCCGGCAGGCCTTTCATGGCCAGGACTTTGTCCAGTACGGCCAGCGCGGCGGCATGGTTTCCATGCAGGCGTTCTGAGAGGGCCTGCTGCCGCCGTGAGGCGATGGCGAGCGGGCCGTTTTTCAAGGCCAGTTCCTCCCAGATTTCGATGGCTCGCTCACGGCCGTCATCACTCATGACCGAGGTCGCCGACATGGCGGCAAAGTACAGCGCGGTGTCTGCCAGCTCGGTGTCGGGGTAATCGCGCGCGATGATCTCGAATTCGGTGCGTGCATTGGCAAAGTCTTCGAGGCGGTAGTACGCCCCGGCGATCTTCATGCGGACTTCGGGGATAAGCGAGCTTTGTGGCCAGAGCTTGATGAATTCGGCCCCTTGGGTGATGAGGGTCTTGAGATCACCGGCGGCGTCGCTCAGCCACAGGCGGGTGTAGAGGACTCGCTGCTGCTGCTGAGGCGGGAGCTCGCCCGGGGCGGCGGTGGCGCTGTCCAGCGCCTTGAGGGCGTCCCCGATGCGTGGCGGAGAGGCGAGCAGGCACCATTCTGCAAGGGCGATGCAGGCGTCTGCAAAGCGTGGGTGCTTGGGGTGGCTGCGAATGAAGCTGCGCAGGGCAGCCTCGGCCTCCGGCTTGCGCTGGGCGGCAAGGAACAGTGCTTTTTCCAGCTCCAGCATGGCGGCCGCGTCTGCGCCTGCCGGGCCTGTGGCAGCATTCGAGATCTGCTCCAGCTGCCCGAGCAGGCTCTGGTACAACGTGAAGTCGCTAGCAGAGATGGCGGCCACGGCGGCATTGAAAAGCGCACGTCGGCGCTCGGTCAGTGTGGTGGCGACGTTGGCAGCATTTTGAAAAAGCTTCAGCGCATCGCCGGGCTGGCCGCTCCGGTAGAGCAGGGCGCCCATCGCGAAATCCACCGGCACGGAGGCGGTGTGAAACTCCTTGTGCCAGGCGTCTGCGAGCGTCCGGACGCGCTCGTCGCTGTGGCGGCTGGAGTAGATCTCCATCGCGAGCTTCATGGCATCGCTGATGCGCGGGTGGCGGGGTTGCAGCTGGATGAGCGCCTCCAGCAGGCTCACGGCCTCGTCATCGCGCTTTTGCAGCGCCAGCCACTGGGCGGTCAGGTAGATGGCATGGCCGCGAAATTCCGCCGTGGCTTCGGCCAGCACAGGGGAGGGGTCGGGCTGCTGCTGGGCGGTGTTTCCGACGGAGACCCAGCGCAGGATGCCTTCCGGAATGGTGCTGCTGGCAGGGATTTCCTGGTGCGCTCGGTTGAGCAGGTCAAAGGCCTCGGTCCACAGTGGGCTGTCTGGCGTGGCATCGAGGAATTTGGTGAGCTGCTCCTGCGCTTCGATGGCCTGGCGCTGCAGCAGCAGGGCCTCCACCTGCAGCAGCTGCGCGGCCTGGTGCAGGCGCTCCCCTCCCTTTGGGGTGGCCAGCAGGGACTGCAGCATCTCTTTTGCGTCTGCGAGCTGCCCGCTTTTCAGCAGGGCTCGTGCACGCAGGTAGCGTGTGGGGGCGTCGTCCTTTCCCGCCGTGGCTGGCAGCACGCTGGCGGTTTTCCCTTCATTGATGGCGATCTCGCTCTGCAAAAGCCGTGCATGGTTCTGCAACGCGGGGTCCGTGCTGGTCAGCAGCGGGTCCAGGGCATCCCGCGCGGCTGCGTTTTCTCCCAGCGTGGCCAGGATCTGTGCGAGCAGCAAAGGCGCACGCGGGTGCCGGGGGGCCGTGCTTTCCTCCGTGAGCACCTGGCGCGCCCCGTTGAGGTCTCCGGTGAGTGCCAGAGCCTGGCCGCGCCAGAAGGGCTCGTCATCCAGATCGTAGGCGTCTGCCAGGGTGAGGATGCGTCCGCCCTCGCCTGCGCGCGTCCACGCTTCGGCCGCAAATGTGGCCAGAGTGCGCGTCTCGACTCGCGTCCAGCCTTTGTTCTTTAGCAGGCGCTCCGCCTTGACGGCGGCCACGCCTGGGAGCCCGTCTGAGAGTGCCTGTCGCGCCGTGACAAACTCTGCCGCCTCCTCCAGCCCTGCTGCGGGCATGGCGGCGGGGAGGGCGAGAAGGGCTGTGGCGAAAAAAAGGCTCCGGGTTTTGGGCATGCGGTGAGGCAGCCTATCTCAGCATTTGGCGCTGGGCAAAGAGGAATGCACCTGCCTCACAGCGCGGACTCTCAAAAAAATCCGGGGCGCATTCCTGCTCCGACGTTTCCGGCCTAAAACTGGTCCAGCAGGTACTTGAGCAGGTCAGTCGTGGTCACGATGCCGACGAGCTTCGTGCCGGACACGATGGGCAGGGCGTGGAAGGTGCCGCCCGCGAGGATCTCTGCCGCTTCGCGCACGCTGCTGGTTTCGGTGAGCGTGACAGGATTCTTCTGCATCACCTGCTCCAGCGTCAGGGTGTGGTCCAGTGTCGCGTCAACGGCGCGCTCGTCAGTCTGAAAGGCGTCGCCAAAGCTGACTCGCAGGATGTCGCTCCAAGAGACGATGCCGATGAGCTGGTCGGCATTCACGACCGGGATGTGATGCACACCGTGCGTGCGGAAAAGCGCCCGCACTTTGGAAATGGGGTCGCCATGGTGTGCGGTGACAACACTGCGGGACATGATGCGGGAGAGGGGTTCGTGATGTTTCATGGTTGGTGATGAACCATGCCGCACTGTGAGTGGCCTGCTCCGCTCTGCTTGGGCATGCGTGGGCGGATGTTGTGCTCCACGCAGCCCTCTGGCTGTCCGGTGGTGGGAGTGCTCAGAGTATCTCCACGACGACCGCGCTGGCATTGTCCTTGCCGGACTCCGCCACGGCGTATTCCACGATGGCTTTGGCGTCGTCTTTGGCCAGCATATCCGCCAGGCGGTGGTCCCAGATGCCGTCGATGACACCGTCGGTGCAAAACAGAAACCGGTCGCCGCTTTCACAGCTCACCGAGCCGATCTGCGGATCGATGAACTGGCGGCCTGCGCCCAGCACCTGCATGAGGATGCTTCTCCTCGGGTGCGTGCGTGCCTGGCGTTCATTGAGCTCACCTTTGCGGCGGAGCCAGCCCACGTAGCTGTGATCATGCGTCAGCTGCTTCATCGGCCCGTCCTTGGGCAGGTAATAGATGCGGCTGTCGCCCACGTGGGCAAAGTGCAGCCACCCCGGGGTGAACCACCCCAGGCTCAGAGTCGCCCCCATGCCACGGCATTCCTCATAGTATCGCCCCAGCTTGAGCAGCTCGGCGTGGATGCGGCTCACCAGTTCCTGCAGCACGTCTCCATGGCCGATGGAGATGTGCTGCGCGGACTGCTTGAAGCTGCGCGGCAGCAGCTGGGTGATCTTTTCCGCCGCGATCTTGCTCGCAAACTCGCCGGACTTCGCGCCGCCCATGCCGTCGCTCACGGCAAAGACGAAGTCGCCACGGTCCAGGCCCGACTCGCCCACTTTGCCGAGATAGCGCACCTCATGGGCGTCAAAGTTCAGGCACAGGAAGGTGTCCTCGTTGTTTTGACGCACACGGCCGGGGTGCGTCATGCCGGACCAGCGCAGCTGGCTTGGGGTTGGTTGGTTCAGGGCTGGGTCGCTCATGCGGCAGGCTTCGGGGGCTCGTCTAGGATGGTTGCGAGCTCGAAATCGATCAGGCAAAACCTGCCGTCAGAAGCACGGTAGGTGATGTTGCGTGCGAAGGCGTCCTCATGGCGCACGCCGTAGTCGCGCTCCAGCTCTCCAAAGAGCTCCTTGATGCGCTTTTCGCTGATGTGGGTGACGATGGAGCCGCAGTTGGTCGTGACGATTTTGAGCTCCTCGGGGTCGGACTCCAGCAGGCGGGGCACGTAGTTGCAGCCGCGTTCTTCGAGCAGCTTGAGCACACGGACCTCGTTCTCAAAGCGCTCACGGGCATGGTGTCCCTTGAACTGCTTGTACACCTTGCCGTCATAGCCTATGTGCACAATGGCGCGGGCGGTGTTCTTGGCTTCTCTCATGGCTTTTTTGGAAGGCCGCATCATCCTGCCTCTCAGCTGCAAGCGCAAGATGTGTCTGACACAGGGCCGCATTGGCGGGCGCGGTGCTGCCTGAAATAAGGCCGCCGGGCAGTGCTAAGCTCATCCTGATCTTCAGGCACTTCTAAGCCTTTGCCGGAAGGTAAAAAATGTCAAAAAACATCTCGCGCGTGGCACAGAACATGCTCACTTAGCCAAGATGCTGCTGCCATTGGAAACGTTTCCGAAGGCTGGAGCAAGACTCAATCCACTCATTCAACCATGGCCAAATACAAACTCGAATACCTCTGGCTGGACGGTTATCAGCCCGTCCGCAACATCCGTGGCAAAACTCAGATCAAGGAGTTCGCCAGCTTTCCAAAGCTGGAAGAGCTGCCAGACTGGGGCTTTGACGGCTCCTCAACCCGTCAGGCGCCTGGTGGCAGCTCTGACTGCGTGTTGAAGCCCGTGGCTGTGTATCCTGACAGCACCCGCAAGAACGGTGCTCTCGTCATGTGCGAAGTTTACAACGCTGATGGCACTCCCCATGATTCCAATGATCGTGCCACCATCCTTGACGATTCCGACACCTGGTTTGGCTTTGAGCAGGAGTACTTCCTCTATCAGGACGGCCGCCCTCTCGGTTTCCCAGAGCACGGCTATCCATCCCCGCAGGGCCCCTACTACACGGGCGTGGGCTACAACAACGTGGGCGACATCGCCCGTCAGATCGTCGAAGAGCACCTCGACATCTGCCTTGACGCTGGCATCAACCACGAAGGCATCAACGCCGAAGTGGCAAAGGGTCAGTGGGAGTTCCAGATCTTCGGCAAAGGCTCCAAGAAAGCCGCTGACGAAATCTGGGTCGCCCGCTACATCCTGGAGCGTCTTTGCGAAAAATACTGCGTTCAGGTCGAGTACCACTGCAAGCCCCTCGGGCCCACAGACTGGAACGGCTCCGGCATGCACTGCAACTTCTCCACCAAGTACATGCGCGAAGTCGGCGGTGAGCCCTACTTCCTCGCCCTCATGGCCCAGTTTGAGAAGAACTGCGCAGAGCACATCGCTGTTTATGGCCCCGACAATCACATGCGCCTGACCGGTCTGCATGAGACTCAGTCCATCGACCAGTTCTCCTGGGGCATCGCTGACCGTGGCGCGTCCATCCGCGTCCCGCACAGCTTCAAGAAAAACGGCTGGAAGGGCTACCTGGAAGACCGCCGTCCAAACAGCCAGGGCAATCCTTACCAGATCGCCTCCCGCGTGCTCAAGACGATCTCCGAAGTGCCGAAGCCCTGATCGGTTTCAGAGTTCTGAACTATCCACGAACGCCGCCTGGAAACAGGCGGCGTTTTTTTGTGGAGGTGAAGAGGGGTAAGTGAGCCGGGCGAAGCGAGTCAAAAGTGAAAAGGGCGCAAGCCGGAAGGTGGTGGTGGAAGGGGAGGGGGAATGGATTTTGGGGGGCTCCTCCGGACACTTTTTACTTTTCGCTTATCCCTTTTCACTTTTCGCGCTACGTGAGGCGTATCTCAAAACCGACCATGCCCACCGAACAAGACATCCGCACCGCCCTTGGCAACGTCCGCTACCCCGGCTTCAGCCGCGACATCATCTCTTTTGGCCTGGTGAAAGGCATCCAGATCGAGGGCAAAAATGTGACCATTGACATCTCCGTGGCCACACGAGACCCCAATATCCCGCGCCTCATCCATGAGCAGGCCACGGAGGCGCTCGGCAAGGTGGCCGGCATCGGCGAGGTCAAGCTCAACTTCGACATCAAGGACCCGCCCGGCGCAGGCGCCACCGCTTCCGACAAGCTGGGCAAATCCAGCATCCCCGGCGTGAAAAAGATCATCGCCGTCGCCTCCGGCAAAGGCGGCGTCGGCAAGAGCACCGTCGCCTCCAATCTCGCCATCGCCCTCGCCCAGAGCGGCCTGCGCGTGGGCCTCTGCGACTGCGACCTCTACGGCCCCAGCATCGCCCACATGTTTGGCACCGACGAGCGCCCCTACCAGAATGACGAGCAGCAGATCGTCCCCATTGAGAAATACGGCGTGCAACTCATCTCCATGGGCTTCCTGCTGGACGACAACTCGCCCGTCATCGTGCGCGGCCCCATCGCCACACGCTACACGCAGCAGTTCCTGCGGCAGGTGGCTTGGGACAACCTCGACGTGCTCGTGCTGGACCTGCCACCGGGCACCGGAGACATTCAGCTCACCATCGTGCAGACCGTCTCGCTGGATGGCGCAGTCATCGTCACCACCCCTCAGGAGGTGGCTCTCATCGACGCCCGCAAGGCCGTCGGCATGTTCCAGAAGGTGAATGTGCCGATCATGGGCATCATCGAAAACATGAGCTACTTCCTCTGCCCCAGCGACGGCCAGGTGTACCACATCTTTGGCAAAGGCGGCGGTGAGCACGAGGCCAAGCGCCTCGGCGTGCCGCTCCTCGGGCAGATCCCCATCGAGATGCACGTGCGCGAATGCGGAGACGAAGGCCACCCCATCGCCCTCGAGGACCCAGCAAAGTCCGCCTCCTCCAAAGCTTTCCGCGAGATCGCCGCAAAGGTGAAGTAGTGCGGGCCATCCTGCCCGCCGAGAAAACGCCCGACACGCACACGATTGCCCCAGCTACCGCTGGCACGTTCGTGCGTGCGTGAATGCGGCGAGGAAAGGCAGCGCTCCCCTGTCTCACAGTCCTTGCAGGACCCAGCGGTCCCGTGGGGCCTGTGCGTCTTGTTTTTGAGCCCTGCGCAGGCTTCCTACGATCATTCTCGCCATTCGCAAAAATTTCTCCCAAGATACGGGAGACTCTGCCGTGATGCCCGCCGAACACACCCACATGAGCGATTCGCACGATCTCTTCCTCGAAACTCTGCAGCGCTACGAGCGGCCCCTCATCCGCTATGCGCATGGTTACACGGGGGATCTGGAGGACGCGCGGGACATCGTGCAGGACGTGTTTGTGAAGCTCAGCCAGCACCTCGCCACCCTCGACCACGAGCGGCTGGCCCCATGGCTTTTCACCGTCTGCCGCAACCGTGCCCTGGACCATCAACGCAAACATCAACGCCTCGTCGTTATGGAAACCGAAACTCTCGACCTCGAAACCTCCGCCGATCCCGCGCCGAATGACGCCATGGAGCAGCGCGAGACAGCCACCGCGCTGCGCGAGCTCATCGAAACTCTCCCCGTGCGCCAGAGGGAGGCCGTGCGGCTCAAGTTCATCGCCGGGCTGGACTACCAGCAGATCAGCGCCGCCATGCAGACCAGCATCGGCAACGTGGGCTACCTCATCCACCACGGCGTGGCCGCGCTGAAGACCAAATGGCAGGCCCATGACCAGCCCGTGCAGGCGGTCAAACTGAAACACGCCATCGCCTAAAAACCCACCCCATTTTCAGACCATGAAACCGGAAAAAATCACCGCCTGGGCGCTGGATGAAGCCAGCGCCGAAGAACGCCAGCAGCTGGAGGCGGCGCTGCTGGAAAATCCGCAGGACAAAGCAAAGGCGGATGAAACGAAAGCTTTCTGCGACTTCCTGCTGAGCGAACTGCGCGACGACTCTCTGGCCCTGACAGACAAGCAGCGCCAGCGGCTCGTCGAGCACGCGTCCCAACCGCCCGCAGCAGGCGTCACGCCTGCACCACGGCCGGAGCGCGGCGCGCCCGCACTGCGCCCACCTCGCAAGGGGGAGACACGCTGGAACATGGTCTCCATCGTGCGGCTGGCCGTGGCCGCCTGCGCGGTGCTGGGCGGGTTTTGGACGTGGCAGGCCTATTCCTCCAGAAAAAGCGAAACGCGTGCTGTCGCCGTCGTGGCGGAGAAGCCGGCCGTGAAGGTGCAGCTCGCGCCGAAGCCGGAGTCAAAGAAGAAAGCAGGGCAGGGGCCTGAGGCACGGCTGCTGGCGGCCACGCCAGCGGCGCCCGTGATCGTGGCGGAGCAGCCTGCGGCGAAACCGCTTTCGCCCATGCCGAAATCCGAACCTGCTGCCACGGTGAATGCACTGGCCGTGAACAAAGATCAGCGTGCGCTGAGCCCCGCCGATGTGGAGCGGCTGAAGCGTGTGCAGGATGAGAATGCGTATGGCCTGAACTTTGGAGGAGGCTTGAAGATGCCTGAGATTGTGGTGGCGGGAACGGGCGTGACGACTCAGAAAGTGGAGCCTGCCTTGGCGGGCGCTGTGCTGGGGAGCGCGAATGGCAGTGTTCAGCTTGCTGGTGGCAGCAGCGGCATGCCGCTGGATGCGGGCAGTCTGACCGTGAATGGCGGTACTGCATTCACGGTGGGTGGCGTGGTTTCTGGCTCAACGGGCGGAAAATTGAAGATGGTTCCAGACGCAAAGGATCTGCTGAAGCAGACTCAGGGGCGGAAAGCTGCGAACCTGAGCTTAAAGGTTGGTGACAGAGGTTACCCGCCGTTTGACGGGGGGCTGTTCGTTCGCAGTGCATCCTCTTTGAGCTACGCCAATTTAGGGAACTCATATAGCACGCTCAGTTCAGCATCCTGGACCAGCACCTATCATGGGGTTCGTTCCAGCATGCTGGGGTTTGTCAGTGGCCTCCTGCCGGGGGGGCAGCCGTTAGCGCATGCGAGTGGATACGCATGGATGAGAACAGCTCCGCTGGAACTGATTGCCACGGAAGGTGAAGCCGAACTGTATGCATCGCTCGCGGAGTATCAGCCAAGCCTGGCTTTTGGGAATCTCTATCTGCACAAAGCATGGTTCAACAACATCGGCGAAGCATGGCTAATGTTGACTGCTGCCAATGCAAGCACCGGCGGCATCACCATTGAGGTGGGAAGTCCTTTCATGATGAGTGCCTTTTTGAATCAACCCCTGATGCCTGATTATCGTGGCTTGGGCTCGATTTTTCTTGGGAGCGATGTCTTCATGCCCCGAAGCATTGGTTCAGTGTTTTATAGGCATGTGCCGTTGGATCTTTATACAAATCAGAAATCACCGGGTGTGATCTCTTTCGCCACCGCCACAAACTCGCAGCTCACGGATGCCTCCTGGGTGAGTGACCTGCAGGCGGCGGTTTTTAATGTGCCTGCGTTGAGCAAGTCCTCCAGCGAAGCGAGCACCGTGCTGGGCTCGGGTAGTGTGGTGGTGAAGGGTGGGGTGCTGAATTCCTCTGGCAATCCGAAGCCTCTGGATCTGACGGGGCTCCCGGTGGTCACGGTCAAGTCGGGGATCATGGCTGCGACTGAGGTGACGGGTGGGCTTTACTTTGCAGGCACGATCGTTGTCCCCAACAGAACTTCCTTCACCTTTGACGGGTCTTCGGCTGCAGCCTTGGCGAATGCATCTGCTGAGCCTGCCGCGCGGGCTGGCATGCTTGCGGATGCGGGGGCTTTGATCGCCAATGGAAACAGGACGCTGCTGTCGGCCCCGGCGGTCAGCGCCCAAAGTGGAACTTTGACCTTGGCGGCGGCATCGGGCGTTAGCAGCGCAGCGCCGGCTCCGGCCTATGATGTGGCGGGGAAGAACTCGCTGACGGTGGGGAGTGTGGCCCCTGCCTCTCGCATGAACGCAGACCATTTCGCCACGCTGGATCTGAATGGTGCAGCAAGCTACAGCGGGTATGCGACGAGCACTGGCGGTGTCACGGTGAGTGCTGGCAGTGGCACGATGTTGAGTGGATCTTTGAGCCCGGCACCTGCCAAGGCGGTGGCGCTTACCTTTGCGGACACTGCTGCTTCCTCCCCGAGGGAGGGCGAGACGCTTGGCTCTACGGTTTCCGGATCAGGAGGAATGACCAAAGCGGGCGCGGGTGCGCTGGTCCTGGCAGGTGCCATCACCTACACCGGCGGCACCACCATCAATGCCGGTACGCTGAGCGTTTCCAATGGAGCGGCGATGCCGAATAGCGCTGCGGTTGTCTCGCTTGGCGCTCCTGCTCCCGTGAGCCGCACTGCGGGCGCGGTATTCAATAATAACGGCGTTACTCTGGCAACCGCAGCGCCTGCTGCTGCACCGGCTTCGCCACCTGCGGGAATCGTCGGCGGATGGGCGACGACGGCCCGTCAAGACTTCGCAACCTTCACCACAAGCGCAGCGGGCGTGCAGAATCCCCAGGCAGGAGCGGCGGGCGGCAATGTGAGCGCTCCCATGGCTGGATCACAGGCGGGTGACGTGGCCAAGGTGCAATCGGGGCTGGTGCTGGCCAATGGTGCGGCCGAGACTGGAAACTACGACGCAGCCATCGCGCAATACCAAGATGTGCTGCGCACGGACCCGTACAATGCGGCGGCTCGTCGCGGGATGGAAACCGCCGAGAAGAAGAGGCAGGGGTATTTCAAGGCAGCTTATGATCATCAGCGGGCCAAAATGCTGGCCCAGGTGACCGAATCATGGGAAGAGAAAGCGCCGATGTTGGCGTCCACGGGTGATGTCACACTGGGCAAAGACGTGAAGACGGATGCCTTCTACTTCTACTTTGGGAAGATTGCGCAGCCTGAAGAGGGCAAGCCCGTGCCGGGCAGCCAGCCGGGCACGGGGGAAAGCTACACACGCATCATCGAAAACCAGATGAAGGAGGTGGCGCGCGAGCCGCTGTCCACACTCTCCATCGATGTGGACACGGCGTCGTATGCGAACGTGCGGCGCTTCCTGAACCAGAACATGCTGCCACCGCCGGATGCGGTGCGCATTGAGGAACTGGTGAACTATTTCCCCACTGCCGAAGAAGGCCCCGCGCATGATGCCAAGGAACCCTTCGGTGTGCGCATCGAAATGGCACCATGCCCCTGGCAGCCGGTGCACCGGCTGGCACGCATCGCCATCAAAGGCCGTGAGATGGACAAGAACCGCAAGGCCAGCAACCTCGTCTTCCTGGTGGATGTCTCGGGCTCCATGAGCGAGCCCACCAAGCTGCCGCTGGTGCAGCAGTCTCTGCGCATGCTCACGGAGCAGCTCGGAGAAGGGGACCGCGTGACGATGGTGGTGTATGCCGGCAGCAGCGGTGTCGTTTTGCCGCCGACCAGCGGAGAGAAGAAGGCGGAGATCCTGGCGGCTATCGACCGGCTGAGCGCAGGTGGCAGCACCCATGGCAGTGCGGGCATCCAGCTGGCGTATGAGCAGGCCGTGGCGGGCTTCATCAAGGGCGGCGTGAACCGCGTCATCCTCTGCACAGACGGCGACTTCAATGTCGGCGTGAGCTCGCCGGAGGAGCTGGAAAAACTCATCAAGCACAAGGCGAAGACGGGCGTCTTTCTCAGCGTGCTGGGCTTTGGCAGCGGCAACCTGCAGGACCGCACCATGGAAACCCTGGCGGACAAAGGAAACGGCAACTACGCCTACATCGACAGCCTGAGCGAGGCACGCAAAGTCCTGGTGGAGCAGATGAGCGGCACGCTGGACACCATCGCCAAGGATGTGAAAATCCAGATCGAGTTCAACCCCGCCGCTGTGCGCAGCTACCGCCTCATCGGTTATGAAAACCGCCTGCTGGCCAAGGAGGATTTCAATGACGACACCAAGGACGCCGGGGAGATCGGCGCAGGTCACAGCGTGGTGGCGCTGTATGAGGTCGTTCCAGCCAGTCTGCCAGCCGGTGCGGAGGGCCGCCCTTCCGTGGACAGCTTGAAGTATCAGGCCCCGGCCATCTCACCTGCGCAGCTCGCCGAAGCCGCGAAGAGCGGTGAGACGATGACGGTGAAGCTGCGCTACAAGGAGCCTGACAGCGACCTGAGCAAGCTCATTGAAGCCCCCGTCAAAGATGAAGGCAAAACTCTCACGGCTAGCACCGAGGAGTTCAAATTCAGCGCCGCCGTGGCGGGTTTTGGCCTGCTGTTGCGTGACTCCAGCTACAAGGGCTCCCTGAGCTGGGAAACCGTGCGCCGCCTCGCCTTGGATGGCAAAGGCACGGACAAGCTGGGCTATCGTGGCGAGTTTCTGCAGCTCGTTGACAAGGCACGCGGGCTAAAGGAGACCCGGTAGGAAAGAAATTCGGCGCAAGAAACTCGGCCGGGTGGTGTAGTTCTGCTCGCCCCCTCCTTCTTGTCCTTGCATGCTACGCCGTGTCTTTGTCTCCTCGCTTTTGCTTTTCACCCTCTCTGCCGTCGCTGCGGATGCCCCGGCCCTGTGGTCTGGCAAAGTAAGGCGCATCCTCGATGAGAACTGCGTGAAGTGCCACGGGGTGCTGGAGCAGAAGGCCGGGCTGGAACTGGACACCCCGGAGATGGTCCTCAAAGGTGGTGAGGAAGGTGCGGTCGTGACGCCAGGAAAGCCGGAACAGAGCGCGCTTTTCACCAGTCTGGACAAGGGGGCGGAAACGCACATGCCGCCCAAAAAGCAGCTTTCGGACGCGGATCGTGCGGCGGTAAAGGAATGGATCGCCGCGCTGCCTGCGGCACCCGTGGCGGCGGCAGCGCCAAAGCCGAAGCAGGCCCGTCAGTTCGCCTCGGGCGAGGAGGCGATCAATACCCTGATCGCAGAGGGCTGGGCACGCGCGGGCGTGAAGCCTGCGGCTCCGCTGGGCGAGGCTGCATGGTGCAGGCGCGTGTATCTGGATCTCGCAGGTCGCATCCCCACACAGGCAGAGCTGGCGGCCTTTTTGGCTGCGCCGCAGCGAGATGCCTTGATCGACAAGCTGCTTTCCTCCCCAGAGTATGCGGTGCGCATGCGCGAGCTTTGGGACACCTTTCTGATGGGCCGCCTCCCGCGTGGAAATCCCGACGGGCGGCGCAAAGGCTCCGGCTGGTGGACCTTTCTCGAAAAGGCCTTCAAGGACAACCGCCCCTGGAACGAGGTGGTCTATGACGTGCTCTGCGCGCGGCCTGAAAATGCCCCGGATCGCAAAGGGGCCTCCTGGTTCCTCTTTGAGCGTAAAAACGACTTCCAAAAAATCGCCGAAGCCGTCGCCCCTGTGGTCTATGGCACCAAGATCGACTGCGCCCAGTGCCATGATCACCCGCTGGCGCGTGAGATCAAGCAGGCGCACTACTGGGGTCTCGTCTCCGCCTTCAACCGCAGCAAAAACGTGGATGCCAGCACCGCCGTGGCGGAGAGCGCGGTGGGCGGCTTCATGAATTTCACGAACCTGAAAAAGGAATCGCAGCCGGCGGTGGTCACGCTCCTCACCGGCCGCACCCTGCCCGAAGTCTGGCCCAATGCCGGATCCGACACACAAGAAAAGGACAATCCCGACCTCTACGAGGACCCCAAGGCCCCTGTGCGCGTCCCCAAATACTCCCGGCGCGAAGCCTTTGCTGAAGCTGCCACACAGGACAATCCCTTGCTCGCACGTGCCTTTGTAAACCGCATGTGGGCCGCCCTCACCGGCCGCGGCATCGTCAATCCGCCGGACGAAATCAACGAGCGCAACACCCCCAGCCACCCCGAACTGCTGGACTGGCTGGCGCAGGATTTTGCATCACACCGCTACGACACGCGCCGCGTGGTAAGGGAGATCGTTCGCAGCCGCGTGTATGCCCTGGGCGCTTCAGATGCCGCGCCGGAGTTGTTTACGGGCATGGTCGAGCGCCCCCTGAGCGCCGAACAGCTCGCCCGCTCCTGGCGCATCGCCCTGGGCCTGCCGCCTGCGGACGATGAGTTCCGCCGCCAGGTCATCACCGCCATGCCCGACGTGCTGCCCAAGGAGTACAACGCCACCTTCCAGCAGGCGCAGTTCCTCTCCGGCTCACCGACGATGACCGCGCTGCTGCAGGCCGCGCAGGGTGGTGTCATCACCCGCCTTGCAGCGCTGCCAGATGCTGCCAGCCGCATCCGCGAGGCGTTTCAGGCCGTGTATGGCCGCACCCCGGATGCAGATGAAATCGCACAGGCCGCGGCCTTTCTGAATGCAAATGCCGCCCACCCCGCCGAAGCCACCCGCGATCTTCTCTGGGCACTGCTCACCAGCGCGGAGTTTCTGGCGATGCCGTAGAAACACTGCTAAAAATTCCCGATCTCTCCTGAATGAACCTCCGCGATCCCCACCCACGATGCCCCACGCATGAGCATGGTCTGCACCGGCGTTTGTTTTTGAAAGGGCTCACCGGCGGCGCGCTGGCGAGCACGGCGAGCTTTACGGGACTGTTTCACAATCCGGTGTTTGCGGAGGAGACAAAGAAGAGGCAGAAGCACTGCATCCTGCTTTGGCTCAGTGGTGCGCCGAGCCAGTTTGAGACATGGTATCCGAAGCCGGGAAGCCCGGGAAACGGGCCATTTGGCAGCATGCCGACCAAGATCCCAGGCATTCACTACTCCACGCTGATGCCGAAGTGCGCCAGCATCGCGGACAAGCTGAACCTGGTGCGCAGCATGAAGACCACGCAGCCGGAGCACCTGCAGGCGATCAACCTGCTGCAGCGTGGTGCACCGGAGCGCGCCGGGTTTGTACGCCCCACACTGGGCAGCAGCCTAGCGCAGGCGATGGGGCAGCTGGACTCGAAGCTGCCGAATTTCATCTTTCTGGATCCCGTGCCCGGTGGCAATGAATTCGAGGCCTTCAAGGCGGGCAACTGGTCTGGCTGGCTGGGCGCGGAACATGCGCCGGTGCGCCTGGGCGGGGACTACACGCAGTTTCTCAACAGCGAAGGTGCGAGCATCCCGCAGCATGACAAGGAATCCCGCGAGACGTTGCGCAAGTTTCTGACGGCGAAGTATGAGCGCGACCGCAGCAGCGCGGTGGCGCGCAGCCAGAACGCAGCCTTTGAGCGCATGAAGGGCCTTGCCGCCAGCGCGGAGCTGTTTGACGTGAACAAGCTGCCTGCGAAGGACCGCGAGCGCTACGGTCCGGGGAGTTTTGCGCAGCATGCGCTGATGTCCCGCCATCTGGTAGAGAACGGCGCCCCGTTTGTGATGGTGGCCAACGGCATGAACTGGGACAACCATGTGTTCAATCATGAGATCCATCAGATGCTGGTGCCGGAGCTGGACCATGTGATCTACAATCTCATCACCGACCTGGAGGAGCGCGGGCTGCTGGACTCCACGCTGGTGATCGCGATGGGCGAATTTGGGCGCAGCCCGTGGATGAACGCGGCACGCGGACGCGAGCATTACCCGAATGCCTGGAGCATGATGATGACCGGCTGCGGCCTGAAGCGCGGCGTGGTGACGGGCGCGACCGATGTGGACGGCGTGGACGTCATCGAAAAACCGTACAGCGAGCAAAACCTCTTCGCCACCATCTTCACGGCGCTGGGCATTGATCCGTATGCGGAGTATGACCTGCCCGGCATGCCCACCTTCCACCGCGTGGAAAACAAGGCGGAGCCCATCCGCGACATCCTGGCCTGAGACCGCCCATGAAACTCACTCGTACCAAGCAATACGAACTGCCCTTTGCCGTCCTCGGACTGGCCACCACGCCGGATGGCGCGAATGCGTACGCCGCCTGCATGGACGGCAGTGTGCATGCCGTGGAGATGGCCACCGGCAAGAAGGAGGTTTTTGAGAAGAAGCACAGCTCCTACGCCAGCGGCTGCGTGCTGCTGCCAGATGGCAAAACGCTCATCTCCGCCGGCTACGACGGCACGCTGCTGTGGCATGATGTGGCAACTCGCAAGTGCATCCGCGAGGTGAAGGCGCACAGCTTCTGGAGCTGGCAGATGGCGCTCTCGCCCGACGGCAGGAGGGTGGCGAGTGTGACGGGGCAGTACATTGCGGGGGGCTGGAAGTATGAGCCTGCTGCGGAGAGCGAGCCGAGTGTGCGTGTTTATGACACTGCCAGCGGTGCGCTGGTGGCGAGCTACAGCCATACGCCGCCCGTGCTGAGCTGTGCCTTCAGCCCGGACAGCAAACATCTGGCTGCCGCAAACATGATGGGCGAGGTGCGAGTGTGGGATGTGCAGGCGAAAGGTGACAAGCCTGTCTCGCAGTGGACCTCTCCCGATTTCACTTCGTGGGGCACTACGAAGTCGCATCATTACTCCGGCGGCATCTACGGCCTCGTCTTTTCACCGGATGGCAATGCGCTGTTAGGCTGTGGTATGGGGCCCATGGGAGATCCCATGGCCGGAAACGGCAAGATGACATGGCAGCGCTGGGACTGGCGCAGCGGCAAGAAGATCGACCAGATCAAGGACGGCCAGCATGGCTCCGGGCTCATGGAGACGCTGGCTTTTCATCCGGACGGCAAACACTTTCTCATGGCCGGGCGCCAGGCCCAGGGCACGTGGAACGCCGCCGTCTTCAGCGCCACGGACGGCAGCCTGATCACCTCCTGGGACTCGAAATCCCGCCTGACGCATGGGCGCTTCACGGCGGATGGAAAGAGCCTTGTGGCTTCGGTGATTACCGGCGCAGGAAAGGTAAAGCCCGGACAGCCCTGGGGGGCGATGGGCCGGGTGCAGATGTACAGTGTGGAGGGCTGAAGCCGGCCCGGCTTCATTGAAGCTGCGACGTGCTTTTTTTCGTGCAATGGCATGCCCTTTCTGACATGTCTTTGTAAGAATACACCAGTATCCACCCCTGCCGCATGTCCTATTCTTCTTCTCCTGACCCGCTTCCGAGATCCAGCTCCGCTGGTGGTAGGCTCAGGTGGGAGCCGCCGTCGCCTGAGGAGTTGCAGAAACTGCTGCCGCAGTATGAGATCAACTCGCTGCTGGGGCGTGGTGGCATGGGGGCGGTTTACCGTGGCATGCAGGTGCATCTGGACCGGCCGGTGGCGATCAAGATCCTGCCTCCGGGACTTGATGATGCGGACGCGACTTACAGTGAGCGGTTTCGCAATGAGGCCCTGGCCCTGGCCAAGCTGAACCACCCGGGCATCGTCGGGGTGTATGACTTTGGCTGCACGAGCAACGGAATGCTCTACATTGTGATGGAGTTTGTGGACGGCACGGATGTGGCGAAGATGCTGGCAAAGCAGGGGCGCCTGCCTTCAGCGCATGCGATGGCGATCACGGCGCATGTTTGCGATGCGCTGAAGTACGCGCATGAGCGCGGGATCGTGCACCGGGACATCAAACCTGCGAACATCATGGTGGGGTTTGACGGTGTGGTGAAGGTGGCGGACTTCGGTCTGGCCAAGATGGGGCAGGGCGGGCAGAACACAGGACTGACCCAAAGCGGTGTTGCGATGGGGACGATGCACTACATCGCCCCGGAGGCGCTCACACTGGGCGTTTCGGTGGATCACCGCGCGGACATTTACGCCATGGGGGTGATGCTTTACCAGATGCTCACGGGCGCGCTGCCGCAGGGGATGTTCAAGCTGCCCTCCGTGCTGGTGCCGGGTTTGGACCCAAGATATGACGGCATCATCAGCCGCGCGCTGCTCAATGACCGGGAGCTGCGCCACCAGACAGTGGTGGAGCTGAGGCGGGAGCTGGACGCGATACTGACGCAGCCGGTGGTGAAGGTGGATGCGGCCGCGGGCAAGGCACCCGCTGCGCTGAACACAATGGCGCGGCCTCAGCGCCCCGCGGGTCCGCCGCCACAGAGGCAGGCGCCGCCGCCCCCGAGACGGAGTCTGAACCTGGGCTTCTGGATGCCGGTGCTGGGCGTGGTGGCCGCGCTGGCAGGGGTGTATGTGTGGCTGGGGCCGAAGACGCGGAAGACCACCGTGCGCCTCGAGGGAGAGTCGCTGAAGGTGGTGGAGGTGACGCGGGGCAAGGCGGAGCCTCAGGGCATGACCCAGTACCATGCCGGTGTCTGGAGCGCAGACTCGCAGATGCTGTGGAGCGAAGGCAGGGAGGGGGACAAGCTCACTCTGCAGCTACCGGTGGCGGAGGCGGGCAGGCAGCGGGTGAAGGCAGTGCTCACGAGCGCAGCGGACTTTGCCGTGGCGGAGGTGTCTCTGGATGGCAGGCCCGTACCGGGATCTCCCTTTGACCAGCAGGCGGAGGAGGTTGTGGTCTCGGATATTTTGGACTGGGGCGTGCATGATCTCAAAGAGGGGGAGCATCAGCTGGAGATCCGGCTGGCGGGCTCGCATGGCAGGGAGGTGGTGCGTGGGCGCGGGCCGTATGTGTTTGGCCTGGACTACGTGCAGCTGGAGCCGCCGGAGGTGAAGGCTGCAGGCGCTGCTCCGGGGACGGATGTGGCGCTCACGGCCAGGCCGAGCGCCTCGGCGTGCGAGCGGACAGATCATGTGAAGCACCTCAACAGCAGTGAGGAGACGCCGGGGCAGAAATCGCAGGATGTCTCCCACCCGCACCATTCCTGGCACCCGCGCAAGGGGGGTATGGAGTGGGCGCAGTATGAATGGGAGACGCCGCAGGTGATCGATGAATGCCAAGTGTTCTGGTTTGATGACAGCGCTGCACGCGGCGGGTGCAAGCTCCCCGCCTTCTGGCGGCTGTTGTACCGGGAATCCTCGGGCGCGTGGGTGCCGGTGGATGCCACGATACCTGATGCGGTGGCAGATGAGTGGAACATCGTGAGCTTTCCTGCAGTGAAGACGACGGCGCTGCGCCTTTCCGTGCAGTGCCAGCCGGGCTGGTCCGCCGGTGTGTGCCACTGGAAGGCCCTGGCGGCGGCGGGCACGGCGACGGATGCCGGGAAGCGAGAGCGCCCGGATCTGTCCCTGAGCGATCTCTCGCCGCTGCACTCGCAGGTGGGGTGGGGCATCTACCATGCGAACGTGCTGAGCCCGGTGGAGAGCAGGGATGGCAATTACGTCAGCGTGGCTGGCAAGCCCTGCGTGGAGTATCTGTGGGCGCATGCAAACAGCCGGCTGGAGTTTGCCATTCCGGAGGGGTACACGCATTTCACGGCCACGGGCATCGGCTTTCGCAATGACAGGCCAAACATGAAGCACATCAGCCCAGGCACCTGGACCTATGCGGTGGAGGTGGACGGCCAGAGGATATTCACCTCCCAGCCGCTCAAGGACTACCCCGGTAAAGAGCTGCCCATGGATCTGGCTTTTCCAGCGGGGTCCAGACGGCTCACGCTGATCGTTGACAATGCCGGTGACTCCAACAATGACCAGTCCCACTGGGCTTATCCCATGCTGAGCACTGACGGGGCTTCAGCGGCGCGGGCTGCGGTTTCTTCACCTGCATCTACTTCTCCGGCCAAGGCTACGCCAGTTCCATCGCCGGCGGTGGTGACTGAAGCCCCCAGCCTGTCCGTGCCGCAGGGGTACAGACGAGGCGAGACGATCAGCCTCTTCAATGGCAGGAATCTGACGGGTTGGAGCGGGCTGAAGGAATTCTGGACCGTGCAGGACGGGTCTCTGACGATGAAAACGACGCCTGAAAACCACCCCCAGGTCTTCACCGCCCTGGTCTGGAATGGAGAGGTGAAGGACTTTGATTTTTCCTGCAAGTTCAGGTTTCTCAGCGCTTACAGCAAGGCATGGCGGATTGCGGGAATCCAGTTCCGGGGGCATATGCAAGACCCCATGAAGTACAGCGTGGCAGGCTACAGCGCGGAGCTGGACTATGACTGGCGCTACACAGGCGGACTGGTGGAGAAGATCGGACGTGAGCTGCCCATCAAGCGTGGCGAGAAGCTGATCCTGAAAAACAGCGGTAATCCACGGAAGCCGGCAGCCGAAGTCATGGATACCTTTGGCACGCCGGATGACATCGGCAGGCGCATCAAGCGCGACGACTGGTGCGACTACCGTGTCGTTGCCGCAGGCAGTCACATCCAGATTTTTGTCAACGGTCTGCCCACGATGGATGTGAAAGATGAAACGGCGGAAGCGTCAAAGTCCGGCCTGCTGGCTCTGGGGAATTTCTACAGCTCGGTAATGACGCTGCAGTTCAAAGACCTGAAGCTCACCGAACTGCATTCCATCATGGCAGAGACTGCGCCTGGAGGCTCTGCCATGATGGCGGACAGGCTCAAAATCAGGCTCTTTGCCGACCGTGCTGAGGAAGCGTTGAACCATGTGTTTGCGCCGCTGAGCCAGGAGCCGGATGCCGAGCTGCCTCCGAGCCTGGTGAAGATGCGGGATGATCTCATCACCGAAGGCAGGGCGCAGCCTGAGGCCAGCCTGGACGCCTACCGCGCTGCACACGCCCTATGCCTGTCCCTGATTTCCGCCCTGGAGGAGCGCAGCACCTCCAAGTCCGGTGCGGCATGGACGGCGCGCTCCCAGGCGCTGCGGCCTGTGCTGGAGGCGCAGCTGGGCAAGACCCGCCGTCTGCTGGGGACCCAGCCGTGAGGTCTGCCAGACCAAAATACGCGCTGTCTGCGAAAACATATGGGGAGAACATCCCATTTCACATTCCGCAGGGCTGCGGTTAAACTGCGGATGGGAAAACAAACCGTCATCATGCCATGTGCCTCCTTTTTCCAGCCAAGCCGGCAACGGCTGACGCGAGAGGTTCGCGCAACGCGCAGCAACCACCATTCCTATGAAAACCATCGTCGCCCTCGTGGATCTTTCTGATCTGACCTTCAAAGTTCTCAAGCAGGCGCACGCGCTTGCCACTGCCTTTCACAGCGAGGTGATCATCCTGCATGTGCTGGGCAAGCAGCCAGTGGTCATGGATGTGGGCATCATCTCGCCTGTGGTGATGCAGGACCCCATGCCGACGGTGGCCAAGGAACAGGCGGAGCAGCTGCTGGAGATACGCGACTCGTTGATCAAATACGGGGTGAAAGCCCGGGTGGAGCAGCTGGAAGACGCCCGTGTGGCGGCGGTGCTGGCGGAAGCCAGGCAGCTGAAGGCGGACCTGATCATCCTGGGCTCCCACCACCATAGCACGATCTACCACATGCTCGTGGGGAGCGTGGCCGCTGACGTGCTGAAGCACGCGCACTGCCCGGTGCTGGTGGTGCCGAGCGACGAGGCGTCACACAAGCAGGTGTGATCCTGCAGTCCTGCTTGAGTGATGACCGCAGCAACGGCGTGCGTCATTTGGCTGCTGACATGGCAGGCACCAGCGCCGGGGCATTGGGTGAACCGAGGCCGGTGACGAGATCAAAGCCGGGGGTGCAGTTGTAGGCTCCGTTGTTGCCGGAACTGATGTCGAAGAAGTCTGTGTACGAGCTGGTGGCCAGCGAGTAGATGCAGCTGCCGGTGCTGCTCATGCTGGTGCTGCGCGCGGCATTGATGAGCGCCTGCTGCGCGGCCCACTGGGGAGCTCCGGCGCTGGTGCCGCCCACCTGGATCCAGCCTGTGGTGCCGTTGTAGTTGGAGATATAAACGGGGAAGCCGGTGGCCGGGTCCGCGTCATAGCTCACGTCTGGCACGGCACGTCCAGCAGAGGCTGAGAATGCTGCCTGCCAGGAGGGCTTTTTGCAGTAGGCGCTGATGCCGCCGCCGCTGCCGGACCAGCCGGTTTCGGTGATGGCAGTGCCGACGCTGTCCAGCTGCAGGGTGGTGCCACCCACCGCGACGACGTAGGGAGAGGCCGCCGGCCAGATGACGCCAGCACCGCTGTCTCCGGAGGAGGCAAAGAAGCTGACTCCGGCCTTGTTGAAATGGGAGTCATAATTGACCTCCGAGGCAAACTCCAGAGCGCCCCAGCTCATGGAGACCTGCCGGGCTCCGAGGTTTTTCACGGCGTAGTCCACCGCCCCGAGGAGATTGCTGATGCTGGCACTCTTTGCCACGACGACGACGATGCGTGCCCCGGGGGCGATGGCGTGCGCCCACTGCACATCCAGCGTGGTTTCCAGCGCCCAGCCGCTGTTGCTGGAGGGCTTGCCCTGCGGGTAATACACGGCCAGCGTGGCCTGCGGCAGTCCAAAGGCGGTGCAGAAGACCTTGAGATCGTTGGCCAGGCTGGGGCTGCCGTAGGCATCGACAATGGCTATGGTCTGACCGGCGCCGTTGCCGGTGATTTTGTCAAAGCCGTAGGCGTGGCGTATTTGGGCCGGAGTGCAGCCGGTCGGGCTCGTCGTCACCAGCGGTGCGGCGCTGGAGGGGCCGTGTGCCCAGAGCGGTGCACGAGCATGAATGCGGTCCGTCTCAGGAGCCGATCTGTCCAGCCGCTCTGGCGGTCCTTCGTCTTGATCCACCTTGTGAAAGTTCTTGTGATTTTCAACCGAAAATCCAGCCGAAGTCAGGGCAAAAGAACTGACACACAGTAGAGTACGAATGGTTGGGTGCATGTAATTACCATAGTTGAGTTTTAATTATTTCGCCAAAAAAATAAATGCTTAGCTTCGGTTAGGCTAAAGCCTAGGCTTACGCTCAGGCATGTTTGCGCTCGATTGCCCTCCACTGTTATTGTGGTGACTGGCTATTTTTTGGCGGTGGGCGGCACGTAGGTTTTTCCGTCGTAGCTGCCGCCGACCATGTTTTGAACGGACTTGAGCTGGTCGCTCATGGCGCTGTTCAGCGATTCACCGTTGGTCTGGGAGGCGTCTAGCGCCCGGCTGGGAAGGGAGGTGGCCTCCTCCGGGGCCTCTGGAGCTGGTCTGTGCGCCGGGGCCAGCATGTCGCTGGCCATCCAGCCCACACCACCCAGGACCAGCAGTACGAGTATGAGCGGGGCATTGGAGGAGGAACTGGAAGCGCTCGGCATATAGCTGTGAATGGAGGCGGAATGTGCAAAGATTGCGGTTTCCAAGGTGAAAAATGGCGTAAATTTCATTCCTGTCTAATTTCTGCCTGTGACTGACCGTTCGCACCATGAACTCTCGCATGCCCGCCCAACACGTACAGGATGAAGCCGCCGTGCTGGTCAGGCGGGCGTTGGACCAGCATGAAAGCACGCTCATCGCATACACAGCAAGCATCCTCGGTGGAGACATCGAGCGCGCGCGCGATGTCGTGCAGGACTCGATGCTGCGGCTCTACCTCACGGAGCCGGAGCGTGTCCGCGAAAATCTTAAATCGTGGCTGTTCACCGTCTGCCGAAACCGCGCCTTTGACATTTTGCGCAAGGAGCAGAGGCTGGATCTTGGCAACGATGAGGTCATTGATGCGGCTGCCGACCACGAGCCGGACCCGTCGCAGAGCGCAGGCATGCACGAGCTCTACGAGCACATCTGGAGCTGTGTGGACCGGCTCCGGCCCAACCAGCGTGAAGTCGTCCGGCTCAAGTTCCTTCACGACTGCTCGTACCAGGAGATCTCCGGGATCACAGGGCTCAGCGTCGGAAACGTGGGCTTCATCATGCACCATGCGATCAAAAAACTCCGAGAGCTGATGAGCACGGACGTAAGCGAGGAATACAAAACACCCACCCATTTATGAATCCGCAGGACAACCCCCATTTCACCGCCTACGCACTCGGGGAACTGAGCGCCGAGGAGGCACGAGAACTGCACGAGGTACTGGCCACCACGCCTTCCGCCGCGCATGAGCTGGAGCAGATCGAGGCGGTGACAGACGCCCTGCGCCAGGGGGCACCGATCCCTCTGTCCCGACTGACCCACGAGCAGCGCCACGCGGTGCTGCACCCCTCCAATCTGCCGAGGAGGATTCAGCCCATGCTGCCGCGTCAGCCCTCGAAGCGTACGCAAGGGGCCTTCTGGCCGGTGATGGGTGCGGTGGTGAAGGTGGCTGCGGTGGTCACTCTGAGCGGTGCTGCTTTCATGGCCGGGTGGATGTATGGCCCCGCCGTGCAATCTGCGGCGCAGATGGCCGAGGAGACGCCCAAAGGCGAGACACCTGCCAAGCCTGAGACCGGCCTGAAGACGCCAGCCGCGCCTGAAAAGGCCCTGCCTGCAGCAGCGGTGGCCGTGGTGCCCGCCAAGCCTGAGCCTGCACCTGTGAAGCAGCCTGCGGCGGAGAAAAAACTCGTGGCCGAGGTCAAGCCTGCGCCAGCACCTGCTCCCAAGGACACGCTGGTGGTCAAGGCCTCGCCAGTGAAGGAGCAGCCTGCTGCTGCACCAAGTGCTGCGCTGGGCTTTACGCTGCCGGCGGGACACGGCACCTTTGTGAGCACGACGAAACAGGCGACTGATCAGTTCAGCCTGCACCCGGCGCAGATCAAGCCGCAGCCGCCGAAGGCAAAGGGGCAGGTCTTTGCCTCACCGCAGATGGCACCCGTCAAGCCTGAGCCGAAACCGGAGCGGGCCGGGGACTTGTACATTCACTCATGGAAGGCTGAGGTGGCGGCCTGCCCGTGGAATCCGGCGAACCGTCTGCTGCGGCTGGTCATTCAGCTGCCGGCAGATCAGGCGGCGGTGATCGGTGCGGACAGCAGCTTTCCGCTCCAAGTGACCTTTGACCAGGCAAATGTGAAGCAGTTCCGCATGCTTTGTGAGCGCCATCTGGCGGCTGCTGAGCTGCGCAGTGCGGGCACACATGTGCTGTGGTATGAATTTCAGCCGAATGGCAGCGGTGAGATCCCGCGGGACAGCAGCCGGCTGGTGGCCACCGTGATGCTGCCAAACGCGCGCTTTACCTCGCAGGCGGTCGGTCCTTTTGACAGCAGCAAGCTGCAGGTCATGGACCGTGGATATTCGCTGCATAATGCGCGTGAGGACTTTGTGTTTGAGACGTCGGTGGTGGGCTTTGGCCTGCTGCTACGAGGGGCGGAGCAGCTGGGCAGCCTGAACCATGATCTGGTGCTGAGTCTCGCCACACAGTCCAAGGGGGCTGACAGCAGCGGCGAGCGTGCGCGCTTCATCCGCCTAGTGCAGGACGCGCGGCAGGCGGCGGGGCTGTAAGAAGACAACCAGCGTGCCGTGTTGTCCGTGCATGGCTGCGTCTGTGCAGCCGTTGACGGGTCATGCGCAGTGCATGATCTTGTCGTTGAAGAGCGCTCCGGCCGGTGCGTAGAGCTTGTGGCCCAGCGAGAGGTAGCGCTCTCGCAATTCATCGCGGTGTTCGTTGATCACCGGCAGCCAGGGATTTCGCCGCACTGCGAAGGCGGGCTCGGCGGCGAGGTTGGCGAGATCCTGATCACGCCCGAGGAGATGGCCGAGGCGTCTGGCGCGCTTGATCCGCCGTCTGGAGCCACGCAGATGCGATAGCACCAGGGTCTGAAAGTAGAGGTCTTTGACGCGATGGCGCCAGCGGTGCAGGGTGCGCTTGTCCTTGGTCTCGAAGGCCTGCTTCATGAGCTGTCGGCCTTTGCGGTAGCAGCGGGCGTGCGCCTCCAGCACCTGCTCTTCGGAGAGGGTCTGGATGCAGGTGCTGTCAATCAGCTGGCCCACGGCATAAAGCTGGTGATGCAGCGCGGATGCGGGCGGGGCCTGCAGTGCGCGGCCCATGAGCTGCGGGCGGTGTTTCGGGGCGAGATGAAACCGGCGTGTGAGCTTGTCGATGAGCCGGGTTTGCACCACATGCTCGCGATTGCCTGCGCAGGCATTTTTGACGGTGCGCAGGTGTTTGCGCATGGCCTGCAGCGTTTGTTTTTCGATGCCCGCATGGGCAAGCCTCAGAAGGGCCATCATCTTTTTGATCCGCAGGCGCAGCTGGTGTGTGGCCGTCTCCTCGTGGGCGGAGAGCCTTTGCACATCCTCCTGCGCGCGCTCGCAGAGCTGATGCAGCAAACGTTTCAACTTCCGGCCCGAAAGGCCCGCAGTGTCACGGCTTTGCTTCATGGGGCAGCATTGAGCCGGGTATTGCGACGGACATCAAGAAAGAGTTTTTCACATTCGTCAGCCTGGGGGTGGTAATAACTCCGCAGGTTGGCCGGTTTCTGTGACTGCCTCCATGGGCTGGAGCCGCTGGGATTGTCGTCACATTCGATTTTTCACGTTTTTTCCGTGGTGTGAGGCGGAGTTGCTGAAAACTTTCGTTGATTCGTGTGCCTCCGATGCCAGCGTGGGCTCGTAGCCCATTTTCAACCCTCACAGTCTCACACCATGGCCAGCGAAGCAGTCATCACCCTCACCGAAGCAAATTTTGAATCCGAAATCTCCTCCTCCACCGTGCCGGTGATCGTGGATTTCTGGGCTGAGTGGTGCGGGCCTTGCCGCATGCTGGGGCCGATCCTCGATGATCTGGCCACTTCCCAGGAAGGCAAAGTGAAGATTGGCAAAGTGAACGTGGACGAGGCTCCCGGTCTGGCCACCCAGTTCAGCGTGCGCTCCATCCCGATGCTAGTGTTCTTCAAGGACGGCAAAGCGGTGGACACCGTCGTCGGTGTGCAGTCGAAGGACGCCCTGACCAAGCGGCTTGCCGCGCTGGGCTGATATTCCAGTCTGTCTTTGCAAGACAGCAGCATTAAAAAAGCCGCCCCGTGAGAACAGGGCGGCTTTCTTGTTAAACACTTCCGGCCGGGTTTACTCGTCGCCGAAGGAGATGCCGATGGCGCGGGAGGCGCGGACGATCTCGCTGTCCTTGCTGACCAGGCGGAGCTGGTGCACGGCTTCTTCGATGGGCACGTCTCCCACCTGATACTGCTGGTAGCTGACCATGCGGCCAAAGCTGCCCTGGGAGATGAGCTCGACGGCCTTGGCTCCAAAGCGCACGCCGAGGATGCGGTCGAGGGCGGTGGGGGCGCCGCCGCGCTGAAGGTGGCCGAGCGTGCAGGCGCGGGTCTCCTTGCCAGTGTCCTTTTCAATCTGCTTGGCCACGTAGTCGCCGATGCCGCCGAGGCGGTCCTCGCCCTTGGTGCCGACACGTTCCTTGGTGAGCAGCTCGCCAGACTCAATGCGGGCGCCCTCGGCCACGACGACGAGGGTGCTGTGGTGGCCTGCGGCATCGCGTTTGCGAATGGCCTTGGCCACGTGCTGGAAGTTAAAGGGGATTTCGGGGAGGAGGATCACGTCTGCACCGCCAGCCATGCCGCCATACAGGGCGATCCAGCCTGCGTGGCGTCCCATCACCTCCAGCACGATGACGCGCTTGTGGCTTTCTGCGGTGGTGTGCAGGCGGTCCAGTGCGTCCACGACAGCCGCGACGGCGGAGTCAAAGCCGAAGGAGGTGGCGGTGGCCTGGATGTCGTTGTCGATGGTCTTGGGCACGCCGATGATGTTGATGCCCATCTGGGAGAGCTGCAGGCCGGTGGTGAGGCTGCCGTCTCCGCCTACGACGATCAGTGCGCCGACTTCGAGGTGGCGGAGGGTGGCCTTGGCTTTTTCCACGATCTCCGCAGGTACCTGGGAGACATTGCCTTCGCCCACTTTGGCAACGAAGTGCCCCTTGTTGGTGGTGCCGAGAATGGTGCCGCCCAGCTTCATGATCCCGATGGTTCTTTCAGGAGTGAGCATCATGTAGTCGCCTGGAGGGAGGAGGCCCTCGAAGCCGTCGCGGAAACCGACGACTTCCCAGCCGAGGGTGTGTGCGGCGCCGACGACGCCATGAATGACTGCATTGAGCCCGGGGCAGTCCCCGCCGCTGTTTAAGATCCCGATTCGCATGAAAGTGTGTGTGTGAAAAGTTGAGGTTGGGGGGCGGCGTCCTGAAAACAGGAGCGTCCGTGTCTTTTAAAACTGATCAAGCATCTGGCGCTTGTCCGTGATGGGGCGGCCGGCCGCGAGCCAGCGGTCATAAGCTGCCCAGCCCTGGTGAAGCAGGGCACGAGCCTCGCCAAAGGGGTTGGGTGAGCCGAGAATGACGACGACCATGCGGTGGCGGTAGATGAGGCTGGAATTGTCTGCCTGCACCTGGACGCTGGAGGGCTTTTCAGCAGAAAGGACGACACAGCCTCCGGACCGTGGGGTGCTGCTGGCCTTGATGCCGTCAATCCGGTCCACTCCGAGGAGCTGGTTGGTGTTGTTCAGCGTGACGCTGAGCTGCTGCCCGGCGCGGTAGATGGTGATGCTGCGGCTGGACTGGTTGGTGTAGAACCGCAGGGCGGGGCGTGACACTGCGTAGATCGCGAGCCGTGCGATGTCCGCGGCGGTGGAGTAAGGCAGGGGGCGTGAGTTTTCGAGGCCGTGAGGATTGGTGAAACGGGTGGCACGTGCGCCTTCGCGTTTGGCAAGCTGATTCATCTGCTTGACGAACTCCTCCATGGGGTGGCCACCACGGCCAAGGCGGGCCAGATGGTCTTTGCCGACAAAGTCGCCCAGCGTGATGGCGGCGATGTTGTCCGTGCTCATCATGGTGGCGTAGAGGAGGTCCCGCAGGGTGACCTGGTCTCCTGGCTGAAGGCCGATGGTGCCCGCGTCGGAGATCTGGAAGGCGTAGGCGGGGACGGTGGCCAGCACGCCGACACCGACTTTCGAGGCTGCGGCCCAGTCCAGGGTGACCATGGCGGTGGCGATCTTGGCAATGCCGCCCACGGGGCGCTTTGCCTGCGCGTCTGCGGCGACATGGACTTTTTTGTTGAAGGAATCGACGACCATCACGGCGGACTGCGCCCTGAGGGCTGCGCCACCGGTGAAGAGCGTCAAACTGATGCCGAGGATCAATGCGCGGGAGTTTAACCACGCCATGCTGGGGGAGAACATAGACGGCTGATGTTTAGCCTTCGGAGGCGGTACCGCAACCGTGGATTTCCCAACATGATTTTCTAATTTGACGCTGGCGCTGGCGAATTCATGCTCAGCGCCTCCATGGCAACTCTTCAGCAGCAGGCTCTCGCACTCATTCACACCTACTACACCACCTTCAATGCAGGCGACCGGGAAGCCTTTCTGGCGCTGCTGACGGATGATGTGGTGCATGACATCAATCAAGGCGGTGCCGAGACGGGGCGTGCGGCCTTTCAGGCCTTCCTCGAACGAATGGACCGCTGCTACCGTGAGCAGGTGTGCGACCTCGTCGTCTTCGCCTCCGAGGACGGTGCACGCGGTGCGGCTGAGTTTTTCATCGAGGGGGAATACCTGGCGACGGACGAGGGGCTGCCACCCGCCCAGGGGCAGCGCTACCGGCTGCGAGTCGGGGCGTTTTTCGATCTGAAGGACGGCAAGGTCAGCCGTGTGACTAACTACTACAATCTCCAGGAGTGGCTGCGGCAGGTCGGCGCATGAGCTGCCCAGGCACGCTGTCTGCAAAATATCGGGTGCCTGCAGACAGGTGGCATGGGCTCCCAAGCTGGCAAAGCCTGCCAGACTGAGTTTTTAGCGAATGGTCAAAGGCGAGGCGGGGGCTGCATTATCCCAGCGTCCATCCTTGGCGGGGCACCCGGCTGAGGAAGCGATTCGCGTCTTCATTGTTGGTGATGCGCATGGATTTGGCATCCCAGATGATTTTGCCTCCGGCCCGATGGGCCACATTGCCAAGGTGGTTGGCTTCGGTGAGCGGGCCGGCATAGCTGAAGGGGCTGCCGGTGGGCGTGCCATTGCGGATGGCGGCGAGGAATTCGGCGTGCTGGCCGGGGGAATCGGCGATAAAGGGCTTGGGCGCCTGGAAGTCTTTGAAGGTGGCCTCGGGCAGCAGGACGTGCTTGCCGTAGTCGGAGAGCAGCATGCCTTTGTCTCCCACAAAAAGAACGCCGCTGCTCCACTTGCTGATGAAGGGATCGTTCTTCCACACGTCGGGCTTGTCCGCGCCCTGGTGCCAGTGGACCTTGCATGCGGGCATGTCGCCACGCGGGCCATACTCATACACCGCATGCATGGATGCCGGGGCGATCTCCGGGTGCGGTGGCGGGCCAAAGGCCTCCACGCTCAGCGGTGCGTCGAGCTTTAGCGCCCAGAAGGGGAGGTCGTTCCAATGGCTGCCGAGGTCGGACATGGTGCCGTTGCCAAAGTCCCACCAGCGGTACCATTTGGGGCCCGGGAAATAGACGCTGCTGTAGGGGCGCATGGGGGCAGGCCCGATCCACAGGTCCCAGTCCAGATAGGGCGGCGGTGTTTCCGCCACGGTGGGGCGCTCGGTGACGTGGATGATGTCACCGTTTTTCTCTGCGTCCTCCTTGCTCTGCAGCCCCCAGGCGCGTGAGACGCACACGTGGGCTTCGGTCACTTTGCCGATTGCGCCGCTTTGGATCAGCTCCACCACGCGGCGGTAGTTTGGCATGCCGTGAATCTGGGTGCCCATCTGAGTGACGACCCCGGCTCTGGCCGCCGCCTCGGTGATAAGGCGGGCTTCGGCGACGTTGTGAGAGAGCGGCTTCTCACAGTACACCGGCTTCTTCATCAGGAGCGCGGGCAGGGTGGCGTAGGCATGCGTGTGCTCGGTGGTGCTGACGACCACGGCATCGATCTCACCGGCGCTGAGGGAATCGTAGAGCTTGCGGAAGTCGCGGAACTTCTGCGCCTTGGGAAAGGCGGCACCTGCGCGGTCGAGGTTTTCGCCGTTCACATCGCAAAGAGCGACAACATTTTCACGTGGCTCGATGGGAGCCGGTGGCTGTGCACCGGCGTCGGGCTTGGCGGCGTTCTTGCCGCGTGGTGGCGTGTAGAGCGCCATGCCGGTGAGCTCCTTGATGTTGGCGGCCCCGCGACCGCCCACACCGATGAACACGAGGTTCAGCTTTTCGTTGGGCGACTTTGAGCTGACAATGGCGGGGAATCCCAGGGCCGCAGCAGCGGTGGCGCTGCGGGTGAGGAACTGACGACGGGACGAAGCGGGCTGGCGTGTGCTCATGGTTGTGCCATTACAACGCTCTTCAGAGACGATGTTTCCCGGGAAAATGGCGGGGTGCTACTCGGTCTGCTTTTTCTTTTTTCCTTCGCCTGGCTTCTTGGGCTCGTTGAGCGGCTTGTCGGGATCGTACTTTGGATTGTGTTCCGGGAGCTGGGCTCCGGTGTCTTTGAGCCAGGCCAGGAGTTTGTCGCGCAGCTGCATGGCGCGCACGGAGTCAAAGGGCGCGCGGTTGTCCTCTTCGCCGGCATCCAGCTTGAGGTTGTAGAGCTCCACATGATTGTCCTCGTGGAAGAGGATGAGTTTCCAGTCGCCTTCACGAATGGCGCTGTAAGGCCGTGCGCTGCCGGGGTGGTAGTGCGGGTAATGCCAATAAATGGCCTGCCGTGCGAGAGTGTCTGTGCCACCGAGCAAGGGCAGCAGCGACTCGCCATCGACGATCTGGTCTTTTTTGAGCGGGGTCTGAGTGGCGGCAAGTAGCGTGGGTACGTGGTCGTAGGTGATCACGGGCACATCGCAGGTGCTGCCGGGCTTCACCAGACCGGGCCATGAGACGATGAGTGGGATGTGCACGCCGCCCTCATAGGCGCTGCCCTTGCCCAGGCGGGCCGGGCTGTTGTCCGTGGGGCCACGGGACCAGCCCTGGGGTTTGACGAGATGGCTGAGACCGCCGTTGTCGCTGGTGAAGATGAAGAGAGTGTTTTCGCTGAGCTTGAGCTCATCCAGCTTGGCGCGCAGTTTGCCCACGCTGTCGTCGATGCTTTCGACGAGTGCGGCGTAGACGGGATTGGAGTGACCTCCGGCTGCTTTTTTGGCCTGATACTTGGCGACGACTTCGGGCTTGCCCATGATCGGTGTGTGGACGCCGTAGTGCGGCAGGTAGATGAAGAACGGCTTCTCCTTGTTTTTTTCGATGAACTTCACCGCTTCATCGGTGAGGCGGTCGCTCAGGAATTCATCTTTGGGGCCATCTGGCAGTGTGGAAATCTTGTAGGGCGAGAAATAGCTCGGCGGGGAGCCGATGTGCATGCCGCCGATGTTTACGTCAAAGCCCTGCTTGGTGGGGTAAAACTCTTCTTCGCCCAGGTGCCATTTGCCGATGCTGGCGGTGGCGTAGCCGCGTGTCTTGAGCCGCTCCGCGATGGTCTCCTCCTCCAGCGGGAGCTGCATGGTCCACTTGGGGACTAACAGGCGCCCGTTGTCCGGCACATGGCCTGCAATCCAGTCGGTGAGGTGCAGACGGGCGGGTGATTTGCCAGTCATCATGGCCGCACGTGTGGGGGAGCAGACGGTGCAGGCCGAGTAGGCCTGGGTGAAGCGCATGCCGTCCTGCGCGAGCTTGTCGATATGGGGTGTCTCGTAATACTTCGAGCCATAGCAGCCGAGGTCCGTCCAGCCCATGTCATCGATGAGCATGACGATGATATTGGGCGGTGAACCAGCCGGAAGCTGAGGCACCACGGGCACCTTGACCGGCGGTGGAGCGATGGGGGGCAGGGGAGCGGGAGAGGGTGCTTCTGCAGGAGGAGCTACAGCTCCGGGAGCGGCGGCTCCTGAGGGGCTGGGCGCACCATTTGCCGCAGGTGCCTGCGGTGGCGGAGGGGCTGGTGCCGGGGGAGTTGCTGGTGGGGAGGCTGCCGGAACGGTCTGAGGCTGCCCCCCACTGGCCGCAGGCACAGGCGCGGGATCTGGTGTCTGGGCGGTCAAAAGACTGGCACTGCAAAGAAAGGCGACAAGGAATCGAGGCATGAAAGGTAGGTGGTAGTTATTTAAATGAGACGCTGTCTCATTTCTTGGGATTTGACAAGGGCAGATGCGCTCATGGCTCGGAATTTCGCAAAATCGGAAGACTCACGGGGCGCTGGAAGCGAGCCCGGGCTTCTTCTTTACTGAGGGCCAGGCTCAGGTCTGGGCTCTCACCGGATCTTCGCATCCGGCAGCTCGCTCTTCACGCCTTCATCCAGCGGCATCTTGTCGGTCTGTGCGTCGAGGCCGGTGGCGAGCATGAGTTTGGCGAGCTCGGCCTGAAGCTCCTTCACCTTGTCGGCGAGTTCGGGTTTGCCGATGAGGTTTTTGGTTTCGCCGGGGTCGTTTTTCAGATCGTAGAGCTCGGCCATGTGCTTGTCTGGTGAGCCGTCGCCATGCGGGTAGTGGATGTACTTCCAGTCGTCAGTGCGCACGGCGCGGACGTTGGGCGTGTAGGGGAACTGCTTTTCGTAGTTGTAGTGGTAGAACCAGCTTGTGCGCCAGTCGGGATCGCCGCCCTGCACCAGCTTCACGAAGGATTTGCCGTGAATGTTTGGCAGCGCGGGAGCCCCGCACAGCGCGAGCAGGCTGGGGGCCACATCGACGGTAAGCACCTGCTGCTGGATGACCTTCTGCACTTTGCTCAGCTGGGGCGCGCGCACGATGAGCGGAATGCGCAGGCTGGCCTCATGAGCGGTGCGTTTGTCCACCATGCCGTCCTCGCCCTCCAGCAGGCCGTTATCTCCCATGAAGACGATGATGGTGTTTTCGAGCTGCCCGGTCTGCTCCAGCCAGGCGCGCACGCGGGCGATGCTGTCGTCCACGCTGAGGATGGTGCCCCAGTAGCCGTGCACCATGTTTTCAAAGTCCTTCACGGCGGCGGGGCTGTCGTCGGGGAATTTTTTCCGCCACTCAAACAACGGGCCGTAGATGCCGTGCCAGGTGTAGAGGCGCTGCTTGATCCAGGCTGGCTTGTCATCCAGCATGAAGGCGGTGGCGGGGTAGGGAACGCGCACGTCGTCAAAAGCATGCTCGTACTTTGCCTCGGGGGTGTAAAAGCTGTGCGGGGCTTTGTGGCCGATGCAGGCGCACCAAGGCTTGCCGTCCTGCTGCTGCTTGAGCCAGTCCAGCGCGAGGTCGGTGACGACGGTGGTGTAGTAGCCTTTGATGACCTCGCGCTTTTTGCCGTTGAGGTTCCACTCGGTGTCGAAGTATTTGCCCTGGCCCTTGTGGGTCACAAACGTGTCATAGCCGGCGCGCGGGTCGTCGTTGTTTTCGCCCATGTGGTATTTGCCAAAGTAGGCGGTGGCGTAGCCGGCGTCATGCAGCACGGAGGGAAAGCTGCGGAGTGTGGCGGGGTATTCGGTGAAGTTGTCCGTCACGCCATGCGCATGGGCATACAGGCCGCTGAGGATGGAGCCGCGGCTCGGAGAGCACAGCGAGGTGGTGCAGAAGGTGTTGGCAAAGCGCACGCCTTCATTGGCGAGGCGGTCGATGTTTGGCGTCTTTACATGAGGGGAGCCATAGCAGCCGAGCGCATTGGGGCGGAGGTCATCGCAGAGGATGAAAAGGACGTTCGGCTTTGCCGCGAAGGATGACGTGGCATGCAGAAGAGCGAGAGCGGAAAGCAGCAGGGAGAGAAGGCGGGTCATGGTCTTATGCGTCAACGAAGGGATGGGGCTGCCTTTGTCAAAAAGGAAAGGCCCCGGCTTGTGTGGCGTTTTTCTTCACGCCATGACCAACCGCCGCTCCTTCCTCAAACAGTCTGCCGCCGCCTCCACCGGCGTGTTCTACATCGCCAAAACCTCCTGGGCGCAGAAGAGTCCCGGAGACACTGTCAACGTGGCCGTCATCGGCTTTGGAGGACGTGGGGGCTCTCACATCAGCGGGTACAACAAGCTCAACAAGGACGGCGAGGGCGTGCGCGTCGCCGCGCTGTGTGATGTGGACAGCAAGGTGCTCGACAAAGGACTGCAGTCCTATGACAAGGAAAAGATCAAGGTGCAGGGCTACAGCGATCTACGGAAGCTGCTGGAGAACAAGGACATCGACGCCGTGAGCATCGCCACGCCCAACCACTGGCACGCGCTGGCCACCATCTGGGCCGTGCAGGCGGGCAAGGACGTGTATGTGGAGAAGCCCGTGTCCCACTGCGTGTGGGAGGGGCGGCAGATGGTCAAGGCCGCGCGCAAGTACGGCAAGATTGTCCAGACAGGCACGCAGTCGCGCTCCAGCCGCAAGGGCATCGGTGAAGCGGTGAAGTATGTGCAGGCGGGGAATCTTGGGAAGATCCTGCTCTCACGCGGTCTGTGCTACAAACGTCGCAACAGCATCGGCAAGGCTGAAGGCGAGCAGCCAGTGCCTGAAACCATCGACTACGATCTCTGGTGCGGGCCTGCCCCGAAAGGCCCCCTGACACGCAAAAAGCTGCACTATGACTGGCACTGGACCTGGGCCTACGGCAACGGCGACCTCGGCAACCAGGGCATCCACCAGATGGACATTGCGCGCTGGTTCCTGGGAGAGATGGAGCTCTCCCCCAGTGTGTGGAGCGTGGGCGGACGCCTGGGCTATGAGGACGACGGCGAGACCGCCAACACGCAGATCATCTACCACGGCTATGAAAAGGCACCGCTTATCTTTGAGGTGCGCGGCCTGCCGGATGCGAAGGACGGCAAGAACATGGACAAGCTGATGCAGACCAGCAAGGGCGTGAAGTTCCAGCCTCTGCCGGGCAAGGACGGCAAGGAGGGGGTAGCCGGTGCCGGTGTGGGTGTCATCGTCGAATGCGAGGGCGGCAGCGTCGTCGTGCCAAACTACTCCGGCGCTGTCATCTTTGACAAGGAAGGGAAGGAGATGACCAAATTTGAAGGCAGCGAAGACCACTTCAAAAACTTCATCAACGCCTGCCGCAGCCGACGTGTGGAAGATCTCAATGCTGACATTCTCGAAGGACATCTCTCCAGCGCCCTGTGCCATACGGCCAACATCAGCCATCGCCTCGGCCAGAAGGAAAACCCTGCGGCCATTCTGGAGAAGATCAAAGGCGACAAGTTTGCGGAGGAAAGCTTTGCGCGGATGAAGGAACACCTGGGCAAAAACGAAGTGGATCTCGCGAAGGACATGCTCACGCTCGGTCCCGTGCTGAAGATGGACGGCAAGACGGAGCGCTTCATCGATCACGATGCCGCCAACGCGATGCTCAAGGACAAGTATCGCGCGCCGTTCGTCGTACCGGACGAGGTGTGAGGCACCCCACGCACTCTGGGCTGGCGCTCAGCGGCAGCAGCTCCTGATCACCTGTGGCTTGCGTGCGGAAGCATTCTGCACGTCAGGCGGGTGCTTGGGTGGCGGTGTGGTGAGGGAGCGTCGTGCTCAGGCTGCTCCCAGCATCTCGCCGTATGAGAAGTCGCACACGTGCATGCTCACGCGCACGGTCGCACCCTCCTGCAGCGGGAAATCGGGCTGGTGCTTCTGGGTGGTGCCAAAGATCTCTTTGCCATTCGGCAGCACGGCATGGCAGGTGCGCGGACTGAGCACACGAAGGATCGTGGCGGTGGTTTCAACTCGGGTGATAATCTCCATCACTTCGTCACGGGTATGGCACGGCGTGCCGGTGGTTCCTGTCTGGCGGGTGTTTTTGGGTTCCAGTCGATCTTGGCCGATTGAAACAGGGTGCGCGTGGTGATGAGGTCCACTGCACGCTGCAGCACGGTGTCGGAGGGGTGTGGTGTGTCCTCGGGCAGGGCCTCACCTGCAGAGCGCTTGAGATAGGAATCAAGCTCGGGGTTGGTATTGGCAACGAGTGCGGCCTCGTTGAAACGCGGGCGCGGCCTGTCTGTGATGGAGGTTTTGACGTCCTTGGCATCCGTGGCGTGGTAGACCTGGCGCTTGAGGGAGACCGGCATGGAGACGGGGAAATCTGGCTGCAGGCCTTTTTTGAAGACCGAGCTGTCGTCTGCCAGCAGCACCTCGGCACGGGCAAAGCGCAGTGACCATTCGGCATCCACAGGAACTGTCTCATAGCGCACCGCGCCGCCACGTGTGGGCGCACCGATCAGGAGCGCCTGCTTCCGCTGACGCAGCACGGCGGCCATGGTTTCGCCGAGGTTGTTGGTCTCGTCATCCACGAGGACGAGAAGCTGCCGGGACCAAACAGGCTCGCGGGTGTTGGTCTCCACCTCGGAGGCGGTCTGGCCCATCTGCTTCATTTTGAAAAGCACTTCCCCTTTGGGAATGAAGAGGCTCAGCATGTCTGCGGCATCGTTGAAGTTTCCCGGCGGTGCCGGACTGCGCAGGTCTAGGATGAGATGCTCCACCTTCTTTTCGACGAATCCGGCGAGGTTTTTTTCCAGTTCCTCAGTCTCCCGTGCGGTGAATTCGCGGGGGCGCAGGTAGCCGGTCTGCGGGCTGAGCAGCTCGGCCTGCACACCGGTGAGAGCGCCGGATTTGGCCGTGGTGGTGCGGGCCACCAGCTCTGCGCCAAAGTCCAGGCGCTGCAGCAGGCCGGAGAGTGCGGCGCGGTTCAGCACGTCAAAGGTGAGATCACTGCTGCGGATGTATTCCTTCTGCAGAATGCGAAACGCCGTCTGGATGCCCGCCTGGGTGATGTCCTTCGGCTCTGTGCTGCTGGCGGCAAAGGCGGAGGTGGTGAGGCTGAAAATGAGGGCGAGTCGTCTCATGCGGCGGTCTGCTGGAGATGATTGAGAGCATGTACGGGGCCTGCGCCAGCACTTTGCCACAGGAAATGCTGGGAGATCGCCCGGCTGACGAACGCCTTGGCCTGAGCCACGGCCTCGTTCAGCCCCAGGCCCTGCGCCAGCCCGGTGGCGATGGAGGCGCTGAAGGTGCAGCCCGTGCCGTGCGTGCGCACCCCCGGTGTGCGCGGGGCGCTGTGCCAGAAAAATTCGCCGTCCAGATAGAGCACGTCGGCGGCGTCTCCCTGCAGGTGTCCGCCTTTGACGAGCACGGCGGCATCAAAGCGCCCGCCCAGCTCACGGGCGCAGGCTTCCATGCTGGCTGGGTCATTAACTGGGCGGTCCCACAGCACGCGGGCCTCGTCCAGATTGGGGGTGATGAGTGTGGCGAGAGGGAGCAGTTCGTCGATCAAAGTGCGCACGGCGGCGTCTTCGAGCAGTTTGCCGCCGCTGGTGGCGATCATGACCGGATCAACGACCAGCGGCAGACGTCCGTGACCGAGCTGATGCCAGGTCTCGGCCACAGCATGCACCTGGGCCTGCCCGCCGAGCATGCCGGTTTTGGCAGCGGCAATCGGGAACCCGCCAAACAGCACACGCATTTGATCCGAAATGAAATCGGCATCCAGCAGCCGCACCTGGGACACAATGCCGGGGGTCTCTGAGACCACGCTGGTCAGCGCATTCAGGCCGTAGCCGCCGAGGGCGGAGATGGCCTTCAGGTCCGCCTGAACACCCGCCCCGCAGGAAGAATCTGAGCCGGCGATGGTGAGTACGACAGGTGGGGAAGGCATGAGAGTGGTGGTGGCAGGGATGGTAGGAGTCCGGCTGCTTTTTGCAAACCCCGGCTTGTGGCATCCTGTCTATGAATTAAACTGCCGCCCATGAATTTCGAACCTCTGCCAGGACTCACGGTCACGGTGGACAGCATCGCCTATGATCCGACGCGACCTGCTCCGCCGGACCGGCCCCATCCGTTTGTGTATCACCTCTCGATCCACAATGCCTCACCGGACATCGTGCGCATCTTCGGCCGCAAATGGATCGTGAGAGACTCCGATGGAGACACGATGGTCGTCGAAGGCGACGGCGTCGTCGGCCAGTTCCCCAATCTCTCGCCGGGGGAGACTTTCAGCTACAACTCCTACCACGTGATCAAGACGGAGAGCACGGCCACCGGGTCGTTCTTTGGCACGACGCCGGATGGACGACGGGTGTGCACGAAGATCCCGCCGATTGAGATGCATCCGCCGCTGATGGTGTGAGGTTGGAAGTTGTTATGCTGTCGATGCGTGTTTGCCATGGGTAAGAAGCTAACAATTTACATGCTTGATGGTATCCCGACCGGGGCGATGACAGTTGAAATTGGCAACTGGTCCGGGAAGGCAATCTTTTCACCCCTGAGTAAGCTGAAGAAAATTGTTGAACGGGCAGAGTTTGATGGCCCTGGCGTCTATTTTTTAAAGAGTGCATCTGAATCTTCTGACTTTGATGATTCGATTTATATCGGCGAAGCAGAAGTTTTGCGAGCACGACTCAAAAGCCATATAGCAAACCGAGATTTTGAATCCGTGATTTGCTTTATCAGCAAGGATGAACTCCTGACCAAGGCGCATATTAAATTTTTGGAGTCCAAACTTATCTCGCTAGCCAAAGCCGCGAATACATCAAAGCTCGAAAACACAAACAAACCGAGCCTTCCGCGCATATCGGAAGCCAGTAAAACCGTTTCTGACTCCATCAGTGAAGGTTGGATCAGACTTCGAACCAAGTTGTCCGACGCTGGAATCCTTGTTGTGAAAAATGATCGATTAAGTTTTGCTGAGGATGCGGTTTTTTCGTCTCCCAGCGCCGCTTCCTCAGTGGTGCTAGGTAGGCAATCTCCAGGGCCTATAGTGTGGATCGATTCCCACGGCCGGACATACAAAGAGAATCAGGAGCAGATTTCAGACGAGACGCTTGATTGACTGGACGTGGCTTGTTTCTGAGTCTCACTCCTTCTCACATACAATCCGAAACCCCACGCTGTCCAGATGCACGTTGTGCGGGTCGGGGCCGCGGAAGGAGGCGAGGAGGCGTTTTTCGCTGCCGGCACGGAAGGAGCCGCCGCGGACGATGCGGAGGGTATTCCCTGGTGGGTCATACCAGCCGTCCACCCATTCCCACACATTGCCGGCGAAGTCGTGGAGGCCGTTTGCATCGGCGGGGTAGCTGCCCACGGGAGCAGTGTCGGCGTGGCCGTCGTCCACCTCCAGCCATTTGGCGTCGTAGCTGTTACGGTACTTTTTGCCGAAGGCCTCGTCGCAGAAGTTGCCGGAATCCTTGGTGAGCGGCCCAGTGCCCCAGTGGTGCACGCTGGGGCTGGGTGGCTGCTGATTGGGGGCGATCTTCGGGTCTTCTTTTAGACCGGCGAGCAGGCTCCATTCCTGATCGGTCAGCAGGCGGTACTTGCGGCCTTCCTTCTTGCCGAGCCATTCGCAGAAGGCCAGAGCCTCGGTGTAGCTGACATTGAGAGCGGGATGATCCGGCGTCTGTGGAAAGTCGGGCTTTTTCCACTCGACGTTTGTCGCGGTGGCAAAGGGCTGGTAGTCGCGCACCCGCGTCTCATAGCGGCAGACGAGCACACCGAGGCTCGCGACGCGGACGAACGGCATCTCCAGGCTGTTCGTGAATGCGGTTTCAACCTTGGCCCCCTGGCCGCTGGCGCAGTGCGTCAGCAGCAGGAGGACAAGGACAGTGAGAGCGCGCTGCATAACCGGCGGCTTACTTCTTGGCGGTGGGGGCGGGCTTCCATTCCCAGCTCTCGCCGAAGAATCCAGCGTCGCTGATGCCGCCTGGGGCCTGGCTGGTCCTGGGCTTGGTGATGTCGATCACCGCCCAGTCCGGCAGCTTGGCCACCTGGCGTGCGTTGTTGAGGTAGTCGTACTCGCGGTAGGTGAAGCTGCTGTTGAGCACGACATACTTCGTGGGATTCAGCGGGTTCGGGTAGATCAGCACGGGCGCGCTGGTCGCGGCATCGTAGGTCTTGCCATTGGCCACCAGCTTGTCCTTGGACCACTGGATGGGCAGCTTGTCGGCGATCTTGGCAAGAACGGCGTTGCTCTGCGGATCGCCCCACAGAACGAGGTTGTTGGCGGCGATGTCGGCATCGTTGATAGCGGTGTCGTCTTTGGTCGGGGCATCGCCACGGAACTGGCGGCGCCATTCAAACTGCGCGCGCTCCAGTTCGGCCTTGGCCCAGGTGTCCACTTTCTCTCCAATGCCGGGCTTGGTGGGCTTCACAAACAGGAACTTGTCCATGAAGGCGTCGTCGATAGGGCCTTCAAGCCCGTGCTTTTTGATGAGCTTGCCGTCGCCGTCATTGTCCAGCGTCTGCGCCCACTTGCCGTTCTTCAGCTGGAAATGCACCAGCCAGGAGCGGTCCACCTTTGGGCGGGTGACTTCCAGGAGCTGGCCGTCGATGCTGACCACGGGCTTGAACAGCAGAGGCATGGGGCAGGTGCCGGAGGCCATGTCCAGCGTGAAGGCGCTGATGTTCTGCAGCTTGATGGTGATCTCCGACGGACCGGTGATGCGTGCATGGATGCGGCCGCGCTCCCAGTGCTGCTCCAAGGCGTCCACCGTGACCCAGAACATGCGGTTGTAGCGCAGGAACCAGGTGGAGAGATGCACCTCCTTTGGCGTACGATTGCGGCCCACGGCGGCGATGCTCGCGAGGCGCTTCTCGATTTCGATGAGCGAGTCGGGATGAATCTTGTGCGCGGTCTGCGGGCCGATGATGTGCAGCAGGTCCACGTTCTCTCCGCGCAGCGCTTTCTCCATCATGTCGGCGGCCTGCTTCTGTTTGTCGATCTCGCCGCTGTAGGCCACAGTGGGGCAGTTTTCCAGGTTCAGGGCGTTGTCCGTGGCATTGTACCAGTGCCAGAGCTTTTTCTGGTACCAGGGTGCGCCGCTCACGTCTTCGTTCTGAAAGCCACCGAGGAATTCCGGTGTCTCGGAGAATCCGGCGCCGGGATTGGCACCGCACCATTTGTCCGCGTAGTTCACGGCAAACTGCCATGCTGCCGCGCCGCCCATGCTGAAGCCGCGCACGATGATGCGGTCTTCATCAATCGCGTAAAATTTGGACGCGTGGTCGATGGCTTCGAGCAGGTCGATCTCACCGGCAAACTTGTTGGCGCAGCAATAGCGGCCGTAGGGGTGCAGCACCAGCGCGCCCTTGGGCGCGATCTGGCCCACCTGTTTGCGGCGCTGATCCACGAAGGAGAGTTCGCTCAGCGTCTCGCCACGTCCATGGCACCAGATGTCCATGCGGACCGGAGCTCCCACGTAGCTCTCCGGGATGATCATGCCATACGGCTGCACCGAGCCGTCGATCTTGGAGCGGTAAGCGCGAACCACGAGTCCCTTCTGCTTGGTCCACGGGGCCTGTCCGCCTTTGAACTGCTCGGCACGCTGCAGACCTTCAGCGAGGATTTCATCGGCGCTCTTCAGTTCGCCGAGCTTGTGTACCTCATTGTAGCGCAGTGCCCAGTCCACTGCCTTGTGGTAGATCTCGATGTCCGGCAGCAGATCGGCGAGCTGTGGGTTTTTCGCCTGCGCCTTGGCGGCGTCGTCGATGGCGGCGCGAAGTTTCTTCAAACCTTCCGTGAGCCGAGCGCGGTCTGCATCGGGTACGGCCACGCCGGGAGGCGGCACCGGACGCACATTTTCGGCGGAGTTGTCCTTGGGGCCGTCGGCCAGGGCGGCGCTAAGTGCGAGGAAGGGGAGGAGGAGTCGCTTCATGGTTGGGAGAAGAGAGAAGAAAGGCAAAAGGGGCTACTTCTTGCGTGAACGTTTGGGTTTCTCGGCGGAGATCAGGGGCACGTTGTGAATCTCAAACGGTGCGCTGGTGGCACTGTCAAACTCAGCGGCGGCTTTCAGCCCGGCGCGGGCGATCTCCTCGGCAGTCTTGCCCTTGTCGTAGGCGGTCTGCATGGCTCCCAGCGCGTAGTCACGGCCGGAGCCTGCGGCCCAGAACTTGTGAAACTGCTGCGCGGAGCGGTAGGAGTAGATGGCAAAGATGCCGTAGGGATTGGCCATGAGGCCGTAAAACTGCGTCGTCTCGTACTCCTCCCCCTTGTCCGGCATGGCGGCCATGAAATACTCGGCTTTGAGCCAGGCGTGCGAATGACGGAAGGTTTCAAAGATGGCCTCGCAGGAGGAAAAATTGCGCGGGCGCTCCGGGTTGGCAAAGTAGCTGTTCATCACCACCAGGCTGGCCGAGGTGCCGGTGAGCCCGATGAAGGTGTCGTCGATCTTGGTGATCTTGGTCTTGTTGACGACATGCTGAGCCTTCTGCCGCAGGGAGCCGAGACAGCTGAGCGTGTCGGCACCGATGCAGGCGACGCCGTTTTTCTGAGTAACTACGATGGTGGACATGAGGGCGCATGTTTAGAGAGTACCGGGGGCTCCCGCAACCCTCAAACAGCACGCATCAAGACTGGTACTGGCCGCGACGGATCTCGGAGCCTTTGAAGATGATGCGGAAACGGAAGACCTTTTTCTTGCGGCACTGAATCTGCCCTGTTTGCAGATCAAAGCGTTCGGGGATCTCGATGCGGTGCAGGTCTGCCGTGGCGTGGTAGCCGCGCTCGGAGAAGATGTCGATGAGCATCGCCAGCGCTTCGGGATCGTGGAAAAGCTTGTCCTCGGTGTTGATGTCCGCGCGGCCGGAGATGGCATGCCGCACGATGATCGGCATCATCTTGTCCTGAATGAAGGTGACAACCGCCTGCATCAGCTCCGGCTTCTGCACCTTGTAGCCATCAAGACGGCGTACGAGATCCTGGCGTGCATGCCGCACGATCTCGCTGGCCAGCGGCAGGTCGCGGAGCTGGTCAAAGGTGCGCGGGTCCAGCTCCAGCGAGCTTTGGTACTCCAGCTCGCGGATGATGTTGTCCTGCACCAGCTCCAGAGGCGCCTGCGCATTGATGAAATGGTAATGGAAGATCTCCTTCAGTGAGACCAGCGCATCATAGGTCTTCTCTTTGAAGACCTTGTAGCGATTGCGCGCCAGCGCAGGATCAAAATCCGTGGCGCGTTCCTCCCACAGTTCACCCAGCCCCGAGCTGCGGACCTCGGCATTGTGCGCCAGCACCTCCTGGCCGCGCTTGAGCTGACGGGCGATGCTTTCCGCCTCATCGACAAACAGCACCATGATGTGGAAGATGGGTTGCTTGAAATGCGCGGCATCGGGTGTTTCCGAAAAGTCGCGACGCAGGCGGATCATTTCATCAAAGAGCATCTTGAGACATTCCACCTGCACCTTGGTGCGTGGGAAGCCGTCGAGAATGGCCCCGTTTTGCTGCTCGGGCTCCAGGAGCTTGCGGATGAGGATGCCCACCACCTCGCGGTCGCCCACCATGCCACCCTGGGCTTTGAGCTTTTGCGCCTCCGGGCTGTCCAGCAATGCGCTGACCACAATGGGCTGCGCGGTGATGCCGCGCACCTCGCGGATGAAGTCGGTGTTGGTGCCCTTGCCAGCGCCCGGTGCGCCCCCGAGCAGGATCAGCTCCTTCGGGAAGCGCAGCTTGTCGCGGCCATACTCCTCTTCGAGCTGTTTCCAGACATGATTGAAGATAAGCTGGGCATCTTTGATTTCCAGGTCTGCCGGGGCGGCGGGCTTGGCTGGGCTTTCGGTGGAGGCGGTAGGCATGGCAGCGCTTATCCCAAGGAGCGTGACTTGCCAAGTCCCGGGTTGAGGTTTGACGTGGTTTACGCCTCATGGGGCAGTGCGACACGTCAGGTGTCGGCACTTGCTGCTAGCCCTTCAGCGTCATCAAATACGCGAGCAAATCAGCCACTTGCTGCTCCTGCAGCGCATCCAGCAGCCCCTCTGGCATCAGCGAGCGGCGGATGAATTTGGTGCTGCGGATGTCTTTTTTGTCCAGGCGGCGATCGGGCAGGCCGGGCTGGCGGATGATGGTGGCCTGCTTGTCCTCGCTGACAAAGAAGGCGTCGATGAGATCTCCGTTTTTCATTTCCACCCGGTAGATGCGATAGCCGGGCTCCATGGCGGCGTTTGGCGTGAGGATGTTGCGCAGGATGGCCTCCAGACCCATGGCACCCACGCCGCTGAGGTTTGGCCCGATCTGCCCCCCTGCATTGCCGATCTGGTGACAGGCCATGCAGAGGGCGCTGAGGGCCTTGCCATTGGCTGCGTTGCCTTTGGGAGCCAGAGCGGTGAATTGGGCGAACTTGGTGTCCAGCGCCTTGGCCTGTTCCTCCGTGAGCAGCGGTGGAGTATCGATGGTTTTGGCGATGCGAGCGCCTTTGCCAAATTTGGAGGCCGCCGTGATGATGGCGGGGTGTGAAGCAAGGCTTCGGTCAAAATGGGCGCGAATCTCCACTGCAGTGCGGGCGCGGTTCCACACACGGAATTCCGTGATCGCTCCTTCAGTCCCTTTGTTGGGACCACTCCAGCCGATTTTGCAGTTTTCCCACTTCGCGGGCGCGGGCTTGGTGCCGGTGGCATCCAGCTCGCCATTTTGGTAGATGCGGATGATGTTCTTGTCGTCGCGTGTGACGGCGATGTGAGTCCAGAGATCCGGTGTCATAGGTTTGGAGGCCACACAGACGTCCTTTAATTCGGAGCCGGCATACACGCGGAATTTGGAGGCAAAGAAGTTCATGTCGACACCACCCGGCGTGCCGAGCAGGCTGTCCGCATTGTTGATGCCTTCCGAGAGGCGCACCCAGGCCTCGACCGTGAAGGGGCCGTTGAGCGTGATCTTGGAGTCCACCCAGGCGGTGTCTTCGCCATCCAAAAGCAGCACCTCATGGAAGATGCCGCCAAGCTGCTGCTGAAGTTTCTCCAATGCAGGATCACCACCGAGCACGGTGGCGAGCTTTTCGATGGTGAGGCCGTCGAGATCGGACTGCGGCAGAGATTTGTCGAGCAACGCAGCCACAATGGTCTGCGCTCCTGCCTTGGTGCTGGCGATGCTGCTGAGCGCGTCGTGTCTCTGAGCAGGCTGGAGGCTGGGGTAGAGAGCGAGGAACTTTCCGGCGGCATCAGGTGCACGTGAAGCTGCCAGAGCTTGCAGCGCGGCATCGCGAATGAGCAGATTGCCATCGGATTGAGCAATCAAGGCAAGCAGGCTGGAAGCGCTGCTATGAAGATCGCGCAGTGTGTTAAGAAGAGCGACAGATCGCCGCTGCTCCACCATCGCGACGAGATCCCCCTCGAGTGCAGTGAGCTGAAAACCGCCGATAAGCTGCAGGGCTAAAGTGATGCGGGCACTCATGCCTGCATCGGCGCCCTCATTGCGGGCAGGAGTACCCGCATCCCTGTGGAGCATCTCCTTCGCAGCTTCTGTCAGCAGTGGCGCGATCTTGGCGGCGTCCAGCTTGGTGCGCTGCGCCAGCAGCTTCTCTGCGACAGCCACTCGGGATTTTTCATTCGTCAGCAGCGTCTTCAGAGCATCGCCCACACCGGGCTCTTCGGGAAACTGAGCCAGACGCAGAAGCTCCTCATCATTCGGTGCGCGGTCCAGTTGAGGCAGCAGCTTGGCGACACGTGAGGCGCTGGCCTTCGGCTCCAAGGCCAGCGATGCCAGCACGCGGGCTTCCACTGGAAGCTTCACCGCAGCCTCGGAGTCGAGGAACTTTGCGACGACGACAGGGTGACGTTCAAGGAACATGCGCACTAGGAAGCGTTCGAACTCGCGGTCATAAGCCTCACGCACAGGGATTTGTTTCGGCCCACGGGAGGATTGAATGGTTGGACCGGGGAGGCTGGGTTTCGCGAAGGCCAGCAATGCATCAATGGCCTCCGTTTCTTCTTCACCATGGTTTGGCCCCTCAACGAAGGCCAGCAATGATCCGAGCGAACGAATGCCTGCAGCTCGTACCGCAGGATCTGCATCTTTCGCCAGGCCGCGCAGCTGGGCGGTCGAACGAGAAGTGCTGACACCGTGGGCATCAAAGGAATAAAGCCTTCCCCCGAGGAACTCGGCTGCGGTCCGCCGAAGCAGTGGGGCGGCGTGTTTGAGGGGCAGCATGTTCAAGTTTTCTGTTTGGAACGACCTTGTGCCGTGCTCTTGAAAAGCCCACAAAGCCTGGACTGTCATCGCCGTCGTTTTCACGGCTTGGCTGGCTGTGTGGCTGAGGCTGACTAGGGTATCGTCGGATTCACCGCTGCGGTCCGCTAGTGTCTGCCATGCCAGATGCGCTTTTGCGACGGGCTCCGTGCCAAGCATTGCGATGAGTTTATCGCTGCTCAGCTTCATAAAGTCAGCCACTTCCGTTTTCGCACCCTTCGGCTTCACACGCCAGATACGCCCCCTCGTCTTGTCACGATCCGGATGCGTGCGCGGCACCTCATTGTGGGAGATGATCTTGTTGTACCAATCCACGATGTAGATGCAGCCATCAGGCCCGTTGGTAAGGCCCACAGGACGGAAGAAAGGATCATCGCAGGTGATGAGGTCGGGAAGTTGTTCAAGTTTCCAATACGCGCCGTCACGGTGCATGCCGATGGTTTGGATCTTGGAGGTGATGGGATTGGCGACGGCCATGGTGTATGCGGCTTTGGGGTCGCGGAGAGAGCCGCTCTCAATCAAAGCAAGGCCGCTCAATCCCGTGCCACCCATGCGGAACTCGGCCTGCGGAGGGAAGTCGGGCTGATAGCTCTTTTTGAGCGCCTCCATGCCGCCGGGATAGTACGCATACTCATGGAAGGGCATGATGGGGTAGCCATAATCATTGGCCTCCTGAATGAAGGTTTCACCTTCGCCGGTGATGACGAGTCCCCAGATGTTGTTGGGGCCGACGCTGGTCATTTCAAACTCGTTGCCATCGGGCCGGAAACGTGCCATCCCGCACTTGGGGTAATCAATGACCACATCGCTGCCGGGCTTGCTCACCTTGCTGTTGTTGAAGAGGCCCTGCGCCATCCAGATCCAGCCGCCGGGGGCACGCGTGAACTGATGCGGGAACAGGTGCGAATCCTGCACGCCGAAGCCGGTGAGAATGACTTCGAACTTGTCCGCTTTTCCATCACCATTGGTGTCTTTGTACAGCTTCAGGTCATGGCCGTGCTGAACGTAGCACGTATCACCATTGCCCCAGGGCAGCATCCCCGTCGGGATGGCGAGACCGTCGGCAAAGACGGTTGGGTTGGTGAGTCCACCCGCGGGAATCGGCCCATTCACCGACTCCCGCGGATAGACGATCACCTTGTCCTTGCCATGGGCCGCATACACCGCCTCTGCGGCTGCGGGGTTTTCATTCGCATCCACCGGGTACTCCAGCGCCGTCTGCGTCCACATTCGCCCTCGTTGATCAAAGTAAACGCTGACGAATTTGCCGAGCCCTTCGCTTTCTTTGACGACGAGCTCGATCTCATAGCCTTCGGGCACACGGAACTTTTTCAACTGCTCCTCGGCGGTCAAAGCGGTGCCTTGGACGTTGTTGTAGCTGATGTCACGCTTCGGTGCCTCGCTAGCATCAGCCTGCGGCTTCGGCGGCGGGGCGACGAGTTTGCGCGCGGCGTCCACTCCGCCAAGTGACTCCCATGTCGGCGCACCGGGCGTGGGCGGCAGTTCTTCAATCGTCACATCCTTCACCTGCACGAGGCACACACCGCCGCTGTGCACCTGCGGGCCGAGGAGGCCGTCCAGCGCAATGTTCTTGTCCGTCTCGGTGTAGTCCATGCACTGCACACCGTTGATCCACGTCTGGATGCGCGGCCCTTCGGCACGGATGCGGTACTCATTCCAGCCGAGGACATCGACGGCCTTGTCCAGCGCTGCCTGCTGGTCGGGCGTGGGTGCCCAGATCACTTTGTTGCGACGGAACTCATCGTAAATTTTGCCAAACCAGCCCGCGCCGCAATCCACCTGATACCCCGTCATGTGCGCACCACCGGGCACGCGTAGGCTGCGAATCTGGATGCCGCTGTTGAGCATGCCGGTTGTTGGATCGCCACTGACCTTGATCTTGAGCTTCAGCTCAAAGTTCTGGTAGCTCTTCTTGGTGCAGATGAAGTGGTTCTCCTTGATCTTCTCCGTGGTGGAGCCGCCGGTGATCATGCCGTCCTCCACACGCCAGATTTTCGGGTCGTAGTCCCAGCCGTCGAGCGTTTTGCCGTCAAAGAGGGAGACTGGCTCCGCATGCAGCGCGGTGGTGAGAAGGAGCAGGGAGAGGAATTGCTTCATGGTTGGAATAACGGGTGGGATAAACGCAGGCTAGCAGGACCGCATGCACGGTGTCATGCCTGAAATGCACCTGGTCTGCGCGTCAAGCAGCGGAACTTGCCAAGGCTGCGCGGCACGCTGTAATTTCCCCCCATGACGACCAACCTCGCTGAAACCACGCTCGACGGTCCACGCACGCGTCGCTGGGTGGTGGAGTCGCGGGAGTGTGTGGAGATGACGACGCACCGCATCGCACGCTTTGGCATGGATGAGGCGCTGCCGCCCTACCGCCGGGTGCGTATGAGCCCGACGGGAAGCTTTGTGCTGGCCTGCGTGAGCGGTGAGGGCTCCATCCTGCTCGATGGCCGCTGGCAGCGGGTGCGTCCCGGCATGGTGTGCCTGGCGCCGCCTCGTGTACTGAATGCCTTTGAGGCCAAAGGGCGCGAGCGCTGGTGCTTTGCGTGGGTGCGGTATGATGAGCCCAGCTTTGTCACGCCCGTCGTGGGTGCCGCATCGCCTGTCATGCCCACGGCGCGTGCGGATGAAATCGTGCGCATCATTTCCGGACTGCGTGCGGAGTGGGAAGGGGAGCGCGAGCCGCGCCTGCTGCATCACTGGCTGGAGCTGCTGCATGGCACCATCCGCCGTATCGCGCAGCCTTGGCGCAGCCGGGAGCCGCGTGTGGCGAAACTTTGGGCGGATGTGGGGCGCGACCTGATGCGTGACTGGACACTGGCGGAGCTGGCGCACCGTAGCCATTGCAGCCCGGAGCACCTGCGCCGCCTGTGCATGAAGGAGCTGGGACGCAGCCCGATGCAGCACCTGACCTGCCTGCGCATGGAACATGCGCGCCGACTGCTTGAGGCTGGGAACGACAAGCTCGAAGTCGTGGCCGCCAACGTGGGCTATGCCAATGCGGCCATCTTTTCCCGCGTGTTCAGGCGCTGGGTCGGCGTGGCGCCGGGTGAGTACCGGGGCGGCGTGTGATGCATTCCGACGCTTGCCATTTTTACATTTGGCTCCTAGTCTGATGGCTTTGATATGCAACACGATCTCGCAGAAAGCATCCGCAGCAATCTCCTCACCCAGGCTCTCATCGTGGTGCTCTGTGTCTCCTTTTCCAGCAGCCGTCATCTGCAGACAAATGACATGGTGGAGCTGGAAAAGCTGTATGTGACGCACCGGCTGCTGACCGCCACGGCGGGCGATGTGCGGCATGACGACAGCGATTTCGACGAGTCGGTTTCTGACAAGCTGGCGGCGGACATGGAGCGTGGATTTACCATGGGCACCACGGCTCTGGAGGTGGACTCCCTGGCGGTGTTTCTGTCGAAGACGAAGGCGGATTATGATCCGCCCGTGCATCGTCTGGCACTTCCCAGCGGTGGGTGGCTCAGGTTTCGCGCCAGTCATCATTCGTTCAAAGAGCTGGCTCCGCCGCCTGCCGGGAGTGATGTCCCTCTGTATGAAATCACCATCCTGGTGGGGGAAAACTCGGACCTGCACCGCAGGACTCCCTACGCCATCAAGCTGACAAATGCAGAGAAAAGCAGGCACCCGGCCTCTGGCAAAACCGCATGGGAGCTCATGGCGGTGCGTGCGGTGGCTGACCACCATGACGAGCCTTTCAGCGCCACGGACATTGAAAACCGCATCCGCCTCAAAGCCCAGGCATGGACCCAGGCCACGGATTCGGTGGACAGCCTCTACGCTGCCTGCCGCTATGCCTACGAAAACGAGCAGATCACCATCCCCATGGTGAATGTGAAGCTCTCCGCCAGCCTTGCGCTGGCCGCGCTGGCGCTGGTGTCCACGGCACTGAGCGCGCATGCCTCCTACCAGTGCCGTGTGGCCCAGGCCGGAGAGGGTGCGGAAGAGGGCAGCAGTCTGCTCATTCTGCGTCCGGTGGGCGGGACGGTGCTGCCCGGTTGGTGGCATCATGTGGTGGCCCAGGCGGAGGTTTTCTTTGTGCAGCCTCCCTACTGGGCGGGTCTGCTGGCACCGGTCATCTGCTCCCTGCTTCTGGGCCTGATCCACCGCGATGTGGAGTTCTGGTGGCTGGGCTGGCTGCTGCTTCCGTTCGCGCTTGCCTACTCCTCCCTGCTTGGAAAAAGGATCGTCGGCTCCTCATGGAAGCATCTGTGAGATACCCGTTTCAAGGAGCGGGACTTGGCAAGTCGCGGCTTGGGAGGCGTTGATGCAGTCTTGACTCGACTTTAGCCCGTTGTCCTCAGGCCCGACGCAATCGCATTGATCGAGATGAGCAGGTCCGTGACCATGGCGTCTGCGGCTTCTGTCTTCTCAGCGGCGACAAGCCCACGCCATTCGCGCAGCAGGGCGATCTGCTGGTGGTGCAGCACCTTCAGCGGTTCTTCACGGATGTTCAGCGTGTAGGCCAGGCGTGGGCGGCGCGCTTCAAAGGTGCCCTGGAAGAGGTCGTCGATGATGGCGCGCGTGGCTTCGTATTCGCTGAGGATGGTGCCGAGGAAGCGGTCACGCACAGCGCTGTCTTCTACCAACGCGGCGTAGGCGCGCATGAGGTCGGTATTGGCGCTGACGAGCGAGCTCTCGATGTTGGTGAGGACGTAGCGCAGGAAAGCAGAGCCGGGAAGGGACGCTGCCAGCTTAGCGTAGCTTTTGGGGTCGTCGGTTTTGAGCTTGGTCAGGGCGCTGCCGGCACCAAACCAGCCGGGCAGGTAGAAGCGCGACTGTGTCCATGAAAACACCCAGGGGATGGCGCGCAGATCGTCGAGCGAAGCCTGGCCGGTGCGGCGGGCGGGGCGGGAGCCGATGCGAGAGTTTTCCAGTGCATCGATGGGCGTGGCCTGCCGGTAGAACTTCATGAAGTCCGGCGCGTGCAGGAAGGCGCGATACGCATCGCGGCTGTCGGCAGCGAGTTTGTCAAAGAGCGGCTCAAGCTCCGGCGGGGCGCTGGATTCGGTGCAGCGATGGCGTGCGGTGGCCGCCGTGGCGGAGGCCATGAGGAGTTCGGCATTGTACACGGCAGAGCCGATGTGCGCGTATTTCTGCGCGATGGTCTCGCCCTGCTCAGTCATGCGCATGCCGCCGCTCAGTGAGCCGTGCGGCAGCGCCTCCATGAACCAATGCGTGGGGCCTGCACCGCGTCCCACGGTGCCGCCACGTCCATGGAAAAAGATCGGGCGCACGCCATGGCGCTGGATCGTGCTGGAAAGCTCGCGCTGTGCCCGGTGCAGGGCGCACTGGCTGGCCACGATGCCGCAGTCCTTGTTGGAGTCGGAGTAGCCCACCATCATCTGGAAGACCGGTGTGCCGCCCTTGCTCTGTGCGAGCAGGCTGCGCTTGGCGATGGGGTGGGAGAGGAAGGCCTCGACGATGCCAGGGCCGGACTCCAGATCGCCCATGGTTTCGAACAACGGCACCACCGGCAGCGGGCACACTAGGCCTTCAGCGCTCCAGGTCATGAGCCCGGCTTCGCGGGCCAGGAGGAAGACCACCAGCATGTCCTCGACGTTGCGAGTCATGGAGATGATGAGCGAGCCCAGGCCGGCATTTCCAAACTGGGCACGGTGATCCGCCAGCACGCGGTAGCAGTCCAGCACGGTGTCAGCCTCAGGCCCGGCGGAGATGCCAGGAGCGAGGAAGGGGCGCGGGGAGGCGAGTTCGCGCTCCAGCAGCTCGCGTTTCTTTTCCAGCGGCCAGCTGATGAAGGAGCCGCCGTCCAGCAGGCCCGCGGCACGCAGGAGCTGATCGAGCGCCTTCTCATGAAAGGCGGAGTTTTGACGCACATCGAGCACGGCGGAGTGAAAGCCGAAGGCCGTGAGATTACGGCGGAGGGGCACGATCTGCTCCTCGACCACAGCCTTTGCGCCGACCTCCAGAAGCGTTTGCGCCAGGATCTCGATGTCTGCACGCAGCTCCTCCGGCTGCACGTAGGCGGCGGGGGAGCCGGGATGCTCTATGGCCAGCACGACCTTGGCCCGCATGAGGTAAACGGCGGCACGCCACGGCTCCTCTTTGTTGCGCTCCAGGATGTAGGCCAGATCCACTCCAGGCTCGGTCTTGAGCTGGGTGCTGAGGGTTTCGATCAGGGCTGCAAGCTGCGGCGGCGTGACCTGGAAAAGCGAGCTGAGAGGCAGGTGAAAGGCCAGCGCCTCAAGCGCCCGGCGCTGCACCCGCAGGGCGTTTTTGCGCATGACCTTCAGCGCATGGCGCGTCACATCCGCAGTCACAAAGGGGTGCCCGTCGCGGTCCCCGCCGATCCAGGAGCCGAAACGAATCAGCGGCGGCAGGCTGTCGATCTGGGCCACATTGTATCCGGCGGTCTGCCAGGCTTCGCGCAGGTGTACGTGGGCACGTGTCAGGGCCTCGGGAAAAACATCGCGCAGGTAGTGCAGCGCGTTTTGCAGCTCAGCCTCGATGCTCGGGCGCGTGACGTGGATCTCCCCCGTGCGCCAGAGGTTTTCGAGCTGGGTCTGGAGCTGGCTTTGCAGCCGGGCCTGCTCACGCGGTGTGTAGGCCGCGTTTTCATGCCGGTTCATCAGGCTGTAGATCTCGCGGTGCAGTTCGCGCACGGTCTCGCGCTTGGCCTCGGTGGGGTGCGCGGTGAGCACGGGCTCCACGCAGACGTCCTTCAGCGCGGCGAGGATGTCCGCCTCATTCAGGCCCAGGCTGCGCAGCTGCTTCAGATTGTCCGCCCACAGGCCCTTTTCGGCCTCGGGCCCGCTTTTTTTCTCACGCAGGCGGCGGATCTGGGAGGCGGCGCGCTCCTCCACCACATTGAGCATCTGAAAGGCGATGGAGTAGGCCTGGCCGAGGGAGCGGTTGGTTTTCTGCGGCGCTCCGGTGCCGATCCACGGCAGGCAGGCGGCCAGCTCCGGCTCTCCCAGCTTTTTCAGCACGGCGGAGAAGGCCTCCATGAGGTAGCGCAGATCGTCTTCGAGAAGCTGAAAGCCGTGGGTGCGGAGGTTTTGCGGGGGAGATTCGGACATGGCTGGGGGGTAACGGGCATCTAAGCAGGAAGGATGCCTGATTCATGAAGCCATGCCGAAAGCCGAAGGAAAAGCCAAGATCAAGCGGCAATCGCCTGAATGTCGGCTTTTAGACTGGATAGGCCCAGGGCTTGCGGTACTCGCGGCTCATGAGCTTGCTGGCCTCGGCGTCCCCGATGATCAGCTCCTTGTCGGCGTCCCACTGGATGCTGCGGCCGGCCTTGTAGCTGATCATACCCAGCAGAGGCAGGCAGGAGGAGCGGTGGGCGCTTTCGATGTCCGCCACGGGCTGCTTTTTCTTTTCGATGGCGTCGATGAAGTCGTTCCAAAGCAGGGCAATGTTGTGGCCGTGCGGCTCCTGAAGCTGGTGGTTGCCGTGCTGTTCGGGGCTCTTGGGGTCCACGGGGTAGAATGTCCAGCCGTCGCGCCAGCCGATGTGCAGCACGCCTTTCTCGCCGTAGAAGTAACAGCCGATCTTGTGCTTTTCGTTGTTGTTGTCGGCAAATTTGCGGTGCTCCCACACGGCGGTGAACTGCTCAAACTCAAACGTGGCCACCTGATGGTCGGGGGCGTCGGTGGTCTGCTCCTTGTCATTGAGCACGGCAGGTCCGGCCACGGGACGGCCGCCGGTGCAGAAGACTTTCTTGGGCCCCTTTTCACCGCTCCAGAGCATGATCTGGTCCAGCCAGTGCACGCCCCAGTCGCCCATGGTGCCATTGGCATAGTCCAGGAAGTTGCGCCAGCCGCCGGGGTGCAGCTTGGTGTTGAAGGGGCGCAGCGGTGCCGGGCCGCACCACATCTCCCAGTCCATGCCTTCGGGGATCTGGCTGTTGGGTTTGGCCTGCTCGGGGCCGCCCTTGCTGTCGGCAAAGGCGCGGACCATGCCCACCTTGCCCACGGCACCGGATTTGAGAAACTTCATGGCCTCCACATGATGCGGGCCGATGCGCCGGTGCAGCCCCACCTGCACGACCACGCCCGCCTCGCGCGCAGCCTTCACCATGGCCTTGCTTTCATTGATGGTGTGCCCGGTGGGCTTTTCCACAAACACATGCGCCCCGGCCTTGCACGCAGCGATGCTCTGCAGCGCATGCCAGTGGTCCGGGGTGGAGATGATGACGATCTCCGGCTTCTCCTTGTCCAGCAGCTCGCGGTAGTCCTTGTAGAGCTTGGGCTCGTCACCGTTCAGGCCGTTGACTTCATCGCTGGAATTCGAGGCCACGTCCTCATGCACGTCGCACAGGGCGCAGACCTTCACGCGCCCGGAGGCGATGGCCTCCTTGAGGATGTTCATCCCCCACCAGCCGCAGCCGATCAGCGCCGTGCGGTACTTTTTGGCCGGATCTGCCCCGAAGATGTGAAACGAGGAGGCGGCAAACGCAGCGGAAGTGGCGGAGATGAAATGGCGGCGGGATGTCATGGATGGGGGCGATGAAAGCATGCGGCCTCAGAATACGCCAGCCATACGGGAGGCTTTGCGGGGAATAAAAAGCACTCACGGGCTTCAGCCCGTTTTGGACAAAGCGGTACGTCATCCAGAGCGAGCTAAAGCTCGCGAGTGCTTTGATATTGGCCCCAGTTGCGGCGCAACTGGGCAGCTTTATGCAAACAGCTCCATGATGGCCTTGCCCTTGTCGCCCACAGTGAAGGGGCGGTTGCTGGGGGACATGACGACTTCGTCGATGGGCAGGCCAAGGCTCCAGCCGATGGTGGAGAGGAAATCCTGCGGGCTGGCCTGCTTGTCGGCCACGGCCATGCCTTCCTTGTCGCTGGAGCCGTAGATGAAGCCGCCTTTGATGCCGCCACCTGCGAGCAGGGTGGAGAAGACCTTGGGGTGGTGGTCGCGTCCGGCGTTGCCGTTGATCTTGGGCCCGCGCCCAAACTCAGAGCAGAGCACCACCAGCGTGCTTTCCAGCAGGCCGCGCTCCTTGAGGTCTTCCAGCAGCGCGGAGAGCGCCACGTCGAGCTCAGCCCCGTGTTCTTCGAGGCCGTCGTCGATGTTGTTGTGCATGTCCCAGCCGCCTTTGGCCACTTCGATGTAGCGGATGCCTTTCTCAACGAGGCGGCGAGCCAGAAGGCAGCCTTGGCCGAATTTGTTCTTGCCGTACTTTTCCTTCAGCGCCTCGGGTTCGTCATCGAGCTGGAAGGCCTCCAGGTCCGTGCTGGACATGATGCTGACAGTTTTGTCGTAAAACTGTGTGTAGCTCTTCACCTCGGAGGTTTTGAAGCGCTCGCGGAATCCGGCATCCAGCTGGTCCAGCATGGAGAGGCGTTTGGACATCTGCTCCGGTGTGGCCTCGCTCTTGGAGTATTGCAGCCCCACATCCGGGTCGAGGATGGGCAGGGGGGAGAAACTGGAGGGGAAGAAGCCGTTGCCGTTCTGCGGCTGGCGGTTAACGCACACGCTGGAGGGCAGTGTCTTGTGGCTGGAGCCCAGGAAGTGCTGCGCCCAAGCGCCGATGTTTGGATGCTTGATCGTGCCGCGCTGTTCATAGCCGGTGCGGATGACATACTGACCGGCGGCATGCACGCCGGTCTTGGAGGTCATGCTGCGGATGATGCTGATCTTGTCCGCCTGTTTGGCCAGGTTCTCCATCGTGCCGCCAAGCTGAAAGTCCGCCTTGGTTTTGATGGGGGCTTTCGGTCCCTGCGTCGGGCCGTCCTTGGGGTCCAGCGTGTCGATGTGCGTCATACCCCCGACCATCTGGAGAAAGATGACTTTCTTGGCTTTGCCAAAGCCGGGGCCGGATGGGGCTGCGGTCTTGGCTTCCTCGGCGGTAAACGCCCGTCCTCCCAGGCCATGGAGGACGGTGACGCCCAGGGCGGCGCTGGCCCAGCGCTCGCAGAAGGCACGGCGGGAAAGAGGATCAAGCTGGTTGTGAAGGTTCATGGCGGCAGAAGGTCGGAGGGTTATTCCACGAAGATGAATTCACGGGTGTTGAAGAGCACCCAGGTCAGGTCACGCATGGTCATGCCGCTGCCCAGTCCGGCCACGGCTGTGGCCAGTTCGTTGGCACGGGGCTTGCGGCTGAAAAAGCTGAGGTAGAGGCTCTCGACCTGCTGCTCGGGCGTAGCCTGTGCAGCGGCCGTTTTGATCACGAGCGAGTCATTCTGGCCGATGACGCGCTGGGCCTCGCCATTCATGAGCATGAGCACCTGGGGAATGCTGCCCTCCTCGCTCTCGCTGTCGGCTATCTGGCGGTCGCTCTGGCCAAACATGCGCAGGAAATGCTGGTCCTTCTCCGGCTGGGGCAGCTCGGAGGCACGGGCCAGCACGAGCCCGTTGCGCACCGGCGGCGCGAGCGTGAGGTCTTCCTCGCCGCCCTGGTTCATCATGCGTTTCTTCCTGTTCTTCGGATTGCCCTCCGCTTTGCCTCCGCCGAACTGGCGCATGCTGGCCACGGCCGTTTCGATCTGCTCTTTGAGGACATCAGGAGAAGCTCCGCCGCTGAGATCGATGCTCATGGCCTTGGCATAGGTGGCACCGCGGTGGCCCTTGAATTTGTCCACGTCCGTTCCGACCACGAGCGCGGCGCATGAGTCCCAGGCCTGCTCTGCGGTCATGCGGCGGAGGATCGGACCTGGAAAGAGGTAGGGGGTGTTGTCCGCCAGTTCGTGGCTGGTGGCTTCGCGCTGGTAGGTGTCGGTGTTGCAGAGCACACGCAGGAACTGCTTGAGGTCGAATTTCAGGCGCACCATTTCATTGGCCAGATGATGCAGCAAAGGCGGGTTTGCAGCGGCATTGGGGTCGTCCAGGTCTGTGACCGGTTCCTTGACGCCGACGCCGAAGATGTGCTTCCACATGCGGTTGGCGATGGTCATGGCAAAGCGCGGATTGTCCGGCGAGGTCATCCATTTGGAAAACTGGGCACGCAGTTGCTCGTCATGCTTGGTGGTCTGCACGCCCTGGTAGGCTTTCTTGGCCTTGTCATCACCCCAGGTGATGAGCTTGGGGGTGACGAGATCTCCGGGCTTGGCATCTGAGTATTTGTAGTCATCCGGCAGCTTCAAGTCGTTCTCACTGGTGTCTTCGACGGCCAGGGCATTGACCCGCAGGAGGTTCTTTGCCTGCTGCTGAAGCTTTTTGTTGTCCAGCGACGCCAGCACTTTGCGGATGCCCTGCATGCCCGCGCCTGCGTTGCCCTTGGCTCCGTAGGTTTCCGTGGCGCCAAAGAAGGCCGCCATTTCGTAGAACTGGCGCTGCGTCCAGTCGGCAAAAGGGTGGTCATGACACTGCGCACAGGAAACATTGGCGCCGAGGAAGGTGCTGAGCGTCAGGCTGAGGTTGTCCAGCCTCATGCCGGCATCCCGCAGGAGGTAGCCTGTGGCGCCGTTTTCGAGCAGCTTGCCTTCCGCCGTCATCATGGTGTGCACGACCTTGTTCCACGGCACATTCTGCGAGATCTGCTCCTTCAGCCAGTCCTGGTAGGTGTAGAAGCGCGCCTTTTGGGCCACATCGGCCATGCGCAGCATGTCAGCGAAGTAGTTGAAGAGATGGCTGGTGTAGCCCTCGGAATTCAGCAGCCGGTCGATCGCCTTGGCCCGCTTCGAGAGACTGGGGTCGTTGATGAATTCCAGTGCCTCCTCCCGCGTGGGGATGCGCCCTGCCAGGTCCAGGAAAACGCGTCTGATGAACTGTTCGTCAGACGCCAGCGGGTTGGGCTGCTGGCCTGCTTTCTTCAGCCCGGCTTCGACGAGCATGTCGATCTGCGCGGCGGCCTGGGCTAGATTTGGGTCGGCGGGAATGCCGAGGCCTTCCGGCTTGAGCGTTTTGGCGGCCTGCTGATCGGCGGCTGAAAGCTTGTCCAGCGAGAGGCGATAAACGTAGCCGTTGCGGACCTGCAGGAAGACGTTGCCATTTTCAATGCCACGGAAAGTCGCCTCAAGCTTTCGTCCCTGGGAGTCAGTCCAGGTACGGTAAACTTCATTGTCAGCCTGAAGACCGGTGACAAGGAAAGCACAGGCAAGGGGGAGGCAGAGGCGCGTTTTCATGATGTGATCGTCCGGTGTTCCGGGTCGATGGCGGGTTAAACGAAGGGGGCGGGTGCAAGTTTCAACTCTTTTCAAAATCCCTCTCCGACTGCCTGTGCCATGGCTTTTCATTGAGCCCTGGTGCGGCTCTTTCCAGCCGTCCTGGACCAGATGACCTCCTGGTGTGAGCCATAGGCACACGGCTCGCTGGATGCAGATGATCTCCCCCCATTAAGCCTCCCCGTGGCTAAAAGCTTGACGAAAGTCGGTCATGACGCCAGTTCTGGCCAATGAACGCCTCATCCACCAGCCTGTCTCCTGCCTATATTCCTCGCCGCATGTTGGGTGCCGCCCTGCTGGGGGGGCTGCTGATGGTCTCTGGGTGGGCGATGGCGGATGAAGTCGTGCCTTTCCCCAAGCTTCCAGAAGGAGCGGGTGCGATCAGTGCCAAGGCCCCCAAAAGCTTCACCGCAACCGAGTCAGGCCTGAAATATCGCATTCTGCGTCCTGGCACGGCGAACAAACCCACTGCCCAGCAGCGTGTGGTTGTGAATTACCATGGATGGCTGTTTAACGGTCGTGTCTTTGACAGCTCCTACCTGCGCGGCATGCCGATCACGTTTGGCCTCAACCAGCTCGTCAAAGGCTGGACAGAGGGCCTGCAACTGGTGGGCACAGGCGGGATGATCGAACTCGAAATTCCTGGCTACCTCGGCTACGGCCTGCAGGGCCAGCCAGGGGCGGGCATTCCGCCGAACGCGACGCTGCACTTCGTCGTGGAGCTGATTGAGATTCTGGGAGAATAAAAGCGGGGCAGGGCAGGGGCTCCTGGCCTGCTGCTGCCGTGGCATAGGGACTCACCACCCACTCTTTACATTCCACACTTCCACCAGGTCTTTGGGCAGGTCGGTGATGAACCGTGAGGGGCGCATCATGATGTCGCCATCGCGGGCTTGGTGGTTGATCACGGGATAGGTCAGGTACAGCTCGTCTTTGGCCCGTGTGACCGTGACGTAGAAAAGACGGCGCTCCTCCTCCAGCGCGCTGTCTCCTCCTTCGTCGATGGCGCGTTTGTGCGGGAACATGCCATCGGCCAGCCACACGGCGAAGACGACGTTCCACTCCAGGCCCTTGGCCTGATGCCCGGTGGTCAGCGTCACGGCATCGCGGTCCTGCTGCGCCTGCTGGGCAGGGTTGTTGTCCGTGTCCACGCCGCTGAGCAGGGAGAGCTGGCTGAGAAACTCCAGCGGGTCGGTGAAGCGGTCGCTGAAGTTGCTGAGCTGCTCCAGGTCCTGCTGGCGCTGCTCGTAGTTTTTAAACTTGGACTTCATGTAGTCCTCATACACGCCTTCGGTGATGCTGCGGATCATCTGCGCCGGTGCGACGGACTTGCCGTCCTTGTCGATGAGTTCGTCAAGCGTGTACGCAAACTGCTCCCAGGTGGTCTTGGCCTTCTTGGGAACCTTCATCGGGATGAGCACTTCTGAGAAGCTGGTGGGCATTGTCTCGGCCTTGGCGGCGTCAGACTTCAGCCACTCCTGCCAGAGCTTGGCGGCGCTGACATTGCCGATGCCTTCGCACAGCCGCACCATGCGCATGAAGCTGACCTCATCCTGGCGGTTCACCGCAAACTTCATGAACGCAGCCACATCCTTCACATGCGCCTGCTCAAAGAAGCGCAGCCCGCTGGTGATCTGGAAGGGGATGCCGCGCTGTGTCAGCTCCATCTGGATTTCCATGCTGTGGAAGTGCGCGCGGTAGAGCACGGCGATGTCGTTGAGCTGCACGCCCTCGTCCTGCAGCTCCAGGATGCGCTGAGCCACAAAAGCCGCCTGCGCCGAGGAGCTGTCCAGCGAGACGAGCGCGGGCAGCATGCCTTTGGACTCACGTGCGGGCAGGAGGTTCTTCGGAATCTGCCCGCGGTTCATGGCGATGGCGGCATTCGCCAGATTCAGCACCTCCGGCACGCTGCGGTAGTTCACCTCGATCTTGTGCACACGGGCGCGGGGCCAGTGCTGGTCGAATTCGAGGATGTTGGAGACATCCGCCCCGCGCCAGGAGTAGATGGACTGCGCGTCATCTCCCACGACCATGAGGTTTCCTTGCGGCCCGGTGAGCAGCTCGACCATGCGGCACTGGAGGCTGTTGGTGTCCTGATACTCATCGACGAGCACAAACTCAAACTGCCTGCGGTAGCGCTCCAGCAGGTCTTCGTTTTCCTCCAGCAGCTGCACGGTCAGGGCCAGCAGGTCGTCGAAGTCCATGCAGTTGGTCTCGCGCTTTTTCTCCTGGTAAAGTGTGCGCATCTTGAGGATGCCGCTGGCCACTTCCTCAAAGTAGGGATAGCGCGTGTGGATGATCTCCTTGAGGGAGCAGAGGGTGTTGTCTGCGAGGGAAAAAATATCTCCCAGCACCTCCGCTTTGGGAAAGCGGTAGGTCGTGGTGTCGATGCCGCTGCTGCCGAGCACGGTTTCCATGAGGTCTTTCTGATCCTCGCGGTCCATGATGGAAAAGCCTTTGCGGTAGCCCAGGCGCTCGGCGTTGTAGCGCAGGATGCGGTTGCCGATGCTGTGGAAGGTGCCACCCCAGATGCGGCTGGCATCATGGGTGACGAGCGCCTGCACACGCTCCTGCATTTCACGGGCGGCCTTGTTGGTGAAAGTGAGCAGCAGGATGGACTCGGGCTGGATGCCGTTGTCCAGCAGCCATGCTACACGGTACGTCAGCGTGCGCGTCTTGCCGCTGCCTGCACCGGCGATGACCAGCGCCTGCCCGGGTGGGCTCGTGACCGCCGCATGCTGCTGCTCATTGAGCTCCGCCTTGTAGTCGATGCGGTTGCTGGGTTCGTGCGCGGTGTGCAGCGTGTAGTTGCGGGCCATGGTGGAAGTAGTGGGGGCGACGCGGTGCGTCAAGGCTGCGCAACGCCTCCCCTCACTTCGGTACCTGGATCAATCCCGCGCCCACCGCCGTGGCCGGGGCTTGCAGCGGCTCGGCCGTCCGCGTCAGCAGCGGGATGATGTTGGGCCCGTAGTACCCGCGCCCCAGCAGGTAGGCGACGACACCGCTGGTGATTGCCGTGGCCTGGGAGGTCCCGCTGCCGATGACGAGCCGGTTGTCGGCATAGCCTGAGACAATGCCCACCCCCGGTGCCACCAGGGTTAGTCCCGCGCCTGAGTTGGAGAAGTACGCCTGCGTGCCATTGGCATCCACCGCCCCCACACTGAGCACGCCGGAAATCCCTGCCGGCATGGAGAGCGCGGTCTGCTGCTCATTGCCTGCGGCGGCCACGACCACGACATTGCGGCTTTGCGCGTAGCGCACCGCTTCATCGAGCACCGGAGAGTCCGCGTTTGCCCCCAGGCTGATGTTGATCACTCGCGCGCCGAGGTCCGTGGCCTTGATGATGGCGGAGGAGACCAGCGCGGTGTTGCTCTCGCCATTCGCGTTCGCCACGCGGATGTCCAGCAGGCTGGCCGCAGGTGACACACCGCCCACATTGGGATCATTGCCGGCGATCAGCGATGCCATCGCGGTGCCGTGGCCGTTGAAGGCGCTGCCGTCATTGACGAGGTCGTAGTGGGTGATCTTCACTCCCGCCAGCGATGGGTGGCTGCCAATGCCGGAATCGATGACGGCTACCGTGATGCCCCGGCCCCAGCCCGAGCGGTCGCCCGTGGCGCCGATGGCGTCCAGCCCCTGGCTGCGAAATGGGACGCTGCCACCGGCATTGGCCGTGTCAGTTTGGGCCGGAGGAGGTGGCAGGCCGGGAATGCGCGTGATGAGATTGGGGCCTACATGCGTGTAATCCTCGGCATGGGCGCTCAGGTCGCGCTCCAGTGCCCTCGTGTCACGAAAGCGCACACGGGCGGTGCGCAGCTTCACATCATAGCCCAGCACCTCCAGCCCGAGCGCGGCCGCACGTTCACGAAACGCAGCAAGCGCCTCTGGCGTACGAAAGGTCAGCAGCGCCTCGTTTGGCATGGAGCCCGGCACATTGAGCGTGGCGATGACGGGAGAGGCCGCCGGTTTTGCCTGAGCCTGTTCGGCAGCAGGCGGAGCGGGCGCTTGCGGCATTGCAATGAGTGCCAGCGTGCCGCCGGTGCTCTGGCTGCGCTTTGCCTGGGGGAATTCCTCCTGGATGGAGGGTGCCGCATGCGACTCCCACAAAAACCACAGCACCGCCGCCACCATGATCAGCAAGGCGGAGGCGAAAAGCATGACGGGCAGGCGGCTGGTGCGCATGGCAGTGCGCAAAATTTCGCACATTGCCGCCATGGCGCGAGTTCTGCTTTTCGTGAAGCGCATGGCACTTTCCCGAATTCCAACCTTGTCGCCATGAAACGCACTGCCTAATCTCGCCGCCATGTCGCAAAAGAAAGAAGCCTGGGGATCACGTCTTGGAGTCATCATGGCCGTCGCGGGCAGCGCGGTGGGCCTGGGGAACTTTCTCCGCTTTCCCGGCCTCGCCGCGCAATACGGCGGCGGCGCTTTCATGATCGCCTACGCCATTTCCTTCCTCATCATCGGCCTGCCCATCGGCTGGGCGGAGTGGGCCATGGGGCGCTATGCGGGCGGGAAGGGCTACAACTCCGCGCCCGGAGCCTTTGCCGCCATCCTGAACAAGCCCTGGGCCAAATATGTGGGCATCATCGGCGTCATCGTTCCGGTGATGATCTACATGTACTATGTCTTCATTGAGTCCTGGTGTCTCGGCTACGCGGTGAAGTTCTGGACGGGCAGCGTGGACTTGAAGACCACCGCGCAGGCGGTGGAGATGTTTAAAGGCATGAGCGGGCAGATTGGCGACGGATCCGCGCTGTCATTCTCGTGGAATTCGGCGCTGCCATGGCTGCTGCTCGTGTTTGCCTTCAATTTCTGGCTCATTTACCGAGGCATCTCAGGCGGCATCGAAAAGATGTGCAACTACGGCATGCCGATGCTCATCGTGCTCGCGCTGGTGGTGCTGGCGCGCGTCATGACCCTCGGCGCTCCAGATCCCGCCAAGCCCCACGACAATGTCGTCAATGGTCTGGGCTACATGTGGAACCCCAGCAAGGTGCAGATCGAGCGCACGCACCCTGCGCCGGGTGAAAGCAAGGTGGTGGAGGAGCTTGTGGGAGCGGCGGCCATCACGGCTGCGGAGAAGAAAGTGGCCGCCAGCAATGGTGTCTTGAAGCTGGTCACCATCACCCCATGGCAGCAGCTTCAAAACCCGCTGATGTGGATGGCAGCGGCGGCGCAGATCTTCTTCAGTCTCTCCGTGGGGTTCGGGGTCATCATTGTCTATGCAAGCTACCTGCGGAAAAGCGACGACGTGGTGCTCAGCGGCCTGACGGCTAGCAGCGCCAACGAGTTCTGCGAGGTGGCGCTTGGAGGGCTCATCACCGTGCCGGCGGCGGTGGCGTTTCTGGGGCTCGCATCCGTGGCGGGGCAGGGCACTTTTGGCCTGGGCTTCACTGTGCTGCCTCTGGTGTTTGCCAAGATGCCCCTGGGTGCATTTTTTGGTGGTGCTTTCTTCTTCATGCTCTTCCTGGCAGCGATCACCAGTTCGATCTCCATGCTCCAGCCTGGCATTGCCTTTCTTGAAGAGGCGATGAATGTGGGCCGCAAGGTGAGCGTGACCATCCTTAGCATGCTCACCACGCTCGGCACCGGCTTCGTGGTCTATTTCACCAAGGAACTGAAGGCGCTCGACACCCTGGACTTCTGGGTGGGCACCTTCCTCATTTTTATCCTGGCCACCATTCAGATCATCGTCTTCGGCTGGCACTGGGGCATCGAGCGCGGCCTGCGGGAGGCGCATCAGGGCGCGTCCATTCGCATTCCACGCTTCTTTGGCGTCATCATGAAATGGATCTGTCCGGTGTTTCTCCTGACAATCTTCGCCCTGACGGTTTTGACGAGCGTGTTTGGCTTTGATCTCAACACCAAGACCTTCGGCAGCGCCTCATCCTACGTGCTCGATCTCATGGGCGGGATGAAGGACGGAAAGCCGGTCACGACAAATCTGGCCGCGCAGCTCAGCGTGGCGCTGGTGGTCATCGTCGCCGCCTTTTTTGCGCTTCTCTCCTCCCGTTCCAGATCCTACCAGCGCGCCGAGCAGGGCCTGAACAAACACGATTAACCGCCCCCCACCACCATGACCACCTCCGGTCTCATCGTCATGCTTCTTTCTGTTGGCACCGTCACCAGTCTCTTTGGCTGGTGCATCTACAAGGTGCTCACCACCCCGAATGAAACGGAAAAAGTTCACGGCGTGGACCTGCACACGCCGGACATGGACGCGGAAAGCTAGCGTCAGCAACTTTCGCCCGCCTACACCGGCAGATGAAAGTACCCATGGATGTGGGGCTGACCGCGGAAATACCAAACGAATTCCGGTCCTTCGATCTGCCAGGTGTCCCAGACCCTGTCTGCGCCGATGTCGTATTTTCCGCCGTAGCAGGAGACAAAGAGGCGCTCGACGAGTTTCTTGTCTTCGATGATCTTCATGGTGGAGGCCACGTCATCAGCACGGAAGCACACCAGCATGCGGCGCATGGTTTCGAGCAGCTTGGCCTGCTGGTCCTTGCTGAGATCCGCACCGCTGAGCCCGGGCAGGTCGGTCTTGCGCTTCTCGATGACGAGGGAGGGCTTTTCTGAGCGCGGCTCACGACCCACGAGAATCTTCTCCTGCTGTTTGCCGTCGAGGGACTGAACGAACTCGTTGAATACCAGCCCCTGATACCAGAAGGGATTGCCCTCGTGGTCCTTGGACTCGTTGAAGGCCTTGGCAAAGTTGCCGTAAAAGATGGGCCTGCCGCCAAAGCCGAGGCCCCGGTCCGTGTGGGCATGGCAGCGCCGCGTGACGTGGTGCCCGGTGTAGATGAACTCAAAGTCCTCATCCGCAGGCGTGCCGAAAAAGCCGACGGAGGGCGTGTTGCTGATTTTGCCCATCAGGTCCTTCTGCACCTGCCAGTTCATCTTTTCGCGGTGGTCGGGATGATGCAGCGACTCGAAAATCTGCCGCACGAGGTCCTGCTGGTCCTGGGTGTAAAAGGTATGCAGGCGCTGCTCGGGACAGATGTACCACCAGTTGCTTACGTAGCCGCGTTGCGGGTGGTCGCGTGGCAGCACAATCTTGGTGCGCTGCTCCTCGGTGAGGCTTTTGTAAAACTGCATGGGCAGGGAGTCCTTGCCCGCGGTGGCGGCCCGCAAGGAGGGAAAGACGGAGAATGCAGCGGTGGCGCCCAGCGAGCGCAGGATGTCGCGGCGGCTGAGGACCTTCCTCTCAAAGGGGACGTGGAACGTGTTCATGCTGCGATCCTCTCAGAAGCTGCTGAAAAAGACCAGCGCAAAGTTGGCCTCAGGATGGCAGCCGGCTGGGGGTCATGACTGCACCTCGGCGATGTATTCGCGCACGGCACGCAGCGTCTCGCCAGCCACGTCTGCCCGAGCCTTGGCAAAGGGCGGGCGGAACCACGGGAAGCTGCCGATGAGGTCCGGCGTGACGAGCACCTGGCCGTCTGTGCCGCTGCCCGCGCCGATGCCGATGGTGCTCGCCTTGATGAGACCGGTGATCTGCGTGGCGACGGCGGGCACCATGCTTTCCAGCACGATGGCGACGGCTCCAGCTTCATCCAGAGCCTGCGCATCCGCGATGAGCTGGTCGACGGATTCAGCGGTCTTGCCCTTCTTTTTGTAGCCGCCTTCCAGCTTCACACTCTGCGGCAGCATGCCGATGTGACCGACAAAGGGAATGCCCGCGTCAGTGATCGCGCGTACCTGCGGCAGCATGCTCACGCCGCCTTCCAGCTTCACGCAGGCCGCCCCGCAGTCCATGAGACGCCGGGCGTTTGCCAGCGCCAGCTCCGGGGTGCTGTAGCTGTCAAAGGGTAGGTCCGCGATGACGGGTGCCCGCTTCACTCCACGGCAAACGGCGGTGGTGTGGTGCACCATCATTTCCATGGTCACGCCGGTGGTGTCGGGCATGCCCAGCACCACCATGCCGAGTGAGTCCCCAACGAGTATAAGGTCCACCCCGGCGTCGTCCAGCAGACGGGCGGTTGGGTAGTCATAGGCAGTCAAGACGGCCAGCTGCGGGCCGCCGGTCTTGCGTTGAGGGAGGTCGTTGAGGGAGGTCAGCATGAAGGGGGAAGGCTGTAGCGGGGAATTTTGATGCGTTTGAGAAGGATGAATGCGGCCAGAGGATAAAGCAGACCGAGGACAATGCCGACGTAGCCCGCGGCTAAAGTGATGTTCCGGGTCGTCTCCATCATGGCCGGGTTTTTGACTTGCTGAAGCGTGTGCGAAAGCGTGAAGGGCAGGGTGTAGGTGATGGTCAGCCAGGTGGTGAAAAGCGCCGCCGCGAAGCCATAGAGGGCACAGCCGATGGCCACCTTGCGGGCAAGGGCACTGAGACGCAGGAGCCCCACTCCCGAGCCAAACTGCACCACAGCGAAGACAAGGCCAGGTAGAAACAGCGCACGCATGATGGATGCGTAGCTGGGATTGCTGCGGAGCATGTCTGCCATGAGCCCGGTCTGCCCTTCGAGCGGTGCGAAGCACAGCTTGCCGTTTGAGAGCATGCTGACGAGTGTGAAGCTGCCAAAGAGAATGTACAAGCCGCCGATGATCTGGAGAATGGAGGCTGACTTGGTGGGTGCTGGGGTTTCCATGAGGTGGGCATGCAATAGGACAGCCAGGGGATGCGCTGTCACGCTGAAAAATCATGCGTGACAGACGATCTCTCATGTCATTGAATATGGGTCCAGTCTGCTTTCACCCAACCTGATCTGACCATGAAAACACTGCTGTCTCTCTCCGTGCTCTTTTCATTGCTGTCCCTCAACGGTATGGCCGCCGAGCCGCCGGTGAACACCGAATGCCCGGTCTGCCACAAGGATGCCCGTCTGATTTTCCGCAGCACGACCAAGGACGGCAAGCGCGTCATCTTCGCCACGGCGGAGTGCAAGGACAAGTTCGACAAGACTCCTGCCAAATACACGGTGAAGCCCAAGTCCTGATCTGTGGCATGGCATCTGATTAGCTAGGGTGGGGCTTTGTGCCCAGCACTCCTGGGCTTTGCATGATTCTTTCTTGAGCCGCAGAAAGAGCCGCGGATAGACTGGAGGTTCATCTCATGACCTCCCCCCATCCGGACACACCCAGCCATACAGCTGCGCTCGACCGCGCACGCCGCAAAGCCTACTGGCATCTGCTGCCGCTGCTTTTTGTCAGCTACATGATCGCCTATGTTGACCGGCAGAACGTGGCGGTGGCGAAGCTGACCATGACGCGGGACCTGCCCGGCTTTGACAATGCCGTCATCGGTCTGGGGGCGGGTATTTTCTTCCTGGGTTACTTCCTTCTGGAAATCCCCGGCACATTGATGGTGGAGCGCTGGAGCGCGCGCAAGTGGATCTGCCGAATCATGATCACCTGGGGCGCCATGGCCGGGCTGACCGCTGCGGTGACGACCCCCTGGCAGTTTTACACAGTCCGGTTCTTTCTTGGGCTGGCCGAAGCCGGGTTTTTCCCAGGTGTGGTGGTGTATCTCACCCACTGGTTTCCCAGCCGCGACCGCGCACGTGCGCTGGCCACATTTCTCGTGGCCACACCGATGGCGCAGATTGTGAGCCCGAAGATTTCCAATGCGCTGCTGGAGATCGGATCAGACGCTGCGCACCCGCCCGTGCTTGGCATGGTGGGCTGGCAATGGGTGTATGTCTTCTGGGCGCTTCCTGCCGTTGTGCTTGGCACCCTGGTCTTCTTTTGGCTGGTGGACCGCCCAAAGCAGGCACGGTGGCTTACGGAGGAGGAAAGCACCGCCCTCGAAACGGAGCTGGAGCGGGAACGCGCGGAGACGCGCAAGGGCAAACGCATGACGGTGACCGAGGCTCTCCGCCATCCCAAGGTGCTGCTGCTGGCGCTGGTGTATTTCTGCACGGTCACCGGCAGCTATGGGATTGAGTTCTTCATGCCCAGCATTCTGAAATCCTGGTATGCGATGGACATGAACAAGCTCACCTGGCTCATCATGCTGCCGCCGGCCGTGGCCATGTGCGGGCAGCTTTTCATGGGGTGGAGTTCGGATCACTTCAAGGAGCGCCGCTGGCATGCCGTCCTGCCTATTGTCATGGGCTCTGCCGCGCTGGGGCTCATGCCTCATACGCAGGGAAATCTGGTCCTGACCATGGTCTGCCTGATGACTGCCTTTGCCGGCTTCAAAAGCTACATGCCCGCTTTTTGGGCGCTGCCCAGCATGTTTCTCACCGAGTCCGCAGCCGCAGGCAGCATCGGTCTGATCAATTCCATCGGAAATCTTGGCGGCTTCCTCGGCCCCAATGTGCTTGGGACCGTCGAAAAAATGACCGGCTCGTTTGTGGGCGGCTTGTACTACCTCTGCTGCTCAATGCTCGTGGCCGGCACCATCATCTTCAGCTCTGGCTTGGGCAAAAGCACGGCTTCGAAATGATCCCTTTGCCACCCTCATGAGACCCGGATCTCCCATCAAAAGCGACGCCCCGCTAGAGCGTGATATCGCCATCCACATTTTCAGCGCCTCGGCTGCGATGATCGGCGTTTGTCTCACGGTGATCAGCATCGTGCAGACCTTCACGCGTTCAAAGGAGGTGCAGACTCTGGTGGATGACGTTCTTGCGGTCAATGCCCTGGTCTTTCTATGCGCATGCCTGCTCTCCTACTGGGCGCTGCGCACACGCAGCACGCGGCGCATGCATCGGGTGGAATCAGCGGCGGACATTGTGTTCCTGTTTGGGCTGACCGGTACGGTCTGCGCGTGCGGCATGATTGTCTGGGCGGCTACCGTATGATCATGCCAGTCTCCGGCTTATTCCTCGTTTCTTTGATCTTTTTGCTCATCGCGGCACGTCCTTTGCATCATTTTTCCTTTCCCTCATTCATATGAAAAAAGGCCTGTTCATCACCAAATCCACCACTCAGCTCATCGCCGAGTCCAACGACGATTCCCATGGCCTGAAAAGAGTGCTTTCGCGCTGGGCGCTGGTTTCCCTGGGCATTGGAGCGGTGATCGGCACGGGCATCTTTGTCCTCACCGGACATGCAGCTGCCGACCACGCCGGGCCTGCGGTGGCCCTGTCCTACATCTTTTCGGGGATAGGCTGTCTCTTTGCCGGTCTGTGCTACGCGGAATATGCGGCGGCCATTCCTATCGCGGGCAGCGCCTACACCTACTCATACGCGACGCTTGGGGAGCTGGTGGCCTGGCTCATTGGCTGGGATCTCATTCTCGAATACATGTTTGCCGCCGCCACTGTGGCCGTAGGCTGGTCCAAGTACTTCCTCCCATTCATGCGGGATTTCTTTCATGTGAACCTGCCAGAGCAGTGGTGCCGCGCGCCGCTGGACTACATCGACGGTCACATCGTGCACACCTCCAGTTATGTGAACATTCCCGCCATGCTCCTGGTCTGGGTCATCTCCTGGCTGCTGGTCGTCGGCATCAAGGAGTCCGCCAGCTTTAACAATGTGATGGTGGGAACCAAGGTGGTGATCATTCTCATGATCATCGGCCTCGGCTGGGGCTACATCCAGTCCTCCAACCTCACGCCGTTCGTTCCTGAAAACACCGGGGAGTTTGGCAAGTTTGGCTGGAGCGGTGTTCTCGCGGGCGCGGCCAAGATCTTCTTTGCCTACATCGGTTTTGATGCCGTCTCCACCGCAGCCCAGGAGACCAAAAATCCGCAGAAGGACATGTTCTGGGGCATGATTGGTTCGCTGGCCATCTGCGCGGTGCTGTTTGTGCTCGTGTCCATCGTACTCTGCGGCATGGTGAACTACAAGGAGCTGCACGTGGACGCCCCCGTGGTTTATGCGCTGGAAAAAGCTGCCGGAGACAGCCTGAAGTGGCTGCGCATGGCGGTGGAGATCGCCGTGCTCGCGGGGCTGAGTTCTGTGATCCTGGTGCTGCTCATGGGCCAGCCACGCGTGTTTTTCAGCATGGCCAAGGATGGCCTGCTGCCGCCCATGTTTGCCAAGGTGCATCCCAAATACGGAACTCCGCACGTCACCACCATCGTCTCCGGGCTGGTGTGCTCGGTCCTCGCGGGTTTTCTGCCGTTGAATCTGCTTGGGGAACTGGTGGCCATCGGCACGCTCATGGCCTTTGCCGTGGTGTGCGTGGGCATCATTGTGCTGCGCAAGACCAAGCCCGACATGCCGCGCCCCTACCGCACGCCGTGGGTCCCGGTGGTGCCTGTTCTCGGCACGCTCATTTGCCTGGGGCAGGCTTTTGCACTGCCCGGAGACACCTGGCTTCGCCTCTTCATCTGGATGGCCATTGGCCTGGTCATCTACTGCTTCTATGGCGTCAAGCACAGCAAACTGCGCCAGATGAACTGAGGTCAGTTCGAGGCCAGGGTTCCCGGTGTTCAGGCAGATTTTGCAAAGCGGTCTCGCAGTTGGATGAAAACTGGGGAATCCTGGCGGGGTTTATTGGTTACCTCTCATGTGCCCTGCTTCTGATGACTTCAAACATCGCCTTCAAAAGGATGCTGAAGATTTGGGGCAGACGCCAGTGGGGGCATCGGCAAACAACAAGGCAGCTCAAAGAGTCGCCCTAGCAGTGGGGCAGGACGTGCAACTCTCTGGAAAACTGCGGCTTCCTGCGCTTCCTGCGGTGAAGCCTCTGCCCAAAATCCAGCGCACTGTCCCTGTGCCTGAAATGGGAACTCCTGCGGATAGCTGGCGGGTGCGCTGGGACAAGTGGGGCGGACGCTCGCTGGCTCTGAGCCTTTTCATCCATGGACTGATCCTCGGCTCTGCGGCACTGGTCGTGGTGCATCATGTCACCGACAGGCAGATGGACTTCATCCCCGGCGGCGGCTCGGTGCAGGGCGCTCAGGCAGCAGAGGCACTGCAGTACAAGATCCAACAAAAGAAAAACCCCTGGCTAAAACAAGCGATGCCGAACCGCAGGCTGGCGGTGGCGGACAGAATCAAGGACGTCATGGTGATGACGGAGCCCCCGGACATGCTCGACTTTTCCCCGGCAGCCAAGCCGATGAGCGGCGGGGCTATGAGCGGGGGATTGGGCCTTGCAGGAGCCACTGGCGGCTTCGGCAGCGGGAAGGGGTTGGGAGCGCGGGGAGGCACAGTCTTCGCACCCCTTTTTGGTCTGACCATCAAAGCGCAAAAACTGGCCGTGGTTCTCGATGTTTCCTCATCCATGATGCCACATCTGGAGCGCGTCGTCACGGAGGTGGACAAGGTGGCAAAAGGCAGCGTTGTCATGCTGTACTTTGGCTGTGGGCTGGAGCCGCCGCTAAAGCCGCTGGTGGGAACGAAGATTTTCCGAACCTCGGCAGTCGAGTTTGAGAAGTTCTGGCGCATGGGCGGGGCCACCTTCATGGAGACGGCGCAGTACAAGATCGACACCCGGAAGCCCATTCCGCTCAAGGAGCTTTTCCTTAAGCTTTCCCGCCGGCCACAGACCTATTTCATCCACAATGTGGGCGTGGGCTACACGTGGCTGGCTCTGTTGAGCGACGAGGTGCGCAACGCCGACGGTCTCTATTGGTTCTCCGATTTTCAGGACGCCGTGGACCCTGGGCAGATCTCCGTTGTGCTCGACAACCTGAAACGCCGGAAACAGCGTCTTTACATTCATGCCTCAGGCAAAGGCGGGTCCTTTGACACGATCAGGGAGAAGCTTGTCATTCCCACTGAGGGCGATTCCTACATCGATCAGTGACACGCTTGTCTTTATCATCTGACTGGCACAAACCGAACGATGTTGCGGTGATACACCTCGCACTCCTTCTTGTGCATCCAGATGCTGAACCAGAAGAGCAGCATGCCGAAAGCCAGCACAAAGAAAAGCAGCAGACGGCCTTTGGGGGTGCGTGTCGCTGCCAAGGCCGCCAGGCTGGCCAGTGACATCATATAGTACGGCCAGGACCAGTCCTTGCGCCGCTGGGTCTGCTCCTGGATCAGTGGCGCAAAGTCTGGTGAGCGTGTGGCAAGGATGCGCGGCGTTGCTTTGGCGCGCAGGTCATTGTACGGCCACACACTGGTGCAGGAAATGCAGATGAACGCCAGCGCCAGCATGCGGCACTTTGCCTCTCCGAACATGAAAGACACGATCAAGAATGTCAGCCCGATCCCCAGCCCGTACAAGGGCAGGGGCTCCAGCAGCAGGTGCAGGTACTCGGGGTCGCAGATGCTCTGCCAGAGAGTGGTGAGTTCGCGCCACATTGATGCGGCATGCTGAATGCTGTAGGCCCTCTGGGCAAGGCGGTATTAAGCACTGATTTGATCTGGGGGATTGACTGGGCTTTGCCTTTTTTGCAAAATTATTTCTAAAATAAACAGTTAAACTATGGAGATCCGATCACTGTTTTTGACCCTGAGCCTGGGCTCATTGCTTTCAGCCGCTGAGCCTGTGCGGCCTGCGGTGTCCCCTCTGGCTAGTGCTCCGGCAGAGGTTTTGCAGTATTACAACAACGTGAACTTCATCTCATGCTTCAGCACTCCGGAGGAGCGCAAGCTGGTCGGCTACATGATCCGCACGCGCGCGGTGGATCATCTGCCCAAGCGTCTTCAGACTGTGGCGCTGACGGTGCAGTCCGTACGCAAAGCCTCGGTGTCTGTCGATGAAGCCATGGTAGTGCGGCCTGCGGCGAATGATGACCTCTGCCCGACGGAAGAACTGACCGAAGTGGCAGCTACGTATCGGGACGAAAAGGTCATACGTGTGGAGGTGCATCTCCGCAGCCTCTCCAAAGAGGCCAGATCCTGGCTGGTGACCCAGTATGAAAAAGTCGCTCAGCATCCGACTGCAGACCTCGACACCTTCATGCGCAGCACGCTCAGCCAGACCGTCCGCAAAGAAACCCATACCTGGCATCAGGTGAACGGCCGCTGGGTGCGCAGGGAGGCTGGTGTGGTGCTGCTGAAGGCCAAGTAAGCGGGAACTGCGGCTCGTTCCTGCCTGTTGCGAGCCATGTCTTCCAGAGCGAGCTAAAGCTCGCGAGTGCTTTTTAAAACAGCTCCGACTGACCGGTATTCGGCGGGATGAGTCCCAGCTTGCGGTAGGCGGCAGGCATGGCGACACGGCCGCGAGGGGTGCGTTTGAGATAGCCCTGCATCACGAGGTAGGGCTCGTGCACGTCTTCCAGCGTGCTGGTGTCTTCACCAACGGCGACAGCAACGCTGCCCATGCCCACGGGGCCGCCGTCAAATTTGCCGATGATGGCCTCCAGAATGCGGGTGTCCATCTCATCCAGGCCGGACTCATCGATGTCACGCATCGTCAGGGCCTGCTGTGCCACATCCTCAGTGACGATGTTTTGCGCCTTCACCTGGGCGAAGTCGCGCACCCAGCGGAGGAGGTGGTTGGCGATACGCGGTGTGCCACGCGAGCGTCGCGCAATTTCCATCGCGCCCGCAGGCTCGATGGACACGTTCATCAAACGCGCGGAACGGATGAGGATGTGCTGGATCTCCTCCGGCGTGTAATAGTCCAGCCGGTTCGGAATGCCAAAGCGAGAGCGCATGGGGGCGGTGAGCATGCCCGCACGGGTGGTTGCCCCCACCAGGGTGAAAGGTGGCAGGTCGATGCGGATGGTGCGTGCCTTCGGCCCCTGGTCGATGATGATGTCCAGCCTGTAGTCCTCGATGGCGGGGTAGAGGTATTCCTCGATGCTGGGATGCAGGCGGTGGATTTCGTCGATGAAGAGGATGTCCCTTTCCTGCAGATTGGTGAGAATGCCGGCGAGATCTCCCGCGCGGTCAATCTGCGGACCGCTGGTGGTGTGCAGCTTGGTGCCCACGGCGTTGGCGATGAGATTGGCCAGCGTGGTTTTTCCAAGCCCAGGAGGGCCGCAGAGCAGCACATGATCAAGAGACTCGCCACGCATTCTGGCAGCCTCAACCATGACCAGCAGTTGTTCTTTAACCTTGGTCTGGCCGTGGAACTCGGAGAAATCCGCCGGGCGCAGGGCGAGATCAAAGGGGGAGTCGGGGTCGTTGAGCGCGGGATTCACTGCCTACATAGGAGCGTGCGCGGCGCAGAGTGCAAGATGAGGCGCACGGCTCTTCGTGCAGATGTGCGCAAATCTTGGCAGCGGGGTAAAGACCATTCACTCCCGCCGGATGGAATCGGTGAGGCGGCCGCGAACGGCGGTGGCGACGGCGATGGCGCAGACCACGAGGCCGAAGGCGAGGACGGCGACGATGAGCTCAACGAGGAAGCCCAGAGGCAGCCCGCTTCCACGCTCAATCAACTGTGGCAGCACGGCCAGTGCTGCGGTGAGCACTCCGAGGAAGACGCCCAGCACCAGAAGCACGCTGTGCTCTCCCATGATCATGCTCCGCAGCACTCCGGCTCGGAAGCCCAGCGCCTGCATGAGGCCCAGCTCACCGCGCCGCTCCAGCACATGCCGGGCAATGAGCACGCCGATGCCGGCTGTGCCCAGCAGCACGCCTAGGCCACCCAGCACGGTGAAGATGCCGATGTAGGTGTTTTGCACGCTCAGAAACAGCTCCAGCCGCTGCTGAGTGGGCTCCAGAGCGAGGCCGCGCTGCTCAAGCTGGCGTGTGAGATGCTCGGCGAGCTCGGCAGACCGCTCTGGCTTGGCGTCGATCAAAAAGAAGCGGTAGCCTGCGGCATCCGGATATTTCGACAGATAGTCCTTCTCGCTGATGACCATTTTGCCCTGCAGGATCGAGCCGGCCAGCAAGCCGACGATCTTCACCTGGAAGGTGTTTCCAGAGCTGTCCTGATAGTCCATCATGTCTCCCAGACCTTTGCCGAGGCCCCACATGGCGGTAGCCTGGTCCACGATGGCAGGAATGCAGGCTTGTTCATTGAGCATGTCCCATGCACCTGCGGTAAACGCGAAGGTTCCGGCGAGTTTGGCTGGGTCTGCGGCCACGAGCACGGGCTTCTGGGCACGGTTGAGGTTCAGGCAGCTGGCGTCATCTCCTTCACGTACACGGAAGGGCACCACCCGTGCCTGCGGCATGAGCTTTTCATCCAGACCAAAGGCATCCCAGCCCGCTTTCGCGTTCAGGTCTTCATACACCGGCAGCGATGATTCTCCGACAAGCGCAAAGCCACCAGTGCCTGAGTGACGCTCGGTGGGGTCTCCCGCGCTCATGCGGAAAGCATTGACCGCCACCACCAGAAAGATGCCGCCTGCCATCATGCCGATCACCGAAAGGCTGCGAGAAGGTCGGCGCGAAATATTGCGCAGGCCGATCTGCCGGAGCGAGCGTGCCATGGTGCCGCTGTCCCGGCGCATCCAGCCACGCAGCAAAAGAAGACCTGAGATCATCATCAGCATGCCGGAGCCGAAGAACATGCCAGCGACAGCTTCCGGGTTCTTCATCACAAATCCGGCAGGCAGCAGAGCCATGGCCACAACCGCAAAAATCAGCGTCATTTTGCCGCCATGCTTCTTTTGCAAAGGAGCCAGGTCATCGCTCCAGGAACCGGTCAGCAGATCACGCGCCTGGACTTTGAAGAGCCTACGGCTGGCCCACCCCAGGGTGAGCAGCACCACGGCCAGCGTGCCCAGCGCCGCACTGCATACGGTGCCCAGGCTGGCGCTGAACACCAGAGGCAGCCCCTGAGTAGCTCCGGTCCAGATAGCCGAAAGGCCATGCAGCGCCGTTTGCGTGTACAGCATGCCGCCAAACACGCCCAGGCCGATGCCCGCCGTGGCGACGACTCCAGCCTCCAGCAGCCACGCACGCCGCACCATGCCGCGTGTCCAGCCGACGGCCAGCAGCAGGCCGATCTGCGAGGATCGACGCTCCAGCGTGAAGAGAAAGAGCAAGGCTGCAAAGACGAGGGCAGCCGCGATCAAAAACATGCTCAGACCGATGAAGAGGCCGCCGAAGTCCACACTGCCCTTGGCGGCGCTGCCTGCCGCCTGTTTGAAATTTTGCGGCACCAGACCGACGTCCGCAAGCTTCAGGCGCAGCGCGAGCGCATTGCTTTTGGCCTCCATGGTCTGGCCTTCATTCGGCAGGCGGATCGCGGTGAGATTGCCAAACCGGTTGGCCCAAAGCTTCTGGCCTGCCGCCAGCGAGATGAACCCTTTCGGTGTGCCTTTAAACTCATCCCAGTAGGCTTCGTCCTTGTCGCGGATCGCTTTCATGTCCATCGGGATGCCGGGCTCCCAGTCGCGGCAGTTGTCCACATCTGAGACCCCGGGGAATTCCGGTGTCCATGCCTTGGTGACCTTGGGGGCATCCATGGGCAGGATCGCGGCCACTTTGAATTTTGCCGACTGCTGCTTGAGATCCCTCCCCAGGCCTACCGCGAAATATTTGAGTTCCAGCTCGTCGCCGACCGCCAGTTTCTGGTCATCCGCAAGCCATTGGGTGATGGTGATTTCATCATCCTTGCCCTGTCCTGTGGCCGTCACCATGGAGTAGGGGGTGGCGCCCTGCTTCGAAGTGATGCCATTCACCAGGTAGGTCAGCACACCGTAGGCACCTTTGAAGTCGATGAGCTTCTCGGCAAGGCTTCGCTCCATGAAGACGCGGCTGGTGCTGATCTCCCATTCCTTCTTTGCGCCTTCGATGCGTTTGAGACGCAGGGAGAAATCTTCGAGCGTGCGGTTTTGCTCCAGATGCGCCCGCAATGAGGTGAACTCCGGGTGCAGCAGCGCATTGATCCGCCCGTCCATTTCAAGCTGGTTCTGCAGATCGGCAAGATTCACAAACACTGAATCCGGGGCCACTTGGGAGGCAATGAGCTGAAAGGTGCCAAAGTCTTCGGCGCTGACCACCGCGGCGACGGTGCGCCTCAGGGAGATGTCCTGATTGGTGCTGCCGGAGAGCGGTGCGTCGCGCGAGATGGCGCTGGGGCGCTCCAGCCGCACGAGGATGGTGTCACCCACTTTCACGCCCAGCTTGCGTGCCAGCGGCTCGTTGACGGCCACGGATGATTTGTCAAAGGCGATGCTTTTTGAGCTCGTGCTGAGCTTCCAGAAAGCAGCATCCACGCCCAGCACCTGGGCGCCGTTTACACGCACCTTTCCGCCTGCGGCGCTTGCCGCACCTGTGGCGATAATTACAGGGGCCGAGTGGGTTTTGCGCGCCAGGTTTTCAGTGAACCAGTGGTCGCCGCCCAGGACGCCGCCCTCCACCTTGCCCAGGCGCATGGCCGCCACACGCTCCAAGCTGGCGCGCACAGAGTCTCCCACCAGCATGGAGCCGGTCAGGATCGTGCCGGCAAGGAAGGTGCCAAAGAGCAGGCCCAGATGACCACGCCAGTAGTGGCGCGCAGACTGGAGGACGTAATCCGTGAGTTTCATTGCAGGGTGCCTTCGTGAATCGTCAGCACACGGCCCATTCGGTCTGCCTGTGCACGATGGTGTGTGACCATGATCAGGGTGACCCCGCTGCTCTTCTGCAGCTGGAGCAGCAGGTCGGTCAGAGCCTCGGCGCTGTTTTCATCCAGGGCGCCGGTCGGTTCATCGGCCAGGATGAGCCGCGGCTGGTTGATCAAGGCACGCACAAAGGCCACGCGCTGGCGCTCGCCACCCGAAAGCTGTGCCGGCTTCCAGTTCATGCGGTCCTTGAGGCCCACCTGCTCCAGAAGTGACTCAGCACGCTGCAGGGCGTCTGCCGGAGCCGACTTCAGTGCGAGCGTGGGCAGAAGAACGTTTTCCACCACGGAGCACTGCGGCATTAGGTGATGCAGCTGGAAGATGAAGCCGATGTTCTGGCTGCGCACTGCGGCAAGCTGCTGCGCCGTCAGGCTGGCCAATGAATCACCGTCAAACAGGATGTCACCCGAGTCTGGCAGGTCGAGTGTGCCGAGAATGTTCAGCAGGGTGCTTTTGCCGCACCCCGAGGGGCCTACAATTGCCACAGACTCGCCAGCATCTATGCTGAGATTGATGCCGCGCAGCACCGGCACCTGTGCTCCGCTGCCTGGGTCGGTGTAGGATTTGGAAACGTTGGTTAGCTGGATGAGTGGCATGGTGTGAGCGTAAACAAACAGGTGGCGGTTGAACAGCAGGAAAATGTGGCGTCAACGACGCCGGGATTGTCATTCGAGTTTCATCATTTGAAACGCTGCAGACCGTTCACTCTGCAGGAATAATTCGCCAGCGCTTCGCCTTGAACTCATGCCGCGGCAGGCTGTCGGGCTCGGCGAGCCGTACCGAAATGCGCAGTGAAAAAGTGTCCTTGAGCTTGGCCTCCAGGCGTTTGATCAACGGTTTGGCCGCATTGCCGGAAATTTCGACCACGAGCTCGATCTCGTCCATGGCGTCCACTTTGCGCTGCTCGACCATGTACTCGACCACTTCGGGAAACTGCCGCACGACGGCCTCGACTGCGCTGGGGTAAATGTTCACGCCACGCACCACGACCATGTCGTCCACGCGGCTGAGGATGCCGCCTTCGAGCATCAGCCGGCCGCGATGGGTTTTCTTCTTCACCCAGTCTCCCGTGCGGTAGCGCAGCAGGGGGCAGGCGGTGCGGTCCAGTGTGGAAAGGATCAGCTCGCCGTGCTGGCCGTCCTCCACTTCCACGCCGGTTTTCGGATCGACGATTTCAGCCAGATAGGATTCCTCCATCACCACGAGGTCCCGTGGCATGTCTTCTGTCTCATAGCTGACCGGTCCGACTTCGGTCATGCCATGATGATCAAACACCCGGGCCTGCCATAGCTCCTCAAGCCGCTTGCGCACCTCGGGCACGCTGCCACCTGTTTCACCTGCGACGATGATTTTGTTGATCCGCAGGCTCGTGCGGTCCACCCCGGAAAGCGAGCCGATCAGCTCCCCCAGACGCAGTGCATAGGTGGGCGTGCAGCATAGTACGGTGGCGCCATAGCGCGCCATGGCCTCCAGCCGGGCCTGGCTGGACATGCCACCCGTAGGGATGATGAGGTAATCCTTGGCCGCCGCCTCATAGGCCGTCCAAAAGCCAAGAAAGGGACCAAATGAAAAGGCGAAGAAAATGCGGTCGCGCCCTTTGACCAGACCTGCCGCATCAAACACGCGTTGCCAGCATTTGAGCATGGCATCCCAGCTCTCAGGTGTGTCCACCCAGGCCATCGGTACTCCGGTGCTGGTGCCGCTGGTCTGGCAAAACCGTGTGTACTGGCTGATGGCCCGCGTCAGGTTGGTGCCAAATGGCGGGTGAGCAACGCGGTCTGCCTGGATGTCAGCCTTCGTCGTGAAGGGCACTTGTGCGATGAAATCGTCCACCCGGTTGAGCCGGCTCACCTTCAGCTCCCATTCACGGATTTTTTTGCCGTAAAAGCTGTCCGTCGTGGCGAGGTTGAGCACGATGGAGCGCAGCTTGCGCCACTGGTTGGAACGCAAACGAACCCGGTCAATCAATGGTGGGCCATCGGACATGACCCCAGACATGGCGAGGCATGGGACGGGGTCAAGCAGTGGGGTGGATTGAGAAAATGACGGATCCAAAATAACGCAGGGTGGAAAAATCCGAATGTCCAGCTGAATTCGCACATTCGGGTTTCGCCACCCATACGCAATGGATTCAAAGTGTGGGTGTCAGCACCACAGAGAGGGCTAAAGTTTTCGCACCTCGATGCGCTGCATCAGCAGGTGCTCCTGGCCGGGCTGCACGGTCACCACATCCTCTCCCGCATTGGCGGCTTCGATGCAGAGAAACTCCGGGTAGGCCTCATCTGGGAGATCTGCGAGGCGCTTGGATTTTTCGATCCATGGATTCCACACCACGGTGGCCAGGCTGCCGGCTTTTTCGATGACCAGTTCACGCTTCCACAGCGGATCATGCACGATGACGGTGGCATCAGAGACATACATGCGGTCCACTTCCTGATCGATGGCGATGGTGCCGTGCTGCGGACGTTTGTCAGGGGACAGGCGGCCTTCCACATACTGGGTGCCGTGCAGGCCGTGGATGCTGACTTTGCGTACATCCTCCACATTCAGGTAGGTATGCAGGGCTCCGGTCATGCTCCAGGCAGTGGTGCCGGTGTTGGCAGCCTGCAGAGTGACCTGCAGAGTGGCGCCCATGTGGACGTGCAGCCGTGTGGAGAAGGCCTGCGGCCAGAAAGCTTTTGTAGCGGCAGAGTCTGAAAGCTTGAGCACAATCTCCACTGCCGTTTCAGTCTCGCGGGCTGCATCAACCTCCCACAGCATCTGACGCACAAAGCCATGCGCCGGCTTGCTGCTGTCTGCCGGGTGCGGGCCGAACCAGGGCCAGCAGACCGGGATGCCGCCGCGGATGGGCTTTCCCACTTCCATCACCGCCTCGGCGCTCATGTAAAGCACTGGATCATGCCCCTCGGGAATCCAGTCCGTCACATGCGCTCCGTTGAGTGCGATGCGGCCCGTCGCCGAAGCATGTTCAATGATGAGGATGGGGTAGCCTGCGGGGTCTTCGGCAAGGGTGACGGAGGGTGGGAGAGTCATGGAGACCCACTCATAACTTGAAGCTCGCTGGCAGCAACTCCGCCGTTGTAAGCATCACCGGTTTTCCATCTCTCATGAACCAGATGGGCGTCTCCGCCCCTGAAAACTCAGCGATCACCTGCCGGCAGGCCCCGCAGGGAGGGAACTCCTGTCCCAGCGCGACCACCGCCAGCTGAGCGATCTTCATGCCCGGGCCCTCCTCAGCCACGGCATGAAAGATGGTGCTGCGCTCCGCACAAATGGTCAGGCCGTAGCTTGCATTCTCCACGTTGCAGCCTGTGAACAGGTTTCCTTTCGCAGTCAGCAGCGCACAGCCGACCTGGAAGTGCGAATAGGGGGCGTAAGCTTTCGCGGCAGCGGCGGTGGCTGATTCCAGGAGTGCGGAGGCTACAGTCATCATTTCTTCTTGTTCTTATTCGGCTCTGCGGCAGGTGCCGGTGCAGCAGATTGCGGCCCATCTTTGATCAGACCTGCGCGGCTGAGCTTTTCCTTGGCCGCGTCCGCCTTGAGCCCGCCCGTGGGCAGGTCAAAACCGAGGGTGTCGCCGTTTGGGGTGAACCCGTTGCCGTCGGCATCGACATAGATGGGGTTGTTGTAAGCGCAGGGGCGCACCTTGGCGTAGTCGCTGGTGCCGTAGCAGGTTTTTTGGTCGCCGTCTTCATCGATGGCTACGACAATGAGATGCGCATCGTGCTGCAGAGGCACATGGATTTTTTCATCAAACTTCACCACGCCGTTCTTGAACATCTGGGGGTGGGTGGCGCGGGTGAAATTGAGCTTGGGGTCCGGGCGGCTGTTCACCAGCACCTGCACGCGGTCGATGTCCATCCAGTCGGTGCACTGCACGCGCACCTTGAGGTCGATGCCGCCGGTGGAACGGTCATCGTCTCCGGCGATCTTGCCGTTCTGCGTGGTCACTTCCAGAAAGGGACCGGTGCTGAGCACCAGGTGTCCGGCCTTGGCATGCGGGGAGAGTTCCGACCAGTCGATCTTGGCGGGCTCATCAGAGCTGCTGGGCAGGTAGCAGCGCCAGCAGCCGACGCCATTGCCATAGACCGAGTGCGCATCTGCCACGCCCACGGCGGTGACGCGAAGGCCCTGGTTCAGCAGCTGGCGCCACACAAACTCACGCACTGCTGAGACCTTCATGGCCAGCGAACCTTTGGGCCGGCTCAGAGTGAAAGGGGACTCGGCCAGGATTTCGGTGCCTGCGCCGTTCTGAGATTCGGCACCGTCGATCATGCTGCCCACGCCCACAAAACCGCCGTCCTGAATGCCGTCGCTGTCGCGGTCGATGAACATGTTGGAGAGGTCTGGATGGTTGAACTGGATCCAGCGGTCCGCACGCTCCGTCTGCCAGCGGCGCAGGGTCAGCACGGTGATGCGCGGATCGTCATTCCATTCGGGAGCGCCACCGTTCTGCTTGAGCGGCTCGGGCTCAAACGGGAAGGCATTGACGTGCTGCCGGCTGCCGGTCAGCTCGATGCCCTTGACTGTCTTGACGTGGTTCTCCAGCCCCAGTGCCTTGATCGTTGGCTCCCAGTCATAGAAGCGGTTGTGCTCGGTGGTGGGGGTGAATTCCAGATTCTCCGCCGCGATGTTGATCAGGCGTCCGTCGGTGTCGCACACGTTGTCACCGCTGGGGGTGCTGTGGTTGTGGAAGTCGGCGCTGATCCAGCCCTTGGTGTCCACGATACGATTGAGCGTGCCTTTGAAGACGGCTTCCTTTCCGGCTTCGAGTGTGATCTCCTTTTTCAGGTGGGCGTACTCAGGGCCGCGGACTACCACGACGTGATATTTGCCCGGGGGCAGCTGCTGGGTGAAATGGCCGTTCTCGCTCATGTATTGGTCCACACAGCCGTGTGCGCGCCACTTGGGGCCGAGATCGAGCTTTGGCGCGCCCTCGTCCAGCGGGGCAAAGTGGGCCTTGCAGGGAATGGGCTTGCCGGCTTCATCGGTGATCTCAAATCGAATGCGCGAGGCGCCGGACATGGTCACCTTGGGCGCGGCGGTCGTTCCTTCGGCCACGGTCAGGGAGATTTTGGCGTCCGTGCGGCCCAGGTCCACGACCTGCAGCTCGGCCGGTCCCTGCGGGAGTTTGAGGCTGTATTTGCCATCGGCATCCGGATAGGCGGGAATGCCTTTGTCACCTTCGGGCACGACGATCTTGGCTGTGCTCACGCCTTTGCCGCTGCCGTCGGCGATCGTGCCGCTCACCGTGCCAAGTTTGTCACCTTTGACGGAGCGAAACTCGCCCACCGCTTGCGCTGGCGAGGTGCCGATGGCGAAGAAGCGTGAGATGACCACTTCCTGCTTTGGGGCCAGGCTCAGGTTGTCCTCCACTTTGTCAGCGCCCTTTATTTCGAGGTTGCCGACAGCGTAGCCGCATTTGTGGGCCGGATTGATGGCGTCTGCCCAGGAGATGCCGTCCGTGGTCTTTCCGGTGGAGTCAAAGCGGGTGAAGTCAGACTTGGTGAAAACGACCTGAGGCTTGTCGGTTTCGTTGCGCAGGGTGGTGGTGATGTAGATGCCCTGCACGCCGTCCTTCACGCGGTATTCATGACGCTTGTACACGCCGCCATTTTTTGCTGCGGTGGTCACAGACTCCACGGCGGCCTCGCTTTTTTCTTTGGAGCTGGCTATCTTTACATAGCTCACATGGCCGTGGCCGCAGGGGCCATAGACGACGAGCTGGTCGTTGTTCGCGCCGCGCAGGGTCAGATCATACAGGCAGCCGGGAGTGACGCCGTCCTCGCCGTAAAAGGTGCTCATGTTGGCCCGGCGATTCGGCGAATTTTGCGAAATCACCGCCTCCACCTTGTCGCTGCGCAGCACGAAGTCGCCCAGGATGCCGTCTGCCTCCTTGCCCTTGGGCAGTTCGGTTTCGCGGCCGAGCGCGGCTTCAAAGACTTCAGCGGCAGGCAGTGATGAGCCTGCCATGAGGAGGGAGAGCAGAAGGGCTGACTTCATGAGTTGGAAAATGAGAGCTGTAACCAACGCCGCACGGAGTCACATCTTGTGAATGGAAACAAATTAGTTATTCTCGTGCGTGCCCGGCTCTTCAAAACGTCTCCTCTGGCTCGATCTTTTCCGTGGTCTGGCCGTGCTGGGCATGGTGTGGACGCACTCGGCCAACACCTTTCTCGAGGCAGGCCTGCAGAAAACGGCGTGGTATCGGGAGATGAGCTACTACCACGGGCTCATCGCGCCCGCCTTCTTCTGGATCGCGGGCTATGTGCGGGCGCACATCACTGCCGGAGCCCCCAAGCCAGCGCTGCCTGCCCTCAGGCGTCTGCTGATGGTGCTGCTCATCGGGTATCTGATGTATGTGCCGTGGAATGATCTTTTTCATGCGCAGGCATGGCGCGCCGCCTGCACGGTCAATGTGCTGCACTGTCTGGCCATCAGCGGCATGCTCATGCTGCTGGCCGAGCGCTTTGGCCGTTGGAGGCCGGTGGCAGCGGCTTTCTTGCTGCTCTTCTTTGTCGGCCTGCAAACATCCGCCGAGCACTGGCACACGGGGCTGCTGGTCATAGACCAATACCTCAACCGCAGCCAGGGCTCGCTCTTCGCGCTGTTTCCCTGGGTGGGCTTTGGGCTGGCAGGGTTTCTGACGCGCAGCCTCTGGAGTGGCAGGCCGGACCGCCATGCGGTGCTTGTGTTTGCTATGGGGGCGCTGCTGGCTTTTGCGCAGCCATGGTCTCCCTGGCCGGGCGGAGCACCGGAGTTCTTTCTGGAGCGCCTGGGCTGGGTGCTGATGGCCGCCGTGGTGGTGGCCTGCGTGGCAGAGTGCGTCGGTCCGGCCACCGGGTGGCTGCACCTCGCGGGACGGGAATCCCTGACTCTCTACGTGGTGCATCTGCTGCTCATTCATGCCGTGCCGCTGCCCAGGCAGCCGCTGCAGTTTTTGATTGGGCCCACGCAGCCTATGTCGGTGGTGTTTGGCATCTTCGTCCTGCTCTTTGTGCTCTCGCTGGCGGCAGGGTGGGGGAATGAGCGGCGTAAGATGCGTGCAAAAAGCAGCCGCGCCTGACAGCACCCGCCACGAGCTCGGCAAGAGCCGTGCGGTTTCAGCCGTAGATGAATCATTCCCCATGATTCAAAGCCGCTACGTCATCTCATTGTTTCTGCTCACCACCCCGCTCGCCGCCGAGGTGGCGAAGGTGCATCCGGCGCAGGCAATGGGACTTTTAAAGACGCAGTGCCTGGGCTGCCACAATGCCGACAAAAAGAAGGGCGGTCTCTCTCTGGAGACGCGCGACCTGGCTCTGAAGGGCGGCGAAAACGGGGCCTCCATGATCTCAGGGGATGCCGACCACAGCGCGCTGATCAAAGCGCTCAGCGACCCCGGCGATGCCCACATGCCGCCGAAGAAGCAGCTTCCGGAAAAGCAGATCAACCTGCTCAAGGCCTGGGTGAATGCAGGCGCACCGTGGGATGATGCGGCGCTGAAGCAGTTTGGCGAACTCACGCCTGCGGACAAGCTGGCCGCGCTGCCTGCCGGGCACACGCCCTCGGCGGCCATCGCCCTTAGTCCTGATGGCAAACGGCTGGCCGTGGGCCGTGGCAATCAGGTGCTGATCCGTGATGTCTCGGCGCAGGCTGCTCCGGTGGTCACTACTTTGGCAGGGCACAAGGACGTGGTGCAGTCGCTGGCTTGGAATGCAGACGGCAGCCTGCTGGCAGCGGGCGGGTATCGCAGCGTGCTGGTTTGGAATGCGGCGGACTGGAAGGTGGCTCACACACTGGCCGCTCCGCTGGAGGGGCGTGTGACGGGACTCGTCTTCGTGCCGGACAAGACCACGCTCATTTTGGCAGACGGGGCCATGAGCCAGAAGGGCATCCTGCACCGCTGGAAGCTTGGCGAGTCCAAGCCTGCACAGACGGTGGAGGCGCATTCAGACAACATTCTGAGCCTTGCGCTGAGCCGAGATGGCAAGCAGGTCGCCACAGGCGGCGCGGACAATCTGGCCAAGGTGTGGGATGCCGCCACTCTGAAGGAGACGGCCAAGATCGAGGGGCATGTGGGTCACATTGTGGCGGTCGCTTTCAATGCGGACGGCAAGTGGCTGGCCACCGGCAGCGCGGACAAAGACCTGAAAGTCTGGGACATCGCCAGCAAGGAGATGATCATGCTGCTGGGGGACAAAACCACGCCGGTGAATGCGCTGCTGTGGTCGCCTGACTCCACCAGCCTGACCTACTTCAATGACAATGGCCATGTGCATGGTGTGACCGAGCTGAAGGCACATGACGGTGTGCGTCTTGCCTTCAACTCCGGCACAGACAAACGCCTCGGCGCTCTCGATGGCGTGCCGAATGCCGCCGTGAGCGCCGCTGACGGCAAGAATGTGTATGCCGCCACGGATGGTGGAGAGGTTTACCAGATCGATGAAAAGCAGAAGATCATCAAGCTGGATGGTCCTGCAGCCGTGCCCGCCGCGCCCAATCCCCAAGCGCTCTCGTTTACGCAGGACATCCTGCCCGTGCTCAGCAAGGCCGGGTGCAATCTCGGCAGCTGCCATGCCAAATCTTCAGGGCAGGCAGGGTTCAAGCTCTCCATCTTTGCCTTTGATCCCAAGGGGGACTACATGGAGCTGGTGAAGGACTCCCGCGGACGCCGGGTATTTCCCGCACAGCCGGAGGACAGCCTGCTGCTGCAAAAGGCCGTGGTGCGTGTGCAGCACGAGGGCGGTCAGCGTTTTGAGCCGGACTCCGACTCCGCAAAGACCATCGCAGAATGGATACGGCAGGGCATGCCGTACGAGACCCCCAACCAGCCCGCGCTGACGGGCATTGACGTTTCACCGGCGGAGAAGACTTACCGCAAAAACGAAGCTGGCAGCCTGAAGGTTACTGCGAAATACAGCAACGGCACCACGCGTGATGTCACTGGTCTGACAGATTACATCTCCTCAGAAAAGTCCATCGCCACGGTGGATGAGGAGGGTCACATGAAGACCACAAATGAAAGCGGCGAGACCGTCATTGTGGCGCGCTATATGGGGCAGGTGGCCATCTCCCGCGTGGCGGTGCCTGCGGACAAGCTGCTGCCTCCGGAGCGCTACGCCGGGCTGACCGTGCGCAACGAGATCGACAAGCTCGTGTATGCACGCCTGCAAAAGCTCGGCCACCTGCCCAGCGACACCTGCAGCGATGCGGAGTTCCTGCGCCGCAGCACGCTGGATGCCATCGGCATGCTGCCCACGGTGGAGGAGTCGCGCGCCTTTGCCGCGAACAAGGACCCGAAAAAGCACGAGCAGTGGGTGGATGCACTTTTGCAGCGCCCGGAGTGGGCAGACCACTGGGCCATCAAATGGGGAGACCTCATCCGTCCCAATCCCTCCCGCGTGGGTGTGAAGCCCGTGTATCTGCTGGACCAATGGCTGCGCCAGAGCTTCCGCGAAAACAAGCCCTGGAACCAGCTGGTGCGCGAACTGCTCACCGCGCAGGGCAACACGCATCACAACGGCCCCGTGGCCGTCTGGCGCGACAAACGCGAGCCCGTGGACGCCGCCACCTTTGTGGGGCAGATATTCCTCGGTGTACGCCTTGAGTGCGCCAAATGCCACCACCACCCGACGGAGAAGTGGGACATGACCGATTATTATCAGATGGCTGCGTTCTTCACTCAGATGAAGCGCAAGGGGCAGGGGATCTCCGCGCCGATCAGCGGTGAGCCCGAGCAGATGTGGTTCGCACCTGGCAGTGCGGGCATCGAGCATCCCGTCACCAAAGCCACGCTGAAGCCGCGCCCGCCTGCGGACAAGGAGATCGCCATTCCCGAGACCACGGATCCACGCGCCGCGCTGGCCGACTGGATGACCAATCCGCATAACCCCTACTTTGCGCCTGCCATCGTGAACCGCGTGTGGTCCAGCTTCATGGGGCGCGGCATCGTTGATCCCGTGGACGACTTCCGCGCCTCCAACCCGCCCACCAATGCGGCGCTGCTGGACTGGCTGGCGCAGGATTTTGTAAAGCATGGCTACGATTTGAAGCACCTGATGCGCACCATCATGCTATCCCAGGTTTACCGTCTCAGCAGCATGCCGAACGAGACGAATGTTGCTGATCTGAAAAACTACAGCCGCAGCTACCGCCGTCGCCTGCCCGCTGAGACTCTACTCGATGCCGTGTGCACCGTCACCGAGGTGCGCGAGACTTTCTCCGGCATGCCTTCGGACACCCTGGCCAAGCAAACTTGGAATCACAAGCTTGAAAGCCAGTTCATGGATGCCTTTGGCCGCCCAAACGCGAGCTCTGAATGCCCTTGTGAGCGCGACGCCAAGCCCAGCGTGGTGCAGGCCCTGCATCTTATGAACTCCACCAAGCTTCAGGACATGCTCGTCAGCGCCAAAGGCCGCGCTGCGCGCCTGGCCAAGAGTGATCTCAAGCCCGCGCAGATCGTGGAGGAGCTCTACCTCGCCAGCTACTCACGCCTGCCCACCCCTGAAGAGGCCGCCATTGCTGGCAAGGCCGTGGATGTCGGAACCGCCAGCCGCCAGGCCGCCATCGAGGACGTGATGTGGAGCCTGCTGAACTCGGCGGAGTTCGTTTTTAATCACTGAAGCCGATACTTTTGTTCGCTTTCGCAAGAACTGTTTGGGAGTGGCGTAATTTCCACATCTGACACCCAACACGAATGTCTCGATTCACACACAACTGCGCCGGTCACATGCGGCGTGACTTTCTGAAACTTGGCCTCACCGCCGCAGGTGGTGGGCTGGGATTTACAGATATGCTGCGTGCACGTGCCATGGCGGCGCAGGCTCCGCAGCCGTCGCTGTCGCGCCCTGTAAACTGCATTCTGGTGTGGCTGGATGGCGGCCCTTCGCATTACGAGATGTTTGACCCCAAGCCGAACGCACCGAGCGAGATCCGTGGTGAACTGGGCACCATCCGCACCAGCGTGCCGGGCGTGCATTTCTCCGAGAGCGTCCCGCATCTGGCCAAAGCGGCTGACAAATTCACCGTGCTGCGCAGTGTGACGCACAAAGACCCGAACCACGGCGGCGGAAATCACTACATGATGACGGGCGCCCCCACGCCTGTGCCCGTGGGCTGTGGTGCGTTTGTCACCTTTCATCCTTCCTTCGGCAGTGTGGTCAGCTACAAGCGCGGCGTGAAAAACGGCCTGCCTGCCTACATGACCCTGCCCAGCATCACCCGCAGCGGTGGCCCCAATTTCCTCGGTGCGGAGCATGCGCCTTTCGTCGCCGGTGGCGATCCCAACGCGAAGGGCTTCAAGGTGCGTGATGTGGTGCTGCCCTCTGACATCAGTGATGCACGCGGCCTGGCTCGTCGTGAGCTGCGCCACTCCCTGGACCGAATGAAGCGCCTGAACAGCGCCCTTGCGGAAGATCCGGCGGTGAGTTTTGACACCTTCTACGGTCAGGCAGTCGATCTGATCGCCTCGAAGCCGGCCCAGGAGGCGTTTGACATCTCTATGGAGGACGATAAAACGCGTGATCTCTACGGCCGTAACGATCTGGGGCAGCGCATGCTCCTGGCACGGCGTCTCGTGGAAGTTGGCGTGCCTTTCGTCACCGTGAACTACGGCGGCTGGGACCACCACCGCGACGTTTTCAAGACCTGCAAAGGTGAGTTCATGCAAAAGTTTGACCAGGGACTCGCCGGGCTCATTACCGATCTTGACCGTCGTGGCCTGCTGGAAAGCACGCTGGTCGTTGCTCTGGGGGAATTTGGTCGCACGCCCAAGATCAACAAGGACTCCGGTCGCGATCATTGGCCTGGCGCCATGAACATCCTCTTCGCTGGTGCAGGAGTCCCGCGCGGCGGCATCGTAGGTGCCACCGACCCCAAGGGCTACTACGCCAGTGATAACATCTACTCGCCGGAAGATTTTGCTGTCACGCTTTACACCAAGCTCGGAATTGATCCGCATCAGGTGCTTCACGCTGGCAGTGGTCGCCCAGTGCAGCTGATCAATGGCGGCCGCCCCATCCGTGAGCTTTTTGCGTGATGCGGCGGAAAACGAAGAACGAAAAACATCGGGTGACGAATGGCTGGCATGTTCTGGCATTCGTCACTCTTTGCTCCTCACCTTTGGCGGCTGCACCGCCTGCCTTTGACAGCATCTTTCCTGCGGGCGGCATGATCGGCACACGCGTGGAGGCGAAAGCTGTCGGCAAAGGGTTGGAAAAGGAAGGGGTTCTTGCCTGGAGCAGCAGTCCGCATGTGGTGGTACTGGGTGGCGACAAGCCGATGAAGTTCTTCCTCAGCATTGCCAAGGAGGCTGTGCCGGGCCCCTGCCTGGTTCGGCTTTACAATGAGAGCGACGCCTCGCCGCCGCGCATCGTGGAGGTGGGCAAGTACGAAGAGCTCACAGAAAAGGAACCCAACGACACACTGGCCGACGCCCGGCAGTCTGCAGCAAAGATGAACGTGACCTTCAACGGCGTGCTGGAAAAGGCCGGAGATGTGGACACCTATGCCATCCAGGCAAAGCAGGGAAAAAACATGCGTCTGGAGCTGCATGGCTACGCACTTGGCTCTCCCATGGACCCCGCCATGCGCCTGCTGAACGACAAGGGCGTGGAGATCGCCGCAGGGCATGACACGCACAATCTCGATCCACGCATCGAATACACCCCTGCAGCCGACGCCACGCTGTATGTGCAGCTTTTTTCTTTTGCCCATCCTCCTGCGGCGGATGTGAGCTTCAAAGGCAGCGCCAATCACGTGTATCGCCTCACGGTCACCGACGAGCCCAAGCCTGCCGTCGCAGCGAACGAGCTCAAGACCCTGACATTGCCCGCCACGGTCAATGGCTGCATCAGCAAGAATGGAGAGGAAGACACTTACACTTTCAATGCCAAGAAAGGCGATGACCTTCAGCTGCGCGTACGCGCCCAAAGCCTGCACAACAGTGAGCTGGATGCCGCACTGCGGATTGAAGACTCTGCCGGCAAGGTGCTGCAGCAGGCGGATGACAGCGACAAGGAAGTTCTTGACCCGACGCTGCGCTGGAAAGCCCCAGGCGATGGCGAGTACAAGCTGGTCGTCGCCGACCGCTTCCATCACGGCAGCGCAGAGCATGGCTATGAGCTGACCGTCGCCCCCTTCAAGCCCAGTCTCACCGCCACGCTCGACACCCATGCCTACCGCCTCGAAGCGGGCAAGTCCGTGGAGGTGAAGCTCACTGTGAAACCCAGCGGCATCTACACAGGCAAGATCAAGGCCCAGGCGGTCAATCTGCCTGCGGGTGTCACCGCAGAGAGTGTGGATATTCCAGCAAAAGGCGGAGAGGTGAAGCTCACCCTCAAAGCCACTCCCGAAGCCGTCGCCAGCCAGGCCCCCTTTGCGGTGGAGATCACCACCAGCGCACGGGATGCCGTGGAAACACTCAAGGCCACCTACGCCATCCCATTCACCGAGCCTCGCGGAGATCTGCTCATCATGACCGATGACCATCCCTGGCTGACGCTGGTGGCCAAGAAGCCTTAAGTACGATGGACACTCCTGTCCGTCGATCAGCGCTTTCGCCACATCCAGGGAACACGAGTATTCATCGCGTTTAAGGCGTTGGGCGTGTCGTGAACGCTGACCGACGAGAGTGCCTGTCGCACCTCAAACCCCAGAACGTTTGCCCCATCCACCACCGCCCGGCGTTTCCATGATCACGCGATCTCCAGCCTCCACATCAAACGACGTGCAACCCTCCAGCGATGTGGAGGTGCCGCCACGCACCAGAGTCTGACGCCCGCATTTTCCGGCAGAGCCGCCATGCAGACCAAAGGGAGCCTCCACGCGGTGCTGGGTCAGCAGGCTGACGGTGAGCGGCTGCAGAAACTCAAACTCGCGGATCACTCCATCTCCTCCGCGCCATTCTCCAGCACCCCCGGAACCACGCCGGATGGCAAACTGGCGCAGGCGTACAGGATAGCGCTGCTCGATGATTTCGGGGTCGGTGATGGCGGTGTTTGTCATGTGCGTGTGCAGCGCATGGGCACCGTGGTAACCATGGCCCGCACCAGCACCCCCGGCGATCGTTTCGTAGTAGCCAAAGCCGGCTCCGCCAAAGAGGAAGTTGTTCATCGTGCCCTGGCTGCATGCCTGCAGGCCCAGCGCCTTGATGAGCGTATCGACCAGTCGCTGGCTTACCTCCACATTGCCGCCCACCACGGCGGGATCGAGCGCGGCAACGCCGGTGAAGGTGGGATTGAGAAGCGATTCGGAGCAGCGGATTTCCACCGGCTCTGTCAGGCCCTCGTTCAGCGGCAGGTCCTCCTGCAGCATGAGGCGCATCACATACAGCACGGCGCTGCGCACGATGGCGGTGGTGGCGTTCAGATTTCGCGGATGCACTCCCGAGGTGCCGGTGAAATCAAGCATGAGTTTGCCGGAGCCCTTGCGCATCGTCACGGCGATGACCGAGCCATCGTCCAGACTCTCCTGTGCGGAGATCGAGTCAGGCAGCCGGGCAATCTGGGTGCGCATGACCGCGGCGGAGTGATTCAGGATGCCCTGCATGAGGCCTTGCAGTGAATCATCTGCCAGAGCACGCAGCCGCTCTGCTCCATGCAGGTTGGCGGCCAGCTGGGCGTGCAGGTCGGCGATGTTGTCGGCCAGATTGCGGGTAGGATATGCTGCGGTGGTCAGCAGGGTGCTGATGTCATCAAAACAGGAGGCTCCACCACGGATCAGGTGCTGCGGTGCGATGACCACGCCCTCCTCGATCAGCCGTGTGGCTGTGGCAGGCATGGAGCCGGGTGTGATGCCGCCGATCTCGGCATGATGCGCCCGATTGGCAATGTAACCGATCAGCCGGTGCCGCGTATCGTGCACGGGGGTGATGAGCGTCACATCCGGCAGATGTGAGCCGCCATACGCAGGATGATTGGTGATGATGGTATCTCCTGGCAGCATGGGCACGGCCTTGGTCACCTCACGCACGCACACGCCCAGCGCCCCTAGATGCACGGGGATGTGCGGGGCGCTGGAAAGCAGACGGCCGTGGGGATCCAGCAGGGCGCAGGAGAAATCCAGCCGCTCGCGGATGTTGGTGGAGATGGCGGTGCGGCAGAGCAGGGCACCCATGTCGCTGACGATGGAGTGGAAGCGGTGGCGCAGCAGGTCGCGCTCGAGCGCGGGGGCTGCACCCACCACACGGGCAGAGCGCAGCACATGGCCAAAGCCGGCGACCTTTTCCGCCGTCCATCCCGGCGCGATGACGATGGTGCTGAAGGCATCCTGAATCAGCGCGGGCGTGGGATCGAGCGTCTCGGCGTTCAGAGCAGCCGCAGATGCCGTCGCCTGAGGCTCTCTCACGATAATGCGGAGGCTCACCACCTCAATCATGCGACCGGCCGGCGGCGGGTAGCCAAACAGGCGCTCATACACGCATGCGTAAAGCTGCGGCAGATCGGCGGGATCGTTGAACTCCACCTGCAGCGGCGTGTCCTGGCCTTTGAGCCGCAGCTCGGCGATCTGAGTGCGCTCACCCGGAGGCATGGCTGCAAGCTCGGCAGTCAGGACTGTCAGCGCGGCCTCCAGTGGCTGGCGGATTTCCTTTTCAAGGATCCGCTCCTGCACCGCTTCCTGCAAACCGACGGCGCTGAGGATGCCGGCATGTTCTGGGACGAGGATTGTCTGGATGCCCAGCGCCTCGGCCACGGCACAGGCATGCTGCGGGCCCGCGCCGCCAAAGGCAAGCAGCGCGTGCTCGGCGGGGGCGTAGCCTTCGCCTATGGAAATGCGGCGGATGGCATCGGTCATGTGCTCCACGGCCAGGCGCAGCAGCGAGTGCAGCAGCTCGGTCTCGGTACCCGTGCTGCCGATTTGTGCATGCAGTTCGCTGAGGCGACGCCGTGCCGCATCCATATCCAGAGGGATGGGAGCGCGCGCCGGGTCAAAGCGGCCGAGCAGCAGGTTCACGTCCGTGATGGTCAGCGGGCCGCCCTTGCCATAGCAGGCGGGGCCTGGGGTTGAGCCAGCGCTTTGCGGCCCCACTGCCAGACCATGGTGTGTTAGGTGGCAGATCGAGCCCCCGCCAGCGGCCACCGTCTCAATGGCCACACAGGGGGCCAGGAGCTGCATGCCCGCCACGTTTTGAGAAAAGCGGTAGCCCGGCCGGGAGTCGATGCGCGCCACGTCCGTGCTGGTGCCGCCCATGTCGAGCGTGATGATCTTGGAGATGCCCACGCGTCGTGCGGCATTCGCCGCACCGATGGCGCCACCCGCAGGCCCGCTGAGCAGCATGTCCTTGGGCCGGATGTCCTCGGCGGTCTTGAGCCCGCCTGCGCTCGTCATCACCTGCATGTCTGGCGAGACCCTGCGGATGCCATTGAGGAAGGACTGCACCGGAGCATGCAGATAGGCGTCCGCCACAGTGCTCTGCGTACGGGGCAGCAGCTTGGCAAAGGCGGCGGTCTGATGAGAAAGCGTCAGATGGGTGAACCCACACTCACGCAAAATGGAGGCCACACGCAGCTCATGCTGTGGATGTGCATGCCCATGCAGCAGCGAAATGGAGGCCGTGGAGATGCCTCTGGCAAGGCAATCCTGTGCGGCGGCACGCACACAGCTTTCATCGAGCGGCAGAATCACCTCACCAGCAATGCTGACCCTCTCCGGCACCTCACAGACAGCTTCGTGGAATAGCACGCGAGGCACGTGTCTCAGCGCGAAAAGATCGCCACGGCGTTGGTCGCCGATCTGCAGGAGGTCTCCGAAGCCTTGCGTGATGAAGAGGGCGATGCGTCCGCCTTTGTGCTCCAGCAGCGCATTGGTGGCTCGTGTGGTGGCGATGCGGAGATCCAGCGGTGGAAACTGCTGGCCCGGCGGCGTGTTGGTCAGAATACGGGCACCGAGCACCGGCGCCTCTTCACCCGTGGAAAGCTCCAGCAGTGTGCCCGCCGGCCAGGGGGACGGGGCATCCAGCGTTACCTCGCCGGTGCTGTGGTCGAAAGCAGTGATGATTCGCGTAGCCAAGCCACCTGCATCGAGGATGCTGAAGCCAACGAGCAGTCCCGGCGGAAGGGCAGGCAGGCCGGAAAGATGGAGCTGAGTGTTTACCCCACGTTCTGCAACGGCGCGCAGATGTCCGGTGGAAAGCACCTTGCAGCGCGACTCATGCCCTTGAGGATCGAGTGCGTGGCAATCGGTGAACGTTCCGCCGGTGTCTGCTGCGATGCGCCATTTCACGGCTGTTTGGGGGCATCCTTGGGCGCTGCGAAATCAAGGTCAGGCACCCAGCGCAGCTCTTTAAAGGCGTCGTAGTAGGGTTCGCAATTGGGTGCTTTGAAAGCGGCCACGCCACGTTTCACCCATTCGTTGCCCTTGTTGGGATCTCCTGCGTCAAAGGCGATGGCCGCCTTGCAGAAATAGTAGGCAGGCGTGTCGTCCATGAAGGTAAAATTCTCCGCGATGATCTGGTCGGCGGCCTGGCGATGTCCCAGCTTGATCTCACACAGCACTCGCTTGTAATGAACGAGATGGCGGATGACCATGGGCAGCTTGGGGTAGTCGGCGATCAGTTTGGTAAATGATTGCAGCGCCGTACCAAATTCATGCTTCACAAAGTGGTATTCAGCCAGATTGAACTTGGGCAGCGGACTGTCTGGCTGGAGCTGCGCCGCTTTTTCAAACTGGGGCAGTGCGAGGTCAAAATCCCGGCGCCGTGGTGCCAGATAGATGTCTCCACGCAGTGCGTAGATGTCGGCCACATTGGGATTTAGCTTTTCCGCAGCGTCCAGTTTTTCCAGGGCATCGGTGTAGCGCTGCTTTACGCGCATTTCACGGGCCTCCAGCAGCAGTTTCTTGACCTCCTCGGAGGCCTGCGGCTGGGCTGCGGCCTTCGCCGCCTGTGCCATGGCTGAAGCGATGCCGAGCGTCAAAAACAGGAAGGTGTGAAGCAGTCTCATGAAGGAGGGGATGTTAGAGTGTGATTCGGATTCAGGCAAGGCGGGCACGCATGTTGGTTTCAGCGCTGTCACACATGCCACGCAGGATTTCGGGGCTGATCCACTCGGCTCCAAGTGACAGAATTGTTTCACGAACCATGCCGTCGGCGGAAACCACCCTCATAGGGCGCTCCTTGCCATATCTGGCCACTAGCCGTTCGATGATGGTGTCCGCCGTGGTGCCGGGGTCTGCATAAATGATCTGCAGCCCCTGAGGCTCGCGCTCCTCATTGGTGCCCTGCCTGGCGCCGTCAAAGACCACCACCACCTGCATCCCGCTCATGTCCTGGAGATTTCTCAGGCGCTTGAGCAGCTCCGTGCGGGCAAGATGTCGCCGGGAGGCCACCCGGTGCTCACGCCTGAGCTCGGGCCACGCGTGAATGACGCTGTGGCCGTCCACAAGCAGATACGTCAGCGGGGCGGGCATGATGCTGAAGTTAAAGGGCCAAAGCTCAAAGTTTCAAGCTGGGAGCGAGCCTCCGGCAACTTGAAGCTTTAAACCTTGAACTTGAACTCCCACATCAAACCGGCACGGCTTTCGCCTTCTCATACTCCTCATTGATGAGGCAGAGGTCGCCAAGGGCTTCCTTGAGAGGGTCGATCTCCTTGGCGCTGAAGCCCAGGTGCAGGTGTCTGCGCCAGCCTTCAGCGTATTCAAATTTGCCGGAGAGCCTGCCGACGGCACGGGAGGCCTCGTCCATGCTGATGAGATAGGAGTCCATGCCCTGGCTCACGTCCAGCCAGTGCTTCTGGCTTTCGTGGGCGGCGAGGGATTCACGCTTGCGGGCATGCACGCTGGTGGTGTCCACATACTGGCCTGCCATGAGCTTCTGGCGCAGGGGATCGCACAGGCCATGCGGCATGGCGTGGTAAACCGTCACATCGTGGGCATAGGAGGGCAGATGGGGATCTGTCTGAAAATTGGGGATGCAGTGGGAAAATGCCGCTGTGACCGCCAGACGGCAGGCTTGCATGTGGTCCTCCATGTAGTCTGCGGGCGCGTGTGTGAGCACGATGCTCGGTCTGGCCATGCGCACCACGGCGGCGACTTTGCGCAGGTAGGGGACGGAATACGTCAGCTCCAGATCGTCGCAGATGGGCGGATAAAACGTGGCCCCCAGGATGCGCGCCGCCTCCTGGGCTTCTGCGAGGCGCTTCTGGGTGGTGGTGGGACCATCCATCTGCACCGAGCCGCCGTTGCCGGTGCAGAGATTGATGTAATGAATGTCCCAGCCGCGGGCCTGCAGTTGCAGCAGGGTTCCGGCAGCGACGAATTCAATGTCGTCAGGATGGGCGAAGATGGCGAGGGCGGAAGGCATGAAAAAGTAGTTGAGAGCTTTAGCTCGTTCTGGAAACGCAGGGTGTCGCGTGAGTGAATGATGATCGGACTTACATCGCGAAAATCTTGTCCATGCGCTCCGTCAGCATTTTGAGGCCTCCGGAATTGATGCCGCCGCGCTGCTCGCTGATGGCCCAGCCGGTGTAGCCTGCGGTGTCGAGGGCTTTCATGATGGCGGGCCAGTTGTTGTCGCCTTCGGTGAGGTCGCAATCAAAGCCCTTCCACACGCCCTCTTCCTTCATCTTCTTGGTGCTGTACTCTTTGACATGGATGCGGTTGATTCGTTTGCCCAGCACCTTGATCCACTGCTCCGGCCAGCCGTAGCGCAGCACATTGCCGATGTCGAAGTGCCAGCCCACGATGGGATCTCCCACCTCGTCGAGGTAGCGCACGGCTTCCAGCGGGCTGAGGATGAAATTGTTCCAGACGTTCTCGATGGAAATCTTGACGCCCAGTTCCTTGGCCAGTGGCACAGCCTTCTTGATTTCGGTGATGGAGCGCTCCCACGCCACATCGTAGGGCACGGTTTCGCTCACCACGCCCGGCACCACGAGGATGGAGTCGGTGCCGTAGGCCTTGGCGTCACGCAGCGTGGTCAGCACGCCCTGCAGTCCTTCTTCACGAACCTTGGGATCATCATGGGTGAGCGTCTGCTTCCAGTGCGTGTGGCAGCACACGCTGGCCGCCTGCAGGCCGGACTGGCCAAGGGCGTCGATCACCTCCTGCTGGTTCATGCCTCCGGCGGGCTCGACCCCCTCGTATCCAGCCTCTTTGGCCGCCTTGTATTTTTCCACCAGCGTGCCTTTGAAACCCAGAGTGCCGCCCATGATGGCCTTGCGCAGCTTGCGGGCTGGCTTGGCGGCTTCCTGGGCAGAGATGCTACCCGAGGCGGCGAAAAGAGCGGTGGTGGAGAGAGATTTGATGAAGCGACGGCGTGAGGTCATGGCGTGAGAATACGCATGTGTATGACCTGTGCTGTCACAAACCGTCAATACAAACGTTGCGGCGTTTGTCAGGGACTAATGCGCACTCCTGAGTCGTCTGCAGATGAAAGAAATCCAGGCTGAAAACGGCCAAAGGCATGACCGCTTCCAGCCTGCTGAAATTTCAGTTCGCTGTTGTCAGGTGGCGCACAGCTGTCGGCACAATCGTGGCGGCGCTGTGAGGCGAGACCCACATCAGTCGTTCTTGGCCAGCAGCGCCTTTGCAGCCTTCTCGATCTTCGTGAGAAGATTGGACGGAAGCTCGGTGAGCAGCGGCAGAACGGGGCCGGTCTGCGCCACACCGGCCAGTTCGACGGCGTGATGCAGCACCAGGATCGGGCTGTGGGCATTGCGCAGATCTTCCAGCGCGACGAACTCAGCGCGGATCTTCTCAGCAGTGTCCCAGTCTTTCCTGAGGATGGCCTGCAGCATGGCTGTGGAGCGGCTTGGGGCGATGCACACGCAGCCAGCGGTGAAGCCGGTGACGCCGAAGTCACGCAGGTGAATGATGGCCGGCTGCTCGCCGATGCCGCTGACGATCATCTTGGGGTCCACCAGCTTGATCAGCTTCTTGAGGTAGGGGTCCTTCTTCGGGTCAGGCTCCACAATGGCGTACTTGATCCAGGAGATGAGGCCGTCGTTCACGAGTTCGGCGGCGAGTTCAGGGGTGATGTAGGCGCCGTCCTTGATGTAGAGCACGGCCTTGATGCCGGACTTTTCCACAAAATGGCGGATGGCCGTGGCCACCCCTGCGGGCTTGGAAGGGAAGAGCGTGGGCAGAAGCATCGCCGTGGGGAAGGCGAATTCACGGAGAATCTTGGCCTGATCCATTGCTGTGCCATACATCGGGCCCACCGAAGGCACGACCCACATGTCGTCCGGGGAAATGTCCACCAGCATCTTCAGCAGCGCATGGTACTCACTCGGGGCGATGTTGTAGAGGTTGGCGTTTCCCCCATAAAGCAGCGTGCGGATGCCGCCTTTGTACATGTGCTTGATCAGGCGGCTGTTCTGCGATTTGGCCAGGGACAGATCTTTGTTCCGGCACAGCGGTGGCACGGCGATGACGGAGGATTGGAGATCTTCAAAGGTGACAGGGGTGGTCTTCATGCAGACACCAAAGGAGCGCAGACAACGGCGGCTGCAAAGTAAAACAGGATCAGTTTTAAGGGATGTTTATTGTCCCTCGATGAAGCTAAGTAAATCGGCCATGTCATTCACACTCATGCCGGTCTCCAGGCCTTCGGGCATCAGGCTCTGCCCGCTGGAGCTGCTGCCCTTGATTTCCGAACGCTGGAGGGTCTTTTCCATGCCGCCCATCATCTTGATGGTCACACTCGACGCTGTGTCATTTGTAATAATACCGACCATGGTCTGGCCATCCCTGGTGTTGAAGGTATAAGCAATAAACTGAGATGCAACCTCCTTATGAGGTTCAAGGATTGCCGTAAGAAGAGCCTCGCGACCCTTAGTTTTTACCGTAATCAAATCCGGGCCAACCTGCAAACCGAGTGTTCCGGCACGGTGGCAGGCCATGCAGCGTGCCATGTATTGCGCCTGTCCTTTGGTTACATCCCCCTTGGCCGCGATGGCGGGCTTGAACTTGGCCGTGACCTCCTCGCGAGAAGGCGGGATCACCTCAGCCAGCGCCGTTTTGGCCGCTGCTGCCACCTTGGCGGACTTGTGCTTGAGCAGCGCCTGCACCTGCGAGGCGGAGTATTCCTGCGGCTTCACCACGCCGGATTCCAGCAGTGCCAATGCACGGTCTTCGCGGGAGAGAAGGGAATCGAGAGCCGCTTCTTTGGCCTTCGGGCCATAGGCGGACCATGCTGAGAGCAAAGACTGAGTCACGGCGGACGAACCGCTCTGCGCCAGCGTGCGCACCGCAGCCGCCTGCACGACGTCCGGCTGTCCTTTGGCCAGGCACTGAATCAAAGCATCGGCGGCTTCCTTGGAGGAGGTGAGACCTAGAAGCTCAATAGCTTCCAGACGTGCTGATTCAGAAGCGCTGGCATCGCCTGCAGTCACAGCCGCTTTGGTAAAGACGGCGGAGAGTTTGTGCTCTGCATCCACTTTCTCAAGGCTGGTGCCGGCACGCTTCAAACCGCTGGCGAGAGGCTGGATCGCGCCTGCAAGGGCTTTGGAAGGCAGGCTGCTGACGGCGGTGATCAGCGTGCTGAGATCGGCGGGATCAAGTTTCATAGAGGCCACTGCTTCGATCAGGGCAGGTGGCGCTTTGGAGGCGTCCTTTTTCAGCATCAGCATCAATGTATGCTGTGCGATGAGCGGACGCGCCCCCGCGACAGTCGAAACCCAGCTCTTGGAGCTCCTTAGCGCATCATCCTGCATTGTTTCTGCAAAAGCGGTCTCAATGCTGGCATCCAGAGCATCCGGATTCGTGCCGTAGCTTTGGTGCCCCACGCTGCCAAGGCTGAGCATTGCCTGATAACGTGTGCGCGGAGCTGTCTCCTTCCCGGTCAGTTTGAGCATGAGAGGCACGATTTCGTCGGCAGCCTTGGAATGTAGGCCAAGCTCCGATTCCGCGAGTATGCAGGCGCGTTCCGCCACAGCAAGGTTGGCATCCTTCAAAGCTGAAAGGATGTGCCCTTCATTCAAAGCTCCCAAGCCTTTCAGCGACCCCAGCGCATGCAGCTTCGCCAGTGCATTGTCTCCACTTAGCACCTTCTCCAGCATAGGCACTGCCGCCTTGTCCTTACGCTCGTAGAGCAGTCGCTGAGCGGTGTCGCGGTGCCAGCCGTTGGGGTGGCCCAGCGTCTTCACCAGCTCTTCGATGCCGGCTTTTCCCAGCCCCACTTTTTGGCCGATGCGTTCGGCACCTTTCTCCGGCACGATGCGGTAGATGCGACCGCGGTCGTTGCCACTGTTGAGGTCGATGTATTTCTTGATCTCGTCCGGGATGCTCCAAGGGTGCTCGATGACTTCGCGATACATGTCGCAGATGTGCAGGCAGCCGTCGGGCGCGTTGGCAAAATTCACCACGCGCACCCAGGTGTCTTTGCTGGCGGCAAACTCAAAGCCGTGCTCGTCGGCAGGGCGCTCGCCGACGAGGCTGATGCCGTCTGCGCTGGGCTTGATAAGCTTGCGGTGCACGAGCTGGCCGCCTGCGTCGCCACTGAAGCTGTTGTTCACGAAGTCAGCCCCATACGCATCGCCGCGATAGATGGTGGTGCCGGTGGCTCCGGTGAAGTAGCCGCTCACTCGGCCGCCGCCTTCCACCGCGCCCTTCACCACCCCGGCGATGCGCCAGCGCGTGCGGATGATGCGCCAGGGCTCGTCGGGGCTGAGACGAAACACTTCCGCCGCACCTCCATCCGCTGCGATGCTCTGCTTGGCTGGCGGCATGGGGTAGTAGGGATTGCGGCCGGCGTATTTGTCATCATAAACCCAGTATTGGAGGTGGTCGCTGTTGGAGCAGCCAAACTTGCGGCCGTAGTTGTCAAAGCTCATGCCATACTGCGCGCCGCCGCCTTCCAGACCAAACTCCAGCGTGATGGGATCAAACCAGAAGTCCTTGCCGCCGAGCTCGATGCCTTTGTCATCGGGCCGCTTGAGGCAGGTGATGACACCACGATTTCCACCACCTGCGAGGATGTGGATGCGGTTGTCCTGCCCCCACTGAAAGCTGTTCATGAGGCCCTGGACGTTGAGGATTTTTAAGCCGGTGCCAAAGCCGGTGAAGACCTTTTCGCGTACCTCGGCCTTGCCATCTCCGTCTTTGTCCTCAAAGCGCCAGATGTCAGGCGTGGCCCCCACAAACAGGCCGCCATTGGCCCATACTAGGCCGGTAGGCCAGGGGAGGTCATCGGCAAAGACGGTGCTTGTTTCAAAGTGGCCGTCGCCGTCCTTGTCCTCCAGCATGGAGATGCGGCCCAGGTGCGGAGTCACATCGCGCATCTCGCTGTAGTCGATCATTTCGCACACAAACATGCGACCGTTTTCGTCATAGCAAACGGCGATGGGGCTGCGCACCTGCGGCTCATTGGCGGTCAATTGGAGCTTGAAGCCCTTTTTCACCTGCCACGTGCCGATGGCATCTTTGGGCTCCACGGCGGGGTAGCGCGGCAGATCCTTGGCAGGGTCCACGGCCACGGCATTCTTGGTTTCACCGTAGGCCTTGGCATAGGTGGTCTTGGTCTTGATGCCGTCTGCCTGGGCGAAAAGCGAGGCACTGAAGGCTAGCAGCAGCGTGAGAGAGCAGGCGGCGGTCTGGGTCATGCCCAGATCATACGGGTCCCTCCGGCGACATCAAAAGCCGAAAGTCGCCCATGGTGGTATTCTTGTGACAGGCAAGCCCGTCTCACGCATCAAAGCACCGTGTCATTCACCACCTCGTTGCGCTCATTGAGCAGCAGACGCTTGGGGATGATGGGATTCTCGCTTTCGCCCCAGGCCATGATGGTGACGCGGTGGCCGGTGTTGATGAGATGGGCGGCGGCACCGTTGACGATGATCTGGCCTGAGCCGCTGGGTCCGGGAATGACATACGTTTCCAAGCGGGCGCCGTTGGTGATCGAGGTCACCAGCACTTTCTCGCCGTTCCACAGGTCGGCTTTTTCCATGAGGTCTGTGGGAATGGTGATGCTGCCTTCATAGGCGATGTTGGCATCGGTGATGGCGGCGCGGTGAAGCTTGGATTTGAGGAGGGTTCTGAGCACTCTCCAGATTGCGTCATTCACGCCGGGGGTCAAGTATTGGCTGCCGCGATATGGATTGGTTTGATGGATCGCCAGAACGGTGGATGATGCGGCGATGAGATACCGCGACCAACGCCGCTCCGAATCCGCCCCCGCACGCCAGAACTTCACCCCGCGCAAGAGCATGGGGCAGAACTTCCTCCAGGATGAGGAGATCTCCCGCTGGATCGGCGATCAGGTGCAGCCGGACGGCGCGGACCTCGTGGTGGAGATCGGCCCCGGCATGGGGGCGCTGACCAAGCACCTCGTGGGCCGTCCCAAGAAGCTCATCCTCATCGAAAAAGACGCCCAGCTCGGCCCGGAACTCCAAGGCCAGTTTGAAGGGCGCGGCGATGTGGAGGTCATTCACAACGATGCCACCCGCATCGATCTTCGTCCTTGGTTCCGGCATGGGCCTCTGAAGCTCGTCGGGAATCTGCCTTATTCCGTCGGCGGAGAAATTCTGAAGCACTGGCTCACGCCGCCCACTCCCGTGAGTTGCGCTGTCTTCATGCTGCAAAAGGAAGTGTGCGACCGCCTGGCCGCCACCTGCGAGGACGATGCCTATGGTGCTCTGAGCCTGCTGGTGCAAAAGGACTGGAATGTGGAGATGCTGCGCGTGGTGCCGCCGGAGGTCTTCAATCCGAAGCCAAAGGTGGATAGCGCCATCATCCGCCTGACACCGCGAGATCCCGCCACGCTCCCGGTGTTTGACCACGTGCTTTTCGACCGCCTGGTGCGCATGGGCTTCTCCCAGCGGCGCAAGCAGCTCAAAAACCTGCTGCCCGAGGCTCCCGGCGGCTGGGAGGCGCTGGTGCAGACGCTCAACGTCTCTACCACCGTGCGTGCCGAGGCGCTGTCTCTGGCGCAGTGGATTCAAATCGCCCGCCACTACGAGAACCGCCATGAGGCCGATGCAGGCCAGAAGGCCAGCGAGATGTTTGATGTGGTGAATGAGCGCGACGAAGTGGTCGGCCAGCTCACCCGTGGTGAGGTGCACAAGCGCAAGCTGCTGCATCGTGCCGTTCACATCTTCGTCATCAATAAGCGCGGGCATATCTACCTGCAGCAGCGCTCACATCTGAAGGATGTGTCTCCGTTGAAGTGGGACAGCAGCGCCGCAGGTCATCTGGACGCCGGAGAAGACTATGCCACCGCCGCGGTGCGCGAGCTTGGCGAGGAGATCGGCATTCATGTGCCGTCCACCGAACTGGCCGCCCAGATCCCCGCAGGAGACAATACCGACCACGAATTCGTCGAGCTCCGCCTCGCCCATCACGACGGCCCCGTGCGCTGTCTCCCCGAGGAGATCGCCACCGGCGAATGGTTCAAGCCCGAAGACATCGACGCATGGGTGGCAGCCCGGCCGCAGGATTTTGCCAAAGGGTTTGTGACGTGCTGGAAGGCGTGGCGTAAGTAGCTCGGGCAATCCAGACCGAGTGAGAGGGCTCTGGATGCGGACAGGATTGTCCGCATTACCTCAACGTCGGCGGCACAAACACCCACTGCATGCCCGCTGCCTCGGCGGCGCGGATGCCGCTGTTGCCATCCTCTAGAACAAGACACTCGCTGGGGGCGATGCCCATCTGCTCGGCGGCCAGGAGAAACATGTCGGGCGCGGGTTTGCCGTGCTTCACCTTTTTTGGGGTGATGATGATGGGAAAGAGGTCGATGAGACCGGTGGCGGTCAGGCAGCCACGCACGGTGGATTCCTCGCTGCCGGAGGCCACGGCCATGGGGAAGCGTCCTTCGAGGGAGCGCGCAAACTCCGCGACCGGACGCACCGCCTGCACTTCGGGGATGCGTCGGGCGAAGATCTCCATCTTCAGCTCATCCACGCTCACTGGGTCGACATTGGCACCATGCTTCGCGTTCAGCAGCTTCACCACATCCTGCTCCTTCATGCCCGCGTGCGCATAGAATTCTTCCTCGGTGAACTCATACGGCGCATCATGCTGCTTCAGCGCCTCCACCCACGCGATGTAGTGCAGCGGCATCGAATCAACGAGGGTGCCGTCGCAGTCGAAGATGTAAGCTTGAAAGGGGTAGTCGGGGATTTGCAGGGACATGGGAGCGCGTGTCTTCATAAACCGCACCCAAGAGCCTGGGGCAACCAAAAGTAGTGCTGAGCTTTAGCTCGTTTGGGAGGTAGCTCCGCGAGCTCCCAGAATCCAGACACGAGCTAAAGCTCTCGACTACCTTTTACGCCGCACGGTTCACCGCACTCAGCACCGCCTTGATGGAGGCGAGCTCGATATTGGTATCCACACCCGCACCCCAGATGGTCTTGCCATTGGCGGTTTTGATCTGGATGAAGGCGAGGGCGCTGGCCTCTGTGCCGGAGCTGAGGCTCTGCTCGCGGTAGGTGGCCACTTCGAAGGCTGGCGCTCCGGCGTCTTGGATCAACGCCTGGGCAAAGGCCGCGATGGGGCCGTTGCCTTTGCCGGCAATGCCGCGCTCCTGGCCGTTGATGACAAGGCTGCAGCGGCAGGTGAAGACACCGTCCACTCCATCGGCATGGAAATGGTGCAGGGAGTAGGGGGTCTCGCGCTCGATGTATTCCTTCCAGAACATGTCCTTGAGCTCGGCGGCGGTGACTTCGCGGCCCAGCTTGTCCACGATGTCGTTGGCCAGGGGACCAAATTCGCGCTGCATGTCCTTGGGCAGTTCGATGCCGAATTCGCTCTCCAGCAGGTAGGCCACACCACCCTTGCCGCTCTGCGAATTAACGCGGATGACCTCGCGGTACTCGCGACCGATGTCCTCGGGGTCGATTGTGAGGTAAGGCACGTCCCAGATGGACTTGTGCTGCTCATAGCCAGCCAGCCCCTTCTTGATCGCATCCTGATGGCTCCCGCTGAAGGCGGTGAAAACCAGCTCGCCTGCGTAGGGCTGGCGGGGAGGCACGGTCATGCCGGTAGTGCGCTCATACATGCGGATCAGCCCGTTCATGTCGCTGAAGTCCAGGCCGGGTGAGATGCCGTGCATGTAGAGGTTCATGGCCACCTGCACGATGTCCAGATTGCCGGTGCGCTCGCCATTGCCAAACAGGGTGCCTTCCACGCGGTCGGCCCCGGCCAGCAGGCCCAGCTCTGTGGCGGCGGTGCCGGTGCCACGGTCATTGTGCGTGTGCAGGCTGATGATGAGGCTCTCGCGGTTTTTGATGTTGGTGCAGATCCATTCGATCTGGTCGGCATACACGTTGGGCATGGCGACTTCCACGGTGTCCGGCAGGTTCAGAATCATCTTGTTCTCCGGCGTGGGCTGCCACACGTCCATCACGGCCTCGCTGATCTCCTTGGCAAACTCCACTTCCGTGGCGCTGAAGCTCTCGGGGGAGTACTGCAGCGTCACCTTCGTGCCACCAGCAGTCAGGCGGTGCAGACGGTCCTTGATCATCTGCGCACCTTTGACGGCCACGGCGATGATCTCCTCCTTGCTCTTGCCAAACACATATTTGCGCTGCGCAGGCGAGGTGGAGTTGTACATGTGGATGACGACCTGCTTGGCACCGATCAGGCTCTCCACGGTCTTCTCGATCAAATCCTCGCGCGCCTGCACCAAGCACTGAATGGTCACATCCTCAGGGATGCGCTTTTCCTCGATGAGGCGGCGGTTGAACTGAAACTCCGTGTTGGAGGCGGAGGGAAAGCCGACTTCGATTTCCTTGAAGCCGCATTGCACCAGCGCATCAAACATGTCGAGTTTCTGCGAGACATTCATCGGCACGGCGAGCGCCTGGTTGCCATCGCGCAGATCAACGCTGCACCAGATGGGCGCGTGGGTCAGATGGCGGCTGGGCCACTGACGGTTTGGGATGGAGACCAGCGGAAAGGGCTGGTACTTGGAGGACGGATTCTTCAACATGACAAAAACAGAATAGAAAGGATTAGCGAGATTTCAGGCTTGCGCAGGATGGATTTTCCTGACCTGAGGGGTAACAGCCGCGACGTGACGGCAAAGAGGGCATGACGAGGAAACACGGGCCGCCTACCCTAGCGTAAGTCGCAGGGAGAGAAGAAGGAGAGCCTTGGCGGGCATGGTCATGGTTTGAGTATCAAAGCAGGGAAGGGAGAGTAGTCAAGAGGGAGCGGTCGGACAACAGGGGCTAATGGTGAGATCCTGCCTTGAAGGAACGAAGACTCGGAGTAGGAGGATGAGGAAAATCTACCATCCACCTCATGACCCAGTTCCGCCCCTGCATTGATCTCCACGATGGCCGCGTCAAACAGATCGTCGGCTCATCCTTGCGGGATGATGGCTCGGGGCTGAAGACGAATTTTGTCAGCGATCGCGATGCAGCCTGGTATGGCGAGCTTTACAAACGTGACGATCTCAAGGGCGGGCATGTGATCCTGCTGGGGAAGGGGAATGAGGCGGCGGCCAAGGCGGCGACGGGGGCCTATCCCGGCGGCTTGCAAGTCGGCGGTGGCATTCGCCCGGAGAATGCGGCAGAGTACCTGGAGGCGGGAGCCAGCCATGTGATCGTGACGAGCTACCTGTTTGAAGCGGAAGGCACTTTTAACCAGGCGAAGCTGGATGCCATGGTGGCAGCCGCGGGCAAGGACCGGCTGGTCATCGACCTGAGCTGCAAGACGACGTCCACGGGCTGGACGGTGGCGATGAACCGCTGGCAGACGCTCACCACGCTGGAGGTCACGCCGGAGTCGTTGCGTTTTCTGGCAGGACAGTGCGCGGAGTTTTTGATCCACGCTGTGGATGTGGAGGGTAAGTGTGAGGGCATTGATGAGGCTCTGGTGCGTTTTCTCGGCGAGCACTCGCCCATCCCCATGACCTACGCAGGCGGCATCCGGCACTTGGATGATTTGAAGCGCATCGACGAGCTGAGCCATGGCCGAGTGGACGGCACCGTGGGCAGTGCGCTGGATTTGTTTGGCGGCACGGGGGCGAAGTATGAGGAGCTGGTGGCGTGGAATCGAAGACAGGGGTAGCACCGGCAATCTTGCCCGTTGAGAAAGCTCTGTTCGCGGGCAGGATTGCGCGCACTATTCCCCCATGAAAATCATCCGCTACTCCGACTCGCAGGGAAACATCGCTCACGCAGCACAGCAGGCCGATGGCTCGGCGCTGGTGATTGAGGGGGACATCTTCGGCGAGCATCAAGTGACAGACCGCAAGGCAGAGGTGGCAAAGCTGCTCGCACCGGTGCAGCCGTTTGCGATCATCTGCATCGGGCTTAATTACAAGAAGCACGCGGAGGAGACGAAGGCGGAGCTGCCAAAACATCCCGTGGTCTTCATGAAGCTGCCCAATGTGGTGCAGCACCCCGGCGAGCCGATCCTGCTGCCGACGAAGCTCAAGAGCGACAAGGTGGACTACGAGGCAGAGCTGGCCGTGGTTATTGGCAAGAAGGCAAAGAATGTGAGCAAGGCCGACGCGCTCAACTACGTCCTGGGCTACACCTGCGGCAATGACGTGAGCGCCCGTGACTGGCAGAAACACGGCGGCGGTGGCCAGTGGTGCCGGGGCAAGTCCTTTGACACCTTCTGCCCGCTGGGCCCTGTGCTGGTGACGGCAGACGAGATTTCCAATCCGAACAGTCTGGGCATCAAAACTGTGCTCAATGGTCAGACGATGCAGGACTGGAACACCAATGACATGATCTTTGACGTGCCGACGCTGATCGAATTCCTTAGCGGCAGCACCACACTGATGCCGGGCACCGTGATCCTGACCGGCACGCCGCACGGTGTGGGCATGGCCCGCACGCCGCCGGTTTTCATGAAGGATGGCGATACAGTGAGCGTGGAAATCGACAAGATCGGCACGCTGACGAATCCGGTTAAGAGTGAATGATGAAATCAGAATGACGGATGACAGAGGGAACGAGCCTTTCTGCTTGGGCCCAATATCACCTCAACTGCTGCTCAAACGACTGTTCCCCATGTTTCAAGTTTCCCATGCCTGCTGAACCGAGCCTCGACGACCTGCGGCGCTACGCTGTGGCACGCAGCCTGTTCACGCCGACCACGCTGCTGGGAGCCATTCAGCGCCTGGGTTTTGTGCAGGCGGATCCGATCCGCGCCCCGGCACGGGCGCAGGACCTGACTCTACGCCACCGCGTCAAGGACTACCGCGTGGGCGACCTGGAGCGCCGGTATGAGAGTCTTGCGATCGAGGAAGACTGCCTGATCAACTATGGGTTCCTGCCACGCGAGCACCTGGCGCTAATGCATCCGCGCCAAGCTGCCCGGCCTTGGGACGCCGAGAATGCGCGCAAGGCCGCCGACATTCTAGCCTTCGTGCACGAGCGCGGCGCAGTCCATCCGCGCGAGGTCGAAGAGCACTTTGCCCACGGGCGCGTCAAGAATTACTGGGGTGGTTCGAGCAACGCCAGCACGCATCTGCTCGACGGCATGCACTATCGCGGACTGCTGCGAGTGAGGCGGCGCGATAGCGGCATCCGGGTCTATGAGGCGGTGTCGCATCCACCCTCCGATGACAGCCCTGAGGGGGGCACACAGCGTGCGGCCGCATTGATCGATCTGGTGGTGCGCAAGTATGCGCCCCTGCCTGCTGCCAGCCTGACCTACCTGGTGCGGCTGCTCCGCTACGGCGCGCCGCATCTGTCGTCCCAGATACGGGAGGCGCTTCGGGTGGATCGTGGGCAACTGGCGAGCTGCTGCATCAACGGAACCACTTGGTACTGGCCCGCCGATGAGAACCCGCGCTCGCACCGCTACACCGTGGACGAACGATTACGCTTGCTCTCCCCCTTTGATCCCGTGGTCTGGGACCGTCGCCGCTTCGAGCTGCTGTGGGGGTGGAGGTACAAGTTCGAAGCCTACACGCCGCCAGCACAGCGCCAGTTCGGCTACTACGCGCTGCCGATGCTCTGGCGCGGGCATGTCATCGGCTGGGCCAACGTGTCCGTACGGGAAGGCCGGTTGGAGCCGGTCTTTGGCTACGCGGCAGGAAAGGCACCGGGCGGTGCGGAGTTCCGCAGCGCGCTGGATGAAGAGCTGCAGCGCATGGCGCAGTTTTTTACGGCACGCTGATCAAATCCAGAAAGCGAACTCAAGCTCAGGAGTGCTTCAGCCCTGCGCCTTTTCGAGTTCACGAATGAGCAATTCGTAGCGGCGTTTGGGACAGCATTCTTCCAGCAGCGCCCGCAGGACGTTTTTTTTGCGCACGAAGTGGAAAGCGATGATGTCGCAGACAGCCTCCGCCTCGTCCATTTCCTCCAGCTCGTGACGCATCTGGCACATGTTTTCGCAGCTGTCGTCCGTGGGCGGCGGCAGGAGGTCCAGGGCGCGGGATTTCAGCTCTCGAAGGACCTTGAGGGGGGCATGCTGGGTGAGCACGGGCTCCACATGCGCGATGCGAAAGGGCGTCTTCTGCTCCCAGCCGGTGATGCGCACGCGGCAGATGCCGTAAAGCATGACCTGCGAGGTGCCGTCCGGGTTTTTCACCGAGGCACGGATCAGGCCGGCGGTGGTCACGGGCAGCACCTCATCTGCACCGTTGGAAACCCCCACGCAGAACATGCGGTCCGTGTGCAGCGCATGGTCCAGCATGCGGCGGTAGCGATCCTCAAAAATAAACAACGGAAGATGACAGCCGGGGAAGTGATAGCAATCGTCGAGCACAATCATGGGAAGCGCTTGCGGCAGCACAAAACCCTTGGCTGAGAATGATTTTGACGAGATGTCCATGGGGAAAGCTTACACCGGATACGTGCCCTGTCGGCGCATGGTTCTGTGATTTACTTCCCAATTCCAGCGAATCATGCAAAGAGGCGGGGCTTTCAGAGAGGACTGAAGCCCCGCGAGCACTTTAGAGGCTCTTCAAATATGCCACGATGTCGCTGATGGCCTGCGGAGTGAGGCCGAGCTGCTGGGGCTGATACATGAGGGAGCGATCCATCTTCTTCACGCTGGCGATGCGCTCTTTGGGCACTGTCTGCACCATGCCGCCCATGCACTTGATCATGACGGGATCTCCGCTGGAAAGGATCATGCCGGTGATGGTGAGGCCGTCCTTCGTCTTGATCTCGCTGCCTTCATAGCCGTGGGAGATGTCGGAAGAAGGATGCGCGATGGCCTGGGCGATGACCTCGCTCGGCTGCTGTTTGCCAAAGGTGCTGAGGTCAGGGCCGAACTCCACACCCGCCTGACCCACCTTGTGGCAGGTGAAGCACACGGCGATGGCGGTCTGGCCGCGCTTGGCATCTCCCGGCAGCTGGGCGATCTCCGCACCGGTGGGCAGCTTGGTAGCGTCCTTGATCTCAGGAGGCATCTCTACAGCGACGAGTTTCACTTTGGCAGGATCATACAGACCCAGCGCTTTCATGCCGCCCTCCACATCGTAGCCCTGCCAGTCATTCCCCTTGCGGTTGAGCAGCCACCATTTGGCCAGTTCCTTGAGCGGGAAGTCCTTGGTGTTTGCCAGTTCGATCATCGAGCCTGCGGCCTCGCGGCTTTTCACAAAGGCCAGGCCGGTGAGCATGAGCTTGCGCTGCTCTTCGCTGAGTGCGCCATCCTGCGCGCGGGACTTGAAGGCCTCCGCAGCACTCGTTGGGTGCAGACGCCAGGCAATCCACGCCTGCGCATCGGTCCATGCTGCGGGCTTGTCCTTGCAAACAGCAGCGTAGAGTTCAGCCTCCTTGCCTTCAGCGCCAAGACCGAGGGCTTCGAGGTAGGCGCGGTCCTTGCCGTCAAACTGCTGCGCCAGCTTCACCAGCAGCGGCAGGCTTTCCTTTGCAGGCACTTCGCGCAGTGTCAGCGCCACTTCACGGCGCACAGCGGTGGAGGGATCGCCGACCATCTTCGCGGCCATGCCGAGCACATTCACACCCGCACGACGCAGGGCGCGGTAGGCCACCATGCGCTGCTCCTCGTCTTTGGAATCGAGCCAGGTCTTCACCTGCGCCACGCCTTCTTCTCCCATCTGTGCGAGCAGCCATGCGGCGCGCGCGGCGATGTAGGCATTGTCATCTTTCAGCAAGGCGGCCACGGCTGGCACGGCCTTTGCGCCCTGGGCTTTCAGCGCGGTGAAGCCGTTGTAGCGCACATTGGGTGCCGGGCTTTTCAGTGCGGCGATCTGCCCCTCGGTGGTGTCCAGCTTCAGCGCAGGCACTTTGGAATCAAAACCCTTCGGGGCGATGCGGTAGATCGTACCCGTGTAGCGTTCATCCAGCGTGCCGTGGCCGCCCACGCGGGCGTCGAACCAGTCAGCCACATAGATCGCGCCGTCGGGTCCCACGGTCACATCGCTGGGGCGGAAGCGGGTCTTCAGTTCGCCTGTGGGCTTGCCGCCGAGGAAGTCGGAGCCGGCAAATTCCTTCTCCTTGTTGGAGGTCATAAAGTCAAAGCGCTCCAGCTTCCAGCCTGCACCGTCGGGTTTTGGCAGGTAGCCAAAGACCACGTTCTTGCCCGCCTCGCAGGCGAGAAGGAGGCCGTTCCACTTTTTATCGAGCGCGCCGTTCTCATAGAAACCCACGCCGGTGGGCGAGCCGCCGCCATACACATCTCCGGCAGGCATGGTGCCGGGGTCTTCCTGACGCCACTCAGCGGTGGGCGTGTCCTGGCCGGGACGCTTGTCCGCCCCCCAGGAGCGCAGGCCGTCGGCGGAGGCAAAGCCCGCGTTGCCGCCCTCCATCACAGGGGTCACGCGGCAGGCAGGCGGGTCGTCGTTGTCGCTCTGAAACACATCGCCAAAGGAGGTGATCGTCTGTTCGTAGCTGTTGCGGTAGTTGTGACCGATGATCGTCACACCCGTGCCATCAGGATTCATGCGCGCGCCAAAGCCGCCGATCCACACATGGCCGTCGTCGCTCTTCTGCCCAGCGATTTCCTGCATCATGTAGGGGCTGCCCATGCGGAAGGTCTTGCCGGAGTGATCCGTGAATTTTGCGCCCGTGTTGCCCTGATTCCAGTACCACTGGCCGTCGGGTCCGGCGGTGACGCTGTGCAGGCTGTGGTCATGCTGACGTCCGCCGAAGCCGGTGAGCAGCACATCGCGCTTGTCCACGGCCGGGTCAAATTTGCCATCGCCATTCACGTCGGTGTAAACGAGCAGGTCGGGCGGCTGTGAGACGACGACCCTGCCGCCCAGCACCGCCACCCCCAGCGGAGCGGCCAGCGCGGGCTCCTGCACAAACACGGTGCTCTTGTTCGCACGACCAGAGCCGGTGGTGTCTTCGAGCACCACGATGCGATCTCCCTCCGGCCTGCGGCTGCCTTTGCTGCGGTAGTTCACCCCTTCCGCCACCCACAGGCGGCCCTGCGCGTCGAAGTCGATGTTGGTGGGATTGTACAAATCGGGCGAGGTGGCCCAGACGGTGACTTCCAGGCCTTCAGGCACGCTGAAGAGATCGGCGGGCACGGTAGTCTTGCCGTCATCGACGATGGGGGGCGTGGGCTTGGGGGCGTTCGGCGGAGTCTCGGTATAGACCTGAAATTTCACCGAGGCATTGCTGGCCTTGCCGCCACGCTCCATGCCGCCGTCATCAATGGCCGCCTGCGCGGTGAAGCCGACCACGCCCTTCGGCAGATCGTAGGCGATCACCGAGCGCGCATGCGTGCCTATGCCATTGTCATACGTCTTGCCACCCACCAGCAGCGCGGCTCCCATGGCCGATTTTCCCACACGCGTGCCGCCGGAGCCCTGGCTGGCGGCTTTCCACTTCAGTTTAGTCAGATCTTGCGTGCTGCCGTCCGCCATGACGAGCTTTGGCTCGATCCAGTCCGCCCAGTCGCAGCTGATGCCATCCTCATCCGAGACCACGAGGTAGAGCTCCTTCGCCCCTTTGAGAGAGGCGTCCACCTTGACCAGACGCGGCGAATTCGCGGCGGTGGTGAGCTTGGGACTTTCAAAGACAGGGCTGGCGGCCAGGGCACAGGAGGCGGAGCCAAGCAGTGCGAGGAGGATCAAAGGGCGGGACGTCATGGCTGGGAGGTAAAATACGGGCGGAAACCGCAGTTCTGGACCACTTTGCCCGGCGCGCAACGACTTTGGCTTGTGGCGCGGAAAACATTCTCCACATTCCGGCGCATGAAATCCCTCCTTTTGCTTCTGGGCGCCCTGCTGCTTTCGTCCTGCCAGACCACTAGCGACGAGTACCACGTGGGAAGCGTTGACGAGGCCAAGGTGTTTGCGAGGAGGGCGGTGGAGGTGGGTTACATCCATCAGGGCGGCGAGGCGGCGCTGGTCGCGGAGAAGTCCGTCGGCAGACCGCTCAATGGCAAATGGAGCCAGCAAAAGATGGACGATTTCCTCTACCGTTATGCCGCGGAGCATCCGCGCCTGATGGAGATCAACAAAGCGGCCACGCTGGGAAAGATCAGTGAGAAGGAGCGTGTCATCCTCGTGAATGTGCTGCGTGGTCAGGAAGAAAGAATCGCCGAGGCAAAACTGGCCGAACAGCAGGAGGCAGCAGCCGACCTGGAGCAGTCTGCCATGATGAACGCCCAGGGGTCTTCCTTCCGCATGAATTCCGCGCTCATGCAGACCACGCCGACCTCCGGGTATTCCGGTTACGGCACGGGTTTTGGCGGCACGGTGTACTGAGGCGCTCTCCGCTTCACTTCGTCTTCATCACATACACGCCATCCCAGTCTGCGGGCGGCGGGTGGATCTTCATCACCTCGCAGCGTTCCTTCATGACCAGTGAAGGATTGGAGTCCTGGTGGATCTCACGCCTGGCTGAGCGTTCAAAAAAGGCTATGGCCGCATCCCACCTCTGGGACTGATAGGCGGCGACTCCTTTCTCAAAGAGATGCAGGCACTCCTCGGTCTCGGGGGAAATTTCATTTGTGAAGCCGACGAGTTCATAAACCTCCGCCGGCTGGCTGCGGCCTTTGACCACGATGCGGTCCAGGAAGCGGTAGGTGATGTCGTCGCGGTGCTTCTGCGCGAGCGCCTTTGTCTCTCCGGTGATCATGGTGTACACGCCGTAGCTCTTGGCCCCGCTCTCGCTGCGGGCAGCCAGGTTCACCGTGTCCCCCATCATGGTGTAATTGAAGCGGCGCCGTGAGCCCATGTTGCCGATGACGGCCAGGCCGGAGTTCAGGCCGATGCGGGTCTGCATCTGATGCACGATGTCCGGCCAGCCGCCCTCGTGCTTCCATTTACGGCGCAGCTCGAGCTGGCGCTTTTGCATCTGCAGCGCGGCAGTGCAGGCACTGTGCGCATGTCCTGCAAAGTAGAGCGGTGCGCCGAACATGCCCACAATGGCGTCGCCGATGAACTTGTCGAGCGTGCCGCCGTTGTCGTGCAGGATGTCGGTCATCTCGGTGAGGTAGTCGTTCATCAGCGTGACGAGGCGCTCGGGGGTGAGCTTTTCAGAGAAGGAGGAAAAGCCGGCAATGTCGCTGAAGAAGGCCGTGATCTCCACCTGCTCGCCGCCGAGCCGGGGCTCCTCACCGGAGGCGATCAGCTGCTTGACCACCTGCGGCGCGAGGAAGGTGCCAAACATGTTGGTGATGCGGCTCTTGGCTCGAAGCTCGATGACGAGGCGGTGCAGGATGGAGCCGCCCTCCACCAGGAGGAAGCCTAGCACCGGCCACGCCAGCGGCAGGTGCAGGCTCTCCAGGCGGAAGAGGTGAAAGGCAAAGTACACATAGGCCCCCACAAACAGCGCGGGCACGAGCACCGCCAGCCAGATGGGGCCAAAGCGCACGGGGATGATGGTGAAGAACGCGAGCAGGACCCAGATGCCGATGAGGATGCGGTGATCTGGCTGCCGGATGTAGTCTCCGCTGAGGATGTTGCTCAGGGCATTGGCATGCGTGAGCACCAGCGGCGTCTGCGGCCCGTGCGGAGTGGGGCCGAGGTCTGAAAGGCCTGCCGCCGTCTGGCCGATGAAGAGGATCTGGTCTTTGACCGGCGGAAATTTGGCTGGCCACTCCTGGCCTTGGTGGGCGGCCAGGTGCCCCAGCAATGCGGCATAGGGGAAGACGCTGAAAGTGCGCGGATGGCGGTAGTTCAAGGTCATCTGGCCTGTGGCATCAATGGGGATGCTCCACCGCTTTTTAGCCCCCTGGATGCGGATGCTGCGCCCGAGAACGACGCTGACGGCGTCTGACTCCACGCCTTCATGGCTGAGAAGAGCCTGCAGCACAAGGCTGGGGAAAATGTGCGTGCCGCAGCGCACGATGAGCGGGATCTGCCGCCGGATGCCATCAGGGCCTGGCGGTGAATTGACAAAGCCGGCATGTGAGCTCTCTCCGAGAATGCCCACAGGCAGCAGGCCGGTGTCTTCTCCGATGATCAGGCTCTGGTCTCCCTGGATGCTGGTGATGGCTTTCGTATTGCCGGCGAGTTCTCCCTCATACTTTTTGGCGTTCTCCAGTTTCTGCGCCATGGCAGCAGTGATGGAGGCAGGGGAGAGTGCGAGGGCATCTCCAAACAGGCGGTCCTGCTCCGCATCAGGGCTGGCTTCGGTGAAGAGGAGGTCAAAGGCCACGGCTGAGGGAGGGCGGGAGTCCAGCAGCTTCATGAGCTGCGCGTGTACGCTGCGCTGCCAGGGCCAGCGGCCGAGTTTTTCCAGTGCGTCCTCATCTATGCCGACCACCAGCACCTGCGGCGCGGCGGGCGGGTCTGACCACGCACGGAGTTGAAAGCGCCAGTCCAGCGTGAGGTTTTCCAGGTCATGCCCCAGCGGTGTGCGGCTGAAGGCCAGCGCGAGCACCAGCACCAGCGGCAGCAGCAGCAGCTCAAAGCTCAGGCTGCCTATTTTTTTCCTGCGGCTCATACTGCGGGGTGCATTGTGAAAGCCTTGTCTCCTTGGGGCCAGACAGGTCTGTTCATTTCCGTTGGCGTGGGCTGCATGGGAAATCAGGAAAGAGGGCTGCCGCCTAGTAGCGCACGTTCATGCCAAAGTGCAGGCGGCCCGGCGGGGCGCTGACCAGGCCGCTGCTGCGAAGGGCCCAGCCGTAGGCGAGACGCAGGTCCATGTTGTTGCCGAGGTTGTACCGCAGGCCGATGCCGGCGCTCTGCAGATTGAGATTGGGCTCGGAGGCATAGGTGCCCACGCTTTCAAGATAGGCGAAGTCGTAAAAGGCAAAGGTGTTCAGGTTGTCAGCTGTTTTTCCTGTCGCGCCCATGAGGTGCAGCATGGGCATGTTCAGCTCAATGTTGGCCACGATGCCGCGGTCCCCGCGTGCGGAGCTTTCATTGAAGCCGCGCACCGTCTGGTAGCCGCCTGCCAGCATCTGCTCCGTGGGCAGCAGGCGTGCGTTAGAGTATTGCCCGGCCGTGTGCATCAGCAGGGAAAACCCCTCCGGCAGGCGCAGCAGCCGGTCCAGCTCTCCTTTGGCGTACCAGTATTTGACCTGGGAGGCCGCGCGCAGGCTGTCAAAGGCCGCATAGTTGTTGTGCCCGAGGGTGTTGCCCGGGCTGTAGATGGCCGAGAGGCCCAGGCGGGTGAAGCCCAGCCTGTCATTCACGGTGATGTTGTACCCCAGGCGGAACTGCAGCACCTCGGCGGTGTTTTTGGAGAAACTGCTGCCGCCAAAGAGCAGGTCCGAGGTGGTGCTTTTGTAGTCCACAGCAGCAGTCGCCTTGTGCTGCACTCGGCTCCAGGCGCTGGCCAGCGGCACGGAGTACGCTGCGGTGAGCTGGCGGTTGCGGCCGTTGACTCCCAGCGCTCCGCCCGCCTGGGTGGCGGAGTCCACGTAAACGCCGAGCAGCTGCAGCCGGTGACGCCAGGGGAAGGGGATGTCCCAGATGAGGGCGTGGGCCTTGAGGCGGTCCAGTTCCTGGTTTCCGGTGAAGTTGTAAGTGAGTGACTGCTCGGTGCCAAACAGCTGCAGCATGCTGATGCCGCCGGAGATCTGGTTCAGCCCGGTGGCTCTCAGGCCGGAGTTGGCATACCCCACATTTACCTTCACAGGGTTGTTTTCCTGCGTCTTCAAGACGACATCGCTGGTGCCGTCCTTCGTGCCGCGCTCATAGATCACGTTGACGTTGCGGATGGGGTTTTCATTGAGCCAGCGCACGTCGCTGGAGATTTTGCGCGTGTCGATGCGCTCACCAGACTTGACGCTCACCTGGCTCTGCATGTAGGCCGGGTGGGAGCGCTGGGTCGCCCCCTCCACCTTCACCTGGCCGAGCACGGCTTCCCGCACCACGATCTGCACATAGCCGTGTGTGATGTCCTGCTCGGGCAGGTAGGCGTCCACCAGCGGGAAGTCGGTGCCTTGGTAGCTTTTGTTGATCTTCTGCACGATGCTGTTGAGCACGGCCATGCTGAGCTGCTGGTCGATGAACTCGCGCTGCAGAGACTCCGCGAGACCGGCTGGCAGATGCAACGCCGGGTCCACGGCAAAGGCCTGGCGCTGGTTTTTGGAGACAGTCTTCAGTTTCTTCGGCACCAGCAGCAGTCCGCGCAGGCGCACTCCCAGGGGCTTGGTGTCAGTGGCGGCACGTTTAGCGGCCTCGTTCCGGGGGTCCGCGGCCGCTGCATCCGTCTCGGCATCTGCAGCGGGCCTCGCACGCGGAATGGGCAGCCTGTCCACCAGCGTACCTGCCCCCGTCGAGGTGGAGGGAAACTCCTGCGCCAGACCCGCGGGCGCGTAGCTGCACACGGCCAGGGCAACCAGAAAAAAGATCGGCTTGGATGAGAGCGACGGCATGGAAGTAAAGAAATGACGCATCAGCGAAGTGCACTGTCGAGTTCCATCACACTTTCAGGTGCGGTGGCGTTTTGCAGTTTGAGCATGACAAAGGGACCGGCAGGCGTCCCGTCCAGGGACATGTGTTCCATGCCATCCGCAGGCTGAACGAGGGCCGAGCCATCTCCGCCCAGCGTGCGGGAAAGCTGCGCCTCTGTCGCAGGTGCCAGCTGCACTCGGAGGAAGATCTTCACGTCCGCAGGCGCAGGGCTGCCTGCTGCATCCATGAGCGCCAGCCCCTGCTCGGGCAGCAGATGGTATTCCCCCTCTGCGCCGAGGGCATGGGCCAGTTCGCCAAACGAGCCGGGAGAGATGCTGGAGCTGAGGCTGCTCTCGATCACAGCCGGCACGGGGCGGTCGTTTACCTCCATGGTGATGCTGCCGTAGCCATACTCGAGACGTGCGGTGCCATCGCCACCCAGGGCGAGGTAGAGCGTGCTGAAGGCGCTCGGATTGGCCGCACGGGAAAGGAACTGCCGCATGCCGGGAGAGGGCAGGGGATCCCCGAGCGTGATGGGCTGCGCCCCTCCCTGCGGCGTGAGCGGTGCCTCTGCCCGGCCGATGGCTCCGAGTGAGAGCTCGCTCTGCGCGAGCAGACTCATGCTGGCCTCCAGCTGTGCCAGTGAGTTTCTGCTGGCTGCGCCGATGCCGGGAGCTATGCTCAGGAGTCCGCCTCCATTTTGCAGGCGCACCGTGCCGTCCCCGCCCAGGCTCAGGTTCAGCTCCCGCTCTGTGGTGGCAGAGGTGCTGGCATCCATCTGTGACTGCAAGGACTGGCTGACCGGCCCCCCGCCGCCGACTGAGCCCAGGGCTCCCGCCCCATTGAAAAACGATGAGATGCCGCCTGTGCCGCCAGCACCGCCTCCCAGCACACTGGCGGCTATCTGCGCACCCACGCTCCCCACACTGCCTGCCCAGAAGGCACCCGCAATGGAGGTGGTGTTGTAGTTGTTCGTCTGCGTGGAGTCCGTGAGCAGCGTGGAGGCGATGAAGACGAAGTTTTGCAGAAAGACATTCGTGATCTTCGGTGGCGCTCCCGTTGTGCTGGTGGCAAAGCCTGTGGTGGAGATGGTTCCAAAACCGGGCCGTGTGAGCGGCGTGGTCACCACCGTCGTGCCATCCACCAGGAGCTGGTTGTTTCCGCCTCCTCCGTTGAAATTCTGCGCAAAGGTGTAGAAGCTCGTTGCTGTGGTGTCATTTCCCGCCCCGAGGTTCAGCCCCAGGGTAGTGATGCCTTGGAAGGCGTACGTCCGCCCCGCCACGCTGATTTGTGAGGATGTGATGGTGTAGGTCTGCCCGGACTGCAGGCCGCTGTCATTCACGATGATCACGGCCTGCGGATTTCCCAGACCATCCACCCTGCCGCTGACGGTGGCCTGGTTGAGGAACACAAACTGGCTCGTACCGCTGACACTTCCGGTGAGGTTTTCAAATGAGCTGAAATGCAGCGTGCCCAGTGTGCCCGCATTTGGCGCGGTGATCTGAAACACGTTGCCACCTGCCGCGTGGCCGATGAGCGTGCCTGCATGGCTGGCGGAGCCGATGACGTTTTCGATGCTGGTCAGGCTGTCTGCACTGACGGTTACGGGGCCCATGGCAGCGGCAAAGGTGAGCGTGTCACTGCCAGCAGCTCCGTTGACCATGAGGCTGGCTGGCACCTGAATAAAGATGAAGGTGTCATCTCCCGTGCGGCCGTTCACCGTCGCCGTGGTGGCGTTCAGATGGGATAGATCGGTCACGCCGTTAAATGTGGCGCTGAAAGTCTGGGCGTAAATCTGCGGCGCTCCTGCCAGCGTGCCTCCGGTGAGGCTCAGCGCATGCAACGGCGCACCATTCTGTCCGGCGTCTCCCTGCACAGTCACGACTCCCAGCGTGCCGGCATTCAGCGTGAGATCTGCCGTGGGATTGAACGAGCCATAGACCACGCCACCAAGGGTGATCGCGGCACCGGCTGGCACAGCGCCGTGGTTGGTGGTGTCCAGTGTGGCGCTGGCACCGAGAGTCAGAGGTGAGCTGATGAGGATGTCGCCGCCTGCGGTGGCAATGTCCGCACAGAGCAGGGTGCTGGAAGCGCTGAGCGTGACCATGCCGCCCAAGTCCAGGATCTGCCCGCTCACTACGATCTCTCCGAGCGTCTGAATCGTCAACGGGGCATGCCAGGTCGTGGCGCGCACATCCACATAAGCAGGCGTGAGGGAGCCGATGGTGATGTGGCTGAGGCCGGAGAGTGCGCCGATCGCGGCATTGTCGAGCAGCAGCGTGCCCGCTGCGCCGTCTCCCAGACCGATGGTCGTGCCCGCAGAGACAGTGCGCACCTCCAGCGTGCCTCCTCCGCCCACAAAGGCCGCGCCAGACAGGGCGACCGTGTCTGTCAGCACGAGAATCTCGCCGCTGTTTGTCACGGCAGTGTTTTCACCGAGACTCACGCCTGTGTTTTCCGTGCCCGTGCCTGCGCCTGCGCCGCTGCCGCTCATTTGCACCCGGCCACCTGCGCTGATGATGGCCGTGCCGGCGTCCTGCAAGGCCACGCCGTGGTTCCCGCTGCCGCCGCCTCCGGTGGTGCCCAGCAGTGTGATGCTTCCTGCATTCGGCGCGGTGGAGGTGGAGTGAATCGTGGCGCCATTCAGCAAGAGGATGCCCGTGTTGCCATCTCCGCTGTCACCTCCGCGGCCGTTGAGCACGATGGCTCCCTTGCCGGTGGTGGTGAGCGTGGCGTTGCTGAGCAGGATGCCCGCAAAGTTTCCCCCCGTGGGCGTCGTCTGCTGATTGGCATCGAGCTTCATGAGGCCATCCACCACGGAGATCGTGGCACCGGAGTTTGCATTGATTTCGCGCTGTGCATTTAGGTAGATGGAGCCCTCCCCCGCGTTGGAGATCCGGCTGCCGTTCACCTCGATGCCAAAGCCGGTGAGCGTGATCACGCCGCCCTGGGAGGTGATGTTTTCGTTCACGCGGATGTGGTCCGTGTTGGTGGTGATGATGCTGACGCCGCGCAGGGTGCTGAGTCCGCTGTCTTCGCCGATGCTGCCCACCGTGAGTCCCAGCGTGTTGATGATCTGCACGGAGCCGATGGTGCCGATGCTGGTGATGGTCTGCACCGCATTGTCCGTGCTGGAGAGGAAGAAGTCGCCCGCTCCCTGCAACTTCAGCCCCCAGGTGGTGATGGCACCATGCCCCGCCACGCTGCCGTCCAGCGTCTGGAGCGTGACCACGCCAAAGCCCCCGGCCGTGACAGCGCCGCCGTTGTCCAGCAGGATGGCGACCGTCTCCGTGCCGCCGCTGCGTCCTGCCAGCGTGATGTTTCCGGAATCCGAGATGACATGCCCGCCAATGATGATGGACTGGAAGTCGCCCTCAAAGGAGGTGGTGCCCTGGTTCGCATTCAGCGTGACGTTTCCGCAGTGCGTGAGGATCTCCGCACCGGACTGGATCTGCACGCTGCGCCCGGCATTGACCGTCACATTTCCCGCGCCCATGGCCTGGATGGACCCCTGCGCCGTCATGATGAAATCCCGCTGAGCCTGAATGGTGAGTGAGGCATGGGAGCTCCACTGGATGAGCCCTGCCAGCGTGATGTCTCCGCTGCCGCCTGCGGCGTTCACATCGGTCTGGATGATGAGATTTCCGCAGTTGGCGTCCAGCCACGCGGAAATGTCCGAGGCGCGGAGGGCGTTTGCCTGAGCGGGATTGGTGATGGTATTTCCCACCACACAGTCAGAGATAAGGATATCGTTCGGGTCCAGCAGCAGGGTGCCAGCCATGCCCTGAGGCGCACTGAGATCGACACGTCCCGTCAGCGACTCCAGCACCAGCGCCTGCTTGCCGGAAAGCTCCGCCTGCCCGCCATCCCCGCCCAGCAGTCCTCCACGAGCCTGCACGCTGCCTGCAAAGCTCAGCTGCCCGCTGGCAAACACCACCACCGTGCCGCCATCGCCGCTGCTCCCGGCATTGGCCGTCAGAATGGCGCCCTGCTGGATCTCCACCTGTGTGGAGTTGGTCATGCGGGCATCCAGCCCCTGCATGCCGCCGCCTGCGAAGATGCTGCCGCCACCCGTGGCACCGCTGGCGCTGATGAGAGCCTCTCCTCCGAGCGTGAGTGTATTACCGCCCAGCCGGATGACGCCGCCCATGCCGCTGGCGGAGTCCGCACGGATGGTGCCATCGATGAAGGTTGTCGTTGCAGGCGGGGCGACTGCCCCCTCATCCGCAGGCCGAGCATTGATCTCGATCTCTCCGCCTGCGGTTTTGCCATCAGCGGAAACGACGATCGCCCGGCGCACCGTGACCTCTCCTGCACTAACGTCGATGCTGCCGCCGCGCCCCGTGGGGCCATCGGCATCCACTCGCCCTCCCAGCGAGACTCTGCCTCTGCTGCCTGCGTTGATCTTGATCTGCCCGCCGCTCCCTGCGCTGCCGCGCGCCACCAGACTGCCGGTGTTTTCGATGTTTCCACCATTGGCGCTCAGGATGATGCGCCCGCCCTGCCTTGTGGCGGCTGTGGCGGCGATGCGGCCCGTGTTTCGGATGGCCAGCGCATACACATTGCCTCCATGCGCCTTCAGCTCCGCCACATTCGCCTGGATGAGTCCGCTGTTGGTCACGCCCGTGCCACGCTGCGGACCCGCCGCATTGCGCACCACCACACGCTCATCGCCTGCAGGCATGATGAGCACATCCGTGCCTGCGGCCAGCCCCACGGTGCCGTTTGGCGCACGGATGCTGCCGCTGTTGTTCACCTGAAGACCGATGAGAAACACATCCCCGGAGGATGCGCGGATCTCGCCCGCATTGCTCACGCCTGCGGTGCTGGTGCCCTGGTACACCATCGCGCCACCGGCCATGAAGTCGCTGTTGCTCAGATTCAGCGTTGAGGCTGTGAGCCCGGCCACGTCCACCACGGAGCCCTGGCCAAAAATGATGCCGCTGGCATTGATGAGGAATATCTGGCCGTTCGATGTCAGGGTGCCGTTCAGCAGCGAAGGCCCGCCGTCGAGTACGCGGTTCAGAGTGGCCGAGCTGGCATCCGGCACAATGAACTGGGTGTGCTCGCCGCTGGCGATGTTGAAACTGCTCCAGTCAATGATGGCGCGGTCCGTCTGTTGATGGATCGTCGTCAGCCCGGGGAAGGTGCTCTGGATCTGGGCATCCCCCAGCACCACCACACCACCGGTCGGATTCGCGAAAATCTGAATCACTGGCGTGAAAAGGAAAATCCATAACACAGCTCCCAAAACGAGGGCGCGTGCAGTCCTCAAAGCTGGACATCCGGGAGCCATTCAGGGGTTATTGCTGAGGCTTGCTGCTGGCGGCGTTTTCCTGTGGGACGATGACGACTTCGCCGTCTTTCGTCTGCACGTAGCCTTTGCCATTCTCCACCGAAACAGAGTAAAACGCCCCCTTGGCCACAGCAGTGCCGCTGGGCGTTTTGATTTTGAAGTCCATCTTGCCAGAGGCTTCCGGCTTCACCAGCGCACCGATCGTGCCGTTTTTCAAATCCAGCAGCACCTTGGGCTCATCCTTGGACTCCACAATCTCGGCCACCACAGCCTCGGCGTTGGCTCCCAGGCGGATGGCACTGGTGGTCGTCATGGTGATGGTGGCGCTGGAGTCCGCCCCCGTCTTGATCGTGCTGCCCACGGCGATGATGTCTCCTTCATGCAGGGCATGCGCAGCCTGGCCTGAGGGCGTCTCGGTAGCACTGCCGGTCACGGCGGTCACCCTGCCCATCTGTGGCAGCTGCTTCTTCACGTTGGCAGGAGTCACGTCCACCTTGCCATGCTCCACTTTCACAAAGCCTTTCCCATCTTCCACGGCTACCGCAAACATGGTGCCGCGTGCGGCAGCGATGCCGCTGGGGGTCTTCACCTTGAAGTCCATCGTCGATTGCGCCTGCGGCTGGATCAGCGCCCCGAGGCTCCCAGACTTGAGATCCACCAGCACTTTGGGCGCAGTGTCGGAGTCCACCAGATCCATAAACACCGCCTGCGAGTTTTCAGCGATGCGCACCGCCGACTGCTTTGTGGTTTTGATCACTGCGCGGGAGGCGGCCCCCGTCTTCACCGTGGAGCCTACCGGCACCGCGTCTCCCACCTTCAGCGGCGTTTCCGCATTGCCGCCCATCGGTATGAGGGACACTTTTCCAACAGCCACCGATACGGTGCCACTGGACTCTGCTGCCATGCTTTGGACGCCTAGGGCTAGTACCACAATGGCAGCGAGGAATTTCATTGTCATTAAGGTGTGATTCTTCATGCTCGAGTCAAAAGTTTAGAGCGTAAATTTGCAGGATTGAGTTGCTAAATTGCGCCAATCCTAATATTTGCTATAAAAGATATACCGCAAATAGGGGGGTGTAAGAGATTTGTGATTTGGGATCTCTCACTCTTCCTCTTTTTTAGACTGCCTCAGCCCGGTGCCTCACGCTCATTTCAGCCGCGGCGTGCCTTTGCAACGTGGGAAGGGTGGAGCAGCCCCAGACTTGGCGGCCTGCAAGGGAACCGCTGCGGGCAGTGCGCAGGACGAGCGGCTGGCTGCACTTGGGGCACGGTGGGGGCGGCCGGTTCGGGCTGTGTGGCAGCAGGAGACGGTGCGGGTGTTAAAGTGCCATCCACCGGGCCGGGTGAGTCTGCTGGCCCAGGGTTCACGCCCGACAGCATGCCGGAAATGACGTGGGAAGGCAAGCCTGTCGTTACTGTGCCGCTTTTCCTCTGGTGCGCCCGTCAGGAATCGAACCTGAATCTGCGGCTTCGGAGACCACCATTCTATCCGTTGAACTACGGGCGCGCTGTGTATCCAGAGAGCTGGATGCTTCGCATGGGCTCCAAGCAGCAGCAAGTCGTTTTGGCGCTGCAGGGCGCTCTTTTTTCAGCGCGCCTCAGCGACTGCGGCGCGCGACTACATCAGCTCGTGCTTCGTGGTGCCAGCTTTGGCAGAAGCCTGAAATTTGTTCCAGCGGAAGGGCTCGATGATCTGCCCCCAGAAGGTCTTGGGCATGGCGGACTTGATGCCGATCTTCACCGGCGGGCGACGTCTGGTGTCGTCGTAATAGGTGCCGAAGATGATGTCCCAGATCATGAGGTTCTCGCCGTAGTTTTTGTTTCCCTCGCGCAGGTCCATGGAGTGGTGCCAGCGGTGCAGGGCTGGGGTGTTGAAGATGTAGTTCAGCCAGCCAAATCGCATCTGGATGTTCGCGTGCGTAAGGAAGCCGATGTAGGCCGTGATGGCCCCAAACCACAGCACAACGTCCTTCGGCGCACCGGCCAGGGCCAGCAGCGGAGCGGAAAAGATCATGCTCTTGAGCGTGTCGATGATGTGAAAGCGGCCGGTGTTGAAGAACCACAGTTTTTTGGAGCTGTGGTGCACGGCGTGGAACCACCACAGCGGCATCCACTCATGCGCGATGCGGTGTGCCCAATACAAACCGAACTCCGCCACCACCAGTCCCAGCACCACCTGGCACCACATGGGCCAGTGGTTCGGCCAGTAGCCGGTGCCTTGAGTGCCTCCGACCACGCTCGCCAGACCGAGCCATGTCGCAGAGACGATGAGAAGCTGCACAAAGGATTTGGTGAAGGCCGTGTGGGCAAAATCCTGCACAGCCTGGCCGTCTGAGTGCAGCCAGTCCTTCTCATGCGGGTGCACGCGCTCCAGCACATACAGCAGCGCTGCCAGGCTGAAGTACACGCAGTTGAAGGCCAGCGTTTCATGACCAGCGGCGATGCCGATCCCTGTGGGGATGACGGCGGCGATCAGAATGAGGGGCCAGAGCAGGTAGTCGAGCAGGGTGCGGAGCATGGGTTTTCTTTTTCAAAGCAAGAAACGGGCGCGTTTCCAGTGCGGATGTGGTGAGATGGTGTGCTGGGCTTGTCTTTGAGCGGAATGAACACACGGTCTGGGCCTGCCGGCTGGAGGGAGGCTCTGCCATTCGGTGCGCCTGATGGCAGGAGGACGGGGGCAGAGAGCCCATTTTGATTTGCCACGAGGCTGCCCAAGACGTTAAGATCACGGCTTAAACACGAATACTTGGACCTCGCCATGAAATCACCCATCGCCCATCGGTTTCTGTCACTTTCCTGTGTTTTGTCGCTCGTGTTGTCCTGTGTGGGGCGGGGTGCTGACCCAGAGGCTGCGGCCTTCAAGTCTCCTGCGGCGCTCAGGGCTCAAACGCGCTACCAGCAAAGCAGCGTGGCCGCCGCGAAACGACTGACGGACGAGTTGGACCGGACTCTGGCATACGCGGTGAAGGCGGGCGCGCTGGAGGAGGCCAATCAGATCACCGAGGCGAAAAAGCAAGTTGCCGCCGGAGGAGCGGTCATCATTGACTTCAAGCGGCAGAATCTGGTGACCGCGCGGAACATGTACAGCGACGCCATAGCCCATGCCAAGGGCCAGTATTTCCGTGACCTGGAGCCCGCCCTGCGGGAGGCCACAAAGGCGGGAGACCTCCCCGAGGCCAACGCCATCGATGCCGAGCGCAAAGCCTTGGAAAGCGAACTGGCCGACGGGAAAGTGACCGGCAAGATCGAAAACGGCCTGCTGCTGACCATCGGAGGCAAGCGCAGCGTGTGGGACAACAAGCCCATCACGCTGCCTGAGAAAAAGACCACCGTCACTCTGACAGGGGTGCTGCTGCTGACCGGGAAAGTCCGCACTGTGAAGCTGCGCACAGCCAAGGCCAACGGCAGCGAGCGCCTCAGATTCACCGTGGACGGCAAGGTGTGCGATTTTCATAAAGAAGGAAGCAATCACCGCTACGTCATCGTCACGCCGCAGCCTGGCTCGGACAAGCTGCGCCTGCGACTAGGCGACTCCATTGCCGCGAACGAGTGGGAGTTTGGCCCGCTGGAGTGGTCGATCAACGACGGCCAGTGGCGAGAGATCCCCCGGCGCAGCATGGTCGCGGTGGACTGACCTCTGCTTGACTGCGGGGCTGCTCCAAGGCAGGGGATGCTTTCTCCATCATGAGCCGATTCCTCAACCTGCTGCGTGCCTCTCGTGAGGTCAAAAAAGCCCACTTCATGAGCCGTGCCGACGTGCTCAAACTGCAGGAGCGCCGCTGGCGGGCCATGGCACGCTACGCGCTAGAGGTCAGCCCCTTTTACCGCCGGCACCTCGCGGGCATTGACGTGGAGCGCTGCCAGCTCACGGACATCCCGCCGATCACCAAGGAGATCCTGCTGGCCAACTGGGACGAGATCGTCCCGGACAAGCGGCTGCACCGTGCTGCGCTGCAGGCCTTTCTCAAGGAACCGGAAAACTGGGGCAAGCTCTACCATGGGCGCTGGATGGTAAGCAAGACCTCCGGCACCACGGGGCTGGCCATGGCCATACCGCATGACATCTCCGTGGTGGACTGGGGGCATGCCTGCCAAAACTTGCGCAATTCCGCCTCCCCTCACACCTCGCGCCCGCCTTCGCTGCCTTTGTTTCGCAGGCCCACCAAGGTGCTCGCTGTGATCCCTGCAGCCTCGCCCGCCACATCGGCGGCTTTGTATTCCACACGTCCCTGGGTGGGAGATCTGCTCTGCCGCTACCACCGAGTCAACGTGGCTGCGCCCTGGAGCGAAATCCTGGCCGAGGTGCAGCGCATCCAGCCGGATGTGATGATGGGCTACGGTTCGCTCTTTGGCAGGCTGGCGCAGTCTCAGCTCCATGGAGAGCTGAACATCCAGATGCCTCAGGACAGGGGCTACATTTTGGCCGGTGGGGACACGCTGACCCCTGGCATCCGCGAGCTCTGCCGCAAGGCCTTTGGCATCGAGCCTTTCAACACCTACGGCAGCGGTGAAGTGCTGGGCATTGCGCGTCAGTGGCGCGGTCTGCAGCACATGCTCATTCACGATGACATGGTGGCGCTGGAGGCCGTGGATGCCGCAGACCAGCCCGTGCCCGAGGGCGTGCTCTCAGACCATGCGCTGGTGACGCCGCTGCTCAACAAGGCCATGCCGCTGCTGCGCTACCGAGTGAACGACCGCCTCAAGATCGGGCCTGTGGATGAGCACTGGCCCTTCAGACGCATCGACCAGATCCAGGGTCGCAGCACCATGGCCTATGTCTTCAAAACTCCGGAGAGGAAGGTGTTCATCGGCGTGCAGTTTATGATCGTGCTGGATGCGCGGCAGGACATCGCCACCTACCAGACCCGTCAGACCGGCCCTGCCTCGGTCGAATGCCAGGTGGTGCCGCGCCCGGGTGCCGACGAAGCCCTGCTGCAGCGGGAGCTGGAGGTCTCGCTGCCCCTCTGCCTGGCCGAGGGCGGCTGCGCTGGCGTGGTGTGTACCGTGCGTCTGGTAAAGCAGCTCGCACCCGATCCACGCACCGGCAAGGTGGAGCAAAATGTCCCGCTGCCGGATGAAACGGCGTGAGGCGTGGAAGGGGGGGAAGTGAAAAGGAGCGGAGATTGATCTGATCTCTCACGCCTTCGCGTTCTCATGCTCCGGCCCTTTTGACTTACCCTTTTTCACTTCCGCATGTGTACTTCTTCATTTGCACTCCCACGCGCCGCGTGTTCGATGCGCGGCTCATGAAGTCTGTCATTGCCATCTCACCGGGAGAACTCGCCATCCTCGACACACCGCAGCCCAGGCCCGGCCCCTACCAGGCGCTGGTGCGCACGGAATGCGCCTGCCTCTGCAACCGCACGGACTCCGAGCTGCTCTCAGGCAAATTTCCCGGCATGGAGGACAAGTTTCCCTTTGCCCTCGGGCATGAGAGCGTGGGCATCGTGGTGGAGGTGGGGGAAAAGGTGAAAAACTTCAAGGCGGGAGACCGCGCCGTGGGCGGCCTCGTTTTCGATCTTCAAAGCGAAGGCGTGGACTCCGGCTGGGGCGGCTTTGGGGAGTACACCCTGGCCAATGACCACGACGCCATGGTGGCGGATGGCGTAGCCGATGAAGCGCACGGCTGGGTGGAGGTCTTCGAAATCCAGACCCGTGTGGACGCCGACATCCCGCCGGAGCAGGCGGTGCTGCTCTGCACTTGGCGCGAGGTGCTCGGAGCCTTCCGCGATTTCCACCTTCAGCCTGGGGATGATGTGCTCATCTACGGCGCAGGGCCCGTGGGCCTCAGCTTTGTCAAGCTTGGCCGCCTCTTTGGCCTCGGGTGGATCGGGATTGTGGACCGCCATGCGGACAAGCAGGCCAAGGCGCTGGCCTTTGGTGCAGACGCCGCCTTTGCCCCTGGAGACATCGAGATCGGCGAACTGGCCAAAATCCGGGGCAGGAAGCTCGATGCCGTGATCGATGCCGTGGGGCATCCTGACATCCTGCAGCAGAGCCTGCCGTTGCTGCGCCGGGGCGGTTCTCATTGCATCTATGGCGTGCTCACGCACGGCGTGCTGCATATCGACAAAGCAAAGGCGGACTTCAACTTCAACCTCTTCGTCCATCAGTGGCCCACACGCCGCTATGAGAAGGAATCCCAGGCCGCCCTCTGCCAGTGGATCCGCGAGGGAAAACTCACCTCCGCCGACTTCATCACACACCGCTTCCCATTGGGCCAGATCAGCGACGCCTTCCAGGCTGTGGCGCAGCGGAAGGTGATCAAGGCCCTGTTGGAATACGCATGAGGCGCGGTTTTCGATGAAGCTGCTCGACTGGTTGTCCTGGTGGATGCGCTATATCCTGCCAGTCCTGGGCTGGCGTGTCACGGTCACGCTGCTGCGCGGGCCAGCGCGAGGCACCGGCCGGGAGGTGGTGCTGCTCAGCGCAGGGCATGTCGCCGCGTTCATGACCTCACGCATCTTTGCCCAGGAGCCGGTGGTGGTGCGCCGCACGCGGGTGCCCGTCTGGCGGCTGCAGCGCCTGCTGGATGAATGGCGCAGCGCTGCGGATCTCCAGGCGGTGCGTCTGGACCGTGTTTCTGCGCGCCGGTTTCTCAGCCCTCACTACCTCGCGGTTCCGCAGTGGATTTCCAACTGGATGAAAGTGCCGGAGGATCTACAAAAATATGGGCGCGAGCATCCCAGCACCCGGTCGGACTTTCACCGCATCCGCACCAGGAACTTTGAAAGCCACCTCAGCCACGTGCCTGGTGATCTGGACCTTTTTTATGAAAAGTTTTACCTGCCCTACACCACAGCCCGGCACGGCAGTCTGGCGCAGGTGGCACCACGCTGGATGCTGCGGTTTGTGTACAGACAAGGCGCCATCCTGTGGGTGACCCGTGGAGGAGAGCGTCTGTCAGGCTCTCTGGTCACGTTTCAAAACGGCCAGCTTGCCAGCTACGTGAACGGTCTGAAGGACGGGCGCATGGACCTGCTGAAAGACGGGGCACTCAGCGCGCTGTACGTGCATTCGCTGCTGGAGGCGCGGCGGCAAGGCTGCACAGAATTCAACATGGGAGGCAGCCGGCCTTCGTTGCACGACGGGGTGTTTCGCTACAAGAGCAAATGGACGGAGCGGCTCTGCCTTGGCGAAGCATTTGTGGCCGTCAACACCCTCACGCTGCTGGACTGGAACTGCTTGAACGGTGCCGTGGCCGAGTTTCTGAGCCAGACCTCGCTCATCCATCACGACGGCGAAGGCTTTTCGGCTCTGTGGGCGTTTCCGCATGATCAACCGCTCACAGCAGCGACCTTGGGACGGCACTGCCAGCAGCTCAAGGCTCCGGGGCTGCGCCGCTTCGTCATCCTGTTGCCAGGAGCTGTGCCCGAGGGCTTCATCTGTCCGCTCGGGATTTGCCTGATCGAAGGAGATACGGCGGAAAAAATCAGGGCAGGGGAAATCACCGCATTTGAGCAGCCTCGTCCATAAGGAATCTCTTAGCCATCCAAGTGATTTAACCTTTATTTTAACTGTAAGCCGCTGATATTCAGAGGTAAGGTATGGCCGCAAACTGCACGCTCGTCAGGACATGATTCAGGAGATTTCTTTTCACGAACACCGCGACACCATCGCGAGGATTCGGCGTGAAGTTTTCACGACTGGATTGCTTCATGAGATTGATGAATTTGACGAGCATGCGCACCATTTTGCGCTCTTCAACCCAGCCCGAGAGATCACCGGTGTGATCAGGGTGCTGCGCAGCGACGAGGTGCCGAAGCTGGAGCTTCAGAGCGAATCCGATGCCACCGATCTCGTTTTTCCCCAGGACGGCCTCATCATCGAGGTGTCACGCGGCTGCGCCCTGAAAAACCTCACCGGCATGCCGATGATTCAGCTGGCCATGGCCATGCAGAAATACGCCAAGGAGCAAAAGGCTGCGCACGTAGTGACCAAGACCGGCAGGAAGTTGCTGCCCTTGTACCAGTCCATGGGCTTTCGCGTCTTTGGCCGCCCCTTTTACTCCGACTGGTTTGATGACCGCCGCACCGGCCTGATGAGCATCCCGATCATCTACGATTTCGTCAAGACTGCCCGCGTCTCCTCGACCGCCGCTACTCAGCCCCTGCAGAAGGATGAAGAGGAAGAAGTGCTGGTTTGGTGAGGGCTCTCTCCCCTGGGTGAAAAGAAAACGCCGCCAGTCCTGGTGAACCGGCGGCGGGAATGCCTGTTGCGGCTTTTGCTAGTGCCTGTGGCCGCCGTAGCTGCCACCCCAGCCTCCATTTCCTCCATGGTTGCCGCCCCTGTACATCGAGCCACCGCCACCGCCGGGTGGTGACCAGTTGTGAGGGAATGCCTGGCTGACCTGGCTGTGGAAGTTGGACGGATGGCTGTTGAAATTGAACGGCACGGAGTGTGCCGCCTGGATCACCCGTGGCGAATACCCTGGCAGAGAGGGGCCGGACATCCAGCGGTTGCCGCTGATGTAGTGATACTGCTGGGAGGGGTGGTGGTAGTAGGCTCCGTAGCGCGGATAGTACGAGTAGTTGTAGGAGTTCACCGTGCGCGGCACATACGGCATGAGTCCCACCGGGTAGCCGTAGTTCGCAAACCCGCCGTACCCGTAGCCGCCCCCATATCCCACACCATAATACGGATCACAGCCCGTGAGGGTGAACAATGCCACGGCGAGAAGGAGTCCGGCTTTGCCAGACGACAGCAGTTTGATCGTGCTCATGCGCTCAAATCCACCACAGGTGGCGCATTATGCAATCGACTCTGGTTGAGCTTAATGCCTACCAGGGAAACCCTGATAGGCACAGATTCCGGCCCCGCTTTTTGCGGGCGAGATTGATGCTTCACAGACCTGGCTCAGTCCAGATCTGCGATGCGCACCGGCTTGCCGCCCTGTTCGGCGCTCTTGTCGGAGGCAAAGATCACTTCAAAGGTGCGCATGGCTTCGGGGAAGCTGGTCAGCGGCATGTCCTTGCCTTCATCCAAGGCATCGAAGAAAGCCTGGAACTGGCTTTCGTACGGGTGGTCGCTCACATCACCGGAGTCGAGCATCTTCATGGAGAGCTTGCTCCATGCGTGCTTGTCGGTGTGCAGCTTCATGGAGTGGAATTTGTCGTCCAGCAGGCTGCCCTGGCTGCCGCACAGGTGGGTGTGGAAGTAGTAGGGCTGCAGGCAGTCCACCACGGCGGCCGCCTTGCCCACGGCGCCGTTCTTGAAATGGATCAGCGTGACGCTGGTGGTGTCGTACTCGTAGGGCTTGAAGATCTCGCTCTTCGTCTTGGTGGAGAAGCTGGTGACGCTCTCGATCTCGCCGCCCATGACCATGAGCAGGGCGTCCAGCGCGTGGCAGCCGGCGGTGAGCAGGGCGCTGCCGCCGTCCTTCTTGCCGGTGTTCCAGCGGAACTGGCCATACCAAGGCCCGATGCCGTGGTAGTAGTCCACTTCACCGTAGTGCAGGCTGCCCAGCAGGCCTTCGTCGATGAGGGCCTTGGTCACCTGAAACTGGTTGGAGAAACGGCACTCGAAGCACACGCAGCCTTTCACGCCGTTCGCCTTTGCGGCAGCCACGATCTCGCGCACTTCCTGAAGGGAATTCGCCATCGGCTTTTCCAGAATGATGTGCTTTTTCGCATTTGCGGCCTTGATGGCCTGGTCCCGGTGCTGGCTCGGGTAGCTGGAGATGTCCACCACATGGATGTCTGGATTTGCCAGCATCTCATCAAGGTTTTGGTAGCTCTTGATCGGCGTGCCATGCTTGGCGCTCAGCTCGGCGTCATCCAGCTTGCGGGAGGAATAGATCGCGGTGACCTGCCCCTGCTTGGTTTTGTTGATGGCTTCGATGTGTGCGCTGGCGGCCCAGCCGTATCCGATGATTCCGACGTTGTATTTCTTCATGGCGTAGTGTGGCATGCTCCAAACCGGAGGCATGATTGTCAATATCAATACCCGGTACAGAAGTGTCTCTTTCGAGTCTTTTTGCGCCAGAGCCGATGTGTTAGGCAGAGCCTAACGAAAAGTGGTGATGAGGTTCGCTTCGCGGCTGCGCAGCAGCTCGTGCTGGAACTGCGCTCTTTCCGCGCTCAGCAGGCACTGAAGCTGCGGACTGCTTTCCTGAAAATAACAAAGCCGCGCTCATCGCGCGGCTTTGCAGAAGGGTTTTAAAAGAGATGCGCGGCTTATTCAGCCTCGGCTTCTTCGGCCGCAGTCGTGTCGCCAGCGGCGGTGACGGTCAGCTTGACGGTAGCGTTGATCTCGTGGCCGAGCTTGACCTGGATTTCGAAGCTGCCGGTGTTCTTGATCGGCTTCTCCAGCACGATCATGTGGCGGTCGATCTCGATCTTGGACTCTTCGGAGAGAGCCTTGGCGATGTCGATGGTGGTGATGGAACCGAAGGCCTTGCCGCCCTGACCGGTGGCCAGCGTGAGCTTGAGCTTCACCTTCTTGAGCTTGGAAGCGATCTTTTCAGCTTCGGCCACTTCCTTGGCTTCACGCTCGGCGCGCACGGCCTTGAGGCGCTCGGTGTGGCGCAGGTTGCCCTTGGTGGCCTCGTAGGCTTTGCCCTGGGGAAGCAGGAAATTACGCGCAAAACCGCGCTTCACGCTGACGACGTCAGCTTCGGCTCCGAGGCCTTTGATTTGTTCTTTGAGAATAACTTGTGTGTTTGGCATGGCGACATTCCCTCGGGGAAAAAGGGGCGCGAAACTACACGCCTCCTAAGTTCTGTCAAAGGCGGATTACAGTTCTTTTAGGGGAAGGGGATTTTTCCCGTAAAGCTCAGCCGCTCAGATGCCCATGTTTGCCAGCGCTGTGGCCAGCCGGTTCATGAAGCCCGTGGCCTCAGGGTGCGCAGCCTCCAGCTCCTCCACAGAGGAAAGCCACTGGCCGCGTGCCTGCCCAGGCTCCGCCGTGGGGGCCTCAGCCTCGGTTTGCTCCAGCAGCTCAATCAGCTTGGTCTTTGCGGCTTCCGGCAGGTCGCCTGCGTTTGCCACCATCGTCTTGAGTTGTTCGAGTTGCTCTGTGTTCATGAGATTCTCCAATCTGTCACTCGGTGGCCATGCAGACAAGATTTTTGATGGCGTAACGATGCGCCATTCATGCGGTCACATCACCGCGTGCTGCCACCGCCAGCAGGGCCAGCACGCTGACGCTGTCGCGTATGCGGCCATCACGGGCCATCTGGACGGCCTCGCTGAGGGGCAGTCGAAGCACCGTGAGCTCCTCGGTGTCCTCGGGCTGCGCCTCGCCATGGGAAAGGCCGGTGGCCACAAAGATGTCGCACACCTCGTTGCTGGTGGAATTGGAAAGCTGGATGCCGGAGAGCAGGGGCTCGATGGTGGCGGCGACGATGCCGGTCTCCTCCTGCAGCTCACGTCTGGCCGCCTCGGCAGGGGATTCGCCCGCCGGGCAGCCGCCTTCGGGGATCTCCCATTCGTAGCGGCCATGGCAGTAGCGCCACTGGCCGACGAGCCAGGTGTGGCCTTCGTCATCCACAGGGATCACGCCCACGGCGGTGTTCTTGTACTCCACCACGCCGTAGATGCCGGGGCCTCCGCTGGGCTTGATCACCTGATCTTCGCGCACGCGGATCCACGGATTGGCGTAGGTCTCACGGGTGGAGACGGTTTTCCAGGGATTGGGGTGCTGGGGCAGGGTGGTCATGGTCCAGGAATACAGGATTACTTCACGGTGCTCAGCACCACGCCGTCCGCCTCCACCTGGTATTTCTGGATCGCCTTGAGCACTGGCTCGAGCTTGGGATCTTTCTGGTAGGGGCCCATGTAGCCGTACATCGCCATGCCTTTGACCATTTCTTCCGGCACCGTCTTGCCCGGCACGCGTACGCCGCTTGGCTTGGCGTCCGGTCCCAGTTCGGTCTTTTCCAAAATGAAGTCCACCTCGCCCACGAGGTAGCGCTTGGTGCCGTCGGTAAAGCTGGCGGTGTTCATCGGCAGGCTGGCATCGGTGGTGATCGTCTGTTTGGCCGCGTCGAGTGACTTCACACGCAGCATGTCCTTGTAGCTGCCGTTGCTGCCTTCAGGCGCCAGCAGCAGCAGGGCATTGAGATCTGCCACGGTGAGCTTGAGCGTGGCGGGCTTGCCGGCGGTCGCGGCGGCGGCGAAATCGGTCAGGCGCTGCTGCAGGTCGGGCACCGGGGCGATGTCCGGGAGCTTGGCCGGAGCCTGCTGCGTGATCTCGGCGATGGCTGCGTCCATGGTCTTGAACGTGTAGTAGCTCCACCAGATGATGAAACCGAAGATGCCGATCACCGCGCTCATGATGATGCAGCCGTAGCCGGAGTGGAACTCGCCCGTGGGGACCTTTTGGATCTTTGACATCCCTCATCTGAATGCGGCGCGGCCAAAGATCAAGCCGGGGGTTTGTCCCGCCTGCTCCTATCTTACGGCCAGGTGGCGAAATAAATGTCCATGGCATCTTTCAGCCCCTTCACGGCGGGCTTGACCACGGCCTCTGAATACCCGGCCTGCATGAGCCGTTTTCGCGCCTGAGTCACCAGGGCCGCTGCTTGGATGGGATGCAGGTGCCGCGTCTCCTCGGCCAGTTGCTCGATCATCTGGGTCCCGATCTCGTCCAGCGCCGGGCGGATGGTGGTGGCGAGGTCGGGGGGCTGAGCCGTGGTGGCCGCGGGGTGCTGGTGCAGCCACTCCTCCTGCCGCACCTTGGCAGCCTGCATCTGACCGCTGAAAAAGAGCCTTACGCTCTCGTAATTCAATCCGGCGGCGTCGCCTCGCTGCATCATGCTGCGCAGCAGTTCCGCTTCACGCTTTGGGTCGGTGATGGGCAGCCCTTTGGCGCGCTTGGCCTCCGCCACGTCATCCATCCAGTCCAGCCGCTTCACCATCAGCGCGGGCAGGGAATGGCGCGAGCCACCCAAGCCGCTGCAAGCGGTCATGAGCAGGGTCAGCAACAGCAGGAGGGAGGACGGGAGGGATCTCATGCCACTCATCTTAGCCCGCTGCTGCGGGAGTAAAGGGCTTCAGTTTCCCACCGCCTTGTTTCGCACCTTGGCCGTATTTCCTCCATGCCATCCTTCATGCAGTCGCGCCTCCTGATTGACGCCACGCCGCAGCCGCCGATTCTCCACCTCCTATGAAGATTCTCGCAGCCATGTCCGGAGGCGTGGATAGCAGCGTGGCCGCGGCCGAGCTCGTCCGCGCAGGGCACGACGTGTCCGGCGTGTACATGAAGAACTGGATTAACGAGGAGAACATCATCGGCCACTGCCCCTGGGAGGAGGACATCACCGATGCCGAGGCCGTGGCGCAGCAGCTCGGCATCCCGTTTCGGGTGGTCAATCTCATGACCGAATATCGCGAAAAGGTGGTGAAGTACCTCCTCGAAGGCTACCAGGCCGGCATCACCCCAAACCCGGATGTGATGTGCAACCGTGAGATGAAGTTTGGCGTGCTCTGGGACTGGGCGCAGGAGCAGGGCTTTGAGGCCATCGCCACCGGGCACTATGCGCGCAAGGCGTTCTCAGTTCCCGGTTCTCAGTTCCCGGTTTTCAACAGCGAACCGGGAACCGAGGACAGCGAACACGCAATCTATCGCGGCGCGGACCCGAACAAGGACCAGACCTACTTCCTGGCGATGATGCAGCCGCAGCAGGTGCGCATCGCGCAGTTTCCCATCGGCCATCTGCTCAAGCCGGAGCTCCGGGAGCGTGCGCGCGAGTTGGGCCTGAAAACGGCGGAGAAAAAGGACAGCCAGGGCATCTGCTTCATCGGGCAGGTGAAGATGGAGGACTTCCTCCGCACCTTTGTGCCGGACCAGCCCGGTCCCATCGTGAACCTGGAAGGCAAGGTGCTTGGCGAGCATCGCGGCCTGCACCTCTACACCCTGGGCCAGCGCAAAGGGCACGGCGTGGCCAGCCCCATCCACAAGCAGGCCTACGTGGTGGTGGCCAAGCGCCCGCAGACGAACGAACTCGTCGTTGCCATCGAAAATGCGGACACCCCGCTTCTCTGGGCGCGCAAGGCCACGCTGCACTCCATCTCCAGCACCGGACTGCCTTTGAATGAGAAGCGCCTGCTGCAGGCCCAGCCGCGCTACCGCTGCCCGGCCGGGGATGCCACCTTCCGCCCGCTGGGCGATGGTCGCGCGGAGCTGGAGTACAAGGAGCCGCAGCGTGCGCTCACTCCAGGCCAGATCTGCGCGCTCTACGATGGCGAGCGCCTGCTGGGTGGCGCGGTGTTTGAGACCATCCAGCACGCCTAGCCGAGCTGGCGCTTCCTCAGGGCATTCGAGGCAGGCGCAGTGGGCGGCTCAGCGGTCGTCGCGCAGCGGATTTTCCACTTCAGCTAGGTGGGACTTGATCTCATGCGGCTTGAGCCCGTCAGCCACCAGGATGGACTGATAAAGATCCTTCACCCGGCCATAATAAAAGAAGTGGCTGCGGTGGGCTTCAGTGCGGGCGACCAGCAGCTCCAGGCAGAGACGCCCGGTCATGCGGGCCTTGTCGAGCTGGTGGTTGTCACGGAAAAACTCCGCCTGCCGACGCAGGAGAGAAACTTGGTGGGAAAGGTCGCGCGCATTGCTCGTCTTGACGATGCTGAAGGCTTTGTCCATCAGCTCGGCTGCCTCCGGCTTTTTCTGCCCTACATGCAGGCAGTAGGCCAGATGCGTGAGGAAAAAGCAGTTGTCTGCATGCACCTCCCCCAGGGCGGCCTGAGCTGCGGCGAGCGCCTGGCGGTGGTGGCGCTCTGCCTCCTCCATCCGGCCCATGAGCATCAGCAGATCTGCCAGCCGTGTGCGGGCGCAGGCGGCAAAGAAACTCTCCGGCCCGTGCTTTTCCACCAGGCAGGCCAGATGCCGGACATACACCGGCTCCGCCTCGGCAAGGCGACCATTGTTTTTCAGCAGAAAGGCCAGGTGGTAGAGGGCCTCGCTGGTGATGGGGTCTTCTGCCCCGAGGGTCCTCTCGCAGGTATCGACGATCTTGCGTGCGCGGTCCACCGACTCGGCTTGCTTGCCCTGCAGATTCAGCGTCTGGCAGACCTGAAACTGGGAGGTCAGCCAGACGAGGGGCAGGGTGTCGAGCCGCGCACATGCCGCCGCGGACTCAAAATGGGTCAGCGCCGTCGGGTAATCCTTCGCCTCAAGCGCTTCGAGCCCCAGGGTGAAAGCAGAGGCCTTGGGCGGCGTTTTTTCACCTGACAGGCCGGACAGTACCAGCTGGAAGGGCGGTCCCTTGAGTTCCGCTGCACCGGCACCCACCAGCAGAAAGGCCTGAGGCAGGATCAGCCAGAGTTTGGCTTCCGATTTTTTCCAAAAACACATGCGGGACAAACAAGTAAGCCGTCAGCCTACGTTCCTGAATCAGCTAAATCGAGATGAATCTTTCTGAATCTTCAACCATCCTCATTTTGGGGGGCGGCTGCTTTGGCCTTACCGCCGCCTTGGAGCTTCGTGCCCGTGGCTGGCAGGTCACTTTGATCGATCAAGGCCCGCTCCCACACCCCGATGCCGCTTCCACAGACATCAGCAAGGTCGTGCGCATGGATTACGCCGACGACGAGCAGCACACCGCCATGGGAGAGCTGAGCCTGCGGCGCTGGCGGGACTGGAACGCGCGCTGGGAGGAGGCGCTGTATCATGAGGTGGGCTTTCTCGTGATGTCCCGGGGGCGGATGCAGCCCGGCGGTTTTGAGCATGACAGCCGCCAGTTTCTCACCGCGCGCGGTCATGAGCTACGCCGCACCTCCGCCGAAATGCTGCGGGAGCTGCATCCTGCCTGGAATTCCTCTCTTTACCCGGATGGCTACCTCAACCCCGTCGGCGGTTGGGTGGAAAGCGGTCGTGTCATCGCCCGGCTGGCTGAGGAGGCACGGCAGGCCGGGGTGGAAATCCACGAAAACATCCCGCAGCCGCGCCCGCTTTTTGAAGACGGACGCTGCGCCGGCATCACCTCCGCCAGCGGGCAGACTTGGCGCGCCGATGCCGTCCTGGTGGCCGCCGGAGCCTGGACGCCTGCGCTGCTGCCCCACCTGCAGGACGTCATGTGGGCCACCGCTCAAACCGTCTTCCATTTCCGCCCGGAGGACCCGCGCCCCTTCACCCCGCCGCAGTTTCCCGTCTGGGGAGCCGACATTGGCAGGACCGGCTGGTACGGCTTTCCGGCCAATGCGGCGGGACTCGTCAAAGTGGCGAACCATGGCCCCGGCCGCCGGGTGAACGCCAATGAGCCGCGCAGCCTGCCTGCCGGTGAGGAGGAGCGTTACCGCGCCTTTCTGCGGGAGACCTTCCCGGCCCTGGCGACAGCCCCACTGCACTCCACCCGCGTCTGCCAGTATTGCGACACCTTTGACGGGGCCTTCTGGATCGGCCACGACCCTGCGCACCCCGGCCTCGTTGTCGCGGCTGGGGATTCTGGCCATGCCTTCAAGTTCACCCCGGTCATGGGAGAGATCATTGCAGACGTTGTGGAGCATCGGCCGAATCCATGGACGCAGCGTTACGCTTGGCGTGAAAAGACGGCGGTCAGTTCAGATGGCGCACGGGCTGCCGAGTAACGGTGTAAAAGTTTCAGTTCCCTGCGCCCCCTAGTCGCAGCCATGTTTGGAAGCTCCGCTAACACATGCAAAGAGCTCAGTTCTTAGTGTCCAAATTTTAGACAGTTACCGTGGTTTATTACTTCGGATAAGTTAACTATTAATCAGGCCATAACCCGGAGCATAACTCTCTTTGCCATCCTTTAAGTAACCATCAGCCGTTACAAAGGTTTGCTCAAAGTTCAGAACAGTAGCGGTTGATCCGTTTCAGCAGTCACCGCTTTAGAGCGTCGCTTGCGTGGAGCAGGCTCTTCAGTGGACACCGTCTCTGCCAAGATTTCCGCCACCACAGCGGGGGAGATCTCAGGCTCCGGTTCAGGAGCTGGGGTAGCAGCCGGAGCGGGCTCAGGCGTTACCTCAAAGTTACCCTCAGGGGCAGTCTCAATAACGATTTTTTCACTGATTACCAATGGCTTTTCCTCAGTAATTACTTGTGGAACATTGAGTTCTTCAGTGGGTGTCTCTATGACTTCCGGCTCAGCCTGTGCCTCTTCCAGCGGCTGTTTAGGCAACGCTTTGTCCGCTATCTTTTCGTTACTTTTGGCCTTCCGCAAACGATGGCGGGCCACACGCTTGGCGGTGAGGGCTTTGTTCTGCGCCACAGGGCTGTTGTGACGTTTGAAGTTAGGAAAGCTCAGTTTGCCCTCGGTCTCGATCAGCCACCCAGCCTGCATTAGCGCCGCTGCGAATCCTTTGCGTCCCACTACCTTGTCCAGAAACTCCTTGGTAACTCCAAGATCGTTAGGTTCAATGCGGTTCAGTTCTGCCCAGGACCACAGCCTGACCAGCTTTCCCACCACCGTGTCTTCATCCACCTTCAGGTAGGTGGCGATGCTGCAAATCTCCGGCTTGTCCGGCGTGCTGGTTTCGATTTTGATCCACGGGCGTCTCATAACGCACTATTTCAGCGGTAGAGCGAGCTGAGGTCAAGGAAACCTTATTAACGTTACATTAAAGCTATTGTGAATAACTCAGCACCTGACCTGTGCGCGGCTTCATGCGTTTTGGAACACTCAGCACTCACTTTTCTGCGGAAATTTCAGCTCGCGCTTCTTCTCCTCCAGCAGCGGCAGATCAGGCTCCAGTTCAGCGGCTCTACGCAACAGGGCTCTGGCCGCCTCCATGTCCATCAGGTTAAATTTGATCTCCGCCCGCAGGCACATCAGGTAGGCATCGTCCCCGATCACGGCCATGACTTTTCCCACGGCATCGTCCGCCGTCTGGTAGTCGAAAGAGGCCAGCAACTTCGGGATGAGCATGAGTTCGAGGACATGCGGGGTTTCTGGCATGCGCGGCGGGTTTTGCATGGCTTCAAAAGAGAGCCGCTCGTAGCGGGGATTTGAGATGGAGAGCCGCTGCAGCACCTGGGTGCGGGTGAAAAACACAAGTCTGTTGTTCCGAAGATGCCCGGGTGCCTGATCGCACACGGCAAGGATCTCCTCTTCATCTCCTTTGCGTCGGGCCTTGATCAGCAAGAGCAGGTATTCGGCATCTTCTTTCTTTAGATTCCAGCTGTCCAGCCACTTCGAAATAATCTCCGAATGTCGGGCGACGAAAAAGGCAACCATGTTGCAGCGGAAATCCTCTGTCCGGCATTCTCCGCTGAGGTAATTGTAAACGTCGATGATTTTGAACTGCCCGCCTGCTGGCTGCAAAAGCACATCCATGTAGCCAATGAGCCCGTTTTCATAGTCAACGCGGAGGGTGACCGCCGGAAAGCCCGCACGGGTGCAGACCCGCAGAAAATGCACCGGATGGCCGCAGGCCTGAGCAAGAAAGCCGCCGGCTTTGTAGCTCACCGCAAACCTGATCGCCTCATCCAGCGTTTGCCGTACTTCTTTGCCATCGATGCCGTCCAATACGAGCGCGGCAATGGCATCGCGGTCATGCATGGGTGAAAGTTCCTGTCCCAGGTCCTCACTGGCAAGGCTGGCGATTTTGCGCCCCCAGTCGGAAAGACTGGCCTCCTGCTGCTGCGTCAGTTGAACTGCCTTTGGCCTTGGCCGGATGGGAGGAGCTGGGTAGTCGTCTTCATAAAAGAGACGATAAACCAAGACTCCGGCCAGCGCGAACAAGAGGACCACCCCAATGATTAAGGAAGCCCCGACAAACTTGTGCGCGGGCGTGAATGGACGTGGTTCACTCATTTTTTCCAGAATGGAACCTCGCATGCGAATTGACAACGGTGGATACGTTCCACCGTTGTCTGTTAGTCCGCGTTACGCTCCCCCGGCGTTGCCGCTCAGTTTCCGCTCATGAAAGCCTGGGCGCGCTTGAGCAACTCCTCCGGAGCTACGTCTTCGAGGTGCTGGCTGAAACTCCAGCGGTAGCCAAAGGGATCCTTCAGCATGGCCGTGCGGCTGCCCCAGAACTGATCCCGCGAGGGGCTCAGCGGAGAGCCGCCTGCGGCCAGGGCGCGCTCAAAGGCTTTGTCGCAGTCCTCGACCTGGATCGTAAACCCGCAGGGAGCCATGCCACCTTCCGGGATGGCGTGGGCGTTGGAGCAGGGGGCCTCGTCCGAGATGTAGATGTGGGTGTTGCCGATCATGAACTCCGCATGCGGCACCACGCCAGGGGCCGGGGAGAGACGGAACAGCTCCACGGCACCGAAGGCCCGAGTGTAGAAATCGAGCGCATCGGCGGCGCTTTTGCAGGTGAGGGAAAAGGAGACGGTGGGTGGGGTGGTCTGGCTCATGGGTGGTCTTGTCTTGTGGTTTGTTGAGATGGACCGCATTCAGTTGCGATCACCCGCCAGCATTCGCGCCTGCCCCTGACAGCGTTATGTCAGGGGTGTTTTTGAGGGGAGGTGTTTTTTGCGGCGGAATGATCCGGAATGCTTTCAAAAAGACGCACCCGCTGCGGCTTTGCGGTGCCGCTCCCACGCTAGGCGCAGCCAAGTAGCCTTGTTCCTGCGGAACAAGGGAACGCTCCGCTACACCCCCGGCTCTTATGCCATGAACCGTTGATAAGAAGGGCAGACCTTGCGGAGCGCTGAGGGACCAGGATGGTCCCCCTCCTCCAGAGCTTCGCGCCAAGCCCCGGCACCTCAGCTCCAGCCGAGCTTCTGCTTTCCGCTGCGAGCAAAGACCGCTTTTCAACTGCGGGTGCTATTATCCATCCAAAGCCCTGCGCTGTGCCCAGCCATTCGCGTACCTATTTCACGCCGCGCCGATGATGCTCCGCAGTGGCCTGCGCCATCTCGGCCACCTTTTCCCGCAGCACCTCTGGCGAGACGATCTCCGCATCCGTGCCCAGGCTCAGCAGCCAGCGGGAGACGTAGGGTATTCCTTCGGCCCGAAAGGCGAAGCGCACGCTGGCACGCCTGCAGGCGAGCGGCTCCTCCTCCACAATCGTCGGCCCCCAGAAGCGGCGGACACCTTCGAGGAGGTAATCAGGGATTTCGATGACGGCAAACTCGCTGCGCTCTGGCACGATGCAGCGGGCGAGGTGCTCGTTGAGATTGAACTCCGGACACGGCGGGATGGGCTCCGGCAGCGTCTCGCAGCGGACGATGCGGTCCACACGAAAGTCCCGCATGTCCTCGCGCAGACGGCACCAGGCGATGAGGTGCCAGTGGTCCATGTAAAAGACCAGCCCGCGCGGCTCCACCAGACGCTCGGTGGGCTCTCCGCGTGCAGCGCCCAGGTAGTTCAGCCGCAGCACGCGGCCTTCGGCCATGGCCCGCTGCACGGTGGTGAGGGGCACGCTGCCTTTGGTGGGCGGGCGGGTACCGATGACCGTCGTCTTGCGCAGGCGGTCCACACGGCCCTGCAGGCCGGAGGGCAGCACGGCGGTGACTTTGCCCATGGCGGAGCGGATGGCATCGCGCATGGAGGCGTCCGTCATGCGCTCCACCAGCAGCCCGCCGGTGACAAAGGCAAAGGCCTCCTCCGGAGAAAACATGACGGGAGGCAGGGTGTAGCCGCTCATGAGGCTGTAGCCCACGCCGGGCTCTCCCACGATGGGCACTCCGCCCTCTCCCAGTGCGGCAAGATCGCGGTACACCGTGCGCTCGGTGATCTCAAAATGCTCGGCCAGCTGTGCGGCGGTGATGACCCGGCGCGACTGCAGCAGCATGACCATGGAGACGAGGCGGTCCGTGCGGTTCATTCGCCACCTCCGATGTCCGGGTACTGCTCCGCAAAGGGCAGCCATGTGTCGCGTTTCAGATTGGGGGCGTTGGAGCGCGTGATGTTCAGCGTCACCTGCAGCTCCACCAGCGCGCTGTCCACCTTGCTCTTGCTCACAGCCCCCGAAGGCGAGAGCGCCCTGCGCAGCTCCGCCGTGGTGTGCGGCTCGCTGCGGATCAGCTCATACGCACGCCGCGCCAGCGGGCTGCACTGCGAGACCGGGCGATGATGCGCCGGGTAGTGCACGCGCCGCAGGTGCTCCAGGCACATGAGTGCCGCCAGCCCACCGGGAAGCTTGCCGTAAAAGATCTCGTCGGGAAACTGCGCGGGCAGCTCGTTTTTCCACGCCCAGACGGCCTCCACTTTCCGGCCCCAGCCCTTCTGGCCTGGCTGCCTGCCGGGCAGGTCCACCACGTCCCAAAGGCTGGGGAGATCAGAGCACTTGGAGCCAAAGATGAGGCAGGTCTTTGCCTGCAAGACGAACTGGTACGCTTGCTCGAAGGTTTTGATTTTGGCGGGGTGCTTGGGCTTCATGCAAAGAGCAGCAGCATGTCGCTCATCCCCGGAACAACGTCCCCAATTTTTTGCCCAAAATCACTCCCGCCCCGAGGATGGTCACGGCGAGGAAGATCATGGCCCACACGCCCAGGGCGGAGGCGAGATTGGGCCCGCTGCCGAGCGCGAGCACGAGTGAGTAGATGGCCTTGGTGATGGGGAAGTAGCTGGACTGCTGTGCGAGGATCATGCTGTCGCTCACCTCCAGCATGGCAAAGGAAAAGGCCAGCAGCGCGCCCGCGACGAGGTTGGGCGTGACCAGCGGCAGGGTGATGCGCCACAGCGCGCGCTCCGGGCGTGCACCGAGGTTTTGCGCGGCCTCCTCCAGCGCGGGGCTCACCTGCTGGAATCCGGCGGCGGCAGAGCGCACCACGTAGGGCAGCCTGCGCACCGCGTAGGCGATCACCAGCAGCATCAGCGGGTCTTCGCCAAGCATGAGCCAGTGGAAGGGGCGGCCCTCCCGCGTCATGGCCAGATAGCCAAAGGCCATCACGATACCAGGAACTGCCAGCGGCAGCATCGCCATGGCATCCAGAAGCTGGCGGCCCCACAGCCGCGTGCGCACGGACACGTAGGCCACGCCGATGCCAAGGATGAGCGCCAGCAGCATGGCCAGCGTGGAGTACTTCAGGCTGTTGGCGATGGACGAGAGCGTGAGCTCATGCCCCAGGGCATCGCGATAATGCTGGAGCGTGAGCGAGTGCGGCAGCACCGTGCCGTACCAGTCCTGCGAAAACGACAGCAGCACCACGCCCAGGTGCGGCAGCACTGCCAGAAAGGTCACGCCTGCAAAGAAGGCGGTGCACACCCATCCGGCACCGGCGGGCAGCGCGATCGTCTCGCGCGCCGTCGTGGCGCGGCCGCCGCCGCCAGCGGAGTCCGCCCTGCCAAAGAGCAGGCGGCTGGCCAGGTAAAAGAGCGTGCTGAAGCCCAGCATCACCGCCACCAGCGCGTAGGGGAAGGGGTTGCCGCTGAGGTCATTGATGCTGCGGAAGATCTGCACCGCCGTCACGCGATCGTAGTCAAACAGCAGCGGCACGCCCATCTCGGTAAAGGCCCACACAAACACGATGGTGCCGCCCGCAAACACGCCGGGCATGATGAGCGGCAGCGTCACGCGCCAGAAGCGGCTCCACGCATGGCAGCCCAAGTTTGCCGCCGCCTCCTCCAGCGCCGGGTCCAGATTGGACAAAGCCGCCGCCGCATTCAGGTAGATGATCGGGTAGAGGTGCAGCACCTCCATGACGATGATGCCCAGCATGCGGTGCTGCCCCAGCCAGTCCGTGGGATGCATGGCGTCCATCAGGCCCAGGCTGATGAGCAGGCTGTTCAGCGCGCCCGCCTGCCCCAGCATGGCCTTGATGCCGATGGCCCCGACAAACGGCGGCAGGATCATGGGCATGAGCACCAGGGAATTGAGCAGCGCCCGTCCGGGGAAGGCAAAGCGCACGTAGCACACCGCCAGCGGCAGCGCCACGCAGAGAGAGCCCAGCGTCGTCCACACAGCGATGATAAAGGAATTCCACAGCCCCTCGCGGTAGAGCGCATTGAGAAAAACCTCCGACACATAATCCAGCGTGAACCGATGGTCCGGCCCGCGAAACGCCGCCTCCAGCGCCGCCCAGATGGGCCAGGCAAAGAAGCACGCGAAAAACGCGGTCATCCCCAGGAAGATCAGCAGTGAGAGGAGTTTCGACATGGCTTTGTTTCCAAGTTGGAATTTCACCGCCCGCTCTCTGCGATCCGTGCGGCCTTGATGAACTGGTTTCTAAAGGCATCCCCCAGTTCGCGGGCGAGGCGGGTTTCCTGGACTTTGTCGCGAGCGGAGAGGATTTTTGAGATGTTGCCGGCGGCGGCTTCGTGCTTCACGCGGGCGAGGTCTTCCAGCACCTGCACGGCGCGCTCGGGCATGCCGTGGTCGATGAGGGTCTTCCAGGCGGCGTGCAGCTCGGCGTGCGAGTCCACGCAGATGACGCGCACGAGGAAGCGGATGGTGTTGAAGAGCGCAGCGGTGCGCTCCGGGTGGTAGGTGAAGGCCTGGGCTTTTTCAAAGGGGGCCTCCTTGCCGTCGCTCATGCGGGCGATGTTTTCCGGCGTGTAGAGATCGTGCCGCACGGGCAGGCGGCGCAGGGCGTGCTCGCGCGGGCCGCCGGGCTCGCCCACGCGGTAGCTCCACAGCTTCTGCCCGGCATCCCCCAGCACAAACTCCATGAAGGCGGTGGCCAGCTCCGCATCCGGCGCGCCGCGCAGCAGGCCGATGGGATCGACACTCACCGAGGTGCCGCCGAGCGGGGCGATGAAGCCCACGCGCGAGGTGCCGTCTGCGCGGCGCACGTCCTCCTCCGCCGAGCGGCCGTAGAAGTCGATGCACATGCCCGCAGCGGCATCTCCCTTCGCGACCTCCAGCGGGATCTTGGTGGAGAAATCGGTGAAGTAGCGTGCATTCGCACTGATGCGCAGGATGAGCCTCAGCCCCTCGTTCCACCCTTCCGCCACGGCCTGGGCCTCAATCTGCTCGGGCGTGAGCTTGGACTTTGGCAGCGCCAGCAGCCGGGCGTGCGCCTTCTGCATCTCCTGCTGGATGATCATTTCCAGCGCCTTGGTCACGGAGCCGCTCTTGCCCGGATCGCTCAATGCGATCTGCCCGTAGTAACTCGGGTCGGCGAGATCCGCCCAGGTGGCCGGATCTTCGGCGATGCCGAGGCGGCGCAGCACATCGCGATTGAAAACGATGCCGCTGCTCGAAAGGCACGCGCCGCACCAGCGATGCTGCGGATCGCGAAAGGGCTCGCCGCTGAGTTTTTCAGGGATGCCGGCGTCGCTGAACCACGCGGGGTGTTGCTTTGCCAGCGCGCTGAGGCCCGTCTTTTCGCCATCGCCCGCCACCAGCGTGCCCATGCGCGCCTGCTGCTCGAAGTCATACGCACCACCGCCAAAGAAGAGATCGATGCCCGTGCCCACCGTGGAGGCCAGGTAGGCCTTGCGCGCAGGATCATCCGGCGCGGCCTTGGGGTTCAGGCAGGCCTGCGCCACGGCGGGGCTCCAGGGCTGGTGCAGCTTCGTCTCCCAGAGCAGCTGAAAGGCCGCCAGCGCCTCCGACTTGATCAGCATGGCGATCTCCGAGGTGCCGCCCGGCACGCGCCAGTCGAGAAAGACCGTCTGCCCGGTGGTCTGCTTCCAATGCGCAGCAAACGCATGCCCAAACTCCTCGCGGATGCGGTCATGGTGCGGCGTGATGATGACCAGCCGACGGTCGTAACGCGCCGGTGCCGTGCTCTGCGTTGGTTTGAGCAGAAACGGCCCCGCCAGGGTGGCCAGCATGAGAAGGAAGACCGCCAGCTCCTTGCGCCAGCCCTGCGCCCAGGAGAGCAGGGCCTGCACACGCGGATGGTGGAAGATACCACTCATTGCAATGAGGTGCCCCCTTTCAAACGGGCGCTCGCGCGAACTCTGAATCGTGTTCGTCCTCGATTCACCCGCGCCCTCAGCTCAAGCTCGTCAAACGTCCGCAGGGCGTCCGCCCGTAGGATGGGTGTGGCGACAGCCCGCCCGTCCATGAGCGTGCTGCAAACGCCATGGCGTACGCACACCCTCGCTGTCGGGCGGTTTGGCGAAGAGGGCGGCTGCAGGGTCGTAGGATGGGTGTGGCGAAGCCCGCCCGTCCATGAGCGTACGGCAAACACCAAGGCGTACGGACGTCCTCGCAGTCGGGCGGTTTGGCGGAGCGGGCTGTGACAAATGGAAACGCGCTCGACGCCAAACACACCCGACCTACGGCCGGAGCGACTGAAGGCATTACTGCAGTACGTGCCTGGGGTAGCACGCATGCGCTGGGCGTGGCGGTGCGCTAAGAACGAGGACGAGCCTGGAATCAGCCGCAGGGAGTTGAAGCCTGGAGTCTTCATTTCCGCAAAATCACCACGTCATTCATCGCTGCCATCACCCGCACTTCGTCTTCGCTGGGCAGGCGGATTTCCTGGGGGTTGGTCTCGCACACCTTGATGAGCGGACCGCCGGGGAGTTGCAGCAGATATTGCACCGTCGCGCCGAGGTAGGTGGTGTCCACGATTTGGCCGGGGAAGCGGTTCGGTGAATCCAGCACATTCCCAAAGGTCAGCGACTCGGGGCGGATGCTCAGCACCACGGGCTGGCCGCTGGCGGGCTGCCAGGTGCCGTCGGTGCGGGCGCGCAGCGTGCCGGAGGACGTCTCCACATCAAAGTATCCTTCGCGACTGCTGGCGCGCAGCGCGCGGCCTTCGATGAAATTGGTCTCGCCGATGAACTCCGCGACCATGCGCGTGGCTGGGTGGCGGTAGATGTCCTCCGGGGTACCCACCTGCACCAGCCTGCCCGCGTCCATGATGGCCATGCGGTCTGCCATGCTCAGCGCCTCGTCGCGGTCATGCGTCACGTAGATGGCGGTCAGACCGTGCTGCTTCACGATGTGGCGGATCTCCGCGCGCATCTCCAGCCTCAGCTTGGCATCCAGGTTGGACAGCGGCTCGTCCAGCAGCAGGCACTTGGGGCGGATCACCAGCGCGCGGGCCAGCGCCACGCGCTGCTGCTGCCCGCCGGAGAGCTGCTGGATCTTGCGCGAGCCCAGGCCGTCCAGCTTCACCTGCTCCAGGATTTCCGCGACACGATGCTCGATCTCCCGCCGCGGGCGCCCGCGCTCCTCCAGGCCAAAGGCTACGTTTTGCGCCACGTTCAGGTGCGGCCACAGGGCGTAGCTCTGAAACATCATGCCCGTGCCGCGCTTGTGCGCCGGCAGGCGGGTCACCTCCTCCTCGTCAAACCAGATCTTCCCGGCGTCCGGCTTGTAGAAGCCCGCGATGTGCCGCAGCAGCGTCGTCTTGCCGCAGCCGCTGGGCCCCAGCAGAAAGAACAGCTCCCCGGCGGCGATCTGCAGGTCCACGCTGCTCAGCACGACACTGCCGCTGAAGCGTTTGGTGAGTTCCTGAATCGTGATCGTGACCATGCGGATGTGGTTCTACCTGAGCGGCAGGGTGATGGCAAGTTTCACAGACATTCTCACAAGAACTCAACATCGCAGTTGCAAAGCCTGCGGGACTCTCCAAAATGCGCGTCCCACCAACCGGAGCCACCCCAAAAGCGGCCTCGACTGGTGGCACTGTTAAAACCTAGGTCGGGCTGTAGTTCAGCCTGGTAGAACGCTTGCATGGGGTGCAAGAGGTCGTGAGTTCGAATCTCGCCAGCCCGACCACGGTTTAACGTTTCAGCGCCACGAATGGCGCTTTGGAGCGCGGAATTTATTCCGCAGCTCTCCGCCGAAGCGCCAAGGCTCTTAACGGCGAACCTTCCCGTCAAGCCGATGACCCGCTTATCTGCTGCAGACCCTGTGGCCAGCACTCCGTAGCGCTGCGATTGCTGAAGAACTCAATCTGAAGCGGAGGTATGCGTGTTGTCGGAATGCTGCGGAATAAATTCCGCGCTCCTGTGCGCCTCATGCACCCGCAGGCGCTTTCTGCGGTTCGCGGAAGAAGATCACAAACACCACCAGCACGGTGACAGCGATCCACGCAGGCGTGGCCCAGATGGCGGACCAGTCGTGGGTGACGGCACCTTTCGGCGTGGCGAGTTTGTGCTGATCCATGAAATATCCAGCCAGGTAGGTGCCGACCAGTGAGCCGAAGCCCCAGAGGATGATGGCGATGAGGCCCTGTGCGGCGCCGCGTGTGCGTTCGCTGGCCTCGCTGTCCACGTAGAGCTGCCCGGCGATGAAGAGGAAATCATAGCAGACGCCATGCAGCAGGATGGCGGCAAAAATGAGCACGGTGCCGCTGCTGGCAGCGCTGGCGCTGAGCATGAAGTAGCGCACGGCCCAGGACAGGATGCCGAGGAAGGTGGTCTTCTTATAGCCGAGCTTCTTGAGCATCAGCGGCAGCAGCAGGAGGAAGACGATGTCGGAGACCTGCGCCAGCGTCATCTTCTGCGCCATGTCCGCCCACTTGAGCTGCGTGAGGTAGGTGCCCATGTTCACAAAGTAGAAGTACAGCGGGATGCAGATGAGGAACATGCACAGGATGAAGATGGCAAAGGTGGGCTTCTTGAGCAGCGCCAGCGCATCCAGCCCGAGGACTTCGCCCAGCGGCACGTCCTGGCCTTTCTTTCTCGGCGGCGTGTGCGGCAGCGTCAGGGCAAACAGGCCAAACACCATCGAGGTGCCGCCTGCCAGGTAGTATTGCAGCGCTGACTGCTCCCCCTTCAACTGGCTGAGCACCACGCCACCCGCGATCCAGCCCACGGCGGAGAAGATCTTCACAAAAGGGAAGTCCTTCTTCGCGTCTGCGAGATGCGTCATGGAGATGGAATTCCCCAAAGCCAGCGTGGGCGCGTAGAGCGTGCAGTAGAGGATGAGCGTGGGATAGACGCTGCCGAAGGTCTTCAGCTGCGGGATGTAAAACATCACCAGCCCGCCCGCGATGCCGAGCACGGCGATGATTTTCTCCGAGGCAAAGAAGCGGTCGGCGATCAATCCCACGATGAAGGGCGAAAGGATGGCACCCCACGCAAACGCGCCATAGGAGGCCCCGATCTCGGTGCCGCTGAAGTTCAGGGTGCCGAGGTAGCTGCCCAGCGTCATGTACCAGCTGCTCCAGATGAAGTACTGGAGAAACATGAAGAGGGAGAGCTTGATCTTGAGGGTGGATTGCATGGTGAGTGTGGAGTGGGAGCTTATTTCATGCCGTCGGCGGCACCCCAGGGCTCGATGAGCTGGAGCTTCTGCGGCTTGAGCGCCTCATAGCAGTCCGGCAGGTCAAAGTGCTGGAGCACCTGCGGCACCATGATGGCGGCGGGCCACTGCTGGTCTTCATGCACGGCCAGCTCATGGAAGGAGCTGAGCGCATGCTTGAGCGTCACCTGTTTGACCTGCGGGCTGAGCACGGCGGCCAGGGCGGCTGGCAGGGCACCCCAGCCCTGCGCGGCCAGGTGAATCTCCGTATGTCCTGCTGAGGCGAGAAGCTGCAGCACGCGCAGCACATCGTAGGCGCGCTGACCGGACAGCGGGCGGTCGAGCATCTGGCTGAAGGCGGCGTAGAAGTAGTGGCTGCCGTAGATGCCGGTGAACTGGTTCGCACCGCAGGTGTCGGGCTGGGAGTCGCCCATGCCGCGCACATCGCAGGCAAAGAAGGCGGCGTCCGGCGAGGCGGCGATCAGCTCTTTCACAAACGGATCGCTGCGCAGCTCGGCATCGGCGGAGCGGTGGGAGATGTACAGGATGGCCTTGCTCTGCCCGCGCGGCAGACGCGAGGTCAGCGCCTCGTCGCTCAGGCGTGTGACCAGTGCGTGAATCAGCGGCTCCGTCTCCACGGCGTAGGTGCAGTAGCCCTTGGTGGGGTACTTGCGTGCGCCCACGCTGCGCAGGATGCGGTAGTCCGGCGCGGTGTCCGCCAGCGCGGGCAGCTTCAGCACCTGGCGCACGGCTTTTTGCAACGCTGCGCCAGAGAGCGGCTTGCGCTTCGCTGCCAGATCGTCCGCCTTTTCCCGCGTGAAACTCATCAGCGTGCGCGAGCCCGACTCCGCCACCTGGCCCTTCGGCGTGCAGAGCAGCACCTCGTCTTTCTCGATGGTCATCACCGGTTCCGCCGCTGCGGCGGGGATGCCGGTGGCCTTGCCAAAGAACTGGTACATCGCCTCGCGGTTCGACTGCGTGTAGCCGTGCGGATCCGGCCCGATGTGGAGCTGGATGTTCTCCGGCTTGCCGAGCAGCGTGTAGAGTTTCTTGAGACGCTCGTAGCTCTCGGTGGAGCCGCGGTTGTCAAAGAAGTCCTTCTCCTGCGCGAGGATGATCACCGGCTTCGGTGCCATGGCGGCGAGGAAATCGCAGTGGTCCAGATCCTGCGCCAGCACACGGGGCGGGCACTGCTCCATGTCCTGCGGCAGCTCGTTCTCCGCATCGCGGCGGAAGGTGGTCACAAAGCAGGAGGGCGCGCCCATGGTGAAGCGTGGCTCCAGGCCGCAGAGCCAGGTCGTCTGCGTGCCGCCGCCGGAGTTGCCGGTGATGCCGAGATGCGTGGTGTCGATCTCCGGGCGCGTGATCAGGTAGTCCAGCGCGCGAATGCCATCCCACACAAACCAGGTGCCGAGGAATTCGCCCACCAGCGCCTGCGGCACGCCCATCTGGTTGTGCTCCGTGGTGCCACCACCGAGGCGGGAGCCGAGCTTTTCGTTCAGGTATTGAAACCGCTCGCCCTGGCCCACGGGATCGATCAGGAAGCAGGCCTGCCCCTGCCGTGCGAGGCCCTGGGCAAAGCTCTGATAAGCCTCCGCTGCCTTGCCATTGAGCGAGTGCCCGCACACGCCGATCACCCCCGGCACCTTGCCCTTGCTGCTTGGCAGGTAGAGGTTTCCGGTCACGAGGTAGCCCGGGCGGCTTTCAAAGGTGATGTTCTCGATGCGGTAGCCGTCGCGCTCCAGCGTCTTCGTCACCTTCGCATTCAGCGGCGTCTTTTCCGGCAGCGGGCCAAAGCAGTCGCGGATGCGCTGCTGCACGGACTTCACGTAGGCCTCGGCGTCCGCCTTCGTTTTCAAAGCCTCGCGCCGTGCATTGCCCCGCTGCTCGGCGGCGCGCACCTCGGCCACCAGCCAGTCCTGCATCATGCGGGGAAAACGGTTGAGCTGAGGGATCGCAGTCGCGGCAGCAGCTGGCGTCTTGGCCGCAGTCTGCGCCAAGGCGCTGCCCGTGCTGCCAAAGAAAGACTGCACCAGCGGCCAGCCCATGAGGCCCAGGCCGGTGGTTTGCAGAAAGTCACGACGGCGGGGCAGGGCGGGGGAGTCCATGAGTGAATGAAGAAATCGGGTGAATGATGAATATCGGAAACGAACTGCGTTTCTTTCCCATGCCCGACTCTGCATCTCCCACCCGTCGTCAATTTCTCAGCACCGCCGTCCCTTTCATCGTCTCCGCCGCCACTCTGGGCCGTGCTGGGGCCGTGTCGCCCAATGAAAAAGTCCGTCTCGCCTGCATCGGCGTGGGCGGGCAGGGCACCAGCAACCTCCGCGCACTGATGGCCGATGAGCGCGTGCAGGTCGTCGCCATCTGCGATGTGGACTCCCAGCACGCCGCCGCTGCCGCCAAGCTGGCCGGACTGCCGGAGACGGCGATCTTCAAAGACTTCCGCGAGGTGCTGGCCCGCAGCGATGTGGACGCCATCATGAATGCCACGCCCGACCACTGGCACTCCAACGTGGCCGTCGCCGCCGCCAAGGCCGGGAAGGATCTGTACTCAGAAAAGCCCCTCGGTGCCAGCATCGCGGAGGGCCGTGCCATCTGCCGTGCGGTGGCGGAAAACAAGCGCGTGCTGCAGTGCGGCACCTGGCGGCGCTCCGGCCTCAAGGTGCGCATGGCCTGCGAGCGCGTGCGCAACGGCTACATTGGCCAGCTCAAGGAGATCGAGATCGGCGTGCCGGGCAAGTTTGCCATCCGCGGCGGCTACACCGGCCTGGAGGCCACCGAGCCCGTGCCCGCCCACCTGGACTACGCCATGTGGCTGGGCCCTGCGGCGGAGAAGCCCTACACGGCCGCACGCTGCCATTTCAATTTCCGCTGGATCGAGGAGTACGCCCCCGGCTACATCACCGACTGGGGTGCGCACTTCCTGGACGTGGCGCAGTGGGGAGCCGGCATGGACGAAACCACCCCCACCGAAGTCAGCGCCACCGAGGTGAAGCGCCGCACCACCGGCATTTATGACGCCGCCGAGAGCTTCCGCATCGAGTATCAGTACAACAATGGTGTACGCGTCGTCATGACAAGCACGGACGACAAGACCAAGTGGGGCACCCGCTTCATCGGCAGCGAGGGCTGGATCTACACCGAATCGGAGGTCCTCAAGGCCAGCGACGACGCCATCCTGCGCGCCAAGCTCAAGGACAGCGACGTGAAGCTCTACGAGTCCAAGAACCACCACCGCAACTTCATCGACGCCGTCTATTCCCGTGGCCGCACCGCCGCCACGGCGGAGATCGCCCAACGTGCCGCCACCACCTGCCACATCGGAGCCATCTCCGCCGTCCTCGGCCGCCCGCTGAAGTTCGACCCGAAGGCCGAGCGCTTTGAAGGCGACGAGCAGGCAAACCAGATGCTCCTCCGCCCCATGCGCGAGGCCTGGAAGATCGCGTAAAGGGGCCGTCCAGCATTCTGGAAACTCAGCCAAAGGCACCCCATGCCCCAACCAGGGAGAGGTGTGCCCGCGCGCCGGATCACATGATCATTACACATTGTTTATATGGCTTATATTCAATGAATTGCCATGTATTTGAACGCGCCAGTCATACATCCATCAAGCGCTCCTCGGAGAGCTCGAAAAATGGGGCTCCAGCTCCGTCGAGAGCCTGCTGCAAAGGCGTGAAACGAGGACAGACAGCCCCTGCAGCATCTCCCTGTCCGCGCTCCGGTTCCTACGCCCTCCTCCAGCAAGGCGGCAGAGCGTAGGTTAAATCCGGCTATCGCAGACAATGCCAGCACCTTCCATGCTTGTTAATCACCACATTATCAAACTGATGTATATTATTAACACATGTTAACCATGTCTTCAAAACAGCTTCCAAAAAGAGACGTTTCGTCACCATTCTCTCGCTCTCACCGCTCCAACACCCCAAGACGGCCCGCAGGGTCAGGGGCGAGCCTCAGGCCAGGCTCATTTCTCCTTCCGGAATTCCTCAAACTGCCGCTGAACCTCCGGCGGCAGGGAGCTGCGGTGGCGGTTGGGGCGCTCCCGGTGCTCGTGGCTTCTTTCTTGCGGCCCGCGCTCCGGCTGCAGGCACCGCTCCATGAGGGCCAGGGAGATCGCGACACCCAGCAGCACCAGGGCGACCACGCCCGCCAGCTTCCATGTCTTGGCATCGTATGGGAGGGCAGGGTGGTTCATCGGGGTGGAAGGCTGCCGGGGCCTCTACATCGTCACATCGGCCTCCGCCAGCGGCAAAGCGTTGGAGCGGCCCTGATTCCAAACAACACCCCGCTCTGCAACCAGTGCCCCATTGCATGCAAGCCGTCGCCTTGGCAAGATCCGGCCTATCGGTTCAAGAACCGCCCTCTCCATGCGCTACATCCTCGGACTCGCCGCAGCCCTCATCTTTCTGCCCCTGTTTCTGGCGCTGCTCTTCCTCATGCCCGTGGAGTTTTGCGTGTCCTCCTGGCATCTGTGGCGGGCCGAAGCGACCACCCAGGGCCGCGTCATCTCCTCCCAGCCCGCTAGCCATCGCGGCAACACACGCTCTCTCATCCGCTACAGTTACAAGGTGGATGGGCGCAGGTACGAGAGTGACCGGGTGCGGGCAGGGTGGATCAGCAACAAAGCCTACGAGGCCGGTGCCGGAGCCCTCGCGCAGTCCCTGAGTGCCGGCAGCCAGGTCACCGTCCGCTACGACCCATGCCATCCTGAGTTTGCCCTGCTGGAGTACGGCTGGCCGAAGTGGAGCGTGGGCTTCAGCCTCGCGGTCTGGGGCATGCTGCTGGGCAGCTATGTCTTTGCCGCGCAGGACCGCAGGCCCAGCAGCCACCTGCTCTACGGCCTCACCCGTGGGATCTGCCTGCTGGGTTTCCTGATCATCGTCCTGCTACCGCCGACCATCCAGCTCAAGCAGGTCCTGCCCCTGCTGGGAGCCGGCCTGGTGCTCAGCGCCGTGGCCGCCTGCTACAGCCGGCTGCGCTACTCCGGAGGGGCATGAGAAGCACTCGTGCCTGGAGCCTGCGCTCCGCAGCTGCTTGGAGGATAGCCGTCCCGGCTGTCCAGGGGAGACGGGCTTCCAGCCTGTCCTTCCCAGTCCATGGTGAGCGCTCCCGCTGGGTGGCAAGCTGGAGGCGGGACGCCTCAGGCCTTGGTCAGGCCAGAGGCCTAACCTCCGGCGGCATGCTCACCACGCGCTGCCCGCGCAGCAGCAGCGATCCGTGGCCCCCTCCCGGCCAAACTCCGCGGCCTAGCGGGACCATTGACCCGACTCACTCCCACCAGCCCTGCAGCCGATGGCCGCGATCAAATCCATTCTCCCCGGAGAAAAGTTTACATGGCTTGTGATAGCTGCCGCCACATCCTTTCGTTTACTCAGACATCCGCCCATCCCATGCGCTGGTGCCCGTTCATCCTGAACCTCCTCGTCCTGCTCACGCTCAGCACGGAGCAGTGCTTCTGGGACGCTGCCGCAGTGGCGAAGGATGCTTCGCATCTGGTCTGCGTGCTGGATGACGATGAAGCGGAGCTCAAGCAGAGCCTGCTGCACGAGAATGCTTTCTCAGACTGCGACGCGCCTGCCATGCCGGACTGGCATGAGGCGATCCGTGTGGCGCATGCCGACCTGGTGGCACCGCTCAGAGGAGCTGAAAACTGGGCAGTCCACACCGGGGTGCGCCGGCACCGCTGGCTGTGCATGGAGCGCTGCTGAAGAGGGGCGGCCAGCTTCCGTCTCCCAATGCAGCGCGGCTGAGGTGATCCCGACCTCGTCATGTCATGCCGCCGTTTCAGTCCGCCTGTTGAGGTCATCCACACCACACACCCTCACGCCATGCACACACGTCTCGCCATCCTTTGCAGCCTTCTTTTTGTCAGTGCCGCCTCCGCCGGTTCGGTCGATATCGCCGTCAAACCCGAGGTTCAGAAAAAGTCCGCCGACATCGCCAAGGAAGAATACGTCTCCTCGCACTGGCTCCGAGTGCGCATCACCAACTACACCTCCGTCAAACTCGAAGGAGTCACGCTGAAATGGGCCCTCTACGCCGCCAACCTCCGGCGCGGCTCGGACACCATTGCTGTGGAGAAATCCGGCGAAATGAAAATCACCGTGGACTCCAACGGCCGCTACTTGGACATCGAGACCCCCAAGGTGGCCTTTGATTTCGTCCGCACCCACAGCGAGCGCTCCGGCCGTAGGAGTTACAAGCTCGTCGAAGAGTCTGGGAAGAAGTACCACGGCTTTCATGTGCAGGTGATCAGTGGAAACGAGATCCTCGGCCAGGCCTTCAGCGAATCCGTTCACAAGCTGATCAAGTAGTCCATGGCTCCGGTCCGGTGGGCGCAGGCCCAGCGCGGGCAGGGCGCTTGGTCCCCCAAGCGCCGTCGTTCGCCTGGTCTTGGGCTTCCTAGACGCCCCATGAGCTCTCGCGGCTGATTGGGACACCCCGCCCTCGCCTGCTCCGCCGTTTCCTTCTCAGGAACTCTGCAGCAGCGTCCCAGCGCAGACGCGGCGCACCGGGGATTTTGACCGCCGAGCTTTGCGAGAGGCCCGGGGAAAAGTCATGTGCAGCGTGTGTGGCACCGTGTCGTTCTTAAAAGACCAAAGAACATCAGTCCTTCAGGCCACGGGGCGGCACCACCACACAGCGGAAGCCGTGGTCGCCGTGACGGCCGCCGGGGGGGCCGTGAAGGCGGTAGGACGACAGCAGAAAGCCGCGGTTGTTGTCATGCCAGGAGGCCCCGCGCAACTCACGGTCTTGCTGCGCGTTGTCATACCAGTCTTCGCACCATTCCCACACGTTGCCGCCCAGATCATAGAGACCGAGTTTGTTTGGCTTGAAGCTCATCACCGGTGCAGTGGTCGGGAAACCGTCATCGTAGGTTTCGAGGCTGTCTTCCTTGCCATCTGCGCCCGGCGCTTTGCCTGTAAGGCTGGCATCTCTGAAGTTTCCGGGTTTGTTCTTCTTCGTCAGCGGGAAGTCGTCACCCCACGGAAACACGTCTGGCACCGTCGGCATTTGGAAGGGCAGCGCCCCAGTCTTCCGCTTCTCCTTCTCCCCAATGCCCGCAGCGTAGCTCCATTCCTCATCCGTGGGCAGGCGGTAAAGTTTCCCTTCTTTCTGGCTCAGCCAGGCGCAGAACTTCTGCGCGTCATCCCAGCTGACCTTGATCACCGGGTGGTCTTCCTTGCGATCAGTGATGGCATGGCCTTCGACGGTTTGATCTTTCCAGGCAACATCCACGTTCGGATTCTCCGCTGCATACGCGGCATAGTCTTTGTAACGCACCTCATGGATGCAGAACAGCACAGCGGTGCCTTTCACCGGCAGGAACTTCATGCCGAGCGTGTTGGTAAAGCCATCTTTCGCCGTGATCATCACAGCGGGGTTGAGAGTCGCGGCGGGCTTCGGCTCTCCTGCGGCGGGCGCCTCCTCCGCCAGCGCTTCCCGGTAGCTGTGCACCGTCTTCGCATCGGCGATGCGGTCCGCTTTGACGAAGTCCGCCTCCATCTGTTTCAAGCGCACGTTCAGCGGAGCCACGAGCTTTTGCAGATTCTTCAGGCGTTGCGCTTCGAGCTTCGCATACGAGGTGCGGTAGATGTTGCGGAGATTTTTCACCACCGCCGGAGTCTTTTCATCATCGCTTTGCGGCAGGGGCGGCCTTTCGGCGGCTAAAGCCTTCTCAGTGATGAGCTTCTTTTCCGCCTCCAGCGCAAGGATGCCGTCCAAATTCGCGGCTGCTTTTTCCGCTGTCACGGCTTTGTCGATGGCCCCTAGGTAACCGGTGTTGAGTACGACAAGATCCGATTCAAAGGGCGCTGTGACCTGCTCTTTCTGCAGCTTGATGAACTGCTGATTCAGCGCCCCGAGCTCAGGCGGCAAGGCGGGCTGCTGGGCTGAAATGACCGTGGCCATCAAAGCCAGCGCGGCTTGAATGCAAGGCCGGGCGCTGCGGATGAAGGCGTTTGCCAGACGTTGCCGTGGGTCGAAAAGCTGGAAGAAAGTCATGCGTGAGGGGAACGGGATTGAGACAAGTCTTTTAACCAGAAGTGCAGGGAATATTTTTCAAGTCACAATAGTTTATTGTTTATTGTCAGGTCAATGAATCTCGGGCATAGGCCACAAAGTCTCAATGCAGTCACCCTGCGTATCTGTGGCATAGCCCGCCCGAGCTTTCGCTGGCTCTCGATCGGCTAATCCAGCACGCCACCCCTGATCCCCGCACCTCCTCGCCCGCCCATGCCTGCCGCAGCACTGGCAGGGATGCGCTGCGCTGCGTCCGAAGAATCCTTCGCGCCAGCATGGGCAGCTGGCTCAAAGCGTTCCCACCTTTCCTGGAGCGCCCGCCTTTCAGCGCTCGCTTCAACGGTTCGCTCGCACTCAGGTTAACACCCGGTATGCACACATCCCCCGGTGAGACAGGGGGCACAAGACTCCCATGAATGACCTGCGCGAATACCCGGGCTTTGAAAAGGTTGATTTGATTGAAATGGCCGCCTTGGACGGGCTGCGCGTGGGTACACACCCCCGTTGAAAATGTGGAAGTTGTGCCTGTTTCTCCGCCATCAGGGAAGGGGGGGCTGCCTCACGAAACAGGGATGAGCCGGCAGCAGGCAGGCGCTGAGACCACCGCTTCATCGCCTCGCACCCCGCAGGGCACCCAATGCCCTGTCTCTTTCTCCCGATCCCAAAACACCGGCTCCGGCCCCCTCCGCGCACCTCCAGACGCTCCGCTACCACCCGGCTGGCCGGAACCCCCAAGTTTCCGAGTTTCCACCTCTAGGGATGGCAACTCGGCAACTTCTCCAGCCAGTGTCCCGGTCGCCATGGCCGGTGAGCCGGGAAGGGGGCCTCGCTGGGAGGGCAGGAGCCATCGGTCAAAGCCCTGCCCCTAGTTCACGCGCCATGTGAGACGTGCGTAAAGCATGCTGTAACTTGCAGATTTTCAGGTGTTTACATGCGGATTAACTACCGAAGTGCATCACTCCCTGGGCGTTTGATAACTACTCACTCGTATGAAACGCTACCATCATCTCACCGTCTTCCATCGAAGAGCAATTGGACAACTGCTCAAGCAGGGAGTCTCTAAAACAAAAATCGCCACCATTCTGGGGGTTCACCGCACAACCATTTACCGGGAGTTCAGGCGTAACCGATCAGGATTTGGGTACTGCTGCTTTATCGCCAATGATATGACACAACACCGGCGTTTAATGGCCAACCACAAGCGGTCCAAACTGACCTTGGATGTTAAGCGTTTCATTCGTGCCAAGCTGATCTTGAAACTTAGTCCGGAACAGATCGCTTCTTTGTTTTCGAATCAATTCGGTCACACTTTTACGGCCCAGTCCATCTACCGACACATACGATCTTACGAAGGTCACACCCTTGGCCTCAGGACGCTGCTGCGCCGCAAAGGCAAACGCTACTTCGCTTCTTCATCACGCCGGGCCGCTGTGCGCAATCGTCCTTCCATCGATTGCAGGCCAACGGCATTCAGTGACCGCAGCACCTTCGGACACTGGGAGGCGGACCTGATGGAGGGTGCTCGTAAACAGGCCGGCTCACTGCTGGTTTTGGTTGAGCGCAAATCGCGTTATACGCTCATACGCCATGTCTCCAACAAAAAGGCTGCGTCTGTCTCCAAAGCCATCATCCATGCTTTGCGCCGCTTCCAGACACTTTCCATCACCTATGACAACGGCTGTGAGTTTGCCAGTTATAAGTCGGTAGCTCAAGCTACAGGTGGCGAGCCCTTTTTCTGCCATCCCTACCACGCCTGGGAAAAGGGCACCGTGGAAAACACCATCGGCCTTATTCGCGAGTACTGCCCCAAGGGAGAGCCTGTCAGCAACCGCATCACCGAACACCGAAAAACTCAAAACCAACTTAACTTCCGACCACGCAAAACACTCGGCTTTCAATCACCTCATTCCCTCTTGCCTTTCCTGCTCAAACCCATCTAATTCCAAAAAACAGCCCAGGTGCACTTTGGGTTTCAATCTGCAAGGGGGCTGCGCTGCGTGCTAAATGCCAGGCATGAATGGCACTTGATTAAGGGCAGGATTCGTTTTTTGGCAGGTTCATTTACAGGCATATGTATTAAAATTTTTGTGTAACATTATTTGAACATTCCAACGATGCTTGAACTCCACTTCACATGGCTGTTCAAACTTCTTTCCTCCCTCATTTCCCTCACCTGCTTCAGGGCAGGGCCAAGCCTTCCCTGGCCAGCCTGCTTGCCCGGGGCATCGAGCACTTCCGCCACCTCTCCTTGCCCGATCTTTCCGCCCTGATCGGTCCCTTCTTCCCTCAGGATTTCTTCTCCAGTGCTCCTGATTCCAAACCACTTCGAGAGTCCATTTACACCCCCACCACCCTCTTCTGGGCCTTTCTTTTCCAAGTGCTCAACCCGGGCATGGCCTGCCAGGGCGTCGTCGCCAAAGTCCGTGCCTGGCTCATCAACCGTCCGCTCGATCCCAAGCGTCCTTCCCTGAGAACCGGGGCTTTTTGCCAGGCGCGTTGCGCTCTGAGCCTTCCGTTTGTCCAGGCTGCCTGCGAGGCTCTGCGCTCCAAACTCACCGCACAGGCACCCTCAGCCTGGCTGTGGTGCGGACGTGAGGTCAAAGTGCTTGATGGCACGAGTTGCTCGATGCCTGACACCACCAGGAACCAGGAGCGCTGGCCGCAGCCCCCTGCTCAGAAGCCGGGTTGCGGCTTTCCGGTTGCCTCCATGCTGGGTGTCTTCTGCCTCTCGACGGGTGCCTGGCTGGGCCACGCGCTGGGCAGGTGGTGCCGTCATGACCTGGGCCTCTGGCAGCAGGTGAGCCATCTGCTCAAACAGGGCGATGTGCTCCTCGGCGACGCCGGCTTCTGCGCCTGGGCGCTCATGGCCGAGCTCAAGGCGCGTGGCGTTGACACCGTCCTGCGCCTGCATCAGGCACGCCCCAAGGACCTGGGAAAAGGCCGCTCTTTGGGCGGCCATCAATGCCTGCAGAGCTGGCACAAGCCCAAACATCGACCTGGCAAGTGCCCGTGGGATGCCCGGCAGTGGGAGGCGCTGCCGGAGCAGCTCGAAGTGCGCATCATCAAGGTGCCCATTGAGCGCAAAGGCTTCCGTACCCATTGCGTGTGGATCGCCACCACGCTGGTCGATGCCAAAGGGTATGGCGTGGAGCAGATCGCCGAACTCTACCACCGCCGCTGGAGCATCGAGCTGTTTTTTCGGGACATCAAAACGACGATGAAAATGGATGTGCTGCGCTGCAAGACTCCCGACATGATCGAGAAGGAGATCCTCATGCATGCCTGCGCCTACAACGCCATCCGGCTGCTCATCCTGCACAGCGCCAGCGCGCACGGCCGTGAGCTTGGGCGGGTCAGCTTCAAAGGCGCGCTTGACGTGCTGCGCGAATGGCTGCCGCGTGCCGCACTCTATGCTGACAAGCCTCGCAAACTGGAACAGTGGCGGGATGAATTGCTCAAAGCCATCGCCTCAGTGATGAACCCCCAACGTACCGGACGACGCGAACCCAGGGCCAAGAAACGACGCCCCAAAACCCATCAGCTGCTGACGCAGCCGCGCCGCGAGTTTCAGGAAATCCCCCACCGCGACAAGTATCGAAAGGCGGCTTAATCAAGTGCCATTCATGCCTGGCATCTTTTTCGAGAAGTGGATGCGCACTCAATATCAGGCATCCTTTAGTGAGCTTTCAGACTTCCTCAGCCTCCGGGAGGGAAGAATGCACGACAGATCCGGCGCAACCACCCAAAACTCCCGCAATCACTCTTCAATGCCTTTTGGTGCTTGAAATCGCGCATGGCCTCCGAGGCCATTTCTTGGATCAGCGGCCGCTGGGGACCACCCATCCCACCGGTCTCAAAGAGTTCAGTCGAGACGAGGTAGTCCTGGATGAAATCTGGCCCGATGATTGGCAAAAGGGCTGCGGCGGCAGAAGCGACCGCAAAGTCATTCACACCTTTCATTGCCTGAACGAGCGAAGCCATGTCGTCTCGTTTGAAATGGCCGGCTGCCGCCAGAGCCAATCCCATTTGAAGATCACTGCTGCTCAGCTTCAAACCTTCCGCGATTCTTTGGCGCAGCGCATCGGCGATTGAGGTCAGGACGGAGGCCTTGATAGGGCGGTTCTTGGCTGCGGTCAGAAACGCCTCGATCCGGAAAGCCGCCACTCCATGGTCTCCGTACTCCAATGAGAGATATTGATCCAGCAATTCGGAAGAGAAGACCGTCGTCTCGGCTGCTTCGTCGAAGCTCAGTCCGACTCTGCGGTTCGAAGCCTTGATTTGCTCTCGTAGTTCGTCGGCGTCCATGTGCCGGGGACTCTAACACACCAATGAACCGGACCCGACACCTATATATTTTACATTACATTGATTGTTGGTAGTTAATAATTGAGTCTCTGGAGGGCTTCCGAACTGGCTCCCAGCCAGGCAAAAGCCCTGTGGTGGGCGCTCCCTGCTCCGCTCCTACCCCACCAGCTTCAGCGTCCGTTTCTCCTGGGCGCTCCGGAACGCGGTATCGACGATCTGCTGGCCGATGCGGGAGATGTCGAGGCGGAGCGGGCCGATCAAGGGGGCGCCGGTTTCCAGGTGGTGGATGACGTTTTCGATGGGGTTGCGGTTCGGCGACTGGACGGGATCGACCGGGATTTCGTAGCCCTCGGGCCGGGCGCGGGTCTGCACGCGGACGGTGGGTTCGTAGTCGTAGCAAGAAATCGTGCCGTCGGTGCCTTTGAGGACGAAGCCGCACTTGGGCTGGGGCTGGTGGGTCCAGGGATCGGTAAAGGTGCCCCAGCGGGTTTCGCTTTTGCTGAGGCCGAGGCTGTAACGGATGATGGCCACGGCGTGCTCGTCCACCTCCAGGCCCTCGGGCTGGTTCCAGGCGCAGGTGACTTCCAGTGGGACCTGCCCGCCCAGGTGCCAGGTGCCGAGCGTGGTGCCGTAGCCCATGTAGTCGAGCAGCGAGCCCCCTCCCTGCGCCTGGCTGTAAAACCAGCTCGCGGCTTTTTCGGCGGCGCTGGGCTCTTTTTCGATCTTGTCGGCGCCGTGGTACAGCGGGCCGCGATTGCCGCCGTGGTGGTGGAATTCGCGCACTTCACCGATGAGGCCTTCCTGAATGAGCCGGTGCGCGGTCTGCTGCCCTGCATCCCACACCAGCGGCCAGTTCACGGCGAGCAGCTTGCCGTGCGGCTGCATGGCGGCGATCATGGCATCGGCCTCGGCCAGCGATCCGGCAAAGGGTTTCTCCATGATGATGTGGGTGCCGTAGGGCGCGATCTTGGCAACCCAGTCGCCATGGCAGGAGGCGGCGGGACACAGCACGACGATGTCCGGCTTGGTCTGCTCCATGCAGGCGCGGTGGTCGGTGAAGACCTGCGCGGGCGTGAGGCTGAAATTGCGCGTGGCATCGACGAGGCGCTCGGGCTTTTCATCGCAGATGCCCACGATCTCGGCGTTCGGATGCTCGGAGGTCTGGCGCAGGAGGTCGCCCATGTGGAAGTGATCGAAATTGATGCCGGCGATGCGCCATTTTTTGCTCATAGGAGGGGTCGGGAAAAGGAACGGGCCATCGAAGCCGAGAGGGGCGCCGATGACAAGCCCGAGAGTACGGCCGGCGGCGTGGGATTCATGCAGCGGGCCGGGCGGTGCATGGCGGCGTCAGGGTCGGAGTTTAACACCGCAGAGATTGGAAAAACGCAGAGAAAACATTCAAAACCAATGATTTTTATCTCAAAAGAGAGTCTTCTTTAAACGCGACTGAAGAGGAATATTCGCGAATAGCCGCGAATCAGAATCCGCCCGGTGCCATGGGTGGTCATTCGTGGATATTCGCGTTGGGATTGAGGCGGTTGCAGCACAGATTTATCCCTTTTCACCGGGGGCTTTTCCGGCTTTGATGCCTGCCCATGGCCGCCAATGAAATCCGCGACACCCCCGGGCGAATGCTGCTCGGCTGGGCGGTGCTGCTGGCGTCGCTGGTGGTGCTGAGCTGGCGCATCCACCTGCACCCGGCGGCTTATGAGTGGACGGAGTACCCGACCGCACTGGGAGACACGAAGTACTACACCCGCCCGCTGGGCAAGGACGACCGCTACGAGCCCAATCTGCGCTACGCCGGTCAGGAAGAGGGGCTGTACCGCCGCAGCGAGGAGGCCGTGGAACGGGATGATGCGACGATGATGAAACTGGGTCTGGATGCGACGGGCCAGCACTTCATCTACCAGCCCGAGGGGGCTGCGGACAAGGGTCCCCTGCCCGTCTATCTGAAGTCCGGCGAAAACCGTTACATGGAGTTTGGAGCGCGGAAGTTTTACCCGCCGTTTGTGCCGAAGGCGGGGCCGCAGTGAGGGAGCGAGCTCAAAGGAAGGTCCGTGGTTGGCACGGCTAGACCAGCAGCTCAATAAAGCTGTGCGGCAGGGCAAAGCAGATCAGCCACGCATAGATGGCGTCAAACCATACTACGGAGAGTCCGGCACCGACATAGATGATGAGCACAACGGGAAAGCCCACGAGCTTAAGATGCCAAGGGGTGCGATCTTCTTTCATGGCCGCCCAGAGGCTGGAGGCGTCCCCGGTGCTGGGAAAGGCATGCATTCCCACGGAGACACCCAGCCACCCGAGCAGAAAATCCACCGGCTCCAAGCTGGCCCCGGCGGCCAGTGCCAGCGCCACAGGCAGGCAGATGAGACAGCCGATGACCGAGTTGATGAGAAACGGCGCGACGGCGATGAAGAAATGCCGCCATCCCGAGGAGGGTTTGTCATGTACCACAAACCCAGCCGGGGTGCCCGTCTGGAAGTAGCACACGTTCAGCACCGGTGTGTTGGTCAGGCGGCACATGAGCTGATGCGCCGCCTCGTGCACGATGACACCAGGAAAGGTGAGCAGCGAGATGATGAATCCGGGAATGATGATCATAGGAGCTGGGCGGCACGGAGCTACTCTGGCCGGTAAGGAATTTTGGGTTTGCCATCCGGCGTCATGCGCCGCTCATGCTCCTGCGCCAGACGGTCGAGATCGTCCACCACGACAGTGGCACGGTGATGCAGGTACTCGGGGATGTATTTGCCGGTGAGGCTGCTTACGGCCTCGGCGGCTTCCTGGTAGTGATGGCTGCCCATGGCGGACTCCGCATAGAGGACCGTGGTTTCAGCGTCTTGGTGGGTCTTGAAAAGCCTGCCATAACTCTGAAAGGCATCCTCCCAGCGCTGCAGTGCCACCATTTTCTCCGCCCGCACAGTGTCGTAGGCGTCGGTGAAACGCTCCTGTGAGACTGCCAGCGACACCACGACCATCAGCGTCACAAAGGCGGCGGCCAGCTTGACCCACATCGGGAATGGAAACCGCACCAGCGCCAGGCGGCAGGACTCGCAGACGGGCAGCTGCGTCAGGGTGCTGAGATGAGCGGAGCCACACTGGGCACAGGAGGTCGGCCGAGGCTTTGCTGATGCATCATCAGACACGACCGCCATCTGATACGGTGCCGGAGGAGATTGGGGTCTGACTCTGGGAGCGGCAGGGGGAATGATCGGTGGCGGCAGCGGCTTTTCGCTCATGGTTTAAATCAATGGATTAGATCTTTTCAGGAGGCAGCTAAAACCACAAGCAATTTCCGCTACGAGAAAAAACCCATGAACACGGCACAAGAACGGCTCGTGAATTGCGCTTGGCACCCCCGGATTTCTCCCTTTACTCCTTGGCCCCGAACTTACTTCCCAAGACACAAACACATGCCCATCGCACGCGCTCTGCTCTCTGTTTCCGACAAAACCGGCCTTCTCGACTTCGCCAAAGGACTGGCGGCGCTCGGGGTGGAGCTGCTCTCCACCGGCGGCACCTCGAAGCATCTGAAGGACGGCGGCCTCACGGTCACGGATGTGTCTGACCACACCGGCTTTCCCGAAATGTTTGACGGCCGCGTGAAGACCCTGCACCCCAAGGTCCACGGCGGCCTGCTGCAGCGCCGCGACAACGAGGAGGACAAGAAGAACGCCCAGAAGCACGACATCCCCTGCATCGACCTCGTCGTGGTCAATCTCTACCCCTTTGAGCAGACCATCGCCAAGAAGGACGTGACACTGGAGGAGGCCATCGAAAACATCGACATCGGCGGCCCGTCCATGCTGCGCTCCGCCGCCAAAAACCACCGCTGGGTCACGGTGATCACCGACCCCGCCGACTACGCCGTGGTGCTGGCTGAAATGAAGGAGCACGACGGAGACACCACCCTGGGCACCCGCGAGCGCCTGGCCTGCAAGGTCTTCCAGCGCACGGGCGCGTATGACACCGCCATCGCCGCCTACCTGAACAAGGAGCAGACCACGCAGAAGACCTTCAACCTCAGCCTGCCCCTCTACTCGGAGCTGCGCTACGGTGACAACCCGCACCAGAAGACCTCGCTCTACGGCAACTTTGGCGACTACTTTGTGAAGCTGCACGGCAAGGACCTCAGCTACACCAACGTGCTCGACATCCAGGCCGCCGCCGAGATCGCCCTGGAGTTCCGCCGCCCCACCGTGGCCATCCTCAAGCACACCAACCCCTGCGGCGTGGGCTGCGCGGATGAAGATCTGCGCGAGGCCTGGCAGAAGGCCTTTGAAACCGACAAGCAGGCACCCTTTGGTGGCGTGATCGTGGTGAACCGCAGCATGACGCTCGGTCTGGCCCGCATCATCTCGGAGATCTTCACCGATGTCATCATCGCCCCGGACTTCGATGCCGACGCCCGCGCGCTGCTGCAGAAGAAAAAGAACCTGCGCCTCATCCAGATGCTGCCCGGCGTGGCCGAGGCTCTGGCAGAGCCCATCATCCGCTCCGCCCCTGGCGGCGTGATGGTGATGGACAGCGACTCCCGCGCCTTGGGTCTGGACGACCTGGAAACGAAGGTGAAAACCGTGCGCCCACCGACCCGCGACGAGCTGGAGGCCATGCGCTTCGGCTGGCGTGTGGTGAAGCACGTGAAGTCCAACGCCATCGTCTTCGCCTCCCACGACCGCACACTCGCCATCGGCGCGGGCCAGATGAGCCGTGTGGACTCCTGCCGCATCGCGGTGTGGAAGGCAGGCGAGGCCGGCCTGAGCCTCAAAGGCAGCATCGTCGCCTCAGACGCCATGTTCCCCTTCCCTGACGGCCTGATCGCTGCTGCGGATGCCGGTGCCACCGCCGCTATCCAGCCCGGCGGCTCCGTCAAGGACGCCGAGGTCATCGCCGCTGCGGACGAGCGCAAAATGGCCATGTGCTTCACCGGTGTGCGCCACTTCCTGCACTAAGAGCTGCGCGTGAAATGAGGTGTTAGAGCCCTCAGGCTCTGCATGTTAACGGCTGTTGATCGTTAGGATTTCCTGACAATCAGCAGCCTTTTCTTTTGTGACGGGTCTCCTGAAAGCGTCGGCCGCAGCTTTCCCCATTCGGATGAGGAAAGAGACGCGCACCGGGGGGGGAGACCGCCATTTTCTTCCCCATTTGCCTCTTGAGTCCACGCCACTCCCGCTCAATGCCTAGCGCATGCTTCTAGGCTACTACATGCACGACCTCGGCCCGTTTGTGTTTCACACGCCCATACGCTGGTATGGCCTTGCGTATGTGCTGGGCTTTTACCTGACCTATCGCGTGATGCACTACCTCGGCAGGCGCGGGCTTTCTGAGATCAAGCCGGAGGCGGTGGCCGATTTCATCACCCTGGTGGCGGTCTTCGGGCTCGTCCTGGGTGGCCGGCTGGGCTTCATGCTGCTGTATAATTTCGACGAGTTCATCCATGCCCCGTGGACGCTCTTCATGCTCTGGCAGGGCGGCATGGCCAGCCACGGAGGCATCGCGGGCGTCACCCTCTTCTGCGGCTGGTATGCCTGGAAGCACAAGATCTCGTGGGCGGGCATCGGCGACTCCATCGTCTGCGGTGCGCCGCTGGGGGTGTTTTTGGGACGCATCGCCAATTTCATCAATGGCGAGCTCTTTGGCCGCGTGACCACGCACAAATGGGCGATGAAGTTTCCCACGGAGCTGCTGCATGAGGATTTCGTCAAGCAGGGCGGAGATCCGGCCTTGAGGGACGAGGTCTGGCAGAACGGCCTGCAGCACAGCCCGGACATCATCGCCTACTTCAAGCAGCACAGCGACCGCCTCCCCCCCCTGGAGGACATCCTGCACCCGCGCCATCCCTCCCAGCTCTATGAGGCGCTGGGCGAAGGCCTGCTGCTCAGCGCCATCCTGATCTTCCTGCGTCTGCGCTTTCCACGGCTGCGCCAGGGCATCATTGCCGGGCTGTTCTTCATCCTGTATGCCATCGCCCGCATCGCGCTGGAGTATGTGCGGCAGCCGGACAGCGGCTCCGACATGATCATGGGGCTGACCAAGGGGCAGTTTTACTCCACCTTCATGTTCATCGTCGGCGGGCTGTTCATCGGCTACGGCCTGATCTGGGGCAAAAGCCCGCCCGGGCGTGCCGAGGCCAAGGCCTGATTTTTTCGCGGGTTCTGCATACAAAAGCCGGGCCTTGAGGCGTTAGGCAGGGTGTATATTGTGTGATATACCCCCCTGCCCCCGCATGGAAGCCTCTTTTGACTGGAAACAAACCTTTGACCAACTGGCCCCGCAGCTGGTGATGTACGCACGTCAGCTCGTGGACGCCAAGGCCGACGCTGAAGACGTCGTCCAGCAGGCGTTTGTGCGCTGGTGGCGGCGGTTTCCAGAGGGAGATGCCGCCCACATTCCGCTGCTTTACGCAGCCGTGCGCACCATCGCGCTGGACCAGCGCCGCTCCGACCACCGCAGGGTCAACCGTGAAGCCAAGTCAGACCTCGCCGTGGCCGGTGAAAACGCCCCCGTCTTTGACCCCCGCCCCGAGCAGAAGGAGACGGCGGCCATCGTCGAAAAAGCCCTGCAGTCCCTGCCCGAAGACCAGCGCGAAGTCGTCACGCTCAAGCTCTGGGGCGATCTCACCTTCAATGAAATCGCCGCGCTGACCGGCGGCTCGATCAACACCATCGCAGGCCGTTACCGCTACGCGCTGCAGGCGCTGCACAAGAAGCTCGGCCACCTGCGTGCCGACCTCCTCGGCGAATCCGCATCTCCCGCCATCAACATCCTACCCTTCCCATCAACCAGAGAGGCTATGTCATGAACAACGACCCAAACGACACCCAACTCGAAAACCTGCTGCGCGGCCTTGCCCCGGCACCCGCCTCCCGCTCCCTGGCGCAGCGGGTCGATGAAGAACTGAAACTGGACATGAGCTGGCTCAGCACCAGCCGCCGCAAACCGCAGGCCCTGCCACGCTGGATCATGTCTGCCGGCTGGGCCGCCATGGGGGCCGCGGCCGCCATCGCCGTGATGAGCCACCTGCCCCAGCAGCCGGGCGCCCAGGCGCTGGCCGCTGTCACTCCCACCAAGCCCGTCGTGCTCACCGGCACCACCATCCGTGAATGGGATGACTCCGCAGCCGGTGCCTCACGCGCTGACCATGACCGTGCGTCCGAGAAACACGCCCTCGTCGTCTCCCGCGAGCTCGGCACGTGGGTCGATCCCCGCTACGGCACGCAGCTGACCATGGAGATCCCCAGCCAGCGGCAGCTCCTGCCCGTCTCCTACAAATAGGAGGCTTAGGGCCCGGGAGTCTTTCAAACCTTGCCTGAAAACGAAAGCGGCGCCGGCTGATGAAGCCAGCGCCGTTTTTGTTTGAGCAGGGATGTCTCGACGAATTACTTCGCAGCCAGAGCTTCCTTGATCGCCGTCATGACCTCCGGGGAGTCCGGCTGCACCTTGGGCTCGAAGCGCTTGAGGATCTTGCCATCCTTGCCGACGAGGAATTTGCCGAAGTTCCATTTCACATCGCCTGGGAAAGGAGAGGCCGGTCCGCTGAGCACCTGGTAGAGCTCGCACTTGTTGGGACCCTTAACGGCCACCTTGTCAAACATCGGGAAGGTCACCTTGTACTTGAGCGAGCAGAACTGCTTGATGTCCTCATTGGTGCCGGGCTCCTGCCCGCCGAAGTCATTGCAGGGGAAACCAAGCACGGCCAGGCCGTCCTTCTTGAACTCCTGGTTCAGGGCCTCGAGCTGCTTATACTGCGGTGTGTTGCCGCACTTGGATGCGACGTTGACGATCAGCATCACCTTGCCCTGGTAGGTTTTCAGGGAGGTGTCTTTGCCGTCGATGTCCTTCAGCGGCACATCATAGACGGATTTCGGGGCGTCAGCAGCACAGAGTGCGGCAGCGAAAAGAAGGGAGGAGGCAAGCGTGAGCAGTTTCATGGGACGACAACCAACGCGCCAACCCGCGCACCTCTTTGCAACAATCGCTTCCCACCGACCGGCTGCCGCGCCCTTACCTGCCCAGCACGAGCGTGGCGAGCGGGGGGAGATCGACGACGATGCTCCACGGCTGCCCCTGCCAGGGCACCTGCTGCGCCTGGAAGCCTGCGCCAGCGCTGACGCCGGAGCCGGCATAGGCGGGGGCGTCGCTGTTGAGGAGCTCGCGGTAGCTGCCCGCTTCGGAGACGCCCACGCGGTAGTCTTTGCGGCACACGGGGGTGGCATTCACCAGGACGGTCACCCTGTCGCCATCGGCTGCTGAGCGCACAAAGGCAAAAATGCTGTTGTCCGCATCATTGGCATCCAGCCAGTGGAAGCCGCCGGGCTCGTGGTCTTTTTCATGCAGCGCAGGACGGCTGGTGTAGAGGTGGTTGAGGTCCTTGACGAGCTGCTGCAGACCGCTGTGCTCCTCGCCAAGGAAGAGGTGCCAGTCCAGGCTGCCGTCATGCCGCCACTCGTTCCACTGGCCAAATTCGCCGCCCATGAAGAGCAGCTTTTTGCCGGGGTGCGCCCACATCCAGGAGAAGAACATGCGCAGATTGGCAAACTTCTGCCAGCGGTCTCCGGGCATCTTGTTGATCAGGGAGCCCTTGCCATGCACCACCTCATCGTGGCTGAGCACGAGGATGAAGTTTTCATCAAAGGCGTAGATCATGGCAAAGGTGGCCTCGCCATGGTGGTACTTCCGGTGCACGGGATCCTCGGCCATGTAGCGCAGGCTGTCGTTCATCCAGCCCATGTTCCACTTGAAGCCAAAGCCGAGGCCGCCGCCGCTGACGGGCTTGGAGACTCCGGGCCATGCGGTGCTCTCCTCGGCGATGATGGTGGTGCCAGGATGCTTGGCATAGCACACGCTGTTCAGCTCGCGCATGAAGGCGATGGCCTCCAGGTTTTCACGCCCGCCCAGGTGGTTGGGGATCCACTCACCCGCATTGCGTGAGTAGTCCAGGTAAAGCATCGATGCCACGGCATCCACGCGCAGTCCATCGATGTGGAACTGCTCCAGCCAGTAGAGGGCGTTTGAGATGAGGAAGTTTTTCACCTCGTGGCGGCCGTAATTGAAGATCAGCGTGCCCCAGTCCTGATGCTCGCCGAGGCGCGGATCTGCATGCTCATACAAGGCGGTGCCGTCAAACCTGGCCAGGCCGTGCGAGTCCTTGGGGAAGTGCCCCGGCACCCAGTCGAGAATGACCCCAATGCCGGCCTGATGGCAGCGGTCCACGAATTCACGGAACTCATCCGGATTCCCAAAGCGGCTGGTCGGCGCGAAGTAGCCGGTGACCTGGTAGCCCCAGGAGCCGTCAAACGGATGCTCCGCGATGCCCATGATCTCCAGGTGCGTGAAGCCGAGGTTTTTGACATAGGGGATAAGATCGTCCGCCAGCTCCTTGTAGGACAGCCAGCGGTTCCCCTGCTCCGCCTTGCGCTTCCATGAGCCGAGATGCACCTCATAGGCGCTCATGGGTGAGTGATACAGATCGCGCTTCGCCCGCACCTGCATCCACTCGCTGTCAGACCAGCGGTAGCGGTCCATGTCAAAGACCAGGCTGGAGGTCTGGGTGCCATGCTGGGCAAAGACAGCAAAGGGATCGCTCTTGAGGCACATGTGGCCGTGGGTATCCACCACCTCAAACTTGTAGTGCGTGAGCTCGGTGACGCCCGGGATGAAAATTTCCCAGATGCCGGCCTCGATGCGCTTGCGCATGACGTGCATGCGGCCATCCCAGCGGTTCCAGTCGCCAACCACGGAAACGCGCTGCGCATTCGGCGCCCACACGGCAAACTGGCAGCCGGCGACCCCGTGCAGTGTTTTCAGGCTTGCGCCAAGCACATCCCACAGGCGCTGGTGCGTCCCCTCACGGAAATAGTACATGTCCTGGTCTCCGAGCAGAAGGCCGAAGGAATAGGGATCGCTCAGGCGCGTGGTCTCACCCTCAGAGGAGGTGATCTCCAGTTCGTAGAGTCCCCGTGGCGTCATGGCTTCAAAGTAGCCGTCCTTGTGCACTTTTTCCGCCACCACACGCTCCGTCCCGACGATGACAGCCACCTCCCTGGCGTAAGGCTGCATGGTGCGCACCACCTGCCGGCCCTCCCCTGCTTCATGCGCGCCGAGAAAGGCGAACACATTTGGATGTCTGGCAGCCAGCACGGCTTCGATCTCGGCTTTGGGGGAGTATTGGCTCATCAATGCCACTCATGGAGCCTTTCGCCCAGAAAGCAACGGCTCTAGCATCTCCTTCACAATTCGTGTCCAGGCGAGCCTCACCATCATGCTGCGCCGTGCCTGCCGCGCCTGCATAGCGGCGTTTGACTTGATCTTGCGTGCCAGGGTTTTGGGAGAGGTGGTAAGCTTAAAGAAAGCAGCAGCCACCGCCACTTCACGATGAGCCGGAATGGAGGAGCAAAACACGGGCACGCCATGCAGCGCACCTTCGATCAAAGGAAGACCATAGCCCTCCTGAGTACTCGGCAAAAACAGCAGATCTGCCATTTGGTACAAACTCCGCACGTCATTGTCTGTCAGCGGGGCTTTTTCACCCATGAAGCACACCCGTTTGATCACACCGAGGTCTTTGGCCAGCTTCTTCAGCTCACGGAAATACTTTGCACCGTCGGACTGGTGCGGATCCGGAGCTGCGGTGACGATGTACAAAGCCCCGGGCAGCTCCGCCAGCACCTGCAGGCCCAGCTCGATGTTCTTCCGCCGCACAAAGCGTGTGGGCTGCAGCAGCACGAGCGACTCGTGCTCCAGATTCAGTTCACGCACGCGATCAGTGAGCCCCAGAACAGCCGCCGAATCACAGCCGTTGGGGATGACATGAACGGGCTCCTGTGTCACCGTCGCATAATCCTGACGCCTGAACTCGGAAACGGCCACATGGATGGCCTGCGGGACTTCGGCCCACCAGCGGACATCATGCACCCAGTTGATCCAGCGGATGTCGGGGCGTGAACGTGTCAGCGCGATGAGCTGCTTCGTCCACGCGAGATCAAAGGGCATGGTGAAGACATTGTGGACGATGACGGCGTCCCACGGGGCCATGTGCCATTCCGCCCGCGTCAGGATTTCCACCTCATGGCCTAGCTGGCGTAAAGCGGCAGCTTGTTCGCCAATGACGCGTTCCACTCCACCGATGACAGGAGGTTTTGAGTAGTGAAGAATGGCGATCAGCATGAAGAGGAAGCAGGCGGACGAGCCATGGATATTATAGCCCGCTTAATAGACGAGCATTATTTCAGCTTTGATGGGTTTGGTTGTGACAAACCCAGTCAAAGCACTCCATCAACTCTTGCGAAATAAAACAAAACCTCACACTAAGGCGTTTCTAAGCAAGAGTCTCGGACCAAAGAAGCCGCCGCGCTTAATATCGCTGATGCGAACCATTGGCTCGCAATGTGTCATGCATCTCCGAATCGGGTTAAGACGGCTCTGCTTGGGCTCCATAATTCGCCCTGATCATAAGATGAAAATCCCACCAAACACAATGGCATACCTAAAATATTACATGCATAACACTTGACGAATTTCAGCATTAAAGCCTATAAATCCACCGCTATGAAAATGACTAACCGCGCTTTTTGGATTGTGCTTTTCACTGTCTGGGGAAATTTCATGCTGGCAAACGCCAAGGACGAGGTTCGCCTCTCCTACCCCTCCAAGGTCGAGTCCTCGAAGGGCAAGGAACGCGAGAAACTTTTCACCCCGTGGATGTCCTACGACGCCCTGCGGGACCAGGTCGATGAGCGACGCGGCAAAGGGGAGCAGATCATTTACTTTGAGTACAACGGAGCCGCCTCACAGGCGCGCGCCATCTTTCTGACCAAGTTCAAGCTGAACGGCCCCTACTCCCGCTGGTACATGGTTACCGAGCAGGCCATGGAGGACAAGCTCAACAGCGAGGTCAAAAACGGCCTGCAGCCCGCATTCGTTGTCCGCAACACCAGCGGCGGCTTCACCATGCTGTTTGTCTCGCCCCCCGACCTGGAAGCCGTGCGTGCCCAGCTCAAGGAACTGGGCATCGGCGAGCCGAGGCTGAAAAAGTAAATCAGCCCCGGCTGACGCAAGAAGTTGTGGCTCACACCACGATGTTCACCAGCTTGCCGGGCACGACGATGATCTTCTTCGGCGGCTTGCCTTCCATGAACTCCTGCACGCGGGCGCTGGCCAGGGCGATCTTTTCGATCTCCTCCTTGGTGGCCTGAACGAGCACGCGGGCTTTGTCGCGCAGTTTGCCATTCACCTGGAAGACGATCTCCACCTCGTCCTCAATGAGGGCGGCGGGATCGTACTTCGGCCATTCGGCATCGCTGAGCAGGCCGTCCACGGCCAAAGCCGGGAACTTGCTGGCGATGCGCGCATTCAGCTCCTCCGCCAGATGCGGCGCGAAGGGGCTCAGCACCTTGAGGAAGGTCACGATGGCAGCGGCAGGTTTCACTTCTGCGCCGGTGAAGGCATTGGTGCACACCATCATCTGGCTGATGGCGGTGTTGAAGCTGAGCTTCTCGATGTCCTCGCCGCACTTCTTGATGGTCTCATGCAGCGCTTTGGTGAGTTGCTTGTTGGCTGGCACATCCTGCAGCGCGGCAGACATGCTCCACACGCCCTCGTCATCCACTTCCATGACCAGACGCCACACGCGGGCCAGGAAGCGGTACACGCCCTCCACGCCCTTCATGCTCCAGGGCTTCACCTGCTCCAGAGGGCCCATGAACATCTCATACAGGCGCAGCGCATCGGCGCCGTAATCGCGTACAACGTCATCGGGATTCACCACGTTGCCGCGGGACTTGGACATCTTCTGCCCGTCTTCGCCCAGAATGAGTCCCTGGTTCACCAGACGCTGGAAGGGTTCCGGCGTGCTGACATAGCCCAGATCAAACAGCACCTTGTGCCAGAAGCGCGCATACAGCAGGTGCAGCACGGCGTGCTCGGTGCCACCCACATAGAGATCCACGCCGCCGGGCTTGCCGCCGCCCATCCAGTACTTCTCGGCGGCTTCGCCGACAAAGCGCTCGCTGTTTTTGGCATCGCAGTAGCGCAGGTAGTACCAGCAGGAGCCCGCCCACTGCGGCATGGTGTTCAGCTCGCGCGTGGCGGTGGCGGAGTACTGCACCCATTCCTTGGCTTTGGAGAGAGGCGGCTCGGGTGTGCCAGTGGGCTTGAAGTCTTCCAGATCCGGCGGCATCAGCGGGAGTTCGCTTTCTGGAATGCTGCGGTGGTTGCCATCTTCCCAAACGATCGGGAAGGGCTCGCCCCAGTAACGCTGGCGGCTGAAAAGCCAGTCGCGCAGCTTGAAGTTCACCGTGCCTTTGCCCAGGCCCTTTTCTTCCAGCCAGGCGGCTATTTTCTTTTTCGCTTCGGGGGTGGTCAGGCCATCGAGAAAGCCGCTGTTCACGGCAGTTCCATGCTCAGTGAAGCCCTGCCAGTCCTTGCCTTCCGGCGGCTGCACCACCTGCTTGATCGGCAGTTCAAACTTCTGCGCGAACTCAAAGTCGCGCTCGTCATGCGCGGGCACGGCCATGATGGCTCCGGTGCCGTAGCCCATGAGCACGTAGTCGGCGATCCAGATGGGGATCTGCTCGCCATTGACGGGATTGATGGCATACGCGCCAGTGAAGACGCCGCTCTTTTCCTTGGCCAGTTCCGTGCGCTCCAGGTCGCTCTTGCGGCTGGCCTTCTCACGGTACTGCTCGACAGCCGTCCCCTGCTCTTCTGAGACCAGTTGATCCACCAGACGATGCTCCGGTGCCAGCACCATGTAGGTGGCTCCAAACAGGGTGTCCGGGCGGGTGGTGAAAACGGTGATCGTCTCTTCGCTGCCCGCCACTTTGAATTTCACTTCGGCTCCTTCGCTGCGGCCGATCCAGTTTCGCTGCAGCAGCTTGATGCTCTCCGGCCAGTCCAGGCCGTCCAGTTCATCGATCAGGCGCTGGGCATACGCGGTGATGCGCAGCATCCACTGGCGCATGGGGCGGCGCTCCACGGGGAAGCCGCCGACCTCGCTCTTGCCGTCCACCACTTCTTCATTGGCCAGCACCGTGCCCAGCTCCGGGCACCAGTTCACGGGGGCGGAGGACACATAAGCCAGACGACGGGAGTCAATCTCCTCGCGGCTCAGCCCCTTGGCTTCCAGTTCGGAAATCGGACGCGCTTTGCCGTCATCACCCACATAGGAATTGTACAGCTTCAGGAAGATCCACTGTGTCCACTTGAAGTAGCCGGGGTCGGTGGTGTTCACCTCGCGGTCCCAGTCATAGGCAAAGCCCAGGCTCTTGAGCTGCTTGGTGAAGTTGGCCACGTTCTTCTCGGTGGTCACACGCGGGTGCGTGCCGGTCTTGATGGCATACTGCTCGGCGGGCAGGCCAAAAGCGTCCCAGCCCATGGGGTGCAGCACGTTGTAGCCGGACATCTTCTTGAAACGGCCGATGATGTCCGTGGCGGTGTAGCCCTCCGGGTGCCCCACATGCAGGCCCGCGCCGCTGGGATACGGGAACATGTCGAGCACGAAGTACTTCGGCTTCGAGGCGTCGAAATCGGCATCGCCGGGGTTCGGCGTGCGGAAGGCCTTCTTGGCCTCCCACACGTCCTGCCACTTCGGTTCAAACTCGGAAAATGGAAACGCTTTGCGCTGTTCGCTGCTCATAGGGGGCGCGAAAGAAGGCGAGGAGCGGTGAGCGGTCAAATAAAGTACTTATGAGCTTTAGCTCATTCTGGGAACGCTCCCCCCCCGAGTCCCGAGTGAGCTGAAGCTCACGAGTACTGTCTTCCCTCTTACTTAAAAAGCTTCGATCCCGCCTTCAGATGCTCCGCATGCTCCTGCAGGCGCAGTTCCACGCGTTCGCGGATGGTGCGCTCGCCGATGCCGTCGTGCTTGGTGGCGACGAGGGCTTTGAGGAGGTCGATCAGCGACTTCAAATCGTCCATCATCACATACTCCGGCGCGATCTGGCGGGAGTCGTTCAGGTTGTGGTAGTTGCCCAGCGGGATGGAGATGCCCGCGCTGCGGACGCCTGCCGCCTGGGTGGCAGTGGCTTCGCAGGCACCGGCATCCAGCAGGCAGCGCTGCACGCGGATGCCCTGCTCCTTGGCGGTGGTCATCAGCACGGCCACGGCCTCGCTGTCAAAAATGGAAACACGGTCTCCCACACGCAGGATCGGGCCGCCGCCCATCACCGCGCCGTTGACAGGGCGGCTGGTTTCCAGGGAAAGGAAGACGCTGTCTTCGCCAAAGGGCCAGTTCTGGGCGAGATGCCAGGCTCCGAGCCAGCCCACCTCCTCCGCACGGGTGAATGCCGCATGCACCGTGGTCTGGATGTTCAGGCGCGCCAGTTCGAGAAAGGTCATCACGATGGCCGCACAGCCGATGATGTCATCACAGGCGGTGGCTTCAATGCGGGTGTTGGTGATGTTCACCGGAAAGTTCCATGTGGCGATCTGGCCTTTGACCTTGCGCAGGCCGCGCTTCACGCCGGCCTCGACTTCGAGCTTGCCCACACCGCCGAGGAAATCCCACTCGTCACGCTTCTTGCTGCCCGGGGGCTTGATGAAGGCAGGATGATCCATGTGCGCACCGAGCACCCAGGTGGGCTTGCTCTTGGATTTGCCGTTTTTGTAGGTGGCCAGCAGGTTGCCAAACTTGTCGTGCTTCAGCTTCACATTCGGGCAGTCTTTGAGCAGGGCTTCGATTTCCGCACGCACATGGTATTCGTGAAACGGAGCCGTCGGCTGCTTGAGGAGTCGCTTGAGAATGTTGTTGAGGCTGTTGGATGGCATGAGCCATCGTAACGCGAAAATACGCAAACACCAAATGCCACGTGACGATGCTTTGATATTTATTCAAATCCGCCGCCATCACCCACCCTGGCCGTGTAGCTGCAGCCGCGACAGAGCAGCTATTCAGGTTGAACGCGGCGATGCACCGTCGTAACACGGAGGGCCTCCTTTTAAATTCATGGTGAAGAAACTTCGATATTCCCTTGAGATCAAGCTGCTGGACCTCGCCGTCTGGCTGCTGCCCCAGGTGCCGCGCCACGTGCTCATGGTGCTCTCCCGCGTGCTCGGCACGCTGGCCTTCTGGCTGGACCAGCGAGGGCGTGCCACAGCGCTGGACAATCTGCGCTGCGCCTTTGGCGCTCAGTACACCCCGGTCGAGAGGTGGCGCATCGCCTGTGGCTCCTACCAGATCTTTGCACGCACGTTTGTGGACCTGTTCTGGTCCCCGCAGCTCACAGCAGGCAACTGGCAGAAGCATTTCGACATCATCACCGACACGGCCTCCGAATTAAAGGCGCGCAAGACCGGCGGCGTCTGGGTCACGCCGCACTACGGCAACTTTGAGCTCGTCAGCCAGGTCTGGGGCTTTCGCGGATTCCCCTTCACCGTCGTGGCACAGGACTTTAAAAATCCGGCCATCACGCACCTGTTTAAAAGACTGCGCGAGCAGTCCGGCCACACCTTCATCTCGCAGGAAAATGCCATGATCAAGCTGATCAAGGCTCTCAAGCGCCAGGGCCACGCGGGGCTGCTCACGGACCTGAGCATCCCTCCCGGCAGGGCCGCCGCGGCGATCCAGTGCTACGGCATGTGGACTTCGGTGCCCACACTGCACGTGGAACTCGCCAAACGGCTCGGCCTTCCCATCATCACCGGCGTGTGCCGCCCGCTGCCAGACGGCCGCTACGAGGCACGCCTCTGTGAAGCCCTTGAGCCAAAGCCCGAAGATGACACCCGGGAGCTGACGCAGCGCATCTGGAACCGCTTTGAGGAGGAAATCCGCAAACATCCGGAATGCTGGCTGTGGATGTACAAGCAGTGGCGCTACCGGCCGGTAGGCGAGCATGGCGTGCCACACCCGGACTACCCTTTCTACTCCAATTTTTCCGAGGCCCTGGTCAGCATGATCCCCCCGGAGCTACTGGGACAGAAAGCAGCGCCTGCCACCACACACGCAGTCGGCTGAAAGACTTGGCCCTGCGCGCCAGTTTTTTCCATTGCCCTGCGTGATCGGTGCTCGTAATCCTCACGTCTTCCAAAAAAACAACCGCCAATGTCCATCCCCCATCTTCCTGCTCTCCGCAAAGGCCGCCCTTATGAGTCGCTCGACAAGGTTCAGGTCAAAGACCACAAAACCGGCGAAGTCTGCGCCGAAGTCAGCCAGGTGAATGCCGGCATCGTGCGCAAAGACCTCGCCAAAATCGGCGAAGCGCGCGCTGCTTTGAAAAAATTCACGGTCGAGCAGCTCATCGAGATCACCGCCAAGGCCGGCGAACTCTTTCTCAACGGCACCCTGCCCCTGGGAGACAAAGGCCACACGCAGACACCGCAGGAGTACATTGCCACCCTTTCCCGCACCAGCGGCCTGCCGCACATCATGGTGAAGCGCAACATGACGAAGATCCACTTCGCCATGACGAACATGAAGATGATCCTCAACGGCCTCACCCGCGGGCTGGACCTGAGCGTGATCGACCGTGGCTTTGGCACCCAGTCCGGCTGCCCCGTGTCCTACTTCCCCACCACCAAATCCCTCGGCCTCGTCATGCCGAGCAACTCCCCGGCGGTGAACTCCCTCTGGCTGCCCTCCATCGCGCTCAAAATCCCCGTGGTCATCAAGCCCGGCCGTGAGGAGCCATGGACCCCCTTCCGCCTCATCCAGGCCTTCATTGCCGCCGGTGCTCCTGCGGAAGCCTTTGGCTTCTACCCCACCGACCACGAAGGCAGCGGCGAAGTCGTCAAGCTCAGCGGCCGCAACCTCGTCTTTGGCGACGTGAACATCGCCAAGATGTACGAAAACAACCCCGCCGTGCAGGTCCACGGCCCCGGCTGGAGCAAGATCATCATCGGCGAGGACAAGATCGAAAACTGGAAGGAATACATCGACGTCATCGTCAGCTCCATCAGCGACAACGGCGGCCGCTCCTGCATCAATGCCTCCGCCGTCATCGTGCCGAAGTATGGCAAGGAAATCGCTACGGCCATCGCCGAGCGTCTGGGCCCCGTGAAGCCCACGGCCGCAGATGACGACAATGCCCGCCTCTCCGGCTTTGCCAATGTGAAGATGGCCGACTACATCGACAGCGCCATCGACAGCGACCTGCAGACCCCGGGCGCTGAAGACGTGACCGCGCAGTTCCGCGACGGCCCGCGCAAGGTGGAGTTTGAAGGCGGCACATTCCTGCGCCCCACCATCATCTGGTGCTCGGACAACAAGCACCCACTCGCCAACCGCGAGTTCCTCTGTCCTTACGCCAGCGTGCTTGAAGTGCCGCAGGGCGAAGTGCTCGGCCGCATCGGCTACTCCCTCATCGTCACCGCCATCACACAGGACCCGGCGTTCATCAACGACCTCCTTGAGTGCGGCGACATCGACCGCCTCAACATCGGGCCGATCAGCACCATGAAGATCAGCTGGGACCAGCCGCACGAAGGCAACATGTTCGAGTTCCTGTACAAACGCCGGTCGATTGACTGTGCTTGAGTTCCGAAGCCATCCTCATGGAATCGGTCCCTCAACCTTCTCCGCAAACCAAGCCGAAGCTATTTTGCTTCGTTCTCATGCCGTTTTCATCTGATTTTGATGATATTTATCAATTCGGAATCAAAGATGCGTGTCAAGCTGCTGGCGCTTACTGTGAACGTGTTGATGAACAGCACTACAACGAAAGAATGCTGGATCGAATTTATAATCAGATTGCCAAAGCAGATCTGATTATAGCTGACATGACCGGGAAAAATGCGAACGTATTTTACGAGGTTGGCTACGCGCACGCTCTTGGAAAACCAACGGTGTTGCTTACTCAGAACGCGGCCGATATACCATTCGACCTGACGCAGTTCCTTCATATCGTTTATGAAAAGAAGCTGAAAGTTCTTCAAGAAAAATTAACCGCTCGCGTGTTGTGGCATATCGAGCATCCAACCGCCACCCCACAGGACACGTCATTCCCGTTGGATTTGCTTATAAATGGAATATCTCCATTGCGGAGCGAGATTGTTTTGTGTTGCGATGAATCAAGGTATTGGATCGATATTCCTGTGACAATTCACAATCGTAGTTCACATCACTTTGGATCAGATGCATTCAAATTGGGGGTGATTTTAGAAAAAGCAGTCGATAATGTCGGAACTGGATTTCGTGAAAACGTCTCATCTGCAGTCCTCGAGAATGGGCTTGTTCAATATATTTTGCCCAGCAGGAAGAGTCTTATGCCTGGTGAGGTGCAAGCTATAAAGATCGGCTTCAGCTTTAATCCGTCTTTAGTAATTGGAAAGCGAGCAGCAACTTTACGACTATTTACGCCCAATACATATCGTGATTTCCCTTTTCAATGGGCCTCCAACAGTAGTGAGCAATAACTAGAAATGTCCCTCGCCCCCTTCGACTACCAGCCGCGCACGCGCCTCATCTACGGCAACGGCACGCTCGCGCGTGTGGGTGAACTCGCGCAGGCTCTCGGCGGCACGCGCGCACTGGTGGTGAGCGATCCCGGGATTGTCAAAGCGGGCTACGTCACCCGTGCCGTCAGCTTTCTGGTGGAGGCAGGCCTGCAGGCGCGTGTGTTTGGCGACGTGCGGGAAAACCCCAGCACGGAAGATGTGGACGCCTGCGTGGAGATTGCCCGTGAGTTCAAGGCCGACCTCATCATCGGCCTCGGCGGCGGCAGCAGCATGGACACCGCCAAGGGCTGCAACTTCATCCTCACCAACGGTGGGCGTATTCACGACTACTGGGGCGTGGGCAAGGCCACCAAGCCCATGCTGCCGCTCATCGCCATCCCCACCACCTCAGGCACGGGCAGCGAGTGCCAGAGCTTTGCGCTCATCTCCGATGCCGAGACGCATGTGAAGATGGCGTGCGGCGATCCCAAGGCTGCCGCCAAGGTGGCCATTCTCGATTCCGAACTCACCATTTCCCAACCGCATCGCGTGACCGTTTGCACCGGCATCGATGCGCTGACGCACACGCTGGAAACCGCCGTCACGAACAAGCGGAATGCGTTTTCCTCCCTCTACTCCCGTGAAGGCTTCCGCCTATGCCACAGCGGCTTCAGCCGGGTGCTGCGCGATCCGAAAGACCTGGAAGCCCGCGGCATGATGCAACTGGGTGCAGCCTATGCAGGCATCGCCATTGAAAACAGCATGCTCGGCGCCGCGCACTCCTGCGCCAATCCCCTCACCGCCAAGTTTCACGTCGTCCATGGCGAAGCCGTGGGCGTGATGATGCCGCACGTCATCCGCTTCAATTCCCAGGACCCGGAGATCGCCGCCATCTACAAAAGCTACTTTGATGGCGACCTCGCCGACCGTGTGAGCGAACTCCTCTGGGAGGCCAAAATGCCTCGCAACATCGCCGAATACGGCGTGAAGGAGGAGCACCTGCAGGACCTCGCCGAAATGGCCGCCAAACAGTGGACCGCGCAGTTCAATCCACGCCTGCCCAGCGTGGCGGACTTTGTGGAGCTGTACCGCGCAGCCATGTGACACGGCGAATCTGATTTGCCTCTCCGCCCCGGCGCGCTTTTCTGTCGGCTCATGTGCGGCCGTCTCAATCAATTTGCCAAACTGCGCGGGCTTTCCCTGGCCGGCAAGAAGCTGCGCATCGAGCGGCGAAAGCCAAAGAAGGACGAAGACCGGAAGTCCGAAACGGAAACGGTCAACAACATCTGCCCGACGGACTACGCCGATGTGCTCACGATGCAGGGCGGCAGCGTGGAGATGGAGCGCATGCGGTTCGGCCTGGTGCCGTCCTGGGCCAAGGGGAGCAAGAAGGAGGTCGCAAAGAAGTTCGGCCACACCTTCAACGCCCGCTGTGAAAGCATCTTTGACCTGGCCTCCTACCGTAGGCCAGTCCTGAGCCAGCGCTGCCTCGTCCCTGTGCGTGGCTGGCATGAGTGGCCGGACCGTACCACCCCTTACTTCATCCACCGCAAAGACGATGAGCCCGTGCTGCTGGCCGCTGTCTGGGACGTCTGGAAAAGCACCTGCCCGGAAGACTTTGAGAGCGGGCGCATCATCACCTCCATGAGCGTGGTCACCACACCGCCGGGGCGTTACATGGCGAAGTTCCACGACCGCAGTCCGCTGATCCTTGAAGAGGAGGCCGCACTCTCCTGGCTCCAGCTTGGCCTGAAGCCCGATGATCTCCGCAGTTTTTTCAGCCCCTACGAGAGCGAGCTGCTGGAAGCCTACCGCGTCTCCACCACAGCGAATCAGGCGCGCAATAAAAGCGACGAGACCCTGCGCCCCATCGCACCGCCTGTGCCGCAGGCTGGAGATGAACCGGTGAAAGCCGATGAAGATCCCGGTCCGCAACTGCTGCTTTTCAGCGCTTGAGCAAGACCGCCGCCGTCGCTGTTTTTCCGTGAACATCAGCGCATCCGTGTTTAAGAGGCTGCTGTGACTCCCACCCAACATCTGGAAACCCTGCTGGCACGGCCTGAGCCTTTGCTGGCACTGGCCCCGATGCAGGATGTCACGGACCTGGAGTTTTGGCGGCTCATGGCGCGCTATGGCGGCGCGGACGTGTATTATACCGAGTACTTCCGTGTGCACCCGGACTCGCACCTGGACAAGCCGATCCTCGCCTCCCTCATTCATAATCCCACGGGCAGGCCGGCCATCGCGCAGATGATCGGCAACGACATCCCGGCGCTGGTGCGCAGCGCCAAGGAGCTGCAGCATTACAACATCGCGGCGGTGGACCTGAACCTCGGCTGCCCTGCGCCGGTGGTTTATAAGAAGTGCGCGGGCGGCGGGCTGCTGCGCGATGTGCCGCGCATCGAGGGCATCCTCGGGGCCTTGCGCGAGGCGGTATCCATCAAGTTCACGGTGAAGACGCGCCTGGGCTTTGATGACACCGAAACTATCGACGCCCTGGTGCCGCTGTTTGCCAAGCATGGCGTGGACCTTCTCACCATCCATGGCCGCACGGTGCTGCAAATGTACCGCGACGGGGTCCGGTATGATCTCATCGGCGCCGCCACCGCCAATCTCCCCTGCCCCGTGCTGGCCAATGGCAACATCAACTCCCATGTGGATGCCGCCGAGGTGACACAGCAGACCGGCGTGCGCGGCCTCATGCTCGGGCGCGGCGCCATCCGCAATCCATGGATGTTTGACCAGATCCGCCAGCACGTGCGAGGCCAGCCCGTCTTTGAGCCCACCCCGGAAGACCGGATGCGCTATGTGGAGGAGCTCTACGAGTGTGTGACGACACCCAACACCCGTGAGCTGGACATGGTAAACCGCATCAAAAAGCACCTCAATTTCTTCGCCTGGGGCCTGCCAGACGCCGAAGGCTTTCTCAACACCATGCGCCGCTGCACCACCCGCGCGGGCATCATGGAGGTTTGTCGCAGGGCCTTCGCGGCCTGACTCCCCCGCAATTTTCACAGCTTTTGCTCGTATTGGACAACCCCCCAAGCCTATGCTATCGCCCCGCCCCATGTTTTTATCCCGACCTCTCCTTTCTGCCCTGGTCCTGACTCCCGCGCTTCTTGGCGCTGCGGAGAAGGTAGATTTCAACAAGCAGATCAAGCCCCTTCTCGAAGGTGCCTGCACTCACTGCCACGGTGAAAAAGAGGACAAGGGCGACTTCCGCATGCACACGCTGGAAGATATCAAGAAAGGCAACGAAAACGGCCCCGGCCTGACCCCCGGAGACCCGAAGAAGAGCGCCATCTACACCACGCTGCTCCTTGCCGCCGATGAAGACATGGCCATGCCGCCGAAGAAGGAAGGCTCGCTGGAGAAGTCCCAGATCGAAGTGATCAAGACCTGGATCGAGCAAGGTGCCGAATGGCCCGCCGGCGTGGTGCTGGAGCAGACGCCGCGCATCAAGTTTGAAAAGCACATCCAGCCCATCCTGGAGCAGAACTGCGTCTCCTGCCACAATGCCGACAAGGCCAAGGGAGACTGGATCATCACCACCAAGAAGGAAGCCTTCAGCACAGGTGAAAATGCGCCAAACATCACCCCCTTTGATCTGAAGAGCCCCATTTACCACCTCACCACCCTCGCGGCGGACGAAGATGATCTCATGCCACCGAAGAAAAGCGGCGGCCCGTTGAGCAAGGAGGACATCAACTACCTCAAGCTCTGGATCGAACAAGGCGCCCCCTGGCCGGACGACCTCAAGCTGACCGCCAAGGAGAAGAAAGGCCCGGCCACCTCCAACCCGGACAACATGGAGCTGGTGAAGAAGATCCACGCATTCATCGTGCAGACCTCCAAGGAGAAGAAAGAGGCCGAAATGAAGCCCTACGACTCCAAGGTGCCGAAGACCGGAGTTCCCTTCAGCATGGTCGTGATCAAGAGCGGCGAATTCATCATGGGCAGCCCAGAGAGCGAGGCTGACCGCGGCGAAGACGAAGGCCCGCAGGTGAAGAAGACCATGAAGCCTTTCTGGATGGGCAAGTATGAAGTGACCTGGGATGAGTATGAGCCCTTCCAGCTCACCAGCATCGGTCGCAACAAGGATGGCTCCCGCCAGGTGTGGAAGCCTACCGACAAGCCTGAAGACCTCATCTCCCAGCCCACGCCGCCCTACCAGCCGATGGACTTCGGCATGGGCCGTGACCGCTACCCGGCCATCTGCATGACTCAGCACGCCGCCAACAAGTACTGCCAGTGGCTCAGCGCCCAGACCGGGCAGTTCTACCGCCTGCCGACCGAGGCCGAATGGGAGTACGCCGCCCGTGCCGGCACCAAGACCGCCTACTTCTTTGGTGACGACAAGGCACAGCTCAAAGACTACGCCTGGTATTTCGACAACGCCCCGAACTTCCAATACGCCAAGGTGGGCCTCAAAAAGCCCAACCCCTGGGGCCTCCACGACATCTACGGCAACGTCTGCGAATGGTGCCTTGACCAGTACACCCCCACGACACCGGGCACCGCCATCCTGGGCAATGACTGGGTGCGCTCCAAGACCCCCTACCCGCAGGTCGCCCGCGGCGGCACCTATGACGACGATCCCGATGCGCTCCGCAGCGCCGCCCGCAAGGCCTCCGATCCGCTCTGGAAGCAACAGGATCCACAGCTGCCAAAGAGCATCTGGTACCTCACCGACGCCACCTGGCTGGGCTTCCGCATCGTGCGCCCGCTGGAAATCCCCACGGTGGAGGAGATGTTCGCCGCCTGGAACAATGGGGTCGCCAAAGAATAACCCCCGACCTGACCTTGCCCTTCAACAGGCCGCTGCCACCCAGCGGCCTGTTTTTTTTGATTGCCCTTCGCTTCCCGCTACGTTCAAGCTCTCCCCTTTCACTCCCTTATCCGCTTATCTCATGACCCAGCCCAAATCTTCCAACAATGGCGCCATGGCCGCCCTGATCGCAGCCTTTCTCGGCTGGCTCTTCGACGGTTTTGAAATGGGTCTGTTCCCGCTGATCGGCAAACCGGCGCTGCAAGACCTGCTGCCAAAGGCAAATGCCGTTGTGCAGGGGCAGTGGTTCACCGTCATCATTTCCGTCTTCCTGGTCGGTGCTGCCACCGGCGGCGTGCTGTTCGGCTGGCTGGGCGACAAGCTGGGCCGAGTGAAGGCCATGACGCTGGCCATTTTCACCTATGCCATCTTCAGCGGCCTGTGCGCTTTCGTGACCGAGGCCTGGCACTTCGCCGGCCTGCGCTTCATCGCCTCCCTTGGCATGGGCGGCGAGTGGGCGCTTGGGGTGGCGCTGGTCAATGAAATCTGGGGCGGCAAAAACCGCGCTTGGATCGCCGGAATGATCGGCGCAGCTTCCAACATCGGCTTCCTCCTCACCGGCCTCATCAGCTGGCAGCTCAATGCCAGCCTCGAAATCGTCACCGGCTGGATTCATGCGATGGGCCTTTCTCCTGAAAACACCGAATACCTGCTGCACAACCGCGCCTGGCGCTTCATCGCCGTGAGCAGCGCGCTGCCTGCGCTGATCAATTTCTTCATCCTCGTCTTCGTCCCTGAGTCCCACAAGTGGGAGGAGGAAAAGAAGTCCGGCAGCACCTCGCACTGGGCTACCATGGATCTCATCGGAGTTCTCATCGCCTGCCTGGCGGCCATCGGCATCATCTATGTGTGGTCTCCCATGACGGACATGGGCAACCTCGCCGCCGGCTGCGTGACCTTGGTCGGGCTCGGCATCGCCCTCTGGGGGTACCTGCACCCCATGCGCCAGTACATGGCGCGCTCCGTCGCGGCAGGCAGCACCCAGATTGCTGAGCGCAGCACCATCATGAGCAACCTGCTGCTCGGAGCCGGACTGGCAGCCGTGGCACTCCTGGGCACCTGGGGCTCCGCCCAGCAGGCTGCCCGCTGGGCGTCAGGCCTGGCCCCTCAAGGCTCCAAGCTGCCAATCATCGACTACATCGTCATCTCCACCGCGCTGGGCGCCATTCTTGTCACCCTGATCACGCCTTTCATCGCGGACAAGCTCGGCCGTCGCATCACCTACACCTTGCTCTGCGCCACAGCGCTCGCCTCGGCCCTGGCGTTTTTCCAGTTCAACAAGCCCTTCACCGGAGACACCACACCGCTGTCCCTCATCATCACCGCCTTCCTGCTGGGCGGCATCACGGCCTCGTTCTACGGCTTCTTCCCGCTCTACTTCCCCGAGCTCTTCCCCACCAGCGTACGTGCCACGGGCCAGGGCTTCTGTTTCAACTTCGGTCGCCTCATCGCCGCCGTGGGAGCTCTGCAGCTGGGAAATCTCACCAAGTACTTCGGTGGCGATGCAGGAGGTCTGCACGCCGAAGCCCACGCGTTCTCCGTACTGTCCTGCATTTACCTGCTGGGCATGGTGCTGGTCTGGTTTGCCCCGGAAACCAAGGGGCGCTCTCTACAATAGCCCCCAATTGAGGACATTGACCTGCATGGCAGACTGAAAGAGTGTTTGCCAAACTTCCTTTCATAGATAATAATAAGCGTACATTAACCTCTCACAAATAAGAAGTTATTATCCCCACTGAGTAAAAACTTATGGATTCTATGATTTTACCTTGATCCTACCAATAGAACTTGTTACATTAGTCATAATTCAAGATTTTCTCGGAAACCATAGCTCTAAGGACACCCTCCATGATTAACGGAACCAAAAACCCAGCCAAAGACCACGCCAAACTGGCAGATTTCATCCTGTTCAGTCAGCGCGAGTTTTTGCTTAATCTCTCCCGAGAGCTGAACCGAGATAACATCTCTTTTGCTCAGTTCTTCCTGCTCGGCTACCTCGCGACCTCGAAGGAGCTGACCATGACGGACATCGCCCGCAAAATGGGGCACTCCACAGCTGCCGCCACCGGCCTCGTGGACCGTCTGGAAAAGCTCGGTCTCATGGAGCGCACCCACGCTGTGGATGACCGCCGCAAGGTGCTCGTCCGCATCACCTCCCGTGGCATCGAGCTGGTCAGCCGCCTGCGTGACGAACTGCAAAATCAGATCGCCGACGCGATGAGCGAAACCTCCTCCGCAGATGCCGACAGCTTCATGAATTCCTACCGTGCGCTGGACACGACCGCAACGGCCCGCTAAGCGTTCCCGCCCACCACAATTTGCAAAGGCGCCCGGTTTCTCCGTGCGCCTTTGTTTTTTTCATGGCAAGAAAGCTTCACGATGAATCAAGACCCGCCGTGGATGACCTTTCCAGCCCTCGAAGCCCTGCCGGGTTTTGAGCATCGCTTCACACTCCGCCATCCAAGCATCGATGTGGACGAAGAGCGCGCTGTGGTGGTGAGCCGGCTCTGGGACTGGCACCGCTCCCAGGCTGAGGAAATCGGCTTCAGCAGCACGGCCCTGTGCATCGCCGAGCAGGTGCATGGCCGTGAGGTGGCGGTGCTGACCTCTCCTGCAAGTGAAGCCATTCCCGGCACCGACGGCCTCATCTCCAATGTCCCAGGCCTGCTGATCGGCATCTACGTGGCGGACTGCTGCGCGGTGTATCTCGCCGATCCTCGCAGCGGAGCCTTTGGCGTGGTCCATTCAGGAAAAAAAGGCTCGGAAATGGGCATCACTGCGCATGCAATCGACAAAATGCAGCAGCACTTCGGCACGCGTCCGGAGGACCTCTGCATTCAGCTGAGCCCCTGCATACGCCCTCCGGCCTATGAGGTGGATTTCGCAGCGCAGATCCGCCAGCAGGCTCTGCAAGCAGGCGTTCCGCCGGAGCAGATTCACGACACCGGCCTCTGCACCTCTTTGGATTTGCACCGCTTTTATTCCTACCGCATGGAGAAAGGCCGCACAGGGCGCATGCTGGCGCTGCTCGGGCGCACTGTTTGACGACCATGACATTTCTTTCACCCGCCAAAATCAACCTCTGGCTGCGCATTCTCGGCAAACGGCCGGATGGTTTTCACGAGGTTCAAACCCGCCTGTGCCGTCTGGCCCTGGGAGACACGGTCGAGATTGAGCTGCTGGGCAAGGGCTCGGATGTGACCCTCTCCTGCTCCGACCCCACAGTGCCGCTGGATGAAAGCAACCTGGCCATGAAGGCTCTGCGGGCCTTTGAAAACAGCACTGGCACAAAGTCATCCTGGCGCATTCACCTGGAGAAAAAAATTCCTGCAGGCGCTGGCCTTGGCGGAGGCAGCAGCAATGCCGCCACGGTGCTCATGGGAGCCAACGAACTGGCGGGCTCGCCCCTGACTCAGCAACAGCTGATCGAGCTGGGGGCCCAGATCGGTTCAGACATCCCGTGCTTCATTCTCGACAGTCCCGCCGCCGACGGAGCAGGGCGTGGAGAGCTGGTCACCGAAGTGGATTTCCCCTGGCAGCTGCCGCTGGTCCTGATCAAGCCCCCCTTCCCCATCCCCACCCCCTGGGCCTACAAGCGCTGGGCAGACTCCAAGGAAATGCCCGGCATCCTCTACGCCCCGCAGATCTGCCCCTGGGGAGCCATGTCCAATGATCTGGAGCGGCCCGTGTTTGAGAAACACCTGCTGCTGCCCACGCTGAAAACCTGGCTGCTGGAGCAAAGCGAGGTCCGTGTAGCTCTGATGTCCGGCTCCGGCAGCACCATGTTTGCCATCACGGAAAGCCCCACCCAGGCTGCGGAACTGGCGGCAAAAGCCCGCGAATGGTGCGGTGAAACATCCTGGATTCAGCACACACAGACCGCCGCCATTTGAGGTGAGCCGCCTCGGCGCCGAAAAAATTGAGGCCGGGCGGCTCCCGATTCCGCCCGGCCTCTGGTTTGATCAACCTCAACTTGGACCTGCGGTTAGGCAGGGGGTTTAAGTCAACAACCAATCACTCTCAAGACCCAGTCTATGGAGGGCTGAAACCCCGCATATCCTGTTAATCGTGTTAGTATGGGGTGGCCGCGGAGTGTTTGAAAAAAGATGAAATTATTTTTGCGCGACACATCCAGCCGCTTCGTTCTCACATGCTCCTATGCCTGAACTCCCCATGCTAACCGACTCTGAACGTGCCATCTACGAATGGCAGATGTGGGTGCCCGGAGTCGGCGAGGAAGGCCAGCAAAAGCTCAAGGCAGCCTCGGTGCTGATCTCCCGTGTTGGTGGTCTGGGAGGCCTGGTGGCCCTGGAACTCGCGGCTGCAGGCGTGGGCAGGCTGGTGCTCGCCCATGGGGGTGACTTGCAGCCTTCGGATTTGAACCGCCAGCTTCTGCAAACCCACGACCACATCGGCAAACCACGCATGGACTCCATCGTGCGCCGGCTGCAGGAGCTCAATCCCCGCTGTGAAATCGTGGGCAAGGCGGAAAACGTCTCCGAGGGCAACGCGGAGGCGCTGGTGGCCCAGGCTGACATTGTGGTGGACGCAGCTCCGCTGTTCCAGGAGCGGCTGGCGCTGAACGCCGCCGCCATGCGTGCAGGCAAACCCATGGTCGAGTGCGCCATGCACACGCTGGAGGCCAGCGTGACGACATTTGTTCCCGGCAAATCCGGGTGCCTCGCCTGCTATGTACCCGAAGTGCCGCCCAGCTGGAAACGCCAGTTTCCCGTCTTCGGCGCCGTCTCAGGCACAGCAGCCTGCATTGGGGCGATGGAGGTGATCAAACTCATCACCGGCATCGGTACGACACTTTGCGGTGAACTGCTGTCCATGGATCTCTCCACGCTTCAGTTCCGCAAAGTTCGTCTTCCAAAACGGGGCGACTGCGCAGTGTGCGGCTAGCAAGCTTCACTTCGCCACAAAGTCCACCACACAGACTTTGTCCAGCAGCGGCTTGAGCTTGGAGACAAAGGCTGCATGCTCCGGGTGGGGAAGATAGACGTCCAGGCCGGCCTTGTCCTTGAAGGTGACGAGGAAGCAGTGGGTGAAGCCATCATTGAGGCCTTCGGGGCTCACGTTGGTGCCCCATTCAAAGGCAGTCACGGTGTTCACTTTCTTGGCCAGCTCGATGAAGGCATTTTCAATCCCCTGAACCTCTGCAGGTGTGGCGCTGTCCTTGAACTTGAAGAACACGACGTGGCGGTAGGGGGCGTCTGCAGCAGTGGCGAGGGTGGTCATGGCGGAGAGAAGAATGGCGAGCGCAAAAAGGGCGGCTTTCATGGTGCGTGAGGATGCCGCAGGGTGCTCTTTGCGTCAATGGCGCAAAGAGGTTGCACCGTGGCATCGCGCATGCTCCTTAACACCACTTATGAGCCACTGGGACCGCTTTCAGAAATACTTTGTCCGCTACTCGAACCTTGGATTTTCCATCGACATCAGCCGCATGGCTTTCGAGGATGATCTGTTCAGCAAGATGGCAGGTCGCATCGAGTCCGCTTACAAGGCGATGACCGAGCTGGAGGCAGGAGCGATTGCCAATCCTGACGAGCAGCGCATGGTCGGCCACTACTGGCTGCGCAACGCCCGTCTGGCCCCGAACGATGCGCTGCAGCAGGAGATCAGCGAAACGCTGGCTGCCACCCTGAAATTCGCCGCAGACATTCATGCCGGCACCGTGACCGCCGCGAATGGCAAAAAGTTCACCCGCGTGCTCGTCGTCGGCATCGGCGGCTCGGCACTTGGTCCTCAGCTTGTCGCAAATGCGATCACCCCGGCCAACCCGCCGCTGAGCATTTCCTTCCTCGACAACACAGACCCGGACGGCATCGATCGCGTGGTGGCCCAGATCGGCGATGAGCTGGCCACGACCATCACTCTCGTGATCTCAAAATCCGGCGGCACCAAGGAAACACGCAACGGCATGCTGGAAGCCGAGGCAGCGTACAAAGCGGCAGGGCTGGATTTTGCCAAGCATGCCGTCGCAGTGACAGGTGCGGGCAGTGAGCTGGACAAGCACTCCACCGCACAGGGCTGGCTGGCCCGCTTCCCCATGTGGGACTGGGTGGGCGGACGCACGAGCCTGATGAGCGCCGTGGGCACGCTGGCCGCCGCTCTCCAGGGAGTGGATGTCCTGCAATTTCTGGCCGGTGCAGCGGCCATGGACGTGGAAACACGCCAGCGTCCCGCCAGCGAAAATGCCGCGATGCTGCTGGCGCTGATGTGGCACCACGCAGGCAAAGGCCAGGGCCTCAAGGACATGGTCGTTCTTCCCTACAAGGACAGGCTGGTTCTTTTCAGCAAATACCTCCAGCAGCTTGTCATGGAAAGCCTGGGCAAGGAGCATGATCTGGATGGCAAGGTGGTGAATCAGGGCATCGCCGTGTATGGCAACAAAGGCAGCACCGACCAGCATGCCTATGTGCAGCAGCTCCGTGACGGCGTGAACAATTTCTTCGTCACCTTTATCGAGGTGGGCAAAGCGCGCGACACCGCTTCCATTGAGGTCGATCCGGGCTTCACCACGGGCGACTACCTCCAGGGCTTCCTGCGTGGTACCCGCAAGGCCCTGGCGGAAAAGGGCCGTGAGTCCATCACCCTGAACATTTCAGAGCTCAATGCCTTCAATCTTGGCATGCTGATCGCCCTGTTTGAGCGCGCCGTCAGCTTCTACGCCAGCTTGGTGAACATCAATGCCTACCACCAGCCCGGTGTCGAGGCCGGCAAGAAGGCCGCCACAGATTTCCTTGCTCAGCTGGCCAAGGTGCGCGCAGAGCTCACTGTCACGGGACGCACGGCGGATGAAGTGGCTGCAAAACTGGGCATCGACCCCGAAGACGCCTATCACATGCTGAACCACCTGGCGGCCAATGCCCAGGCGAAAATGGTTTTGACTGGTGACAGCCCGGCTTTGGATCAATTCGCTGCTCCGTGACAAATCGCCGTTTGCACACATATCGTGGGCCACCTATAAATCGCAGCCCAGAGAAGCCAGCCATCTTCCGGCGATAACGACATGCGTGACATCCCCATCCACTACCAAATCGCCTGCGTCATTCTGACCGCCCTTTTCATCTGGTCGTTCAGCATTGCACGCGAGCCACGCGGTTGGCGGCGGCTGTTTCAGTCCATGTTCTCCAAATCGGAGCACTTCTCAGTCAACAAGAACAAGGTCATCGACGAAGCCCTCAAACGCTACGGCATCGTTGTGGCCATGGCCATTCTGGTGGTGGACGTTTCCTGCTTTGTGCTCGGGGTGACGGATCGCTACCGGGACAAAATGCGTGATCTGACCCCTGCACAGCGCGAACGCATGCAGGAGATCAACAAATACCAGAACAGCGGCAAGCCGGGTGGCCTGGTTCAGTAATCACCTGTTCAGCTTGACCACCAGAGTGTCAGCCACCAGATCATGCAGGCAGCGCTGATCCTTGCGGAAGATCATGAATGAGTCCGCAAACAGAAGCATCAGCCCCATGGCCCCAAAGTAGGCAAAGCTGGTAAAGATCAGAATAAAAAAGATGACGGACCTTAGCATCAGGGCCTTGATGAAACCGGCCTTGCTTCCCTCAGGCCAGCGCACCACCTGAATGCCCAGGCATAGCTTGCCGATGGTCTGCCCCCGCAGGGTTAACAGCACAGCGTTGATGATCAGCGCCGCATCAAACACCAGACTGGCCAGCGGCAGCTTCATGCCGCCGGATTGCTGAAGTTTTTCCGCACGTTGCTGCATGGCATTCATCATCGCCGTCGGATCATTCTGCAGTTTTTGGGTCTCCTCCACAAAGGCAGGATCAAAGAACAGAGTCAGAACGACCCACAGAGGCACAAAAATGAGGGTGAAATCGATCATTTTGGCCACGAACCGCTGCCCACGCGACGCCAGCTCCAGACGCCTTGCCTTATCGTGCCTGACTTCGGCACGCAGGGCGGTCATGGAGGGCGTTTCGGCGGTTCCAGGCGGCTCCGCTTCCTCAGGGTTTAATTCCTGCAGGTGAGCCCCCAGAGTCTCCCATTCCTTCATGCCCTCCGTCCAGCAAAGGTCCGTGCGTTTGAACCGGCCGTCCCGCAGGCCGGCGCTCACATCCAGATCGCTGAATGTGCCTAGCTGTTCTTCGCCGCGTGCCAGATGGTATTTCATGGAGATGACTGTTGCTGTGTGTCGTATGCTAGATAGCTGCTAAGCAGCCCGCATCAAGCTCCCATCCTCTCCCGATTGAAAACCATCCTCCGCGTCTTTTCCTACCTGCGTCGTTACCCCTGGCTGGGCTCTGCCCAGATCGCCTGCGCCATCACAGGCACGCTCATGGTCATCGTCTTTCCACACATCACGCGGGAGGTGCTGGATGTGGTGGTGCCCGGAAAACAGTGGGACCGCATCACCCCGCTGGCTCTGTGGGCTCTCGCGGCCTACTTTGCCCAGCATCTCTTCAACTCCCTGCGCATCCAGCTCAACAACACCTTTGAGCAGAAGGTGATCTACGACCTGCGCAGCGACATCTACCAGCGTCTGCAGACGCTGCCTCTGCGGTGGTTCGACAACCGCCCCTCCGGGGACATCATGACCACGGTCTCCGAGGACATCCCCAGCGTGGAGCGCGTGCTGATCGACGGCATCGAGCAGGGGCTCGTGTCGGTGCTGCAGATCATCGTGGTGGGGGCCTTCATGCTGCAGGCAGATGTGAAACTGACGCTGTATGCGCTGATCCCCCTGCCCTTTCTGGTGGCCGGTGCGCTGACCTACACACGCACTTCCCGCGACCGCCACCGCAAGGTGCGCAAGGCCAGCAGCGCGATGAACAGCCTGCTTCAGGACAACGTGTCAGGCATGCGCCAGATCAAGGCCTACGCGATGGAGCGCGAGGAGCACGACCGCTTTAACCGCGCCAGCGACGCTCTGCGCAGCGCCACGCTGCATGTGATGCGGATCTGGGCCATCTACCGCCCCGGCATGCACTTTCTGACCAGCATCGGCATGGTCATTGTACTGTGGGTAGGCGCACGGGAGCTGATGGGCGGCAAGATTCAGGCGGGTGACCTGACTGCCTTCCTGCTGCTGCTGAAATTTTTCTACGACCCGATCGAGAGCCTGCACCAGCTCAACCAGATTCTTCAGTCTGGCCGCGCTGCGGGTGAGCGTGTGTTTGACATCCTGGATGCGGAGCCCGAGGCCGACACCGTAGGCGGACGCGAGATGGCGGGCATCAAGGGGCAGGTGCGCTATGAAAACGTGGGCTTCAGCTATGCAGGCAAGACGCCCACAGTGCACGGCGTCTCGCTGGAGGCGCTGCCGGGGCAGACCATCGCGCTGGTGGGCCCCACGGGCGCGGGTAAATCCACGCTGATCAACCTTCTGACGCGCTTCTATGAATACGATGAGGGCATGATCACCATCGACGGTGTACCGGTGCATGAACTCAACAAGGCCTGGCTGCGCCGAAACATCGGCTACGTGACCCAGGAAAGCTTTCTCTTTAACGGAACGGTGCGTGAGAACCTCGTCATCGGCCGCCGCGATGCCACCGACGAGCAGCTCTGGCAGGCGCTGCAGAGCGCGAATGCAGATGGCTTTGTCAAACGCCTGCCCGACCTGCTGGACACCCATGTGGGCGAGCGCGGCGTGAAGCTCAGCGTGGGGGAAAAGCAGCGCATCAGCATCGCCCGCGCCCTGCTGCGCAATCCGCCCATCCTCCTGCTGGACGAGGCCACCGCCAGCGTGGACACGGAGACGGAGCGGCAGATCCAGGAGGCGCTGGAGCACCTCATGGCAAACCGTACCAGCTTTGTGATCGCCCACCGTCTGAGCACCGTCCGCAACGCCGACTGCATCTACGTGCTGGAGCACGGCCGCATCATCGAGAAAGGCACGCACGATGAGCTGATCGCGCAGGATGGGATGTATGCCAAGCTGTGCCGGACGTCATTGATCGCGGCGGAGACTGCGGCTGAGGAATGAACCCCTCCGCACATCTCCCAAGCAAAAAACTTAAACTAAATACAAAAGAACTGGAAACCCGGCCGCAGATTACATAAAAGCACGCCATGAGCGTTGCATCCTCTTTTCCCAAAGTTTATCAACGCACCGGAGCGCGGCAGTGCAAAAAGCTCGTGATCGCGGTGCACGGGATGGGAGACCAAAGCCGCAACGACATGGTGCGCTGTGTGGCGGGCTTGTTTGCGCAGGTCTTTGCGGACAAAACCAAAATCGGCACCCAGGCCATCCACCTGCCGCAGGGACTGTGGGAGGGAAAGGATACGAAGAACCCTGTCGAGGATGACATGATCAGCTTTGCGCCAGCCGCAGAGCATGCGGAAAAACTCAAGGATCTGTCGGACATGGCCTTTGCGGAGATCTACTGGGCGGACATCCCGCGCGAGATCGAATATGCCCACAGGCTGGAGCCATCCCCCCAGTGGGCATGCAGCGTGGTGGATCGACTGCGGCAGAGAAACGACCTGCTGCGCAGCTATTCCGGCAGTGATGTAACCACGGGCGCAACGGTGGTGGAGGAAGTCGCTGAGACGATCAACATTCTCAATCGCGTCCTCATTCCCCTGGAGAAAGCCGGCTCATTCACCTTTGACCTCGGCCGTGTGCTGAACCAATACCTGGGAGATGTCCAGCAGGTGGCGGACTATGTGCATGTGCGTGAGAGCATTCTCCGCAGGTTCCGTGAGCGCATCGACTACCTCGCGCGGATAAGCGAAGCCAAGGAGATCCATTTCGTAGCCCATAGCGAGGGCACTGTGCTGACGCTGCGCGCGCTGCTGCGGGCGATGAACACGCGTGTGAAAGAAAGCCCCGAGACCCCCCAATGGCTGGACCGTGTGCGCAGCCTGACCACGCTCGGCTCGCCCATCGACAAGCATCTCTTTCTCTGGCCTGAGATGTGGGGCTGGCTGGCAGAGGGTGAGGAGGAGGTGAGCAGCGTGACGGGTGAAGAGCGGGAGAGACTGCTCGTGGAGCGCCGCTCCCACTGGTACTGCGTGCAGGAGAAAATCCGCTGGCGGAACTACTACGACTACGCGGACCCGGTGGGCTATGACCTCGATACGGTGCGGGAGAAGCTGGCGCTGTGGGGATGCGAAAATTTTGCGTTCAAAAGCGAAGACGACTACGGCTTCCGCCGCTATCCGCTCGCAGGCATGGCGCACATTGCATACTTCAATGACCCCAACCTGTTCCGGCACATCTACGATCATGCAATTGATCCCGTGGCAGACATCACAAAGCCAGGCGACACCAAGTGGGGCAAGCTGAGCCCCGTCATTCCCTTTGTCATCGTGGTGGCCATCCATGTGGCGGCCATCGTTGTTTTGCATCATTCCATGGAGAAAGAGCAGATGCAGAAAGTGCTGGATCTGCTGACAGACACCCCCGAAAACGTGTCCCACATGGTCACCTGGCTGCGGAGCTGGCAGGGCATGGCAGCCTGCGGCCTCGTGCTTTCCGGCACCACCTTCTGGAGCCGGGCGGGAGTCATCGGCGGCTGGCGTATGAGCAAGACTTTCTGGCCCATGCTCTACTACTTTGGCACGGTGGATCTTCTCTTCTGGCTTGCCAAGGCTGCAGAAAAGCCCCCGTCTTTGCTGATGCTGGCGCTCCACATCGCGCTGCCTTCCTTCCTGCTGGTGGCCCTTGGCCTGATCATTGATTGCTGGAACCGCAGCACCGGGCGCTCTCCGCTGTGGGCGCTGCGCTGGCAGATGATCATAGGAGGAGCAGCCGTGGGCATAGCCTCCCTGTTTCAGGTCAAAGATCCCAATGCCTCGCTGCTCACCGCCGTGCTCGGCTCCGTGACCTTCATGTATGTCTGGTGGCTCGGAGTGCTGCTGTATGACCTCTGCTACGTGTGGAAGCGCTACATCAACACCACCGGCGAAACCTTTGTGCAAAAGCTGCGCAAAAACACGAGCCTGCATCACCTGGAAATGCAGGGGGCAAAAGCGAAGGCCGCCAACCCCTAGCACAGGCCCGGTGCAAGCTACGAGACCAGGCAGCGGCGGAGGAAGTCCACCGTCATGCCCAGCGCCTGACGGGCCAGCTCGGGGTCGTAGCGCAGCCCTTCATCGCGCAGGAAGGCATGGGCGGCATTGAATTCATGCCAGGTGAATTTCACGCCTGCCGCTGTGAGCGTCTGGTAGATCATGGCACGGCCTTCGGCGGGCACATGCGGATCCTGGCGGCCAAAGACGAGCATCATCTCCCCCTTGATGTCGGCGGCACGGGCCAGAGAGTCGTCGTTCATGCCAGCGCCGAGGCTGCGTTTGTGAAGATCGGTGGGGTAAAAGCACACGGATGCCGACACATCCGGCTGCAAAGCTGCACGGTAGGTCAGATGCCCGCCGATGCAGGGACCAAAGGAGCCCAGCCTGCCCGTGCAATCTGGGTGCTCTTTCAGGTAGTCCAGCACCGCACGATTGTCCGAATCATACGCCGCCACCGGCTTTTCAATCTTGAGCTTGTTGCCCACGTCGGAGCCCGCCTGATCGTAGACCAGCACAGTGCCCGCAGGCAGGTACTCGTGGTAGATCTCCGGCAGCACCACGATGAAGCCATGCCCGGCCAGGAAGGCGGCGGTGCGGCAGATGGGGCCGGTGTTTTGGAAAATTTCAGAATGGAACAGCAGCCCAGGAAAGCGGCCCTCGCCTGCGGGACGCAGCACCAGCGCACGCATGGGGCCGGTGGGGGTGGAGAGCTCGATGGTTTCGGGTTCGCGGAGAGTCATGGGGGATTGATATATGGATTACAGAGCGCCCGGCACCCACGCGACAATGCGCAGGGGGCCGCCGCTGCCTTCTTTGATCTTCATGGGCAGCGCGATGATGTGAGCACCTGTGGCGGGGAGCAGGCTCATGTCTCCCACGTTTTCAAAGGCGGGGATGTTTTGCTCCAGCAGGATACGGTGACTTTCAAACAGCGAGGACTGACCGCGATCAATGCTGGCGGTGTCGAGGCCGATGGCCTTGATGCTGCGCTGCGCCACCAGCCAGCGTGCAGCATCTGGATGCAGGCCGGGGAAATGAAGCTGCGGCACGGCCTCTGCGCCGCGCTGCTCGGTGCCCAGGTAGGTCTTCGGGTCTGGCCAGCGTTTTGCATAGCCGGTGCGCAGCAGGACGATGATGCCTTGGGGCAGCAGGCCATGAGCTTTTTCCCAGGCCTCAAAATCTGCCACGTTCACCTGATAATCCGCATCAGCAGCGGCCTGCGCCGAGACATCCACCACCACCGCCGGACCCATGAGTTGATCGACCGGCAGTTGATCCACGGTCTTTCCTTTCTCTGCAAAATGGATGGGCGCGTCGATGTGCGTGCCGCCATGCTCGGAGGCACGGTAGCGGTTGGCGGCGTAGAAATAGCCCTTCGGCGTCATGGCGCGTGACTCCACCTCCAGCTGAAAGCGTTGCGCCGTGGGCCAGTAGAGCGTGTCTGCGGCAAACTCATGCGTGAGATCGATCCATCTGCCGCCTGCGAAGGGAGATGTGGATGCGGCAGGAGGTTCGGCCTCGGCCAGGCTGAGAAGCCTGCCCAGGGCGATAAGGCCTAGCAGACCAAGGGGAAAGAGGAGCGCCTTCATGCGATGCAGTTCTAGCCAATGTAAAGACACTTTCCAACAGGGTTTTGCCTGCATGGAGGATCGGGAGCGGGACCGGCTCTTGCCAGCCCGCGTTTCAAACGCTAGTGGGCTCATCATGACTCCTGACTTTTCCTCCCGTCTCGCCGGCATGCTGCAGGGCAGCTTCATCGCGGAATCCGTCTCGCTCGGAGTGCACTGGATTTATGACCCAAGCCTCATCGTGCAACGGCATGGCCGGGTGACGGGTTACATGGCTCCGGGTGCCAGCTCCTACCATCCGCACAAGCAGGCCGGTGAGCAGGGCCATGCGGGAGATCAGGCGCTGCGGCTGCTGACTTTCCTCCAACGCGAAAAGCACTGGGATGCCGCCGCCTTCCTCACCGACTGGCAGGCCATGTGGCCGAGCTACAACGACTACGTGGACAAGGCCACCAAAGCCACGCTGGCCAATCTCCAGGCCGGAGCCACGGCGGCCACGAGTGGTGCGGCATCCGATGAACTTGCCGGCCCGGCGCGCATCGCACCCCTGATGGCCTTCTTCGCCGACAAGCCCGAGTCTGATGCCGTGGCCGCCGCCATCGAGCAGACGGTGATCACGCACCGCCCGCCGGAGACGATCGAATGCGCTGAGTTTCTCGCCCGTGCCACGCACCGCCTGCTGCATGGTGGTGAGCTGCAGGACGTCATTTCTGAAACAGCTCCCGCATGGGCGCTGAAAGCCGCAGACTCAGCCACGGGCGCCGACGCCATCGGCCAGCTCGGCCGCGCCTGCCCCATCCCGCAGGCCCTGCCCGCCGTGCTCTGGCTGCTGCGCCATCATGGCAACGATTTTGCACAGGCCACCATCGAAAACGCCATGGCCGGCGGCGACAACTGCGCCCGCGCCCTCGCACTCGGCATGCTCCTCGGCGCCGCCCATGGCATTGAAGCGATCCCCACCGCATGGCGCGAGGGGCTGCTGGCGAAGCCTCAACTGGAGCGCGGACTTTAGTCCGCAGCACTCCGCCGAACCCCCAAGTTCTTAACCTCACACCAGCTCCCTTAAAACCGAGCATCAGCGTGCCTGCGGCGTTTCATGTGAAATAACACCCGCCATGCCGAACAACCTGCTGCGGAATGAATTCCGCGCTCCGATTCCATTTGCGCGTCACTGTGGCTTTCGTTTGTTTGTGCCATGAGCGAAGCACCTCACTCTCGTCGCACAGGTGTACCGTTTCGACCTGAGATGAGGCGGGTGATCGAGCAACAGCGTGAAACATCACCCAAACTTACGCGCGAGGAGAAGATCCAGGGGTTCTACGGCTGGCATGAGCGTGGCTACCTTCCCCATCGCGATGAGCCGGGACTGACTCAATTTGTCACTTTCCGTCTGGCTGACAGCTTTCCTGCTGCATTGCAAGACGAGTGGGAAAAGCTTCTGAAAATCGAAGACGACCGAGAACGTCGCATTCAGCTTGAGGACTGGCTCGACCTTGGCCATGGCTCATGTCATCTGAGAGACGAACGCCTGGCACAAATGGTTGCAGATGCCCTGCACCGGTTCGATGGGACCCGCTATCATCTCCTCGCATGGACCATCATGCCAAACCATGTGCATGTGCTGTTTGAAGTCAGTGACATCCCCATGCGAAAGATCCTGCACCAATGGAAAGGAGCGACGGCTCGCGCAGCCAATGCCTCACGGGGGCTTCATTCACCGTTCTGGCAGAAAGACTACTGGGACACCTACATGCGAGATCCCGATCATCAGGACCGGACGATCCGTTACATCCGCAACAATCCCGTGAAGGCAGGTTTGGTATCCGATTGGAAAGCATGGCCATGGACCTACGTGTGCGAAGAAACATAAGCCCTCAGGAGCGCGGAATTTCTTCCGCAGCACTCCGCCGGAGCCCCACGTTCTTAACCTCACACCAGCTCCCTTAAAACCGAGCATCAGCGTGCCTGCGGCGTTTCAGGTGAAACAACAGCCGCCATGCGCGAACGACCTGCTGCGGAATAAATTCCGCGCTCCTTTACCACTCACTAAACGGCACCGCGCAAAGATTGGAGTTGGTGTAGCGCATGTCGTGGCTGACTTCCTCGCCAATCCATTCAGGCAACGCGAAGGCGGTGTCTTCACTGGGCAGCTCGATCTCTGCCACGATGAGCCCGTCATTGGCTCCATGGAAAACATCCACCTCCCACAGCATGCCATCATGCAGCACTTCATACCGCGTTTTGTCGATCAGCGGCTGGTGGCAGAGCAGCAGCAGATCCCGCGCATGCTCCAACGGGATGGCAAATTCGATCTCCGTGCGTGAGATGCCGCGGCGGCGGCTCTTCACGGTCATGAAGGCGTCGTCGCCCACCACACGCACGCGGACGGTGCGGTCAGGATCGCGGGAGAGGTAGCCCTGCGCCATGCGGCGGCCCGGACCGGTGGGCTGCCACAGGCCGGGCTTGAGCAGGAATTTACGTTCAATCTCCGTGGCCATCCGTGCTCTCAGGCCTCCTTGGAGGAATACAGCGCCACGAGCGCGGCTCCGATGGACTGGGAAAGCTCGCCCAAAGTGGCGGGCACGATCTGGAGTTCTTCGCGCTGTTTCGGGAAAAGGTAGGGCAGAGCAGCGGCACGGATGCCACCGAGGTAGCGCTCGCGGAATTCCGGTGTGGTGCTCTCAGGGTCCACCAATCCACCGCCGATCACCACGATGCCGGGGTCCAGCGCCATCGAAAGATTGGCCACATGGATGCCAAGGGCACGTGCCTGGATGTCAAAGATCTTCAGCGCAAGCTCATCGCCCTTCTGCGCACGTCCGCGCAGGGAAAAGCCTTTGCTCCTCAGCGTCTCGTCGCTTTTGGCGAGTTCGTGATCAGGATACTTGGGCAGAAAGAACTCCAGGAACTGCGACAGGCCGGAGATGGTGGAGTAGGCCTCGATGCAGCCCCAGTCACGACCGCAGCCGCAGCGGAAGGCAGGCACCTCATCCAGACCATGGCCCAGCAGGTGACGCGGGATGGGCATGTGTCCGCCCTCCATGCCTGCGAGATGATCGCCGCTCAGCGGCAGGCCATTGGCATCGATGTAAGCCGCGCCCAGACCGGAGCCGGGGGCCAGCAGGAGCACGGTGGATTTGGTGGCGCCACGCACGCGGGCGGCCTCGCCCACGCCGCCAAAGTCACCGTCATTGCCCACATACAGCGGGATCTCGCGGCCTGCGGCCTTGGCGATGGCGGCGGAGTAGTCCGCGTGGAAATTCCAGCCGATGAAGCTGTCCGGCAGGTTGGAGGATTTCTCCAGCACACCGTAGCGCTGATAAGGCCCTGGCAGCGCCAGCCCCGCAGCCGCCACGCGGTCCCAGGAGAGGCCGTTGTCCTTCAGAAAGCCTTCAGCTCCCTCCACCCAACCCGCCACCACGGCAGCGGTGCCCGCCTGGGAATTCGTCGAGCTCTGGCGCAGATGCGTGGAGACAGGCTCGCCATTGGCGAACACGCCGCCGGTCTTGGAAGTGGTGGCCCCGGAGTCGGTGCCGAGATAGATGTCGCGGGTAACAGTAGGCATATCAGGGCCGCGAATGTGGAGAGCGAATGGCAGGTGGTCGAGCAGAATGCGCGTCGATGAGTTGGTAAATGGATAGGGAAAGAATTGGTTAAGCCTGGAGCTCCACTTTTACCTCTGCGCGCTTCAAAACGAAGTAAAAGCGACTGACGTTTATTTGAATGACAGTCAGCACTAGGATTGCGGCATTCAAACAATAGGCAGCATTGCCAGTTCACACGAGCGAGCACTTTGATGAGACAAAATGCGATTTCCCTTGTAAGAGACTCAGGTTTTCCTGCAAATTAATAAATTGAGACGTACAAATCCACCCCCCTACGTTTATGCGCAACCATCCCAGCAAAAACACTTTTGAAGACAGCCTCTTCACCCTTCGTTTTATGGGACGAGAAATGGATGTCCGAGGTGTTAGTATTTATGATTTGGGATTAACGTTCGTAGCTTTTCAAAGAATAGTTAATAAAACCTTTCTTTTAACCCGAAGTCGCTTGGACAAGGGAGCTTTTCCCAATTGGGATGAGCGTCAAATGCTTGCACTGCAAATAGGACAACGGAAAAAAGCTTCTGATGGTTATGGCTTAATTCCCATTTTATCCGACCCGTCTACTGTACAGATCCTAAAGTTCGTGGGAGAGCAATTAATGTCAGGACTAATGGGATATTATGTTCAGGATATCATGCAGCGTTTAAAGAAGGAACCAGACGATGACAAGAGATATTACATTGGCTCAATACATGCTGAAGTCGTGAATTTCGTCGGAAGGATAGATGCCGCTGGAGGCATTGGCACCGTTGAAATAGGAGCGCCCGGAATTGATCCAAATATGAGGGTTCAATTTTCTGAAACGACGAAAAATTACGTTAACAAGCTATCGAAAGAGCATTTCTTGGGACCGAAAGAAATAATTCGAGGGAAACTCCTCAAGATGATACCAGCCTCTGGGGTGATAGAAATTCGGCGAGCTGGAGGAGGCGTTGTTAAAGTTCACGTCGACACGGAAATTTTCGAAAAGGTAAGATTTGATAAATCACGGTCAGACATTTTGGAATTTATCGGGAGGCCAATTTTTCCATTGGGAGCTAAATCGCAAAAAGTCCATGAGTTACAGGCAACCGATGTACATATCATAGCATCCGAAGAAGACGATGATAAAGAAGGTTTTTAAAACTTACTTTTGCCACATTTCATATAGATATACATTGTATAATCAGGCCGCCTCTTAGATGCATAAGGTTGATCCAAATATCTCAATCTACCGCCTTCACACACCGCCCCAGATCGCCGGGCACTCGACGCTGACTCCCACATCCGGCAGATATTTCCAGCACCGGTCCCATTTGCAGCAAGATGCCTCATGGACGGCGATGGAAAGGTCGCGGTCGCGAGTGTGATTTTGAAGTCACTGGGAATGAGAAATTTGTGAAGGTTAGCAGGCTCGTTGAAAACGGGTTAAATATCGGCACATTTTCTCTAACGTCGCTACCCTTACTTGACATTACGTCCCTAACGAAAAGCATAAAAAATGGAGTTTTCACGCCGAATTGTTATTACAGATGTCGTTATCGACGAAAAGTCTGTCGTAGACCTTATCGAGATTTGCCTCGAACAGCGCCCCACCCGCCGTGAAAACAAATGGGAACATCGCTTTAGTTGCGAAATAAGCTATTATGGCGGCTCAGAAGTTCGTTTTGATGAAAGCCCTCGAAAATTCACAGATTACTTTGATAAACCTGTGCAGGGATTGAGCCTTACAATCCAATCGCAGCTCAAGTCAGGTTCCCGTTTCATTTCTCTAGCCTTAAATCACGGCGAAGCCGGCTACAAAACAACAGCTATTAGCATCACTGGTGAAGATGAAAATTGGGTGAACAGCACATACACCCAACTTTCTGACTGGCTCAAACACACACCTTCGCAGTTTACTTGGATTAGCAAGAAGAGGTTTTGGCTTATTCAAGTATTAGCCCCGCCGTTTGGCTACATAATTTTCACGAAATTTTATTGGCTCACAAAATCCCTCGAAGGAGCGACTGTTTCAGCAGCTAAAGTAGCAGATGCTTCTTGGACCCCGGGGAGAATCACGATGCTGATCGCGACCATCTGGATAACAGGCATAGTGCCTGCCGCCATATTGTTGGATCAACTCAAAAGCTTATGGCCCAGTGTAGAGCTGAATCTCGGACCACGTCACTTACTCAAGCATATTTACGAACGAAAAAAGTGGGAGCTAATATCAGCCATGATTGTTCTTCCAGTGCTCGGTGGGTTCGTCTATGATATAGTTAAGTTAGCATTCGGCCTCTGAAAAAAATTAGACGTATAATGCTAAAATATTAATATATCACCCCACCGCTTCCACACACCTTCCGCACAGCGTCGGGTGTTCGGCATTCGCTCCCACGTCAGGGAGATACTTCCAGCAGCGGCCGCATTTGCAGTGGGAGGATTCCTGCACAGCGGCTGCGAGATCGCCGCCGCGGGTGATCTTGAGTTCGCTGAGGATGAGGAATTCGTGGAGGGTGGCGGGGTCATTGAAGACGGGGTGGTCGAAGCCTTCGGCTGGCAGGGTGAGGGCGACGGTGGCTTCAAGGTTGGAGCCGATCTTCTTTTCCTGGCGGGCTTTTTCGATGGCCTGCTGAATGACGCCACGGACTTTGAGCAGCTCGTTCACCGCGAGGGTGGCATCGCTGCCGGGGAAGGCGGGATTGGGCTGCGGGAAGGACTGCAGGTGCACGCTGTCGGTATGGCCGAGGTGCTCCCAGGCTTCGTCTGCGGTAAAGGCCAGGATGGGGGCCAGCAGGCGGCAGAGGGTCTCGGTGATCTCGCGGATGGCGGCCTGCGTGGCGATGCGGCGCGGGCTGCTGGCGGCGTCGCAGTACATGCGGTCCTTGGTGATGTCGATGTAGAGGGAGCTGAGGTCTCCGGTGATGAAGTTGTTGATGGTGCTGAAGACTTTGCGGAAGTCGTAGTGCGCGTAGGCGTCCACGCATTCCTTGGTCACGGCGTGCAGGCGCTCAAGGATCCATTTGTCCACGAGGGTGTAGGCGGGCGCAGCGGCTGTGGCGGCGGTGTTTTCGCCGCTGAGGTTGCCCAGCAGCACGCGCAGGGTGTTGCGGATGCGGCGGTAGTTTTCGCCGTTCTGCTTGAAGAGGTCTTCGGAGAAAGGCACCTCATTTTGGTAGTCCACACTGGCCACCCAGAGGCGCACCATGTCGGCGCCGTAGGTGTTGTAGTAGTGGTCGGCGGTCATGGGCTTGGCGTTTTTACCAGCGTTACCCTGGTCGCTCTTGCTGATCTTCTTGCCGCTGGTGTCCACGACGAAGCCGTGGGTGATCACCGCCTTGTACGGCGCGTGACCACGGGCGATGATGCTCATCATGAGGCTGCTCTGGAACCAGCCGCGATGCTGGTCGGTGGCCTCGATGTACATGTCTGCAGGGGCGTGCAGTTCGGGGTGCTGGTCCAGCACGGAGACGTGGGAGCAGCCGGAGTCGATCCAGACGTCGAGCGTGTCGTTACCACGCTTGGTGCCTGCGGGCAGGCCCACCTCCTCCGCCCACCAGGCGTCGTCTTTTTCAAACCAGAGATTGCTGCCGTGCAGGGCGATGATGACGGACACCTTGTTGATGATCTCGGGGTCCATGATGATCTCGCCACTGGCGGAGTAGAAGACGGGAAGCGGCACGCCCCAGGTGCGCTGGCGGCTGATGCACCAGTCCGGGCGGCTCTCCACCGTGCCGTAGATGCGGTTGCGTCCCCAGGCGGGCAGCCAGTGGACTTTGTCGATCTCGTAAAGAGCCTTGGCGCGAATGTCGTCCACCTTGATGAAGAACTGCTCCACCGCGCGGAAGATGATGGGGGTCTTGGAGCGCCAGCAGTGCGGGTACTGATGCACGTATTTTTCGTTGCCGAGGATCGCGCCCTTGGCGGTGAGGATTTCGATAATTCCCTCATTGCTCTGGAAGACGTGCTTGCCCACAAAGTCGGGCAGGCCGCACTCGGCTGTGTATTTGCCGTCGCCGTCCACAGGAGAAAGGATCTCCAGCCCGTGCTCGCGTCCGGCGTGGTAGTCGTCCGCACCATGGCCGGGGGCGATGTGCACGGCACCGGTGCCGGTGTCGTCGGTGACGAAGAGGGTGTTGATGACCTTCGACGTGCGCGGCAGGAAGGGGTGCTGGGCCTCGCAGCCATTGAGCGCGGTGCCTTTGAGCTCTTCATTGGCGTGCTCGGTGTTCAGCTTGAAGCCGGTGGCAGCACCGAAGGCCTCCACGCGCGACTTGGCGATGACGAGCTTTTCCACACGGCCATCCGCATGCGCGAAGGTGCCGCTGACGTAGTCAAAGGTGGGATGCAGCGCGATGGCGAGGTTGGCCGGGAGCGTCCAGGGTGTGGTGGTCCAGATGACGAGGGATGCACCGTCGCAGCCAGGAGGCGGATTGACGAGGGCAAACTTCACATACACCGCCGGAGAGGTCTTTTCCTTGTACTCCACCTCGGCTTCGGCCAAGGCGGTTTGTGCGCCGTAGCTCCAGAGCACAGGGCGCTTCATGCGGTACACAAGGCCCTGCTCCACGGCCTTGCCAAAGGTGCGCAGGATGCCGGCCTCATAGTCCGGATTGAGCGTGAGGTAGGGATTGTCCCAGTCGCCAAAAACGCCGAGGCGCTTGAAGCTGTTGCGCTGGATGTCGATGTACTTGCGGGCCTCGGCCTCGGAGCGCTGGCGCACCTCCACGGGAGTGAGACCGGCGGCGGATTTCACCACTTTGAACTCGATGGGCAGGCCGTGGCAGTCCCAGCCGGGCACAAAGGGCACGTGGAACCCGGCCATGTTCTTGGACTTCACGATGAGGTCCTTGAGGATTTTGTTCAGCGCGGTGCCCATGTGCACGTCGCCATTCGCAAAGGGGGGGCCGTCGTGCAGGATGTAGGTGGGGCGGCCTTTGGACTGCGCCACGATGCGCTGGTAGAGCTTTCCTTCCTGCCATTTGGCCAGGCGCTGCGGCTCCCGCGTGACGAGATCCGCCTTCATAGGGAAGTCGGTCTTCGGCAGGAGGACGGTGTCTTTGTAGTTCTTGGCAGTGTCAGGGGCGCTCATGGTCAGGGAAAAGGAGCGCGGAGCCTAGCGAGATGGGGGCGCGTGGCAAGGGGGGACACAAAGGTTGCAAGTTTCAGGTTTAAAGTTTCAAGTTGAACCCGGGAAACGGTTCAACGGCCATTTGCCCTCGTGCGCATGCGGCGTATCGCTTGGCACCACCATGTTTCCGACCCGTTTCCTGCTTCTCGCTGCCGCCGCCACACTGACCACCGCCCAGGCCCTGGAGGTGCGCGTGTCCCCTGCCCTCTCGCTTTCCCAGGCGCTGGAGCAGGTTCGCGCCGCGCGCAAAGCAGGTGACAGCTCACCCGCGACGATCCTGCTGCCTGCGGGCACGACGGAGCTGACGCAGCCGGTGCAGTTGGAGGCGCAGGATTCCAACCTGACCATCACGGGCAGCAAGAGCACGCTCATCGGCGCGCCGCTCGTCACCACCTGGGGGCCCGCCGCAGGCAATATTTTCAAGGCAGATGTCTCCAAGCTGGTGCCGAAAGGCTTCATCCCAAAGCAGCTCCTCTGCAACGGCGAGCGGCAGATCCTGGCGCGCCACCCGAACTTCGATGCTGCGGACCCTCTCTACGGCGGCTGGGCCTTTGTGGCGGAGTTTCCCCCCGCAGGCGCACCAGAGGGGCACCTGTGGAAACGCACCCTGTATGTGAAGCCCGAGGACGTGCGCAAGTGGGCGCACCCTGAGGACGTGGAGCTCGACATCTTCGCGCAATACGGCTGGTGGAATTTCGTCGAGCCGGTGGCCTCGCTGGATCCGCAGACACGCAAGCTCACGCTGAAAAAGGACTGCAGCTACGACCTGCACCCACACAACCGCTACCACTTCCAAAACGCCCTCGAAGAACTGGATGCGCCCGGCGAGTGGTACTACGATAAGCGCGAAGGCAGCCTCTACTTCATGCCGCCCGCAGGCAAGGATGTTTCCGATGTACGCCTGCCGGTGCTGGAGAGCTTTTTCAAAGTGAAGGCCGGGGCGAAAAACATCGCCATCCGAGGCCTCACACTCACCGGCTGCCACGGCAGCGCCATCATCTTTGAGCGCGCGGAGGACTGCGTGGTGGAGCGCTGCGTGATCACGCAGGTGGGCGCTTTCAACGGCAGCGGCGTGGGCGTGAGCGATGGCAAAAACGTGCGCGTGTCGCACTGTGAGATCAGCCACACCGGCAGCAACGGCATCAGCCTGAGCGGCGGCGACCGCAAGACACTCACCGGCCCCGGCCACGTGGCGGCGGACAATCACATCCACCACATGGGCGTCTTCAATAAAAACGCCTGCGGCATTTCCCTCTACGGCGTGGACAACACCGCCACGCACAACCACATCCACGACGGCCCGCGCATGGGCGTGCAGATGAGCGGCAACAATCTCGTGGTGGAGTACAACCACCTGCACCACCTCTGCCTCGAAACCCAGGACGGCGGCGCCATCTACACCGGCGGGCGGGATTGGATCAGCAGCCGCGGCAGCAAATGGCGCTACAATTTGATCCACGACGTCATCGGCTGCGGCCAGGAGTCCGGCGGGCTCAAGCACCCGTGGTTCACCTTTGGCCTCTACCCGGACGACAACAGCGGCGGCATCGACATCATCGGCAACATCGTCTATCGCGTGGCCCACACGCCCATCCACATGCACAACTCGCGCGACTGCATCGTGGAAAACAACATCTTCGCCCTCGGCGGCAAGTTCCAGTTTGACCTCCACGGCTGGACCAAGGACCAGCGCTTCTACACCGGCCACATCGAAACGATGATCAAGGGCTACGAATCCGTGATCGGCCAGCCCGCCTGGAAGCACATGCGCAACATGGACCTGCACCCGAAGGACGCCATCCGCGAAGACGGCACCATGATGAGCGGCAACAGCTTTCAGCATAACATCATGTTCAGCAACACCCCCGGCGTGAAGTATGGCGACATCCGCAATGCCTCGCCGAAGTACAACACTCTCGACTACAACCTCGCGTGGAATGGTGGAAACCCCATCGTCACCGGCATCAACCAGGTGGGGCCGGACAAAGGCGCGCCGCTGGTCACGGAGACCTTTGACAGCACCGAGCCCGGCAAAACACCCAAGGGCTGGGGCTTCAATCACAAACCAAACAAGGACGTGCAACTCGTCGTGGCCGATGGTGCGCTACGCGTGGACTGCGCCCTCGGCACACCGCCCAATCCCAAGAGCGTCTTTCACGGCCCTGATGTGCCCATCAAGCCCGGCGCAGCCTACCGCGTGCGGCTGCGCGTGAAGAGCACCGAGCCCACCGCCAAGATCGGCCTCGCCCTCGCCTCCTTCAAAAACGGAGAGGGCTACTGGCAGACCAGCAGCACCAGCATCACCGCCACGAATGAATGGAAGGAAGTCGAAGCCACCGGCCGCATGCTGCGCGAAAACGAAACCGGCTGGAAACCCTGGATGACCGCCTTCTGGCTGCGCGTGGATTGCCACGAGCCCCAAGGCCAGGTCTTCATCGACGACGTCCGCATCTTCGAAGCCGAGCCCCTGGACGAATGGTCCGCCTGGCAGAACGCCGGATGGGACAAACACAGCCTCGTGGCAGACCCGCTGTTTGAGGACTGGGAGAAGGATGACTTCCGTCTGAAGCCTGAGTCACCAGCGTTCAAGCTCGGCTTCAAGAAGATCCCGGTGGAGGAGATTGGGATTCGAGCGAAGTAAACCAATGAGCCTGGAAAGCATAACAGCGGCAGGAAATGTCGAGGTGCCTGCATATCTCGCCTTGCAGGAATTGGGGTTCGCCATTGATCGACGCTTTCTAGAAAACGGCACTGAAATGTGGGTCGCCACAAGCGACGCCTTCTTATTCTCTGCTCCATCTCCATTGGAACTCCTAGGCCTGTGTTTAATGAGACAAACTCGTGGACCTAATTGGAAAGCCGACAACAACCAGATAAACGGCTACTTATCTACATATTACCCCGCAGCGTTGGATGAATCTCAAGATGCTAATTCTTGACATCAAAATGTCCAGTCCTGTGCCTTTGGGCTTATTCTTCCTCGCTCCTGTATTTGCCACATCTCCACTCCGCTTCACTGTGAAGAAGCAAACGCCCCAATCCTCTTCCCCCACGTAATCTCGCATACCATGTCCCACTTCCTCCAATTCGACCGCACCGGAAATCCTGCCGAGGTTTTGCAGCTTCAGGAACGTGAGCTCACGCCGCCGACGGGGCATGAGGTGCGGGTGCGGATGAGGTATGCGCCGGTGAATCCGGCGGACCTGAATTTCATCGAGGGCACCTATGGCCGCCCGGCGCATCCGCCCAGCATTCCGGGGCACGAGGGCTGTGGCGAGGTGGAGGCGGTGGGAGACAAAGTCACCTCGCTGGAAAAAGGAGATGTCGTCATTCCGCTGCTAGGCACGGGCTGCTGGACGCAGCATCTCACCGCGCCGGAGCACCACTTTGCCAAGCTGCCGCCGCAGATCGACCAGGTGCAGGCCAGCATGCTGCGCATCAATCCGGTCACCGCCTGGGCACTGCTCAAGCACTACACCGACCTGCCCAAGGGCGCATGGGTGGCACAAAACGCGGCCAATTCAGGCGTCGGCCGCGCCTTCATCCAGCTCGCGAAGCACTTCGGCCTGCGCACTATCAACTTCGTCCGCCGTGCCGAGCTTTTCGATGAATTGAAATCGCTGGGCGCAGATGCCGTGCTGCTGGACACCGACGAGGGAGTGGCGGAGGCAAAGAAGATCGTGGGCTCCGAACCCGTGATGCTGGCCACCAATGCCGTGGGCGGCGACAGCGCGATTCATCTGATGGATCTTCTGAGTCCCGAGGGCATCCTCGTCACCTACGGGGCCATGAGCCGCCGCAGCATGAAGGTGCCAAACAAATTCCTCATCTTCAAAAACCTCCAGCTTCACGGGCTGTGGATCACCAAATGGTTTGAGAAGGCGAGCACGCCGGAGCTCTATGAGGTGCTCGAACCTCTCGCCACTCTCATCCAGTCCGGCGAACTCGTCACCGCCATCGATGAAATCGTGCCTCTGGCAGAGTTCGGTCGCGCCATCAAACGCGCCCAGGAAGGTGCGCGCGGCGGCAAGGTCATCCTCGATCTCGCATAACACGATGAACGTCCTCCTCACCAACGACGACGGCATCTCCGCCCCCGGACTGCAGGCTTTGGAAAATGCGATGCAGCAGCTTGGCTGGAACTATACCATCGTGGCTCCGGCCACGGAGCAGAGCCAGTGCGGGCACCGGGTGACGACACACCAGCCGCTGCAGGTGGAGTCACGCGGCGAGAACCGCCATGCCGTGCACGGCACGCCCGCCGACTGTGTGCGGCTGGCCTTGTTTGCACTGGACGTGAAGCCGGATCTCGTGCTTTCCGGCGTGAATGCCGGCGGCAACATGGGGCAGGACATCGTCATCTCCGGCACCGTGGCGGCCGCGCGTGAGGCTGCCTACCACGGCATCCGCTCCATGGCGCTGTCCCACTACATGATACGGGAGCTCAAAGTGGACTGGCAGCGCACCGCTGCGTGGATGGCTGAGATCGTGCGGGAGACGCACGCGCAGGAGCACCCGCAAAAAACGTTTTGGAACATCAACCTGCCACACCTCGCGGAAGACCAGCGCGAGCTGCCCCCACGCACGCTCTGCCACCCGGCACGCTCGCCGCTCAATGTCAGCTATCGCAAGGAGGCGCAGGGCTACGCCTACTCCGCGTCCTATGCCTCACGCCCGCGCGATCCGGGTTCAGACGTGGAGGCCTGCTTCAGCGGCAGAGTGTCCGTGTCGCTGCTGCATGTCTGATGCTTCCTATTTGGGGGTGTTTTGCATGCTCGTGACGAGCTGCTGCAGCTCTTTGGTGTTGGGGTGGTCTTCCCCCAGCTTGTTCTTCGCAGCAGCCAGCCCCTGCTCGGCCTCCTTTTTGGCCTCGGCGTATTTTTTCTGCATCGTCAGGCAGATGGCAAAGTGATAGCGGAAAGTCAGCGTGTCCGGGTGGTCCTCCCCGGGATTGCCGTCCATGAAGAGCAGCACTTTGCGGAATTCCTGCTCCGCCTCCGCCAGCTTGCCCTCCTCACGCAGGGTCATGGCCAGGGCACCCCGGGCCATGAGAGTCGGCTGCTTGTCCACACCGAGTATCCGCATGTCGATCTCCAGCACCTCCTTCAGCTCCTTTTCGGCCTCGGCGTATTTTTGTTCGTCTCCCAGCACCACGGCCAGATTGGTGCGGTTCAGCAGGGTGGCCGGGTGCTCGGCGCCGTACACCTTTTGCATTTCCTTCACCACAGCCCGGGTCTCCTGCTCCGCCTCCTTGTATTTGCGCAGCTGGTGCAGGGTCTCGGCCAGCGCGTTGTGCATGCGCAGAGTCTCCGGCTTTTCAGCGCCTGAGTACTTCACATGCCCCTCCCATGAAGCCCTAAACTCCGGCTCCGCCTCGGCCAGCTTTCCCTGCGCGCGCAGGCAGGTTCCCAGCGCCCCCTGGCACTCCGGCAGCAGTGCATTGCCAGGCCCAAAGTAGCTCTTGAACTCCTCAATGAGCGTGCGCAGCACTTTCTCCGCCTCCTCGTATTTGCCCGCCTGCATGTGCTCACGCACTGCGGCCTGCTGCTTCTTGAACTCCTCCGCTTTCTGCTTGAGCTCAGGCGGCAGCTTTTCGGGCAGCTTCGGTTCGGCCGGCGGCGTCTGCGCGGAGGCCTGGGGAACTGAGGCCGAAAGGAGTGCAGCTAAGAGGAAGACGATGATGGTTGACTTCATGGCAGGCCGCAAGAAAACGCCAAGTGCGCCGGATGTCTTGTGTTTTCAGCACACCGCCACACGAAACGCCACCGCACCTCAGGCAAACTGGGCAATCACCTGCGCCACCACAATGCGCAGCAGCATGGTCAGGGGATACACCGTGGCATAGGCCACCGCCGGTGAGTCGCACCTGGCCATGGTGGTGGCAAAGGCGAGAGCAGGAGGGTCCGTCATGCCGCCTGAAAGCAGGCCGCACAGTGTCATGAAGTTCACACGATGAACTTTGCGCGCAAAGAAGCCCACCAGCAGCAGCGGCAGCATGGTGACCAGCACGCCCAGCAGCACCCACTGCAGGCCCTGCATCGAAAAGACGGTGGCTGCAAAACGCTCGCCGGAGAGCAGTCCCACACTGGCCAGAAAGAGGATGATGCCGAGCTCCCGCAGGGCGCGGTTCGCATTCAGCGGCATGTGCATCACCATGGGCCCCAGGCGTCCCAGATGGCTCATGAGGATGGCCACCACCAGAGGCCCCCCGGCCAGCCCAAGCCGCACCGGGGCGGGCAGCCCCTCAATGTGCAGCGGAAAGAGGCCGAGCAGCACACCGAGAAGGATGCCGGCAAAAATGGAGGCAAACTTCGTCTCCTGCAGCACATGCACCTCATTGCCCAGGGTGCAGGTGGCGGCGTTGAGCGCGTCCTCATCTCCCACGAGCTGGAGCACATCACCAAACTGCAGCCTCAGATCCGGCAGAGCGGTGAAGATGAGATCGCCACGGCTCACGCGGGTGACGGTGACGCCGTGAAAGTGGTCGAGCCCCAGTTCGCGCACTGTTTTGCCCAGCAGCTTCTTGCGCGTCAGCACCACACGGCGGTAGGTGATGCGCCCCGGCGCTTTCATGAGGTTTTCAGGGCTTACGCTGCCAATCACCAGGCGAAACTGGTCCAGGTGCGGCTGCGTACCGACGGCCATGATCACATCCCCGACATGCAGCTTCGTCTCCGGTGTCGCGGCTGCCACCTCCACGGCTGCTGCTGGCCTGTGCCGTGAGATCACCACGCTGGTTTCCTGAATTCCCGGCACACTGGCGATGCGAACGCCTTCGAGATTCGGATTCTCCACCCGCAGGTTCATGCGTTGCAGGGGCTCGATGCCTGCGCCCTGCTCCTGCCGGAAGAGCTCCGCCTCCTGCGCCACGTCCACCTTGAAGAAAACGCGCAGCACAATGAGTGAAAAAATGATGCCCACGATCGCCAGTGGATAAGCCGCCGCGTAGGAGAGCGCCGGAAGGGTGATCATGTCTGGCGCGGCATGCGCAGACGCGAGCGCCTGCTGCGCAGCACCGAGCGCCGGAGTGTTGGTGGTGGCGCCTGCAAAGAGACCCGCCACGGCAGGCAGCGGCATCCCAAGGAACCAGCCGCCCACCATTGCCACCGCGCCCCCCAGCAGCACCAGGATGAGAGCATAGGCATTGAGCAGGCGGCCCTGACGCCGCAGCGAGGCAAAGAAGCCCGGCCCCATCTGCATGCCCAGCGCAAACACAAACAGCACGAGACCAAACTCCTTCAAAAAATGCGCCACTTCCGCCTGCGGCCGCAATCCACAATGCGCTGCGGCCAGCCCCGCAAAAAGCACCCCCGCCGTCCCCAGCTTGACCCCACGGAAACGGATATTTCCCAGACCGATGCCGCCGAGAATGACCATGCTGAAAACGAGCAGGTCTCCGGCCACGGGATTGTCCTGATGCAGTTGCTGAAGAAATGACATGTCTTTCTTCATAGGCATGTTTGATGCCAGAGGTGCAATCGCTTTGTGCGTCATTTTTGCGTTCGCATCATGCACCTGCTGGCATTCGCTGTGCCAGATTTGCCCGGCGCCGTTTTGTCCCGGCATCGCGGTGCGGTTCGTGCTTTATCGTCTGGCATGAACCCCAACACGCCCTCCCTCTATGAACGTCTCGGCGGTGAAGAAATGATCACCGCACTCATTCCTGCCTTCTATGTCCGTGTACTGGCAGATCCGGAGCTCGGGCACTTCTTCAAAAATACCGAGCTCGAAAAGCTTCACGCCATGCAGCGCGAGTTTTTTGTCATGGCCACCGGCGGACCGATCCAGTACAGCGGCCGTCCGCTGGCCCACACCCACCATGGCCGCGGCATCACCCGGCAGCATTTTGCACGTTTCACCGGCCATCTGGTGGAGACGCTGCTGGACATGAATGTGACCCGCGAGGAGGCGGACGAAGTCATCGACCGCATCAACGCCATGACCAACGAGATCACCGGCGCTTCCTACTGATTCGGCCGATGCGCCTGCTGCTGCTATTCCTCGGCCTTCTTTCAACCCTGCCGGCACAAGCCGACGAGTGGTGGGCGTGGTCGAACGTGGACTATTACCGCAGCCCCCCCTGGACCGGCAGCGTGTTCATGGGCAACTTTGCCGATGAAGTGGACGGCTCCTACGCGCAGATGGTGAGCCCGCGCGTGAAGTTTGCCGCTGCCAAATGGCTGGATCTTGGGCTGGGGCTTTCAATGTTCAGGCTCGAAAACCTCGCCACGCACGACCACTATGACCAGCTCCGCACTGAGCTGGAAATCAATCCACATTACGAGTTCAAGCAGGTGCGCGTGGACTGGCGCAACCGCATGGAGTGGCGCGAAAACCAGGGTGCCGCCTCAACGGCAAACCGCACCCGGCACCGCATGCAGCTCGCCTGGACGCTGCCTCAGCCGCTGGGCCCGCTGACACGCCTCTTTGCCAGCGATGAGTGCCTGATGGACCTGCACCTTCGCCGCCCCACAGAGAACCGCTTCATCCCGCTGGGAATCACCTTCAAGCTCACCGACTCGATGGACCTCGACCTCTTTTACATGATCGACTCCAAGCGCACCAAGACGACCTGGAAAAGCGAATCCGTGCTGGGAACGTATCTGCGGGTGCGGTTTTGAGAGCAGCGGTGTCTGGGGTACTGCGGGCAATGCTGCCCGCGAAGAGCGCGCGGATTCGGGCAGGATTGCCCGAGCTACTGCCAGCACTCGCGAGGTGCGTTTGGGAATCAGCAGACGCGCATGTCTCACCCGGGGTGTGCTGACCACTCCGCATTGGGTGTATCAGAACCTGAGGCTTTGCGTTGCCCCTGTGCCTGTCTGAAGCGTAGGGAGAGACATGCCCCTGCATTCCAACGCGCGCCTCTTTGTCTGGTTTCGCATCCTCTTCAACTGTCGCTTTTACTACCCGGTCTTCACCATCCTGTTTCTCGACCTGGGGCTGAGCATCGGCGAATTCGCGGCGCTGAATGTGGTCTGGGCGCTCACCAGCGTGGTGCTGGAGGTGCCGTCCGGCGCGCTGGCAGACCGCTTTGGCCGCAGGCCGCTGGTGGTGGCGGCAGGCGTGCTGATGGTTCTGGAGATGACGATGCTCTGCCTGATGCAGCCGGGGCACCATGACCTCGTGCTTTGGCTTTTTGTCATCAATCGAGTGCTCAGCGGCGCGGCCGAGGCCTGCGCCAGCGGTGCGGACGAGGCTCTGGCCTACGACTCCCTGCCGGAGGCGGAGCGCAGCACGCTGTGGCCGCAGATCATGGCGCGGCTTTCCCGCGGCATGGCGCTGGGCTTTGTGGTGTCATCCATTGTGGGATCGGTGCTGTATGATGCGCACAGCGTGGCAGGCGCGCTGCAGTTCCTGGGCCTGGATGTGGCGGTGGCCAAGACCACGACGATGAAGCTGCCGCTGCTGCTCTGCCTGGGCACTGCCGTGATCTGCCTGATGGTGACGCTCAGGATGACGGAGGCGCGCACGCCTGCGCCCAAGGCCCCGATGCTCCAGAGCATGCGGGAGGCGTGGGCCTCCATCTTGCACACCGGCGGCTGGATCTGGCGCACCAAGGCGGCCTTTGCCCTGATCGTTTTCGGACTGGTCTTCGACAGCGTGATCCGTCTGTTTCTGACCGTGGCGAGCAATTTCTACCGTCTTGTCGGGATCGAGGAAGGCTGGTATGGCGTGATCGGCACCGCAGTGTCCCTGCTCGGACTCGTGACGGCCGGCCTGATGGAAAAAAGCACCCGCGTCATGAATGTGCGGCAGAACTTCCTCTGGCTGGGGCTCGCGGTGTTTGGCGGCCTGATGGCGGCGGCTCACCCCATGGCAGGCTGGGCGGGCATCGCCATGGTCATGCCGCTCTTCCTGAGCATGCGCTTCCTGCAGTTCTTCCTCTCCCATTATCTCAATGAGATTGTGGACTCCGAGCAGCGCGCCACGGCGCTGAGCTTCCGCGGACTGACGATCAATCTGGCCTACGGCACCCTGACGCTGCTCTTTGGCTGGCAGACGGCCTGGGTGGGCGGACGGCTGCACCTCAGCGCGGACGACCCGCGCGTCTTTGCGGAGTCTCTCAAGCTCTGGCCCTGGTGGTTTGCAGGGACACTGATCTTGGCGGGTGGCTGGATGCTGCTGCGTGTTTTTCAGCCAGCCAAAAGAATCGTATTGAACAATTAGCCAGCATTCAACGTCATTAAGAATATTCGACAAATCTCTTCACTGGCAGCACACTTCTCCAACCATGAAAACGTCCTTTTTCATCCGCCTCTGTCTGGCTGTGATCGTCACCACCTTTTTCGTGCAATGCTCCTCAACCCCCAGGACTCGCATCGAGAAAAACCCGCAAATGTTTTCCAAATTGAGCAGCAAAGACCGCGAACTTGTGAGCCATGGACTGATCCGTGAAGGCATGACGCGGGATGCGGTGTTTCTCGCCTGGGGCCGGCCGGACAGTGTCTCCGTCGGGATCAATCGTGGCAAGGAAAGCGAAAACTGGACCTATGAAGGCCAGCGCCCTGTTCGCTCCATGAACATGGGCATGGGCTTTGGCTACGGTGGCTTTGGTTATGGCGGCTTCGGATACCCCGGCTTTGGTGGTTTCGGCCCCTATGGCTATGGCGGCTACCCCATGTGGGGCAGCGGCACTTCAGTGACCTACATTCCCTACACCGCTGGCACAGCCGACTTCGTCAACGGTCGGGTGGTGAGTTGGAAGTCAACCGCACGCTGAGCCTGCGCACCGCGCCTGCCGATGAGTGTGCCTGAAGAACATCTGGCCTCGCGCCGCAGCCTGAAATCCCGCGACACGCGCTGGGCGCATGCGCTGGCCGGATGGCTGGTGCGCTCCGGGGTGAGCCCCAATGCCATCTCGGTGCTGAGCGTGCTCTTTGCCGGCGGTGCCATGGCCTGCTTCATGGTGGCCGGAGACCAGAGCAGCACGGCGGGCATTCTTGGCGTCTGGCTGGGAGCCCTGGCCTGCATCCAGCTCCGGCTGCTGTGCAATCTCATGGACGGCATGGTGGCCGTGGAGGGTGGCAAGGGCTCGGCTGTGGGCGCGATTTTCAATGACGCCCCGGACCGCGTGGCGGATGTGCTCATCATGGTGGGGGCGGGCTACAGTGGCGCGGGAGATCCAGGGGTGGTAAAGCTCTTCCACGTCATACCCATGGGCTGGTGCTGTGCGGTGGTGTCTGTCTGGACAGCCTACATCCGCGTACTCGGAGCCTCCCTGACGGGCAAACACGACTTCCAAGGCCCCATGGCCAAGCAGCACCGCATGGCCGTGCTGTGCGGCGGCACCCTGATCGAGCTGACCCAGCACCTCATGGGCTGGGAGCGCTGGGGCATCCTAACGGCGCTGTCCCTGATCTTCTTTGGCGGGCTCTGGACCTGCTGGCAGCGGCTAGCCCTGCTGGCCCAGGCGCTCAGGGCCGGGGAAAAGCCCTCCGTCTGAGGTGCCCGGCTTTCGGCCGTTGAAATATTTCCTCCACCTCGTGCGTCCCTTCCCTGCCCCATGAAACATGCCTTCCTCCTGCTAGCCGCCCTCTTTTCACTCAGCCTCCACGCCGCAGACTTCCCCAAAGGCAGCCCGAAGTTTTCCACCACCTATGCGGGCGTGCTCAAAGCCGCCAAAGAAAACGGCAAGCCCATCATCCTGGTCTTTTCCGCCTCCTGGTGCGGCCCCTGCCAGCAAATGGTCAAAAACGTCTATCCCAGCAGCGAGGTCCAGCCTCTGCAGGACAAGTTTAACTGGGCCTATCTGGACATCGACGACGAAACGAACGGCAAACTCGCAGAAGGCTTCAAGGTGGACACCATTCCCCACCTCTTTTTCCTCGATGCTGCGGGCAAGACCACGCTGGATGACCTCAAGGACGTCACTCCGCCCAAGGACTTTGCCAAAAAGCTCCAAAGAGTCCTGAAGAAGACCGAGTGAGCACATACGCAGAGCGGCACCTGACCTCCAGCCCGGCAAGATTCCCCCGCACTGGCAGCCATCTCCAGCGCCCCCTGGCCACCTCCCTCAGAGAGGGGGCGGCGCATCGTCAAAAGTGACGTGAAAATCAAAGATTGATTTCAAACTCGATTTACCCCACAATAAGAGGTGTAAAAGGAAAGTTAATAATCAGCATATTGCTAATAACAATGCGCCACTACATCCGCCTGCTCCCCATCCTTTGCGCCTGTCTTTTGGCCTCATGCTCTTCCTCAGGCATCTTTAAGCACAGCACCCGCATCACCTCAGTCCGTACAACCGCCTACACCCATGGCGAGTCGGACCACATTGTTTACGGCGCAAAGACAGCAGTGGGAACCCAGCTTCGCTATGGCAACGTCCGCAGTGCCGCCGCCGACTGGTCCGTGTATCCCGTGGGCACCATTTTCCAGATCGAGGGGCTGCCGTACGTGTATCAGGTGGACGATTACGGTTCCGCCTTGGTAGGCACCAACACCATCGACCTATACAAGCCAGACAAGGCCACCATGAACGCCTGGGGCGTCCGCAATGTAAACATCCGTGTTCTGAAATGGGGTTCCTTCTCCAAGAGCCTGTCCATCATGAAACAGCGCACCGGCTACGAACACATCCGCCGCATGGTTGCTCGTATCGAAAGCAGTTCATAGGCCCCATCCTCCCCTCACCGATCTACTTCAGTGACCAAACAGGAGCGTGCGGACTACGTCCGGAATCGTCTGGGGCAGCTGTACCCCGCCCCTCCAGTCCCGCTGGACCATACGGATGCCTTCACCCTTCTGGTGGCCGTCCTGCTTTCCGCCCAGTGCACGGACATCAGGGTCAATCAGGTGACGCCCGCCCTGTTTCGCCTCGGCAGCACGCCAGCCGCACTGGCCGCCGCCCCGCTCGATCAGATCGAAGCCATCGTCCGCCCCTGCGGCCTGGGCCCCCAGAAAGCCAAGGCCATCAAAGAGCTCTCCCGAATTCTCGTGGATGAGCATCAAAGCCAGGTGCCCGCCTCCCTGGAGGCGCTGGAGAGGCTCCCCGGTGTGGGGCACAAAACCGCCCAGGTCGTGATGGCGCAGGCCTTTGGCATCCCCTCCTTTCCGGTGGACACTCACATCCACCGGCTGGCCCAGCGCTGGGGCCTGACCGATGGGAGGTCCGTGATTCAGACAGAGCGCGATCTGAAGCGCCTGTTTCCCGAAGAATCCTGGAACAAGCTGCACCTGCAGATCATCTTTTACGGCAGGGAGTTTTGCACCGCCCGCGGCTGTGACGGCACCGTCTGCGAGATTTGCCGCACCTGCTACGCCAAGCGCCGGAATCCAGTCAGCACCAAGAAGGCCTGAGCCAGTCGCTTGCAGGTCGAGAGCTTGTTTCGTGGCTCTGTGACATCTTCCCGGGGAATGAACAGTTCATTCCCCGTCAGACTACCAGCGCAGACGCAGGCTGGTGCGGAAGGCGCGGGTGGTATTGCCAAAATCTCCGCCGACACCGACGTCAAACATCGGCAGCACGCGGAAGTAGGAGGACAAATCCACCATCTTGCTGTCATACTTGTCCGCGCTGCTCACCGTCACGCCAGCCTGCAGTTCGAGCCAGTCCATCGGGGTAAAGCGCAAGGCAGGACGGACATAGATGGAGCCGTCGCTGAAGCTCACGGTGGTATCCTGGGCCTTCAGGCTGGCATACACCAGACCGGCCTCAGCCACAAACGTCAGCTTTTCATTGATCAAAGAGGTATGAAACCCGACGCCGGCCTGAATGCTGGCAAAGTCATAGTTTCCCTTTGTCACCCCCGTGACACTGCCACCGCCGCCACTGCCCCAGGAGGCACCAAACTTGAGGTACAGCGGATTGAACAGGGCCACCGTCAAGGTGCCTCCAATGGTGTTGGCTCCGGAAAGGTTGTTGGCCTTGGGAGCCACGTAGCGGTAGTAGGCTTCCAAATTGTTGAAATTCACCATGTTAGACCCTGGGCGCGCCCCATAGTTGGCTGCGCTGGCAGGCGGAGAACTGTAATTGCTCACTCCCTGCGGCGTGTAGGAAGACACCTGCCCAGGCGGGGGGGCAGAGGCATAAGGGTCCACGTAGGGCGGTGGTGCCGTCACATTGGACGAGATGGAAGATGGCGGCAGTGAATTAGGATAAGCAGGGACACTCGGCGGTGGCGGGCTGTAGCCCGCAGGCGTCGTCCCATAGCCTGGAGGAGGCGGTGGAATCCCCATGACTCCATATCCAGAGGGTTGACCCACAGCAGTTTGGCAAAGGGCCACGCCGACACAGAAAGCGTAAACTGAGATCCTTTTCATGAGAAGTGGGGCATCTATTGATTATTTAGATAAGTTAAATAATCTCTCAAACCAATGGATTCGGCAAATCTTTTTTTCAGTTTTGAGATTTCCAGTCACTAGAGAGAACTTGGATTTCCTCACTGAATGGAAAAGCGCGACCTAAGACTGGCCACATCCCGGCATGAGGACCTGCCAAATGGACCTCCGACGCTGCCTCCTGCCCGGTCTTTATTTCCTCAGCCAACGCGGTATCAAGACCAGCAGCGCCAGTCCCGCCGCCAAGCCAGCAATCAGCACTCCTTTGGAGCCTTTGACTGGCTCTTCTGGATTGATAGTCAGCAATTCAGGAACGGCCGCAGGGACGATCATTGAGCGGAGCTCTGGCGGCTGCGCGGGGATGGCCGCAACCGTTGGTGCTGATTTGGGATCGCTCGTTGCAGCAGCAGGCAAAGCCTTCTCCCAGTCCACATTGAGCAGGATGTCCCAGCCGGGGCTTTCGTTTTTGAGACGGCAGCCGCAGCGGCCCACGAGAAACATGCAGGCGTCCTCCAGCGAGGCATCATCCAGAATCTCCAGCGGCCAGGCACCGAGCACCCGGCCACGGCCAAACACCGCACCGGCAAAGCTGGTGGTGGCGGGATCAAAGGTGGCCTTGGGCCCGGCGATCATGCGCAGCAGCAGGGCCTCGGCGGGGTCGTCTCGTCGCAGGCGGAGGCTGGCAAACTTCAGCCGCAGGGGCGGGCCGGGGCCGAGCTGGCTGTCTGGGTCGTTGGGGTCCTGGATGGGCAGTGAGGCGACCTGTTCGAGGAATTTGAGCCGCTTCTCCACGCGCTCGGCTTCGGCGGTGTCCAGCGGCGAGCCGCTGTCGGCGATGACCCAGATGACGGAGTCGCCCGCCAGGAGCTGCTGCACGATCTTCTGGCGCGCGGGAGAGTCCAGCACGGCGGCGAGGCTGGAGGCGTCCAGCTTGCCGGACCACACCTGCTTTTCGTCATCGCCCCGGGAGTAGCGCAGCACGGTGTCTTTCAGTGCGGGGTCCTTGGCGGTGGCGAAGTCGAGGTTCGCCTTGCCATTGGCCCTCAACGGGCGCAGCAGGTCCTGCACCTCCGGTGTCTGCGAAACCGCCGCAGGCATGACGAGATGAAACTTGTCCGCCTCCCAGCGGTCCAGCGCAAAGCGGAACACCGGGATGGTGCAGGCGCAGGCGGCGCTGGTGCCGAGGGCGATGAGGAAAGTAGCAAGACGCATGTGTTCGTGGAAGTGCTCTGGGCAAATGACTAATGAGTAAATCCGAATGACTAAATAATGACGAGGATCGAATGGCGAATGATGGCGTCTATGGTCGAATCGAGACCAGTGGCCCGGCGCGTGGCGCGTGGTCGTAGGATGGGTGTGGCGACAGCCCGCCCGTCCATCAGCGTGCTGCAAGCACCACGGCGTACGTGCGTCCTGGTGGTCGGGCGGTTTGGCGGAGAGGTGTTTGTGTGATGAAGAACATCCTGCGCGCCAAACACACCCAACCTACGGCTGGCGTGCTGCATGACTCGTAGGATGGGTGTGGCGACAGCCCGCCCGTCCATCAGCGCGCTGCTAACACCATGGCGTACGAACGTCCTGGGGGTCGGGCGGTTTGGCGGAGAGGTTTGCATGAGGCTCAGGAATCGGAATGCGCCAAACACACCCAACCTACGTTCCGGAGAGCGCTTCGGCATTCGGCATTATTTCGGCATTCGGATTTACTCATTAGGCATTTCCATCACACACTCACTTCCCAAAGCACTGCAGCCGCCCATCCATCGTGCTCACATACACACGGCCCTGCGCCACAGTGATGCCATCCCACACGGCGGGGCTGGTCAGCTCCAGTCCGGCGCTTTGCTCGCCGGTCTCGGTGTTCACGGCCCACATCTTGGCACCGCGCTTGCCTTCCAGCGCTTCGTCCTGCTCTTTGAGCTCCTGCAGGATGGCGGGGTCTTTGGCGGCGAGGCGTTCAAAGGCGTACTCTTCATCAATGGTGTCCGGTGCGCCGCTCACCAGCACGGTCTTGCCGGCCAGCGCCATGCTGCGGGCCACGATGGGCACAAAGCGATCCCAGGTGTGCTTCACAAAGCTGCCGCTGTTTTTGCCCCCTTTGCCACCGCCTGCGGCATCGCCCTTGAACCAAAGCGCGCCGCCCACCTTTCCTTTCCCTGACTCCACGCCTGCGCCCACGCCGTGGGCTTCATTGCCGGAGCTGTCGCGGGAGTCGCCGTTGTCAAAGTTGCACACCAGGACGGCGTCGGCGGGTTTGGCGTCCGGCTCTTCAAAGCGGCGCTGCACCTCGGCGGCGGTGAGGGCCTTGTGGTAGATGGCCAGCTGGTCCAGCAGGCCGCTGTAGGCTCCGGCGCTCTCCTCAGCCACGCCGTTGCCATTGCCCACGATCAGAGGATTGGCGGGCTTGGCGGAGATGAGGTTTCCGGCGGTGCCTTCGGCCACCAGCTTGCCGTCTATATAGAGGGTCATCTTCTTGTCTGCCGCCAGCACGCCTGCGATGTGGTGCCAGCCGTCGCCAAAGGCCTCGGCGGAGACAATGGTGCTGACCTTGCTGTCATCGCGGATGTGGAACTGCGGCTTGCGATCATGGAAGTCGAGCCCCACACCGAGGCGCGGGCCGCCGTGATTGATGATCGTGCCGCTGGGCTTGTCTGGCAGTACCCAGGCCTCCACGGTGATGGCGGTCTCCTTGGGATCAAGCACCGGCGTATCGGGGAACTGCACGCTGCCGGGGATGGGTGCGTTCTTGGCCTTGGCTCCGCCTTTGGCATTGCCCTTGGCCTCGCCGCCTTTGCCCTTGCCTTTCTTTTTGGCCTCGGCCTGCGCCTTCAGAGTCTCGCTGTGGCCCACCTGCGTTTCACCTTTGGGCTGCACGGCCAGCGGCACGCCCTTCTCATCCAGCACGACGCTGTTGCCTTTGCGCTCGGTGGTGGCGGACTCGGTGTCGTAGGCCTCCTCCGGTGGCGCTTTGGGGGTGGCAAAGAGGGTGTACTCCATCGTGGTCGTCCACTTGTAGTACTGCGCCTCGCGGCCGTAGGAGTACACGTTCTTGTCATCGTGCACCAGAATGCGGCCCGCAGGCGCATACTTGCCTGCCTGGAAGTAACCACCGTGACCACCGGCGAAGCTCTTGCCATAGACCCAGTAGCTGCGGTGGAAGTTCGAGTCGTCGAGGAAGCCCATCGGTGCAAAGAGGTGCTGCCCTTCGCCTTTGTGCGCGCCGCCCTGCTTGTCGAAATCTCCGCTCACAGGGCCCACTTCCACACGCTTGCCATCGGCCCCGATCTTCTGCGTGCGCAGGAAGGTCCACTTGCCGTCGCTGCTGAGGATGTCGTTCAAAGCGACCGGCATCTGCAGGGTCTTGTGGCGGTCGTTCAAATCGCCGCCGGTGTCAGGATCGCGGTCATCGTAGTTCACCTTCACCTTCATCTCGCCGGTCTTGGCGTCCACACGGTAGAACCACAGGCCGCCATCCAGGAAACAGGAGTGGCCGGAGACGAAGCTGACGAGGCCGTTTTCCACCAGCACGCTGCCGTGCACGGGCCACACGCTCTCCATCATCTCCCACGCGCCGTGGCTCAGCATGACGGGTGCGCCTTGGAACTTCCACACCAGCGCGCCGTCCTTGGCACGCAGGCAGTAAACGTTGCCGTCGTTGCCACCGACATACACGCGGCCCTGCCAGTAGGTGGGCGGTGAGTCCATGCGACCACCGGCGATGAAATGCCAGGCCTCCTTGCCTGTGGCGGAGTCAAAGGCGTGCAGCGTGTGCTTGTCCACTTCGGAGACAAAGGTCAGCCCGGCGGCGCTGGTCGTCGTGCTCAGCGGTGGCGTGAGCTTCACCTCCCAGGCCATGCCGAGGTCCTTCTTCAGATCCTGATTGGAGTAGCCGCTACGCGCATTGTCAGAGCGATACGTCGGCCAGTCCTTGGCATCGGCGGGCTTTTCCTCGATGGGCTCGGCGTAGGCGGGGCCTTTGGTCAAACGCGCGCTGTCCGCCGTGTGCGGCGGCATGGGATAGCGCGGCGCGGAGGCCATGGCGGCCATGCCGTCCAGCTTGGCCTCGGGGTAGCAGGCGCAGTTGTGCGGACCGGCATACGTGAGGCCGTTGCAGGGCAGCACGCCATAGAGGCAGGCGCCGCGCACCCAGTGGTTCAGGTCCCAGTGCTGCTTCTCCATGTCCACATACTCGATTCCGGTGCGGGACGGGATGATGAACTTCTCCGTGGCCTTCGCCATGTAGCAGCGATGGTGGAACCAGTAGGTGCCCTGCGGCACGTCGGGGTAGAACTTCTTCTTCACCTCGCCCGTCAGCGGATCGCGACCCGTGTACTCACCGGTCTGGTTTCCCTGCGTGGTGCCCGCATTCCACACCAGCCCCTGGGCCACAATGACATCTTCCATGCTGCGGTAGCCGCTCTTCTCGTGCGAGGAAGACCACAGCTCCTTGCCCGTGTCCGCGTTGATGCCCTTCATCAATCCATCGCCACCGGCATACAGGATCACGTCATTGTTGAGCACCACACGAGGGGCAAAGTTGAACTCATAGAGCTTGCGGCGCGCCTCCGGCACATCGGCAAAGAGCACCGCGCCCGTCTTCACATCGCGGCTGGTGAGGCCATCGCCGTTGTAGTACACCATGCGCTTGTCATCCAACGCCAGGGTGATGGGCCCCACCTTGTCGTCCACTTTCCACAGCGTCTTGCCGCTCTCGGCGTCCAGCGCCATGAGGTGCCGCGTCTTGCCATCCCAGTTGAACTCCGTCTCCACGCGCTTCTGGTCGCTCTGCTGCTTCACGGCAAACTCTTCGTTCAGCCGCCACGCCTCGGGATTCACCAAGGCATAGAGAGTTCCATTCCGATACAGCAGCTCTTCCGCGCCCTTGGTCTGCGGATACTCGCGGATCACCTCGCCCGTCGCGCCATCGAGGCAGGTGATGGGATCGGAGATACCGAGCGTCACATACACCTTGTCCCCAATCGCTGCGAGACGCCTCGTGAGCTGCGTGGGGCCGGACTTCAGCGGCCACAGATGCGTGCTCCACTGCGGGATCGACTTTTTCCACAGAATGGTGCCGTTGAAGGCATCGCGCGCGATCAGCGCAAACTTGGCCGGCATCAGGATGGAGATGCGGCTGCCCTCGTCCATGATGTAATACAGACGCCCGCCCGCGCTGACCTCCGCGCTCACGGACGACATGCGGTCATGGTGGCGGCTCCAGCGTGGATTTCCCACCCACTGCATGCGGCTGGGCGGCCCGGTGAGCATGTCCTTGGAGGTGGGATTGCCCTTCGAGTCATACGCATAGTGCGTCCACTCATCCATGCCCTTCGGCCAGGGCTTCACGATCTTCTCCCAGCCGCCGCCCGCCTTGCGCACCATCGCCACGCCCAGCGGCGTGAGCACGCGGTCGATCTCCGCCTTGTCCACCGCAGCGGCGTCTTCCACCACCAGCAGGTTCACGTAATTCTCGATGTAAGGGAGGTGCTTCCCATCCCAGGAATCCACCGCCACGGGGCCGTACTTGCCCGTCTGATGAATCGACTCGCGAATCCCCGGCAGCGCCGCTGCATCCTGCGTGAGGCCCTGCACTTGGTAGCGCTCGCTGGCCCGCAGCGCCTGCGTGGTTTTGCCATCCCCGCAGCCCACATGGACGATGATCCCGCCCTTCACGCCCGATTGGGAGAGCAGGTCGGCGGCATCATCAGCCAGGAGTGGGGAGGAAAGCAGGAGGCAGGTGAAAAAGCGTTTCATGCGGTTGAGTGACAGCGCGTAACGATGCCCGCAAGGCGGATGTTTCCGGTGTTTTTCAGGACAGGAGCGCGGAATTCATTCCGCAGCTCTCCGCCGCCCGCAGAACTCTTATTTAACAGCGGCGCTCTCCACACCGGGAACCAACGTGCTTGCGCCACGCAGACACGCATCTCCTGCTTCGTGTTTGCGACCTGCTGCGGACTAAAGTCCGCGCTCCGGGGCTGCGTGGCACGCGCATGCGACGGGTGCTCTTTTCGACTCAGTGTCGGCTTACCCTCACTTGAGCCATATTCCAAAAAGCCTCATTGACACCGCACATGCCGTCCCGGCATGATGCGGGTTCTTTTTCCCCCTCATGCTCCGCTTCACCCTCTTCGGCTTCCCCGTCCAGATCCACTGGATGTTCTGGCTCAACACCGCGCTCATGGGCGGAGCCTTCAGCGCCGACACACCTGAGGGCTTTCGTTCAGTGCTCGCCTGGGTGGTGGCCGTGCTGCTCTCTGTGCTGATCCATGAGCTGGGTCATGCCATGGCCATGCGAAACTACGGCGACAGGCGCGTGGGCATCGTCCTCTACGCCTTTGGCGGGCTGGCCATCGGCAGCAGGCCGCGCACACGGCAGGAGGATTTCCTCGTCAGCGCCGCCGGTCCGGGGCTGGAGATCCTTGCCGGTCTGGCCGTGGGCTGGTCCATCACCCTCTGGCCGCCGCCCTCGCCCTGGCTGCACCAGATGCTGGATGCCTTCACCGTCGTCAGCATTTTCTGGGCATTGCTCAATCTGATGCCCGTGCTGCCTCTCGATGGCGGCCACCTCTGCCAGGCCTGGCTCGGCCCTCGCAAGAAGCGGCAGGCCCTGACCATCAGCATCGTCTGCGCCGTGTGCCTGGCACTGCTCTCCGTCATCGGCGATCTCTGGCTGCGTCTGCAGAATACCGTCCTCAGCTTGCTGGACATCGATGCCGGCATCCGCGTGGGCAGCGGCCTTTTCACCCTGCTGCTCTTTGGCATGCTGGCCTGGAATAATTGGAAGGAGTTGCAGAATGAGCCGCAAATTCCTTGGATGAACGCGCGTTGAGAGTGCATTGGACTGTTTTTGTCCCCTGATGCTCCTCTCCCGAACACTTTTGATCCTTTTCGCGGCGGCCACCCTCGCCGCCGCCCAGTCTCCCAAGCCCGAGCTCATCTCCCCCCAGGTGAAGGCCGCCGTGGACAAGGCCGTGGCCTGGCTGATCCGGCAGCAGAAGTCGGCGGGCTTGATCGTGGACGAAAAATCCGACGCCAGGCCCAAGCGCGGCGACCTCCCCTCCCACAGCGCGGCCATGACCTCGCTCGCCCTCATGGGGCTGGCCTCCGTGGGCCACATGCCGGACGATCCCACCCCCGAGGGCCAGGCCTGCGGCCGCGCCCTGCGTTACGTGGTGGAAGGCGTGGAGCCCGATGAAAACGGCTACCTCGGCCGCAGCGACCGCTCGCGCATGTACGGCCACGGCATCATGTCTCTGATGATGGCCGAGATGATCGGCCACGCGCCGGACGAGGCCACGGACAAACGCCTGCACAAGCAGCTGGAGGGCGCCATCCAGCTCATCATCCGCTCCCAGCAGGTGCCCAAGAGCGAGGCCAACCGCGGCGGCTGGCGCTATGAGCCCAGCTCCAGCGACAGCGACATCTCCGTGAGCGTGTGGCAGGTGATGGCCCTGCGTGCCGCCAAGAACGCCGGATTTGACGTGCCCAAGGGCGCGATCGACAGCGCCGTCTCCTACATCAAGCGCAGTTACCGCGTGGAGCGCGACTCCAATGGCAACCCGAAGAGCGACAGCGCCGCCTTCAGCTACGAGCCCTACGGCGGCCGCCAGACCTTCTCCACCACCGCCGCCGGACTGCTCTCCCTCCAGGTATGCGGCCAGTACGACGCGCTGGAGGTGGTGGGCTCTGCCAACTGGCTCATGAAGTCCCCCCCCGAGATCAATGAGCCCTGGTTCTTCTACGGCTGCTACTACTACGCCCAGGGCATGTACCAGCGCGGCGGCGACCACGCCGCCACCGCGCGCCAGAAGACCGAGCAGACCCTCATCGCCGCCCAGGGCCAGGACGGCAGCTGGTACCCGCGCAATGGCAACGAAAAGAGCGCCGGCGCGGTGTATGCCACATCCCTCGCATTGCTGAGCCTGAGTGTGCATCATCACTTCCTGCCGATTTATCAGAAGTAGGGGGCGGGAGATCCGATCCGGTAGATTGAGGGCTGTATCTGACTGAATTGTCCCCGGCCCAAGCATGTTGGACGTTGTGGCCTGACTGGCATCTTATCTTCTGACGGAGGATAGCCGTCCCGGCTGTCCATGGGAGACAGTGCCTCCGGCCTGTCCTTCCAGCCCATGGTGATCGATCCCGCTGGGTGGAAGCTGGAGGCGGGACGCCTCAGGCCCCGGTCAGGCCGGAGGCCTAACCTCCATGCCCCTACTCCCGTCGAAGGATAGGCCTCCCTGGGCCAGGACGGCAGTTGGCACTCGCGCAACGGCAAACGCATGCCTGCTTTGGCGATCTTGGACACGGCGGAGGCTTTCCTTGTTCCGCAGGAACAAGGCTACGCTGGCTCCGCCTAGCGCGGGAGCGCCAGGTAGCGCAGTTCCTGTGGAACTGCGGAGCGCCCCCTTCATGCCGCAAGTATGCGTGTTCCTCTGCGGGCATTGAAACGCTACGGGGCCAAGCACTACGACAATTTTGGCCGATGAGCCTGCCCCTTTTTTTTGATCTTCGTTTCCCTGGCGGTGCTTTCCGAGGCTGAGCGCTCATCCTCTCCATCGACCGAGTTTCGGAGGTTTTGGCGGTTCGTTTTGAAAGGTTGCCTATGACGACCGCGCGCCACCCCATGGGGGTATTGGCGGTTTCGGCGGTTTTGGCAGTTCCTTTTAAAAGGAGGCCTTTCTCTGTAAAGCAGGTGAAGCCGGATGTTTTGAGGGTTTTGCTGGTTTTGCTGGTTCGTTTTAAAAGGGGGAGCTTTTCTCGTGGGGAGGTTTCGGGGGTTTTGCTGGTTTTGCTGGTCCTTTTTGAAAGGGGGAGGCTCTTTTCCATCTCCCAGGAGGAACCCAGCGGCAGGGGTTTTGTCAGTTTTGGCAGTGGATTTTAAAAGGGGGTCGTTGTTTTCGCAGACACTCAGACAGATGGAGAAGGGGCGGGCAGAGAGAATTTGGATGCCTAAGGGACCAGGATATTGTTTTGTGGTAGGATGCCATGGAAAGATGAAAGGAAGATCTCTCTCGTATCCTCAGGAAGTACTCCTGAAAGACAGGATAATCCCCCTGACCCGCCATCCCATCATGAGTCAGCCTTGAGAAGGCTGCTGCTGCTGGCCAGCCAGGAAGCTCCATCTCAGAATGTGCAGGACAGGTGAAATCCTCTGCGCATTCCTTCCTCCTCCCGCCACTGGCTGCCATGAAAGCAGATGTCGTAGGATGGGTGTGGCGAAGCCCGCCCGTCCATCAGCGTACGGCAAACACCAAGGCGTGCGAGCGTCCTCGAAGTCGGGCGGTTTGGCGGAGGGGGCACGGGTGGATGGCACCCTTTGGACGCCAAACACGACCGACCTACGGCCGGAGCGTCATCCATGAAGGTAACGCAGACCTGCTTTCAAAGCAGTCACAGCATCATAATACCAGTAGAAACTATATCGTTACATTTAACACCACCCCTTTCCTGCCCCCCCTTTTACAACACTCACCCCTCCAAGAATGCACTGACAAAACTGACAGACCTCCCTGGAGCCAAAACCTTGGGCCGACGTTTTGCCTCCTCCTGCCATGACATTCCCCTTCCCCTTTCGGGCCACCTTTCTCTCGATGCTCCTGAATATCTCCCCCTTTCAAAAAGGACCAGCAAAACCCCCGAAACCTCCCCACGAGAAAAGCTCCCCCTTTTAAAACGAACCAGCAAAACCAGCTAAACCCTCAAAACCTCCCTTCTCGAGAAAAGCTCCCTCTTTTAAAAAGCACCGCCAAAACTGCCGAAACTGCCGAAACTGCCGAAACTGCCGAAACACCTTCCGCTGCCACCTCGTCAACATCACCGCCCGCACCCGCAGCGCTCTGGTCTTTGATCCCGCCAAAGAGCAGTTGATCAGCAATACGAATGCTTCCAAGAAGCTCCGGCGCGAGTGACGCGATCAGCGGGCCACTCTGATGAAATGAGCCGTTTTTTCTTGGCATGATCGCCCCATTTGGGCCTAAAGTGGATCAGCCCGTACTTTCGTGCTGGCTTACTTTACTGCCAGCCCCTTGAAAGGAAAAACATAGCCATGGATGTATTCGGAATGATGGGTTTCATGTTCGGTATGATGGGCTTCATTTTTAGCATGACAGCCTCCACGCAAATCTCCGCGCTGAAAAAGGAAGTCGATCAACTAAGGGCTGAACTGCAGCGCAGAAGTTGATCCTGCGTCTCAGAGCCCGGGGCGTTCCCCCGCCCCCTGCGGAGTTCATTTGGAGCACGATAGCGAAGCTGCTGTTTTCGAGCGTCTCCCGACAATCACAGCCCCTGCCAACCTGTGCGAACTCATAAGCTGCTCGGTAGAGAGAGACTGGACACCTGAGACTTCGTGCGTCTTGATAGCATGCCGATGCCCTTCCCAACCTCCCCCCGCCTCCCCTTCCTCGCCTGCCTGCTGGCGCTTTCCGGGGCCTGCGCGCTCATCTACCAGATGGCGTGGCTGCGGGAGTTTCGGCTGGTGTTTGGCGGGGCCACACCGGCCACAGCGGCGGTGCTGGCGATCTTCATGGGGGCCATGGGCGCGGGCAGTGCGCTGTTTGGCCGCAGGGCGGAGGCCTCCGCGAATCCGCTGCGGCTGTATGCGTTGATCGAGCTGGGTGTCGGCGTCGCCGCGCTGCTCACGCCGCTGCTGCTTGCGCTGGTGCGCTGGCTGTACCTGAGCACCGGCGGCATCGCCGCGCTGGGCGTGGTGCCGGCCACGCTGCTGCAATTGATTCTCGCCACCGTGGTGCTCGCCCCGCCCTGCCTGCTCATGGGCGGGAGCCTGCCTGCGGCCTTCAAGTGGGTGGAGACAGACCAGGATGCGCAGCGTGGCAGCCTGGGCGTGCTGTATGGCGTGAACACCCTCGGCGCGCTCGCGGGTGTGCTGCTCAGCACCTTCTGGCTGCTGGAGCTCTGGGGCATCCGTACCACCGTCATGGTGGCGGCAGGTGTGAACCTGCTCATTGGTGGCATGGCGTGGTATGCCGCCCGTGGTGTTCAGGAGGCGGCGGAAAAGGAGAAAGACTGGAAGGCGGATGGAAAACAGGGCTCTCCGGGCGCGCTCACGCGTCGCTTCCTCTATGCCGCCGCAGGCATCACCGGCTTCACCTTCTTCCTCAGCGAGCTCGTCTGGTTCCGCATCCTGGCCCCGCTGCTGGGAAGCTCGGTCTATGGCTTTGGCCTGATCCTCGCCCTGGCACTTGCTGGTATCGGCCTGGGCGGCCTGATGTACCGCACGCTGTGGGCATCGCGCGCGGGCGCGGTCACGCTGACGGCGCTCTCTCGTGTGGCGGCATGGCAGGCGCTGTTTCTGGCGCTCCCCTGGGCGCTGGGAGACCGCATCGCCGTCTTCGCCATTGAGGCAAACCAGCTTCGCTCACATGGCCTCTCCGGACAGATCGCGGGCTGGGCTTTGATCGCCAGCCTGCTCGTGCTCGGGCCGTCCATCCTCGCAGGTGTGCAGTTCCCGCTGCTGGTGGGCCTGCTGGGCAGCGGCAGCCGCGATGCGGGCCGTCATGCAGGCTACGCCTATGCGGCGAACACCCTCGGCGCCATCCTCGGCTCCCTCGCGGGAGGTTTCATCCTGCTGCCCTGGCTCAGCGCGCTCGGGGCCTGGCGCTGGGTGTTTGTGCTGACGCTGGTTCTCAGCCTGGGGGCCGCGCTTCTGGGCGCACGCTCCATTTCAAAGCGGGCGTGGCCTGTCACCGCCGCCCTCTGGCTCAGCGCAGGCTGGCTCATGTTTGTCCCCACAGGCCCCACCGCCGCCTGGCGGCACAGGCCCATCGGCTATGGCCGTGTGGAGGCGCTGCCGACCTCCATCAACGGTCTGCGCGGCTGGCTGCATGCCAGCCGCTGGAAGATAGCGCATGAATTTGAAGGCCGCGAGGCCAGCGTGGCCGCCGTGGACAGCGACGACGGCTACTGCCTCTACGTGAACGGCAAGTCCGACGGCTCCGCCTTTGGCGATGCCGACACGCAGGTGATGCAGGGTCTCGTGCCCGCCATGCTGCACCCCGCGCCGCACACCGCCTTCATCGTCGGCCTCGGCACCGGCACCACCGCTGGATGGGTGGCCGACGTGCCCGGTATGAAACAGGTCGATGTGGTGGAACTCGAGCCCGGCATGGCCGCCCTCGCCCGCGATCACTTCGCCCCGGTGAACCGCGATGTGCTGGGAAAGGCCAACGTCCGCCTCATTCCCGGAGACGCCCGCGAGGCCCTGCTGGCCGCAGGAAGCCGCTACGATCTCGTCATCTCCGAGCCGTCCAATCCCTACCGCGCCGGGGTTTCAACCCTCTTCACTCAGGAGTTCTACACCGCAGCAAAAAACCGCCTCACTGAGCACGGCCTCTTTGCCCAGTGGGTGCAGGGGTATGAGGTGGACGCCCAGGCCATCCGGCAGGTGTATGCCACGCTCACCTCCGTTTTCCCCCATGTGGAGACCTGGATCTCCGGCCCGAACGACCTGCTCTTCATCGGGCACCAGAAAGCACCCGGATATACCATGGAGCAGCTTCGCGCACGCATCGCCCAGCCGCTCTTTGCCGAGGCGCTGAAACGCGTGTGGCTCACGAATTCCGTCGAGGGCGTGCTGGCCCATCACCTTGCCACGCCGGAGTTTGCCCGCACTCTGCTGCAGGCCAGCCCGACCGCCATCAACACCGACGACCGCAACCTGCTGGAGTACGGCTTTGCCCGAGCCCTCTCCAAGGACAACACCTTTGAAACCACTCAGGTGCTTGCCATGGCGATCGAGCAGGACCTCGATGTGCCCGCGCACCTCGCCTCTCAGATCGACCGCACCCGCCTCACCTACGAGCGCCTGCGCATGCTCGCGGCGGACGGCGCCAGCTTTGACATGCTGGACCTTCTCAGCGGCGACGACCAGCGCCGGGCCGAAGCCGCCGACGCCTTTGCCAAAGGCGACTACGCCACCGTGCTCTCCGCCTGGACCGGCACTCCCTCCAGCCCCGGAGAGCAGCTCATGCTGCTGCAGTCCGCTGCACAGGCCGGCACTTCGGAACAACTGCAGCCCCACATCGCCACTCTGCGTCAGGACTGGCCCGCCGATGCCCACTTTGCCACCGCGTTGTTATCCTTCCGAAACGAAGCCTACGACGATGCCGCCGCGCGCCTGCTCGATGGATTCAAAGCCCTGCGCCCGCAGGTGTGGGTGCGGCTCTCCTCCGTGCAGACCGCCCTCTCGCTCGTGCCACCTCTAGCAGCCAACAACCGTGATCTCGTGCCGCAGTTCATGGCCGTGCTGAACAAGCCCTTTCCCGGCGGCTTGGCCGAGCCCAGCCGCCTGAACACCCTGATCCAGATCATCCCCCTGCTCACCCCGGCGCAGCAAATCGAAGTGCTCTCCGAGTTTGAACCGAACCCGCCCTGGCAGCGCCAGTTCCTGGAGTTTCGCGCCAAAACCTACCGCGCCGCATCCCATGCGCTCGCACCGCAAGCCGAGCGCGATTTGCAGGAGTTCCTGCGGCATGCGGATCGTCCGCTGAATGAAGCTGCGGACAAGGAACGTTAATGCGAGATGATCACCAGAGAGGGATGATGACCTTAATCCTTCTTTTTTCGCATCTGCTTATGGCGGACCCAAAAGGCTAAAATAGATCGATTGGCCGCCCAGTGCTGCAGGGTTTCTTCGTCGATATCATAGCCTGCAGTGTCAGGCACAAGGTTCTTCATGAGTACGTTCACAATCCTTTCCTGCACTTCTTCGGGAAGGCTGTCGAAGCGTGTTTTCTGTGAATTGATGCCCCAAGACATAACAAAGGCCACTTTGGAACGTCTATCTCCACAGCGCACCGTTTTTGTTGTCCCCGTTCCCTCCCCATGCTCTCCACCCTGCTCGTGATCCTTGCGACGGCTGCGGCTGAACCGCTGCCGGACACCAAGATCGAGGCGCTGCCACGCTCGGCCGCGCTGCCCGGCGACACTCCTGCCAGGATCGCCCTCGGCCGCATGCTGTTCTTTGACCCCATCCTCTCCGCCACGCGCGATGTCGCCTGCGCCACCTGTCACAGCCCGCAGCATGGCTGGGCGGATGCACGCCCCACACCGCTCGGCGTGCATGCCAGCGGCATCGGTCCCGCACGCAGGCTGGTGCAAGGCGCGGCCTTTCAGCCGCTCACGCGCAACACGCCCACGATTCTCAACGCCGCCTTCAACGGCATCGAATCCGGCAAGCCTTTCGATCCCGCCCAGTCGCCCATGTTTTGGGACAACCGCGTGCGCAGTCTCGAAGCCCAGGCGCTCGCACCCATCCGTCAGCGCGAGGAGATGCGTGGCGAGGCCTGTCGTGAAGCCGAGGCCGTCCCCGCCATGGTCGAACGCCTCAAAAGCATTCCCGAATACGTGAAGCTTTTCGAAAACGCGATCACCGCAGCAAAAGTCACCCAGGCCATCGCCGCGTATGAGCGCACACTCATCACACCCGACAGCCCTTTTGACCGCTTCATGCGTGGCGACAAATCCGCTCTCACGCCCGCGCAGCAGCAGGGCATGCAGGCCTTTCAGAAAGCCGGATGCGCCCTCTGCCACAACGGCCCCATGCTCTCCGACTTCAAGCTGCACGCCATCGGCCTCACCGACAGCGCCACCCGCCGCACCGAATTCCGCACGCCCTCCCTGCGCAATCTGAAGCACACCGCGCCCTACATGCACCACGGCGGCAGCACCACGCTCGATGAAGTCCTGCTCTTCTACGACCGCCTCATGGACCAGGCCGCCGAAACACTGGAAGGAGGAGACACCAGCAGCCTGCCCCCGCTCGATCCCCTGCTCCGCCATATGAACATGCTGCCGGAAGACCATGAGCCGATCAAAGCCTTCCTCGAATCCCTCAACAGCGATGATTACGACCAGTCCGCGCCTGAGCGCCTGCCGAGTGGATTGAAGCCCTGAAGAGATGGCCGCAAAAGTGCGCAAAAAATCACAAAAAGGATGAGCCTGACCTGACAGCCTGCCTTCTTCTCTCTGTTTTTTTGATTCCTTTTCTTGCGCCTTTTTGCGGCCATACGATCTGCTCACCACTCATCCGTCCGGAACGGCTGCGCGGGCAGTCCGTCCAGATTGAAGAGGTTCGCCCATTGGAAGGCGTTGCTCCATGCATAGCGCACTGCGGCAGGCTGCGGCACGTCCTTGCTGGAAACAATCACGGTGTCGCCCTCGATCACGGCATCGGCCCACACGAATTTCTTGTCGGCTCCGGCGATGGAGAATCCCTGCAGCCTGTCGCCGTTTTTGAAGGCGAGTCCTTTGCCGCTGTGCTTGAACTTCAGCGTCACCTTGCCGCCAGCAATGGAGTGGGATGCCAGCTGAGGCCCCAGGTATTCATTCCCCTTCTCATAAGCCACCGCCAGCGCCACCTGCACGGCACGCGCGCCGTAGCCGGACTTGTTCGGCGGATGAATGCCATTGCCCAGATCACTGCTGATGACCATGTGCGTGTTCGGATACTTCATGATCTGCTCAAAGACCACGTGCGAGTACTGCATGTCCGGGTTGTTCGGAATGGTCTTGGGCAGCGGCGCAAACTTCTCGGCCAGACGATTCATGGGCTGTGAATAGTCAAAGGCGCAGCCGCCACCGCTGGGCTTTTCCACATACAGCCAGGGGAAGTCACCCTGCCCCCAGGCCTTGCGCCAGCCGCCGATCAGCGCGCCCATGAGCGTCACCTGATCAACGCCCACGATGTTGGTGCGGCTCTCGCCCTGGTCCCACAGCACTCCCTTGATGCCATAGCCCACATACGGGCGGATGAAGCGCTCAAAGAGTTCGCCCACCTTGCCAAAGTTCGTCTCGCCTGCCTTGCCCACCGGCTGCGGCGCGCGTGGTGCGCGGGCAGGCTCTTTGCCCGCCTTCTTGTCGGCCTCGGCCTGGAGTTTCCAGGCGGCGAACTCGGCATCCCACTTCGCCTTGTCCACGGCATACTTGGCCAGCAGCTCGTCATACTTGTAGGTCGGGGCAAACTTCTTCACCGCCTCAGCGCAGGCGGCATCGCTGCGGTACATCTCCTCGCTCAGCCAGAAGCCGGAAGGCGTGCCACCCACCGCGCCCACCATGAGGCCCACCGGCACACCGATCTCCTTTTGCAGTGGAAAGCCAAACGAGAACAGCAGCGCGCTGAATTTCACATTTGTCTCCGGCGTGGATTGCTCCCACACCGCGTTCGCGTCCTTGCGCAGCAGGCGCAGGTGCGGGTAGCTCTGCTTGGAGGCGGCATCCAGCACGGGGTCGTCCTTGGTGTAGCTGCTCACCGTCATGTCCATGTTCGACTGGCCGGAGCCCACCCACACATCGCCCACCAGCACGTCCTCGATCTTCTTGTCTCCGATCGTCAGCGTGCGCGGCTCGGTGCTGGCCTGCAGTGCATCCAGTTTCACGCTCCATGCGCCCTTGTCATCCGCCGTGGCCGTCTTGCTCTGACCAGCAAAGGAGACCGTCACCTTTTCTCCCGGCGCCGCCGTGCCCCACACCGGCACCGCCATGCCACGCTGCAGCACCATGTGCGGCGTGAAGACCTTGGAGAGCTTCACTTCGGCATGCAGTGCGGAGGCAAACAGAAGCAGGGAGAGGCAGGCGTGGAAACGTTTCATGTGACAAGGCTATACGAGCGGCAGCCTCCGATCTAGCGCCCGCATGCAGGATGGAGGATAGGCCTCCGGCCTGTCAGCGGATGACAGCCGTCCCGGCTGTTCTGAGATCAAAGCACGCCGTTACCTTCCAGACTGGAGGCGGGACGCCTCAGTCCATTGTCAGGCAGGATGCCTGACCTCCGCTTCAGAAGCGCCACGCGCCCGGAGGATAGGCCTCCGGCCTGTCAGCGGGAGACAGCCGTCCCGGCTGTTCTGAGACCACATCCCCACCACCACCTCCCAGACTGGAGGCGGGACGCCTCAGGCTATCCGTCAGGCAGGATGCCTGACCTCCGCAAACCGCCACGCCAGCACGCGGCTCTTCTTCTGCCCCTGCGCCATCTCGATGATGCGTACCTCCGCAGCCTTCGCCTTGCGCAGTGTTTTCTCCAGCGGCCCCAGGTTCTCGCTCTTCGACACCAGCGTCGTGAACCACCCGCACTGCGCGGAAAACTCCACGCTCTCCGCGATCATCCGGCGGATGAAGCCCAGCTCGCCACCCTCGCACCACAGCTCGTTGGACTTGCCGCCAAAGTTCAGCCCCGTCCTCTTCGCGCCCAGGTTGCGCAGCTTCCTCTGCGTGCCTGCCGCTGCTTCCGCCGCAGAAGCATGAAACGGCGGATTGCACATCGTGAGATCAAAGCGCTCGCCTTTCCCGATGATCCCGCGAAAGCACTGCTGCGCCTGCTTCTGCAAACGGCACTCGATCAAGCCCGCCACACCCGGATTCGCCGCCACCAGCTTCCGCGCCCAGCGCCACGAGGCAGGGTCAATCTCCGCCCCCACAAAGCTCCAGCCATACTCACTCGCGCCGATCAGCGGATAAATGCAGCACGCCCCCATGCCGATGTCCAGTACACGCACCTCAGCACCACGCCGCAGCGCAATCAGATCCGCCAGATGATGGATGTAATCGCTGCGCCCAGGAATCGGCGGGCACAGCGCCCCGGGCGGGATGTCCCAATGATCCACTCCGTAGGCACTCTTCAGCAACGCCGAATTCAGCGCCTTCACCGCCAGCGGGTCTGCGTAGTCGATGCTGTCATCCCCATGCGCATTCGGCTTCACAAATGCCCCCAGCGCCGGGCTGCCCGCTACGAGCTGCGGGAAGTCGTAGCGCGTGTTGAAGCGATTGCTCGGGTGCAGTCCTGCTTTGCGAACCTTGTCCATATCAGAAGCACTCATGAGGTTGGCCACAAAGAAACGCAGAAACCGCAAAAATAACCGGAACAAACATCTCCCATTTTTTGAATAACTTGGCGTCCTTTCGCTGCCATTGGATCCTCACCGTCCACGTCCCGTCGGACTGCTTCCACGGCCAAAGGCCTTCCTGCTGCGAAAGTGCAGCCACTCCCGTAGCATGAACGGCACCCTCGCCCGCTCCGCCTCGGTCATAGAATGTTCAAGCGCCAGCGCCTTCGTTCGCTCGCTCCGGAAGGCGCCCTCCGCATGGGCATACCAGTAGCTTCGCGCCTGCCGGATGTGACGGCCCAGGTTTTTGATGGCTAAAGAGTCGGAGAGCGGCCTGGAGCGGAAGTTCTTTTTGGGAGGCATGGGATGGGAAAACATAGATGCATGCGGAAGCCTGAAAAAGCGAATGACATGGAAATTTCAATTGCCCTTCCGCCATGGAATCGGGTAAAACGCGGCCATGCATGCACGCTGGCAGATCCGGATGCTGATTTTGGCCGGGTTCGTCTCTTCATGCCCATGCAGAGCACAGGAGCCCGGAGTCCAGGTCACGCTCAAGGTCACCGCCGTGAAGGAAAGCGACTGGCAGCATGAGATGGCCGCAGGAACCACGCCAGACGGACTGCGCGAGCGCCTCCACGCACGCACGCTCGCGGAGCTGACCGGCGAGGTGAAGGAAGAAGGCACCACCGTCATGCTCAGCGGTGAGAAAAGAGACATTGTCACCCGGTGGGAATTTGACCGCATAAAGGATCAATCCCTGGCAAACAAGACCGCGCAGGAGCTCATCGGCACCGAGGTGCGGCTGCAGCAGGAGCCACCGAAGAACCAAACCGATGCCACCCGCATCAGCCTCAGCCTGATTCATGATCTCAGCCCTCCGCAGTCGCAGTCGTTCTCCTATGCCAATGCGGCGGAGGGAGCCGAGCGTGAGAAACACAGCGTGACCGCCCCGCGTTTCGAACGCCTGCGCTGGCAGGGAGAGGTGCTGGTCGGAGTGAAGGAGCGCATGATCGCCAACTTCGTCCCCGCAAACGATGCGAGCACGCGGATCGTCGTCTTCTTCAAAGGCAGCGCCGGCAGCCCCCTCGCTTCGAGCCTGGAAATGCAGCAGACGATTTACCGCATACCGGAGCTGGAGATGATCGAATGGCTGCTGCAGAGCAGGCCGGACGACACAGCCCTGGCCGCCCATCTGCAAAAAGCGGTGACCGCCGGGCGCGCCAGCATCGTCTCCAGCACCGCCCTCTCCGTGGCTCCCCATGCCAGCACGGAATTGCAGACCGGCACCGAATGGCGGCTGCCCTCGGAAGTGGATCAGGTCTTGGACCGGCTCTATCTCGTCCCTATCGCCTTTGGAAAAGCGCTGGAGGGCACGCGGTTGAAGGTGAATGCCACGGGAGATTTTCACAGTTTCTGCGCTCCCCGTGCACCACTGGCCGTGCGCTGGCCCACCTCATGGCTGCGCGCCAGGGATGAGCAAGGCAATGGCACCAGGGCGCTCCATGGCTGGATGGACTGGTATGACCGCTTTGAGCAGGAGATTGTGGGAGTGCCTTTGTCCGCCAGCGCTTCCCCGCAACTCGTGGCGATGATGCAGCCTGCGGATCAGGTTTGGGGTGCCGATCGCAAGGGACGCTGGCTGGATGTCACACTGGCGCAGCTCTCAGGCGACGTCCCCAAGCCTGTGGAGAAGCCTGCCACACCGACACCCGCTGATCCCTTTGCTTCGCCACCCAATCCTTTCACCACAGGCTGGTCAGCGAATTCACCGACGATGCGCTCGCTCTTCCTCGGCATCGCACTCGACACCAGCACGGCGCATGCCCTGCTCCAGTCACGCCAGCCGCAGCAGGATGAGGCCCTGCTGCGCGATCTGCTGGCCCGCGTCAAACGTGGCGAAGGGCGGGTCATAACCAGCGCGTTTTCGACCCACAATTCCAACCGCTATGCACAAAGCAGTGCGCGCCTCCATGCCCGCCCCACAGAAATGCCCAGCATACCCTCCGCCTGGGAGGATGTGCCCGTCGGCACCCGATTGGAGCAGGACGGGCAAATCCTCGCCTTCATCCAGGACCTGGCACCGCCCGCACGCACGGAGTGGAAGCTCACCCGGGATGTACCTGAAGCGATCATGTGGCAGCCGCGCTTCCGAAAGTTCTCCCTGACGAGCACCACGGCGGCCGTGACCACGCCCGGCACGCATCTGCTCGCAGCAGTCCAGATTCCTGCGGTGATGACCAGCGCGGATTTCCCGGCGCAAGAAACCATTTTCCTCTTCAGCCACCTCGACTCCAGTGCTGCCGCGACTGAGGACAAGCCACACGATGTCGAAATCGAAACTCTGACATTCGAGATTCCTGCACAGGATGCTGCGGCGTGGCAGGCGGTAAAAAGCCCCGACATTGCCACCTTCACCCAAGAACGCATGAAGAGTGGTCATGCAAAACTGCAGTCACAGACGCTGCTGAGGATGCAGCCCGGCCCCAACGCCGCATTGTCTGTCGTGGAGGAGTACCGGACGGCCACTGAATTCGATCCCCCATCGCGTCAGGCTCCCTACCGCATGCGGCCCACCGCACTGCAAATGATCCCGGTCGGGCTGCAACTTGAAGCGCACCTGACGGAAAAAGCCAATGGCACGGTCATTCTGGGCTTCAAACTTCAGCACTCCACCGCCCGCCCCAAAGAGCCCGGCCTGGAAGAAACCCTCCAAATCTTCGCCAGTGGAAAGGATGACTATCCGGGTGCGAAGCATGCATTCGAAGAATGGATCGAAACCTTGGACGCCCTCCCCGGCCAGTATCACTGCCTCGGCATCCTTCCCGCACGCGACGGCGGCATGAACACCACAAGCATCATTTTTGTACGCGCACGCGCGGTGAAGTAAGACGGGCCGCAAAGAAACGCAAAAAGCTTCCAAGAGACTGAAGATTGAGGCGGAACATTCCCATCCGGATTTCTTGCGGCTTTTTGCGCATCTTTGCGGCCAATGGATCCCCCATTTTCCTCTCGCCATCCCCCGTTCCCCGTTCTATCTCGCTCTGTGGAAGAAACCGACTACAAAGTAAGACTCGAAATTTTTGAAGGCCCGCTGGACCTGCTGCTCTACCTCATCAAAAAGGAGGAGATCGACATCTACAATGTCTCCCTGGAGCGCATCACGCGGCAGTACCTCGACTACATCGACACCTTCAAGGCGCTGAACATCGAGCTCGCCAGCGAGTTCATCGTCATGGCGGCCAACCTCATGTACATCAAGAGCCGCGAACTCCTGCCCCAGGCCGTGCAGCCGCCGGAGGAGGACGCTGAGGAAAACGATCCGCGCTGGGAGCTCATCCGCCAGCTCGTCGAGTACAAGAAGTTCAAGGAGGCCGCCCAGTTCCTCGGTTCTCAGGAGGTCAAGGGAGACGAGCTTTTCGTCACCACGCCAGAGCTGCCGGACCTCGACGCACCCGTCGCCAGTGTCGGCCAGGTGGGCATCTTCGACCTCATCCGCGCCTTCCAGCGCATCCTCAAGCGCTTTGAAAACGCCAGCGACTTCCGCGAGATTGTCAATGACCGCTACACCGTGGCGGACAAGATCGAGCACCTGCTCCAGATCGTGCCCGTGGGCAGCAAGATCAAGTTTGAAGACCTCTTCAGCAGCGCCGCCAGCCGTGGCGAGGTCATCGTGACCTTCCTGGCCATGCTGGAGCTCATCAAGCTCAACCACCTTCAGGTGGAGCAGGAGCAGCTGCTTGGGGAGATCGTTGTTGTACGCCCTGTGGTGTGAGGAGCGATGGGGAGAAAGAATGACGAATGAGTAAATCCGAGCCGAGCGGAGCGAGACAGACAGCCATAGGGTGCCCCTTGGGGTGAGCAAAGCGAATCAATGACTAAATAAGGCCGAAGTTCGAAGGCCGAATACCGCCTCTGCCATCATCCAGCTAAAGCTGCTAGTTCGTCATTGGGGCTTTGTCATTCATTCTTCATTCGGATTTACTCATTCGTCATTTCGCATTCCTACTTCCCCTTTCCCACCGCTGGCGCTGGTGGCGGCTCATTCCGCACGATCTTGGTCGCCTTCCCCAGCACCCAGTAAAACCCGCCGATGCTGCCCAGCAGCACGCACGCCGCCAGCACGGTCCAGAGACCGGGAATGAGGGGTTTGCGGTAGCGGCGGCGTCTTGCCATCGCTCAATGTGACACGACTTGCCGCTCTGTGCCAGTGCGGCTATCATGGAAGATGCTTCATTGGTTCCAAAACGACCGCTTCCCTCTGTACCTGGCCCCCATGGCGGGAGTGACGGACGTGATTTTCCGCCAGCTCTGCAAGGAGCAGGGCGCGGACGTGATGGTGACGGAGTTTGTCAGCGCCGAGGGCATCCTGCAGCGCGACGACCGCACCCGCCACTACACCGACTTTGACGACTCGCAGCGTCCGCTCGGCGTCCAGCTCTTTGGTTCCGACGGCGTACGCATGGGCGAAGCCGCCCGTAAAATCATCGACTGGAAGCAGCCCGACTTCATCGACATCAATTTCGGCTGCCCCGTCAACAAGGTCGTTTCCAAAAACGGCGGCTCCTCCCTGCTCAAAGACTGCCCCCTGCTCGCCAGCGTCGCGCGGGAGGTGGCCAAAGCGGTGTCCATTCCGGTGACGGCCAAGATGCGCATCGGCTGGGACGCCACGCATGTGAACGCCGTCGAAGTCGCCCGCATTTTGGAAGACTGCGGCATGCAGGCCATCGCCGTGCACGGACGCACCCGCGCCCAGGGCTACACCGGACTGGCCGACTGGGACGTGATCGGCCAGGTGGCGGATGCCGTGCGGGTGCCGGTCATCGGCAATGGCGACATCTCCAGCGGCGCCGATGTGGAGATCCGCCGCGCGCAGACCAATGTGAAGGGCGTCATGATCGGCCGCGCCGCCATGACCAATCCCTGGGTGTTTAAAGAGGCCAAGCACTACCTCGCCACCGGCACCCACGTCCCCCATGCCACGGTGGAGGAGCGCTTCAGCTTCATGCGCCGCCACTGCCAGATGGCCATCGCCCGCAATGCGCACATGGGCGAGCTGCCCACGCTGCGCTCCATGCGCAACCGCCTCATGAACTACACCAAGTCCATCCCCGGCGGCAAATGGCTGCGCCAGCGCTTTTCCCAGATCGGCAGCCTGATGGAGCTGGAGGACATCTTTGCCGGCTATCTGGAGCACCAGGCCACGCACGGGCATGAGCATGTGGTCAATGCAAACATGGAAACCGACGTGGAGTGAAAATGAAGCGGTTTCATTCCGCCACAGTGTGAATTTGGAGTGCGGTTGCGGAGCGAAGAATGAGCGCAGCCACCGCTTTCGAGCGTCTCGTGGCAGGCATGGACAGACTGGCCTTCGAGAGCCTCAGATCGGCCGCCTGAGTTTAGCAGCTGTGCTTCATATGCCGTCCTGCCTTCGGAAGGCGGTAGCTGCGGTCGTGCCTCACTCCGCGACCGCACTCCAAATGAGACGCAGGGATCTGCGATGCTGAAGAATCGAAAGCGATTCAGCTCATCCCTTTTCCCTTTTTACTTCTCAAACACCTTCTTCAGCCACGCGTCCACCACCGGCGTCGCCGGATACGCCGGATCTCCCATGCGGCGGTTGATCTCCGCGTGCCCCTGGAGGCCGTGACCTTCAAAGCCTTTCACCTCGGCGGGGGTACCGGCTTTGCGCAAAGCTTCACCAAGTGCGATGGACTGGGCCGTGCCGTCCACGCGCTGCACGTGCAGGATGAGGAAGGCCGGGGCATTGGGCGCAGCGGCCTGCTTGGTGGGCGAGAGCCTGGCCTGCCTTTCGGGATCGGTGCCAAAGGCCTGCAGGTAGGTGTCGTGCATGAAGTCGCCACCTTCGGTAATCTGCCTGGCCACATCGTAGGCCGCGCCATCCAGCGGGATCACCCCGCGCAGGGCCTTCGGGCTTAGCTCTGCCTGCTTGAGATAGCTCAGGTCCGTGCCCACCAGCGCCACCAGGTGCGCCCCGGCGCTGTGGCCCATGAGGACCACACGCTTCCCATCAAAGCCCAGCTGCTCAGCACGCCTGACGAGGAAAGCGACAGCATGCGCCACATCAGCCGCCTGCTCCTCCACCGTGCAGGAGGGCACCAGGCGGTAATTGAGCGAGGCAAAAGCGTAGCCCTGCTGGAGGTAGTGCACACTTTTTTCACCGGCTGCCAGTCCTTTGTCTCCGCGCTTCCAGCCGCCGCCGTGCACATAGATGACCAGCGGGGAGCCCGGCGTGGTGGGACGCCAGTAGTCGAGATTTTGCATCGAATCACTGCCGTAGCTCATCTCTTCCTTGCCGGGGGCCTGTGCGGAGCCTGTGCCCGGCTGCCTGCGGTTGGCGATGAGATCGCGCAGCCTGCCGCCGAGCTGTGCGGAGGCCGGAGTGACGCTGGCAAGGGCAAGGAGAAACAGCAGTGAGCGGATCATGACGTGCGTGTGGTGAGTTTGGGAGGTGGTCATTGACTGAAATGCAGCGCAGGGCGAGTGGTTACACAAAATTTTGGGAAAGCCGGCAGCCTCTGCAGCCACTTTCCCAGCCGCATTTCCCACCACCCCATCCCTCCGGACCACGGTCCTCGCCATCACATGTCTTTTTCAAATCCCTGGTTCATCGCCGCCGTCGTCGGCGTTCTTGGCGTCTTTCATCTTGAGATCATCGCCACGTTTCTGAACCTCGCGCAGTTCCGCCATGCGTTGCCTGCCCGGTTGAAGGCTATCTTCTCGGAAGAAACGGTGCAGAAGGCGGGCGAATACGCCGGCAAGTCCTCCCAGCTCGATCTGCTCCGCAGCACCTTCTCCGTGGGTGCGCTGGTCCTTTTCTGGTGGAGCGGCGGCTTTGACTGGCTGCAGCGCTGGAGCTCCGGGTGGGGCTGGAGCGCGGTTTACACGGGCATGGGCGTCATCGGCGTGCTGCTCCTGGCGCAGAACCTCCTCTCCCTGCCCTTTGATGCCTGGGACACCTTTAAAATCGAGGCCGAATACGGCTTCAACCGCACCACCGTGGGCACCTTCATTGGAGACCGGGTCAAAGGACTCCTGCTCACCGCGCTTCTGGGCGGACCGCTGCTGGGGCTGATCCTGTGGTTTTTCCAGACACAAGCCCACGCTGTGCTCTACACCTGGCTGACGGTGGCGGGCTTCAGCATCGTGATGGCCTGGCTCTCTCCACGGCTGCTGATGCCGCTGTTTCTCAAGTTCAAGCCGTTGGATGACGGCCCGCTGCGCGAGGGGCTGCTCGCCCTGGCCGCACGGCTGCAGTTTCCCGTGGTGGACATCTCGGTGGTGGACGGCTCCCGCCGCTCCAGCAAGGCCAATGCCTTCCTCAGCGGCTTTGGCAAAAACAAGCGCATCGCGCTCTATGACACGCTCATCGAGAAACACTCGCAGGCAGAGCTGGAGGCCATCCTGGCGCATGAGATCGGCCACCACAAATGCCGCCACGTGCCGCAGCAGCTCATCCTGGGCCTGCTGGAGAGCGGGCTCATGTTTTACCTGCTGCATGCCGCCCTGCAGTCGCCGGAGTTTTTCCGCGCGTTCGGCGTGTCCAGCCAGCCGCTGGGCCTGGGGCTGGTGCTCTTCAGCATCATTTACCAGCCCGCCAGCCTGCTGCTGGGGCTGCTCAGCAGCGCGCTGAGCCGCCGGCATGAGTTTCAGGCAGACGCCTACGCCCGCACCGCCTGCGGCAGCGCCCCGCTCATGGATGGGCTGAAAAAGCTCTCGCTCGACCACCTCACGCACCCCAATCCGCATGCACTGACCGTCTGGCTGCACTACTCCCACCCGCCCATCGGTCAGCGGCTCGCAGCTCTGGAAGCCTGAAGGGCTTATTCACAGTGTTTTTTCGCATCTGTGATAAATGCCTCCCCTCAAGCCCGTAGCTTGATTAACCCCTTGATCCTACCCTTTATGAAAAGCCCCTTGCGAGCTTCTCTCTTTGCACTCGCCATCGCCCCACTCGGTTTTGCTGCCCCCCCCGCAGCGCCCGCAGCCACTGCCCCTGTAGCAGCAGCTCCTACAGCCGACTCTGGCGTCGATTTCGCACGTGATGTGCAGCCCATCTTGGAAACCAAGTGCCTGGAGTGCCACAACCCCAACAAGATCAAAGGCAAGCTGCTCATGGACTCCTCCGCCGCCCTGCTCAAAGGCGGTGCCGCCGGCCCAGCCCTCGTCGTCGGCAAGCCCGATGAGAGCGAGATGATCAAGCGCATCGTCCTTCCCAAAGATCACGATGACATCATGCCCCCCAAAGGCGGCCCCCTTGCAGCCAAGGAAATCGACGTGCTCAAGCGCTGGATCGCCGCTGGTGCCCAGTGGCCGCAAAACCTCACCCTGCAGTACAAGACCCCTGAGCAGCGCCAGGCGCTGGCAGAGCTGCAAAAGAAGCTGCCCACGCTGAAAAACATCCAGATCCTGCCTGACAAGTACTCCTTGGAAACCAAGCGCGACTACCACCGCGTCATCGTGCTGGCCACCTTCCAGGACGCCACCACCAAGGACGTCACCAATGTCTGCGATCTCAAAGTCGCCGACCCCAAAGTCGCCTCCCTGGATGGCCTGACCCTCAAGCCCGTCGCAGACGCAGGCAGCACGGAAGTCATCGCCACCCTCGGCGGCCAGACCGTGAAAGCCGCAGTCGAAGTCAAGGACGGCACCAAGGACCGCGCCATCTCCTTCCGTCTCGACTGCATGCCCGTCTTCATGCGCGGCGGCTGCAATCAGGGCGGCTGCCACGGTGCCGCCCGCGGCAAGGACGGCTTCCGCACCTCCCTCTTTGGCATGGACCCCGCAGGCGACTACATCCGCATCACCCGCGAGATGCCCGGCCGCCGCATCAATCTCGCCATCCCGGAGGAAAGCTCCCTCATCGAAAAAGCCGTGGGTGCCGTGCCGCATTCTGGCAACCAGTGCTTTGAGCCCGACTCCGTCTACAACAAGGCGCTGCTCGAATGGATCTCCGCCGGTGCCCCCGATGACAAGGCCGATGTGGCCAAGGTCACCGGTATCGAAGTCTTCCCCAGCCAGATCGTCATGGAGGGCAAAAACGCCACCCAGCAGATCACCGTGCGCGCCACCTACTCCGACGGCACCGACCGCGATGTGACCAACCTCGCGCTCTTCATGTCCAACAACGACCCGACCGCCACCATCGACAAAAGCGGTCTCGTCACCTCCGGCGACCGTGGTGCAGCCTTCATGCTCGCCCGTTTTGACGTTTACTCCGTCACCGCCCAGGTGCTCGTCATCCCTGCCCAGCTCCAGTATGAGCGGCCTAAGCTCGCCGAGACCAACTACATCGACACCCTGGTGGATGAAAACCTCCACAAGCTCCGCATCCTGCCCTCCGGCATCTGCACCGATGAGGAATTCGTGCGCCGCGCCTTCATCGACATCGCCGGTGTCTATCCTGAAGCCAAAGACATGCGCGCCTTCCTGGCCGACAAAAACCCCGACAAGCGTGCCGCACTTGTGGACAGCCTCCTGCAGCGCAAGGAGTTCACCGAACTCTGGGTCATGAAGTGGGCCGAGCTGCTGCAGATCCGCTCCGGCATCGCTGGAAACAACAACCAGCCGCCCTTCTACAAAAACGCGCTGCTCTACTACAACTGGCTCTCCGAGCGCATCGGCAAGAACATCCCCATCAATGAGATCGTGCAGGAGCTGCTCTCCTCCTCCGGCGGCACGGTTTCCAATCCTGCGGTGAACTTTTACCAGACCGAGCTCGACCAGCTCAAGCTGACCGAAAACGTCGCCCAGGTCTTCATGGGCATGCGCATCCAGTGCGCCCAGTGCCACAACCATCCCTTCGACCGCTGGACCATGGACGACTACTACGGCTTCAAGGCCTTCTTCTCCCAGATCGGCCGCAAGCCCACGGACGACCCTGCTGAAGTCATTATCTACAACAGCAAGGGTGGTGAATCGAGGCACTTCCTGACCCAGGCCGTCATGAAGCCCAAGTTCCTCGGTGGCGAGATCCCCGAAATGAAACCCGGTGAAGACCGCCGCAAGGTGCTGGCCGAATGGATGGCCTCCCCTCGCAATCCCTTCTTTGCCCGCAACATCGCCAACATCATCTGGTCCCACTTCAACGGCGTCGGTGTTGTCGAGCCTGTGGATGACGTGCGCGTCTCCAACCCGCCCTCCAACCCCGCGCTCATCGCCGCCCTGGCCGAGCACCTGACCGAGTACAAGTACGACATGCGCAAGTTTGTCCGCGACATCTGCACCTCCCAGACCTACCAGCGCAGCACCAAGGTCAACGAGACCAACGCCGGCGACAAACGCAACTTCTCCCACGCCCAGGTCCGCCGTGTGCGCGCCGAAGTGCTGCTGGACGCCATCTCCCAGATCACCGAAACGCCGAACAAGTTCCAGGGCCTGCCTCTGGGTGCCCGTGCCGTGCAGATCGCCGACGGCGCTGTCTCCAACTACTTCCTCACCACCTTTGGCCGTGCCAAGCGTGAGTCCGTCTGCTCCTGCGAAGTGAAGATGGAGCCCACCCTCTCCCAGGCCCTCCACCTCATGAACGGTGACGCCGTCAATGACCGCATCAAGCAGGGCCGCGTCGTCGCCAAGATGATCCAGGAAAAGAAGAGCGACCGCGAAATCGTGGAAGACCTCTTCCTCCGCGTCTTCGGCCGCATGCCCAATGACAAGGAATGGACCAACGTGCAGCAGGCCATCACCGAAGACCCCGGCGCCCGTCAGAGCGTCCTCGAAGACCTTTTCTGGGCCCTGCTGAACTCCAAGGAGTTCTACTTCAACCACTAGTCATCTGCTTCTTCATAACGGGCGTTGAGCTGTTTCTGCTCAACGCCCTTTTTTGTTAATGTTCGAACATCTCTTTTCCAAGCAGCAGCGAGGCTGGCGCGCATGCCGTAGGTTGGTCGTGTTTGGCGCCGAACACGTTTCCCATCGCCCTCCGCCATCTCCGCCAAACCGCCCGACCGCGAGGACTTTCCCACTCTAAACTGTGTACAGCACGCTCACAGACGGCATTCTTCAAACCCGTTTCCGACTGCTTGTGAGATCCTGCCAGGCGAGGCGCCTGCCCCCTCATTTGATCCCCGGCATCAGCTTCGTGATCCAGCGCGCCAGCAGCAGCAGCACAACACCCGAAACACCTGCCGTCACCGCCACGTGGTGAAACCGTTCCGGCATCTGCACTGTGGCATCGCCGGTCACACCGCCTGCCAGGATGCCCGCCAGAATGTCTCCCAACGAACTGCCGAGAAACCAGATGCCCATCATCTGCCCAGTGAGGCGCGGCGGCGAAAGCTTCGTCACCGCACTGAGCCCCACGGGGCTGAGGAAAAGCTCTCCCAGCGTGTGCAGCAGCACCACGGACATGAGCCATGTCGGCCACACAGGCCCGGTGCTCAGCGCACGATGCGCCGCCCAGCCAGCGACCACAAAACCCAGCGCCAGCATGAGCAGCGCCCAGGACATCTTCGTCGTCAGTGAAGGCGACATCTCACGGCTCGCCAGCTTGGACCACAGCAGCGCCACGACCGGCGCCAGCGCGATGACACACAGCGGATTCAGCGCCTGAATCCAGCTCGCCGGCACCTCCCAGCCGCAGAACTTCCGGATCGTGAAGCGCTCGGCAAAAATGCTGAAAGACGAGCCCACCTGCTCAAAGCCCGCCCAGAACATGGCTGAGGCCAGAAACAGCACCAGGATGACCACCATCCTCTTCTTCTCGGGCGCATCCAGTCTGGCCAGGAAAAACGCCCAGAGAAAGTACAGCAGTGCCACCCCAGCAATGAACCACGCGGTGTGGTGGGCAAACTCCACCGCATTGATCCGCAGGACCCCGGCCACACCGAGCACCACCAGAATGACCACCCCGGCCAGCCCCGCAAGGAGCATGCGCCACTCCCGCCGCACGTTCTGCCCCGCATGCACCACGCGGCTGCCGATGTGCGCCACATGCCGCTCAGTGAAACGGAACTGCACCAACCCCAGAAACATGCCCACAGCCGCAGCCGAGAAGCCCCAGCGCCAGCCCACATGCTCGCCCAGCCAGCCGCACATGAGCTGTCCGAAGAGCGCCCCTACATTGATGCCCATGTAAAACAAGGTGAAGCCCGAGTCCCGCCGCGCACCGCCCTCCGGATAGAGCTGGCCCACCAGGGCGCTCATGTTCGACTTCAGCAGCCCCGACCCAAAGGCCACCAGAATCAGGCCGATGAAAAACGACTGCGTGCTATGGATGCCCAGCACCACATGCCCGCATGCGATGATGACTCCCCCCCACCACACAGCCGAGCGTGCCCCCAGCAGCCGGTCCCCCACCCAGCCACCCGGCAGTGCCGTCATATAAACCAGTGCCGTGTAGAGCCCGTAGATGGCGGCCGCCATTTCATCCGTCAGCCCCATGCCGCCACGCTTTACCTCCGCCACCATGTACAGCACCAGGAGCGCGCGCATGCCGTAGTAGCTGAAGCGCTCCCACATCTCGGTGAAAAAGAGCGTGTAGATGCCGCGCGGGTGTCCGGTGGGTTCGGGAGTCATGGCGTGAGGAGTCCGTCATCCAAAGACATCCGGCTCCTCTTTGCCAGCTTTTCCTTACTCCGCAGTCACCAGTTTTGCCTTAAACTTCACCATCGCCTGCTGGATCAGCGGATCATTGTAAAAGTCCTCCGGCGGCTTGGGCGCGGCGGCAGCTTCAGCAGACGCAGGCGCCTTGGCGGGCTCGGCCTTGGCCTCCACCTTCGGCTCAGGCTTGGCTTCTGCCACGGGCTTGGGAGCAGGGGCAGGCTCGTTCAGCAGCCCCAGGTCGATCTCGGCAAACACCGGTGCTTTTAGATTCGCATCCAGCACAAACTCAAACTTCATCGCCTGCCCGGTCATCTCCTGGGCCAGCCCCTCCAGAAAGTTGATCTGCGCAGGACGCATCAGGCTGTCACGCGCAAAGCTCTCGCTCGGCGGAAACCCCACCTTGATGGTATTGCGAGTAACGCCCAGCAGCGTGGCAGCCTGCAGCCAGGAAACCGCCAGAGGGCGGCGCTGCTGCACCAAGCCGGTAAATTTGGACCAGAAAACGTCTTCACTGAAAAGCTCCCCCGGTTCCTGCACAGGCGAGGCCTCTTGCACTTTCACCTCTGCCACGGGCTTCGGCTCAGGCACTCGGGGCACAGCAGGCGGCGGAGCCTGCTCCACAGCTCGGGGCTCAGGTTCCGCCACCTTCGCCACGGGCGGTTGCTGCGGCTCAGGCTCTGGCGTCCTCGCCACCGCAGGCGCGGGTGCGGGTGCGGGTGCCGGCTCACGCACGACCGGCGCAGGCTTGAGCGGCTCTGTTGCACGCCGCACGGGCGGCGGTGCCACCTGCACACGCGGCGCAGGTTTGGCCAGACCTTCGGCACTGCCGGAATCCAGCGCCTCAATCACATCACTGATCGAAACTTCATTCAGGCTCTGCACGGCGGCGATCACGCCCAGCTCAAAGTGCAGGCGCTTGTTGCTGGCCCAGCGCATGCGCGCATCCACATCGGCCAGTCCGTCCACCACACGCAGCAGCTGCTCCGTGTTGGCCATCTGGGACTGCGCCACCACTTCCTCCGCCACTTCCGGGCTCAGGTCTTCCGCCGCCGCCTCAGGGTCTGCCTGCTGCACCAGCAGCGTGCGGAAATGCTGGATCAGATCGCCCAGGAACCGGCCCAGCTCCTTGCCCGCCTCGTTCTGCTCATACACGGCACGCAGCGCGCTCACGGTGTCGCTTTCCAGTATATGCCGCGCCAGCGCCGCCACGGACTCGCCGGAGGTAAAGCCAAAGACGTCCAGCACATCCTGCTCGGTGATCTTCTCCCCGCAGAAAGCCACCAGCTGGTCCAGCATGGACTGCGCATCGCGCATGCCGCCCTCCGCGCCCTTGCCGATGGCGTAGGCCGCTTTCTCGTCCAGGTTCACCCCTTCCAGCTCCGCAATGTGCAGCAGATGCTTCGCGATCACCGCGTTCGGGATGCGCCGCAGGTCAAAGCGCTGGCAGCGGCTGATGATCGTGGGCAGGATCTTGTTCGCCTCCGTCGTGGCAAAGATGAATTTCACATGCTCCGGCGGCTCTTCCAACGTCTTGAGCAGCGCATTGAAGGCCCCAGTGGTGAGCATGTGCACCTCGTCAATGTAGTAGATTTTGTACCGGCAGCGCGTGGGCGCGTACTTCACGTTGTCACGCAGCTCGCGCACCTGCTCCACGCCGTTGTTGCTCGCACCGTCGATCTCCAGCACGTCCATGCAGCGCCCTTCGGCGATCTCCAGGCTCAGTTCGTCCTCGGGATCAAAATCGATCGTCGGCCCGCCCTTGGCGCAGAGTGCCTTGGCAAAAATACGTGCCGTGGAGGTCTTGCCCGTGCCACGCGGCCCCACGAACAGATAGGCATGCGCCAGCCGCTGCTGGGCGATGGCGTTGCGCAGCGTGCGCACCACATGGTCCTGGCCGAGCACATCGGCAAAAGTCTTGGGTCGGTATTTACGGGCAAAAACTTGGTAACTCACCCTTTCAGACTAACGAAGCGCTGAGTGGAAGCCAATGGAAGTTTGCACGAACATTAGGATCACCCTGTTGAAGACGAAACCAACGCAGGGTTGACATCTCATTCACGACAATTCCTGCCCAACCTCCGCTTTCACGTCAAAAAATCAAATCCCGGCAGCGTTCCCTTTTCGGTCGTATAAACTCCATCCTCCTGCCCGGGCTATCCACCCCAAGCCCCCCTCCCAATTTTCATTTTTCAGTTTTCAGTTCCTCCATCCCTCGCCTCCTTTGCTCACACCATAATCGAGGCCGCCCCCCTTTCCCTCCATGATCTTCTCGCTGACCTCCCGCATCCTGCAAACCGTCGATCCCCTCTGCCTCGCCAAGATCGGGTGGAATTTCGGCTTCAAAGGTGCGCGCTCCGTCATGCTGCACAAGCAGCGCATGAAGCAGGGCCAGTTTTTCCCGCCGTTCTTCTACATCTCCATCCTCAACTCCTGCAATCTCCGCTGCCAGGGCTGCTGGGTGGACGTGGACAAGCCCCGCGAATCCCTCAATCTCGATGAGCTCAACAAGATCGTGAACGATGCCAAGCGCCGCGGCAATGCCTTCTTCGGCATCCTCGGCGGCGAGCCCTTCATGCATCCGGAGCTTTTCGACTTCCTCTCGATGCACCCGGACGCCTATTTCCAGGTCTTCACCAACGGCCAGATGATCACCGCCAAGGCCGCCGAGAACATGCGCAAGCTGGGAAACATCACCCCGCTCGTCAGCATCGAAGGCACCGAGATCGTCAGCAACGAGCGCCGTGGCAACAAGGACGTCCTCACCCGCACCCTGCGCGGCCTGCAAAACTGCCTCGACGCCCGCGTCCTCACCGGCGTGGCCACCAGCCTCTGCAAAACGAACATCGACGATCTCCTCACCGAGCGCTGGCTGCGCCGCCTCATCGACATGGGCGTGCACTACGCCTGGTATCACACCTACCGCCCCGTCGGCCCCAAGATCAGCGCCGAACTCGCCCTCACGCCTGAGCAGATCACCCAGGTGCGCAAGTTCGTCGTCAACATGCGGGCAAAGCTCCCCATCGCCATCGTGGATGCCTACTACGACCACAACGGCCAGGCCCTCTGCCCCATGGCCAACGGCATCAGCCACCACATCAGCCCCACCGGCGCCATCGAGCCCTGCCCCATTATCCAGTTCGCCAAAGAAAGCGTCCGCACCGAGCGCGACCTCTACGACGTCTTCACCGGCTCCGAATTCCTCCGCGACTTCCGCAGCATCGCCTCCCAAAACACGCGCGGCTGCATCGTCCTCGAGCGACCCGACCTCGTGAAAGCCGTCGTCACCAAACACACCGCCAAAGACTCCACCATCCGCCAGACCGCCATGGCCGAGATCGAATCCATGACCCCACGCACCAGCCAGTGGCGCGAAGGCGAAGAGATCCCCGAAAAACACTGGATGTACTGGCTCGCCAAGAAGTTTTTCTTCAATGACTTCGGGGTGTATAAGGGGCTCGAGAAAAAGTAGGATAGCCGTCCCGGCTGTCAACGGGAGACAGGCTTCCAGCCTGTCCTAACTGCAAGTGATCGCGCTGGATAAAAGCTGGAGGCGGGACGACTCAGGCCACAGTCAGGCTAGAAGCCTAACCTCAAATTCCGATGCCGCTCACTTGGCAAAACCCCACCCGGCTTTCTCCCAAGTGGGATGTACGTACCGTACCCAGTGCGACTCAGGCAAACCTGCCTTTGCCGGATTGTTGCCGATATATCGTAGCGCTTTCCAGAGATGCTCCACGTCCCGAATCAGCGTGTCGTAGCTCTCAGCCTCCCAAACCTCACCGGATCGCTCCAGGCGTTTGTTAATCTCCTTGGCGGTGAAGCTTTTCCAAGAGTGCAGCAAGTCTGCCAAGTCCATGCCCACAAACGGACGCACCAGGACGTGTGCATGGTTGGGCATGATGCAGTAGCTGGAAAGAAAGCAGCGCCGTTCATGAAAATGATGCAAGGCACGGCTGACGATTCCGGCACAGGCCGGATCGCTCAACCAGCAGGCTCCACTGCCAGCATCCAGCCATTCATCCACACGGCGCATGGTCTCGCGATGAAGCTCCTGCCAAGACTCATCTTTACGCGGTTCAGGATGTGCGAGCAGCCACTCTTCACGAAAGCGCTCCAGTTCATCGAGCTTTTCGGCAGGCAGTGAATCGGCCAGTCGAAACGTGATGAAATAGGTAGCTCCATCCTGAGTCCAGTGCGGCAGCTTGCGCCGAAGTTTGACAATGGGACGCGACGGGTCCAGCGGCTCAAAATCAGGCGGCCCATCACGAAAACTCATGCATTACTTTGGAGGATAGCCGTCCCGGCTGTCAACGGAAGACAGGCTTCCAGCCTGTCCTAAGTCCAAATGCCCACCCTCGAAAGAAGCTGTAGGCGGGACGCCTCAGACCATGGTCAGGCTGGAAGCCTAACCTCCTGCAAAAACATGTTCTACGAGCTGACTGCCAATACAATGCCGCAACTCCAGGAGGATAGCCGTCCCGGCTGTCCATGGGAGACAGGCCTCCGGCCTGTCCTTCGAGCAAATGAACGCGCAGGATAAAAGCTGGAGGCGAGACGCCTCAGGCCATGGTCAGGCGGGACGCCTAACCTCCAAACCAATCACCCCCGCACAATCCTCGGCTCCACCCGCAAGCACCTCAGCGCCCCACCCTGCAGCCACCCCTCCTCATTCCTCAGGATGGCACGCAGCGTGGCCGGAGGCTTGCCGCCCATGTAGGTGTCTGCCTTGATCAGCGTGATCGTGAGCGTGCCGTCGGAATGCAGCAGCACGGTCTGCGGCTTGTCGCTGTCGAACCAGCCGTCTTCGGTGAAGACGATGATCTTGTCCGCCTCGCGCTGGTTTTTGCACACCCGGGCCTCGGCGCTGGCGGGCTTGAGGATTAGGGTGATCGTCTCGCCCTTCTCACTGACGCTGCTGGTCCAGGCATTGCTCGTCCGCTCGGCGCGGGCGCGTTCGGCATCCAGCAGCTTGTGCCACTTCGCATTCACTTCAGCCGTGGCAGCCACAGGCAGCGTCAGGCTGAGATCCATGGAAGCGGGGTGGCAGGTGTTGCCACAGCACATCCATGAGGCGAGACCGCTGAGCGTGATGGAGTCCCCCGCTTTCAAATCCTTTGGCGGCGTGATCTCCGTTCGCAGCATCACATCGCGGTCAAAGCCCTGCGCCTTGATCTGAAACATCAGCGTCCGCTCAGGCTCCGGATACACCAACTCCCCCGCCTTCCAGCCGCGCGGCAGATTCCACTTCATCTGCGTGGGCACGCCGACGATGCCCGGAAAGCGCCAGTAGGTGTGCCAGCCGCGATCATGCTGCAGCCAGAGTCCCACGGTGAAGGGCTGGCCGGGGACGATGGCGGTGACTTCGGAGACGAGTTGAATGCGGAGGCCGGTCTGGGAAAAGGCCGAATGAAACGCCGCAAATGATGAAATCCAAACCGCCAGCAGCAGCCAGCGGCGGCTCAGCCTCTTTATCATGGTGCGTTTGTCATACTTCATTTCTCAATAAGCCGCATGTCCCGGCGTGCGCGCAAAGGGAATCACATCGCGGATATTGGGTACGCCTGTGACAAACATGAGGAGGCGCTCAAATCCCAGCCCATACCCGGCGTGCGGCACGCTGCCGTAGCGGCGCAGGTCGGCGTACCAGGCGTAGTTCTCCGGATCGAGCCCCTGCTTCGCCATCAGCGCCTCCAGCACGTCCAGCCGCTCCTCACGCTGGCTGCCACCCACGATCTCTCCGATGCCCGGCACCAGCAGGTCCATCGCCGCCGCCGTTTTGCCGTCGTCGTTCTGGCGCATGTAGAAGGGCTTGATGTCCTTCGGGTAGTTGAAGATCGTCACCGGCCCCTTCACATGCTCCTCGGCCAGATAGCGCTCGTGCTCCGTCTGCAGCGACTCGCCCCACACCACGGGATTTTCAAAACTGCGCCCGCTCTTCAACAGAATCTCCACCGCATCCGTGTAGCTGATGCGCTCAAACGGTTTGGCCAGCGTCTGCTTCAGGCGGTCGATGATCCCCTTGTCGATGAACTTGTTGAAGAACTCCAGCTCGTCCGGGCATTCGTCAAACATCGCCTGCACCAGGTAGCGCACCTGCTCCTCCGCCAGCGTCATGTCAGCGGTCAGATCATAGAACGCCATCTCCGGCTCGATCATCCAGAACTCCGCCGCGTGGCGCGTCGTGTTGCTGTTCTCCGCGCGGAAGGTGGGGCCAAAAGTATAAATGTTTCCCAGCGCGCAGGCAAAGGCCTCGCCCTGCAGCTGGCCGCTCACGGTCAGGTAGGTCGGACGACCGAAGAAATCCTGCTCCGGCTTCGTCGGCGTGTTCGGCTTCAACGTCGTCACCTGAAACATCTCGCCAGCCCCTTCGCAGTCGCTGCTGGTGATGATGGGCGTGTGCACGTAGAAGAACCCGCGCTCCTGGAAAAAGCGGTGCACCGCGTAGGCCATCTTGCTCCGTACGCGGAAGACGCTGCCAAACAGATTCGTGCGCGGCCGCAGATGCGCAATGGTGCGGAGAAATTCCGGCGTGTGCCCCTTCTTCTGCAAAGGATACGTCGCATCCGCCTCGCCCAGCAGCCGCAGTTCCTTCGCCTGTATCTCCCACTTCTGCCCGGCGGCCGGAGAGGCCACCAGATCTCCCACCACCTCCACGGACGCACCGGTCAAAATACGCGGCAGCAGCTCCGCCGTGGGCAGCGCGGCATCCACCACCACCTGCAGCCCCTTGAAGCAGGAGCCGTCGGAAATTTCAAGAAAGGAGCAGGCTTTGGAGTCACGCTTCGTCCGCACCCACCCCCGCGCGATGATGCCCGGACGTTCGGATTCGGAATGAATGAGAGAGTGGATGGTGTCGAGGGACATGCGCGAAAAGCTAGCGCACGCCCGAGTCGGAGCAAGAAAGTAGTCCAGAGCTTTAGCTCGTTCTGGAGAACTCCGACTCAACCAACTACGCGCCAAACCTCACTGCGGCTTCCCGAAATACCCCTTCACCTTCACTTTGCGGCCATAGACCTTCTCGCCACCGGCCACATAGAGAATGTCGTGGTCTTTGCCTGCAAACTCCACACTGACCACCTTGCCCAGCGGGTCCGGCTTGGCGATGATTCCCGACAAACGCCCGGCAGTATCAAAAATCTGCACGCCGAGTTCCGTCGTCACAAAGTAGCGACCATTGGCCTCCGTGGTGGAGCCGTCGCCTGCGGCGGACTCCTTGCCCACAGGCAGCCACATCGTCATGTAGGGCGCACCACCGGTCAGGCTGCCATCGTCCTCGATGCGCCACGTCCACACATGCTTGCCACCGTATTCAGACACCGCCAGCGTGCGCTCGTCCGCAGAGATCGTGATGCCATTCGGCTTCACCACATGGCCTTCATCCGCAACCACATGCTTCTTGTCTTTCGTGATCAGGTGAATGCGCTGTGTCGGCGTCTCCGTGAAATACAGGTTCCCCGATTTGCTCACCACGAGGTCGTTGCACTTCACCCCTGTGAGCAGCACCTCCACCTCGCCCTTCATCGAGATGGCGATGATGCGCCCCTCCTTGTTGTGGCAGGCGTAGAACTTCCCATCCGGCCCGATCTGCAGCCCGCTGATGCCGGGCAGGCTGTCGAGAAAGAGATCCACCTTCCCCGTCGCGGCATCCAGTTTGTAGATCCCCTTGCCGCCCTTCACATCGGTGAAGAACAGGTTGCCCGCCGCATCGCAGCACAGGCCGTCCGTAAAAACATAACCACCCGCGACCTCCCGCCATGGCTCACCTTCAATGAGGTAGTCATGCAACGAGGTATCCTGGGCAAAAAGAGTGCTGGAGAGGAGGCAAAGAGCCAAGAGCGTGCGCTTCATGAGTGGATCTGAATTCAATGTTCAATGTTGAGCGTTCAATGTTCGAAGTTCACTCTCACTTCTTCCACAGCCAGCGCAGCGTGTCCGGCAGCAGTGCCCCGCCGTGCTTGCCATTGTGCGTGCCTTCGCCGAGCACAAATTGGTAGTCATAGCCTGCAAACTTCAGTGATGCCGCCATGTCCTGGTTCGCCAGCGGCCAGTTGCCAAACTGGTTGTCCAGGTCGTTGCTGCCATCCTGCAGGAAGACCTTGATCGGCTTCTTCTCCGTCTTGCGGATCAGCGCGGGATACACGTAGCCGCCACGGATGTTTGTGAAGGAGCCAATATGGCTGACCACCTTGCGGAAGGCGTCCGGCCGCTCCCATGCCACCGTAAAGGCGCAGATGCCGCCGCTGCTGTTGCCGCAGATCGCGCGGCCCTCAGGATCGTCCGTCAGCTTGTAGCTCTTCGCCACCTCCGGCAGGATTTCCTCAATCAGGAATCGCGCATGCAGATCGCCCAGGGAGTCGTATTCAAAGCTGCGGTTGCTGCGTGGCTTCTCCTTCGGATTCTTGGTGGGAAACACCCCCGGATTGATGAAGATGCCGATCGTTACCGGCATCTCCCCCTTGGCGATGAGATTGTCAAACACCACCGGCACGCGGAACTGGCCGTCCGCCTTTACAAAGCCGCCGCCGTCACAAAAGACCATCACATTTGCAGGCGTCTCCGGCTTGTACTGCGCCGGCACATAGATCCACCAGTCACGCGTCGTCCCAGGGTAGATCTTCGACTCTGTCCAGGCTGGCATCTGCGTCACCTTGCCATGGGGCACACCTTCCTTCACCTGTGAATCAGGCCCGAGCACATACTGGTCATCCTGCGGAGCAGCATGGGCGAGTGAAACAAAAAGGAACGAGGCTACTGCAAAGGGGAGAAACTTCATGGGAGAATCCGAACGGGGCCAGTGCCAAACATCTTGCAGCATTGCCAATCGCCGACCGCCTTCCTCCCCCGTCACCTCCGGAATTTCGTAGCAGAAGGTGGGATTGACGCATGGCTGTCACCACGGCTCCGCCGGATTTCGCTGCTGCAGTCCCACATGTGCAGATGATGCAGCTGCCAGGCTCAGAAAGAGCCACCACCCCCAGTCCATCATTTTTTCATCCCCTCCAGCCACCGTTTGTAAAACCCCTCACACATTCCCACACAGAGCTTGCAAGAAATAAAGAGTTGAATTAGAACCGCGCCCAATATGAAATCATCCCGTTCCCGAGGCGCCGCGATCTGCGCCACGCTTCTGGCCCTCTCGCTTTGTTCCTGCAAGGAGCAGCAGGCAGTGTTTAAGGAAAAGGCGGATCTGGAGACCGAACTTCAGAAGACCAAGGGCGAGGCCGAATTTCTTGAGACTCAGATCAACTCCGTCCCGCAGGGGCTTTACTATGCCGGGATCGCCCTGCAGAATCAGGCCAAGACCTCCGAAGCCACGAATCAGCAGCTTGAGCAGGAGATTGCCACTCTCAGCAGCAAATCAGAACGGCTTGACGCAGCGCTCAAAAAATTCCGCCCCCGGTTTGAAGCCTACAAGGCAAAATACCTCCGCTAACTTTGCTGGCAGCTTACGTCCCGGTTGAATCAAGCCCTTTCATGAAAGTCATCCTCTTCCTCACGATCATTGTCGGCGCGCTCTACGGCATCCAATATTACTTCAAGTATGAGCAGGCCAGGACAGAGGCGCGTGACATCAAGCAGCAGCTCATCGATTTCCAGGTCCTGCGCGACAGCAGAAGCAAGGACTGGACCGCCTACGACACGCTGAAAACCAAGGCCACTCAGGCCGCTGCCAGAACTGAGCACCTCGAAAAGCAGAAGGAGGAGCTTGAGAAAAAGTTCCGGGCAGCGGAAGGAGAATTCAAATACATGAGCGGAGCCGCGCGCGACGCCGTGGAAAAAGTGCGGACGTCCACCGCCAACACAGCCATCCCTGAAATCAAACTGACGGATGGCAGAATCTTGAAGGATGCCAAAATCCGCAAGATCGAGATCGGCCAGATCTCATTCGCCCACTCGGACGGCATCGGTTCAGTGCCTTTCAACCAGCTCCCTTATGCGCTTTTGGATCAGCTGGACGTCGGCGCAAACTCCTTCGTCAATGAAATCACCACCACGGAAAACGACATCTTCACCGGCATCACTCGTGCCGCAGGCATCACCCTGAAAAGCCCCATCACCTTGGCTGAGATTCCTTACTCCATGAACGTGCCTGCCGTGGCCGAAGTGAAACGTTTCGAGGGCAAGAGAGCAGACGAGTTTGAAATAAGCGTCGCATACTTCCGCTACGTAGCGGGCACAGCGATTGATCTCGATAACGCAGCCGCCGGGTCTCTGAAGTCGCTGTCCGCCATGGAAGGCATGCTAAATCCCCAGCAGCAGGCCCGGGACATCAAAATCTCCAGCCATCCGGCCAAGCGCCTGAGCTTTAGCGCACGCCGTTTCGGCGGCGAAGTTTCCGCCGAAAGCCTGATCCTCTACAACGGTGAGAAAATGTGGGTGGTTCAGATCGTCTTCACCAACAAGTCCAAAGGGGCAGGCCCCGTCGCGGAAAGCATTCTCAGCTCCGTCCAGATCGACCCCGGCACTTGAGAGACTGCAGCGAATCAAAGCCGCAAAGCCAGCGCACATTTCGCGTGAGCAAACCTGCGAGGACTCAGCCTGTCGCTCCGTTCATTGAGGCGTACCCATGTCTCGCCGTCTCCCCTTCCTAGTTTTGCTTTCCTGGTCTGCCGCCGCGTCTGCTGCGGTTGATTTCTCCCACCAGATTGTGCCGATCCTGCGGGAGCATTGCTCCGAATGCCATGCGGGAGACAAGAAGAAGGGCGGCTTTTCCATCAATGACCGCAAGTCCCTGTTGGAGGGCGGCGAGGACGGCCCTGCCGTGGTCAGCGGCAAAAGCATGCAGAGCGCCATGATCAAGCTCATGCTCTCCGCAGACCCCGATGAACAGATGCCCCCGAAGGGCAAACGAGTCCCGGCAGAGCAGATCGCGCTGCTGAAACAGTGGATCGATGAAGGTCTGGTCTGGGAGGAAGGCTTCGCCTTCAAGAAAGCGGCCTATGAGCCGCCGCTCAAACCAAGAATGCCGGAGTTGCCCGCCGCAGTGGATGAACGCAACAACCCGGTTGATCGTATTCTCGACCACTACCTGGCACAAAAGAAACTCCCGCGCCCTGCCCCCATCGACGACGCCACCTTTGTCCGCCGTGCTTTTCTGGATCTTGTCGGCCTGCTGCCCTCACTCCAGGACATGGACGCTTTTGCCAAGGACGCCTCCGCCGGCAAACGCGAGCGTTTGGTCCAGTCGCTGCTCAAACGCGACATGGATTACACCGAGCACTGGCTCACCTTTTGGAATGACCTGCTGCGCAACGACTACGGCGGCACCGGCTTCATCACCGGCGGGAGAAAGCAGATCAGCAACTGGCTCTATCACGCGCTCATCACCAACATGCCCTTCGACCAGTTCGTGCGCGAGCTCATCGCTCCGCCGAATGACGAAAGCCGCGGCTTCATAGACGGCATCAAATGGCGCGGCGATGTCAGCGCCGGACAGACGGTTGAAATCCAGTTCGCCCAGAGCGTCTCCCAGAGCTTCCTCGGCATCAACATGAAGTGCGCCTCCTGCCACGACAGCTTCATTGACCGCTGGAAGCTCGCCGAAGCCTACGGTCTAGCCGCCATCTACTCCACCCGGCCTTTGGAAATCAACCGCTGTGACAAGCCCACCGGTCAGCAGGCCGTGGCCTCGTGGTTGTTTCCCGAAATCGGCCAGGTCGATCCCAAGGCACCCCAGCCCGAGCGCCTGAAGCAGCTCGCTGCGCTGATGACCCATCCGCAAAACGGCCGCGTCACACGCACGATCGTGAACCGCCTCTGGCAGCGCCTCATGGGACGCGGCATCGTTCATCCTGTGGACGCCATGCAGACAGAGCCCTGGAATGCAGACCTTCTCGACTACCTGGCCGCTGATTTTGCCGAGCACGGCTATGACTTGAAACACACGCTCGCCCTCATCGCCACCTCGCAGGCTTATCAGTCGCACTCCCAGGTCATGTCCAAGGGCATCGATGACCACGGCTACACCTATGCCGGCCCACGCACCAAGCGCCTTACGGCCGAGCAGTTTGTCGATGCCATCTGGCAGCTCACAGGTGCCGCCGCCACCAAGATGGACGCAGGCGTGCTGCGCGGCAAAGTCGATCCCGAGCTCGCCAGACAGATCAAAATCCAGGGCCAGTGGATCTGGGGCCACAGCGCCAAACCCGGCAGCACACCTCCTTCCGACGAAACCATCACCCTTCGTAAAACGGTCAAACTCGACGCCGATCCCGCCAGCGCCAGCGCCGTCGTCACCTGCGACAATGGCTACACGCTCTTTGTCAACAACCGCAAGGTCAGCGCCGGGGAAGACTGGACAAAACTCGCCGCCGTGCCTCTGCAGACCGCCTTGCACAAAGGCGCAAACTCGATCCTTGTCATCGCCACCAACGCTGGCAAAGGCCCGAACCCCGCCGGATTTTTCTTCGATGCCCGCATCCGTGATGCTGCAGGCAAGGAGTCCGCGATCAGCAGCGATGCCACCTGGGAGTGGTCCGCCAAGGCCCCGCCGGCCAAGGAAGGCCGCCTCGCCGCTTTTGACCCCAAGGACTGGCAGCCCGTCACAGTGGTCAACGCCCTGGGTGCCTGGCAGCAGGCCATCCACGCTCAGGCCCCCTCCCTCCTGGCCCAGGGAGCCTCGGCCTCGGACCGCATGGTCCGCGCCTCGCTCATGAAATCAGACTTCCTCATGCGCACACTCGGGCGGCCAAACCGCGATCAGATCGTCACCGCCCGCCCAAACGACCTCACCACCCTGGAAGCCATCGACCTCGCAAACGGCAGCACCCTCTCCTCAGCCATCGCCAGAGGGGCGCAAAATCTGCTCAAAACGCCGCCCTCTTCTCCGACCGCTCTGATCACCAGCCTCTACCGTCAGGCACTCTGCCGCGAGCCCGCTGCTGGCGAGCTCGCCACAGCCCTCGGCATGGTCGGTGAAAAGCCCACGCAGCAGTCGCTCGAAGACTTGCTCTGGGCGGTTTGCATGCTGCCAGAATTTCAGGTCGTTCGCTAGCGGCACAGGCTTCGGTCCTTGATTTGGGCCAGAGCATGGGAATGATGGCCGGTCTAACCACCACCATGAAACCACTCTCACTGCTCACCCTTTTCCTTGCCGCCGCCGCTTCACTTCAGGCCGTCACGCCTGATGGCAAACAGAAGCTCGTTCTCATCGCCGGCAAGCCCTCTCATCCTCCGGGCATGCATGAGTTCCGCGCGGGTACAATGCTCCTGGAGCAATGCCTCAAAAACGTGCCCAACCTCGTGGTGGACCGCCATGAAATGGGCTGGGTGAAGGATGAAAAAACCTTTGAAGACGCGGATGCCGTGGTCATCTACGCAGACGGTGGCGGCAAGCACCCCGCCGTGGTGGACGGGCATCTGGAGACTCTGCGCAAGCTCATCGCCAAAGGAGTCGGCTTTGGCTGCATGCACTACGGCGTGGAAGTCGTGGCAGGCCAGGCCGGCAAGGAGTTTCAGGAATGGCTCGGCGGCCACTATGAGCACGCCTACTCCTGCAATCCCATCTGGGACGCCAGCTACACCCAGCTTCCCAAGCACCCCGTCACCAGCGGCGTGCAGCCCTTCACCACCAAAGACGAATGGTACATCCACATGCGTTTCCGCCCGGCCTTCGGCCACGGCGTGACGCCCGCAGAAGATGGAGCAGCCAAGTTTGTCCCCATCCTGGTCGCCCCTCCGAGCGATGCCACTCGCGACGGCCCCTACGTGGCCCCCAAAGGCCCCTACCCTCATATCCAGGCAGAAAAAGGCAGCCCTGAAACCATGATGTGGACCCTTGAACGCGCAGACGGCGGACGCGGCTTCGGCTTCACCGGCGGCCACTTCCACGCCAACTGGGGCAACGACAACGTGCGCAAGGCCGTGCTCAATGCCCTGCTCTGGGTCGCAAAAGTCGAAGTCCCTGCGGACGGCGTCACTTCCACCGTCACCCCCGAGGCGCTCACTCAGAACCTGGACCCGAAACCGGCGCCCAAGCCTAAAAACGCAGGCATCGAAACACCCCGCGTGTTTCAGCGCGTGGCCGCACGCTGATCAGAAGTGCTCCTTCTTGAACAGGATGCTCGCGAATGACTCCAGGCGTTTGAGCACATTCCTCAGCATTTGCTGATGCTGGTCGATCATGGCAAACCGCCCCGGTTCTGACAGCTTCATGCTTTCGCACTGTTCCTCGACACGCTCCACGGCGACTTTGAGCTCCTTCAGCTTCTGCCGCACCTCGGGTGTGATCCGGCTCTCCTTGATCGTGTTGCCCAGCACCTCCGCCTCACGTGAAAGATAGTCCACCGTCTTCGGCAGTGCGGCGCTGCCACCAATCAGCGCCCCGCTGTTCGTGTCGACCTTGGGCTTGCCTGCCAGGTGCGGCCTCTGAGGCACCACCGACTGCGGCTCCTCAGGCAGGCCGCCGTTGCGTGCATCGATGATCGTCGGCGTGATGAAAAGCATCAGGCTCTTGTGGTTCTTGCTCCGGCTCTTGTAGTCAAAGAGCCACTTGAGACCTGGCACCTTGCTCAGGAAGGGCACCCCTGCCTGGGCCTCCTTTTCAGTCGCCTCGTCCAGTCCGCCCACCGCCACCGTATAGCCGGACTCAATCTCCACCGGTGCGCTGTACACGCGTGAAGAAGCAATAGGATACGGATTGCCGGAAATGACCTGCGTTCCAATGATGCTGGACACGGTGACCGCCATGTTCAGCAGCACCTTGTCTGCCTGCATGCGCTTGGGCAGGATGTTCAGCACCGTGCCAATGGGCAGATAGGCCACCTTGGTCGTGGTGGTGGCGCCGATAGACCCCGAGCTCGCCGTGGAGCTCGCATCCAGCACAGGCTGGTTCACCACCGCTCGAATGGCCACCTCACGGTTGCTCAGTGTCACCATTCGGGGATAGGAGGTCGTGTTTGTCTCCTGGTCGCGCATCATCGCCCGCAGTTTCACATTCACATCCTGCGAGCTCAGAATGCTCGTGGCCGGAAAGCCCAGCGTGCTGCCCACATGGTTGAGGTCCGCAGCGCTCAGCAGGTTCGCCAGATCCGTGCGGTAGCCACCCGTGGTCGGCACGTTGTTATAGTTCACGGTGGTGACGGGCAGGCCCGTGGTTGAGTCCGTTGACGTGGTCACGTCTTTGACCTGCCTGAAATTCCCGTTCTCCAGCGTTCCGGTCCAGTCGATGCCAAATTCACGAGAAGGATCACGCGACGTTTCGATAAACTTCACCTCCACCGCGATCAGCGTCTGCGGTTTGTCAGCAGCAGCGATGTAGCCCTCCACCCACATGTGCTGTAGGCGGGTGGCCACAATGTAGAGCGTGTTGGAGTCAGACTTCCAGATCACCTTGGGTTTCCGCACAGAGCTCATCTCGTTGGAGTTCATCGCACGCGCGGCGTTCTCATCCGTCCCAGACCCCATTCCTGGGATGCCGGCACCAGCCTGCGCTCCCTCCATTTCCTCGGGTGGCAGGCCCAGCAGCGTACGGATGTCATTGATCACTTCGCTGCGTTTCACAGAAAATGTCTGGCTCGTCCCCTGCAAATCCATCCCCACCGCCGCTCCGCTGACACCACCGCCACCGCTGCTGGAGCGCGTCGAAGACGACGTGGTGCCTGAGGTGACACGCTCCACCAGCTCGACCGCATTGTTCTTAATCTCATAGGACTTGCCGATGAGCTCGCGATCATCCGCTGGTCGGATGTACCAGATGCCATTGTCGGGAATGATGGCCAGGCCATTCGCCTTGCACAGTGTCTCAAGGACCTGGAACGGACTCGCCTTGATGGAAAACGTGATCAGCCGCGAACCATCCGCACTGTCGTCCGGCAGTGAAAAAAATGAAATGCCCGCGTCTGTAGCCAGAAAGCGCAACACATCGCTCAGCATGGCCTTGGAAAAGTCATACTGCTGCGGTGCTGCTGAGCGCAGCCTGCTCGCCTCGATCTCATTCTCAGGCGACATCATATGCAGCGTGCCTTGGTTAAACTGAGCGCGCAATGTCGTCCCCGGGACGCCCATCAGGACGAGGCAAACCAGGAGTTTGAACTGGAACAGTGCATTAAAATGGCGCATATTATGGTAATTATACTTGAAATAGAAAAACAAATCAACTGCCATTTAACAATGAAGCCTATTGATTTTATGTTTTGTCCCAAATATTCAGCCCCTCAAACATTTACAATCATATCTATTATATTTTCCATATCTTTTCCTTGAATTTAGGCCTTTTTAACTATTTAGTACCTCACCAATGATAGACGCCAGAGTCACAACTTTGCGTTCACCTGCACACAGCACTTGCTGTCGTGCGGGTTTTTCATTGCTCGAGCTGGTCATCATGATCTCCATCATTGGAGTCATCGCTGGCGTCGGCGCCGCGCTCATCACGGATGATTCAGACTCCGCCCGGGTTTCCAAGCTTCAGTCAGACGTCGCCACACTGAATCAGATGGTGGCTCTCTACATCGCAGACGGCGGCAGCCTTGCAGGTCTCACCACCCCACAGTCGGTGCTCGATAAAATGAAGCGCACGCGTCCCCAGTCTGAATGGCAGCAGCACGTGGGAATCGCTTCCGGCAGACTGGTGGACATCCGTCTGCGTGCCCAGATGACGTCCAAGCCGGACAATTCCAACAACCCGCGCGCTTTCTGGGACCGCACCAAGCAACGCTTCTTCCTCAGCAAGGCAGGAGGCAGTGCCGCAGCCGAGTTTTATCTTGATGACTCTCTGGCCAGTTCCGACTTCGGCACCGAAAAACGGACCAAATCCGTTGTTTCATTCAATTCCAGCAGCAGCGGCTGGGTCTGGGGCGCCTCGGTTTCAAATCCCTCTGCCGACTATCTCGATCCGCAGCCCTTCTCGCCCACCAAGCCAGGCATGCCCTTTGATCCCTCCGAAGAGGCAGGCCCCTCCTCCAATCCTCCGACAGACTCCGGCGGTGGTAGCGGCGGCGGCAGTGGTGGTGGCGGCGGCGCCCCCGCCCAGCCCACCTTGGCTCTCCTCCCCATCCCGCTCATTTCACCTCTCGGCGGCACCTACCCGTTCACCAGTTTCCCCACGTCTGTCACCATCAGCAATGGCGGCGCTCCATCAGATGTCTCCACCCTGATGTACAGCATCAATGGCGGTGCCTGGCAGGAATACACCGGCACCAGCATCCCATTGATGCCCGCCATGAGCCTGCAGGCGCGCAATGAAAGCACCCGGCCCGCAGAATACACCACCAGCTACACCAACACCCAGACCTATTACCGGCTCACCAGCGGTTTCAGCGGCTCGGCCGAAGGCAGCTGGGGCAATGCCCTGGGTGGTTCCAATCTGGTCACCAGCATTCAAAACAGCGGCACCACCTCCACCTTCAAATCCGGCAACACCAAGCTCGATCTCGGCAACGGCACCTACCTCGATGCCGGGATTGAAAATTCAATGAGCTTCACCCCCGCCAGTTTCGGCGGCATCACCCCAAACACGTGGTTCGACTTCGGATCTATGGTCATCGTCAACGGCACCACCTTCTACAACAGCGAAGCCACAGGCGTCACCCTCACGGTGAATCTCAATCTGACTCAGCCCTCCATCAGCGCCACCACCTACATCAATCTCGGCCTCGTCAGCACCAGCAACACCAGCGACCGCCTCGCAAGCGCAGACATCGTCCAGCTCCTCAATCCCACCACCGACTTCATCATCACCATCGACGGAGTGCAGTACCGGCTGGAGCTCCAGTGGGTGTCAAAGGACCCCTCGGGCAGCGTCGTCCAGGGCAACAACCTCCTCGTCTATGAAGGAGCCACGGCAAACGTGGAGCTCCGCGCCCGCTTCACCAGCAATTTCTAACACACCATGGAAGACATTCATGAACGCAGTCAGCTCGGGTATCGGATGCTTCACCTCTCGAAGGACTCGGGAGTCAGCGACTTTTATGTCACCCCCTGGGAGGCTCTGACCTACAAGCGCAACGGCAAGCTGTTTTACGACTCCTTCATCTACCAGCCGGAGCGCCCGCTGGAGTTCACCCCCGGCTGTGTGGACTACGCGCTTCAGCTCGGCTCCCGCCGCTACCGTGTCAACCGCATGGTCACTCGTGGCCGCCCCCGCTGGGTGCTCCGTCTGCTTCCGGAGAGCATTCCCGACATCAGCAAACTCATGGTGCCACCGCCCGCCATCAAGGCCTTCCTCGAGGCTAAAAACGGCCTGTTTCTCGTCTGCGGCGCCACGGGCTCCGGTAAGTCCACGACCATCGCCTCCATGATTCTGGAGCGCGCCAAACGCCGCCAGGAACACGTGCTCACCTTTGAGGACCCCATCGAATTCGTCTATCCCTCCGGCATTCCCTCGCTGGTCTCCCAGCGCGAGATCGGCACCGACGAACTCGACTTCAACAAGTCTCTGCGCGCCGCCCTCCGTCAGGCACCCGACGTGATCCTCGTGGGAGAAATTCGTGACGGCGAGACCGCAGAGATCGCCCTGCAGGCCGCCGAAACCGGCCACGTCGTCGTCGCCACCCTGCACACCTCCTCCGCAGCCCAGACGGTGCAGCGCTATCTCAAGCTCATCCCCAGCGACCGCATGGAAAACGCCATGCTCTCCTTCGCAGACTCCATCCGCGGGATTCTCTGCCAGCGCCTGCTGTTTGACGAAAACCGCGGCAAACGCTTCCCCATTCACGAACTGCTCCTGCCCTATGACTCCGTCTGCGGCATGATCCGCCGCGGCGAGTTCAAGAACCTGGACCAGGAGCTCGAGGCTGGCTTTACCCGTGGCATGGTCAGCTTTGAGCGCTGCCTGAACATGCGTATGGCCGACGGCTGGAAGCCCTCCACCGCACGCAAAACCGGCTACACCGAACACGAGGTGTACGACTTCCTTTCAAAAGAACAACTGACCTCCATTTATGCTGTTGGATGAAATCAAATCTGTCCTGAGCTTCGCAGCCTTCAAAGCCGACCCCGACGACTCTGCAGTCCCCTGGGGAAAGCGCTATGAAACGCGCAAGTCTCTTCTCCTCAACGTCAGCCGCAGCGCGGTCAGCTGGCGCTCCGTCAACAAACGCGGCCGTTTTGAAGAAAGCGGGGCGCAGGAGGGGGAGCTCGCCGACACCGCCCCCCTGAAAGGTGAGGAATGGCGCGGCATGACCGAAGGCGGCTGGTGCTCCGTCTCGGTCAACCACCGCTTCATCATCAGCCTCGAAAACAACCTCATGCGCGGGGACAACTGCGTCAGCCTCCTGCGCACCAATCCTCGCGCCGTGCTCGGCCCCAAGTATGACCGCGGCAAGCGCTACGCCATCTGTCACCATCCGGAGACCACCGCCAGCCTCCTGCTCGCAGTCGAGGAGTCGCTGGTGAAAGTGACCGAGGACGTCCTCAAGACAGTCCAGCTCAGGCCCGGCCGGGTATGCTGCGGATTGTTTGCCATGCTGGAGCACGCCATCCTCAGCATCTTTCGCGCAAGCTCTGGCGGAACCCCCTCCGACTTCGTCCTCATCGCCGCCTGCGAGGGCTCGCTCGCAGTCCTGGTGCAGCAGGAAGGCCAGTGGCGCGACATCCGCTGCCGCAGCGGCCTGGGCCCTGAGGCCGTGGAGACCGCCCTCCAGATCATCAGCCCCTTGCTGGCCAAGGTCCCCCAGGGCAGTCCTGTTTACTTTGTCGGAGACGGTCATGACAGCAAGTTCCGCACCGAACTCATGCTTCACCTCGAAAAGGTCGGCGCTGCGGATCTCACCCAGGACGACCTGCTCTGGACCATCATCGGGGAACACTAAGCCATCATTTGTATGAACGAATACCTCTGCCATGACTTCAAGACGCCGCGTACAGACACCTCCCGGCGCCTCCCATCCACCTTCCGCTCCATCCCCGTCATCTTTTACGTGGCCCTCGTCGGCAGCGCTTACGTGATGACCATGGACTACTTCAACTACAAAAAGGCCTTGAGGCAGAAGGTCGAGGCCGAAGAGCGCAAAGCAGTCAGCGAATCCCAGCGCGACTCTTTCAAAAGCGAAAAGGCCGATTTGGAATCCGAGGCCACCAAGGCCGAAAAAGTGGCCCAGTGGATGGAAGGCGCCCGCAACATCCAGCCCATCGCCGTCAAGATCGCTCGCGCCGTTCAGACAGACACCCGCATCACTCAGGTCGCCTTGGAGCGCAGTGAGCAGGTGCCCGCCAACATCGCCCTCACCATCCATCTGAACGGCTCCAAGGTCTCCACAGAGCTTGCCGCCATCGAGGCCGCGCTCGGCCAGCTGCTCTACCGCTCCTACTCGCCGCAGCAGACCAAAAATGGCGATGTCGTCGAATACCATTCCACACTCGTCCGCCAGGCGGACTAACCCTGCTCCTAACGCCCCGCATGAATCCCAAGCAACTAGCCTGCGTCATCCTGCTGATGGTCATCGGCGTGATGACCTACACTGCGCAGATCATCCATAAAACCGTGGCCACCACACGTGCGGAGGCGGAGGATGCTGAAACCGCCGCAGTCACCGCCGAAAACGAGCGCTCCACCGCTGAAATTGAAACCGCCGTCTTCAAGGCAAACACCGAGGACCTGCGGCGTTTCCTCCGGTCCTGGCTGCCTGCCATCGAGCATGTTCAGACCCAGCAGGAGGCAGAGCAGAACATCGAGCTCAGCCTGCGCGAGCGCGGCATCAACCTGGTGCGCTCGCGCAAGACAGAGTCAAAGCAGTCCGCGGGCAACAAGCTCATTCCCAAGTCCGTCATCACCACCCTCACCATCGAGGAGGAGTTTGCCAAAGTTCTCAACTGGCTTGGCGACATCGAGCGCCGCCTGCCCACCGCGCGCATGAAAGTCGTGCAGATCACCGGCGGCAGCACCGGCACCCAGCTCAAGATGGAAGTCTCATTTGAAACGCCGATTTTTGATCTTGCCGCCGCAGATGCGGACAAGAAAAAGGCCGCGGCCACGCCCAAGCCCAAGCCAAAAGCCACCAAATCCTAGCCCATGAACTTAGCTTACAGATTGCTGCTGCCGGGCCTGCTGCTCACCTTGACGGCTTTCCACGGTCATGCCCAGGAAGCCGCTGGAGAGGATGGCGACAAGCGCGTTCAATATCAGCTCGTGCTCCCGGAGGAGAAGACCCCGGAAAACGTGAAGCCTGAAGAGCACAACCCCTTTGAATCCGAAAACGAGGCGCTCAGCCGCCAGGCCACAGGAGACACGGAGGAAAACCGCGTGCGCGACAAGCTCCTCAAGCTGCCGGTGGTCGGCACCAAACGCATGGCAGACGGCCGCATGCGTGTATTGCTCGGAGACATCATCTTGGAGACAGGGCGCTCAGTCCCCCCCGTGCTTCCAGACCAGCTCGTCGAGTTGAAGGTCAAAAACATCACCCCTCTCTACATCGAGCTCGCCTGGCAGGAAAAGCGCCTCACCGGACTCCCGCCCAAGATCATGACCATCCCGATCAACATCGCCCCGCAGGTGCGTTACCAGATGTTCGGGCAAACCGAGGAGGAAGCCAAAGAAAGCAAGGGAGCCAATGCAAAGATGGAGCTCTCCTTGCGCGATCCTGCTGCCAATCAGCCGGTCGCTCAGCAAAGCGCCCCGCCGGCCACATCACCTGCCACAGCCCCCTCAGCTCCGGGCCCCATGCTCAGCGCTGAACCAGTCCCGCCACGCGCACTGGTCGTCGCGGATGATCCAGTCCCCTTCTCGCCCCCCCGTCTGGTCGAGCCCCCAGCCTCTGCGCCATCTACTGCACGGGATCTGGCCGCCACGCCAGCCAGGCCGCAGCCCCCACCCTCACCGACCGCCCCCACACCAGCCCAGCCCCAGCCGCCCCCTTCACCTGCGGTTGAGTCCGTCGTGCGCATGCTGTTTGGCAATCCTACGCCCGCCCCCAAATGATCCGCCGCTTCCATCAGAAAGGAGGTTTCACCTCCGTGGAACTCCTGCTGGTGCTCTCGCTTTCAGCGGTCATTCTTGGCGGGGCCGTCGTCTCCTACGGCACCCTCGTTCGCAGCCAGCCCAGTGTCTCATCCATGGTTGCCGTGCCACTCGGAGCCACGCGTTCGCAAAACTTTTATGGCACCACCAGCAGCACTGTCGATGTCGGCATGGCTCCTCAGTACGGCTCCCTTTCCTTGGCAGAAGAGCTCCGCGAACAATTTTTGACGGACACCCTCAGTGCCACCGCCGTTTACTGCCTGCCCCGCGACGGCATCAACACCTGGAGACCCTCCGTCATCGCCTACGACCCCACCAAGGACGACGAACTCGACACCCCGCAGAAGTTCCGCGCACACATCATCGCCCGCGCAAGCGTCCCGGCCTCTCTCTATCGCGATTATCGCAATCCCCTCAATGACGGGACCCTGGTTCCTCAGAACGCCAGCATTTTCATCCTCGGCTACAGCAAATACGCCGGCTATCTCAAGGTCACCTCCATCTACGACATCGACGTCATCCGTTTCACAGGCGCCACAGAGCCCAATGGCTTTCATGCCTCTGTCAAACGCTATACGGACGCCACCACCAGCCTCACCCCTTCCACACTGAGCTACATGGGAGGTTATGACGTCTTTTTCCCTCCCTCCGTCCCAAATGCCACCAACTCCTCACAGTGGTCCACGGATGGCTTCGCGCCGCTGTTTGTCACGATAGAGCGCGCCTCCCGCCTCGCATTGCGTGAGACCCCCGCCACAATCGACCGCTTCAAGCGTGCCTACGAGCGCCCCTTCTACTTCATCTGGTGGCCAGATCCCGCCGCACGTCATCTCGGCCCGGTGGCAAACACCCTTTCATCCACCGACCCGCGGCAGGCCTACAACCAGATGGCCGGTCGCTCCTCCTTCATGTTTACCGTTCCGATGTTCCCTGCCCTCTGACCCCCTTGCCCATGCGAATTTCCCGGCAACATCATCGCAGCACACGCGGCGCCCTAATGGCAGCCGCGCTCATGCTCATGATCGTCGGCGGCATCTTTGTCACCTCCTGGGTCACACTCATGAGCACGCGGGCATCGCAGGTCAGTTATTTGGAAGACGTCTGCAAACGCCGCATCGGCATCGAAAGCTCCCGGCTCCTTGCCTGGCAAAGCATCACCAGCAAGGCTTTTGACCCCAACAACTCCCAGCCTGCCGGCCAGAACACCATCCTCGGCAATGGCATTGGAGGACTCAACACCTTCAAAGGTTGGGACAACCTCAATGTTTACACCTCCAGCAGCACCGCCGGAGGCATGAGCACCGTTTTCCCCTACAACCATACGGGACTTCGCCCCGGAGCCACTTACATCAGCATCGAGCAGCTGACCCGCCCGTCAGCGGCCGCCGCAGGCAACATTGATGATTACAACGCATGGCAGTTCCTCAAGTCCATGCCGCCTGTTCTCAATGGTGACGTCTTCTGCATCTACCGCAAACCGGACAATGTCACCACAGAGCTGGACATTTACGCCAACGCAGGCTCAGGCGGTGCCGGCCACAACGCAAACTGGACCGTGCAAGGGCGCACCGTCCTCCATCACCCGCCATCTTTGTTTGTACGCACCACGCCCAGCCCGCTCCAGCTGCCGTTCCTCACCAAATCACTTTACATCCAGTCACACTCCACTGTCGAGCCCCCGTCCATTCCTTACCCCGTTTATGGCACCGACATGAATGGCAAGGCTCTTGCTCCGTCCAACATGCCAGTGGTACCCAGCACCACCGGCCCCATCGACAGCAGCGGCTCCAGCAACTATCTCGGATACCTCGATGTCGTTCGCAACAACGACAACCCTGACAATTCCCTCTGGCATTTCCAAGACCGGGAAGCCGCGGCCGGCCGCACTCAAACCATCACCATCGATGTGGGAAGCGTCTTCAACTCCGCCACCGAAGCCTACTGGATCGCCGAACAGGCCACCCCCACCTACACCCCGCCCGGCTGGCCTTCGGGCTATGACACCAAGCTGAAGGTCCTCTTCATCAAGCTCGACAGCCAGTATCTCAAAAACATGCGCATCTATGGCGTCGTGGATCAGATCATCTTCGTCGGGCAGAGCAATGCCACCGCCTTTGCCAACGCCGCCGCACTCAAGCCGGTCATCATCACCATCATGCCCAACGGCTCCAAAGGCCGCTGGGTCAGGGACATCCGCTTTGAGCGCGAAAACAACCGCCGCCACGTCCTCGCGTTTCAGGATGACAACGGCCGCCCCGTCGAATTTTCATGGGTCAACAACCCCATCAGCGGCAGCGAATTCCGCTGGCGCTGCGTCCTGGTCAACGAATACCAGAGCATCATGTTCAACATGCCCGCCACTCTGACCCAGAGCGTGCGCTGGATCGGCGGTGTCATGACCAACTGGACGGTCAAACGTCGCGCCGCCGGAGGAGTCAACCCCAGCCGCCTTGTTTTCACCAGCGACAGCGACCCCTCCGTTCCCGCCTCCGTCAATGGCGGCCCGGCTTTCTCCACCTTTCTGCCGCGTGATGCCTGGCTTGAATCCTATTTCCTCCCTGTCGCACCACCATGAAGAACACTCGGCTTCATCGCTTGCCCATGCTGACGGCGGTTGGCCGTTGTTTGCAGTGGTTTGCCAGACCATCGCAAAAGACCACCGCACCCCGCAGGACGCGCAACGGCTACACACTCATCGAGGTCCTGGCCGCCGCCTCCATCATTTCCATCGGCACCACCGCCTTGGTCAGCCTTTCCTCAACACTCATGCTGCAGGAGGAGCTCGCCAGCCGTGTTGCCATCACGCGCAATTACCAGGAAAACACCGTGCGTCTCTGGCAGCTCGGTCTTTCCACCGTTCAGATCACCGCGCTCATGCCATCCATGGCGCAGAATCCCCTGCTCCAGCAGGCCATGTTCAACAATCCCGTCATTGTCGAAAACGGCCTCACCACGGTCAATGGCGTCGTCATGGAGACCTCGCTTTGCACGGCTATCGTGAACATATCCCAGAATCCCTCAGCAAAAGCCGCAGGAGCATCCTTCACGCTCACAGCCTACCGCCCGCGTCTTGTCACAGACCTCCGCACACCGCCGCCATGACCTGCGCATTCGCACAGCCGAAATCCTTCAGCCTGCAGCACCATGCTTAAAAAAGTCAAAATCACCAACGTTCACTCCGGCAAGTCCACCGAATCTCTCGTGGACACGGACACCGACGAAAAAGCGCTGATCGGCGCTGGCGTGGCACAGAATGAGACCACTACGGTGCAGACCATCACCGGCGTTGACGAAAAGCTTCACCGCCTCACCAGCCCGAAGCCCAACACCGATGACAGCGCCGCCTTCTTCGCTGGGCTTGGCCGCTGCTTGGAGCGCAACATCTCCCTCACCAAATCACTGCTGCTTCAGACCAACCGCGTCAAATCCGCCACCTACAAAGGCATGATCGCCGAAGTCGTCCACGCCATCTCCGTGGGTGACAAATTCAGCGATGCCATTGCAAAATTCCCCAAGCTCTTCCCCGATGACATGCTCTCCCTCATCCTTGCGGGTGAGGAGGCCGGCCAGCTCGCCAAAGTCTGCAAACGAATCGCCGTCTCGCAGAAAAAATCATCCAAAGTCATCAAGAAGCTCAAGGGCGGCCTCATCTACCCCGCCGTCGTTATCGTCCTCGGCGTCGGCGTCGTCATCGTCATGAGCTTCACGCTTGTGCCCGCCATGGCCAAGCTTTTCACCTCCTTCAAGACTGAGCTTCCTCTCGGCACCAAGGTGCTTATCGGCCTTTCCGATCTTTTCCTTCACCGCCCTTATCTTGCCATCCTCCCCTTCATCGGCCTGTACATCTTCTTTTCAAACTGGGGCAAGATCAGCTCCCTGCGCCCCATGCAGGATCTCTTCCTCAAAATTCCCGCCGTTGGCGTTCTCGTGCGCAAATCTGCCGCAGCCACCGGATTCCGCACCCTGGCCATGCTCACGGAGTCCAACGTCCGCCTCAGCAGCGCGCTGGACATCACCTCACAGGCAAGCTGGCACTACCATTACAAGGAGCTGTTCATCCGCCTGCGCGAGCACATCGCCGTCGGCCGAACGCTGCATGAAGCCTTCCTCATGGAATCTCACTGGCTTGGCCCTGATGCCCGTAACTTGTGCGGCCTCATTGAACTTGCTTCCGAAACTGGCTCCGGCACCGAAATGCTCTCCGAAATCGCCGACGACTACGAGGAGGATCTCGACAACCTTGCCGCCACCCTGGACAAAATGATCGAGCCTCTCACCATGCTTATCCTCGGTGTCATGGTCGGTTTCCTCATCTACGCCATCTACGGCCCCATGTTCAGCCTCGGAGACGTCATCCTGAAGAAGAAATAACCGGGCTCTAGCATCAGTGCTCCGTCCTCAGACGGGGCACTGAACCGCTCACTCCTCCAGAAGCTCGCTCCACTCCTGCATGTGGCGCTCCCACGTCAGTTGCAGCACCGTCTCCCGTGCTGCAGAGGAAAGCTTTCGCCAGGCCGGAGCATCAAACGCCAGCGCCTCCTGAATGCGTGCCGCCAGCTCCCGGGGCTGCTGCGGATGGTAGAGCATGAATCCGTTTTCCCCGTTTCGGACGTGATCCACAGCACCGTCCATCACTGAAACCAGACCTGGCAGCCCGCAGGCCATGCTTTGCAGCACGGTGTTGGAAAAGGCATCGTATTGCGTAGGATGCACAAACCAGTCTGCAGACTGGTAGAGCTCCACAAGATTGCTTGTCACCGGAACAATGCGTATCCGCGAGCCTATGCCCAGGCGCCTGACCTTTTCTTTCAGCGCAGCGCCGGGACTTTTGCCCACAATCCAAAGCGTGGCGTCAATCTGCTTCATCGCCTCCAGCAGCGGCTCAAGCCCCCGGCGGCGATGGCTGAGCGAGACAAAGATCAGCACGGGCTTTGCGGCATCAGTCTGCAGCTTGCGGCAGTAGATTTCACGCGTGTTGGCGCGATTTTCCGCCGGCTGGAAGAGCTGGGTTTCCACAGGTGGCGTAAGCATGCGAAAGCGCTCACCGTCGGCGCCATAAACTCCCTGAAGCTGCGCAGCCACGCGGGCGGAGCTGGAGACAAATTTCGGCGTTTCCCGGCCCGCATAGAGGCGGCGCTCCAGATGCAGCTCATACAGATGCTTCAGGCTGTAGCGCTGCCAGAGCGGCAGCAGGTTGCCATAGATGCGGTGGCAGCCGGTGCCGTTGCGGTGGATGTCCTGTACGCAGGTGCGGCCAAAGCCGATGCTAAGATCTGCACCGGCCTGCAAGGCCGCGCGCGGGGCGAGGCGGTTGAAATGCCACATGCGCAAGACGGCGGAGCCGCGCAGGCGTGGCTGCAGCTCCCAGCGGCCTGGCAATGCGGCGCCGATCTGTGCAGTGGTCAGCGAGGTGATGTAAGTCAGATCATGTCCGGCGGTGGCGAGGTGTTTGGCGAACTCGATGAGGTAGTTCTCCACGCCGGAGCCGCGGATGATCTGAGGATGGATCAGGGCAAGCTTCATCCGTTTACCTTTTCCCGCCCTCCACTGCGCTTTCATACATCCGGCTGTAACGATCGAACGTGAAAAAGGCCGTGGCGGCGGCGATCCAGAGGCCGGGGAAGCCGTCGAGGAAGCCGCGTTTCAGGATGTAGGCGCGGGTGAAACGCCACCACGGGCGGAAGAGAGTGTGCAGCAGCGACCATTTCTTTCCTTTGCTTTCCTGGGTCTGCAAAAAAACACCCGAGTACTGCACGTGCTTGACCAGGTAGTGCTGGATGTTCCTGAAGGAATAATGAAGCAGGTCGCCCTGCAGCGTGGTGCACGGGCCTGCCACGTCCAGCCGTTCATGCACCTGCCCGCCACCATCTGCGGCCCATTGACTTTTCTCGCGACGAAAGAGGCGTATTTTGCGGTCAGGATACCAGTCGCCGTGGTGAATCCAGCGGCCCATGAACCAGACGAGGCGTGACATCCAGGCGCCGTCAAAGCGCTTTTCGTCGCCATTGGTGAAGAAGTTTTGTATCGAATTCCGCAATTCGGGGGTCAGTTCTTCATCACAGTCGAGCGCCAGAACCCATGGCTGGGTGCAGAGGGAGAGGCAGTGGTTTTTTTGGGCGGTGTAGCCGAGCCAGTCCTGATGCACAAACTTTGCATCAAACTCGGCGGCGATTTCGGCGGTGCGATCGGTGGACCCGGAGTCAACGATGACGATTTCCTGGGCCAGATCTCCGAGGCTGGCCAGGCAGCGGCGCAGGTTGGCCTCCTCGTTGAGAGAGATGATGGAAATCGAGAGCGGCAGGCGGGTCATGTGGTGGGCGACTTTCGCGAATCCGCCGCCGGTGCCAAGCACGGAATCAAACGACGCGCAGGGAAACTGCCGCGTTGTGGCCGCCCATGCCGGAGGCGAGTTTAATGACGCGGTCTCCGGGGGTGAGCGATAGCGGTGCGTCCAGCAAAGGGAGGCCGCAGGCGGGTGGGGTGAGGCCGGGCAGCGAGGCCGGCAGCCAGTGCTGAGCCATGCAGGCGGCCAGGAGGGCCACATCCAGCAGGCCGCTGGCGCCGAGGGTGTGGCCGGTTTGCGGCTTGAGGGGGAGGAGGGGCACCTTGCGGCCGTCCAAGGCGCGCAGCAGGGCCGGGGGCTCGACACGGGCGTGATTGAGGGTGCCGGTGGCGTGAGGACAGAGGGCGACGACTTGGGTGGGGGCAGCGGAGAGGAGAGCCGTGCGCACGCAGTCTTCGATGCCGCCGCCGTCCTCGGGGATCATGAGGGTGTCGTAGGCGTCGCTGTTGGCGCTATAATGGTCCAGGCGGCAGAGTTTGGGGCGGCCTGTGGCATCGCGTTCCAAGGTGAGGGCCACGGCGGCTTCGGCGGGGAAAAAGCCGCTGGTTTGGAGGGAGAAGGGATCGTTGACACCGTTGGTGGAAAGAAGGCCGGTGTCCCTGAAGTCCTGGAGCAGTGCGGGGATGAGCGGCAGGTCCACGGCGACCACGAGTGCACGCGGAGCCACCCCGGAGGCGACCGCCATCCAGGCCATGCCGAGGGCATCCAGACCGGAGGAGCAGCCGTTGGAGACCATCTGCCAGGGGCCTTTGATGCCCAGCCCTATGCTGACTGCAGCGGGTATTTCACAGTGCATGGTATTGCTGGCACTGAACTTGCGAAGAGGTCTGCGCCATGCATTCACCCCCACTATTTCACCCGCGTTGCCACGGCTGCTGGCCCCGTAGAGCCAGCAGGAACGGATTTCCTCCGGGCTCCAGCGAGCGCGCTCCACGGCTGCAGCGGCTACGTGAAGCGCTGCATTGCTTGCTGCGCCGTGGCGGCGGCCCTTCAGCAGTCCGCGTGAAGGCAGAGCCCCCATGGGGAGTGACTCAAAGCCCGGCACGGGCGTGCATCCGGGCAGGGCCAGAGCGCCGCGGCGCTCACGCAGCGCGCCCAGGCATTCCTCCGTCCGCATACCAAGAACACAGGCCGACTCCACGGCTGTGATGAACACATTTTCCATCATGACACGATACAGCCCCAAAACCCACCCCGCGCAACCCATCTCCGCAATTCCATCACATCAAACTGACAAAAAATAAGCAAGCCAAAGATTGACACTCAACTTAATAGCCAGCTATATTTTATTCCTCATGTTAAGGCAAATCATAGGACAATCCGAAGGGCAAAAGGAAGACAGACGCTCCGAGATTCCCGCACCGGCTCCCGCAGTCGAGCGCGCACCCATTCTCTCCGCCACATCCGCTCCCGCTGCACAACCCCAACGCACACACTCAGCTCCCGTCATGACCACCAGCAAAAACGTTCTTGCCAACGACGTCGAAATCAAAGGTTCCATCAAATTTTCCCACGACCTGATCATCGACGGCAAGATCGAAGGCGAAGTGGTTTCCGACGGCAGCCTGACCGTGGGTGAAAACGCGCTGATCAAGGGCGAGGTGAGAACCCGCTCCGTCATCATTTTCGGCAAAGTCGAAGGCAACATCACCGTTGCCGAGCGCTGCGAGCTGAAGAGCAATGCCATCCTCGTAGGTGACATCTCCGCCGGCACGCTTGCCATCGAAGAAGGCGCCACCTTCATGGGCCAGTCCCAAGTCGGCAAAAAGGCAGATTCCAAGCCTGCCTTTGGTGGAATCAAGCCACAACCACAACCTTAACTCCTTTACCTGAGTGTTCAGGCGGATCTTCGGCACGAAGACCAGCAGCATCCTTCCCACACCACCGAAGAATCAAATCGAAGTGGTGTGCCCTTCCTGTGGCGCGGCTCAGTATGAGCCGCGCCTCGTTGTTTCCACCTTTTGTAAAAAATGTGGAGTTCATCTGACTGTGGAGAAACGCCGTGTGGTGGCCTCCAACGTGACACGCTCTGGCATGGGGATGAACAGCGACTGGGCGGAGCCCAGTGCTGCGGCACCTGCGCCAACGGCGAAGGCTGCCGAGCCCGCCAAACCGCAGTCTGCCCCTCCCCCGGCCCGCGCTCCTGAGCCTGCGCCGTCTGCGGCTGATGGTTTCGGTGCCTTTTTGCAGAGCAAAAACCTGCCTGCGCCCGAGGCGGCACCTATACCTGAGGCAGCGCCTGTGGCACCTGCCACGGCTCCCGAACCGGTGAAGGATGCGCCCTCTGCCGCCGCGCTTCCCCCGCCCCACGCGCCTGCTGAGGAGCCCGTTTCTACGGAAACGGCTGCTGCCAGCATACGCAGACCGCAGTCCAACTCCCCGCCCCCGACGCCGTCCCCTGCCCCGCAGACGGCGACCTCTCTGCAAAAGATGAAGGAGCAGGGCATGTACCGGAACCAGTATTTCAAGGACGCGGAGTGCTTTGACTGCGGGCACAAATTTAAAACGGGACGCTCGGCCAAGTCTGCCAACTGCCCGACCTGCGGCGCGTATATTTCGCTGGAGGATGTGGAGATCAACATGACCTCCACCCAGCCGATCAAGACGCGCGGGAATGTGCTGATCCGCAAACGCGGTCGTCTTTCAGCCAGCAGTGTGCAGTGCCGTGATCTGGACTGCCATGGCATCATTGAGGCGAATGTGACCTGCAGCGGGGATGCGTCCTTCCGCACGACGGGAAGCATCATCGGTGAAATCCGCTGCCAGCGCTTTGTGGTGGAGAAAGGGGCGGATGTGGCCTTCATGAATGCGGTGCATGCCACGGAGGTGGAGATCCAGGCGCGGGTGACGGGAACGATTTACAGCACGGGTCCGGTGCTCATTACGAGCATTGGCTCTGTGAATGGCGATGTGACGGCGCGGTCGGTGTCCATCGAACCGGGCGGTGAGCTTAACGGTGCGATGAACATCGTGCGTGGCAAGCAGCCGCCGCCTTCGCTGGCTCCCGCGTCTGTCGTCTGAGGCCTGTGCCATGAAGATGCGCGCGCTGAATTTCGCGGCGGCCATCTTTGCCGGTGTGGTGCTGGCCTTGTGCGCCCGAGCGGTGAGAATCGCCTTCCAGGAGCTGACGGGTTCTGTGCCTGTGCATGAAATGCCGCATGAGCCGAAGCCTGCTTCCCAAGAGCAGGAAGCCTCTTCCAAGGTCTCTACGCCTGCGCCCGTGCCCGCCCCTGCTCCCCTTCCCACCATCACTGCCATGCCTCCAGCGCCGACTCCTCCAGACTCCCGCCCGTCTGTGCACGTGCCTGAGATGCCGCCTGAGCCACCCCCATTCTCCCTGCCCTACCCTGCACCGCCAGAGCCGGCGGCGTGGCGGAGCATGGCGGCAGAGGAGAGGCTGAAGGATGCGCGTGCACGGCTGCTGCCGAAGCTGCGCGAGGAGCTGGCGGCGAAGCAGTGCAAGCTGGGGCTGCCTGCGTACCTCCGCCTTTTCAAGGATAGCCGGGAGCTGGAGCTGTGGCTGCAAAACGGGCCGAAGGAATGGACGCTGTTCCGGAAATACCCCATCGCGTGCTTTTCAGGAACGCTGGGGCCGAAGACGCGGGAGGGCGACATGCAGGCGCCGGAGGGTTTTTACAACGTGACGGCGAAGATGCTGAATCCTGCCAGCAAATACCATCTGGCATTCAACATTGGGTACCCGAACGACTACGACCTGGCGCACAAGCGGACGGGGAACCTGATCATGGTGCACGGGGATGTGTGCAGCGTGGGATGCTTTGCGATGACGGACGCGGTAATCGAGGAGATCTACCTCATCGTGGAGGCGGCGGTGAAGGACGGCGGGAGCGTGGCGGTGCACAGCTTTCCGTTTCGAATGACGGCGGAGCGGGTGCAGAGCGCAGACCCGACACACCTTGATTTCTGGCGGGAGCTGGTGCCTGCGTATGAGGTTTTTGAGAAGGAGCGGAGGGTGCCGAAAATCTCAGTGGAGGGTGGAAGATACCGGGCGAAATGAGGTGCCTGGAGGTGGAATAGTGATGCAGGCATGTGCCATTCGTGGCCCATTCCTCCAGAATCTTTGACCACGGATTACACGAACTGACACGGATCACAGAGAGCAACCCCTTGCATTTATCCGTGCTGCTCGTGAAATCCGTGGTTCAACATCCTTTACGTTATTCCTTCCTATCACATGAAAACCGACAAGATGCTTTACCGATCCCAGTCGGAGTCGATCATTGGAGCGGCGATGCAGGTGCTGAACACCTTGAAACCGGGCCTGAACGAAAAAGCCTATGAAAACGCGATGGTCATCGAGCTGAAGAAACGAGGCCACCACATTGAACAGCAGCGACGGTTTGATGTGTTCTATGATGACCAGTGGGTGGACACTCTCGTTCCTGACCTGCTAGTGGACGGTCTCATCGCAGTTGATCCAAAGGTCGTTACCGACTTCAACGACACTCACGTCGCCCAGATGATGGGTTACCTTGCCATCACAGGCTTTCGACTTGCTCTACTCATCAACTTCAAATACGCTGACCTTCGCTGGAAGCGTGTCATCTCCTGATTGAAGCATGAATCTCTCGTTTATCTGAGTTTTGGACCACGGATCACACGGATCACACGGATTAACACGGATAATGGGGAGCAAACTTTTGCTTTGATCCGTGCTGCTCGTGAAATCCGTGGTTCCACATTCTTTGAACCAGCATTTCCAACCACGGATTACACGAATTAACACGGATGCCGGAGGCTGATGGTGACGGCTCAATGCTTTGATCCGGAGTGCCAAATTCCGGCTGCTGCGGTGCCATGGGCGAAATTCTGACGTGGACCGGACGAGCCGGATGTCTATGGTCCGATGAACTGCAGGCGGGACGCCTGTGCTACGATTGCATGAACTCACTGACTCTCACTGCTGCCAGGACTTTTGAATGGACGACTCTGCCGGAGGCTGCGGAGCCGGGGGCGGGAGAGGCGCTGGTGGGGATAAGGGCGATTGGGATCTGTGGGACGGATTTCAGCGGGTATCTGGGGAAGATGCCGTTCATTGAGTTTCCGCGCATCCTGGGACATGAGCTGGGGGTGGAGGTGCTGGCGGTGGGCGATGGGGTGACGCACTTGAAGGTGGGAGATCGGTGCTCGGTGGAGCCGTATCTGAACTGCGGGACGTGTCATGCGTGCAAGCGTGGCTGCACGAACTGCTGCGAGACGCTGCAGGTGCTGGGGGTGCATTGCGATGGCGGGATGCGGGAGCGGATGGTGCTGCCGGCGCACAAGCTGCATGCGTGCAACGCGCTGGGCTTTGAGCAACTGGCGCTGGTGGAGACGCTGGCGATCGGCTGCCATGCGGTGAACCGGGCGCAGGTGGCGGCGGGTGATGAGGTGCTGATCATTGGCGCGGGGCCGATCGGGCTGACGGTGCTGGAGTTTGCACGGGCGGCGGGCGCGGCGATCACCGTGCTGGAGCTGAATGCGGCGCGGCGGGAGTTTGTGATGACGAACTACGCGGGTGTGCGGGTGGTGGAGGGGCTGGCGGATGAGGGGGCGTTTCAGGTGGTGTTTGATGCGACGGGGCATGCGGGGTCGATGGCGGGGGCGCTGAGGTACGCGCGGTTTACCGGGAGGATCGTGTATGTGGGGATCACGAAGGAGCCGGTGGCGATTGATGATCCGCTGTTTCACCGGAGGGAGCTGACGCTTCTGGCGAGCCGGAATGCGGTGGCGGCGGATTTCCCGAGGATTCTGGGGATGATTCAGGAAGGGGTGATTGATACAAGGCCGTGGATCAGCCACCGGTGTGTGTTTGCGGAACTGCCGGGGAAGATGGAGGAGTGGCTGAAGCCGGAGGCGAGGGTGATTAAGGCCGTCGTTTCACTCCGGAATGACGAATGAGTAAATCCGAATGTCGAAATAATGACGAGGCTCGAATGTCGAAGGGTGCGCCATCGAATGTCTTGGTTCGTCATTTGGCATTCGGGCTTATTTAGTCATTCGGATTTACTCATTCGTCATTTGCTCCAAGCTCTCTACCATTCGTCCGGCCCTGTTTATCAATCCAACTTCCCTTCCCTCCAACCATGCCTACTCTTACTGTTCAGCCACGCGCGCGTCTTTTTCACGGTCACCTTTGGGTTTATGCGACGGAGATTCAGAAGCGGTTTGGGGATCCGAAGCCGGGGGATGTGGTGCATCTGCAGGATGTGAGGGGGAAGCCGCTGGGGAGTGCGATCTATAATCCGCAGTCGCAGATTTCGGCGCGGTTGTTTTCGTACCGGCGGCAGGACCTGGACCTGGACTTTTTCACGCGGCGGATTCAGCGGGCGGTGAAGGTGCGCGAGGAGTCGGGGGTGGACCTGAATCTGTGCCGCATGGTGTGGAGCGAGTCTGACGGGCTGCCGGGGGTGATCGTGGATCGCTACGGGGACTTTCTGGTGCTGCAGACGCTGACGCTGGCGATGGATCAGCGCAAGGAACTGATCGTGCAGGCGCTGAATGATGTGCTGAAGCCGCGCGGCATCGTGGAGCGCAATGAGGTGGCGGTGCGCAAGGCGGAGGGGATGGAACTGATCAAGGGTGTCATTAGCGGGGAGTCGCCGGAACCGTTTGTGGTGCGGTATCAGGGCAGCGCATTTCATGCGGACCTCATCGAGGGGCAGAAGACAGGGCTGTATCTGGACCAACTGGACAACTACCAGCAGGTGTCGCGGCTGGCGAAGGGGCGTCGGGTGCTGGACTGCTTTTCGAATCAGGGCGGGTTTGCCCAGGCCTGTGCGCTGGCGGGTGCGAGCGAGGTGACGGCGGTGGACATCAGCGAACCGGCGACGGAGGTGGCGAAGAAGAATGCGGCGATCGCGGGTGCGAAGATCGAGTGCATCGCGGAGAACTGCTTTGATTTCCTGAAGCGGAGCGAGGCGGCGGGGGCGAAGTATGATCTGATCATCCTGGATCCGCCGTCGTTCACGAAGACGAAGAGCTCGGTGCGGGATGCGCTGCGGGGCTACAAGGAGATCCACCTGCGGGCGATGAAGATGCTGGAGCCGGGCGGGATCTTTGCCACCTTCACCTGCTCCCACCACGTAAGTGCCCAAGAATTTCACAGCAGCATCACGGACGCGGCGGTGGACGCGAAGAAGACGCTGAGGCGGGTGACGACGTACACGCAGCGGCCGGATCATCCGATTCTGGCGACGATTCCGGAGACGGAGTATTTGAGAGGGTATGCGTATGAGGTGGTGGCGAGCTGGTGATGTGTGGTATGATTGAGTGACTTCAGCAGGGCTTCGCCATGAGTCAAAAAAAGCAGCCTCGATATTCATCGGACAAACCGATTTCCAAATTACCTGAAGACAAACTCGGTCGAAGCTCGTTTGCGACACGTTTAGCAAATGACATTGCTGCTTGGGGCGGTGATAGTTCTTTGGTTATTGGTCTCTACGGCGATTGGGGAGTTGGAAAAACATCATTAAAAAATCTTGTTCTCGCATCACTGAAAAAGCGGCGGAGCAAAATACCGATTCTGGAGTTCAATCCGTGGCAACTATCAGGTTCAGGCGGCACCACAGAGTTTTTTCTCAATGAACTCAAAATCAAATTAGCGTCTAAGGCAGTTTCGAGCGAACAAGAAACGGCCGAAGTGAGAAAGCGTCTCACAAGATATTCTAAACGACTCTCTTTTGGAAGCGTTGTGGGACGAATGTTTAGCCCTCTTTTTATAGCTCTCGGGCAGCCTGAGGCAGCCGTTGCGTCGGCAGCCGCCGCCGAAGCGCTAAGCCATGCATCTGATGTAACAAAGGCTGGCGCAGACACATTGGATGAGCGCGAAAATGCGGACGATTCATCCCTATTCGAATTGAAGAAGTCACTGGATGCATCATTGCGAAATATGAAGCGTCCTTTGCTTGTCGTAATCGATGATATCGACCGCCTGACAACCCGTGAAATACTCGACATATTTCAGCTCGTCAAAGTTAACGCAGACTTCCCAAAAGTTATATACCTGATGCTGTTCGAGAGGAATATTGTTGCAACAGCATTAGACTCTGTATCGGACGGTCGTGGAGTTGAATTCCTTGAAAAGATCATTCAGGTTGGTTACCACATTCCAAAGGCTTCTAGAGCATCAATTCAAAAAGTTCTCTTTGAAGGACTCGATGAAATTTTGGCCAGACCAGGAGTCCTTAGGCGCTGGAACACCGACAGATGGTCCCGAATTTACCTTGATGCACTACAGGGTTTTTTTCGCAACCTTAGACATATATACCGTTTCTTATCCTCGTTCGATTTTCATGTGCGCCAATTTCAACATCGTGATCATTTCGAAGTAAACCCTATCGACCTTATTGCACTCGAAACACTGAGAGTCTTCGAACCAAATGTTTTTGAAAAACTTGCCGCGCTAAAAACAATCTTAACACGAGACACCGGAAAGTCGCTTTTTGGGGAGATTAAACAAGACGACATTGAAACGTCCATCAATGAACTAATTAAACTAAGTTCACAAAACCATGTAAACTCACTTCGACGCATAATTCTATCCATTTTTCCATCAACTAGCAGCACCTATTCTGGTAATGACGGAGTAAGCAGCGAAGATTCGCAGAAATGGCTGCGGGAGGCGAGAGCATGTCACCCAAATATGTTTGATAGATATTTCACTCTCGCAGTTGGCGAGGGTGAGTTTGCCCAAACTGAGTTGGACCAATTAATAGATGAATCGGGAGATCATGCAAAATTCTCGAAACGAATTACTGCATTGCATGCGAGAGGATTACTTAATCTTGCCTTTGAGCATTTGGATGCCTGCAAAGAAGATATCCCTTTGGAGAACATGGAACCGCTGACCCGTGCGCTGTCTGATCTAAGTGATTTATTCCCACCTAGAAGCACCAGCATGTTTGAGACGGAAGCGAAGATGATGGCGGCGAGACTCATTCATTGCGGCCTTCGCCGCGAAAAAAATGAGCAGGAGCGCCTCAGGATTTTGGTCAGCGCTTTCAAAAAATCCACAGGATCACTTTTGCCTACATTTGTGACTTTGCTGCAAACACGCCGACAAAAAAATGTCGAGCAGGGTCAAGAATATTTAATCAGCGAGAGTGACTGCGGCACTTTGCGTGATATCTGTGCTCAGAAAATCTCACTGGCTGCAGCAAGTGATCAAATAATAACGCACCCCCAAGCGAACTTACTGCTTCAATGTTGGAAGGATTGGGACACATCGAAGGCAAAGTCTTGGATCAAACAAAAATCACAATCCAGCAAAGGAGCGCTTTGGCTACTAAGCGTACTACTTCTTGAAATTCATTCTCACGGATCAAAAGTCACTATCCGATATTTTATTAAACTTAGTAATATCGAACAATTCGTTGAAGTTGATGCCCTGAAATGCCAGCTCGAGCATGTAGATTTGGAAAAACTAACAGAAAGAGAACGAATAGCAGTAAACGCGTTTGATGCCGCTCTTAGACGTCGCTCAGAGGGAAAGCCGGAATCGGATGGTTTTGATCAAGATTGGGATTTTTAGACTACTTGGAGCCGCATTCTTCCAGTGAATCTTGTTTGGAGAGTTTATCCAAAGGTTGAAAATCCAATCTTTGGTATTGACTCTTGGGCCAAGATGGGTTGAAATTTCAACCTATGAAGAAAATTACCCAATTAAGCCGCCGTGAGCGGGAGGTGATGGACCTGGTGTTTGCGCAGGGGGAGGCGACGCTGTCGCAAATTCTTGAGGGGATGGAGAAGGCGCCGACGCGGGCGGCGCTGAGGTCGATCCTGACGATCCTGGAGGGGAAAGGACAGCTCAAACACCGGCAGGAGGGGCGGGAGTTCATCTACCAGCCGGTGCATTCGCGGGAGGAGGTGGGGCAGAGCACGCTGAGCCGGGTGATCGGGACGTTTTTTGGGGGATCGCTGACGCAGGCTCTGTCGGCGTACCTGAGCGCGCCGGGGACGAAGCTGAGCGAGGAGGAGGTGATGGAGCTGAGGGGGTTCCTTGAGCAGGCGAAGACGGGTAACGGCGGCAAGAAGACCTGATTTTACACCGCAGAGATTGGAAAAACGCAGAGGCTCTGAAATCAAAATCTCTGCGTGTTTTCAATCTCTGCGGTGTGTCGATTTTTTCTCAACTTCCCAACTGGAGCGCAGGCATCTCATGAGCACCGAACCTATGGCACCGCAGAGATTGGAAGACCGCAGAGCCGAGCCTTCAGATTCGAGGTTCTTTGGTGTTTGAATTTTTTCAGTGATTTCATCAACAACGCACACGCACGCAGATTATGAACTTGGAAACTCTTCTTTCTTTCACTCCTGGCTGGCTGCTGGATGTGGGGCTGCAAATGACGGCACTGCTGGCGCTGGCGGGAGGGGTGGTGGTGTGTGTGCGGGGGATGGCGGCGGCGAAGCGGCATTTCATTCTGGCGTCTGCACTGATGCTGATCCCGGTGGTGATGGGGTGCAGCTTTATCGCGCCGGTGTGGCGGATTTCTTGGGAGGCGGGGCGTGAGGCGATGACTGCGGAGGAGGTGGCGAAGAAGGAGATCGCGGAAGGGCGGGATCCGTTTGCGCCGAGGCTGGCGGCAACCGTGACGCTGAAGGCGAGCGTGCTGGATGAGGTGGCAGTATCGCCGCTGTGGGCGGTGCTGTGGCTGGGGGGCGTGGCGGCTGGCGCGGTGGTGCTGGGGGGATCGGCCTGGGCGCTGCGGCGGCTGAGGAGGGAATCCCACATGGTGGTAGATGCTGGCATGCGGCGCTGTTTTGCGGAGGAGGCGGGGGCTTTGAACCTGGAGCTGCCGGTGGCGTGCCTGCGGATGAGTGCTGCGTGTGCGGTGCCGATGACGTGGGGGATTTCCCAGAAAACGGTGCTGCTGCCGGTGGAGGCGGCGGGGTGGGAGGAGAAGCGGCTGCGGCTGGTGCTGCGGCATGAGCTGGCGCACATCGCGCGGGGGGATGTGCTGGTCACGCTGCTGACGACGGTGTGTGCGCTGCTGCTGTGGCCGCACCCGCTGGTGTGGGCGGTGCTGCGGGCGTGCGGACGTGCGCGGGAGCAGGCGTGCGATGATGTGGCGCTGGAGCGCAGCGGCGGGAATGCGGATGATTTTGCGAAGGAACTGCTGGAGGCGGTGGCGGGACTGGGGTGCACGGGGCGGCCGTGGCTGCCGCTGGCGCTGGCGATGTCTGTGTCTGCCAACGCGAGGGCGCTGCGTGGGCGGCTGGCGAGTCTGGTGCAGGCAGGCAGAGGGCGCGGCGGGTATTCTTTGATGCAGAAGCTGGTGCTGATGCTGCCGGCGATGGCGGGGGCGTTTGTGCTGGCGGGGCTGACGGCGTGCCGGAAGGCGGAGCCTGAGGTGCCGAAGCAGATCCTGGTGAGGAGCCGGTTTGTGAGCATCCCGAAGGATTCGCCGGTGCTGGCGGAGGCGGGGCTGACGCTGGACGGGAGCAACGAAGGGATGCAGAACCTGGGGATCCGCACGATGGAGCAGACACAGGAGCTGCTGCGCAAGGTGAGCCAGCAGAAGGGGGTGGAGCTGATGAGCACGCCCTCCGTGACGACGAAGAGCGGTGCGAGGGCGACGGTGGAGGTGATGCGGGAGTTCATCTATCCGACGGAGTTTGACCCGCCGAGGCCGGCGACGGAGGGCAAGCCGCTGATCCCGACGACGCCGACGGTCTTTCAGATGAAACCGGTGGGGGTGCGGATGGATGTGACGCCCACGCTGCTGGAGGATGGGAACATCGCGCTGGAAGCGACGCCGGAGGCGACGAGCTTTGAGGGGTACCTGGAGTACGGCAAGCCGATCACGCAGGGGGACAAGGTGGTGTCTGAGAACAAGATCCAGCAGCCGATTTTTCACACGATGAAGACGACGGCGAGCTTTGTGATGAAGCCGGGGCAGAGCGTGGTGTTTGGCGGGCTGGGAGGGCCGGATGCGACGCCGCTGACGAGCCGGATGCCGAAGACGAAGGACCTGGTGTTTTTCATCATCGAGGCGAGCGTGGTGGATGCGGCCGAGAAGGCTGCGATGGAACGCAGCAAGCCGGAGCCTGCGGTGTCTGTCTTTGGGCCGGTGAAACGGCAGGGGCGTTATCTATTTAAAAAAGGCATGACGGTGCGGGATTTGCTGGAGCAAGCGCAGGGGCTGAGTGAGCGCGCGGATGGGAAGTGGGCGGAACTTCGCCGGGGGAATCAGGGGGTGATGATCGACCTGGAAAAGGACGGAGGCAAGGCGCTGGAGGCGGAGGATGCGGTGACGGTGAAGGAGAAATGAGGGGGGCGGGAGAGATGGTAATGCGCGGAGTGATGGGTGATCGCGGGGGCTGCGGGCTGGACGGACGCAGGCAGGTTGATCCTTCGATGTGGAGGGGCGCTGTGAGGAGAGCGGAGGTGCGTGCTTTTACGGAGTGCTGCGGAATGAATTCCGCGCTCCAGTGGGTTTTGTGGATGCGGATTGCCAGTGGTGATGGCGGGGGCGCTGGCCGACAGACATGAGTGTCTGTCGTACTGCCGGAGAGCGGTGAGAGATGTGGAGCGGCGCGTGATGGCGGAGCAGAGTCGGCGGATTGAGGACAAGCAGCCCTACCAGCGCTGGATGCTGGCGAGTCGGCTGCTGTCTCAATGAGTGTCTGGAAGATCTGGCGTGGCTGCCGAGCCTGAGCTGAAGCTCTGGAGTGCTTTTTTTAATCCGCGAGGAGCTTGTTAAGCGTGTAATAGGCCATGCGGTGCCAGAGCGGGGTGCCGTCTTTGGATTTGAGCTGGGGGAGCTGGAACTCGTGGACGTAGCCGGGGCGAAGGGTGGTGGGGCACTGGACTTCGAGGGTGAGGCCGTCAGGGCTGAGCTGAGCGGAGTCGATTTTGAGGGGCTGGGTGTCGAGCTCGTCGCCGCCGTATTTGCTCTGGAAGGGGTAGGTGTAGCTGGTGCCGGTGAGGGTGGTGAGGGAGGCGGGGTCCACGGGGAGGGTGAAGGTGAAGCGGAAGCCGGTTTTGGTGAGTTCCATCTTCTGCACTTCGAGCGGGGTCTTGTGAGTCCAGACGATGCGCTGGAGGCCGAAGGGGCGGTTGCCTTTGCTGTTCCAGCCGCGGTTTGACTGACCGACGATGAGGGAGCCGTCCTGGAGGAAATTGAGGGCTAGGGCGGCGCACTGGAGGCCATCGATGAAGGGGAAGCAGGCGCCCTGGTATTCGCCGCCGACTTTTTCGAGGAAGACGCGGTTCACACCGCTGAGGACGAATTCGCCGAGGAAGAGCTGCTTTTCGAAGGGGCCGAATTTGCCAGGGCTGAGATCGCAGGCGATGCCGGTGCCGCTCTGGCCCATCTTGACATACGGGAGCCAGACGGCGGGCGGGGTGTAGCCCTGGACGGTCTTGATGGCTTCGGCGACGGTGATGCCGTCGGGCTGCTTGGGCGCGATCTTGACGGGAGACTCGGGACGCATGGCGTCGGGGATGGAGTCTGCGTGGGAGAAGTAGGCGCCTTTGCGGGCATGCATCAGGGGCGTGGTGGGCATCCAGTTGCCCTGCTGATCGGTGATGAAGATGTCGCCTTCGGCATTCTGGCCGATGCCGCAGGGGCTGCGGAATCCGGCGCAGAAGGGTTCGAGCTTGCCGTCCTTGGTCGTGCGCACGACCCAGCCGCGCCAGAGGGGGTGCTTTTCTTCATCGCCCGCGCCTTTCCAGGCCTTGCCCATGCTGCAATTGAGCGAGGTGTAGAGGTTTCCCTCCTTGTCGAAGACGGGGCCGTAGGCGTACTCGTGGTAGGCGCCGGAGACGCCCCAGCCGGTGGAGGCGCAGAGGTATTCGTCGGCTTTGCCGTCGCCATCGATATCGCGGAGTTTGGTGACTTCGGCGCGCTGGGTGGCATAAAGTGCTCCATCATGCCATGCGAGGCCGAGGATTTCGTGGAGGCCGGTGGCGAAGAGTTTGAAGCCGGGCCTGGCGGTGTCGGAGGAATTTTGGGCGATCCAGACTTCGCCTTTGCGGAGGCCGACGGCGAGTTTGCCATCGGGGAGGACGGCGATGCCGCTGGCTTCGAAATTGACGTTTTTGGGGAGTTCGTAGGTCTCGGTGCGGTAGTAGGCGGACTGGTCCTGGGCGAGCAACGACGTCGCCAGCAGCATGAACATGAATTGTTTTACCATGACAAAACCTCCTTCGTTTCCTTGCCGTTGCTGATGATGATGTGTTCGAAGCCGCCTTTGACGGGGCGGAGGGTGTCTTCGATTTGCTGGCCGTTTTCGAGATAGCGGAAGGTGGGGATGCCGTCTTTGCCGAGGGTGTAGCCGCTGAAGGTGCGCTCGCTGGCAGATACTGGCATTGGCTTTATGTCGGTGCCGAGGGGTTTGATGGGGGGCATGGAGCGGTCCTGATAGTTGCTCATGGCATCGAGGAAGCGGCCTTTCCAGAGGATGGCCCAGCGGCTGGTCTTGGCATCGAAGGCGGCATTGAGGCCGCCGGGGAAACCGACGCCGATGGCGTGGGTGCCGACGCCTTCGATGAAGCTGCGGAAGATGATGACGCGCTTTTCGGCAGTGGGCTTCAATTCGAAATCGGCGGAGGACATGAGGCCTTCGGGGAGCGGCTGGCCTTCGATCTCGCGGAGGTAAGTCCAGATGCTTTCGATGTCCTTGTCGGCGTTTTTGCGGCCAATGAACATGGGGGGCATGACGGTGCCAGGCTGGGTGACCTGGGGATTGAGGAGGAGTTCTTTGAAGTACTCGGGCTGCAGGCGCTCCGCCGTATGTGTGAGGCGGATGACGGGCGGGCCGAGGGATTTGCGATCCTTCAGGCCATGGCATGAGACGCAGGCGAGGCCTTTGGCTCCGAGAAGCTGGCGGCCGAGCTCGGCTCGGTGGTGTTTGGCGAGGCCGCTGACATCAATCTGGAATGGTTTTTCCAGGGCATCGGCTTCATTGAGCCAAGAGATGAGCATCTCGGTTTGCTCACGGCCAAAGCTGGGCATGCGGGTGTCCATGTAGGGGCGCACGCTGCCATCCTGGCCCCAGAGGATTTTTCCAAACCAGCCGTGCGTGAGCTTGCGGCCGACCTTGTCGAGATTGGGCGGGAGATTGCCGAGCTGGCCGAGTGATTCTGCGGTGGAGTCGTTGACGCCGAAGTATTGGGCACGGGGATCTTCGGGGCCGCCCTTGCCATCGCGGTCGTGGCAGGCGTAGCAGTTGAGGCGGGTGAGCTGCCAGTCCACTTTTTCCTGCGCGGTGAGTTTGGGGGCGTCTTCTTTTTGGATGAGAGCCAGTGCGAGTTTGATGGCGCGCTTTTCGAGGGCGTTGAGATCGAAGCGCGGGGTGCCGGAGGGTTGTTTTTCGGCGAGGCAGCCTTGGTCTTGGGCGAGGTCTTTAAGGGGCTTTTTCATCTCAGCCAGCTGATTTCGACTGGTGCTGAAAAGTGGCGAAACTATTGGGATATCACCCAGCACAGGAACATTCGCCTGACCTCCTGAACCCATCTTATGACATGCCACGCAGTTCATCGTTCGGAAAAGCTCACGGCCTTTCTCAATGCCCTGCTTGGGAGTCTTGAGCGCGGCGCGGGCGGTAGCTTTTTCGGCGACGCGGCCGACGTGGAGGTAGGCGGCGATGTCGGAGGCTTGCTGGGCGGAGAGGCGCATGTCTGGCATGCGGCCCGAGGGACGAACGGAGAGCGGATCGTGGAGGAAATGGGAGAGGGCGTTGAAGTCGTAGGCGTCTGCGAGGGCGATGGGCACGGAGGCATTGCCGGGCTTTTCGACTTCGGCATCTGCAGCGACCTTTGGCGGCCGCACGTCTTTGGCCGGCTCGTGGCAGGCGACGCAGCCGACTTTGTGATATAGGTCCTTGCCGCGCTCGACATCGCCAGCGGGGACTTTGGGCTGGGGCTGTTTCAGGCTGCTGAGGTATTCGACGAGGGCCTCGACTTTTTCGTCATCGCCTTCTGCTCCTGCGAACAAGCCGGGCATCTGCGTGCCCTTCTTGCGGTTTTGCGGACTGCGGATCATGAGCCAGAGGGTGTCTGGATCGAGACGAGAGCCCACGGCAGTGAGGTCCGGGCCGGGCTTGGGCTTGAGGCGCTCTTCCCATGACTTCGGCACGGCATGGCAGGTGGTGCAGTTCAGCTCTGCGAGGAGGAGCAGGCCGCCATTCACCAGTGATTCGTCGGGGTCTTCGGGAATGTGGAACTGATCGAAGGTGTAGACGAAGGCGTGGTTGATGGGCTCGGCCTGGAGAGGATGCGCCTGGAGATGGCCGCAAAAAAACGCAGAGGCCGCAAAAAGGGTCCAGAGTTTTGATGAATTCATTTTTGCGTTTACTTTGCGTCGCTTTGCGGGCGTTCAGATCCGATTTAGATGCCCATCTTGGCGCGCTCGGTGTCGAGGGCTTTGATCCAGGGGGCGATGAAGTGGCCGGAGTCGTGGTAGGTGCGGCCGGAGTACATGTGCTGGTCGATGACGCAGGGTTCGTTCACGTAGATGCCGCCGCAGATTTCGAGGTCGAACTTGCACTTGGCGACGGTGGCCATGCGAAGGCCTTTGACGATGTCCGCACGGGCGGGGATTTCGACGCCGTGGCAGACGCTGGCGCAGGGCTTTTTCTGCTCCCAGAACCATTTGGTGATGCGGAGGAGATCGACATCTTCGCGGATGTACTCGGGGGCGCGGCCGCCGCTGAAGAAGATGCCGACGTATTCTTCGGGATTGATGTCCTTGAAGGCGATGTCGGCGTCGATGCTGTAGCCTTCCCATTCCTTGGTGATGGTCCAGCCGGGCTTGATTTCATGCAGCACCATCTGGTATTTCCGTTTTTCCGGCGCGGCTACGACGGGGGTGTAGCCGCCTTCGATGAGGCGGTAGAAGGGATAGAGGGTATCAACGGTTTCGGTGGCGTCGCCGACGATGATGAGGACTTTGGCTTGGGACATATTATTTATGATTTACGATTTTTGATTTATGATTTTGGGTGGTGAGGACTTAAAAAACGCTGGGCGATTTGTAATCACAGTTCACAATCGAGGCGAAGCCAAATCATAAATCGTAAATCACAAATCATAAATGCTGAGGCGTCAGCTGAGAAGACCGTCGAGATGCTGTTTGGCGCGAACGATTTCGGCGGTGGTCTCTGCAGCCGTGGGGAGGATGGGGATGCCGCGGGGGGTGGGGTGCATGAAGATTTCGGTGGGGCCGGTGAACTTGATGGCTTTGAGGGCTTGCAGCAGGGGTTTCCAGTCGAGCTTGCCGCGACCGGGCATCTGCTGGAGTTCGTCTTCCTTGGGCATGGCCTTGAAGCAGCCCTGGCCAAACTCCCAGGCGTAGAAGAGCGTCATCTTTTGGTCGATGTGCCTGATGAGGTCTGACAGCAGCTTTTCCTCCTGCGGCAAGTGGTATGGAGCCAAGGCGATGCCGATGCCGGGGATGGCGCGGACTTCATCGGCGAGCCAGCGAAGGGAGTCGGGGGTGTCGATGAGGTTGTTGACGTGGTTTTCGATGCCGAGGGTGAGGCCGTTTTCGGCGGCGAGTGCGGCTTGAGGTTTCATCTTTTCCACGAAGGCTTTGACATTCAGCTTGAGCTGTTCAGGCGAGACCTTGTAGTCCCCTGCCCCGCCGGTGACGATGAAGGTGCCGCCGAGTTTTTTCACGATGCCGATCTCTTCGGTGAGGCGGAAGGGCCCGAGATCATAGCGGGTGGTGCCGCCGAAGGTGAGGCCGTGGTCCTTGAGCATGGCGGCGAATTTGTCGTGGCCGATGGTGTCGATCTCTTCGCGCTGAGTGCCGTGTTTTTTGGGCCAGAGCTCGATGCTTGTGGCTCCGGTCTTTTTTACTTCGGGAAGAATCTCGGCCAGAGGAAGGCTGCCATACATGGAGGAGGCGAGCATGTAATTCAGCTTCCACGGCGGCGGCTCTGCGGCGAACGCGGGAGCGGCGGCGACGAGAGCGGAGAGGGATTGCAGGAAGCGACGGCGGCTGGTCATGGGGGAGTAAACGCGGGGAGCGCGGGTTCTTCATTCAGACTTTGAATTCGCGTCTTCAGGTTTTGCGGCGGGTTGGGAAGGCGGCAAGTGGTGTGAAATTCCACCCGCGATAATGGCGCGCAGCTGCGGGCAGGATTGTCCGCGCTACTTCCGGCAGCGTCAGCGCCGTGGGATAGCGGAATCATTGCGAGGCGGAGCTGATTGCAGACGCTGCTGGTGGGCGCATTGTGTGGCGGGGCGGTGGGTTTGCTTCCCTCTTGTTTGCTGCTTACCCAGGGAAGCACTCGCTAAAGCTCGGCCTCCCTGGGCTGAAATCCGCAGCCCCGTCGGGGCTGGCGTGTGGCGGAAAGAAGTGGTGATGAGTGTAGAATCCTAACACGAGAACACGGAGTTCCAGGCGTGCGGTAATCTTGCCCGTGATGAGAGTGCAGAGCTGCGGGCAGGATTGCCCGCGCTACTTTCGGCAGCGCCTATTTATCCTGAACGCGTTCGAGCTGCGCGCCGAGGGCGGCGAGCTTGTCGTCAAGGTGCTCGTAGCCGCGGTCGATATGGTAGAGACGGTTGATCTCGGTTTTGCCTTCGGCGACGAGGCCGGCGAGGACGAGGGCGGCGGAGGCGCGGAGATCGGAGGCCATGACGGGGGCGCCTTTCATGACGCTGCCGCCGCGAATGCGGGCGGTGGCGCCCTGGAGATCGATATTGGCACCCATGCGCTTCATTTCGGCGCAGTGCATGAAGCGCTGCGGGAAGATGGTCTCGGTGATGGTGCTGGTGTCATTGATGACACAGGCGAGGGCGCACATCTGGGCCTGCATGTCGGTGGGGAAACCGGGATAGCAGAGGGTGGTGAGATCAAAGCCTTTGGCGTTTGGATTGGGCTTCACGGTGATGCTGTCCTTGGTGATGTCGATGGGGAAGCCGCATTTGATCATGGCATCGGTGACGGCCTTCATGTGCTCTGGCATGACGCGCTTGAGGGTGACGCCCTCGCCAAGCATGGCACCGGCGACGAGGAAGGTGCCGGCCTCGATGCGGTCTGGGATGACGACGTGCTCTGCGCCGTGGAGTTCTTTGACGCCTTCGATGGTGATGCGGTTGGTGCCTGCGCCTTCGATCTTGGCGCCCATTTTGATGAGGAAGTTGGCAAGGTCCTCGACTTCGGGCTCAGCGGCAGCGCCTTCGATGATGGTGGTGCCTTTGGCGAGGACGGCGGCCATCATGACATTGTCTGTGCCGAGGACGGTGGAGCCGTGCTTGCCCATGAGATTCATGGGGCCGCCTTTGAAGCCTTTCTTGGCGTTCACGAAGATGTCGCCGCCTTCCACGGTGATCTGCGCGCCGAGGGCTTCGAGGCCTTTGAGATGGAGATCAACGGGGCGATCCCCGATGACGCAGCCGCCGGGGAGTGAGACGGTGCATTTTTTCAAACGACCGGTGAGGGGGCCGAGCACGCAGATGGAGGCGCGCATTTTACGGACGAGATCGTAGGGTGCGACGGATTTAATCTTCTCTGCCTTGACGACGACGACGCCGCTGGCGCGCTCGACCTCGGCACCGAGCTCGCCAAGGATGCGGACCATGTAATTGGTGTCGCTGAGATCGGGCACACGGCGGATGGTGCAGGTGTCCTTGGTGAGGAGGGTGGCCGCGAGAATGGGCAGCGAGGAGTTCTTTGAGCCGCTGATGTTGATGCGGCCCTTCAGAGGTGCGCCGCCGTGAACGATGAGTTTTTCCATGTGTGAGTGCTTTGTGCTGCGGAAAGAGGCAGTGGCAAGCCATTCTTCGAAATCCTCGCACAAGAAAGAGTGCTTGAAAAAAGTTCTTGCCGACTCGGATTACATGCGTAATCCGTGGATCACGTTTGTAATCCAACCATGTCACGCCGCGCTCCCAATCCACCCGCCCCGAAGATTTCTGACGCCGAATGGACGGTGATGAATGTCTTCTGGCAGCGGGGCACGAGCACTCTGGCGGAGGTGGTGAAGGAGCTGGAAGGCAGGCTGCACTGGAAACCGCGCACGGTGCAGAGCCTGATCCGCCGGCTAGCGGACAAAGGTGCGCTGGGGGTGGAGGCGGTGGGCCGGGAGTTTCGCTACTCGCCCGCCGTGGCGCAGGACCAATGCCAGCATGAGGAGAGCCGCAGTTTTCTGGATCGCGTCTTCAACGGCCGGCTGACGCCCTTTGTGGCGGGGCTGATGGAACGTGAAGATGTGACGCAAGATGACCTGGCTGCGCTGCGTGAAGTGCTGAATCAGGCCGAGAAGAAACTTAAAAAGTAATCCAACCATGAATGCCGACGCTCTCCTCCACTGGCTGCTGCGCACTTCGCTCGAAGCGAGCCTCTTGATTTTGGCCGTGCTGGGGCTGCGGCTGATGCTGGGGACGCGGCTGAGCCCGGCATGGCGCATTGGCTTGTGGCTGCTGGTGGGGACGAAGCTGATGCTGCCGGCTTTTATTCCGGCGGGGTTTGGGCTGGGGGCCTGGTTTCAGCAGGATGAGGGGGCGCGTATGAGTGCGGTATCGGCTGCACCAGCCGTGTCGGCGGCGGATTTGATGATGCCCGCAGATTCAGGGAAGCCGCAGATTGTTTCTGAGTTGATCGGTGGTGGGGCTGAATCTGCGGGAATGATTTCTGGATACACGCTGGCGCTGGGGGTGTGGGTGCTGGGGGCGCTGTGGGTCTTTACGGCGGCGTTGTATCGGCAGCGGCGGTTTGATCTTGAGCTGCGTGAGCGTCCGGATGCCAGGACTGCGCTGCTGCGGGCGCTGGTGGCGAGTCTTTGCCAGAAGGCGGGGATTCAGAAGAGTGTGCGCATTCTTCTCATGCCGGTGGGCACGACTCCGGCGGTGGTGGGCATCATGCGGCCGAGCGTGCTGCTGCCAGAGGACTGGGAGACGCGCTTTGATGAGCACAGCCTGCGCCATGTGCTGCTGCATGAACTGCTGCATGTGAAGCAGCATGATCTGGTATGGAACTGGGCCGCGACGGCGGTGCAGGCGCTGCATTGGTTTAATCCGCTGGTGTGGTTTGTGGTGTCGCGCTTTCAGGCGGACCGCGAGCTGCGCTGCGATGCCGGGGCGCTGGAGCTGCTCTCCCCCACGGAGCGGCTGGACTACGGGCACACGCTGCTACGCATTCAAGAAAGCTTTTTCGCACCACCGGCCATGGCAGGGTTGGCCCCATGTGTGCGCAACCACCCCACCCTGCGCCAACGCATCCATATGATCGCCCATCCAACCACCCGCCAGCCTGTGATTCAAATGCTGCTCGTTCTTACGCTCAGCGTGCTTGTTTGCTACTCATTCACGACCGCGCGTGCGGTGGAAAAGGAAGTGCCGGCGAAAGAGCGCAGCCGTGAGGGTGCGCGTGCACCTGCTGCTGAGCAGACGAAGACTGAAACCGGTGAAGCAGGCACACGTGAAGGTGATGGCGGTGCGAAGAAGTCCGGCATGCGTGAAGGTGACGGTGGAAGCCGGAAGCCAGGCACGGGTGATGGTGAAGGTGCGCGCAAGCCTGGTGCCCGCGAAGGTGATGGCGGAAGCAGGAAGCCAGGTGCACGAGATGGTGAGGGCTCTGCCAAGACTGGCATGCGTGATGGCGAGAAGCCACGCACAGGAGGAGAGCGCGATGGCGATGGCGGAGCCAAGAAAACGGGAGCCCGCGATGGTGAAGGTGCAAATAAAACCGGCATGCGTGATGGTGAGAAACCACGCACAGGAGGTGAACGCGAGGGTGAAGGCAGCCGGAAGACAGGGGCGCGTGATGGCGACAAGGCCACCTCTTCAGGCGAGACGATCACTCTCAAGGTGATCAAGAACGGCGAGGCGGTGATGGTGGGTGACGAGGAAGTGTCCATGGGAAGACTGCGGGGGCACCTGAGCACCTTTTTGCCGGAGCATCCTAGTGCCAAAGTCCTGGTGACGGGGGATGAGGATGTGCCACTGGGTGCGCTGCATAACACGGTGGATGCCGTGAGGGATAATGGGAACAAGAATGTGGGGATCAAGGCGGAGTAGCCTGAAGCTGCGCAGTCACCTTTCGTGGGGTCATGCCCACGGTGGGTGAACCAGCGGCCTCAAATGACGAATAACTCCCGATGTCGAAGCCAGATTCCAACCAACACTTTATGCACGGTTCTTCATTGGGACTTCGTCAGTCTTGGGTCATGCTGGTTTCGGCCTTCGTCTTTTCGACGCACGCAATGTCTGCGACTTCGCAGGAGGTCACGGCGGCGATCACGAAGGCTGTTACTTTTTATCATGCCAAGGCGGCGGCGCATGGGGGGTATGTGTATCGCTACAGCGCTGACTTCACGCTGAGGGAGGCGGAAGGGATTCCGGGGGCAGATACGGTTTGGATTCAGCCGCCGGGGACTCCGGCGGTGGGGATGGCGATGCTGGATGCGTATGAGGCGACGAAGGATGAGAAGTGCCTGGCTGCGGCAGTGGCGGCAGCGCATGCGGTGTCGCGCACGCAGCTTGTGTCAGGTGGATGGGATTACTCGGGGGACTTTGCCAAGAAGGATCGGGAGAAGCATCTTTACCGGCGTGACGTGAATGGCAGGCTGATCGAGCGCAGGAAGGTGCCGGAGAACGAAGGCGGGTGGCATGTGTGGAAGAAGCACGCGAACAAGAACAACTACTCGACCTTTGATGATGATGTGTCGCAGGCGGCCACGCGGCTGCTGGTGCGGGTGGATCATGCACTGGGCGGCAAGGATTCGGAGATCAAGGAGGCGGTGGATTTTGCGCTGAGCGCGATCCTGGCAACGCAGTATCCGGCGGATGGGTGGAGCGCGAACTGGGATGCTTGGCCGAGCGCGCCGCCGGCGGCGGGGATGTATCCGATCAAGGCTGCAAGCTATCCGGCGGAATGGCCGCGCAAGTGGCCGAAGGATTTCACGGGATGCTATGTGCTGAATGACAACACGCATGCGACGCTAATGAGCACGCTCGTTCTGGCGTGGCAGCTGCGGGGGGACGCCAAATATCTGGAGGCGGCGAAGCGCGGCGGGGATTTTCTTGTCACGGCGCAAATGCCTGAGCCACAACCGGCGTGGGCGCAGCAGTATGATAAGGAGATGCAACCAAGCTGGAGCCGCGCGTTTGAACCGAGTGCGATCTGCGGGCGTGAAAGCCAAGCGGCGATGTGGGCGCTGCTGAGGCTGGCGGCGACGGGTGACAAGAAGTACCTGGCACCGCTGCCGCGGGCGCTGGCGTATTTGCGGAAGTCGCTGCTGCCGGATGGGAGGATCGCGCGCTACTATGAGTTGCAGACGAACAAGCCGTTGTACTTTGAGCGTGGTGAGGGCGGCAAGGGTTTTGTGCTGACTTATTCGGACCAGAAGGCTTCATCCAACTATGGGTGGAAATGGGACAGTGAACTGGATGCGATTGAGTCGATTGGGCGGAAGATCGGGCGCGGTGAGAGTATTGTTTTTCCACGGGTGGAGAAGGAGCGGTGGTCTTCGCCGCCGACGGAGGGGGAAATTGTGACGATTTTGAAGGAGCAGCAGGCGGATGGCTCGTGGCCCGTGACGGATGAGGAGCGCGGATGGATGCGCGATGCGGGCGGAAAGAAAACGCGGCCGGCGGGTGGTGTGATCTACAGCCTGGACTTTGTGCAGAATGTGAAGGCCTTGAGCGTGTGGCTGAAGGCGAAGCGGTGAGGTGGAATATTATTATCAACCATTGGCCATGATGACACAGCATTTATCTTCGAGAGCATTCTGGCTCTGCGGTGTTCTTATCTCTGGGGGAATGCTTCCTGCGTCAGAGAAATATGAGAATGACACGCCGTGGTCGTATCAGAGGATCCTGCGTCCGGTGGTGCCGGTGGTGAAGGATGGGGCGTGGGCGAAGGATGATATTGACCGCTTTATTCTTGCGCGGCTGGAGAAAGAGAACCTGCATCCGATTGGGGATGCTTCGCGGCTGACGCTGATCCGGCGGGCGTCGTTTGATCTACGTGGACTGCCGCCGACGCAGGAGGAGGTGGAGCGGTTTGTGAAGGATGCGGCGGCCGATGATGTGGCGTTTGCGAAGGTGGTGGATGCGTTTTTGCAAAGCGAACGTTTTGGCGAACGGTGGGCGCGGCACTGGCTGGATGTGGTGAGGTATGCGGACAGTGTGGGCCGGGTGTGGAATGCGCCGTTTACGTATGCGTGGAAGTATCGCGACTGGGTGATTGATTCGCTGAATGCGGACAAGGCTTACAATCGGTTTGTGGCGGAGCAGATTGCGGGGGATCTGCTGCCTGCCACGACGGTGCTGCAAAAGCGTGACCAGATTGTGGGCACGGGCATGCTGGCTCTGGGGAGTGTGAATTTGCAGGAGGGGGACTATGAGCAGTTTGTGCTCGATCAGGTGGATGACCAGATTGACGTGGTGTCGCGTGCGTTCATGGGGCTGACGCTGAGCTGCGCGCGCTGTCATGACCACAAGACGGAGCCGGTGAGCCAGAAGGATTATTATGCGCTGGCAGGCATCTTTTACAGCAGCCGCACGCTGCCGGGCCAGGCGAACCGCAGCGACATGAACGGATCGGGCTATGTGGACCCGGAGATGCTGGTGGACCTGCCGACGAAGCTGGACGAGCGCGTGGGACCGCCTGCGAAACTGCCAGAGGGGATTCACTCGATGGATGACATCCGGGCGCTGGGGAATCCGAAGACGACGATCCGCTACGATGTGGATCCGCACTTTTGCATGGGGGTGATTGAGGGTGACGTCAAAGACTGTGAGCTGGCGGTGGGTGGTGATCCGCATGATCGCAAGGCTGCGCCGGAGCGTGGCGGGCTGGGCATGCCTGCCCTGCCCCCGCTGCCGAAGGTTCCGGCGAAGTCCTCCGGGCGGCTGGAGCTGGCACAGTGGATGACGCAGGCGACGCATCCGCTGACCTCGCGTGTGGCGGTGAACCGCCTATGGCAGCATTTGTTTGGCGAAGGGATCGTGCGCACGGTGGATGATTTTGGCATCACGGGGAGTGATCCGACGCATCCGGAGTTGCTGGATCATCTGGCGATTCGTTTTGTGGAAGGCGGGTGGTCGGTGAAGAAAATGATCCGCGCGATGATGCTGAGCCGCACCTACCGGCTGGCGAGCACGGGAAATCCTGAGCATCCGGACGCGGGGAACAAGCTGCGGTGGCGGATGAACCCGAAGCGCCTGGAACTGGAGCCGCTACGCGACACGCTGCTGCAACTGGCGGGCAGGCTGACGTTTGACCGGCCCGAAGGCATCCAGGTGGCGGGCACAGGCGGCAAAGGACGGCATGGGGTGACGCGTGGATTGCTGAGCCCTGAAGATCCGTATCGCACAATCTATCTGCCGGTGGTTCGGGACAATGTGCCGGAGCTTTTCAGCACGTTTGATTTTCCTGGACCGACGCAGATCAAGGGACAGCGCGATGTGACAACGGTGGCTCCGCAGGCGCTGTTTTTCATGAACAACCCGATGGTGGAGGAGCTGGCGGGTGAGATCGCGGAGAAAGCCGGTAAGGATGTGAAAGCGGTCTATCGTGCCGTGCTGGGACGGGAGCCGTCCAGTGAGGAGCTGCGTGATGCATCTGAGCTGGATCTGCAGACGCTGGTGCAGGCGCTGCTGGGGACGGCGGAATTTCGATATGTGTTTTAACTCTCCAACATTATGAATTCACTGTTTAACCGGCCTCTTCTCATGATTTGCGCACTGAGTTTCGCTGCTCAGCTCAAAGCCGAAACCCTCGTCCACTCAAGTGAGGAAAACTGGGAAGCCCGATTGGCTGAAATGCCGCCCCAAGTTCAGACATTGGTGCGCAAGATTCAATCCATGGACATGCATCCCTATTTGCTGTCAGAGTTGAAGAACAACCGGTTGTTAATCTCACACTTCCTCATTCTCGAAGACTCTCTCGTGGCAATGGACTTCGATGAAGGACATACGAAGGAGAAAGTGCTGTTTGATTTCGATGTAGCACGCGGCTGGACCATCATTCGTCGCTCGCCTCAGGGCGACTGGAAACCGAAAGGCCAACGAAACGGGGACAGGCTGACCCCCATTCCATTCCCGGTTGAAGCCAGTGCATCAGAACCCATCACCAAGAAGCCATGACCTCACGTCGTTCCATTCTTCAATCCACCAGCACCGGCTTCGGCTGGCTGGCGTTTAATGCGCTGCATCAGCAGTGGGCGGGGGCTGCGGCGCCGCCAAAGACGATCAATCCGCTGGCGCCGAAGGAGCCGCATTTTACGGCGCGGGCGAAGCGGGTGATCTTTATGTTCATGCAGGGCGGGCCGAGCCACCTGGACACGTTTGACTACAAGCCGGAGCTGGCGAAGGCGGAGGCGAACAAGGTGCAGAAGTACATGGGGAGCGTGTTTGAGTTCAAGCCGCGGGGGAAGAGCGGGATCATGATCTCGGAGGCGTTTCCGGAACTGGCGAAGCATGCGGATGACCTGTGCCTGCTGAATGGGATGCAGACGCGAACAAATGCGCACCAGATGGCGACGGTGGCGCTGCACATTGGGAGTGAGACGTTTGTGCGGCCGTCGATGGGGGCGTGGATTGTTTATGGGCTGGGCACGGAGGCGGAGGATCTGCCGGGGTTTGTGACGATCAATCCGGCGGCGGACAACGGCGGGGCGATGAACTACGGCTCGGCGTTTCTGCCGGCGACGTTTCAGGGCACGCGGCTGAGCAGCGCGGGCGGCGGCGTGCCGGACCTGAGCAACGGGAGGCTGAGCGATGCGCAGCAGAGGAAGCAGATTGAATTCATTCAGAAGGCGAATCGCAAGCTGCTGAGCGGGGATCCTGGAAATCCGGAGATCGAGGGGATCATTCAGAGCTATGAGCTGGCGTACAAGATGCAGACGAGCGTGCCGGAGGTGCTGAATCTGGACAAGGAGCCGCAAAACATTCGGGAACTTTATGGTCTGGATGATGGGGCCACGGAGCGGTTTGGTACGCAGTGCCTCATGGCGCGGCGCATGGCGGAAAAGGGCGTGCGGTTCATCCAGCTGACTTCGCCGGGGTGGGACCACCACAACGGGCTGCGCGAGAACCTCGCGCGGCAGTGCACGTCGATCGACAAGCCAATTGCGGGATTGATCGCGGACCTGAAGCAGCGGGACATGCTGAAGGACACTCTCATTATGTGGGGCGGGGAGTTTGGGCGTGGAAGCGGGTATGACAACGAGCTGTACAATGGGCGTGGTCACAATGGCGGCGGTTACACGATGTGGATGGCGGGCGGTGGTGTGAAGGGAGGCTTCACGTACGGCAGCACAAATGAGATGGGGGACAAGGCGGAGACGGGCATCATCGGCACGCATGATCTGCATGCCACGGTGCTGCATCTGCTGGGGATCAACCACGAGCGGCTGACGTACCGGTATGCGGGAAGAAATTTCCGGCTGACGGATGTGAGCGGCGAGGTGGCGAAAGTGATTTTGGCGTGAGGAGGAGTCGCCAGCTTGGGATTTTTTGCTCGGCGCCAAGAAAGTTTCGCCCATGGCGGCATGCGGAGCGTTTCCCATGCCGCAGCTGTGCCTTCCCCTCTCATCAGTCTAATGGAAAAAGAACAGATTACCGCCATCTTTGATCAGCAGGCCGCAACGTATGACCAAAAGTGGAGCCGGCTGTCCCCCATCAACAGCGCCTTGCATTTGCTCACAAGCGCCGTGCTTTCAGAGCTTCCTGAGACAGCGCGTATCCTCTGCGTAGGCGCGGGAACAGGTGCCGAAATTCTCCACCTGGCCCAAAAGTTTCCCGGATGGCATTTTACAGCTGTGGAGCCTTCCATAGCCATGCTGAACGTCCTGCGGCAGCGTGCGGAAGAGCATGGCATTTCGGCACGATGCACCTTTCATGCAGGCTATCTCGACACGCTACCGCCTGACAGCCCTTTCGATGCGGCGACGGCCTTTCTTGTTTCACAATTCATCCTGGACACCCAGGCACGCTCTGAGTTTTTCAAAAGCATTGCAGAACGTCTGCAGCCTGAGGGCATGCTGGTCAGCTCGGATCTGTCTGGAGATCTTTCCGGAGGTGCGGACTCCATGGGGCTGCTTGATGTTTGGTTTCGGACGATGCGGGATGGAGGCTCACTCGCCGTGCCGGAAGAGGTGGAGAAAATGCGCGAGGCTTACAGGCATGACGTAGCGGTGCTATCGCCTGCGAAGACACGAGACATCATCAGCAATGGCGGCTTTGGCCCACCGGTTCAGTTTTTCCAGGCGGGAATGATCCATGCCTGGTATGCCAGACGGCTCAAGCAAGCGCGCGTTTGAGGAGGTTTGCGGTGATGCACTGGACGCGTGCGTCGGTGCCGTGGGGGCGGGAATAGTGGCTCCAGACGGGCATGTGGCCGGGGGGCTTGCTCAGGCCCTGGGCCCACCAGATGGTGGAGGCGTTGAAGATGAAGTTGCCTTTTGGGCCGTCGAAGATCACGGCCTGCCACTGCTGCGGATTGGTACCGCCCTGGAAGGCTGTGCCGGCGGCGAGGATTTCGAGGCCGGGCAGATCCTTGGGTGCATCGCCATGATACTCCCAGCCGATCATGCCGGGAATGGAATCTCCTTGCTTCATGCCGGTGCCTTCAAAGACCCAGTGCGCGGGCTTGGTACAGATCCAGTCGCCACCACCGTTCACGGGGCTGATGTTGCGCACGCCCATGAGATAGCCTTCGTCTGGCCCACGATGAGGATAGGGGCCATGGTTCTTCTCGCGATCCACCGCATACTTGTAGTCACCGCCGTAGGGGCCGCCTCGGAAGATCCGGCGAAGGGGAGCGCCGTCTGCATTGGGGGAAAAAGGCGTGACCCAGCAGACAGAATTGCCGGAAAGGAAAAGCAGATTGACGCCGGCATCGCGCATCTTTGCGACGCTGTCGTGCTGGCGGATGTCCCAGTACTCGTCGTGCCCGATGCTGATGAAGGCCTTGCACTTCAAACCGTGATCCGGGGTGATCATGTCGGCATTGGAGCAGTAGGTCACGTCGTAGCCTTCCTTCTCCAGCCAGTAGGCGGCGGGAAACTCAAAGCACAGCCACTCGCCGCTGCCGACGGACTGCGGATTTTCGTAAATCTGCGCATACTTGGCATACGGGCGGTCAAAGCTGACATCGGACCATGGCCCCTGATTGCCCTTGGGATCGGTGTATAGCGAGTAGTTGTCCGGCCACTTGTTGTAGGCCTGCCAGGTGTTGTCACTGCATTGGAAGAGAATGTCCGCCTTCCGGTCGTCGGTGACGATGAAGACAATGTAACTCTGCCAGTAGGGTTCGTCCTTCGAGGCAGGCAGCGTGGTGAGCCTGCCGAGATACACACCGCTGAGCCAGTCTTGAGGAATGGTGATGGAGGTGGTCTTTTCCCAGCGACATTCGCGGAGGCGCTTTTCGCCGATTGGAGGCACGGGCTGTTCTTTGCCTTCAAAGGGGCCGAGCTCCGTCATCAAGCGTGCGCCGCAGCCACCGTAGTAACCGGTGCGGAAGATTTCGAGTTTGAAGCGAGCGGTGGGTTTGGTGCTGACGAAGATGTCCAGAGTCTCGCCAGCTTTTACGGACTGGCGGGAGCAGTAGCCTTCGATCACCGGCGAGCGAAAGCCCTCGTTCTTGTCGAGGCGCATGCGGGTGAGCTGCCAGTCGGAGGATCCAGGCTTGGAGTTTTCGGCGGTGATCAGGGACATTCTCAGATTACGCAGCGAACCGGCAAAAACGATCAGCCAGGAATGGACAGAAAACGGGGACCGTTTAAATCAGCCGCCGCCCAGCGCCTTGTAGAGGGAGATCTGCAGCTGAAAGCGCCGCTTGTTCACGTCCACCAGTTCCAGGCGGCCCTCGAGGGTGGTCTGCTGTGCGTTGAGCACTTCAAGATAGGTGGCGCGGCGGGTGGCGAAAAGTTCATTGGAGGTGGCAACACTTTCGGCGAGCAGGCCGACCTGCTCCGATTTGACCTTGTGCAGTTCATCCAGCAGACGGATTTTGGACTGGCGATTGTGAACTTCCACATAAGCGTTGACGATGGACTGCTGAAAGGCAGCCAGAGTCTCCAACTGTTCTGCACTGGCTTTTTGAAACTGGGCCCTGATGGCGGCCCGGTTGACCAGCGGGGCGACGAGCCCGCCTGCAATGCTGTAGGCGGCTGAGTGGGAGTTGAGCAGGAGATCGCCACGAAAAGCCTGGAAGCCGAGCACGCCGTTGATGTTGAGGCTGGGAAGAAAGGCGGCACGTGCGGCTTTTACGTCTGACCTTGCGGCCGCCACTTCATGTTCGGCCTGGATCACATCCGGACGCTGGGTGAGCAGGCTGGCAGGGACCTTTTTGGAAAGGTGCGGCAAGCTGAGGCTGGTAAGAGGCTGCTGGCTGCGCTGGATTTTTGCACCGGCGTTTCCGAGCAACAAACGAATTGCCGCTTCAAGATCCAAGATCTCCTGCCGGGCTTCGAGCTTGAGGCTGCGCAGGTTTCTGGCACGTGCCTCAAACTGCTGAATGGCTAGCGAGTTGGCAGCCCCGACGGCTTTCTGCGCCTGCACGGTTTCAATGGCACGCTCCTGGAGCCGGAGGTTGTCATCCAGAATAGTCAGCGTGGTGTCGAGAGCGAGGAGATCGTAATAGTGGGTGGCGATGTCGCTGATGAGGCTGACAAGCACGAGGCGGCGGCCGGCCACGCTGGCCAGCGTGCGCTGCATGGCGGCATCACGCTGGCTGCGCAGCTTGCCCCAGAGATCCACCTCCCAGGCGGTCTGCAGGCCGAGACTGAAGTCCGGCAGCGTGTTGGGAATGATCTGATCTTTGTAAATGGTCGTGGTCCGATTTCCGGCATCATCCATGGTGTAGTAGCCGAACTTCCGCAGACCCACGCCGCTGGCGATGCCTAAGGCAGGGGCCAGCGCCCCACGGCTGGCGGTGATCTGCGCACGTGCCGCCTGCACACGCTGGAAGGCAATTTTGAGATCGTTGTTGCCAGCGATGGCCTGATCGATGAGCCGGCCGAGATGAGGATCGGTGAAGTGTTTGCGCCAGAGCGCGGTCTGAGCGCGGGCTTCTTCCTGAGTAAGGATGGTCTTGGGCGCGGTGATGGGCTTGGGCAGCAGCACGCCGGCACAGCCTGAGGCGAGCAGAGTGAGGGCGGCGGAGATGAGAGGGAGTGGTTTCATGCGGAGCGCGACTCAGAGGGTTTCGCTCAGCGGCAGTTCTTCACGCCTGCGGCTGAATTTTTCCGCCAGGGTGGCGAAGATAACGTAGAGCCCCGGCGTGAGAATGACGCCAAAAACGGTGCCAAAGATCATGCCTCCCGTGGCAGCGGCGCCGATGGTGCGATTTCCCACGGCTCCAACACCACTGGCGAGCAACAGAGGCATGAGCCCCGCGACAAAGACCATGGAAGTCATGAGGATGGGGCGCAGGCGTGTTCGCACGGCCTCCACGGCTGCGAGGAGCGGTGTTTTGCCCTCGCGGTGGCGCAATGCGGCGAACTCGACAATGAGGATGGCATTTTTTCCGAGGAGGCCGATGAGCATGATCATGGCGACCTGGGCGTAGATGTTGTTTTCCAGCCCCATCCATTGCAGGAAAAGAAAGGCTCCGACGAGGCCGGTGGGGAGAGAAAGGATGACGGGAAGCGGGAGCAGCAGGCTTTCATACTGCGCGGCGAGCAGCAGATAGACGAAGACGATGCAGATAATGAAAATGAAGGTGGCCTCGTTGCCGACATTCACTTCATCACGCGTCATGCCCGCCCAGTCGATGCCGTAGCCTTTGGGCAGCTTGTCCTTCACAGTTTCCTGGATTGCGCGGATGGCGTCGCCACTGCTGTAGCCGGGGGACTGCTCGCCGTTGAGCTCGGCTGAAGGAAACATGTTGTAGCGGGTGACCTGATCGACGCCGTAAACTTTCTCCAGAGTGATGAAACTGGAGAGCATGACCATCTGATCGTTGCTTGCTTTAACACTGAGCTTGAGGATATCCTCCGGGCGGGCACGATACTGCGGCAGTGCCTGGACCATGACGCGGTACATCTGGCCGAAGCGGATGAAGTTGGAACCGTATTCACTACCGAGCAGGGTCTGCAGCTCTGCCATGGCGCGGCTGACGGTGACGCCTTTCTGCGCGGCTTTGTCCATGTCCACATGCAGAAGATACTGCGGATAGCTGGCGTCAAAGATGGTGAAGACGCTGCCGATTTCCGGCCGCTGCCGGAGGTCTGCCATGAACTGCTTGAGCACGGCATCCATGCGCTGGAAGTCGCCACTGCCGGTTTTGTCCAGCAGGCGCAGCTCAAAGCCTCCCGCATTGCCATAGCCGGGCACAGGAGGCGGGGGGAAGATCTCGATGCGTGCGTCTTTGAGATGGGAGATTTTTTGGCGCACGTCATTCATCACCGTCTCCACCGTGGCGCTGCGCTGATCCCATGGGACTAAATTCACAAGGCAGGTACCGTAGCTGGCGCCGGTGCCGTCTGAGAGGATATTGGTGCCTGAAAGGCTGGAGACGGAGGAGATGCCCGGCAAGCCGCCTATGCAGCGGACGATCTCGTCCACCACGTCCTTGGTGCGCTCCAGCGTGGCACCGGATGGCGTGGTGATGCTGATGTAGAAGCTGCCCTGATCCTCGTTCGGGATGAAGCCGGTGGGCACCTGACGGCTGACCCAGCCGGTGGCGGCGCAGAAGCCGAGCAGCATGAGGCAGGTGAGGGCGCGACGCCCGGCGATACCGCGAATCATGGCGGTGTAACTGGAAGCGAGACGCTCATAGGTGCTGTTGAACGCATGGAAGAACCAGGCAAGCGGACCACGCCGTTTGGGCGCTTGGGCAGAATCGTGCGGTTGATGATGCGAGTTTTTCAGCAAAAGCGCACACAAAGTCGGCGTGAGAGTGAGCGCGACAAAGCCGGAGAGGCTGATGGCGATGGCGATGGTGATGGCGAAGTTTCGGTACAGGATGCCGCTGGGGCCGGACATGAAGGCCACGGGCACAAACACGGCCGCCATGACGAGGGTGATGGCGATCAAAGCGCCGCTGATCTCATGCATGGCACGCTCCGTGGCCTGCCGTGCGCCGCCGCTGCCGCGCTCCATCTGCGCATGCACGGCCTCCACGACGACGATGGCGTCATCCACCACAATGCCGATGGCAAGCACGAGGGCGAAGAGGGTGACGAGATTCAGCGAGAAGCCGATCATGTGCATGAATACGAAGGTGCCGACAAGGGACACAGGCACAGCGAGCACGGGCACGACGGTGCTGCGCCAGTCCTGCAAGAAAACGTAGGTGACGAGGGAGACGAGCACGAAGGCCTCCAGCAGGGTGCGCAGGACCTCATGCAATGAGGCATCCAGAAAGCGTGAGACGTCATAGCTGATCTCGTAGTCCATGCCTTCGAGGAAGGTGGACTCGCGGATCTCCGCCATGCGCTGCTTAACGGCAGCGATGACCTCGCTGGCGTTTGAGCCCGGAATTTGCTTGAGCATGATGGCGGCGGCGGGCCTGCCATTGAACCTGGCCTCCACATCAAAGTAGGTGGTGCCAAACTCGATTTCCGCCACATCGCGCAGGCGGAGGATCTGCCCCTCTGAGGTGGAGCGGAGGGGGATGTTGCGGTACTCCTCCTCGGTGGTGAACTTGCCGGTGTAGCGCACCACGTACTGGAGCTGCGGGCGGCCTTTTTCGGAACTCTCTCCCACCTTGCCGGGGGCGGCTTCCACGTTCTGCTCTTCGAGCGCGGTCATCACGTCATTGGCGGAGACATTGAGAGCGAGAAGTTTGTCCGGCTTGAGCCAGACGCGCATGGCGTACTCCTTGGCGCCGAGGATGTCGGCGTAGCCCACGCCTTTGATGCGCTTGAGCTCGGAGAGGATGTTGAGATCGGCAAAGTTGTAGAGGAACTTTTCGTCAACATCGCTCCTGGTGCTGAAAATGTTGAGGTACATCAACATGGCGTTTTCCTCCTTGGCGATCTTGACGCCGTTGCGCACCACCTCGGCGGGAAGCTGGCCCATGATGGCAGCCACGCGGTTTTGCACGTTCACGGAGGCCGTGTCCGGATTGGTTCCGACTTCGAAGATGATCTGCACCACGCCGACGCCATCGTTGCCCACATCGGTGGACATGTATTTCATGCCGGGCACGCCATTGATGCTGCGCTCCAGCTTGACCATGGCGGCCTTGGTGAGCGTCTCGGCATTGGCCCCGGCGTACTCCACGGTGACGTTCACCTCCGGCGGCGCGATGCCGGGAAACTGCGACACGGGAAGCTTTGTCAACGACAGCAACCCCAGCAATGTGAGGATGACGGACAATACAACTGAAAGGATGGGACGATTTATGAAAACGGAGGTCATGCAAGGTGAATGACTGGGATGCAGGCCGGATCACAAAGGGGCGGGAGCGTCCCATGCGCGATTCTGCGGCTCGATGACCTGGCCCTCATGCACGAGTTGGATGCCTTCAAAGAGGATTTGATCCTGCTCACCGAGGCCTTGACCGATCACAAAATGATTGGGCAGGCGGAGGATGGGCTGCACTTCTTCCATCTGCAGCTTGTTCCCCTGCCCCACGCGATAAACGCAGAGCCTGTGCTGGACTTCAAAAGTACACTTCTGAGGGATGACGACCACGTGCTTGAGAGTATTGTGCACGGCAACCTTGCAACTGGCCCCATGCCGCAGGACATGATCGGGATTGGGAAAGCGCCCGCGAAAGGCGATGGTGCCCATGGTTTTGTCGATGACGGCGTCCAAGGTCTCGATGCGGCCGCGGCAGGGGTAGGCGCGTCCGTCTGCCAATTCCAGTGAGAGGCCATCTGCTGCGGCATAGTCCGGACGAGAGCTGATCTCCAGATACTCCTGCTCGCTCACATTGAAATAGACGAACACATCTCCGTCGCTGGAGAGAGTGGTGAGAACGTCGCCGACATTGACCATGCTGCCTGCCTTTTTGGAAAGACGATTGATGATGCCATCAAAGGGAGCGCGCACTTCCGTCAGAGTGAGCAGGCGCTCTGCCTCCGCGACATCCGTGGCGGCCTCTTCCACAGCCGCTGCAGCAGCATCCGCCTTTGCCTGAGCCAGATCCATGTCCACCTTTGCAATGATTTTTTTCTCCAGCAGGGTTTGGGTGTTGGCCAGCTCGATCTCCGCCATGCGGAGGTCTGCCCGGGCGCTTTTGAGCCTGGCATGGGCACGGCGAAGGCTCATCTCAAAGGCCTGCCTGCCGAGAGCGAAAATGAGCTGGCCTTTGGAGACGTGCTGGCCCTCATCGACGGCCACTTTTTCGATGAAGCCCTCCACACGGGCGCAGAGCTCGATGTGGCTGGTATTCTGAACGGACGCCACGTAGTGCCTGTCTGCCGGGACATCCATCACGACAGGGGTGGTGACGCTAAAAACCTCCGGAGACGTCGGCTCTGCGGCCGCTTTGGCGACTTTGGAGCAAGATACCGAGGATGCCCCCGAAATAAGGCAGGCCGAGGCCCATAGGAGCCGGAGGATGAGATGTTTGGCAACGATCTTGTGCATGTGCCCGCCACATTCAAGCATGATGCTCGAGGGGTCATGTCAGCACGATGCGCAGCGTTTTGTCATCCACGTCTTACATAGCCATGTAGGGCCGCGCCTTACACACAGGTCAAGCAGAGGCCTTATCAGCGTTCGAACTTCGGCTTGCCCGCCTGCTGCTCCCACCAGCGGAAGGCCTCACGCATGAGCTCATGGTGACCGGCCAGGCCGAGCTTTTCACGCACGCGGGTGCAGTAGACCTGCACGGTCTTGATGCTGATGCTGAGGGAGTCTGCAATCTGCCGCGTGTCGCCACCCTGGCCAAGCATGCGAAAGACCTCCAGCTCGCGATCGCTGAGGGTGCTGATGTCCGAGGAACTGGTGCGGTTTCCCAGATAGCGCTCGGTGATCTGGGCCTGAACCTCCGGGCTGACGAACACGCGCCCGGCGGACACCTCACGAATGGCATTGACGATTTTTTTGGTGGTGTCCCGTTTGCTGACGTAGCCACGGGCACCTGCACGGAGGGCGCGGTCGGCATAGGTGAGCTCATCGTGCATGCTGAGAACCAGGGAGATACTCTCCGGAGAGACGCGGCGGATGTCCTTGATGAGTTCCAGACCGGAGCCAGATGCGAGCATGATGTCCACGACGACGACGTCGGGCTTGAGGGTCTCGATTTTGGAGAGCGCCTCAGGGGCTGCTTCGGCCTCGCCGCAGATGGTCATGTCTGTCTGCTGATTGATGAGTGTACCAAGCCACTCACGAACCAGGGGGTGATCATCGACGATAAAGATGCTCTGGTGTTCACTCATGCAAAAAATCAGACAGAGGTGGGCCCGGCGCCCTCGGCGCGGGAGCGGGTGGGCACAAGAACACTCACACAGGTGCCATGTGCAAGAGCGCAGACTTCGCACACGGCCCCGATCATGTCTGCACGGTGGCGCATGATGTGCAGGCCCATGCCGGACTTGCGACCTGCACCAGGCGGCAGGCCGATGCCGTCGTCCACCACCTGCATCTGCACGCCCCTGGGGGTGTTTTGAAGGGAGATGGTGATACGCTCTGCACCGCTGTGGCGCACGGCATTATTGACCGCCTCCTGGGCAATGCGGTAAAGGTGCACGACGGCCTCGGAGTCATCGAGGAGGACCTCCTCCGGCATTTCCAGGGTACAGTGCAAACGTGCGCGAATGGTGGTGGTGCGCGCGAGCTCGCGCAGTGTGGCGGTGAGGCCGAGCATGTCGAGCTCCACCGGAGCCAGACCACGTGCGAGGCTGCGCGCGAGATCGATGCCGGACTCGATGAGGCCCACAAGCTGCTCGCTGTCGGCAGCCTCTGGCAGCGACTTTTGCTGCAACTTTTCACTCAGCACCTGACCTGCGAGCGCTGCGCTGGTGAGATGCTGGCAGAGGCTGTCGTGAAGATCGTGCCCGATGCGGCGCTGCTCGCGCTCGCTGACCTCGAGGACGGCTTCTTCAAGTTTTTTGCGCTCCTGAATCTCTTCCAGCAGGGCGGTGGTGCGCTCGCGCACACGCACTTCGAGCTGCCGCTGAAACATGCGCAGGCGGTACAGCACGGAGATCATCACCATGTAAAAGCTGATGGAGATCACGCAGTTCCACCCTGTGACCAGCCTGTTTTTGTTCACCGCTCCGCTAGCGAGATCGCCGGTGAGGGAAAGGGCCACACTAATCAGTGAGACGACCACTCCCATGCGCCAGCCGCCAAACCAGGTGGCCAGATAAACGGAGACCAGATAGAAGATGGAGAACTGAAGCTCAAAGCCTGCATGATAGTCCACCATAGCCACCACGGGCAGCAGCAGAAATGCGACCCAAAGCCATTTTCGATTTGAGCCCGACCGTTCAGAATACTGTGAGGAAACGGCACTCATGGATCATTCAACGCAAAGTCATTTGTTGGCATGCCTGAATCATAAGGCATGCACCGTACCGGGTTTCAAGGACCAATGTCAACATGCCATTGCAGCCCGGGAAAAGGCTCCCCGGCTGCAATTGATCCAATACGGCATGAACTGACTGAGCCGCGATCAATACGTCGCGCGGCCGCCGGAGAGATCGAATACGGCGCCGGTGGTAAAGGAGCAGTCTTCGGAGGACAGCCAGGCAACGAGAGCTGCGGCTTCCTCCTTTTTGCCGAAGCGGTTCATCGGGATCTTGGACAGCATGTAGTCGATGTGCTGCTGGGTGAGCTGCTTGAGGATGTCGGTCTCAATGACGGCGGGTGTCACTGCATTGACGATGATGTTGCTGGTGGCAAGCTCCTTGCCGAGAGATTTGGTCAAGGCAACGACCCCGGCCTTGGAGGCGCTGTAGTGGGCGGCATTGGGATTTCCCTCCTTGCCGGCGATGGAGGCGATATTGACGATGCGGCCGTAGCCGTTTTTGAGCATGTGCGGGACGACGGCGTGGCAGCAGTGGAAGGGGCCGTTGAGATTGATGGCCATGACGCGCTGCCATTCGGCGGGATCGGTTTCCCAGGTCTTGGCGTTTGTGCCGGCGATGCCGGCGTTGTTGACGAGGATGTCGATCTTGCCGAAGGCACCGATGGTGGATGCGGCGGCGCTTTCCACGGAGGAGATGCTGGTGAGATCCACGGTGGCGGTGTGCACTTTGCCGAGGGCGGAGAGTTCAGCCTTGGCCGCATCGAGCGCAGCTGCGTCAATATCCCAGAGGCAGACGCCTGCTCCGGAGCGTAGCATGCGTTCTGCGATGGCGTGGCCGATTCCGCGTGCGCCACCGGTGACGATGGCAACTCTGTCTTTGAGGTCGATTTGATTCATGGGCAGAGCAATCGCTCTCAGTCCTCCCAGACTTTCAGCAGTTCCACTTCAAAGATGAGGGTTTCATTGGGGCCGATGTCGATGCCTGCGCCACGTTTGCCGTAGGCGAGCTCCGAAGGGATGAAGAAGCGGTATTTTGCCCCCTCCTGCATGAGCTGGAGGCCTTCAGTCCAGCCTTTGATGACACGCTTGAGGGGAAACTCGGCCGGTTCGCGCCCGGCGAGGTAGGAGCTGTCAAACTCCACGCCGTTTAGGAGGGTGCCGCGGTAGTTGACCACGACGGTGTCCTTGGCCTTGGGGCTTTTCCCGGTGCCGGGGGTGAGGACTTCATACTGGAGGCCGCTGGCGGTGGTGGTGATGCCTGGCTTGGTGGCGTTCTGGGCGAGGAAGGCGCGGCCGGTTTCGAGTGCGGAGGTGGACATGGGTAAAAGGGGCGCGCTCCATCAGCGCAAGCCCGGGCGCATGCAACCGCAAATGATGTGCATTGGGCGTTGGTTTCGGCGAAATCCCTGCCATTCTAAACGCGTATCCTAGATACCCCCAAATTCCTCCTTTCATGCTTCGCCGCCTCATCTTTGCATCCATCGCGATTCCATCACTGCTTTCCGCTGCTGAACGTGGACAGGACGCCTATAACCAGCGGATCCTGCCGCTGCTGCAAAAGTACTGCTATGACTGCCATGGAGACGGCACGGACAAGGGCGACTTTGCGCTGGATGAGTACCCGGAGTACTCCAAGCTGATCGGGGACAAGGTGTTGTGGGACCACGCGCGGCAGCAGTTGGTGACGCATGTGATGCCGCCGGAGAAGAAGGAGAAGCCGCCGCTGAGTGAGCGCGATGAGATCGTGGCATGGATCGACAACACGGTGTTCTGGTTTGACCCGAAGAAGATCGACCCGGGACACATCACTTACCGCCGTCTGAACCGGACCGAGTACAACAACACCATCCGTGACCTGCTGCTGGTGGACATGAAGCCCGCCAATGAGTTCCCGCCGGATGACACGGGCTACGGCTTCGACAACATCGGGGATGTGCTGAGCATTTCGCCGATGCTGATGGAGAAGTACATCCGTGCGGCCAATGCAGTGGCGGCCAAAGCGCTGGACACCTCCAATGTGGAACGGCTGGACATGGAACTGGGGGCCAAAAAGTTCTGGAATCAGAAAGGCGAAACGAAGGAGTGGGACGGCGTGCGGTGGTTCCACAGCAATGCGGATGCGGCGACGAAATTCACAGCGCCCGCCAGCGGCAACTACCTGCTGAAATTTCACCTCTCCGCCACGCAGGCAGGGCCGGACGCGGCAAAGGTGGCGCTGAGAGTGGATGACAAGGAGCTCGGCACCTTTGACGTGACGGCACGCTACAACGGCGACAAAGGCCCCTGGCAAATGATTCAGCAGCAGGTGCAGCTCAAAGGCGGGGAGCATAAGATCGTGGTGCGTTTCATCAATGATTTCGCGGACCCGCAGAATCCGGACGCGAGCAAGCGGGACCGCAACCTTGCGCTGGAGAAGATCGAGATCGAAGGTCCAGACGGACTGCTGCCACCACGCGGCACGCGACTGGTGCAATGGCTGCTGGATGGCAAGCCTGCGGGGCTGCCGGCCATCAACCTGAGCGGTGAAGACTTTGAAAACGGCCAGGGAAATGCGAGCCGCGACACGGGAACCATCGAACTGCCCTCGAACGGCTATGTGAAGCATCACCTGGATCTCGCGATTGCTGGCAAGTACCGGCTCGCCATCAAGGCGGGAGCACAGCAGGCAGGCGGTGAGCCTGCGAAGTTTGACGTGCGCATCGGCGGTAAAAATGCCGGCTCCTTTGCCATCACGGCCAAGGACCAGACGCCGCAGAAGTTTGACGCGGAAGTGGAACTCCCTGCGGGCAAGCATGAAATCCAGGTGTGGTTTCTAAATGACTACTACGACGAGAAAAAGCACGAGGACCGGAACTTCTGGCTGCACCAGCTCAAGGTGGAGGGGCCGCTGGACCAGCCGGGGGGGATCTCTGCTGCTGATGTGCACAGCCTTGTGGACAAGCTGGGACAGCGCCTTTTCCGCCGCCCGATGCGCGAGGCAGAAAAGACGAAGTGGCATGGCATCGCAGATCTCGGACTCAAAGAGAACCTGCCGCCGATGGAGGCCATGGGCTACGTGCTGCGCGGCATGCTCATGTCTCCGGGATTTCTTTACCGAGGGTCGCCCACACCGGTTGGCGAGGTGAAGGACGGTGTGGCATTGATCGACGAATACAGCCTTGCCTCGCGGCTTTCATATTTCCTGTGGTCTGCGCCGCCGGATGAGAGGCTGCTGCAGCTGGCGGCGAAAGGCGAGCTGCGCAAAAACCTCGCGGCAGAGGTGAAGAGGATGATCGGCGACTACCGTGCGTGGAGCCTGACGGAGGATTTTGCCGGCCAGTGGCTGCAACTGCGCGACATGGACATTGTGGATGTGGATGAAAGGCGCTTCCCAGACTGGAAGGGCGGCATGGCCTACGCGATGAAGAAGGAATCCCAGATGTTTTTTGACAACATTCTGCGGAACAATCTGGACGTGATCACATTCCTGAATGCCGATTACAGCTTCATGAATGAGAAGCTGGCGCGCTTCTATGGCATCCAGGGAGTGAAGGGGGACAAGTACCAGAAGGTGTCGCTGCAGGGCACTCCGCGTGGGGGCATCCTGACGCAGGGGAGCATCCTGACGCTGACTTCGACGCCGACGCGCACGTCTCCGGTGAAGCGTGGCAAGTACCTGCTGGAAAACATCCTGGGCACACCGCCGCCGCCCGCACCGGGTGGCGTGCCGCCGCTGGATGAGCGAAAGCAGCAGTTTGGCAAGATGACGCTGAGGCAGCAGTTTGCCGAGCACCGCAGCAATGCCTCCTGCGCAGGATGCCATGCCTTCCTGGACCCGATGGGCTTTGCATTTGAGAACTACGACGCCATCGGGCACTGGCGTGACGAGGAGAAGAAGCAGCCCATCGACGCCTCGGGCTCGCTGGTGCGTGGACAGACCTTTGCGAATCTGGCGGAACTGCGAACGATCCTGGTGCGGGACATGAGCGACCAGTTCGTCAAAAACCTCGCCGACAACCTGCTTATTTTTGCACTGGGGCGCGGCCTGGAATACTCCGACAAGCCGACAACGGAGGAGATTCTGAAGAAGGCGAAGGCCTCCGGCAACCGCATGCAGGACATCATCCTGGCGGTGTGCGAGAGCGTGCCGTTTCAGAAGATGCGGGCAACGCCGTAACCGGCGGGGGATTTCGGGGTTTACCGCGCACCCGCACGCAGCGAGCATCCAGCGCAATCCATGAGCAAGCAGATCAACGACCACGAAGATCCGCCAGGCGAAAGCTGGCGTGACGAGCCGATCCAGCCCAAGCAGAAGGCGGTGCTGGAGTTTCTGAAAATGCCGGTGCCGCCTACACGCGGGGGCGCGAGCAACCTGATCAAGGCGGTGTTTGAAGGGCCGGGAGGCTACGCGCACCAGAACCTGTGGAACGCCTCCAAGCATGAGCTGCACCCGGACCTGTACCCGGAGCCTGCCAAGAAGCTGCCGCAGCCAAAGCCGACGAGCCTCTTTACCAAGATCATGGTGGTGCTGGCGGGAGTGGCGGTGGTGTTTTATGCCATGGACCAGTATGTGGCGTATTCCAACAAGAAGGGTGCCGTGCCTGAAGCCTCCGCGTCGCCCGGAACAGTTCCCCCGCCGCCAGCGCCGCCGAAGGTGGTGAATGAGATGGTGTCTCTGGAAAGCACGGATGGGAGGACCATCAAGGCGCGCATCACGGCCTTCACTAAGGAGAGCATCGTGATCCGCCGGGAGGATGGGGAGAGCTTTGACCTGCCGCTGGAAAAGCTGTCCGAGGGATCGCGAAAACTGGTGGAGGAGCAGCGCGTGGCCCGGCGTGCGGGGCGGACGAAGTGAAGAGGCTCGGCATGTGGTTCATTGACCAGACCAGATCATTTTTCTAGGACGGGGCGCAGGCCCGGGTTTACTCAGAGGTCATGCATTCCATTCTCATCATCGGCTGCGGCAGCATCGGCGAGCGGCATCTGCGCTGCTTTCAGCAGACAGGGCGCTGCGAGGTGAGCGTGTGCGATGCGAATGCCGCGCTGCTGGAGACGGTGAGCCGGCGCTATGGCGTGACGGCCTACGGCACGCTGGCGGAGGCGGCGAAGGCGCGGCGCTTTGACGCGTGGGTGATCTGCACGCCTGCGCACACGCATCTGGCCATAGCCCGTGAAGGGGCGGCGCAGGGCGCGGCGCTGCTGATCGAGAAGCCGCTGTCCGTGACGCTGGAGGGGCTGGAGGAGACGCGCGCGGCGCTGGCTGCGAGCGGGCGCTTTGTGGCGGTGGCGTATGTGTACCACTGCTTCCCGTGGATCGTGGCGGCGCGTGAGTTTCTGCAAAGCGGGACGCTGGGCAGACCGCTGCATGCCAGCGTGGTGGCGGGGCAGCATTTTCCAACCTTTCGCCCGGCCTACCGGGACATTTATTATGCGCGGCATGAGACGGGCGGAGGCGCGATCCAGGATGCGCTGACGCACATCGTGAACGCGATGGAGTGGATGATCGGGCCGATGACGCGGGTGTATTGCGATGCGGCGCATCAGCAACTGGAGGGCGTGAGCGTGGAGGATACGGTGAACGTCTCCGCACGGCATGGCGCTGTGCTGGCGAGCTACGCGATGACGCAGTTTCAGGCGGCGAACGAGGCGGTCTTTGAAATTCACTGCGAGCATGGCAGCGTGAAGATCGAATCTCACGCGCAGCGCTGGGGAAGCATGAAACTGGGCGAGACAGAATGGACCTGGCACAAGACGCAGCCGCTGGAGCGGGATGACCTTTTCATCGCGCAAGCGAACGCCTTTCTGGATGGGATGGAGGGCAAGGCCTGCGCGCTGAGCACCTTTGAGGAGGCGGCGCAGACGCTGCGCTTTAACCGGGCCGCGCTGGAGTCCGCCGCCAGCGGCATGCCGATCACGATTTCATGAACACCGAAGGCAAAGAACTGCGCCTGGCGATGCTGGGGATGATCGAGGGAAACGGGCACCCGTACTCGTGGAGCGCGATCATCAACGGCTTCAATCCGGAGGCGATGGCGGCCTGCCCCTACTCTGCCATTTTGAGCTATCTGGGAAAGCAGCGCGTGGAGGATGTGCGCGTGCCGGGCGCGCGGGTGACGCACCTGTGGACGGATGATCCCGCCGATGCGACCAAGGTGGCGGCGGCGAGCCTGATCCCGAACCTTGTCTCAAAGCCTGAGGATGTGATCGGCCAGGTGGATGCGGTGATCATTTCGACGGATGATGGCGACGACCACATCCGGCGGGTGAGGCCGTTCATCGAGGCGGGGCTGCCGGTGTTTGTGGACAAGCCGATGGCGACGAACATGGCGGACCTGCGGCAGTTTGTGCAGTGGCACGAGGCGGGGGCCACGATCCTCTCCACGAGCGGGATGCGCTATGCGCCGGAGATGCGGCTGAATGAGGAGCAGCAGGCGCTGGTGGGAGATCTGCGGTGGATCACGAGCTTCACCTGCAAGACGTGGGAGCGCTATGGCATTCATGCGCTGGAGGCTGTGGAGCCGCTGCTGGGCACGGGTTTTATTACCGTGCAGGCGCACAGCGATGCCGGGGGCGATGTGATGCACCTGACGCATCGTGGCGGCGTGCGTGTCACCATTGGCGCGCTGCATGATGCGTATGGCAGCTTTGGCGCGGTGCATCTGTATGGCACCAAGGGGCAGCTGCCGCTGCGGCTGACGGACACCTACAGCGCGTTTCGCGGGCAGCTGGTGGCTTTCATCGAGATGCTGCGCACGGGCGCGCGTCCCCTGCCCTTTGCGGAAACCGTGGAACTGATGGCGGTGATCATTGCAGGCCGGCGCAGTCGTGAGCAGAATGGGGCCATGATTCAAGTGGAAGACATTATCCAAGAAGTGCGTGCTTAGATGACGATGAATCCTGAGCACCACCTTCAACGCGTGCCAAGAATGGCGGACAATGCTGCCCTGGGGTTTCTCACCACTTTGGCATTATCGGCTTTGGCCTGTGTTGCACGCATGGTCATCACCAAGGATGCAAGTGATGCGGCGGTCTTTCATGTTCTGTTTGAACCGTACGTTTTGGCGGTCGGCTCCATCGCCATCGGCCTTGTCTGTTATAGATCCGCGAGAGTCCGAAAATGCTGCATTGCCCTGCTCGTGGTGCTTATGAGTGTTCTTTTGCTGATGCAGCTCTTCAGCTTCTTGCGGGAAGAACTCGCCTCAAGATTTTAATTTTCCATTCATGAAACTCCGTCCCTCACGCATCCTCCGCGAGCTGCGCTCCGGCCAGAACAGCACTGTGCTCAAGCTGAATATGGGAGACCCCCGCATCGTGGAGCTGGCAGGACTTGCTGGTGCCAGCGCTGTGTGGCTGTGCAATGAGCATGTGCCGAATGACTGGCTGAATCTGGAGCACCAGGTGCGCGCGGCGAAGCTGTATGACATGGACACGATCGTGCGCGTGAACAAGGGCGGCTACAGCGAATATGTGAAGCCTTTCGAGTGCGATGCCACGGGCATCATGGTGCCGCATGTGACGAGCGCGGACGAGGCGCGAAACGTGGTGGACATGGTGCGCTGCCAGCCGCTGGGGCACAAGGCGCTGGATGCTGGCAACATGGACGGGCTTTTCTGCCAGGTGCCGCTGGCGGAGTATGCCCACCACTGCAACACGGAGAAGTTCATCATCCTGCAGATCGAAAGCCCAGAGGCGCTGGAGGTGGTGGAGGAGATCGCGGCGGTGCCGGGCTTTGACATGCTGCTGTTTGGCGCGGGAGATTTCAGCCACCGCATCGGCAAGCTGGGACAGGCCACGCATCCTGAAGTGGTGGCCGCGCGCAAGCGTGTGGCGACAGCGGCGCTCAAACATGGCAAATACCCGGCGGTGGCATCGCTGTATGGGCAGAAGGAGGAGGTGCTGGCGGAGGGTACGCGCGTTTTTACGCTGGGCGCGGATGTACTGGAGCTGGGGAATGCCTTCAAGAAGCTGGTGGGGGATTTCGGCGGCGGTGCGGCGGCCAGCGGAAGTGATTCGATTTACCAATCCAAGTAAGCGCCATGTCCTCAAACTTATTCTCTCTCGAAGGCAAAACGATCCTGCTCACCGGAGGCGCGGGGCTGTATGGCCGCGGGCTGGCGGCGATGCTGGCGGAGACGGGCGCCACGCTGATCCTGGCCTCGCGGGATGTGGCGAAGCTGCAGGCGGTGGCGGAGGAGGAGACGGCCCAGGGGCACCGCGTGTTTGCGGAGTCGCTGGATCAGGGAGATGAAGGCTCGGTGGTGGCGCTGCATGAACGAGTCACGGCACAGCATGGTGCGCTGCACGGGCTGGTGAACAACGCGGTACTGCGGCCCATGAAAGGCACGAATGGAGCGACGGAGCAGTTTGCGGAATCCATGCGTGTGAACGCCACGGGCCTGATGCTGATGCACCGGCACTTTGGCAAGACCATGGCGGAGGCCGGACGCGGGAGCATTGTGAACATCGGGAGCATCCAGGGGATGATCGGCCCGAGCTACGAACTCTACACCGGCACAAACATGGGCGACATGCCGCCGGATTACTTCTTCCACAAAGGCGGGATGGAAAACCTCACGCGCTTTTACGCGGCGTATTACGGCCCGAAAGGGGTGCGCGTGAACAACCTCGCGCCGGGCGGCTTTTTCAATCACCAACCGGAGCCGTTTTTGCAGCGCTACTGCGAGCACACCATGCTGGGCCGCATGGCGGATGAGACGGACCTGGGCGGTGCGGTGATCTTTCTGCTGAGTGACGCCTCGCGGTATATCACGGGGGTGAATCTGCCGGTGGATGGAGGGTATACGGCGAAGTAGCTGAGAGCTTTGCGAGCGGACAGGTCTGTCGCATGATGGCCCGGCGCTTCATGCAGGAACGTAGGATGGACGTGGCGACAGCCCGTCCGTCCATGAGCGTGTGGCAGGGGCTTGAGAGTACGAGTGCTCTGGCAAGTCGTGAGAGAATCACGAGCGGTGGAGGTTTGCGGACGCGCTCGTGTTCGGGCGGTTTGGCGGAGGGAGGCGGTGGTGAATGGGCGTGTGTTCGACGCCAAACACGACCGACCTACGTTCCAGAGCGGCCCACACCCTTTCAGCGAGAAAACAGAGCTGTTTTCAATGGCTTATCGAATTACTTGAGGTCTGCCACGGGGATGCGGAAGCATTTGTCGGTGCGGGATTGTTTTTTGTCTTCGCCGCCAAGGCAGTAGATGTAGTCGCCGAGGCGGACGAGGCTGACCATGGCGGCGTAGGGGAGCGGCTTGGCTGGGGTGTAGGTGTCGGTCTTGGTGTCGTAGATGACGGCGTCTGCGGTGAAGTCGGTGGTGTAGCCTCCGGCGATGTAGATGCGGTGGTCGTCGAGCGCGACGGCACAGAGACCGCGAGCGGCCACGGCGAGGGGCCGGAGTTTGCGCCAGGTGTTTTTGGCTGGGGAAAAGGCGTAGGCCTCGGTGGAATTGACGGGGGCCTTGGCTGCGGCGTCGTAGTTCATGCCGCCGAAGAGGAAGAGCTCGTCTCCCAGGACGGCGGAGGCGGCGACGGCGAAGGGTTTGCCGGGGTAGTCGGCGAGCGGAAGGGCTTTGTAGTGGCGGTCCTGCCCGGGCTTGTCGATGAAAACGATTTCATGAGCCGACCTCACCAGACCGGACAAGTCGGCAGCGTCTTTGGTCCCGCCCACGATCAGCCTGCGGTTCAAGACCTCTCCACCGGCGGACAGCACGACCGCTACGCCCAAGTCCCGGATTCCCATACCATGGGAGGTTTTGACGCTGTCGATGACCAGCGTCTCAGGACGAGGCTTTTCGCCATCGCTGCCTCCGAGAACCGAGAGGCTCACATCGCTGCCCTGACATGCGAGTCCATAGGCTAGAGGTCCGCCGGGCAGCTTGGTTCCCAGGTCGGATCTCCATGCCATGGTGCGTGTGTCGAAGTATCGGACCGAATTCAGCCAGTTCTTACGGCCACCCTCCCAATTGGTCCCGCCGATGATGACAATGGACTGGCCCTGTGTCCCACACATGAAGCCGCCATTCGGCTCCGGCAGCGGAGGGAGCGGCTGCCAGTCGGCGGCTTGGGTGGAAGCCGCGAGAACACCCACTGCCAGTACGAGGAGCCAGCGAGCAGCGCGGAGTGTGGCATGCTGCGGAGTGCTGCGGACTGAAGTCCGCGCTCCTGGGGCGCTGGGTGTGCGACAGGGCCTAGGAGCTTGTCTTGGCATCGGGGTCCGTGGCACGTGCATAGTGGTCGGTGTGGGGTGATTTCCAGCCGGGACGGAGGCGCACGTCGGCGGTGCCGCTGAGGGCGCCGGGGGCGCTGGGCGGAGAAGGGTCGTCTTTGCGGCGCATCTCCCACCAGCACTGGCCGCAGTGGTTGTGCTCGTGGTCGATGACGAAGCCGGCCTGTTGCATGAGCGGGCCGATCCAGCCCATGCAGTGGTCGCAGTAGTCGGCGTATTGATGCAGGTCGTTGCGAATGAGGAAGCCTTTGGAGGGGCATTCGTGCATGTCGATGCGGAAGACGTCCTCCGTGACGGTGCGCTCATACACCGCGCCCTCGTCTGCGAGGGTGGGGCCCCAGTATTCCTTCATGCCTTCGATCCCCTTCCCGACGATTAGCTCCACCGCATGCGACTGCGAGTCCTGATGGATGGCCTCGTCCCAGTAGGCGCGCACGAGTTCATGGCCGCCCTGCTGGCGCAGCCATTCAAAGGTCCACTCGTAGTGTCCGCAGAAGTCGTAGCAGCCGATCATGAGGCGGTGGCGATGTCCTCCAGGTTTTGCGGGGCGGTGTGCGCCGTGCGTTTGAAAAAGCGCTGGGTGCAGGCGCCATTGCCGCCGCAGACGCGCGCGGTCAGGCCCGCAGGCGCGGCGATGGCTTCGCTCACAAAATGGCAGTGCTGGCAGAACTGCGGAACGATCTCGCGTGCATGCTCGCGCAGGTGGTGGATGGCGGGGCAGCGGGTGACCTCGAGGCGAACTTCGTCGGCGGACTCGACCACCTCCACCCCGGCACCGGGCTCGGCTTTGAAAAAGGCGCGCCAGTAGTCCGCGACGGCGGGCAGGCCGTGCTGCGCCCAGTTTTGCGACACTGGGCGGTAGTAGCTGCCGCCGAGATCGCGCCAGTAGCTGCGCAGCGCCTGCTCGCCACGATGGCGCAGGATGAAGCGGAAGGTGGCATTGATGGCGAAGTAAAAGTCGGCATGGCCCGCCGGCTTGGTGTCGGTGTAAGGCAGAGACGTGGTGGCGGGCGCGGCGTCTGACATGGCGGCTGACTCCATGAATAGCACCCGTGCCGGGTATTGTCCGAAGATTTGTCTGGTCTAAAAAACTGACCAGAAAACAGCCTGGCATGCGTCCGTTTTCATGGGGTATAAAAGCAGACCGAGCATGACTCACTTTTCCTGGATCGACTACCTCATCTTTGGCGGCTACCTGACGGCGTCTGTGGGCGTGGGCCTGTTCTCCGCGCGCGGGTCCAGATCGCTAGGCGACTACTTTCTGGCAGGACGTGGCATGAACAGCATCCTGGTGGCGATGTCCATCCTGGCGGCGCTCTTCTCCGGGATCAGCTATCTCGCGGGTCCGGCGGATGTGTACAAAAACGGCTTCGCCTTTGCCTACGTGATCCTGGCCTTCTTCATCGCCACGCCGTTCACGGCGATGTACATGCTGCCCAAATTTTACCAGTCGCGCTTCTTCACGGCGTATCAGTTTCTGGAGGAGCGTTTTTCGCTCTCCGTGCGGCTGCTGGCCTCGGGGCTCTTCATCTTCCGCGTGGCGCTGTGGCTGGCGGCGGCCACGTATGCACCTGCGCTGGCGCTGGAAAAAGTGACGGGCATGCCGCTGTGGCTGACCATCCTGGCGTCCGGTATTCTGACCACTCTCTACACGGCGCTGGGTGGCATGCGCGCGGTGATCTGGACGGATGTGATGCAGCTCATCGTGCTCTTTGGCGGGCAGCTGGTGATCGTGCTGGTGGCCGTGGGCAAGATCCCTGGCGGGCTGGGCGGTGTGTGGGACACAGCGGTGGCGGACCACCGGCTGGACCTGAGCCTTTCCTTCAGCCTGTCCGAGCGTGTGAACCTCTGGGCCGTGCTGCTGGCGGCGGCGTTTCTGCATCTGGTGCAGATGGCCACAGACCAGGTGTCCGTGCAGCGCTACCTCACGGCAGGCAGCCTGAAGGAGGCGCAGCGCTCCCTATGGATCAAGCTCTGGATGATCCTGCCGGTGCTCGTGCTTTTCTACGGGACGGGGCTGGTGCTCTACGCCTTTTACAAAACACATGGCGATCCCATGGCGGCGGGGCTGATCGCGAAGGAGGACCAGATCCTGCCCTACTTTGTGGTCACACAGTTGCCAGCCGGGCTGCCGGGGCTGCTGATCGCGGCGATCTATGCGGCCAGCATGTCCACCATCTCTGCGGGCCTCAATTCTCTGGCATCGGCCACTTTTGTGGACTTCAAGCAGCGGCTCTCCAAAGAGGCTGCAGGCACGCAGGAGCAGCAGGTGGGCCGCGCGCGGCTGATCACGGTGGTCTATGGCTTCATCGTCATCGGGCTGGCCTTTGCGGTGTCACTCATGCCAGGAAATCTGGTGGAGTCGGTCAATACCGTGATTGGACTGGTGGGCGGACCGCTGCTGGGGCTGTTTTTTCTGGGCATGTTTACAAAGCGGGCGACCACACGCGGTGCGCTGCTGGGCTGCCTGGCGGGCTTCATCGGTCTGCTGGCGCTCTACCTTTATCAAAACGGCATGCTTACCAGCGTGAAGCCGCCGCTGCTGGTGTCCTTCATCTGGTTCAGCCTGCTGGGCACGCTGATCACGCTGGGTGTGGGGCTGCTCACTTCCGGCCGATCTGGCCCGTCGTCAGGCCGCCATCAATGATGATGGTCTCCCCGGTGATGTAGCGGGCGGCGTCTGAGCAGAGGAAGACGGCGGCACCGGCCACGTCGTCCGGGGTGCCGAGGCGGCGGAGGAGGATTTTCTTTTCGTAGTGCTCCACCATGGCGGTGTCGCTGGAATGCACGAGGCCCGCGGTGAGCGGGGTCTTGATGAGGCCGGGGGCCACGCCATTGACGCGGATACCATGGTCTGCCAGAGAGACGGCGAGGGATTTGGTGAGCATGACGAGAGCACCCTTGCTGGCGTCATAAGCGGCGGAGTCGGCCTCGGCCTGGAAGCCGTTGGTGGAGGAGGTGATGAGGATGCAGCCGCCGCGCTTTTCCGCGACCAGACGGCGGGCAAAGGCCTGCGCGGTGAAAAAGGCGGAGGCCATGTTGAGCTGCACGGTTTTGTTCCACCGCTCGCGGGTCATTTCGAGAAATCCGACGTCAAAGAAGCTGCCCGCATTGCACAGCAGGGTGTCGAGGCCGGGCTCCGCCTCAAAGGCGCGCTGCACGAGCATTGCAGGAGCATCGTCCGCCGAGAGATCGCAGGCCACGTAGGAGGCCCAGGCGGGAAAGTCGGCGGGGCGCTCGTTCAGCCCATGACAGACGACGCGCGCCCCGGCCTCATGCAGGCCGTCTGCCATCGCGAATCCAATGCCCTGGGATGATCCTGTGACCAATGCCGCCCGACCTTCAAGAGAGAATGCTTTTATCATGCCTAGGTTTCTTATAACGTCGGCAGGAGGCTGGTCAATACACGGATATTGCCAGGATCAAATGGGGTGGCCGAGATAGGCGAGGGTGTTGGTGTGGGCGATGCGGCCAACTATCTCTGCGCCGCCTGCGGTGAGGGCGTCCACTTCGGCTTTGTAGGTGCTGATGAGGCGCACGACTTGGCCGTTGATCTCGGCGGCGTAGCTGTAGAACGGGGAGTCGCTGCCCCACATGAACTTTTTCGGGTAGGCGGCGGCGAGGTCCATGATGACGCGCGCGGGGTCGGTGTAGTCTGAGTCAAAGCGACGGGCCCTGGGGGCGACGTAGGGGAGATCCTGCACGGCGCCGACGCAGTGGATGCAGTGGGCGGAGTTGTCGAACCAGGTGTTTGGCAGCGCCCGCACGCGGTCGAGGCATTCTTTGTCAAAGCGGCAGGAGTGCGCGAGGCAGAAGCGCACGCCGGGGTTTTCCTCGGCGATGTCGAGAATGTCATGAGCCTGGGCCCAGAGATCGCTCTCGGCCACGCTGGAGTGAATGAGGAAGGGCACATCCCACTCGGCGGCGAGTTCGACGAAGACCTTGCCGCGGTCGCGCAGGTGCTTGATGTCGGCCTGGAGGATGGTGGTCTGCATCTTGATGCCGTGAAAGCGGTACTCGGCACGGAGCTTGCGCAGTTCCTTCTCCTGAGCGGCGGTGTTGCGCATGGGGTCGCCCATGACAAAGGGGAGCATGCGCTTTCCCTCCTCGGGGAAGAGCTCGTAGCACTCCTTCATGAGTCGGCGGTTTTCAAAGGCGTAGGGGATGTCGTGGAGGCGGCCTTTCTCGTCCTTGATCTCGTTGTCCATGAAGGCGGTGACATCGAGCGCGAGATGGCTGACAAAGGGAAAGACGATCCAGCGGTCCACGCCGAGGGCGAGTCCTTCGTCATGCATGGTGACGAGATGCTGGGCGTAGGGGAAGTCGCCGTGGAGGTAGAAGAGAAGGTCTGAGCCGACGTGGTTGTGGCAGTCGATGATCATGGTGGGGTGAGGCTGAATGGGGAAAGTTCTATCACTGGGCGCCGAGGTTTTGCGGGGCCTGCGCAGGCAGGTCCTGCACCTGCTGATGGCGCACATAGCGGCGTAACATGGGTGTCAGACCGGCGGGCAGCTCTGAGGCGGCACCGAGGCATGGGGAACCGGGGGCGAGGCTGAAATCCTGATCCTGCAAAGAAACAAAGCCGGGAGCCGTGCCGACGAGCGAGGGCGCGAGGGTTTCGATCTTTCCGGAGAAGTCATCCACACTTGGCACCCAGCCCTGGGTGAGCCAGTTTTTACCGAGCCTGAGCAGGCCCTGGGTGCTCATGAGCGAGAGCCTCTTTCCCGAAGCGGTGGTATGAAGTATGTTTCCATGGCATTCCACGGTCTCCTCCGGGGAGGAGAGGCGGAACAGCACAACGGCATGCAGGGAGGTGGAGACGACGGTGTTGTGATAAAAATGCAAGGTTCCTTTGCGGTAGCCTGGGGTGCTGCCGCTGTCCCCGCCGTAGTGGACAAACTGGTTGTTGCCGTCGCCTTCGCGCTCGATGAGCACATTGCCATGCACATGGGTCTGGCGGTAGGCGGGCGAGGCATTGAGGGCCGGATTGCCCGTGGCGTCCACGAGATCGAGCTGGCGGTTTCCGCCTTCGATCCAGCAATAGCGCACCACGAGTCCTGCGGAGCGGTCCTTGAGATTGTTGCCGCTGCAGCCTGCGCGCAGGGGGCCGAAGTGGCAGCCCTCAAACACGAGGCCGTCGCACTCGGTGTAGGCATTGTGCTCAGTGACGCTGCCGGGATTGCCATTGTCATAAAAGTGGCAGCGCTCGACGATCACGCTTTTGGAAGAGGCGCTGATGACAAGACCGTTGCCGCTGCCATGCAGCGCGAGGTTTCGCAGGGTCAGATGATCGACGATCTCCACGTGCAGGCTGGCGGCGTCCTTGCGATAGCGGACGGCACCGCGCCTGCCGATGAAGGTGCGGGGATCGAGTCCGCCGCGAATGTCCAGATTTTCCAGCACGATGTGCGAGGGCGCAGACTCGTCGGGGACGCTGGCGCCGCCGATTTTGACCACGCTGCGCTCCTGGCCCCAGTACTTGAGCTGCGGGCGCGTGGTGGCGTCTTCACCGTCGATGACGGGGAGCTGCCCGGCAGGCCCGGGAACGCCGCTGACGGTGACGGGCTTTTCCGCAGTGCCACGGCAACTGAGGACCCACTTTTCACGATAGGGCTGCTCGCGCCAGTGGATGCGCACGGTGTCTCCGGCGGCGAGTTTTTCCCAAGGCACGGAGCCGATGTCCGGCAGTGGCTGCGAGGGGCCGACCTCATACACCGCCGTGTGCGCCAGACTGGCTGCAAGCAGTGAGGTGATGGTGCAGAGAATCACACGGCAGTTCATAAGCAGGAGAGGTCGCAAGGACACTCGGACGCGGGCACTCGATTGCCAGTGAATATTCCGTGGATCATACCAGCCGTGCAAAGCCCTGCTGCGGTGCCGGTGCCTCGTCCAGCGGAGCCTGGGAGACGATGGCGAGGGAGTCGTCCAAGGCTGAGAGCATGGAGGAGAGATGCTCCTCGGAATGGGACCAGGTGACGTAGAGCTGGCTGGACATCAGGAAGCCGCGCTGAAGCATGTGGCGGATCATGAGCGGCTTGGCGGCGGGATTGGCAAAGGCGAGCGAGGGAGCACAAGGCATGCCGCCGATCTTGAGCTGAAGGGACGGATGCCGTGCTGCCACCTCGCGCAGGCGGGACTGGAGGCTCTCGCCCATTTTCCACAGCTGCTGCTGCACGCCCTCGCGCTGCATTTTGCCGATGCAGGCCAGCGAGGCGGCGGTGCCCACGCCATCGGTCCAGTAGCTGCTGGAGATGAAGCTGCTATTGGCCGCGTCCATGACGGAGTCGGTGCCGATGATGGCCCCTGCGGGGTAGCCATTGGAGATGGCCTTGGCATAGACGGCGATGTCGGGCTGGATGCCGAGGCCGGGGGCTGCACCGGGAAAGCCGAAGCGCCAGCCGCTGGTGACTTCATCGAGCACATAGACCGCGCCTGCGGCGTGGCATTCAGAGATAACCTGCTGGAGAAAGGAGTCGCGCGGCAGCTCGGAGCGCATGGGCTCCATGACGACGGCGGCGAGTTTTCCCTCCAGCTTTTGCAGGGCGGCGCGGAAGGAGGCGATGTCATTGTAGCGGAAGGGCACGGCGGTGCCTGCGAGCTCGCGCGGCACGCCGAGGGGCTGCAGGCCGGGGAGGAGGTGGCCGTCGAGCGCGGCGTCGTCGCTCAAATTGGCCGCGAGATACCAGTCGCTCCAGCCATGGTAGCCGCAGAAGGCGACGCCGCTTTTTCCGGTGGCTGCGCGTGCGATGCGCACGGCGAGACCGAGGGCCTCGCCACCGCCGCGTGCGTAGCGCACCTTTCCAGCCCATGGGTGGAGAGCGAGCAGCGCCTCGGCGAGCTTCACTTCATCGGGAGAAGCTAGCGTGGCGTAGCTGCCGAGATTCACGCGGCGCTTCACAGCGGCATTCACTTCATCATCGGCATGACCGAGCAAGATGGCGCCGACGCCGCCGGTGAAGTCGGTGTAGCGGCGGTCATCGAGGTCCCACACATAGGCCCCTTTGGCGCGGGAGAAATAGGAGGGCCAGGACTGGGGATCGAAGAGGTGGGCTCGCTTGGAGAGGAGGCCGGTGCCGCAGGAGATTTTCTCTTTTGCCTGCTCCCAGAGCTGCGGGCCGGAGGGGGCGGCGGGCTTGGGCCTGAGGAGACGCAGGGCGTTCTCGCGGAAGATGTCCTCCAGATCTCCCTGAGTCATGCCGGTGTCTTCGCAGGCCTCGCGCAGGCAGAGGAGAGACTCGATGCCGACGGTGGTGTACTGGCCGAAGATGGTGAGCTTGTCCGCGGTGATCTCGGGGTGGATCCAGGTGAAGCCATCGCCCTGCGTGATGCAGGAGCCGCGCAGCTCGCTGACCATGTAGTCGCTGCCCCAGAGGACGCGGCGGGGACCCAGGATCTCCAGCGCGGCGCGGAAGGCCCCGGCCTGGGTGACGGCGGAGGTGTCCACGACGACATTGTCGAGGTCCACGAGATGATGCAGCCCCTCGCGGGCGTGGCGGTAATTGAACGAACGGGCCACATGGGCCAGCACCAGCTTGCAGCGTGGATAACGGCGGCACAGGCGGCGGATGGCCTCCACATTGCGCGGATCGGTGATGCCATCTGCCAGCATGATGTGCAACATCAGGACACCGTCGTGCTCGTGGCAGAGCTCCCACATCCACCCGGGCGCGAAGGATTCGATCTCCGCCTCCTTGGTGTCCGGCACATCGGCGTAGAGGCGGTAGGGCTTGATGCCGACAAAGACGCCGGTGCCCAGGAGGCGGCGGACTTCGGCGGGATCGTCGGTGGGTGCAGCGAGGACGAGTGCGCGCGAGTTTCCCGAGCCATCCACCTGCGACTGCAGCCAGGCATTCTCCCCTGCCCTGTCGTTTCCTGCGCTGGGGTAGCCAAAGAACAGGCCCTCAACCTGACGACCTGGAAGCCAGAGGCGCATGGCGGCCTGAAAGTCTGCCATGCCGTAGCCGCGATTTTCATCCAGAAACACCGGCCGCTTTCCCTCGGCGAAATGGCGCGAGTGGAAGAGATGGGTGTGCACATCAAAGACGCACTCCGGCACAAAGCCATCGATGGCGCGATGCAGCAGGCAGCGGTCGGTGTCGTTGAGTTCCGTGACAAGGGAGAGGGACATGGGGATCAGTCGTTGAGGTAGATGGCATACACCTTTGCGGCGCTGCCAGAGGGGAAGTTCACACGCAGGGCGGTCTTCTGGCCTGCGGGCAGAGGTTTGGACCACTGGAGGGGCACGCGGACGCCGCTGGTGCTGAGCTTGATTTCGTAGCCGTCGAGCGGGTGGTCGAGGTGATCGAGAAGCTGCACGATGAGCGGGGCCTCCGCAGTAAGGCCGTCCACATTGAGGGCGATGTCTTTTGCGATGAAGGGGCTGGTGATGAAGTGGCCCTCCTCCTCGGCGACCTTGGTCGAGAGCGAGCCAAAGCCGTCGCGGCGCAGGGTGGCGAGGCCGATGTCCATGTGCTCGAGATCGCCGCCGGTGTTCCAGTGGGAATACCAGATCATGGTCTTGTCTCCCTCGTTCACAAAGGCATGCCCCTGGAGGATGGCGATGTCGTCCCACTCGCCCTCTTTGCCACGGGGGATGATTTTGAAGCCGGGCACAGGCTCACGGTAGTGCACGCCGTCATTGCTGATCATGAGGCCGAGGTCCACGCGCACGCCGTAGTTCCAGCTTTTGCCCTTGGGGGGCGGCTGGTCGGCGTCCTGCCACATGCCGTGGAGGCCGACCATGACGTTTCCACGATTCCACAGGCCTGCGCCCATGTGCATCTGCTGGCCTTTGACCGGAGGATCGGAGAGCTGGCCGGGGCGTGCATAAGAGAAGGCTTTGGCGCGGGACCAGGTGACGAAATCGGGAGAGCGGTAGGCCAGCATGACGCGGCCGATGTCGCGGCCATCCGCGCGCCAGGACCAGGGGCTGAGAAGCTGGCCGGTGGCATAATAGAAATCTCCGAAGCGGTAGAGGCTGCTGACTTCAAAGCGCTCGCCGCCGGCATTGGCGGGGCGGTCGCCCACGCATTTCCAGCTCAGGCCGTCCGCGCTGGTGGCGGTGACAAAGGCACCCCAGCGTTTCTCATTCGGTCCGATCTTGGTGCGCCCGCCTTTGACGTCCTCGAAGGGCATGTGGGCGATGTAGGCGCACTTGTAGCGCTTTGAGGGATCGGGCTCGTCCGGCTCGTAGAGCACGGAGAGGAAGTCGTTCACGCGGGTCATTGAATAGGGCTCGCCCTCGATGCGGCAGATGTTGTTCCGGGTGTTGCCGTTGAACTCAACGAGGCCGAGCGCGGGCTTGGTCCAGGTGATGCCGTCCTTGCTCTCGGCGTAGCACATGGGCCGCCACCAGCCGGGGGCCTGGCCTTTCTGCACGGCCGCCTCATGCATGCCGAGGTACCACATGCGGAAGGTGTCGCCCTGTTTGATGACGGTGCCGTAGAGCACGGCGTGGCCGTGGTCCGGCGCGCCCTCGGGGCCGTTGGTCAGCACGGGATTGCCGGGGTGCTTCTGAGCCTCCTGCAGCGTGAGCTTCAGATTGTGCTGCCAGGCGATGTTGTGATCGTCAAAAGCAAAGAAGACCTGCTCGGCTGCATGGAGCTGGAAAGCGAGAACGCCCAAGATGCAAAGGGTGAGTTTCATGGGCGAATTGTGAATCCCAGCGATGGTGTTGCGAGCGGTAATCGCTGGTTCGGTGAGCGGACCAGTGAGGGGGATAGGATGGTGGTATAAGTGCAAAACGCCGGAGCGCGTCGAAGCGAAAAGCAGCACGGTCAATCCTGCCCGTGAAGAGAGCGCTGCTCACGGGCAGGATTGACCGTGCTACTGGTCTTATTCCACGCTGAGATCGGAGAAGAGAACGCACCAGTTCCACAGTGGGTAGGGCTGGCCTGCGCGGGTGCCGTAGGCTGGGTCGGTAAAGGTGAAGACGGAGCGTTCGTCATCGGAGTCGCGGAGGTTGCCGTAGCTGAAGGAGCGCATGGCCACGAGGTCCTGGCCGGGCTCGAAGGGTCTGCCGTCGCGGAGTTCTGCGGGGTCGTAGCTGAGAACGGCGGCGCCGTTTTCTTCGCGCACGGAGCGCACCGGGACGCGGGCGACGGGACCGGTGGTGGTGACGGCGAGGAAAGCGCCTTCGTTCATGAGCTGCTTGATGGGCTCTGTGAGACCGACGGAGATCAGGAGCTCGCCCGCACGCACTGAGGCTACTTTGCCAAGCGAACCGGCATACGGGTGGCCGTAGCTGAGGCGGCCGGTTTCACCTTCGGACAAGGGTGCGGCCAGACGGATGCGGACCTGAGCGGGGGCAACGACCTCAACTGAGGCGAGGGCAAGGGCGGCGCCGGTGCTGTCGTGCGCACGGAAGCCGGCCAGCGAGGTGAAGGTGCCGTTTGCGGCGATCTCCTGCCGTGGGAGGAAAGTGGTATCTAATACCAGAGGAGGACGGGGTACGGTGAAGCTGACGAGGATGGTGTCGCGCGTGGCTTCGAGAAATGCCTTTCGCGGGCGCAGCGGCTGCCAGTCCTCGCCGCGATCCAGCACGCGGTGCATGACCTTGCCCACCTGCTCGCCCCACCAGCGTTCGCCATCGGCGGAGAGATGGATGGGATCGCCATGGCGGCCGGGTTTGGTGCGGCTGTTGATGGCGCTGGGCACGGCGTAGTGGGGGCCGACCATGATGATGTTTTTATCGGCATCCGCGGCCATGAGCTGCGCCTCGCCTGCGGGGCCGAGGGTCTGGTAGGTAAAGAGGGGGAGTTCCGTTTTCTGTCCGGTGATAGCGCAGAGATCAGCCGACCACTGCCTGCGGTAGACGATGAGTTGATCGCGATACCAGACGAGGCCCTGCGCGCGTGGCAGTTCGGCATCCCAGCGGGTGGGGACGATGCCGCCGGTGGGGCCGCCGTTTCCCTCTCCCTGCATCCAGTAGAGTGCGGCGATGCGGAAGTCTGCGCCCGCAGCTTTGGCCTGCGCGACGGCGCGGCGTGCGTCGTCCAAACTGGTGCGGTAGTAGCCACCGCCGTGACGGCGGGACTCAGGCGTGCGGGCATCGGTGGAAAGGTCTGTGCTGGATAGTTCCTGAATCTGCCTGCCCCCCTGCCCTGCACAGGCGACGAGGAAGCGTGAGGCTGACTGCACGGCACGCGCCTTGTTGTTTTCAAATCGCAGCGACTGCCAGTGGTCGGCCATGCCATTGGCGATGGTTTCGCCGAGGCCGCCATTCTTCTGCGCGAGCAGTGGCACGAGCTGGAATGACTCTGGCGCACGCTGATCGGGAGCGGCAGGATGATCTGACGCGAGCCAGGTGCGCACGCCGCGCTGAAAGGCTCGATTTCCCCAGCCGGTGTCTGCGCTGGTGACGATGGGAAGGGACTCCGAGCCATCGCACAAGGACTGGCCCATCATCCAGATGCCGGAGATGGCGGGCGTGGAATCCACGGCGCCCGCAAGCCCGGTGAGTGCGAGGAGGAGGAGGATGCGGAGTGTCACGGCGTGAACTGGAAGGAGAAGACGTCGGCGTCCTTCATGGAGATGCGCAGGCGCAGCGGCTTTCCAGCGAGCTTGCTGACATCGGCGCCGGATTTCCACGCAACTTTGCGGTCGAGCTCATTGCCGATCTGCATGACGCAGTCCTCCAGGCCGAAACCGGGCACGGGTTTGCCGTCCACATCTTCGAGGCCGACCTTCACACCACCAGCGGCAGAGGTGGAGAAATTCAGGGAGAGCTCGCGTCCGGCAAAGACCACGGGCCGGGTGATGGCGTGGCCGCCTGCGTAGCCGCAATGCAGCGAGGCAAAGCCGTCCGTGCGCAGCGAGTAGCGGCGCATGTGCGCGGTGGGCTGGGCGTAGTCCTGATTTACAAAGACGGACATCTCATGCGGCCCGGTGGGGACCACATTGAGGGCGGGATAATTGGTGCGTGAGACCCAGTTTTGCGCGCCGATGCCGCCACGGATGAAGCCTTCCAAAAAGGTGCGGTCATAGATACCGGCATGCGCGGTGCCCTCCACCGGACGGGTGGTCATGAAGATGGCGTCGGAGGTGTCTTTGAAGTAATTGGGGTTCACCTTGATGGCGGCGGCCTGCTCGTCTGTGAGCACGCGGCGGCCCGGCATGAAGCGCGCGGCGATGGAGACATACAGATGCGGTGCGCGGAAATAGGGGTGCGTTTGATTGGTGTAGAGATGCTCGATGGGCGCCTGCATGGAGGGATGGCGATACTCCATGAGCACGGGCGCGGACCAGGTGCGGAAGTCGCTGCTCTCGCTGCGGACGATGCGGCGGATGCCGCCCTCAAAGACGCGGTAGTAGGCGACGTATCTGCCCTCGGCTGCGGACCAGAAAGGGACGTTCTGCGAATCGAACATGTACTTGTAGGGCACCATGGCCTTGGTGATCACGGGCTCGGCGGTGATCTTTTCCCAGCGCAGGCCGTCGGGAGATTTCCAGGCGGTGAGGCCGCCGCCCTCCATGGTGCCGCCGAAGGCCTTGAAGCGCTCGCCTTCCGGCACGCCGGGGCGCTGGTCGCGGAAGGGGCTGAAGTTGTGCGTGGCGGTGTGCGCCTTCATGAGCACGACGTTGTTTTTACGAGTGCCCATCACCTCATAGATGCCGAGCTCGGGCTTTGTCCAGGTGCGGCCATCGGCTGACTCCGCGACGCAGGTCAGCTCCTCCTCGCTGCCGTCCTTGTTGGCCACGGCCTTGCCGCGGTAGTAGGCGCGGAGGCGGCCATCGTCGAGTGTGACGAGGGTGGCGTAGCCGCTGAAGAGGCCTTCCCACGGAAGATCGAACTTGAAGGCCACGCCTTCATCGCGCGGAGTCTGGAGCTGCAGGTGCGTGCCGCTGAAGCTCTCGATCAAAAAGGAGTCTGCGAAGAGCTCGCGGCGGCCGCCGATCTGAGTGGGGGCATCGGCAGCGGCCAGAGAACTAGCCAGCAGGAGGGTGAAAAGGAGCTGTGGTTTCATGGTTGAGCTGGTTTCAAATGGTGAGAGAGGACTTCCTGCATGGTGGTGGCGGGCCGGCCATCCTGCGAATGGTGGACCTCGCATGACACGCCGAGAGTCTGCAGCGTGGCCTGGAGCATGAGCGCATGCAGCACGCTGTGGCTGGGGTCTGACTGCGGCTGGCCTTTGACGGGTGGCTTGTCGTCCTTGGTGTAAATGACGTATGCAGGCGGGTCATCCGCGCTGGCGTGAGCGATGGGCGACCAGCGGCGGATGTCTGCGAGGTGCTTTTCTCGATCGGCGAGGAAGAGCGGGAAGGTTTCCTTGCGTGACTTTGACAGCGGGTAGCCAAAGGCGTGCGCACCGTATTCGCTGTTGGGGATCCACTCGACGAGTTGCTGAGGATCGAAGGAGGCCTGCGGGGCTTTGGTGGCGGTGAAGAGGAGACGGGTGGATTCACGTGCGACGGGGTCGGCGCTCTGCGGCTCGGCCATGTCATCGTGCATAGCCAGCCAGAGAGAGGAGCAGCCGCCTGCGCTCACACCGCTGGCAGCGATGCGTATTTTGTCGAGGTGCCATGCGTCCGCCTTGGAGCGGAGAAACTGCAAAGCACGCGCGGCATCCTGCAAGGGCCATTGCAGAGGCGGGCTGACCTTGGCGGCATTGGCATCGGCGAGGAAGCGGTAATTGATGGAAGCGACGGAGATGCCGGCAGCGAGAAAGGCGCGGACGTCGAGATGCTGGTGGATGTCGGTCTTGTCCTGCGCATTCCAGCCACCGCCGTGGATGTAAAACACGACCGGGGTGGGTTTGGGAGACTGCGCTAGCCACACGTCCATGCTCTGGCGAAAGTGAGTGCCGTAGGGAAGATCGGTGAAGGTGGCGGGTGTGGCGTCGAGCTTGTCCGTGGCGTATTTTTCCCGCACCTCCGCAGGCGGCATCCAGCCGGTGGGGCGCTGCTCGTCGGGAGTGTAGGCGCAGGTGATGAAGTAAAGACCATGCGCGGGAAGCTTCTGTGGTGGCACGTTTACCTGCACCTGGGTGAAGCCATCGGCATGCCAGCTCTCGTAGCCGTCAGTGGCGTCTGTCTTTAACACGCTGCCATTGAGGCGGACTTCGATCTGCCGGGGCTCGCGATAGGGCAGGCGCAGGCGGAAGCCGATGCCGTGGGAGAAGGAGGCGTCGGTCGTGGCGGCGAGCAGTTGCTCGGGCGTCTGCTCCATGGCGATCTTGAGCTCGGGGCCTGCTTTGATGAAGCGCTCGATCCCGGCGGCGGAATCTCCCAGCAGAGGGCGGAAGTCATTGCGAGCGATGGCGTGCTTGGCGGCTGCGGTGGTGGCGACGACGAGGGTCTCGCGGCCCACGGTCTGCGGATAGAGAAAGCCGAGGGCGAAGTCGCTTTGCTGATTCCACAGCTCCACGCGGCTGGCGCGGCGCTCTGCGGCGGTGCTGCCATAAGCGGTGACGTAGTGGCCGACGAAGTGGCGCATGCGGTTCACGGGATAGCCGGGAGTGCGCTCATCGAGCCATACACCATTGCCGATGCGCATGAGGCCCTGCATGCGGGCCACGAGGCTCTGCTCCCAGGCCACCTCCTGCGTGAGCAGCATGGTGTGGTATCTGGCGTAGCCGTAGTGCGCGGAGTAAAACATGGGCATGCCGTGCCAGAGCTTGCGCCCGAGCGGGGCGAGCTCCGGGCCCCAGAAGGTGCGCTGGGCATCGGCCTCAAAGCGATCTGAGGGGAAACCGGCTGCGCGCCCGGCATCGATCATCGCCTCTGTCACGCGCCAGTCCCAGGGGCGCAGCGCATAATTGGAATACGCGCCGCCGGTGACCTCCGTCATGATCTGACCGTGATACATGCGGCGTGAGCCGAGTTGGGAGGGCGCGTATTCCTGAAGGCCGGTGCCGTGCAGATCGGCATGCACCTCGGGCTGGTATTCATCGATGACGGAAAGCACGGCGGTGAGCTCCGGTGCGTCCTCCTGCTGGGTGAGTGTGAGGGTCTTCACATCCCACAGCTTGCGGAGACGACCGCCGCCTGTGTAGGGGTCCACGCCATGCTCATTGCGGAAGCGGTCGGTGTAAAACATGGCCAGCGGATTCACGCAGGGCATAATGAGAATGATCTGCTTCTTTCGCGTCTCGACCGCGAGCGGATCATCGCCGAGGCACCACTCCGCGAAGGCCATGGCCCCGGTGGTGCCAGTGCGCTCCGGCCCACTGTGCAGGGTGGTGATGAGGCACACCTGCTTGTCGGTGGCAGGCACGGTGGTGTCGGTGATCTTGAGGAGATACACGGGCATGGTCTGCCCGCTCATGCCGCGTGATTCGAGCGACATGATCTTGGGAAACTTCTGCCGCCAGTGGGTCAGCGTGCCGACATACTCCTCCCAGGTGAGCCGGTGCATGGGTGCGTAGCTTTCCTGAGCGCCGAGCGGCACCAACGCTGCGAGCAGGCAGAAAAGAGCGAGGAGGTGCTTCATGCAGGAGGCGTTGCGGCCACAGCGGCTGCGTAGGCTGTTTTGAGATGGGGGTCGGTCTGCGTGTGGCTGCCGCGATAGACGAGCAGGAGCCCGAGGCGTGAGTGGTCGGTCGTGTTTGGCGCGGAGTGGTGGATGGTCTCGCAGTGATGGATGGTGGCGTCTCCGGGAGCGAGGAGGCCGCAGAATTGCTCGCTGAGCGGCACCTCGGATGGCTGCGCCATGCCGATGCTGTTTCCACGCACACCGCTGGGCCGGGTGGGCTGCATGCCGCCGTGATGCGAGCCTTTGACAAAGAAGACGGGGCCATTGGCCTCCGTCACCGCATCGATGGCGATCCACACGGTGAGCATGTCCGGCGGACTCTGGCAGAAATAGGCGTTGTCCTGGTGATAGGGCACGCCGGAGCCGATGCGCGCAGGCTTGTTGAAAGTCTCCACTCCGACGAGCACGGGCTGCCCATGCAGCAAAGGGCCTACGAGCGCGAGGATGTCTGCGCGCTCGCCGAGATGGCGGAACCAATCGTTGTATTTTTCCAGACGCCAGAGGTTGCGCACGGTCTTTTCGTCTTTCTCGAAGGTGCGTGCATCCACCGGAAGCGAGGCGAGGTCATCGCGGAGGTAGCGCTCCAGCTCGGCACGCACGGCGGCGACTTCAGCGGCATTGAGAAACTCATGGATCAGCACGACGCCATCGCGTTCGTAGTCGCCGAGGATTTTGCTGCTGACGTTCATGTGATCAAGATGTGCGCTTGTTTCACTGCCTTACTGTTTTTTGCCAAGCAGCTGCTGCATGGCGCCGGTGAGCACCTGCTCGACCTCGGGGGCGACATTGGAGGAAGTGGGACCGGTTTCGTAGCCACCCTCGGGATAGGCGGCGGCAGTGCCGATGTAGCCGGGGCCGTAGTCGCCGTAGGCGGCCATCATGACGTGGAGGTCCGGGCGCATGGCCTTGGCGGCGAGCTGGTATTCGACAAAGAGCTCGCCGGGCAGATGAAGCATGCGCGTGTCTCCGACCTGGAGGCAGGTGATGTCGATCTGATGACCGGCCTTGCTGCGGCGCACAAAGGCGAGCTGGTCGGCAAAGGAGATGTAGCCCTTGGCGGCGGTGGATTTGAGCTGGGTGACGAGGTCCTCCTCGTTCAGGCGTGGGGAGAGCGGCAGTTTCACCGGCACACTGCCCCAGCCGATTTCCGCGCTGGTGAGCGGCTGCTTCACAGTCTTGTCGTAGGCCTCGCGCATGCCTGCTGCGAGGCGTGTGGCGAGGATGACGCGATTAGCCTGAGCGCCGTCGTTGTACTTGCCCGCAGCCACGTTGCCACCAGCGCCATTGAAGTGAACGTGCAGTGCGGCATTCACATCCTGGCCGCGAATGAAGCGTGCAATGCCGGGGAAATCCGGGCTGGGAATGCCGAGGCGGTAGTAGCTCTGCGGATGGCAGGCGTAGCTGGTGAGCACCGCCACGGGTTTGTCTCCATTCCAAAAGCTGAGCACGGAGACGAGGGGATCGATGAGTCCTTCCGGCAGGGAGATGAGGCCTTCGATTTTGCAGGCGCTGCCACGCATGCGACCCACGCGTCCATCGGCAAGACGCTCGACGCGGCGGTTGGAGGCGACCTCCTTCACCACGGCCTCGCCGTAGCCGTAGTGGCTGATGGGCTGGGCATTGGGCAATGCCGCGCGGATGGCATCTGCCGCGCGCTGGATGACCTGACGGTGAAAGGCGCCGTCAAAGCGAGTGTAGCCCTGCACGCCGAGTTCCTGGATGATCTTCTCCGCCGTGAAGTCGCAGCCGGGGGCATCGTGCTGATGCAGGGCATGCACGGCCACGCGGCCCGGCACGGTGCCAGCAGCCTCGGCCAGCGCGGTGCGAAAGGCATCGTGCCCTTCATTGGCGATGCCGATCCAGTCCACCGCGCAGAGCACGACGGGTTGCGCGGAGCCGAGGATGACGATGCCACGGCAGCGCAGCGTGAGCTCGTCCACGCGCTTGACCGGATCGTAGGCCATGGCGGAGCCGAGCGGCGGCGTGGCGTCCACGTCAAAGGTAGCCACACGCACCGTCTCGGCGGCGCGTGCGGACAGCCCCAGGCAGAGGGGTGAAAGGAACAATGCGAGAAGGAGCAGGGCTTTCATGAGCGGAAGATGAGAGGTGAAATGTGAGCTCAGCGTGGCGTGGCGGCCTTTACATCACCGAGACCGGTGAACATTTCTTTCCGTGTCTCATTGAAAAGATGCAGGCCGTCCGCACCCGCAGCATACACTTTGGCGGCACGGGACTCGTACTGCTCGCGGGTAAGGTGCTCGCTGGGCGGCGGCTTGAGCTTGCCTGCGGCGATGAGGCGATCCTCCTCGGCTGTGCGGTCGTGGCCTTTGGTGATGGCCTCTTCTCCAAACAGCACCGCGCAGCCGCTGCCTTTCGCCATCTGCACAAAGGGGGCGATGTCAAAGTCGTAACCACCGAGGCCATACTGACCGACCACGAGGTAGTCGAGCAGCCCGTCCTTGAGCCAGGTGCTGACGTCGCAGCCCCAGGTGGGGTATTTCTGCCAGTCGATGCGCACGGAGAGGCCGAGGTGTTTATTCTTCGCCCTGCCTGCCTCATCGAGAATCCGGCGCACCTCGCGCACAAACTGCGTCATGACCTCGTAGCGCAGCGGCACCCAGCGCGGATCATCCTGGCCCACGGTGGCGGCTTCGACGCCGTATCTGGCCTTGAAGGCATCGGCCATGGGCTTCTCAAAGCCGAAGAAAACGGGATGGCGCTGGAAGTCGAGATTGATGCCGTCGATGTCCTGCTGCACGGCCTCGTGGAGGATGCCCAGCTTGAACTCGCGCACCTCGGGAAAGGCAAAGGAGAAGCGGTAGCCGGTCTTGCCCTTGGCATCGATGATGCGCAGCTCGGGGTGCTGCCACCAGAAAGTGCTGTTGGCGTATTTGGGAAAGCTGCCCTGCCACATGTTTTCGGGGTAGTCGCCATTCATGCGGAGCGAGGCATAGCAGGCCAGCCCGGCCTCGTGGCAGGCGTCTGTCACGATCTTGAGCGTGTTTTCGCCGCCATCGGCCATGCGCTTGAGGGTTTCATGCGCCAGCTTGTCGCCCCGGCGTGGAAAGTCCGTCATGCCGGCGCCGATCAGCTCCGTAACCTTGCTGGGGTAGTTGGCGCGGCTGCCCGCGATGATGCACCACTCCATCACGGCCACCTGCGTGTCCTTGTAGGCGAGCATGGTTTTTTTCAGATCCTCCGCCGTCTTGTAGCGGCCGCTGTGAAAGGCGCTGAAGCCATCGTCATTCACCACGAGTAGCTTGGTGCCGTGGTGTGGCCTGGGCGGCTCGGCGGCAAAGAGCAGCGGGGCGGCCAGGGCGAGGAGCAGAAGATGGCCTTTCATGGCATCAGTAGGTCTTTCCAGCGGGAATAGCGGAGTGGCCGGAGATCTCGCTGAGCACGCTGTCAAATTGTGCGGCGCAGTCGCTCAGGTGCGCATGCAGTGCGCCGAACTCGCTGCCCAGCACGACAAACTGCGCGCCCAGCTCGATGATGGTTTTGGCATCGGCCGCACTGCCTACGGGGCGGCCCCAGGTTTTGCCATGCTTGCGGCAGGCGGCGGAGATTTTCCTCTGCACGTCCATCATCACGGGATCGCTCACGGCGGGCGTGCAGCCGAGGCGCAGGGACATGTCGCCAGGGCCGAGGAAGAGGACCTCGACACCGGGCACGGCGGCGATCTCATCCACCTGAGCGAGGGCATCGGGGGTTTCGATCTGCGCGACGAGGAAGGTCTCGCGGTTGGCGGCGTCGGTATAGTCGTCGGGCTTGCCGATCCAGTAGCTGGCATCGCGACCGCCGCCGCAGAAGCCGCGATCTCCCAGCGGTGGAAACTTCATGGCGGTGACGAGCGCGCGAGCCTCGGCCGCGCTGCCCACGTGGGGGATCATGAGGCCGGAGGCGCCGTCTTCCAGCAGGCGGTAGAGGCCGTTTTTCTCCTTGGTCTGCGCACGCCAGACGCAGTCGATGTCCGCCGCGTGATGGCGGCCCAGCATGGTTTCGGCCTCGCGCGGGTCCCAGACGCGGTGCTCGGCGTCCAGCCAGATGCCGTCGTATTTGAAATGGGCGGCGATGGCCGGAAAGAAGGCGATGGGCGAACCGGTGCAGCAGATGCGGGCCACCTGGCCGGAGCGGATTTTGGCGAGGACTTTGGAGCGTCTCATAAAATGGGAAATCAGGGTTTTTGCTGTGCGAGCCAGGTGGAGAGAAGGTCGAGAAGTGGCGAGGCATCACCGCTGCAGCGTGTGATCATCGAAAGATCCTGCGCCTTGATGAGGCGCTGAGCGAATGCCTCGTGGCGGCTTTCCTCCTTGCTGAGCACCGGCTTTGCCGCCGAAGGCAGCGCCACCATCACGTCCCACTGCTGCGGGCCAAAGCTGAGCGACCAGTTCATGACCCAGGAGTAATCGTGATGAAACTGCTGCTGATCCTTCAGCGGAAGCTCAGCGGGCAGGGCGATGAGCACCAGATCCGGCTTCATGCTGCGCACCTTGCGCGCAGAGACCTCAAGCTGCGCGAGCGTCTGGCCTGCGACGGGCCAGGGCGTGACTGTGACCACGGCTGCGGAATAGAGGCGCTGCAACGCCGGTGCGATGACCTCGTAATAAGGCGGCATGGCGAACACATTCACGGGCTGTCCAGCCTTGAGCTTTGCGAAGATGTGCGGGAGCACAGGCGTGGGCGGGCCAACCTCACGCAGTGAAACCGTCTTTCCGACGATGGCCTGCGCGAGAGTTTCGGCAAACAGCTTGTGACCGGCCATGTTGGGATGAATCGTGTCGCTGAGGAGCAGATTCCATTCGGCGGCATCGGCTGCATGCACCGACTCAAAGGCGGCGAAGCAGTCGGCCACGGGCAGCGCCACGTCTTTGGCCACATCGCGGATGGCCTGGGTAAACTCGGCGAGGCGGGCGCGCGGACGCTGCGGAGTCTCGACGACAGAGTTCTGCGTGCAAAGAAGCACCTCGGCACCGCCTGCTCGGCAGCGCGCGATCATCTCGCGCAGGTTCTTTTTAAATACGTCCACCGGCGTGCCCACCAGATCGTTCATGCCAAACATGATCGTCACGAGGTGCGGCTTGCGGGAAAGGACATCGCGGTCAAGGCGCTTGAGGCCGCCGGTGGTGGTGTCTCCGCTGATGCCGGCATTGTGCACGCTGAGCTTTGCCTGCGGGTAGAGCTGGTGCAGCGCGAGCTGGAGCATTTCAGGATACGCGCGGCGGCCACCGCTGTGATAATAGACCCCGGTGATGCTGTCGCCGATGCAGACGATACGCACGGGCTCCTCTCCTGCGGCGAGGAGCGCCGCCGTTTTCAGCGGTGCCGCCGTCAGCAGACTGGCGCAGAAGCACAGGAGGAGAATAAGCGTGCGCATGGGCGTGTCAGGGTTGCTTGAGCCAGTCGCGCGTGATGCGGCGGATGCGCAGGCGATTCAGAGCACCCACCTTGCTGTCGCCTGCGCAGTAGCCGATAAGCATGGCATCGCCCACGAAGTGGATGGCGGTGTAGTGGTAGAGACCGTCGGGATCATTCTCGATGAGCTTGCGCTTGGGCCAGGTCTTGCCGCCGTCGCTTGAGATGGCCGCGACGTAGGGATTGCGCTTCTTGGGCGGGAACGGGAACATGCCGGAGTGATCGTTGTAAATGGCGAGCAGATCGCTGCTGCCAGGCAGGCGCTTGATGCTGGCGGGGCCGTTGGGAGATTTCATCTCGGTGGGCAAGGGCGGGGAGAAGGTCTTGCCCGCATCGGTGGAGTAGAAGCCGTACTGCGCGCCCTGATCCGTGCGGCACCATGAGAAGAGGCCGCCGTCTGCCAGCTCCACGACACCGGGCTCCTGCAGGCCGCTGCCGCTGCGCACCGGCATGGCCCACCAGCTTGAAGACTCCGTCCAGGTGCTGCCTTCATCATCGGAATAGATCCACATGGCGATGGCGCGTGAGTCCCAGGACTTGCTGCTCTCCGGGTCCGTGCCGCGTGAGCGGTGAAACGCCAGCGGAATGACAATGCGGCCCTTGCTGGTCTGGATGACGCGGTCGTTGTTCATCACGAAATAACCCGGTGCCTGCAGCACGAGCTTGGGCTCGCTCCAGGTCTCGCCTTCATCGGTGGAGATGCGCATGTGCGGGCGGCAGTCGATCCAGCTGTTTTTGATGCAGTAAAACATGGCCAGCTTGCCGCTGGCGAGGCGCAGCAGGGAGACGCTCATCACGTTGTCGCCGCCGGTGTTTTCCACCACGGTCACAGGCTGGCTCCAGGTGCGGCCCTGGTCGTCTGAATGAATGCGCACGATGCGGGCGGGGCTCTCATCTCCAGCGCCGCCGTAGAAGTGCGAATAGCAGAAGATGATGCGGCCCGAGGCCAGCGTGGCAAAGGAGCCTTCCGAGTTGCGCGGGTTCTCCTTGGTGGGATCGAGATTGAGCGTGATGGTGCTTTCCGCATGCGCCATGCAGGCCATGACGAGAAGGCAGAGGGCAATGAGTTTCATGATGCGTGCTTGGGTTTACCACTCGCCCTGGCGGGAGAACTGGCTTTTCACATTGGCGCTGAACTGGGTGATGCTGGCTTCGAGATTGGCGACGAGTTCGTCTGTGCTTTGACCTGCTCCATTGCGGGCTGCGGGGATGACGGTGGCGCATTCATTGGCATCCATGAAGCGGGCGGCTTCGAGCAGCTTTGGCTGATCCTCCGGCGGGATGGCCATGAAGCCGTGCTTGTCAGCATGGATCAGATCATCCGGCTTCACCGTGCGACCAAAGACCTCGACTTCACAGCCCCAGCGCACGGGGTGCACAAAGGCATGCCCCACACAAAGACGACGGGCGAGGGCCTTGAATCCCGCATTGGTCATTTCATCCAGATCACGAATGGCACCATCTGTGATGGTGCCCACGCAGCCGAGTGCGCGGAACATGTTGGCGCTCACCTCCCCCCAGGCGGAGCCGAGCACGCGGGGCTTGTCGAGATCCTGCACGACGATGATTTTCGGTCCCGGCACACTGGCGATGTAGCGACGAAACTCCGCCCCGGCGTTTGGGTTCGTCTGACGATGCGCGGCATTGGAGGGCTCGATCACCAAAGTGACGGCGTAGCCCACCATGGGCCCCATCTGCGGCATGAAGTCACGGGTTTCCTCGATGTTGAAGGCGTCTGCGCCCGCATTATGCCGGGTGATCTGCTCCCACCCGTTGTAAATGGTGGGCGTGTTCCAGCGTTTGAGCTGAAGCAGGTCGCTGTGTGTAAGGTGGCGCGAGCTTGAGGACATGGGAATAAAACAGGCTGTTGAAACGATTTGTCACAACGGCTTGCTTCTGGTCTGTTGTCCAAACCAGATGAAGCCGACGACCTCCTCCAGCCCCCGACTGCCGCAGCGCATCTCGCTGGTCAGCCTGACAGCGCAGAGCCTGCGTGAATCCATGCAGGCCGGGCACTGGCATGGATATCTGCCCGGTGAGCGCGAGCTCTGTGCACGCCTGCAGGTGAGCCGACACACCCTGCGCGCAGCGCTGCATGAACTGGAGCGCGACGGCTTTCTTGAAGTGTCTGACAGGCAACGACGGCGGATCAAGACCGCCGTAAAACCGCAGAAGAAGACGGCATCGCGCGTGATCGCGCTCATCTCTCCGCGCCCGCTGCTGGAGATGTCCCCCTCCACCGTGGTGATGGTGGATGATCTCCGAGACCAGCTGTCCCGGGTGGGGTTCAGCTTTGAGATTCACGTGAGCACCGCGTGCTTCACCTCCAAACCGGCGCGCGCGCTCGAGTCCCTGACCACTCGGTCCCCTGCGGCGGCTTGGCTGGTCTTTGGCTCGCTGGAGCCGGTGCAGAGCTGGTTTATGCGCCGCCAGCTTCCCTGCCTCGTGGTGGGCTCATGCGCGCCGGAGATCCGGCTGCCGTCCATAGACACCGACTACCGTGCGCTGTGCCGCCATGCAGGCGGCATGCTGTGCGGCAAAGGCCACCGTCATATCGCCTTTGTGCGCCCCCTGGGAGACTACGGCGGTGACGTGCAAAGCGAGCAAGGGCTGCGAGAGGCCTTGGGCGGCAGCCATGTGCCGACGCTTCAGGTGATATCCCATGACGGCACGGCAGCCCATCTCTGCTCCCTTCTGGACAAGGCGCTGCGCTCACCCCGCCCCCCCACGGCCTACGTGGTCGCACGGGCGATGCATGTGCTCACGGTGCTGATGTTTCTCATGCAGCACGGCAAGCGCATCCCGCAGGATGTGGCGGTGATCTCGCGCGATGACGAAACCTTCCTCCAGCACACCGTGCCGCCCATCACCCGCTATGCCTCAAACACCGGGCAGTTTGCCCGCAGTGTGTGCAAAGCCGCACGCCAGCTTGCCGAAGCCGGCTCACTGCCGCCGAAAGCCATGCGGCTGATGCCGAAGCTGATACGCGGCGAGACGCTGTGAGAAAGAAGGCGATGCAGAATGACCGGCGCGCAATGGGCACGACACAGCACATGGGTCACCACGAGGTCCAGCCGCCATCCACGGCCAGATTCTGACCCGTGATGAATGAGGAGGCATCGCTAAGGAGAAAAGTCACGGCGCCGGCGATCTCCGCCGCCTGCCCCACACGGCCCAGCGGGACTTTTTGGGCAAGGCGCTGCACGAAGTCCGGCTGCTGCACCTGGATGGAAGGATTGGGGAAAGGACCTGGAGAAATGCTGTTGCAGCGGACACCCTGGCGCCCCCAGTGCACGGCCAGGTAACGCGCCAACTGCTGCACGCCGGCCTTTCCCACACCATACTCCACGGGGTTGGGATTCATCGGCACGGCATAGACGGCGGGATCTGGCGAGACGCTGCCATACATGCTGGAAAAGAGGACGACGCTGCCCCTGCCCTGCTCCGCCATGCGCCGGCCCACGGCCCGCGCGAGGGTGAAGGTGGCGGTGAGGTTGCCGTGATTGGCCGTGTCAAAATCCTCGGCGGTGAGATCGTCAAAGCGTTTGGCTGTCGAGGCGTAGGTCATCACCACCAGGCCCTGCGGCACGCCGCAGGCGGCGATGCGGGCATCCACAAAAGCCTCCACTGCGGCAGTGTCCGCCACATTCAGAGATGCGGCTGCCACCTCCGACGGCAAGCTTTTGGCAGCCACCATTTCCTCCGCCCGCCCAGGCAGGTCCACACAGAGCACGCGTGCCCGCAGCTGCGCCAGCTGGGCCACCACCGCCGCGCCGAGATAGCCAGCGCCGCCGAAGACCCAGATGGAACGCTCATTGAGATCGAACGGATGAGAAGGAGACATAAGGCATAACATGGGCAGCCCATGCCACCTGGCTCAAGGCTGCATTGCTGGTCTGTTGTCCATGCCAGACCAGCGCGCCAGAGTCACCCCTTCAGCCGCAGTGTTACTTGGCCACTTCTTTCTTCTTCACCGGATAGGCGCCGGGGTTTTTGACAAATTTTTGCATGCATTCTGTGCAGCAGAAGGAGACAAAGCCCTCCTCCGTTTTCACACGGTAGATGGGGCGGGAGGCCTTATGGTCCACCGGGCATTCGTCATTGATGGGCCAGGCGGCAAACACGGTGGCGGTCATGGCCAGGGTCAGCAGCAGAGGGGCAAGAAGCGATTTCATGGAGGAGGAGTCGAGTTGGAGTTGGCGCGCGTTATGCCCCATGAACGCACGGCCCGCCGGTTCTCATAGGCCATCGCAAATCCCGCCCATGGATGCGCAAGGCAGGCACATCGGCGGGGTTATTTCTCCTCGATGTCCCAGTAGGAAAGCTTGGAAAGCTGCTCCGGAGTCAGGGTGTCGATCCAGCTTTTGCCGTATCTTGAATTGTACATGCGACGCCAGTCAATGGTTCCCTCAGGATTTAATTTCTCCACGGCGACAGAGCCATCATTGCGTCCCACGATGATATTATTCCCTTTCCACACTCGGCCACGCTTGCCGCCGGATTGGTCCGAGACATCCCATTTGGGCGGCCATGAGGCATTGAGTGCATTTTCCACGACGACGGGCATATCTCCGAGGGAAAAATCCGTTTGCGATTTGAGCAGCATCCAGTGGCACTCACCGGGAGTCAGGGCTTGGGAAAAGTCCGGTGCCGTCCCAATGTCACCATCAGGGACGTACATGCTTCGGGGAGGGCAGCCAAAGATGCGTTCATCCGTTACAATGGCCTCTTCAAACAGCCTGCGAAAAACCTGATTCGCTGATGTCACACCGCTCGTTTCCAGTCCTGCGTCTGGATAGACAGAACCGTTGTCCGCGGCATATAGCTTGAGAGCGACAATGATCTGTCTGCAGTTGTTCACGCCTTTCATCTGCGACATGTTTTTAGTAGTCCAGGGCATTGCTGACCAGGTCAGCATGCCCCCAAGGATTACAACGACCAGCACAATCCCCCTTTGCAGGCACCCCCAGCGCTGAATCGAAGACTCGCTCATGGGCATATTCCAGCAAAACAGCAACTCCGAAGCAATCGCAATCGCCTTTGCGCATCCCACCTGAGTCTCCGGAGTGGAATTCCACACGCGGTGATCGCGGACAAGGGCGATTTCGCCTGACGGCGAATCTTGCCCTTTTGACTTATCTTGCCCGCCTTTCCTCATTTGGCGTTAAACATTCCGCATTTCCCCCATTCTTTCCCGCTTGAACCTGCCGTCCCGGCGCGTTTAACACTCTCCTACTCAACCACATGATTTTTCTCGCCGATCTGCCCGCACCCAGCCGCATGGGGGACATCCTCATGGCTTTCCTGAGCATTGTCTTCGAAGGCGCCCCCTACATCCTCATCGGCACGGTCTTTTCAGGGATCATCGACGCCTTTCTGCCGGCCAAGCTGCTGGACCGGGTGCTGCCGAAGAGCAAGGTGCTGGCGACGCTGATCGCGGGCTTCCTCGGCCTCGTGTTTCCGGTGTGCGAGTGCGCTGTGGTGCCGGTGATCCGCCGGCTGGTGCAGAAGGGGCTGCCGCTCTCCTGCGCGGTGACGTACATGCTTTCCGCCCCCATCATGAACCCCATCGTGGCGATCAGCACGCTGACGGCGTTTAAGGAATTCCAAGGCCTGAGCTGGGCCACGGCGGGAAATGCGACGATGACGATCGCACGCCTGTCGCTGGGCTACCTGGTGGCGGTGATCATCGGCCTGGTCGTGCTGCGGTTCAAGCCGGGCCAGGTGCTGCGGGCCAGCATCGCCAACAAAATCGCCGCATCTGAGGCGGAGGCTGAAGATGACCATGGTCATGTGCATGCCCCGGCGGCGAATTTCAACGGCAAGCTGGTGCACGCCATGCGCAGCTCCATGCGCGACTTTCTGGACACAGCGATGTACTTCGCCATCGGCGTGGTGATCACTTCCGTCTTCAACACGCAGATCAACCAGGGGCTGCTGAACACCGTGGCCGGCAATGACTGGCTGGCCGTGCCGTCCCTGATGGGGCTGGCGGTCGTGCTTTCCCTGTGCAGCACCTCGGACGCCTTCATCGCCGCACCGATGACGGCCTTCTCCATGGCGGCCAAGCTGGCCTTCCTGGTCTTTGGCCCCATGATGGACATCAAGCTTCTGTTCATGTACTCCAGTGTCTTCCAGCGCAAGGTGGTCGTATATCTTCTGGTCGGCCTCTTCATTCTCGTCGGCCTGCTCTCGGGGCCGTGGATGAACCTGGTACAACATCTTTACATCAAACCTTAAATCACCATGAGTGGAACCCGCACCCTCGTTCATCTTCTCAGTGTCTCCATGCTGCTGCTTTGGAGCGGCGTGCTGCTTTATTTTTACATCAGCGGCCGTCTGACAAACTACCTCCCGCCGGATGGCATCTTCCGCCCGATGGTGCTGGTGTCCGGCATCGGCCTGGCTGTGCTGGGTCTCTTCAACTTGCTGACCATGGGTGCCGAGGACGCGGGCTGCGAAGGCCATGACCACGGTCACTCGCACGACGGGCACGATCATGATCACAAGGACTGCGGGCATGACCACGCTCACAAGCATGAGCATGCCGGATGCGGCCATGATCACTCCCATGATCACGCGCACAAGGTAGGCTGCTGCGGACACGACCACGGGCATGCGCATGAGCACAAGCATGAACATGGCTGTTGTGGCCATGATCACGCAGCTGAGAACAAGCACGAACACGGCTGCTGCGGGCATGATCACGGCCATGAAGGCCATGCGCACGGCATTCTCGAAGAAAGCTCCTGGCCGGGCCGCATCGCCGTGCTGCTCATTCTAGCCGCCCCCCTCTCCTGGGCAGCGATTTCCACACCAGACCGCTACAGCCCGAACGCCATCGTGAACAAGGGCTTGTACGATCCGAACTACAATGACACCTCGCGCGCGGAGCAGTTCTCTCTGCAAAACAAGGTCAAGGCCCCTGCCAAACCTGCCGCAGAGGCAGCCGCCGCGGCGAAAGTGGTGGAATCAACCCCGGCCACCAAGGCCACTGTGACGACTGAAAAGCCCGCCAGCATGCCTCCGCCCGGAGTCGCCGCCGCCGCCGCCGCTGCTGCGGAGACCAAGGAGCCGCCGAAAAACGTGCCGCCGCCCGCGCAGACCTCCAAGAGCTATGGCACCTTCACCCTGGAAGACCTCAAAAAACAGGTGCCGCAGAGCAAGGAGGGGAACTTCATCCTCGAAGTGCCTGAACTTTACTACACCGGCGGCGATGTGGAGGTACAGAAGGTGCTGACCGGCCAGATGGTGGAGACCGTGGCGCAGGTGCTGCCAGAGAAGGTGAACAATGCCGATGGCCACCGCCTCCGCATTTTCCGCATGCTGGTGCAGTGCTGCGCCGCCGACGCCCGCCCGTACTCCGTGCCGATCGACTTCGGCAAGAAGGCCCCCGAGTTTAAAGACATGACCTGGGTCAAAGTCGTCGGCAAAATGGGCTACAAAAAAGAAGGAACCCAGACCGTGCCCATCATCGAAGCCACCAAGGTGGAGGAGACGACCGCGCCGGACAATGCGATGATTTACTGAAGCCGGGCATCCGCCGCGCCAGACGGCAGGGATGCGCTGTGCGTGTCCCTCGTCCCAGATTGGGCGGTTGTCTCATCGTTTTCCTTCTTTTCAAAAGCCCTCGGCCCACCGCAGACTCGTCACCCTGCAGCCCCGGCTTTCCATGCCTTAAGGACAGCGGACCTTTTTTAGGATGCCTGCGGCGGCCATAGCCCCGGAGCTTCGGCCTCGACGCAGCTGGACCCTAGCGAACAGGCGGGTGCGATGTGGCGGATATAGCCTGCGGGGTGCGCTGAGCAGTGAGAGTGCGGCATTGGATGCAATGCAGCGGTTGCCAGCGGAGCAGTTTTGAATCGATTAAAATAGAGCAATCTGATAAATGCTTAAATAATCCATTCAAAATGCATATGAAACACATCGTGCTGCTTTTCGTTTTTGCACTGTTTATGCCGCCCGTGCAGGCCTCAGATGCGGATGGGCTGAAGGAAATGGCGGCCAGCAAGAGGGCTGCGGCGATCGAACTGGGGTTCGCGATCAATGGCCGCAGATTGGAAGGCAGGGGTGTCTTCATCACGGCAGACGGCCTGGCGCTGGTGGACTTGAGCATGGTCGCGCTGCCCCAGCGGCCGATGGTCTTTGCCGAAGATGGCAGCGAACTGCCGTTTGGGACCATCCTCGGGATCTTTCCGGAGCAGGAGGTGGCGCTGATTAAGTTTGACTATAGCCCCAAGGTCTGGCTGCCGATTGCCGCCCAGGAGCCTGAGATGGGGGAGACGATTGCGTTCATCGCACTCAAGGCGTTCGATTTTCTCAAAACGGACATCCCGCCCGTCATGGGGCCGGTCCTTGCCAAGCGCACCAGCATGACGAGCAATCTCAGCAAGCAACAGTTTACGCGGGTCCTCAGTCTGGGATCAGGCCTGATGTTCAAGCAGCAGCCATGCCTAGGCCCCGGCAGTTTTGCGATCAACAAACAGGGAGAGCTCGTGGCCATCAAACAAGGCATCGAGATGATGGGCCGGCAGATGCTTATCCTGCTCTCGCCGATCAACACGCTGAGGGAGGAGATCAGCCGCCTGGCGCGTAGCGGCCAGAGCATTCCTCACCCCTTGCCCGCTGCCAGCAATCCCATAGACCTTGCCCTGCTGGATGAAGACTACAGCCGCTATGAAATGGCGCATACGATGGGGGACAACGCTGCGGCCATGGCCCACCTGGAAGAACTGGCGAAGCGCTACCCGAACAGCGCCCGGATTCAAAGAATGGCCCACGAGCATCTGAAGCGACCGCCGGCATCAGATGCTGCAGCAAAGACGGCTGATGCGGCCAGCCCTGCCTCCCCAATTTCGGCCGTTGAGAAGGTCGTGCAGTCGGTGGCACGGGCCAGGGATCTCATCGATTCTGGCAAGGATTACACCGGGGCCGTCAGCGTGATCAAGCAGGCATTGGACGTCTGTCCCAAAGACTACCCGGTTCCGCTCATGAACCTGGCCCAATTCGAGCAGCAGCTCGGCCACTCAGCCGAGTACGGGCGCTACTTGCACGAAGTCCTGGCGGTGGCCCCGGAAATCATTGCGATCGTGGAGCAGACACAGCTATGGGAGTTTGAGCAGAAGCACTACGACGAAGCGCAAAAGCTCAGGGATCGCGTTTACGAACTTGATAGGCTCTACCGCCGCCGGTGAACCAAAAAAGCTGACCAAAAGCTGACCTAATCGATCGAGTGGGCTGTCTCACGGCACGTCGTAGGTGCCCAGCGCGGCGACATCGAAGCGGGCCACGCCAGCTTCGACGGCGATCTCGTTGAGGGCTTCGACTTCGGCGGTGCTGAAGAGGAGGCCGCCGGCTTTGGCGGTGTGGGCGGCGTTTTGGGCTTCGGGCTGGCCGGGGAGCATGCAGTTTTCGTTGCCGTGTCCGAGGATGTCGTCGATCACGGCTTTGATGTTCTCATTGAAGTTGCGGCCATTGGAGAAGAGGCCGGTGCTGATGGCATCGGGGTGGATGACCTGGAAGTAGAAGCTGCTGGTGCGCTTTTCACCGGCGGGGAAAGGCTTGCTCTTGATGTCGGGGTGGGCGCCGCCGCCGCGCAGGGTGGGCAGGCCGCCGCCGATCATGCCGCCCATGACCTCGATGAGGAGGGAGAGGCCGTAGCCTTTGTGCGCGCCGAAGGGCATGAGCCAGGCGGCTTCATTGGCGTCGGTGGTGGGCTTGCCGTCCTTGTCCACGGCGGCGCCGGGAGGGAGGGGCTTGCCTTCGCGCTTGAGCTGCTGGACTCGGCCCATGGCGACGGTGGAGGTGGCCCAGTCGATGACGATGGGGAAGCCGCAGGCATCCTGCGTGGGGAGGCCCCAGGAGTGGGGATTGGTGCCCAGCACGGGGAATTTGCCGCCGAAGGGGACGACCTCGCCGAGGGTGGAGGTGCAATTCGTGTAGGCGATGTAGCCTTTCTTGGCGGCGTCCATGACGTAGCCGCCGCCCCAGAGGTAGTGGAAGGCATTGTCCACGCTGACCTGGCCGATGCCGTATTTGTCCGCCAGCTCCATGCAGCGCTCCATGGCGCGGAAGGCGACGCTCTGGCCGAGCTTCAATTTGCCGTCCCAGGCTTCGCTGGCGGCGAAGGGTTTTTTGATGACCTCGATCTCGGCACCCGGTTTGCAGCCGCCGGTGGCGCTGCCAAAGAGGTGGTCGAGGTGGAGGGCCTTGATGGCGTTGTGGGTGCGGATGCCATGCGCGGAGGCCATCTCGCAAAACCGTGCTCCGTCCTCGGCCTCGGCCTGGGTGTAGCCGCGGTGCTGGTAGGCGGCGCGGACGAGTGCGTTGTGGGCTTCGGTGGGGACGATGTGGTAGGTGGTGGGCATGGTTTGCCCGGGATATTGGAGCATCTGCCCGGACACGCAAGAAGCAGAAACAAAGAAGGCTCCGCTCTTGCGAGCGGAGCCCTCCGGAAGTCTCGGCGATGAAGCCGCATCTGAGACAGCCTTACTTGGCGGCGCCCTTGAAGACGTCGTGGCAGGCCTTGCAGTTGTTGGCCTTCTTGAATTCGCTGATGCCGCTGGCGTCCTTGGCCTTCACTTTCTGCAGTGCAGCGACCATGCCCTTGCACTTTTCCACCCAGGCGGCCTTGTCACCCTTCGGAGGGGTGGCTGCGCAGATAGCCTGCACGCACTTGATCAGAGTGTCGAGTTCGGCGTCCGTGGCCTCGCCTTTGCCAACCTTCTTGGCGATGGCGTCTTCAGGCTTGAAATTCTTCTTCATGGCACCTTTGATGACGTCGTCCGCAGAAGCGGTGCTGAGGCCGAAGGCAAGGCAGAGGAGGGAGAGTGCGATTTTCTTCATGGGGTGACGGACAGGTGTTATGATGTGATGTTATTTAGGTAAGGAGCCGCAGCGCGCACGGCCTTGGAAAAACGCACTTCAAGCAGTTCTTTTACCAAGAATGGAAGGCATTATTTCCAATTAGACGTTTTTAATTCGTCCACGCGCTTTGCGTCAATACAGGAATCCACCACACTGAAGACTTCTGCAAAACTCTAAGCGAGATCGGGCGTTGGACGACGTTTCAGGCGACCACCCCATGAAAAGATTCATTCTTCCTCTTCTCCTGCTCACCGGCATCGCCTCCGCGGCAGACTCCGCGCTGCTCATCCAGTTAGGGCTTCATGACAAGGAGTCCACGGTGTGGGACGGGTCGGTGACGGTGACGCCGGGGGAGGTGCTGGAGGTGAACGGCTACCGCTTTGAGCAGAAGGACGCGATGACGGGCAAGAACTCGTGGAAGGCGAGCAGCCGCACGCCTGTGGGCGCGAATGCGAAGGCTCGCGGAAACAATCCGAAGAAGATCGGCCAGATGGCGAGGCAGCTGGGGCCCATCTTTGAAAACGGGGTGTATGTGAAGCTGCGCGATGTGACGCCGGAGAGCAGCGTGGAGGTGACGACGGCGCAGGGAAAGGTGAGCTTCAAGCTGGCGGATGTGAAGCCGGGCGAGGCGCTGGACCTGATGGAGGGCCGCGTGGCGGTGCAGCAGACAGCGTTCAATCTGCGCGTGTTTACCAAGGAACGCACGGACGATGACTTCCCTGCCCTGGCGTTTGATGCGGAGGGGCATGGATTCCTCGTTTACCAGAGCTTCACGCCGGGCATCGACCGCGATGAGCGGGCGAAGCGCTGGGACACGGAGCCGGAGGATCTGTCCTTTCTGAACAAGCCCGCAGGCGGCGATCAGCTCTGGCTGCATGTGCGCCCGGGGAAGCAGTGGGAGGAGCAACGCATGGCCGTGACTGAGACGGGGCGCGACATTTACAAGTCTGCGGTGGCGGCGGATGGCAAGGGCGGCGCGTGGATCGTGTGGAGCGAGCGCGTGGAGGGCAACTTTGAAATCCTGGCGCGTCACTTTGCCGAGGGGAAGCTCGGGGAGGTGGAGAACCTGTCTAAGTCGGCGGGGAATGATCTGAATCCGGTGATCGCGCGCTCGGCGAAGGGCACGCTGGTGCTGGCGTGGATGGCGGCGCAGGAGGGGAAGTTTGAGATCCGCACGCGCACGCATGAAGGCGGCGCCTGGGCGGCGGCGCAGACGGTTTCCAAGAACAGCGGGAACTGCTGGAACCCGGCCCTCAGCGCGGATGCACGCGCGGAGGGCAGCGGGCAATTTGCGCTGGCGTGGGACACCTATGAGAAGGGTGATTACGACATCTGGATGTGCGTGCTGGATGCCAGCGGCAGGCCTGCGGGAGCGCCGATGCCGGTGGCAAACACGCCGCAGTATGAGGCGCGTGCGGCGGTGACGCACGATCGCGAGGGGCGCGTGTGGGTGGCCTATGAAAAGAGCGGCGCCACCTGGGGCAAGGACTGGGGCGCGTATGACAGCGGCGATGGCATCGGGCTGTATCGGAATCGTGAGATCGGCGTGAGCGTGTGGGATGGCAAGGCCTGGGCGGAGCCGCAGGGGAGCATCGCCGACGCGCTGCCGGGAGCCATCACGCCGCAGGCGCGTGGCGGCAAAGGCAAGGGCAAAGGGAAAGGCCGTGGCGCGGATGTGAGCACCCCTGCCCCGCCGGCTTCGCCGGAAGTGCCGGATGGGCTGGCGTTTGAAAAGCCCGCCGTGCGCGGCGGTGCGCCGGGAGCGCATGTGGCGGTGAGCGGCCCGCAGACTTACAACAACCTGGGCCGCATCTGCTGCGATTCGGAGGGGCGCGTGTGGCTGATCGCGCGCACGCGGCTGAACAGCTTTCGTGGCCCGCTGGGCAGCACCTGGGGCAGCGTGGCGGCTTATCTGGACGGCGGCGAGTGGGTGGGGCCCATCAGCATCCCGCACAGCGACAACCTCATGTACAACCTGCCCGCCATCGCCACCGGGCCCAAGATGCTGTTTGTGGCGCACAGCAGCGACCACCGGATGGACCGCATGGCGGAGTTTAACCGCTCCAAAACTCCCGGTGGCAAGGGTGGCAATGCGGCGCTGGATGCGAGCAAGGACCCCTTTGACAACGATGTGTATTTCAGCCGGCTGATCGCCAGCGGTCCGGTGAAGCCTGCGGTGCTCCAGCCCCGCGCGGAGCCGCCGCTGGACAATCCCGCGCCGAGCAAGCGCACGGAGGCGGAGCGCGCTGAAGTGGCTGCGATACGCGGCTTCCGCAGCAGCATCGCCGGTACGGAGCGGCGCATCCTGCGTGGTGAATTTCACCGCCACACGGAGATCAGCGGAGACGGCGCAAATGACGGCCCGCTGGAGGACATGTGGCGCTATGCCATCGATGCGGCGTCGATGGACTGGATCGGCAACGGGGACCATGACAACGGCAACGGCCGCGAGTACTCCTGGTGGCTGACGCAGAAGACGACGGACGCCTTTTTCCTGCCGAAGGCCTTCACGCCGATGTTCAGCTACGAGCGCAGCGTGGTGTATCCCGAGGGGCACAGGAATGTGGTCTTTGCCCAGCGCGGTGTGCGCACCCTGCCCCGCCTGCCGCTGAGCGATGTGCGCGTGCATGAGCCCGCGCCGGACACAAACATGCTCTACAAGTACCTGAAGCTCTTCAACGGCGTCTGCGCCAGCCACACGAGCGTGGGCAGCATGGGCACCGACTGGCGGAACTGGGGCGGCGAGTACGAGCCGATGGTGGAGATCTACCAGGGCGCGCGCCAAAACTACGAGTACCCCGGCTGCCCGCGCTGCCCCACGGAGAACGACGCCATCGGCGGCTGGGAGCCCGGCGGCTGGGTGTGCGATGCCTTTGCCAAAGGCTACAAGTTCAGCTTTCAAAGCAGCAGCGACCACGGCAGCACGCACATCAGCTACGCGATGATCTATGCGGAGGATTACAGCCGCGAGGGCATCATCAAGGCGATGCGCCAGCGCCACACGTATGGCGCCACGGACAACATCATCGCCGAAAGCCGCTGCAAGGCGGCTGATGGCAAGGAGCGCATGATGGGAGATGAATTCGGCGTGAAGGGCGCGCCCACGATCTCGCTGAAGCTCATCGGCACGATGCCGTTTGAAAAGGTCACGCTGATCAAGGACAACGTGGAGATCCCGATGACGATCGCCAAGGAGAAGACCATTGATCTGACCTGGACCGATCCGAAGCCGGAGAAAGGCAAGACGAGCTACTACTACTTCCGCGGCGAGCAGACGAACGGGGAGCTGGTGTGGGTGTCGCCGATGTGGATCACTCTTGAATGACGAATGAGACAAACATAGGCTGGAAACGATGGCTGCTGGCTGTCGTGGACGGCGCTTTCTTCGGCTGGTTCTTGTTCATTGCCTTGCACGCGGCCTTGAATCTGATCCAGATTTCCGAGTGGGTCTGGTCCTCAAGACCTGAAAATCTGCAGCCTCCTCTGACGATCTGGGTGAATTTCATTTTACCAGATGAAGCATGGTCAATGGTGTCCGGCATCCTGGCGTTCAGCTTCGGCTTTGCACTGATCAGTCTGACCTCGAACGAAGCACCAACCAGCCGTTTGTTTCGTTGGGCCGTCATATGTGTCCTGACAGTCCTCTTTGGCCTCTCATTGCCGGCGATGGCCGCATTCAAAAATCTAAGCGGCGGCCCCGACGGGCATACTTCGGACGAGGTACTTTTTGTTGCCCTCGCCCTGAGTGTGCTCGTCTATGGCATCACCCGATGCCGTCGCCTTTCACATCCTCAGGCATGAAAAGCCTCCGCTTTCTGGCGGCCTTCGTCATGGCTCACTCCGCCTCCGCCCACCCTGCGGACCAGAGCGAGATGCGTGTACGGCCCACGCCGCACAAGCTGGAGATCCGGCTGACGTTCAACATCCTCACGCTCTCGCGGTTTGTGGGGATCGACACGGATGGGGACATGAAGATCAGCCTGGAGGAGCTGAAGGCGGCGCAGGCGGGGATCGCGACGTATTTGAACCAGCACATCCATGTGGAGATCAACCGCAAGAAGGCGCTGCTGGGCACGGGCGTGCAGTTCAAGCCGCTGTGGCCGGATGCAGAGCAGACGGCGCCGATGACGGAGCCGGAATACGCGGCGCGCAACATGGACGTGACCTTTGTGCAAACCATCGACGGCCAGGTGCTGGAGGACTTCTGGCTGGGGTTTGAGATCTTTGAGCAGACCGGCCCCATGCAGACGATCCGCGGGGTGTATGAGCAGGACGGGCGGATCGAGGAGGTGCCCTTCAGCGTGCAGCAGCCGGAGTATCTCTACGACACAGGCTTTGGGGAGGACCCCTTTGTGCAGGAGGCGGAGAAGAAAGCGAAGGGCGGCAAGCCCGCCATGGCGGACGAGGAGCCGCCCGCACGCCCTGCGGCGATGCTGGCGGGTGCGTCTCCGTATGCCGAGGCGGGGACCGCTGCACCCACCGGCACAGCGGCGACGCTGGGAGGCGGCATGCCGGTGGCGAGCGTCGCTGCGGGTGCTCCTGCTGGAAATTTGGCGGTGAAACTGGCGGCCCCCATCACGCCCCAGGTGGCACCTGCAGCCTCAAGCACGGAACGCTGGTGGTTCGTGCGGGCCGTCGTGCTCATTATTCTCCTCGTTGTCGGAAGGAAAATTCAGCTCAACGCCCGCAACCAGGCTGCCCGCCCCCGCAGGCGCTCCCGCCCCAGGTAGCGCCGCATGTTTGCCCACGTGGCTCAGCCACACGTTTCCATGGCGGAGGCGGATGAACTCTGCGACTCCCCACGAAGTTCGGCAATCTGCCCTTTGAGGCTGGCGATTTTTTCCAGGAGATTGCTTTCATCAATCGCAGCACGCTTGATGCGCTCCTCCCAGTGTGAGGCTCCGTCCAGCGCGCCGCCGTTCTGATTTTCCTGAATCGCTGGAAGATGCGACCGGGTGCGGGCGCGGAGCTCAAGAGAGCGGGAGTTTTGACGCAGGAAATGCAGGCGCGTCTCCTCGCGCTGGAGTTCTTCGCGCAGACGGCTGAGCCGGCTGTTGGGCCTGATCTCGCTGATCATGCCGCCGGTTTTCTGGTCGGCGGAGGACTGGTCGTCCGATGAATTGACCGTCTTGGAGACTGGTGCTCCCTCGGCAGCGGCAGGCCTCAGGGGCAAGGATGGCGTCTCCGACTTGCTGGCCTGCAGCCGCTCCATGATGTGGCGCAGCGCGCCAAGGGCCATTTGGATTTCATTGTTGGCGCTGCGGGCTTCGGGAGAGTCGGCAGCAGCCTGCTGCACGCGGTTGAGGGACTGATCCATGCGCTCCTTCCAGTCCAGCAGGGCCGCGATCTGCGTCTCCCAGCCGCTGAGCTGCTGGCGTGCTTCGCGGATCTGCACTGCCAGCGCTGAGCTCTCCTGCTCATGCAGCTGGCGGGCGTCCTTGGTGAGAGAGCGCAGTTCATCGTACATCACGCGCTCCTGCTGGGCGGAGCTTGTGAGTGTGGCGATTTCCTGCCGCAGTTCTTTTTCCTCCGCGATCATCTGATCCAGCCGCTGACGGGTCTCGGTTTCCTGCAGGCTGACGGCATCGCACCGCTCGGTTGCGGTGGCGAGCTGTTCGGTGATGTCCTTGAGTGAGGTGTCGAGCTGAGCACGGCGCTGGGAGGCCTCCTCCACCTGGCGGCCCAGGGTTGTCAGATGCTGCTCGGCGGCCGCCACGTTTGCCTGGCGGGAGGTCAGCGCCTCGATCGTGACCTTCAGGTCGTGCGCGATGGAAAGCTCCTGCGTCAGGGCATCGAGCGCGGTGCGGGTTTCCACCAGCTTTTGCTCTTCCCCAGCCAGGCTCGCCCCGGTGGTGTTGAGGTTTTGCTCGGCAGCCTGCACGGCCGACTGAAGCTCTGACAGCCTGGCGGTGGCTGCGGTGATGCCGGCCTGCTGCTCGGCCAGCTCCCTGCGGGCGGCCAGGACGGCTGCGGCGGCGGTCTCGTGTTCCTGCTGAGCCTGCCGGGCCCCTGTGGTGGAGGCTTCGCGCTCCTGCTCACGCCGGGCGATCTGGGCTTCGATCTCGTGCAGGATCATCTCCTGATTCCGCTGCTTCATCACCAGGTTTTCGACCTCATGAGTCAGGGCCATGCGGCGCTCTTCCGCCTGCTGGCATTCATGCAGTCCCTGCTGCAGGCGCACTGCGGCGGCGTCGATCTCTGCATGTCGGGTTTCCAGCCGGACACCGGCCTCCTCATGCTGCTGGCTGAGACGCTGCAGGGCGATCTCTGCCCCAATGCGTTCCTGACGCACGGCTTCCAGCTTGCTGGTCTGCTCCTGCGTCTGAGTCTCCAGCTGCTTGGATTGCAGCTCCAAGGCATGAATTTGGTCTCTCAGAATGGCCTCCTGCTCGTGTCGCTCCTGAAGAGTTTTGTTGACGGTGGCCAGGCGCGCCTCAGCGGCCTGGCAGTCCTCCTGGGTGGCTTGCAGCCGCTCTTGCGTACTGGCGAGTTCGGCCCGGCATTCCTGCAATGCGTCGGCGGTGGACTGCTTCGTGCTGCTGAGGGCAGCGATCTCCGCCCCCAGTGCGGCATGCTGCGTGCCCAAGGCCAGCATCTGAGCCTCTGTGTCCGCGATCTGGTCCTTCACTTGCTGGCGTCTGACACCGAGATCCACAATCTCCTGCGAAAGCTGCTGAGCGTGCTGCACTGAGGCCGCCTCTTGCGTCTGCAGCTGGGCCACTGCCCGGCCGAGATCTGCCAGCTGCGTGGTGGCCTCCGTGCATTCGTTCAAGGTGGTGCCCAGCTTTTCCTCCATGCGGGCAAGTTCGCTGCGTCGGTTCAGCAGGGCCTGTGCGATGGTCTGCTCACAGGCGCGCAGCTCATCCATTTCAGCCTGGCTCTCCTCACGCTGCTGCCGCAGCATGATCAGCGTCTGGTCGTGCTGCACGGCTTCTGCCTTGAGCTCGCCGAGCGCCGCCGCCGCCGCCACACGCTGCTGGGCCAGCTCGTTCACCTTGTTCTGCAAATCAGCATGGTGCTGGCTGGTCTCCTGAATGGCCTGCCGCTGCTCCTGCAGGCGTGCCCGCTCTTCGGCGATGGCGCCGCGGGTGATCTTGAGAGAGGTCTCGCTCTCCCGGCACTGCGCCGTGAGCTGGGCGAAATTTTGCTCCAATGCCTGGTAGCGCGAAGTCAGGTCCACCACATGGCCGGTGGCCCGGCTTCCGGCTTCTTCCAGATAGTTGAGCCTCTCCTGCTTGAGCTTGATGTTGGCTTCCGCCTGCTGGTAGCTCACCTCCAGCCGTGCAATGTTGATGGTAAGCTCCTGCTGCCGCGTCTCCTGCCGGACGACGAGTCCACGCGCCTCGACGATTCGTGCCTGCTGGCGGGTCACTTCGTCGATCGCTTTTTGCAGCAGGTCGGAAAGTTCGGAACTGCGCTCTTCGAGCAGGGCAGACTCCGCCTTCAGCCCGGCGAGCTGACGTGCCGCAGCGCCCACCTGGGCCTCCACATTCTGTTTGTGCCCCTGCCATTCGCTGAGCTGCTGCTGGGTCTGCTCCAAACGGCCCTGATCCTGCAGGTAACGGGCGTTGATCTCCTGCACGCGGCTTTGCAGTAGCTCACGGTGGCCGTTGAGCTTGCCAAGCTGTTCATTCAGGCTCGCTTCGAGACTGAGCAGCCGGTTCACCTCGGAGGTTTTCTGCTCGTGCAGCCGCGCCATCTGCCGCAGCTCATGCGTCAGCGCACGGTGTTGTTCCTGGACAGACTGCAGCTCGGAGTGCCAGCGTTCGCAGCTTGCCTGGGCATCAGCAGCAGCGGCGTTTAGATCGACCAACCTTCCGACAGGCATGCCTGAAGTCTTGGGGGCTCTGGTCTCCCGACCACCATCTGTTTCAAATGCGATGTTGCTCATAGGTGAGTGCGTTGCGGCAGTTTCTCAATTTACATCAATATTTTGCTTTGGTTAAGCAGTTTTTTTGAAATCCCTCATAAAGAACGTCCAATTTTACAAAAAAACACACAGTCTCCAGAATAAACTGCCCGCCCCTGTTTCGTAGCGGCGATAAGAAAACGCTCGAATTTGACAGGGTTTTACCAAAAGTGACGCGACCTCAACTGCCGCACTCCCCCCTGCTCAGCAGCATTTCTCGCAGTACATGCGCACCCCGTCTGCGCACATGGAGGTGACATTGGCGTCTTCTCCTTTACACCACAGCACCCCATCGACCCCTGCCTCCTTGGCGGCAGCATGTTCGGCAGCGGTGTAGTGACGGCGGATCTCCTCGGCGCTCAAACCCGCCTTGAAATCTGCAGCCACGCGCTCGTACACCTCCTGAACGCGCTGACGGTAGGCTTTCAAATGCCATGCCACATCACTCACCGCACCAAAATGCGTCAGGTAGAGCGTCGTGAAACCCGCAGCCGCCAGACGGTCAATGGACTGCACATAGGCCACAGGATCAAACTGCGGCGGTGCGGAGGTGACGGAAAGGTAGCGGCTGTGCTCCAGGCGCATGCCAGCCACGTCTCCCGCAAAGCACACATCGCCGATGACAAAGGCGTGATGATGCCGCGCATGCCCCGGAGTGTCCCATGCGATCACCTCAACCTGCCCGAGCGGCACACGCTCGTTGTCCTGCAGCGCGACGACCTTGTCTGCAGGCGCAGGCAGCATATCGCCCCAAAGGGTATCCATCTTCGCGCCATAGACCATGCGGGCACTTTCGATAAGCTTGGAAGGATCGACGAGATGCCGCGCCGCATTCGGGTGGCAGTAGATCACCGCCCCCTGCTGTGCAAACCAGCCCGCCGCCCCCGCGTGATCCAGATGGATGTGAGTGACGAAGACCTTCTTGATGGCCGCTTCATCCACACCCACATCACGGATGGCCGCACGCAGCGTCTCCAGCGAAGAGCCCGGCCCCGTCTCGATCAGCGCATATTCGCCCGCGCTCTCGACTAAAAAGGAAGCGATGAGGCCAGGGATGCCGATGAAGCGGAGATCGAGGGTATGGATGCGCATGGGGGTAACAGACGTCAAGTAGGCGGAGCCTGCCGGGAGGTCAAGGCATCGCAGTCATTCGCTTCGGCACGGCTACTTCTCCCGGCGAACCCACAAGGTTATTTCCGAAGCATCCGTTCTTGGTCGCTTGTCCAAAAAAGTGCGGTTTGCAATGTGTATGCAAATTCCATCTGTCTTGCCGGAATAAAGCAGACGATGCTTTTGGTCATAGCAGTCGACGTGATACTCCAGCAGGTATGTTCCAGGCTTTTCAATTCGACGTCCCAGCATAAGCGCGTCATGCTGCCCAATCAGAAAGGCGTTTTTATCCTTTCGCACCAGAACCTTGATCTCAGTGGCATCGTGTTTTTTTGGGGCCGGCTCAGGTGTGTCAGCCCACAAAATGCAGATAAGAATGTGAGGCATCGACTGCCCACGGGAATCTTTGACATCAAACCACACGTTCCGCCTGTGACAGCCTTCCCATGCCTTTTGATCCGCGTTGTCGCGGGCTTTGAGCGAGACTGAAATGAGCCTGTCCTGCCTCGCTTCAAAGACAGGAATTGGTGAGTTATTGCACTGGCAGCCCACCATGGAACCAGCCAGCAGCAAAGACAGAAGAGCCTTCTTCATCGCCACCCCTACAGCAAAAAGCCCCGCCTGTCATGGCGGGGCTTGAAGTCTTGACCACGCCTTGATGGCGCAGCCGCTCACTACCTCATGGCCTCAAAGCGCTTCTTGAGGATCTCCTTCTGCGACACACCGCCGAGCTTCGACTGCGTCTCGTCGATCCACTTCTGCTCCAGCGCGTTCTTGGTGGGGCGGTTCACCTGGTAATAGACGCCAAATTTCCCCGGGGCGAGGTTTTCGGCCAGCTTGAACGCGGCGGTTTCGTCGGTGACGTCGTGCTGCGTTTCGTCGATGAGGTCGTAGGTGCCGCCTTTGCGCGGGGTGCTGTCGTCAAAGGCACCGGAGTAGAACATGACGCACTCGCTCAGGCACTCCACCACGCTGAAGCCATCATGCAGGATGGCGCGCTCAAACATGGCCTCCATGTGCTTCACCTGCGCGGCATGCGTACGGGCGATGAAGGTGGCGCCGCTGGCCAGAAGCTGGCGCATGGGGTTGATGGGGCGGTCGATGCTGCCGGTGGGGTCGGTCTTGCTCTTGAAGCCGATGGGGCTCGTGGGGCTGGTCTGCTTCTTGGTCAGTCCATAGACGAAGTTGTCCATGATGACGTAGGTCAGCTTGATGTTTTTGCGCGCGGCGTGGTTGAGATGGTTGCCGCCGATGGAGAAGCCGTCGCCGTCACCGCCAAAGACGAAGACGTGCACGTCAGGGCGGCTCAGGGAGATGCCGGTGGCCAGGGGCAGCGCACGGCCATGGATGAAGTGGATGCCGTGCGTGTTCATGAAATACGGGAAGCGGCTGGAGCAGCCGATGCCGGCCACGCAGACGATGTTTTCATGGGGGTACTGCAGCTTTTCCAGCACGCGGTAAAAGATGTTCAGCACGGCGAAGTCGCCGCAGCCGGGGCACCACGTGGGATGATCGGCGGTGAGGGCTTTTTTCGTGAGCTTTTCCGTGGCGGGAGCTGCAGGAGTGTCGATGGCAGTGGACATGATGATTTAAAGAAGAGAAAGGTTGGTGAATGCTGCGGGTTCGGATCAGGCCTGGGCGCTCATGACTTTCTCCACGCCGGTGACGATCTCGCGGATGCGGAAGGCCAGGCCGTCGGTCTTGCACACGGACTGGATGCGCGGATCTGCCAGGCTGGCGCGCAGCAGGGTGGCCAGCTGGCCGTAGCCGTAGAGGCCGGAGTCGTTCATCTCCACGCAGACGACGTGCTTGTACTGCTTGAAGAGGTCTCCCAGACCTGCGGGCATGGGGTGCAGGTGGCGCAGGTGAATGGCGCCCACCTTGTGCCCTTCGCTGCGCATGCGGGTCACACTTTCCTTAATAGGCCCAAAGGTGCTGCCCCAGCCGACCACGAGAGCGTCGCCGGTGGTGTCGCCATGGATCTCCGGAAGCGGCAGCTCTTTGGAAAGCTGCACCAGCTTGTTGCGGCGCTTGGCAGTCATGAGCGTGTGCATCTTGGGGCTGCCGCTGGGGTGGCCCATTTCGTCATGCTCCAGACCGGTAGCGATGGGGTACTTGCCGCCTGCCATCTTGGCTCCCGGAGGCGCGTGGCGGGTGATGGCGTCCAGCGGATAGGGCTTGAAGTCGGCCGGGCGGGTGGCCAGATCGAGCTCGGGCTCGACCCAGTGCTTGTCCAGATCAGGCTCTTCAAAGGCCTCAATGCGGCTGCTCAGGGCCTGATCGCTCAGAATGATGACCGGGCAGGAGTATTTCTTGGCCAGCTTGCCGGCTTCCAGAGCGATGTAGAAGCAGTCTTCCACGTCCTTCGGTGCCAGCACGATGCGCGGGCTGTCACCGTGACTGCCGTAGATGGCCTGCATGAGGTCAGACTGCTCCACGCTGGTGGGCAGACCGGTGGAGGGGCCGCCGCGCTGCACGTTTACCACGATGAGCGGGATCTCCGCCATGCTGGCGTAGCCGAGGGCTTCCATCTTCAGACTCAGGCCGGGGCCTGCACTGCCGGTGATGGCGAGATGGCCCGCAAAAGCGGCACCGATGGTCATGGCCACAGCGGCCAGCTCATCCTCGGCCTGCACGTAGATGCCGCCATACTTGGGCAGCTCGACGCGCAGTGTTTCCATGATGGAGGACCACGGAGTGATGGGGTACGCGGAGCCATAACGCACACCGGCGGCGATGAGGCCGAGCGTCATCATCTGGTTGCCGTCCGCGCTGATGCGGTGGCTTCCTGGGGCCTCGCCGGGGACGAAGGCAAACTTTTCCACGTCCCCCACCTGGTAGGCAAATCCGGCGTCAAAGGCCAGCAGCGCATTGCGCAGCACGCTTTCGTCCTTGCGGCCAAACTGGCGGCTGACGATGCCCACGAGCTTTTCTTTGTCGAGATTGAAGACGGCGCAGACCATGCCCAGCACGAACATGTTCTTGCCGCGATCACGCGTGGAGCCGCCCACGGCCTCCACAGTGGCGGAGGTGAAGGGCACGCCGATGTGGATGATGCCGCTGTCCTGCTTGATGTCCTCGGCGGTCATGTCCGCCGTATCGTAGAAGCAGATGCCGCCTTTGCGCAGGGAGCCGATGTGGTTTTGGTAGCTGTGCTTGTAGAAAGCCACCAGCACGTCTGCCTCGTCGCCCTCATGCAGCACCTCGCCGGAGCCCAGATGCACCTGGAAAATGGACGGACCGCCGGAGATCGTGGACGGGATGGTCATGTAGGTCATCACCTCCTGGGCCGTGCGGCCTGCCAGACGGGCCAGGAAGCCGCCGATGGACTGGATGCCGTCCTGGGAGTTTCCGGCAAAGCGGATGACGGCGTTGCGAAGTGAGGTGGGGGCGGACGACGAAGGAGCTGAGACTGAAGACATGACGGGTACGCAGGCGAGGTATCGCCCGCAGGTTGGTTGGCTGGGTGAAAACGCGCATTCTAGGGGATGTTTTGCCGCCGTCCATGCTGGAGAGTGGCTTTTTTATGCTCTTTCCTGCCGCAAAAGTCGGTTAATGACAGGTTGAGGTCTGCGCCTCGTTGGCAGCCTATGAAGATACCCGCGAAGTGGACGCTGATGCTCTGGGCCTGCCTGTTGGCTGCCTGTTCGACGAAGCCTGTACCCGACACAGAAGCTGCACCAACGCAGGAGCCCCGCCTTGAGGCTCCTCCTGGCGAGACGCGCGGTGGGCCTCAGGTGGTGGTGCTGGGACCAGACGGACAGGCGCGAGTGCTAGTGACGGCCCGGGGAAGCTCCCTCCAGCGACGGCCAGACGGACCGCTTCAGCTGCTGGACACGCCTGTAGATGACGTAGAAGAGGAGCGCTGGGCAGAGAAGGCGAAGGAGCTGGCGGAGGGCGTGCACTGGTCGCCGAGCGGCGCGCAAGTCTGTCTGCTACGAGGGTACAAACGCGGGAGCGATATAGTGGTTTTCACGCTGACCACACAGCCTGCGGCGGAGGTGAAACTGGACCTGCACGTATTAGAAAAGGCCATAGAGGAACGCTACGGTAACGCGTTCAAGATGGGGCGCTTTTACTACATCTCCCTGCGGCGTTGGATTGATGACGACCATCTGGAGATCGAGTTCAGCGGCAATCTGGTGCCGAAAGTGGTGCCAAAAGTCGAGACATCACCAGAGGTGTGGGGATATTACAAAGGAACGGCGTGCGTCGAGATAAAGGCCAAATCCGGCTTGGTAAAAGGTGAGCTAAAATGGGAGCCTCTAAAAAAGGAGGAGGTTCGTTGAGGATGCATGGCGGCGGAGGCGCGCAGTTCCCTGTCCTGTGGAGATTCGAACTGGAGCTCTCAGCGTCCGCCCTCTTCAATCCTCCTCCATGTCCATAAACCGTTGGGAAAGGCAGCTTAACAAACATCCATCCACAGCACTACCCCTGATGCCCGAGATATTTGATCACCGCCTCGGTGCGGGATCTCACGTGCAGCTTGGCGTAAACGGACTTGATATACTCGCGCACCGTCTCGTAGCTGATACCCAGATCATGCGCCAGTTCCTTGGGCACCATGCCCTGCGCCAGGCGCTCGATGATCTGGCTCTCCCGCGGCGTCAGACTGGGGATGCCCGACTTCTTTCTCTCCGGCTGAGCCTGGAATGATTTGATGAGCAGCCGCGCGATGCCCTGGCTCAGCGGCGCGCCGCCTTCGCTCGCCTGCCGTATGCCTGCGGCGATCTCCCCGGGCTTGGCGGATTTCAGCAGGTAGCCATGCGCCCCGGCACGCAGCGCCTCAAAGACCTTGTCCGGATCATCGTGAATGGTCAGCACCACAAAGGCCGTCTCGATCATGCGCGGCGCGAGCTGACGGATGAACTCGATCCCCGAGGTCTTCGGCAGCTCCAGATCCACCACCACCACGTGCGGCCTGCTCTCCACCAACGGCTTCACCGCCTCCTCCGCCGTCTCCCAAGCTCCGGCCAGTTCAAAGCCGTGGCCATTCTTCTCGATGAGCTTTTTCAGGAAGAGCCGCAACGTGGCATCATCCTCCACGACGGCCACTCGGAGCGTTTTCAGTTCGGAAGGCGCAGGGGCGGACTCGGACATGCACTTAATTAACAGCACGAGACGGCTGGCTGGCAAGACGGCTTTTTATCCAATCTTTTGCCATGGACCCGCGAAAATTACTGCAGGTCATGCAGCGACTAGGGCAGGCTCCGCCTCCAGCGCCAGCACGCCTATCTGGCCCAGCGCCTCCAGCAAAGGCTTGGTGCGCAGCGGTTTGGAGACGTAGTCGTCCATCCCGGCGGCAAGACAGCGCTCTCGCTCCCCGGCCTGCACGTTCGCCGTCATGGCGATGATGCGGCAGCGCGGCCGCCGCCACCCGGCACCGGCTTCCATCTGACGGATGGCGCAGGTGGCCTCGTAGCCGTCCATGTTGGGCATGTGGCAGTCCATGAGGATGCCGTCATACACCCCGCTGGCAAAGCGCTCCACGGCCTCCTCACCATCACGCGCCACTTCCCCGGGGTAGCCATTCTTTTCCAGCAGCATCATGGCCATGCGCGCATTGACCTCGTTGTCCTCCACCAGCAGCAGGCGGGGCTTGATGCCGCCAGGCTTCATCAGCGGCACAGTGGAGACAACTTTTTCAGGCTCCGGAACGGCTGATCGTTTATGGCCTTCCATGACATGCAGTGGCAGCCGCACCCAGAAGCGCGAGCCTGCGCCCCGCCGGCTCTCCACGCCGATGTTGCCACCCATCAGCTCCACCAGCCGTTTGCAGATGGCCAGTCCCAGCCCTGTGCCGCCAAAGCGCCGCTTCGTGGAGCTGTCCACCTGCATGAAGGGCTGGAAGAGCAGTCCCTGCTGCTCCTCTGACATGCCGATACCTGTATCAGCAACGCTGAGCTCCAGATTCACGATGCCCGGAGTCACGCCCTTGGTACAGGCCGCCTGGATGCAGATGTTTCCCTCGTCCGTAAACTTGATGCCATTTCCGACCAGATTCATGAGGATCTGCCGCAGCCGCCCCGGATCTCCAAGAAAGGAGTCCGGGACCTCTGGAGAGATCCGCACATTTAGACCGAGTGAGCGTGACGCCGCCTTGTGCCGCAGCACATCCACCACACCGCCGATGACGGAATCAAGCCGAAAGGCCTCCTCCACCAGATCCAGCTTCCGCGCCTCGATCTTGGAGAAGTCCAGGATATCCTCGATGATGGTCATCAGCGCATCGCCGCTGTGGCGCACCGCGTCCACCATCTCCCGCTGCTTCGGCTCCAGCGCGGTGTCCAGCAGCAGCGATGACATGCCTATGATGCCGTTCATCGGCGTGCGTATCTCATGGCTCATCGTCGCGAGGAAATCGCTCTTCGCCTGGCTGGCGGCCTCGGCCTTTTCCTTTGCCACCTTCAGCTCGCGCTGCGTGCGCTTGAGTTCGGTGATGTCCGACTGCACGGCGACGAAGCGCTCGATCACGCCCGTCTTGTTCTTGATCGGCGTCACATGCATCTCCACCCAGTACGCCACGCCCGCCTTGGTGTAGTTCAGCAGTTCCGCCTGAAAGGACTCCCCCAGCCGCAGCTTTTGCCCGATGCTGGCGACCACCTTCGTGTCCGTGCCCGGCCCCTGCAGCACCTTCCCCGGCTTCAGCCCCAGCACCTCTTGCAGCGTGTAGCCCGTGCGTTTGACGAAGGCGTCGTTCACCCACTCAAAGCGGCCCGCACCGTCGGTGATCACCACCAGGTTGTCCGTAAAGCTCGCCACCAGGGAGAGCTTCTCCAGTTCCTGCTGGTTGCGCCGTTGCGTGGTCACATCGCGCATGGACCCCACGATCCCGGGCCCGTCCGGTGCGGAGATGGAGATCTCCATGCACAGGATGCCGCCGTCCGCACGCCGCATGCGGATGGCTGGCCGCGCGGCCACGGAAGTGGCGCCAGCTTCCACGATCCGTGCCAGCAATGCGCAGTCCTCCTGCACCACGTAGTCGCAAAGGAGCGTCCCCAGCGAGACGGAGACATCATGGCCCAGGGTGTGCGCCCAGGCCTTGTTCAGAAAGACCAGCCTGCCCTCCGCATCCGTCTCAAACACCACCTCCGAAAGACACTCCACACGCCGGCGCATCCGCTTCTCAGACTCGATCAGAGCCTCGGTGAGGCGGTAGGTCGCCTCCACGTGGATGTCCGTCAGCAGTGTGGAATGTTCGTTCATGGGCGTGTCGCCGATCATGCGGATTCATGGTTTGAAAACCACGGAATGCCATGAAGCATCCTACGCGGCCAGAGCCGAAGCCATCAGTCCGGCCATGGGCATCTGCGCCTTCAGCTTCGTGTTGTTCGCCACCTCGCCGTACAGCGGGAAGACGTGGTTGCAGAAAAAGTCCTGCTCTACCGGCGTGCGTGCGGAGGTGCAGTCGGAGAGGATGGTCACCTTGTACCCGCGCTCATAGCCGGCGCGCCCGGTGGAATCGATGCAGAGGGACGTCACCATGCCGGCCACCAGCAGGTTTTTGATCTTCCTCTCCCGCAGTACGTCGTCCAGATTGGTCCCGGCAAAGGCGTTGAACCCCACCTTGCCGGACACATAGATGATGCGGTCGCCATAGGCCTTCAGCTCGGGGATCGTGTCCGCACCCGGGGAGCCCTCCTTGAAGGCACCCACCTGCTTGATCGTGTCCAGGATGCCCACGGAGTTGGCCAGCGCGCGGTAGTCCGGTTTCAGGATGATGGGCGTGGAGATGATCGTCAGCCGGGAGAAGGCGTATTGTTCCAGCAGGTCCATCGTGTGCGCCAGGGTGCGGTCCACACGGTCCGCCTCCTCGATGACGCCGCGAAGAATGCCGTTCTGGGCGAAGTAGTCGTTCTGGTAGCCCACAAGGATGAGGGCGGTGGATTCGATGTCCAGCATAGGAATGAGATGTTTAAGGATTGTGGTTTCGTGGAATGAACTGCCCGCAAAGGAGCACGCGTTCATTCTTGTTCGCAGACGCCCATCCATCATCATCCGCAGTTGTGGGGGGTCCCCCCTACTTCAGCGCGCTCATAAGCTTTTGCAGCTCCGGCCTCGCAGTTTCATAGCACTGCTTCAGTTGCGTGATGAGCCCTGTCTGCACGGCACGTTGGTTCTGCTCCGCGCTCAGCTCCAGCTCACGGCACAAGGAGTGGAAGGCCGTGAGGCCAAAGAGCGAACTGCTTCCTTTCAGTGCGTGTGCGGTGCGGCGCAGCGCGGCCTGATCCTCGCCACCGTCGAGTTTTTCCAGCTCCAGGATGCGCTTGGGCGCATCGGCAAACCAGTTCTCCATCAGCTCCACAGCGTCCTCCGTACTCAGCTCCGCCGCCAGTTGCTGGAGCGCATCCCGCGCGGAGCCGGAGTCCTCCGCGCACCACGGCGTGGGCGGGGCGCATGCCCCGCTTTCAGAGAGCACATGCACGCGGCCCAGCGCCTCCTGCAGCGACCTGGCGCGCAGCGGTTTGGAGAGGTAGTCGTCCATGCCGGCATCCAGGCAGCGCTCCCGCTCCCCGGCCTGCACATTCGCCGTCATGGCGATGATGCGGCAGCGCGGCCGCCGCCACTCCGGGCTGGCCTCCAGCTCGCGGATGGCACGTGTGGCCTCGTAGCCGTCCATGCCGGGCATGTGGCAGTCCATGAGAATGCCGTCATACACCCCGCTGGCGAAGCGCTCCACGGCCTCCTCTCCATCCCGCGCCACCTCGGCGGGGCAGCCGTTTTTCTCCAGCATCATCATGGCCATTCGGGCGTTCACCTCGTTGTCCTCCACCAGCAGCAGGTGCGGCCGGCTGCCGTCTGCGGCGGGCTGCAGGACGGTGTCTTCAGGAGCCTCCGGCATTTCGCGGGATGGCAGCTTCTGTCCTTCAATGGCATGCAGTGGCAGCCGCACCCAGAAGCGCGAGCCTTCGCCGCGCCGGCTCTCCACGCCGATGCTTCCGCCCATCAGCTCCACCAGCCGCTTGCTGATCGTCAGCCCCAGCCCCGTGCCGCCAAAGCGCCGCTTGCTGGAGCTGTCCACCTGCGTGAAGGCCTGGAAGAGCTGCCGCTGCTGCGCCTCTGTCATGCCGATGCCCGTGTCCGTGACGCTGATCTCCAGCTCCGCCTCGCCCTCCGCCGTGGTGCCCAGGCGGCTCACCTGGATGCGGATGCTGCCTTCGTCCGTGAACTTGATGCCATTTCCCACCAGATTCATGAGGATCTGCCGCAGGCGGCCCGGATCTCCCAGGAAAGACTCCGGCACGTCCGGCGCCACGCGCACGATGAGTTCGATGGAGCGTGACGCCGCTTTGTGCTGCAGCAGGTCCACCACGCCGGCGATCACGGAGTCCAGCCGGAAGGCTTCCTCCACTAGATCCAGCTTCCGCGCCTCGATCTTGGAGAAGTCCAGAATGTCCTCGATGATGGTCATCAGCGCATCTCCGCTGAGGCGCACGGAGTCCACCATCTCCCGCTGCTTGGGCGACAGCTCGGTGTCCAGCAGCAGCGATGACATGCCGATGATGCCGTTCATGGGCGTGCGGATCTCGTGACTCATGGTCGCGAGGAAGTCGCTCTTCGCCTGGTTCGCCGCCTCGGCGCTTTCCTTGGCCTCCAGCAGCTCCTGCGCGACGCGCTTCTTGGCGGTAATGTCCGAGCCGATGCCCAGGTAACCGATGATCTTCCCATGCGGATCAAATAAGGTGGTGACGCTCAGCAGCACGGGGTAGCGCGTGCCGTCCTTGCGCACGTAAGTCCACTCGCACTCATCCGGCGTGCCCAGGCGGGACTTCGCCACAAAGGCGTCAAAGCCCGGCTCCACGGTCTGCCCCAGCTCCTTCGTGAGCACCGCCGCACGCGCGGCCACTTCTTCAGGCAGATGAAAGATGGAGGGCGTGGTGCAGCCGATGATCTCCTCCGCCGCATACCCGAGCTGCCTTTCCGCCGCCTGATTGAAAGTGACGATGATGCCTTCCGGCGTGGTGGAGATGATGGTGTGCGCCGCGCCGTCCAGCACAGCCTTCATCATCGCAATGGAGCGCGCCAGCTGATCCTCCGAGCTCTTGCGCACGATGAACTGGCCCATCTGGTTGCCGATGCTGCTGAGCGCCTGCAGCAGCGCCTCGTCCGGGTCCACCACCTCACTGGCAAAGAGCTCCACCACGCCCAGCACCTCACCGCCGGAGATGATTGGAAAACCGATGCATCCGCGCAGCCCGCAACTCAGCGCGCACACGGCGCGCGGTGTGTCTGTGATCAGCGCCAGATCCCTCGTCCACTGGCTTTGCGCCGTTTGCAGCACCAGGCCCGGTGTACCCTCCCCAGCGGCAAAGGCCGCCTGCTGCTTTAGCGCAACCAGCGTGGAGATGTCCCGCCCGGGGTAGTGCCACAGCTCCGCCAGGCGCAGTGCTTTTTCATTCTCATCCAGCATCCAAAGAAATCCCGCCGGCCAGCCCAGCTGCTGGCACATCTTCTGAATGACCCTCGCGCAAACCTGCCGCATGGAGCCCGATTCGGCGAGGATGCGGCTGGCGGAGTACTCCAGCCTGCGCCTCTTTTCATCCTGCCGGCGCTGCGTCACATCGCTCTCGATCGCCATGTAGTTCACCACCTCCCCGTCCTCGTTGAGAATGGGCTGGATCTCCAGCGCGCTCCAGTAGCTGCGCCCAGAGCGGTGGTAATTCAGGATTTCCGTGCGGATGCCCTGCTGATCCTTGAGCGCGTTGCTGATGCTCTTCACCGTTGCGGCATCCGTGCACGGCCCCTGCAGAAAGGAGCCCGGCTTCCGCCCGATCACCTCTGAAACACGCCAGCCCGTCATGCGTGTGAAGCCCTCATTCGCCCACTCGATGCGCCCCTGCGCATCTGTGACGATGACAGCATTGTCCGTGCGCGCAGCCACCAGCGCCAGCTTGCGCGCGTCCGCCTCTTGCTTGTGCAGCCGCGTGCGTTGCTCCGTCAGCCGACTGTTCAGCTTGATCAAATCCTCGGAAGCCATGCGCTGCGCCTGCAGCACCTGCAGCAGGTCCAGCGTCTGGTCATGCACCGCAAAGTCTCGCATCGAAAGCCCCAGCGTCTCCACCTGGTCCGGGTCCGTGATCCACGGCGTGGCCAGCATGATGCCCAAGCGCGGCTCATCCATCGAGATGACCTGCCCGCGCAGCATGCACTGCGTCTGCCGGCTCATGAGCAGCATCAGGTGGTCCGGCAGGGATCTCGCCATCGCATCGCTGAATTCCCCCTCCGGTCGCACCGCTAGGAAGAGATCCTGCACCCGTACGCCCGGCGCCGCCAACGGGCACACCTTGACCAGGGACGGCCCGGTTTCCACGATGCAGTCGCGCTCATCCCACGCAAAGTAGAAAGGAAATGCTCTGAGAAACTCCTCATTGGGAATCCTTCCAATAATGCTGGTGCTCATGCAGTGGGAAGAGTCCAGTGTATGTCAAAAACATCGTGATCCGCCCCCTCCGTCTTCAGCGCAGCCACAGTGATCATTACAGGCGTGTTGTACAGCTTTCCCAGCCCCTGAACCAGCCCCACCACAAAGTCAGTGAGCCCCGGACGGTGGGTGAAGTAGTGCAGGCTCATGGAGGAGTCCGTCAAGTCCTGACACTCAAAGCGCGGCGGTTGCAGAGCCGGATAGATCATCTGCACACGCGTGTGCAGGTTGGGCAGGTTGATGAGAAACTCCTTCAGCGAGGAACCGCCGGAGCGCATCATCGCCCCGTAGCCGTGCAGCGCCGTCTTGAGCACCCAGTGCTCGCCAAAGGCGATGAGCACCTCCCGTACCGTGATGCACAGCACCTCCGAGGCGGCACCCACGAGCTGGTAGGTGATCTCGTCCGAGTAGCCCTCATTGCTGATGAAAACCTCCACATCCACCCCTGCCTTTTCTTTGATCGCTCGCCATTTATCCTCCCCGTAGCTGGATGTGACGAGTTCTTCTATGGCTTTGTTAACGAGTCCGTACATGGTGGGAAAAGGCTGGGCTTGAGTAAATCAGCGGATATTTAGGTCAAACATCACACAGCATTCTTTTCATTCACCCTCCACAGTTGGGGGGATTCGCTTGTTTCACACATATCGGCGCTGACTCACCCCTCATACGTCTCCACCCAGGCGGCCGACAGGCCGATTGTCAGCCGAGGTGGGGGGGGGATTTCAGCGACTCTTTGGCAATTGCACAAGCGCCAGGATGGCTCGCCCCCTCCCCTTCCCTGGGGCCCCAAGATCAAAGCCCTTGCTATCTCCCCTCATCGGTGACAGTATGACACCCCTCAAATTCTGAGGGCATGCATTGTTATCTGTCGAATTCGACCGTCCGTTAGTTTCGTTTTATGAGTACACACACCTTCCCTGAACTGGGAATCGCCCCCGAGCTTCTTGAAGCCGTTAAATCCCTTGGCTTTGAGCAGCCCTCCCCCATCCAGGCCCAGGCCATTCCCGTGGCGCTGACCGGCCGCGATGTGGTGGGCCAGAGCCAGACCGGTTCAGGCAAGACCATGGCCTTTGGCATTCCCGTGGTGCAGGGCGTGGACGGCTCCCAGCGCCACGTGCAGGCCCTCATCCTCTGCCCCACCCGCGAGCTGGCCATGCAGGTCTGCGCGGAGATCCACAAGCTGGCCTCCTTCAAGGAAGGCGTGCGCGCCACCCCGGTTTACGGCGGCGCCTCCTATGACCGGCAGATCCGTGCACTGCAGAGCGGCTCCCAGATCGTCGTCGGCACCCCGGGCCGTATCTTGGACTTCATGGAGCGCGGACTCATCAAGTTCGACGGTCTGAAAACACTCGTTTTTGACGAGGCTGACGAGATGCTGGACATGGGCTTCAGCGACGACATCGACCGCCTCATGGCGGCCGTGCCTGCGGAGCGCCAGACGATTTTCTTCTCCGCCACCTTTGAGCCGCGCATCCGCCGTCTGGTGGAAAACTACACGCGCAACGCCGCCACCATCACCATCCAGCAGAAGGCGCTCACCACCCCGACCATCGAGCAGCGCTACTACGAAGTGCAGGGCCGCTCCAAGCTGGAGGTGCTCTGCCGCGTGATCGACATCGAGGCCCCGCGCCTGACCATCGTTTTCGCCAATACCAAACGCGCCGTGGACGACGCCACCGACGCCCTCGTGGCCCGTGGCTATGCCGCCGACCGCCTGCACGGCGACATCAACCAGACCATGCGTGAGCGCGTGATGCGCAACTTCCGCAGCGGCAACGTGGAAGTCCTCGTGGCCACCGACGTGGCCGCCCGTGGCCTGGACGTGAACGACATCGACCTCATCGTCAATCTGGAGCTGCCCTACGACGCCGAAGACTACGTGCACCGCATTGGCCGCACCGGCCGTGCCGGGCGCAGCGGCAAGGCCGTGAGCCTCGTCGCAGGCCGTGAAATCTACCTCATGCAGCGCATCCAGCGCTTCATCAACATCCGCGTGGAGCGCGCCCGCGTGCCCTCGCAGGAGGAGCTGGAAGCCACCCGCGTGGACAAGACCTTCGAGAAGGTCAAGGCCGTGCTGGAAGGCGCCAGCTACACCAACCACGAGCACAGCATCCAGCGCCTGCTGGACATCGGCTTCTCCCCCACGGAGATCGCCAGCGCGCTGATGGACCTGCTCATGAAAGACCAGGTGCGCGAGACCGAGCAGATCGTCGAAGACCGCACCGGCAAGAAATTCGAGCCCAAGCCGCGCCCGCAGGCCGCCGCCCCTGCTCCCAAGCCTGCACCCGCACCCGCACCGGCCTCTGAAACAGCACCCGCTGCCGCAGCAGCTGAAAGCACGGAATCCCCTGCCCCCGCCGAAGCGGCCGCCCCGGCAGCCGATGGCGCCCCAGCCGCAGAAGCTCCAGCAGCCGCAACCGAGGCCCGCCCGGCTGAAGAAGAGGACGCCGGCCCCACAAATCACCAAGCCGCAGCCCCGCGCCCGGCCCCGGCCAAATTTGACAACGAGTATGACTCCTCCGAAGAGGAAGAGCGCCCGCTGCCCAAGAAGCAGAGCAGCTGGGTGCAGAAAGGCCCGCGCTCCGGCATGGTTCGCCTCTTCATCAATGTAGGCGGTATGGACCAGGTGCGCCCGCAGGACATCGCCGGCATGCTCTACAACACCATTCAGGACCTCACCCCCGGCAGCATCGGCGCCATCGACGTGCTGGAGAAATGTAGCTTTGTGGAAGTCCCTGGCGACTCCGTGGAAGCCGTGCTCGAAGGCGTGCGCGGTGCCCAGATCCGCGGTCGCGACATCCGCATGGACCATGCAGACCGCCCGGACAACATCAGCGGCATCCGCCCCAAGCGCTTCGGCGGCGGTGCAGGTGGCGGTTTCAAAAAGCCCGGCTTCGGCGGCGGCTTTAACAAAGGCGGTTTCGGTGGTGGCGGCGGTGGTGGCTTCAAAGGCTACGGCGGCGGCCACCAGGGCGGCGGCTTCAAAAAGCCCGGCTTCGGCGGTGGCTTCAAGAAGGGCGGCTTTGGCAGCAAGCCCTGGCAGCAGCGTGAAGGCGAAGGCCCCAGCCCCGGCTACGGTGGCGGCGATGAAGGCCCGCGCCGCGAAGACGCAGGCGGCGGCAGCGGTGGTGGCTATGGAGGCGGCGGCTTCGGCGGCGGTCCCAAGCGCCCCTTTGGCGGCAACCGCTTCGGCGGTGGCGGCGGCTTCAAAAAGAAGTGGTAGTCGTGCGTTAGCGCAAAGCCGACGTTTGGAGTTTCCTGTTCACAGCCTCACCGAGAACCAGTTCTTCCAAATTCACGCTGGTTCACCACAGCGTCAGGGGCTCATTCATGATAAGTTGTCTTGAGGAGGCCATCCAAACATTCCCTGGTCAGTCCGGAACGGACGAGCCGGGCAATCGCCTCTTCACGAGACAACCTCAGGCGCATCACATACACAGGCCAGACCGCATCCATGAGTGTCTCCTGCGCTTTTTGGATGTGCGGGAGTAGAGATCTGGCGTTGTTGGCGGCCACCTCGGCAGCAGACGGCGGAGGCGAAGTGTCGAAAAGCACCGGTCTCGAACCAGCTCCGAGAAGGCCCCGAAGCTCCACCCCCTGCTGCACCAGACTCTTCAAGATCGGCAGCACCATTTGAAGCTTGCCCTCCACCTTCGCTTGGTCGATTTCCTGCGGATTCTGCCGCAAGGTGCGGGTGACAAGTTCTGCCACGGCGGTTTGAACCTTGATTCCGTGATAACTTTCCTGCAGTTCCACGGCATCCAGCGCTCTGGAAATTTTAACTTTTCGCGCACTCGTCTCACACAAGCACCGTAAAGCTTCGACCACTTGGGCTTCGTCCAGAAGCAGCATCCACCGCTGAGCCACAGCCTTGTCTTTTAAAACCAGTTCAGATTCCTTGAAAATGCGCCGGGCGAGCCCCTCCACCTCTTCTATGTGGGCCTTCCCCACATTGACGGCCGTGATCTCCTCCACCAGGGCATCCTGCGCCAGCGAACTGCATGCCACGCCGATCAGGAGCAAAAACAAAGCGACTTTTTCTTTCATTGAGCACAACATGTTGAGCCCTTCCTGCTCGCAGTCAATTTCTTCCCCTAGCCCGCTCCATGGCGCTTTTTTCATGACCCAATTGGCGTTCGCCCTTTGGCAAGTCCGAGCCCCCTTGTGAAATTTTTCACAAATCCCAGTTGCCCACCTTATTCACACTCGGATACTGCGCATCATGGCCTCCCCCGTCCAGTATCTTCCCGGAAAAGAACCCCACGCGCGTGAAAAGCGCCTGATCTTCAAGAACATCGACCGCGTCGGATACAATCCGTCCATCGAGTGCTACCTGGAAAACGGCGGCTACGAGCAGCTGAAAAAGGCGTTCACCATGGAGCGCAGCGCCATCACCAACGAGGTCAAAGCCAGCGGCCTGCGCGGCCGTGGCGGTGCGGGCTTCCCCACCGGCGTGAAGTGGGGCTTCATCCCGCCCACGAACACCAAGCCGGTGTACCTCATCTGCAACGCCGACGAATCCGAACCCGGCACCTTCAAGGACCGCTACATCATGCATCAGGATCCGCATCAGCTGATCGAGGGCATGACCATCGCCTGCTTCGCCGTGGGCGCCAAATTGTCCTACATCTACGTGCGCGAGGAGTTCCCCTACGCCGCCAAGATCCTCGAAAAGGCCATCGCTGAAGCGCACGAAAAAGGCTTCCTCGGCAAGAACATCCTCGGCTCCGGCTTTGACTGCGAGATCTACGTGCACCGCGGTGCGGGCGCCTACATCTGCGGCGAGGAGACCGGTCTCATCGAATCCCTCGAAGGCAAGCGCCCCTACCCGCGCATCAAGCCCCCCTACTTCCCAGCGGCGCTGGGCCTCTACATGAGCCCCACCATCGTGAACAACGTGGAGTCACTCTGCCACGTGAAGCACATCATCGAAATGGGCGGCGCGGAATACGCCAAGCTCGGCACGCCGAACAACACCGGCACCCGCATCCTCTGCGTCAGCGGCGATGTGCAAAAGCCCGGCTACTACGAAGTCGAAGTCGGCAAGGTCACCATGGGCGAGGTCATCAACGATCTCTGCGGCGGGCTCAAGCCCGGGCGCAAACTGAAAGCCATCATCCCCGGCGGCAGCTCCTCCAAGGTGCTGCGTGCGGATGAAAAGTACAAGCTCCGCGACGGCCGCGAGATCGGCATCATGGACATCCCGATGGACTTCGACACCATGGCCCAGTGCGGCACCATGGCCGGCTCCGGCGGCGTCATCATCATGGACGACAGCCGCAGCATGACCTGGGTCATCAACAACCTGAACGCCTTCTACGCGCACGAGTCCTGCGGCCAGTGCACCCCCTGCCGCGAAGGCAGCCTGTGGATGAAGAAGATCAGCGACCGCATCGTAGGCGGCGACGCCAGCCCCGACGACGTGGACACCCTGGAGACCGTGGCCAACCAGATCGAAGGCAAGACCATCTGCGCCTTCGGCGAAGCCGCCTCCTGGCCCACCCAGAGCTTCATCAAAAAGTTCCGCGACGAGCTCAAATCCGACTGCAAACCCGACCTCACCGGCAAGATCGTCAATGAAGAGACGCTGGTGGCGGCTGCGGGACTGGTTGGCTGAGTTGAATTCTCTGGCGAATTAATCGCAAATCCAAACTCGACAGAGAATGACTCTGTCGGGTAGAAAGCTGGCATGAGTGTTGAGCGCAGCATCGCGAGCATGACTCCAGCATCTGTAAAACACCTCCTGAGATGTATTCTGTGGAGCATGCTTTGCCTGACTCTCTGTGGCTGCCACCGCCCCGATCCGAAGGCCGAAGCTGAACGAACTGCAGCGATCGAAAAGGTGACTCGTTTTTTCGAATCGATTCCGAAGGGCGTCCCTAAGGACGGAAAAATTAAGTGCTATCGAAATGGGCTCACTTCTGAAATCATCCTGGAGTTGACCTCACCAGCCGTAGGAGACCCTAGGCCCATCACCCGTGAAGGAGTGATTTCAATGCTTGGAACTTATTTCATCGTGCAAGAGATACGCGATCTAACCAAGTGCCAAGCCAGCCTGACCTGTTTCGAACTGGATTCAGGCGGAAAAGAACTTGGGAGAGTGACAGTTCGGTTTGAGGAAATACTGCCTTTTTTCAATGGCCACGATTTTTGAGAAACTTTGAGCCAGCTTGCCATACTGGAAATCAAGGATGCAGGCGCCAGCACATCATCTTCGGCTTCAACAACGAGGGCAAAGTCCCCAATCCCGAACTCATAACCGTGCCGCCCAAGCCCGGAGCCGTGCAGAAAGCACTCAATGTGCGCATCGCCCTCTTCTCCGCCGAACCTGACAGTGACCCGGCGACATGGGAGGACAATCAGCCGCCGGGGTTCGAGGGATGGCAGTGGGCCAGGATTCCGCAGAGTGAGTGCATTCATCGGGGGCTCGACAGAGAACGGCGACGCTCTCCATGGGACGTTTGCCGGCACCCTGCCCATCTGCGCCACGAGACGCCCGAAAGCGGCAGCTTCACTCGTGCATCGTTGCGCAGCCGCATTGATTCGCTATCGCTCACCCCTTCGGGGCAGCCTACGGCTGTCTATCTCCGCTTCGCTCCGGTTCCAAATTCACGCCGCAGCACGCGCAGCGAATTTGGAGTGCGGTTGCGGAGTGAGGGACGAACGCAGCCACCGCTTTCCGCAGGGCCAAAGGTTCACGCATACCACATCCTATCCGAAGGCAGCAGACCGCGAAAGCCAGCTGACGCCGCACATCATGCTCGGCTGGGAGATTTAGGACTGCCAAAGATGCGCTCGACAAACCAAACTTCTTTCAGATAAAACAACCCCATGAGCGAACCCACCACGCCCGGCCATGATCCGCGCTCTCGGAAGAAAAAGGGCTGCCTGTGGTTTCTGATCTTTTTGGGAGTCATCATTGTCCTCATCCTGCTTTACCTGCCAATGGTAATTGTCTGTCCGGGCATACCTGACGCACCGAGACTGCGCTCCAGAGCGGCCATCAAACACCTCCAGGCGGCGATCACCGCCTATGAAATTGATTCCGCCCACTTTCCCGTGCCGGAGTCCGACTGGCATGGTCCCGATGTTTCGCTCCGCACACGCGGCCTCATTCTGCCAATCCTCCTCGGCAGAAAGGAAGCCAAGGCGCTCAATCCCAAGGAGATCAAATTCATCGACCTCCCAATGGCAAGGGACCACAAAAACGGCCTCTGGCAGGAAGGTAACGAGTGGGTGCTCAGCGATCCCTGGGGTGAGCCCTATTACCTCATTCTCGACACGAACGACGATCTCGAAATCGCCAACCCCGAGTTCGGAGCGAGAGCTTCAGATCCCAAGCAGGCTGAGTTTGACCTGAAACATCCCCAACCCAAAATGCTGCCACTGACGACGGCCATCTACTCCTCCGGCCCGGATCGCGATTCCAAGACGTGGCAGGACAACGTGTGCTCGTGGCACACGCGCTGAGACAGCCCCCTCACTCCACCCTCCGGATCACCCGCACCGCATAGATCTTCGCGGTCAGCTCAGACAGCTTCACCGGCTCCTTGTCATCCCGCAGCGGATCACGCGCCAGGTATTCCAGGCCGTCTTTGCCGACGATGACGCACCAGTGCTGGATGCCGCCGATCAGGAAATATTTCACCACGGGGTAGGCGCCCTGTTCCAGCGCCTTGTCCATCACCTTGTGGCTGGAAGCGGGGTGATATTCCGCCGTGAGCTTCTGGTCCGTCACGCGAGGGATGGCGTTCCACACCACCCAGCCCTGCGGCAGGAAGCCGTCGTTTTTCTTGAGCCGCTCATTGAGCTCCTTCGGGGTGAGCTTCACGCCCAGGTCGGAGCAGGCCATGGCCACACTGGAGACGAGGCAGCCGTGGCTGCCCAGCGTCCCGGTGGAGGGGCCCAGCTGGTCCGCGGCCCAGCGTTGGTCCTTTTGCAGGTGCGTACGCCCCTCATCCGGCAGGCGGATGTGCAACTCCCGGCCCCCGGTGGAGGCAATGGCCGGGACCATGCGCGCCCAGCAGGTGCGCAGCATCACGCAGCTGGTCGCCAGAATCACCAGCGCGAGCAGCCCGATGACCGCGTAGCGACGCATGAGCGCGGAGTCTCTTAGTGGTGCTCCTTCTTCTCGCCGTGTTCGGCAGGCTTGGCATGGGCGTCGCCATGGCCTTCAGCGTGCGCCTTGTGCATGCCTTCATGCAGCACCTGGGTTTCCTCCCAGGAATGCTTCCCGCAGGAGGCGGAGGTGAGGACAAGGGCAGTGGCGCAGAGAAGGAACAAGGCGGTTTTCATGTGAGATTGGGGTTCTCCATCCTATCGGGAGCAGCCTGTCGTGCAAATGACAATTCTCAGCTCATATGCATCTCTTTCGGCGCCTGATGTAGAGGCCCCTTCCCCCCTGCTGCCCTCAGCATGAAAAAAGCGTCACCGCTCATGGGGATCTCGCAGCTTTTAAGCAAGCCATGCAGAAATTTGCTTCAAAAACCTGCCTCAGCAGCGTTACATTCACGGGTCCGGACTGCCCCTATCAGCCCCCGCCTCTAAGGTTCGGTCAGCCTGTCCGTTTTCGCTCAGACTCATGGCCATCCTTCGGGGGCCTGTAAATTCATCTTGTCGCAAGGGCAGGCCACCGTGTATATAAATGCAGATCCACAGCTTTTACTGAAATGAACCCATCGCAGCCAGGAGCACCGCAAAACCCGCCGCAGCCTCCAAATCCAGGAGCCACGCAGCCCTTGCCGCCCCAGGGGTATCCCCAGGGCTATCCGCCTCCACAGGGTTATCCTCCGCAGATGCCCGGCTATCCCCCCGGCTACCCCATGCCCCAGGGCTACCCGCCGCAGATGCCTGGCTATCCCCAGGGCTACCCCATGCCCCAGGGCTACCCGCCCCAGATGCCTCCGGGCTATCCTCCCGGTTACCCCATGCCCCAGGGCTACCCGCCGCAGATGCCCGGCTACCCTCCAGGCTACATGCCGCAGATGCCCATGCCGGCCATGCCTCCCCCGCCGGCACCTTCCACTGGCGCTGTGCCCACTGCCGCCCCTGCTCCAGCCCCTAGGCCCGTCAGCGCTGCCGTGCCCGTCGCAGCCATGCCAGTGCCTGCTGCAGTAGCTCCGGCCATGCCCCCTCCATCTTCGGCCAGCGCAGCCCCGGCCATGCCCGCGCCCAGTGCTCCTGTTGTCTCGGCAGTCGCCCCCACGGACGACGAAGACGCCGGGACAGCAGCCGTGGTGGCCGAGCATCACGTCGGCGAGATCTACCACCCGCCCGCACTCACCCACATCGAGATCGCCAAGCCGCCGAACAAGTTCGTGCAGCTCTGGCGCAAAGCCGGTGCCAGCTCCCTCCTGCTCAGCATCCTCATCCACGCCGGCCTCGGCGTCCTCGCCCTCTTCATCGTCTTCCAGTCCGGCGTCATGGACAAGCAGGTCGACTTCCTCCCCGGTGGCGGCACCGCCCAGGGCGCTGCGGCCAGCGCCGACCTGCAGCACAAAGTGCAGCAGAAGAAGCGCAGCTCCATCAACAAAAACATGCCCATGAAGAAGCTGGTGAGCACCAGCGTCAACGCAGCCATCTCGCTGCCCGAGGCACCGCCAGACTCGCTCGACATGCCAGACGTCAGCGCCATGATGGGCGGTGGCGCCCTCGGCGGAGCCGGAGGCTTCGGCATGGCCGGAGCCGGCGGCGGCTTTGGCAAAGGCATGGGCGGCATGGGAGCCGCAGGCGGCTTCGTCACCCTGCCACCCTCCATGCGCAGCCGCTGCTCCACTCAGGAGCGCCTTGAAAAGCTCCGTCAAAACGGCGGCACCCCCGAGTGCGAGGCCGCAGTCTCCGCCTCCCTCGAATGGCTCAAAGGCAAGCAAAACGCAGACGGCTCCTGGGGTCGTGGCAACAAGTGCGCCATGACCGGCCTCGCCCTCCTCTGCTTCCTCGGCCGCTGCGAGACCCCCGAATCCCCCTTCTACGGCGACAACGTCATGAAAGGCATCATGTTCCTCATCGAAGTCGGCAAAAAGAACCCCTATGGCATCTTTTCCGAGACTGGCTGGAAAGGCGAGGCCAATGGTGGCAAAGGCGGCGCAGGCACCTACGAGCACGGCATCGCCACCTACGCCCTCGGTGAAATGTACACCCTCGCCCGCCTCGGCAGCAAATCCCTCCCCGGCATGCGTGAAGCCTTTGAAAAAGGCGTGAAGACCATAATCGAAAACCAGACCCCCAAAGGTGCGTGGGCCTACGGTGGCAAGGACCAGATCGTTTACAACAAAGACGCCGGCGCTGACCTCTCCGTCGTCGGCTGGCAGTTCCAGGCCCTCAAGGCCGCCAAGAACACTGGCCTCAAGATCGACGGCCTGCATAGCTGTATCGGCAAGATGACCGACTACCTCGAAACCATGCAGACCAAGGATGGCGGCTTCGGCGGCCCGAACCGCGATGCCCACTACAACCAGTGGTCCCTCTCCGGCGTCGGCATCCTCGGCCTCCAGACCATGGCCAAGGGCAAGACCACCGCGATCAAGAAAGGCATCAAGTTCCTCACCGAATTCCTCACCGCCGAGCCCCTCGACTGGAACAAAAACTGCAACCTCTACTGCTGGTACTACTACACCCAGGCCTTCTTCCAGCAGGGCGGTGAAGACTGGAAGTTCTACAACCAGCAGTTCCTTCCCCAGATCCTCAGCGCCCAGCAGGCAGACGGCTCCTTCAAGGCCGGCCGCCCCAACTGGCCCGCAGGTGATGCCGCAGACCCCATCTACCGCCAGTGCCTCTGCACCCTCCAGCTTGAAGTTTACTACCGCTACCTCAAAGTCGGCGACCGCGAAGAGGCCTCCTTCTTCGACAAGTAAGCTCAATCTCATCCAGATCTCTGGGTGGCATCACACGCAACGCATCGCTGCTCCGGCGCTTTGCGTTGCAGCACGCCATGAGCAGAGTTGCCGCGCGCCAGAGCTTTGACTCGCTTCGTCTGGCTTCTAAAACGCTGTCGTGGATCTGCGGCCTGACACCGCTTTGAGGCATTCAGGCACCCGCTAGGCCGCCACCATCTCATCTCGCATCTTCCAGCGCTGCTCGTGGCTGAGCAGGCTACGGAAAAAATCTTCCTCCTTCTTGGGCTCCGGGTTTGTTTCCACCGGCAGGCTGAACTCGAGCTCCAGACCTCGCGGCTCCAGATGCCGGGCCTCTGCAGTGCCGCCATGCAGATGCATCGTGACATAGCAGGCCATCATGTTCACACCAAAATCATCCGGCTTGCGGCTCCGGGTGTAGAACGGGTCAAATAGATTCACCGGCTTGTCCGCGCTCTCCCACATCCCGGTGTCGCGCACATACATCACCAGGTGGTTCTGCCCTTTCCCGTCCTGCCGCACTTTGGCGCTGATGTGTATGCTGTCGCCGGGGCTGAGGTGCGTGAGCTCCTCCATGAAAATCAAACGCCACATCTGGCGGAAGCGCGCCCCATTCACCATGACAGGCGGCAGCCCGGGATCCACCGAGACCTCCACCTTCAGGTTTTTCTCCTTCATCTGCGCTGAAAACATCTCAAGCATCTCGTTGATCACGCTGCTGAGGTGGCACGGGTCCGTGCGGTCCAGGCGCTTGGAATGCGACGCTTCGGCCAGCCGGGCCAGCATGGACTGGATGCGCTCGAGCTGCGACTGCGCCTGGTTCTGCACATCGATCCAGAAGGACGGATCTCGCGGATGCGCCCCCCCGATTTCCTCCATCAGCTTCATCGGCGCCAGGTCGATGAAGGCACGCACGACCGTGAGCGCGTTGCGCAGATGATGGTTCAGGCCCTCCGCCAGGATGCCCAGTCCGGACACCTTGTCCGCAGAGAGCATGTTACGCACTGTCTCCGCCTTTTCCGCCAGCAGGCGCTCGCGTTCGATCAGGGCGTGGTAGTAGTCCAGCGCATGCCTGATGATCATGCCCAGTTCATCCGGGTCCCAGGGCTTGTGCAGGTAGCGAAAGCAGCGCCCGGAGTTCACCGCGTCCACCGCCGCCTGGTAGTCCGTGTACGCCGTGACGAGAATGCGTACGAGATTGGGGTTCAGCTTCCGTGCATGCTCCATCAGTTCCACCCCGCTCGGGCCCGGCATCCGCTGGTCCGTCAGCAGCAGCCCGATCTGCGCCCCGTACTGCTGCAGCATGCGGTAGCCGTCCATCGCGTTGTTCGCGATGTGGATGGTGTACTCGTCGCCAAAGATCTCCTTGAAATAGTGCAGCGCCTTCTCCTCGTCATCGACGTACAAGATGTGGTAGGGCGATAGCAGCGGTGCGGGCATTGCTGACTCAGGTATGCTCAGGTTTCTTCAGGCTCAAGGTAAACTGAGTGTGGCTGCCTGCCATGGTATCTATCTTCACTTCTCCGCCCATGTTCTGGATCATGCGGAAGCAGATGCTCAGCCCCAGGCCCATACCCTGCCCCACCTGCTTGGTGGTGAAAAATGGGTCAAAGATCTTCGAGAGGTTCTCCTTCGGGATGCCCGCGCCGTTGTCACGCACGATCAGGTCCACCCCGTTGGCTGTTTCGCAGGCCTTCAGCAGGATCGTCGGAGACGGGCGGCCCGCCAGCGCATCCAGGCTGTTCTGCACCAGATTGAGCAAGATCTGGATGATGTAGTTTTCATCCCCCTGCGCGATGACTCCCGCCGGCATCTCATCCACCAGCAGCACCCCACGGTCCCCGATCTCTTTTGCCAGCAGGCGCAGGGCCTTGCGTGCGGCCTCCTGCAGATCCACCGGCCTCGACCCTCGGTTTTCCGGGTGCGCAAAGGTGCGCAGGTCAGACACGATAGCGCTCACTCGGTCGATGCCCTCGCCAATGTCCTCCGCGATGCTGTTGAAAGTCTCCGCCAGCTCCGGAGGCAGCGTCTTGCCCTTCTTCTTCAGCAGATAGATCGCCGACTTAACATAGTTCAGCGGATTGTTGATCTCATGCACGATCCCCGCGCTCAGTCGGCCGATGGAGGCCAGCTTTTCGCTCTGGTCCAGCTGTGCCTCCGTCTCACGCAGCCGCTTCAGTGTGGCTGTGAGCTCTTCATTGCGCGCGGCCAGCTCCTCGCGCTGGTCTTCCACCTTGCAGCGGTTGGCAAATTCGCGCACTCGGATCGCATGATGCTGCCGGCTGCCCACATACAGCACCACGCAGTGCAGCAGCAAAAAGCCGGTGTTGTTCACAAAGATGCCCAGCGCCCGGGGATCATCCGTCGTGAAAAGATTTGGCAGCGTCGCGGCAAAGTAGGCCGCAACCACCAGACCGAGCGTGATGCCGATCTCCCGAAACGTCCAGTGAAAGACAAAGGCTGTGGCCACGATGCACAGCAGCAGCCCCGCGTAGTAGCCTGAGCCAGGGTCCCCGCTCAGGTAGATCATGAAGCAGATCATCAGCGCAGGCAGCAGCGGCAGGATGATCGGGTAGGCGCGGCAGTACCTCCGTCCCAGCGATCCATTCAGCGCCAGCAGCAGCGGCACGCAGCTGGCCGCACAGGCCAGGCGCAACACCAAAAACTGCCAGTAGTCTGTCGGATAAGCCATCCAGTCAAGAAAGCTGCAAAGTGGCACAAGGACCATCACAAACCACGCGCCCATTTTGGCATTCCGTAGATTGAGCTCCATCTGCTCCTTTTCAAAACGGTTGGGGGCGGGCACAATCGTTTCTGCACCATTCCTTCGGGAATGATCTGTGCTGGATGCGATCAGCGGTGAACCAATCTCTGCCAGGGCTGCTATTGACATAATTACTATAAAATTAATAATAATTAGGTTATTAAAGCAAGGCTTATTCAAGGTTTTTTACAATTCCCTGACATCCAGAAGGAGCATCCCTAAGCCATTGATAATCAGCCCCCAACCCACCTTCCCTCCACTCCCATAAAAAGCGGTCTAGAAGCTCACCCCGCACCGCACGTCATCTCGCAGGCTTTGACGTCTGAAGTTCAAATTTCACGGTGGCTGGCGCGCCTTTCTGGGTAAGAACCACATTCTTGGTGTCAGCCCTGCTCTCAATGATGCACATGATTTCAGCCTTGCCCTCGGGCAGGCGGGAGAGCGTCACCTTCCCGCTTTGATCGGTGTTCTTGTGGCGGTAAAAGAGTTCGGACACCTGATCTTTGATAGCAATCTGGGCGCCAGGCACAGGCTTGCCGTCGCGCGTGACCTCCACGAGGATGGTGACCGTTGGAGCCTGCTGAAAGTCCACTCGGCTGGTCTCTCCCGCTGTCAGTGTCACCGTCTGGCTCATGCCCAAGCTGCCGTCGATTTTGTCGGTGCACAAGACGCTGGCAGGTCCCGCAGACAGCCCTCCCACTTCAAAGCTGCCGTCAGGCTGCACCTGGATGTCCTGAAAATCAAAAGCCTTGGTGCTGAGGCTCAGCCGGTCACGCACCGGATCAAAGTCTGGCAGCCCCGCCAGCGTACCCCTCACCTTCGCCTCAGGCTGCAGGTCGGACAGCTGGAGTTCTACATGGGTCACAGACTGGTTCTTTAGCAGAACAGGCGCATAGCCGCTGGCTAGAACGACGGCGGTATAGGCGGAAACGGAAGACGGAAAATGAATCTCGACCCGCCCTTGATCGTCGCTCTTCAGGATTTCGACATCATCATAGCTGCCGTAGCCCTGGATGTCCGCCAGATGCTGGCTGTTGACCCGTGCAGAATACCATTCGGGCTTACCCACGCAGAACAGGCGTGCTCCGGACACGGGTTTCTGGGTCCGGGCGTCCCGCAGCATTCCCGTGACCGTCTGGCCACGCTCCAGGGCGATCTCCACCGGCCATGCGGGATCATCTGCCGGCAGCGCAGCCAGTCGCTCCACGTGTTTCATCGCATACCCGGGCGCCGTGATCCAGAGGTCATGGCGGGCCCGGGTGATGAGGTCATCAATGATGAACTTCCCGTCTTCGCTCTGACAGTCCTGCCCACGGCGGCTAAGGTGCGCCGAGTAGCTCGGCGATGGCTCGTCAGCCGCTTTCTCTCCTTTGGGAAAGCCCAGCCGGATGTTGGCAGACGTCACCGGCTTCCTGGTCTCTGCATCTATGAGTCTTCCGACGATGGCACCCGGCCGGTCCACAGTGATGAGCAGCGGCTGGCTGGGGTCCAGCGCGGCGCGCCGGATGGATGACACCGTCCTGCCCCAGACGTCATAGGTCATATCCTTTGCAGCCAGATTCCGCAGCTCAAAGCGCCCGTCTTGATCGCTTGAGACACTGTTGCCGACATACTCGGAATGTCCCCGAATGATCATTTGCGGGGATACAGAAGCCTTGGGCACAGGGTTCCCCTTGCGGTCCACGACCTGCCCTTTGACCACCAGTCCTTTTTGCATGACGAAGCTCAGAGAGCTTTGGGCAGGATCCTTCAAAGGTGCCGCCTCCAGCCATGCCGGCGCAAATCCCTCTGCCTCAGCCACGATGGCACGCTGCTCCGTGCGCCCGATCTTCGTGATCGTGAATTTTCCCTCCGCGTCGGTGCGCGCCCACCGCAGGCCCACCAGCGACCATGAGCCGCCATAGCGCACCGTGGCCCCTTGGATTCCCTTGCCATCGGTATCCTTCACCGTGCCGCCAATCTTGAGCCCTGCATCCAGGGTAATGTCACAGCGCGCAGTCAGTCCTTCCACTGGCGGGGCTATCTCAGAGCGGTTCTGCTCGGCATAGTCCTTGTGAGCCACCTCCATGCTCCACATGGGCTTGGCTTTTGAGTACCAGCCCAGCTGATAGTTTCCGTCCGCATCGGTGACGCTTTTGTGCAGCCAGACGATGAGGTAGGGCCCCGAGTAATGATCGCGCACCGCGGCTCCCTTGACCGGTTTTCCACTCGCATCCGTCACGCGCCCGCGGATCTCAAATCCGGGCTCCAACCTGACCGCAACCCTGCTCTCGGGCTGCTCGGTCGAGTTGAAGTTCACCCGCGTGTCCGCCAGCGGAGGCGAGATCACCACCAGCTCCCGCTCTCCCATGGGCACGCCTTGCAGGGCCAGCTCCCCGTGGGCATTGGTGATGCCACAGTGCCCCGTGTCCACAACCACCCGGGCATTGGCCAGCGGTCTGCCTGTCGCCGCATCCGCTGCCGAGACATGCAGCGTGCCACCGGGAATGAGCTTGAATTCAAAATCGCGCTTTTTGTCCTTCTTCAGAATCTCCAGGTAAGTTGGGTTGTCGGGACCACCTGCCACAAGATTTCCTTGGCTGGCCAGTGCTATGTACTCTCCAGGCTCGATCTCGCCCTGCCAGGCCCCCGTGGCATCGCCCGTCACCGATACCTCAGGAGCAAAGGGACTCATGGGTTCGGGCTTGGTCACTCGAAACAGACGAAACTGAACTGACGGAACAGGCTTGCCGGCCGCATCGCGAAATTTCACCGCCAGCGCCACTTTGGGAGAGGCAGTTTTGGCAGGCACAGGCTTCGCTTTTTCAGGCACCGCCGTCTGGGCCAGCATGACAGGCAGGCCGATGACAGCCATCACAGCGGCGATGACCACAGCGGCAGACCACCGCAGCGCGCCGCGTCTGGCATGAACGTCCAGCACCGCCCTCACGCGCTGACGCAGGCTGGAGGGGCGGGACATCGAAGGTACCAAGGCGGATACACTGCGACCTCCGGAGGCCACCGTGAGCAAATGATCCGCATAAATGTCTGCCCGCATGTCGGAGCGCAGCACGGCATCATCGCAGGCGCATTCGGCCTCCAGCAGCGCCGCCCTGAGAAGCAGCCATGCGAACGGATTGAACCAGTGCATGACACAGACGCAAGCCGCCAGAAAGTGACTCTGCGCATCTCTGCGCCGGGCATGGGCAAACTCATGCATCAGCACCGCCTGCTGGCGGCCCTCCGGCCAGGAGTCAAAGCTGGCAGGCAGCAGCACCTTGGCAGAGCCAAAACCAAAAACAAACGGGCCCGAATCATCAGCTGCCACACGCATGGCAGGCACACGCTTCAATCCCGCCCGTTCCGCACACCGACCAGCGAGATCCGTCGAGGCAGCGCCCCGCCAGGCACTTGAGCCGGACCACAGCTTGCTGAGTCGTCTCAGCTCTCGCAGCAGCGCGGCCAGCCCTGCACACACCCCGGCAGCCCAGATCCAGAACAGCTTGGGCTCAAAATCTTTCCAGCTTATCCAGGTTTCCTTTCCTGCCGGAGGCGCTTCCACACGCGGTGCCATCGGCGACGGTGCGGAACTGGCCGCGCCCGAGAACGGTGCGCTGACCGGCTTTGGAGCCAGGACTGGATTCAGCGGCCGTACAGGTGGGATGGCCTGCACTGAAGCAGACGTTTGCCTCACCGGCATGGCGGGCAGCACTTTCCAGCCTTCACACAGGCCGATCAGCAAAGGCGCCAAGCCCAGAGCCGCCAGTGCGCACATCAAAAACCGGTGTCGCATGGCGGCAGAGAGCCGCGACCGCACCGTCTGGTAAAGCAGCAGCGCTATCAAGGCCAGGAGAAGTCCCCGCAGGCATGTGGAGTACAGCAGTGTGGTGGCCGTGTTCATGACTTTTCAGGCGTGTTGCGGGTTTGCTTTTGGGCCTCGCGTATCATTTGCGCTATCTGTTTCAGCTCCTCCTCAGGCAGCCGCGCGTCTGCCCCCGTCAGGTGGGAGGCGATGGCCTCACGCAGGCTGCCGCCGAAAAAGGTGTCCAGCAGCCCCTGCAGCGCCCGGCGCGCGGCAGAGCGCTTGGGCTTGGTGGGACGATACACGTGCTCACGCCCCGTTTTCGCATGGGTGAGGTGCCCTTTGTTTTCGAGGATTTGCACCAGCTTGCGCACGGTGGCGGCTCCTGGTGCATCGTGCATGGCCTCACGTATGGCAGCGGCTGTAGCCTCCCCCTGCGCATAGACAATATCCATGATTTCACGCTCGCGGCGGCTGAGTTGTTTTTCAGAGCTCATGATTTCAAAAGCGAAATTTTTCGCTCATTTGTCGAAGCCTACGCAAAAAAGGCGCATGGACACAAGCTTAATGAGCGAAATTTTTCGCTCATTCATTCCCGCCAGTCTCATGCCCCCCCTTTGCTGACGCGTTTCGAAACCTCCTTGCGCCTCTTCCCCTTGGCAGTCTGGCTCACCTCGCCATCATGCGCGGCACATGCGCATCCTTATCGCGATCGACAAGTTCAAAGGCTCCATCCCCGCCACCACAGCCGCACAGGCCATCGCCTCGGCTTTGAATCAAGTTTTGCCTGAGGCTGACTGCGATCTCTGCCCCATCGCAGACGGAGGGGAAGGCACCGCCGAGGCCGTCGTCACAGCTCTCCACGGAGAGTGGTGCCAGGCAGCCACATCGGACGCCCAAAAACGCCCGGTCACCGCCAGCTACGGCCTCGTGCGCACGGCCGCCGGCCACCTGGAGGCCGTCATGGAAATGAGCGCCGCCTCCGGCCTCGCCATGGTCAGCGATCTGCCCCTGGACCCGGCAGCCGCCACCACGTGCGGAACAGGCCTGATGCTGCAGGACGCCATCTCACGCGGAGCGCAGCGCATCGTCATCGGCATCGGCGGCAGCGCCACCAACGATGCAGGCATCGGCATGGCAGCCACGCTCGGATTTCGCTTCCTGGATGCCTCCGGTGCACCTCTGGAGCCCGTCATCGCCAGCTTGGACCGCCTCGCCGCCATTGAGCCTCCGCAAACCTCCTTCCCGGAAATTTTGGTGGCCTGCGACGTGAACAATCCCCTCCTCGGCCCCCACGGCTGCACCCGCGTCTATGGGCCTCAGAAAGGCGTGGCAGATTTCGAGTTCTTCGAGAGCCGTCTGCAGCACCTGGCCTCTGTCGCCAGCCGCGATCTCGGCGTCGACCACCGCGATGTTCCGGGCGCAGGCGCAGCCGGGGGCCTCGGCTTTGGGCTCATGACCTTCTGCAAGGCCAGGCTCACCAGCGGTTTTGATCTCATCGCTGATCTTGTGCATCTGCGTGAACGCATCGCCGCCGCCGACCTCATCATCACCGGAGAGGGGCGGCTGGATGCCCAGACCCTCCACGGCAAAGGCCCCATGGGCGTCGCCGAAATGGCACGCGAACTCGGCAAACCCATCGCCGCCTTTGCCGGAGCCATCGAGGCCGAGGAGCAGCTTCGCACCCGCTTCGACCTCCTCTGCGCCATCAAGCCCCGGGAAATGCCCCTGACCGAGGCCATGCAGCGCGGCCCCGAGCTGCTGACAACGGCGGTACTCGATCAAAGCCACGCGCTACTGCGGCTTTTGACCACCCCTTGACCGGTCCCCTGGCCCGTGCTCAGTGCATCCTCCCACTCGTCTCGAACCACCTACCACCTATCCAGCATCCCCGAATGAACGCAGTCCTCCTCTTTGCCGGTCAAGGCGCCCAGAAAGTCGGCATGGGCAAAGATCTTGCCGAAAGCTACCCCACCGTCCGCGCCCTCTTTGACCAGGCAGATGCCACCCTCGGCTATTCGCTTTCCAGCATCATGTTCGAGGGCCCGATGGAGGAGCTGACCAAGACCTCCCGCTGCCAGCCCGCACTCTACGCCCACGGCCTGGCCATTCTGGAAGTGCTCAAAAGCAAAGTCCCTGCACTGAACATCACCGCCACCGCAGGACTTTCCCTCGGCGAATTCACCGCGCACGCCGCCGCCGGCACCTTTGACTTTGCCACCGGCCTCAACCTCGTCTTCCAGCGCGGCAGCTTCATGGAGGAGGCCTGCGAAAACACCAAGGGCGCCATGCTCGCCCTGCTAGGTGGGGAAGAATCCGCCATCCGCGAACTCGCCAAGGAATGCGATGTGGACGTGGCCAATCTGAACGCCCCAGGCCAGATCGTCCTCAGCGGCAGCGCCGAAGGCATCGCCGATGCCGCTGCCAAGGCCAAGGACAAGGACAAAGGCATCAAGCGCGCCATCCCCCTCCCCGTCGCTGGTGCCTACCACAGCCGCCTCATGAAGTCCGCCCAGGACAAGCTGGCCGCCGTGCTCGCCTCCGCCCCCATCCAGAGCCCGCGCGTTCCCGTCGTCTGCAACTTTGAAGCCCGCACCGTCTCCACTCCCGAGGAGATCCGCACCACCCTCACCAGTCAGGTGACCGGCAGCGTCCGCTGGGTGGAAAGCATGCAGCACCTCATCGCCGCAGGCCACACCACTTTCATCGAGCTGGGCCCTGATGCCACCCTTGCCGGGCTCATGGGCAAGATCGACAAGTCCGTGAAAGTCATCAGCATCAAGGACGCAGCCTCCCTGGATGCAGCGGTGACGGCGCTGACGGCAGGCTGAAAAATGCTTGCCCCGTGATGCCGCAGCCGATGTTTCGCATTGAAACATCGGCCGCACTGAAGGGTCGTCTCTGGACAAGACGTTTCACCATGATGCGCTCCGTTCTTCATTCCTTCGCCCTGCTTTTCCTGCTGCTGTGCAGTCCTGCCTCCGCGCTGGAGCTGCCCGCAACGGATGGCAAGAACTACGACCCTGCTGCGACAGGCTCCAAGAAGGCATGCGTCCTCTTCTTCGTCTCCCCCTTCTGCTCCACCACGAAGTCCTTCATCAAGGAGATCAACCAGATCACCGCCGACTACGGCGACCGCGTGAATGTTTACCTCGTGCATTCTGATCCCGAGATCACCCGCGAGGTCGCCATGGAGCATGCCATCCTTTCCGAGGTGAAGGCCACTGTGCTTCTCGACAAGGAGCAGGTGCTGGCAAAGCAAGTGCAGGCAAAGATCACACCTGAGGCCGTGGTGACCGGCACGGATGGAAAGACGCTATATCAAGGCCGTATCAACGACCTCTATCTCGGCCCCACCAAGCGCCAGCGCGCCGCGACCACCAAGGATCTGCGCGATGCGCTGGACGCCATCCTTTCTCAAAAGACCGTCCCCTCTCCGCAGGAGCCCGCGCAGGGCTGCAAGATCGGCGGCATAAAGTAGTCTGGCGCACAGCTAGGCTCAGCACTACCAGACCAGCACCTCTTCCTCCTCCGGCTCCTCCTTTTTCACCACCGTCCAGCGGTACATGATGGGATAGATGGGACGCTTGTCCTCAAAGAAGTCCGAAACAAACGGCGGCCCAAACATCGTAAAGCCAAAGTGCTGGTAGAGAGGCAGCAGGTGCTTGCCTGTTTTGGTGATCAGGTATTCAGCCTCGTTTTTGACGGCATACTCGTTGATGCCCATGCATAGCTTCAGCAGGTGCATTCCGCCGCTGCCTTTGATGGTGCATGCTCGAGAAAGCTCCAGGCTCAGCTTGGCCGGCGGCAGCACGAGATCCTTCAGCTGCGACTCATGCATCATTTCAAACCTGTCCACCTCATCGCTGCGCAAAACCCGCGTCACCCCCAGCGCCTTGCCCTTCTTGTCAAAAAGCGCAAAGTGGTGCGCCTTCTCATCAAACTCATCAAGCACATGCGTTATTGATGCTCCGTACGAGGCTCGGCGGAAAGACTCAATGAGTTCACGGTTGGATTGGAAATCAATTTCTTTGACCATGGTTTTTCTTGCAGGAATACGTATGCGTTGGTTCGGTTGGCGCCAGCATTCTCTTCATTCGTTTGTTGTTGCACCCACGTCTTCCTGTTGCACCAACACCGCATGTTTAGAACATGGAATCTTTACCGGGCCGCAAAGGCCGTTCGCCATGCCCAGCGTCTCAGCCGCCCGGAGATGCTCGCGCTGCAGGAGCGCCGATGGCGCGCACTGGCTCACCGTGTCTTTGCCACCAGCCCGTTTTACCGCCGCAGGCTGGCAGGCCTGGATCTGGACTGTTGCGCCCTTTCAGACATCCCCGTCCTCACCAAGGCAGAGCTCCTGGCGCACTGGGATGAGATCGTTTCTGATCCCCGGCTGAAATGGGACGCACTGCACGAGTATCTGCATGATCCCCGCAACTGGGGCCGTCTTTATCATGGCCGCTGGATGGTCAGCATGACCTCCGGCACTTCCGGAGCCGCCATTCCCATCCCTCATGAAATCACGGCCGTGGACTGGAACAACGCAGTCTATGCTGTGCGCCAGCACCCCGAGGCCGGAAAGCAGGCTGCCAGCCCTTCGCTCTTTTTTAATAGGCGTCCCGTGGTCGCCGCTCTCGTCTGCTCTTCGGCGCCCACCGTGTCAGCCAGCATGGTGGCAACCCGCCCGTTGATCGGTTCGCTCATGTGCGACTACCGTCCCATCAACGTCACCTCCCCCTGGCATGAGATCATAGATCACCTCCATCAGATCCGGCCCACGGTGATTGCCGGGTACGCGTCACTGGTCGGACGTCTGGCCCAGGCAAAGCTCGACGGCACGCTCAGGCTGGAGCTGCCAGCTCAGGGCGGCGCCATCGTCACCGGCGGGGACAGCCTCACGCCCGGCATCCGTTCGCTCTGTCGGCAGGCTTTTGGCATCGAGCCTCTGAACGGCTATGGCTGCGGAGAGACACTGGGCATCGCACGCCAGTGGCAGGGCATGGAGCACATGGCTGTGTTTGAAGACATGGTGGTCTTTGAAGCCGTGGAGCGGGACGAAAGTGAGTCCCCCTCCGGAACGCTCTCAGACCACGCCCTGGCCACACCACTAATGGACACAGCTCTGCCGCTTTTGCGCTACCGCATCGACGACCGCGTCCGCTTCGGGCCACCTCAGGAGGGCTGGCCCTTCAAGGCCATACTGGAGCTCAGCGGACGCGGCAATATGACCTACCTTTTCAGTGTCCCGGAAAAGCTCGTCTTTGTCGGCACCCAGTTGCTCAGCGTCATGGAATACCAGCCCTTGGTGGCCCTCTACCAGTTTTGCCAGACAGGCCCCAGCACCCTTGAGGGGCGTTTCGTCCTGCAGCCGGGCGCAGAGGCCTCCGCTGTGCAGCCAGGCCTGGAGGCATCCATACGTCAGTGCCTGAATGAAGGCGGCTGCTCCAAAGTTAGCTATCAGGTGAAGTTCGTTCAGCACCTGGAGGCCGACCCGCGCACCGGCAAGGTGGAGCAGAATGTTCCCTTCAAAGGGTAGCACGCCCCCTGCTCTCTCTATTCTTTCACACCTCGGCCCTTCTTGGCCTTGCCTGCAGGCTTCGGCCCTGCCTGTGCGACGTACTCCCTCTCAAGCTTCTCCCATCGCTCGGACATCGCCTTCACGCGCTCCGGCTGTTTGGCAGCGAGGTCGTTCGACTCGGCGCGGTCCGTGTCCAGATCATAGAGCTTCCAGGCATCGCCGTTGTCGGCAGCGCTGACGAGCTTCCAGTTGCCCTCACGCAGCGCACGGTTGCCGGAGTGGTGCCAGAAAAGAAAATCGCGGCTGATCGCGTCATCCTTGGCAAACGCGGGCACCAGGCTGCGCCCGGGAAAAGATGGCGCTTTTTCCGGCATGGCGGTGACATCCCCCCCGGCAAGCGTGAGGATCGTCGGCACGATGTCGATCACATGCCCCGGCGTCTGGCGCAGTTCTCCCCTCGCACTGATCCCCCGCGGCCAGTGCGCAATGAACGGCGTGCTGATGCCGCCCTCATGCACCCAGATCTTGTGCCGCCTGAACGGCGTGTTGGAAACCGTGGAGCCTCCCGGCCCGAGGCACAGATAGGAGGCCGCCGCCCCCATCGGCGCGTTTTTGTCATGCCCCAGCCCCCTCACCATGATCTCCGCGCTCGCGCCATTGTCAGAGAGAAAAAGGATCAGCGTGTCCTCAAACGCATTCATGGCCTTGAGCTGCTCCAGCACACGTCCCACCTCCTGGTCCAGCCGGTCGACCATCGCCGCATGGATCGCCTCCTTCGTGGCCTGAAACTGCTTCTGCTCACCGCTCAGACTCTCCCACGGCACTGCATGGCGCGTCTCGCCCGGTCCCAGGATCTCCAGATCGCTCTCCTTGCCGCTCGGCGCCGTGATCTGCGGCTCAGGGTCGGACAGGCGGGTGTCCACCAGCCCCAGTTTCTTCTGCCGTTCAAAGCGCGCAGCGCGCGTTGTCGGCCAGCCCTGCTTGTAGGTGTCCTGGTATTTGGCAATGTCCTCCGGCAGCGCCTGGATCGGGAAATGCGGCGCTGTGAAAGCCACATACGCAAAGAACGGCGTCCCTGCACGCTGCTGCGCATGCTCCTTCAGAAAGTCGATCGCGTGATCCGCTATCGCAATGCTCGAATACCAGGTCCCCTCCGGCTCCGGCAGCGGCTTGTCATCCAGTTCATGCCTTTGCGGATGAAAGTGGTTGTCCTGCTTCGCCACATGGTAGGAGCGCGTGAATCCCCCGTCTGCCACCACGCGCGGCGCATTGTTCACATGCCACTTGCCCGAATGGTAGCTGCAGTACCCCAGCGGAGCCAGTCGCTGCGGCAGCGTGCGCACCCAGGCCGGAAATTTGCCATACGGAGGGTCCATGCCGATCTGCTGCGCATAGTGCCCCGTCATCAGCACGCTGCGCGTTGGCCAGCAGCGCGCCGTGTTGTAAAACTGCGTGAACTTCAGCCCGCCCGCCGCCAGCTTGTCCAGATTCGGCGTCGCGATCTCACTGCCATAGCAGCCCAGATCCGAGTAGCCCAGATCATCGGCAAGGAAGATGACGAAGTTAGGCTTTGATGGCGCAGCTTCGAGCGTGGCACACAGCAGCAGCAGCAGAAAGAAAAGAGGCAGGCGGATCATGCACCATCCAAACGATGGGCATGCTCACTTCCTACCTCAAATTCCTCCAGCCGGCGGCGGGCGTTTATTCCGCTGCAGGCGCGTCTTCCGCAGGTGGGCTCTCCTGAGCCGGCTCGGCGCCAGCCTCCGCCGCAGCTGGGGCAGCCTCCTCGCCGGAGTCTGCCTCATCCGTCACCACGGTGGCCACGTCCTGGATGGTTTCACCCTCGTTGAGCCCCATGAGCTTCACGCCCTGGGCGTTGCGACCGGTTTCGCGGATGTCACACACGCGGATGCGCACGCTCTGCCCTTTGGTGGTCATGAGCATGAGTTCATCCTTGTCGTGCACCGCCTTGGCGGCCACCACCTTGCCAGTCTTCTCCGTCACGTTCATCGTCGTCACGCCTTTGCCGCCTCGGTTGGCCAGCAGACGGTACTCGTCAAAGGCCGTGCGCTTGCCAAGGCCGTTCTCGGAAACCACCAGCACCATCGTGTCAGGCTCGTTGGTGATGCAGCTTACAATGAAGTCGCCATCGTCCAGCGTGATGCCACGCACACCGGCCGTGTTTCGGCCAATGGCGCGCAGATTCGGCGTCTCAGGATCATCCCCCGTCTCATGGAAGCGGGCACACATGCCCTCATGGGTCACGAGGCACACCTCCTTGTTGCCGTCGGTGAGCACCACGTCCACCAAGTCGTTGCCTTCATCCAGCTTGATGGCGATGATGCCGTCTTTGCGGTAGTTCTTGAATTCTTCGAGCGCGGTTTTCTTCACCGTGCCGTCCTTCGTGGCAAACAAGACATACTTGTCCGCCGCCCACATGGCCTCGTCCTCCTGCCCCTGGGCTTCCAGGATCAGCACCGCGGCGATCTTTTCTTCGGCACGCAGATTCAGCATGTTCTTGATGCTGCGCCCCTTGCCCGTGCGGGATGCCTCCGGAATCTGGTGCACACGCTCCACATACATGCGGCCCGTGTTGGTAAAGAAGAGCAGGAAGTCATGCAGGTGCGCGCTGAAGAGACGCTCCACAAAGTCGCTGGCCTCGTCCTCGCCCTGCGCCTCCCGGGTCTCCATGCCTTTGAGCCCCTTGCCTCCACGCCCCTGCACGCGGTACTCGGCGGTGGCGGTGCGCTTGATGCTGCCCAGATGCGTCATCGTGACCACCGTCGGGTCGTTCGGGATCAGGTCGATGTTTTCGATCTCGCCTTCGGCGGCCTCGATCCGTGTCAGACGCGGCGTGGCGTGCTTCAGGCGGATGGCCTGCAGCTCGTCCTTGATGATCTGCAGCACGCGGGCTTCACGCGCCAGGATGTCCATAAAGTCGCGGATGCTGACGAGTACCTCGTCATAGTCTGCCTTGATCTTGTCACGCTCAAGCCCGACAAGTTGGTACAGGCGGAGTTCCAGAATGTCCTCCACCTGCTTGTCGGTAAAGATGTACCTGTCTCCGATCACGCTGGCCTGGCCGCGGATCAGGATGCCGAGCTGCTCCGCAGTGCTGACGGCAAAGTTGTAGGCCTTGAGGCGCTCACGCGCTTCATCACGGCTCTTGCTGTCACGGATGATCTTGATGAAGTCATCCAGGTGGCCGAGCGCGAGCAGCTGGGCCTCCAGCTTCTCCGCACGGAACTCCGCCTGCTTCAGCAGGAAGCGCGTGCGGCGGATGATCACCTCCCGGCGATGCTCCACATAGCACGCGATCGCGTCCTTCATGCTCAGCACCCGCGGCTTGCCGCCGTCGATGGCCAGCATGTGGATCGAGAAGCTCGACTCCAGAGCCGTGTGCTTGTACAGGTTGTTCAGCACCACCTGGCCGCGTGCATCGCGCTTGAGGTCGATCACGACCCGGGTGTTTTCATCTGACTCATCACGTACCCCGCTGATCTCGGTGATCACCTTTTCATTCGCCAGCTCGGCGATGCGTTTCACCAGCTCGGCTCGGTTCACGTTGAACGGGATCTCGGTGATGACGATCTGCTCGCGGTTGCCGTTTTCGACAATCTCCGCCTGTCCGCGGATGCGCACGCTCCCATGCCCCGTTTCCATGTACTCACGGATGCCGTTGGTGCCCAGGATCACGCAGCCCGTGGGGAAGTCAGGCCCTTTGATGTGTGCCTGCAGCTCGCTGCAGGTGATCTGCGGATTGTCGATCTGCGCACACACGGCGTCCACCACCTCGCCGAGGTTGTGCGGCGGCATGTTGGTGGCCATGCCCACGGCGATGCCCGTGCCTCCATTGACGATCAGGTTGGGAAACGCCGCCGGAAACACCGTCGGCTCGGTGAGACGCTCATCGTAGTTCGGCACGAAATCCACCGTCTCCTTCTCCATGTCAGACATCAGCGTGCCTCCCAGCTGCGTCATGCGCGCTTCCGTATAACGCATGGCTGCCGGAGGGTCGCCTTCCACAGAGCCAAAGTTCCCCTGCGGGTCGATCAGCGGCTCACGGATGGCCCATGGCTGGCCCATGTGGACGAGCGTCGGGTAGATGACCGCCTCGCCGTGCGGATGGTAGTTACCGGAGGTGTCACCGCAGATCTTCGCACACTTCATGTGCTTCTTCGGCGGGTAGAGCGAGAGCTCATGCATCGCGTAGAGAATGCGGCGCTGGGAGGGCTTCAGACCGTCGCGCACATCCGGCAGCGCACGGGCAATGATGACGGACATCGAGTAGTCGAGGAAGGAATTCTTCACTTCTTCAGCGACAGAGATGGGGCGGATGTTGGGGTCTTGCATGAGATTGAAAAAATCGGGGCTGATTGCGGGTTGCCGTCCTAGGTTCAGGCGTTCCAGTCGGAGGATTGCGGGTGGAAAAACTCCTCAAGCGGCAGCAGGTGGATGGAGCCGCCCCTGGAGGTTTTGCTGGCAGGGTTGTTGAATGATGGGGGATCGAATGTCTCGGTGTGGTTGCTGAGCAGGCGGCGGAGGGTGTCGAGGTTCTGGGAGAGCTCCCGTGCCGCAGCATCGGGTACTAGCTTCCGAGCCACCACTTTCTCCAGCCACGTCTGCGTCTGGCTCAGGTGACCCAGGGCATCCGCATAAAATCTGGCACCCTCTTTGGCAGAGCAGCGCGCATGGCCTTCGGAAATGCTGGTGGCGATGGAGTCTGCAGAACGGATCCACTGCAGTCCCACCGTCTGTTTTGCCAGCCAGTCCCAGCCTGCCGTCAATGACCATACCGCCTCCCCAGCACGCATCGCGAGCTGATAGACTTTCAGATCATGTACTTCGGCCGTGGCCATTCAGATTTTTGGCAGTTGCCCGCCACCTTGACGTGCCCTCTCGGCTACACGTCGAGGTTGCGTACGTTGAGTGCGTTCTCCTCGATGAAGTGCTTGCGCGGCTCCACCACGTCTCCCATCAGGATGGTGAACATGCGTTCGGCCTCGTGGGAGTTGGTTTCGTCCAGCTTCACCTGCAGCAGCGTGCGCTTGTTCGGGTCCATGGTGGTCTCAAAAAGCTGCTTGGCGTTCATTTCGCCCAGACCTTTGAAGCGCTTGATCTCCATCCCGCGCTTTCCGATCTCCATCACCTTGTCAAGGATGCCTGGAATGCTGAAAACCGGGTGCACCCTGGCGTTTTCACCCTCGCCTTCGATGACCTCGAAGAGCGGCTTGTCCTGGCTGCTGAAGTGGTCCACGTGCAGGCCCAGTTCATCGAGCTGCTGAAAGCGTTTTTTCATGCCATGCGCCTCATGGATCTCAATCAGGCGCGCACGCCGGTGGGACTTGGGTGCCACACCGCCGCCGTTTGCCTCCACCGAGGCCGCATTGCTGAACAGGTGCAAGTCGTTGTTCTCCCGCGCAAACGCGGCCAGCTGTTCGTTGCTGTGGAAGTAGTGGATGTTCACCTCGTTGCCCTCACGGATGACCACCAGGTGGTGCGGCAGGTTGCCCGTGGCTTCATCACGTGCCTGGAGGTACTGCTCAAAGTCAGCTCCATGCCGGCGGATGATGTCCGCAAACTTGGCCACCGGCACCAGCAGGTCCAGGATCGACTTGAGCCTGTCCGCGGCCAGCTTGCTGCCATCGGAGATGTTGCGCAGGCTGATCTCACCTGAGCCGAGCTCGAGAAGGATGGCGTCCATCTCCGCGTCGCTCTGCACATACTCCTCGCGCTTTTTACGCGTCACCTGGTAGAGCGGCGGCTGCGCCACATAGATGTGGCCTCGCTTCACCAGCTCCGGCATCTGGCGGAAGAAGAAGGTCAGCAGCAGCGTGCGGATGTGGCTGCCGTCCACGTCAGCATCGGTCATGATGACGATTTTGTGGTAGCGCAGCTTGTCGATGTTGAAGGAGCCCTCCACCTCGCTGTCACCACCGATGCCGGTGCCGATGGCGGTGATCATGGTCTGCACTTCCTTGTTCTGCAGCACCTTCTCCAGTCGCGCCTTCTCCGTGTTGATGAGTTTTCCACGCAGCGGGAGGATCGCCTGGTTGTGGCGGTTGCGGCCCATCTTGGCGGAGCCGCCGGCGGAGTCACCCTCGACAATGAACAGCTCCGTCTTCGCCGGATCACGCTCAGAGCAGTCCGCCAGCTTGCCCGGCAGACCGCCGCTGCTCATCGCATCCTTGCGTATGGCCTCACGCGCCTTGCGCGCCGCCTCGCGGGACTTCGCGGCGATGATGATGTTCTTGATCACCTCGACAGCGGTGTCCGGGTTCTCGTCAAAGTGACGCAGCAGACCCTCATACACGACGGAGCTCACCACGCCTTCGACCTCACCGTTCACCAGCTTTACTTTCGTCTGCGAGTTGAACCGCGGATTCGGCAGCTTGACACTGAGCACGCAGATCAAACCTTCGCGGCAGTCATCGCCCTCGATGTCGGGCAGCTTGTCTTTGAAGGACTTGGGGTTGGAATTGATGTACTGCTTCACCGCCTTCGTCAGCGCGCTCTTGAGGCCGCTGTAATGCGTTCCCCCGTCCGGATTGGGGATCGCATTGGCAAAGCACAGCGTCTGCTCGCTGAGCCCCTTGTTGTATTGCAGCACACAATCCACGAGGATGAACTTCGGCTTGTCATCGATCATGATCTCACGCCGCCCGGCCAGCGCGATCGGCTCCGGATGCACCTTGTCCTTGTCCGCACCCATCTCCCGCACAAACTGCTTCACACCTTCCGTGTAGAGCAGCACCTCCTGCCGCGGTGGCGACACACGCTCATCGGTGACAGTGATGTTGATTCCAGGATTCAGGAAGGCCAGCTCACGCAGGCGCACCAGAAGGCGGTCAAAATTAAACGTGGTGGTGATGGTGAAGATCGTCGCATCCGGGAAGAAGGTGATCTTCGTGCCCGTGCGCTTCGGCTCCTCCTGCTCGCCAAGGACCGTGAGCGGCTCGGTCGTGATGCCGCGTTCAAAACCGATGGCGTAGATCTTGCCGTCACGGAACACCTCGCACTTGAACCAGTCCGAAAGCGCGTTCACGCACTTCGCACCGACGCCGTGCAGACCGCCGGAAAACTCATACGCACCGTCGCCAAATTTGCCACCGGCGTGCAGATTGGTAAGCACCAGCTCCACGGTGGGAATGCCTTTGGCATGCATTTCCACAGGAATGCCGCGGCCGTCATCCTCCACACTGAGAGAGCCGTCGCTGTGAATGGTGACGCTAACGTTTTTGCAGTTGCCCGCCAGATGCTCGTCGATGGAGTTGTCCACCACCTCAAACACGCAGTGGTGGAGGCCGCGCTCATCGGGATCGCCGATGTACATGCCCGGACGGAGGCGGACAGCCTTGAGTCCTTCGAGATGCTGGATTTGCTCTGCGCCGTAGGCTTGGGTGGCGGCTACGTGGGTGGTGCTGTGGAGGTCGTTGTTGTCGTCAGACATAGCTTTGCTTTGCGGTGAGTTCCATCGCCTGAGTCCGTCCTCAAAAACCGCTCCGGAAACGTGCTCGATGAAGGTGGTTTAAGCCTAGCAAGCTGAGGGGGCTAGCCAAGGGGTTTTTTGCTCCAAAAAGCAGTCTTTTTCGGGGTCAAAACCCGCCGTCAAACCACGTCCTGCAGCCCCAGCTTCTCGACGACCTCCGGCAGCACCCCGGGATAGGGGCCGCCGATGCTCATATTCCCCACGTATCCGAGGCTTTTCCAGGTCTGGCTGTGGCTGTAGTACCCGCCCACGCACAGCTGCCGGAACCGCTTGAAAAAGGCCGCCCCCACCCGGTGCTCCGGCTTCACCTCCGCCGCCCCGCAGATGTCATCCACGATCTGGGTCTGCTGCGCCTCAGCCAGCGCCTCAAAGCCTTTCTCAAACCGCTTGAAGCTCTCCGTGTTCAGCCAGCTCAGACCGCCCCGGATCGTCTCGCGGTCCTCCTGGTGCGCCGGATACTCCGCGCTGACCCATTCGTTGATGAAATCCGGCACCCCCACCTCCGAGGCCGCAGGCGAGGTTTCGTCCTTGGGCAAAATCAAATCCGCCAGCGCCTGCGTGGTGGCCAGTTCCTCGGCAGTCAGCAGCTTTTCCCACGGAAACTTCACCCCCGCCATGAAGTCCGGGTCATGAAAGACAAAGCGCGAGGCATGCACGGGCGGTGCCGCCTCCGTATGGTTGGGCGCGGCCATGGCAGGCGCCGCAGCCACGCCGGCGGCGCCGCCGAGGAGGCCCTTGAGAGCATGGCGGCGGGAAATGGAGGAGCTTTCAGACATAATGCAAATCGGTTAAATGTTCCCCCTCTTCATCTCCTCCATCAGCCACTCGCAGGAGCGCCAGGCCAGGGCAAGGATGGTGAGCGTCGGGTTTTTGTCAGGATTGCTGGGCAGCACGGCGCCGTCCATGAGAAAGAGGTTCTTCACATCCCACGTCTGGCAGTACTGGTTCGTCACGCTCTCAGCGCCCTTTGCCCCCATGCGGGCCGTGCCCACCTCGTGGATGATCTCCCCGGGCCGCTGGATGGCATCAGCCCCGCTCTGCGGCTTCGCCTTCCCACCCATGCCCTCCAGCAGTTCCGCAAAAGTCTGCTGCATGTGCTCCGCCTGCTTGATCTCATGGTCGCTCCACTTCCAGTGAAAGCGCAGCACAGGGATGCCCCACTGGTCCACCACCTTCGGGTCCAGCTCGCAGTAGCAGTCCTTGTTCGGAATCATCTCGCCGCGTCCCGAGAAGCCAAACTGCGCCCCGTAGTAGCGCCGCGCCTCCTCCTTCAGCTTGCGACCATAGACTCCGGGCGACGTGGAGTCCAGGTAGCCAAAGCTCTTCACCTCCGGCATCTGCCGGCCGCCGCCCATCTCGATGTGGTAGCCGCGTGCAAAGCCCAGCTTGGCATGCTCATGCACCAGCCACCACGGCACGTAGGTGTGCAGCCCGCCTGCGCCATCCTCGTTCATCGGCGGCAGATCCTCCATCGCGGGAATGTGCGCCCCCAGGCGCGTACCCACGCTGTCCATCAGATTGCGCCCCACCTGCCCCGACGAGTTGGCCAGCCCCGCCTTGTCGCGCGATTTTGAGTTCAGCAAAATGCGCGAGGTCTCGCAGGTGCTCGCCGCCAGGATGACCACGCGCGCCTTCACCACCGCATCTCGCCGCGTCACCTTGTCGATGTAGTGCACCCCCGTGGCCTTGCCATCCGCACCCATCACCACTTCGCGAACCATCGCATCCGTGATGATGTCCAGGTTTCCCGTCGCCAGCGCAGGCGGCAGCAGCACCGTCGTGCTTTGGAAATTGGCGCGGATGCTGCAGCCACGGATGCAGTTCGTCGCCCAGAAGCACGCCGCGCGCGACATCATGTCCTTGCCGATGATTTCCTGCGCCTTCGGATTGTTGGGGAAAAGCACCTTCGGCAGGTTCTTCCAGTCCATCGGCTGGCTCAGCACCGCACGATGCGCAGCCACCACAGGCACCCCGAGCTTCCTGCCCGCCTTCTTCGCCAGCAGCTCGCCCACACGCGGTTTCGGCGGCGGCATCAGCACGCCAGGGGAAGAGTTCGGCGCATTCGCGATGCCGTCATTCTCTCCATACACACCGATGAGCTGCTCCACTCGGTCATACCACGGCGCCATGTCCTCATAGCTCATGGGCCAGTCCACACCCAGCCCGTCGCGCGACTTCGGCTTGAAATCAAACTCACCAAACCGCAGCGAGATGCGCCCCCAGTGGTTCGTGCGCCCGCCCAGCATGCGCGCACGCCACCACCAGAAGTCTCCCTCGGTCCCCTGCTTGTTGGTGTAGGGCTCTCCCGGCACCTGCCAGCCACCGTTCACCGTGGCGTCATAAAATCCGAAGGGCCGGTCCGGCGTGGCGGTCCCGCGCAGCGGTGCCATCTCCGGCGTGTTAAACATCGGCGTCTCTTTCACCGGCTCATAATTCCGCCCGGCCTCAATCATGAGCACCTTCACTCCGCTGAGCGCCAGGATCATCGCCGCCATGCCCCCACCGGCCCCGGAACCCACGACAATGACATCATACTGCGGCTGCGTTTTGCGTTCGGTGAGGACAGGCATGCCCGGACTATAGCCATGGTCGCAAGGCGACAAGTCATGTTACATTTTTTCCAGATTGAAGAGGGCAAACACCAGGGGTTCACCACCCAAATGTGGCAGGACTGCCACAAGGCAAAATCGTAACGCCGCGTCTTTCGACAGCCGCCCCCGGCGCACGCATAAGCGCCCGCCCTACCCCCTTTCAAGACATGACTCCCCAGCATCGCCACATCACCGCCTCAGCCTTGGCAGCACTCGCCATCTTTTCGGCACCCGCGCTTCAGGCCGCCACCTTTGTCATCAGCACAAACACCACCACCGCGCAAACACTGAACGCTGACGGGCAGACCGGCACAGTGGACTCCGGCAAATCCCTGACCCTCGGGGGCAGCACGGTGGCGGTGACGATGAGTGCCACAACCTCACTGACCAACAATGGCACGATTCAGCAGACGGGATCTGGCCGCACCATTGACAGTACGGTGAACAATTCCGTGCTCACGATCTCAAACACGGGAACCATCACTTCAGTAAGCACCGATGCAGTTCGCGTTAATTCGGCCAACACCGCTGTCACATTGACAAACAGCGGCACCATCAGTGTCAGCGCCGGCGGTCAGGCGATTGACTGGGCTGCAATCACCACTGCCGCCAACAGTTTGACCAATCAGCTCGGCGGCATCATTTCCACTGTCGGTGAAGATGCCGTGCGTCCCGGCACCAATGGCACGGTGATCAATGCAGGAACCATCTCTGCCACTCCCACCGGAACCGCAACGCCCTCCGGCAGCGATGGCATCCAGGCAAACGGCACGGGTGTCACCGTGACCAACACCGGCTCCATCTCGGGTCGGCATGGCATCACCGGAGGTTTTGCCGGATTCACCATCACCGTGAACAACAATGCGGGCACCATTTCCGCAGTGAACGGCTCCGGCGTCAACATCGATGATCTTGGCTCTTCAGCCAGCGTGACCAATGCCCTTGGCGCAACCATCAAGGGCGGCGTGTTGTCCACCGCGACGGATGGCGATGGTGACGGTGTGGATGTGGACGGCACACTCACTCTGAATAACTCAGGCGACATTCTGGGCCTCGGTGCACGGGGCACAAACAATGCCGAGGGCGTCGCTGCCGGCGGTGGCAGCATTACCAACACTGTCACCGGCAGGATCATCGGCAGCTCGTTGTCGGCCGACGCGCCGAATGGTGATCCCACCAAAGGTGGCAACGGCATTCTGATCGATGACAGCAATGGCGGCAATGCCATCGCGGCAACCACCGTGACCAACAGCGGCCTCATTCAGGGCAAGGCGGGATTTGGCATCAAGTTTATCGGCACTTTTGCTGACATCATCACCAACAACGCCACGGGAACCATTCGTGGAGCAGGAGCAACCGCTGGCGCAGCCATCCAGACCGGCGATGGCGACGACACCCTCAACAATGCAGGTTCAGTCATCGGAGACAACGGTCAGGCGGTCGATCTTGGCGCTGGCAACGACACCCTCACAGTCACCGGCGGCTCCATCACAGGCGACATCGACGGCGGCACCGGCACCAACACCGCCACATTCAATCCAGGCACAGGCAACACTTTCAGCTACGCAGGCTCCCTCTCCAATTTCAGCAGCGTCTCCATCTCCACCGGCAACGTCATCCTTTCAGGAGCCAGCACCTACAGCGGCACCACCACTGTCAGCGGCACACTCAGCGTCACCAACACCACGGGCAGCGCCACCGGCTCCGGCAACGTCATCGTCAACTCCACCGGCACCTTGAAAGGAACCGGCGACATCGCAGGCAATGTCTCTGTCGCCAGCGGCGGCACCATCGCCCCCGGCCTCAGTCCCGGCACCTTGAACATTGATGGAAACCTCAGCATCGTGGACGGCTCCCGCTTCGCCTTCGAGCTCGGCACCACCTCAGACCTCCTCAACATCGGCGGTGCCCTGAGCTTCACCGGCGGCGGCACCACCATCTTTGACATCCTGAACACCGGCAGCCTTGCCAGCGGCTCAGACTACACCCTGATGAACTACAGCTCCGTCTCCGGTCTTTCGCTCTCAAACCTCGCCTTCGGCTCCACACCGCTCGGTTTTGCCGGGCAGTTCACCATCGGCGCCACTTCTCTCTCGCTGCATGTGGATGCCGTGCCAGAGCCTTCACGCACCCTGCTGGGCGGTCTCGGCCTCGCATTGCTGGCACTCCGCCGTCGCCGTGTCCACGCGGCGGCCTGAGCCCGGCCGGCTCAAAACTCGCCACGAAACACGCAGCGTGCGTTGGGTGTTTCGTGGATCACGATCTCACACAGGCCCGGCAGCTGCGGAGCCAGCTTCTTCCACAGCCACGCCGCCATGTACTCAATCGTGGGATTCTCCAGCCCTTCGATCTCGTTGAGGTAGGAGTGGTCCAGCTGGTCCATGAGCGGCTTCATCGCTCTGGAGATTTCCGCATGGTCATACACCCAGCCGATCTTCGGATCCACCTCGCCCTCGATTGCGATTTCCAGCTTGAAGGAATGACCGTGCATCTTGGTGCACTTGTGGTCGCCAGGGAGGTTAGGCAGCGTCTGGGCGGCCTCGAAGCGGAAGTCTTTGATGATGCGTGCTCGCATGAAGGGGGTGGTTGGGAGGAATGGGTAGCTTTAATCCACTTATTCTCTCTGGCCAGCACGAAAGATGCGCGGAATCTGTGAATGTGGCCCTTCGCCCGCTCAGGGCTTCTTCTCAGCCGCCGCCGTGGGCGCTGGCACCGCATGCGGCGGCAGCACGGTCAGCTTCAGACGGTGCACCACACCGTCAAACGGCGTGCTGTTCGGGTATTTCGCAGGCTTCAAAATCCCAAAACTCTGCCCGGCGCACAGGCCCGTCTTCGGTTCCTGCGGAAATCCCTGCTCAAACGGCGCCACCCCCAGCACCTCGCTGTGTCCCGGCACAGCCAGCGTGATAACGCCCCCAGTGTCGATCTGCGCCCGGATGTTCACACGGCCTTTCTCCAGCGCCGCACTGCTGATCGCAGTGCTCTTGCCGTTCGCAAACACAGTCAATGTCGGCTGCGAAGCCACCAGATGCAGCACATACCCGGACTCTTCATCCCCCTGCGCCAGCAGCGTGCTGTCCTGGTCCGCCAGCGGATCAAACTCCACCACAGCGTCGATAAAAACACCCCTGCCCTTCAGCTTCGGTGCCTCGCCAGCACTCAGCTCATCCCCGATGTTCAGCTTCAGATCGACCGAGCCCGAGGGGCTCGCTGCACCGCTCATTTCAGCAGCAGGCCGCACCGCGCTCTTGAAGTCCTGCGGGAAAAATTCCGCCAGCCGGGTCTTCACCGCCGCATGCTCCGGCCTCGCCGCCAGGTTCGTCCACTCTTTCGGGTCGCTCTCGTGATCATACAGCTCCTCGCTGCCGTCCGCGTAGCGGATGTAGCGCCACCGCTCGTCACGCGCGGCATACCCGGCATTTTTGCCGCCGCCCATGCAGGTGATGGCGGGCCCCTTGCTTTTGGCAGCCGGGTCCAGCAGCAGAGGTTTCAGGCTGCTGCCGTCCAGGTGCTCGGGCCGTGGCAGCCCGGCCAGTTCACACAGCGTGGGATAGAGGTCTGTCAGCGACGCCGGCTGCCCCGAAAGGCTGTCCGCCTGCGTCACACCCGGCGCATAAATTGAAAGCGGCACTCGCGTCGCCTCCTCCCACAGCTTGCCCTTGTGCCACATCTGCTTTTCCCCGAGATACCAGCCGTGGTCAGACGTGAAAACGATGATCGTGTTCTTCGCATTCGGCCCTTGTTCCACCGCCTCCAGAATGCGCCCCAGCATGGCGTCGCAAAACGCCACATTGGCCAGGTAGGCACGCACCGCATCCTTCCAGAGGTTCTTTTCCAGGATTCGCTGGTGATACCCCTCCTTGAGCTGCGTTTTCGCACTCGCAGGCACATCATCCAGATCATCCGCCTTCACCTCCGGCAGCTTGATCGACTCCAGCGGCAGCGCATCAAAGTACTTCTGCGGCACATACCAGGGCGAGTGCGGCCGGTAGAGCCCCAGCGCCAGAAAAAACGGCTTCTTCTGCTTCTGCAGCAGAAACTCTGCCGCAAACGCCGCCACCTGACCGTCATCCGTCTTCTCCTCAGGCACTGAGATGCCACCCCAGTCCCAGTGCCAGATGTTCAGCCCGTTGAAATTCTGCCCTGTATGCACCGGCAGGTCCGGAATCTGCACCCCCGGCTGTGGAAAGCGCAAATCCCACGCCGAGTCCTGCTCAAAGCCGCGCCGCCCTCCGTGCCAGCCAGCCAGTCGCCCCTCCGGCCCGCCATGGTTCGCATGGAAAATTTTCCCCGCCGCAGCCGTCGTGTATCCCTGCGCCTTGAAATGCTCCGGCAGCGTCGGCTTGCCAGAGATCTTCACACTGCGCCTCCAGTCCTGCTCATTCCCGTACACCCCGCTCGATGACGGCAGCATGCCCGTGAGCAATGCCGTGCGCGAGGGATTGCACAGCGCGTAGTTGCAGTGTGCATTCGTAAAGCGCATGCCCATTTTCGCCAGCCGGTCCATGTTCGGAGTCACCGACTGCGGGTGCCCGCCCATCCAGGCTGCGTAGTCACGCAGATCATCTGCAATGATGAAAAGGACGTTCGGCTTGCCCTCTGCTGAAATCATCTTGGGCCTGGACTTCCCCGCCGCACCTGCAGGCACAGCCAAAAGCGAAAGGACAAACAACACAGCGAATGAGTGGGAAGACATCGGCGAAAAGCTTGCACGAGCCAGAAGCGCTGTCGAGATCTTGCCCTCAGATATTCGGCCCGGAAGCGCATGAGCGGGCAAAAAACACCCTGCACCGCAGCATTGGTCCCTACCGTCTCACCCCAGGCTACACATAGGCAAATAAGCCATTCTCCCCCACCGCAAGAAAACCAGATTTTGCGACTCCAGCCCTGGGGCCCCCATCGGCCCACAGCCACGCCTTCAGCACCTGCAATCCCTGCAAAAACACACTCTCTCCTCCGCAAATTTCAAGATCTCCCCCTTTCAAAGCAGCAAATCCAGCCGCATCCCAAGGCCTCAAACGCCGACTTTGTGAAATTTTTCACAAATAGGGCTTGCCACCCACCTTTCATGTGGCTAAAAAAACTGCCCGCCATCCCGGCGAGACCCTACACCGACCCTCCCCGGTAGCCCCTACCCCCATGTTGCCCACGTTTCTCCCTTCAACCTCCTTCTCGCCGCTGCTCGCGAATGTGCCCAGCTATGCGTCGGAGTTCTTCCAAGAGAGTAACCTCAGCTTCATCACCACTTCTCTTTTTGTAGCGGCCATCATCACCGTCCTGCTCCTCTGGTTCGCCCGCAAGGCCACCACGAACATGACCCTGATCCCGCACAAGACTCAGAACCTCTTCGAATTCATCGTCGAGTTTCTTTACGGCCAGGTCGAAGGCATCGTAGGCGCAAAGCTTGCCCCCAAGGTCTTCCCCCTCCTCGCCACCGTTTTCATCTACATCTTGGTCTCCAACTGGTTCGGCCTCCTTCCAGGCGTCGGCACCATCGGCTGGGGCGAAGGCACCGGCACCCTCAGCGTCAAGGAAGTCCATTTCGCACTGCTTCGTCCGCCAACGACTGACCTCAATGCCGCCTTCGGCCTTGCAGCAGCCATGTTCATCGTCTGGCTCTACATCACCATCAAGGAAGTCGGCGTCTGGGGCTTCATCGTCCACACCTTCGGCCCCAAGGGCGGCCTCAAAGGCATCATGGGCATGGCAGTGGCTGCAGTGTTCCTCTTCGTCGGCGTCATCGAAATCTTCTCGATCGTCTTCCGCCCCATCACCCTCTCCTTCCGTCTCTACGGCAACATCATCGCCGGTGAAAACGTGCTTCACACCATGAGCGGCATGGGCGGCTTCATCGGCAGCGTCCTCGCCCCCTTCCCCTTCTATTTCATGGAGCTGCTGGTCGGCCTGCTTCAGGCCATCGTGTTCACCCTCCTGAGCACCGTTTACATCCAGCTCTCCACCGCTCATGACGAAGAACACGGTCATGAGGAGGCGCACCACTAATCTCTGACTTTGCCCGCGGGACCATGCGCAACGCGTGGACGCTGGCGACACAACAAACCACATACTCGCATAACACTATGACAATGGAACTCATCTCTATGGCCGAGCAGGCCGCCGCTCACGGACCCGCAGTCGCCGCTGGCGTCTCCGGCTCTATCGCCACCGGTATCGGTGCAGGCAGCGCCGCCATCGGCGTGGGCCTCATCGGCTCCAAGGCTGTGGAAGCCGTCGGTCGCAACCCCGGCGCTTTCGGCAACATCCTGACCCTCGGCATTATCGCCATGGCCCTCGCAGAAGGTCTCGGCATTCTGTCCTTCATTCTTGGCAAGTAAGCCCTGAATTTCGCGGCGGGCTGTGTCCCAGCCCGCCGCAGCTAGTCAACTCTTCCTCTCCTTTTCTCTTCAAACTCGGCTATGGACCAGATCAAAGGCATCGCATATCAAATCGCAGGCGACTTCGGACTCGCCTGGGGCAAGTTCTTCGCCCAAGTCATCATTTTCATCGCGGTCTATAGCATCCTGAAGAAGTACGCTTTCGGTCCTATTCTGGCCATGCTTGAGCAGCGCCGCCAGCGCATCGCCGACGGTGAAGCCAAGCTCGAAAAAATCGCCCGCGACGCCGCTGAGGCCAAGCAGAATTCCCAGGCCATTCTCGACAAGGCGGAGGCTGACGCAGCCCGCCTCGTGAAAGAAGCCGACGACGCCGCCAAGCTCATCCAGGAGCGCCGCCAGCAGGAGGCCGTCTCTTCCGCCAACACCATCATTGCCAAGGCCCGTGAAGCCGCCCAGCTTGAGCAGGAGCAGCTCATGTCCCAGCTGAAGCGCGAATTCGGCCGCATGGTCTCCGACGCCACCAGCCGCGTCACCGGCAAGGTCCTCAACACCGACGACCAGACCCGCATCAACCAGGAAACCGCTGCCCAGGTCTCCGCTTAATTTTCCCGCCGCCGCGCCACCATGAAGATCACCAAGGAAGCCCGCCGCACCTCTCGCCAGCTTTTCCGCGCCTGCATCGCCAACGGAAAGCTTGATGACGCCAGTGTGCGCAAGGTGGTCAGCACCGTCGCCAGCAGCAAGCCCCGTGGCTACATCGGCATCCTCGACGCCTTTGCCCGCCTCGTGGCCAACGAAGTGGACCGTCAGCGCGCCGCAGTGGAAAGCGCCACCGCCCTCGCCCCTGCCACTCAGTCAGAGCTCCAGGCCAGCCTCTCCAAGAAGTATGGCCGCCCGCTCACCCTCGAGTTCAGTGTCAATCCAGAACTGCTCGGCGGCATCCGCGTGAAAGTCGGTTCCGACGTTTGGGATGGCAGTGTCAAAGCCCGTCTCAAAGCCCTCTCAGACTCCCTTTCCGCCTAATTCTTCCCGCCCCTCTCTCAGCTTTTTCAAACCCGCAATACCATGAGCAACATCCTCCAGGAGATCGAATCCCAAATCGCCGGCCTCAAGACCGCCGTCACGAAGTCCAATGTGGGCATCGTACGTGAAATCGGTGACGGCGCAGCCAAGATTGAAGGCTTGAGCGATGTCATGCTCAACGAAATGATCGAGTTCCCCGGCGGCGTTTACGGTCTGGCCCTCAACCTCGAAGAAACCGAAGTCGGTTGCGTGCTTCTCGGCTCTGGCGAAAACATCAAGGCTGGCGATGAAGTCAAGACCACTGGCCGTCTCCTCTCCGTGCCGGTCGGCAAGAGCCTCCTTGGTCGCGTCGTGAACGCCCTCGGTCAGGCCATCGACGGCAAAGGCGACATCAAGGGCGAAACCCAGTACCCCGTCGAAAAGCTTGCTCCTGGCATCATTGCCCGTAAGTCCGTGTCCGTCCCTGTGCAGACCGGCATCATGAGCATCGACGCCATGATCCCCATCGGCCGCGGTCAGCGCGAGCTGATCATCGGTGACCGCTCAACCGGCAAGACCACCATCGCCGTTGACGCCATCATCTCCCAGGCTCAGCAGAACAAGGCTGCCGAACAGGGCAAGCTTAAGGGCCACAAGCCCCTCTACTGCATCTACGTCGCCATCGGCCAGAAGCAGTCCAACATTGCCCGCGTCGTCAAGACCCTCGAAGACGCCGGTGCCATGGAATACACCACCATCGTCAGCGCTTCCGCTTCTGACTCTGCGGTGAACCAGTACCTCGCCCCCTACGCCGGCGCCGCCATCGGCGAGTGGTTCATGGACCAGGGCCAGGACGTCCTCATCGTCTATGATGACCTTTCCAAGCAGGCCGTCGCCTACCGTCAGGTTTCCCTCATCCTGAAGCGTCCTTCCGGCCGTGAAGCTTATCCGGGTGACGTGTTCTATCTCCACTCCCGTCTGCTTGAGCGCTCCTGCCGCGTGTCCGAAAACTACGGCGGTGGTTCCATGACCGCCCTGCCCATCATCGAGACCCAGGCTGGCGACGTGTCCGCTTACATTCCGACCAACGTGATCTCCATCACCGACGGTCAGATCTTCCTCGAAACCGACCTCTTCTACCAGGGCATCCGTCCTGCCATCTCCGTCGGTCTCTCCGTGTCCCGCGTGGGTTCCGCCGCTCAGACCAAGGCCATCAAGAAGGTCTCCGGCACCACCAAGCTCGACCTCGCCCAGTTCCGCGAACTCGCCGCTTTCGCCCAGTTCGGTTCCGACCTCGACGCCAGCACCAAGGCCAAGCTCGATCGCGGTGCTCGCATCGTGGAACTCTTCAAGCAGCAGCAGTATCAGCCGAAGAGCCTGCCCATCATGGTCAGCACTCTCTACGCCATGCAGAAGGGCTACTTTGACTCCGTCGCCGTGGACCGCGTGAAGGAATTCCAGGCCAAGCTCGAGGAGTACCTCAGCACCCGCAAGAGCGAGCTCATGGACCAGCTCGCCAACGAGAAGACCCTCGACAATGTCGAAGCCGGCCTCAAATCCGCCCTCGACGACTTCAAAGCCTCCTGGAAGTAAGCTGTTTTAGTTTCTAGTTTTTCATCCTTCATCCTTTAAAAGATGCCCTCCACCCGCGACATCAGACGCCGAATCAAATCGGTCAAAAACACGGCCCAGATCACCAAGGCCATGCAGCTCGTCGCGGCTGCGAAGATGAAAAAGGCGCAGGACCAGGCCAGCCATGGCCGTGCCTACGCCGAGATGCTCAACAAGATCCTGGTGAACCTCAAGGAGCACGCTGAAGAGGGCATCCACCCCTTCTTCTCCGAAGGCAAGGGAGACAAGACCCTCGTCCTCCTCATCGCTTCGGACAAAGGCCTCTGCGGCGCCTTGAACACCAACCTGTTCAAGAAGCTCGTCACCACTCAGATCGAAGGCGAAGTCGAATACGTCACCGTCGGCAAGAAGGCAGTCCAGGCCATCAACCGCCTGCGCCGCACCCTCGTCGCTGACTTCCCCATCAAAGACCCCGCCAAGTTCGCCGAAGTCCGCTCCGTCAGCCGCTTCATCCAGGAAAAGTACCGCACGGGTGAGTACAAGAAAGTGCTCGTGGTCTTCAACAACTTCATCAACACCGTCACCGTTCTTCCCTCGGTCGAGCAGCTTCTGCCCGTCAATCCGGTGACTCTTGGTGGCAAGCGTGACTTCGGTCATGAGATCACCCCGGCTGCCGCTGACTCCCTTGAGTACAAGTTTGAGCCCAGCGCCGCAGTCGTCTTTGAGACCGTTCTCCCGCAGTATGTCAACGACACCATCTACCAGATGGTGCTCGAATCCCGCGCCTCCGAGCACTCCAGCCGGATGGTCGCCATGAAGAACGCCACCGACAACGCCAAGCAGATGATCAAGGACCTCAGCCTTGAATACAACAAGCTCCGCCAGGCCGCGATCACCAACGAACTCCTCGAAATCACCACCGCCAAGATGGCTCTTGAATAAAGCAGGCCCTTTTAACTTTTTACTTACCCCTTTTCACTTCATATGAGCAACATCGGCAAAATCGTTCAAGTCATCGGTCCCGTGGTGGACGTGGATTTCTCCGCCTCCGGCAAGCTGCCCGCCATCTACAACGCCCTCGAAATCAACTTCGAGCAGGGTGGCAAGGCCGCACGCCTCACCTGCGAAGTGCAGCAGCATCTCGGTGATGGCTGGGTGCGCTCCATTGCGATGATTTCCACCGAAGGCCTCAAGCGCGGCATGGACGTCACCGACACCGGCGGCCCCATCACCGTCCCCGTCGGCGAAGAAGTTCTCGGCCGTATCTTCAATGTCACCGGCGACGCTTGCGATGACCAGCCCTCCCCTGCGACAGCAAAGCGCTACGCCATTCACCGCGCCGCCCCTGCCCTCGTCGACCAGAATCCTTCCGCTCAGATCCTCGAAACAGGCATCAAGGTCATCGACCTTATCTGCCCCTTCACCAAGGGTGGTAAAGTCGGCGCCTTCGGTGGTGCTGGCGTCGGCAAGACCGTCGTCATCATGGAGCTCATCAACAACATCGCCAAAGGCCACGGTGGTTACTCCGTGTTCGCCGGCGTGGGTGAGCGTACCCGTGAAGGTAACGACCTTTACCATGAAATGATCGAGTCCGACGTTATCAAGGTGAAGAAGAACGGCCACGACATCGTCAAGAACGACCAGGGCGGCTACATCAGCGAGCCCGGTTCCAAGGTGGCCCTTGTTTACGGCCAGATGAACGAGCCCCCAGGAGCCCGTCTCCGCGTCGCTCTCTCCGCCCTCTCCATGGCCGAGTATTTCCGCGATGAAAAGAACCAGGACGTGCTCTTCTTCGTGGACAACGTCTTCCGTTTCTCCCAGGCCGGTTCCGAAGTGTCCGCTCTCCTTGGACGTACGCCTTCCGCCGTGGGTTATCAGCCCACCCTCGCCGCTGAAATGGGTCAGATGCAGGAGCGAATCACCTCCACCAAGACCGGTTCCATCACCTCCTTCCAGGCCGTTTACGTCCCTGCTGACGACTTGACCGACCCTGCCCCGGCCAACACCTTCGCCCACCTTGACTCCACCGTCGTGCTTGAGCGTTCACTCGCCGAGCTGGGCATCTATCCCGCTGTGGATCCTCTCGCCTCCGTTTCCAAGGCCCTCGCCCCCGAAATCGTCGGCGAAGAGCACTACCGTGTCGCCCGCGGCGTGCAGCGCGTCCTTCAGCGCTACAAAGACCTTCAGGACATCATCGCCATCCTGGGCATGGACGAGCTCAGCGAAGAAGACAAGCTCACCGTGTTCCGTGCACGTAAGCTTCAGCGCTTCCTCTCCCAGCCCTTCCACGTCGCAGAAATCTTCACCGGCACCAAGGGCGAATACGTCAAGGTCGCAGACACCATCAAGGGCTTCGCCGAAATTCTTGACGGCAAGCACGACAGCGTCCCCGAGGCCAACTTCTACATGAAGGGCGGCATCGACAGCGTGAAGAAGGACTAATCGCTGCGCTTCATTTATGATTTACGATTTTTGATTTATGATTTCCAAACCATAAATCGCGGTGCCACTGGCAAATCGTAAATCATAAATCGTAAATCATAAATCTCCCCCGCACTCGCCCATGCCTCTCAAATTGGAAATCGTCACCCCCGAAGCCCGCATCTTCTCTGATGAGGTCGATACCGTCGTGCTGCCGGGTTACGAGGGTGAAATGGGTGTCCTCCCTGCGCACAGCAACCTCGTGACCACCCTGGTCCCCGGTGAGCTGCGCATCACCAAAGGTGGCAAAACCACCGAACTGGCCGTCGGCGACGGTCTCGTCGAAGTCACAGGCTCCGTCACCCGCATCCTCACCGACTCAGCCATCGATTCCGAAAAAATCGATGAAAAGGCGGCAGAAGAAGCCATCGCACGCGCCAAGAAAACCCTCGAAGACCTCAAGCCCGGCGAGCATCAGGAAGAAGTGGCTGCAGCCATGGCCGCCATCCAGCGCGCCACCATCCACCTCAATATCAAGCGCAAGCGCAGGACCGTCTGACCTCCTGCACATCGCCCTGACAAATTCGGCACTGAGACCAAAATCTCAGTGCCTTTTTGTTTCCAGCCAGTCGCAAAATTCACTTCCGCAGATCAGGCTCGCCGCGTCACCCGGCATTGGGTCGGCGGGCACCAGGCATGACGCATGACATGTCCCGCCGGTGCCTCTGCGGCTATTTCAGCCTCACTGAGCGATCGAAAAGGAGTCCACGATGCGCTGCACCGCTGGCCCCTTCGTCACCGGCATGCCGTAGTAGGAAAACAGCAGCCCGGTCATCTGCCCCTGGTGGATGAAGGTGTAGTTCAGCAGCGATTGGCTGGCCTCAGGCTTCTGCGCCTCAAACCGCAGCGCCTCGCGCCCGCCCACCCTGACCACCTGCGGCTTGCCGAATTTGGTAAAGCCCTTCCGGCTCCACGAGTTTTGCAGCGTCTTGAAAAGCCGCTTGTCCGTCACGCTCTGAAAGCTCGTCTCAGGCACCGAGATCAGGCCAAAGACCATGCCTCCCGCCTGGCCTCCGTCGTTCTCACGCGCAGCCCCCATCAGGCGGCCGGGCCCTTTGGTTTTCGGCATCGTCTTCCATCCGTCCGGCAGGAAGAACGAGATGCGCTGGCTCGGAAATGAGATCATCTCGCCACCCGCCGCAGGCTGGCGTTGCGGCTTCGAGGACGTGGCGCAGCTCATCAGGGACAGGGCGCCGGTAAGCAGGAGGGTCAGGCAGGCTTTGTTCATGGCAGGCCTCCGCAGTAGCCGCTCACCCCTGCCGGGGTCAAGCACGAAAGAGCCCCACGCACCCCGGCATCCATTCCAAAGCCCTCCCCGCCTTTGTAGTTGGCATCCGCGCCATTCCCCCTGAGTCTCCCCGCAGCAACATCCTTGTCCTATGTCCACTGCCTTTGGCTGTTTCGTTGGGTTCCTTGTGTGGTTTCTGATGCGTTACCTCATCGCTGGCTTCTACACGGTGAATCAAAACGAGCGGGCCGTGAAGACCAGCTTCGGACGTGCTCAGCGCGTGCATGACCTTAGCACCAATGACGACGCCATTTCCGACGCCCTTACCCCGGAGCAAAAAGTCCGCTACGACTACCCCCAGGTGCGCGTCATCCCCCCAGGCGGCCCCTATTTCAAATGGCCCTGGGAAAAGGTCTACAAGGTGGACATCGCCACCAGCACCGTCAACATGGCCTGGGATCCGGATGATCCCTCCGCCAACAGCTCCGGCAGCATTCTTGAAGCCGTCACCAAGGACCAGCTCAATGTCGGCCTCAACGGCCAGCTCCGCTTCCGCGTCTCCGAGCGCAATCTCTACGCCTTTATCTTTGGCGTGAAGAACGCCTACGCCCATGTCATGGGCTACTTCGTCAGCGTCCTGCGCGAGCGCATCGCCACCTTTGAGGCGCCTGCCGGCACCGCTGCCGCAGACTCCGGCTCCGGTGCCGCCTCCACCATCGGCATCTCCATCAACGACATCCGCAAAAACCTGCGCGACCTCAACGAGCACATGGACCGTGAATGCCAGAGCTCCTCCGCTCGCTACGGCATTCAGCTCGATGCCTCCCTCATCACCGGCATCGACCCGCCGCATGAAGTCGAGTCCGCCCTCGCCGCCATCAACACCGCCTACAACCAAGTCTCCTCGGACATCAGCCTTGCCCAGGCCAGTGCAGACCAGAAGATCGTCCAGTCTCAGCGGGCCGTCGAAATCGAAACCCTCAAGGCCCAGGCCGAAGTCGAGCCCCTGAAACGCCTCGCCTCCCAGCTCCTCGATCTTAAATCCCGCGGCACCGCCGCCCTGCGCTCCTACGTGCGCAATGTCCGCCTCGCCCTCTTCGACAAAGCCGGCCAGGTCTTCCTTGAAACCCACAAGGACTGAACCAGAAACAAAGAACCAGGAACTAGGAACTTTTTTATGGACGCACTCTCCCACTTCTTCCTCGCCGCAGCCATCACCTTCATCGGCTGCAGCATCGCCGTCCCCCTCCTGCTCTACCTCGGCCGCATCGCCGGGCTCTACGCCATCGTTCAGGAGCGCCGCAGCAATGTTTACATCCTCTTTGGCAAGGTCATCGGCACCATCGATGAGGCCGGCCTCCACTTCCTGCCCGCCAGGCTCGGCCCCGCCGCCTTTCTGGTCAACTGGCTCGGCCAGTGCCAGGTCGTCGATCTCCGTCTGGACCAGACCTACCTGCGCAGCCAGCCCGTCAACTCCGAGGAGGGCGCCCCCATGGGCATTGGCATCTGGTATGAAATGTTTGTCAGCGACCCCGTCGCCTTCCTCTTCAAAAACACCGACCCCGCCGGCTCCCTCTCCGCCAGCGTCAGCAACTCCACCGTCCGCTGCCTCAGCAACATGCCGCTCGCAGACATGCTCGTAAACCGCCACGTGATGAGCGACACCGTGCGCAGCGAGGTCACCCCAAAGTCCCACGAGTGGGGCTTCAAGCTCGGCAGCGTTTACATCCGCAAGGTCCACTTCCGCGATGCCAAGATGATCAAGCAGATCGAAAGCAAGGTCGTCAACCGCCTCCGTCAGGTCACCTCCGCCATCAAGCAGGATGGCGCCAACCAGGTCAGCATCATCACCAGCACCGCCGAAAAAACCGCCGCCATCGAGCTCGCCAAAGCAGCCGCCGTCCGTCCCCAGATCGTCGGCGACGCCCTCCGCGACATCTCCACAGACCCCGACGTCTCCCAGGCCGTCTTCGATGTCCTTGAGGCCCAGAAAATCATCACTGGCAAAGCCGCCGTCACCCTCATGCCCGCCTCCTCCAGCGCACTCCTCACCAATCTTCTGGCAGCTCAGCCCCCGAAGCATGAGGGAGACACACCGCCAGTGAAGCTGTGATTGGCATTCGGCTTCAGCAAGGCACGGAGATCATGTGATCCCCCGCCATTTCCGTCGCTTGCATTCCCCCCACGCCTGCTACACTCGCCCTCCCGCCATTTCTGGCGCTCGTTCGTCATTTCCCCCCATTTTCCCACCCCACATGTCCCACAGAGTCCTCATCATCGGTGCCGGCGGCGTTGGCCGCGTTGTTGTCCATAAATGCGCCCAGCAGCCCGACGTCTTCGGCGAGATCATGCTCGCCAGCCGCACCAAGTCCAAGTGCGACAGCATCGCCGCAGAGCTCAAGCGCCCCATCCAGACCGCCGCTGTGGACGCCGACAATGTGCCCGAGCTCGTCAAGCTGCTCAAAAGCTTCAAGCCCGAGGTCGTCATCAATGTCGCCCTGCCCTACCAGGACCTCACCATCATGGACGCCTGCCTCGAGGCCGGCGTGCACTACATCGACACCGCCAACTACGAGCCGCGCGACGTCGCCAAATTCGAATATCACTGGCAGTGGGCCTACCAGGAGCGCTTCAAGCAGGCCGGCCTCACCGCCCTCCTCGGCTGCGGCTTTGACCCCGGCGTGACCAATGTTTACACCGCCTACGCCCTCAAGCACCACTTCTCCAAGATCGACACCCTCGACATCATCGACTGCAACGCCGGCGACCACGGCAAGGCCTTCGCCACCAATTTCAATCCCGAGATCAACCTCCGCGAAGTCACCGCCAACGGCCGCTACTGGGAAAACGACCAGTGGGTGGAAACCAAGCCACTTGAAATCAAGCGCAGCTTCTCCTTCCCCGACGGCATCGGGCCAAAGAACATCTACTGCCTCTACCACGAGGAGCTGGAGTCCCTCACCAAACACATCCCCATGCGCCGCGCTCGCTTCTGGATGACCTTTGGCGACGCCTACATCAAGCACATGGAAGTGCTCGTAAACGTCGGCATGACCGGCATCCATCCCGTCAAGCACAAGGGCGTCGACATCATCCCCATCGAGTTCCTCAAGACCCTCCTCCCAGAGCCCGGCACCCTCGGCCCCGACACCAAGGGCAAGACCTGCATCGGCAACTGGATCGAAGGCACCGGCAAGGACGGCAAGCCCCTGCGCTACTACGTTTACAACATCTGCGACCACCAGGACTGCTACAAGGAGACCAACAGCCAGGGCGTCAGCTACACCACCGGCGTCCCTGCCATGATCGCCGCCCGCCAGCTCCTCACCAATCCCGCCGAATACCGCCAGCCCGGCGTCTGGAATGTCGAGCAGCTCAATCCCGATCCCTTCATGAAGGACCTCAACGCCTACGGCCTGCCCTGGGTGGAGACCTGGCCCACCGAAAAGATGCCGGGCGAGTAACCGCCCTCGCAAGGTCAAGGCTTGGTTTCAAAGTGGGGGCGTCATCCACGCCCTCATTTTTCATGTGCTGATCACACGCTTCCCTCAGACCTCATCTCAAAAGGAACTCGCTCCAGCCCCAAAGGGGCGTCGTATCCAGCCCAGGGCGCAGTGAGGCACGAGCAAGCCCTGGGCTCCCCACGCCAAAGCCGTGGAAGCAAACCCAGCACCCCGCCACACCACGCCAGGTACCAGCAGCGCCTGCACCGAGCCCCGCCCCCACGTCCCCAGCACCTTCCTTAATTCCCCTCTTTAACCTTGCCCCCGCCACACGCCCAAGTGATGCTGATGCATGCGCCGCATAGCCCCTCTCCTCCTCTCTCTGGCCATGGCACTGGAATCCGCCGCATTTCCTGCGGAAGGCTTCGAACCCGAGAACCTCGTGCTCTATCAAGTCGATGAAGTCCTCAGGCAGCGTGTGCCCTCCGTGAATGACCTCGGGAGCTACTACAAGAAGATCGTCGCCGAATGCCAGAGTTTCCTGGCCAAGTCCACCACACCCGCCAATCTCGTGGTCGTCCTCGCTGCCAAACCCGGCGGGCAGTGCAGGTTTTGGTTCATTCCCAGTGCGGCCCAGAACAAGGAACTGAACCTCCCCGGGCTCCAAAAGAGGCTGGAGGCCATACCCGCTCTGGAGGTTTATGGCGGCCCCTTTGCCATGGCCATCCGTGGCAAGATCGCCGGAGGCCTGCCAGCCAGCAAAGAAGAAGCAAACGCAGGCATGCCCATCCCTCAGGAATGGAAGGACGCCATCAAAGAAACGAAGGAAAGAGTCGTGGTTCCCGAAGGCATCCTTGCCATCGTCTGGCCGGACCCTCCCGGCACCGTCGTGGAAAAGCTGCCGTCCACACCCACCGAATATGTCACCCAGATTCTGGAGCCCCTGGGCGGCAAGATCCAGAAGCCCAAGGACTGGTTCTACTCGCAGTCCCAAAAAGGCCCCGCCTACACGTGGACGCTGTCCCGTGAGGACAGCTCAAAAGGCCACTACACCACAGGCGTCCGCATCCAGGCCTTCATCGGCGTCAAAGAGGCCACGGGACAATCTCCCAAAGATTTCATCCTCGACTTCATCAAGTCCAAGCAAACCAGCCCGGACGTGCATGTGCTCGAAACCTGCGAAGAAAAGAACCAGGGCATGTTCACCCGCATGTGCCTGCAGACGGAGGAAGGCCCGCACCACATCCTCTACTCCGTCTTCTGGGGCAATGACCTCGACATGGCCGTGGTCACCATCGCCGGCACCAGCAAGCAGCTCTGGCGCATCTACGCCCCCACCTTCGACAAGATGAACACCTTCGAACTCATCGACATGAAGCGCTTTGCAGAGGAGAAAGAGTCCGGCCCAAAGAAATAGCCCGGCTCTCATTTTCGCATCAGCTCACGTCCGTCGCTGCCACACAGCGGCAGGAGCCCCCCCTCAGACCGGCTCAGGCACCGCTTCTTCATCCAGCGGTGCCTTCTGGTTCTGCTTCTCGCCCTCCAGCCCGCTTTCTCTTTTTTCAGCGCCGAGCACACACGCCATTTCGATGCCCAGGATGCACACATCATCATCGAAGTCACTGCGCTGGGAGTAGCCATGGACTTCGGCCAGCACGGACTGGAAGAGCTCGCCCGTTGGGAAATGGAGGCGTTCATCCACAGCTTTGAAGAGGTCCTCCTGGCTGAAAAGATTGCCCTCCTCATTCTCGACCTCAAACAGTCCGTCGGTGTACAGCATGAGGAGATCTCCGGGAGCCATCGTCGCGCGGGTGGTCGTAAAGACCACATCGGAGAAAAGCCCCAGAGCGCCTGCTCTGCCGTGGAGTTCCAGAAACGTCGTCCGGCCTTCATGCCGCTTGAGATGCAGCGGCGAGGGATGCCCGGCGATGGCGTACTGAAACTCCCCCTTCGCCGCATCGGCGATGACCATCACCCCCGTGGCATACATCGTCGTGCCCGCCTGCTTCAGGATGGAATGCAGCCCATGGTTGATCTGGGTCATCAGGCGGCCAGGGTCCATATCGGAGCCGCTGTGCTGCTCCAGCAGCGCCCGCATCATGCTCGTCACCAGCGCGGCCCGCACACCGTGCCCCATCACATCGCAGATGAAGATTCCCACGCCGGTTTCTGAAACAGGAAAGACGCTGAAAAAATCACCGCTCACCTTTCCGGCTGGCTGATACACGGAAAAGAACTTCAGGGCGCTTTCCGCGACAGGCGCCGACTGCGGCACGCTTGGAAAATGGTCCGGCAGCAGCGCCAGTTGCAGCTCCCGCGCCATCGTCAGCTCCTCCTCCATCTGCTGGTTCTTCGCACTCAGCTCCCGGGTGCGCTCGGCGATCCGCTGCTCCAGCTCGCGGTTCAGCGCCTCCAGGGCTGCCTGCGCCGCGTTGCGCTCGCTCTCTGCACGGTCAATGCGCCTTCCCACCAGCCGTGCCACCTGCGAGATCACAGCGCTGATGATCAGGATGTACAGCAGCGTGGACAGCGCCGAGGCCAGCGCTGGATTCAGCGTCCAGCCCGTGAGGAAGTGCGTGCGCAGCAGGCCCTCCGCCAGCGCCACCAGCACCACGGCCGGCAGAAACCAGCGCAGCAGCACCGCGCGGGTGCTGTCTCCCTGCCAGCCCCTCAGCGGCCAGCACTCCGCCCCGATCGCTGCTATGATGCTGCTTCCCATCAGGATAAACGCCGCCGCCGTGGGCAGCGCAACCGGAATGACGGTGCCGCCATACAGCAGCGGTGTACCATGCAGGTAGCCCAGCACCACCACGCAGCTGACGGCCAGCACCAGAGCCGTCATCGGTCCGGCCCAGAAGCGCAGCCTCACCTTCAGCAGCGCCAGCACAGCCACGGAGATCAGCAGAAAATTCAGCGCCGTGATTGGCGACATCCGGCCCGTTCGCACCGCCCCAAACATCGCCGGATCCGCCACCAGCCATTCCTCCACCCCGAGGCTGATCCCGCTGAAAAACTCAAACAGCTTCCCACCCGCCACCAGGCACACCACCACAATCAGCAGTTCCGCCACCGGACGCCGGAACTTCGGGTGCTCGCGCAGCAGCAGCACCAGGCTTAGCAGTGTAAACGCCAGCGCCGTGCTGGGCGCCATCGGGATGTAGCTCTGGCGGATGCTCGCCAGCACCGCCAGCCCCGAAACCCATCCTATCAGCGTCAGCGCCCCCAGCACGCCCGTCATCAAGGCGCAGACAAAGCTGATTCGGCGATAGATCATCTTCATGACGCTGCATCGGTGCCCGCAGTGGTTGGGTTGCCAGCGCCAGGACCAAACCACCCCTCAGCCAAAACACAATCGGAACCCCGTGTCCCGGCAAAAGCTACACAGCCCCCACCTCACCCAGTGCCCGCTTCCATTCGTCATTCGTCATTGCCCCCATCCCCCGCCACGCCTACAAACCACGCCCCAGCCCCCTTTCCCCCATGCCCCTCTCCCTCATCCTCACCCACCCCGGCGGCTCACATAAAGACGAGCTCCTCGCCTGCTGCCTCCTCGCCGCCGTGCATCGCGTGCCCATCGTCCGCCGCGAGCCCACCGCCGAGGACCTCGCAGACCCCACCATCGCCGTCGTCGATGTCGGCGGCGAGCACGCTCCTGAGCGCCACAACTTCGACCACCACCAGTTCCCCGCCGACACCCCGCCCATCTGCTCCCTCAGCCTCGTGCTTCAGCACCTCGGTCTCTATGAAGACGCCCGCGCCTTCTGCGACTGGCTGGAGCCCGCCGAGTGGTTCGACACCCGTGGTCCCAACACCACCGCCAAATGGCTCGGCGTCACCCGCGAGTCGATGACCAAGCTCACCTCACCCATCGACGTCACCATCCTCCGCCGCTTTGCCAAAGCCAAACGCCTGGAGCCCGGCGAGCCCCTGTGGGAAATCCTCAGCTACATCGGCAGCGATCTCCTCGACTACCTCCGCGACCTCCGCAGCCGCCTCGACTACATCGCCCTGCACGCCAAAATCTGGAACCTCGGCGACCACGAAGTCCTCTTCCTCCCTCGCACAGAACCCCTCCCCGACGAACCCTCCTCCGGCATCGAGCGCTACATCGAAAGCCTCGGCAAAGACACCACCGTCGCCGCTCTGATTTACCCCGACCGCCGCGGCACCGGCTACGGCCTCTCCCGCCACAACGACAGCCCCCTCTACGACTTCACCCGCATCGAAACACAACCCGACGTCCACTTCGCCCACGCACGCGGCTTCGTCGCCAAGACCTCCGCAGTAGAGCTCGACCGCGTGAAGGAGCTGCTGAGTCTGGCGAAGGTGTAGCAGAGTGATAGTTTGGCCTATCCACGTTCTGTCGGTCACGACAAGATTGACGCAAAAGCCTGTCACAAGTAATTTAGTATAAACAGACGTTGCTCATGACCTTTACCGCCGTCCTGCCACCGAACATCAAACTGCCAGAAGAAATGTGGCTGCCCGCTCGTGTGCGTCGGCATGGTCAGTCGCTGGAAATCAGCGCCGATGAGCCTGCCCAAGCCACAACCTTGCCAGACAAGCAAGAGGCTCTCAAGGCATGGCTGTCACGCTGCTCTGCACAGCCGGTGAGCACGTTGAGCGATGAAGACCTCGACGATCTTCGCTGGCAGCATCTGCAAAAAAAACACCAGCTTTGATTCATGCGCATTTTCGTGGACACCAACGTCTGGTTGGATGTGACTCTCAACCGCGCCGGTTTCACTGATGCCTCGGCATTCCTGACTGGATGTGCCGCAAGGAACGATGAACTGTGGATCGCATGGCATACCATCTCGAATGTGGATTACATTCACGCTCGGGCCAAACTCACGACCTCTCAGCGAGAGCAACATCTCCGCGACATGCTGCTGCAGGCCCGCATTTCAGCGACCGACGAAACTGATGTCATGCGAGCGCTGAGCCTTGGCTTGCCGGACTTCGAGGACGCCCTCCAGGTTGCTGCAGCCTTGCGATGCAAAGCTGATGTGATTGTCACCAACAACACCAAGCACTTCATCAACTCCCCAATTCCGACGTTGTCTGTGAGCGAGTTCTTGGTGAAGTTTCCATGAACCATCAAACAGCAGCGCTTACGACTTGGCTCGTTGAGCGCAGCTTCTTGAGCGTGTAGGTGAAATCAATCCACATTTACAAGGCCAAAGTAACGGCGACTCGGTTTGCAAAAAGCAAAACGGTAGAAATGGAAGCAGAGCAAAAGCCCCGCAATCACCATTTCCAGCTGGGAGCTTAGATCGCGCGGGGGGGCACCCGGTAAACCATACAAAATGCTTTCACCCATATTGATCAGGTGAGCTGCTAGTATGACGACAGTGGCCCAATACACCCACGCTTTGCGCACACCAAACACCAAACCAAGACCAGCCACTATGCGAAGGACGTCCTGTGCTGCCGACCAGGGTTGACCGAACCAAAGCGCCCACCCCTGCTCCCTAAAAATCTGGACCTCAAGATACGAGATAACCACCGTGGACACCAGAATCATTGCGAGGGCCCACCTTACCGAAGGTGGGCGTTTGGCACTAGGCTTTGATGCTTGGTCAACCAGCACTTTCGCCTGCGGAGGAGCGTAAGGATTATGACGTTCTTCAAGCTCCTTCACACAAGCTACTCGTTAAACTTACAATCTCCGCTCCTTCACCTCGCTCGTGATCTCCGCAATGAAGTCATCAATCGCCTTCACACCCAGATCACCCTTCTTGCTGTGGCGCACCGCCACGCTCTGCGCAGCGGCTTCCTTCTCACCAAGCACGAGCATGTAGGGAATGCGGTCCAGCTGGGCCAGACGGATCTTGGCGCCGATCTTGTCCGCGTCGTTGTTCAGCGTCACACGCAGGCCGGCGTCCTTGAGCTTGGCGTACACTTCATCGGCAAAAGCGTCCACCTTCTCGCTGATGGTGAGGATGCGCACCTGCTCAGGGGCAAGCCAAGTCGGGAAATGTCCGGCAAAGTGCTCGATCAGCACGCCGCAGAAGCGCTCCATGCTGCCAAACGGCGCACGGTGGATCATCACTGGGCGATGCGGTTTGTTGTCCGCGCCATTGTAGGACAGGTCAAAGCGCACCGGCAGCACGTAGTCCACCTGCACAGTGCCCAGCTGCCACTCGCGGCCGATCACGTCCTTGATCACAAAGTCGATCTTCGGCCCGTAGAAGGCAGCCTCGCCAGGCTCTTCGGTGAAGGGCACGCCCAGCGTCGCGGCCGCCGTGCGGCACGCCTCTTCCGCAGCATCCCACTTGGCAGGATCTCCGGTAAACTTGCTGCTGTCAGGATCACGCAGGCCCACGCGCACGCGATAGTCGTGCATGCCCAGCGTGTTGAGCACGATCTTCACGAGGCTCAGGCAGCCCAGCACTTCCTTCGCCACCTGATCTTCCGTGCAGAAAAGATGCGCATCATCCTGCGTAAAGCCACGCACGCGCGTCATGCCATTGAGCTCACCGCTCTGCTCCCAGCGATACACCGTGCCAAACTCGGCCAGTCGCACGGGCAGGTCTCGGTAGCTGCGCGGCTGGCTGGCGTAGATCTTGATGTGGTGCGGGCAGTTCATCGGCTTCAGCAGGAAGCCGTCGAGCAGCTGGTCATCCGGCATCACGCGATCCTCCGGCACCACTTCCTTGCCGGCACGCTCGTTGAGCTGCTGACGCAGGCGGGACGACACAGCACCCAGGCGCTCCATCACCTCGCAGCAGCCACAGCCTTCCTTGATCACCTTGGCCAGGTCATCATTCTCAATCACGGGCGCAAACTGGCTGTCCTTGTAGTAGGGGAAATGGCCGCTCGTCTTGTACAGCACCGTCTTGCCGATGTGCGGCGTGAAGACCTGGCTGTAGCCCTGCTTGCGCAGCTCTTCGCTGATGAAATTTTGCAGCTCCTGGCGCAGGATCGCCCCGTTCGGCGTCCATAGGATGAGCCCCTGCCCCACGTCTTCATCAATGTGGAAGAGCTTCAGCTCACGCCCCACCTTGCGGTGGTCGCGCTTCTTCGCCTCCTCCAGTTGCACCAGGTGCTGGTCCAGCTCCTCCTTGCTCGGGAAAGCCGTGCCATACAGGCGCTGCAGCTGCGGCTTCGTCTCGTCGCCCATGTAGAAGGCGCTCGCCACCGACATGATCTTCACGTTCTTGCACTTGGACGTATAGCCCACGTGCGGCCCCGCGCAGAGGTCGATGAAGTCGCCGTTCTGGAAGGTCGAGATCTGCTCGCCTTCAGGAATCTTTTCCAGCAGGTCCAGCTTGAAAACACTCGGATTCCCCGGACGCTCCGTCAGGCCGCCCAGACGGCCGGACTTCGCCAGCGCGATCGCTTCTTCGCGGCTCACGCCCTTCCATTCAAACTTCTGGTTCTCCTTGGCGATCTTCTTCATCTCCGCCTCGATCTTCTCAAAGTCGTCCGGCGTGATGCGGTGATCCGGCAGGTCAAAGTCGTAGTAGAAGCCATTCTCCACAGGCGGCCCGTAGGCAAACTGGGCGTTCGGCCACAGGCGCAGGATGGCGGTGGCCATCACATGGGCACAGGAGTGGCGCAGGCGGTCGATGTCAGACATCTGAGCGCGTTCTTCGAGGGTCTTTCGGGCTTCGGACATGGTTGTAAAGTAGGGCCGTGTCCATGCCTCAGGACGCAGTAAGATTCAAGGTGATAACGATCCGCAGCTCAGTCACGCTCGTTCCTCTCCCCAGACACAGCTCCTCGCAGGTGCGGTCGCGCACCTCCGGGCAGCCTTCTTTTCGCAGCATGCAGGTCCGCTCCCCACCGGCTCCCGCAGTCATACCACACCCCGGCATCATCATCGCTGTGTCACAGCCAACACTCAGTCCCCTCACTTTTCCCGCCCCGAAAAAAAACCTTGCATCCTGCCCCTCCATCCAGCACACTCCATCTCGTTCCAAGTTCTCTCAACTTGGTGAACACTTGGTGTTGTCCCCGGCAGGATTGCCGAAGTTTCCCCAGCCTTGGTGCTGATGAAACGCGACCCCGCACTCGCTGCGTGGCCGTCATTCCTGCAAGAGCTCACCGCGGCAATGCCGCTTTCCCCCACATTCCCCCAAACCACACCGCACGGAAGGCCGCCGTCATTGTCATGGCCGCATCCGTTCGCGGCATTCCCCAAGACATCGCTCTCATCATGGCAGGCCACAACAAATGGTCCAAAATCAAGCGTGGCAAAGCCATCACGGATGCCAAGCGCGGCAATGCCTTCAGCAAGCTCTCGAAGGAAATCACCCTCGCAGCCAAGCACGGTGGTGGCAACATCGACATGAATGCCCGCCTCCGCAGCGCCGTCCTCGCGGCACGCGCCGCCAACATGCCCAATGACAACATCGACCGCGCCATCAAAAAAGGCACCGGCGAGCTCGGCGGCGCTCAGATCGAGGAAGTCCTCTACGAAGCCTATGCCCCCGGCGGCGTCGCCATGATGATCGAAATCGTCACCGACAACCGCAATCGCAGCTTCAACGACATCCGCGTCCTCCTTTCCAAAAACAGCGGCACCCTCGCAGACTCCGGCAGCGTCGCCTACATGTTCCAGCGCCGCGGCGAAATCCGCCTCGACAAAGCCGCCGCCACCGAAGACCAGATCATGGAGACCGCCCTCGACGCAGGCGCCGAAGACATCCAGGAAGACGGCGACGAATGGATCGTCTACACCGCCACCGACCAGCTCTTCCAGGTCAATTCCGCCCTCCGCGAAAAAGGCCTCGCCTCCCGCTCTCAGAAGCTCATTTACCAGCCTCAGACCACCGTCACCATCAGCGACGTGGAAACCGCGAAATCACTCATCCGTCTCTACGACGTCCTCGACGACTACGACGATTCGCAAAACATCCACGCCAACTTTGAAATCGACGACGCCATTGCCGATCAGCTCGATTAATCACCTCCCCTTTCCTCCCGTTTATGTCTGACGAAACCACAGCCGAGCTCGAAGCTCCCAAAACCAAGCGCAAAGCCCCGGCCAAAAAAGCAGCGGTCAAAAAAGCCGCCACCAAAGCCAAAGCCGAGCCCCTCGTGGAAATCGCCGCCGCAGAAGAAGCCGCGCCTCCTGCGAAAAAAGTCTCTAAAGCTAAGGCCAAAGCCGCCCCCGCAGCCGAACCCGTGGTCGAAGTCGCCCCCGTCATCACAGAACAGGAAGCCCCCGTCGCCGCCAAGCCCAAGGCCAAAGTCGCCCGAAAGACCGCCAAGAAAAAGGCCGACTCCGCCGAAGCCGCCCCCGAGCTCAATCTTGAGATCACCGCAGCCCCGGCTCCCGCCCCCGCAGAAGCCCCCGCCACCCTCGTTCAGGAGGCCCCCGCCCCGGTCGCCGAAGCTCCCGCACCCGTCGCAGCCCCCGCTCCAGCAGCCGCACCCCAGCCCACGGCACCTGCCGCCAATCCAGAAAGTGCCGAAGACTCCGAAGGCGACGACGAAGCCGAAGGCAGCAGCCCCGCCACCGAGCCCAATGGCCTACCCCGCTACACCGTCATCGGTGAAAACGGCCAGCCGCGCCCCATGACCGCCAAGGAGCGCCGCAAAGCCAAGTTCGAACGCTGGAAGCAGCGTCGCGCCGAGCGCGATGCCCAGCGCCGCTCCGGCGCCCCCTACACCCCCAATCCCAATGGCAACCGCGACGGCGGCAATCGTGATCGCGACCGCGACAACGGCTCCCCCCAGCAAAACGCCCAGGGCGGCCGCAACTACGAGCCCGAGCCCCCCGTCCCCCTCGGCCCACCGGAGCCCGCCAACGGCATCCTCGAAATGTCCCCCAAAGGCTACGGCTTCCTCCGCCGCCGCGAGCTCTCCTTCGCCCAGCACCCGCAGGACGCCTTCATCGCCCCCGAGTTCATCCGCAAATACGGACTCCGTGAAGGCATGCAGATCGTCGGCGTCCAGTGCAAAGGCGCACGCGGCCCCCAGATCACCGAAGTCACCGAGGTCAACGGCCGCAATCCCCTCGCCATGCGCGACATGCCCCTCTTCGAGGAGCTCAAGGCCGTCAACCCCAACAAGCGCTACCAGCTCGAAACCGTCAAAGACCGCCTCACCACCCGCGTCATCGACATGATGACCCCCGTCGGCCGCGGCCAGCGCGGCCTCATCGTCGCCGCACCCCGTGCCGGCAAGACCACCATCCTCCAGCACATCGCCGAGGCCGTCGTCACCAATCACCCCGGCACCCACCTCATGATCCTCCTCGTCGATGAGCGCCCCGAGGAAGTCACCGAGTTCAAGCGCATCCTCCCCCAGGCCGAAATCTACGCCAGCAACAACGACCAGGACGTCAAGAGCCACACCCGCATCTCCACCTTCGCCATCGAGCGCGCCAAGCGCCTCGTCGAATGCGGAGAGCACGTCTTCATGCTCATGGACTCCATCACCCGCATGGCCCGTGCCTTCAACAACACCGCCAAATCCGGGGCCGTCATGAGCGGCGGTGTTGGCGTCGGCGCCCTCGAAATCCCCCGCCGCCTCTTCGCCGCCGCGCGCAACACCCGCACCGCCGGCTCCCTCACCATCCTCGGCACCGCCCTCGTCGAAACCGGCACCCGCATGGACGACCTCATCTTCCAGGAGTTCAAAGGCACCGGCAACATGGAGCTCGTGCTCGACCGCAAGATCGCCGAGCAGTTCGTCTTCCCCGCCGTCAACATCTTCAAATCCGGCACCCGCCGCGAAGAGCTCCTCCTCCAGACCTTCCAGCTCGACAAAATCCACATGCTCCGCCGCGGCCTCGCCGGCCACAAGCCCGTCGAAGCCATCCAGCGCGTCATCTCCCTCCTCGAGCGCTACCCCAGCAACGCCCAGATGCTCGTCGATCTGCCCAGCAAATCGTAGCATCCAGGTCCAGCACCCATCCTCCCCCAGTCCGGGCTTTCCCATCCGCCACCCAGGCGAAGCGGAAAGCCCGTTCTGCTTTTCCCCCACCGCAGTCCCTCGCTCATTCCGCGGCTTCGCAGCATCCCCCATAGGGACTGCGGTCGCGCAGCTACCGCCTTCCGCAGGCCGGTTCAGCCTACGCACACCACCTCACACTCAAACGCAGCCCGCACACACCCGCCCACCTGCCCGGCCTACCCTGCCACGCGCAGTAGAAACAAAATCCAATCCACGTTTAAAGCCGTCGCGCGCGATCCTCCACAGCGCACCGCGAACGCGTCAGCGTTCTGGCGGAGAGGGATCGTCCCGATCCCTCACGCTCTCACATCGTCCGGCATACTCGCCCATCCAGCCCCCAAACCGAGAGATCAAGTCGATCCCCCTCCGTCAGCAGACCTGTGTTCAACGGCAAAGGCATCCGTCCCATCCCAGTGGCACAGTCCTTGCACCCACCAGACCCGCTCCTCCCCTTCCGCATCCAGCCCCCATTCCCCGTTGCCCCCGCCCGTCCCCCCACGTATCCCCTCCCATGCCAGCTCCCGCCCGTGACCTCAAAGTGGACACCGTCCTCCCGCCCACGCAGCCAGAGATCAACCCCATCGCCGCCCAGCTCGCCTCCAGCAAAGACCCCGCCGGCAACGCCGCCGCACGCATCCTCTCCAAATACCTCGACGAACTCCTCCGCGTCCCCGGCACAAACGTCCGCTTTGGGCTCGATCCCATCCTCGCCCTCATCCCCGGCGTCGGCGACACCGTCGCCTCCAGCGCAGGCGTCATCATCCTGTTCGATGCCCTCCGCTCCGGCATCCCCATTCCCGTCTTCCTTCGCATGGCCCTCAACATGGGCACCAATTTCCTCATCGGCCTCGTCCCCGGCGCCGGAGCCCTCGCCTCCGTCTTCTTCAAATCCAACACCCGCAACTTGAAACTCCTCCTCGCCTGGCAGGCCGGGCATCGTCACACAGTCCGGCGCAGCACCCTCCACTACTACACCGGCATCCTCATCCTCCTCGCCATGGTCCTCGGCTTCATCCTCACCGCCTGGGCCGTCTACACCTGGCTCTTCTACTCCGCCGCACAGGCCGTCCTCCACGCCCTCGGCTTCAGCTGAGCCAAGCCCCCGAAAAGTACGATGGGCACTCATGCCCGTCGATCAACGCTTTCGCATCCCCCACGCCAACGCACCAGCAAAACCTCCGCAGTACGATGGCCATTGCCTCACTGCGCTCGCCCTCCGCGCAGCCTCAGGCTGGCCACCTGCGCCACGCTCCGGTTGCTGCCCGTCGCCCAGCGCCCTAAGACCACCCCACGCTCCCTCAGCACCACAGGCCAGCTTCGCAGCCCACCCCAATAACCATAAAGCAGTATAAAATACCATCCACTCACCACGCTGCCGCCAGTCATTCACCACGCATGCAAAAGAAAGAGCCGCCCCTCTCCGCCGCATTGACTTCCACCCAACCCACAATCACCAATCCCCGCCGCACACCACATCCTTCCTATTCCGCCTGTCTGCCCCAATGCCCCCCCTCCTGACCATCTCCCACAGCAAATCATAAATCATAAATCGTAAATCATAAATCCCCCCTCCCTCCCCATGCCCCGCCCCGCCCTCCACACCCTCGCCCCCGACTTCACCGCCCCCGTCATCGGCGGCAGCTACAAAACTGAAACCACCCTCACCCTCAGCCACCTCCGCGGCCACAAAATCGTCCTCTACTTCTACCCCAAAGACGACACCCCCGGCTGCACCACCCAGGCCTGCGCCCTCCGCGACGCCTGGTCCCAGATCCAAAACAAAGCCCACCTCTTCGGCATCAGCACCGACCCCATCAAGCGCCACGCCAAGTTCATCGAAAAACACACCCTCCCCTTTCCCCTCATCGCCGACGAAGACCACCACATCGTCAACGCCTACGGCGTCTGGGTCGAAAAATCCCTCTACGGCAAAAAATACATGGGCACCGAACGCACCACCTTCATCCTCAGCGAGACCGGCCACATCACCACCCTCCTCGAAAAAGTGAAACCCGCCGAGCACCTCCAACAAGTCCTCGCCGCACTCACTTTATAGCTCTTGGCCTTTACTGGGAGCGCCGATTTTCAATCGGCTTCACAAATGCAAATCCTTAGCTCTTATTATTCCGGTCAATCACTCCCGTCTTCATTGCTGGAGTTATTTCCAGCCGGTTCAATGAACTCCTGCTTAACTAGTGGAATAACGCAAAGACGAAGGAGAAGCCACCACAAAAGCTGTGTTGCCGGTGAATAACAGTCCCCGTCTGCCAATAGGCCATGAGCGAGTCGGTTGCGCAGGTTTGATCCGAATTCTTCAGTCAAAATACAACGTAGTTCAAAAAGGTGTCCTTCGCCAAGCAGTTCGGTTGTTTCCGGCAAGGATAACAGCTTGTCGAGAATTCGAACCTCCTGAATCAGTTTGTTATCCAGCTTTGAGGTAATCACGTTATGCCTGTCCAATAAATAGCGGATAGAATTCTCAACTTGCGGCACAAGATAGTAGGCTGCTGCATGCCAGTCCCCTTCAAATCCTGCATGAAAACCACGAGCAAAACTAAATTCGTGGCCATGCGGGATGAAAGGCTGATTCTCAATGAGAAAACTCAGGTCACCGATTCGAGGGTGATGCTCACGCCAAATCTGCATCCGGCACGGGTCAATGTAAGACTGCACACGGAATGGCAAATGAAGCATTGCTGCTTGATGGATCATTTCCGTCCAGACAGCAGACTGATACTGCTGAGGATCGTTCGTAAACATGCTTGGACGACATCCGACGACGCGGCCATCTCTTTCGACTTTCGATGAACCAATCATCGCTAAAAGGGGATTTTCATTAGCCATCTTTTCGATGCTTTTCCGATGAGAAATAACATCAATGACATCCACACCGGAAATCATAAGAAGAATCGATTCCGGAAATGACCGACCTTCCACATGTTTTCTCGCCTGCTCTTGAATTGGAGTGATTTCGACTTGCGGTCCAAATGACCCCATCTCTTTGTGAACGTGCTTTTGATGCTCTAAAAGCATCCGATGAACTTCATCAATTCTTTCTTTGGGAGCGTTGGCTCGACGCAACGCCTCAACTGCATGGGACAGGTGCGAAGAGGATGCCATGAAGCTTGGGTTTGCGCTTTTAATCGCCGCCTCCGCATCGAGAACGTGTGTTTCTGCTGCTCGGATTGCACATCGCTGATGCTCAATATTTTTTCCTTCAATTCGGTACAGGTCTGCCGCAAGCTTCCAGTATGAGAGAGAGAAAGCAGAGGAGATATTTGCCTCGAAACGCTCAGCAATGGATTCAGAAACTTTCGCATTCGCCAGCGAATCACCATGAGCATATTTTTTTAAAATCCCCAGCAACTTGCTACAGCATAGACCCGATTCGGTTGGCGCAAACTTGGCTATTAATTCATCTGCATACTGCATTACATCTTGAAACGGTTTCTGCTTCCGTCCAAGCCTAAAGGCTAGCTGAGCAGCCCGTTCGACGTCGCTAATAAAAAAGAACCAATCTTCGCAGCTCTCGCGAAGTCGTGCAGTATCAAGGTAGGCATATGCCGCCACTTGAACTTGGACATGATCAAACTTTAAAACGGAAGAAACATCTGCAAAATGCGCTTTAATTTCGGTATTCCCCACGACTGTTGCAAGTTTTGCGAGGACTAAAGCGCTATCTTTCGTAAAGTCTTCGAGTGCCGCGCTTCGGCTTGTCGAGGTCGAATAACGCGGACTAAATGGAATCTCAGTTGATTCGAAGTTAGGAGACAGTGAAGTAATTGCCGCGAGAAATGAAAAAACACGCTCGCCAAGCTTATCGCCTGCGTCGTGCAACGCCAATGCCTTTTGATACAAAACACCCGAAGCAGTATCCCGACCTGGCAAATTGGAATCGATTTTATCCAGTATCGATTGCCAATCATACTTTTGAACTTCATCGAAGGTGACGTGGAATACCTCAGCGTTCATTTCAATTCCTCAATTAGCATTTCACGTAAAATTTTTAACGGCATCAGTTTTTTTAGAAGCAATACAATATTCGACATTTACTAACTTACTATACAATTAGAATGGAGTTCAGTCGACCACATCATTTTCGCACAATTTCAGCGCCGCTTGAGCACCCGCGAGATCAGGCGAACCAAGGCGAGTGAAGATTTCCACTGCCCGATGTGCGTAGGGCAGTGCAGCAGCCTTACTTCCTTGCCGTGCCAAGGCCACGGCGATGCGACGACTGTCCATGGCAATCAATTCTAGGCGCCCCACCTTTTCGGATAAAGCCAGAGACTCACGAGCAAGCCTCTCAGCCAGCGGCCAGTCCTCGCGTGTCATCGCCAGCAGCGCCAGATTGCCCGTGCAATATGCTACTCCCTCAGCGTAGCCAGCCACATTGGCTACATGTAGAGCTTCTCGAAAATCTCGCTCTGCGGCTTCGAGATCACCAGAGAGTTGCTCGACACTTGCCAGAGAATTTAAAGCAAGTGCTACATCCTCGCTAGCGGTGGCCAAGCTGCGAAACAGCTCCACAACTTGGTGATAGGCGGCGATTGCGGCGATGTAATCCTTTTGTAACTCCAGTCCAATGCCACGGAGACGAAGAGCGAAGGCGCGCACGCGAATGCCTTCCCGCCTGGCGTCGCATGTCGGAAAGGCCTTCTGCCAATGTGATGCTGCTCGGTCCGCGCAAGCTGAGACTGCCTCCGCCTGCTCGTGCAGACGATGAACCCAGCCTGCCTGGTACGCCCGCCAACCAGCCCATTGATAATCACCCGCTGCAATAGCTCTAGCCTCTGCCTGCGTTCCGAGGGCAAGCCATTCATCCCAGCGGCCGGTAAAATCTAAGAAGTCATCAAGCGCAAGGCACACTCTTTGTAGCCGATCATTCGGTCCAGCTAGGAAAAGCGGCAGGGCCGGGGCAATGCCCGGCCAAGCAGTCTCCAGCGTGGGAAAGTTGCCGTGGTTTCGAAAGCCGTTTTCCAAGATAAGCGTCAATGCGCGCTGCTCCAGACGATTCCCTGTAGCGGCGATGACTTCGGGCTTATGTTTCCTCAGGAAATCTGCCACCAGAGGCACGAGGCTGAATCTTTGTAACTCCGTACTAGGAATGACTAGTGAGCGGTTGGCGAGGCTTCGCAGGGCACGGTCTATTTCAATTTCACTGAAACTTTGCCCCTTTATCGCATCGTCCGTGTCTACGGGCATCGGCTTTTTCAACGCGTGGTAGAAAGCGGCACGCGCAGCAGTCCTTTCTTCACGTTCTGCAGGCATGGGATTCACCAATGCAGCAATGTGCTCTACACTCACCGCCAGCGTGAAGAACGTAAGCGCACAAAGCGCCAGCGTCTCTGCGACGCTGAAGTCGGCAGCCAGGTCACCAAACACAAACTCTAGCGGATCATTCCCCTTCGGACAGGAACGCAGGTACTCGATGGCATCCGTAAATGTCAGGCAGTGCCCACGCCCAATCTGCCCCGCCGTCCAGCGCAGCAGCAGCGGTGCACCACCCGTCTCGCGATAAAGCACTAGCCGCTCCGCCTCGCTCGTCTTCGCTAGCTCGCGGTTGTGCGTAGCCAATTCCGCCAGTGTCGCCAGAGCAGCATCCTCGTTCAGCTTACCCAAGATCAACTCCTCCGCACCAGAGCCGATACGCCCTCGGCAGGTAAGAATGGCCTTGCAGCCAGCAGGCAGTCGTTTGACGAAGGTAAAGACAATGTCCCGCTCCTTTTTCAGCAGGCTCTCCAAATTGTCCAAAATCAGCAGCGCGCGACTGCCGCGTAGCGCCTCCAGCAGCAAGAGCGGTCGCTGCTCCTCCGCCTGCTTCAGAATGTCATCACGCCCCAACTCACGCGCCAGCTCACCCAGCAACTCCGTGAGGCCGCTAAGGATGAAGCCGCTTAAATCCCGCAGGCCCTCATCATCCAGCTCACGCGATTTCAGGGACACAAAAACGATGCGGTCAAACGCCCCCGGCTTCACGCTGAAGGCCGCACGCACCGCCAGCGACGTCTTGCCCATGCCCCCCGGCCCATCAATCAGCGCCCCCCAGGTCCGCGACTCCGGCTCCAGCGCCACCGCAATCTGCCCCAGTTCCTCCTCCCGCCCAAAGAACGGCTGCAGCGCCGGAAGGTTGTGAGGAATAGAGAATGGAGGAGAACCGGGAAAGGCAGGCGGAGCAGCAGTCACGCCAGCGGGTGCGGCGGCCACAGCAGCGGGAGGAAAGCCAGGAGCGCTGGCAGGCACAGCACGCTTATGATCCAGCCGCTCCATCAAACGAGCACGAGCCTTCTCCTCAGTGAGACCCACAAGATCAATGTACGTACGCCCCCGCAACAGCCCATCCGGTTTGAAATCCGCCACCCGCACGCAAACAAGCACACCCTTCTCTCCCGTTGGATCATCCGCAAAAGCCGCCTGCCACTCCGGCTGGCAGAAGCCCGACTCCATATACGCCGGACTCAGCACCGCGATCACACGCGCGCTCTGCTGCAACGCACGGTGCATGTCTCCCGGAAACACCCCTCCCGACTTAAAGTCCCAAGCCTGAATCAACGTCCGCTGCCCCGCCTGCTCCAATTGCCACGCGATCCATTCCGCCCAGCCTTGGTCCACACCCGTGTAACTGATGAAGAAATGAACCTTGTCGGATGAAGTGCCGGTCATAAGCGAATGACTATTCGAAAGCGGTGCCCATGCACCTCCCGCCACAAAAGCGACACCTAGCCTTTTGGCTAGGCAATTTTCGGGGTTCTGTGCCAAAGGCAGCGATCCTGCCTTTCCGCCATTCAGCTCATCCATTCCATTGCCAATCATCCCCCTCCACCCCGCCTAGAGTGGCCAAATCCAGAATCACCTTCAACATCCGTCGATTCCACGAAACCTCTGTGTCCATCGTGCCTTCCGTTCATTCCGTAGGCACTCCCTCCGGCTCCCACCTCCGCCATACTCAGCGGTGAAAATTCAGTTCTTCCCTGTGTTGCCGCCCTCCCCTCTCGCATCAAACGGCAGATCCCCCGCATAATCAGGAACCAGGACCTCATAGTGCACACGCCGCGTCATCGGATCCAGCACGAACTCCCAGGCATTGAAGTCGCTGTGCGCCCATAGCACCCAGGTGTCTGCATACCGGTCCTTAGGCACCGCATAAGCCAGAGTTCCCCGGTGCAGCGATCCATCATCCTCCACATGCTCAATCATCCGCGTCAGACCGTTCACGCGAATGAACTCCTGCACATCCGCATCCGACTTCAACTCAATCGTCCCCGCATACTCCACCTCCGTCGGATGCTCCACCGCGCTCATCACCGCACCCGCCGGAACCTTCACCCCCGTCATCCTCGCCATCTCCTTCCAGTCCGCAGGGCGTGCAGGCCAAAACAACGCCAGCACCACCGCACCTAAAAGCACCAGCGCAATAAGACAGCCTCGGGGGGTTGGGTTCATAGAGTCAGAAAAAGAACCGGTTCACGCACGCATGCCACCATCATCGCGACCCACCCACCGTCAACAGCCCCTTCCCCCTCATCCCTTTTTCCTCCGTTTTTTGCGCCTTTTGCGGCCACCTCTCCGGCCTCTCCAAAAACCACGGTGATCAGTCGCTCGGACACTCCTTGTATGATGGGGTTGTTCTGCAATCGTGATTGCGGCTAAGCTGGCCGCAGTCTGGATGCTGCGGCAGGCTGGCCCTTTACACCAACCTGCCGCAGAGCGTTCCGGGGAGCCTGCGGGCACTCAAGGCCCTTGGAGGCCGTCGGACAGCAAAGCACCCGGGACGCCAGAACAGACGGTAACTCGAACAGTTGAAAGAGCCTCCGCTTGACCTTGGTCCCGTGGAGAAGCTCGCATTGGCAAGGAAGAGTCCTCATAACCATCCATCCCATCCATCGTCATGAATGATGTCCATCCCCCGTCCGTTGTCTACGTCGGCGTTGATGTCAGCGCCAAGCATCTCGATCTCGCCGGACTATCCCGGCTCAAGCAGGTGCCTAACACTCCAGCAGGCCACCAGCGGCTGCTGCACAGCCTCCCTGCCAACGCCCACGTCATCGTAGAGGCCAGCGGTGCCTGCGAGCATGCGCTGTGGATCACTCTGCTCAAAGCCGCCGTGAAAGTCAGCCGTGTCAATCCCGCCAAGGTGCGCCACTACGCACGGGCCAATGGTCGCCTGGCCAAGACTGACGCATTGGATGCGCAGCTGCTGGTTCTCTTTGGCCAGGGGCTCTCACCGCAGCCTGACGTGCTGCCTTCGGAACAGATGCTGGAGCTGCAAAGCCTTGTCAGCCGCCGCGAACAGCTTGTCGCCGTGCATGCCACCCAGCAGGTCCAGCACCAGCAGCTGCAAAATGATGCGCTCAAAACTCAGGCCAGGCAGCTCATGGACTTCATGGAGCAGCAGATCAAGGCACTGGAAAAGAACATGGCCGTCCTGGTGAACTCAGCGGAACTGCGGGAGCGGTCTCAGCGCATGCAGCAGCTGCCCGGGGTCGGCACGGTCACCAGCGCCACCTTGCTGGCCTTGATGCCGGAACTCGGCCTGCACAGCGACGCTCGCATCTGCGCTCTGGCAGGCCTTGCACCGCATCCCTATGACAGCGGTCCGATGAAGGGCCAGCGCCACATCCAGGGTGGTCGCTGGAGAGTCAGGCGCGTGCTCTACATGACGGCCATCTGCTCCCTGAGCCACAACCCCATCCTCAAAGAACACTACAAACGTCTACGTCAACGCGGCAAACCTGCGAAGGTCGCCATCACAGCTCTCATGCGCAAAATCCTCTGCGTGCTCAACAAACTCCTCACCCAACCCAACTTCACACTTGCGTCGTAACACAGTTGCTGTCCGCTCCCATTCCGCTCCCCAATCCTGAAATTCCGGAATCCTGTCCACCTCTCCGGCTCCCCATTTCCTGATCCTTGATCAGCGTCTCATCAGCGTCCTGTCAGCGGTTAAAAAAACTCCGTCCCATTCACCAAGGACTCCCGCTCGCCCCATACCCTCCGAAATCAGCCATCCCCTTTTTGCGCCTCTTTGCGGTCACGTCTCTGGCTCCCCTTCCCCTCCGCCTCCCAAAGTAACAAAATCTTCACAATGAACCACTCCCCCGCATGCCCCGACGCGGCTTCCCTCCGGCAACCGGCCCCCTCTGTCACAAAACCGTCACCCTGGAAGTCTGCTCTCTCGGCAAATCATAAGTCATAAATCGTAAATCATAAATCCCCTCCCCTCCGCCGCCCAATGATCTCCATCCTCCAATCAAGCGCCCGAGCCGCAGGGGTGATGGACCCCGACCTCCAGTCCGCCCTCGACACCGCCGCCGCCGGCGGCATCTCCCCCGTCCTCGCCCTCATCGAAAGCGGCGCTGCCGACGAGCGCCTCCTCTCCCGCCACCTCGCCGACACCCTCGGCTGGCCCTGGCTCGAATCCCCGCGCCCCGAGGCCAACGACGCCGCCGAGCTCAAGCGCCTCATCCCCGCACGATTCGCCGTGCGCCACCAGGTCTTCCCCCTCGGCTTCGGCCATGGTCGTGTGACAACCACGTCACACCAGAACGTGGCAGATGCACCCACACCTCAAAAACGCACCCTCAAGCTCGCCTGCCACGACCCCTGCGACCTCCTCGCCCGGCAGGCCGTCGCACGCCAGTCCGAGCTCCCCGTCGAGTGGTGCCTCACGCCCCGCAGCGAACTCCTCAGCTCCATCCAGCAGCTCTACGGCGTCGGTGCCGAAACCTTCGACGCCCTCATCGCCGCCGGCGGCGGCAGCACCGACGACCAGCACCTGCGCGACGAAGCCAACGTCATCGACGACGAAGACGAAGACGCCTCCGTCGTCAAATTCGTCAACCAGATCATCCGCGAAGCCCTCGCCCAGAAAGCCACCGACATCCACGTCGAGCCCCAACCCGACTCTCTCCGCATCCGCTACCGCATCGACGGCTTCCTCCACGAGATCCCCGTCCCCGAAAACATCAAGTCCCTCCAGGCCTCCGTCATCGCCCGCATCAAGGTGATGAGCAAACTCGACATCGCCGAGAAGCGCCTGCCACAGGACGGCCGCATCAATCTCAAGGCCGACGGCCAGTCCATCGACGTCCGCGTCGCCTGCATCCCCAGCGTCGAAGGCGAGTCCATCTCCCTCCGCCTCCTCGGCCAGGAACGCTTCACCCTCGACCGCCTCGGCCTGAGCGAAGAGCACCGCGCCAAGATCGAACTTCTGCTGGGAAAACCCAACGGCATCGTCCTCGTCACCGGCCCCACCGGCTCCGGCAAATCCACCACGCTCTACACCTTCCTCTCTCAGCTCAACAGCGTCCACCGCCGCATCGTCACCATCGAAGATCCCGTCGAAAACAAACTCCCCGGCATCGTTCAAATCCCCGTTAAAAACGAAATCGGCCTCACCTTCGCCAGCGGCCTCCGCAGTATTTTGCGGGGTGACCCCAATGTCGTCATGGTTGGCGAAATCCGCGACCTCGAAACCGCCGAGATCGCCGTCCGCGCCTCCCTCACCGGCCACCTCGTCTTCTCCACCCTGCACACCAACGACGCCGTCGCCGGCATCACCCGTCTCATCGAGATGGGCGTCAAACCCTTCCTCGTCGGCACCGCCGTCCGCGCCTTCATCGCCCAGCGCCTCGTCCGTTGCCTCTGCTCCTCCTGCAAAGAACCCGCCAGCTACCAGCGCGAAGAACTCACCAAGCTCGGCTTCCCCGAAGTCAAAATAGCCAATAAACTCTACCGCGCCACACGCGGCGGCTGCCAGCAATGCCGCGGCACCGGCTACTCAGGTCGAGTCGCCCTCTACGAGATCGCCCTCATGACCCCCGCCATGCAGGCCCTCGTCTCCCAGAAGGCCTCCGAGTCCGATCTCCAGGCCCAGGCTCGCAAAGACGGCTTCGTCCCCATGCGCGACTACGGCCTCCAAAAAGCCCTCGATGGCATCACCACCCTCGAAGAGGTCGCCCGAGTCACCTCCGAAGAACTCGAATGATCTTCGCTTTCCAAGCCCTGTCCGCCGACGGCTCCGTCAAATCCGGCTCCATCGAAGCCGCCGACCGCGGCGATGCCCTGCGCCAATTGGCCCGCCGCGGCCTGCAGGCACGCTCCATCCAGTCCCAAACCGCCGAAATTGCGAAATCCGACACAAGGAGCGCCGACAATCTCCTCGCCCTTTCCAAGACCGACGTCATCCGTTTTACCGAAGACATGGGCGACCTCCTCGCCTCCGGCCTCCAAGTCGAGCAAGCCCTGCAGGCCATGGAGAACCGCAGCGCCTCCAAAATCGGCACGTTGGCCACGCGCGTCCGTGCTTTCGTTCGCGACGGCGTGCCACTATCTGCCGCATTACGCCAGGCCTCGCCCTCCTTCGACGAGCTCTACTGCAACATGATCGCCGCCGGTGAAAACAGCGGCGCGCTCGATGACATCATGGACCGCCTGGCCCGCCACCTCCGCCTCATGGAATCCGTCCACGCCAAGGTCGTCGGTGCGCTCATTTACCCAGCCTTTCTCATCAGTGCAGGCGGAGCGCTCGCTTTGGTCATGGTTACCTACCTTTTGCCAAAACTTGCCTCCCTGCTCACCGGCTCCGGCAAAGAGCCCCCCTTCATGATCAAGGTCAGCCTCGCCCTTTCTGATCTTCTCAAAAACTACTGGTGGCTGCTCGCCCTTGCACTGGCCTGCATCATCATGCTGCTCTTTGCCCTGCGCAAAACGCCCGCCTTCCAGTCCGGGTGGCACCGCCTCCTTATCAGGATGCCCGGCATCCGCGACATCACGCGGACGCGCTTTGAGCTGCAGTTCTTTGAAACCCTCGGCAGCCTGCTGCGCGGCGGTGTTCCCTTGCTGCATGCCCTGGAACTCGTGCGCCGTGCCGTCACCAACCTCCACCTCAAGCACTCACTGACTCAAGCCGAAGCATTGGTGCAGGAAGGCGCATCCCTGAGCAGCGCGATGAAAAAAACGCAGGCTCTCGACTCGCAAGCCATCGACGTCATCCGCATCGGCGAAGACACCGGCCACCTCGCCGAAGTGCTTGGAAAGGCAGCCACGCGCATGGACACGCAGCTTTCGCGCACCATTGAGCGCGTCACCGCACTCATCCAGCCCTGCCTCCTTCTCGTGATGGCCGCGCTCGTCGGCACTCTCGTTTACACCATGGTCAACATTGTCTTCTCCACCCTCAGCCAGCTCCGTCATTAACTCATAGGTACGACAGACACTCCTGTCTGTCGGTCAGCGCTCCCCCAGACCTGCCCCCCTTCTCTACCCCAGCCCGCCCCATGAAACACCTCCGCTCCTCTTCCAAAAACGGCTTCACCCTGCTCGAAATGATGGTCGTTTTGCTCATCATTGCACTCATTCTCGGAACCGTGGCCTTCATGGTGCAGGGCATCCAGGGAGATGCCGAGCACGTCACTGCCGGGGCCAAGATCAAGGGCCTGGAGAGCGCCCTGACCTCCTACAAGATCAACAACCTCACCTACCCCACACAGGAGCAGGGTCTCGACGCCCTGGTGACCCGCCCCACCGCCGAGCCCAAGCCGAGGCGCTGGACCCAGCAGCTCAAGCCCGACGCCCTCACCGACCCCTGGGGCCGCAAGATGGTGTATCGCAACCCCGGCAAGCACAATGCCAGCGGCTACGATGTGCTCTCCCTCGGAGCAGATGGATTGGAGAACACCGAGGATGATATTGGCAACTGGTAGCAACATGAAGGCATTCACGCTGCTGGAGATGATCGTGGTGCTCGCCATCGCGTCCCTCGTCATCGGCATAGGAGCCGGAGCCGTGCAGAAGCTCACCGAGGAACACGAGCTGCTGCGCGCAGCGCATGATGCCGAGCGCATCTTGATGCAGGCAATGACACGCACACTCACCACCGTGCAACCGCAGGTCATCGACCTGACCACGCTGAGCCAGGGGGCCAAGCTCACCGTGCGCCGCGCCGGAAAGAAGACTTTTGACACAGCCACTAACCAGCATCTGCGGCTGCGGCCCGGCGGTCTTTGTGAACCGCTGACACTCCGCTGGCAAAACGGTGCAAACTGGGTCAGCGCTACGCTGGACCCGCTGACCGCCGGGTTCCAGGAACTGGAGGAAAGCCTGTGAAACGGAATGGGTTCACGCTTCTGGAAACGCTGCTGGCGCTGATGGTATTCAGCATGGCCGTGGTGGCGTTGGTGGAGGCGGTGCACCAGCTCGGCGAGCACACGCTGCTGCGACGGCACGAGGCGGTGGTGCAGGAGCGCATGCGGTCGCTGCTGGTGGAACACACGCGCATTCCAGACGCCATGGAGGAAGTCAAACTGCAGGAGGGAGGTGTGACCTACACGGTGACGCACACGCCGCTGGAGCTCAAGGACCGCGATGGGCAGCCGATGCCGGGGTTGTTTGAAGTGCGTGTGACGGCAGACTGGCTGGAGGGCCGCACACCGCAGCAGGCCAGTGCCGACACCTGGGTTTATCCCCCACTATTCCGCTGATGAAGGCACCATCCAGCCATGCCGCCAGAAAGCAGGCGTTCACCCTGCTGGAGGTGATCATCGTGCTAGTGATCACGGCGCTGGTGCTGGGGGCGGTGTATTCCCTTGCCCAAGGCACGCTGACGCTGGCGGACGATGTGCGCCGGGCAGAACGACGCGATGCACGGATGCAAGCCTTTGCCACGTTTTGCGAGCATCTGCTGGCCGAACTGCCCAGCACTGCGACGCTGAACCTGACCACAACGGAAGATCACGGCGAGTACCTAAGCCGGATGGAACTGGAGCATGTGCACTCCCCGTTTGATGAAACACCGGATTGCACGGTGACCCTGTTCACGCAGGCGCAGCCCGGTGGCGGAGTCAGGCTGCTACTCAGCTGCCACTCTGAGGAACGAGAAAGCAGCGTGGTGCTGTTTGAGGATCTAGCGCAGTGCGAGTGGCGTGTGCTGCAGCCCGCGACGCTTCAGTGGGCGCCGTTCTGGTCCACGGAGTCAGACAATGGAAAGCCAAAGCTGATGAAACTGATCCTGACGCAGGTCGGCGCAGACACGCAGGAGAGAGCGTTTTGGATCACCCCAAGGCAGGCTACAGCTCTACAAATGCAGTGAGTGCGAGTTGGGCGACAAAGCCAGTAACTGAAGCAAGAAAAGACGACAAGAGAAAGGATGTGCTAGTACGCCCCCCTCTACACTTCTCTTCTGATAACACGCACACGATACCCCGGTCGATGCAGGGCGAATAATGGGTTCACCGAGGCATGGTGGGGTGGTGAAAATGCCGGGGATAAAGCCCGCCCTCTCAATTTTTTTTATAACGTAAAAGGAGGGAGAATTGCAGGCTCCAACCCATGTTCATTTCATGACTGATTACGCTGATGAAATCCAGAGATAGGGCCGACTGAAAAAGTGGCTACCTTCAAAAAAGAAGCCCCGCCTTTGGGGCGGGGCTTTTTCTCGTAACACTTTGAATACGAAGGTGGTGGGCAGGGCTGGATTCGAACCAGCGTAGGCGTAAGCCAGCAGATTTACAGTCTGCGTTAAAGGTGTTTTCTCATGTTTGCACATGTTGCCCCATATTGGACTTTGTTACTTGTATATCAGGCATTTATGTTTAACATGACGGCAACATGAGCAAACATAAAAATGCACAGCGAAACCGCAAAAGTGCACAGCAGGTGCACAGCGGCAAGAGCAAGAACCATCCCAAAACCAGTAAGTTCTATTGGATGGAAAAGGTGAAGAAACCGGCCAGTTCAACCGGTGGCGATTCGCCGCATTACGGTGTTCAGATCAAGCATAATGACCGTCGAATGCGCTTCCCATTAAACACTGCGAATAAAGAAGCTGCAGCGGTCCTGGCGGCAAAGATCTGGACGCAGATCGTCTCAGAGGGCTGGGACGCCGCCATCCAGGCATACAAGCCTCAGAGCGCCCCTAAGGCCCCCAAGTCCGCGACAGTCGGCGCATTGATCGAAGCCGCCTGCGCCGCATCCAGCGCCCGCAAGCACTCCCTGGAAGCCTATTCCAAGGCATTCCGTCGTGTCGTGTCCGAAGTGGCAGGCATTCAGGACGGGCGGAAGTTCGACGCCTTCAAAGGCGGCACGAAGGAATGGCGTGAAAGCGTGGACGCCGTTCCCCTCACCAATCTGCTGCCTGCCGATGTGCAGGCGTGGAAAAACCGCCGTCTTCGTGCGGCGGAGGCTGATCCGCTGGCCAAGCGCCGGGCCATCACCACGGTCAATTCCCTCATTCGGAATGCCAAGGCGTTGTTTGGCAAAAAGGTGCTGCCCTTTGTGGAGCAGAAGCTCACCGTGCCGCGTCCCCTGCCCTTCGATGACGTGGGCATGGAGAAAGGCCCATCCCTGCGCTATGTTTCTAAAGTGGACGCATACGCCCTCCTTGCCCGAGCCAAGGAGGAACTGGCCGAATCCGAGCCGGAAGCCTTCAAGGTAATCATCCTTGCACTAGTCTGTGGCCTACGGCGCTCAGAGATCGACCACTTGCTCTGGCGCACCTTTGATTTCAGTCGTGGCCTTCTGCACATTGAGAACACCGAATACCACCAACTTAAGAGCGAAGACAGCGCAGGCGAGATCGACCTCGACGCCGACACCGCCGCCCTCTTCAAAGACTACCGCGCCCGCGCTCCGAAGTCAGTCTTTGTCATCGAGAGCCCAAATGCACCACGTGCCGAAAGGAAGTCCCGATGCTACCGCTGTAATGCAGTTTTTGAGCGCGTAAATGAGTGGCTGAGAGTTCAGGGTGTGGACACCCTGAAGCCGCTCCACACCATGCGGAAAGAAATTGGAAGCATCATCGCCAGTGAACACGGTATTTTCGAGGCGAGCCGCTACCTCCGCCATTCGGACATCCGCATCACGAGCGCCATCTACGCGGACAAGAAAAAAACTGTCACACCCAAAGCATTCGCCGGGTTGCTAGCAGCTCAGACGGAAAACTGAAGTATCAGCCCGCACTATCAATTAAATGAATCAACTTAACCACCACGCCAATTCTCATCGAACATTCTGGTCAATGAATGACCTGAGAACCTGCTATGCCTGCAGACTCGAAAGAGACTTGCCCGAGCGTCGCTTTGATCTCAGCGGCGCCGATTGTGACGTGTAGTTCCAGCGAACATAGGAAAGTGAGGTTCGGCGAAGTGCTGCCGACACGAGACTCTTCAGACTTTCTGTGGGCCGCAGAAACAAGGCCACCGAGTTCAAGTGCATTCGAAGCACTGTCATCCAATTCAACCCTTTCTTTTCGAGCAGAATTTTTGACAGAGCTCAGCTCTCTGGAGAGCGGATTGCGGCTTTAAAAATGGTTAAAGCTGGTAAACTGGGCATTTTTTTATTGTGAAATGTAACCAGCTTAGGATAAACATCGGATCTGCACCTAGCTTCGGCTGGATGCGTGACTCGTCTTCGTATGAAATTCAGGATATTCATCTCATCCCCGGGAGACGTAGGTAAAGAGCGTGAACTCACTCGCGAAGTCATTAAGCGCGTGAGTAACATGATGCGCCACCAGGCGGAGCTTGAAGAGTACGTATGGGAGCTGGAGCCCATGTTGGCTCATGGGGATTTTCAGGACAACATCAAGAACCCGGCGGACTTCGATCTCGTAGTTTGTCTTCTGTGGTCTCGACTGGGAACTCCCCTGCCTGAGAAGTACATAAGAACAGATGGTTCACGCTACCTTTCAGGCACTGAGTATGAGTTTGAGCAGGCTCAATCAGCCCGAGATGCCAAGCGGCGTGAAGCAGAGGAAAAGGCTCTAATAGATATTCTGGACCTGCGGCCAGACTTGATGGTCTACCGCCGCACCAGCAAACCATTCATCCCTTTGGATGCCAGCGATTATCAGGAGCGCAAAGAGCAGTGGGAACGTGTGGGCGTCTTTGTCAAAAACTGGTTTGAAAACCCCAAGGACCAGACGCTGGCAGTGGCGTTCAAACCCTACGACACACTCGATGAGTTTGAGGAGCGTCTTCAATCCGATCTCATCCGCTACATTCAGACCAAGCTGAAGAGCGGAGATCAGCCCCTTGCGCCAGTCATCGCTCCCAGCACCTTGTGGACCGGTGAGGGGCCTTACGTCGGTGAGGCACCTTTTGAGATTAAGCAGTCCCAGATTTTTCAGGGCCGCCTTCGTGCGATTGATGAGGTGCTGAACCAAATTCAGGAGCGCTGGGAGAAGGACAAGCTGGCTTTCCTCTGCATCACCGGCGGCAGCGGCACTGGCAAGTCCTCTCTGCTGCACGCTGGCGTTCTGGCCTGGATGGTCAGACCAGGCATCATCCGCGGGGTGGCAGTCTGGCGACATGCGCTATTGTCATTCACAAAGAAAGAAGATGTCGCGGATCCTTATCTTGCACTCGCGAAAGCCGTCTTCTCCAGCACAGCCCTGCCGGAGCTAGCTTCCGAACTCACCGTCGAAAGGTTTACGGAACTCCTTCGTCGGCCCGGCCAAAGTTTGAAGGAGCAGCCGGACAAGATCATCGCCAGCGCCCTGCTTCGCGTGGCCTTCCAGATTCAGCAGAGCAAGGGCCTTATCAAACTGCCGGAAACCCGCGTCGTCCTGGCGGTTGACCAGATGGAACTCTTGTCTGCCCATGCGCCGTCTTTCACCGCCGCGCTGCACATGCTGGCGTGCAGCGGCGTCGTGTGGATCGTGGCGACCGCCCGCAGTGATGCCGTTCACGCTCTGCGCGAAGCCGCCCCAGCGCTTTTCGCCGGCTCAGCAGTATATCCTCTAAGGCCCCCGACGGATGCAGAGCTCAGCCTCATGATCCGCCGCCCTGCGGAGCTCGCCGGCATTACTTTCGAACAAAACGCCGATCCGCAGAAAGGCCCTTTAAATGAGGCGCTCCTGCTGGAAATGACAGCCAACCGCGATGCCCTGCCGCAGTTGCAGCAGTTGCTTCATTTCCTTTACCAGACCGCCACTGCCACTGGCTCCACCGTACTGACCCACGACCTGTGGCAGAAATATGATCTGCCCGGACGCCTAGTCCGCCTTGCCGACAAACTACCCGAAATCGACGCCGCCTTTGAAGCCGTTTTTTCGCACCTCGTCGCCCTGCCGGATGAGAAAGACAGCATGCCAGTCCGGCGCACGGTGGACCGTGCCCGGGTAGAAGACGCCCACCCTCTGGCACCCGCGTTGATCGCTGGCCTTATCCGTCAGCGTCTGGTCACCGTCTCGGGAGATCCCAAGGATGAAAAGAGAGCCCTCCTCGCAGTCTCCCACCAAGCCCTGTTTAAGGCGTGGCCACGGCTCAAGAGCTTGATCGGGAAGGAAGGGGCCACAATCCGTCTTCGCACTCGTGTGGCAGATGCCGCCAAAATCTGGAGGCAGGAAGGAAAAAAATACTCCTATCTGTGGTGGTATGGCAAGCCTCTTAGAGATGCATCGCGACTGGCAACCCAGCACTCGGCCATCCTTAGTCATGAGGAACTGGAGTTTGCCACCTGCTCCAAGAAGGCGGGTGCGCTGACCCAAGGTCTTGCCGCCATTGTCGCTGTGCTGCTTGTCCTCACTGCGGCAGCCTACTTTGCGTCCCTCGGAGATCTTAAAGAGGAAACCCACCGGCAGGAAATCATTCAGACCGCCAAAGATCGCCTGCAGATCCTCCTCAGCAAAATGCCGGACAGCGTGGGCCAGGAGGCGCGCGGTGAAAAGGTTTCCCATGCGGACAGCAGCGACTCGCTCACTCTGAAGACCGCGGCGGACGAACTGCTCACGATGGCTCCTGCTGATGCCATGGGGCTAGAAGCACGGACAACCGCGCTTCTGGCAGGCAGGAGCTGGGCGCCCCTGCCCGCCGCTGCCCTGGCTTGGCGCGTGAAGGATCCCGCCAGCGCCTGGATGTCTTTGGTGCTGGAAGGCGACGCACTGTGGCTGCAAAAAAATCCCGCCGAAGCCAAGGAGACCTGGATGAAAGCGGACAAGCTTCACCCCTCCTCCGTGGAGATTTCCAGCCGCCTGGCCCTTGCCGCTGAAACCAAAAAGCAGTGGGGAGAGGCAACTAAGCATCTCAGTGCATGGCTGGCTGCCAATGACAATTCTGAAGCCCGCCGCCGCCGCGCGGAAGCAGCCCTGCATCTACGGAACTACAAAAACGCTGTGGAGGACATGAAAGCCGCCCGAGGGCAAAACCGCGCCGACCCGCGCATCCGTGATCGATGGCCCTTCTTTGAGAATTTGGAACACCAACTCCCCGCCCTCATCTCTCTCGGGCAGAAGTTCTCTGGCAGCCCGGGAGACATCAACATTGCGATTCCCTATGCATTGGCTCTTCTGGATGCGGGACTTGAAGAGGAGGCCCGGGAGGTGGCCCAGCGCCAGTGGCCTGAGTCGCCGCGCATCTCCGCTCTGCGCCAGCTCTTTGAGCCGCCTCGCTCAACCAAATCTACCTCTGCGCGCGCCCGCCAAGGGCGTGAGGCAGACCAAAAACTGCTGACGCCCTGATTCCAGCCGACCGACATCCGAACCAGCAACACTCAAACACAAACCTGCATGAAACACCTGCTCTTATCCATGCTTCTGGGACTGGCCAGCCTGGCTTGTACCGCTTCGGCCCAGCCGGAAATCACCCTCACCCCTCCCGGGGGCGAACTAACCGAAGAGACGGTGCTACGCATCAGTTTTCCCAGCCCTATGGTGGACGAACTCATGCTGAACAAAGAAGCCGCTCTCCCCCCCCTTGTCTTTGATCCACCGCTTGAAGGAAGATTCGCCTGGACCAGTGAGAGCACGGGGGAATTCACTATCGAGGACTATGAGTCATCTGACCAGCGCTCGCTCAAAACACAGCGGCATGTGAGTTTGCGGGCCGATCTGCGCGATCTCGAGGGCAAGCCGGTCAAAGCCGAACACTTTGGCGTGGTCTTTTCCCATGCCAAGTTTGATGTCACCCGCTTGCTTCGGCTTTCGAGCGCCGACAACGCAGATGGTGAAGAGGAATGGGTTGACACAGTTTGGGAGCTGGACGCCGAGAACACCGACCGCAATGAAGAAAAGCGGGCCTCAAAACAGAACTCGGAGGATGAAAGTGAAGACAACATCCCCGCGCTGCCCTTTTATCGCATTGAGTTCACGCGTGACATCGCCGGACTGGATTTACAGGCACGCACTTCATTCCGCGATGCTGAGACGGGAGAGAACATCCCAGTCCATGTCGTGTATGAGAGCTTTCAGCCCATCACTCCTAACCGCTCAAGCTGGGTCATTACCCCCAAAACTGCACTGCCACCCGGCAGAAAGTGGCTGCTCGCCATCGAGCACCTGCCGGACGCACAGAAAAAAGAGACACGACAGCCGCTCTTGCGTGCCATCGCCTTGGGCATGAGTGAAAGCTTCGCCGTTACCGAAGCCAAAGCTTACAATTATCCCGGAGAGGGAGGCTTCATCCATTTGGAGTTCAATCTTAACTTCGATCACAGCACAGCCGTGCCAGAAAACTTCAGCGTCACGCCGTCCGTAGGAAAGCTACGTATCGAACCGTGGACCTATGGTCTGAGGGCGTACGGCTCATTTGAGCAAGGCAAGAGCTATGAGATCAGCGTGAGCAAGGCGGTGTGTTCCGTGAACGGTCAGCCACTGACTGAAGCTTGGAAATCAACGGTCACATTTGTGCGTAAGCGCCCGGCCGTCATTATGCCGGACCACTTGCGCTTCATACCCCGGGCGGACACACTACGCTACGACCTCCGGCAGGTAAATACCAAAGAGCTCACCTGGCGCGTGGCGCCCATCCCGCTCGCAGTGTTTGAAAAGGTGCGGTCTGCGGCATTTGGTGAAAACGCGGATTTGCTAATCGGCCATGCAGACTTCGGACTTGTGGCGTTGCAGCAGGGCACTTTCCCCTCCACAGAGAATGAGGTGGATGCTGAAAAGGACCGCCAGGTGACATGGCAACTGCCGCAGGGGCAGAAGGCAGGAACCTTTCTGCTGGAAGTCACCGGGCAAGATTTCGGCGGCCGCCGAGTGGGGAACAGCTGCATCATTTCCGTTGGTGACTGGACACTCGTTCACAAAGAGGCGGAAACGCATCATTTCCACGCGTTGGATGTCATCACCGGGAAACCCGTTCCAGGCCTGGCGCTCATCACCCCCAGAAGCGAGCCTGAGGCCACCGTACTGCCAGAGGACAAAAATGGCAAACCCGACCAGAGCTCCACGCCTAAGTCTGACTGGACATTGGTGCGCACCGATGCCGACGGAGCCGCTGATGCAGATGACAGTTTCGTAGTACTCACCGCCCAGGACGCTCTAGCCGATCCGTTGGATGCCAAAACACTGACCGAGTACCTCCTATGGTCTGGCGGGGAGACAGAAGCTTTTGGGTCACACTTTGACACCGATGCAGACGAGTTCTCGGGCACTGTCTGCACCGTCGTAAAAGATCGTGCCGTTTACCGCCCGGGTGAGACCGTTTATTTCAAGGGCTACCTGCGCATCGTGGAGGGTGGTGTCATGCCGCAGATTCCAGAACCCGCCGAGTATGCCTGGAGGATTATTAATGATGCTGGCATCGTAGAAACAGGCAAAATCAGCAGCGATGAAATGGGCACCTTTAATGGCTCGTGGAAAATTCCAGCAGGAGCCTGGGGTGGCTACACTCTGCGGCTGACAGAGGCCGACGCGCCAAAGGATGACGGGGGGTTCTACAGTACCTCCATCTCCGTGCGTGAGGAGCGCCCACCAGCTTTCTCCGTGATCGTAACTCCTCAAGAAAATACGGGAAGCCAGGCGCAGATCAAGGTACAGTCCACCTTGTTCCATGGAGCTCCCAACGCCCATGCCAAAGTCCGCTGGCGTGCTGTCTGGATGAACCAGTGGTGGATGTTCGATGAGGAGGCCTCGACTTATGTGAATGGATATTACAACGGTTATCTTTTTTTCGACCAAGACTCTCCCAACAAGGAACTCAGAGGGTTGAGCCGCAGCCCTGGTGAGGCTTACTTTCTTTCCGGATGGGAGGGTTATTTGGACAACGGAGGAGCTGGAACAGATTACGACACCCCTCTTGCCATCGTCAGCGGAGAGTCTGAAACGAACGAAACAGGGCAGGTTCTCATCTCATCACCCCTGCCCGTAAAGCCCGAACGTGTTCACGGCCGCTGCCGGGTGTCTTGGTCCGTGGAAGTAGTGTCCACGGACGGCCAGGCACATGACGGCAGCGCCACCTCCAGAGTGCAATTATCGCCTCACGTCCTCGGCATACATACCTCAGAGGCACCCAAAGGAATCCACATCGACATCGCCAGCTTTGATTACGCCGATCAGCATCTCCCAGGAAAACGCGTCAGGGCCAGGCTCTACCGGGTGGATTACAAGCCTTTGAAGGAAACTCTTTCCTCCGGGCTGGTTCGCTACAAGAACAGCCCCTTCTACAACAAAGTGTGGGAAAAGGAGCTCGAAACGCCGATAGATCTAGATGTGCCCGTGCCAACTTCGGGTTATTATGTTACTTGCGTTGACGATCCCCGTAATCCCCTCATCCCGCAGGTGAGTGACGCTTCAACGTTTTCCACCGGGGAGGATGCAGAAACCCCAATTCATGGGCCTTACGACCTAGGTGTTCGGGCAGACAAGCCCTTCTACCGTGCGGGTGAAACCGGTAAGTTTACCATCAACTCGCCTTACGCCGGCACCGCCACTATCAGTGTTGAGACGGACAAAGTACTCCACTCGGAGACCATCCGGCTTCGCTCCAACCTTGAGACTTTCAAACTTAAAATGAAACCGGAGTGGTTTCCGAATGCCTGGCTGACGGTGCACCTGCTCAGGCCATTCCAAGGCCAAACTCTTCCTGCCGAGCGCTTTGGTTTCACTTCCTTCCGGCTTACCAAACCTGAGCTGGAACTCCAGGTGGAGCCGGTGCTGGATCTCCCCGGCGGGTCCACGGCCCCAGGCGCGCAGGTCACCGGTCATGTACGTGTCATGGCTGATGGGCAGCCGGTGAAAGACGCCGAAGTTCTGCTCTATGCCGTGGATGAGGCCACATTGCAGATGGGCCGCTGGACACTCCCGGACTTTCATTCCAAATGGTTCTCGGCAAACACTCACGAGGTGCTGACCTACCCCGCACTGGGCGGCGACTGGGAACCCTCTGCATTTGAGAACCTCTCCGAATCGCAGAAGGGGTACATTCTTGGGGATGGTGTTACAGGCGGTCATAACACCGTTGTGCGCAAGAAGGGTCAGCCGGTGGCCACATGGCAGCCCTCCCTGCGCACGGATGCGAAAGGGCAGGCTTTCTTTTCATTCAAAGCTACGGAAGACCTGACCTCCTTCCGCATCATTGCCGTGGCCACCACCAAGGACTCCGCTACCGGTGTGGGCAAAACCATGCTACGCCAGCACAAGCACCTGCAGGTGGAGCCGCGGCTGCCCCGCTTTGTCAGAGAGGGGGATATGCTGCACTGCCGCGTGGCCCTTCGGCAGGACTTCGCGCCGGAGGCACAGGGCGTCCGCGTGAACTTTCTTCCCGATACAGGCATGGAAGTACTCGATCCGTTGAAGGCGACTTCTATTCTTTCCCCCACCGCCGCCAGCACCGTGCAAAGCTACCGCGCCCGCGTGAAACCCGGTGTGGCGTCGCTGGAAATCGGTTTCAGCGCCAAAGCCAGTTTCGGTTTGGAATCTCATGAGGATGCCGCCGCCATCACGCTGCCAGTGCGGCCTTCGGTGCTGGACCGCCAGCATCTGGTCGCCGGGCCGCTGGAATCCCTCCAGCTTGACAGCAGCCTGCCGCAGACAACACAGGCGCGTTGCGATCTCCTGGTCTCCTCCTCCCCTTGGTTGCCCACGCTGGACAAACTGGTGCGCTTTGAGGAAATGCCACACCTGACCTTGGAGCACGCAGCCCGCCTGTTGCGGGTGCTGACGGCCGCCCGTCTCGCAGAATTTCTCCCTCCTTCCCCGGGTTCCGACAACGCCGATGCTGCACGGGTTGTGAAAGAGTCCATAGATGCCTTCCGCATGGCGGACTGGAAGGCTCCCGGCCTTGCTGCCATCCCTGATGGCAGCAAGACGGATCACTTTGCAACACTGCTCTCCGCACTGGCACTGCTGAGCGCTGCTGAGGATGGTCATGAGGTGCCGCAAACTCTTTTCGAAGGAATTACCACATGGGTGGAGGACACCGCCCTGACTAGCATTGATGAGGATGATGAGGAAGATGGGATCAAAAAAAATGCGTCGTTGACCGCCGCGGGCAAAGCGTTTGCCTGCAGCGTGCTTGCACGCTTTGCCAAGTCGGCCAAGACTCCCAACTGGATCAATCATCAAAGCCTCGCTCGAATTTGCACAAACCTCTATCGCGACCGAAAGGATATCGGCCTGGAAGGACGTGCATTTTTAGTCCTTGCATTCTCGAGGCTTGGAACGGGTGACGAGGAGCTCTCCGAGCTGCTGGATGAACTGGAAGAACCCGCCTCGCCGTCAGCGGACACGATGGAATCTGGGGACACAGACCATTCCACGCCGATGCGCACTGCGGGCGTCTGCCTGCTGGCGCGCGCGACTGCCCGGGGCGCCACCTGGAGCCCCGAGCAGCGCCTCGAAGAGGTGGCCAGGATCGAAGCCGCCCTGACCAGCGCAGGCACGATAGCTCCACAGGAAGCCATCTGGTGGTTGATGGCCTTGGACACGATCATTAAGTCTGTCCCCCATGCCAAACTTGCGGCCACAGAAGTCCGCCCCAGACCTGATGCCGTGTCTGAAAACGGCACCACTATTGCTTGGTTCAACCGGCCTGCGGATGCCCTGCGGCGGGATTTTACGAGCCCGGGCCTGGGCACCACCAGCGGGAGCTGGCTGCTGCGAGTGCGCGGCACTGAGTCGGCTGCCCTCACGGCACAATCGTCCCGGTCTGCAGACGAAGCCGGTAAGAGCGGAGAGCAAGGTCTGGTCATGGCCAGCAGCCGCATCAATCTGACCAAGGCCAGCCGCACGGGCAGCAAGGACGCGCCTTTTCGCATCGGAGATCGTGTCCTCATTACCTATGAGTTCAAGTCCGGGCAGACCCGCCGTTTTGTGCAGCTGGATGATCAACTACCCGCCTGCCTGGAACCTCTGGGCACGGATTTGGCAACTCTGGCGGACACCCTGCGCGTGCCGGACATCATCAAACGCCGGGCGATGAAGATCAGCAGCGTGGAGCGGCGGGATGATCGACTGGTGCTCGTTTTTGACAGCATCAGCGCCACAGCAGACCGCTATTGCGTTCTGGCCCGCGTAAACGCCGCCGGTGAATTTCACTGGCCAGCCCCGCTCATTCGCTCCCTCTATGACGGCAGCCTGCGCACGGAGGGCCTGGACAGCATGGCTTATGCAACGGAGTAGAAAGCGTTGGATGCGCCGGCTGGCAGGCCTGATTCTCACTGCGGCGGCGGCCTGGCTTGGCCTGTATGCCACGAGTGAGTGCGTCTCTCTACCCGAGGACCTGATGAAGCCACAGGCAGGCACGCCCATACTGCTGGACCACTAAGGGCGGGTGATTGCGGAACTGGCGTCCACAAGCGCCCGAGTGCAGCACCCCTGTGGCGCGGACGCGCTGGGCCCGCATTTGCCGGTGATCATCGTAGCGCTGGAGGATCACCGCTTTTACCAGCACCATGGCGTGGACTGGCAGGCGCTGGTCGCCTCAGTGTGGGCCAACATTCGCTCAGGCCGCATTGCACGCGGAGGCTCCACCCTGACGCAGCAGCTGATCAAAGTCTCCACGCCCGGCAGGAAGCGCAGCCTGTGGGCCAAGCTATATGAAAACCTGGCTGCCTTGAAACTCGAGCGCCGCTGGACGAAAGAGCAGATCCTCACAGCCTACCTCAACCGGGTGGACTTTGGCAACCGCAGATTGGGAGCACAGGCTGCGGCTGAAGCCTATTTCGGCCGCAAGCCGGCCAAGCTCACCTTCCCCGAGGCGCTCCTCCTCGCAGCCTTGCCGCATGCGCCCACCCGTTACAATCCCTGGTCGAGGCCGGAGGCCGCGCGCCTGCGTTTTCAGCAGGTGTTGAATCAGCTCATTGGACAAAAGGTGTTTCCTCCTGCGGTGCTGGCTTCGGTGCTTCCGCCGACGGTGCTGCCGCGTCACGCGCCGGCGGCTGAGGCATTCCATTTCACCACCTCCCTGCGCCAGCGCCACCCGCCGCCCCCCGGCACCACCACCACCACGCTGGATCTGGAACTCCAGCGCAGTGTCACCCTGTTTCTACAGTCGCAAGTTCGCACCATTCGTTCGCTAGGTGCCACCCATGCGGCGGCCGTGGTGCTGGATTCCCGCACGGGCGCAATCCGCGCCATGGTGGGCTCGGCGGACCCAGCAGGCCCAGCGGGCCAGATCAATGCCGCAACGACCTTTCGCAGCGCAGGCTCCACGCTCAAACCCTTCCTTTATCTGAGGGCCGTAGACACCCGCAGCCTCACCGCCGCCACCCTGCTGCCAGACACGCAGGACGCCATCCGCGACACCTTCCCGGACTATGATCCGCGGAACTATGACCTGCGCTTCTTGGGTCCTGTCCGCATGCGCGAAGCGCTGGCGTGCTCACTCAACGTTCCCGCCGTCGTCACCCTCGCCCGCCTCGGACCTCGCGAGGTCTTCGCAGAGCTGCAGTCGTATGGTCTGAAGTTTCGCCGCGGCTTTGACGCCTATGGCGCGGGCTTCATCCTCGGCAATGTAGAGGTGCGGCCTCTGGAACTGGCGGCCTGCTTCGCTGCCTTTTCCAATGAAGGCATGGCGGTGACGCCACGGTGGCTGGAATCACAGCCGGTCAAACGACACCGCCTAAGTCCACCGCCGGCCGCCACCATCTTGGCAGATATTCTGTGTGATAACCAAGCGCGCAAGCGCACCTTTGGACTGAACTCACCGCTGTCTTTTGAAGGGCTGCGCATCCCTGTCAAAACCGGCACCAGCTCCGGCTTCCGGGACGCCTGGACCGTGGGTGCCACACGTGAACACAGCGTTGCCGTGTGGGTGGGAAACATCCGTGGTGCGCGCATGGATGAGGTGGCCTCCATCACGGGTTCGGCCCCTCTCTGGAGGGCCATCGTGGACGAACTGCTCAAGCGCGGTGACCACGGCATCGCCTCCCCGCATGAAGGCCCCCTGCTGCATCAGGCCCCGGTATGCCAGACCACCGGACTGTGCCCCGGCAAGCAGACCATGGAAACGGCACCCGAGTGGTTTCTGCCCGGCTCCGAGCCTACGGTGAGCGCAGACACCATGTGGCAGGACACTACTGACGGGCCAGCTTTGGTACTGCCCTCCCGCCAGTTTGCTGTCTGGTGCGGCTCCGCCAGCAACACTCTTGGGGCTGTGGCGCAGGCCAGCGAAAGCATCCGCATCATCAGTCCTCATGCGGGTGCCTCTTTTGAACTGGACCCACATATTCCCGCCGCCCGCCAGTGCCTTCCGCTCCAGGCCGTCAGCCCACCGGGAGTAACGCTTGAGTGGGAAGTGGACGGGCGGCCCGTGATTGGTTCAGATTCAGGCTTCATGTGGCCGCTGTCGCCAGGCAAACATGAGGTTCGCGCCCGTGCGGGTGCCTTGACCCAATCGCAGGTATTTGAAGTGAGATCCCCGGCGGTTTCTGCTTCAAGGAACTGAGCACACATCGCCACTATAACAGCAAAATGTTCGGATCCTTGCTCAACGAGTTTTCCGGAGAACATCATCACCCCCTCATTCAATTTATCCAACCCGACAATTGAAGTATCAGGCGAGGTTCATGTTAGGTCTAAACATTACAGTATCTCAATAAATAACCTAGTTAAATTGACAATATTTATGAAACCCAAAATTAAGCCAGACCTTGCGAGCAATGCTCCTGATGAATCGGAGCTACCTGTTGCATATGATCTCGACACCGAGCAACGCAGATGCCGCCAACTGCAGGTCCCGTGCAAACGAGCAGTCGCATGGATGGAAGGGGGGCGTGTTCATATATCTGTGCTTAAGTCCAAATCGGACAAGGTGAATCTCCGGTCAAAACGTGATGCCATGTTCCTGAGGTGGGTCAAAGAATCGGGTTTGCTCGACAATGCTGAACTCGAAACTGAATCGCCGATAAAAGCGAATCAGCTCATCCCTGAGTACGTCAGATGTCTCGCTGTATCCAATGGCGAGGCTTGGCATTGTTGGAGGCCTAGTGAGGTTGGTGCGGTTCTCACATTTTCTCAAGAGACACCCCCTGGACGACGTTTTCAGATAATTCCCCTGGAAAATACGATCTTTGATCCTGACAAAGCACCTCTCGTTTGGCGAACCAAAGACGAGACACCATTGGCAGATCGATGTGTGCTATTCGGTAGAAAACTCCTTTTTGAGGCCGCCAGGGTGTACGCCACCGGGGTAAAATTTATTGAGGGCTTTGAAGGTGAATTCGAAGAGATGTCGAAATACCCGCATTCGGTCGAAGGCACATTACCAGTACGGCTTTTAATTGACTCCAAAAACCGCATTTTCGCGATGATTTCGAACATCGCCCTCCTCAAATACAGGCCCAATCTTGAGCTCGATTTGGAAGTCGCCTTACGCCAGGGGTTTCTCATTGGGAGGTGGCTTGCGCAGGCAGAGGCAATCATTTCGAGCTCGGGTTTCACCAAATTCGCAGCCCAACAAGCCAATTCAGGGCAAAAAACTTCGTTGTTTCTGAGATGGATTATCGATCTACAAGATTCATGTCTTAAAGGCCTTACCGCCTCGCAAATCTTCTCGTGGCTGGATGGAAAAGATGACCCCGAGTTTAAAGGGCACAAACTCATCGTTAAGGACGATGAACTGCAACGGGGGAATGGACGCATTATGAAAATGGCGACGTTCCAAGCATCTCTTTCGCGTGCAAAAAAACGCGCCCGCGAGAAAGTCTCCTGAGAAAAATATTAGCACTTAGGCCGGTGCTAATTTCGCTGAGGTGACGGCGACGAAAAGGATGGAACTTTAGGAGTCCTATGAGCACTGCAAAGGACACCAATACCCCTGCCCACTTCCTTACCCCCGCTGATCTGGCTGCGCGCTGGAAGATCACGCCGATGACCCTCCGCCGCTGGCGCAAAGCGGGTAAAATCAAAGCATCCATGCTCGGCCGCGGCGTCCGCTTCGCCCTTCCCGAGGTGGAGCGCTTCGAACGCGAAGCCCAGGCATAACAAAGCCGGGGAGCTTTCGCCCGCCCGGCCTCGCGTGTGGATACGCGGAGAGTAAGCGAATCAGCCCCCCGGCGCAACGAACAATTGCGCCCGCATGCACAACTCGTCCCGCCTCGATGCGGACACGCTCAAACAGCGTCTGCCCGACTACCTATTCGCCATCGGTCACCCGCCGATCTTCCACCCAGGCGGCACCCGCCTTGCGGCACTCTGCCCTCTACACCAAGACACCAAGCCTTCCTTCACCGCCATACTCAAGAGGGAAACCTGGCAGTGGTTCTGCCACCCCTGCGGATTCGGCGGCACGGTCATTGACCTTCACGCGGCACGCTCAGGCAGAAGTGTGAAAGCCGAGTTCAAAGTCATCTGTGCGGAAATCGCAGTGCTCACCGGCCTTAATCCCGCCACAGCACCAGCCTCACCAGTGCATAAAAAACCGGCCCCAAAGCCGGCGAAGACCTCCCAGGCCATCAGCGCCCACGAGTTGGAGCGCCTGACTGCCCCCTGGCGCATCCGGCTATACGAAGACCACCAGATGCGCGAGGCCTTTGCCCGTGAGCTTCAGCTTTCTCCCGAGACTCTCCGCAGGCTCACCATGCCCTGCCTGGACGCCTTGGGAATCGTTCCAGCTGGCCTGCCCCTGACCAAGGCAGATGGCACCCAGTGCAAGCTCAGCAAATCGAGGCTGGTCTATATCGGCGATGGAGGATACAAAATACGAGCCCCTTTTGGCCCTGTAGGGCCTCGATTCTGGCGGGTTGGCGCACTTCGCCGCCCCTGGCGCAGTCACTGGCTGTGCCGCGCGGCGTCCACGATCACCGATGTGCACCTGGTAGAGTCGGAAAGCACTGCCGCAGCGCTCATCGAGGCCGGGTTCAACGAACCCTTTCATGCGGGCACCTGTGTCATGGCCACTTCAGGTGCCAATGGCTTCGATCCCGACTGGGTGTCGCTGTTCACGGATCTGAACGTCCATTTCTGGCCCGACAACGACCCCGCCGGCCAGCGCTTTTTCGAAGAAACCGCCACGCTCCTTCACGGCACGGCCAAGCGGATTTGCCAGCATAAACCCGACTATCAAACCCCAACTGCATGAGATCGAAACCCAACATCGCAAAAGATCCGAAGGACGTCCTTGTTCTTCATGGCAAGAACCACCTGCACAACGCCCCGGTTGAAGATTGGGCTCCGCCGGAGCCCCCCCTGCCCCAAGCTTCCCACCTGATTCCTGAAAACGAAAAGCACGAAAAGCACGAAAACTCCACCCCGGTTCGGGCCGATTTTTCGTGCAATTCGTGCTTTTCGTATGGAGGGAGCAAACCACCCGTGCTGCCAGACTCGGCACTTTACGGCACAGCCGGCGAAATCGTGCGGCGCATTCTGCCATGCACAGAGGCTGACCCGGCTGCACTTTATGCGCAGTTGCTCGCCGGCCTCGGCAATCTCATCGGGCCCTCGCCCTATTTTCTCGCAGATGGCTCTCGCCACCACACGAACCTGTTTACCATCATCTGCGGACGCACTGCAAAGGCCCGGAAGGGCACATCCTGGGCACAGGTGAAATCCATTTTGGATGAAGTCGATACCATCTGGTACTCCATGCGGGTGAAATCAGGCATCGTCTCTGGCGAGGGCATCACCCAGGTTTTTGAAGACGACACTGACAAACGCCTGCTCCTGCAGGAGGGGGAATTTGCCCAGGTGCTGCAGGTGATGAAGCGCGAGGGGAACACCGTTTCTGTACTGCTCAGGCAGGCATGGGATGGCCAGAAAATTGCCGTGCTGCGCCGCAAGGATGCAATCGAGGTTGAAGGCGCACACATCAGCATGATCGGCCACATCACCATTCAGGAACTACACCGTCTTCTTGCCGCTGTGGAAATGAGCAATGGTCTTGCCAATCGCTGCCTCTGGATACACGCAGACCGCTCCAAACTCCTGCCGGAAGGTGGCAGCAAACCCGACACATCCGAATTGGTCACGCAACTTAGCGCCGCCGTGAATGCCGCCGCCACACGTGGTGAAATCCAGCGCGATGAAGAGGCACGCACTCTGTGGCATGAAATTTACAAAGACCTCAGTGAGCCCCACCCAGGCCGCCTGGGGGAGATTCTTTCCCGCTCTGAAGCGCAAGTCATGCGCATCGCCCTCATTCTGGCATTGCTTGATGAATCCCGCTTCATTTGCAGACCTCATCTCGAAGCAGCCCTCTCCTTCTGGCGTTACTGCGACGCCAGTGCCGCGCACATTTTTGCAGAAACTTTCGCCAATGCAAAAGCGGCAAAAATCTGGGAAGCACTAGGCAGTGGCCCGCTCACGATGACCAAGATCCACGAGCTTTTCGGCAGGAACGCCAGCAAACCAGAAATCGAAGCCGCACTCTCCGAGCTTGCACCAAAGATCGTGGTGGAAACTGGAGGTGCCGGGGGTGGGAAACTGATCCGCCGCAAATCTTGATGGATTCTTGTCCCTCCCCGCGATGAAAAGACAGGCCTTGGGGTAGCATGTCGAAGAACCCACGGACGAACACTGTATTACAATCACGAACAATAACTCACGGCACTGCCTCGCACACACACACGCACGCGCGTGCGTACGCGAGGAAAATTCAGTATTTTGAGGAGATTTGGGCGGTTTTTCGGCGATGTCTCGCAGCCCTCCTGACCTCACGCGCCAGCCACTCGGTCTTGATCACATCCCTGCGAAAGGTCTCGTCACTGTCCAACCGCCGACGACACGTCTAGCTGGCACGTAGAAGGCTTGGGCGGCATTTCCGCTGTCCTTACCCTCAAACAGGCGTTGCAGGACCTCCTCAGTAGCTTCCTCACGAACCGCCAGGGCCAGGTGCAGCTTCTCCCGATCCCCGCCGCCACGGACATGGAGCCTCACTCTTTTGCATTCCTGCGTGCCAGTGATACGCTGGCCCCAGATGAAGCCCTCCGCAGCCCATCCCACATCCTCGCCAGCCTCTTCCCAGTCGCTTCCGCAGCCCGTTCCAGCCTTCACCCCGGAGCAGATGTACGCGCAAATTTCCCACAGCCCGGGGAACCTCGGCCGTCAGTCGGGGGTCGTCCCGCAGACGTTGCCTTCCTGCTGGACTGGGCCAAGAAGAACCACCGGTTTGCCCCGCTACAAAGCTTTCAACTGAGCGCATCTTGAGCACCTTAGCCAGGCATTCCATATGCCGCTCGAATACATGACTCTTCCGCTGTGATGAGTTTCCATTAACTCAAATTCACCGCACCCGCGCCTGGACCACTCGCCGCACGTCCAGTGTGAACCCCTGGCCATTCTCAAAAGGCTTCACGTCCCCAGTCACCTGCACGACGGGATAGCGCACGGTGTTGAGGCCGTAGGCGCGGTAGGCGGCGGCGAAGATTTCGCATTCGACGATGCCGGTGCGGTCGCAGAGTGAGATGAACTTCATGGGCTGGCCGTTTTGCTGGAGGTGGGAGCGGGTGACAACAATGAGGCCGCAGATGGTGACACGCTGGCCGGGGTAACGGTGCAGTGCGGCAATGGGGCAGTAGGTGCGCCAGTCCACCTCGGGGTAGCAGTCGAGCGGGTGGGCGGTGACGGTGTAGCCGAGGAGGGCGGATTCATCTTGGAGCCGCTGCAGGAGCGTGGGCTCAGCGCGGAATGTGGCGCGCAGTTCGTCAGCGGGGGCATCGCGCAGGAGCCAGTCGGCGCCGGCGCTGTGGTCGCGGCTGGTGTGGAGGCAATGCCAGAAGTGGGCCGTGCGCGTGTCGCCGAGACGGTCAAAGGCTCCGGTGCGGATGAGGTTGAGTGCATCGGGGCCTTCGGGGTGGACGCGCCGGCAGAAGTCACGCACGCTTGTAAAAGGGGCTCGGGCAAGCTCGATACGCCAGCGTTCGAGGGTGGCGGTGCTGAGGTCTTTGATGCAGCGCAGGGGAATGCGGATGGCTTTGCCCAAGGAGGGCGCAGGAGTGCCGTGTGCAGCGCTGCTGGCCTCGACGGTGAAGGCATCACTCAGGACGTTGACGCAGGGATGCAGAAAGCCGATTCCCAAGCGGCGGCATTCCAGGGTATAGACCAGTGGGGAGTAGAAGCCCTTGCCGTTGGTGAGCACGGCGGCCATGAACTCGGCGGGGTGGTAGTGCTTCGCGTAGGCACCCTGATAGGCCTCGACGGCGTAGGCGGTGCTGTGAGCGCGGCAGAAGGCGTAGCCCTGAAACCCGGCGACGAGCTCCCAGACCTTGGTGATGGTAGGTTCATCCCGCGACAGAGCGCGGGCGGCGGCGATGAACTCGGTCTTGATCTCGGCGATCTTGGCGGCGTCCTGTTTGACCAACGCACGCCGCAGGATGTCGGCCCGGCCGGGTGCGAGTCCGGCGAAGGCCTCGCAGATTTGCAGAATGTGCTCCTCATAAGCCACGACGCCGAAGGTCGAGCGTAGCACGGGGGCGAGACTTTCGTGGGTATAGTCCACTTTTTCGAGGCCCTGCGCACGGCGGGCGAATTGCGCCTTTTTGAGGCCATTGGCCGCGCCGGGGCGGATCACAGAGACGATAGCGACCAGGCGGTCGATGTCCCGCACATCGGCCATGCAGGCGAGGCTGGTCATGGCGGGACTTTCGATGTGATGGACGCCGCGCGCGTTGCCGGTGGCGATCATCTGCCAGACACCTGGATCGCTCCACGGCTGCACTGCGCCTGTCCGGGGTGGGTGCTCGGTGCCGCCTGCAGCGCCGACTTCCAGCGCGGGGAGGTCCAGCTTGAGGTCTTGGGCGCCAAGAGTGATCTGGGTGTCCCGCAGCACAGCGAGGCCGCCCTGGGCGAGGATGTCGAGCTTGATGAGGCCGACGGCCTCGACGGCATCCATGTCGAAGTGGGTGGTGGGCCAGCCTTTGCTACTCGTGAAGGTGGGCGTCTGAGTGCGGATGGGGTCACGCGAGAGTACGACGCCGCAGGGGTGCATCTTGGCGTAGCGGGGAAGGCCATCGAGCATGCCCGCCATGAGCAGGGCGGTGCGCAGCGGCTCCTCCTGCCACGCGGAGTGGTCGCTCTCACGCGAGACGGCCAGCGCATCGGCCGCGTGTCGGGCGTCAGTCCATGGCATGTGCTCGGTAAGGCGGCGAATTTCGTTTTCAGCGACGCCCAGCACCTTGGCGACATCGCCAAAGGCGGAGCGGGCCTGGAAGGTGCTGAACCCGCCCACGATGGCGGCGTGCTCGGGACCGTAGCGGTCGAGCAGCAGCCTGACCACGTCGTCTTTGCGGTCATGGGCAAAGTCGATGTCGATGTCCGGCAGCTTTTGCAGGGCCATGCGGTCGCGGTTGAGGAAGCGCTTGAAGTAAAGCTCAAAGCGGATGGGGCAGACATTGCTGATGCCCAGGGCGTAGCAGACGAGAGAGTCCGCCGCACTGCCACGGGTGATCCAGCCTATCCCCTGCCCTGCACACTCCTGCAGCAGGTGCCAGACGGTGAGAAAGTACTCCTCGTAGCCGACCTCCGCGATGATGGACAGCTCCTCACGCAGCTGGGCCAGGTGTTGTTTTGACCGGCTGCCGTAGCGGCGGCGCAGACCGGCATGAGCGAGCTGGTGCAGCATGGCGGAGGGCGTGCTGCCATCCGCAGGAATGTAACGAGGAAACCGTAAGGTTTTAAGATCAAAGGCGAACTCGCACTGCTCGACAATGTCCTGCGCAGCCTGCACGGCGGCGGCGTATGACTGCTCGCCCCTCCCCGCCGGCGGATCAAAGGCGAAGTCGCCCCGGCGCTTTTGAGGATGAGTCTCATGCAGAAGGGTGAGGGTCTTCATGCTCTGCAGGATGTCGAAGAAGACGCGGTCCTCGGGCTTGCGGTAACGTATCGGTTTAGTCGTTACATTAAAACCCGTGGCGGGTACTAGGACCAGGCCTTCAGAACAAGAGTAAAGCTGTTGTTTTGTAACGCCATTGCCGTCACCCACTGAAAGCAGTTGGCATAGATTTTGGTATCCGTGGGTGTTCCGCACGTAGGCGAGCAGCGGCTCCGTCTCACAACTCAGCTCCGCGCCGATGATGGGCTTGAGCCCCGCGGCGGCGGCGGCCTGAAAAAACGGCACGGCGGCGTGGAGATTGGGGTCAGTGAGCGCGACAGCGGGCATCTCATGGGCGACTGCCGCATCGACGATGGCCGGGATGGTGAGAGTGGAATCGAGGAAGCTGTAGCAGCTCTTCACATTCAATGCGGGCAGGGCGAGACGAGGCGCATGACACGTGATGATCTGCGGGCCGGCGCCGGGGCGCTCGCGCAAGACTCGATTGGTCACGCTGGCGGTGGGATCAGTGACCAGCCGGGCCTTTGGCAAAGTCTGTCGGGGGGAGTGTCGGTGCTGGGAGAGCCAGAGATCATGTCCGCGCATGATGCTGCGGTTTTCATGCCGCAGGGCATCCACGACAGTGGCGAGCCTGCCCAGACGCTCGCGGGTGATGTCCGACTGCTCCAGTGGGAGCATCGCGGAAAAACCCGTCTCATACACCTTGCTGAAGCGCAGGCCGACGAGCCGCACGCTCACGCGGCGCTCCCAGGCGCGCTTGAGCAGGCCGGTGAGCAGCGGATAGACATCGGGCTCCAGATCGGTCGGTTCATCGAGGCTGGTGGAGCGTATGACCTCATCCATGTCGTTGTAGCGCAGTCGTAAGGTGAGGGTGCGGATGCTTTTGCCGTCCTGCCGCACGCGGCGCATGAGGGTGTCTGCCATGGCGCGCAGACGTGCGATGATGAAGGCGGTGTCCGTGGTGTCCTGGCTGAAAGTTTCCTGTTCGCCGTAGCTTTTGGCCTCGGGGGCGTCACAGACCACGGGGCGGGTGTCGTACCCCATGGCGTAGTCATGCAGCACGGGGGCCCCCTTGCCGATCAGCAAAGCCAGCTCCTCGACGGGTGTGCGGGCAATGTGCTCGACGTGGCGGAGTCCGGCGGTGTTGAGCGTGGCAGCAAGCTGAGGGCCGACGGAAGGCAGCCATTTGTTTTCCAGCGGCCAGAGGAACCCCTGTTCATGCCCCGGTTCGACCTCGATGAAGCAATGGGGCTTGCGCAGCTTGCTGGCGATCTGGGAGACGAGCTTGTTGGCACCCACGCCGACGGAAACGGAGAGTTTCAGGCTCTGGGCGATGGCCTTTTGAATGGTGGCGGCGGCATCGCCAGGGCGGGTGCGCTTGGCCCCGTAGAGATCGAGGTAGCACTCATCAATGGAGGCCTGCTCGACCAGCGGGGAAAAGTCATAGGCATACGAGAACATGAGGCGCGAGAAGCGCTCATATTTGTCAAAATCGCCGGGCAGGACGATCAGGCTGGGGCAGAGCTTGCGCGCCCGGGCGGTGGGCATGGGGGTGTAGATGCCGAGCCGCCGTGCCTCGTAGCTGGCGGAGGCGATGATGCCGCGTCGCTCACCACCGACGGCGACGGGACGCCCGCGCAGCTTGGTATCCGCCGCCTGCTCCACTGAGGCAAAGAATGCATCCGCATCGAAGTGCAGGATCATGGCACGTCACCTTTCAGAAAGGCGCAGCAGGGCGATGAGCACCCCCTGGATGACGAGCTCACGCGCCGGGATGAGGTCGGGGTATTTGGGATTGGAGGCGCGCAGATAGGGCACACCACCCTGCACGATGAAGCGCTTGAGGGTGGTTTCTCCGTCGATCAGCGCGGCCACGATGTCTCCATGCCGGGCTTCGCGGAACTCCATGATGACGATGTCGCCCTCCAGAATGGCGGCATTGCGCATGGAGTCGCCTCGCACTTTCAAGGCGAAGGTGCGGGCGTTTTTGGGCAGGCGCAGGGTGGCGGGGTCGATGTCGATGCAGCCGTCCACACGGCCTTCAGCCAGCTCAGGCCTGCCGGCGATGATGCTGCCGAGAAAGGGCACCTGATGCCGAATCCACGAGCGGGAATCGGAAAGCCAAAGAAGATCGAGGGCGTGTGTTTGACGTGGCAGGGGCATGCCTGCCAAATACTGTTCTTTTGAACATTTTCAACTTCGAGTTAAATTCACCGGCCCCTCCCGCATTCGGCAAATGCGGGGGCTCCTCAACTTTGCCCCCTTCCCTACAGAAGGTCTCGTCACTATCCCATCCGCCGGTGAAAAGTCTGCCTGGGCACTTAGTAGGTCCGGAGGATCTGCTAAGTGCCCTCCCCCTCAAGTAGGCGTTGCAGCACTTCAGAACGCATTTCTGGCGTCAATTTCGACCGCCGGCCAGGTTTTCGCGCGTGTCTATTCCGCGATCTTTCGGACTACTTGCAAATATTTGAATGCGGAGTGCCTACCATGTTCCCCTGCCCAAGCCAGCAGTTGGGCAAAGTCTCCGAGGCTACCTCCTAATGAGAGGGCCGAGGTTCCCCTCGCCGTGGCCGATCTGAGCCGACATCTGCGCCGACTACGGCACCACAGACGGAGCCGGGGAAGAGACAGGCAAGGACGAGAGACGGGCTGCGGAACTGTTCATCCGCGGGAGGGCATAAAGAGAATTCAGAATTGGCAGGGGATCAATCACGCGCGGGACCGGCGGGAAGCCACGGGCCATCTCCCCACATCGCTCGACGCCTGCAGAAGACACTTGTCTCCACTTATCCCATTGCCAGGCCCTCTAGAGTCATGTTGTCCGCAATGACGTCGTGAGCGATCAGCGCGTACTTCCAAGGTTTGCCGCCATGCTCCAGAGCGTGTTTGCTGGCGTTGGCACACCATGTTTCAGCAACTTCCTTCTTGGCTTGGACAACGGGGTCTCCCATTTCGTTTTTAGCCTTCGGTTCGAGCATGTAGATAGTCGTTTCAGTTTCGGCCACGAAATCGGGGACATATTCGGGCTGGTTGGCGCCTTCCCGGTAAAACATCTGAAACTGCCCTTTGGCAGGCTTGAACCATTTGATGGCATCGCGCTCCAGGATTCCGGCAAGGCGGCGCTCGGCATCGGAATGGAACTTCTGTGTGGGATACAGGCACTTCTTGAAGCCGCCGAACAGGTACTTCGCCATGTTGCTCTTGTCTGCGGGTGACTGCCGGTAGTCGAGGGGTGCCTCGCCATGCTTCGCGGTGTAGGCGCTGTCCTTGAGTTCGGTGAACCCTCTGCTGATCACCACCTCGTAGCCCACCACTTCCTCCCGGAAATGCTGGTGCATCTGGGCGTGGATGGCATTGGCGATGTCCTTCTGGTGGGAGTGCAGCACCTGCCAGACTTCTTCCTCGGGGAGATAGCTCAGGAAGTGCTTCACGGTCTGGGTGGCGAGGTCGTAGAGCAAATCGGCGTTCGTATCGTAGGAGACATCGTCGAAGTCCACCAGTCCGGACACCACATAGTCCTCCATGCGTTTTTCCCGGGCACCCTCGTTGCCCACGGTCACGGCCTCGCCCTGGTTTGTGTGCAGGTTGTGCACCCACAGGTCCTTGGAGGGCAAAGGGAATTTCATGCTGGTCAGCTCAAGAGTGAAGGGTTCAAACCAGCTCTTCACCTCGCCCTTCGGCACTACGAGAATGCGTGGGATGGGGATCATCTCCTTAACCACGAGACTGGTGGTCTCGCTGACAATGGCCGCCACGTCGATCTTCGGCGCGACGCCTTCCATTTCAAGCTGCTGCGGCTGGTACTGAGCCACCACCTCCTGCACGATGAAGCTCTGCACCTCGGGAGCTTTCAGCGCCTCCATGGTCGGTGCCTGATCAGGCCTGGCCTCCAGCCGCTTGATCACTGCATAGGCCATCTGGGCCACGCGCTGCTTTTCAGGCGTGTCAAAGGCGGGCTTGGTGTCCTTGCCTGCATTTTCCGTGCTGCGCGTCTGGTTCTCGGGCTGGAAGCCGAGCTTCGCTTTCAGATTGGATTCAGAGACCACCGTCGCCGTCTTTTCCTCGGCTTCTTCCGCAGAGAGAATCACCTGCTGCATCTTAATGACCGACCCGGGCTTGCTGGCCTCATCGACGATCTCCTGGAATTTGTCATGGGCGATGATGCTCAGCCTGTCCACGGCTGCCACGCCGGTGCGTTTGCCGTAGGGCAGGCGCAGGCCGCGACCGATGGACTGCTCAATGAGGATGCGGGCATTGGCGGCGCGCAGCGGCACGATGGTGTAGAGGTTCGTCACGTCCCAGCCCTCCTTGAGCATGTTCACGTGGATCACGATCTCCGTGGGCGACTCCGTGTTCTCCACGGCCAGGAGGTCCTGGATCATCTGGTCCTCCTCCGCTCCCGTTTTGCTGCTGTCCACCTGGATCACCTTGTCTTTGTAGCGTCCTTCAAAGAATTCCTGGGACTTGATGAGGTCCACGAGGCTCTTTGCGTGCGTCGTGTCCCGAGCGATCACCAGCACGAATGGCTTCACGATGCCCACGGATGCTTCGCGGGCGTAGGTTTCCAGCAGGACCTTGGTCTGCTCGTGCATCCGCACACCGTCTTCCAGCTTGAGCTTTTCAATGGCCTCAGCTGACATCCCCTGGGGGCTGAAGTCCTTGCGTGTCACCACGGCGGGCTCTTTGACAAAGCCATCGTTCATCGCCCGGCCCAGGGGGTAGTCGAGAATGACGTTCTTGAAGGGCACAGCACCCTTGGGGCCTTCAACAAAGGGCGTGGCGGTCAGTTCCAGACCCAGGATGGGCTTCAGCTCATTGATGGCTCTCACCCCCGCGCTGGCACGGTAACGATGGCTTTCGTCCATGATCAGGACAAGGTCCGGCAGGTTTGCCAGATATTCAAAGTAGCTCTCGCCGATGTATTCGCTGAGGCGCTTGATGCGGGGGGATTTGCCGCCGCGCACCTCGCTGTTGATCTTGCTGATGTTGAAAATGTTGATCTTGCAGCGCAGGAGCTGGTCAAAGAGCGTACCGGCCTTGGATTCATAATCATCCCCCGTAATGATCTCCGGCGCATCCGTGGCAAACTCCGAGATGCCCTTGAAAACATACTTCCGCGTGTTCGGCGTGAAGTCCGTGATCAGCTTGTTGTAGATCGTCAGGTTCGGGGCCATGACGAAGAAGTTGTTGATGCCGTGCTCCAGATGCAGGTAGGCGATGAAGGCCCCCATGAGGCGCGTCTTGCCCACGCCGGTGGCCAGCGCAAAGCAGAGGGAGGCAAACTCACGCTCAAAGTCCGTCACCGTGGGGAACTCGCTGCGGATGGCTGAAAGGGCTGCTGCAAGGTCGGGCGACTTCTTGGAGCCGCCCTTTTCCCAGGAAAGAATTTCCGTGAGGCGGTGCAGCAGTTCCAGCGAATCACGCTGCGGCTTGCGCAGGCTCAGGCGGCCGGAGATGGCATTGACGTTTCGGTTCATTTCTTTTTCTTCGGAAGTTTTCTGGCGGTTTGTTCCAGCTCGCGGACGGCTTTCTCTCCTTCGTTCTCTGCCAGTGCCCGCCGCCTGTCCTCAAAGCGGGCATACTCTTTCTCCGCGTGGGCGTCTGCCTGCTGGCGGGAGCGCGTGCCCGCGCCCGGCAGCACGGGGCGTTCGTTAAAGGCCAGAAAGCTGTCCAGCTTCTCCTGCCAGTCTTTCATGAAGACCTGCCTGCGCCTCCTCGCCTGGTCTTCCGCATAGTCCAGAAACATGACCACGATGCGGTTCAGCTCGTCGATCTCCGCCTCGTTCAGGTAGTTCTTGGCCACGGTCACATCCGCCTTGCGCACCACGTCCCCCTTCCAGGTGGTCAGGCCCATGTTCGGCTGCGTGTGGTCCGCCCGGGCGGTGATGAGCTCCGGCGCTGTCTTTCCCGTGGCGGCAAAGTGCAGCTTGTTCTGGATGACCTGGAAAAACTTCACCGTGTCCCCCTCATTCGGCTGGTAGTCCGCAGCCAGGGCAAAGATCTCCTTCACCCGCAGGTACATCCGGCGCTCGCTGGCCCGGATGTCGCGGATGCGCTCCAGCAGCTCGTCAAAATAGTCCGGCACTCCCGGGCCCGGCGGGTTCTTCAGCCGCTCATCGTCCATGGTGAATCCCTTCACCAGGTATTCGCTGAGCCGCGCCGTGGCCCACTGGCGGAACTGCGTGCCCCGGGGGGAGCGCACGCGGTAGCCCACGGCCAGCACCGCCTCCAGATTGTAGTGGCGCACCTGCCTTCTGACCGTGCGCGCCCCTTCCTGGCGAACTTGTAAGTAATCCTTACAAGTTGAGGCTTCGTCGATCTCCCCCTCCTCAAACAGGGCCTTCAGATGCAGGGTGATGTTCTGCGGCGTCGTCTGAAAGAGGTCCGCCATCAGCGCCTGGGAAAGCCAGAGGGTCTCATCCTCAAACCGCACCTCCAGGCGGGTGCGGCCATCCTCCGTCTGGTACAGGATGAATTCTGAGCGGGGCACGCCTTCCTCGCTCATTTCCCCGCACCTCCATCATCATCAAAGAGGCTCATCTGGCCGGGCTTGGCCGGGGCCTGGGGGAGGTTCTCCACCTTCAGGCTGTAGTCGTCCTTCCCCCACTCGCAGCGCGTCAGCACGGCCTTGGGGATCTTCTTCACCGTCAGGTTGCTGTAGCCCTCCTTCCGGCCGCGGAAGGCGCTGCAGACCACCAGCAGGCTGCGCTCCGGCCCCACCTCATCGCTGAGCTGCTGGAGCTGGGCATGGCTCAGGTTCGCGGTCGTGGTGTAGATGAAGTCCTGCTCCGTGCTGTGTCCCTGCTGCCAGTAGACCGTGTCGCTGGGCGCATAGGTGAACCCTTCCAGCTTGCACACCGCCTCCGCCAGCATGGGCGCATTGTATTCCGGGTTGATGACGAGTTGGTCCCACTTGTCCCGCAGCAGCAGGGAAGGCGCCAGGCGGTAGTAGCGGAAGCCACCGCCACCCTTCCAGCCCACGGCCTCCGTGATGCCTCCGGGGTCCGCCCCATCCACCACCTTTTTCAAGCGCGGCAGGCAGTGCGTTTCGCAATGCTCTCCCAGCTCAATCCCGATCCACCGCCGCCCCATTTTGTGCGCCACCGCCGCCGTCGTGCCGGAGCCGAGGAAGGAGTCGAGCACGAGGTCGCCGGGGTTGGTGGCGAGATCGAGCACTCGTTTGATAAGTGCTTCTGGCTTCTTGCTTTTGGGGAACTCAACTGCTCCTTCCGCGTGCAAGTTATTGGACAAAACATCATCCCAAAGCGTTGTAAGCGGCTCGCCCGCCACAAATTTTCCATCAATACTCTTGAGCTTATCTGAGTAGAATAACAAGCGCTCACCACCTTTGAGGTAGATGTCTGAATAACCATCGCGCTGGAGCTTTAAGATCCGTTCCTTTGAACGTTTTGACTCATCAATGAGCCTTCGTGCCTCAGCACTTACACCGTCGTAGCTGGGGCGCGCTGTACGGATCACCCGGTGCGCATGCTTGACCACAAAGTCATCAATTTTTTCAGGTTCGGATTTCGCAAGAGCACGAGCATCTTTGTCACTCAGTCCCATATGCCCCGCAAAAGCCTTCATCAAAGTGGTGAAAGTCCACTGCTCGAATGGGGCTTCGATGTTCTCGATAAATTGACCGTACCGGTCATCTCGCTCGCGGGCGGTGAACACTCTGTTCGGCGTCCAACTCGCCTTCTTCTTAGCATAGATGAGAATAAAGTTGGTTGTGCTTACGCAACCAGGGTTGATTGACTTGTGTCCCGTTGCAGACCCTTGTTTGAAAGTGACGATAGCAACTCGGTTCCCACGTCCGAAAATTTCATCCAAAAGCACTGTAAGATAACCAAGCTCATTGTCATCAATGTGGACAAATAAGGTTCCTTCTGTTGCAAGTAGCCGATGAAGAATGACTGCACGATCACGGATAAGTCGAAGCCAATCTGAGTGCTCAGTTGAATCGTCGTAGTGCTCGAACGCTTGTTGGGTATTGAAAGGAGGATCGATGTAGATGCATTTCACCTTCCCTGCGAAGTCCTGCTCCAACGCCTTGAGGGCGAGGAGATTGTCTCCGTGGATGAGGCGGTTGTCGAAGAGGTCCCGGTCCGTGACCCGGTGCGCAGCATGGCAGGACTTGTCCGGCTCCTCCAGCAGGATGCGCGGCTCCAGCTTCGGCCGATGCTCCTTGCCGATCCAGGTGAGTTCGAGTTTTTGTTTTTTGATCATGCCAAACCTCCAATCTGCGGAGCTTTCGAAATCATGTAATCAAAAAGTTCTTCTGGGTAATTTTTATTGGGCCTGGCTCGCTTGATAGCGATGACTGGATCTGTGGACAATCCGTAATGTTTCAGCATGACCTTCTCGACAATGGGCAGCGCGCGCTCTTGACTGCGATACATGACGAGAGGAGTTCTTCCGGCAAGCTGGGCTTTAGTTTCATCCCAGAGCGCCTGACGCAATTCATCGAAGGGGACACTGAGAGATGTCTTAATTTTTTCGGTTTGAAACAACAGAGTGCTCGATTGATCGCGAACAATCCGTTTAGCCAAAATCCACGCTAATGCTGATGCGCCATGTTTGTAGGTAAGTTTTTCTTGACCAGTCCCTTGAGACTCTATGTCCATCCGATTGTACGCATATCGCGCAAACCGCACAGCGTTCACCACTTGGAACGGTGTTGTTACACCGTTTACCAGATTCTTGTAACGTTCGGCGAAGATGTCCAATAAACTTGAAGGCTCATTTTTCAGCCAGAGAATATAGCGGGGATCCTTATTGAAAAGAGCTAAAGCATGAATTGCTTCTGAAGCTTTGATTTTTTTATCACTCACTACTCCATCATTTTGCTCGGCTTTGTAGGAATATTGAACACCGAGCACAGCCAGTTCACGTCGAAGACGCTCCTGTTCATCGTCGAGCGCAAGGAAATCGGCTGACTCTACTTTATTCTGGTGATTCCGAGCCCGGGTAACGCTTTTGCCGAAAGATCCATCTGCATCCGCTTGAATCAGGGTGATGGTAACGCGCGCGGAAGAGATGTCGGCAGCTGGATTATCTGCAACGAACTGTGCGGCGGACGAGATGGTTTGAGCTCCGTTAATCACAGAAAAACCTGCAATTTTCAGACGTTTGCCCCCACCGCTATTCTTCGTGCTTTTCGCTTCGATGCGTTCACAAAGAACAGTGACACCATTATTGAGATAGAAGAAGTGATCAGGTCTATCGCGCAATGTTGTCTGAATTGACTGACTGACTTCGGTCTTTGGCCCTAGGAACAGGCGGATGTTTTTGTCAAAGAGAGCACTCTTCTCCTTGGTATAAAGTTCTACCAAGTCAGAAACGCGAATGTATCCAAAATAAGTTGTTCGAGGGTCTGTCATTGTGGCCCATTTGTGGATGGTCAGTTTATCCACATCAACACGACGATTCGCACGGCTTTCCTGTAACGCCGGAACTATGCGCGAAGCATCGAATTCAAGCACGGACGAGGCAAGCCGTTCGTCGCCGTGGGTGCCATCATTGATCAGTTCAGTCAAAGCGGTAGTGGCGTGCTGGCTCATGCCAGCTCCAATATGAGCCACTATAAGTTGTATCGTTACGCAGTCATCAAGTGCATTCTCGATCTCGACCTGACGGCGAGTAAAGTGGGAGTTAAAGCCGGTGAAATCTTGAACAAGGCACTTCCTCACGCCCTGACAAAACGCCAACGCCTCGTCCTGCCTAAACTCAGCTCCTTGCTTTAATTTTGTCTGAACGAGATATAAAGTTTGAGATGGCCCATGAAAATAAATAGCATCGATTCCCACGTCTTCGAAGTCATCGATCACGGCCTCTGAGGCTTCCTTCTCGGAAATGCCAAGCTGGTGACGTAGCGTAAAGGCACTAAATGCACGTGACCTATTTTTGGTTGCCTGCTCTGCGGGCGGTTTAGTATTAGGCAATAGCGCTGGCAGATGCGCAACGTAATCAGATTCCAGATTGGAGTTCAGCAACGTGAGATGCTCGGTGGAAAGGGCAGGCATGATGTTATCTGAAGCGTATTAATTTATTTTGTTTGGCGTAGTGCACCACGGATTCAAGCACATAACGTCCAATGGACGATGAAGAGCGATTCGAGAGCTGTTTGCTGGGACAGCTTCCCCTCGATCTTCCCGATCAAGTCCTCGCGCTGCTGGTCGATGGCATCCTGGGCTTCAAAGAGGGAGCGGCGTTTTTCATTGCGCTGAGCCTCGACGGCTTTGATCTGCCTCTGGCTGGCGAGCTTGTCCTCCAAGGTCAGGGCGGTGGCGGCGGCGCGGCGGGCTTCCTTGATGAGGCGGTCCATCTCCTTGATCTCGCGCTCCAGGCCGAGCTTGAGGTCATCTGCCCAGCCGTCGAGCTTCTGGGCCTCGGCCTCGTAGTAGTGGCCGTTGCGCCGGGCGATGATCTGCTGCAGCTCCGCCTGGCGCTGGGAGGTGATTTGCGCCAGCGACTCCGGCACAGCCAGGCCGGGCGCCTGCGCACGCACTACGGCGGGCAGATCCAGCAGGCGGCGGGCCCGCTCCTGATCCAGCAGCACACCGGCGTCTGTGGTGGCGGCGTAGATGAGGTGATCCTCCGCCTGATCCATGGACTCCACCGTGAAAAGAGAAACCGTCAAGACACCGGACTGACCCCGCAGGGGCTCCAGGATGCTGATCTTGCTGCCGTGCTCGGCATAATGAAACTCCACCTCGGCAGGAGGCAGATCACGCTGCTTTGCGCTGGTCAGGAGCTGCTCCGCGAGCGGATGGCCGAGACGGTAAACATGCGCCGCGCTGGTGCTGCGCGGGAAGACGTAAAGACCGGTGGGAATCTCGCTTCCCAGGGAAGCGGGAACCCTGTGAAGCTCAAAGGCGGACTCGCTGTGAAAGGTGGCGTGGTCCCGCAGCTCATGCCGGGTGAGGGCCATGAGCTGCTTCTCAAAGTGCTTGAGGAGGGTGCGGGAGTTGTCGTCCCGGAGCTTGAGCTTGGCCTGGACCTCTTCGTCGAAATTTTCCAGCAGCTTTTGCCGGGTGATGCGGAGGGCCTCATTGATCTCGAAATTCAGCTCGAGCTGGAGCTGGTCGAAGGCTGCCTTGATCTGCTCCGGCCTGCGGCAGCTCTGGTAAATGGCGGCGATGCGCATTTCAAAGTCCACGCCAGACTCGATGGAGCCGAGCACCTCGTCACTGGAGCCAAAGACGCCGGTGAAGAGGGTGAACTTCTCATGCAGGAGCTGGTAAACGCGGAGGTCAGCCTCGTTCCTCTGGTTGAGGAAATTGACCACCACGACGTCATGCTTCTGCCCGTAGCGGTGGCAGCGGCCGATGCGCTGCTCGATGCGCTGGGGGTTCCAGGGCAGGTCGTAATTGACGACGAGAGAGCAGAACTGGAGATTGATACCCTCCGCTCCGGCCTCGGTGGCGATCATGATGCGGCCTTCCTCGCGGAAGTAGTCCACGAGGGCGCTGCGCATGTCTGCGGTGCGAGAGCCGGTGATTTTGTCGGTGCCCTTGTGCCGCTCCGCCCACTTTGCGTAGATGGCCTTGGAGCTGTCGTCTGTATTCGTGCCATTGAAGAGGACGATGCCGTCTGCATAGGGACTGTCTGCCAGGAGGCGGAGGAGGTAGCTCTGGGTCTTGCGGGACTCCGTGAAGATGATGGCCTTTTCGGCAGCGCCGAGCTCTGCGGCTGTCTCAAACGCGATCTGGAGAGCAACGAGGAGGGACCGGCCCTTGGCATTGTGATCAATGGAGACGGCGAGGCGGGTGAACTCCTCCAGGTCCGCGATTTCTGCCTGCATGGCCTTGCGGTCCTCAATGGTCAGAGGCTCCAGCTCGTCTTCTTCGTCCAATTCCTCGGCTGTTTCGTCGAGAGCCTCGTAATCTGCATTGAGATCTTCCACCAGTGGATGGCCCAGCAGGTCCACGCTAAGTGCATCATCGGCCTGCAGCCTGGCCTTCATCCGGTTGGCCATGGAGGTGAGTGCTCCGGCGATGGCGAAGGAGGAAGAGGCGAGCAGCTTCCGCAGCACGAGGGTCATGAGCTTTCTCTGACTCGGGGGCAGGGCCTGCAGATTGGGCCGCTGGAGGTAGTCAGAGACGAGATTGTAAAGCTCATCTTCGCTCTCGCCGGGATCGAAGGGCTGGATGATGGCGTGACGCTTGGTGTAAGGCACGTAGGCGGTGACCTGCCTGCGGAGGGTGCGGTGGCAGATGGGCCTGAGGCGTGCCTTCAGGGCGTCATAGGTCTGTGCATTGAGATTGACGAACTGCTCCCGGAAACTGCGCAAGTCGCCAAAGGTGTGGTCATCGATGACGCTGACGAGGCCAAAGAGCTCCTGAAGGGAGTTTTGCAAAGGCGTGGCCGTGAGCAGCAGCTTGTGCCGCTGATGCAGGGCCATTTTGAGCATGTTTGCGATCTTGTTGTTCGGCTTGTAGACGTTGCGCAAGCGGTGCGCTTCATCGATGACAACGAGATCCCAGTCCGTGTGATGGACGTCTGCCGCCTTGGCGGCAGCGAACTGATAGGAGCAGATGACAATGGCATGCTCCTGAGTCTCGAAGGGGCGGAAGTGACCCTTCCGAATGGCGGCGTTGTAGGATTTGGCCTCTAGAATCTGGCAAGGGAGAAAGAACTTTTCGGCCATTTCCTGATGCCATTGTTTGCGCAGATTGGCCGGGGTGATGACGAGGATACGCCGCTTGCGCTCCGCCCATTTTTGGGAAATGACCAGCCCGGCTTCGATGGTTTTCCCGAGACCGACCTCGTCTGCAAGGATGGCACCCTTTGACAAGGGCGACTGGAAGGCAAAGAGGGCCGCGTCGACCTGATGCGGATTTAAGTCCACCTGGGCCCCTGCCACGGTAGCCGCCAGCTTCTCCACGCTGTCCGAGGGACAGCGCCGGCTCAACTCATGGGCGAGGTATTTGGCCTGGTAGTCGGTGATGGGCATTCAGGATTTCCCTCATCAAAGCCCGGGACGAATCTGATGGCAAGGATTTGCACGAACACAAATAACAGGAAATAAAGCAACAAATAATGCATAAACGCCTAACATGGACACGGTATTCTCCCGTGAGTGCCGCTGGGTATACCAGCCCAGCCGGTTCTCGACTCTCAGGCCAGCTTAACCTTAGCGCTGCCTGGAGGAACTTGACCCCTGAAGGCACCTTGCTTGGCAAGACGGCAACTCTCAACTTGGTCAAGTTCCACCAAGAGCCTTGGCCACCTGCTTGATCGTGGATGCCCCCACCCCTCGCCGACGCATCTGGCGGGAGTTCCTGTGCAGGACGACCGAGCGCCCAAAGTTATCCATGGGGGCGAATTCGCACTGCACGATACCGTGCACTCCCAGCCCCTGAGTGCCGTATCATGACAGCAGACCGACGCAAGCTCCCACCTGGATCAATATGGAGAACTCAGCAGAAATGATGTCGGCCAGCGCATGCTCCCTCTGCTACTTAAAACTATTTTCCCACAGCCAGACGATGGGCATACTTCCCCGGTAACCCTGCATCCAAAATGGCCTTCTGTGCCGCCGCGATGTCGTACGGAATTCTTCGCCACCACACGTCCTGCTCGGCGCGGCGATACACCACATAGCAGGCCCGCTCATCCTTGTCGCGCGGCTGGCCCACCGCGCCCACATTGACCACTTGTTTGCGGTTAGCTCGCACGGATTCCAAGCTGGTGATGTGCAAGGCCCTATCCTCGCCCTCCACAAACATTTTTGGCTGGTGGGAATGGCCAATAAAACAGAGCGGCTTGGACTGATGGGCAAAATGTCGAGCAGCTGCAGCAGGCTCCAGGACATAGCTCCATTGCTCGGGCTGATGCAGCGAAGCATGAACCGCTTCGCAGTCCCTGCCCTGCCAGGTCATAGGCAGTGCCCCCAGCCAGGCCCGTTGTTCCAGCGTGAACCTGCCCCGTGTCCACCGAATGACCTCCGCTGTCTCGGCGCTCACATTTGGCAGCTCCTCGTCCGCTGCCACATAGACTTCATGGTTGCCTCTAAGAATGACCTGGAAGTCACTCGCAATTAGCAGTTCCAAGCACTCGGCTGGTTGTGCCCCGTAACCGACGATGTCGCCCAGACACACGCGCTCACGGATGCCTTGCTTTTCAATGTCCTCAATCACGGCCTTCAGCGCCGGAAGGTTTCCGTGAATGTCACTGATGATGGCGACGGGCTCATGCATGAGGATCAAAGCTCAACATTGAGCTCCAGAAACCCATGGAATTCAACTCATTTGGCCATCCACTCATCGGGATCAAGCAGCTCTGGAGCGGGACCGGGCTGAAGTGACTATCCATTGGTTCAGGACCTCACCAGCTCCTTGGCGATTTCCTTGATCGTGAATTCCTCCACTCCGCGCCGCCGCATCTGGCGGTCGTTCCAGTGCAGGACAAGGGAACGCCCGAAGTCCTTCATGGGCTCAAATTCGCGCATCACGACATCGTGACCATCCAGCCCATGAGTTCCAAAGGAGGGCAGCAGCCCCGCGCAGACGCCTTGCACGATGAGTTCTCGCACCTGCAGCATCGAATCACATTCGACCACGGGGTGAAACTCTCCCACGGCGGCGGTCATGGCACCTCGAAAGGTTGCGTCCAACTGGCCGCCACCGCCATTCGCCGCGAATGGCAGTGATCGCCACATGGCAGGGTCACTGAGGGCTGCGATGGATTTTCCACCTAGCAGTTTGCGGGAGGCGCAAAGAGAAAACGCCACGCGCTTGCGCAGTGGCAGACTCGACTTGAGCCTCAACTCCTCGGAGATGGCGTCATCGCGAACGATGGCGAAATCGAGCTGCCCGTCTCGGATACTCTCCACGAGTTCTCGGCTGCGTTGTGAGGATAGTCGCAGGGCGGAGTCCTTAAGCACGCTTCGAATCTTGGAAACGCAGGGCACCACCAGCCACTCCAGCACGCTCGCGCCGGCTCCGATGCTGAACGTCCTGCGCCGACCGCACAGTTTCTTTTGAAAATCCTCCAGATCTTTAAATTGCGACCTGACGAGATTCGCCAGACTTTCCCCGGCCTCCGAAAGCGCCAGTGACTTCCCGCGCCTCACCGTAAGTTCGGCGGAGAAGTATTGCTCCAGCTCCCCGATCTGCCTGCTGATGAGCGCCTGCCGGGCAAGATTGTCTGGAGCCGCCTTGGCGATGGAGCCTTTTTCGGCAAAGGCCAGAAAGTTGCGGAGCCGGTCCAGGGAGAGACCATTCAGGGATGGAAGAGCGTCACTCATAACTTACTTTAAAGTTATATGTACACTATTTTACCTCATAGTCGATGTGCATTTTTCAGGTCATGGTGGGGATGCAATGAAAACACAGCCCTACGACCTGATCGGAGACATCCACGGACAACACGACAAACTCACCAACCTGCTGGGAAAGCTGGGCTACCTGCCCTACGGCAGCGGTTTCCGCCACCCCGAGGGGCGCAAAGTCATCTTCCTGGGGGACTACATTGACCGCGGTCCGAAGGTGAGAGAGGTCCTGTTGACTGTTCGGGGCATGGTCGAAGTCGGCGATGCCCTGGCCATCATGGGCAACCACGAATACAATGCCGTCTGCTACCATACCCCGGACGGCAAAGGCGGATGGCTACGCGAGCACTGCGAGGAAAAGAACCGTCAGGTGACTGCCACCCTGCGAGCCTTCGAGGGACGCGAAACCGAATGGGCGGACTGGCTGGAATGGATGAAACGCCTGCCCATGTTTCTCGACCTTGGCGCACTGCGCTGCGTCCACGCCTGCTGGGATACCCGTCGGATCAAACGACTGATGGGCCACAGCGTTGCAGATCCAGCCTTTTTACGCACCAGCGCCACCTCGCTGACTCCTGAGCACCGGGCTATCGAAAACGTGCTCAAAGGCCCGGAAATCCCCGCCACAGACGGAAACCTCTTCCACGACAAAGATGGCACCTTCCGCAACACCATCCGTGCTCGGTGGTGGGACATCCGAAAAGGGCTCACAGTGAGCGACCTCGTCATGCCACCCGGCAGCATGTCGGACTCCATGAAAGTGGATCCATGGGTACTAAACCGCCTGCCCAACTACGAGCCAGAGGAGCCACCCGTGTTCTTCGGTCACTACTGGCTGCCCGCCAACGCTCCCAAGGCCCCACAGGCCCCCAACATTGCCTGCCTGGACTTCAGCGGCGGCCTCGATGGACCTCTTGTAGCTTATCGCTGGGACGGGGAAAAGACGCTCAACGCGGAGAAATTTGCCATCTCGGATCTGAACTAAGCCAACCATGCCAACAAACGGCAAGCTTCAGATCTTCGTCGACGCTGCACAAAGTTGCGCCATGCAAATGTTGGGCAACGCCACTTATATTCAGGCCGAGATGCCCAGTCTCACGCTGCCAGAGGGCATGAGAGAACAATTGGGCACGCTGTGTGACCGCCTCACTGCCACCAAACACGATGTCATCTCAGAATTATTTGAGCTGTCTCAAGCGTCAGAATCTTCCACCCCAACGGCGGAGATCAAAATGCGGGTCGCGAGAATCACACAATGGCTCTGGGAAACCATGCTGGAGATGAATGAGGTGGTTCAGTCATTGCAGACCGCCTCTGAGGCAGACACGCAGTTTTTCGGCAGTTGGCTGCTGGTCGTCGAATCGGCCCCCCATATTCTTGAGCCCTTCAACCGCACATCAGAGGCCGCTGATGCACTACTTCTAAGTGAACCATGACCCAGACGGAACTTCCATTTGGCGCACCCGATGAGGATTCCAAAGTTGCCGCCATCGACCAGCTCATCCGCAGCGCCCTGAATTATAACACGGCAAAGGGGCTGAGGGCGTTGCTGGATTTTGCCAGCCAGCTCCCTGCCTACTCGCCATTCAACTGCCTGCTGCTGCACATCCAAAATTCCAACGCCCGCTTTGTAGCTCCTCCCGAGAAATGGCACAAACTCAAGCGCACACTCAAGCCTGGAGCACGACCTTTGGTCATTCTTGCCCCCATGCGCCCAGTGATGTTCGTTTTTGATGTCACGGATACCGAGGGCGGCGACTTGCCCCTCGAAATCATTGCGGCCATGGAAAGCAGCTTTGACGTTCAAGGAGAAGTGTCTGAGTTGGCATATGCCCGGCTGTGCAGGCTTTGCACCAGGGCAGGCATTGCCATCGAATACCACCTGCTTCACCCCGATCTCGCAGGAGCTATCAGCCCCACCCAAGCAGGGTATGAAATCAGGATCAATGCCACCCATTCCCGCACCCAGCAGTTCGCAACAATCGCGCACGAGCTTGGGCATTTGTTCTGCGGGCATCTGGGTCGGCGCCAGGATGGGTGGTGGCCCGAACGCTCGGCAAATCTTGACCTACAAACGATGGAACTCGAAGCCGAGGCTGTCGCCTGGCTTGTCTGCCAGCGCTTTCGCGTCATGCCCGCCTCCGCTTGTTACTTGTCAGGTTACCTTCAAGAGGGGACAAAGCTGCCAGTGTTCAGCCTAGATGCCATTCTGGTAGGTGCGGGAGCCATCGAAGAAATGGCTAAAGGACAACTGCCTGCGCGGCTCAGGGCAAGAAAACAGCGGTCAAAATCCCCCTCCAAACCATGAGCTTTTCCGCAGATACACCGAACTGGGTCGATGAAGACACGCGAAAAACGCTAGTCGTCATGGATCTTTTGAGAACTGCCATGCACGCCGAGACCGATCCAGCCGTCAGGGCAGAAATCCAAGATGAAATGGGCTGTGTCGCGCTTTCGTGGTTCATTTGCCAAATGAAAACCGACAATGCCGATTGATTCTAAACCAAAGCCGCCTTCGTGGCCTTACCGGATCTATATTGACCTCAACGCCCCGTCCTTGTCAGCTTCTAGAGGCCGACGCTATGCCTGCGGCAGGGCCAATCTTGAGGAGGCGGTCGCAGAATGCCAGCGAATCACGCGAAACTCCCTTCTGGCTCTGCATGTACCCGGAATGACTGCGGCGGATCTTAACTATGCCTACTTGGAGTCAGGACTCGACCCTTTTATCACCGGATCCCCGTACGTTCCTTTTTCGGCCAGGGCCTTCGCCCGTGATTGCTGCTGTGAAATCACTGACGAGGTCATTGAGCACCCTGTCCGAGCTCATCCATGTGACAAAAGTCCCCCTCCCCGCCTGATCAATAATCCTGCTGCAAAACCGGTGATTGGCAGTTGGAGAAAGGATATCCGTTGCATCAACTACCTTCCAAACTCGTATGCCGAGGCCTGCAGGCTGGCCGATATGCAGGGTGCCTCGACATTGAATGATTTGATCAACTCGATAGGCGAGGCTTTTTCAAGCTAGGGCGCCTATTCCGCAAGCTGAGGATCCCAGAGACGTCTCAGGTATTGAGAGGAACGAATTTGAACCGAAAAAATGCACAGCAAGTGCACAGCGGAAATTTTGTCCTATCTAATATCACCTCCTTTCGGGAGGTTTAACTCACTCAGAATGAAGGTGGTGGGCAGGGCTGGATTCGAACCAGCGTAGGCGTAAGCCAGCAGATTTACAGTCTGCCCCCTTTGACCGCTCGGGTACCTACCCATTCTCCTTTCGAAGTGGGCCGCGATTATGGTATAGGTGCAGGGCTTTGCAAACGCTTTGTTCCTTTAAAAGATGGAAAGTAGGAAGGGCGGTGACAACCTCTCAACGCCTGCGCTTGCCACGGCGCTGGTGGGTGGGCCTGATGATGATGGGATTTCGTGCATGCAGCACTTTGAAGCCGCCGGTTTCCACGATCTTTTCCGTCTCTGCAAAGGTCTCTGCCAGCAGGTTCTCGTACGGGAGCTGGCGGTTGGCGACGAGCCATAGCTGCCCCTGGGGACGAAGGGCCTGCGCGGCGGCGGCGATGAACTTGAGACCGATGAGGGGATCGGCCTCTTTGCCTTCATGAAACGGGGGGTTCATGATGACGGCGTCAAACTTCGTGCGATCAAAGCCGGCGGTGATGTCCTGCCAGTGCGGCTGGGCTTTGACCTTGGTGGGCACGAGCCCGAGATTGCGGCGGGCGCATTCAAAGCAGTCGCCGTCGGCGTCGTAGATGTCGAGGCTGTCGATGTCATGGCAGTGGCGCAGGAGGTGGTCGCTGAGAAAGCCCCAGCCGCAGCCGAAGTCGGCAACGTTTCCGGCGATGGTGTCAGGGAGATGCTGTGCCAGGAGGGCCGAGCCCTCGTCGATGCGGTCCCAGTTAAAGAGCCCTGGGCGTGACCAGAAACGGCCGTCCAAGATGCGGCGCATGACGGCGCCCTGACGCCAGCGCTCGAGGAGGTCGGACTTCCATGGCTTGCTGTCCTCCTTGGTGGTCCAGAAGACGCGGCAGTGGTGCTTGGAGAGGGTCTCCACGGGACCGGGGGCGACTTCCCGGAGGTGCTGCTCGCAGCGTTTGCTGCCAGCGTCGTTGTGCACGGCGGCCATGAGGACACCGCCAGGGGCGAGGTGGTCGTGCGCGCGGGCGAGATCTGCGAGCATGAGCTCGCGCTGCGGATCTGGCAGGACGAGGACGAGATTGAAGAGGCCATTGATCTCGCGCTCGGCACGGTACCCCGCGGCCTGGAGGAGGCTGGCGCGAGGCTTCCAGGTCTGCTGGCAGACGAGACGGCCTTCAAAGTGCTGCAGGGCGGGATGCTCCTGGGCGCGGAGAAAGAGCACACGCCCCTCGGTGCTGATGTCTGAATTGACATCCAGGGCGTACATGAGGGCGTCGATAGCGTAGGACATGCGTCGGTGTAGAAGTGAAAGTGAAAAGGTGCGGGGCCATCAAAGCGCCCAGCGGAGCAGATGGGGTGCGGCGTAGGAGGAGAAGGATAGCAGCACGAGGCCGATAAGGACTGCTGCGAGGCCGATGATGAGGACTTCGAGGACTTTGACACTTAGAAGCGAGCGGCGCGAGACGCCGACGTCTTCCAGCGTGGCAAATTCGCGCTGGCGCAGGCGGAAGGAGAGCGCAAAAACGAGCGCAGTGACGAGCAGAGCGGCGGTGGCGGTGAGAAGCAACGCGCTGGCGGCAAAGCCCTCCAGGCGTACGAGCTGGGTGAGCAGCGCCTGCATTTCGTCGCGCGGGCGGATGAGCTGCTGCTCCTTGGAGCGGGCGTACTGCCCTGCCAGCAGCGCCTCGGCCTTGGCATCTTTGGGCAGAAGAATGATCGCGCTGATGGGGTAGGCGGAGACATCGCCATGAAAGTGGAAGGATGCGATGTTTGCATCTGTGACTTCATTGTACATGCGCACGGCGGCGTTGCCGACGATGTTGCCGTCCTCCTCTTTTTTCAGAATGACGGACTGGTCTTTTTTCAGGTCGTCATGGCCGTGGGAACGTCCCTCGATAAGCCAGGCGGTTTTGAGGTCGACGAAGAGCGCCTCGTCATCGGGCGTGCCGTTCGGGGCCAAAATGCCGGTGACGCGCATCTTCAGCGGATACACGCCTGCCATGTCAAAGGCCTGCTCGGGCGAGGAAAAGATGTGCCCACCGGGCTGGAGGCCGCGCTGCTTTGCCAGCGTGGCTCCGACGACACAATCTCCCAGGCGGCTGAGCTGCCTGCCTGCGGCGAGGTGCAGTCCGCGAAAGGGGAAGTACTCCAGCTCAGTGCCTACAATGGGCGCGCCCTGCGCCTGATAGCGCACATGCAGCGGGATGGCAGCGGCGGTGGTGGCCGCGCTGGCGGAGTGGTGGTGCTGCAGCTGGGTGAGCACGCCAAAGGGCAGCGGCAGGAGATTTTCACGCTTGAAGTAGAGCGCGGTCATCATGAGGTCGAGCGCGCTGCCTCGCGTGCCTACGATCTGCGGCGTGGCGGCGGCGCGGGCGCGAAGCTCCTGCTGCGCATGCTCGATGAGGACGCGCAGGCAGAGCGGCAGAGCAAAGACGAGGCCCAGCGCGCCAGCGAGCAGCGCACTCTGAATGCGATGCCGCAGCACGTAGCGTACGGCGAGGTGGAGAGCGGCGCTCATGCGGTGGCGGCGAGTTCCTCCATGCGCAGGGTTTGATCAAAGAGAGGCAGAAGGTTGGGATCATGCGTGACCATGACGAGGCAGGCGCCGCGGCTGCGCGCATCCTCCAGCAGCATGTCCACAACAATGCGTCCGCGCACGGGATCGAGCGATGCAGTGGGCTCGTCCGCGAAAACAAACTGCGGCTCATGGACCAGCGCACGTGCCACGGCCACACGCTGACGCTCCCCCTGCGAGAGCTGCGAGACGCGCTTGTCCAGGTAGCGGTCGATGTGCAGGCGCTGGGTGAGGCCGAGCATCCTGGCACGTTCCTCCTCTCCTGCTGCTCTGCGGAACTGATGCGGCAGCAGGATGTTTTCAGCAACGGTGAGGTAGTCCAGCAGCGCGAAGTCCTGAAACACGAGACCGATCTGCCGCAGACGGAAGGCACGGCGGGCCTCGGGGCTCATGGCGTGCAGATCGGCAGTCCCCAGGCTGACGGTGCCTGCCGTGGGTGTGAGCAGTCCGGTCAGCAGGCGCAGCAGCGTGGACTTCCCTGCCCCGCTGGGTCCGGCCAGCGCCAGGGTTTTACCACCTTCCAGCCCGAGCTGAGGCACATGGACACGAAAGCCCCCGCCGGAATAGGCGAAGCGCAGGTCGGAGACTTGGAGGCCGGTGGTTGCGGACATGCAGACCTACTCTTTAAAGCAGCAATCCCGCGACACAAGCGGTGCAATAGCAGGCCAGCAGGCCGCCGATCATGGATTTGATGCCGAGCTGCGCGAGTTCTGCACGACGCTGCGGCACCAGCGCGCCGATGCCGCCGATCTGGATGGCGACGCTGCCAAAATTCGCAAAACCGCAGAGTGCGTAGGTGGCGATCTCCGCACTGCGTGGCGAAAGCGTCCCGCCCTGCTGGCTGAGGTGCAGGTAGGCGAGGAATTCATTGAGCACGACGCGCTCCCCCAGCAGCGCGCCTACCTGGCCGCACTCCGCCCAAGGAACGCCCATCAGCCAGGCGCAGGGGGCATTAAGCCAGCCGAGCACCAACTGCAAGGGCTGCGGCACGTTTTGCCCAAAGACACGCAGGCCGAGCGAGAGCATGTAGTTGCACAGCGCCACCACGGCGACAAAGGCGATGAGCATGGCCATGACATTGAGGGCCAGCTTCATGCCATCGCTCGCGCCATGGCAGAGCGCGTCGATGCTGTTGGTGGTTTCGCGTTCAATGAGCTGCTGCGCGCCGTGCGCGGTCTCGCTCTCCTCGGTTTCGGGGATCAGGATTTTCGACATCATCAGTGCTGCGGGCGCGCTGATGACGGAGGCGGTGAGCAGGTGCCCGGCGGAGATGCCAAAGGACACATAGGCGGCAAGCACGCCGCCTGCAATGGTGGCCATGCCGCCGACCATCACGCAGAGCAGTTCGCTGCGGGTCATGCGCGCAAGGTAGGGCTTGATGATCAGCGGCGCTTCCGTCTGTCCCATGAAGATGTTTGCGGCAGCGGCCAGCGTTTCGCTGCCGCTGGTGCGCATGAGGCGGCGCATCACCCAAGCGGCGGCACGGACCACGCGCTGGAGAATGCCATGATGATAGAGCAGCGAGGAGAGCGCGGAGATGAGGATGATGCTGCCAGTCACCGTGAGCGCCAGGATGAAACCGCCACCGGGCCCAAAGGCAGCGCTGAGCTTTTCCGGCGTGCCCAGCGGGCCAAACACCAGAGCCACGCCCTCGTCTCCAAACGCGAGCAGGCGGCGGAACATTTTCTCAAGCAGCGAGAACGCGCCATGCCCTGCCTGCGTGCGCAGGATCAGCACCCCCAGTACGATCTGCAGCGCCAAACCGGTGATGACGACCCGCCAGGGAAAGCGCCGCCTGTCTGTGGAGAGCACCCAGGCCAGTGCCACAAACACCAAAAGACCGAGAAGGCAGATGAGGCGGGACATTCGGTTTATAGTTTCGATTTAGAAGAGCCAAGCTGGGCAGAGGGCCTCCGGTTTCATGCCGGAGCCACTCCTGCAAAAGTTACCGCTGGTCAATATCCCAACCGCTGCGGCCAAACTCATAGGGCTCGTCCACACGGCCTTTGCCGGGAGTCCAGTCGGTGGGAAAGGCCTGCTTGATCTGACCATGGTATTTGGACGGATGCTCCGCCAGCTGAAACGGCACCCCGGGCGTGGCACGGATTTCTTCGGCGGAGTTGTTCAGCACGGTGGGCTGCACCACCCAGTTTTTACCGCTGGGGTAGTAGAACTGCTTGGAGTCATGGTGGTAGTAGGCTTCGTAACGCGGATAGTAGGTGTAGTTGCCGCTGTTGCCGAGCCGGGGCGCCAGAACTGAAAGCCCGCCCGGATAGCCGTATCCCGGAGTGGGCAGGCCATACTTGAAGCTGCATGCCGGAAGAAGGAGCAGAAGCGTGAGCGTGTGGCAGATGATGAAAAGTGATCGCATGCAGGATGAGTAGCGGGTTTCCGGCAGGAGGCAATGCTCCAACAAAGGCGGAACACGTGCTCGACAAAAGATCACCTCATCGAATACTCAGGCCGCTCCCAGCTTTCCGAACGCCATGCCGCCCACCAGCCCCACCGTGCCACGCAATGTCCTCATCACCGGAGCTTCGACGGGCATCGGCGCCGCCTGCACACGGATGCTGGCGGCACGCGGCTGGCGGGTGTTTGCCGGCGTGCGCCGTGAGCAGGACGGTGGGGCTCTTCAGGAAGGTGCCGAGGGCCAGATCGTGCCCGTCATCCTGGATGTGACGAACCGAGAACAGATCAAAAGCGTGGTGCAGGAGGTCGCGGCGCAGTGTGGTGCAGAGGGGCTTCAGGGAGTCGTCAACAATGCAGGCATCGCGCTGGCGGGGCCGCTGGAGTTCATGCCTCTGGAGGCTTTCGAAAAGCAGTTTGAGGTCAATGTTCTGGGCCTGATCGCCGTCACACAGGCGGTGCTGCCGATGATCCGAGCGAGCCGTGGCCGCATCGTTCTTACGGGGTCAAATTCGGGCTTCATGTGCGAGCCCTTCCTGGCGGGCTATGGCGCGACCAAGCATGCGCTGGAGGCCATCGCCGATTCACTGCGCATCGAGCTGCGCCCGTGGGGAATCGAGGTGGCGCTGATCGAGCCGGGGGCGATCAAGACACCGATCTGGAGCAAGTCACGCGAAGCCGCGGAACGCCTGTTTGATGGCATGCCTCCCGAATGTGAAAAGCTCTACGCAGCCCCCATCGGCGCGCTGCGCAAAATGGTGGAGAAAGTGCCGTCCATGGCCATCCCGCCGGAGCGAGTGGCCAGGGCGGTGACGCATGCGCTCGAGGCGCGCAGGCCGCGCACCCGCTACCCAGTGGGGCTGGACTCTGTGCTGGGCTCCGTGCTGGTGCGCATCATTCCGGACAGGCTGCGGGACTGGCTGATCCGGAAATTCATGGGCATTTAAAAACTGTCCGGTGGCATCAGATGATGCCCAGCTCTTTGCCGATCTTTTCAAACTTCTCCAGCGCACGGTCGATCTGTGCAAAGGTGTGGGTGGCCATGAGGCTGACGCGCAGCAGCTCCTCGCCGGGAGGCACGCCGGGCGGGATCACCGGATTGACGAAGACGCCTTCGTCCTGAAGCCGCTTGCAGAAGAAGAAGGTCTTGAGCGTGTCGCGGACGTAGACTGGCAGGATGGGAGTCTCGGTGGCACCGAGAACAAAGCCCATTGAGAGCAGCCCCTGCTTCATGCGCCCGGTATTTGCCCAGAGCTGAACCATGCGCTCGGGCTCGGCGATCATGATGCGCAGCGCGGCAAGTGCGGCGGCCACATTGGCCGGGCTCATGCTGGCACTGAAAACGAGCGGGCGTGAATGGTGCCGGAGGTAGTCGATGGTGTCCGCATCTCCAGCAATGAAGCCGCCCAGACTGGCGAGCGATTTGCTGAATGTGCCCATGATGAGATGCACGTCATCGACGAGGCCGAAATGGGAGGCGGTGCCTGAGCCGTGCTCCCCGAGCACGCCGATGCTGTGGGCGTCGTCCACCATGACGGCGGCATTGTACTGCTTTGCCAGAGCCACGAGTTCTGGCAGCTTGATGATGTCCCCCTCCATGCTGAAGACCCCGTCCACCACGATGATCTTCGGAGCCTCAAGAGGAAGATGAGCCAGCCGACGCGCCAGGGATGTCATGTCATTGTGCGAGAAGAGAAAGGTCTTTCCTGGCGACATCTGGCAGCCAGCGCCGAGGCTGGCATGATTGGCGCGGTCTGCCAGGATGCAGTCTTCACGCCCCACGATGGTGCTGATGACGCCCAGATTGACCTGGAAGCCTGTGCTGTAGAGCAGCACCGCAGGTTTTTTCATCAGCTGCGCCAGCTCCTCTTCCAGCTGCACATGGATGTCGAGCGTGCCATTCAGGAAGCGTGATCCGGCACAGCCTGCCCCGTATTTCTGCACCGCCTGGCAGATGGCCTCCTTGATGCGCGGATCATTGGTGAGGCCGAGGTAGCTGTTGGAGCCGAGCATGAGCACCTGCTGGCCATTGATGATGACCTCCGTGTCCTGAGCCGAGGAAATCTCCCGAAAGTAAGGATAGATGCCGGCTGCACGTGCCCCCTGCAGATCGCCAGCGGCGTGGAATTTGCGGACCTTTTCGAACAATGGGAGAGGGCTGGTCGGAGAAAGTGAGGACATCGGGCGCTAATGAGTACCGACAGTGGCACCAGAAAACCCACTGTCCAAGAACTCCTTAGATTATGATAAGCCACCCCCAGAAGAGATCGAAAGATCTATGGGCAAAATGCCTATTTTCAATTCAGTCCAGCGAGCGTTTTGGCGGAGCGATGGTCACAGCGCCAGGAGCGCCTTTGCCCGGAGGGGGCGGAGCAGGTGCGAGGCGCTGGACCTCGTAGCCGGAAATGTTGACGGCGAGGTCGAGTTTGGCGAGGAATTCCCAGGTGGCAGGCACGCCCACTTCATCGGCGACTTTGCGCGCTTCGAGGTAGGCTTCAAAGGCGTCTGGCATAACCTGAAAGATGACCACGCCATTGGGGTCTGCCTTGATGTCGCGCATGAGGCGGATGAAGGCGGAGTTGGGCTGCTTGAGGGATGCGATGGTTTCGCCACCGCCGCTCTTGGGAGTGAGGGCGAGCTGCACATACGGCAGGGTGGGCAGAATCTTGGGCTCAAAACCATACGAGCCAGCGATTAGCGGGTTGGAGGCGGCACGCTGAAGCATAGCTTGGAGGCGGGCGGCATCGTAAATGGTGCGAGCTTTGCTGGCGTTTTCGATGCCTTTGACCTTGGCGAGGTCGTGGAAGAAACCGGCGACGTCTTTTGGGGTGGCTTTGACGTCTTTGGTAAAGGAGCCCCAGGCAAAGCTGATTTTGCCACCGCCGACGCTGGCCTTGATCACCGGCGGAGCGGGAGGCCGGGCGGGATCGAGCTTGACCCATGGTGCCACGTCTCCTTTGCCTGCTGCGACGATCGCCTCCGCCACCACGGGCATGGTCTGGCGGGTGGCCACGGCGATGTCCGCAACGTCTGTGAGAAATGATTTGGTGGCAGGGATGCCGCCGGTCACCAAAGCCTTGTAGGCCAGGGCGACGTATTCGAGCTGAACCCGGTCCACCAACGGGGCGATTTCAGGCCATGCTTTCTGGGCATTGGCGGGGCTGCCTAGGATGCCTTCAAGCAGCTTGGCAAATGGCGCGTACTCCACCTTTTGGAATTCAAGCTGTGACTTCACCTTGTCCATGCCTTCGAGGATGGGGCCGAGGAATTTGGCCTGGTTGAAGGAGAGGACGCCCTGCTTGGCGACGAGAATGCGCGTCTCATTGGGTTTCTCGGGATAAGGGCGCGGATTGGGCAGACGTACGTAGGAGGGAGGTGGCGGGGTGAAGACGGGGGTCTGATCGAGCAGCGCCTTGAGGCGCTCCACTTCGGTGAGCATTTTATCCGTGGCCGCCTTGTTCAGCTCGCGCTCCTTTTTGCGCTCATCAAGCTGCTTCTGAAAGGCTTCGAGGTCCATGAACTTCATCTTCGACTGCACGTCTGCAGTATCGACGGTCTTGAGTTCTTCTTGGACGCGCTTGAGTTCGGCCTCCGCCTGTTTTTTCTGCTCCTCGACTTTCTGCGGGTCGATTTTTTCCGGAAGCTTCTTCACATCTTCCTGAATTTTCTGGAGCTCTTCCTTGGTGACGGGCGGCAGGTCCGAAAGCACCTTTTTCACCGCACTGGCCACGCTGAGGCCGACCATGACGAGGACGATGATGAGCACACCGACGACGTTGGTCATCGTGTCCATCAAGGCGACGAACGGCAGTTCCTGCTCTTCGTGGGGTTTGCGTTTTGCCATGGCGCGTCAGGCGGCTTTCTTGGGTGGGGGAGTTCCAGCGGGAGGTGCCGGCGCCGGGGGGGCAGGCGGCGCGGGTGTGGCGGCGGGGGGCGGCGGGATGGTGCCGCGAAATTTGGAGAACAAGGCGAGATCGAGCATGCCTTTGCCAGGAATGGGAAGCTTGCCGATGCGGACTTTGTAGTCGTTTTCGGCACGGCCAGCCCCGTTGTTGAAGGCGCCCTGCCCGTCATCACGGATGAGAAAGAGCAGCAACGACTTGGGGTTCTTGGCGATCTCCGTGAGGAAGTGATTGTAGGCGACGTCTGCGACGACGACCGAGGCTGTGGCGCTGAGGCGATAGTCCTCCCCCCAGGCACCGAGAATCTTCAAGGCGCCACCTGCGGCCTCTACGAAATAGACTTTCGTGTCCGGATCCATGCCGCTGCCGGAGGGCTGCACGATGACCGGGGGGACTTTCTTGTCCGGCGGCACTTCGCGCTTCTTGAGCTCGGCCATGAGGGTGGCGATCTCTTTTTTGCTCTCGGCCTGCTGCTGCTTCATGCCTTCGATTTCGAGCATGAGGTCATCCAGCTCCTTCTGCATCTTCTGGCTGATTTTGAGGTTCTCCTGCTGGAGATCCTTGGAGGTGTTGATGAGCTTTCGCAGCTTGATGAAGCGCTGCTCTTTTTCTTCGGTCTGCTTTTTCAACTCCTCCAGCGAGGCCAGCTTTTCCTTGAGGACCACGTCCAGGGCTTTGCGCTCCACGATCTCCTGGCGCAAGCGCTTGGCGTCCTGCGCCATCTGCACCTCCTCCGGTGTGCGCCCCTCGGTCTGCTGGGTCTGCGAGACGCAGAGCACCACGATGATGAGAATCAGCACCCCGATGAGTGAGCACAGAATGTCCAAGAACGGGACCAGGAGGATCTCGTCTTTGGCGGCATGTCGGCGCTTTGCCATGATCTATAGGTGGGCGGAGGTTGATGCGGCTATTTGCTGCTGAACCAGCCTTTTTTCTTCACCTGATGAATCATGATCTGCTTGCCGCCGAGTTCGGTGAGCAGGGTGTTCAATGACTGGATGCCGCTGGCCAGCGCACGCGTGTAGTCGGTGGTGGTCTTGACGCTGTCCTTCACGGCGTTGGTCATGTCCTCCCGCATGCGGTTAAGCGTCATGGCAAATTCGGCGTCCACCCGCTGCTGATGCGCGGCGGCGCGTTTGTCGAGGTTGTCGGCCTGCTCCTTGATCTGCTTGGAGAGGGCATTGAGATCCACGAGGAAATCTTTCTGGGCATTGGCCACGGCTTTGACGAGCGTGTCCATCACGCCAGCAGTGTCTCCACCGGCGATGCTACCGCCGTCATTGAGGCGTGGCAGAAGCACTTCATTGCAGAAGGCGTCGATGTCATTGAGGCAGTCATCCTCCGCCTTCATCATGCCGTTGAGCGGGAAGTTGAGGGTCATGGCCAGCACGAGGCCGAGCAGGGTGGCGTCGAACGCGGTGCCCAGACCGCCGGTCACGGCTCCCAGCGTGGCAGTCACCTGCTTGAGGTCGGTCATGTTGCCGAAGTTCATGCCGCCAATGGCGTGTGACAGACCGATAACGGTGCCGATGAACCCGAGAATCGGGATGGCCCAGAGGAACGCCTTCAGCAGAGAGTAACTGCCGCCGATGCGCATGCTGTCGATATCGGACTGGCTGGAGAGCATGTTCGTCACGTCTCCCACATTTTGCTTCACTTCGAAGAGCTCCAAGGCCTTGCGGATGCGGTTGACCATCATGCTGTCACGCAGACGATGAGGCAGCTTGTAAACGTGGTCGATGAACTGGCCCACGTTGTCGCGGTTGATTTCGGCCCCCAGCTCCCAGGGCAGCACGTCGAGCAGCAACGCCTTGCGCTGGTGGTTGAGCTTCTGCATCTTCAGATACAGGATCGACATGGACCACGTGAAGAACAGCGTGTTCATGAAGCTCACGAGCATGTGCTTGAAGAACAGCGAGGCCACGAATTGCATCGTGGTGTACTCCGCGTGCGGGACGCTTTCCGGAGCTTTGAACGGATACAGAATGCCCACCCATGTGAGGAAGAGCACGAAACCGATCCCGAAACTCAGGAAGCTGTTGGGGTTGGTGGGGTCAATCTCCTCCCAACCACCGCGCTCGCCGCGTTCGGCAGTGCCTGTGGCGGGCACCTGGTCTGGCGCGGAGGAGCCGTGTTCGTATTCGGCGCCAAAGGCGTCGTTTTCAGCAGGAGCGGAGGAAGAGGAGACCGGAGGGGTGACGCCACTGGGCGAGGGCAGCCCAGAAGGTGACGGCAGGCCCGAAGGTGATGGAAGCGAAGAAGGGGCAAGGGCAGGAATGCTCAGCTTGGTATTGCAGCCAGGACAGCGGACGATTTTTCCGGCCATTTCGGGCTCGGCTTTGAGTTGCATGTCGCATGTGGGGCATTTGAACGTCACAGGTGGTTTCCTCCAGGTGTGTGTGTGAAAAAGATCTCGGCTACTTAGCTAAGATCATACTCTCCCGACAACATAATTCTTGGGATGAAACTCACAAGAGCCACAAAGATACCAAAGTACCAGCCAAAGGTACTAAATTTGACCACCCTGCGAATGCTCAGAGCAGCTCGTCAACGAAGCGCTTCGAGTCAAACACCTGGAAGTCGTCCACGCTCTCCCCGAGGCCGATGAACCGTGTGGGCACGGACAGCTCCTGCTGGATCGCCACAAGCACACCGCCTTTGCCGCTACCATCGAGCTTGGTGACAATGACACCGGTCAGAGGAATCGCCTTATTGAATTCACGCGCCTGCTGCAGCGCATTGGAGCCGGTGGTCGCATCACACACCAGCAGAACCTCATGCGGCGACTCCTCGTCCTTGCGACCGAGGATGCGATGAATTTTCTTCAGTTCCTCCATGAGGTTGTGCTTGGTGTGCAGGCGTCCGGCCGTGTCGCAGATGAGGAAGTCAGCACCGGTCTTGAGCGCCTTTTCATAGCCGTCAAAACACACCGAGGCCGGGTCTCCATTGGGCGGACCTTTCACGAGCGGAATCTGCAGGCGCTCAGACCAGACGGTGAGCTGCTCCACGGCAGCCGCACGAAAGGTGTCTGCCGCCGCCAGCACCACCTTGTGCCCGCGACGGTGCAGCAGGTGCGCCAGCTTTGCGGTGCTGGTGGTCTTGCCTGTGCCGTTCACACCCACGATCAGCAGCACCTTGGGCCTGCCGGGGATGGGCTCCAGCGCAGGAACCGACTCGGGCAGGATCTTGCGCACATGCTCACGCGCCACCTGCACGATGTCGGCCCCGTGCAGCGTGCGCTGGCGGGACTTGAGGTCTGCAACGATCTGCAGCGCCAGGCGCGGGCCCAGGTCTCCGGAGATAAGGGATGCCTCCAGCTCATCCCAGTCGATGTCGGGCTTGGTGAAACGCTGGATGAGGGATTTGAAAAAGCCGGCCATCGGAAAAAACTAGGAAGCTTGGGGGGCGGGAGATGAGGCCTCCGGTTTGCGCAGAGACTTTGCCAGCTTGTCGAGCACTCCGTTGACGAAGGAGCCGGACTCTCCGGCGCTGAGAGCTTTGGCGATGTCGATGGCCTCGTTTAAAATCACGGGGGTTGGCACCTCCGGACAGTAGAGCAGCTCGTAGGAGGCCACGCGCAGCACATTGCGGTCCACCGCGGCAAGCCGCTCAAAGCTGAAGTTTTCCAGCAGCTTGGTGATGCCAGCGTCGATCTGCGCCTGGTTTTTCAGCACTCCCTGAATAAGACTTTCTGCAAAGGCACGGGTGGAGGTCTTCGCGCTGTGCAGCGACCAGAAATCCTCTGGCTCACCGGGCTTGGACTCCCCCTGGAGATCACGGGCAAAAAGAAACTGAATGGCGGCCTCTCGGCCTTCGCGACGTCTTCCCATGGTATCAGGCGTGGTCAAGGGGTTCGCCGGCAAAGGAGGCCTTCATCTTGCCAAACAGGTTGATCATTTTGACGCAGGTCTGTGCGGCCTCCGTACCACGATTGATGGTGGCGCCAAGGCAGCGCTCCTCAGCCTGCTCCTCGCTGCTGACGAGCAGCACTTCGTGAATGACAGGGATGCAGTGCCGCACGGCCATCTGCTGCAGGGCGTCCGTAACGGAGGCCCCTACCAGGTCTGCATGCTCGGTGCTGCCACGGATGATGACCCCCAGCGTGATCACAGCATCCGGAGAGCTGCCGCGCAGCACATGCTCCACGCAAACAGGAATCTCAAAGGCACCTGGCACGCGATAGACATCCACGGAGGCGTTTGGAGCGATGACCTCGATCTCCTCACGGGCGGCATCGAGCAGGCCCTGGACATACTGGTTGTTGTAGAGTGAGGCGACGATCGCGATGTTGATCGGGTCCTGGGTAGGACGCGGACGGCTGGAGGCGTAGTTGGACATGTGGCTAAAGTTTGTGGCCCATCTTCTTTTTCTTTGTCTCGAGGTAGCGGGCGTTCTCGGGCTTGGGGGTGGATTTGACGGGGACTTGCTCGACGATTTCGAGCTTGTGACCTTCGAGCCCCACGACTTTGCGCGGGTTGTTGGTCATGAGCAGGATCTTGCGCACGCCTAGGTCGGAGATGATCTGGGCACCAATGCCGTAGTCCCGAAGGTCCATGGGGAAGCCGAGCTTCAAATTGGCCTCCACCGTGTCAAAGCCCTGCTCCTGGAGCTTGTAGGCCATGATCTTGCCGTGGAGACCGATGCCGCGCCCTTCATGGCCGCGCATGTAGATGATGATCCCCTTCCCTTTGGTGGAGATCTGCTTCATGGCGGCGTGGAGCTGGCTGCCGCAGTCGCAGCGGCGTGAGGCAAACACATCGCCCGTGAGGCACTCGCTGTGCACCCGCACGAGCACCGGTTCATCCGGCGTGATGTCCCCCATGACAAGCGCCACGTGGTGCACGCCATCAAGGCTGCTTTTGTAGAGGTGTAGCTTGAAGACCCCGAAGTCCGTCGGCATGTCCACGACCTCGATCTTTTCCACCAGCTTTTCGCTCAGCCGGCGGTGGGCGATGAGGTCTGCGATGCTGCACATCTTCAGGCCATGCTTTTTCGCAAATTTCTTCAGATGGGGCAGCCGGGCCATCGTGCCATCTGAATTCATGATCTCGATGAGCACGCCAGCTTCGCGCAGTCCGGCAAGGCGGGCCAGATCCACAGCGGCCTCAGTATGGCCGGCACGGCGCAGCACGCCACCCGGCTTGGCCACCAGGGGATTGATGTGGCCGGGCTGCACCAGGTCTTCAGGCTTGCTGCCGGCATCCGCGAGAAGGCGTATGGTGCGGCAGCGGTCTGCGGCGCTGATGCCTGTGGTGATGCCCTGGGCGGCATCCACCGTCACGGTGAAGTCCGTGCGGAAGGCCTCGCGGTTCTCAGGCACCATGCTGGGCAGGTTCAGCCGTTCGGCGATTTCAAGAGAGACGGGCACACACAGCATGCCGCCCCCCTGCCTGACCATGAAGTTGACCATTTCAGGGGTGATCTTCTCCGCCGCGCAGATCAGATCCCCCTCGTTTTCACGATCTTCGTCGTCTGTGACTATGACCATGCGTCCAGCGCGAATGTCTGCGAGGACAGACTCCACGGAGTCGAAAGCGGATTCCTTTTTGCGGGGCATGAGAGAGGTGGGAAAGAGCCAGTGCCGCAGGCTGCGGCGTCAGGGGCGAATGATTTAGCCGGTTGATGACTGTTTTCCAGTGCGAGTTGGTTTTTCGTTGCTGTCAGCAAGGGGCTTCGCGTAATGTCTGACCATGCCGCCCCCAACCAAAGTCAAACGCCCTTCCTCGGTGACTGTGGGGGAGTTTTTCACTTTGAATGAAAAATCGCTCAAACTGAAGCTGGTGGGCAGCGACGCAGGCTACAAGCGCAAGATTTCCGAACCGTCTGTGAACCGCCCCGGACTGGCGCTTTCTGGATTTTTCACCTACTTTGCCTACAAACGGGTGCAGGTTATCGGCAATTCGGAGTGCTCCTTCCTCGAAGGGCTGGACCCCAAGCTGCGTGCCGCCCGCTTCAGCCAGCTGTGCTCATGGGACATCCCTTGTGTGGTCATCGCGCGCGGACACCGCATTGATGACGAACTGGTGCAGATCGCCAACGAGGCCGGGATCTCGGTTTTCCAGACGAGCATGATGACCATGAAGTTCCTCAATGCGGCAACGATCAAGCTGGAGTGGGCTTTTGCCCCCACCCTTCTGGTCCATGGCTGCCTCGTGGACGTCCAGGGTCTCGGTGTGCTGATCCAGGGAGAAAGCGGCTGTGGCAAAAGCGAAAGCGTCATCGGACTGCTGCAGCGTGGCGCCAGCCTCGTAGCGGATGATGCGGTGAGGCTCCGCCTGATCGAGGAGCGTGAGGTGATCGGCTCTGCGCCAGACATCACCCGCGGGATGATCGAAATCCGCGGCCTGGGCATCCTCAACGTGGCAGCCCTCTTTGGTGTCAGCGCCGTGCGCCTGAGCAAGCGTCTGGACTTGATCGTGGAACTGGTGCGAGGCACCAAAACTGAAGACCTCGAGCGAGTCGGGGTGAACAGCGACACGCGGGAGATCATGGGCATGAAAATCGGCCGTGTGGCGCTGCCGGTGGAGCCCGGGCGTGATGTGGCGGGCCTCATCGAACTGGCTGCCATCAATTTCAAATTGCGCACCTTTGGCTACAACAGTGCCGTCGAGTTTGACCAAAGGTTGTTGAAAAAGATGACAGATGATCAATTAGGTTAGCCCCAGCTGCTTTCTACACACCATGAGCATTCAAAAAGAACTCACGATCCGCAACAAAATGGGCATGCATGCACGTCCGGCGGCGCAGTTCGTCAAACGTGCCAGCAAGTATCAGTGTGACGTCTGGGTGGAGAAAGATGACGAACCTGTGAACGGCAAAAGCATCATGGGGCTCATGATGCTGGCAGCAGGCCGTGGGGAAACCATCAAGATCATCGCTGACGGCAGTGACGCCGAAGCCGCCGTGGCCGACCTGGAAGAACTGGTAACGTCCGGTTTTGGTGATGCTGAGTGACGAATGCCTCAGTGACAAGGCATGATCTCAATCCTCTCCCCTGAGTCCGTGCTCACTTAGGAGAGATATGAGCCCTGAGCTTTTTGAGCGTCTCAATTTGGGCTTCCGGGGAAAAAATGGCCCTCCGCCGCGCCTTGTGCCGCAGGAACAGCAGCAAAAAGAGCGGCAGCGTCAGCACGAACAAGAAAATGACGATGGCCCATGTCGGGGATATCTGCCCCCATGACAGTCCCAGTGAGTCAACCGCTGTACTCAAGCCCACAAGATAGGCTGCGTAACAAGCCATGAAGCCGTATGTCCTCATGACCTGCCGCCAGTGGAGCGTCGTGCGCTCTATGACCAGGAACCCTTCAGAGGAAACGACAACCAGATTCAAGTCTTTACCTGGCATGCGCACCAGGCGAACACTCCGGAAAGGCAGTACGGGCAGAAGAAACGCGGAAATCCATTCGGTCGTCACATAGGAGCCGTCAGGACGAAAATCGCATTCGCCATAATAAGCCGTGCCAAAACCGTGAAAGCTGAATGGCATACAAAGAGGGAATCCGGCCGGCCTGTCCAGATTTCAGGAAAGCCAGCAGTGGTCACTGTTTCGTCTCGTCCAACTGTCTTCCAGGTGAAACGCGGATCTCGCTGCTACCCCCCTCAGCAGGATGAGAGTCAGGCTCTTTGAGCATCTGCAGCATCATCATGCCGATCAGGTAAATCATCCCACCTCCGACACCGGCCCCGATGGCGATAAACCGACGCTGCCAGGTGTGCTCCTGATCTATGGCGTACCAGAACCGCATGCAGAACAAGATCCAGATGACGCTGGCACCGAGAACAAGAAGATGACCTGAGGACATGAGGCAGACTGTGGCGCGAGTTTCCGCCGCCAGCGACAGAAAAAACAAAACCCCGCACGGGGCGGGGTTTTGCACACATCGAGCTGTAACAGGAGTACCAATTAACGCTTGGAGAACTGGAAGCGTTTGCGGGCGCCTGGGCGGCCGGGCTTCTTACGTTCCTTGGCGCGGGAGTCACGGGTCAGCAGACCGTTCTGCTTGAGGACACCGCGGAGTTCAGGATTCACACCGATGAGGGCGCGGGCAATGCCGAGACGAACGGCACCCACCTGACCTGTGGAACCACCGCCGCTTGCGTTCACCTTGAAATCATAGGTCTGACGGGAGTTTGTGAGAGCCAGAGGGAAGAGAATCTGGTTCTGCAGGGCGACAGTCGGGAAGTATTCTTCGAAGTCGCGGCCGTTGACGGTGATGCTGCCAGCACCTTCGGTGATGAAGACGCGAGCGATGGCAGTCTTGCGACGGCCGGTAGTGGTTTTGAGAGGCTTGCTCATGCGATGGGTGAAAGTGAGAGAAATTAGGCGACGGAGAAGGGCTTCGGATTCTGCGCCTCATGCGGATGCTCTGCACCAGCATAGATCTTGAGCTTGCCGAGGACGGAACGGCCAAGACGGTTGTGGGGGACCATGCCCTTGACTGCGCGTTCCACAAGCAGCTGCGGACGGCGTGCACGCACGCGCTCGACGTTTTCGACCTTCTGATTGCCGACGTAGCCAGCCTTCGAGGTGTAAATCTTCTGAGTCTCTTTCTTGCCGCTGAGGCGGACTTCGGAGGCGTTCAGCACGACCACGAAATCACCGGTGTCAACGTGCGGGGTGAAAGTAGGCTTGGTCTTGCCGCGCAGGAGGTTGGCGGCGGCGACTGCGACGTCTCCAAGAATTTGGTTCTTGGCGTCGATGACCCACCATGTGGGGTTATGCTCCTGGGCTTTTGCTGAAAACGTCTTCATGAATGATGTGTACGAAAAACTTCCAATCTGGGAAGAAGGGGGGCCGCGATGGTAGGAGGATTGGCCGGGGTGTCAAGGCCTAAACAAAGTTATTCACAATGAAAAATGAGTTTGCGACGCATTTTGGGCAGCTTGCCCACTCCGGACAGGCCATGCCCCCATGCTTTTCACTTCCGCCACAGCCACTTCATCGCCTCCGGGAAGATGCTGGCACCCTGTTTGCTGTTATGCGCCCCATCACCAAACGTGAAGGTGCAGTCATACTTCTGATAGGCCAACGCGGCGGCCATCTGTTTGTTGGCCAGCGGCCAGTTGCCAAAAGGATTGTCCAGATCGCTGCTCCCGTCCTGAAGGTACACCCGCAGCGGCTTGCGCTCTGTCAGCCGGATAATGGAGGGATACACGTGCCCGCCCGCCAGGTCCACGTAGCTGCCGATGGTGGAGAAGACCTTGCGGAATTTGTCCGGCCGCTCCCAAGCCACCGTGAAGGCGCAGATGGCCCCGCTGCTGGCGCCTGCAATGGCCCAGCCCTCGGGATTGTCCGTGAGCTTGTAATCCTTCTGCACCTGCGGGATGATTTCCTCGAGCAGGAAGCGCGCATAGGTGTCCCCCAGTGTGTTGTACTCCTTGCCGCGGTTGTTGTTCTTCCAAGCGCTTTGCGGTTTCGTTTCACCACTGTGGCCGGGATTGATGAAGATGGCGATGGTTGGAGGCATGTCCCCGCTGGCGATGAGATTGTCAAACACCACCGGCACGCGCCAGGCACCCTTCACGCCCACGTAGTCATGCCCGTCCTGAAACACCATCAGGTTTGCCGGCTGCTCAGCTTTGTACTGCGCCGGCACATAGATCCACCAGTCACGCTTCGTACCCGCATAGATCTTCGACTCATGTACCGGCATTGGGATCACCTTCCCTTTCGGCACCTCCGGTTTCTCCTGCGAGAGAGGGCCGAGCTGGTAGTCATCGGCGGCGTAGGCGGAGGCAGTGATCGCGCAGAGAAGCACATTGAAAAAGCGAGTGAGCATGGCGGAAGGGAAGGTCAGTGCAGGTTGGATTTCAGACGGAATAAAACGCAGAAACCGGGACGATTCCTCAAGAAGCAGCCGACAATCTTTCCGGCACCAGCCGCCCGCCACGGTCAGGGGATTCCCCTTCGTGGTATTCGGCGTCCTGGTTCACCTGCCAGAGGTCGTAGAGCTCCTCCCCCTTGATGATGTTTCGTGCGCAGAGCATGGCCGTCATCATGGAGTGGTCCTGGTTGTTGTATTTGTGCATCCCGTTGCGCCCGATGAGGTGCAGTCCGGGCAGGTGCTCTTTCACCGCCCTGCGGATTTCATCCACATGGGAGGCGTAGGCGGCATCATACACAGGATAGGCCTTGGCCTGGCGGACCACACAGCCATCAACCCACTCTGAAGACTGGGCCAGCCCCAGCTTTTCCATCTCCATCTTGGCAAGTTCGACAAGCTTTTCAGCAGGACTGGTCCAGAGCCCGTCTCCCTCAAAGCAGAAATACTCCAGCCCGTAGCTGGATATGGATGCGTCCGCGACCATCTCAGGAGACCACGATTTGAAGTTTTGAATGCGGCCAACCTTGACCCCGGGATCATGGATATAGAGCCAGTTGTCGGGAAATGAATCCGCATGGCGGTACATGAGCACCACCGTGAGAAAATCCCGATAGCGCAGGGCTTTCGCAGCCGCTTGGGCCTCTTGAGGAAGCGCTGGGCTGAGACTGGGTATGAGCTCTGCGATGGGTGCCGTGGAAACGACATGCTGGGCCTGAATGTGGTGAACCACCCCTGCCTTGTCCCGGTAGGACAACGTCCAGCGCCGCATGGCTGAATCGTAGGCTGCCCCGATGAAACGGCTGCCCATGAGGATGCGCCCGCCCTGCGACCTGACTCTGTCGGCACAGGCCTCCCACATCATGCCAGGGCCACGCCGGGGATAGCGGAAGGTATTGATGAGGGTCTTGATGGTCTCCGGGCCGGTCTGGGCACGGCGCGGAAAGAGCGCATTCCAGATGGCTGAGGAAAGGGACAGCCCCTTGATACGCTGGGCAGCCCAGTCTGCGGAAATCTCCCTGCAACTCATTCCCCAGACTTTCTCCGTGTAGGTCTTGAAGAAGACCTCAAAAAGACGGGCCCCAAACCGGTTGCTCACCCAGTCCTGAAAACTCAGCGGCTTGCGGATAGGCATCAGGCGCGCTTTCAGGTATGACAGTCCGCAGCGCAAGGACTCCCACAGGCCCAGCTTCATCAGCGCATCCATGGCCACGAGCGGGTAGGAAAAGAACTTTCCGCGGTAGTAGATCCTGGACGAGCGGGGGCGCTCCAGCATGCCCTCCGGCAGCAGTTCATCCCAGAGACTTTCCACTTCGGCGGATTTGGAGAAGAAGCGATGGCCTCCAATGTCAAAAAGGCAGCCTTTGTAGCTCACCGTGCGCGAAATCCCGCCCACGTGTTCGGGATCAGACTCCAGTACGACGACGGGCACGCCCTCCTTTCCCAGCATGTAGGCCGCAGTGAGTCCTGCGGGGCCCGCTCCTATGATGACTACGGCAGGATCTTGCTCTCTCATGGGCGGGCGGAAGGCGCAGGTGGAGTTTGGAGCGTTTGGTAAAGGGAATAAAAGCCCTTGGTGACCACAGTCGCCTGCCTGCGGAGCATTTCATCCTTCATGCGCAAATCCCCCCCAGATGGCTCGGCGGCCGCTGTTTGAAGAGCGAGGAAGTCAGGCATGTAATCTTCATTCGGAGGCAGGGACAGCAGCCCGACAGACACCGGCTGCACTGGACACCTGAGATCCAGGGCCAGATGAGGCGGAGCGGCAATGAGCCCCCCTCTGGCAACCGCAGCCTCCAGCCGTTCATGGATGTACCACCCGCCGGCATTCGCCGGAGCCAAGACAAAATTCCGATACCACAACACGTTGGTCCCCAGTGCCAGCAGCAGGCAGCCTGCCCCCAGCCAACCCCGGCACTCACGAAAAAGTCCGGCGTCCAGCGCAGCCAGCAGGGCAAGAAATGCCATGGGGAAAAGATAACGCTCTGGACGGCATGATTGGGTCGCTAGTGCCGCCAGACCAGCCATCACAGCCCATGGGGCGGCACCCAGACTTTTCCGGACACAGACCAGCTGCCAAACGCACCAGCCGCACCCCAGCAGTGCCGTGAGGGTGTAGAAGGCCGCTCTCAAATCCGGCAGCCCCTGAAACAGACCGCAGACGTTTGACACCACATCGGTGCGCGCAGTCGTGTGCTGACGCCATATTTCAGCAAATCGGGCGTGATCCGCCTGAAAGTACACCGAGGCGTAGCAGACCGCCGCCACAGCCCCTACCGCAGACATAAACACAGCAAGCTCCCTGAACCGGCGCGCCGTGGCCAGACAGGCACATGTGCCCAGGACAAGCCATATAACAGTGAGCTTCACCCCCACCAGCAGCCCAGAAAGCAGTCCTAGCAGGAGGCTGCCTTTCATGCCGCCCGCCACCCGATCGCTGTTTTGATACCACACCACCACCCCGAACATCAGCAATGGCTCCAGGATAGCCCAGCTGCCCATGCGGAACAGATAAGGGTCCAGCCAGAGCCAGGCCAACAGCAAGACGGCCCCGGATTCATTCCCCCGACGCACAAGCCGCAGGCAAGACAGCCCCGCTGCCACCGCCACCAGCAGCGAGCACAGAACGCGCTTGGCCACCACAGAGGGAGGGACGATGGCAAATAGCGCGCGGTTGATCCAATGATTTACAGGGCTCAGGGCATTGTGGAGAATGCCATGAGCCGGGAGATGCCACTGCTCACAGCGCGCATTCCACTGCCAGATCCCTTCGTCATTGGTGGGCTCAAGAACGAAATCCAGCAGGAACAAGCGGCAGACCAGCAGCAGATAGAAGAACGTCAGGAGATAACGCATGCAGCTATCTGGTCTGCTGATGAATTTAGCGGCTTATCACGCGATCCGCCCGCAGCACTGCTTGTATTTCTTGCCGCTGCCGCATGGGCAGGGGTCGTTGCGGCCGATGTTGGCTACGGGCTTGGGTCTGGCGGGAACGCTGCTGGGGAGGATGAGGCGCGGGCCGTCGCGGCCGATGTTGGGCGCGGCTTCTTCCTTTTCCTCTTCTTCCTCACGCCGCTGCGGAGCTGGAGCTTCACCACCCTGCTGCAGGGCCATTTGAGCAAGGAAGTGCTCAAAGGCGGCGAGCTGCTGGGTGCTGCGGAAGAGATTGCCGAGGACCTCGCCGTTGATGTTGTTCATCAGCTCGGCGAAGATGGTGAAGGCCTCCTGCTTGAACTCGATGAGCGGGTCTTTCTGGCCGTAGGTGCGCAGGCCGACGCCTTCCTTGAGGGCATCGAGCGCGTAGAGGTGCTCCTGCCAGAGACGGTCGATGGCGTTGAGGAGGATCATCTTCTCGATCTCCTGCAGCGCGGTGGGGTTGGCGTTGCTGACCTTGACGTCGTAGGCCCCCATGATCTTGTCCTTCAGGTAGGCGGCCTTGGCGTCGAAGTCGAGCGCGCGGAATTCGTCGTCGAGGGTGCGCAGGCCGATGGGGAAGGTCATGTTCACCCAGGCGAGGAGGCCTTCGTAGTCGGCCTCGTCGTCCTTGATGTCCTTGGAGACAAAGGCGCCGAGGCGTTCGGTGACGCCCTTTTCCACGGCCTCGTTGATGAGGATGCGGGTGTCGTTGCTGTTGAGCACGTCGTTGCGCCATTCATAGACGACTTCGCGCTGCTGGTTCATGACGTCATCGTATTCGAGGACGCGCTTGCGCCAGACGTAGTTGCGCTGCTCGACGCGCTTCTGGGCGGTTTCGACGGAGCGGTTGAGCCAGGGGTGCTGGAGCTCCTCGCCCTCCTTCATGCCAAAGCGTTCCATCATCTTGGTCATGCGTTCGGCGGCGCCGAAGTTGCGCATGAGGTCGTCTTCAAAACTGAGGAAGAACTTGCTCTCGCCGGGGTCTCCCTGACGGGCGGAACGTCCGCGGAGCTGGCGGTCCACGCGGCGGCTTTCATGGCGCTCGGTGGCCAGGACGTAGAGGCCGCCGAGTTCGGCGACGCCTTCGCCCAGCTTGATGTCGGTGCCACGACCGGCCATGTTGGTGGAGATGGTCACGGCGCCGCGATGACCGGCGCGGGCGACGATCTCGGCCTCCTGGCGGTGATACTTGGCATTGAGGACGTTGTGGGTGATCTTCTGCAGCTTGAGCATGCGGGAGACCATTTCCGAGGCCTCCACGCTGGCGGTGCCGACGAGGACGGGCTGGCCTTTGGCGTGCAGCTCGCGGATGAGCTCGATCACAGCGGTGAACTTCTCGCGACGGGTCTTGTAGATGCTGTCGTTGTGGTCCTTGCGCTTCACCGGACGGTTGGTCGGGATGGTGAGGACGTCGAGGTTGTAGATGTCGTGGAACTCCGCGGCGTCGGTTTCAGCGGTGCCGGTCATGCCGCCGAGCTTTTGATAGAGGCGGAAGTAGTTCTGAATGGTGATGGTGGCGAGCGTCTGGGTCTCGGCGTCGATCTGCACGCCTTCCTTGGCTTCCACGGCCTGGTGCAGACCGTCGCTCCAGCGGCGTCCGGCCATCTTGCGGCCCGTCTGGGCATCGACAATGACGACCTTGTTTTCCTCGACGACGTACTCGACGTCCTTTTCATAGAGGCAGAAGGCGCGAAGGAGCTGGCTGATCTGGTGGATGCGCTGGCCCTGGTGGGAGAGGCGGTCCTGCATCTCGCTCTTTTTGCGGGTGCGGGCGTCTTCGGAGAGCGTCATGTCGCCGTCGATCTCGGAGTAAACGGTGGCGATGTCCGGAAGGACGAAGGCGTCGGGCTCGTCGGGGTTGAGGAAGTTGCGGCCCATTTCCGTGAGGTCGGCGTCGTGGGATTTTTCCTCGATGAAGTAGTAGAGCTCCTCCTTGAGCTTGAAGAACTCGACCTTCTGGGTGTCGGCGTAGAGGGAGAGCTCGGCCTTTTCCATGGCGCGGCGGAGCTCCGGCTCCTCCATGGCGCGCATGAGGGCGCGGTTTTTGGGCTGTCCCATATGGACTTGGAAGAGCTTGAGGCCGGCCTGCTCAAGGTGACCTGCGGCGGCGGCTTCCTTGGCCTCGGTGATGAGGCGGTTGCAGAGGGCGTTCTGGCGGCGGACGAGCTGCTCGACGAGGGGCTTGTAGCGCTCGTACTGGTGGTTGCTCTCGGCGGCCATGACGGGGCCGCTGATGATGAGGGGGGTGCGGGCTTCGTCGATGAGGACGGAGTCCACTTCGTCCACAATGGCGAAGTAGTGGCCGCGCTGCACCTGCTGCTCCTTGCTGGAGGCCATGCCGTTGTCACGCAGGTAGTCAAAACCGAACTCGCTGTTCGTGCCATAGGTGATGTCGGCGCGGTACTGCTCCGCACGGATGTGGCTGGGCTGGTCGTTCTGGATGCAGCCGACGGTGAGGCCGAGGTATTTGTAGAGGCTGCCCATCCACTCGCTGTCACGACGTGCGAGGTAGTCGTTCACGGTGATGACGTGGACGCCGCGGCCGGTGAGTGCGTTGAGGTAGGTGGGCAGGGTGCCGACGAGGGTCTTCCCTTCCCCGGTGGCCATTTCGGCGATCATGCCGCGATGCAGGGCGACACCGCCGATGAGCTGCACGTCAAAGTGCACCATGTTCCAGCCGAGCGGCTGGTCGCACACCATGATCTCGCGCCCGCACATGCGGCGCGCGGCGTTTTTAACCACGGCGTAGGCTTCGGGGAGGATGTCGTTGAGCATCTTCGCCTCGATGGCGGCAAAGTCGGGCTGGATGGCGTTCCAGGCCTCGCGGGAGCGGTCGATGCGCGCCTTTTTGTCGTCCAAGGGGGCGTTTTTCCAGGCGGCGGAGGCGAGGTAGTCGTTTTCCAGCGCGGGGAAATGGGGCTTAAGAGCGGCGAAGTAGTTCTCCACGGACTCCAGGCAGGCGTCCACGGCGGCCTCATCGGCGATGCGGAGGCCGACACCACCGAGGAAGGGTGGCGTGTGAAAAGCGCGGAACTGGGACTGCCACTTCTGGGTGCGCTCCCGCAGGGCCTCCTCCGGCTCGTTTTGCAGGAGGGCTTCGATGCGGTTGATCTCGACCACCACAGGTTGAAGCTTGCGCACGGTGCGCTGGTTCTTGGTGCCGATGATTTTTTTGATGATCCAGTTGAACATGGGAAATAGGAATACGCCGCCCGGCGAGTGACGGCCGGGTCGGAGGGAGGCCGAATGTGGCGGATGTCAGCCAGTGCGCAAGGACTCAAACAGCCTGTCTCGCCGGGGTCGAGCGAAAGACCAGCTCCTTCACCCGGCGCGGAATCATGGCGCTTTTCACCACTTCCGGCCTCACGCTGCGAAGGAAATCCAGCAAAATCACCGGTGATTCCACGATCATGCGCTCGATCTGGTCGCGCCGGTGCGTCCAGCGGGAATTGCGATGCAGGTAGTCAAGGTCGGCGAGGATTTCATCGACATCTCCTTCGCTGAAACCAGCGAGCTGAAACGCATAAGGGTCTTGGAGGGGCATGGCGATGTGCAGTGAGAACGGCGCTGACCAAATCGAGAATGCGTGATCCGACAAGCGCTTCCCGATTCAAATTTTCTGGCAACGAAAATAATTACCAGCAGTTGAGAGATGTAGCTTTTCGCCGCGCTTCACGTTTAACTGGCACCTCATGCCCCGCATTCTCTGGCAAAACACGGACATCACCTGGCTCGCCGCCGTGGTGGTCGCCGTCGTCCTCGGGCTGCTTTGGCAGGGATACCGCCGCTCCCCGCTGCACGGCTGGCGCAAGCTTGCTGCAATGGCCTGCAAGCTCTCTGCCCTGGCGCTGCTGGCGCTCTGCCTGCTCGATCCCCTGTGGACAAAGCAGCAGCCGAAGAAGGGTGAGAACGAGGTGATCGTGCTGGTGGACAGCAGCGCCTCTCTGGACACGGCCGAAAAGCCGGGCGAGCCCACGCGCGCGGCGAAGGTGGGCGCGGCGCTGAATGATGGCGGGCAGGACGCGGCATGGATCAAGGAGCTGGGCGAGGACTTCCGCCTGCGGCTCATGACGGCGGGCGCGCAGACGCAGAGCGTGCCTCATTTTCGCACGCTGAAGTTTGACGGCAGCCGCACGGACCTGTGCCGCTCGATCATGACGCTGCGCAGCGGGGGCTCCAACCTGGCGGCGGTGGTGGTGGTCAGTGATGGCAATGCGACGGATGCGAGCGCGTGGAAGGCGGAGGCGACGGGCGCGCCGGTCTTCACCGTGCTGGCGGGTAAAAATGCGCCGACGCCTGATCTGGCAATCCTGGATGCGACGGTGGCGACGAGCCCTTTTGAAGATGCGCCGATCACGATCACCTCGCGTGTTTCCGCCCATGGTCTGACGGGCAAGCAGGCGACGCTCTCCGCGCTGGATGAGCAGGGCAAGGCGGTGGTGACGGAGAAGGTGGCTTTCAGCGGGGAGTCGCCGCAGACGGTGCGCCTGCGGCTGCCGGTGGCGAAGCCGGGGGTGTCGTTTCACAAGCTGGAGCTGAAGGCCGAGGGCGTGAGCGAGGCGACGCTGGCGAACAACACGCGGCTGCTGGAGGCGGATCGCGGTGCAGGCCCCTACCGGGTGCTGTATGTGACGGGGCGGCCGAACTGGGAGTACAAATTTCTGCGCCGGGCGATCGCGGGGGATGATGACATCCAGATGCCGAGCCTGGTGCGGATCGCGAAACGGGAGCCGAAGTTTGAATGGCGCGGGCATGCAGGCGAGAGCGCGAACCCGCTCTTTCGCGGCTTCGGTGCCAAGGAGGGGGAGGAGGCGCAGCGCTACGACCAGCCGGTGCTGATCCGCCTGGGGACGCGGGATGCGAAGGAGCTGAGCGACGGCTTCCCCAAGGCGGCGGAGGACTTCTTCAGCGACTATCGCGCCATCATCATTGACGACCTCGAGGCCGCCTTCTTCACCCAGGAGCAGATGCACCTCATCCAGCGTTTTGTCAGCGAGCGCGGCGGCGCTCTCCTCATGCTCGGCGGCCAGGAGTGCTACCAGGCCGGCGGCTACGATCACACCCCCATCGGCAGCATGCTCCCCGTTTACCTGGACCGCACCAACACCACCGGCCCCATGCTCGACGCCCGCCTCAATCTCACGCGTGAAGGCTGGCTCGAGTCCTGGATGCGACTGCGCACCGACCGCGAGGAGGACGAAAAGCGCCTCAGCGCCATGCCCTCCTTCTATTCCATCAACCAGACCTTTGCCATCAAGCCTGGCGCAAACATCCTCGCCACCGTTTCAGACGCCTCCCAGACCACCGTGCCCGCCATCGTCTCCCAGCGTTTTGGCGAGGGCCGCGTCGGCAGCGTCCTCGTCGGTGACCTCTGGCGCTGGGGCATGTACGACCCAGACGCCCGCAAGGACATGGAGCGTGCCTGGCGCCAGCTCATTCGCTGGCTCGTCGTGGATGTGGAGGACAGCATCACCCTCGCTGCGGAAACCGAGCCCGCAGACAGGGAGCACGTCAGGCTTTCCGTCCGCGTGCGCGACCGAGCCTTCAAGCCCCATGGAGACGCCATGGTCAAGATCGAGGTCACCCAGCCCGACGGCAAAAAATCCCAGCTCTTCGCCGAGCCCAGCCTCAAGGAACCCGGCCTCTATGAGACCGAGTTCTTCTCCGGCAGTTCCGGCAACTACCGCGCCACAGCCACCGTCGAGGACATGGAAAAGCACACCCAGCTCGGCACCAAGACCACCGGCTGGACCTACGGCCCCCAGGCCGAGGAATTCAGCCGCCTCGCCCCCGACAAAGCCTTCATGCAGCGCATCGCCTCAGAAACCGGCGGACAGATGCTCGCGCTGGAAGAGGTCTCCAAGTTACCGGACCTCCTCAAAAACATCCGCGTTCCTGTCGAGGTCACCCTCTCCACCCCGCTGTGGCATACTCCCTGGATCTTCCACGCTCTGTTGCTCCTCATCGTTGCCGAGTGGGGCCTGCGTAGAAAAGGAGGCATGGCATGAACAAAGTACTCGCGGGCTTCAGCCCGCTCTGGCGCGTTATGATAACAAGATCACGCCTTCCCCAGCTTCGCTTCCAGGACGAGCTAAAACTCATAATTACTTTGATCCTTCTTCTCGCCCCCCTGCTCCACGCCGCCCCGCGTGCGCTGGAGGTCGTCATCGTCGTCGGTGCCTCCGGCGCGGAGGAATACGGCAAAAAATTCCAAACCCAGGCCACCGCCTGGACCACCGCCTGTACCAAGGCTGGCGTCTCCGCCAAGGTCATCCGCGGAGAAAAAACCACCGAAAACCTCGCACAAACCCTCACCACCGCCGAGCCCTCGCGCTCGCTCTGGCTCGTTCTCATCGGCCACGGCACCTTTGACGGACGCGATGCCAAGTTCAACGCCGAAGGCCCGGACCTCGATGTGAAGCAGCTCGCCGGATGGCTCAAGCCGCTGAAGCAGGAGGTCGCCGTCATTCACACCGCCTCCTCCAGCGGCGGTTTTCTAAAGGCGCTCTCAGGCAAAGACCGCATTATCATCACTTCCACCAAAAGCCCGGACGAGGTCTTCTACGCCCGCTTTGGCGAATCCTTTGCCGAAGCCATCGGCGGACTGCCAGAGGCGGACCTGGATCAGGACAAGCAGGTCTCGCTTCTCGAAGCCTTCCGCCACGCCAGCAAGACCGTCGCGCTCTTCTATGAGAACGAAGGCCGTCTCGCCACCGAGCACGCCCTGCTCGAAGACAACGGCGACGGCATCGGCACGCGCAGCGAGGTCCTCGCCGCCGATACCCCGCCCGCAACAGCCACCGCCCTCGACGGCGACCGCGCCGCGCAGCTCGTTCTCGTCCTCAGCGCGGAGGAGCAGCAGCTCACCGACACCCAGCGCACCACCCGCGATGCGCTGGAGCGCGAACTGAAAGCGCTCAAAGACGAGCGCGCCAAGATGAAAGAAGACGACTACTACACCCAGCTCGAAGCTCTCCTGCTCAAGCTCGGCGCGGTGTATGAGACGAAGTCATAGCATGCAGAGCCATTGGGAGCGGGGTCGCGCAGTGAAGAATCAACGGTGCTACGGCTTTCGCCGTGCCGGTTAATGAACCTAAATCCGAAAACACTTCGAAGGCGGGAGCGAATGGGCTCGCTTCCCAGTCTCAGCCCATGTGAGCCACGAGACGCTCAAAAGCGATAGCTGCGGTCGTTTCCCCCTCCGCGACCGCACTCCCAATTAATCCTCACGGATCATCACGCCCGGTCACGAAATCACGGAACGCCTGCGCCACGCGCTGGGTCACCGCGCCATCCACACCAGGCATGGGGCGCTGATCGATCTTCGCCAGCGGATGCACATCACGCGTGCTGGAGGTGAGAAAGGCTTCATCACAGCTTTGCAGTACGCTGATGGGCTGCGCGATTTCCTCCACCGGGATATCCGCTGCTGCGCAGGCCTCCAACACCAGCGCGCGAGTCACACCAGCGAGACAGCCAGAGCTGAGCGGCGGCGTCAGTACACGCCCCGCCACGACCACAAAGATGTTCGTGCCCGTGCCTTCGCAGAGCTCATCGCGCGTGTTACCAAAGACAGCCTCCCCTGCCCCCTGCGCATGCGCCAGAGCCAGCGCGCGCACATTGTCGGCATACGAGGTGGACTTGATGCCTGCCAGCGCGCTGCGCTCATTGCGCGTCCAGGGCACCGTCATGACTGTTTCGGTGGGTGGCCAGGGTTTCAGGACCGTCGCAGCCACAGTCATGGTGGCGGGCGCATCTCCACGGTCGGAGCCCAGCGGACCGTCGCCGCTGGTCAGCGTGACACGGATGCGTGCATCACTGAGGCCATTGGCCTGCATCGTCTCCAGCATGGCCTTCTCGTACAGTTCCTGGGCAGGCGGTGCGATGCCCATGGCCGTGCAAGAATTCACCAGCCGCCGCCAGTGCCGCGTGGGCGTGAAGGGCCTGCCACCTCGTGCCACAAGCGTCTCAAAGACACCATCTCCTACCAGAAAGCCATGATCGAAGGGAGAGATGCTCGCCTCGGCGGTGCTGACAATGCGTCCGTTGATCCAGATGAATGCGGGTACTTTCATATGCGCAGCATGGTCTGAAAAAAATCATTCTCAAGAAACACACTTTGCGCTTGCACGATTCAGATCATGCGCCAATATAAACATCCCAACGCAAAAGCGGGTGTAGCTCAGTGGTAGAGCACTTCCTTGCCAAGGAAGATGTCGCGCGTTCGAATCGCGTCACCCGCTCCACCTCTCAAAAGAGAGGTGCCTCACAAAAGATCGTTCATGTTCGTCTGGTCAAAACTTACAGCTTCACGTTCGGCTGACATTTGGGAAGAACGTTTTGCCAACCATCCTGGTGGCACCCTCGTCATCAGCAGCTTTCCAGGCCGCAAAATGGTTCGTCTGGAATTTTATTGTGAGACTCAGGGCCCGGCGAAGGCCATCCAGAAGGAATACGGCGGCACAGTAAAACATCTGAAGACGCAAAACTGGGCGGCGCACTCTTCGCAAACGCCACCCCCCGTGAAAGTGCGTGACCGGTTTGTGATCTGCGCAGTCAAAACGGATGATGAAATCAAAAAGGCCCGCGCCAAGTTCCCAGGCCGCGAGATCATCGCCGTGCCTGCGGACATGGCCTTTGGCACTGGCCATCATGCCACCACAGCGACCGTGCTGCGTCTGCTGGTAGATGCCGCAGCGACACGCCAAGCCAAGGGCCAGAAATGGAGCATGGCAGACTTGGGCTGTGGCAGCGGCATCCTTGCCATTGCTGCTGAAAAACTCGGCGCCACCCGTGTCTGGGGCTGCGACTACGACCAAGCCGCCGTGAAGATCTCCCAAGAAAACGCTGCGCGCAATGACACACCCAAGACGCGCTTTACCCGGGTCGATGTCCTCAAGTGGGAGCCCAAGCAGACCTGGGACATTGTGGCCGCAAACATTTTCTTCGACGTCCTGGAGGCGGCATTTCCGCAACTGGTGCGATCCGTCGCACCTGGCGGCGTCCTGATGCTCTCAGGCATTCTCAAGTCCCAGGCGAAAGCCTGCCTCGCGGCTGGAAAACGCGCCGGCTTTGTGGTGGAGAAAGTGGTGACCAAAGGCAAGTGGGTGACCGCCATGGGTACTGTTAAAAAGCGCTGAAATAGCAGAGAACCTGCATAGTTTCCAGAAAACGATGTCCAGCCTGCCACCACAACATCGTCCACTTTATTCTTGAATTTGGTAGGCCGGGGGATTTATTGTCAGCAGATTCAAGCAGCCAATCATGCTTTTCGATCCCGCGTCCACATCTGGCGGGGCTGGATTCACCAGTCCGCGGAAAAAGCGCGGGCTGCTGAGAACGGCCCAAACTGAAGGCAATCGCATTGGCCTCCTGCCAACGGAAGGCTGGCGCAAACGCAACCTGCAGTTTCTGAATGAGGTGCTCATTCCCACCCTGCTCTCTCCGCGCAAGCCCGGAGAGGATTTTGGCCGGCTGCCAGTGGCCGCACAGAATGAGATCGCTGTGACGTGGCTTGGTCATGCCGGCTTTTTTTGCCAGATCGGCGGTGTAAATATCGCCATAGACCCCAACTGGGCGCTCTGGCACGGCCCCGTCAAGCGAGTACGCCACCCCAGTGTCTGGGCGCATGACCTGCCCCACATTGATCTGGTGCTGGTCTCCCACGCGCATTACGACCATCTGCACCTGCCAAGTCTGCGCAAGCTCGCCGCCGCACAACCCATCATCGTGCCAGAGGGAGTCGGCAAAGTCGTGAAAAACTGCGGTTTTGGACACATCGTCGAATTGAAGACCTGGCAGAGCGCCACTTTTCAGGATCTACGCATCACCCTGACGCCAGCAAAGCACTGGGGAGCGCGAATGATTCATGACACACACCGACAGTTTGGCGGATTTCTCGTCAAATCTCCCGAACGCTGCCTCTTTCACTGCGGCGACAGCGCCATGTTCGACGGTTTCCAGGAGATCGGCAAACGTGCCAGCATTGACCTCGCGCTCATGCCCATCGGCGCCTATGACGCGCCAAGCGGGCGCCAGGTGCACATGAACCCCGAAGAGGCGCTGGACGCCTTTCAGATGATGGGTGCACACTCGATGATACCCATGCATCATGACACCTTCCCCTTGGGTGGCGAGCCCATGCATGAGCCCGCCCAGCGCCTGACCAAAGCCGCACTGGAGCGCGGTCTGGAGCATCGCGTGCGACTGCTGCGCGAAGGTGAATCTGCGATTTACTAAGCTCTGCCGCCTCGTGAGTGAGCGCCCTGTGCTGACCCTTATCGCCGCCGTCTCCAGCGATGGCTTCATCTCGTTGGGAAGAGGTGTGCCGTGGCAGTTGCCCCGGGACAAGGAGCACTTTAGGCGCACCACCGCTGGCCACTGGCTGCTCATCGGCCGCCGCACATATGAGGAAATGCATGGCTGGTTCACCGACCATCACCCGCTCGTGCTCACGCACAGCCCAGGGTATTTGCCACGTGAGGGCCAGTCTGTGGCAAGCGTGACCGAGGCCATTCATGCCGCCACCGCAGGCGGGGCCAAAGAGCTTTTTGTCTGTGGCGGAGGGGAGGCCTACGCTGCAGCCCTGCCCTTTGCAGACAGGCTCATCCTGACGCATGTGCACGATCATCTTGGAGCTGGCGTCGCCTTTCCAGCCATCAAGGCGGACGAATGGCGGCAGACATACCGGCGGGATTTTCCGGCCGATGCCAGCCATGCCCAAGCACTGAGCCTTGCCACTTACGAGCGCTCTTGCCAGCCCAGGCAGCACCAAGAAAATGCATTATAGTAATTTCAAGATGAGCAAAACCAGCTTTCGGTGTATCTAAGAAGAGAAGATGTCCCTTCCTAACCAGTTCAGCCCGGGCTCTGCAGCCGCATTTCTGGCGGCTGCAATCCTGCTCTGTGCTGGGTGCACCACTAGCCTGAACACTGCGGCCACTCCTGGCAAGGCCCAGCCTGAATCCAAGGACATCTCCCTCGTAAAGTCCCCCACAGACCTGAGCTTTCTTCTGAGCATGAGTTTCGTGGAGGCCAAGAGCATCTCCACTCAGCAGTTGGAAATGCCGCCCTACATCAAGATCGCCGCAGATTCGATTCAGGTGTTCAAGTATTCCCCTGACGGCAAGCCAGTGAAAGTGCGGGCGCGGGGCAAAGTCTTTCTCGAAATGGATTTCAACGAACCGGCCAAGGCTCTCTGCCAGGAAGCCTTCATCACGGGAGATGAAGTCATCCTGCGCGGCAGCCCGATCCTGCAGCGTGGTGGCAGCATGGTCGAAGGGCTGGATGAAAGCACCATCTTCTATCTTTTTGGTACATCGCTGCGTGTCATCGGTCTGCACAAGGTGAATAACCAGACCGAAATTGCTTCGCTGATGCCGACACTCGGGACTTGGGCGGCTGGCCCCAATCCGCTCCTCCCCCCCCTCACAGAGAGTTCCGTGCCATCCAGCATTCGCGACTCCATGCAGCGTGCAGCCGAGGCTGAGATGCTGCACCAGAAAACTCGCGAACTGTATGGTCCCGCCCAGAATGCCCCCCCAGCACCGGCGCAGCCTGAAAAAGACACCGAGAAGCCCAAGTCCCCTCCTCCTCCATCGGCAACCAAGAAACCGGTGGTCGAAATCCGCCGAGCCGTCCCCAGCAAACCCACCTCCAGCAATCGTTTTCGGACGGACAAAAGCCGCGCGTAAGCTGAAGGTCCAAGCAAACGGCTGCCAGAACACTCAGCCCACAATGGCCTGCGGCACACGCCCATGCACGTCGGTGAGGCGATAGTCACGGCCGGCGTAGCGGTAGGTCAGCTTTTCATGATCCATGCCCAGGAGATGCAGGATGGTGGCATGCACGTCGTGCACATGCATCTTGTCCACGGCTGCCTTGAAGCCAAAGTCATCGCTCTGCCCATAGGCCGTGCCGCCGCGAACACCGCCGCCAGCAAAGAACATGCAGAAGCCATGCGGATTGTGGTCGCGGCCGTTGCCGTTTTCGCTCACGGGCGTACGGCCAAATTCACCGCCCCAGATGATGAGGGTGTCCTCCAGCATGCCACGCTGCTTGAGATCGCCGATCAGCGCCGCGATGGGGCGGTCAATATCCGCCGCGAGCTTTCGGGTCTGTTCATCGTGCTTGGAGTGCGTGTCCCAGGGCTGGCCGTTGCCGTAGTAGAGCTGCACGTAGCGCACCCCGCGCTCCACCAGACGGCGGGCCATGAGGCAGCCGTTGGAGAAATGGCTCTTGCCATACATCTCGCGCACACGTTCGGGCTCCAGATTCACATCAAAGGCATCGGTGGCGGCGGACTGCATGCGGTAGGCGGTCTCCATGGCCTGGATGCGGCCATTGAGCGCCACATCCGCGCCGCCGCGTGCGGCCAGATGCTCGGCATTCAGCGCCTGCATAAGATCAAGCTGCCGTCGCTGATCCGCCCGCGCCAGCTTCTCATTCGTCAGCCACGGGATCATCTGCTTCGGATCGAGATTGGAGTGGTTGATATACACGCCCTGATGCTGCGCGGGTAGAAATGCGCTGGTCCAGAGGACTGAGAAGCGCACGGGCTTGCCAGGGCAAAGGACGACGAAGGAAGGCAGATTGGCATTCTCATTGCCCAGACCGTAGCTGAGCCATGAGCCCATGCTGGGCACGCGCTCGGTCATAGTGCCATTGTTCATCAGCAGCAGTGCCGGGCCGTGATTCGGGTTGTCCGTATGGCAGGAGCGCAGGACGCAGAGGTCATCGGCATGCCGGGCCAGATTGGGCAGCAGCTTGCTGATCTCCAGTCCGCTCTGTCCGTGTTTGGAGTACTGGTAGGGAGAGGCCAGCAGCCCGCCGGTGGGGCGCTCGGTGCGGAGGTCTGCCCCCTGAGGCTTCTGCCCGGAGTATTTGGTGAGGCCCGGCTTGGGATCAAAGAAGTCCGGGCCGAAGGGGCCGCCGTTCATGAAGAGCTGGATCACACGCTTGGCCTTCGGCACAAAGTTCGTGCGTGGTGCCGCATGCAGGGTGGAGGCCAGCCCCAGCGTGCCCAGGCCACCCCCCATGCGGGAGAGCAGTGCACGACGTGAAAGAGCAGAGAGAGCGGACATGCGGAGTGTACGCAGCCAAAACCCCGACGCTTGCGTGGGATCGCATCCTGAACCGACTCAGAGCTTTGCCCCCGCACGTGCAGGGGGGCTGGCCTGCATGCGAGCATGCAGGCCAAAACCGATGGGCAGATACAAAGCAAAGCCGTAAGCCAGAAACCAGACGCCGATGAGCAGCCAGAACTTCACCGGCTGCCGCTCCCTCAGCGTGAGCCGCCAATACCCGTTCATGCAGCCGGTTTGCAGCGTCTGCACCAGACGGCTCGCCACCAGAAGGCTCCACAACGGCACCAGCACCGTCACGAGGCCAAAGGAATGCATGACCGCACCGCAAACCGCAGACACAACCGAAAGCGCAAAAAGCAGCCAGACCCAAGGTGAGCGAAGTTCAATCCGCCTCACCGGCACACTTTGCCGCTGAGCCGTCAGCACTCCGCCATGCTCTGGCCCAAGCTGGGACACCCCTTCAGACAAACCACGGTGGATGACCTCACCACAGCCGGGACATTGGACCGCCACGCCCCGTGTGCGGTGCCTTTGTCCGACGCCCGGGCGTTTGCAAAAGGGGCAGCAAAGAGCCTGCCAGCGCCGCTGAATCTGAATGCCCATGAGCAAGACTCCGGCCACGGCAATGATTTGCAGCCCCTTGACCACCGTCTCCTCCGATGCTGCAGCGCCAGACGCCAGTGCCAGGCAGGGGACTGCTCCCAAGGACATCTCCTGGAGCAGATCAAAGCAGAAACGGTCAGTCATCCGGCCAGAGAATCCGTTTTCAGCCTTGCTGGCAATTCCACTTTCGGACCGTTCGTGGAACCCGCCGGGCCGTCATTTCCACGATGAATGCCCCTGGATCTGAATCTCAAACGGCGTCAGCATGGAGAGCGGCTGGCCAGTTTCGCATTCAAAGGGGTACACCATCACATTCGGCACCACACAGCGGAGGTGGAAGTCGTAGAAAGCACGCATGTAGTCGGCGGTCACCGCCGCTTCGGGATTCATCTGCCTCCACAGGATCGCCTTGATGACGTAGCCGTGGCAGACCACGAGGATGCCCTGCTCCGTACGCTGCCGCAGTGCGGCCAGGGATTCGTCAATGCGGACGTAGAATTCGCGAAAGCTCTCCGCCCCCTCGCCATCGCAGTAGTCGGGATCGCAGCGCTCCCAGTACTGGCGTGCAGGCTCGCGGCGCAGCGTCTCGGTGGTGCCCACATAGCGGGCGGGGGCCAGAAAGGTCAGCTCATGCAGCGGCAGCATGAGCACCGGTACCTGCGGCATGCGTCTGCGCAGCGGCTCCACGGTGAAGCCCGTGCGTGCATAGCGGGAAACCACGATCAGCTCAGGCACCGTGTGCCACTGCGCCCCCAGAGCCTCCGCCTGTGCCAGCCCCTTTTCACTCAGGCCGATCTCATGCGGCGTGTCCGTGGGAAACCCTGCATTGCTGAGACTTTCGGCGTGACGGATGAACCAGATCTTTTTCTTCATGGGGGCGTCTGCCATAGGCGCTGTGATGAGCGATGGCAAACGCGGGTGAAGGCATGCAAAAAAAATCACGCGTGCATGTTTGTTGGGAGTGCGTTTGCGAAAAGCAGGAACGAACGCCGCTGCAGCCCTCGCAGGGCGGATGGCAGGTGCCGCTGGAGAGACTGCAACTGCTTACCGCACTCCTTCATGCCTCACCGCCGCCCGCCCCTCCATCTTCCCTTTTTCCTGCAGTGCATGGCCCACCGGCATAAAAGCGGCAAACACGTACGCCAAAAACCAAACGGTGGTTCGGACCCAGAACTTTAGCGGCTGACGGCTGCGGAAGGTGGGGCCTGCATTGTCATCCAAACAGCCGGTGCTCAGCGTCTGCACCAGATGGCTCGCCACCAGAAAACACCACAACGGACCAAACACGGTGAGAAAGCTGAACTCATGGATCGCCACCCCACACAGAGCCGACAGAACGGAGATGCCAAACAACACCCAGAACCATGGCGAGCGAAACTGCACCTTCCGAACAGGTACGGCAGGCTTCGGCCCGCAGTGCTCCCCCCTGTCACGGACGATCTTCCACCCCAGCAATCCCCCGCCCCGAATTTCGCCGCAAGAGGGACAGTTCATCGTCAGCCCTTCAGAGCGGTCCAGATAAGCCGGTCCCGGGCGGGCGCAAAACGGACAATACAGCAGCAAGCGCCGGCGGATCATCTTTACTCCCAGCACCAGCCCCAACAGCCCATAGATCATCATCAGCCCGAGCCACACCCACACCAGATGAGGGGCATGACCGCCAGAAGGCTGCTCCCGCAAAAACAGCAGGTTCAACAGCCAGCCCCCGATCAGCGCCCAAGGAGCTGTGTGAATCGCATAAAAACAAAACCGATAACTAAACATCTACGCGAGTGAACCGGATCCCCCGGTTCTTGGCAATGACAGTCTGAAACGGGAATTGGAAGCGGGCCTACAACACACTTTCAGGAATGAAAAGCGTGGCATTCAAAAGCCGCTGCAGTCCCACCACCGCACCCCGCACACAGAGTCTCACACAGGATAGGCCGAATCCACAAGGCTGTCCTTGTGGAATGGCCGACTCCTCAGAGCCCCCTACTTCTTCGTCTCCGCCTTGAGTGCGGCTTTGTCTGCCTGCATGGCGGCGAGTGCAGCGGCCTGGCGGGCTTTCTGCTTGGCTTCGTACTCAGCGATGGCTTTGGCTCGGGCTTCAGCACGTCTGGCTTTGGCTTCTTCCTCGGCCTGGGTGAGCTTGGCACGTTCGGCGTCCTGGGCGGCTTTGGCGGCGGCGGCTTCGGCGGCGCGTTTTTCTTTCTCAATCCGGATGGCATCTTTTTCAGCCTGCTGCTTGGCTTTCAGTTCGGCAGCAGCAACACGGAGAGCTTCACGCTCGGCTTCGGCCTGGGCTTTGATGGCGGCTTTCTCGGCTTCGGCCTGCTCCTTGGCGAGGCGTGCGGCCTCTTTGGCGGCTTCCTTTTCCGCGAGAGCCTGGGCCTTGGCGGCGGCTTTTTCAGCATCTGCCTGCTCTTTGGCGAGGCGGGCAGCTTCCTTGGCAGCAGCAGCAGCGGCTTTTTCGGCCTCCTTCTGGGCAAGCAGCGCGGCCTTGGCCTCAGCGGCGGCGAGCATGGCGGCCAGTTTCTCGGCCTCGGCCTTCTCCTTGGCCGCGGCTTTCTCGGCGGCTTCCTGTTCCTTGGCCAGGCGTGCAGCCTCCTTGGCGGCGGCTTTCTCTGCCTCTGCCTGTTCTTTGGCAATGCGTGCAGCTTCCTTCGCGGCGGCCTTCTCGGCTTCGGCCTGCTCCTTGGCAAGGCGGGCGGCTTCTTTGGCGGCTTCCTTCTCGGCCTGCTCGCGGGCTTTGGCTTCGGCTTTCTCGAGAGCGGCCTGCTCTTTGGCGAGGCGCTCGGCCTCTTTGGCAGCCTCTTTCTCAGCCAGCGCCTGTGCCTTGGCTTCGGCAGCAGCGAGCAGGGCGGCCAGGCGTTCTGCCTGGGCGCGCTCCTTGGCGGCGATCTTCTCGGCGGCTTCACGTTCCTTGGCCAGACGAGCGGCCTCTTTTTCAGCCAGGGCACGGGCTTTGGCTTCCTCCTTTTCTGCCAGTTCCTTGGCCTTGATGGCAGCGGCGGCGGCGCGCATGGCCTCCAGTTCCAGCTGAGCCTGCGCTTTGGCAGCGGCAGCGGCCTGCTCCTTGGCGATGCGGGCGGCTTCCTTCTCGGCGAGCGCGGCCAGGCGCGCGGCCTCCTTCTCGGCCAGCGCCTGCGCCTTGGCAGCCTCGCGCTCTGCGATGTCGGCAGCCACCTTTGCCTCCATAGCGGCGGTGAGCTGCGTGGTGTAGTCGATCAATTTTTGACTCAGCTCCGCCGCTGTGGCGGTGAGCTCCGGCGCGGCTTCATCGAGCACACGGGGCTGGATTTCAAGCGCTTGGAGTTTCTGCGCCGTGTCTGCAAGGAGGGAAAGGAATTTGGGATCGAGCTTCGTGGTCATTACAGGTGGTCGGGGAAAAAAACGGGCTGTCATCATGGTCTCAGATGGGCGGGTGTAAAGGATGAAGCCGCGTTTCAAGCTTCAGGCTGCCGGAAGTTTACGGAGGCGGCGTTCTGAGCCGGCTGAAGCAGGCAAAGCGATGCGTGCCGCTCCCCAAGCCATTACCCACTCAGCCTCTCTTGACCACGGCCCGCTCCTGCCGACACCTTCCGCATGCATCGTGCTCTTCTCTCCATCGCGCTCCTTTCAGCCCAGCTCAGCTCCGCCATCGCGGAAGACGCCCCGATTTGTCTGAGCGCCAGCCAGCTTTCCATCGCCACGGGCAAGCCATCACTTGTGCTCATGTCCAGCGGCTCCACACACATCCCGGTGTGGTCCATGTCCGGCGGCACGGAGGGGCAGTCCGTGTGCGGCGTGGTGAGCGGCCTGCCGCGCGACTGCGGTGGTGTGCGGGTGGAAATCACCGTAACCTCCACCGATGCGGAGACGAGCCCGGCATTTGAAGATGTCTACCGCGTCCACCTTTCCCAGATGATCGAGGGGGCACCCTTCACGGCGAGGCATCTGCAAGGTGACCCCGTGCGCACTGCGCTGCCCGCTGAGCCGCTGCACTCCCGTAACATCGTGCTTGAGACCTACTACGAGGTGTTGCCCGCTGCGCCCCTGACCGTGCGCATTCAGCGCGAGCCCGGCGACCCCGCAGATACTTTCACCCGTCCCACCGGACTGGCGATGGTGAAGGTGACGCCCTTGAAAGCGCCAGCCAAGCCGCTGGTGGTACAGGACGCCCCCGGTTACAACTCCTGGCCGATGCTCCAGGCACTGGGCGACAAGCTGGTGTGCGTTTACACACGGGGCTCAGGCCACACCATTGGCGAAGACGCCCGCGCCACCTATGCACGCACCTCCAGCGATGGCGGCAAAACGTGGACCGCTGAGACGCTGGTGGCCGACTCCCCCGGCTACGGCGATGTGCCTGTGGGCAAGGGCCTGGACTCCACCGGCGCGATGCTGCTGTGGGTGCGCCGTGTGGGCAAGGAGTGGCACCAAGATCTCTACCGCAGCACGGACGGGGTAAAGTTCACCCTCATCTCCACGCCCAAGCTCGACGTACGGCCCGTGCAGATCACGGACGTGTTTTCCGTCCCCACCGTGGGCCTGATGTCGCTGTGGTTTGCCGGAAACTATGGCCAAGATTCTGACAACGCCTGGGGCATGGTAACCAGCCAGGACGATGGCAAGACCTGGACGCAAACCCCGGTGGAGACCGGCCTGCCCAAAGATCAGTGGCCCACCGAACCCGCCGCCGTGTACCTCGGAGACGGCAAGATCCTCTGCATAGCACGCACAGAGATGGGCGGGCCGGGCACCGTGCGCTCGCAGTTTCAGATAACCTCCACCGACTACGGCAAAACGTGGACGCGCAAGCAGACCAACATCAGCGATGTTGCAGCCTCCACCCCGAGCCTCATTCTCGATGAGAAGAGCGGACTGCTGAGCCTCTACTACTACCAGCGGGGACGCGCGGGCATCCTGCGCCGCCGCGTGGTGGAGCCGGGCAAAGTGTTTAAGCATCCGCTGCTCTGGCCCGCATCCGAAGCCATCGCCACAGGCAGCCAGATCGCATATGATGCGGGCAATGTGAACGCCACGGTAATCGGGAACACGCATTACCTCTCGTTCTATTCCGGCAAGGCTCCGAATACCTCGGTGCTGGTATCGGTTGTGAAAGCGCCGGAGGGCGCGGAGAAGAAGTAGTGGGCGCGCACAAACTGACCAGCCTCACCGCTGATCAGCGGGCTCGAGCTCAATCCACAAACAGCATCTCATTCCCAGCCAGCAGCGCCTGAGCGTACTGCGTCCACACGGCGGAGTCCTTCTCTCTTCCGCTGACAAATGCCTGCGCCACACTGGCCTCGTGTGCGCTTGGCTTGCGGCCAAACAGACGCGCATAGACATCCTCCAGGCGGTGTGCCATAGCCCACTTCCCCAGCACGGCGGACTGCTGCTGCATGAAGGGGGAGTTCAGAGCAAACAATCCCTGCAGCGGGGTAATGGTCTCGGTGCGCCACGGGCTGTGCGCGCCAGGATCTGGCACATCATGGATGCGAAGCATGGGGTCCATGTCCTGACGGTCTGCGGCTCCGTAGAGCGAGCGGCGCAGGTTGGTCGTGGCGCTGACGGCTGAAGCAGGCCCCCCGAGGGTGAGATCGAGCTGACCTGAAGCGCTGAGGATGGCATCGCGCCAGGATTCCCAGTCAAGCCTGCGGCGCAGCATGCGGGTGTAAAGCCTGTTCTCGGGATCGCGCTGCTCAGAGACGGCAGCCACACTGCTCTGCTGCCAGGTGGCGGAATTTAGAATCTCACGATGCAGCCACTTGAGCGACCAGCCGTGCTCCATGAAGCGGCCTGCGAGATCGTCCAGCAGTTCAGGGTGTGTGGGGGCTTCACCAAGATTGCCGAACTCGCTGGGAGTATCGACCAGACCGCGCCCAAAATGGTGCTTCCACACACGATTCACGATGACCCGTGCGGTCAGCGGGGCGGCATCTTCCGTGATGGCCTGTGCCAGCTCCAGGCGGCCGCTGCCGGTGGTAAATTTGCGCGGAAGGCCGGTCTTGGACGGGAAGGCGGAGAGAAAGCGGCGCGGCACGGTCTCGCCAAGGTCGTTCGGATTCCCGCGCTTCATCAGCTCAAGATCCCGCGCCATGCCCATCTTGTAATCCAGCTTGGTGCCGTGCTCTTTTTCCTTGTTCACGACGTAGAGCGCGGCCTCCTCCACGGCATTGGCCATGGGCATATTGAAGTGGGGTGTCGTGCTCTTGATGGCGGTGATTTTGGCCTCGCACTCCTGCATCTGCTTTGCCAGGTCTGCGGGCTTCTTTTTCTTGAGATCGGCAATCTGCTTTTCCAGCGCGGCCACCTCGCTGCGTGCCTTGGCCACAGGCTTCCACAATTCGTCTTTCATGGTCGGCAGCTCGGAGAGCTTCACCGAGGCAAAGACGCCCGCCAGCGCGTAGTAATCCTGCGCAGTGATGGGGTCAGACTTGTGATCATGGCAGCGGGCGCAGGCCAGCGTGAGGCCGAGGAAGGTGCGGCCAATGGCGTCCACGTGCTCCTCCCATTCATCCGCGACGGTGGTCTTGATGATTTCGGGAGGCAGCTGCAGCTCTTTGAAATACGTGGGGCTCAGGCCGATGAAGCCCAAAGCCACACGATCCTGCGGCTTGCTGTCCGGGAGGAAATCAGTCGCAAGCTGACGCAGCACAAAGCGGTCATAGGGCATGTCCTCATTGAGCGCCTGCACCACCCAGTCGCGGTAAAGGTAGGAGTACTTCGTGGAGTCCAGCCAGTTCGGCGTCTCGTCAGCGTAGCGGGCGAGGTCCAGCCAGTGGCGTGCCCAGCGCTCGCCGTAGTGGGGGCTGCGCAGGGTTTCATCCACCCGGCGGCTCCAGCCAGCAATCCCCTGCTCCGCCGAAAGCTCAGGGGCAGAAGCACTAGAGCCGTCGCTGGAAAGCTGCTCCGCTGGCGGCAGCCCCGTGAGATCAAAGGACAGCCTGCGCTGCAGTACGCGCCCGTCGGCACGTGGCGCAGGCTTCAGCCCGGCGGCCTCCATCTTGGAGAGGATGTAGTAGTCAATGCGAGTGCGCGGCCAGCCCTTGTCCTGCACCTGCGGCAGCGGGGTGCGCTTCAGCGGCGCAAAGGACCACGGCACCGGCTTGGGCCCATCATCTTTTTTGGCAATACCCTTCCCCGCAGCGGCAAGAAGCAGCACGGCCAGGCAGACAAGTCTTGAGGAGGAGATGCGCACTGGCAGAGTACACGGCTCAAGGCTCGGGCCTTTCCAAAAAAGAGAGCTGCCTGGAGAGCCACGGCTTCGCGCGCACGACGCCCCACCCGTGCCACCTCAAGCCTGCAGGCTCTTCTGCCTGACAAGCCATTCGCGTGACACCGTGGGTTTGAAATCAAACCCCGGGAGGTGGCGGTCCACAACGGCAAAGAGCGAGCTCGCGAGCGCGATCACAACATCGGTGCTGCCTTGGGACTGGAAGTAGCCCACGGAAACGTTGTAGGCGACGATTTTCTCCTTGAGCACTTTGAGCGCCACCTCGTGCCGCCGGGTCGCAGCACTCCGGGTGGCTGCCGCTTCTTTGCGATACATCGCCGCCAGCCGTGGATTCGGCCCGGAGAGCGGGCTGCCGACGGTCTCGGTACGCGTGGCCAGCAACTCCTTGGCCGTCGCCTGCCGCTCAGCCAGAGCCAGGGCCTTCTCTGCGGCAGCAAGCTCATGCTCCCGCGAGAAAAGATCGGTAAAAATGAGCACCAGCGCTTCTACGGCACGCTTTGGCAGACCTTCTTGCTTTTGGGCGACCGTTGTGAGCCTCCTCACCGTTTCCACCGCTTCCGGCAATCCGGGCTGCTCCGCCAGCCGTAATGGTCTTAGACACAAAACGATGGAAGGCGACTGCAAGGGATCCCCCTTGATATCCTCTGCCACACCCGAGACGGTGACTCCCAGAGACATCAAAACCATCAAACAGCTTTTCATAGTCATCCAAGGCAACAACCCCAAACAACGCAGACTGTTACAGCCAACTTTCAAACATGCCTGATGGAGCTGCCATCCTGCCTCTTGAAGACAGCTCGGAAGGGTCTGGCTTGTCTCAAGAAATCATTGGCGGCATGCTTCATGCGGACTTAAATCTCAGCGTGACTGCGCCTGCGGCGGTCTATCTATCAAACCCATGCCAACCTCCTCCGCACTCCGCGACGCTCTGACCCAGTCACCGAACAACCTTTCGCTGCTGCTGCTCTATGGTCGTGCCTGTCTCGAGGAACTGCACCTGGATGAGGCCCGGGAGGTCTTTTCCCGCGCCTTGGAGCTGGATCCAGACCAGACCGATGCCATGCTGGGCATCGCCAAGGTTCTGTTCATGGAGGGAGACACCTCCGGGGCTGCTGTCCGTGCCGAGCGGGTTATTTTTCTGGAACCTACCAACGCGCAGGCCCACCTGCTGCTGAGCCGCGTGTATCTGAGCGAAGGCGACCGCCCCAAAGCCATTGAGCATTTTGACCGTGCGGCACAGATCGACGGCACCATGAGCGACCCAGCACTGGAGCGCGAGCTGGGCCGAACAGCGCGCGATGCCCGCAAAACCGCCCCAGCCCCCGCTCCAGAGCCGCCCACTCAGGAAGCCCCCATGTCCGGCGCTGGTGACCAGGACGATTTTTTCGATGATCCCTTTGATGACCCTCCGTTTGACTGGAGGCCCGAGACGTTTTACGCCCCGGGAGATCCCGAGCGCGGCAATGTGACTTTTGCCGATGTGGGCGGCATGGAGGAGCTGAAAGAGGAGATACGCCTCAAGATCACCTACCCCCTGCAGTTCCCTGATCTCTACAAAGCCTATGGCCGTAAGACCGGCGGTGGCATCCTGATCTACGGCCCCCCAGGCTGCGGCAAGACGCTGATCCTCCGCGCCGTCGCTGGCGAAGTGCCCTGCAACTACCTTTCCGTGGGCTTGCACGAGATCTTTGACCCCTACTTCGGAAGCACCGAGCGGAATCTGCACCAGATCTTTGAAACCGCACGGGCCAACGCCCCGTGCGTGCTGGTGTTTGACGACATCGACTCCCTGGCGATGGACCGTCGGCAGATCCGTGAAAGCCAGATGCGCAATCTGGTGAACCAGTTTCTGCATGAGATGGACGGCATCCGCAGCGAAAACCAGCGCATCCTCGTCATTGGTGCCACAAACCAGCCCTGGGCGCTTGATCCCGCCTTCCGCCGTCCCGGACGTTTTGACCAGGCCATCTTCGTGGCCCCGCCAGACGCGCCTGCGCGTGCGCAGATCATTGAACTGCTGGCCAAAGACAAGCCCATTGCCGAATTCGACAACACCGAACTGATCGAGGCCACCAACGGTTTCTCCGGAGCCGACCTGAAATGGGTCTTTGACCGCGCCGCAGAGCTGGCTCTTTCCGCCGCCATTCACACCGGGCAGCCCGTGCCGATCACGCTGGAACTCCTGCTCGCCGTAGCCAAGGCTCACACCCCCAGCACCCAGGAGTGGTTTGAAGGTGTTCGCACCCACGCGCAGGCCCAGGAGGGCCCCAACAGCATCTTCAACGACATGCGCAAGTTCCTCAACGCACCTTCCTCGAATACGAAGAAGGAGCGGTAAGAGAAGCCGCCCAAGGCTGACGTGACCAGGACAAATAAGACGAATGGGTCCTATACGACGTATAGGACCCACTGAGACCGCCATCCCTACCTAGCCATCACGCCGTCCACGATGCGCATGGCACCACGGGGATTGGCGTCTTTAAGCAGCTCTGGCAGCGCCTCTTCCGGGAAACCCTGGTAGCAGACCGGACGGACGAAGCGGTAGATGCTGCCGGTGCCGATGCTGGTGAAGAAGCTATGGCTGGCGGCAGGGTACGGGCCGCCGTGGTGCATGGAGGGGCAGACTTCGATGCCGGTGGGGAAACCGTTGAAGATGATGCGGCCCACTTTGCGCTCCAGCACGCGGATAAGCGGGGCGAAGTCGCGCAGGTCCTGCTCCGTCCCCTGGATGGTGGCGGTGAGCTGGCCTTCGAGGCTGTTTGCATAGCGCAGGAGGTCTTCGAGCGTGGCGCACTGGGTGATGATGGAGCACGGGCCAAACACCTCGCGGCGCAGCTCGGCATTGGACTCCAGCACGTCGATGGTGGTGGTGAAGATGCGACAGGCGGCCTGGGAGGCGGTTTCGCTGGAAGGAGTCTCCGACTCGCCCACGAGCTGCAGCCCCTTCACGGTCTGCCACACGGCGGTGCCGGCATCATAGGCCTCGCAGATACCACGATGCAGCATGGTCTGGGGGGCCACTTTGCCCGCGAGGGCTGCGGCGTTGCTGATGAACTGGTTCAGCTCCTCGCTCTTCAGGCCGAGAACGACGGCGGGATTGGTGCAGAACTGGCCCACGCCCATCGTCACCGATCCCACATAGGCCTCGGCGATTTTCGAAGCACGCTCCTTGAGCGCTCCGGGGAGCACGAAGACCGGGTTCACAGAACCCATTTCGGCGTAAACAGGGATGGGATGTGCACGAGCGGCGGCCACGTCCATCAGAGCACGGCCACCGCGCAGGGAGCCGGTAAAGGCTACCGCTTGGGTGAGAGGGTGCTTCGTCAGCGTGGTGCCGATGTCATTGCCCTTTCCATGCAGCAGGGAGAAGCAGCCAGCGGGCAGACCCACCTTGTGCAGGGCATTCAGAACCGCACGGGCGAGCATTTCGCAGGTGCCCGGGTGTGCAGGATGCCCTTTGACGACAACGGGGCAGCCAGCGGCCAGTGCGCAGACCGTGTCCGTGCCGATGACGCCGATGGCGAAGGGGAAATTGCTCGCCCCGAAGACGACCACGGGCCCGATGGGCAGCATGACGCGGCGCACGTCCGGCTTTGGCAGCGGCTGGCGGTCGGGAATGGCATGATCCACACAGGCATTTGCCCAGGAGCCCTCACGGATCAGGGCGGCAAAGAGTTTGAGCTGTCCGATCGCACGACCGCGCTCTCCGGTGAGACGAGCCATCGGCAGGGCACACTCGGCATGCGCACGCTCCAAAAGCGCATCCCCCAGAGCGGTGATTTCTTCGGCGATGGTGTCGAGCAGCGTCGCACGCGTTTCAGGTGTGGCTAAGCGCAGAGCGTCAAACGCGGCATCCGCCGCCTGCATGGCTTCATCAGCCTCGGCATGGGTGGCATCACCGTAGGCGGGCTCAAGCTGGGCGCTGGTGGTAGGATTGAAAGCGTGGAACAGATGGCCGTGGGGAGCCGCCTCGCGGCCTGCGATGAAGTGATGTCCGGTGAGTGTCATGGTTGGGGAGTTTCTAAAGAGAAATGCGAGCTAGTCCAGCATTCGTGCGTGAACAGAACCCGCCTTGGAGCGCGGACCTCCGAGTCCGCAGCAGGTCGTTCGAGTGAGAGAAGGGTTTGGAGAGGTGCAGCGGATTGCCAAACTCATTTCCACAGCACGGGTTGCGGACAGCCCGCTCTGGATACGCGCACGCCGCACGAACCTCACCAAGTTCCTTTTTGGGAAAGAGCGGAGCTGCGAGTGATTGAGGAATGCTGCGGAATCGGAGGTCTACGCTCCTTTGCCGGTGCGGCCAGCAACCGCAGGCAGGCGTTGAAATCACTGCGGCAGCCTGTCAAGCGCGGCATGGGTCATGCGCAGCATGATCGCGGATTCCGTGGGCGGCAGCGGCGTGGTGGGTGGCACCGGCACGCCTGTGGTGGATCTGTTGCTGCGCACGTTGCCCCTTGTCAGCATGGACTCCGCCTGCCAGACCACGTGACCGGTGGCGGTGTCCAAGAGCGAGTAGCTGGCACCCACCGTGCGCCGCGCGATCTTGCTCACCACATTTTCCGACTCGGTGGAGTAGCTGCCACAGGACCTGCTACAGCCGCTGGCACAGGAGCCGCCCCCGCAGGATTTGCCATTCACCTTGCCACAGCTGCAGCTGTTCCTGAAGGTACGGGTGAAGGTGTTTTGACGGGTGTCGGCATCGACCGAGTTGAGGCGGAGATCGATCCACAAAAGGCAGTCGATTCCGCGACCCCGAGCCTTGCGCATAAAGGCAGGGCTGAGTTTGCTACCGAGAATGATGGGGACTCCTGAGCTGAACTTGGCGGGCGCATGGCCCACCGCCTGCTGCACCGCCGCCATGCTGAGCACACGCGAGTGCTTCAGGTGCTTCCGCAGCTCGTGCTCTGCATTCACGAGGATGATGCTTTCCTCCTCCTGCCCAGGGTAGATGTTTGTGCCCGGAGCCGTGAGCCCGCCGATGGCCAGCGTCTTTCCACGTAGCCCATGCCTCGGCAGACTGCTGGTGACTGAAAGAGTGGGGTCTGAGCGGCAACTGACGAGCGCGACCGAAAGAAGGACAAGGACAAACGCAGGGACGAGGGCGGCGTGTTTCAAGGTCGGAAGATGCACCAGAACCTCAGACGCAGACCTAGATTTTTTATTCAAGCCGCAGTTCTCCCCCTTCCAAGAAGCCCATCTTCACCAGTTCCCCCCGCAGAAACGCCTGTGATTCCAAGGACCTGAGAGCTTGGCAGCCGGAAGGAGAAAGAAGGTCAGGCTGATCTCGTTTCAGCCGGGGACACGCCACCCGCCGCCATGAAGCCCCTGCCCCGCAAAAACATGCACAGGATGCTCCTGCTGATCACTGCCGCAAACGCATTGACCCACTGCTCCTCCAGCGGGACTTACCTGTCCAAGCCCATGAGCATGTCTGATCTGCGCACCATCAATCCACGAGGCTACCTGGATGCCTTAACCCCTAATGATCGGGAGACAACAGCCATGGAAATGGGTAGACTGGAGATGCAGAGCAGGAAGATCGAGCGAGATAAATTCCACAGGTGACCAGCGCTTGGCATCGCAGGCTTTTACGCCATCGGGTTCACCAGCGTGCCGATGCCGTCGATGGTGATGCTGATGACATCGCCGCTTTGCAGGGTAAATTCATCGCCAGGGACAATGCCGGTACCGGTCATGAGAAAGGTGCCGGTGGGAAAGGTGTTGTCACGAAAGAGGAAGCCCGCGAGCTCGGCGGGAGTACGCTTGAGCTGAGAGACGGTGGTCTCCCCCTCAAAGGCGGCGGCTCCGGCGCGGTCGATCTGCAGATGGATGCGCGTGGTGGGTGCAGGAGCTTCGTTTTGAATGAGGATGGCTGGACCGAGCGCGGCGCAGAGCTTGAAGCATTTGGCCTGCGGAAGATAGAGCGGATTTTCCCCTTCGATGTCACGGCAGGAGAGGTCATTGCCCACGGTGTAGCCGATGATCTCGCCACGGCTATTGATGCAGAGGGTGAGCTCGGGTTCGGGCACCATCCACTTGGAGTCACTGCGAAGGTGCATCGCCTGACCGGGATGAGCCACCCGCTGCGGCGTGGCCTTGAAGAAAATTTCCGGGCGCTCTGCCGCATACACGCGGTCATAGAAGCTGCCTCCGCCGGCATCTTTGCTCTCTTCCATGCGCGCTGTGCGGCTGCGGAAGTAGGTGACCCCTGCAGCCCACACTTCCTGAGAAACGATGGGGGCCAGGATGGATTCGGGTGCAGGAGCATCCACGGCTGGTGTCGTCGTGGCAATCTGGGCAAGATAGGCGGAGAGGCCCACGACTTCGAGCAGCGCATCCCAGTTGCTTTCCGGCACGGCGTGCCAGGAATTTTGCGTTTGGATAAAACAGCCTTGAGTGGTGCGGTAGAGGAGCATGAGGAAGCCAGACTAGAGAATGTCCAGCCGCGCGCAACCGGCTCACCGCTGATTCTTGCATAGGGCTTCGTCCAATCCATGCAGACAGCTGACCCACTGAATGCCGACATCTCCGGGCATGCTGTCCCGATAGCCCTCTGCTGCACGCCCACCGACAATCAAGCGCATGGTGGGCGGGAGCAGTTCCCGGATGCGCCCCAGTTTTTCCAGAATGACCGGGCACTTCTCCGGAAAAACCACACTGAGGGCCACTGCCGTGGCATTCCTGGCGATGGCGCAGGCGGCTATCTCCTCCACTGGCAGATTGGGCCCGAGATAGGTCACATACCAGCCCAGATCACGCGCCGTGGCGGCCACAATCAGTGCGCCGAGTTCATGCAGTTCACCCGCAGGCGTGGCCACCACAAGCTCTGGCGCGTGCAGCGGCACCTGGCTGCCCGGCACAGGTGTGAGGAGCAGCTCCCGGATCACCGCAGTGGTGATGTGCTCATGGCTGGCGCGAAGCTGGCCATCTCGCCAGTTGTTGCCAATCTGGATGAGCAGAGGGCAGATGACCTGATGCAGCATGCCGCGCTGGCCAAGGTGCAGCCTGGCCTGAAGCAACACACGTCGTAGCCCCTCGCTGTCGTACCGTTTGGAGGCAGCAATGGAATCCTCGATGAACTGGCCGGGATCAGGCTGAGGGCTCTGAGGCACAGGCACCTCGGCAGGCATAGGGGTGGTCGGATCGGCAGGAAGCGCAGGTGCAGGCAGAGCGACAGGAACAGCCCCCCGGGCCAGCTCCTCAAGCTCTGCGGTGGACAAGCGCGCGACGCCACCAATACGATGCCCATTTTCCGTAAGAATCTTCAACAACTTCAGCCGTTTTACGGCCTCATCGCAATACATGCGGCGGTTCGTGCAGGTGCGGCTGGGGCTCAGTGCGCTATAACGCCTCTCCCACATGCGAATCACATGCTGGCTGAGACCGCTAAGTTTGCTGGCGAGCTGGATAGGACAGGGCATGAACAAATGTATGGGAGTTGCCACTTGTGGCGGGCGCAGAAACGTTTACGCATTCCCGCCGCATCTGGCTACACCGTTGTCACATTTTCCATCACGACATGCTGAACTACATCTGGGCCACCCTGCTATTCATCGGACTTCTCACCGCCGGCCTGGTGGGCCGCGTCTCAGGAGATGCCAGCGTCATTGATGCCGCGATGAAAGGCGCGGAGAAAGCCGTCATGGGCATCGCCCTGCCGCTGGCGGGCATGATGATGTTCTGGCTTGGGGTGCTGCGGCTGCTGGAAAAGGCGGGGGTTCTGGAGGCGGTGGTACGTGTGCTCTCCCCGCTGCTGCGGCGGCTCTTTCCGGACGTGCCCACCGGCCATCCTGCCATGAGCGCCATGGTGATGAACCTCTCGGCCAACATGCTGGGGCTCTCGAATAACGCGACACCTCTCGGGCTCAAGGCTATGGGGCACCTGCAGGAACTGAATCCGCACAAGCAAAGTGCCAGCAATGCCATGATCACCTTTCTGGCGCTAAACACGGGGGCTTTCACTTTGATCCCAATGACGGCGATGAATTTTCTCAACGCAGCAGGCGTAAGCCACAGCTTTCGGGTCATCGTCCCCACCATTTTAGCCACCGCCTGCGCCTCCATGGCGGCAGTGCTGGCAGCCAAAAGCTTCCAGCGCCTGCCAGGTTTTGTGGCTCAGCCGGATGAAACCGTGACTGAAACACAGAGCAGCGAAGCCAAGCCGGCAGGCATCACCTCCAAAGCACGTCGCTGGCTGATTCTTCTCGGCACTCTTTTCATCGGCGTCTCAGCCCTCGAACTCGGTCCGCCATCCTGGAGGCATAAGGTGCTGGATCAAACTGGACTCTCAGCCGTGCTGGCAAAATCCGCACAACGCAAAGCTGAAGCGGAAAAGACACTGGCTCTCAAAAAAGAGGAGGCAAAAGCCGCTGCGGCCACACAGGCAAAAGTGGAGCCACCTGTGTGGCGGCGTGTGATGGACGGAGCCTCCGGACTGGCCATTCCAGCCATTCTCATACTTGCAGTAAGTGTGGCCTGGGCACGCGGTGTGAAGGTTTATGAGGAGTTTGTGGACGGGGCCAAGGAGGGCTTTCAGGTGGCGGTGCGCATCATGCCCTATCTGGTGGCCATGCTGGCGGCGCTTGCGATTCTGAGGGAGTCGGGTGCATTTCAACTGCTGGAGTACCTGCTGGCTCCGGTGCTGAACATGCTGGGCTTTCCTGTGGAATTGCTCTCCTTGGCGCTGATGCGGCCTCTTAGCGGCAGCGGCGCGCAGGGTATTCTCAACGAGATCCTGACCCGCCCAGACCTGAGTGAGATGGTGAAATTCACTGCAGGCATCCTTTATGGCTCCACCGAAACCACCTTCTACGTGCTGACCGTGTATTTCGGCAGCGTGGGCATCCGTCGCTTCCGACATGCGCTGGTCGCAGGCTTGACGGCAGACTTTGTAGGCATGGTGGCTGCCGTTTTCTTCGGGCGGCTGCTGTTTGCGTTCACGTGAGACAAGGGAACCATAATGCTGGCCATTGATCAGCATTGGAGATGAACGCCGCCCCCAACGCAGTGGAGCAGGGGCAAACTGCGTGGACGACACAAAGGCCTTTTTTGCTATCTTTGTATAGACTGCCTGCACCTTTCGTGCACTTGGCTCGCTGTCTGATTGGCACGAATACTGCAACAAGTTCCCGACCCCAAAACCGCCCGGCCACCACCCATGAAAACACTTTCTGCGCTGCTCCTGCTCGCTGTTGCAGCAGCCCACGCCGCCGATCTCGTCGAGCATGTGAAGGCCAATGCCGATGGCAGGCCCGCCTTCAGCTTCGATGCCGGGTCGTGGACCGACACCGAGGCCGTACGACATCTGCCTGTTGGTGTGTTTGATTCCGGCATTGGAGGGCTCACGGTGCTGGAGGCGCTGCTGAATCTGGATTCTTTCCACAATGACACCCTGGAACCCGGCGCGGATGGCTTACCAGACTTTGCACAAGAGCGCTTCATCTACTTCGGAGACCAGGCTAACATGCCCTACGGCAACTACTCCGCCGTGAACCGCACGGACTACCTCCGCGAACTCATTTTAAAAGATGCGGTTTTCCTTCTGGGCCGCCGCGCATGGCCAGCCAAGGGCCAGGAACCGACATATGACAAACCTCCGGTGAAGGCCATCGTCATTGCCTGCAACACCGCGACAGCCTATGGACTGGAGGACATCCGCAAAGCGGTGGAGACATGGAAGATTCCAGTGATCGTGGTGGGCGTGGTTGAGGCAGGCGCACGCAGTGTTTTGGAGTCTAGAAACACCGGCGGCATCGGAATACTGGCCACGGTGGGCACCTGCGCGAGCCGAGTCTATCCACGCACCATCTCCAGCACGCTAGGCCGCGCCGGCCAGCGTGTGCCGGTCATAGCACAACAGGGCAGCGCCACGCTGGCGGGAGCCATTGAGGGAGATGCGGCCTTTCCTGATTCCGTTTCCGCCTACGCTATGAAGGAGGTGCGCGCGCTGGCAGAGGCCTACCGAGCCGAGAAACCTGAGACACCACTGCAGACGATTGTTCTCGGCTGCACTCACTACCCCCTTGCAAAAGAGGAGATCGACACCGCCTTCGCCACCCTGCGCCAGGATAGCGCCTTTCGCGACATCATCGCCGAGCGGCGTAGCTTTGTGAACCCTGCTGAAGCCACGGCGCGCGAGCTTTTCCGTGAACTTGCCAGATCGAAGCTCCGGCTGAAGCCCGGTGAAAGCTGTGTGATGGAGCGCGAACGGTTTTACCTCTCCGTGCCACGCGTGGAAGAGGTAGGCATCCAGCTCTCCGGAGACGGCAGCCTGGACAAAGACTACAAATATTCCCGCAGCCCCGGTCACTTCGATTTTGAAGACACCAAAAACGTGCCACTCACAGTTGATTTGATTCCGAAGAACAGCGCAAACTTGATTAAAGACAAACTGCCTGCGGTTTGGAAAGCTCTTGGGCACTGAACCATTGAGAGCCAGCCTGAAGATTGTTGCGGAGCCACCTAGCAGCCAAGCAACTGCCAACACTCACGGATCCTCAGCGTTTTTTTGCGCATGCAATACGCCCCTGTCCCCTTCCGGCCAGTATGCGCCATCTTCGATCCATTCGCGCAGCATGCCAATCTGATCCTCCGTGAGGCTGACTTCCGTTCGCGGCATCATTTTGGGGTGGGTCCCCCCACGCTGCACGGCACTGATAAGCAGGCTGCAGTCGGGATCGCCTGGCAGAATGTACTCACGCCCTCCTGCGCTGCGCCGAAATGCGGAGGCTCTGCTGGTCAGGTTAAGTGCAGGTGGCGGCAGACTGCCATTGTGGCATTTCAAGCAGTGCTGCTGCAGCACTGGCTTGACCTGCGTAAGGAAGTAGTGCTCACGCGCGCTTTTGCCTGCAGGCAGGAACGTGCATGCGGAGATGAGGAACAGGATGGGAATGCACCGCAGGATCATGCAGCAAGGCTAACAACAAGCTGGCAGCATGACTACTCCGCATTTGCGCAAATTTGCGCTGATGCTTGACGCCGCCATGCTGCCACGGCCACAATGCCCATCATGCCACGTAAACACAAGCCTACAACCAACGGCCACTGCCGCATAGCTTTGACAGGAGGTCCCGGTGGCGGTAAAACGACGGCAGGAGACCTCTTCCGGCGTGAAATGGGAGACGATGTGGTGCTGGTCCCTGAAGCAGCCACGATGGTATTCAGCGGGGGCTTTCCCCGCGTCAACCAGCCAGAGGCGATCCACGCGGCGCAACGGGCCATCTACCATGTGCAGATACATCTGGAGGAAGCGGTGATGGCGCAGCACCCGGAGCAGATCCTCCTGTGTGATCGTGGCACAGTGGACGGAGCAGCCTACTGGCCCGGTGGCAGCGAAGGCTTCTTCAAGGACATTGGAAGCACATTGGAGCAAGAACTGGCACGCTATGACGCGGTGATCTTCTTTGAGAGCGCAGCCGTAGGCCACATGAGCATAGAAGGAGGAAACCCCATCCGGAACGAATCTCAGGAACAGGCGGTGAAGCTGGACCGCAGACTGCGGGACCTCTGGTCACAGCACCCGAAATTCATGCTGGTGCCGCACAACCCATCCTTCTTTAAGAAAATTTCCTTCGGACTCGCGGTACTGGACGGCATGGTCTCCGAACTCGGCTGCCGAGAACGGAAAAAGAAGCGATAGGGGCAGAAGCCCACGCAAGAGCCCTGAAAGAAGCATTGATCGCACCGCCCCGCCGCGCGTAATGACAGGTGCATGAACGTCGAACTCGTCAATACCGGCACCGAACTCCTTCTGGGAGACACCATCAACACGAACGCGGCCTGGATCGGCCAGAGGCTGGCGGCTCTGGGAGTACCGGTAACGAGGCAAACCATCGTCCCCGATGGTGCAGTGATCCGTGTGGCGATCTGTGAGGCTGCGCAGCGGGCGGATGTGGTGCTGGTTTCCGGCGGGCTCGGCCCGACCAATGACGATCTCACACGTGAATCCACCGCTGCCCTGCTGGACCTGGACATGGAAATGAACGCCAGTGTGATTAAGCACCTGGAAGAGTATTTTGCGAAACGTGGCAAGCCGGTGAGCGACGCAACAAAGCGCCAGGCCATGGTTCCGCGAGGCTCGGTGGTACTGCCAAATGCCTTTGGCACCGCACCAGGTCTCTACTTTCCCGCAGAGCTCAGTGCCACGCTGGGCTGGAATGCGCATATTTTTCTGCTGCCTGGCCCCCCCCGTGAACTGAAACCAATGATGGAGAGCGAGGTGGAACCGCGCCTCCGCCAATGGCTTGTGGACGGAGACTCCCGCCGTGTCCTGTATCTCAAGGTCACTGGTGTGGGAGAGTCCGACATCGTAGAAGCCGTGGAGAAACAGCTCGAGGCCATCCCGGAACTGGACCTGGGCTACTGCATTCGTAACGGCGATGTGGATGTACGCCTCGCAGGTCCGCAGCCAGCCGTGGACGCAGCTGCTGCCGTGGTGCGCAAGGCTTTGGGAGACTGCATCGTCTCTGAAGACCGCCGTATAATCGAAGAAGTCATCGTGCAACTTCTCACCGAACGTGGCGAATGGCTGGCAACTGCCGAGTCCTGCACTGGCGGCACGATTGCCAATAGAATCACCGACGTTAGCGGTGCCTCGCGCATCTTTGGCCACGGCTGGGTCACGTATGCAAATGAAGCGAAACACCGGCACCTAGGCGTGCCGATGGAACTCATTGAGACCCACGGCGCGGTCAGTGAAGAAGTGGCGCGTGCGATGGCGGAAGGCGCGCTAAGACACAGCGGAGCCGACTACGCGCTGTCAGTGACGGGCATCGCAGGGCCGACGGGCGGCACGCCGGAGAAACCGGTGGGGACCGTGTGGATCGGCCTCGCCGCAAAGAACGGGGAGACGTGGGCGCAGAAGAAGTTTTCGCCAGGGTCGAGAGACCGCTTCAAGCTGCTGACCTCACAGGCGGCGCTGGACATGCTACGGCGGAGGATGCTTGGGATTGGGGTGAGGTGAGGGATGTTCTGAATCCACTTGCGAGCGGTCAACACTCACTGGCATCATTCCATACCTGAGTATTTTCAAGCTTATGGCCCCAAGCCTCATAGTCTGCCTGACTCTCATCCTCCCCACTCTGCTGACGAGCTGCCAGTCTGAGAAACCCGCTCCCGTCGTGGCGCCCGTGGGCAAATCGATTGGCTCGGCTCATCTGACGAAGGACGGCATACTTGAAGTCATGCTGCGCGCCGAAGGAGAAGGCGGCATGGTGGGCGATGCATTCTTTGCCTATAAGAAGGACACTCCTGAATACGAAAAGATGATGAAACACATCGGCGGATTGAAGTGTGGAGAAAGCAAACTTGTACCCGCCTATCCTTGAAGTGTTGAATCAGGGCATAAAGCGGTGCCCAGGCATCTCCGTATTTTGCTTTCCAATGCCACAGCCTTCCTTTAACATGAAGTTCATGAGCAAGCGGTCTTACAACTTGGTGTTGATGGCCGTCGGTCTTGGGATGGCCTTTGCCACACATGCGCCATCCGCGCAGTGGATGGAACGGATGGGGTGTTTTCTGTTTGGAATTTCGTTCATGACTTTTATCTCGGGCCTGAAGGAAAGGCGTGAGAAGAAACAACCGTGAGGCCCCATTGGTCCCGTGTGGATCGGGCTTGCCTCTAAGAATGCCAAAACCTAGACGCAGAAGAAGTTTTCGCTAGGGTCGAGAGACCGCCTCAAACTACTGACCTCACAAACGACGCTGGACATGCTGAGGCAGCGCGCAGTTCTCATTAGAGTATTTTTAAAAATAATATGGCCATAATGACAAAGGCATGCTGCGCAATGAAGCATGGCGCACCTCAGACTCTCATAGCACTTGGCTCAGATTTTGGGGAGCAGATCAGATGGACAATCTCGCGGCGCACAAGAGTCCCGTGGTCGAACAATTGGTAAAAGCCGCAGGGGCAGAGGTGCGGTTCCTACCCGCGTACTTGCCCGACCTCAACCCGATTGAGAAGATGTGGAGCAAGATCAAATCGCTGCTGCGCAGCGCCGAAGCCCGCACACCGGCAGAACTTAATGGAGCAATCAGCCTGGCATTCTCAAAAATCACAGAGAAAGACGCGGCGGGTTGGCCTGCCTCTTGCGGCTATAGTATTATTTAAATTGCTCTAATGCTGATTCGAGGGAGCATCTCCCATGCCGCCAAAAACAAAGCGGCGAGATTTTTCTCGCCAAGGTTTCTCAACCCATCGATAAACAAGCGACGCTACAAAAATAGTTAACAAAACGGTCAACATGAGGGCGATTACAGCTTCACACATCGAGAGCTGAGGAGCACCATTTACCTCGGACCTCCTCAATCCTAACCGTATCATTTGATTCAGCCCCCAAATAATCGCGGTATGAGACATGTACATAGAGTATGAAATGGCACCTAACGCAGTAAGCGGCCTAGCCTGAAGAACACTCTTTAACACACCACCTTGCGACATAACCAAAGAGCCAATCAGAGCTGCAGATAAGAAAAAAAACAGCAAATGGAAGGGACGCGGCGGCACGTGTATCACAAAAGCCACCACCGCAATAAAAAAGAACAATGGGACATACCCTGGAAGCATGAGCTTTTTCTTTTCCACAAAGATCGCCGTTAGGCATCCGAGAAAAAATCCCGCCAGACATCTAGCCAGATCATCAAATCCAAAAGTTATTTGTGTTGATAGCATCGCCAATGAAACAACCACAAAGCCTGAAAACAGATAAGCTTTCACTTGCTTGAAAAAGCATATAACGACACCAAAAATAAGGTAAGTGTAAAACTCCACACTAATTGACCAAGCCGGCCAATTGAAAGTCAGAGAATTACCAGTGGGACCAATGGCTTGCAGAAGTAAAAGCTGTTGGACAAAAGCCGTTAAATTATTTTCTTTGAATGGCTGATTATGAGCACTTGAGAAGCCCAGTCGCACCTGTGCATAATATTTTAACAACTCTATCAAGAGATACACACCCAGAAACAGGACATGAACCGGATAAAGCCTGCCAAAACGCAGGAACTGAAAACGAAACAGGTCTTGCACATCCTGAACTCTTGCCTTGTAAGCAGTACAAATGACAAATCCGGACAGCACAAAAAACAGTTCCACCATCAACACGGCATGACTTTTTAGCGTTATATCCATGAAAGGATTCCACGCTGGCAGATGATAAAAAACTATGAGGAATGCCGCAAGACCGCGTACGCTCTCAAGTTCCGGAATTTTAGCCATTCTGAACGGCTTGTTAGCTTCAGCTGACATTAAAGGATGATCTTAATACCACATCAGCAAATCCAATTCCACATGAAACTAAAGTCGAAAAATCTACCCCCAGCGAAGAACGACATCACATGTTGTTAGTCGAAAAACAAGCACGCTGCAGGCTCACCTCGCCGCCTTTACCTGATCCCAAACCTTGCTGTATTTCGCGAGATCGGGGCCGAGGTCTTCGATGACTTCGCATTTGGACTGCAGTTCGGCGGGTATGGTGAAGGCGGGGTTTTTGAGGAACGCGGGGCTGACTTTGCTCAGAGCGGGCTTGTTGGGGCAGTAGTAGCCCATCCATTCCATGTTCTCGGCAGCAATGGCGGGATCGAGCAGGAAATTGATGAGGGCGTGAGCCAGGAGAGATTGCTTTGCCGTCTTGGGAATGACCATGGCATCGCAGCCGATGGTGACGCCTTCGCGAGGGATGAGGATCTCCACCTTGGGATTTTCCATCTGCACCTGAAAGAGGTCTCCGCTGTAGCCGTGGACGAGGAGGAATTCGGCGGAGTCGATGCCGGACTTGTAGCCTTCGTTGTCAAAGCGGGCGATGTTTTTCTTCCAGCGGATTAGCACATCGCGGGCGGCGGCGAGCTGGGTTTCGTCGCGAGTATTGATGCTGTAGCCGAGGGATTTGAGCGCGGCACCGATGCTTTCGCGCATGTCGTCCAGCAGCGTCATGCGTCCGGCCAGGGCGGCGCGGTCAAACATGGTCCAGGTGGGCTCGGGCTGCTGGCCCTTCATTTTGTCTCCACGCACGGCGATGCATGCGTAAGCCAGGGTGTAAGGCACGCTATGCAGCATGTCTGTGTCCTTCAGCTTTTCCAGGGCAGAGGGGTCGATGTTTGGCAGGTTGGGGATGAGCTTGTGATCGATCTCCGCCAACATGCCCTGCGAGTGCATGACCTGGATCATATAGGCGGTGGGAAATACCAGATCGTAGCCGGTGGCACCGGCCTTGAACTTGGCGTACATGCTCTCGTTGGAGTCAAAGGTGTCGATGACGACCTTGCACCCCTGCTGCTTTTCAAATTTGGCCACCACCTCCGGGCTGATGTAGTCCGCCCAGGTGTAGAGGTGCAGCGTCTCCGCCTGCACCCCGAGGGTCAGACACACCCAAATGAAGAGCATCGGGAGGCGCTTCATGGAGGGCTGCAGAAAATCAGGCGGCCTGAGCGTGACGCAGCGGGATGCGCTGCTGCTGGCGAATCGAGGCCTCGGTGTTGTAGGCGGCAAGAAGCAGCAGGCTGAAGCCTAGATCGCTCACCAGTGAATTGCGCAGGAAGAACCAAGTGGGCAGATGGCCGGGCTCTCCGGTGGTCACGGCCTGCAGCCAGCCGCTGAAGTTCATGGCGTAGGCAGAGACAGGATTGCTGAGCCACGAAACGGTGTTGGTGATGAAGTAGAAGGCGATGGCGCAACCTGTCACGCCCAGCAGGGTGCCGAGCAGGCTCATGTGCCCACGCCAGCGGCTAGCCAGCAGCGCCGAGGAGGCAAAGCAGGCATAGACTACGAGCGCCTCCCAGTGCAGCACCGCAGCGCCTGTGGCGGTGGCATCAATCAGCACAAGCAAAAGAGGGATGAGCAGGAAGGAGACACGCCGCGGAAAGACCAGCGTGCCGGTGAAGGCCAGCGCCATCCAAGGCGAAAAGTTTTCCAGCACCTCAAAGGTGACATAGCCTTTCAGCTTGGCCCAGCGGAATGCGGCAGCGGCGATGATCAGCAGCAGCGGCAGAAAAAAGGCGCGGGAGACGGGGCGGAAATCAGAGGAGGTCATTGGGGGAAGATGGAGGATTTGGCGGTTAAGGCAAGAAGCGCGTGAATGACGAATGTGTAAATCCGAATGAGCGAGGAAGTGTGGAACCAGAGGCTTTTTGGGACTCGCATATCGGAACAGCCAAACTCCTTAACATGTACTTGAAGGAGGTTGGGAAGACCGAAAATCAAAAATCGATGGCTCGACAATCTTCAATCCTCCGGCCACAGGGTGTCATGGCTGTGCGCAATTGACGATTGATGAACAAGGATCGTCGATTTTTGGAGCCTTCTCCTGCGCTCGGCTACACAATGCCCTTCTTCCGCAGGAAAGGCACCAGCTCATCCACACCAAAGTCGGCCAGCACTTCGCCGTCCCAGTCCATGGTGGGTGCCTTGCTCTGGCCGCTGAGCTCGACCATGGCCTGCATGGCCTCGCGGTTGCCGGTCACGGTGACGGCTTCGAAGGGGATGCGGCGTGCATCAAGGTATTCGGTGACTTCTTCGCACCAGGGGCAGCCGGTTTTGATGTAAACGACGGGTTTGATCATGGCCGCCATGATGCGTGCAGGCAGGCCTGGGGGCAAGCAATGCGTACGTGATTCTTGGTTGACCACCCCCCTGCCCTGATTAATGTCGATACGCTGTTTTCAGAGCCTTTAAATAGTGCTCCGAAGCCCGTCCCTTTGAACTCACATCCCTATGCGCCAACTTCGACCCCCGACAGCGCAGCAGGAACTGTTCCAGAGGATGGATCGCCCGAAAGAAATCTCCAGCGTGCTGCCAGTGTGCGCGGAAATGACTTTTGAGCCGGCAGGGCCAGCCCGGCCCGGCTTTGAGAACTGCAGCAGCCCGTGGTGGTGCTGTGGCTGGCCGCGTGTGCGGTCCGCCGCGTGCCGCGGACCCGTGGAAGAGGCAAGCCGCCCGTTCCCGCCCGCCGCCCTCTCCAGCCCCCCGGCCCTGCCTGAACATGCAACCCACCCCTACGTAAACTCAACTCATGTCCGACTACCCCAATCGCAATGGCGGAGGCAACCGCCGCCGCAATCGCAACCGCCCGCGCGGTCCCCGTCCTGAAGGCCCACGCCCCACCCGCGAAGGTGGCCGCGAAAGCCGCAACGCCCCTTCTTTTTTCCAAAAGATCCTGGGCTTCTTCGGCCTCGGCCAGTCTAAATCCAAAAGCCGTCCTCAGACGGATCGCAGCAGCAGCCCCGGCCCTCGCTCTACAAATGACAACCCACGCCCACAGCGCGAACCCCGCCAGCGTCGCGAGCCCCCTCCTGCGGTGAACCCGGCTGACATTACAACGGACCGCCTCTATGTCGGCAATCTGTCCTATGACGCGACCGAGAGTGACCTGTTCGAACTCTTCAACGGAGTCGGCGCTGTGAAGAACGCCGAAGTCGTGGTCAACAGCCGCACTCAGCGCTCCAAGGGCTTCGCATTTGTGACGATGGGCAGCACAGAAGAAGCTCGCCGCGCGGTGCAGGAACTGGGTGGCAAGGATTTCATGGGCCGCCCTCTTCAGCTTAGCGGAGCCAAGCCCAACGCCCGCAGTGAAGACTCAGACAGTCCTTCTCCGCAGGAAGCACAGGCTGCCTGATCATTCCTGATCCTCAAATCTATCATGCCCGCAGGTTCTCACTCAGAACCTGCGGGCTTTTTTTAACGCATTTTTTGCAGAAATCCAAGAATGGGGTGAACAAAAGCCCTCTTTTTGCACTCCAACTTCTTCAAAATAACCATGCCAGCCCCTACCCTCCTCGACCAGGAATCCGAACCCAGAATCGCGAAGACTTGCCCTTCCCTCATCCATGCATCTCCCGAAGAGATCCATGCTGATGAGCAGTTCTGCGGACAGCTTGAGGACCGAGCTCTTCTGAGCGGACCCAACCGCCGACTGCGTGATTTGCAACTCCTCTACAGTGTTGCCAAAGATTTCATTCTTGGTTTCCGGGCACTTCATTTCGTAGGCCCGTGCATCACGGTGTTTGGCTCAGCCCGTTTCGCGGAGGACCACCCTTATTACAAACTTGCACGGGACATGGGTGCAGCGATCGCGGGCATGGGTTTCACCGTTTTGACGGGCGGGGGGCCTGGCATCATGGAAGCTGCAAACCGTGGCGCAAAAGATGCCGGGGGCAAAAGTGTCGGCTGCAACATCCGGCTCCCCTTTGAACAAAGCCACAACCCTTACCTCGACCGCTGGGTGACCATGGAGCATTTCTTCGTACGCAAGACGCTGCTCATCAAATACAGCTATGGCTTCATCATCATGCCTGGAGGCTTTGGCACCATGGACGAAATGTTTGAGGCGCTGACACTCATCCAGACACGCAAGCTCAGGAGCTTCCCCATCGTCATCATGGGAAGCGATTTCTGGCCAGAAATGCGCCAGTTCATGGAGCATATGCTCAAAGGGGCCACCATCAGCCCTGAAGACCTTGATTTGATCAAGTGGACCGATTCAGTCGATGAAGCGGTGGCCCATCTGCAGATGAAGGCCGTGTCACAGTTTGGCCTGCGCTGCCACCGCGTGCCGGAAAGCAGTGCATTGCTGGGAGAAAAGGCGCTTGAAGGCGCTTCCTGAAACACCAAACTGAACATTTCCGCCCGAGCATGTCAGACCACACCTTCACCCTCTCCAATGGCCTCAGGCTGGGCTACTGCGAGTACGGCGATCCGCGCGGGGAGGTGGCGTTTTACTTTCACGGCTGGCCCTCTTCCCGCGTCCAGGGCTCACTCTTTGACGCGCATGCCAAAAAACACGGCATGCGCCTCATCTGCCCAGACCGCCCGGGCATCGGCCTGTCAGATTTCCAGCCACACCGCACCCTGCTTGACTGGCCAGATACCCTGACTCAGCTAGCCGCCCACATAGGTGCGGACAATTACCACATCATCGGCTGGTCAGGCGGCGGCCCTTACGTGCTCGCCACCGCACTAAAACTGCATAAGCGTGTGCTATCTGCCTCCATCATCTGCGGAGCACCTCCGCTGAAGTTTCTGGGAGACCGGCAGATGTTCTGGCTCTACCGCTTCATGATTCAGCTGCGGCATTATTTCCCGACGATCCTTGGCCTTGTGCTGCGTCTGGGCGGAGTGACAGCCAAGGGAAACCCGCAAAAAGCACCGCTGCGGTGGCTCATGAGACTGCTGGGCGAGGAGGACCGCCGTGTCCTGCTGCTTCCCGGAATCTTTGATGTGGTGCGGGCGGCCACACTCGGCGCCTTGGATCGCGGCCCGCGAAGCGTTATCGCAGACGCAGACATTTACCTCAATGAGTGGGGTTTTGAGGTCAGCCAGGTGAACTTTCCCATACGCTTCTGGCATGGCAAACAGGACCGCAACATTGCCTGGACCTACACACGGCAGATCGCGGAGATCATCCCGCAGGCTGAAACGCATTGGTCCGAGATCGACGGACATTACTCCCTGCCGATCACTCATTCAGAGCAGATCATCACTGCTGCACTTCAGAAAAAAGTGCTGGCTCACCCCCGCAGGGATCGCGAAAATTTCACGGCTGCCTAGGCAGCAGGATGGGGATTCCCGCATCAATCACAAACAAGCGAGTCCCGTCTGCTGTCGCCAGTGCGGCATCAACCTGGTGCTGGGCGCATTCCTCCGCCGTGGCACGGCGCAGAGGCTGGTGCGTGTCAGGGCAGCGCATGAGCGGCAGGAAATCTTCAAGCCATTGGGTTTCGTTTTGCATCAGTATTCAGCCATGGTGGGGTCAATTTCGCGCGCCCAGGCAATGATGCCACCTGAGATGTTCCAGACGTTGTCAAAGCCCTGCTCACGCAGCAGGCTCACTGCGCGTGCGCTGCGCCCTCCGCTTTTGCAGTGCACGAGAATGCGTTTGTCCCTTGGCAGCTCAGCGACGCGAGTCCCAAGTTCGCCCAAGGGGATGAGCACTGCGCCGTCGATACGGGAGATGCTTTGCTCATGGGGCTCGCGTACATCGAGAAGAAAATGATTGTCTCCGTTTTCACGGAGCTGGTGGAGTTCGTGGACGGTCATGGAAGGAACAGCTGGGACGGCGGAAGGAATGCCGCAGAAGCCCTGGTAGTCGATCGGTTCGGTGATAGTGGGATGGTCCCCGCACACAGGGCAGGCTGGATCGCGGCGCAGGGTCAACGTGCGGAAGCGCATGCTCAGTGTGTCCACATGCAGCAGGCGGCCCAGCAGCGGCTGGCCGATGCCGGTAATGAGCTTGATGGCCTCCAGCGCCTGCAGGGTGCCGATGAGCCCTGGAAGCACGCCCAGCACGCCGCCTTCCGCACAGGAGGGCACCATGCCCGGAGGCGGGGGCTGCGGGCACATGCAGCGGTAGCAGGGAGCGCCCAGATGCGGCGCAAACACGCCCACCTGACCATCAAAGCGCAGGATGCTGCCATAAACGTTGGGCTTACGCAGCCACACGGCCACATCGTTGCTCAAGTAGCGCGTGGGAAAATTGTCCGTGCCGTCGATGATGACATCGTAATCCGCCGCGATCTTCATGGCATTTACCGCCGTGAAAAGCTCTGGGTGAATCTGGATGTCCACATGCGGATTGATGTCCGCCAGCCGATCACGGGCAGCCTCCAACTTCCTGCGGCCCAGATCCTTCTGCCCAAAGAGGATTTGTCGCTGCAGATTGGTGATCTCCACCATATCTGGGTCCACCAAACCCAGGCCACCAACGCCCGCAGCCGCTAGGTACATGCTGATGGGCGAGCCCAGCCCCCCTGCCCCGATGCAAAGCACTCGAGCCGCTCTCAGCTTGCGCTGGCCCTCGATTCCAAATTCTGGAATCGCCAGGTGCCGCGCATAGCGGCTCAGTTCGTCGGTGGTCAGGTCGGGCATGAGCCCGCTATCATGGCATGCAGAATCGCCAGCGCAATGATCCAGCGGTTGCGATGCTGCATGGCATGCCTACATTTCCGACATGCCTGATTGGACCCCCCCAACCCAAGTCAATCTGGTCGATCTGGGCTTCATGGACTCACGTTCGAAGCTGATCGACCTCGCCGCCTTTCTGGACCGTGTGCAGCGAGCCGGCCAGGATGGAGATTTCCGTGTCCAGGCCCTGAAAAACGCCATCGCCCTCCTCTCCCAGGACCAGCCCCAGCGCGCGAGGGACGTCCTGCTCAGCTTCAGCGACCCCAGCACCGTACCGGTGGAAAAAGCCGCGATGCAGGGGGCAATCGGAGCGTATAAGAAGTGAAGTTTGCAGAGGTTTGCCATGGTTGGCCGTCGTTTGCGATTGTTGCCAAGCCTCTGAAAAACCACTGCAAACAACTGCCAACCACCGCAAACAACCGCCAACTTTCCGCATGAACTACATCGAGCCCCACGGCCACATGGTCAGCCGCACCACGGATGACTACGAGCGCATGGCCATCGCCGGCTGCCAGGCGATCTGCGAGCCCGCGTTCTGGGCCGGCTATGACCGCGCCAGCGCGGAGGGCTTTTACGATTACTTCCGCCAGATCACCGAATATGAGCCGAAGCGTGCGGCGAAGTTTGGCATCCAGCACTACTGCTGGCTGTGCATCAATCCGAAAGAAGCGGAGGATTTGAAACTGGCGGACGACGTGATCGCCCTCATCCCGCAGTTCATCGACAAACCAGGCGTGCTTGGCATTGGCGAAATCGGCCTGAACAAGAACAGCCGCAACGAACTCAAAATTTTCGAGCAGCACGTGCAGGTGGCACAGGATTACGACGCGCTGGTGCTCATCCATACACCGCACCTGGAGGACAAGCTCAAGGGCACGCGGCTGATCGTGGAGGCGCTGAAAAACTTCCCGAAGATCAAGCCTGAGCGCGTGATCATCGACCACGTGGAGGAGCACACCATCGACCATGTACTGGACCACGGATTCTGGGCCGGCATCACGCTGTATCCCGAAAGCAAATGCACCCCGAACCGAGCCATCGACATGCTGGAGCACCGCCACGCGGAGCGTATCTGGATGAACAGCGCCTGCGACTGGGGCATCAGCGATCCCCTCGCTGTACCCAAGACCATGCAGGCCATGCGCCAGCGTGGCTGGACACCCGAGATGATCCAGCGCGTGGCGTGGGACAACCCAAGGGCCTTCATGGGGCAGTGTGAGAAGTTTAAGCTGTGATGGAGCGGCATTGAACATCCGCTCGCCCGCGTCCAAGATCAGCGCCTCATCGAATGACCGCCCCAAACCTCGACACCATCGCTCTTATTGCCGGAAACGGCATTTACCCAGAAACCTTTGTGGCTGCGGCGCGCAAAGCCGGGGTGAAGAAGCTGGTGGCGGCGGCGTTTACAAATGAGACGAAGCCGGAGCTGGCGGGCATGGTGGACGCCATTGAGTGGTTCCGTGTGGGGCAGCTGGGGAAGATGATCTCGTTTTTCAAAAAACAGGGCGTGACGCAGACGGTGATGGTAGGGCAGATCGCACCGAAGAACCTCTTTGATCTACGGCCAGACTTTCGCACGCTGATCATGATGGCAAAGCTGAAGGAGCGGAATGCGGAGACGCTGTTTGGCGGCATCGCCAATGAGCTGGCAAAAGATGGCATCGCCCTCCTGCCAGCGACAACATTTCTCGAAGACCTGATGCCCAAAGCCGGACATGTGGCTGGGCCGCAGATCAAAAAGCGGCGGGTGGAGGATGCGGAGTTTGGCTTCAAGATCGCCAAAGAAAGCAGCCGGCTGGACATCGGACAGACGGTGGTCGTAAAAAACGGCACCGTGCTGGCGGTGGAGGCATTTGAGGGCACCAACGAGGCGGTGAAACGTGGAGGCGCGCTGGGGCGTGGCGGTGCGACGATGGTGAAGGTTTCCAAGCCGAATCAGGACATGCGCTTTGACGTACCTGTGGTAGGACCGGAAACCATCCGCACGGCAGCTGCCGCAGGAGTTGACGTGATCGCCGTGGAGGCAGGCATGACCCTGCTGCTCGGGCGGGAGGATGTTTTCAGGCTCTGCCAGGAGCTAAAGGTGACCCTGCTGGCGCTGAGCTAAGCTTCCGCTTACGTCTGCCACCGCAGTTCGGTTGCCTTAACTCTAGTCTCGTATTTCAGGCCGCGTTTGGGTCTAATGGGGGTGGATAGCGGAATATTCCGTTATTCACATAACATAATAAACAAACGATAGGCATAAACATAACATGAAAACGAAACGAAACCACGCCTTCACTCTGATCGAGTTGTTGGTGGTGATCACAATCATCGCGATTCTCGCGGGATTGGCGGTGCCCACCTACACCTACGTTCAGATGCTGGCCAATCAGACAAGAGGCGTCAACAACGCCAGACAGATCATCACCTCGATGAAACTGTTCTCCAGGGAACACAACAGCCAGTACCCCGACTCGGTGCAAAATCCGCAGACCGGCAGCCTGGCCCAGAATGCCAACGAGGCGTTCCGTCTCCTGATCCAGGAAAAGATCGTGAGTGATGAGCGCATCTTCGGCTGCCCCGCCGGATTCAACCCGGACGGCAACCTGGGGCAGAGCCCCAACTATGGCTATGCCCTGATGCCCGGTGAAAACCACTGGGCCATCACAGCCGGCCAGACGGACGCCACGGCGGGCAACATGCCCCTCGTGTATGAAAACCCAGCCTCCAGCAGCTGGCCTCCGCTCTGGAATGCCGACATGGCAGGAAAGATCGCCCCCGGCCGCACCTGGACGGGTGGCAAAATCATCATCGGCCGCAATGACGGCAGCGCGGCTGTGGAAACCCTGTCTGATACCAAAGGCATGGTGGGTCCCCGAGTCATGGCCGGTGGCCTGAACCTGTTCACCCAGGCTTCAGACGGCATCCCTCAGCGTGTCCTGCCTGTGGTCTATGGCGGTGCCGCCATGATCAACAAGGTAGATCCGATCGGGCCTCCGTCCGTCGATCAACGTGGGTTGCCCGGGACTCCTCCGCTTCCCGTAGCACCCGTCCCGCAAGGCGGCCTGCCCTCTCCGGGTCTGTAATCGGCCTTTGAGTCATTTGTGACATTCCACGCCGCCGGGTGCATGGCATCCGGCGGCTTTTTTGTGCCTGCGTTTGCGGGGAGCGCCTAGCCTGTGGTGGCATTTTCAATGACTTTGCCCCGGAGTCTCGCCTGACGGTATTTTTTTCTCGCATTTCCGCCCCCAGTTGGGTCTAATGAAACGGTACCGGATTAATTCGGAGCCCACATAACATCATAACCAACCCAGATAAAAGACACACATGAAAACGAAAAGAAACCAAGCCTTCACTCTGATCGAGTTGTTGGTGGTGATCACGATCATCGCGATTCTCGCGAGCTTGGCCGTGCCTGCCTTCACGATGGTCCAGACGCAAGGAAACCAGATGAAAGGCGTGAACAACTGCAAGCAGATCATTCTCTCGCTCAAGCAGTTCTCCAAGGACAACAACAGCCAGTATCCTGACTCGGTGCAGAATCCGCTGACAGGCAGCCTGGCCCAGACCGCGAATGACGCCTTCCGCTACATGATCCAGGAACAGATCGTGACTGATGAGCGCATTTTCGGCTGCCCTGCCGGCTACAACCCAGACAATAACATCGGCCAGGCCCCGAACTACGGCAATGCGCTGATGCCCGGCGAAAACCACTGGGCACTGACCGGCAACCAGACGGACACCACTGTGGGCAACATGCCGATCGTCTATGAAAACCCGGTCTCCATCAGCTGGCCTCCTCTTTGGAACGCTGATGTCTCTGGCCAGATCGCTCCCGGCCGCACCTGGCCTGGTGGCAAGATCATCATCGGCCGCAACGACGGCAGCGTCTCGGTTGAAGCTCTGGCAGGCAAAAGAGGCTCGGTCGGCCCGAAAATCATGGCTGGCGGTCTCAACATGTTCACCCAGGCTTCCCAGGGCATCCCGCAGCGTATCCTGCCCATCGTTTATGGCAACAACAGCATGAGCACCGGCGTCGGAACCGGTGGACAGGGCCCTGCAGGCGGCCTTCCCCCCACAGGTCTTGGCGCCCCTCTCGGTGGCGGCATGCCTGGCGGCGCACCTCCTCCAGCCCCTCTCGGTGGTGGCGCTCCTGCCCCTGGCGGCCTTCCCCCTTCAGGACTTTGATTCAAATCATTTAGTCTAAGGACAACTCACACCGCCGGATGGAGTTCCATCCGGCGGTTTTTTGTGATTGTCCCGCAAGGTTTGCTGGCAAACCACTTGACCCTTTACCCGCATCTTCGATTACTGTACTGATGATGAGCTTGCAGGCTTGTTCATGCGAAAACCTGCCGTCACCTCCTGAATCTCATGCCGAATTTCACCTTTTCCCGCCATGCATTGAAATGCCTGCTCACAGGCGCCTGCTGGGTTCTGATGACGGTGTCAATGCTGACGGGCACAGCCTGTGCTTTTGACACGGTTATCCTTGATCCAGGCCATGGGGCCCATGACCGCGGTGCAGCGATCGGATATGTTTATGAAAAGCACCTGGCACTGGATACAGCACGCCGGGTGGAGCAGCTGCTCAGAAAAGAGGGACTGAAGGTCATCATGTCACGCAGCCGCGATGTCTTCATTCCTCTGCATGACCGCTCCGCGCTGGGAAACAGCAAGGGCGGCGCCATTTTCGTCAGCATTCACTACAACTACAACAGAGGCGGCAGCGGTGCCGGTGCAGAGACCTATTACCACTTTTCCTCCAGCTACATGCTGGCAGCCTACATCCAGGCCTACCTGGTGCAGCGCACCAGCATGACCAACCGAGGTGTGAAGAGCGCCAACTTTCATGTCATCCGCGCCACCACCAAAAACCCGGCTGTGCTTGTGGAATGCGGTTTTGTAAGCAACTCCACCGAACGCGCCCGCATGCTTACGGGCGAATTCCGCGCCAAGATCGCCGAGGGCATCGCCCAAGGGATCATCGCCTTCAAGAAATCGAAGTAGGTCTCCACAGCATTCTGCCGGGCATCTTGCTGGAGCTTAGTCGCTGGGAGCGCCGATTTTAACCGGCTCAGGCGAATTTCCCCGCAGTTGCAATGCGACATGAGAGTCGCGGAAATGCGGGGCATGCCTTCACGTCGGATCTCTCCAAAGCCAATGGAATATCAGCGTTCCCAACACGGCACTGGATCGGTGCCGGTTAGTGAGCAGGAGACTTTTCCAAAGCGGGCTCGTCTTCCTCGACCTCTGCCTTGAGAGCCTTGGCCTTGCGATCCGACAATGCCAGAAACACGCCGTAGCCAAGCAACACCAGCTGGCTGAGCCAGTAGGCGTAGATTTTGGGCCAGATGCCGTCTGTAAAACCGTACGCATGCAAACCGACGCCAAGCTGGTTCACGCCGAACCACGAGAAGATCACGATACAGCCGAGGATCAGATTGCAGCAGTGCAGGCCGATCTCACGGATGTAGCCACCGAGACGGGCATGCAGGATGACGAGGCACATGAGCACAATCATGAGCGCTCCATTTTCCTTGGGGTCCCAGCCCCAGAAACGCCCCCAGCTGTAGTTGGCCCAGATGCCGCCCAGCACGGTGCCTACGAGGGAGAGGAAAAGACCGGTGGCGATGAAGCCATAGGCGACGCGGGTCAGCAGGCGAGCATCTCCCTCGCCCGTTTTATACAGACCGAAAATACGCTGGATGAAATAGATCATCGAGATCAACGCCGCCACCATGCAGGCCGCATAGCCAAGATTGATCATGGGCACGTGGGTGGAGAGCCAGAAATTCGTGATCAGCACGGCCTGAAGCTGCTGAAGGGTGTCGGTGGCTTCGGAAGCTTCAAACTGGATGGAGAGAAACATGCACGCTGTGCCACCGATGGCTGCCACGAGCAGGCCCAGGCCTCGCTTTGTGATCCACTCCGCTATCAAGCCTAGCAGGGCGCAGGAGGCACCGATGAAGAGAATGGTTTCATACAAGGTCGTAATGGGGGGACGCTGCATGATGATGCAGCGGATCACCACACCGGTCACAGCCAGCGCGGTGGCCGCGCCCAGCAGCACCCAGGCAGAGAGCCTGGCGGCTTTTTCAAAGCCTGATCCGGGTGAAACCCAGGTCAGCGCCACAGCGATGAATCCCACGAGGAAAATCCACTGCGCATAAAAAAAGTAGTCTGCGCGCATCAGGTGCTGCTCCAGAGCGACGTATTGCCCCTCCCCACGCGCCTTGGCCGCGTCCTGGATCTTGAGCAGCAGCGTCTTGGCGGCAGTCTTGAACTTTGTCGCATCTGGCAAGGCCAGATAAACTTCTTCATAGAGGCCAAGCCAGGCAAGCTGATCTGCCGTCACATCTTTGTCGCTGTTGATCGCGCCAAAAATCATCTCTCCCGGTCCATTCCAGACATTGCCCTGGCCGGCGGCTGGCGGAAAGATACGGTATTGCTGCTCGGGATTGCCACTCATCATGGCCCCCAGTGCGGCCTGCGCGAAAGCCCTGAACCAAGGGATTTGCATCGGCGGACCATTATTGGCCCGAATGGCTGCCACAAAGGTGTTCAGACTTTGGGACAATCGAACAGGCTGGGACACACCGGCTGGCAGTCCCTCCGGCTTTTCTCCCAGAGGCTTGCGAATGAAGTCGAAATGCCCCGTGATCATTTCGTAGTCGAGAAAGTTCGCAGCAAGCTGCACAATCATGCGCTGCTCAGGTGTTTGCTTGCGGGCGGGGATATCGCGATACTCACCCATTTTTTGCATCAAAAGCTGCCGCGCGGGCTCGATCTCGGCATAGGTATATTGGTCGCGCTTGGCTTTGGCTGTGAGCCCGAGTTCGCTGATGGCGGAGGAATTGTCCACTTTGAACAGAGGCACGATCCTGCCGATGTCAGGCCGGAACCAGCTCATGAGCATCCACTCAACGGCATTTAGTTTAACGGGCTTGCCTCCCTCTTTGGTGATCGGCTTTTGTGTGGCGGGGTCCACCAACGGCTTGCCATCCATTTCACCGCTATCCGTCAGCCAGAGGCTGCGGCGCGCACGAAAGCGCAGCAAGCGATAGCTGGCGATGTTTTCCAGAGGCTTGATACGTCCGGTCTCCTGCACCGGGATGGCAGCAAAGGTGTCGACGACCTCTTTGTCACGAAACAGGTCGAGAGGCGGCAGGTCCGCCGCAGAGGCCAGACCACCGAGGACGAACAGGCTTAAAAGAACAAAACGGAGAGTTTTCATACAGTAAGGTACGTGGACCGAAGCGGGCGTTTAGAGAAGCATCTTCATCGCGAGTGCAAAGGCTGCATTGAAGACGACGATGAGGCTGAGCGAGAAAGCCCAGGGGTTCACCTTGATAAAACGGGCCAGCATCATGAGAAAATGCAGCAGCAGTCCTTCAGCCACGATGATGCAGGAAATGAGAGGCCAGTGGTCGGCGGGGTTTTCGACGATCATGAAGCCGGAGCTTTTCACACCAGTCCCCTCCTTGTCGCCAGAGCTGAAGGTGCTCTGAAAGACCGCATAGCCTTCGCTGCGGACAGGTTCGTTCATGGTGATGACCCGCTTCTCCTCGCGACCATCTTCGAGCTTGGTCACCTTGCTGGTAAAGCGCCGCGCACGCTGGGTGCCGGGATGCTTCTCCTCCTCCGTATGGTCCAGACGCACGGCAAAGGGCAGCTTGTAGGTGCGGTGCACGAGGGAGATCAGATATTTATCAGCTCCGACGGTGACCGTCCATGGGGCGGCGGCAAATTCCCAAAGAATGCCCGTCTGCTTTTCACCACTGCCTTTAATCTTTGCGATGGCCACGCAGGCGCTGGCGAGTTGTTCGTCGGCCATCGCAGCTCCAGATTCATCCAGTTCGGGCAGTTGCTGAATGAAGTAGCCGTCCACTGCGTCTGTGCGGCTGCCGTCGGCATCGCGCTTGGGCTGGGCGTGCTTTTTCCACCCGGTGATGATGAGGTCAAAAGGCAGCTTTTCGCTGGTGAAGGTGCGGCCATTGCCAGCGGTGGTGAGGTCGCGAAACTTGCTCTCGTCGATCACCAAGGCAGAGCGTTTGGCCTTGCCATCCGTCTGCAGTTTTTCGATCTCAATGACACGGTCGTGGAAGCTGAGGAACTCGTCATTCGTCTGGCCTTCGCTCAGGCTCATGTTCCCCTCCTTGGCGAAGTGATGCGTCACCGCACCGGCGGCGATCATGAAGAGGATGGCGAAGTGGGAGATGATGACGCCGATGGTCTTCGGTGACTTGCGGACACGCACGATGCCACCCAGCAGGAGATTCACGAAGAGGATGGCCATCAGCGTGTAGCCGCCGGGCACGATGTAGAGCGGCAGCGTGACGTTGCCGATGTTCCAGTACCCGTCAAACGCCAGAGCGCGCCAGCAGGCGCCGATGTCGATGCGGTCAATGAAGGCAGACTCAAAGTAGCGCGCCTGACTGGCCACCAAGCCGTGCTCCGCCTGCTCCAGGGTGCCCAGAAAAGTGAGCACCAGCAGCATGATCAGCACCGCTGTGGCGAGGCCGAAGCCGGAAAGGAAGGCGAAGATTTTCGCAAAAATAGACTTGGGTTGCGTGGACACGATGAGGAGAGGCGGGGGACTGTAAAAATAACGAAATCAGAATGAGAAACGGCGAGGAAAATTCGAAGTTCGAACCACGAATGCAGACGCCTGTGGTTTGGCCATCAGGCAGTACCTCGTCGTTCTCAATTCTGGTTTCATCACTCCTGCTTGGGCAGGTTCGGTTTGATCGACTGACAGAAGGCATCAAAGGCGGCGGCATTTTGCTCCACAAGCGCCTTGGGACCGGTAAGTTTGACGAAAATCGTGGCCTGATCGGCAGAATGAATCAGACCGAGCATGCGGTAGCCGGTTTTGGCCGCTTCGGCGCCGAAGCCTTTGAAGTCGCCATCAAATGCCACGAAGGTCGCGTCTCGGTTGAAGAAGGGCTTCTTTGGAAGCTTGGAGATTTCTTCCGATGTGTAAGCGGGCTGTCCCATCTGGGTGCGCCAGCGGTTGACGTTGGCCTCAAGCCCACCCGCAGGGCCTGGCATCAGTGAGATGTAGCATTCCCCCTCCTGACTCGGACCAAACCTCAGGTCGAGCAGGCGCATGCCCATGGGATCGGGAGTTGTGGATTCGCTCCAGCCTTCAGGGACCGTCCAGGTCAGCAGCTCGCGGAAGTTAGGCCGCTGTTGCTGCTGCTGCGGCTGTTCTTTCGCATCGTCGTAAAAGCGAGTGGCGCTGGGGATATCTGCATGCGGTTTGGGCGCGTAGCTGGAAATCTCGCGCGATTCCATGATGGCCTCCACGTCCTGGGGAGGCTTGCATGAGACCATGAAAAGACTGCACGCAAGCAGCAGGCAGGATGGTTGGAAAGATGTCATCGACAGGGAACGCATGGGGGGACGAAATGATTAGCAGCATCCTCGGTGAATGCCACGAAGATGCGCAGGTGCGCGAGATAAAGCTGGCTGGAGCACGTGAAGCGCTGTTCAGGCGCCCTTGTGGTCAGTATGGCAGGCTTTGCAGTTGACCGCAGCCTTGTAGGCGGCGGCACCGGCAGGGTCCTTGGCCTGCACTTTTTTCACCGCGCCGATGAGCGCCTGGCATTTGGTGACCCATGCGGCCTTGTCACCTTTCGGCGGCGTGGCGGCGCACATGTCCTGGTAGGCCTTGAGCAGCGTGGCGAGTTCTGCATCCGTGGCGGTGGTGCCCACTTTTTTGCAGAGGGCGTCATCGCCTTTGTGGAAGTTCTTCATGGCGGTCTTGATGACTTCGCTGCCAGCGGCGGGTTTCGCAGCGGGAGCTGGCGCGGGAGCAGCGGGCTTGGCCGGGGCGGGTGGCGCAGGAGGCGGAGCGGTCAGCTTGGCGATCTCCTCCGCCGTAAGGCCCACGTTCACCTTGAGCCCTGGCACCTGGCCTTCGAGCGCCTTGGCTCCGGCCTGCGTGACACCGGTTTCCCACACAAAGAGCTTCTTCAGCCCCTTGGCCGAGGCGAGCTTGGCGATGCCGCCGTCCGTGGTCTTGGTGCCGTAGAGGTTGAGGTATTCCAGCTTGGAAAGCGCGCCGAGTTTGGCGACACCGGCATCGGTGAACTTGGTGTTCTCCAGGTGCAGACGTTCGAGATTGGTCATCTTGGCCAGCGTCTCCGCGGCGGCGTCGGTGATCTGGCTGCGAGAGAGGTCAACCCAGAGGATCTGTGAGGCGATGGGGGCCAGCAGGGCCAGCTCCTTGTCGCCAAACTTGTCAGCAGCATTGATCACGCCCAAGCGGAGTTGCTCCGTATCCTGCGCCAGCGGCATCAGCGAGGCATTGAGCGCCTGCATCTTGGCGGAGATTTCCGCGACGAGCTTTTTCTCCGCGTCCGTGAGGGGCTTGGGCTTCGGCTTGGTGACCTTGGCCACGGCCTCGGTTTTTGGCAGGCCTTTGGCAAGCAGCACGGCGAGCGCGCCTTCGACATCGGCTGGGGCTTTGACGGAGGCCACGGTGGCGGTCTCGGAGGCGCCGTTTTCGATCCACCATGTCAGCACGGCGATCTCTTCCTTGGTCAGCTGCGGCTCGTCGCTCGGAGGCATGTGGTCGTCATCATCCTTGGGCAGATTGGCGCGGACAAGCAGAAGGCTGTCCTTGGTGTTCTTGGCGATGACGGTCGTCGCACCATCGCTGCCGCCTTTGAGCATGGCGGCGTAGTCATGAAGCTGGAGCTTGCCCTTCTTCTTTTCCACACCGTGGCAGGAGATGCACTTGGCGCTCATGATCGAAGCGACGACATCCTTGTAAATGACGGCCTTGGCAGCGATGGCGGGGTCCAGTTTGGCGCCCGCAGCAGGTGCGGGGGCAGCCGCCGGGGCTGCGGGCTTGGCAGTGGCAGGCGCAGGTGCGGGGGCTGGTTTTGCGGGCGCAGCAGCGGGAGCGGCCGCCACCACGGCCACGGGCTTGGCATCGTCCTCGGCGGTCCAGCCGGTGTTGATGTGGGACTTGGGCAGCTTGGCCTTGAGCGCGGCCACGCCAGCCTTCGTCACACCGGTCTGCCAGAGGTAGATGGCGTTCAGCTTGCCGAGACCCGCGAGCTTGCCGACGCCTGCGTCGGTGATCTTGGTGTTGTAGAGGTTCAGGTATTCGAGCTCCGTCAGGCCCTTGAGGTGATCCAGGCCCGCGTCGGTGATGGCCGTGCCTTCCAGGTGGAGTTCCTTGAGATTCTTCATGCCAGCGAGAGCCTTGAGGCCGCCGTCTGTGACCTTGCTGCGGGCGATGTCGAGTGAGGCGATCTTGTCGGCGATTGGCAGGAGCGGTTCGAGCCCCGCATCCCCAAACTCCTTGGCCACATTCAAAGCGGTGAAGCGGAAGGTCTTCGCATCAGCCGCGATGGGCATGAGCGAAGCACCGCTGGCATTCACTTTCTGCAGCGCGGCGGCGAGGGCGGGATCTGCAGCGGCTTTGTCATCGGCGGCATGCGCGGTGAAGGCGAGTGCCAGGGCGAAGAGGAGGGAGGTTGGTTTCATGAATGAGGCGGACAAAATTTCAGCAATGGGTACAGGCAACAAAAGGCGTGAATTGGACTAGCCTTTCAGAATTCCATCAACGGTGGCCTGAAGCTCGGCGGGAAATTTGGCATCGCTGACCTTCTGAGTGCCGCTGGCCCCCTGCTCCACCCACCATTTCAGCAGGGCGATCTCTTCCGGAGTGAGCTGGTCCTTGCCTTCAGGCGGCATGTGCTCGTCATCGCTGTCAGGCAGCAAAATGCGCACGATGCTGAGGCTGTCCTTGAGATTTCCAGCAACGAAGTTCTTGCCGTTCTCGCCGCCTTTCATGGCCATTTCATAGGTGTCCATGCGCAGATCGCCCTTCGACTTCTCCTCGCTGTGGCACTTGTTGCACTTCGCGGTGAGGACAGGGAGGATGACGTGCTGGAAGACGAGCTTTTCATTGCCGCCAGCCGGGGTCACCGGAGCAGGTGCGGGCGTGCCGGCGGGCGTGCCGGCGGGTGCAGGCGCCGGGGCGGGTGGCGGGGCGGGTGGCGGCGTGGGCTTTTCAGCCACGTCGGTCTTGGCTTCAGCGGCGGGTGGCGCGGACTTTTCCGCCTTCGGCTTTTCCACAAAGCTCAGCATCCATTTTTCCAGAGCCACCGTCGGGCCTTTGAACCACGCGGGCGCGTGCTCGATGAGGAACTTGTTCCCGTGGCTCATGTTGCCGCCGAAGTGCGCCCCCAGGCCCATGATGCCAAAGCTGACGAAGTACAGCGCACGGTAGGCATTCAGCAGCTCCATGCTGCCGCGGGCCATGCCCATGAGGCGCACGACGAGGGCTATCAGCACACCGGCGGTGCCGAGCAGACCCATGGTCTGGTGCAGGCTGAAATTGCCGCCCACGTAGCCGCCCTCACGGGAGAGCATGATGCCGGCAAACACCGCCAGCAGGGCCCCCGCCGAGCCGATGATGAGCATGATCAGAGAGGCTTCGCCATATTTTTGCTCTCCGCGCTGGGTGGAGCAAATGAGCTCAAACAGGCAGAGCACCCCGAGGATGCCCACCGGGAGGTGCAGCAAGATGGGGTGAAAGCGGCCGATGAAGAGCACGAAGCTGGAAACCTCCCCTTTCGGTGCCTCATACAATGGCGGGAAGAACATCAGGCCGATCACATAAACCACGATGAGGAGGATGGAGGTGATCCAGGCTAAAGTTAAAGATTTCGGCTCGTCGGTCTCAGGCGAATGCGAAGACATGGGATAAAGTGCGGAGAGGTTGGGGAGAGAGTGATGTGGCGCTGCTAGTAACGCCATCCCGGAGAAATATTCATCATGAACCTGATGGTGAATGCTGCAAACATTGAGCACGCCTTTTGTCAGATTCTGACCGTATCTTGTGCTCCCTCCTTGTTTTTTGCATGTCACGCCCCGTCCTCCACTGGTTCCGCCGCGACCTTCGCCTCACTGACAACACCGCGCTGCACCATGCCGCCAAGTCATCTGCCCAGGTCATTCCAGTTTACATACTCAGCGACTGGAAGCAGCATCACGGCTGGACGGGGCCGAACCGTCAGCAGTTCCTGTGCGGAAATCTGGAGTCTCTGGCCAAAAATCTGGAGGCGCTGGGCAGCCGCCTGATCATCCGCTGCGGCCGTGCCGATGCGGAGCTGGAGCGCCTGATCCGCGAGACGCAGGCGGAGGCCGTGTACTTCAATCGCGACTACGATCCCTACGGCCGCGCAATGGAGAAACGCGTGCAGGAGCTGTGCACGCGCCTGGACATCGAGTGCCATTCCCATCAGGACAGCGTGCTGCATGAGCCCGATGCCGTGCTGACGGGCTCAGGGCTGCCCTACCGAGTATACACGCCATATTCGAAAAACTGGCTGAACCAGCCCAAGACTGCGCCTCACGGCCGCCCACGCACGCTTGGCCCCGCCGCTCCAGCCACAGTGACCAGCCTGCCCCTGCCCACGCTGGAGCACTGGCAACTCCCCCCCTGCACCGCGCAGATCCCCGCACCGGGTGAGCGCGCTGCGCGGGAGAGGCTGAAGCACTTTATCAGCTCCGGCATCCTGCACCGCTACGGTCAGGAGCGGAACCTTCCCGCCGGGCAGACCACCTCCATGCTCAGCCCGGATCTGCGCTACGGCCTGCTCAGCATTCGCGAGATCTATCAGCGCTGCCAGGAGGCGCTGGTGGATGAATCTGGCAAGCCCCAGCCCGCCGCCGCGCAGGCGTCCATCCAGACCTACATCAAGGAGCTGGCATGGCGGGAGTTTTACATGGCCATCCTCTGGCACTACCCGCATGTCTTTGAGCAGGAGTTTGCACCGGACTGGGTGGGGCTGCCCTGGCCGGGCACCGACAGCGACTTTCAGCGCTGGGCCACGGGCACCACGGGCTTTCCCATCGTGGACGCCGGCATGCGCCAGCTGCTGAAAACGGGCCTCATGCACAACCGCCTGCGGATGATCACGGCCATGTTTCTCACCAAAGACCTGCACTGCGACTGGCGGTTGGGAGAGGCCTTTTTCATGCAGCAGCTGGTGGACGGAGAAAACGCCAGCAACAATGGCGGCTGGCAGTGGAGCGCCGGCACCGGTGCCGATGCCGCCCCCTACTTCCGCATCCAGAACCCCTGGCTTCAAAGCGCCCGCTTTGACCCCGATGGCCTCTACATCAAGCAGTGGGTGCCCGAGCTCAAAGACGTCCCCGCCGCACTGCTGCACGAGCCCCCCAAACCGGGCCTGCCTTTGGCCAAAGGTTACCCGCTGCCGATGGTGGATCACCACGCCGAGCGCGACAGGTGTCTGGCGATTTTTGCCAAGCACAAGGAAGAGCGGGCGTAAAAGACGCCCGCTCACCTGCTGCCGATTAATGCGGCAATCCCATCCCACAAGCGGAGCCGTGCATTCAGGGCTTCCCTGGCCGCAGCGCAGGCCTCTGCCTCGCGCTGGGGAATGCCTCCACAGAGCAACTCCACCATCGTGCGGCCCATCTCGCCGTGCTCGTCGCCATCGAGCTGGATGTGGCGGTCCAGGTAGTAGCGAAGGATTTTGAGGCGGCCGGGGAATTCGGCCTCCAGCCGAGCCACGAGTTCGTGGAACATGGCCGGGATCAGATCCTCACGACCATACGTAAACGCCGCAGCAATCACATGGGGCTTTCCACCTGCGATCACTTCAAACGTGTGTCTGACAAACTCCGCCACGCAGTCCGTCACACCGCTGGCTGCCAGCGCCTCGAAGATGCCTGCGCCCTGTTGCAGCTGCTGGATGAAGCCCTGCACGGCGGTGGTGTCTGCACCGGCCTCCTGCATGGCCTGCAGGTAGAGCTCATAGTGGCTGGAGGGCGTTCCGTCCGGCGCGCGGTCGCTCTCCTCTCCGAGGACGATTTCATTGACCAGACGGCGCACCTGATTGTCACCCACAGGCACCCAGGGCACCTGCACGCAGGTGAGCCGCTGCTGCAGGGCCTTGAGCAGGGACATGAAATCCCACACGGCAAACACATGGCACTCCATGAACTGCGCCAGATCCCCCAGCGTGCTCAGCCGGGCGTAGAGCGGATGCCCCAGCAGGGCGGCACGTGCGGTTTCGATTTCGGCGGCGGTGGTCTTTTGAAATGAGGTCATGGATGGAGGCTGGCTGCTGCTGGAGAGACTGGATGAGCAGCAACGGCAGGCCCTTCCCTGCCCCTGTCCCAATCAGGATAGCAAGCGATCTTCTCTACGTCGAAGCAGCGTCTTCGGATGCGGCTTCAAAAGACGACATCCGTGCCTGCCTCTAGCCTCCTGCAGACTGGCCGGGCGGGAAACCGGTCTAGGTATGCCTTAGCGCCTCCACGGGATTCATCATGGCAGCACGTCTTGCAGGATAAATCCCAAACGCGATGCCGGTGAGCACGGAGATGGAGAAAGCGAGGATGGGGGACCACATCTTGATGACGGTGGTGACTCCGGCGAATTTGGTGACGGCGAGCGGGATGCTGAGACCTAGAACGACCCCCAAAACGCCACCGACGCCGGCGAGCAGCACGGTCTCAATAAGAAACTGGACGACGATGTCGTTCTGGCGCGCGCCCAGGGCGCGGCGGATGCCGATCTCCCGTGTGCGCTCGGTGACGCTGGCGAGCATGATGTTCATGATGCCGATGCCGCCGACAAGGAGGGAGATAGCGGCAATGCTGCCTAGCACGATGCTGAAGATCTGCTTGGTGCGCTCGGCCTGCTTGAGCAGTTCCACGGGGACGATGATGCGCCAGTCCTCTTTTTTGTGGTTTCTGGTCATGAGGTGGCGGATGGCCTCGGCGCGGCTTTCGACCATGTTCACGTCGTCGACACGGATCACGGCCTCGTGAAACTGCACTTTTTCCGCCTCAAAGCTTCCGGTTCGAAAACGGTAAAACACCTCCCCATATTGGTCCATCAGGGTGGTGAACGGAATCATGATCTGCGCCGGAGACTGGGCGGAGTGACTGCCGCCGGAGGCATCGGTGCCGACCGCCTGGCCTTCATCCTGGATGATGCCGATGACCTTGTAGTAAAAGCCTTTCACCCGGACGGATTTGCCCACGGGAGAAGACAGCTGAAAAATGCGCGCGGCGACGGTCTCATTGACGACACAGACGGGAAGGTTGTCCTTCATCTCCATGTCATTGAAAAAGCGCCCAGCGACCATGCGCCGGTTGCGCATCTCCGGGTACACGGGCAGCACGCCCATGACCTGGCCGTCCACACTGCGATCCAGATTCCAGATATTCTCCGAAATGTAGCGGCTGGGCACCACGATGCGGATGCTAGGCACGGTCTGACGGATCTGATCGATGTCGCGCAGGGTGATGCCGTACTCGCTGATCATGCTGCGTGATTCTCCATTGGACCCCTGCCCGTCCGGCGGCTTGACACTTTGCAGGATAATGTTCTGGCTGCCGAGCTTGCGGATCTGCTCCTGAGCTTCGTGACTGGCACCTTCACCGATGGCCAGCATGGCCACCACGGAGGCGACGCCAAAGACGACGCCGAGCGCGGTGAGAAAGGAGCGCAGCTTGTGCAGCCAGATGGTCTTGATACCCAGCGAAAGGGTGCGCCACAGATGCTGTGGCGAAGCGATGAGGCGTAGTACGGGATGCGCGGTGAGAAAAGACATTCAGGGGGGACTGAATCATACGGCGTCAACCGCACGAAATTGCCACGATCTCGCACGGGCAGAAAATCACTCCACAGCCTGGGCGCCGATCACCATCGGAAGCGCCGGGGCAATGGATGGCGTAGCCGGCCTGACCTGAACGGCAAAGGGGGGTGACTCACCACCTATGGTGCCTCCTTGATCGAGAAAACGGTTCATGTCTGCCAGGGCCGCTTCCAGCCTTGAGTCATTCGAAAGCATGAAGGCGCTGACACGCAGAGCGAGCGCACGACCATGCCACGGGTAGGGCTGGCCCAGGCTTTCAATGGCTGCAAGCTGCTGCGGCACTTTCAGGCTCATGGCCATGTCGCAACGCATGCCCAGAAGGATCTCGCGTGCCACGCCTACCGGATAGTCACGGCCCAGCTTGTCAAAAATCACCAGAAACCGAGGATCCGCCACCGCTGTCTTGGAGCGTGCCAGCCTGCCAAGGATCTCGACGGCATCATTGACCAGGGGAATACGGCACCAAGGCGCAGCCATCAGGCTGTCGAGCCCCTTCTCAATATGGGCCAGCACCGCCGCCACCGGCTGTTTTTGCAGGTCACTGGCAATGGCCCGGAGAAAGTGGGCGTCCGCTTCTGAAAGCGGTTCGATGGCGGCCGTGGCAGCCATGGCATCCGCAGCGCCAGTGCGCGCTTTGGCAACAGCCTGCAGGACACCGTCTGCCAGCACAGGGTGGGCGGGCAATGGCGCCGCAAGGTAGCCAGCATAATTCTGCTTCCAGAAGGCCCTCAGCGATTCCATCCGTCTGCGAATTTCTACCGGGGCATCGGCAGGGAGCACATTGGCGGAAGCGGAATCCCACAAGCGGCCGGGCATGTGAAGGCGTTCGGCAAAGTAGCGGTTCATGTCGATGGCCGCATCGACCCTGGGAAGATGACAGCCTGCCCGAGTGGCGGCGCGTGCGAGGTCATACGAGCAGTTGGCTTGCTTGGCCACACTTCGGGCAAAGCTGAACTCAAGGCGGTTCATGTCATCGGTGTTCACCGTTTTGCAGGAGGCGGCCAGCGCAGCGCAGTAGTCGCTGTTGGCGAGGCAGCCGGTCAGGAAGCCTTCGGCACTGTCGGTTTGCCAGAAGCGGCGCAGCGCCTCGGCCATCGGCTCAAGCTTGACCCGGCGGCGCAGGGATTCGAGCTGCCAGGGGGCCTCGTCGTTTGAGCAGATCAGCAGCATGTCCACACTCTGGGTGCCCCAGACTTCGACCTTCGGAAACACCTGCTTCAGAGTGCTGATGACGGCAGTTATAGTTTCGGGCTCGACTTCATAGCCCTGAAGCCACTGGCAGAAGATGCCGCCTTGGGTGAGGCGCTGGCTGGCATTGCGGTAGAACTCGCGAGTGTAGAGGTTTGCCACTCCGGCGCGGCAGGGATTGGACGGCTCGGAGACGATAATGTCGTAGTTTTCGCCCTTGGTGAGGAGGAATTCGCGCGCATCGCCTGTGATGTTGTTCACGCGCGGGTGCTGCATCGCATTGCGGCTCACAGGATCAAAAAACCTCGCCACTTTGCGAATTTCCTCCTCGAGTTCCAGCACATCGACACGCTGCATGCCGGGCACATCCGCCAGCCAGCCTGCCGTGGTGCCGGTGCCGAGGCCGACGACGCAGGCGTTGCGCGGGTTGGGATGCAGAACGGCCCCTGTCATTCCCAGCATGACCTGCGTGGCGGCATCTCCCACGGCAGAACCATCACTTTTGCCGTTGGTCAGAAATGCATACTGCATGCCGCCGACAACAGCCACACTCGTCTCCCGGCCATCGTAGGACTGCACCAGCGAGCGTTTGACATTGCGCTGCCAGGTTTCCAGACCGAGCGCCGAGCGATACTCCTGGAAGACACGCCCGTAGCCAATGGGGGTGTGCATCCAGACCGCCGTCGGCCCAGTGGTGCCAAAGGCAAAAAATCCGCAGACGATGAGCGCTGCAAGAGCCAGACGACCATTCCAGGTGAAACGGGAGGCCGGAGCAGCCTCTGCCCCACCCTCCTGGCGGCGGACCTGCAGCCAGAGAGATGCAGCGGACATCGCCGCAACCAGCAAAGCGGCCAGCAGCCAGCAGCCTCTGAGCCCCAGCAGAGGCACCAGCATAAAGCCACCCAGCAATGAGCCGGTGATTGAGCCCACGGTGTTCCAAAGATAGGCGCGCCCGAGCTGCTGCCCCACGCCTGCATTGCCACGGCCCAGCAACGACACCAGCAGCGGAAACTGGATGCCGCTGAGCAAGGAAGGAAAAAATGCAAGCAGGCCCATGATGACCGCCCAGCCCATGGCCATTTCACCGAGCCCCACACCGCGCAGGCTGTCATTGAAGATGAGCGCCAGATGCGCAACCCGGTCTCCCAGGGCAAAGGGCAGCAGGATGGCCAGCGCCTGCAGCGCAGAAACGACCGTGAATCCCGTGATGCTTGGCTCTGTCTTTTTGAGGATCAGCGCATACAAGAGCCCGCCGATCCCCATGCCAGAAAGCACAACGCACAGCACAAGACCGAATCCATACACAGAGCCGCCAAGCAGCGGAGTGGAAACGCGATACCACACCAGCTCCGCCATGAAGAAGGTGAAGCCGCTCATGAAAGCTGCTGCCAGCACAAAGGCGGCCGGGGCCTTTGCCTCCACGCTTTCTTTTGCCGTGCATTCATCCGGCATGGCCTGCTGCCGCAGCTCTTTTTCGTGAAACATCGAGATGACACCCGCCGCGACTGCGATGCTCAGGTTGGCCAGCACGGCGATGGTGAGAGCACCTTTGTTTCCCAGCGCTGGCAGCAGCCAGAAGGTGCTCAAAGCGGCGCCGCTCACCGCTCCTGCGATGTTGATTCCATAATAGAAAGCGGTGGTGGAGCGGCGCGGGTCGTCATCGCGCTGAGCGAATTTCATGGCCGCTGGCAGGGTTCCACCCATCAAGAAGCAGGGGACTCCCAGCACCAGTGCGGTCATGAGCAGTTGCAGACACGTGGCGGGGCCGAGTCCCATTCCTGCCGTTCCGCCAGTCTTCAAATAAAGGGACCGTGCCAGGCCGTGCATGGTGGGAGATGCCACGGCGGCGATGGCTATGCCCAGCTCCAGCCTGGCATAAAACTGAAACGGCCGTCCAACGCGCTCCACCCAGGAGCCAAAGAATTTGCCACCAAACCCGAGTCCCCCCATGAACACAGCCATGACAGCCGCTGCCGCCGGGGCTGCACCTCCAAAGACCAGTCGAAACTCACGCAACCACACCGTCTGGTAAACCAGCGAGCAGAAGCCGGACAGCATGAGAATCAGGGCCAACGCCAGCTGAGTCGTGCGAGCCCTTGCGATGGAAAGACCTTGGGAGGCGTCTGAATTCATGAATCCAAGTAATTAATATGTATTTTATATAAATACTATATTATTACAACTGGATTCATTAATATCAGAGCAATTTAACCATAAATACCAGACTCGCGTCCAGCCACGATCATCAATTCAGGGCCTCACGGGCCGACTGGAAGAGATAATGTCCCCAGCCGTATTGGGTGTCTCCGCTCCAATCAGGATCGTAGTGCTGGCTTTTGAAAATGAAGCGCTCTGGGTGGGGCATCAGGCCAAAGACGCGCCCCGTGTCGTCCTGAAGTCCGGCAATCGCATTGGTGGAGCCGTTCACATTGGTGGCATAGAGCAGGGCGGCATGGCCGGATTTCACATAGCCAGCAGCGGCATCCCCCTCTGTCACAAGACGGCCTTCCGCATGGGCCACAGGCAGCTCAAAGTTTTCGGGCAGCTTGCTGAGGTAAGGGCTGGCCTTGCCTTTGGTCTTCTTGAGCCCCACCCAGCGGCAGATGAAGCGGCCGCTGGTGTTGTGGATTAGGCTGCCCTTTGGCAGGAGATCTAGCTGGGTCAGAATCTGGAAGCCGTTGCAGATGCCGAGGGCGTAGCCACCCTTGTCCACAAAAGTTCTGAGCCGGTCACCGAGCTTCGACTTGGTAATGAGCTGGGCGATGCGGCCGGACATCACATAGTCCCCGTAGCTGAAGCCGCCGGAGAAAACGATCATCTGTGCTTTGTCGAGAGAGGAAGGCTCCAGCAGAGCTACCGGCAGTACCTCGGAGGTGAAACCCGCCGCCTCCAAAGCGCGGGCGGTTTCGGCATCGCAGTTGGTTCCGGGAAACTTGAGAAGAAGGGCGTGAGGCATGGTTTGTGGCTAACCAGCATCTAGGCGAAGCCGCCGCCGGATGCAACCGGACATGCACACCAGCCTCATCCAATCCTGCAATCGTCAAATGAGCTGATCTGGCTGAGCGGCAGCAGGCGGTAATGCGCAAGTGCCGCCGTAGGGTGGCCGAGGCCGGAAAGAAAGGACTGCATCCGAGGCGCTGCACTCATGCCTGCGCCCCTTCCCTTTTCCCCTGCACAGCGGTCTGCCATTCATCTCCCCACGCGAGCTTCATCACGTGATTGCTCACATCACGGGGCCAGGTGGAGAGATTTTCATGCAGCCTCGGCGCATCATGGGCAAAGAGGGCACGCGCAGCCTCCTCAAAACCCGGAAGATCGCCGGCCAGGGTCACCATGAAGTGGTAGGCACGCTCCTGCGCCCTCCTGGCTCTGTCTTTTTCGCCGCCCTGGCTTCGGGCTTCCTCGACCAGCTTTCTCAGAGCCACGGAGGCACCGCCTGGCTGTGAGTCCAGCCACTCCCAGTGGCGAGGCAGCAGCGTGATCTCCCGCGGAACCACCCCCAGCTTGGGCCGCCCACGCCCACGTGGAGTGGCGGCTCCCACAGCGGGCTCGGCAGCCGGGGTGGCCTCGGTCTTGAAAAAGACGGCTGTCAGACGGGCCTCCACCTCCTCGTCCGTCCCTCGGGTGTCCACTTCGACAGTGCGGCCGGTGGCATCGTCAAAGAGCAGCACCGGCTCCCGTGGAGAGCCATCAAGCGCCTTTTTGAGCGCCAGAGCATTCTGCAACAGCCCTCCAGTTGCGATCCGTTTATATCCCTGAAAAGTGGTAAATGATGTGTGTGTGGCTGCTTCGAGCATGAGTCACCTTAATAATACCCGGATAAAATTCAATCCGTATTATTATCCGGGTAAAATTAAACCTCCCGCTCGAAGCTATTGTTCACGCGGAAGCTGTGAAAGGTGCATAAGCATAGCCAGCACACGAACTGCTCATGCTGCATCAGCCTCTTAGAAAATGACCGATGGCGATGAGTGGCGGAGTCAGCAGCGCCAGGTTCATGCGGCTCGGGAGATTCCCGGAGACCTCCACAGAGATGTTGTCGATTTTGTCCGTATCTTATGCCGATGGCCAGCCATCGCTGCCTTCGTAGGGTCCAATGGTCAGTGCAAATAATCGGCAACGGTATTAATAACTTTATTATCGTTACAAAATCCAACCAACAACGCAAAGACCAAAGTCAGGATGCAAGAACCTGTCTTGACCAATGAGACAGCTACACTGCCGCTTGATCCCCTGATACCGCCGTCGCCGATTGGAGAGTGAGCGATGAGTTCAATGCTGTTTTCATAACTTTAAAAACGTTTCTTTTAATAATCATCGTAACTTCATTTTCATTACCAATATCACCGCCACTGCTTCCCCCCCCCCCGAAACCAAGGCTGATGAAGCCGCTGCCTCTGTCTGCAAATGACAAAGTGCCGATAGTCTACATTCCACCTTTGCCCCCTCCCAGAAGCGAACTTGGCCCACACGTCTGCGGAATCTTCGTCTGCCTTGGTGACCTTCCCGTAACGCATAGACTAACGATGCATTCGTTTCGTATTGCATGCGCCATGACGCTCTAGCCTACAACGATGGCTGCACTATGAGAGTTGGGATCAGAGATGGCGCCGTACCATCACAGTCTTCGTTACCATCACGTCACCCACGCAATGAGCCACATTGCTCGTGGATCTCTTGTCCTTGTTAACTGTATTACAGCTCAATAATAATGTAACGATTATGTCGTAATTAAAATCCAATCAAATATCCTCACACACAACACCTCCAGCCCCGGTTTTATGGACAGCTAAAAATATTGTTAATTTACGTATAAAATGTTTCTTTTCATCTTATTATCAATGCTATTTGCATCTCATATAAACGATTTTCACGACTTCACGTTGCGGTAACCGAAGCGTGATTGGTAATGCTATTGCCGTTACTGTAACGACCTGCATACCTGCCAAAACTCACCCTTTTGGCACCGCCGCTTATGCCACAAAAATGCCCACAAACACATTTATGCCTCCGCTGCCAACGCCATTGCTGTTCACACTCAAGGCATAGATGCTAATGCCCCTTCTGCCATTGGTGATGTGTGATGTGTCAGCCCCTAGGAAATCCGTCAGGAGTGCGGCGCAGAGGATCTGGTAGCCCGGCGTCGCCGTCTCGCTGGTGGCAGCCAGATTTTCCAGCGTCACTGTGCTGGCCATGGTGTCCATGCTCAAGATTTTGAAACCCCAGCGGGGGCATCCTGCATTTTTTGCTCAGTTGCAGACGCCGGGGCTTGCAGTAAGTTTATCAGACCATGTTCAAAGACCTTCTCTCCCCCCAGAACACCTTCATCTACGGCGTTGTGCTCTGCGGCATCTTCCTGGTGCAGTCCCTCTGGGGGCACTGGAAGACCAAGCGCGAACTCAAGCGCTACAAAGGCATGCTGAGTGACAAGCTCGATCTCGACTCCAAGCAGACTCAGGACATCAACAAGGAGCGCGCTGCACTGAAGCAGGAAAATGAGAATCTGCGCATGCAGATCGCCCGCCTGAACGAGCGCCCTGACAACAAGATGCAGCGTGAGCTGGAAATCCTGGCCCGTGCTGAGAAGCAGATGGTCATCACCGCCCCCGGATTTGCTCCCGCGTGGGAGATGGCAAAAGCCACGGCACTCGGCCAGCTGGAAAGCGAAGAGCGTGGGCAGTCCTTCCCTCAAAAGATTTTCCGCAAGCTGATTGGCTCGGGCTCCACGCAGAGCAACGTCGCCCTGCCCGAAGCTGCGGCTGCCGCTGCGAAAAACGGCGAAGCTACTGCCGCCGCCTGAGAACCTGAGTGTGATGACCCGCACTGAGGCCTGGCTCGCGCTGAATCTGCTTCCGCAGGTCGGCCCCGTACGCGTACGCAAGCTGCTGCAGCATTTCGGCAGCCCGGAGCGCATTCTCAGCGCCAGATCATCCGACATCCTCCAAGTCGAAGGCTTTGGCCTCAATCAGGCCGAACACATTGCTGGCTGGGAGGCGCAGGTCGACCTCGATGCTGAGCTCAAGAAACTCCGTGAGCGCGACCTCACGCTGCTAACCCAGGATGACGAGCTTTACCCGCCACTCCTGCGAGGCATCTACGACCCGCCTCTGGTACTCACGGTGTGGGGAGAGCTGACCAAGCGGGATCACAATGCACTCGGCGTCGTCGGCAGCCGCCACGCCACTCATTATGGACTGGGCACCACCAAAAAGCTCAGCTTTCAGATCGCGTATGCGGGTTACACTGTCATCAGCGGCCTGGCCCGAGGCATCGACACCGCAGCTCATGAGGCGGCACTGGCCGCCAAAGGCCGCACGGTTGCAGTGATCGGATCCGGCATCGGCAAGCTTTACCCGCCCGAAAACATGGCGCTGGCCCAGCGCATCGCGCAAAACGGAGCGGTGATCAGCGAATATCCGGTGGACCGCATAGCGGACAAACAAACCTTTCCCTACCGCAACCGCATCGTTGCGGGCTGGGGCTGCGGCTTGATCGTGGTGGAAGCTCCGCTGCGCAGCGGCTCGCTCATCACCGCACAGCAGGCCACCGAGCAGGGCCGCACGGTCTATGCTGTGCCCGGCCCCATCGACAAGCCCACCTCCGCCGGCTGCAACCGCCTCATCCAGCAGGGAGCCAAGCTGATCATGGACGGAGCTGACGTGCTGGATGATCTGAACACCCTCTTCCCCACCGCTCCCAAGGCACCGAAGGTCGAAGAATCCCGCCCTGCCATCGCTCTCACGCTGGAGGAGGAGATTCTCTACAAGGCCATCAGCACCGAAGAAGCCCACATCAACGACATCACCACCAGTTCCGGACTGACCTCCGCGACCGTGTCCTCCACCCTGATGCGGCTGGAGATGAAGCGGCTGATACGGGCCCTGCCAGGGCGGAGGTATGTGAGGCTGGTGTGAGCACAAGGCAGTCCCGCTCTTTTTGCCTCTCCAGGCGAATCTCATTGCTCCAAACACGGAGGTCATGTTTCAATCGGCCATCACTGGAAACAACTGCGACCCATGAATCCCGCCCCGCATTTTTTCCTGGCCGCCTTGGGCGGGCTCTTGCTCAGCAGCCCCGTTCCCGCCCAGGAAAAAGCCGCGACTGATGCTCCCGCCACGATTCCCGTCGGAAAGCTCGCCTTTGTGACCAGCGCCGACTTCGGCAGAGCCGGAAACATTTGGATCATGACCGGAAGCGTTCGGAACATGGAGCCGACCCATCAAACTCGCGACTTCGCCTTTGCCGCAGGAGGAAAGAAGATTGTCTATACAGCCAACGATCCCGTCGCGAGCGGCCTCTACGTTCACGATCTGGAGCAGCATGCCAGCACCCGGCTGCTGGCGGCGGTGGCCAACGTGGGCGGGCCGGACTTGTCGCCCGACGGCACGCGGATCGCCTTTTACCAGTCCGGGGAGGAGAGTTCGCAAATCATGACAGCAGCCGTTGATGGCACAGATCTCAGACAGCTCACCCAGGAAAATTGCTTCAACTGGACTCCGCGCTGGTCGCCAGATGGCAGGCGGCTGCTGTTTGAGACCACCCGCAACGAGCTCCCCGGAGGTGGTGAGGGCGGCGGACAGCGTGACATCTATGTGATGGATGCAGACGGGAAAAACCAGACCAATCTCACCCCAAACTCCTACGGCCATAGCGCCGCCTGGTCACCTGACGGAAAACACATCGCCTACATGAAAAACGGCAGCATCTTCATCATGAACAGCGACGGCTCCGCCAAGAAAGATGTGAGTCACGGAAAAGTGCGCGATTCAGAGCCCGCGTGGTCGCCGGATGGTCAATGGATCGCCTTCACACGAACCCCAAAGAATTCCAGAGCCATGGACATTTGGATCATGAAAAGCGACGGCACCGGGCAGCGGCAGATCACCTTCAACGAAGGCATGACCGCCTCGTTCAGCCCTCAGTGGAGCGAGGAATAACCGAAGGAAGAATAGCTCCGCACGGCGGATGATGAGCCCCCGCTCACCTCTTCTCCCATAGCAGCGCCAGGAAGAGCGGAAACTCCTTGCGCGCTCTGTTCTCAGCACGGGCTCTCGGACCGGGCTGGCTTTCCTTGTGGGAGTACCACTCTTCGATACCAGCCAGGACCATTCCTGCGCCGAAGCCGGTGGCAGTGAGGGTCTGCAGGCTGCGATGAAAGGAAACGGTGCTTTCACTGTCAGCCTTGCCGGGGTGCATCACGATGGGGATGCTCAGTGTGCTGCTGTAGGCATCTGTGCGGCGGTACTGGATCTTGCGTTCCTCGTCCTGCCCCCAGGCGGACTGGCGGGGAATGCGGAAGGAGGGATGATTGACCACCCAGAGCATGCGCCCGCCGGGCTTGAGCACTTTCGCGGCAGCGGCGGCCACCACGTCCAGATGCTCCATGTTTTGCACGCAGAGGATGGCGGAGGCGGCGTCAAATTCGCCGAGGTCTTCGATCTGTGCGGCATCACGGGCAAGATAGCGAACCGGAGGCTTCACAGGATAGGTGCGTGCTTTTTGGATGAGCGTGGGAGCGGCATCCACCCCCGTGACCTGGCAGCCGGCCTGCGCGAGCGCACGGGAAAAAACCCCCTGCCCGCAGCCGAGGTCGAGCACGCGCGCGCCACGCGTGGGCGCCAGCAGCTTGAGAGCTCCTGGAATGACGACCGCCTGGTAAAGCTCGGAGCCGCGCTCGCCAATGATGCGGTCGTACCAGTCGGCGGACTTTTCCCAGGAGGTGCCATGGTCGCGGCCCGGCTGCTGCGGGCGCTTCCCCTGTGGGCGGCTGCCAAATTCGCGGCGGCCCATGGGGCGCACCTCCGGCTCATGACCTCCCGGCTCGCGGTTCGGCGAGGGGCGTGGACGGAAAGGACGGCGGGGCGGCTGTGGCATGCGGCATGATGTCGCGGCAGGCGGGGAATGCCAGCGGCTCTGCACAATGTCCTTACTTTTATCTTCACACAACCGGGACGATATGACAGCCTCACGACCTCTCTCCCATGTCCGACTCCCCTTCCCGTGTCGTCCCCGGTCTCATCCTAGCGGCACTGAGCCTGCTGAGCGCCTTTCTGCTGTTTCAGGTGCAGCCGATCATCAGCAAATTCATCCTGCCCTGGTTTGGCGGCAGCCCGGGAGTGTGGACCACCTGCATGCTGTTTTTCCAGGTGGTGCTGTTTGCCGGCTATGCCTACGCTCACACGCTGACACTGCTGCCCCGGCGCTGGCAGGGCATCCTGCATGGCATGCTGCTCGGCGCGGCGATCGCCATGCTGCCCATCGCCCCGGCGGAAACATGGAAGCCCACCGGCGCGGAAGACCCGGCCCTGCGCATCCTTCTTCTGCTGCTGGCCAGCGTTGGGCTGCCCTATTTCGTACTCTCCAGCACCAGCCCTCTGGTGCAGGTGTGGTTCACCCGCACCACCGGCGGCGCGAATCCCTGGCGTCTGTATGCTCTTTCAAACATCGGCTCCCTGGCCGCGCTGCTGAGCTATCCGCTGTTCTTCGAAGTCCACTGGGATGTGCTGGAGCAGACCACCCTGTGGGCGGTGGGCTTTGGCGCTTTTGTCATTTTGTCTTTGGCGGGTGTATGGATGGACCGCACCCACGCGCTGAAGGAAGAAGCCAAACCCACCCCACCTGTCTCCGGCGCCGCTGATCATCCCGGCTGGCTCAGGCGCATCCTGTGGGTGCTGCTGCCGGCACTGGCCAGCTGTGTGCTGCTCTCTGCGACGAATCATGTCTGCCAGGATGTTGCTGTGATCCCCTTTCTTTGGGTGGTGCCGCTGAGCCTCTACCTGGTCACCTTCATCATCTGCTTTGAGCATGAGCGCTGGTACGCGCGCATCAGCGGCCTGTGGGCGCTGCTTGCACTGCCGGTGCTCTTCATCACCTGCACGGAGAACCTGCTGCAGAAGCAGCCTTTCTGGTCGAAGTTCGAACTGTGGATGCACAATGAGGTGGAGCAGCCGCTGAACAAGCTGACCAAGTTCACCGGCCACGAATTTCACCTGGCCAACATCAGCCTTACTCCCAACTTCGTCTGGCAGCTGGGCTGGTCCTTCAGCGCGATGTTTCTTGCCTGCATGCTCTGCCATGGTGAACTCACGCGGCTGAAGCCCGCCCCGAGGCGGCTTACTGAATTTTACCTGCTCATGTCCTTCGGTGGTGCACTGGGGGGCTTGTTCGTGAGCCTTGGGGCTCCTCACGTTTTCACTACTTTTGCCGAATGGCCGGTCAGCCTCATCATGGCGGCAGCCATGGCCTGCTTCATCTTGCTGCGCTCGGTGCTGAAGGTGCGCCGTGTGGGTGAGTGGGTGCTCGCCATTCTCATCGCCTTCTGCGTGGGCTGGCTGGCCTGGGAACTCCATGACTCCGGCATTCTCACCTGGGAGTACATCAGGCAGCGGATGAAGCAGCAAAATGCGCCACCGGAAGCGGCCGTCTATGGTGCCCTCGGCGCCACCGTGCTCTGCCTGGCGGTCATTCTTTTTCGCATCGTCCGCCGCGGCTTCATGCGCCCCGCACTGGTTTCCATCACCTTGCTAGGCCTCGTCTTCACCCTGGTCCTCCTTTTGATGTCCGACCTAGGCTTCAAGCGTGATGAGAAACTGGAACGTGTGCGCAATTTCTATGGCATGCTTTCAGTGACCGAAGATTACGACGACAGTGGCATGAAGTCCCTGGAGCTGACCAACGGCGGCATCATCCATGGCATGCAAAACCTGAGCCCGGGACTGCGTGAAGAACCCACGAGCTACTACGGCCACTCGACGGGCATCGGGAAGGCTCTCGACAGCCTCAAAGATCGTCCGGGTGCTCGCATCGGAGTCGTCGGAATGGGCGCGGGCACCGTGTCATGCTACGCCAAAAGCGGCCAGACCATCCGCTTCTATGACATCAATCCTGACGTGGTACGCATTGCCAAGAAGCACTTTTTCTACCTGAGCGACGCCGAAAAACGTGGGGCCAAGGTGGAGATCGTCATTTCTGACGCCCGTCTGGCTCTGGAGCGTGAGCCATCGCAGCAGTTTGACGTACTGCTGCTGGATGCCTTCAGCGGCGACTCGGTTCCGGTGCATCTGCTGACACGCGAGGCCTTTGACATCTACGACCGCCATATGAAGCCTGACGGCATCATCGCCGTACACATCACCAACACCTACCTCATCCTTGCGCCGGTGATTGAAAAAATCGCCGCTGTCACCGGCTTCAAAACCACCCGCATCGCCACCGACGCAGACGGCGATGATGACTCGACGGACTACATCCTCGTCACCCGTAATGAGGCCTTTCTCACAGCCACTCCCCCTGACCTGCTGGGTGACGAAACCGAACTCAAGCACGACGTCCGTCTCTGGACAGACCGCTATCACAACCTGCTGCGCATCCTGAACATCCCGCAGAACATCAAGCAGGAATAGACACCCGGGGCATAACAGTGAATTTGCGAACGCCCGCGAACGCGCCAAAATGGTGCGATCCGCCATGCTTTCCCTCGATCCAGTTCCCACGCCGCAGCAGTTGTTCCGCTGGCTCGACAGCGGCCGCATCACCCGGGAAGAGTTCCGCACCGCCATGGCGGTGCATGCCGGGGAGATCATTCAGGAGATGGAGCAGGCGCATGCCAACCCGCTCGTCGCCAAGTTCAACGAGCTCATGAACCGCCGGGAAGCCTGGAAATGGAGTCGCCGGCATGGTGAGATGGTGATGCGCGAGATCCTGTGCGCGCTGATGGACGAGGAGCGTTTTTCACCTGCGCGCTGGCTGTGGAATGCCGCACATCCGCATGTGCCGCTCTACTGCTTCTTCCGCACCCGTGGCACTCCTGTGCTGCGGTTTCTTGAAATGTCCGTTCATCCTCAATATGTCACCGTACTCGTCGAACATGGGGGCAGTGAAACCCTGAGCCCAACACGCGAGCGTTTTCACCTGCGCCGCAACCGCCAGCAAAGCCTGCAGGTAGAACGCCGCGAGCTCATCTGACCCGTCCGTCCTTCGCACCACCCCATGCCCCCACCCCAGAAAAAGTCCCTCAGCCTTTTTGGTCTGGCCGCCTTTGCCATCGTCTCGCTCTTTCTTGGCGCCTATTACCGTTTTCCATCTCTCGACGAACGCCCCATGCACACGGATGAGGCCATCCTCGCGATGAAATCCGCCGAGTACCAGGCGACGGGGCACTTCAAATACGACCCCAAAGATTTCCACGGTCCCGGCCTGCACTACATCACGCGCATCTGGTCCAGACTGGCTGGCTGGGACGGCTCAGCGACCTGGACTGAAGCTCAGCTACGCACCGTGCCCGTGATCTGCGGCCTACTGCTGCTGCTGACGACTCTTCTGCTGCGCAATGCCCTCGGCCGGCTGGCCACAGGCTACGCGATGCTGCTCATCTCCATCTCGCCCATGATGGTGTACTACTCGCGCTACTTCATCATGGAGGTGCCGCTGGTGTTGTTCATCACGCTGAGCATCGCCTCGCTGTGGCATTACTCTCAGGGAGGTGGACGCTGGTGGCTGGTGCTGGCCGGATTCTCCATCGGCATGCAGCATGCCCTCAAGGAAACCTTCGTCATCAACATCGCTGCCGGCTTCCTCGGATTCGCGGCCACCAAAATCATGGTCGGAGATTTCGCACCAAAGATCAGCGGCTACGACATCGGCGCAAGCAAGACCCGTGCTGCAAAGCCCTGGCTGTGGGTCATCCTCACCGCCGTCATAACCAGCATTGCGATCTACTCGGGAGGCTTCAAAGACTGGCAGGCAGTGATGGACAGTGCCCTGACGTATTTGAACTACTTCGAGCGTTCAGGTGGCAGCGGCCATGAAAAGCCCTGGCACTACTACCTCAGCCTGATCTTCTGGCGCAAAGACGGGCTCGTTTGGAGCGAGGCCATGATCGGCGGCCTGGGCATCATCGGCATGCTCTACGCTTTTTTGGGCAACCACATGAAGCAGCCGGCAAGGCAGGCGTTTCTCGTATTCCTTTCGGTGTACACGCTGGCCTTGTTTTTCATCTACTCATTCCTCGCCTACAAGACTCCATGGTCCATTCTCAGCGCCCAGCATGCGCTGACGCTGCTCGCCGGAGTGGGGGCTGCGGCCATTTCCAGCTCCATCTCCGGCACGTTCCTGCGGTTCGCCTTCAGAATCGCCTTCGGCCTCGGGCTGTACCACCTGGTGTCACAGACCAACCATGCCATTCACAAGTACGCCGCCGATTCGCGCAATCCCTACGTTTACTCCCACACGTCCACCAATCTCATGCGCATGCTCCCGGTGTTGCGGGAGCTGCAGAAGATCGCGCCTGATGACAACTTCAACGTGCTCGTGATCAACCGCGACTCAGGCTGGCCCCTGCCCTGGTACTGGCGTGACATCAAGTCCGTGCACTACACCAGCGCCGTCCCGGAAAAAATCGACGCCCGCGTCATCATCGCCGAACCCGAAATGAAACCGGCCATCGAGGCAAAATTTGATGGCAGGTCCTACCACATGCAGGATCTCTTTGGCCTGCGCCCTGGAGTCTTTCTCAACCTTTGGATTGAGCAGTCCCTCCTGGATCGCTACAACCTGCGCAAAGAGCAGGAAAAGCAGCAGAACCCCCAGCCGTGAGCCCTCCCGCCCCTCAGCACCATCGTTTCACCTGCAATGCGATGGCCACCACCTTCGACGTCCTCATCAACCATGAAGACGCGGATGACACCTACGCCGCGCAGGCCGCGCAGGCGGTGTTTCAGGAGATCGCCCGGCTGGAGGATGAACTGAGCCGCTTCCGCGCCACCAGCGACATCTATCGCCTAGGACAGCTCAAGGCAGGCGAAAGCATCCGCGTGGGCATGGCTGCATGGGATTGCCTCTCGCTCGCCAAGGCCATGCATCAGGAAACGGCAGGAGCCTTTGATATCACCATCGGCCCGCTCATGCATTTGTTTGTCACCCCCGAAGGCGAGCCGCGCCAGGTAAACAAAGAAACTCTGGAACAGGCACGCCAGATCATCGGCAGCCAGCGCTTTGACCTCGATGAGGAAACCATGAGCGTCACCGTGCATGCAGCAGGCATGATTTTTGATCTGGGAGCCATGGGCAAAGGCTACGCGCTCGACCAAGCCGCCGATGTGCTGCAAGATTGGAAGATCAGCAACTTCATCCTCAACGCCGGAGACAGCACCATCCTCGGCATCGGCGCTCCGAGCGGCAAGGAGGCCTGGTCCATCACACTCGGTGGCGGCGACAAGAGAACGGCCCTGCTCAATCGCGCCGTAAGCGGCTCCGGCTTTGCCGTCAAAGGCGCGCACATCATGAACCCGCGTCTCTTCCAACCCGTGCCTTTGAAGAACCGCCGCACCTACGCCCTGGCGCCGACAGCCGCCCTGTCGGATGCATTATCGACGGCCTTCATGGTGATGGAGCAAGAAGAGATCGAGGCACTGTGCTCGAGGTATGCAGGCGTGGAGGCGCTGGCACTTGAAATGTAGCTCGGCATCGTCTTCACACGCAGACGATGTTTGATGCATTCTTCTTGTCAGAGCATTTGTTTACCGTCTTAAATCTGCGCGTCCATAAGCCAACTCATGAATCTCAAGACACGCTGGCCCTCAATATTCAAGGCGCTTTTTGTGGCGTCGCTGGTGACAGCTGTCGGATTTGAGCTGGGCATCTTTCAGCGAGCATTTGATTCTAGATCCATTGTTGAGGATGGTGTGGTTGGAGCCGATTTTTGGATCATCGCTGTTGATGGGAAACCCACAGTTCGAATCCAGCATGGACTGGTGATTTCAAAGGTGCCATTCGCTCTCTTGGAACCAGGCAACCGAGCCATCAGACTGTCAGTTACACCTCGACCTTCCGAGAACCAAAAACCTGTCGAGTTCAAAGCGACCATTGAGAAGGGAGTGCATTACCGGATTTCGAAGGATGAAAACGGAAACCCTGAGCTTGTTGCCAAGAAGTAAAAGGGGCATGCCTTGGGCTTGGGATGACTCTGGCATAAAGTCCTTCTCACTTCCACTCCTGCAGCAGCGCCAGCCTGTCACGATTTCTAGGGGCCAGTGCCAGTGAATCCAGCAGGTGACGTTTCGCCTTTGCTGCATCGGACGGGCGCAGCAGTTCGGCCAGTTTGAAATGTGTCTGCGCGCCGCCGCCGGGATCGAGCACCAGCACGCGCTCATAGGCGGCGATCGCATCAGGCGTTTCATTCAGTGCAGCGCAAGCGTCTGCCAGGGCTCTTTGCGGTGTCACGAGAAACGGGTTCAGCGCCATGGCACGCAGGGCATTGGCCTTCACCTCGGCCCACCGCTTTGCGGGCACATCCAGCTCGATCAGGCGCAGGAAGGCGCTTTGTGCGCCGGATGACTTCGCGGCGATCTGCCGCAGCACGGCCGCCTCTTCCTCCGTGCGCTTCATCTGCCGCAGCGCCTGCACCTTCAGCGCGTAGCCGCTGTCGGCATCATAGCTGTCTGGCAGCAGTTCGATGAGCTTGTCGGCGAGTTTCAGCACTTCAGTCCATTTTTTGGCCTCGATCATTGCCTCCGCCTCCTTGTGCAGAGCCCAGAGATTGGTGGGATGTTTCTTGAGAAAATCGGCGAATGAGCCAGGCTCAAATGGATTGAGCTCTTCCGTTTTGGGCTCCTCCCAGTCGGCCTTGGCACCGAAGTTTTTGGCCTTGGCCGTGATGAACTGGGCAAACTCTTTCTCCACTTTCTCGATGTCACCCACATTTGCAGCGATGGCGTCATTGATCCGCTTTCCATCAGCGAGGTCGCGAAGGATGCCCTGAAACTTGTCCTTGCCGAATTTTTCCAGCAGAAACTCCACCGCCTGGCTGGACTCATAGTAGGCAAACATCAGGTGGTCCTGGGTCTTTGCCCCCATGAAGGCACCACTCAGTCGGGACATGGGCGTCAGCGTTTCCTCATCGATCACCATCTCGCGAAACTTCGCATCCATCGGCATACCCCAGGCGGGATCGCGCTGCCGCTCTTCATAAACGCTGATGCCCTCGCTGAGCCAGCGCGGCATGCGGTTTTTGGTCACGGTGAGTGTGATCACATGGCAGAACTCATGCCAGAGGGTGCTCTCCCAGTTGTTGCGGCCATGAGCCAGACTGCCGGGGCTGTTCATCGTCACCACGGTGCCAAAGCACACGCCCAGCATCCCCTGCCCGCCCAGTGCGCCGAAGGTGCGGATGGCAAAGTCCTGCTGCGCGCCGAAAAATTCCACCAGCACAGGCCGCTTCAGCTCCAGGCCATACTTCGCACCCAGCACCGTCTTCGCATCCCTCAGCAGCGCGAGCGCACGCGCACCATAGATGGGCCAGTCACGCTTGGGCATTTTCAAGATGAAGTCCTCAAAGGTCTGCGTGGTGTAGCCGTTCATCTCCTTCTCCAGCAGCGCCAGATTGTACGCCTGGATGTTGTAGCCGTCCTCTTTGCGAATCAGTTCCGCCAGCTTCCAGGCCTCCTCTTCTTCTCCGAGGCGAAGCAGGTCATGGCAGAGCTGCATCTTCGCCGGCAGATAGTTCGGCTCAAACTCCAGCGCCTGGCGCTGCCGGGCCGCGCTCTCAGCAAAGCGGTACGCACGTGAGAGACAACGCCCGATGGTGTGGTCCACCTCGGGGTTTTTGCTCCACCGCTCCAGGGCATGCTGCCGGGCCTGCTCCATCTTGCCGGCATCCGCCTGAAACAGATACGCCACCACCGCGCGCAACGACCATGCCATGGGGTGCTTCCCATCCAGATCCAGCACCTGCTGGATGGCGGCCTCGGCTTCGACAAATTTTTCACCTCCGATGAGCTGCTCCGCCCGCAGCAGATGTGCGCCTGCAAGGTGGGGATTCAATTCGAGCGCCTTCTTCAAATTTTCCATGGCCTTCTCACGGTCGCTGGACTGAAAGGCCTTCGCCAAGCCCAGGCGCAGAGCGGCCGTTTCCCCATGTGCCTTGAGGCCGGCACGAAACACATCTGCAGCACGCTGCGCGTCGTCCTTTTCGAGCGCCAGATTTCCCTCGGCCAGATAAGCCGCCTCCAGCTTGGCATCCTTGCCCTGCGCCACCTTGAAATACTGCGCGGTCACTTTCTGCGCATCAGCGCCCAGCATCAGCGCCGCCCGGCCAAGCACCACGGACTCCATGGCCGTACGATCCTTCGCAGCTTTGGATTTTGCGGCCGCATTGATCCCTTTCAGGGACTCCGCCATCACATCGGCCCGACCCAGCGCCTGCGCGAGGTCATGGCGCAGCAGGAGCATTTCAAAATGGCCCGGGTACAGCACCAGGGCCTTTTCTGTTTCTGCCAGCGCCGTTTCGAGCTGACCCATCTCCCGCAGCGCCTTGAACCGCAAGATCCGCCATTCCGGAGCCTTCAAGCCCTTCTCCGCCGCCGCCTCGCCGATTCGTGCCACGAGTTCATAGTCCCCGCGTGCGAGCAACTCCCCCACCGGCCCCAGATTGCGCTCCTCAAAGATTTTCTCGAGGTCGATCTGCTGCGCCTGCAAGGACGCGGCAAGCAACAGGAAGGCTGAGGCAAGCGTTCGGATCATGTGATGGCAGGATGGCGGCGCAAAAATCACGCCACCAGCAAAACGATCCACAGCGCCAGAAATAGCAGGGCGGTCGCAAATCGTACGCTGACGGTGTGGCGCTTCTGGAACTCGATCAGCGCGTCGCTGGTCATGCCCAGCCAGGCGAGGATGAAGATGACCACCAGCGGCAGCACAAAGGCGGTGTTGTAGAGCAGCAGATACGCCACGGCCCCGAGGCTGCCCTGCTTCATCATGTAGATGATGGTGGGCAGGTACACCTGGCCAGTGCAGGCCAGCTCCAGCAGGCTGATGACGATGCCGCTGACAAACGCGGCGATGACAAAGCGGGAGCTCTTCGTCTGCGTGCGGATGACGCCGCGTATCCGGGTCTTTAAAAACTCGGGCAGCTGCAGCGTGGCCTCCCCCATGCGCCCGCGCCACGCGCGCAGGCCATCGCGGAAGCTCAGCCATGCCAGCAGCAGGGCAAAGAAGGCCAGCAGCCGGTTCAGCCAGACCCGCACCCAGGCAAAGGCCTCCAGCCTGGCCACGAGATGGCTCAAACCGAGGCCCACGGCAAAGTAAGCCACAAACACCGCCGCGATGAACGCCGCGCCAACCATCAGGATCTCACGCGGGCTGCGCCGGGCGATGCGCAGGTAGCTCAGGAAGAAGATGATCGTGGCAAAGGCGCAGGGATTGATGCCGTCCAGCAGACCCGCCAGCACCACCCAGCCGATGCTGAAGCGATCAAACCGCCGCGCGATTTCCGCGCCCGCCTCGGCACGCTCCGTGTCGGCCATGCGGTACCAGGTGTCTTCCGGCGCCTGCTCGGCGGTCTTTTCAATGAGCCGCTGAAGGGCGTTGAAGGTGACGGCGGTTTTCACCAGCGCCCCCGCCTGCGTGAAAACAGCGGGGGTCACCTGGTGCAGCTCCGGAGTCACCTTGAAGCGCACGCACAGGGCCTCGTTGCGCTCCGCGCCGTCGCTGCGCTCCACGTTGTACTCCTCCAGGGCCATCGGCTGGTCCGCCTGAATGCTGCGCAGCATGTCGCGGATGCGCTCGCAGTCCTTGCACCCCGGCTTGTAGAAGAACAAAACACGCACAGGTCCGGCCTGGGTGGCTGCGGGGGCGGGAGCCACCGCCGCAGGTGCGGCAGCAGGCGCCGGGCTCGTGGTGGGGGCGCGGGCTTTCACCAGCGAGGCAAAGCTGGGCAGCACCCAGTCGAGCTGATCCTGAGCATCAGGATTCAGCCGATCCTGCATCCGCTTCCAGAGATCTTCATCAAACCATTCCTTGTCCACCTGATCGAGCAGGAAGCCGTACTGCGGCGAGAGATTGAGATAGGAGTGCTGCAGAAAGTTCCGCAGCAGTCCGCGACGATCTTCACTTTCGGTGAGTCCGGAGAGCGCCTCGCGCAGGGCCAGCGGCTCCACTTTCTGCCCATGGCCCAGCAGTGTCACCATGGCCTGCAGCTTGACCTGGAGGTCCGTGTCCCGTGTCAGGTTCACCAGCAGGGGCATGAGGGTTTCTGGTATGTTGTACGCCTTGGAGCGCTGGCGGTAGGGCATGGCCTCAGGCTTGAAGTCGCGCTCGCCGAACCACACACGCCAGTGATCTTCGCCATCCGTTTTGAGATAGGCCGCCGCCAGCACCTCGCGCACCCGGGGGGAGCTGTCTGCAGCCACCTGCGCCGCCCTGGAGGCAAAATCTTCGCGATCCAGCCGCAGGAGGGAGTGCCATGCCGCGCGGCGCTGCCAGACATTCGGAGTCACCAGGGCAGCCTCCACCAGGGCTTTGTTCTCCGCCTTGCCAATCGTGCCCAGCAGCACCAGCGCCAGTGTCCGGCACTCGTCCTTCGCCTGCGTCCGGGCCAGAGTCTCGGTGCTCCATGTCTGCATGACGGACCTTGCTGGCGCGTGCTCCACCGCATTGGCCAGGCTGTAGTCATACACATCCGAGGCCTCCAGATGCCCCTCGGGCCGGTCCAATTCCTCCAGCAGGAGCTTCACCTTGTCGGCCTTGTTGTTGCGCATGGCCGCATAGACAGCGTCCGTGCGCACCTCGGGCGACTCATCCTGCAGCAGGCTGCGGAGCAGGGCTGTGCCGGCCCTCAGTGCAGTGAGCCGCGAATCCTCCTGCATGAACTCCGCCAGACGCGCACGCTCATGGGGCTCCAGCCTGGGCAGCAGGCGGAGGAGCTCCTCCACCGCGCGCCGCTGCCCGCCAAAGGCCAGCTGGGTGGCCGCGTGAAACGCCAGCTCCGGGCTTTCCTTTTGCGTCATCGCCTCCACCAGCAGGTCGTGAAATTCTTTTTCCATCGGCTGCCACAGACGCCCGCCCGGTTCAGCAGGCACAGCGGCGGTCTTCACCGCAGGCGCCTCGACTGCGACACCAAATGCAGCATAGACCGCCTCCTGCACGGCATTGCGCGGCGGCGGCTCGCGCAGGATCAGCGAGTACACATCCCCTTCACCGCCTGCGGCCACACCGCTGTCATCCTCCGGCTCGTCGGCCATCGACTCACGGAAATCAAACGGCCCGGGCTCCATGCTTTCCAGCATGGCTATCCTGCCTTCCACATTGGCTTTTTGCAGCGCTTCAAAGACCCGCTTCTTGTCCTCGGGCTCCACCATGACGGCGGCGAGGTACTGGATGGCCAGACTGCGCACGTCTGGGTCCCGGTGCACGGACAGCATGCGGACGATGTTCAGCGCCTGCATCGCGGCATCGCGCTCTTTATCTTCACGGGAGCCTGAGCTTGGCTCCGAGACCTTGTACCACTCGATGTGCTCGCCATCATGCCCCGCCTGTTTGCCAAAAGCACGCAGAACTCCGAGCAACGACTCCCCCCCTTTCTCCGGCAGGACCTTGACCAGCTCCGGGGGCAGCAGGCGTCCCATGCGCACAATCGCATCCGTGGCGGGGCCCAGCAGGGTGTCATCCGCCAGTGCCATCTTGGTGATGAGCTGCACGGCATTGTCCAAAGACATGTCAGCCGCGGCCTTCATGGCGGCGTAGCGTACGAATTCATCCTTGTCATTGAAGGCGGCGGTCACCGCAGGCCCGGCGGCCTTGAGGCGCAGCTTGCCCGCGTACTCCAGCGCCGCCACACGCACGCGCCAGCGCGGGTCTGAGATGCAGGCCATCACGCCATCCTTGCCCGCCTTGGAGCGCCCGTCGGAGAGGGCATTGAGCGCCGCCACCAGCAGGTCCTCGTTCTTCGACTTCATGAAGCCCGCGATGAGCGCTGCACCTCGCTCCGACTTGGTGCTCACACGCCGCAGCACAGCGTGGATCACATTCTGATCTGTCTCCGTCTTCAGGCGCTCCTGCACGAGATCATAGACCGATTCCTCCCCGGCCTGTATGAGCGCATCCATCGCCGCCTCACGGATCAGCGCGTCCTCATGCGTCAGAAACTCCGCCAGGATGGGCACAGCCTTGCTGCGGCAGCGGGGCAGCGGCTGCATCGCCGCGAGTTTTTGATCCCGCGTGCCGAAGACCAGATCCCGCGAAAGCCGCAGCGCGTCCTTGGGCAGCGCCTCCGCGATCACGATGCGATACTGCGCCTGCTTTACCTTGGCCCGCACGCCTTCTGTGAGCTGAGGGGTGTCGTGCAGATACTGCTCCAGAAAAGCCACCGACTTCATGCCCGCCAGCGCCATGGACTCAAACGCGCGCTCCTGCCTGCCCACGTCATTGCCCACAAAGTCCACCAGATAGGCCCTCATCCGAGCTTCATCAAAAGCAGGCGTCACCTTGGGCTCTTCCGACGGCTTCTTTCCGGTGGCCCAAGCCTGCCACTGCCGCAGCGCCTCCTGGCTTTGAGCAGATTTCGGTGCCCACGGATCAAAGCTGGAGTCCTGGTTGGTGCGCTCCTCCAAAATCTCCAGCGCACCCATGCGCACGGCAAACTGCGGGTGCGTGAGCAGCCCCACAGTCACCTCGGCGGGAAAGGGCTTGGCCGCAGCCGCGTAGCCGCGCAGGCTCACATGCAGGCCGCAGGCTTCGCACACCACCGCCCACTGCTCCCGCGTCGGTTTCAGCTCATCCTCACGCATGGCATCCAGCGTGGCCGCAGCCGCGCGGAGCTTGGGATTGAGCTCGCTGGGGTCCACCCGCACGCGCTCCGGCCCGGCATCCAGCACAGGGCCGTCCTGGGCCTGCGCCAGCACCCCCGAAAGCAGCAGCATGATGGCGGCGATTTTAATGCAGCAGCGCATAGGCGACGATGTTCACATTCACTTCGAGCGAATTGCCGATCTCATTCCCCCCGCAGCAGCAGCAGCCGCTGGTGTTGGCAGTGTTGTTCAGCCCCTGGCCGGAGTACACGACAACCAGACGCCCGTTGTGCTCCACGCCCTCCAGCTTGGCCTCTCCGCTGGATTTGGAGAGCTTCATTTTGTCCAGCTCATAAACAGTGCGGAAAAGCGCATGCGTGCTCGCGATGGCCTTCATCGGCTCCTTGGCCATCACCTTCTTCATCTCGCGGCGGAAAGCGTTGTCCCAGTCCTTGTTGGAGCAGCCCGCGCTGGCCAGCAGAAAGCCGCCGTTGCTCAGGTACTTCTGCAGATTCTCACGCTCACGCTGGCTCAGGGTGAAGTCCCCCTCCCCCGTCATCACCACAAAGGGAAACGCGAAGAGGTCGTCCGTGCCCATCTTTACAAACTTGAAGCGCCGCTCCGTGGCGATGCTGGTCTTCTGCTGCACCGTGCTCAAAAACTCATCGCTGAAGCAGCGGGAGGTCTTGGTGCCCGCATAGATCAGCATGCCGCACTGGATGGCGCCGTCCTTGGCGGGAAGAGGATGCAGGAAAATGAAAAATGCCGCGTGCAGCATGAAGGCGGCAGCCCATCGGCTCATCCTTGTTTTCCCTCGGTCAATGGTCATCGCATTCATGGCTTTGCCTCCTTGGAGCTTGATGTTTCCAGCACGGCGTCCTCACCGTAAAATTTCCGCACGGCTTCGCGATAGCGCTCGGGCACGTCGCGCAGCGAGATCTGGCGTTTCGCAGCGGCACGCACGGCCTCGGTGGAAATGGAGTCGGCGCGCTGTGGTGTGACCACGATCTGGCCCTGGCCGCTTTTTCCGCGCGAGTTGTGATTGCCGCGCATGGAGCTGTCATCATTGAAGGCCATGCGTTCAGGGCCGTACACCGGCGCATTGAGCATGGGGTCCCCCTCGGTGCTGAAGCCATCGCCATTGTCCCCGTCTCCGCCGGCAGGACTTTGCCCGGGCTGCTGCCCCGGCTTCTCCCCTTTGCCCATGCCACGGCGCTTGCACATGCCTGCAAGCATCTGCGCCAGCGTCTCGGAAAGGCCCTCCTTGGTCATGAAATGGATGCCGCCGCTCTTGCAGCTCTGGCACAGCTTGTTGTCGCTGTTCATCAGCGTGTCCATGCCCACGAGCGCGAGCTGTGAATTTACAAAGGTGTTTGGCGTGTTGTCCTTCTTCGCCTGCTGCATGGCCGTCTCCATGCTGCGCTGAATGCCTGCGCTCTCGGCGGCATTGGCAAAGTCCAGCGACTCCTTTTTCAGCTCCCCTTCGCTGGCGGGCAGCGCCTCGGCGGCGGCGCGCAGCTCGGGCAGCCACTGCTTCCAGCGGTCCAGCACGGCCTGCTGCTGGCGTGCCAGCTTGTCGAGCTTGGCGGCATTGCGCATGTCCCCGATCATGATCTCACGCGCCAGCTCTTCGAGCTGCTTGGTCAGGCGCTGCTGCTGCGCGTGCATGGACTTGAACTCCGCCGCCATCTCCAGCACCCGGCCGATCTCCGCCAGCTGCTTCCCCTTGTCCTTGAGGTCCTGCGTGCGTCTGGCGGCTTCACCCAGCTCCTGCTTCATCTTTTCCATCTCCTCCTTCGAGCCCCCGGCAAGGCGCTGCTGCATGCCCTGCATCATCTGCGCGATCTTCTGCGCCTCCTGCGCGACCTGCTTCTCCGCATCAAAGGCCTGAAAATCCTTCGCCATGGCCTCGGCGAGTTCCTGTGCCTGCTGCATGGCCTGCTGCGCTGCGGCGCGGTCTCCGCTGTCGAGCGACTCGCGCACCTGCTGCACGGCCTCATTCAAGGCGCTGAACCGCGCCTGAAACTCCTTCAGCGTCGTCCGCGCCTGCATCAGCTCGGCATAGTCCTCGGTGCTGATGACCTGGATGCGGCCCACACTGGAGCTGGCGATGCCCATCAGGGTGGGATTGTGATCATGCGCCTCGGCATGCAGTTCCAGCGTCTGCCCCGGCTCCACACCGAGCTTCTTCATCTCCAGCTTTTCATCCAGCGCATACACCTGATCCGCCGCATCTTCCGTCAGGCGGCGGCCACGGTCACGGAAGCCGGTGAGTTTTCTAACAAGATCGATGCGCGCGAGGCCGAGATCGTCCTCCACCTCGATCTTCAGCGGCACTTCGCTTTCCGGTGTGGCGAGAGTCACGCCTGCCGGTGACTCCAGCGAAACCACTGGCGGATTGTCCGGCAGCATCTTCTGCTCCAGCTCCACGGGTGCCGCCGAGCTCGCCCCGGTGATGTCCTTCAGGTCCAGCCGCACGAGGCAGGGAGATTTCACCTTCCAGCGCAGCGTCACCTCCCGGCCGCCGCTGGCGCGTGCGACCACGGTCTCGGGCTTGTCGCGGCTGAGGCTGCGCGGAGGGGTCAGCGTCACCTCGCCACCGCTAAGAGGGCGGTTGCTCGTGATGCGCGCCTCGACCTCCGAGCCCGCCAGTGCCACGAGCTCCGAAGTGCCCAGGGCAAACTCACGCGCAGGTCTTTTCGAGTATGCCGGCGGAATGATCTTCAGCATCACGCTCTCCACACGCGGCTGTCGCATCACATCCACGGTCAGCCAGGGGCTGCGCGCCGCGCCTGCGGCAAAGGCGATCTGCACCGGCTGTGTGACGCGCTGCAGCCGCTGGCCAAAGCGACCGCCGCCCATGGCAAACGCGCCCGCCGTGCTGACCGGCGCACCGGCGTCTTCACGTGTGAGCAGCACCACGCCCTCCGGCACGGCACCGCCCGTGACGCGCACCTCCAGCTCCGCATCCGCGCCATACACCACCTTGGGCCGGGCGGGCGTCACTTCAAACTGCAGCGGCGAATACGGCGGCACATCGGCATAAGGGTGCAGCAGGCGTGCGGAGATGGTCTTCACCGCCGCAAAATTCGCCACGCACAAGGCCGCAAAGACCAGCAGGACGGCCAGACTCGTCAGCGCCGCGCGCCGGATGGACCGCCTTGGCAACATCGAGAAAAATGACAGCGCCTCAATCTCCCGCTCCCCGTCCCACAGCAGCTTATCGACCAGGAACTGCCGCAGCGGCGTTGCCTCCGCCTGCTGCTGGGAAACCTCCAGCGCCGTCGTCACGGGCCGCCGCGCGCCGAGGGTCTCGTCCGCATGCGCGGCTGCGCGCGCGCGATTCAGCCGCAGCAATGGCAGCAGATGGCTCAGCGCCAGCAGCACCAGCACGCTGCACCACGCCATGAACACCACCGGCCTCACCTCATCACTCAGAGGAGCCACAAAATCAAAGCCCCCCAGCAGCAGCAGCACCAGCCCGCCCATGGCCAGCGTCATCAGCACGGCCACCAGCAGCAAGCCCAGCCGCCAGAGTGCGGCGAAGCGGGAAAGCGCGGAGTCAAACGAGTTCATGAAAAGCAGATGGGTTAAAGCAGGCCCAGACGACGACGTGACCACCACTCCACGGCAAGCAGGAGGATGAGGGGAATGAGCAGCCAGGACTGCGGCCACAAGGGATGCCAAAAAGCCTGCGCACGCTCCTGCACCTGATCCAGCGACGGTGCGAGCAGCAGCTTCGCAAGTTCCGAAGCCTGCGCCGGTTTCCAGGCTTTGCCACCCGTTGCTTCCGCCAGCTCATTCAGAAAGGCGGGGTCTGCGGAGAGAGACTCCTGCTCGGTGGGTGGAGCGAGCACATTCAGCACGGCCTCGGGTCCGGCCTTGTCGCCGTTGAATGCCTGCACGCGATACGTGCCGGGATTCTCCGGCTGCAGCAGCGCAGCCCAGGAGCGGCGGCCTTCGGCATCGCTCTCAGCTTCGCTGGCGCTGACGTCCGGCAGTTGTTTGCCCTCATAAAACACACGCAGCTTTGGCTGCGGCACATCCTTGCCGCCGCGCCAGCCGATGCTCGCACGCACGCCCCGGCCGAGTTTCACATTCGACTCTCCCAGACGCAGAGAAAGCTCCTGCCCCGGCAGAAACTCCGCGTAGCTGGCGGTCCATTGCAGGAGCTGGGTCCAGAACTCCTCATACATGTTGCCGAGCTTGCGGGCCTGGGGATCGAAGTCCCACTTCCACAAGCCATCCGCGTTCAAGGCCACGACCACACCACGGCCAAAGTGGCGGGTCGCCAGCAGAGGCACGCGCTCCTCACGCCCCACGGCGGGCTTCACGCCCATGGCCATGACCTGTGTAAAAGGCTTCAGCTTCGCGATCGTCACCACATCACTCAGCGGTGGGAGCTGCCTCCACAGCGGGTCCTGCGCCTCAGGCAGCGCCTGGCCGAAGAGGCCTGCGGCTTCGCCGACGCTGCCGGGTTCAAAGCGGAAGTCGCCGGTCATGGTGGTGCCCCATTCCACCGGCTCCAGCACTTCGAGCTCGGCCAGCCGGTCGGCGTAGGATTTGCCACGCGCGAGCAGCAGCGCACCGCCGCGATCGCGCACAAAACTCTTCATCGCCTCGATGCGCTTCGCATCGAGAAATCCCTCCGCCCCCTTGCCAAGCACCAGGAGGTCGATCTTGGCAAAGTCCTCCGCTGTTTCAGGAAAGGTCGAGTCGCCGCTGACCACCGGCTCGGAAGTTCCGGCATCCACGCGGAAGTAGCGTTCATCATTGAGGCGGTAGATCGCGCGCACATCCATGAAGCCCTGCTCGCGGAGCAGCTGTGCGAGGAATTTGCTGTCCCAGTACGGCGCGCCTTCGGCGATGAAGACACGGGTGCGGCTGGTGAGCTCCTGCACGCGCACACGGTCCTCGTTGTTGCGCGTGATGTCCTCCCCCTGCTGCGGTGCAACGATGACGCGGTAGTCACCTCCGGCGAGCTTGGGCATTTCCAGCGTGATGTTTTTCCGCGCGCCGCTGTCCATCTCCACATCGCGCTCGGCCTGCGTCTTTCCATTGGCATCGACGAGCTGCACGCGCGGCTTGATGAGACCCAGGCCGCGATTCTCCAGACTCACGCCCACAGCCACCGGCTTCCCGGGCAGCGCCATGACGAGACGACGCGTGGCGTGCAGAATGAGATCGCGCCCGCCCCAGTCTCCGCCGAGAGGGACGACGTGCAGCGGCACATGCGCGGCGCGTGCGCGGAGGATGAGTTCGGCGGCGGGGTCTTCGCGGGTTTGATGGCCGTCGCTGATGATGGTGATGCTGGCGAGCTTGCGGCCGAGTCCCGAGGCACCGCTGAAGAGTGCATTGCCGCTGTGAACGATGGCGCTCGCCTGCCCGTCTGGTTTGAGCCCGGTTTTGAGCGCATCGCTTTCGAGGGTGTCGCTGAAGGTGAAGGCCTTGAGCTGATCGCCGCCTGACTTTGCGAGTGCCTGAGCCATGGCAAGTCCATCCGACCAGCGTGTGGCATCCCCGGCATCGCGCACGGCCATGGAGGCGCTGCGGTCCAGCAGCACGGCGTGCAGCTTTTCCTCCTGCTGCTCCGGCTGCTTCCATTCGCCCGGATTGAGCAGCAGCAGCGCCAGTGCGGCAAAGGCAAGCCCGCGCAAGGCCATGAAAACGCAGCGCCTGCCCGTGCTCAGCGTTACGCCGGAGCGCCAGGCCAGCCAGCCGCCGGCCAGTGGCAGCACCACGAGGGCGATCCAGGGCCAGGGTTCGGGAATGGCGGGGGCAAAGGTCATGCGTGTGAGGGATGGCGGATGGCGCTGCGGGCCACGAGGCTTTCAAGAACGAGGGCGCACAAGGCGACGCCCACGCACCAAGGCCACAGCGGCAGGCCATCGCGCTGGGCTGCGAGTGCGGCGGCGGCGCTCAGCGTGAGCGATTTGCCAACGCCGAGTGAAGCCGGGTCCAGCGTGCGGAGATCGCTCTCGGCATCGGCGGGAAAATTTATGCTGGCACGCTCAACGGCCTGGGCATCGAGCAGCCATTTGTAGTTGCCGGGTGGCAGCGCCTCGCGCGCACGCAGCACGGCGGGAGACTGCGAGGCGTCGTAAATGAAAGGATGTTCAGCACCAGTGTCATCCTGCAGACGCACCTGATCCGCCGCGACGGGCTGCTTTGGCTGCCAGAACAGATTTTGCGGTGGTATGAACTGCCTCAGCGCGGAATGCCCCCCGGTTTCGCCATGGTGCAGCAGCAGCTCTCCGAGCAGCACGAGGAAAGACGGCTGTTGCACGCGGTCGCTCACGGCTTCATCCAGATCGATGTTCCAGAGCACGAGCCAGCCTTTGCCCGCGCGCTGCACAGCGAGCGCGGGCACTCCGTCCTTGTAGCTCAGCAGTGCCTGTGCATCGCCAGCGGTGAGCTTCAGCCGCCGCCAGACGCTGCCGCCTGCGGGGTCTCCATACTCGCCGCTGCTGAAGATCTGCCACAGCGGGTGATCCTCCTGCACGGTTTGCAGCGTCCACGGTTTGTCCTTGTCGCGATTGAGCTGCTCGGCGTGCAGCGCCGCCTCTTTCGCGCCTGCATTCCAAAAGGCCATCCAAGCGTTGCCGCTCCAGTCCTCCCCCGGCTGGCAGATCACGGTGGCACCACGCTCGGCAGCAGCGCGCAGCTCTGCGGCACGCTCCGGCGCAGCATGCACGGCCAGGCGCACATCGGGGTCTGGCGCAGCGCTTTTCAGATCCAGCCAGCCCAGGGAAGCCAGCGCACGCTGCCACAGCAGGAGTCCTGCATCCTTCGGCGGCCCCTCGACGCCTACCCGCCAGCTTTCGCGAATCTCCACAGTGGCAAAGCGGCGGTCGTCCGCAGGAAAGGCATCCTCCGGCAGGGATGCGGTGATGCCCTGCAAACCGGCCGCGCCACAGGGTACGCGAAACTCCGCCACGCCCTCCCCCCAGGCCGGCAGCGTGAGAGCCCGCGTCTGCCGCACCTCGGCAAAGGCGAGCTGCACCGTCGTCTTGGATTCAGCACCGCTGAAGTTGCGCACGCGGCAGAGCACGCGCGCTTCGGTACCGCTGACCGGACGCTCCGGCTGCACCACCAGGCTGGTGAGCGCCGCATTGGCGGCATCCGTGGTGGCCACGGGGATGGTGAGCAGCTTCACATTCGGCGGGATGTTCAGGTCCGCCTGCTTCCAGGCCGTGCTTTGAAAATCACTGATGACATACAGCTCCTTCGCGCCCTCCCCACGGCCCAGCTGCTCCATGGCGCTGCGCATGGCAGCACCCACCTCTCCTGCTTCCAGCGTGACCTGCGCACGCCGTAGGGATTCGCGCAGCGCCTCCACATTCACCGCAGGATCAGGAAACTCCGCCTCCGGCTCGGCGTCCATCCAGATGATGTTTGCCAGCGTCTGGGAGCCCGCTCCCTGCAGCACCGCCTCAGCCTGCGCGCTAGCACGTGCAAAGCGTGACTGCCCCTGCTCCACAAATCCCATGGAGGCAGAGCGGTCCACCACCAGCACAATCGTCTTGCGCGCATTGGCGGCGGTGAGCTGTGCCCCGCTGAAAAGAAGCGGCTGCAGAAAGGCGGCCACCAGCGCCGTAACGATGAGCGTGCGCAGGAAAAGCAGCAGCCAGTCCTTGGGCTTGCGCAGCCGGGTGGTCTTGCGCTCCACCTGCCGCAGCCATTGCAAGGAGGGGAATGGAAACTCACGCGGCCTGGCCTTCGCAAACAAATGCGCCAGCAGCGGCACAGCGACGAGGGCCGTACAGAAAAGCAGCGCAGGATTGAGCAGCGAGAGGTTCATCCGTGGAGTTGGGTGAGGCGGTCCAGCAGAGCAAAGTAGCTTTCATCCGTTCTTGCGAGCATCCAGTCCACGCGGCGGCTGACGGCAAGGGAGCGCAGCGTCTGGATGCGCTGGCGCACCGCCTCGCGGTAGCTCTCCCGCACCTGCTGACTGTGGATGGTGAGCTTCTCGCCGGTTTCCAGATCGGTGAAGCGCGCGAGACCGACTTCGCCGATGTCGAGCTCCATCGGTGTGAGCACCTGAAAGAGGTGGATGCGGAAGCCGCGATGGATGTAGGGATTGAGCGCCTTGAACACCGCGGCGGGGTCTTCGTAGAAATCACTGAGAATGACGAGGGTGCCACGGCGGTTCAGCACGGGCAGAGAGCGCTCCAGCGCTGCGGCGAGCGAGGTCTTCTGACCCGGCTTGTTGTTTTCCAGCGCGCTGAGGCACTGGTGCAGGTGCGTGCGCGTGCTGCCCAGCGGCAGCGCAACGCGGATGCGGTCGTCAAACAGATGCAGGCTGACCTTGTCCGTCTGCCGCACCACCAGCCAGGCAAGGCAGGCGGCGAAGAACGAGGCGTGATCCAGCTTGGTCACACCATCGGTCAGCGGAAAGCCCATGCTCGCACTGCTGTCCACGAACAGGTGCATCTCCATGTTCGTCTCCTGCTCGAAGGTTTTCAGAAACACGCGGTCCGTGCGCGCAAAGACACGCCAGTCCACCAGCTTCGGGTCATCCCCCGGCGTGTAACCGCGATACTCGTGAAACTCGATGGACGAGCCGCGCTGCCGCGAGCGGTGCCGGCCGCTGAGCCAGCCCTCCACCATCAGACGCGCGGAAAGCTCATAGTTCTTGAGCTTGCGTACGTCCTCGGGCCGGAGGTGTTTGAAGGTGCTGGCCACGGCGGTGTGAGATCAAAGTTTGCCGAGCAGGTGCGTGATGATCTGCTCCACGGTGATGTTGTCGCCGGTGGCGTTGTAGTTTGGCAGGATGCGATGCCGCAGCACGGGTGCGGCCACGGCCTTCACCTCCTCGATGGATGCTGCGGCCTGACCGCGCAGCAATGCCAAAGCACGCGCGGCACGGACCAGCGACTGCGAAGCACGCGGGCCCGCGCCCCAGGCAACGTAGTTTTTGATGAAGTCATCCGCCAGCTCGCCAGCCGGGCGTGAGCGATGCGTGAGCTGCAAAATCGCCTGCGTGACGTGGTCCGGCACCGGCACCTCCACCACCGCCTCCTGCAGCGCCATGAGGCTGCTGGCGTCCAGCACCGCCTCCGCAGCAGCCACGGTTTTGCCCGTGGTACGCGCGAGCACCTCCGCCTCCTCCGCCATTGTGGGGTAGTCGAGACGGATCTCAAAGAAGAAGCGGTCGAGCTGCGCCTCCGGCAGCGGATAGGTGCCCTCGTGCTCGATGGGGTTCTGCGTGGCAAAGACCAGAAAGGGCTCTTCCAGCGCACGCGTTTTGCCAGCCACGGTGACCTGCTTTTCCTGCATGGCTTCGAGCAGTGCGGCCTGCGTCTTCGGGGGTGTGCGGTTGATTTCATCCGCGAGGATGAGGTTCGCAAAGATGGGGCCGGGGACGAAGTTGAAGCTGCGTCCGCCGCTCGCGGCCTCCTGCAGCACCTCGCTCCCCAGGATGTCCGTGGGCATTAAATCAGGTGTGAACTGAATGCGCTGAAATTTGAGGCCGAGGATCTTTCCGAGCGTGGAAACCAGCAGCGTCTTCGCCAGCCCCGGCACGCCGACGAGCAGGCAGTGGCCCCGGCACAGCAGCGCGGTGAGCATCTGCTCCACCACCGCGTGCTGCCCCACGATGACACGGCCGGTTTCTTCGCGAATGCGGGCGACTTGCTTGAGCACGTGCTCCCAGGAGGGTTGTGGAACGGGTGATGGCATAAGGATGGGGCGGTTAGTCTTTGTCTTTCTTGACGAGTGCGGTGGTGGGAGCGCCGATAAAGATGATCTGGGTGGGAACTGCTTTGGGATTTTCCACAGCCTGGGTCAGAGCCTTCCATGCCGTCTGCTCCTCCTCGCGCATTTCCTGAAGTGACTCGGCTGCTTCATCGTCATCGTCCCCGGCTTTGGGGGTTTCCTTGACTGCCTCGACCTTGGGCGAGTCCAGCCACAGCCATTGGGCATTGGCACGCGCCTGCTGAAAGCTGGCGGCAGAAAGGCGGTTGCCGAGTTTGGGAAGCTTCCCGCCCAAATTTTCAGCTGTTCGTTCCAACTGCTGCGCCTGCCACAGGCCTTTGAATTTCGGCACTTCGCTCACCTGAAGATTGAAGCCGAAAAGCGGCGCACCACGCTGAAGCTGGACCACGAGCCGCCCTCCGCCGTAGGAGGACACCTGCCTGGCGAGAGCCACGAGTGTGTCCTTGCTCCATGCCTTGCCCCGAAACGCCTGCCAGGGAGCGGCATCTGCCACGGCTTTGATCTGCACCGTTTGAATGAGGCCTGCATATTCCTTGAAGCTGCCGGGCAGGTCCGATGCGCGGGCGAGTGTTTCATTGAGCGCCAGCAGCTGGTCCACAGGAAGCGTCTCCAGACCACGGCTGATTTCTTCCGCCGACTTCTTGCTCCATTGATCGAGGAGTTTTTGGCGCTCATCGGCTTTGATGGCGGCAGCACTTGGCAGCGGCTCCACCTTCTGCCCGGCAAGCAAGGTGGTGGCGCGCTGCCGGAGAATGGCGGCGCCCCGGCTTCCCAGAAGGGATAACTGGGAGAGCTCGCCACGCTGATCCTCCCCAGTCACCATGTCTTCGAGCACCGACACGGTCAGGATGAGCAGTCTTTCCGGCTCGTCATTCGACTCTGCGGCGTCTTTCGCCGAAGCATCCAGCAGCTTCTGCCATTGCGGCCGGGTGCGCTCCAGCAGCGCCTGCCGCTGCTCAGGCCTGAGCTTTTCCCCGCCCTCCGCCTGATCTGCACGCAAGGCGAACTGAAGCAGGTTCACCGCCAGCGCCGCGGACTTGAAATCCGGCAGCGCTGCGAAGATCAGTTCGAGGCGCTCACTGGCAGACCGTTTCTGCATGAGCTTGGAGAACTCCTCATAGGCCTCCCGCACTTCCATCTGGTCCTCAGTGGGCTCTGCCGGATCGTAGGCCGCGAGCACCGCCAGCACCTCTTTGATCTCCGGCTTCTTCTTCTGCCCGCTGGCCGCTGTTTCCAGGCGCCTGAGGTTGGACTCCATCTGCTTGCGCTGCTGGCTCTGATCATCTGCGGAGCCATAGCGGCTGAGTTCACCCTCCAGCTTCTGGCGCACTTTCTTCACAAAAGCGGGCGCTTTTTCAGGACCAAGCTTTTCCACAAAGGGGACCAAATTGCTCAGGTCATAGATTTGAGCCTGCTCGAGCATGCTGTTTTCCAGCCGGGCGAACTTTTTCGGATCGGTCACTTCCAGCGCCAGTTTGAGGATGTTCTGGTCGTTCTCCCCCGCCTCCAGATAGGCGAGCGCCAGCTCCGCCGGAGGAGCGTCCTTGAGGCTGGTGTACCAGGAGAGGATCTCACCCGCCATTTCCTTGTGATTTTCAGAGTTTGAGTTGAGCAGGTCTCTCGGCAGCACTCGCGCCAAAAGCATCCAGGCCAGCTCGGCGCGGGTCTTGGGCTTGGGCAGCCGTTCGTAGGCACGCTGCAGCTTTGTGACTGCATCCTCATCGCCCCCGCCATAGTAGTGGCTGCCGAACTCCATCCCCTGCCCTTGGTTCAAATCCACAAGCGTCAGGGTGTCATCCCCCAGCAGCGCCGTCAGCAGAGGAATGGCGGCCAGTCCATGGCTGCGCGGGAAGGCCGCATGCGCGACCTGATTGAACCGACGCTCCTCGCCATCTTCACCCGCTGTCTCAGGCAGGGACCAGCGCGAGTATTCGATCTGCTTGCCGTCTTCGAGCTCCTTCAGCCACGCCAGCAGCACTTTCTGGTCTGCGTCAGAGAGCGCGCGCAGAGTCTTGAGCGGCGGCGCGGCGGGCAGCTTGGCGCGTTCGGTGACGTTGTGCAGCAGCACACGCACCGCGTCGCGGAGCTGCCAGCCGAGCGGGTACTGGCTCACCAGTTTGGCCAGCGCGTCGCGCAGCTTGCTCCAGTCGTGCTGCCCGTTGAAATCCTTCATCACCTGCTGAAAGGCCTGGTTGGCCCGGCGGTCAAAACAGCCGTCGAGCAGCTGCTTGCGGCGGGTTTCATCGGCGTTGGTCATTGCCGCATGGGCGAGCGAGAGGGCCTCGGGCTCATGCCCCGTATGCAGCAGGACGGAGGCCCACAGGAGGGCTGTCTGCTGGTGCAGCAGCAGCTGGTTGGCGCTGCCGTCATCGTCAAACCCCCGCCCGTTCATCTGAGTCGCGGCAGTGCCGGGTTTGACACGGCTGGCTTCTTTCTTCAGCCACTCCGCTGCCGCCGCCACATCCTTGGCCACGTCCGCCTTTTTCCAGGTGGCGCTGAATCTCTGCTCCTGCATCTCCTGCGGCTCCCGCACGGGACCTCCCCCTTCCCGCTCTGCATAGACCGTGAAAACCGAGCCTGCATACAGGATGAGCACGCGGGCCTCGGAGCCGGGCTTTTCATCAAAGAGGAAGGCGTTGCCCTCGGTGCGGAAGACATCCTCCTCCTGCGCGAAGATGCCAAAGCGCCGTCCCTGGCTCTCGACGAGCACCCAGCGCGCATCCTTCGGCACATCCACCGCCAGCAGGGAGGCGAGCTGCGTCAGCCCGCTGCGGAGCTGCTCATCGGAAAGCTCCGCGCCCACCACGGGCAGAGCCCACAGAAGACTGGCAAGAACCTTAAGCTTGAGCAGCGCCTTTCTGAATCGCATGATTTTTCGCCATCTTGATCAGAGCGAAAAATTTTGTCGATAAAAAGCCGCAAAAAAATGATGAATCATCCCACATCAGAAACTCACCCCACCTAAGCAAACAAGCTAGTAATGGGCTGCCCCTTGTCGGTCACGGTAAAGGGACGCTTGGTGCTGGAATAGAGAACCAGATCCAGCGGCAGGCCGAGCGCGTAGGCGATGGTGGCGTTGAAGTCGGGGACGCTGACTTTGTTTTCGGTGACTTCGATGCCTTTGTCCGTCTTGCCATAGACCTGGCCACCGGCAATGCCGCCGCCCCAGAGGACGGAGCTGAAGGCTTTGGGATAGTGGTCGCGGCCTTCGTTTTGGTTGATCTTCGGGGTGCGGCCAAATTCGGAGGTGAGGACGACGAGGGTGTCATCCAGCAGGCCGCGGCGTTCGAGGTCGGTGAGGAGGGTGCCGAGGGCTTGGTCGAGATCGCCGCAGCGTTCTGGCAGGCGTGCACCGATGTCCTGGTGCATGTCCCAGCCGCCGAGGTTCACCTCCACAAAGCGCACACCGTGCTCGACAAGGCGGCGGGCCAGGAGGCAGCCCTGGGCAAAATTGCCCGGACCGTATTCCGCATGCGTTTCGGCAGATTCCTTGCTGAGATCAAAGGCCTCCAGGTCTTCGCTCTTCATCACCTTGATCGCGTCTTTGTAAACGTCGGCATAGGCCTTCACGTTTTTGTAGTTGTAGGACTGCTGGAAGCTCTGGTCGAGCTTGGCGGAGAGGCCGAGGCGGTAGTCAAAGTCGCTTTCGCTCAGCGCGGCAGGGCGGTGGCTGTTTTGCAGGCCTTTGGAGGGATCGTTGAGAATGAGCGGCTGATACGCGGCCTCAAAGAAACCACCGCCGGGATGCTTGCTGTCCCCCGTGATGATGACGGAGCCGGGCAGGTCGGCATTCCCCTTTCCCTGAAACTTCTGCATCCAGGCGCCCAGCGTGGGGTGCCGCGTGGCACCGCGCATGGTGTAGCTGGTGTGCTGGAAGTAATTGCCCTGGGCATGCGCGCCCTGGGTGGAGGTGAGCGAATTGATGATGGCACCGCGGTGCATCATCTTCGCGGTGTGCGGCAGCAGCTCGCCGATCTGCACGCCGTCTGCGCTGGTGGGAATGGTCTTGGTGCCGCCCATGGTGTCTGCACCGGGGACGCAGCCAAAGGTGTCCAGGTGCGTCATGCCGCCGGACATGTACAGATAGATGACGCGCTTGGCCGTGGCGGCCTGCTTCGCCTTGCTGGAGCCTTCAAAGGCAGCATAGCCGCGCGGTGCGAGGGCGCTCATCACGGTGACGCCCAGGCAGGTCTTGGCGATGTTTTTGGCAAAGTCACGGCGGGTGACATCGTCACAGGAGTTGAGAAGCGTTTTCATGGGGGGCGCGTGGGTGGGGAATTACTGGACAAAAAGAAACTGCGAGCCGGTGATGAGCGCGTGGGTGACGTCCGCCACGGCCTTGTCTCCGCGCTCCTTGATGACGGTGTCGAGGATGGCCTTCTCACTGGCCGTGGGCGCACGGCTGAGCAGCGCATGGTAGAGAGTGTCGATCTTCTGCGCGGGCGATGACGCATGGGCAATGGCCTGGTTCAGCTTGGAGGCCGGGTTGCTGAGCACATCGGCAGCGGGGCCGTTGAGAAGTGTGAGCGCCTGGGGCACGGAGGCGTCGTCGCTGGCGTTCTGGATGAGCTCGCGATCGCTCTGGCCAAAGGTGCGCAGGAAGGTGCCGGGGCGTGCGGGGCTGGGCTGCTCGGAGGCGCGGGAGGTGAGGCCCATGGCGTCCTTGCCGTTGCTGCCACGCTTGTAGTTCTTCAGGAAGTCCTTGCGCTGTTCCTTGGTCATGGAGGCGAGCGTCTTGGGATCGACCTGCGGGCGCTTTTCCTGCGCCGGTTTCTCGGGGCGGTAGCCCTGGCGCAGGTCATCCGCGCGTTCCTTGCCCAGCAGGGCGACGAGGATGTCCTTCTCCGAGGACTTGCGAAGGGCGCTGGCTTCCTTGGCCAGCTTCTTCGCCTCCGCCGTGGTGTCGATGCCCTTGGCCTTGTCGGCTTCGAGCTTCGCCTTCATCTCGTCTATGCGTTTCTGGTTAGCATCCAGCTTGGCCCGCCCCTCCTTGGCGATCTGCACCAGCCCCTCCGCCCCCTTGGATTTGACGGTGCCGAGGAACATGGAGAGATCGTCGAGATACTGGTGCAGGCGGGCGTTTTCATCATCGACGCTGTCATCCACGTTGCCCTTGGAGAGCGTGACAAAGGAGTCCCAGATCTGCTCCGCGCTCATGCGGCGGAGGATGGGGCCGGTGAAGTGGTAGGTCTCCCCAAGCGGCACCTCGTTTGCCGTGGCGGCACGCTGGTAGGTGTCGGTATTGTAGAGCACGCGGAGGAAGGATTTGAGGGAGTACTGCTTTTCGACCATGAGCTGGGTGAGGTAGTCCATCAGCGCCGGATTGCTGGCCACGGTGCTGTCGGTCATTTCATCCACGGGCTCGATCAGACCCACGCCGAAGGCTTTCTTCCACATGCGGTTGGCGATGACGGTGGTGAAGCGCGGATTCTCCGGGCTGGTCATCCAGTCGGCAAAGGCGGCGAGCTGCGTCTGGCCGGGCTTGAGCACGGCGTCCTGGCCAAACATGGTCTTGGGCTCCACCTTCTGGCCGGGCTTGGCATCGGGGTATTTGTAGTCTGCAGGGAGGGAGGGCAGCCTGCCTTCCTGCCACTCGGCGCTGGTGTAGCGCAGGGGTTTCATGACGTCCTGCATGGCCCGCTTGACCTGCGCCATGTCCTCTTTGCTGATCTTGGATTCCTCGGCCTTTTTCTCGGCCTGCATTTTGGCACGGTAGGCTTTCTTTTCGGCGGCGCTCATGGCCTGCACGGTCTTCTTGTCCAGCTCCATGCTCTTGCTGGCGCTGCTTTTGAAGTCCAGCCCCCGGCTCTTGGTGTCCATGCCGTAGGTGAAGGCGGCCATGTGGTAGTAGTCCATCTGCGACCATTTGTCGAAAGGGTGGTTGTGGCATTGCGCGCAGACGATGCTGGTGCCCAGAAAGACCTGCACGGTGTAGGCGAGGTGGTCGAGCTTGTTTTCATCCCGCTGCCAGAAGCCGATGCTGCCGCTGTCCCACACACCGCCGTCGGTGGTGAGGAGGTTTTTCACGAACTTGTCATACGGCACGTTGGCTTTGACCTGCTGCTTGAGCCATTCCTCATAAGCCTCGGCAGTGATGCGGCCCTTCACGTTGTCCGTCAGGCGCAGTACATCGGCCCAGTAGTTGAACATGTGGCTGGTGTAGCCGTCGGAGGCCAGGAGGGTGTCGATGAGCTTGCCACGCTTCTGCGGGTCCTTGGAGCTGATGTAGGCCTGCGCCTCCTCCAGGGTGGGGATGCGCCCGGCGATGTCGAGGTAGAGCCGACGCACCAGCACCTCGTCGCTGGCGGGCGGGTTGGGCTTCAGGCCGGCCTTTTCCCAGTCTTTGCTGAGAAGCTGGTCGATCTTCTGGCTTTCTGGCAGAGGGGCCGCTTGCAGCGTGGCGGTGGCGAGCAGGCACGCGGAGAGGAGGCGGAGTGAGGTCATATGCAAAAGGGGCTAAGGGGGCGTCCGGCGCAGAAACGTGAGGCTTCCCTGCTTCTTACCATTAAATGTGAAAAGTGTATGGCGGAGGCCGCGACACCGCCCCAGCCGCCCGGCACGCACAAATTTATACAATGATCTGGCGGCTGAGCCGTTGTGTCGGGTAGTTTTAAGATCGAAACGACCAACCCAACCGCCCTGCATGCTCCTGCCACGCCGCTTCCTGATCGCCTGCCCCGCCCTGCTTCTGTCCCTGTGCGAACTGCCCGCGGCAGCCGAGGGCAAACCGGAACCCAAACCCGCTCCCAAGCCTGCTCCTGCCAAACCCGAGCCTGCCAAGCCTGAGCCCAAACCGGAACCGCAGCGCGATCCGAAGCCGGAGCCCAAGCCTGACCCTGCGAAGCCCGAGCCCGCCAAGCCGGAACCTGCCAAGCCAGCGCCGACGCCACCGGCACAGCCCTCCGCCCCGGCGCAGACGCCACCCGCACCCGCTGCGCCACAGACCACCAGCCTGACCAAGAGCAGCACGGACGCGGACAACAAGCCCAAGCGCAAAAGCGTCGCGGAATTCACCAAGACCTTCAAGCGCATCGACGGCCTGTTCCGCACCTACCTGGACTTTGAGCATGGCAGCCCGTGGCTCTATGTTCAGAAAAGCCAGCTCGGCCCGGAGTTCATCTACTTCAACCACAGCGTGGACGGCCCCGTGGCCTCCGGCCACAATCGCGGCCGCTACGGCGACTCGCTGGTCTTCACGCTGCGCAAGATCTTTGACCGCATCGAGCTCATCGAGCAGAACACCAAGCTCTACTTCGATCCGCAGAACGCGCTGGCCAAGGCGGACAAGGCCAACACCAGCAGCGCCATCCTGAACAGCGAGACCATCGCGGCTGAGGACGAGGAGGGCTACCTCATTCCGTGCACGAACCTGTTTCTGCGCGAAAGCCTGGCGCAGGTGAAGTTCAGCCACAGCGGCGGAGACAAGGCGGTGCTGGGCAGGCTCTCCGAGACCAAGTCCAAGATCCTGCGCATCAACGGCTACCCGAAGAACACCGCCGTCACGACGGAGTACGTGTTTGAAAACCCCACCCCCACCTGGGAAACTGAAGCTGATGTGGCCAACGCACGCTACATCACGGTCAAGGTGCAGCACACGCTGATCGCCATGCCGGAGAGCGACTACAAGCCGCGCCTGGACGACCCGCGCATCGGCTACTTCACGCACCAGATCACGGACATGACGAGCACCGATGTCGCGCCCTACCGCGATGTCATCCACCGCTGGCGGCTGGTGAAGCAGAAGCCCGGCACCGCGCTGAGCGAGCCCGTGGAGCCCATCGTCTTCTGGATCGAAAACACCACGCCCGTGGAGTTCCGCGACACCATCCGCACCGCCGTGCTGAAGTGGAACGAAGCCTTTGAAACTGCCGGCTTCAAAGACGCCGTCGTCGTCAAGCAGCAGCCCGATGATGCCAAGTGGAGTGCAGATGACATCGAGCACAACGTGCTGCGCTGGACCAGCAGTGTGGCCCCCCCCTTCGGCGGCTACGGCCCCAGCTTTGCCAATCCGCGCACCGGAGAGATCCTCGGCGCAGACATCATGCTGGAGTACAGCTTCATCACCAAGCGGCTGCTGACAAAGAAGCTCTTTGCGGATCTGGGGACCGAAGCCGGCACCAAGGCCTTTGACCCCGCTGCGTGCGACGCCTGCGGCTCCGCACGCAACGGCCTGCAGTTTGGCCAGACCATGCTGCGGCTGCAGAAGAGCGACCGCGTGGAGATGGACCGGCTGATCAAGGAATCGCTCTACTACCTCTGCCTGCACGAGGTGGGGCACACGCTGGGGCTGAACCACAACTTCCGTGGCAGCCAGCTTCACAGCCTGAAGGACATCCACAATGCCGAGATCACCGAGAAGACCGGCCTCACCGGCTCCGTGATGGACTACCCGCCCGTGAACATCGCGCCGAAAGGCGTGAAGCAGGGCCAGTACTTCACCACCAAGCCCGGCCCGTATGACCACTGGGTGATCAACTACGGCTACAGCGAGGCGCTGGAAGACCCCGTGGAGGAGGCGAAGCGCCTCGAAGAGATCGCCGCAAACTCCCACAAGCCGGAGCTGGCCTTTGCCAATGACGCCGACGACATGCGCGCCCCCGGCAAGGCCATCGACCCGCGCGCCATGCTCTATGACATGAGCAGCGACGCCATCAGCTACGGCGAGCAGCGCTGTGAGATCGTGCGCACCGAGATCGGCAACATCATGAAAGATGTGTCAGATCCTGGCAAAAGCTGGCAGGAGGTCTCACAGGCCTTTGCCTCGCTGACAAAGGAGGCCAGCAGCTCGCTCAACGCCATTTCGCGCTACGTGGGCGGTGTGTATGTGGAGCGTGCGGTGCAGGGCCAGGCCCCGGGCACAGTGCCCTTCAAGCCCGTGGAGGCGGACAAGCAGCGCCAGGCCCTGGCAGCGCTGGCAAAGCACGCCTTTGCGCCTGACGCACTGGCCGGACCGCCGGAGCTCTACGCGCACCTGCAGCTGCAGCGCCGTGGCTTTGACCACCGTGATGAAGGGGAGGACCCCAAGCTGCATGAGCGTGTGTTCCAGATCCAGCGCTCCTTGCTCGATCAGCTCCTGCACGCCCGCACGCTGCAGCGCATCGAGGACACCACGCTGTACGGCAACCAGCTGAGCCTGGATGAAGTGATGAACACACTGACGACGGCCATCTGCACCGGGGACGACCCCGCCAAGCCGGTGAGCATCGCACGCCAGAACCTGCAGCTCGACTACATCAACCGCCTGCTCAACATCGCCCACAACGGCGGCTACTACCATGCCGTGCAAAGCGTGGCGCTGCTGCAGCTGGAGCGCATCAAGGGCCTCACCTTTGCGAACTCCCCGGCGCATCAGCTTGCGATCAAGTACCGCATCCGCCGCGGGCTGGATGAGAAGTAGGCGGGCTTCAAAGCCATGGACAAAAGAGAGGTTCGCGATGGTGCCGCACAAGACTGCGGCACCAGCCGACGTACCCTCCCGCATGAAATCCCTCACCACCCTCCTCTGCCTCCTTGCCACCGCTTCCCATGCGGCGTTTTCAGACGGCTGGGTGCTGTGGTCTCCGCGTGATGAGGCGAAGCCTGCTGCGAGCACCAGCCAGACGGGCGGGCATGATGGCAAGGGAGCACTGATTCTTGAAACCGGCGAGGGAGAGCAGTGGATCGGCTGCTGGACGCACACGCTGCCGGTGGAGGGTGGAAAGCACTACCAGTTCAGCGCATGGAAAAAAGCCAGCACCATGCCCACGGCGCGCCGCAGTGTGTATGCACGCATTCTTTGGCAGGATGAAAACGGCAAGCCTGTGAGCTGGGAGGAGCCTGCCAAGCAAGGCTACGCCAAAGGCACCGTGCCGCGAGCGGAGCCGGAGTATCCGAATGTACCAGACGGGGAGCCCAAGCAGTGGATTCATTGTGAGAGCACCCTGCGCGCGCCGGCGAAGGCGAAGCAGGCAAAGATCGAGCTCTACCTGCAATGGGCCGCGAATGCGCGTGTGGAGTGGAGCGATGTTTCATTCGCAGCCGTGCCCGCCCCAGCCCCGCGCAAGGTCAGGCTGGCGACGATCCACCTGCAGCCGAAGGACGGCAAGAACCCCGCTGACAAACCGCCGCAGTATGCGCCGCTCATCGCGCAGGCCGCGCAACAGAAGGCGGACCTTGTGGTGCTCGGCGAGACGCTGACCTACTACGGCACCGGCAAGACGATGGCCGAGTGTGCCGAGCCTGTGCCCGGACCGAGCACGGAGTACTTTGGCAAACTGGCCAAGGAGCACCATCTCTACATCGTGGCCGGACTGGTGGAGCGCGAGGGCAAGACGCTGTACAACACCGCCGCGCTTCTCGGCCCAGACGGCACGCTGGTGGGCAAGTACCGCAAGGTGACGCTGCCGCGTGGAGAGATCGAGGCGGGCATCACCCCCGGTCATGACTACCCGGTGTTTGACACCCGCTTTGGCAAGGTGGGCATGATGGTGTGCTACGACGGCTTCTTCCCGGAAGTCGCCCGCGCCCTCACGATCAAAGGTGCGGAGGTCATCGCGTGGCCGGTGTGGGGCTGCAATCCCATGCTCGCTGCTGCGCGTGCCTGCGAAAACCACGTTTACATCGTCAGCAGCACCTACACGGACTCCCGCAAGAACGAGTGGATGATCTCAGGCATCTTCGACCACTACGGCGATGTGCTGGCCAAGGCGGAGGAGTTTGGCACGCTGGCCATCACGGAGGTGGATCTCAACGCGCCCACGCACTGGAACAGCCTTGGGGACTTCAAGGCGCAGATCCAGAGCCACCGGCCTCCGGCGCTCAAGGAGTGATACCACGATCTGTTAAAAACGGGTCTAAAGGTGGAGGCACGAGCTGACGGAGGGGGATCATCTTGATCCCCCCACCTGCAGCGTGTTCGCGGATGTGCGAGAGCGCTGGATGATGAGGGAGGCTCGGCTTTGCGGAGGCACGAGTATGCAGGGCGATGCGGGAGCGTGAGGGATCGGGACGATCCCTCTCCGCCAGAGGCTTCGCCGCAGAGACGGAGGGGGATCATCTTGATCCCCCCACCTGCAGCGTGTTCGCGGATGTGCGATGGCGCTGGATGAAGCGGGAGCCTGTGGGATCGGGACGATCCCACTCCGCCAGAGGCTTCGCCGCAGAGACGGAGGGGGATCATCTTGATCCCCCCACCTGCAGCGTGTTCGCGGATGTGCGAGAGCGCTGGATGAAGCGGGAGCCTGTGGGATCGGGACGATCCCACTCCGCCTGAGGCTTCGCCGCAGCGACGGAGGGGGATCATCTTGATCCCCCCACCTGCAACGTGTTCGCTGATGTGCGATGGCGCTGGATGAAGCGGGAGCCTGTGGGATCGGGACGATCCCACTCCGCCAGAGGCTTCGCCGCAGCGACGGAGGGGGATCATCTTGATCCCCCCACCTGCAGCGTATTCGCGGATGTGCGAGAGCGCTGGATGATGAGGGAGGCTCGGCTTTGCGGAGGCACGAGTATGCAGGGCGATGCGTGAGCGTGAGGGATCGGGACGATCCCTCTCCGCCAGAGCGCTGGCTAGCCGCATGGGATGCTGGCTTACATCCATAAGACCCGTTTTCAACTGTCCGTGGTATGAGTCCCTTAGCCGCTGAAAGGAGGTCTGGTGCAGGCAGGGCCGCCGCTCATGGGGCTGGCACCATCCACACCGGGCGGCTGCCTCTGGGCTGGGCCTTGATGAAGGTGGCGCGTCCGGCGCGCAGGAGGGGGGTGTTGTTCAGAGATTGCATGGTGGCATCTGCCAGCGAAACCCAGAGGGGCGCAGGCATGCCGGGAAGCTGGAAGAGCCAGAAGCCCTGGTAGCCGGTCGCGGCGGCGGCAGTGTCTCCTTTCCAAAGCTGCAGCTGGTCCGCCAGGGCGATGGAGGTGCTGGCCACGAGGGCGGAAGACGTCAGGCCAGCTCTGGCGGGTGTGGTGTCGAGCGGCCAGGGATTGGCAAAGAGGTTGTACCCCGCCTGCAACGGACGGGCGAAAGGCGTGGTGCGCACACTTCCGGTGGTGAGCAGAGGGGCGGGCGCGGGGCGGGCGATCTGCAGCATGACGCCCGTGCCGGGTGGGATGAGAGTGTCATTCACGCTTTCGTGGCTGACGCCTTCAGGCACCCACTGGCGTATGCCGCCGGAGGCGTAGAGCCAGCAGGGGACGTAGCCTGCGGGTGCGTAAAACAGGACCTGGTCGGCGCTGGCGGAGGTGGGGCCGCCCTGAAAGAGGGCGGGATCAAAGACCTCGCCCAGGGTGCGGTGCGGGCGCAGGCTCACGAGAGCCCCGGTCAGACCGGCGATGGCGCTGGCTGGCAGCGTGGTGCATGGAGAGTCTGCGGCAACGACGCAGGCCGTGGAGGTGATGCCCTGGAGATCCAGGCGGTGCCCGGCCTGCGGGCCGCTGAGAATCTCAAGGTAGTAGCTCCGGGCGGGGTCCATGACGGACACCACGGAGGTTTGCTCGCCGAGAGTGACGCCGGTGGCACCTGCTGCGCTGATGCGGCCGGTGAAAAGCGCCTGATGGGTGAGATTGAGGCCGAAGCTCTGCGTGCCGGAATTCAGAGCGGTCTGCTGCCAGCCCACCGGCGTGGTGGTGCTGCTGCCACCGCCTGCCTGCGTGATGCGCAGACGCACGATGCCGCGCGCGAGGCTCTGGCCCGGCAGACTCTGCAGGTCTGGCCAGGTCACGCGCTCCCAGCCGCCGCCCTGGCTGGTGACGGTGGGCGTCACGCTGAGCGGGGTCCAGGTGGCGAGGTCGCCGCTGCTTTCCAGCGTGAAGGTGAACGCCCCCTGCCCTGACGGGCGCAGCACGCTGGCGTCGATGCTGGTGCCACCGCCACGTGCCACGACCTGCAAGCCCGTGGCCGGCTGGACGACGCCGCTGGTGAGCGAGGTGCCGAGCGCGACTTCGAGGAGGTCTGAGGCGCCGTCCTCATCGGAGTGGCTCGCGGCCAGATTGCCGGAGAGTGAAAGGATGACGGGTGTGAGGGAGGCGAGTGTGATGGTGTTTGGCGAAGCCGCCGGCGCTGCGCCTGGCGCACTGACGAGCCACTGGCTCTGGGGGATCACCTCGCGCGTCTGTCCCGGGCTCTCCCACAGCAGCCGCGCGGTGGCGCCGCCGGTGCCTTCGTAGTACTCCATCACCACGGGCACGGCCACGCCCGCCTGCAGGGCGATGACGCCGTTGTTCCAGGTGTCGCCGTGGTCGTTCCAGTCATTGACCAGGAGCTGGCCGTTCACCCACAGACGCACGCCGTCATCCGTCACGGGGATGAGGGTGTAGGTCTGTGTGTAACGCGGGATGAGGCAGCCATGCCAGCGCACGCTGAAGCCATCGGCAGGTATCCGTGAGTCGGGGCTGCCGGTGCCCCAGGCATTGTTGAGTGTGGGCTCTGTGCGGGCAAAGCTGAACTGCTCGAAATTTTTCCCGATGTAGTAGTCCCCGGTGAGGCCATGCGTGCCACCGGCCAGACTGTAGCTCACGGTGACGGGATTGGAGGCGGTGTTCGGATTTCCCGCCGTGTCCTGCGCCATGCCGGCCGGCAGGCTGACAGTGACACTGCCCGCAGCCGCAGGCGCAACCGTGGCTGACCACACCGCCCCGGCGGCGGAAAGCGCGGTGACCGTGCCATTGCTGACGGCAAACTCGGAAGCGAGCAGGCCGCTGACGCTTTCGCTGAAGGTGGCCGTGACCACAAACGGGCCGGTGACGCTGGCTGCGGAGGTGCTGAGCAGCACGGTGGGCGGTGTGGTGTCGGGCGTCGGGGTGGTGTTGACAAACTCCATCCAGTTGAAATTGACGTTGCCGTTCGGGAACTCGATGCGCACGACCGCCGGACCTGAGTTTGCCACGGTCACGCCAGTGAAGGAGTAGGTCTTCCAGGTGTAATAGCTGCCGGAGCTGGTGATGCTGAGCGTCTTGGCCAGCGTGCCATTGATCAGCACACGCACCGGCACCGGGACTGCTGACGGGGTGCTCATGCGCACATTGAGGGTGTAGGTGCCGGCCGTGAGCGCCGTGGTGTAGCGCAGCCACTCGCCCGGGGCGATCCAGCCGACGGAGGGCGTGGCATCGGTGTCTTTGGAGGGCTCAATGTCCACCCCGCTGTCGCGGTAGCGGAGGCCGGAGACGTAAGCGCCGAGGTTGATGGCCTCCGCATCGTGGTAGGCCACCCCTTCCCCGCCCTGGTCAAAATCCTCCGCCTGGAGTTTGACCGACTGTCCGGCGACAACCGGAGCATAGGTGACCGAGAGCAAATTGGAGACGGTGTTCGGATTTCCCGCCGCATCCTGCGCCATGCCTGCGGGCAGCCGCACCGTCACCTTGCCCGCCGCCGTGGGCGTGACGGTGGCAGACCACACACTACCAGAAGATGACAGGGTGGTGACGGTGCCGTTGGTCGCCACAAACTCGGACGCGAGCAGGCCGGTGACGTTTTCACTGAAGGTGGCGGTGACCTCAAAGGGGGCGACGACGACGGCAGCCGGTGTGGCGAGCACGACGGAGGGCGGCGTGGTGTCCACAGGGGCGTAGGTCACGCTGAGCACATTGGAGGCGGAGTTTCCCAGGCTCGTGCTGTCGGTGGCGGTACCGGCGGGGACGCTGATGGTGACTGCGCCTGCGGTGGCGGGGGTGACTTTGAAGGTGTAGCTGGAGCCGCTGCCGCTGAAGCCGGAGACGGCACCATTCGCAACGGCCACATCCCCCAGCGTGAAGCCCGATGCGGAGGAACTGAACGTTGCCGTCACGGTGAAGGCGGTGGTCACGGTGCTGAGCGGCGTGCTGAGCGCGAGGGTGAAGGGCAGCGGCGCGGTGGTGGGTGCATCGTCGATGCTGGCCACGAATGCGACGAGGCTGGACAGGTCCGTGGCCGTCAGCGTCACGCCCTGGTGCGCGGTGATGGCGTCTGCCAGCGTGGCCGCAGAGCCATCGTGCAAATACGGGGCGGTGGCCCAGCTTCCGCGCAGCGTGGGCACATCCAGGCCGGTGAGCGTGCCGCCGAGGCGTTTGCCGCTGGAGGGCTTGAGGGTGCCGATGTTCGCAAAGACATTGGGCGCGCTGCTGGTGAAGTTTACCCCGCTGTGGCAGGAGGCGCAGTTTTGCGTGCGGAAGACCTGCTGCCCCGCGGTGGCGGCGGTGCTCAGCGCGCCGCTGCTGGTGCGGCTGGGGCTGGTGCCGCTGGTGGTGAGAGATTTCACATACGCGGCCAGCGCATCGAGATCGGCGCTGACGCCCGCCTTGGGATCTCCCAGCGGCTGGCTGCGCGTGCCGGTGTTGAGCTGCGTGTCCGTCATCAGCCCGGTGCCGCCGGCCAGGCTGCGTATCTGCCCTTCAAAATCCTGCACTTCGTCAAAGTTGCCGCTCCAGTGCAGCATGCCGTGATTGGCATGGCCTTTCAGCGTGATGGTGTTGCGCAGCCCTTCGCCAAAGCCGGTGAGATCCCACACGCGGCCGTCGTGACCGCCGTCGTTGTGGCAGACGGCGCAGCTCATGTACTGCTGCAGCGCGAGGCGCGGGTCCTGCGCGTCGTAGAAGAGCTGCTTCCCCTTCAGCACCTGGGCGCTGAGTTTTTCAGTGGTGACGGCATTGAGCGTGGCCGTGGTGACGGGTGCGGTGCTGCCGCCCTGCAGGAGGCCGCGCACGTCATGCACGGTGACGGTGCGGTCCATGAAATTCTGCACATACAGCGTGCCGCCGTCCGGCGAGAGCACGAGTCCCTGCGGCGCACGGCCTGCGGGAAAGCGCGTGATCTCCTTGCGCGACCACGCGTCCAGCACGGCCACCTCGCGGCTGGCCTCCAGCGTGGTGAAGACGTAGATGCCATACGGATCATACACAGCGGCGCTGGGCATGCCCGCGTTGTCGATGTCCACCCGTGACGGCAGGTGCTCCGCCTGGGTGGTGAGGTCAATGCGCGAGACGATGGCGCGCACGCTGTTTTCGTGGTTCAGCGGCAGGCCGTCGCGCAGCACACCGCGCTGGATGTTGTCCTGCTTGGAGGGCACCCAGGCCGAGAGACCGTCTGGCGAGATGACGGCCGAGCCCAGGTAGTTCGGCAGGCCGCGTGCGGAGGTGGCGGTGTCTGCGGCGGTGCTGGGGTTGAGCAAAATGGTGCGTTCCACGGCAAGCGCCGCCGTGCCGATGACGACCACCTGCCCGCCTGCGCCCAGGAGCATCGGAGTGGCGGTGTTTTCACCGGCCACACGTGGCGTGATGAAGCGCGTGGCATACACGCGCGCGCCGTCGGCGGAAATGGAAAGATGACGCACGGGGCCGCCTGCATCCACCGAGGCGAGCTGTGCTCCGGTGGAGGGGTTCAGCTTCAGCACGCGGCCGGTGCCTTCCAGCGCCACCCAGGCGGCGGTGCCTGCGGGATCAAAGGCAATTCCAAAGGGCCGCGAGCCATACGCGAGCGTGACGGTGGAGACGACGGTGCGGCTGGTGGTGCTGATGATGCTGATGGTGCCTGCTTCGAGATTCGTCACCCACAGCCTGCCATCCGGCGCCAGCGCGAGGCTGCGCGGCGCGGTGCCCACGGTGATCTCGGCGTAGCGGGCGCGCGTGACGGCATCAAAGGCGGTGACGCTGCTGTTGTCCGGGTTCACGCACCAGACGCGGTCATTGCCCGTGGCGGGGTGCTCATAAACGATGCTGCTGGAGGCGGCAGGCCTGCGCGTGGTGGGTGCGGCATACACGGCCTGGTAAAAGGTGCTGGTGACCATGAGACCCGTATCATCCGTGGCGGTGAGCGTCACCAGATAACGCCCCGGCCCGGGAAAGGTGTGCGCGATGATGGTGGTCGTGAGCCATGCGGTCTCGGGCGTGCCATCGCCAAAGTTCCACTTGTAGCGCGTGTTGATGCCGTTCGCCGATTGGGCGGTGAAGGACAGCGCACTGCCGGTGGCCTTCGGTGCGGCGGCCAGCGGCTGCAGCGTGAGCCCGGCGGTAACGTTCCAGACAAAGGCGGCGCTGGCCGGTGTGCTGATGCCATCGCTGACTGTGACGGTGACATTGAAAGCACCCGCCGCTGTCACCGTGCCTGAGATGACACCGGAGGCTGAGGAGATCGAAAGCCCCGTGGGCAGCCCGGTGGCGCTGAAGGTGATGGGATCGTTCTCAGGATCGTTCGCCGTGACGGGCAAGGACACCACCGCGCCGAGCAGCGAGGCCTGCGCCCCCGGGCTGGTGATCTGCGGCGGCTGATTCTGCGGCGCCACCGTGGGATGGCGCAGATCGCGCAGCGCGAGGATGTCCGGCTGGGAGAGCGGGGCCTGATGCAGCGTGACCTCATCCACCGCGCCTGCAAAGAAGGCGGTGCCGGGGCTGTCGGCGGCGCCCACGACGAGGGGGTTGGCAGCGTTTGGCACATAGGTGCCGGTGTCTTCGTTGACGAGTCTGCCGTTGATGTACAAACGGCGCAGGCCCGTGAGAGTCTGGCCGCTGGCGCTCGTGGTGCGGAAGGTGGCCGCCACGTGCGTCCACTGCCCCACGCTGACCGGGCTGCCTTTCAGGCCGGAGGCATCGGCTCCGGTGCGGAGCTGCCAGAAGCCATCCGCCGTGACCCACAGGCCATAGCCCTTCTTTGTGCTGGTGGATTCATCCCGCGAGGCGAGCACGCAGCGCGCCGTGCCCAGCGCGGCATCATGCCGCACCCACGCGGCGATGGTGAAGTCGTTCGGATTCAGCGCTGCGCTGTAAGGCATCACGACACTCTGGCTTGTGCCGTTGAACAACGCGCTGCCGCCCGTGCCGGGATTGCCGCTGAGCGCGGGATTGGCGCTCGTCGTATTCGCTCCGCCGCCTGCCGTGCCGGCGATGGCCACCAGACCTGCGGCGGTGGATTTCACCTCGCCTGCGGTACCATTCCAGCCCGCTTCATCAAAGCTCCACGCCACCACCGGATTCTCGATGGGGAGGTAAGGCGAGAGGTAGGTGCCTGCGATGATGGACACCGCTGCGTCCCCCGGCTTTGTCCAGCCGACGGAGAGGTGATCTCCCCCGGTGCCGTCCTTCACCAGGGCCTCGATGTAGTAGCGCCTGCCGGCCTGCAGGGGGATCTGCGCGGAGGCCTGCTGCGCATACCACGTCCAGGTCTGAGGTGGTGTGTAGCCCGGCTGGCTGGCGATCTCCACGGCGTTGGCGGGATTCGCATCGGTGCTCAGCATCAGGCTCGACTCATCATCGCTGGAAATGAAGAACTGATACTGCCCGGTGACAGGCACGTAGAGAAAGCCGCGCATGCGCTGGCCGGTGTTGTCGTCCCAGTCCTGCGGGGCGTCAAAGGACGGCTGCAGGTCGCGCCCGTTCGGGTTTGCGGGGAAGACAGTGCTGCTGGTCAGGCTGGCCACGCTGACACCGCCGATGCCCGTCCAGTACTCGCGCATGATCTGGCCGCTGCCGAGATTGGGCAGCAGCACGATCCAGTTGAAGGAAACGGAGGTCACCTGCCCTGCCGCAGTCACCAGCACGGTGCTGCGGTAGGTGCCCGGTGCAGCGGTGACGGTGCCGGAGATGAGGCCGCTGGCGGCATCGATGCCCAGCCCCGTGGGCAAGCCGCTGGCGGTATAGCTCAGTGTGCCGCCCGTGGCGCTGGCGCTGATGGGCAGGGAGACCGCGCTGTTTTGCGTCACGCTCTGCTGCCCGGGATTCGTCACCACCGGCAGCGTGGAGTTCGTCACCTGGAGGATGCGCGCGACGGACCACACGCCGTTCGCATCCACCGCAAACATCATCCAGTAGCCCGGGGTGAGCACATTGATGCTCGCGGGCGCTGTGACCGCATACACGCCTGGCGATGGATTCGTATGCGTGAAGCGCACATGCCGCAGCCCTGTGTCCACCGAATGCGTTTGCGCAGACATGCTGATGGCGCTGAAGTACTGCACGCCGTCGCTGGCGTTCACGGTGAAGATGGACGCAGGGCCGATGCGGTCCGGCGCTGCCGTGATGACGGGCCGCACGGCAGGTGTGCCATCTGCATTGAACAACTGTGGCGGTGTGAAAACCTGCGCATCCTGGTGATCCGTCAGCGCATCGCCCGACAAGCCGCCACCACCCGACCACACGCGGCCGTCTGGCAGCAGCATGGCCAGGGAGTGGTAATTGCGCGGCACGGAGATGTCCGCCACACCGCGCCACTGGCCGGAGTCGGGGTTCCAGATTTCCGGCGTCATCACTGCGCCCACATCGCTGAAAAACTCCCCCGAGGTATTGCCACCCACCACCATGACTTCACCATTGGGCAGCATGACGGAGTTTGAAAAGGAGCGCGCATTCGCCATCGGCGCGGTGGGGGCCACCACGGGTGTGGCGCCATTGAGGTCCACGGTGAAGGCCTTGCTCACCACCTTTCCGTCATCGATGGCCGTCAGGCCCCCTGCCACCACCACCTTGCCCGGCGCATACATGGCCCAGGCTCCCTGCTTGGGGTAGTGTGTGCCGGGAATGCTGGCCCCGGCCGGTGCCATCGACCCCGTGCCGCTGGCGGTGATCCAGTCCAGCGCCTGATGCGGGCCGAAGTGCGCCACACGCCCGTCAGGCGCCACGAGGAAGAAGGGATGCCAGTTGGTCTCGATGGCATTCGCGATGGGCGGATTGGCCACCGCCTGCCACGCGATGCCGCTCATGCGCCGCCAGCCGCTGCTCGCATTCCATTGCTCGATGGTGCCGTTGCCATTCGCGCCGCCATTGCCGCCAGCGGTCAGCACCTCCCCGTTTGGCAGGGCGATGCTCGTATTGTACCACCGCCCGTCCGCCATCGTCTGCGCGGGCACCCATTCATTCGTGCGCCAGTCAAAGAGGCTGGCCAGAGCCGTGGTGCCGTTGATGCCGTTGCCACCATTCACCAGCAGGCGGCCATCCTGCAGGAAGGAGAGCCCGCCGCAGAACATGTCGTGCCGGCCGTTGTTGATCTCGGTAAACTGGCCCGTGGCGGGGTCCCACACCGCAGCATAGGTAAACTGCGGCCCGTCGGGAAAGGTGGTGCGCTGATTGGAGGCAAACGTCAGCAGCCGCCCGTCTGGCAGCAGGGCGCAGGACGTGGGGATGTGCGGCGTCCAGGGGATGACGGCGCTCCAGCTCCCCTGGGTGCTGTACTCGGCCGGAGAGACCGCCCCGATGTTCAGCACCACCGCCTCCGCCGCAGGCGCCAGCCGCGCAGCCTCCGCCAGCAGGGCGTCCGCCTGGGCGTGGCTGAGGCCGTCTGCACGCAGATCCACCGCCAGGAGAAAAAGCAGTAAGAACACGCTCCCAGCCAGAGACCCTGAATGCCGCAGCCGCTGTCGAAAATTTTCAATGCCGAGATTCATAAATGACCATATTTTCAAACCTGCGAAGAAGCGGCCACCCCATGCCCCGGACAATTCAGTAGATTGTAAATGTTGTCTGAAATGACGAACAGTTGGCAGGGCTTGATAGTTCGACCTTCGGCGTTTCGCGCCCTTGCACTCCCCCCGGCACTGTCTATCCTCGCGCCCCTGTTTCTTTCCCCCTCTTTGAGCCGTGGCCAAAAAGTCCTCCAAAAAATCCGCTGACGACGCCTATTCCCCCATCCTGCCCTCCGCCGCCCCGGTGGAGCACAAGCCGGTGGACACGCTCTATGGCGACTGGTTTCTCGATTACGCCAGCTACGTGATCCTCGAGCGCGCCGTGCCGCACATCAATGATGGCCTCAAGCCCGTGCAGCGCCGCATCCTCCACAGCCTGGACGAGCTGGAAGACGGCCGCTACAACAAGGTGGCCAACGTGGTCGGCAACACCATGAAGTACCACCCGCACGGCGATGCCTCCATCGGCGATGCCATGGTGCAGATCGGCCAGAAGGACCTCCTGATTGATACGCAGGGGAACTGGGGCAACACCCTCACCGGAGACAACGCCGCTGCTCCGCGATACATCGAAGCGCGCCTGTCCAAGTTTGCGCTGGACGTCGTTTACAGCCCCAAAGTCACCGAGTGGGTGGCCTCCTACGACGGCCGCAACAAGGAGCCCGTGACCCTGCCGGTGAAGTTCCCGCTGCTGCTCGCGCAGGGCGTGGAAGGCATCGCCGTGGGTCTTTCCTGCCGCATCCTGCCGCACAACTTCATTGAGCTGTGCGATGCCAGCATCGCCGCACTGCGTGGCGAAGAGGTGGACCTGAAGCCCGACTTTGCCACAGGCGGCATCATGGACGCCAGCGACTACAACGGCGGCCTGCGCGGCGGCCGCATCCGCGTGCGCGCCAAGATCGAGGAAGGCCCCAAGAAGAACACGCTGGTGATCACCGAGATCCCCTACGGCACCACCACCGGCGGCGTGATGGACAGCATCGTGGCCGCAAACGACAAGGGCAAGATCAAGATCGCCCGCGTGGACGACAACACCGCCGAGAAGGTGGAGATCGTGGTGCACCTGCCCGCCGGCACCGACCCGGACCAGACCATGCAGGCGCTCTATGCCTTCACCGACTGCGAGGTGTCCATCGCCCCCAACGCCGTCGTCATTCAGGACGACAAGCCCCGCTTCATCAACGTCAACGAGCTGCTCAAGGCCAGCGCGGAAAACACCAAGAAGATCCTCGGCCAGGAGCTGGAGATCCTGCTGGGAGAGCTCAATGAGAAGTGGCACTTCAGCTCGCTGGAAAAGATCTTCATCGAAAACCGCATCTACCGCCGCATCGAAGAAGCCGAAACTTGGGAGGCCGTGATGAAGGCCATCTGGAAGGGCCTGGAGCCCCACCTGAGCGTGCTCAAACGCCCGGTCACCGACGACGACGTGGCGCGCCTGACCGAGATCAAGATCAAGCGCATCTCCAAATTCAACAGCTTCGAGGCCGACGAGCACATCCGCGAGCTGGAGGAGGAGATCGAGCAGGCGGAAAAATTCCTCAAAGGCCTGACCAAGTACACCATCCGCCACTTTGAAGAGCTCAAGAAGACCTACGGCGCAGGCCGCGAGCGCAAGACGGTGATCAGCAGCTTTGACCGCGTGGCCGCCGCCGAGGTCATCATCCAGGGGGAGACGCTCTACCTCAATGCCAAGGACGGCTTTGCCGGCACCAGCCTCAAGCGCGAAGGCGAGCCCATCTGCAAGTGCTCGCCGCTCGACGACGTGATCTTCTTCACCAAGGAAGGCACCATGAGCGTGACGAAGGCCGCGCCGAAGTTCTTTGTGGGCAAGAACCCGCATTATGTGAACCTCCTCAAAAAGGACGACACAGCGGTTTACACCCTCATCTACCGCGACGGCCGCCAGGGCTGCCTCATGGCCAAGCGCTTCCGCATCGGCGGCTTCACCCGCGACAAGGAATACGTGCTCACCAAAGGCACCCCAGGAACCAGCGTGCTCTACTTCATGCGCCACGAGACCGAGGAGGAATCCAACGCGCAGACCGTGGTCGTGCACCTCAAGCCCGCCCTCTACCTGCGCAATCTCTCCATCAAATTCCCCTTCAACTCCATCGCCGTCAAAGGCCGCGAGTCCCAGGGGAACATCATCACGAAGCACGCCGTGGATCGCGTGGTGCGTGAGCCGAAGAGCGGGGAGAGTGCCGAGAGCGCGTAGAATCCCACCCACAACCCGCACGCCTGCATTCTTCCTGGCATGAAGCAGATCCACGCCCCTGTACACCTCCTCCTGTGGCTGCTGGTTCTGGCCTTCGGCGCAAGCACGACCTTGGCGGCAGACACCAGTCAGGCAGCCTATGACGAGGCGAAGGCGTTGCGTAACGCCGGTCGGCTCGATGAAGCAGAGCGCGCCGCCAGGGAGCTCACCCAGGCGCGCGGCACCGCCTTTGGCGGCGCAGATAAAAGAACCATCGAGGCATGGCAGCTCCTTGTGACCGTTTACGCCAGACAGGGCCGAAGGGAAGACTACGAGGCCCAGCTCCGCGCCCTCGTGCCAGCCATCACGAAGGCCTATGGCCCAACACACCGGGAGACCCTGACCTACCAGACCCATCTCATGGCGGCCATTCTCCTGCAGGGCCAGACCGCCGAAGCCTGCGAAATGAGCCGCAGCCTCATTCCCATCCTGACGCGCGAACTCGGCCCGGAAGACAAGACCACCCTTGTGGCGCGCAAAAACTACGCAGCCAGCCTGTGGCTGCTCAATCAGGTGGAGGAGTCCGAAACCCAGCACCGTCAGATCATCCCCCTCCTGACACGAATCTGTGGTGCAGAAGATCGCGAAACGCTCATGTGCCAGGGCTGCTTCGGCACCACCTTGCTCAAACTCGGCAAACATGCCGAGGCCGAAAAAGTCTTCCGCAGCATCCTCCCAATCAACGTCCGCGTCTTCGGCAGCACCCACCAGGAATCCGTGAAGGCACGCTGCCACCTCGCAGGCGCCCTCCTCGAACAGAAGAAATGGGAGGAAAGCGAGGCGCTCTACCGCGAGGCGCTGCCGCTGTGCGATCTCACCTACGGCCCCGAGGGCGAGACGACTCTGCGCACCCAGGCCTGCTACATTCAGGTGCTGATCGCCCTCAACAGAAACAAAGAGGCCAAAGAGTACTGCCTCCGTTTGCTTCCCGTCGCCACCCGCGTGCTCGGCCCTGACGACAATTCGACGCAGCACACACGCGCAGCGTTAGACCGGCTCAAGTGAGAGTACTCGTGAGCTTGAGCTCACTCCGGAAAAGCTCTGCGGTCTCACAGCACAACTCGGCCTGTCGAGCCGCGATCAGATCGAAGGCGGCGTTTGGGATCACGTGGCTAGAAACAGAAGAGCGGGGAGAGCGTCGAGTGAAGTGAAGCACTCGCAGCAGCCTATTTGGAGTGCGGTCGCGGAGTGAGGCACGAACGCAGCTACCGCTTTCGCCGGGGCCGGTGGCCCACGCATATCTGAGACCATCCGGAAGCGGGAGCCTACTGGCACGCGCAGGCAGGGTGTGCTTTCGAGTGCCACGAGACGCTCGAAAGCGGCAGCTCCACTCGTCCCTCGTTGCGCAGCCGCACTCCAAAAACGCCGGGCCTGGCTACGCAGGATGGGGACTGCTCCAGCCTGCAGCGGCCTGAGAAACTTCACCCATTTCGCCATTTTCTCAGGGGGGATGCACGCGGGCAAATGCCCCTCCCGGCAAGCCGGAGGCTTGTGGCACATCCGGTGTCACCACCGGGTAGACTTCAACAAATTCAACAATTTCAACGGGGGGAGGTGTCCACACGACCTCCGGCTCCGGGTAGACTTCAACAAATTCAACAATTTCAACGGGGGGGTGTGTCCACACGACCTCCGGCACCGGGTAGACTTCAACAAATTCAACAATTTCAACGGGGGGGTGTGTCCACACGACCTCCGGCTCCGGGTAGACTTCAACAAATTCAACGATTTCAACGGGGGGAGGTGTGTCTGCGGCCACGTCCCAAGAGCAGACTTCAACGATTTCAACCATTTCAACGGGGGGAGGTGTGAGTGGGCGGGCCTTCCAAGGCGGCGGTCAATTCAACGCCCGGGGATTCGCGCAGCCAGCGCCGTGCAGCGCAGGTTCGACATGACGTCATTTCCAAGATTGCCACCAGGGACGTTTGGGTGATTTGTCTTTGGAGACGTTTGCCACATCGCCTGCCTTCAATGCGACGTAGCGCCTGTCGATCACCTGCTTGAGGCGTCCGTAGGCCTCGTCGTGCCACTTGGATTTGTCGCGGGCCTTGGCTGGTTCATTTCAGGATAAGCGCAGCGTAGAAATGCCTGACATGAATGGCACTCACTTAAGGGGCAGGTCTCGTGGGTTTTATGGGGCCCATCGAGCCGATGGAATCAGGGCTGGGAGCTCCGACATTTTTGTCGGCACCGGCGCAGCCCCCGCCTGAAGCACGGGCTGCTCATCCCTTTCTGGGTGGAGCGAAGCATCAGGGACGTTCGCCCAGAGGCCGACAGAATGTCGGCGCTCCCAGGGAGACGGCAGCGGCGTCCCGTTTTACCGGCTTCCCCAGTCCATGATCGTGGCTCATAACTGAGTGCCATACATGCCTGACATGGCTGCACCATGCGCACACGCACACAGTCAGGCCTTGATATGCGACAAGGAAGAAAGGTCTGGCAAATGAAAGGAGGGTTTTTACTTGTTGGACGGCAGCGTGATGAGTCCCGCACAATAATGCCATCCATTGCACTCATGTTCAGTCACTTCATACCATAGAGTGACATGCTGCCTGCTTCCAAAGGTCATGGAGACGCTTACCGTGCGGCCATGCAGCGCCCCTTGCTCCGACCTCTGGACGGCGCACCTTTTTCATCGCCTGCGGTGAGACAGACCCGCAATCACGGACCCGCAGCAGCGGTTTCCCACCGGAGGCGCCGCGCTGGGAAGCTTGGTGCACGTGCCTAGATTCCTTCCTCCAGGCGCTTTCTGTCACTCCATCCACTCGCCCCTTTCCTGATTCTTCCGGCTTGTCGGGATGGGAAGCCGTGCGCCCCCGGAGAAATTGGCGAAGTTTCTCCGGGTAGGGTGCCGCATACACCTTCCCCCGTTGAAAATGTTGAAATCGTTGAAGTCTGCCCCTGGTGGACACAGGGAGTTACACCTCCCCCCGTTGAAATTGTTGAATTTGTTGAAGTCTGGCCCCGGTGGACACAGGGAGTAACACCTCCCCCCGTTGAAAATGTTGAATTTGTTGAAGTCTGGCCCCGGTGGACACAGGGAGTAACACCTCCCCCGTTGAAAATGTTGAATTTGTTGAAGTCTGGCCCTGGTGGACACAGGGAGTAATACCTCCCCCCGTTGAAATCGTTGAATTTGTTGAAGTCTGGCCCTGGTGGACACAGGGAGTAATACCACGATGCGATGAAAACGGGTCTGAAGGTGGAGGCACGATCCGACGGAGGGGGATCATCTTGATCCCCCCACCTGCAGCGTGTTCGTGGATCTGCGACGGCGCAGGGGGGATGCGTGAGCGTGTGGGATCGGGACGATCCCACTCCTCCGGAGCGCTGGCTGGCCGCATGGAATGCTGGCTTTCACCCATGAGACCCGTTTTCAGCTGTGCGTGGTATTACACCTCCCCCCGTTGAAATGGTTGAAATCGTTGAAGTCTGCACCGGTGGCGAGGCCGGAGGTCGTGCAAGTTTCCGGCTTGCAGGGAGGGTCGGCCTCAGTGCATCCCCCCCCCGCTGAATTTGCGGAAGTTTCTCCGCTGGCGGCTCGGGCAGCAGCGCAGGGTCAGGCGGCTGCGCGCTGGTAAAACTGGAAGCACACGCCGGACGGGGCGATCATGTGAAACTCGCGCCTGCCCCAGGGCTTCATTTCAAGCGGGCCGACCCGGGCGGGGATCTCCCGATACTCCTCGTAGAGGGCATCCAGGTCGGAGACGCCGATGCTGAAGCTGGCGTTGTCCGCCCAGTTCTGGTTGTCGTTTTCCACGAGGTTGAGGGAAACGCCATCGCGCTCGATGCCCGCCATGCCATCGCCCTGCCAGAGAATGGCGAAACCCATGTGGTCCGCGTAGAAGCTCAGCGCCTCCGCCAGGCTGCCGATAGTGGGGATCATGGGAGTGATGGAGTGGAAGGCAGGTTTCATAAAACTTGGCTTCCATGATACCACCTGAAGATCATCCTGTGAATCCTGTCCAGAGCGGCAGCCTTAGGCCACCGCGTCCCCATTTAGACAGGATTCACAAGATTAACAGGATGGGACAGGATTTAGCATCCATGCACATTGAAAAGATCATCGTCCGAAGAAGACATGAACAAGGGGATGGAGTCGATGACCATCCCCGTCTCTGCAGCGATGAAGTTCATCCTCTCTCCTTGCCTTTCCAGCCTCACCGGTGCTTCAGGATCAAGAGCACTCAATCCTGCCACGAGTTGACGTACGTGAGGGATGATATCCGGCGGTGGATTGATCACCCCACGTTCGGCCATGCTCAGCCGCAGCTGCCAGATCTTCAGTAAACGCTGGGCCGGAAGATCATCCATGCAGTGCGGCTGTTTAATTTGAGCCAAATCAACCAGGAAGCCTACAGAATCACGCCCGGCTCATACTTCGCGGCCTGCGGGTACTCTTTCTTGATGGCGTCCACGTGTTCGCAGAAGGCGTCCACCTGCTGGGGGGCGTCTCCGGCGTTGGCTTTGCCGGCATCCACGAGGCGCTGCATGTCTTCGGCGGTGAGGGTGAGGCGCACGTCTTCCACGAGGCGGGCGAGGAGGTCGTTCTCGCGCACTTTGCCGGTGCGCAGGTCCTTGGCCACCTGCACGGCGTGCTCTTTGATCACTTCGTGGGCGGTCTCGCGTCCGGCCCCGGCTTTGACGGCTTCCATCATCACGGTGGTGGTCAGGAGGAAAGGCAGGTAGCGCATGAGCTCCTGCTCCACCACGGCTTCGAAGACTTCCATCTGGTTGAGCACCGTGAGCAGCGTTTCCAGCAGGCCGTCCATGGCGAGGAAGGCGTCCGGCAGCATGACGCGGCGGACGACGGAGCAGGAGACGTCCCCTTCATTCCACTGATCCCCCGCCAGACCGGAGGCCATGGTGAGGTAGCCTTTGAGGATGACGTGCAGGCCGTTGATGCGCTCGCAGGAGCGGCTGTTCATCTTGTGCGGCATGGCGGAGGAGCCCACCTGCCCTTTGGCGAAGCCTTCGCTGGCGAGCTCCTGCCCGGCCATGAGGCGCAGCGTGCGCGCAAAGCTGGACGGGCCGCTGGCGAGCTGGCAGAGCGAGGCGATGACCTGCATGTCCAGGCTGCGCGGATACACCTGACCCACGGCATTGAAGGCCGCCGGCATGCCCAGGTGCTTCAAGATGCTGCCCTCCAGCTCCGCCGCTTTTTTAGCGTCTCCATTAAAGAGAGTGATCTGGTCCAGCCGGGTGCCCACGGCACCCTTCAGCCCGCGCGCCGGGTAGCTGGCAATGAGATGCTGCAGATCTCCGAAAGCCACGAGCAGTTCCTCGCCAAACATGGCGATGCGCTTGCCCAGGGTGGTCACCTGCGCGGCCACGTTGTGCGTGCGGGCGGTCAGGGGGATGTCGCGCGTCTCCTTGGCACGGCGTGCCAGGCCCGCGAGAGCCGCCACGCATTTAGACCGGATCTCAAGAAGCGAGCGGAAGACCTGAAGCTGCTCCACGTTCTCAGTCAGGTCGCGGCTGGTCATGCCTTTATGAAGGTGCTCGTGGCCCGCGAGATCGCAGAACTCCTCGATGCGTGCCTTCACGTCATGCCGCGTCACGCGCTCGCGCTCCATGATGGAGGCCACGTTCACCTGATCCTTCACCTTCTCATAGGCTTCGATCACGCCGTCCGGCACGGGAATGCCAAGATCGCGCTGACCTTTCAAAACTGCGATCCAGTAATCGCGCTCCAGTCTCACTTTTCCTTCAGGCGACCAAAGGGCGCGCATGGAGGCTGTGGCGTAACGTTCGGCAAGGACATTGGGGATGGAATCAGACATGGGAGGGTTCATCTAGGCCATGCGCGGCGACTTGGCAAATCGGTGTTCACCCTCACCCGGCCTCAGTAGTACCATGAAACTTCTCAATTACGGGAAACGTAATTCTCGGTAATCCGAACAACCATCGTATTTGCCATGACGGAAAAAATCAAATCCATGGACTGATTCTATTGTACACGCCTGATGCTCTCCATTCTGGATTAATATCAATTGTATGAAATTCTTCAGGATTTCCAAAGTTTTTTAATTGCCATACACTTTTGGTTTGCAATTGTGGCAATAATTCGCAAATCTACCAATTATCTCGAACCACACATTTAGCCAAACGCCGATTACACCCCTGTAATGACAGAAATTATCGCTTAATGTTGTTAATAACTGGACAGCGCTTCTCAATTTCGATTTACAGGCAACCACAGGCAACCAGACACACTCCCAAAATTTATGGCCGATCTAACTACACCTGAACTCATGACAGTGAAAGAGACGGCGGAATACCTCCGCATCCCTCTTCCCACCGTCTATTATCTCGTCCAGCGCGGCCAGCTCCCCGCAGTGCAGATCGGTGGCCGCTGGCGCATCAAGCGCAGCCTGCTCGACCGCGATGTGCTGCGCAAGGAAGACGAAGCAGGCCAGCCCACCGTCATGGTGGTGGACGATGACCCCGCCCTGCAGGCGCTCTTCAAGCAGTTCCTCAAGAAGGCCGGTTTCGGGCGCCTCGTCGTCGGCACCGGTGCGGAAGCCATCACCATGGCCAAGAAGCAGAAGTTTGACTTCGTCTTCCTGGACCTGAAGCTCCCAGACGTGCCCGGAGACGAAGTTTATTCCCAGCTCAAGGCGCTCTACCCGGACCTGCCCATCGTGGTCATCACCGGCTACCCTGACAGCGAAATCCTCAGCCGCATCCTGGGCCACGGCCCGGTGACGGTGATCAAGAAGCCGATCGAGTACGACCAGCTCAATCTCGCGGTGAAGCAGCTCGGACACAAAGGTGCCGAAGCCCTCGCCTGATTTCAGCCTCCAGTCACTCTCCCGAGACTCCAAAGCCCTGCCAGCAACTCTGGCGGGGCTTTTCTTGTTTGGCGTGATGGAAGCGCCAAGTAGTGCGGGCAATCCTGCCCGCAAACAGCGCCCTCACTACGGGCAGGATTGCCCGTGCTACTGCAGACTGCCAAAGCCCCGCCAGCAACTCTGGCGGGGCTTTTTTACGTTCAATCAAGATGCCACCATGCCAGCCTCTGCGGGCAGGGCGGGACGAAGTGGCTGTGAGTCAAACCTGATAGAGAAGCATTCTCTCAAAGAAAAAGCTCTGGCTACCAAAGACCGAAGCCTTCCCGGAGAGCACGCCGAGGGGTGTCTCCAGCCCTATGCAACGGGCGCACAGTCTGAATGTAGTACACGTCAGCCCCCTTGGAAGCATGCAGGGTGCAAAAGATGTTTCCCTTCAAGATTGCCAAGCCGTCCACTTCGATTCCTTTGATCTCATCACTGGGATGGAACTCCACTGTGCCCTCAGGGCCGGTACGTGAAAAACTCGATGCTGAAGTGTCTGTGATCTCCACCTCGGCGGCAAAGACAGGCTGGCCATGTGGGTCGCACACATGCACGGTGATGGTGCCCGGACGACCATTGGGCAGATGAAACTGGGGCATGAACGGTCCCCACCATGGCCGTGCCTGCCTGAGACCCTGCACCCAGCAGGCCAGGCCGATGCCCCAGAAGCATGGAGAAGCCGAAGAGGTGCGAACGTTTTAGCAAGACGCGGAGCTTCATGGTTCAAATGACACGTTCTCGAGTTGCGAAGCGCCTGGCCGTAGGTTGGGTGTGTTTGGCGCCGAGAGCAATCCTTGCCTGCGACGCATCCTTCGCCAAACCGCCCGACTGCGAGGACGCTCGTACGCCGCAGTGTTTGCAGCACGCTGATGGACGGGCGGGCTGTCGCCACACCCATCCTACGACCGGCGATCCTGCACGCTCATGCTGAACGGCTAGGTTTGTTTGACGCCCCCGCCCCACCCAACCGGAGGAAGAGGAGGATCTCCGCCTCACACCGCTGCCGCCGAGAAAAACACCTTCTCCGCCGTGCCGCGCAGCATCCAGGCCTTGTCCTGCTCCGTGAGGAAATCGAGGCGGTCCCGGATGATGGCGATGGCGTTGCGGTAGTTGTGCCCGTGCTCCACCTGGAAGGGGCAGTCGCTGGCCCACATCACGCGCTGGGGGCCGAAGGCATCGCGCACCTGCCGCACCAGCGGGCCCATGTCGGTGTAGGGTGCCTTCTTGGCACCCAGGGCGTAAAAGGCGGAGGCCTTCACGTGCGTTTTGGCATGGCGTGCCAGACGCAGCAGGTTCTTCACCTCCTCCGGCTTGGCAGGGCTGGCCATGCCAAGGCGGGCAAAGTGGTCCACCACCACGCCGGTGTCCGGGTACCATTCGCACATTTTGTCGAGCAGCGGCAGCGTGTCGGGGTTGATCAGCGGGCAGACGTTCACCTTCAGCTCCGCCGCCGTCTTCCACAGGGTGGCCATGCCCGGAGAGCCAAGCCAGGCCGAGAGGTTTTTCACCTTGCCGGGGTAGATGCGGAAGCCGCGCACCCCCTGCTTCACCAGGCCGCGCATGGTCTCCGCCACGCCTTCGGCGGTCTCATCCACGATCGCCACGCCGCTGAAGACCCCGGGATGCGCGCGCATCATGTCCAGCATGTAGCTGTTGTCCGTCTGGTAGTAGCTCATCTGGATGAGCACGATGCGCCTCACCCCCTCCGGCCTGCAGTGGGCAAAGAGCTGCTCCGGCGTGAAGCTGGGCGGCTGCATGTCGCTCACGGCAAACCCACGGGCCAGCGGGTACTTCTGCACGTCGGGCGTCCACACATGCACATGCGCGTCGATCCAGTCCCCCCGGCTGTGTCCCGGGAGCAGGCTGCAGCCGGTGAGTGCGGCGGTGGAGGTGGCGAGGAAGGAGCGGCGTGTGGTGTTCATGTTCTCAAATATCGTAGCCAGAGAGCGCACTTTTGCGCAAGCCTTTGCAGCAGGGCACTGACAGCAGAAACGCGACAGCGGCGGAACTGCCCCTCCCCGCCCGGTTGACACCGCATGCCAGCCGCGTTCATCATGCCCTCCCATGTCCCGCCTGCGCCGAATCTGTGTCTACTGTGGCTCCTCTTCTGGAAGCGACCCCGCCCACCGCGCCGCCGCGCATGGCCTGGGCGCATTTCTGGCGCAGCACGGCATCGGCCTCGTCTATGGCGGGGGCAATGTGGGCCTGATGGGGGCGGTGGCCGACGGGGCGCTCTCTCAGCAGGGGGAGGTCATCGGCGTCATCCCTCAGTCCCTCATGGAAAAGGAGCTCGGCCACGGCGGCGTCACCACCCTGCACGTCGTCGGCAGCATGCACGAGCGCAAGCAGCTCATGGTCGATCTCAGCGACGGCTTCATCGCCCTGCCGGGAGGCTTTGGCACGCTGGATGAGCTCTTCGAGACCCTCACCTGGCTGCAGCTCTCCTTTCACGACAAACCCGTGGGCCTGCTGAACGTGGGCGGCTTCTTCGACGGCCTGCTCGACTTCATCTCCCACATGAGCCGCAGCGGCTTCCTCAAGCCCGAGCACGCCGCCTGCGTCCTCGTCGAAAACTCCCCCTCGGCCCTGCTCTCCCGCATGGAGGATTTCCGCCCGCCGGAGCTGGGCAAGTGGATCGAAAAACTGGCCGCCGAAGCGCGCTGACGCCGTGAATAAGCCACAGCGGTGCCCGCCTTCGAGAAAGACCGAATTGTTCGCAGCTTTTGCCTGCGCAGCGGGCACTTCTTGACAGGTTGTTCACAATCCATTGGGAATTCTCATTTCTGGGTTCTTCCGAGCCAGAAGGTAAAAAAACCACCCAAGACTTTATCGTGCCTTGGCTCCAAAACCCTGAACGTGGAACCCTTGTGGATGAATCGTGGAACGAGCACAGGCCCCATGACTCTGAAACACTTTCGACACACTCTAGGCCTGTCTCTTAGCTAGGCAGCAAACTCTAGTAAGCCAGCTTCAAGCCTGTTAAAAATCAAACAAAACATTGATTTTCAGCGACTTAAAAAACCTTAACACGAGAAAGAGCTAAGAGCAACAGCCCCTCAGCAGGACTCTGCCCGGCACTGACGGCGAATGATTCCTGATCCGACAAATCTCTCCCCGCTCATCTTCCACCCTACCCCCACCCCCCCGCCTGCCGAATTATTTTTTTTCAAACATAAATACTTTCATTTTTGACAACGGCACTCACCTCTGCTGGCCCCGGTCCCGCCTTCCCACAATTCGCAGGGAAATTGTTCACACACGGTGTTGAGAATATTTTCCGAGGCCCGCCTCCCTGTGAAATCTTGCCCCCGCAGCCCTCTCTTTTCCGCCTTGTTGCCACGCTGAGTGTCACTAGCCTCCTCACCCGCACCCACCACACCCGTCATGCACGCCTACCAGATCACCGGCACCACCGGCCTCCCCTCCCTGCAGCCAGTCACCCTGCCAGACCCCGCCCCCGGTCCTGGCGAGGTCCTGGTGCGCATCCGCGCCACCTGCCTGAACTACCGCGACTACATGAATGTCATGGGCATCAAAGGCGTGACAGGCCCCATCCCGCGCATCCCCTGCTCAGACGGTGCCGGCGAGGTGGTCGCCGTGGGCGCAGGCGTGACCCAGTTCAGCCCCGGTGACCGCGTCGTCTGCCCCTTCATGCCCAGCTGGCTGGCCGGGGAGTACAGCCAGGCCCATGCCTCCCGGGCGCTTGGCGGCGCGGTGGACGGCCTGCTGCGGGAGCTGGCCGCCATCCCGGCCGAGAGCCTGCTGCGCATCCCAGACTACCTTTCCACCGAAGAGGCGGCCACCCTGCCCTGCGCCGCCGTCACCGCCTGGGACGCCCTGCACTGCCGTGGCGGCTTGAAGGCGGGGGAAACCGTGCTCATCCTCGGCACCGGCGGCGTCTCCATCTTTGCCCTGCAGTTTGCCAGGCTGGCCGGGGCCCGCGTGCTGGCCACCACCAGCAGCGATGACAAAGCCGCTCGCCTCCTCGCCTTGGGAGCCGATGCCGTGCACAACTACAAGACCGATCCCGACTGGGACAAATGGGCGCTGGAGCAGACCGGCGGCCTCGGTGTGGACAAGGTCATCGAGATCGGTGGCGCGGAGACGCTCAACCGCTCCCTCAAGGCCACGCGCTTCGGCGGCCACATCGCCCTCATCGGCGTGCTCACCGGCACCAGCGCCGAGATCCAGACCGTGCAGATCCTGCGCAAAGGCATCCGCCTGGACGGCATCTACGTCGGTTCACGCGAGATGTTTGCCCAAATGCTCGCGGAGATGGAGCGCGTGAAACTGCAGCCGGTGATCGACTCCACCTTTGAGTTCAAAGACGCCCCGGCAGCCTTCCAGCGCCTCGAAAGCGGCAGGCACTTTGGGAAGATTGTGATCCGGGTGTGAGGGTCTTCGTAGGATGGGTGTGGCGACAGCCCGCCCGTCTGTGAGCGTGTGAAGACGCCGCATGACTCGGTGCCGCCAGAGTCGGGCGGTTTGGCGAAGTGGTCACTGGAAGATGCGATGTCACTACACGCCAAACACACCCAACGTACGTCCGGACTCGCGCTCGCGGCGCCTACCGCCACAACACCCCCGAAAACTTCTTCGCCACGGCCTGCCGATGCTTGGGCCATTCACGCGTCTGGAAAGCAGACCAGTCCTTCGTGGTGGCCAAAAAGCAGTTCTCCCTCTCCCCGCCGCTGGCACACGAAGAAAACGCTTATTGTTCTTCGGGGAGAGGGTTGGGGTGAGGGGACGACGGGCACCATCGCCAGCATGGGATGCCCCCTCACCCGTCCTCTCCCCGAAGGACGTTTTAGGCTTTGCCCTATCATCGGCGGGGAGAGGGGACTCGCTGGATGCCCGCGCTATACAACCTGTCTGGAAGGACTCCAAAATACTCGCATCAGCCCACAGCTCCACCTCACCGCCACAACAGCCCCGAAAACTTCTTCGCCACCGCCTGCCGATGCTTCGGCCATTCACGCGTCACAAAAGCAGGCCAGTCTTTCGTGGTGGCCAAAAAGCAGTTCCCCCTCTCCCCGCCGCTGACACACGAAGAAAACGCTTATTGTTCTTCGGGGAGAGGGTTGGGGAGAGGGGACTCGCTGGATGCCCGCGCTATACAACCTGTCTGGAAGGACTCCAAAATACTCGCATCAGCCCACAGCTCCACCTCACCGCCACAACAGCCCCGAAAACTTCTTCGCCACCGCCTGTCGATGCTTGGGCCATTCACGCGTAACAAACGCAGGCCAGTCCTTCGTGGTGGCCAGCTTCTTTCCGTCCGGCGTGCAGAGGATGAGCGTCACCGGCAGCCGCCCCTCGCACAGCGTCGGGTGCTCCGTAAGCGCAAAGCACTCATGCAGCTTCACCTGCACTTCGGGTGACTCATTCGCATAGGAGACCTTCAGGCTTCCACCTGCAGGCCATGAGATGGAAAGCGGCACCAGCTCATCCAACCAGCTCACCTGCCCCTGGGCCAGATGCTGATGGAAGGCGGCCATCAGCGGCGCGGCCTGGGCTTCCTTCACCAAGGAGAGACCTTTGAACGCACGGGCGAGGCAGGCCGTGACGGCCTCCGCATCAAAGCGCGGAAACTCCAGCTCCGGCAAGGTGGCATGCACGAGATCCACCCGTGCGATGAACTGCTTCAGCCGATGATCCATCAGCGGCAGATCAAAGGCTCCCGCACGCTGCGCCTCCGCGAGACAGCGCCCGCTGGCGATGGGATCCAGATCGCGCTGCTGCGCCTTCTGCTCGATCACGAGGTCGCGGTAACGCACCACCTTCATCGCGGCCACACGCTTGTTTTGCGCATCAAACAAATGCTCCACCGTGGTGCTCAGGTGCTGCGGAAACATCTCCGCGATCCACGACGGCTGAACAGCGGTGGCGAGGCTGAGCAGCGTCAACGGATTGGGACCCCGCGAGGGCGCTTCGCGCAGATTCGCAGCCACGAAAAACGCAGCCTCCTGCACCACGCTCTCACGCACGAGCTGGCCTTGGCGCTGCTCGGTGAGATCGCACTCCGGCTTGCCGGGCACGCGGCGTTTGGCCAGTTGATCCACGAATCCGGCCATGAGGCAGCGCAGCAGGGCTTCATCACCTTTGGCCGTGGTTCCGCTGTCGCGCTCATACAGCCGCTGCTGCTGCGCGGCGTGCAGGATCTGCTGGCAGGTCTGCTCCACCTGCCGGGCCACCTGCGCATTGATGCCGTGGCTGCGGCAGCGCTCAAAGCTGAAGCCGTTGTCTTTCGCAAACTCATAGGCCCGCATCAGCGTGATGAAGTCCGAATCTCCACTGTCTTCAAACATCTCTCGCAGGCCCTTCATTTGCGCATCATCGCGGTCCAGCCGCACCAGCAAATCGCGCCCACTGACAAGGGCGGCGCACAGGGCAGCCTCCGGCACACAGCCGCGCTGGCTGGCCTCGATCAGCATGCGTGAATAACGCGGGTGCATCGGCAGGCGCAGCATCTGGCGGCCCACCGGAGTGAGCTCCGCCCTGCCTTCGTGCAGGGCTCCCAGCATGGTCAGCAGTTTCTCAGCGCGCAGCACCGCCTGCGGATCGGGTTTGTCTAGCCAGTCAAAGGTGGCGGCTTCCTGAATGCCTAGCGAGTGCAGCAGCAGCACGACCTCCGCCAGATCGCTGCGTTGAATCTCGGGCGTGTTGCGTTCTTCACGGGTCTGGTGGCCAATCGAGGTCCACAAGCGATGACAAGTCCCGGGTGCCGTACGACCCGCACGCCCCTTGCGCTGATCGGCACTGGCTCGGCTGATCGGCTCCAGCAGCAGCGTGCCGATGCCGCGCTCCGCATCGTAACGAGCCACACGCGCCACGCCGCTGTCCACCACGTGACGGATGCCGTCGATGGTGATGCTCGTCTCCGCCACGTTCGTCGCCACGATGACTTTGCGCAGTGAGTTCGGCGCAAAGGCGCGGTCCTGCTCCTGCGGCTCCAGTTCGCCGTGCAAAGGAATGCAGGCCACACGCTCCTGCGTTCGCAGACCTCTCAAGGCGTCCAGCGTGCCATTGATCTCGCCGCGCCCAGGCATGAAAACGAGAATGTCGCCGGGCTCCCCTTCATACAAGATTCGCTCCACCGCCTCCGCCGCCTGCACCGTGAACGGACGCTGATCAGGCACCGGCAGATAGCCCACCTCCACGGGAAAGCTCTGCCCTTCGGAAACAAGGATCGGGCACTGGTTCAAATACGCCGCCACAGGCTCCGCATCCAGCGTGGCAGACATCACCAGCATCACCAGATCAGGCCGCAGGCTCTGCTGCAAGTCCTTCACCAATGCCAGCGCGACATCGCTGAGCAGATTGCGCTCATGGAATTCATCGAAGACCACCGCGCCGATGTTCGACAGAGCGCGATCATCCTGCAGCCAGCGCAGCAGGATGCCCTCCGTGACAAAGCAGATCCTCGTGCCCACGCTGGTGTGATCATCAAAGCGGATCTGATACCCCACCTCCGCACCCAGCTTCCCGCCGCGCTCAGAGGCCACACGTGCCGCCACGGTGCGTGCGGCCACGCGGCGCGGCTGCAGCACCACGATCATCTTGTCTCCCGCCACGCCCGCATCCAGCAGCATCTGCGGCACCTGCGTCGTCTTGCCGGAGCCCGTCGGCGCCACCAGCACCAGCCGGTTGCCGCCCTGCAGCGTGCGCAGGATGTCGGCGTGAATTTTCCAAATGGGGAGCGCGGTGGGGGCAGGCATGAAGTGGGGCGCCCGCTATAAACCAGAACTTCATCTTTTTCGACGAACGATGGTGGATTCCATGCACGGGCTGCGTTTCGTCGGTTCACCCAACCACCACCCATGCACCGCCTTTCCTCCCTCCTCCTCGCCCTCACTCTCTGCATCGCACCCGTTTCTCAGGCGGAGGATTTGAAAGCCGTCGCCGCCAGTCTGGATGGCTATCGTTTCGAGTTCGCCTGCAAGGACCCCATGCCGGAAAACCCCAAGCCCGGCGCAGACGGCATCTCCGCCCGTGCCACGAACGATCCCGCCACCAACGACAAGTTCACCGACGTGCGCAAGTTCGGCGGCGAGCCCGGCAAGCGCTACAAGGTGACCCTCCGCGTGCGCGGCGTGGTGGAGCCCATGATGTACAAGGACGGCCAGCAGGTGGGCGAATACTTCTACATTGGCGGCGCACCCAACAACGCCACCTACAACATCTACCAGCTCACCGTCTCCTCCCCGGCGCAGCATTTCTTTTTCAACCGCCAGGACAAGGTGGGGCATAAGATCTTCACCATCGACTACACCGCCACCATCGAAGTCGAAGGCGGAGCCACGCTCACCCTCCACGGCAACGGCCAGAACGGCCACATGATCACCAACTTCGCCAAACTCGTCGTCCCCGAAGTCGCCCCTGCCCCGCAGCCCTTCAACGGCCAGTTCATCCAGCTCAATGTGCTGGACGTGGCGGAGGTGAAGTGAGGAGGAGCATTTCGATGCTGTGCCAACAAGACCGCGTGGGATTACAGGGCAGGCTGGAAGCCCGCCAGCCACCGACAGCCGGGACGGCTATCCTCCTCTCCCAAAACCAGCGCTGCTTGCACGCCATGCCCGCTGAAACCGGGCGCATGAGCGGCCAGCGCGAATGTCTCGTGTGAGAACTTCTTCGGCAGTTCGTTTGCACATGTTCGTTTTCTTGCCCTGCCATGACCCGCCTACTCCTGCATCCCCTAGCTTCCTTGTTGCTGACGGCCACCGCCTTGTGCGCAGCCCAGCCGAACATCATCGTCATCATGTCGGATGACATGGGTTTCTCCGACCTCGGCTGCTACGGCGGTGAAATTCAAACGCCGAATCTCGACCGCCTCGCGAAGGATGGCGTGCGGCTCAGCCAGTTCTACAACGCTGGGCGCTGCTGCCCCACGCGCGCCTCGTTGCTGACCGGGCTGTATCCGCATCAGGCAGGCATCGGGCACATGATGGAAGATCGTGGTCACGACGGCTATCGCGGCGATTTGAACAACCGCTGCGTGACCATCGCCGAAGTGCTCAAACCAGCAGGCTATCGCACCTATGCCGTGGGCAAATGGCACGTCACCAAGCACGCGCAGCCGGAAGGCCCCAAGCACAACTGGCCGCTGCATCGCGGGTTTGACCGCTTCTACGGCACCATCACCGGCGCAGGCAGCTTTTACGATCCCGGCACACTGACGCGCGATGACACGATGATCTCGCCCTTCGCCGATCCGGAGTACCAGCCGAAGCAGTACTACTACACCGACGCCATCAGCGACCACGCGATTCGCTTCATCGATGAACATGCCAGCGCGCAGAAGGACAAGCCTTTCTTCATGTACATGGCCTACACCGCCGCCCACTGGCCCATGCACGCGCTGCCGGAAGACGTGGCCAAATACAAAGGCAAGTATGACGCAGGCTACGAATCCATGCGGCAGGCACGCCTGCTGCGCATGCAGCAGATGGGGCTCATTGCCAAGAACGCGGAGCTCTCCCCCACCTTCGGCGACTGGACGCAGGTCAAAGACAAGGAGTGGGAAACGCGCTGCATGGAAACTTATGCCGCGATGATCGACCGCATGGACCAGGGCATCGGCCGCGTGGTGGGCACGCTGGAGAAGAAGGGCCTGCTGCAAAACACGCTCATTCTTTTTCTCCAGGACAACGGCGGCTGCCAGGAACCCATCGGCCGTCAGGCCAAGCCGCCTGCATTCAACGAGAAGACCTTTCCCGTCATCGCGCAGGATGCGATCCGCCTCGATGTCATCCCCAAACAAACCCGCGACGGCCAGCCCGTGAAGCAGGGTCAGGGCATCATGCCGGGCGGACCGAACGACTACATCGCGTATGGTGAAGCCTGGGCCAACGTCTCCAACACACCGCACCGCGAGTACAAACACTACGTGCATGAAGGCGGCATCTCCACACCGCTCATCGCCCACTGGCCCGCCGGGATTCCCGAGGCACGGCATGGCAAGATCGAAGCCCAACCCGGGCATCTCATTGATCTCCTGGCGACCTGCGCCGACGTGGCCGGAGCCAGCTATCCCGCCGAGTTCAACGGCCAGGCCATCCGTCCCAAAGAAGGGATCAGTTTGATTCCCGTCTTCAAGGGCCAGAGTCCAGCCTCCCGCTCCATCTTCTGGGAGCATGAAGGCAACCGCGCTCATCGCGCCGGTCCCTGGAAGCTCGTGGCCAAGGAAAACAAGCCATGGGAGCTCTACAACATCGACCAGGACCGCGCTGAGTTGCATGACCTCGCCGCGGCTGAACCAGAGCGGGTACAATCCATGGCTGCAGCATGGGAGGCATGGGCGGCACACGCGCAAGTGCTGCCCGTTGGCGCTTGGAAAAAGCCGGACGTTGTCAAAAATGCGAAGGGCAAGCAGCCTAAATAAATATGCAGGCCACATTGATTTTGGAATGAAACATGCTCCCGTTCATTACCTATGGACCTTTCCCAAATCACGCTCGATGTCCCCACACTGAAACTGAGTTTGGCGGTCGTAGGAGGCCTGCTTCTTCTCTCGATGGTCCGCATCGTGTTCCTGCTGCGCACCAACGCCCGCCTGCGTGAGAGCACCGCCAAGATGGAGCAGCAGGTGCTCAACCAGCACCAGGCCCTGCTCTCCGTGCGCTCGGACTCCAATGCCTGGCGCGGAGAGCTCCAGCGCATGTTTGATTCCTTCCGTGCGGAGTTTTCCAAGCGGCTGGACGAATCCGAACAGCGCTACCACGACATCCAGAAGCGCGCTGAAATCATCAGCAAACCCTCCAAGCCAGCGCATCTCTCCGCGTCGTCCATGCCCCCGCCGTTTGTGGTCATCAACACGGAGGAGCCCGAGGAAAAGCACGTGCTGCCCGTCCCGGCCCTGAACATCTCCTGATGCCGCGCACGACCGACCAGGCCCACCCCTTGCTGAAAAAACAGGCATGAACCAAGCACTGACGCAGGACCCTCAGACTTTGATCCTCGGACTCGGCATCGCCGCCGGACTTTTCCTCCTTTCACTCTTCCGCATCTACCGCCTCTCCCGCTCAAACGCCCGCCTGGGCGGAGACGCCGGCAAGATGGAAAAGCAGGTCGTGCTTCAGCAGCTGGAAGCCACCTCCATCCATCACGATGCCATGTCATGGAGGGCCAAAACTCAGCGTCAGTTTGACGCCCTCCGCGCAGAATTCTCCCACCGTCTGCTCCAGTCTGACCAAGGCGGTGCCAATGCCCTGAAAGAATGGGACCAGGCGCACCAGAAGGCGCTCTCCCAGGCGCTGGCCAGGATCTCCGATCTCGAGGCCGCACTGGCCGCCAGGCCGGTGGCCCCTCCGCCCGCTCCCTTCGTTCCACCGCCCCCCTCCAGACCTTCCCTGCCAGCCGTTGACAGCGCACGCGTCCAGTCCCTCGAGGCAGAGCTCGCAGCCGCCAAAGCGGAAATCGCCAGCAGCAGGCAGCAAAACGCCGCCCTGCAGCGTGCCCTCCTGCTCGCACGGCGCCGGCCTCAGCCCCCCGTCATGCGCAAAAGCTCTCCGCGGAGTGCGGCGCGAGGCGCCTGAGTGAAGAAATCGTCCGCCTGTCTTTTTCCTCTCGCCAACAGGGAGAGAATGTCTTTATTCTGTGACATAAAGCAGTCCTTCAGACTTCCTTGCCACCCCCACCCCCTTTCGCACCATGACTGACACCCCCACCGCAGAGACAGCCTTTGGCAGCAGTCCGCCTCATGACCCCTTCCAGGCTGCGAAAGCCAGCGCCATGAAAGCCGCCGAGGAACTGCGCGCCGCCGCAGCGCAGAAGGCCACGGAATTCCGCACCGCTGCCGAAGCCCGTGCCCAGCAGCTCCGCACCACTGCCGAGCAGAAGGCCACAGACATCAGGGAAAAGGCCGGTGAATTTGCCGATCACACCTTCAGCGAAGCACGCGTGCGCTATGACGACCTGCGTGCCGAGGCGGAAAAATTCGCCCGTGAAAAGCCGCTGCAGGCGCTGCTTACCGCGTTTGGCATCGGCTTTGTCGTCGGCGCCATTCTGCGCCGCTGATCCACATCGCGCCCCTATTCATGAACCCAGGCACGCCGCCCGCCCCCGAGGAACGCGCCAGCGCAACAGGTTTGCTGCGTGCCTTGGCCCTGTACATCGAGGCACGCGGACGCCTGCTGCACATCGAAGGCCAGGAAGCGGGCAGCCGCCTCTCCAACCTCACCGGCATGTTCATGCTGGCTCTCACCGCCTTCGTCATCGGCTGGATGCTCGCCACCCCGGCCTTGGTGTGGATCATCGCTGAATCCAACGGCTGGCACTGGACGCATGTGGCGCTGGCAGGTGCCGGCATTCACCTCTTTCTCGGCCTGCTCCTGCTCGCCGGGCTGAAAGCTAGGCTGCGCGGAATGCAGCTCTTTGAGGAATCATTCAACCAATTCCGCCGTGATCGCGAATGGCTCGCAAGCAACAAGAACAACTGACCCCCAAGCAGCAGGCCCTGCGTGATCTTGAGGACGCCCGTGCGTCCCTGGCCCACCATGCCGCCCATGCCGTGGAGGAGTGGAGTCCCCGTGCCCTCCTGACCCGCAGCATGCAGAAGCACCGCACCCTCTGGATCGGTGCCGCTGCCGTGGCAGGCCTGGCCGCGCTGAAGGCCCTCTGGCCCTCCTCTGCACGCGGTCTCTCCCATCATCCTGAAGGTTCCCTTAGTGGCGCCCAGAGGAGCGGACTGTTTGCTCTCCTGCTCAGCCCCCTGCTCGGCTTTGCGCGCAAATCCCTGATGAGCTACGGCACCCAGCTCTTTGAAAGTTACCTCCGCCAGAATATTTCTCCGAACGTCCAAGATTCAGACGCAGTCTAGCGTCACCTCCATTTCATGTCTGATCCCAACCAACCCCCACAAGACCTCCTCCCTGTTTTAGGCTCAGTGGACGACTATCTGCGCTTTTGCATGCAGTATGACGCGTCCGACCTCCATCTCGCCACCGGAGCGCAGCCCGTCTGGCGGCGCTATGGCAACCTGCAGCCCATCTGGGACAACGCTGCCATCCTGACTCCTGAAGACGCCCGCCGTCTTGCCTACGGTTTCCTCGGCGAGGCGCAGATCAAGAACCTCGAAGCGCGAGGTGACGTCGATTTTGCCTACTCCCCCGGCTACGGGCGCTTCCGCTCCTCCGTCGTTCAGCAGCGCCTCGGCATCGACATGGTCTTCCGCGTCATCAAGACGCAGATCAAGTCCGTGGACGAGCTCGGCCTCCCGCCCACCGCCAAGACGCTCACCCGTTTCCACAACGGCCTCATCCTCGTCACCGGCCCCGTAGGCTGCGGTAAATCCACCACCCTCGCCGCCTTGGTGGACTCCATCAATGAGGAGCGTGAAGACCACATCATCACCCTGGAAGACCCCATCGAGTACATCATCGAGCCCAAGGGCTGCCACGTGAACCAGCGCGAGGTGCACACCCATACCGCCTCCTTTGCCGCCGCTCTTCGTGGCGCCCTCCGTGAAGACCCGGACGTCATCATGGTCGGTGAAATGCGCGACCTCGAGACGATCTCCCTCGCCATCACGGCTGCTGAAACGGGTCACTTGGTGCTCGGCACCCTCCACACCGGCAGCGCCGCCCGTACCCTGGACCGTGTGCTGGACGTGTTCCCCATCGACCAGCGCGACCAGATCCGCATCATGGTGTCTGAATCCCTGCGCGGCATCCTCTCCCAGCAGCTGGTGCCCAGAATCGACGGCAACGGCCGTGCGATGGCCTTGGAGGTCCTCGTCAACACCCCTGCCGTGGGCAACTGCATCCGCGAAGGCAAAACCTACATGCTGGCCGGCGTCATGCAGACCGGCAAAGGCGTCGGCATGATCACCATGGACGATTCATTGCGCAACCTCTACTCCACCGGGCAGATCAGCCGTGAGGAGTGCGAGTTCCGCGCCGAGGACAAGGTCATGATGAAGAAATTCTTCGAATCCTGAGCCTCCATTCACGCCAACCGACCACTGACCACGTCTCATGCCCATCATTGACCAATATTTTCAGAAGCTCATCGAACTGGGTGGCTCTGACCTTCACCTCAGCCAGAAGCAGCCGCCCAAGGTGCGCGTGCACGGCAGCATCAAGCCCATCTCAGACCAGATCCTGGACGAGCGCCTCATGGAGACCATGATGCGTGAAATCTGCGAGCCCCGCGCCTGGGACCGCTACAAGGAAAAGGGAGACCTCGACTTCGCCTACGAGATGGACGCGGACAACCGCTTCCGCTGCAACTACCTCCGCCAGCAGCACGGCTACGGCGCGGTGTTTCGTATCATTCCCACCAAGATCGCCAGCCTGGAGCAGCTCGGCATCCCGCCCGTGGTCAAGGAGTTTGGCCACATGCGCAGCGGCCTCGTCCTCGTGACCGGCCCGACGGGCTCCGGCAAGTCCACCACCCTTGCGGCCTTGCTCGACTACATCAACACCAACTTCCGCCGCCACATCATCACGATCGAAGAACCGATCGAGTTCGTGCACCGCAACAAGAAGAGCATCATCACCCAGCGTGAGGTGCCCATTCAGACCCCCTCCTTCGCCGACGGCCTGCGCGCCGCCCTGCGTGAAGATGCGGACATCGTGCTCGTGGGCGAAATGCGCGACCTTGAGACCATCTCCCTCGCGCTCACCGCTGCAGAAACCGGCCTGCTCGTCTTCGGCACCCTGCATACGAACAACGCCCGCAAGACCGTTGACCGTATCATCGACGTCTTCCCCTCCGACCAGCAGAGCCAGGTGCGCACCATGCTCGCCGCCTCCCTCAAAGGCGTGGTGGCCCAGCTCCTCATGAAGAAGTCAGACGGCAAGGGCCGCGCCGCCGTGAATGAAATCATGGTGTCCAACCCCGCCGTCGGCGCCATCATCCGTGAAGGTGCCACCCAGAAGCTCTACGACGTCATCATCGGCGGCAAGGCCCAGGGCATGCAGTTCATGGACGAAGCCATCTGGCAGAAGCTCCGCGACGGCTACGTCACGCCGATGGAGGCCTACATGAAAGCCATCGACAAGAACCGCTTCAAAGCCTTCCTCCCACCCGAAGATGCCGGACTTGCCGTCGCCAGCGGTGGCGATGCCAACAAATAGGCAGACACGGATTGTCAGCGAAGCAGTTGAGTCTTGCCGCAGCTTCTGCGGTGAATTAACATCGTTTTAATTCAAGGATGAGCACGGCTTCCGAGGACCCTCCGCCAGACCCGCCGCAGCACGGCACCCGCCGCCCAGGCCCTCTGGCCATCCTGGCCGCCACGGCGGTCGGCGGGGCTATTGCTGCGCGCGTCAGCAAAGCCCCACTGCTCTTCGCAGCAGGAGCTGCCGCCATGGCCCTGCTCAGGCAAAAACGGCCCGCCCCTGCTCCCGCCCCAGCGGCACCACCGCCTCAGCCGCCGCCTGCCCCGCCGGTCGAAATACCCGCTCAAACCCAGGTTGAGCAGTGGCTTTCACGCCAGATCATGCGCGAGGAGCAGACTCCTCTCGTTGATCTCTCCCAGGCGGCCGCCATCACACCGGACGCCCCTGAGGACGACTACCATCCAGGGGCCTTTCTTCTGGAGGATGCAGAAGATCTCTTCCGCCCTCTGCCACCGGGAAAGGATGCCATCGCTGCGCTCGCCGACCCTGTGCCCCTGCTTTTTGAGGAGCCAGAGCCCAGGCCACAGCCAGCCTTGCAAGACTGGGCAGCCCCACCGCCACCGCCCCAGATCCAGGTGCAGGCACCGCCGCCCCCTGCTGTGGCAGATTCGGCATGGACTCTCGGGGTGGACCCCATGCCAAGCTTCAACGAAGCCGCGCCCCACGCCGCCCCGCCGGGCAGCAGTTTGTTCAGCACCCCGGAGCCGCCGCCGGTCCCCTTCAGCACCCAGGCCTACCCGCGCAGCGAGGTTTTCTCCACCGCGCCTGTGCGGCAGGAAGAGCTCGAGCCTCCGCTCTATTTTGCCACAAACGTCTTCCAGGGAGCCACCCTGCCAGATGAAATCCAGGTACAGCCCGCCCTCGCTTCCGAACCCACGCCGCCGTTTGTGCCGCACCCGCCTGTGCGACGTCCGGTGGCTCCGGTATTTTCAGCCCCCTCTGAGCCGCAAGCGCCTGCCTCTCCTGAGATCTTGGTGGAGCTCGCAGCGCATGGCGAGGCCTCTTTCGACCCGCCCTTTGCCGCAGCCCCATCAAACCCCTGGCAGCCGCCGCCAGAATACTCCGCTGCGGCTTCCGCCCCCGCGTCGCCCTATGCACAGATGAGCAGCACCGTGGTCGAAGCCGAGCTCATCCTCCGCCCCCGCGCACCGACTCAGAACGCCGTCGTCGCCAAATCGAAATTGCCCACGCCCGCCGAAGACACGGGTGACGCCCATTTCCCCGCCCCCCTGCAGTCTCAGCACAACCCCAAACCCCGGCCCGCCTGGCGTTCGTGGTGGCGCGACGATTGATGCAGCCTGCACAGTCACCGCTTCTTCCATCCCAGCATCCACACGATCACGCAGACGCCCAGCAGCGAGAGTGCAAACCAGTCGCCGTAGCGTGCGTAGAGCGTCATCTGCCCCGAGCGCGGCACCTTCACCTCTCCGGGCAGTGTGCCTTCGATGAATGAGGAGCCCGTCTCAGGATCGCTGAGCTTTGAGGTGACGCGACCGCAGGTGTCGATGAAGCAGCTCACACCCGTGTTCGTCGCACGCACCATGGGCCGCCTGAGCTCGATGGCGCGGAAGAGAGAATTGATCATGTGCACCTCCGGCTCCTCGCTCTGCAGAAACCAGCCGTCGTTGGTGATGTTCACGATCATCTGCGGTGCCTCGCGCACAAAGCGGCGCGCCAGCCGGCCCACGGTGTCTTCAAAGCAGATCAGCGGGATGATCTGCACCTCCGGCTTTTCCAGCTTCAGCGGCTCGGTTTTCACCCCTGGTGTGAAGGCCCCTTCAAACATGCTCTGAAACAGGGAAAACGGCGGGATGTTCTTCAGCGGCAGGTATTCGCCAAAAGGCACGAGGTGCACCTTGTGGTAATCCTGCCGGTGCTCGATGCTTCCGCGCGCCAGCACGGCGGACACATGCCCGGCATGCTCTCCCTCAAACAGCTCCGTGCCAAACAGCAGGCTGTAGTCTCCTGCACGCAGCATGTCATTGAAGTAGTTCTTGTGGTAGTCCGCCGGCAGAATCGGCCCCTGGTACTCCAGATGAATTGGCAGCGCACTCTCCGGCCAGATGATGAGGTCTGTGGCGGTTTTCCCCTCTTTTGCCGTGCCGTACATGCGCGTGAACTGATCGAGGTGCTGATACACCTGCTCTGCGATCCGGCCCGTCATCGCATCCACCAGCGAGACATTGGGCTGGATCAAAACCGTGCGCACCGTGATCGAGTCCTGCTCCTTCGCGGTGAGCTTCAGCATGCCATAACCCGCCGTGATGAGCATGAGGATCAGGGCCACCGTGAAGTCCAGCCGCGTCTTGCATTTCCCCTCCCCGCGATACGCCAGGATGAGCCGTGTCAGTGTGTTCCAGGCCGTGCAGGCCACAAACACTGGCAGGAATGAGAGTCCGAAGACACCCACAAGATCCGCAGCCTGGATCAGCGGCAGATTGCCATGCATCGCCACACCCAGCCCGTTCCAGCCAAAGCCGGTGAAGACCGTCATGCTCCGCAGCCACTCGCATGCCACCCACGCCGCCGCCGCCAGAAAGGAGCAGGCCAGCGAATGCAGTGTGCTGGGCCACCAAGAGTCCTGCGTCAGCGTGGCAATCCTGGGCCGCGCAAAGCGGTGCGTGAACCACGCCCACACGCCAAAGTAAAGCGCGCAATAGCCGGCGAGGCCGAGCAGCGCCCCCCAGCCCAGCAGCTCCGGCCCCAGCCCCACCCAGGTGTCATCCACAGCGCCACCCATCCTCACCCGTGCGGAATGATGCACCCATTTGAGATTGATGAGGAAAAAAGCCAGGCCCGCCAGATAGCCGCGCCAGAACGGCCGCACTTTGACATGCTCCACGTCCTTCCACGGCCACAGCACCGCCAGCAGCGGAAACAGCCACAGCCACACCGCCAGGTTCGAATTCCAGCCTGGAAAAGCAAACGTCAGAATGATCCCGCTGAGCAGCGGGGAGATGAGCATGAACAGGCGCAGGCGTTTGGAATCAGTCACGGGCCGGGATCATGCCGTCATCACACGAAAAGCCAAACGCACATTCCGTCATTTTATCAGCGTCCGATTCCACCCAAAAGTTGTCCGCACACCGGACTGGCCATGAGGCGTTCTTTCGAGTGACAATCTGCATCACCGACCATGAAAGCCATCCTGCTTGTATTTGCCGCCGCCGTTTTAGCCCATGCCGCGCCCACCGGGCCTGTGCGCGTGCTGTATCTGGACACCGAGGGAAAGGAGCAGGCCGCCGCCGGAAAGCTGCATGAAGCCATGCGCGATCTGGGTCGCGACGCCATCTGGTTTGACTACGCCAAGGAAGACCTGCCCGCCAGTGACTACGACCTGGTGGTGAAACCAGGCAGCGACCTGAGCAAGGATGCGCTCCTTTCCAAACTAAGCCCTGAGCGCAAAGCCAGCTACGAGGCCTTTCTGAAACAGCGCGACCCCGAGGAGCGCAAGAAGCACCCGCAGGTGGCCAACTACGAAAAGCGCCCCGAGCCGCTGACGCTGCAGCTGCCGATGAGCGTGAAGGCAAGCATGGAGCGCACCCAGGTGCCCGCCGACTGCGAGCTGAAGCTCTTTGCCAGCGAGCCGGACATCGCCAAGCCCATCGCCTTCGCGTGGGATGAGCGTGGCCGCTGCTGGGTGGTGGAGACGCGCGACTACCCGCATGGCGTGACGGACAGCGGCGAAGGCCAGGACACCATCAAGATCTGCGAAGACACCGATGGCGATGGCAAAGCCGACAAGTTCACCGTCTTTGCCGACAAGCTCAATCTCCCCACCGGCATCGTCTTCGCACGCGGCGGCATCATCGTCAGCCAGCCGCCGAAGTTCATCTTCCTCAAGGACACCGATGGCGATGACAAGGCCGACGTGCGCGAGACGGTGATCGACTGCTGGGGCATCCGCGACACGCACGCGCAGGCCAGCAATCTGCACTACGGATTCGACAACTGGCTCTACGGCTGCGTGGGCTACAGCGGCATCGAGGGCTACGTGGGCGGCAAGAAGCACCAGTTTGCCATGGGCACCTACCGCTTCAAGGCAGACGGCAGCGCCATCGAGTTCCTGCATCAGTTTACCAACAACGCCTGGGCCCACAGCATGAACGCTGCGGGCGACCAGTTTGGCGGCACGGCCAATGGCGCACCCATCTTCTTCGGCGGGATCCCGGCCACGGCCTACCCTGAAAACACACGCGGCATGACGGCCAAGAAGATCAATGTGGTGGAGATGTGCCACACCATCACGCCCAATTTCCGTCAGGTGGATGTCTTTGGCGGCTACACCGCAGCAGCCGGCAGCAATTTCATCTACAGCGGCAACCTGCCCAGGCGCTTTCAGGGAAAGGCCATGGTGTGCGAACCGACGATGAAGGTGGTGTCCGTCTTTGACGTGCAGCCGGATGGCGCAGGCTGGAAGGCGCTCGACTTCATGAACATCTACGCCAGCAGCGACGAATGGAACAGCCCCGTGCATGCCGAGGTGGGCCCTGATGGCGCGGTGTGGGTGGCCGATTTCCAAAATTTTATCATTCAGCACAATCCCACCCCGAGCTTGGAGCGCGGCGGCTTTGTGGCCACCACCGGCAAGGGCGGAGCTCATGAAAATGACCTGCGCGACCACAGCCGCGGGCGCATCTACCGCATCGTGGCCAAGGGCACGAATCCGAAGGCTGAGAAGCCTGCGCTCACCGCCAGCACGCAATACGCACGCCTGGAGGCCCAGCGCGAGAAAGTGGATAGCGGCGCTGCTGATGCCAGCCTGCAAAAGATCGTGCTGGATGCAGACACCACGGCAGCCATCCACGCGCTGTGGACGCTGCAGGGCCTCGGCCAGCTGGATGAGGCCACGCACAAGGCCGCGCTGCTGAGCAAGGACGCCGGTCTGCGCCGCAATGCCATCCGTGCCCTGGGCAGCGATGCCAAGGCGCAGTCGCTGCTCTTTGGCGCAGGCGTCATCAGCGATCCCGATCTGCACACACGCCTTGCGGCTTTTGTGAAGCTGTCCGACTTCCCCACCACGCCGGAGATCCAGACGCTGGTGAAAAAGCTGGCCTCTGATCCCGTGGTGAAAAACGACGAATGGCTGGCCGAGGCCGCCAAGATGCTGAGCCGCAAGCACCAGGCGCTGAACTACAAGGAAGGACCCAACCTGCTGCCCAACCCCGGCTTTGAAGAAGTGGTGGCCAATGCCAAAACACCCACCGGCTGGAAGCTGCGCAACTACGGCACAAAGCCCGGGAATGCTGGCGCTGAGTGGAGCATCGTGACCGATGAGAAGATGGTGCACAGCGGCAAGAACGGCTTCCGCGTGATCACCCGTGATGAGGCAGACACCAGCTTCTTTGCCGATGTGGCGCTGAAGCCCAACACCGAGTACAAGCTCAGCGCCTGGATCAAGACCCATGGCTTCCGTGGCAAAGCCAGCCTGAATGACCACCTGGGCCGCGCTGAGACGAGCACGATCAAGCGCACGCAGGACTGGACCGAAGTGGAGGTGACCTTCAACAGCAAGACCCGCGACAAGGCGAGCATCAACCTCCTGCACGTGGGCAAAGGCGACACCTACTTTGATGATGTGAAGCTGGTGGAGATGATCCCCGAGGCGGAGGATGATGAGTCCAAGCTCGTCGGCGATGTGAAGCGCGGCGAAAAGATCTTCTGGGAGCATCCCGTGGCTGCCTGCAAAAACTGCCACATGCTCAAAGGCCAGGGCAGCACCGTGGGCCCCGCGCTGGATGGCATCGCCGGAAGAAAGGATGCGGCCTACATTCTGGAAAGCCTCGTGAATCCCAACGCCAAGCTGGCCGAAGGCTACACTGCCACACCGATCAGCCCCATGCCGCCGATGAACCTCATCCTGAAGCCGCAGGAGTTTGCGGATGTGAAGGCCTTCATCATGAGCCTGAAGTAAAACGTGATGAAGCCCACCACATACGTCCTGCTGATGATGCTAACAGTGCTGCCTGCGCAGGAGCCGCCCGGCCAGCCGCGCAAGGCCTGGAGCCCCATCGTGCTGCATGAGGATGACAAGCCCGCCTTCCCTCCGCCCCCGAGCGGCTGGGATGTGCGGCGGCAGGACATCCCGCACGGAAAGGTGACGATGATCGAGTATGACTCGAAGAGCGTGGGCACGCGGCGGCACATGAATGTGTACACCCCGCCGGGATACACGCCGGAGAAAAAGCTGCCCGTGCTCTATCTGCTGCACGGCATCGGCGGCGATGAGACCGAGTGGCAGCGCTTTGCCCAGCCGGAGGTGCTGCTGGACAACCTGATCGCCGACGGAAAAGCGGCGCCCATGATCGTGGTGATGCCCAACGGCCGCGCGCAGAAGGACGACCATCCCAAGGGCGATGTCTTCAAGCACGCGCCCGCGTTTTCGTTCTTTGAGCGCGATCTGCTGGAGGACATCATTCCCACCATCGAAGCACGCTACGCGGTGCTGGCAGACCGCGAGCATCGTGCGCTGGCAGGTCTCTCGATGGGCGGCGGGCAGTCGCTCAATTTTGGCCTGGGACATCCGGAACTCTTCACCTGGGTGGGCGGCTTTTCCTCCGCACCGAACACCCGCAAATCCGAAGACCTGCTGCCCAGCGCAACCGCTGCCAAGCATCTGCACCTGCTCTGGCTCTCCTGCGGCAGCAAGGACGGCCTCATCCACATCAGCCAGGATTTTCACTCATGGCTCAATAGCCATGACGTGCCCCATGTGTGGCACGTGACCGACCACGCCCATGATGCTCCCGAGTGGAAGCAGGCGCTGTATTACTTCCTGCAGCAGCTGAAGTTCGACAGTTCGGGACACTAGGACAGCAGCAGCCTGGCCCATGAAAGTCGCTTCAGACATGTGCGTATGTTTCACTGCCAGCCATGTCCTTCTCATCCTCCGCCTCCCAACGCCGCTGCGCAGGCCCCATGTCGCGCCGCAGCTTTCTCAGCATGGGCACGCTGGGGCTCACGGGCTGGAGCCTGGCTGACACGCTGCGCGCAGAAACAATCGCCAAGGCTGCCGGGAAGAGGCTGAAGGACAAGTCCGTCATCTTTGTGTGGCTGCCGGGCGGCATGTCGCAGCTGGAGAGCTATGACATGAAGCCGAATGCGCCGGTGGAGTATCGTGGTGTGCTCAATCCCATCCGCACCAATGTGCCCGGCACGCACATCTGCGAGCTGTTTCCACGGCAGGCCAAAATCGCGGACAAGTTCAACATCATCCGCAGCGTGCATCACGAGTTCGCGGATCACGGCGGCGGGCACAAGCGCTTCATGACCGGACGCAATCCCGCCCTGCCGGTGGGCTTTGTGAATGATGCGCCCTCCGTGCAGTCCATCATCACACGCAAGCTCCAGCGCGCCGGGCAGGCCATGCCCACCTGCGTGGCGGGCGTGGATCGCGGGCGCAGCGGCATCGATGTCTTCTCCATGGGTGCGGCCTATCTCGGCCCCTCGGCCTCCCCCTTCATGGTGGTGGGAGATCCCAGCGCCAAGGACTTCAAGGTGGAGAACATCGGACTCACACCGGACATGGAGGCGCGCATGGATGACCGCATGCACCTGCTCAAGGGCATGGACAATCTCACGCGTGAGATGGACCGCAGCGGCCTGATGGATGCGATGGACAGCTTCAGCCAGCGCGCCTTTGGCATGCTGACCACACCCGCTGTGCGCGATGCCTTTGATCTGACCAAGGAATCCACTCAAACCCGCGAGCGCTACGGCTACAGCACCTACGGCCAGCGCGGCCTCATGGCACGCAGGCTGGTGGAGGCTGGCTGCCGCTTTGTGACGATGGTGTGGGAAAATCCCTTCTCAACGACCATCCCGAAAAACTGTACCTACAACTGGGACAGCCACGCCGTGAACTGCGACATGTATGCGGATGCACGCTGGCGCATGCCGGTGTATGATCAGGCAGCCTCCGCGCTGATCGAGGACATCCACCAGCGCGGGCTGGACAAGGACGTGCTCGTCATCATCACAGGCGAATTTGGCCGCACGCCCAAAATCAACACGCAGATCGGCACCCAGACGGGCGTCAGCCAGCCGGGCCGCGACCACTGGCCAAATGCGATGTCCTTCATCGTCAGCGGCGGCGGCATGCAGACGGGCCAGGTCATCGGTGCCACGAATCCGCGCGCTGAGTTCCCCATCGAGCGTCCGCTGAGCCCGAACGACCTCTGGGCCACCGTTTACCAGCACCTGGGCATAGATCCGAACGACACCTTTGATGATTTCCAAGGCCGCCCCATGCCCATCCTGCCCTTTGGAGATCCCATCAAGGAACTGCTGCCGCTGGTGGCCTAAATCGGCAGCGCATCCGAAGCAGAGGACTGCAACGTTAGTTTGACCTGAAGGCGAGTCTGGCCTTGATACCTGAACTCCTGGCCACCCGGCCTGAACGCAACCCATACCCACATACCCTCCATGGCACTCTCCGTCGGTTCCAAAGCCCCTGGCTTCACCCTCAAGTCCAAATCCGCCTCCGGCCTCAGCGATGTCTCGCTCCCTGCCGGCAAGAACACCGTCCTGCTTTTCTTCCCCCTCGCTTTCACGGGCGTCTGCACCCAGGAACTCTGCGACATCACCGCAGGCCTCAGCTCCTACAGCGACCTGAACGCCGAAGTCATCGGCATCAGCGTGGACAGCCCCTTCGCGCAGGAAGCCTGGGCCCAGAAGGAAAAGATCGGCATCACTCTGGTCAGCGACCTCAACAAGGAAACCACCAAGGCCTACGACGTGCTCTTCCCGGGCCTTGCCGGCATCGGCGACACCTCCGCCCGCGCCGCCTTCGTCATCGACAAGAACGGCGTCATTCAGTACTCCGAGCAGACCGCCACACCGAAGGACCTGCCAAACTTTGAAGCCGTGAAGGCCAAGCTGGCTGAGCTGGCGTAAGCCACCTGCCGCAGCAGATAATCAGATGCCATGTGATGATGAGTCACATGGCATTTTTGTTGTTGCTGCCGTGGCTTCACTTGCGCACCCTTTCCTCCTATGGCCGCTCTCGCTGATCAATTCACCCTCCCCACACGGGGCAAAGGCACCTATGAGATCACGGAGCGCTGCCAGGAGATTGTGCGCACCAGTGGCATCCGCACCGGCACGGCCACCGTTTTCGTGCAGCACACCAGCGCCAGCCTGGTGATCTATGAAAATGCCGATCCATCCGCACGGACGGACCTGCACAGTTTCTTTGACCATCTGGTGCCGGAAAACACGCCGTACTTCGTGCATACCTATGAAGGCCCGGACGACATGCCCAGCCACCTGCGCATGGCGCTGACGCGGACTTCGGAGGTCATTCCTGTGGTCAACGGCCGCCTGGCTCTGGGCACATGGCAGGGCATCTTCCTCTTTGAGCACCGCCGCGCGCCGCACACGCGGAGCATCGTGGTGAGCGTGGTGGGGGAATAAATGGCCCTCAGGGAAACCTCTCCACAAACCGTGAGACCGCGTGCTCACCTGCCTCCAGCGCGAGACCTTCATCAAGTGTGCTGTCATTGATCACCTGGATGATCTCCTCCAGTGCCGCACGCATTAACTCAAACTCTGCCTGCGCCTCCGCCTCTGAGCTGAAAAAGCGCGTATGGACCATCCACCCATAGATTCCGCACGTGATGCTGCAGGGAGCAATGCTGCCCCCGCGCTCGATGGTGATGCGTGCACCTTCTGAGTGCTCTTCATCCCGAAGGATCATGCCATTCTCAGACCCGGCGTGCCCGATGGTTTTCCCTTCGTCAAAGCTCGACCAGTTCATGGCAATGCCATCAAACGCCGTTCAGCGCCCGCAGATAGTCAAAGGTGTACAGCCCCGTGTTATGCCCGTCGCTAAAGTCAAACTGGATGGCGTAGCCGCCGACCATGCGCCAGTCCTTCACGGTGACGCCGGGAAAGTGCTTCTGATCCGTGCCGCCGATCTTTTTGCCCAGCAGGTCGCGCTCTCCGGTGTTCTCGGCGCTGGGAGAGGCGGCACGTAGCTGCTCCATGGAGATATACTGCTCGGTGCCGTCGTTCCAGACGAGGGCCACTTCGTTGCCAATGAGTTCCAGGCGGGTCGGGGTCATGGGGAAAGTCTAGGGAGAGAAGCCAGAAAAGCAAAAGGGACGCTCGAAAGCGTCCCTTTTGAAGTTTGAAACCGAATCCGTGAAGATTAGCGGGAGTAAAGTTCGACGACGAGCTGCTCGTTGGCGATCGGGTTGATCTCCTCGCGCACTGGGACGCGATTGACCACACCGCTCATCTTGTCACGATCCACAGTCATCCAGTCGGAAGCAGGGGTGCCCTGGGTCATTTCCAGGAAACGACCGACGAGCTGCTGGCTGCGCTGGCTGCTGGCACGGGCGGCGACGACGTCACCGGGCTTGACCTGATAGCTGGCGATGTTCACCACCTTGCCGTTCACCGTGATGTGACGATGGCTGACAAGCTGACGGGAGGCAAAACGGGTGTTGGCAAAGCCCATGCGGTACACCACGTTGTCGAGGCGCAGCTCAAGCATCTGCAGAAGGTTCTCACCGGTCACGCCCTTGCGGCGCTGAGCTTCGGCAAAGAAGCGGCGGAACTGCTTTTCCATCAGGCCATACTGAAAGCGCAGCTTCTGCTTTTCAGCGAGGGCGGTGCCGTATTCAGAAGTCTTGCGGCGGGTGTTGCGAGCACCGTGCTGTCCTGGCGGGAAGTTACGGGTTTCGAGAGATTTGGAAGGACCGAAAAGAGCAATGCCGAAACGGCGGTTGATTTTTTCGCGAGGACCTGTGTAGCGTGCCATAGTGAGTAGAAGAAAGGAGCTGGGAGATTAGACGCGACGAGCTTTCGGCGGACGGCAGCCGTTGTGCGGGATGGGGGTGACATCCTTGATGGTGGTCACTTCGACACCGAGGGCCTGCACGGCACGCACGGCGGACTCACGGCCGGAGCCTGGACCACGAAGGCGGACTTCCACTTCACGAAGACCATGTCCCATGGCCTGACGGCAGGCGTCCTGTGCCACGACCTGGGCGGCATATGCGGTGCCTTTACGGGAACCACGGAAGCCCATCTTGCCAGCAGTGGACCAGCCGATCACACCACCCACGCGATCCGTGATCGTGACGATGGTGTTGTTGAAGGTGGCATAGACGTGCACAATGCCCTGGGAGATGTTCTTGGAGCCCTTGGCCTTGACGACTTTCTGCTGCTCGGCGCTTTCGCCACCGATTTCGAGCCAGACGCTCTGGGAAACCTGCTTGTCACCGCTGGTGGATGCGCGCTGGTCTGCGGGTGCGGCAGGAGCAGCTGGGGTTGCAGGTGCGGCAGGAGCAGGAGCTGCTGCGGCAGGTGCGGCGGGGGTCGTTTCGTCAGCCATGGTAGGTAAAAAGTGGGACTTTGCTTGAATTCAGATTACTTCGCCTTCTGGGCACCCACAGTCTTACGTGGACCTTTGCGAGTACGAGCATTGGTGTGAGTGCGCTGGCCGCGCACTGGCAGGCCGCGACGATGACGGTGTGCACGGTAGCAGTTGATGCCCAGGATGCGCTTCATGTGCATCTGCAGCTCACGACGAAGGTCGCCTTCGATCGGAATCTTCATCGCCTGAACGGTCTGAGTGATGGCAGCGATCTGCTCATCGGTCAGCTCACCAGCACGGATGTTCGGGTCAATGTTGGTGGCGGCAAGAATCTTGCGGCTGACGGGAAGACCAATGCCGTAGATGTACGGCAGTGAGTATTCGATTTTCTTTTCGTTCGGGATTTCGACTCCAAGCAGGCGGGCCATAATTCAGTGTATTAGGATTTAGTGAAAGGATTAACCCTGACGCTGTTTGTGGCGTGGATTTTTGCAGACAACACGGACAACACCTTTGCGGCGGATAACACGGCAAAGTTCGCAGAGAGGTTTAACGGAGGTACGGACGCGCATACAGGAGTAGGGAAAAAAGGTGAGCCTGGGGGGAACTCAAAACCCCGCTTTTGGAGCAGGGGGCAGGATGTCTAACACAGACGAAAAGAGGCGCAAGCTGGAATTTGATGAGTTATTCACATTTGTGGAGAGCAGTTGCCCCCGCCTCGATGAAAGGCATCATGCACGCCCGATGAAAAACGTTCTCTGCTTTGGCGATTCCAACACCTGGGGCTTCGTCCCCGAAAGCATCTCCCTCCCCTCCCCCGAACGCCACCCGCACGACGTACGCTGGACGGGCATTCTGGCCCGCGAACTCGGCTCGCGCTTCCGCGTCATAGAGGAAGGCCAGAACGGGCGCACCACGGTGCATGATGACCCCTTTGCCCTGGCGCGCAATGGCAGGGCCGTCCTGCCAGCCATCCTGGAATCCCACAAACCGCTGGATCTGGTGGTCATGATGCTCGGCACGAATGACCTCAAAGCCGTGTATGGCGTCTCCCCCGGAGAGATCGCCACCGGAGTCAAAATGCTGGCTCAGATGATCCTGGGCAGCGATGCGGGCCTCGGCCACAAAGCCCCAAAACTCCTGCTGCTCTGCCCGCCGGCCATCGGCGATCAGATGCACCTGCCAGACGTGGCCGCCAAATTTCCCAACGGCCAGAAAGACAGCCGCAGGCTGCCCAAATATTATGAGTCAGTCGCCAGCGCGCTCGGCTGCGCATTCCTCAACACCCAGACACTGGTCGAACCCGGCAGCGACGGCATTCATTTAGACGCTGCTGCACATGGACGGCTGGGCAAAGCCGTGGCAGCTCTCGTCAAATCCATCCTCCCCCCTGACGCATGACATTGATCGAATCCTTTTACCCCGTGCTGAAACCCTGGCTCTTCCGCCTGGATGCGGAGCGCGCCCACACACTCACGGTAAAGATGATGATCATTGCCCACCGCCTGGGCATGCTGAAGTCTGTGGTCCCAGGCACCCCTCGGCCGCGCAGCGTGATGGGCCTCACCTTCCCCAATGTGCTCGGGCTCGCCGCAGGCATGGACAAGTCCGCCAGCGCCGTGGAGGCCTGGGGAGCGCTTGGTTTTGGCTCGGTCGAAGTAGGCACCCTCACACCACGCCCGCAGCCAGGCAATCCAAAGCCCCGCCTCTTCCGCCTGCCCGAGCACGAAGCCTTGATCAACCGCATGGGCTTTAACAATCCCGGCATTCAGTCTGCCGTGCAAAAGCTCAAAAACCGGCGCACCAAGGCCGTCGTCGGAGTCAACATCGGCAAGAACTTTGACACCCCCAACGAAGATGCGGTGAAAGACTACCTCATCTGCCTGAAAGCCGCCTACCCCGTGGCAGACTACATCGCGGTAAACATCTCTTCTCCCAACACCAAAGGCCTGCGCGATCTTCAGGCGGAGGATGCGGTCCGGGATCTGATCTCTCAGCTCAAGAAAGAGCAGGCCGCGATGAAGCAGGAGCATGGCAGGCAGGTGCCGTTTCTCGTGAAGATCGCCCCGGATCTCACTGACATGCAGATCGAGGCGCTCGCACGCGTCTTCAATGAGCAAAGCATCGACGGCGTCATCGCCACAAACACCACCATCGATCGCACCGCCATCACAGGCCATCGCCTGCAGAGCGAAGCAGGCGGCCTCAGCGGCGCCCCCGTGCGCGAGCGCTCCACCCTCGTGCTGCAGGCCTTCCACAGTCTGCTGAAGGAGCAGATTCCCCTCATCGGCGTAGGCGGCATTCTTTGCGGGGCAGATGCAGCTGAAAAATTGAAGGCAGGCGCCGCCCTCGCACAGGTGTACAGCGGGCTGGTGTATCGTGGCCCCGCACTGGTGCGGGAGGTTCTGGAGACCGTTCAATGAACAAACCAGCGTACGGAGGCGCAGCATCTTGACCTTCCCTGTCCGTTCTGCCAGATTTACCCCATGGAAAATCTTCCCAAAATCCACGATAAACAACCCGTCGCTGTTGAACTCCCTGCAGGAGACCACTGGTGGTGCGCCTGCGGCCTGAGCGGCCACCAGCCCAAATGTGACGGCAGTCACAAAGGCACGGGATTCGGCCCGAAGAAGTTCACCCTGCCCGAGGCAAAGAAGGTCTGGCTGTGCAACTGCAAGCACACCAAAAACCCTCCTTTCTGCGATGGCAGCCACAAGGCTCTCTGAGTCGTAGATTCCAGTCATCTAATATCAGCGCAACGCGCCGTGATGGGAATAACCCGCACGGCGCGTTCTCCTACCTGCCAACAACTCCCCAACCATGAACCGAAGCTGTTTCCTGACTCTTGCCGCCTTGCTGCTCGCCGCCGTCGCATCCCATGCGCAAACTTTTGGCCTGGGTGAAGTTGCCGCGCCGAAGGAGCAGCGCGTCACCGCAGACGTGGTCGCCGCCGTGTCTGCCGCAGCGCCCGGACAGCCGTTTCAGGCCGCCGTCAAACTGGTGCACGCCAAGGACTGCCACACCTACGGCAAGATTCTGCCCCCCGGCGTCGTGGGCAAGCCCACCAAACTGACCTGGACGCTCCCGGAAGGCTGGCAGATCGAGGAACTCCCCTGGCCTGCCACGCATGATGTCCCCTCCACCGGCGGAGAGCTCAGCAACGGCTATGATGGCACCGTGTACCTCCCGGTGAAGATCACCCCGCCCGCCAGCGCCGCCGTGGGTGGCAGCGCCGAGCTGAAAGTGAAGGTGAACGCCCTCGTGTGCGATCCGAAAAGCTGCCTGCCCTTTGTCAAAGAAGTCTCGCTCACTCTGAATGTGGCCGCTGCACCGGTGGTCAATGAAGCGAATGCCGCTGCTCTGGGCAGCACGCCCGCCGCTGAAAAAAAAAGCGCTGAGAACACCGCCGTAGCGCCTGCTGCGAGTGATACAAAGCCCGCTGCAACCAAGGTCGTGGAACCGGCCGCCACCAGCGCAGCCGCACCAGCAACCGCACCTAAAATCCCTCTGACCTTTGCGGAGTTGCTCCTCTACGCCTTCATCGGCGGCTTGATCCTCAACATCATGCCCTGCGTGTTTCCGGTGCTCGGCATCAAGGTCACCAGCGTAGTGCAGCAGGCGGGTGAAGACCGCCGCAAGGTGGTGCTGCATGGCCTGATGTACACTGTGGGAGTGCTGCTCTCGTTCTGGGTGCTGGGCGGATTCGCCATCGCGTTGAACAAGGGCTGGGGTTCACAGCTTCAATCACCGGCTTTCAATTTTTTCCTTGCCGCCTTCTTCCTCATCTTTGCCTTGAACATGGCTGGCTTGTTTGAGATCGGCACCTCGGCCATCGGTGTTGGCTCCGGATTGCAGTCCAAAGGTGGCCTCGGCGGCTCCTTCTTTTCTGGCTTGCTTGCCACCGTGGTCGCCACCCCCTGCTCCGCTCCGTTTCTGGGCACCGCCCTGGGAGCCACGCTCGCGATGCCTGCCTCGCAATCGATGCTGATCTTCACACTCATCGGCCTCGGACTCGCCAGTCCCTTTTTGCTGCTCTCCCTTTTCCCCGGCCTCATCTCGGCCCTGCCACGCCCCGGCGCATGGATGGAAAGCTTCAAGCAGGGCATGTCCTTCCTGCTCTTTGGCACCGTGGGCTTCATGATTTATGTGCTGACGAATCAGATCGAAGGCCTGCCCGTGCTGTTCGCCATCCTGAGCCTCGTGCTCATCGCCCTCGGCTGCTGGATCTACGGCCGCTGGGCCCTGCCCCACAAGCCTGCACGCACGCAGAACATCGCCCGACTGCTCACCTTCCTCGCCATTGCAGGCGGCCTGTGGTTCGGCTTGCCCAATGCCTCGGCCAAACGCTCGCATGCCGAAGAAGCCGTGAATCTCAATGACCCCGATGCACTCCACTGGGAAACGTGGTCGCCCGAAAAAGTGGCTGCGCTACGTGCCGCCAAGCAGCCCGTCTACATCGATTTCACCGCCTCCTGGTGCTGGACCTGCCAGGTGAACAAACGCGTCTACTCAGACACCGGCCTGCGCGCGCTCTTCAAGCAGCACAAAGTCGCCACCCTGAAAGCCGACTGGTCGGATGAAAACGAAACCATCCGCCTCGCCCTCGAAGCCCTCGGCAAACGCGCCGTGCCGGTGAATGTGCTCTACATTCCGGGTGTGGAAGAGCCTTTCATTTTGGATGAACTGCTCACCGTGGGGAATGTGACGGCGGCACTGAAGAAGCTGGGGGAGTGAGATACTGGCGAACACCATGCATTACGTTAGTTCACCTCAGGTCCGTTGGCCGAATGAAATATTCGAAACGCACCCGATTCCTGTCAGCTCCAGAAAGTTTTTGATATCGGTTGGACTGCCTGAGGTATTCGAGTGGCCGAAGTTTGAATTTGGCGTTTACGATTCCGACCTTCCCGACCTTGTCATTGGCGAAGCCGAAAATCAGCCAATCTTGATCGACGTAACAACTGGCATTGTGTGGCTCGAAATCAATCAGCCAGCCCAACGCTTATTCTTCAACAGTTCAGCAGAACTGCTCTCGCGCTTCTTTTACCTTGTTCACGAGTTTCAACAGACACCTGATGACGACTCATCGCAACAACGTGCATTCGCCCACATGCGCTCCGAGATGCTGGAGCTTGACCCTAAAGCAATAACCACAACCGAGACCTGCATTTGGACTCGCTGGCTTGATGAATGGGAGATGAACCTTCCAACCGTATGATCTGCAAAAGCCGTCGGTCTTGCCCGTTAAGCGATGAAAATGCCCCAGATGGTGTTCAGGTCCCTCTATGAGTTCCGCGTCACTCAATCTCGTCGTTCTTCGCTCCGCTGATCTGGAACGCGCCCGAGGTTTCTATGAATGCCTGGGCCTGCAGTTCACCCGGCACCGGCATGGGTGCGGACCTGAGCATCTGGCCGCAGAACTTGGCGACTGTGTTTTTGAAATCTACCCCCTGTCTTCAAACGGGGCTTCGACACTCGGCACCCGCATCGGCTTCCGGGTTCAATCGCTCGATGCCTTGATCACAGCCCTCTGCGACTTCCCAGATGCCATCGTCACCCCGCCGCAGGATTCCCCCTGGGGACGTCGTGCGGTTATAGTGGATCCGGATGGGCATCGTATTGAGCTTGTACAGACATAATGAATTGACTTCCCTGAAACGCCGATCTTTTCATCACTTGCTCTGCTAGCGAGTGATACTAAAGTGGTACTCCTTGGGAACGGAACTTGTCACGCCCCTGAAGTGCAAGGCCACGAAGATCATAGCGGAGCTCGATCCCGGCCAAGATCCGGCACTCATCATCCAGCATGGCAAACCGGCAGCGTATCTGATGGCCGTTGAGACATTGGACACACTTACCCGGCGGCTTGATCTTCTGGAAGGCATTGCGCGCGGCGAGCGTGCCATTGAAGAGGGTCGGATTGTTTCCCACGCCGAAGCCAGGGAACGCATGTCGCGATGGCTCAAATAATCTGGACCGAACCGGCTCGCAGCGACCTCAATGCCATTGCCGGTTACATCGCATGGATGACCGCTGGCGACACGCAATCTGCGTTCGGAAAGTTTTCGAGCATGTCGAACAACTTGAAAAGCATCCTGACAGCGGTTCACGCCTTCCGGAGATGCGCCGACCTCGCTACCGCCAGATTGTCGAAGCTCCATGCCGTGTTTTTTATCGCCACGATGGAGACAAGGTTTTCATCCTGCACGTCATGCGTGGAGAGATGCTCTTCCGCAAGGCAAGGCTGATCAAACGCGACAAAGGGAATTGATCCACCTACACCTTCGTCAGCTGCCTGCGCAAACTCAGCTCCACCGCTGCGATGATAAGTGACAGCGTAAACAGAATCACGATGCTGTTGATCCAAAGGGTGTTGTACTTGGTGCCCAGGTAGGTTTTCCGTGTTCCGAAGAAAACGTTGGGACTGGCTTTGCGGCGGTAGTCTTCGCGCTCCATTTCGGCCTTGGTCACGAGGTCCAGCACCTTGCGGTTTACGTAGATTTCCTCCGCACTGACTCCATCATTCTGCTCCAGCATGCTGTCGAGCATCGGCGGCTCGATGCGTCCGCTGAGCACGGCTTCGCGGATGGAGCCAAGGCGCTTGGAAATCTCGCGCGGGTTCTCGGCGTAGAGGCCGGAGACGACGGCGAGCGACTGCTTGGTGAGCTCCAGCTCATGGCGCTGGCGGTCGCTCATGTCCGCGCCGGACGGCGGCAGCAGGGACTGGATGCGCTCGTCCAGAAAGTCCTGGTTGCGGGTGAGCGGATTGAGCTTGGACTGGGAGATGACCATGCCCTCGTAGGACCAGCGCAGAGGCATGAACTGGCAGATGAAAGGCACCTTCAGCTTGCTCGCATTTTCTTCATCGTTGCCCGACTTCCTCAGCCAGCGGCCCACGGAGTAAACCAGGTCCAGGTTCTTGTTCATCTCCTCATACTTGATCAGCGCCCCACCCAGGATGATCTGCGGAATCAGCAGAAGAGGAATGGCGTTCACCGCCGTGCGGTTGTCACTCACGATGCTGGAAATGAAGAGTCCAAGACAGACCCCCGTGAGCGAAGTGAGGAACATCCACCACAGGTGAATGAGAAACATGTCCCGGATCTCCAGCACCCAGTTTCCGATCAGCAGGTAGATCACGCACTGGGCCAGCGCAAAGGTGGAGAGCGAAATGATCTTGCCGCTGAGATAGTAGAACGTGCGCAGGTTGTGATTGCGCTCGCGGCTCAGCGTGTGCCGGTCACGGATGATTTCGTCAGCGCTGTTCGTGAGCCCCAGAAACATCGCCACGACGAGGCTCATGAAAAGATACGTCGGGATGTGAAAGGCGGTGGCAAAGGTGTAGTGCGCCTCCTCGGAGTACTTGAGGACGCTGGAGATGAGCCAGGCCAGCAGCGGCGCTTCGAGCAGGGTCGTCAGCAAGTTCGTGCGGTTGCGCAGCTTGCTGAGGAATGAACGCTTGAGCAGCGTGTAGAAAAGAATGCTCTCCTCGCGGAAGGTGTGCTTCGGAGGTTTCGGCGTGCTGCGCATGCGGCTGGCGCTGTGGCTCTCGTCACGCTTGGGCCGGGCGATGAGGCTGGTGCTGCCCGGCGCGGCGCGCTGCTTGGCCATGCTCTCCATGATGAGATGCCGCTGGTAGGAGTCCCGCCAGAAATTCGGCGGAAAGCGGCGGGCGGCGACAAGGTGCCCGTCCGCGCTGCGTTCATGGATGATGTCACCGCTGATGTCTCGCAAAGGCGTCTCCAGCACATCAAAAACAAAGTCCGGGGTCAGGTTGTTCGGTGGCTGCGCCTCGGCATCGGTGGACTGGCCTGTCTCAGCATGGTACACACGCCAGAAATACTCGATCATGCCCTGCGGCGTGCCGAAGTAGGCCAGCTTGCCGCCCTTGTCCAGCAGCAGCGCCTTGTCGAACATCTGCAGCAGCCTCGAACTGGGCTGATGAATGGAGGTGATGACGATCTTGTTGCGCGCCAGACTGCGAATGATCTCCAGCACATGCTCGCTGTCCTTGGAGGAGAGGCCGGAAGTCGGCTCATCAAAGAGGTACACGTCGGAGATGCCGATCATGTCCAGCCCGGCATTAAGGCGCTTGCGCTCTCCACCGCTGAGAAATTTCTGCTGCGGCGTGCCCGCGAGGCGGTCGCGCAGATCCGCCAGCCCCAGTTCCGCGAGCTTGGCATCCACCCGCTTGCGTCGCTCCTCGGTCTTCAGGTGGGGGCAGCGCACCGACACGGAGAAGTCCAGGTTTTCCTGCACCTTCAGCAAGGGATCAAAAGCATCCTCCTGAGGAATGTAAGCGATGTAAGGCGTCAGATTGTGCAGGTTGTCATAGAGCGCGAGGCCGTTCATCAGCACCTCCCCGCCCTTGGGTTTCAGCTGGCCGCCGAGAATGCGCAGCAGCGTGCTCTTGCCGCAGCCGCTGGGCCCCATGACGCAGATCATCTCCCCGCGCCGGGCGATGAAACTCACACCATCCTGTGCAGTGTCACGTCCGTCAAAGCGGTGGCTGAGTTCGCGCACCTCGATCTGGCGCACCGTGTTGCGCTCCTCTTCGATGATGCGGTCCGCAAAGTGGCAGCGGAGGTACTGCCCCTCCCCCAGCGTGATGGTGTCTCCGTCATTGAGGGTGATCCGGTCGCGCACCGGGATCACTCCGATGTACAGCGGGCGCGAGGAGCGCAGAACCTCCAGCACCCCCGTTTTCTGTGCGTAGTTGCACTCAATGCGCAGGAGGATCTCCCCGTCCGTGTCTTCTGAGAGAAGGATGTCCCCCTCGTCCAGCAATTCAGGCTTGTTGGAGACTAGGTAGGTATTTCGGCTGCCCTCCAGCCGGAACTGGCCGCCAAACTCCTGGGCACGCAGCCGAAGATCGCGCAGGGCGATTTCCACTTCACCATGGGCGATCAGGCTGTCTTCGATGCTGGCCTCCACCACCGTGCCGCTGCTGAGGACCACCCCGTTCAGCGTGGCCTTGGTCGTTCGCAGGGCCTCCACTGTGACCCCCAGTCCAAAGCTGAGGCGCAGGTTGGTGCCGCGCGTGCGCTGCGGGGCGATCTCCGCGCTGCCATTCTCCGTGAGTGTCAGGTAGATCTGCGTGCCTGACAGCGTCTTCTTGGAGTTGAAGTAGGTGATCAGGTCATTGTAGTCCAGCGTCACGTCCTCCATCACCACACGCTCGCCAGGATAAAGGCGGGAGAACTCCCCCGGCGGCTGCCGCCGGCTGCGCACCAGGATGGAAATGCTGCCCGTATTTTTCAGCAGCACCAGGTTTTGAAAGCGGAACGCCACCACGGAGCAGTCGTCCGAAAGCGAGCGCAGCAGCACGTCGCAGTTCTTCGTGGCTCCAATGCGCAGCGTGTCCAGCGGCTGCCCCCCCTTGGTCGAAAAGCCCTCCTCCGGCGGCTTGTCCCCGGCATTGAGCTGATAGACAATGTCGATGGCCTGGGCGGCAATGCCCAGGTTCGTCATGAAGAGATAGAACTCCACCATCTGCCGCTGATTCTGCTGCGCACGCGAGATGAGCAGGTACAACTGCACGCCCAGCAAAATTTTCTGCTCCTGGGTGAGCTTCTGGCTGAGTTCCTTGGCACGCTGCGTGAGATCCTGCGGCTCCTGCAGGGCCTCAAAGTACAGGCGGCGCATGTCGGAGTAGATCGCCTCCGGGTAGTCATAGCGCAGGTAGCCGAGGCTGGACTCGACTTCCTCCTCCTCAATGTTGCCGTCCAGCTTGCTGAATGCGGCAAAGACCTCGATCAGCACCGGCAGCATGGTGTTCGCCGTGGCCGCAGCAGCGGCAGACACCGGCGGCTGGCCGTTCCAGAGATGAGCCCACCGCTCCGGCTCCCACCACGGCAGTTTCGCCAGCCCATGCACTCCGTTCGCAGCATTCTGCGCGTTCGTGTTGAACTTTTTGGCGAGTTTTTTGACCAAGCTCATGCAGTGGGGATCTTAGCAGTCCGTCCAAGGGGGCTGGCCGGGCGGGCTGATTATGGAGTTCGTTTGCACAAACACAACTCACCAGACGCAAATGCATCGCGTAAAAATGCAAAAAAAGCGGCCTGGTTGCCCAGGCCGCCACTCCATGACTTTTCACACACGCAGGCATCATGCGCTGCGCTCGCGCGGCGGGCCCTCACGCCCACGCTCATGATTCATCGGCGGCAGTGCCGGATGTCCTGGACCACCATGTTCAAGACGCTCTCCCCCACGAGGTGCAGGCCCACGGCCGCGCTCTCCCCCGCCCGTGCCACCCTGCTGAGGCCGATGCATCGGACCATGGAAAGGCTGCGCTCCCGGACGGTGGAACTCACCGCCACGTGGCGCCCCAAAGGACTGGGGTCCAGGACCGCGATGCTGGTCAAAACGCGGCGCAGGACCACGCTGCCCCCCGAATGACGGCCCCCGGCGTGCGCCTCCGAACGGCCGAGGATGCTGCCCGCCGAACCGATGTCCGAAACCACGCCCCATCCAGCCACGCCCCCACTGCCGCTGCCAGCCTTGCTGCCCAGACCGTGGAGAGCGGAAGCCCGGCCCACCACGGGGCGCACCAAACCCGCCACGCTCTGCGTATGGCTGCGGCCCACGGCCCTGTGCATGAGGCCTGAAGCCATGCTGATCACCACCACGCGGTGCCTGCGGCTGCCTGAAGTGATCCTGGTGGCCAGGCTGTCCCTGCCCACGGCCGCCCTCATGCTGTGGGTGCGCCATGGGGCCCGGACGCCCTTCGTGCTGGGGCTTGCCCGGCCCGGGATTGCCTTGCGGCGGAGGATTCATCGGGCCACGACCGCCCTCTGGCTGCCTCTTGGGCTCACCACTGCCCTGCCCATCCATGGGAGGACGGCGAAATCCGTCACGCCCCCCCTGTTCGCGCCCCCGGTGCTCAGCATTTGGGGGATTCGCCGGGCCACGCGGCGCCTCGCGTTGCGGCTGAGCCCCATCGTTGCGCGGACCACCCGAGTCTGGGCGGCGTTGCGGCTCGCGCACGCTGTCAGGCTTGGATCCATCGGCCTCCCGGCGTCCCTCCGGCCTGGGCTGGTCACGCTGTGGAGGGGGCGCATCCGCCCTGGGTGCTGCCGGGAGAGGTTGGGCCGCAGATGGCGGCTGATCTGCGGGCTTGGCTTCCTGAGCAATCAGGGGGGTGATGCCGAGTGCGAGCGCCCCACAAAGCCACGAGAGTTGGTTGGTTTTGAAGTTCATGATAGAGTGCTGTTTGGATTGACTGCGGAAGGAGAAACCCTCGTAAGGATCAAGAGTTGCGCTCCCCCAGCTTCAGACAGGAAACAGCCGCCCGGCAATCAAGGCTGACAAAGACCCCCCTTCTCTCAAGAGGCTGACAGACAGGCGTTCACAGCACTTTTAGCGGTGCTTCGGCAGGTTCTGGGAGCACCTCATTCTCCTTTTTGAGAATCTTAAATTGACGCAATCCTGCGAAACGTTTAGCTTATTTAACAATCAATCCTGCCTCTCACTTAACGAAAATAATATGGCTAAACTGGTAATCATAGACGACGAAGCCGCTATTCTGGAACTCATGACCAAGCTTTGCAAAGCGGCGGGTCACCAGGTTTTTGGCTGTACCACTGGTATTGACGGCATCGCGGCCATCCGTTCCAACCAGCCCGACCTCGTCATCGTTGACCTGCGCATTGGCGACGTCAACGGCCTCGACCTCGTCAGCATGTGCCGTGATCAGTTCCCCACCACGGCCGTCATCATGGTGACGGGTCATGGTAGCGTGGAAACCGCCGTGGAAGCCATGCGTCTGGGCGCGTTTGACTACCTCACCAAGCCCTTCGATCTCGGAGATCTCATCAAAACGGTGAACCAGGCCCTCCAGCGCAACGGCATCGCCGCAGCCACCCCCACCAGCATTCCCAGCGCCACCCTGCGCTCCGCCTCTGCCTCCAAGCTCATCGGTCACAGCGACGCCATCCAGCGCATTTTTGACATCGTCCGCCGTGTGGCCAACAACGACAGCCCCGTCCTTCTCGAAGGCGAATTCGGCGTGGGCAAGCACATGGTCGCCCGCGCCCTTCACGAGGCCAGCCGCCGCAGCAGCTCCCCCTACAAGGAGCTCCAGTGCAGCGCCATGCCGGAAGACGTGCTCGAAACCGAGCTCTTCGGGCAGACCGCCATCTTCAACCGCGTCTCCGGCGGCACCGTCCACCTGGCGGAGGTGAACCAGCTCCCCTCCCGCATCCAGGCCCAGCTCAACACCTTCCTGGACGAAGCCCAGTCGAAGAAAAGCTGGTCAAACAGCTCCAGCAGCGCGGATTTCCGCCTCGTGGTCTCCAGCACCGTCTCACTCGAAGACGCCGTGAAGGCGGGCAAATTCCGCGAAGACCTTTTCTACAAGCTCTCCGTTGTGCCTCTCAAAATCCCGCCACTGCGTGAGCGCCGGGTGGACGTGCGCCCTCTAGTCGAGCATTTCCTCAAAGATCTGGCCGACCGCACCGACGCCAAGCCCAAAACCATCGACACCAGCGCCATCGAGTTCCTGGAAAAGTACACCTGGCCCGGCAACGTCAGCGAGCTGCGCAACGCCATCGAGCGTGCCTGCGCCTTCGCTGAAAACGACCGCGTCCGCCCCTCCGACCTGCCTGCCAAAGTCACCCAGCAGATCGAGATTCCCACCCCATCCACCACCGAAGGCGTCACCAAGCTCCCCATCGGCTCCACGCTCGACGACTTCATCAAGGGCCAGGAACGCGCCTTCATTCAGGAAACGCTCAAGTACAACAGCGGCTCCCGCGAAAAAACCGCCAGCATGCTCGGCGTCTCCATCGCCACCCTGTATCGCAAAATGGGCCTCAACGTCGAGCGCAAGACGACCTCATAGGCCTGCGTATCAGCAAATCCGCGCTTAAACCACAAAGTCGGCCCCGCGCCGACTTTGTGCTTTCAGGCCGGAATTCGTCATGCCCTTCCTCGCTGGTGTTGCGTAGTACGCCACCTGAGCCCACACTGACCACCACCTTTTTCCAACGCGCCCATTTGAGCACTCCCGCCACCATCCTCTACTGCCGCTGTGCCTACGCCCAGGTCGTTCCCACAGGCGTCAAAAACGAAGTCCTGCAGAAGCTCTGCGACTCGAACGCCAGCTTTGAAACCGTGTCCGATCTCTGCGAAATGGCCGCCCACCGCGATCCCCGCCTGCAGGCCATCGCCTCCTGCGGCAAGCTCCGCATCGCCGCCTGCTACCCCCGCGCCGTGAAAGGCCTCTTCCAGCAGGCCGGCTCTCCACTGCCCGCCGACACCGAGATCCTCAACATGCGCACCCAGACCGCCCAGGAAATCGCCGACGCGCTCCTCTCCCCCGCCTCCTGAGCCCTCACAGCGCCCCGCCACAAACCGAGAACCGAGAACCGAGAACCGAGAACCGAGAACCGAGAACCGAGAACTCCGGTAACTTTAAACTTCAAACCTTAAACTTGTAACTCAACTCGACGCGCCATGATCACCCACACCCACCGCCCGCTCCGCGTCGTCCTCTACGAAGGAAACGGCAGCATCCAGCTTCCCGCCGAATCCCGCGCCAAGGTCATGATGGCCCTGCTGGACAAAGGTTACACCGTCACCCGCAGCGGTCTCGGGGCCAGCGCCATGCCGCACGATGACCGCAGCCTGCTGGTGCTCGGCGCCTTTGAGGGCAAGGCCCCCGCGCTGGAAGACGCCACCGGCCAGATCAGCATCGACACCCGCGACATCACCGGCCTGGAACCCGACGCCATCGTCGCGCTGGTGGACAAATCTCGCGGCGAGAAAACCATGAACGAACCCGGCAAATGGAAGCCTTGGTTCCCCGTCATTGACTACTCCCGCTGCACCAACTGCATGCAGTGCCTCAGCTTCTGCCTTTTCGACGTCTATGGTGTCAGCGAGGACAACAAGATCCAGGTGCAGAACAACGACAACTGCAAGACCAACTGCCCCGCCTGCTCCCGCGTCTGCCCGGAGGTCGCCATCATGTTCCCCAAATACCAGGCGGGACCGATCAACGGCGATGAGATCAACGAGCAGGAAGCCGGACGCGAGAAGATCAAAGTGGACATCTCCTCCCTTCTCGGCGGCGACATCTACTCCGCCCTCAAAGACCGCAGCGCCGCCGCCAAGTCCCGCTTCAGCAAAGAACGCAGCCCCGACAAAGCCCTGGATGAACGCAAGAAGTGCCTCACCAAGCTGGTGGGAGATGGGTTCATCCCCGCGGATGTGCTGGCAAGCCTGCCGAGCACCGAGGAGATTTTGAAGAAGGCGGAAATCGCCAAGGCGAAGGCCGCAGCGGCGTTGGCGGCGCAGTAGGTGACAAAATTGTTTTCTTTATAAGTAAAGAGTCGGCGAGCCCACCGCCCTCCACGACCATCTGTTCACCGCATGGCAGAAGCAAAAACCCAATACTACACCGCCACCAGTCTCGATGGATTCATTGCAACGGAGGATGACTCTCTGGATTGGCTGTTTCCCTTGAGCGACCTGAACACGTCCAGCTATCCGGCGTTCATCGCAGATGTTGGTGCCCTGGCCATGGGCTCCACCACATATGAGTGGATGCTCCGCAACGCAGAAGCAGTGATCGCCGAAACAGGCTCCCCCTGGCCCTACACCCAGCCAGCTTGGATATTCACCAGCCGCCAACTTCCCACCATCCCGGGAGCGGACATCCGCTTCGTCAGCGGCGGTGTGCCCGCAGTACACGCGGCAATGCGCGCGGCAGCTGTTGACAAGAACATCTGGATCGTCGGCGGTGGCGATCTCGCCGGCCAGTTTCACGACGCGGGTCTGCTGGATGAACTCATCATCCAGGTCGGCTCCGTCACCCTCGGCAAGGGCAGACCTCTCTTTCCGAGAAGAGTTCTGAATCCGGTTCTACGGCTGGCATCGGTTCGTCAGATGGGCACGAGCATGGTGGAATTGCGTTATGAGGTGGAAAAAGGCAGGTGAACCGAAGGTGACGCGGTTCAGCAGGCGGTGAAACGCTGCGACTTCTTCCTGCACGGACCCGGCAACGTTCCCCCCTCGCAAATGAAGGAAATCAAGAGTGTCATCAAGGCGTGAGCGCGATTGCTGCAATCGAGTCAGCATAGCAGCCATCTCGCTTCGCGAGATGAGCTCAGCGCTCACGCCATGTTGCATGGTCCTCACAACTCGCAAACGCTCTTATCCTGCGAAGGCACTCGGCACCTCTCGCGGAGCGGGAGACTAGTTTGCCTGTGCCTTCGTCGGCTGCACGCGGAACAGGTGCAGAATGACCACGAAGTACAGCGGCACAAAGAATAGCCCCAGCAGCGTGGTCGTCACCGCACCACCGACGATCCCCGTTCCAATCGCGTTCTGGCTCCCAGAACCCGCGCCGGTATTAATCGCGAGCGGCAGCACCCCAAGACCGAAGGCGATGGAGGTCATCAAGATGGGACGCAGACGCTGGCGGACGGCATGCAGGGCGGCCTCGATCAGCGTGGCACCTTGATCAAAATGCTCCTTGGCAAACTCCACCACAAGGATGGCGTTTTTGGCCGAAAGCCCGATGATGGTGATGAGGCCGATCTGAAAATAAATGTCATTCGGCATTCCGCGCCAATGGGTGGCGGCCACAACGCCCAGCGCGCCGAGCGGCATGTCCATCATCACCGAGAACGGGATGGCCCAGCTTTCATACAGCGCGGCAAGGCAGAGGAAGACCATCAGCAATGCGATGATGTAGAGCGAGGACGACTTGGAGCCGGAAAGCTGCTCTTCATATGACAGACCCGCCCAGGCGACGCCGATGCCCGAAGGCAGGGATTTGGCAAGGCGCTCGATCTCATGAATGGCCTCCCCGGAACTGTGCCCGGGAGCCGGCTCACCTTGGATGGAAAGCGATGAAGAACCATTGAAGCGCTCCAGCTTGGGCGAGCCCATCTTCCACGTGGCGGAGGAGAACGCTGAGAACGGCACCATCCCGCCTTGCGCGTTGCGCACATACCAGCGGTTGATGTCTTCCGGCAGCATTCGGAAGGGCGAATCCCCCTGGATCATCACGCGCTTCACGCGGTTCTTGTCGATGAAGTCATTGATGTAGGTGGAGCCCAGGATGGTGCTGAGGGAGGCATTGATCTCCGAAAGGGAGAGGCCCAGCGCGCTGGCTTTCTCCTGATCGACATTGATCTGATAAACAGAAGTGTCAGCAAGCCCGTTGGGACGCACAGAGGTGAGGATGGGGTTCTTCGCCGCCATGCCGAGCAGCTGACCCTGGGCCTCCATGAGCGCATCGTGCCCGAGGCCGCCGAGATCCACCAAGCGGAGGTCGAAGCCGGTGGCGGTACCGAGCTCCAGCACGGCGGGCGGTGCAAAGGCAAATGCCATGGCCTCTTTGATCTGCATGAATTTGCCCATGGCACGGGCATGAATGGCCTTCACCTTCTGGCTCGGCAGCTTGCGCTCCTCCCAGGGCTTGAGCTTGATGAACATGAGCACCTGGTTCTGCGCGTTGCCGCTGAAGCTGAAGCCCAGCACGCCGAAGCCGCCTTCCACGAGTTCCTTTTCCTCCTCGAAGAAATGGCGCTCCATCTTCTTGAGCACCTCGTCCGCCTGCTCGCGCGTGGAGCCAGGCGGCAGCTGCGCCATCGCAAACAGCACGCCGGTGTCTTCATCCGGCAGGAAGCCCGTGGGGGACCGCATGAACAAAAGCACCACCGCGACAGCAATGGCCCCATAGGGAATGAGCGCCAGCACGTAGTGCTTCAAAAACTTCGCCACCGCATAGACATAGCCGTCCGTCGCACGCTCAAACGCCCTGTTAAACCAGCCGAAGGGACCTCTCTTGTTGATGCCGTGATCCTTGGCCACGGGCTTCAACAGGGTGGCGCACAGGGCGGGTGTGAGGATCAGCGCCACCAGCACGGAGAGCGCCACGGAGCTGACGATGGTAAGCGAGAACTGGCGGTAGATCACGCCGCTGGAGCCCGTGAAAAAGGCCATGGGCACAAAGGCCGCCGAGAGCACCAGGCCAATGCCGACAAGCGCCCCGCTGATCTGGTCCATCGACTTGCGCGTGGCTTCCTTCGGCGACAGCCCTTCCTCCTGCATCACACGCTCGACGTTTTCGACCACGACGATGGCGTCGTCCACCAGCAGGCCGATGGCGAGCACCAGGCCAAACAGCGTGAGCGTGTTGATGGAATACCCCGCCGCAGCCATGACGCCAAACGTCCCCAGCAAAACAACCGGCACCGCGATGGTGGGGATCAGCGTGGCACGCCAGTTCTGCAGGAAGATGAACATGACCACAAAGACGAGAATGATGGCCTCGATGAGCGTCTTCACCACCTCCTCCACGGAGATGCGCACAAACTGGGTCGTATCATACGGAAAGATCGCCTCCACCCCGGGCGGGAAGAACTGCGAAAGCTCCGCCACCTTCTTTTTCACGATGTCCACGGTCTCCAGTGCATTGGCGCCGAGCGCAGGCCGGATGGCCATGCCGCTGGCAGGCATGCCGTTGTAGCGGGCCATCACGTTGTAGGACTCGCTTCCCAGCTCCACCCGCGCGACATCGCGCAGAAAGACGCGTGAGCCATCCTGGCTCACACGCAGCAGGATGCCTCCAAACTGCTCCGGCGTCTGCAGGCGGCTCTGCGCCATGACGGTGGCATTCAGAAGCTGGCCCGGCATAGCCGGCAGCCCGCCCAGCGCTCCGGCGGAGACCTGCGCATTCTGCGCACGCACGGCGAGGATGATGTCATTCGAGGTGAGCTGGTATTTGTTCAGCTTGTCCGGGTCCAGCCAGATGCGCATGGCATACTGCGTGCCAAAGGCCTGGATCTCCCCGACACCCTGCAGGCGGCTGATGGGATCGCGCATCACACTGGCGTTGTAGTCGGCCAGGTCGGTGTTGGACATGCTGCCATCCCTTGAGATGAGGCCCACCACGATGAGGAAATTGCGCACGGATTTGTTCACCTGCACGCCCTGCTGCTGCACCTCCAGCGGAAGAGAGGGGATGGCCAGCGCCACCTTGTTTTGCACCTGCACCTGCGCGGTGTCCGGATTGGCCTCGCCATCAAACGTCACGGTGATCGTCGCCGTGCCGTCCGAAGTGCTGGACGACTCGATGTAGCGCAGGTGGTCGATGCCGTTGAGCTTCTGCTCAATGACCTGCGTCACGGTGTCTTCCAGCGTCTTGGCAGACGCACCGGGATAAGTCGCTATGATCGCAATGGTGGGCGGCGCGATGCTGGGATACTGCGCGATGGGCAGGCTCGTGATGGAGAGCGCCCCCGCCAGCATGATGATGATGGCGATCACCCACGCAAAGACAGGCCGGTCAATGAAGAAGCGTGACATCGTGGATTACTTGGAGGCGCTTTGAGGCGGGGCCGGTGCATCTGCGGCGACTTTGACCGGCACACCGGGGCGGATCTTCTGCAGATTGTTAATGATGAGCTGGTCACCCGGCTTGAGCCCGGAGCTCACCAGCCACTGATTGCCAACGGCACGCGGCGTTTCCAGCACGCGCAGCTCCACCTTGCTCTCCGCACCGACGACCATCGCCGTCGGCTCCCCCTTGGTGTTGCGGCTGACAGCCAGCTGCGGCACCAGGATGGCGTCCGGCGTGGTCCCCTCCTCCAGCCGCGCACGCACAAACATGCCGGGCAGCAGGTCGTTTCGCGGATTGGGAAACACCGCGCGTACCGTAACGGAATTGGTCAGGGGGTTCACTGTCACGTCCGCCACTTCCAGCGAACCTTCCTCGGAGTAGATGTCGCCATTTTCAAAGACCAGCTTCACACGCGCCTGACCGGAGGCGTTGGGTTTGAGCGTCCCATCCGCAAGCGCATGCTTCAGCCGCAGCAGGTCGCTGCTGGGCTGGTTCACGTCCACATACACCCGGTCAATCTGCTGCACCGTGGCCATCAGCGTCGCTTGGTCAGTACGCACATAGGCCCCCTCCGTCACCTGCGAAAGGCCGATGCGGCCGGTGATGGGGGAGGTCACCTTGGTATAATCCAGATTGATCTTCGCCGTCTTTACAGCCGCCTGACCGAGCAGCACCTCCGCTTGGTTGACCCGCTGGCTGCCCGAGGCTTCATCATAGTCCTGCTTGCTCACGGCATGGGAGTCGATCAGTGACTTCATGCGGTTCAGTTTCAGCTGGGCGGAATTCAGCCCTGCTTCGGCACGGGCCAGCGTTCCCAGCGCGCTCTCATACGAGGCTTCATACTGCGCTGGATCGATCTCATAGAGCACCTGGCCCTCCTTCACATCACTGCCCTCCTTGAAAAGCCTTTTCAACACGATGCCGCTGACACGCGCCCTCACCTCAGCCACGCGGATGGCCGAGATGCGACCCGGAAGATCCTGCGTCAGCGTCACCGGCTGGGCTGCGACGGTGACAACTCCCACCTCCATCGGGCCCATCGCCATCGGCGCAGCTTGGGGCGGGCCTCCTGATGGAGTGCGCCCGCAACCAGCAAGCAGCAGCGCCAGCGCAGCCAGGGTAGGTTTAGAATGAATACTCATGCACTGAAATTTGTTTCTTGCCGCGTCCTTAGTTCGTTTCGTGCGTCCGCCTGGACGCCGCTGATCTCATGCAGCACATGTAAATACAGCAACCCTTGAATCTGCCAACTTCCCGTCAGCTTCAGTTTGCAGGACCGTGGCGGCCACCACATACGGCCAAGCAAAAACGATTAGGCGCGGAATACGCAAACCCGCAGTCATTCAGGCCCGCAGGACAGCCCTTGCATCCAAAGCCACGATGCCTTCCGCAGTCGCCAGCAGAGGATTGATGTCCAGCTCCACAATGCGCCGCTCATGCTGCACCAGACGGGCAAATTTCACCAGCACATCATCCAGCGCCGCCAGATCCACCGCAGGCTGGCCACGCACACCATGCAGCACCTTGGCGATTTTAGTCTGCTCCACCCAGCGCCGCGCCAGCGCATGATTCAGCGGCGGGAGGGCCAGGGCGTGATCCTGCAGCACCTCCACCAATGTCCCGCCCGCACCGATGAGCAGCACGGGCCCGAACTGCGCGTCCGTGCTTGCACCGAGGATCAGCTCCATGCCCTTCTGCGTGACCATTCGCTGCACCGTCACACCGTCAAAGGCGGCAAGCCCATGCAAGTGCGTCACGTTGTCCTGGATCAGACGCCATGCCTGCCGCACGGCCGTAGCATTCAGCAGGTTGAGCTGCACACCACCGCAGTCGCTTTTGTGCGTGATCGTGGATGAAAGCAGCTTGATCACCACCGGATATCCCAGGGCATCCGCAGCAGCTATCGCAGCCTCCTCGTCATAGGCGGCCCGAGTTTCCACGATGGGGATTCCCGCCACATGTAGCAGTTGCTTGGCCTCCTGCTCCGTCATCAGCGTGCGCCCGCTGCCGAGCACCGCATCGATCAGCTCGCCCACGCATGGCAGAGCCTCCCCCTCGTCATCATCCGCATGGGCGCTGAGCGTTTCGCTCAGCCAGATCAGTCGCAGCCGGTGCTCCCGCATGCGCACAAAAGCCTGCGCAGCCTCGTCAGGGTAGTCATATGTCGGCACCCCGGAGGCATTCAGGATGCCGCGCCCCTCCAGCACGCTCTGCGCCCCCATCCAGCTCGCCAGCAGCGGCTTGCCTATCTCACTGGCGATCACAGCGACCTCACGCGCAATGTTGGTAGGATGCGTCATGGACTGAGGCGTCAAAATGGCCAGCACACCGTCAACCGCCGCATCCTGGCACACGATGCGCAGCGCCTGTGCAAAGCGCACCGCATCGGCATCCCCCAAAACATCCACCGGATTGTGGTGGCTCCACTGGGCGGGCAGCAGCGTGTTCAGCTCCGCCATGGTCTGTGGCGAAAGCTCCGCGAGCTCCCCTTTGCCCAGCACCAGTGCATCCGTCGCCAGTGCGGCAGGCCCACCCGCATTTGTCACCACAGCCAGCCTTTTGCCGGTCGGCAACGGCTGTTTGGCCAGCACCTCCGCCATGTCAAACAGCTCCTCGATCGTGTCCACGCGCAGCACACCGCTCTGCCTGAGCGCCGCATCCAGCACCGCATCGCTGCCGGTCAGCGCACCTGTGTGCGAAGCCGCCACACGCGAGGCCTCCGCCGTGCGCCCGACTTTGATCACCACAATCGGTTTCTGCGCAGCCACCGCCCTGGCCGCAGCCAGAAAAGACGCCGCATCATCTCCCACCGACTCCATGTAAATCACGATGCTTTTCGTGTGCGGATCATCCCCAAAATGCCGGATGAGATCGCCCCAGCCTACATCAGCCATCGCCCCCGTGGAAACAAAGGCGCTGAAGCCCACATTCTGGTCATGGCTCCAGTCCAGAATGGCTGTGCACAGAGCCCCGCTCTGGCTTAAAAACGCCACCCGCCCCGGCCGCGCCACACTGCTGGCAAAGCTCGCATTCAATCCTGCATGCGGATTCATCAGGCCAAGGCAGTTCGGCCCGATCAGCCGCATGCCATGCCGTTGCGCCGTTGCCAGCACCTCCGCTTCGAGCTGAGCCCCATCCTTCCCTGTTTCTTTGAAGCCCGCAGAAATCACCACCGCCGCTCGCACACCCGCCAAGCCAGCCTCCTCGACAAGCTGCGGAACCGTCGTTGCCGGAGTCACGACAATCACCAGCTCCGGCACCTCTGGCAGAGTGGCGATGCTGGGATAGGCCTTTGCCCCGCACACCTCCGCACGCTTTGCATTCACCGGATACACCGCTCCTGAAAAGCCTCGCAGATTGTCCCAGATCGCACGGCCCACGCTCCCTTCGCGTTCCGAGGCTCCGATGAGGGCGATGCTTCGCGGCTGGAAAAAGGCGGTGAGAGACATGCGGAAACCTACGGAAGTAACGCCAGGTGTCTCAACACATGTTGTGCTTTATTGGCAGCATTCTGCCACGCTGTCTTCGCCTGGTGGGAGTCCCGGCCTCACTCCTCATCTCCAGCGCAGCAGGAGCCGCAGGCAGCGTAGCATTCATCGCAGATGAACTCGTCTCCAAACTTCACCGCCTCGGGTGCCCCGCAGCGTTCACAGGCAGCTTGCAGTTGCTCTTTCACCTCGGCGGTTGTCTCGTCATTCATGCGTCAGTTTCTTCTCTTCCTCTTCATCGCGCAAATTGCCTGTGCACAAAACACGGATCCCTTCCCTGCGCCTCCGAATCAAAAGGGCCTCCAGGTTCAAATGGTGGATGACGCTCTTTCGCTCGGCATTCACCACGCAGGGATCAATGTGAACCTCACCGCGCTGTATGACGCCCGCTCCAAGCCGGAGAGCGGAGACTTTGTGTTCAATCAAAATTACCTCGCTTCACTGGACCGCCAGATCAAGCCTCTTTCAGACAAGGGTGTCCTGGTCTATCTCATCCTCATTGCCTACCCCTCCAAGAATCCGGCCATCGACGCGGTCGTTCTTCATCCCGGACACCGCAAAGACTGCAAGTTCAGCGTTGGCGCGGTGAACACCACGAACGGCTATCTTGAGGCGGTCATCAGCCTGCTGGCGGAGTACTGGAGCGGCGCGCACCCCGAGCACGGCCGCGTGTGGGGCTGGATCATCGGCAACGAGGTCAACTCCCACTTTCTCTGGAACAACATGGGGCCCGTGCCCCTTGAAACCGCCGCCAGTGAATATGAAAAGGCCTTCCGCATCATGCATCTGGCCATTCGCAGGCATTCGCAAAATGCACGCACCTACCTCTCCTCCGATCATCACTGGAGCAGCAGCATGCACAATGTGAGCTCCCTGGAGGCCACACCGGGCCGCGACTTCCTCGACACTTTTGCCAGGCTCGTGCGCAAGCGCGGCGACTTCGACTGGCATGTGGCCTGGCACCCTTACCCGGAAGATCTCGGCAATCCACGCGCCTGGGCTGACAAAACGGTCACGCATGATGATGGCACGAACAAAGTCACCTTCAAAAATCTCGAGGTCCTTCCAGCACATCTGGGCCAGCCCGAACTGCTCTTCAAAAATGCCCCGCGCCACATCATCCTCAGCGAACAGGGTTTCCACACACTGCTCACACCGGAGGGGGAGCAGCTTCAGGCAGCAGCCTATGCGTATGCATGGGAGAAGATTCAGACCCTTCCCACAGTCGACGCTTTCATTTACCACCGCCACGTGGATCATGCCCACGAAGGCGGCCTGCGCCTTGGATTATGGCGCAACGCTCCCAACTCTGTGGCAGACCCCTACAGCAAAAAACTCATTTATGAGCTGTTTAAAACAGCTGGCACCCCGGGTTGGCGAACCGCCGCCGATGCCCTCCTGCCGGTGACTGGGTTGAAATCCTGGCATCAGTAGCGCATTCAGCCTTGCGACTTCCGGGATGATACGAATGTCGCAGATCAACAAACATCTGTGCGGAGCATGGGCACAGCACCGCCGGGTGGCACACATGCTGCACTGGGAGCCCCTCGGAAGCCTTCATCTGAAGGCCAGCCCACATCATTCATTTTCATGATTCTCCGAGCCTGAAACCAACCATTCTCATAATTATACGCCCCAAATATGAGGTGCTGCATGCCACTTTGATTCGTATCAATTCATGAACGATTTCATAAGTTCCACATCTGAAATGGCAGGCCTGTACACCTGCATGTTTCTCAGCAACCGCAACTGATGAAGCCCATCGTTGAAAAGCTTTCACCTCTAGCAGCAGCCGAACCGGTGGTCTGCGAGCTCGTGCGTGGGCAGGATTTCGGCTGCGTGTGGCACTACCACCCGGAGTGCGAGATCACATTGGTCCTGAAAGGCGGAACCGAACGCCTTGTCGGCAACAACATCTCTCCGCTTTCCCCTGGAGACCTCGTATTCATGGGCCCAAACGTGCCTCATGACTACCGCAACCAGCCTTCCGCAGGAAAACCAGTCACTGACGTCGAAGCCATCGTCGTGCAGTTCACGCCAGAGCTGCCCGGGCATGGAGACTGGCTGCAGCGTTCATCCATGATTCCCGTGCGCCGCCTGTTCCAGCGGGCCGAGCAGGGCCTGGAAGTCAAGGGCATCACCCGCCTGACTGCCACGCGCATCGTTCAGGAAATGCTCCTGGCACATGGAATGAAGCGTGTGATCCTCCTGCTGCAATTGCTCGATCTGCTTTCAAATTCGGAGGAACTCGAGGAAATTTCGTCAGCCGTTCTTCCGCAGCCAAGACCGGGAACATCAGATCGCGTCAGCATGGCCTGTGAGTTTATTGCCACTCATCTGCCGGAGCCAATTTATGTGGCTGATCTGGCGGCGATCGTGGGGCTGGGCAAGAGCGCCTTCAGCCGCCTTTTCAAAAAGAGCACCGGCCGCACAGTGCCTCAGTATGTGAATGAGCTTCGCATCGCACGCGCCTGTCTTCTGCTCGCAGAAACCGATCTCACCGTCAGCCAGATTGCCATGGACTGCGGTTTTGTTTCACCCGCGCATTTCCAGCGTCAGTTCAGGGAGCACCAGCACTGCGTCCCGCTGGCTTATCGCAGCCGCGTGATTCAGTCTTCCTGAAGCCGAGTGCATAAAGAGCGTCTGCTTTGCACGATTCGGGGTCTGTATGGCTGAAGTGATGGTCCCTGACATGCTTAAAGCAGAAGTCCAAGAGAGCCTGCTGACAGCTTTTGCCGCATGCTCCTAACCCAAAAATCACTAACACGATGCCTCAGACAAAAGGACTGCTGATCGACATGGACGGTGTGATCTACCGTGAAAACCAGCTGCTGCCCAAGGCGGCCGAATTCATTCATCATCTCATCGAGACCTCGACACCGTTCGTCTTCGTCACCAACAACTCCGCCCCCACGCCTGAAGATCTCGTCGTCAAACTCAATCATCTTGGCATCACCGGCATTTCGGCACGGCATTTTTACACCGCGGCCATGAACACCGCGGAGTTCCTGGCGGAAAACCATCCCTGCTGCACCGCTTTTGTCATGGGAGATGCCGGCCTGACTCTGGCGCTGCAGAAGGCGGGCATTCCCAATGATTCGATACGGCCCACCTACGTGGTCGTTGGTGAAGGCATGCAGTCCACAGAGAAACTTTCCAAAGCGCATGAACTCATCGAGAAAGGCGCACGGCTGGTTGCAACCAATCCTGACAACTGGTGCCCGGTGAAGAAAGATGTGACCCGTCCCGGCGCAGGCGCCCTGGCTGCTTATCTGGAGGCGAGCACCGGCCAGCGCGCCTACTTTCTTGGCAAGCCCAACCCCTACATGTTTCAGCGCGCCCGTCGTCTGCTGCAGCGCCATACAGAAGAGGTGATGATGGTGGGGGACACCATGGAGACTGACATACGCGGTGCCATTGAGGTCGGCATGCAGGCATGCCTGGTACTGACAGGTTCAACGCGCCTTGAAGATCTCAACAACTACGTGTACCAGCCCACCTGCGTATTGGAGGGTGTTGATGAATTGCTTGAAGAGCTTCAAGGCACAGGCACCAGCAGCAGCCGCCTGCAGTTTCTTTCACGGACCACCGCCAGCGCGCAGAAAAAGCCTGCGGCAAAGCACCCGGATCAGCGCAGCGAAATCGCCTATCCCCGCCCACGACCGGCCATGACCAAATAGCCGCTTCTGAGGCATTGCATGCACAGCCCTCAAAACTGGCACGCGCATTGGCACTCATGAGCCCGTCAGGTCTTGCGTGCACAAATAGAGTCTTCTTTGCGCAATTCGGGGACTGCACGGCTGGCATGGGTGGTCCCGCATATGCTTAGCGAACGAAGGACGCCGAATCCCCCGCCTATGCAACTCCTCCTTCCTGCTCGTTACGCACTACGTTTCCGCCACGTTTTTGCAGCGGTGATTTTGCAGATGTCCGTCGCAGCCCAGGCACAGACACTTACTTGGGATGCAGACACATCCACATCCGGCCTGCAAAATGGCAATGGCAACTGGAACACCTCCAACACCAACTGGCTCAGCGGCTCCACCAACACATCCTGGGTCAACTCCGCCACGGCAGTCGCAGACATCGGCGGCGGCACCGCCATCACCACCGGAACATCTTCGGCACCGCTCACCATTACCGTTCAGTCAGACATTCAGCTCACCACACTGAACTTCCGTGGCTTCACGACAGCTCCCACCAGCTTCAATATGTACACCCTGCAAGGCGATGTGGCAGGACGCATCATCGACTTCGGAGCCAATGGCATCATTCAAATGGAAAACCTCTCCTCCGGTGGCTCGCAGTTTGTCGGCCTGGGTGCCAATCTCCGTCTGAAAGGAAGCAACCTGCGCATTCAAAAATACGGCACAGGCACGACCTTCCAGTACATCACACTTTCCATGGTTACAAATCCTGACCTGACAGGATCGTTCACCATCGGCGGCAGCATCTACGCCACCATCAGTACGCCAGGAACGCTTCAGGCTGTGGACCGCATCGTGGTGGAGGCAGGCGGCACGGCGGCGCTCAGTGGCACGGGTGCCAATTACACGCAGGCGTTTTCTCTGGCTGGCATTGGCAACAGCCTCACTTTTTCCGGCACGGCCTATGGAGCCATCCGTCTCGTCGCCAACAACATCACCCTCTCAGGCCCCATCACCCTGACGGCAGATGCCGGAATTCATACAAACTTTAGCGGCTCGAACGGCTTCAGCGGCACGATCTCTGGCTCGATCGGAGACAATGGGAACAACTTTTCCTTCAACCGCTTCACCTTCACACGGGGGGGAGACAGTGTGGTGACCATGACCGGAGCCAACACATATGGTGGAGCCACCATCCTCGGACGCAATGTGGCCAGTTACTCCGGCGGCACCACCATTCTGGATTTCAGCGCCGCAGGAGCCCCGCAGACCAACATCCTGTACAATGGTCTCGCCACCCCGGGAAACCTCGTGATGGCCAGCGGAAACTCCGCGACCACGCTGCGGCTCCAGGGCAATGCCGGACAGACAAACAGCCAGGCCTTCAAAGACCTCAGCGTTTCCGGCGCCTACAATGTGATCGAGCTCATCTCTGGCACAGGAGGCACCATCAACATGAGCATTGGCAGCATCAGCCGTGTGGAAACAACCGCGGTGCTCTCCGTGCTGGCCCCTTTCTCCGGCAGCATTGCCACCACACAGGCAGCGGGCTTTGCCGGCCCATGGATGACCTACAGCAGCGCCTACGGAGCCCGAAGCTGGGGACAGGTGGCAGGCGGGATCATCGCCGGAGGCTACACGGGAGACACCGTGCTGGCCGCAGGGCAAAATCTGGGGTCTGTACCCTTTTCAGCAGCCTCCAATGCCACCATCACCAGCGGCACCTCGGGCGCAGTCACAGCCGGCGCAGGCGCCACCAACCTCAACACGTTGACCACCACGGACAACACCGCCGCCCGTCTGGTTTCGCTCGGCGCCGGGCAGACGCTCCGCCTGGGTGTTCAGGGCGGCATCCAGATGCTCAATGGTGCTCTGGATCTCACCATCGGCTCTGCAGGCGCAGCCAGCACTCTGTCTGCAGGCGGCAGCGTGACCAACACCGCAGGCGTTCTCTTCCTCACCAATCTCTCCAGCACAGGCACTCTGACGGTCAATTCCGTCATCGCAAACAACGGCTCCGCAGCAGTCACTCTGGTGGCCAATGGTGCAGCCGGGTCGATTACGGCCCTTAGTGGCACCAGCACCTATTCGGGCGGCACGCAGATCTCCAGCGGCATTGTGCAAGTCCTCAGCGCAGGCGCACTCGGCACCTCGGGCACGGTCACAGTCCTGGATGGGGCCACACTCGCCCTGTCAGGTGGCATCACCCTGAGCCGTGCCCTGGCCGCCATAGAAGGCTTTGGGGATGGTGGCAATGGCGCCATTCGCAACCTCAGCGGCACCAACACCATCACGGGATTGATCACGCTCGCGGCCCCGGTGCTGATCACCGCAGACGCTGGCACCGTGCTCAATCTCGGCACTTCACCTGCCACCACCATCCTTAGCGGCAGCAATTTCCTGAACTTTGGCGGTTCTGGCACGATCAATGTGGGCGGCGCCATTGCCGCCGTCTCCGGCTTTGTCAAAACGGGTCTTGGCACGCTCGTGCTGAGCGGCACAAACACCTACACGGGTTCCATCACCCTGAGCCTTGGCACCCTGAAGCTCGGCACGGCCACCACCTTGGGCTCTGCCTCGGTGGCCCTCAGTTCAGGCGGTGTTTTGGAGCTGAACGGCTTCAGTGTCAGCAATGCGGTTAGCATTGCCGGTGCGGGCAGTGGCAGCGGAGCCGTCATCAGCAGCAATGGCGCAGCCACCTTGACCGGCGCCGTTTCATTGACGGCCTCCGCCATGCTCGGCGGCGGGGGAGATCTCACCATCAATAACTCCGGCGGCCTTACCGGCAATGTGCTGCTGACCAAGACCGGCAGCAGCACACTCACCATCATCAGCACCGCCACCAGCGCACGCACCGGCACAACACAGATTGACTCCGGCATCCTGCGCCTTCAGGCCACGGCAGCCTCCATTGCCCCCATAGGCACAGGCGCCTTCGCGCTCAATGGCGGCACCCTGAGCCTGGGCTTCGATGCCACCACCACTTTCACCAATGTGGTCAATCTGATCAAGGACAGCACCATCATCGCGGACCGTGCCTCATCGGGCGCCGGCTCCACGGTCACCACACTCAGCACACTCACCATCGGCGGAAACACCCTGACTGTGAAAGCTGGCGGCAATGTCACCAGCGGCACGATCGGTCTCACCCTGGGCTCAGTCAGCATAGGCGGTGTCTCGATGCGCCCCGGAAATCCGACCTTCGACGTGCAAAGCTCGGACAATGCCGCACTGACTCTCACCCTTGGGGCCTTCAACGATCAGGCTATCGCACCGCGCACCCTCACCTTTCAAAACAGCGGCACAGCGGCCAGCTCCATCACCCTGGGCTCGGCGGCCAGCAGTCTGGTGGACGGCACCATCGTGAACATAGCAAACACGGGAGGTGCCGTGAACTTGACCCTTTCCACCACGACATCTCTCGGCAGTCTGGCCCAGGTCACAGTCGGCAGTGGCAACACCCTCACGGCAGGCATCACCAACATTGTCCTCGGCTCACTCTCCGGAAGCGGCACCGTCAGGGCTGCAGGTGCCTACACACTCATCGTGGGCAACAACAGCAGCGCCACGCCCCCCAGCAGCACTTTCACCGGCATCCTGGCCAACGGCTCCGGCACCCTGGCATTGACCAAGGCAGGTCTTGGCACTTTGACACTCAGCGGCAGCGCCTCAAACACCTACACCGGACTCACCACCGTCAATGCGGGCACTTTGATTCTGGGCAAAACAGGCGGCGCAACCTCCACGGGCGGCGGAGCACTCACCATCGGGGTAGCGGCCGCCAGCACCGTCGGCAATGCCACCGTGCGGCTCGACGGCGATGAGCAGATGGCTGTCACAGCCACCTCGGACCTCACCATCAATGCAGGCGGCACGCTGGACATGAACGGCCATACACTGACGGTCAACACCCTGGTGGCCTTCTTCGGCTCCACCGTTTCCGGCTCTGGCACGCTGACCATCAATCGCACTGCGGGCACCATTGCCTTTTCCGGCATCAACACCTTCAGCCCGACCCTCCAGATCACCACCGCTTCCAGCGCTATCGCAACACGCACGGTCCAGGTCACCAACGTCGCCGACAGGCTCACCCTCAGCGGCTCAATCACCGAGACATCAGGCATTGCAGGCTCCATCACAAAGACCATGTCCGGCACCTTGATTCTCAGCGGAGACAATAGCTACACCGGTCTCACCATTGTCAGCGCCGGCATTCTCAACATACGCAGCGCCACCGCCCTCGGCACCATCACCTCCGGCACATCCGTCACCAGCGGCGCCACCCTGCAGATTCAGGGCGGCATCACCACTCAGGCAGAAGCCCTGACTCTTGCCGGAGGCTCAGGCTTCGTCGGCTCCGCAGGTCTGGGCATCCAAACCGGCGCCTTGGTCAATGTCAGCGGCATCAACAACTATGCAGGGCTGATCACCCTCTCCACCTCTGCCGTCACGATTTCGTCCGACAGCGGCACCCTCAATCTCACCAACACTGGCCCGCTTACAGGCGCAGGCATTGGTTTGATCCTGGCAGGCGCTGGTGACGGCAGCATCTCCAGCGTCATCGGCACCACCACCGGCACCCTGACCAAGAACGGCACAGGCACCTGGACACTCAAAGGCGTCAACACCAGCACAGGAGCCATCACCATCAACGCAGGCACCTTGAAACTGGGAGACGGAACCTCCGGCAGCTGGAGCACCGCCCCGGGTCTGACCTACACCGGCAGCGGCATTTTCGAGTATGCTGGAGGCGCTGTTTCTGGCACACAGGCTTTTGGCGCACTGACACTCACCACCGGCAGCGGAGTGCTGAAAGTGGTCGCCCCGGCCTCCGGCACCAATTCACTGTCGTTCACCTCGCTCGTAGCTTCAGCTCTTGGCACCGGGCTCAACATTGTCTCGCCGGCAAACACCAGTGTGACCATCACCGGCGCCGCAAATACCAACGGCATCGTCAATCCGCGCATCACCTACAACGGCGCTGATTTCGCCGCCGCCACCTCTGGAGTCATCGGGGCCTCAGCCACCACCACGGCCACCAGCAGCCTCACAGCCGGCAACACCACCCCCTACCTCATCAGCGGCTCATTCCTGCAAACCACCTCCTCCATCATCAATGCGGGCTTGAAATTCACAGGCGGCGACACCCTGACGCTCGACACCGGCATCCTTCTCACCATCAACAATGGCACAAACGCCCCCGGCGGCATCCTCGTCACCGGTGGCGTGGCCGCAGTCATCGCTGACGGCCTCTCCGCCACCGGCCTCACCACGGGCGGCAGTGGAGATCTGGTGATCGGCACCAATGCAGCCGGCGACAGCCTCAGCATTCAGGTCTCCATCACTAGCACGACCACCGGAGGCGTCACCAAAAACGGTGCAGGCACACTCACCCTTGCCGTTGCCAATGCCTACACGGGCGCCACCAACATCAACGCCGGAACTTTGATCCTCGGCAACGCCGCATCTCTCAGCAGCTCTGCGGCGACTGTTCAGGTGGGCGGCGTGCTCGACCTCAACGGCAAGCTCATCATCAACACGGCCACACTCAACGGCACCGGCATCGGCAGCAGTGGCGCGCTGCTCAACAACAGCAGCACGGCGGCCGCCATCGGTGCTCTGACCATTGGCTTGGGCAATGGCACCGGAGGCATCGGGGCCAGCATCGGAGGCAGCGGCGACATCACCTCCACCGGCGTTCTCTCTGGCAACAACATCCTCGTCAAAACCGGCACCGGCACCCTCACCTTTGGCAACAATGCGGGCACCGCGCTGGCAAGCACACGCACGGCGGCAGTCCGCATCGACTCAGGCACCCTGCGCATCAGCAACTCCACCTCCGCCATCGGCACATCTTCTGCGGCCATCATTCTCAACGGTGGCACGCTGAGCCTCGGCAGCACAGCCAGCGTGGTGGCATATCCGGTCTCCGTGACGTCCAGCTCCACCATTGTCTCCGATGTCTTCACCTCGGGTGCCGGACTCACTCACACCCTCGGAGCGCTCGCCATAGGCGCACAGACACTTACCATTCAGGCTGGCGGCAATGTCACTACGGCTGGAACCAATGCCGGCATCACCTTCGGAGCCACCACACTGCTCGACAGTCCCACGTTTGACGTTCAGAGCCCCACCACGGCCTCCAGCGGCACCACCACACTGACACTGGGCGCATTGAGCGACCTCGGCGTGGCCAGGACCCTCACGTTCATGAACAGCGGCACATCCACCATCAACAGCTCCGTCATCCTGGGCACCGCCATGGCGAGCCTCATCGACGGCACGGTGGTAAAGGTCAACAGCGGCGCCTTTGCCGGCGTGACCCTGAATTTGAACATCGCGGCGGCACTCGGCACACTGGCCCAGGTGACGGTCAGCGGAAACAGCCAGATCAGCCTCGGGGCCGCGCAGACGATTGGCTCACTGGCCGGGGATGGCACAGTCAAAGCAGCCGGCGTCTACACCCTGACCATTGGCAACGCCAGCAGCGCCACACCGTTGAGCACCGAATTCACCGGAACACTGAGCAATGGCTCCGGCACTTTGGCGGTGACCAAGTCCGGCCTCGGCACGCTCACCCTCAGCGGTACAAACTCCTACACCGGCGCCACCACCGTCAGCCTCGGCATCCTCAGGCTGAAAAGCAGCTCTGCGCTGGGCAGCACCACCGGCGTGATCATCAGCGCGGGTGGCACGGTGGATTTGAACGGCCAGAGCACTGACCGCAGCTTCACCAGCATCAGCGGAACAGGGCACAACGGCATCGGAGCCATCATCAACTCCAGCAGCACGACCGCAACCATCACCGGCACAACGGTGCTGGGTGCTGCGTCCAAAATCGGCGGCACAGGCAACATCCTCATCAGCAACTCCGGCGGCCTGACCGGCAGTGTCCTGCTCACCAAATTTGGCAGCGGCACGCTCACCTTCATCAGCACCAGCGCCAGTGCACGGAGCGGAACCAATCAGATCGATGAAGGCACGCTGCGCTTGCAGGCGGCGAGCGCCATTGCCGTGGTCGGCACCGGCTCCATGGCCATGAATGGCGGCACTCTCAGCCTGGGTTTTGACGCCAGTGGCACGATCAGCAATCCGGTCAATGTGCTGGCCAGCTCCACCATCATCGCAGACCGCGCCACCGCCGGCGCAGGAGGCCAGACCTTCACCATGGGCGCCGTTGTCATCGGCAGCAATACCCTGACGGTGAAAGCAGGCGGCAATGTGACCAGCGGCACAATCGGGCTGACCCTGACCACCATCACCATCGGCGGCCCGGCTCTGTCTCCCGGCAATCCGGTCTTCGATGTCCAGGGCACCTCCAGCGCAGCCATGAATCTGACATTGGGCGCGCTGACTGACCAAGCCATCGCCCCTCGCATCATCACCTTCCAAAACAGCAGCGCGGGAACCACTGGCAGTGTGACTCTCGCCACTGCAGCCAGCAGCCTTTTGGACGGCACTCAGATCGTCCTCGCCGGCACCGGCGGCGCCATCACCTTGAATCTCAACAACGCCACGGCCATAGGCGCATTAAGCCAGCTTTCCATGGCTGCTGGCAGCACCCTCTCGCTGGGCACCTCGCAAACCATCAGTTCCCTCAATGGCAGTGGCACTGTGACCGCCACGTCCAATTCGCTCCTCACCATCGGCAACCCTCAGAGTCAGACCTCACCAGATTCCGCATTCTACGGCTCCCTGACCGGCGCAAACCTCTCCGTGGTCAAAGCCGGCACCGGCACACTGACCTTGGGCGGCAGCACTGACAACACTTTCTCCGGCTCTTCGGGGCTGGCAGTCAGCAGCGGCACGCTCGTGCTGGCAAAAAGCTCTGGTGCAGTGGCCGTTTCCTCCAAGCTCATCATCGGCACCGTCGGCGCATCATCTGGCAGTGCCACGGTTCAGCTGGCCGGAACTGGCCAGATCTCCACATCGGCCACCGTGATCATGAATGCCCGCAGTTTTCTGGACCTGAACGGCTACAACACCACCTTGGGCACATTCGTTGGCACCCCAGGCGGCACGATTTACAACAACGCCTCGGGCACCGCCACCACCCTCACTGTAGGCGCTGGGGACACCTCAGGCCAGCACCTTGGCTCCATCCGGGACAACACCAGCGGCACCGGCACCGTGGCTCTGACCAAGACCGGTTCAGGAGCCTTCGTTCTGGGAGGATATAACACCTACACCGGCACCACCCTCGTTCAGGCAGGTTCACTGCAGGTAGGCCTCACAGGCATGGGCACCAGCGGCACGGGCGCAGTCACTGTGCAAAGCGGGGCCACCCTCCTCGGCTCCGGAGTCGTTCAGGGCTCCAGCTTCACCGCAGCCAGCGGCGCTACCGTTCAGGCTGGAGACAGCACAGCCCAGAGCAGCTTCGGCACCCTCACATTCCAGCCCGGCACAGGCTCCGGCACCATCGATTTCCAGGCAGGCAGCACCATCATTCTTGGCCTCAATCCGGGAGGCACATCAGACCTGCTCAACATTGTTGGCAACGGCTCCACCTCTCTCCTCTTCAATGGCAGCCTCACCGTCACCGCCACGGCTTTCACTCCCGCCGCACCGGCCGTCTTCAATCTCGTGGACTGGTCCGGACTCGCGGCATCCCCCACCTTTGACAGCCGCTTCAGCTACACCGGCCAGCTTTATGGCAACGGAGATGAAGCCAGCGGCTTCGACCTCCCTGATGTGTCAGGTTCGGGCTACATATGGGACATCAGCAGCTTCACCACCGATGGCACCATCGCCCTCGTCCTCGTGCCAGAGCCATCCCGCTGGATGCTGCTGGGCGTCGGCCTTGGCATTCTGATGCTCCGTCGCAGACGCTAGCTCGCCACCTTTTCTTGGCATTCCTGTCAAATGCACAAAAAGGGTCTCCTTCGCCTTTTTTAGCGTCTGCACGGCGTCCTCCATGGTCTCATGGATGCTTTGCAAAGAGGGGCTGAATCCCCCCTCTCATGCCAATTCCCCCCCTCACATGCCGCCGGACTCGCATCCGGCATTTCTGCGCACCACTGGCTGCAGCTTTTTTACTCCCCTGCCTGTCCTTCGCCGCCTCAAGCCTGACCTGGGATGCCGATGGCACAGCAGGCGGCGCCACCGGGGGAACAGGAAACTGGAACACCACGTCGTTGTTTTGGAATCTTTCCAATGTTATGCGGGCATGGAATAATGCCAGCAGCGACATCGCCATCTTTGGCGGCACGGCCGGAACGGCCACACTGACGGAAGCCATCACGGCAGGCGGGCTGACTTTTAACGTCGATGGCTACACGCTCGCTGGCAATGGCAACACGCTGACTCTGGGAGGCAATGTGACCGTCACAAACACCGGCACTCGCGCACTGCTTCAGTCCAGCATCACCCTGGCCGCAGCCACGACCTTCACCGGCTCGGGAGATCTGACCTTTGACACCGGCTACAGCATGAGTGGCGGGAATTTCGGCATCTCCAAAACCGGCACGGGAACCCTCTATCTCAAAGGTTCCATCACGGACGGAGGCACTCTGACCATCAGTGGCGGCACCACCAATTTGTCGGGAAGTTACACGCGCACAAGCTACTCCACATCCTACGGCTTGTCTGTGACCGGCGGCGTTTTCAATGTCACCGGCACATTGGGCACGTCAGCGGCCAATCCCACCGGCCAGACGGCTTTTTCAGGCGGCAGCATCACCAACTTTTCAGGCACCGCCTATCTCTCCGGCTCCTCCTCCACGTTCAGGGTTGGGGAAGGCACCAGCGCCACGGTCAATGTCACCGCCGGCACTCTGACAATTGGTTCGAGTTCAGGTGGCCTGGTTCTGGGGCGCAGCGCCTCCATCGCAAACGGTTATTTGAATATCTCAGGCGGCACGCTCAACGTGGCAGGCAGCGCCTCCCGCATCCGCATCGGCGCAGGCTACTCAGACACAGAGTCCAGCGGCGCCAGCGTCATGACCATTTCCGGAACGGGCGTGTTTGACACCAATGCCTCCTCCTCGGACACCATTCTGCTCGGCTCCAATTTGCTTGGCAACACGACCAGCACCGGCACCATCAATCTCGACGGAGGCACACTCGCCACCAACCGCACCATCACCGGCGGCCTCTACGCAGCCTCCATTTTCAATTTCAACGGCGGCACACTGAAGTCCAATGGGACTACCGTCACTCTGGCCACCAGCCTGACCACGGTCAACATGCGCAATGGTGGCGCGGTGATCGACACCAACGGCTTCGCCATCTCCATTGCCAAGGCGCTGACTCATTCCAGCATCATCGGAGACAATGCCACGGATGGTGGTCTGACCAAAATCGGACTCGGCACACTGACCCTGTCCGGCACCGAAGCCAACACCTACACAGGCATCACCCTCATCAAAGCCGGTGAACTGGACCTTTCGAAAACCACCGGAATCAACGCCATCTCCGGCCCTGTTACCATTGGCGATGGCACCACCTCAGCCATACTGAAACTCATCGCCAGCGACCAGATTGCCGACACCAGCGTCATCACCTTTTATGGCACTGGGGCAACCGCTGGCATCTTCCGTCTCAACAACAGGAGTGAAACCATCGGCGGCCTCAGCAGCACGGCCGGCGCGGGCATCATTGAAAACGAGTCAGGCATCGCCGCGACGAGCACACTCACCGTCAATGTTGACTCAGGCTCCCAGACTTTCAGCGGCATCCTCCGCAATGGAGACGGCACAGGGACAGATGGCACGCTCGCTTTCACCAAAGCAGGCGCCGGCACCCTGACCCTCGGCGGCACAAACACCTACACAGGCGCGACGGTGGTCAGCTCGGGCACATTGATCCTCACCGGCACCAGCACTTACGCAGGCAGCACAACGATCAACGGCGGCATGCTCACTCTTGGCAGCACCAACTCATTTTCGAACAGCACCCTGATCAACGCAGGCACCCTGCTTATCAACGCAGCCAGTGCCTTCTCCGGCAGCATCACCATCACTGCCGGCGGCACGCTCCAGTTTGGAACCAGCAACGCCATTTCGACCACCCCGGTCCTGAACCTCACCGGAGCTGGCGGGAGCAGTACGGCGACGTTCGCCCTGAATGGCTATAACTGGACTTCCGGAGCCATCAACTTTTACGACGCCACCTCGGGAGCGACGAGCACAGGCACCATCAGCATCGGCAGTGGCGGCACGCTGACTCTGGGTGGCACGGTCACCGTCACCAGCACCAGCAATCCCCTGGGCGCACTCATTAGCGGCGGCACACTGGATCTCGGAGCCGCCACACGCACCTTCGCCATCAATGACAGTGGCAATGCCGTGCATGATCTCACCATCTCATCCGCCATCACCTCTGCGGGCGGAACGTACGGCATCATCAAAACTGGCATGGGCAGTCTGCTGCTGAGCGGCGGCGTGAACATCGCAGGCGGTGTCACCGTCTCCAGCGGTGTGCTGGAGATCGCTGGCACGTTCACCAATGGCACCAGCACCACCAGCGTGGGTGCGGTCTCCACACCAGGAATGCTGCTGCTCGGCACGGGGGCAGATTATTCCACCAAAACGCTCGCCATCGGCAGCAGCGCAGGTTTTCAAGGGGCCCTGCTCATGCGCGGCGGCACGCTGACGCTCACACCCACAGATCCCCAGACAGGCATCTCTCTTGGGGGCCCGGGCTATGGCAGCCTGTTCCTGTCCTCCGGAACCATCAACACCAAACGGGTTGACTCGCTGGACGGCACCACCGCCGCATCCATTGCTGTCATGCAGATCAGCGGCGGCACGCTCAACACCTCCAACTACATCATGTTCCGTAACGAGCGCTGGGAGTTCACCGTCACTGGCGGGCAGGTGCTGCGAACAGGAGACGCCATCGCGCTGGGCTTCCGCAGCGGCGGCACTTCGGGCACGGCCACCACCACCGCACAGGGCGTCATGACAATGGCCGGAGGTGTGGTCAACAACGCCGGCTACACCATCACCATCGCCCAGCAGAACAACAACACGGCGCTTGGCACCACCTATCTCAATCTCGATGCCGGCACACTGATCAACAACCAGATCGTCCACTACAACAACACGGGTGCCGCCAACAATGCCGTCGTCAATTTTAACGGCGGCACGCTGCAGGCGGGTGGAAACACCACCGCCTTCATCACAGACAGCGGCACAGGAGGAACGGGAACCCTGACCGCATATGTCAACGGCGCTTTCGGCTCCTTCAATGGCGGCGCTGTGATCAATACGAACGGATTCAACGTCACCATCCCCATCGCCCTGAGCACGCCCACTGGGAACGGCGTCGCCAGCATTGCCGTCACAGACGGTGGCAGCGGATATTATGGGGCGCCGTATGTGGAGATCAGCGGCGGTGGTGGCACCGGAGCCACGGCCTTTGCCACAGTGGACCTCGATCCCGCCAGCCCCACGTATGGCAAAATCCTGAGCGTCACCATCAGCAATCCCGGCGTCGGCTACACCTCCGCCCCCACCGTGACCTTGCTCGGCGGCGGTGGCAGCGGCGCAGTTCTGGGCACCGTCACCACCGCGGCAAACACCTCCGGAGGACTCATCAAAAACGGCCTCGGCACGCTCACGCTCTCCGGCTCCGCAGCCAATACCTTCACCGGTGGCTCCTTCATCACCGCAGGTGAACTGGACCTCGCCAAAAACACAGGGGTAACAGCGATCGCCGGCAGTATTACCGTGGGAGACGGCACAGCCTCCGCCGTGCTCAAGCTCATCAACAGCGAACAGATCGCCGACACGAGCGTGGTCACACTTGAGGGCAGCGGCTCCAATGCCGGAATCCTGCGCCTCAACAATCTGGCAGAAACCATCGGCGGGCTCAGCAGCACCGGCGGCGCAGGCATTGTTGAAAACGAGTCCGGCTCCGTCTCCACCGGCACGCTCACCGTCAACGTCGCCTCCGGCACACAATCCTTCAGCGGCACGCTGCGCAACGGTGACGGCTCAGGCACGGACGGCACGCTCGCATTTGCCAAAACTGGCGCAGGAACCCAGGTGCTCTCAGGCACCAACACCTACTCGGGCACAACAACCGTCAGCGCGGGCGTGCTGCAGATCGGCAGTGATGGAACCGGATCCTCCGGCACTGGCGCCGTGACCGTGCAGAATGGCGCAACCCTGACTGGCACAGGCATCGTTCAGGGCACCAGCTTCACTGCGGCCAGCGGTTCCACAGTCCAGGCCGGAGACGGCACCTCTCAGGCCAACTATGGAACCCTGACCTTTGCCCCAGCGTCAGGCTCGGGAACAATCAATTTTCAACCTGGCAGCACCATCATCCTCGGCATACGCCCGGGCGGCACCTCCGACCTGCTAAACATCGTGGGCACCGGCACGAACACCCTGCTCTTCAACGGCAACCTCACCGTCACCGCAGACGCCTTCATGCCCACAGCACCGGAGGTCTTCAATCTGCTCGACTGGACGGGGCTCACCGTCGCCCCCATCTTCGCCAGTCGCTTCAACTTCACTGGACTGCTCAGCGGCAATGGTGATGAAGCCAACGGCCTCGACCTCCCTGACATTTCCGGCTCAGGCTTCTATTGGGACATCAGCGGCCTCACCTCCAACGGCTCCGTTGCCATCGTCCTCATCCCCGAACCTTCGCGCGCTTTTCTGCTGGGGCTGGGTCTGGCATTCGCTTTTTTCAGGCGCAGACGCTCACAATAAATCAGCCGGGCATCACTGCCCGGCTGATGAGTAGATCCAAAATGAACCGTTCAAATCACGCCTTGGGCGTGTCTGCGGTGCTCTCAGGCAGCTTCGGAGCCTTGATGTAATCGGCTGGGAGATCCCCTTTCAAAGCCTTGAGGAAGGTGACGATCGACGCCGTTTCTTCGTCACTGAGCTGTTTGCCAAGCTGGTATTCGGCCATCTTCTTGACCATCTCGTCCAGGGTCTTGACCGAACCATCGTGCAGGTAGGGACCTGTTTCAGTGATGTTACGCAGGCTTGGCACTTTGAAGAAGGCCTTTTCCCCCTCGTTCTTGGTGACGTCCGCACGGCCATTGTCCTTGAGATCAGGCCAGGCCTTCACCAGACCGAGCTTCTGATACATCATGCCGCCTACGGCCACACCGTTATGGCAGGTGACGCAGCCGGTTTTGGCAAATGTGGCAAAACCTTTCTTTTCCTCGGCGCTGAGAGCCTCCTTGTTGCCCTTCAGGAACGCATCCCACTTGGAAGGCGTGAGCAGCTTGCGCTCAAAGGCACCCACGGCTTTGCCGAAGTTGTTGTAGTTCACTGGGTCAGCCTCACCCGGGAAAGCCGCTTTGAAGGCCTCCACATAGCCGGGCATGCTCTTCAGCACCTTGATCACAAACTCCTCGCTCGGAGCTCCCATCTCGACAGGGTTCAGCACCGGCCCCTTGGCCTGCTCCTCCACACTCGGTGCGCGGCCATCCCAGAACTGGGCGATGTGAAGCGCTGCATTGTAAACTGAAGGCGAGCTCCGGCCGCCGAGCTTGCCCTCATGCCCCGGAGAAAACGGCAGGTTGTCATTGCCGTATTTGTCCAGCACGTGGCAGGAGTTGCAGGACATCTTTCCGCCCTTTGAAATACGGGTCTCAAAGTAGAGCTGGCGTCCCAGGTTGATCTTCGCTTCTGTGAGTTCGTTCGTGGGAGATGCCGCCTCGGCTGGCAGCGGCATGAACATCGGCAGAAAGGCTTCGGAGAGATCCGCCTGCGCAAAAGCAGAGGATGCGCTCAGGCCGGTGATAAGAGCAAGGATTCGTGCGGTGGACTTCATGTGGATGATTGGGTTTAAAACAGCTGGTCGATACGTCCCCTGAATGCCGTGGGTTTCAAGGGAATGCGACTGAGACGATTTCTCATCATCCAAGTCAGCTTCAAATTGACGGAAACCCGCACAGACGTCTAGGCTGAAAGAATGATCTCAAAATCTTTTCTCCTCCTGCTTGCTGCAGCAAGCATGGCTCTGGGTCAGCAGCCAGTCGGCGATGGCAAGACGGATGACACAGCCGCGCTCCAGCACATGTTCGACACGGTCGGAAGCGTGAAGCTGCCCAAAGGCACATATCGCATCACCAAGACCCTGAAAATCGACCTGACCAAGACGGGATATGCCGCCCTGAGTGGTGATGGCACGGTCCGGCTCGTCATGTCTGGGCCGGGCCCCGCGCTGCATTTCCTAGGCACGCATGAAGGCTCCGCGGCACCCGAGTCCTTCAAACCCGAAGTATGGGAAAACCAGCGCACCCCCATGGTGGAGGGCATCGAAATCGTGGGAGCGCACGCCGAGGCAGACGGGATCGAAGCCACCGGCACCATGCAGATCACCCTCAGCCGTGTCGTCGTTCGCGAATGCCGGCACGCGGTGCATCTCTCCACTCGTAATCGCAACGTGCTGATCTCCGCCTGCCATTTCTACCACAACACCGGCATCGGCGTGTTTTATGACAACGTGAACCTCCACCAGTCCAACATCGTCGGCAGTCACATCAGCTACAATGGCGGCGGCGGTGTCGTCTCTGTCGGCGGCAACGTACGCAACCTCCACATCGGCACCTGCGACATCGAGGGCAACCACGCCAAGGACGGCCCTCCCAGCGCCAATGTGATGCTCGACTCACGCGGCGGCTCCATCGGCGAAGTCACCATCACCGGCTGCACGCTCCAGCACACGCACAAGTCGCCCGACTCAGCCAACATCCGCATCATCGGCTCCGGCACGGATCCGTCCCTTCTCCGCCGCGCAGGGCGCGAGCACACCCGTGAGGGCAATGTCACCATCACTGCCAACGTGTTCAGCGATGTGCAGGTGAATGTGGAAGTCCAGCACTCGCGTGGCGTCACGATCACCGGAAACACCTTCTGGGAAGGCTTTCAGCACGATCTCGTCGTCGCAGACAGCAGCAACATCGTGGTCACAGGCAACAATTTTGACCGCAACCCGCGCTACCTCGTGAATGGCAACGACAACGCGGAAAAAAACGGCGTCGTCTTTCTCCGCTGCGATGACAGCGTTCTCAGCAGCAATGTGATCAGCGGCGTGTGGAAGCAGCGCGCCGCAGTTGACGTCCAGTCCTGCAACCGCCTGCAGATCGCCCACAACAGCATTCTCGACTCCGATGGCGCCGGCCTTCACCTCGAAGAGGTGAGCAACAGCATGATCGTCGGCAACATCATCCGGGATGACCGTGAAGAGGAAAGCCGCAGCAAAGCCCCCTCCCTCAGCGTTGTCGGCGGCAAGGCAAACGTCATTGAGCAGAATGTGCTTGGCAACAAATAACCTGGCCATCGACGCATGACCGCAGCATCCGCCACCTGGCTGCTGGCACGGGCCCATGGCCGGATGCTGCGTCACAAGCTGCGCTCCGGCATGCTCGAAAACCGTCTGCTCAGCCTGACGGTCGGCGGCTTTCTGGGGCTTTACAGCCTCGCTGCCTACCTCCTGGTGGGACGCGGGCTGGATTTCATAATGAAGCTCCCCCTCATCGGCCCCCTGCTCACGGAGCGCCTGGTGTTTCTGCTCTTCTTTTTCTTCTTCGTGATGCTGGTCATTTCCAATGCCACCATCACCGGCATGAGCCTCTTCCGGCGCAAGGACATGGAATGGCAGATTGCACTCCCGCTGCCGCCGCGCAGCCTCGTTTTGTGGAAGACCCTCGAGGGCATGCTGCTCGCCAGTTGGGGCCTTTTTCTGCTCAGCACTCCCATCCTGCTGGCTCTTGCCCAGGCTTACAAGGCGGACTCACGCTTCATGCTTGCCGTCCTTCCCGCAGTGCTCGCCCTGGTCACGATCGCCGCCAATGTCTCCACCTGGCTGCTGATCATCCTGGTCCGCTGGGCCAGACGCTGGATGTGGAAGCCCCTGCTCGCTCTCGTGCTGCTCCTGCTGGTCCAGACACTCCCCTTCTGGCATTCCAGTGTCGAAACCCTGAACTCAGGAGACTTGAGCGCCAGCCTCAACCAGATCCTGCGGCACACGGAGATCTGCATGCATCCGCTGCTGCCCAGCTCATGGGTGGCTGAAACGATCCAGGCTGCCGGGCGCGGCACCTTTGAGCGCACGGTGTTCTTCAATCTCGTGCTCCTCGCCAACGCACTGATGAGCATCCTCGTCACCACACGCATCGCCAGCGCCCTCTACTACCCCGCCTGGAACCGGATCATGAGTGCGGCACCGGAAGCGACTCGCAAAGCCAGATCCCCCGTTTCTCGCGCCAGTTCCGGACGCCTCACTCAATGGCTCCGCAGCATCCTGGCGCTTGATCGCGCCTCCTTTGCGCTCCTCGTCAAAGAGGTCCGCACTTTCCTGCGCGAGCCCGTCCAGTGGGGGCAGTCAGCCATCATCTTCGGACTGCTGCTCATCTATTCCATGAATCTGCGCAAGCTCGGTTACGACCTGCAGAGCCCCTTCTGGATCACCGTGGTCAGTCATCTGAATCTGCTGGTCTGCTGTCTCGCCCTTTCCACCCTGACGACGCGTTTCATCTACCCTCAGTTCAGCCTCGAAGGCCAGCGGCTCTGGATTTTAGGGCTCTCCCCCCTCCCACTGCACCGCGTGCTGTCCCTGAAACTACGCCTCAGCGCCAGTGTACTCGCTCTCATCATGGTGACGTTGGTCGTCGTCTCAGGTGCCTCCCTCGGACTGCCCGGCCAGCGCATCCTCTTTTTCAGCGCGGCTATTCTGATGCTCAGCTACGGCCTGACCTCGCTGGCCCTCTCCCTCGGAGCCCTGGTGCCCAACTTCCGCGAGTCCAATCCGGCACGCATTGTCTCTGGCTTCGGCGGCACGGTCTGCCTCATCGCCAGCTTTGTTTACATCGTCGGCGGCATGGTCCTTCTGCTCATCCCTTCCTGGCAAAATCTACGGCAGGACGCCGTGGCCATGGCAGGCTACAATGGCAGGATCGAGCTGGCGGCCCTGACTGGACTGGCTCTGTTAACCGTGGCTTTTGGAGGCATTCCTTACTTTTTTGCCAAACGCCAGACGAAAAATCTGGAATACTTAAGACATCTGTAGTATCTGGATACTGGAAATAATTTCCAGTACTCCCATGATCACCCGCAAAGCACCCGCCCTCGCCACAGCAAACGGCCACAATGAGGACAATCTCCTCGTTTTTGAAGATGCTCCCGAGTTCATGGATGAACATTCAGGCGCCTCCTCCCTTGAGAATGTCGATTCCAAGGTCAAGGCAGCCCAGGAGCAGTTGCAGGAGCTTCGCCGCCAGCAGGAGGAAATCGAGCGCCAGAAGCAGCACCTCGAAGCCCTGCGCATCAAGCAGGAGCGTTTCGTCGCCGGAAAGCGCGACCTCGTCGAAAAAATCAGCCGTTCAGCCAGCCTGATCGAACGCGAACTCTACGACGCCCAAAAGCGCGTGGAGGATCTCGCCGCCATTCACGATGACTTCCGCCGTCACCAGGACATTCTGAAATCACTCCAGCCGGAGAAATGGCACCGCGCCCAGGTGAGCGAAGAGCTCGACATCGCCTTGGCTGCCATTGACGATGCCGAAGGCGACTATGCCAAAGGCATCCGTCGGCTGCACGCCATGGGTCCGCCAGAAGGCGTATCCACCGGAGGCCAGGCCAGCCTTGATGACTCCAGCGCAGCCACCATGCCCTCCTTCAGCGCTCACGCCGATGACCTGAAAACCTGGCTGCGCCGTGGCTTTGCCTTCACCCTTCCCCTGATGGGGACAGTGATCGTCGCCATCGTCCTGATCCGGCTCATGTTCTGATTCCCCTCCCCTCACCGCTCACTCTTATGGCTCTGTTTTCTGGCAATCGCAAAGTCCGTTCACGCCGTCCAAAGCCTGTCCAGGCATTGACGCAGGAGGCATCCCCCAAGAGCAAGTCACGACACCTGAGCAAGCGTGCAGACGAGCTTAACAGCCAGATTCACCGTCTGGAATGCTTCATTACAGATGCACCACGCATCAAGCGGCAGCATCGGCTCGCAAATGTGAACATGGTCCCCCCCATGGAGCTTTCAGCCCCCGCTCCGCGCAATCGTCGCGTGCCCATCGCAAAACAGCGCGCCCGCCGCAGCGAGCGCCTGCGCCTGTTCACCGAGGGCACCCTCGTGCTGGGCTCCATCGCTGCCATAGTCGGCTGGCTCAATCAGTGGTTCCATTTTTGGAACTGATTCCGACCTCCACACAAGCTGGCGGCATTTTGCTTTGATTGCCGGGTGATGATACCCACCAGCTTTATTTCCAGATCCAGCGGCAAAGAACTTCTTTGCCGGACCGCTGAAAACCACGGTCAAAACAGCCCGGCCAGACTCACGCCTTACCCCAGCGCTTCAACAGCGTGGCAGCCATGTCGGCAGGTGAGTCAGAGACAGCAATGCCGCACTCGGCAAGGATCTTCTTCTTCGCCGCAGCCGTGTCATCCGCACCACCAATGATGGCACCGGCATGCCCCATGCGGCGCCCGGCAGGTGCCGTGGCACCAGCAATGAAAGCGGCGATAGGCTTCTTGCAGTTGTCCTTGGCCCATCGGCCCGCTTCCACCTCGGCGTTGCCACCGATCTCACCAATCATGATGATCGCTTCCGTTTCAGGATCGTCGTTGAACATCTTCAGCACATCGAGGTGATTGGTGCCGTTCACCGGATCGCCACCAATGCCAACGCAAGTGCTCTGGCCGTAACCTCGGGTCGTCAGCTGCCAGACAGCCTCATAAGTGAGCGTTCCGGAGCGGCTGACCACACCGACGTTGCCACGCTTGTGGATGTAACCAGGAGCGATGCCGATACGGCAGCCACCGTGAGATTTTTCACCATGTCCGGGAGTCACGAGACCGGGGCAGTTCGGACCGATCAGACGCGTCTTGCTGCCTTTCATGGCAGCCTTGACCTTGATCATGTCATTGACGGGAATGCCTTCGGTGATGGCCACCACGAGGTCCAGTCCGGCATCCACGCCTTCCAGAATGGCGTCAGCAGCAAAGGGTGGCGGCACAAAGATCACACTCACCGTGGCTCCAGTCTCACGCGCAGCTTCGGAAACAGTGTCAAACACAGGCACTTTCTTGCCGCTGTGCTCAAAAACCTGCCCGCCTTTGCCTGGGGTGACACCAGCCACCAGCTGCGTACCGTAGTCGATGGATGCCTTGGCATGGCGCGAACCGAAATCTCCGGTGATACCTTGAACAAGAATGCGGGTGTCAGTTTCAACAAGAATGGCCATCGGAATGAGTCAGTGAGAGGTTTTGGGGGGCGTAAACGCTCCGCATCATAGAAGTGAGCTTCGCTGCGTCAAGGCGGCGGCGGAATAATCTCAAAGCAGTTGCCAGAGTTTCGGCAAAAAGACCACCACTCCCACCCCCAGCGCAGCCGCTGCAGCCACCAGCACAGCCGCCGCAGCAGCGTCCTTCACCCGGCGGATCGGCTCCTCACGCTCCTTGCTCACCCGGTCTGCCAGCACCTCGATCGCCGTGTTCAGCAGCTCCGCCGCCCAGACCATGCCCACAGCCAGCATCACCACGCACCACTCCCACCCGGCGAGCTGCAGCCAGAGGCCCAAGCAGCCCGCCGTCACCGTGGCAATCGCATGCACCTGCAGATTCCGCTGCGTCCTCAGTGCCCACACCAGCCCGGCCACAGCGGGGCCAAAGCTGCGTAGCACCGAGGCAAACCAGCGGAACATGCGGCGAGTTCGGGCTATTGCACCCCGGCAGGTTTCTCAGCTGGAGTCGTTTCAGCACTCGGCTCGGAAACGCTTTTGACCAGGTCTCTGAACTCCCTCAGCCAGGATATCGCATCCGGGTGGCTGGGGTAGGTTTGGATCACCTTAAGCATGTCCGCCAGAGCATTGACGGGCGTCACGTTGTTTTCCACCAGATAGCTGTTCTTCTCCCAGATCATCCGCGGGCCGGCATCTTTGTAGTACTCGTTGAACTCAGTTTCGCTCTTGATGGCTTTTTGCAAGGCCACTTCCGCATTCATGCGGGAATCCCACTGCGCAGCCAGTTCCGTCGGCTTTTCCGCCAGGTAGTAGGGGAAAATGATATTGGCGTATATCCCCCTCACATTCAGAGGCTGATACTCCCATTCCTTCCGCTTCAGGAAGTCCTCCAGCGAATAGGCCCTGGCAAATTCGGAATTTGCCACAGACTGCCGCAGCGTCCCCATGATGTCGCCTGCCGGCACACCTCCTCCTCCGCCACCACCACCGCCGCCTCTGCGCCCCCCTCCTCCGCCGCCACCGCCGCCACCTTTGGCGTCTTTATCCGCCACTGCCCCTGAGGCCGAATGCGTGGTAGTACCCTGTATCGCAGTAATCACCTTGCCCAAAAAGGCCTGTGCCGCAGCCACGATGGGTGCCATTTTCCGAGGCTCCTGGATCTCCTGCGCCTGAATGGTGAGCACAAGATACTCCAGCTGGAGGGCCAGAGCCGTCTTGAAGTCATCATCCTTCAAATTGGCCTCATTCCTGTTCCGCCAGTCCATGAAATCCGTCTGTTTCAGATTTTTGCGGTCAAAATGCTCCAGCTTGTAGCAGTCCAGGTAGAGGGCCATTGCCGCAGCCGGACTCGCCATCCCCTCCCGAAACTTTGCCAGCGCCGCGCCAAAGACGGACCCCCTGCCCTTGCCAATCTGCGCCTCCACTTTCTCCAGCTCTTTGAGAATGTGCTCTGTTTGCGCCGGCGTCAGAAGCACCTTGGCCTCTGGCTTCTCAGGTTCGGAAGCAGGAGTTTGGGCAATCGCAGGACAAGCCAGCGCCACGGCCAGCAGAGGCATAAGTTGGGTCAGTTTCATGGTCGGAAAAGTAAACACGGCAAAAAGCGGGTGGGTGCAGGAAAAATCTTTATATGTGAAAAATCCCCGTCTCAACGTTTCATCCCCTCACAAACTTGGACTTGGCTGCACAAAGTCAGCGTATATTTATTCCAGCCCATCTCTCTTATGACTCGCTCAGCTTTCTTTTTCGCCCTTGCCGCCATCTTTGCAGCCCCTGTCATGGCAGCCGATGCCCCTGTGAACTATGTTGCCGAAATGACCGGCATGGTCTGCGCCGGCTGCAAAGACCATGTCACAGCCTCCTTCACCAAGCTCGAAGGTGTTTCCAAGGTGGTCATAGTCCCCGGAGACAAACCCGGCACTCAAAAAGTCACCGTCACCTCCTCTTCCGCCTCTATCACCAAGGAGCAGGCTGTGGCCGCATTGGGCACTTCCGCCTCCACATACGTCGTTCATGACTGGAAGAAGTCCGACCAGCCGGCCAACTGAATGTAAATCAGCAGCCAAAATCGCTTGCGGGCGCTCCTGACTGCGCCACTATCCGCGCTCTCCGTTTCCCGGAGCAACAATTTGGACAGGTGTCAGAGTGGTCTAATGAGCACGCCTGGAAAGCGTGTGTAGCCTAAACAGCTACCGAGGGTTCGAATCCCTCCCTGTCCGCCACCCCTCGCTGAAGCGAGAAGATGTGGGTTACACACAGCAGTCGCTGCACTGCAGACTGCACGCTCCCTCCGAAAGGTTGCATCTGGCACAGACGTATCGTATTGCGATATTAATCCCGTGGATTAATCGCCGCAAAACCAGCGATCCCTCCTGATGAAGCCCCCTCCCGGCATTTATCGCTATGGCTCTCCCCGTGGCAAAGGCGAGGGACCACGCATTGGCGTATCGCGCCATGTACCACGTGGGGTCCGGCGTGAAGACTGGGCCAGCCACGACTATTTCGACCTGTGGCTGCCGCTGCTCTCGCCCTCCGCACCGCTGGTCAAAGCCTACCTCGCTCATGACATCAGCTGGAGTGTCTTTTCCCGCCGCTACCGGTCGGAAATGAACAAACCGGAATGCCGCCACGTAATCGATCTGCTCGCCATGCTCTCCGGCGAAGCCACCTTCTGCCTCGGCTGCTTTTGCGAAGATGAAACACGTTGTCACCGCTCCTTGCTCCAGCAGCTCATCACAGAACGCCGCGCCGCATTGAAACCGCCCCCATGAAAAAACACCTTGGCCTGATTGCATGCATAACGCTGTCACTCACGGCATCCGCCGAAGACGGGCAGCCGAAAACCATGCTGACTCAGCGTGGCCGCCCGCTCGCCAGCGAAGCCCCTGCCAGGCCGCCCGCTCTCGCTCAGGCATTCCGTGCAGACAAGCTCACAGAACTCGACACCACGCTCACGCAGGCAATCACAGATGGCATGATCATCGGCGCAGCCCTCTGGGTGGAGCATGACGGCGTGGCCTATCACAAAGCCTTCGGTCATCGCGCGCTCCAGCCGCAAGCCGAACCCATGACGGAGGACACCATTTTTGACGTCGCTTCGATCACCAAGGTGCTGGCCACTGCGAGCTCTGCCATGCTGTGCATAGAGCGGGGGCTCATGGAGCTTGATGCACCAGCATCGAAATATTTCCCCGAGTTTGCAGGCGAAGGCCGCGAAAAAATCACAGTGCGCCATCTGCTGCTGCACACCTCAGGAATGCCGGTAAATCTCGATCCCCGCACTCAGCCGTTCAGCAACCACGCGGAGGCCACCGCCCGGCTGTGCCAGACCAGGCCGGTTTTTGAGCCAGGCAGCGCCTTTTCCTACAGCAGTGTGGGCAGCATGGTGCTGGGAGTCGTGGTCGAGCGCGTGACTGGCAGGCGCCTGGATGAATTTTGCACCAGTGAATTGTTCAAACCTCTGCGCATGAATGACACCTTGTTTCGCCCCGACGGCGGGCGGCTGCGCCGGGTCTCCCCTTCCAGCGCACCCGGGCGTGGCCTCACGGACGACACCGTCGGGCGGCTCGCGGGCGGCATTGAGGGGCACGCCTCCCTTTTCACCACCACGGCCGACATGGCACGGTTTGCCCGCATGATGCTAAATCTGGGCGAACTCGATGGCGTGCGCGTTTTCAAACCGGAAACCATCCGGCTCATGACCTGCGTGCAAAGCCCGCCGGACCTTCGCAGTCCTGATGCCAAAAATCTGTCCGTACAACGCGCCCTCGGCTGGGATATCAACACCCCCTACCGCTCACCACCGCACGATTACACACTGGCCCGCGGCGCATGGTTTCCCATCGGCGGCTACGGTCACACCGGCTGGACGGGCCAGATGCTTTGGCTGGACCCCGCTTCACGCACATTCGTCATCTTTCTCTGCAACCGCTACGGCGGCGCTATGGGAGACACCCGCCCCGCAGTGTACAAAATGCATCACCGTATTTCCACACTCGCCGCCGAAGCAGTCAAAGGCTTCGACTTCAAAAAGGCTTCCTCACAGACCCCGGCAAACACCTCGGCCACCTTCGTCAATAGCCTGGGCATGAAGTTCGTCCCTCTGGCAGGCACCCGCATCTCCATGTGCATCCATGAAACACGCCGCTCAGACTACGCAGCATATGTTTCAGCCCATCCTGAGGCAGACGCATCCTGGAAAGACACTAAACTCGACAGCCTCTCCGCCAGGGCTGAGGACAATCATCCTGTCGCAAATGTGAGCTGGGATGACGCCAAGGCGTTTTGCGCCTGGCTCAGCCAGAAGGAAGGCCGCGTCTATCGCCTGCCCACAGATCGGGAATGGAGCATCGCAGTCGGCATCGGAGATCAGGAGCCCGCAGACACCCCGCCAGAGAAACTCAGCGGCAAACTGCGCGACCTCTACCCCTGGGGCGACGTCTGGCCGCCTCCCAAAGGCTCCGGCAACTACGCAGACACAGACTGCAAAACTCAGATACCTGCCGAAAAGATCATCGAAGGCTACACCGACGGCTTCGCCATCACTTCGCCCGTCATGAGCTTCCCTCCCAATGCTGCCGGCATCTTCGACCTCGGCGGCAGCTTGTGGGAATGGTGCGAGGATTTTTACAATCAGTCCCACAAAGACCACGTTCTGCGCGGCGCGTCCTGGGGCAGCAGCGCGCCCGCCGCGCTGCTCTCATCCTTCCGTGGCAATCAGCCCTCCACCCGCCGCTGGCGCTGCGACGGCTTCCGCTGCGTGGTGGAAATCCCGCAGCAGTAGAGGCAGAGCCCTGGCTTGAAAAAACGGAAGCTCCGATTCCTCAGATCATTCCCAGCTTCATTTTGCCCTCGACGCTGATCATGCCCTGGTTCCAGGCCGGGTCCCACACGAGCTCCACAGCAGCATCATCCATCTCCTCAATCGTCATGATTCGGCTCTGGGCATCGGCCGCGATCGTGGGGCCCATCCCGCACCCTGGGGCGGTAAGGGTCATTTTCACTGTGGCTTTGTTTTTGCCTTCGGCGTCCGTCTCCACCTTGCAGTCATAGACCAGTCCCAGATCGACGATGTTGACCGGGATTTCAGGATCATAGACGTTTTTGAGCTGGTTCCACACCTGGCCTTCCAGATCGGTGACATCCGCAGGAATGTTGGAAGAGGTGCTGTCCTGCTCCTTCTTGCTGGCTTCAGGGTCTATCCCCAGGGCGTCCACATCCGCCGCCTGTATGCGGGCCAGGCCGAAGTCAGTGGCCACGGTGTAGGTGCCGCCGAGCGACTGGGTGATGATGACCTTCATGCCGAGCGGCAGTTTGATCAGATCCCCGCTGGGAATCTGAACGGCATCGACTTCGCGTTTGAGTTCAAGTGAGGAGTGCATGGGGGAATTGGTAAAAGATCAAAGATGAAAGATAAAAGCAGAGGATGAGCGGAGGCTTCCAGTGTTTTACCGCATGGGCTATGAGTTCAAGTTCGATGGGCGGGGTTTCAGTGAGGATGGCATCTGGAGTTCTCGGCTCTTTTTATCTTTGAGCTTTTCCCTCTAATCTTTTTTATCGCTGGTCATGACAATTTTGATCTTGCCCTGCGTCTTGCCAGCTGCGCTCAGGGCGTCTGCGAGGGTGCCGGATTGATCGGGAACTGCCGCAGCAGGTTGGGCGGCCGAGTTCTTCTGCTCCGCTTCCAGCGCGGCACGCAGGGCACCCTCCACCATCTGGCCGCAGTGGATCTTCATCGGTGGCAGCGGCCCCAGCGGCCTGCTGAGTTCTTCCGCAGAGAGCGAGAGCGCCTCCTCCTTCGTTTTGCCACGGATGAGCTCCGTGGCGATGCTCGCCACCGCGATGGCGGTCTGACAGCCAAAGCTCTGAAAGCTCGCCTTGTCGATCACCTTCTTTCCGTCCTTGTCCTTGTACTTGATCCACAGCCGCACCATGTCCCCGCAGTCAGGGCTCCCCACCGTGCCCACAGCATCGGCATCGGGCATTTCGCCCAGGTTCTGGGTGTCCGTGAGGGCTTGCTGGAGTGCGGCTTCGTCCATGGTCGTGGCAGGTTCAGTCTTCGATTTCGATACGATAGCGCGGGAGGCTTGGATCAACCTCCGTGCTGTAGGCGTCGATCCCGCCGGTGAGGCACTTGGTTTCCCCAAATCCGTGCCCGATGAAATAGGCCGCCGCATCCAGCGAGCGCGCGCCCGTGTGGTCGTAGAGCACGATGGTCTTGGTCTTGTCGCCGTGGGTGAAGATCTCCTGCACCAGCTCCTGCGTCAGCAGGCGCGCGCCCGGCAGCTTCACAGCCTCATGCTCCTCACGGGTGCGCACGTCCAGCAGCACCAGATCCGGCACGTTGCGCAGCAGCACCTCCAGCTCCTGCGGGGAGATCTGTAGTGAGGCATCCCCCTTGTGGCTTTCCTGGATGTGCGCCACGGCCTCCGTTACAGGAATGTTTTCATTGCGCTCGCACACCTGCGCCAGCGTCTCCCCCGGCTGAAAGCCGCAGCTGCGACACCCCCCGATGTGGTAACGCGCAAACAAAGCCCTCTGCGCCCCAGGGTAGGCCTGGAGCACCTGGCTCATGGTCATGTCACCGGTCAGCGGTGGAAGTTCGGCAGTGGGCATGGTGGGAAAAAAGGACGGGAGGCATGCCATAATGGTAAAACGACCCATTGCAAGCTCGCTGCCATTACGCCCGCCCTCTCATTTCGTCATTCGACATTCGCCATTCTGCATTCACCTTGTCGCCCATGACTCACGATCTAGAGCCACGCATCCCCGTCCTGCCCACGCTGATGACGGCGGGCAACATTCTCTGCGGTTTCGTCGCCATCCTGGAGATCTTTGACGGACGGCACCTTTCGATGAACCAGCACTACCACTACGCCATTGTGTTCATCCTGCTGGCCTGCCTTTTCGATGCGCTCGACGGCCGCGTCGCCCGCATGGGCGGCACTGAAAGCCCCTTTGGGCGCGAGCTCGATTCGCTGGCGGACATCGTCTCCTTCGGCGTCGCACCCGCGCTGCTGGTGCATGACATCGTGCTCAAGGAAATAGACACCCCAAAAGGCCTCGGCTGGCTGATCTCCTGCGTGTACCTCGTCTGCGGTGCCATGCGTCTGGCTCGGTTCAACTGCCTCGCGGCAGCCGACGTGAAATGCAGCATGAAGGGCTTTCGCGGCTGCCCCATCCCTGCGGCGGCGGGCGTCATCTCCTCCCTGACACTCCTGATCATCTGGCTGGACAGCAATGAGAAGGAGATCGGCAACTGGAAGTACGTCCTCGCCGGCCTCATGGCCCTGCTATCCTACCTCATGGTGAGCAACCTCGAGTACCCCAGCTTCAAGGCGGTGAACTGGCGTACCAAGCGCTCCTTCCACTGGGTCCTGGTGACCATCTTCGTCATCGCCTTCACCGTCATGAACTGGCACTGGATGCCTGCGGTGCTTTTTGTGAGCTACCTGCTCTATGGCCTGGCCCGCCCATGGGTCTCCCGCAAATGGCGCCAGGAAATCGAGATCGAGGCTGAAACCGTGGAGCTCGATCCCGAGGCGGAAACACTCGCGCTCAACGGCGACAGCGAACTTCGTGACCGGCCCGACCGCGACAGCGCCGTCCAGATTTGAATATTTTTGTTTCACGCACCGCTGGGTCTGTGTAATTGAGGATTCCTCCAACCTCCATGGCAGATTTCTACCAGCACGCGCGCGTGCCCACCCTTCATCATCTCGCTCACGCGGACAGCTCCGCACGTGAAGCCGAAATGCAGGATTGGGCCAAGGAAAAGCCCGTGGCGCTGCTGCTCCCCGCCCTCTACGCCGAATGCGAGCGCCCCGCCCTGCCCCGCATCCTGGAGGAAGTGTCCCAGGCAGGCCACATTTCAGAGGTGATCCTCAGCATGAACGGCATGGACGCCGCCGAGCATGAGCGCGCCCTGATGCTCATCCGCCAAAACCTCCGCGGCAAAGCCGCCCATGTGCTCTGGAATGACGGGCCCCAGCTCACCCAGGCCTATCAACGCATGGACCAGGCAGGCCTGGCAGGCCCTCATGCAGGCAAAGGATCCAACATTTGGATGGGCATCGCCTACCTGCACGCACGCGGTTTTGATGGAGTCATTGTCAGCCATGACACGGACATCCTGAACTACAGCCGCGACATCCTCTGGCGGCTCTGCTACCCGCTCCTCCACCCGCGCATGCCCTACCGGTTTGCCAAAGGCTACTACAGCCGTGTTTCAGACCGTCTCTATGGCCGGGTCACGCGACTGCTGATTTTCCCCCTGATCCAGGCCTGCCGCGACGTGCTGGGCTCCAAACCGCTGCTCGAGCACCTCGACAGCTTCCGCTACCCGCTCTCCGGTGAATTCGCCGCAGACATGCAGGCCCTCGAGCGCTTCAGCCTCCCCGGCGGCTGGGGCCTGGAAATCGCCATTCTCAGCGAAGCCTTCCGCCATCTGCCGGCAGAGCAGCTCTGCCAGGTGGATCTGGGCTTTCATTTTGAGCACCGCCACCGCAGCCTCGCTCACGACCAGATCGGCGTGAATGAGCCCGGCCTCATCACCGCCGCTGCAGATGTCGCGCGCTGCCTCATGTTCCAGGTCCTGCGCGAGTCCGAACCACGCTCCGCCGAAAGCCTCATGCGCCTGATCATCGAACGCTACCGTCCGCGTGCAGGCGAATGGCTGCAGCGCTATGAGCACGTGGCGCTGCTCAACGGCCTGCGCCATGACCTCGATGAGGAAAGCGCCGCCGTCAGCGCCTTCGGCCAGGCGCTTGACCGCCTCCTCCAGAGCCTGGGAAACGACCCCCTGCATGTGCCCGCCCTGCGCGACACCCCCTCCAGGACCCTTGCGAAAATCCCCGGCCTCGCTGCGGACATTGCCGCCAGCGCCACCGCAGTCTGAGCCGCAGCCCATCCTGCTTGCCTCAAACGCCAGTTTTGGATAAGGTCAGCCCTGATAATTCCAGCGACTGCACCTTTTCGCATGAAAAAATCTACCCAGCCAGCAGCCAGGCGCAAACCTGCGGCGGTCGCTGCATCACTCGATCCGGGAGGTGAGCCTGTCGCATCTTCTCAAGATCTCGCACTCTTGTGCAACAGTGTCGATGCAGCCCTCTTCAGCCTCGCAGTTGAGCCTGGTCAAAAATTGCGCCTCCATTTTGCCAATCACAGCTTCCTCGCAGCGGCAGGCCTCAGCCCTCAGCAGATCATCGGCCGGCTGATCGAACAGCTCATCCCGGAGCCCTGCTGCACCCGCGTGCGGAAGCACTGCCGCCAGGCGATCCGCACCCGCCAGACCGTGCGCTGGGACGAGACCTACCCCCACCCCTCAGGCATCAAATACGGCAAAATCTCCGTCACCCCCGTTATGGACTCCAAAGGAAGGGTGACACACCTTTCCGGCAGCGCCCAGGACATTACCAAACGCCGCAGATCAGAGATGGCCCTGCACGAAAGCGAGGAACGCTACCGCCGCATCGTGCAGACAGCAGAGGAAGGCATCTGGACGATCGATGCCAGCTCGCGCACAGACTACGTCAATCCCAAAATGGCGCAGATGATGGGCTACAAGGCCCAGGAAATGATCGGACGCCCGATCAGTGACTTTCTCGACGACGAGGGCAAGGCCCTGCTGAACACCCACATCAAGAACCGCAAAAAAGGGATTTCAGACCAGTTCGAGTTCAAGTACATCCGCAAGGATGGCTCCCCTCTCTGGGCATTTGTTTCCACCAATCCCATCACCAACTCCCAGGGTGTTTATGTCGGCGCCATGGCCTTGCTTACAGACACGTCAGCACGCCGCGCTGCCGAGGCCGCCATGCATGAAAGCAATGCGCAGTTCCGTGCCATCTTCGAGCAGGCCGCCGTCGGCGTAGCCTTGATCGACAGCAACACCGGCCGCTTCCTCAACGTCAATCAGCGTGCCTGCGACATCGCCCGGCTGACACGAAGGCAGCTCATGGCCACGACCCTGCTGCACCTCGCCCACCCGGATGATTTGCAGGTGACCCATGACAACATGGAAAAGCTCAAGTCCGGGCAGCTCCAGACCTTCACGGTTGAAAAACGCCACATGCATGCCGACGGCAGCATCACATGGATCAATCTCACCGTCTCACCCATGTGGAAAAAAGGCGAGCCCCCCTCCCGGCACATCGCCATCATGGAGGACATCACAGAGCGCAAGCAGGTCGAGCAGTCGCTGGCCCGCACCACAGAGCTCTTGGAGCGCACCGGAGAGATGGCCAAAATCGGCGGCTGGGAGCTCGATGTAGCCTCAAAAAAGCTCTTCTGGTCGCTCGAAACCTGCCGGCTCTTCGAGATTGGCAGCAAGACCACTCCCTCGCTCAAAAAAGCCGTCAGCTTCTACGCCCTGAAGGAGCAGCGGCTCATCCGCTCCGCCGTCCGCGCCGCCATCGATCACGGCACGGCCTACGACCTGGAGTTGCCGGTGCTCACCGCCAAAGGCCGGCGCTTCTGGGCCCGCACCCAGGGGTTTGCCATCCGCGAAAATGGCAGAACCGTGAAGCTGATCGGCACGTTTCAGGACATCACCGAGCACAAGCAGGCAGAGCAGGCTTTGATAGAAAGCGAGGTGCGCTTCCGCGCCATCTTTGAGCAGGCCGTGGTTGGCGTGGGTCTTGTGGATCTCACCACAGGCCGCTTCGTTGACGTGAACCGCCGCTTCAGCACCATCACCGGCAGATCACGCAAGGAACTGCTCAAGCTTAAGTTTGATGCCGTCACGCACCCCGATGACCGCGCAAAAAACCACCACCTGCACAGGCAGCTCAAAGCCGCCAGATCCTCCGAGTTTCAGGTGGAGCAGCGCTACGTCCGCCCGGATGGCACCGTGGTCTGGGTCAACCTCAACGCCTCGCTGCTCAGCACCATGAGCGGACGCCCCAACCACCTGCTCACCATGGTGGAGGACATCACCAGCCGCAAGCTCGCGGAGGCAAACTACCGCCGGGAGCTCGGCTTCAATGAAATTCTGGCCAGCCACACCTCGGCCATCATCATCGTTCTGGACAGGCACGGCCGCCTCCTTCATGCCAATGAGGCCACGCTGCACATGCTCGGCTACAGACGGAAAGACCTCATCGGCAAGCCCCCTCCATGGAAGTCTGACTTCATGGACCCCGCAGAAAAGGCCCGTTCGCAAAAACGTTTGAAGGAGCTGCTCGCAGGCAGAAACATCCCCGAGCACGAGGTCACTCTCATCGGCAAAGACCGCAGGCGCCATGTCGTCGCGCTTTCCACCATCATCACCAAGACCCCCGAAGGCCTGGTGGACCGCATCATCATCACCGGCACGGACCTGACAGAGCGCAACCGTCTGCAAAAAGAGATCCTCAAAATCTCCGAGCAGGAGCAGGCGCGCATCGGCCATAATCTGCACGACGGCGTCGGCCAGACCATGACAGGGGTGGCCACCCTGATTGAAGCGCTCGAAAGCGAGCTCACCGGAGATCAGCGCCAGAGCGCCGCCCGCATCCACAAGCTCATACAGGATGCCATTCAGGAAGTCCGCCACATGTCCCACAGCATGTCACCGGCATCCGTGAGAAACCGCGGCCTCGGCGGCGCGCTGCATCTGCTGGCGGAAACCATCCGCACCAACCACCGCACCGCCTGCACCTGCGAAGTCGATCCCGAAATCAAAATCGAAGACTCGGAGAAGGAGACCCACATCTACCGCATCGCCCAGGAGGCGTCCAACAACGCCCTTCGCCATGGGCACCCATCTCGGGTCAAGCTCTCGCTCCAGCGCCATGGACCAAACGAAGCCGTGTTAAAAATCGAGGACAACGGCTCAGGCCTTGGCAGGCACCCTCACGCACATGCAGGCATCGGCATGCGTGTCATGCACTATCGCGCCAATCTCATCGACGGCAGTCTCACCATCAAATCCAAAGCCCGGGGCGGCGTTAGCGTCGTTTGCCGCTTTCCGTGCGGAACCAACTAAAAAGCCGGAACCAGCTTGCTGGTGGGCCACAAAGTCTTGTGGCGGCTTATTGCTTCAAGAGGTGGCTCGGGACGGAATCGAACCGCCGACACGGGGATTTTCAATCCCCTGCTCTACCGACTGAGCTACCGAGCCTCTGCTTGAAGGGCCGGTATAGGAGCAAGCTCTGGTGATGACGCAACGTGTTTTTCACTCTCATTGCAGATTGCTGCTCAGGCTCATTTTCCTTTGGCCGACATCGCGATCAAAAGCCATCCCCCCATGAAGCTCAATCCTCCCAGTGGAGTGATGGCCCCAAGCCATTTCGTGCTCGTGTAGGCAAGCACATAAAGCGAACCGCTGAAAAGCACGATGCCCATGAAAAAAAGACGCCACGCCCACACCACAAGCGGCTTCGCGCTCGCAAGCAAGGTGAGCAGCAGCAGCAGGACAGCATGAGGCAGATGATACTGCACCGCCGTCTCCCAATGGGCCAGTTCACCGGCAGCCACCAGTTTGTCATGCACTTTCCCATGGGCGCCCGAAGCCCCCAGTGCGATAGCGAGGAAACCCATGAGGGCCGAAAGACGGAGGCGGAAAGAGTCGGGCTGCATGACAGTGAAGATTGGAGGAGATGGAGGAATGCAGCATGCCGAAGGCAGGTGACTGCACAAGCTCCGACATCGTCAGACGCCCGGCATCGTCTCAGCTTGCGCTGTCGCCCGCAGCCTTTACCCACCCATCCCGTGCTTCAGCAATGAAGCGCGCGACTTGCAGCAGGTCCTTGCTTCCAGGCAGAGACTCCACACCGCTCGCCACATCCACCGCCACAGGCTGGGTCTGCTCCACCGCCTGCTTCACGTTGTCAGGAGTCAGCCCGCCGGAGAGCAGGATCTGCTTCTGCGGAAACATCTCCCGCGCCCGCACCGCCAGCTCCCACGGAAAAGCGTGCCCGCCTCCCCCATAAGTGCCCGGATTGTAGGCATCCAGCAGGATGGAGTCACAGGCAAACTCGCCGATCTGCGCCAGCGAGGCCTCATCACGCACCTGCAGCGCCTTGATGACATTGACCCCGCGCTTCATGAGCCGCTCCACCTCGGCAGGCGTTTCATCTCCGTGCAGTTGCAGCGCCTGAAAAAGCTGGCTGGAGACCGCCGCGTCTAGGAGGGCCGCGTCGGGATTCACCAGCACCGCCACCAGCGCATTCTTTCCAGCCACATCCTGCAGCCCCCCCACAGCCACCTCCAGCGGCATGTGGCGTTTCGACTTCGGCCAGAGATTGATGCCCACCGCATCTGCACCGAGCGCAAACAGCACCCCCGCCTGCTGCGGCTGGGTGATGCCACAAATCTTCACACTGCGACGCTTGGGATCAGGAAACATGGGGAGGTGGGGAAAACGGTGGAAAAGCCAGCCCCCGGCGCTCCGGGAGCAGCTTGGCCGTCACAGACAAAAGCACATCCAGCTTGGGCGGCAATGGCATGCTGCCCCGCACTCGCACATCGCGTTGCAGCTCTTGAAACCTCATCGCATCCGTCGGCTGAATCAGAAATATCACCGGCGGCGCCGCATGCACCCCGGCATGCACCATGGGGTAGGCTTTGCTCAGCAGGCGGTCGAGCATGTCCCCTTTCATGTCAGGCAGTGGCAGCGAAAACAAAAACAGCGAGTATTCACGCCGCAGCGCCATCTCAAATGCACGCTCCCCGCTCGGAGCATCGTCCACCTCGCACTCACGGAAGGCCGTCAGCGCCTCGCGGATCACTCGCCGGTAAGGCAGGCTTTCCTCCGCCAGCAGCACCCTTGGAACAGCTGAAGCGGCCCGGTCAGTTGTCATGCAAAGCAGTTCAGCTTTCGGGATACACCGCCACAGCCATCACACCTTCGCTTGGCAGCCAGCCGACCACCTCCACACGCTGCAGCGGCTTTGCGGACGACCCCATGCCTTTGCGCACGGTTTCCAAAACCTTCTTCTGCGTGTCCTCAGTCACCGTCGAGCCAAACAGCCCGGCAAGATCAGACAGCATTGGCGCAGGGGCATTCATACCACCGGCCGTCGTCACTGGCGTGCGCGTCTGCCCGCAGGCGAGGATCGTTTCGCGGATGGCCTCCGGCGTCATCGTGCCGGACACCACCACCAGACGGCGCAGGCGTGTCTCCGCCGTAGGCGCCTCGACGATCGCCGGCGCAGGCTGCGCGGCGGTGGTGCTCACCGGCGGCTTGATTGACTTCGACGGCTTCAGAAAGACACGCGGCCCACCGGAAGGAAAGGAAGCTCCGGAGTTCAAAGCCTGCGGCAGCATAGGCTCCTCCGCCTGCAATGCAGTCGCGGAGGCCAGACAGACAAAAAGCTTTAAAAAAACAGGGAATTTCACAGACAAGGCGCGGTTTTTATCATGCCCACTTCCCTGAGACAATAACAAAAACGAGAAAGGGTGGAATTTGCCCTTGGCCTGGGAAAATCTCCCTGCTGCACCCATGTCTCACGCCGCCATCGGCAGCACAGCAGCCTGCCAGGCGCCCGTCCCGCCTTCGCCGGATTTCTGGCCCCGGGGGGACGCCTGCCAGCCCGTCTCCACCTCATGGGCCAGCACGCAGAGATCACGGGTCACAGAGTTGGTAAAATGGCGGAGGTTGTTGCGCAGGCGCGCATAAACATCCGGCCCGGTGGCAGATTGTGGCACCAGCGCAGCAGCCAGCGATCTTTGCTCCTTGTCATAGGGATTGGCCGCCGTCGCCAGCGCCTGCACCGCATGGCTCACACCAACCTGCACGCGTACCTCACCACCTTGCCTGGCCTCGGCTGTGGCGCCCCGGGCACTCTCCAGCCACAAGGCCTCCACACACACCGCTGCAATATGGGCCTGCGCGGCAGCCAGTGCACGCTGCGCCTCCACCAGCAGCCGCACCTGCTCACGCCAGCTTGCCGGGACTCCCTCCTGCTGAAAGCGCCACGCCAAAGCAGCCCCTAGGCGCGACCATGCCGCCTGCTCAAAAACCGCCAGCTGCTTTGAAGTCACCTCGTATTCGCGCAGAGACTCCGCCTGCGCAGCCATCACGGCGGCAGCGTTGCTCACATCCACTCCAGGCATCGTCACCCCGGTGGCATCATGCCCGCCGTGGACCAGCTGGCAGACAAGCGTGCGTCGGCAAAGCACATCGCGCAGCCTCATCTCTCGCTCGCAGGCAGCCTCGTAGCCCCCTTTCCAGGCCTTCACCACGGCAGCCGCCTCAGCCCACATCTCCGCAGCGACCATCGGCAGCGGCATCAGCCGCTCCGGAGACGGCGGATGTCCAAACATCTCCCTCACCGCCGCTTCACGGAGCCTGTCCTTCAGCTCCATCTCCTCCCCCTGCCGTTGCGCATCCAGCCGACTTTGATCTTCCTGCTCCTGACGCCGCCGCTGGTCCTGCATGTGCCGGTTTGGCGCCTCCTCGGCCACCAGCTTAAATTCATTAAGATCCAGCCCCAGCTCCACATCATACCAGTAGAGAGACACCGTTTTGCACAGACCCGCAAAGTCGTGCATCAGCGCCTCCGCAGGCATATCCAGGCTGCACACTCCAGGCGCAGCCAGCTCCTCCAGTCTTTCCTTTCGGTCCTTCAGGGCCGGGTGCGTGCTCCACCACGAGGCATCCTCCGCCAGCCCCCTGCTCTTCACCTGCTTGCGCACCACCTCCGGCATGGCCAGCACCTGGCTGGCGATACGCCCCGGCACATTGTCCGGCAGCTCCCCGTCCTTCAGCCGGGCCAGCATGGACTTCACCGTCGCCGTCTCGGCATGATCCAGAAGCCCCAGCTGCAGCAGTGCGCCCTCCATCTCACAACTGCCCACCACCCTCGCGCCATGGGCGTCCGCATCATACTCCATCTGACGCGACATGAAGCCGCTGATCACGCCCCCCAGCTGCATCAGCAGAGTCATCACTTTCCGGCCCACCCCCACCATGACACGGGACACAGTTCCCAAAAGGCCGCTGAACCCCTCCCGGCTGCACAGCGCATCCAGCTTTTCATCCCAGCCATCACGCTCCAGCACCACACGGGCAAACCAGCGGTTGATGCTGCGCACGACGTAGTTCAGCCGCATGCCTCCCCCCTGCGCAAAGTGGCCAAACTCATGCGCCAGCACTCCCGCAAACTGCCGCGCCGTCAGTCCCGCCACCAGCGGCATGCCGATGCTCAGCACCAGATCATGGCTGAAAAAACTCGCCATCCCACGCCGGAACGACGCCGACGCATTTACCCGCGAGTCCACCTCCACCACCACCGGATGCGGAGCCCCCACCAGGTCGCAGATGCGGTGGATCAAGGCAAACAAAGCCGGTTGTGAGATGGGGTCCAGCGTCACCGTTGGCGGCTGCTTCGGCAGCGGCGCAAACAACGGCTTCATCATGAACAAAATGCAAATCGCACCCGCCACCGCCACAGCGAGATACAGAAAGCCCGCCAGCAGCACCGCCCGGCCATTCCGCCGCCCCAGTCCCGAGGCTTCACTGATCCATACCAGATCATGCTGCACATGCCACACCAGCAGCCATCCCATCCCCGCAATCAATGCCAGATACAGCAGCGGCAAAATGAGCAGGGCCAGCAGCACCAGCACCATGCCCAGACGGTAGCCGACAGACACGCGCCCGCGTACAAAGCCCCCGGAAAAGGCTCCGCCTACCAGCTCAGTCAGGTCTGCCATCATTCTCCCCTGCATCAAAAGGCAAAAATCTACGCGCCCTGTACTTTGTACGTCAATCTCAGCCCCGAGCACTCGCAACATTCATTCTCATTTCATGGATGAGACGCACTTGAAGGCAGGGGTGGGTCAGAGCATTCTGTTTCAATCATGAACCGCCGCCGCCTGCTACAGTCCTTCGCCACAGCAGCGCTTTCCCCCGCTGCATGCACGCAGCGGCAACACCGCCCACCGGCACCCTACGCTACCTGCAGCCAGCTTGCCGAGCAGCTCGAAGCGGCACAAACCACGCCTCTCCTGCTGGTGGAGCACTTCCTCTCACGCATCACGCAGCTCGACAAATCCGGTCCCCGCATCAGCTCGGTCATCGAATTGAATCCCGCCGCCAAAGACATCGCCGCCCACGCCCCTCCCGGCCTGCTGCACGGCCTCCCCATACTCATCAAGGACAACATCGAAACCGCCGACACCATGCACACCACCGCAGGCTCGCTGGCCCTGCGGAATCGCCCGCCTGAAAGCGATGCACCCCTCGTCTCCCGCCTTCGTGCTGCAGGAGCCGTCATCCTCGGAAAGACCAACCTCAGCGAGTGGGCCAACATCCGCTCCCCAAAATCCACCAGCGGCTGGAGCGCACGCGGCGGCCTCACCCGCAATCCCCATAAGCTCACCCACAGCGCCAGCGGTTCCAGTTCCGGCTCTGCCGCCGCTGTCGCCGCGGGCCTGGCCCCGGCCGCCATCGGCACCGAAACCAACGGCTCGATCGTCAGCCCAGCCAGCGCCTGCGGCATCGTCGGTTTCAAGCCCACCGTCGGCCTCATCAGCGGCGCGGGAATCATCCCCATCACCCATCATCAGGACACCGCAGGGCCCATGACACTCACCGTCAGTGACGCCGCGCTTCTCATGCAGGTGCTGGCAGCGGATTTCACAGCAGACTTAAAATCTGATGCGCTCAAAGGCGCACGCCTCGGCGTCATCCGTGAATACAGCGGCACCCACCCGCAGGTCCTGGCCCTCTTTGATGCCGCCCTGCAAAAACTGCGCGAAGCCGGAGCCATCATTATCGATCCCGTCAAGCTGCCCACCCTGCGCAAGGCCGGCTCCCTGGCCTGGCGCGCCATGCTCATTGAGCTGCGCCAGGACCTCAACGCCTACCTAGAACAACGTGGTGGCGACGTCCGCACCCTCGCCGAACTCATCGCCTTCAACGAAGCGCACCGCGACACCGAGATGCCGCACTTTGCGCAGGAGTTCTTCATTCAGTCGGAAAAACTCGGCACGCCTGAGATCATCGCAGCCGGAGAAGTCGCCCGCGCCGAGGCCCGCCGTCTTGCCGGTCCCGAAGGCATCGACGCCGCCCTGCGCGAGCACCGCCTCGACGCCCTCATCTGCCCCACCAACGACCCCGTCGGCCTCATCGATCTCGCCCATGGCGACAGCAACGACCGCGTCGCCAGCACGCCCGCCGCCGTGGCGGGCTACCCTCACCTCACTGTGCCCCTCGGCCTTGTGGACGGCCTCCCCATCGGCTTTTCCTTCATGGGCACCGCGCATGCGGATGCGCGCATCCTCGCGCTCGGACACGCGTTTGAGGAGATAACAAAAGCGCGCAGGGCCCCGGAGTTTCGCGAGGAGTAGCGGGGGCATCCTGCCCCCGCAACGTCATCCCCCTTTCTTCGCCGCCCTCTGGGCAAAGAAGGACGGCACCCTCTGCTGCCGGAACTGCGCCGGCGTAAGTCCCATGATGCTCCTGAAGCACCGCGTGAAATGCGCGTGATCGTAGAACCCCAGCTCCACCGCCAGCGCGGCCACGGTCTCCTCCGTCTCCGCCAGCCGGCGGCACGCCGCCTCCACCCGCACACGCAGCAGGTACTGCCGCGCCGAGGAGCCAAACACGCGGCGGAAGCTGCGGTCAAACTGGCTCTGCGACAGCCCGCACACCCGCGCCATCTCCGCGCTGCTCAGCGCCGCCTCGGGGTGCTTGTGCATCTGCTCGATCACCTTCGCAAACCGCGCCTCGCCGGAGCTGCGGCTGCGCACCTGCTCCAGCTCCCGCGAGAAACCGGCCACGCCGATGACTCGCCCCTCCGCATCGCGCAGCGGGATCTTGCTGGACATCACCAGTCGCGGCGAGCCCTCCGCCTCCGGCGCGCTTTCCACCCGGTTCACGATCGGCCTGCCCGTGCGCATCACCGTTTCATCATCCGCATGGTACTCCGCCGCACGGCTGCGCGGGAAGAAGTCCGCATCCGTCTTGCCGATGGCATCCTTCTCATGCTTCACCCCGCAGTAGTCGCACCCGCGCCCGTTCACCGCCATGAAGCGCCCCTTTCGGTCCTTGATAAAAAAGGAAATGTCCGGCAGCAGGTCAAAGAGCCGCGCCAGCTCCGCTCCGCCTGCGCGCCGTAAAAATGCCTGTGGTGAAATCGCAGCCATGGTGCGTGTATTTTACACAAGGATGCCATGCCCATGCAAGACGCGAATGCGGGTGCTGGCGTATCCTGAAGCATGAAAATCGCCATGCACTCCCTGCTCCAGCGCCGCGAGCGGCTCCGGCGGGCGGCCGCCAGCCTGCGCCGTGGCAACACACGCGACCTGCATCTGCTCGATGCCATGCTCCGCGATGCCGAAGTCGTCGCCTCCTTCAGTGACGACGAATTAAAAGACCTCATCCTCATCGTCAAACACCACCGCCCCGATCTCGCACTCAATCTCCTCACCCACATGAGGGCATCCAAAGAACGCCAGTGCCTGGGCGCCTGCCTCGCCGCCATCTGGAGCCGCATCGACATCAATGCCGCCTGGCATGGCATCACTGCCAGCAGCCTCCCAGAAGCCGAGCGCCTGGCTTTGTGTAGCGCCATGGTCTGACGCCAGCATCCGCCCTAAAATTCGCCTGATTGACCGCAATATGAGTCACCCAGCCACCGTAAGCACATTCATACCAGTCCTGGACACTTCCATACAACCTCCCCACTCACGCATGCGCATCAACCTCACCCTGCTCCTCACGCTTCTCGCCTCTGTGGCGACTGCTGCGCAGCCCATCGGCTTCAACAAAGACATCCGCCCCATCCTCGCAGACGCCTGCTTCCACTGCCACGGCCCGGACCCGGGAACGCGTAAAGCAGGACTGCGCCTCGACACCGAGGCCGGATTCTTCACCGCCAAGGAGGGCGAACAGCCCACCGTCATCAAGAACAAGCCGGAGATCAGCAGCCTCTTCCAGCGCCTCATCACCAAGGATGAGGACGACCTCATGCCGCCGCCCGAGTCACACAAGACGCTCAAGCCCGCAGAGATCGCGCTGATCAAAGAATGGATCGCCCAGGGTGCGCCCTGGCAGCCGCACTGGTCCCTCATCGCGCCCAGGAAAGCCCCTCTGCCTGCCGTGAAGGACAGCGCCTGGATCAAGACTCCAGTGGACCGCTTCATTCTTTCCAAACTGGAAGCAATCGGACTCACTCCCGCAACCCAGGCGGAGGATCACGCGCTCATCCGCCGTGTCTCCCTGGACCTCACCGGCCTGCCGCCTTCCCCGGAGCTGATGACACGCTACCTCCCGCTCACCGACCAGAAGTATTCCGCGCTGGTGGACGAGCTCCTCAAATCCCCCGCCTATGGCGAGCACCGCGCCCGCTACTGGCTGGACGCCGCACGCTACGCCGACACCCACGGCCTCCACTTTGACAAACCCCGCGAGATGTGGCCCTACCGCGACTGGGTCGTCAAAGCCTACAACAACAACGAGCCCTTCGACAAATTCACCGTCGAGCAGATCGCCGGCGATCTCCTGCCCAAGCCCACCGAAGACCAGCTCATCGCCACCGGTTTCCAGCGCTGCAACATCACCACCAATGAAGGCGGCACCATCGATGAAGAGAACCTCGCCAACTACGCTTCCGACCGCGTACAGACCATGGGCTGGGTCTACTTTGGCCTCACCACCAACTGCTCTCAGTGCCACGACCACAAGTTCGACCCCATCACGCAGAAGGACTACTACTCCATGGCCGCCTTCTTCCGCAACACCACGCAGAAGCCCAAGGACGGCAACGTGAAGGACGGCCTGGGCCCCATCCTCGTGCTGCCCACGGACAAGGACCGCCCGCGCTGGACCGCACTGCCCACGGAGATCGCCGCGGCGAAAACCAAGCAGGACGCCGCACGCAAAACCGCAAAACCTCTTTTCGATCTCTGGCTCACCACCGCCAAGCCAGAAGACCTCGACAAGGATGTGCCCACCAAGGGCATCACCGCGCACCTGCCGCTCAATGAAGGCGCTGGCAGCGAAGTGAACGCCACCTGCGGCAGCGCCAAAACCTTCAAGGCCACTGGCGAAGTCACCTGGAAGCCCGATGGCAAACTGGGCCCCGCGCCTGTGATGAAACCGAACAGCACCTTCGAGATCGGCGACGTGGGTGACTACGAGAAGGATCACGCCTTCAGCTATGGTGCCTGGATTCGCGCGGGCAAGGTCACCGGCATCGCAGGCAGCATTCTCAGCCGCATGGATGAAAAGAACGGCCATCGCGGCTGGGATCTCTTCCAGAGCGACAACAAGCTCTCCGTGCACATCGTCAGCAACTGGCCAGGCGACGCCATCAAGGTCAGCACCGCCAAACCCGCCCTGCGCCCCAACGTGTGGCAGCATGTGTTTGTGACCTACGACGGCAAAGGCAAGGCTGGCGGCGTCCGCATTTTTGTGGATGGCGTGGAGGCGCAGATCCGCCCGGACGTGAACGCACTCAAAGGCAGCATCAAAACGACGACTCCCACACGCATCGGCCAGCGCAGCCACGGCTCCTACTTCACCGATGGCGGCGTGCAGGACGTGCGCATCTACGACCGCCAGCTCAGCGCAGCGGAAGTCATGACCCTTTCCAAAGTGGGCCCTCTGCGCACCATGCTCGCTGCCAAAAAGCCGGGGCCAAAGCAGCAGGAGGCGCTCTTTGAGCACTACCTCACCACCCGCGATGCAGCCTACCAGACCGCACTCGCCACCAGCACCAGGCTCACCGCCGAGCAGGAAACCATCAAGGCCCGCAGCCCCATGACTCATGTGCAGGAGGAAAAGATGGACACCAAGCCCATGGCCAACATCCTCATGCGCGGCCAGTATGACAAGGTGGGAGACCCCGTGGAGGCCGCCGTGCCCGCCGCCCTGGGCAAGCTCCCCGCCGATGCTCCGAAGAACCGCCTCGGCCTCGCCCAATGGCTCGTCAGCGACAACAACACCCTTACCGCCCGTGTCACCGTCAACCGCATGTGGCAGGAACTCTTCGGCAGCGGCATCGTCAAGACCAGCGAGGACTTCGGCATCATGGGCTCCGCCCCTTCCAATCCCGAGCTGCTCGACTGGCTCGCCGTCGAGTTCAAAGAAACCGGCTGGGATGTGAAGCGCTTCTACAAGATGCTCGTCACCTCCGCCGCCTACCGTCAGGCCGCCGTCATCACCCCCGCCAAGCTGGAAAAGGACCGCGACAACGCCCTCCTCTCCCGCGGCCCGCGCTTCCGCATGGACGCCGAGATGATCCGTGACTACGCCCTCGCCGCCAGCGGCACCCTCTCTCCCCGCATGGGCGGCCCCGGCACCCTGCCCTACCAGCCGGAAAACATCTGGGAGGTCGTCGGCATGGGCACGGAAAAGTACGTGCAGGACAAAGGCGAAAACCTCTACCGCCGCACCCTTTACGACTTCTGGAAGCGCATGGCCCCGCCCGCCAACATGGACATCTTCAACGCCCCCAGCCGCGAAATGAGCTGCGTCCGCCGCGACCGCACCAACACCCCGCTGCAGGCCCTCGTCACCATGAACGACCCCCAGTTCATCGAAGCCGCCCGCAACCTCGCCCAGCACACTCTCCAAAACGTCAAAGGAGACGACACCGCCAGGCTCTCCGCCATCTACGAGCACCTCCTCTGCCGCCCCCTCAAGGACGCCGAGAAACCCATCCTCCACGCCAGCCTCGCCGACATGCGCAAGTTCTACACCGCCAATGCCGCCGAAGCCGAGTCCCTCCTCAAAGTCGGCGAATCCAAAGCCGACGACAAACTCCCCAAACCCGAACTCGCCGCCTGGACCATGCTTTGCAACGAAGTCATGAATCTGGACGAAGTCTTGAACAAGTAATCACACTGCCATGAATATCCTCCACGAATGGGACCTCTACCAAACCCGCCGCCAGCTTTTTTCGCGCGGTAAGAATGTATTGGGCGGCGCCGCACTCGCATCACTCCTCGGCGAATCATTCGCCAGTGCATCATCCGGCGGAGCGATGGGCCCTCACTTCGCCCCCAAGGCCAAGCGCGTCATCTACCTGCACATGGTCGGCGGCCCGGCGCAGATGGACCTCTTCGACTACAAGCCCGAGATGCAGAAGTGGTATGACAAGGATCTGCCGCCCAGCATCCGCAACGGCCAGCGCCTCACCACCATGACCAGCGGTCAGGCGCGATTCCCCATCGCGCCGTCGAAGTTCAACTTCGCCCAGCGCGGCCAGTGCGGTATGTGGATGAACTCCGACCTCCTCCCCCACCTCGCCAAAAACGCCGACGACATCTGCTGGATGCGCTCGCTGCACACCGAGGCCATCAATCACGAACCCGCCATCTGCGCCATGCAGACCGGCAATCAGATCACCGGCCGTCCCTGCCTCGGCTCCTGGGCCTCCTACGGCCTCGGCAGCATGAATGCCAACCTGCCCACCTTCGTCGTCCTCATTGCCACGCCCACCAATCGCGAGCAGGAGCAGGCCATCTCCTCCCGCCTCTGGTCCAGCGGCTACCTGCCCGGCGAGCACGCAGGCGTTTCATTCCGCAGCAAAGGCGACCCCATCCTCTTCATCAACAACCCCGCCGGAGTACCCAGCAGCGTGCGCAAGCGCACCATCGAAGGCCTCAACGCCCTCAACGAGATCAACTTCAAAGAAGTCGGCGACCCCGAAACCCACACCCGCATCCAGCAGTACGAAATGGCCTTCCGCATGCAGGCCAGCGTGCCAGAGCTTACAGACATCAACAGCGAGCCCGAGCACATCTTCAAGCTCTACGGCGATGAAGCCAGGAAGCCCGGCACCTTTGCCAACAGCGTCCTCATGGCCCGCCGCCTCGCCGAGCGCGGCGTCCGCTTCACCCAGATCTACCTCAACAACTGGGACCACCACAGCAACGTCGGCGGCCGCATGCCCAGCCAGTGCAAGGACATCGACCAGCCCTGCCACGCCCTCATCGAGGACCTCAAGCAGCGCGGCATGTTTGACGACACCCTCATCATCTGGGGCGGTGAATTTGGCCGCACCATCTACTCCCAGGGCGGTCTCACCAAAGAAAACTACGGCCGCGACCACCACCCCCGCTGCTTCACCATGTGGATGGCCGGCGGCGGTGCCAAAGGCGGCGCCATCTACGGCGAGACCGACGACTTCAGCTACAACATCGTCAAAGACCCGCTCCACATCAGCGACTTCCACGCCACCGTCCTCAACCTCCTCGGCTACAACGCCGACCGCTTCACCTACAAGTTCCAGGGCCTCGACCAAAAGCTCATCGGCATCAATCCCGCCAAGCCCGTCAAAGCCCTCATGGCCTGACCACTCACGCAGCCGCGCCAGCACTCTGGAGGAGTGGGATCGTCCCGATCCCACACGCTTCCGCATCGCCCAGCGCCCTCGCACATCCACGAACACGCTGCAGGTGCGGGGATCAAGATGATCCCCCTCCGTTGGCTCATGCCTCCGCCTTCAGACCCTTTTTCATCGCATCAGGGGATCACTTGCCCCCCTCATCGCCAACACCGCTTTCGTCGAGTCTAAAAAATTCCCCATCATCAGCGCGCCGAACGTGCCGCTACCTCTCCCCACTCAAATCAATCGTCAAACACGCATCGACCCCTTGGGGGAGAGGGCCGGGGTGAGGGGCCAAAATCCCCCTCGCAGGCATAAGTCCTTACCCGACAGCCATCGGATAGAGGCACCATCTGGAAACTCACTGCTTCTTCAATCCCCGGTACTTCCCCGGCGCCATCCCCGCATACCGGCTGAAGTGCCGTGTAAACGCACTCTGGTCACACCACCCCGTTTCGATCGCGATGTCCGCCAGCGTGCGCTCAGTCTCCCTTAGCAGCCGTGTCGCCTCATCCAGCCGCAGCTTGTGCAGCAGTTGCAGCGGGCTCATTTGAAACAGCCGCTGCACCCGCTGCTCAAACTGATACACACTCAGCCCCGCCTTCTTGGCAATGTCCTCGATCCGTAGGCTCTCCGCAAAGTGCTGCTGCATGTGCTTCAGCGCCGACGCCAGTTCCGCAAAGCCACCCGCCTTGTCGCTCGGCGCATTCAGATCCCGCGAGATCCCCGCCACACCTACGATGAGCCCCTTCGCATCGCGCAGCGCATGCTTCGTCGTCAGGCACCAGCCCGCTTTGTGCCCGGGATAAATGTGCAGCTCCAGCTGATGCTCCACCGGCTTCCCCGTCTTCAGCACCGCCTCATCCTGCCGTGCATAGCTCGCCGCCAGCGCCTCCGGAAACACCTCCTCCGGCCTCTTCCCAATCAGCTTCGCCTTATCCCCACCCGCACATCTCTCCGCCAGCGTCTGGTTCACCCGCGCATACCGCCCCGCCGCATCCTTGATGAAAAACACCACATCCGGCAGCGCATCAAACAGCGCCTCCGTCGTCCCATGCTCAGAGAATGTCCCTCCCGTCTCCATCATTTTGACTGAATTGGCAGCCTCCCGCCCAAAAAGCAATCAAGACCCTCTGCCCCTTTCCCATCATCCTCAGTCGACCCATCCGACCGCCCTCGACCTCCTGCTCTGGGCAAATCATAAATCTTAAATCATAAATTCCCCATGCCCTCTCTCCCCAAATGGTCCGGCGTCTTCCCCGCCGTCGTCACCCAGATGCACCAGGATCAGTCCCTCGACCTCGCATCTTCCGCCAGTCACTTCGAAGCCCTCATCCAGTCCGGCATCTCCGGCCTCATCGTCTGCGGCTCCCTCGGCGAAAACCAGTGCCTCCAGCCCGATGAAAAACGTGCCGTCCTCCAGTGCGCCATCGACACCGCCAAAGGCCGCATCCCCGTGCTTTCCGGTGTCGCCGAGATGAGCACCCGCGCCGCTATCCAGTATATGCAGGACGGCGCACAGCTCGGTGCCGCCGGCTTCATGGTCATGCCACCCATGGTTTACAAGAGCGATCCCCGCGAGACTGAGCACTGGTTCCGCACCCTCGCCAAGGCCACCCCCCTGCCCTGGATGCTCTACAACAACCCCGTCGGCTACCACACCGACGTCACCCCCGAGATGTTCGCCCAGCTCGCCGACATCTCAAACCTCACCTCCATCAAGGAAAGCAGCGCCAACTCCCGCCGCATCACCGAGCTGCGCAATCTCGTCGGCGACCGCTACCAGCTCTTCACCGGCGTGGACGACCTCATCCTCGAATGCTCCATCCTCGGCATCGACGGCTGGGTCGCCGGCAGCGGCATCGCCTTCCCTCAGGAAAATCAAAAGCTCTGGGACCTCACCCGCGCCGGAAAGTGGGATGAAGCCCGCACCCTCTACCGCTGGATGCAGCCCCTCATGAAGCTCGATACCCACATCCACTTCGTCCAATACATCAAACTCCTCTGCCAGGAGACCGGCCTCGGCAAGGAGTGGTGCCGAGACCCCCGCCTCCCCCTCGCCGGAGCCGAACGCAACCAAGTCCTCACCATCATCCGCGACTCCCTTGCCAAACGCCCCGCATAACGCCTCCCCCCAAAAGTGATGCGGGCACTCCTGCCCGCACACCCTCTCCGCACACCCTCACCGCCCGGCACCCGCGCCAGCATAGTGGTCCGCACAACGCGAAGCCAGCCGAAGGCAATCCCCTGCGCAGCCCCCGCCATCACCCACCACTCCGCACCTCCCCCAACTTCAAACCTTTAACTTTAAACTTCCAACTCCCCAGTGCTCCGCATCCCGATCATCGACTCCCACACCGGCGGCGAGCCCACCCGCGTCGTCCTCGGCGGCGTCACCCCTGAGACCCTCGAAACCTACCGCCGCGCCATCCTCTGCGAACCCCGCGGCCACGAGGTCATCGTCGGCGCACTCCTCGTCCCTCCCAAAGACCCCGCTTGTGAAACAGGCGTCATCTTCTTCAACAACATCGGTCTCCTCGGCATGTGCGGCCACGGCATGATCGGCCTCATCATCACACTCCGCCACCTCGGCCGCATCACTCCAGGCGAGCACCGCATCGAAACCCCCGTCGGCATCGTCACCGCCACGCTGCTCGAAGACGGTCGCGTCAGCATCCAAAACGTCCCCTCCTACCGCAAAGCCACCTCCGTGCACGCAGGCGGTTTCACCGGAGACATCGCTTATGGCGGCAACTGGTTCTTTCTGGTATCCGACCACGGACTCGACCTCACCCGAGAAAACATCCCCCAGCTCACCCAGACTGCCCTCGCCATGCGCGCCGCTGTCCACGCCGCAGGTTACCCCGAGGTCGATCACGTCGAGCTCTTCGCTCCTCCACACTCTCCCGCCAATCACAGCCGCAGCTTCGTCCTCTGTCCCGGTGCCGAATACGACCGCTCCCCCTGCGGCACCGGCACCAGCGCCAAGCTCGCCTGCCTCGCCGCCGACCGCAAACTCGCCCCCGGCGAAATCTGGTGTCAGGAAAGCATCATCGGCAGCGTCTTCGAAGCCAGCTACACCCCGGCAGCAGACGCCACCATCATCCCCACCATCACCGGCACCGCCTTCATCACCGCAGAGACCACACTCCTGTTTGATCCCAAAGACCCTTTTCGATTCGGCATCGGCAGCCCGTTCTGAGTACGTAGTTCGGGCTTTAGCCCGCTCTGAAATCTTCTCATCCCTCAAATCTAAAATCACCCAGCGCAGGTTTTGTAGTACAGGCTTTAGCCGGAATCTGGAAACCGAGCCCATGCCTTTAAATCAATGAAGCTCTTCTTTTTTCTCCTGCTCTCCACCACCGCCCTGGCCGCAGACTTCGACAACGCCCTCTCACTCCCCAAGCGCACCGAAAACCTCGTCTTTCGCGACCGCCTCAAGCCCAACTGGCTGTCAGACAATCACACCTTCTGGTATCGCGTCCAAACCGGCCCCAAAACCCACGAATTCGTCTTCATCGACGCCGCCACCGGCACTCGCAAAACCGCACAATCTCTCAAAGATCTCGGCCTGCCTGAAAAGGAAGCTCTCAAATCCTCCACCGCCAAAATCGAACTCCGCCGCACCACACGCACCGGCGAAGAGTCCGGCCTCAAATTCATCAACCAGCTCGACGCCGACGTCGATCTCTTCTGGATCAGCCAGGATGGCAAACACATCCGCTACGGCGGCGTCCGCGCCGGAGCCGAGCGCGAGCAGCACACCTATGACGGCCACGTCTGGCTCATCACCAGCCGCACTGGAGAGCACCTCGCCATCATCGAGGCAGGGCCGCAGGAGCAGACGCTGATCATCGACGGCAAAGGCCTCACTCCTTCCAAAGAAGAACGCCCCAAAACAGAACCCAAAGACCGCGCCCCAGACGGCAGTTGCGTGGTCACCAGCCAGGCGGACAAAGTGACCAAGCGCCAGATCACCATCGTCGACTCCACTCCCACAGGCCAGGTGCAGCCAAAGCTCAAAGTCCTCGACTATACCAAGCCCGGCGATCCCCTGCCCCGCCCGCAGATGATCATCACTCATAAAGACGGCCGCACCATCCGCGTCTTGCAGGATCTCTATGAGAACCCCTTCACCGAGTCCGGCAAGCTGCCCGTCACCTGGTCCCCCGACAGCCGCGAGATCTACTTCGACTACAACCAGCGCGGCCATCAGCTCTACCGCATCCTCGCCGCCGATCCCAGAACCGGCACCGTGCGCATCATCGTCGAGGAAACCTCCAAGACCTTCATCGACTACACCCACAAAACATGGCGTCACTGGCTGCATGCCACCCACGAACTCCTCTGGATGAGCGAGCGCGACGGCTGGTGCCACCTATACCTCTACGACACCCAAACCGGCCAGGTCAAAAACCAGATCACCAAGGGCGCATGGCCCGTCCGCGAAGTCCTCCATGTCGATGACTCCAAGCGCCAGCTCTGGTTCCTCGCCAGCGGTCTTCGCAAAGAAGAAGACCCCTACCACCTCCACCTCTGCCGCGTGAATTTCGACGGCACCGGCTTCCAGCAGCTCACGGAAGGAGATGGCAATCACCACATCGAGTTCTCCCCCAACCGCGACTTCTTCACTGCCACCTATTCCCGCGCCGATCTGCCACCCGTCCACGAGCTCCGCCGCAGCACCGATGGCACCCTCGTCTGCACCCTCGAAACAGCCGACGCCACAAATCTCCTCGCCGCAGGCTGGACCATGCCCGAGCGCTTCGTCGCCAAAGGCCGCGATGGCACCACCGACATCCACGGCATCCTCATCAAGCCCTCCAACTTTGATCCCGCCAAGAAATACCCCGTCGTCGAAGACATCTACGCCGGTCCTCACAGCGCCTTCGCCCCCAAGGATTTCGGCCGACTGCTCACCCATCACATCCTCGCCGAGCTCGGCTTCATCATCGTCAAACTCGACGGCATGGGCACCAATCATCGCGGCAAAGCCTTCCATGACGTGTGCTGGAAAAACATCAAGGATGCCGGATTCCCCGACCGCAAGCTCTGGATCAAAGCCGCAGCCCAGACCCGCCCCTGGATGGACCTCACCCGCGTCGGCATTTACGGCGGCAGCGCTGGCGGACAGAACGCCATGCGCGCCCTCCTCGACCATCACGACTTTTACAAAGTCGCCGTCGCCGACTGCGGCTGCCACGACAACCGCATGGACAAAATCTGGTGGAACGAGCAATGGATGGGCTGGCCGGTCGATGAAAGCTACGCCCGCAGCTCCAACAAAGACGACGCCCACAAACTCGAAGGCCACCTCCTCCTCATCGTCGGCGAACTCGACACCAACGTCGATCCCGCCTCCACCACTCAGGTCGTCGGGGCCCTTCAAAAAGCCGGCAAGACCTTCGACTTCATGCCCATCATCGGCACCGGCCACGGCGCCGCCGAAACACCCTACGGTTCCCGCCTCCGCATGGAGTTCCTCGTAAAACATCTGCGCCCATAAAGTAGCCTTGTTCCTGCGGAACAAGGAACCGCCCCGTCACACCCACATCCCCAGTAGTCCCTCAGCCCCCTCTGTCTTTCGCCTCAATGCCCCCCCACGTCACCATCCTCGGCGCAGGCGTCATCGGCCTCAGCACGGCGCTCTACTGCGCCCGGCGCGGCATGCAGGTCACCGTCATTGATCGCAGTCCCGCACAACGTGACGGCTGCTCCTTTGGCAACGCCGGCATGGTCGTCCCCAGCCACTTCATCCCCCTCGCCGCACCCGGCATGGTCAGCCTCGGCCTCAAGTGGATGTGGAACCCCGAATCCCCCTTCTACATCAAGCCCCGTCTCGATCCCGATCTCCTCACCTGGGGCCTCCACTTCTGGAAAGCCGCCACCAGGCAGCGCGTCTCCGCCGCCGCTCCCATTCTCCGCGACCTCAGCCTCCTCAGCCGCCAGTGCTTTGAAGACATCGGCCTCGACTTCGGCCTCGTCAAAAACGGCCTCCTCATGCTTTGCAAAGAGCAGCACACCCTCGACGAGGAAGCCCGCGCCGCAGCTCAGGCCAATGCCCTCGGCATCCCCGCTGAAGTCCTCGATGCCCGCGCCACCGCCGCACTCGACCCCGGCGTGACCATGGACGTCTGCGGCAGCGTTTACTTCCCCAAAGACTGCCACCTCCCCCCCGCCCGCTTCATCGCCGCCCTCGAGTGCGAACTCACCCGCCTCGGCGTCCAGTTCCTCTGGGACACCGAAGTCACCGGATTCAAATCCGAAAACGGACGCCTGCACTCAGTCAGCACTTCGCTTGGGCAAGTCGGTGCTCACGAATTCGTGCTCTGCGGTGGCGTTTGGTCGTCAGCACTGGCCAGCTCTCTCAATCTCAAATTGCCCATGCAGGCAGGCAAAGGCTACAGCCTCACTCTTCCCAGCCCCCGTCAGCTCCCAGAGCTCTGCACCATCTGCACCGAGGCACGCCTCGCCGTCACTCCCATGGATGGCGCGCTCCGCGTGGGCGGCACCATGGAGATGGCAGGCATCAATGAGACCATCACCCACCGCCGCGTACGCGGCATCACGCGTGCGTTTCCCCAGTACTTCCCCGCCTTCGAAGAAAGCGACTTCGCCGGGGTAAAACCGTGGAGCGGCTTGCGCCCGGTCTCCCCCGACGGCATGCCCTACATTGGCCGCACCCGGCGCTGGAAAAATCTCACCATCGCCACTGGCCACGCCATGATGGGCCTCAGCCTCGCACCAGCCACCGGAAAGATCGTGAGCGATCTGCTCGACGGAGAAAAACCAGCCGTTGCCCTCGACCTGATGTCACCCGACCGCTTTTTATGAAAACACTGATCATCGCACTTGGGTTCATCACCACCACCACACTCGCGCTGGACCGCCCCAGACTTCAGATCATCAATGCCGCCCCCAGAGAGGTGGAGGTGTTCTGGGTAAAGCCCGACGGCGGGCGTGTGCCCAATGGAAAAATTGCCCCGGGCAAAGACAACATTCTTGGTACCTCCTTGGGGCATCGTTTTGTCATCGTCGATCAGCAGCAGGAGACCGAGGTGGTTTGCAAGGTGCGCATACAGGGCTTTCGCTATGACCCGCAGGCCAAGGACGGCGTACCTGCCTGCTACACGCAGCGCGAGAGCGCCCATGGCTTCCCCATCGTCGCCACGGCCAAGACGAATCCCTATGCACTCAAGGAAGTGGCCTACCTGCTCAATCTCATGCTCGACCACCGCCCGGACGTCCGGCAGGCCATGATCGACAGCGGCGCACGCATGATCATCATGGCGCATGATGAGTACACCACCGACCTGCCCGAATTCTCCCGCCTGGCCGACGAGCCCGTGAAGGGTTTTGAAAACCTCCCCGCCAAAACCTACTGGGACACACGCGCACGCGGCCTCGGCGGCAGCCAGACAGACCCCTTCTGCTCCTGTGCCGAGGAGAATGTGCTGGGCTTTCCCGGAGATCCTTATGCCAAGGAATGCATCGTCATTCACGAATTTGCACACAACATCCACCTGCGCGGCCTTTTGAACGTGGACCCGACTTTCGACACACGTCTCAAAGCCGCCTACGATGCCGCCATGAAGACCGGGCTATGGCGCGGCAAATATGCCAGCGTGAACCACCACGAATACTGGGCCGAGGGCGTTCAGAGCTGGTTTGACGACAACCGCGTGAACGACCACGACCACAACCACGTCCATCTGCGTTCCCAGCTCATCGAGTACGATCCCGGCCTCGCTGCACTATGCCGTGAGGTCTTTGGCGACACCGAGCTGCACTACTCCAAACCAGCCACGCGCCTCACCGGCCACATGGCAGGCTATGATCCTGCAAAAGCCCCCGCCTTCACCTGGCCTGCCACCATGCAGGCGGCCCGGGAGCTGATCAAAGCCAAAGCCCAGAAGCGCGATGCGGACGCCAACACCGCACGCGAGATCCGCAGCATCGAAGGCTGGCAGGTCAGCATCAGCCGCGAACTGCTGACGAAGGATGCAGAGCTGACCGGCAAGGCGCTGCATCTGCTGACCCAGCAGCTTCAGGAAATCGTGCGCGTGGTTCCGCCAAAAGCGGTGGACGAACTCCGCAAAGTGACTCTCTACTTCAATCCCCAATACCCCAAATCACACCCGCGTGCGGAGTACCACTCCGGTGCCGGCTGGCTCAAGGAAAACGGCCGCGACCCCGTGATGGCCAAAGCAGTGGAGTTCACCAACGTGAGCATCTTCGAGGCGGAGACCCGCCGCATGCCCAACTTCGCCCTGCACGAACTCGCACATGCCTATCACGACCGCGTGCTCGGATTCGACAATACCGAGATCGAAGCCGCCTTCCAGCATGCCAAAGCCGCCGGCATATACGACAAGGTGCAACGCCAGGACTCTGAAGGTCGCAAACGACTCGCCAAAGCCTATGCCATGACGAATGCGCGTGAATACTTCGCCGAATGCAGCGAGTCATTCTTCACTCGCAATGACTTCTACCCCTTCACCAAAGAAGAGCTCAAGCAGCACGATCCCGAAATGTTCGCATTGCTGACCAAACTCTGGGGAGCCAGGCCACAGCCCTGAGCCATCCGGCTTTCACCCCTGCCGTGAGCGCCGCCGGTGTTCAGTGGGAGATTCCCCCGTCACTGCACGAAAGGCGCGTGTGAAAGCACTGTGATCGGCAAAGCCGCACTCTAGCGCGATCTCGGCCACCGAATCATCAGTTTCACACAACAACCGGCTGCCCACAGAAATGCGGGTTTGGGTGATGAGTTGCATGGGGCTGATGCCGTGAATGCGCTTGATCACACGCGCAAAGCGCGCAGGCGTCATTCCCGCCTTGCGTGCGAGTGATGACGGGCTGACCGGCTCGTCGTAGGCGGTTTCCAGGTAGCGCAGCACACGGGCCACCTTGGGCGGCACATCGTCACGGCTCACCGGTGCCGCCAGATCCTTGGAAATGCCGATGAGGCCCGCCACGCGTCCTTGGGCGTCGCGCACCGGCAGCTTGCTGGTCAGGCCCCACTCAGGCACGTTCGGCTTTCGCCAGAAAAGCTCCAGCCTCTCCACGATGGGCTGCCCGGTGCGCAGTACATGCTCATCCTGCTCTGTGGGTATGCGCCCATAGTCACCGGGGCATACATCGCAGGGCCGTCTGCCGATCATCTGGGATTTGTCCCTGAGTCCATGCCGTTCCACGAGCGATTGATTGACCACCAGGTAGCGGCCGGCGGCATCCTTGATGAAAAAGGCCGTGTCATGCATCAGATCCGCCATCTGCTCGATCACACGCGCATCCACGAGCAATGAGCCCTCATTGGATAAGATGCCAGGAAATGCTGAAGCGGCCATTTTCATGCAGAGAAAGGATGCCACAGGTTACGTCACGCGTCCCGTCATTGTGCTGCTTTTGTCAGATCTGCCAGGCAGAAGGCTCAAGACGGCAACCCCATCCCTGCGAAAAGCTACCGCCTGATGCGCAAGCAACTCTTCAGCCCACTCATCACGTTGCTCCTGATGATCCAGTCTCTTCACTCCGCCGATGTTCAGACAACACTGAAAACACTTCTCAACGCGGCTGCTGCAGGCGATGTCAAAGCGCAGCTCGACCTCGCCCTGCGCTTTCGCGATGGCAGCGGCGTGCTCAAAGACGACGTCCATGCCATGAGCTGGGCGCACCGTGCAGCAGATGCAGGAAGCGCCGAGGCGATGGACTTCGTCGGCGCCGCGTATCTGCGCGGCGCAGTGGTGAAGCGCAACCCCGCACTCGCCTTCGCTTATTTCAAGGCGGCGGCAGATGAATCCGCCCAGGCGGCATTCAACCTGGGCCAGTGCTACTACGGAGCCCAGGGTACCGCGCAGGACTGTGAGAAAGCACTCGAGTGGTGGAAAAAAGCGGCTGAGCGTGGGCATGGCCGGGCTGCTGCCAGTGCAGCCATGGCCTATCATTCCGGCGAAGGAGTCAAACAGGATGCCTTGAAGGCACGCCGCCTGGCGGAGCGCGCCGCAGAGCTGAACAATCCGGCGGGTCTGGTGCTGCTCGGCGAAATGCACTTCCAGGCAGGTGAAATCGAGGCCGCGAAGGAAAATTGGACCAGGGCTTCCAAGCTTCACCCCACGGGGGCTACTGGGCATCCTTCGCAGCCGTCTGACATCAGCTCGGCCCAGCAGGCGGCGGACCTGCTCAAGCTCATGGACTACCGGCGCCGCAAAAGCGAACCCGGAAAGTTTGCCTTCGTTCCACTGCCGCACATCCATCAAGGCTACAACAACTGCGGCTCCACCGCATGCGCCATCTTCGCCCGCTTCCAAGGCAGCGAGATCGGCGGCTGGGACTTTAAACGACTGTGCCCCTCGCCCCTTGGCACGGGCACCGACTGGGGACATTTGCTGGAGGCTTCAAAAAAGATAGGGCAGCAGTGGGCGCTCGTCACCTTCACGCCAGATGACAGGGGCTTTGCGCACGCCACGGCCATGCTCAAGTCCGAACTCGATGCCGGCCGCCCTGTAGTCGTGGACTTCAAGTACGTGGGCCCTCAGTATCCCGGCGGCAGCGCCGGCCACACGCTCAACGTCTGCGGTTATATTGCAGATGAGAACCTCTACATCCTCTGCAATCCCGCCGTCGCCACCCCGGGAATCCAGCTCATCACCTCCAGCGATTTGGATAAATTCTGGCGTTCGGATCACTATGGAAAACTCTCCAAGGGCGTTCTTTCCCGGCCTGCTTTCGTCATCGACAACCGTTGACCCAACTCGTGAAATCCTCCCTGGCCGCCTTCAAATTTTGTCTCATGAAAACCATCCTGCTCGGCACCCTCCTCCTGGCCTCCCAGCTTTATGCCAAGCCCCTGAAAGTCTTCATCCTCGCAGGCCAGTCCAACATGGAAGGTCATGCCAAGATCGAAACCTTTGACTACATCGGCGATGATCCCGCCACAGCTCCGCTGCTCAAACAGATGCGCGCAGCAGATGGCAACCCGACGGTATGCGATCATACCTGGATCTCCTATTGCACCGGCAAATACGACGGCAGCGCGAATGGAGAGGGTACCGGAAAGCTCACCGCTGGCTTTGGTGCGCGGGACGACGCGACGAAGCCAAACGGCAAGATCGGACCGGAGTTCACCTTCGGCCTCACCATGGATGCCGCGCTGAAAGAGCCGGTGCTCATCATCAAGACCGCTTGGGGCGGCAGAAGCCTGAACACCGAGTTCCGCCCGCCGAGCGCGGGCCCGTATGAACTCAACGACTACCAGAAGAAGCTCTACTACGGCCCGCCCGGCCACGGTGTTCCGAAGGACATGGATCAATGGTTCGCGGAGAAGAAAAGGGAAACCGGGCGCTTCTACCGCTACATGGTCGAGCATGTGAAACGTGTGCTCGCAGATCCAAAGCGCGTGTGCCCGGCCTACGACGCCTCACAGGGCTACGAGATCGCGGGCTTCGTCTGGCTGCAGGGATTCAACGACATGGTGGACGGCCACACCTACCCTGATCGCGGCAAACCCGGGCGATATGCGGTTTACAGCGACCTACTCGCCAAGTTCATCCGCGATGTTCGCAAAGACCTCCACGCACCAAAAATGCCCTTCGTCATCGGTGTCATGGGCGTCGGCGGCCTGAAGGCCAATCAGGAAATCGTGGCCTTCCGCGAGGCCATGACCGCGCCCTCCCTCCTGCCCGAGTTCAAAGGAAATGTCGTGGCCGTACCAACGGCACCCTTTTGGTCTGAGGAACTCGGAGCCATTGACGACAAGCGGGCTCAAGTCCGCCAGATGGGCTTCTATTTAAACTCGAAAAACAAAGGCCACGCCAATGCCGACGGCCACATGACCGAGGAGCAAAAGCGCGACTATCTAAAGCAGTATGAAGCCAAATTGATCTCTCCTGCCGAACTCTCCCTCTGGCAGCGTGGCGCATCCAATGCCGGCTACCACTACCTCGGCTGCGCCAAAACCTTCGCCCTCATGGGCCGCGCTTTCGCCGAGGCCAGTCTTTCGATGATGTCCGCGACACAAGCGTCTGTTATTCCCGCTAAGCCGCAGCCATCAGAGATGAAGGGAGCGCGGACACTCCTGTCCTCCTCCCCCGACGAGTTCCAAGAGGGCGAGATGGCCGGCTATCTCTTCGCCCCCACGGAAAGAGTGCCTGAAGAGTTCAATGCCGGCTTCTCCCTCTATGCAGCGGCATGGCCGCTCGTAGCCACCTATCCAGGGCACAAGTTTCAGACCGGACTCTGCGGCACCTGGATGCATCCACAGTATGAAGAGGGAAAAAAGCCGGAAGGCAAATGCTACACAGACATCGAAGGCGGGCTCGGTTGGTGGCGTGACACACACTTCCCCACCACCACCCCCAAGTTCATCATGGGCGGCGTGGGGCCAAACTTCACCTTCATCGCCAACGGTCCCGGCTACGGCGCAGGCACCTGGGAAAGGCCGCGCGGCCAGTATGGCGTCGCACAGCTCAGCCCCTGGCTGCTCTTTCCTTTGGATGGCCTGAACCTCAAGCAGGGCACCCGCGGTGAACTCTTTGGCTACGGCTATCTGCCCCTGCCGCTGACCAATCCGAAAACCACCACGGCAGGCAAAAACGTCCCCACTGGCAATCAATGCTGGACGCTGTTTCTCAACACCGGAAACTTCAAAGGACCGGCGGCTTTCTTCACGCCATTCTTCTGGTCGCAGTCCAAGATCGATCACCCGGAGTGGGCGGAGATGCTGCTGGACACACGCCCCTCAGGCCCAAACAAACCGATCCAGATGGAGACCCAGCACGTGCCAGCCATGCTCGGCAAAGATGCCTCTGGCACCGAGCTTGCGCGGGTGGCTCCCACCTCGTTTCCCATCGGTGCTGATGGCACCTCCACCGTTCTGCATCGCCTGACCGCATATAAAAAAGCAGCGCTGTGGGACGATGTGAAAAAGTGGTTTGCCGGTGGCCCCACGGCCAATGGTGCGATCAAGGCAGAGGCCGCCGTGATTCACCCTTTCCGTTCAGGTGGTGGCTCAAATTGGAGCATCTATACGCCCGGCACCAAGCGTGAGGAAAAGGTGCCGCTGGCATGGAAATCCTTTGCAACCTCCTTCGCACCCAATCCAAACACCTTTGCCTACAAGTGGGATTCACAGCTGACGCGCAGCGGCGCGGGCCTCGTGACCCTGCCCGAGTACTTCACGCTCGGCACCGACGGCAAAAGGCCGCAGTGGAATGTACTGCCGCCAAAGGATGTGCCCACCGAGTCAGGCTTGGCCCAGCATCAGTTCATCACACCCGCTGAAAAGCCTCAGGAGCCACGCACCACACCTGAAGATGCCACAAGCTGCTGGAAAAAACCAGGACCGGTGGCCGGCCCCTTCAAAGCCCGCCTCGGCGATGGCAGCGTGGTGACGTATTACTGGTATCGCTTTGCCGACCAGCCCGCAATGCTTAACGCCGACCTCAGCGACGCGGAGCGCGAGCAGGTCCAGGCCCGCGTTGAAAAACTGCACCGCACCTGGACGAAGGACCGCGACTACCTCACCCCACCCGATTTTGGTACGCTGGCAGACATAGACCCCGCCCTGATCCTCACGCCGCCAAAGGGGCTGGAGATTGGCTACGTCCCCATCGCCACACGTCAGGAGTTGGAGAAATAGCGCACCTCATGACATGAAATCACCGGGGCTCATTTTCACACTGATCACACTCGGCTGCGGCAGCATGCTGGCGGCCGAGCTCCCAAATGTGCTGCTCATCCTGGCCGATGATCTCGGCTACGGCGATCTGCGCTGCTACAATGCGCAGTCAAAGGTGCCCACGCCAAACATCGACCGCCTCGCACGCGAGGGCATGCGGTTCACAGACGCGCACAGTCCGGCCACCGTCTGCACCCCGTCGCGCTACAGCCTCATGACCGGGCAGATGGCCTTTCGTGTGCCGGGTGGCGGCACGGTGTTTCAAGGTGCAGGCGGCCCCAGCTTGATCGCGCCCGGCCGGCTGACGCTTCCATCCATGCTGAAAAGGCAGGGCTACGCCACCGCCGCTGTGGGCAAATGGCACGTGGGCCTGACTTTTCGCGATTCGCTCGGCGAAGCCATTCACCAGGGCAGACTCGAAGACGTAAGGCGCATCGACTTCACCCGCCGCATCGAAGGCGGCCCGCTGGACCATGGCTTCGAGCGTTTCTTTGGCACCGCCTGCTGCCCTACGACAGACTGGCTCTACGCCTTCATCGATGGCGACCATATTCCGGTGCCGCCGCAGGGCCCGTTGGACAGATCAAAGCTCCCCAAACACCCGTATGCCAACGACTGCCGTGGAGGCATCATCGCACCGGATTTCCCGATGCAGGAGGTGGACCTGCTCTTCCTCAAAAAAAGCCGCGAATTCATGCAGGAGCATATGAGATCAGCTCCTGAAAAGCCCTTCTTTCTCTACCATGCCGCACAGGCTGTTCATCTGCCATCCTTTGCAGCCCCGGAGTTTCAAAACAAGACGCAGGCAGGCCCGCATGGCGACTTCATCGCAGAGCTCGATCACATCGTGGGCGCGCTGCTGCAGGAGCTGGAAAAGCTCGGCATCGCGGACAAAACAATCGTCCTGTTATCCAGCGACAACGGCCCCGAAACCACCAGCGTCGTGCACATGCGCAGCGACTATGATCATGATGGCGCGCGCCCCTGGCGCGGCATGAAGCGAGATGCATGGGAGGGCGGCCACCGCGTACCGCTCATCATCCGCTGGCCGGGTCATGTCAAAAGTGGCAGCACCAGCGATCAACTCGCCAGTCTCACCGATGTGATGGCCACGCTCGCCGCCATCACCGGCGCAAAACTGCCAATCAATGCCGCAGAGGACAGCTTTAATCTGTTGCCCGTGCTCGAAGGCAAAGCAACGGCACCAGTCCGCCCCTGCCTGCTTATGCAGGCCTTCGGCGGACAGCGCACGCTTTCCATCAGGCGCGCAAATTGGAAGTACATCGACCATCGCAGCTCCGGCGGAAACAACTACACCAGCCCCGAGCTTCAACCCTTCGCACTGCCCGAAATCGCACCTGAAGCACCAGGCCAGCTTTACGATCTCGCCAGCGATCCCGGTGAAACCACCAACCTTTATTTCAAACACCCGGAAATCGCCGCAGAGCTGAAGGCCCTCCTGGAGCAGTCCAAACGCGAAGGCCGCAGCACCACTCCGCCGCAACCATGAGCGCCGTTTCCATCTTTAATGACGTCATCGGCCCCGTGATGCGCGGGCCTTCCAGTTCCCACTGTGCCGCAGCACTGCGCATCGGGCGTCTGGCGCGTGAACTCATGGATGGAAACATCGCGGAGGTGCTGGTAGAGTTTGACCGCTCCGGCTCCCTTCCCACCACGCACGAGAGCCAGGGCAGTGACATGGGCCTCTTTGGCGGATTGCTCGGCTGGGACGCCGATGATGAACGCCTGCCAGAATCCGCGCAGGCGCTCGCAGATGCCGGGATCAATCTGCGCATCGAAACCGTGGACGTCGGTGATCCGCATCCAAACACCTACCGGCTCACGCTCCGCAATGCCCATGAGCAGCACACCCTCGTCGCCATCTCAACCGGCGGCGGCATGATGGAGGTGCTCAGCATGGATGACGTCCCCATGCCCATGGACGGCGGCTGTCATGAGACGCTCATCTGGCTGCCGAAGGCCGTTTCCGCTGAATTTGAGGCCGATGAAGTCCTGCATCATGACGCAGGCGAATGCCACATCCTCCAGGTCAAGTCATCGGCATTTGTAGCCACCGATCACTTGCCCGTCATTGCCGTCAAACGACTCTCCCCCGTCCTCCCCGTGCCTTCGCGCAAAGACATGCGCCTGCCGTTCACAAGCTGCACTGAGATGCTCTGCCACGATGCCGGGCGCCACACGCCGCTCTGGCGACTAGCCGTCGAGTATGAAATGGCACGCGGACAATTCACCGAACGCGAAGTCATCGATAAAATGATCGCCATTGTCCGCATCCTTCGCAAGTCGATCACCAGCGGCATCGCGGGCACGCAGTATGAAGACCGCGTGCTCGGATATCAGAGCGGGCGCTTTAACGAACTGATGCAGGCCGGCACGCTCCTGGATGGCGGCGCGCTCAACCGCATCGTCCTCTACGTCACCGCGCTGATGGAAGTGAAAAGCTCCATGGGCGTCATCGTCGCCGCGCCCACCGCAGGCGCCTGCGCGGCTCTGCCCGGCGCAGTCATCGGCATGGCGGAGGCCATGGGAAAATCCGAGGAGGACATGGCTCAGGCCATGCTTGCCGCTGGAGTGATCGGCGTCTTCATCGCCACACGCTGGACCTTTGCGGCGGAGGTAGGCGGCTGTCAGGCAGAGGGTGGCGCAGCAGCCAGCATGGCCGCAGCCGCACTCGTCACACTCGCAGGCGGCACACGAGATCAGGCCGTCGCCGCAGCATCCATGGCGTTTCAGAGCATGCTTGGGTTGATCTGCGACCCCATCGCCAATCGCGTCGAAGCCCCCTGCCTCGGCAAAAACGTCATGGCCGCCAGCAACGCCCTCTCCTGTGCAAACATGGCCCTGGCCGATTTCGATCCCCTCATCCCGCTGGATGAAGTCATCGACGCCGCCAAAAACGTCGCCGCCAGGATGCCCCGCGAGCACCGCTGCACCTCCCTCGGCGGACTGGCGGTTACTCCCACCTCAGTTGAGATCGAGAAGAGGCTGAGTTCAAAGAGGTGCGGCGGGTGTGGAAGTTGCTGAATCAGTCGGCTGTTCAGGTTCTCCATAGCCACAGGCCAAGGAAGTAAGAAAAGGAGCCGATGGATCCATTAACTCCTCTGTGCTTCTCGGTTCGGACTCTATGGTAGGGAATGGCCACCGTTTGACCACAGAGGGCACGGAGAGGCACAGACGAATGAAACGAAGCCTCTTGAAAGACGGGGGTGGCAGGGAGATTATTCCTCCTGCCAGACAAATCCCCCTTTCATGGCTCAGACATCCCCCCATTTTCGTTTTGCCTCGCTCGCGCTGGGGCTTCTGACGGCGTACGCTTCTGCCGCTGAGCATCCCGGTGCCGTCATCTACAAAAAGATGTGCCAGGAGTGCCACGGTGCCAAAGGAGAAGGCGTGAAGGACAAATTTGAAGATCCGCTGACCGGAGATCTGACCTTGGAGGCGCTGGCGCGCAAAATCGAGCGCACCATGCCTGAGGACAAGGAGGGCACCTGCGTGGGCGATGACGCCAAAAATGTCGCCGCCTACATCTACGAGTCCTTCTATTCAGCCGCCGCTCAGGCACGCAGCCACCCGCCGGAGCAGGACCTCAGCCGCCTTACCATCGCGCAGTATCGCGCCTCGGTCATGGACATCATCGGCCGCTTCCGCATGGGCCCGGGCTTTGACCGTCCGCTGAAGGACGAGACCGGACTCAAGGCCACCTATCGCGGCGTCGAACTGCAAAAGCCCGGCGAGCCAGTCGTGGACACCACCCCCAAGAACGGCATCAAGGCCAAGCGCCCCAACTACAAGCTGGAGCGTGTGGACCCGCAGGTGGCCTTCCACTTTGGAGCAGACAGCCCGGACAAGGAAAAGATGGAGGCCGAGCAGTTTCAGGACTCGTGGAGCGGCAGTGTCGTGGCGCAGGAGACGGGTGTGTATGAGTTCATGATCAAGACCGAAAACGGCGCACGGCTGTGGATCAATGACATGAGCGAAAACGACGCCCTCATCGACGCCTGGGTGAGCGCCGGACCGAAGGTGCGGGAGGAAAAAAAGAGCCTCTACCTGCTGGGCGGGCGCGCCTACGCCCTGCGGCTGGACCATTTCAAATTCAAGGAGCAGTCCGCCTCCATCGAGCTGTGGTGGAAGCCCCCGCACGGCACCGCAGAGATCATCCCTCAGCATGCGCTGCGCACCGAGCGCCCGCGCGAGCTCATGATCGTTCGCACCAGCTTCCCGGCAGATGACCGCAGCGTGGGCTATGAGCGCGGCACCTCCATCTCAAAGGCCTGGGACCAGGCCGCCACGGAGGCGGCCATCTCGGTTTCAGAAGACGTGGTGGAAAACCTCAACGAACTGGCGGGCACCAAGGATGGAGCCCCCGACCGCGCGGAAAAGCTGCGCAAGTTTGCCTTCACCTTCATGGAGGCCGCCTTCTGCCGCCCACTGACGGAGGAGCAAAAGCAGCTCTACATCGAGGCCCAGTTCAGGAGCGCCAAAACACCCGAGCAGGCCGTGAAGCGCGTCGTGCTCTTCACCCTGAAGTCACCTCAGTTTCTCTACCCTGAGCTGCGCGAGGCCGACAAGCCGGACGACTTCGCCTATGCCTCCCGCCTGGCGCTGACGCTGTGGGACTCCATCCCTGACAAGCGGCTGATCCAGGCCGCCGCCGCAGGCAAGCTGCGCACGCCTGAGCAGATCCGCGCCGAGGCGCAGCGCATGCTGTCGGACCCGCGCACAAAAGCAAAACTTCACGGCTTCTTCCATCAGTGGCTGGAGCTGGAGCGCGCCGAGGGAAACATCAAGGACATGAAGCTCTTCCCCGGCTTTGACGAAAGCGTGCTGGCAGACCTGCGGGAGTCCCTTTTTGAGTTCCTCGATCAGGTGGTGTGGAGTCCGCAGTCGGACTACCGCCAGCTCCTGCAGGCAGACTACCTGCTGCTCAATGACCGTCTCGGCAAATTTTATGGCAAGCCCGTGCAGGGCAGCGATTTCCAGCGCGTGACGTTTGATCCCAACCAGCGCGCAGGCGTGGTCACCCACCCCTACCTGCTGGCCTCTCTGGCCACCAGCCGCGCCACCTCACCGATCCATCGTGGTGTCTTCCTCACCCGCAACATCGTGGGCCTCTCCCTGCGCCCACCGCCCATGGCGGTCACGTTTGATGAGAGCCACTTCAATCCCAAGCTGACCATGCGCGAAAAGATCACCGAGCTGACCAAGAACAACGCCTGCATGTCCTGCCATTCCACCATCAACCCTCTCGGCTTCAGCTTGGAAAACTACGACGCCATCGGCCGCTGGCGCACCCAGGACAACAACAAGCCGGTAAACGCCGTGGGCGACTTCGCCGACGACGAAGGCCGCAAGGTGCACCTCACCGGCCCCCGCGACATCGTGAACTACGTCTCCGGCAGCCCCTACGGGCACCGCGCCTTCATCCGCCAGATGTTCAATCACTTCGTCAAGCAGCAGCCCCTGGCCTATGGCCCGCAGACACTGGAAGACATGCAGAAGAGCTTTGCGGCCTCCGGCTGCAACGTGCAGAAGCTCATGCTGGACATCTCGATGACAGCGGTGCTCAACGGCAAGAGCTGGGAGCATGCAGCGCAGTAGCTTCCTATGCCACTGCACACCCTAACGCAACGCAGGCACCAGCGCCCCCAGCACAAGGATCAGCAGCAGCGCCAAAGCTACCCACCACCACACGTGGGTGGTGAGGCTCTGCTTGGAGGACTTTCCACCAAACTCGCGCGCCACAAAGTCATCATAGTCAAACTCCTCATCCGGCAGATCCAGACCGTCCTCATGCGTGTCACCGCTCCAGCCGGATTTGGCGCACGCTCCGCAGTCATCACACGCGGCGGCTCCGCGCGGCACCCACTCCCCACACACCGGACACTGCCCCGGAGGCTTGAAGCGGCCGCTCATGGCACCTCACTGGCAGAAGGTTGGCGGAAGAGAGGTTGAGCACTCGCGGCAAAATGGGCACGCGACGTGTCCAGGCGGCTGAATGCATCACTGTCTGCCATGCCCCCCAGATTGAGCAGCGGCGTCCACCCCGCCTCGCGGGGGTTGCCTCCCACCGGGCCTCGCCGCAGCGGCGTGAGCATGATCAGCACCACCGTGAGTGTCACGGTGGCTGCGAGCGTCTGACTGACGGTTCTGGCGCGCTGCCGGGTCATGAATAACTCTGAGTATTTAACTTTTCCGAAATATTGTCAACCCACGAGTTTGCCCGCCCTTTTCGCTTGTTTTCACCCGTTTCTCAGCCAGCGATGCGCGGTGATTTTGATCCTAACCGCAGGTTTTGGCGATGGGCATAACACCGCCGCACGCTCTGTGGCGGAGGCTTTGACACGCCTGTGCCCTGACGAGAAAATCGAGATGAGCGACCTCATCAGCGAGTCCCAGCCTTTGATCTCCGGCATCTGCAAAAGCCTCTATCAGTTCGCCATCACTCACTGGCCCGCCGGCTGGCGCATGACTTATGATCTCATGGGCCGCCCCTCCGTCACCGGGCCGGACGCCCTCTGGCAGACGGCCATGGTAAACGCCCTGAAAGAGCGCATCAAGACGCAGCAGCCACGCCTCATCATCAGCACCTACCCGCTCTACGCCATCCTGCTGGAGACCCTTTCCAAACAGCAGGCCGTGCCGCCCCTGTGCACCGTCATCACAGACTCCATCAGCGTCAATCGCGTCTGGGTCATGTCCGGCAGCAGCCTCTTTTGCGTGGCCGATGAGGAGACCAAAAAAGTCGTCATCGGCTTCGGCGTGCCCGAGTCCACAATCCGCGTCACCGGTTTCCCGGTCGATCTCGCCTTCACAGAGCCGCTGCCAGAGCAGCCCCAGCACCACGGCGCACGCATCCTCTACCTGCCCTCCACCACCGGACGTCGCGTCGCCGCCACCCTCGAGGCGTTGAAGCCCCTCTTCCGCAGCGGCGTCAGGATGACGCTGCCCGTCGGCAAGCATGACCGGCGCCTCTATCACGTCCTGCGCCGCTTCACAGACTCCATGCCGCCGGACACCTTGGAGATCATCGGCTGGACCAAGCGCATCCCGGAATTCCTTCGCACGCATGACGTCGTCATCTGCAAGGCCGGCGGAGCCATCCTCCACGAGGTGATGGCCGCAAAAATCCCCGCCGTCATCGATTACGTCGTGCCCGGCCAGGAGGAGGGCAATGCCGAGATGATCACCAAGCACGATGGCGGCATCGTCACAAACAGCGCCGCAGAGACGGCCGCAGCCGTCGGGAGCATCCTCACCAACAACAGCGCCGTGGGCCGCCGCATGCGCGCCAGCATGGCCAAGATCAGCATGCCCGATGCCGCCATCCGCACCGCTAAAGCGGCCCTCGCCATCGCTGCCTCCTGAACCCGCTCATGGAATCCCCTGCCCCAGTGCCCGTCGTTTGCGCCATCATTCAGCGCGACGCGCACATCATGCTCGCGCAACGCCCGCCCGGGAAAAAACTTGGTGGCATGTGGGAGTTCCCCGGCGGCAAGGTCGAACCCGGTGAAACGCCCGAAGCCGCCCTCCATCGCGAGCTTCAGGAGGAACTCGGCTGCACTGTGAGCATCACTCAGACACTCGCCCCCTTTGTTCACGCCTACGACTGGGGCCGCATCGAGTTGATCCCCTTCATCTGCGAGCTCACCCCGGACAGCCCCGAGCCGCACCCCCACGAGCACACCGCCCTGGCATGGGCAGAGCGCCCCCTGTTGCCCTCCTACAATCTCGCCCCGGCGGACGTACCGCTGCTCGCTGCGTTGGCGTAGCCAGCGCTCCCCCCGTAAGTTGGGTGTGTTTGGCGTCCAAGGCCTGCGGCTGCTCTATCATCCTCTGCACCAAACCGCCCGACTCTCAGCGGCACCGACCCCTCACATCTTCATCGCACTGGCAGATGAGAGTCAGCATCTCACTCCACCGGCAGCGGCCTGCCCCATGCCCCGCGATGCGCCTTTCGCGCCTCGCGCTCCAGTTCACGCAGATGGTTTTCAAAATCATGCTCACGGCGTCCGTCCGGCATAAAGGTTCCCTTGGTATGTATGCGGCACAGCCCCGCTTTCACCAGCTTTTCGGAAAGCTCTTCGCCATCGTCAAAGAACACCAGCGCATACGAGCGGGCGCTGTCAAACACGCGCTCCCAGCGGGTCTGAATCGTGAAGTGCTGGCCATTCAGCAGCTTTTCAGTGAAGGCCTTCGCCTCCAGTCCCAGGCTCTCCGTCTGCGGAATGCTCAGCCCGCCGAAATAGGCCGCCTGATCCTTCATCCGGTTTTTGATGAGCGGGTACAGCCGCTTTTCCGGACAATCGACAAAATACAGCCTCAGCACCTGCTCCCCCCCTTCATACGAGATCTTGAAGCTGTCCCCGTCATTGTTGGCATCCGCGACCAGCCGGGCATCGGCAATCTGCACAAACCGGTTCTTCGCCTCTGGCCTCGCCTGCGGCGATTTCTCCAGGTAATGGTGCCAGAACTGCAGCAGCCCCACGACCACCCACAGCAGCATCCACAGGCTTCTCGCACCCCTTGACCGTCGTTTCATGTGCCGCGTTTGTTTCCAAACAGATCGATGTGCAGACGCGGGGAGTATCGCCAGCCTGTCCGCTTGCACACCTCCACCAGCCACATCTGCCGCGCCCGCAGCGCCTCCTGCGTGATCCCCTCCGGCATCAGCAAAATCTTCTCCGGCGGCACCGGCACACCGATGGACGCCACCACCGCCCTCACTTCATCAACATCGGCCTCCGTCGCCACGACAAACTTGAGCTGGTAGTCATAGCTCTCACACCACGCCCTCAGCACCTCCGGCTGCAGACGTAGCCCCTCATGCTTCTCCGCCCACGCCTTGCCCGCTTTCGCTTCGCTTGGCGTGGAGTGCGCCAGCTTCGGGCTGATCGAGGCCAGATCACACGCCACACCCTGCGGCGCGATCGTCCCTGCCGTTTCAATCGTGATATGCTTTCCCGCCTCACGCAGCCGCGCCAGCAGTTCCGGCATCCCCTTCGCCACCATCGGCTCCCCTCCGGTGACCACCACGAAACGCGTCGGCTCACGCTGCACCACGGCAACGATCTCCTCCACGCTCATCTCGACACCTTCCGGCTTCCACGAGGCATACGGCGTGTCGCACCACGTGCAGCGCAGATTGCACCCCGAGGTCCGCACAAAGACCGAGGGCACGCCCACCAGCGAGCCCTCGCCTTGCACGGAGTAAAACGTCTCGGAGATCAGCATCAGGCCTTCCAATCCGCTGCATGACGCGCAAAAGCAAGCGCCGCTCGCTTCAGCGCCTCGTCGATGTCAGCCTCGGTGTGCGCCAGACTGATGAACCACAGCCCGCGCTCGATCGCACGCACCCCTTCCTCCAGCAGGCAGCGGCGCAGGTGCGCCCAGCGCGGCGCATCCTGGCGCAGCACATAGTCTCGGTAGTTCGTGATCGGCCCCTCCGGCGCGCCCGGCTTCAGCATCGTCGCATGGAATACCAGCCCGGCCCCTTGCGGACGCAGCGGGATGTGGTTCTCCGCCGCCAGCTGGCTCAGACCCGCCATCAGCCGCTCGCCCAGCGCGATCATCCCCTCAGGATGCTTATCCCCCAGGTCAATCACCTGATCCAGGCACCACTTGGCCGCAGACAGGCACAGCGGGTTCGCATTCAAAGTTCCCGCATGCACCACCTCGCCGCTCATGATCTTGGCAAAAAATTTCTCCTTGCCCGCCAGCGCCGCAAACGGCACCCCGCCTCCGATGGCCTTGCCCAGGATCGTCAGGTCCGGCGTAAAGCCGTAGTACTTCTGCGCACAGCCGGCGCCAAAGCGGAAACCCGTGATCGTCTCATCCGCGATCATCACGATCCCGTTCTCATCGCACAGCTCGCGGATCGTCTCGATCATCCCCGGCACCGCCGGCATGCAGCCCGTGTTGCACAGCACCGGCTCAAAGATGATCGCCGCGATCTGGTCGTGATGCTCCGCCACTCGCTGGCGCAGGTGCGCCGGGTCATTCCATCGCGCCACCACAAACGTGCTCAGCACCTCCGGGATCACCCCCTTGCTCGGGTGCAGCCGCGTCGGATCATCCTCCGACCCCCATTGTCCCGGCGGCGGCGCGTAGCCCACGAGTCCTTCATCACCCCAGCCGTGGTAGTGGCCTTCAAACTTCAAAATCATCGGCCTGCCCGTGTGCGCACGCGCCAGCCGCAGCGCGGAAAGCACCACCTCCGTGGCGCTGTTGTTAAACCTCACACGCTCCGCACCCGGAATCATCTTTTGCAGCCGCTCCGCCACATCGATCTCCAGTTCGCTCTGTGCCGCCCAGTGCGTCCCCTTGTGCGCCTGCGCACCGATGGCATCTGCCATCCCCTCCGGTGCATGGCCATAAAGGATGGCCCCCTGGCCGATCTGAAAGTCGATGTACTCGTTGCCATCCACATCAAACAGGCGCGAGCCCTTGCCGTGGTCAAAATAAAGGGGCACCGGTGCCTCCATCTTGCGGATGCCGCTGTTGATGCCTCCCGCGATGCTGCGCTGCGCGCGGGCATAAAGTTCGGCGGATTTTGGAAAAGTGTAGGACATGAACGTAAGAGTGAAATTCAGACCAGCGCTGCACTGTCATACACCACCACCCGCTCCCAGAAGGTCTTGCAGGTGTCCACAAAGCGTTTGTGCTGCGGGCAGTCCTTCTGGTAAAACTCATGGTCCGCCATGTTTTGAAACTTCAGCACGATCGAGTAGCTGAAGGAATGGTCCGTCACCGGCCGCTTCTCGGTGTCCGCAGGCTTGCCTGCAAAGGCCAGCGCCAGATAGTCGATCTTGATGAGCTGCTGCAGTTCCGCTTCAAAGGTGGCGCGCTGTTCGGCGGTGAGGTCGGGCTTGAGCCAGAAATAAACGTTGTGAATCATGGTAGCCCATTGGTACGCGCCGAGGCTCCCTGTGCAATCGCCAAAGTCTGGTTTGGGAATGGGACCAGCTTTTTGAAAAAAGCCACCCCCGGCATTTTTGCTCAAAACCTCAAAAAACTGCTAACTCTCAGCCTCGGCTTGCGTTTAGTGCATTGAAGAGAGCACCACGGCGTCACAGCCCGGCGTATCTCCTCACCCGCGCGAAGGACAATGGCCCCACTGGGAACGACTGAAAGTCCGCGTTGCACGTCACTGCGAACAATGCAAACCTAGTACCATCATGAATCCCTCATCCATCCTCGCAATCGGTCCTCTCGGCACCCCCGAGATGATCATCATCGGCATCCTCATCCTCGTGCTTTTCGGCGCGAAGAAGCTCCCCACCTTTGCCCGCAGCCTGGGCAAGAGCATGGGCGAGTTCAAAAAGGCACGCACAGAGTTTGAGCAGGAGCTTCAGAACGCCCAGGAAGAAGTCGAGCGTCCGAAGATCACCCCGCCTCAGGAAAAGCGCCAGCCCGTCGCCAACGTCGAAGATTCCTAGCCGGATCACCCTCGCTGGCATGCTGCCACTCCTTCAGTTCTCGCGGCGGGTCTTCGGACCCGCCGTTTTTTTTGCCTGCGCTTCACTGCTCTACGCAGCAGAGCCCGGGCCCCTCACCTTCTGCTCCTACAACCTCAAAAACTGGCTCACCATGGAGCGGGCTCCCGGCCAGCCCCCCGCCTCCAAGCCGGAAAAGGAGCGTGCCCAGGCGGTGAAAATGCTCGCCGCCATCCACCCGGACATCCTCGGCATCTGCGAAATCGGCACCGCGGAAGATCTGGCCGAGCTTCAGCAGCGCCTGCTTCAGGCCGGGGTGGACCTGCCCTACACCGAGCTGACTCATGGCGGCGACCCCTCCCGCCGTCTGGCCCTCCTCTCCCGGCTCCCCATCAAAACGCGCAACTCCCAGACCACCCTCACCTATCAGGTCGGCGCCCAGTCCCTCCCCTTTCAGCGTGGCATCCTCGACGTCACCCTCTCCATCACTCCCACCTTTGACCTCCATCTGCTCGGCGTCCATTTGAAGTCCATGCGCACCGTGCCTGAGGCCGACCAGGCCGAAATGCGCCGCAATGAAGCCCGTCTCCTGCGCTTGCATATCGACTCCATCTTCGCGCGTGAGCCCGGTGCCTGCATCCTCGCCTACGGCGACTTCAATGCTCAGCGCAACGACCCCGCCGTGGCCGAAATCGTCGGCAGTCCACGCAGCGGAGACACCGCCATGCAGGACCTACTCCTCCGCGATGAAAACGGCGAAGTCTGGACCCATTTCTGGGACGCCGCAGACATCTACTCACGCCTCGACTACTGCTTCACCAGCCGTCTTCTCCGCCCTTGCATCGACATCCGCAGTTCCGGCATCCACACTGATCGCGACTTCTACAAAGCCAGCGACCACCGCCCCTTGGTGCTCAAAATCAGCCCAGAGCCCATCACAAAAACGCGCAGATAAACAGCAGCGCCGCCCTTTAACCTTGTCCCCCTACTGCTTCACCACCTTCAGCACACGGTTGTTGTAGCTGTCCGTGATGTACAGCTCCCCGGACTGCGGCTGAATGGTGACCCCGTGCGGGCGGGAGAGCTGGCACTGCCTGGGGTCGCCACCCACGCCTGCGCTGCCCTGCTTGCCCGTACCCGCGATGCGCTCGATCATCCCGGTGCTCGGCACATACCGGCGCACCAGATGCGCCTCCGCATCCGCAATGATCACACTGTCATCCTTGTCCACACACAGGTGCTTGGGGCCGTTCATCGTCGCCGCCAGCGCCGGGCCACCGTCCCCCTCCCCCCCCTTGGCGCCGCTCGCATTCACCACCGTGCGGATATGCCCCGTTTTGTCCACCACACGCAGCGCATTGCCACCACGCTCGAGGATGTACACATTCCCCTGCCGGTCCGGCGCCACAGCACGCGGGTCTGAAAGAGGCGCCTCCGTGGCCACAGCCCCATCTTCAGGCCTGCCACGTTTGCCATTGCCTGCAATCACCCGGCTCTGGTGCGTCGCCAGATCGAGCTCGATCACCTGCAGCAGGTTCGCGATGTACAGCTTCGTCCCTTCAAAATTCAGCGTGATGCAGTACGGGCCGTTGCCCTTTTCCTTGCCCGCCGGTGCACGCCAGCCCTCCAGCGTGGAAACGATGCGCGCCTTCACATCCACCACTCGCACCCGCCCGTTCCACGTATCCCCCACCAGCACATTGTCATTCGGCAGAATGGCCAGATTGTGCGGCCCGTTGAACTGCGCACGCAGCGCCTGCCCTCCGTCACCGCTGTCTCCGGGCTTCAGTTGTCCCGCCACATGCTGGATCGTCCCGCCCCCGTCCACCTGCAGCAGCCGGTTGCCGGACACCATCTCGACGATCCACATGTGCCCGCCGGAGTCAAAGGCCGTGCCAAAGGGCTCCTTCAGCACAGCATCCGTCGCCGCGATGTTCATCGCATCCTGCGTCCCGCCTCCGGCCACCAAAACAATTTGGTCCGCTTTGGCGATCAACGGCAGAATCAAGGCGAGCAGGCTGGTTCGGAGTGCAGTCATGGTATGGGAGAGAAATACTTCATGAACTCCGGTTTTTTTCCAACCGATATTCGTCCGGCAAAACAAACCGTTTTTCAGAAATACACTCACCCGGCATGCCTGTTGCTTTAGGTCAGGAATGCTCTCTCCCATCCAAGAGTACGTTGAACAGCTGCATTCTCGTTACGCCTCCAGCATGGAGGGCCATGTCGCAGACTATATCCCGGAGCTCTCCAAGGCCGATCCCCGCCTGTTTGGCATCTGCATCGCCACACGTGACGGCCACGTCTATGAGGTGGGCGACACCCGGCACCCCTTCACCATCCAGTCGATTTCCAAGGCCCTGGTTTACGGCCTGGCACTGGAGGATCGCGGCGAAGAGCACGTCCTGTCACGCATCGGCGTTGAGCCCTCGGGGGAGGCTTTCAATGCCATCAGCCTCAGGGAGGGCAGCGGCGCTCCTTTCAATCCCATGATCAATGCCGGGGCCATCGCTACTGCCGGTCAGATTTTGAAAAAAGACGGCAAAAGCCGCATCGAGCGCGTGGTGGAGTACCTCAGCGGCTTCGCCGGGCGGGACCTCACCATCAACCAGTCCGTCTATCGCAGCGAAAGTGAGACCGGCCACCGCAATCGCGCCATCGGCTGGCTGCTGCGCAATTTCGGCATCTTGGACGAAGACCCGGACGAAACCCTGGAAACCTACTTCCAGCAATGCTCTGTGGAGGTCACCTGCCGCGACCTCGCGCTCATGGGCGCCACCATCGCCAATCAGGGCATTCAGCCCCTGACACGCAAACGGGCCATCGCCGCCGAATACGTGGACAATGTCCTCGGAGTCATGGCCACCTGCGGCATGTATGACTGGTCCGGCGAGTGGATCTACCGCGTCGGCCTGCCGGCCAAAAGCGGTGTCGGCGGCGGCATCCTCGCCGTCCTCCCGGGGCAGCTCGGCATCGGCATCTTTTCGCCTCCGCTGGACAAGCAGGGAAACAGCGACCGCGGCATCAAGGTCTGCATGGATCTCTCGCGCGAGCTCGCCCTGCACATGATGAACCCCACCGCCACACCGCGCTCCGCCATCCGTCTCAAATACCACGGCGGCGAGGTCGTCTCCCGCAGGCGCCTCCCCCCTCAGACGCGCGATCTCCTGCGCGCAAACGGCACCATGATCCAGGTCATGGAACTCCAGGGTGGCCTCACCTTCACCACCATCGAGCCCGTCATCCGCCTCGCCACATCTCTCAGCGCCGAGTGCAGGCACATCATTTTCGACCTGCGCGCCGTGGTAAACGCCAACTCCGTCAGCCTCATCCTCCTGGCCAATCTCGGCACTCGGCTTGCCCCCCAGGGCGTACGCGTCATCTTCTGCCAGCCAGCCCGGCTCATGACCGCCCTGCGCACAGTCGGCATCCCCGAGGCAGACATCTTCACCACCATGGACGCCGCCCTGGAGCACTGCGAAGACTCGCTCCTCCTCGAAGTCACCGGTGCCTCCTGGCGCCCTCACGTCCCGCTTCATCTGAAATCATGCACCCTCTTCCGCAACTGCAGCGACGCTGAAATCGCCTTCCTCGAAAGCGAGCTCCCCCGGCGTCATTACGAGGGCGGCCAGACCATCATCAGCACTGGCGACCTCGCCACCGAAATGCTCGTCATGGTCAGCGGCAACGTGGAAGTCCAGATCCCCACCGAAAACCTGACCCGCAAACGCATCGATGTGCTCACAGCCGGCATGACCGTCGGTGAAATGGCCTTTCTGGACGGCTCCGCACGCTCCGCAGACGTGGTCGCTCTGGAGTCCGTCGAATGCGTCGTCATTTCCAAAGCTTGGTTTGACTCCCTCAATGAGCGCAACCCGGCCCTGAAGATCACTCTGCTTCAGGAAATGACCCACGAAATCGCCTCCCGCCTCCGGCAGGCCAATCTCTCCATCTCCGCCTTCCACCGCTCCTAACCAGCCTACTTCCGCTTCAGCAGCCGCACACGGTGCGTTTCGCTGTCACCGATGTACACGGTGCCGTCAGCATCGCAGAAGATGCCATGCAGGCGCGCCATCTTACACTTCAGCGGATCACCCTCAGGGCCATCACCCTTCTCCCCCGTGCCGGCGATCAGTTCCAGATTGCCGGTTTTGGCGTCGATCATGCGCACACTGTGGCTCTCGGTATCCGCCAGCCAGGCATTCCCCTCAGCATCAATCGAGACTCCTTTCGGCCCGCTCAGCGTCGCCAGCTTCGCCGGACCGCCGTTGCCCGTGAACCCCTTGGCACCCGTACCCGCCACGTGATGAATCTTGCCGGCCTTGAGGTCAAATTTGAACACCTGGTTCCCCTCTCGGGTGACCAGCCAGAGATTGCCCGCCTTGTCGAAGTCCAATGAGCGCGGCCCTTTGAGCGGCGTGCCCGTGATGGGCGCACCATCCGGCGTCACCCCAGGTTTGCCCGTGCCGGCAAAGGTGCTGATGTCGCCGGACTTCATGTCGATTTTGCGGATGACGTTGTTTCCGATGTCGCACACATACAGGCTGCCATCAGGCCCAAACTGAATGCTGTGCGGGCTTTTGAACTGAGCCTTGGCCGCAGGCCCGCCATCCCCGCTGTAGCCTGCCACACCCGTGCCTGCGAAGGTGGTGATGATCTTCGTCTTCATGTCGATCTTGCGCACCACATGGTTCGTCATGTCCACCACGTACAGGTCCCCTTTGGCGTCAAAGCGCAGCTCGTGCGGCAGATTGAAGGTGGCCTGCAGGGCCGGACCTCCGTCTCCGCTGTAGCCTTTTTTTCCCGTGCCCGCGATGGTGCTGATCGTTCCATCCGCAGCCACACGGCGGATGCGCTGGCCCGTGTACTCACAGAACCAGATCGCTCCGTCCGGACCACGCACCACGCCAAAAGGATTGTCGATCTGTGCCGCAGTGGCAGGGCCGCCATCGCCACTGCCACCCGGGGTCCCATTTCCAGCAAAGGTGGAGATGGTCCATTCGGCAGCAGAGACGGATTGAACAAGCAAAGCGAGGGTGAGGAGTAGGCGCATGGTGTGAAATGGGACGATGAAGGACGGCCCGGCGAAAGCCAAGCAGGAAAATGAGTACGCATTCATTCCACCGTTTTGCTGGCGCAAATCTGCAAGCCTGCCAAAATTCGCACACAACCATGAAGAAGCTGACTCTCTGCGCCTTTCTCACCGCCATCACGGTCTCTCACGCTGCAGTGCAGATGCCCTCCATCTTCACCGATCACATGGTCCTCCAGCGCGATCTGCCCGTGCCTGTGTGGGGCACGGCCGCCCCCGGCGAGGAGGTCACCGTCGAGTTTGCAGGGCAGAAAAAAACAGCCAGGGCAGATGCCAATGGCAGCTGGATGGTCAGGCTGGATCCCCTCACCGCCAGCGCCGAGCCCCGGGTGCTGAAAGCAGGCACTGTCACGATTCAGGACGTCCTTGTCGGCGAAGTCTGGCTCGCCTCCGGCCAGTCCAACATGGAATGGGAGATGCAGATGAAGCCGGACAGCACCGCCGACATCCCAAACACCAACCATCCCAACCTCCGCCTCATCGAGGTTCCCAAGACCGTAGCACTCACACCGCAGGCTGATGTCAAAACCGCCTGGGCCCGCAGCTCACCGCAAAGCGCCGCCTCATTTTCCGCCATTGGCTATTACTTCGGCCTGCGTCTTCAGGAGGAGCTCAAAGTCCCGGTCGGCATCATCCTCAGCGCCTGGGGCGGCACTCGCATCGAGCCCTGGACGAGCCTGGAGGGCTTTGCAGCCGTGCCAGCCCTCAAGGATTTCACCGCCGACATCCGCAGCAAGCTGCCAGGTAGCGAAACCTACCGCACCTCCAATGAAAAGCACCTCGCCGCCATCGAGAGCTGGACTCAGTCAGCACGTGCTGCCCTGGCCCGGAGTCAGGCCGTGCCACCCATGCCAGCGCAGCCCGCAGCCCTGCCGCTCAATCAGGTCAGCCCCACCACGCTCTACAATGCCATGATCCATCCCCTGGTGCCCTACGCCTTTCGCGGCATCATCTGGTACCAGGGAGAGTCAAACCACACCGAAAGCTTCGCCTACACCGAAAAAACGAAGGCGCTTCTGTCCTCCTGGCGCAGCGTTTTTCAGCAGCCAGACCTCCCCTTCTACTTTGTGCAGATTGCCCCTTGGCAGTACGGAGCCGAAGACAGCGAGATCCTTCCCCAGTTCTGGCAGGCCCAGCGCGAATGCCTGAACATCCCCAACACCGGCATGACCGCCATCTCGGACATCGGTGAAGTGGCAGACATCCACCCCGCTCATAAAAAAGAGGTGGCCCGCCGCCTGTCCCTCTGGGCATTGTCAAAAAACTACGGCCGTAACGAAATCGACCCCAACGGCCCTCTCTACTCAGGCTATGCGGTGGAAGGTGGCTCGATTCGCGCCAAATTTGACCACGCAGGCGCCGGCCTCGCATCACGTGATGGCAAGCCTCTCTCCCATTTCGAAATCGCCGGCAAGGACGGCATCTTCCATCCCGCCGAGGCAAAGATCGATGGCAGCAGCATCCTCATCAGCTCCGCCTCTGTGCCTGCTCCCCGCCGCGCCCGCTTTGCTTGGAGCAAGATCGCCATCCCCAATCTCATGAACAAGGAAGGCCTGCCCGCCACCGCATTCCACACCCACTGGCCCGTGGACCCGGATCTGGGAGACAACCTCGCCCGCGGCTGCACCTGGGAAAGCAGCGACAAAAACACCTACGGCTGGGACACCGGCCTCACAGACGGCTCCTTGGTCGAATTTCCACCCAACTGCTACGCCACCAGCAATAGCGACAAGTTTCCAAAGCACGTCACCGTGGATCTCAAGCAGCCAAAGACAGTCAACCTCGTCTGTGTCAGCGTGCCTGCCGTCGGCTCCACCAAAACGGTGGCCGTGTCTGTCAGCACCGACGGCCAGACCTTCCGCGAGGTGGGCCGCCATGCCTTCACACTCGGCAAGCCCGAGCGTGCCAGCCTCACCTTCCCCGACGCCGACGCCCGCTACATCCGCATCAGCTACCTGGACCACCATGACAAGCTCTCCGGCGAATACCCAAACACCTTTGCGTTCACCACCGAGGTCGAGGCGTATCATACGAAGTAGCACCGCGTTACCAAATGCCAGCCAGTTGCAAACCACCTGGCCCACCCCTTTCAACCAACCATGAAACTGACCTTCTGCGGCGCAGCCGGCACCACCACAGGCTCAAAACACCTCATCACCGTCAACGGCCAGCGCATCCTGCTCGACTGCGGCCTCTATCAGGGCAGGCGCAGCGAAGCCTTCGAGCGCAACCGCGACTTCCCCTTTGACCCCGCCAAGATCGATGTCGTGGTCCTCTCCCACGCTCACATCGACCACAGCGGCAATCTCCCTCACCTCTGCAGGCGCGGCTTCACCGGCAACATCTTCGCCACCCCCGCCACCCGCGACCTCTGCAGCATCATGCTGCCAGACGCCGCCCACATTCACGAGTCCGACATCAACTGGCTCAACCGCCATCGCAAAAACGACAACCTCCCCCTCCTGGAGGCCAGCTACACCATGGCAGACGCCGAAAACTGCATGCGGCAGTTTGTCTCCGTCAGCTACCACCGCCCCATGTTCATCGCAGACGGCGTCCAGCTCACCTTCATCGACGCCGGTCACGTGCTCGGCTCCGCACAGGTCGTCCTCGACATCAATGACCGCGAGACCGGCAAAAAATCGCGCCTCCTCTTCTCAGGTGACATCGGCCGTCCCAACAACGATCTCCTCGCAGACCCCGAGCCCTGCGAAAACGTCGATCACGTCATCATGGAAAGCACCTATGGCGGTCGGCACCACGAACTCGCCACAGACTCCAACGAGCACATCTGCCGGATCATCCGCCGCATTCTTCAGCAGAAGGGAAAGCTCATCATCCCCTCCTTCGCGGTGGAGCGCACCCAGCAGCTCCTCTACACGCTCGACCAGCTTCGTCACGAAGGCTGCTTCCCGCTCATCCCCACCTTTGTGGACAGCCCTCTGGCCGTCAAGGCCACCGAAATCTTCCGCCTTCATGTGGACGAGCTCAAACCCAACGTGCGCGAAGCCGCCTTCATGCGCAACGACCCCTTCGGCTTCGAAGGCCTCCAGCTCGTTCGCGACGTCAACGAATCCAAAAACCTCAACAGGCTCAAAGGTGCCGCCGTCATCATCTCCGCCTCCGGCATGGCCGAGTCAGGCCGCATTCTTCATCACCTGCGCAACAACGTCGGCAACGAGCAGAACATCATCCTCTTCGTCGGCTACTGCGCCCAGAACACCCTCGGCTGGAAGCTTCGCGAAGGCCAAAAGCGCGTAAACATCCTCGGCGATGAATTTGAGGTCCATGCAGAGATCGAGATCCTCGACTCCTTCTCCGGCCATGCAGACCATGACGAACTCCTCGGCTGGTTCGACCGCGTTCAGGGCCCCAAGAAAAATGTCTTCCTCGTCCATGGCGAACCCGAACGCTCCGCAGCACTCAAAACCGCCCTAGATGCCAAACACACCGAAGGCAAGGTTCAGATTGCCGTCATGAATCAGGCCGTCGAACTGTAAGAAAGTGATGCGGGCACTCTTGCCCGCACCCTCTTTTGACTCGTTTCACTGCGGGCTGGGGCCGCCCGCAGTCATTCTCAGTTCCCGCTCTTGAACAGCCGCTTGAAGAAGTGGCCTACTTCGAGGCCCGTGTCTCCAGTCCATTCCCAGGCACGGCGGGCGGCACGCTTCACGTCGTCAGCCGCTTTCTCGCCCTTGGATGCAGGCGGAGAGACCGGTTCAGGCCCATAGCTGGCCAGACCGTTGTTCCACTGCTGGTGAATGACCGCGCCAGTTTCGGCGGAGATCACAATGAAGCCCACTTCACGGCCATCCGTGCCATTCAGCCCAAGCCCCCACTCAGGAGCTCCGGTGGTGGCATTGGCCGCCAGCTGATACGCAGCGCTGACAAAGTTGACCTTGGCCAGCACCGCATTTTGCTGCGCGATCTTCAGCACATCCGACGAACGGAATCGGATCCGGTTGAAGGCAATCACCTGCGGCGGCACCCGCGAGAGCAGCTTCGTACCAGCTCCGCTCACCTTGGGGGCCCAGCCGCTCTTCTCGGCGCTGATCGTGGCTCGCACCAGCTCACCCGGGCGGAATGGGTCACGCGCATACACAGACCACTGCGTCGGGTCAGACGGACTGGCGGGAGACTGCAGCAACACCACACCCTCCGCAGTGGCCGCACCGTACTCCTGATCAATGATCGTGGCGATTTCAGGATTGGCATGCACCAGCGTGGCACCGGCCATCAAAAGGCTCAGAAAGACAGGGATTTTCATGATTGGAATGGGGTTGGAGTCCTTCAGTCGGCAGGCTGTTCAATCACGGCTGCGCAGCTTGGCCAGCAGGCGCAGGATTTCCAGATACAGCCACACCAGCGTGACCAGCAGGCCAAAGGCGGCGTACCACTCCATGTGCTTCGGCGCTCCGGCCTCGCAGCCGTTTTCGATAAAGTCAAAATCAAGCACCAGATTCAGCGCCGCCAGGATGACGACGAAAGCGGAAAAGGCGATTCCCACCCAGCCATTGCCAAACAGACCCGGGATATGAATCCCAAACATGCCCAGCACCCACGTGGCGAGATAAAACAAAGCCACTCCCCCGGTCGCAGCCACAATCCCCAGCTTGAAATTTTCCGAGGGCTTGATCATTCCGGTCGCATATGCCGCCAGCAGGGCAAACAGAATGCCGCAGGTCAGCATCACCGCAGTCAGGACGATGCCGCCGAAGGCCTTCTCATACATCGCGGAAATGATGCCGACGATCACACCGTTGCCCAGCGCATACACCGGAGCAAGCGCAGGTGCCGTGGTCGGCTTGAACGAAATGATCAGGGCCAGCACCACTGGGACGATCCAGCCAAACGTCAGCGCCGAACCAAACCACGCCGGCGCACTCCCGCTCATCAGAATCTTCCAGCTCCAGCTGGCAGAGGTGACCAGCAGCAGCGTCAGAATGGCTGTTTTGAGAACGGTTCCGTTCAGCGTCATCACGCCATCGGCAGGGTTGCCGGAACGTGAACGTTCAAAGACCTGATCGTTAAGGGTGGGATTGGAGGATCGCATGATTTATAAGTCTGATTTCAATCACAACCTACAAGACACACCATGGGTTGGTCAATCGGCCTCTTCGACTCAATTGACCACGTCTCCCACCTCGCAACGGAGCCATCTCGGGCCCCATATAGGCACTCAGCCCTCCCGCCTTCAGCAGACAGGATCAGCCGCCGCATGGTGCTGCATGGCAGCCTTCACAAAGCCAAAGAACAGCGGATGCGGATTGTTCGGCTTCGACAGGAACTCCGGATGGAACTGACAGCCAATAAAGTAAGGATGGGACGGCAGTTCAACGATCTCCGCCAGGTCCCCCTTCGGTGAAGTGCCGGAAATCAGCAGCCCCTTCTCCTCCATCAGTTCCTTGTACTCAGAGTTGAACTCAAAACGGTGCCGGTGGCGCTCCGTGATCGTCGCGCTGTGATACAGTTCGTAGGCCTTGCTTCCCGGCACGAGATCCGTCACCCAGGAGCCCAGTCGCATCGTCCCCCCGAGTTGCTTCACCTTCTTCTGCTCTTCCATCAGGCTGATCACCGGGTGCGGCGTGGTCTTGTCAAACTCCGTGCTCGTCGCCCCCTTCAGACCGCACACATTGCGGGCAAATTCGATCACCGCGATCTGCATGCCGAGGCAGATGCCAAAGAACGGGATTCCTTTCTCACGCGCATACCGCGCAGCCGTCACCTTCCCCTCCGTCCCACGGTCGCCAAAGCCCCCCGGGATGAGGATGCCCTGCAGCCCCGTCAGGTAGAGCTCCGGCCCGGCTTTCTCGATGCTCTCCGCATCCACTCGGATGATGTCCACCTTGCAGTCGTGTGAGGCTCCCGCGTGCGTCAGCGACTCATAGATGCTCTTGTACGCATCCTGCAGCTCGATGTATTTGCCCACCACTCCGATCCGCACGTGATGCGTCGGATGGATCACCCGCTGCACAAAGTTCCGCCAGCGGCTCAGGTCAGGCTGCGGCGTGGTCAGGTTCAGCAGACGGCACACATTGTCATCCAGCCTCTCTTCATGCAGCTTCAGCGGCACCTCGTAAATGGTGTGCTTCACGTCCCGGACTTCCACCACGGAATCAATCGGCACGTTCCCAAACAGCGAGATCTTCTCACGCACATCCAGGTCCAGCGGATGCTCGGTCCGGCACAGGATGATATGCGGCGCAATGCCGATCTCCCGCAGCTTGGCGATGCTCTGCTGCGTAGGCTTCGTCTTCAGCTCCTGCGCTGCCTTGATGTATGGCACCAGCGTCGCGTGAATGAACAGCACATTCCCCACCCCGACCTCATGGCCAAACTGGCGGATCGCCTCCAGGAATGGCAGGCCTTCGATGTCGCCCACCGTACCCCCGATCTCCGTGATGATCACATCACCGCCCATCTTCTCCGCCACCTCGTGCATGCGCGCCTTGATCTCATTCGTCACATGCGGGATCACCTGCACCGTGCGCCCTTGGTATTTTCCGGCACGCTCCTTGTCCAGCACGTTCTGGTACACCTGGCCGGACGTGATGTTGTTCAGCCGCGACAGGTTCGTGTGGGTAAAGCGCTCATAGTGCCCCAGGTCCAGGTCCGTCTCCGCACCATCATCCAGCACATACACCTCGCCATGCTCGTACGGGTTCATCGTGCCCGGGTCGATGTTAAGGTACGGGTCAAACTTTTGCATGATGACCTTGAGGCCCCGCAGCTCCAGCAGCGTGCCCAGGGAGGAGGCCGCAAGGCCCTTGCCAAGTGAACTGACGACACCGCCTGTGACAAAAATGTATTTCATGTGATTGTTTCTCGGTTGGAGGGGGTCGGGCTGCAGTTCAAGAAGATTGTTTTTCAAGATGCCTTTCAATTGCGGCCACCTGCTCCGGCGTATCCACCCCCGGCGAAAGCTCGTCCGTCAGCACCACCCGGATCCGCGTGCCGTTTTCCACCGCCCGCAGCTGCTCCAGAGACTCCGTCTGCTCCAGCCGCGAGGGTGGCCACGCCACAAACTGGAAAAGAAAGCTCCGCTGAAATCCATAGATCCCCAGGTGCCGGTAGCTCCTCGGCCACGCCTCCGGGTTCCGCTGGTACGGCAGCGGCGAACGCGAAAAATACAGCGCGTCCCCCTGCGTGTCGAAGATCACCTTCACCACGTTCGGATCACTGATCTGCGCCGCATCCTGGATCGGGGCCGCAGCCGTGATCATCTTCACCCCCGGATCATCCCTCAGCGTCCTCGCCAGTTCGTCGATCAAAGCAGGCGAGATCAGCGGCTCGTCCCCCTGCACATTGATGATCACCCGGTGCTCAGGAAATGAATTCGCCGCCTCCGCGATCCGGTCCGTCCCGCTCGGGTGCTCCGGCGCCGTCAGCACATACTTCGCCCCAAATCCCGCCGCCGCCTCCGCGATCCGCGCGTCATCCGTCGCGATGATCACATCGTCGATCTGCTTGCACTCCTGGCAGCGCTCCCACACATGCTGCACCAGCGGTTTTCCGGCGATGAGGTGGAGCGGCTTGCCTGGGAAGCGGGTGGAACCCCAGCGGGCAGGAATGGCTACGAGTGTACGGGAGGAGTCGGTGGTTGCCAAGGTGGTGGTGACGAGCAGGTTCCCTTGAGATGACGCGAAAGCGCGGGCGATGCAAGGGAGATTTGAAGCCTCCTCCGTCAGCCCCCCTCACCTGCCCCTCGCAAAAGACGCCACCGGGCATAAAAAAACCCGCAGACAGCCTGTGTCCGCGGGTTTTTGAATGGGGGGTGGTGCTTGCCCGGAGGCTCCCTGTATAGCCAGGAATGCTCCAGGCTGCCCGTCTTACTTGACGTGGGCGGAGACCAGCTTGGTCATCTCAAACATGGTCACCTGGCTCTTGCCACCAAAGACGGCCTTCAGCGCCTCGTCGGCATTGATGTTGGTCTTCTTGGCCTGATCCTGCAGACCATGCTGCTTGATGTAGTCCCACAGCTTCTTGGTCAGCTCTCCACGGGAAAGCGGGGCGGAACCCACGACCTTCGCAAGAATCTCGTCCGGCTGGACGGGCTTGCTCAGAGCTGGGTTGGGTTTGCGGGCGGGTTTCGGGTTGGTTGAGTCAGACATGGAGGCGGATGCTTGCAGAACTACGCCCCATGGTCAACCCCAGTAATGCAGCCGATCGCCCTAAAGTAATAAAGATAATCTTTAGCCCAAAACCCACCACTCGCGTCCATCCCTCAGGCAGATCGTCTTTCAAAACGGCCCATCAGCAGCAACCACAGCCGCAGGGAGACTTCACCCCACCCCGTGGACCACGGCCTCTCCACCCCTCCCCCAAACCGGCAACCATCTGGAAATCAGTCAGTTACAGGTCAGATTTCACGTCCACATCGCTCCCAGCCTCCAGCATCCGCACATTCTTCGCCACCAGCGGCAGCCACAGGCTCACCCGCGTTCCCAGCCCCTCCCGGCTCTCCACATCGATCTCCCCTCCGTGCTCACGGATGATCCGGCGCACAATCAGCAGCCCCAGCCCCGTCCCGGTGGACCGCGTCGTGGAGAAAGGCTGAAACAGCTTCCCCATCTGCTCCGCATTGATCCCCTTCCCCGTGTCCTCAAAGCTCAGGCGCACCTCAAAATCAGTGAACGTCCCGCTGATCGTCAGCGTCCCTCCCTTCGGCATCGCCTGGCACGCATTGCGGATCAGGTTGTACACCGCCTGCTTCATCTGGCCCGCATCCAGCGGCATCGCTGGCAGGTCCGGGCGCATTTCCAGCTTCAGCTTCACCTTCGCCGCCTCGATCTCCGGCTGGAGAAACCTCACGCACTCATCCAGCAGCTCGCGCAGTTGCACCCGCTGCAGCTGCGGCTTCGTCGGGCGGATCGCCGCCAGAAACTGGCCGATGATGAAATCCAGCCGCTTGATCTCCCCCGTCGCCACATCCAGGTGCTCCTGCAGGCTCGCCCCCTTCGCCCCCATTTTTTTAAGCCGGCGCTCCAGCAGTTGCAGGTGAATGGTCAGCGAATTGAGCGGGTTCCCCAGCTCATGCGCCACGCCTGCGGCCAGCAGCGTGAAGGCATTCAGCCGCTCGCTTTCCAGCTGCTCCTCCGTCCGCTTCCGCGTCTCCGTCACATCGCGGATCAGCATCACAAACCCCTGCGGTGCCTCATCATCGATGCTCGTGATGTAGAAATTCAGGTAGCGGTTCTCCGGGTAAAACACCTCCAGGTCGCGGCTCACCACCGTGCCGGGGATAAGAAGCTCGTTCCAGTCCAGCCCGCGCACTCCCTGCGCCAGGCGTCCCCCCAGCACCTGATCCTTCTCCAGTCCGAAAAACGTGCACGCCGCGCGGTTCACATACGTGACCTTTGCCTCGTCATCCAGCAGGATCACCCCCTCCTGCAGCGCCTCAAACACCTTCTCCTGAAACTTCTTCTCCCGCGCCAGCTCCAGCACGATGCCCTGCACCTCGCCCGGTTCCAGGCGGTCCATGCGTTTGATAAGCTTGTCGATGAACGCAGATCTCATAGGTTGGCGGGAATGAACGACCTCCTCATTGTCCTTTGCACCTTCCCCGACCTCGGGAAAGCCCGCGAGACTGCCACGGCCCTCGTCGAATCGCAACTCGCCGCCTGCGTCAATCTCATCCCCGCCATCGAATCCATCTACCGCTGGCAGGGCAAAGTCGAAACCTCCTCCGAAGTCCTCGCCCTCTTCAAAACCACCCCCGCCGCCTATCCCCGCTTCGAATCCCGCCTCCGCTATCTCCACCCCTACGACGTCCCGGAAATCATCGCCCTCAAGCCTGAGCATGCGGCAGATGCCTATGCACGATGGATCAGGGAGTGCGTGATATGACAAAGCCTTCTGAATGCGGTCATGAGGAGGGCTATGTTTAGAGCATAGGTGACGACTTATGCTCTGCAACTTTCGTCAATAACAATGAATTAGTCAACGCCACCCTCGTAATCGGAAGGGAACAATCGCTTGAGAAAGCCGCACAAACTATCGTTGATCGGAGATCTCGAATCGATTCCAAACCCGGCACTGTACTTGTAGATTTGGATAGACTGAAAGTCGCGTCCTCGGGCCACGAGAAGATTTCCGTCCGGTATTCCGCAGAAGGGCCAGAGCTCAGGATCATCGGCAAGCAAAAGTCCTGCTACAGGTAAGACTCCGTCACCATCTTCAACTCCACGAAAGAAATGAGGCTCCCAGAAGTAGATCTCACCTTGGTAAAAATCTTCTTCATCGATATCAAACTCTCTACCTGCCAAAGGAAAACGTTGAAGCAATAGCTTGTAACACTCAGGGAATAGCGAATCAATGAAAGGTGATATCTGCCCCCATTCCGCAGGATCAATGACACATCCTTGCGCTGAAGACTCAAGTAATAGCAGCTCTTCGGCTGCCGAAACGATGTCGGAAGGAATCTCTGGCAAAGAAGACTTCGGCATTACATTTCGGCGTAAAAAGGAGTTGTCTGATTCGTCACAAACCCACCACCTCCGCCAGCGCCCTCTCAATCCTCCCCAGCGTCTTCTCCTTCCCGATCAAATGCGCGATCGTCGTCACCCCCGGCCCGCGTGACTGACCGCTCAGCGCAAAGCGCAGCAGCGGCATCATCGCACCTGGCTTCACGCTCAGCGCCTTCGCCGCCGCTTCCACCGCATCGTGGATACTCTGCTCGGTCCATTCCCTGGCCTGCGCCAGCTGTTCCGCAGCAGCCTTCAGCAGCCCGCCGTTCTCCGGCTTGGCCTTCAGCTTCGTCACCACATCCGCCTCAAAGGGGTAGTCCTCGCGGAAGAAATAATGCACCCACTCCGGCAGCTCCGTGAGCAGGCTCACCTTCTCGCGCACGCTGTGCACCGCCGCCGCCGCCATCGCATCATCGTTCCAGGCGAGCCCCTTCGCCGTCAGGAACCGCCGGGCGTTTTCCAGCAGCGCCTCCGGGCTCAGCTCACGCAGATACTGCGCGTTGAACCACTGCGCCTTTTTCAGGTCAAACTTCGCGTTACTGCTATGGATCGCCTCCGCATCAAACAGCGCCGTCAGCTCCGTGCGATTGAGCTTTTCGCTCTCCGCCTTCGGCGTCCAGCCCAGCATGCACAGGTAGTTGAAGACCGCATCCGGCAGGAATCCCGCGTTCATGTAGCTGTGCTCGATGGCACTGCCCTCATCACGCTTGCTCATCTTGCTGCCATCCGGATTCAGGATCAGCGGGATGTGCGCATAAGTCGGCGGTGTGGCACCAAAGGCATTGAAAAGATCAATGTGCTTCCAGGTGTTGGACAAATGATCCTCACCACGCAGCACGTGCGTCATGCGCATCTCGATGTCATCCACCACGTTCACAAAGTGGAAGATGTAGCTCCCATCCGGGCGGCGGATCGTCATGTCCGGCTCCTCGGTGGGGGCAAAGGTCACGTCCCCGCAGACGAGGTCATGCACCGTGATCGCCGTGCGGCTGAACTTGAAGCGCTGCGCACCATCCGGCTCCGCATACACGCGCCCGGCGTCTTCCAGCTTTTTGAAATAGGCATCGTAGATGTCCTTGCGCTGGCTCTGGAAATACGGCCCGCAGTCACCGCCCGCCTCGGGGCCTTCGTCCCAGTCCAGTCCCAGCCAGCGCAGGCCTTTGATGATGCCGGCAGAAGCTTCCGCCGTATTGCGCGCGCCGTCCGTGTCTTCCACGCGCAGGATGAAGGTGCCGCCCTCCTTGCGGGCCATCAGCCAGTTAAAGAGGGCCGTGCGGGCGCCTCCGACGTGGAGGTCACCGGTGGGGGAAGGAGCAAAGCGGACGCGGATGGACATGGGTGGTAGGAAGTAGTGCGGGCAATCCTGCCCGCTCATAAGGGGCTAGGACAATAGCCGGGATTCGCCATTTCAAATTTCAAATCTCAAATTTCCAAATGCGGCGCACCTGTTTATGCTCCGCACCATGAAGATCTCTCGCATCCTGCTTATCCTTCTGGGCCTCGGGCTCCTGCTCGCGGTGGCAGCCCCCCTCGGTGGCGTCTGGTGGCTCCGCCAGTATGTGAGTCGCGAGCGTCTCACCCTGGAGACGGAAAAGCACATCAACGCACGCGTCCATCTCGACGACGTCAACCTGGCCATTTTCTCCTGGCCCCCCAGCCTGCGCCTCAGCGGCATCAAGATCGGCCCGCGCGACCAGTACGCCGGCACCCCCATCGCCGCACGTCCGCCCATGCAGCACGCTCCCGTTCAGGTCCAGATGGCCTACCTGGAGCTCGTCCCCGAGGGCCTCTGGCAGCGTCAGTTCCTCCCACGCGTGCTCCGCCTCATAGGCCTGGATGTCACCGAGTCCGTCAGCCCGCAGGAAGGCAGCTCCTTGCAGAAGCTCTTCCAGCCACCGCCGGAAAAACTCGCCCAGATGCAGCAGGAGCAGGAGGTGCCCCGTGCCATCCCCGTCCAGTCCGCCCCACCCGTAGCCGCCGTGCCTGCGCCAGGTGCCCCGCCGCCCGCGCTGACCACCCCTCCCGTCTCACCCCCGGCCCCGGCAGAGCCTCAGCCCAGCGCCCAGCGCTTGTCTCTTCAGGAGATCAGCATCGAGCAGGCCCATTTCCGCATCACCAACCGGGGTGTGGATTCTCAGTTCAGCGCCGACATCAGCAACTTCAGCTTCGCCCTCACGGACATCGACATTGACCCCGGCGATCTCACTGCCCACAACCGGCTTCACGCCCGCCTCGCCGCCAAGGTGCTGGTGGACGGCGTCGCTCAGATCGGCGGCCAGCCGCGTCAGGTGCGCTTCGCAGACATGACCCTTCATGGCGAGGGAGATGTGAATCCCGTGGACCCCGCCACCCTTCTCTGGTCCCCCGCTGCGGACCTCCGCATCGTCATTGACCGTGGCTCCTCCATCGGCGGAAACATGACCATCGGCGACACCGCAGGCCAGCACCTCGACAAGCTCATGAAGTACGGCATCGATCTCCGCGCCATCCGCATCGGCGGCACCCTCGCGCAGGATGTGCAAGCCCACATCCTCTACCGCGAGCAGTCCATGCGCTTCCTTGAGGATGCCCAGTTTGCGCTCCCCGACTACGAGTACACCATCAAGCGTGACTCCTGGATGGACTTCGCCAAAGACCAGCAGGGCCTCCTCACACGCCTTTCCTGCGGCGAGGCCCTCAAGCAAAGCCTCATGCAGGGCATCGCCAGCCGTGGCATCAACCGCACCCTCTCAAAGCTCGCTGTGGAGGCCCTCTCAGACAGCCGCGGCCGCCTCACCTTCGACCTCACCATCACCGGCTCCCTCTCACGCCCCGAAGTCAAACCGGACATCCAGGTCAAACTCGAAAACCTCCTCGGAAATGACATCGAGCAGCAGGCCAAAGGGCTGATCAACTCTTTCAAAGGCCTCAAGGGGCTTTTCAAGTAGCTCAGCCCCAGCCATGGAGGATAGGCCTCCGGCCTATCCATGGCCCGCAGGCTTCCAGCCTGCGCTGCCCACCTGGCGCTCCATCAGCCGCACTCGCATCAGGCTCCGTCAGGTACAGTCAGGCTTCGTCATGGTAAAATTTGCCGTGTGAAGGGTTGGCAAGAGGGTGCGGGCCGCGTAGCGTTGCAGCCTTATGAGCAACAAATCCTATGGATGCCTGATCATCCTTCTTCTGCTCGGGCTCATCGTCAGCTTGGGCCTGAATGTAGGCCAGTTCGTGAGCAAGCTGGACGTGGATGTCGGCACAGGTGCTGGCTTCTCAGCCGCCCGTCCCAAACGCCATCTCCATGAAGTCACCGTTGAGTCTCCCAAGATGAACTCCCAGGAGAAGATCGTCCACATTGACCTTGAAGGCGTTATTTCATCCATGTCCATGAGCGGGCTTTTTGCCGAATCCATGCCCAGCGTGGACTCCATCAAGCAGTCACTGGAGCAGGCCGTCGCAGACACCCGGGTCAAGGCCATCGTGCTCAGGGTCAACTCCCCTGGCGGAGAAGTCACCGCCTCGGACATCATTTACAATGCGGTGAAAAAGGCCGCCAAATCAAAGCCCGTCGTCGTTTACATGGATTCCATGGCCGCCTCCGGCGGCTACTACGTCGCATGCGGGGCCAGCAAAATCGTCGCCAGCGAGACCACCCTCACCGCCAGCATCGGTGTCATCATCGAGACCATGAACTACAGCGAGCTCTTCGGCAAAGTGGGCCTCTCCATGACCGCCTTTACCAGCGGCGCATTCAAGGACTCCCTCAGCGGCGCACGCCCCATGCGCGAAGATGAAAAGGCCTACGTGCAGAATCTCGTCATGCAGATGTATGACCGCTTCCTCGGCATCGTCTCTGAAGCTCGCGGCGTTCCCAAAGAACAGCTCAAAAGCACGGTGGCAGACGGTCGCGTCGTCACAGGGCGTGAAGCCCTCGCCGCCAAACTGGTCGACCAGATCGGCTACGTGGAGGACGCCTATGAACTCGCCCGCACCCTCGGCAAGGCCAAAGACGCCGGTGTGGTCAAGTATCGCCACGAAGTCAGTCTTTTTGACGCCTTCGGCATGGCATCGGCCAAAGCCGGGACACCGCCGGCCAAAGTCCAGCTGGACGTAAGCACCGGCCTCCTTCCCAAGCTGCTGCCAGGCGTGCCTTACTACCTCCCCCCCAGCTTTGCCCACTGATCATGCTGGATGTCCATTCATACGGAGTCCTGCATGATCTGTCCGTCTTTGTCAGCATCGCCACAGCGCTGGCTCTGATCGGCTACTGGATGCTGCGCCGCATCCGGCCGGAGGTCTCCTGGAATCACGAAGGCTCCGTGCTCTCCCGCCCCTATGGAGCGCCGGATTTGCTTCTTCTGGCAGGCATCGGCCTCTTCTTCATCCTCTCCATGCAGCCGCAGACGCCTGGGCAGACCGCCGGCGGTGACGCCGTCAATGACAGCAGCCTGATTTTCGGCATGGTGTTTCACCTCGTTGTCTGTGCCGGCCTGCTCCTCTACCTCTTTCAGATTCGTGGCCTCAATCCGGCGGAACTCTTCGGTCTCCAGAATGTGCACTGGCGCTCACTCGCCGTGACCCTCGGAGTCTTCGCCATCATCATTCTCATCTCCGTCAACGTCGTGTCCGCCGTCTCCGTCACCTGGCTGCAGAATTTCTGGCCGGACATGGATCCCCAGGAAACCGTGAAAGCCTTCCAAAAATCGGACGGCATCGGTTTCAAACTCCTCGTCATCTTCCTCGCGGTGGTCATCGCTCCGCTGGCGGAGGAGACCCTCTTTCGCGGCTTCGTCTACGGCGTGCTCAAGCGCTACACAGACGCCCCCTTCGCCGCACTCAGCTCCTCCCTCATGTTTGCCATCATCCACATGCACGTCGGCAGCCTGCTGCCCCTGTGGGTGCTCGCCGTGCTCTTCTGCCTTGCCTACGAAATCACCGGCTGCCTGCTCGTCACCATGCTGCTTCACGCCATCTTCAATGCCGTGAGCATCATCGCCATGCTCTTTGGGGACTGAATGCCGGATTCCACATCCGGCATTCAGCATATAAACCCAGATCACATCACCATCCCGCCGTCCACCGCCAGCACCTGGCCGGTCACATAGCGGGCTGCGGGGCTGGCCAGATACAGCACCGCTTCGGCGATATCCTCTGCAGCGCCCAGTTCATTGAGCGGGATCTTCTTCAAAATCTCCCCCTTCACCGCGTCATTGAGCACATGTGTCATGTCTGTCGCAATGAACCCGGGGCAGATGCAGTTGGCGGTCACGCCACGGCCCGCAAACTCACGTGCCAGCGATTTGGTGAACCCAATAAGCCCCGCCTTGCTCGCCGCGTAGTTGGCCTGTCCCGCATTGCCAATCAGTCCGATCACAGAACTGATGTTGATGATGCGCGCGCCTTTTTGCTTCAGGATGCTCCGCTGAAACGCCTTCACCATGTTGAAGGCTCCCTTGAGGTTGGTGTCCAGCACCACGTCCCAGTCTTCCTCGCTCATGCGCAGCAGCAGCCCGTCCTTCGTGACCCCGGCGTTGTTCACCAGAATGTCCACGTGGTCATAATCCGCCAGAATCTGCTTGCCCACTTCGGCGCAGGCTGCCCCGTCTGCCACATCGAGCGCATAGGCTTTCGCGGAATCCGGATACTTGGCGTTGATGGCATCCGCAGCACTCTGTGAGTTGGCCTGTGTGCGGCTGACGACGGCCACTTTCGCGCCCTCGGCGGCAAAAGTTTCGGCGATGGCTTTGCCGATGCCACGTCCGGCACCGGTGACGACTGCGATCTTGTCTTGAAGTTTACCCATGCCTTCATCCATGAACGGCAGGCATCGCCGCGCAAGAAGAAGGTGCATCCAGTCCCAGGCACGCTTATCCTCCGCCATTGCCGATGAGTGACGACGCGCCGCCTGCCGACAATCCCATCCCCGTCAAAAAAGCAGTCTCGCTAGGCAGGCTCTGCGACGTCCTCGTCTTTTTGTCCCTCTCCTGCACCTGGCTCGGCAGCCTGGGCCGCTACGGCTGGCCTTTTGTGCTCCTCTCCCACTTCAGGCTTCAGTACGTCGTCGTCTGCAGCATCATCTTTCTCTACGCTCTGCTGCGCCGTCGCACCTGGCTCATCCTTGTCTCTCTGGTCTCCATCCTCTGGAATGCGCAGATCATCCAAGATTTCCATCAAACAGCCGAGGCAGATGCGCCGCCTGCCGGAAAATCCCTGCGCGTAACCACCTTCAATATCCTGACGCAAAACAAGAACCAGGTCGCTGCCGTCAGCCATGTCATGCAGGCAGACGCAGACATCGTCTGTCTCCTGGAGGTCGATGAATCCTGGCGCACAGCCCTGCAGCCGCTCCGTGTGAAGTACCCCCACCGTGTCGAAGAGCTCAGCGACGGCAGTTTTGGCATCGCCTGCTACACCCGCCTCCCTTTGAAAAGCCTCGAAGTCCGCCGCTTCACGTCCTGGCGTCTTCCCACCGTTGTCCTCAATCTGGACCACCTCGGCAGACCGCTCACCTTCATCGGCACTCACCCCATCGCGCCCATCGGCGTCCAGAAGACTCACTCGTGGTGGGAGCAGCTGTCAGGCCTCGCCACCCTCGTCTCCGGCCTCACCGGGGAGGTCATCGTCGCCGGAGACTTCAATGCCACTCCCTGGTGCGAAGGCATGCGCCTGCTCCGTGAAAAAGGCGGTCTCGACTTTCGCTCCGTAGCTCCCGTCTGGCCTCCCACCTGGGGCCTGAACCTCCCCGTGATGATCCCCATCGACCACGTCCTCCTCAAACGCGGCCTGACCGTCCGGAAACGCACCATAGGCCCGGACATAGGCTCAGACCACCGCTCCGTCACAGTCGAGATCACACCTTGACCCGCCTCACTTTTTCAGGGTCCGCTTGGGATCCGTGAGCAGCTTGTTCGGGTAGGGACCTCTCATGTCGTTGGTGAAATTGATCCACACCGGAATTCCCTCCCTGTTCGCCGCGTCCACAAGTTCCTGCACCAGCTCATTCTCAGCCTCACGCCAGGGCTTGTAATCAAGCAGCCGCAGCAAATGAGAAGACATTCTTTTCTTCGACTCTTCGTTCAGAACCACGGAATGCGTGTAGCTGACGACAAAGATCCCCATGTCGGTCCGCTCCGCCGGCTGGCGGCGGAAATGCTCAATGAGATCCGCCGCCTTCGTGAACCCCTTGTCATATCTCCCCAACTCGTTCGGCACAAACCATGACGCCAGGTTCAGCGAGGGATCGCTCATGGTGACGGCCGTGTACTTTTCATTCGAGGCCACCCTCTGAGTCATCACTTCACCGGCCTCTGCAGCCACATTCATCAGGCAGCAGGTCAGCAGCAGGAGCACTATGGAGCAAAGTCTCACGCCAGAACTGCCTTCACCGGACTGTGTTCCTCCACCCCCGTCAGCCTCTGGTCCAGCCCCTGGAACTTGAAGCTGAACTTGCGGTGATCAATCCCCATCAGGTGCAGGATCGTCGCGTTGAGATCATTGATGTGCACCGGGTCCTTCGCGATGTTGTAGCTGAAGTCGTCGGTTTCCCCGTATTCGATGCCGCCCTTCACCCCGCCGCCCGCCATCCACATCGTGAAGCAGCGCGGATGGTGGTCGCGCCCGTAGTTCTCCTTCGTCAGCGTCCCTTGGGAGTACACCGTGCGGCCAAATTCCCCGCCCCACACCACCAGCGTATCCTGCAGCAGCCCGCGCTGCTTCAGGTCCATGATCAGCGCCGCACACGCGCGCTCGCTGTCATCCACCTGCCCCTTCAGCAGCTTCGGCAGGTTATTGTGCTGGTCCCACCCGCGGTGCAGGATCTGCACCACCCGCGTCCCGCGCTCGATCAGCCTCCGCGCCATGATCGCGCTGTGCGTAAAGCTCCCGCTGCGGTGCACATCGTCCCCGTACATCTCCAGCGTCGCCTTGCTCTCCTTGCTCAGGTCCGTCAGCTCCGGCACGCTCGTCTGCATCCGGAAGGCCATCTCATACTGCGCTATCCGCGTCTGGATCTCAGGATCGCCAATGCGGTCGTGGTTGATCGTGTTCAGCCGGTTTAGCGCGTCCAGCATCGTGCGCCGGTCGCTGCCATCCACCCCCGGCGGATTCTTCACATACAGCACCGGGTCCCCCTGTCCTCGCAGCGCCACGCCCGTGTACTTCGTCGGCAGGAATCCGCTGCTCCACATCCGCGTAAACAAAGCCTGCGCCTGGCTCGCCGCAGGAAACGTCGGCGTAAACACCACAAACGACGGCAGGTCATTGCTCTCGCTTCCCAGGCCGTACGAAAGCCACGAGCCGATGCTCGGTTTCCCCGGCACCTCGCTCCCCGTCATCACAAACGTGCACGCCGGATCATGGTTGATCGCGCTCGTGTGCACGCTCTTGATCACCGCCAGCTCATCCACGATCTTCGCCGTGTGCGGCAGCAGCTCGCTCACAAACCGCCCGCACTGCCCGTGCTGCGTAAACTTGAACATGCTCGGCGCCACCGGAAACCTCGCCTGCCCGCTCGTCATCGTCGTGATTCGCTGCCCGTTGCGCACGCTCTCCGGCAGGTCCTTGTCGTAGTGCTGCTGCAGCTGCGGCTTGTGGTCCCACAGGTCCAGCTGCGACGGCGCCCCGTTCATGTGCAGGTAGATCAGCCGCTTCGCCTTCGGCGCAAAGTGTGGCAGCCCCGGCAGCGCAGGTTGCACCAGGCTCGTGCCCCCGCTCGCAAACCGCTCTCCCAGCATCCCCGCCAGCGCCACACTCCCCATGCGCAGCCCCGTCTGGCCAAAGAACTGCCGGCGCGTCTGACTGCGGTGGTATTCAAGAAAAGGATCCATGGCAGACAAAACGCCGCAAAATGCCGCAGGCTTGCGCCCTCACCGGAAAAGCTTCTTCTCCACCACCGGCCCGTTCACCAGCACACGGCGCTTCGCAAAATCCAAAACCATGACCGCGTCCGGCTTCGCCCCCTTGATGTGCTGCTGCCCGGACTGCACCGTCGGGTCCCCCTCCAGCACCACCTCGGAGGACGAGCTGCGGAAATGAATCCGCTGCGCGATCCCGAAAAATGTCCCGTCCTTCGTGATCACCGTGATCTTGCTCCGCTTCTCAGCCCGGGCAAGCCGTGGCCACATCTGCTTCTCCTGCTTCACATACACCAGCTCCTCCCCCTGCAGCAGCACAAACGGAAACTCGTTCAGCGCCAGCTGCCGCCGCGTGTCATCGATCGACCCCAGCTTGTCATCCGGGTGCGTGCCCGCCGCGATCGCCAGCAGCGAGGTCACCATCCCCATCACATCCCCCGCCCTGCCGCTGATGCCCGAGCTCGGCCGCTTCGCCTTCGGCGCACCCTTCGGCAGTTCCGCATCCGTGATGAAAAGACTCCTCGGCACCAGCCTGCCCGCCTGCACCTCCAGCATCGGCCCCGGCAGCGCCGCCCACTGCTTCAGGTCCGGATACGGCAGGTAGTCCAGCGGCTCAGACGTCAGCGGCCGCGTCACCCGGTGCATCGCATTGTAGGCCAGAGAGCCCACATGCATCTTGCACGCAGTCAGTGAAAAAAGGCAGAGGCTCAGCGCCGGCACCACGCGCCGCATGCGTTTCCATATCATCTCCCTAGAGATGTCGTTGCGGCTCGCATTCGCAAGTCAGGATTCTCCCCTTCCTTGCAAATGAGCCCCCCATTTGCCCGGCAAGATGCCCTTTCACCCCTTCGTTCTCATCCGCCCATGCTCCGCCGCCTCCTTCTCTCGCTCCTCGCCCTCACCGGCATCTCCACCGCCGCAGATGCACCGCCAAACATCGTCATGATCATCTCCGATGATCACCTCTGGAGCGACTACGCATTCATGGGCCACCCCGTCATCCAGACGCCAAACCTCGACCGCCTCGCCAAAGAAAGCCTCACCTTCACCCGCGGCTACGTCCCTTGCAGCCTCTGCTGCCCCAGCCTCGCCGCCATCATCACCGGCCTCTACCCCCATCAGCACAAGGTCACCAGCAACGATCCCCCCATCCCCGCAGGCATGAAGCCCCGCGACTTCCAGAGCAGCCCGCAGTTCGATGCCGGCCGCGAGATCGTCAGCAAGCACCTCGAAGAAGCCGGCACCCTCCCCACCATGCTCAAGCAGAAAGGCTACTTCAGCCTCCAGACCGGCAAATGGTGGCAGAAAAGCTACGAGCGCGGCGGCTTCACCCACGGCATGACCCACGGCGGCCGCCATGGCGATGAAGGCCTCAACATTGGCCGCAAGACCATGCAGCCCGTCTATGACTTCATCACCGAGGCTCAGAAGCAGCAAAAGCCCTTCTTCGTCTGGTATGCCCCCATGATGCCTCACGATCCCCACACCCCGCCCAAGCGCCTCCTCGACAAATACAAGGACAAAGCCCCCAGCGAACACGTGGCCAAATACTGGGCCATGGTCGACTGGTTCGACGAGACCTGCGGCGAGCTCATCAAGCACATCGACGACCGCGGCCTCCGGGAAAATACCATCTTCGTCTATCTCAGCGACAACGGCTGGATCACCAATCCCAAGACCGGCCGCTACGCCGAAAAATCCAAGCAAAGCCAGTACGACGGCGGCCTCCGCACCCCCATCATGATCCGCTGGCCCGGCCACGTGCAGCCCAAAATGTCCGAAGACCTCGCCCAGTCCATCGACCTCGTCCCCACCCTCCTCAAAGCCGTCGGCATCTCGCCCACCAAAACCTTCCCCGGCATCGATCTCCTCGACCCCGCCGCCGTCACCGCCCGCAAAACACTCTACGGCGAATGCTTCACCCACAACTTCGTCGATCTCAACGTACCCGCCTCCAGCCTCCGCTGGCGCTGGATCATCAGCGGCCACGACAAGCTCATCATCCCCGACAAAACCAACCAACCCGATGACATTGTCGAACTCTACGACCTCAAGGCAGACCCCACCGAAGAAAAAAACCTCGCAGCCGAGAACGCAGACAAAGTGAAAACCTTGAGCTCAAAGCTGGACTCATGGTGGAAGCCATGAAGAACGACAGACACTCTTGCCCGACAAGCCCCATCGCCAGCTGATACCAGAAAGCGTTGTAAAACGTCTCTGGGGAATGAGTCCATTCATAGCATGGCAGGTTGATCGCCCTGCGTCGTGGGCCGAAGGCCCGCAGGAGTCAGATATGGTCAGCGCAAGCCCTGGGTTTTGAATGTGCACTCTCTCGCTCTAGGCCGCGCTCTGAAGGAGCGCAGGAGAGGTTGATTCATCGCTCAGGCCGTTCTTGCAGGCATCGCACGCTCTCCACGTGAAATAACCTCTCGCTCCCCTTCCCCGGATCGACAAACTCACAGGCTCACCTGACCGCCGAGTTGGCAGTCCCCGCCGACCTCATGCCCACCCGTTTCTACCCACAGCCCTCGACTCCCCCCATCGAGTCCGACACCGAATTCCTGACCGCATTCAGAGATCACGAATTCGACCAGCATTACCCCGACCACATCCGCGAGCAGTCCGCCTGCCACTGGACGCCCATCGACGTCTGCCAGATGGCCGCGCAGATGCTCGTCGAAGCGCCAGGCACCCGAGTGCTGGACATCGGCTGCGGCCCCGGAAAATTCTGCGCCGCAGGTGCCGCCACCACCCTCGGTCACTTCACCGGCGTAGAGCAGCGCATCCGGCTCGTCAAAGCCGCACGCGATCTCCTGGAGCGCCTCCGCATCACACGCGCGGAAATCGTTCACGCCAACATCACCACCATCTCCTTTGCCGCCTTCGATGCCTTCTATCTCTTCAACCCCTTCGAGGAAAACATCCTCCCCATGCTGCGCATCGACCACGATGTGGAAATGGAGTCACGCCTCTACGACGACTACACCCTCCACGTGCAGCAACAACTGGAGCTCAAGCCCCTCGGCACACGCATCGTCACCTACTACGGCAGCTGCGCCGAAGTACCCGAATGCTACACCTGCGTCAAAACAGCCTACGACGGCACCTTGAAACTCTGGGTGAAAACGCATTCGCATCTGGAAGACACCTCGGATTCAGATGCACCACCAGAGCCGTGTCGCTTTCCGCACCTCATTTAGTTTGACTCGCGTATTAGAGCACCCGTCTTATGGGCGGAATCGGTCTTCCCTATCTCAAGCGAGTCAATCATGTCATAGGCTCCCGGCAGGGAGCAGAGAGATTAGCCGGTGGTGAAGCGAAACCGCGAAGCGGTGTAGCGAGAACCACCGGACCATGCAAAGAAAACATTCCTATTTAGAGGTGCATGCCGAAGGTATGCGAGAAGCATTCTGCCGCTCAGCGCTTACACGGAAGCCAGCATGACCTTCCCAACCCTCCGGCATGTGCCTTTGAGCTCGAATACATCGTTCTAGAAGTCAGGGAAGCCCCCCTCAGCACGCCGTCACACACTCAGCCTCGCTCACCACATCCGGCTCTGCATACCTCTTCACCACACTCCCGCCACGCCGGAAAATCAGCGCCACCAGCGACAGCGTCACCAGCGAGCTCAGCGGCATCAGGATCGCCGCCAGCAGCGGGCTCAGATGTCCCATCAGCCCCACGATCACAGTGACAATATTATACGTCACTGAAAAGCCAAACACCGCATGCACCGCACGTCGGTGTGTCGCCGCGATGTCCAGCAGGCTGCTCATAAAGCGCATGCTGTGCCCCAGGAAATAAAAGTCCGCCTTGTGCTCCAGAAAGCTGCGCCCCGTCACCGGACTCCCCGCACACGAGGCCGCGTCAAAGGCCAGGCTGTCGTTCGCCCCGTCACCGATGTACAGCGTGCTCTGCGGTTCATGGCATGAAATCCACTCGGCCTTTTGCTCCGGCGTCAGGCTGTGCTGCCACTGCTCCCGCTGCAGGTTCAGCTGCTTCGCGATCGCCGCCACCTTAGCCTCACGGTCCCCGCTCAGGATCTCCACCCGCAGCCCGCGCCCCTGCAGCGCCTCCATCTGCGCCACAGACTCAGCACGCAGCGCATCACGGAAGCGGAAGGCGCACAGCGTCTGCCCGTCCCGCGTAAAGATGGCGTCAGCCCCCGCATCCTGCGGTCGCGAAATCGCCCACACACAGCCCGCATGCTCACAGCGCAGCCCCTGCCCCGGCACTTCTGTCACCTCAGCGTCCAGGCCTTGCTCCGGCATCCCGCCCAGCGCGTCAAACAGGCTGCGGCTCACCGGGTGCAGATTGCCACGGGTGAGGTGGCGCAGCATCTGCCGGGCATCATCGTCCAGACCGCTCAGCGCCTCAGGGTTCGTCAGCAGCGGGTTCTCCAGCGTCAGCGTCCCCGTTTTGTCAAACACCACCTGCCGCAGCCGCGTCAGCTTCTTCCACAGCCCCAGCGTTCGCACAAACACACCCTGGTCCGCCGCACGGCTTGCCGCGATGTCATCCGCCAGCGGCGCAGCCACACCCAGCGCACACGGGCAGGACACCACAAACACCGAAATCATCACCTGCAGCCCCCGCGCCCATTCCCCCGTGTGCCACCACCACCACAGTCCGCCCACCACGCCCGCCAGCACCACCACCACCAAATAACCGCGCAGCAGCTTTTCCAGTCGCAGGTCGCGCTGGTCACCTCCACGGCGTGCATCCAGCAGCTTGTGCAGTGTTGACTCCTTCCAGCCTTCCAGCGCCACCGCATTCAGCGTCCGCGTTCCAGCGTTCAGCGCCCCGGAGGGCAGCAGTTGGCCGCTGCTCCGCGTGCACGAGTCGCTCTCTCCGCTGATCCACTCCAGGCTGATGCTCGCATGCTCATCCGTCAGCTTCGCCGCCACCGGCACCGCCTGCCCCGGCTTCACCGTAAAGCTCGCCCCCGCCTGCAGCGCCTCCAGCATCTCCGCTTCCGGGATGGATGGGTCACGCAGCAGCCGGCGCCGGTTTCTCGCCACCGCCATCTGCTGCACCAGCCGCCCCCCCAGCATCAGAAAGATGAACATCGCCACAAAATCAAAATACTTCAGCCCCGGCTCCCCGCTCAGCCACCCGATGATCGAGCCCGCATACGCCGCCAGAATGCCCAGCGTGATCGGCGTGTCGATGTGCAGCACCCCCGCGCGCAGCGCATGCCACGCCCGCTGGGCGAAGTAGCTGCCGCCCACCAGCAGGGCCAGCGTTGCCGAGGCTGCCGCCACCAGGTCAAACCATGGCGCAAAGGCAAAATCCGCCGGCATGCCAAAATACGCAGGCAGTGAGAACGCCATCGCATTCATCGCAAACGCGCCGCACACCCCGGTACGGCGCTCAAGAGTGTTGTCACGCGGCTGTCCGCCATCCGCACGCTGCAGCCCCAGCAGGTAGCCAAAGCGTTGCAGCTCCCGCGCAAACTCCACCGGCTGAAATTTCCCCGGCTGCCACGCCATCCGCAGTTCGCCGCTGGAGATGTCCACCTGGATCTGCGTCCCGCCCAGCTTCGCAAACACCCGCTCGATCAGCCAGATGCACGCCATGCATGAAAGCCCCTGCACAGACACGCTCAGCTCAGCCGCCACATCCTCGCTCGCCCTCGTGCCCTCGGCCGCCAGCGTCGCCGTTTCCAGCCAGCCATAGTCCTGCTGCCTCATCGCCTGCGCCGGCACCGGCGGCAGGTTCAGTCCGGATTTAAGATCGTAAAATTGCTCCAGCCCCTCCTGCTGCAGCAGATCATGCACAGACCGGCAGCCTGAGCAGCAGAAGCCGTCGCTTCGCGTGGGTGGGACTGGCGTCCCGCAGTGCTGGCAAATCGTGTTCATAAATGTTAAGCCATCGCATTTTCGTCAGTTAAGCCCCCGGCACTCAAGGCGTGCGCACCTCCGAGTCCGCAGCGCTCCGGCAGCCGCATTGGCGCCGCTTGGCTGCAGCGCCTGAGTAACGCCCCGCACAGGGCCAGCGTGTTGACGTCATCCCGCATCGGAAGGTCATGCCCCATAAATGATTGGCGCTGGATGCAGCCGTGATTTCGTTCGCCACTCTTTCCCTCGCACATCGTTTCCGGCGTGTTCAGCCTGCTCGGACGGGAAGCACCATCTTCCGCCATTCTGCTCCGCCTCACACCAACCCCAAAGGGGTTGCGTAATATAGCCCAGGGATGCCGAGCTTTAGCGAGTGCTTCCCTGGGTCTTGCCATGCCCATCCGGAAAGCAAACCCACCACTCCGTCCCACCCCATGCTCACCAGCAGCGTCTGCAAAGAGCCCCGCCACATGCCTGCCGCGCTCAACGCCCCGTTTCAGTATTGTCCCATTCATGGCATCGCGCATCAGTTCACCGCATGGCAGCAGCTCGCCGCCTCGCTGCTTCCAAAGTCCAGCGTGTCACGCAGCCGCCACGCCAGAATCACCGCCGTCACCAGCGCCAGGCCACGCTGCACCTTCCGCATCGTGGCAGGCTGGAGGTGCCCACCCAGCATATGCAGTTGCGTCTGCGCCAGAAACAGCAGCGGCAGCGTCCCCAGCCCAAACGCCACGGCAAAGCCCGCCCCCTTCACCGCGCTGCCGTTCGCAGAAGCCAGCGCCAGCATCATATACAGCGGCCCGCACGGCAGCAGCGGCGTCGCCAGTCCCAGGATGGCGGCACGCAGCGTGCTCTTCATTTTAAAGGCCGCCGTCTGCACCCGGCGCAGCCCGGCGGAAAGAAAGTGCGGCTTCGGCAGCCAGGCGTCCAGCCCCAGCCCCACGCACGCAAAAGCCAGCACCAGCAGCCACGGCAGCACCATGCCCGCACCATGCTGGAAAAACGCCAGCGGCACCGCTCCCAGAGTTCCCGCGATCGCACCCGCCGCACCATACGACACCATGCGCCCGCTGTGGTACAAGGCCGTGCTCCGCATAAACCCTCCCCCTTTGGGCCCCACGGCCCATGAGCACGAAAGCGGCCCGCACATGCCCACGCAATGCACGCTGGTGACGATCCCGGCCACAAACGCGGCAGCACTGGTGTCTATCTGCATCATGCCGGTATCAGCTGCTTCAGCGGCACGACCTCCGGTTGGTTTTTGATGGCGATGTAGAACAGCACGCTCCAGGCGCTGATCAGCACGACAAACGCCAGCACCACCCACAGCCAGGGGCGGCGCGCAATGAAGCCCTTGGCTTCACTTTTGGAGGTATTGGCTGGGATTGAGGTAGTCATTGGATTTCAGGCTTGGGTCCGGCCCGGCAAACTCGAAAGGCTTCGTACGGTAGGTCTTGCCATCCTTCAGGTCGGTGACCGTGATGCTGAGTTTGAAGGGTGCTTTGAAAGCGGCCTCCGGCAGCGTGATCATCAGCGGCTTCAGTTCCTCCCCTTGCGCGGCGATCGTCACAGGCGCATCCGCACCCGCAGCCGCCAGTCCGCCCGGCAGATCTCCGGCCAGCGCCAGCGTGAATGTCCGCGGCTCGTTGCGCTTGTTGATCAGCCTCACCAAAAACTGGTTTCGCACGACGTTGTTCGTCACGTAGTAGGGAGACCCCTGCATGCGCAGCACATTCGCACGCATCGGTTCGATCCGGCTCGCCGCAAAGCCAAAGACCCCCAGCCCCAGCAGCAGCAGCCCGGTGTAGAAAATGATGCGTGGCCGGATCAGCCGCGTCTTCCCGCCGCCAAATCCCGTGAAGGAGTCATACCTCACCAGCCCCGGCTTCCGCCCCAGCTTCGTCATGATGCTGTCACAGGCGTCCACGCATGCCGCGCACCCAATGCACTCCAGCTGCAGCCCGTTGCGGATGTCGATGCCCGTCGGGCACACCTGCACGCAGCGCATGCAGTTCACACAGTCCCCCGCCCCCGTGGTGCCCGCCTTGCCGCGCGGCTCCCCACGCTTCTTGTCGTAGCCCACGTTGATCGTGTGGTCGTCCGTCAGCGCCGACTGCATGCGCCCATACGGGCACATGATCACGCAGAACTGCTCCCGGAACCAGCTGAACGACCCATAAAGCCCCGCCGTCAGAAACAGCATCACCCCAAACGCGATCACATGCGCCTGCGGCGAGTGGTGCATCATCTCATACAGCTTCTCCAGTGACACAAAATAGCTCAGAAAGATGTGGGCGATGATCAGCGAAGCCAGCACATACAGCCCGTGCTTCAGCCCGCGCCGGGCTATCTTGCCCGCCGTCCACGGCGCAGCATCCAGCTTGCGCCGTGCCGTCGCATCGCCATCCACCAGCCTCTCGATGCGCCGGTAAATGTGCTCCAAAAACACCGTGTACGGGCATGTCCAGCCGCACCACACCCGCCCAAACAGCGCCGTGACGTAAAACAGCGAGAACCCCAGCCCCGTGACAAGGAAAAACCCCACCCACAGGTCCTGCACCGCCAGCGTCAGCCCCATGAAATGAAAGCGCCGGTTCAGCACATCCAGAAACACCGCCGGAAAACCGTTCACCGGGATCCAGGGCAGCGCCACATAGATCAGCAGCAGCACCAGCGCCGCCAGCCGCCTTGCCCGCGTCAGCCTGCCTGACACATCCGCAGGGTGCAGCGTTTTTTTACTGCCATCCTGGTTGATGGATCCGAGAGAGACGAGGTTGGGGTTGGGGGCTGGCATAGACGTGTCCCGGCTTTATTTCGCGGCGGGCGCTGGCGCGGTGGTTGCAGGTGCAGGTGGTGAATCAGCAGCACGGGTGATCGGCTCACCCTCCTTGTGGTGGCTCAGCACAAACGCCACCACCTCGCTCACACGCTTCATGCCCAGCACCTGTTCCCAGGCCGCCATGCCCTTGGTGATGTCAGGCGAGCCCTTCCGGACGATCTTGAAAATCTCCGTCGGCTTCCCGCCATGCTTCCACTCCTGGTCATTCAGCGGCAGGCCGGGCAGCTTGGCACCGCTGAGCATCCCGCTGAGATCCGGACCATGGCAGGTGACGCACATGCCCGGCGTCATGAAGGTCGCCTTTCCGGCCTCCACCGCCGCAGCATCCCTCGAAAGCGCCCAAAGCTGCTCATCCGTGATGGATTCCATCTGCTTGTCGCGCGCCTGCTGCATTTCCGCCATGGCTTTGTCGATGATGCTCGTGTCGCTGCTGCCCAGACCAAGCTGGTAGTAGCACAACCAGTGCACCACAAACCACGCGATGGCAATGTACAGTGTGAACAGCCACCAGTTCGGCAGTTTCTGGTCATACTCCTGAATCCCGTCATAGACGTGTTCGCGGAGTGTTGGCTCGTTGTTGTTGGGGGATGGCTTCTTGGAGTCCATGGCGGGGGGATTATTCGAGTGGCAGACGTGACATGTTCTCGGCCTTGTCCTTGCGCAGCAGCATGCCCCGGAGAGTCATGATGCCAAAGACCAGCACGGTGGTGGCGAAGGAGATGATGGGCACCACGAGGTGCCAGTTTTCATAAATGATGCGCTTGTACATGGCGGCGGAAAGGTTGGGGGTTACTCGGCTCCGTTGTCCCGGCGGCCTTTGTCAGGAATGATCGGCGACAGCGGGAAAGGCACGCCCTGCCCTTTCTTGGTCAGGGTTTCCTCCACGGCAGGCTGTTCAAACTGGCCCAGCTTCTGCAGGTAGGCGATCACCGCCACCATCTCGCTGTCAGGCCGGACCACGATGTTCGACTTCTTCAGCTCCGTGGCGATCTTCACCCCCTGCTCCAGCGCCTTCATCTTGATCTCCGTCGCATCCATCGGCGGGTAAGGCACTCCCAGACGGCGCAGCACCGCAATCTTCGAAGGCAGCGCCTTCTGGTCAAACGCCTTCCCGCTCAGGTGCGCATACGGCGGCATGTTCGACTGCGGAGACATGGACCGCGGGTCCATCAGGTGCTCGTAGTGCCAGGAATCAGGACGCTGGCCGCCTTCGCGGGCCAGATCCGGCCCCGTTCTCTTCGAGCCCCATTGGAACGGATGGTCGTAGATGCTCTCGCCTAGGCGCGAGTAGTCGCCGTAGCGCATCACATCCGGCACCAGCGTGCGGATCATCTGCGAGTGGCAGTTGTAGCAGCCCTCGCTCACGTAGATGTCACGGCCCGCAAGCTCCAGCGGCTCATACAGCTTCTGCAGCCTGTCCTCCACATTCTTCGCACTGTTCACCGTCACCGTTGGGATGATCTGGATCAGCCCCCCGATCACCACCGCCACAAACGTCAGCACCGTGAACGGCAGGTAGTTGTGCAGCAGGCTCTCGTACCAGTTGGCCCACGAGTGGCTCGTCTTCTGGAACCGCCGCACAGCCATGTAGCCAAAGACGATCGCGCAGATCAGCGAGGCCACGTCAGCTCCTGGCGGCAGGAAGATCCAGCCAAAGATCAGCAGCAGCGCTCCAAACGTGCAGGCCGTCGGGTCGTTGAAGAAGGTCTCCTTCATGCCCATCGTGTCCGTGTTGCCACGCTGCAGCACCGCCACCTCGCGCACTTCGTTCACCGGCTTGCCGCTGCGGATCGTCTTCCACAGGTTGATGCACATCACAATCCAGCCCAGCAGGAACATGCCGCCGCCGATCACGCGCAGCCCCATCAGCGGGCGGATCGCCTGCAGCGTGTCCAGGAAGGTGTTCTTCACCGCCAGCCCGTCCGCCGTGACCTGGTTCAGCATCAGCCCCTGCATGATGCCGCTGATCCACATCGCCACCACATAAAGCAGGATGCCGAACGTGCCGATCCAGAAGTGGAAGTTCGCCATGCTGTTGGAATACAGGCGGGTGTTCCACAGGCGGGGCGCCAGCCAGTAGAACAAACCTGCGGCCATGAAGCCGTTCCAGCCCAGCGCACCCGCATGCACGTGACCGATCGTCCAGTCAGAGTAATGGGAAAGCGAGTTCACCACACGGATGGAAAGCAGCGGCCCTTCAAAGGTGGACATGCCGTAGAACGTCACCCCGGCGATGAAGAACTTGATCACCGGATCCGTCCGCAGCTTGTCCCACGCACCGCGCAGCGTGAGCAGGCCGTTCAGCATCCCGCCCCAGCTCGGAGCCCACAGCATCAGGCTGAAGAACATCCCCAGCATCTGCAGCCACTTCGGCAGCGCCGTGTTCAGCAGGTGGTGCGGGCCCGCCCAGATGTAAAGAAACACCAGCGACCAGAAATGCACGATCGACAGCCGGTAGGAATACACCGGCCTCTCTGCCGCCTTCGGCAGGAAGTAGTACATAATGCCAAGGATCGGCGTCGTCAGGAAGAAGGCCACCGCATTGTGCCCGTACCACCACTGCACCAGCGCATCCTGCACACCGGCAAAGACGCCATAGCTGTGTGTCCAGCTCGTGGGAATCGAAAGGTGGTTCACGATGTAAAGCATCGCCACCGTCACAATCGTCGCGATGTAGAACCACAGCGCCACATACAGGCTCGGCTCGTTGCGCTTGTGCAGCGTCAGAAAGAAATTGATCGCAAACACCACCCAGATCACCGCCACCGCCACGTTGATCGGCCAGATCAGCTCGGCGTACTCCTTGCCTCGTGAAAGCCCCAGCGGCAGCGTGATCGCCGCAGCCACAATGATCAGCTGCCAGCCCCAGAAGTGAATCGCGCTCAGCGTGTCATTGCCCATCCGGCATTTGCACAGCCGCTGCGTCGAGTAGTAGATGCCTGCGAACATCATGTTGCCCACGAACGCAAAAATCGCCGCATTCGTATGCAGCGGGCGCAGACGGCCAAACGTCAGCCATTCGGCAAGGTTGAGCTGGTGGAAGTTCAGCTGGCTGGCGATGAACACGCCTGCGAGCATGGCAACGACGCCGAAGATGATCGAGGCCAGCATGAACTGGCGCACGACTTTGTCGTTGAACTCAATGGGTACTTTGGAGGCTGCGGTGCTAGTCATGGGAAAAGGTGGTGTGGGTGGAAGATGCAGGCACTGTCACCCGCTGGCCCTCAGGCTCATCGAGCGGCAGCAGTGCATCCTGTTCGATGCTGCCCCTCCGCCGCTGCACACGCTCCGCCAGATACAGCGCCGCAAATAACACGGCAAACATGAGGCTGACGAAGATGGTGACGGCAAAAACTTCCATAAGAGAGAGGCTGCGGAATACTGGACTCACGCTGGCCTTACGAAAGCTCAGATTGAACCTCGCTGCAACCCCCCCCTTGGTAATGCCTCACCCGATCTTGTGAGGCTGTGCAATTAACGCCTTGTTTGCCTCTCAAAAATCGACGGCTCCTCACGGTCAGCCACCTTCAGGTACCGGAAATAGACCTCCAGTTGCAGCGTGCACAGGCACTGCCTGTAAATCGCATCCGCCGCGTCACCCGCAGGCCAGTTGGGCCGCCCACGTTTGAAAGAGCCGTCCGCCTGCTGCGCACCGATGATTTGCGGCAAAAATTGTGCATTGTAAAAACGCCAGTCCTCCCCGCCGGCCTGAAAGAAGGCCTGCGTGTAGTAATACCAGCAGTACAGGTTGCAGTTGCGCTCCCAGTCCAGCGGCTCGGCGCTCAGAAACTCCCTCAGAAACCGGATCCCCTTCTTCACCGCCGTCGCCTTGTGCTGCGCCAGCGTCTGCAGCCCCAGCACCCCGCATCCCGTCAGACTCCACTGGTTGTAGTGCTCATCCCGGTTCGTTTTGCCAAAGCCCCCGTCCTTCGTCTGCTTCGACTCCAGATAATCGCAGCACCGTTTGATCGCCCCATCCAGCCCCTCGATCTTCAGTCCCGAGTGCTTCGCCGCCTTCAGCGCCTGAAACTGCCACCCGCTCACCGACAAATCCTCACCCCGGCTGTCCTTGTTGTAGGCAGTCGGCAGGCCCGCATCCCTGCCCCCATAGGTCCATGACCCCTGCGGATTCTGCTGCTCAATGATGAGTTGCACCCCCTTCTCGAAAGTTTCGCGCAATCCCGGCAGGCTCCGGTTGCCCAGGCGGTAGAACGAATACATTTCGCCGAGCGCGTAAGTCGCGATCCCATGCTCATAAGTTGCGGAATTCGACACAAGATTCTCCGCCAAAATCCCATGCGGATTTCTCCGCGCCAGCTCCACCAGATAGAGCATCCCATCGCGCACATTGTCGCCATAGAACGCAGAATCTGGCGTCTCGCAGCGCCCCAGGTAGCAAAGCAGCGCCAAACCCGTCATCGCCCCCTTGTTCGCCCGCCCCCACGACCCATCCGCATTCTGCTGCCCCTTCAGCCACGCCAATGAGCGGGAAACTGCCATCTCACACTCCGCCGTGCCGCCATTTTCCCTCAATTTCTCAAGCCTGCTCTGCATCGAGCAGCGCCCCCCAAACATGTTCGGCAAATTCGCCAGCATGGTCGGTGGGGCGGAGCCCTCCATGCCCGGGAGCTTGCTGCCAATGGATGCGCTCATCAGCCTGCTCGTTCCATTCCCTGCCTCCGGAAGTTCCATCACCCCTGCCTCAGGCAGCAAGCAGTCAGTCGGCCCATCCACCCCAATGCGCGTCTGCGGCGTCTTTCTCGCCATCGCATCCATCTGCTTCATGCTGACCTTGTATGCCAAATCCTGCGAAGCCTCGACACTCGCCTGCGTCGGGCCCGACGGTATAAAATCATTCACCGGCTTCGCCATCTGTGTCCCAACGATGATGACCCCCGCCGCCAGCAGCAGCCCCACATGCACCGCAAGGCTGAGCATGAGCGAGCCTCCACCCATCTGCCGCCAGAAGCGCAGCCATGCAGGGGCAGGCGGCTGAATGCGTGCCGGTGCAGGCGGCCTGTCCTCCACCAGGACAGCCTGTAGAACGGGCTCAGCCACAGGCGGCGGTTGAAACCTCTCCCAGCCGGGTGGCACTTGATACGCAGACGGTTGTTTGGGATCGTTCGTGTTCATGGCGGCGTGGAATCACACCGCATGACGCTGCACCGAAGATCCTCTTGGGATGTATTTTACCTGGAGCGCTTCAGATGTCGGAACGGCAGCGCCGCCAGATTGCTGCTGCAAGGTCCCGGTGTATCCACCCACAGCATGCGTGCCGCGATCTTGTCATAGGCCCGCCGATGCGCCACCGCAGCCTTGACTCCGACCACGCTAAGCTGCTCAACCGCAATACCTTGACTATGCCACTGCCCCAGATCGAAAGGCGGCGTCTTCACACTGGTAATGAGAATGGTAAGCCCCGCATGCCGCACCACGGCGCAGCGGCCCATGTCGAAGACATCGCCACACATGCTGGCCAGATGGCTGTTTTTGTCTTCGAGTTCAAATCTGCCGTCGTTCAAGGCGATGAGTTCGACCTCGATTTCGAGCGGGCCTGCATCCAGACGGCTGCCTTTGCCACCGAGTGCAATTTTACGCGCACCAGCGGCGATTTGGCTGACAGATTGCGGGTCATTGATGCAGATGGCGGCATTTGGAATGCCATGGCGGATGAGGGCACGCAGCAGCCCGGTGCAGTCTCCGGGTGCGCCGCCACCGATATTATCTGAGGGCTCCACCAGCACGGTCAGACCTTCAGACCGTGGCTTAAGCTGTTCGAGCACTTCATCTACCGGCGGATCGGTGACCTGGCCGAGGTGGTTGAGTTCCTGCGCACGCTTGCAGAGTTCTTCCAGTTGCTGCGTAGCATCCACCGTGGTGCAGGCAACAAAGCTAACGCCTGTGTCAGGCGTGTCCGCAAAGCTAAAGCCGGCGACGATGCTCATGGCCCAAAGCGACTCATTCTCGCCTTCAAACTGCCGAGCCATCTTTTCCAGCGTCAGCATGGGATCCTTCGAAGTGCCGGTGCCGGTCGGCGGCCAGATGATGCCGGGCTGCTGGAGCTGCATGTGCGGACGCTGGCCCGTAGTGAGGCAGCGGTTCAGCAGGCGCGCTGCGATCAAACCCGCTTCGCGTGCGTCAGTGTGCGGATTTTCGCGGTAGCCTACCAAACAGTCGGCCAGCGCAGCCATTTGCGGCGAGAAATTGGCATGCAGATCAAAGACTCCAAAGATGGGAACCGTGGTGAGGGTGCGGAGCCTGCGAAGGATTTCGCCTTCGACGTCGAGGATCGTTTCTGAGACCATGGCACCATGAAGCACCAGATAGATGGCGTCGTAGCCGCCTTGGGCGGCATAGGGGGCGATGTCGTTCCAGAACTGCTCAATGACCTCATCCGCCACGGTGACGGAAGGCTGCGCACGGTAGTCGGCGGCAGGAATCATCTCCCAGCCAAATTCATCCGCCAATTCAAGGACGCCACCGAGCGGTGAGGAGTCGCCTTTGGAGGCCCAGAGTTCCTCCCCGCGGCGGATTTGGAAATCAGAGAGCGGGGTGAGTCCGTCAAGAAAGGTGTGGGTCTCGTGGAAGAGACCGGCGATGAGGATGCGCATGGTGGAAGATTAACGCACGATGACGCGCGTTCCTGGCCGGATGAGTTGCGGAAGTCGAATGGCGTCCCAGTTGGCAAAGCGGACACAGCCTGCGCTGCGGGTACGGCCAATGGTGCGCGGCATGGCGGTGCCGTGCAGGCCGATGCCCGATTTGCTCAGGCCGCACCAGATGACGCCAATGGGGCTGTTCGGCCCGGGCGGGATCTGAAAGGCCTCCTCCCCGCGCACGCCTTCCTCGAGGAACTGCTTGTCGTAGCGGAAGGTGGGCGTGGCCATCATGGTCACCACTTTCCAGGTACCGACGGGGATGAACTGAGGCTTGCCCGGGGTAATGGGAAAAGCGGCCAGCATCATCTCCTTGTCACTGTAGATGGCAGCCATGCGCTCCGTGGTGTCCACCACGATGGTGTGACTGCTGAGCAAGGCGTCGGTCTTGAAGCTCTGCATGGGCTTGATGTCCTCGATCCTGAAGGACTTGACGTTTGGCACGACGATGATGTCTCCGGGCTTGAGCGCGGCCATGTTTTTGCCGGGGTTGATGGCGGCGAGGAAGGTCTCATCAGTATGAAACCGTTCCGCGATGAGCTCCTGCATGCTGCGATAGGCCATGAACGGATAAGCGGACGCTTTTTCGTAGTCTTCGGGCAGGTCGGCTGTCACATAGCGGGTCAAGATGGGCGTGATCTTGAAAGCGGCGAAGATCACAGGGACCTCGTCCATGGCCGCCGCCTGGATTCGTGCCCAGTTGTAGAGGTCCTTGTGTCCATGGGCATAGTTGTAATTCACCACGGCTTTGTAGGTGAACTCACCGACGGCACCATCCAGCTTGCCGGGGCCAAAGAGGTTCTTGTCGAGGAAAATCTGGATGCGCAGGATGGTGTCGCGATCCTTGGGCACAGAGGGATCGTCCTTGGCCGGCCCCAGGTCCTGGGCCTGGACCACAGCCGTGAGCAGGCAGAGCAAAAGAAAGTGTTTCAGCATCGCCCCCATGCTAATTCGCACTTCCTCAATGAGCAAGGAAGTGCGCGCCCTTGCCTGAACCGCATCTGCCGCTTAGATTTTTGCGCATCCATGCCAGTCACCGTCACCGACACCCGCACCCCGGAACAGCTCCGCCAGCATTATGAGGTGGAGCGCGAGCTCGCCGACCGGCTGCGGCATGCCACCAAGGAGCAGCGCCGCACGCTCTACTCCGAGGTCTATGATGAGCTTTTTAAACGTGTTCCGGATCATCCGCAGCATACCAACAAAGCCTCCCCGGAACGGCTGGCGGCCGATGTGGCTGAAAAAATGGAGATTCTGACGCCATTCTTGAAGCCGAACACCGTGTTTCTCGAAGTCGGACCGGGAGATTGTGAGCTGGCCAAGACGGTGGCGGCCAGAGTCTCCCAGGTGCTGGCGGTGGACGTCTCTGATGAAATCACCCGCAAACGCGTGCTTCCTGACAATCTGCGGCTGGTGCTCTCTGACGGCAGCACCATCCCTGTGGCTCCGGGCAGTGTGAACGTGGCCTATAGCAACCAGTTGATGGAACACCTGCACCCGGACGATGCGGTGGAGCAGCTCCGGCATCTGCATGCGGCGCTGGCCCCCGGAGGGGTCTATCTGTGCATCACGCCCAGCCGTCTGACCGGACCGCATGACATCAGCTGCATCTGTGACCCTGAGGCGAAGGGGTTTCACCTCAAGGAGTACACCGTGGGCGATCTGTCCGCGCTTTTCCGGCAGGTGGGCTTTGAAAAAACACGCGTCATTTTCGGCGGGCGTGGCAAATTCATCCTGCTTCCCACCTGGCCAGCGGTGATCTGCGAAAAGCTGCTGGACCTGCTGCCGCATGGCCTGCGCAAGGCGCTGGCACTGAAACCGCCGTTTCGCTGGCTGTTCGGGGTGCGGCTGGCGGGGTTTAAAAAGTAGTCCAGTTGCGGCGCAACTGGGCAACTTTACTCCCGCAGCGACTGCAGCCAGCGGTCGAGCTGCTGCATGAGCTCGGGAGGGCCGTCAGCGGGAAAGTTGTCGATCAGCCACGTTACGTCTTCGCGAGCGCCGGCTTTTTCCCCGAGACGCTGGCGCATCTGGGCGCGGGTGAGGCGTTCGGCGGCTGACTGAGGATCAATGGCCAGGACGAGGTTCAAATAAGGCAGTGACTCCCGGAGGGAGCGGCTGTCGTCGAAGACGCTGCTCATCAAATTCCGCAGCATGCGCAGGAGGATGGCCTGCTTGGTGGTGGGCGAGAGGGATCCTTCCGGGAAATGACCGTCTTCGGTGAGATCGAGCGCCGCCTGCTCGACCGTGACGAGCTTCCCATGCTCAAAGACATCCACGAGCTGGAGCTCGCCTTCAGGACCGTCACGGTAGCCGACCATGAACTTGCCGGGCAGCGGCACGCCAAACACGCCCTGAACGCCCAGGGCTGAGGCGAGTTCAACGTAGAGCAGGCTCAGTGTGATGGGCAGGCCTTCGCGGTCGTCGATGACCTCGTTGAGGTAGCTGTTGGAGCGGCTGCCGTAGTCGCCCCGGCTGCCGTGGAAGCCGTTTTCCTCAAAGAGGTAGCGGTTGAGTCTCTTCACGGCAGGAATGGTGCCTTTGCTGATTTCGGGGTCGTCTTTGAGATCCAGCACCATGGCCTTGAAGCTGTTCAGGTAGGTTGCGATGTCGATCTCCGGATTGTCATGGCGCGCCAGCAGGAGGGCGCAGCGCAGCAGATTGATCTCAGGCTCGGGCTTGGCGAGTTCGGCCAGAATTTCCTTGGTCATGGCCCGGCGGTGCAGCTCACGCTCGAGATCGCGCAGTTTGACCGCCTCTTCCTCAAGCCTGCGGCGCTGCTCTACCAGCACGCGGCGGGCGGCAGAGGGGTTTTCCAGCAGGCCTTCCAGCGTTTTGTCGGCGCTGGTGGCTTCGGCGATGTATTCCTCCACCTTGGAGCGGAGCTGGGAGGCGAGCTCAGGCTGCAGCGGTTTCTCAGCGAGGTCAGTTCCGACGCGGAAATTGCGGAACTGGGCCACGGTGGTCCTGAATTTGCACAGCCCTGCAGCGCCACCACGCAGGCCGGTGTCGCTGCTTTCGATGACCTGCCTGCCGTTCACAAAGCAGACCATGCGCTCCGGCTCGACACGGACGCGCAGCGTATTCCACTCCCCGGCCTTGTAGGCGTCACTCGGGACATCCGCCAGAATGGTCCATGAATAGACATCGGGGCCGTCAAAGCGGGTGAGGCGCAGCTTGCCGCCCGAGGCATAGAAGCCGTAGTGCCTGTCTGCAGCGTCGGAGCAAAAGGTGAGGCCGGCGGCTCCAGACTCATCATCGAGACGCACGGTCACAGAAACTTCAAAACTGCCATCGGGCACTTTTTGCGTCGAAAGGCAGAGTGCACGGCCGCCGAAGCCTGAGCCGACAGATTCGGAACGAATGACTCCCGCGTGCTGCGTCCACTGCGCCCCGAGATAGGTCTGCCATTGTCTGGGATTGAGCGCACCGATGGTGAGCCAACGTGACATGGGCACAGGATTGGGCTTTTCGATCAGCATTTTGAGCTCGTTCACGGGCATGGCGAAACCGAGATTGTCTGTTTTGAGAGACTTCAAGGTCAGCAGTCCCAGGACATTTCCCTGCATGTCGAGGAGCGGGCCGCCGCTGTTGCCCTTCTCGATGGGCACAGCGACTTGGAGCATCTCCTGGCCATCGACCTCGCGCGTGGCCGAGAGCACGCCCTGCACGATGCTGAAACCCAGCCCTTCAGGAGCCCCCATGGCGACGATGGGCTCTCCCTGCCGGACTTTGCCGGAATCTCCCAGCGGCAGGGGCTTGAGTCCTTTGGCGTCAATTTTCAGCAGGGCGAGGTCGTGATGGCTGTCGCTGGCCTGGACGACGGTGACAGCATGGGTTTTGCCGTCGTGCATTTCGATCTGCAGGCGGCGGGCCTCACCGATGACATGCAGATTGGTGGCGATCAAACCGTCCTCGCTCACGATGAAGCCGGAACCGATGCCGTCGGTGCCCTCACGGCCGATCTGGGTGATTTTGACCAGCGAAGGACGGATGGCCTCGGCGAGATCGGCGGCGGTACGAGCCTGGGGGCTTTTGGATTTGACGCCTTCTTTGACTGCGGCGGCAAGACTTCCCCCAAAACACACGGAAAACACGGCGAGTGAAAAGAGGATGTGTTTCATGGGATGAATTGAAGATTGCGCACGAACCGGGCGTTTGGAAAGGTCCACTTCGTTTATGAGCATACGTCGCGCCGCCTTTCTGTCATTCTTGTCCTTTTCGACTCTCGCCACTTTGGCCGACGAGTTTCCCAAACCCTTCAACACCGAAAAGGGCGACCCCATGCCTGCGGAAGAGGTGGCGCGGACGATGGAGCTGCCGAAGGGCTTCAAGTGCGTGGTGTTTGCCGCCGAGCCGGATGTGCAGCAGCCAATTGCGATGAGCTGGGATAAGAAGGGCCGACTCTGGGTGGCGGAAAACTACACCTATGCCGAGAACCCCATGCGCTGGGACACCAAGCTGCGGGACCGCATCATCATCCTGGAAGACAAGGACGGAGACGGCAAGCACGACGGCCGCAAGGTCTTCTGGGAAGGCGGCAGCTATCTGACCAGCGTGGAGATCGGCTACGGCGGCGTGTGGGTGCTGAACAACGGGACGCTGAGCTTCATCGCCGACAAGAATGGCGACGACATTCCCGATGGGGAGCCCGAGGTGCTGCTGGACGGATTCAATGTGAAAACCATCGGTCACAACATCGTCAACGGTCTGCGCTGGGGCCCGGACGGCTGGCTGTATGGCCGTCACGGCATTACCGACACCTCCGCGGTAGGCGCGCCCGGCACGCCGGCTGACAAGCGGGTGAGGATGAACTGCGCCATCTGGCGCTACCACCCCACGCAAAAAATCCTGGAAACCGTCTGCCACGGCGGCACCAACTCCTGGGGCCATGACTGGACGGCCAATGGCGATCTCTTCTTCATCAACACCGTCATCGGCCACCTTTGGCACGCCATCCCTGGCGCGTACTACCGGCGCATGTTTGGCACGCATCTCAATCCGCACGTGTATGAAGTCATCGAGCAGACCGCCGACCACTTCCACTGGGACACCGGCGCGGAAAAGTGGAGTGACATCCGCAAAAGCGGCGCCAGCCCCAAGACCGACGAGCTCGGCGGCGGCCACGCCCACGTGGGCATGCTCATTTACCAGGGCGGTCTGTGGCCCAAGGAGTACCAAGGCGCCGTGCTGACCTGCAACCTGCACGGCAACCGTATCAATGTGGACAAGCTGGAGCGTCAGGGCTGCGGTTACGTGGGCAAGCATGCGCCTGATTTCATGAAGGCCAAGGACAAGTGGTTCCGCGGCATCGACCTCCTCACCTGTCCCGACGGCAACGTCATCGTCTCCGACTGGAGCGACGGCGGCGAATGCCACGACAACGACGGCGTGCACCGGACGAGCGGACGCATTTACAAGATTGTGTATGGGGAGCCCAAGAAAGGCGAGCGCTCCGCAGACAACAACTGGTGGGCCCGCATGGAACTGCAGCAGCAGTATGAAAAGGGTGCCGGACCTGCCCCGCGTGCGCTGCGCGGACTGGCGGATGCCGACAGCAAGGACGGACTCGTGCGCCTGCAAACAGCCTCCGACATGCAACGCCTTCCGCTTGAAGAACGCTGGCCTATCGCTACGGCTCTGTCCAGGCACGCCGAGGACGCAGACGACCGCCAGCAGCCGCTGATGGTGTGGTATGGCATCGAGCCCGCTGTGGCCGCCGATCCGATGAAGGGCGTGGAGCTGATCAAGGAAGCAAAACTGCCAACCATGCGCAGGCTGGTGGCCCGCCGGATTGCGGAGATGATCGAGGCAAAGCCTGAGGCGGTGGATGCCTTGGTTGCGCTGATGAACAACAGCCCCGAAGCCCGGACAGACGTGCTCGCCGGAATCACCGCTGGGCTGGATGGCTTCAGCTCTGCCAAGAAGCCGAAGGGCTGGGATGAGTTTGTGACCAAGGCTTCTGCCGACAAAGCAGGAGACGCCGAAGAGGCCAAGACCCGCACCGCCAACATTCAGGCACTCTCCATGGTCTTTGGCAGCGGCCGTGCCTCGGATGAACTGATCGCCATTGTGAAAAATTCGGAGGGCGACGCCAATGCGCGCCTGAACGCCTTCAAGAGCCTGACACGCAGCGCCAAGCCGGAGCTGCTGGCGGTGATACGCGGCCAGATCAATGACAAGGTGCTGGGGACCGATGCCCGCAAGGCGCTGGCCGCTTATGATGACCCGAACATCCCCAAAGCCATGCTGAACCCCTGGCCGGGCCGCAGCGAGGAGCAGCAGGCCGCGACGGTGGCGACGCTGAGCTCACGCCCCAGCTACGCCAAGGCGCTGCTGGAGGCGGTGAAGGACAAGAAGGTGCCGACGACGGCGATCTCCCCCTTCCAGGCACGGCAGATCCGCAGCCTCGGAGATGAATCCCTGACCAAGCTGCTGACCGAAGCCTGGGGCGAGATTCGTGACACACCGGAAGCAAAGAAGGCGGAGTTTGCGAAATGGGAAGGACTGCTGACGAAGGACACGCTGGCCAAGGCTGACCCGTCCAAAGGCCGCATGATCTTCACGGCCGTCTGCAGCGCCTGCCACAAGATGTACGGCCAGGGTGGTGCCATCGGGCCCGAACTGACGGGCAGCGACCGCCACAATCTGAAGTACCTGCTTGAAAACATTCTGGACCCCAGCGCCGTGGTGCCGGCGGATTTCCGTGTGAGCGTGCTCAATCTCAAGGACGGCCGCACCATCACCGGGGTGATCCCCGAGCAGACGGAGCGCACGCTGACGGTGCAGACGCCTGCCGAGCGCATCGTCATCGAGCGCACGCAGATCGTGAAGCAGGAGCAGCTGCCCATGTCTCTGATGCCCGAAGGACTGCTCTCCGCGTTGGGAGATGAAAACGTCAAGAACCTGATCGCCTACCTGATGTCGAATGGGCAGGTGGAGATGCCAAAGTAATGACGAAGAGTTTGCGGTGGGTCAGGAATTCGTCATTCCTTCCACCTCATGCCTCACCTTTTTGACTGGATCGCCGCCGCACGCCCTAAAACTCTGGGGGCTGCGATTGCTCCTGTCGTGGTGGGATGTGCGCTGGCGGCGAAAATCTCGGGACATTTCGACTGGTGGCTGGCTTTCTGCACGCTGGGGAGCTGCGGGGCGCTGCAGATAGCGACGAATTTTTTCAACGACGCGCTGGATTCGATCAAGGGTGCGGACACGCAGGCGCGCATCGGGCCCCGGCGTATCACTGCCAGCGGTGTGGCTTCGCCGAAGGCGGTAAAGCTGGCGGCGTGGCTGATGCTGGCGGTGGCGACACTGCTGGCGGTGCCGCTGTTTGAGGCGCGGGGGCTGCCAATTCTGTTCATCGGCATTCCGTCGCTTTACTTCTGCTTTGGCTACACGGGCGGGCCGGTGCCGCTGGCGTATCGCGGACTGGGCGAGCTGTTTGTGATTTTGTTCTTCGGCTTTGTGGCGGTGACGGGCACGGCCTTTGTGCAAACGGGTGAATGGTACGTGGCGGCGGTGGTGGCCGGCTTCCAAATCGGCTGCCTGAGCACGGTGCTGATTGCGATCAACAACCTGCGCGATGTCGCGGAGGACGGGCAGACCGGCAAAAAGACGCTGGCGGTGCGCTTAGGCGTGGGGTTTGCACGGGCGGAGATTGTGTTACTCCTAGCCGCAGCGCATGCAGCGGGCGTTTACTGGTTTCAGCAGGGCTGGCCAAGGGCTTTCACACTGCCGCTGATCACACTGCCCATCGGTTTTTTTGTCGCGTGGCGGGTGATCGCCGAACCGCCTGGCCGCGGGCACAACCGCCTGCTGGCCATGAGCGGGGGGCAGCTTCTGCTGTTTGCCGTACTCATAAGCTGGGGAATCGTGAAGAGTGCGGACGTGATGCGGTGAAGAAAGGCTTTTATGGAAGAGGTCAGACAGGCGGTCTATGATGTATAGTCCCATACCCGAATGACCGACGCCCCCATCTACTACCATGAATACCTGCTGCGCAGCGGGGTGGCACTGAATGCGGCCTCCGTGAGGAGAGTGTTTGCGGGAGCGCTGATCTGCGTGAACGGAGGCTACGGCTGCGTGCATCCGTGGCCGGAATTTGGCGATGCTCCGGTGGAGGAGCAGCTGAGGCTGCTGAGCGAAGGAGTCACGACTCCGGTGACGGCGATGGCGCTGCGCTGTGCGGAGCTGGACGGAGAGGCGCGGCGTGCGGGCGTGAGCTTGTTTGAGGGGCTGGAGATCCCGCGCAGCCACTATTCGTGGAGCTTTGCCACCGACACCGAGGCGCAGATGGAGCGCGTGCTGGCGGAAGGCTGGCCTGCGATCAAGGCGAAGGGTTTTGCGAACTACGGCGAGACAACGCGCTTTCTGGAAGGCTGCGCGAAGCGGTTTGAAACGCAGGGTGTGCGGTTGCGCGTGGATTTTAACGGCGTGCTGGACCGGCTGACGTTTGGCAAGTTCATCGAGTTCATGCCGCTGCGGGTGTACCGTGCGCTGGATTTCGTGGAGGACCCCTTCCCTTACAACGCGGAGGCCTGGGAAGCTGTGCGACAAAAGTGGGGGGTGAAGCTGGCGCTGGACAAGGGCTGGAAGGACGGCACGCAGGGCTTTGATGCGGTGGTGGTGAAACCGGCGCGGCGTGACTGGCGCACGGTGGCGGAAACTCATCCGCAGCAGCCGCTAGTGCTGACCTCGGCGATGGATCATGCCTTTGGCCAGATGTTTGCGGCCTATGAGGCGGCGGTGGCGCTGTCCGAGGGGCAGGCGCTGGATTTCTGCGGACTGTGCACCGAGCATCTGTTCGAGAAGGATGAGTTCTTTGAGCGTGTGACCTCCCATGGGGGCTGTTTGTCAGCGGACCGCAGCGGCGGCGGGCTGGGTTTTGGAGATGTCCTGGAGGGTTTGCCATGGAGACGGCTGTAAAACCCGGGCCCGAATTCTGGACTGAGGGCGGTGTGTGGGTGGCAAACTCCGAAACAACACCGGAGGCAGAGGGGCTGGCGGAAATGGCGCTGCACGGGCTGAAGGCGCAAGGCTGGTGTTTCTTTCAAACGAGCGGGACGGAGGGCGTGCGCAAATGGGTGGGGCTGACCAAGGAGGCGCTGCTGATCTCCGCAGATGCGGTGAACAGGCACTTTGGCATCACAGCCGAGGACCGCTGGCTGCTCGCACTGCCGACCCACCATGTGGGAGGCTTCGGCATCCTGGCACGGGCGCACCTCAGCGGCAGCGCCGTCTCCAGGCTGGAGGGAAAATGGAGTGCGCTGTCTTTTGTGGAGGCGTGTGAGAGCACCCAGGCCACGCTGGCCTCCCTGGTGCCCACACAGGTCTTTGACCTCGTGGCCGCAAGACTGCGTGCACCAGCGCGCATGCGTGCGGTGCTGGTGGGCGGGGGCGCCCTGAATGCCGAGCTGGAGGCCGAGGCGCTGGCCCTGGGCTGGCAGGTGCACCGCACCTATGCCATGACAGAGACGGGCTCAAGTGTGGCCGCCCAGTCATGCCCGGGCTCTGCACTGAAGGTGCTGCCAATCTGGCAAGTGCGCACCGATGCCGAAGGTGTGCTGACCGTGAGCGGCCCTGCACTCGCCCGAGGCTACGCCGTGCGGGAGGGAGGCTGCTGGCGCTGGGAGAACATCCCTGGCGAGGGACTGCGCACGCGAGATCATGTGGAGATTTTTGAAACGGATGGCATGCGATGCCTGCGATTCATGGGGCGTATGGCAGGGACGGTGAAAATTTTGGGAGAACTCGTGACGCTGGGCCCCATTCAGGACCGGATCGAAGCGCTGCGGCTCAAGCTCGGTCGAGGCACTGCGGATGCGGCGGTGTGCGATGTGGCAGACGCGCGCAGAGAGAGCCGGCTGGTGCTGGCCGTGAGCGGCATGAGTGAGAGCGAAGCCGCGGAGATGCAAAAAGGCCTCAACGAAACGCTGAGGCTTTTTGAGCAGATTCAGGATGTCCGAACTTTGAATGCCATACCTCGCAGCGATCTGGGCAAAGTGCTCCTGAGCGCACTGCGAGGGCTGCTGTGACGATCAGTTTTCCTTGGGCGCGGAGCCATCAAGCGGGGTGATGACAGGGCGGTCCTTCATCTCGGGGGAGATGAGGTAATTTTTGGGATTGGCCGGATCGGTGATGAAAGAGATGAGGAAGAGCTCCTCAATCTTGTCGGTGAGAGTTTCCTGGGAAGTGCGGACGGTGGCGTGCACGTAGCCTTTGTCCTTTTCCTCGACGAGTCCGAGCACGATGACTTTGAGGGTTTCCTGCTTCCGCTTGGTAGCCTCAGGAGTGAGCTTAAGCTTCTTGTGCCATGCCTCGCGATCCACCTGATAAAACTCCTGAGGGGTCATCTTCTCAAGATCGCTGACGCCCTTGACGTTGTAACCGGCGAGCATGTTCTCCTCGTCGGACATGGTGGGGGCGGACTTGATGATGTTGACCGTTTCACGCTGGCGGCGCTCCAAGGAGGAAGGAACCAGCATCTGGGATGCGGTTTTCCAGTCCTGCTGGACGACGGCGGTGAGATATTTTTTCACCAGCGCGGCACAGGGATGATCCAGAGAGAGCTGCTCCGCCTTGGCCGGTAACGCGGCGAGGCTGACGAGAGAAACTGCAAACAGGCAACGAAGGAAGAAACGCACGTGCATAAGGAAGTTGGATAGGGGGGGAGGCGGACGGCTTTGTAGCCGCAGGCAGAATGCGCGTCAAATAAAGAAAGCCGGGGGTGTCCGGAGATCTCATGGAGGGGATATTCCGGGCGAGAACCTGCCGTGTGCAGGAGGATTTCTCTTTTCTTTATGAACAATTCAGTCGTATTTAACGACAAAGCAGTCTGCTTGATCACAATATTAACACTATTATGAAACATCTCATCCTCTCCATTCTCACTGCTGCTACATTCTCCTCCTGCGCCACTGGCCCAGGTGCCCAGCAAGGGGCTGTCATCGGCGGCCTTGGCGGAGCTGCCGTCGGCGGCATCATCGGCTCTCAAAGCGGACGCGGACTGGAAGGCGCAGCCATCGGTGGCGCGCTCGGAGCCCTGGGCGGCAACGCCATCGGCAACGCCCGCGACCGTCGTCGTGGCTACTACTACTGATGCAACCAACGTCCAATCCCAGTCACTCACATCCTAAACATATGAAAAAAACCCTCCTCACAGCTCTCACTGCCCTCTCGCTGGTCTCCTGCGCCTCGGGCCCTAATGCACAAACAGGTTCGGTGATTGGCGCGCTTGGCGGCGCAGCCGTCGGCGGCATCATTGGCAACCAAAGCGGACGTGGCCTGGAAGGCGCCGCCATCGGTGCCGGCCTTGGTGCCCTGGGTGGCAACGCCATTGGCAATGCTCGTGACCAGCGCAACCAGCAGCAATACTACCAGGGACAGCAGCAGGGCTACCGCGGACGCCAGCAGCAGCAGGGCTACTACGACCGCAACGGCAACTACCACTACTACTAAACGCAGCGCATCTTTGCTTGCAGAGCAACGATCCCCGGAGAGCCTCACCTGATGATGTCAAAAATCGGTGAGGCTCTTTCATTTTTCCGCGAGAACGACTGGCGTGCTATCTGGGCACGGCTGAACATTCGCGACACCGATCCGCTGGTCCAGTTCATAAAGTACGGGATCTGCGGCATCGGCTCGCTGACCATCACCCAGGTGATCTTTTACTCCCTCTCCCGCTGGGGCATGTATCCCGCCCTGGTGGACAGCGGTGTGACCGATGCGGTGCGCGCAGTGAACAGCATCTACAACAACATCATTGCCTTCTTCTTTGGCAACATCTTTGCCTATGTGACCAACTCCCTCTGGGTCTTCACTCCGGGACGGCATCACCGGGTGCTGGAGTTCATCTACTTCTCCACCATCAGTTCGATTGGTTTTGGCATCGGCCTGGTCTCCGGACCTTATCTCATCAAGTGGTACGGCATCAGCACTTTCGTTGCGCAGCTCCTGCTGATCGTTTCATCCACACTGGTCAATTTCATCTGCCGGAAATTCTTTGTGTTCAAAGGCTGAGGCCGCATGCTGAACGTCGTCCTGTTTCAGCCGGAAATTCCGCACAACACGGGGGCCATCGGGCGGCTGTGTCTGGCCACCAATGCCCGGCTGCATTTGATCAAGCCGCTTGGATTCAGCCTGGATGACAAGCAGCTCAAGCGCGCCGGCCTGGACTACTGGCCCGAGGTGGATGTGAGGGTCTGGGACAACTGGGAGGCCTTTGCCGCCGAGAAGCCCGCCGGGGCTGCCTGCTGGTTCATCGAATGCCAGGGCGAGCAGACCTACTGGGAGGCCGACCTTTCAGCGGAGGAAATTTTTCTCGTTTTCGGACCGGAGACCCGGGGCATTCCGGCCTCCGTGATCCAGCCGGAGAAGTGCCTGCGCATCCCGATGCAGGGCACGCGGAGCCTGAATCTGGCGACGGCGGCAGGCATCGTGATGTATGAAGCGCTCAAACAACGCACCCTGGCGGGCATCCTGCCTTGACGCCGCGTGGCATCTGCGGAGCGTGCGCACCTTATTTACATGAGCCAGGAAGCAGCCCCACTCGCCGCACACGATGTGCACCGCACGTACCATCTCCCCGGGCATGACCTGCCCGTGCTGCGTGGTGTCAATGTCGAAGTCGCCGCCGGGGAAAAGGTGTTTCTATGCGGCCAGTCTGGCGCTGGCAAAACCACCCTGCTTTACGTGCTAGGAGGGCTGGAGCAGCCCACTTCGGGAGATGTGCTGGTGCATGGCCGCTCATTGTACCAAGCGGCGGCGGCGGAGCGCGCACGCACGCGCAACGAAGTCATGGGATTTGTTTTCCAGCATTACTTTCTGCTGCCGGAACTCACGGCGCTGGAAAATGTGGTGCTTCCGGCCATGATCGGCGGCAAAAAAGCCGAAGAGCGTGCGCGCGAACTGCTGGACAAAGTGGGGCTCAGCGCGCGCCTCCAGCACCTGCCCACGGAGCTTTCAGGCGGGGAGCAGCAACGCGTGGCCATCGCCCGGGCGCTCATCAACAACCCCGGCATCATCTATGCCGACGAGCCCACGGGCAACCTCGACGCAAGCACGGGCAGCGGCGTCATCGACATGCTGATGCAGGTGGTCGATGAGGCCAGGAAGACCCTCATCGTTGTCACGCATGATCAGACCCTGGCCAAAAGGGGCGACCGCCGGCTGCTTCTCAAAGAAGGCCGTCTGGAAGAAGGATGATGCGCTGGCCTTGGTGCTGAAACGTGGTTAGATTTCCCACACGCGTATGTCTTCGGAAACCAAACAGCCCCCCCTTCCCCAGCCAGGCTCTCAGCGTCCGAAACGCGGGTGCTTTGGCTCCCTCATCAAAGTGCTGTTTCTGCTGACCCTGGTCATTGCCCTGGTGCTGCCATTCACCCCTTTTGCCGGCAAGATCAAAAAAGGCATCCAAGACATCGTGGCCTCCGCACGAAGCACGAAGGAACGCGTCGTCACGCGCGATGTGATGCGTGATGTGATCAAAGAGGTGCCCGTGGTCAAAGAAGTGACCAAGGAGGTCATACGCGAAGTCCAGCCGCCGCTGCCGGAGAAATACATCCCGCGCAAAGACATTGATGTGGCCACCTTGTTCAATGGCATCACCGTCAAAACGAACCTGATCACCGAGCAGGGCGGCTTCGCCAGCCTGGAGCGGCTTGATCCCGAAGCTTACAAGGCGGAATTCCAGCTGAGCATCCGGGTACCGAAGGCAAACCAGACTCTGGACGAGCTTTCGCGCATCAACAAAAACCTGCCCACCATGCTGCCCGGACTCGAGGTGATGCTTCAGGCGGCGAAGGTGAGCGGCTTCTACCACAAGCTGTACGAAAACAAAACCAGCCGGGTGCAGAACGACCTGACGCGGCTGAACAAAATCCTGGACCGTCACAACTTCTATGACACCGAGACGATCCTCGAACTGACCCACCCGGCCACGCAGCGCCGTGCCCTGCTGATCCAGTCAGAAATGGACGTCGTGGCCGACGGTTCAGACGGTGACCGCATGCCGACGCTGGATGAGTACATCTACCTTTCAGACTACTACCAGCCTTTCACGAGCTATGCCTGGGCCAAAACGAGCAAGACCCCGAATCCGCTCCTGGCCAGATGGGAGGAGCGCCTGCAAAAAGCCCAGGATGAGTACGCGAAGAAAGGCCTGAGCACTGCACGCAACCGGGAGCTCAAGGTCATGATCGACCAGCTCAAGCTTGAGGTGGCAGATTTCAAAGTGCGCAGCAGCCTCATCGCGGACAAGGACCCCTTCATCGTCCTTTCGCTGCTGTTCCGCGGCTATGCGGACCAGAACAAATTCACACCGCAGATCGGCGACTACGCCGCCGTCATTCACGAAGGAAAAATCTATCCTGCCATCTGCGGTGACTACGGCCCGAGCTTCAAGATGGGCGAGGCCTCGCTGCTGATGGCCAAAACCATCAATCCCAAGGCGACTCCTTACATCCGCCCGGAGAGTGACCTGAAGGTCACCTATCTCATCTTTCCGGGCACTGCCGAAAAGGAACGCAGCGCACCGAACCTGGCCAAATGGCAGGAAAAATGCCAGGCGCTGCTGGGAGAAGTCGGCGGACTGGGGGCTGGCTATGCGCTGCATGTGTGGGAGGACCCGTTCAAGAAGCCCGAACCGCCGCCGGTGGTGCCGCCACCAGCCGCAGACGCTGCCACCCCGGGCACTCCGGGAACATTGACGCCTCCGGCGATGAATCCTGCCCTGCAGCCGCCTGCCACAGCGCCAGTGACTCTCCCACCTAGTGTGCCAGCCGCAGACCCGACGAAGTCTGGTGCTGCCAAGGATTCCGCTGCCAAATCGAGCGGAGCGAAGGCGAAGAAATAGGCCGCCACCGTGTGGCAGCGGCCCAGCCTCAGTCGAAGACCACGGTCTTGTTCTTGAAGACGAGCACCCGGTCTCTCACATGCCACCAGAGGGCTTTGGCGAGAACGGTTTTCTCAAGATCGCGCCCGAGGCGGACGAGATCGTGAACGCTGTCCTCGTGGCTGACCCGCATAACATCCTGATGAATGATGGGGCCCTCGTCAAGGTCAGCCGTGACATAGTGGCTGGTGGCACCGATAATCTTCACACCGCGCTGGAAGGCCTGATGGTAGGGCTTGGCGCCGACGAAGGCGGGCAGGAAGCTGTGGTGAATGTTGAGGATGCGATGCGGAAACTCGGCGATCATCGCCGGACTGATGATCTGCATGTAGCGGGCGAGCACGACGGTGTCGATGCGGTGCTGGCGCAGCAGTTCGATCTGAGCCGCCTCCTGTGAGAGCTTGTTGTCCTTCGTGATGGGAAAGTGATGAAACGGAATGCCAAAACGCTCCGCCGCAGGGCGCAGGGTGTCGTGATTGGCGACGATCAGCGGGATGTCCACAGGAAGGTCACCGGACTCATGGCGTGCAAGGAGGTCGTAGAGGCAGTGGTTCTCCTTGGTCACAAAGAGGGCGATGCGCTTGCGCTGGCTGGCGAAGCTCAGGCGCATCTGCATTTCATGCCGGCGTGCCAGGGGCTGCAGGCGTGCCTCGATCTCCTCATTCTCCAGCGTGAAGTTTTCCAGGCTCCATTCCAGGCGCATGAAGAAGGCGTTCTGCTCTTCATCGATATGCTGCTGCAGGTCGATGATGTTCCCCTGATGCGAAAAAATGAAGCCGGTGACATCATGCACAAGGCCGGGGCGGTCCGGGCAGTGGATGAGGAGGGTGGCGATGTCTGGAGATGCCATGATGAATCAGGATTACGAATGAGAGGCCGGGAAGCGCGTACAAATGCCCTGGCCTTCGATGAGGAGGGGAATCTGCTCGGCATGACGTCCGGAGGCAATGATGCACTCCACACCGCCATGCACCGCGTCCTGCACGGCGCGCAGTTTTGAAATCATGCCGCCGGTGCCGAGGGCGGATTTTTCCTCTTCGGCGTGGTGGATCACCTCGTCCACGTCCGCCACCACGGGAATCGGGCCTTCCTCGGGCTTCTTCATGTCCCGCAGCAGGCCGGGGGCGCTGGTCAGCAGGATGAGCACATCCGCGCCCCAGAAGCGCGCGACGCGGGAGGAAAGCTTGTCGTTGTCCCCATAGCGCAGCTCTTCGATGGCGACGGAGTCGTTTTCATTGATGACGGGGACGACCTGGGTGAACTCCATCAGGCGGTCCAGCACAGCCTTCACGCGCGGGGCGCGGTCAGCGTTTTCAAAGTCTTCATGTGTGACGAGAAGCTGAGCGACGTGCAGGCCGTGATCCCGCAGCAGGGACTCGTAGGCGTGCATGAGGTGCGTCTGCCCCACGGCGGCCAGCGCCTGGAGGGTGGTCACGTCTGAGGGACGCTGCTTGAAATCCAGCGGCTTCAGCCCCGAGGCCACGGCGCCGCTGCTGACGACGACCACCGAGTGCCCGGCACGCTTCAGCAAAGCGACGGCTTCCACGAGCTTGCGCAGCTGAACGGGATCAGGCTCTGGAGCGTCTTTGCGCGTGAGGATGCCGGAACCGAATTTGAGGACGATGCGCTTGGAGGCCATGATCTAAGAGGGCAAAAAGGGGTGCAGAATATGGCGGGTTACAGAGAAGTGGAAAGTGAAAAGGGATGGGCCACGACCGCAAAGGGCTGCAAAACCCTCAAAAACCAGAGGTCAGCGGCGCACATCCCACGCAAGAGGCGTGCGGTTCCGTTCATTTTTTCCAACACCGGAGCATCACTGTCGGCTTGCCAGCAGTTCTTCGAGCAATTCGTCCAGCGAGATGCTCGCGATGGCCGAAGCCTTGTCACTCATGGCGTAGGGCAGGATCAAATCGCGACCGTGAAGCATGGAGCCGCAGCTGTAAACGACATTGGGCACATAGCCCTCGCGCTCGTTGCCCTCAGGGGCCAGCAGGGGCTCACGCAGGCGGCCGATCACCTTGGCGGGGTCGTTCAGGTCCAGCAGCGCCGCACCGATGCAGTATTTGCGCATGGGGCCGACGCCATGCGTGATGACGAGCCAGCCCGCCTCGGTTTCTATGGGAGAGCCGCAGTTGCCTATTTTCACCGACTCCCACATTTCGCACGGACGCAGTATGATCTGGGGATCGCTCCAGTGATGGGGGCTGTCTGAAAACATGATGAAGAGGTTCTCATCATCCTGGCGCGAGAGCATGGCGTAGCGCCCGGCAACACGCCGTGGGAAGAGCGCCATGCCTTTGTTTTGCACGGCGCTGCCATTCAGAGAGAGGATGCGGAAATTCAAAAAATCCTCCGTCTCGATAAGCTGCGGCAGGATGGCGCGGCCATTGTAGGCGGTATAGGTGGCGTAGTACATCACATGTCCGTCGTCTTCCAGAAAGCGCACAAAGCGTGCATCCTCGATGCCGTTCGTCTCATTCGGGGACACGGGGAAGATAATGCGCTCGCTCATGGCCAGTTTTTCGGAGAATCGCAGCTCGTAGTTTGAGTCTGCCAGCCACTGCAGGCACTCCAAGGTCCGTGTCAGGTCACGCGTCGCAGGCTGCGCCGCGTGCCGCACGGTGCCCACGCTTTTGTTCAGATCGCTGCGGGTGAAGTTCTCCGACAGAGGCCCCATCACAGCGGTGGCGTGCTGGTCGTCGAAGCCCATCTCGGAGAGCTTGATCACAAAGCGCTTTTTCTTGTAGCTCGGATTCGGCACGATCTCCGGCACGGTGACAAATCGTGACACTGGATCCAGCGTGATGGCTCCCTTCGCAGAGATGGAGCCTGCGCGAAATTCGATGGACGAGATGTGGCCTTCCCCGGTGGCGCGCAGGCTCATCACAAAACGCAGCCCGCCTTCCTCCGCTCCGCTTTGATCCGGGTGGGGGACGATGGATGGATTGAAAATAGCCGCAGACTCGAGTGCGTACTCGCCAGAGAACAGCGCACCTATCAGAAGCTGCCGCTCCAGCGAAAGAGGCTTGTGTGTAAAGACATGATGCCGCACTTTCTCAAAGTGGATCTGCAGCAGGCTGGCGATGTCGAAATGCCGTGCCGCAAATTCGTGACGCACCACGTCCAGCTCTCGAACGACCTCCTCCTCTGACAGCGCCAGCGCACGACCAATGATCGTGGTGATGCGGCCGGTGTCTCCAGGGATGAAGGGGCGGATGATGACGCGTGCGCTTTCAGGCATCAGGGTGATCTCGTGACGACGCAGGCGGATGTTACTCATGAAGTGTAGGGGGGACTGTGCAGCTGTTTGGCGCAGTTCATTTCCGCCAGCGCCAGATGGAAGGCCAGGGTGGATTCCGCGCCCTGGTTTTCATTCACACGGTCATGGTGCAGGCCGTCTCCACAGCCACCGGTGGTGAAGTCATACACTGCAAGACCGAGGTCATTGCGGCCGAGAAACCACTCGAAAGAGCGTTTTGCCTCGCGCGACCATGATTCGTCCTGAGTAGCGCGTGCGGCCTCGTGGCATGCGGCGACCATGGCCTGCGCTTCGAGCGGCTGCTGGTCAAAGTCGGCACGTGCGCCATCGCGATGATAAAAACCATTGCTGCCGATGGGACGGAAGCAGCCGGAGGGTGTCTTCTGAATGGAGACGAGCCACTGCAGCGATTTGAGGCCGATCTCCAGCGCCTCAGCATCCGGCATCCACTGTCCGCTGAGGAGCAGCGCCTGGCTCAGACGGGCGTTTTCATAAGTCACGCTGTCTTCAAACCAGGGCCACTTATCCGTGGCGGAATACTTCCAGCGCTGCACTAGACGGCGGGTGAGCATCACGCGCATGGCGCTGATCTCCGCGCTGCCTTCGTTTTGCCGCAGGTATTCATGGATGCCCAGCAGTGTGAAGCTCCATGCACGGGGGGAGGTGAAGCCGCTTACGGCGGCCAGACCGCGAACAAACAACTGTGCGGAAAGACGGCGATGCCCCTCGTTGCGGGAGCGTCCTGCGCCATTACCCGTGGCCCAGAGTGCTCGCGCATGGCTGTCCTCGCTGCCTGCATCCTCCAGCCACTGCCGTCCATGGCTCATGAAGTTCCGGAACCTCCCCGTCGTGTAATTCAATGCGGCAGCCAGAAAGGCCAGATAGCTCGTTGCCAAGCTGCTGAGGTTTTCCACAGGTGGCCCACCGCCGTTTTCATCCAGCATGTTGCACAGGATGAAGGCACGCGCGTTGTCATCGGTGCAGTAGCCTTCGTGAAAATTTGGCACGGTGAAGATCGCATGCTGAAAAATGCCGGTGCTGTCGCTCATGCGCATGACGTGGTCCAGGCGCAGCGGCGGCAGGTCTCCAGAGCGGTTGTCCAGCGTCCAGCCGGCGAAGGCCGTGCGGGACGCGGCTTTGCGGTCTGCACGTGCGTGCTGGAAGGATTCGAGGTAGCGTCCAGCCATGGCCGGCCAGATCATATCCCGCCCCAGCGCGTAGGCATCCAAGCAGATCTTCCGCATGCGCTCCGGATTGTTCAGCAGGCTGCAAACGCCATCGGAGATCGCCGCATGATCGCGAAACGGCACCAGCACGCCACGCCCGTCTGCCAGCAGTTCCTGAGCATGCCAGTAGCGCGTGGAGACCACGGCTTTTCCAGCGCCAAAAACATAGGCCAGCGTGCCGGAGGTCACCTGCGCCTCGTTAAGGTAAGGAGTAAGGTAAATGTCCGTCGCTCCGATAAATTCCTTCAGGTCTTCCAGAGACACGAAACGGTTGTAAAAGATGACGTGCTCCTTCACACCGCAGTCCTCAGCCAGTCGTTCGAGGCTGAGGCGGTAGCGTTCGCCCTCACGCGCCAGCAAATGCGGATGCGTGGCTCCCAGCACGAGATACACCACATTTGGATGCCTGCGAACGATCTCTGGCAGCGCCTCGATCACATGCTCAATTCCTTTGCCCGGCCCCAGCAGGCCGAAGGTCAGCAGCACTTTGCGCCCCTGCACGCCGAACTGCTCTTTGTAGATGTCCGAATCGGCAAACGGCATGTCCGGAATGCCATGGGCTATGATGTCCACCTTTGCGTCTGGCACGGCGTAGGTGTCGCGCAGGATGTCCGCCCCCTTGCGCGCCATCACGATCAAGCGGTCGCTGCGGCGGATGAGTTCTTCCATCACATGCCTTTGTGCTGTGTTTGGCTGCCCCAGGATCGTGTGCAGGGTCGTCACGACCGGCATGCGCACCTCCTTCAGCAGCGTCAGCAGATGGCTGCCCGCCGGGCCGCCGTAGATGCCAAACTCATGCTGCACACACAGCACCTCGGCATTATTGAAGTTCAGAAAATCCGCAGCCCGCCGGTAGCAGTCGAGGTCTTTTTCCTGCAGCTCAAAGCGCACACGGGACGGATACTCGTAGCCCTCAGGACAGTCATTGACCGCGCCGACAATGCACTCAGTGGAGGGGGCCGCTGCGGCGACTGCTTCGCAAAGATCGTGGGTGAAGGTTGCTAGTCCACACAGCCGGGGAGGGTAGTTTCCCAAGAAAGCAATACGCCGTGGCAAAGCGGGCGAGTTCAGGTCAATCCTTTCAAACGCTGCGACATGCCTCACCAGACAGCCTGCCCTGCATTAAGCAATGAGCACTTTCACCTCATTTGCACGTGGAACGGGAGTCCTCGAGATTATGGAGTCGCTCAGAGAAGGAGGGCGGTCATTTACCACCGCACCACTGAGCTGGCCCAGGTGAAGCCGCCGCCAAAGGCGACGAGGAGGACGACATCGCCCTTTTTGAGGCGGCCTGCCTTGTTGGCTTCATCCAATGCGACAGGGATGGTGGCGGCGCTGGTGTTGCCGTACTTGTCCAGATTCATGAACACGCGCTCCAGCGGCAGGTTCAGGCGCTCGGCGATGGCGCTGATGATGCGCGCATTGGCCTGGTGCGGGATGACTAGGGCCACGTCTGAAGGGCTCAGCCCGGCCATCTCCAGGGCCTGCTGGGAGGCCTCCAGCATGCGGGTGACGGCATGCTTGAAGGTCTCGCGGCCTTCCATGTGGATGGTGTTAGGGTGGGATGCCACGTTTTCCGGGGTGATGGGGCAGGCAGAGCCGCCGCCGGGGACCTTGAGCACGTCTGCCAGGGTGCCGTCTGTCCCCATGACGGTGGAGAGCACGCGGCCGGGCGCCTCGGTTTCCTCGTCGGCACGGCGGATGACCACAGCACCTGCACCGTCGCCAAAGAGCACGCAGGTGTTGCGGTCCTGCCAGTTGATGAGGCTGCTGAGCTTTTCCGCGCCGATGACGAGGGCGGTGGTGCGGTTTCCGGTATTGATGAAATGACGTGCCACCTGGAGGGCATACAGGAAGCCCGAGCAGGCGGCGGAGATGTCGAAGCAGACGGCGTTGGTGGCTCCGATCTTCTTCTGCACAAAGCAGGCGGTGGAGGGGAAGAACATGTCCGCCGTGACGGTGGCGACGATGATGAGCTGGATTTCCTCCGGAGAGACGCCGGCGCTGACCATGGCGCGGCGGGCGGCCTCAGCGGCGAGGTCGCTGGTGGCCTGATCTTCCGCGGCAATGCGGCGCTCCTTGATGCCGGTGCGGGAGGTGATCCACTCGTCTGAAGTGTCAACGATCTTGGAGAGGTCGTCGTTGGTCAGCACTTTTTCAGGCATGTAACTGCCGGTGCCGATGATGCTGGAAGCGCAAAAGGACTGGGAACTAGGAGCGGGCATGGAGGGAGATGGAATGGGCAGTGGCGGCGGCCTCGATGTGCGGCCCCACCTGATGCTGGATGGATTCGCAAGCCTGCCGGATGGCGTTCTTCATGGCAAGCGGAGATGCGCTGCCGTGGGAGATGATGGTGATGCCCCGAAGGCCGAGCAGCGGCATGCCGCCGACTTCATCGGGGTTGGTGCGATGGTGCACGCGCTTGAAGGCGGGCTTGGCGAGCAGGCCGCCGATTTTCGTCCAGAAGCCGCTCTTAATTTCGCTCTTCACCATGCTGAAGATGGTGTGGGCCAGCGCCTCGGCGTTTTTCAAAATGACGTTGCCGGTGAAGCCGTCGCAAACGACCACATCCGGCGGAGTTTCCCAGACGTCATGGCCTTCGACGTTGCCGATGAAGTTGATGCCTGCGGTGTGGCGAAGGAGCTTGCCGGTTTCCTTGCAAAGCGCATTCCCCTTCTCCTCCTCAGTGCCGTTGGACATGAGGCCGACGGTCGGGTTCTGACGGCCCAGCACATGGCGGGCAAAGGCGCTGCCCATGATGGCATTTTGCACCAGGTGGCTGGGCTCGCTGTCCGGATTGGCCCCGGCATCAATGAGCACCCAGTGCTTGGTGAGGGAGGGCATGATGGAGGCGATGGCGGGCCGCTCAATGTGCGAGAGCGTGCGCATCTTGATGAGGGAGGCGGTGACGGCGGCTCCGGTGTGCCCGGCGCTGACGACGGCGTCCGCCTTGCCTGCCTTGACGAGGTCCACAGCCACGCTGATGGAGCTGTCCTTCTTCTTGCGCACGGCGTCCAGCCCGCTGTCGGACATTTCCACCACCTGGCTGGCGGGGACGATCTCCAGTTTCGGGCTGGAAATGCCCTGAGTCTTCAGTTCAGCCTCAATAGCGTCCGGAACGCCCACCAGAAAAAGCTTGGTGATGGCTGGCAGCGACTCGAGGGCGAGCTTGACGCCACCTATGGGATTTTGCGGGGCGAAATCGCCCCCCATGACATCCAGTGCGATCTTCATTCCTGCGGTTGCGTGAGAGTCTTCAAGAGCATTGGGAGACAAGTCTTAAAGCGTGCGGAGCGGGGAATGCAAATGGGAGTTTTTGGCCATCAGGGACAAAAACAAACCGGGAGTGCATTCGTTGCACTCCCGGCTGAAAAAACGCAGGTTGTCTGCGGGTGTTAGTAAACGCCTTCGACAATGGTCTTCTCCATCGCGCCAAAGGGGCGGACGTCGGCCACGCCGTCCCAGGCATAGGGGGCACGGGGGCGGCGGCGCATGGCTTCGTCACGCTCCAGGAAGCGGGGCATGAAGAATTCCTTGGTCAGAGTGGTGAGCTCCACGCGGCCCCAGGCGTCGTATTCGACGGTCTGGTCGGTGTTTTTGGGGTCCACGACACGGAGCACCGCGCGAGGCTGCGGGGCGTAGTAGGTGACGGAGAAGTTGTCTTCAGGAGTGAGGGGCACGCTGGCGGCCAGGCCCATGAGGGTGTTGCCGTAGGTGGGGTAGAAGCCGATGCGGTTTTCCAGCACTTCCTCGACGATGAAACGCACGTACTGGGGGGTCATGGTGGTGCCGCCCACGAAGCAGCCGCGAATGCCGGCGTCGTAGAGGTCCACTTTTTCGGCGAGGGCTTCCAGCAGCTTTGGGGTGGTGAAGATGGCGGAAATCTTGCGATTTTTGAGGAGCAGCACTGCCTGGTCGACCACGTGGTCCATGTACTGGCGGGCCACATCAAACTGCTTGTTGGAGATGAGCTTCTTCACGAAGCGGGGATCGAGATCGACAAAGTAGCAGGAGCTGCCGCGATAGTTGGCCAGGTGCTCAACGGCCAGGCGCAGGCGGCGGGGGCCGGTGGGGCCGACCATGATCCAGGATTCTCCCGGCGGGAAGTGCTTGTCGTCGAGCTTGTGGCTGAACTCTTCGTAGTCCACACGAAAGTCATTCCAACCGATGCGCTGCTTGGGCATGCCGGTGGTGCCGCCGGTTTCAAAGACGTTGAAGGGCTTGCCTTTGAAGGCGGCTGGGACCCAGACTTCCGGCTGCTGATCGCGGAGCCATTCGTCCTGGAAATGGGTGAAGTTTGCCAGGATGTCCTCGTAGCTGTTCACCTTGCCGCGGGGGTCGAAATTTTTCTTTGCCCAGTCGAGCCAGAAGGAGCAGCCGGTCTCCGGCGAGAAATGCCAGTTGATGATTTCGCGGACTTGGTTGTCGAGCTGGGCTTTGGCTACGTCTGGAGTCATGGGAGGCTGGTGGATTGGGGAGCAGTACTGTGAAAAGGGCGGCAGTAAACGAAAGTAGAAATCGCGGCCTTTCGGGCATTCCGCGCTGAATTTTTTTTCAGCAGCCTCGTCCCATGGGGCTACTAATTCGATTGCCATGAAAATCAAACATCTGCTCCTGTGCTCGATTGCCCTGCTCGCGATGACCTCTTGCTACGTAGGCCCTCCCTATGGGCGCCCCGTGGTGAGGCCTGTGGGGCGGCCCGTCATTGTCCCCGTCGGCGCGCGTCCTCACTACCATGGTGGCGTGAGATATTACACGCACCGGGGTGTCTGGTACCGCCCGCATGCCGGCGGTCACATCATTGTCCCGCGTCCGTACTGAATCTGGCCGCAAGGGAGTGGCAGGTCGGCTGAATGACGCCCTGCCGCCGCCTGACGGTGGACCGCCTGCCTTAGGCTGCATGGCGGCGCTCTCCCCTGCCCTTCATCCGCCCCTCGCCGGGCAGCTCTGGGCATGGCTGAAAAAATATGACAGCCAGAGCAGGATGTGCAAGGAAGCTGCCCCGCATGCTCCCCTTCAGCGCGGTGGCAGCGCTGCTCTGCTGCGCCAGCCCCGCATCCCGCCCATCATGAGCCTATCCCTTACCCAAGACGACAACACCGCGCTCTTTCGCAAAGCCTGGACCCTTTACGATGCGATCTCCGAGAAGAACTACATGTTTCACCGGGAGATCTACAGCCACGTGACCCGCATGCTGCAGAAACGCCATGAGCTGGGGGCCTACCACTTGCTGGATCTGGGCTGCGGCAATGCGCGCTTTCTGGCGCCATGCCTGCAAAGCGCGCCCCCGGCCAGCTATGACGGCGTGGACCTCTCAGCCTCGGCCCTGGAGGAGGCGCGATCGTACCTGAACGGGCTCTCCAACACCGGGCTGCACCACAAGGACATGCTGCTGGCGGTGGAAGACACGGACTCCGCCTTTGACATCATTTTCAGCGGCTTCGCCGTCCATCATCTGGATGCTGCGAGCAAGCAGCGCCTTTTCAGCGCCTGCGCGGAGCACCTGGCCCCGGAGGGGCAGTTCATCCTGGTGGATGTGGTGCGTGAAGAGGGGCAGACGCGGGAGCAGTACCTGGAGGCTTACCTGAACTGCATGCGCACGCAGTGGACGGAGGTGCACCCTGAGCACCTTGCCGAAGCCTGCGCGCATGTGGAGTCCTATGACTTCCCCGAGACTCTCGCCGAACTCGGCCAGATGGCAAAACGAGCGGGGCTTTCCGAGCCGCAGGTCATCGACAGCTACCAGCAGCACCACATCTTGCGGTTTACCGTCTGAAAGAGCCTGCAAACGGGTCTCGTTTGCCTCTGCCACTCAGATGATCCGCCGCGCCTTTTGCTTTGCTTTGGTGACCGCCGCCGCCAGTGCGGCGGACATGACGCATTTTGAGCAGCGCATCCGCCCGCTGCTCATCGCGAACTGCATCGACTGCCACGGCCCCGACAAGCAGAAGGGCGGCCTGCGGCTCGACTCCCGCGCCGGTTGGCAGACGGGAGGCGACTCCGGCCCTGCTCTGGTGCCGGGCAAGACCGCCGAAAGCAAGCTGTGGCAAGCCGTGAGCTACTCCGACCGGGATCTGAGAATGCCGCCCAAGCGCAAGCTCAAGGACAGCGAGCTCGCCGATCTCAAGCAATGGATCGAATCTGGCGCGCCTGACCCACGCGACGAAGTGGCCAGCAGCAGCGGGAGTGGCAAATCTGCGCGGGCGGATGGCAGCTTTTGGTCCTTTCAGCCCCCCAAGCCTGCGCCTGTCCCCGGGGTCAAAAACACGGCCTGGCCTGCCAATGACATCGACCACTTCATCCTGGCCCGGCTGGAGGCCAATGGGCTGACGCCTGCACCGGACGCCGCACCTGCGGTCTTGCAGCGCAGACTGGCCTATGACCTCACCGGACTGCCGCCAGACCTCAGCCTGCCCGTGCCCACAAAGCCTGAGGCCTATGAGAAGCGCGTGGATGAACTTCTTGCCTCCAGCGCCTTTGCGGAGCGTTTTGCCTCGCACTGGCTGGACATCACCCGTTTTGCGGAATCCTCCGGCGGGGGGCGCTCCCTGCCCTTCAAAGATGCGTGGCGTTTCCGGGATTACGTCATCGAGTCCATCCGCGACAATGTGCCGGTGGACCGCATGATCACCGAACATCTGGCAGGCGACCTCCTGCCGGCCAAGGACGCTGCCGCAAGGCGCAGGCAGGTGACAGCCACAGGCTTCCTGGCCCTGGGGCCGACCAATTACGAGGAACAGGACAAGGGCATGCTGCGGATGGACATCGTGGATGAGCAGCTCGACACGCTGGGCCGTGCCTTCCTGGGGCTGACCATCGGGTGCGCCCGCTGCCATGACCACAAGTTTGACCCCATCTCGGCCCGGGACTACTACGCACTGGCGGGCATCCTGCGCAGCACCAAGACGCTGAAAAACTACACCGACAACGTCGCGCACTGGATCGACACTCCGCTGCCGCTGGACGGGGAGGCCGAAACAGCGCTGCAGAAACACGAGCAGCAGGTCAATGCGCTGAAGGACCAGATCGCCGCGCTCAAAGACAACCTGCGGGATGCCGGCAGCGCGGACCTGCGGTCGCGCAAGAACATCGCCCTGAGCGACCTGCCTGGCATCGTGGTGGATGACAGCGCTGCGCAAAAAGTGGGCATGTGGAAGAGGTCCACCAGCTACGCGCCATACATCGGCGCAGGCTATCTCAGTGACAACAATGAGGGCAAAGGAGAGAAGACCATCACCTTCACACCGAAGATTCCGAAGACCGGACGCTACGAGGTGCGTGTGGCCTTCAATGCCGGGCCCAACCGCGCCGAGAGCGCCACAGCCACCATCCTGCATGCGGACGGAGAGGAACTGAAAGGCGTGAAGATGACCACTGACAGCCTCAAAGGGCTGCAGTTTGCCAGCCTGGGAACCTACCGTTTTGAAGCGAACGGACAGGGCTTTGTGCTCATCTCCAACGCGGGCTCGCAGGGCTACGTCACCGTGGATGCGGTGCAGTTTTTACCTGCAGATGAAACGCCTCCGGAACCGCTGGCGGCGAAAGCCAAGGAATCTCCCACCGCGGCCAGGCTCAAGCAGCAGCTGGCAGAACTGGAGAAGGAACTCAAAGCGCTGCAAAAGAACCAGGCTGAGCGCCCAGAAGCCATGTCTGTGGCGGATGACACTGCGCCTGAAGACGCCAAGATCCACATCCGCGGCAGCATCCGCAATCTGGGAGCGACCGTGCCGCGCGGATTCATCCAGGCCGCACTCCATGGCAGCGTCCCGGCCATGCCAGCAGATGCCAGCGGCCGCCTGCAACTGGCGCAGTGGATCACCTCACGCGACAACCCGCTGACGGCACGCATCATGGTGAACCGCGTGTGGCACTGGCTGTTTGGAGCAGGCATCGTGCGTACCACGGACAACTTCGGCTCCACCGGCGAGGCCCCGAGCCACCCTGAGCTGCTGGACCATCTGGCCCTGAAATTCATCGAAGACGGCTGGAGCCTGAAGCATCTGGTCAAACAGATGGTCATGAGCCACGCCTACCGCATGAGCTCCGCCCATGGAGGCGCGGCAGCGCAGCAGGACCCGGACAACCGCCTGCTGAGCCACATGAACCGCAAACGCCTCGACGCGGAATGCCTGCGAGATGCCATGCTGACCGCCGCAGGCACTCTGGACCGCGCCTTCTGCGGCCCGGGTGTGAGTGAAGTCAAGGCGGTGGATGCCAACGACCAGAAGATTCAGAACATCGAGTACGGCTACCAGTTCCTCGACACGCGCCGCAGCCTCTACACCGCAGCATTCCGCAATGTGCGGCATCCGCTGTTTGAGGTCTTTGACTTTGCGGACATCAACCAGCCCATCGCCCAGAGGACGACGAGCACCGTCGCCACCCAGGCCCTCTTTCTGATGAACTCCCCCAAGGTCATCGAGCAGGCGCGCAATGCCGCCGATGTGGTGCTCAAGTCATCGCCTGAGACTGGCAAACGAATCGACACCGCGTTCCAGAACTCCTTGCAGCGTGGCCCCACGGAGAAGGAGCGGGGACAGGTGCGCGAGTTCCTTGAATCCAGCCAGTCAGGGAATGCGAGCGCGGATGACGTGAGAGACCTCTGGGCACGGTTCATCCAGACGCTGTGGGCCACGCCAGAATTCCGGTTTCTCGACTAACCGAGGGATGGCCAACGCTTCACCGCCACGCAGCGGCCCACTGCTTGGCAAAGTAGGTCAAAATCATATCCGCACCTGCACGGCGGATGCCGGTGAGGGATTCATTCATGATCTTGGTTTCGTCGATCCAGCCACCGGCAGCCCCGGCTTTGATCATCAAGTACTCGCCGCTGACCTGATAGGCCGCGATGGGCAACATGGTGGCGGCGCGAAGTTTGGCGATAATGTCGAGGTAGGGCCCTGCGGGCTTGACCATGAGGATGTCTGCGCCTTCGGCCTCATCGAGCGCGGCTTCGCGCAGGGCCTCACGCGCATTGGCGGGGTCCATCTGGTAGGTCTTCTTGTCCCCGGCCTTCGGTGCTGAGTCCAGGGCGCCACGGAAGGGGCCGTAGTAGGCGCTGGCGTACTTGGCGGTGTAGCTCATGATGGAGACGGACTGAAATCCGGCGCCATCCAGCGCAGCACGCAGAGCGGCCACGCGACCGTCCATCATGTCGCTGGGAGAGACGATGTCCGCGCCGGCACGCGCATGGCAGAGCGCCTGCTGGCAAAGGACTTCCACGGTTTCGTCGTTCAAAATGCGGCCATCATCGGCGACAAGGCCGTCGTGGCCGTCGCTGTTGTAGGGATCGAGCGCGACATCGGTGATGACGGTGAGCGTGGGGTGGGCGCTTTTGAGGGCGCGGATGGCGCGTGGGACGAGGCCGTCGTCCGCATGGCAGGCTTCGGCTCCGCGGGTTTTGAGTTCGTCGGGAATGCGCGGGAAGAGCACAACAGCGGGAACGCCGAGGGCGTGTGCTTCGCCAGCTTCTTTGACCAAGCCTTCGAGGCTCCAGCGCGTGCAGCCGGGCATGGAGGCGATGGGGGTGTTTTCGCTGCCTTCCTGAAGGAAGAGCGGGTAGATCAAATGGCCCGGCGTCAGCTCTGTTTCACGCACGAGATCGCGAATGGCGGGAGACTGGCGGTTGCGGCGGGGGCGGATTGGGAGATTCATCTGCCGTGAATATTGGCGGAGAGAAAAGCCAAGGGCAAACGCCGAATTTTATCGGCTGCGATGATGCCAACCACGTGTGGGGTTATCGTGGTGGCAGAGGGGAGATTTGAACTCCCGACCAAAGGCTTATGAGTCCTCTGCTCTACCCCTGAGCTACTCTGCCGTTGACGATGGCTCCTGAGGTAGGGTTCGAACCTACGACCTAGTGGTTAACAGCCACCCGCTCTACCGCTGAGCTACTCAGGAATCACTTTTCCCGCTCCCGAAGAAGGGGGCGAGATGGATAAACGTTCTCGCCAATCGCGCAAGCGTTTTTGGCATGTAATTTAACTGTTTTTCAAATCACCGCGTTTGCCGCGAGCAAATCCCCCAGCAAACCGCGCTGGCGGTAAAACTCGACTTCCTCGGCACCTGCGGCTTCGAGATCCGCACGGATCTCTGCGGCATCGCGCTCTGCGGCGACGTGCTGGCGGATGAGCGCCGTCTTGCGGGCCTGCAGATCAAGGAACTCCATGTCCACCACGGGTGTCTGGGGCCATTTGCCATCTGCCTGGCCGGCCTTGAGCACCTGCTTGAAGGGTTTGCCGATCTTCTGCGCCTGCACCTTGGCTTCATTGATACCGGAATACCAAGCGGGATGCACGATGCGGTAGTAGTCGCGCATGGCCTGCTTGTTGTAATGGATGACCAGCTTGCGCCCTTCCACATCGAGGAAGGTGGTGCCACGGAAGGAGTCGGCGTCGATGGTGTCCACGAAGAGCAGCTCTTCGCGATCCACGGCAAACTCCCACTTCAGATCCCAGAGAAGAAGGCCTGCGCTCTCCAGCAGCTCGCGCACGGCCCAGCCGCCGAGAATGGCGAGCTTGACGGTATGCAGAAAATCATCGCTGCTGAGGCCGGACATCATGAGGGCCTCCTGCTTGCTCACGGCACGGTCTTCGGGCTCGTACTTGCTGGTGAGGTCATAGATGGGGCGCTCCAGCATCTCCCACACGCCCATGGGCTTGGAGAGGCCGAGCTCCTGCTCGTAGCTGCGTTTGGCCGCATCGCTCAGGCTCTGGTACTTTTTCAGGATGGACGAGCCGCTGGTGACCCCAAAGCGCACGATGTACTCCAGCGGCACCACGTACGTGGCGCTCTGGTGAAACTGGGCGTAGTCAAAGACATGGGTACCCAACAGCGTGCGCTGCGGCGGGTGCATGACCGGGAAGCGGCGCACGACATTATAGCAGCTCGGATTGGCAGGCAGCCCTGTGCGCACGATCTCCCCCGTCACGGCGTCCACCATGCCGACATGGTGGGTGGCGGCGCCGTGCTCCAGCATGGTCTCCATGGGGCCGGTGAGGAGCTCCTTGCGCCAGGCGGCGTCCATGGGGGTGTTTTCGATGGCGGCTTTCACACGCTGCCAGGTCTCCGGCTGGCCGAGCCTGGAGTACATGGCGTGGCGGAAGATGGCGCGATTGAGGTCGTTGCCTTCGATGTTGAAGATGGAGCCCACGTCAAAGACGGAGCCTGCCGGGGTGGTCTCGCACACGACGTAGCCAGGGTGCCCTGGCACGGCGTAGAGGTTCTGTACCGAGCCGCGATAGACGGGCTCGCCGAGTTTTGAGAGATCGAGATGCGTGGGCGCTGGGGCGGGATGGGACATGGTTGCTGGGAAAAACAACGGATTCCGCCCCTGTGCAACTGGGAACAGAGAAGCGCGAACTTTGAACTTTAAACTTTGAACTTTAAACTTCCGTCTCCTACTTTCGCCCTCCTTCGACCCCAATGTCCGTGAAATTAAATCTTTGGGCCGAAACTCCGCCCTCCATGTCCGAAGCCGCAGCCTCCACCCCAGCCTCCCTCGATTTCATCCGTGAAATGATCGCCGCCGATCTCGCCGCAGGTCGCAATGGCGGGCAGGTCGTCACCCGTTTCCCGCCGGAGCCGAACGGCTACCTGCACATCGGCCACGCGAAGAGCATCTGCCTGAACTTTGGCCTGGCCCAGGAACACGCCCCGAATGCCCGCTGCCACCTGCGCTTTGACGACACCAACCCCACCAAGGAAGAGGTGGAGTATGTGGACAGCATCATGGCCGATGTGAAATGGCTGGGCTTTGACTGGGGAGACAACCTCTTCTACGCGAGCGACTACTTTGAAAAGCTGTACGCCTTTGCCGAGCAGCTCATCACCAAAGGCCTCGCCTATGTGGATGACCAGACTCATGAGGAGATGCGCGCCAACCGCGGCACGCTGACCTCCCCCGGCACCCGCAGCGCGGGCGCTGACCGCAGCGTGGAGGAGAACTTGGACCTCTTCCGCCGTATGCGGAAGGGTGAATTCAAGGAAGGTCAGTGCGTGCTGCGTGCGAAGATCGACATGGCTTCGCCGAACATGAACATGCGTGACCCGGTGATCTACCGCATCCTGCATGCGCACCACCACCGGACTGGAGATGCCTGGTGCATCTACCCCATGTACGACTACGCGCACCCGCTGAGCGATGCGCTGGAGAGCATCACCCACAGCCTGTGCACGCTGGAGTTTGAGCACCACCGCCCGCTGTACGAGTGGCTGATCAACAACGTGGACGGCCTGCCCGGCGCGCCGTACCAGCGCGAATTTGCCCGCCTGAACCTGACTTACACCGTGATGAGCAAGCGCAAGCTGCTGCGTCTGGTGAAGGAGGATCTGGTGAATGGCTGGGATGACCCGCGCATGCCCACCATCAGCGGCATGCGCCGCCGTGGCATCACCGCCGCTGCCATCCGCAGCTTCTGCAAGACGATCGGCCTGACGAAGTTCAACTCCCTCACCGAGATCGCGCTGCTGGAGCACGCCATCCGCGAGGACCTGAACAAGGTGGCGCGGCGTGCCTACGGCGTGGTGAGGCCCATCAAGGTGGTGATCACCAACTACCCCGAGGATCAGGTGGAGTACTTCGAAGCGCCGAACCATCCGGAAGACGCCTCTGCTGGCACGCGCCAGGTTCCGCTTTGCCGCGAGCTCTACATCGAGTCCGACGACTTCATGGAGTTCCCTTCCGACGGCTTCCACCGCCTCAAACCCGGTGGTGAAGTGCGCCTGAAGTTTGCCTTCTGCATCATCTGCCAGGAGATCATCAAGGATGACGCAGGCAACATCGTGGAACTGCGCTGCACCTACGACGACGCCACCCGCCATGGCAAAAAGCCGGAAGGCCGCACCAAGCCGAAAGGCATCATCCACTGGGTCAGCGCGCGCCATGCCATCGACGCCACCGTGCGCCTGTATGACCGCCTCTTCACCGTGGAAACACCGGATGCGGATGCCGGCGAGGACGGCGATTTTACGAAGTTCCTGAATCCCGCATCGCTGGAAGTCATCACGAATGCGAAGCTGGAACCCTCATTGAAGGACGCCGCCCCCGGCAGCCTGTGGCAGTTTGAGCGCGTGGCGTATTTCTATGCCGACCCGATTGATTCGAAGCCCGGAGCGCCGGTGTTTAACCGCACGGTGACGCTGAAGGATGGGTGGGTGAAGAAGTGATCAAGCGCCCCCCCTAGGGCGACTTTGAGAGACAGGCTGCCGCTTGCATGCCTGCTCTCCGGGTGTGCCTACCGGTGGTATGAGGCGGACTTCTCAGTCCGCCTCTTTTGGGTCTGCGCCTCGCTGCTTCAGATGACAGAAATAGCAAACACCGAACCAGGGCAGAGTCTCCTCCTGCAGCAAAAGCTTGCTGCACGTGCGGCATTTTTTACCGAGATGACGATCCCACCAGTCCGGGCAGTCAGACTCGGGTTCTACAGGAGATGGAAAGAAGAATGGGATCTCCAGATGCTTTTCGATCAGCCGCCCTGCCTCGGAAGCTATCTGCGTCTCAGGCCACGGCGGCACAGCCTGATTAAAGATGCGCAAGTCGCCATCCGAACCTCTCAAATGGGCCACTTCTTCAATACCATGGGAGGGACCGTAGGCGTAAACGGCTTGAACACTGATCACCCAGCCGCTGCTGTCCCCGTCCCAAAGAGCCTGCACAGCCACGGGCCTGCGCTGCAGAAGAGCGACGGCTTCAAAGATGGCAAAGGCGGTCATGGCTTCGGCAGATCGCAGGTGGTTATCCGCAGCGCAGCGCCACGCGGTCGATTTGTTCCAGGTTCATGCACCAACGTTAAAGCAGGTGACGAGCCGGTCAAATGAGGGGGCGGAGAGCCAACCGGATGCGGTCAGCCCGGTGAGCCGCTCTTTTGGCGCTCCTTTTTTGCCTCCCCCTTGAGCAGGTCGGCCAAAATTTTGCGCGCGGTCAGGGTGTCCGTATCTCCAGGGCCCAGCACACGGGTGGATATGGGGATCAGGCTGCGGCACAGCTCTTCCGCCTCAGCTTTTTTTCCTTGCATCGCCAGCAGTTCAATGATGCAGATCTGGCAGCGCAGGGTCTCGCGGTGCTCGGGACCGAACACGCGGAGGAAGTCGGGCATGACCTTGCTGTATTCGCCGCCGGCCTCCTCCAGCCTGCCCTGCTGAAGAAAGATGATGCCCAGAGTTTTGCGTGCTTCCAGTGTGTCAACGTTATCTGGCCCCTTGGCCTGGGTGCTGCCGGCGATCAAACGGCGGCAGGCGTCCTCCCCTTTGGCGCCTTTGTGCTGCATGGCCATGGACCGGAGGTAAAAGGTCAGAGTGCGCAAGGTGCACTCATGCGCGAGCCCCAGCGTGCTCTCGCACGCGGGCATGAGCTGGCGGCATTCCTGCTCGGTGTCGGCCGTCTTTCCCTGCTCCAGCAAAGTCTGGGCATAATTGCACCGCGCGATCAGTGTTTCCTGATCTGCGGTGCCAAACTCACGCACGGAGAGGGGGAGCCACTGGCGGTACGTTTTTTCGGCCTCGGCATTTTTGCCCTGCTGACGCAGCGCATGGGCGAGCAAGGTCTGGCAGCGGATTGTTTCGGCCCCCTTCTCGCCATGGGTGCGCACCATGCGGGGCAGCAGCTCGCGCAGCTGAGTTTCGGCCTCCACGGCTTTGTTCTGCAAGACCAGCATGAAGGCAAGGTTTTTGCAGGTCTGCAAAGTGTCCTTGTCAGCCGCGCCGAGCACACGTGCCTGGACGGGGATCAGGGTGCGTGACATTTCGACCGCCTCTGCGGTCTTGTACTGCGAGCTGAGGGCCAGGATCAGGTGGAACTGGTGGAGGAGAGTCAGTCGGTGCTCCGCGCCATAGGCCTGCGACATCAGAGGCAGCAGCGCACGAAGCTGGGCCTCAGCCTCGTCTCCCCGTTTCAGCAAGGCGAGGCTCTTTACCAGCTGTATCCATGCCTCCAGCGTTCGCTTGTCCGCGTCGCCGTAGGCCTGCCCACGTGCCACCGTGAGTTCTCTGGCAGCCAATTCCGCCTCCTCATATTTGCCCCGTTCAAGCAGTGCCACGACGGTTTCGTAGGCCTGCGGGCTGGTGTCAGCCCCCAAGCAGTGCGTGGAAACAAGCAGCAGGCAGGTGAGTGCAAGAAAGGGCTTCATGGGGAGGATATGGCGGCTGGATGCCCGCCGAAACTGGCGCGACTTTTATAGACGCCGGATGGCAGACTTCCAACGGCGGGATTCCAAAATTTGCCCAAGGATGTTTTGGCGTGGAGATGCGCGGGAAGGCATACTGCGGCATTCCTCCCTTTCCCCTATGAAACTGATTCGCGACCTTGTGGTGCTTGGTTCGGGCATCGTGTCCGCACTCTATCTGCTGAACGTCGGCTTTGGCATTGTGGAGTTCATTCCCGACAACACGCCCATCTTTGGCAATCTGGATGAGGCGGCGGCCACGGCACTCTTGATTAACTGCCTGGCCTACTTCGGCGTGGATCTGGGGCATTTTTTCAAGCGCAAGGAAGAACCGGGAAAACCGGAGCCGAAGACGCATGACATTGATGTCAGCAAGTGATGCGACGCACGAGGCGTTGAGTAAAAGCGGAGCGCTGGATGGCTTGGAGGAGGGGGGCCATCCTGGTCCCCTTGCGGATGCGCGACGCGATACAGGGTCTGGCTAAGGCGGAGCGCTGGATGAACGCGGAGCGTTGAGGGATCAGGATGATCCCTCTCCTGCCAGAGGCTCGCGAGTACTTTCCACCACCACATCGGGCGCAGGTCCTTCCCCAGCGTTGTCCTGCACCAGCGTCCACTTCAGTCCCACGCAGTAGCGCGACTCCCATACATCCCTGCGGATCAGCGTATCAGCGGCACCGTGGCGCAGGTAGGGAAAATGGCGCTTGTGGTGGAGCGCGAGGCGCAGGGGCGAGAGATCATCGCTGAAGCTGACGAGGTGCAGTGGGCGCACGGGGCCTTTGGCGGCTTCGGCTTCGTAAAGAAGGATCACCCCAAGGGCGGTGGCGGCGGCGGACAGGTGCGTGTCCCACACGACGAGCGGTGGTGAGTCGGCGGGGAGTCGCAGGTGCTGGATGATCTGGGACTCGGTGGTCGCATCGAGCTGCGGCGTGGTGCACACGATGCGCGCGGTGGCGCTGTGGCGGATTGTCGGTGGATCGCCGCACAGCTCGTAGTCGCCCACATGCTCCACTTTGGTGGAGGTGCGCTTGGGAGGCGTCACAGGATGGTCCACGTCTTCGATGGGCAGGATCTCGCGGCGTTCCTTGTAGAGGGGGAGGAAGCGGTCTTCCAGAATGCTCTGGCGCACCTCGCGCATGAGCTGGTGGTAGAAATGGATGTTGTGCTGGCCCACGAGCGTCCAGCCCAGCGGCTCCTGGGTCTTGGTGAGGTGGTGCAGGTAGGCGCGCGTGTGCGTAGCGCAAACGGGGCAGGTGCAGGAGGGATCGAGGCGGTCCTCGCTGAATTTGTAAACCGAGCGGCGCAGCTCCACGATGCCACGGGAGGTGAAGGCGGTGCCGCGCTTGGCAACCTGTGTGGGGATGATGCAGTCAAACATGTCCACACCGCGATGCACGGCCTCCAGCACATCCAGCGGTGTGCCCACGCCCATGAGGTAGCGCGGGCGGTCTGAGGGCAGCAACGCCGCCGTCAGTTCGCACACGTCCTCGCGCTCGTTCTTCTCCTCGCCCACGGCCAGGCCGCCGATGGCAAAGCCGTCAAAGTCCAGCTCCATGAGCCCTTCCGCGCTCTCACGCCGGAGCTGCGGATACAGCGCGCCCTGCACGATGCCAAACATGGACTGCGGCGAGTCCTCCCGCGCAGCGAGACTGCGCGCGGCCCAGCGCCGGGTGATCTGCAGCGCCGCGCTCGCGGCCTGCTCATCCGCCGTGGAGGGAATGCACTGGTCCAGCACCATCATGATGTCGCTGCCGATGGCGCGCTGCATTTGAATGCTGAGCTCCGGGCTGAGCAGGATGCGCTGGCCGTCCACGTAGCTCTGAAACACCGCGCCCTTTTCCGTCATCTCGCGCGAGTGCGGCAGGGAGAAAATCTGGTAGCCGCCGGAGTCGGTGAGCACGGAGCCGGGCCAGCGCATGAACTTGTGGATGCCGCCGAGCTTCTTGAAAACCTCCGGCCCGGGGCGCAGCAGCAGATGGTAGGTGTTTGCCAGCAGGATCTGCGAGCCGGACTCATGCAGTGTCTCCTGCGTCTGCGCCTTCACGGTGGCCTGCGTGCCCACCGGCATGAACAGCGGCGACTGGATGGTGCCGTGCAGCGTGCGGAAGGTGGTGGCGCGTGCGCGGGAGCCGGAGGCCTGGGCATCGAGCTGAAACTGGAGACGGGAGGGCGACATGCGGGACGCTTGGGCGAGGGCGGCGGTTTTGTTGCGGGCAAAAGTGCCCGCATCACTGGTCACTGGGAAGCGCGGTTACTTCGGATCTGCGAGCATGGCGCGCAGACCGGAGAAGAAATTGGTGTTCTCCTCCTGCGTGGTGGTTTCGTTCATGTGCTTGGTGTAGTCCAGCTCCTCGACGTACGTGCGGTCCAGCTCCTTGAGGAAGGTGCTGGGCATGCTGCTCTGCACCTTGCCCCACTTCATGCGCGTGCGGGTGTAGCTCATGGTGAGCTTCTGCTTGGCACGGGTAATGCCCACGTAGAAGAGACGGCGCTCCTCGTCCACACGGCCTTCGTCAAAGCTGCGCTTGTGCGGCAGGATGCCCTGCTCCATGCCGGGCAGGAAGACGACGGGAAACTCGAGTCCTTTGGACGCGTGCATGGTGATCAGGCACACGCCCTTTTTCTTTTCGATGTCGTCCTTCTCTTCGCGGTCGTCATTGAGGCTGACTTCATCCAAGAACCCGGCGAGGCCGCTTGCGCGGTCGCGCTCGGCATGGTTCGTCATGCTTTTCAGCAGTTCATTGATGCCGTTCTCCCAGCCTGCGAAATCATCGGGCTCTTTGGCGGCCTTCTTGAGATATTCCATGTAGCCGACCTCAAGGATCAGCGCCTGGGTCATGTCCACCAGATTGGTGCCGGGCGTGCTGGCAGGGCCTGCGTACTTGGTGATGAGTGCGGTGAAAGTGCGTATGGCATTGCGCCCCTTTTCAGGGATCTGGCGCAGGAAGTCCTCATCGCACAGCGCCACCCAGATGCTGTGGTGCTTCTCCATGCTGCGCTCACGCGCGAGCTCGGCGGTGGCGCTGCCGATGCCTCGCGTGGGGGTGTTGAGGATGCGCAGCAGCGCCATGTCATCGTGCGGATTGTGCAGCACGCTGAGATAGCTCAGGATATCCTTCACCTCCCGCCGGTCAAAGAAGCTGCGGGCACCGACCACGCGGTAGGCGATTTTGCGCTGGCGGAAGGCCTGCTCCAGGATTCGTGACTGCTCATTGGTGCGGAAGAGCACGGCGAACTCTTCCAGCGCCTGCTTGTTGGCAAAGTGGGCGGTCTCCACTTCCTTCGCGATCATGTCCGCCTCTTCCTTGTCATCCTCGTTGGCAATGAGACGGACAAGGTCTTTGCCCTGGTTGCGGCTCCAGAGCGACTTGGGCCTGCGGCCTGCGTTGTTTTTGATGAGGCTGTTGGCCGTGTGCAGGATGGGCGTGGTGCTCCGATAATTTTCCTCCAGCTTCACCACGTGCGGATTGGGGAAGAAGTTTTCGAATTCGGTGATGTTGGTGATCTCCGCACCGCGCCAGCCGTAGATGGACTGGTCGTCGTCCCCCACCACGCACACGTTGTAGGGTGCGGGCACCAGCGCGCGCAGCAGGCGCATCTGCAGGGAGTTGGTGTCCTGGAATTCATCCACCATCACGTAATGGTGGCGGCTCTGCACCATGGCACGCACCTGGGCGTTTTCCTCCAGCAGCTTCACACCGAGGATGATGAGGTCGTCAAAGTCCATGACGTTCAGCCCGCGCATCTCGTCCATGTACTTTTCCATGACTGCGGCATCGAGGCTTTCTTCGGGATTCCCCAGGCTCTCGCCCGCATTCTTGGCCTTGCTGATGCGCATGAGCGCCATGCTGGGGTCCAGCGTCTCATCCTTCACCAGCAGGGTCTGCAGCACGCGCTTGATGAGCGTCTCCTGCTCTCCCTGGCTGTAGATGGCGAAGTTGTTCTTGTAGCCCACGTGCTCGGCAAACTCGCGCAGCAGACGTACGCAGAAGGCATGGAAGGTGCCGACGACGACCTTTTTGCCGAGGCCGTCGCGCACCATGCCCTTGATACGCTCGCGCATTTCATTCGCCGCCTTGTTGGTAAAGGTCACCGAAAGGATGTTCTTCGGGTTGATGCCCTCGTTCACCATGTAGCTGATGCGCGCGGTGAGCACGCGCGTCTTGCCGGTGCCTGCGCCCGCCAGGATGAGCAGCGGGCCGTGGATGTGCGTGGCCGCCTCGCGCTGCTGCGCATTGAGTGTTCCGGTAAAGCCGCTCATGACGCACCCGCACCTCTGACGGGAAGACCACGTTCACACCATTCGTTCAGCACCTGCGGCAGCAGCTTGTGCTCCTCCACCTTGATCCGGGCATGCAGCGTCTCGGCGGTGTCGCCAGCGTGCACCGGCACCTTGGCCTGCGCCAGGATGAGACCCGCGTCGATTTCTGCGGTGACGAGATGCACGGTGCATCCCGTTTCCTGGGCTCCCTCATCCAGGGCCATCTGCGGCGCATTGGCGCCTTTGTGCTTGGGCAGCAGCGAGGGATGCACATTCACAATGCGCCCGGCATAGGCGCTGATGACGGGCTCTTTGAGAATGCGCATGAAGCCGGCCAGCACGACCACGTCCACGCGAGCACGCTCCAGATGCTCAAAGATCTCCTTCTGCGCGGCTTCGCTGAGCCTGTGCGGATTGGCACCGCCGTCCACATGCAGCGCAGGCAGCCCCGCCTCACTCGCGATCTTTCGGAAACCCGAGTCGGCCTGGTCCGTGAGGGTGACGGCAATCTCAGCCTTCAGCTTTTTCTCCGAGATGGCAGCGATGATGGCGCGCAGGTTGGACCCCGCACCGGAGCCCAGCACGGCAAGACGCAGCAGCCCGCTGCTTTTCGCCCCCGCATCCCCCGCCTGCATCTTGTTGATCGTCTTGGTGGTGGAGCGCCCGGGCACGAGAGGCAGGATGCGGATCTCAGCACCCGCCTGCTCCAGAGCCGTGCGCTCTTCACGGTTCAGAGACTCCACGGTGTAGTCCCCGCCTTTGGCGTACACGTGCGGCTGGATGGCTTCGATCAGCGACGTGGCGCGTTCATCTCCAAACACGACAACGGCGTCCACAGCACGCAGCGAGGCCATCACTTCGGCGCGGTCATTTTCAGCGTTGAGCGGACGGTCCGGACCTTTGAGCTTGCGCACGGAATCGTCGGAATTCAAGGCAACCACCATGGCGTCTCCCAATGCGCGCGCCTGCTCAAGGTAGCGCACATGACCTGCATGCAGGAGATCAAAACAGCCATTGGTGAACACCAGTTTTTTTCCCTGGGCGTCCAGGGTGTCACGCAGTCGCCGGACGTCGGCGATGGTGGCGGGTGTGTAGTCTTCGGGCATGCCTCTGCTAATGGCGTGAACCTTGGCGGATGCAAGGAACGAGCGTTCTGAAATGCAACGTGAGGCCGCATGCCAGCACAATGATTATTCAGTCGGCAGCCTCCGCTCTGCGCGCTGTCACTGCGCAGCCATAAAAAAGCGGAAGGGAGCGCCTTCCGCTTTTTTGAAAATCGCGATTTGCTGGATTCTCAGTCTTGTTTGGACACCACCTTGGCCGTGCTGCTTTCAAGCACAGCGGCGCCGGGATCGCGAGTGAGAGGCCAGTAGGCGTCCATGTTGAGCTTGGTGGGAGGCGTCATTTTAAACTGCTCACCAGCCTTGGTCGAAAAGCCCTGGTAGGCGAGCGGCATCAGAGTGACGCAGACGCGATCCTGATCAAACTTCTGCACGTGCAGCGCTGCGGCGAAGGTGCTCTTCTGGTCGAGGACCAAGGAGTCGCCCACCTGATAGGGATCCGCCTTGCCCTTGTTGCCAGGAAGAACGATCTCAATGTCCACGTCTTCGATGTCTGCGGAGCGGGCGCGCACGACCCAGCCTTCGGTGATGACGTCGGTGGCGGTGAGCGGGCGTGCATTAATCACCTGAAAGGTTCCCTTCACATAGAGGGGCTGCTCCTGCTTGTAGTTGCGGATGTAGGAGCGCTTGAGAAGGTCGTTTTTTACCGCAAGCTGCTCGCGGTTGAATGAATAGAATTCGGCCAGCAGATCGCGGGCGGGGAGGAACTTGCCCTGAGGCACGGTGTAGCTGGTAAACTTGCGAAGGGGGTCCAGCTTGTCGAAGCGTGCGAGCACGCGGTAGTTAAATGGTTTTTCAGGGTGAGCAAAGACCATGATGCTGAAGAACCAGCAAAATGTCGCGAAGCCCATCAGTAAAGTGATGAGAATGGTCCACCAGAAAATGCCTCCAGAGTCCTTCTTCTTGGAAAAACTCCCTCCACCGTAAGAACGGTATTCGTTGCCATCGCTCAAAAATCGAATTTGCATGACAGATTTGCGAAAATTTTAGTATCTATAAGTCAGGAATGTTCAAATTCTACAATATTGACGGAATTTGAAAAGGAATTTTTGTGAATAAGTTGGCAGCAAGTTTGCTCCATTTTTAGCTAATTAATCAACTAATCCGAAGCTTAGATTTAGGTAGGCTGAGGTTCAAATGAAGTGCCGCAGCCGCAGCTCCGGGCAGCGTTGGGATTGGTGAGCTTGAAGCCGGCGTCCGCCAGCGAATCGACGTAGTCAATCTGGCAGCCGCGGAGGTAGCCGAGGCTCTCGGGGTCGATGATGATGGAGACGCCGTCCTGCGAGTGCACCTCGTCACCGACCTGGGAGTGGTCCAGGGCCATGACGTACTGCATGCCGGCGCAGCCGCCTTTCTCCACGCGAAGACGCAGTCCGGTGCTCTCATCTGCATTTTTTTCGGCGATGAGAGATTTGAGATGTTCGACGGCGCTGGAAGTGAGTGAAATCATGCGGGTGCAGGCAATGGATGGCATGTGTCTGATGGCCGAGGAGCACGGAGATTGCAAATCCCCATCTGGCAGCCAAGATAACATTTCCGGGCGGTGGTACAGGCTACGCTTCCCATTCCTCACTTTATCGAAATACATGGCTAAAATACGCATTCTTCCAGACGCACTCGCCAGCCAGGTGGCCGCGGGCGAGGTCGTGGAGCGCCCGGCCGCGCTGGTGCGCGAACTGGTGGAAAACAGCCTGGACGCCGGCGCACGCCACATCGAGGTGCATGCCCAGCGCGGCGGCATCGCGATGATTCGCATTGTGGATGATGGGAGCGGGATGGACCGGGAGGACGCCATGCTGTGTCTGGAGCGCCACGCCACCAGCAAGATACGGACCAAGGAGGACCTGGGAGCGATCCACACCTTCGGATTTCGCGGCGAGGCACTGCCCAGCATCGCCAGCGTGTCGCGCTTCCGGCTTGCCACGCGTGAAAGGTCCGCGCTGGTGGGCACGGAGATCGAGGTCAATGGCGGCAAGCTGGTGGCCGTGCGCGACCATGGAGGTGCCTCCGGCACGGTCATCGAGGCGCGTTCGCTGTTTTTCAACGTCCCCGCGCGCCGCAAATTTCTGCGCACGGAAAACACGGAATTTTCCCATGTGGAGCAGCAGCTGAGGCTGCATGCCATCGCCAACCCGCAGACAGCCTTCACCCTGACCCACAACGGGGAGCTGGTGCTGCACCTGCCCGCCACGCGCGACATGCTGGAGCGCATCCGCGGCCTGGTGGGGGACGAACTGGCCTCCCGCCTGCTCAAGGTGGAGGAAGCCACCTGGCATGGCATCACGGTGTCCGGCTACATCGGCGGCCCGGGCATGAGCCGCTCCAACCGCCAGATGCAGACCACCTACCTGAACGGCCGCCCGATCGAGAGCGCCAGCATCTCCTACGGCCTGCGGGAGGGCTACCACACGGCCCTGATGAAAGGGCAGCACCCCGTGACCTTCCTGTTCATCCAGATGGATCCGCATGCGTTTGATGTGAACGTGCATCCCGCCAAAAAGGAGGTGCGCTTTCATGACGGCCACAGCGTGCGCGACGCCATCTCGCGCTGCGTGAGCAACACGCTGGAAAATGCCGCCAAGCTCCCCTCCGGCCATGCGCCGGCACGCGCCATGCCTGCGGCCTCCGCCCCGCGCACGCCCGTGGTGCCAGACAGCCGGCAGGAGCAGTTTGCGCTGCCTGTCGCTCCCTCCACCGCACCGCTGAGGGACATCACCGTGCCCTCGCCGCTACCCGCGCCCGCCCCAGCCGCATCTGCGGTGTCTCATCGTGTGGCGGATGTACTGCAAAGGATCGCCGCCGCACGCAGAGACACCGCTGCGCAGCCCCCGCCTCAGCCACCCGCAGAGCAGGACGCCCCCCCCGCCACAGCGCCTGACGAGGAAGAGGAAAATGAGGAAGCGCCAGCCCCCGCCAAAGCTGCGCCCGCAGAGCCCCCTGCCCCGCCGGAGTACCGCATCATCGGCGTGCTGCAAAAGCTCTATGTGCTCATGGAGAGCAAAGAAGGGCTGGTGATGATGGACCAGCACGCCGCGCATGAGCGGGTGAACTTTGAGAAATTCCGCCGCGCCATCGAGACCGGCGGCGTGCCCTGTCAGCGGCTGCTCATACCCATCACCCTGCAGACCACCCCGCGCGACGCCGACCTGCTGAAGCAGAACCTCGCAGCGCTCAACCGCCTGGGCATCGAGATCGAGCCCTTCGGCCCCAACATCTTCAAGGTGGAGACCCTGCCCGCGTTTCTGAAGACCGACGATCCCGCCGCGTGGCTGGACCAGGTCATCGAAGAGCTCAGCAGCCTCAGCAGCAAATCCTCCAGCCTGCGCCTGAGCGAGGACGCCATCGCCACCATCGCCTGCCGCGCCTCGGTGAAAAGCAACGACGTCCTCTCCATCCCCGAGCTGCAGGCCCTCTTAAAAGACCTCTTTGCCTGCGAGATGCCCTACTGCTGCCCGCACGGAAGACCCACGCTGGTGCAGATCTCCACGAATGAGCTGGAGCGGAAGTTTGGACGCAGAGCGCCGGGTTAGCCAAGGGCGGCCACCACACTCCTCTCTGCTTGGCAGGCAGTTTCTTATCCGAAGATCATGGGCTTCGACGGCGGCTGGCTGAGGACAGTCAGCCCTGCCTACGTTGGGCATGCGCGTACCCACCGCGAGCAAGCCACCACCACCTCCACGGAACGAACCGCACAAATCTTGTGATAAGTCCTCCGCCTGCCAGCGTTAAAGGGGCGCAATCCCCATCCCCTGCCCTGTCCATGAATCCCCTTCGCAATGACCTCAGCCGCCGCGCATTTGTCTCCGGTGCCGCCAAGACCTTTCTCGGTGTCAGCACGGCAGCCCATTTCGGCTCCCGCATCCTGGCCGCCCCCGGGCAGGGAGCCTCGCCGCTGAAGCAGGCCGCCACGGCGCGCAACGTGATCTACCTCTACATGAACGGCGGCATGAGCCACCTGGACACCTTTGACCCCAAGCCGGAAAAGCCGGACATTATGGGGCTGACCAAGGTCATCAGCACCAAGGTGGATGGCATCCGCGTCTCGGAGAACATCCCGCTGATAGCCCGGCAGATGGACAAGCTGGCCGTCATCCGCAGCATGATGACGACGCAGGGCGCGCATGAGCAGGCCAACTACTACCAGCACACGAGCTACACCATGCGCAGCAGCATCCGCCACCCCTCCATGGGTGCGTGGCTGCAGAAGTTTCAGGACCGTGGCAACCCCACGCTCCCCGGCAGCGTGATGATCGGCAATGACAGCCGCCATCCCGGTGCGGGCTTCTTTGAGAGCCGCTTCGCACCGCTGATGATCAACGACCCCGAAAGCGGCATCAACAACGTCAAGACCAACCAGTGGTTCACGGAGGAGCGCTTCAACAGCCGCCTCAGCGTGGCCAAGCAGCTCGACCGCCAGTTTGCCGAGACCTACAACGTCAAAAACGTGCGCGCCTACGCCGACATGTACGATGACGCCCTCAAGATGATGAAGAGCGAAGAACTTGCCGCCTTTGACCTCAGCGCCGAGCCCGACGCCCTGCGCAGCAAGTACGGCACGGACCGCTTTGGCCAGGGCTGCCTGCTGGCGCGCCGCCTCGTCGAGCACGGCGTCCGCTTTGTCGAAGTCTCCTTTGGCAGCTGGGACACCCACAACGCCAACTTCACCCGCGTGCCGGAACTGTGCGATGAGCTCGACTCCGCCCTCAGCACACTCCTCCAGGACCTGGAAGCCCACGGCCTGCTCGAAGAAACGCTGGTGGTGCTCTCCACCGATTTTGGCCGCACGCCGGAGATCAATGCCAACGACGGCCGTGACCACCACGCCCGCGGCTTCTCCTGCCTCATGGCGGGCGGCGGCATCCGGGGCGGTCAGGTCTATGGAGCCACCGATGCCGGAGGAAACGAAGCCACCGTCAATCCCGTCACCATCCCTGACTTCAACGCCACCATCGCCTACGCGCTGGGCATTCCGCTGGATCAGGTGCTCTACAGCCCAAGCAAGCGCCCATTCACCGTCGCGGACAAGGGCAGGCCGGTGACGCAGCTGTTTGGTTAATGCGGAGGAAAAGGACGCTCAATCAGCGCGACAGCGTCTTGGACTGCGGTGGCAGAGATGCACGGCGCAAGCCTGCATCGACGATACCGCTTTCGCGGGGTACTGAGTATTCATGGGCCTAAGCGTGCCGTCCGGCCTGCGAAAAGCGGTGTGGCGCTGCGCTTCCCACCGCAGTCCAAGACGCTGTCGCGTTTTTTTCGTGGGCACTGGGCCGTATGCCATGGGTCATGCGCGCTCATGCATGACATCTTTTCGTAAAGCTGCTGACGAACCTCACGATCTATGGATGATCGACCATGTTAGCCAAACCATAATGCCGATGCGATGACAGACCTGCCTGAATGGATTCCACAGGACCATCCCAGTAGAGACATCCTCTCGAAGTTGTGGGGGCAGCGTCGCGGATCCATTGATTTCAAACTGCTAGATCGTTGCTACTATTCAAAGGAAGTTCTTGAGTGGGAGTCGTTGTTGAAGACCACCCTTGTGGGAGTCGGAGAGGTGGATCATGGCCACGGAGAGTTTTATGTAGCCTCTGATGGACGTTGCTTTGGCCTGAGTTGTGTTCACGATGCTTTTTATTATTACGGAGACTCTTTCGAGAAGTATCGCCTGAGGGCGCTTCTTGGCAGACGCGCAAGACCAATGCTGCGTCCAGAGCAAACTTCAGTGACGCTATATGGCATCGACTATACCAAAGAAAGCCCCGAAACTTATTTTCCACCGCAGCATTAACAGAACTCCGCTGTTTACGCCACTTTTCGAGCAACCCCGCGAGCACCACAGCCGAGAAAGGTGCCGGGGCTTTGGCACCGAGCCGCTCATGCCTGGCATCTTTTCCGAGCACCACTAAGCACCCGAAAGCGCATAGGCGCCCGAAAGCGGTAGCTGCGCTCATCCTTCGCTGCGCGACCGCACTACAAATGGCCTTTACGCTCAGCCGCCCCCCTTCCCGATCCAGCTCCCAAGGTCTTTCCCTCCCCCGCCGCTCCGGGCCATCTCTTGCACCTCCGTCAAAACCTACCATTTGCACCCCCGCTCCGCCGGTGTATGAAGCCCCTCCCCCGGACTTTTCTCGAAACCTTCTTGAAAAATCCCCATTAATTAGCAAAACTTAAATAATCTATCCTCATGGACGAACTCACCATCTCGCGCATCATCGGACGCGAAATCATTGACTCACGCGGCAATCCCACAGTGGAAGTGGACGTGTACATCGAAGGCGGCGCCATGGGCCGTGCAGCCGTCCCCTCCGGAGCCAGCACTGGCGAACACGAAGCTCTGGAACTGCGCGACGGTGACAAGAAGCGCTTCCTCGGCAAAGGCGTGCTCAAGGCCGTGGACGCCGTGAACAATGAGCTGGCAGACGCCCTCATCGGCGCAGACGCCCTCGACCAGGTCGGCATCGACAACGCCATGCGCGAAGTGGACGGCACCAAGACCAAGGCCAAGTGCGGCGCCAACGCCATCCTCGGCGTCTCCCTCGCCGTGGCCAAGGCCGCTGCCGCCACCCTGGGCCAGCCCCTCTACAAGTACCTCGGCGGCCCGAACGCCAAGGTCCTCCCCGTGCCGATGATGAACATCATCAACGGCGGCGCGCATTCCGACGCCCCCATTGACTTCCAGGAGTTCATGATCATGCCGAAAGGCGCCCCCACCTTCTCCGAGTCCCTCCGCTACGGCGCCGAGGTCTTCCACTCCCTGAAGAAAATCCTGCACGACCTCGGCCTCAGCACCGCTGTGGGTGACGAAGGCGGCTTTGCCCCCACCCTGAAGAGTGCCGACCACGCGCTGGAAGTCATCGCCCAGGCCGTGGACAAGGCCGGCTACAAGCTCGGTGAAGACATCTTCATCGCCCTCGACGTCGCCTCCTCCGAGTTCTTTGACAAGGCCAAGAACAAGTACGTCTTCAAGAAGTCCGACAAGTCCGAGCGCAGCGCCGCCGAACTCGTGGCCTACTACGCCGAGCTCAAGAAGAAGTTCCCCATCATCTCCATCGAAGACGGCTGCGCCGAAAACGACTGGGCAGGCTGGAGCACCATCACCAAGGAACTCGGCGCCACCACCCAGCTGGTCGGCGACGATCTCTTCGTGACCAACGTGGAATTCCTCCAGAAGGGCATCGACCAGGGCGTGGCCAACTCCATCCTCGTGAAGGTGAACCAGATCGGCTCCCTCACCGAGACCCTCGACGCCGTCGACCTCGCCCACCGCCACGGCTACACCGCCGTCATGAGCCACCGCTCCGGTGAGACCGAAGACTACACCATCGCCGACCTCGCCGTCGCCACCAACTGCGGCCAGATCAAGACCGGCTCCATGAGCCGCAGCGACCGTATCGCTAAGTACAACCAGCTTCTGCGCATCGAGCAGGAACTGGGCGAGAACGCCATCTTTGGCGGCCGCATGAAAGTCTAAGCCCCCCTATGAACTACCGAGAAGTGCGCGCATCCGAGCCCCAGTCACGCTGGGAAGTCTGGGTGCGCGCATTCCTCAAGGTGGCACGCTTCGTTCTGCTGCTGCTCGTAGTGCCTGTCGTGTACGTTTTGTGCGACAACCCCATCCACACGCAGAACGCCATGCGTACGAAGCTGGAGCAGCTCAAGAAAGAGCGCACAGTGCTCCAGGCTGACCGCGACAAACTCCTGCGCCGCATGGAGTGGATCAAAAACGACAACGCTTACCTCGAAATGGCCGCCCGCGACCGCCTGCACCTGCAGAAGGAAGGCGAGTTTGTGCTGAGGTTTTAGCAGGGGCGGGAATGCAGCCGGAAAAGCCGCATGCATGAGGTGACGCCGTCCACATGGCTCAGCAGGCAAATCACGTGTAGCAGCGCAACACGCGCCTGTCATATCACGAGCCATTAAAAAACAGGCCTGTGGCGGAGAGGTTTTATACCACCGTTCGTTGAAAACGGGTCTGTTCTCGATGTTGACCTCCCTGATGGCGGAGCCATCTGCCCCCCCCCCCGCGCAACCCACAGCAAAAAAGCCAGGCGGAATGAACCACCTGGCTTTTGTTTGAAATCCTTGAGGGGGACCGATATTACTCGGCGTTTTCTTCGACGTAGCGGACGACATCGCCCACGGACTGAAGCTTCTCTGCCTCTTCGTCTGGGACGTCGATGCCGAATTCTTCTTCAAAGGCCATCACCAGCTCAACGGTGTCGAGGGAATCGGCACCGAGATCTTCGATGAACTTGGCTTCGGAAGTGACCTGCTCGGGATTCACGCCAAGCTGTTCAACGATGATGTCGCGGACTTTTTCTGTGATGTTTTCTGCCATAGATGGGGGTTGTTGGGATGGGGCGGAGCTTTAGCGGCTGAGTTTGCTTTGGCAAGGGGAAATTCCCGCCTTTTTCAATCTCAAAGAGGTGCCATTATTTTTTCGCCTCTTCAGGTACGGTTTCGGCGCTCTCTGTTTCAATGATTTTTTCGATCAATTCACCGCTGAACCGGGACAGCAGGCGCTCCAGCACACGTCCGGCGCCGTCAAACTTCAGGTCATCGATCACCGCGCGCTTCTCCTTGCCGTCTTCCGTCCGGTACCAGGCATACGCCAGCGCCTGGTGCTCCCACTTGCGTTTGTCCACCCGGCACACATCTGCGTAGCGTATCTGCCGCCCCTCCGGAGTCACCCAGTGGTCAGCCTCTGCGCGCAGCACCTTGTTCCTGTTCAGCAGGACGAGAATGCCCACCACCAGGGCTCCGGCAAAGCAGGCGTAGGCCCAGTAAAACTGCTCGGCGATCTCACGGTCGCTGTACAGCTTGGGGTCTTCCTCCCAGCCGTTCTGCGCGGCGTAGCTTTTCCAGCGCGGCACGTCGCCATCCACGCCTGTGGGCAGCCCCTTGGCCTTCGAGTCCGCCATCCACTGCTCCAGCCGCCCCTCTTTTTTGGCAGCCTCAAAGGAGGGCAGGTACTCCTTCATGAACCACTCCTTCTTGCGCGCCAGCGCGGCCACCTCTGGGTAGCCCCAGATGCCGTCCTTGAGAAACATGCCGCCAAACACCAAAAACAGCACCGCCAGCGGGCCCATGCGGCGGTAGTAGTACCAGGACGCTATGCGGCAGATGATCGGCTCTGAAGCCGGTGGGGGAGAGGCGGGGGCGGCGGTTTCCATGAACGGCGGACTCAATCGCAGCCAAGCTGGGAAGCAACACGGGATTTGTGTGACAAACTAGGCCCATTTTTGCAATGCCCGCACGCTATCCAAGACCACACTGCGCGCGTAATCTTGCGCAAACATCATTCTAAAAAAAACCATGTACATCGACCCACTCTACCTCCTGCTTTTTCTTGGCACGATGGCGCTGTCCTTCTTTGCCTCCTGGCGCGTGAAAAGCGCCTACTCCCGCTACTCCCAGGTCCCGGCACGGTCCGGCTTTACCGGAGCGCAGATCGCCCAGCGGATCCTCGACATCAACGGCATTCGCGACGTCAGCATCCACCCCATACAGGGCCAGCTCAGCGACCACTATGACCCGGGGAACAAGCAGCTCATGCTCAGCGAGGAAAACTACTACGGCACCAACGTCGCCGCGCTCGGCGTGGCGGCGCATGAGTGCGGCCACGCCATCCAGCACCAGCAGCTCTACGCCCCGCTGCAGTGGCGCATGGCCGCAGTGGGCATCACCACCCTCGCGGGTCAGATCATCCCCTTTGTCGGCTTTGGCCTGCTCTATTTCGCGCCCAAGATCGCCCTGCCCATCCTCGCCCTCTGCTTTGGCGTCGTGATGCTGTTTCAGCTCATCACCCTGCCGGTGGAGTTTGACGCCACAGCACGTGCCAAGCGCATCCTGGCCAGCACGGGCGCCATCGCCCCGGGAGAAGAAACCGCCGCCATGAGCCGCGTGCTCGACGCGGCCGCGCTGACCTACGTGGCGGCCTTCATCAGCGCCCTGGGCACCTTCCTCTACTACGCCATGCTCCTGCTCGGCGGGAACCGGCGCGAAGACTGAGCAGCCCGCTAATAAACCCCACAGCGGCGGCGTATGGCTTTCCATGCGCCGCTTTTTTCTTGCCCTCACCCTGCCCTGCCTCGCCTTCTCAGAGGACGTGCCCAAGATCCGCGGCCTGAGCCGGTCCAACCTGCTGGAATATCGCGCCCAGGACGGCACGGTCAAGATGGCCCAAACCCCTGCCGAATGGGCGAGCCGCCGTGCGGAGGCGCTGGCAGGCTTTCAGCAGGTCGCAGGCCCTCTGCCCGGCCCTGAGCTGCGCTGCCCGCTGGAACCGCAGATCGTGGAGGAAACCGACTGCGGCAGCTATGTGCGCCGGCTCATTACCTACACCTCCCAGCCCGGCGGCAAGGTCACCGCTTACCTCTGCATTCCCAAAACGGCGCTCGCAGGCACGAAAACGCCGGCGGTGCTCTGCCTGCACCCCACGGAAAACAAGATCGGCTTCAAGGTCGTCGTGGGCCTAGGCGGCAAGCCTCACCGACAATACGCGCAGGAGATGGCCGAGCGCGGCTTTGTCACACTCTCCCCCAGTTATCCCCTGCTGGCGGATTATCAGCCAGACCTGAAGGCGCTGCACATGCCCAGCGGCACCATGAAGGCCATCTGGGACAACCTCCGCGGCCTCGACTACCTGGACTCCCTGCCCTACGTGGACCGCAGCCACGGCTACGCCGCCATCGGCCACTCTCTCGGCGGGCACAATGCCATCTTTACCGCTGTGTTTGACGATCGCATCCAGGTCATCGTCTCAAGCTGCGGCTTTGATTCCATCCTCGACTACAAAGGCGGCAACATTCAAGGCTACATCCAGGAGCGCTACATGCTGCGCATGGCAGACTATCTGGGCCACCCGCAGGACTGCCCCTGGGACCATTATGAGCTCATCGCCTGCCTCGCCCCACGCCATGTGTTTGTAAACGCCCCTCTGCGCGATGCCAATTTCCAGTGGCAGAGCGTGGACCGCATCGCAGCCGCAGCTCTGCCCTTGTTCAGGCTGCACGAAGCAGAGTCACGCCTGCAGGTGGCCCACCCCGACTCCGACCACGATTTCCCAGATACGGAGCGCTTTGCCAGCTACGAGCTGATCAAGCGAGTGCTGCGGCCTGCTCAATGACCCGCACCAGCCGCGGGCACAGCACCGAATGGGAAAACTCCGCCCCCAGTGCCATGGCCGCCGCATTGACCGGCTGCGGCCCCAGCGTCAGCGCCTCACGGATCTGCCCCACGATGCCCGCCACATCCCCATTCCGCGCCACCCGCCCCTGTGCCGGATCACTCAGCCGCCGCGCCAGATCAGCCCCATGGCTTTGATCCGGCCCGATGAAGAGAAACGGAATGCCCAGCGTGAGGATGTTGTAGATTTTGCAGGGGTGCACGATGCCCACAAAAGCATCCCCCATCACCACCAGATGCAGATCCGCCGCCGAAAGCGAACCCGAGAGCTTCTCCATCGGCTGATACGGCAGGCAGGTGATGTTTTGGAGCGCCTGCTCTTTGGCAAAAGCCTGCACCTTTTTGAACTCGCTGCCACCGCCCACAAACAGGAAGTGCAGCCGCTCCTCCCCCCGCATCTCCTGCGCCGCCGCCAGCACCGCATCCAGCGGATGGCACGGACTGTGATTGCCGGAGTACATGACGACAAACTTGCCCGCGAGCCCATGCTCCGCACGGAAGTCCTCGCGCCCTACCCTGTCGTATCCTATCGCCTGATCGTGAGACCACGGCGCATCCGTATGGATGACCTCCGCGCCCGCCCCTTTGGCCATCAGGCGCTCCGCCATGAAGCGGTCCAGCGCGATGATGCGCGAGGCACGCCGAAAGCTCCAGTTTTGGATGAACGTGAGCGTGCGCTCCACGATGCCCCCGGCCTTCAGCCACCCGGCAGCCACAGCTTCATCCGGATTCAAGTCCATGACCCACGGCACCACCGAGCCGCCTTTGAGCTTTGCCACGACGGTGCCCAGCGTAGAGATGAGCGGCGGCGAGGTCAGGCACACCGTGACGTCCTGCCGAGGCAGAAAGAACAGAATGCGCGTGGCATTGCCCCAGAAGATGGCAAAGTCCACCAGCCTCCGCCACTTGGCCTTCTTGCCAAGCCCCGGCGTCCAGATCCGGCGGATGTCGATGCCCCGCCACGTCTCGCGCACCGGATAGCGCAGCTCCGGATTGTCATACCCACGCGACGACGCCACCACCGTCACCTGATGGCCGCATCTGACCAGCTCATGCGCCAGATCCGTGAGATGCTGCGCCGTCGCCACATGGTCCGGATGGAAGCACTGGTTGAGCAGAAGGATCTTCATGGCCTGGCAAACGGGCAACCGCCCCTCAGAACGAGAGACACTGCAGGATAACACCTGCTACTCCAAAGCTACGTCTGCGCCGCCACCCGCAGCGCACACAGTTGCCACGCGGCACTCAGCCGCGCAGCCGGTGGGTCTGCATCTCCTCCAGGAAGGATGCATAGGTCTGCGACAGACCGTCCCTGAGCGAGATCTGCGGCTGCCAGCCGAGCTGGTTCAGGCGCGTGGTATCCAGCAGCTTGCGCGGCGTGCCATCGGGCTTGGTCTTGTCCCAGACGATCTGCCCCTTGTAGCCCACCACTTCAGCCACCATTTCCACCAGCTCGCGGATCGTCACATCCGTGCCGCAGCCGACGTTGACCAGATCCGGCGGATTTTCCAGCTGCAGCAGAAACGCGCAGGCATCTGCAAGATCATCCGCATGCAGGAATTCACGCTGCGGCCGGCCCGTGCCCCAGGCCACCACCTCAGGCAGCTCCGCCAGCCGCGCCTCATGAAAGCGGCGGATCAGCGCCGGCATCACATGGGAGTTCTGCGGATGGTAGTTGTCATTGGGGCCGTATAGATTCGTCGGCATGGCCGAGTGATAGACCACGCCATACTGCTTGCGGTAGTATTCGGCCATCTTCAGCCCCGCGATCTTGGCAATGGCATACGCCTCATTCGTCGGCTCTAGCGCCGAGGTCAGCAGGCAATCCTCCGGCATGGGCTGCGGAGCCAGCTTCGGGTAAATGCAGGAGCTGCCGAGAAACAGAAGACGCTTCACCCCGGCCTTGTAGGCACCGTGGATGCAGTTCGTCGCGATGGCCAGATTTTCATAGATGAACTCGGCCGGATAGGTGTTGTTGGCGTGAATGCCGCCCACCTTGCCTGCCGCAATGATGGCCGCGTCCGGCTTTTCCGCGAGATAGAAGGCCGCAACCGCCGCCTGGTCAGAAAGATTCAGCTCCTGGCGTGTGCGAGTGACGATGGTGACACCCGAGATCTTTTGAAAGCGCCGCACCAGCGCGCTCCCCACCATGCCTGTATGACCAGAAATAAAAAGCTTCATCATGCTTCAGAGTAAATTCACTATATTTCGTGTTCAGCCAGCTTGAGAGCAACGTCCAGCTTTTTTTAGCAACTATGTCAGCAGTGGCAAGTCTCACCAGCGCACAGCCCCTGCGCTTTCGCGGCCCGTCCACGCAGAAAGCGTGAGCCGCAGCAGCCGCACTGACGGCAGCTGCCTTCTAGCAGCGCTTCCCGGCCTGCATGTCCTCCACCACATCCAGAAAGCGCCTTCGCGCCTTTTCCATGTCAAAATGGGCCAGATAAAGCCGCCGCGCATTCTCCCGGCAGTGCATTTTTTCATCCGCAGATTTGGCCGACCAGCCCTGCAGCAGCTGCAGAGTACCCGCCACGCTGTCGTCAGCCACCAGCCCCGCGCTGTATTCCTCAATAAACGGCGCCGTATTCACCTTGTCAGACAGCAGCACCGGCACTTGGCATGCGAGAGCCTCGGCCACCACAATCCCAAAGTTTTCCTGGTGTGACGGCAGCACCAAAACCTCCGCAGCAGCCAGCTCACGCCATTTGCCCCTGCCATTCACCCCACCCGCAAAAGAGACATCCTCGTCCATTTTCAGCCCCAGGTCTGCGCATTGCGTCACGAGTCTCTGCATGAAATGGTCCGTGCACGGCGGCCCGACAAAGCGAAGGTGCACCGTCCTGCCCGCATCATGCGCCTCTCTCCAGCGGGCAAACGCCTCAAGAAGCAAATCACAGCCCTTTTTGGGATGCAGCCGCCCAAGAAACAGAAAAATCCGTTTTCCTGACTGCGCAGGATGGCTCGGCTCGCATTCGAGTCTCAGAGACTCCGTTGACGCCGGCGGCCCCTCAACCCCAAGAGGCACCACAACCTGCCGCGCGCGAATGTTTCGCAGCTTTGGCGCCGCAAGACGTCGCTCATCCTCCGTCGTAAAACACACACAGGAGGCCAGCCGGAACACTCGACGATTGAATGCCCACCAGGCTGTCAGTTTCAGCCATCGCGACTGCCGCAGCGCCCAGGGATCCAGCATGCCATGCGGATAGATGATCACCGGCACCCCGGCCTTGTCCGCCGCTCTGGCGGCCGCCACGGCATGGTACTGCCAAAGACCATGCACAACAACAACGGCCCCCGGCTGCAGCAACTCTCCCAGCCCAGCCCCCCAGTTCGGCGTCCAGCCAAACTTCGACTTCGCAGGCCCCAGCAGCCGAACCTCACAGGGCCAGTCACTGCCCCACCGAGTCTCTGGATCATCTGAACTGATCACCACCGACCTCAAATGAGCCGGAGTCCGCGACAGCAGCCTGACAGCCTCCGTCGTGCCCCCATGCGCAGGGTCGATGGAGTGTATGGCATGGATGATGGTCAAATTCATTTCACTCCCCTTGAGCCTTCTCTGTAAACATTCCGGCGTAAACCGCCCTCATCTGCTCGCCAAAGTGATTGATCGAAAACATTTCCGCACGCTGACGGCCCATGAGCGCACATTGCCGGCGCCACACATCCCCCTGCTCCAGCCGCTGGGCAATCAGCATGGCAGCCTGCTGGGGAGCCTCAGGATCGATGTATTCCGCCGCCCCACCTCCGACCTCCGTCAGTGGAGCTCGATTCGATGCGAACACCGGACACCCACGGGACATGGCTTCCAACACCGGCCAGCCAAAGCCTTCTTCAAGGGAGGGAAAAATGAGAGCCAGCGCCCGATCATAGGCACTGACAATCCATGAAGTAGGAGGCCGCGCCATCCAGACAACGGAGGATTCGATTCCCAAATCCGCAGCCAGTTGCCGTTCAGCCTCAGTGGCAGGATCCCCCATCATCACCATGGACGGGACCGCCTTCAGCCCCGAGTGCCGCACCAGCGCCGCATAAATACGCAGCACTCCAGCACGGTTTTTGTACCAAAGCCCGTTGCCGACATGCAGCAAAAAGCTGGCCGGCAAATCCGGCACCCCATTCTCGGCTTTGAGCTGCAGAGCAAACTCTGGATCGAGCGGGTTTAACACCACATGAAAATCATGTCCCTTGCCCACCAGACGCTTACAATCCTGAAGCGTCTTCTCTGAAACACAGACAATGGTGGAAGGAAACCGAAGCGCCCACAAAATGCATCGTTGAAACCAGCCGCCCCACCAACCCGTGGAACCCATGCCGGGTATTTCCCCGATTGAGGCCCTAACCGCGATCAAATCATGCACCGTGACCATGACGCGAAAGCCCCCCATCCACGGAATCAAAGGCCCCCACCCCTGATCGGTGACATGAATGACGCAATGATAGCCGCACATCGCCAAGTAAGCGGCATGCCCCCGTAGAACCATCGGAAAAATAACGTACTTGTCGGCAAACCCCAGCATCTTTCGCAGCCGTGAAGGCATCCAGGCCCGCCCCCCCAGTATCACCGGCGGCTCAACACACTCCACAGCCCCCGCCCACTGTTTCGTAACCAGCTGAATGAGATTCACGTAGCGCTTCATGCTTCGCAGACCATCAGGAGCGTAGGTTCCTGTCAGCAGCAAACGCGTGGCGACTCGTTTAGACTCTGCGCGACGGCAGTCAAAGACCGCCATAGCATCGTGTGCAGCCGCCACAAAGCGCCTGCGCCCATCATCCAGCGTATGCCCTTTGACGCTTTCACGCGCAGCAGCACTTCCCTGCGCAAGTTCCTCTGCAGGAATTTTCGCAAGCAGGCACAGGGCATTCTCAATGGCTTTGGCGTCAGAATTGGGGAGCAGCCACCCGTTCACCCCATGGCTGACCATTTCCAGTGCCGCCCCCGCATCCACGGTCGTGATCACAGGCAGCCCCGCCGCCAGTGCTTCCGGAATCACCATGGCCCAGCCATCATGCCTCGTAGGCAGGCACAGCACATCTGCACGGGCATAAAAAGTGGGAATCTCATGCCATTCGCGAAAGCCTTCCCACTGCACCTTTTCAGCCACAGGAGACAGAATCTGGCGCATTTGCTTTTCCAAAGGGCCAGAACCCAGAATGATCAAACGCAGGTTAGGATGAATCTTGGCAGCCGCCTGAAACCCCTCGGCCATAGCGAGAACACCTTTACGCGTGTTGAGCAGACCGGAATATAAAACCACACGTTCATCCGCAGGAGCACTGCGAGGTTGAATGCGAAAGCGGCGCAACCCCGAAAAATAAGGCAGATTGACGTACGTTTTGGCCGCCCCCCAGTCCCGCAGATATCCGGCAACACCAGCACGCCCGATAGCCCAAATGGGCGCCTTGCTCTTTGCGATGGGGTAAAGCAGAACCTTGCGGGCTAGCCGCCCTAGCCAGCCCAGCCGTAGAAATCCGGGACGCTCCCCCCAAAACACCCAGGGACGAGCGCTCAGGTGCCGCAAATGAAGCGCCGTCAGCGCGAACCAGTGCGTGTAATAATTGCACACCGTCAGATCGGCGCCCAACACCCACCGTATGGCTTCACCGGTCACCTCATACTGCCCCTCCAAAGCCAGATGCTCGTGCATCAGCTCCATCTGCCCCCACGGGTGCTCGCTGTGCTGTTTACGCAGGTAGATGACACGCAGGACAACCTCGCCACCGGCGGCGATGGCATTGAAAAACTCCACTTGGTAAGGTGAAGTCAGGTAGGTGATCACACAGACGGTCAAGGGGCCGGAGACCTGCCTGTCTTGCGCATGGAAAGAGAAATCAGTCATGAAGACGCAGGAGAAGAAACGGCAGCGACCCGCACTGGCGAGCGCCGTAGCAACAGCCAGGAAAGCGCACTGGCAAATTTAACAGGAGCTCGCAGCGGAAAATATTTCCGCACCGCCCCGGGCAGCGCCAAAAACGAACGGCCAATGACCTTCCACTCACCATTCAAAGCAAGCCGCAGCAAACGGCGAACGATGCTTCCACATGCCTGAGGCCACAACGCCACAGGATAACGCAGCAGCGGAAAGATCACGGTATTGATCATCATCGCCACCTGGGTGTTCTCATCCTCACGCTCAGGCGGCAGGTGATCATGAAACACACGCAGCTCCCCGGATTGCAAACACATGCCCCCAAGTTCATGCAGTTGCAGGCTCACATCCACCTCCTCCAGGTTGTAAGCGATGGGCACCGGCTGATAGCCCCGCGTTTTCATGAACCATTCACGATTCATCAAATGGCCGCAGCCAGGATAAAAAGCCTGAAGCCAAAGCCCCTGCGTATCCGGCTCCTCAAACGGAAGAATGCTGGCACAAAAGACAGCCGTCTCAGGCATTTTGGAGATAAGCGCCCAAGCTTTCGCAAAATAATCAGCATCCAACGGGAAAGAATCATCATCAAAGTGAGCAATCCATTTGGAGGAAGCTTCCCGCATCATCCGCTCCCGTGCCCCCCCGGGGCCCATCAAGACTGCTGAATGCAGCAGCCGCACATCAGGAAATTCCGCCTGCACCATCTCGCGCAATGCAGCATCGTTACCATCGAGATGCACGAGGATTTCAACTGGCAGCGGTTGACAGGCATGCAAGCGCTCCAGGGTCATTCGCAGCTGGGCAAAACGCTGACAGGCTGGCACAGCCGCTGTTATTGGAACGCTAGCAAAGCCCATTGAACATCATGCGCGCAGCAAAAGCAGCTGCTATCGGCTGCCACGCATCGCCGGTTGTCGTGTGAGAGTAACACCAGACTGCCGCACCTGTCTGGCACGGCGAGGACGATGCACCAAACTCTCCAGCCGTGGAATGAGACAGAATCCCCATGTAGCGCAGAGAAATAGATTGGCCGTGTGATTCAGCACCATTTGACCAGAATACTGTAGAAGATGGAAACAGGTAAAACCCAGTGCCAAAGATCGAAAGATGGAAGGTGGCGAGCGTCGAAAACTTGCCCAACAGTCCATTAACATCATGGTCCGAAATGCATACCAAAGCAAAAATGCAGGCCAGCCCAATTCCGCCATGCACTGGCCAATCTCTGAGTCGTAATAGGGACACTCCCTTTTAGGATTGCTTAATTTGAGCGCACGCCGAATTCCCAGAGTTGCCGGATGTGAAGTGCCGATGCCAAACCCCATAAAATCCACCGCCTTCGCCGCAGCCGTAACTGCAATCAGGGGGTGGGATAAAACCCGGCCTTCAAAAGTATCACCCGCTGTTTTATTACGGGTCTGAAACGCATCAATGGCCTTGCCAGCAAAAACCGTCACCCCGCCCGCTGCAACAATGAATCCAATGAGCATGTAGATGAAAGTGTTTCTTGCTTTGCCGACTCGGCTCATACTTGCTGTCAAGCCGACAATGGCGGCAATTCCGAGCAAGCTAAAAACCGTGTAGCGCGACCCAGTCATGAAGGCGTTGGCTAGAAGCAGAGGAAGATTGCCAAACAGCAAAACCAGTTTTCGCCGTCCCTCCATCCCCAAGAACAAACAGAGCGAAATGATGAAGAACAAAACAACGAATATATTATGACCGCCAATGTAGGAAAATGTGCCGGTGATCCTCGCTCTCGCGGCTTGTCCCGCACCAAAAGTTGCCACAGTCTGCACTCCAGCCAGATCACTGGTGGCATAGGTGTTTATGGGCGAATCAGGCCCCGCAAAAAACTGCGCCACGCCAAGAAGGCAGATAGGGATTGCAAAGAGGGAGTAGCGGAAAAAAAGCGTTGTCAGATGCTGTTCATCTCGGAATAACAGAGGCACCATGAAAGCCAATGGTATGTACCAAAGATATATCTTGAGCCCATAAACCGCCAGAACAGCCGAACCTATGTTCGGATTCAACGCCCCAAAAAACACCAGAATTAGGCTGACACAGGCGATGAATGTGCCAGGAACACGCAGCCGCCAACACCGGACATCGGGATCGGGAAACATGAAAAACTTAATGTAAGCACCGAGAAGAATGATGTCTTTAAAAAAGTAAACTAACTCCGACCCTTGTGGGAACACCCATTTGCGGATGGCACCTTCAAGCAACGCAACAATCAGCGCCGCATGCACAGCCCTCCGCCAGTTCATCATGGCCAGGAAAACGATAACCGCGGTGCCAATGGCACCAAGCGCCATCATTTGTGAAATTGTCAACTTCATATCAAAAATGTATTGTGAACATGCTCTTCAAGAATAGGCCCCACCAGCGCATGCCGGACAGAGCTTCGATCAGACGCGCAATAAACGAATGGGGAGCAAGAGTAATACGACGCCCACAGGCCATAATCTCCAGCCATATCAGCTCCAGGATTTCATACAATGCGGGAAGCAGATGAACAAGCACTTTACGCAGCCGCATTTCGGCCAGAACAGCTGAATAAACAAATGCCAAATGAAAGCGACTTTGCTAACATGCCACTTACCCCAGGCAGCCGACTACAGTCAGCATCGCCATTTTTTCTCACGCTTTCAACTTAGCAGACATCACGATCGTGTCACTGAACCAACGTCCCTTGAGCAGACCCGCGGATATCTGTTGCCAGCTGATATGTGGCAACTTGGGAACTCCGCCATGCGCCACGTAGCTGAACCTGATGTTTATGAATCCGGCCTCCTGAAACACCCGAAGAAGATCCTTGCGCAGCAGGGCAGTGATGTGCGCCGGATAGCAACTGTCTTGAAACAAAGCAAAATGTCCCGTCACAACAAGGCTTAACAACGAGCGCAGACTCTCTTGATTTGGCGTGGTAAGGATTACCTCCCCCCCTGGGCGCAGTAGCCGGGCAAATTCCCTCGCGACTGCCCGAGGATTCTCCAAATGCTCAATCACCTCGGTGGAAACAACGACATCAAAACCGCCCCCAGACCATTCCAAAGGCAGGTTTAAATCCGCTTGCAACCAAGTGACTTGGTCCGGCAGGTCTTCCGGTCGCTCGAAAAGATCGGCACCTGTGATAGGACCGCTCCATCCAGATGCAATCAGACGCCTGATCAGGTCTCCCCTGCCAGCCCCATACTCAAGCAGGCTCCGCGTGCCCCCTGCCCCCAACGCAACACTCAAGGCATGATTAATAACTGCTCCACTGCTCGTCCCTTTAGACTCTTTGGAAGCCTCGATGCGGCGTTCGAGCAGATCTTTGTCATTAGTCTCTATACTTTTTTCTAACATATAACGTTGCATTTATATATGATAGCCACACTTGATATTTCGAATTAAATTCGAAGATCATTTTTCACCTACTTATTTTCAATGATACTTTGGTAATGATCCACGTATTTTTGGGTCAGCGAATCCTCGGCAAAAGCTTTGATTCGCTCAGCAGCTGCATGCAGACAAGCGCGACACGTTTCTGAATTGCCCAGCATCGTGCTCATCTTCTCGGCAAGGTCGTCAGCATTGCCGTTTTTAAAATTGACCCCTGCATCGCCGACACACTCCGACATACCTCCATTCCTTGAGACAATCACACTTCGGCCCGAGGCAATCATTTCAAGGGCAACCCCACCCATAGGTTCCTCATAAGCTGAAGGAACGACCCCCACCGTAGCAGATGCCATGGCGTGAAGCAGCGACTCCCCTCGGAGCGCACCAGCAAATCGAACTGCCTTTTCGAGCGATAAGTCTCGCGTTAGCGCTTGCAGCGGCTCGCGTAAAGGACCATCTCCCACAATCAAAAGCGTAGCATTGGCGCCATTCGGACGCATGCGTAAAATTGAGAGTGCCTTGAGGAGAGTTTCGACTCCTTTCTCGTTCACGAGACGCCCCACAAACACAAAATCATAGGCCTCTGGAACAGAGATTTTGCGAGAGAGAAATTGTCCCAGAGGATACGGGGTATAAAGCACGATTTGTCGTGGCAGTGGCTGCCGCTTGGCGATCCAGTGAGTGGCTGCCGCGTTGAAAGCGACGTGATGGGCAACCCAACGGCGGATTCCCAAGATGATTAAAGCACGACAAGCAGACCAGAAGCCTCGGATTTTAGCGTGATGCATGGCCGAGGCCAAAGGCGTCATAGGCGTTGGACCGGTCGCATCCCAACCCAAGCCGTCGATGCAACTAACTTGATAGCCGTTGTGTGTCCAAAGAAAGGGTTTACCGGCCAACAACGCTAAGGGAACCATTTTCAAGCTTGCACCATTCGAGTGAATGATGTCGACATTACGAGCCAGTTTGAGAAGAGTGCGAAATGAGGCTCCACGCACCACTCGGTAAGAAAAGCTGTCTTTTTCCCGAAAAGGGGTCTCGGTCACCACGAGCACGTCATGCCCCGTTTTCACGAGGTTGTCCGCCAAAGTGGCCGAGATGGTTTCTACACCTCCTACGGCAGGATGAAACGTATGGGAATGGAGCAGGATACGCATGCAGGCAGGGTTTACTGGCCTTGGAACTTAGTTTGTGCCCGCTATTGGAGAAAGCCAGTCTGCGAACTGCTGGCGAACCCGCTCACGAAAATGGACTGGAATAAACTGGGAGGCAAAGGAGCTACACTGTGCAGCGCACTCTCCAAGTCTGTCCGGATGATCTAGATAGAATTGCAAACGAGCCGCAAGGGCCACCGCATCCATGGCGGGTACACGCCATGCAGGGTCAGGAACTGGTGCACCACAGTTTTCCGACAGTAACACAGGAATGCCACAGGCCATGGCCTCTACTGCCACCCATCCAAAGGCGTCGGCGACGGACGGCAGCACCAGCAGGTCATGTTCGGCATAGAGCTCACGTAGGCGGTGTTTGGTGAGCGGACCCGTGGCAACGATTTCGGCACGACCAATACGAGAGGGCACCACGATCTGATCAGTGGGCCGACCAGCCAAAGTGAGACGCACAGGGGCGCCTAGCAGTTCCAGCGCTTTGAAGAGGAATGGCAGGCCTTTGCGAATAGAAAGCTCGCCCACAAAGAGCAGATGAAGTGTCCCAGTCGATAACGAAGAGCGTTTTACAGCGGTGACAGGTTGCCAGAAATCGGTATCGACCCACAGTGGGTTCTGAAAGAGCCTTTCAGGAGCCACCCCCTGGCGCACAAAACTCTGCCCATGGAACTCTGAATAGACCATGAGGCGGCTGGCCAGTTCATATTCCTGCAACTTCCTCTCCATCATGGCTTCACCATCTGGAAATCCTTTCCAAGGAAGATCACAGGCATCCGAGGCTTGCTGCATAAGCTTTTCAAGCTCAACAGGGTGCAACTGAGGACAGTCGTGGACGGTATGAATCCCAAGACGCGCAGCAATCTGCAAGGACCTAAGTGCACTCCGCTCAGTGCTCACAAATAGATCTGGCGGTTGCTGCTCCAACTTTCGCGCGCAGTGCGCATCGAATGCTGTAAACATCATCATGGACTCCCCCTTGGCGCCAAAACGTCGCACCAGAGTATCAATAAGCCAAGGCAAAGGATACTCACAGATATGCCTTGGATCCAGTCCATCCACCCTACGATTGCGGAGAGCCTCGCCCCCTAGGTAGCGGCTTGCCAAGCCCCCCCATTTGCCGGGAGCATCATAAATGGAACAGTGAAAATTTCGCAGCCATCCACACTCCTGAGCTGCGAGCGCACATTCAAACGCTGTATGCACGCCGCAGTAACCGACATCGATGGCGCGGGGCGATGACATAAAAGAATTCACCAGAGTTTACAAATATAAACGGCTGCCGTTTTGCAGCCGGTCTGCTGCATTCATATATTCTGCAGCAGTGGTTATCAGGTCATGTTGACGATACCACTGAAACAATCCCTTCTGCACTTTTTCGGTCTCCAAAGTAGTAGATTTATCGCAGAGACGTAGATAGTGTAAGCCTGCAATTAATCCATCAGGAAGAGTCTTGTCAGTAACGGGAATGAGCGGAATCACCCCATGAGCAGCAAAAGCCGCGAAAATACCAGACTTTCCAAGCAGCAAGGGGCCAAAAAATGCATAGCCAAAACGAGACTGACCTAGCAGTTCAGAAACTTTTTCAGTTTCCAGAAAACCAGTTTGCTGAATAGGAAACGGCACTTCAGGCAACAAACTCACCGGTCGACCGATGAGGACCACACGCTCTATGTGATGTAGAGCCACTGTCTGGGCGACACACTGCCAAAACTCTGGTGTCGGATTCCCACGTCCAAAGTTTGAAGTGAAAATTACCAACTGTGAGTGACGATCATTCACAGAAGCAAGCGTGGCTGGTTCGCCAAAATTTGAAAAAACCGGAACAATGCGAATCCCTTCTTTGGTGTTTGGTTTGGCTTCACATAGAATATTAGCATTCATTGTGCAATTCGTGAACACTCTGTCTGAAACCTTCCGCAGACGTTTAGCCACCCAGAGCTGCAACGGCCGTGTCCAAAACGCGCTTGTGTGAACAGGACCCGAGGCAGCAACTTCATGAAACATAGTGAGCCAAGGAATGTTGGCATGCAGTTTCCGAAATCGTTCGACGAATCGGACAAGCCAAACAGGAGCCCCTCGTCTTGCGTAGCCATAACCAGAATAGTGCAGGATCACCGCCCGCGAATGCGCATTTTGGGGATCAATGGGAAGCGAAGTCATTACTCGGCAAGTTTGAGCGGCCACAGAATACACCTGATTATATGGTTCAATTTCCCCATACCAAGTTTTGGCCAAGCACCTTGCATAATCTTTCACCCCACATGAGCCAGTAGCCGGAGGTATAAACTGAACCATTTCAGCCATTAGCATCTATTAGCTATAATTGCAGTTGATGAAATGAACGCCACTTTCTCAGACAGCCACTATAAACTAACGTCTAGCCTGTAGAAGACCAAAATCGGCACCCGCCATTTCTTGATATGTGATGGTAAAACCCAAATTTTCGACTGCCTGGCTTAGCTCCTTGAACGTGTAGCCAGCCCAAAGATGAAACTCCATGGTAAGATAATTCACCTTTTTCCAACTTTCGTGATCTTTTAGAATGTCCCACTCCGCTCCTTCACAATCTAACTTCACTAAATCGGCCCCCCCACCCAGCCGCTCAATCACCTCGCGGAAAGAAATTTGAGCAATCCCCCCTGATTCCGAGCTTTCAATTCTCGTTTGCACCGAATCTGGATGAGTTAATAGAGACACTGTTTCAGCTTTTAAACCAACAGCTTCGAGGTGCCCCCTGAAGCCCACCTGCTCTGAATGCTTAGCCCAATAGGGTTGCATGGCAGGATTAGGATCGTAAGCATGAATCATAGCTTCATGCCATTGCAACCGTGCCGCAATGGAAAACAGCCCCGCATGGCAACCGATGTCAGCCACTGTGAGCATCTTTCGGGGAAGTCGCCGTAATCCGTAACAGTCATCAAGGAGCAGATCAATAAATGCCGTACGGCTGCCTTCATCTTCCGGCAGCTCCAGTTGCAGCCATTTTCCCGATTGAAGCCGCAAGCGACTTGGCAGTTTAAACGTCGATGCTCGATGGAATGTCACCCCCAACTGTCTGGCAGAAAAGAAGCGTCGTATTAAAGTAGTAATTCTCGTAGACATCTTGTCCTCTCATTTTTTATCGTTCAATTGTTATCTCCCACCAAACAAATCTACGAGGTGATCCAAAATCTGTATTTCATAATTTTGAAACTAAATCCAGCACCTCTTCCGGTGAGTATATATCCTCATGCTCCTGGTCTCTTCCACATACATGTGTCAGAGAGCCATAGCCCCATTGCAAGGCATGTAGAGCGGCTGAATCAAACCATTCCCCCAACAACACAACAGATGGTTTTTCAAAGGCAGCCGCCACGTGCATCAACAGGCTTGAATTGCAAATCACCAAGTCCGCCTGGGCCACCAAGGAAAAAGTTTCACGCAGAGTTGTAAGCCCCGTCAGGTTTCGCACAGCAGAATTTCCGCACGACAACTGAGCCCCAACCGCCATCTCTCGCGGCCCACCTACGACAACCACTTGATTACGAGCATCCAAAGTCAAAGCACGAATCAATTTTTCATAATGCCCCAGTGGCCAGCATTTTTCGGCAAAACCAGCTCCGGGACCGATGACGATTCGTCTCTTGCGCCCACCATGTTCAGCCCACATTTCATCGCCATACGCCATTTCCTGAGCCGTTAGAAAAATTTGTGGCTTTGCTGAGGGAACTTGCATCGCTCCTAACAATTCGGCAAAGAGCAAGGAGGAGCGCCCGACATACTTGCAATAATCGAGGTCAAAATATCGCTGGGCTGCTGAATGCCCCCCGGCGTAGCCTTTCACCCCAAGGCGGAAAGGAATACCACCCCTCATCAATAGAAGAGAACCAAACTGGCTGCCAAGCACATCAATTCCAATGTCAAATTGACGCGACTTTAACAGCGAAACCTCATGCGAGCGCAATATGTAGCGAAAAGCGCCCAGAGGCGTCTGGCCTGGCACAATATGATTGTGCCAGGGTGCATTTATTGATAGCACTTCGCTGACATGCGGGTTGTTTTCTAGTATTGGCCGACTCCAGTCGCCCACACCTGCAACAATCCGAGCCTCGGGATAGAGCATCTTTAAAGCCTCAAAAAGAGGTGTAATGACAAGCAAGTCCCCAAGGTCATTGTTTCTTAAAACAAAGATAGATTGAGGGCTGTCTGGACATTTGTTCACGCTTGCAGCAAAGCGTGACGCAATCCAAACAAGGCTTTCAAGTGCTGACCGTTTCCACCCCATGTGTCCTCAGATAAGACTCATTCGCTCAATACGCTCTGCGTGAGCAGCAGTGACGCACAACACATTTACAGAAGCTGTCACCGGAAGCTCAGCCAAAGCCCTCTTTATGTCACTCGTTCGTTCCACTTTATTGCCCGCAATAAAGAAGTCTGTATACCCATGGTCCAAAAGAAATGCAGCCAGATCGGGAGGAGCGCACTGAAAATTTCGCATCCAAGACTCGCACACTTCAAGAAACAGCATTGGACGAAACCGGCCAATCATCTTTTGAGAGCCCCTAAGAGCATGAAGTTCTGCGCCTTCCACATCGATCTTCATAAAATCCACTCGAGAGATCTGATGCTCGTTTATATAATCATCTAATCGGATGGCACGAGAACAATACGTTTCGATGTTTTGAACATCTTTCCAAGATCCAGCGTCTTGAACACGCATTGAGGCTTGCCCAAAATCTTTTTCTGGGACATGTAGCATGACGTCACCAGCTTCGTCTGAGCAGGCAAACAAGTTTAAACAATAATTGTTATACACCTGCATTTGAAGTAAATTAGCTTCGGCTTTTCTGAAAGTCGGGGGAACTGGTTCAAATGCGTGTACTTTACCACCACTGCCAACAAGATCCGAAGCCAGCAAAGTGAAATAACCTTCGTTAGCCCCCACATCGAAAACAACATCGCCAGGACGTATCAGGGCAAGAAAGATTTTTTTTTCAATTGTGCCACGCTTCAACAAACGAAGCATATACAAATACAAGCTTGCATGTCTTGAAAGAAGTGAATGCAGCAAACGTCGCATAAAAGGTTGATGTCTAAAAAATTACAATTTACTTTAACTCAACTTAGATAGGCCCAAAGCATTAGTGAGGCATTTTTAAGAAAAAATATCCCAATTGCAGTATGTATTCGCTTTAATTCAGAACCAATTTGATGAAAGGCTCATTCTGAGAATAAGCTCATTTTAAAACATCTTATTGCACGATATAGTCGCCATGGAATGGAACGTAAAATTCCCGATACGCTACTGCGCGCGCAGCTTTCGACATCACTGCGCCATGCTTTTAATTCGTCTGGATTCAAGAACCTCTCCATGAGTCCATCGATTGGGCGGCGTTTATCCATAGCACAACCCGCCCAGTGCAGCAGGTAGGGTTTGCGATCGACATCGCCCCAATAACTTTCAAAGTTTGAACCAAGATAGTCACCTGCCCATGTAGATTCCATGTTCCAAGGCGGCAGGGTGAGATTGTGAACAGGAACGCCCGAAGAAATAACGAGAAGATTGATACCCGGCTGGTCGCAATTGTTATACGTCAGGCATGTCTCCTTAAACTTGGATTCACAACATTCATAGATCGACTCCCGGGTGTGTAATATGCGGTCACTAGCCCACTGCCCAGAGTTAAACACCCATTTCTGCCACATTGTGGACATGCTTGCAAAGATCGGCCACGACTGCCGTGTAACCGTATGTCCGGTGTTTCTCCAATGTCCACAGGAAGTTACAAACCCATCCAATGGTTTCAAAATTTCGGCCGGGTTGCGCAAAAAAATGACATCCGCATCAACAAACTGAAAGTTGGCAATTGTTAAACATTGACACTTTCTCATGGCAGGATGCGCGCCACGGGATTTCAGCCATTCTGACATTTCTATGTCCTCCCACCATTCGGCGTTGGCGGGCAGGTCAAATCGACCCTCATTATAGGGAATGACACGAAGGGGCAAATTGCAACCGGTGGCACGCAAGGAGCGCTCCATGGCGATGAAGCGCAGCCGAACTTCGGGGCTTGCCAAGGTGACAATAGATTCAAGTTTCATGAAATTCAGATCACCAGCTGAGGCATGTCAAAAAGAATGTGAGCCGGTCAAGAGTGCCCCTAACAGATATTAATTAACAGCGGCAGCCCCATGAAGCAGAATACGTCTGACCGATGCGGCCAAAATGCGCCAGTGGCTGGGGGAACGCAGTTCCATCAAGTCCAAGATACGCTCGCGTCTGCCATAAGGAACTGCCAGCAGTTCACAAGCTCGCTCCAAGAGCCCCATGGCCGCATTGTGTGAAGAGAAATGCTCCCCCCAAACTGCACGCGCCCTCGCCCCCATCTCAATGGCACGATGACGAAAGGTGCCTAGGATTTGCGGGATCTGTTCAATCTCGGTTTCCGGAACAAAAATTGCAAACTCCTGCCATGGAATCCCCGAGACTGGAAGCCATGAATCACCGATGATGACGGGCACTCTTCCAAGTTGCATCACTTCAAACAAGCGCATGGAGGTTGGTCCATGTCCTCGAGGGCAAAGCACAAATTGGGATTCAAGAATGGTTTGCAGATAACCTTGCTGAAAAGGAGCACGTTCACTCTCGTTCATGAACGTGGCGGAAGTGCCTGTCACAGCTTTCAGCAATGCATCAGGACGTTCGAGGGCAAGAATACGTGAACGAATTGGATGACTGTTGGGATCCCCCACAAATGAGAACAAGTAACGAGTCGGCACGTCGGCCAAAGCCATTTGATTCAGATAGGGATTGTCGTGAGCACGAACGACATAGGAAAAGCTGCGGCGGCACTGGAGATTTGAGTGATTTTTGTCAATTGATGGAGATATCGTCCGGCACAAAGTTTGAGTAATGTCACTGATATGGTACAGCACACATTTCTGGGTAAAACGACGAAACACGGGATGTCGGATGACATCCAAAAAATAGGGGTCGAGTCCTGCATAGGTTTCCGCAAAGAGAATCAATTCCGCGTCGATGGGATCGGCTGTCAGTTCAAAATGCTCAGAACGACTATGAAGTCGAAGCCATTCAGGCACCGATGGCTCTTCACGAACAGGGTAACAACTAAGCAGGTGAACCTTCAAAATTTTTAATCAAAAACACCTCAAATTAAATATTCAAGTGTGGCGTAAGGAACAGCCACTCCATTATAACTGGCCGCCCCTCTGCGTAAGCCAACTGTTTCGCTTCAAAATCGAGATTGCTTGCAAGGTCACTTTCATATGTGTGTGCTTTTTGCAGGTCATCAATACTATGCAGCACTTGGACTTGATGAGTATTTGCAAACAAACCGATCAGATACTTGCTAATTCCATCCCTGATAAAATCATGTGTTTCTATAAGTAAATCAGACTTATAAAACTCACCCACGGTCTTATGATTGAAGAGATTCCTCTCAAATCCTTCACAATCGCAGACAATGAGACATCGTCGTTCCTGGATAGTATCGGCAAGTTTTTCAGCAGTGACTTCCCCTGCAACAGCAACTCTATCTTCCACTTTATTTAAACGGGCATTTTTACGGCAGAGTTCTTGGGCGCGAAAATCAGTATCAAAGGCATAAACATGGCAGCCAGGAAACTGTAAGGCGAGACCAATTGCGTAATAGCCTTCCGCACAGCCAATGTCGACAACTTGCTCATAGGCATTCGCGAATACACGTTCAAACACAGAGTCGAGTTCAGATTCATACGTACCGAGCAATTTGGGTATGACTGCACTACAAGTAGCTTCAATGGCTGCGTAGCGCATGCCTGCGAAACGCCCCTGCCGCACCTCCGGTTGCTTCCGCAATTTTTCCATCAAATGCTCAATTTGCATCCGTGTTCGGCGACGGCGCAAACCACGGCTAAATCGAATCAGCGTCGCTTCAATTGGGCGCCAAATTATATTCACAGTCAGCGCCCGATCCAATGGGAGAAGAATTTTATCAATGAGCGGATGCATTCGGAAGCACAATCAAATTATTTCGACGCAATCGAGCTTTTCATCCCTTCAAAAGATGAGAAAGAAGCTTATCTGCAAGATCAGCGTGCCTATCATACTGATGCACTATCCTTACAGGCTGGCCATTAGCCGCCAACAACCCACTCGAGGTGCCAAAAGTGAACTCACTCAAATTACTGGTGCATAAAGTGGCGATGCAGTCCTCGCCATTGGACGTGAGCCGTACTCCCGAAATTTGACCGGTTCGCAACAACCCGATGTGGACGCCTTGATCAAGGTAGGGATGATGGATCATGCGCGGCAGTTTATCCATGAACTCGGCGCAAAGGCGTTTCAGATAAGAGGAGATGGAAGCGGTATCTCCGAGGGTGACACCAGAGCAGATGACCTTCTCAGCCATAACATCAGCCATTGGAAAGGAGGGATCATCTCCATATAAATGCTGCAGCCACTCGCAGTTGCCTGGCTGATCGCGTACCAGTCCACTCTCGAGTCCAGTTGTCAGACCGCTTGGAAGCCCCTCGAAAGGATCACGCTGAAAGACCACATCCCGGCTGTCGGCCAGCATGACATGGTCATAACGATCACCCACCTGAAGCAGAAATTGTCGAGCAAGGAAATAACGCGAACAGGTGATATTGAGCAGGTAGGCTGATTTGTGCTCGATCTCCACCCGGCGCTCGGGGTGATGCTGCCAAGCGTGCCGCATCTTGCGTGCCACTAAGCGCGCCAGCGACGGGAAGGTCGTAGCGAGACGACGAAAAATGCGGTACCGCTGTTTGGGTATCGGCACCCAAAGGCGAGCAGCGGGCATGAGTGCAGCAAGATGCTTCCTATCCGCAGCACTTCCATGGTTGGCTATAAGAACTACATCAGCCTGACAACCCGTCGCACGTAGACTACGCAGAAATGCTTTTGGCATTTCAAGTTTACGACCGGCATAATTAGCAGTCAGAATTAAATTTTTCGGCATTACTCAATTACATTTAATCAAAATTAATTACATCCTTCAATATTTGGACCCATTGGAATGTTTTCATTTTTGTCATCAGCAATGATAAAACAGAAGTTAAGCCTTTATCAAAAATGAAGGTGCCTGCTGTTGAAAAAGCAAAACAATCAGAATTCTTTTAGAATTATCCTTTGATCCGTCGAGAATCTTTCCAAGATTGATGGCGGCATCAACGATCCATCTTTTTGCAAAACGCAGTAGCCCCATAAATCTAAGAGACTTATCAAGTCAGCAACTAAACGCCCCTCTTGGGCGACTCTCTGTGGGTGATACTCCAGAAAAATAAGAGGTTTATAGGTTTCAATTACAGATGAAAGTCCTTTTAGCACTGAAATCTCATGCCCCTCCACGTCAATTTTGACGACATCGGGCTTAAATGAAAGTTTTGAGCAGACTTCGTCACCGCGCTCAGCAGGAACAGAGAACGTGGTTGAATTCCCTGACGACATGCTAGCCACAACAGCATGTTCCCACTCGTAATGCATCTGCAAAAGTGCTGACTCATCCGACAAAGCACACTCTACTGGAATCACCTGCCCAGGAGCATTCTTGTGAACGTTGTAGAGAAGCCGGGCAAAGGCGAAGGGAGATGCATCCACAGCGACAGCCTTTTTATCAGGGCTTGATGCGGTGAAGGCAAGTGAAAAGACTCCATGCAAAGCTCCTACATCCAGCAGGTTCAGCCTATCTTTGGTAAGTGCAAGAAAAGAGTCCATTTCCTCCACCATTTCAGGATAAACATAACAAAAAGCCTCAAAAGGTTCGAATGATTCGGGATGCAGGTAAAAATGCATGCCTTCACGCAAAACAAACTCTCCATAAGCCAAATTCGAATTCAGACGATTATGTGCTACTTGAAGTCTTTTAGCTTGGGTGTCTGGAGACGCACTATGCCATCGCAAGCGAAAATGACGGACTGCTTTAGTGATCCAAGATTGGAGAATCGGCGGAGCCAACTGCTTGAAAAGACGTTTAATTAAGTTCATTTACGATCTGAGTATAACATCATTCACAACTTTTCCCTGACTTGAAACCATAAATACCGATGGCAGTTTGGAGTCCCAGCCCCACACAGGTGCTAAACAAACCGAATTTAATAACCGCAAGAGTATGACTGAGGTCCATTGTCAGCAAGCATACAGCCTGAACAAGCACTGTAGATCCTATGTAAACAATGGTACTCCACCAGAAAACCCAGCGTCTGGCGGCGTGTATCGTCCACATCACACCACCCAGATAACATAGACTGCTATTCAAAATGACCCAGCCAATCTCTTCATGCAAGCCCGCGTACTTTTGGCCAAGAAGCCAGAGTAAAGGCTGAGGTATCACGAAACCGACCGTAGTGATGATAGCAGATATCCCTACCGCCGCTCCGAGAATCTGGAAATACCTTCTACCAAGAATGGCAAGTGACACGCGCGCAATATACGGTTCGATAAAAACGGCATTGAAGGCTGCTAGCAAGACGAAGAGCTGACCTATGCGTCCCAAAGCGCTTACTTCTGCGATGTTCTGGGTAGAACCAAAAACCGCGATAATCCCGACCAGTACCTGGCTTTGGAGGGCTGTGAAGGCAGCTGCGGGAATGATTGGCGCGAGATACCGGAGCATCTCAGCATTTCGTGACGGTTCACAATTCAGTGGCTCCTGAACGTAGGTTCGGGATGAGCGACGATAGCTTATGCCTGTGTAACCAAGAAGAAGTGCTGCACTGATAGCGGCAGCACATGCAGAAAGCAGCCCGGAGATGTAGAGTCCTGCACAAAAAGCCAGTCTGAGCACTGCCCCAAAAATCTGCGGGGTATAATATTTCCACAGTGCACGATGAACTAGCAAAGCTGCGCCATACATGTTCCAGTTCTGAAACAACACCCCCATAGAAATACTTATAAAGAGCAGCAACTTAACGGACGTATCCCAAGGCTGCTTCCAAACGATCAAGGGAAAAGCCACAGCCGCCAGCAGCAGTATGCCCCCCTGCAATCTTGAGCGCCAATAGCGCGCCGAGTAAAGATACCCTCCCAAAACTTCAGGGTCATGGCTACGTGAACCCGCAAGTGCCACCACGGAACCAGAAAATCCAAGGTCTGTCAATTGAGTGACAGTGGACTGAAATGCGAACGTGATCCCAAACATGGCGTACTCTTGAATATCAAGCCAGCGCACCAAGCAAAAGCCTGTGAAGAGGTTCAGAAACTGAACCACAGGCTGCCCCATTAAAAAGGCCAGCAAAGGACCGCGCCATCTGGCTATACGTGATGCTGAAAACATCAAAGCCTTCGTTCCGTGCACCGCATGTCCTTCTGCTGAAATATGAAATCAGATCTCATGTTGTTTGTCCTCCCCTTACACGAGGTTAGCCTGCAGGCAGAAGTAATCGAAGCTGATTGCGGATGATCCTGTGACAAGGTGCTTGATTCACAAATAAGGGGATTAGAGCGAAAGGCTGATTTTTCCTTCATCACGCCGGAGTTGGAGAACTGCAAGGGTCGTGGCTGAATCCCCGTATGCAGGAAAGTAGGGCATATGAGCACTGGACCGACGCCGTAGTGATGGTGAACCAGGCCAGGCCAGCCACAGTATTGAGAGGCAACAAAAAAGCGGCAGTAGTCTGAGCAGCTAGGGTCAGGGGGATGTTGAGCCAGGCAAGATGGTTCCATCCACGGGCGGCATTAAGTGCCCAAACGTAGCCGGCCAGATTTGTGAGCGCCATACCCGTGAGCACCAGCAGGAGCTCCCCTTGAAGATGCGTGTATTTGCCGCCAAGAATCCAGAGAAACCAGTCGCCATGCCAACCAGCGAAAATTAGCACTGTAGCGCTGAAGAGCGTCGTGCCCGCCACCAGTGCGAAAGCGATAGCCCTCAGTCGTTTTTTATCTCTGGCGCGTGCAAAGGCTGGAAATACAAACTGTGCCAGCGGCCCAGCAAGCACGGCAAAGATAATCGCCAACCGGTTCAGCGCGCCCAAGTCCGAGACCTCGCTGGCGGTGGCAAAGACGCTAATAAGCCAGGTTGCGATCTGTCCCTGCACACAGATAAAAATGCAGTTTGGCAGCAGTTGTTGTACAACCTTCCAAATGTGTTCGGTGTGCATGACAACATTCGAAGGAGCAACACCTCCCAACAATGGCAGCACCTGAAAGCGGACAATGCCATACTGGGTGAGATGAGCGAAGAGCACCGCCAGCAAAGCGGTAATTGGGGATAGCCTCCCTAGTAAGGCCAGAGCTGCTGTAAGAACTGCGCGCACCAGTGCGGGCACTAGATCGGCCACCTGCAGCTGCCGGGCGCGCGAGTGCAGCCGGTTGACGCCGCTGAAAATGGATGTGGTGGCAATGTGCCAGATTGGGGCCACCACCAGCAAGGTCAGCGCCAGCGAAGCGGGCAGCCCCGCGCCATTGCGCAAAAGCAGCCAAATCGAGATAGCCGCGACCAGCACTGAGGCAAAAGCGGACAACTTCATCCGCAAACGCAAAGCCGCAATTACCACCCCCTTCAAAGAGGCTTTGTTCTGCCAGACGCCTCCGCCGATGGATGTCACTGCATGAATGATACCCGCATCCGCCAAAACAGCAAGAGCAGCGCTCATGCTACTCGCGATAGTAAACCAGGCATAATCCGGCTTATCCAGGGTGCGCACCAGCAAAAAGCCTGCGCCTGCATTCAGCAACTGAACCAAAAGCTGCACCACCGCAAAGCCGCCAAAAGTCACGCTCCATCGGTACAAGCGAAGCCGATTATGATGGTGTGACAGCCATAAAAACATTCGAATTAAATGGATACCTAACAACCCACAACTCTTACCAGTTGCAGGAACAATGTGACGCGTGAAAGACTGGCTGATGCTCATGGAAAAAGCAGCCGTCGCCTTCAATTCGGAAAATCTGCAAATCCATGTGATTCATTACACCCGCCTGACTGAGCGCAGGGCACACATGGAGCGGGCGCTTCGAGAGCATGGCCTGAATCGCTTTCCCGTACACTGGATGACAGCCCATGACCGTGAGGAGGTGCTTGAGGGGGGCGCTTATGAGCGCGGCGAATGGGGAGACCCTAAAGCGATAGCAGCAGGCTCCATCTCGCTGATACTAAAGCACCTGGAAGTGTATCGTGCAGTGGTGGCCAATCCGCATGCCTGGCACCTGATCCTGGAGGATGATGTCTTGATTCGCCCCGGGTTTCTACCCGCACTGAGCGCTTGCCTCGCTGCACTGCCCACAACTTGGGAGCTGTGTTTTGTCGGGCTGGGATGCAATCTGCATGTGCCTTGGTGGCTGCGTCGTCCGGAAAAGCACATCTACTGGCGCGGATGGAAACGTGGCTTTTTGTGGGGTGGCGGTGGCTGCTCCCGTTGCACCGAGGCTTACCTGATTCATCCCCGCTATGCAGAGCGCATTCTAGCCAGCAGGTTTGCCGCTCCACCGTTTGATCGGCCTATTGACTGGCATTTGAATGCCGCTGGAAATGCCTTTAAAGTTCAGTCTTACTGGGCAGAGCCCCCTCTGATCACTCAGGGGGCATTTGAGAGCTGGATGAACGACAAGCACCTGAATCCCCCCAGACCCTAGAGATCCAATTCTCGCTGATATTCAGATCTTGGTGCATCAGGCACAAGAGATAAGAAACTTTGCGTACAGCAGTTAGCGGCGCATTGCCAGCCAGTTGCCGACATGCCTGCGATAGTTTTCAATGTTAATGGGGGTGCCACCTTTATCGTCTTGGTCAGCATTGCTCACTTCAAACCCAGCAGTTTCCAAATGGGCCAGCAATTCGTCAGCGCTGCTGCCATGGCGCACTGAATTTGGATCCCCTGCCTCTATCAAAACCTTGCTTGTACTCTTGAGCAACCTGCTGGCACCGCGAAGAACAGCAAGCTCCGCTCCTTCCACATCGATTTTCAGGAGATCACATCGCGGCAGATCTGAAAACATAACGTCCAGCGTGCTGACAGGCACCGTGATTCCTTTCTGATTCATGGATGAATGCCGCTCGCATCCTGGAGCGATCACGAAGTTCATATCATCTCGGCGGCTGTCCGTGAGCAGCCCCCCCTTCTCGCTTGCCGCCTCGCCTACAGCGACTGCGTGACACTGCACCTGTGGCGGAGCCATCTGATTGAGAGCGAGATTTTCCTTCAGCCATTGGTGAATGCGAGGATGCGGTTCAATGGCATGAACCACACCATTCACACCGACTGCCTGAGCTCCCTCTATGGCGGTAAATCCAATATTGGCTCCGACATCGATCATGGTATCTCCGGGTTTGAGAAGATCACGAATCAGTTGCATGTCCGCATCACGCTGGTGGCGGTCCACCCAAAGCTGCCAGGCAAGATTGGCCGGATGCAGATGAAGCCTGAACGCACGCAGGGGGAATTTCATCCGCCGCCCCCAGCCGGTGCGCCAAAATATCTGCGCGAGCAAAAATCGAAGCGGCTTCGGATGATGCAGCAAGCTTGCAAGACGGCTCATTAAAGAAGTGCCTAACACCCAAATTGATCCCGGAGCTTACATCAGCGCTCATGGCTGAGAGCCCAAACTTCACGCCTCTGTTTCACGCTCGCTAGCTTTTGCCGGTCCATCAAGGGGGCTGTCGAAATTCCTCGCCAGTGTCTTTATCACGACGGCAGGATTTCCTCGGACAAGAGTGCGTGCGGGCACAGAGTTCATCACCACACTGCCCGCACTGACCACACTGCCACTGCCTACTTCCACACCAGGGCCTATAAATGACTGCGCGGCGACCCAACTGCCATTCCCCAGGGTGATGCCACCAACAATCAGATCAAACGTTTCTTTGCGATGGTCATGTGACCCAGTGCATAAGAAAGAGCGCTGTGAGACACACACATGTGAACCGATGGTCACCGGGGCAAGACTCAGAATCATGACTTCCTCCCCCAGCCAGACATAGTCTCCAACAACCAATCGCCAAGGGAATGAAATGTTGACATTCGCCCTGATGACGACCCCAGCCCCCACTTTGGCACCAAACCATCGCAGCAATGCTGCTCTCAGAGCGGACGGCCAGGGAACGGAAGTTTGGAAGAAAACCCGTTTGACCATCATCCATACAGCTTCTTTCCAGCGCTGCGCGCCACGCTCAAATCCTTGATTTGAAAACTTCGACAGATCCATTGTCAAAAACTTCAGAGGTCAAACCTGCCGCGCTTCAAGGTGCCAAAATGGCACCGCAACACTTAAAGGGAATCAAGCAGCCAAGCTGCCGCCCTTGGTCGCTTGAGAGGCGACCTGAATGGTTTGCCGACGGTGGAACGGCATTTAATCAAATAAAGGAGCGAACTGTACCATGCTGATAGCCAGCGCAAAGGATAAAGTTCCCAGCTATGTTAACAGTTTGACACCAAGCAGGGCTGGCAGCGTTCGTTTTTCTCCTTCAAATTGTGCACCTGGTGTTTGCCCGGAGTTTTTTTGGATGAACCCGCCCTTTTTTGCATCTACCGAATGCCATGCGCAGCCCCCCTTTCCTACTGACTGTCTTTGTTTTTGGCCTGGCCGCGTGTTTTGCCGCTCATGCCCAAACCGGCAACACACTGGGTGGTGCAGGATTGGATGCGCCAAAAGTGAGCAGTCTGGGCACCCGGTTCACCAGTGTGCCTGGGACGACGGTGCAGTTTGCCATATGGGAAACACGGCTCTCGGAGTGGAACGAGTTTTTGCGGCAGAAGAAATATCCTTGGTCTTACCAGCCGCACTTTGAGCAGTCGCCAGAACACCCGGTCGTAGGGGTGAATTTGCAAGATGCCGTGGCCTTCTGCAACTGGCTCACTGAAACTGAGCGCGAGCGGCATCTGATTGACGGTTCTCAGAGCTATCGCCTTCCGACCCCGGAAGAGTGGGACTCCGCCGTGGGCTTGGCTCGTGGGCGCAAGAAGGTCAGCCTCAGCACCGAAGACCGGCTCTTGGACGACAAGATCTACCCTTGGGGGCAGGACTGGCCCCCACCCGCAAAGGCTGGCAATTTTGCCGATGGTGAGATTCCCGGTTATGCGAATGACGGCTATGCCTTCACCGCACCGGTGGGAAGCTTTCCTCCCACCCGGGAGGGATTGCATGATCTCTCGGGCAATGTTTGGGAATGGACCCAGCCAGTGGAGATACGTGCACAACCCATGGGGGTCCTGCGCGGCGGCTCTTGGGCCTATTTCCGTGCGGAGTGCCTCGCCTCGGGCTACCAGTACATCGTCCCGGCGGATCTCCGCGCCCCCACCATCGGTTTCCGTTGTGTCTTTGATGACAAACACCGCACAGCAAGCCTGCTGGCCGCATCTGATGCGGAGAAAAAGCAGGCCTTGGAGGAACGCATGAAGTCCATGACTGAAAGCCGCAAGGTGGACTCCACTGCGATAGAGGCCCTGCGCAAGAAAATGCAGGGCAAGGGTGATGATGCAAACCTGCCAGACCCAGCCAGCCTCAAGCCGGCCGTGGCAGATGGCAGCATCTTTATGAATGCTCTCGGCATGCGTTTCGTCCCGCTGGAGGACAAAAAAAGCACCCTCTTTTGTGCCACTGAAACAAGTGTGCGTGATTTCGAAGCCTGGCTGCGCGATGCGGGGCGCACCTGGAGCAAGAAGCCTTCCTTCCTCCTGGGGGGAAATCATCCTGCCGCAGGTGTTTCGTGGGAGGATGCCATGGCTTTCTGCGCATGGCTCACCGAGCGCGACCGCGCTAGCAAGCTCATCCCCGCCACTGCTTCCTACCGCCTGCCAACTGACACCGAGTGGAGCCTGGCGGCTGGCTTGAAAAATGAAACCGGTGCGGATCCCGCAGCGCGGCACCTTGCCGATAAGACACACTATCCCTGGCCCTCCAAGGCGGATGACTGGAAGCCGCAGTCACTTACAGCCAATCTGGATGCCACCAAAATCCCCGGAACCACGGACAACTATTCATATACCGCACCCGTTGACAGTTCGCGTGGCAACGCCTTGGGCTTGCATGAAATGGGGGGCAATGTCTCTGAATGGTGCATGGACGAGTGGCCTGGCGCGCCGGATGAGCATGTCATTCGTGGCGGCAGCTGGCTGAGCTTTGACAAGGATGCCCTGCTGACATCAGCCCGTTATCATGCCCTCAAAAATGTCGCCCGTGCAGACCTGGGCTTCCGTTGCGTGCTGGATCTTGGAAGGCCTTGAGCAAGCCTCAGGACAGCGCGGCTGTCACTTCGATCTCCACCAGGGCCCCCAGGGGGAGTCCGGCCACAGCCACCGTTGACCGTGCGGGTTTGTGCCCAGCAAAGGCTGCTTCGTACAGCGGGTTGACCTTGGGAAAGTCAGCCATGCTTTGCAGAAACACAGTGGCTTTGATGACCGCACTCATCGTGAGCCCCTGAGCCTCCAGCAGCGCACGGATATTGGCCAGCACCTGGGTCGTCTGCCCCTCCACATCAGTTGCCACGATCTTTCCAACCGCGGGGTCGATGGGAATCTGGCCTGAGCAAAAGAGCAGGCCGCCATGTTTCACCGCCTGCGAATACGGTCCTACGGCAGCCGGCACCTGGGGAGTGTTGTTGATGAGTTCCATGCGGCTCTCATAACGATCCAACACTGCGATTCAAGCCCCGACATGCTTTCGCTACAGATTCGTCCTCCTCCAGTTTCAGGCTCCTCCTCGGTCTTTCCAGCCGTCATTCATGCCCCCCCCCGACACCGATGGGGCACTGTTCACCAGCCCCCTCCCAGCGCCTTGACCAAGGCGACAGTGGCGTTGAGTCGGCGCGAGCGAAGATCGATGGCACTGCGCTCTGCATTCAGGGCCGAGGCCTGCGCGGTAGTCACGTTGATGTAGCTCAAAGTACCCGCTTCATACTGGTTGTTGGCGATCCGCTCGCTCTCCCGTGCTGCTCGGACAGCCTCGTCCTGGGCGGCTGATTCGGCAGCAAGAATCCGCAGCGTGGACAGCGCGTCTTCAGACTCCTGCATGGCAGTGAGCACGGCCTGACGATAGTCCGCCACCGCCTGCCTCCATGTCGCGTCTGCCTGTGCCTTCGCGGCCAGACGCTGTCCGCTGTCCAGCAGGTTGAGCGTGGCATCAGGCCCGAAAGACCAGAAGTTGTTGCCTTGCGCAAAAAGATTGGCCAAGGCACGCCAGCCGGTCGCGGCCCCGAGGCTGATGGTGGGGAAAAACGCGGCGATGGAGGCACCGATACGCTCATTCGCCGCAGCCACACGCCGCTCCCCGGCAGCGATGTCTGGCCGCCTCTGCAACAGCGTGGAGGGAGCCGTGGACGGCACAGCAGGAATGTGTGAGGCCAGGGTCGCTGGCTTCAGGCCAAAATCTGCGGGAGCACGCCCGGTCAGTACCGCGATCGCATGTTCCATCGTCGCCCGTGTCACGCCGGTTTCGATCAAGGCCGCACGCGAAGTGGCCAGCTGCGTGGCAGCCAGGGCCACATCCGCCTCAGATGCCACCCCCTGGGCTTTGCGGTTTTGGGTGAGTTGCAGAGACTTCGCATAGCTGGCCACCTGCCGCTCGAGCAGCTGCCTCTGGGCATCCGCGGCTCGCAGGGAAAAGTAGCTCTGCGCCGCCTGCGCCTGCAAAGTTAGCCGGGTGGATTCCACATCCGCCATCGCCGCCTCGGAGTCCGCCTTGGTTGCCTTGGCGGTGTGCCTCAGCCGCCCCCAGACATCCAGCTCCCAGTTGGCTGTGCCGCCGACAGATTGGATCCTTTTCACCCCGGAGCCGCTGCGGGCGGCGTTGATCGAGTTCGCATTGCCGGAGCCGCCGAGCGCACCGCTCAGATTGACGGTGTAATCACTCGTGGCGGATGCGGTCGGCAGAAAAGCGAGCTTTGCCGCCGTCAGCAGCGCAGACGTCTGTTGAGCCTTGGCGACAGCGGATTGCAGCGACTGATTTGAGACCTCCAGGCTGGCCATGATCGCATCCAAATCCTTGTCATGAAAAATGGACCACCAGTTGCCCCGCGGCAGATGATCGGCGGGCTCTGCCACTTTCCAGCCAGAGCCCTCTTTAAACTTTGCAGGCAGGCTCATGGCGGGAGCCTGCTTTTTCGGGCTGAAACTGCAGCCGGCAGCCACCAGCGTGAGCAGCGGGAAAAGAAAACGGGTCATCATAGAGCGGCAGGAGCGGGAGCAGAGGCAGGATGCGTTACGGGCGAGATGCGGTGTTTTTTCAGGAAGCGCAGGCGCAGGCTGTCGAGGAAGAGATACACAACCGGCGTGGTGTAAAGGGTGAGCACCTGGCTGACGATGAGCCCGCCCACCACGGCGATGCCCAGCGGGCGTCGCAGCTCAGAGCCCACACCGCTTCCGAAGGCCAGCGGCAGCGCACCCAGCAGGGCCGCGGCGGTCGTCATCAAAATGGGGCGCAGGCGCAGCTGGCAGGCCTCGTAGATGGCCTGAAAGGAGTCCAGCCCCCGCTCACGCTCCGTCTGCAACGCAAAGTCGATCATCATGATGGCATTCTTTTTCACGATGCCGATGAGCAGGAAGATGCCGATCATCGCCATGACATTGAAGTCCATGCCAAAGACATACAGCGCCAGCAGCGCCCCCACCCCGGCGGAGGGCAGCGTGGAAAGGATGGTGAGCGGGTGCAGGAAGCTCTCGTAGAGAATGCCCAGCACGAGATAGATCACAATAAGCGCCGTGAGGATCAGGATAGGCTGACTGTCCATGGAGGCCTGGAAGGCACCCGCCGTGCCGGCAAAGGTGCGCTGCACGTCTTCAGGCAGCCCCAGCTTGTCCACCGTCTCGGTCACCGCCTCGGTGGCCTGGGCAAAGGAGGTTCCGGGCGCCACATTGAAGGAGAAGGTGAGCGCGGTGAACTGCCCCTGATGGCTGATGGAAAGCGGCGCAGGCGCAGCCTCCCAGCGTGCCAGCTGATTCAGCGGCACCAGCTTGCCGGAGGTGGCGCGCACCATCACATGCTCGATGGCGCCTGCATCGTCGTTTTGAGAAGCCTCAAGGATGACGCGGTATTGATTCAGCGGCGCATAGATGGTTGAGACCATGCGCTGGCCAAAGGAGCTGTTTAAGGCGGCGTCCACCGCCTGCATCGTTACCCCGATGCGGGCGCAGGCATCGCGGTCCACCACGAGGCGGGTCACGGTGCCTTTGTCCTCAAAGTCGCTGTTCACATCGGTGAGCTCCTTGAGGCCCAGGAGCGCCAGGCGCACCTTGGGCTCCACATTGCGGAGGGTGGCCACGTCATTGGCCATGAGGGTGTATTGATACAGCGCACGGCTGGAGCGCCCGCCGATGCGCAGATCCTGCGAGGGCATGAGCAGGAGCATGGCGCCGGGGATTTTGGAGAGCTTGCCGCGAAAGCGCGCGAGGATGGCGTCCATGGGCTCACGCTCGGCCAGGGGCTTGAGCGCCACGAAAACACGGCCGGTGTTTTTGGGACCGCCCATGCGCGAGTCGGAGCCGCAGCTGGCATTGAGCTTGGCCACGGCGGGGTCGTTTTGCACGAGATTGGCGATGGTGATGATCTTGTCGCGCATGGCCTGGAAGGAGATGTTCTGGTCTGCGCTGATGCTGCCGATGAGGAGGCCGTTGTCCTGCTGAGGAAAGAAACCCTTGGGGATGGTGACGTAGAGCCAGCCTGTGAGGCCCACGATGCCGAAGAGGGAGCCCAGCGTGATCCAGCGGTGGCGCAGCGCGATGTGCAGCGTGTAGGCGTAGAAGGACTGCACCCACAGGAAGATGCCCTCCGAAAACCGGGCGAAGAAACCCGGCTTGTGATCATGAGGATCAGCCCTGACCATGCGTGCACACATCATCGGTGTGGTGGTGAGGGAGACCACGAGAGACACGGCGATGGCCACGGAGAGCACCACGGCAAACTCACGGAAGAGCAGGCCCATGAGGCCGCCCATGAGCAGAATGGGGATGAACACGGCCACGAGCGAGATGCTCATGGAGATGACGGTAAAGGTGACCTCCCGCGTGCCGCGCCGCGCCGCCTCCATGACGGGCATGCCGTTTTCGATATGCCGCGTGATGTTTTCCAGCACCACCACCGCATCATCCACCACGAAGCCGGTGCTGATGGTGAGGGCCATGAGCGAGAGATTGTCCAGGCTGTAGCCGCAAAGGTACATGATTCCAAAGGTGCCCAGCAGGGAGACGGGCACGGCCACTCCGGGAATGAGCGTGGCGCGTGCACGGCGCAGGAAGGCAAACACCACCAGTACCACCAGCGCGATGGCGATGAGCAGCGAGTGCTGCACATCATCAATGGAGGCCTTGATAGTGATGGTTCGCTCCATCGTGATCTCCAGGTTCATGGCCGCGGGAATCATGGCGCGCAGGCGCGGCATGAGGGCTTTGATCTTGTCCACCACCTCGATGATGTTGGCCCCGGCCTGGCGGAAGACGATGAAGGAGACGGAGGTCTTGCCGTTGGTGCTGCCGTAGTTGTAGGCATCCTGCACGGCGTCGGTGACCTCGCCCAGATCCGCGAGCCGCACGGCAGCTCCGTTGCTATAGCTGACGATGATGTTTTTGTACTCCTCGGCATGGGAGAGCTGGTCACTGGCCACCACCTGCCAGCGGTGGCTGCGGTCCTCCACCACACCTTTGGGCCGGGTCACGTTGGCGCCGGTGATGGCGGCACGCACGTCCTCCATAGTCAGATTGGCGCGCGTGAGAGCGGGCATGTTCATGGTGGCGCGCACTGCGGGCAGCGAGCTGCCGCCGATGCTGACATTTCCCACGCCGTCCACCTGCGAGATCTTTTGCGCGATGACAGTGGAGGCCACGTCATACATCTGCCCGGGCGTCGCCACATCCGAGGTCAGCGCCATGATCATGATCGGCGAGTCCGCCATGTTCATCTTCCGGTAGGTCGGATTTCCCGGCATGCCGGTGGGCAGCAGGCTGCGGGAGGCATTGATGGCGGCCTCCACGTCCCGCGCAGCGCTGTCCACATCCCGGCTGATGTCAAACTGCAGACTGATGCTCGTGGAGCCCATCGAAGAAGACGAGGTCATCTCCGTGACACCCGCGATGCGGCCCAGCGCACGCTCCAACGGCGTGGCCACCGTGGCGGCCATGGTCTCCGGACTGGCACCCGGCAGCGAAGCGGAGACAGAGATGGAGGGCATGTCCACCTGTGGCAGCGCGGACACCGGCAGATTGTTGTACGCCAGGGCACCTGCCAATGCGACCGCCAGCGTGGCGAGCGTCGTCGCCACGGGCCGGTGGATGAAGGTGTCCGTAAAACTCATGCGATGGCGGGACTGGCGACTGCCGGCTGCTCGGCCGCCTGCCTGCGATGGGCAGAGGGAGCAAAGCGGTCAAAGATGAGGTAGATGACCGGAGTGGTGAAAAGCGTGAGGAGCTGGCTGAAGAGCAGGCCGCCCACCATGGTGAGACCCAGCGGATGGCGCAGCTCGGAGCCCTCCCCGTGGCCAATCATGAGCGGCAGCGCACCGAGCAGCGCGGCCAGCGTGGTCATAAGAATGGGTCGGAAGCGCAGCAGACAAGCCTGGTAGATGGCCTCTCGCGGAGCCATGCCGTGCTCGCGCTCAGCCTCGATGGCGAAGTCAATCATCATGATGGCATTCTTTTTCACGATGCCGATGAGCAGCACGATGCCGATGATGGCCATGACACCGAGCTCGGTATCTGTGAGCTTCAGCGCCAGCAGCGCGCCCACAGCGGCAGAGGGCAGCGTGGAGAGAATGGTGAGCGGGTGGATGAAGCTCTCATACAAAATACCAAGCACGAGGTACATGACCACCACGGCGGCGAGGATGAGCAGGAGTTGATTGCTCAGCGCGCTCTGGAAGGCGAGGGCGGTACCGGCAAAGGCGGTCTCGATGCTCTCGGGCATGTTGATCTCGTCTTTGATGCGCTGGATCTCCGCCACAGCAGCACCTAGGGAGACACCGTGCGCTAGATTGAACGACACCGTGGCGGCGGGAAACTGATCCTGATGGGCAATGGCCAGCGTCGAAGGCTCCTCAACGATTTTGGCCACGGCGCTCAGCAGCACCTGCTGCCCGGTGGTGGAGGGCACTCGCACCTGGTCAAAGGCGGCCAGCCCATCCTGAAACTCCAGGTCGTGCTCCAGCACCACGCGGTACTGCCCGCTCTGAGTAAAGATGGTGGAGACGAGCCGCTGGCCAAAGGCATTGTAAAGAGCGGCATCAATGGCGGCGACGGTGACGCCGAGGCGGCTCGCGGTCTCGCGGTCAATAATGACACGCGCCTGCAGGCCGCGATCAAGCAGGTCATCGGCCACATCAGCGAGCAGCGGGGACTCGCGCAGTTCCTCCACCAGCGCATGCGTCCACTCCTGCAGGGATTCCATGTCGGGAGACTGGAGGGTGAACTGGAACTGCGTGCGGCTCACGCGGTCCTCGATGTTGAGATCCTGCACAGGCTGGAGGTAGAGCTGCACATCCGGCAGGTGATTGGCCTTGTCCTGCAGGCGGCGCACCACCTGCATGGCGGTGGCATCACGCTCATGGCGCGGGCGCAGATTGATCAGCAGGCGGCCCGTGTTAGGCGTGGTGTTCACCCCATCCACCCCGATGAAGGAGGAAACGCTCTGCACGGCGTTGTCTTCGAGGATGAGCCGCGCCAGCGCCTGCTGCCTGCGCCCGAGCGCGGAGAAGGACACATTTTGCGGAGCCTCCACAAAGCCCTGGATGAGCCCCGTATCCTGCAGCGGGAAGAAGCCCTTGGACACGCTCTCGTAGAGCACTCCGGTGGCCACGAGCGTGGCGATGAAGACAAGCATGGTGGTGGCTCCGTGATTGAGCACCACACGCAGTACGCGTCCGTAGAGGGCGATGACGGCATCGAACCCGCGCGAGACCATCTGCGCGATGGGCCCCTCCCCGCCATGCCTGAGCAAGCGGGCGCACATCATGGGAGTGAGCGTCAGGGAGACAACGGCGGAGATGACAATGGAAATGGCCAGCGTGATCGCGAACTCACGGAACAGGCGGCCCACAACGTCCTGCATGAAGAGCAGCGGAATGAGCACGGCGATGAGCGAGAGCGTGAGGGAAATGATGGTGAAGCCGATCTGCCTCGCACCTTTGAGCGCAGCCTCCATGGCAGATTCTCCCGCCTCGATGTAGCGCGCGATGTTTTCGATCATCACGATGGCGTCGTCGACCACGAAGCCAGTGGCAATCGTCAGGGCCATGAGCGTGAGGTTGTTCAGGCTGAAGCCGCAGACCCACATGACGGCAAAGGTGCCCACAAGGGAGAGCGGCACGGCCACGGCAGGAATGATGGTGGCGCTGACACTGCGCAGGAAGACAAAGATGACGGCCACCACCAGCACAATGGAGAGCAGCAGCTCATACTGCACGTCCTCCACCGAGGCGCGGATCGTCGTGGTGCGGTCGGTGAGAAGCTGCACGTCCACAGCCTTGGGCAGGTTTTCCTTGAGCTTGGGTATCAGGGCTTTGATGCGGTCCGCCACCTCGATGACGTTGGCACCGGGCTGGCGCTGCACATTCACCACCACAGCGGGCTGCACGTCCGCCCAGGCGGCGAGGCGCACGTTTTCCGCTTCATCCACCACATCGGCCACATCAATGACACGCACCGGTGCGTTGTTGCGCCAGGCGATGACGAGATTGCGGTAGTCGTCTGCGGAGATGAGCTGGTCATTCGCGTCCACGGTGCTGCTCCGCGTGGCACTGTCGAAGCCGCCCTTTGGCTGGTTCACATTGCCGGCGGCGATGGCGTTGCGCAGATCTTCCGTGCTGAGGCCGCGCGCGGAAAGTGCCACCGGATTGGCGCGGATGCGCACCGCCGGACGCATGCCGCCGCTGAGGGAGACGAGGCCCACACCGGAGATCTGCGAAAGCTTGGGCACGAGACGCGTGTCTGCTGCATCCTGCACCTTGATCAACGGCAGAGAGTGCGAGGTAAGCGCCAGCGTGATGATGGGCGCGTCGGCAGGGTTGACCTTGTTGTAAACCGGCGGGTTGGGCAGGTCGGTGGGCAGCAGCGTGGCGGCGGCATTGATGGCGGCCTGCACACTCTGCTCGGCGATGTCGAGCTTGAGCCCCAGCGTGAAGCGCAGGGTGATGACGGAGGAGCCACCGCTGCTGATGGAGTACATCTGCGCGAGGCCGGGCATCTGCCCAAACTGGCGCTCCAGAGGCGCGGTGACAGAGGAGGTCATCACCTCCGGGCCTGCTCCGGGATAAAGCGTGACGACCTGGATGGTAGGGTAGTCCACCTGCGGCAGTGCCGAAACCGGCAGCAGGCGGTAGGCCAGCCCGCCCACCAGCAGTACAGCCACCATCAGCAGTGTGGTGGCTACAGGCCGCTCGATGAAGATGCGTGAGGGGTTCATGTGCAGGGGCTCAAGCAGTGGCCTTCATCAGGGGAGCATGGCGGCTTTGTCGCCTTTCCCCTGCCCTTTTCCTTTGTCCTGGTCTCCGCCTTTGGCCAGCCTGCCCGCGGGCGGCTTGCCAGGGATGATGACCTCAACCTTGGCTCCCTCGCGCAGACGGTCCACCCCCTGGGTGATGACTTTGTCTCCGGGCTTCAGTCCTTCGGTGATGAGCACACGGTCCCCCTGTGTGGGGCCAGTGGTGACGACATGCATGCTGACGGTGCTGTCCGCCTCCTGCAGCACATAGACATACGCTCCCTTGGAGCCGCGCTGGATGCAGTTGGCCGGTGCTACGGTGGCATTGGGAATCGTGTTCACAAGCAAGCGCGCAATCACAAACTGATTGGGGAAAAGCAGGCCGTCCGCATTGGGAAATTGCGCCTTGAGCTTGAGTGTGCCGGAGGTGAGATCAATCTGGTTGTCGGTAGTGAGAAGGTGGCCGCGACCAAGAAGCTTGTTCATCTCCTTGTCCACGGCTTCGACCTGCACCTTGTCACCCGAGGCCAGACGCCTGCGCACGGCGTCCACTCGCTCCTGCGGGATATTGCAGACAAGCCCGATGGGATCCATCTGCGTGATGATGACGAGGCCGTTGGCGTCAGTGGAGCGTATCATGTTGCCAGGGTCCACCTGGCGCAGTCCCACGCGACCAGTGAGCGGTGCAGTGACTTTGGTGTAGCTGAGTTGCAGGGCCGCACTGGCGACTGCGGCGCGGTCGGAGGTCAGCGCAGCATCATACTGGCGCACCAGCGAGGCCTGCGTGTCCACCTGCTGGCGGGCGATGGAGTCCTGCTTCAGCAGCATGGTGTAGCGGTCCATGTCCTTATTGGCATTAGCCAGCAGGGCCTCATCGCGCTCGAGCTGCCCCTGGGCCTGGTCCAGCGCCACCTGGAAGGGGCGCGGGTCGATCTCCGCCAGCAAATCGCCAGCCTTGACCATCTGTCCTTCAACGAAGTGTACCTTGTCGAGCTGGCCGTCCACACGGCTGCGCACGGTCACGACATACAGCGGTGTCACGGTGCCCGCGAGGCTGACCCACTCATCGAAATTCTCCTGCTTGACCTCACCCACGGTCACAGCCGCCGTGCCGCCGCGCATTCCCCTGCCCCCGGGAGCACCAGCCGCCGCAGGCTCGGGCCGGTGCATCCACAGCCAGCCGCCGCCAGCAAGGGCTAGAAAGATGATGATGAAACATCCGGCGCGTCCTTTGGCTGACGACGGATTGATGGGAGGGGTGGATTCGTTCATTTCAAGTGTCTTGGCATGGCAGATGTAACCGAATTCTGAATGCAAAGTTCCGACTCGGCGCATGCAAAGCTACGAATCTGACATGCGTGAAGTAGCAGTCCAGCAGCAGGAAAGCATAATTAAAAAAAGATCAGCTTCTGTCCATGACTCGACTGTAGCTGTGCACGACAAGCCGTCAGCCTAGTCAATGTAGCGCCAAGCATGATTCATTGGTAATCCCCACCTTGCACCATTCAAATCCCCCTGCAGTTCTCAGCTCTGAAGAACACGCTGCCAGCCTTGCTCAAAATCGCCGACTAACGTGCAATCAATGGCAGCGAATGCATCGCCTTGGCAAAAGTGACGATGTGCTGATGGGAACGCCAACCAGCAGCCTTACGTTTGAAATGTCACTCCAGCACCTGTCACCGGTCAAAGTTTCATTCGCCAGTCACACCACAAGCTTCAAGCACCGGAAAAAATCACAGGCAGGCTGTGTGCAGAAGAAAGCACTTAACAAAAATCCGCCACCTAGGCTCACTTGCCGAGTTCAGAAACCGGTCGTGGAGTGAGGTCGTTGACCCCCTTCGGGAACATCCGCCCACGCGCTGTCAAAATCTCAGGCTCGTCAGGCGTGATGAGCACCACATGCTCAAAATGCGCTGAGGGCTTGCGATCCGTCGTCACCACAGTCCATTTATCCTCGAGGATGCGCGTCTTTCCCGTTCCCATGTTGATCATGGGCTCAATGGCAAGGGTCATTCCCGCTTTGAGCCGTGGCCGATCACCTTTCTTGCCATAGTTTGGCACCTGAGGCTCTTCGTGCAGCTTTCTGCCGACACCATGGCCGACAAACTCACGCACCACGGTGTAACCATACTGCGTCACATGGTGCTCAACACTGTGGCACAGATCTCCGAGCATCCACCCGTCTCGCGCAAACTTCACGGCATTGAGCAAAGACTCTTCCGTCGCTGCAAGAAGATGCAGCGTTTCCTTGGCCACATTGCCCACAGGAACAGTCAGAGCGTTATCTCCAACCCAGCCGTCGTAATAAACCCCCACATCGATTTTCACGATGTCTCCATCCTGAATGACGCGAGGTCCGCCGATGCCATGAACAACTTCCTCGTTGATGGAAATGCAGATCGTTCCTGGAAACTGACGATAACCCAAAAAGGCGCTGGTGGCTCCACAAGCCTTGATCTCGGCGGCTGCGAAACGATCCACCTCGGCAGTCGTCACCCCTGCATGCACTTGTGCAGAGGTTTTGATGAGCACATCGCGAGCCACCTGGCAGGCACGGCGAATGCCCTGCTGCTGCGCGCCGTGACGGATGGGGATGTTCCCCGATTTTACAAAAGCCATGACGCGCTGGATGAGGCTCACTTGAGAGCGAGTTTATACACAACGCCAATCAAGACCATGATGGCAAGAGCGACCCACAGCCAGACGACAGTGGTGGAGTCAACAGCACGGGCACCCTGCTGGATGCGATCCACACGGCCACGGATGCGGCCCTTCTTCAGGAAACCATCATAGTGGCTTTGCAGCAGGTGTGTTTCCACCTGGCGCATCACGTCGAGGACAACGCCCACAAGAATCAGAAGGCTCGTACCTCCGAAGAACTGGGCAGCCGAGCTGGAGATTTTCATCGAGCTGCTGACAATGCCTGGCATCACATAGAGCCCGGTAAGGAAGATCGCACCGGCAAAGGTGAGACGGCTCATGGTGAAATCAAGGAAATCGGCTGTGGGCTTGCCCGGGCGGATGCCTGGGACGTAGCCGCCGCTCTTCTTGAGGTCTTCAGAAATCTGCGTCGGCTGGAACATCGTGGCCACCCAGAAATAGCTGAAGAAGAAAATCAGCAGGGAGGAAGCGACATAGTAGACCCAGCCGCTGCTGATAAACAGCGCCATGCGCTGGATCCAGTTCACATCTTTGAAGAGTGAGGCAAGAATGGTGGAGGGGAACAGAAGGATCGCCTGGGCGAAGATGATCGGCATGACACCGGAATAATTGATCTTCAGCGGCAGGTATTGCGTCTGTCCACCGTAAACCTTGCGGCCCACAACGCGTTTGGCGTAGGTGATCGCGATTCGGCGCGTCGCCTGGGTCAGGGCAATGACACCAGCGATCACAAGAATCATAAAGCCCATGAGGAGTACCAGTGTGAAGGCGCTGGCGGGGCTGGCCTTGATGCTGCCCACGAAAGTCTGCCAGACCTGAATCAGGGCACCTGGAAGATCTGAAACGATGTTCACGCAAATCAGAATCGAGACACCGTTGCCAATGCCGCGGTCAGTGATCTGCTCGCCAAGCCACATCATGAGCATGGTGCCGGCGGTGATGGTGATGACACTTGTGAAAACAAATCCAGCTCCGTAGTTGGGAACCAGAGGACGTCCGCCAAGTTTGTCGATGGCATCCTGCAGGCCGGCCATCAGATAGTTCTGCGCAGGGTCGTGCAGAGACTGCGCAAGCAGAGTCGCCTGAAACACGCAGAGAACAATGGTGGCAATACGGGTGTACTGCGTGATCTTCTGACGCCCGCCTTCTTCACGGGCAAGCTTGCTCAGAGGAGGCCACACCGCCGTCAGCAGCTGCAGCATGATGCTGGCACTGATGTAAGGCATGATGCCAAGAGCAAAAATAGCGCAGTTTTGCAGCCCGCCGCCGCTGAAAATATTCAGAAGCGCGGCGACTTGAGAGGCGCCCGAGGCATTGTCTCCCGCCTTGTTTTCAATCCAGGCATTCAGCACAGTCGCGTCAACACCCGGAAGCGTGATGGACGTGCCGATACGGACGATGACAATCATCGCCAGAGTGAAAAGGATGCGTGAGCGCAGTTCGGGAACTTTGAAGCTGTTGGCGAAAGCAGAGATCATGAGAGAAAGACTCTAAGCGAAGATGGGCCTGCTTCCTGACAGCATTCGCTGCGCGGAGACCGGCCCATCAAAGAGGTTGGTTGGGTCAGAAAAATCAGGCAGCGATGGAGCCGCCGGCTTTCTCAATCTTTTCACGGGCCGTAGCGCTGACTTTCGCGCCCTCGATGGTGAGTTTACGGGAAAGATCACCAGTGCCGAGAATTTTGATGATGTCGCAATTGCGGCTGACAAGCCCCGCTTCGCGGAGAGCAGCTTCATTGATGACAGCACCATCGTCGAAGGCTTCATTCAGTTCACCGACGTTCACGACTTCGATGGCGTCCTGGAAGAGACTGTTGTTGAAACCTTTCTTCGGCAAACGGCGATGCATTGGCATCTGACCGCCTTCAAAGCCGGGGCGGATGCCGCGACCTGCACGGGCCATCTGGCCCTTGTTGCCTTTACCGGAAGTTTTACCGTGGCCTGAGCTTTCGCCACAGCCAATGCGCTTGCGGCGCTTTTTGGCACCGGGGCGGGGTTTGACGTCTTGGAGTTGCATGAAAAATTAAATGGAAAAAGGGGGAATTCGATCAGAGTGCCTTGCGCTCTTTGATTTCCTTGCCGCGTGCGCGGAGGATCTCATCAGCAGGGCGGAGGGCCGTAAGTGCGGCGAGCGTCGCGCGAACAACGTTGGCATGGTTGCTGGAACCAAGAGATTTGCCGATCACGTCCTTCACACCTGCAGCTTCGAGCACTGCACGGGCACCACCACCTGCGATGATGCCTGTACCCGCTGTGGCAGGTTTGAGGAGAATGTGTCCGCCGCCATGGGAACCAACCACTTCATGTGGGATGGTGCTGTCCTTCAGGCAGATGGAAAGCATGTTCTTGCGGGAAGCTTCCGTCGCCTTCTTGATCGCGTCAGAGACTTCGTTGGCCTTGCCAAAACCGCAGCCCACTTTGCCCTTGGCATCGCCGGAAACGACGAGTGCGCTGAAGCTGAAGCGACGACCACCTTTGACCACCTTGGCGCATCGGTTGATGTGAACGACTTTTTCGACGCCATCCGTCTCACGCGGCGCACGATCATCACGACCACGGAAACCACCGTAGGAGGGAGTCGGAGCTGCTGGAGCCTCCGCGACGGCGGCGGCTGGGGGATCGATAACTACTGTTTCTTCGGCCATAAGTTTACGTGAGGCGGTTTTAGAATTTCAGACCCTTTTCGCGGGCGGCATCAGCAAGGGCTTTCACCTTGCCATGATAGATGAAACCGGCACGGTCGAAGACCACTTCGGTAATGTTTTTTGCCATGGCGCGCTCAGCGAGGAGACTGCCAATTTTCGTGGCGTTCTCGACGTTGGCCTTGCCAGCGCCATAACCTTTTTCCTTGGTGGAAGCAGAAACGATCGTCTTCCCTGCCACGTCGTCGATGACCTGGGCGTAAACGTTCGTGTTCGAAAAGTAAACGGCGAGGCGGGGACGCTCGGCTGTGCCGCTGAGCTTGCGGCGGATGCGCTTGTGAATGCGAGCGCGAATTTCTTTGCGATTGGTAAGAGCCATGTTGAGTATCTCCGGAGATTATTTGACAGATTTGCCGGCTTTACGGCGGATGTGTTCACCCACATAACGCACGCCCTTGGCCTTGTAAGGCTCCGGCGGGTAGTAGGCACGAATGTCAGCGGCAAGCTGGCCGACAACCTGTTTGTCAATGCCTTCGATGGCGATCTTGGTGTTTTCAGTGACGGTCACCTTCACCCCTTTCGGGATCGGATGAAGACGGTCATGGGACTGCCCAAGCTGAAGGTCGATGTTGGTGCCCTTGACAGCAGCGCGGAAACCGACGCCGTGAATCTCAAGGTTGCGGGTGTAGCCCTGGCTGACTCCAATCAGCATGTTGGAGATAAGGCGCTGAGTGGTGCCATGAAGGGCACGCACCTTGCGGTCTTCGGATTCGCGGGTGACGTTGATCGTCTTGTCGTCCGAATTGACTTTAACACCGAGGGGAAGGGTCCAGCCAAGTTCTCCCTTGGGGCCCTTGACCTGCACCGAACGGTCATCACCAATCTTGATGGTGACCTTGTCTGGAATAGAAATGATTTGTTTGCCTACGCGTGACATAATGGTTGTGACGGGTTGGGGGTTTACCAGACGGTGGCGAGGAGTTCACCACCCACTTTGGCCTTGCGGGCCTTGGCGCCGGTCATGATGCCGCGGGGTGTGGAAAGAATGGAAATGCCCAGTCCACCGAGCACACGAGGGATCTCGGTGCTGCCGACGTACTTGCGCAGACCAGGCTTGCTGACACGGTCAATCTTGCGAATGACGGCAGTCTTGTCCTGGTACTTGAGCTTGAGTTTGAGACGGGGATGAGCGGCGCTGGTGTCCACTTCATAGCTCCAAATGTAGCCTTCTTCCTGAAGGATGCGGCAAAGTTCTGCCTTCATCTTGGAGAAAGGAATGAGCACCTGCTCCTGCTGTGCGGCGCAGGCGTTGCGGATGCGGGTGAGAAAGTCTGAAATCGGGTCGGTCATGACGCTGAGGGTGTCCGGGTGTTGGGGTTATGCGGCGGCTTCAGTGCCATCTTCCTTTTTAGGCTGGGCAGTGCGTGTGCGGAACGGCATGCCAAGGGTGCGCAGCATTTCACGCGCATGGTCATCGTTGTTCGTGCTGGTCACGAAAGTGATGTCAAAGCCAAGGGGGCGCTTGATCTTGTCGAGCTCGATTTCAGGGAAGATCGACTGCTCAGCAACACCGAGCGTGTAATTGCCGCGGCCGTCAAAGGCACGGGGGGCAACACCGCGGAAGTCACGGATGCGGGGAATTGCGGTGCGCACGAGACGCATCATGAAGTCGTACATCTTGCTGCCACGGAGAGTGACTTTGACGCCGACATTTTCACCTTCGCGCAGCTTGAAGTTGGCGATGGCTTTTTTACTCTTGGTGATGACAGGCTTCTGGCCGGTGATCAGAGTCACTTCGTTCACGGCGTCTTCGATCGCCTGCTTGCGCTCGGACTGGCTGCCGATGGCGCAGTTCACCACAATCTTCTTGAGCTGTGGTACCTGATGGATGTTTGCAAGACCAAGCTGATCTTTCAGCTGGGTACGCTTTTCTTTGTAGAGGGTCTGTAGGATGTGTTCCATGATTCAGTTTGGGCTGTGCCGCCTTTCCCTCGGTGATCGCCCCGTGCGGAGCGACGACGGCGAGGGGGGAGGCAAATGGGGGGCGTTGATTTAGGCCTTGACCTTCTTCTTCGCAACTTTCTTTTTCTTCTCTTTCACAGGCGCATCAACGCGCTTGACATTCGAGATATGAATGGGGCCTTCCTTGTCTTGGAAGCCGCCTGACTGGTTCTGCTGGGTGGGCTTGATCGCTTTCTTGATCATGCGCACGCCTTCGACGAGCACCCGGCCTTTGCCTGGCTGCACTTCCAGGACAACTCCCTGGGCACCTTTGGCGGCTCCGGAAATGACGACGACATTGTCGCCTTTTTTAACGTGGGTCTTGGTACGGCTCATGGGGATTACAGCACTTCAGGTGCGAGGGAAACGATCTTCATGAAGTTTTTGTCGCGCAGCTCACGGGCCACAGGGCCAAAGATACGGGTGCCGCGCGGGTTGTTGTCTTTGTCGATGATGACCATGGCGTTGCGGTCAAAACGCAGGATCGAGCCGTCAACACGGCGGATCGGATGCGAAGTGCGCACGATCACGGCACGGACGACTTCACCCTTTTTCACAGCCGCTGTCGGCGTGGACTCACGCACGTGCGCGGTGATGATGTCGCCGACATAAGCGAAGCGGGTGTTTTTCTTGCCGAGCACGCCGATCATCGTCGCCAGTCGGGCACCGGTGTTGTCAGCCACCGGGATTGAGGACTCCATTTGCAACATAAGCTGTTTCTCCTGGTCTGGTTTAAGGGTTCAAATTGCGAATTAGTGCTTCTGCACTTCGATCAGTTCCCAGCGCTTCAGCTTGGACAGCGGGCGGGTTTCGGCGATGAGCACCTTGTCACCTTCTTTGGCCAGACCATTTTCGTCGTGGGCATAGAACTTGGAGGTTTTGCGCACGATCTTCTTGAAGATTGGGTGCGGAACGCGGCGTTCGACTTTGACGACGATGGTCTTCGTCATTTTGTCGGACACCACGACGCCGACGCGCGTTTTGCGCACGGGTGTTTTTTCGGTGGCTGCAGGGGCTGCTGCGGTGGTCTCGCTCATGATGTTAAAATTGCTTCAGTGGGTTGATGACCGGATCAGGCGGCCTTCTTGGCGGCCGCAGCGCGGGCGCGTTCGGTGATGATGGTTTCGATCCGGGCGATCTCGCGACGGATGTGGGTCAGACGGGCGGGGTTTTCGAGCTGACCGCCACCTGCGCTCTGCTGCACGCGCAGATTCAGCGCTTCCTGCTTCAGTTCGCGACGGCGTGCGGAAAGTTCTTCCACAGTCGATTCACGGAGTTCTTTGATCTTCATAATTCAGTTCGCGTAGTTTATTTGTGCAGGCTTTCACGGCTGACGAAGCGGCAGCGCAGGCCCAGCTTCGTGGCGGCGAGACGGCAGGCTTCACGGGCGGTGGCCTCGTTGACACCGGAAATTTCAAACAGCATGTGCCCTGGAAGGACCACAGCAACCCAGAATTCCGGGGAGCCTTTACCCTTACCCATTCGAACTTCAGGCGGACGCTGCGTGACGGGCTTGTGCGGGAAAATGCGGCAGAAGACCTTTCCTTTACGCTTCAAAAAGCGGGTGATGGCAACACGGCAGGCTTCAATGTGGATGTTTTTGATCCAGCCACGCTCAAGAGTCTGGAGACCGAAGTCACCAAAGTCCAGCTTGTTGCCGCTGGTGGCGTTGCCACCACGGTTGCCGCGCTGCGATTTGCGATATTTTACTCTGCTTGGAAGAAGGGCCATACGTCTAGGTCCGGTAAAAAGGGGTTAGTTCAGAAAAGTTGGGCAATTAAGCCTGGGCTGGAGCGGGTGCAGGAGCTGGGGCACCATAGCCACCACCACCTTGAGGTCCGCGGCGGTCACCACCACGGGGACCAGGAGCGCCTGGACGGCGATCACCACGGTCATCGCGGCGCGGGCGACGCTCGCCGGAAGGGCGGGACACGCCTTCAGGAGCATTACCACGGTTCATCCAGCACTTCACGCCGATGATGCCATAAACGGTGCGGGCTTCAGCAAAGCCGTAGTCGATCGGGATACGAAGCGTCTGAAGGGGCACCTTGCCCTGGCGGTACCACTCGGCGCGGGCAATGTCAGCACCACCGAGACGGCCGGCGCAGCGGAGACGGATGCCGTCAGCACCCATGTCCATGGCGGTCTGCACGGAGCGCTTCATGGCGCGGCGGAAGGAAATACGGCGCTCAAGCTGAACGGCCACAGCTTCTGCGACGAGTTGGGCGTCGAGTTCTGGCTGCTTGATTTCGAAGATGTCGATCTTGACCTGTTTGCCACCGCACATTTCGGAGACCTTCTGGCTCATCACGTCGATTTCCTGACCTTTGCGGCCAATGACGAGACCTGGGCGGGCCGTGTGAAGGGTCACACGCACCTGGTTCCAAGCGCGCTCGATGACGATCTTGGAGATGGCGGCCTGCATGAGCTTTTCCTTGAGGTAAGCACGGATGGCAAGATCGCTGTGGAGCGAGTCTGCGTATTCTTTTTCAGGTGCGTACCACTTGGAGCGCCAGTCTTTGGTGACTGCAAGGCGGAAGCCGATCGGATTTACTTTCTGTCCCATAAAGTGAAGAGGTGCGGTTGGGTGGCGTTGCGGTTATTCAGAAGCTTTCTTGGCCTTGGCTGCCTTCTTGACGGCAGGAGCGTTGCGGCGGGCGGATTTCGGGGCCTTCTTTTCACCTTCGGCCTTGGCTTCTTCAGCCTTCGGCGCGCCGATGATGACGGTGATGTGGGTCATGCGCTTCTTGATCGGAGCTGCAGAACCGCGGGCGCGTGGCATGATGCGGCTCAGTGCAGGTCCCGGTGTGGCAACTGCGGACTGAACGATGAACTCGGAGGCATCCTGCTCATGGTTGTTCTCCGCATTGGCAATCGCCGAACGAAGGGTTTTGCCAACAAGGAAGGCGGCTTTCTTTGGAGTGAAGTCGAGAACGCTCAGCGCCTGGGAAACTGGCATGCCGGTGATGGCACGTGTGACCTGGCGGGCTTTCTGCGAGGAGATCCTGGCGTATTTGAGGACGGAGCGGACGGACATAAAGCGAGGGGGGGTTCTTGACTTCGTTAGAGAGATTTGTTGAGATCGACGCGACCCCGGTCACCGACACGGACGGGATCATTGGCAGTGGCCAGTTCTTGGACCACAGCGCCACAAACTGAGTTGCGGACTTCGGTGACGAGGACTTTGGCGATGGGCTTGTCTTCGCGGTAAATTTCAAAAGGCATTCCTGGCTTCACGCCGTCCTTGGCACCAATGGAGAGAACGGCAATGCCAAGTTCTGTCTTCAGGCTCACAACACGCGCGTTTTGCAGATCACCCACGGCCTGACCGCTCTGTCCACCACCAGCTTTGACAAGGGCGGCATCAGCGGCGGTGATGGCCTTGTTAAGTCGGTCAGCGGCGGCTGGATCAGCGCTCTGTGCGCTTTTCATCAGCCCCATTCCAGATTCAGCCAGTTCAATCAGAGCGTTGGAAAGTTCGTCCCGCTGCTCTTTCATGATGCGCAAGTCGCTGAGTGCGGCGAGCAGGCGCTCCTGTGTTTGGTCTTTGTTGTTTTCAAGCGCCCCAACTCCCAGTCCTTCGAGAAGACCACGCAGCTTCTCGTAGCGGTCTTTGAGCTCGTTGGATTCGGCGTTGGCAGCCGCTGCACTCTGCGCAAGAGCGTCATTCTTGTCCTTGGCGGCAAGAAGCTGAGCATCCTGTGCCTGGATCTTGGCAGCGGCAACTTGAAGCGAGATGTGAAGCTCCTGGTTTTCGAGCCTGTCATCCGCGCGCACTCCGGCCACACCCGCTGCAACAAGCAGCGAGAGCGTGGTGAAAGTGATGGAAGCGCGGAGTGACATGTCGGTGCCAGGGGCTCAGGAATTACTTGGCAGCCTTGACGGTGACGGCACCGTGAGACTTGAACATACGGGTCAGGGCAAACTCGCCCAACCGATGCCCCACCATGTTTTCCGTCACATAGACAGAGACGAAGTCTTTGCCGTTGTGAACAAGGAAGGTGTGACCGACAAGGTCAGGAGTGACCATGGAGGAACGGGCCCAGGTCTTGATGGGGCGTTTCTGCTTGGCATCGTTGAGCTTGTCCACCTTGTCGAGGAGAGCTTGCTGAACGAACGGGCCTTTTTTGAGTGAGCGTGCCATGTGATTGCTGGAATGAGGAATGGATTACTTCTTGGCGTGACGGCTCTGGATGATGAGCTTGTTCGTAGCCTTCTTCTTGTTGCGGGTCTTCTCACCTTTGGCGTGACCCCAAGGGCTCAGCAGATGCTGACGACCACCACCGGACTTGGAACGACCTTCACCACCACCGTTCGGATGGTCAATCGGGTTCATACACATACCACGGACGGTTGGGCGTGTGCCCTGCCAGCGTGTGCGGCCAGCCTTGGCGCTGACGACGTTCATGTGTTCCACATTGCCAACCTGACCGATCGTTGCGTAGCAAACGGCAAGGATCTTGCGGATTTCTCCGGATGGCATGCGCACCAGGGCGAAGTCACCTTCACGGTTGGAGAGCACTGCAGCCTGACCGGCGGCACGTGCGACGACGCCACCTTTTCCAGGCGAGAGTTCGATGTTGTGGATCGAAGTTCCGAGAGGGATCTTGCTCAGAGGAAGCGCGTTTCCGACTTCAGGAGCAGCCTTTTCACCAGCCATGACCAAGGCGCCCACTGCGAGGGCGTTTGGAGCAAGGATGTAAGCACGCTGGCCGTCTTTGTACTCGACAAGCGCGATGCGGGCAGAACGGTTGGGATCGTACTCGATGCCGACCACCTTGGCAGCTTCATCACGGCGGGAGCGTTTGAAATCGATGAGACGGTAACGCTTGTCGTGACCACCGCCGATATGACGGCAGGTGATACGGCCAGTGTTGTTACGGCCACCGGATTTACGGAGAGCCACGGTGAGGCTTTTCTCCGGGGAATGCTTGGTGATCTCCTCGAAGGAGTTCCACTCTTTGTAGCGATTGGTGGGCGTGGTAGGCTTGAATGTTTTCAGCGCCATGACGGTAAAATGAGTTAAAGGGTTGCGTGCCTGGGTTTACGCGAGGTCGAACTTCTCACCGTCCTTAAGGCGGACGATGGCTTTCTTCCAGTGGTTGGTGCGGCCGTAATCGGCGCGGCGCTCACGACGGGCCTTCCCGTCATAGTTCGCAGTGCGGACACCGGTGACTTTTTTGCCAAAGAGCTTTTCTATGGCCTGCTTGATGTCGATCTTGGTAGCCTCGACGTCGACGGAGAACACGTACTCGTTGTTTTTTTCGCCCAGCAGCGTGGCTTTTTCGCTGAGACGGATGGTTTTGATGACTTTATGAAGGTCTTTCATGATCAGGCGGTCCTCTTGGCAAGGGTTTCAAGGGCGTCACCGGTCACCACAACGCTGCGATAGCGCAGAAGGTGCTCGGCATTCACTTCGTCAGCGGAGATAAGCTGAACGTTCTGGACATTGCGGCCGGCGCGGAAGGTGAGCTCATCAAAGCCTTTGCCGATGAGGAGCACGTTTTTCGCGGTGGTAAGGCCATTGACAGCAGCGATGAAGCTCTTGGTCTTGCCATCAGCCACGGCGAAGCTCGCGGTGGTAAGCACTTCCCCGTCCAGGATGCGGGCGGTCAGAGCGGCACGAAGAGCAAGCTTGCGGGTGTTCTTGGTGGTTTTCTTGGCCCAAACCGTGGTGTTGCGTGGGCCGAAGACGACACCACCACCACTCCAGATGGGGGAACGCTTCGAACCCATACGGGCGTTGCCGGTTCCCTTCTGGTTCCAGAGCTTCTTGCCGGAGCCGGAAACTTCAGAGCGGTTCTTGGTGTGGGCATTGCCCTGGCGGCGGTTGGCGCGGTAGGCCACCAGCGTGTCGTTAAGAGCCTGGGAGCCTTTGTAGCCCTCGGTCAGTTGAATGTTGGCCGCCTTGGCGGCGTCGGCTGAGAGAATGGTCGCGGACATGATTCAGTTCCTCGTGGTTATTTCTTGGCGACAGCCTTTTTGCCGGGGCGCACCACAACGATGCTGCCAGTGTTGCCGGGGAGGGCGCCTTTGATGAGCAGGATGCCTTCTTCAGGGCGGCTCTGCACGACAACCAGATTCTGCGTGGTGCAGCGCGTGGTGCCGTCGTGGCCGGGCATCTTCTGGTTCTTCCAAACGAGACCGGGAGTCAGACGGCAGCCGATGGAACCAGGACGACGATGCATCATGTGACCATGCGAAGCAGGCTGTCCGGCGAAATTCCAGCGTTTCACAACGCCCTGGAAGCCTTTGCCCTTGGTGTTGCCGATCACGTCAACCACCTGGCCGTTGCTGAAGATGCTGGCGTCGAGCTTCGCGTCAGCCGCAGGCAGCTGGTCGTCGCTGGCAAGACGGAATTCTTTGACGATGCGCTTGGCGGTCGTGCAGCCGTGTTTCTTGAAGTGTCCAAGAAGAGGCTTGCTGACGCGGGATTCTTTTTCCTGGTCACCGTAGCCCACCTGCACTGCGCTGTACTTGTCTTTGCCATCGCTGCGCTTCACCTGAATGATGGTGTTGCCGCTGACATCAACCACTGTGACCGAAATCGCGTCGCCTTTGGCGTCATAGACTTTGGTCATTCCGAGTTTTTTACCGATCAATCCGAGACTCATGAGTGTGTCCTCCTGTTTTTAAAAGTGATGAGACCAAGTTAGATCTTGATCGTGATGTCCACGCCGGAGGGAAGATTAAGCTTCTTCAGCTCGTCCACAGTGCGGGAGGTGGGATCCACAATGTCAAGCAGGCGCTTGTGCGTGCGGATTTCAAACTGGTCCATCGACTTCTTGTCGACGTGCGGAGAGCGGTTCACGGTGAACTTCTCAATGCGGGTCGGCAGCGGGATGGGGCCTGCGACGCGTGCGCCTGTGCGCTTCGCGGTTTCGACGATGTCTGCGGTGCTCTTGTCGAGCACGCGGTAGTCATAGGCGCGGAGGCGGATTCTGATGCGTTGATTTGTCATGACGTTGGTCCTTAGGGTAGGGTTTCAGTGCGCTTGGGCGTTATGCCTTGGAGCCTCCACGTTGCTCGACGATCTGCTCAACAATCTGCTGCGGCACCTGCTCGAAGTGAGAAGGCTGCATGGAGTAGCTGGCGCGGCCGGAGGAAAGGGTGCGGATGGCGGTGGAATAGCCAAACATTTCTGCGAGCGGCACTTCGGCACGCAGGATGGCGGTGGTGCCGCGGCTGTCCATGCCCTGGATCTTGCCACGACGGCGGTTCAAGTCGCCCATGATGTCGCCCTGATAGTCTTCAGGTGTGGAGGCTTCCACAGCCATGATCGGCTCAAGCAGGATGCACTTGGCTTTCTTGAGGGCGTCCTTCACGGCGAAGATACCAGCCATCTTGAAGGCGTTTTCGTTGGAGTCCACTTCGTGGCTCGAACCATCGACCAGGTCGATGTGCATGTCGATCACCGGATAGCCGGCGATGATGCCGTTCAGTGCGGCTTCGATACAGCCAGCCTTCGCAGGGTTGATGAATTCCTTCGGAATCGTACCACCGACCACCTTGTTTTCGACGACGATGCCGGAGCCCTTTTCACCAGGACGCACCTTGATGACCACGTGTCCATACTGACCACGACCACCGGACTGCTTGACCAGCTTGCCTTCGCCATCGGCTTCCTGTGTGAGGGTTTCGCGGTAGGCAATCTGAGGCTTGCCGGTGTTTGTTTCCACCTTGTGCTCGCGCTTGAGGCGGTCGCAAAGAATTTCCAAGTGAAGCTCGCCCATGCCAGCGATGATGGTCTGGCCGGTTTCTTCGTCGGTCTTGACGAAGAAAGTCGGATCTTCTTCGGAGAGACGCTGGAGGGCGTTGCCCATCTTTTCCTGGTCGCCTTTGGTCTTTGGCTCCACGGCCATCGAGATCACCGGTTCTGGGAAGGTCGGCGGCTCAAGCTGCACTTCGAGGCTTTCGTCGCAGAAAGTGTCGCCAGTGCGGACATCCTTCACACCCACGAGGGCGGCAATATCGCCAGAGTAGCAGGTGTCGATGTCCTTGTGCACCGCAGCCTGGATCTGAATCAAGCGGCCCACGCGCTCAGACTTGCGTGTGCGGGGATTGTAGATCGTGTCACCCTTGGAAACCTTGCCGGAGTAAACGCGGAAGAAGACGAGACGGCCAAACTTGTCCGACCACAGCTTGAAGCCGAGAGCGATGAACTTGCCGTTATCGTCAGGCTTGGCCTCGACGATGTTTTCGGGCTCATCCACCACAGTGCCCTTCTGGGCTTCGATGTCGAGCGGGCCCGGGAGGTAATCGATCACGGCGTCGATCAGATACTGAACGCCTTTGTTCTTGAAGGCGGAACCACCGGCCATCGGGATGATCTTGTTGGCGATCACTGCGCGGCGGAGGCCGGCCTTGAGTTCTTTCGGACCGATGGGCTGTTCTTCGAGGAACATCATGCCCAGCTCTTCATCAGCGCTGCAGACGGCATCGAGGAGCTCATCATAGGCTGCCTTGGCAGTGGCGACTTCGTCACCTTCCAGTTCACGCACGGTGTACTTGGAGCCAAACTTTTCGTCATCAGAGTAGATGATGGACTTCTGGTTGACCACGTCGATCTGGCCGATCAGATTTTCTTCAGCACCGATCGGGATCAGGATCGGGAAAGCAGGAGCGCCGAGCTTGGTGCGGACGTCCTTCACCACGTTGAAGAAGTTGGCGCCGGTGCGGTCCATCTTGTTCACGAAGGCGATACGGGGCACACCATACTTTTCAGCCTGGCGGTACACCGTTTCAGACTGGGGCTGCACGCCCGCCACGCCGCAAAGCACGAAGATCGCACCGTCGAGCACGCGGAGGGAACGTTCCACTTCAGCGGTGAAGTCCACGTGTCCTGGGGTGTCGATGATGTTGACGCGGATGTCTTCGAGTTCGCGGGACTTGTAGATGCCAGCTTCCTTGAGCTGCTTCCACTTGGCGGTCACAGCAGCGGAGGTGATGGTGATACCACGTTCCTTTTCCTGCTCCATCCAGTCGGTGGTGGCAGCGCCGTCATGCACTTCACCGATCTTGTGGATCATGCCCGTGTAGAACAAAATACGCTCGGTCAGGGTCGTCTTGCCCGCGTCGATGTGGGCGCAGATCCCGATGTTACGGGTACGCTCAAGTGGGAATTCGCGGTTGGGGGAGTTGGGGTTCGACATGGGTCGGAAAAAACGTGAAGTGGACGGAAAAGGTGAAGTGGGAGCGATTAGAAGCGGAAGTGGGCGAAGGCGCGGTTGGCCTGAGCCTGCTTGTGGACGTCGTCACGCTTGCGGACGGCGTTCCCCTGCCCTTGCGCGGCGTCCTTCAGCTCATTGGCCAGGGCGCGGTGCATTGCCTGACCTTTGCGGCCACGGGCAAAACCGACGATCCAGCGCATGGCCAGGGACTCCTGACGGCGTGGGGAAACTTCAAGTGGGACCTGGTAGGTGGCGCCACCGACACGACGAGCCTTGACTTCGACACGTGGCTTGGTGTTCTCAATCGCACGATTGAAGAGCTCCAGAGGATCGACGCTGTCGGTCTTGTCGTTGAGCGTCTCAATGGCGGAATAAACGATGCGCTCTGCGAGCGACTTCTTGCCATCAAGCATGATGTTGCTGATGAGCGTTGCAACGAGTTCGCTGTCGTAACGGCTGTCCTTGCGGGCTTCTTTGGTGTAAACGCGTTTTCTGCGGGCCATGGCTTGATGAGATAAAGAGTGAGATCAGCGGAAATTATTTCTTCTTCGCAGTAGCGGCGGCAGCACCTGCCTTTGGACGCTTTGCACCGTACTTGGAACGGCCACGACGACGGGCATCAACGCCAAGGCAGTCAAGGGTGCCGCGGACGATGTGATAGCGCACACCGGGCAAGTCTTTCACACGACCACCACGGACGAGCACAATGCTGTGTTCCTGAAGATTGTGACCTTCACCGCCGATATAGGCGATGACTTCGTAGCCATTGGTCAGACGCACTTTGGCCACCTTACGCAGAGCGGAGTTTGGCTTTTTGGGGGTGCGGGTCATCACCTGGAGGCAGACGCCACGACGCTGCGGGCACTTGGCAAGCGCAGGAGACTTCGACTTTACCGCTTTGTCTTTGCGGCCGTGTCTGACGAGTTGATTGATGGTGGGCATGGTGTGAAAGAGCTGTGAACCTCGGCTTTGTTCGTAGCCAGTTTCGGGGGACAGCGCGCCATGCTCACATTGAGCATACGCAGACTTTTCCGGTTCTGGTTCCGATAATGAAGAGCCTCCGTGGAGGATCTTGATTTGCCAGCTTCGTGGGGGAAGGCTGGGCCTTGGGAGCGCGCATCTTGGCGAGTCCTGCTCACCCCGCAAGCGGTATTTCGATCTTTTTGCAATAATTATTCACATTGCCTCTCACTTGTTAACGCATTCTCACACAAAAAAGCTCATCCAAGGGCATTAATCCCATGTATTTGCATCGTCATCACTTCACGCCACACTGGCATCATGCGCACGCTTCTCTGCCTCTTTGTTCTTTTGCTGCACCCCCTCCCAGCCCAGCAGCAGCCAGCCCCAGCGGAGCGCAAGCTGGAGTCCCTTCTCCTCATGCCGGAGCCCAAAGCCTTGCGCGGCGCCTATTCCATCACTCTGCCCAATTCCAAGCGCACCGTTTTCACCTGCTATCGTGAGAGCACCGAGGCCTTCAACGGTGTTGAGGCCTACACACCTGAGGCCTTCGCCAAGCTGGGCCTCAGTGTCGAATCCTTCGCAGCGCGTGCCAAAACCGCTGCAGACAAGCGCCTCCTCCAGCTCAAGCCGGAACTCATCAAGGGCGAAGACGGCAGGATCGCCTACGCTGTTTATCGTGGTGAGTCACCGCTCTTCGCCACCCTGATCATCGCCCCTTCCCTGCCAAAAATTTTCGCAGACCTGTTTGGCCAGGAAGTCTGGGCCGCCACCCCTGACCGCCACTCCCTCTACATATTTCCAGCAAAGGCTGAGCTGGTTGATGAGTTTGCCGCCGATCTTGCCGAGCGCTACGCCTCTGATGCCTATGCGGCCAGCTGTGAAATTTTTGCGCTCAAGTCGGGCACAGAACCTCGGGTGATAGCCTCCTTTGCTGGGGATGAATAGCTCCGCAGCTTACCCGCAGCAGGCTCCTCCGCCTGTTTTTTGAACAGCCTCCCAACTCTTGGATGCCATATCAGGGCAACCAATGCCCTGATTCATTCAAAACCAGTGATATAGGATCACCGAAATCCGAAAGGCAATCATGACGCGCAAGCATCTTGAAAACCTTTTCTCCCAACTTCCCCCTGCCAGCGCCAGCATTACACCCTTCGTGAATATCGCTCACCAGGCCGTCTCCATGACCTACTCCGAGCATGATCAACCGGAGCCAGGAGAAAAGCCAGCACACCTCACGGCCCGTCAAAAACGAGGCCACCATCCTCCGTCGCCTCCTTAGCCGCACCCTTCTTATGCTCCAGCCCCTCCGCTCGGCGGCGGCGGGCCTCAGCAAAAAATTCCTTCAGAATGCGGACACAGTCGTCATTCAGCACCCCGGCGGTGATTTCCGTGCGGTGATTGAGATTCGGTGCCTGGAGGAGGTTCCAAAAACCACCCGCGGCACCACCCTTGACATCCGGACAGCCAAAAATGACGCGGCGCACCCGGCAGTGCATGATCGCCCCCGCACACATGGGACAGGGCTCTTTGGTCACATACAGGTCACAGTCGGTCAGTCGCCAGTCGCCCAGGGCGCTTTCAGCCTGGGTGAGCGCCAGCATTTCCGCGTGGGCTGTGGCGTCTTTCAGCGTCTCCACCTGGTTCCACGCGCGGCCGACGATGCTGCCCTGGTGCACGATGACAGCCCCGATGGGCACCTCATCCTGTTTCGCCGCCTTGCGTGCCTGGCGCAGCGCCTCGCGCATGAAATGTTCGTCGTCGTAGGGATTGATGATCAGGGGGTCAGTCACACAGGTTCATTAAACGCGCTCCAGCATAACTCAAACCTTGAACTTTAAACCCGGAACCTTATCTCAGCCCCATGCATCACTCGACGAACCTCATCCTCCCTTCCCTGCTGGCTGCCGACTGGTCCAAGATCGACCTCGAAGTCAGGCGCGCCTCCGCCGCCGGAGCCCAGTGGCTGCACTTGGACGTGATGGACGGGAACTTCGTGGACAACATCTCCTTCGGCCCGCAGATGGTGCAGACCGTGCGCAAATGCACCGACATGTACTTGGATGTTCACCTCATGATCCACCGCCCGGACCATTACCTGGAGCGTTTCATCAAGGCTGGAGCCCAAAACATCACCATCCATGTCGAGGCAAACTACGACACCAGCGTCGCCGAAACCCTGAAACGCATCCGCGCGGCGGGTCTCCACTGCGGCCTGGCCCTGCACCCGAGTACCCCGTTTGAGGCCGCCCTGCCTTTTGTCCGCGACATTGACCTTCTTCTGGTCATGACCGTGGTGCCCGGCTTCGGCGGCCAGCCCTTCATGGAAAAGGAAACCATGCCAAAGCTCGCTGCAGCACGCGACTACCGCGCCGCCCACGGCCTGAACTACCACCTCGAAGTGGACGGCGGCATTTACACAAGCACCGCCCCCATCGCCAAAAAGAACGGCGCCAACCTCTTCGTCTGCGGCACCTCCTCCTTCGGCCCGCCGGACATGGAGCAGTCCATGCGCGAGCTCGCGGCATCGGTAGCCTAAACTGAGACGCACCCCGCTGCTTCACGCCCAGGAAACCAGGCCTGTCGCCAGTCAGCACCCAAAATAAAAAGGGCAGGACTCAAGTCCTGCCCTTCGTGATCTATGGGAGACAACTACTCCAGAGGCGGCGTTGGGGCCAGCTTCACAGGGGGAGCCTGCTGGCTGTGATTTTCCCCATGATGATCGTCGTCATCATGATGATCGTCGTGCTCATCATGCTTGTCCTCACGCGGGTCATGCCCTTCGTGGTGGATGATGTCGCTGTGCTCAGTCACACCTTTGAGGTGCGTCTTGAACTTGCGGTGGCGCTGACGCTCCGGCAAAGGACTGAGCTGCATGTTGATGTTACGGCCCGCCATGCGCGGATCCTGATCCACATGCCCCATGGTCAGAAGGTCTTCCTTGATCTTCTTGGCCAGCTGGTGCCCGAGCTCCTGATGCGCCATCTGGCGCCCGCGGAACTGGAGCTGGATGCGCACTTTGTGCCCTTCCGCCAGGAAGTCCTCGGCATGCGTGATCTTGATCAGGTAATCGTGAGGGTCGATGCCGATGCGGAATTTCATTTCCTTCACCTTGCCGCCCTTCTGATGCTTGTGGGCCTCCTTCTTGTGCTTCTCCTGAATGTACTTGTATTTGCCGTAATTGACAATCTTGCACACGGGCGGGTCAGCGTTCGGAGCCACCTCGACCAGATCCAGTCCACGCTCTTTGGCGATCCGAATGGCCTGCGCCGTGGGGATCACCCCCAGCTGATGATGACCATCCTCCTCGACCACACGCACCTTCGGCGCGCGAATGCGCTCATTCACACGGGTTTGATCGACAAAACGGCCGTTCGGACGATCCCGTCCGCCTGGACGATTGCCACCGCCGGGGCGAAAGCCACCACCAGATCCTTGATAGCCACCGGCCGGACGCGGAGGCCCTGAAGGACGGGGGGCGCCCATGGGTGGTCCGGCTGGACGCGGCGCTGAATTAGGGGGGCCTGCCTGGCCCGCAGGCCTCGGCGGGCCTCCGGTGCCTTGGTTTTGCTGGGGACGTGGCGCAAAACTGCCGCCGCTCAACTGCTGGAATGGATTGCTTATGGGATACCTCCGGGTGTGTTCGAAACTCCAGGCCGCCTTGTGGCAGACACCTGGAAAAGGGTTGTGATGAGACGCGCTGTAAAAAACATCATATCAGCACGGACTCGGTTCCGGCATGCACGCGTCACCTGCCGCCCGTTCATGCGGGGTATGTGTACGCGACAAAGAAAAAAACATGCGGAGAAAGTCAGATTAAAGCGCTTTCAGTGGAAAGCCGTTGGCAGAGTCATGGACTCAAACGCTGCATATAGGTAACGACTTTCATGAGATTCAGCAAGCCGATTTATTGCCACTCAACATTTCCTAGTGGTCTTTGCCACAGACCTGGCACATAAACCGGTTCCCCCGGTGAGGGATTTCGTAGCTTTTTCCACCACAAAACGGGCAGGTCACCGCCACGCAGCTGCGCACAATTCGCCGGGTGATCATGCCGACCACCAGCGCTCCCACCAGCATCGTCACCAGGGGCGGGATGTGATGGCGCTCCAGCCAGCTCCAGATCAGCCAGATGAACCCGCAAAAAAACCCGCTGGCGACAACAGGCCCAAAAAAGCTGAGGACAAAATGGCGCGAGGAGCTCATGCGAGCGCAAACTGTTCACCCCAGCACGGCTTTCTGCAAGCCTGCACGCATGGCTTCCAGCGGGGCTGGCCGGTCAAACCAGTGCTCGAAGGAGATGGCCCCCTGATGCAGCAGGAGTGAAAGCCCGTCCACTGTCCTCGCCCCTGCCTCCCTGGCATCCGCCAGCAGCGGGGTGCAGCCATCGGCGCGATAGACCATGTCAAAAACAAGGTGGTCTGCCCTCAGCACACCTTCGGGCAGCAGCCTGGCGTCACTAGGCTTCATTCCTAATGAAGTGGCATTCACGATCAAATCGACCTCTGCCAGCGCTCTTGCCAGCGCATCATCACTCCATGACGCCACAGTCGCCTCAGGGCAGCAGCCCAGCGTGCCAATCTCAGCTGCCACAGCCTCAGCCTTAGCCTGCGAGCGGTTCACCAAAACCAGTTTTGGGCAGCCCCTTAGTGCACTCTGCACCGCCACCGCACGCCCGGCACCGCCACCTGCACCGATGATGAGCACCCGCAGGTCTTTGATATCTGCACCAAACGCTTCCTTCACACTGCGGAGAAAGCCGGGGCCGTCACTGTTGTAGCCGTGGAGAGTGCCCTCGCGAATGGCCAGCGTGTTCACCGCACCGAGCTGGCGCGCCAGCGGATCGAGCACGTCCACCGCATCCAAAGCTTCAAACTTGTGCGGGATGGTGATATTGACGCCGAGGAAGCCGCAAGCGGCAAACTGGCGAAAGGCCTGCGCCACGCTGCCCACGGGCACCTGCACGCGGATGTATTGCGCGTCGATGCCGCAGGCCTGCAGCGCCGGGTTGTGCATCTGCGGACTGCGCGAGTGGCCGATAGGGTCCCCGATCACCGCCAGACGGGCAGGCGGCGTGAAGCGCCCGGCCGCTGCGTTCCAGTTCATCAAATCTTCGAATGATAAAAAATCTCCCACGTCCCAGACATGCCGCAGAACCACGGGCTGTCAAAGCTGCCCGCAATTTTCCCGCTCGACATCCCGTTCCATCCGCGCTGCAATCAGCTGCACAGCCCCCTCCCAACCAACCATCCCCTCATGCGACTTTTCTTTCCTCTTCTCACGCTCACCGTCACAGCCGCCCTGTTCCTCGCCCAGGCCGCCGACACCGCCGTCAAGCCGCTGCGAGTCCTCATAGTCGCCGGAGGCTGCTGCCATGAATACGACAAGCAGCACCTCGTGCTCAAGGAAGGCATCGAAGCCCGTCTGAACGCCATTGTCGATGTCGCCTACAATCCCGACAAAACCACCAAGGCCACCTTTGAAATCTACAAGGCCAAGGACTGGGCCAAGGATTTTGACGTCATCGTCCACGATGAATGCAGCGCCGATGTGACCGACCCTGCCTACGTCGGTGCCATTCTGGACGCGCACAAAGCTGGCAAGCCCGCCGTGAATCTGCACTGCGCCATGCACAGCTACCGCTGGGGCAATTTCCGCGAGCCCGTGAAGGCTGGCGCGGACAACGCCGGCTGGTACGAGATGCTGGGCCTCCAGTCCACCGGCCACGGCCCGCAGGAGCCCATCGCCATCACCTTCACAGACAAGAACCACCCCATCACCCAGGGCATGGCAGACTGGACCACCATCAAGGAGGAACTCTACAACAACGTGCAGATTCTCACCGGCAAGGCTCTGGCCACCGGGGTGCAGATCGTGCCGCCAAAGGCCAAAAAAGGCGAAACGCTGCCTCCCGATGCCAAGCCCACGGAAGCCACCAGCGTGGTCGCCTGGACCAACGAATACGGCCCGAACAAGACCAAGATCTTCAGCACCACCATCGGCCACAACACCGCCACCGTCTCAGACACCCGCTACCTCGACCTCGTGACCCGTGCCATCCTCTGGACCACCGGCCACATCAACGAGAACGGCAAGGCCGAGCCGGGATATGGAAAATAAGACTTCCCATGGTTAGCTTTGCAAATGCCCGGTGGTTATCCCTCCGGGCATTTTGCTTTTTTACGCCACAAATCTTAACTTCTGCCCCCTTGCAGCGTTCTACTTGCCTTCCCATGCGCCACATCTTTGCTCCAGCTCTCGCTCTTGCATTCTCGTTTCAAGCTCACGGCGACCCCGGACATTCCGCCAACGGTGAGGCCTTCAATGAGGGGCCCCGCCAGGCGGCGGTGTTCATTCCCGGCTGCGGAGATGCGGTGCATTTCCCCATCAGCTCCAAGAACCCGGACGCGCAGAAGTTCTTCACCCAGGGCGTCGGCCAGCTCCACGGCTTCTGGTATTATGAGGCCGAGCGCTCCTTCCGTCAGGTGGCCGCCATCGACCCCGATTGCGCCATGGCCTACTGGGGCATGAGCATGGCCAACGTGAACAACGAGAAGCGCGCCAAAGCCTTCATCAAGAAAGCCTCCCCGCTCAAAGCCAAGGCCTCGCCACGCGAGCAAAAATGGATCGCAACCCTCGAAAATCTCTACCGCGACCCCGACAAACGCGACAAAAGGCAGAAGAGCCTCGACTGCATCAAGGACTTCGAGACCCTCGTGCAGGACGACCCCAAGGACATCGAAGCCAAGGCCTTCCTCGTCTGGCGCATCTGGTTCTCCCGCGAAGAGGCCCCCATGTCCAGCCTGCAGGCGGTCGATGCCCTGCTGGATCAGGTCTTCGCAGCCGTGCCGAACCACCCTGCGCACCACTACCGCATCCACCTGTGGGATCAGACCAAGCCCATATTCGCCCTCAAGTCGGGCGCGCTTTGCGGACAGGCCGCCCCTGGCATTGCCCATATGTGGCACATGCCCGGACACACCTTTTCCAAGCTGAAGCGCCCGGATGACGCCGCCTGGCAGCAGGAGGCCAGCACCCGCGTGGACCACGCCTACATGATCCGCACCTATATTTTGCCGGATCAGATACACAATTACGCTCACAACGAGGAGTGGCTCACCCGCACCTACAACGACCTCGGCCGCGCCAAAGACGCCGAGGCCCTGGCCCGCAGTCTCATCGCCATCCCCCGCCACCCCGTCTATAACACTCTGGATAAGCCCTCTACCTCCGCCAGCTACGGCCGCACCCGCTTGATCGAGACCCTCCTGAAATGGGAAAACTGGAATGAAGTCAAAGCCTTCACCCAGACACCTGTTGGCCAGGCCAGCCATGACATCACACGTCTGCACGCTATGGGGCTTGCCTGTTTTCAGCTCGGCGACGTGCCCGCCACCGCCGCAGCCTTGAAGCAACTCGAAGCCGTGGTCATACCGCCGCCTCCGAAGGCCGAGACTGACGACAAACAGGCCGCAGCACCTGCCAAGTCAGACTCCAAACCAGCGGCCCCGGAGACCAAGCCCAAAAAAAGCCCCAGGTCGGAAGTGAAGGCCAAAGCCAGTGCCATCGCCGAACTCAAGGCACTCGTGGCGCTTGGCAGCAAGGATGGCCCAATCCGCCGCGCCGAAACGAACAAACTGCTGGCAGACCTCAAGTCACTCGACATCCCCAAGGAACGTCTCGCCCGCTACTGGCTCATATTTGACGACAAGGTGCAGGCCGCTGAACTTACCAAGAGCTTCACCCAGGATCTCGTCGGCCTTGCCACGAAGACCGAAGTCCTCCAGGCCTGCGGCAAAACAGAGGAGGCTAAGAAAGCCTTCGAAGACACCCGCAAGCTGGCCTACGCCATGGATCGTGATCTGCCGATCGCCAAACGCCTCGACTCCCTCGCCAAATCCTTCGGCATCCAGAGCGACTGGCCTGCGCCAGCTCCAAAACGCACCGACAGCGGCATCCGGCCTGAAATCACCACGCTCGGCCCTGTCCACTGGAGTGCCCCCAAGGCTCCGGTTTTTGAAGCCCTGACGCTTGATGGCAACTCTGTGAAAAGCACCGACTTTACCGCCAAGAAGCCCACCCTCTTCCTTTTCTATCTCGGCCATGACTGCGGGCATTGCGTCGAGCAAATCCAGGCTTTCGCAAAGGCTGCCGCCGAATTCGACAAGGCGGGCATTCAACTCGTAGCCGTCACGCTCGAAACTCCGCAGGTCGCCACAGGCATTCGCCCCAAGCTCAACCTCAAAGCCGACCAGCCTCTCCCCTTCCCCATCCTGAGCGACGCCAGCCTTGCGGCCTTCAAAAAGGTGCGGGCTCACGACGACTTCGAAAACGAAAACCTGCATGCCACGATTCTCATCGACACGCAGGGCAGGCAGCGCTGGCAGGACATCAGCTGGGAGCCCTTCAAGGATGCCAAGTTCGCCCTGGAGGAATCCAAGCGCCTGCTGCAGCTCGACTCACCGGCAGCCTCCACTGCCCAGGCAGGCAAGTGAGCGGCTCGTGCATTTCGCTGATCCGTGACGTTGCCGCTTGTGGCATTCGCCGCTAAAGACTGCGCATGCTTTTCCCCCGCATATTTTTTCCGCTCGCAGCTGCCCTGGGCTCTCTTGTTCTGGCTGCGTGCCAGCTGCCTGCGCCGCAGGCTTATCAGCAGCAGCAGACAGCGCCGTCCTATCAGCCGCAGCAGGGGCCCTTCATGCTGGGGATCGATGTGCTGGAGTCGCGTGGCTTTGACCTGATCCGTGGCAAGCGGGTGGGTCTGATCACCAACCAGACGAGCATGACGGGACGCGGGGAGCGCACGCGGACGGCCATGCAACGCGGGCTGGGTCGGAATCTGGTGGCGCTGTATGCACCGGAGCATGGGATTGACGGCACCATCGGCGCGGGGCTGCATGTGAGTACGCGGCGTGACAATGTGACGGGCCTGACTGTGTACTCCCTCTACGGCCCGACGCGCAAGCCCACGCCAGCGATGCTGGCCCCCATCGATGTGCTGGTGTTTGACCTCCAGGACATTGGCTGCCGCAGCTACACCTACATCAGCACCATGATCGTGGCCATGGAGGCGGCGGCGGAATGCGGTAAGCAGTTTGTGGTGCTGGACCGGCCCAATCCGCTGGGCGGCTGGCGTGTGGAAGGACCGCCGCTGGAGTCCAAATGGAAATCCTTCGTGGGCCAGATCCCGGTGCCCTACGTACATGGCATGACGGCCGGTGAACTGGCCATGATGGCGTGCTCCCGCGGCTGGGTGGCGCGGGTGCCAAGGCTGGACGTGGTGAAAATGCAGGGCTGGAGCCGCGGCATGACGTGGCAGGACACGGGGCTGCGCTGGTACCAGACCTCCCCAAACATTCCACATGCCACCTCCCCTTTTTATTATTTGGCAACGGGCATCCTGGGCGGTGCGACTTCGGTGGACATCGGCATCGGCACGGAAAACCCCTTTGGCTACGCAGGTGGCAGCGGGGTAAATCCGCAGGCGCTGTATGCCTACTGCCAGCGGCTGAACACGCCCGGCGTGAGCTACTCACCTTATGCGAAGAATGGCTTTGGCGGGGTGCGCCTCAACATCTCCCCCCGTGCCACGGCAGACATCACCGCGCTGGATGTGCTGCTGCTGGCAGAGATCAACCGCCTCTCCGGTGGCAAGGTTATCGGCCGCATGGGAGGGTCCAAGCTGAACCTTTTTAACAAGGTGTATGGCAGCGAGTCCCTATACCACGACCTGCGGCGCGGCGTGCCGGCCATGAGCATCGTGTCGAGGTGGCAGAGCTACAATCAGGGCTTCCGCTCCCAGAGGCAGCGTTTCCTGCTTTATCCCTGACCACGCCAGCGGTAGCCCACACCGCGTACCGTCTCGATGATCTCCTCGCTCTCGCGCTCGATCTTCTTGCGCAGTTTGGCGATGTGCTGGTCCAGCGTGCGGCTTTCCGGCATGTAGTCGAGTCCCCAGCACACATCCAGCAGGGTGTCACGGCTGAGCACCTGCCCGGCGCGCTCATGCAGCAGTTTCAAAATGGACACCTCACGCGGGGTAAGGTCCATGCTTTCGCCCTCGCGCTGCGCACGGAGCTCTGCGGGCAGCACAGACAAGGAGCCCATCTGAAACCTGCCCACCGGAGACCTGGCCACCTGTGTGCGTCGCAGTGCGGAGCCGATGCGCGCAATGAGTTCGTGCTTGCCAAAGGGCTTGCGCACAAAGTCATCCGCCCCCAGACGCAGCCCGACGACGACATCGATTTCCTCGCTCTTGGCCGAGATAAACAAAACGGGCACTCCGGCATCCTCTGCGCGCACGCGGCGGCAGACTTCGTAGCCATCCATACCGGGCATCATGATGTCCAGGCACAGAAGGTCGGGTCGATGCTTGCGCCAAAGCATCAGTGCCTCTTCGCCATCACGCGCCAGCAATACGCGAAAGCCCTCCGGCTGCAAGCATGCGGCCAGGCTTTCGAGGGTGACGGGATCGTCTTCAGCAAGGAGGATGGTCATGGGTAGGTCGCGGCATGGTCAAAGGTTCAGGCATGCTTTTCAAGCGGCACGCGAAACTCAAAACACGCGCCCTTCTCAATCGGCAGCAGCCGCAGCGAGCCGCCCATCCGCTGAGCCAGATCCTGTGCGATGCTGAGCCCGAGCCCTGCGCCGCTAACCCCGGCCTGCACGCGGTCATCCACACGATAGAAGGGCTCAAAGATGTGCCCGGCCTCGCTGGCGGAAATACCCGGTCCGCCGTCGCTCACCGTGAGCGTGAATGAGTCTTCGCTCTGCCGGGTGTGTACAGCTGCCGGGGCATTCGGCGCGTATTTTTCCACATTGGAGAGCAGATTTGCCGTGATCTGCGCCAGGGCGTCGGCATCCAGCACCACCTCGCTGTCCCCCCCCTCGTGGCCATGGCTCAGCGTGATGCCACGCCGCAGCAAGGCTGGCTCAAACTGCCGCACAATGCCGCTCACGGTCTCTGCTGGCAGGCATGGGCAGGTATTGAGCTTCAAGCTCCCCTGCTCCTGGCGGGAAAATGTCAGCACGTTTTCGATGAGACGGCTCAGCCGCCCTGCCTCCTCACGCACCAGCCCCAGCCGCTTGACTGCGGACTCCGGCACCGACTCCGCGATGACATCCAAATTCAGCAGGATATTCGTCATGGGCGTGCGCAGCTCATGGGAGACGCGGTTCACAAAGGAGACACGCTCCTGCGCCAGCCGGGCTGCGCGGCGCTGCTGCGCGCTCATGCCTATGCCGCAACCCGCCACCAGCAGGGCCAGAGACAAGGCCCCGGCAAGCGTCGGCGTGTGGTAGGCCGCACGCATGACCCGCTCGTCCCAGGAGACGATCTGCCAGACGCCAAAGCGCGAGATGACCGGCGCGATCACATCCGGCCGCTGGGCTGGCGGCCTGCCCACGGAGCAGAGAATTTTCCCGTGCCCGTCTTGCACGGCATCCGGGCCGCCCAGCCGCTCCACGGCACGAAACTCCTGGAGCAGCCATGTTTGGAAAAAACCATTCATGACGGCTTCCACTTCACTGCGCTCAATCGTCAGCACCACAGCCGTGGCGAGCACCTGCACGTAAAACATCAGCGGCTTGCCGGGCTCATCGATCCAACCGGAACTCTGACCGCCCACGTCGGCAAAGAGGCGCTTGGAATCGAGCAACACGCGCAGACGCGGCAGGCCGCCGTGCTCACGCTCGATGGTGGGCTCCGGCTGCGGCGGGTCCGCAGGAAAACCGATGCTGAGGTGCGTCTCCGGGCTGGCGCTTTTCCAAAACAGCCAGGACACGCGCCGCACTCCCTCTACATTCTGCGCCATGCGGCGGGCGCCTTCGCTGTCGCGCATGGACTGCGCCAGCAGGGAGCCAGTGTTTCTGAGATGCCCTTCATAGAGTTCCTCCAGCTTGCGCGCCTCCGCCTGCATGGCGCTGTCCAGCGCATGCTGTGCCTGGCGGTCGCGCTCACGCCGCACCTCCGTCTCCCTCCGTGCCACCAGGACGCCTCCTGCGGCGATGCAGAAGGCCAGTGCGAGCATCATGCCCAGCATGAGGCCCGCACCGGAAACTGACGGTGCGGGCCGGGACGAGGAAGCTAGGGCAGCGGCACTCATTCCGGGTTCACATCCATAAACAGCAGCCAGATGCGGCCATCATCTTTGTGTTCGTTCGCTCCCGTGTCTCCAGGCGGATTGAGGGTGCCGATGAGGTAGGTGGTGCCGATGACCTGGGCATAGCCGGTGGTGGTCTTCTGCACGGAGAAAAGCGGCAGCTCAGGATAGTGCTCATCGTAATTTTTATCCTTCAGATTGCTCGTGATGCTGACATTCTCGGGAGCCAGGGTGAGGTGCACAAAGGGACCTTCAACAGTGGGCTCCAATTCGAGGCGGAAGCCGGTGCCACGCTGCTCCTGGGCAGTGGTACCAGCCAGTCCTGGCGGCCGGGCCGGTGTGCCCGGCTTTTTGGGATTGTCGCCAGGCTGGGCTGGCACGCCCTCTGTGGGAGGTGAAAACTCGGTGCCGTAGGTGTGGATCAGTCCTGACTCGTGCAGAGATCTCACACCTGACTGCGTCGTGATGGTGGCAATGTGCTCCAGAGCGGCCTCCTTCTGCGCCAGCATGGGCTTCAAAGCCGCCAGACAGGCAGCCCCGTCTGCCGCATGTTTTTTGAGAAGCTCCCAGCCCTTCATGCGGTCCACGGAAATGACCCTTGCGGTGAGGATCAGATTTCCCTGCCTCGTTTCAGGAACCGCCTTGGGGGCTGGCGCCGGCAAAGTCACGACCTGAAGCGTGGCATAGACGAGCATGATGCCGCCCGGCTGTGCATCCTTCAGCGTGGCAATGAGCGTGGGATAGCCAGGCAGCATGCGGCAGGCGGAGGAGGAATTTCGTGAGAGGACATCCATCACCGGGATGCCTTTGAGAGTGGTGTCCGCCTTGTACGGGCGGAAGCCTAAAAAGCGGTCCCGCTTGAACGCTTGCGTGACCGCCAGCGTCCGGCCTTCAGCATCCAGCGTGGCTTCAAACTCAAAAACATCCCCCATCTGGCGCATCTCAAAGGCCGTGGGGTACTGCACTCCTGCACGATCCGCCGGCGTCCACTCCGTAGGGTAGATGAGCTCGTCAACAGATTCAAAAGTGCTTCTGGTGCCGCTTTTCGTGGTGATAAGGTGGCACGCGTCCAGCCTTGCAGCGCCTGTCCCAGCCCTCACTGCGGCCAGCAAGTGGGCGTGGAGCCTGTCATGGCCTTCAGGCGCATCCAGCAGCGCAGCGTAGTCCGCCTGCGGCAGGGTGAAGGATTCGATCAGGCATTGCACGTTTTGGGGGGACGCTGCCGCAGCCCCGTTCCCCGCGCCATAGGGCTCGCCGCCCGTTTCTTTTCCAGATGCGGGGACAGCAGCCGCCACCTTTTTATCTTTGATGAAGGGATCCTTGGGCTTTTCCTGCTGCGCATGAAGCAGGCTGGTGCCGGCACAAGCGAGGTGAAGAAAAAGACAAAAGCAGCGGCGTGAGCGGATTTTCATGGTGCCGTGAGAGTGGCGCATGGGCGGCAGCCTGCGTCAACGCTGCATGATGGGAGTGTAAAAGTTCTGTCAAAAGCCCCAAATACATGCTTATGACTGCGCGTTAGATAACAAACCACCATGGAAGACCTCGAAATTGCCCGCGCCTGCGCCCTTTACGCCGATGACAAAAAAGCGGAGAACATCCGCATCCTGGACCTGCGCGGACTCTCGCCCATCTCCGACTACTTTGTGCTCTGCACCGCCCTGTCCACCCCGCAGCTGCGCGCCGTGCGCGACGAGATCGTGCAGCGCATGAAGGAGGAGCACCAGACGCCACCCACGGTGAAGGACGGCAACTTCGAGAGCCAGTGGATCATCCTCGTCTATGGCAGCGTGATGGTGCACATCCTCACCCCTGAAAAGCGTGAGTACTACGCCCTCGAAGAGCTGTGGGGCGATGCCCCTGAGCTGGCACTGACCGTCGAAGCCCCCGCACCCGAGCCCAAGGAGCCAAAGCCGAAGAAGGTCGCCAAAAAGGCTCCTGCCAAGAAAGCTGCTGCTAAAAAAGCCGCCAAGAAGGCTCCCGCGAAAAAGGCGGCGAAGAAGAAGTAGCACAACCCTCCCGGTTGCGGCGATGGGTTTTCAAACCGCGCGCGGGACGCTTGCACTAGGCCTGCGCTTTCGCTAAAACAGCGGGCATGTCCGCCCGCATTCTGCTCGTTCTCGTCTCCTGTGCCCTGAGCGTCATCACCGGTCTTGTGATCGCGCGGGGTGGCGCTGGAGGCGGGAAGACGGTGCGGCAGCGTCCTGTGATCGGACTTTCCATGGACACGCTCAAGGAGGAACGCTGGCAGGTGGACCGCGATCTCTTCACCGAGAAAATCAAGGCCGCTGGGGCTGATGTGCTGGTGCAGTCCGCCAACAGCAACGACGCGATCCAGCTGCAAAATGTGGAGAGCCTCATCACCCAGAAAGTGGACGCGCTCGTCATCATCCCACACGATGGCGCGGCCATGGCCAAGGCGGTGAAACTGGCGCATCAGGCGGGCATTCCGGTGCTCTCCTATGACCGGCTCATCACGGACTGCGACCTGGATCTGTACCTGACCTTTGACAATGTGAAGGTGGGCGAGCTGCAGGCAAAGTTCCTGGCAGAGCGCATCCCCGCAGCAGGCAAGCTGCGCCTCATCCGGATCTATGGCGCAAAGACGGACAACAACGCCAAGCTCTTCAAGCAGGGGCAGGACAACGTGCTGCAGCCACTCATCGCCGCCGGCAAGGTAGAGGTGATCTTTGAAGACTGGGCGGAAGACTGGAAACCCGAGAGCGCCAAGAAGATCACCAATGCCGCCATCACCAAAAACGGCCCGAATTTCGACGCCATCCTCGCCAGCAACGACGGAACGGCGGGCGGCGCGATCCAGGCACTGATGGAGGAAGGGCTGGCCGGAAAGATCATCGTCACCGGTCAAGACGCCGACCTCGCTGCGTGTCAGCGCATCGCTCAGGGCACCCAGTCCATGACCGTTTATAAACCCATCCAGAGCATCGCCACCAAGGCTGCGGAACTGGCGCTCAAACTCGCGCAGCGCAAGCCGCTGGTGGCCAAGGATGCCATCCCCAACGGTCAGGTCGAGGTGCCCACCGTGCTGCTGGACATTGTCTCCGTGACGAAGGAAAACCTGCGCGAGACCGTTGTGAAGGATGGTTTCCGCAAGGAAGCGGATGTTTTCCAATAGCACGAACCCACAGATAGGAACAAGGAAACTACAGCAGACGCCGTCTGAACGGTCGATGCAGGCATCCCTTAAGGTCATCATTGACACCAGCACCGCTTTTTGCTCCTGATCAACATACCTTCACCATGAGCCTTGGCTTTCACCCTGAATTCAATCCTTCTCAGCCTTCATCCGCCTTCGCTTGCTATCCTGACGGCTGCTGTGAAATCCTCTCTGTCTGTGAGGAGCTTGACAGCTTCGCCACTGAGGCTGGCTGGCGGCCCTTGTCTTCCTTTGCAGACAACCGCCCGGTGCCGGAGGACTTCGAAGGAGACCCTTCCGAGCTTGATGATATTCAAGGACCTTGGGAGGAGTGGTTCACTCCCGCCGATGCCCTGCCCACCATCGATGGCCTGATCGGCGCACTTGAGGAAAATCCGGACGACGTTTCCGAAACTGGGGATGCCGAAGCGCTCCTGTTTGAACTGCGGGCGCTTGGCGATGCTCTCCGGGCTGCGGACTCCGCTCGGGCCAGCTTCAGGCTCATGTTGGTGGAATAGTCTCTCTGCCGCAGTCATGCTCCTCGCAGCCCACAACATCACCAAGCGCTTCCCCGGCGTCACCGCTCTCAAGGACGTCTCGTTTGATCTGCAGGAGGGGGAAATACACGCGCTCTGCGGCGAGAACGGCGCGGGCAAAAGCACGCTCATCAAGCTGCTCTCGGGCATTCATCCACATGGGAGCTATGAGGGGAGCTTTGAGGTGGGTGGTGAAGAGGCGAAGTTTGCCACGATCAAGGATGCGGAGAAGGCGGGCATCGCGGTGATCTACCAGGAGCTGGCGCTGGTGGAAGAAATGACGGTGGCGGAAAACATCTTCCTGGGGCGCGAGCCGAGGCGCTGGGGAGCTTTCATTGACTGGCCACGCATGCACCGCGAGGCACAGGCGCTGCTGCAGCGCTTCAAGGTGGACCTGGACCCCGCTGCCCCGGTGCGCACGCTGGGCGTTGGGCAGAAGCAGCTTGTGGAAATCATCAAGGCGCTGGCAAAGAACTCCAAGATTCTGATTCTCGATGAGCCCACTGCCGCACTGGCTGAACATGAGGTGCTGATCCTTCTGGACATCTTGCGCGATCTTCGCAGCCGCGGCATCGCCAGCGTGTACATCTCCCACAAGCTGGATGAGGTTTTTGGCATTGCCGACCGCATCACGGTGCTGCGAGATGGCTCCACGGTGGGCACCAAGAATGCCGCTGACACGAGCAAGGCCGAAGTCATCCGCCAGATGGTCGGGCGTGAAATCGGCGATCTCTTCCCCCGCCGCAGCACGCAGCCCGGAGAGGTGATCCTGCGGGTGGATTCGCTCACAGCAGCGGATGCCGAGACGGACCTGACGCGGCTGCGGGACATCAGCTTTGAGCTGCGTGCAGGCGAGGTGCTGGGTATCGGCGGCCTGATGGGCGCAGGGCGTACAGAGCTGCTGATGCATCTCTTTGGGGCCTGGGGCCGACCGGTTTCCGGGCATGTGGAGCTGAAGGGTGGCGCGCTTTCAGGGCTGACACCGGAGAGGATCATCCAGCGCGGCTTGGTGCTCGCCTCGGAAGACCGGCGCCGCTATGGTCTGCATCTGGAGCAGACGATTGGCTTCAATCTCTCCCTGTCCTCCCTGCGCAGCATCACGCGCGGCGGGTTCATTCAGCGGAATGCGGAGATCCGGCGCAATCAGGACATCTTTGGCTCCCTGCGCGTGAAGGCCACGGGACTTGAGGCTGTGGTGGGCAAGCTCTCCGGTGGCAATCAGCAGAAGGTGGTGCTGGGCAAGGCGCTGCTTACCGAGCCCTCCGTGATCATGCTGGACGAACCCACACGCGGCATCGATGTGGGGGCCAAGCTGGAGATTTACAAGATCATCAACCAGCTCACCGCCGCGGGCAAAGCGGTGATCCTCGTCTCCAGCGAGCTGCCGGAACTCATCGGCATGAGCGACCGCATCCTCATGCTGAACGAGGGGCGCATCGGCGGGTCGTTCACGCGAAGCGAAGCTACGCAGGAGAAGCTGATGGCTGCGGCCATGGGGCATGCAGGGTGAGTCGAGGCAGCTTGAGGAGTGCGAGCGCGGAGATGCCAGGCGCAGGCCTGCATCGCAGCTACCGCTTTCGAGCGTCTCGCAGCTTTCGTGAGTGCTGGGAGGATGAGCATTCACCAGCTCCCGCATTCGGAGGTCTCCTGGGCATTCCCACACCAACACGCACGGCGAAAGCGGTAGCTGCGCTCGTTCCTCGCGACGCGACCGCACTCCACAGGCTGCGGCAAAGGCGAAGTTTTATGCAAAGACGCCCTGTTTGATTCGTTCGCACTTCATTCCATCCTTCTGCACCTGCCATGATCCGCACACTCCTCGCTTCCCTTTTTCTGGCCACCGCCGCCAGTGCTGCGCAGCCGCCAAACATCGTCTTCATCTTCTGCGATGACCTGGCCTACCAGGCGATGAGCTGCTACGGCGACCACCGCAAACTGCTCGACACGCCGAACATGGACCGCCTGGCCAAGGAAGGCATGCGATTTGACCGCTGCCTCGTCACCAACTCCATCTGCGGCCCCAGCCGCGCAGTCATCCAGACGGGCAAGTACTCCCACGCCAACGGCTTCTATAACAACAGCAACAGCAAGTTTGACAGCAGCCAGCCCACCTTCCCCAAGGTGATGCACGAGCACGGCTACCAGATGGCCATGATCGGGAAATGGCACCTCATGACCGACCCCGTGGGCTACGACTACTGGAACGTGCTCCCCGGCCAGGGCGTGTACTACAACCCGCCCATGATCGACAACGGCAAGAACGTGAAGTACGAAGGCTACACCACCGACATCATCGGCGACCTCACGCTCGACTGGCTGCAGAAGCGTGACAAGACGAAGCCCTTTATGATGATGTGCCAGCACAAGGCCCCGCACCGCGAGTGGGAGCCGCCCACACGCTACCTCGACTTTGACAAAGACCGCGTGTATGAGGAACCCGAGACGCTCTTTGACAGCTACTCCGGCCGCAGCAAGGCTGTGAGCGACCACGACATGGGCATCGACCGCACGATGACGGACCGCGACACCAAGCTGGTGACTCCAGGGAATCTGACCCCGGAACAAAAGAAGGCCTGGGATGCCTACTACGAGCCGCGCAATGCGAAGTACCGCGAAGCCGCACCTGCAGGCCGTGATCTGGTGAAATGGCGCTACCAGCGCTACATGCACGACTACCTGGCCTGCGTGAAAGCGGTGGACGACAACGTGGGCCGTGTGCTCGATTACCTGGACAAAGAGGGCCTCACCCAAAACACTGTGGTCATGCTCAGCAGCGACCAAGGCTTTTACCTAGGAGAGCACGGCTGGTTCGACAAACGCTGGATCTTTGAGGAGTCCCTGCGCACGCCCTTCCTTGTGCGCTGGCCTGGCGTCATCAAGCCCGGCTCCGTGAACAACAAGATCGTGAGCCTGATCGACTTTGCGAGCACCTTCCTGGACATCGCCCAGTGCCCGAACCTTCCTGAGGTGCATGGCCGCAGCCTGGTGCCGCTTTTCAAAGGCGAGGAGCCGGCCGACTGGCGCAAATCGCTCTACTACCACTACTACGAGTACCCTGTGCCGCACCGCGTGCGCCCGCACTACGGCGTCATCACCGACCGGTACAAGCTCATCCACTACTACAAGCCGGATGTGGACGACTGGGAGCTGATGGACCGAGAGAAGGACCCGCTGGAAACCAAGAGCTTCTACAACGACCCCGCCTATGCCGAGACCGTGAAGGAACTGAAGGCCGAGATCCTGCGCCTGCAGGCCGAGGTGAAGGAGACCATGCCACCGCCGCGCTTTACCCACGGAAACAAGGCCTTTGACGGCGAGGTGAATCCGCCCGTGCAGGAGCAGCCCAAGGGCAAAGGCAAAGGTGCTGGCAAGAAGAAGGCCGGGGCTAAGAAAGCGGAATAACAGCCAGATGGCAGCCTTGCTGCAATGCACCAAGGCTTGCATTTTATTGCTCCCTTTCGTGTCCCCGTTTGGACCGCGACAAGCGAGCCGGCGTCGCTTTTTCGTGTCTCTTGTGGTGCGAGAAAGCCGTACGGTCTGCGATCAATCACGTGCTGGGCATGGCCCAGCCCTCGTCTTTGGCACTGGATTGACCTATCTCCACATCGTTTTGCTCACGTACCATTCGACCACCTGGGGACCGTAGAAAACCCAGAGGACCGCGCCCAGGGCAAGATAGGGGCCAAAGGGGATCTTGGCGCTCCATTCGGCTTTGCCCAGAAAACGCGGAACCATGGCAAACAGGGTACCTATGACCGAGGCGGCAAAGATGGTGAAGAGCACCGCCTGCCAGCCACAGAAGGAGCCAATCATCATGAGGAAGAGCACGTCGCCAAAGCCCATGGCCTCGCGGGGGATCACCACCTGGGACACCGTACCGTGCAGGGTCTTGACGCCCTCCAGCGGAAACTCCTCCCCGCCGCCCTCTGATTTGACGAGCAGTTTCTCCATCCACATCACGGCTGTGACGTCGCGCCATGAGCGGTCGTTGACTTGCAACTCCGAACAAGTGACCACCATGTGGTCGGAGTCGCGGTAGCCATAGATGTCCTCCCACGACATTTTTTTGGCGCCGATGGAAACAACAGGGGGCGTTTCTTCATCTTCCTGGACCACACTCCATTTCACCGGACCGTCCAGCCATTCGCTGCCCATGAGCTTGCCGGCGACCTTGCACATGCCGGGCGAGGCTGATTTCAGAAAGGAGGGCTTCTGCCGGTGGTTCACCTTGCCAAAGGCCAGCTTTCCCAGCTCCACCACGATCCACAAGCCGCCAAGTCCCAGAGCGGCGCTGGCCAGGGAGACGAGCAGGCCACGGAGATGGGTGGTTTCCGCCATGAGGGCTGGCACCCACCAGGAGCAGAGCACGCCCGCCACAGCACCGCCGATGGTGATGCTGTGAGGAAGGATGAAGTGGTCGATGTCAATGAAGGTGCCTGAGATGAGCAGGCTCATGAAGATCCACAGGCAAAGCACCTGTGGCCCCCAGACCTGAATCTTGGGCCAAGGATCTCCGCCCACCGCGTATTCCCCGCTGACCTTGAGAAAGACCAGGTAAAACACCATGCCGGTCAGCAGCTCCACCAGGAAGTAGCGGATGGAGATCCCACTGCCACAGTTCGCACATTTGCCACGCAGCAGCAGCCAGCTGAGCAGCGGGATGTTCTGCCACATGGGAATCTGGTATTTGCAGGAGGGGCAAAAACTGCGCCGGGGATTGTTCACGGAAATGCCCAGCGGCAGGCGGTAGATGACCACATTCAGAAACGAACCGATGCCTGCGCCCATGTAAAAGGCCAGCAGATGCAGCAGGGTGTTGAGGATTTGAAAGCGCATGGAAATTGGCTGAGTTTGCAAACTTGGCCTGCCGTGCGTGTGTACGGAAGCAAAAACTCCGCATGACTTCATATTCCTGCCAGCTCCTGCACTGTGCCCTCCTGCCCCTTGTCATCACTCTTTCCTCCTGTGCTCATCCGGTGCCTCGGCGCAGCAGCCAGGAAACAAACCGCTCCGTGGCTCTCGCTGAAAAGCGCAACCTCGTCGATGTCCGCGCCGAGGTGCCAGGCATCGGGGTGGATCTGCGCTACGCGACCGCCAGCAACGTCACCGGCCACCCCATCTACCCCGCAGACATGCCGTGCCTGCTGCGACGGGAGACGGCTGAAAAGCTGAAGCTGGCCCAGAAAATCCTGCAAGCCCAGGGCTACGGACTCCTCATCTGGGATGCGTACCGCCCGCCGGAGGCGCAGGAGACGCTTCATAAGTCCGGCGGCAGCACCGGTATGTTTCTCTCTCCCAATGCGGGGTGGAGCCGCCACTGCGGCGGCATCGCGGTGGATCTCACGCTGGTGGATGCCCAGGGCCGAGAGCAGCGCATGCCCACGGGCTTTGACCAGGACTTTGCCCATGCCAGCAGAAACTACACGGGGAAAGACCCTTTGGTGAAACAAAACCTGCAGCTGCTGCAGGCCGCCATGAAGCAGGCCGGATTCATCCAGCTGGAGTCCGAGTGGTGGCACTTTGATGACGGTGACTATCTCAATCACCCCCAGCCCATTGTTTACGGCTGGCAGATTGCCCTTCCTGCGATGTGACCGCCGTGAGCATTCGGAACAACGCCACCTTCACCGTCATCGACGAGGCGGAAGGCTACATCGTGGTCAACAAGCCCGCGCCTTTGCAGATCCATCCGGGAGATCCCAAGGGCCCGCCCACGCTGTGGCATCGCGTGTGCGATCTGCTTTCCTACGAGATCGTCAATGGCGGGCAGGTTTCCATCATCAACCGCCTGGACCGCGAGACCAGCGGGGTGGTGCTCATTGCCAAGAACCACGAGCTGGCGCGGCTGTTTGGCATGGCCATGCAGGAGCGCCGCATCCACAAAACCTACACCGCCCTGGTGCACGGCTGGCCGGAGTGGGAGGAGCTGACGCTGGACGCGCCCATCGCCAATGCGCGCGATGTGCAGCCGAGCAACATCTGGGTGAAGCAGGTGGTGCACTCCGAAGGAACGCCCTGCCTCACCGCATTCCGCACGCTGCGCAGGTTTGAACGCGGCGGTGAAAAACATGCGCTGATCGAGGCACGGCCGGAGACGGGGCGCATGCACCAGATCCGCGTGCATCTGCATCACCTGGGCCTGCCGATTGTGGGAGACAAGCTCTATGGCCGCAACGACCGCTGCTACCTGGAGTTCATCGAGACGGGGTGGACCGAATCACTGGAAAAAAGGCTCATACTGCCACGACAGGCGCTGCATTCGTCCAGGCTGGAACTGAACCTCGAAGGTTTTCCCGCAGCTTGGGAGGCTCCGCTGCCTGAGGAGTTTGATTGGTAAAGGTACGCCATGCACTCTTGCCCGTCGTACTTCAAACCGAGCGCCGCACGCGGCTGTCGAGCTGGAAGACTTGGCCGCTGATGTTCTCCATGCTGTGGAGAAAGGCGATGAAGCGCGCGGCATCCTGAGGGCTGTTGAGGCGGCCGAGGGCGTGGGCGCTGAGCAGGTTCTCCTTCCACGCGGCGTCTTCCAGCAGATGGCGGGTCATCTTGGTTTCCAGAAAGCCGGGCAGGATGCAGTTGGCACGGATGTTTCGCGCACCGTACTCTTTGGCGGTGCTTTGCGTCAGGCCGATGAGGCCGGCCTTGGACGCAGCGTAGTTGGCCTGGCCGGCCGGCCCGCTGAGCGCGGAGTAGGAGCCGATATTGATGATGTGGCCACGGCGCTGCTTGGACATGAGCTTCACGGCGGCCTGGGTGGTGAGAAAGGCGCCCTTCAGGTTCACGTCCACGACGTGGTCGAAATCGGCCTCGGTCATCTTGAGCACGGGGCCATCGCGGAAGACGCCGGCGTTGTTGATGAGGAGGTCGAGCGCAGGCAGTGCGGTGAAGAAGGCGCGCACGGAGCAGGCGCTGCTCACGTCCAGTTCGGCACGGCCCGGAGCGAGAACGATGAAGCCCGCACTCAGGAGCTCGGCGGCGATAGCCTGCGCCAAGCCCCCTGCCCCGCCGGTGATGACGGCGGTGGGTAGATGGGAGGTGGCGGGGGTGGACATGCAGGGCTGCGGCGGCTGGCGGAACGAGTGGGCAGGACGAACATGGATGTTCGTCCTACACCCGGAGCGATGGCCGACCGTAGCGCGGGCAATCCTGCCCGCAAGCCGGGCGTCCCAGAGCCAAGACTCACTTCAGCGTGAAAGTCGGCAGCTTCACGATCTTGCCACCCGCCATGGCGGACTGGTGGGCGCATAGGCCCACGCAGGTCCAGTTGGCAGACTGGGTGGCGTTCGGGAAGGGCTGGCGTTTGGCAGCGAGGGCGCTGGCAAACTCGTGCGCCAGATGCGGATGGCTGCCGCCATGGCCGCTTCCTTGGGTAAAGCTGAGGTGGGTCTTCTTGCCCAGGTCATACACGCCCTTGGTGGTGAAGCGCTGAATGGCCTTGGGCAGGCGTTTGGCAAAGTCGGGCGCCTTGACCAGTTTCGGGATCTTGTGCTCGGGCAGCTTGGCGCGGTGCATGATGAGCGGCTCGTGCTCAATGAGCGGCCACTCGATGGAGACTTTGTCGCCATAGACGTCGATGCTTTCGCGATACTGACGGGCGGTGTCAAACAGGCTGCGGATGATGCGGGCGTTCACGTCCGTGCCCTTGAACTTGATGTGCGCGGTCTCGACAGCAAAGGGGGAGCCGTAGCATTTCTGCAGCTCCTTGCGCACGGTGCCGGAGCCAAAGCAGCTCACGTATTCGGCGGGCTTGCCGATGAGGCCGGCCACAGGGCCAACGCAGTGCGTAGCGTACCACATGGGGGGGAGGCCGGGCCAGTAGTTGGGCCAGCCGTCCATGTCCTGCTGGTGGGAGGCCTGCACAAACTGCAGCTTGCCCAGCGTGCCCTTGTCCAGCTGCTCCTTCATGTAGAGGTACTCGCGGGCATAGACCACGGTCTCCATCATCATGTAGCTAAGGCCGGTTTTCTTGACGAGATCGCAGATCTTTTTGCAGTCCTCGATGCTGGTGGCCATGGGCACGGTGCAGGCCACGTGCTTGCCCGCCTTGAGCGCGGCGATGCTCATCCAGCCGTGATCAGGAATCGGCGAGTTGATATGCACGGCATCGATGTTCGGGTCCTTGAGCATCGCCTTGAAGTCGGTGTAGCGCACGTCCACGTCGAAGGCATCGCCGATGGTGTTGAGCTTCTTCTCATCGCGCTGGCAGATGGCGTAGCAGGTGGTCAGCGGATGGCGCTGCCAGATGGGGATGAACTCCGCCCCGAATCCGAGGCCGACGACGGCGATGTTGAGCTTTTTGTCTGACATGGTGTTGGTTAATGAAAGGATGAACGCCGGGTTTATAGGCGGGAGCGAAGTGAAATGGGAAGGACAAAGTTTAGGAGAAATCGGACAGGAGGCCGCCGCGCAGCGTTTGCGATGGTTGGCGATGATTTGTCGTTGTTTGCAATCGTTGAAGACTTTGACCAAGCGAATACGCCAACGCCCCCGCTCCTCTGACAGCCATTGCAAACCATCGCAAACCACTGCAAACAATCGCCCCCATGCTCACCTCCGACTTCGACTACCACCTGCCACCCGAACTCATTGCCAGCGAGCCGCTGGCGGAGAGGTCTGCCTCGCGCATGATGGTGGTGCACCGGAAGGAGGGACGCATCGAGCACTGCATGTTCCGGGACGTGGGGCAATTTATTTCCAAGGAAGCAGGAGACCTGCTGGTGCTGAATGACACCCGCGTGGTCCCGGCGCGCTACTTCACGGACAAAGGCCACGAGGTGCTGCGCCTGCAGATGCTCACACCCACGCGCTGGCGCTGCATGGTGAAGCCGGGGAAGAAATTCCGCGTGGCCCACACGTTCTCCATCGGTGAAGCGACGGGCACAGTGGTGGAGATCATGGAGGACAATGGCGACCGCATCATCGAGTTTGACCGCGTGGTGGATGAGTCCAAGCACGGGCATCTGGCCCTGCCCCACTACATGGGGCGCGAGGACCAGCCCGCCGACCGCGAGCGCTATCAAACAGTCTTCGCGCGTGCCGAGGGCTCCATCGCCGCCCCTACCGCCGGGCTGCACTTCACGCCGGAGGTGCTAGATCCCCTGCCCCACACCTTTGTGACGCTGCACGTCGGCGTGGGCACCTTCCAGCCCGTGAAGGTGGAAAACATCGCCGAGCACAAGATGCACTCGGAGGTGTATGAGGTTTCAGCAGCCACCGCGCAGGCGGTTCAGCAGGCGAAGCGCGTCATCCCCGTGGGCACTACCGCCATGCGCACGCTGGAGACCGTGGCGCGCGATCACGGAAAAGTCATCGCCACCCAGGGCAGCACGGACATCTTCATTCATCCGGGCTTTGAGTTCAAAGTCGCCGGCGGACTGCTGACCAATTTCCACCTGCCCAAGTCCACGCTCATCATGCTGGTGAGCGCCCTGGCCGGACGCGAACTGATCCTGGAGGCGTATGCCGAGGCGATAAAGGAGAAGTACCGCTTCTTCAGCTACGGCGACTGCATGATGATTGTGTGAGTTGGAAATGATGCGGTCACTCATGCCCGCAGCGAATGTCTCGGGACGCTCGTTTTGCAGGCAGGAGTGCCCGCATCACTTTCCCAGGCCAGTTGCGGCGCAACTGGATTACTTTCATGCTCAGCCCTTCGCGATCTTCTCGCAGTTCTGCACGTCCAGCTTGCCTGATGCCAGCACGGGGATGTCGCTGACGCGGATCATCTTTTTGGGAATCCACAGAGGCGGCATGCCTTTGTCGAGCAGGCGGTAGCGGAGGTCGAGGATTTCCTGGTGCTCGGGACCGCCAGGCATGCTGGTGAGGAGGATGAGCGCCTCGCCTTTGTCGATGTCCGGCACGCCGACGACGGCGATCTTGCGCACGGTTTCGTTTTCGAGGCCCATGGCTTTGACCAGGGCTTCTTCGACGGTCTCATGCGGCACCATCTCTCCGGCGATCTTGGAGAAGCGGCTGAGGCGGCCTTCGATGTAGAGGAAGCCATCAATGTCGAGGCGGCCGATGTCCCCGGTGCGGAACCACCCGTCCTTCAGCACTTCCGCGCTGCGCTTGGGATCGTTGAGGTAGCCTTCAAAGACGTTGGGCCCCTTGAACCAGATCATGCCGCTCTGGTGCAGCGGGACGGGTTTGTCTGTCTCAGGGTTGGTGATGCGGACAGCCATGCCGGGCACGATGTGGCCGACGGACCCCTGGCGGTGGCTGGGCAGCCAGCAGTAACCGCTTGCCTCATCGCCGAGCGGCACGGGATCAGGGAGGTTGAGATTGGAGGCAGGAGATGTCTCGGTGAGACCGTAGCCTTCGAGCACGGTCTTGCCAAAGCGTGCCTCAAAGGCGTCTGCCACGGTGCTGGGCAGCTTTTCAGCGCCGGTGACGCAGTACTTGATCGAGGCGAGCGATTCGCGGTTCACGCCGCGCAGGTAGCTGCGCAGGAAGGTGGGCGTGGAGATCATGAGAGTGACGCGGTACTTCTCAATGAGCTGCGCGAGCTTCTTGACCTCCATGGGCGAGGGGTAGGTGACGAGGTGCAGCCCGTAGATGATGGGGAACCAGAGCGTGACGGTGCAGCCAAAGCTGTGGAAGAGCGGCAGGCAGCCGAGGATGCTGTCATTGGTCTGCATGCCGAGGCGGCTGCCAAACTGCAGCACGTTGGAGATGAGATTGCGGTGCGTGAGCGCGACGCCCTTGGGCTCTCCGGAGCTGCCGCTGGTGAAGAGCAGCAGCGCCTCCCGGCGTCCGCCCTTCTTTGAGATGCCCAGCAGCGCAGCCAGCAGGGCGGCGGGCAGCACCTTGCTGAGCACCAGCCACTTGGCGATGGAGGCCTTCATCTTGGGCAGGATACGCTCGATGAGGATGAGCTGCTTGCTGGGCGGCCAGGGGAAGCTCTGCATCTTGCGCACAAAGATGTCTGCGGTGAGGAAGCGGTCGATCTCGCCCCGGCGGATGGCGCTTTCGATGGCGGCACGTCCGGCGGTGAAGTTGAGGTTCACGGGGATCTTGCCAGCCAGGACCACGGCCACGTTGCAAATGAGGCCACCGAGCCCCGGTGGCAGGATGATTCCGACGCGCTGCTTCTGCGTCTCCTGCTTGACCACCTGGGCCAGTGCGAGCGCGGTGGCGAAGACTTTGTCAAAGCGCAGAATCTTCTCGTCCTTGCCGTCCACAACGCTGTTGCGCGTGCCGTGTTTTTTAAAGCCGCGGATGAGGGCGTAGCCCAGGCTCATGTCCAGCGCGGGAGATTCACCAAAGCTCTCCTCAGCGAGAACGAGGAGGGACTCCTGGTAGCTGGCGAGATTGACGTCCGCCCCCTGGAGGAGCTTGCCAAAATTGAAGACGACCTCGGCGTCGGTGTAGCGGCGCTCGATGGGCAGTGCGGTGTCCTGGCGGCTGTGCACGTAGAGCGGCAGCACGGGAATCTCCCCCTTGAGGAGAAACTCCAGCTTGGTGCCCGGCACGGTGGTCATGGGGGCGGAGATGGTGGCGGCCTCTGCGGGCAGGTAAATGACGACGGCGCCGCTTTTGGCAGCCTCAGCCAAGGCGCTGCGGTAGGCGGAGATCTCCGTTTCGCCGGGGGTGAACTCCATGGCGTGCACGCTGTCGCGCTCCAGGTGCACCCGCAGCAGGGGGTGCAGGGCGGCACCTTTTTTCACCACATAGACCAGCGGGCGGCCTTCGAGCACAACCTCCAGGCGCAGCAGGTCAAAATAGCCCAGCTGGCTTGGCAGGATCATGTACCCCCCCCCCCCCGGAGGGAAGGTTCTCTTTGCCGAGGATGGTGAGGTCTTTGAGGGAAACGGGCTTTTCAGAGGCCATGGTGAATGCGCGTGGAGGAGTGAAGGCCCACCTAAGCAGGGAGCAACGCGCATGCCAGCGGGAAAAGGGGCGGAGGGGAGAGTTTGCGATTGTTGGCAATGGTTTGCAGTTGTTGAGGGGGGCTGGCTGTGGAAAGAGGTTCTGGCAAACCACGGCAAGCGCCCGCTCAGCGGGCCTTCAGCCACTGCTAACAACCGCCAACTTCTGTCATGCCCCCTCCCCCACGTTATCCCCGCCGTGAATCTCCCGCTCCGCCCCCTGCTGGCAGCGAGAACTGGCTGCGACCCTGGGCGCAGATGAAATACTTCTCCTTCCACCCTGCGGTGTATCCGAACATGCTCCGCGCCGTCTCCCCGGACGCGGGCCCTGGCGATCTGGTGAACGTGTATGACAAGGAGGGGCAGATCTTTGGCAGCGGCTTTTACAATCCGAATGCCAAGGTGCCGCTGCGCGTGCTCCAGCACGGCGAGGAGGTGCTGAATGAGGACTTGCTGGACGCACGGCTGGATGCCGCGCTGGACCTGCGCCTGAAGACTCTCCGGCTGAATGAGACCACGGATGCCTGGCGCGTGATCTCCTCCGATGGCGACGGCCTCAGCGGCCTGGTCGTGGACCGCTACGCGGACGTGCTTTCCATCGAAGTGACCACCCTCGGTGTGTGGCGCCGTCTTTCCCGCTGGCTGCCCAAGCTGCACGCCGCGCTGGGCACCAAGCAGCATCTCATCGAGGTCGATCCGGACATCGCCCGGATCGAGGGCATGCGATACGCCGACGTGCCGGAGGCGGACGCCCCCGCCCCACGCAGCGTGCGCATCCGCGAGAATGGCGTGCGCTACCAGGTGAGCTTTGAGGACGGGCACAAGACCGGCTTTTTCTGCGACCAGCGGGACAACCGCCTGAAATTTGGCAAGCTTGCACATGGACGGCGGGTGCTGGACCTGTGCAGCTACACGGGAGGCTTTGCCCTCAGCGCACGCGTATCCGGCGGCTGCGAGGATGTGACCGGGGTGGACCTGGATGAAAAAGCCATCGCCCAGGCCAGGAAAAACGCAGACCTGAACCAGGTCCGCATCGACTGGGTGCATGCTGACACCTTCACGTGGAGCCGCCAGATGCAGCAAAACGGCGCGCTCTGGGATGCTGTGGTGCTGGACCCGCCAAAGCTCGTCTTTTCCCGCGATGCAGAGGAAGGCCAACTGGGCCGCAACAAGTACTTTGACATGAACGCCGTGGCGCTGGGCCTGCTGAAGCGCGGTGGCCTCTTTGTCACCTGCTCGTGCTCCGGCCTGCTGGATGTCGCTGAGTTTGAGGAGATCGTGATGCGTGCCGCGCACCGCAACAAGCGCCGCCTGCAGATCATTGACCGCACCGGAGCCGGGACCGACCATCCGGTGATGTCCAACTGCCCGGAGAGCCGGTATTTGAAGGTGCTGTGGTGCCTGGCGTGGTGATTCCGGTGAATCAGTGGTGTGGCAGGCCCGCCGCCACTGATTTACTGATTGACTGACACACTGATTGCCACCCTGGAGCAGAAGGGCGAATCCGTCACAGGTTTCCTTTGCCTACACGTCACGACTGTTTACTCTAAGCGTCCCATGAATCCAGAGGTGCAAAACATTGTGGCTGCAGGCAAGCTCCCTGCTGCTGACGGCGAAAAACTTTCCAAACTTGAACCCGGAACTTTCGTTCTGCACAAAAGCTGGGGCGTCGGCAAGATCGCCGAATGGGATTTGCTGGGTGACCGCCTGCTGATCGACTTTGAAGGCAAGCCCGGCCATCCGCTCAAGCTCGCCTTTGCCATCAGTTCGCTGGAAATCATCTCCCCCGACCACCTCCTGGCCCGCCGTCTGGCAGACCTCGACTCGCTGAAGGAAATGGCTGCCAAGAATCCGCCTGCACTAGTGGAACTGGCGCTGAAGAGCAGCGGCAACACCCTGCACCTGGACGACCTGGAAAAGCTGCTGAAGGGCCGCATCGTCTCCGACGCCGACTACAAGAAGTGGTGGGAAGGCGCCAAGCGCGCGCTCAAGACGCACCGCCACATCGTCGTTCCGGCCAAGCGCACCGAGAAGCTGGTGCTGCGTGACCAGGCGGAAAACCCCGGCACGCAGATGGTGAAGTCCTTCCTCGCCGCCCGTGACCTGAAGTCCAAGCTCGCCACGCTGGCCAGCATCCAGAAGGACATTGACCTCTTCAGCGATCCGAAGACCGAGCTGATCCCCGTTTTCCAGGACATCTCAGACTCCGCACGCAAGAGCGTGAAGCTCAACCTCAAGGAGTGCCTGCAACTCCTGCTGGCACGCGACGAACTCATCGAAAGCCTGGAGGCGAGCTCGCCGATGGGGTCCATGAAAATTTCCGACCTGATCACCGAGACCAAGGAAGTGCTGGCAGACGCCATCAAGGGCCTCTCCTCCGGCTTCCTGGCACGCATCTACCGTGCCTTCCCCGAGGCCTTCCCAAACCGTGGCTGGGTGCCCGAGATCCTGCACCACCTCACCAAGACCGGCGGACGCGCCGTGGCCGAGATCGCCACCGTGCTGGATGCCAACGACGAGCTCGACGTGCTGGCAGAAGCCCTGAAGAAATCCCTGCGCAACCGCATGCTCTCCGCTGATCTGCTGATCTGGATGGCCCGCGAGCGCAAAGGCCTGGCGGAGTCCGTCTTCGACATTGATCTGGGTCATGCCATCCTCGGTGTCATTGAGAGCGACCACATGGAGGGCGGGCCCAAGCGCACCGGCCGCCTGCAGGACCTGCTCTCAGATGACAAGACGCTGCTGGGCGAAATGGTGGCGGAGGCAGAGGAGGAGGATGTACGCCTGCTGGCCAAACGCCTGATCAACGGATCCCTCTTTGACGAGCTCACCCGCCGCTCCCTGATGGCCCGCATCATCAAGGTGCGCCCTGAAATGGAGGCCCTGATGGACGAAAACGCCTCGGCCACCCACAAGGATGACTCCCTCATCGTCTCCTGGGAAAGCCTGGAGAAGAAAAAGCAAGAGCTGGAAGACCTGGTCAACGTCAAGATCCCGGAAAACAAGCGCGAGATCCAGATCGCCCGTGATGAGGGTGACCTGCGCGAAAACGGCGGCTACAAGGCCGCGCGCGACCAGCAGTCCGTCCTGCTGCGTATGCAGGGCAAGCTGGAACGCGAGCTGCGCAACGCCCGCGGCACCGACTTTGCGAACGTGCCTACGGACAAGGTCGGCATCGGCACCGTCGTGGACGTCGAGGACATCCCTTCCGGTGAGAAGGAGACCTTCACCATCCTGGGAGCCTGGGACGGCGACCTGGACAAGAACATCATCAGCTACCTCTCGGAGTCGGCCAAAGCCTTGATCGGCAAGGCTGTCGGCGAGGAGCTGGAGCTGCCGACAGACAGCCACCACGTCAGCCGCAGGGCCAAAGTCACGGCGGTGCGGGCTTTCAAGCCGTAAATACGCCACCCTCACGGGATAGGACCGGCTCTCAAGCAGAGTCCCCTCCCCCCTTGCATCACGCAAGGAGCAGCGGCCTCAGCGGCTGCGCGTGTGCGCCAGCCTGTTGCCTTCCGGCAGCAGGCGGCGCACTCTCATTCTTGATGGCGGCACTGCGTTAAGTGAAGGGACAAAAATGGCCCCGCTGGCCGGAACCACGACTAACATTTACGCCAGCAGTGGAGATTTTGCGCTGCATGCGGATTCAGGATGATTTTTTTCAATCCTGCTTCACGTTTGTAAAATCTGAGCCCCGCCAACCCAGGGGACTGCCACTTTTTCTGTGCATTTCTGTGCACACCTCACGCCCCCAATGCCTCCAGTCTCCCGCCCCTTATTCCCCCTCAGGAGCCTTCGAGAAAACATCTTTGCAGCTCGCAGCACCCGCCTTCCCCTGCTGGCGACAGCCGTTCTCGGACTGCTGACGCAGCCTGAAGCAGCGGGTCAGATGCCCGGCCAGAACAACAATCTCAGTGTCATCCTCAGTGGCACCGGGCTCGGCACGCCGCAGCCAGTTGCACCCACGCAAGACCCGGCCGTCTTTGATGCCAACCCCGGCCCGTGGGGGCAGATGAAGTGCGCCTACGTTTACCTGGAGGCTCCGGCCAGCCTGATCGAAGAATTCCCGCTGCCCAGCCCCGTGCCGCGCTGGACCTTTCCAGCCGCCGCGCTGCTGAACCTGCCCTCCTTCCTCAGCAAGGCAGGCATTTCCCAGTCTCTCATCGCTACGCTGCTGGACCCGAAACACATGGTCAAAGAGGGTGCCTACGTGCACCTTCTCCCCCCGCTGGCAGAGCTGGAGGCCCTGACTCCGGAGACCCGTGCGGTGATCTATACGGAACTGGCAAAGTACCCCGAAAACGAATACCACGCCGACCCGGTGCTCATCATTGGCACCACGGTGGAGGAGTGGTACAAAGGAAGCAAGCTGCGGCCTGAAATCATCAACAAGATCAGCAAGCTCAGCTATGCCCGCGGCGAGGCCACGGCCTTCAGCGACATCCCTGCGCTGCTGAACTACGCGCAGTCAGACTCCGAGGCCCGCGCCATCTTCAAAGCCTGCACACGCACGCGCAACCTGATGATCCGCCTCAAGCTGGACAAAAACTCCAACGCCGATGAGGTCATCAAGTACTGGAGCTTTGGCACGGGCATCCGCCGCAAGGACCTGGAGCCCCTGGTGCGCTCCATCATCGAGCTCGATGGGGTGGATGATCTCGGCATTGTGCACATCCTGCCAGCCCTCGCGCGCAAACTGCTCTACACCTACCCCGGCCTGGACATGGCCAAGCACGGCATCATGCCGGACTGCCACTGGACCTCGCTCAATTTTTTCAACTACGAGCCGCACGAGTACCTGCTGGACGCACGGCTGGCCACCAGCCAGGTGCTGGAGCAGTTTGTGCCCGTGGAGCCTCCCTACCAGTTTGCCGACATCCTCTTCTTCCTGGACAACACCACGGGGGACGCCTTCCACTCCTGCGTGCATCTGGCAGACAACATCGTCTACACCAAGAACGGCCGGAACATCCTTTCCCCGTGGGTGATCATGCGGCTGGAGGACGTGAAAAAAATCTACCTCTACAAGGGCAACGGCCGCGTGCAGGGCTTCCGCCGCAAGGACATCGCAGCGGAGAAAAAAGCCGCGCAGGAAGCGCCGTGATGGCATGAGTTTTGGCAGGTGCCTGCAATGAGAAGCAAATGGCGGGCGTTAAACACCACCACCATGCCCTCCCGCCGCCACTTCCTCCACACCGTCCTCGGCACCAGTGCCGCAGCCGCCTTTGCCGCCGACTCCAAGCTCAGCTACAAGGGGGAGAACATCCAGTTTGGCCTCGTCACCTACATGTGGGGCGCGGACTGGGACCTGCCCACGCTGCTGAAAAACTGTGAAACCGCGCAGGTGCTGGGCGTGGAGCTCCGCATCGACCACGCGCACAAGGTCAGCCCCGCCCTCACGCCCGAGGAGCGCGCCGCAGTGAGGAAGCAGTTTGAAGATTCGCCCGTGGACCTGCTGGGCATGGGAACGAACTACGAATTTCACTCCCCCAAGGAGGATGAGGTGAAGAAGAACATCGAAGGAGCCAAGCAGTACATCAAGCTCTGCCACGACCTCGGCGGCACCGGCGTGAAGGTGAAGCCCAACGCGCTGCCCAAGGACGTGCCGGCGGAAAAAACGCTGGTGCAGATCGGCAAGGCGCTGGCTGAACTGGGAGACTACGCGCTGGGCTTTGGCCAGGAGATCCGCCTGGAGGTGCACGGCAAGGACACCTCCGAGCTGCCGAACATCAAGACCATCATGGACGCCGCCGCCCGTGACAACGTGCGTGTGTGCTGGAACTCCAACGACACCGACCTCAACGGCGCCGGACTGGAGGCCAACTTTGCCCTCGTCAAAGACCTTCTGGGCCACACCACGCACATCCGTGGCGTGAACCAGAGCACCTACCCTCTGGACAAGCTGGCCAAACTCCTCGTGGAGGCCGACTACGAAGGCCACGTCTGCCTGGAGGCCCACAAGCTGCCCGCCGGAGACCGCGTGGCAGCCCTCGCTGAACAGCGCGAGCTTTTCATGAATCTGGTGACGGAGGCGCGGAAGAGCGTGAAGGACTGAGCTCCAGGAAAATGACGAATGAGTAAGCCCTAATGACGAAATAAGGTCGAATGCCAAAGGCCGAAGCTAGCATCGAGCCGTAACGCGCAGCCCCCTTGCAACGCGTATGCGCATTCGAGCTTCGGCATTATTTCGTCATTCGGATTTCGTGATTCGTCATTCCCCCTCCCTTTTCGCTGCTCGTATGAGCAGTACACCCCCTTGACACCCCCCTGCCCCTCTGCCATTTCAGAGGCTAGAATTCTGATTTTGCCCCTCCGCCATGGCCGCCCCTGCTCCTGCCCACAACTACACTGAAGACTCCATCAAATCCCTCGACTGGCGCGAGCACATCCGCCTGCGCCCGGGCATGTACATCGGCAAGCTGGGAGACGGCTCCCTGCCGGAGGACGGCATCTACGTGCTGCTCAAGGAGGTGCTGGACAACTGCATCGACGAGCATGTGATGGGCTTTGGCAATTCCATCGAGATCACCATCACCGACGACCAGACCGTGACGGTGCGCGACTACGGGCGCGGCATCCCGCTGGGCAAGCTGCTGGAGTGCGCCGCGCAGATCAACACGGGTGCGAAGTACGACAGCGAAGCATTCAAAAAATCCGTCGGCCTCAATGGCGTGGGCATCAAGGCGGTGAACGCCCTTTCCGAATTCTTCGAAATCCAGGCCGTGCGTGAGAAGCAGACGCGCTCCATCGAGTTCAGCCAGGGCCTCGTGGTCTATGACATGGGCAAGCCCAAGCCCTGCGACGAGCCAAACGGCACACGCATCGCCTTCCGTGCGGATGCGGAGAGCTTTGCTGACGACACGCATTTCCGCCTGGATTTTGTGCGCGAGATGCTGCGCTTCTACGCCTGGCTGAATCCAGGTCTCTCCCTGCTCCTCAAGACCCCGGCGGGTGAGGAGAAGTTCAAGTCCAAGGACGGCCTGATGGATCTGATCCGCTCCAAGCTGACCGAGGAGCCGCAGTACCCCATCATCCACCTGGAAGGCAAGGACGTGGAGGTGGCCTTCACCCATGGCACGGGCTACGGCGAGGAGTACTACAGCTTCGTCAACGGCCAGCACACCACGCAGGGCGGCACGCATCTGGCTGCCTTCCGCGAGGCCATCGTGCAGGAGTGCCGTGAGTTTTACAAAAAGCAGTTCGACCCCGCCGACGTGCGCGGCAGCCTCATCGCCGCCGTGAGCGTGAAGGTTCAGGAGCCCGTGTTTGAGTCGCAGACGAAGACCAAGCTGGGATCGACCCACATGGAGCCCAACGGGCGCAACCTGCGTGGCCACGTCACCAGCGTCATCAGCGCCCAGCTCGACAACTTCCTGCACAAACACTCGGACATCGCCAAGGCGCTGCAGGAGAAGATCAACTCCAACGAAAAAGAGCGCAAGGAGATCAGCGGCATCCAGAAGGCGGCGCGTGAAAACGCCCGCAAGGCCAAGGTGCACAACAAGAAGCTGCGCGACTGCCGCATCCACTTTGACACCAAGGACAAGCGCCGCGAGGAAAGCACCCTCTTCATCACCGAGGGTGACAGCGCCTCCGGCAGCATCACCAAGAGCCGCGATGTGGAGACGCAGGCCGTCTTCAGCCTGCGCGGCAAGCCGCTGAACTGCTTCGGCCTGACCCGCAAGATCGTGTATGAGAACGAGGAGTTTTATCTCCTGGCCAACGCGCTACAAATTGAGGAAGACCTGGAGGAGCTGCGCTTCAACCGCGTGGTGCTGGCCACCGATGCCGATGTGGACGGCATGCACATCCGTCTGCTGATGATCACGTACTTCCTGCAGTTCTTCCCCGAGCTGGTGCGCAAAGGACACCTGTACATCCTGCAGACGCCGCTCTTCCGCGTGCGCAACAAGAAGGAGACCTACTACTGCTACAGCGACGAGGAGCGCCAGCGCGCCATCCACCGCTGCGGCAAAAGCGCCGAGATCACCCGCTTCAAGGGTCTGGGCGAGATCAGCCCGGATGAGTTCAAGCACTTCATCGGCCCGCACATGCGTCTGGAGCCCGTGAAAATCCGTGACCACGAAACCGACGCCGACGGCAACGCCCTCCCCTCCGAGCACCGCAGCGTGAAGGAGATGCTCTCCTTCTACATGGGCAAAAACACTCCTGAGCGCCAGAGCTACATCGTGGAGAATCTCCGCATCGAGCAGGAGCTGGAGTTTAAGGAGACGGCTGAGCCAGCGGCGATCGCGGAGGCGGCGTGAGGTGGGCCGCAGGAAGCACGGGCAATCGTGCCCGTGTAGAAAGCGCTCTCTGCGGGCAGCATTGCCCGCACTACTTCCCCACAAAAAACCCGTCAGACCTTTCGGCCTGACGGGTTACTGAGACTTGGCTGCAGAGAACTCCCGGCGCTTACTTCGCCTTCACCTTGAAGCTGCGGAACACCACAGGATCGCTGTGTCCTGCAAAGCCGATGAAGCCCTTCGTGTGGTCCAGGCCCTTCGGCGGGTGGGCGATCAGGCTGCGATCGAGCTTGTCGATGTCCACGTCGAGGATCTTGGTGCCGTTGAGGATGACCTTGATCTTCTGGCCATCGACCTGGATTTCCTGGAAGTTCCACTCACCCACGGGGCGGAGGTAGCCGTGCTTGGCACCAGCGCAATGGTAGAGGGAGCCGTGGTACTGGTAGGGCTCCAGGCCTTTTTTGCCGGCGGCGGCCTGCTTGGCGTTGTAGCCGTCGCTGTCGATGACCTGAAGCTCCAGGCCATCAGAGGCGGAATGGCCGCCGAGAGGGGTGCGCAGGGCGATGCCGTTGTTGCCGGCAGGGGGGAGCTTGAACTCCACGCGGATGATGCCGTTTTCAAATTCGTCCTTGGTCAGCAGGTCGCCGCCTTTGCCGGGCTTGCAGGTGATCGCGCCGTCCACCACTTCGTAGCTGTCCACGGCCCCCTGCCAGTTGCTGAGGTCCTTGCCGTTGACGTATTCCTTGAAGCCGTCTTCGGCCCAGTTGCCTGCGAGTTCCTTGTTGGCTTCTTCAGCGGGGATCTCGCGGATGTAAACGTTCTTCCAGCGGATCTCGCTGCCGTGGGTCTGGAGCTGGATGGGGCCTTTGGCAAAGGCAGGATCTGGGAAGAAGCCGTTGGGCATTTTCTCAGCGGGCTTTGCCTCGGCCTTGGCGTCCTTTTTGCCGTAGGCCAGGTAGCCGGCCTTGCGGTTGGCAAAGAAGTTTTCCAGCACGGCGTTTTTCACCACGACTTCGCCGTTGAAGGTCACGGTCACGCGCTCGCCCACCATGCGGATGAGGAAGGTGTTCCACTCGCCGAGAGGCTTGTCCATGAGCTTGGTGGGGTTTTTGCCCTCGGGGCTCTTGTTGTTCCAGAGGCCGCCGGAACCGAAGGGCTTGCCGAGTGCGACGGCTTTTTCGTCCTTCTCCGTGAAGTCCCAGATCTGCACCTGCGGGATGCCGCGCAGGTAGATGCCGCTGTCGCCAAGAGGGAGCATTTTGTAATCGACCATGAGTTCAAAGTCGCCGTAGTCCTTGTCTGTGGTGAGGTACAAACCTTTGCCGTCGTTGACGAGCTGACCGTCCTCGACTTTCCAGTGAGCGTTGACGTGGTCGCCCTTGTCGTTGCCTTTGGCATCCACGAGGCCGCCCTCGATGGATTTCTTTTTGTACGCGGCCAGCTCCTCCGGGGTCATCTTCCAGAGGTCATTCGGGTCCTGGGTGCCCCAGCCATACCATCCGGAAAGATCCTTGCCGTTGAAGAGCGCGGTGAATCCGGGTGGTGGTACATTGTCCTCGGCGCGGCAGAATGCGGCGGCGGCGAGCAGGAGGGTCAGGGTCAGTGTTCGTTTCATGGATGGGTGAGAGAAGCAAAGGAGTCGCATCCCACAGCGGGCATCTTTCATTCTGCGGTTCGATGGTCACTTTCTGCTCGACATTGGTCACAAAAATCGGGACGCTTTTCCCCTTCATGAAATCTGCCATTTTTGTTCTGCTTTTCAGCTGCTGCTGCCAGCTTTCCCTGAATGCCCAGGCTCCCGCTGCGGGGGAGGCCGCCGCCGGTGCCCAGGCGCTGATGCAAAAGCTCTTTTCGCAGGACATCTCGGAGGAGGACCTGCAGGTACTGGCCAAGGAGGCAAACAAGGCCGGCGTCCCTCGCCAGCAGATCATCGAGGCGAAGCTCATCTGGGGCTTGCGCCAGCAGAGCACGCCTTTTCTGGTGAAGATCCTGCCGGAGGTGGAGATTCTGGCCAGCAGCTTTGACCCAGCCAATGCCGTGGCGCTGCCCAGCCTGGAAACGGTGAAGAGCTTCATCTCCTACATCAAGGCGATGAAGGCCTCCCAGGCCGGAGATGCGGTGGGCTTCAAGCAGAACATCTTGGAGGCCATCTGGCTCAGCCCGCAGCAGGCGCCCGTCTTCATCCAGGCCATGGAAAAGTTTCGCCTGGAGGCCAAGATGGCGGAGCTCGTGATCGACCTGAAAACGCCGCTGACCACCTCCGGCGGGGAGGCCACCACGCTGCATGACGTGCTGGGTGGCAAGAAGGCGCTGCTGGTGGACTTTTGGGCTTCCTGGTGTGGCCCGTGCATGAAGCTGATGCCTGCTCTCAAGGCCAAAGCGGGGGCTCTTACCTCCCACGGCATTGTTGTGGCGGCGATCAACAAGGACGATGAAAACGCGGAGGCCACGGCAGAGCGCATCCGCCAGGAGCAGAATGCCAGCCTGCCCTGGCTCATCGAGCCCGCCGAGCGCCCCTACACCCAGGCGCTGGAGATCGCCACCATCCCGCGCATGGTGCTGCTCTCCCCTGAAGGCAAAGTCCTCTTCAACGGCCACCCGGAAGACCCGGCGCTGTGGGTCGCGCTGAAGAAGATCGACGCGACGATCGAGCCCCGGCCCACTGAGTGAGGCGCTGAAGGCGAATCAGGCCTGCCTCATCGCACGCGGCGGCTGACAGAAACCATGGCAGGTGCTCTTTGCCTGTGAATTTATGAAAGGCGCCGTTCTCAATCTGCCGGGGCAGCCACCCTTGGTCTGCCTCTCATGTTTTACATTCACCGCGTAATGTCGAACGCACAATCCTCGCCGCCTGCTGGCGTGTCCCCGTGGTTCATCCTGACTTTGTTCGCTTTGTCGAAAGGTTGCATCAGGCTTGCTCGAGCTTAAAAGGGATGGTTCAGCGCTCTGCAGACGGCTATTTTCGCCCTTTTTGCCGTGGTGCTCAAAAAGAGGCCAAGCCTTGGCACTTGAGCGGGCTGCTGGGTGGGAAATATTTTGTCCAACTGAATGCCGCAGGCGACTGTACAAGTCATAGGGCGGCTCATATGCCGCCTTCACGACCACGCCATGTCCTCCCCCGACCGCACCCAGGAATTCCTCGAACTGCTCACGCGGCACGACCGCGCCCTGGGCGTGTACGTCTACAGCCTGGTGCCAGCCCCGCATGATGCGGAGGACATTCTCCAGCAGACCAAGATGATCCTCTGGCGCTGCTTTGACCAGTTTGAGCCCGGCACCAACTTCCTCGCCTGGGCGCGCAAGACCGCCTTTCATCAGATCCTCACTCACCGCCGCCAGAAAAAACGCGAGGCCACCCCGCTGAGCGACGAGGTGCTGGAGCTGCTGCACGACGAGGTTTCCAAGCTCAGCGACAGCACAGACCGCCGTGGCGATGCCCTGCGCACCTGCGTTGCCAAGCTTCCCGCCGCGCACCGCCAGCTCATCACCCTGCGCTACTTTGAAGACCTTGAAATCGATGGCGTGGCAGAGCGCATCCGCAGCACCGTGGGGGCTGTGTACCGCGCGCTGAGCCGCATCCGCATGAACCTCATGTCCTGCGTGGAAAAGGAACTCAAACTGGAAGGAGCCGAAGCATGAAGCCCGCCGATCAATTTCGCCTGCTGGAACTCTCCGAACGCTACGCCGATGACAAGCTCACAGCGGAGGAGCTTGCCGCGCTGGAGACCGAACTGCGCGACAACGCAGCCTCGCGCGCCTTCTTTGCCAAGGCCCTGCATCAGCGTGCCGAGCTCTGCTTTGACGACTCCTGGCATTCGCAGGCAGAGCCAGCCCCCGCCCCTGCACCGCGCACCGTGTGGTGGCGGCATGCCATCACCGCCGCTGCGGCGGCCTGCGTGACTCTGGGCTTCTTCTGGCTGCAGGGCCACCGGGACGGCACCGTGGCCACACTGGTGCGTGCGCAGCAGTGCCAGTGGGCCGGCAGCAGCCTGCCCACCGTGGAGGGCGCGCGCCTCAAGCCGGGCATGCTCGATCTCATGGAGGGCCTCGCCGTCATCCGCTTTGACAGCGGCGCGGAGCTGGTGCTGGAGGCCCCCGCCACCGTGGAGGTGCTGGACGGCATGAACTGCAAGCTGCGCCGCGGCACACTCGTCGCGGAAGTGCCCCCGCAGGCCAAAGGATTCAGCATTGATACCAAGGACGCCAAAGTCATCGACTGGGGCACCAAGTTCGGCCTGAGCGCCGGAGAGGACGGCAAGTACCTCGTGCAGGTGATGGAGGGCCTCGTGGAGGTGGACGACAAATCCGGTGCCGCCTCCAAAAAGCTGCAGAAAGGCCAGCGCGTGGACCGTGGCTGGTCGCAGAAGCAGATGCATCCCTCCGCCGGCGATGACGCCGATGCCGAGCCCAGCCGCTGGCAGCCCGCCGTTGTCATGGACGCCGGAGACGGCTGGCAGGCCATCACCACCGCCTTTGGCCATGGCAAGGACAGCTACATCCAGTCCTCCGACAAAGCCCCGCATGACTTTGGCACCCATCCCTTTTTCCGTGTGAAGCACAGCGGCGACACCAAGCCCGACCTCAACCGCAAGGGCTACATCGCCTTTGACCTCAGCAAATTCAGCGGCCGCAGTATCCAGGATGCGGAGCTCGTGCTCACCATCGAGCCCAGTGAGCTCGGCTTTGCCAGCTTTGTGCCGGACAGCACCTTTGCCGTTTATGGCGTGCTGGACGAAAGCACCGACGCCTGGGAGGAGAGCGGTCTGACCTGGCAGCAGGCCCCCGCGCACGACCCCGCCCAGCCCGAGCGCCACCTCCCCGTGGCCGCCAAGGTGAAGCTGCTGGGGAAATTTGAGATCGCCCAGGGCATCAACCGCGGCACCCGCAAGCTGCGCGGCATAGACCTGGCCGACTTCCTCAACGCCGACACCAACCAGATCGCCACCCTGATCATCTGCCGCGAAACCAATGAAACCCAGGACAGCGGCCTCGTGCACGCATTTGCCACCAAAGAAAACGGAACGCGGTCTGCGCCGATGCTGCGGGTGAGGCTGGGCTCAAAGTAGCCTTATCCCTGCGGAACAAGGACTCGCTACGCCTACATCGACTCGCTACGCCTACATCTGAAGGCTCATCAGTCCCGGACTGTCATCGCCCAGCGTCGCGGAGCCTCCCTTGTTGCACAGCTGCAAGGCTGTCTTCAGTCCCATCACTGAATCTTGATCGGCTTCGCCAGTGGGAAGCGTTTCTGGATCCACACAAGGGTGAAGAACAGGCGCAGCCGCCACCAGGTGCCTAGGGTCATACGGGTACGGCCGGCCAGGGCGCAGTTGATGGCGCAGACCACGCGAAACCGGTTGGTTGGCTGGAAGAAAAGCTGCGCGAAATGCTGGGTGTAAAACCGCTCGATGAACTGCCAGAAGCGGCTCACATGCCGGCGCGTGGCCCACTCGTAGCGCTTCATGCCAAAGGTGCGTGCCTTGCCGCTGGCGAGGGCGGCGTGCACGGCCTGCGCCCCCTGGCGGGCGCTGATCATGGCCAGCATCACCCCGCTGGAAAAAATGGGGTCGATGAACCCAGCCGCATCTCCCACGCGCACAAGGCGGTCGGAAACAAGTCTGCGGTTCGTGTAGGAGAAATCGGTCAGCACATGCCCCTGTGTGATGGGCTTCGCATTGATCATGCGGTCGTGCACGGCGCGGGTGCTCAGCACCGCGTCATCAAAGGCCTGCTGCGGGTCCTGCTTCAGCGCCTTGAAGTCTGCTTGGTCCAGCACCAGACCCACACTCGTTTTGTCGTCCTGCAGCGGGATCATCCAAAACCACGAGTTTTCGCGGCGGATGATCAGGATGTCCCCCTTCTCCTCCCCGGTGGTCATCTGCACGCCGCTGTAGTGGCCGAAGATGGCGATCTTTTTGTGCCCGGGGTAGTACTCGCGCAGGTTTTCGCGGTTTGCGGTGAAGTTGCCCAGCCCGCTGGCGTCCATGAGAAACGCGGCCTGCACCTCATGCTCCGTACCGTCCTTGTCGCGATACTTCACGGTGACGCGGTCTTTTTCAACGCGATGCTCCATGACTAGCGCCTCCTCACGCACCTCCGCGCCCAGCCCCTCGGCATGGCGCAGCAGGATGTCGTCAAACTTCGCACGCTCGACCTGCAAGGACTCGGGAAACTCGGTGAAGGAGCCGCGTGAGAAATTCATCCGCGTATGGATCGAGCCGTCGCCCATCCAGAACTGCGCGCCGCGTTTCACCATGAAGCCTGCCGACTGCACTTTCGCCCAGACGCCCAGCTCATCGAAGATTTCACGATTGTACGGCAGCAGCGACTCGCCGATGTGAAAACGCGGGAAACGGGACTTTTCCAGCACGAGGACTGACCGACCGTCCTGACGCAGCGTGGCCGCAGCCGTGGCTCCCGCAGGCCCGCCGCCGATGATGATGACATCCCAGGGTTTGCTCATGCGCAATGAATGGTGGGGGTCGGCACAGGCCGCAAGAAAAACTCCACAGCAAGCCGGGCCCGGCGTGCGATATTTTTTCACCCCGCTGCCATCTCCCGTCCACAGTTTTTGCCCCGGGCCGCCCGGCGCCTGCGCCAGAACCGCCCCACAAAAAGCGTACCACCCCTGCAGCCTCATCCCCTACCCTTGGCCCCATGAATGAAAAGCTCGAAACCCTGCTGGAGCGCATGCAGTCGCTGGAAAAGGAAATCCTGCGCGAGTTGCAGCGCAAGGAGATGGAATTTTTCTACGAGGTGCGCCAGGGCCGGGTGCGCTTTACCGAGGAGGCGCGTGCGCAGCACCGGCTGCTGCTCAAGCGCTTCACCGCCTACATCCGCGACTCCCGCTTTATGATCCTGCTGACCACGCCCGTCATCTGGTCATGTATCATCCCCATCGTGCTCCTTGACGTGTTCATGGTCGTCTACCAGGCCATCTGCTTTCCCATTTACGGCATCCCCAAGGTGAAGCGCAGCGACTACATCCGGCTGGACCGCCGCCACCTGGCCTACCTGAACTGGGCGGAGAAATTTAACTGCGAGTACTGCGGCTACGCCAACGGCGTGCTCGCCTGCGCCTCCGAAGTGGCCGCGCGCACAGAGCAGTACTGGTGCCCCATCAAGCACGCGCTGCGCATGAAGTCCATGCACAGCCGCTACCGCTTCTTCTTCGACTACGGTGACGCCCAGCACTACCGCCAGCAGCTCGAAAAGGTGCGGCGCTCGTTTGAAGACATCGAGAAATCCAAGGCCGAGGACGCCGCGCAGGCCCGCAGCCAAGGCTAAGCAGCCGCCGCCACACCTGAGCGACGGAGGGGGGGATCGGGACGATCACACTCCGCCGATCACTTAGGCACGACGGTGAAGCCTTCTTTGCTGTCTTTGATGAGCCAGCCTGCGGCTTCGAGTTCTTTGCGAAGGGTGTCGGCGGCGGCCCAGTCTTTGGCCTGCTTGGCGTCCCAGCGCTGCTGGGCCTTGGCCTGGATCTCGGCTGGCACGTCGGCCACGGCGTCTTCGGCCACGGGGGGCAGCACGATGCCAAGGGCACCGAGCATGAAGTGCAGGCCGCTGCGGGCTGCGGCGGCCTCTTCGGCGGAGAGCGCGGCGGGCTTGAGCTTGTTCAGCACGCCAAAGATGCCGCCCATGGCTCCGGGCACGTTGAGGTCATTGAGCAGCGTTTCCCAGGCTTCGCTGAAGGGGCCGGGAGTGCTGGAGTGCTGGAGTGCTGGAACTGCTGCGGCGAGCGCCTTGTCGGCCTTCGCGAGTTTTTGCAGGGCCTGACGTGCTGAGTCGAGGCTGTGCATGGTGAAATTCAGCGGGGCGCGGTAGTGGCCGGAGATGAGCACGTAGCGAACCTCGGCGGCGGTGTAGCCGCGCGCGGCCAGATCCGCCAGCGTGTAGAGATTGCCGATGCTCTTGCTCATCTTGCCGCCGTCCACCATGAGGTGGGCCACGTGCATCCAGTGATGCGCAAACTTCCCGTGCGTGCTGCAGCAGCTCTGGGCGATCTCGTTTTCATGATGCGGGAAGATGAGGTCCACACCTCCGCTGTGCAGATCGAAGTCCTCGCCGAGGTATTCGAGAATCATGGCGCTGCACTCCAGGTGCCAGCCAGGGCGGCCTTCGCCCCAGGGGCTGGGCCAGTAGTTGGCGCCGTCTTCGGGCTTGCGTGCTTTCCAGAGGGCAAAGTCGGTGAGCGAGTCCTTGGTGTATTCGTCGCTGTCGGTGGCGCTGGCGGCCTCGCTGGCCCCCAGGCGCAGCTCGCGGTCCTCCAAGTGGCTGAGGCGGCCGTAGTCTTTGAATGAGGAGACGCGGAAGTACACGCTGCCATCGGCGGCGGCGTAGGCATGCCCGCCGGAGATGAGCTTTTCGATCATCGCCACCTGATGCGGGATGTGCGCCACGGCGCTGGGCTCCACATGCGGCGGCAGCAGGTTCAGCGCAGCGCAGTCGGCGTGGAATTTCTGCGTCCAGCCCTGGGTGAAGTCGGTGAGTGTCTGCCCCGCCTTCTGCGAGTCGCGGATGGTTTTGTCGTCCACGTCGGTGATATTGCGCACATGCAGCGTGGGTGTGCCGGAGGCCTCCACCACGCGGCGCATCACGTCCTGCGCCACAAAGGTGCGGAAGTTGCCGATGTGCGCCGGGCCATACACCGTGGGTCCGCAGCAGTAAAAGCGCAGTGTTTTGCCGTCGAGCGGCGTGACATCGCGGTCGGTGCGGGAGAGGGTGTCGTGGAGTTTCAGAGCGGCAGACATGAGGGGCGGTGAAGGTGAATGACGAATGGAGATTGTCGAGTGCGGGAATGCGGTGGCTGGTGGCCAGTCAATCAGTCGAGCCCCCTCCTGCACGAAAATCGGCCGGAAAAGGATCCCGCAGCATCTGCCACTTCCCAAAACCCCACGCCTGCCCACTGGCGCAGCAGCCGCTTACTGCCCCCTTGCTGTTACCGATGCCCCTTGACCCTGCGCGGCGATGGGGTATCTTGAATCCTCTCCAAAACGGGGGCGTACTGGTTTCGACGGGTCGTCTTAGTTCGGAGCTGCATGCCGAGGATGATTCGTTGGCCTCGTTAAACACCGGATCAAAAACATAAATGCAAACTCTAACGAGCTAGCACTCGCAGCTTAAGCACTGCGACATCCTTCAGGCAATGTCTGGTAGCCTGAACGATGCCACTACCAGGCTGGTCTGATGGCCGGGCGACCGGGTCACAGACGAGATCAAACAGGACGCTGGGTGAAGAGTAGGCTGTCTCAAGCCGCCTCCCACCGAGACCAAAGATGAGACTGAGCATGGAGACGCTACGGGCAACGGTGATTCGGACAGGGGTTCAACTCCCCTCGCCTCCACCATTTTCACAAACCACCGCCACACAGGCGGCATACACACTAGGGTTGGAGCACCCGGCCTGCAAGGCGTCAGCGGCTAGGGCTGGTACCAGTAGGTGATCTTGCTTTTGTCGGCGAAATTAAGGGACTTGAGGTCTGTCTTGGGATAGACCCGGGCGCTGAGGTCGGCGTCGCGTCTGCCGGCCACGACCACGACGTGGGTCCATTTGGGGTCCTTCTCCTGGATCACATGCTGGTAGTGGTATTTCTTGCCGGCCTGTGCCGTTTCCGGCAGATCCACCGGCACCGAGAAGCTCCCGGACTTGGTCTTGCGGCTCAAGTCCTCCATCTTCTGCAGGGTCTTGGTCATGTCAAAATTCATGCGGGCGAGGTCCAGAGCCGCGCTCCTCTGCTGGACCAGCTGGTTCTGGTCATTGAAGAAGTAGATGAAGTTTACAAGCTCCTTCATCGGGATGTCCTGCGTGGGTGTCACGCTGAACTCGATCGTCGCCTTTGCCGGAGGATACTGGCCGTTTACGCGTATGGAACTGGGCATCGTCCTGCCCTTGGAGATCGCGCCCAGTTGAAACTTGGGCTTGGTTTCCGCGATTGCCGCTGCGACAGCGCCCAAGGCCAGAGACAGCAGGAGGAGCATTCTCATGCCAGGAATATTGTGGAGCCCGGGATTCACGCAAGGATAAAACTTCCCGCCCGACATCGCCCAACGCAGGGGCCATACAAAAAAAGACGTTAGCGACTGCGAGGTGGGCGCTACTGCATGGCTGTGGGTGGATGGAATGCGCTGGCTGGCGGAAAGCAGCTTATTGCTGAGCAACAGGGGAGGACTCTGCGATTTCGGACGCTGACGATCAGGGGACTGCCGCCCCGCTGGCTGCGGGCCGCTTCGCCCACGGTTTTGTTTTGCTTTTTTCCGCAGGGCCGGAGAAAAAGCTGCGTTTATCTGCTCTCTCCTTTCACCCACCCTGCCCCGACCATGAAACGCATCGCCGCCCTTTGCCTCGCCCTCGCCACCCTTCCCCTGCATGCCGAGGACTGGCAGCCGGAGGCGGGCTTCACCTCCCTCTTCAATGGCAAGGACCTCACCGGCTGGTGCTTCCGCGAGAAGACCAAGAAGGACGACCCTAACCCCGGCACCATCACCGCCAAGCACGATGGCAAGACCGAGGCCGCCGATGCGGGCAAGTACATCGTGAAGGACGGCGTCATCGCCGTGACCTTCCCCACGGAGATGGACAAGCTCACCGGACAGCTCTACACCGTGGCCGAGTTCCCGAAGAACTTCACCCTCAAGCTCGAATTCCGCGCCAGCGTGAACGCCGACAGCGGCGTCTTCATCCGCAAGCCCCAGCTCCAGTGCCGCGACTACCTCGTGGCCGGTCCGTATAAGGAACTGAAAGCCTACAAGCCCCAGGAGTGGAACCAGATCATCGTCGAAGTGAAGGACGGCGTGGCCCACTGCACCTGCAACGGCGAAGTCCTCGAAGACGCCCTCAAGCTCCCCGCCACCGGCCCCATCGGCCTGGAGGGAGATCGCGGCGTAATGGAGTACAGGCACATTCAGATCAAGGAAGTGGAGTGAGGTGAGAAGCGAGTGAGGTGGGATGTGGGCGAATTTATGATTTACGATTTTTAATTTATGATTTCAGAGGAGGAGCGCATTGCGGCCTCTTCCAAATCATCAATCGTAAATCGTAAATCATAAATGCCCGCGCCTCGGTGCTAGATAGGTTCCCCGGCGGTGGTATTAATATTGAGCCTCTCTGGCAGCCCGCCCCCCATCCCCCCATGAAAAACCTCTACCGCCGCGAATTTCTCCGCGACCTCGGCATCTCCGCCGGGGCGCTGCCTTTTCTTGCCGGGCTGCCCAGCCTGACGGGTGCGCCCACGCCGCAGCGCAAGCAGAGGCTGATCATCATGTTTTCGCCGAACGGCACGCTGCCGAATGAGTTCTGGCCGGATCAGGAGGGGGCGGATTTCAGCTTCAAGTCCATCCTCAAGCCGCTGGAGGCATTCAAGGACAAGATGCTCATCCTCCACGGCATCGCCAACAAGGTGAAGGGCGATGGCGACAGCCACATGCGCGGCATGAGCTGCCTGCTCACCTGCGACGAACTGCTCAAGGGCAACATCATGGGCGGCGGCGGCAATCCCGCCGGATGGGCCAGCAACATCTCCATCGACCAGGAGCTCAAAAACTTCCTCCAGAGCAAGAAGGAAACCAAGACGCGCTTTGGCTCCCTGGAGTTCGGCGTGGCCGTGCCCGAGCGCGCCGATCCCTGGACGCGCATGTGCTACGCCGGTGGCAACCAGCCCGTGGCCCCCATCGACGATCCGCACCAGATTCTCAAGAAGGTGTATGGAAAGATGAAGGACAAGGACAGCCTCGTCAGCATCTTGGACGACGTGCGCGACGACCTGAAGCGCATCTCTTCCAAGCTCAGCGCGCGGGACAAAGCCCTGCTGGACCAGCACATGACGCTGGTGCGCAGCATGGAGCAGGACCTGGCAGATGCCGACAAGCAGGGCAAGCTGGCGCACCCCGTGCCGCAGGTGGATCCCAGCATCGAGCTGGTGAACGACAACACGCCGCAGATCAGCCGCATCCAGATCGACCTCCTCGTCAATTCCCTGGCCAATGACATGGCCCGCATCGGCACGCTACAGTACATGCGCAGCGTGGGCATGGCGCAGATGCGCTGGCTCGGTGTGGAGGAGGGCCACCATTCGCTCTCCCACGACCCCGACGACAAAAAAGACAGCTACGAGAAGCTGCTCAAGATCAACACCTGGTTCGCCGGAGAGTTCGCCTACCTGGCCAAGCGCCTCAGCGAGACTCCCGAGGCCACCGGCGGCGGCAGCATGCTGGACAACACCCTGCTCGTCTGGACCAACGAACTCGGCAAGGGCAACACCCACACTCTGGACAACATCCCCTACATCATGATCGGTGGCGGCTGCGGGTTCAAAATGGGCCGCAGCCTCAAGTTTGACAAAGCCGCCCACAACCGCCTCTGGATGGCCGTGGCGCAGGGCATGGGGCACGATCTGCAGACCTTTGGCAAAAAGGAGCTGTGTGAGGGCGGCGCGCTGGCGCTGAGCTAGGGCCGTGTGTGCGAGAGAAGCAACGCGTCTTGCCAGCTCGGAATGAAGGGGTGTCTGTGGAGCGTGTGGGACCAGGATGGTCCCACTCCTTACAAACCCGCCCAGTGCCTCCGGCAGGAGAGGGATCATCCTGATCCCTCACGCGCCCGCATCGTCCATCGCACCCGGATTTCCCAAAGCCGAAGGTCCTGGATGGTCCCCCTCCTGGCTGGCTGGAGGCCGTTCCCGCACTATGCAGCCCACTCCCCTGCCCGTCGGCGGTTGCGAACCAGAGCTTGCAAAACACGCCAAACTCGCCAAGGAAACACGCTCTTATGCCAGCCACCCCAGTTATCAATCTCCGCAAGGGACACGCCGTCCGCTACAACAACGACGTCTGCGTCGTCACCGACACCGAACTCAAGACGCCTCCGCGCATGGCCTCCTTCGTGCAGATGTCCGTCCGCAGCATCACCATCGGCAAGATGTACAACCTGCGCATGACCTCCAATGAGTCGCTCGAATCCGTGAACCTCGTGAAGGACAACCACGAATTCAGCTACAAGGACGGCGACGGCTACCACTTCATCCATCCCGAAACGTTTGAAGACGTGCTCATCGGCGAGGACAAGCTGGACGCCAAGACCCGCGGCTATCTCATCGAAGGCCAGAAGTACCTCGTCGTCTTTGCGGATGACGTCGTCGCCGGCATCGAACTTCCCGCCAACATCATCATGACCGTCACCGACAGCCCTGCTGGCGTGAAGGGCGACTCCGCCAACAACGTGTACAAGGAAGCCACCACGGAGTCCGGCATGCGCGTGCAGGTCCCCCTCTTCATCGGCCCTGGCGACAAGATCAGCGTCAAGACCGAAGACGGCACCTACCTCGGCCGCGCGAACTAAGTTCTGCGGAATCGAATCCATTCAAGAGCGCCTGATCGTGAAAACGGTCAGGCGTTTTTGTTGTCTGGGGTGAATCGGATTGGGTAATGTAGAATACATGAGGCGGAGCATCGTGCACCGTCAGTAGCACGGGCAATCCTGCCCGTGTAGAGCGCACTCTTTGCGGGCAAGATTGCCCGCGCTACTCCGGACTCATGCCGCTCCTTCATCAAACGCCAGCGCGGCCATTTCCCGGTAATACGATGAGCTCTGCAGCAATTCTTCGTGCGTGCCGCTGGCAAGAATGCGCCCCAGATGCAGCACGTAAATCACGTCTGCCTCCACAATGGTGCTGAGGCGGTGGGCGATGACGAGGCTGGTGCGGTTGGCGCGCAGGCGGGCCAGCGCGGTCTGGATGAGGTGCTCGGACTTCACATCCACAGCGGAGGTGGCTTCATCAAGCAGGAGCACGGGGGCATCTTTGAGGAAGGCGCGGGCGAGGGCGAGGCGCTGGCGCTCCCCCCCGCTGAGGAGGACGCCGCGCTCGCCCACCTCGGCATCGAGCCCTTCGGGGTGGCGGCGCACGAAGTCTTCCGCGCAGGCGTCGCGCAGGGCGGCCCAGAGTTCGTCATCGGTGGCGGAGGGTTTACCGAGCAGGAGGTTGTCGCGCACGGTTCCGGCAAAGAGAAAGGCCTCCTGCGTCACGTAGGCCAGCGTGGCGCGCAGGAAGCGTTTGCTCAGCTTTGGCAAAGGAATGCCGTCCAGCGTGATGGTGCCACCCTGCGGATCGTAGAAACGCGTGAGCAGCTGGAAGAGCGTGCTCTTGCCCGAGCCCGTGGCGCCGACGATGGCTATGGTCTGATGCCGAGCCGCCTTGAGCGAGATGTCATGCAGCACCGGCTTGTCATCGCGATAGCCGAAGGTGACACCGTTGAATTCGACCTCGCCGCGCACTGCAGAGAGCGACTCCCCGGCATCGAGATCTTCCTCCGTTTCGTCATCGAGGATGGCAAAGACGCGCTTCGCAGCAGCCAGTCCGCTGAGCAGCGTCTGGTTCACCCCATGCAGGCGGGAGATGGGCTCATACAGAAAGCCGACGAGCAGCAGAAACTCCATGAGCCGCCCCGCTGTCATCGCCCCCTGCACGCACCACCAAGAGCCCGCCATCAGCAGCAGCACGAGGCCCGCATTTCCCAGCAGCGTCATGGACGGCGCATAAAAGGCCCACGCCGCCATCAGCCGCGTCTGCCGGTCCTGCAGCCGCTGGCTGGCGGCCAGAAACCGCCACTGCCGCATCTCCTCAGCCGTGTAGCTCTTGATCTGGCGGATGCCCGAGATCGTGTCGTGCAGCGTGGCATTCAGCGCGCTGGTGGCCTCCCGTGCCGCCGTGGCACGCGGAGACACCCAGCGCGAGTAGATCCACCCGCCAGCCGCGATGAAAGGAGTGGGCGCCAGCACCAGCAGCGCCAGCTTCATGTCCGCCACCATCATGACGATGGCGGTGACGAGGATCTGCAACAGCGCCGTGCAGCCCTGCTCGATGCCTTCCAAAATGACGCGCTGTGTCGCAGGCACATCATCCGCCAGCTTGGTGAGGATGTCTCCCGTGCTCTGGTGGTCAAACCACCCCAGCGGCAGCCTCGCCATCTTGCGGTGCAGCCGCCCGCGCAGGTCGGTGATCATGCGCTGCTCAAAGGTGCAGTTCACCCGGGTGCGCACATAGAAAAGCCCCTCACGCAGCGCAAAGGCCAGCAGCGCCAGGCCACCCGCGCGCCAGATCAGGTCCGCACGCCGCTGCGGGATGATCTCATCCACAAACCAGCGCACCACCCCCGGAAAGACATAGATCAACCCCGTGCCCGCCACCGCCAGCCCGAGCTGCAGCAGCGCGATCCGCCAGTGCGCGCGTGCAAACACGAGCAGGCGGCGCAGGGCAGCGCTGTTGGTCATGGGAGCAGGCGCAAGAGTCATGGAGAGGCTAGACGAGCGAGCGCGGCGTGGGATTCAAGCGGATGTGGAATTTGATGCGCAGGAGAGGCATTCAATTCCAGGAAATGCCGGCATCGCGTTTTTAAACCATGCGGCGAAAGCACGAGGAACGAGTGAGGCTGCCGCTTTCGAAAGTCTCGAGGCAGGCTCAGGATTCCTGCCTCTCGAGAGCTGCATGTCCAGTGAGAGCCTCTACCTTCGAAGGCTCGAAGATGCCCGCTCCTCCACCCGGCCATCGGAAAGCGGTAGCTGCGGTCGTTCCTCCCTCCGCGACCGCACTCCAAATTCAGCGAAGATCCCCATAGTCCAGCTGCCCTCAAAACGAAAAAAGCTCCGGCCCTTGCGGCACCGGAGCTGATTTGAAGAGATCGAAGCGGAACTCAGCCCACCAGATGCACCTGGGGCATCGGCACCACAAACTTGCCGCCGCGGGCCAGGAAGTCGCTCTCACGCTTGAGGAACTCCGGCATGAAGTGCCACGGCAGCACGAGGTAGTAGTCCGGCTTGGCGGCGCGGGATTCCTCCTCGGAGATGATCTTGATCTGCGTGCCGATGGTGTACTTGCCCCACTTGATCGGGTTGCGGTCAGCGATGGCAGGCACCAGGTCCGGCGTCACATTGCAGTACTGCAGGGTGGTGCTGCCCTTGGTGGAGGCACCGTAGCCGTGCACCAGCTTGCCCTCGGCCTTGGCCTTCTTGAGGAAGGCATCGAGGTCGATGCGGATGCGCTCGATGTTGTCGCGGAAGACGGCGTAGGGCGCGTCGGAGTCCAGCGCCATTTCAAACTCGCGGATGCGCAGTTCCTGCACACGGGCGGCGGCTTCGGCGGATGGCTTCACCTGCCCGGCGTTGGCGACGACGAGGCGGAAGCTGCCGCCGTTCACATCATTGAGATGCACGTCGATGACCTCCAGACCGTGGTCGCCAAACAGGCGCTCCAGCACTGCCAGCGAGTAGTACTCCAGGTGCTCGTGGCAGATGGTGTCAAAGCTGTTGATGTCCAGCATCGCAGGGAGGTAGCTCTGCTCCAGGATCCAGATGCCGTCCGTGGCCAGCACGTCGGCGATGTCCTGCACAAAGGCGTGCGGGTTTTCCAGGTCGTAGAACATGGAGATGCTCGTCACCACGCGGGCCTTTTCCGTGGCGTGAATGCTCTTGAAGGCGCGGGCGGAGAAGAAGTCATTCACCACCGTGAAACCCTTGGCACGTGCCTTGAGGGCCACGTCAGAGGGGTCGATGCCGATGTGGCGCAGGCCCTTGGTCTTGTAGCTGGAGAGCAGCGTGCCGTCGTTGCAACCGATGTCGAGCACGATGTCCTTTTCACGCAGGCCCACGGTCTGCTCCACGAGCTGGGTGATGCCCGTGAGGTTGTCGATCATGGACTGGTTGATGCCGGACTCGTAGTAGTAGCGGTGATACAGAACCTTCGGCGGCACGGAGTGGCGCATCTGCACGAGGCCGCAGGCGTTTTCATCCTGGGAGGGGTCGCAGCGCACGAGATCGAGCGGCACCTTGCGTTTGATGAGCGCGCTGCCGTCCTCGCTGGCCAGCACACCGCCAATAAACTGGTCTCCAAGGCTGACGACGGGAGTGAGGCTGCGGGAGCCGCAGATGCGGCAGGTGTTGCGGGTGATGAGGACGGGGCGGAAAGCTTGGATGGCCATGGGCTCAATTGGCATTGTTGTGCTGGTGTGTCCAGCTAGATTCATGGGCAGGATCAGACGCGGGCGGTGGCGCGGTTTTCAAGGAACCACTGGTAGGTGCGGGCCACGCCTTGGCGGAAGTCGGTCTTTGCCTTCCAGCCGAGTTTTTCCATGCGGCTGACGTCCAGCAGGCGGCGCGGGTTGCCGTCCGGCTGCGTGGTGTCCCACTGGATCTCCCCGGTGTAGCCAATGATGGTTTTGATAGCCTCCGCCGCATCGCGGATGCTGATCTCCGAGCCGGTGCCGATGTTGATGATGTCGGGGCTGCTGTAGTTTTCCAGCAGGAAGGCGCAGGCGGAGGCGAGGTCGTCCACAAAGAGAAACTCCCGCGTAGGCTTGCCGCTGCCCCAGAGGGTGACGCTGGGTGCGCCGGTCAGCTTGGCCTCATGAAAACGTCGGATCAGCGAAGGCAGCACGTGCGAGTGCTCCGGATCAAAATTATCAAAGGGGCCGTAGAGGTTCGCCGGCATGCCGCAGATGAAGTCGCGCCCGTATTGGTGCCGGTAGCCCTGGCAGAGCTTGATGCCCGCGATCTTGGCCACACCGTAGGGCGCATTGGTCTCCTCCATCGGCCCAGTCATGAGGCTGTCTTCACGGATGGGCATCTCCACCACCTTCGGATAGATGCAGGTGCTCCCAAGGAAGAGCAGCTTCTTCGTGTCATGGCGGTGCGCGGCGGAGAGCACGCTGTTCTGGATCTGCAGGTTGTTGAGCAGGAAATCCACCGGCTGGGTGTAGCTGGCCTTGATGCCGCCCACCGTCGCAGCTGCCAGGATGACCTGGTCCGGCCGCTCTGCGGCAAAGAAAGCATCCGTGGCATGCTGATCACGCAGGTCCAGCTCGGCCTTGGTTCGGGTGATGATCTGCCACTCGGGCTTGTCAGCGTAATGGCGCAGCAGCGCGCGTCCGACGAGACCCTGATGACCGGTGATGAATAGTTTGCCGCCTGATGAAGACATGCCTGCATGCCTAGCGGAAGCACGTGCGGTGTCCAGCACAGGTTCAGTTTCCAAGCGACAATGCTGCGGAGGCTGCAACGGGCGGGTGAAAACATGTCATGCTATTTTATAGCAGGTCTTTGCATGCAGGCCTGGGATTCAGTCTTTGCTGATCACCTCTGGCCGCCACTCTCTTGGAGAGAGTGGCGACCCCTACGAGAATCGAACTCGTGTCGCATCCGTGAAAGGGATGTGTCCTAACCGCTAGACGAAGGGGTCGTTTGCTCGGATTGAGCGGGCGGAGATAGTGCTTTCGATGTGAAATTTCGCAAGAGGAAAATGATAATAAAATGAAAAAAGTGCAAAGCCCCTCGCCAGCACATTCGCAGCCGATTTTTTTACCCCCTGTGCGGACTGCGGCGCGAGTACGCGAATGATCCTGATATTTGAGCAGTAGGCGTCGTTCCGCAGCACCTCGCGTCATTGCACGTGTCATGAGCCGTTGGCTCCAAGCACGCACGTTCCCGAACAGCCCACACTCCAAGCTGTTTGGCGAAAGCGGTTATGGCATGGCTCAATCACCCATCGCAAATCCATCTTCTCATCTCGCTCATGCGCCCGCCGCGAAAGACCAAGAGCGCGGCGATTATCAGCAATTCAGCTCAAACCAGCATCCAGCAGGATGGCGTCTCAAGCACGCGCCTTGGGAATGAGGGCAATCTTTGAAGTCATAGCTCGTGAGTAGGAAAGCCCCCGAGCTTTTTTAGCAAGTCCCAGGGCAGAGAATGCATGCGGGACATCGGGGCGTTGTAATTGCGAAGGGATCACTGAGCAAAACGCATGTTCAAAAGCATCTGGAGAAAGGGTTGCTGAGCAATGGTTCAGAAGAAATGAAAACAGTGGAAAATGCTTGAACAATCGTTCATTAATAATTAACCTCAGTTAAATAACTCAAATGCCGAGGTATTTGTTTATAATTACTAGATTTTTCACACAGGCTTGCTATCTTGCTATGTCGGGCCGCTTCATCTGCCGATGAGTTTTTCGTTCCGAAGTTTGTTTCAGCGTGGAGTCGGTTCTAACGAACCGAGGCAGGACGCTCCGCAAAACTTCGCGGTAACACATCTCCAGAGAGTGGCTGGCAAACACAGCCTCTCTTTCATGCAAGCATCTCACCCCCAACAGTTTTCAGCCGGAGCCTCCCCCTTTCAAATGGGAGGAAGCCCGCTCTTCAAAACCGCTGGCAATGAACCGATCGCTGCACCGCCAATCAATTCAGCTGCAGGGATGTCCCCCTTCAGCGTGATCGGTGCCACGCCCACGAATACACCGCTGACGGTGGGAGACGTCATCAATCAGCTGCCCGCCGAGGTCGTGCGCATGGGGGCCCTGCCAGCAGAGCAGCCGCTGTCCCTGCCCCCTGCCCTGCTGGAAAACGCGCTGCGCAGCGGACAGGCGGCCCTGCCGGTGTTTGAGCTCTACCGTGTCTGCCCCGCACTTTTTCAGGTGCCCATCTCCCCCCCAGGACCCACGGCTCGTGGCGCTGCCTGCGGCCAAGCTTCCGGGGCTGATCGCCCAAGCACGCGAAAGCCAGGGCGGAGCCCCGTCCGCAGCATCGGTGCCATCGCCTTTCTCGCTAGGCCAGCCGGGAGGTGCCGCACCAGCGCCCGCTGGCTCCCCCTTTCAGATGGGGCATTCCCCGGCAGCATCGCCTTTTTCCATGGGTGCGGGCTCCAATGGCTCGCCCTTCAACATCCCTCAAACGCCCAAGGCACCCGAGTCTGCTGGCTCGCCTTTCTCCATGGGCGGCAGCACCAACGGCTCTCCCTTCTCTGCTAGTGGTGGCAACAACGGCTCCCCCTTCGGCGCTCCGCAGCAGACTCCCGCAGCACCGCCTGCTGGCTCGCCTTTCTCCATGGGCGGCAGCACCAACGGCTCTCCATTCAGCACTCCGCAGCAGGCTCCCGCAGCACCGCCTGCTGGCTCGCCTTTCTCCATGGGCGGCAGCACCAACGGCTCTCCCTTCAGCGCTCCGCAGCAGACTCCCGCAGCACCGCCTGCTGGCTCGCCTTTCTCCATGGGCGGCAGCATCAACGGCTCTCCCTTTGGCACTTCGCAGCAGACTCCCGCAGCGCCACCTGCTGGCTCACCTTTCTCCATGGGCGGCAGCACCAACGGCTCTCCCTTCAGCGCTCCGCAGCAGTCTCCCGCAGTGCCACCTGCGGGCTCGCCTTTCTTGCTCGGCGGCAGCCTGGGCGGCGCTCCCTTTGGCACCTCGCAGCAGACTCCCGCTGCGGCACCCGCTTCTCTTTTCGCTCCTGCACCGCAGGAAGGCGGCTCGGCACCTTCGATGGGCCCGTCTGCGGCCTCCATTTCCACCCTCTTCACGCCCTCTTCCCAGCAGAAGGCATCCACACCTTCAGACGTGGCGCCAGCTCCTGGACTGCCATTCGGTTCTCCGTTTGTCTCAGCAATGAAGGAGGCCGCTCCGCCAGCGGAGTCGTCAGCGCGGAATCCCTTTGCCCCTCAGCCGCAGTCCGCAACGCCCGGCGGTGCGACTTCCGGCATGGCCAAGCTCGGCTTTGCCGCCGTGCTTGGTGGTTACAGCGTCGAAGAGCTCGGCTTCAATCCGACCACCCTGCCAGCATGGATCACCACCAGCGTTCCGGTGAGTGTGCTCAACGAGCAGATTTCTTCCGGCAACATCATCGTGGAACTCGGCATGCTGATCGATGGCATCTCCGACCTCGGTTTCCGCAACACCATCGCCAGCGCCAAGCGTGATTTCAGGATCAAGCTGCCGCAAAACGAGGTGTTTCATGCCATGACCAACGCCTCTGCAGCCCCTGCCGCCGCGCCGGCAGGGGCCTCCTTTGGCAACCCCGGCCAGGCGCAAAACACCGCCTCACGCCTCTCGGTGCAGCCCATGCCGCAGCAGCAGTCCCCGCAGCCCATGTTTGCCAGCGCACCCGCTGCGGCAGAGCCAGCGGCGCAGGCACCCACGTTTGGCGCGGCACTTTCCGCCTTCGCACAGCAGGGCCAGCCCGCCGCGGCATCACCGCTGATCCCGGCGTTTGGCCCAGCCCAGAACGGAGGTACTTCAGCGCCGTCGGCGTTCAGTGCCCCGGCCTCAGCACCAGCCTTTGGCTCCACGGCTCCAACCGGAGGGCCTGGATCATTTGCATTTGCCCCTCCCGCCGAAGCCGCGCCACCGCCACCCGCACCTGCTCCCTTTGCAGCCGTGCAGCCGACTGCGGCCACCCCATCCAAGCCACTGCAGCCCCTCTCAGGCGTATTCCCCGCCTTTGGAGCTCCGCCGCCCTCGCCTGCGGCATCTGCACACCATGCGCCGTTCTCCGGAGCGACCACCAAGCCCTTCGATCCTTTTGCCCCCTCCTCCGGGCCGCTGGCAGCCACCAAACCCCATTCGGAGTCAGGCTTCAACAGCGCCCAGTTGCTCGGGCAGTCACCCACCGCGCATCAGCAGCCAGCCTCGATTTTTGCCCCGGCCCCCGAGGTCAAGCCCGCCGCCAGCCTCTTCTCCGCACCATCTCCGGCCCCCTTCCAGCCTACGCCCTCCTTCGCCCCAGCTCTGGAGGAGATACCCTCCTTCCCCAGCACGGCATCTTCAGCGTCACAGCCCGCCTCACGCAGCCTCTTCAGCGCCGCCTCCGCAGCCGTGCCCCTCTTCTCTGAGCCAGCACCATCGCAGCCAAAGCCGGAATTCAGGCCCGCAGCACAGCCCGCCACCCTGGCTGGCTCTGCCAAAATGCCAGAGGTCAAGCATTCCTACCTCGGACTTTCCCCGCTCGACACCCAGACGGACCAGCTCCTGCTGCGTGCCCTGCTGAGCACCGAGGAAAAGCTCACGGCACCGCGTGTCGTGGAGCTGCTGGCCCTGCAGCAGGGCCTGAGCGCCTGCGTCTGCCTGCACGGCTCCCACGTCCTCAATCACGCCGACCCCTCCAAGCCGGAAGCCCTGGAGTTCCAGCGCCAGGTGCCGGACATCGCGCGTCAGATTCGCGGTCTTGCCCCGCTCATCGGCATCGACGGGGCGGAGACCTTCACCCTCAATGCGGGCGGGCGACTGATCACGTTCTGCTTCCCGGGGAGTTCCATCGTTGGTGTGCTGCACAATGTTGAACCCTCCACCGGCATGCGCGACAAGATCACCCTCATCGCACGCGAACTCGACCGCATGCTGGGCTAAGGCGCACCGACAGGCTGCGGCATCCCTCACTCCCCATTCGTCATCCCCCTCAGCCATGCCCAGCATCAATCACGACGACCGCACCATCAGCTTCAAGATCGTGTACTGCGGCACACCGCTCAGCGGGAAGACCTCCAATCTTCAGCAGATCCACGCCAAGCTGGACCCCACCGGACGGAGCGATCTCGTCTCCCTCTCCACGGCGCAGGACCGCACGCTCTTCTTTGATTTCCTCGCGGTGGAGGCCGATGCCCTGCCGGGCTACAAGACCTCCTTCCACCTCTACACCGTGCCCGGCCAGATCACCTACAACGCCACGCTGCAGCTCGTGCTGAGGCAGGCAGACGGAGTCGTCTTTGTGGCGGACTCCCAGATGGACCGGCAGCGCGACAACCTGCAGTCCCTGCAAAGCCTGGAAGCCAACCTGCGCATGAACGGCAGTGCGCTGGAGCGCCTGCCCATCGTCATCCAGTACAACAAGCGCGACCTGCCCAATGCTGCGCCGGTGGAGTACCTGGAGTACCTCTTCAACAACCGGCCCACGCCGTTCCTCAGCTTCGAGTCAGACGCCCGCACCGGGCGCAACGTGCTCGCCACGCTCAATGCCATCTCCCAGGCCGTGCTGCATCAGTTCCGCCTGCGCACCGCACCGCCAGACAGCAACGGCACGCCCAAGGAGATGCGCACGCAGGAGCTAGCCGCCGCCTGAGACGCCGCGCCGCCGCAGAGCACCGCCCTCCATCCTGACTTTTTTCCGCCGCCACCCCACTCTCCCATGGAACTCGCCGCGCTCGTGTCATCCCTGCCGGCTGTCATTCAGGCTACCGTCGCCGATGACGCCGGACGCGTGCTGGCCTGCGCTGGAGACGATGCACCGCCCACCGCCGCCGTCTTGGTGCTGGCGCATGCCACCCTCTCCGCCGCCGCCGAGCTGGGCCGCCGCTCTGGCAACGGCGAGTGCCTGGACATTGTGCAGCAGCATGAGAGCGGCGTGATCTACCTGCACGCCCTGCCGCACCACCGCCTGCTGCTGGTCCGCTGCAAGAGCTCAGCTACCATCCCTGCCCTGCGAGATGCCTGCACCCGGCTGATGCGTCCCATCTCCCCTCTACTGCAAACGCCACCAATTCCCGCCTTGGATCTCAGCGATGCCATGCACGCGCCTCCACGGTGGTGAGCGCCTGCAACGAGCGCCCAAAGTCTCTGCCTCAAGTGCCAACGCTGGGAAGACCAGTCCGCACTGGGAGCGCAGGTTTTTAGCCGGCTCCGGGACACTCCGCCGCCGCAACACGCCCCGTGGCAGCAAGCAGGCCGACAGCCACAGGGACGCTCGTCCTGAGCCGATGTGAACACAGCACTCCAAGCAAAGAGCTGTGCCTTGCCAAACCTTCTGGAGTGATACAATCGCGGTGATTGTTTGAGTAGGCTGTGATAGGGATGCCCCACCCATCCCCCGCGCCTTCATGACTTCCGCAGCAGCCCGGCTTTTCCTGCTTCCTCTCCTTCTCTGCGCACTCCCGGCACGTGCACTGGAGCGCTTTGATTTCTCCGCACCGCTGATGTTCACCACCTTCCGAATCTCCGTGCATGCGCAAGACCGTGCGCAGGCGGAGAAGGCGGCGGACGCGGCCTTCAAACGCATCGCCGCGCTCAATGCGGTGTTTTCCGACTACGAGCCGAACAGCGAGCTGATCCAATGCTGCAATGCCGGACCGGACAAGCCGGTAAAAGTGAGCGCAGATCTCTACGATCTGGTGCATCGCTCGCAGCAGCTAGCAGAGATCACCGACGGGGCTTTTGACATCACTTGCGGAAACCTGACGCATCTTTGGCGGCGCACCAAGCGCACGCACCAGCTCCCGCCTGCAGAGAGGCGGCAGCTGGCGCTGGCCGCCACGGACTGGCACGCCCTGCGGCTGGATGAAAAGGCGCACACGCTCACGCTACTGAAGCCGGGAATGCTGCTGGATGTGGGCGGCATCGCCAAAGGCTATGCGGCGGATGCGGGGCTGAAGGTGCTGCGTGAGCACGGCCTGAACAGCGCGCTGATGATGGCGGGCGGAGACATCGCCATCGGCGATCCACCACCGGGGGAGGATGCGTGGGAGATCAAGCTGCGGCAGTTTGCCACTCAGAAGCCGGAGGAGGATCTGATCTCCGTGCGCCTGCACAATTGCGGCGTGTCCACCTCGGGGGATTTGTATCAGTTCACCGAGATCGAAGGAAAGCGGTACTCGCACATCGTGTCTCCCTTCACCGGCATGGGGCTCACGGAGAGAATCGCCTGCTCGGTCATCGCCCCCGACTGCACCACCAGCGACGCCCTAGCCACGGCCATGTGTGTGCTGGGCAAGGAACGTGGAGAGAAAGCGGCTTCGCAGATCAAGGGAGTGACGGTGAAGTTTGCGCAGACAACCGCAGACGCGAAGTAACCGCACCGCACACAGCGGCAAGAAAGCCTATTGCTTTCTGATTGATGCCTCTCTTCCACCGCGCATTCTGAAACATGACTTCCTCCGGTTTGCGCAAGAGTCTTGATGTGGTGGCCGCCATCGAAGCGGCCAAGGGCACCCTCGTGCTGCTGGCAGGCTTTGGCCTGCTGGGGCTGCTGCACCGCGACCTGCATGCGCTGAGCGGCGAGATCGTGGCCCATCTGCACATGGACCCCGCGAGGAAATACCCGCACATCTTCATCGACCTGATGTCTTCGCTCAATGACCACAAGCTATGGCTCATGGCGGGCATGGCGCTGCTGTACTCGACCATTCGCTTTGTGGAGGCCTACGGCCTGTGGAAGCAGAAGACCTGGGCGGAGTGGCTGGCGCTGGTGGGCGGCTGCATCTACCTGCCGGCTGAAATTTACGAAATCGCGCGGAAGATCACTGTCATTCATGTGGGCGCACTGGTCGTCAATCTGGTGGTGGTCCTGCTGATGGCGAAGGTGCTGCTGCAAAAGCGCCGCAAGAAGCAGGCGCAAGGCTGAGCCTTTATTTGAATGGCCCTCAAAGGCATCTATACGCTAAACCCACCACATCATGTGCATGGAATTCGGCAACACCTGGAAGCAGATTCGATCCACCCTGATCGCAGGCTTGATCATTGGAGCCGTGGCAGCGGCAGCAGCCGCAGGCTTCAGCCACCACGAAGGACGCCCTTTGGACTTCAAGGTGCTGCTGGCTCTTCCTCTCGGCATAGGCGTGATGATTCCCCTGTTTGTGCTGCCCACCCTGCTCGTGTCCATCCGGATCGAGGATGGCATGATATCCCACTGGCTGTGCCGTCGCTGGAAGCTTAGCGAGGGACGTGTGGAAAGCCTGACCAAAGTGGAGATCGCCATGAGCACGGGCGCGAAGTTTTATTTCTCCGACCGCAAACCCATCTCCTTCATGGGGGCGGACCTTAAAAACTTGGAGTCCATGTGCCTGTACCTCTTGGAGCTGCGACCAGAGTTTGATCAGTTCGTCTTTGGCTCACGCGCGTCGATGATCCTGAAGACAGTGAGGCTGTTTAAGGAGAAGCGGCAGGGGGCATGAGCCAGGTCAGGGTATTGTAGTACCGGCTTCAGCCGGTTCTGGGTAGTGTTGGAATGGAGTGTGCGCTCCACGTCACGCCAGCTATCCTACTCTACTCTGGTATGTTGCGGCTGAAGGCCTGCCAGACACGCTCAAATCGCTTGGAGAGTTTATGCTCGATCATTTGGCGCGGGTCTCGATCACGAGGATAGGCATCACAGCCACGAACCTGCCATTCCTTGGAGTTCTTTCGGACCGTCAATTCCCACGACAAGTAGGAGCATGCCGGACGATCGTCCTGCGTTTGGAAAAAATAGGAGGGTCGCCAGGAAGAGACTTTTTGGGAGTCCAGCTCTCTCCAAAAGCGGCTGACTTCATCCTCCGACAAAAGTCGGGATGCCTTCCTGGCTTTTGCAACATCACTCGTCCGGATCACGGTGATCCGACTGCCTTTGATTTCATAAACCGTGCTGGCAAAAAAGCCGCCCATGTAGAGCCGGGCAAAGTCGGATTTGGCTTCATCTTGACGGCGACTGGTGCACCCAACGGCAAATTCAAGCCACAGACAGCAGGCTATGAGCAAGGGAAGCTTCATGGGTTTCACAGCAAAGATTTCTTTTTCCTGAACTCTCCCGGCGTCATGCCCGCGCGCTTCCGAAAGGCCTCCGCCATGTACTGCGGGTGCGTGAAGCCGCAGCGGGCGGCGATGGCATCGAGCGTGAGGTCGGTCTCCACCAGCAGCTTTTCCACTGCAGCAAAGCGGATGCGGTTGATCTCCTCCCCTGGGCTGCGACCGATGAAGGCCTTCATGCGGCGCTCCAGCACGCTGCGGGAGAGCGCGGTCTCGCGCGCCACGCGGGCGACGTCGATCTGCTCGGTGGCGTGCTGGCGGATGAAGCGCAGCGCAGCGGCGATGCGCGGATCTTCCACCGCGACGATGTCACTGGATTGGCGCACGACGATGTCTCCAGGTGGGAGCAGATGATTTTCTCCAGGCTTGGGGATGCGCTGCTTTTTCATCCAGGCATCGAGCAGGCGGGCGGCCTCGTAGCCAGCGGCCTGGCCGCGCAGGCGCACGCTGGAGAGCGGCGGAGAGGCGGTGTCGCAGAGCATGGTGTCATTTTCCGCGCCCACCACGGCTACCTCTTCAGGAACAGCGATGCCCGCACGCCGCGCGGCATCCAGCAACCAGAAACCGAGCTGATCATTCACGGCAAAGACGCCCACGGGTTTCTCCAGCGAGACGAGCCACTCGGACAACGCCTGCTGGTGGGCGTCCCAGCGCAGGCGGCGGCTGGATTTGAAAACGGAGCAGTCAAAGCCTTGGGCGCGCAGGGTTTTGACAAAGAAAGTGCAGCGCTCCTCAAAGAAGGCCTCCGAGGTGTCCAGGTAGCAGGCAAAGCGCTGAAAGCCGCGATTGCGCAGATGCTCGGCCACACGGGTGCCCACGATGCTGTTGTCCATGCCGACAAAGGGAAAGCTGTGCGGCAGCACGGTGGTGCGCAGCTCGATGACCGGCAGTTTGGTGGCCTTGAGCTGGCGCAGCAGCGCGGCATCCACCGTGCGGGAGAGAATGCCGTCTCCGGGCCAGTCTTTGAGCCAGTCGGGGAAGCGGCTGTGGAGATCGCGCGGCTCCAGGTAGAGCGACCACGGGCCGTGCTCAGCCACATATCGGCGGACGCCGCGCACGATGTCGCGCCCGTAAGAGCGTGAGGTATCCACAAGTACGGCGACCTGCGGGATGCGTGCGGGGTTGGTGCGAGGAGCCTGCGGCATGGGTGAGATGCAAACCGGAATCTGCCCATGGACGCAAGCACGAAGAGCAGCGCAACGGGCGAAGGCATTATTTTTGTAACGAAACAAACGGCTTAGGGTTACCCTGCGCAACATGCGCCTCTCCCGTACCCAAGCCTCCCCTGCCCTGCTGCTGAAAGCAGGCTGCACGATCCTCGTGACGGCCTGTCTGGCGGCCTCGTCACAGCTGCCGCCGAACGAGGTGAAGATCTCCACGGACAGGGAGTACCGGCGCATCCAGGCCAACGGCATCCCAGACCACACGCCGGGGCAGTTCCCCAACCGGCACAACCCGAACGTGATCGGGCCGCAAAGGTATGACTACAAGGTGCCGCTGCACCCGAAGGTGGCTGAGAAGCCGGTGCCATACCATATGCAGCCCTTTGGCATCGGGGTGAATGGCGTGGTGTTTGACCCCTTTGCTGCGGAGTGGTGGCAGGGCAATCCGGCCAGCGGCTGGCAGTACGAGCCGCACGGCGGAGCTATTGATCTGGGGCTGGACTCCAGCAATGCGCATGTGCAGCCCAATGGCGCGTATCATTACCACGGCATACCCACCGGGTTGATCGAAAAGCTGGCGGGCGACCAGAAGAAGATGGTGCTCGTCGGCTGGGCGGCGGACGGCTTCCCCATCTACGGCCCCTATGCCTACAGCGACGCCAAGAACTCGGACAGCCTGGTGAAGAAGCTGGTAGCCAGCTATGCGGTGAAGCAAGGCACGCGCCCGGCGGGATCTCCCGGCGGCAAGTATGACGGCGCCTTTGTGCAGGACTACGAATACGTGGAGGGCAAAGGCGACCTGGACGCCAGCAACGGACGCTACGGTGTGACGCCTGAGTTTCCCAAAGGCACCTACTACTACGTGCTAACGGACACCTACCCGTATGTGCCGCGCCAGTTTGCCGGCACGCCGGACGCCAGCTTTGCCCGCCGTGGCCCTCCCGGTGGCGGCTTTGGCCCTCCAGGACGTGGCCGTCGTGGCGGCCCCGGCGGCATGCGCCCGCCAGGCCCTCCCGGGCCTCCGGGATTTGGCCCGCCGCCGTTTTAAAGCTGCCCAGATGCGCCGCAACGGGTGCGGATTGATTCCAGACCAGTTGCGGCGCAACTGTACTACTTTATGGGTGATGCCGAATGACCGACCACCCGCTGCTGCGCCGACTGCCGAAATCCACCGACTGCTCCAATGACGAACTGCTGGCGGCGTTTCTGGACTACGTGGCGGAGAAAAATCTGGAACTGTACCCCGCGCAGGAGGAGGCGATCCTGGAGCTCTTTGATGACCGCAATGTGATCCTGAACACGCCCACGGGATCGGGCAAATCGCTGGTAGCGCTGGCGCTGCATTTCCGCTCTCTGGCCAAGGGGCGGCGCTCCGTGTACACCTGCCCGATCAAGGCGCTGGTGAATGAGAAGTTTCTCTCCCTGTGCCGCGACTTTGGCCCGGAGAATGTGGGCATGGCCACGGGGGATGCCACGGTGAACCGCAGCGCGCCCATCCTCTGCTGCACAGCGGAGATTCTGGCCAACTACGCCCTGCGGGACGGCGCCGACGCGCCCTTCCGCGAGGTGGTCATGGACGAATTTCACTACTACTCCGACCGCGAGCGCGGCGTGGCCTGGCAGGTGCCTTTGCTGACGATGAACAACGCGCGCTTTCTGCTGATGTCCGCCACGATGGGCGGCTCTGATTTTTTCAAAGAGAAGCTCAGCACGTTGACGAAGGCCGAGACGACCGTGGTGGCGGCTTATGAACGGCCGGTGCCGCTGGAGTTCAGCTATGCTCAAACTTCGGTGGATGTGACGCTGCAGGAGCTGGTGGCGGCGAACAAGGCGCCGGTGTATCTCGTGCACTTCACGCAGAACGAGGCCGCCCAGGCGGCGCAGGACCTGATGAGCCTGAACTTTTGCAGCACAGCGGAGAAGGCCGCGATCAAGGAGTCGCTGGTGGGGTCCAAGTTCACGAGCCCTTACGGCAAGGAGGTGAAGAAGTACATCAGCCACGGCGTGGGCATTCATCATGCGGGGCTGCTGCCGAAGTATCGTGTGCTGGTGGAGAAGCTGGCGCAGCGCGGGCTGCTGAAGGTCATCTGCGGCACGGACACGCTGGGCGTGGGGGTGAATGTGCCCATCCGCACCGTGCTGCTGACACGCCTGAGCAAGTACGGCGGCGAGAAGGTGGCCACGCTGAGCGCACGGGATTTTCACCAGATCACCGGACGTGCCGGACGGCGCGGCTATGACGATGTGGGCTACGTCGTGTGCCAGGCACCGGAGCACGTGATCGAAAATGCAAAGATGGATGCCAAGGCCGCAGGCGATGCGAAGAAGCTGCGCAAGATGGTGAAGAAGAAAGCGCCGGAGGGCTTTGTGGGCTGGAACGAGGACACCTACAAGAAGCTGCAAAACGCCGCACCTGAGCCTCTGGCATCCCGCTTTCAGGTGTCCCACGGCATGCTGCTCCAGGTCCTGAGCCGCAAGGGAGACGAATGCGCGGCCATGCGCCAGCTCATCGCGGACTCGCATGAAACAACGAACGCAAAAAAGCAGCACGAGAAGCGCGCGTGGGAGCTTTTCCGCGCGCTGGTGCAGCGCAAGATCATCGAGATCATTCCACCCAAGCAACGCGATGCTCAAGGCACCAAGCTGCGGCTGAATGTGGAGCTGCAGGAGGATTTTTCGCTGAACTACACGCTGTCGTTGTACCTCATCGACACGCTGGCGCTGATCGATCCCGCCTCGCCCACCTACGCGGCGGATGTGCTGACGCTGTGCGAGTCCATTTTGGAAAACCCGGACATCATTCTGCGCAAGCAGCTGGATCAGGTGAAGACCGAAGCCATGACTGCGATGAAGAACGAAGGCGTGCCGTATGAGGAGCGCATCGCGCGGCTGGAGGAGCTGGAATATCCCAAGCCCTGCCGCGACTTCATCTACAGCACCTTCAATGCCTTCAGCGAGGTGCACCCATGGATCGGCCAGGAAAACATCCGGCCCAAAAGCATCGTGCGGGAGATGTTTGAGAACTTCCGCAGCTTCAGCGACTACATCAACGACTACGAACTGCATCGCGCCGAAGGCGTGCTGCTGCGCCACCTCTCCAGCGTGCACAAGGTGCTGGCGCAGACCGTGCCGGAGAATTTTAAAAATGAGTCCGTGCAGGAGATGGAGGCCTGGCTGGCCGGCGTGCTGCGCGGCACGGACTCCAGCCTGCTGGATGAATGGGAGCGCATGCGCGACCCGAATTTCAAACCGGACGAGGTGGTGGAGAAGCGCGAGGAGGCGCCCGACATCACGCGCAACAAGCGCGAGTTCACCGCCCTCATCCGCACCGAGATCTTCCGTTTCCTGCGTCCTCTCTCTCTGGAGAACTATGGCACCGCCGCAGCCACCGTGACAGGTGGCGTGAACGCGGACGCCCTGGCTGCCATGATGGACCCATACTACGCCGAGCACGAGCGCATCCGCCTGGACAACGAAGCCCGCAACGGCCGCCACACCTACGTGGATCCAAGCGAAGACCAGGCCTCATGGCGCGTCTGCCAGGTGCTGATCGACCCCGAAGAGCTGAACGACTGGCAGGCGGAATTCAGCGTGGATCTGGCGCAGGCACGGGAGGATGGAAAGCCGACGCTGGTGCTGAAGGGTGTGGGGAAGATTGGGTAGCTCATCATAGTTGCTCAGTTGCGCCGCAACTGAGAGGTTTTCCGGTCCAGTTGCGGTGCAACTGGGCTACTTTTCCACCCGCACCGCCGAGTGCTTGTAGCTGGGCTGGCGGCTGTGAGGGTCGAAGGAGGCATGCGTGAGCTGGTTCACGCGAGGATCGTGCATGGGCAGGAAGACTTCACCGGGCCTCACGCAGGTGGTGAGGCGGGCTTTGGCGGTGAGTTCGGCACGCTTGGAAATAACGCGCACGGGCATGCCTTCGCGGATGCCGAGAGGGGCGGCGTCGTTGGGATGGAGATCGAGCATGAGCTCCTGCGGGATCATCTTGGCGAGCACGGCGGACTTTCCCGTACGCGTCTCGGTGTGCCACTGAGCGCTGGTGCCGCGGCCGGTGATCAGGACGAGCGGATACTCCGTGCTGCGCTGCTCCGGAATGGCCTGCGGGGCCTCGAAGACAAACTTCGCTCGTTTGTCGGGCGTGTAAAACTTCCCATCCTCAAACAGGCGGCGCTCCTTCCAGGTGGTGGCTTTGAACTTGGCGGCGTCATCTTTGGACAGCGGCCACTGCACACCGCTGGATTTCTGCACCATCTCATGGCCGGCGATGCCGGAGATATCGCAGGGCTGGCCCTCGGTGCAGCGCTGCAGCACACGGAAGACGGCCTCGGGCGTGCTCCAGGCGCGGAAGAGATCCTCGCAGCCCCAGTAATGGGCGATAAGGCGGAAGATGTGGAAGTCCGCAAGCGCCTGCCCCGGAGCACGGCGTACCTTGGGACTGTAGCCGATGCGGCGCTCGCTGTTGATAAAGCAGCCGTCCTTTTCCCCCCAGCCTGCGGCGGGCAGCACGAGGTGGGCGCGCTTGGCTGTCTCTGTGCTGCAGTACATGTCCTGCACGACGATGAAGTCGAGCTTGTCGAGGATGCGGTTGATCTCATTTTGGTCGATCCACGAGTGGCTGGGATTGGTGGCGACAAACCAGAGGGCTTTCACGGTGCCTTCATCGGCGGCCTTGAGGATCTGGTCATACGCCAGGCTGGGGCGGTCGGGGATGCGCTGCACGGGGATGCCGGTGGCGGCGGCGACTTTTTCACGATGGCGCGGATTGCGGAAGTCGTGGCCACCGAGAAGATTTGTCGTGTTCGAGAAAAGGCGCGAGCCCATGGCATTGCACTGGCCGGTGATGGAATTGGCACCGGTGCCGGGTTTGCCGATGTTTCCCGTCATCAGCGCCAGATTGATGATGGCCTGGGCGGTGCGTGTGGCCTGATGCCCCTGATTCACCCCCATGGTCCACCAGAAGGAGACGCGCAGCGTGCCGTGGATGATGGTCTGGGCGAAATGCACAAGGCGATGCACGCTAATGCCCGTCTCCTCCGAGACGCGTGCGGGATGGTAGTCCGCGAGGAATTTCTCGAACTCATCGAAGCCGGTGGTGTGCTCCTCCACAAAGGAGGTGTCCACTCCGCCGTCCCGGATGATGAGATGGGCGATGCCGTAGAGAAGGGCGAGGTCGCTTTTGGGTTTGATGGCATAATGCTGCGTGGCGGCCATAGCGGTCTCCGTGGCGCGGGGATCGACGACGATGATCTGCGGGTTGCGCTTGTTGCGCAGGACGCGCTGCCACATGATGGGATGGGCGATGCAGGGATTGGCCCCGATGAAGACGAGGACATCGCTCTCCTCAAAGTCCGCGTAAGTGAAAGGAGGCGCATCAAAACCGAAGCTCTCCTTGTAGGCGGTGACGGCGGTGGCCATGCACTGGCGGGTGTTGCCATCGCCATGGATCATGCCTAGGCCAAACTTGGTCAGCGCACCGAGAAAGGCCATCTCCTCAAACATGATCTGCCCGGTGCTGATGAAGGCGGCGGCCTCGGGGCCATGCTTGTCCAGCACGGCGCGCATCTGATCGCAGAAGTACTTGAGGGCGGTGTCCCAGTCCACCTCTTTGCCATGCAGCAGCGGCATGCGAGCGCGGTCGGGTGCGTCCAGCACGCTCAGCGCTTCCCAGCCTTTGGGGCAGGCGGTGCCGATGTTGACGGGATAGTCGGGGTCCGGTGTGAGATTGACCGCAGCGCCGTCTTTAAGATGCACCTTCAGACCGCAGCCGGTGGAACAGAAGCCGCAGACGGCTTTTGTAGCGGCGTCTGGCAGCAGATGCGCCGGCACCTGACCGAGCCCGAAGCGCGCGGGCTCGCGCACGAGGTCGGCGGTGAGCGGGCCATCCCACTCGCGCAAGGTCATGGCGGGCAGTTTCATCATGGTCAGTTTCCTGGCATTTTAGAGCCTGCGGAGGCGGTGAAGAAATAGAGCCTCTCGATGAGCTGGCTGCCGAAGGTGAGCAGCAGCGAGAGGGTGAACATCCAATGGGCGGCAGCACCACCGGCGATGGTCACCGGTATGAGCAGGCCGGTGGCGATGAGCAGTAGGCCACGTGCTTCGATGTGATGCGGGAGATGCCGTTGCAGGATGCGTGCGGATTTGTGCCAGAGGCAGGCCTCATCTGCCAGCGCACGGCGGTAGGAGGAGATCTCCCACAGTGACAAGGTCCAGCGGAAGAGAAGGACCAGCGCCATGGCCCACGTGGCGGCCGTGATTCCGGCCCAATGCCACACGGCGGCGCACAAGCCAGCACCCAGCAGCAGTGTGGTGCCGAGAAATTTGACGCTCACATTCTTCAGCGACCAGAAGGGCCTGCGTGTGTCCACATAGACCATGACGGAGCACCACACCGCGAGGAGTGCGGCGATTGCGGTGCCGGTGACGGCGAGGCGCATCCACTCGATGTTTCCAAGCCACCAGGTGGCAGCAATAGCCGTGCCGCCTGCCGGCAGCGCACCGAAGGCCATGATCTCTCGGGAGAGCCAGCTTTTGCGCCAGCCAAGGAAAGCGCGCCAGGCTTTGAGCGGCTGGCCGAGATGAAGCGTGCTGAGAGCCACGCCCGCCAGACCGACGATGAGCGCAGCAGCACTGGTGATGGCAGCCTGCGGCAGGGTGAGCAGGTGCAGCCACATGGCTGCGCCGCAGAAAGTAAAGGCTCCGGCGCTCATCTGAGTGAGAACGAGCATCCATGCGAGCGGATCGTGATGACCGTGATCGAGATCCAGACGGCCGACGTCGGCTGGCTGCGCGGCGGAGGGCACGGGCTGTGTGGAGATGTAGGTGGTGGTGGGGCGTGTATAGCTGGAATCAAACGCACCGGCAATCATGCTACCGCGATCTGGCACGACATCGATCTTCACGACCTTGATCTTGATGGCCTCATTGGGGCAGGACTGCACGCAGGCGGGGGCCTCTCCCTCTGCGAGGCGGCCCTGGCACATGTCGCACTTGCGCACGATGCCGCGCTTGAGGTTGAACTTCGGCACATCGTAAGGGCATTTCAGGATGCAGTAGCTGCAGCCGATGCACTGGTCGTCCAGATGACGCACGATGCCGGTGCTGCTGTCCTTATCATAGGCCAGCACGGGGCAGCCGTCTGCACAGGCAGGATCTGCGCAGTGGTGGCAGGCGGTGGTGACGGTCTGCAGGTAGGGCTGCTTGCGCGTGCCCACGAGCAGGCCCATGTCCCGCCAGCTCTCTCCTTCATCCAGGCCATTGAGGGAATGGCAGGCGGCCACGCAGGCCTTGCAGCCGGTGCAGGCGTCGAGATTGACCTCAAAGGCGTACTGCTCCCCCGGCTGCGGCTTGCTGAGGGGGATGAGGTGCGTGAAGCGCTCACGCACGGAGCGGGAGTCGTATTCTTCGGAGAAGAGGGCGACGGGCGTACGAAGCGTCTGCTGCTCGCGGAGGGCGGCGTCAATGATGCTAGCGCCGGAGCCTCCGGCTGAGATTGAACGCTCCATGTCGCGGATCATGGCTTAGCAGCTGAAGACCACCTGCAGTTCTCCCACGGTGTGGCGGTTGCAGAAGGCGTGGAAGGTTTCGCCCTCTGTCCGGTTTTTCAGGTAGCCATTGAGCATGGCCTCCAGCGTGGTGCCGAGAGACTCAAAGGCCACGCCGCTGAAGATCTGGCGGCCGATTTTGCGATTCTCGCCAAAACCACCTCCTACTGTGATGTGGTAGCCCTCTCCGCTCACGGATTTCACCTTGGTGCCGAGCAGGCCGATGTCTCCCATGAAGTGCTGGGCGCAGGAGTGGGCGCAGCCGGTGAAGTGGATGTTCACGGGCTTGTCGAGCTTCACGCGCTTGTCCAGGTACTCCATCATGGCGATGGCGTGGCCCTTGGTATCGCTGGCAGCAAACTTGCAGTACTTGTTTCCGGTGCAGGCCACGAAGCCGCTCTTGAGATTCGACTGCTCCGTGGGGAAGCCGAGCTTCTTGAGCGACTTGGCCACCGTGGCGGCGTAGGCAGCCTTGACGTTGGGGATGATGAAATTCTGCCACACCGTGAGGCGCACCTCGCCGGAGCCGTAGCTGTCTGCGAGATCGGCGATGCGATCGAGCTGCCGTGCGGTGAGCTGTCCCACCGGCACGCTGGCACCGACATAAACAAGCCCCTCCTGCTTCTGCGGGTAGGTGCCCACATGCGAGTGCCCCTGCTGCGAGAATTCACGTTTGGCCTGGCAGGCGGCGTCCGGCGCAAGGCGCGTGAGCTTGAACTTCAGGAACTTCTCAGCCTCCACGAGCACGCCATCGAGACCCTTGTCCTCCACCACGTATTTGAAGCGCGCCTTTTTGCGGTTGGTGCGGTCGCCGAACTGGATGAAGACGCGCAGCAGCGCGACCATCACATCATTGAGCTGCTCGGGCTTGACGATCACACCCCAGTCGCTGGCAAAGGTCTGATGACCGGTGACGCCGCCGAGGGCGATGCGGAAGTACACGCCGGGCTCGATGCCCTCGGAGTTTTCCGTGATGCGCACGGCGCTGGCGCCGATGTCGTTGGTGTCTTCCACAGCGGAGATGAGCCCACCGCCGTCGTAGGCGATGTTGAACTTGCGCGGCAGATCGTAGAACTCCTTGGAGGCGATGATGAGCGTGGCCAGCTCATGGACGAGCGGGCGCACGTCGATGAGCTCATGCGGATCATACCCCGCGCAGGGGTTCATGGTGATGTTACGGATGTTGTCCGCGCCAGCACCTTTGGAGTGGAGGCCGCAGCCCTGAATGCGGCGGAGCACCTCGGGGCAATTTTTCGGCTCAATGAGGCGGATTTGAAAATTGTTCCGCGTGGTGATCTGGATGTAGCCGGTGGTGAGATCGCGGGCGATGGCGGCCAGCTCGCGGAGCTGGTAGCTTTTCACGATGCCGCCGGGGATGCGCAGGCGGCACATGTAGCCGTCCTTTACGGGATTGAGCCAGAAGAGGCCGTTCCACTTGTAGCGGAAGACGGATTCGGGCTCGGGCTTGGCATTCCAGCGCGCGTCCATGACGAGCTGCTCGATGGCGTCAAAGGGGTGGAGTTCACGCTTGATGCGCTCCTCCTTGGTGAGGTCATCGAGAGCGGGGCCTGCAGGCGCGGCGGCCACAGGTGCGGCGGAAAGATCTCCGAAGGAGACCCCGCCGGCGGCGATGCCGGCAAAGAAGCCTTCGAGGTAGCGCTTCTGCTCGCCGGTAAAGTCGGCAGAGGGGGATGGCGCAAGGGCAAGTGGTTCAATAGACATCGCGGGCATAGCGTTTCTCCTTTTTCATCTGGTTCACGTAAGCGGAAGCTTCGTCGGCGGATTTGCCGCCTGCGGTTTGAATGATGGAGTGCAGGGCGTCGTCCACGTCCTTGGCCATGCGCTTGGCGTCTCCGCACACGTAGAAGTGCGCGCCCTCCTCCAGCCACTGCCAGAGCTCATTGGCGGCCTGGAGCATGCGGGTCTGCACGTAGATCTTCTCCTCCTGATCGCGGCTGAAGGCGGTGTCCAGCCGTGTGAGGTGGCCGCCCTGCACCCAACCGATAACCTGGTCGTGGTAGAGGAAGTCGGAGGCGCGCTTCTGGTCGCCAAAGAAGAGCCAGTTTTTGCCGGGGGCCTTGGTGGCTTCGCGCTCTTCCAGGAAGGCGCGGAAGGGGGCGATGCCGGTGCCGGGGCCGACCATGATGACGGGCTTTGTCAGATCGGTGGGCAGGCGGAAGTGATTGGCCGCATGGAAGTAGATGCCGGTGGTCTCTCCGAGCGGGAGGCGGTCGGCCAGGAAGGTGGAGGCCACGCCTTTGTGATGCACGCCATCCGTGCTGTAGCGCACGGCGCCTACGCAGAGGTGCACCTCGTCCGCATGCGCCTTGATGCTGGAGGCGATGGAGTAGAGACGTGGCTGGAGCTTGCGCAGGTCTGCCACAAAGGCGGCGGGGGCCATGCCGGTCTGTGCGGCTGGCTTTCCATAGAACTGACGGATCTCGTAATGCGCAATGAGCGCCGCACGCAGCGTGGCGGTGCCTCCATCTGGCAGCGGCACCTCGGCCAGGGGATCGAGCTGATGCGCGGCGAGGATGGTGTCCACCACGTCCGGGCAGTTTTGAACGAAGACGCCGAGGGCGTCTCCCACCTCGTAGCTGAGACCGCTGCCGGTGAGGGAGAAGGCGATGTGGCGAGTGTCCTTGCTGCTGCCGCGAGTGTTCAGCGGGGTGTTGTCGATCAGCTTTGCAGGGAAGGGATTTTTTTTGCTCCAGCCGGTTTCTTCTTCGACGGCGGCCTCAGCGGCGGGTGCGGCGGTGGAGCCGCTGAGTACGGTGAAGGCGCTGCTGCTCCACTGCTTGGCCTGGGTGTCAAACTCCACGTCGCAATCGACACGGTCTGTGATGCGGCGTGCACCCAGCTCGGCGAGGCGGGCGTCGAGCTTCTTGCCAGCGAGGCAGAAGGTATCGCCATAGTTTTTGTCACCGAGAGCGAGTACACTGTACTGCACGCCGTCAAATTTCGGGCTGCTGCCATTTTGATTGATGCTGTCCCAGAAGGAGACGGCGTTGTCCGGCATGTCCCCCTCCCCCCAGGTGCTGGTGATGAGGAGGACGTTCTTGTCCTTGATGAGATCGGCGGGTTGCAGCGAGTCGAGGCCCGCAGCGCGCGCTGCGAAGCCCCGACCCGATGCTTCCCTGGCCAGCCGCTTGGCCAAACTTTCCGCATTGCCGCTCTGGCTGCCGAAGGCGATCAAGAGCGGGATGGCAGCCGCCTGTGATGAAGGCAGAGCGGCGCCTGCGGCTGCGGGACCGCGGTTGAGTACACCGGCGAGGAAGCCATTGAGCCAGGCTCTCTGCTCGGCGGAGAAAGGTGCATTTTCTGGTATGATGGGGACTGTGGGCATAGCGGCGGCGGGGGTAGGGAAAGGCGGCGGTGGACGACGTCACTTCAGCGTGAGAAGCCTGAAGGCGAGGCAGAGCGCGGTGAGCAGCAGGATGAAGAATCCGATCTTGTAGAAGGCGAGCGGGTTGCGCTCGATGAGGGGCGTGTCGGCTTCATGAAAAGGCTGCACGCGGTCAGGGTGGCAGACATCATGCAGCAGCTCGGAGTAGTGCTGGTAGCGGCGCTGCGGCTGGATGGCGATGGCGCGATGGATGACGGCCTCCAACCAGGTGGGGATGTTGGGATTGATCCTGGAAAGGCGGCGCGCGGCGTGGAAGGCGGGCGTCTGAAAGCGCTCGATCTGGCCGTAAGGCAGCTTTCCGGTGAGCGCCTGGTACAGCGTGGCGCCGATGGCGAAGATCTCCGTGCGCTCGCTGATGGGCGCCTCATGAAAGCGCTCGGGCGCGAGATAGCTGGCGGTGCCTGCGCGGGAGGAGACGGAGAAGATGGCGGCGGCGCTGCCGAGGTCGACAAGCTTGAAGGTGAGGCGCGTGTAGTCACCGATGCAGAGGATATTCTCGGGCTTGATGTCGCCGTGGGCGAGTTCCAGGCGCAGCAGCACCTGCACAGCCTCGGCAAGGAATTTTCCCAGAGCGATGGCGGAGTCCACGGAGAGAGTGCGCTCCCGCAGCACCGCGGCGAGGCTGGGCGCATCCATGAACTCCATGAGGTAGCAGCGCGTGGTGAGAGCTGGCGGCTCATAGGCGCGCACAAAGTGGGAGGACTGTGCGCGAGTGGCATTCCACACCTCATGCGAAAAGGCCTCCAGGTGCGGGGCGCTGTCGATGGCCTCCACGGGTGCGAACTTCATGACGACACGGTGGCCGTCTTTCTCTGCGAGCCAGACACGGCTGGTGCCGTGGAAGGAGCGGATGAGCTCGTAGCCGTCGATGACATCTCCTTTGCTCAGCGTGGCGGGGATGGTGAGGGAGCGCGCATTCATCGCGCGCAGGCGGCCGGTCTGCTGGATGTCGAGCACGAGGGCGCTCATGTCATCGAGCGTCTCCTCGCTGGACTGCTGGCGTGCGGAGAGGACGATGCTGCGGGCGGAGCTGTGGCGGGAGAGCGCAGTGGAGAGATCCTCCTCGGAGACGTGATTGGAGACTCCGTCAGAGCAGAGCATGGCCACATCTCCATCCTGCAGGCTGAGGGAGAAGAATTCGGGCTCAACCTCCGCCTGCATGCCGAGAGCGCGCGTGAGCACGTTTGGACGCTCCAGCTCCACATGGGCGGTGGAGAGCGTGTGGAGGCCGCCATTGCGCCAAAGATAGACGCCGGAGTCTCCGAGATTGATGCCGTGGAGCGTGTCCCCCTCGATGACCACGGCGGCCAGCGTGGCCACCATCTCGGTGCGCTCATAGCGCACCTGGGACTCCTGGTAGAGGGAGTGATTGAGGATGCGGGCAAAGGTGGTGAGCGCCTGCCGAGGAGACCAGGAGCGCGGGCGGGCGCTGTAGTTTTCAATGAGCGAGCTGACAGCACGCTGCGCGGCCTCGCGTGCAGGAGCACCGCTGCCTGCACCGTCGCTGAGGACGGCAATGACGGTCTCATCCCACGCACGCACGGCGAAGGCGTCGGAGGAGGCGGAGCCCTCCTCACGAGCGATCCCGTGGCTGGTGGTGAGAATTTTCATGGCAGCGGCGTGAGATGAAGAAGAAGGATGATCAGATGCGGGCCTCGGAGAGAGCACCCCAGGTGGTGCGCCAGCGGATCTTCACCAGATTCAGTCCGATGAGGGCCAAGACGCACAGCGTGGCAAAGGCGAGCAGGCCGGCGAGGTAGCTGCCGGTGATCCCCTTGGAATATCCGAGAGAGCTGGCGAGCATGAAGCCGCCGAGACCACCACCGCAGCCGACGAGGCCGGTCATGACACCGATGTCCTTGGCAAAGCGCTGCGGCAGCAGCTGGAAGACGGAGCCATTGGCCATGCCGAAGGCGCAGGATGCCAGGAAGAAGCCGAGCGCGCAGAGCGGCAGCGTGCCTGCAAAGGCCGCGAGCACCAGCGCCAGCGCCGCAGCCAGGAAGAACACATGCAGCGCGCGGATGCCGCCGAGGCGGTCTGCCAGCGCACCACCGACCGGCCTGCCCAGCGCACCGACGAGCGTGCACATGGCGGCCCAGGTGCCGGCCTCGACCGGGGCGAGGTGAAACTCGGAGGTGAAATAGATGATAAGGGACGCCGCGAGGCCCGAGAAACCACCGAAGCTGATGGTGTAGAAGAAGCAGAACCAGTGTGCGTCTTTTTCCTTGAGCAGATGGGCGTAGTCCACGAGGCGTTTCTTTTTCACCTGCACCTGGGCTTCTTTGGAAAAGAGGATGTAGCAGGCCAGCACGAGCACCAGCGGGATCAGCGCGAGACCAAAGACTGCATTCCAGCCGTAGATGACGGCGAGGCGCGGAGCCAGGATAGCATCAATCACCACGCCCACATTTCCTGCACCAGCCAGGCCGAGCACCAGGCCCTGCATGTGCGGCGGGTACCAGCGGCCCGCCTGTGGCAGCGCCACGGCAAAGCTGGCACCAGCCACGCCGAGCACCACGCCGAGCATGAGCGTGTGGGAGAACTGATGCAGGCCCGTGAGCCAGGCGATGGTCATGCCCGCGATGACAATCAGCTGGGCGATGATGCCAGTGTTTTTGGCACCGATGCGATCCACCAGCATGCCGAGCAGGATGCGGATGAAGGCACCCGAGAGGTAGGGCACGGCCACCATGAGCCCCTTCTGCTGCGGGGTGAGGCCCAGCGTGGTGCCGATCTGCGCGCCGAGCGCGCCGAGGATGGTCCACACCATGAAGCTGACATCAAAGTAGAGGAAAGAGGTGAGCAGCGTGGGCCAGTGGCCGGAGGTCTTGAGAGCGGAAAGTTTCATGAGGGGGCGTTGTTTGGCGGTGTCTTTCTCATGAGCCGCAGGCGTGCCAAAATCGACACGACAGTTAAATAACAATTTGAATGTTTTTTATATAATCCATCGATTTTGTTCATGCATAAATCCAGCCATCCGCCGCTGAAACCCGTGCGGAGGATGGCTGGGAGGCGTGGTGGGATCAGAAATCAATCTGCATCTGCACGTAGCCAAACTGGGCGTTGCTGCCGGCACCGGTCTGCTTGAGATAGTCTCCTGCGACGAAGTAGCTGTAGCCGGTGAGGATGTTTACATGCGGATTGAGCTTGTAGCTGATGGTGAGGTCCAGCTCCTGGCCTCGGAAGCTGCTGGCATTCATGGCAGCGGAATTGACGGGGCGCACCTTGGTAGCGCCGTTGGCACGGTACCAGGAGTCGGCGTTGTTGGCATTCCAGTAGAGGTGGTAGTCCAGCATGACCTTCATCTTTGCGGTGGGCATGAAGCTGAAGTTCACCTGGGGGTTGTACATGTTCATCCAGCCGGTGGTGTCCATGTAGCCGTAGAAGAGGTGGTTGGTGGGAAAGAGATTCTGGAAGGTGCCCACCTGCTTGTCATTGGGGTCGCCATCTCCGCTGGCATAGTTGAACTGCAGGCCAAAGCGTGGCTTCCAGGCGGATTTCAGCCAGTTGTAGCCGACCGCCCAGTGGCCAGCATATGCGGTCAAGGAGCGTCCGCCCACCTTGCCGGTCTGGAAGTCCATCTCTGTTTCATAGTCAAAGCCCTTCAGCTTCTTGGGGTCCCCCTTCCAGAGGGTGCCAAGTGTGACAAAGCTGGTGGAGCCGATTGGGGCGCCAAAGGTGGCCTGGCCGTCATCCCGGTAGTGCAGGGCGTAGAAGTCCGTGGTCGTGTTGAAGGGCACAAACAGCGTGCTGAAGTAAACCCCGCTCAAGAAGGCGTTGCGGTGGTCCGCCTGGTCGATGAGGTCTGACTTGTTCCACTTATTATTGGCAAAGTTCACCGGACTGGCGGTGAAGGCGTCCACAGACCACTTGGTGGCGGTGTAGCGGACCTTGAAGGCGTCAAAGGTGCGCGCCTGATTCGCCCACTCCAGCGGTCCGATGAGGCGCTGATCTCCAAAAGAGAGGAACTGGCGGCCCAGCGTGGAGCTGAATCCCTTTTTCGCGTTTCCAATCTGGATGTAGGCCTTGAGGATGTCGAAGATGTCATCTCCTTCAGCACCGTTCACGCCGATGGTGTGCCCACGGTCTCCGCCGATTTCGCGGACATCCTGGCCCTGCACGTAGAGCTTGATCCAGGGATTGATGTCATAGCCAATGCCGAGGCGGAAGCGCTGGAGCAGCCAGGCAGCGTCCTGCACGCTGTTGACGGCGCTGTTGAAGTCGAAGTTGTTGTCACGGATTTCGTAGCGCATTTTCTCCTGCACATCGAAGGTGAAGTTCCCCATCTTCATGGGGGCATACGTCGGAGGTGGAGGCGCAAGGGTGAAGCCGGGCACAGGGGCCGGCGCAGTGGTCTTGGAGGCAGGAGCCTGGGCGAGCGCGATGGAGGCGGTGGCCAGCAGAAGTGGGGCGATCCGTTTCATGGGAGTCAGGTGGTGAGCGTGCGTACGTTTATGTTCTATTATATTACTTTATGGTATTTCTTCATGCTTTCTGCATGGCAGGGCATGGGGGCGGTGTTTTTCGGCTAGGCGGCGGCAGGGAAAGGGGTGCCGTGGGTGGCGAGCTCCGCAGCCATGTCCGGAGAGGGGACAAACTGCGGGTCACGGCTGGGGCGGATGTGGGAGCGGTCGTTGAGGTAGGTGATGAGGTGCTCCCGCAGCTCATAGTAGCGGGGATCCTCCATGATCTCCCGCCGGTTGCGCGGGCGCTCAAAGGGGATCTGCAGGATGTCCCCCACCTCGGCCTCGGGGCCGTCTGTCATCATGATGACGCGGTCGGAGAGGAAGATGGCCTCGTCCACGTCATGGGTGACCATGAGGGTGGTGATGCGGTTGCGCCGCCAGAGGTCGAGCAGCACCTCCTGCAACTCGTAGCGGGTGAGTGAGTCGAGCATGCCAAAGGGCTCGTCCAGCAGCAGCATCTTGGGCTGCAGGGCAAAGGCACGGGCGATGCCGACACGCTGGCGCATGCCCTGCGAGAGCTCCCCGGGGTATTTGTGCATGGCCTCCCCAAGGCCGACGATGGTGAGATAGTACTCGGCCATCTGTCGGCGCTCGGATTTGCTGGCGGTGAAGTACACCTGGTTCACCCCGAGCATGACATTCTCAAAGGCCGTCATCCAGGGCAGCAAGCAGGGAGACTGGAAGACAATCCCTCGGTCCGGGCCGGGGCCGGCAGCCTCGCGTCCGGCCAGGATCATGTTTCCCTGGCTGAGCTCACTCAGCCCGGCCACCATCATGAGCACGGTGCTTTTGCCGCAGCCGCTGTGGCCGATGAGCGTGGCAAACTCCCCCTCCTTGAGCTTGAGGTTGAAGTTTTTGACGATCGTCAGCGGCCCCTTGGGGCTGTCGTAGGTCTTCCACAGACGATCCAGTTCGAGCATGGGTGGAGCTGCGGTCTTCATGCGGCCACCTCCACTTCTTCGCGCTGGTGGTCTCCGCGGCGTCTGGGCCCGGAGCGGTTGAGGAACTGCAGGCTGTTCACAGTGGTGAGATCCTCCGGCAGGATGTCTGGGAGGGAGACATGCACCGATGATTTGACCTTGCTGCGGCCTTTGGCGTCCAGCAGCGTATTGATGAGCTGGGCGCGGAGTTTTTTGAATCTCGGATCATGGTTAAGCGTGCGGCGGTCCCGCGGCCGCTCGATGTCCACGAGGATGGGCTCTCCGAGCGTGGCGGGTGAGGTGGGCAGCAGCGGGATGACGCGATCGGCAAGAAGCAGCGCCTCATCGGGATCATTGGTGATCCACAGCACGGTGGTGAGGTTCTCGCGCCAGATCTCGCTGATCTCGTCCTGAATCTGCGCTCGGGTCAGGGCGTCGAGCGCGCTGAGCGGCTCATCCAGCAGGAGCACCTTCGGGTTCATGGCGATTGTGCGCGCCACAGAAACGCGCTGACGCATGCCGCCAGACAGCTCCTTGGGCAGCTTGTGGGAGGCGTGTCCGAGCTTCACCATGGTGATGAACTTTTGCACATGCACTTTGCGCTGCTGCGGAGTCCAGTCCTTGAAGACTTCATCCACGGCGAGGGCGATGTTTTCCTCCACCGTGAGCCAGGGCAGGAGCGAGTAGTTTTGGAAGACAAGACCGCGATCCGGACCGGGTTCCGTGATGCGACGCCCCTCGATGAGAGCCTCGCCAGTGTCCGGTGTCACAAGTCCGGAGATGAGGTTGATCAAAGTGGATTTGCCAGAACCGGAGTAACCGACAATGACAACGAACTCTCCTTCCTCGGCAGCGAGATTGATTTCCTTAAGCACCTCCGAGCGCGCACCCGGCTGGCCAAAGCCTTTGGAAGCACCTTTGATTTCGATAAGCGGCATATCTGGATCTGGGTTTGGGGTTAGGCAGTCTTGAAGCGGGACTCCACCACGCTCATCAGCCGGTCCAGCACGTAGCCGACGACGCCGATGGTGAGGATGCAGAGGATGATGTGGGCGTAGCTGTTGGCATTGTACTGCTGCCAGAGGAATCCACCGACGCCGGGGCGGCCGGTGAGCATTTCCACGGCGACGATGACGAGCCAGGCGATGCCGAGGCTGAGGCGGAAGCCGGTGAACATGTAGGGCAGCGTGGCGGGCACGAGCACCTTCCACAGCGTGCGGGATTTGGAGAGCTTCAGCACCTTGGCCACATTCAGGTAGTCCTGAGGCACGGCACGCACGCCCACGGCGGTGTTCATGACGGTGGGCCACATGGCGCAGATGGCGATGGTGAAAAGCGCGGCGGCGTCCGAGGCGCCAAAGGTGGTGCGGCCGTCGGCATTCACGAATTTGACTCCGCTGAAGAGGATCATGCCCAGCGGCAGCCAGGCCAGCGGGGACACTGGCCGCAGCACCTGAATGAGCGGATCAAACGCCTGGGTGAACTTCTTCGAGAGTCCGAGGAAGAACCCAATCGGCGTGCCGACGACGAGGGCGATGAAATAGCCCTCCGCCACCAGCACGAGCGACATCCAGGTGAACCGCAGAATGCCCTGATCCAGCTCCCCACGCTTGGCGAAAGGCTCGGTGATGTAGAGCCTGCTGGCCGTCCAGGTCTCCCCGGGCGTGGGCAGGTCTGCCGAGAGACCTTCGCGTTTGGTGACTTTGATCTTGTCACCAAATTCATCCACTTTTTCAGTCGTGATGGATTTTCCGGCAATCATATACCATAAAAGCCCACAAACTAATATTGCCACCACCGGCAAAAGGATGGACTCGAGCTTGAAGCGTTGGATCAGGTGCATTGTGCGGCTGTGCGGTTGAGGGTTTCAGGCTTTGGGTGTTTTGACCGCAAAGGAGGCAGCGTAGGCTTCGAGGTCGGCCTTCGGGTCAAAGGTGACGCCATCGAAGAGGGTTTCAGCCTTGTCATCGACGCCGCCATGGGCGTAGCCGATCTCCTTCATGGCCTCTTCGTAGATGTCCGAGCGCATGACCTGCTTGGCCACGCCTTCGTAGTCGGGAGCGCCGGCGGTGAAGCCCCAGCGACGAAGCTGCGTGAGCCACCACTTGGCATACTTGGCCTGGGGGTAGTTGCAGTTGCGGTCGCTGAAGATCATGTAGTTCGGGTCCTTGTACTTGCGGCCGTCTCCCATGTTATACTTGCCCTGCAGGCGGCCAAGGATGGCCTCGGGCGGGCAGTTGATGTAGGTGGCGGCGCTGACGATTTTTGCCTGCTCCTCGCGGTTTTCCATCTTGTCGAGCCAGACGCTGGCCTCATGCAGCGCCTTGAGCACGGCCTTGACGGTCTTGGGATTTTTGGCGGCAAACTCCTCGGTGAAAGCGCAGACTTTTTCAGGATGATCTTTCCAGATACCCTGGGTGGCGATGGAAGTGTAGCCGATCTCGTCGGCGATGGTCTTGGCATTCCAGGGCTCGCCCACGCAGAAGCCGTCCATCTTGCCGACTTTCATATTGGCCACCATCTGGGGAGGCGGCACGGTGATCAGGGAGATGTCCGCGCCGGCACCGGCGGCGTCTCCGGGATTGATGCCGCCGGCGGCGAGATAATAGCGCAGCCACATGGCGTGCGTTCCAGGCGGGAAGGTCATCGCAAAAGTAAGGGGATTTCCCTTGGCCTTGGCTTCATCGACGAAAGGCTTCAGCGCCTTGGGGTCATCGGCCACCTTGCCCTTGAAGGTGTTGGAAAGCGTGATGGCCTGGCCGTTGCGGTTGACGATCCACGGCACGATCATGGGCTTCTTGGGCGCGCCGCCCAGGCCCATCGTGCTGGCGATGGGCATGCCGAGGAGCATGTGCGTGGCCTGGATGTCGCCATTGGTGAGCGAGTCGCGGATGGCGGCCCAACTGGCACCTTTGCTGACGGTGGAGTTGATGCCATATTTTTTGAAGAGCCCCTTTTCATGCGCCACCACGATGCTGGAGCAGTCGGTGAGGGCGATCATGCCAAACTTCAGGTCGGCGGTTTCAGGGGCGTCGGAGGCGTAGGCGGAGCCCACCCAGCCCTGAGGCAGGCCGGAGAAGAGAGCACCGAGACCTGCGGTGGTGCCGGAGCGGAGGAGGGAACGACGGGTGAGCGGAGAGGATGGATTCATGCTTGGAGTTGCTGGATGCGTTTGATGTTTTTGTTGCTGGCGGCGGCTTTGGCTTGAGGGAAAGAGAGATCCGCATTCCAGGCCTCGCGCAGTGCGGTGCCCCCTGCGGTGTACTGGGCGCTGGTGATGAGGCCATGGGCGATGAACTGGTCGAGAAGCCAGCGACCCCGGCTGCTCACCGGCGTGTTGGCATCCCGGCGGTGGAAGATGTGAAAATCGGTCACCTCCACGGACTTCTCGGTGCCGAGGTCCAGCGGGCCGACGAGGGAGCGCTTGAGGATTTTTTCGCTGACGGAGAAGTAGCCGCTGCCGGCCAGGATGCGGACCACCTCGGCACGGTTCTCGCGCTGGTCGCAGAATTCGCAGGCCTCCTGGAGGGCGCTGATGACAGCCTGCACCTCCGCAGTGTGTGTGGAGACAAACTGCTCGGTGGAGAGCAGCACCTTCTCCGGATGCTCCGGCGCGAGTTGAGCGCTGGTTGCCGCGATCCAGCCGATGCCCTGCTCCACAGCATAGGAGCTCCAGGGCTCGCCGACACAGTAGCCGTCGATGAGGCCCTCGGCGAGGCTGGAGGTCATCTGCGTGGGAGGGAGGGCGACGATGCGCACGTCCTTCTCCACATCAATGCCGCCGGACTGCAGCCACTGGCGCAGCAGGAAGCAGTGGGAGGCATAGCGCGACACCATGGCAAAGGTGAAGCGGCGGCTGAAGGAGCTGCGGATGAGTTTTTTCAGGCTGGCGGCATCCCGCACGCCGCGGTTCCAGAGATCGCGGCTGAGGGTGATGGCATTGCCATGAAGATTGAAGACAAAGGGAGCCACCACGCGGCAGGGCGGCGAACTGAGGCCGAGGCGCATGGCGAGCGCCAGACCGGCGATGGCATGCGCAGCATCGAGCTGGCCGTAGAGCAGCTTTTCACGGACGGTGGCCCAGCCGACCTCGCAGCTCAGCTCCACCCGGGCGCCGTGCTTGCCGAAGAGATCCAGGTGCCTCGCCACCAGAAGAGGTGCACAATCCACCAGCGGGATGAACCCGATGCGGACCGGCTTGTAGGAGGCGGAGACGGCAGGCTTTTCGATCTTGGCGAGCTTTGGCATGCCCCACACAACAGCAGCAGAGGGACCAGTCCGCGATATTTCCTGCATAAACTACGCGCAAAGTTTTTCAATCGATGTATGAATTCCATTCATGGACCAAGCCATCGACACCCGACAGCTCCGCGCCTTTGTTCGCCTGGCACGCAGCGGCAGCTTCACCCAGACAGGCCGCGAGCTGCACCTGACGCAGAGCGCCGTGAGCCATGCCATCAAGTCCCTGGAGACAGATCTGGGCAGCATGCTCTTCCACCGCCAGGGCAAACGCGTGCACCTCACACACGCAGGACGCGAGCTGCTGCCGCATGCGGAGGCGATTCTGCAGTCCATGAGTCATGCGCGTTCAGTTCTTGGCACGCTGGACCAGACACCGCGCGGGAAACTGAAGATTGGCTGCACCACCGCCGCGGCGCAGTTCATCCTGCCCACCGTCCTGCGCGAATTCAAAGAATCCTTTCCGCTCTATGAAATCAAAGTCATCTGCGGAGAAACACCCGACACCATTGAACGCCTGGTGGGCAATGAGATTGACCTGGCGGTGAGCCTCCGCCCTCTCGATGTCTCGCGCATGAACTGCCACCCCATCTTTGATGATGAACTGGAGTTCCTGGTTTCGCCGCTGCACCGCTGGGTGCAGACGCGGCCCAAACTGAAGGATGCCGCGAACGAAACCTTCATCGTCGCAAGCCGCAACAGCCTGAACTTCTCCATGATTCAGGAATACTTCCTCAAAAACGGCGTGCGTCTCCACTCCTTCATCGAGCTGGGCAGCTCCGAGGCCACGGTGGAACTGGCCAAGCTCGGCATCGGCGTGGCGATTGCAGCACGCTGGATCGCCCGCAGCGCGATCGAAGCAGGACAGCTCATCGCGCTGCCACTCCCCAAGGCGAAGATCAAGCGCCGCTGGATTGTCTCAACTCTCAAGAACCGCCCCTTGAACCTGCCCGAGCGCACCTTCATCGGACTTTGCGAGGAGGTGGGACGGCGGATGAGCAATGACCGCCTGTGAAAGCGCCGAAGTCTGTTCGAGCAGCCTTCTGCGGAGCTCCGCCGCCTTGGCCGCCAGTTCACGCTGTTCACGCTCATACCGCACGCGGCCTTCTGCCGTTTCGATTCTCACCGGCTCATACCCGAGCGACTTCAGGTCATAGGGGCTGGCCCGCATATCGAGGTCCCGCCCCTGAAGCGCCAGCTCAAAACAAGCCCCGATCAAATCAGAGCCGGTCCACGGCCAGAGCTTTGACGACCATTTGTACAAATCCATGTTGGCGTGCAGGCAGGCTGGTTGCTCGAAATCCGGGCGCGACTCCAGCGTCGGCTGCAGCACATTCAAAGGCCGCGCTTCAGGCGTGAAAAAACGAAAGGCATCGTAGTGGGAGCAGCACACAGGCAGTGACTCCACGAAAGCCGCCAGCTCATGCGGCGGCAGACGCAGCTCATATCCCTGATGCCTCACCTGCTGCGCCGACTGGCGGTAAACCATGGCCCATTCATGCAGCCCGTAGCACGCAAACCTCCCTGCCCTGCCAAGCATGCGCGCGCAAAGCATGGCCACCCACGCGGCAAATTCGCGCTCCCGCTGAGTGAAACGCCGGGTGTCCAGGCTCAGTCGGTTCTTCACACACAAAAAACGCTCCCCCTGCAGCCAGGGGCACTCGGCGAGATCCTCCGCTGTGACTTCAATGGCCACCCCATAGGGCGGCACCCACTGTTTGAGCTTCGCTGGCGCAAAGCTGTAATAAGTGAACAGAAAGTCATGCACCGGATGTTTCGCATCACGGCTGCGGCGCTCCACAAAAGCGTCCGCATGCGCCATGACTCGTCCGGCATGCTCATGCATGCGCGCCCGCCACTCATCCCGTTCCCACACGATCATGGCACCAGCAGCGTCGCGAGCCCGAGAAAGGTGCCCATGCTGATCACATCCGTCGCCGTGGTGAGAAAGATGCTCGAAGCCGTGGCCGGATCAGCGCCGAACTTCCTCAGCAGCAGTGGGATCAAGGCGCCGCTCAGGCCGCTGACCACGCAGCTAAAGGTCATCGCCACCCACACCACAAAGGCCAGCATGAAAGCATTGGGATTGTTGTTCATGTGTGCATAGATCCCCATGCCGATGGCGGCGGAAATGCCGACAAGCATGCCGTTGTACAAACCCAGCAGGCCCTCCTTGATCACGAGCTTTCGCTCATCCCCCGCTTTCAGGTCTCCCAGGGTCATACCACGCAGGGTCACCGCCAGAGCCTGGCATCCGGTGTTGCCGGACTGCCCTGCAAGCACCGGCAAAAACGCCGCCAGCAGCACCAGCCGGCCCAGCGTCCCCTCAAAAACTCCGACCACCGTCGCGGCGATGAAACAGGTCACGAGATTGATCTGCAGCCAGGGATGCCGAAAGCGCAGGCTGCGCAGCAGCGGTGTGGTCAGGCGCTCTTCTTTTTCCACCCCCACCATCGAGCCGACCTGGGCGCTGATCTCGATCGCGCGCGCCTCAAATAAAGTCTGCCCGCGCACCAGCCCCAGCAGAATGCCGTCTTTGCTGCACACCGGATACACGGGGTAATGCTTGTTCACGACAAGCTTCATCGCGTCCGTGAGCTCCATGTCCGGGGCCAGGGTGAAGGGTTGCTTGATCATCACGTCCGCCAGCCGCGCGTCGGGCTCGGCCAGCATGAGGTCCCGCATCACCAGCAGCCCCAGCAGCCGGCCTTGCTCGTCGGTGATGTACCCGTAGGTGATAAAGGCTTTCTTGGCGAGCTTGCGCACTTCCTCAATGGTGTCGCGCGCGGTGGCCTCCGGGCGGAACACCGCCACCGGCTCCTCCATGAGCCGGCCCACGCTGTCCTCCGGGTGCTCGAGGTTGCGGGCCCATTGCCGTGTCTTGTTCAGCGGGACAAAAGTCAGGGCGGCAGTCCGCGACTCATCCTCCATCTCGTTCAGCACGTGCTGCGCCACCATGGGATTGAGCTGCTGCAGCACCCGGGCGGCATCCTCTCCGGAAGCTTGCTCCAGCAGGTCGGCGGCATCATGCGCCCCGCTTTGGGATACGGCGTCGAGCAGAGAGTCTGAGGTCGATTTCATACTGCGGCGGGAGGTTAGCCGCACTGGAGTCGCTTGTCATCGCCAACGCGAAAAAAACCTCGCGCAGGACGTTCAGTCGGGCACATTCCCCACCATGTCCCTGTATGACCGTGATTACATGCGTGAAGGACCGCCACGTTCCGTCGCTGGAGTGATGCGGGGATTCACCGCATTTCATGCAATCCTGGGGATCAATGTAGCGGTGTTCGTCATGCAGTTCCTGTTCGAAACCGGCGGAGTCCGGCACCCGCGGACGGGAGACTACATACCGCTGGGCGGTGTCAGTGTGGATGAACTGACACGCGGCAATGTCTGGACACTGCTCACCTACATGTTCGTGCATGGCAATTTGATGCACTTTGCCCTGAACATGATGATGCTGTGGTTCGCGGGGCGCGGGGTGCAGCACCTGTTTGGCAGCCGCCATTTCACCCTGATCTACCTTTTGTCCGGCATCGCGGGGGCCCTCACAGAGATGGCGGTGAACGGCTTTGTGCTGGGTGACGTGAGCACACCTCTGGTGGGAGCCTCGGCTTCGGTTTTTGGACTGCTCATGGCCCTTGCGGTGGTTTTGCCGGATGAAAAGATCACCGCCTTCATCTACTTCATCATACCTGTTCACCTGAGGCTCTGGACCCTGGCCAAGGGGCTCTTCATCATCCAGCTGGTCTTTGGCCTGACGGGTGTGCTGTTTCACATCCTGCCCGAGGGCATGAAAATCGCCTACTTTGCCCATCTCGGCGGTGCTTCGCTGGGGTGGTTTTATGCACGCAGCCTCGGCTATGGAGGCAGGCCCCTGACCTACGCCAGCCAATGGCAGCCTCCCCGCTACCAGCAGCAGCGCAGGCCGGCTATGGCACGCACCCGAGTGCGCCCATTGACCGAGCGCGAAATTGACACATCCCCACTCGCTGCACCGGGATCATTGGACTCCGCAGACGCCTGGATGGAGCAGGTGGTCAATCCCCTGCTGGACAAGATGAACCTCCACGGCAAAGACAGCCTCACCGCAGAGGAGTTGCTTACCCTGGAACGAGCCAGCCGTGAAGTGGAACGACGCCAGCGGCAGTCAAAAGGAGGCTGAAAAGCGTCGTTTCATGCTTTCCACACGTTCCACACGCTTGGCAGCCTTGCTTTTGCTGACCCTGCTGGCCGGATGGATGGTGCGCTCGTGTCGGAAAGGGACAACAACCCAGGTCCCGCCTCCCGCACTCTCCCCCCACCTGCAGCCATCACCGCAAGGCAGCTTCCCAGACGAGTAAGCCCCCCCTCACCATTCATTCAAAGCCAGTCATCTCTTACCATGTCCATCGCCACCCGCAAAGGAGACCAAGGCCAGACCGATCTGCTCTTTGGCTGCCGCCTCGCAAAATCCCATCCCCGTGTCCACGCCCTCGGTGCCGTGGATGAATTAAATGCCGCACTGGGCCCCTTGCGCATCGCAGCAGCCCGCGAGGAGACGCGGCAAATTGTCCCGCAAGTTCAGCGTTGGCTGATCGAGCTCATGGGGGAACTGGCCACCCCACCGGGAAATGAAGACCGCTATGCCGCCAGCCACCCGGAACGCATCTCTACCTCCAATGTCGTCTGGCTGGATGACTGGGTGGCCAAGTTGGAGGCGGGCGGTGCCCTGAAGTTCAAAGGCTGGGCCCTGCCTGGAGAAGCCGGAGTCATGAGTGGTGCGTATGCCGACCTTGCCCGTGTCGCCTGCCGCCGAGCTGAGCGCAGCGTCATTGATCTGCAAGGCACCCCCGATCACATTCCAAATGAGGAACTCATACGATTCCTCAACCGCCTGTCAGATGTACTCTGGCTGCTTGCGAGATGGGAAGAACAAGTGACCGATAACGCCCCTGTGCAAATGTAACCAGCCAGTCGTTTCAATAAAATTATAGCGCTTAAAGCGTTTCCTTCACCGAAACACCGACAACGATGAAATAGTTGTTCCCAGAGATTTTGGATCGATTCAATTTCCAACCCGAAAATGTAACGTCCAAATCGTATCCGCAAAAACCCGCCCAAGCAGCAGTTTCAAGTCAGTTATCACTAGTTAACAACGAAACGAAAACGTCATTTCATCTTCGGTTCACCAAACATGTCCTAGGCGATGCCTTGCTCCCGAGAGGGGGAGGTGATTCGCTCCATGCACGTGTTTCAGCAAGGCTCATAAACGCATCCGCCATCATTGAAGATGATCCAGACACGCTGTTCGCTGCCGCGATCTGCCTGATCAGGCACTGTGTTTTCAGCCCCGATTTTCCATGTCTTCCCCCAAAAGAAAAACGGAGTGATGCGAGGCACCACTCCGTCTTGAAACTTGCATCTATCAATCAATGCTCAGGGCTTGGCCTGCGGAGCTGCAGGCTTGGCCGTTTCTTGTGCGGCCGCCGGCTTTTCTGCAGGAGCCGGGCTGGCCGCAGGGGCCGGAGCTGGCTTGATCTCCGGTTTTGGAACAGCAGGCGGAGGCACTGCAGGCGTATTCACGTTGATGGAAGCTGCGGGAGCTGCCTCGGGCGTGGCTGGAGCAGGAGCACTGCCCGGCGCAGCTGGCAGAGTGTTCAGGCCTGGAATCATTTTCTTGATGTCAGGCAGTCCTGAAGAACTTGCGCCGCTTCCTGTGGCTGGAGCCTGCTGTTTCGCCGGTGGAGCTGCCGCAAGGATTTCAGAGCGCTTTTTCAGGAGGCTGCTCACTGTGTATTCCGTGACCTCATAGACCCAGCCTTCGAACTTCTTCTCATCAGCGAGCTTCTCCTCAAGCCTCTTCTTTTCCGCAGCAAAAGCTTCATCATTTTTCTTTTTGTCCTCCGGCTTCTCATCCTTCACGGCGGCGCGCTCTTTCGGGAACTCTCCGCTGACAGTGACGGTGACGTAGTATTTGTCGCCGTCCCCCTGCCCTGCTTTCTTGGCAGTCAGGATGGTGTAGGTGAATCCATCGAAGGTGACGAGCCTTGCCTTCACCGCGTCTTTCATGATGTCCGCAGCCTTGTCTTTGCTCAGCACGTCATTGAAAGTCGGGCTGGAGAACAAACTGCCGAGGGACACCTTGGCCGTGTCGATGCTTTCGCCGGGACCGGCTCCATCCAGAGTGAACTCTCCAGGCTCATTGGCACGTGAGGCTTTCCATGAATCAGCCGGCTTTGCAGCGGTGACTTCCACCGACTTGAGCTTCTGCACATCAAAGAAGCCCTTGGCCAGCCAGGTGTCCGGCTTCGCCACCAGATCTGGCAGCTGATCATTGATCTCCCAAATCGTGTCTTCTCCCTGAATGCGGACAAAGCGGTTGCCTGCAGGGCCGCCAAACATCCGCATCTGCTCATTGTTGGAGCCGCCGGAGCTGCTCACCTGCCCGCCGAGCACCAAAGAGTGCATCAGGGCGCCCTTCTCGTCGAACAATTCCACGAGGGTGCCTGCTCCAGTGGTGTTGGCATTTCCGGGAGAGTTCACCCCCACCTTGCTCCAGGAGTCCTTGCCGATGCGGCGGCCGCCTTTGATCTTTTCATACTTCAGGCTCAGCAGCGCGGTCTGCAGCTTCTCTTTCTCCACGGGGTATGCCGCTCTTTCCTGGACGACCCAGGTATCGTTCTGGACCACAAGGGTGGTTTCACCTTTGCCCTCCTTGATCACGATTTTTTTGATGCCGTTGATGTCAAACTCCGGAAACAACAGCTCCCGTGCCTTCACGCTCACGAGCGAGCGGTTTAGCAGTGAAGTACGCTTTTTGGATTGAACCAGGGCGGTGCCGATGATGGCGGCGAGTACAACCAAAAGGATGATGATCTTCTTCATGGCTTTGAGGAAAAGACAGTGTGTTGACTGGTTTTAAACTGCGAAATCAGGCCGCCGCCGTGCGGGTGCGACGCTGCATGGCAAAAATGAGCCCGACCATTCCCACCAGCACGGGAACAACCAGCACGTTAAGGGTCTTGATCAAGGTCTTGCGGAATTCCACCTCCTTGTTGACCTCTTTGCGGATGTTCCGCACTTCCTTGTCGATGGTCTTGGTGTTTTTTTCCATCTCCTTGATGTTGTTCATCGTCCCCTGGTCCACGATCAGAGCCCCCTTCTTCAGGTCGAGCTGCGGACGCGCCTTGCTCAGCTTTTCCGCCAGCTCCTGGCGTTCCTTCTCGAGATTGACCAGCTGCGGACGGTATTTTTCCTCCACCGTCTCGCGCATTTCCTTCAGCTTGATGAACGGACGCACCGGAGACTTGCGGTTGCGGACCTGGATGAGGTCACCGCCGCCGGCGAACACTTCCACGGCATTCAGCACCATGGGCAGGTTGCCACCGTTGGTCACGAGGCCCACTCCGAGTTCCCCCTGCTTCAGGCAGAAGGCATCATAGAGCATGTCGGCGTCGGAAAAGAGGATGACGTTGCGCTCGCTGTCCTTGGACTCTTTGAGCGAGTTGTCGGCTTTCTTTTCAGGCGCTTTCGCCTCGGAGGCTCCAGGTGCGCTGGCATCCTGCTGAGGGCCTCCGGTTTCTTTGGAGGGTGCGGCAGCCGCAGGCTTGCCATCCGGGAAGGCGGTCTTGAATTTGCCGGCAATACGCACGCCCAGCACCTGCTTTTTGCCGCTGGCGTTGAAGTTGACCATGGGCTCCCGGCGCAGTTTGTCAGCCGCAGCCGTGTCGATGAGCTCCGAAGCCTCGGAACTGTTCACGAGCGTGATCACATTGAGCCCAGGCTTATTTTCGACGGTCAAGGCACCGGAGTTGATGAGGGTGAAGGACTGCAGACCGGAGGTCACACGGTCGTCTTGGTTGATGGCCTGGCCGGGGAGCTGCAACGCCGTCGGCATGAGGCGGCCTTGGAGATTGCCACGGTAGTTCATGTCCACCAGCACCATGTCTTTTTTGTAGCCGATGCCCCAGGCCTTGAACAAACTCGGCAGATCGGAGGAGGTGTTGATCATGTTGCCCGGCTGGCCGGTCATCGGATTGGGTTGGCTGCTCATCGCCTGGGCGAGCAGGCTCTGCGGATCCACAAAGGCGATCACATTGCCGCCGCCTAGAAGATACTGGTCGATGGCATACTCGGCCGTCTTGCCGATGTCGGCAGGATGCACCACGAGAAGGACAGTGATGTCGCTGTCGATCTTGTCGGCTGTCATCGAAATCTCGCGCACCTCGTAGTCAGAACGAAGCTGCTGGATGAGCGCCCAGGCTTCCGGGCCACGCTGCTGCTGGAACGGCATGGAGGGCACGCCGCCGATGGGCATCGCGCTCATGTAGCCGATGACCGTCTTGGTCGGCTTGATGACCTTCGCGATGGCGCGGGAAACGTCGTATTCCAGCGCCGTGGCATCTTCCGGATTCAGAAACGGCAAGATCTCCTTGCGGTCAAGGCACTGGACCGTCAGCCCCAGATAGATCTGGTCGCCTTCCTGATTGACCTGCATGCCGCGGATTTCATCGTCCTTGGCCTTGTCCTCGTCATCCGTGTCCGGGTTCGGATGGATGACTTCCAGGGACACGCTGCCGTTGCTCTGCTTCTCATATTCCAGCAGAAGATCCTCAATGGCCCGCGCATGCGGTTTGAGGACGTTTGGCATGACGCGGTCGTCATTCGTGGCATAATATTTGATCGACACCGGTTCATCGGTGTTGATCCGGCTGAGAATGTTCTTCGTCCCCTGGGAGAGGGTGAAGAGACCGTCCTCGGTCAGGTCGAGACGGACGTTGCCAAAATTCACCCAGCCCACGAGAAAGTTCAGGGCGAAAATGATGGCGATGATCAACACGGTGATGATGCCGGCAGAGGCATTCTTGTTTGAAGCGCTCATGATGATGATAGGAAAGGTTGGATAATGAAGGCTCAGGGAACAATCAGGCGCGCTTGGAACGGAGTCCCAGGTCGGTCACCAGCAGCGCCACAACGATGACGGAAACAAAGTAGAGCACGTCACGCAGGACGAAGATGCCCTTGGTCATTTCAAAAAAGTGATCCATGAAACTGAAGTAGCTGATGAACCGCACCACGCTCTCCATCCCGTTTGGCACGGCGTTCACCACCGTCTGGGTCAGGCCCGGATCTCCGATCAGGGCGATCAGCAGGCAAAACGCGACGCTGATGATGAAGCACACCACCTGGCTGCGCGTAAAGGCGCTGATGGCGGAGGTCACCGCCAGGCATGCCATCGCGTAGAGGTAGCTGGCCACGTAGCCGCTGATGATCGGGCCGCTGTCAGGATTGCCCAGATAAGCCACCGTCGCGACGATCGGGAAGGTCAGCGCCAGGCCGATCAACCAGATCACCGCAGCCGCCAGAAACTTGCCCCAGATGGCCTGCCAGGGGGAGACCGGCATGGTCATGAGCAGCTCGATGGTGCCCAGCCGGTGCTCCTCAGACCACAGGCGCATGCCCACGGCCGGCGCCAGCACCGTGTAGATCCACGGGTGCCAGACAAAGAAACGGGTGGCCAGCGAAACGTCGTCACTGTCCAGGAGGCGTGAGAAAAAGAACGTGAAGCCATTCGTCGCCAGCAGGAAGATAACGACAATGACGTAAAACACGGGAGAGTTGAAGTAGGCCATAAACTCCCGCTTGAAGACGGCCAGAGTGTTTTGGATGTCTCGATTGCTCATGCGTTGGTTGGATTGGGGGGTGAAAAGGAGAAAGGATCTCAGGCCGCCTTTTTGCCGGCGGTCTCTGATTTGGTGATGCTGCGGAAGACCTCGTCGAGGGTGTTGGCACCAGGGACGAGTTTCTTGAGGCTGTCTGGGGTGCCGTCGGCCACCACCTTGCCACGGTCGATGATGATGGCGCGGGAGCATGCAGCCTCCACCTCTTCCAGAATGTGGGTGGAGAAGATGATGGCCTTGTTCTGGCCCATGCGCTTGATCATGCCGCGCACCTCGTGCTTCTGATTGGGGTCAAGACCGTCCGTCGGCTCGTCCAGAATCAGCACATCAGGGTCGTGAATGATGCTCTGCGCAAAGCAGGTGCGGTGGCGGTAGCCCTTGGACAGGGTGTCCACGCTCTGATTGCGCACCTTGTCCAGAAAGCACAGGTCCAGCACGCGGTCGATGGCCCTTGTGCGCTCCGCGCCATGCAAGCCGCGCAGCTCGGCGCAGAAGCCCAGGAAACTGGCCACCGTCATGTCGGAATAAAGCGGCGCATTTTCAGGCAGGTAGCCCAGGCGCTGCTTGGCCAGCTCCGGTTCTTCAAGCATGTTGATCCCGCAAAGGTTCACGCTTCCGCTGGTGGGGCGGAAATAGCCGGTGACCATGCGCATGGTCGTGGATTTGCCGGCACCATTCGGCCCGAGAAAGCCCAGGACTTCGCCTTTCTCCACTGAGAAGGAGACATCATCGACAGCCACTTTGGTGCCAAACACCTTGATGAGGTTCTTAACTTGGATCATAACGTCGTTGGATCGGTTGGTTGGGGGGAAATGAACGCCACAGGGAGACGGTTCTGGTTGTTCGCCCCCTCCGGACGTTCAATCGCGGAGCGCTTTTTTAGGGGGTACGCAGGTCTTTTCAACTGAATTCTCTCAGGCGGAAGGAGCGCCACAAACGCCGCTACAGACAATCAGATCACGGAATAAATTTCAACGTGACGGCGCTTCCGGCACACCTACACTACGTATTTCGGCCGCGAACCACCATGCTTTGGAACCAAAACATTGATCCAACCAAGGACCTCACACAAAAGCCCTTCGTTTTGTGGCGGCCTTTCATTGCCCTCTGGGAATGGCTGGTGCCCCCGACAGTGGCTCACCGTGACCGTCAGTCACCGCTGGCGCGGTGGGTGGCCGCCCTGGTGATCGTCATCATCTGCCTTTCCCTCCTTGCCCTTGGCATCGCGTATGCGCGCCCCTTGAAAAACTCCATCAAAAACATGCGCGCGGGCAGCATGGTGAAAGAGGCGCGACAGATGATGGAGAACGGCCAGGGGGTCAATGCGGTGATGAAAGCCCAGGAAGCTTACACCAAAGCTCCGGAAAGTGAGGAGGCCATCAGGCTGAATTTTGAATACTTCACCCTGCTGAAGCGCGACACGGCGCTGTTTTTCTATGACAAACTGAAGAACCTCGACGTCCTAACCCCGGCAGACGAGCTGCTCCATGTGCGCTGCCTCATGAACCTCGGGAAGACCAAGGACGCCTCCCAGGCTCTCGAACAGCTGATGCGGGTGGAGCAGCCCAGCGAGGCCCTGATCAAGCTGGCCGAAGAAGTTTGGGGAGATCGCGAGCAAAACAAGCCCCTGCTCAAGGTACTGCGCAACTACACCCAGGAACATCCGGATGACAAGGAGGCGCTGCTGCGCTTTGCCAAGGTGCAGATGTCCTCTGGAAATCCGATGGAAGTCGGGCTGGGCATGGACTCCCTCTGGAAGCTTGCCTCAGGTGATGATGACATCGGCCTTCAGACTCTGGAATACATGGACAGCCTGACGTCCTTGACCCCAGCAGACACCACCCGCTTGATTGAGCGCCTCAAACAACACCCCAAGGCAGATGACAGGCACTATGTGAGCGCGCTGAAGCGTGAAGTTCAGCAAAATCCCGGTCGCAAAAAGGAAATCGTGATGGAAGCCACGGCGAGGTATCAGGATAAAAAGCGTGACCAACTGCTCCCCTTCATACGCTGGCTGGTGGAAGAGGGAGAATTCCGTCAGCTCCTTTCCGTGCTGCCGGAGGAGGAAGCCAAAGCCCATCAGGGCTTGTTGGAAAATTACCTCAATGCTCTGACCGTGCTGCAGCGCTACGATGACCTCGAACGTCTGGTCAATGACCCCAAGGTCGCTGGTGTGCTCGATCCCACCACCATGGCCATGTTCCGCGCACACCTGGCCTACATCCTGAAAAAGCCCACCGAAGAGCTGCGCACCAAGCTGATCGCGGCCAAAGATGCAGCACAGTTCAACGGACGCTACGCAGCGCTGCTGCAAATCGCCAGGTATGGCGAGGAGCGTGGCCATTTTGACATCGCTGAGGATGCATACCGCCTCGCCATCAAGGCGGCCCAGCGTGCCTCCGCCTCTCCCCGCATCGAGCGCGACGCCTTCACCGGTCTGATCAAAGCCTGCCTGGCCAATCGCAGCACAGAGTCCCTGATACAAGCGGCACAGGAAGCGGTGACCCGCTGGCCGGATGACACGCATTTTGTCGAATCCTATCTATATGTCAGCCTGCTGGCGGGCAAAAACATCGAACTCGCCCTGCGGAATGCCGTTAATTTGCTGAAAATTCAGCCCTCAGACAATCAGCGCAAGCTCACGGTCGCACTTGCCCGCTGGAGGCTGCACGACATCCAACAGGCGGTGCAAAATCTTCAGTACATCGATCTAAACCCCCTCACTGAGGGACAGCGCGCCGTTTTTGCAGCCATTGCCAACAGCGGAGGATTTCACAATGAGGCACTCGGCGTGATCAAGGCCATCAATCCCAAGGCCTCCATGCTCCCCGAAGAGCAACGCTGTTTTGAGAGCGTCCTGGCGAAAAAGTAGGCCTATCTCCAGCCTTTGCTCATTCAGCATCATGCAGAGCGCATGGGCATGCCCTGCTTTAATCAGGCGCAAGCTAATGAATGCATTCTCTCATCAGCTGGCATGCGCATGGCCTCCAAGAAAAAAGGCCGCCTGCATGAATGCAAGGCGGCCTGTATAACCCAACTGGCGGAGCGGACGGGGCTCGAACCCGCGACCTCCAACGTGACAGGCTGGCGTTCTAACCAACTGAACTACCGCTCCTTTGCCGTTTGGGGTCGCGATAGTAAACGCTCAGTGCCGCCTGGCAAACGGAAACTTGTTATTCTTGAAAAAAACATCAGGGCACTTCTTCGCCAGAGCCTGTGTAGTACCAGCCCATGACCTTGCCATTGAGCACCAGCGCCTGCGCTTCTGTTGGTTGCATTCCAAAAACTGTTTTCACATTGCAACCAACCTTCACCGCCCAACCAGGCTTGCCCTGAACCGCCGTGGGCTGTGGATCCTGCCAGCTGGTGACATTCTCAGGTTTGATCTCGGTAATTTGCCCGCGCTTCATGCTGGCGATCAGCAGCGGGTAACCTCCCGCAGAATCGCGCACAGGTTTGCCGCCTGCATCCACCTCACTGCTGGAAGGGCCCACATCCGCTGCCTGAGACTGACTCTGCTGCTTGCTGGCCGCTATGGCCTTGAGCTCTTCAGCTCGGGTAATCTTCCACTTCTCGTAGGATGCGTTGAGCTGCGCCTTCAAGTCCGTGCCATCGATGGGAAGCTGCGCACGCGCCGGAGAGGCCGCAGTAGGAGCGAGAGTGATCACCCCGTTGTCGGCAGACAAAGCATACGCCTTCCCCCCAGCAGCGATCTTGCTCGACCCCACGCTCATCTTGAACATGGCGTCCTGGACAAGCTTTACCTCCCGCGGGAATGCAGATGCGGGAATTTTCAGCCAGTTGCCGGTAAGGGCTTCGATGGTTTCAAATTTCGGTTCCGCCTTCGCCGGAGCGGATTTTGGCTCAGGTGCCTTTTCCGCAGGCTTAGGAGCCTCCACCACCACGGGCTTCACAGGGGCAGGCTTCGTTTCTTGCACAACCGGCTTTTCCTCCTCGGCAGGCTTCACCGCCACCACCTTGGGCTTTGCCGTTGGATTGAGGCTTTTGAAGACAAGCTTCTTTCCGGGCGGTGCCCCGAAATAGTCGTAGGCCAGAAAGGCGCCACCAAGGATAAGGATTGTATAGAATAGGGATTTCATGGGTTTATTTATAGATGAAAGTTCACACCTCTCAGCATGATACACCGATTGAGTACTTCAATTTCTTGGGAATGCAGTTACATTTTTCTGTAAAGTTTGTGTCAAAAGCCGCATAGACCAGACGCTTGCGGCAGGAATCGACCGCGCTAAATAGCACTCATGCCCCAAACCAACCTGCTACTCGGTGTTAACATCGACCATGTCGTGACCTTGCGTCAGGCACGTTACCGCACCATGCCGGAGTCTCCTCAGGCCGAACCCACAGCCCTGGCAGCCGCCCTGGCAGCAGAGGCAGCAGGTGCGGATTCCATCACCGTACACCTGCGTGCTGATCGCCGCCATATCCAGGATGCAGATGTGTTTTTGCTGCGCAAAAACATCGCCACCAAGCTGAATCTGGAGATGGGCAACACGCAGGAAATTTTGAACATCGCACTCCAGGTGCGTCCCGATTTCGTCTGCATGGTGCCTGAAAACCGTGAAGAAGTCACCACGGAGGGAGGACTCGATGTGAACGGTCAGCGCGATGCCCTGCGTCAGACGGTCAAGTCACTCAGCGACAATGGCACCCGTGTCAGCATGTTTATCGATCCCGACCTCGATCAGGTCCGGGCCAGTGCCGAAATCGGAGCGGCCATGATCGAACTCCACACAGGCACCTTTGCCAACCACACCGGAGAAAAGCGAGCCGCCGAGGTGGAGCGCCTGTGTGCCGCCGCAGAGCTGGGGCATGCCTTGGGCCTGCAAATCAATGCCGGGCATGGTCTCACCACCCAAAACCTCCCTTCCCTCTGGCCCGTGCCCCATCTGGCGGAACTCAACATCGGCCACCACCTCATTTCCCGTGCAGTTTTCATCGGCCTGCACGGAGCAGTGCGCGAGATGCTCGCGGTCATGGCAACCTACCGCCATTGATCCTGCATGAAAGCCACCGGCATCGGCATAGACCTCGTGGAAGTGTCCCGCATCCGTGAGATGCTGGAGCGCCATGGTCAGCGCTTCAAGGAGCGCACTTTCACTGCTGGCGAAATAGCTTATTGTGACTCCTGCGCGGAACCCGCCATGAATTATGCCGCCAGATTTGCCGCGAAGGAAGCCGTGGCCAAAGCTCTCGGGACCGGGATCTGGGCGGAAGGGGTGAACTGGACCGACATCGAAGTCCTGCGCGCAGAGAACGGCAAACCCTCCATCCTTCTCCACGGCGCCGCCAGGCAGCATGCCGGTGACGCCACCTGCCTCGTCAGCCTGACTCACACACGTGAAATGGCCATGGCGCAGGTGCTTCTGGCTTGAGCTTTCTCTTTTCAGGCACTCCCCCAGCCGCTACAGTCTGGCTCCATACAACCTCATGCGACGAGCAATTTATCCGGGCAGCTTCGACCCCATCACCAACGGCCATCTCGACGTCTTGCAGCGTGCGGCAGGCATTTTTGACAATCTCATCATCGCCGTCGCCCGCGACAACGCCAAGCAGAGCCTCTTCAGCGTCGAAGAACGGGTCGAGCTCATCCGCAATGCGGCTGCTGAAATCCCAGGCATCGAGGTCATGCCCTTCGACGGCCTTCTGGTCAATTTCGCCCGCAAACACCAGGCCTGCGCCCTGGTCCGCGGCCTGCGCGCGGTGTCTGACTTTGAATTCGAGTTCCAGCTTGCGCTCATGAATCGTAAACTAGAGCCTAACCTTGAGACACTCTTTCTCATGCCCCGCGAAGAATACACCTACATCAGCAGCCGGCTGGTCAAGGAAATCTGCCGCCTCGGAGGCCACATCGAACAGTTCGTCCCGCCGAATGTGGTTTCAGCTCTCCGCAATAAACTTCAGATTAGTTGATTTTTAACCCTTCCCCGACCATGCACCGTCCATTATTCATTGATCTGCGCACCTTGCCGGAAGGCGGCAAAGATATTTCCGGGCAGGAACTCCCGACCTTCTTTGACCTCGACCCCAAAGACAGCATCCAAGCTGTTTCCCCTCTGAAATATGATCTTCACGTGGAGCGTGACGGCGCAGATCTCATTGTCACTGGCCGCCTGGGGGCCACTTTCAGCCTGGAATGCGGCGCCTGCCTGGAACGCTTCGACTACCGGGTGGAACTCGAAAACTACTCCTCCGAGGTCGAGATTGCAAAGGATGACACGATCAACTTGACGGATACCGTACGGGAAGATATTCTGCTCACCCTTCCGAGCTACCCACGCTGCGATGCTGGCAATGTCCATCCTCGTCAGTGTCCCGCCGAAGGCAGGTTTGAACCGGAGTTGGAACCAGCTCCCGACGAGCCTCAAAGTGCGGGTCCGGGTGTGTGGGAAGCTTTGAACAAGTTAAACTAGAACAGACCCCACCTCGATACTCTCATGGCCAATCCGAAGCGCAGACAATCCAAGAGCCGCCAACGCATGCGTCAAGGCGCAAACCGCTGGAAGGCACCCACACTCAAGAGCTGCCCGGAATGCGGCACCAGCGTCCCAGGTCACGTCGCCTGCCCTTCCTGCGGTTACTACCGCGGTCGTCAGGTGATCAGCAAGGTCGCCGGCGAAGGCTGATTCTTCTTTTGATTCATTGATTAACCCCGCCGGGCTGTTCCTCGGCGGGTTTTTTTCGTTTGTTTTATTCAGGCTGACGGCCCGGCCGGCCCCAGATCAAACATCGCAAACCATCGCGGCGTGGCGCAGTGCGAGCACCGGATCGTCCCAGGTGGGGATGAATTCATGCGCCACGAAGTCGTGGTAGCCGATTTCCAGCAGGGCCTGCATCACTGCCGGGTAGTTGATCTCCTGGTGCTCATCGAGCTCACAGCGCCCTGGATTGCCGGCTGTGTGGATATGCCCGATGTAATCTTTGTGCAGACGCAGGCGGCGGATGATGTCGCCGTTCATGATGCTGACGTGGTAGATGTCAAAGAGCAGCTTGAAATTGGGGCTGCCGATCTGCTTGATGAGATCCACACAGAAATCCACGTCGTCGCCAAAATAGCCGGGGTGGCCCTTCATCGGGTGCGAACTGTCGCGTGAATTCAGGTGCTCCAGCACCAGGGTGATGCCTTTTTTCTCCGCATTCGGAAGGACAGCCTTCCAGGTGTCGCGGCAGTTGTTGATCGCCTGCTCCCGGTCCATCCCCTCGAATTTCATGCCTGTGAAGGTAATGACTTTTTTGCAGCCCACATCCGCAGCGGCATCGATGGCGTCATTGAGCTTGGCGATGACTTCGTCACGGAACTTGGGATTGCACGGACCGTTGGCGAAGCCATGTGAGCCGACAAGGGAAATATCGAGGCCGAGAGCCTTCACATCAGGATAGTATTTGCGGTCAATGCCCTCCATCCCCACGAGACCGATGTCTTTGCAGTGCTTTGCCAGCACCATCATGTCCATGGGCTTGAAGCACCAGCCCATGACAGTGTGCTTGATGCCGTGGTTTTTGATCACGTAGGCAGGATCAGCGGCTGCTTTGGCGATAGACTGAGCACTGAGGCGGGACACAGCGGTGGCGGCGAGCGCGGTGGTGAAAAAATGGCGGCGTTTCATGGCAGGTGGAGTCAAACGGAGGGAAACTCACTTTCCTATGCAGAAGGTCGAGAAGATCACGTCCAAGATGCGCTCGACATCGACCTGACCGATGACATCTCCCAAAGCCTGAAGCGCCTCTCGAATCTCGAGGGCGATGAATTCCGGCGCTTCATTGCGCGCGAGCGCCGCCCTGGCTGCCACGAGACGCTCAGCGCAGCGTTCAAAGGCAGCCTTGTGCCGTGCGTTGATCGCGATGGGATGATCTGTGGCGAGCGGCCCTGCAGTGGCAATGACAGCGCGGATGGCATCACGCAGCGCCTCGGTGCCTTCCCCGGTCAGGCATGAAAATGGAATGGCGCCTTGCTCGCCGGCCCAGTCAGCATGGATGCCCAGATCGCTTTTGTTAAGAATGAGAATGCGCCGGCTGACGAGTGCGGGAGGAAGCTGCAGCCGCGCGGCACTGGCACCGAGGCTGCCATCGACGACTTCGATGACGAGATCGGCACGCTCCAGCTCACGCTCAGTGCGCTGAATTCCCACGCGCTCAACGTCATCGTCAGAATCACGCAGACCTGCGGTGTCCACAAGCCGCAGCGGTATGCCATGGACCTGGATGACTTCTTCGATCGTGTCACGGGTCGTTCCCGCCGTAGGACTGACGATGGCACGCTCAAAGCCCAGCAGCACATTGAGCAGACTGCTTTTGCCAACATTCGGGGACCCGGAAATGACTGTCCGTGCGCCATGCCGCAGGATGCGGCCCTGCTCTGAGGTGGCGATGAGTTTTTGAGCACGCCCAAGGACGCCATCCATGCGACGCTTCAAATTCTCCCCTGTCTCAGGCGAGATGTCCTCCTCCGGAAAATCAATGTAAGCCTCGATGTGGGCCAGCACCGGGATGATCTCCTGCTGCATGGCGGCCGCTTCACGCCCGATGACCCCGCCAAGCTGCTCATTGGCTGCGCGAAGAGCCAGGGTGCTTTGGGCATGAATCAAATCCATCACAGCCTCAGCCTGCGTGAGGTCCATCTTGCCGTTCAAAAAGGCACGCTGGGTGAACTCCCCCGGCTCCGCTGCACGCGCCCCGCATGAAAGCCACCGTTCCAGAACACGCTGGGTGACAAGAACACCGCCATGACCGTGGAACTCGATGACATCTTCACCTGTGTAGCTTGCCGGCCCTTTGAAATAGATCATCAGGCCATGATCCAACGCCCCGCCCTCAGCATCAAGAATCTGCACAAGATGCGCCTGCCGAGGCCGGATGTTCGCTGGCAAACGCGCAACGCGGGAGGCTGTTTGCAGCGCCTGCGGACCGGAAATGCGAACCACACTGATCGCAGCCTCTCCCAAGGCGGTGGAAATGGCTGCTATGGTGTCGTTGAGCATGGGCGATGGTGAGGGAGACGCGGCCACAGTTCAAGAAGCGTTCCTGGAAGTTGCAACAAAAGACTTCTTTGATGCTGAAGTCTTGATCCTTGAATCTGCAACGCTTATGCTCGCTGTCTTTCCAACCTGAATTTGCCGTTCACAGATGTTTGTTCCTGCCATCCAAGAAACCGCCATGGGTCCGTGGGCACCCAGGCAGGTGTCATGGCTGGAAATGGCCTGCTATTTTAGCGGAGCCCTCCTGGTGGCCGTCTTCGGGACGCTGTGGATTCTCCGTCGTGGCGGGCAGATCGGGCTGGATGAACCGGACACACGGCGCAAACTGCACGAAAAGCCGATCCCACGGCTTGGCGGTGCCCCTATTTTCCTGGCAGTAGGCCTTGCCTCTTTGGTAGCAGGTTACATTGGCGGACTCGGCTGGACCCGCTGGCTGCCTGTGGCAGTGTGCAACGCCTTGATATTCAGCGTTGGGTTCGTGGATGACCTCAAACCTCTCGGTGCCAAGGTCAAGCTGGTGGGCCAGATCGGCACGGCGTTGATCTTGTACTCCCTGGGGGTTTCAATCGACATTCTTAGCAACCCGTTCGGAGAAGGTGCCTTGTCACTGGGCTGGTGGAGCCTGCCGCTGACCTTGATCTGGCTGGTCAGCATTCCCAATATCGTCAATTTGATCGATGGCATGGATGGGCTGGCTGGCGGATTCGGCCTGTTTCTGAGCCTGACCCTTGCCTTCCTCGGCTATTACAGCCGTCAGCCTGACGTCTTGGTTGTCTCGCTGGCGATGGCAGGCGCACTGGCGGGCTTTCTTATCTTCAACCTTCCGCCCGCCAAAATTTTCCTTGGCGATGGCGGCGCCTATTTAATTGGCTTTTTCATCGCCTCTGTTTCGCTGTTCACCTCGAACAAAGGCTCCATCATCGGCGCGCTGCTCGTGGTCATCATCGCTCTGGGAGTCCCGATTTTGGACACCCTGTTTGCCATCATCCGAAGAGCCATCCGGGGTGTTTCCATCTTCAATGCGGATGCCGAGCACATTCATCATCGGCTGATTCTGCTTGGCTACAGCAAAGGAGGCGCACTGGCCGCGATGTACTGCGTCTGCCTGGCGCTCAGCCTCGTGGGATTGAGCATCTTGATGATCAAGGGCAGCGCGCTGCCAGTGGCGGGTGCCATCTTGTTCCTGCTGGCGCTGGGTGCCGCACGCTACCTGGGATACATCCGCAGCTGGTCCAATTTCCGCAGCCAGATCAACGAAACCATGGAGCGGCGCAGACAGCGGGAATTCTTCAGGGCCTATGGCCGGGTGCTGGATTTTGAGGTCGAGCGCTGCATGGACTTGGAGAGCTTTGCCACCATGTTTCAGCATGGGCTTGAACGCATGGATCTGAGCATGCACGAGAAGGCCGGCTGCAGGCCGGAAGTCCTGGCGCTGGGCGGAGGCAGGAGCTTTACCATCTACCGCCCCCAGGATGGCACAGATCTCGGCGAATGGCACCTCCGGCTCGATGTGCTGCTGCCAGCCCTCGAACGTTGCCTGGAGAAATGGAATGCGCTGCCATCCACCGCAGGCGCTGCAACCAAGGCAACGCCCCCTCATCTTCCGCTCTCAACCACGGCATGAAACAAGATTCCGCTCAGTCTGATGAGTCAACCAATCAGCGTCCGGTGCTTGTCGGGGATGAAACCGAGGCTGCGGAGCTGCCCGAAAGGCCTGATGACTTTCAGGAGGACGACTTTGATGACGACGGCGCCGCAGCCCAGGTGCGCAGCTATGACATTCCTGGACCGGCATGGCAGGGATATCTTTTTGCCGCATTCCCGATTTTTGCCTGCCTGTTTGGTGCCGGGCGCGACACCTGGTCCAAGGGGGTGATCACGCTTTTGATGGCGTTGATCCTGCTTTTCTTCGCCTCAAAGCGGAAGCTGCCCCTGCTGGCGCTATGCGGCCTGCTGGGGGCCACCCTTGCCCCGTTGCTTTCGTTTCTGCCTGCCAATTTTTTGTTTAAACCACCGGCCTGGCAAACCACACTGGTGCAGGACTGGGACATCCATTTGTCCAAAACACTGACCCCTCAGGCCTTTGTAACCCTGGAGGCTTGGCTGCTGTTTGCCACCTGCTGCCTCTGGCTGGCATGGTGCCTGACACGAGGATTTTCAGACAGCCAGCGCCGGGCGATGATGCAAACCCTCACCTTCGGCAGCATCCTGCTTTGCATTCTGTCCATCTTCGAGAGAACAGGAGCCATCAGCATCCCCTGGTGGCCGCGCAACCCCAAGGAATGGGGAGATGGCTTTGGCCCGTTTGCCAACCGCAACCACATCAGCAGCATCGCCGCCATGACATGCGTGCTCTGCGCGGCGACAGGATTTGATGCGCATCGGCGCAAATCCCGTTTGTGGATCCCTTGTTTGCTGGGCTTCATCCCGCCGCTCGTCTGCCTTTTCATGAACAGCTCACGGGCAGGACTGCTCTTGCTGTTTTTTGGCATGACGGCCTGGTTTGGCAGCATTGCCATGCGCCGCGGTTTTTTGCAGAAACTCGCCGTTTCGACATCCCTGGTCTTTATCATCTCCACCTTGCTGGTCATGTCGGGCGGAAACGTTTCCAAGCGGTTATCGGAAGGTGGCATTGCACAGTTTGCATCAGACAACGGCCGTGGCTCCCTCTTTCTGGAATCCCTCAGTATGACCCTGGACGCCCCATGGACGGGGATCGGACTTGGAAATTTTGCCGCCGTTTTCCCTCACTTCTCCCACCTGCCGGCAACGAGATTCCGTTTCCTGCATCCTGAAAGTGATCTGCTCTGGCTGCTGGCTGAGGGCGGGCTGCTGACTGTGCTTCCTGCGCTGCTGCTGCTGTTTTGGATTTTTTCCTCCACCGGTCCTTGGTATGGCAAGAAAAAGAAGCGCAAATCAAGCATGCAGGACCGTCGCCTGCGAAACTCCGCCGCAATCGTCTTCGGCCTCGGCGCCATCCACGGGCTGGGGGATGTGCCCAGCCATGGCCTCGGCTATGCGCTCTTCATGGCTCTGCTGGCAGGCATATCGATCCGGCCACGCAGGCTGCCGGATGCCGCCAGACTGCCTCAAAATGCACTCTTTCGCCTGAGCGGAGCCGCGCTGCTGGCACTTGGTGCGGCTTGGACGGCCATCGCCCTAGGACATCCGGTTTTGCCTGGCACCAGCGCAGCGGAAGCATTGCGCACCCGGGCAGGAAAACTGGCCGACTCCGGCTCGCCTGCCGGCGCGCTGCCACTCATGGACCAAGCCATCGAAATGGCACCGCTGGATTTTCGTTATTATTACGAACGAGCATGCCTGCGTCTCCGGCTCGGGCAGCCGAAGGATCTGGCTTTGCTGGACTTTTCACGCTCCCGATTGCTTGACCCGACCTACTCTGTGACCTGCTTCACCGAAGGCCTCTTCTGGCTCGATTATGACCCGCAGTACGCAGTCGTCGGCTGGCGCGAATTCCTGCGCCGAGATCCCGATTCAGCTCCCGGAGACTACGGCCACTACCGCCAGATGCTCGGCTATTCTTTCCAGCACCCGGAGCTGCGTGAGCCTCTCTGGACGCTGGCCACAACATCGGAGTTGAAATTTGAATTTCTAAGAACCGTGCAGACCCGGGAGGAATTTGACCGGTGCCTCAAAAGCCTTCTCGCCCAGCAGCCTGACCTCAGAGGTCTGGATCCCGCACATCGGGAAACCCTCTTCAGCCTGTGGTATCAGCATGGCAATCAGGAGGCCCTGATCACAGCCCTGGAAGCCAACCGCAAATGGCGCGATGACGGCTGGCGGATACTCTCAGAGCACTACGCCCGCAATTCAGACTTCCAGCGCGCCTGTCAGACTGCCCTCCCCTATCTGCCATCCGTCGTTCGCACCACCCCGGGAACGAGCACGGATGTTGCAGCCCTGGAGCGCGCCCTTCTTTACAATCCGACTGACGTCAGGCGCGCCATCGATCTGTTTCAGGCACAAAAAAGCCAGGGGGATGTAGATGGAGCCCTCAGCACGCTGGAAAAAGCGGCAGCCTACCCCAACGCCCCGGCGTACATCCGCCAGGAAATCGCCACCTTGTATATGATGAAGCAGGACTTTCGCCGTGCCTGGGAGAACCTGCGGGAGGCCATGCAAAAGCCTTAGGTCGCAGCCGATTGTGTCGGAACTGTTGAATCAGCAGCATGCCGCGGCGGAAGGCACCACATCACGGACTCGCTGCATCGAACGAATTGCCTTTGTCCTCCAGCCCGTTATTCTGTGAGCCATGCCCGCCTCTGAAATTGAACCCCACATTGAACCGGCAACCATCGAAGACCTGCCTCAGCTGGTGGAGCTCCTTCTTGCCTTGTTCAGTGAAGAAGAGGATTTCAAACCGGACCGCTCCAAACAGGAGCACGGCCTGCGCCTCATTCTGGAGCAGCCAAACCGTGGCCGCATCTTTGTGCTGCGCACGGAGCACAAGGTCATCGGCATGATCAACCTTCTGTTCACCATCAGCACGGCAGAGGGCGGACTGGTGCTCATCATGGAGGATGTCATTGTGCATCCGCAGCACCGCCGCCAGGGCTATGGCGGGCGCCTGCTCAATCATGCCATTGAGTTCGCCAGAGAGAAGCACTTCCGTCGTATCACCCTGCTCACAGACCGTATCAGCGCAGACTCTCAGTCCTTCTTTCAGCAACACGGCTTCCAGTTTTCCAAGATGATCCCGATGCGCCTCGTTTTTAACGAAACCTAAAGACGCTCACAACATGCACACGCTGCTTGCCTTCCTCCCCCGGCCCGAAGGCGATACCGCCAAAGTGTCACGGCAGTGGGCGGAAGCCTCCGACTGGTTTGTGCTTTTCACACTCGGGACGCTGTTTTTTCTTCTGGGGGCATTTGCCATGTGGGCTTGGCTGATCTGGCGGCGCACCACCAAGCCGGAGCCACACGTCAAACTGCTCATGGAGCTCGAAGAAGAATCCGAAGCGAATGCCCGCAAAACCACCTTGGATGAGGAGCCGGAAAGCAGAGCCCCTTGGGAAAAGGCTCCAGACTGGTGGCAAAGAACGGATCCATGATTCAGCCATGAACGAGTTGCGTTCATCGTTTCACGGATGGCGTGCACGCACGCATCATCTCACCCGGAACCGTCGCTTTCTGCTGCGCACGGCCGCCAGCATCGTCTCCGTGGGAATGATCATCGCCTGTGTGATCGTCATCGGCAACACCCCGCGCGGAGCACCTGCACAGAGCCAGGCCGCAGCCTCCGCCTTGAGCCGGCTGCATGAGGAGTTCAATCGCCTGCGCCGTGAAGACACCCCGCAGCCACGTCAGCTGGCCCTGTGGCTGCGCATGCTTCTGGCACAGCTGCCTCAGCTGACAGAAAAGTCTGAGTCGAAGCTGTTTCAGTCCTTTGTCCAAACAGGAAAAATAGGAGCCTATGAGGTGGCGCAGCTCATCCACCAACACGCCACCACAGATGCCCCCGCAGGCTTGTTCAGGAGCTTTCTTGCCGCAGCTCTGGCGGGAGATGCGGCCTCCTTGCAGCAGCTCGATCAAGATGCCCGTGCCAAGCCCCCTGCCATGCTCGCAGCAGAGCTGCTGGGCAGCGTGCAAAAACGCAACAACAACATCTCGGCCGCCATGCAGGCCTTCTATGCGGAAGGCCTGCATTTTGCCGACGCCTCCACCTCTCGTGAGGAGGCACTGCGGCTGGCCGTCACCCAGCGGGATCTCAAGCTCCTGCGTGCGATTTCCACGCAGCCTGGCTGGATCGAGCATTGCCCCCCGCTGCTCCAGCACCATGCTGGCTCACTGCTTGGCGATGTCTGGATGCAGTGGCTGGGCCTGGTGCGCCACCGCTTCAATGAGCTCCCCTTCGGCATGCTCGGCCTCGCGCTCTTCGCAGCAGCCCTTTGGTATTTCATTCTGGTGCAGCATAGCGACCACGAGAGCTGGCGCTGGGCACGGCCATTCGTCGCCATCATGGCTGGTGTGGCCAGCGTATGGCCCACGCTCACGATTCTGGCCTATCAGGAGTTCTTTCAGGGCATGACATCTGCAGCACCTTTTCCACACGATTTGATCTACTATGTAGTGGGCGTGGGATTGCGCGAGGAAGGCTGCAAGCTGCTCCTGTTTTCTTTGTTCCTGCCCTGGCTGCTGTGGCGGCGGACACCGGGACTCGCACTGCTCACAGGCGCATTTGTCGGGCTGGGGTTTTCGCTGGAGGAAAACATCGGCTACTATCAGAACTTTGGCGGCAGCATCGCATGGACACGCTTCCTCTCAGCCAATTTTCTGCATGTTTCCCTCACGGGCATTTGCGCACACAGCCTCTACAGCATGCTCCTGACCCGCTTTGCCCGTGCAGACCAGTTTATCATCACTTTCATGCTGACGGTGGCTGCTCACGGAGCCTATGATTATCTTTCTCCTGGCAGGCTCGATGACAATGGCTGGCTGTCCGTCATCGTGCTCATACTTTGCGCTGCACGCTTCATAGACCTCCTCGGGGAGGAAACAAGGCCAGTGCATCTCACCATCGCCCCCCGGGCGGTCTTCACCTTTGGGTCAGCCATTTTGATCGCCATCTCCCTCATCATCGGGGCATGGAGCACCCATACCATGGCAGGCGTCGCCAAAGCCGGCAGCGAATGCCTCAGCATGGTGCCGATCGCCCTGCTTTACTGGCGGAAGTTTGAGAATGCATGATTGGGTTGTGCTTTGCACTTCGCCCCGGTTCGCGCATGCTGCACCATGTCTTGGTTCGAACACAATTTCTGGACGCTGGTGCTGGCGGTTGCGTCGGTCTTTGGCTCGGTCATTGCGCTGCTGCACCTGCTGTTGCGGCACCATGACTACCGTTCCGCTGCCTTTTGGACGGCGCTTGTGGTCTTCACCCCCCTGATCGGGCCGCTGTTGTACCTTTTTCTTGGTATCAATATTCTGCGTCGCAGCGGCCGGCGCTACCGCAGCGGAATGAACGAACCATGGCGCGACCCGGTGCCGGAACATCCCCTGCCCGTCACGGACACTGAAAGCTGTGCTATGCAGGAGCACCAGCAGCTCGCACGCACGCTGGACCGCATATCCAGGTTCAGCCACACCCTGGGAAACCACTTCGACATCCTGCATAACGGTGACGAAGCGATGCCCCGCATGCTGGAAGCCATCCGTGATGCGAAGCAGAGCATCTCCCTGGCCAGCTACATCTTTGAGGCCACAGGCATCGGGGCTGAATTCGTGACCGAGCTCTCCAAGGCGGTGAAGCGCGGAGTGCAGGTGAGGGTCATGGTGGACGACGCAGGCACCCGCTACTCCTGGCCGCCGGTGGTGGAGGCTCTGACGCAGGCAGGTGTGACCGCACGCCGTTTCATGCCCAACCACCTGATTCTTCGCCTGATCACGATGAACCTCCGCAATCACCGCAAAATCCTGGTGGTGGACGGCCGGAAAGCCTTTACCGGCGGGATGAACATCCGCGAAGGAAACATGGTCGCACGTTCACCCGCACATCCCGTGCATGACCTTCACTTTGAAGTCACCGGTCCCTGCGTGGCACAGATCCAGAGGGTGTTTGCCGAAGACTGGGCCTTTTGCACTGGCGAGGGGTTGGAAGGCCCTCTCTGGTTTCCGAAACTTGCCGCCACCGGAAGCACCACCGCCATCGGCATCGTCGATGGCCCTGACGAAGACCTGGAGGTGATGCCTGCGGCGTTTTTTGCGGCCCTCAATGCGGCCCGGGAAGAGGTGAAGATCATCACCCCTTACTTTTTGCCCAACGGCGTGCTCATGGCAGCGCTGCGGCTCTGTGCCATTCGCGGGGTCAAGGTCAGCATCCTGACCCCGGCAGAGAACAACATCCCGTTTGTAGGGTGGGCTGCCCGCACCTTGTATCCAGATTTGCTGGCGGTGGGCTGCCGCATCTACGAGTCGCCCCCGCCCTTCGACCACTCAAAATTATTCATTATCGATGGTGTTTGGTCTTTTGTCGGATCCACAAACTGGGATCCCCGCAGCCTGCGCCTGAACTTTGAATTTAACCTCGCCTGTCACGATGCAGAGCTGTGCCAGCGGCTCGCTGAGGAAATGGACGCCAAGCTGGCCTCCAGCCGTGAAATCACGCGGGAAGTTCTGGAAAACACCCCTGTGGGGCAGCGCTTGCGCAACGGCTTTGCGCGCTTGTTCATTCCAGCACTGTAAGAAGTTTTGAATCTTTTGGCTAAACCAGCCGTATTTAGGAACGTTGTAAATTCCTGCCAGCCATGATGCCCCAAGGGTCTCCATCATTCATTCTCCGCCCCGGCCGCTGCCACGGAGGCATGAACCCGTTTTTTTTCGGGAATAAGGACGCACGCTTGTGCATCTCATCTGAACTCATGCTGGCTCTATGCCCGCACACCTAAACTCTTTGCCCCGGCAGACGGGGCCACTGCCGCGCACAGTCCAAAGCGCTCAACTTAACTCAAACCATCCTAACTCAATCATGAAGAAACTCATCGCCCTCGTCTTCGCCCTTGTCGCCACCGCCGGTTTCGCCGCCGAGTTCCCGGACATCAGCATCGCCGATCTCAAGAAGGCCATCGCAGAAAAGAAGGTCACCGTTATCGACGTGAATGGAGCTGCCTCCTACAAGGCAGGCCATGTGCCAACCGCGATTGACTTCGCCACCCAGGGTTCCAACCTTGCCAGCGTCCTGCCGGCTGACAAGAATTCCCTCGTCGTTGCCTACTGCGGCGGCCCTGCCTGCAGCGCTTACAAAGCCGCAGCCAATGCAGCGAACCAGCTTGGCTACACCAATGTGAAGCACCTCTCCGCTGGCATCTCCGGCTGGAAGGCCGCCAAAGAAACCTTGGAAAAGTAACTTTCCACAGGCTCCCTCACGCCGGGTGTGCGGACATCAGTCCTGCCACCCGGTTTTTTGTGGTCTCAGCCTGCCATCAGGCCGGCGCCCATGCTTCCATGGCCAGGCTCGCCGCCCCCAGGGCACCGGCATTGTCGCCCAGCGCCGAAGGCACCACCTTCAGCCCGGAATCTCTCAGGACTGGCATCAGTGCGTACGCTGAATGCGTGATCGCATTGCAGAAACGCTCCCCCAGAACCGTCAGAGGGCCATGCAGGATGAACACCCCCGTATCTACGACCAGATGGAGCAGGCCGATCACGCGTGCATAGTCCGTGCATACGGCATCCCATTCCGGCCCTGGCAACTCAGCCAGTGCAGCAAGACCTGAACGCAAATCTCCCGGCAGGGCAGTCCGGTCACCCACGCCAGCCAACCGCCTCCATGTCGCAGGAGCACTTAGCGCGTGGTGCAGTTCCTTGCCTCCGCCGGCTGGATTCATCAGCGGCCATAGCCAGCGGCCCAGCTCTCCTGCCGCATGATGAGCCCCCTCGATGAGCTTGCCGTCCTGGACCATGGCAACTCCGAAACCGCTGCGAGGCCCGAGGATGACATAATTGTTCAATTCGTGCCCCATGCCAAACCAGCGCTCCGCCAGGGCGATTGCGCGCAGATTGTTCTGCAAAATGACCGGCACCTTGAGCCGGGAACCGATCTTCTCGACCAGCGGAACCTGATTCCAATCTGGAATGAACGCATAATACAGGCCCACGCCGGCATGAGCATCCACCAGTCCAGGCACCCCCAGCCCCACAGACAGCAAGGGCCCTTGCATCGTCGTCGCCAGTTTTGAGACGCAGTTGAGTATCGACTTGATCACATGGTCTGACATCACATCTGCAGGCAGAGGCATCTCCACAGTCGCTTTCAAGCCGCCGGAAAAATCAACCCCGACGACCTGAATGCGCTGGGCATTGAATTCCACGCCCGCAAACCAGCCCGCCTCCGCCTGGGTGCTCAAGATGCGCCGAGGACGCCCCATGGGCCCCTGATTCAAGCCGGACTCGCTGAGATATTTCTCGGCAATCAAATGATCCACATACAGCCCGGTGGTTGAAGGTGAAATTCCGAGCACCTTGGCCAAAGTGGTGCGCGAGGTTGCACGACCGCTGCGAATCTGCAGAACTGCAGCACCGAGCGTTTCGCGTTGAACAATTGGGTTTTTTCGCATTCGAATAAAAAGCCGGTTGATCTCTTCCTGTCCAGCAGGATCAGTGTGTTGACTTCAACATTCTTCTCATGAGTGAATTACCCATCCGCACCAGTGATCGCAAGTGTGAAGTCGCTTGGTTTTCGGCCCTTTGCTCAGACGATTACGAATTTCTCGGCATTCCGGACGGGGCCATCCGCTCCAGCTACGAGCATTGCGGCGACATTGTGAAAAAGGCGGATGCGCTGGGCTACCAGAATATTTTGCTACCCTCCGGCTGGGTCGCCGGGCAGGACGCACTGGCCTTTGCCGCCGCCATGGCCCCGCAGACAGCACAGATCAACCAGCTGGTAGCCCTGCGCATGGGTGAGGTCTGGCCACCCATGCTGGCGCGCGCGCTGGCCACGGTGGACCACATTGCCAAAGGGCGGCTCTGCATCAACATCATCTCCTCTGACATGCCGGGCATCAGGGAGAGCAACGAAGTGCGCTACGCCCGGGCCAGCGAGATCATCCAGATCCTACAGGGACTGTGGCGTACTGACGGCCCCTTTGAGTGGAAGGGGGAGTTTTACAACATCAGCCTGCCAAGCACTGAGCCTGCCAAGCCCTACCAGCAAAACGGGGGGCCCCTGCTCTACTTTGGCGGCATCTCCCCGGCGGCACAGGATCTCTGCGCCAAACACTGCGACGTCTTCCTCATGTGGCCGGAGACGGAGGACAGCATCGCCGAGACGATGCGTGTGATGTCTGAAAAGGCCGCATCCTACGGGCGCAAAATCGACTTCGGCTTCCGCACGCATGTGATCGTTCGCGAGACCGAAGCGGAAGCACGAGCTGCAGCGGACAGGCTTATCTCCAAGCTGGATGCCGCCAAAGGGGCCGAGATCAAAGCCCGCTCCCAGGACAGCCAGAGCGCGGGGGTGAAAAGGCAGGACGAGCTGCGTGCGCAGAGCAAAGACCTTTACATTGAGCCTCACCTTTGGAGCGGCATCGGCCTGGCCCGCAGCGGCTGTGCCAGCGCCATCGTGGGAGACCCGGACCAGGTGCTCGCCAAACTGAACCGCTACATGGACATGGGCATGCGCGCCTTTGTGCTCAGCGGCTACCCGCATCTGGATGAGTGCGACCTCTTTGCCAAGCATGTGCTGCCCCGGCTGCCGTCCTGCCGTCTGAATGAACTGCAGGGCCGCCGCGTTCCAGATCCTGTCACACCGCTCACCACCGCACCCCGCCATTGATTGATATGCCAGCACCTGTTCGTTTCGCACTCGCCGGTTTCGGCGCCTGGGGCAAATTTCATGCTCAATCCATCGCTGGCAATCCTGAAGCACGGCTGGTGGCCATCTCCGCGCCTTCGGAGGCCTCGCGCGAAGAAGCGCGCAGGCTTTACCCGGACGCGCTGATTTTTGCCGACAGCCTCGAGATGATCGCGAAGGCGGAGTTTGATATCATCGACATCGCCACGCCGAGCCACACCCACCGCGAAATTGCGCTCGCGGCCATGGCCAGGAAGAAGCACGTGCTGCTGGAAAAGCCCATGGCCATCACGCTCGATGACTGCAAGGCCATCGTGGCCGGAGCACGGGATCACGGCGTGCATCTGGCTGTAGGCCATGAGCTGCGTCTTTCCAGCCAGTGGGGCCACATCAAAGAGATCATCGACGCCGGCACCATCGGCACGCCACAGTACGTCCTGGTCGAGCTCTCGCGCAAACCCTACCGCCTGGGCGCAAGCGGCTGGCGCTACGATCAGAGCCGCGTAGGCAGCTGGGTGCTGGAGGAGCCGATCCACTTCTTTGATCTGGCGCGCTGGTACCTGGAAGGCAGCGGCGACCCCGTGGAACTGCATGCGTATGCAAACTCCCGCGATCCACAGCGGCCGACGCTTTATGACAACTTCAGCGCCATGTTCAAATACGCCAATGGCAGCTACGCCGTGGTGTCACAAACACTGGCGGCCTTTGAGCATCATCAAACCGTGAAAGTCAGCGGCACCAAGGGCGCGCTGTGGGCCTCCTGGAGCGGCGCGCTGGACCGCACACTGGAGCCCGAGTATTTCCTCAAGGTGTTTGATGGCGAAAAACTCGAAAACGTGAAGCTCGCCAAGCACAGCGGCGAAGTCTTTGAGCTGCGCGAGGAAATAGCCCAATGCATCAACATGGTGCGCAGCAACAAGAAGCCCATCGCCACCGGCCTCGACGGCCTCTGGAGCGCAGGCCTTTGCCTCGTCGCCGAAGAATCCATCCGTCAGGGCAGGCCGCTGCCAGTCGGCGAGATGCTGAAGTTCTGAGACGCGCAAATCGCGCACATTTTGACAGTGCCCCCGCTTTCATAGCGTAGTGCAGGGCTTCCATGAAAATCCACGCCCTGCTGCTTGCCACCGCGCTCATCACCCCTTCCCTCTTTGCCGGCGACTGGCCGGCCTGGCGGGGCCCCACAATGGATGGCCATGCCGCAGCGGGGCAAAAGCTGCCGCTGAAATGGAGCGAAGGCGAAAAGGTGCTGTGGAAGGCCGAAGTGCGTGGTCGTGGCCATGGCTCGCCAACCATCGTGGCTGATCACGTCTATCTGGCCACGGCTGACATGGAGACTGAGGAGCAGCTCGTGCTCTGCCATGACCGCAAGACCGGCAAAAAGCTCTGGGAAGCCGTGGTGCACCGCGGCAATCTCAACACCAAGGGGCACAAGATCTCCTCGCAGGCCTCCTCGGATGTGGTGAGCGATGGCGAGCGCCTGTTCGTGAACTTTCTCAACAACGGCGCCATTTTCACCACCGCGCTGGACTTCTCCGGCAAGCAGCTCTGGCAGCGCCGTGTGTGCGACTTTCAGGTGCATCAGGGCTTTGGCTCCTCGCCGGTCATTTACCAGTCCATCGTACTCGTCTCGGCAGACCATCGCGGCGGCGGCAAAATGACCGGCCTCAACAAGCTCACAGGCGAGATCGTGTGGCAGCAGAACCGCCCGCCGGTGGCCAACTACGCATCTCCGGCTGTGGTGCAGGCAGCGGGCAAAACGCAAGCTGTGCTGGCAGGCTGCAACAAAGTGGAAAGCTTTGACCCGCTCACCGGCAAAAAGCTCTGGAGCATCGACGGCAGCACGGAGGAAACCGTGGTCACAGCAGTCACCGATGGCAGCCGCATCTTCCTTGGCGGTGGTTATCCCAAGAACCACACCATGGCCGTGGAGGCAGACGGCTCCGGCAAGATCGCGTGGGAAAACGTCACTCGCACCTATGTGCCGTCCATGATCGTGAAGAACGGCCATGTCTTTGCCGTGGGCGACGGCGGGCGTGCCGTGTGCTGGAAAGCCGCCACAGGCGAAGAGCTGTGGTCGGAGAAAGTGGACCGCGAGTTCTACGGATCTCCCGTCATGGCCGACTCGCGCATCTATGTGACCAGCAAAGGCGGAGTCACCTCCGTGTTTGAAGCCACACCGGAAAAGTTCACCCTGCTTTCTCAAAACCAGCTGGGAGACGAATCCTTCAGCACGCCCGCCATCTGCGACGGCCGCATCTACCTCCGCTCCGCCAAGACCAGCCCCACGCGGCAGGAGTATCTGTGGTGCGTAGGTGACTAAGAGCACAGACCAGGCTCAGGACAGGCCCGGAGAAAACAAAAAAAGTTTGCCCGTAATCCCTGCCCCGTTACATACCGACCGGTCTGTATGTCTAAGAAAGCCACCAGCATCAAGCGTGACCCTGCCGCAACCCGGCAGCGGCTGATCGACGCCACGGTGCGGCTCATGCTGCGGCATGGGTTTGCAGGCACCTCGGTGGACATGATCTGCCAGGAGGCGGGCATGACCAAAGGCGGGTTTTTTCACCACTTTGAAAACAAGGAGGCGCTGGCCATCGCTGCGGTGGAATGGTGGGGACGCATGGGCACCGCGCTGTATGCAGAGGCATGGAAGGACAGGACGCTCGATCCCCTCAAGCAGCTGCACAGCATGCTGGACATCATGGCAGGCTTTGCCAAACGGCCGGGAGAGCACTGCGCGTGCATGGTGGGCATGATGTCCCAGGAGATGGCCGCCACCAGCCCCGCCCTGCGGGCCGCGTGTGAAAAGGAGCTGAACCTCTGGACCTCCAACACGGCCAAAATGCTGGCCGCTGCGAAGAGGAAGCACAATCCGGGGGCGAAGTTTGACCCCGTGCAGGTGGCCTGGTTTCTCAACAGCCTATGGCAGGGCTCCATGCTCGTGGGCAAGACCTCCCGCTCCCAGGAATTGATTCGTCACAACCTCAAACAGGCCCGAACTTATGTGGACGGCCTCTTTGCCAAGATCTGACACCACTCCCAAGACTCTGCATGAACGAACCGGCACCATCCACCGAACTCAATGGTAAAGACACCTGCGCGCAGCTGGCCACGGAGCACTTCTTCCGGCACGAGTCGGCGCGCCTGGTGGCCACCCTGGCCGGGCAGTTTGGCGCGCAGCGGCTCCAATGGGTGGAGGACGTGGTGCAGGAGGCGCTGGTGCGTGCGCTGCAGACCTGGCCCTACCGCGGGGTGCCTGACAACCCGGCCGCATGGCTCACGCAGACCGCGCGCCATCTGGCTCTGGACCAGCTGCGCCGCGAGCAGCGCTGGGACGAGCGCGAAGAGGGCATCTCCGCAGAGCAGGCACGCTGGATGGCCGTGCCAGTGGAGGAGCCCTCGTGGGATGACTCCCATCTGCGCGACGACACCCTGCGTCTGATGTTTGTATGCTGCCACCCGCAGCTCTCCACAGAGGCGCAGATCGCGCTGGCGCTGCGCACGCTGTGCGGTCTGAGCCCGGCGGAGATCGCGGCGGCATTTGTCACCACGGAGGCCGCCATCTCCAAGAGGCTGGTGCGTGCACGCGCGCGCATCCGTGAGCTGGAGCTGCCCTTTGAGCTGCCGGAAGCACCCGAGCTGCCGCAGCGGCTGGATGCCGTCCTCGCCACCCTCTACCTTCTCTTTAATGAAGGCTACAAGGCCAGCAGCGGCGAGCATCTGGTGCGTGCAGATCTCTGCCATGAGGCCATCCGTCTAGCCGATCTGCTGGCCACCCACCCAGCCACCGATCTGCCACAGTGCCACGCTCTGCTGGCGCTCATGCTGCTGAGCGCCGCGCGCCTGCCCGCACGCACGGACTCTGCAGGAGACATCCTCCGCCTGCATGAGCAAAACCGCAGCCTTTGGGACCAGGGCCTCATCCAGCGCGGCATTCACCACCTGCAGCTCTCGGCATGCGGAGACACTCTCACAGAGTACCACCTGGAGGCGGGCATCGCAGCATGCCACAGCACCGCTGCAAACCACAAAGACACAGACTGGCCGCGCATTCTCTTGCTGTATGACCAGCTGGTGCAGCTCACCGCCTCCCCCGTGGTGGCGCTGAACCGTGCCATCGCCGTGGGGCGTGTGCATGGCGCGCAGCCCGGGCTGGACGCACTGGCCGCCATCAAGGGGCTTGACACCTACCTTTCACTGCACGCCGCACGCGGCGCCTTTGCAGCTGAGCTGGGGCAGCACCAGACCGCCGCCACCCACTACTGCCGCGCGCTGGCGCTCTCATCCCTGCCGTCCGAGCGCCGCTTTTTTGAAAGCCGGATCGCCGACTGTGAAGCCGCAGCCTCCGATTTTGACACAAAATAAAAAAAACTTTTGTCCCGCTGTCCTTTTCCGTCCCGCCCGTTCGTCGTCCCTTTGAAGCCACCTCATTTCCTCCCTTCCCATGAACGCCGAAGCCCCCCTGAATGACTACCTTGTGATCTCGCGCGGCCACTGGGACAGGGACAAGTCCAAGGAGCAGATCGACGCGGCCATCACCGATTTCTACGCATGGCTGTACGCCCACATCGACGCAGGCCGCATGCGCGCAGGCAGCCGCCTCAGCACTGAGGGAGCCTCCGTTTCCAAAGCAGGTGTCATGACCGACGGCCCCTTCGGCGAGGCTAAGGAAGTAGTGGGCGGCTACTGGTTTGTCAGCGCCCCCAGCCTGCAGGAGGCCGCCGAGCTGCTCTCCCACAGCCCGACACTGCTCTGCGGCATTCACTACGAGGTGCGCCCGCTGGAGTCCCAGCGCTGCACCGCCTCAGATCTCACCAACGAAACTCCTCCCCGATGAATCCCCAAAACCCCACTGACGAATACCTCCTCCTCATTCGCGGCACCCACTGGAACCACGGCATGTCCCCCTCCGAGCTGCAGCAGGTGATGACCGACTTTTACGCCTGGGTGGACCGCCTGGGAAAAACCGGCATCCACCGTGGCGCGCAGCCGCTGATGGAAGAGGGCAGGATTGTCTCCGGCCCAAAGGGCACCAGCGTGACCGACGGTGTCTTTGCCGAATCCAAGGAGGCCATTGCCGGGTACTTCCGCATCGCCGTAGGCAGCATGGACGAGGCGGTGCGCATCGCTCAGGAATGCCCGATTTTGCAATACGGCGCCAGCATCGAGGTACGCCCCATCGCCGATCTCTGCCGCCCCATGGCGGAGGTGAAGGCCGCCAGCCAGGAATGATCTCAACCCACCACCACCATGAGCACCCCCGACCACAGCTACCCCGCCTTCAGCCCCTACATCACCGTGCAGGATGCCGCCAAGGCCATCTCCTTTTACCAGGAGGCCTTTGGCGCCACCGAGCGCTTCCGCCTCGTGGACGCCGCCACCGGAAAGATTGGCCATGCCGAACTCAATCTGAATGGCGGCCTCCTCATGCTCTCCGACGAAAATCCCGCCTGGAACAAGTCACCGCAGACACTGGGCGGCACGCCGGTGAAGTTTTCCCTCATGGTGGAAAATGCAGACGCCGCCATAGCCAAAGCGGCAGCGGCGGGAGCCACGGTGCAGATGCCAGCAACAGACATGTTTTACGGCTTCCGCAGCGGCTGTGTGTGCGATCCCTCCGGCCACATCTGGATGCTGCAGCACGAGATCGAAAAAGTCTCCCCTGAGGAGATGCAGAAGCGCTGGAACTCCATGACGGAGAAGTGCCCGGCCTCCAAGGACTCAGACAAGTAACACCACCCACCCAACGCGCACCCTATGATCAAAAAAATCATCCTCGGCCTCGTGGCCGTCATCGCCCTCATCTGCATCGCCGCCTCGTTTCAGTCGGACGACATGACGGTGACTCGCAGCGCCACCACCACAGCGGCGCCGGCCACGGTGTTTAAAATCGTGAACGACTTCCGCCAGTGGGATGCGTGGTCTCCCTGGTCCAAGCTGGACCCCGCCATGAAGAAGACACTGGAAGGCCCGCCCGAAGGCGTGGGTGCGGTTTATCGCTGGAACGGCAACAACGAAGTGGGCGAAGGCAGCACCACGCTCGTCGAAAGCAGGCCGGGAGAAAAAGTCGCCATGAAGCTGGAGTTCGTGCGCCCTTTTGCAGGCACGAGCGATGTGCAGTTCACCTTTGTCCCGGAAGGCACCGGCACCAAGATCACCTGGGCCATGCAGAGCAAGAAGCCCTTCATCGGCAAAATCATGGGCATGTTCATGGACTGCGAGAAGATGTGCGGAGACCAGTTCCTGGAAGGTCTGGCCAATCTGAAAAAGCTGGCCGAGACAGCACCGAAAGCCTGAGCCACCCCATCCCCCCATGCCCAGCCATGCTTGACGACATTTCAGCGCCCATCTCCACCACCGCGCAGCCTGCGGTGGTGATCCACATCACCGTGCCGCGAGATGAGATCCAACAGGTGATGGGCCCAGCCATCCACGAGGTGATCGGCACGGCCAGCACGCAGGGCATTGGCCCCAATGGGCCGGTGTTTGCACACCACTTTGGCATGACACCCGGCATCTTTAATTTTGAAGTGGGCGTGCCCATCTCTGGCGAGCTGCAGCCAGCAGGTCGGGTCAAGGCGGGCGAGATCCCCGCCGCAACCATCATCCGCACCGTGTACACCGGCCCGTACGAGGGGCTGGGTCAGGCATGGGGAGACTTTCAGGACCTCATCGAGGCGCGGGGCCACACGCTGGGCCCCAGCCTCTGGGAGCGCTACCTCTCAGGCCCCGAGGCCAGCGATGATCCCGCCACCTTCCGCACCGAGCTGAATCAAACGATTCAGGACTGAACCAATACACACCCTGTCATGAATGCACATCCCATCGTCTCCCAGGATGAATGGCTGGAGGCGCGCCGCGCTCTGCTGGCCAAAGAAAAAGCCCACATGGAGGCCAATGATGAACTGGCCCGCCTGCGCCGCGAGCTGCCCTGGGTGAAGATCACCAAGCCCTACGTCTTTGACACACCCGCCGGTCAGGCCACGTTGAGCGATCTCTTTGACGGCCGCAGCCAGCTCTTTCTCTACCACTTCATGTTTGGCCCGGACTGGGAGGAGGGCTGCACCGGCTGCTCTTTTCTCTGCGATCACGTGGATGGCGCACGTCAGCATTTTGAGCATCATGACCTCACCTTTGTGGCGGTCTCCCGCGCACCGCTCGAAAAGCTGGAGGCCTACCGCAGGCGCATGGGCTGGGGCTTCCGCTGGGTGTCCTCCGCACACACGGACTTCAACTACGACTTCCATGTCTCCTTCCCACCAGAGCGTGTGACGAACGGCCGGCTCACTTACAATTTCACCGAACAGGACTACAGCCCCGACTGCCAGGAGCTGCCAGGCTTTTCCGTCTTTTTCAAAGACGACTCGGGACAGATCTTCCACACCTACTCCTCTTTCAGCCGTGGCGGTGAAGCCCTGCTGGGCGCGTATCAGTTCATCGACCAGACGCCGAAAGGCCGCATGGAGAACGTGAATGGCAACCTCATGGACTGGGTGAAGCGCCATGATCGCTACGACAACGACGGCCGCACTACGGCAAAGCCATGCTGCGGCTGCAGCACCGCCACCTGAACATCCCCTATTTCAACCATCTGATACCCCATGCCACTCCCAACACCCATCGAATCTCCGCTCTCCGAACGTGAGCTTGTGCTCGTTCGTGAAACCGACATTCCAGCCGCCAAACTCTACGCCGGATGGACGCAGCCAGACCTGCTCGTGAAGTGGTTCACGCCAGCCCCCTGGACCACCACCGCGTGCGAAATCGACCTCCGCCCCGGCGGCACCTGCAAGACCACCATGCGCAGCCCTGAAGGCCAGGAGTTTCCTAATGTGGGCGTGTATCTGGAGGTCGTGCCCAATGAGAAGCTCGTCTTTACCGATGCCTACCTGCCCGGCTGGGAGCCCAACCCGAATCACTTTTTCACCGCCGTGCTCACCTGGGAGACACTGCCGAGCGGCAAAACCCGCTACACCGCCCGCGCCCTGCACTGGACCAAGGAAGCCTGTGAAAAACACGCCTCCATGGGCTTCGCCGAAGGCTGGGGCAAAGCGTTTGACCAGCTCGTCGAACTCATGAGCAAATAATCACCCCACCCCCACCTCATACCACCATGTCCCAGTCCTACATCCAGCCCTATCTCTTCTTCGGCGGCCGCTGCGAGGAAGCACTCGAGTTTTACAAAACCGCCATCGGCGCCGAGGTGCAGATGCTCATGCGCTACAGCGACAGCCCCGAGCCCGCGCCACCGGGCATGCTGCCCGCCGGCTATGAGAGCAAGGTGATGCACGCCAGCTTCAAGGTGGGCGGCAGCGTCATCCTGGCCTCTGACGGCTGTGGTGGCGAGGAAAGCAAGGGCTTCCGCGGCTTCTCGCTCTCTCTCGCCCTGCCCACCGAGGCGGAGGCAAAGCGTGTCTTTGAGACCCTCTCCGCAGGCGGCAGTGTCAACATGCCCTTGGGCAAAACCTTCTGGTCCTCCTGCTTTGGCATGCTGCAGGACAAGTTTGGCATGGGGTGGATGGTCACCCTGGCTCCGAACGCAGATCCCCTGAATAGCTGACACAGCGCCCCTTCATCTCATGAGCCAGCTTGCATCCGAAATCCTCAGCAGCCGCCTTTTTCCTGCCAGCCGGGAGCGGCTGTTTGCCGCCTTCAGCGACCCAAGCCAGCTTGCCCAATGGTGGGGTCCCAAGGGCTTTACCAACACGTTTGACGAGTTTGACTTCCGCCCCGGCGGCGACTGGAAGTTCACCATGCACGGCCCGGACGGCACGGACTACGCCAACCACACCCGCTTCATCGAGATCCTGCCCGCTGAGCGTATCGTGTATGAGCACATCGCTCCACATTTCCAGATGACCATCACCCTGGCCGAGGAGGGAGCGTGCACTCGCATGACGTGGTGCATGCAGTTTCCCACCTCCGAGATGTGCGAGCGCTTCAAGCCCATCTGTGTTCCTGCCAATGAGGAAAACTTTGACCGGCTCGCGGCCCATCTTGAATAGTCTCACCTTCTCCCCCCATGAAATACACGCCTGCCATTGCCTCCAGCCTTCTTGGCCTCTTTTTCATCTTCTTCTCCTCCTTGGTGCTGCTGGGAAAGGCTCCATCGCCAGAGTTTCCCAAAGACTCGGCCATCTCACACTTCATGGCGGCCTTTGGCCCCACGGGCTACATGACGTTTGTGAAGGTGGTCGAGCTCATCGGCGGCATCCTGCTCATCATTCCCAAGACGCGAAACCTCGGCCTGCTGTGCCTCGGCCCTGTGATCCTGAACATCCTGGCCTACCACCACTTCGTAGCAGGAGATATCATCGCACAGCCGATGCTCATCGCCATCTCCGCAGTGGCGCTGTATATCCTGTGGTCTGAGCGCAAGGCCTGGGCAGGACTGCTGCGCTAGTGCGGTCATGCAGGCGGCCCTGCCTGCATGGGCATCTGCGCATTCCCCTGAAAGGTCGCGGGCACTGAGGCGGTTCTTGGTTGCAGCCCAACCGAGCACCATGACCACCCGCCGCTCCTTCCTCGCCACCACCGCCCTGTCTGCCGCGACACATGCTTTTGCGGCACCAAAAGACAGCGACATCAGGATCGCCCTCATCGGCTGCGGCGGGCGCGGCACGGGAGCGTGCAATCAGGCGCTGAGCGCGGGCTCCACCATCAAACTGGTGGCTGTGGTCGATCCTCTGGAGGGCAAGGCGCAGGCGGCTCTGGACATCCTCAAGGCCAAGCATGAAGGACAGGTGGATGTGCCGCCGGACCAGGTCTTCACAAATTTTGAGGACTACACCAAGGCCTTCGCTCTGGCAGATGTGGTGCTCATCACCACGCCGCCCGGACCGCGGCCTTTTCTCTTTGAACAGGCAGTGAAGGCCGGGAAGCATGTGTTCATGGAAAAACCCGTGGCCGTGGATGCCTCTGGCGTGCGCCGCGTGCTGGCAGCTTCCGAGGAGGCGAAGAAAAAGAAGCTCAATGTGTGCGTGGGCTTTCAGCGCCGCTACCAGCCGGGCTACATCGACATGATCGACCGCATCCACACCGGCGAGATCGGCGACCTCGTCTTTGGCCGTGTGTACTGGAACGGTACCTCCCGCCCTGGCTTCCCCCGCCTGCCAGAAGAGAGCGAGCTGCACTACCAGATCCGGAACTGGTACTTTTTCACCTGGATGAGCGGAGACCACATCCTGGAGCAGCATTGCCACAACCTCGACGTGGCCAATTGGGTGATGAAAGGCGTCATGCCCATCCGGGCTGTGGGCCAGGGAGGCAGGCAGGTGCGCCGCGCACGGGAAAATGGCACCATCTTTGACCATCACACGGTGGAGTTTGAATACGAGAGCGGCATGCGCATTCTGAGCCAGTGCTGCCAGATCGGCGGCAAATGCGCGCGCGATGTCAGCGAGCACTTCCATGGCACCAAAGGCGCGGCGGATCTGGCCAACGGCGGCAAGTTTCTCATCAACGGTCAGCCGCCCGGGGGCAAGCGCACGCGCAACAAGGAGGACCCCTACCAGCTGGAGCACGATGCGCTGTTTGAAAACATCCGCACCGGCAAGGTGCGCAACGACGCAGACTACGCCGCGCACAGCACCCTCATGGGCGTGATGGGTCGCATGGCCACCTACACGGGGCAGATCATCACCTGGGAGCAGGCGCAGAACTCGCAGGAAAACCTCGTGCCAGACAACATCACCTGGGCCACCGAGCCGCCGGTCAAACCGGATTCCGAAGGGTGGTATCCCGTGGCCATTCCTGGCACGACGATGCCGATGTGAGACTGTCGTTCATCGCAATGGTCCCAGCCCATGCGCGGCGCGGGCCTGCAGGCATTTCTCATCTCCTGCCTCCACGCTGCGGCAGGGCGTCGTGCGCTGCTCATAAATGCGGCAGGAGACACATGAGCCCACAGTGCCCTCCAGATTCACGCAGCGCACGGGGTTCTGCTCCGTGCCGAGAAAACACACCCGCCACGGGCTCACCTGCACCAGCATGCTTTCATCCAGCCCACGCTGCACCGCCTCCTGCCAGTAGAACGAAACGCGATACTGTGCGCAGCACGCTCCGCAGCTCTGACACTGAGAATGGGGGGAAGGGAGTGGCGGAGAGAAGGCCATGCGCGAAAAAAAAAGGCGAAGACTCAGAGCTTTTGCGCGATGACAAACACATGCAGTTCCGGGTGCTGATCATATTCCAGGTGGCGCAGCATGCACCCAGACGCAGCGAGTGTTTCCAGCATCTGGGGAATGCCGGGCGTGCTGTAGTGCATGGGCGGCCCCATGCTGGAGTCCTGCTTCTCCGCCGGAGCGTCCAACCCGCCGAGCGTGAAGATGAAGATGCCGCCGGGGGCGAGCGCACCGCACAGCCGGCCCATCACTCCCGCGTTTTGTGCCAGCGGCAGGTGCCAGATGCTGTCCCACGCGGTGATGAAGTCATACGCCCCCTCCGGGCACCACTGGCACACATCTGCATGATGAAAGACCACGCCAGGGTGCCGCTGGCGCGCCAGCTCGATCATGCGTGCGGAAATGTCCAGCCCCTCCACCTTGTAGCCGTGCTGCGAGAGCAGACAGATGAAGCGCCCATGACAACCGCAGCCCACATCCAGCGCCCGTCCGCCCTGCTGCGTGCTGAACTTCAGCGCATGCTCATGCTGACGCATGCCATTGGTTTCCAGATGCGGCTCAAGCCACTGGTGGGCGATCTCATCGTAACTTCGGGCGACTTCTGCAGGCTGCATAAGAGGCGGAGAATCAAGTCGGCAAGACCATCTGGCAAGCAGGACCCTAAGTCCGGCGGCGCCTTAAATCATGTCTACAGCGCTTTCCCGTCTTGTGCCGCGGCTGGCGTTTTGAGTAAAACCTCAAAGCTCGTGAAATGTGGCTCCGCTCCGGTGCGTCACTCATGCGCTCAACCGGTCTCAGTCCTCCTCCCGTCATGTCTTCCACCTCTCCCCAATGGCACTCCACCGTCACCCGCTACCAGTGGCTGGTTCTTCTCGTCGCCTCGCTCGGCTGGGTGTTTGATGCGTTTGAAGGGCAGATCTACAATCTCACGCGTGCGGACATGCTGCCCGACCTGCTGCATGTGAAGGCGGATGATCCACTGGTAAAGGTGTGGGGAGAGCGCTTTCTGGGCATTTTCCTCCTGGGAGGCACCTTTGGCGGGCTGCTCTTCAGCTCGCTCGCGGACAAGTGGGGGCGCAATCCGGTCATGGCGCTCACCATTCTCTTTTACTCGCTCTTCTCCGGAGTCACCGCCTTTGCCAGCGAGATCTGGCAGGTGGGTGCGCTGCGCTTTCTCGTAGCTATGGGCGTGGGCGGCGAGTGGGCGGTGGGTGCGGCGCTGGTGGCGGAGGTCTTTCCCAAAGAAGCACGCGAGCGCGCCGGCGGCATCTTCCACGCCACGAGCGTTGCAGGACTCTGGCTGGCGGCAGCAGCGGGGCTGTATGTGGGCGCGCAGTGGCGCACGGCCTACCTGCTGGGCGTGGTGCCCGCGCTGCTGGTGCTCTGGGTGCGCATGAGCATCAAGGAACCCGAGACGTGGAAAGAGGCACGTGCCACCAAAGCGAAACGCATGGGCAGCTTCAGCGAGCTCCTCGGCACGCCGCGCTGGCGCAGTCGCGCGATCTTCGGTGCGCTGCTGGCCATGGTGGGGCTGGCCACCTTCTGGGGCGTGGTGGTGGCCGGGCAGGACATCGCGGCTGACTTTCTCAAAAAAACCGGAGACACCGACTGGGCAAGCAAATCCAAGATCGCCTTCGGCTTCATCCAGACCGCAGGCGCAGGCGCAGGCATGCTGGCCTTTGGCCCGCTGAGCGCACGCTGGGGCTGCAAGAAGACCTTTGTGGTGCTGCATCTGGCCGCGCTGGTCATGACGCCCGCCATCTGCTGGCTGCCCTCCTATGCGGGGAGCTACACACTACTTCTTGTGCTGCTGCCCGTCTTTGGCTTCTGCGCGCAGGGCATCCACGCAGGCTACGCGGCTTTTTTTCCAGCGCTGTTTCCTACGCACCTGCGCGCCACAGGCTCGGGCTTCTGCTTCAATACAGGCCGCCTGCTCGCCGCACCGGTGCTCATCTGGCTCAGCGCCTGGATGAAGTCCACCCTGGACCTGCGCGTGGCCATCACAAGCCTTGGCGGCTTTTTCCTGCTCGGGCTCATCTTTCTGGCCTGCCTGCCGGAGACGCATGGCGAAGACCTGCCGGAGTAAGCGCAGCTATGGAGTTCCCGTCCAGCTCGGAGATACCGCATGAAATGTCGGCAGCAGCACTCAGTCCCTCTGGAGTCTTTCGCACCGCAGATCACCCGTGGCAGCATCCTGGGTCACCAGCGTGGCATGCAGAGGACCGTCCATGTTTTGGCCCACATTGATAACAGTGGTCTTTCCAATACGGTCCCGCCATACACCGCGACGAATCGGGGTGGTGTGATCGTGGCCGCAGACCACCAGCTCGGGCTGATGCTCTTCGAGGGCGTCCCACCACCACTCATGGCCTTCGACCAGTGAGCCCGCTAGCGAGAGCTGCGTGCCTGTGGGTGGTTCATGCATCACCCAGAGCTGGCGTGCAAGGTCGCCATGGACGGCCAAAAGTGGGTTCAGCCATGCAGAGTAATGCTTCCCGCCGAGCATCGCCCCCTCGCTAAAGGCCTCCTCCATCCCCATGGCGCAGGGAAAGCCCACCACGCCTGCCGTTCCAATCATGGCAAAGCTGCCGTTCAGGCGGATCGGAGTTGAGCCATGCAGGGACTTCCACGCATCGCGGAACTCAATCCAGTTTTCATCTTCATGATTTCCACGCACAAAGAAAAGAGGCGGTGCCAGCTCCTGCAGCTCCACCGAGCAAAGCGTGGGTGTCAGCTGCCGCGTGCTTCCATAGGGCTGCATGCCCGTGCCGTGCAGAAAATCGCCCCCCAGAATGACCGCGTCCGGTTTGACCTCGGCGGCAAGCTTCACCAACGCCGCGTAAAGCACGGCGCGCTGATGGAGATCTGTGGCGATGAGAATTCGGGCGGACATGTTTTTGTGCGGCGGCCTGCCGTTGGTTCGGATGCGCATGTCCTGCATGCAAGGACGAGAATGTTCAGCCTTGTCCCCTCACCTCGCCTCCACCGGCTCCCACTCGATCGTTCCCAGAGCTTGAATCGCCGCCATAAAATCAGCATCCTTAGCATCATCGGCAGAGAGGGTGATCGTCCCCAAAACATCGGGCACAGGGGCCACAAAGCCGGAGGCGCTGACCCTGGCAGCGCCTGTGGCCACCGGCTTGTCTCCCTGCTCGGCATGGGTGTACACGGTCAGACACCCCACGCCCTGCTTGAGCTTGATCTCCTGCAAAGCCACCGCCTGCTCCACCGGTTCGCCTTTGGCGGGCCGGGGGGCGGTCCTGGCGGTCAGCTCGATGTCTGCCTGCGTCTTGTAGCGCATGGCACAGTTGAAAAAGGTCATCTTCCAGGTCTTGCCGGGGTCTGTGGTGGAAAAAAACGAAAGCTCATGCTGCTCCGCGGTTCCGATGCCCATGTTGACACAGTGGTTTCCAGCGCGCCATGACACGGGAACATTCATTCGCAACCTGCCCATGCCGCCCAGCAAAAACTCCTGGCTGCCGCCTTTGTATCTGGCAAACGTGCAATACATCAGTGACTCCGCCAGCTCCTTCAGCATCTGGGTTTCTTCGTCAGTTGCCGAGATGACCGAGGCATGCAGATGGGCCCATTTTCCCAGGATTTCGAAACAGCAGCTGATGTTTGCCCGGGTCGATGCCTCCCCCTGGCTTTCGTCTTTGGTCACATAAGCCACGCATTCACAGTAGGGCGTGCTCCATTGCTTCACGCTGTCTTTTTGGATCATCCCCCCCTCGCCTGCAAGCTTCCAAAAATGATCACGGCAGGCTTTGCTGTCACCGCCGCTGCCGGCCGGCTTTCCTACAAAAGCGGAGACATTGAACCTTCCTGCATTGCCCTGGAAGACCTGCCCGTCAGCATTGTACTGCTGGCTTTCCACGGCAAGCACCGGGCCCTTGAACTTGATCTGCCACCCCTCGCCCACGACGGGTATGATCAAGGTCTCGGCACGCAGCACGGCGCTGCCGAGCAGGATGACCAGCAGCGCTGTGACAACGAACCTCATTGCCTTTGGAAAGATCTGGAGCGCAATGCTCACACCAGCGCGGGAGCAAAGCCGTCCTTCTGCTTCTTCTTCGGCTTGCCAGCACGCACCAGTTCCACATCCGCCGCCACGACTTTGTATTCGGGGCACATCGTATCCCCATCGCAGCCCTGGCCGGTGACATTGTTCACCATGGCGTCGGGGAAATGGAAGGTGGTGTAGAGGATGCCGGGCTTGACCTCATCCGTCACGCGGGCCTCCAGCTCCACCTCGCCACGGGCGCTGAAGAGGCGCACGATGTCGCCGCTGCGGATGCCTTTGCGCTGCGCGTCTGCGGGATTGAGAGAGAGGAAGTCCTGCCCCACGATCTCGCTATTGCCGGTGCGGCGGGTCATGGTGCCGCAGTTGTAATGCTCCAGGATGCGGCCGGTAGTAAGGATGAAGGGAAACTCGCCGCGGTGGGTTTCCAGTTCGGTGGACTCTTTCCAGGAGAAGAAATGGAAGTGCCCTTTGCCACGTGTGAACTGCTCCTGGTGCATGATCTGCGTGTCCACGCCGCCTTCCTTCACCGGCCACTGCAGGCCGTTTTCGCCCAGATTTTCCCAGGTGATGCCTTTGAAGAAGGGCACGATCTGCGCCACCTCCGCCAGCACGCCGTCCGGGGTGTAGTCTGGCTGGGCCACGCCAAAGCGCTGCAGCACCTCGCAGAGGATCTGGCCGTCGGGCTTGGTGCCCGGCAAAGGCTTCACCGTGGCATTCACACGCTGCACACGACGCTCGGCATTGGTGAAGGTGCCGCTCTTTTCCAGGAAGGAGGAGGCGGGGAGAATGACGTCCGCGTATTTGGCGGTCTCCGTCATGAAGATCTCCTGGACCACGAGGAACTCCAGGCTCTCCATGGCATGGCGCACGTGGTGGGCGTCGGGGTCGGTCTGCACCACGTCCTCGCCCATGAGCCAGAGGGCCTTCAGCTTGCCCTCGATGGCGGCGTCAAACATCTGCGGGATCTTCCAGCCGGGCTCGGTGGGCGTGGGCACGCCGTAGAAGTCGGCGTAGCGCTGCTGCACCTGCGGATCGGCCATTTCGTAGTAGCCTGCGCCCTGGTGCGGCTGGCAGCCCATGTCTGCGGCGCCCTGCACGTTGTTCTGACCGCGCAACGGGTTCACACCCACACCGGGGCGTCCGATGTTGCCGGTCATCATCGCCAGATTGGAGATGAGCATGACGGTCTTGGCTCCCTGCTGATGCTCGGTCACGCCCAGGCCATGGAAGCTCATCGCGGCCTCTGCGGAGGCGTACTCGATGGCCGCAGCGCGAACGAGATCAATGCTGACGCCGGTGATCTTTTCCAGCTCGGCGAGATCCAGCGCACGCAGTCCGGCCTCAAACTCCTCCCAGTTTTCGCAGCGCTTTTTGATGAAGTCGGTCTTCACCAGCCCCGCATCGAGGATGCAGCGGGCAAACATGTTGAGCAGCGCCACGTTGGTGCCAGGGCGGAGCTGCAGGTGGTGCTTGGCATAGGGCACCAGCTCGATCTTGCGCGGATCGATGACGATGAGCGGCGTGCCCTTCATGATATGCTGCTTCAGGCGTGCGCCCGTGACCGGGTGGCCTTCCGTCGGATTGGCACCGATGACGAGGACACAGCGGGTGTGCTCGATGTCCTCGTACGAATTCGTCGCGGCACCCGTGCCAAAGCTCTTCTGCATGCCCCAGGCGGTGGGTGAGTGGCAGACGCGGGCGCAGCAGTCGATGTTGTTGGTGCCCATCACATTGCGGATGAACTTCTGCATGAGGTAGTTTTCCTCATTGGTGCAGCGTGCGGAGGAGATGCCCGCCACCGACTGGCCGCCGTGATTCGCCTTGATGCGGGTCAGGTTTGTGAAGATGTGATCGTAGGCCTCCTGCCAGGTGGCTTCCTTGAACTGGCCGTCCGGCTGCTTGATCAGCGGGGTGCGCAGACGGTCCTTGTGGTTGTAGAACTTGAAGGCAAAGCGGCCCTTGAGGCAGGTGTGCGCGTGGTTCACCTCGGCGTCCACCGGGGCCTGGATGCTGAGCACCTGGTCGCCCTTGGTGGCCACGTTCAGATTGCAGCCCACGCCGCAATAGGTGCAGATGGTTCGCGTCTTCTTCGTGGCCTCGATGGACTTGGAGAAAAACACGTCGCTGATAGCCGAGGTGGGGCAGGCCTGGGAGCAGGCGCCGCAGGAGACGCACTCGGAGTCAGCAAAGGATTGGTCCAGCCCCTTGATGATCTTGGCATTGAAGCCGCGGCCGTGCATGGAGAGCACGTGCTGGCCCTGGATCTCATCACAGGCGCGTACGCAGCGGGCGCAGTTGATGCACTTGGAGAGCTCCGACGTCATGTAGGCGTGGGAGAGGTCCTTCTTGCGGTCCAGATGGTTGGCACCGGCCGGATAGCGCACCTTGCGGATGCCCACCTTGGCCGCCACGGTTTGCAGCTCGCAGTTGCCGCTGACTTCGCAGGTCAGGCAGTCCAGCGGGTGGTCGGTGAGCACCAGCTCGACGATGTTCTTGCGCAGCTTCCGCACCTTCTGCGATTCGGTAAAGACATGCATGCCCGCCGTCAGCGGCGTGTGGCAGGAGGCCACCACGCGGCGTGGGCCGTCGGCCTGCAGCGCTACTTCCACGGAGCACACGCGGCACGCCCCATAGGGGTCGAGCTGCGGCGCATCGCACAGCGTAGGCACATGCCCGCGCCCGCGATGGCGGTCGATGAAATTGAGCAGCGTGTCGCCTTCATTGAAGGTGTAGGCATCGCCGTCGATGAAAGCGGTGAGGGTGGAGAGATCCTTGACCATAAAGTGCGCGCGTTAAGGAGGATTTTGTCTAGTCTTGGAAATAGGATTTCAGTTCCTCCCCAAAATGCTGCAGGGCATTTTTGATGGGGAGCGGGACGCCGCCGCCGAGGGCGCAGAGGCTGGTCTGCTCCATCGTATCGAGGAGGTCGGTGATGAGTTCGCGGTCGATTTTGAAGCTGCTGTCGGTGCGGGCTTTGGCGATGAGCTCCTTGCCACGCGTGCTGCCGAGGCGGCAGGGGAAGCATTTGCCGCAGCTCTCGTCTGCCGTGAACTGGAAGAGGTGCTGGATGTACTCGATCATCGGCATCGACTCCGGGATGCTGACGATGCCGGCGTGGCCTTTCATGAAGCCTCCGTATTTGAAGGATTCAAAATCCATCGTGAGCTTGCCCACATGGCTCATCGGCACGATGCCGCCCAGCGGGCCGCCGATCTGGAGGGCCTTGACCTTGGTTTTGAAACCGCCGGCGAGGTCGATGATCGTCTGCAGGGGCGTGCCCATGGCGACTTCGTAGATGCCGGGCTTCACAAAGTAGGAGTCGAGCGAGACCAGCTTCGGCCCGGTGGACTGCGGGGTGCCGATCTTGGCGTAGCCTTTGCCGCCCAGGGTGAGGATGGCGCGGATGTTCGCCAGCGTCTCCACGTTGTTGACGATTGTTGGCTTGCGGAAGAGGCCCTCGATGGTGGGGAAAGGCGGGCGTGTGCGCACCTCGGGGCGCTGGCCTTCGATGCTGGCCAGCAGCGCAGTCTCCTCACCGCAGATGTAGGCACCCGCGCCCTTGATGGTCTTGAGCATGAAGTTGAAGCCGGTGCCGAGGATGTCCTTCCCCAGCAGCCCCGCCGAACGCAGGTCTTCGATGGCTTCGTTCACGATGGTGATCGAGTCCGGATACTCTGCACGAATGTAGAGGATGCCCGTCTCTGCCCCGGCGTACCAGCCCGCCACCATCATGCCCAGCAGCACGCTGTGCGGCTGCTTTTCCATGAGGTATTTGTCGATGTAGGCACCGGGGTCGCCCTCGTCGGCATTGCAGACGATGTACTTCACCGGGCCTGCTGCGGCTCGGCAGCTGGCCCACTTGAAGTGCATGGGGAAGCCCGCACCACCACGGCCGCGCAGTCCGCTGTCCTTGAGCTCGGCGCCCAGCGCATCGCGATCTCCAGTGAGGATGAGCTTTTTAAACGGCTCGTAGTAGGCCTCGATGCCCGGAAACTCAGCGGTGAGAATGGCAGGCTGCAGGTGGGAGACGACGGCGTAGCGGTCCTCGGAGTCACCCTTCCCTGTCTTCACCAGATCAGCCACGGCAGCATCGCTCTGGCCGGAGTAGTTTTTGCCTTGGTACTGGAAGGCACCGCCCTCATGGCAGCGGCCCAGGCAGCAGATGTGGCCGATCTCGTCTTTCTTGAAATGAGACTCCAGCGTGTGGTGCAGCTTTTCCTGGGTCCCGGCGCAGAGGCAGGCGCTGCCGTTGCAAAGAAAGACCTTCTTGCCCTCGTTCTCCTTTTTCAGGAAGTCGTAGAAGCTGACTGCGCCCAGTGTGATGGCATCTCCAAAGAGGTGGTCCTGCCCCATCTGGTGCACGATGTCGTCCTTCTCAGCCGTGCCCGCCTTGTCGGCGGCATCGACCATGCGTTCAAAGACGTTTTTTTCGACACCTTTGCGGAAAGAGAGAGCGCTGAGATTTTTGGACATGCGGTTGGGTTGCCAAGAGTAACGATCAAAACCTGGGAATGCATGCTCAAAAATTGCGATTAAACCGCTTCCACGATGATCTTTTCGCCTCGGATTTCCCGCACGCGGACGGAGGTTCCGCTCTGGAGATAACCACCTTCCACCATGGCCTCGACCAGCCGCCCCCCGATGTCGATGGTGCCGTAGGGCCGCAGTGCGCTGCGGGCAGTGCCGGTATCCCCAGCTCTGGCACGGATGGCCGCCTGCATGGCGGGCGCGTCCTCCAGCGTACCACCTGCCGAAGCCTGCAGAATCAGGGTGCGAAACGGCCGCAAATCCGGCAGCCAGACGCACAGCAGAGTGATGAGGACCGCCGCCCCCGTGACTCCAAGCGCAAAACTGCGGAGACCCGCGGCATAGGCCCCCAAGTTGAAGCCGCCAGCGCTCCCCCCCTCAGGCACCACCACCTCCCAGCCGGACATGGCATAGACCAGCGCCACCATCACACAGACAAAACCCACCACGCCCGGCAAAATAGTCCCCGGCGCCGCCAGCAGCTCCACCCCGATCAAAACAACGCCCAGGATGAAGATAGCGGCCACCACCATTGTCTCCTGTCCGGCCAGGCTTCCAGCCACGTAGTGCCCGAAGAAAAACAGCGCAAATGCCGCCACAGAAACAAACCCCGGCAGCCCAAACCCCGGCGTCTGCATTTCAAGGTATCCGCCAGCAAGACCAATCAGGATCAGAATGGCCGCATAGCGCGTCACCCAGATGGCGATCCGCTCAAAGCCGGTGGGCTCTGCGGTGATGACCTCCCCTTTCAGAGATTCGCGCTGCTTGATCTCCTCGATCGACTTCACGATGCCCCTGGCCAGCAGCGGCTTGCCATCGATCAGCATCGTCGCCTGCGCGGAATCCAGCGTGACGATCTCCCCCTTGGGAATGATTACCTGGCCGTTGATGCTGAGCCCACGGTCCATGTCGATCATCCCTTCGATAATGCGCACATCGTGCCCCTTTTCGCGCACCACGGTGCGCGCCATGCCCATGAAGGCGGAGTTGTTCTTGGCCCGCTCGGCCTCGGCGAGGGGTGTGCCATCACCTGAGACAGGCGTCGAGGCTCCGATGGCGCTGGCGGGTGCCATGTAGATGGCGTCCGTGGCCATCGCGATCATCGCCCCCGCAGAAATCGCCCGCGTGTTGACAAAGGCAAAACTGCGTGCCTTGAGGCCCTGCAGGTCCTTCATCATCAGGCTGATCGTGTCCCAGGCCAGCCCTCCAGGCGTGTCGAGCTCAAAGATCACCGCCTCAGCACCGTCATGGTTGCAGCGGCCGAGCGTACGCTTCATGAACTCAAACCGGGCCGGAATGATGAGGTCGTCCTGCCCCACGGGAATGATGACCACCTTGCCTGCAAAACTTTGGCTGTGAGAGATGACTGAAGGCGCTGGGACCTCCGGCTTGGCTGCCACCGGGGAGGTCGGTTTCGCCTCCTCCGCCTTTTTCAGCCGCTGCTCGTACCACACCCCGTTCAAGACAAGCAGCTTGCCCTCAGGCATGGCGGCTTTGGCCAGGGCCTCCACGTTGGGGACGATCCCACGCGCCAGCAGCGGCTTGCCCTCGATGGGCTGTACGGCGGTGTCGGCATCCAGCAGCAGCAGTTCTCCTTTGTCCGCCAGCGTCGTGGCCCCCAGCACCAGCCCCTTGTCTCGATCCACAAAAGCATCAGCAATCTCAGGGCGATGCCCTTTGAGTTTGCACAGGCTGCGGGCCCCCGCCTTGAGCACGGCCAGAGACTCTGCCAGCAGCGTGTCCTGCGCCTTGGGAGAAAGCGCCTCATCCGCCGTCACCTTGGGCGGAGCCGCACCGATGCGGGAGCCGGGAGCCATCCAGATCTCATCACAGGCCAGCGCCAGCAGAGCCCCGCCCCCAATGGCGGAGGTGTTCACATAGGCCTTCGTTTTGACCTTCAACCGGGTGATCTCCTCGGCCAGAGACAGCGCAGCCTGTGCACGGCTCTGCGTCACATTGATGTCGAGGATCAGCCCCTCCGCCCCTTGTGCGATGGCTTCGTCCATCCACTGTCTCATTTCGCGCCAGCGCCGCAGATCCTCGATGTCTGAGTCGGTGACCCCGACACGGGCCATTTGACCGGTCAGTGGGGCGGCAAAGCCGGTGACTGAGAGCACACCCAGGCAGACAGGCAGAAGGAAACGTAGGAATTGCATGCCCAAGATTACGAGTGTGTCGTCTGTGCCGCAACCGGCACTGCGTCAGCCTTTTTTGCCAAACAGCAGCCGCCAGGCGTACATGAGAATCAGCGCACCTCCTACCGCAGTGGCGATACCCTTGATGCTGAATTCCCCGGCCACGCCCCAGCCTATGAGGTGGCCGACCTTGCCGCCGATGACGCTGCCAATGATGCCCAGCAGCACCGTGGTGATGGGGTTCATGCCCTGCCTGCCGGGCATGATGAGCTTTGCAAGAATGCCTGCAACCAATCCGAGCGCCGACCAGATAAGAAGTCCTTGGAGTGACATAATAGCGCCATCTTACGGAGTCCGGCCCCTTGCCGTCAATTCCAATACCTATGTCACTTTGCAACTTGCTTCCATGCATTCCACCCGCCCTTGAGCACAAAGGCGTTCTCAATGGGCAATGTCTGCTTCAGCCGCTCAAGAATCTTGCGGCTGGCATCGCACTTGGCAGCATTGCAGTAAATGATGATGGGCTTGGTGTTCGTCTGCAGCGTGTCGAGCAATCCGAAGAGCTGCTCCTCAAAATGCTGCTCGTTCAGCAGCACCGCACCGGGAATGTGCTCCGCCTCATACTGCTCCTGAATGCGGGCGTCGATCCACAGCACTTTGCCCTGCCAGCGCTCCTGGATGAGCTGCATGGAAACTTCATCATTCCTCAGCGGTTCCTGCACCAGGTATAGCGCCGGGGCACGCGGATGCCAGACGTGAGTGGCCCAGGCCGCCGCAGCGGCCAGGAAAACGAGAACCATGGACTGAAGGATCGCGGCAACCATAAAGCGCTCAGATCAGGGCTTGGCCTCCGTAGCTGCAGGGGCGGCTTGCGGCTCCGGCTTCCGCGTGATGGTGAAAAAGGCGAGCTGGTAGCGGTATTTTTCGATCGGGCTGTTGGTCTCGATCTTCAGCGCCCCCATCGTGACATCCTGGGTGTTTTTTGGCTTCACCGTGACGAGATACTCCCTCCCCTCCCTGATCTCTTTCCAGTCGAATTCCACATTCTGCCGGGTCGGCGTGATCTTGATGATCTTCATCGGGTCATTGCCCACAAACTTGACGAGGCAGGCCTTGGATTTCGGATCATCCCCGATCCACCACTGCAGGTTTTTGGGCTGGATGTCCACCACCTCCGGCACTTCCAGGATGAAATTCACCTGCCAGTCCGGCTGCTTGGGGTCGTCCGTGTTGACCGTGATGTGTTTTTCATACCTTCCTTTGAAGGAGGAAACTTTGAAGGTCGCCGTACCCGTGCCCACCTCTCCGGGCTGATACTCCGCCTTGTCCAGCTCAGCGCTCAGGCAGCTGCAGGCGCTGTCCAGCTTGAGCACTTTCACCGGCTTGTCCCCCTTGTTGCGGAATTTGAAAGTGGTCTGCACCTCCTCGTCCTCGGGCTTGGGCTTCAGCTCTATGACGGGCACATCGAGCGCGAGTTCGGCATGCACCGTGGCGGCGAACGCGAACATAAGAAGAGTGAGGCGGCTGGCTTGCATATGAAAATATAGCACATCCCGCCCCCTGGAATGCAAGGCATCTTGACGTACACGGGCAGCCGCGCACCCTGCCCGCCTATGCGATTCGCGATTTGCAACGAGACCTACCAGAACTGGAGTTTTGAAAAAATGTGTGAAGATGCCGCAGCGGCAGGCTATCACGCCATTGAGCTGGCCCCCTTCACCTTGAAGGAGGACCCGCGTGAACTCACCGTCGAGGAGGCGCTGACGTTGTGCGCCAAGGCCAAGTCCTTCGGCCTCGAAATCCTGGGCCTGCACTGGCTGCTGACCAAGCCCACCTGGTTTCACATCACCACGCCGGATGCACTGCAGCGCAAGGAGACGGCGAAGTTTGGCCGCCATCTCGCCCAGTTCTGCGGCGCCACGGGCGGACGCATCATGGTGTGGGGCAGCCCCAAGGCACGCAATGTGCTGCCGGAGTGGAATTATGAAGACGCCTTCAAACGTGCCGCTGACTGCGTACGCGAAGTCGCCGAAGAGTGCGGCAAATACGGCGTCGTGATCGCCATGGAGCCCCTGGGCCGCAAGGAAACCAACTTCCTCAACACCGCCGAGGAAACCATCCGCCTCTGCAAGCTGGTGGACCACCCCTCCTGCAAGCTGCACCTCGACGTGAAGGCCATGAGCGACGAGTCCAAGCCCATCCCCGACATCATCCGCGACAGCAAGGAGTGGACCGTGCATTTCCACACCAACGACCCCAACCTGCGCGGCCCCGGCCAGGGCGAGGTGAAGTATGAGCCCATCATCGCCGCCCTGCGCGAGACGAACTACAATGGCTACCTGAGCGTGGAGGTCTTTGACTACACACCCGATGCGCCCACCATCGCGCGCCAGAGCATCCAGTATCTGAAGCAGGTGATGGGACTTTGATGAGCTGCGCGAGAGCTGCCGCAGCTTTCGTTCATCTTGTTGCCGGGCTCATAAAAAAGCGGGATGGTCCGGAGACCATCCCGCGTGAGGAGAGAGTGAGTAGCTGTGCGCTGCTCAGACAGCCGGATTATTCCTTGGGCTTGTCGGGAGCAGGAGGCGGGGTGGGAGCATCACCTTCCACTGGAGGACGACGGAAGCCGCCGCCTTCACCAGGAGCGCCTCCGGGAGCACCGCCAGGACCACCTTCGGGACGCATGCCCCCAGGACCACCAGGGCCGCCCTGTCCACCACGACCGCGGAACATCTCACGCATTTTTTCCACTCCCTGGGCATATTCCTCTGGAGAGAGAGATCCGTTGGCGTCGGTGTCCATGCGCTTGAAGGCTTCCTTCGGGTCAAACATTCCCATGCCACGGCGTCCGCCCTGGCCTTCGCCTTCGGGGCGCATGCCTGGGCTGCCCTGCGGCGGGCCGCCGGGAGAGCCGCCTTCACCGCCTGGCGGACGGCGGAAGCCTCCACCTTCCCCTGGAGGGCCGCCTTCAGGACGGCGGAAGCCGACCCCTTCTCCTGGAGGACCACCTTCAGGACGGCGCATGCCCTGACCTCCCGGGCCTCCCTGCCCGCCCTGCCGCTGCGCCATCTTGCCAGCTTCTTCCTGATCGATGAGACCATCTCCGTTGCTGTCCATCTGGCCAAAGCGCTCATCGCTCATCTTCCTGCTCATGACGGCAAACTCTTCCTTGTTGATTTTGCCATCGCCATTCGTGTCCAGGCGTTTGACGAATTCTGCGGCACGCCCGGCTGCATCTCCCCCTCCGGGACCACCAGGGCCGCCAGGAGGACGTCCGGGAGCACCACCTTCACGGGGAGGCTGAGGAGCACCCTCTGGCGGCGGGCCTTTGGGCGCATCCTGCGCGATGGAGAAGCAGGCAAGGCTCAGAAGACTGAACCCGCAGAGGAATGTTTTTTTGAGTTTCATATCGTGCGTGAGTTTGGTTATTGAAAGCACGCCGACTCAAACAAGGTGGTGCAGCAATGGTTGCGCAGTTTGCAGAAGTTTTTTCACGCCAGCTCCGCCAGCAGCGCCTGATTGAGACGCACACCGGCAATGAAGTTGTCGATGGGAAAGTTCTCATTCGGCGCATGCGCCTGGCAGTCTGGCAGCGCGAGTCCGAGCAGCAGCGTGTCGGCATGCAGCACGTCTTTAAACGCCTGCACGATGGGGATGCTGCCACCTTCGCGGATGAGCGCGGTCTTGTCTCCAAACACCTTTTTCAGCGCACGCTGCGCAGCGCTGCCCAGCGGAGAATGCGGGTCCATGATGTACGGCATGCCGGTATGGCCGGGCTTGATCTCCAGACGCACGCCCTTGGGCAGATGGGCGCGCAGATGCGCGGCGGCACGCTCCAGAATGACATCGGGATGCTGGTCCGGCACGAGGCGGAAGGAGAGCTTCACAAAGGCCTCGCGGCCGATGACGGTCTTGGAGCCCTCTCCCTGATAACCACCGCCGATGCCGTTCACCTCTGCCGTGGGCCTTGCCCAGCGGCGCTCGCGCTCGGTGTAGCCGGGCTCGCCAAAGAGTGCAGGAGAGCCGGTGAGTTCGAGCATCTCGGCATCGCCATCTCCCAGCTCGTTCCACGCTTTGCGCTCCCAGTCCTGCACGGGGCGCACGCCGTCATAAAAGCCGCCGATCATCACGCGTCCTTCGTCATCGTGCAGCGTGGCGGTGAGCCGTGCGGCAGCGGTGACGGGATTGGCAATGGCACCGCCAAAGATGCCGCTGTGCAAATCGATCGACGGACCGTAAACTTTGGCCTCCATGCAGGCGATGCCGCGCAGGCCGTAGGTGAAGGTGCCCACGCCGGGGGCCACCATGCCTGTGTCTGAGATGGCCACCACGTCGCACTTCAGCTCCTCGCGATGCTGCTGCAAAAACGGCTTGAGGTTCGGGCTGCCGATCTCCTCTTCCCCCTCAAAGAGCACGGTGAGATTCACCGGCAGGTCGGCGTGCTGCGCCAGTGTTTCGGCAAGGCCCTGCACGTGGGCCATGAGCTGGCCCTTGTTGTCCGTGGCGCCACGGCAGTAGATGCGGCCATCGCGGATGGTGGGCTCAAAGGCGGGCGTCTTCCACTCGGCCAGCGGCTCGGCGGGCTGCACATCGTAGTGCCCGTAGAGCAGCACCGTGCGGCGTCCGGGGATGTGCTTGTTTTTCACCAGCACCACCGGATGCCCGGGCGTCTCATGCAGTGCGCCGCTGAGCCCCATGGAGCGCAGATGCGCCAGCAACCACTCGGCACAGGCGCGTGTATCAGCGCGGCGAGTGGAGTCGGTGGAGACGGAGGGAAAACGCAGACAGGTCAGCAGATGGTCAAGGCCGGGGGGATTCATGGTGAAGGAATGACGAATGCAGCAGCCAATAGGTCAAGCGCTACCGCCAAAGCAAATTCGTCCTCGTCCTCGAACTCGATCCTGATGCAGGGCCGGAATCAATGCCAGCAAGCCAGCCTCTTTCCTCACTTCAGCTTCTTCACCTCCACCTCGTCCACGCTGCCCTTCCCTCCGTAGAGGTTGAGCAGCACGCCGGCCTTGGGGCCCTGAGTAAGTTCGGTTTTGAACTCGATTACGGTCTGGTCATTCACCAGCACAGTGATCTTGTCGCCTTTGGACTCAAAGGCCACGCGCTGCCATTCTTTGGCGGCATCCGCGCGGATGTTGGCGGTTTTGAGATTGGTCTGGCTCTCCACATCGCGCACGGCCACCACGCCCTTTGGGGTCACGGCGATGTTGATCTTGCGCTGCGCGCCGGGACGCTCTCCAGGCGCGTAAAAACCGAAGGCGATCCATGAGCAGGTCCAGGGCTTGACCAGGAGCTGGATGGAGGCGTCTTCCACCGGAGCGTCAAACGCACGCCAGATGACGGCCCCTTTCGCCGCTGCCTGATCCATGAGCAGCGTGCCGGCGGCGGCCTCAAACTTTGCCGCCTGCTCGCCTTTCGCAAAGGTCCACTTTTCGTCCAGCTTCTCCGCCTTGAAGTCATCGGCCAGGATGACATCGCCCTTCAGGCGCATGGGCTTCGGGGGCTTCTTCTCCGCCGCGTGCGCTGTGGTGAGAGCGAGCAGGAGACAGAGAAGAAGGTGGAGCTTCATGGCTGGCGGAGGCATTGAAATTAGTGCTTCACTTCACCTTCCGGGCCGTGTGTGGGCGGGCGGAAGAAGAGGGCCAGCAGCACGATGCCCGCCAGCGCCATACCGGTCGGCACCAGGAAGAGCTTGTGGTAGTCCACCAGGCCGTCATGCGTGTAGCTGGCCACCAGCTGCGGGAAGATCTTGCTGGCCACCACCATGCCGATGCCGAGGATCAGCAGATTGAACAAACCTTGTGCGCTGGAGCGAATGTCTTTGGGGAAGACAGCGTCCACAAAGATGTAAACCGTCACAAAGAAGAAGGCGTAGCAGATGCCGTGCAGCACCTGCACCGCGATGATGAGCCACTGGTTCTCCGGCGTGCCGAAGAAGGCAAAGATGCTGAAGCGCGCCGCGTGGCCGATGATGCCGATGATGAGCGTGCTCTTCCAGCCGATCTTCTTGAGCACCGAGCCGAGGATGAGCATGGTCAGGATCTCCGCCACCTGCCCGATGCTGCTGACGACCATGCTCATGTTGGCCGAGATGCCCACGCGCTGCAGGAAGGGGTCGATCACCACAAAGTAGCCGTTGTGGATGGTGGAGTCGATGAAGGTGACGATGAAGAGCACCAGCACGAAGGGATTGCCGAGAAGTTTGAGCGCCTTGATCCAGGCCACCTTGTCCATGCCTTCGGCGTCCTTGCGCGGCGGGGTGTGAGGCAGCGTGAGGCTGAAGGCCGCCAGCACCAGGGAGATGATGCCCGCCACGATGAAGACCCACTTGGTCTCAGAGGCGCCGGCTTTCTCGCTCAGCAGGAAGATGAAGGGCCAGCTGACGATGATCCAGCCGATGGTGCCGCCCATGCGCACAAATCCAAAGTCCTTGGCCGGGTCCTTGAGATTGGCAAAGGCCAGCGAATTGGTGACGGAGATCGTGGGCACATACAGCAGGCAGTACACCACGAAGCAGGAGAAGAAGGGCCAGAAGGAGGTCTGGAAGGCCGTGGCGATGAGCGCAATGCCGCCCACCAGATGGCTGAAGGCCAGGAAGCGCTCGGCAGAGAAATTGCGGTCGGCAAACTGGTTGCTGAAGAAAATGCCCACGATGGAGGCGATGCCGAAGGAGCTGCCCACCAGCCACTGCTGATCCGGCGTGAAATTCAGCATGCCCATGTAGGAAAAGATTTTGATCTGCCATGCCCCCCAGATGGCGATCTCTAAAATCATCATGAGGAAAAGCTTGAACTTGATGGACGATTGCGCGGGAGAGGCGGTCATAAGTGGGCGCGAGGCTAGGGAGAGCGCCGTATCTTGGCAAGGACAAAACCACTCCTGGCTTGAGCCTGGCAAAAGCCGGTGATATTTAGAAAGAATATGGTCCGCAAAATCGTCCGCTATCCCGAACCGGTGCTCCGCGCCAAATGCCGTCCTGTCACCGAAGTGACGCCCGAAATCCGTACCCTGGCGGAGGACATGCTGGAGACCATGAAGGAGGCCAATGGCGTCGGTCTCGCCGCCCCACAGGTGGCCGTGGACGTGCAGCTCGCCGTCATCGATGTCTCCCATAATCCGGACTGCATCACCTACATGAAGGTAAACGGCGAGAAGGTGGACATGGTGAAGCACATGCCGATCGTGTTCATGAATCCCATCCTGGACCTCGGCAAGGACAAGGAGATCGGCGAAGAAGGCTGCCTCAGCTTCCCCCGCCTGCGCGGAGACATCCGCCGCTCCAGCGAGGTCAAGGTGACCTACATGGATCTGGACGGCAAAACCGTCACCGTGGAGGCAGACGGCCTGCTCGGACGCGCCTTTCAGCACGAGATCGACCACCTCAACGGCATCCTCTTCATTGACCGCCTCAACGCGGTGGCCAAGGTGGGCATGAAGCGCAAGCTGGCCCGCCTGATGCAGGAGTGGGAAGAGGACGACGAGTAGCCCGGCGGCAAGATGGCAGGCGCAAAGGCTGTATAGGATCCCTGCCATGAACTTCCACCCAAACGCCGTTTCTCCTTCAGATTTGAATCCCCCGGCCTGCCCAGAATGCGCTGCACAGAGCGCTCCGGGCCCATACCTGGGGCGTCGTGATTTCATGCGCGCACTCTCTGGCAGTGCGCTGGGAGCCATGGCGGCATCCTCCCTGCCATCTGCTTTTGCCGCACCGGCAGAAGCACCGCGCAAGGCCAGGCCGGCGGAGGAACTCATTCGTGAGCTTTTTGCCACGCTGACTGCCGAGCAGAAAACCGCCGTAGTGCGCCCCTGGGACCATGGTGCCGAGGCAGGTGGCCTCCCCACGCGACTCAAGACACACAATGCCGCGCCGCTGGGCAAAAAGCTGAGCGAGCAGTTCACCGCACCTCAGCAGGATCTGATCAAACAAACCTTCAAGTCCATCCTCTCCGGCGACGAGGCCTACGACCGCATCAGCCGCCATGGCAAGTGGGACAGCAGCGGCTCCTTTGAGGGCAACGGCATCGCCATCTTCGGCGATCCCTCCGGCAAAGATCCCTTCTCCTGGGTCTTCGCCGGGCACCACCTGACCCTGCGCTGCGATGGCAATTCCCAGCCCAACACCGCCTTTGGCGGCCCCATGTACTACGGCCACTCCGCCAACGGCCACAGCGAGAACAATGTCTACAACGACCAGACCCGCGAAGTGATGAGCGTCTTTGACATGCTCAATGAACCTCAGCGCAAGCAGGCCGTCATCGTCGGCTCTCCAGGTGATGGCGTGGGCGCGCTCACCCCCAAGCTTGTGGCCAAACCCGCCACCGGCGTCGGTTACGCAGATCTCGATGAATCCCAGCGCAAACTGGTCGCCGATGTGATGCGCAAGCTTCTCAACCCCTTCCGCCAGGAAGACGGCGACGAAGTGATGCAGCTCATCAAGACCAACGGCGGCATGGAAAAACTGCGCCTCGCCTTCTACAAGGACAACGCGGAAAAAGGCAACGACCGCTGGGACGCCTGGCGCATCGAAGGCCCCGGCTTCGTCTGGAACTACCGCGTCCTACCCCACGTCCACTGCTTCGTGAACGTCGTCGGCCAGGCCTGAGTCCCTCAGACTTCCCGGGACACGCAGCGCCACATCTGCGCAGCAAAATCCGGCCCATCATGCCTTCCTCTGCGTTTTTCAAATCTCTGCGGTGCAAATCGGCCTGTCTCTTGTGGTGATCCGGATGCCCCTTTCAGTCACCTTCAGCGGGCTGCTGCTCGGCAGCCTGGCTGGAGCGGCTGACGTGCCCGCACCCGATTTCAAAAAAGACATCCTCCCCGTCTTTGAAGAGAAGTGCATCCGCTGCCACGGCGCAAAACGCCGCGGTGGCAGGCTGGACATGCGCACCCTGTCAGCCCTGCTCGAAGGTGGCGACACCGGCCCGGCCCTCAAACCCGGCAACGCGAAAAAAAGCCTCCTCATCGAGCTGATCCACTACAAAGAAATGCCGCCCAAAAAGGAAGGCCCCTTTATCACCCCCGCAGAACTCGAAATGCTACGCCGATGGATCGACACCATGTCAGGCGGCAGTATTTGAGCATCGTCCGCCCTTGTCGTGGTTCGAATCGATAATCAGGATACTCTGTCCTGAAGGCTGGCGGAACTGGCTTTGCCTAGGCCGATGAATCGGCTCCTGCCATCACCTTCAAATGGAGCCAGCAGTCGGGGTCGAACCGACGACCTGCGGTTTACAAAACCGCTGCTCTACCACTGAGCTATGCAGGCACATTCGTGAGGGGCCATCATAATAAACGCGTGCTTTCATTCGGCAAATGGATTTACAACAGGATTAGACAGGGAATGATCCCCACCCGCCCCATGCTCATCACCAGCTCCTCCAACGAACGCATCAAACACGCCCGCCGCGTGCGCGAAGGGCGCGAGCGTGATCTGATCTTTGTCGAGGGCGAGCGTCTCGTTGGTGAGTGCCTTTCCTCTGGGCTTGGCTTGCACGCCTGCTTCACCTCCGCAGCCCCCTCCCCCGCCCAGCAGGTGCTGCTCGAGCGCATCTCCTGCCCGGTGCATCAGCTTTCCGAGTCTGTGATGGAATCCCTCGGCGACACCATGTCCACCCAGGGCATCATCGTCATCGCCGAGCGTCCGCAGCCGTCGCTGGACAGCTTCTTCGCCAGCCCCGCCCCACTCATCCTCGGACTGGACCGCATCCAGGACCCCGGAAACTTCGGCACCCTGGTGCGCACTGCAGAGTCTGCCGGTGCCAGCGGCATCTTTTCCTTTGCTGGCTCCACGGACGCCTACTCGCCCAAAACCCTGCGCAGCTCCATGGGCTCCGCCTTCCGCCTGCCCATCCTGCCAGACGTCTCCGGCCTCGGCGTGCTGGAGACCTGCCGCAGCCGTGGCATCAAAACCGTCGTCGCCACCGGCGAGGCCGATCTCCTCCACTACGACTACGACTGGCGCCAGCCGACGCTCTTGATTCTGGGCAATGAGGGACGCGGCGCGAGCGCGGACATCATGCGAGCCTGCGACACCCGGGTCCGCATTCCCCTGCATGCGCCAGTGGAATCTCTGAACGTGGCGGCGGCAGGTTCGGCGATTTTGTTTGAGGCAGTGCGGCAGCGCGGCTTGCGATAAAGCAAACAGCCCGGCTGGCTTTCACTTTCGGATGGTACGTTGATCCAGGTCGGCTTCGAGAACCTTGCCGATGAGCAGTGTGATCTGAGCCTGGAACCGATCATGAGCGGACGACTCCCCTTGAAGCACCAGCCTGGATCCGTCTTCATCCCCGTCCATGAGGCGCAGGCCCATGGCCTCAAGGCGCCGGTCCATTTTTTTGAAGAGAGCGCCATTTTGAATCAACTCGGAAACATCTGCGCCTTCCCGCAAGGGCTCCCCCAAAATGAAGGCAAGGAGAGCGGGGCTCATGCGATATTCCCTGGATTCAAACTCGGCATCTTCCATGACCGATCGAATTTGCAGCCGTCCCTCCCGCAGCCTGGTCTTGCAGATATAAAGCTCGCAGAGATGCTGGATGGAAACGATCAGCGGGCTGTCTTTTGAAAGAACCAGAGGCGTTTCTGAGGCGGCCAAAGTCTTTCTGGCAGCCGCCGACCATTCGACCTTTGCGCTGAGAAACGCTGCCTCCGTGCTCGGAAGAGCTGAAAGGATCCGGTTCACCTCCGTTTCCAGGTCTCCCTTTAAATTGAGCGTTTGTTCCGGCGATGCTGACAAAAGCAAAGCCTCCAAACTGACCTCCTTTGCCCAGCCAGGTTCCGCGAACACAAACACCCAGCTAAGAAGCAACAGCGAGCCCAGTGTTTTCATACGGTTTGAGGTGCGAGCTTACGTGACATGGCGCCGAACGCCCATGGACCAGCATAGCAATCCCATTCGCATTGCTATCGAAAACTGCGCCTCGCAGTTCGAAGGAGAGTCACCCGATCTCCGGCAGCTTCCACTCCCCGCGGAAAGGCCGCGCATTCATGAGGACATTCGCCGCTTCATCATTCGCAAAGCTCTCCGTCTTCGGATCCCACACCAGCTTGCGCTTCGCCTTCAGCGCCATCGCCGTCAGTTGCGGCAGTGTGTCCGAACGCACTGCCGTCTCGATGTCACAAATCGCCCGCTGCTTGTTCTTGATCGCATCCACAAAGTTGCGGGTGTGTTCGAGGCTGGCGATGAGCTTGATGGGCATCGTCCCTTCCTTGTTCGCGGGATCGCGCAGGAGCGCGTCATCACTCGCCTTGATGTTGCCGCGCAGCACATGCACCCAGCCGTTTTCGCCGATGAAGCGCGTGCCGTGGCCGATGTCCATGTTCTTCTCGTTCACAAAGGTGATCGGCGCGGCGTTTGCATACTCCATGCGCACCTTCCACGTCAGCACGGCATCGCAGCCGCCTTTGTCAGGATAGGTGGCCTCCGCCTCCACGCTCACAGGGCCGGTGTCATCCGTGCCATTGCCCCACTGAGCGATGTCCAGATGATGAATGCCCCAGCAAGAAATCATGCCGAGCGAAAAATTTGTGAGGTTCTCGTGGTTGTCGCGCTTGAGCTTGCCCTCGTTAAATGTCGTCATCGGCGCAGGTCCCACCCAGCGCTCCCAGTCCACGTAGTCCGGCACTGGCTGCTCGGGGAAATCAGGCCCGATCTTGCCTCCCGGCACGCCCACCTGGATCTCCTTCAGTTTTCCGAGGCGGGCGTTCTGAGCCAGCTCGCAGGCCCAGCGAAACTTCAGATCGCTGCGCTGCTGAGTGCCGAACTGGAACACCACGCCTGTCTTTTTCACGGCCGCGCGCACGTGCTTGGACTCCTGCATGGACATGCCCATCGGCTTCTCATGGTAGATGTGCTTGCCATTCAGAATGGCATCCGTGGCCGGAATGCTGTGCCAATGCACCGGCAGCGCCATCAGCACCGCGTCGATGGACTTGTCACGGTTCAACTCGCGGAAATCACTCATCACTTTCAGATCCGCGCTGCCATACCGCTCCGCCACCGCCTGCTGCGCGCGCTCGATGCACTTCTTGTTCACATCGCACACCGCCGTCACGCGCACATCGTCGTGATTCAGGAAGGCCCGCATGTCATGCGTGCCCTGAGCGCCCACGCCGATGACACCGAGCGTGATCTTGTTGGACGGTGCTGTCTGCGAGCGCAGCACATGCGCTGGCACAAACACCGGAGCGACACCTGTGGCGATGATCTGGGAGAGAAAGGAGCGGCGTGTCTTCATGGCTGAATTCTTCAATGCTACGAAACCCGCCCCTATGTTTTGAAGGACAAACTTTGGGTGGAATCAGACGCCGACATCCGAAACTTGCGCCCACTCGTTCCCACCTGCACATCTCAGCATGTCAGAAAACTCTTTCGATTTCATCGTCATCGGCGGCGGCAGCGGTGGCTACGCAGCAGCCCGCACCGCCCACAGCGCCGGACTGCGTGTGGCCGTGATCGATGGCGCATCCGAACTCGGCGGCCTATGCATCCTGCGCGGCTGCATGCCCAGCAAGACGCTCATTGAGTCCGCAAACCGCCAGCTCCACATCCGCCATGCAGCGGAGTTTGGCCTCAAGGCCACCTCCCACGGTGTGGACATCCGCGCCATCCGCGACCGCAAGCGCACCCTCATCGCCGACTTTGCCGGCTATCGCCAGGGCCAGCTCGAAGACGGCCGCTTTGCCCTGCATCGCGGTCACGCGCGCTTCATCGATGCCCACACGCTGGAAGTTTCTCCGCGCGATGGCTCACCCACATACCAGCTCACCGCCAAGAGCTTCTGCATCGCCACCGGGTCGGAGGTCTTTGTGCCAGACGTGCCCGGCCTCGCCGAAACCGGCTTCTGGACCAGCGATGACGTGCTGGACACTGACAGCCTGCCCAAATCCATCGCCGTGCTCGGCGGTGGTGCCATCGGCCTGGAAATGGCCCATTATCTGGAGGCTATGGGCTGCGCCGTCACCCTCATCCAGCGCAATGCCCAGCTGCTCACCGGCCTCGACCGCGAATGCAGCGATGTCATTGCCAAAGCCTACTCTGAGCGCGGCATGAAGGTGCATCTTGGCACCCATCTGAACAGCATTGTCGCCATCAAGGACAAGAAGCTCATCGAGTTCACTGTCTCTGGCCACACGCAAGCAGTGCAGGTGGATCAGGTGCTGCTCGCCATGGGCCGCCAGCCTGCCACACATGGCCTGGATCTCACAGCCGCCAGGGTCTCCCAGCACAAAACCAAAGTCGTCGTCAATGACCGCATGCAGACCTCCCAGCCGCACATCTTCGCCGCCGGAGACGTGTGCAGCCCGCTGGATGTCGTCCACATTGCCATTCAGCAGGGAGAGATCGCCGCGCGCAATGCAGCAAGACTCATTCGAGACGAAACCGCCGATGAAACCATCGACTACCGCCTCACGCTTTTCGGCGTCTTCTCGCACCCGCAAGTCGCCGTCGTCGGTGCCACCACGGAAAAACTGCGTGCACAGGGCATCCCATTCCTCGAGGCCAGCTATCCCTTCAATGACCACGGCAAATCCATGGTCATGGGAGAGATGGCAGGATTTGTGAAGATGCTCGCGAACAAAGAAACCGGCGAGATCCTCGGTGCCTGCGTCGTCGGTCCTGAAGCGACGGAGTTGATCCATGAAATCGTCATCGCCATGAATTTCCGCTCCACCGTGCAGCAGTTCATGGCCATCCCTCATTATCACCCCACGCTGAGCGAGATCTGGACGTATCCGGCGGAGGAGATCGCGGACCAGATGGCGGAATGATCCCCGCAGGATAAGACATAACTCTGGCATAATGAGGCACAGGGTTCGCCCGTTGAATGAGGAGCCTCATTCCAACCATGCGCCGAGCCCTCTGTCTCCTGCTGGCCTTCCCTGCCCTCCTGCGGGCAGAGTCTGCCAAACTCAAATACAACCGCGATGTGCGGCCCATTCTCAATGAGAAGTGCTTCCACTGCCACGGCCCGGATGCCGCGCATCGCAAAGGAGACCTCCGTCTCGATCTACGCGAGGACGCGCTGAAGCCCGCCAAGTCTGGAGAAACCGCCCTCGTCCCCGGCCAGCCGGACAAGAGCCAGCTCATCGCCCGCGTGGAGCTGTCCCACGGTGACGATGACGTCATGCCGCCGGACAAGGACGGCAAACCGCTCACCGCCGAGGAAAAGGCCATCCTGCGCCAGTGGATCACGGAAGGCGCGGAGTACCAGGGCCACTGGGCCTTCATCAAGCCCGAGCGCGCTCCCGTGCCGGAGATCAAGGATCCCCAATTCACCATCCGCAATCCCATCGACGCCTTCATCGCCGAGCGCCTGCAGGAGGAAAAACTCACCCCATCCCCCGAGGCCGACCGCGCCACGCTGCTGCGCCGTGTGACGCTCGATCTCACCGGCCTGCCGCCCACGCTGGAAGAAATCGCCGCCTTTGAAAAAGACACATCTCCGCAGGCCTACGAAAAGGTGGTGGACCGCCTCTTAAAATCCGAGCACTACGGCGAGCGCATGGCCATGCAGTGGCTGGACTTCGCCCGCTTCGCCGACAGCCACGGCTTTCAGACCGACAGCAGCCGCGCCATGTGGCCCTGGCGTGACTGGGTCATCAAGGCCTTCAACGACAACAAGCCTTTCGATCAGTTCACACTCGAACAGATCGGCGGCGACCTGCTGCCCAATGCCACCCGCGAGCAAGTCGTGGCCACCGGCTTCAATCGCAATCACCGCCTCAATGGCGAAGGCGGCATCATCGCCGAAGAGTGGCGCATCGAAAACATCATCGACCGCGTGGAGACCACCAGCTTCACCTGGCTGGGCCTCACGCTGAACTGCTGCCGCTGCCACGACCACAAATACGATCCCTTCACGCAGAAGGACTTTTACTCCCTCTTCGCCTTCTTCAACAACATCACCGAAAGCGGCACCATTCAGGGCAGCTCCAATCGCAGCGGCGGCAACTCCGAGCCTGCAATCTCCGTGCCGGATGCCGAGGAGGAAAAGCAGCTCGCGCTGCTGCGCAAAAAGATCGACGCCGCGCAGGCGAAGGTGACCGAGACGCAGCTCCAGCTACCCAATCTAGTGGCAAGCTGGGAGGCTGATATGGAAAATCCTGAAGCCGCGAAAAAGCCCATGTGGGAAGTGCTTCCCATCACTGAAGCCAAATCCCAGGGCAAAGCCTCTCTGCGCAAGCTGCCCGATGCCTCATGGATCGCCGGTGGGCGCAATCCAGACTCCGACATCTACACCCTCACCGCCCCGCTGGCAGAGGGCAGCTTCACCGGCCTGCTGCTGGAAGCCCTGCCAGACCCCACACTGCCAAATCAAAGCCTGGGCCGCGCGACCAATGGCAATTTCGTCCTCACCGGCATCGAGGCCACGCTCAGCGCTCCCAGCTTGAAACAGCCTATGAAAATCACCTTCACCCGCGCCGAGGCCGACTACGCGCAAAAAGGCTACGATGTGAAGCTGCTGCTCGACAAAGATCCCAAGAACGGATGGGCCATCGATGGCAACGACCCGCAGAAGCGCGTGGAGCGCAATGCCATGTTCATCGTGGACAAAGCCGTGCGCGTGCCTGCCGGGGCCACCCTCACCGTGCGCCTGCTCCAGCAGTCCAAGTTTGCCGGTCACAATGTCGGCCGCTTCCGCCTCTCAAGCACCAATGCCGAGCCCGCTCTGGCCAGCCTCGACGGCACTGGCGGCCCGCCTGCCGCCGTGCTGGCCATCATGAAAACCCCCACCGAAAACCGCACGCCGCAGCAGCGCAGCGAGCTGGAGAAATACTACCGCGCCAGTGTGGACAGCCCCCTGCGCGATGCCGACTACGCCCTCGCCGCCGCCAAGGCCGAGATGGAGAAATTCGAACGCACCGTCCCCTCCGTGATGGTGATGAAAGAAGGCCCCGTGCGCGATGCCTTCGTGCTGAAACGCGGCGAGTATGACAAGCCCGGCGACAAGGTCAGCATGACCACGCCCGCCGTGCTGCCACCCATGCCCAAGAACGCGCCGCCAAACCGCCTCGGCCTGGCGCAGTGGATTGTGTCACCTGAAAATCCACTGACCTCCCGCGTGTGGGTGAACCGCGCCTGGGAAAAATTCTTCGGCTACGGTTTGTGCAAATCTTCGGAGAACCTCGGCACGCAGTCAGAGTATCCGGTGCATCCAGAGCTGCTCGACTGGCTGGCCACCGAGTTCATCCGCCTCGGCTGGGACATGAAGGCCATGCAAAAGCTCATCGTCATGAGTGCCACGTATCGTCAGTCGTCCAAGCTCACGCCCGCATTGCTGGAAAAAGATCCTGAGAACCGCCTCCTCGCACGCGGCCCGCGCTTCCGCCTTCCCGGCGAAGTCGTGCGCGATCAGGCGCTGGCCATCGCCGGACTGCTCGTGCCAAAAATCGGCGGCCCCAGCGTGAAGCCCTACATGCCCGAAGGCGTGTGGGATGAAACAAGCAAATACGGCGACCTGCGCGGCTACAAGGCGGACACCGGCGAAGGTCTCTACCGCCGCAGCTTCTACACCATCTGGAAGCGCACCGCCGCACCGCCCACCATGCTGCTCTTTGATGCCCCCACGCGCGAGATCTGCACCGTCAAACGCAGCCGCACGAATACCCCGCTGCAGGCGCTCTCGCTGCTCAATGAGATCACCTTTGTGGAAGCCGCGCGCTCCCTTGCCCAGCAGATGATGCAGCACGGCGGCACCACCCCGGAGCAGCGCATCGCCTACGGCTACCAGCGCGCCACCGGTCGCAGCATCGAGCCCGCAGCGCTCAAGCAGCTCGCCGCAGGCGTGCAGAAGCGCATCTCCGAATTCCAGGCCAAGCCCGCCGAGGCCACCGCGCTCATCGCCCAGGGTACCACCAAGGCGGATGCCTCGCTCAATCCTTCAGAGCTGGCAGCTTATACCACGACCGCCTCCGTCCTTCTCAACCTCGACCGCGTCATCACCCGCGACTGATATGAATCCCTCCCTTCAACTTCAGGACCGGCTCAACCGCCGCATCTTCCTCAAGAACTCCTCCGCCGCCATCGGTGCAGCGGCTCTCGGTTCTCTGCTGCAGGATGAAGCCCGCGCCGCCGCCCCCACGCGCTTCTTCCCCAACTTTGCGCCCAAGGCCAAACGCATCATCTACCTTTTCCAGTCAGGCGCGCCGTCACAGATGGATCTCTTTGATCCCAAGCCGCAGATGGAAAAGCACCGTGCCGAGGATCTGCCTGCCAGCATTCGCCAGGGGCAGCGCCTTACCACCATGACCTCGGGTCAGAAGGCCTTCCCCGTCGCTCCATCCATCTTCAAATTCGCCCAGCACGGCCAGGGCGGTGTCTGGCTCAGCGAACTATGGCCGCATCTCTCCACCGTGGCCGATGAGATGTGCGTCATCCGCTCCATGTTCACGGAGGCGATCAATCACGATCCCGCCATCACCTTCTGCCAGACTGGCTCACAGCTCGCAGGCCGCCCCAGCATCGGCGCATGGCTCAGCTACGGCCTTGGCAGCGCCAATCACGACCTGCCTGCGTATGTCGTCATGACTTCCTTCGGCACCGGCCGTCGCGATGACCAGCCGCTCTACGACCGCCTCTGGGGCAGCGGCTTCCTGCCCACGCAGCACCAGGGCGTGCGCTTCCGCAATTCGGGCGACCCCGTTCTCTATCTTTCCAATCCCGCCGGCGTGGACCGCCCCATGCGCCGCCAGATGCTGGATGAGTTGGCCGCTCTGAATCAGCGCGACTTCGAATCCTTTGGCGATCCCGAAACCGCCGCGCGCATCTCTCAGTATGAAATGGCATTTCGTATGCAGATGAGCGTGCCGGATCTGGTGGACACCTCCAAGGAACCCCAGCACGTGCTCGACAGCTACGGACCCGATGTGAAGAAGCCCGGCACCTACGCTGCCAATTGCCTCCTCGCACGCCGCCTGGCCGAGCGCGATGTGCGCTGCATCCAGCTCTTCCACATGGGCTGGGACCACCACGGCGGTCTGCCCAATGCCATCCGCGGTCAGTGCCGCGACACCGACCAGCCCACCGCTGCACTCATCAAAGACCTGAAACAGCGCGGCCTGCTGGATGACACCCTCATCGTCTGGGGCGGCGAATTCGGCCGCACCATCTACTCACAAGGAACCCTCACCGCCACCAACTACGGCCGTGATCACCACCCCCGCTGCTACTCCCTTTTCATGGCAGGAGCCGGCGTCAAAAAAGGCACCACCTACGGCGAAACGGATGACTACAGCTACAACATCGTCCGGGACCCCGTACACGTGCACGACCTCAATGCCACCCTCATGCACCTCCTCGGCATCAATCACGAGCGCCTCAACTACAAGTTCCAAGGCCTCGACATGCGCCTCACCGGCATCGCGGGAAATGTGGTGAAGGGCGTGCTGGCATAGCCATCCCGAATCATCTGCCGCAGGCTGCAGTAGCACGGGCAATCCTGCCCGTGGCGAGCGCGTTCTTTGCGGGCAGGATTGCCCGCGCTACCCATCCTTCCGCTCCCTCTGCCTTGCCCGAAACTCCCCCGGCCCGCACCCGACCTGCCGTGCAAACATCCGGCTGAAGTAGTGCCGGTTTGGAAAGCCAAACTCCACGGCGATTTGATCAATCGTCTTGTCCGTCAGCGCCAGCGCCTCTCCTGCCAGCCTCAGGCGCGTGCTCAGCACATAAGCCGCGGGCGTCTGTCCCAGGTGCTCGCGAAAGGCGCGGATGAAGCGCTCCACGCTCATGCCCGCACGCTCCGCTAAAAACGGATTCGTCAGCCGGCTGTGCGGTGCACGTGCGATGAAGGCCAGCACCGCCGCGATCCTCTCCGGCAATGCCAGTGGTGCGTCGGTCTCCAGCGTGGCAAAGACGGTGTGCAGCAGCGCCGCACTGAGATGATGCAGGCGGTGATCCCTTAGCTCCGTCTGCGGCTGCCGATGCGTAGCCACGAGTTGCCTGAGCATCGGCCGTAGCGCGTCATCCACCGCGATGACGATCGGCTCCGGCACCATCTTCACGCCAGGCCTTGCGGTGGTGAAGTGCAGCCAGAAGTGGCTGGCCCTCACCGGCCCGCAGCAGTCAAACACCGTGTCCGCCGGAATGAGCACCGCGCACTGCGGCCCCAGCGGGATCTTGCGCCGCTGAAAGAGCAGATGACATCCCGGCTTCGGATTGTGGTAAAAGCGCCAGAAAGGCGAGTCCACCCCCTGATGGTTCCAGTCCTCCAGCGCAGGCTGGTAGCCGCTCTCATGGATCAAAAACGGCGTCCATCCGGACTGCGCCACACGAGCCAGATCCACACCCCACGGCGTGGTGTAGTTCAGGTATTTGCGGCGTGCTGGCATGGAAAGGATTGGAAATCAGATACGCCATTGCTCTGAATTTTCACCAGCTTTCAGCTCCAGAACCGCAGGATAAGACATAAATCATCCAAAAAGAGGCACAGACGGCGAGCGTTGTTTCATGCAGCCTCCTTACCACCATGCAGCACCGGCTTACCATCCTCGTCCTCGCCTTTCCCGCCCTGCTCTCCGCAGCCGCGCCAGCCAAGAAGGTGAAGTTCAACCGCGATGTGCGGCCCATCCTCTCGGACAAATGCTTCTTCTGCCACGGCCCCGATCCCAAGAAGCGCGAGGCCGACCTCCGCCTGGACGAGCGCGAAGCCGCCGTGGAGGCCAAGGCTTTCGTGCCCGGCAAGGCTGACATGAGCGAGATCATCCAGCGCATCCTCACCACGGATGAGGACGACCACATGCCGCCCGCCAAGTCCAAGCTGGGCGATCTCACCGCCGAGGAGACGGCTATCCTCAAGCAGTGGATCAATGAAGGCGCGGAGTATGAGGCGCACTGGTCCTTCATTCCGCTCAAGCCAGATGCCGCGAATCAACGCAGCATCGACGACATCGTCAGCGCCGAAATCGCCGAGCGCGGCCTCAAGCTGCAACCCGAAGCCGCCCCTGAAACGCTCATCCGCCGCCTCTCCTTCGACCTCACCGGCCTGCCCCCATCGCCCGAAGAAATCAGCGCCTTCGTGGCCGAGCATCAGTTTGATTCCAAAGGCAGCATCCAGCATCTCGTCACACGCCTCCTCGCCTCCCCGCACTATGGCGAGCGCATGGCTGTGGACTGGCTGGATGTGGCACGCTACGCCGACAGCTACGGCTTTCAGGTGGACCGCGAGCGCGAGGTCTGGCCCTGGCGTGACTGGGTGGTGAAGGCCTACAACCAGAACCTGCCCTTCGACAAATTCATCACCTGGCAGCTTGCGGGCGATCTGCTCCCCAATCCCACCGATGAGCAGATCATGGCCACCGCCTACAACCGCCTGCACCAGCAGGAAAGCGAAGGCGGCAGCGTCGAAGAAGAGTACCGCGTGGAATACGTGGCCGACCGCGTGCAGACCGTGGCCACCACCTTCCTCGGCCTCACCTTTGAGTGCTCACGCTGCCATGACCACAAGTATGACCCCGTCACGCAGAAGGACTACTACGGCCTCTTCTCCATGCTGCAAAACATCGACGAAGCGGGGCTGTATTCCTACTTCACACCGTCCCCGCCCACACCGGCCATGATGATGATGGACGCGCCCGCCAAGGAGAAGCTGGCCGCGCTGAATGCCAAGGTGAAGCAGCTTGAGAAGAAGCTTAGTGATGCGGGCACTATTGAACGCAATGCGCTGGAACTGCGGCCAGGAGTGCCCGCATCACTGGAAGGCCAGATCGCGCACTTCACGTTTGATGAGGTTAAGGGCAACAAGCTCGCCGACGCGCTGCATCCAGCCCCACCGCCTGCACCTTCGCAGCCAAAGCCTGTGGCTGATGCGAAGGACAAAACTCCGGCGCAGAAAAAGAAAGACGCCAAGGCCCCGCCTCCCGGTCCCGAGGCCATCCTCAAAGGCGAAAACAAACTCGTCCCCGGCAAGATCGGCAATGCCATCCAGTTCACTGGCGACGACGCCGTGGACACACCGCTCGGCAATTTCAATCGACACGATCCTTTCAGCATCTCCCTCTGGCTTCAGACACCGGATGAGAAACAACGCGCCGTCGTCCTTCACCGCTCTCAGGCCTGGACAGACGCCGCCAGCCGCGGCTACGAGCTGCTCATTGAAGAGGGCCGCATCAAGTGGTCGCTCATTCACTTCTGGCCTGGCAATGCCATCTCCATCCGCACCCAGGCCAAGGTGCCGCTCAAGGAATGGACCCACGTCATCGTCACCAACGACGGCAGCAGCCGCGCCTCCGGCCTGAAGGTTTTTATTAACGGCAAACTGGCGCAGGTGGACGTGATCAAAGACCACCTCACCAAAAACATCACTGGTGGCGGGCATGACAACATCAGCCTCGGCGAGCGCATGCGCGACCGTGGATTCAAAGACGGCCTCGTGGACGACCTGCGCATCTTCGACCGCGACCTCTCCCTGCCCTTTGATGCGAAACTGCAGCCGTTGCTCGCCGAACTGAAAGCCGCACGCGCCGAAGTCACCTCCTTTGCTGATGCACAAAAGGAGATCATGGTCATGCAGGAGCTCCCGCAGTCCAAGAAGGCCTACATCCTCACGCGCGGCGAGTATGACAAGCGCGCCGAAGAAGTCGGCCCTGCCACGCCTGCCTTCCTGCCGCCGATGCCTGCCAATGCGCCGAAGAACCGCCTCGGCTACGCGCAGTGGCTCACAGCGCCGAATCATCCGCTGACCGCACGTGTCACCGTCAATCGCATCTGGCTCAGCCTCTTCGGACGCGGCTTGGTGAAAACCACCGAAGACTTCGGCAGCCAGGGCGAGCGCCCATTGTATCCCGAGTTACTCGACCACCTCGCGCTGAAGTTCATCCAAAGCGGCTGGGATGTGAAGGCTCTGATTCAGGAGATCGTCACCAGCAAAGTGTATCTGCAGCAGAGCATCGCGGATGCGAAGACGATGGCCGACGATCCCGACAACCAGTGGCTCGCCCGCGGTCCACACTTCCGCCTGCCTGCCGAAATGATCCGCGACAACGCTCTCGCAGCCTCTGGCCTGCTCAAGCTCACCATGGGCGGCGCACCAGTCTATCCTTATGAAATGACCGAGGCCTTCAAACCCATGGGCCCCAGCGCAGGCGATGCCGTCTATCGCCGCAGCCTCTACACCAACTGGCGCCGGACCAGCCCCCCGCCCGCCATGGTCGCCTTCGATGCCCCACGCCGCGCCGTCTGCATCTCCAAACGCGAACGCACCGACTCCCCGCTGCAGGCCCTCATCCTCCTCAACGGCGTGCAGTACGTGGAGGCCGCCCGCGTCCTCGGTGAGAAACTCCACCTCGAAACGAAAGGCGACCTTCCCAAAATGATCGACCTCGGCTTCCTCCGCTGCCTCAGCCGCAAGCCCGATGCAAAGGAGGCTCAAATTTGCACGCAGCTTTATCAGGAGCAGCTCACCCATTTCAAAGCAGCGCCCAAAGAAGCCGAAGAACTGATGAAAACCGGCAATGCCAAACGTGACGCCTCCATTCCCCTACCCGAAGCCGCCGCGGCTGCCGTGCTGGCGCAGGCTTTGTTAAATCACGACGCCTGTGTTGTTAAACGTTAACCAATTCAATTCGATGAATGATTCATCCCTCATGTTTGACCGCCGCACCCTCCTCAATCGCTTTGGCATGGGCCTCGGCGGCATCGCTTTGAATGAGCTTCTTGCGCAGGGCTCGGAACCCGCAGATCACGGCGTTCTCGGCGGCACGCATTTCGCGCCGAAGGCGAAGCGCATCATCTACCTCTTCATGTCCGGCGGGCCGTCGCATCTGGACTTGTTTGACTACAAGCCGCTCCTCAACAAACGCCACGGAGAGCAGCTTCCCGACTCCGTGCGCGGCACCCAGCGCCTCACGGGCATGTCCGGAAATCAGTCCTCCATCCCCATGGTGGGTTCTCCGTTCAAGTTCTCGCAGCATGGTCAGGCGGGCGGGTGGTTCAGCGAGCTGCTGCCGCACACCGCCAGCATTGCGGACGACATCTGCGTCGCACGCTCCATGTTCACGGAGTCCATCAATCACGGCCCCGGCGTCACCTTCTTCCAGACCGGCACCCAGATCCCCGGACGTCCCAGCTTCGGCTCCTGGCTCAGCTACGGCCTCGGCGCAGAAAACGCCAATCTGCCCTCCTTCACCGTCCTTATCACCAAAGGCAAAGGTGGCCAGCCGCTCGGCTCCCACCTCTGGGGCAGCGGCTTCCTGCCGACCAAGCACCAGGGCGTGCTCTTCCGCGCGGCGAAGGATCCCGTGCTGTATCTTGGCAATCCAGCAGGCGTCAGCGCCGACAGCCGCCGCCTCATGCTGGACCGCCTCAAGGAACTGCACGAGCACCAGTACGCCGGCACACCCGATGCCGAAATCCAGAACCGCATCGACCACTACGAGATGGCCTTCCGCATGCAGACCAGCATTCCCGAAGTGACCGACCTCAGCGACGAGCCGCAGCACATCCTCGACAGCTACGGCCCGGATGTGAAAACGCCCGGCACCTTTGCCGCGAACTGCCTGCAGGCGCGTCGCCTTGCCGAGAAAGGCGTGCGCTTCATCCAGCTCTACCATCAGGACTGGGACCACCACGGCGGCCTGCCCGGTGCCCTGCCAAAACTCTGCAAAGAAACCGACCAGCCCGCCGCTGCGCTCATCAAAGACCTCAAGCAGCGGGGACTGCTGGACGACACCCTCGTCGTCTGGGGCGGCGAATTCGGCCGCACCGCCTACTGCCAGGGCAAGATCAGCACCAACTTTGGCCGCGACCACCACCCCCGCTGCTTCAGCGCCTGGTTTGCCGGTGGCGGCATCAAGGCAGGCTCCGTCTATGGCGAGACCGACGACTTCGGCTACAACACGGTGAAGGACGGCCTCCACATCCACGACTTCCACGCCACGCTCATGCACCTCCTCGGCATCGACCACGAGCGCCTCACCTACAAGTTCCAGGGCCGCCGCTATCGGCTGACGGACATCCACGGAAAGGTGCAGAAAGGGCTGCTGGCCTGAGAGTTTAAGTCACTCGCTCGCCTCTCATCAGGCCCACCAAACCAATCACCGCTCAGCAACGCCCATCGTACTTCCGAGCCAGTACGACAGACACTCCTGTCTGTCGGTCAGCGCTCACGCAGACAGCTTTGGGGTGCGAGTTGTTTCACAGCACACACCTCAGCGAAGCATCTCGCCAGCTCACAGGACGCACACATGCCTTCAGTGTTTGCCAAACGTCGACCGACAGGCAGGAGTGCCTTTCGTACCTCCGGGCAACGCCACGCCAGAACAGCCACCGAGACGGTTGCGCTGGGGACAGAACGCGTGTTCATTGCTCGTCCCCTTTCATGAGCCAAGCCCGCACCGCCAAACAGCACCGCAAAACCGCCGAGACGGACATTGAGATCGAGCTCAATGTCGATGGTTCCGGCAAATCGAAGATCGACACCGGAGTGCCGTTCTTTGACCACATGCTCACGCTGTTCAGCAAGCACGGCCTCTTTGACCTGAATGTGAAGGTCGTGGGAGACATCGAGGTGGACTATCACCACACCGTCGAGGACACCGGCATCGTGCTCGGCAACTGCTTCCGCGAAGCTCTTGGCAACAAGGCCGGCATCACGCGCTACGGCTTCTTCCTCCTGCCCATGGACGAAACCCTGGCCGAGGTGGCGATGGACCTCAGCGGCCGCGCCTTCCTGAGCTACCACGCACCCGAACGCGTCGAGGCCATCGGAGGTGTGAACCGCTTCAGCTACCAGCTTGTGGAGGAGTTTCTCCGCGCCTTCTCCTCCAGCCTGCTGGCCACCCTCCATGTCGAGATCCGCCGTGGCCGCGATGCCCACCACATGGCCGAGGCCATTTTCAAAGGCCTGGCCCGCGCACTGGATGCCGCCACGAAGCTCGATCCCCGCGTCACTGGCATCCCTAGCACGAAAGACGTCCTGTGATGAAACTCGGAGTGCTTGATTACGGCGGCGGAAACCTCCGCAGCGTGCTGAACGCCTTTGATGCGATCGGTGCCCACGCAGACCTCGTCACAAAGCCGGAAGACTTTGCGTCCATCGACGTGCTCATCTTCCCCGGCCAGGGCGCGTTTGGCGACTCCATCCGCATCCTCAAGGAAACCGGCCTCTGGGAGCCCCTGCAGGCCTGGCTCAAGGCGGAAAAGCCCTACCTCGGCATCTGCCTGGGCTACCAGCTCCTGTTTGAAAGCAGCGAGGAATCCCCCGGTGTAGAGGGTCTCTGCGTGGCCAAAGGCCAGGTCAAAAAGTTCGATCCCACCAGCGGCCTCAAGATCCCGCACATGGGCTGGAATGTGGCCCAGTGGGAGCCCACGCAGGCCGCCATCTGGTCCGGATTGCCGAATCCGACGCACATTTACTTCGTTCACTCCTACTATCCGGATGTGCAGGACGAGTCCCTGGCCCTCTGCCGCACCGACTACGGCGTCAGCTTCATCAGCGGCATTGCCAAAAAGAACCTTGTCGCGGTGCAGTTCCACCCGGAAAAGAGCCAGGAGGCAGGCCTGACGCTGCTGCGAAATTCACTGCAAGTGCTGAAGACGCAGGCCCAGATCGAGTAGCCGCAAGAAGACACAAGGAGGCGCAAAAATCCGGTCTGTTTTTTTTGCGCTTTTTGCGTCTCTATGCGGCCTGTCATGCGCCGCACTACGGCTGCGCGGCAAGATCCCGGATGAACTGCTGATCCTCGGCGGAGAGCCGTGCGAAGGGCACCTCAAAGACCTGTCCGTCTGCGCGCTTGAAGCGGCCGGCATCCTTCGCGGGCGTGGTGAAGCTTTCCAGGGAGGCCTGCATCACGCGGCCGGTGCTGTCCTTCCAGTCACGCACCACCGTGGGCAGCGGAGAGGGTGCGGTCATGGGGCTGGCTGCAGGTTTGGCAGTCTCGGCAGCAGGGCTTGCAGGAGTCTGCGTTGTCTTTTTGGACCTGCTGCCGGCCTTCTTGTTTTCAGCCGTGACAAACTTGACCGGCGTGTTCACGGCGATCATCACACGGTCGGTCATTGGACTGAAAAAGGGCAGCAGCTTCTCGGGATGGCTCGTGCCCTCGATTTCCTCCTCGCTCCGCCACTCCGTGGTGCTGCGTGCGTTGATGAAAGATTTGATGATCTGCCCGTCCATGAACAGGATCAGGATCATGCGCGAGGGCTTGGGCATCATTTGTTCAGACGCCAGCGCCGCCATTTTCCAGGCCACGGGCTCGCAGCGCGCAAAGCCGCCGGGCGGCATCACGCCTTCTCCAGGCAGGCCCAGAAGAATGGCGGCGGTGTCGTTGCGCAGATGCACATGGGCGGAGAAATGCGGCATTTGATCGCGAAGGGCAGGAGCGAAAGGAAAGCCATCCCACACAGCCTGGGCATAGGCAGCCGCGAGTTCCTTGGCCGGCTGCACATTCCCCTCAGCCTGACCGGGCTCCATCTTTTCAAACTGTTTGATCAGCCGGTCAAACTCCTCCTGAGCCTGGGCCGTGGAGGCGGCATCCATGCCCGCTTTGGCAGGTTGTTTTTCAGCGGGCTCATTCCCGCCCGCCATTGCCCCGCCTTCCAGCGTTGGCAGCACCGCGCCGGGCGCGTGCGGCTCAAAATAGGCCTCCAGATGCTTTGTCGCGTCACTGCCAGAGTAGCGGTGCTCGATGCCTGCCGCCCAGTCTTCGTCTGTCTCACTGGCAGCCAGGGTCTTGGCATCCGGCACCGGGCCCTCCACCACCTCGTCATAGAGGAAGGCTCCGCGCACTCCCACCGCCACTCGCTTGGGCCGTGGTTTCAGCTCCGCCGCATGCAGGCTGGCCACGGACCAGGCCATCTCCACCATGTAGCGCTTGGCATCCTCGGTGAATTTCCGCAGGTCTGGCACATGCACCATGAAGGCGCAGGAGTCCGGGTTGATCCGGCAGTAGCTCAAAAATTTGCCATGGGAGAGGCTGATCCGGGACTTCTTCTTGGTCTTCTCCACCCCCATCTCGCGCCCCATCATCACCATCTGGGAAAAAGCCTCCGCCAGCTTTTCCGCAGCTGGCGTGTTTCCATACGCCGTCTTTCCCTTGTCCATGTCGATGAGGTTGTTCGCCTCATGGAAGGCGGTGGCCGCAGGCGAGCTGGCCTTTGGCGTGTATTCGCTCAGGAGCTCAGCCGAAGACTTCTTGAACGACTCCACCGTGGCAAAGCAGGCCATCACGCCCGCCAGCCCGGCCCAGATCATAGGGCCGATGAAAAAGAACGAGTGCGACTTCTTGATGGCCACCTGCTGATGCGTGGCCGGGTCCAGGTAGGTCTTGATCACCGTCTTGCCGATCGTCCTGCCATAGAGCCAGATGGCCAGCACCGCGCCCCAACCTGAGGCTGGCTTCACCATGCGCAGCACCCACTCCCAGTGGGTGGCCGCATAACCGGCTGCAAACGCCATTCCCAGCACCGTTGCGCCCAAGAAGGCGAAGATGGGGATCAAAATTCCGTGACCTTTCCAGATGAGCATGCAGCGCGCTTACCACCCGCTGGCACCCATGGGAAGATTTTTTTGAAGAAAAAAATATCACCCACCTAAGCCAGATCTCTAGTCGGTCTCAGCTCTGCCCGGCACTGAACACCTGTCAGCAGGCCTGGATCGCGCCTTGCAGCACCGCCTCCTGGCGCTGCGCCATTTCCTGCGCCTCCTCAGGCTCATGGTCGTCCCAGCCGGCGAGGTGCATGAGGCCGTGCACGAGGTAGAGCGCCACCTCGCGGTCCAGCGGCTGGCTGTGCTCGGTGCCCTGGCGCAGAGCGGTGTCCGCACTGATGAGGATCTCCCCATGGTGGAAGGTGATGACGTCTGTGGGCGTGGGATCGTCAAGGAAGTCAGCATGCACGCGGGCGATGTCCGCGTCATCGACGATGGTGATCTCGATCTCTTCCAGCGTGGCGAGCGGGGCCTCGGGAGACTTCAGCTCTTTGAGGCAGCCCGGCAGCGCGGCTTTGCCGATGCGCCGCAGCCAGGGCAGCGGGATGGCGTGCGCTTTCTGCCGGTTGTAAATGCGGAGCTTGGGCAGCGGCATCAGGCGGCGGAGGCAGGAGGGGATTTACGGCTGCGGGGTTTCCGGACCGGCGCGGCCAGTTCTGAGGCGGGGGCGGCAAAGGAGGCCTCGACGATCTTTTCCGAGACCGCAGCCTCCGGCTCATCATCCCCGACCAGCACAGGCTTGGACTCATCCCGCACTGGCGGCTGCTGCGCAGGCTTGGACTCGATGGCCTTCTGGTACTTGATGCGGCCGTGCATCATGCTCAGCAGCGTCTTGGCAAAGCTGGCCTTGATGCGGGCGAGCTCGGCGATGGTGAGATCACACTCATCGAGCTGGCCGTCCATCATGCGTGCCTGCACGATGTCGTCGATCATCGTTTCAATGCGGGAGGCGTTGGGCTTTTCCAGCGTGCGGGAGGCGCTCTCCACGGCATCTGCCAGGGAGATGATGGCGGACTCCTTGAACTGCGGGCGCGGGCCGGGGTAGCGGAAGGTTTCCTCGCTCACCTGGGGCACGTCGTCGTCCTTGGCCTTGCCGCTCTTCACCTGGCGCTCCACCTCGGCCTTCTGATCCAGCGCCTGGCGGTAGAAGAACCAGGCGAGGGAGTTGCCATGGTGCTGCTCGATGACGTCGATGATGCGGGAGTTGAGGTTGTGCTTGATGGCCAGGTCCACGCCGTCTTTGACATGGGCGATGATGACCAGCGCGCTCATGCGCGGGGTGAGGTCCTCGTGCGGATTGTCCGAGGGGTCCATGTTCTCAATGAAGTACTCCGGCTTGCTGAGCTTGCCGATGTCATGGAAGTAGGCGCACACACGGCACATGCTGGCGCTGGCGCCGATCTTTTCCGCCGCGGCCTCGGAGAGATTGGCGACGACAAGGCTGTGGTGATAGGTGCCGGGGGCCTCGATGCTGAGGCGGCGCATGAGCGGGTGGTTCAGGTCTCCGAGCTCCAGCCACGTCACATCCGTGGTGACGCCAAAGACGCTCTCCAGCACCGGCAGCAGGCCGCCCACGGCCATGCCGGTGACGATGCCGATGAGCAGCGGCAGCCCCATCATGCGGCCCACCTTTTCCTCCATGATCACCCCTGCCGCCTCATGCAGCAGCAGCGAGTAGGCCATGGCCACCAGCCCGACGTAGAGCCCCGCCATGAAAAGGCGGTTGCGCTTGCTCACCCGCTTGGTCAGCAGCACCCCGGTGAAGCCGATCAGGGTGGAGGTGGCCATGTAGGTGGGCGCGGAGATGGAAATGCACACCATCACACCGAAGAGCGTGCCGTAAATCGCCCCAAACAGCCCGATGCGCCGCCCCAGGATGACGGAGAGGACCACCGGGCCAAAGGCATGCGGCAGCACGATGGCCTTGAGCGTCTTGCCCCAGCTCTGGGCAAAGGACACATCCAGCATCATCAGCACGAGCGCCAGGTGGGTGAAGATGGTGCCCAGCACCAGCAGCAGCACGCCGTTGTCACAGATCTCCTGCCGCAGCACCACGCGCTCATGCACCACCATGGCAAAGCCAATGGCGGCAGCATACAGCATGTGCAGCCAGGTGACGGCGGGCAGCCCGGCCTCCACCTGGGTGCCCAGGCGCATCAGGATGCCGATGCCGACGAAAAACAGCACGTAGGCACCGACCGCCCCGGCGGGATGGGTGCGCATCTCATCCAGCAGATCTCCCTCCTGGTGCTTTCGGCGGGTTTTACCGCAGGAAAGCCCTTCGCGTTGCAAGCGGGCACGACGAATGGACTCAAACATGATGTGTTGGGGAGGGGGGAGTGGCTATGACCCTATCACTACATCGGGGCTCGGACAAGAATCTTTCCCCTCTGCCTCATCCTTTTTGTGCCACTTTGTCTCACCCTGACGGCTGCGACCAGCCTGATAGGCCTCAATGATGCGCTGCACGACAGGCAGACGGACGATGTCCTTAGGCGCAAACGCCACAAATTTCACCCCTTCCACGTCCTGCAGCAGCTCGACGGCCTCCTTCAGCCCCGACTTCACGTGGCGGCGGAGGTCGATCTGTGAGGGATCTCCCGTGACCACGCAGCGCGCGCCTTCGCCCAGGCGGGTCAGAAACATCAGCATCTGCTCCGTGGTGGTGTTCTGCGCTTCGTCGAGGATGATGAAGGCATTCTTCAGCGTGCGCCCGCGCATGTAGGCCAGCGGGGCGATCTCGATGCTGCCGCGCTCGATGAGGCGCTCCGCCTCCTCTGGCTCCAGCATGTCGTAGAGGGCATCATACAGCGGGCGCAGGTAGGGGAAGATCTTTTCCTTGAGGTCTCCGGGCAGAAAGCCCAGCGCCTCGCCGGCCTCGACGGCCGGGCGGGTGAGCACCAGACGCTGCACCAGCTTTTCTTTGAGGTAATGCAGCCCCTGCGCCATGGCCAGGTAGGTCTTGCCCGTGCCTGCGGGGCCGATGCCAAAGACGACTTCACACTCCCGCATGGCCTGCACGTAGGCGATCTGCCCACGCGTCTTGGCCAGCACAGGGGAGCGCTTGCCAGAGCCAAGCAGCTTGAGCTGCATGATGGCCTCCGCCGGGGCCTCGCCCGTCTCGCGCTGCACGCTCTCCACCACCAGGCGCACCATCCCGGCGGAGACTTCCCCGCCGCTGCGGCGCACCCTTTCGAGCTGGGCAAACACTTCGCGGGCAGCAGCGATTTTGTCCGCCTCTCCCTCCAGCCGCACCCAGCCTTCACGGCTGGTCACGGTGATGCCAAAGGACTCTCCGATCAGCCGCAGGCTGCCGAGGTCGTTGCCAATCAGCTTTTGGAGAAACTGCGGCGTCTCGTAAGTGAGCGTTTCGACAGGCATCAGCGGTAACCATAGGCCAGCGCCCAGAGCACGCTGGGGTCTGCCTTCGACTTCAGCTCAAAGACGATCCTGTAAGTGCCGGTCTTGGGCGGGTTCACACGCACGCTCATGAAGAACTTGTCCACCTTGGCATTGATCTGCACGGGCTGGTTCTTCTCGTCATACACTTTCATGTCCAGCGCCACGCCTTCCTGGCTGGTGCCGAGCCAGAAAGCATACTCATTGCCCTTGAAGAGCTGGTGGGTGATCTGAAGCTTCTGCCCGCTTTTCACCTCGCCATTCCAGTAGTCTTCACGCACGATGAAGCCCTGATCCACAAAGGGAGTGGCCGCCTCCATCGCAAAATCATGCGCCTCGTCCACCGTCGCAAAGACAACCGTGGCGCCGAGCATCATCACAAAGGCGCCTACGAGAGCCAGCAACCGGGACCAGGGGCGATTCATTTTTTTCATTCCTTCCATGGGTGAGATCATGCGGGTGGGGTGCGCCGGTTATTTTTTCGCCAGGATTTCCGTCAGGAGCCCGTCGCAGGTCTTGCCGATGTCCGTGACGGCATCCTTGGAGAAGCCGTCCACCGCGCCCTCCATCTGCTGCAGCACGGAGGCGAGCCCCTTTTGGATGGACTTCACCACATCGTGGTCGCGGGTGCTGCCGGGCATCTTGGCGATGCTGCTGACAAAGTGCTCCACCAGCATGGGCTGGTTCAGCAGCTCAGCGCGGTCGGCGGAAAAGCTCTTTTTCACCACGGAGGTCACGGAGGCCGTGCCACGCAGCCAGCCGCCCAGGCTCACGCACTGGGAGAGGTCGTTGTCCTTCATCTGCTCCATGGTGTCGCGCACGGTCTTCTGGGTCTGGTCAAACTCCTTGCGGATGGCGCTCCAGTTCCCCTTGTCCGCCGCGTCCAGGATGGCCTGGGCATGGGGCAGCACGGACTTGCTCAGCCCGAGGCTCTTGGCCAGGGAGATGACGTCATGGCCGATGTCCTTGACCGCCTCCTTGTCCTGAGCCTGCACGGCCACAAAGCCCTCGGCCACGGTGTAGCCAAAGAGGAGGGAAAGCTTGGTGCGGTCGCTGGTGGTGGGGATGTCCTGCTTGCGCAGCTCGGCCTGCCAGTTGGGCTCGCCCAGCTTGTCGAGCACGGAGAAGACCTCGCTCGGCACCGGCACGATCACGTCGTCCACCACCTTGCCGGGGAAGGCGAGCGGGTCGAAATTCTCCACCCCCTTGGTGCCCTGGGGGGCGGCGGTGAGAGAGAGGCTGCCAGCCATGAGCAGGGCGGCGGCCAGGGTGGGGCAGAGGAACAGGGAGCGTTTCATGTCAAAAAAGTGCCGTGGGTAGGTGCGCAGATCGTGCTGGGGCAACTCAACCGCATAACCCCCAAATCGCAACTGGTTTGACCAGCAAGCACACGACAGCCGGTCATTTGGAGATGCGGTTGCGCAGATGCACGGTGCAGGCCGGCATCAGTGCTACCACTTTCGCGGGGCAGCGCGTGTGGTCCGGCCTCTCCGCTTTGTCCGGCATGCGCCCGCCATGGGGGGCTTCTTTGGAGCAGCCTCAGGATTCACCGCCCCCGTCCGGCCTGCGAAAGCGGTGGCTGCGCTCGTCCCTCGCTCCGCGACCACACTTCAAATATCAGCGCGTTCTTGCGAGAGCGCCACTGGGCAGATGCCCCCATCATTTCCTCACCATCACAAACACCGTGGCCGCCCGCACCTGTGAAGCCAGCGTTTCCATGTCGGCTCCGGCGGGCACTTGAACCGGCGTGGCCGACGAGTAGGCAGGCAGGCCTTTGAGAAGGTTCAGCGCCACCCGGGATTTGATGGCGTAGGTCACATTTTCGCGCCCTCTGAGGATGGCGGCCACGATGCCGGTCACGGCCCCTGTTTTCACATCGACGAGCGGCCCGCCTGAGTTGCCCGGCTGCGCGGGAACGGTGATCTGGTAGTGGTCAGGATCATCCCGGAGGCCGCTCAGGCTGCTGATGCGGCCATCGGTGAATTTGGGCTCCACACCCTGCAGGCCAGCATCGGGAAATCCGATGGTGAAAACCGCCGCGCCCATGCTCCCCTCCTGAGCCGCCACCGGCAGCCAGTGGGCTGCGGGCTCCTTGGTCTTGAGAACAGCCACGTCTCCATCGGCGTCCGCCTTCACCACCTGCGCGTGGAGGATGACGCCATCCGCACCCCGCACATCGACCTCGGTGGCCTCATGCACGACGTGCTCATTCGTCAGCAGCCACCCCTGGCTGGAGATGAAAAAGCCGGTGCCGGTGGCGGAGTAGTTGCCCGCCACGAGAAAGTCCGCCACCTTGCCACGCTCCTGCCTGGACTCCTGCTCCAGGCCAAAGAGCATCGCACAAAAAGCCTTGGGGGTCACTCTGCCCCCGAGCCAGTTGAAAAGAACGGGGTTTGCCCTCAGACGCGACTCCATGTGCTCGGCGAGAAACACCCTGATGTCCTCCGGGTCATTGTCCACGTCGGCATCGGCATACAGCTTGTCCGCATCCGCCATGATCGACTCCACCTCGCGGAGGATTTCGCCGGACACCTTTTCATTTCCACCGCTGATCTGGTCTGCCAGCATTTTGCGCAAAGCCGCCATCACAGCGGCTTTTTCATCCGCCTCCTGCCGCTTCGCCTTTGCCTGGGCCTCACGCTTGGCCTCGAGCTGGCTTTGGATTTCACTGCCCAGTCCTTTTTCGGCCATCTGGCGCTTCTTCAGCACGCCATAGGCAAAGTAAAAGCCCCCCGCAAGCAATGCGACCCCGAGCACGATCACCCCTGCGATCATGGCCACGGCCATTCCCCCGCTCTCATCGCCCGCCTTGGTCGCGGCTTTGGCCGGTGGCCGTGGTGCCTGCGGCTGCGGCCGGGCAGGATTCGGCGCGCTTCGCTGCGCTGGCGGCGCAGTCTGGCGTACCTGGGCCACAGGCATGGCCTGAGGCGGAGCCACCATGAAGATCTGCTGGCAAAAAGGACACTGCATCTGTCCTCCCACAAACCGCTGTTCCACCGAAAGGAGGTTATGACATATGGGGCAGTTGATTTGGAGAATCATTGCTATTGCAACGATCTAAGCAAATCACTCTTTTGAACGCAATGGCATTTTTATTAACCCATCCTCGGCAGCACCTCGACCACATCCGCCAGCACTCTGCCACTGCCGTGGCGGAGCTCATTGCAGCGCCCAAAGAGGATCTGACCACTCGTCGCGCCGAGGAGATCGGCGAGGCGCTGGTCCACGGAGATGCGGAAGTAGCCGCGCGGGTGGCTGGAGTGGGGCACCTGATAGCGCTCCAAAATGGCCCCAAAGGGCACCAGGCCCTCCAGCACGAGCTGCTGCGCCTCTTCGGGCAGGATGTCCAGATGGATGCCGATGGCGCCAAACTCCACCGGCATGCCGTCATTGCGGCGGTGCAGCACGGAGGCGCGCACGAGGTAGTTGCCGATGCGGGCGCGGGCGGCCACGTCGAGGTCGATCTCGCTGGCGTGAAATTCCCGCAGGTGCGGTGTCATGTCCTTGTCATGCACCAGGAGAAAGCGCTCCTGGTCCGCCAGATCCTGCGGCTGCACAAAGGTCACTCGCGGGCGCGCGCTGCCGATGCCGTAGAAAAAGATCAGCGGCGCGAGGATGTCCTCGTCCTGCCGTGGGCTCTCGTTCACCGCCGTGGAGGTGGCGCTGGCGCGGGCTGCTTCAAGTGTAGCGGGCATACTGGCGGTGCTGGGGGAGGAAGAAATCGTGCAGCAGGCGGTCCACCTGCAGCAGGCCGTCGCGGCTGAGCGTCACGCCTTTCTCATCCAGCGTGGCAAAGCCTTCCTTGGCCAGGTAATCGAGCTGCGGCCCGAAGTGCTGGCGCGGGTCTTCGCCGAATTTTTTGACGTAGTAGTCAAACTCGCTGCGGCCCAGCTTCAACTTGAGGATGAACTCGCGCACAAAGCGATCTTCTGGTGTGGTCTGGTAGGCGCGGAAGATGGGCAGCTGACCGGCATCCACCGCCTGCATATAGGGGCCCACATCGGCCTGATTTTGGTAATGCACGCCACCCAGGTGGCCAAAGGAGGCCACGCCGCAGCTCAGCAGATCGGCCCCTTCCCAGAGGGAGTCGCGATAGACGAACTTGATGCGCTGGGGATCCTTCACCACGGTGTAGGCGCTGGTCACGGTGTAGCCGTCTTTTTGGAATTCGTCGAAGGCGTAGCTCACCCAGTCGCGCTTGGTCTGCCAGTCGGCCACGGGGGCGGTCACCTTCCCCTCCGCCTTCATCTGCTGGTACATGGTGGTGTTGTAGGGCACCTCCATCTGGTAGATGGTCACGGCATCGGGCTGCAGGGCGATGGCCTTGGCCACGGCGACCTTCCAGTTTTCCCAGGTCTCGTTCATCATCCCGGCGATGAGGTCGATGTTGATGTGCTCAAAGCCGAGCGTGCGGGCAAAGCGGTAGGCTTTTTCGATCTCGCCGCTGCGGTGGGCGCGGCCGTTCGTTTCGAGGATGTGGTCGTCGAAGTTTTCCACCCCGAGGCTCAGGCGCGTGACGCCGATGTCGCGGATGCCGGTGAGCTTCACCTCATTGAGCGTGCCGGGCTCGGCCTCAAAGGCCACCTCCTCCGCCTCGTCCCAGGGGATCATGTCCTTCATGCGGTTGGTCAGGTCCTTGAGCTGGGGCACGGAGAGGTAGCTGGGCGTGCCGCCGCCGAAGTAAACGAAGTGCGCCTTGCGCCCCTTCAGGTAGGGCTGGCTGGCAAAGCGCTCCATCTCGCGCATGCCGGCGTCGATGTAGGCCTTCACCTCGGCGGCGTTCTTGTCGGTATAGACCTTGAAGTAGCAGAAGTGGCAGCGCTTGCGGCAGAAGGGGATGTGGAAATACACGCCCAGCGGGATGTTGGCGGGCGCAGGCTGCTGCAGCACCGCCTCCACGGCTGGCACCTGGTCAGGCTTCCAGAAGGAGAACGGCGGGTAGTTGGAGACGAAGTAGTTTCCAGCCTCGGTCTTTTCGACCTTTTTCTCCGGGGCGGGAGTATCGAGCGCGGTTTGCATGAGTGGGGGGTGATTAGGTAACGGCTGCCGAATTTTGTTTCTACGGTCAAACTTATCAGCATGCGCCGCAAATGGGAATTATTTCCCTGTTTTACGATTCCGATGAGGCGCGCAGCACGACTCCAAAAAGAATGTCCACACACGAGAATAGGCTTAAAGCCTATTTTAGGTTTAGTAAATTAAATGACTTGAACCCCAAATTTTTCTCCCCATGCATCGCCGCCCCAACCATGAGAGTGCCTTACACGTTTACCTTATTCGCCATCTTAACCGCTGCTTTTTTGGCCCCGCTGGGCGCTGCCGAGGCAGTCAAAGGGATTTCTGCCGCTGCGTCCGAAGCCGTCGTGGAACGCGCCGTCTCCAGCCTCAATGGCAAGCTCGACACCAGCTATGGGGCGGTGAACCGCGCCTCCATGCGTGGCCTCTCCGGCACGGTCTCCATCCCGGTGGGCCAGCGGCTGGGCCTGCAGATGGACGGGCTCTACCAGCACGGTCTGGGCACCAACATCTTTGGCACCGGCGGCCACTTCTTTGCTCGCGATCCCGGCAAAGGCCTCATCGGCCTGGCGTTCAGCGGCATGACCAGCCAGAAGTTCACCGATCTTTTCATCGGTCTCGAAGGGGAGTATTACTTCAAGTCCGTCACCCTGGGTGCTGTGGCGGGGTATGACAACTACGACCTCCGCGTCCCCTCCGGCCTCCCGGTGCTGGCCAATGAGCGCAGCTACGCAGCCACCCGCGTCTATGCCGCCATCTATCCCATGGACGACCTCATGATCCGGCTGGAGCACCAGAGCCGCTTCAACCGCAACTTCTTCGTGGCCCACGTCGAGTGGCAGACGCCGATGAGCGGCGTGGCCGTGTATGTGAACGGCGGGCTGGGTGAAAACAACTTCACCCAGCTCATGGCCGGCGTGCGCCTCTATTTCGGCGGCAGCAAGCCCCTCAAGGAACGCCATCGCAAGGACGACCCGGACAATATCAACAGCAGCTTCGTAGGCACCAGCATTGCCGGAGCATCGCAGCCGGTCACAGACTCTCCTGCATCCGGTGATTCGGGAGGCTCCGGCGGCTCTGGAGGCAGTGGTGGCTCTGGCGGCAGCGGAGGCGTGGGGGGTGGCAGCATCACGCTAAGCGGGGGCGGCAGCAGTCTTTATCCGGGCGGCTATCCAGGCGGTGCCATTTTTGCCCCTGGTGGCCCACTTGTCATTCCTGGCAGCATCTTTTTTGTTCCCGGCGGGACGACCCCGCCCTGAGTCCACGCGGCGGCAGAGCCTTTGCCTGCCGCCGCCGTACTCATCCCCCCCTCACATAGAGTCACTGGGGAGCATTGGCAGCGCCTGGCAGCACCTCACTGCCGGGCGCTGCTGTGTCTGGCAGAGGACATTCCTTGGCCACCCTTTCACCCATGCCGGCGGGCCTCACTTACCATGCGCCAGCACCACGCGGAAGCCGATGGTGTTGCGCCGTGTCTCCGGCGGCACGGGGGTGCGGGCGGAGGCCAGCAGCTCATCCTGGGAGGAGGAGCGCCAGTTGCCGCCGCGGGTGGTGCCCAGCGTGTGCGGCACCGGCGCGTCTGGTTTGGCAGGAGGCGCTGTGGTGTAGTCGGTCTCCACCCATTCGGAGACATTCCCCCCCAGCCCGGTGATGCCGCGGTCGTTGGGCGGCAGGGCCGTCACCGGGGCGAGGAACGGGAACTTGTCCTCGTAGCCGGGAATCGCGTTGTCGAGGCTGGCTTTGCGCGCGCCGTTGATGTCTGCGAGGTTGTCCACATCCGCCGGCGGCGGCCACTCAAAGCCCCAGGGGTAGATGCCGCGGATGCGGCCGTTGCGCTCCTCAGGGGTGGTGCCGCGCTCCAGCGGCAGCCCCACCGCACGGCTCCATTCTTCATCCGTGGGCAGGCGGTAGAGGTCCTTGGCGCCGATGAGCCCGGCGTTGCGCTCGCGCTCCGTCAGCCAGGCGCAGAAGGCGCGGGCCTCCTCGCGGTCCACGCCCACCACCGGCTGGGTGCCGCCGCCTTTGTTGGTGCCGTCCACCCGCCCCGGGCGGCGTGCCTGCGTGGCCTTGCAAAATTCCATGAAGTCGCGGTGGCGCGTCTCCCACGCGGAAAACATGACGTCCCCCAGGGGCACCAGGTTCATGCCCAGGCTGTTGGCCTTCCACTGGCGGCCAAAGGTCACGGCCTTGCGCGTCTGCATGTCTGCAAAGAGCTCCGCCTGCTCCCCTTCCCTCACCTCCCCCTCCAGCACCACGTCGGCAAAGCCTTCCTCCCGCAGCTCAAACTCCACCGGCCCGGTGCGCACGCGCGGCAGCTCCAGGGGCGTCTCCCCCAGAAACTGCTCGTGCTGAAACACGCGCACCTTTTCCGGCTGGCTGTGCACGATGACGCTGCCGTAGGTCTGCCGCTCCACACGCAGGTGAAAGGCGCGCCAGTTTTTGTCATCGCTCTGCTCGCCTTTGTCCGTGTCCCGGCCGTCGGGCATGTCATCGGTGGCGGACTGGCCGCTTTCCACAAAGTAGAAGGGCTCCACCTCATAGCGGTGCTCCTGGCTCAGGTAGGCCACGCTGCGGTCGCGGTCCGTGAGCCAGTAGCGGAAGGCCTCGGCATCGCCATCCGGAACGACGACGAGGTAGGCGCTCTCCTGGTCCTTGCCGCGCTGAAAGCGCACCACCTTGCCCTCAAAGGACCTGCCCGTGGCCTCCAGAAAGCGGCGGAAGAATTTCATCTCCACGGGCTCGGCGCTGATGTGGCCGCCGGGTCCGGGCTTGAACACCATGCCCAGGCTGTTCACCCAGCGCTCGCCTTTTTGCGGCAGCTTGGAGGGCTCCAGCTTCAGCTCAAAGACCGCCGGTTTTTCATCCAGCGCGATGTGGTCGATCTCCACCTGCTTGTACCCAGGCAGCCGCAGCTGGTAGATCACCGGCACGCCTTCGGCGGGGTTGAGCTCCAGCGGGGTCTCCCCGAGCTGGTCCTCCCCCGCAAACACCACCGCCCCGGGCGGGCTGGTCACGATCTTGAGGCGCGGCACCGTGTTGTTCATGGCCACCAGCGTCTGGGCGCGGCGGCTTTGCGCCAGCCACATGCCAAAGCCCACCGCCAGCAGCAGCGCCACAGAGCCGGCCGCGATCCACGTCCACATCAGCCGGCGGGAGGAGGGCAGCGGCTCGCCACGCAGCGCCAGCGCCATCTCGCGTGCATTGATGAAGCGCCCCTTCGCCTTGGGCGCGCAGGCGGTGCACACCACATCCTGCAGCCTGCGCCAGTCCTCCAGGCTGGCGCCCGTCTCCGTGCAGGAGGGCAGGTCCGGGAAGTCCAGGCGGTCCTTCCCCGTGCTGGCCTCATACAGCACCATGCCCAGGGAGAAAATGTCTGACGCCGCCGTCCCCGGCCCCTCGGGGGCCACAAAGCCCTCCGTGCCCACAAAGCTGCGCTGCCCCAGCAGCGCCACCAGCCCGATGTCCGCCAGGCGGCAGATGCCGTCGATGAAGATGAGGTTCGAAGGCTTGACGTCCCGGTGGATGAGCTGGTTGCGGTGCAGGTAGTCCAGCCCTTCCGCGATGGTGGTGCCCAGCTTGATGCACTGCCCTGCGGGGATGCACTTCTCCCGCTTCATCTGCAGGCCCAGGGTGTGCGGCGTGTAGCTCTCCGCCTGGATGTCGCGCCCGCGCTCCAGATCGTCCGCCAGCTCCATCACGTAATAGTAAAAGCCTTCCTGGTCGTTGCGCCCCACCTGGAGGATGGGCACCAGCGCCTCATGGCGGCGGGAGATGGGCTCGAAGCGCTTGATCGCCTCAAACTCCCGCTCAAAGGAGTCCGGCCGGTCGTAGTCCTCCCGCCACACCACCTTCACCGCACGCAGCACGCCGGTGACGCTGCGCGCCAGCCAGACCTCCCCAAACGCCCCCTGGCCGATGATTCGAAGAGTCTCGTGATCGCGGATGTCTGGCGCTGTGCGTGACTTGGACTGCATGCAGAAGGTTGGGCTGCGTGAATTACACCGCAACCGCGCCTGCTTGTCGAGTTGTGAAGTGGGGAAATGCGGGGCTGTGGCACTGGCAGCCACAGTCCATGGGACAAGCGCCTAGAGACATCCTGCGCCCCCGACGCCCGGCCTGAAGACGGCCTTTCAGCCCCGGCCTCCTGGCCGCCCCATCAGATCCCGCCCTTGATCCGCACCAAATTCCGCGAGCCCTGCGTGTGCAGCTTTTCAATCCGGCCATGAAGCGGGGAGGCAGGAACCTCCAGATGGGCCAGATCATGGGACAGGAGGATGCAAAGCACACTGTGCTGCTTGCTGGCCAGCTCGCTCAGAGCGTCGGCACCGCGCACCATCTTGAGCGGAGGATGCGGGGTGAAGTAGGGCTGCAGATGCTCCGGGCCTGACGGGAAGAAGAGGACGCCTTCGGGCATCTTGCCGGTGTAGTAAGTCACCGCACGGGCGATGAAGCTCGAAGTCACGAGAGGCTCGCCGGGCTGGCGCACTTTGACCGCCTCGGCGGCGATGTCCCGGGTGGAGGTGTAGATCGGGATCTTGTCATCCACACCGTACTGCATCACGATCACGATCACGGCAGTCACCAGGACGGTGGCGCCAGCCCAGGCGACCGTGCGGCGCATCAGCAGCAGCACCATCGGCACGCTGATGAAAGCGGCCAGCGTGTAAATGACCGGCACGAGGTCTTTGATGAAGACATTGCTCTCCTTGGGCGGCAGGATCAGGGACACCACGGCAGCCGCGCCCAGCACCAGCACCGTCTGCAGCACCGCCAGGGAGGAGGCCAGAACGCGCTCCCCTTTGCTGCGGAAGCCGTTGCTGATCCATTGGTCCATCGTGTGGCCCATCAGCAGTGCGATGGTCACAAAAAAGAAGAACGTGTAGGTGGGCAGCTTGCTGTTGCAGATGGTGAAGAAGATCAGGTTCGGCACAAACCAGCAGGCCATGAAGAGCATGCGATTGTCTGTTTTGAGCCCTTTCACCGCGCGCACCACGGCGGCGATGAGCAGAGGAATCCACGGCAGTGAACCCGCCGTGAGGATCATGAGGTAGTAGTACCAGTGGTTGCTGTGCTTGTGCTCCGCGCTGGTGAGGCGCTCCCAGTTTTCATGCACAAAGAAGCGGTGCCAGTATTCCATGCCATACTTCTGAAACATGACCGCATACCACGGTCCGGCGATCGCCAGCCAGGCCAGAATGCCGATCCACAGGCCTTTGCCGCGCCAGGGGGAGCGCTTGCCCGTGAGCCAGATGTAGCCGATGGAGCCAATCGTGGGCACCAGCAGGCCGATCGGCCCCTTGGTCAGCATGGCAAACGCCGAGGCGACAAAGTGCAGGATCATCCAGCGGTCACGTTTGTCCTCCTCCTCCGTGGCCAGCCAGAAGCAGAACACGGAGGCGCTGATGCACAGCGCCAGGCAGATGTCCGTCAGCATCAGCCGCGACATGAGCACATACTCCACCCCCGTGGCCAGCACCACGGCGGCGCAGAAACCGGCTCGTGGCGAGAACATGCGCCGGCCAAACCACCAGGTGAGAAAGACCAGCAGCGTGGCCGCAGCGGCGGAGGGCGCACGGCAGGCAAAGGGGTTGTCCCCAAAGATCTTCATGGCGATCATGGACTGCCAGTAGAAGAAGATCGGCTTTTCAAACTGGCGCTCGCCAAAGATCGTGGGGGTCAGCCATTCGTTCCCCTGCACCATTTCCTTGGTGGTCTCGGCGTAGAAGGGCTCGTCCGGGTCAATGAGCGGCAGATGCCCGAGACGCCACCAGAACATGACGGTGCAAATGGCAAGGAGAGTGATGAATTGGGAGCGCGTGGACATCAGGTTGGGTTGGAGGGAATGAAGACTTCCGAGTCGCGTGCATACGCACAAAAGCGGCTGCTGCTAAGGAAAAGTTGGGTTTCGTGGCACTCGATGGCCGCGAGCTTGCGCGCCTTCTGGTGCAGGGAGAGGTGCAGCGTCAGCCCCGCCGCCTCAGGGCAGAACCAGCGGCGGTGGATCAGGTAGGCCCACTGCGGCAGGTCCATCCCGGCACGGCGCATGGCCTCTTGGATGAGGTCGTAGGAGCCTACGTGGTCCGGGTGGTTGTCATCCTGGGAAGGCACCACGAGCAGCGTGGGGCGGAAGGTCTGCAGCTCGGACACATGCAGCTCCAGGGTGCGTGCGTCTTTCTGCTGGGAGAGGCGGGTCAGCCCCTGGTCAGGCAGGCCGAAAAAGGCCGCCGCATCCGCCGGCAGGCCGAGAGTCTGCAAGGAGCGCGCCGCCTCAACCCGCCGCCGGGCACCCCAGCGCTGGCGGCAGGCGGCGTCGATCTTCCACCGCTGCTCCACATACCGCTGCGGCCAGGGGTTGTTGTCACCGTCAGTCTGGAAAACGACCCGCACCTGCGCCCCGAGTGCGACCGCCTGCTGGATCAGCCCTCCACAGCCCAGCGCCTCGTCATCCGGATGTGGGGCAAACACCATCACACGATCCTGCGGTGAAAGCGTGAAAGAGGTGGGCATCGGGGGTGGGTCAGGGGGAGAGTGGGCGGGCCCGTGGGTCGGAGGGGCCGGGCGGGGCACTCCCATACCCGGCTTCTTTCACCGTGCCAGATGAATTCTTTACGGCGGCATATTCTGGTTGGACAGCGCGGAGGAAACCGTGGAAGATTGCCCACCCTTCTCTCATGCAGGCCTCCAGCCAGACCACTCCCAGTACGTGCAAGATCGCCGCGCTCATCCCGGCCTACCGTGAAGCCCAGGCCATTGCCGACGTAGTCAGCCGGACAATCCCGCAGGTCGATCTGGTCCTCGTCGTGGACGACGGCTCTCCGGACAACACCGCCGAGCTGGCGCGCCAGGCAGGGGCCGAGGTCATCGTTCATACGGTGAACCAGGGCAAAGGCTCCGCCATGAAGACCGGCATGAAGATCCTGGCCGAGCGCGGCTACGACTACATCATGCTCCTTGACGGCGACGGCCAGCACGCGCCCGAGGAGATCGCCCGCTTCACCGCCGTGGCCCGCGCCGGAGCCGCCCATGTGGTGCTGGGAAACCGCTTCGAAAACGTCAAGGGCATGCCCATCGTGCGCCGTTTTGTGAACAGCCTGATGTCCAGCATCATCAGCAATGCCTGCGGCGTCCGCATCCCGGACACGCAGTGCGGCTTCCGCCTGGTGCGCTCCTCTCTGGTGACGTACATCATGGGCAGCAGTGACCACTTTGACTTTGAAACGGAAATGCTCCTCCTGGCCAGCCGCGCCGGATTCACCATCCAGAGTGTGCCCGTCAGCACCATCTACGGCAGCGAGAAGACCAAGATCCGCCCCGTGCAGGACACCATCAAGTTCATCAAGCTGATGCGCCGCTGGCAGAAACAGGCCGGCACCTTCCCTGCCGCCCCGGGCGCCAGTCTGCGCGAGGCCGCTGCGGAGAAGTAGGACCGCTCCGGCGGCGGAAAGGCCTCAGGCCATTTCGTTGATGGTCTTGCGAAAGCGCCCCAGGGCGATGAAGAAGAATGCCGCGCCGATGGCGACCAGCACCAGAAACTGCGGCCACACCACACTCAGGCCGGCGCCACGAAACAGCACCGCCTTGCCAAGCGACACGAAATGCGTCGTCGGCGCAAAGAGCATCAGATGCTGCACGATGGCCGGCATGCTTTCGCGCGGGGTGAAGCCGCCGGAAAGCAGCTCCATCGGCAGCAGGAACAGCACCGCCAGCAGCCCAAACTGCGGCATGGAGCGCGCCAGCGTGGCCATGAAAATCCCCAGGGAGGTGGTGGCGAAAAGATGCAACGCCGTACCCAGCAGAAAGAGCACCACGGAGCCCTCCACCGGCACGCGCAGAGCCCCCTGCACCACCACCAGCAGGGCGATCGTCGCCGCCGCCAGCACCACCAGCCCCATGGACCAGATTTTGGCGACCATGATCTCAAACGGCGTGACGGGCATCACCAGCAGGTGCTCGATGGTGCCATGCTCGCGCTCCCGAATCAGCGCCGCACCCGTCAGGATGATGGAGAGCATGGTCACGTTGTTGATGACCTCCATCAGGGCGCCAAACCAGGACTGCTCCAGATTGGGATTGAAGCGCTCCCGCAGGACCAGATCCACCCTCGGCGTGGCGCTGCTGCGGTAGTGCGCCACGAATTCGCTGACCTCGTCGGAGATCATCTGCTGCACATAGCTGCTGCCGGTGAAGGCCTGCGTCATGCGGGTGGCGTCCACATTGAGCTGGAGACGCGGCGACTTGCCCGCCAGCACGTCGCGCTGAAAATCCGGGGGGATGTCGATCACAAAGGTGTAGTCGCCATTGTCCATGCCCGCATCCATCTCCGGCAGCGAAATCATGACCGGCGGGCTGAAGCGCGGCATGGAAAAAGCCGAGGCGATGCGCGCCGAAAGCGGCGAGCCATCCTCGTCCACAATGGCGATGGGCGCCTTGTGCAGCGTGTCCGGCATGGCCGTGGCGGCCACGTAGATCGAAACCGTGAAGGTGTAGGCGATCAGCACGAGCATGACCGGATCACGCGCCAGGCTCCAGAGCTCCTTGATCCCCAGCCGGTAGATGTTGGTGGCAAACGACATGGTCATGAATCCTGCTTTTTCTGCAGCGCAATGGACAGGCCTATGATGAACAGCACCCCCAGCAGCATGGGCCAGAAGAAATGGTACTGGCCGGAGAAGCCCAGAGCCTTGTTGAACACGCCGCGGCTGATGTTGAGAAAATAGGTGGCCGGCTGGATGCGGCCGATGAACAGGCCCGTCCCCTCCAGTGAGGAAACCGGATTCAGCAGCCCGGCAAACTGCACCACCGGGATGATCGTGCCCACGAGGGTCACGAAAATGGCCGCAATCTGGCTGCGGGTAAAGGTGGAGCAGAACATGCCCAGGCCGGTCGAAAACATCACAAACAAGAGCGCGGCCAGGGCGTAGGCCGGAAAGCTCCCCTTGAGCGGCACGCCAAAAACCGTGACGGCCAGCAGCGTGAGCAGCCCGAAGTTCAGCATGGCCAGCAGCACGTAGGGCAGCTGCTTGCCGAGCAGAAACTCGCTGCGCGTGACCGGGGTGACGTAGAGATTGATGATGGATCCCAGCTCCTTTTCACGCACGACCGACAGCGCGGCGAGCATGGCGGGAATCATGAGCAGGAGCATCGGGATCACCGCCGGCACCATGGAGGGCAGGCTGGCCACATCGGGGTTGTAACGGTAGCGCGTCTCGATGACGGCGGGGCCGCTTCCGGCATTCTGGCCCAGCCTTCGCTGTGAGACATCCAGCAGCCAGTTCTGGTGCATGCCATGCACATAGGCCTGCACCGTCTCGGCGCGGGCGGGCATGGAGCCGTCCACCCAGGCGGCGATTTGCACGGGAGTTCCACGCCCCAGGTTCCTGGCAAAGTTGGGCGGGATCTCAATGGCCAGCGCGAGCTCCCCAGAACGCATCCGCTGATCCAGATCCGCGTAGTCGGTGATGGCCGGACGTTCGACAAAGTAGCGCGATCCGGACAAGTTCAGCGCGTAGTTCTGGCTCAGGCCGGTCTGGTCACGATCCAGCACGGCATACGTCAGATTTTCCACGTCCAGGCTCATGCCATAGCCAAAGACAAACATCAGGATGACCGAGCCGAGCAAGGCCATGGTGGCGCGCACCGGATCACGCCTGAGTTCCAGGGCTTCCCGCAGGGTGTAGCTCCAGGCACGCCGCCAGCTGAAGGCTTTCCTGACCGCGCCTGCCACCGGCGGCGTCTGAGGCGCGGCAGCCTCCGCTGCCACAGCGGGCGGCAGGCTTTCCGGCGGGGCGCTCTCCTTCAGGTAGCCGATGAACGCTTCTTCCAGCGAAGCCGCACCACGCTTGCGGACGAGTGCGGCAGGTGCGTCGGTCACCAGCACTTTGCCCGCATTCATCAGCGAGATGCGGTCGCAGCGCCCGGCCTCGTTCATGAAGTGGGTGGAGATGAAAATCGTGACCCCGTCATGGCGCGAGAGATCAATCATCAGCTGCCACAGGATGTCCCGGGCGATGGGGTCCACCCCCGACGTGGGCTCGTCCAAGATCAGCAGCTCCGGCTTGTGCACCATCGCCACCGCAAGCGACAGGCGCTGGCGCATGCCCAGCGGCAGGCTGTCCGGCATCGCGTCGAGCAGCGAGGCCAGGCCAAAGCGCTGGGCCATCTCCGCGACGCGCCCGTCAATCTCGGCCTCGGGCACTGAAAACAGCCGTGCATGCAGCACGAGGTTTTGCTGCACCGAGAGCTCCGAGTACAGCGAAAATCCCTGCGACATGTACCCGACGCGGCGACGCGTGGTGATGTCCTTCGGATCGACTTCATGCCCCAGCAGCATCGCGCGCCCCTCGCTCGCCGGCAGCAGGCCGGTCAGCATCTTCATCGTGGTGGACTTGCCGCAGCCATTTGACCCGATGAACCCAAAGATTTCCCCCCGCCGAATGCGAAAGCTGACGTGGTCAACCGCCGTGAAAGCCCCGAACCGCCGCGTCAGATCTGTGGCTTCGATGGCAATCCCGGCATTGGCTTCGGCGGCGAGCGGCGGAATCGAAACCGCACGGTGGCCACGCTGCTGCTCCTCTGGCAGCAGGGCGATGAAAGCCGCGTCGAGCGACTCACTGCGGGAGCGGGCCAGCAGCTCTGCGGGTGACCCCGTGGCCAGCACCTGGCCGGCATTCATCGCCACCAGCCAGTCAAAGCGCTGCGCCTCCTCCATGTATGCCGTGGCGACGATGACGCTCATGCTGGGGCGGCTGTCGCGGATGCGTTGGATCAGGTCCCAAAACTGCGACCTGGCCAGCGGGTCCACGCCGGTGGTCGGCTCATCGAGGATCAGCAGATCGGGGTCATGGATCAGCGCACAGCACAGCCCCAGCTTTTGCTTCATGCCGCCGGAAAGCTTTCCCGCCGGACGCGAGAGAAACGGAAACAGCCCGGTGCTGCGCGTCAGCTCGTCTATGCGGCGGCGGCGCTCGGCGGCATCATGGCCGAAGAGCCGCCCAAAGAACTGCAGATTCTCCTCCACCGACAGCGTCGGATAAAGGTTTTTGCCAAGCCCCTGCGGCATGTAGGCGATGTGCGGGCAGACCAGCCTGCGATGACTCACGTCCGTCATGTCTCCGCCGAGGACTTCGACGCTCCCTTGCTGCACTTTGCGCGCACCGGCCACCAGCGCCAGCAGGCTGGATTTGCCCACGCCATCCGGGCCGATCAGCCCCGCCATCCGGCCCGCAGGAATCTCCAGCGTGACGCCGGCCAGGGCGAGGTTTTTGCCGTAGCTCAGGCTGACATCCGTCAAGCGGGCAACGGACTTGGAACTGGCTTGCACCGGGTTCATTGCGGCAGCTTGATCGCCAGGCTCTCCGGCCACTCAGCTTTTGCATCGAGCTTGAGCCAGGCCACCCCGGGCAGCCCCGTCTTGACCAGCTTCAGGTTCTTCTGCAGCAGCGGGCGGCCAAACTGCGCCTTCACGCGAAACATCAGCTTCTGCCGTTCGTTCGCCGTCTCCACTGTCTTGGGGGTGAACTGGGCGACGCTGGCCACATAGGATATCTGCGCCGGGATCACATAATGCGGCGCGGCGTCGAGGATCACGCGCACTTCGCTGCCCAGCGCCACCTTTCCCACCGCCGCCTCGGGCAGGAAAAAGGTCAGGTAGACATCGCTGAGATCCACCAGGTTCAGAACCTTGCCGCCGGGGGCCAGCACTTCGCCGGGCTGTGCCACGCGGTATTGCACGCGGCCGTCACGCGGTGACTTGAGCTGGCAGTCCACAATGTCGGCCTCGATGCTGGCCGCGGTCGCCTTGCTCGCGTTGACTGCGGAGTTGGCTCCGATGACCTGGGCTTCCGCAGCCTTGATGGCAGCCTTGGCGGCGGCCACCTGGGCTTGCGCTGCCGTCACCGCAGCCTCCGCCCCATGCAGTCTGGCGAGGTCATCGTCGTGGTCCTGCATGGAGATGGCCCCGCTGGCAGACAGCGCCTTGGTGCGGGTGTACCGGCTCTTCGCGGCTTCGAGTTCTGCCTGGCGCTGGACGGTCGCAGCCTGCGCGGCTGCCTCGTCGCTCCGCCGTGCAGCCACCTGAGCCTCGGCACTGGCCACGGCGGTGATGGCCTGCTGCAGCTGGGCCTTGGCCGCATCGTGCTGCGCATTGAGCACGTCCACCTGCATCTGCGCCAGCAGCTGCCCCGCCTGCACAAAGTCGCCCTCGTCCACCAGAATGTTCTGCACACGTCCGGCCAGCTTGGTGGCGATGTCGATCTCCGTGGCTTCCACGCGCCCGTTTCCGCTGACAAACCCTGGGCCAGGTCCGGCATGTTTGAATTCAAACCCAAACACGATCACCAGCAGGACCACGGCACCTGCAACGACGGCCAGCCACCAGTTTTTCTTCAAGAAGGACGAACCAGCCTTGGCAGGAGGCGACACCGCCGACGCGGCCTCTGTAACAGCGGGTGAGACTGGTGGAACGACAGAGGCACTGGCGGGGCCAGCGGGTGTACCGGGCGGAGTCATGGGTGTCGATAGTTTTGAATGCTCGCAAAATCCACCTCATTCAAAGCATCTGGACTGTTCATTCATGCGCCGTTTTTGCAGCAGACGCATGGCTGGTCTGCTGGGGGCACATGTGTTCCAGGAGGCCGGACATCTGCCGATTTTCCCATGTCCCCGCGCCTAGAGAATCTGCCCGATCGGGCGTCATGCGCCACGGACATCTGGCATCGTGCCAGCCCTCAGGCACCGGGTGCAAAAGCGGTTCATTTGTTCACATTGGCAAATATGATTCTGCGCACGATGCCGCACGCCCAGCCGTAAGCCTGCAAGATGTTCCGAGGTTGTGGCGTTCGCCTCATCCCCTCAACAGGCTTCGCCGCCTCCCATGCGAAAGGTACGAAAATCGCATTGAAGCCCGGCGAGTGCTCACGATGATTTGTTTTCCCATCCCCTTCCAACACTCCATGCACCACCGACCCCGCCCCTCCTATGGCCGCCTGCTGGCCGCCACTCTGGCCCTGACCGGAATCTCCCAGGCGAATGACTGGACCAACTGGCGCGGCCCGCTCCAAAACGGCGTGAGCCTGGAGCACTACACCAAGGCTGGAAAGCTTGCTGACAAGCCCGCCTGGAGCGCCCCCATCCGCAGCCGTGGCACACCTGTGGTGGTGGATGGCAAGGTCATCCTCTGGGGCTACAAAGGTGAAACCTCCGACCTCATCGAGCTGCTCACCTGCCTGGACGCCAAGAGTGGCAAGGTCCTCTGGCAGCACGAGATCCCCGACTACCTCAGCGACTCCATCTACAACCGCTACGCCATCGGTGCCCCCACCGTGGACCCGGAGACCAAGCGCATCTACCTCACCAGCAACGCGGGCAATTTCCTCTGCTTTGAGCTGGACGGCACCAAGGTGTTTGAGATCCCGCTGATGGAAGAGTTTGGCCGCATGACCTTCCCGAACTCCCGCGTGGGCAGCCCGGTGATCGAGGGCGAGTTCGTCATCATCCACTTCATCTTCTCCAACTGGGGCGCCGACGGCCCTGCCGCCGACCGCGTTTACGGCTTTGACAAAAAGACCGGCGAGCTGGCCTGGTGGACCCTCCCCGGCGTGAGCCCGCCCGTGGACAGCTCCTTCTCCACCCCCGTGGTGGAAACCCGCGACGGCAAGCGCGTGGCCTACTTCACCACCGGCTGCGGCCACGTCGTCTGCGTCAACACGCACAACGGCAAGCCCTACTGGAAGATGCAAATCTGCAAAAACGGCGTGAACCCCTCCGTGGTCCTGCACAAGGACAACCTCATCGCCATCCACGGAGATGAGAACGTGGACAACTCCGAGAAGGGCCGCATGGTCTGCATCAAGCTCCCGGAGAAGCTCACCGCCCCCGTGCCTCCGGCCACCGAAGCCACCACGCTGGAGCCCAGCGCCGAAGTCTGGCGCAACCCCATCGGCGCCACCAGCAGCTCACCTGTCCTCGTGGGAGATGTGATCTACCAGCTCACCGACGGTGCCGAGCTCTACGCCATCGACGCCAACACCGGCACCGACCTCTGGAAGCTCAAGCTCAGCAACGCCAACCTCCACTCCTCCCCCCTCTACGTGGACGGCCTGCTCTACTGCCCCATGCTCGACGGCAAGCTCGTCGTCGTGAAGCCCGGCAAGACATCCGGCGAAGTGGTGCAGGAGATCAAGCTGGAAGGCAACTGCCTCGGCGCACCCACCGTGTGCGACGGCACCCTCTACGTGACGACCACCGAAGCCTTCCACGCCTTCCCGATCCCGAACAAGGGCATCAAGACGGACGCCGCCCCCGTGGTGGAAATGCCCAAGGCCGGCAAGGCCGTGGCGCTGCAGATCATCCCGGCTGAGACCGTCGTCATGACCGGCCACAAGCAGGCCTTCCGCGTGCGCAGCGTGGACGCCAACGGCTTCCTGGTGAACCCCGACGTCAAAGGCGTGAAGTGGGAAACCTTCATCCCCCCGACCGCCAAGGTGAAAGCCACGATGGACGGCAAGTTCAACGACGCAGGCGAGCTCGTGGTGGCCGCCGACGCCAAGTCCAGCGCCGGTGCCTTCAAGGCCACCGCTCCGGACGGCACCTTCGGCACCATCCGCGGCCGCGCCCTGCGCAACCTGCCGCTGGTGGAAAACTTTGACGGCTACGAGCTCAAGGACGAGCAGCCCACGGAGAAGATCATGTTCTCCTACCCGCCGCTCCCCTGGATCGGTGCGCGCTTCAAGTTCGACGTGCGTGAAGTCGTCGGCGCTCCTGGCAACAAGGTCTTCGCCAAGACCTTCGACCGCCTGCTCTTCCAGCGCGCCACCGTCTTCGTGGCTCCCTCCAACCTCTCCAACTACACCATGCAGGCAGACGTGATGACGGACGGCAGCGCACGCTCCAAGTCCGACATCGGCCTCATCAACCAGCGCTACCTCATCTGCGTCCGTGGCAATGCCGGCAAGCTGGAGATCAGCTCCAACCCCGAGCGCCTCAAGCAGGAAGTGCCCTTCAAGGTCGTGGCCAACACCTGGTACACCCTGAAGACCAAGGTGGACGTGGCCAAGGACGGCAGCGGCGTGGTCATGGCCAAGATCTGGGACAAGGCCCAGCCCGAGCCTGCCGCCTGGACCATCGAAGTGAAAGTGCCCCGCGCCCACAAAAACGGCTCCCCTGGCATTTTCGCCCTGACACCGATGAACCAGAAGCGCGTCTATCTCGACAACCTGAGCGTCACCCCGAACTGATCAGCCACCCTTTTAAACCCAACTGCTTTCAACGTCATACATGAGAACGAAACTCACCCCCATCCTCGCTGCGGCTCTGGCTGCCACAGCAGCCCTGAACGCCGCCGACTACACCCAGTGGGGTGGCGGCAACACCCGCAACATGGTGTCTGACGAAAAAGGTCTGCCCACCGACTTCAACCCCGGCAAGAAATACGGCCCCAAGGCCGCGCCCAAGGTAGCCGGACGCCTCCGCCCCAACGCCCAGGACGCCAACAAGGCCCCTGGTGCCGAGGACATCGACATGAGCACCACCAAGAACTGCCTCTGGGTGGCCAAGCTCGGCTCCCAGACCTACGGCACGCCGATGATCGCCAACGGCCAGGTCTATGTGGGCACCAACAATGAGTCCCCCCGTGACCCCAAGAGCGTGGGCGACCGCGGCATCATGATGGTGTTTGATGAATACACCGGCCAGTTCAAGTGGCAGATGGTCTCCCCCAAGATGGGCAGCGGCAAGGTGAATGACTGGGAATACCTCGGCATCTGCGCCAGCCCCACCATCGTCGGCGACAAGGCCTACGTGCCCAGCAACCGCTGCCAGATCGTCTGCCTCGACGTCAAAGGCATGTCCAATGGCAACCAGGGCATGCAGGACGAAGGCGCCTTCATGGCCCCTCTGGACAAGGATGGCAAGCCCACCGCCCCCCTCACCCCGGGCGATACCGATGCCGACATCCTCTGGGTGTACGACATGTACAAAGAACTCGGCGTCTTCCAGCACAACGCCACCGCCGGCTACCCGCTGGTGATCGACGGCAAGGTCTTCGTCCCCACCTGCAACGGCGTGGACTGGACCCACACCAACATCCCCGCCCCGAACTCCCCCAGCTTCATCATGCTGGACGCCGAAACCGGCGCCCTCCTCGGTGAAATGGATCACGTGGCCTCCGAACGCGTGCTGCACTGCTCCTGGTCCTCCCCCAACTCCGTGGACGTGGAAGGCAAGAAGCAGATCGTCTTCGCCGCCGGTGACGGCTGGGTGTACTCCATGGCCCCCGAAACCCACAAGGACGCTGAAGGGCTGGACATCCTGAACGAAAACTGGCGCTATGACGCCAACCCGCCCGAGTATCGCAAGAACTCCGCTGGCGAGCCCATCAAGTACGTCGAATACGACGGCCCCAGCGAAATCATCGCCACCCCCACCATCGCTGATGGCCTGGTGTATGTGAACATCGGCCAGGACCCCGAGCACGGCGAAGGCGTCGGCTGCCTGAGCTGCATCGACCCCAAGGGCAAAGGCGATCTCACCGGCAAGGCCCTCTGGACCTTCAAAGGCATCGAGCGCACCATCTCCACCCCAGCGGTGAAAGACGGCCTCGTCTATGCCGCCGACTACACCGGCCGCGTGTTCTGCCTCGACGCCAAGACCGGCAAGGAATACTGGAAATTCGACACCAAAGGCCACATCTGGGCCAGCCCGCTGGTCGCTGATGGCAAAGTGTGGATCGGCAACGAAGAAGGCGAACTCTTCATCCTCGCTGAAGGCAAGGAGCTCAAGGAACTCGGCACCATCGAATTCCCCTCCCCGCTCCTCAGCTCCGTCGTGGCCGCCAATGGCGCCCTCTACGTGACCACCCACACCCACCTCTACTGCTTCAAGGAAGGCGCCAAGACGCCTGAGGCGAAGTAAGCGGAAGGTCGGAGAAAGTTCATCCCCAAAAGGCGGGCCGGAAACGGTCCGCCTTTTTTCATGCTTTGGAGGAGAGGGATCGTCGCGATCCCTCACGCTGTCATACCACCATCTGCTGAAAACGGGCCTGTACGGGCTTGTGCACTGTGCACGGGTGCTTGGCACTCCGGTCGTAGGTTGGGGGTGTTTGGCGTCGAGAGCACACGCCTGCTCGACCGCCCCTCCGCCAAACCGCCCGACCATCAGCGCATTCCTACGACGTGGTGCTTGCCGCACGCTGGTGGACGGGCGGGCTGTCGCCACACCCATCCTACGTATGGCGGGCACGCAAGCACTGGCTGACTGACTTGCCTTGAAGTCTCCACCTGAACACAAAGTCTTTTCTTCAGAGCCGAACTTTCATTGGCTGCGAAATCCCCCCGTTTTCAATGGATTGTGGTATCACTCCGTTCGGCGATCTCGCATGACACCAAACCCGCAACACCCAGCGAGCGCGCTGTTTTACTCCATAAACACGCCGCAGGTGCGGGGATCAAGATGATCCCCCTCCGTCGCTGCGGCGAAGCCTCTGGCGGAGTGGGATCGTCCCGATCCCACAGGCTCCCGCATCGCCCAACGCCCTCGCACATCCGCGAACACGCCGCAGGTGCGGGGATCAAGATGATTCCCCTCCGTCGCTGCGGCGAAGCCTCCGGCGGAGTGGGATCGTCCCGATCCCACAGGCTCCCGCATCGTCCAGCGCCCTAGCACATCCGCGAACACGCCGCAGGTGCGGGGATCAAGATGATCCCCCTCCGTCGCTGCGGCGAAGCCTCCGGCGGAGTGTCCCACAGGCTCCCGCATCGCCCAGCGCCCTCGCACATCCGCGAACACGCTGCAGGTGCGGGGATCAAGATGATCCCCCTCCGTCGCTGGGGCGAAGCCTCCGGCGGAGTGGGATCGTCCCGATCCCACAGGCTCCCGCATCGCCCAGTGCCCTCGCACATCCGCGAACACACCGCTGGTGTGGGGATCAAGATGATTCCCCTCCTTCGGCTCGTGCCTCGGCCTTGAGACCCGTTTTCATCGCATCGTGGTTACAGGCAGGGCTGGTATTGAAGAATGATGATCCAAAACGCGTAGTTTCTGGATGCAGCCCAGCCTTCTTTGCCTGCCGTTACCGTATCTCCGCGCAGTGTCCCTGGCGCTCGTTTTCTCCGCAGCGCATGCAGACATTCCCAAACCGGACGATGCACCGCAGCCGCTGTCTCCGGCGGAAAGCGCCAAGCTGTTCCAGGTGCCCGCCGGTTATCAGATCCGCCTTCTCGCGAGCGAGCCGCTGATCCGTGAGCCCTCCGGCATCTGCTGGGATGACAAGGGGCGATGCTTTGTCTGCGAGCTGCACGGCTACAATGTGGAAGGGCAGTACGACATCGATGAGCTCAACAAGTCGGGCCAGCTCGATCTCGAAGTGCGCCGCATCCAGGCCAGCGAGGCGGCGAAGAAGAAGGCCGAGGCGGAAACCTACGGCACCGTGAAGCTGCTGCGCGACACCGATGGCGACGGCGTGATGGACCAGGCCACCGTGTGGGCGGACCACCTGCCACCATGTTATGGTATCGCTGCCGCGAATGGCGGCCTCCTGGTGGCCTGCGCACCGCACATTGTCTTTCTGAAAGACAGCGATGGCGACGACAAGGCGGACGTGAACGAGAAGCTCTTCAGCGGCTTTGGCACCGGCAATCTGGAGCGCGGCATCAATGCCCCCACACTCGGGCCGGACGGCTGGTATTACTTTGGGCGCGGCTGGGCCGGGGGCGAGATCACCGGGCCGCATCTGGCACAGCCGGTGAAACTGCCCGCCACGGACTTCCGCATCCACGCCGATGGCAGCGCCATCGAGCCCGTGAGCGGCAGCACCAAAACGATGGGCATGGCTTTCACGCCCAGTGGCGAGCGCTTTGTCTGCACCACGACGCATCCCGGCCTGTACGTCACCCCCATCCCGTGGCGCTACCTCATGCGCAATCCGGACGCCGCCGCGCCGCTGCTGGATGCCCCTGCCAGCGATGACACGCGGGTCTATCCCATCTCCAAACCGCACCCCTGGCGCACCAAGCGCGAGCAGCATGCGGAGTACTTTGCCTTCTACCGCAAGATCAGCCTCAGCGATGCCGCCGCCTCCGGCTACTTCACCTCCGCCTGCGGCCCGCTGGTCTGGCGCGGCCAGTATTTCGTCTGCGAGCCTGCGCAGAATCTGGTGCACCGCGCCGACATCGTGCGGGACGGCACCCGCCTGCGGCTGCAGCGCGTGAAGGGCGAGGAGCAGAGCGAGTTCCTCGCCTCCCGCGATTCCTGGTTTCATCCCATGAGCCTCGCGCGCACGCCTGAGGGCCACATGGCCATCTGCGACTTCTACCGCGAAATCATCGAGGACTACTCCGCCATCCCGCGCCACCTGCAGCAGCAGTATGGCGTGATCCACGGACACGATCGCGGCCGCATCTGGATCCTGGAGGCCAAGCAGCCCTACGAGACACCGAAACTCAGCGCCGCCGAGGCTCTGGTGCTGAAGCTGCGCCATGCGGATGACAAACCGCTCGATGCCCCCACACGCGCGCTTTGCTTCAGCAAGGACCTGGAGCCCCACCTCGCCCTGCAACTGGCGCTCAGCGTCGGCGCAGAAAAGGAAGCGCTGCTCGCGCTGGCGCGAAACCACGGGCAGCTCAAGTGGATGGATGCGGCCATCGCGAGCTCCGCGCATCATTTGGAAAAAGACCTGCTGTTGGCGCTTGCTGCTGATCCGGGAAAGAGCGAACCGGTGATGAACAACCTCGCCGGCATCATCGCCAGCCGTGGGGATGCGCAGGAGATCTCCGCCTGTCTCGCAGCCGTTACCACTGGCAAGGCTGGCGAAATCCTGCGCCTGGGCCTGGAAGAAACCAAGCCCCTGCCCCAGCAGGCCGAGCTGCCTGCGCCCACCGCGCCCAGCGCCGAACAGAATGCCGCATGGGAAAAGCGCGTGCCCGCCGTGCTGGCGGCGCTGAAGGAGAAGCCCGATCTCGAAGAAGGCCGCGTGCTGTTTCAGAGCATCTGCGGTGCCTGCCACAAATCCCACGGCATCGGCGTCAGCGTGGGGCCGGATCTGGATGCGGAGTTTCAGCGTGCCCCTGAGGTCATCCTGCGTGACGTGCTTTTCCCCAGCGAAGCCGCGCGCCCGGGCTACGAGACGCTGCGCGTGAAAACACAGCGCGGCGAGACGCTCCTCGGCATCGCCGCCTCAGACTCGCCCACTAGCGTGACTTTGAAACTCCCCGGCGGCACAGAGCGCACCGTGCTGCGCAAGCGCGCGGAGATCCGCACACTGCGCAATGTTTCTCTCATGCCCGCAGGCCTCGGCGATGCGCTGAAGCCGGAGCAGGTGGCCAGCATCATCGCCTTCCTGCGTTCGGCGCCGTGAGAGCAGGAATTCTGGAATGAGATGATGAAGTGGGATTAGAAGAAACAGGATGCCGGGGCAATGATGCCCCCGGTCCCGTGTTCCCGGCGGTTTGTTTCATCTCACGCTTTCGGATGCAGCACTCCGTCGATCGTGCGCAGAAGCATGTTTGAATTGTACGGCTTGTACAGGACTGTTTCCACCCCCAGCGATTTCATGGTGTCGAGCTGGGCCTGATTGCACAGCCCCGTGGAGGCAATCACCGGGACGTCGGGGTTTATTTTCCGCAGCGTGCGCAGAAACAGCACTCCATTCAAGACCGGCATCATGATGTCCGTCAAAATGAGGGCAACCTCCTGCGAGTGCTCGGTGTGCAAGACAAGGGCTTCCGTCGCATTATTGGCCAGCAGGACACGGTAGCCGTTTGCCTCCAGCACGGTGCGCGCCGCGTTGGCGATCGCCACCTCGTCGTCCACCACGAGCACGCATTCCCCATGGCCGGTCGGAGCAGCTGCAGAGGCAGAGATGTCCGCAATCGCCTCCTGATCCGGAGCGGCTGGCAGATAAATCTGAAAAGTCGCCCCTGCACCCGGTGCGGTCACCACCTTGAGCAGGCCGCCATGGCTCTTGACGATGCCATGCACCGTGGAGAGGCCGAGTCCTGTGCCCTTGCCAATTTCCTTGGTGGTGAAGAAGGGATCAAAGATGCGTTCCAGGATTTCCGGCGGGATGCCGCTGCCCGTGTCGCTCACTTCCACCAGCACATGCGGGCCGGGTGTGATCTCGGGCAGCATGCTCGCGTAGCTGGTGTCGATGTCGAGATTGGCGGCGCTCAGCCGCAGCCTGCCCCCTTCGGGCATGGCATCACGCGCGTTCACGCAGAGGTTGAGCAGCACCTGGTGCAGCTGCGTCGCATCTCCCAGCACCAGCCGCAGGTTCGGCGCATTCACGCACTCGACGGTGATGTCCTTTGGGAAGGTGCTTCGTATCATCTGCTCCATCTCAGTGAGCAGCATCTCGATCTGCAAAGGATGCCTTTCGCCTTCCAGGCCACGGCCAAAGGCCAGCACTTGCCTGACGATCTGCGCCCCACGCGCCGCGCTCATCTCAATGGTGTCGCACAGGCTGCTGCGCTTTTCCTCAGACAACTTCATGCGCAGCACGGCCACGGACATCATGATGGGGGTGAGGATGTTGTTCAGGTCATGCGCCACGCCGCTGGCCAGCGTGCCGATGCTCTCCATGCGCTGCGCCCGGAGGAACTGCGCCTCGAGCTTCTTGCGTTCGGTGATGTCATGAAATGTCCACACACGGCCGTAGTAGGTGCCATCCGTACCGCGCACGGGCGCGGAGTGGCGCTCCAGGGTGGTGCCGTCCACCTGCTCGATGACGTCCGTGCTCGATTCGTCCGGATGCGCGTTGAGGTGAGTGATTTTTTGGAGAAAAACCTCCGGATCTTTCACCTGGCCGAGGACGAACTGCACCTGTCGGGAGTCGTCGGGGTCGTCTGCGATATGCGGCGGGATTTTCCACAGCTCGTTCATGCGCCGGTTCTGCAGCAGTTTTTTCCCATCGCTGTCCACCACGAGGATGCCATCAATCGCGGAGTGCACCTGCGCCTCAAAGAAGGCGGTGCGCCAGCGCAGCTCCTGCTCTGCCTGCCGGCGTCCGGCCTCGCCTTCGCTCACCTCCAGGGCAAAACCGATGTCCAGCGCCAGCTCATCGAGCAGGCGCAGCTCCACCTCGTCAAAGAAGCCGGTTTCCCCTGAGTAGAGCGTGAGGGTGCCGCTGACCCTGCCGCCGACGGTGATGGGAAAGCTGGCGGAGGAGCGGTAGCCGCGCTTCAGCGCCTCGTCACGCCAGGCCAGCATGCGCGGGTCGTTCTCCATGTCGCTGCAGGTGACGTGCTGGCCGCTGAGGAAGCAGCTGCCCGTGGGGCCGCAGCTCCGCGTCTGGTCACTCAGGTCGATGTTCACGTTGTCCAGGTAGCCTTCCACCACGCCGGCGGAGGCCACCGGCTGCAGTTTCTGCGTGGCTGCGTCATGCATGCCCACCCAGGCCATGCGGAAGCCGCCCTTCGACACCGCGATCTCGCAGGCCCGCGTCAGGATCACCTGCGGGTCCTTCTCATGCACGATGGTCTGGTTGATGTTGCTGAGCACCTCGTACACGCGGTTCAGGTGGCGGATGCGCAGCTCCGCCTGCTTTTTCGCGGTGATGTCCTGGAATGTGCCGCGCAGCTTGGTGGTCTTGCCGTTCTCAATGACCGCGAAACCCTGGACCCGCACCCAGATGTGATTCCCTTTTGCCGTGATGAATGGCGACTCCAGATCATAAGACGTGCCGTGGACGATGGCGGCTTGCACGGCGGCCTCGATCGCCGGCCACGCGTCGGGACCGTAGAAGTCCGTTGCCTTTTCGAGCAGGGGCTGCTCGTAAGGGAACTCGACTTCATGGATGCGAGCCGTCTCCTCCGACCACGTGACCCGCTGGGAAGCCAGATCCAGCTCCCAGCCGCCGACCTTCGCCATGGCGCTGGTGCGCTCCAGGAGCTCCGTGGTGCTGGCCAGCGATTCCTCCGCCCGTTTACGCTCGGTGATGTCCTGAACGTAGGAGATCAGATAGCTGCCGTGCTCGCGTGACTGGTCAATGAGGGCCGTGGACAGGTAGGCCCAGACGACTTCTCCATTTTTGTGGAGGTACCGCTTTTCAGCGTGCATGGCTTTGGGCCCGCCGTTCAGCGCGTTGCTGAGAAAGTCGCGTCCGATGTCCTTGTCATCCGCATGGGTGATATCCTTGAAGGTCAGCCGGATCAGTTCGTCCTTGGAGTAGCCCAGCATGCTGCACAAGGTGGGGTTGACATTGATAAACCTTCCATCCGCCGCCACCAGACACACACCGACGGTGGCGCTCTCAAAGGACGAGCGGAAAAGCTCCTCGCTTTCCCGCAGTTTCGACTCGGTACGCTTTCGCTCCGTGATCACCTGCGCGAAAATGATCAGGCCGCCGATCACGTTCTCCGAAGCATGCCACGGGCGGACCTCCCACTGCAGCCAATCCACGGTGCCATCGGCCTGCTGGAACATGTCCTCGTCACAGCTCGCGGGCTGCCCGAGCAACGCCCGGCGGTGAATTTCCTTCCAGCGTTCGGGAATGTCTGGAAACAGCTCGTAGTGCGAGCGTCCGAGGATTTCTTTTCCTCCCAGATGATAGTCGGTGATCCAGCGATCGCTGGCCTGCAGGTAGCGCATCTCGGTGTCAAACATCGCCACGGCTGCGGGCGTGTGTTTGATGAGGTGGCGCAGCAGCTCCTCGCTTCTGGCCAGCGCCTCTTCGGTGCGTTTCTGCTCGGTGATGTCCCGCGCGATCTTGGAGGCGCCGATCACTTTGCCACTGGCGTCCTTGAGCGGCGAGATGGTGGCGGAGATGAAAATTTTCCGCCCGTCCTTGCAGAGGCGCACCGTGTCGAAATGTTTCACGGTCTCACCGCGGGAGATGCGGGCCAGGATCTCGGCCTCTTCGTGGTGGCGCTCAGGCGGGAGCAGCATCAGCAGCGGCTGGCCGATGGCCTCCTCCGCCGTGTAGCCAAAGATCTTCTCCGCGCCGCGGTTCCAGCTGGTGACGACGCCCTCCAGCGTCTTGCCGATGATGGCGTCGTCGGAGGACTCGACGATGGAGGCCAGCTCGGTCTGCTTCTGCTCCAGCCGTTTGCGCTTGGTGATGTCCTGGATGTGGGAGATGAGGTAGGCGCCGTGCTCGTGCGCGTCGTCAATGACGGCGGTGGAGAGCAGGGCCCAGATGACGTGCCCGTCCTTGTGCAGGTAGCGCTTTTCCGTCCGCATGGTCTTGGGCCCGCCCGCCTGCGACTTGCTGATGAAGCTGAGCCCGATGTCCAGATCATCCTTGTGCGTAACGTCATTGAAGGTCAGCTGCAGCATCTCCTCCTTGGTGTAGCCCAGCATGGCGCACAGGGTGCGGTTGGCATTGATGAACCGGCCGCTGGCCGACACAAGGCACACGCCGTCGGTGGCGCTTTCAAAGGAGGCGCGGAACAGCTCCTCGCTCTTGCGCAGCCTGATCTCGTTGAGTTTGCGCTCCGTGATCACCTGCGTGAAGAAGATCACGCCGCCGAGCACCTTCCCCGCGGCATGCCATGGCTGGATCTCCCACTGCAGCCACTCAACGCCGCCATCCGCACGCGTGAACATGTCCTCGCTGCAGCTCTGGGGTTTGCCGCCCAGGGCCTGGCGGTGGATTTCCTTCCAGCGCTCGGGAATGTCTGGAAAGACCTCGTAGTGATGCCGCCCGATGATCTCCTTTCCTTCGAGGTGGTAGTCGGTGATCCAGCGGTCGCTGACCTGAAGATAGCGCAGTTCGGTGTCAAACATGGCCACCGCCGCAGGAGTGTGTTTGATGAGATGGCGCAGCCTCTCCTCTCCGGCCTGCAACGCCGCCTCCGACTGCTTGCGCTCCGTGATGTCCTCAATCAGGGTCACCACGCATTTTTTGCCGGCGAGTTCGATGAGCTCGGCATTGAGAGAGATGGTCTTGCGGATGCCGCCACGCGTCCGCACGGGGAGCTCCTGATGGCGCAGCGAGCCGCCGTCGAGCAGGGGCTGGATGAACTGGCTGCACGCTGCCTCGCTGGGCCAGATGCCCTTGTCCAGCGTCGTGTAGCCGATGACCTCCTCCGGCGGATAGCCCAGAATCCGGCAGAAGCTTTCGTTCACCTCGATGTAGCGCCCGGTTTCGATCTCGGTGATGGCGATGCCGCTGGGGTTGGCCTGGAAGGCCTTGGAGAATTTCTCCTCATTCTCCCGCAGCTGCTTCACCTCCCGGCGGCGGATGGTCAGATTGAACAGCAGCACAGCCGCGCAGGCGAGGGCCAGCACCAGCACCACCGCGACCACCCAGTACAGGTAGTGGACGCTGCTGCGGATGGAGCTCGAAAGCACGATGCTGTTGCTGTGATTGTATTTGATGAGATCCTCGGCGGCCAGGATGGCGGGCTGAAAGGCCGGCACCATCTCGCGCTCCAGGTAGGCGGCGCAGGCATCCCGGTCCCCGGTCAGCACCAGGGCCTCATAGGCCGTGCGCTTCTTGTTAAAAGCGGCCTGGCTGCTCTTCAGCTGGTCCAGCAGCGCGCGGTCCTTCCCCGGGTTCATGCGGATGGTCGTCTCATAGCGCTCGAGCGCATCGGCATAGGTCACGTCCGCCTCATGCACGATCTTCAGGGCGGCGTCCCGGGACTGCACCGACTGCGCGGAGGCCGCCACCAGCAGCCAGCCGATGCTGCGGGACATGGCCATGCGCATGTAATGCGCGTTGATGGTGCCAGGCACTGCGTCCTGGGCGATCAGGTCACTGTCCGTTTCCACCTGCCTCCCGCTGTAGTAAGCCATCGCCGCGAGCGCGATTAGCAGCCCCAGAATGGCGATACTTGCCAGCCGGATCAGGAGAGTGGTGTTGCGCTTATGGTTCATCTAGGGCTCCTCATTTTATAAAATCTATAGGGGGGCAACTCACCATCGTCGGCACATCACCGGGCCAGCTTTACTAGCCAAACCTTTAGAACTCAGTCGCAACTCATACCCTTAAGCAAATAAATGATAACTTATATCATTCCATATCAAAATAATATCCAAGAAAGCTCTTTTATGCAGGGCCAAAGGCCCATCACCCACGGGTTTTCTCCTCGCAGTCATGGGGTGGCGCTTTGCCCGTCCATGCCGGGAAAAACGCCCTTGATTCAGCCGCCATTGGTAGCATTTCCGTCTGTCACACCCACCGCCCACCTTCTTCTGTTTACATGAACGATGAAGTGAGCTCTGCGACGCGAGGAGAGCCGCAACGCTGGATCTTCTGAATCGAAGCGCAGCGATGTGTTGATTGATGCCGAGGTTCCCTAAAGACGCCCCCACCGTTCAGGATGGTGCGCCCCTACCCCGCCAACGTCTTGTACAGCGCCATGGTCTTCCGGGCGATGCTCTTCCAGCTGAAGTGGTCTTCGGCACGCTGGCGGCCGGCCTGGGCCATGCGGTTGCGCAGCGTGGGGTCGGCCATGAGCTTGTTGATGCCGGCGGCGAGATCCTTCGCAAATTTCTCCGGATGCAGCGCCTCAAAGGGGCTCTCGGTCTGCTGCTCCAGCGGCACGAGGATGCCGGTCTCGCCATCGACGACGACTTCCTTGATGCCGCCCACGGCGCTGGCCACCACGGCCGTCTCGCAGGCCATGGCCTCCAGATTGATGATGCCAAAGGGCTCGTAAATGGACGGGCAGCAGAAGACCTCGGCATGCGAGTACATGACGATCTTTTCCTGCACGGGCAGCATGCTCTGCACCCAGATGACGCCGGGGCGGGTCTTGCTGGCCTCGGCCACGGCGGCCTCCATCTCGGCCTTGATCTCGGGGGTGTCCGGCGCTCCGGCGCAGAGAACGACCTGGAAGCCGGGATCGAGATGCTGGATGGCACGCACCAGGTGCACGATGCCCTTCTGCCGGGCGATGCGGCCGACGAAGAGGACGTAGGGCTTGTCGGGATCGACTCCGTGCTTGCGCAGCACGTCGGGGGCCTCGGTGCGGCGGTATTCGGCGAGGTCGATGCCGTTGTAGATGACGTGGACCTTGTGGGGATCGACGTCGAAATGCTGCAGGATGTCCGCCTTGGTGCCTTCGGAGACGGCGATGATGGCGTCCGCCATTTTCAGCGCGGTGCTTTCCAGCCAGACGGTGAAGTCGTAGCCGTGGCCGAGCTGCTCGCGCTTCCAGGGGCGCAGGGGCTCCAGGGAGTGAACGGTCAGCACCATGGGCACGCCGTAGTTCAGCTTGGCGAGGATGCCGCCAAAATGCGCGTACCACGTGTGCAGGTGCACGAGGCTGGCGTCGATGCCGCTGGTGTTGAAGTCCAGGCAGCGCTGCAGGGCGCCGAAGACGGACTTCAGATTGAGCGGGCTGTCCCAGCCGGTGGTGTCGAGGCCGAAGCCCTTCACCTTGAGATTGCCCTCATGGCTGTCCTGGTCGCCAAAGCAGCGCACGTCCACCTCCATGAGCTTGGCGAGCTCCTTGGTGAGGTATTCGACGTGGACACCGGCGCCGCCGTAAATGTGGGGGGGAAATTCGTTGGTGAGGAAGAGTGCTTTCATGGGTGCGGGCGTGGCTGTGCCGTGGCGCAGCGGCTGGGATGAGGGCGTGTGCGGGGTCATTTCCCCTGGGATTTGAACCATTCCTCGATAGCGGGAATGTCGAAGATGCGGAAGCGTTTTTTGATGCGCTGCTCGAGCGCGAGCTGGGCGTGCTTGGCCACCTCCAGGGAGGGGTCTTCCTTGATGGCCTTGATGAGCTGCGCGTTGGTCTCCGGCAGCGGGCTGCCCAGAAGCAGGAAGCAGACGCGCACGCGCACCTCCCAGGGCTGCTTATAGTCGGCCAGGAGCTTCAGCAGGGCGGCGGGCGGCACATCCGCCTCGTCGCGGATGCTGCTGTCTTTGAAGAGCTCGGCCACGGGCAGGCGGTAGCCGGGGTCTTCACGCTGGAGGAGCTGGATGGCACGGATGGCGCGCAGGTACTCGGCCTGCGCGGCGTCATGCAGATGCTCCTGCTGCGGGTCGCGCATGTACTCGACGAGCAGCTCGATGGGGCGGCGCTCGCCGGTGGCGATGGCCTCGTCTGCATACATGGTGAGGCGGTTGCGCTCCTTGAGCCGGATGAACTCCTCCTGCGTGGGGGAGACCTGCGGCTTCATGTCGGGCATGCGCGGGGTGCCCGGCTGGCCGGAGGCCGCAGTCCCGGAGGTGGCGGCCACCTCGGGAATCTTCAGCGTGGCGGAGATGCTTTCGAGGGATTGCCGGGTGTTTTGCTGCATGAGCAGCTGCTCGCGGCGCATGACGTCCAGCTGCTTTTCAAGTGCGGCGATCTGCTCGGCAGCTTTGGCGAGCTGGGCCTTCAGGGCGGCATCTGGCGCGGCGGGCGCAGACACTGCCGTGGGGGCTGGTGCGGCGGAGGCCTGCGGGGGATCGGCCTTCTCAGGCCCGAGCCACCGGCCTGCCAGCAACACCCCGAGGCTGACGAGGATGGAGCACCCGAGGGAGATGCCCACGTGCCAGGCCGTCAGGGGCGAGCCCAGGAGGCCGGAGGTGGTGGCGGATTTCTCAGCGGCAGCAGCGCCGCCGTCCTTGTCATTCGCCAGCGCAGGACTGCAGCGGGCGAAGAGCAGCGCCTCCTTCTGGCCGTCTTCGTCTTCAGTGTCAGGAGGTGATTGGGGAGGGAGAGGATCAGACATGCAAAATTGTGCGTCGGTGACGTTACTCGATGGAGGTTGCCAGAAGCAACAAACAAGGCCAGCCTTTGTGCGTCAACCCGTGTCATGGCAACAGATTCCACCCAGACGCCCAGCGTTTCCACCCTCCCGCTCCCCGCGGCCCCTCTTGACCAGCAGCCTGAAATGCTGCGGCGCCTGGCGCTGTGGGGGCTGCCTGCGGCGCTGGGGCTGCTGTTTCTGCTCTGGCCCTACCAGCAGTGGGACTACGCGAGCCGTGAGAGCATCCTGATCGGCTGGGCCCGCTGGGTGAGCAAGCGTGCGGACTGGCAGTTCTGCCTGCTGGTGCCGCCGCTGGTGGGCTGGCTGGTGTGGCTGCGGCGTGATGAGCTGCGCCGCCTGCCCTTGCAGGGCACCTGGCGGGGGCTGCTGCCGCTGGGGATGGGACTGTTCTTTTACTGGATCGGCTACAAGGCAAACACGGGCTACCCGGGCTTTCTCGCAGTGCAGTTTGTGCTCGCCGGGTTCATCCTGCTGGTGGCGGGCGTGGCGTGGATGCGCACGCTGTTCTTTGCGTGGCTGTTTTTGTTTTTCACCTGGCCGATGCAGCCGCTGGAGGATTCCCTGGCCTCTCCGCTGCGCCCGCGCACGGCGGCGATGGCGGCAGCGGTGCTGAACGCGGTGCAGGTGCCTGCGGTGAACGAGGGCTCGGCCCTGCAGTCCGCTGCGGAGCCGGACAAAGGCCTTCAGATCGGCGAAGTCTTCAGCCTGGATGTGGATGCGAAGTGCAGCGGGATCAATTCGCTCTTTGCGCTGATGATGATCTCGGCGCTGCTGGGCTACCTGGCGCTGCGGCGGCCGCTTTCGCGCTTCATTCTCTTTGCATGCGCGGTGCCGCTGGCGGTGGCGGGCAATGTGGGGCGGCTGCTGCTGCTGGTGGCGGGGACAAAGCAGTTTGGCGCGGATTTTGCCGTGGGCAGGCACATCGGCGACCACCAGGAGATGTCGCTCTACCACACCTTTGCGGGCTTTGCCGTCTTTGGCATCGCGCTGGGGGGGATGTTTGCCCTCTGCTGGCTGCTGGAGGGCCGGGAGATGAAGGCCAACCTGCAGCGCCATGGCCAGCCGCGGAACAAAGAGGCTGCCTCGGGCATCGCCGTGCCGCGCCGCATGCTGGCCCAGCTGCTGGCGGCCCTGGGGCTGCCGCTGCTGCTGCTGGGCATCTGCCTGGGCACGGACATCAGCTTTCATGTGGCGGCACCGGGGGTGAAGCTGCGGGCGGATGACTCCCACCTGCCCTACCTCCCCCTCTCTCTGGGCGACTACCAGGGGCGCGAGTACGACATGACGACGGATGAAAAAAACCTGCTGGATGAGGGCGTGCGCCTGGCGCGCAATGTGTACGCCTCCGCCGCAGGCAGGCAGATCATGGCCACGGTGATCCTGAGCGGCTTTGAAAAACGCAGCCTGCACCGCCCGGAGGTCTGCCTGCCCAACCAGGGCTGGACGGTGACTGACCGCACGCAGATCCCCCTGCGCATGAAGGACGGGCGGGAGATCACCATCATGATGATGCGCATCTTCCGGGATGCGGAACCCCAGCCGGGCGTGCGGGTGCGCACCCGGGCGGTCAATTTTTACTGGTACATCGGCTCAGACGGCACCTCCTGCGCAGACCATTACGAGCACGTCTTCCTCTCCTACTACGACTCGGTGTTTCGCAACATCCAGCACCGCTGGGCCATGGCCTCCATCTACGTGCCGCTGCCGGAGCAGCGCATCGGCCAGGAGGACCCCATGCAGGAGCTCAATGCCGTGGAGGATACGCGCGAGTTTCTGGCCCAGCTGGCGCCGGCTTTCATGCTGACAAAGGAGGAGTGGCTCAAAAACGCCCAGACCCCCAAAGCTGCGCCTTGAGGCCCCTCAGCGCCTAACGGCTCAGGTCCTCCTGGGTCAGCACCTTGAATCCGGCGCTGGAGAGCACCTCGCCGCCCACCTCCGGGGAGTCGAGATGGAGGACGAACAAAGGATTGCCCGCAGGGCGCACAAAGAGCGGGTAGGAGAAGTCGATGTTGATCTCCGCGCTGAGCAGGGCGGAAAGGGCGTGCACGAGGGAGTGGTCGGTCTGCTTCAGCTCCACCACGGTGACGGGAAAGACCACGTGCGGGATGCCTTTCTCGATGAAGAGCAGCTCGGTGGTCTCGGGGTCGCTGGGGATGAGGCGCACGAGGGCGAGCTCGGTGCTGTCCTGCAGGGAGAGGCCGAGCACCTCGATGCGGTGCTCGGTGAGCAGCTTGACCAGGGCCATGAGCGCGCCGACGCGGTTGTGCAGAAACACGGAGAGCTGCCTCACCGGCGTGCCTGCGGGCGTGCCGGTCGCGGACTGGGTCTGGGGTTTGGAGGTGATCATGGGCGCTAGCCTGCGGGGCCTGTGGCGGAGCGGGTCTCGTCAAACAACGTCACCCGCAGCGGGATGCTGGCCAGGGTTTCATCCTGGTGCTGCACCAGCCAGCGGTAGACGCCCTGGCGGTCAAACTTGAGGCGCTGGAGGTTGCACACGATGTTGCGTGAGACAAACGGGATGAAGGACGAGGGAAAGATCACCTCCAGCTGCACGGGCATGGGCGGCAGGCACTCCTTGCCGTCGGGGTCGATGCAGCGGATCACAAATTCATGCTGCCCGGCATCATCTCCCTGAAACACCACACGGACGGCGATGGAGCACTGCGGATGGATGACGGGGAAAGTCTGGGCACAGAGGGTGTCGAAAGCCCCCTGCATGCTGAGCTTGCCCTGGTAGTCGGCGGCAAAATCACAGACGGCGGCGAGTTGGATGTTCATCGTGAAGATGGCGGGGGTTAGCGGCCAAAGAGCCTCTTGAAGAAGCCGCCGATGCCTTTTTGCGGCGGGGGCGGTGGCGGAGCCTGCGCCGGGCGCGCGGTCGGCACCTCCTCGGTTTTTCCACCGGTGGACTCTTCCACCAGCGTGGCCTTGGGCACTTCCTTCATGGCCAGCAGCATGGGGTCGTCTGCCGGGGCTTTTTCAAAGATGTTGGTGAAGACCTCGTTCACGATGGGCGCGGCTTTTTTGCCACCGCTGATGTCCTCCCCGGGCTCCCCCTCATACACCACGGCAAAGGCAAACATGGGCTTGCCCGCAGGCAGGAAGCCGGTGAACCAGGCGAGGTTCTGATCTTTGCTGATGCGCCACTGGGCGGTGCCCGTCTTGCCGGCGATCTCGGCCTGCTTGATGGCCGCCGCATGCCCGGTGCCGCCGCCGCCATTGACCACGGCCACCATGCCGCTGATCACCGTCTGGCGCTGCTCAGGATTGAGATCGATCTTTTTGCGGTCCTTGGGCTCGTAGGCCTGCACCACACGGTCTCCGAGGTCCTGCACCTGCAGCACGAGGCGCGGCTGGGGGATGCGGGTGCCGTCTCCGAGCCCGGCCATGCACTGGCACACCTGGAGCGGCGTGGCCAGCACCATGCCCTGGCCGATGGCGATGTTGGCCAGATCTCCCGGCAGCATCTTGTGGCCGCGGTGCTGGAGGAGGTAGCTGTTGGTGGGCACAAAGCCCTCCCCTTCCGCCTTGAGGGGGATGCCGGTGCGCTCGCCAAAGCCGAGGCGCAGCGCCATGTTCGTGATGTAGTCGGCGCCGGACTCCAGCGCGGCACGGTAGAACCAGGTGTTGCAGGAGCGCTTGATGGCGCTGACCACGTTCATGGAGCCCTCCCCTTCCTTGTTCCAGTTCTTGAACACGCGGTCGCCGATCTCCAGCGCGTTGGGGCAGTCGTACATCGTTTTCGCGTCCACTTTGCCGCTGTCCAGCGCGCCCAGGGCGGTGACGATCTTGAAGGTGGAGGCCGGGGGGTATTCGCCGCGGAAGGAGCGCGGGTAGAGCGGCAGGTGCGGGTCCTTCGTCAGCTCGTCGTAGCGCTTCTGGCGGATGCCGGGCACAAATTCATTGAGGTCAAAGCCGGGATTGGACGCCATGGCGAGGATGTCGCCATTGGTGACGTCCATGATGACCATGGCGCCGCCGGTGGTGTGCTTTTTGAGCGCGTTTTCGGCGTACTTTTGGAAGTTGTAGTCGATGGAGAGCACCACGTTGTTCCCCGGGCTGGGCGCACGGCGCACGTCTTCGGAGAGGCGCTTGCCATCCGGGCTGAAGAGGACGTTCACGATGCCCGGCTGGCCTTTGAGGTCGCTGTCAAAGGCGGTTTCGATGCCTTCGCGGCCTTCCATCTCTTCAAACACGGGGTCGCCGTCCACGATGGGGCCTGTGGGCAGCGGGCGGGTCTTGCCGGTGTAGCCGATGATGTGGCAGGCGGTGGCCCCCTGCGGGTAATGCCGCAGATAGGCCGGCTGGATGACGAGGCTGCTGCCGAGCAGGGGCTTGAGCTTTTCCTCCATGTCTGGCGTGATCTCCACATTCAGCCCCTCCTCCACGGAAAAGACCAGCGGCAGCCAGCGGCGGTGCTTGTAGTGCAGCAGCACCCTGTCGTCTGAAAGCGACCACGCTTTGCCAAGCGCTGCATTGACCTTGTCCACGGTGGAGCGTGCAAAGGCGGTGATCTGCGCGTCGCTGGCCTTGTCCATGTAGGGCATGACGAGTGCGAGGTAGTTGGCAGCGCGGTTCTGCGCAAAGGGGATGCCGTGGCGGTCCACGATCTGCCCGCGCGGCGCAGGCACGCTCAGGGTCAGGGCGCGGGCTTCCTTCTGGGTGGCCCAGGAGGCGGTGAGGTCCTGCTTTTCAGGCACGGCCGCCTTCTGCTTTTTCGCCTCGTCTTCGGCGGACTCGACAGGCTGCGCCTTGAGCACCACCTGGGCTTGCACCTGCGGACCAAGCAAGGCGAGCGTCCCAAAACCCACTGCCAGAAGCCGGCTGGTCAGGGACGACGAGGTCAGAGCATACGAAAAAAGCATGGGGATAAAAGACAGACAGCAGCAGCGCGTGCGACGTGCCGGTGCAGTGCTGAACATGCGGCTACGCACGCACGGCGTCAAGCCGGAGGTCAGGCGCAGGCGATTTCGGCTGGCTGCGGGAAAGGCGCTCTGCCGGCGACCATTGCCCCGGTCACAGGACGCGACACGCTGTGGCGCTGGGGGCTTCGCATCCGCCGGCATGACTGCGCGCAAAACACCTTTCCGCTGGGCAGGCAGTCTCTGCCGCGAGAGGCGTGGGTTCCGGCGGCTGCTGGCTGGGGAGAGCCAGTCCTGCCTGCGCTGGGCAGGCGCGTGAGGCGGGAGGTGTGTCCCCTCAAGCCTGCGCGGGGTGATGCGAGGCTGGCGTTTCGGCAATGATTTTGGTAAGACGCCGCCAACGCACAGAGGTTTCAGGCGTTTGAGCGGCCGGGCTGATGCCGGCGGGCCGCGTTTTGTCCGTGGTTTGCGGCAGGCGTGGCGCGGCTGGGATGAGGGCACAAAAAACCCCGCATCCTTTTGAGGGGATGCGGGGTGATGTTTAATCTGGCAACGTCCTACTTTCGCATAGCCTTTCGCCATACTATCATCGGCGCAACAGCGTTTCACTTCCGTGTTCGGAATGGGAACGGGTGGTACCACTGTGCCATGGTCACCAGACTGCGGCCCATGATGCGGTGAGGCATATGAACCGAGTGTCTGGAGACACTCAGGGAGTGTTCTCTGACAACTGCATACAGGGAGAATCAAAATTCGATTGAGCCTGGAACCAGGCTTCAGTTTGAAATGGAACAATGCAAGACAAACGGATGATTAGTACCACTAAGCTGAACACATTACTGTGCTTGCACCCGTGGCCTATCAACGTGGTAGTCTTCCACGATCCTTCAGGGAAAGCTTATCTTGGGATGGGCTTGGCACTTAGATGCTTTCAGCGCTTATCCCTTCCGCACATAGCTGCCCAGCGATGCTCTTGACAGAACAACTGGAACACCAGAGGTGCGTCAATTCCGGTCCTCTCGTACTAGGAATTGAACCCCTCAACTTTCCTGCGCCCACAGAGGATAGAGGACCGAACTGTCTCGCGACGTTCTGAACCCAGCTCGCGTGCCGCTTTAACCGGCGAACAGCCGGACCCTTGGGACCTTCTCCAGCCCCAGGATGCGACGAGCCGACATCGAGGTGCCAAACTTCATCGTCGATATGAACTCTTGGATGAAATCAGCCTGTTATCCCTAGCGTACCTTTTGTCCGTTAAGCGATGGCAATTCCACATTAAACCACCGGATCACTTTGGCCTGCTTTCGCATCTGTTCGACTTGTAGGTCTCACAGTTAGGCTGGCTTATGCCAATGCACTCAACACGTGATTACCAACCACGCTGAGCCAACCTTCGCGCTCCTCCGTTACTCTTTGGGAGGATACCGCCCCAGTAAAACTGACCGGCTGACATGGTCCCACATCCAGATTCATGGACTGCGGTTAGATCGTTCAATACCCAAGGGTGGTGTTTCATTGACGACTCAGCATGACCCGAAAGTCATGCTTCAAAGTCTCCCACTTACGCTAAGCATGGAAACCAAACGACCAGTGACAGCTTACAGTTAAGGTGCATAGGGTCTTTCCGTCCTTCTGCGGGTAAGCAGCATCTTCACTGCTAATACAATTTCACTGAGCCCCTCGTTGAGACAGCGGACAACTCGTTACACGATTCGTGCAGGTCGGAACTTACCCGACAAGGAATTTCGCTACCTTAGGACCGTTATAGTTACGGCCGACATTCACGGGGACTTGGGTTCAGAGCTTCGCCTTGCGGCTAACCCCTTGCCTTAATCTTTCCGCATTGGTCACGTGTCACATCGTATACTTGGACTTTCGTCTTGGCACAATGCTGTGTTTTTGATAAACAGTCGGTTGTCCCCTTTCACTGCGACCCAAGCAAGCTTGGGCATCCCTTCTTCCGAAGTTACGGGACTAGATTGCAGAGTTCCTTAACGAGGTTTCACTCTTTCGCCTTGGTATATTCTACCCACCCACCTGTGTCGGTTTGCGGTACGGGCGGCCATGGAAAGGGCCACAACGCTTTTCTCGGTGGTCGGATCAAAAGACCGGATTTGGGTTGCCCCGCCTCCTTCTGCCACTTTCAGCCGGCATGCTTTCTCAATTTCCACGCACGTGTGGTTTAACCATAGCCGGTTTGGGAATATTAACCCAATGTGCATCGCCGACGCCATACGGCCTTGACTTAGCTCCCGACTAACCCTGGGACGAATATCGTTGCCCAGGAAACCTTGGGTTTACGGCGGGGCGGGATTTCACCGCCCTTAACGTTACTTATGTCTGCATCCTCACTTCTGTGAACTCCACGGTCAGTCGCCTTCACGCTTCGACGCTCACAGAACGCTCCCCTACCACTGAACGATCCGTAGACCGTTCAATCCAGAGCTTCGGTATGCCGCTTGATCGCCAATCATTTTCGGCGCGAGATCTCTCGATGAGTCAGCTATTACGCACTGTTTAAATGGTGGCTGCTTCTAAGCCAACATCCTCACTGTCAAAGAAATCTCACCTCCTTTCCACTTAGCGGCATTTGGGCACCTTAGCTGCAGGGCTGGGCTGTTTCCCTTTCGACAATGAAGCTTATCCCCCACTGTCTTACTGCCATGCTACATTCGAGGGTATTCGGAGTTTGATTGAGTTTGGTAGACGGGTATGTCCCCTAGCTCATTCAGTGCTCTACCCCCCTCGATCAGCGCATGACGCTGCACCTAAATACATTTCGGGGAGAACCAGCTATTACGGGGCTTGATTAGCCTTTCACTCCTACCCACAGCTCATCCGAGAACGTCTCAAGGTTCACCAGTTCGGTCCTCCACGTCGTATTACCAACGCTTCAACCTGGCCATGGGTAGATCGCCTCCGCTTCGGGTTCAGCCCGTGCGACTTGTCGCCCTGTTCGGACTCGCTTTCGCTCCGCCTCCGTCCCAGAAGGACTTAGGCTTGCCACACAGACTGACTCGCAGACTCATTTTGCAAAAGGCACGCCATCACCGGACAAGCCGGCTCTGACACCTTGTAGGTATGTGGTTTCAGGTACTATTTCACTCCGCTCACGGCGGTTCTTTTCACCTTTCCCTCGCGGTACTTGTTCACTGTCGGTCACTAGCTAGTATTTAGCCTTATGCCGTGGTCGGCACATATTCACACGAAATGCCACGTGGATCGTGTTACTCTGGGAATCCCTAGGCGTTGTCGAGTTTTCGGTTACGGGCCTCTCACCCTCTTTGGAGCGATTTTCCATTCGCTTCACCTAACTGTTCAACTACCACATCGGGCCCCGAACCCCGGAGGTAAACCTCCGGTTTAGGCTGGTCCGCTTTCGTTCGCCACTACTGACGGAATCGCATTCGCTTTCTTTTCCTCGCCTTACTGAGATGTTTCACTTCGGGCGGTGTTGCGTCGACGCTCCTATGTATTCAGAGCGTCACGTGATGAGATGAATCATCACAGGTTATCCCATTCGGAGATCTCCGGGTCAAAGCCTGCTTGCGGCTGTCCGGAGCTTATCGCAGCTTACCACGTCCTTCATCGCCTGCTAGTGCCAAGGCATTCACTACATACCCTATAAATCTTGCATTGTTAAAATCCATTTCATGTGACGGGCTTTGACACCCGCCGAAATGGTTTCGCCTGATTCTTAATTTTACTTATCTTTTCGAAACCTGTTGGTTCTCAAGATGGCTCAATTGAATTTGTTTTTTCTACCCTATATACAGTTGTCAAAGAACAGAATCCCAAAAAAACAGATGTGCACAATGAATGGTGGGCAGGACTGGACTCGAACCAGTGACCCCCGCCTTATCAAGGCGGTGCTCTAACCAACTGAGCTACATGCCCGCTGATCATTGATGGTGGAGGTTAGGAGACTCGAACTCCTGACATCAAGCTTGCAAAGCTAGCGCTCTACCAACTGAGCTAAACCCCCGCTCAAGGCACAGAAAACAGAAAAACTAAATTGTACGCTGCGGCTAGTGGCGCGCAGTAAAAGGTTTTGCGGTGATTTTCATCATTCGCACACTTTGCCGTTTCCAGCAGTCAGTGTCGACCTTGTCCATTGTGGCGTGAGCCTGGACAATTCTCCATAGAAAGGAGGTGATCCAGCCGCAGGTTCCCCTACGGCTACCTTGTTACGACTTCATCCCAGTCACCAGTCTTGCCTTAGGGCGCTGCCTCCTTGCGGTTGGCGCACGCACTTCGGGCGAAACCAGCTTCCATGATGTGACGGGCGGTGTGTACAAGACCCGGGAACGTATTCACGGTACCGTAGCTGATGTACCATTACTAGCGATTCCAGCTTCATGGAGTCGAGTTGCAGACTCCAATCTGAACTGAGCCCAGTTTTATTGATTTCCTCCACCTCGCGGTCTCGGTTCACATTGTACTGGGCATTGTAGTACGTGTGCAGCCCTGGTCGTAAGGGCCATACGGACTTGACGTCATCCCCACCTTCCTCCTCGTTGATCGAGGCAGTCTGATTCGAGTGCTCGGCATACGCCGGTGGCAACAAATCACAGGGGTTGCGCTCGTTGCGGGACTTAACCCAACATCTCACGACACGAGCTGACGACAGCCATGCAGCACCTGTGCAAAGCGGGTATTGCTACCCTATACGGCTTTCACCGTAGACACAATGCATGTCAAGACCAGGTAAGGTTCTTCGCGTTGCATCGAATTAAGCCACATACTCCACCGCTTGTGCGGGTCCCCGTCAATTTCTTTGAGTTTTAATCTTGCGACCGTACTTCCCAGGCGGCACGTTTAACGCGTTAGCTCCGGCGCGGACGCGGTCGATTGCGCCCACACCAAACGTGCACCGTTTACTGCCAGGACTACCGGGGTATCTAATCCCGTTTGCTCCCCTGGCCTTCGTGCCTCAGTGTCAGTAACTGCCCAGTGACCTGCCTTCGCCGTTGGTATTCCTCTCGATATCTACGCATTTCACTGCTACACCGAGAATTCTAGTCACCTCTTCAGTACTCTAGCATGGTAGTATCGGATGCTGTTCCGAGGTTGAGCCCCGGGCTTTCACATCTGACTTACCACGCCACCTACGCACCCTTTACGCCCAGTGATTCCGAACAACGCTTGAGACCTCTGTATTACCGCGGCTGCTGGCACAGAGTTAGCCGTCTCTTCCTCTTGTGTTACCATCAATTTGCAAGACTATTAACCTCGCAACCTTGTTCACACATGACAGGAGTTTACAATCCGAAGACCTTATCCTCCACGCGGCGTCGCTCCATCAGGGTTGCCCCCATTGTGAAAGATTCTCGACTGCTGCCACCCGTAGGTGTCTGGACCGTGTCTCAGTTCCAGTGTGGCTGGTCGTCCTCTAAGACCAGCTACCCGTCGTAGCCTTGGTGGGCTTTTACCCCGCCAACTAGCTGATAGGCCGCGGACCAATCGGAAAGTGGCAGGCCTTGCGGTCCCTGCCTTTAGTTTTTCAACCACATGCGGTATTAATCCAAGTTTCCCTGGGCTATCCCCCGCTTTCCGGAATGTATCCACGTGTTACGCACCCGTTCGCCACTAGACCACCGTTGTATTGCTACTCCGATGATCCCGTTCGACTTGCATGTCTTATCCACGCCGCCAGCGTTCGTTCTGAGCCAGAATCAAACTCTCCAAAAATTTTGGTGCTGACTTAATTTATAAGCCAGCCAAATTGACTGCATCTGTTTAAACCACAGATGCCTGCGCACTTATTCGCGCAGCGCACAATTTAGCTTTCTGTTTTCGAACAGCTGAAACTCGGTTTGACCCTCGTTCCGCTGCTTCTGTGTTTTCTAAAAGATCGTTTCTGATTCCAAGTTTCATGAGCCGCTTTTCGCTTCTCAATCTTCTTTTTCTCAGCCCGCGTTTTTCGCTGCGGGTCGGGATAGTAACTCACCTTCAGACCCGTGCAACATCATTGTGCAATAAAATGCAAAAAAAATGAGCCTCCGAGGATTTGGAGGCGGGTTTTGGGGCCCAAACGGGGCGTTTTACCCTCGGGAGAGGCCTGTACGGGTATTTTATACCATGGAATACCATGCATGCCGGATGTGATGCGCGCGGTGCATGGGCGCGGGCCTTGTGCTGCGTGGCTTCAGGGCCTGTCTGCGGCCGCCCGCAGGGTGTTCACAGCGGAGGCTGCGGCGAGCCATTCGGCATAGCGTGAAAAGAGGCGTGTGAACTCCGCCTGCAGGGCGTCGATGGAGTGGTGCAGCATCTTGTCGAGCGCCTGGGCTTCCTGGCCGCTGATGGGGCGGCCGGGGACGCCGGGGCTGCTGATGACGGTGGCGAGGTCCTGCCTGAGGTGCTCGCGGAGCTGCTCGTTTTTGCGCTGCTCTTCGCCATAGACTTCGCCTAGCTCGGTGCTGGCGGCGGCGGCGGCCATGTCTGTGAGGGTGCGGTTTTCCTGCTCGAGGTGATCAATGTTGGCCTGGATGTCCTTGATGAGCTTCTGGCGCATGGTGTCTGTCTGGCTGGAGAGGCGGAGGTTCTGGCGGTAGTCCTCGCTGTCCACGTAGCGGACGCCGCCAAAGCGGTAGTGGCCGACGGCTTTGTAGCGCTCAAAGTCCTCGTGCTTGGGGAAGGTCTTGTAGAGCTCGACGATCTGGTGCACGCGCTTTTCGATGCGCTCTTCGAATTCGTTGCCGATGAGCTGCTTCTGGGTCTGGGTCAGATTATAGGTGGGGCGGACCATCTGCTCTTGCAGCCAGGCGCGCTTTTGCTGGTAGTAGGTGATGGCCTGCTGGAGGCTGGCGATGGTCTCCTCCTTCATGCGGGTGACCTTGGTGTGGGAGTCTTTGGAGTCGCTGACGGCGCGGAGGGTGGTGAGGAGGTCGTCAAACCGGGACTCGATGCGCTGATCGGCGCTGCGGATTTCCGCTGCCAGAAGGGCGGCGCGCTGCGTCTGCCCGGCGAGGCGTACTTTAAGGATGGCCTGCGCGGGCGTGGGCGGGGTCTTGGCGGCGGCAGTGGCCGGGGAAGGAGCGGCGGCGGGGGCTGGCGTGGCCGCCGCCGGGGTGGTGGGAACCGCAGGTGCGGCGGGGGCCTGTGCCAAGCCAGCCGTGCTGGAGTGCCCGAGGAGGAACAGAGCCGCGCCGTGGCGGAGGATGCGGTGTTTCATGGTGGGAACAGCCGGATAGGGCTGTGCCATCTAAAACAGTGCGGCCTGCCTGAAGTTTTCACGGGGGCAAGAAAGCGGCGGAGATGCGCAAGGAAGGCGCAGGCCGGGGCAAGGCCATGGAGGAGCTGGGGATGGAGGAGCTGGGGATGGAGGAGCTGGGAATGGAGGAGCTGGGAATGGAGGAGCTGGGGATGGAGGAGCTGGGGATGGAGGAGCTGGGGATGGAGGAGCTGGGGATGGAAAATGGGCCGGAATGCGGGTGCACGCGGGGTCTGGGCATGACTTCCATGGCTCCCCTGCTCTTCACCGGCCTTTGCCGGACCTCGGTGCGGGGACTTCACGCAGGCGGGCTCTGGGCATCGTAGGACGGCTGTGGCGTCAGCCCGGCCGTCCATCAGCGTACGGCTGGCTCCATGGCCTGCGAGCGTCCTCGCAGTCGGGCGGTTTGGCGGAGGATGCTGTGGATGGAGGCGAAAGTCTTCGACGCCAAACACACCCAACCTACGGCCGGAGCGGCGGCTCCAGGGTGGACTGCCAAGGCTCGCAGGGCTGCAGGGCCGTAGGACGGCTGTGGCGTCAGCCCGACCGTCCATCAGCGTACGGCTGGCCCCATGGCCTGCGAGCGTCCTCGCAGTCGGGCGGTTTGGCGGAGGAAGCTTACGAGCGAAGGCGGGCGCTCGACGCCAAACACACCCAACCTACGGCCGGAGTGGCGGCTCCAGGGTGGACTGCCAAGGCTCGCAGGGCTGCAGGGCCGTAGGACGGCTGTGGCGTCAGCCCGGCCGTCCATCAGCGTACGGCTGGCTCCATGGCCTGCGAGCGTCCTGGCAGTCGGGCGGTTTGGCGGAGGATGCTGTGGATGGAGGCGAAAGTGTTCGACGCCAAACACACCCAACCTACGGCCGGAGCGGCGGCTCCAGGGTGGACTGCCAAGGCTCGCAGGGCTGCAGGGCCGTAGGACGGCTGTGGCGTCAGCCCGGCCGTCTGTGTGCGGGCTGCATGCGCCCCGGCCTGCGAGCGTCCTCGCAGTCGGGCGGTTTGGCGGAGGATGCTGTGGATGGAGGCGAAAGTCTTCGACGCCAAACACACCCAACCTACGGCCGGAGTGGCGGCTCCAGGGTGGACTGCCAAGGCTCGCAGGGCTGCAGGGCCGTAGGACGGCTGTGGCGTCAGCCCGGCCGTCTGTGTGCGGGCTGCATGCGCCCCGGCCTGCGAGCGTCCTCGCAGTCGGGCGGTTTGGCGGAGGAAGCTTACGAGCGAAGGCGGGCGCTCGACGCCAAACACACCCAACCTCCCCGCACTCCACACCACCCCAGCACGCACGCTCATCGCGCAAACACGCGCCCTGTGCGGGGATCAAGATGATCCCCCTCCGGCGGAGAGGGATCGTCCCGATCCCTCACGTCCCCGCCACACCCAACCTCCCCGCACTCCACACCACCCCAGCACGCACGCTCATCGCGCAAACACGCGCCCTGTGCGGGGATCAAGATGATCCCCCTCCGGCGGAGAGGGATCGTCCCGATCCCTCGCGTCCCCGCCACACCCAACCTCCCCGCACTCCACACCTCCCCAACACGCACGCTCATCGCGCAAACACGCGCCCTGTGCGGGGATCAAGATGATCCCCCTCCGGCGGAGAGGGATCGTCCCGATCCCTCACGCTCCCACCGCACCCAACCTACGGCCGGAGCGGCGGCTCATAGGAAGCGCGGCCCGGCCTTTTTCACTTACCCCTTTTCACTGAACCCTTTTCACTTCTCACGCGCCACTCACGCGCCGCGCAGCTTGCTCACATCGTAGAGCGTGAGCATGGCGGCGAGGACTTCGTCTTTCTTGCCCTGCTTGAGCTGGTCAAAGGTGACGTACTTGCCGGGCTGGAGCTTGAAGTGGCCGGAGCGGGTGCGGCGCAGGGCGCTGAGGTGCGCGCCGCAGCCGAGCTTTTGCCCCACATCGTGCGCATACGTGCGGACGTAGAAGCCTTTGCTGCACACGACGCGAAAGTCCACATACGGCGGCTCAAAGCGGGTGATCTCGTAGTCGTACACACGCACAAAGCGGGGCTCGCGCTCCACCTCCTGGCCTTTGCGGGCCAGCTTGTAGAGCGGCACGCCGCCGACCTTGATGGCGGAGACCATGGGCGGCATCTGGTAGAAATCTCCGCGCATGCTGTCAAAGGCGGCCTTCACCTGCTCCAGCGTGAGGTCTGCGGGCACGGGCTTTTCCTCCACCACTTCGCCCTCGGCGTCCTGGCTGTTGGTGGTCTGGCCCAGCTTCAGGGTGCCGACGTATTCCTTGTCCTCAGACATGAGGAGGTCAGAGAGGCGTGTGCCATTTCCTAATACGAGGATGAGCATGCCGGTGGCCATGGGGTCGAGCGTGCCGCAGTGGCCGATCTTCTTCATGTTCAGGCAGCGCCGAGCGACGGCCACCACATCGTGGGAGGTCATGTCCTGGTCTTTGTCCACCAGGAGGACGCCGCTAATCAATTCGTCTGACTTCATGTTCGAGTGCTTGCAAAAATTTGTCTGCTGCTGCTTCAATGGGGCCCCTCATGCGTGCGCCTGAGGCCATGCGGTGGCCGCCGCCGCCAAACTGGGCGCACACGGCGGAGACATCGAGCCGGCTGTCCTTGGAGCGCGAGCTGACGCGCACCTTGCCGCCGGGGATGTCTTCAAAGATGACGCAGGCGACCACGCTGTCGATCATGCGCAGGGTGTCGATGAGCCCCTCGGTGTCTCCGGGCTGCATGCCTGCGGCGTCCATGACGGCCTGTTTGAGCTGCCAGCTCACGATGCGGCCCTCCGCGCGGAATTCCATGTGGTTGAGCATGTCGCGCATGAGCTCCAGGCGGCGCACGGGGTAGCTCTGGTAGATGAGCTGCGCGAGCCGCGCGGTGTCCAGCCCGGCGTCCATCATTTCCGCCACGATGCGGTGCGTGCGCGCATTTGTGCTGGAGTACTGAAAGGAGCCGGTGTCCGTGGAGATGGCGATGAAGAGATTCTGCCGCACGGCGTCGTCGATGGGCAGGCCGTGCCCGCTGAGGAGATCGTAAATGATCTGCCCGGTGGCGGGCTCGGTGGGGACGATGAGATTGAGCGCGCCGTAGCCGGGATTGGCGGGGTGGTGGTCGATGTCGATGAGCAGCGGCGCGGCATCCAGCAGGGCCTTGGTTTTCTCCCCCACGCGCTCATGCGTGGCGGTGTCCAGCGCGATGGCGAGGTCGATCCCCAGCGGCTCGGTGCCGGGCTGGATGACGGTGTCTGTGCCGGGGAGAAAGGCGAGATTGGCCGGGACGCCGTCCTCCAGCATGGCGATGACGTCCTTTCCCAGCGCGCGCAGGCTGAGCGCGAGGCCGAGCACGGAGCCCACGGCATCGCCGTCCGGCCTCACATGCGCCACCACGGCGATGCGCTGCGCGGAGCGCATGGCGGCGACGATTTCGGCGGTGGTGGAGTTGGCTGGCATCCGGGGGGCATTCACAAAGCACCACCGCCGCAAGGCTGCAAGGTGAAGATGCAGCAGCGGGGGGAAGTTTGCAGGGGGCATGTGCCGGTGCCCTGGGGCCCTGGAGCGGGGCGCTGAGAGGGGAAACGCGAGGCTGCCACGGCCGCTGCGGAGACCGCCTGGGGAAAGGCTCCGCCCTGCGCGGGTGGGGGCCTGCCACACGCTGCCATGCGGGGCCAAACCGGGCCACATGGAGACCTCTCTCGCACAGCGGTGCGGCCTGCCTCCAGCTTTTTCCAAAATATCTCCTTGCATTTCCAAATTCGGACCCAAGACATTCTTATTCCTGTTGCAGTCCGGCGTGCAGAACGCGGCCTGCGGCGGTGATGACAGCGATGAAGCAGTGAAGAACTCTGACACTCGCACCCGGCGCCCGACCTGACGGCCCTGAACGGCCGCCAAACCGCCACCCCAGGCCTCACGCGGCCCCCGCACCCTCCCGGCATGCCCATGCCCAGGCGCGGCCGTTTGATGCCACAAGATACCGCATAGCTACCACGATCCATCATTCAAAATCATCAAAAACAACGACCGCATCATGAAAACGAACACAAAAAAGAAAACGAAGACAAACATCGCAGCCGCCGCCACCGCACACGCTGCGCAGGCACCCGGCACGCCGCCGGAGCTGCTGACGCAGGTGCAGATGGCGCAGCGGCTGGGCATCAGCCGCCGCACGCTGCACAGCTGGGTGCGCGAAGGCACGGTGCCCATGGTCAAGGTGCGCGGCTACTGCCGCTTTGACAGCGCCAAGGTCTATGCCGCGCTGCTGCAGCACGAGGTGTGGGCAGCAAATCCGGGAACCCGCAACGCCTAGCCCCCCCCCAACCGCCCATCCCTTCCCACGATGAAAACCATCACCGAGCGTGCCAGCGCCTATCTGGCGAGGGTGCCCGCCTCCATCTCCGGGCCGCGGGCGCAGGCCGCCGCCGCCAGGGCCGCCCTGGCGCTGGTGCGCGGCTTTGGCCTCTCCGAGCCGGAGGCCCTGCCCCTGCTCACCCGCTGGAATGCAGCCTGCCAGCCGCCCTGGCAGGAAAAGGAGCTGCGCCACCTGCTGCGCACCGCCGCCGCCAGCACGGAGCGGCCTGCGGGGTACCTGCTGGAGGCCCAGCGGCCCCAGGGGGCGGAGGCCGGAAATAGGCCCGACAGGCCGGATAGACCCCATAAGACCCATGCCTCCTCCCAGAGCCCCGCAGCAGCCCCTGCACCCGCAGCACCCGCCCTGCCGGAGGCTGGCGCCACAGCCCCTGCCCCCGCCGAGGACATCGGCTGGCTGCGCGAGATGTGGCCGGAGTTTCACCCGCTCACGCGGGAAGACATCCGCGCCGTGGCGGAGCAGCGCGGCCTCTTGCCAGACGCGGTGGACCTCGCGCACCGGCACGGCTTTCTCCGTGTGGCGCAGGTGCAGGGGCACCGCTGCCTCGTCATCACGGAGGGCACCTTTGCGCAGGTGCGGCGGCTGGACGGCAAGCCGCTGGAAAAGGCCGACGGCTCGCGCATCCAGACGCGCAACCTCTCCGGCTCCCAGGGCGCCTTCATCGGGCAGGGCTGGCTGGGCGAAACCACCCACGTGCTGCTGGTGGAGGACGCCGTGGGCCTGCTCGAAGGCCTCGCGGCCATGCTGCTGGTGGACACCCCGCACGCGTGGAGCATCCTGGCCGCCACCGGCGCCAGCGCCCGCTTTGCGCGGGACTCCGGGCTGCTGGAGCGGCTGCGCGGCCGGGAGGTGCACCTCCTCCCGGACACGGACGAGGCAGGCCTGGACGCCGGGGCCACCTGGCTGGCAGACCTCCGCGCCGCCGGCGTGCAGGCCGCCGTGCACCTGCTGCCCGCGCCCTGCAAAGACCTCGGCGAAGTCCTCCAGCTCCCGGAGGCGGACCGCCAGCCCATCCTGGAAAGCCTCTTCTCCCGACTATCATGACCCCGGATACCACATTCTGCACCTTTATACCACACCTTAACACACCCGAACCCGGCTGCCGAAGCCCCCTTACACCCCCCACCCTTTTCAAATCCTGCCTTGCCATGAACACGAAATCCCATCCTGACTCCGCCGCCCAGCACACGCCCGACCCCGCCCCCGCCCTCCCGGGCCTCACAGACGCCGCCGCCGTGCTGATGGCACGCCCCGCCTTCCGCCCCTCCGCCGACTGGACGCAGCACCTGCGCCCCGTGGACGCCCCCGCGCCCGGCTGGGCCACACCCGAGCCGCCCGGCAGCGCAGAAACGCCCCCACCTTCCCCCCATTCACCGGAGGGAGGCACACGCACAGAGCCTGCTGCGCGAGAAACAGCGGTAACGTCAGCGACACCTGCGGGAGGATTCACGCACACACCCCGAGCCACCACAGGCGCGCAGACTTCCATCGTTTCCACCGTTTCAATGGAGGGTGGTGTCAAACCGGCCCCGGCATGCGCGCAGACTTCAACGATTTCAACAAATTCAACGGGGGAGTGTGTGTCTCCAGCCATCCCCAAGGAGGACACTTCAACGAATTCAACAAATTCAACGGGGGAGTGTGTGTCTCCAGCCATCCCCAAGGAGGACACTTCAACGAATTCAACAAATTCAACGGGGGAGTGTGTGTCTCCAGCCATCCCCAAGAAGGACACTTCAACCATTTCAACAAATTCAACGGAGGGAGGTGAGAAAACTCGCGAGCACCCCATCCCGGAGGATTCCATCCTCAAGGATTACCGCGACTTCACACGCAATGTCTCAGAGCTGCCGGACGGCCTCATCGTGGCACCCATCCTGGCCCTGTGTGGCAAGCTCCTCACACCCCATGTCACCCTGAACTTCGGCAGCCAGAAGCCGCTGACGATCTACAACTTCCTGGCCTGTCCTGCCGGCCTGCGCAAAGGCACCACCTTTGCACCCGCGATCAAGATCGCCCGGAACCTCCTCACGCCGGAGGACTTCATCGGTGGAAACGCCAGCGACTCGGCCCTGTTTGACACCTTTGAGCAGCAGCCCCACCGCCTGCAGTTTGAGGATGAAGGAAACACCATCCTGCGCAGCTGGGAGACGCAGTCCTTCGGGCGCGAGGTCTCCGCACGCTACCTGGGCCTCTACGATGGTTCACCCTGGCACCAGAACTTCCTGCGCGAAGGCAAAAGCCACGGTGATGGCGAATCCCAGCGCCACATCGAGCAGGCCACGCTGAGCCTCTGCATTGGCAGCACTTTTGGCGTGGCCCGGCTGGATCAAATAGCCGCCGGCTGCGGTCTGCGCCGCCGCTTCGGCTTCTACGTGGCCACCCGGCAGACGCGTAACATCTGGTGGCCGGAAAGCCTGGAAGGAGACGACCTGCAAAACCTGACCGACCTCTTCCGCCATCTGACCACGCTCAAAGGCACCGTGGGCAGGGACAGCTTCACCAAGGCCGCCAAGCACTACTGGGTGGGCCTGCAGCAGCGCAACCGCGCCCGCTGCGAATCCATACCAGGATACACCATCGGAGATGAGAGCCTGCTCTCCAGCCTCAATGAGTCCCCCGCCCGCTGCCTGAAGCTGGCCATCATCTTCCAGGCCTGCCGCTGGGCCCGGGGCAGCACCAGCGATCCCTTCACCATCACCCCGGACATCCTGGAGCTGGCGGAGGCGCATCAAGACGGCTGCCTTGACGCGCTCATCCAGCTCGAAGGCATGAGCCGCCGCATCCAGGTGGACGACACCGCCGAATGGCTGCTGGCCCAGATCATTGGAGATCACAGTGTCAAACCCGGCCAGCACCGCGCCGTTTACACCCGCAGCGAGCTCACCCGCCGCTTCGCCTCCAATCCCGGACGCATCGGCGCGCTCACCCCCTCCAAGCTCTACGGCGAGATCATCCCCCACCTCATCTCCCGCCAGCAGTGTGTGATGACCAAATCTGGCAAACACACCCTCTACACCTTCACCTGGGAATGAACGAACACTCCAGCCCCCGTTGAATTTGTTGAAATCGTTGAAGTCACTCCCCCGGCAGACGCGGGAGTGACACACACCCCCGTTGAATTTGTTGAATTCGTTGAAGTCACTCCCCCGGCAGACGCGGGAGTGACACACACCCCCGTTGAAATGGTTGAATTCATTGAAGTCTGGCCCCGGCAGACGCAGGGAGTGACACACACCCCCGTTGAAATGGTTGAATTCGTTGAAGTCACTCCCCCGGCAGACGCGGGAGTGACACACACCCCCGTTGAAATGGTTGAATTCATTGAAGTCTGGCCCCGGCAGACGCAGGGAGTGACACACACCCCCGTTGAAATGGTTGAATTCGTTGAAGTCTGGCCCCGGCGCGGGGGCGGCAGCCCCATTTGGAACCGTAACGAAGTGGAGATAGACGACTGCAAGGCGCCCGCAGGGTGAGCGCAGCGAATCAACGCGGTCGCGAAGTGAGGAACGAACGCAGCTACCGCTTTCCGCAGGCCGGACAGCAGGCGGATACCACGAAATATTCGAAGGCAGCAGCCCCCGCATGCCATGAGGCTCCCGCACGCTGGACGTCCCATGAAAGCCACAAGACGCTCGAAAGCGGCAGCTCCGCTCGTTCCTCGCTAGGCAGCCGCACTCCAAATTTGCTTTGGCTCCCGTGGACGCCACGTCTCCCAAGACGCGCCCCGGCTTCCTTCAGCGCGTGACATCTCCGATGCGGCCCGCTGCGGTCAGATGATCCTCCACCCCGATGACAAAGCGGTCGCCAACACGAAAGCTCACGGGCTCGGGAAAGGCCAGCGTGACCTTCCCAGCAGAACCCGGCTGAACAGCCTGCGGAGTCTGAAGCGTGCAGGGCACGACCTTGTCTCCGAAGATCAACTGACAGCCTCCGCTGCTTACAGGCTGGATCAGGCCTCGCTTGAACGCCTCCAAATCAGCCAGCACGTAGAGTTCCGCCCCGGCCGCCTGCTGTGCGGGCCTGGCTGCGCGCGGAGGGTCAGCGGGCCGCATTTTCGACAGCAAGACCGCCAGCGCTGCAAAACCTTTGGGTTGTTTTGTCCGGGCAGACTCTGAATCAAAACCAACTGCGGCGGTGTCACCTGGATGATCGTACTTGTTCAGCAGGTCACGCACCTCCATTTCCTCCAGATCGAGCAGTTCCGCATCCTCGACCAACGCTGATTTGGAAAACCCGATCACCACCGTGCCCCGGCAAAATTGCCGCGTGAGCAGAACGTCTTCGCGAGTGACCGGCAGCGGCCCCTCCGTCGCATCCACCAGGATGACCGCCACCGAGGCGGCATGCAGCGCGGCGGCTTTCCCGGCCAGGCTTTCCCGGCTCAGATCCTGTGCCTTGGAGACCCCGGCCAACGTCAGCCCCTTCACAAACTCAGCACAGGTCGGGCCACCGAGCACCACCACCGGCAGATCGGTCGTGCTCACCGCCGGCTGTCCGCTTGCGGCTTGCGCATCCTTCTTGGATTCCGAACAGGCGGCAAGCAGAAGGACAACCAGGTGGAGGAAGAAGCGTTTCATGAGGGGAGACATGCCAGCATTCTAAAGAGATGCATGCGCCGTGATAAACGGATCCTGAAAAAATCTCAGCCTCCTTCCAAACCCGCCTTCGGGCGTGCGGCTGGGCATGATTGAAAGGGACCGCCAAACACTGCATGGCCCATAATGCCCGGCATGGTGTTTGCCGCGCAATTTTACGCTAAGGATAAAGCTCAAAATAGATTGTAATTGTCTAACCCACCCTGCTCTCTCCGCTTAGGCCATGTCAGTATTCGACCAATTATTCCGAGACGGCTTTAGCAGCGTCTATCTAACGCTTGCCAGCATCATCCAGTCCTTGGCGGCCGGATACCTTTTTCAGACGCTAACTCAGGAGTACTTTAAAACAGGACGAGTGAGTACATCCACCATCCTTGACTCGATGGTCGTTCTGATATCCATCGTTGCTGTATGGCAGGAGTATGCCATAAGCTGCATCGCCTTCACATGGCGGATAGACATCCTGGACTCCCTCATCCCATTTTTGCTTGGTTTGTCTGAATTTGCGATGGTTACGACCATTGCGGCGCGAAGCTCCTCAGAAGCGATTCCTATCGTAAGGACATCCTCTTTTGAGGCATGGCTTTGGGCTGTCGCCAGCTTCCTCCTGTTTTCAGCCGCTGCTTATGTCAACTACGCAGCCAAAGGTGTTTTGAGAGCTGACGCAGCAGCACTGCAGAGCCTTCCTTTACGTCATCTGTGGTGGGCAGTTGGCAGTTTTGTGATCGTTTTCTCAGTCCTGCTATGGCATCGTCGGGTTCCGCTTCAGCAGTTCGGGCAGCACCTGGTGAGAGGCTGCTTGACTGCAGGTTTTATCTTCCATTTGATTCGCATCGGATATGCGCACAAGCACACAATCCCCTAGCGGTCTGCTGAAACATTTCCAACGCCCTGTGATGAGAATCGCACTGCATTTTTGAGCAACAACAGAACTGCCAGACGATGCATGCGGCGCTGCAGCGCAATCCTTCGCCCCCGCCTTTGTTTCACAATTCCTGGCACCTCGCTTCCGACGCCGGAGGGCTACGTGTGCGTCATCGAAAGCATGAACCAGTATTTCACCCGGGAGGATCTGGCGGCGCTCGTGGCGGAGCTGCGCCACAGCCTGGCGGCGGCTCCGAAATTGCAGGCTTATTCAGACGAGCTTTCCTGCCCCACGCCCACGCATGCGGTGGTGCAGGCGTCCTGGGAACGCATCAAGAAGACACTGCCGACGGAATGAGGGCTGGGGCGTGTGCTTAGCGGGAAGTAGTGCGGGCAATCCTGCCCGCGAAGAGAGCGCCCGACACGGGCAGGATTGCCCGTGCTACTGCCGGCTTGCGCTGGGCGGACATCACCGGGCACACAAATCCCCCCATCACTCCAGCGTCAGCTCCGCGAGATAGATCGCGGTGATGGTCTTGCCTGCGGCGTCTTTTTCGTGGCTGGAGTAGTAGGAGACGAGGGCGCGTTTGTCTGAGAGCTGGACAAAGCCGGGGTAGGAATTGTCGCCGCCGCTGGGGAGTTCGGCGAACTCCTGCAGGGCATCGCCGACGAGCCAGCAGAGCGAGGTCTTGGCGCCCTGCTCTTTGGTGGTCTTGCGTCCGCCGACGAGGGTGTGCGCTCCCCATTTCACGACGAGCGGGCCGCCCACGGGACGGTCGAGGCTTTGGCGGCTCCACTCCGTGAAGGGTGGCTGGGAACGGATGACGAGGGCGTTCTTGCCGCCGCCATGGCGACCGATGGCGAGCAGGCTGCCGTCTTGCTCAAAGAGAAACGCGGTTTCGTCTCCGGCGGTCTCGGCGAAGTAGGCGCGCTTCTTCCAGATGAGGCCGTCGTCGCTTTCCAGCAGGAGGGACTGCACTTTGTCGCCCTCGCCTTTGGGGCCGATGTCATACCCCGGCTTGCGCCGGCCGCAGAGGTAGGCTTTGCCACCGGAGGCGGCGGCGCGCCAGATGTAGAGGCCGAAGGTGCCCTCCAGCAGCTCGGGCTCGCTCCACTGCGTGCCATCGTCGCTCCAGGTGGCGAAGCCGAGCATCTTGTTCATGTCGTAGTCCTTGGGCTGGATGCTGCCGGGGCCGCTCCACCAGGTGCCGGTGTAAACGAAGAGCCGGTCTTTGAAGACGAGGAAGTGGGGATCACGCGTGTCGCGGTCCTTCACGGCAAAGCGGTGCACCTGCGTCCACGTGGCACCGTCATCCGCGCTGCGCATGACGATGGCCGTGGCGGTGTTGAAAACCATGTGGCCGTCCGGGCAGCTGCGGAAGCAGAGGTAGAGCTGGCCGCGAAAGCGCACGAGGTCCGTGAAGGCATTGTGCTCCCCGTTGTGAAAGATGCGGCGGATGTGGCTGACGGTGACCTGCGGCGGTGCCTCGGCAGCGTGGGCAGAGGCCAGCAGCAGGAGGGCGAGTGTGGTGAGGATGAGGCGCATGGGGTGGGATGGCTGGGGAAAAGGGTACTAAACGGCGCGCGGGATGAATGTGTGCATTTCCCCGGCATCTTCTCCGCCCGGTGCTTCTTTGCGCAGGGCTGCTCCTGCCTCCCTCTTTCGCTTCAGCCCCCTGCCCTTTCCCTTGCGCAGGCGCGTCGGCCATGGGCGGGAGCAGGTGGTCGATGATTTCGCGCGCCCCCCATGAAGAAGGTTGCAGCGGGTGCAGAAAAACACGCCCAGCCATGGAGCCGCCCCAAGGCTTTCCTTTCCGCCGCCGTATCACAAGATGCCGGCATGCATGCCTCACCTTTCCCTCCTGCTTAAACGCCCGCCTGACATGATGCGCCTCATGAAACTGCTCACGCTCCTGTGCCTCCCCTGGCTCGTGGCCGCCCAGGCGGGTGCTTCCGGCATTCATATTGTTTCCGGCAATGCCCTCGAAGGCGAGCCGCGCCGCCTGATGGAGGAGGCGACCCGCACTTTGACGACGACCGGCCAAGGTCTGGCGGCGCTGGAGCGGCTCATCGCCAGCTTTCCGCCGGAGGTGCTGGAATGCATGGGCACGAGCTCCAGCTACCACGACACGGACCCGACCCGTGAAGCAGCCCTGCAAGCCCTGCACGCCTGGTACTCCATCGACTTCATCGAGGCGGCGATGCAGAGCGGCTCTGACGAAGCCGCTTACTGGGCGCTGCGAAAGCTCGAACACCAGTCCCACAACGGCCCGCAGCCAGGCGAGGACACCGCCAGCACGCGCCGTCTGGTGGCCGTGAAAGGCGTGGTCACCCCCGAAGTCAGGACACGCCTGATCCCCCTCCTGGAAAAACTGCGCACGGCGAAGTCAGAACGCACACGCACAGAGGCCGCCAAATTCGCGCAGGGGCTGCTGCTGGACCGCGCCGCGTTTCTCCAGTCGCTGCAGGAGAAGGATGAAACAAAGCTCAATGCCACCCTCAGGCAGATGCTGGACCGTGTGCAGTTCGATCCCAGGCTCGCTCTGGAAATCTGGGCCGTCCTGGCCCGAGCGCAGACCGACAGCCTCAGAGGCACCTGCCTGCGTTACCCCTGGCTCTTCAATCTGCCGGAATGGACAGCCGCCCAGTCAGCCCTGCTGACGCAGTACCTCAGGCAGCCCGGCACCGCCGCCAGCATCAACGCCACCTCCGCGCTCTCGGCGCTCGCCAGTTCAGACAATCCCCTGGCGGAAAAGATCTTTGCCGGCCTGCCTCATCTCAAAGACCCGGACCGTCAGCAGCAACTCGCCGAGATTCAGAGTCGGCACAAGAAACGCCATGCGCGCTGATGTCGCAGCGTGTGCAGGGCATTTCGAAAACAGGCCCGGCCTGCTGAAGCCCGGTGCCTCCATCTGCAGGCTCCGGCCATGCAGGCCTCTTCGCCTACTGCTTCCCAGCCTTGCCCTTCCCTTCATCATCCTTCCCCTCCTCCCCTTCCGCAGGCAGGTCGGCCATGGGTGGGGGGAGGTTGTCGATGATGTTGAGCAGGGGCACGCCGCGCTCCACGGACTTGTCCAGGCGGAAGAAGAGCTGCGGGCTGCTGCGCAGCTTCACGCGCTTGTAGAGATCCCGCTGGATGAAGCCGCGCGCCTTGGTGAGGCGCTCGATGGCGGCGTCCTGCTGGTGGGGCTTGCCGATGACGCCCACATACACAAAGCACTGCCGCATGTCCGGCGTGGGGCTCACGTCATGGATGGTCACGAGGCAGTTCTCACTGCGGAAATCCTTCTCGAGGATGGTGCTCAGCTCACGGCGGATGAGCTCGCGTACTTTGTCGACTCGGAGGGACATAGGGCAGTGTAAAAGGGGCGGGGTTCAGGCTCCGGCCGGCAGCGTGGGTGGCACGCTGCGGACCAGAAACCTGATACGACAAACGTGATCAGAGAGTTTGGGCGATTTTTTCGAGCTCGTAGCACTCGATGACGTCGTTTTCCTCGTAGTCGCTGAAGCCGGAGAGCTTGATGCCGCACTCGAGGCCGTTGCGCACTTCGTTGACTTCGTCCTGGAAGCGGCGCAGCGTCTCAAAGCCGCCGTCGTACACGGCCTGGCCGTCACGCAGCACGCGGGCGCGCTGCTTGCGGTTCATGATGCCGTCCGTGACCACGGAGCCGCCGACAAAGCCCTTGTGCACCTTGAAGACCTGCTTCACGCGGGCGTGGCCGAGGACCTTCTCGCGGGTGATCGGGTCGAGCAGGCCCGCCATGGCCTCCTTCACCTGGTCGATGAGTTCGTAGATGATGGAGTAGAGCTTGATCTGCACCGTCTCGCGCTTGGCCACGGTGAGGGCCTTGTTTTCCACCTTGACGTTGAAGCCGATGATGATGGCGTCCGAGGCGCTGGCCAGGAGGACGTCGGACTCGTTGATGGCGCCGACTTCCTTGTGCAGGATGTCGAGGTTGCACTTGTCGCTCTGGATGTCGGTGAGGCACTTGGAGACGGCCTCCACGGAGCCCTGCACGTCGCACTTGAGCACGATCTTGAGGGCCTTCTTGTTGCTGTCCTCGATGCTGGCAAAGAGGTGCTCCAGGGTGGAGCGGCGCGGGACGCTGAGCTTCTTCTGGCGGATCTCCTCCAGGCGCTCCTCGCTGAGCTTCTTCACGTCGCGCTCGCTGTTCATCACCACCACTTCATCGCCCACATGGGGCATGTCGCTGAAGCCGATGACCTCGCAGGGCATGCCGGGGAGGACGGATTTGATGGACTCGCCGCGGTCGTTGATGATGGCCTTCACCTTGCCCCAGAGAGGGCCGCAGATGAAGGGCTGGCCCACTTTGAGGGTGCCCTGGCCGATGATGACGGTGGCCACGGGGCCTTTGCCGGCCACCATGGAGGATTCGATGACGGTGGCACGCGGGGAGGCCTTGGGGTCTGCCTTGAGCTCCAGCACTTCGGCCTGGAGGGACATGGTTTCGAGCAGGTTGTCCAGCCCGAGGCCCGTCTTGGCGGAGACTTCCATGACTTCGATCTCGCCACCCCAGTCCACCGGCGCGAGGCCGATGTCCTGCAGCTGGCTCTTCACGCGCATGACGTTGGCGGTGGGCAGGTCGCACTTGTTCAGCGCCACCATGAGCTGCACGCCGGCGGCCTTGGCATGGCTGAGCGCCTCCTTGGTCTGCGGCATGATGCCGTCGTCCGCAGCGATGACGAGCACGACGATGTCCGTCACATTCGCACCACGGGCGCGCATGGCGGAGAAAGCCGCATGGCCGGGGGTGTCGATGAAGGTGATGGGCTTGCCGTTGTGGAAAATGCAGTAGGCGCCGATGTGCTGCGTGATGCCGCCCGCCTCACCGGCGGTGACCTGCGTCTTGCGCAGGGCATCGAGCAGGGAGGTCTTGCCGTGGTCCACGTGGCCCATGAAGGTGATGATGGGGGCGCGGAGTTCCAGCTTGTCCTCCTCCACCTCCTCAACGACCTGCGCCACGGGCTCGACGATGACTTCCTCCACCTTGTGGACGCCGCCGCCTTTTTCACGCTTGTCGCGCTCCAGCTTGAAGCCGTGCTTTTCACAGATCTTTTCGGCCACCTCGATGTCGATGGCCTTGTCTGCGTTGCCGAAAATCTTGAAGGGGATGAGGTCCGAAATGATCCGGAAGGTCTTGATGCCCATCTTTTCCGCCAGGTCCTTCACCAGGACCGGGGGCTTGAGGTGGATGATCTTTTCCCCCGTCTCGCTGAGCTCAAACTCCGGCGCAGGCGCCTCTGGAGGCGGTGCGTGCACGATGGGCACGATGGGCTTTGGCGGCGCGGGCTCCTCCTTCAGCAGGGAGATGGGCGGCAGCGCGCTCTGCGCGGCGTTTTCGACGGCCGGGCGACGGCGCACCTTGGGCTTGTCATCCTCAAAGAGATTCAGCGCGGCGGCCTTTTGCTCGTCCACCGTCGGCTTGGCGGGGGCGGCAGGTGCTGCGGGTGCGGGCTCCGGTGCGGCGGGCTTTCTGGCTCCCAGCGGCGGCAGGACTGAGCCCTCCTTGGCCGCGCTTCGTGTCCTTGGCTTCTTTTCCTCAATCAATGACAACACCTTCGCCTTGGTATCTTTTTTCGGCTTGGCGCTGTCGGCAGGTACGGCCTCCTCAACGACTTCGTCGGAGGGGGACTTGCTCTTTTTGGCTGAGGAGGGTTTGCTGGACATGAGAGAATGAGATCGGGCGAGCGGCGGCGGGGGAGGCTGGCTTGTCGTGAGTTGGGGGTTGGTTTGAAAGCGTTGTCATGGCGGCACAGGGGCTACTCCAGGGAGGAAGCATGTGCTTTGTCGAAAATCTGCTGGGCCAGGGCCTCGTCTCCGCCCAGCACCTCGGCGATGTCCGAGACATCGACGCCGGTGGCGAGGGTTTTGAGGTCTCCCATGCCGCCCTGGGTCAGCTGGCGGGCGACGCTCTCGGTGATGCCGAGCACGTCCACCAGATGATGCACAGCGCTGCCCATTTGTCCTTCAAAGACTTCGGCGGCGTGCTCATCCTTCTCGATGATCAGGTCCATGCCCACGAGGCGGGAGGTCAGGCGGGCGTTCTGGCCACGGCGGCCGATGGCCTTGGAGAGGTCCTCGTCGCTCACGGTCAGGCGGGCTTCCTTCTTGTCGGGGTTCACCTGGATGGAGATGACCTTGATGGGCTTGAGCGCCTCGCGCACGAACTCGGCAGGGTCCGCCTTCCAGCGGATGATGTCCACCTTCTCGTTGTTGAGCTCGCGCACGATGTTCTTCACGCGTGCGCCACGCAGGCCCACGCAGGCGCCCACGGGGTCCACCTTTTCGTCCGCGCTGTGCACCGCCACCTTGGTGCGGTAGCCGGCCTCACGGGCGATGCTGGCGATCTCCACGGTGCGGTCACCGATCTCGCTGACTTCAAACTCAAACAGGCGGCGCACAAAGTTCGGGTGCGCACGGGAGAGGATGATCTCCGGGCCGCGGCCGCTGTCCTTTTCCACCGCCTTCACGTAGAAGCGCATGCGGTCTCCGGGGGTGTAGTCCTCGGTGGAGACGCGCTCCTTCGAGGTCATCACGCCTTCAAATTTGCCGAGGTCCACGACCACGTCCGACTTTTCAAAACGGCGCACCACACCGCTGACGACGTCGCCCGTGCGGTCCTTGAATTCTTCGTAGAGATTCTCCTTCTCCGCCATGCGCAGGCGCTGCAGCATGGTCTGCTTGGCCGTCTGCGCGGCGATGCGGCCCATGTTGTTCGGGGTGACTTCCACCTCGATCTCGTCGCCGATCTCGGCGTTTTTCTTGAAACGCTTGGCCAGGGCGAGCGGCAGCTCCTCCCAGCGGTTGGTCACATTCTCCACAGCGATCAGCTTGGCAAAGGCCTTGATCGTCCCCTTGTCAGGATCGATGTCGATGCGGAGTTCGCGGGCAGGCCCGATGCTTTTCTTGGAAGCGGCGAGCAATGCCTGTGACAGGGCCTCGACCATCTTAAGACGGTCGATTCCTTTCTCTTTCTCGTAATAGTCGAAAAGGGCTTTGAGTTCGCTGATCATAAAAAATTCGTGATTTCACCAGACAAAAAAGAGCGGGGAAGGCCCCACTCTCGCCGTGAAAACGCTAATTCTGTCCGGGAAGGACGCAGACCATAAAGGAGGGCTAGGAATCAGCAAGCAGAAAAATTGCCTGGAAATTCCGGGGTTTTCTCAGGCGTTTTCATGAGGGCTAAGCCCTTCCACCTCATTCACTTCCGCCCTCCTGCCCCGCCATGCGCCCCCTATTGTCAGCCATCCTAGCCCTGCTTCTCCTCCCCCCGGCGGCCACCTCAGCCTCCTCCCCACCCAACATCGTCATCATTTTTATGGACGACATGGGATATGCCGATGTGAGCTGCTTCGGAGCCCAGGGGTACCAGACCCCAAACATCGACAAACTCGCCGCCGAGGGCCGCAAATTCACCAACTTCCACGTGGCCCAGCCCGTGTGCAGTGCCTCCCGCACCGCCCTGCTCACCGGCTGCTACCCGAACCGCGTGGGCATCCACGGCGCGCTCGGGCCCAATGCGAAGCACGGCATCAGCGCCGGTGAAACGACCCTCGCAGAACTGGTGAAGCAAAAAGGCTACGCCACCGCCGCCGTGGGCAAGTGGCACCTCGGCTCCCAGCCCCAGTTCCTGCCCACCCGGCACGGCTTTGACCAGTACTACGGCCTCCCCTACTCCAACGACATGTGGCCCTATCACCCGCAGGCCAAAAAGGGAGCCTTCCCCAGCCTCCCCATGTACGAGGACGACCACGTGGTGGACCCCGAGGTCACCCCCGAGGAGCAGACCCGCCTCACCACCGACTACACCGCCCGCGGCGTGCAGTTCATTGAGAAAAACAAGGACAAGCCCTTCCTCCTCTACCTGGCCCACAGCATGGTCCACGTGCCCCTGTTTGTGAGTGAGAAATACCAGGGCAAGTCCGGCAAGGGCCTCTTTGCCGACGTCATGCTGGAGGTGGACTGGTCCGTGGGCCAGATCCTGGACACCCTCAAAAAGAACGGCCTGGAGGACAACACCTGGGTCATCTTCACCTCCGACAACGGCCCCTGGCTCAGCTACGGCGACCACGCCGGCAGCGCAGGCCCGCTGCGGGAGGGCAAAGGCACCTGCTGGGAGGGCGGCACCCGCGTCACCGGCATCATGAAATGGCCCGGGAAAATCCCCGCCGGCACCACCACGGACACCATGATGATGACCATCGACCTCCTGCCCACCGTGGCGCATGTGATTGATGCCAAACTGCCGGAGCACAAGATCGACGGCCTGAACTGCTGGCCCATCGTCTCCGGCGTGCCGGACGCCCAAAACCCGCACGACTTCTACGCCTTCTACTACGAGCAGAACCAGCTCCAGGCCATCAGCAGCGGAGACGGCCGCTGGAAGCTCCAGCTCCCCCACACCTACCGCAGCCTGCCCGCCGACCAGCCCAAGGCCACCGGCGGCAAGCCCGTGAATTACAAGCAGGTCAAGATCACCGAGCCCGAGCTCTACGACCTCTACACGGACATCAGCGAGTCCAAAAACCTCGCCGCCCAAAACCCCGGGGAAGTCGCACGCCTGCAAAAGCATGCCGAAGCCATCCGCGCCGAGCTGGGAGACAGCCTCATGAAGCAGCCCAAAGGCTCAGGCACACGGGAGGCCGGGCAGTAGGCCGCCTTGGATTATTTCATACCCCATCCTACCACGACACAGCCAGAACCGGCCTGCGGGCGGCGGGCGGCGCGTGCGGACTCCGCGCTGCAGCGCATGGGGGGCCTCCCCCGCCCCGCTCATACCACGATGCGATGAAAACGGGTCTGAAGGTGGAGGCACGAGCCGACGGAGGGGGATCATCTTGATCCCCCCACCTGCAGCGTGTTCGTGGATCTGCGAGGGCGCAGGGCGATGCGGGAACGTGTGGGATCGGGACGATCCCACTCCGCCGGAGGCTTCGCCGCAGCGACGGAGGGGGATTATCTTGATCCCCCCACCTGCAGCGTGTTCGTGGATCTGCGAAGACGCTGTGCGATGTGGGAACGTGTGGGATCGGGACGATCCCACTCCGCCTGAGGCTTCGCCGCAGCGACGGAGGGGGATCATCTTGATCCCCCCCACCTGCAGCGTGTTCGTGGATCTGCGAGGGCACAGGGCGCTGCGGGAGCGTGTGGGATCGGGACGATCCCACTCCGCCGGAGGCTTCGCCGCAGCGACGGAGGGGGATCATCTTGATCCCCGCACCTGCAGCGTGTTCGTGGATCTGCGAGGGCGCTGGGCGATGAGGGAACGTGTGGGATCGGGACGATCCCACTCCGCCGGAGGCTTCGCCGCAGCGACGGAGGGGGATCATCTTGATCCCCCCACCTGCAGCGTGTTCGTGGATCTGCGAGGGCACTGGGCGATGCGGGAGCGTGTGGGATCGGGACGATCCCACTCCGCCGGAGGCTTCGCCGCAGCGACGGAGGGGGATCATCTTGATCCCCGCACCAGCGGCGTGTTCGTGGATCTGCGAGGGCGCAGGGCGATGCGGGAGCGTGTGGGATCGGGACGATCCCACTCCGCCGGAGCACTGGCTGGCCGCATGGAATGCTGGCTTTCACCCCTGAGGCCCGCTTTCAGCTGTGCGTGGTATTACGCTCCACTGGCTGCGGTACGCCCTGGCGTCCTGGCGTCTTGACCATGCGCTGTGCGGACGTTCGCAAACCTTTGCGTTTGCCACACGCTGATGGACGGGCGGGCTTGCGCCACACCCATCCTACGAGCGCTGCGCGGCGCTCCGGCCGTAGGTTGGGTGTGTTTGGCGCGCAATGCTTTCCGATGCTCCACCGCGCTCTCCGCCAAACCGCCCGACTGCGAGGGCGCCCTTATACCACGATGCGATGAAAACGGGTCTGAAGGTGGAGGCACGAGCCGACGGAGGGGGATCATCTTGATCCCCCCACCTGCAGCGTGTTCGTGGATCTGCGAAGACGCTGTGCGCTGCGGGAACGTGAGGGATCGGGACGATCCCACTCCGCCGGAGCACTGGCTGGCCGCATGGAATGCTGGCTTTCACCCCTGAGACCCGCTTTCAGCTGTGCGTGGTATTACTTCGCCTGCTTGGGCTTGAAGACGTTGATCCCTGCAATCTGCAGCAGGGCGCTGTTGGTGATGTAAAAGATGTCGGGGTCGTTCTTGATCTGCCCAAAGTAGAACGCGGTGCTGGCGTTGGGCTGGGTGGGGGAAAAGAGGATCTCGATCTCGCGCACGGGGCCGTCGGTGCGGCCGGGCTCGCCGAGGACGATCTGGATGGTCAGGAAGGGCGTTTTGAGGGCCTGCAGCGCATCCGTGCGGTCTGCGGCCCAGTCCTGCACGGTGAAGCGCGCGAGGTTCGCGGCAAGCTGGTCCGCCTTCACGCGGTCGAGCTCTGCCGTGGCATCCCGCCCGCCACGCGTGGCCTTCCATTCGGCGGTGACGGGGTTGTAGTCGAGGATGATGGGCGAGTACGCCCCCTGGGACATGGTGATGCGGCGCAGCGCAAAGGTGGTGAAACGCAGCGCGCCGAGCCCCTTCCACTTGATGCCGTCAGTCGGCAGAGAGGGCAGCAGAGAGGCGTCGATGCGGTAAACGAAGGGCTCGCTTTCGTATTTGGCAAAGAACTGGGTGCTTTCCGCATTGTGGCCAAACATGAGCTTCACCGGCTTCTCCCGCTGCGGGGTCCAGGTGACGGTCTGGAAGGGATCATCCAGGCCAAAGGGCTTGAGGTCGGCGGCGGAGTCTGCGGCAAACTGCAGGATTTCGTAGGTGTTGAGGGCGCCGAGGCAGCGGGCGACGCGCTCGCCGTTCGCAGGCTCCCAGTTGCCATGACGCTGCAGGTACCAGGAGCCGCCTTCGTTGCGCAGATGGATCTCCGGGTGGGTCTTGCTGGTGATGGTGAGGAAGTCGAGGCGCTCGCCGTCGATCTGCGCCAGCAGGTGGTCGCGCAGCGCATTGGGGCTGACCCAGAGGCTGAGCAGATTTTTGGCGACGACGGTGAAGGCGGGTTTGCGGTAGGCGGTGGTGGCGGTGGTGACGGCCTGCTTTTCGTCCGCCGGTTTCTTGAGGGTGAACTCGTAGGACTTGCCGCGTGCCTTGGACTCGATGGTGACCTTGATCTCATCCGCCCGGGTGGCCTGCGCCTCCTCCTTGGCGGCGGTGGTCACGTCCTTGGCCTCGGTGATTTCAATGTTGAGGATGGCGGAAAGCAGCTCGGTGATGCGCTCCTTGCCACCGCGTGTCTTGAGCGGTTTTTCGACCAGCCAGGGCGCATGCTCGTTTTCGCGGGTGAGGACGATCTGGCCGGAGGGCTGGCTCAGGGTGATGCTGGTGATGACTTCCGCAGGCAGGCGCAGAAGCTTGGGGTCGCGCCAGGCGGCGGCGGGAATCTGCAGGACCATCGGCGCTTCGCTTTTGGCGACGTACCACGCGGGCTCGCCGCTGCCGGGGTCAGGAATGCCGATGAAGAGGCTGTTTTCGACAGGAGCAGGAGAGCCGAACCAGCACTCATAGACCGGGGCGTCTCCGGCGAGCAGGCGCACTTTGAAGCGGGGTTTGTCCAGGCCGGTTTTCTGCCACTCGGCCTCATCGTATTCCTGCCGGTGGACGCGCTGAATCCACTCGACCCCGTTGAGGGTGAGGATGAGCGCGGCGACTTTCTGGGGGTCTGCCAGGTCCTCATAGGGGGCCTCGATCCTCCAGGCGCCGCCGTCGCGCACCAGGGTGAGCGGCACGTTTTCAGCGGTGAGGATTTCGATGCGGGTGACCTTGTCATTCTCGAAACGGCTGGGGCCGCGCCTGACTTCACGCGTGTCGATGGCAGAGGGGAAGTAACGCTCAATGCCGAGGATGATCGCGCCCATGGCGGCGACGAGCAGGAACAGAAGGAGGGTGGTGCGTGCGCTCATGCGTCTAAGTCGGTGCTCATGCGGCCCGGCGGCTGGCCCAGACCATGATGCCAAAGGCCAGAACGATGCCCGGCAGGGTGATGGAGGTGATCCAGAAGATCAGCTCATGCTGCTTGCTGGTGAGCTGGATGCGGTAGGAGTGCTTGGACTTGGCGGGAATGCCGATGAAGTTTTCGCGGTTCATGAGCCAGTTCAGGCTGGCGGCGGCAAAGTCGCGGCTGACGGCGAGCATGGTCTGCTTGTCGAGCAGCGTGGGGTTGGAGACCACGACCATGCGGGAGCTGTCTGCGCGCTTGGTTTCGTCTCCCAGGGCGCCGCGCTCGATGCTGGCGGCCACGTAGATCGGCGGCAGCGTGTCCTCCTCATCGACGATGGGCAGCTCCTCCAGAAACTGGCGCTCACCCCAGTAGCGCGGGGCGGCCTGGATGAGCGGCCTGATGCTGATGGACTGCTCCTTGAGGCTGGAGTTCTCCTTGACCAGCTCCAGAGATTCCGTCTGCCCGGCAAAGGTGATGGCGGAGGAGCTCAGGTGGTGGATGAAGGGCACCTCCTTGTTGAACTCACCCATCACGGAGAATTCCTTGCGGGGGCCGGTGCTGGTGCTCTCCGCCATGAGCACGCGGTCGCCACGCGGATGCACGCCGTTGGCGGTGAGAAAGGCGTTGAGCCGGGCGGTTTCGCCACCGGGGTCGAGCATGATGAACATGCCGGCACGCTTGGACTGCCAGTAGTTGTTGAGCATGACGATCTCGCGCTCGGAGAAGTCATAACGCGCGCCCATGATGAGCAGGCCGTCGGTGTCCGGGGGGATCTGGTTGATGTCGGAGAGGTTGACCTGGACGACCTCGAAGTTCTGCTGCTTGCCGAGGTCGATCGCGGCATTGTAGGCCTCGCTGAGTCCCAGGGCGGAGCGGCTGCCCTTTCCCACGACGTAGAAGAAGCGGCGCACACGGCCTTCCACGACGGAGATGAGGGCGGAGGAGATGGCGTCCTCGCCACGGAATTCAACGATCTGCTTGTTCGTGCTGGTGCCCTTTTCACGGACGACGAGCTCCTCCTCGGTGATGAAGCGCTTGTTCACCCCGCAGCGGATGAGCACGCCGTTTTGGGAAAGGGAGAGGCCGGTGTCCGCCTTGAGCTGCTCGGCGCGCTCGATGTCGCGCACGGGGTCGATGGAGCGCACCTTGATGCGCTGCCTGCCGTGCAGGTGGTACTCCTCCAGCAGGGACTGGACTTCGCCATACACCTTGGAATCCCGGCTGAAGACGATGTTGATCTGCACATCGCGGGAAAGGCTGTCGAGGTACTTGAGCGTGGCCGGGCTGAGGGTGTAGTCCTGGCTGGGGCTGAGATCCCAGCGCCAGAAGTGGTAGTAGTTGAGGCGGTTGACGCCGGCAAAGAGCGCCAGCGCCAGGATGATCTGCACGGTGACGTTCAGGCCGATGCCATAGCGCTTCGGCATCGGTCTGACTTCGGCACCTGCCGGCGGGTTGTTCTGTTCAGAATCCGTCATGGTGGTGGATCAGTCGGCTCACGGGCGCCAGCGGCGGAACTCGACGACGTGGTGTGTGAAGGAGAGGAAGAGCAGCGACATGCTGAGGTAGTAAATGATCGGCCTGCTGTCGATGAGGCCCGCGGTGAAGATGCGGATGTGCTCGGTGGCGGCGAAGTAGTTGACGATGTCCACGATGGTGTCGGAGATCTTGCGGCCCACGACCATGATGAAGATGCCCATCAGGAAGTGCATGAGGCTCACCGTGAAGGAGATGATGGCGGCGACGATCTGGTTGGACGTGAGGGAGGAGGCAAAGCAGCCGACGGCCAGATTGAACATGCCCATGACGACGAGGATGAGGTAGGCGCCGCGCATGGCCCCGGAGGGTATCTCCACCTGCCCGGCGGAGATCCAGTGGGCAAACTTGAAATTGAACAGGCTGGGCAGCCAGAGCACGCAGTACACGATGACGGAGGCGAGGTACTTGGAGCCCACCACCTGCCAGGCGCGCACCGGCGCGGTGAAGAGGGTCTCCAGCGTGCCCATCTTTTTCTCCTCGGCAAAGAGGCGCATGGTCAGCAGCGGGAAGATGAAGAAGTAGGAGAGCCAGAACCACATGGCATGGAAGGTCCAGCTCACGATGGAGCCTTCGCTGGGGGCGTTTTCCAGCACGGAGAGCGCAGCGCGGAAAGCGAAGCCGTTGAGCACCATGACCAGCGCCAGCACCACGTAGGCCACGGGGGAGACAAAGAAGGCGTGCAGTTCTTTTTTGAGCAGAATCCAGAATATCCTCATAGGACGTGGGTGGGGATGTCGGTGGGGGTGCCTGCGTTCATGGAAAGCTCCACAAAGACATCCTCCAGAGTTGGCAGCTGCAGGTGCATCTCGCGGATGCGCCACTTTTGCTTCAGCGCGAGGTCCAGCACTTCATCCCGCACATCGTGATCTGGCTCGACCCGGAGGGTGAAGCGCCGCCAGGGGTGGATTTGCAGCTCCTCCTCCGTGGCCTTGCGCACGGCGGGGATGGCGGAGAGCTTTTCCGCGAGATTGCCGGTGCCGTCGATCTCCAGGTGCAGCAGCGTGGTGGAGCGCAGCTGGCGCGTGAGATTGGCCGGGGTGTCGTTGGCGCGGATGCGCCCCTGGTGGATCATCACCACCCGGTCGCAGGTCTGCTCCACCTCATGCAGGATATGGGTGGAGAGCAGCACGGTGTGCTTGGACTTGAGGCTGCGCAGGAGATCGCGCACATGCCGGATCTGCACGGGGTCGAGCCCGTTCGTCGGCTCGTCGAGAATGAGGAGCTTGGGCTTGTGCACCAGGGCATCCGCCAGGGCCACGCGCTGGCGGTAGCCTTTGGAGAGGTTGCCGATGAGGCGCTTGCGCATGTCCGTGACGCCGGTGAGCTCCATCACCTCGCCGATGCGGCGGCGCATGGCCGTGCCGGAGAGCCCCTTGAGCTCGGCGCGGAAGTACAGGTACTCCTTCACCCGCATGTCGGTGTACAGCGGGGCGTTTTCCGGCATGTAGCCCACCGACTGGCGCACCTGGATGGACTGGTGGAAGACGTCAAAACCCGCCACCAGCGCGCGTCCTGAAGTGGCGGGCATGTACCCGCTGAGAATGCGCATGGTCGTGGACTTTCCGGCTCCGTTTGGGCCGAGAAAACCCACGATCTCCCCCGGCTCCACCTGGAAGGAGATGCTGTTCACCGCAGTGCGTCCGGCATACTGCTTGGTGAGTTCCTGAACATCGATCATGACTGGGAGGGAATGGGGGGGAGGAAGTGTCGGGGGGAAAAGTTAAATTTAAGCTTATGCGCCCCTGAAAGACAATTCGCAATCAGGCATTCGCAAAAATGATGCTCCTCAACCCGGCGGCTGCGCCACGCACCTGCCCGCAGCCTCCCAAGAGCCGACGGCGCAGACCTCCCGCCATGGGGAGCTGCGCACGCCGGATCACAAAGGTCCTCTTTCCGCCAGCCCGCCTAGTCGTTGTAGGCAGTCTCGCCATGCTCGGCGAGGTCCAGCCCTTGGTACTCATCCTCGTGGGTGACGCGCAGGCCGATCGTGAGGTCGATGCCCTTGAGGATCACAAAGCTGCCCACGCCGGAGAGGAGGATCGTCCACAGAGAGGCCAGGCTTTGCGTCAGGAGCTGGCTGCCGATGCTGAACTCCCCAAGGCCGCCTGCAAAGCTGGTGGAACCAAAGACTGCGACGAGGATGGTGCCGACGAAGCCGCCCATGCCGTGGACGCCAAAGACGTCCAGCGAGTCATCGTAGCGGAACTTGTGCTTCAGCTTGGAGCAGGCCAGCCAGCACAGCAGCGCCGAGATGCTGCCAATGCAGAGCGCCCCCACCGGCCCCACCTTGCCTGCCGCAGGGGTGATGGCCGCCAGCCCGGCGATGGAGCCCGTGGCGATGCCCAGAGCGCTCGGCTTGCCGTTGCGGATCCACTCAATGAGCATCCACACCACCGAGGCGGCGCAGGCGGAGAGGTGGGTGACGACGAGGGTCATCGCCGCAGCGCCGTTGGCTGCGAGGTGGCTGCCCGCATTGAAGCCAAACCACCCCACCCACAGCATGCCCGCCCCCACGATGGTCAGCGGCAGGTTGTGCGGCATGAACTGCGCGCTGGGAAACTCCTTGCGCGGCCCCACCATCACGCAGGCCACCAGCGCGGCCACTCCGGCGGTGATGTGCACCACGATGCCGCCCGCGAGATCGATCACTCCCGTAAGACCAAAGAAAGCGCCCGCCTTGTGCCACACACCGTAGCAGCAGGGGGCATAGACCACGAGGCTCCAGATGACGCTGAAAACGAGGATGGCCTTGAACTTCATGCGCTCTGCAAACGCGCCGATGAACAGCCCCGGGGTGATGAGGAAAAACATCATCTGGTAGGCGAAGTGCAGCAGCTCGGGGATCGTCGGGCAGTCGCTGCGCACCGTGCCGGGCGTGACCCCGCTGAGGAAGGCCTTGCCAAAGCCGCCGATGAGCGCGCCGCCGTCGGCAAAGCACAGCGAGTAGCCGCAGGCCAGCCAGACGAGGCTCATGACAGCGGTCAGCGCAAAGCACTGCATCAGGATGGAGAGCACGTTCTTGGAGCGCACCAGCCCGGCGTAAAACAGCGCCAGGCCCGGGATCATCATGAAGAGCACCAGCGCCGTCGAAACGAGCAGCCAGGCGGTGTCCCCGCTGCTGATCGTGGCCGCGCCATCGGCGGCATGGGCGGGAGTGGCGACTGCGAGGAGGGCGAGAACGAGCGCGACCGGCGCGGATGCATTCCGTGCGGTCCCGCTCCCGGTGCTTTTCAGCAGGGGATGGGTCATGGTTGGTTGGGCGGCTGGTTGAGTTGGCGGCCTGGTTGGGACCGCAGCTTGGTTGGAGCTGCGCGGATGCTAGTCACCGCGCCGGAGGTGACAACCTTTTTTGCAAAATAGGCACGAAAACTGCTTCATTTCTGCTCACCGCCCGGTTTTTCAGCCGCTGGCGGCTTTGGTCGTGCCCCGGTGCTGACGCAGGGTGCCTCCGGGGGTTTCCAGCGGCCCCGCACCCTCTGGCGCACCCGGCCGTTTCCTCCCCTGCCCCGGCTTCCATGCACGCAAAAAAAACGGGAGAGGCATCTCCGCCTCTCCCGCTTGGAAGACTTTCATGTGCGCCAGCGCTGCAAGGGCGCTGGCAGGGCCTCCGCCACCCCAGCCGCCTAGTCCCGCTTGAACCAGCCCTTCACCTTGGTGAGGAAGCCTTTCTTCTCCGCCGTGGAGCCCCGGGCGGCAGGATCTGGCGTCGTGGTGGGGACGGTCACGGGCAGGTTTTGGTCCCAGCCGCCGCCCAGCGCCTTGATCAGGCTCACGCTGGCGATCAGCCGCTGCCCCGCCAGGGTGGCACAGGCACGCTCCGTGATGAGCAGCGAACGGTTCGCCTCGATGACGTCCAGATACGGGCTCGTGCCCGCCTCATAGCGTGCATGCGCGATCTTCGCGGCCTCCTGCGCACTGGCACGCGCACGGTGCTGCGCCTCGGTCTGCGTGCTGAGATTGCGCAGCGCCGCCAGCGCGTTTTCCACATCGTTGAAGGACACCAGGATGGCCTGGCGGTAGTTTGCCAGCGCCTCGTCATGCGCAGCGCGCGCCTTTTCCATGTAGGCCCGGTTTTTGCCACCGGCAAACATCGGCACGGCGATGCTGGGGCCGATGTTCCAGTTGAGGCTGTTGCCCTCAAAGAGCTTGGCCACATCCCCGCTGAGATACCCGCCATGCCCCATGAGCCGGATGCTGGGGAAGAAGTTGGCCTTGGTGACGCCGATCTGCGCCGTGGTGGAGGCCAGCGTGCGCTCGGCCGCAGCCACGTCCGGGCGGCGCTCCAGCAGGTCCGTGGGCACACCGGCAGGGACTCCCGGAGGCGAGGGCAGCAGGCCCGCGTTGCCGCCGAGCTTGAAGGCGCTGGGGTTCGTCCCTGTGAGGAGGGCGATGGCATTTTCAAGCTGGTCACGCTGGTTCTGCAGCGCGCTCACCTCCGCCTCGGCGGTGGCCACTTCCGTCTCCGCCTGGGCCTGCTCCAGCTCGCTGCCGGCGCCGGCTTTCACACGTGCACGGGCGATGTCCAGCGCCTGCCTGCGCCAGCCCACGGCCGCACGCACGGTCTGCAGCTCGCCATCCAGCGCACGGATGCGGAAGTAGTTGGTGGCCACATCTGCGTGCATGCCCAGCAGCACATTCTGCATCAGGTTGGCAGCCGCCGCCGCATCTGCCCGCGCGCTTTCATTCTGACGGCGGATCTTGCCCCACAGATCCAGCTCCCAGCTGAAGTCCAGAGGCACATTGTAGCTCGGCCCCACGTAGTGCAGGCCGTTCAGCGGAAAGGCGCTGGGCATGTTGGGGGAGGTGCGCTGCGTGGTGAAGGCCGAATTGATGTCCGCCGTGGGAAAGAAGGCCGCGCGGGCGATGCCCGTGCCTGCACGCGCCTGGTCAAAGCGTGCGATCGCCGCCTTGAGCGTCTGGTTGTGCGCCGTGGCGCGCTCCATGAGCTCGTTCAGCCTGGCGTCGCCAAACACACGCCACCACGCGCCTTTGGGCAGCGTGTCCAGCGGGCGCGCCTCGCGCCAGTTTACCGCGCCTTTGTAGCCCGGCGGCGTCACCGTTTCCGGCCGTTCGTAGTTCGGCCCGATCTGGGCGATGACATTCGTTGCCAAGAGAAGTGGAATGAAATAGCGCATGTCGGAAATCAGTGAGGGACAGGAAGAGCGGCGGAAGGAATCTCGGTGGTGTCTGCGGCGGCTTTCTTTTTCTTCTGCCCCAGCATCACCAGCACATAAAACACCGGCGTGAAGAACAGGCCCAGGAAGGTCACGCCGATCATGCCGGCAAACACGGCGGTGCCCATGGCGCGGCGCATTTCAGCACCCGCACCGGTGGAGACCACCAGCGGATACACACCGGCGATGAAGGCGATGGACGTCATCAAAATCGGGCGCAGGCGCAGGCGGCAGGACTCGATGGCCGCCTCCAGCGGGCTCAGTCCATGGTCAAACTTCTCCTTCGCAAACTCCACGATCAAAATGGCGTTTTTGCAGGCCAGCCCGATCAGCACGATGAAGCCGATCTGCGTGAAGATGTTGTTGTCACCACCCGTGATCATCACCCCCGCCAGCGCAAACAGCAGGCACAGCGGCACGATGAGGATGATGGCCAGCGGCAGGCGCAGGCTCTCATACTGGGCGGCCAGCACCATGAACACCAGCAGGATGCACAGCGGGTAGATGTAGATGGCGGTGTTTCCGGCGATGATCTTCTGGTAGGTGAGGTCGGTCCATTCAAACTCAAACCCGCCCGGCAGGCCTTCTTTGGCCAGCTTGGAGATGAGCTCCTCCGCCTGGCCGGAGCTCAGCGGCGGCATGGGGGCTCCGTTCAGGTCGGCGGCGAGGTAGCCGTTGTAATGCGTGACACGGTCCGGGCCAAAGCCCTCCTTCACCTTCACCAGCGATCCGACGGGCACCATCTCACCCGCAGCGTTGCGCGTTTTCAGCCGCGTGATGTCGCTGGCGTCGTCACGGAACTGCTGCTCCGCCTGCGCCACGACCTGGTAGGTGCGGCCAAAGCGGTTGAAGTCGTTCACGTAAAGGCTGCCGAGGTTGACCTGCAATGTCTCGAAGAGATTCGCCAGCGGCACGCCCTGCACCTTCGCTTTCTCACGATCCACGTCCGCCTCAAGCTGCGGCACATTGACGGTGTAGCCGGAGTAAACCTGCGTGAGCTTCTGGGTGCCATAGGCTGCGCCGACAAGCTTCTGCGTGGCCTGATAAAGCGCCGCGTAGCCCTGGTTGCCACGGTCTTCCACCATGAGCTTGAACCCGCCCGTGGTGCCGATGCCGTTGACGGGCGGTGGCGGGAACATCATCACCATGGCGTCCTGGATGGCCATGAACTTGCCGTTGAGCGAATTGGCGATGGCCGCGCCGCTGAGCTCCGGCGACTTGCGGTCCTCGAAGTTGTCGAGGCCGACGAACACGATGCCCGCATTGGGGCTGATGGTGAAACCCTGGATGGACAGGCCCGGGAAAGCGATGGCGTCCTTCACGCCCGGCTCGTCCATGGCGATCTGGGACATCCGGCGCATGACGTCGTCGGTGCGGTCAAGAGAAGCGCCATCTGGCAGCTGCGCAAAGCCGACGAGGTACTGCTTGTCCTGGCTGGGCACAAAGCCCTCGGGCACAGTTTCAAAACCTTTCCATGTGGCCCAGACGAGACCGCCGTAGATGATGACGGCGATGAAGCTGAAACGGATGATGCGCTTCACCAGGCCCACATACACGTTGGACGACCACTCAAAGAAGCGGTTGAACGGCCGGAAGAACCAGCCAAACAGACCGTCGATGAGCCTGGTGAGGATGTCACGCTTGTCACCGTGGCCCTTCAGCAGCAGCGCGGAGAGCGCCGGAGAAAGCGTGAGCGAGTTGATGGCCGAAATGACCGTGGAGATGGCGATGGTGACGGCAAACTGCTTGTAGAACTGGCCGCTGAGCCCGCTGATGAATGCCGTGGGAATGAACACCGCGCACAGCACCAGCGCCGTGGCCACGATGGGCCCTGTCACCTCCGTCATGGCCTGCTGCGTGGCCGCCAGCGGCTTGAGACCGTTCTGAATGTTTCGCTCCACGTTTTCGACGACCACGATGGCGTCATCCACCACGATGCCGATGGCAAGCACGAGGCCGAAGAGGGAGAGGTTGTTGATCGAGAACCCGAGCGCATGCATCACCGCAAAGGTGCCGACGAGAGACACCGGCACCGCCGCCAGCGGGATGATGGAGGCCCGCCAGGTCTGCAGGAAGATAACGACGACCAGCACCACGAGCACCAGAGCCTCCAGCAGCGTGTGGATGACCGCATCGATGGACTTCTCCACGAACACCGTGGGGTCATAGGCGATGGCGTAGTCCACGCCCTCGGGCATTTTCTTCTTCAGCTCAGCCATGCAATGACGCACCGCCTCGGAGACGGCGAGCGCATTCGCGCCGGGAAGCTGGAACACGCCCATGCCCACGGCACGCTTGTTGTTGAGCAGCGCGCGCAGCGAGTAGTCGCCCGAGCCCATCTCGGCGCGTGCGACATCCCGCAGGCGGAGCTTTTCCCCATGCGGGCCGGTCTTGACGATGATCTGCTCAAACTCCTCCTCGCTGATGAGGCGGCCCTTGGCATTCACCGTCAGCTCAAAGGCGGAGTCCTTGGTGGGCTGCTGGCCGATGGTGCCCGCAGCCACCTGGATGTTCTGCTCGCGGATGGCGTTCACGATGTCGCCGGAGGTCAGGCCACGCGCGGCGGCCTTGTCGGGATCGATCCAGATGCGCATGGCGTAGTCGCCGCCGCCGAAGATGTTCACCTGCCCCACACCGGAGAGTCGCGACAGCTCGTCCTTCACATTGAGGGTGGCGTAGTTGCGCAGGTAGATCTCGTCATAGCGCTCGTTGGGGGAGAGCAGATGCACCACCAGCGTCATGTTGGGCGATGACTTCACCGTGGTGACCCCGAAGCGGCGCACCTCCTCCGGCAGCTTGGGCAGCACCTGCGCCACGCGGTTCTGCACCTGCATCTGCGCGAGGTCGAGCTCCGTGCCGATCTTGAACGTGACGGTGAGCGTCATCACGCCATTGGCCGTGCTCATCGACGACATGTAGAGCATGTTTTCGATGCCGTTGATCGTCTGCTCCAGCGGCGAGGCCACCGTTTCGGCAATGGTCTTCGGATTCGCACCGGGATAGGTCGCCGTCACAATGACCGTCGGCGGCACGACCTCCGGATACTCGGAGATCGGCAGCTGAAACAGGGAGATGGCGCCGAGGATGAAGATCAGCAGTGACAGCACGCCCGCAAAGATGGGGCGGGTGATGAAGAATCGGGAAATGTTCATGCAAGCTTGGGGGGATGTTTCGCTGTGCGCTTACTTGGCCGCCGTCTCCTTGGCAGGCGGTGCATCCACCGGCTGCACAGGCATGCCAGGCTGCGGCAGACGCGCCTGCCCGTTCACGATGATTTTGTCTCCGGCCGCCAGACCGCTGCGGATGATGCGCTTGCCGTCGATGCTCGGCCCGATCACGATGGGTTTGTAAACCGACAGCGCTGGCGTTTTGGAAAGATCCACCCCCAGCACAAACTTGTTCGCCTGATCCGTGAGGATGCTCTTCTCGTCCACCAGCAGCGCCTTGTATTTGCCCGTCATGGGGATGCGGATGCGCGCAAACAGCCCCGGAGTGAGGATGTTGTCGCCATTGGGAAACTCGGCGCGCAGCACCATGCTGCCGGTGCTGGCATCCAGGCGGTTGTCGAAGGATTCGATGTGCCCTTTGTGCGGGAAGCTTTTTTCATTGGAGAGCTGAAGCTCCACCGGCACGCGGCCGTCGCCATTGGTGAAGGTCTTCTTGTCCCGCTGCATGGCCTGCAGGTTCAGCAGGCTGTTTTCGTCGATGTCCGCATACACATAGACCGGGTCCACGGTCACGATGGTGGTCAGCAGCGTGGTGCCAGCGGTGACAAAGTTCCCCGTGGTGGTGATGGCCCGGCTGATGCGGCCGCTGATGGGTGCCTTGACCGTGCTGTGCTCAAACTCGATCTCCGCACTGTGCTGCGCCGCCTTGGCCGCCTCCAGGCTGGCCACCGCCTGCAGGTGCATGGACTCGCGCGCCTCCGCCTGCTCCGGGGCGATGGCCTTGGCCGCCAGCAGGGTCTGCACACGGTCAAACTCACGTTTCATGGCCATGGCATTGGCCTCTGCCCGCGCCACCTCGGCCCCCGTGGAGCGCAGCCGCGTCTGGAAAGGCCGCTGGTCGATGGTGAAGAGAATATCCCCCTTCTTGACCAAGGCTCCGGCCTGGAAATGCACCTCCGTGATGTAGCCGGACACGCGCGGCTTCAGCTCCACCGTTTCCACCGGTTCAACGCGCCCCGTGAACTCCTCCCATTCCACCAGCTCTTTTTGCTCGACCTGGGCGATGGTCACGGGAGCCGGAGGCATGCCGCCGCCATGGCCACCGGCAGGCGGTTTGCCACAGGCAGCCAGAAGCAGGACGAAGGGGAGGAGGTTTGGGAGTTTCACGGGGCGCGTAGGTTTTGGGGTGGGGAAAGTTGACCAGTTGGTTAATTTGAAAGCAAAAAATGAGCACGCGTCAGTCTTTGACGCCGAGGATGATCTTGGCTCCGGACTCGAACTCGTCCAGGCGGCCCAGGTCGTTCCACATGCGGGCGTGCAGCAGCAGGCCTTCGCTGTAGGCAAACACGATCCGTGCCAGGGCCACCGCATCATGCGTGACAATGCTGCCCTGCGCCTGCGCATCGCGGATGGCGCTCTCGTAGTAGCGGATGAACTGGCTCAAAATCTCCTGCAGCTTGTCCCGCAGGCGCTCGTCCACCGTGCTGACCTCCGCACCCAGGGAGTGGATGGGGCAGCCCAGCACACGGCCATGCTTCTGGAAGAGCTCCTCCTGCTCCTGGCGGAAATTGCGGAAGCAGTTCAGGATGCGCTCCACCGGCGGCACCACCGGGGAGAAAAGCTGGTCCAGCTCCTTGCGGTGCTCGACCCAGCCATGCTCGATCGCTGTCAGGGCCAGTTCCGTCTTGGACTCAAAGAAGTGGTAGAAGCTGCCCTTCTTCACCCCTGCCCTCTCGCAAATCTGGTCCACCGAAGTGCTGCCGTAGCTGCCTATCCAGATCAGTTCGATCATGGCGTCAATCAGGCGGTCTTTGGCGGTGGAGGTGCGGCCCATGGGTGTCTTTCGTTAAGGTGGCGGAGTTTTGCAACAGACTAGACGGTCAGTCAACTATTTTTAAGCCGGCATGAGCTTACCCCCACCGTTTGACGTAATAACATTCGTAACTACATTAAGCACATGACTCTTGAACTCAAGCTCCGCAAAATTGGCAACTCAGTCGGTCTGGTACTGCCGAAGGAGGCGCTGGCGCATTTGAAGGTGGAAGAAGGAGACACCGTGACGCTCACCGAATCCCAGGATGGAATGCGGCTGACCGCCAGCAATCCGGAGTTTGCCAAAACCATGGCGGTGTTTGAAAGCCTGAACCGCCGCTATCGCAACACCCTGCGCGAACTGGCGAAATGAAAGAGCCCTACTGGCTGACGCGGGACGAATGCCTGGCACTGCATGACATGATGCTTTCGTTTTACGGGGGCATCACCGGACTGCCTGACGAGCATCTGCTGGAGTCCGCCCTGGCGGGCCCCCGGCAGCTCTTCCACTATGGAAAGCCCTCCATGGCGGAGATGGCCGCCGCCTATGCCGCAGGCATCGTGAAAAACTACCCTTTTCTCGATGGCAACAAACGCACAGGCTTCATGCTCGGTGCAGGCTTTCTCGAACGAAATGGACACGAATTCCACGCCACTGAGGCCGATGCCGTGGTAAGCACCCTGGCCCTGGCCGCCGGAGCGATGACGGAAGCCGAATATGCCGGATGGCTGGAAGCAAACTCGAAACGTCCTTAGAGACCGCGTTCCGCGAAGCTGCTGGCACAGAATTCCTCATTCTGCATTCGACATTCGTCATTCCCCCTTTTTTGTGCCATTCTTTCACTCATGCACGACCAAGCCACAGTCCTGATCGTCGATGACGAAAAGCATACCCGCGACGGCCTGCGCCTCTCGCTTGAGGATGATTTTGACTGCTACGTGGCCTCCAACGCTGCCGAGGCCATGGAGTACCTGCAGAATGACCACATCGACGTCATGCTCACCGACCTGCGCCTGGGCGAGGACGACGGCATGAAGCTGCTGGAGGCCGCCCTGGCCCTGCCCAAGCCGCCCGTGTGCATCATGATGACCGCCTACGGCAGCGTGGACACCGCCGTGGAGGCCATGCGCCGGGGGGCCTACCACTTTGTCACCAAGCCGCTGAACCTCGACGAGGTAGAGTTGCTCATCAAACGCGCCCTCCGCAGCCGCTCGCTGGAGCACGAAAACGTGGCGCTGAAGCAGCAGGTGGAGCGCAAGTTTTCCATCGAGGGCATCCTCGGCCAGGCCGAGGTGATGAAGCCCATCCTCGACACCATCCAGCAGGTGGCCCCTTCCCGCGCCACCGTTTTGATCGAGGGCGAAAGCGGCACCGGCAAGGAGCTCGTCGCCCGCGCCATTCACAATCTCAGCGGCAGGCCCAAGGCCAACATCGTGGCCGTGCACTGCGCCGCACTCTCGCCGCAGATCCTCGAAAGCGAGCTCTTCGGGCATGAGAAAGGCGCCTTCACCGGCGCGCAGGAGCGCCGCATCGGCCGCTTTGAGCAGGCCAACGGCGGTACGCTCTTCCTGGATGAGATCGGCGAGATCGACTCCAGCACGCAGGTCAAGCTCCTCCGCGCCCTCGGGGAGCAGACCATCGAGCGCGTGGGCAGCAGCAAGCCCATCCAGATCAACGTCCGCGTCATCGCCGCCACCAATCGCAACCTCGCCAAGATGGTGGAGGAGGGCAAATTCCGTGAGGATCTCTACTGGCGCCTGCGCGTGGTCACCATCCAGCTCCCGCCGCTGCGTGCCCGCAAAAGTGACATCCCCGTGCTGGCGGACCACTTCCTCAAGGAGCTGGCCAAGGCCAACGGCAAGACCTACAAGCCGCTCGGCGAGGACGCCCTGCCCGCCATGATGAACTACGACTGGCCCGGCAACATCCGCGAGCTGCGCGCCGCCATCGAGCACGGCGTGGTCATGAGCAACAGCAACCGCGTCATGCTCAAGCACCTGCCCTCCTACCTGCTCAATCCGCACAGCCTGGGCTTCGGCCTGCGCGCGCCCTCATTGATCGCAGCCAAGGAAGCTACCACCGCACCCGTCGGTGCCGACCCCGCCCTCAAACCCAAGAGTGATCTGGACATCACCGAGGCCGAGCACCAGCTCATCCTCACCGCCCTCCAGCGCAGCGGCAACAACCGCACCGTCGCCGCCGAGATGCTGGGCATGAGCCGCCGCACCCTGCAGCGCAAGCTCAAGGAGCTGAACATGGTGCGCACCCACCGCAGGCGGGTCACAGCCCCGCCGGCAGATCCTCAGGCTTCCGTTTCGTAAACCGTCGGATCATGGATGCCGGCCAGCACAAAGGCCTCGATGCGCTCCACGCAGGTGCCGCATTTGCCGCAGTGCAGGTCGCCGCCTTTGTAGCAGGACCACGTCTTTCCGTAGTCCACTCCCAGCTCCGCGCCTGTCTTGGCGATGCCTGCTTTGTCCAGATGGATGAAAGGGCGCATCAGCTCCACGTGCGCATAGGTCCCTTCCCGCATGGCGGAGGCCATGGCCTGCATGAAGGGCTCGCGGCAGTCGGGATAAATCATGTGATCTCCCGCATGCGCGGCGATGACGAGCGCATCCGCGCCGCAGCTCTCTGCCAGACCACAGGCGATGGAGAGCATGATGCCGTTGCGAAACGGCACCACGGTCTTCTTCATGTTTTCATCCGCGTAGTGCCCCTCGGGGATGGTGCCGCCGGATTTGAGAAGATCGGAGGCAAAGTGCTGGTTCATGAACCCCAGGTCGATGATGTCATGCTTCACCCCGAGGTGGGCGCAATGCCACGCCGCCAGCGGAATCTCCCGGTGGTTGTGCTTGGCGCCGTAGTCAAAGCTCACCGCGCCCACGATCTCATCCTCATGCCGCGCCCAGTAAAGAGCCGTCACGGAATCCATCCCGCCGGAGAGCAGCACGAGCGTTTTCATTCCGGCAGGCGCAGGGTTTCCTCCACATCGGGAAAGCGGGCCTCGCAGGTGAGCTGGATGCCCCCGCGTGCGCCGAATTTCCCACGCACCACCACCTGCTTGGGAGCGCAGGCTTTCACGATGTCGTCCAGCACGCGGTTCACGATCGCCTCATTGAAGGAGGCGTGGTTGCGGTAGGAGGCCAGGTAGAACTTGAGCGACTTTGTCTCCACGCACTTCTCATCCGGGATGTAATAGATCTCCAGATGCGCGGAGTCCGGCTGCCCGGTCACCGGGCAGATGGAGCTGAATTCAGGCGCGCTGAGGTGGATGCGGTAGTTGCGGCCCGGTGTGCGGTTCGGAAAGGTCTCCAGCACCGCCACGTCCGGCGAGGCGGGCAGGCGGTTTTCAGAGCGTCCGAGCAGGGTGAGATCAGAGGAGGAAGACATGTTCCCTCCAGAATGCCCGACCACGCCTTGAATGCAACGGGCAGGATCGAAATGCAAAAAATGCACAGCTTTTCGCAGGGTGCCGGCCTCAGTCCCTCCTTGGCTGGGGCCGTGCCGGGCAGCCCAACCGGGCCCAACGACATTCGGTTGATATTTTTCCAAATGTGGAAACGTTTCTAAATCCAGAATGCTCAAAGAAGCCGCCATCCCCCTCACTGACGACACGCTCGCGCCCGGCACGGAGCGCACGCTTGCCATCCTCGAACTCCTCGGCCGCCACCGCGCCGGGCTCAGCCTCACCGAGATTGCACGGGAGCTCGACCTGCCGGTCAACTCCGTCTTCCGCATCACCGGCACGCTGCACAATCGCGGCTACCTCCAGCGCAGGGAGGATGACAAGCGCTTCGTCCTCACCAACAAGCTCTTCGACCTCTCCCGCCCGCAGGTGCGCGAAAAGAGCCTCGTCGTCTGCGCTCTGGAATCCCTCAAATGGCTCCGTGATGAAACCGGCGAGACCACGCAGATCCTCGCCAGCGTGAATCACAAGATGACCGTGCTGGAGCAGTGCATCTCCTCCCAGCCCATCAAGGTCAGCAGCACCGTCGGCCTGCAGGTGCCCATGTACTCCTGCGCCCCGGGCAAAGCGGTTCTGGCGCATCTGCCGCCTGCGGAACTGGACCAGTTCTTTGCCGCCGTGCAGCTCAAGCAGTACACACCCACCACCCTGGCCACACGTGAGCTTCTGGAAGCAGACCTCACCAAAACACGCAAACGTGGCTACTCCACCGACATCGCCGAAGGGCTGGAGGGCATCCATTGCGTGGCTGCGGCCATCCTGGATGAGTATCGCTACCCCGTCGCCGCCATCACCGTCATGTCACCTTCCTTCCGACTGAAGCGCGACCAGTTTGAAAAAGCCGGCAGACTTTGCATCGAGGCCGCCGCAAACATCACCCAGAGGCTCCTGGCATGAACAAGCATTTCCTCATCTCCGCCGCCGCGCTTTTCAGTGGCAGCCTGCACGCCGCGCCCACGCCTGCGCAGATCGAATTCTTCGAGTCCAAGATCCGCCCCATCCTCGCGCAGGAGTGCTACGAATGCCACAGCACGGCCACCAAGAAGAAAGGCGGCCTTGTGCTCGACTCCCGCCCCGGCTGGCAGTCGGGCGGCGAATCCGGCGATGTCATCAAACCGGGCAACCCCGCCGAGTCGCTGCTGCTGCAAACCATCAAGCACGAGCACGACGACATCAAGATGCCCAAGGCCGGAGCCAAGCTCGATGACAAGGTCATCGCCGACTTTGAGCAATGGATCCGCGACGGTGCCGCCGACCCGCGCGACACCGCTCCCTCCAAAGCCGAGATCGCCAAGGAAACCGACTGGAAGAGCATCCTCGACCGCCGCAAGCAGTGGTGGTCCTTCCAGCCCGTCTCCAAGCAGCCTGCGAACAAAACCATCGATGACTACATCGACGCAGAGCTGGCCAAGCAAGGCATCCCCGCCGCAGCACCTGCCGATGCACAAACACTGCGCCGCCGCCTGAGCTACGTGCTCACCGGTCTGCCGCCCTCAGGCGGGCAAAGCATCGACGACCTGCTGGCCTCCCCGCACTTTGGCGAGAAGTGGGCCCGCCACTTCATGGACTGGGTGCGCTACGCTGAGACCTACGGCTCCGAGGGCGACCCCGCCATCCCCTACGCCCACCAGTACCGCGACTACCTCATCCGTGCCTTCAATGACAACGTGCCCTATCCGCAGCTCGTCAAGGAAGCCATCGCTGGCGATCTCCTCGCCAAGCCCCGCATCAAGAACGGCATCAACGAAAGCGCCATCGGCATCGCCCAGCTCCGCATGGTGCTGCATGGCTTCTCCCCCGTCGATTCGCTGGATGAAATGGTCACCTTCACCGACAACCAGATCGACACCGTCACCAAGGCCTTCCAGTCCCTCACGGTGAGCTGCGCCCGCTGCCACAATCACAAGTTTGACGCCATCTCGCAGACCGATTTCTACTCCCTCTACGGCATCTTCACCAGCACCCACCCCGCTGTCATTGATGTGAACGCCCCCGGCACGGGCAAGGCCGAGCACGAGGAACTGGCAAAGCTCAAGACGCAGATCAAAGACGCCGTGGCTGCGCACTGGCTCAAGTCAGCCGCCAAAATCACCGCCAATGAGAACACCGAATCCACGCACCCCGGCCTGGGCAAACTGCAGTGGTTTGCCAATGGCGTCAGCCTCACCAAGGCAGGAGAATTTTCCATCGCACTCGAAGGCGGAAACGCAGTGTCGCAGATCCACCCTGGCGGCTATTTCAGCGACCTGCTCAGCACCAAGGAGCGCGCCGTGCTTTTCTCCAACCGCTTCAAATGCGAAGGCGGCACGCTGTGGTTCCGCGTGGCAGGCAATGGCGGCGTGAAGGCCAAGTATGTGGTGCAAAACTACCCACGCACCGGCACCATCCACAAGGCAGTCGTCCTCAGCGATGCCAAGGATGAAAAGCTCGGCTGGCGCTCCCTCGATCTCGAATTCTGGAAGGGCGATGAAATCTTCATCCAGATCACCACCGCCGCCGACCTGCCCGCTGAGTTCAACAAGGATGCCCGCTCGTGGTTTGGCCTCACCGACGTGTTCATCACCCAGGACAAAACACCTCCATCTGTCGAAGCACGCGCCCAGTTCGCCGCGAGCGATCTCATTCAGTCCTGGCAGAAAGACACGCTGACAGACACACAGGCCGAAGTGCTCAACCGCCTTGTGCAGACCGGCAGGCTTCCCAACAAACTCGCCGATCTTCCCGAGGCCGCCAAGCTGGTGGCACGCTACCGCGAGATCGAAGCCCGCCTGCCCATGCCCACACGTGTGCCCGGCGTCATCGAGGCCGATGCCAAAGACGCGCCGCTCTTTGTCCGTGGCGACCACAAGCAGCCATCGGAAATCGTTCCCCGCCGCTTCTTGGATGCGCTCGATCCCAAGCCCTTCAACACCCCCGGCAGCGGTCGCCTGCAACTGGCCGAACGCATGGCGGACATGCGGAACAACCCGCTCACCGCACGCGTCATGGTGAACCGTCTCTGGCACCATGTCTTTGGCCGCGGCATCGTCGCCACCGTGGACAACTTCGGCAAGCTCGGTGACCAGCCCACGCATCCCGAGCTTCTCGACTTCCTCGCCCAGCGCTTCATCGACAGCGGCGGCGACATCAAGGCCATGCTCAAGCTCATCGTCAGCTCGCGGGCCTTCCAGCGCAGCGCCCAGGCCTCGGAGATCGCGATGCAGAAGGACCCCGAGAACAAGCTGCTCAGCCACTGGACCATCCACCGCCTGGAGGCCGAGGCCATCCGCGACTCCATCCTCACCCTCACCGGCAAGCTGGACCCCGGGCTCTATGGTGAACCCATCGGCAGCGGCAACACACGCCGCAGCATCTACGTCAAGGTCATCCGCAATTCACTCGATCCCTTCCTCACCACCTTCGACTCCCCCGTCCCCTTTGCCACCCGTGGCAAGCGCGACACCACCAACGTCCCCGCACAGTCCCTCACCCTGCTCAATGACAACAACGTCATCCGCTGGTCACGCGAATGGGCGCTGCGCTCCAGCAAGCTCGACGACAAAGCCCGTGTGCAGCAGATGTTCCGCGAGGCCTTCGCGCGCGAAGCCACGCCCGATGAGATCAAACAAAGCCTGGCCTACCTCGGCATCTTGCAGCAGGAAAACAACGAACTCGTGCAGGAGCTGAACTCCAAGGAACAAAAGCTCGCGGCAGTCACGCAGCAAATCTCCGCCCTGCTGGAGCCCGCACGCACTCGACTGCAGGCCGAGCGCAAGCTGCCCGCCGTGCCGCTCAACACCCCTGCCCCGCTGGCCGAGTGGACCTTTGACAAAGACGCCCGCGACACCGAAGGCCGCATGAACCTCGAACTCGTCGGCAACGCCCGTGTGGAAAACGGCGCTCTCATCCTGGATGGCAAGTCCATGGCCAAATCCGGCTCCCTGCCGAAGACGCTCACCACCAAAACCCTCGAAGCCTGGGTCATGCTGGACAATCTCACGCAGCGCGGAGGCGGTGTAGTCACCGTGCAGCACAAGGACGGCGGCCAGTTTGACTCCATCGTCTTTGCCGAGAAAACCCCGCAGCACTGGGTGGCTGGCAGCAACTTCTTTGACCGCAGCGAGCTCTTTGAAGGCAGCGCCGAAACCGAGGCCACCACCCGCCCCGTGCACGTGGCCGTGGTGTATCAGCCCGATGGCACCATCTCCGGCTACCGCGATGGCAAGCCCTACGGCCGCACCTACCGCAAAGCCCCCGCTGCCACCTTCGCCGCCGATGCCTCCCAGATCCTCCTCGGCTGCCGCCACGGTGCCCCTGCCGGCAACAAAGGCCTGACCGGCCGCATCTTCCGCGCCCGCCTTTATGACCGCGCATTGACTCCCGAAGAGATCTCACAAACCGCCCGCATCGAATCCAGCTCCATCACCGAGGCCGACATCCTCGCCGCTCTCACCGACGCACAGCGCAAACAGCTCGCCCAGCTCCAAACCCAGCGCGACGAGCAGTCAAAACAACTCGAATCCCTCCGCACCTCAACCTCTGGCGATGATGCCGCCGTCCAAAGCTGGAGCAGCCTCGCGCAGTCACTCATCAACCTCAAAGAGTTCATCTATCTTCAATAAGCTTAATAGTCCTCTGTTCGCGGTTCTCAGTTGTCCAATCATTAAAGCTTCACATGAAAATCGAACGTTTTGAAGACATTGAAGGCTGGCAGCTTGCACGCGAACTTTGTCGTTCTGTTTATGAGTTGGCAAAGAACAGCCCGCTTGGCAGGGATTTCTCGCTCAAGGATCAAATGGTCAGATCCTCCGGCTCCATTATGGACAACATCGCCGAGGGGTTCGATGGCGGAACCAATCGAGAATTCATCCGCTTTCTTCAATATTCAAAGCGCTCCTGCTCCGAACTGCAAAGCCAGCTCTACCGCTGTCTGGATCAAAGCTACTGCTCACAAGATCAATTCGAGACGATCTACAACCAAACAGCACTCACTCGCAACAAGATCGGTGCATTCATAAACTATCTCTCGAAACACCTCGAACGCCGCACGGCCACCAACTGAACTCAATCGAGAACCGAGAACAGAGAACAGAGAACAATGAACTCCCCCCTTTCCCGCCGCCAGCTCCTCTCCCGCGCCTCCACCGGCTTCGGCATGGCCGCGCTTGCAGGTCTCATGCAAGAGGAAGCCAAGGCAAACACGCCTTTGGTCAATCGCGCCAAACGCTTCGCGCCCAAAGCACGCAGTGTCATCTTCCTCTACATGAGCGGCGGTGTCTCGCATGTGGACTCCTTCGATCACAAGCCGCTGCTTCAAAAGTATGCGGGCCAGCCGATGCCCGGCGCGGTGAAGAAGACACAGTTCAACAACAACGGCACGGTGCAGCCCTCGCACTGGGATTTCAAACGCTACGGACAGTCCGGCCTGGAGGTCAGCGATCTCTTTCCGCAGATCGGCGGTGTGGTGGACGAGCTCTGCCAGCTCCGTGGCATGACGGCCAAATTCAGCGAGCATGCGCAGGGAAATTTCTTCATGCACACCGGCTTCCCCTTCCTCGGCTATCCCAGCGCAGGAGCATGGACAAGCTACGGGCTCGGCACCGAGTCGCGCGATCTTCCCGGCTACATCGTGCTGCAGAGCGGTGGTGCCTCCACTCCGCATGGCGGCGTGGGTTTGTTCAGCAACGGCTTCCTGCCTGCGCAGCATCAGGCCAGCATTGTGAAGGCAGATGAAGCCGAAGCCGTCGTCAACATCCGCCCACGCCAGTCGCAGGACATGCAGCGCAAGCAGCTCGATTTCATCGGCGCGATGGACCGCCGCTTCGTCAGCACCACGCAGCATGACAGGCATGTGGAGGCCGCCATCTCCAACTACGAGATGGCCTGGCGCATGCAGTCCGCCGTGCCGGATCTTTGCGACATCTCCGGCGAAACCGAAGCCACCAGGAAGCTTTACGGTCTCGACGACCCCGAGCCCAAAAAAGCAGCCTACGCCCGCCAGTGCCTGCTGGCACGCAGGCTGGTGGAGCGCGGCGTGCGCTTCATCGAACTGAGCACGCTGGCCTACAACGTGGGCGGTGGCAACGGTGCCAACCCATGGGACCACCACGGCGCGATCAAGGAAGGCCACGGCAAGATGGCGAACCAGATCGACCAGCCCATCGCCGCGCTTATCAAAGACCTGCGCTCGCGCGGGCTGCTGGACAGCACGCTTCTCGTCTGGGCCGGTGAGTTTGGCCGCACGCCCTTTGCCCAGGGCACCAATGGCCGCGACCACAATCCCTACGGCTTCACCGTCTGGATGGCCGGTGGTGGCGTCAAAGGCGGCCACGTGCACGGTGCCACCGATGACTTCGGTTACAACGCCGTCGAAAACATCTCCACCGTCTATGACATGTGGGCCACCGTGCTGCACCTCATGGGCATCGACCACGAGCAGCTCACCTACCGCTTCAGCGGTCGCGATCTGCGCCTGACGGATGTGCATGGCAACGTGCTCAAAGACATCATCGCCTGATGAATTCCCTCCTCTCACGCCGCCAGATGCTCGCCAATGCCTCAACCGGCTTTGGCATGGCGGCGCTTGCGGGATTGATGCAGGCAGAGTCTCCCGTGCATCGCGCCAAACGCTTTGCCCCGAAGGCCCGCAGCGTGATCTTCTGCTACATGAGCGGCGGTGTTTCCCACCTGGACTCCTTTGATCCCAAGCCGCTGCTGGAAAAATACGCCGGGCAGCCCATGCCGGTGGAGGTGAAGAAGACGCAGTTCAACAACAACGGCACCGTCCAGCCCGCACACTGGGCTTTTCATCGCCACGGCCAGAGCGGCATGCCGGTGAGCGAGCTCTTCCCGCACATGGCCACGCTGGCGGATGAGATCTGCGTCATCCGCAGCATGACGGCCAAGTTCAGCGAGCACGCGCAGGGAAATTTCTTCATGCACTCCGGCTTCCCCTTTCTCGGTTATCCGAGCGCTGGTGCCTGGGCCAGCTATGGTCTTGGCACGGAGTCGCGTGACCTTCCCGGCTACATCGTGCTGCAAAGCGGCGACGCCACGGTGCCGCACGGCGGTGTGGGTGTCTTCAGCAACGGCTTCCTGCCCGCGCAGCATCAGGCCAGCATCATCAAGGCCGATGCCGAGGAAGCCGTGAAAAACATCCGCTCTGCACAGCCACGCGAAAGGCAGCGCCGCCAGCTCGATTTCATCAGCACGATGGACCACCGTTTTGCCAGCGCAGCTCAGCATGATGTGCATGTGGACGCCGCCATCGCGAACTACGAAATGGCCTGGCGCATGCAGTCCGCCGTGCCCGAGCTCTGCGACATCTCCGGAGAGACCGAGGCGACGAAAAAACTCTACGGCATGGGCGGCCCTGATGACACGCGCACCGCCTACGCGCGCCAGTGCCTGCTGGCGCGGCGTCTGGTGGAGCGCGGTGTGCGCTTTGTGGAGCTGAGCTGCCTGCCCCAAAAACTCGGCAGCGGCACTCAGGCAGCGAATCCCTGGGATCAGCACGGCCAGATCAAAAAAGGCCACGCCAACATGGCCTATCAGGTGGACCAGCCCATCGCTGCCCTCGTCAAAGATCTCAAATCACGCGGCCTGCTGGACAGCACGCTCGTCATCTGGGCCGGCGAGTTTGGCCGCACGCCCTTTGCGCAGGGCACCGACGGCCGCGATCACAATCCCTACGGCTTCACCATCTGGATGGCCGGGGGCGGCATCAAGCCCGGCCACATCTACGGCGCCACGGACGACTTCGGCTACCACGCGATCGAAAACGCCTGCACCGTCTATGACATGTGGGCCACGGTGCTGCACCTCATGGGCATCGACCACGAGCAGCTCACCTACCGTTTCAGCGGAAGAGATCTGCGCCTCACGGATGTGCACGGCAACGTGCTGCGCGATGTGATCGCGTAATACCACGCACAGCTGAAAACGGGTCTCATGGGTGGAAGCCAGCATCCCATGCGGCCAGCCAGCGCTCTGGAGGAGAGGGATCGTCCCGATCCCTCACGCGCCCGCATCGCCCTGCATTCTCGTGCCGCCACAAAGCCGAGCCTCCCTCATCATCCAGCGCCATCGCACATCCGCGAATATGCTGCAGGTAGGGGGATCAAGATGATCCCCCTCCGTCGGATCGTGCCTCCACCTTCAGACCCGTTTTCAACGCATCAGGGTATAAGAGGCAGGATGGGTGTGGCGACAGCCCGCCCGTCCTTCAGCGTACCGCAACCGCCATGGAGCAAGAGCACCCTCGCAGTCGGGCGGTTTGGCGAAGCAACCTATGGATGCTGCAAAATGCAGCGCGCCAAACACACCCAACCTACGGGCAGACACGTCCTACACCTCCAGCTTCCACGGACCGCGATACTCGCGGCCCAGCAGCTTGGCGGCATCGGCATCGCCGAGGATCTCCTCTTTCGCGGGGTCCCACTTGATGGAGCGGTTCACGAGGAAAGAGATGAGCGCCAGGTGGCCCGGGGTCGCGCTGTGGTGCGCGGTTTCCACGGGGGTCACGGTGGGCTGGCGGCTCTTCACACAGTCGAGGAAGTTGCGGTGATGACCCTTGGTTTCGTAGAGGCGGGTCTTGATGACGTCGTCTCCCAGCTTCGGTGCCTTGGCCACTTCGATGATCTCGCTCTTCGGGTCCTTGTCGTCCTTGCGCTTCTTGACCGTCTGCCTGAAGGCCGGGTTGGAGCAGTCATACGCGCCGCCGCGGTTCACATACACCCAGCCGTCCGTGCCGATCCACTTGGTGCCCATCTTGATGTCGTCATGGCCTCCTGCAATGGTCATGGTGATGCCGCCGGCATACTTGGCCTCGGCGCGGTATTTGGTGGCGGTGTTCCAGATGTCCGTGCGCGGCGGCATGTCCACCTGGATGGGGTTCACCTCTTCCGGACCGCTGCTGTCCATGCCCATGCCCCAGTGGGCGATGTCGCAGTGGTGGCCGATCCAGTCGAGAAGCTGGCCGCCGCCGATGTTGTAGTCCCAGCGCCAGTTTTTGTGCACACGGCACTCGATATAGTCCTGCATCGTCGCAGGCCCGATCCACATCTCGTAGTCCAGCTCAGCAGGCGGCGGTGTCACGCTGCGCTTGTCCCCCGTCTTGGCAAAGTCATTGTGTCCGGCAGGCAGGCCCACGTGCACTTCCTTGAGCTTTCCGATGAGGCCGTTGCGCACGATCTCCGCACCGATGCGGAAGTTGTCCTCGCTGCGCTGCCAGGAGCCCGTCTGCCAGATGCGGCCGTGCTTCTGCACTGCCTTCACAATGGCCTGCTGCTCGGCGATCGTGCGCGCCAGGGGCTTCTCGCCGTAGATGTCCTTGCCGTTTTTTGCGGCTTCGATGGCGGTGAGGGCGTGCCAGTTGTCCGGCAGCGCCAGCATCACCGTGTCGATGTCCTTGCGCGCCATCACCTCGCGGTAGTCGTGGTAGGGCTTGCAGTCCTGGTTCTTGTACGCGCCGTTGATGGTGTCGAGCGCCTTCTGCAGATTGCGTTTGTCGATGTCGCACGCAGCCACGATCTGGCAGTCCTGCTCCTGGAGAAATTTAGCGGTGTTGCTCGGCCCCATCATGCCCCAGCCAAAGACGGCCATGGTGATCTTGCTGGAGGGGGCGTTCTGCCCCAGCACGCTGGCCGGGATGATGGTGGGAAAGCCGATGGCGGCGGCGGACTTGGCAAGGAACTGGCGGCGGGAGGAAACAGGGATGCGTTTCATGGCGGTGGTGGGGCTGATTACTGGAGGATTAAAACGAGAGTCCGAGGACAAGTCGAGCCGCAAAATGCAGGCTCGGTGAATGAAGCAGCCTGCTCATACCACGCACAGCTGAAAACGGGTCTCAGGGGTGAAAGCCAGCATTCCATGCGGCCAGCCAGCGCACCGGAGGAGTGGGATCGTCCCGATCCCACACGCTCCCGCATCGCCCTGCGCCCTCGAACATCCACGAACACGCTGCAGGTGGGGGGATCAAGATGATCCCCCTCCGTCGCTGCGGCGAAGCCTCCGGCGGAGTGGGATCGTCCCGATCCCACACGCTCCCGCATCGCCCTGCGCCCTCGAACATCCACGAACACGCTGCAGGTGGGGGGGATCAAGATGATCCCCCTCCGTCGGCTCGTGCCTCCACCTTCAGACCCGTTTTCATCGCATCGTGGTATCAATCGCGAGAGCGTCCTGGAGTGCCCCAGTCCTCTGGAGCTTTTCGCAGGCCATACAACGTTCAAAAGCGCCGGAGGACCGGCGTACGGCAAAACGCAATGCGCACGCGCTTGCAAATACCAACTTAGCAGCTTGTCGGCACCCGCTGGGCCAGCTTGACCGTGTGCGGGATGGCCCCGAGCACAAAGCCGAGGCAGTCCACGGCACCCTGAGGTTTGCCCGGCAGGGCGATGACCAGACTGCGCTCCACCACCGCTGCAAGGCTGCGGGAGAGGATGGCATTCGGCGTCAGTTCGAGCGACTTCATGCGCATGAGCTCGCCAAAGCCGGGAATCTCCACCCGCATGATGCCACGGATAGCCTCGGGGGTGACATCCCGCTCGGCGATGCCCGTGCCGCCGGTGGTGAGGATGAGCGCGCAGCCTTGGGCGGAAAAGGAGCGGACAGCTCCCTGAATGCGCTGAAGATCATCGGGGACGATCGCCTCTGCGGCGACCGTCCAGCCATAACCTTCCGCCGCTTTTTTCAGCGCCGGACCGCCCAGATCCTCGTACACGCCCTCGCTGGCGCGATCAGACACGGTGATGATGCCAACCTGCATTCTCGATGGAAAGAGGGCGGTTACTGAGCCTGGGGCTTGGCAGCAGCTGCAGCCTTGTCCTCAGTCTTGGCGGCGGTGGTGGGCTTGTGGTCAAGCTCCAGCAGGTCGCGCAGGATGTGGATGGTTTCCAGTTTCACAGGCTCCACGCCGTAGGGGAATTTGGACTCGTCGCTGCCGCTGTCGTCATCCTTGGAGGCCGTGCGCATGCCGGAGTTCATCTCCTTGCTGAAGGCGGACTCAGGCACCAGGTCGGGCTTGTCCACATTGTCCAGCGTGAGGTGGTAGGTCTTGAAGCCGTTCTCCTTGATGCGCTCCGCCACTTCCTTGACGCGCTTGGCGCGCTCTTCCGTCTGCTTGTCACGGCGCGCTTCGGTGTCGAGGCGCTCCTTCTCACGATCCTGCAGGTTCAGGGAGACGGTGTTGCGGTCGATCTTTTCCTTCAGGCGCCGGGACTCTTCGACCACGTTCTGAAATTCAGGATTGGCAGCGATGCGGCTCTTCACACGTGCGTTGATCTCCTCGACCGGGAACGCATCCTTGCGGAAGAGGGGGTACTTGCGCGGAGGAATGGTGTCATAGGGCAGCGCATTTTCTGCGGAGGATTCGCCGATGTCCAGCACGTCGCGGATCGACGGCAGCGGGACGTCAGACTCCACCCCTTTGAGCTGGGTGGAACCACCTGCGATGCGGTAGAACTTCTGGATCGTCACCTTGAGGTCACCGGCACCCTTTTTGTCGCTGAAGAAGGGCATGTAGCGCTCCACTGGCAGGATGGTCTGCACCGTACCTTTGCCAAAGGAGGCCTTGTCACCCACGATGAGCGCACGGCGGTAGTCCTGCAACGCAGCGGCCAGAATTTCAGAGGCCGAGGCGCTGGCCTTGTTGATAAGGACGATCATCGGGCCGTCATACACGGGCTTTTCGTTTTCGCAGTCGCGCCAGGTGATGCTGCCGCGCCAGTCCTTCGCCTGCACCACCGGGCCGGCAGGAATGAAGAGGCCGGTGAGCTTGATGGCTTCATCCAGGGAGCCGCCGCCGTTGTCACGCAGGTCCAGCACGAGGCCGTCGATCTTTTCCTTCATCAGCCGGCGCAGCAGGCGCTCCACGTCCACGCTGGTGCTGACGGTGTTGTTTTCCATGTCGGCATAGAAGTTGGACAGGTTGATCCAGCCCACCTTGAGTGTCTTGCCCAGATCCGGAGGCGTGACGAGGAGCTCGGCATTGGCGAGCTTCTCCTTGAGCGGCACTTCATCACGCACAATGGCGATGATGCGGGTGCCGGAGGGATCGTCCGCAGGGACAATCTTGATGCGCACGGTGGTGTTCTTTTCGCCGCGGATCATGTCCACGATCTTCTGCAGCTTGAGGTACTTCACGTCCACAAATTCGTCATCTCCCTGGGCCACGGCGATGATGCGGTCGTTGAGCTTGAGCTGGCCCTGTTTGTCTGCCGGACCACCCACCACGATGCCCTGGATCTCAGCGCCGTCGTCCTTCTGACCGAGCAGCGCACCAATGCCCACCAGCTTGTGCTGCATGTGGATCTTGAAGTTGTCGCTCTCGTCCGTGCTCATGTACTCGGTGTGCGGGTCGTAGGCGGTGGCCAGGCTGGAGAGGAAGAAGTTCACCACGTCCTTGGTGTCGTTTTCGTCGATGCTTTCGAGCAGACGTGTGTAGTCCTTGAGCACGCGCTCCTTGGGAGTCAGGTCTTTTTCATCCTTCTCCTTCTTGGCAGCGATCTTGGGGGCTTCTGCAGCAGGCTTCTGCGGTGCGGGGACTTTGCCGGCTTCAGGCGCAGCCTCGGGCTTCACCTCGGCGGCGGTGTCGGCCTTCTTGGCGGCGGCCTTTTCCGCCTTTTTCTTTTCATCGCGCTCGCGCGTCTCGTCGGCGATGCGCTCCGCGAGCAGGTTGTCTTCGATGATGTCGAGCCAGAGCTTGTCCTGCTCCGCCTTGTCCTTCGGCCACGGAGCCTTGTCACGCTTGATCTCGATGGTGCGCTTGGAGTCAAAGGTGAATTTGTTGCTCTCCAGAGCCTTCTTGAGGAAGTCCACGCGCTCCTTCACGCGCTCCTTGTAGATGTCATAGATCTCGATGGCCGGGCTGATGTTCCGCATCAGCACATGGTCGTCGAGGGTGGTCTCATACTTGTCCTTGAAGCTGGCCACATCCTGCTCGGTGAAGAAGATGTGCTTGAAGTCCAGCATGTTGAGGTAGTTGTGCAGCATCACCCCGGACACCTTGTCGTCGAAGTCCTGCTTCGAGTAATGGTGGTTTTGCAGCATGTAGGCCACATGCATGGCCACCTGGCCAAAGTTAGTCTCCGCTTTCGCTGCAGGAATTAGAAGCGCGAGGGCGGTTGCCGCAGCCGCGACGGGGGTGAGTAGGTAGCGAGTCATGGTGGGGGTCGTCCAAATCTATAACGAACCTCGCGGTGCGTTTTGCGTTCAGATTTTGCCTTTTCTGGGTTGAAATGTCCAACTCTTTCCCGTCTTTCGCCATCCCATGCCTGAAATCTCCACCTACACCGGCGGCATCGCCGCAACCAACGGCCACGTCCTCACCCTGCCCGGCGGCACTCTGCTGGTGGACGCCCCAGATGGCATAGGCTCATGGCTTAAGCAGCAAAAAATCAAAGTCGATGCCCTCTTCCTCACCCACCAGCACTTCGACCACGTGCTGGATGCCGCCGCCATCAGGGCCGAGCACGGCTGCCGGGTTTACTCCTTTGCCCCGTATTCCCGCGAGCTGACACTGGAGATCCTCTACGGCGCGGTGACAGGCAGTCCCTTCTCCGTCCCCCCATTTGAGGTGGATGAAGTGATCGAAGGCCAGAGCCAGATCGAAGTCCTCGGCGAAACATGGAAGCTGTATCACGTGCCCGGCCACTCCCCTGACAGCATGTGTTTTCACCTGCCTGCACAAAACCTGCTCTTTGGCGGAGACGTGCTCTTTCTGGACAGCGTCGGACGCACCGATTTTCCCAATGGATCCGGATCGCTGCTGCTCAGCGGCATCATCAAGAAGCTCTTCGTCCTGCCAGATGCCACCCGCGTCTTCCCCGGCCATGGCGATGACACCACCATCGGCCGCGAGAAGCGCGAAAACCCCTACCTCACCTGATGCCGCAGTCTTTCCATGACCTGACCTTTGACCAGCTCCGCGAGCACATCGTGGCCGCGGGTCTGCGTCCGGCGCATGCGGGCACGCTCTGGAACACCCTGCACTTCCGCGCCATGCAGGATCCCCTGGCCCGTGAAGATCTCCCCCCGCCGCTGCGCAGATGGCTGACCCAGGTGCTGGGAGACGGCTCATGGATGCTCGATGCGCCGCCGGTCTCTCTGGACACCCCCAGCAGCGACGGCCTGACGCACAAATTCCTGCTCCGCATGGCGGACGCGCAGGAGATCGAGACCGTCATCATGGGCTACACCGGCCGCCACACGGCGTGCATCAGCACCCAGGCCGGCTGCGCCATGGGCTGCGTCTTTTGCGCCACCGGCCAGATGGGTTTTGTGCGCCACCTCCGCCCCGGGGAGATCGTGGCCCAGGTGCTGCATGCGCAGCGCAGCGTGCGCGCCAAGGGGGAAAAAGGCCTGCGCAACCTTGTCTTCATGGGCATGGGCGAGCCCCTGCACAACTACGACTCCGTGATGACCGCCCTGGACATCATCTGCGACACGCGCGGGCTCAACATCGGCCCCAGCAAGATCAGCGTCTCCACCGTGGGCGTCGTCCCAGGCATCCTGCGCATGGCGGCGGAAAACCGGCCCTACAACCTGGCCGTCAGCCTGCATGCCGCCACGGAGGAGGAGAGAGCCAAGCTCATCCCCGCCAACCAGCGCTGGCCGCTCACCGAGCTCATGGCCGCCTGCCGCAGCTACAATGCTCAGACCGGCCGCCGCATCTTCTTTGCCTGGACCTTGATCGAGGGCGTCAACGACACCCCGGAGCACGCGCGCCGCATCGCGGAGCTGCTGCAGGGACTGGATGCACACATCAATCTCATCCCGCTGAACCGCACCGACGGCTACACCGGCACCGAGAGCAGCGACAGCGCCGCAGACGCCTTTCACCGCATCCTGCAAGACGCCGGATTTCCCTGCACCATCCGGCAAAGGCGTGGCATCGACGTGGCGGCGGGCTGCGGCCAGCTCAAGGCGGCGAAGCGGGAGCGGCGCAAGACCACCGCCTGAGGCCGTCGCCCGATGAACTCCGCATGAAGGCTGCGTGAATTCGTCTTCACAAATCCGGCGCCGCTTGCCGTTGCCTTCCTCATCGGCGTATCATGACGCCGCCATGTCTCCCCGCGTCTTTCTGCTGTATCTCCTCGCCTGTCTGTGGTGCTGCATCGTGCTGAATCTGCGCATGCAGATGGCCGGGCATCACTACTACGCCTTCATGCTGTGGAATCTCTTTCTGGCCGCCATCCCGCTGGGCCTCAGCCTGGGTCTGCGCCGGGTCAGGCGCCCCATCCTGGCACTGCCGCTGCTGGCCGCGTGGCTGCTCTTTTTCCCAAACGCGCCCTACGTCCTCACGGACCTCATGCACCTGAGCGAGCACCCCGGCGGCGTCCCCAAGTGGCTCGATCTCCTCATGCTGCTTTCCTTTGCCCTCGTCTCGCTCGGGCTCGGCTTTCAGTCTCTGCACATCGTGCAGCACTGGTTTGCGCGGCAGTATTCCCATGCCACCGCCTGGTGTGTGAGCATTGGCGCCCTGGGCCTGAGCGGCTTTGGCATTTACCTCGGCCGCTTTGACCGCTGGAACAGCTGGGACCTCCTGCACCGGCCCGCCTCCCTGCTCAGCCGCATCGCCACCTACATTCTTCATCCCATGGCCCACACACGCACCTGGAGCTTCACGCTTGGCTTCGGCACCCTGCTCATCTTCGCCTACCTCTTCTGGTTTTCGTCCGTGCCAACCGCTCAGGACAATCGTAAGCTCGACTAGCCTTGCCCCACTACGATCCCAGCCGCGACCACCTGCTTCTCTTTGATGGCATCTGCCATCTCTGCGATGCCAGCGTGCGCTTCATCGTGAAGCGTGATCTTCAGGCGAAAATCAAATTCGCCCCCATCCAGAGCCCGCTGGGCAGCCAGCTCTATGCGCAGCATGGCCTCGATCCCGCCGCGCCCGACACCATGCTTTTCATCACTCCCCGCGGCGCCTTCAAGGCCAGCGACGCCGCTCTCGAGATCGCCCGCACGCTCGGCGGCCCGTGGAAACTCGCACTCATTTTCAAACTCCTGCCAAGAGCCCTGCGCGACGCCGCTTACGGCTTCATCTCCCGCAATCGCTACCGCTGGTTTGGCAAAGACGAGTCCTGCATGATGCCCACGCCGGAGCTGAAAGCGCGGATGCTGGAATAGTACGATAGGCACTCATGCCTGTCGGTCAGCGCTCTCGCAATCCCCCAAGCCTGCACCCAATTAAAATCTATCGACGCAAGCGTTAGCCTTCTGGGGCTGCACGGCAGGACAGCTTGCAACTGGTGGATTTCAGCGAAGCGATGGTCACCGACAGACAAGAGCGCCCATCGTACTTACTCCTCGCGCACCCCAAACCCCACGTGCTACTTTCCCCGATGCCACAGCCCGCCCCCACCCCGACCTCCACGCGCGAACGACTCGGCTTTGTGCGTGTCGCAGCCGTGTCTCCAGAGCTGGTGCTGGGAGACGTGGCAAAGAACGTGGCCATCCTGGCGCGTGAGGCGCGCGCGGTGGCACAGCGCGGCTGCCGCCTGGCCGTTTTCCCGGAGCTCAGCCTCACCGGCTACTCCTGCGCGGATCTGTTTCATACCAGCGCGCTGCTGGACGCGGCGGTGAGAGGGCTGCATGAGCTGGTGCAGCAGACCCAGGACCTGCCCTGCGTGCTCGTCGTCGGCCTGCCCCTGCGCGTGCGCGACCGCCTGTACAACATGGCCGCCGTGGTGGCCAAGGGCCGCCTGCTCGGCATGGTGCCCAAGACCTTCCTGCCCAACTCCGCCGAGTTCTACGAGCGCCGCTGGTTCTCGCCCGCCCACACGCTGGATGTCGCGACTCTGCGCCTGAATGACGTGGACGTCGCCATCGGTGCAGATCTGCTGTTTGAGGTGCTCGATGTGCCCGGCTTCGTGCTCGGCGTGGAGATCTGCGAGGATCTGTGGACGGTCATCCCGCCCTCCAGCCACCTCGCGCTGGCCGGTGCCACGCTGCTGGCCAATCCCTCCGCCAGCACCGAGGTGCTGGGAAAGGCCCCTTACCGCCGCCATCTCGTGGCACAGCAGGCGGCGCGCTGCCTGGCCGCCTACGTCTATGCCGGCGCAGGTGCCGGTGAGTCCACCACCGACGTGGTCTATTCCGGCCATGGCATCGTGGCGGAAAACGGCGTCATCCTCGGCGAAACCGAACGCTTTGCCTTTGAAACTCGCGCCATCGTCACCGACGTCGATCTCCAGCACCTGGCGCATGACCGGCTGAAAAGTTCCGCCTTCCGTGACGCTGCCGTCAGCAGCGGCTGCCGGCGCGTGACCTTCAGCCTGGGCGCCGCTATGGGCGAGGCAGACACGCTGCGGCGCCCCGTCACAGCGCATCCCTTTGTACCCTCCGCCAAAGTCGATCGCGCAGCCGTGTGCGAGGAGATCTTCGCCATTCAGGCCACCGGCCTCGCACGCCGCCTGAAGCAGGCACGCGCCAAGACCGCCGTGCTTGGCCTCTCGGGCGGGCTTGACTCCACCCTTGCCCTGCTTGTCATGCTGGAGGCCCTCAAGCGCGCCGGCATGCCCCTGAGCGCGGCCCTGACGGTGACCATGCCCGGCTTCGGCACCTCCACACGCACCAAGGGCAATGCCGAAAAGCTCGCCGAGGCGCTCAATGTCGAGATGCGCACCATTTCCATCAATGACGCCGTGCGTCAGCACTTCGCAGACATCGGCCATTCGGAGACCCAGCACGACGCGACCTACGAAAACTCACAAGCCCGCGAGCGCACGCAGATCCTCATGGACCTGGCCAACAAGACCGGCGGCATCGTCGTCGGCACCGGAGATCTCTCCGAGGCGGCGCTGGGCTGGTGCACCTTCAATGGCGACCACATGTCCATGTACCACGTGAACTCCGGTGTGCCGAAGACGCTGGTGCGCTACCTCATCGAGTGGTGTGCGGCAGGCCCCTTTGCAGAGAAGGCGGGCGCCATCCTGCAGGACATCGCCGACACGCCCATCTCCCCCGAACTGCTGCCCCTGGCGGCCGATGAATCCCTGCAGCAGAAGACCGAGGACACCGTCGGTCCGTATGAGCTGCATGACTTCTTCCTCTTTCACTTTGTGCGTCACGGCAGCAGCGCCGAAAAAATCCGCTGGCTGGCCGCGCAGGCCTTCCCCGGCAAATACGACGACGCCACAATCTCCAAGTGGCTCGCGGTTTTCTTCAAACGCTTTGCCCAAAACCAGTTCAAGCGCTCCAGCGTGCCGGACGGCCCCAAGGTCGGCTCCGTGGCCCTCTCCCCGCGCGGCGACTGGCGCATGCCCAGCGATTACGCCGGTGATTTAAACTCCTGACTGCCCCATGCTTCGCCATCTTGCCCTTTCCCTGCTCCTCACGCTCTGCGCCTGCTCCCGCAGCGACAAGCTCATCATCGGCACCGACGCCACCTACCCGCCCTTTGAGTTCGTGGATGCCCAAGGCCAGATCAGCGGAGTGGACATCGAGGTGGGGCGGGAGATCGGCAAGGCCCTGGGCAAGGAGGTGGAGTTCCGCAACATCAACTTCGACGGCCTCATCACCGCGCTGCGCACCGGCTCCGTCGACCTCGTGCTTTCGTCCATGACCGCCACGCCGGAGCGGCGCAAATCCATCGACTTTTCCGAGCCCTACGTGAAAACGGGCCTCGCGATTCTCGCCTCCAAAAACTCCACGGTACAAAGCGCCGCCGACCTGAAGACTCCGGGCCGCAAGATCGTCGTCCGCCTGGGAACCACAGGAGAAAGCTGGGCGCGTGAAAATCTCAAGGAGGCCAAGATCATCGCCCTGGACGCCGATGTCTCCTGCGTGCTGGAGGTGGTGAACGCGAGTGTCGACGCATGGATCTACGATCAGCTCTCCATCATGAACTATCAGAAGAAATACTCTGACAAGACTCGCGCTCTTCTCGCCCCGCTGCGCGAGGAAGTCTGGGCCGTTGGCCTGAAGCAGGGTAATGAAGAGCTCAAAGCCAAGGTCAACGAAGTCGTCTCCCGCATGCAGAGCGACGGCAGCTTCACCCGGCTGGCCGAGCGCTTCATGCGGACGGAAAAAGCCATGATGAACGCGCAGGGCCTGCCGTTTGTCTTTGAGCTGAAGTGATACGGCGCACGCCCGGGCTACAGCCTGGGGCAGCCCACTCAAGGCGGGGCGTTGACGGAGACACCGCCCCCCGGGAATCTGGAGCACCAATCTCCAGATTCGTTCAGCCCTGATCCTCCGCCCCCGACCAACGAACTGGGAAGCTCGTTTTACTTCTTCGCCAGCGACTCCAGGTAGTCGAGCAGGCTGGCGAACTCATGCACGCTGAAGTTCGTCATCAAACCGGGTGGCATGATGGAGATGGGCAGGCGCTGGCGGCTCTTGATGTCCTTCACAGCAAAGGTGAACTCCTGGGAGGCCACATTGCGCAGTTTCACATTGTCGGCGGACTCCAGCGTGATGAAGCCCATCTGCTGCGTGCCGTCATTCAGGGTGATCACCTCGCTGGCAAAGCCCTGCGCGATGGTCTTGTTCGGATCGAGGATGTTTTGGGCCAGCTCAGGGCGCTTGTAGGTCTGCGCGATGTTGCCAAGATACGGCCCCTTCTGCGCTTCGGATTCCTTGGTGGTGTGGCAGGCTACGCAGGTGGCCTTGGTAAAGACCTGCTCGCCGATGGCCACGTCGCCCTTCATCTTGAGCACTGCGGCAATGGCGTCCTCGGGCTTCAGCGCGCCGACCTTCGGCGACTTGTCCTCGCCCTTGGCCACCAGCTTGAGGCTCTTCACGGCATTCTGCGCGGCCTTGGCTGTGGGGGCGTCGGCGGCGGAAACGGCGGCCAGGATTTTTTCGTCCACCGCATGGCTCTTGGTCTTCACGGCGGCATTGATGATCTGCAAACGGCGCTTCGCATCGGCCCATCCGGCATCCAGAGACTTCTGCGACATCTCACGCGCTTCGGGGCTGCCGGTCTTGCGTGCGGCCAGGCTCAGCAGCGCGGCATCCGCCCACGCGCTGGTGGGAGTGCCGGCCTTGGCGGCTTCGGCCTCAAAGGCCTGATGCACGTTCTCCAGCTTCGGTGCCGTGAGGAAGGCCGTCCTGCCCGCCTCCTGCTCCTTGCCTGCACCCTGCTGCGCATCGAGCGCCACCAAAGCATTCAGCGCCGCCGTCCAGGCCTCCGCGCTATCAGTCTTGGCGATGGCTGTCAGCGTATTGGCCAGAGTCGTTGCCGCGCTCTGCGGATCGAGTTCCTTGCTGTTCGCCGCAGCAATCAGCAGCGGAATGCCATCCGCAGGAATCGTCTCCGCCGTGGCGAGTTGCGCAACGGCATCCGGGATCACCTTCGCATCCTGCTTGGCGAGGACGAGGATGCGCTCGAGGGCATCGTTCGACTGGATGCGATTGCGGTTCATCTCCTTCACCAAAAACGCTGCCTCTTCCGGCGAAGCCTTCGCCAGCGCGTCTTTCAGCGCCGCCGCGATCTTCGGCGTCTCGCTCCATGCCTCCGGCTGGTAATACGGCCCACGAGTGTCCGGGCGCGTGCCCCAGGAATCGCCCTTCCATTCGCCTTCATGGAAATGCAGGCGGCAGAGAGCAGAGAGGATGCCTTGGCGAAGTGCGGGATCGGTGGCTTTGGCGAGGCGTTCGATGAGGCCGGTGACGACTTCGGGGGTGTGCACTTTCCTCAAAGCAATCAGCATTTGAGAGCGACTCTCCAGTGATTCAAATGCTCTCTGAACTGCCAGCTCGTAAGTCTTCTGCGTTTTGGCAGTGAAGGCATTTCGGTTGTTAACCGCGTTCTTGCGAAACTGTTCATGCTCGGTGCTCAAAGAGAATTCATCATTGGTTTTGATTTGAGACATCAGCTTAACGAAACCCTCGCTTGGTTCACTCTGAGGTTCATCCAAGCTCTCTTTGGTCAATCGCTGGCCAAGCTCTCGAAACTTTGACAGCTCATTCAATAGATCGGCTGCCGCGTTTGCCGCCGTGTGAGCGACAACAGGATCGCTACTGAGCATTGCGTCAATAACAGCATTCCAAAGAGAGTCTGTGATTGGCTCTAAAAGTGTCAGTGTTGAAGCTGTTCTAAGTGCCGCGACCTGGGATCTTGGGTTTTTGCTCTTGATGCACGATTCCAAAAAGCGCTGCTCAATTTTGGAGATGGTCCACTGTTCGAGGGGTTTGTATTTAGACAGATCTTCGCGCATTCCATACCTGACTCGAACCCATTGCTCAAATTTGGTCCCCGCGGGAAACACGGGAGTGGGATACATTCGTTGAGCCATCCAAGGCGCTAATTCACTTCCTGCATTCAAGGCCACAGGGGGAGCCACGCGCCCCACATCATCTCCCTCGCTTCGAGCAGCACCCAAGGCAGCGATCCGTGCTGTGATGGATTTGCTAGAGTCATTGAAAACATCTGCGGCAACTTTCTGGATCACTTTATTGGGCAATGATTCAGCAAGGTTTCTTCTCATCAATTCCCTCTGCGCATCCATCCTCCGCCGGTTGCTGGGCGACTCCAACTGCTTCACCAGCTCCGCATCACTCGCCTTCGCGAAATCCGGCAGCGGCTCAGGCTTAAATCCTTTCGGGCGCACCTGCACGATGTAGCCCACGTCTGGGCCTTCCCAGTTGAAGGTGGCGCCTTTCCAACTGGCGCAGTAGACGCGGCTGTTGCCGTCCACGTCGGCGTCGGTGGGGCGGGTCATTTTAATGAAGGGTTCGGGCGGGCGGGTTTCTTCAAAGGTCGCGCCTTTGGGTTTCACCTGATGGTGCCAGAGGGCGCCGGTGCCCCAATCGCAGGTGAAGGGGGCGTTGTTCCATTTGCCGAAGCCGGGTTCGTCGATGTAAACGGCACCGCAGCCGCTGCCGCCACCGTATTCGGCGAGGGGCTGGATGCACTCGTCGTTGAAGTTCTTGTAAAGGCGTGGGTAGCCGTGGTCGTCGAGGCCGGTGAAGTGGTGGAAGCGCACGTTCCAGCCGCCGCCGTCGTTGGTGTTGTCGCGGGCGAAGATGTCCATGGTGGGGCTGATGGCGACTTCGAGGATGTTGCGCGTGCCGGTGCTGTAGATTTCCAAACCGGTGCCGTCAGGGCGCACGCGGATGACGCCGCCACCGCGATGCTGCAGGTGCCTGCCATCCGTGCCTTCGGCGTCCATGAAACCGAAGTCGCCCCCTGCGATGTAGAGCCAGCCGTCGATGCCGAGGCTGAGGCCGTTGGTGGTGTGGTCGGCGGGGCGGTCTTTGTAACCAAAGGCGATGTTTTTGACGAGCACCTTCTCCTCATCGGCCACGCCGTCGCCGTCTTTGTCGATGTAGGCGCTTAGGTGCGGCGGATGCACGAGGTAGAGACGGTCCTTGTCCCAGACGAGGCCGCGTGGAGCGTCCACGTCTTTGACGAATTCCTTCACCTCATCGGCGCGGCCATCGCCATCCAGATCCTTGAGGCGCAGGATGCGGCCACGGTGCGCATTGCGGCCGAGGGAGCCGTTGCCATCGCTGCTGACATAGAGCGTGCCGTCGGGTGCGGCGGCGATGAAGACGGGATAGTTCGCCGACTGCGGCGGTGCAAACAGCGAGACCTCGAAGCCCTCGGCCACCTTCACATCCTTCAAGATGGCGGCCTCCTGCTCGGGCGTGAGTTTCACGATCTTGGGGGCCACGTTGCCTGCGTCCTTCAGCGGATCGCTGGCCTTGTCGTATTCCTTCTTCTGCGCCTCGCTGAGCTTCGGTGCCACGGCCTTGATGCCAGGGCCCTGCAGGCGCACCTCGCGGATGCTGGCCCAGCCGCCGCTGGTCTTGCCCAGCGCGTGGATCTTCACAAAGCGGATGCCTTCCACCTTGGCGAACTCGTTGGAGTAAGGCGCGTTCTTCGTGTTGCTGCTGCCATCCACCAGCGTGGTCCAGGCCTTGCCATCGGTGCTGCCTTCGACTTTGAACTGATACACACCGCCGTTTTCCCACACGGTCTGGATGCCGGTGAGCGTCTGCGGCTTTTCGAGCTCAAGCTGGAGCCACTGCGGGTAGCTGGCGTTGCTGGCGCACCAGCGGGTGCTCTCATCGCCATCCACGGCTTTCCATGCGTAGTTGCCCTTGCCGGATTCTTCGCTGCTGGCGCTGGCTTTCACCGGCAGGCCGTCTTTCGGCAGCACGGGCGGCTTGGGAGCTTCCACGGGCTTGGCAGGCACAAAGGTGATCTTGTTCTGTCCCTTGAACGGCGTGAGGTAATCCGGCGTCAGCTTGTCCATGGCCCAGAGCAGGCCACGGGTCACGAGGTCCAGGTAGCGTGCATCCGCCACGGTGTCGTTGTTGTGGCCGATGGTGGTGCTGAAGCTGCGTGCGCCCACTTTTTCATTCGTCCAGGCCACCACGTAGTCCACGTCCTTGCCTTTGACGACCTGCTTGCCCATGGCGAGCGGGTGGCCGTCGAAGATGTTCACGTTGTTGTAGAGCTCCTCTTTGATCGTGGTCCAGTCCGCCAGCGGCTTGGTGATCGGGTGCTCCTTGTCCACAAAGGTGATGGCGATGGGCTCCTGCGGGCCGTGCGAGGCGGACTGGATGCCGAGGTGCTTGAACCACACGTCCGTGCCGGTGCGAAAGCTGTGCATGGCGCAGTGCAGATGCACGGCGGGGATGGTCTGGTGCACATCCAGGATGCGCTTCACCAGCGCCATGTCCTTCACGCCGGCGGCGCATTCGTCGTGGATGATTATGTCGTAGCCCTTGGCCCAGTCCGGATTGTCATACAGCGGCAGCGGCGGCGTCACCGATTTGTCATCTGTCCACACCACATCCACCTGCACATTCGCCCGCGCCTGGATGCCCTGGCTCAGGATCACATGCTGCTTCGCATAGTCATGGCAGCAGCCACCGGCCACGAGCAGGGCCTTGAGAGGCTTGGTTTCAGCATGGCCAAGAATGGCCGTCGAGAGGAGGAGCAGGAGAGCTAGGGGACGCATGGAGAAGAGAGGGAAAGCAATAGCCGCACAAAAGGCGGGGTTTCCATCAGAAAAGTATTGGAAACAAAGTTGACCAGTTGCGCCGCAACTGGGGGTTTTTCCCCGGACCCGTTGCGGCGCAACTGGGCTACTTGCTGCGCGCCATAGTCCAATGGCGAAGCGGCTGCAACACGGGAACGTCTGAGGCGTTATTGGGCGGGGACCTGAAAGTCCTGCCTCACTCCCCTTTAATCTCTGACACCATGCTCCCGCGATGTCTTGCTCTGCTGCTTTCTTGCGCCGTCCTCCCTCTGCAAGGAGAAGACCCGCAGCCCATCTCTGCAGCGCTGGCCGGCGCCTTGCGCACCTCAGGCCTGCCAGCAGGGGCGGACAGTGTGACCGTTCCGTTTGAGTACAACATCTCTGGATCGTTCACCGTGGAGGTCCTTATCGACGGAAAGCCGATGCGGCTTGTGCTGGATTCGGGCTCCTGCGTCACTGCTTTTTCGCCGGGAACAGCGCAGAAACTGGGGCTCCCGGCCGTAGGAAGAAGTGAATCAGCTACGAGCGCCTCTGGCGAGCGCGTGGCTGGCCAGCGTGTGCTGACCAAGCGCATCAGCATTGGAGATGCATGGACTGAAAATGAGCCCGTGTTCATTTACGACATGCCGCCGGGCATGAATGGACTGCTGGGCGTGAGCACCTTGGCGGACTGGGATGTGCGAATCGATCCTGCAAACAAAAAACTCACCCTCTTCCCCGCTGGCAAAGCACCGCCGCTGGAGGGCGAAACGGTCCTGCCGCTTTCCTGCAAGATGGTCCATCCGCAGGCGGGCATATCCAACCGGCAGGGATATCATAAGATGAACCTCGCCGTGCCGGTGCGGGTGGGCCATCACGAACTCATGGCCACCCCTGACACCGGTCATGGCACCACTTTCCAACTTCCGAGCGTGCTCATGGAAAAAGTGGCCCCCGAAGCACTGAAGAACGCGCTGCCCGGATTGGTCACCGGTTTTTCTATTTCCGGCAAAACGCTGAGCCGGGATGCCAAACTTCCGGAACTGACGTTTGGTCCTGATACTCTGCACGGTTTGAGCACGAATGTCATCAGCCCTCCTCCCGGTTCGGCGGATGAGGACAAGGGAATCGTCGGCCTGAACCTGCTCCGTCACTACGTATTGACTTTTCGTTTCTCCGCAGGTGAACTTCGTCTCAAGCCCCTCGGCACCGTGCAGGAGATCACGCGCTCCTCTACGGCAGGCATCTACATGAATCCTGACTTCAGGATCATCAGCGTCGTGCCAGACGGGCCGGCGGACAAAGCCGGACTGCGTGCCGGAGATGAAATGCAGGAGATCGAGGACCATCCCCTCAAAACCATGACGCGGGAGGAGTTTACCACTTTCAAACGCCTCCCCCCCGGCACTCCTGTCAAGGTGCGGTACCGCCGTGGCGGGCTCAGTCCCGTGGAAACCCACCTGATACTGGTGAAAGAATGAGACCTTCCCATCCAGTTGCGGCGCAACTGGGCTACTTTACTTCCCAAACCGCGCCTTGAGCAGATGACTGGCGAGGATCCACACCTTGTGCAGCTTGCTCAGTCGGCAGCGTTTGGCAAAGACGGGGTAGCGCTCGCGCTTGAGCTTTTCCAGGATGCGCGAGTAGATGGCCCCCATGATCTCTGAGGCGACCATGTTTTTGCGGTCTTCCGGGGGCAGGCACTTCTCGGCGGCGTCGTAGTAGCTGCGCGCACGGGCATACTGAAAGTCCATCATCTTGATGAAGCGCTCGCTCGGGCGGGCGTCGAGGATCTCGCTTTCCAGCACGCCAAACTTCCGCAGCTCGGCCTGCGGCAGGTAGATGCGGCCGGTGTCCTTGGCGTCCTGCCCCACGTCGCGGATGATGTTGGTGAACTGCAGCGCGTAGCCCAGATTGATCGCGTAGTCCTTGGTGGCCGGATTTTGATACCCGAAGATCTCGATGCTCACCAGCCCGACCACGCTGGCGACCTTGTAGCAGTAGGCCAGCAGTTCCTCAAAGGTCTCGTAGCGGGTCTTCGTGATGTCGCTGGCGACGCCGTCGATGATCTCGCACAGCCAGGCACGGGGGAAGCCGTACTTCTCCGGCAGCAGGATCATTTCATCCAGCACGGAATGCCCCGGCGGATTGCCTTCTTCCACGCAGCGCTTCCAGTGAGTGAGCTCTTTCTCCTTGTCCGCCTCGCTGGCATTGGGGTCGTCCGCGATGTCGTCCACCACGCGGCAGAAGGCGTAAAACGCGATCATGTCCCTGCGGCGTTCCTTGGGCAGGCAGGCGAGCGCGAAAGCGAGGTTCGACTTCGCCCGCCGCACGATCTGTTCTGGTGAGAGCGTGCCGCTGGTCATGCGGAGGGGGAACGTGAAAAGCCAAAGCGCAGCATGAGAAGTAGGGCCGTTAGCAATAGCCAGCAATCGAGCATGGCAAGCACCAAAGCGCTCAGGGGCTGCTCGACCATGCGCCAGACGGGCGACCCGGCGCAGCCTGCGCGCCCCATTTCCACTGCGTAAAGCGCGAGAACAAAAATGAAAAGGGAGGTGATGGCGAGCATCAGCAGAGGCAAGACGGCACGCCCCAGGATGCGCAGCGCTGCCGCCCCCTGCTGCCAGAAGGACCCCGGCACCGCCGCCACCGCCACAGGCAGCGCGGCAAAGAGCAGCAGCAGCTCCACCCACCACCAGGCGCCGATGCTCTGCGGGGTGTTCATCTGCCACCAGCGCCAGCTCATCCACAGGAGGTTAAAGCCCGCGAGGCAGCCCACGCCCTGCCAGCGCGCAAAGGCATGCTCCAGCGCAGCGGCGGCATCGCCACCGGGCTCCGGCTTCTTGGGCCTCTCCCAGGCGATGACAAAGCGCACCAGCCACACCTGCGCCCACGCCGCAGCCAGGGCGGCGAAAATGTAACGACACCCAAGTTTCGCCGTTTCCACACCTTCAGCCAGCGCGTGCCGGGCGCTGGCCCCCTCCAGCCCCAGCCAGACAAACCCCGCCAATGTAACGGCCAGCAGGCCAAACTTCTGCTCCGGCCCCGGCCTGCGCTCACCGTAGCGGTAGGGCCAGCGCCAGATGCGGATGGTCAGAAACACCAGCAGCAGCGGCACCCCGCAGGCCTGCGGCCATGGCGGCAGCAGCGCATGCGGCAGCACCGCCATGTGGGCCAGCGCATCGCGCACCAGCGGCAGGAGGATCCCCCGCCAGTCCATCAGCTGGGAGAGCGAATACGGCACATGCCGCGTCTCGGCAAAAGCCGTGGCCAGCAGCATGGCCCCGGCCGTCAGCAGGAGCAGGGCCGGGCGCAGCCGCAGGCAGTCCCAGGCGTCTGACAGATGCCTGCGCAGCGGGTGCCAGCGCAGGTGCAGCACCAGCCCCGTGCCAAAGCCGAGGAGGGCGAGCGTGGTCGATTGCCAGTGGGTCGAATTCAAAGCGGCTGATCAATTCGCGAAAACATCTCGACATGCCAGCGCGTATTCGCTTCTCTCCCTTCCGCCATGAAATCACCCGCCGCATTCCTGCTCGCCTGCCTGTCCTTCTCCTCCGCCGCTCTCGCTGAAAACTGGCCGAGCTGGCGCGGGCCCAACCAGGACGGCTCCAGCGGCGAGACCGGCCTGCCTGCGAAATTCAGCCCCACCGAGGGCGTGCGCTGGGCCGCCGACGTGCCGGGACTCTCCGCCTCCGTCCCCGTCATCTGGGGGGACAATGTCTTCATCACCGCCCCCATCGATGCGGAGAAAAAACTCGTGGGCCTGTGCTATGACAAGCAGACCGGCCGCGAAAAATGGCGCACCACCATCAGCGAAGGCTCGGAGATCCAGTGGGATGACAAGAGCAACCTCGCCAGCCCCTCCGCCGTGACGGATGGCGACCGCGTTTTCTTCCTCTTTGCCAACGCCATCGCCGCCGCGTGCGACTTCGAGGGCAAGATCGTCTGGAAGCGCGACTTCAAGGAAACGCACGGCGCCTTCGCCACACAGTGGACCTACGGCAGCAGCCCCGCGCTGGACGGCGGCAAGCTCTACATCCAGGTGCTGCAGCGCAACGAGGCCTTCAAATTCCAGGACAAGTTTGAAAAAGGCACCGCCGGCAAGGACATGAGCAGCTACATCCTCGCCGTGGACCCCGCCACGGGGAAGGACCTCTGGAAGCACATCCGCCCCAGCAAGGCCAGCACCGAGTCTCTGGAGGCCTTCAGCAGCCCCATCTTCACCACCTACAAAGGCCAGCGCCTCATGCTCATCTCCGGCGGTGACACCCTCACGATCCACGACGCCGCCACCGGCAAGGAGTTCTCCCGCATCGCCACCTGGAACCCGCCCGGTGAAGGCTACAACAAGTTCTTCCGCCTCGTCCCCTCCCCCGTCGTGGGCGAAGGCATGGCCATCGTCTGCGCACCCAAAAACTCCCCCATCTTTGCCATGCCGCTGGATGCCAAAGGCGAGACCAAACCCGTCTGGCAGACCGAGCCCAAGGGCGTGACCAGCGACGTGCCCACCCCCGCCTTCTACAAAGGAAAATTCTACGTCCTCGACGGCGGCAGAAAGACCCTGAGCTGCCTGGAGCCCAAGACCGGCAAAGTCGTGTGGACCGGCGAACTCGGCGGCAAGACCAAGTTTGAAAGCAGCCCCACCGTGGTGGACGACAAAGTCTACTGCATCAACTTCTGGGGCGAAGTCTATGTCGCCAAGGCCAACACCGACCAGTTTGAGCTGCTCGGCATGAACGAAATGGGCAACGGCACCAAGCCCAACGGCAACGCCTCCAGCGTGCGCGCCAGCGTCGCCATCAGCGACGGCTGCCTCTTCATCCGCTCGCAGGACAAGCTGTACTGCATCGGCAAGAAAGTGCAGGCGGCTCCTTGAGTACGAGGAGCCATCCCGCCGAACCAGACTTCGTCCCATGACTGAGCCCGCAAGGAGGTCACTCCTCTACCGTTGCCGGCTGTTATTGAACGTTATTATTTTTTTGGCTGGCTGCGTTCTTTGTCTCATATCTCTTACGCTCCCAACTCGCGGCTCCGGGCCTGGAGCCCCGCTTGAAGGCGTGGCAGAGGGAATACTACTGCTCTCAGGACTCGGACTGCTGCTCATCGGTGGTCTGCTCTTGTTGTTTCGCATGCGCCCTCCAGCCAACGAGTTGCTGGGAGATCAGCTGACGTCAGATCATATCCTGCTTGTTACTCAGCACACCGGCGTGGTTTTTCCACCTGCCGCAAAACTGGTGGGCCTGTGCCTGCAAGACGCCTCTTCTTTGTCGGCAAACGTGGCCTCCAAGTTCGAGCTGCCGGATTCCTGCCGTGACGCATTCATGCAGAACTCCATTTTTTCGGCGGGGCTTGAACGCAGTCCACATTATGAGCTTGGCTCGGCCACGACGTGGTGGCGGCGTGGCCGTCTGGAGTCCCGCATTGATCGTGTGCAGTATCTGCCTAGCGGCACCTATGTCGAATGCAGTGTCGGACTTGAAGACAACTGCACGGTTGTTTATGTCTCATGGGGCTAGCTCAGTCACCTCCTGCATCCTGACAAGAGTGGCATCGCTCCAGGATCAGGATCAAACTGGAATCAAATCAGGATCATGATCCTGAGCCTAGGAAGGAAACAAGTCCCCCAGGGGGGGGAAAAGCATTTCCACTGTCTGCCATGGATGCGCGCAGGAGTTCGCAGGTGAGCTTGGTTGCCCAGATTGCGCCTCCTCCTTCACCGTAAGCGACGCTCCAGGCTCAAATGAGGCTCATGAGCTTCATACTTCCTCTTGGCAGACAGGATTGACGCCAACACCCCGTAGATCATACTCCCTTTTATGCTTTACCGCGCCCTCGCCCTTCTCGTCACCGCCGCCTCCTTGGCCCACGCAGCCCCTGCTGAACACGTCATCCTCATCAGCATCGATGGCTGGGCGCATCAGTACTTTGATGATCCCAAGTGCCACATGCCCACGGTGAAGGCACTGGCGGCCAAGGGCGTGCGGGCGAAGCGTATGGAGTGCTCCTTCCCCACCGTGACCTGGACGAACCACACCACGCTCGTCACCGGTGTGCATCCGGGGAAGCATGGAGTGCTGGCCAACGAGTACTTCGACCGCACCACCCGCAAGAAGGTGCCCCTCATTCCCGACCCGATCTTCAACAAGGACGAGATCGTCAAAACCCCCACCATCTACGACGCGGCCAAGGCCGCCGGCCTGACCACCGCCGGAGTGATCTGGCCCGCCTCACGCGGAGCGAAGACTCTGGACTGGACGGTGCCGGATGTGTTTGAGCAGGAGCTCTTCGAGAAATACGGCACCCCTTCCCTGCTGGAGGAAGCACGCGCCGCTGGCATCCCCATCGAAAAGCAGAACGAGTGGTGCAAGCTGGGAAATCCGGGCAAGGCGCACCGCGACTACATGTACTCGCAGCTCGCGCAGCACATCATCAAAAAGCACAAGCCGAACTTCCTCGCGCTGCATCTCGTCAGCCTCGACTCCTTTGAGCATGCGCATGGCCGTCAGGTCTCGGAGGCCTACTGGGCCGCCAATGATTCCGACAACCGCGTGGCCGACATCGTGCGCGCCACGGAAGAGGCCGGCATACGTGACAAGACGGTCTTCGTCATCACCACTGACCACGGCTTCGTCACCTTCACCAAATCCATCAACGCCAACGCCGCGCTGAAAAAGGACGGCTTTGTCAAAAGCGTGCTGGGCAAGAGCCTCGCGCCCGACTCCCAGGTCTTTGCCATGGCCGAAGGCGGCGCCTGCTTCGTCTATGTGCTGGATGCTGCCAATCGTGACAGCATCCTGAAACAGATCACCCCAACGCTCGGCAAACTGGAAGGTGTGGAAGGCGTCGTCGAGGCGAAGGATTTCGATGCCAAGCTGCACCACATCACCGCCGCCAAAGATGGCCGCGAACCCGACCTCGTGCTGCTGGCAGGTGACGGCTACACCTTCACCGACTCCCTGGCTGACAACGACGTCATCATCCCCAATGATCCGCCCAAAGGCGCGCACGGCCACTTCCAGCTCGACCCCAATCTCTACGGCGGCTTTGTCATCTCCGGCGCCGGTGTGAAGCAGGGCGCGGTGGTCGATGAGATCAAGAACATCGACGTCACCCCCACCATGGCCAAACTCCTCGGCATCCCCTTCCCCGGCGCGGATGGCCGCGTGCTGGACGAGGCACTGGTGAAGTAAGCGCCTTGGCTCATGGACAAGGACCGCCGGGCTCAGTCAAAACAACGCCTGCGCAAGGTGTTGGATGACCGGCCACGACGGATTCAAATGCTGCTGGAACGGGGATTGATCAAAAATGCGTCGGAGATTCCTGCCGATGCCATTCCGATCGATCCTGAGCTTTCGACGAAGGCCACCCTTTGCATCCCGGCTGTTTGCTATCAGGACATCGAGTTTGTCTGCAGCGACTGCGGCAGGCCTGACTTTTGGTCTGCCGGTTCACAGCAGCATTATTTCGAGATTTCCAAAGCCTCCCCCTACCAGCAACCCAAGCGCTGCTACGATTGCCGGCAGAAGAAGCTGGCAAAAAGGCTTCAGGCAAGAGCCGACTCCGGGTACACGCCCTCTTGATCAGACACTTTGTGGTTAAGGTTGATGCGCAGGGCGGAGTGATGAGGGACCAAGATGGTCCCTCTCCTCCAATCCACCCAGAGCCTCCGGCAGGAGTGGGATCATCCTGATCCCAACACACTCCGTGCTCGCACTCAGTTCCGCGCCGGAAAGACGCGGCTTTCTTCTTCGGTGAGGCCACATCCATCGGCGCTGCACCAGGGGATCAAGATGATCCCCCTCCGTTTCCTACAACATTCCCGGCGTGTAGCGCGGGCGGCTGTCCACGCTGGTGCCGATCTGCTGGCGCATGCGGGTGTCATCCAGGGCGCGGTCCACGCAATCCTGCAGCGCGCGGGAGGTCAGGTCCCGCAGCAGGGGCACGGGCGAGCCACTGCCAGGGCGGTAGGCATTGCTCTGGCGCTCGCCTTCATAGACCTTGGTGAAAACGACCCGCCCGGAGGCGGCATCCACCACATTCACACGGATGCGCGCATAGCCATAGGGATGCACCAGAAGCTGCGAGCGCAGATCCTGAATCTCCCCGGTGAGGATAAAGCGGCCCTTCACCTCAGTGGCCAGCATGCCGCGCTCCTCCAAGGCGTAGGCAAAGGCGTTGCGCACCACATCCCTCACAGGCAGGCGTGTCTGGATGGTGTCCACCGAAGGGCCGATGGGCAGCCGCACATGGCCCAGCACCTGGGCCTTCTCACCGCGCTTGTCCTTGAACTCCCCCACGGCGAAGTCGGGGTTTCCCCGCACCATCAGGCCCGGCTGCGGCACATAGTCGAGGCTGACGACCGATGAATTGGAACAGGAAGAGAAGCTGAGGCTGGCTGCGGCTCCGAGGAGAATGGCTGAAAAGCACCGGAAGTTCATCATGGTTATCATTAGAACGCCCTTGGACGCGAATCAATGTGGTAGATTCACCTGGAATCTCAGCGAGGGGAAAAAAACAACCCTGCCGGAACTCGGAGCTCAGGAAAAAAACCCCCAAAACCTGAATCCAATTAACCCGGCAGGGTTGATTTATTGAATATATTCGGAAACAGCTTCGCCATGCAATACCAAAAAGTTTTCCATCGAAAAAAGACGTGCCTTATCCCCCTGCTGGGTATCGGCATTTTAGCCCTGCTGCCTTCGGTGACTCACGCACAACTGGGCCGCGCCGTGCGCCAGGTCATCGTCTCCCAGGCCGCCACCTGGACCTCCAACACTGCCAGCATGCAGTGCTACCAGCGCGCCTCCGCCGGGGCTCCATGGCAGGCCGTGTTTGAGAAACCGGTGCCGGTTTTGCTGGGCAGAAAGGGCCTCGCCTGGGGGCGTGGCGTCTTCAATCCCCCCCAGAACGGCATCCCCCCCAAGGTGGAAAAAGACTGGCGCGCCCCCGCCGGCGTCTTCCAGCTCGGCTCCCTCTTTGGCTACGCCCCCACCCCGCCCGGCGGCGCCCGCTGGCCCTACATCCAGGTCGGCCCCTGGGACGCCTACGTGGACGACTCAACCCTGCCCCAGTATTACAACCGCCACATCCGTATCGATCCCCGCCAGGGCATTCCGCCGTGGTTTGAGAAGCAGAAAATGCGCCTGGGAGACGCCGCCTACAAGTGGATGCTGGAGATCCGCCACAATCAAAATCCCTCCGCCCCCGGCTACGGCAGCGCCATCTTTTTCCATGTGCGACGCGGCCCGGACAAGCCCAGCGCCGGCTGCACCACCATGGCGGAAGGAGACCTTACCCGCCTCCTCCGCTGGCTCGATCCCTCCGCCTCTCCGCATTATGTCCTGCTGCCCAAGGCCGACTACGCCGCCCTGCGTGGGGCTTGGGGACTGCCGTAGGTTGTTCGCAAAGCAAATTAGACCAGTTGCGGCGCAACTGGTCTACTTTACCGCCCCGTGCTCTTGATCGCCTTCTTGAGCCACTCGCCTTCTTCTTTCCATGGCGAGGCATTCCGCAGTTCCGCCACGGTCATGGGCAGACGGGCGCTCCAGTTGCTGTCGGCGGCGATGCCGGGGACGTTGAAGCGGTCTTCCAGGCCGTAGAGGTCCGTGAGCATGAAGGCGGCAAAGCGGGCGTTGCTCGTCAGCAGCGCCTCCAGCAGCGCGTGGCGGATGTGGGCGTCGTATTCCGGCCAGCCTTCGGAGGAAAAGCGCAGTCCGGCGAATTCGGCGAGATCTCCCAGCTCCTTGTTGCCCACGGCCTGCTCGGCTTCATCGCCGCTCATGGCATCGCGGCGGCGGTGCTCCCAGAGCGTTTTCATCGGTTCATGATCGTGCGTGGCGTAGGTGGCAAAGGCGCAGTTGTCATACGTGCTGCCCATGACGACGCGGCCCTGGTCGTTGTGCTCCCACTGGCTGACCTTGAAGCCGGGGATGTCCAGGCTGAGCAGGTGCGGGCGCACATAGTCGGGCACGGTGCCCAGGTCTTCGGCCACCACCTCGGCCTTGCCGGCTGCGGCGTCCAGGATCATGCGCAGGTACTTGTCCCCGTTGGCCAGATTCGCGGCCTTGTGCTCGGGGGTGTCGTCGGCGTTTTCGATGTAGTGCGGCAGGCGGCCGCCGGTGAGGGCCATGGCCTCGTCATCGGTGAGATAGCAGAACTCCGCATTTCGCGTGGGCCGCCACGGAAAGCTGTAGATGCGGTAAAAGCCCAGCACGTGGTCGATGCGGAAGATGTCGAAGATCTCCGTCAGCTTCTGGGTGCGCTGCCGCCACCACTGGAAGCCGCCCTGCCCCATGACGTCCCAGCGGTAATGCGGGATGCCCCAGTTCTGCCCCCAGTGCTGCACAAAGTAGTCGTCCTTGAAATAGGTCTCCGGCGGGGCTCCGCCGCACCATTCCAGGTCAAACTGGTCGGTCTTGAAAAACACATCCGCGCTGCACCAGGAGATGCCAAAGGGGATGTCTCCCATGAGCTTGACGCCCCTGCCATTGGCGTAGGCGCGCAGCTCCCCCCACTGGCTGAAGCACAGCCACTGCACGTAGGCGTGGAAGAGGATGCGGTCGTCGATCGCATCCCCCTGCGCCTCGCGCCAGGCGCGGGCCTTGGCGGCGGTGTTCAGCTCATCGCGCCAGTTCGTCCAGTCCTCGTGCCCGTGCTCCTCCATCAGCACCTTGAAAAGGCAGAAGTCATCCAGCCAGGCCGCCTCCCGCGCGCAGAAGGCTTCAAACTCCGCCATGCGCTCCGCCTGGCTTTCGATCTGGCTGAAGCCGCGGCGCAGCAGGTTGTTTTTCAGCCGCCGCACCTTGGGGTAGTTCACCGAGCCCTGGCGCAGCAGGTCCACGCGCAGGATGCCGGTGACGGTGCTGTAATATTTCTCATCCAGCTCCGGCACCGCTGCCGGGGAGAGATCCAGCGTCAGGTAGTCCAGCGCCACGGAGCTTATGGCATTGTAGGGGCTGCTGTCGCTGCCAGTGGCGTTGATGGGCAGAAACTGCACAAAGCCGAGGCCCGTCTCTGCCGCCCAGTCAATGAGCTGCCGCACGCCGCCGACGTCGCCGATGCCGAGATCCTCAAGGGTACGCAGGGCAAAAACGGGGATCAGAATACCGGCGCGGCGTGGCTGAATGGATGGCATGGGCGGCTGAGGATGACCAGAATGACAATGTTTGGTGGCTGTCTGCTGCGATTTGGGTAACTTCGCAAGCGTATAAGAGCACGATGCGTTCCCAATCCCTCACGTTGCTGCTGTTTTTCTCCATCTCCGCCCTTTCGGCCGCGGAGACGAAAGAGCCACGGGTCATCGATTTCCGAGGGCCGCCGCACAACTACCTGGAATGGAAGCCCAAGGACCGCTTTGCCGAGCTGCAGGAAAAGGCGCAGAAGGGCGAGGTGAAGCTGGACACCTCAAATGACAAGGCCTTCCTCACCAGCCTGCTGCAGGCGCTCGACATCCCCGTCAGCTCGCAGATCATGGTGTTTTCCGCCAGCTCCCTGCAAAGCGAGATCATCAATCCGCGCAATCCGCGCGCGCTCTACTTCAACGAAGACACCTACCTCGGCTGGGTGCCCGGCGGACTGGTGGAGATCATCGCCGCAGACCCGGAAATGGGCCCCATGTTCTACGTCTTTGACCGCCTGCGCCCCGGCGGGCCGGTGCCCAGGGTGACGCGCTCCACCAAGTGCATGAACTGCCACGCCGGCAATGCCACGCGGCGGCTGCCCGGCCTCATCGCCGAGTCCCTGCTGGTCTCCCGCGCAGGCTCCAGCCTGGAGACCTACCGCCGGGATGTGCAGGGGCACCAGATCCCGCTGGAGGACCGCTTTGGCGGCTGGCACCTCACCGGCCAGCACAACATCGCCAACCACAAGGCGAACGTCATGGGCATCCCCAATGCCGGCAAAAACGAGATCACCCCCGTGAATCCCGGGCAGTTCTCCGACCTCAGCCTGCACCTGCTGCCCACCAGCGACATCCTGCCCAACCTGACGAACGAGCACCAGATGGGCTTCGAAAACCGCCTCGTCTATGCCATCTACACCGTGCGCCAGCTCAAGAGCGAGGGCAAAGGCATGCTGGGCGCAGCAGCCAAGGAGGAGATCGAGGAGCGTGCACAGGAGCTCGCACGCTACATCACCTTTGCAGACGAGGCCAAATTCCCCGCCAAAGGCATGGTGGGAGACCCCGCCTATGTGCAGGATTTCCTGCGCGACCGCAAAGTCTCAAAGGCAGGCCTGTCCCTCAAGGATCTCGACCTCAAGACCCGCATGTTCAAGCACCGCTGCAGCTACATGCTCTACACGGACACCTGGAAGCACGCCCCCAAGGAGCTCAAGGAGCGCGTCTATTACCACATGGCCCTCTATCTGCGCGAGCAGCCCGACGCCCAGCACGCCCACATCCCGCCCGCAGAGCGCGCCGCCATCCGCAGCATTCTCAAGGACACCCTGACAGACCTCCCCGTGTGGTGGCGCTAGCGGCGTGCCCGCCGCCAGCACTCAGCGGCCGCCCGGCTGAGGCGGCTCCGGCTTCTTCTCATCCCTGCTCTGCAGCTCAGTCGGCACCTTGCTGCGCCCGGAGGGCACATGGCGCTTTCCATCGGGGGTGACTTTGGTGGCGAGGTGCGCGCCGAAGATCAGGAACCCTCCGCCCAGCACGGCAAACCCCGCGACCCTCAGATTGTGCGGACTGCACAGCCTCACCAGCTGAAACACTGTCGTCTGCACCCAGCGGTACTGCCAGGCCTTCTGCCAGACATCCGCAGGCACCACGCCCTGCACCAGCGGGCGGCCCACCCACCCGGGGCCGAGCACGACCACATTCATGAGCGCCTGCACCGCAGCCTCGGCCTTCCAGTCGCAGGCCTCTTCCGGATGCTCCAGCCGCCGCAGCCAAAACGTGCGGCACTCCGGCGCCAGTTCGCGAAGCGCCAGGCCGCGGGCGATGCCCGCCTGCAGCCTTTCGCACTTGGCCGCATACCCCGGGGTGGCCAGCGCGCCCTCCAGCTTGCGCAGCATGGACTGGGCCACAAAAGGCTGGTGCAGGGCCACCAGCCCCGCCGCCTGGAAGAATACATCCGCCGTGTGTGGAGAGAGCACCTCCGCCAGGCATTCATCCAGCTTTTGCACCAGGAGCACGATGCGGGTGGGATGGCCGGCGCGCTCCAGCTCTGCAAGCGCCTCCAGCGGCAGATCGGTGCACCCGGCCAGCAGCAGCCACTGCAGCAGGCAGGCGGGCGTGTGTGAGCCAAACAGCCCGGCCTCTCCCTGAAAGGCATCCTTGAGAATGCAGTCCAGGGCCTGCGGCGGGATGCCGCACTCCACCACATCTGCGGCGAGCGCCTTCAGCGCCATGGCCACGTCATCGGACGTGCGCTGCCCGTCCAGCAGAGCCCGGTCCAGCGACTCGATGGAGTAGGACCACTCCCGCGGCCAGTCACGCTCAGGCCGCCTCTGCACCGGGGGCTTGGGCGCAGGCGGCTGCAGGTGGTACGGCAGCTCCGGGGCCCTGCCCTCTCCCCAGGAGGGAGAAAGCGGGGGCGGCACGCCGGGTGCCTCCGCCGCCGCAGGCGCAGCCTCCTCCTCTTCCGGCAGCGCTTCCAAATCATCCGCCCCCCAGTCCTCGTCTTCATCTGCTGAGGCAGCACGCCTTTGCAGCCACTGCAGGGCCTGCTCATAGGCCGTGCGGAGCCGCTGAAAGCCCTCCGGGTCCGCATCCGGGCGGTGAACCTTGAGCAGTCTGGCATACGCGCTGCGCACCTGCTTTTCATCCGCAGTGTCAGCACTCAGGCCAAGGATGCTCCAAGGATCAGCCATCATTGTCGCGGAAGAAAGGGGCCATGAAAGTGTCAAGATCCTGCGCCGCAGCGGCGATTTGCTCACGCTCCTGGGTGATGAGGGCCGCCTCAAAGGCTTCGAGAAAGCCCTCCAGCGAGCGCCGCATCTCCCCGGAGAGATCGGCATACAGGCGGTTCGCACGCTCGATGCGCGCACGGTTTTCCGGCAGATCCGCAGGGTTTGTCTTCAGCGGCTGCAGCTTGCGCAGCGCTGCGGCGATCTGCTCCGCGCTCAGGATGCCCGGGCGCTGCTCAAAGACTTTCGTCACCTTTTTCCCGGTTTCCTTGATGGTCACCTCCACCTCGAGGATGCCGTTCATGTCATAGCTGAAGCGCACATCCACCTGGCCTGGATGCTTCTGGCCCGGGCGTGCGCGCAGCCCCTGGATGAGCAGCTTGCCGATGTTGCGGTTGTCCTTCACCAAGCGGCTTTCCCCCTGGTACACCTGCACGGCCAGCTCATCCTGCTCTGGAGTGAGCGTGCTAAAGCACTCGCTGCGGCTGCAGGGCACCATGGTGTTGCGCTCGATGATCGGGGCAAAGAAGCCATTCTCCCGGTGCCCGCGCACCAGCTCCTTGGTCGTTTCAATCCCCAGCGTGTGAGGGCACACGTCCGTGAGCACCAGGTCTTTGACGGCGGAATCCCCCGCCACCAGCGCCTGCTGCACCGCAGCCCCGAGCGCCACGACGCGGTCCGGGTCCAGCGTGCGGGAGGGCTCCATGCCCAGCAGGTCCTTGAGATCTTCATACACCACCGGCATGCGGCTGGCCCCGCCGACCAGCAGCACGGCATCGATCTGTTTGGGAGTGAGCCCCGCATCGCGCATGGCCCGGCGCACCACGGGCCGCAGCCGCGCCGTGATGTCTGCCGTCGCAGTGAGCAGGTCATCCCGCGTGATCGGCGCCTCCTTGCCATGCAGGGTGATCGTGGTGCTGGCCTGCCGGGTCAGCTCGCGCTTCAGCAGCTCCACCCGCTCGCGCCAGCGCCGCGCATCTCCGGCGGGAGGGCTCCACTTGAACTCACGCTCGATCCACCGCGCCAGGGCATCCGTGTAATCCTCCCCGCCCAGCCGGCTCTCACCAGAGGAGGCCTTCACCTCCACCACCCCTTCAAACGACTCCAGCAGCGTCACATCAAACGTACCGCCGCCCAGGTCAAAGACCAGCAGCGTGTTCAGCTCGTCATTGGCACGGTAGCCGTAGGCCAGCGCAGCAGCGGTGGGCTCATTGAGCAGGCGCAGCACTTTCAGCCCGGCGATCGCCGCCGCATCCACCGTGGCCTGCCTCTGCAGATCATGGAAATAGGCGGGCACGGTGATCACTGCCGCGTCCACCGGGGCCTGCAGCTGCGCCTCCGCGATGCGCTTCAGCTCCCGCAGCACCAGCGCGGAGCACTCCACAGGCGACCACTTCCGCCCGCCAAACTCATACGTCGTGTCGGTGCCCATGTCCCGCTTGAAGCATGCCTGCCCGGAGTCCGGCGCAGTCACCAGCCGGTCCTTTGCGGCACGGCCCACCAGCAGCGTGCCGTCCTCCGCTGCGGCCACGACAGAAGGGATCAAATCCTCCCCCAGTTCATTTTTCAATGTCACCGGCTGTCCGTCACGGAGGATGGCCACCAAGCTGTTGGTGGTGCCAAGGTCGATCCCGATCATAGCAGAAGAGGAGGTTGTGATTTGTGGCCTACCGGCTCAGCTCCAGCATGCGCAGGATGGGCTTCTCCGCACGCTTGCGCAGCTCTTCATCCATCTCCACACGCGGCGTCAGGTCGCGCAGGCAGTCGTGCAGCTTTTGCAGCGTGTTCAGCTTCATGTAGCGGCAGTCGGCGCAGGCGCAGTGGCCCGTGGGGCCGGGGATGAATTTCTTGCCCGGCACCTCGCGCTCCAGGCGGTGCAGCATGCCGCTTTCCGTGACGATGATGAACGTGCTCGCGGGACTATTGCGGCAATAGCCGACCATCTTCTCCGTGCTGCACACCTCATCCGCCAGAATGCGCACGGCGTAGGTGCACTCAGGGTGCGCCACCACTTTGGCGTCCGGGTATTCGTCCTTGATCTGCTGGATGCTGTCCCGCGTGAACTCCACATGCACGTAGCAGGCGCCCTTCCACAGGTCCATCTTGCGGCCCGTGCGCTCCATGACCCATGAGCCCAGGTTCTGGTCAGGCACAAAGAGGATCGGGCGATCCTTCGGCGCAGCCTCCACGATCTTGTCCGCGTTGCCGCTGGTGCAGATGCAGTCGCTCAGCGCCTTCACGTGGCCGCTGCAGTTGATGTAGGCGATCACGTAGTAGTTCTTGGCCGCGTTCGCCTTGAGGAAAGCCTCCAGCTGCGGGCCGGGGCAGCTCTGCTCCAGCGAGCAGCCCGCATTCGCATCCGGCAGCACCACGATCTTGCCCGGGTTCACGATCTTGGCCGTCTCCGCCATGAAGTGCACGCCGCAGAAGACGATGACGTCCGCCTCCGTCTCCTTGGCCTTGTAGGCCAGGCCGAGAGAGTCCCCCACAAAGTCGGCGATCTCCTGGATGGCCTTGTCCTGGTAGTTGTGCGCCAGGATCACGGCATTGCGTTCTTTTTTGAGGCGGAGAATTTCTTCGGTAAGGCTGGGGGCGGTGGTGGCGACCATGGAAATGAGATGAAGAAGAGCGTAAAACGGAGCGGAAAGTAAGCAAGAGGGGAGTCGGGGTGGTCAATGGGAGTTCGTCCTCGTTCTCGTGCTCCTACTCGTCCTCGATCATGATACGCCCGCTGAGTGCTGCGGGATCGAGAAGCCGAAAATGGCCAGGTGAGCGTGCCCATTTGTCATTCCGCATTCGACATTCCCCCTTCATCATTCCAAAGTTCCCGCGTGACCCAAAAACAGCCCCACCCGCTCCTCGACCTCGCGCTCACCGTCATCCTACCCTCCATCGCGCTGGAAAAACTCAGCGCCCCGGAGCGGCTCGGGCCGCTGTGGGCGCTGATCGTGGCGCTGCTCCTGCCGCTGGGCTTTGGCATCTGGTGCTTCATGCAGAAGCGCGGGCTGAACTTCTTCTCCGTGCTCGGCCTCGTCGCCGTCATCATCACCGGCGTGCTCGGCCTGTGGAATCTGAACGCCACCTGGTTTGCCGCCAAGGAGGCCATGTTCCCCATCTTCCTCGGCATCGCCTTCCCGCTGAGCCACCGCTGGGGCAAGCCGCTCATCAACGAGATGCTGCTCAACCCGCAGGTCATCAACCAGCCTGCCCTGCATCAGGCGCTGAACACCCCGGAGAAGCACCACCAGTTCGCGCAGCTTCTCAAAAAAGCCTCCTGGGGCATGGCGGGTACCATGCTGCTGTCCTCGGCCATGAACTTCGCCCTCGCCCTCTACCTGCTGGGAGACAAGGCCCCCGGCAGCGAGGAATACACCCAGGCCATCGGCCGCCTGAACTGGAGCGGCTTCCTCGTCATCGGCATCCCGCTCATGGGCGTCACGCTGGCCCTGCTGCTCTGGCTGCTGCGCTCCATCACCGCCCTCACCGGTCTGGAGCGCGACGATCTGCTGAATCAGGGCACCACCGTGCGCAAGCAGGTGAACAACGGCTGATTTCCTTCTTAAAAAACGTTTGCTCAAACCTCCGAGGCCGTTTATAGACTTCGCCCCCGGACTCGCGCGATTAGCTCAGTGGTAGAGCATTACCTTGACATGGTAGGGGTCACAGGTTCGAACCCTGTATCGCGCACCATCTTCGATTGAAGATTTCAGTCCACCTCCCATGAACCAGCAAATTTGGAGTGCGGTCGCGGAGCGAGGAACGAGCGCAGCTACCGCTTTCCGCAGGCCTGCTGACATACGAATGCCAGAAAGCATTCCAAAGCAGACGTTGATCAATTCGCGCAGACCAGTCACCACACGTGCGCCACGAGACGCTCGAAAGCGGCAGCTACACTCGTGCCTCGTTGCGCAGCCGCACTCCAAATCCACTCCCTACCCCACCAGCGGAATCTGCGGCACGGTGATGGTGAACTCCGTCCCCTTCCCCGCCTCACTCGCCACCGCCACGGTCCCTTGATGAGCTTCAACGATGGCCTTTACCAAACTCAGCCCCAGGCCAAGACCGCGCTGCGTGCGGCTTTTGTCGCCACGGTAAAGCCGGTCCCAGATGTGCGGCTGGTCGCTCGTGGGAATGCCCATGCCGCTGTCACGTATCCGCACAGTCACGGCGTTGTCAGCGCAGGCGCAGGCCAGATGCACCGTGCCGCCCTCGGGCGTGTACTTGAGCGCATTGTCGAGCAGATTGGCAAAGGCCTGGCTCAGGCGCGTGGGGTCCACGGAGGCCTGGCAGTCGGGCGCGAAGTCGGTGGTGATGGTGATGTGCTTCTCCTCGCTGATGAGATCGTACAGCTCGATCACCTGCTGAAGCAGCGCTGGGATGGACGTCAGCTCGCGGTGCAGCTTCATCATGCCCGCCTCGGCTTCGCTGATGTCCATCAGCGCCTTGAGCATGGTGAGCACGCGATCGGATTCCTCCACGCAGTCCGCCAGCGCCTCGCGCGCGACGGGATCGGGCGTGGTCTGCACGGCCGCCTCGGCGGTGGCGCGCAGGCGGGTCAGCGGCGTGCGCAAGTCGTGCGCCACATTGTCCAGCGCATGGCGCATGCCCTGGATGAGCGACTGGTTCTTGTCCAGCAGGCGGTTGAACTCGGTGGCCAGCTCCTCCAGCTCTGCTTGGCTCACATGGGCGGTGACGCGGGCGGAAAAGTCCCCGGTGTCTGAAATCGTACGCGCGGTGTCCACCACATCACGCACGGGCTTGGTGGCACGGTGCGCAAAGAACGCACCGCCCAGCACGGCCAGCAGCAGCGTGGGCGTCATCACCAGCAGGAAATTCCGCCGGAAAGGCTGCAGCACGGTCTCACGGCTGTTCGTGCTGCGCCCCACCTGCAGGACGGAGCCGTCATACAGACGCGCAGTCGCCACCGTGAGGTCCCGCTCCTCGTCTTTCGGGATGCGCAGCCAGTCGAGGTTGGAGGCGTCTGCCTGAGACTGAAACGCGCTGGCGTCCGCCGGCAGCCAGTCATTGGGCACGTTGACAAAGACCACACTGCCGAGACTGCCGGTGACGCGCACAAAGAAGGACTTCGACTTGCCTTCGTCTCTGCCGTTGAGCTGCACCAGATTCCGCAGCGCCGGCAGCCCCCCGCTCGCATACACGGCGGCGCATTCCTTCAGCCGTGCCTCGATGACTTCGCGGTCCTTCCTCTCCAGCGCGGAGGCCAGCAGCACGTACAGCAGCCCAAACAGCACGACCGCGCTGAGCGTGAAGATCAGCGCATAGCCGAGCGTCAGCCGCACGGCAAAGCTGCGGCCCCAGGACTTAGGCAGGTTTGAAGACATAGCCGACTCCGCGGATGGTTTGAATGAGCTTCACCTCGAAGTCCTTGTCCAGCTTGGCGCGCAGGCGGTGCACCAGCACGTCCACCACATTCGTCTGCGGATCAAAGCTGTAGTCCCACACATGCTCCAGGATCATCGTCTTGGTGACGACGCGGCCCGGCGTGCGCATCAGCAGCTCCAGCAGGGCAAACTCACGGCTTTGCAGCTCGATGCTCCGCCCCTCCCGCCTCACCTCACGCGACAGCAAATCAAGGGTGACCCCCGCAGCGGTGAGCGTGGTGGGCTCCACCGTATGCGTGGCGCGGCGGATGAGCGCCTGCACCCGCGCGAGCAGTTCTGAAAACGCGAAGGGCTTCGTCAGGTAGTCATCCCCGCCAGCCTGCAGCCCCTTCACGCGGTCATCCACGCTGGCCTTGGCGCTGAGGATCAGCACGGGCGTGTTCACCTTCTCCCGGCGCAGCTGCCGCAGCAGCGAAAGGCCGTCCAGCTTCGGCAGCATCAGGTCCAGCACGATGCAGTCGTACGTCACCGTGCAGGCCAGGTCCAGCCCGCGCTCGCCATCGGTGGCGGCATCCACACCGAAGCCATTTTGCTTCAGCCCGTTGACGATGAACGAGGCGATCTTGCTGTCATCTTCGATCACTAAAATGCGCATGGATGGCTGGGAAGTTCTCATGACTGATTAGCGGTGATGAGAAGGATTGTCCAATGGAGGCGGAAGTAGTTCGGGCAATCCTGCCCGAAGAAGAGCGCCCTCGCTGCGGGCAGGATTGCCCGCGCTACCTTCTGGAAAAAAACCCGCCCCGGCACTTTCGCACCAGGGCGGGCCGCGTTCACACACGATCGCTCGCTCACACATTAGCCCGCCTTGCTTTCATCCACGACGATGAAGCGGGTGCCGCCCTGGCTCCACACCTTCACCAGCGTGACCATGTTCTCCGGCTTGGCACACAGGGCGGTGGCCTGCTCGGCGTCTTTGACGGGATGGCGGTTGATCTCCAGGATCACATCACCCTCACGCAGTCCCGCCTCATAGGCCACGGAGTCCTCGTCCACAGAGGCGACCACGGCCCCCTTGATATGGGAGGGCACCTTGAGCTGCTCACGCGTCGCCTGGTCCAGGTCTGCCACACCCACGCCGTGCAGGGCGTCATCTTTGTTGCCAGCGGCAGGGGTGGCGTCCGCCACCTTGTCTCCGGGCAGCTCCTTGACGGTCACGGTCAGGTTCACCGTCTTGCCATCGCGCAGCACATTCATCGGCACGGCCGCGCCTGGCGTGGTGGAGCCCACCTGCAGCTTCAGGTGCCGGCTGTCCTTCACCGTCTTGCCATTGAATTCAGTGATCACATCACCGCTCTTCACACCCGCCTTGTCAGCAGGGCTGCCAGGATTGACGGCCGAGACGAGGGCGCCCTTGGCTCCGTCCATCTTGAACTGCTGCGCCAGCTGCGGGGTCAGGTCCTGGATGTTCACCCCCAGGAATCCGCGGTCCACACGGCCCGTGTTCACCAGGCTCTCCATCACCCAGCGGGCCAGGTTGGTGGGCACGGCAAAACCGATGCCCTGATTGCCTCCGCTGCGGCTCAGGATGGCAGTGTTCATTCCGATCAGGCGTCCGTCCACATCCACCAGCGCACCGCCGGAGTTGCCCGGATTGATGGCAGCGTCCGTCTGGATGAAGTCCTCATAGTCCAGCCCCAGAGTGGCGCGGCCTTTGGCACTGATGATGCCGGTCGTCACCGTCTGCCCGATGCCAAAGGGATGCCCCACGGCCAGCACCGTCTCTCCCACCTCGATCTTGTCGCTGTCCGCAAAGGTGATGGCAGGCAGGTCCTTGGCCTCGATCTTGACCACGGCCACGTCCGTCTTCGGGTCACGCCCGACCACCTTGCCGCTGAACTCGCGCCCATCGGTCATGGAGACCTTGATCGTGCTGGCGTTTTCCACCACGTGGTTGTTGGTGAGGATGTAGCCGTCCTTGCTCACGATGATGCCGGAGCCAACGCCCTGCTCCTTGGGCATGTGGCGGCGCTGCTGCGGCTGCTGCATTTCATCCGGGAACTGGAATCCCGGGCCAAAGAAGCGGCGCAGGTCCATGCCGCCGGGCAGCTCCATGCGGCTGACCTTGGCCTCGCTGGAGACCGCGATCTTCACCACGCTGGGAGCCACAGCTTTGACGATGGGTGCAAAGCTCGGGTAAGCCCGCCCTGCGGCGGACAGAGGGGCATCGCTGACCTGGATGCTGAGAGGGTCTGATTTGCCGGCAGCCCCGTCTTTCGCAGACGTAAAGGCCATCAGCGAAGCGCTCAGGACGCACACAGAGCCGAGCACGACCGTGCGCTTCCAGAGTGTCTGATTGGAGGATGAGGTTTTCATGGATGTTGTTGGGTTATGGATTGGGGTGGATTGATTTCCGCCCAACAAAAACACCCGCCCCGTGGCCTTTGCGTTACCGGAGCATTACAAGCGTGTAAGGTTTGCTCAGTGGTACGATGGATCGGCTTCGCCAGTCTCGCCAAGCCTCGGCTCTCCTGTCCGTCGATCAGCGCTCACTCAGGCCGCCTTGTCATCGAACTGGCGCAAAGTCCTATCCACCAGTCCCACTGCTTCGCCGAAACACAGGGGGAGCAGGCAGGATGCACCGCTGTGGCAGGTGTGGGTGTCTGCGGACGGGCTGTCCTGCCGTAAAGGAGCAGCGTGAGCGTGGAGTGTCTGCGGTGCCGCTGATCGACGGACAAAAGTGTCCATCGTACTGGCTCACGCCAGAATCTCACTCACCACCCGCGCCTGCGGATTCTCCACCAGCACCTGTTCAGTCCCGTTGCGGCGGTAGCTGAGGTGCTTGGCGTCGAGGCCGAAGAGGTGCAGCAGGGTGGCGTGGTAGTCGTAGTGATTGACGACGTCCTTCACGGCGTGGTGGCCGAAGTCGTCGGTGGCGCCGTGGATGTGGCCGGCCTTGAAGCCGCCACCGGCCACCCACATGCTGAAACCGTAGGTGTTGTGGTCGCGGCCCACGGTGCTGCGGTCCTTGGAGCCGGAGCGATTCTGAATGACGGGCAGTCGGCCCATCTCGCCGCCCCAGTGCACGATGGTGGTGTCCAGCAGTCCACGTTGTTTCAAATCGATGACGAGGGCGGCAGCCCCTTGGTCCACATACTGGCAGGCGGCAGGCAGCGCGGTGCGGATGTTTTGATGATTGTCCCAGGTCTGGTTTCCGGTGAAGAGGGAGACGCAGCGCACACCGCGCTCCACCAGACGGCGGGCGATGAGGCAGCGGGTGCCGAACTCCGCAGCGGCGGGATTGTCCAGGCCGTAGAGCTTCTTGGTGGCGGCGCTTTCCTGATCGATGTCGAGCGCCTCCTTGGCCGCCGTCTGCATGCGCGCGGCGAGTTCAAAGCTCTGAATGCGCGCCTCAAGATCCGCCTCACCAGGGCGCGATTCAAGGTGCTCCCGGTTCAGCCGCTGCACAAAATTGAGGTACCGCGACTGCGCATCGCCCTTGAGGCTGAGCGGCGCGTCGAGATTGGGAATGCGCGGCTCCTTGGGCCGGATGACGGTGCCCTGATACAGCGAGGGCAGCCAGCCGTTGCTCCAGTTGTCCACACCGAGCACGGGCAGGCCGCGCGGGTCGGTGAGCGCCACATACGCGGGCAGGTCCTGATTTTCCGTGCCCAGCCCATAGGTGAGCCAGCTCCCCAGCGTGGGGCGGCCGCCGGTCACCTGGCCGTTGAGCAGCGCATAGATGGACTGCCCGTGGTTGTTCACCCCGGTGTGCATGGAGCGGATGAGCGTCACATCATCGACGATGTTGGAAAAGTGTGGCAGCAGCTCGCTGACATCCATGCCGGACTGGCCATATTTCTTGAATTTCCACGGGCTGCCCAGGCACTCGCGGCTGGCGCCGGCAGCATCGTCGTATTTCACCTCACCGGGGAAATCCTTGCCGTCGTACTTGGTGAGTTCGGGCTTGGGATCAAACAGGTCCATGTGGCTCGGCCCGCCCTGCATGAACATGGAGATCATCGCCTTCGCCTGCCCAAAGCCGTGCGGCATCTTAGGCTTGAGATCGAAATGCTTGGGCCCGATCTGCTCCGGGCTGGCGAGGAGGTTCTGCTCCTTCAGCAGCGTGGCCAGGGCGATGCCGCCAATCCCGTAGGCGGAGCGGTTCAACATGGAGCGGCGTGAGAGCATGACCTACCTACGCAGCGAGTGGGGCGATTCTTCCTGCTATCCCTTCACCACGCTCCGGATCTCTCCCTGCGCCAGCCGCGTCACGATTTCCTCCCCCGGCTTCACCTCAGCAGCGTCCTTGAGCACCTTCCCCTCCGCATTCGTGGCGAAAGAAAAGCCCCGCGCCAGCACAGCCTGCGGGCCGATGTGTTTGAGCAATTCCGCGCGCGACTGCAGCCTGTCCGCCAGGCGGTCCAGCCGATGCTGCAAGCCCTGCTGCAAGCGGCGCCCACTCGTTTCCGCACGGTGCACGGCTTCGGTGAGTTGTACGCGGGGGTGATGCGCGGCCAGGACATGCTGCTTCTGCGTGAGGTCATCCGCCCACGCCTGCAGCCTTTCGCGCAGACTTTCACGCAGGCGCTGCTCTTGCTCGTCCACGCCCTGCTCCGCCTGCTGCAGCAAACGGTCCGGTGCATGCAGCAGCGGGCCTTTGGCCGTCAGCTCGATCACGTGCTGGTGGTGCTCCAGCAGCGTGCCCACCCGCGCCTTCAGCGTGCGGGCGATGCTGTCAAAATGCCGCTGCAGCTCCGCGCTGTCCGGTGCCAGCAGCTCCGCCGCCGCGCTGGGCGTGGGCGCGCGCAGGTCGGCCACAAAATCCGCGATGGTGAAATCAATCTCATGCCCCACGGCGGAGATGACCGGGATGGGACAGGCGGCGATGGCCCGCGCCAGCACCTCCTCATTGAAGCACCACAGGTCCTCCAGGCTGCCACCGCCGCGCCCCACCACAAGGGTGTCCGGCACCGGCAGGCCGAAGTCCTCCGCATCTCCCAGCACCCGCAGCGCACGCACGATCTCCAGCTCCGCCCCCTGCCCCTGCACACGCACGGGAAAGACGAGCACCCGCACCCACGGCGCACGCCGCGTCAGGATGTTGAGCATGTCTTGAATGGCCGCACCTGTGGGCGAGGTCACCAGCGCCACCACGCGTGGAAAGCGCGGGATGGCGCGCTTCCTGTCCCCATCAAACAGCCCCTCCGCATGCAGCCTGCGCTTCAGCGCCTCAAAGCGCTCCTGCAGCGAGCCTTTGCCCTTCGCCTGCACCTGCTTCACCACCATCTGGTACTGACCGCGCGGCTCATACACGCTGATCTCGCCATGCACCTGCATCAGCGCCCCGTCCTGGATGCGCACGCTGCTGCGCGCCGCTGCTCCGCGAAACATCACGCAGCTCAGCTGCGCACCCGCGTCCTTCAGCGTGAAGTACTGGTGCCCGGAGGACTGCAGGCGGTGATTGCTGATCTCCCCCTCCACCCACACGGTGCCGATGCGGCTTTGCAGCACGTCGCGGATTTCGCGCGTGAGCTGGGTCACAGAAAGGACATCAGGGTCTTCGGGCATGGTTGCGATGTCATCGGCTGGGATGAAAGGAAAGTCCAGCCATGCGGGTGGAAATGACGAATGAGTAAATCCGAATGACTAAAGAATGACAAAGCCCGAATCACGAATCCAGCCATGAAGAGAGCCAAAGGCTGAAACAGGCGGCCAGCGCCTTTGCCTTAACTTTCGAGCTTCGGCATTCGGCCTTGTTTCGTCATTCGGATTTACTCATTCGGCATTGCACGACTCTTCCCATCCAGCCCTGACACCCCCTGCCCTCTGTCTTAGAAAACCAGGTGCCACAGCCAGCCGACCATCCCCGACGCCACCGACCACCAGCAGCGCGCCACCTCCATGAAGCCCAGCCCCGGCGCAGGCGACGAGGCAAGAAAGAGCGCGATCAGCAGAAAGGCATTGATCAGAAAGATCAGCATCATCGAGAAAAACTCCCCGTTGCGCTTCAGGTCCCCCTGCTCCGCGATCACCGTCTTCACCGTGTAGGTGGCATGAAAGCACCAGGTCAGCCCCACCAGCGCGTATAGAAAGCGCAGCGGCTTCAGGTGCACCGTCCACTTCCACACGTGCACGGCATGCGACTGCTGCATGTCCAGCGCCAGCCCCACGATGCCAAACACCAGCATGATCACCAGGGTGTAAAACGGGATCAGATACGGAGCCAGGGTGATCCAGGTGTTCGACTTGTCCGTCTCCACATAGCCGCCCTCGGCGCTGACCTTCCAGTCAAAGATGCGCCCCCCAAAAAGCCGCGCCGTCAGGAGGTGGCTGAACTCATGGCCAAACACATACGCCGTCACCGGCCGCACCCCGGCCAGGTAGGCCACGGCCCAGACCACGCCGCCAAAGGTGAAAAAGATGAATTCCTCTGACTTCAGGAAGTCCATGCGCGCCACCGCACGCCACAGCATCATGATCAGCGTGATGGCCGTCACCAGACATGCCGGGGCCAGCACCGCACCACCAATCCAGCGCTTGGTCATCAGCAGCCAGCGATCACGATGCGCATCGTGTCGGTTCTTGATGCCAGCAGGGCGGTTGCGGGTCTCATGAAGATGTCTGCGAACGTTCGCGGTGGACATGGGAATGATGAGTTGTTTAACCTTTCTTAAACATCTTCACAATTTAAATGTGAATATGTGAATAATAATGTGTGTAATTCTCACAACTTCTCACAGGTAATTAACAAAACGGTCAGCACCACAAAGCCAATAGTCACTGCCACCCAGGACTCTCGTTCCGGCCTGCACCACCCGAGAGTCAATAGCCGGGCCGACCACGCACCGAGGTCGCCCAGGCGCTCCCCCAGAAAGCTTTCAGTGAAACGGTTCACTTGCGGAAAATGAAGTACACTGCCCCGCACATGCAGAGCGCCGCCCACACGTAGTCCCACTTGAAGGACTCCTTCATGTAAAAAACCACGAAGGGAATGAAGACCGTCAGCGTGATCACCTCCTGGATGATTTTGAGCTGCGGCAGGCTCAGCGCCGTGCTGCCGATGCGATTGGCCGGCACCTGCAGCATGTATTCAAAGAAAGCGATGCCCCAGCTGATCAGGGCGGCGATGAACCACGGCTTGCTCTTCAAGTCCTTGAGGTGCGCATACCACGCAAACGTCATGAAAATATTCGACCCCACCAGGAGTCCCACCGCTTTGATCACAGGCCAGTTCATGCTTGCATGAGAGCATAGGAAAGCCGGATGCCAAGCACAGGAGGATAGGCCTCCAGCTTATGCTCCATCCCTGCCCTCACGCCCCGCCCGCCAGCGCAGAGCCACGCACCAGCAGGTCCAGGAAGCGCTCTTCAAAGGCCTCATCACTCGTCACCTGCATGAAGTCCACGCTATGGCTGGCGCACTCGCTGGCCAGATTGCCCACGAAGGCGTCAAAAGTCTCCACGTAACGCTGCACATCGCGCTTGGTCAGCCAGAACCGGCGGCGCTCGCCGGTCTCCACCTCGGTCAGTTCCAGCTCCCCCTCGATCTCCGGCTGTCTCTCATCAGGATGCACGATCTGCAAAAAATGGTTCTCTCCTGGCCACGCCGCCACACGCGCCACGGCCTCGGCCGCGCTGCCAATCTCCCGCCCAAAGAAGTCGCTGATGATGAAGATGATGCCGTAGCGCTGCTTGCTGGGGCGGAATTCCTCAAAGCAGCGCTTCATGTCCGTGAGGCCTTCAAATTTCAGCTTCATCACCGCCTGGATCACTTTTTCAATGTTCCCCTGCCCTCGCAGAGGCGGCAGCTCCTGGTGCACACCGCTGCTCATGGAGTACAGGCTCACCCGCTGCTGCGCGCTCAGCGCCAGGTAGGCCAGCGCCACCGCAAAGCGCAGCGCCTGCCGCCGCTTCTCCGGAAACGGCTCCGCCATGGAGGTGCTGGTGTCCAGCATGATGTGCAGGTTCAGCTCCTGCGTCTCCTCGTACAGACGCACAAAGAGCTTGTCCAGCCGCGCATAAAGCCGCCAGTCGATCGCACGGTAGTCCTCCCGTGGCGTGTAATGGCGGTAGTCCTTGAACTCCCGCGTAAAGCCCGTGGCTGAAGTCGACTGCGAACCCCGCCGCATGAGCTGCCGCCGTTTGCGCAGACGCAGCGCCAGCACACGCAGCCGGTCCAGAAAGGAGGCGTCAAAGAGATCTTCGCGTTCGAGGGTGTCGGGCATCGGGTAGTACAGATTGAAAAATCTTAATGAGATATATGCTACACGCTCGCGATTGATGCAAAGACACTCAACCGAATGTGCAGGACAAAAATGCGCAACGCCCACAAAAAAGAATGTCGGCCTGAAACTTGAACAACTGCGCCATGATGGATGCAGCACGCTGCGGCCTCATTATAGAGGCCAGCAATTCCGCCGTCACGTCCTTGCCGCCTATGCAGTTGTCTGGATCATCAAAAGATGCCCCACCAGCCACCACCATGGAGAGCATGGTCCACGGCCACTCGTATCCGCCTGCCCACCCTGCTCCGCACGGCGGGCAGTGTAGTACGGGCATGCCTCATTGGCCCGATCAAAACTTACCTAAATTACAGATCATCTGTGCTGCTCCGAGATTATTCCATATCGCAACGCCCCTCCATCGATAGAGACAAAAACAGCTTGCAATCATTTATTGCGACAGTTAGTCTATTGTTGCTTAGGGCTGCCGGTGAGGATTGGGGTTCGCTCCGCTTCATCCTACGCCCTCCTTTTTCAAAACTTAACCAGAGAAGGGCGTCTGCAAAGACGCCCTTCTCTTTTTTTATGTGGTGCCCCTCGCGAGAATCAATTGCCGTTTGCGATATCGGAACATCGTTCGCCGCATTGCGGTGGCATGAGTTGTTCAGCAGTCATACACCTGATATTTTTCATCCCTCCCTATTCAATCTTCCGGGACTGCTGAAGGAGGCTCAATTTATAGGCGAACAGATTTCACGGCACGCGGCTTGGCAGAAACACATGCAACTGGTCCGGGAGGAAATCGCAGAAAGGTCCTCCAGCTTGGAATCTAACTGCTTAAGCCCGAGACACCGAAAAATGCTATTCCGTATTGGAAGTGCGCAAACGGAGCATTCGGAGGCAACAAATATCACTCGACTGCTATTGCTAGAAGGAATTGACGATCAAATCGAGTCGTTCATAGCGGAAAAAGCTGCACAGATTGATCTGGCGGGATGTGAGAAGAAGAAAACTGATTGTGACATAATATTGAGTCACGCGGCTACGGTGGCATATCGGAGAGGGGGCGTTTCAGTTGGCGAGACTGCACTGCAGCAAGCGTTGAAAGAAGGGGCACCACGCGTTCAGAAGCTATTCGATCTCAAAGAGCATTTCGTGAGTGGCGAGTTCGAATGCATCGTTGGCGTTCAAGGCGTCACTGACCTCCAGCTAACGGAACTAAGAAAAGTATTGGATCACGGCAAGCCCGCTCAATCAGACCGTGTCTATAAAGCGGGAACACACATTCAAGGTCTACCGCCACAGGCGGCGCTTGCTGAGCATCAGCGTTCGGGGTGGCTATGCTGCAAAGTTACTGCAGGGAACGCGACTGAGGCAGTGGAACAACTCCGCGAGAGGACGCGAAACGCATTGAATGTGATGGCGCTTTTTTACCAGTGCCCAGCGAGTTCATTGCATCCAGGAGGTTGGATCATCCAGAATGGAAATGCAATAGCAGTATCTTCCCGCGACGAGACATTGAAAAACCACCACGCCCGCGCCCAGGCTCTGAAGTTATCAGACCTCGCAGTGAAGAGTCTTTCCGGAGTTTCAGAGCCAGCCATATTTGCTGCGCTAGACCTACACAATGCCGCGTTGAGCACATCGGACCACCGCTTTCGTTTGGTCAACCTCTGGTCTGCCCTGGAGTGCCTAACGGCAGTGCTAGAAGGCGATACCATCATCAACCGCGTGCTCCGTGCCGCGCCTCCTCTACTTGCGTGGCGAAACATTGACAAATACATCCGATACCTCTCGATTAGCCTTCATCTTTGGATCAAGTCCAATCCTGATTTGAACACGGCAGATCTGCCCTTCCGTCTTGGTTACAATCAAAAGGTTCCGCCAGAACAGCTTTTAAAAGTACTCACTCTGCCTGATGATTCCCCGGCATTGAAGCAGTTAACGTCATTTACAGGGGGACACCCTCTACTGGTGTTCCGCATGTTCAAAGCATGGAAACAGTTCTCCTCGCCGAAATCCGTGAGGCGCCGGATGGAACAGAGTGAGACGCGGCTCCGCTGGCACCTCTATCGTATCTATCGTGCAAGAAACCTCCTAGTCCATGACGGGATTGCCGCCGCATGTCTCCCCCAACTTGCAGACCATCTTCAACATTATGTCTCTTGGCTCATCGGGCGTATGATCCAAGCACTGGGTCTCGGCATCAATTGGAAACTTCGGGATGCGTGGCACTATTGGTTAAACAAAGCGGATTATGTCCACAGTTCACTCCCCGAGCGCGACGACGAACACCCCCATTTTGAACTTCGAATGGAAGACGTTTTTACCGCCCGGTTGAATGACCCGACGATGACCATCTGGCAAGCCGCCCCTGCCTAGGACATTGGGAAATCATTTGGGGACCGGATGATAAATCGAGACGTCAGCTCTCCTTATCACAAGCCTCCAATGCGAGGTTGCAGGTGAGGATTTCTCCATGCCGTGTGCGCGTTTTGTTGGTAAAAGCTAAGGGCGCTCCGCCGCGCACATTGGGATCCTCACGCCGCCTGCTGCGCGGGTGTCTTCACCTGATCGAGCAGTTTGGTGATGATGTCGTCCACCTTCACCTGACCGGCCTCGCCTTCAAAATTGAGGATGATGCGGTGACGCAGCGCCACGTGGGCGATGGCACGGATGTCATCCGTGGAAACAGCCGTCGCCCCCTGGATGGCAGCCCACACGCGGGCACCACGGATGAGCGACTGCAGGCCGCGCGGGCTTGCGCCGTAGCTGACGTAGCGCTTCACCTCCGGCAGCGCATCCGGCTGCTCGGGGTGGCTGCTGAGCACCAGACGGGAGGCGTAGTGCGCCACGGGATCGGCCACAGGGATCTTGGAAAGCTGCTGCTGCAAAGCGATGAGCTTTGGCCCATCGGTCAGCGTGGCCAGCTTCGGCTCGGTGAAGCCGGTGGTGCGGCGTGAGATCTCCACCAGCGCATCCAGATCTGGAAACGGCACCTTGATCTTGAACATGAAGCGGTCCAGCTGCGCCTCGGGCAGCGGATAGGTGCCTTCCATTTCCATGGGGTTCTGCGTGGCCAGCACGAGGAAGGGCTCGGGCACCGTGTGGCGCTCGCCACCGGTCGTCACGCAGCGCTCCTGCATCACCTCCAGCAGCGCGGCCTGGGTTTTGGGCGTGGCGCGGTTGATCTCATCCACCAGCAGCAGGTTTTTAAACACCGGCCCCTTTTCATAGCGCAGCGTGCGGCGGCCTTTTTCATCCTCGCCCACGATGTGCGTTCCCAGAATGTCCGCCGGCATCAGGTCGGGCGTGCACTGCACACGGCCCGGCTCCAGCCCCACCACCTGCGAGAGCGTGCGCACGAGGTAGGTCTTGCCCAGGCCCGGCACACCCTCCAGCAGCACATGCCCGCCGGAGAAGATGGCCACCAGCACATCGCTGAGCAGTTCATCGTACCCGACGATGGCTTTTTGCATCTCGGCCTTGAGGCTGGTGAACAGGGTGCGGAAGTCTGCGTGGTCGGACATACGGGCGACTCTCGCCAGCGGCTCCGATTGCGCAAGGCATGAAAGTAGTTTGGAGCTTTAGCTCGTTCCGGGAAAGCTCCGCAGGCCCTGAACGAGCTGCTGCGCAGCCGCGAAGCAAACCTCTGGACTACTTTGTCCGGCCTCAGTCCATCTGCACCAAAATCTCACGCGGCTTGGCACCTTCTCCGGGGCCGATGATGCCACGGTCTTCGAGGATGTCGATCATGCGGGCGGCCTTGCCGTAGCCCAGGCGCAGGCGGCGCTGCAGCAGGCTGGTGCTGGCCTTCTTCTCCTGGCGGATCACCTCCAGGCACTTCTCCAGGCACTCCTGCTCTTCAGAACTCACGCCGTCTTCGTCTTCGCCGTCTTCATCACCGAACTCGCCGCTTTCGTCGTCGACTTTGACATCAAAGACCGGCTTGCCCTGCGCCACGCAGTGCTCCACCAGCGCGTGGATTTCATCATCCGTCACCAGTGCGCCCTGGCTGCGAACCGGCTGCGCACCACCGGGAGGCACGTAGAGCATGTCCCCCTTGCCCACCAGATTTTCCGCACCTTTACGGTCCAGGATGACGCGGCTGTCCAGCGCAGAAGAAACCTGGAACGCAATGCGCGTCGGGATGTTCGCCTTGATCACGCCGGTGATCACGTCCGCACGCGGCGTCTGCGTGGCCACGATAAGGTGGATGCCCGCCGCACGCGCCATCTGGGTGATGCGGGCGATGGCCACTTCGATGTCCGCCGGGGCGGTCTGCATCAGGTCTGCCAGCTCGTCCACGATGACCACGATGTAGGGCATCGTGTCCGGAATGACGACTTCCTGCCGGCGTGGCGGCGGTGCCTGGGAATCCCCCAGCCAGGTGCCGCTGGCGTCGCGAAGCTCGTTGTTTTCCGTCTCTCCATCCACCGTGCCGACCTCGGCGGTCTTGGGCTCTGTGTTTTCCTCGGCGGCTTCCTTGGCAAACTCAGCGGAGACACGGGCGTCATCCACGCCAGCCTTCATCTTCGTTTTGGTTGCGGCGGCTGCAGGGGCAACCGTGGCGGCAGCCGCATTGCGCGCAGCACGTGCGGCGTCTGCCTCGGCCTTGCGCTTGATGTTGCGGTTGTTGAAGGCTTCGAAATTCCGGCACCCCTCCTGGGCGAAGATCTGGTAGCGGTTCTCCATCTCCTTCACCACCCAGCGCAGCGCCAGCAGCGCCTTCTTCGGATCGGTGACCACCGGCAGCGCCAGGTGCGGCAGCTCCTCGTAGTTCTGCATTTCCACGACCTTGGGGTCGATCATGATGAACCGCAGCTCATCCGGCGCAAAGCGGCAGATCAGACTGGTCACGATGCTGTTGATGCAAACGCTCTTGCCGCTTCCCGTGGCGCCTGCGACGAGCAGATGCGGCATGGCCGCGAGATCGCCGATGATCGTCTTGCCATACACGTCCTTGCCCAGGGCCACTGGCAGCTTGGACTTGCCGTTCACGAAGACTTCGTCCTCCAGCAGCTCGCGCAGCGGCACGATGGTCTTTTCCGAATTTGCCAGCTCGATGCCCACCGTGTCCTTGCCCGGGATCGGCGCCAGGATGTTGATGCGCTCGGCACGTGTGGCACGGGCGATGTCCGCGTCCAGATTCGCGATGCGGCTCACGCGCAGGCCGTCTACGGGACGCACCTCGTAGCGGGTGATGGCCGGACCGCGGGTGATGTCCCCCGGCTCCACGCTGATTCCAAAGCTGGCCAGCGCCTTGACGATGGTGGCTTGGATGCCAAGCAGCTCGTTCTTGTCCGTGGGCGCGCGCTTGGTGTCCTCTGGCCATTTGAGCAGCTCCATGGAGGGCAGCTTGTAATCCTTGAAGAGCTTGGTCAGATTTCCCAGCGAGCCATGCGGGGCCTGCTCGATCTTCTGTGCGCGCTTCTGCTCCCAGACCTCGGCCAGCTTCGGCTTGTCGCTGCGGTCATCATGCGCGCGTGAAATCGAGGAGTCGATGATCTTCGGCGGCGGCGGGTCAAACTTCAGCGGCAGCTCCATGTTGGTCGCGGTGACAGCAGGCGTATCGCCGCGCAGTTCACCGCCCTTGTCCTTCTTCTTCCGCCTGAGGCCTTCCGGCACAGGCGTCACCGTGCCAGGGACGGTGTTGGCGGCTTCTTCCGCCAGCTTTTCCTCGATCAGGCGCTGCGCCTCGCGCTCCGCCTTCCAGCGCGTGATCTCCAGACGGATGTTGTGCATCACCGTCAGCGGGTGCTGACCGGTCACCAGAAAGAGCCCGCCCATGTACACCGTGCCGAGAAGCAGAGTGGCTCCGACCTTGCCCAGGAGGTTCTTCAGCAGACTACCGCCAATCACAAAGCCCAGACCGCCGGAGCCGCCCAGGGGGGTGAAATGATCCCGCTCACTCAGCAGGTTTTGCACCTCCAGCAGAGCGGCACCGCTGATGATCATGATGGCCACCCCCAGCCAGGCTGCCCGGGTGACCTTGATTTTCGAGTGCAGCTTGCACACGCCGAACCACATCATGCTGCAAGGCAGCAGGTAGGCCGCATAGCCCATCAGCCACAGCATGTGGCCCGCCACCAGCGCCCCGACGCGCCCCACAAAATTGTGCGTCACCTCCCCGGTGGACTCGGAAAGAGCCAAAAAAGACCACGATGGCATGTCCTGAGGGTCATAGGACACCAGCGCCAGCAGCAGCATCACCGCCATCATCAGGAAGCCGATGCCAAAGGCGTCATTCCATGGGCTTTCTTTCTCGTCCGTAGATCGGGCGCGAGGGGGGCGGGCGGCAGAGGCGGCACGGCTCATGACAACAATCTGGTAATTGTGGCAGACGAAATAATTTAAGGCCACCAAAATATTTACCTTGCCTCACTTTTGTGAATCGGCTTCGATTCGTGCCAGGGATGCTGCTTGACCGCAAAATTCCCGCGAACATCTTTGTCCGTCGCTACGTCATACCATCCTCATGAAAAACACCCTCGCCCTCACCCTCGCAGCCGTGCTCGCCCTCGGTGCCTCCGTCACTTCCACCACCAGCGCCCAGGACGCCGGCAAAGTGGATTTTGAAAAGCAGGTCCTCCCCGTCCTCAAGGAAAGCTGCTTCAAGTGCCACGAGAAGGAGCACGAAGACAATGGCAAGATCAAGAAGCCCAAAGGCGGTCTGCGTCTCGACAGCGCTGCAGCCATCATGAAGGGCGGCAAGGAGTACCCTGAGGAAAACGTCGTCGCCGGCAAGCCCGACGCCAGCTGGCTGGTGAAGACCATGACCCTGCCGGACTCTGATGACATGGCCATGCCTCCTGAAGGCAAGGGCGACCGCGTCTCCGCCGCCAACATCGACCTCATCAAGAAGTGGATCACCGAAGGCGCCAGCTTCGGTGCTTGGAAGGGCGTGGAATAATTTCTCAGCACAACATCTCACCACGGAGGGCGGAGCCTTGGGCTCCGCCTTTCTTTTTCCCCCTTCATGAATACCCCTTTCCGTTTCACCACCTGCCGCGCAGGATCTGAAGCAACGCTCAAGCGCGACATCGCCAGCCATTTCGCCGGTGAGCTAACCCCGGCCTTCATGAAGCCGCAGTTCATCACCTGGAAGGTACGCAGCCCCGGCTTCAGCCCGCCCAAAAATCTGAGCCACTTCGCGCGAGTCAGCGGCATCTCCCTTGGCCTCTGCAAAACCATGGCTGAAGCCGTCGAACATGCCCGCAAACTTGGCCCCAGACCTGTGCGCCTCCATGTCTTCCCGCGCGTCACCGATGAGGATGGGGTGAAAGCCGACACCTGGCAGCGCATCGACGCCCTCGCCGCAGAGATCTCTGCCGCACTCGCACAAGCCGGCATTCCGCTCGAAACCCGGCTACCCCTCAGTCATGGCGATTTGATTCTCGACGTCGTCGTTGGCGAAACTCAGGAGGAGCCCTTTTTTCTAGGCTGCCATGAGCACCAGCCCGGCATGCACAGCCAGCCGGGCGGCCTGCCACGCATTGCCCTGCCCTCAGAGGTGCCCTCACGCGCCTGGCTCAAGCTGGAGCAGGCACTCGCCTGGCGCGGCTGGGATCAGCTCGACCTGCGTGGCCAGACGGCGCTCGATCTCGGCTGCGCTCCCGGCGGCGCCACTTACGCGCTGATTCAGCGTGGCATGAGTGTCCTCGGCGTGGATACCGGGGAAATGGACCCTCGCGTGCTGGAGCTTGCCAAGGCCAAAGGCGTGCGGTTCGAGCACTGGCGCACCGCCGCAGGCCGGCTCAACCTCACGGCACTCCCGCAGGAGCCCGCACTGCTGCTCTGCGACATCAATCTGGCGCCACCTGAAATCATTCCCACCCTCTGCCGCATCCAGGATGCAGTGCAGGCACGCCGGCTCATTCTCACCATCAAGCTGAACACCCCTGCCCTCGAAGACCGGGCGCATGAGTTCATCGACACCATCCGCGACTTCGCCCCAGCCCCCGTCTTCGCCACCCAGCTCGCAGGCAACCGCCGCGAAATCTGCGCCACCGCCGGCTGAGCCCGACGACGTTCACTTCTGGCACTTCGGGCAATAATACGTCGCCCGCTGCCCCTGCACGATGCGCTTCACCGGCGTCTCGCACACACGGCAGGGCTCGCCCTCGCGGTCATACACCCGCAGCGTCTGCTTGAAGTAACCCGGCTCGCCGCTCTCGTTTAAAAAATCCCGCAGAGTCGTCCCGCCCATCTGGATCGAGGCCGCCAGCACCTTGCGGATCGCCTGCACCAGCTTGGCCAGACGCGGTTTGGAAACCTTGCCCGCAGGCTGGCGCGGATCAATGCCCGCCATAAAGAGCGCCTCGCTCGCGTAGATGTTGCCCACGCCCACGACCACATGCGCGTCCATGATCACCTGCTTGATCGCCGCTGTCTTTCCGGCACACGCTGCGTGCAGCGTCTCCACCGTAAATTCATCCCCCAGCGGCTCCGGCCCCAGGTCCCGCAGCAGCGGATGCTCCGCCGGATCTCCCTCGATCCACAGCGCCGCGCCAAACCGGCGCGGATCATGCAGCCGCAGCTGCCGGCCATCCTCCATCGTGATCGCCAGATGGTCGTGCTTCTTGAAAGGCGTGTCCGCTGGCAGCACCCGCAGATTCCCCGACATGCCCAGATGCAGCAGCAGCGTGCCCTTGGCCGTGCCAAACAGCATGTACTTCGCCCGCCGCTCCCCGGACTCTATGCGGCAGCCCTCAAGCTCATGAATCTCATCCGGGACCGGCCATCGCATGCGTTTGTCCCGCACCATCACCTCCCGCACCTTCTTGCCAATCACATGCGGCAGCACACCGCGCAGCGTGGTTTCGACTTCGGGGAGTTCGGGCATAAAAAGCCTACTTCCCCTCCAGCGCCTGCTCCAGCGCGCGCCAGGCCAGCATGGCGCACTTCACGCGCTGGGGAAATTTCTGCACGCCTTCGAGGAGGATGAGCTCACCGAGGGCATCCTCATTCGCGGGAGCACCGTCGCCCATCACCACGCGGCGAAAATCCTCACGCACGGCCGCGGCTTCGTCCTTGGACTTGCCCTTGATCTTCTGCGTCATCATCGACGCGCTCGCCTGACTGATGGCGCACCCCTGGCCGGTGAACTTGAGATCTTCGATGCTGCCGTCGTCCTTCACTTTCACCCAAACGTCGATCTCGTCGCCGCAGGAGGGATTGTCCCCATGGGCGTGAAGACAGGGCGGCGGGATTTCACCGCGATTGCGCGGGTTGCGGGAGTGATCCAGGATCACCTGCTGGTAGAGATCGCGAAGGTCGTCGGAAAGCATGGTCGTAGGGGCGGGTCAGGCCGGAGGGCCCGTCTCACGCGAAGAACTTACGCGCGAGGAGCAGTACTTCGACGAGACGATTGATCTCTTCAAGCGTGTTGTAGAAGTAGAAGCTGGCGCGGGTGGTGCCAGGCACCTTGAACCGCTTCATCAGCGGCTGCGTGCAGTGGTGCCCGCCGCGCATGGCCACGCCGTGACTGTTGGCAAACTCCACGAGATCATGCGGGTGGGCAAAGTCCAGGTGGAAGGCCACCAGCGCGCCCCGGTGGCCGTTCTGCGGCCCCAGAATGCGGATGCCAGGGACCTCGCTCATGCGCTGCACAGCGTAATTGGCCAGATTGTGGTCATGGCGCTGGATGCTCTCCAGCCCGATGGCCTGCAGGTAGTCGATCGCCGCACCGAGGCCGATCACACCGGAGATGTCCGGCGTGCCCGCCTCAAACCGGTGGGGCGGCCCCTTGTAGGTGCTGCCTTCCATCGTCACGCTCAGGATCATCTCGCCCCCGCCATGCCAGGGCGGCATGCTTTCCAGCAGGGCCATTCGGCCATAAAGCGCGCCGATGCCCGTGGGGCCGCACATTTTGTGTCCCGAAAAGGCCAGGAAATCGCAGCCGAGATCCTGCACATCGATGGGCATGTGGCCCACGCTCTGCGCACCGTCCAGCAGCGTCACCGCACCCACAGCCTTCGCCTTGGCGATAAGCTCCTTGGCAGGATTGATGGTGCCTAGCGAGTTGGAAACATGCACAAAGGCGAAGAGCTTCACCTGCTCATTCAGCAACGAATCGATGGCCTCAGGGTCGAGCGTGCCGTCGTCCAGCACGGGGATGTGTTTCAGCGTGGCTCCGGTGCGCTGGGCCAGCAGATGCCAGGGCACCAGATTGCTGTGGTGCTCCATGCCCGTGACGAGGATCACATCTCCAGCGCGAAGATTTTGAGTGCCCCAGGTGTTGGCCACGAGATTAATGCCCTCGGTGGTGCCACGCGTGAAAATGATCTCGTCCTCAGACGCCGCGCCGATCAGGCGGGCCACCTTGCCGCGTGTGGCCTCATAGGCCTCGGTGGCGCGGTTGCTCAGCTCGTGCAGGGCACGGTGTACGTTGGCATTGTCACGCTCATAGTAGTGCGTGAGCGTCTGAATGACAGCGCGCGGCTTTTGGCTGCTGGCGGCGCTGTCCAGATACACCAGCGGGTGTCCGTTTACCTGCTGGTCGAGAATGGGAAAATCAGATCGTATGCGGTGCCAGTCCATGTGTGCTGGCGGCACACTTAGCGAGCCGCCATGCGCTGTCCAGCGGCACCCACGGCCGCAGGCTGACGGCCGGCGTAGTGGCCGCGGCTTTCGATCTCACGCGCACGCTCCTGCATGCTGGCAGGCTTGCCGTCTGTGGGCAGTTCATTCTCCCCCAGCCAGTCAAGCATGGCAGAACCGGTCTGATCCAAAAACTTCACCGGATAAAGCAGGGAGGAATTTTTGAATGAATTCCATGTCCGGCTGTTGCTGCAATTGGTGAAGCATACAGAGATCAAAACGAGAAAGCTGGCGCGGGCGAATTTCATGAAAATCGAGTTTTTATCATGCCGGGTTGTTTATGTAAACAACAAGATGTCTAGCGTCTGAAGGCCAGCCTGGAGCCGATGCTGCCTTCTGCGGGCAGGATTTCGTTCCCCTTCTTGTTTTGCACTTCCCTCGCGCGCATTTCCACGGTCTTACCGTCCACCGGACTGCGGCCCTCCTCTTCGGCAAAAAGAAGGGCGTATGGCGCCAGTCTGATCGCAGTACCGATTAGCCCACAGCTGCTCAGTGAGAGCATGGCGGCGCAGGCAAGGATCAGGCGGGATTTCAAGAGCATTAGTTAAAAATTATCACATCTGGCTTTGCGAGTAAACATTTTTGATCCCGATCGGCCAAGAACGAAACTTGCTCTTTCCGCGGCAAGCATTGCTCCGGCCCAGCCGTATTGCATTGCCCTACCGTCTCCAACCGCCATGAAGAAGATACTGCTTCCCCTGCTCCTCGCCCTCACCCTCCCGCTTCAGGCACAGCTCGAATTCAAACGAGGCGACAGCATCGCCATCCTCGGCAATGCGCTGCCAGACCGCTCCCAGTACTCCGGCTGGCTGGAGACCATGCTTACCCAGGCCCATGCAGACAAGGACCTCACCTTTCGCAATCTGGCCTTCTCAGGCGACGAGGTGCAAACCTGGCACCGCATCGACAACTTCGGCACCCGCGACGAATGGCTGGCCAAGGTGAAAGCGGACGTCATCTTCGCCTTCTACGGCTACAACGAGTCCTTCAAAGGCTACGAGGGCATCGAGGAATATAAGAAGAACCTCGCCAAGTTCATCGACGACATCAAGTCGCAGAACTTCAGCGGCAAAGGCGCCCCCCGCATCGTTCTCTTCTCCCCCATCGCCCTGCAAAAGGTGGCCAGCCCCAGCCTCCCGCCGGTGGAGGAAAAGAACACCAACATCCAGAACTACGCCGCCGCCATGAACGAAGTGGCCGCCGCGAAGGGCGTGACGTTTGTGGATCTCTTCCAGCCCAGTGCCAAAGGCCTGCCGGAAGGCTCCACCCTGGACGGTCTCTACATCACCGACAGCGGTGAAAAGGCCATCGCTGCCTCCGCCTTCAAATCCCTCACAGGCAAAGACGCGCCCCAGGTGAATGAAAAGCTGCGCCAGGCCATCATCGACAAAAACTGGGAGTGGCACCAGCGCTACCGCACCGTGGACGGCTACAACGTCTATGGCGGCCGCTCCGGCCTGGCCTACGCCGCAGGCGTGGGCGGCTTCAAGCAGAACGAGCGCACCCCCGAGAAGCCCTACATCTCCAACTACCAGGTCATGATGGAGGAAATGGCCCAGCGCGATGTCAAAACCGCCAACCGCGACCAGCGCGTGCACGCCATCGCCAAGGGCGGCGACCTCGTGGTGAAGGACGACAACCTGCCACCCGTGGAAAAGGTGCCCACCAACATGCCCAACCCCAAGGAGGGCAAGGAATTCAACAAAGTCCCCATGACCGGCATGACCTTCACCCCCGAGGGCCTGGTGGACTTCCCCGATGCCAAGGAGGCGATGAAGAACATCCAGCCCGAGGCGGGGCTGAAGATCACCCTCTTTGCTGATGAAAAGATGTACCCCGAGCTGGTGAACCCCGTGCAGATGGCCTGGGACACCCGCGGCCGCCTGTGGGTCAGCGCCTGGCTGAACTACCCCGAGCGCACCCCCACCAGCACCAAGGGGGACAGCCTGCTCGTCTTTGAAGACACCAACGGCGACGGCACGGCGGACAAGATGACCGAATTTGCCGACAACCTGAACTGCCCCACCGGATTCAATTTCTACAAGGACGGCGTCATCGTCATGCAGTCGCCCAATCTCGTTTATCTCGAAGACACCGACGGCGATGGCAAAAGCGACAAGCGCACCATCCTGCTCATGGGCCTCTGCGCCGCCGACTCCCACCATGAAACCAATGCGCTGAGCTACGACTGCGGTGGCGCGCTCTATCCCAGCGATGGCGTCTTCCACCGTACCCAGGTGGAGACCCTCTACGGCCCCGTGCGCAATACCAACGGCTGCATCTACCGCTTTGACCTGAACCGCCGCACGCTGGAGCGCTTCACCACGGACGCGACGGTGAACCCCCACGGCAAGGTCTGGGACCGCTGGGGCAATGCCTACTTCACCGACGCCACCGGCAATGTGAACACCTTTGCCGAGGCCTCCTCATGCTATCTCCCCCGCGAAGGCGGCGGCAGCGCCAAGCTGCAGGAGTTCTGGAAGCGCCCCGCACGCCCCAGCCCTGGCAACAACATCATCTCCAGCCGCCACTTCCCGGACGACTGGCAGAACAATTTCCTTAACACCAACGTCATCAGCTATCAGGGCATCTGGCGCGTGCCGCTCATGCCAGATGGCGCCGCAATGAAGGGCGAGGTGAGCAATGAGCTCGTCAAAGCAGACCCCGCCGTCTATCCTACCTTCCGCCCCAGCGCCGTGAGCGTGGGCCCGGATGGCGCACTGTATTTCTGCGACTGGTCCAATGCCATCATCGGCCACATGCAGCACCACCTGCGCGACCCCAACCGCGACCACAAGCATGGCCGCATCTACAAGCTGACCTATGAAGGCCGCCCGCTGCTCAAGCCCGCCAAAATCTACGGCGAGAGCATCGAGAACCTCCTCGAAAACCTGAAAGCCTGGGAGGACAATGTGCGCATGCGCACCAAGATCGAGCTGGCCAAGCACGACGCGCAGAAGGTTGCCACCGCCGCCAAAGCCTGGGCCGCCAAGCTGGACAAGAATGACGCCGAATATGAGCATCATCGCCTCGAAGCCCTGTGGACTCACCAGTGGGTGGACGTCGTGGATGTGGATCTGCTCAAACAGGTGCTCTCCTCCCCCGAGCCGCGCGCCCGTGCTGCGGCCACCCGCGTGCTCTGCTACTGGAAGGACCGCGTGCCCGGCGCACTGGATCTTCTCAAGGTCGCTGTCAACGACCCCGCCATGCCCGTGCGCATGCACGCCGTCCGCGCCCTCAGCTTCTACCAGCCCACCCCGGATGCCGAGAAGGCGCTGGAGATTTCCTATGATGTGCTCAAGCAGCCCACCGACTACTACATCGACCACGTCTTCGGCGAATGCCGCAAGGGCCTGCAGTCCGTGCTCAAGACCAAGGTGCTGCCCAAGGACCCCGCCGCGCTGGCCGAGTTCATCGCCAAGACCACTGACGCCGATCTCAAAGGACTGCCCGATCTGGAGCCCGTGCTCATCGAAAAACTCACCCGTCCCAAACTTGGCGCAGATGTGCGCGCCGCTGCGCTGACAGAGCTGGCCAAAAACTCCGGTGACGACACGCCTGTGGTGCTGGTGAACATGCTCAAGCGCATCGAAGCCGCCGATGGCAGGCTCAACTCCACCGCCGATGATCTTGGCAAGCTCCTGCTGGCCCAGTCTCCCGGCATGCTGGCCCGCCACGGCACGCTCCTCAAGACGCTGGCCAAGGAGGCGAAACTGACCTCGGTCAGGCGCGCCTGCTACGCCGCCTACATCGTCGGCGACAAAACGCCGGACAACCTGTGGAAGAGCGTCGCCGACGCCGGAGAGCGCAACACCATCATCGAGTCCATCGCCCTCATCCCGGCCAACGAGGCCGCTCTGCGTGCCAAGTTCCAGCCGCACCTCACCGCCATGCTCGGAGACGCCTCACTCAGCGCCGCCGGCCGGCGTGCCGTGCTCTCCGCCCTGCCGCTCATGGGCCCCGCCAATGCCGCCGCCAACTTCCAAATTGCCGCCCAGCACCTCATCGATGGCGCGGAACGCAACGCCGCCGCCAAAGCCCTGCTCAAATTCCCCAAGGCCAACTGGGACGCAGCCAAAGCCACCCCCATCACCGATGCCGTGCTGGCCTATGGCAAAAGCGTGAAGCCCGCCGACCGCAGCAAGCCTGAGTACGTCGAGATCATTGCCGCCGCCAAGGAGATGGCCGCGCTGCAGGGAGATGCCTCCAAGGGCATCCTGGCAGAGCTGAAGACCATCAGCGTGGATGTCTTCGTGGTACACACCGTGCACGAGCAGCTGCGCTTTGACACCACCAGGCTCGAAGTCACCGCCGGCAAGCAGTTTGAAGTCATCTTTGAAAACGACGACGTCATGCCGCACAATTTTGTCATCGTCCCGCCCGGCAAGCACATGGAGATCGGCACCGCCGCCATGACCATGACGCCTGACAAGCTGGACAAGCAGGGCCGCGCCTACATGCCCGCCGCCTTTGAAAAAGAGATCCTCGCTGCCACCAAGCTGCTCGAGCCCGGCCAGAAGGAAACCCTCAAGCTCAAAGCCCCGTCACAGCCCGGCGAGTACGAATTCGTCTGCACCTTCCCCGGCCACGCCGTCCTCATGTGGGGCACGCTGAGCGTGGGGAAGTGATCATTGATCGCCTGTTGAAATGACGCCCATGTCAGGAAGAAAACAGCGAAAAGAGTTCACCTCCGCGCAAAAAGCCCAGATCTACAGGCGGGACAGGGCCACATGTGTTCTGTCCGGCAAATCGCTCTGGTCCCTCGACTATGGCGCCTGTCCGTTGGTTGAATGGGATTGGGTGGACCACATCAAACCCGTCTCGCGCGGGGGCAAATCCGAAGTCGAAAACGGAATCTGCTCCTCATACACCTTCAATGTCAAAAAACGCGCCAATGGGGCCGACAAGTTCCATATGCTCGACCTGAACAGGGAGGGCGCCCCATCTCAAACCTTCTATTACTACTTTGGCAGCATCAGTTCGGAGTTGAAGGATCAGTTGATCAGGCTTTCCAAAATCGAACCGGCCGACTGGTACTTCAACAGGGCCGTCAGCCATCTCATGACTGCCTGCGACAAGTCATACACCAGGCCCGGTCACAAACGAAAGCCTGGCTACTACCGCGACTCCGCCCTCAAAAAACTCGAGGAATTCCGAAGCCAGGGCGGCAGCAGGAAATCCCTGGAAAACCGCAATCTGGTTCTCCACCCCGAGTGCGAAGACGTCGAGCTGCTTCTGTCAATGATCGAAGTCCAGACACTGGGCTCGTTCGGCAAAAAATTAAGCCGCCTTAAATCCATCTACATTGAGAATGCCAGAGCCATGGACTCATTCTGGGAGGCGGAAACCATCCGTGACATGAGAGCCCTGGCGGCCAGGATTGCCAGAAACAAGGCGATCACCCCGGCCGTGCTGAAAGCTGTCAAAACGCAGCTCGATTTCCGGGAGAGCGATCCTCGCAGCAAATCACGGACTGCGAGAATCTGAACTCCGATCCGGCATCTGCCCGTTGACCTCAGCTCTCGCGGATCTTCCCGGCCAGCGTATCCAGCGTGCGTTTGAAGTCGTTGGACCCGTTGACGAGGTTCGAGACGACCTTGCACGCATGGATGACGGTGCCGTGGTCGCGGCCACCGAATTCATCACCGATCTGCACCAGCGGAAGCTTGGTCAGGGTGCGCGTCAGATACATGGCCACCTGGCGGGCTTCGGCGATGTTTTTCGGACGTCGAGGGCCGGTGAGGTCGCTCACCCGCAGATCGTAATGCGTGGCGATGATCCGCTGGATGCGGTCCACGGTCACGGTCTTTGACGGATCTTCATCGATCACATCATGAAGCATGGTCGCCAGCGCGGACTCCGTGGGGACGGTGCCTTCGAGGGAGACGTGGGCTGCCACACGCATGAGCGCGCCTTCCAGCTTGCGCACGTTCACACGGATGCGCTGCGCCATGAAGTCGAGGATCCATGGGTCGAGAGAGACATTGAAGTCGCTCTGCTTGCGGCGCAGGATCGCGATGCGGGTTTCAAAGTCCGGCACCTGGATCTGCGTGGCAAGGCCCCATTCAAAGCGCGAGACCAGACGGCTTTCGAGATTTTTGATCTCGCTCGGCGGGCGGTCGCTGGCGAGGACGATCTGCTTCGCGTTGTTGAAAAGTTCGTTGAAGGTGTGGAAGAACTCCTCCTGCGTGCTGTCCTTGCCTTCGAAGAATTGCACATCGTCGATGAGCAGCACATCCACCTTGCGGTATTTCTGGCGGAACTGGCTGAAGGTCTGGCGCTTGATGGCGTCCACGAACTCGTTGGTGAACTGCTCGGAGGTGACGTAGCGCACATTGGCACGTGGTTTGCGAGCCAGCACTTCCTGGCCGATGGCCTGCAGGAGATGAGTCTTGCCAAGGCCGGTGGCGCCGTGGAAAAACAGAGGATTGTAAATGCGGCCCGGCTTTTCAGCCACCGCCTTGGCAACAGCCACGGAGTAGCTGCTGTTGGGGCCGATGACGTAGCTGTCGAAGTTGAACTTGGCGTTCAGACCCGCTTCGCTGAAGAAACGGATCGGAGCCTGGTCGGCTGCATTGACGCGCGCCGCCTTGAGTTCCGGCATGGGCGCATATGAAACAGGCGCCGGTTCCGTGGCCACATGGAATTCGATGACCGCAGCTTTCCCAGTGACCTCGGCCACCGCGTCGGCCACCGCCACCGTGTGATTGCTCTCGATCCAGAGCTGATGGATCGGGTTGGGCACAGTGATGATGAACCTGCCATCATCCGCAAGGCGGCCGGAGGTGCCGCTGAAGCAACGCTGAAAATTGTCACCCCCAAGGCGTTTCACCAGAACTTCGCACACATGATCCCAGACTGTGGGCACAGGTGTGAACAGTTCCGTGGTTGCATGGGAAGCCGAGCCGTTGAGGGAAGTGTGATTCGAGTTTTCATCGTTACGCGCCATGATGATTTTTCTTGGGAAATGAGGTCGGATTAGGTTGGGAGGAGATGTCTGTAGAAGTTTCAATGGGAGGAATCAGGAGGCCATTGAAGTTCTTTTAAAATGACGATGCTTTGTATGACGAAACCGACACACGAAACAAGCTCTTCTTCGATATATTTTTTGAAGTTTTCATTCCGATAAACAAAACATTCAAAATTTATTTGCATCGAATTGTGAAGATCCCCTCCAAGTGGAGTGAACAAGCTGTGAACAGCCTGCGAATAGATGTGTGCAACCAAAACCGGCACGCTAATTGCGCATATCACCTCATCCGGGGAAAAATTTTCCCCGGTCCGTCGGCACCGGCATCAGTGATCCCGCTTCACATGCTCACCCAGCAGGTCGCGGCCAAAGTCGCCGTCAAAGCTGCGCCACACACTGTGCACATGATTGGCGTCGTTCTGGGTGTTGTCATACTCCAGCAGGAAGGTCTTGCCCTGCACGCGGTAGTAATGCGGCTCACCACGCTCCTTGCCACCAGCCCAGGCAAAGTAGATCGGGCCGCTGTTTTTGAACTCAGCACGCGCAGCTTCGGCGATTTCAGGACGCAGCCTCTCGATATACTCTGAGATCAGGCGCGTCAGCATGCCCTTCTGGGCTTCGTTGAGTTCAGAATCTGGCAGCCCTGCCGGAGCCAGCGGGCTTACTTTGTGCTCGGCGGCGGTGATCATCTCCTTCGGGGCTTCCGTGGCGACAAAGGCGGTCTTGAACTGCTCGGGAGTCAGCGACTTGACCAGCTCGCGGCCCAGCTCTTCCTCGACGCCGAGCACGCGCAGCCCGGTAAGCGGTCCCTGGCGGATTTCACCCGGATTGGTTCCCATGAAAGAAGGCGTGGCACGCAGCATCTGACCGTCTTTGATGGTGAAATTCAACGAAAGGTGATGCCCTTCGACACGCCAGCCCCATGCACCCTTGTCGGCGGGTTCGCCAAAGATGGACACAAAGTACTTTTCAGGATCACGCTTCTCACGGACCGCCGCACGCTTGGATGATTCATCCGCCCCCTCCATCTGGTAGAGCACCTCTTCGAGGCTCATGATCGTCACCGCCTTGGCAGTCCCTCTGAAACTCAGTCCGGTGCTCAGCAGCGCATGGGCCAGCAGTCTCTGCTGCGGCGTCATTTCCTTGAGCGGTAGTCCTTTGCGTTCACGCGGAATAAAGTGCCAGTTTTCACGCTCCTCAGCTGCAAACTCAAAGCAGGCCTTCGCCTTTTGCTCTGGATTCAGCGCCGCCAGAAACACCTTGGCGATGGCGGACATCTGCGTTCCCGCATCATGCGCTCCAGCCGTGCGCGGAGTGAAACCTGACATGGCAAGACAGATGCCGAGAAACGGGACGGATAAACGCTGGGCGAGGTGCATAAGGGTGGTGTGAGTCGTCGATATTGGATGGCAGGGCAAGTCGAACGCTCATTCCTGCGGTGGTTTGTCATTCATTGTCATCAATTTTCATGTTGTGAACGCCGAGACATTGACACTTTCCTGCGTGAGGTTGTAGTCTGAGAATTATCGCAAAATACCTATTTCACGCACCACCCGCCAAGCCGATCCGAATTCATGTACTCCAATGAAGCATACCTCCTCGAACAGCTCCTGGAAACCGGCCAGTTGTCCGAGCGTGACATCCAGCAGGCAAAGACAGGTCTGAAACCTGGAGAGAGCGTCGTCGCAGTTTTGGTCAAATCGGGCGCAGTCTCGGATGAGCAGATCGCACGCACCGTAGCCGTCAGCTCCGGCATGGAGTACGTTGATTTGAACGGCTTCGAAGCCCATCCCAGCCTGAAGTCCCTTGTTCCGCTGGACGTGGCGCAGAAATACAAAATCGCGCCTCTGGGAATGAACGGGAGCACCCTCCAGGTCGCGGTGGCAGATCCTTTCGACTTCGAGACACTCGATGCCCTGCCGCACGTGCTGCAGCCGGACATTGAGTACTACTGCTCCACCCCGGCTTTGATCAAGACGGTGCAGTCCAACATCTATGGCAATGACGCCATCCTCGGCATCACCACCAAGGGCGGAGATCCCTCCACCTCTTCTGACGCAGACGCCCCGGTCATCAAGCTGGTGCAGAACCTCCTGATGGAGGCCTTCAAGCAGAAGGCTTCAGACATTCATGTGGAGCCGCTGGAAAAGGACATCCGCATCCGCTACCGCATGGATGGTGTCCTCGTGGACGTGGAGCATCATCCCAAGCGCCTGCACTCGGCGATCATCGGGCGCCTCAAGATCATGACGGGCTCCATGCAGCTGGATGAAAAGCGCATCCCGCAGGACGGCCGTATCCAGATGCATTTCAACGACAAGGAGATCGACATGCGTGTCTCGATCATCCCCACCAACAACGGTGAAAGCGTCGTCATGCGTGTTCTCGACAAGAGCAGCCTCAAGCTTGGCCTCGTGGACCTGGGCTTCCTCAGCGATGACCAGGCCGCCTTCGAGCAGCTCATCACACTGCCGGACGGCATCATTCTCGTCACCGGCCCCACCGGTTCCGGCAAAACGACCACCCTCTACGCCTGCCTCAACTACATCAACCGACCGGACCGCAAGATCATCACCGTTGAGGACCCGGTCGAATACGAACTCGCCGGCATCAACCAGGTGATGGTGAAGGAGGACGTGGGCATGACTTTCGCCGCCGCACTCCGCGCCATGCTGCGTCAGGCGCCCAACATCATCATGCTGGGGGAAATTCGTGACCTTGAGACCGCCTCCATCGCCATCCAGGCATCGCTCACAGGTCACCTTGTTTTCAGTACGCTCCACACCAACGACGCCCCCAGCGCCGTCGCCCGTCTCACAGACATCGGCGTGAAGCCCTTCCTCACCGCCTCCGCAGTGCGTGCCATCGAGGCGCAGCGCCTCGTCCGCAAGCTCTGCCCGGACTGCAAGCAGCCCGGCAAGCTCTCCTCCCACGAGCTGCGCTCCCTCGGCCTCGAAGCCGCCCAGATGGCGGAGTCCACCATCATGAGCTCCGTCGGCTGCTCCAAATGCCGCCAGCGCGGCTTCCGCGGCCGTATGTCCATCGTCGAGATCTTCAAGATCGATGACGAGGTGCGCGGCATGATCAACCAGCAGCTCACCACTCCCCAGCTTCGCAAACGTGCTCGCGAACTGGGCATGCGCACCCTGCGCGAAGACGGCATCCGCAAGGTGCTCTCCGGCCTCACAACCGCCGAGGAAGTGATCGAGGCCACCATGGCAGACGCAGACTGATCTTCACTCCCCGACTTACCAAACGAACTTCATTTCTTACAGACGACTATGACTCCCCATAATGTGGTAGAGATGCTCAAAGGCCGGGGCGTGATCGACAAAGGTCTCGCCTACGACATCGAGCAGGATTCCGTGCAAAACGGCAAAGACATTGTCCAGGTGCTGCTCTCCTACGGCATTTACACCAACGAAGATGAATTCTGGGCTCAGGTGGCGGATGAACTCGGAGCCGATCACTTCGATCTCGACAATTTTGAGCCGCCCCCCTCCGTGGTGGCCTTGATCCCGGCCGGCATGGCGCGTCTCTACGGCGCCTTCCCCATCACCCTCGACGCCCAGGGACTCCATGTGGCATTTACCGACCCGCTCAACCCTCAGCTGGTGGAAGATCTGCGCTTCGGGCTCGAAAAAACCATCGTGCCCGTGGTCGCACGCCGCAGCCAGGTGCTGACTTTGATCGAGAAATACTACGGTGCGGGCGCTCCCAGCATCGAGGAAATCTTCGGCCAGATGGGCAAGGCAGGCAAAGAGGGCGTCACGGCCGAGGCCGAGGCAAACTCCGCCCCCATCGTCAAATTCGTCGACCTGGTGATGCAGCAGGCCATCAAGGAACGGGCCAGCGACATTCACTTCGAGCCCTTCGAGCGCGAGTTCAAAATCCGCTACCGCGTGGACGGTGCGCTCTATGAAATGGCGCCGCCGCCCATTCATCTGGCCACCTCGATCATCTCTCGTATCAAGGTCATGGCGAACATGAACATCGCCGAGCGCCGCATCCCGCAGGACGGACGCATCATGACCAACGTCGGCGGCAAGCCGGTGGACATGCGTGTCAACTCCCTGCCTACTCAGCACGGCGAGTCCGTGGTGCTGCGCGTTCTTGACCGCTCCTCGATCAACATTGAACTCGAAGCCCTGGGCATGCAGCCCTTCCTCCAGGACTACATCGTCGAGACCATCCACAAGCCCAACGGCATCTTCATCGTCACCGGCCCCACCGGAGCCGGCAAGACCACCACGCTCTACGCCTGCCTGCGCCGCATCAACACCATCGACTGCAAGCTGCTCACCGCCGAAGATCCGGTGGAGTATGAGCTCGACGGCGTCATGCAGGTGCCGATCAACGAGTCTGTCGGCCTCACCTTCGCCAAGGCCCTGCGTTCCTTCCTCCGTCAGGATCCGGACCGCATCATGGTGGGAGAAATGCGCGACCTTGAAACCGCCCAGATCGCCATCCAGGCCTCCCTCACCGGACACTTGGTGCTCAGCACCCTGCACACCAACGACTCTGCCGGAGCCGTCACACGCTTGGTGGACATGGGCGTGGAGCCCTTCCTCGTCTCCGCCACCCTCGAAGGCGTCCTCGCCCAGCGCCTTCTGCGCACCATCTGCAAGAGCTGCCGTGCGCCTTACGAGCCCAGCCTCCACATCCTCAATCAGCTCGGCCTCACACCGTCGGACCTCGGCGGAAAACACTTCTACACCGGCTCCGGCTGCTCAGTCTGTGGCAACAGCGGCTACAAAGGCCGAAAGGGCCTCTACGAGCTGCTCGATGTCACCGACCCCATCCGTGAACTCATCACTGGCCGCGCCCCCTCCATCGTGCTGAAGCAGAAGGCCATTGAGCTCGGCATGGTCACCCTCCGTGAAGACGGGCTGCGCAGCATCTACGATGGCGCCACCACCATCGAAGAAGTCCTGAAATACACCTGATGCACGCCCCTCAGGCCGGCGCGGCAGTCCTGTGCCCCACTGTACATTATTTGATGGACAGAACACCCGCCGTCCCGGTATTCTAAAATTACTCTGAACTAACGCCAACGCCGCCACGACAAGCCCCTATGCCCACGTTTCATTACATCGCCCTGGATCAGAACGGACAGGAAACCGCCGGAGATCTTGACGCTGCCTCCGAGGCAGATGCCATCAATCAACTGCGCCAGTCCGGCCTTTATCCGACCAGCGTCGCGGCGGAAGGTCAGGGTCAGGCGGCAGCCATCAAGAAACGCGTCAAATCGACCTCCAAAGGCAAGACAAAGTCCGTCAAAATCGGCGCGAATGCCAAGGTGAAGAGCAAGAGCCTGATGATTTTCACCCGTCAGCTCGCCACCCTCATCGACTCCGGCCTGCCCCTCCTGCGCGGCCTCACCGTGTTGGGCCGTCAGGAGCCCAATCCGATCATGAAGGCGACCATCAACACTTTGGCGGACAACGTGCAGACCGGCAGCACCTTCTCTGAAAGCCTTCAGCAGTACCCTCGCATTTTCAACAAGCTCTACATCAACATGGTGAAGGCTGGCGAGCTCGGTGGTGTGCTCGAGCTCGTGCTCAACCGCCTTGCTGAATACCAGGAAAAGGCCCAGAAGCTCAAAAACAAGATCGTCGCCGCGATGGTTTACCCCATCATCGTGATGTGCATCGCCGCAGCCATCATGGTCTTCCTCATGATGGTCATCGTCCCCCGCTTCGAAGTCATCTTTGAAGACATGCTCGGCAGCAAGGACAAGCTGCCGGAGCTCACCAAGTGGGTCATCGGCTTCAGCCGCAACATGTTCGAATACAAGTGGATCCTCCTTGGCGGTATTGTCGGCACCGTCGCAGGCTGGCGCGTGCTCGCCTCCACCAAAGGCGGCCGTCGCTGGATCGACCGCACCAAGCTCAAGCTGCCTCTCTTCGGCGATGTGCAGCGCAAGACCGCCATCTCCCGTTTCACCCGCACCCTCGGCACCCTGGTGACCTCCGGCGTCCCGATTCTGCAGGCCCTCAACATCACCCGCGACACCGCAGGCAACACCATCGTTTCAGACGCCATCACCAAGGTGCATGACGCTGTGAAGGAAGGTGAGTCCATGGTCGCCCCCCTGGAGTCCAGCGGCGTGTTCCCCCCCATGGTGATCTCCATGGTGGACGTGGGCGAAGAAACCGGCCAGCTCCCGGAGATGCTCCTCAAGATCGCAGACGTTTATGAAGACGAAGTGGACAACTCCGTCTCCGCGCTCACCTCCATGCTTGAGCCGCTCATGATCGTTGTGCTCGCCCTCGTCGTCGGCGTCATCGTCATGGCCCTCTTCCTCCCGCTCATCGACGTGATCAAAAACCTCAGCGGCGGCGCTGGCGGCTAAGGCCAGGCCTGCCCCCGCCCCCGACAACCCCAACCACTCTTGAAGCCATGAAAACAACTCGCTTCGCCTCGCATTCACGTACACGCGCCTTCACCCTGGTGGAGATGCTCATCGTTGTCACCATCATCTCATTGCTCGCAGCCTTGACCCTGGGTGGCTACACCTATGCCATGCGCTCTTCAAAACGGCGCGTCACCACGGGCACGTTTGAGGCCATCAAGCTTGCCCTTGAACGTTACAACACGGAATTCGGCGAGTATCCGCAGCCTGCGGGCAGCAATCAGATGGTGGCATTCCCTCCTGGCGTGGCCACTTACGACACCTCCGGAGCCGCATGCCTCTACCAGGCCCTCACAGGTGACGGATATGACCAGATCAAAGGCGTCACAGGAGCCTCCTCCAGCGCTGCCGGTGGCAGCGCGGGCGGCTCGTCCGATGGAAAAGTGGAAGGCGCAGCCGAAATCAAAAACAAGATGTTCGTCGAAATTCCCCAGACCATCTTCACCCGGAAAGGCGCCACCTACATCCTCATCGACGGATTCGGCCACCCCTTCCAGTACCTGAAAGCCGCAGCGCCAACCGTCGCCACTGGTGCCAGCAATACCAGCAACAATAACACCACCACCCCGACCACCATCAATTCCACCTATGACCTCTGGTCATATTCTGAAGACGAGCAGAACACCACCAAGCAGAGCATCAGCACCCTCACGGACCCCACGGTGTCCGTCAAGTGGATCAAAAATTGGTAAGGGCTGCTCCAGCATCCTCTGAACACGACATTGGCTGCATGTCATCGGGCAAAGTTTGACGGAGTATGCCCATAGGTCTTGCCATAGCCTCCATTCTTGCACTGTTCATCAGCTTCTGGGCTTTGAACATCGCACGCGACCCAAGTGTCTGGCGGCTTTGGTGGATGGACCTGCTGGGCGTGCTTGATGTGGACTCCAACCGCGAGCAGCGGCGCAGCCAGGAGCGGCAGATGTCCTTCATCTGCTTCATCCTCTTCCTTCTCCTGCTCGCCACCGGGCTCAGTGGTGCCTTCTGGACGGTTGACATCGTGCGAGACCACAAGCGTGACAAAACCCGCTTCGAACGCGACGAGGAAAGCTCCAACCGCGAGATCGAAAAGGTGAAAAGCCAGCCCCAGAGAATCACCCGCTGAGCGGCTGGGCAGCCTCAGGCGGGGCTGGATTTTGGTTTGCACGCGGCCCTCATCGCAGCGATGAACCCTCATACCCCTCCAACCCCGACTCCATGAACCGCCAGGAAAACCTCGAAGCCCTCTTTCGCAACGGCAAGACCGTCATTCTCCCCATTGACCACGGTTGCGCCATTCCCGTGCCCGGTCTGGAAAACCCCTTCCAGCTCATCGATGACGTCAATGAGTTCGTCGACGGCTACGTCATGAACCTCGGTGTGGCTCTCCGTGCCGCCGACAGCCTTGCAGGCAAGGGCATCATCCTGCGCACAGACATTTACAATACCCGCACCACGGGCGAAGGCGCTGGCAGCATCGGCGTCTTTGGCGTCGAAGAAGCGGAAATGGTTGGCGCCAACGCCGTCATGAACATGCTCTACCCTGGTTCCGCCTACGAAAAGGCCAACTTCCAGGAATGCGCAGACCTCATCCGTCTCAGCCTGGACACAGACATCCCAGTCATTCTTGAGTCCCTGCCTTACGCCCTCGGTGCCCCTGAAAAATACACGGTGGAAAATGTCAGCTTCGCCGTCCGCCTTGCCGCAGAGCTCGGCTCTGACGTCGTCAAGACCCCCTACCCCACCAACGGCACTGTCGAAGACTTCCGCCGCATCGTGGGGCAGAGCTTTGTGCCCGTCATCATCCTCGGCGGCGCCGCCATGGGAGACGACGCCGGCCTCCTCAAGATGGTGGAAGATGCCATGGACGCCGGAGCCGCAGGCATCGCCATCGGCCGCAACGTCTGGCAGCACAAAAACCCCGCCGCCATCGCCCGCAGCCTTGCCGCCATCGTGCACGAAGACGCCTCCGCGCTCGAAGCCCTGGCCCTGCTGAAAGAACCAGTGCGCTGAGGCAGTTTCGTCTCCCCCCGCCATGAAACGACTGCTTCTTGCCGCCAGCCTGCTCGCCGCCTCTTCTCTCCACGCACAGCAGCTTCAATCTTTTGACATCAAGGCCGACGACTGGGCTGAAGGCGAGCCGCCCAAGGACGTTTTCGTCGTTGATGGCACCATCAAGATCGCCGCACGCGATGGCAACAAGGCCATCGTGGTGGACCCCAACCCGGTCACCGATGCCAGCGCCCAGCTCGCCATCTCCGCCAGTGGCAATGCCAGCATCGAGGCCCGCGTTCTGGCCATCAAGCGCGGCCGCAGCACCCCACGCTTCGGTGTCAGCGTGCATGGCATGAGCGGCCACCGGCTCATGGTCAATCCAGCCAAAAAATCCCTCGACCTGGTCAAAGGCACCGAGACACTGGCCTCCGTCCCATTTGCCTGGACCAGCGAAGCCTGGGTCAGGATCAAACTCGAAGCCAAAAAAGCAGAAGGAGATGCCTGGACCATCACAGGCAAAGCCTGGCCTGCCGATGCCGCCGAACCCGCAGAGCCACTCATAAAGCACCCTGAAAAGAACCTCAAAGGCCAGGGCAAATGCGCCATCTGGGCCACTCCCTTTTCAGGCGAGCCCGTGTTCTTTGACGACATCAAAATCAGCGTCGAAGCAGCCACCGCCGCTCCTTAAGGCGCAGGCGGAGGCTTCACCGTGATGCTCGCAGGCAGGGCTGCCGTGGCCTCCTTGCCGCTCAGCGTTTCAAACCGGGTCAGCTTCGCAAACATGAACCCGACAAAAACGCTCGCATTCATCTCGATGGGGATGCGCAGCTCGTCGTCAGACACCCAGATGGTCGCCGTTTTCATTTTTTTGTAGGCGCTCAGGGCCAGCGTGGTGCGGTCTATTTTCCGGATCTTCAGCCCCAGCTTGATGCAGGGCCTCTTCTGCCCGCCGTACGTGATGCTCTCACGCCCCTGCACCTCAAACGTCGTCAGATAGGGCGTGTCCCACGGCTGCACCACCCGGGTGATCTTCTGCCCGTCCTTCAGCTCCTGGCTGCGCACATACAGGATCACCGAGAGGATGTCATCCATCGGACCAAAGGGACACACCGCCGTTGACGTGCCCGGCGTCCCCTTCACCGGCCGCACCTCGGTCTCTGTGATGACCCTCTGCCGCTCAAACGACACCCGGTAGCGGCACGTCTCTGCGCTGTCTGTCTCCTGGTGCTGCAGGTAGTGCGCCCGCAGATCTCCCCGGTGCATGATGGAGGTCATCTCACAGTCATACTTCCACAGCGCACGCGCCAGCCCGGTGCTCGCCGCCCCCGCATCAGCGCGCCAGAAATTTCCAGCCTCACGCACGGTCAGCGTGGCCTGGCCCGCCGTCATCACATGGCTCCAGCCCACATCAAAGGTCAGCTTGCAGGGCGGCACCTTGCGCTGTGTTCCGGCAGTGCCGGGCGTGAGTTCCTTGACCCACTCAGGTGTCTGGCCGCAGGTCGCGGAATGGCTCAATACACCGAAAAGAAAGAGCATCAGGTGGCGCATGCCCCCATTATTCCCCCGATTTTCCCTTTTGCCAGCCTGTGTCTTTTCCGCCACAGTCCCCCTCATATGCACGATCCCCGTATTGACGCCCTCTCCCGCCAGCTCGTCCGCTACTCCACCAAGGTCAAAAAAGGCGACCTCGTCTGGATCGACCTCTTCGACGTGCCCAACACCGTGGGCCAGAGCCTCATCCGCGAAGTCGTCGCCGCAGGCGGCATGCCCATGGTCCGTATCAATGACGCCGTCATCACCCGCGAGCAGATGATCCACGCCAGCGCAAAGCAGTACGACATCATCGCCGAAAACAACCTCGCGCTGATGAAGCAGACGGACTGCTACATCGCCGTGCGCGGCAGCCACAACATCACCGAGGCCGCAGACGTCCCTGCCGAGCAGATGAAGATGGTCATGGCCAAGCTCCGCCCCGTGCAGAACGAGCGTGTGAACAACAGCCGCTGGGTCGTCCTCCGCTGGCCCACCGCCTCCATGGCCCAGCAGGCTGGCATGAGCACCCAGGCCTTTGAAGACTTCTTCTTCCGCGTCTGCCTGCTCGACTACGCCGCCCTGATCCCTGCCATGAACGCTTTGAAAAAGCTCATGGACAAGGCCAGGGACGTCCACATCACCGGCCCGGGCACCGACCTCCGCTTCAGCCTCAAGGGTCTCAAAGGCATCGTCTGCGGCGGCGGCCACAACATCCCCGACGGCGAAGTCTTCTCCGCCCCGGTGAAAGACAGCGTCGAAGGCGTCATCAGCTACAATGCTCCCACCATCTACCAGGGCATCGCCTTTGACAGCGTGAAGCTCGAGTTCAGCAAAGGCAAAATCGTCAACGCCACCGCCAACAACACCGCCGCCATCAACAAGATCCTCGACAGCGACGAAGGCGCCCGCTACATCGGCGAATTCGCCATCGGCTTCAATCGTGAGATCAAAGAGCCCATGCGCGACATCCTCTTCGACGAAAAGATCGCCGGCAGCTTCCACTTCACCCCCGGCCAGGCCTACGAAGGCGTCGCCGACAACGGCAACCGCAGCCAGGTGCACTGGGATCTCGTCAACATCCAGCGCCCCGAATACGGTGGCGGCGAAATCCGCTTCGACGGCAAGCTCATCCGCAAGGACGGCAAATTCGTCGTGCCTGAGCTCAAGCCGCTGAACTACTAAAGTTGCCCAGTTGCGCCGCAACTGGTCTGAAGACACTCCAGTAGCAGCTCAACTGGCCTGCATGATCGGCGGCTGAAAGTTCAGCAGCTCGATCTCCACCGCATGCTTCCTGTCCGGCAGCAGCTCCACCAGGCTGATGCTGCCGTACTCGATGTTAAAGTGCGCCAGGTGCGCCAGCGGCACCTCCAGCAGCAGCGCCAGGATCACGCGGATGATCCCGCCGTGGCAGTACACCGCCACCTTCCCGTGCGGATGCGCATGAATGATCTGCAGCATGCTCTCGCGCACGCGCGCCTTCAGGCTTTCGATGTTCTCGCCATTCGGCAGGCCGTTGCTCTCGATGATCTCCAGCCAGTCAAAGGCGCTCATCCCAAACTTCGTCTGCACCTCGTCCCAGCGGTTTCCCGTCCAGTCGCCAAAGTCCATCTCTCGCAGCCCAGTCAGGATCTGCGGCTCCAGCCCGCGCTGTGCGGCCAGCGGCGCCAGCGTCTGCTGCACGCGCAGCATCGGGCTGGCATACAGCGCGTCCAGCTTCGTGTCCTTCAGCCACTCCGCCGCCGCCTCCCCCATCTTCAGGCCGCGCGGAGACAGCGCCATGTCGATTCGCGATCCACCAAACACCTTGTGGTACTTCTCCTCCACCTCTCCGTGGCGGATGAGGTAGATCTGCATGGGATGACCGGGGAGATGAGATTTCACGGCTGGAATAAAGTGAGTGGAGTGAAAAGACAGAAGGCAGCGCCTTCACGCTGCCTTCCGATGGAGTTGATGAAGACGCTGAGGCTTAGACCGTGCCAAAGATCGTCTTGCCCGTGCTCAGCAGGTCGTCACAGGCTTCCTTCATGCGGTCGCAGAGGCCCTGCTCGCCCTTCTTGAGGTAGCTGCGGGGGTCATAGGCTTTCTTGTCGCCCACTTCGCCGTCGATCTTGAGCACGCCGTCGTAGTTCTTCATCATGTGGCCCACGATCGGGCGCGTGAAGGCATACTGGGTGTCGGTGTCGATGTTCATCTTGATGACGCCGTAGCCCAGCGTCTCGCGGATTTCTTCCAGCGGAGTACCGGAGCCGCCGTGGAAGACCAGGTCCATCTCGGCTGCCGCGCCGTACTTGGCGGTCACTGCGGCCTGGCCGTCGCGCAGGATGGTGGGCTTCAGCTTCACCGCGCCGGGCTTGTAGGCGCCGTGCACGTTGCCAAAGGTCGCGGCAAACATGAAGCGGCCGATGCCGTTGAGCGTCTCATACACCGTCAGCATGTCTTCAGGGGTGGTGTACAGCTTGTCATTGGCCACACCGGAGGTGTCATGGCCGTCTTCCTCGCCGCCGACCACGCCGGCTTCGATTTCGAGGATGATGTCCAGCTCGGCACACTGCTGCAGCAGTTCCTTGGACACACGCATGTTTTCTTCCAGCGGCAGCTCGGAGCCGTCAAACATGTGGGAGTTGAAGAGGTTGCCCTTGCCAGCCTCGCGGCGTGCCTTGGTGGCGGCCAGGAGAGGCTTCAGGAACTTCTCCACATTCTTCGGATGGCAGTGGTCCGTGTGCAGGGCCACCAGGATGTCATAGCGGGCGGCCAGGATGTGCACAGCCTCGGCCAGAACGATGGCACCGAGGGCCATGTCCTTCACGGAAGTGCCAGAGGCGAACTCGCCGCCCCCCGTGGAGACCTGGATAATGCCGTCAGACTTGGACTCCGCAAAAGCCTTCAGCGCGCCGTTGATCGTGGGCAGGGAGGTGACGTTGATGGCGGGATAGGCATATCCACCCTTCTGGGCGGCATCAATCATGGCACGGTACTGGGCGGGTGTGGCTACGGGCATCTTAGGGGGTGTGTTTGGGTGTTGAGTCCCCGAGGGAAGCAAGAAACGGGCCGGGTGCAAGAAGCGCTTCGTATTCAGCAGGCATGAACAAACCTCTCATTGCACCTATGGCCCCTTGAGGCTGAGATTCGCCGAGTGTCTCCATGACACCCCAAACCGCAGGCGCTGGCTCCGCACCGCATCATTCTGCCCGCACTCGTCTGTTGACGCCAGACTATTAAGGTCTTTTAACTAGCAGCATTCTTTTCCCTCGCAATGCCGCCCATGGAATCCTTCATTTCTCCCGGCCTGCAGTATGGCCTCGAACACAGCACCCTGACCTGCTGGATCATCTGCGGCATCCTCGCGCTTTTCTCAGTCACCAGCTGGGCGGTGATCTTGAGCAAGCACTTCCTGCTCTCCCGGGTGCACAAGGCAAACCTGTCCTTTCTGCGCGAATATCGTGAGAGCAACCACGCCTTGGAGCTCTACCAGCAGCGCGAGCCCCATGAGTTCTCCTCCTTTTATCACATCTACCATGCGGCATGCCGTGAGATGTCATGGTACCTGCTGGGCGAGGATGAACCCGGCACGACGTTCGCCGCCCGGCTGCAAGGCGCAGGCCGCATCACCCCCTCCCAGATGAGCGCCGTGCAGGTGGCGATGGAGCGCAGCGTGGCGGAGGCGGCTCTGCGGCTCGAAGCCCGCATGGGCTGGGTGGCCACCACCCTGAGCAGTGCCCCCTTTCTCGGCCTCCTGGGCACCGTCTGGGGCATCCTCGACACCTTCAGCACCCTGACATCCGCAGGCAGCACGGCCACTCTCGCCACCCTGGCGCCCGGCATCACCACGGCGCTCGTCACCACCGTGCTGGGCCTCCTCGTCGCCATCCCCAGCATGGTCTGCTACAATGCCCTGGTAAACCGCATCCGCGGCATGGTGGTGCGGCTCGACAACTTCGCCAGTGAGCTCAACGCCGGCTTTGACCGCACCTTTGTCGATCATCGCTTCAGCAACGAAGCCCTCCCCAGCATGAGCGCACTCGGCAGCCCTTCCATGCCCGCCTTTGCAGGCACCAGCTCCTCTCCCCTGCCCTCGCCAAAGCACGCCGTCCACGCCCGCGCATGAACCGCCACTCCAACAGGCATCAGCTCCGCCTCATCACCGAGATCAGCATCACCCCTTTGATGGATCTGGTGCTGGTGCTGCTGTTTGTGTTTCTGCTGGCAGCCCCCTTGCTCAAGGCTGACAAGGCCATGCTCGACGCCGTAGCGCCTCCTCCACCCGCACCAGCCGGCACCCCGCCCCCTGGCGAGATGATGACCCTGCTGGTGAACAGCGATCAGTCCGTCACACTCAACGGCGCGATGCTGGCTCGCGCAGACCTGCCCGTTTCCCTCAAACAGCTCGCCCAGAGCAAACCCGGCATCGGCATTGAAGTGCGCATGCACCGCGACCTCCCAGTCCAGCAGCTGGTGGAAACGATGCAGCTGCTCGAGGCTGCGGGCATTCAAAAAACTGCCGTCACGACCCATGCTGACGCCCCCTGACAGAAGATGAACCGTAAACGTCCCACGACGCTGGAGCCGATCTCAGCAGCGGTGTTTGTCATCGTTTCGCTGCATCTGGGGGCAGTGTTTGGCATCTGGTGGTGGTGGCAGAATGTCGGCAGCCTCCAGCGGGATGCCAAAGCCCCGCAGCTTGCATGGATGCACCCCGCAGATTTTAAGTCGCAGGTGCCGCCCCCTTCCTCAAAGCCCCAGCCCAAATCAGCAGCCGCAGCTCCACCCAAAGCAAGCCAGGAGCCCCCGGCCACACCTCCCAAGCCAGCCACGGAGGCTCCGGTGCAAAAAGCCACTCTCATCGCCGCCCCACCTCAGCAGCACCAGATGGAGCCGGTGCCCAACCCCGCCAGCGCCCCCCTGTTTGCCGGCGGAGCCGCCCCCGCAAACAAGCCCTCTGCCAACCGCAGCATCACGCTGCGCAGGGCCCAGGAAAAGCGCGCCACCCCCACCATGTTCGGTGCACCTGTTCCACCAATGACCAGTCCCACGCTGATGGACATCGCCCGGCTCAATGCCCTGCGTCCCTCGGCGCTGCCCGCGCCCAACACCCAGCCGTCAGCCACGGTGGAGCCGGACCTCGACGTCATCGATGAAGCGGTCAATGCCGCCTTCCTCTCCAGCTGGACCGCCCCCCCCATCGAAAACGTGCCTGAGGGCCAGCGTGAAGGGCGCCTGAACATCTCCATCGGAAAAGACGGCACCGTCCTGAAAGCGCAGATGAGCAAGTTTTCAGGCTCTCACGTGCTGGACCAGTCCATCCTCGAGGCAGCCGCAAAAGTGAAAAAAATTTCCACAACCCTGCCTTCTAATTACTCCAAAGACAGCTACGATCTGGAACTGAATTTTCTTCTGCTGCCCTGACCCCCGCATGAACGCCCGCGCGCTGCTCCTCACACTCACCCTCGTCGTATGCCACGGCACGCGGGCGGACGCAGGCGTCATGGACAAGCTTCGCGGCCTCCTCGGCCTGGGCTCAGGCAAGGGCAAAACCGAAGAGGCCAGGAAAGTCATGCCTCGCATCCGTGTCGGCTCATTTTCCGGCGGCACCGGCTCCAGCGCCCGGCAGACTCTGCATAAGGAGTTGCTCGACTCACGTGAGTTTTTTGTCGCAGGCGATGACGAAAAGGCCGATTTTACCGTCGAAGGCACTTCCGTCGGCGGACGCGTCACTGGCAAGCTGCGTGATGCCAAAGGCAAAGATCTTTTTCAGCGCAGCTACGCAGCACCAGGACTGGACGAAAATCTCAAGGCCCTCACCGACGACATCATCTACACCATCACCGGCCGCCCTGGACTGGCCACCAGCCGCATCGTCTTTGTGAGCGATGTGAGCGGCAAGCGCCAGATCTACATTTGCGACGCCGAAGGCGGCGAAGTGCACCAGGTCACACATGACAAACATGCGGCGGTATCCCCCTCCCTTTCGCCCGATTCCTCGATGATCGCCTTCACCAGCTATCGCAGTGGATTTCCCATCATCCGTCTGCTGGATGTGAATGTGGGCTGGGAACGCGGCGTGACAGACACCCCCGGCAGCAGCTTTGGCTCGGCCTTTTCCCCTGATGGCACCCACCTTGCCGCAGTGATGAGCTTCATCGGCAATCCCGAAATTTTCGTCAGCGACCTCAACACGAACACCGCTGCCTGTGTGAGTGATTCCGTCGGCGCCCCCTCCAGCCCCTCCTGGCATCCAGATGGTCGGGAGCTGGTCTTTTCCAGCGACGACGGCGACGGCCCAAAGCTGTACATTGTCGAAGTGCCGCAGAAAGAAGGCGCTTCTTCGCGTCTGTTCCGCTGGCGCACCGGCTACCACTTCTGCACAGATCCCGAATGGTCGCCCGACGGCCGTCACATCGCCTTCACGACACGCACCAGCGGTGAATGGGCCGTGGCCGTCAAACCCTACCCAAATGGCCGGGTCCATGTCGTGCAGGCAGGTGGCGCAGAGCACCCCTCATGGAGCCCCAACGGACATTTCATCACCTACGTTCAGCATGGCGAGCTCTTTGTCCATGATCTCCGCAGCGGCAACCGTCGTTCCATTCTGCGCGGTTACGGCCGCATTACCGAACCGCGCTGGATGCGCTGAGCCATGACGATGAATGCCGCACCGCCAACGATGCCCCGCCTAGCCGCCAATTTTTTGAGCCCCCTGGCACTCTGCCTCCTGCTGGCCTCTTGCAGCAGCATCCCGATGCCGTCGTTTTTGCACGACCCCTCGTCCGAAGCCGTCGTCTATGCCCTGGGGCCCAGGGATGGCTACACCTCCCCGTTGAGTGACAGCCTGAAGCCCGCCTGCCCCGCCCTGGTTTTTGAGCATCCTGACTTTCAGCTCACTTCTGCGCATCAGCAGGCCCTGAGCCGCCTGGCGCAGGAAATGGCAAAGAACAAAAAAGCCCGCCTGCTGGTTGCGGGGTACACACCGCCGAATCTGCCGCCTGACCATGCCCGCTCCCTCTCTGAACGCCGGGCCCTTGCTGTGCGGCAGCGTTTGATCGAACTCGGCCTCGAGGCTGCAAGCATACAAACCGTGGGTTTTGGAAACGACTTCTCCCCCAGCGGTCCGGCCTCGAATGTGGTGGTCATTTACACCCAGGGCTAAACCTCGCATGGGAGCCGGCATGGGCTGGTAAAATCAGCTGTTGGGACTCGTCGCAAGATCGACGTTTTGCGCTCGTTCCCTCAGCCCCCCCAATCATGCCCAATCGTCAAAACCTTCTCGTCGCCCTCGCCTTGGTCGCGCCGTTTGCTCTCATGTCTGCAAACCCGGACAAACCCGCCAAGGCCAAAAAAGAAAAAGCCCCCTTCGTCGCCGGAAAACCCGCATTCACCCCCGACCCGGAAATCCCTGCCTTCGAGGCCTCGTCGGTAAAGCCGGATCATCTTGAACCCGGCGCGTTCAAGGTGCCCGAAGGCTTCGAAATCACCGTGTGGGCCACCTCCCCTCAGCTGTTCAATCCGGCAAACATGGACGTGGATCATGCAGGCCGCATCTGGGTCACGGAAGGCGTGAACTACCGCCGCCACTCCGGCCGCAGTCGGGAGGGCGACTGCGTGCGTGTGCTGCAAGACACCGACGGCGACGGCAAATGTGACAGCAGCCACGTCTTTGTGCGCGAAAAGGAACTCGAATGCCCGCTCGGTGTCGCTGTTTTTGACAACGTCATCTTCGTCTCCAACGCACCAAACATCATCAAGTACACGGATGTTAACCGCGACTTGAAGTTCGACCCTGCCGTGGACAAGCGCGAGATCTTCCTCAGCGGCTTTGAGCAACCCCAGCACGACCACAGCCTGCACAGTGTCTATGCCGGCCCTGACGGCCGTTTGTACTTCAGCAACGGAAACTGCGGCGCGGAGTTCAGTGACAAAAGCGGCCGCACCTTCCGCATCGGCGGCGCCTACCTTAACAATCCCTATGCCGGCGCCAAAAGCGACGACGGCCACGTCTATGTCGGCGGCTTCACCGCCAGCGTTGACGAAAACGGGCATGACGCACGCATCCTCGGTTACAACTACCGCAACAGCTTTGAAGGCGTTCGCACCTCCTTCGGCGACATGTTTCTCAACGACAATGATGACCCGCCCGCCTGCCGTGTGAGCCATCTCATCGAAGGCGGCAGCTTCGGTTTTTTCTCCCGGGACGGCAAGCGCCAGTGGCGCGCAGACAAACGCCCGGGGCAGAGCATCCCCACCGCCGAATGGCGGCAGGAAGATCCAGGCAGCATCCCTGCCGGTGACGTGTATGGCGGCGGCGCCCCCACCGGCATGTGCTTCTATGAGAACGGTGCGCTCGGTGAAAAATGGAGCGGCCTGCTGCTAAGCTGTGAAACTGGACGCAACGTGGTCTTTGGCTACCTGCCAAAACCGGATGGGGCAGGTTTCAAGCTGGAGCGCTTCGACTTCTGCACCACCAATACCACCGGGGTGTTCAAGGGCAGCGACTTTGTAGGCGGTGCCAAAAACCTCTCGGATGAACGCCACACGCTCTTCCGCCCTTCGGACGTCTGCGTGGGAGCGGATGGAGCAATCTACATCAGCGACTGGTTTGACAAACGCACCGGCGGCCACCAGGACACAGATGAGACCTGTAGCGGCACGATCTACCGCATCGCCCCCAAAGGCTTCAAGCCCAAGGTTCCGGCCCTGGATCTGAGCACCGTCAAAGGGCAGATCGCCGCTCTGCAATCGCCCGCCACGAACGTACGCCATGTGGCCTTTGCACGTCTGAAAGCAGCCGGAGACATCAACATGCCCGCCGTCCAAAAGCTGCGCGAACATGCCAACCCTTACATCGCCGCGCGCGCAGAGTGGCTGCTCGCGCAGCTCGGAGAGCCGGGGCTGATCAGTGCGAGGGTGTGGCTGGAATCTGAGGATGCGACAAAGCGTCTTGTGGCGTTGCGTGCGATCCGGGCTGCGACGAATGACTGCATTGAGATTCTCAGCAACCTGACGACTGATCTTTCGCCGATGGTGCGCAGCGAGGTTGCTGTGGCGCTGCGGGATGTGCCGGCTGCGCAAAGTGTGGCGCTGCTGAGCAAGCTTTCGCACCACATAGACGGGAGCGACCGCTCCCTGCTCGAAGCCTGGGGCATTGGCTGCACGGGCAAAGAGGAGGCTGTGTGGTCAGCCCTGAAGCCTGAAGGCTCCTGGGACGATGCTTTTGCGCACATCACCTGGCGGATACATCCGGCGAAGGCTGTGTCGGATTTGGCAAAAAGAGCCGCTGATGGCAAGCTTTCAGCCGAGCAACGCAAGCTTGCCCTCGACACCCTGGCGTTCATCCCGGAGGCGAGCGCGGCCAAGGCGGTGCTGGAACTGGCCAAGGACAAGGAGTCCCCTCTTCATGCGGATGCCATGTGGTGGCTGATCAAGCGGAGCACGGACGAATGGTCCGCCTTTGGTGTCGCGGAAGCCTTGAAAAAGGAGGGGGTCTTTGATCCTGAGAATGCGAAGCTGGTGACCATTGCGACTCCTCCCGCGATCCCCTGCACGGTAAAGCTTGAAGATGTTCTCAAGCTGAATGGCAATGCCAAAAACGGAGCGCAGCTCGTCACGCGCTGTGTGATGTGCCATCAGATCAAGGGCCAGGGGGTGGAGTTTGGCCCCAATCTGGAAGGCTGGGGCCGGAGCCAGCCGAGCGAGATCATTGCCCAGGCGCTGATTGAGCCGAGCAAGGACATCGCCCATGGCTACGACGGCCAGGAGATTGTCACCAAGGATGACGTGACCATTCATGGCATGATCCTCACTGAAGGTGACATCATGATCATCCGCAGCATGGGCGGGCAGAATCAATATGTGGCGAAGTCACGGATCAAGCGCCGCCGCAAACTGGACCAGAGCATGATGCTCAACGCCACACAGCTGGGGCTGAACGCCCAGGATGTGGCGGACATCGTCGCGTATTTGCGTACCGGGAAATAATCGACGAACATCGAAGCTCCCGATGCTGTCGTATTCTCCGAATGCCAGCCCGCCCCCTAGCCCCCTTTCATAGCATCATGACATTTTTCCGCCTTGGTCTCCTTGCCGCCGCCATCAGTCTCAGCAGTTGCAATTCCACCGCGCCTGAGCCTCCTGAGTTCAAACTTTCGGCCGAGGCCCTTGGCAGCAAGTATCCCGCCATGCGCAAAACTGGCGCTGTGCGGCTCTATGCGCAGAAGATTGACACCACCAAGGACGCCTGGGGCCGTGAAACCCATGTGGCCAGCGGTGGTGCCGTGATGGTCAAGGACACCTCGTCCCCCATCTGGGCGCTGGCTCCCGGCATTTCAATCACTCCAGAGTTCTCCGAGGCTCTCGGCAAAGCGACGGTCAAGAAGAACGACCGTCTCTACATTGGACAGAACGACTCCGCGAAGATCCGCATCGACGGCGGCGCCATCGTTCCTGAAGGCGCTGTGACGGTCAGTAAAATTGCGGATGGTGCCGCCGCCGCAGAAGCCAAGGCCAGGGCGGAAGCCAAAGCCAGGGCCAAGGAAGAAGCCAAGGCCCTAGCCGAGGTCCAAGCTAAAAAGGAGGCTGACGAAGCCGCAGCCAGGGCTAAAGCCGATGCAGAGGCCAAGGCTGTGGCGGATGCTGAAGCCAAGGCCAAGGAAGAAGAGGACGCGAAAGTGAAGGCAGAAGCCAAGGCGAAAGCCAAAGCAGAGAAAGCCCTGGCAGATGCCGAAGCCAAAGCCAAGAAGGAGGCCGAAGCTGAGGCCAAGGCGGCAGCCAGAGCTGAGGCCAGAGCGAAGGAAAAAGCCGAAGCCATGGCCAAGGCAGAGGCCAGAGAGGCTGCTGCGGCCAAAGCTCTGGCCGACAAGGCGAAGGCCCGGGAAGAAGCTGCGGCACAGGCTGCTGCGGAGAACGCCAAAGCCCAGGCGGACGCCGACATGAAAGCTGCGGCTTACGCCAAAGCGGAGAAGGCCAAGGCGGAAGCCAAAGCCAAGACTGAAATGGCCAGCGAGGCACCGGCCAAGCCCAAGATTGCATCCACCGCCGAGAAGAAGGTTTCTGCTGCATCCAAGCCGAAGGCCAAGGCCAAGGTCGCCGCCTCATCCAAGCCGAAGCCGAGCCCGGCTGCACCGGCCAAAGCGGCGCCAGCACCAGCGGTGGACCGCACACGCCTGCTGAATCTCATGAGGGAGCCCACGGAGCGGTAGATGCGCCTGCATTTGTGTGAAGGCGGATGACAGGCAGGAATGAGGCTCGGTTAAGGCGGGATGTCGTTTTTCCTGGGGCTGACACCCGTCGTTATGCCTGCGTCAACGCGACAGCATCTGGGAGAGTGGTCGTGACTAGGTTTACGCGGGCTGGAGGGCAGTTTCAGTAGGAAGCGCATTCCAGACCAACTCTCAAAAGTCTTGTCCCATTGCCCGGACGGCGAAGCGGCTCCATTGGCTGCGTTAGCCGCTTGCCTGTTATCTTCAAATAGCAGGCAGCGCTCCCGCCTTGCCATTGAGGCCGCTGCGCTCGCCGATTCAATATGACCCTCCTTTCGAGAACTGCTCCATACCCCGCGAAAGCGGTGGCTACGATGCATGCTTGCGCCTTGCATCTGCGCGACCACGTTGATTCGCTCGGCGCACCCTTCGGGCAGCCTACGGCTGTCTATTTGCCTTCGGCGGTCTTCGACCCGCTTCGCTCCGGTTCCAAAACGCTGTCGCGTGGTCTTGCATAACCAATCTCCAAAGCCCACCAGTCATCCTGCCGTTCCAATGAGACTGCTGACCAGATTTCTGCTATCGACCGCCCTCTGTTTTGAGCTTTCTCAATGCAGCAGCTTTACTTCACGCCAGGTCGAGGCGGACTCGAAGCCGACCCCCATGGATTGGAGCGGAACCTATGACTTCAATGCCAGTGACAGTGATTTTGATTCACACCTGACCATCCGCTTCCGTCCCAATCGGGACGCATCAATGCCGACGAACTGGATGGCTGATGGCACCATCATCAATCGAATCATCCATCAGAAAATAACCTTCAAACAAGGACTGGTGACCATGACTGAAACCGGCCCAGAGATCTTTTGCATCCAGATGCAGATCACGCCCGGACTCAATGATTCAGGCAAGAAAGCTTTCTGGATTGATGGTCGGATGCATGTCAAAAACATGAAGCCTTGAGCCTGCCTCAAAACGCCCAGCGGAAGGGGGCGTTGGGGATGAGCTTGGACTTTGGATAGGCGGAGATGCGCACCTGGTTCTGGGAGTTGCCGCTGAGGAGCCAGACGTTGGTGGCGTCCTGGGCATGGAGGAAGCCAATGTGGCCGCTGCTGGCCTGATCCACCGTGAGGGGCTGGAGGATGCAGATGGCGCCGTAGGTGGGGACGACGGGACGCCCCCAGGACCACCAGTCCGAGACCTTGGCGCTGCCCCGTGGCTGATAACCGGACTGCCACACACACCAGTTTACAAAGGCGGCACACCAAGCGGTTTCATCATGGAGGAGACTGCCGCTGATGCCGCAGCTCTGAAGGTATTCAAGAATGCGGGGATTGTCCGCCGCGCCCGCCCACTCGCGCACGCCGACTTCCATGATGGCGATCTGCATCCATGGCGGAGGTGCGGCAAAGCTGGTGGGGGCTGTGGCGGGTGCCGATGAACTGTCAGGAGCGAAAGAGCCCTGGCCGCTGACATTGACGATCTGGCCGGGAAAAAGAACCTTCCAGCTGCCCCATTGAACCAGACTTGGATTGAGCTGCTGGAACTGATCCAGCGACATGCCAAAAGAGGTGGCAATCTTGGTGGGATTATCCCCTGGCTGAACGGTGTATTGGGCCATATGCACGGAATGATGAGCCCGTTTGCAAAAAAAACCACTGATGTTTAAAAAATCAGGAGATCTTGATATTTTATGGTGGTCCTCAAAAGCCAGTCATGCCATGCCGGTGGTGAAAGAGTCAAGGCTGCTGGCGGAGGCATCGGATTAAAGCTGAAGAGAAGCCTAGGACTCAGGGTGCGCTGTGGTGTCATACGCCTGAAATCCACCGAGGGCAGCCACCCTCTTTTCGACGTTCCAAGGACGGCGCACCTTTTTCAGCGCCTGCGACGCGGCAGACCCGAAGCTTCGGTCCCGACGCAGCGGGGCTTTAGCAGGTCTGCGACATGCGGTGGTGCTGGGTGCAGAGCAGGCGCTGGGAGAAACGGGCAGGATTGCCCGTGCTACTTGGGCGGCGATGGAACGGCCCCCATGGTGGAGGTGTGCGCCTGACTGTCATTTTCAGGCAGCCAGCCCGTAGTGCTGGCCGATGACCTTGCCGCGGAGGCGGTCGGCTTTGGCGCCGGCCTGGTCGTGCTCGATGACGCCGTCTTTGAGGCGGATGATGCGGGTGCAGCGCTGGACCATGCGCTCGTCATGGGTGACGAAGACGAGGGTCTTGCCCTGCTGATTGAGGTCGTCGAAGAGATCGAGGATTTCCTTGCCGGACTTGGAGTCAAGATTCCCGGTGGCTTCGTCTGCAAGGATGACGAGGGGGCTGTTTGACAGGGCACGGGCGATGGCGACACGCTGCTGCTGACCGCCGGAGAGCTCGGTGGGCTTGTGATGGAGGCGATGCTCCAGACCGACCTGGGTGGCGAGACGTGTGCCGGTTTCGAGCATTTCAGACTCCTTCGCGCCGCCGTAGTACATGGGCACGGCGATGTTTTCGATGACGCTGAGCTGCTGAATGAGGTTGTAGCTTTGGAAGATGAAACCGAGATTTTTGTTCCGTGCGGCGGAGAGGTCATCGTCCTCAAGGTGAGCCACGTTGAGGCCACCGAGGTAATAGTCCCCCGTGGTGGGCTGGTCGAGGCAGCCGAGGACATTGAGGAGGGTGGACTTGCCGCAGCCGGAGGGGCCCATGATGCAGACGTACTCACCGGGATAGATGGAGAGCGAGACGCCCTGCAGCACATGCTGGAGAGTGTCCCCCATCTGGTAGCTCTTGCAGATGTCCACCAGCTTGATGATGGGCTCAGTCGCGGGCATCACGGTTTGGCCAGCGCCACGGCTTTTTCCTTGGGCTTGGAGGGTTGGGATTTTTGGGGGGCGCCGGTCTCGGACTCGGGCTTGCCAGTGGTGCCCATGTCGGCCTCGGCTTTTTTCGGCAGGGCGAGGGCGACGGCTTCGCCGCCCTTGAGCCCATCACGCACTTCGATGAACTCGTCATTGAAGAGCCCGGTGCTGATCTCCCGGCGTTCAAGGGAACCGTTGTTGCTGACGTAGCAGAAGTGGTGATCCTGCTCGACCTCGATGGACTGGACGGGGACGTAGAGAACGTCTGCGAGCTGGTCGACGATGATCTCAACCTTGGCGTTCATGCCGGGCTTCATCCAGGGGTGGTAACCGTTGATGTGGATGGTGCAGGGATAGACCTTGAGGTTGGGCGTGTAGCGGCTGCTGCTGGAGTCCGGGAGGACGGCGAGCTCTGCGACGCGTCCGTCAAGCTCCTTGCCCGGCTCGGCATCGACCCGGACTTTGACGGGCTGGCCGATGCGAACCTTTTTGATCTGGGATTCATGCACATTCACACGAACGCCCATCTGGCTCATGTCGGGGATGGTGAGCAAGGTCTGGCGCAGGCGCACGGTGGCGCCTTCCTCGATGCTGTTGTTGTAGTTGTAGGATGAGCTGGCGTTGAGGTCGCCGTAGGCGACGAGGCCTGCCTGAGGGGCCTTGATGACGCAGGCCTTGAGCTGAAGCTCGAGGTTTTCACGCTGGGCGAGCTCCATTTCGTAGCGGCGTTTGGCGGTGCTGAAGCGGGTCTCGGCCTGGGCCATGCGGGAGCGATTGGCGCGGATGGTGCGCTGAAGCTTGTTCAAGGCTTCGCGATAGGCGGCGAGAAGGGTGGCGCACTGCTTGCTGAACTCGTATTTTTTGAAGAGGGCGAGGGCGGTTTCGGAGGTCTTGACGGAGAGCTGCACCTTGTCATAGCTGACGAGGTCGTTTTCCATCTGGGCGGCGGTGACGAATTTTTTTTCCGCGAGACGCTTAGAGGATTCCACCTTCTGCTTGGCGAGCGCGAGCTCTGAGCGGTGGAGGAGGAGGTCGTCCTCCAGCTGACGGAGCTTCTGCTGAGCCTCACCATCGCTCTGGGCCTTTTGCTCCAGGAAGGGGGAGAAGTCGATCATTTCGCTCACCGGGGCGGGAAGAGCGGCCTTTTTTGGGGTGCCGTCCTTGGCAGATGAGTTGCGCTTGGCGATGGCGGCCTCCGTGTTGACGGTGGTGTTGGCCTGGGTCTCAAGGACGTCGGCGTATTTTTCAAAGGCCTCCACATCGGGGGGCAGTTTGGCGGCGGTGAGGATGGCACCGGTGACCTCGCGGCCCAGGTATTTTTCAAAGTCCATGAGGGCAAAAATGGCGACCTGCTTGGTGTCGCGCACCAGGGTCTGGTTTTCGCTTCTCTGGATTTCGCGGTTTTCGTCGGCATCGATGTAGTTCGAAACCGTGGTCTGGAAGTCGATTTCGTGGGTCTCGATCTTGGTCTTGAGGTCGGTGCTGTCGAGCTCGATGAGGACCTTGCCGTCTTTGACGTCCTCTTCCGTGATGAGGTAGCCCTCGGGGATGAGGCTGAGGATTTTGGTGGGGATTTCGATTTCGCTCTTCACCTCATTGTTGTGCAGAGCGCGGATCTCCCCGCCCTGAAGGACGCTGATCTCCAGAGGCCCACGCTGGACGATGCGGGTAGGGACTTTTTCAGCCGCAGCACCACCTCCAGCCAGACTCCACCAGCCGACAACAGCCAGAAGGCCGAGGCCTGCGATGATGATTCCTTTGTTGGATTTTCCCTTCTTCATTCTCCTTTTGGCTTCTCCTTGTTCAATACGTCCACCCACCCGCCGTCTTTCTCAATGAAGAGAACTCCCATGTCCCGCCAGAGCCTGAGGCGCACGAGAGTGTGGTTGATGGAGGTGGAAACCATGAGGTTTCGGGTGGTGTTCATGTCGCGCTGGGCGTCGACGAGGTTGATGGCGGTGCCCATGCCTTCGGCGTTGAAGGCCTCCTCCACTTCGAGACGGGAGGTGCTGATTTCCATACCGATCTTGGCGAGTTCGTACTGCTTGCGCGCAAGCTGGAGATCGCGCCAGCCGGTGCGGACGTCGCTGCGGATGTTTTCCTCGGCGAGGTCGAGGGCACGTCTGGCCTGCTGCTCTGCCACGATGGAGGAGCGGAGCAGGTTTCGTTCAGGCTTCTGATTGAGGTTGAGGTCTGCATTGACGCCCATGCCATAGCTGCGGTTGCGAGGGACGAGCCTGAAATCGTTGTGGTCAGGATTGTCGAGCATGTTGTAGTTGACCAAGGCATTGACGGAGGGCAGGACCTGCTGTTTGGCGATGAGCACTTTCCGGCTTGTGTCCTCGACCTGATCTCGCAAATTCCAGAGATCGAGGCGGTTGTTCATCGCGATGGTGATGGCTTCTTCGAGGGTTCCGGGGGAATCGATGATCTTCAAACTGTCCTTGTCCTTGTAGTCGAGGACGAGGCGCTCAGTGACGGGCAGTCCGAGATTGACCTTCAGATCATCCAAGGCCTGCTCATAGTCGCGGATGGCGCTGATCCAGGAACGCTCGAAGACGATGCGGGACTGCACGAGACGGTAAACGGAGGATTTGGTGCTGTTGGCGGCATTTTCCTTCTGCATGGCCGTTTCACGAGCGACCACGAAGTCAAAGGCCTTGAAGGCGAGGTAGGCGTTGCGTGCAGTTTCACGGGACTGGATGACGCCGAAGTACTGGGTGGCGATGTCCACAGCAAAGGATTTGCGATACTGGGCGAAAGTGCGGATGGCGTAGAGCACGCTGCGCTCACTCTGAGTGAGGACTTCGGAGGCGGAGAGATAGCCGGCCCCGCTGAGCAGCGGCTGGGTGAGGGAGAAGCCGAGCTGGGAGATGCCGCTGTCCTTGCCGCCGGTGAAGAAGCGGACGAAATTGGTGGTGAGATTGGTGGCCAGCAGCGCTCCTGTGCGGGTGAGGGCGGAGAAGCCGAGATTGCCGGTGGTGGTGAGGGTGGAGGTGCGGACGAGATTGTTGATGCCGGTGACCGCATCCGTGCTGGCCTGAGCGGTGGAGCCTCCGCCGGACATGATGGGGCCATACTGCTGCCGGACCAAGGTGAGATTCAGTGCGGCGAGATAGACGGTTTCCTTCTGAACGAGGTAAGCGCGGTTGCGATGGACGGCGAAGTCCAGGGCTTCAGCGAGGCTGACCACGCGTGCATTCTCCTCCAGGTAGGCCCTGTCCCCCAGGAACTCCTCCTTTTTCATGTTTTTGCGGAGTTCCTCCATCTTCACCGGCGGAGGCGGGGTGATATTCAAGAAGGCCTGTCCCGAGTTGGGCACCTTGCTGGCTTTTTTGCGCAGGATGGCGTACGTTTCCTTGTCCGCCCACTTCTTGTAAAACCCCGTGCTGCAGGCACTCAAACCCAGCGCCACAAGCGTGAGGAACGCGACGGCAGGCTGGGAAGAATGGTATTTAGGCATAGGAAATCTGTCCGGCTATGGGGTGGTTGGGCCGGGGAGGGTGGTTGGGGGGGACATCAATACGGGCCTCTAAAGGTCGATCTATCGCCGGGATGACAAAACGTCGTTGCCACCACCCAAGGCACCGTTACTGTGGACACCCGCATGTCCGACCTCCCGAAAGTCGCTGAAACTGAAGAACTCCTCAAGGAGACGTCTGGCTCTCCCCCGACGCGGAAGACGCTGATTGAGAAACTGGACAACTGGGATGACTGGGCGAGCTGGGACGAATTTTACCGGACCTATTCGGGTTTTGTCTTTCACGTGGCCCGCAAAACCGGCCTGAGTGATGACGAGGCGAGTGATGTGGTGCAGGAGACTTTCATCGGCGTGGCGAAGAACCTGCAGAAGAAGAAATTCGACACGAGCCTGGGCTCCTTCAAATCTTTCCTGCTCAACCAGGCACGGTGGCGCATTCTGGACCAGTTCCGCCGCCGGAAGAAGCAGCAGAGCCGCGAGGCGAACCTGTACGCGGATGAAACGGACGAGCGGCGCACGGCACCGATCGACCGCTGTGCGGACCCGAACGGGGTGGCGCTGGAAAAACTGTGGGAGAAGGAATGGCAGGACAAGGTGATGGACATCGCGCTGCGCCGGGTGCGTGCGCTGGTGTCTCCGCGTCAGTTCCAGATTTTTTCGTGTTACGTGCTGAAGGGCTGGAGCCCTGAGCGTGTGAAGAAGGAGCTGGGAGTGAACGCGGCGCAGGTGTACCTGGCGAAGCATCGCGTGGGACGCATTTTGAAGCGTGAGGCGGCGAAGCTGGCTGAGGCGGAGGAGTGAGCGTCTGAAAGCCTGCGGGGGTGGCTGCCGTAGCGGTCTCATGCGCCGCATCATCGCCCTATTTCTAGCTGTCACGTCCCTGCAAGCCGCTGAGCCGGTCTCACTGTACATTGAAGGCTACGCGGGAGCGCGCAGCATCGCGCAGGGCGAGGAGATCGGCATCCATGTGAGCACGACGGCGGCGAAGTATGAGATCGAGGTGGCGCGACTGGGGGCCAAGCGGGAGGTGGTGTGGAAGAAGTCGGATGTGCCGGGAGCGGCGTATCCGGTGCCGGAAGATGCCTCCGCGAACGGCTGCCGCTGGCCGGAGAGTGTGCGCGTGCCGAGCACGGGGGCGTGGAAGAGCGGCTATTATGAGGTGGTATTCCGTGCCGTGGATGCGGGAGGGAAATGGACGCAGCGGGGGAAGCGCACGGCGGAGAGCAGCGCGTGGTTCATCGTGCGGCAGGCGAAGCCGGGGGCGACCTCGAAAATCCTGATGCAGCTCTGCACGAACACGTACAACGCGTACAACAACTGGGGCGGCTTTTCGGTGTATGCGTACAGCAGCCTCTCGAACAACCAGGGACACCGGGTGAGCTTTGAGCGGCCCGGCCCTTCGCAGTTCAGCCGGTGGGAGCTGCCCTTTGTGCAGTGGGCGGAGAAGAACGGCCATGAGCTGGAGTTTGCGGCGAATGACGACCTGGAGTTTCGCCCGGAGATGCTGGCAAGCTACAAGCTGGTGCTGAGCGTGGGGCATGACGAGTACTGGAGCACGCCGATGCGTGACCATCTGGAGGCGTGGATCGGCAAAGGAGGGAATGTGGCCTTTTTCAGCGGGAACACGTGCTGCTGGCAGATCCGCGCCGAGGACGAAGGGCGCGCCTTTACCTGCTGCAAGCAGAACTACCACCTGGACCCTGTCTTTGCGACGCGTGACTTTAAAACGCTGAGCACGGCATGGAGCCACCACCTGCTGAAGCGGCCGGAGAATGAGCTGACGGGGGTGGGTTTTCTGTGGGGCGGGTATCGGAAGAGCCATGGGCAGTTCATGACCGAGCCAGCAGAGTATGAGGTGCACAGGCCGGAGCACTGGGCGCTGGCAGGCACGGGCCTGAAGAAGGGAGACAAGTTTGGCGGCAAGGACACCATCGTGGGGTATGAGTGCGATGGCTGCGAGCTGAACTGGAAGGACGGCCTCCCCTTCCCGACGTGCAAGGATGGCACGCCGAAGACTTTTGAAGTCCTGGCGACGTGCCCGGTGCGCTGGCACCCGGATGACGCGGAGTGGTATGAGCAGTGGGAAAAAGGGCGCACGGGGGCGGCCTGCCTGGGTGTGTACACACGTGGCGGCACGGTCTTTACCGCTGCGACGACCGACTGGGCCCATGGGCTGCAAGGCGGAGATGCGGCGGTGACGCGCATCACGCAGAATGTGCTGGAGCGGCTGTCAAAATAAGATGGCGGGCGCGATGGTGAAAGCGTATCCTGTGCCCAGCATCGCGCAAGATGCGTGAAGCTGATGCCATGAGATGGATTAACATCTGAAAAGCCATGAACTCAGAGACGACACCGCACGCAGCCGAGCTTTCGCTTCATCAAACGCTGAGGCGGGTGGAGGAGTATGTGAGACGTGAGCCCACGAAAGCAGCCGCCGCTGCGCTGGGCACGGGGCTGGTGCTCAACCTGCTGCCGCCGCGCCTGCTGGCGAGCGTGGCCGGCAACCTCGTGACGCGCCTGCTGCCGCCGGTGCTGCTCGGGCTGGGTGTGCTCAAGGCCTTTGAAATATGCTGTGACAAGGAGACTGCCAGGAAGCGCTGAGGCTTTTGAGGTTCTCTTTTTTCAGAGCACCGGGCCATCATCTCCCCAGAGCAGCAGAGGCTCGGGATCGTCTGCCAGAGTGTCCCAGTGCAGACTGCCATCCAGATGGACACAGGGAGGCGGCTCCTGAGGATAGTAGATGGCGCGGACTCCTGACATCTGAGCCGCACCCAGGTGGCCACCCAGCACCACGCTCTGCTTGACCATCAACCGCAGGCACCTGCAGCCATCTCTCCAGGGGCACTCGAGTGAGCATTCCAAGTTGGTGGCGTGCTTGTTCATGGCCGGAGCTGTGAAACAGCACCAAGGACGCAAGAGAGACGGGCGTCTATGCGGAGTCTCCCGAAGCCGCTGCTAATGGAATCCATTACGATGCGGTGCGGCAAGAGGGGCCGTGTGAGGCGGCACGCGCGTTTTTTTGGCTCAGTGAGCGGCGCCCTGATTCAGGGTGAGCACCATGTAGGCGGCATAAAGAGCGAGGAGGACGATACCGCGCCAGCGGGGGATGCTGCCATCAAGGCCGGGGATGATGAGGAGCGTGGTCACAGCGCCAAAGAGCAGGCAGGGCATGATCTCGGGCAGCCTGACTGCGTAAGGATGGATCAATGCCGCGACAGAGGCGATGAAGAGGACATTGAAGATGTTGCTGCCGAGGATGTTCCCGAGACCGACGTCATGATGGCCGCGCATGCGCGCAATGAGTGTGGTGGCGAGCTCTGGCGTGCTGGTGGCCACGGCCACAACGACGGCACCAACGACGAAGGGGCTCCAGCCGAGGGCGGCGGCCACGCCTTTGCCCCCATGAACCACAAACTGCGCCGCCCCAATGAGCACGAGCAGCCCAACCAGGCTGAAGCCGAGCATCTTTGAAACCGAGACTTTTTCCACCGGCGCCGCGCTGGCGGCCGCATGAGCACGGGCATGACGGATGACCACGAACAGCCAGGTGAAGAAGCAGGCCATCATGATGACGGCATCCTGCCTCGAGAACCAGCCATCCATGAGCAGTGCATAGACCAGGCCGGGGGCCAGCAATGCGACGAACCAGTCCCGCCAGACGCCGCCGTCCTCCGCCTTCATGCCGGAGAATGCCAGCACTAGGGCGAGCACGAGGGAGACATTGACCACATTGCTGCCAAGCACATCTCCCAGGGAGATCTGCGGCACGCCATCCATAGCGGAGTGAACCGCCACCATCAGCTCCGGCGAGGATGTGCCAAAGGCCGCCACCGTGACGCCTATGACAGCAGCAGGCCAGCGAGCCCAGGCAGCCAGCCCGACCCCGCCTCTGACAAAGAGCTCACCTCCAAACCATGCGAGCACGACACCTGCGATGAGATAGCATACGGATTCAGTCATATGAGACGGGGGACAGTGGCTCACTCCTCGTCAAAGACGTGTGCGACGGCAAGTGCGATCGCCGCATGATTTTGGAATGGACAATCTCAGCGCTGCCCGATGACGCTGAAGTCGAGATCTCCCTTTCCGGCATCCACGCCGGCGCGCATCGCCGCAGCGGTGCATTCGAGCGCGGGGGTCGTGAGTCCGGCCTGAGCGGCGAGCTCGCGGGCGAAGTCGGCGTCCTTGAGCATGTTGCGAAGTGCGAAGTGAGGCTCGAAGTCGCCTTTGATGATGGCGGGCAGCTTCATGCCGATGAGCGTGGAATAGTTGGCGTTTGACTCCAGGGCCTGGTGCAGGCGCTCGAGGGGGATGCCATTGGCCTTGGTGATGTCCGCCGCCTCGGCCACGGCCTCGACGATGACTGCGGAGACAAGATTGGTCACGATTTTGAGCACCATGGCCTCACCGACGCCGCCGAGGGGCAGGATTTTGGCGGCGCTGGCCTCAAGCACAGGGCGGGCACGCTCAAGCAGAAGATCGCTGCCGCCGATGTAGTAGCAAAGCTTGCCGTTCTGAGCCGCCATTTTGCTGCCTGTGAAGGGAGCATCCAGAAAGGCAGCGCCGGTGTCTTCGACGATCTGCGCAGCCTGGAGCGTGGCCTTTTTGCTGACGGTGGCGTGATTCATGACAAGGTGGCCGGCCTTGAGGGCGGGCTTCATGTCTTCAAGGGCGTCGAGCAGGGCGGCGCTGTCCCGAACGAAGATCTGGATGATGGAGGCGGCACCGGCGACTTCGCGAGGGGATGCGAGGAAGTTGGGCACGGGACGGGCGCTGCGGCTCCAGACAAAGACCTCGTGCCCGGCTTTGCGGAGGTTTTCCGCCACACGACTGCCGATGATGCCGAGACCGAGAATGCCAACGTTGGGTTTCATGCCACGCCCTTAGCGTGCATTTGAAGGCGTGCAACGCCGAGGTCTGCCGCAGGCCATGGCAACAAGGGGGGAGCATTGCACATGGCAGCGGAGGTGATCCTGAATTATGGTGAGGCATGCAGGCATTTCCATCGCCCGTCTGGCACGCGACAGAACCAGGAATGATTCTGGCGGAGCTGAAGAGCGACGCCGTGGCCGGACTGAGCAGCGAGGCGGCGGCCGAGCGCCTGAGGCAGAGCGGCCCGAATGAACTTCCTGAAGAAAAGCCGAAGGCGCTGTGGCGGGTGTTTGCCGCACAGTTCGCGAGCCCGCTGATCTACCTGCTGTTTGTGGCGGCGATGATCTCGCTGGCGATGGGGCATGCCAGCGACGCGGCGGTGATCCTGGTGGTGGTGCTGATCAATGCGCTCATCGGCGCAGTGCAGGAAGGCCGTGCGGAACACTCGATGACGGCGCTGCGCAGGCTTTCGGCGGTGAAGGTACGCGTCGTCAGGGATGGCAGGGAGGCGATCATCGAAGCGCGCGAACTGGTGGCGGGAGACATCCTGCTGCTCAGCGCAGGAGACCAGGTGGGGGCGGATGCGAGGCTGCTGGAAGCCGCGGCCCTGGAGGCCACCGAGGCTGCGCTCACGGGGGAGTCGCTGCCGGTGCTGAAGAACATCGAAGCGGTGGATGCGGAGGCGGGGCTGGGCGACCGAAGAAACATGATCTACTCAGGCACGCACCTCACCGCAGGCCGCGGGCGGGCGGTGGTGGTGGCGACCGGACTGCAGACCGAGGTGGGCAAAATAGCGAGCCTGACGGCAACGGCGGAGGAGCCCAAGACACCGCTGGAGACAAGGCTGAGACACTTTGGGAACTGGCTGGTGGGAGCTTCGATGGCGCTTTTTGTGCTGATCATCGGATTTGGACTGCTGCGTGAGATTCCCTTTGTGAGCATTTTCATGGTGGCCATCAGCCAGATGGTTTCAGTGGTGCCGGAGGGGCTGCCGGTGGCGATGACCATCGCGCTCGCGGTGGGCATGCAGCGGATGGCGAGGCGGGGAGCCATCGTGCGGCGTCTTGCCGCGGTGGAGACGCTTGGGGCCACCAGCATCATCTGCAGCGACAAGACGGGCACGCTCACCAAGAATGAAATGACTGTGACAAGGCTGCTGCTGCCCAGCGGGCTGCAGGTGGAGGTCACAGGCGCGGGCTACTCCCCCGAGGGCAAACTGCTGGCCGAGGGGCGGGAGCTCACCGCCCAGGATGATGCCTCGCTGAGGGCATTGCTGGAGGCCATCGTGCTTTGCAACGACGCGAATCTCGTGCCGCCGGAGGCCGAAGAGGCCCACTGGCGCCCGCTGGGAGACCCCACCGAGGCGGCACTGCTCACGGTGGCGCTGAAAGGCTGCGTGGAGCCTGAGACACTGCGCCGCGAGTGGCCGCGCCGGGCGGAGATCCCTTTCGACTCCAGCCTGAAGATGATGGCCACCCAGCATGGCCATGGAGGGAAGTGCCGCGTGCTGTTCAAGGGGGCTCCCGAGAAGCTGCTCGCCCTATGCGATGGTGCGACGCTGGATGCTGCCGGGGTGCATGAGACGTCTGAAAAGCTGGCAGCACGGGCTCTGCGTGTGCTGGCCGTGGCCGAAGTGAATGACGCGCCGCTGGATGAGGAGGCAGGTTTTGAGCCGTGGCGCGGCAGGCTGCGCTTTCTAGGACTGCTGGGACAGATGGATCCACCGCGCGAGGAGGTCAAGACGGCCGTGGCGGAGTGCGTGGCGGCGGGCATCCGGCCGGTGATGGTGACCGGTGATCACAAGGCCACGGGGCTCGCGATTGCGACCGAACTGGGCATCGCCAAGCCGGGCGACATCGCGGTGGACAGCGCGGAACTCAAGGCGATGCCCGAAGAGGAGCTGAGCGCGAGCCTGGAGCGCATCTCTGTGTTTGCGAGGGTGCAGCCGGAGCAGAAACTGCGGATCGTCAAAGCCTTCCAGGCAAAGGGCCAGGTCGTCGCCATGACGGGAGATGGAGTCAATGATGCACCGGCACTGGCCGCCGCCGACGTCGGAGTGGCGATGGGCATCACCGGCACGGAAGTGGCCAAAGGGGCCGCCAAGATCGTGATCACGGATGACAACTTCGCCACGATCGTGAAGGCGATCGAGGAGGGAAGGCTGGTGTATCAGAACCTCAAGAAGGTGGTGCTGTTCCTGTTTGCGACCTCCATCGACGAAGTGAGCGTGCTGCTGCTGGCGCTGCTGTGCGGCTACCCGCTGCCTCTGGCGGCCGTGCAGATCCTTTGGATCAACATCGTGACCGAAGGGATGGTGACGGTGAACCTGATCCTAGAAGGGCTGGAGGGGGATGAAATGCGCCGGCGCCCCACGCCGGTGAACGAGCCGCTCTTCACCCGGCCCATGCTGGAGAGGCTGCTGCTCATGGTGAGCACCTCGGTGGCGGCAGTCTTCGGTTTCTTCCTGTGGCGGCAGGCCAGCGGTGCTCCGTTTGCGCTGGTGCAGACAGAGACGTTCACCCTGATCGCCGTGACCCAGTGGTTCAATGTTTTGAACTGCCGAAGTGCGACACAATCCGCCCTGAGCCTAGATGTGCTGCGGAACCGATGGCTCGCGGGAGGTCTGATCCTTGGCAATGCGCTGCATCTGCTGGTCATCTACACCGCCCCGATGAACCGGATTTTCCACACGGTGCCGATCCCGCTGGCGGATGTGGCCATCCTGGGCGTCATCGGCAGCAGTGTGCTGTGGATCGAAGAAATCAGGAAATGGCTGGTGCGCCGCCGCATTCAAGGCGCCGGTTCAGCACGATCAATGACTTCGGCGTGATAAGACACGGGCTGTGGCAGGTGGCGCCGCAGTTCGGCAATGAGACGATTAACCGCCTCTGCACGGCGTCTGCTGGTGAGGAAGGCGGCGATTTCCCCCTGCACTTCGGCCAAGGCTGGCAGGCGAGGAGGGTGGCGGTCCATCAGGATGATGAGATGCCAGCCCAGCTTCGTCTGCACCGGCTCGCTGACCTGGCCCAGAGGCAGCTTTTGCAACGCGGCCATGAAGTCCGCCGGCATGCGCTCCTGAGTGAACCAGCCGAGATCCCCACCCAGGAGCTTGCTGCGCTCGTCCTCCGAATATTCCCGGGCAAGCTGAGCGAAGGTCTTCTTTTTTGCCAGGAGCTGGCGCCGAATGTCCTGCATTTCTGCGCCACGATCCGGCTTCGTCTTTTCATGCCGGCTGAGGAAAATGTGCGCGGCGTGGCAGGCCTGCGGAATGAGCAGGGTGTGGCTGAACTCATCATACCAGGCACGCACCTCCTCCGAAGTGACCGGTTTGATGTAGCGCTGACTTTGCCCGGCTATCCACGCCTCATCCAAGTGCGCAACGAAAATCTGCGCGTCCATGGCCTTGGGTGTGAGGTGTTGCGCAGCCAGGCGCGCTGGAAATTCTGCCGGATCAGCGAACTGACGCCGGAGTCTTTCCGACTCAAGCTTCGACGCTGCGCCCACAGCCACAGTCCCGCCGCTGCTGCCGCGAGAGGCACCGACGATGCGGGAGTCGATCAAATTCTCCAACACCCGCCTGCGAGTCTGGTGCCGCTCCTCGGCACTGAGCGAGCTCCAGACTGCGTTGTGTCTCCACAGATGTTCGCGCAGCGCCTCCTCCAGTTCATGGCGCGTGATCGACTGGCCCAGCACTTCAGCAGCCACTCCCCCACCCTGCTCAGGCATGGGGAGCAGAAGCAGAAGGCCACAGGCTGAGAGAAGCGCGACGACCAGCCTCCAAGGAAAGCCCGGATGTGAACCTGACATGATCATTCAGAGGCTAGAACAGTCCGGATTGATGGCAAGACGATGGTGTGCGCCTGATTGACAGCATCAGAAGTTTTTGTATTTTATAAAATTCACAAATTAAACCTAGATTTACCGGGGCATTGTTATAAATTTTAGACAGCCATGATGTTTCGACGCCTAGTAACACTGATCTTTGTAACACTGATCTTTGCGGCCTGCACCGTCACTGCCGGGGCTGCCACTATCAGCGTGACCGGACTGAACAACAACGGCGACTCGATTGGCCAATATGACATCGGTGGCCAGCTCTACTGGTGGTTGTGCATTGAGCCCGGCACCCCTGCCCTGAGCAACCAGACGATCACGGCGGAGACTTACTCGCTGCATGATGGCTGGACGGTGCAAAACACCGAGCGGAACAGCATCTACCAGTCCGACCCGTTTTTCTATGCCCCCATCGTGACGAAGCAGGTCGCGGTGATGGAGTATGTGCTCGACACCTTCCTGCCGTGGAACACGCTTGCCGGTGCCTCGGGACGCTTCCTTGAGCAAAGCGGTGACTACAACAATTTCGGCAACAACGACACCTTTTACAACGCGATGTATGCCGTGCTGGATTTCCTGGGCCAGACCGAAGGCAAGCCGACAAAGTACGACTTCACGAGCATGGCAGATTACCTGGATTACTACGCCGGCCTGGGCACTCCAGTGGGGGACGCACGCTCGTCCATTTTCCAAAGCATTCTGAGTGACGTGTCCTCCAAAGATTCGCTGGGTTTCTTCGACACCTATACCGCACAGCACTACTATTTTACGGTCAACACCCTCTATCCTGAAGCCGATGTGAACAACTGGCAGGACGGACTTGTGATCGGTGGTTTCACACCTGTTCCCGAACCTGGCGGAGCCTTGCTGATCGCGAGCTGCGGCATCGCGTGGACGCTGCGCAGGCGCCGGATCGGCTAAGGGTGGTGTATTGAGGTCCTGCTCCATGCCTGCCTGAGGCCTGGGAGAACTGGTGGCGCCTCTGGGCTGAAGGAGACGGAATGTCGCCGGCCTCAAGACACACACAGGCCGGCTTGTCGTGCGAGGCTCAGCCATGCCTCCATGGTGCGCGCCCATTTACAAACACCTGACTTGTGAATCCAGTGCCAGCGCGGGATCTGTACCCAGAGGGACCCAAGGTTTGTCATTTATGTGCCGCATTTCATCAAGCGTCCAGGCTATGGAAAAGCCGCGAGGGTCTTGGGCATGGCTGGCGGTGTGTTTGCTTGCCTGGACGGGCCTGCCACCGGCCTCAGGGCAGGACCTGCAGCTAGAGATTGAGCCTGTGGCCCAAAGTCGGGCGCTGCGGCTGGATGAACCCCTGAGAGAGATGGATGCGGCCCGGATCACGAGACTGGACTGCCTGCTCTCAGGGGTGGCTCTGCAAAAAAAGGACGGCACCTGGCTGGAGTCCAAGGACTGGTTTTCCTACCTCAGTGTGGCCGGTGGGCGACTCAAGGCGAAGATCAAGGGTCTGCCGGCGGGGGAGTACAAGGCGATAAGCTTCCGCATCGGGCTGGATGAGGCGACCAACCAGTCTGATCCGAATCGATATGCGGCGGATCATGCGCTGAATCCCCAGGTCAACGGGCTGCACTGGGGCTGGCAAGGAGGCTACATTTTCATGGCTCTCGAAGGGCGTTTTTTGAAGGAGGGCAAGGAGAGCGGTTTTTCATATCACCTCGCCAATGCCCCGCAGCTGATGAAGGTGGAACTGCCGGTGGTGTTTCACGGCGGGCGTCCGCTGACCCTGAAGCTGGAGCTCGATGCGGCAAAGATGCTGGCGGGCGTCGATTTTGCCAAAGACGGCTCGTCGACCCACTCACGCCCGGGCGATGCGCTGGCGATGAAGCTGAAAGCCAACGTCGAGCAGGCATTCCGAGTGCGGAGCCTGGACTATGACGTTTACCAGACCCCGGCATTTGCGACGCAGCCCGCCCCCCTGCCCTCTGGCACGCACGCCCTGACACCGGCGATGACGCAGCGCTTTCCCCAGGTACAGCTGCCTGCAGACAACCCGCTGACGGAGGAAGGCGTGGCACTGGGCCGGCGGCTGTTTCATGAAACGAGGCTGTCGGTCAACGGCACCCAATCGTGCGCGTCATGCCATGAGCAGGGGCATGCGTTTGCGGATGCACGACGCTTCAGCCCCGGGGCGCAGCAGCAGCAAGGCACGCGCAATGCGATGCCGCTGTTTAACCTGGCCTGGCAGCCGGCTTTTTTCTGGGACGGCCGCGCCGCCACCCTGCGAGAACAGGTGCTGATGCCGATCCAGGATGCGCATGAAATGAACGAGACGCTGCCAAGCGTGATCGGCAAGCTGCAGGCGGACGCCGGGTACAGGCAGGCCTTTGCCGGAGCGTTTGGCAGCGCGGACATCACGAGCGAGCGCCTGGCGAAAGCGCTGGAGCAGTTTCTACTGACGCTGGTCTCGCAGGAGTCGCGCTTTGACCGTGCGGTGCGCAAGGTGGCGGAACTGACGGAGAGCGAGAAGCGGGGGCTGAGGCTCTTTGTGACGGAGTTTGATCCTAGCCGCGGGCTACGCGGGGCCGACTGTTTTCACTGTCATGGGGGGACGCTGTTTGCCAGCCAGCCGTTTGCCAACAACGGCCTGGAACTGGCGGAGGATGACCACGGCCGGATGGGTGTGACGAAGCAGGCCGCCGACCGGGGCAAATTCAAAACACCCAGCCTGCGCAATGTGGCCCGCACAGCGCCGTACATGCATGACGGCCGGTTTGCCACGCTGGAGGAGGTGGTGGAACACTACAGCAGCGGTGTGAAGCTCACCGCAACGCTGGACCCGAACCTCGCGAAACACCCGGAGAACGGCCTCCAGCTGACGACGCAGGAGAAGGCCGACCTGGTGGCATTTCTCAAAACGCTGACGGATGAGACCTTTGCCAACGGCGCAGCCAAGACCGCTGCCAGGTGAAATGCCATACAGCGCGCGGGGACGCCGGTGAACCGTGTGGATGACGCCGAAGGCGTAGAGCACTGATGCGGTTTGGGGCTGTGCCGCCCAAAGTGGTTACCCCGCAAGGACTCGAACCTTGAACGAGAGAATCAAAATCTCCTGTGTTACCATTACACCACGGGGTAGGAGGTGTTGCGGCGATGATATTAGAGCCTCCTTTCCGCTACGCAAGGGCGGCTTGGAGCTGAATTGGACCGGTTTTCATCCCTTTTGCCCAATCGCACCGAGGCGAAGCGGTGACCGCGCCTGCAAAAACCGGCCTGATGGGGCATGCCGCAGGAAAAAGGCTGGGTCAGAGAGGCGGGTTTCAAACGTGCGGCAAAGCCTTTCCGCCTCCTTGTGGGGCTCAATTCCAAGATCTAATGATAGCCCTATTTTATTAAAATTATGGCCATATGAAATATTTATCCTTGCAATATATTTTATAAATTGCATAATTATCATGTAATTTAACAAACCATTATGAAGAAGCTCATCCTCATCCAAAACGACTATCCTGGCACTGGTAAGAGCACTTTGGCGCTCTGCTTTCACCGCTACCTTCAGCAGTATGGAGTGTCTCATCAGCTGCTCACTCTGACCGAAGATGAAGCGGTGTGTGCGGCAGATGTGACGGCACTCGATGCCAGCTCACTGACGCCACGGTCGTTCCTGGCGCATGTGGATGCCTCGCCGCTGACGATTCTGGATGTGAGTACCGGCCTGGGTGAGTTCTTCAACAAATTTTATCAAGGCTGCGAAATGGATCAGATCCTCCAGGCCGCGGGTGTGGCCCTGTCTGTGGTGCTGCCAGTGACGGTGGACCGCGAGAGCTTTGACTCGGTCATTGATGCGGCCGAGGTCTTCTCTGACAATGCGGAATACCTGATAGCCCACCTGGTGACGAGCTGCTATGACGAGGACGACAAGGTCTGGGACACGAGCTATGCAGCGCGGGTGATGGACATGTTTGAAGCCGTGGAACTGCACATTCCGGAAATCACCTTCCAGGCAGAACTGAGCAACGAGCACCTGAGCCTGGACAGCGCGCTTCAGCTGGAAGATGCCGAGGAACGCCTGGGCAAGGAATACACCAAATGGCACCGCCGGGTCGTGGGCCAGGTGGACAGTGCGCGCCAGTACCTCTTTGGAGACGCTTTCCGCCCGACGATGGCCCCGAAAACGGCCAAGCCGGTGCGCAAGGGCAAGGCCAAGATGGCAGCCTGAACCTCCCTTACCGAACCAAGGGCTACTCGAACAACTCGGGGTAGTTCCGATCCGCGACAGCCCGGCTGAGAGATCGTATCTCGGCCGGGCTGGTGCATGTGAGGACAGCGTTAGCCAGGGCTTCGCATTCCTGCACGTTGAGACGACGGACGGCGTGTTTCAGGCGCGCGATCTGAGTGGTGGCCACGCTGAGCTCATTGAGCCCGAGACCGATCATCAAGGGAGTGAGGGTCAAATCGGACGCCATTTCACCGCACATGCCAACACGGATCCCCGCGGTGCGGGCCGCCTTGACCGACATGGCAATGAGCCGCAGCACAGCCGGATGGGTGGGCTGGTAGAGCTTGGCGACACGGTCATTGAGCCGGTCCACGGCAATGGTGTACTGAATGAGGTCATTGGTGCCCAGGCTGAGGAAGTCCACTTCTGCGGCGATCAAGTCGGCGGAGAGGGCGGCGCTGGGAATCTCGATCATGGCGCCGATCTCGATCTCATCCGGCACGTCCACGCCTTCAGCGGTGAGTTCATCGGCGCAGTCGTTGAGCACGGCCTTGGCCTCCAGGACTTCCTGAACTCCGGAGACCATGGGGAACATGATGCCGACGCGGCCATGCACGGCCGCACGCAGGAGGGCGCGCAACTGACGTTTGAAGAGATCCTGCCTGCCGAGTGAAAGGCGGATGCCGCGCCAGCCCAGAAAGGGGTTGGGCTCGGGCTCGACCGCAAGACGCTCATCGACCTTGTCCCCGCCGAGATCCAAGGTGCGGAAGACCACACGCTTGGGAGCCTGGGACTTCACCACCTTGCTGTAAGCGGCGGCGAGCTGGTCTTCAGTGGCGTCTGGATTTTCCAGGTGGAGGAATTCCGTGCGGAAAAGCCCGACCTCCTCGGCCCCGCTGTCCTCCACGATCTTCATTTCCTCAATGAACTCGGCATTGGCGCCGACGCAGATGGCGGTGCCGCAGCGTGTGAGGGACGGCTTGTGGCGCTCGACTTGGAAGACATCCTCCCGCCGTTCAGCCTGCTCCTCCCGCAGGCGATAGCGGGCGAGGGTTTCAGCGTTCGGGTTTTGAATGAGCAAGCCGCCTTCACCATCGAGCAGGACGGTGTCGCCGCTGTGAAGATCGTCGCAGATGCCATGGAGCCGCACCACCGCCGGCAGCGCCAGCGAGCGGGCGATGATGGCGGCGTGGGAGACGGCGCTGCCGGTCTCCAAGGCGAAGCCGAGCACTTTGCTGCGGTCCAGCTGGACGGTGTCCGAGGGGGTGAGGTCATGCGCGACGACGATCACGGGCTCGTCAAACATGGGGTGGTCAAGCAGCTCTCCGCGGAGGTGGCGCATGACACGCTGAGTGACGTCTTTCACGTCGAGAAAGCGCTCCCGGAGGTAGGTGTCTGAAAGCCCGCGGAGGGCGTCCATGTGCTTGCACATGAGCTTGTAGTAGGCCCAGTCCACGCAGACCTGCTGCTCGCGCACGATTTTTTCGGTCTGCTTTAGAATCGTGGAATCCTGGAGGATGAGCAGATGGGTCTCGAAGATTTCGCTCTCGGCGCTGCCGTGCTCTCCGGCCATGACGCGCTGGAGTTCCTCGATCTCCTTGGAAGTGACGGCGAGGGCGGCGTGGAGGCGCTCCATTTGCTGGGCCTCGGTGCCGGGCTCGATGCTGTCTTCGTCCGGCTCATCGAAGTGATCCTTAAGCACATGGACCACTGCATGAGCCACCCCATCGGACACAGCGGTGCCGGTCCAGGTCTTTTCTTGCAGAGGTGCGGGCGAAATCATTTCTAGCCCCATCTTTCATGCGGACTATGCGTTTGGCAAACGCCACGGTGCATCAAACTGCGGACAGGAGCTTTTCCATGCGCCGCTTCAAGGCATCTGCCTTGGCATCTTCGCCTATGATCTCTAGCATGGCGATGTAGTCAGTGCCGATCGTCTCGTAGCTGCGTGCCTCGTAAGGCAGCTGCTGCTCCAAAATGCCCAGGCTTTTTTCAAAATGCTGCTGAGCGGCTGAATTGTCCCTCAGTTCATGGCAGGCGGTGGCGAGATTGCAGAGAGACTGGGCCACGTCCCGGTGGTTTTCCCCGAGGACCTCGATGCGGATCTGAAGCCCGTCCTCGAACATTTCCTTTGCCTGGTCTGGAAAGCCGGCGGCATAGTAGAGGCTGCCCAGGTTGTTGAACACACAGGCCACGGACTCCGAGGAGCGGCCGCGCTTGTTTTCCAAAGTCTCCAGCGCCCGGAGGTAGTGCTGCTCTGCGAGGGCAAATTTGTCCATGCACTTGTAGGTCATGGCCAGATTGTTGCGAAGCTGGGCCGCGACTTCGAGGTTGTCCCCGCCGAGGGCTTCGTGATTGCTGATGGCCTCTTCATAGTAGGAGAGGGATTCGGCCTCGCGGCCGGTGAAATCGAGGAGTGTGGCGAGGCTGGTGCGCACATTGGCCATCACATCTGCGGGCAGTTCCAGATCTTTCCCGGCCTCCAGGGCCTCACGGTAGGAGGACTCTGCGGCGGCGTTGTCCCCGGCGTCGCGCTGGGCATCTCCCAAGGCCTGGAGTGCACGGACCAGGCCGGGGGCCTTGCCGGGGAATTCTTTCACTGCTTCACGCTGAACCTCCACCGCCTCGTAAGCGGCTTGGATGACAGAATCGGCAGTGGCAGCTGAAAAAGAGTTTTCGGGCATGATCGCGACAAAAATGGTCCAGGTGGAGAGTGTGTACCTTCGTGGACACAGCGCCCCCCCGTCAAGTGCCGCGTTTGCCCCAAATCACAAAACTCTGGGGATCAGCCTGGGACATGATGGCTCAGGGTTTGAGCCAGTATTCGAAAAAGCGGTAGATTTGCTCGTTGGACTCCTCATTGGGGTCGTGCTTTTCACGGTTGGTCATGGCCACACGGCTGGTGGCGCCGAGGAGCTGATTGACCGCAATGGCGTGATTGAGCGCGAGCCAGCGCTTGGGCGGGTCTTCAGCCCCCCCGGAGACAAGGAAGGGACGCGGAGCCATCAAGGCATGCAGCTCCTGGAGGTCGTGCCCTTTCTCGATGAGGGTTTTGTAGGCGCCGGTGCGGGGGCTTTCGGCGCTGACCAGACCGGGCTTGCGGGTGACGGCGGGGTCCAGGCCGAGGTACCAGGGCTCCTGATAATTGATGCTCTGGCGTGTTTCATCGAAGACGATGCCGGGGTCGCTCCAGACGGCGCAGGCATATTTTTCCCAGAGGCAGGAGCCGAAAAGGGACCACTTGCCGCCGTAGGAGTGGCCGACGATGCCGATGCGGGCGGCATCGACCTCCGGCAGTGAGGCGAGTGCCTGATACATGTTGGCGCTGATGTAACCGAGGTAGGAAAGCGGCTGGCACTTGGCAGCCTCACTGAGCACGGGCTTGCGTGCGTCGCCGCCGGGGGAGCCGATCGAGAGGGTGACGAAGCCACGGCGTGCCAGCTGCCAGGCGAAGTCGCGGAGCGGCTTGGTGCTGAGGCCGGCGCTGGTTTCGGGATCGTAGTAGGGCACGAAGACGGCCGGCTGCTTTCCTGCCCTGGCGGGGAGCAGCAGGTAGCCATCGCCGGTCTGGCCGGGCGCGATTTCGACGCGCACTTTTCTCTGGGTGACGCCCCCTTCCCTCTGGGCGGTCTCGAGGACTTCGATCTTTGGATGCTCGATGACTGCAGGCCATGCGCCCATGATGGCATGCCAGTCTGCGAGGATCTCGGCACGCCGCCGGGGCCAGTCTGCCGCCTGTTTTACCTGGCTGCCATCTTTGAAAACGAGGGGGGATTTTCCCGGATGGAGGCGGCCTGAGAACTCAGAGGGAACCTGGGTGAACGGCAGCTCATTGGCATGGGCCAGAGTGGCAGCGGCCAGAAGGCCGGAAAGGAGCAAAAATTTCATGGGTTGGAATGACATGAACGTGATTCGGAGGTGGTTCCATGCGGGCATGCCGACTGGAATGTGATGACCGGCCCAAAAAATGTGCGAGGCCCATCCCGCTGGCGGCCGGGGCCTCAGGGCCTGCTGAGCCCGCTTTCTTGCAGATGCTCGTGCAAAATTCGGGTGACTTCCTTCACGACCTCAGGGCGCTCCACGCAGCCATGCCAGCAGGGGACGATTTTTTCCGACTTTGCGCCTTCGAGGTGAGAACTCCAGTAAGGGACCGCGCCATCGGTGCTTTCGGCCAGAGGTTTGTGCCCGATGCGTCCTATGATGGAATGATAAGGCACCGGAATGGGCACGGAATTGAGCCCGTCATAGAAAGGGTGCTCATTGTAGAGCGTGCCGATGCTGAGAAAGGCAAAGAAGCCCCAGTCACGAATCTGAGGCGAGAGAGCGTCCGTGTTGCCGTTCATCAATTGCTGGGACAAAAGCAGGGTGTCCACGGGGAGGCGGATGAACGAGGCGAGGCGGCGCACGATGCCCATGCCAGCGATGTTGCTGCCGCGCTGCGGCGTGGTGATAAACACCAGGCGCTTCACCTCCGGCTGAGGCTTGAACTTGAGATTGCTGACGAGGCGCTCGCGGTCCGAGGCGGAGACATTGAGCTTTTCCGGGGGCTTGGTGAAGATGGAGTTCCAGAGCCTGTCCTTGGGATCGATGGCCTGCATGCGGCTGAGGAGCCCGCCCATGCTGTGGCCGACGAGGATCATGCGGTTCATGCCCGGATCATTGTGATCTGGGTCGTAGTATTCGCAGGCCTGCCGCAGTGAGGCGCGGAGGCGCTCGGAGGTCTGCGGCACGCTCATGCCGGTGGGGTAGAGGAAGTACCAGGGCTGATATTTCTTCCGCAGCTCGGGATCTGAACTGATGGCGTTGACGGTGTTCAGCCAGATGTGGGGGTCTGACATGAGGCCATGCACGAAGACCACAGGGATGCGCTGCGGATCATACGAGTCCATGCGGTAAAGCTGGCAGTCCCCGAGGGTGCGCTCGGGATAGAGCAGGCCGAGCCATGAAAACAGGCGCATGGTTTTCTTGGAGAGCGCACGGTCTTTGGCGGCGGTGAAGTTTGCAGCCAGCAGGCGCTCATCCTGGCGGATTTTCACGGTCTCGACATTGAGGGCATTGTGCAAATGCAGCCGGCAGCGGCGAGGAGTGACGGGGTCGGCATCGTCATCCTCCACCTCCATGACGGCGGTGAGGGTGAGGTTCCCGCCGTTTGGCGGCATGAAGGGATGCTCCTTGCGGGCATCGAGGGTGCGGAGCACGTGGCCGACAACCGGCACCCCTACGCCAGCGCGCTCGGCGAGGGTGTCGTCAGCATGGGTTTTCTTCCGTGAAGCAAGGATGATCTGATCCATGTGCGCGGGCGGGACTTCGCGGCGAGCATTGGCCCTGGGGTCAAAGTCGACCTGGAAGGACTGGGCTGCGGAGGTGAAAACGGTGCCGCTCTGCCAGTAGCGCGGGCTCTGATGACCGTCCCACTCACGCAAAAAACTGGCGAGGGCCTGATCATACTGGTCCTGTGCCTGGCGGCGCTTGGAGGAAGACCCGTGATGCATGCCATCCCAGCCGGCGACCAAACGATCCAGCGATGAGGCCAGGCGGCGTTTTTCACGCGCGGACAGGGCGGTTTCCGTGCGCGGCGTTTCCACACGGAGCTGCGAGTGGCAGGAAGCCAGCAAGCCGCAGGTGGCGAGCGCGAGAGAGCGGAGAACACTGCCGGACGCCATCACTTTTTCTCAGCGATGGGTGTGAGCCTGACGTTGCGGATTGCGGCCATGGTGTTGAAGGTCGTCAGCGAGAGCGGGAGGTAGCTTTCGATGGGGCCGGGACGAATGCTGATTTTTTTGCCTTCGATGTCTTCGTCGATGATCTGCTTGTCGCCGAGCCAGACGCTGAGGTTTTTCGGGGTGACGCGCAGCTTGATGGCATACCACTCGTCATCCTTGTAGCGCTGGTAGGTGGAGGTGTTGTTGTCGGAGGCGTCCATGCCGTCGATACAGGAGATGCCGGTGACACTGCCGCCCCAGCCGCCGCAGATGAGGGTGGCGCAGTGCTTGAGATCCCCGACGGGGAAAGTGAGACCGACGAAAAAATCGACGCCCTGCATGCGCTTGGCCTCGAGTGTGATCTCGTAGTTGGTCGTTGGCAGAGCCGCGGCTTTCTTGTAAATGGCACCGCTCACGTTTTCCCCCTGATTGATAATCATGAGGCCGCCCTCCAGTTCCACCTCACCGCTGCCACCGACGTCGACTGCTTCCCAGTCGTCGAGGGATTTGCCGTTGAAGAGAACGAACTCTTTGGCAGCCTGCGGCTTCGGTGCGGCAGGCTTGTCCTCAGCGGAGGCAAATGCGGTGCCGAGCACCAGAAGAGCAGTCAGGGTCAGATATTTCATGGGTTCGGCCCGCACCCTCAGCGTGGCATGCGCCACGGTCAAGCGTCACAAAAAACACCTTCCATCATGCTTCCCCCCGATCTAAAAACCATCATCATCATGGGCGTCTCCGGCAGCGGCAAGTCCGTCGTCGGCAGCCTGCTGGCAGCCAGGCTCGAAGGCGTCTTTGAGGATGGCGACGACTTTCACCCGGCCGCCAACAAGGCGAAGATGTCTGCGGGCACGCCGCTCAATGACGAGGACCGCTGGCCCTGGTATGCGACGCTGAGGCAACGCATCGAGGACATGCGCCACCTGACGCCGGTTTACGTGCAGGCCTGCTCGGCGCTGAAGCCTGTGTATCGAGACAAGCTGCGCGCGCATGACCACCCGGAGACGCTGCGCTTTGTGCTGCTGGACGGCACGAAGGAACTGATCGCCACCCGGCTGGCGGGTCGCAAAGGGCATTTCATGCCGCCCACGCTGCTGGACAGCCAGCTGGCCACGCTGGACCCGACGCCTGACATCATCCGTGTTTCGATCGATCAGACGCCCGAGGAGATTGTGAACGAAATCCTCAAGAAGCTGGAACACTCATGAGTGCGGAGGTCCGGCGGCTGTTCTGGGGCTGGGAGGCCCCGGTGCTGGATCAGGCCGTGGCACTGCTGTGCCGCGACTGGGACAAGGCGCGTGCGCTGGATCTCAGCAGCACGCTGCTGCTGGTGCCGAACGGTGAAGCCGGACGCCGGCTGCGGGAGGCGCTGGCACAAGCAGCGAACCAGGCAGGGACAGCGGCCGTGGTGCCGCATCTGTGGCTGCCGGAGCAGGCGCTGCTGCCACAAACGCGCCGATTTGAAGCAGCGACAGCGGTGCAGTCGCAGATGGCGTGGCAGCGCGCGCTTGAGCGAGTCCCGGCTGATTCACTCACGGCACTTTTTCCCAAGGCACCGACGTCTTCAGGATGGGGCTGGCAGGCGGAGACTGCACGCATGATGGCAGAGCTCAAAATGCTGCTGGGCACGGGGGGCCTGACCTTTGCCGCCACGGCTGAGCATCCTGCGGCGCAGAGAGACGCCGCGCGCTGGCAGGATCTGGCAAAGATCGAGCAGGTGTACTTTGAAGAGCTGGCGCAGGCGGGGGTGGCGGATGCGCAGATGCTCAAGCGCCGCCATGCCCATGACCCCGTAGTGCCGGAGGGGGTGAGGCGTGTTGTTGTGCTGGCCTCGCCGGACCTGCCGCCATTGCTGGATGCGTGGATCGCCGGCTGCGCCAAGCGGGGCGTTCAGGCCATCATCGCCATTCAGGCGCCGGAGGCGATGGCGCACAGTTTTGATGCCTGCGGGCGGCCGCTGCCGGAGCATTGGGGTGAAGAGGCCGGCTGCATTCTGCCCGTGATTGACAACCAGATCCATGTGGCGCGAGATCCGGCCGTGCAGGCGGCGCAGACGCTGAACCTCATGCGCGAGCTGGTGCCCACGGGCCGGACCGCGCTGGGGGTCTGCGATGCGGAAGTGGGCAGCCTGCTGCTGGAAAAACTCACGCTGGAAGGTGCGCGCAGCTTTGAGCCCGGCGGCATTCCGGTGCAGCGAGAGGGCATGTGGCACGTGCTTGACTGCTTCCGCGTGCTGCTGGGCACGGGTGCGTGGCGAGCCTTTGCCTCACTGCTGCGCGTTGAAGAATTTCGCAAGGCGGTGATCCCCGACAACGCGAACACGAACCAGCTGCTGCGAGAGGCTGATGACTTTGCCAGCGAGCACCTGCCCGTGACTCTGGCGCATGCGATGGAACTGCCGCTCGAAAACCGGCCCGCCCTGAAGCCAGCCATCCAAAACACGCTGGCACTGCTTGATTCCCTGCGAGGTGTGTCCCCGGCCAAGGCGGCACGAGGCCTGATCTTAAAACTGCTGGGAGATCTCCCATTCAATCCCGAAGCGCCAGGTGACCGAGAACGGACGGAGCTGGCCACGGAGTGGCTGCGCATCACGGAAGAACTCGAACAAGAGGCGCGGCGATTTGGCCTGAAGCCGGAGGCTGAGGACATGTTTGGGCTTTCGCTGGAATGCCTGGCCCAAAGCCGCCTGTCCGAGCCCCGCGGAGACATTGACCTGGTGCTGCAGGGCTGGCTGGAGCTGCTCTGGGAGAGAGCGCCGAACCTGATCGTGACCGGTCTGAATGAAGAACATGTGCCGGGCATCTTCATCAGTCATCCGTTCCTGCCGGACAGCCTGCGCAGGATGCTTGGGCTCCCTTGTCAGGAAACCCGCTTTGCGCGTGATGCGTTCATCCTGACTGCGCTGGTGCAACAGCGCCGGGGCAACCGAGGGTGCCTGCAGCTGCTCTGCGGCCAGTGGAGCGAAAACGGCGACGCCCTGCGCCCGTCGCGGCTGCTGTTTCTGTGCGAAGACCGGGCGCTGCCGGAGCGTGTGGCCCATCTCTTCCCCAAGGATGAAGATCAGGAGGCCGCAGCCGAGCCACCACGCACGCTGGCCTGGAAGCTGCAGCCGGACTGGAGCGCGAAGCCGCTGGAGACCATCTCCCCCTCCCGCCTGCGCGAGTACCTGAGCTGTCCGTTCCGCTACTACCTGAGCTGCACGAAAGGCATGAGAGCGGTTGAGACCAACAAACGGGAGCTGGATGCCGCCGAGTTTGGCAACCTGATTCATCACGCGTTTCACCGCCTCAGCACGGAAGCAGGGATGCGTGACTGCACCCATCCCGCGCAAATAGCCGACTGCCTGGAAACAGCCGCGCGCGACGAGGTGCGGAAGATTTACGGACAAAGGCCTGCACCGCTGATCACCCTGCAGATGGAAAGCATTTTGCAACGCCTGAAGAAGGCGGCGGAGATCGAGGCCAGGAACCGGCAGGAAGGCTGGCAGTGCGTGGAGGCGGAGCTGCAGATCGGAGACGAGGCGGAGGAATCTCCCTTTGTGATTGCGGAGGCCCGCCTGAGGGGCCGGATTGACCGGATCGAGCGCCATGTGGACGGCAGGCTGCGCATTGTCGATTTCAAAAGCTCCGACAAACCGCGCACGCCGCAGGAGGCACATGTCAAGGTGATCACGGCCCGCACGAAGCTGACCGAGGCGGAGGAGTGGAAGTGCTTTGACCTGCCTGAGGGGAGACGTGGGATGTGGCTGGATCTGCAACTGCCGCTGTACGCGGCCGCGATGCAGCAGCGAGGACAGCCCATCAGCAGCGTGGCCTACTTTGCCCTGCCCAAGAGCATTCAGGACACGGCCATTCTGCCGTGGGAGGGGTTTGACGCAGAAATGATCGAGGCTGCGAATCAGTGTGCCGCCGAGGCGGTGCGGCGCATCCGCAGCGGCCAGTTCTGGCCGCCAGCAGACCGCTCTCCCAACGCCAGCTTTGACGAAATCCTGCTGAACGACCCGCTGCACAGCGTTCAGCCGCCTCTTGCAAAATGACGGTGCCCCGTTTATCAACCCGGCTCATCATGTCTGACATCAAACTCCTCATCACCGGCAGCAAAGGCCGCATGGGCCAGGCCATCATCCGTGCCGCCGAGGCTCAAAACGTCACTGTCGCATCCACCGTTGACGTGGGCGACGCCTTGTCCCCGGCGCTCGCGAAAGCGGACATCGTGATCGATTTTTCTTCCCACACTTTCTGCGATGAACTGCTGGGCGAATGCCTCAAGCAGGGGAAGAGCCTCGTGATCGGCACCACCGGACACACCAACGAGGAACTGGCCCACATTCGCGAAGCGTCCAAGGCCCTGCCGATCGTGTTCGCCTCGAATTACAGCGTCGGCGTGAACACCCTGTTCTGGCTGACGCGCAAAGCCACGGAACTGCTCGGCCCGGACTTCGATCTCGAAGTCGTGGAGATGCATCACCGCATGAAGAAGGATTCCCCGAGCGGCACGGCACGCACGCTGGTGGAGATCCTGGCGGATGTGCGTGGCCTGGAGTATGACAAGGACTGCAAGCATGGCCGCTTTGGCGATGTGGGAGCGCGCACGCCGAAGGAGATCGGTGTGCATGCGATCCGCGGCGGCGATGTCGTGGGCGATCACACGGTAATCTTTGCCAATGTGGGCGAGCGCGTGGAACTCACTCACAAAGCCAGCAGCCGTGACACCTTTGCCACGGGCTCTGTCCGTGCCGCCCAATGGCTGGCGGGGAAACCTGCGGGGCTGTATGACATGCAGGATGTGCTGGGACTGAAGTAAGAGTTTGCGGTGGTAGGCGGTCGCTGCAAACGCCCCTCAACTCTTCCCTTTCGCCCGGTGACGTCTTCGCTTACTTTCCGCATGCCTGACGATGTCCCAGATTCAAGCCAGCCAGCCGCCTGTGAAGCCGCTGCTCACTCAAGAGCAGATGGCGAGGATCTTATCGTCGCGGCGCTCACTCACCTCCGAGGAAGCCTATCGGCAGATGGAGGCTCACATGGGCCGCCCTCGCTCGCCCGGCAGAAGGAAGACCTTCGTGAATGGGCGGGAAGTCTGGGTCTGCTGCTGAGTTCCAGTGACCTGCCTGCGCAAGTCGTGCGCGGCGGCATGGAGCACGACCTTTATCACGACTTCGACACGGATCGTTATTTCAAAGTCACCCGTGACGGCATCTTCGGTTTGTCCCCGGGCATCGACCTCGCATTGGTCTCCTCCGACATGGAGGCGCGACGATTTCATCTCTGGGAAGCCTCGCCTGTCGAGTATCTGGAGCGGCTGCATTTGCAAAACGAACTCGTCGCAGGGCTCAACCGCCTGGAGGGGGTTCTCGATCAGGGGGACGACCTCGCCATCGTCACCTCCCAGCCGCGGTTCGACATCGTGCCCGTCACCCTCGCGGAGATCGATGACTGGTTCACAGCGCAGGGTTTTGAAAAAGTCACCGCCTGCGGCTATTACCGAGCAGAAGACAACCTCGGTGTCTTCGATGCGCACGCAAAGAACCTCGTCCGTTTCGAAAACAATCTCATCCCCTTCGATGTCATACCCTGTCGGCCCGCCGGCGGCTTTTTAAAGTTCATCGCCGACACCCTTGCCTCCGGTCACACTGTCATCGCCGTGCGCACCGTATCCACTTCGCCACGCTCTGTCGAATAATGCTCCTGCGACCTTTTCCCTTTTCACTATGATCAAGCGGTTCCGAACAGATCCTGTGCGGCTGACAACCACCCCAAAATACATTTTCCAATGAAATTCGGCATCGCTCTTGGCTCCAATCTGGGTGATCGCGCTGAGAACATGCAGCGTGGTGTTGAGCTGCTGATGGCACGTGTGCCGGGCATCAGACTCAATGCGAGTGCGCGGGTGTATGAAACGGAGCCGGTGGATTGTGCGCCGGGGACGCAGGCGTTTTTGAATACCGTCATTGAAGTGGCGGCGGAATGCACGCCGGAGGAACTGCATGAGCACCTCAAGGCCATCGAGCAGGCGCTGGGAAGGCCGGAGCAGCGGGAGCGGAACTCGCCGCGCACGCTGGATCTGGATCTGCTGTATGCGGATGATGTGGTGAGCGATGACCCGGTGCTGACGCTGCCGCACCCGCGCATGCACCTGCGGCGCTTTGTGCTGGAGCCGCTGGCGGACATCCGGCCTGAGCTGGTGCTGCCGGGGCAAAAGGTGACGGTGGCCGAACTGCTGGCAAATTTGGAGTGAGGCGGGGCGCCTGCCCCCATGCGGAGACGCAGGAGGCCAGAATTGCAGGCAGGAGTGCCTGCATCACTTCGCGGATTCTGCGTGGCATGAAGCGGAATCTTGCTATGGAATGACGGACCATGACTGAAGCCCAACCCACACCCGCTGATTCTGGACGCTGGATTCGTTTCGCGCTCGTGATGCTGCCCGTCGGCACGATTCTGCTGGGGATCGCCTCCTTTGGCATCTGGCAGTGGAAGAAGGACCAGGCGGCGGACCGCTCCTTCAAGTATGCGCTGGCGCTGCGGCGGCAGATCAGCCCGGAGGGGATCGAGCGGCATGCGGACATCGTGCGCACGGCTCTGGCCAAGACAGACCGTGACCTGAGCATTCCCGGGTATCTTGAATCCACCATGGGAGCTGAGAACATGGGCTACTCGGTGCGACGCAAAAGGTTTGGCAACGAGCAGTCGATCGTCGACGCGGAACTGACGGGCACCAAGCGCCCGCTGGAAGTGGTGATGGTGCTGACGCTGTACGGCGGCCAGCCGGCCCAGATGGAAAGCACCACGCAGGCCATCGCCGAGGCCTTGTCAGTGGCGCATGAAATCACCGGAGAAAAGGTGGTGCGCACCCTGCGCTTTGCCTTCATTCCAGACACTCCGGCGGCGCTGAAGGAACTGAGGGAAGTGCTGCAGAAAGACGGCGAACGCCTGATGCACCTGATGGTGCTCGGGGGGCCCGAAGTCGCGGGCATCGAGGCCGTCTCCAAAGCCCTGGACACGACGGCGAAAGGCACGCGTGTGCTGTCTCTGCCTGCGACGAAAACGCCCCAGGACACCGTGCAGTCTGCCCATCAACTCAAACTCATGCTGCTGGACGCGGCGGAAATCCCATGACCGTGACCTGCCGCCAGATGCAGCAATGCGAGGAGGCCGCGTTTGCACGCGGCGTGAGTGCGGCGGCACTGATGGAGGAGGCCGGGCGCGGCATCGCGAAGGTGGTGCGCCAGTTTGCGCCGCGTGCGGGATCGCTGGTGCTGTTTCTAGGCAAAGGCAACAATGCAGGGGATGCGCTGGTCGCTGCGCGTGAACTGGTGGCTGATGGGTGGCGGCTGTATGCAAGGCTGAGCGGTGAACCCGCCGCAATGAAGGCCCTGCCGCGCCAGCACCTGGCGACGCTGGGCAGTCTCGTACACCTTTTGAAGGATGCCTGCGCGCATGACTTCCCAGCGGGGCCCATCGTGAGCCTGGATGGGCTGCTCGGCATCGGTGCCCAGGGGCCGATGAAGCCGGAGCTGCAGGTGCTGGCACGCGAGATGAACCTGCTGCGGACGCAGCGGCATGCGGTGACGATTGCGATGGACATTCCCTCGGGGCTCGATGGCGACCATGGCGATGCCTGCGAGGATGCGGTGGAGGCGGATGTGACCGCCGTGGTGGCGCAAATGAAAGCGGGCCTGGTGGAGGATGGCGCTGATCATTACGTGGGACGCATCGCGCTGGTGCCGCTGCCTGATCTGGCACAGACGGATGGCGATGCGCAGGCCGAAGTGCTGACGCCGCAACTGCTGCGCTCCCGGCTGCCGCGACGTGCCAATGACATGCACAAGGGGGATGCGGGACGCATTGGCATCCTGGCGGGATCTCCTGGATTTTTAGGAGCGGCAGAGCTGGCGTGCCGTGGCGCCATCCGCGCAGGGGCGGGGCTGGTCACGCTGCTGGTGCCTGAGAAGGTGTATCCGCTGCTCGCGCCGCGCATGCCGGCGGAGGTGATGGTGAAAATGATCGACGACTATCGGGATGTCCTGGACATGCGCTTTGATGCGCTGGCCATTGGTCCCGGGCTGGGCTTTGAGCATGAGAAGGAAATCGTCGAGGTGCTGAAGAAAGCGAAGGCGCCCACCGTCGTGGATGCGGATGCGCTGACGATGCTGGCACAGCACCCGGAGGTGATGGATGCCACGGGCAAGCTGCCGCGGCTGATGACTCCGCACCCGGGCGAAATGGACCGGCTGCTGCGGAATTTCCCCGGTTGGCATGGCATGAGCCGGCGCAGGCTCGTGGAATCGCTCACAGAATCAGCGCCGGGGCGTACGCTGCTGCTCAAGGGGACGAGGACGGTGATCGCCACGCAGGGGCAGGCGACGATGTTTAACACCACTGGGCATCCTGGGATGGCGAGCGGTGGCATGGGGGATGTTTTGACGGGTGTGTGCGCCGCTTTTGCCGCACAGCGTTTGAGTCTGCACCTGGCGGCGGGGCTGGGAGCATGGCTGTGCGGTCGGGCTGCGGAGAGGTTTGTGAGCCAGGAGCTCGCGGCCATGGAGTCGGTGGGTGCGAGCGATGTCACGGCGCATCTGGGGGGTGCGCTGCGGGATTTGAAGGAAGGCTGTTTTTAGAGGGCTTTGTGCCCGCCATTTTATGCCAGCAGCTTGTGCAGGACTTTGCCGTGGACGTCGGTGAGGCGGAAGTCGCGGCCTTGGAATTTGAAGGTGAGCTTTTCGTGCTCGAGGCCGAGGAGATGCAGGATGGTGGCGTGCAGATCGTGCACATGGGCGGGATCTTCAGCGACGCCGAAGCCGAGCTCGTCGGTCTTGCCGAGGGTCTGGCCGGCTTTTACGCCGCCGCCGGCGAACCACATGGTGAAGGCGTCGATGTGGTGGTTGCGGCCGGTCTTGTCGCGGTTTTCGCCCATGGGGGTGCGGCCAAATTCGCCGCCCCAGATGACGAGGGTCTCTTCGAGCAGGCCGCGTGATTTGAGATCGCGGATGAGGGCTGCGCAGGCCTGATCGACGTCTTTGACGACCTTGGGGAAATCGTCTTCCAGCGTCTCGCCTTTGCCGCCGTGGTTGTCCCAGCTGGTGTGGTAGAGCTGCACGAAGCGGGTGCCGCGCTCGACGAGGCGGCGGGCGAGGAGGCAGTTGCGCGCGAAGGAGGGCTGGGTGGGATCGACGCCGTAGAGATCGAGGGTGGCCTTGGATTCGCCCTTGAGGTCGATCAGCTCCGGGGCGCTGCTCTGCATGCGCCAGGCCATCTCGTAGGCGTTGATGCGGGTCTGGATTTCGTCGTCGCCGGTTTCGACGAGGCGGGAGAGGTTCAGCTCGCGTGCGGTGTCGATGACACGGCGCTGGCTGGCGGGGCTGTAGGCGGCGGGCGTGGAGAGGTTCAGGATGGGCTCGCCGGTACCACGAAGTGGCACACCCTGGTAGGTGGTGGGGAGGAAACCGCTGCCCCAGAGCACGGAGCCGCCACGGGGACCGCGGGGGCCGCTTTGGAGAACGACAAAGCCGGGGAGATCGCTGGATTCGCTGCCGATGCCGTAGGTGACCCAGGAGCCCATGGAGGGGCGCCCGAACTGGCCGCTGCCGGTGTTCATGAAAAGCTTGGCCGGGGCGTGATTGAAGAGCTCGGTTTTGCAGGTGGTGACGATGCTGATGTCATCCACAACGCCCTGCATGTAGGGCAGCATGTCGCTGACCCAGGCGCCGCTCTGGCCATGCTGCTGAAAGCTGCGGCGGGTGCCGAGGAGCTTGAAGCCGTTGCTGGTGCCCATGAAGGCAAAGCGCTTGCCCTCGATGTAGCTCTGCGGGATGGGCTGGCCGTTGAGTTCGACGAGCCTGGGCTTGTAGTCGAAGAGCTCCAGCTGCGAAGGACCGCCGGCCATGAAGAGATAGATGACGTTCTTGGCGCGGGGGATGACGTCTCCTTTTTTCATGACGCCCGGGCCGGGGGCCGCGGCGGCGCTGGCGGCATGCAGGCCGCGCTCCGCCATCAGGGAGGCCAAGGCCACGGAGCCGATGCCCATGCCGCACTGGCTGAAGAAGTGGCGGCGGGTCTGGTCGCGGAGCTGGCTGTCGTGAGGGGAAATCATCAGGCGAGCTTACGAAGGCGGCAGCACTGATGTTTCAACAAGCGGCCCGGGAAGCCGTCAGCCGGCAACCCCAATCGGATTTCTCCACGAATCGCTTGTCGCCCCCCTTTTTCCATCCACAATATTTCCATGCATGAGTCGGCTGCTTCTTCTGAAGCGTTTAAATCGTCGGGCCCTCAAACCCGAGACGAGCCGACAAGCCTGACAAATGGCGCACCCATGACCGGCCTGGAAAAAGCACGTTCCACTCTCCTGAATGCAGATCTGGCGTTTCCGCAGATTCCCGAAGAGCTTGCCTGCAAACTGGAGGAACAGGGCCGATGGCTCTTTTCCACGCGTGAGGTAAAGATGTCGCCATACAACATCGAAAAGTATGTGGATGAGAGTTATCATTCACCACCACCCTACGCCGTGCTGGCCCATGTCGGATATGGATTCAACTCCTACTTCCTAGCGTACTATCTGGTCTTCGGCCCGTTACGTTTGTTTTTGGGCCTTTCGTTGGGTGGCGCATACATGAACCACGAGGAAAACGTGGTAGAAATAAAGAAATGCTTTTCCTTGGCTGACGAAATCCTGACGGCTGCCATGAATTCGGGAAAGCTCTTTCCTGACGAGTATCTGACCATCGTATGCTCTGACTTCTACGGCAGCCATTGGGGCTTGTCCTTGCCGGAATATGTCCGGCGTTCAGACTTAACCAATGATTGTGCGTCAGAGTTGCTCGCCAAAATCCTGAACTGGCTGAATGATCCCAAACCCAGACGGAGCAGACTACCGATCAAGCCTCGCAAAAACGGGTGAAAAGGATCACGCTGGTCACACCTTCACCCCCAAGGCCGCCAATGTCTTCAGCACGATGGGCTCGCCGGGCTGGAGTTTTTCACGTTCTTCAAACAGGAGGCGTGTGACTTTTTCATAACCGGGGAGCTTGCCGGTGCGGCGCTGGGCGAGGAGGCGGACGTAGCGGACGGCGCGGTCGATGAGCTTGTTGTTGCTGGGCTTCACGTAGGTCATGAGGTTGTCGAGGTAACGACCGAGACGGCCCATGACGAGGGTGGAGTGGATGTTGATGAGGAGCTTGAGAAGGAGGTGCGCGTGGAATTCGTGGATGCCGGTGAGGTCAATCTGATGCCTGAGGCCGTCGAACTCCCAGACCATCTCCCCTGCCCCGCCCTCGATGTGAAAGAGCAGATGCTCGGCATCATGCGTGCGGATGCGGCGCCGGGCCGCGAGCTGTGCGGAGAAGTCATAGGAGGCCAGCACCTCGGCACCGGCGACGTGGCGCACGTCCGGCCACTCCAGGGTGCGGGGCTCGCGGTGCAGCAGGGCATGCCAGGCGGCATGAGCGCCGGGCTGCTCCGGCATGAGGAAATGAGACCATGAGGCTGGGGCGGCGGGATCGTCCTGCTTTTCAAAAGGCACGAGGCTGAAGGTGGGGGCGCGCTCGGTGGTGTCTGTGACGACGGTGATGCCAAAGCGTGCGCTGCTGTAAAACACATAGTCCCCCCGCGCATACACCGCCGCCTCGTGCTCGATGAAGGGCACGAGGAACTGACCGTCGCAATGTGCGACGTGGCGGAGAAGCTGCAGCACCTCCGCCGGTGCGTGCTCAGGGTCCTGCTGGTGAATGAACGCAAAGCCGATGGCGGCCATGAGCACGGTGCTGGCCTGCAGGCGGGTGCTGCCGGAGACGGCCATGGCACCCACGGAGAGATTGAGCTTATGGATGGCCGGATTTTCGATCACGCGCCTGGAACGCGCGGCGGCTTTGACGAGCTGCTCGTCCGGATTGCAGTAGAGGAACCAGGGGGGATTGGCGGAGAGCTCTGCGGCACGCTCTGCAGCGCCGATGACAAAGGGGGTCTCTCCGCCTTCGGTGGAGGCGATGAGGAGATCGCCATGGGTGAAACCGAGCTCTTCGAGCTGCCGTGCGCCGTATTCGGGATGGTCCTCGAAGGTTTCGATGGCCTTGATCAGGGCGAGGTCTCCGCCGGCCATGAAGGCGACGATGCGCTCCGGGTCTTTGACGGGCAGAACGCCCATGCGGCAGAACACCTCGATGCTGAGAGACAGCCGCCCGGTGGCGCCGCAGCCGCAGAGGAACACGCGGTGCCCAGCGCCCAGGGTCGCGGCGATGGCGCGTGCGAGGTCGGCCAGAGGGGCGGATTTCGCGGCAAACTGACGCAGCGCGAGGACATCGACCTGATGCATGAGCCTGACCGCCTCCCCCACGTCCGAGCGGGCCATCTGGGACAAGGAAGTGGTGAAAGGGTGCTGCGATTCCGTGTCCAGGGCGCCGAGCTGGTAGTCGGTGGCCACTTTGAGGAATTCGTCGGCGGCATTCATGCAACAAGGATTCGACTGGCGAGGCGTGAAGGATGTTCACATGTGACTGTTTCCCATCTTGCACGCAGCGCGGTGCGTTTCACTATGCATGCAATATCGCATGATGGAATTCGCATTGTTCAGGCTGCCCGACGGGCGGGCATGGCTGGGAGAAGGCCCATTCACCGCGCTGGCCACCGTGCCGGCGGCGGGTGGGGCCTTCTATATCAATGACTTTGACCTGCATGACCCCAAGCCCTGGAAAGTGCCTGCGCGTCTGCATGAGGTCACTGCCGGAGACCTTGCCGAAAAGACCCACCTCAACGGCTCACAAAAGCCTCAGATTCAATGGGCCAAGCCCGCCACCGAGTGGTTTAAGATGGCCTTCCGACGCATCCGCCGTGAGGTGCAGGCCAAGCGTCTGGAAAAGATGGTGCCCGTGCTCACCGAGTCGGGGACTTTGACCGCAGGCAATCCACGGCGGCTGCTTGAGGCGATCATGCAGGCGCCTGGGAACATGTGGAGCTATGCGCATGTGAAAGAGGACGGTGGTTTTCTGGGTTCGACGCCTGAAATGCTGTTCAAGCTGCAGGAGAGGCAACTCGAAACGATGGCCCTGGCCGGCACGGCCAAGCCGGGGAATCAGGAGGGCTTCCTGACGGACGTGAAGGAGATCGAAGAGCACGAGATCGTGGTGCGCTACCTCACGCAGCGGCTGCAGGCGCTTGGGGCCATGGCCCGGGAGCCTCGCACCTTGTGCCAGACCTCGGGGCTGGTGCATTTTCAGTCCAAACTCAGTGTGCAGCTGGAGGCGAAAGCCGACCCTGCGCAGCTGGTGCCCTTGCTGCACCCCACGCCCGCAGTCGGCTGCCTGCCCCGAGATGACGAGGCGATGGAGAAACTGCGGGAATACCGCCAGCAACTGAAGGTGCCGGGCTTCTTTGGCGCGCCGTTTGGCTTTGCCGAAGCCGATGGCACGACGCACATCGTCGTGGCGATCCGCGGGATCTGCTGGGAGGGGAATCAGATCAGCCTGCCCTCAGGCTGCGGCATCGTGGGAGGGAGCGCCTTTGATCATGAATGGCGGGAACTGCGGCTGAAACGCGAGGCGGTGCTGCGCCTGCTGTCTCTTCAATCATGACTCAGACTGAGCTCATCCATCAAACCCTGCACACGCTGGCCTACCTGGGAGTGCGCGAGGTGTGTGTGGCGGCGGGAGCGCGCAATGCGCCGCTGGTTTCCGCCCTGCTCGCCTGCAGCGGCGTGAAGATCTGGAATTTTTTCGAAGAGCGCAGCGCAGCCTTCTTTGCCCTGGGCCGGATCATGGCCGACCGCAAGCCGGTGGCTGTGGTGACGACGTCAGGCACGGCGGCGGCGGAACTCCTGGCAGCCACGATCGAAGCGCATTATCAAAACCTGCCGCTGGTGCTGGTGACGGCCGACCGGCCCAAGAGATACCGTGGCAGCGGAGCACCGCAGGCCATTGAGCAGGCCGCGCTGTTTGGGGTTTATGCGACCATCGTGGGCGACTGGGATGTGACGGATGAGTCCCATGAGGGCCACTGCTCGGACGGGCCGATGCACCTCAATGTGTGCCTGGATGAACCGCTGGAGACGAACGTGGCCGGTGTTGATTTTTCCGCCGCCCAGTCGCTGCCAGCGTCTGAGGAGGGGCCACCCAGCCCGCTGAGGTGCGACCTCGTGCTGGCGGCGGGCATGCACCCCAAGGATGCTGCGGAGGCCGCCGCGCTGCTGGCCCGGCTGGGGGCACCCATCGTGGCCGAAGCCACCTCGAACCTGCATGCTTTCACGGAGCTGAAGCCCCTGCTGATACCCGGTGGCGAAAGGGCGCTGCAATCCTCACGCCCGGCACACGTGCTGCGCATCGGCGCCGTTCCTTCCTGGCGCTGGTGGCGGGATCTGGAGAGCCATCCGAAGGTCAAGGTCACCAACATCACCCGAACCGGCTTCAGCGGGCTCGCGCGGACGGAGAATGTGGAAACGCTGGGCTGGGAGAGCATACGCAGCGCGGAGTTTTCCCGTGTCGATCCGCCCTGTGGCATTCTGCGCTTTGAACCCGAGTACGGGAAGTTTCCCGAGTCCGAACCCGCCTGGATCAGCAAAATCGCGAATGCGATACCGGCGGGTTCACGAGTATTCATCGGGAACAGCCTGCCCATCCGTGAACTGAACCTGGCCATTCAGACTGCCAGGCCGGGTGTGGAGTTTTTTGCGAACCGCGGTGCGAATGGCATCGACGGCCTGGTTTCGACCTTTCTCGGAGCCAGCGCGATTCACGAGGGCGAATGCTGGCTGCTGCTGGGAGATCTGAGCGCGCTGTATGATCTCGCAGCGCCGTGGGCAATCTCGCAGATGGATCATCCGAGGCTGCGCATCGTGGTGATCAACAACGGCGGCGGCAAAATTTTCTCCCGGGTGGCCAGCATGCGCGCCCTGCCCGATGCAGCGCGCAGCGTGATCGAAAACCGTCACGCGCTGGGCTTCGAACCGTGGGCGCAGATGTGGGGGCTGGAATACCTCCAGACGAATGATGCGAACGATCTCGAAGACCTGCTGCCCGTGCCGATGGTGATCGAAATCCGGCCCGAGCCGCTGCAAACGGAGGCGTTCTGGAAGGACTGGCAGCGGCCGGTGATCAGGCCGCGGTGAGCCTGCTGTGGCGACAGCCCGCCTGTCCATGAGCGTACGGCAGGCACCATGGCGTGCGAACGTCCTGGTGGTCTGGCGGAGCGCGCTGCGGAGCACGACAAGCACCCGACGCCAAAAACACCCAACGTACGATGATCAAGCGACGATGAAGTCGCGGAAGGCGGTGATGATGACGACCACGGAGCAGGCACCGGCGTCGGGGAAGCCGATGCAGGCCTCGCCGAGGGTCTTGGCACGGCCAAACTTGGCGACCATGGCTTTGCTGGCGTCCTTGCCGGCTTCGGCGGCGGCGGCTACAGCGGTGATGGCCTCTGGCAGGGATTGAGCGGAGACTTCGGCGGCTTTGACGGCTGCGGGTTCCATGGCGTCCACGCAGGTCTTGTCGCCGACGGCGGCACCACCGCGCTGCTTGACGCCATCCACTCCGGCCTGGAGGAAAGCTGCGAGTCCGGCTGCGTCGAAGGCTTCTTTGCCGTTGAGGGCTTTGCCGCCATTGCGGAAGAAGGTGCCGAAGATGGCACCGCTGGCGCCGCCCATGCTGCTCATCATGGCCATGCCGACGGTGGAGAAGGCTTTTTCAATGCTCTCGGGCTCGGCTGCATTGAGCTTTTCCATGGCTGCGCGCATGCCGCGCTCCATGCCCATGCCGTGGTCCCCGTCTCCGAGATCACGGTCGGCCTGGGACAGCATCGGCTCGGCCGCGATGATGCGCTCGCAGGCGAGCAGGAGCATGGCTTTGACTTCGTCTTTGGAAAGGTTGGCTTTGGGCATGGAACCGCGATTGTTGGCGCGCTGGCGGGGAAGTCAAATGCGAAGCCTGCGAGCGCCTGCCCCCGGAGAAGGACGGCAGCCCGCTAAAAAGTGCCCTCCAGCAGCAGCAATTCACGCAGGAGGACTGAGTCCGGATCATTCATTTCCAGAACCATCACCGTCGTGCGCCCGATAGGCGTCTGCCCGTGCAGCCACGCTCCCTGCCATTTGAAATGATCCTCCCATACATCCTGACGTGGTCGAAACAGCCTTACCACTCCCCCTGTCACCGGATCAATTCCAGCCACATTGGCTCCTTTGTGCATGTTGCAGGAAAAACACGCCCAAGCCAGATTCTCCAGAACAGTGGGACCACGATGCTTCTCCGCGATGATGTGATCTGTGTGAAAAGGCAGATCAGAGACATGCTCAGGCAGCCGACAGTACTCACAGCGCCCCGCAGCCTGCTCGATCACCTGCCGCTCCAGCTTACGGGACGGTCTCGGCATAACTCAGGCAGCAGTCTGTTGCAGAGAGATGCGCGCCCGGGCCTTCATCAGCTCCAAAGTGCGTCCGGCTTTTTGGAAGCTTGTGAGCTCGTTTTGCTCCGTTTCATCCAATTCTGCGACCTTGGCCTTTTCCAAGAGCACCAGCATGCGTTCCCGATCATCCGCAGAGAATGAAAAACTCAGAATGGCAGTGGCTGCCGCCTTGTCCCATCCGCCAGATCCCGGCTGAATGAGACGGCTTAAAATACCGGCTTCCGTGGTGGTCACTGAGTTCATGGGAGAGAAAGTATGCCTCATTCCGCCCATTTCAACTCCTACCCCGCTCTTCAGCACTTGCAATCCCATGGCAACTCAAGCCCCCCTTCAAGTTGCCGCTTTTTTGGCGTTTATCAGCCCGAGCAGCTTCCTTGATTTGCACAGCCATGCCACGCAGCGCAGCCGCATGCTCTGGGCTGCCTCTGGTTTCACCGTCTTTGGAAGCCATGTGAACTGCGTGGTTGCCGGTTGCCACACCTAAGCACGGCAACCGGCAACCAGCCGGGGCCCGAGGAGGAGGAAAGGCCTTGTGGCTGCACATGGGGGCTCACTGGGGAGGAAGGCGCCGCGCATGCCAGACAGCGGTTCCCTTGGCGCACCGGGGGGCGGGATGAATGAAGCCATGGAAGGATGTATCATCATCATAATAATATTCGTTGAAGGTCTGCCACCAGCCTTCCCCTCGCGCGGCAAGAATGCCCCTTCCCCCTTAACCGAGCGCCGTTTACTGGCACGAATCCGCAGGTTTTGCCGCCCCCACAAGGCCGGTTTCCACAGGGCAACCAGACACCCCCTCGTGGTTGCCGTCGTTTTCACGGGATGCCTGCAATCATATGCCATTGCATACCATTCCCCACCACAGATTGCCGCGAATTGCCATCCGTTGCCCAGCTTTCAAGGGGGGGAAGGAAACATGGTTGCCGGTTGCCGTGCTTAGGTGCGGCAACCGGCAACCAGGGAGAAAAGAGGTCCGGGAGACGTCTTAAACCGCCGCGCGTTTGTCCGCCTTGCGCAGGCGGTCGGCCATGCCTTTCATGACGTGGAGAGCAAACTGGGGCATCTCATCGACCATGAACAGGAAGTGATGGCGGTTCACGGGAAGGAGCCTGCAGTCCGTGCGGGCGATGGCGTCAGCCGCACGGACAGAATCTTCGATGAGGGATATCTCGCCGAAGAACCCTTCGGGCCCCACGGTTTCCACGGTGACACCGTTGATGATGATGTCCACCTCCCCGCTCTGCACCACATACATCTCCCCAGATTCGTCGCCGGCATTGAAGATGGCGGTTCCCTGGAGAACGGACCTCACATTGGCGGGGCTGGCGAAGATTTCGGGGAGTTTCATGGCATGGCAGGTTTACAGTTTGGTGTAGCCCACGCTTTCGCAGGGCAGATCCCAGAGTTTTTTCAGCTCCGCATCCAGCTTGGTGATGCTGAAGCTGACACCGGCCATCTCCTGGCAGGTGACGATGTTGTCGACGATGGTCTGGTGAATCTTGATGCCGCGCGCGTCGAGGATGGGCTTGGCGCCGCGCAGGAGGATGAGGAGCTCCATCATATGGGTGGAGCCGAGGCTGTTGACGAAGAAGACGATTTCATCTCCGGCGCCCAGGGCCAGATCATCGGCGAAGAGGAGGTCGAGCATCTTGGCGGCGAGCTCATCGGCGGTGCACATGGGGATGAGACCCACGCCTTTTTCGCCATGGATGCCCATGCCGAGGCCGATCACATCGTCTGCCAGCTCGAAGGTGGGCTTGCCGGTGGCGGGAATGCTGCCGGGCTTGGTGGAGACGCCGACGGTGCGGGTGTTGTCGCAGGCCTTCTGGGCGATGCGGGCAAGCTCGTCGAGGGAGTCAACGGTCTGCGCGGCGGCACCGGCGAGCTTGGTGATGGGGACGAGACCGGCCACACCACGACGCTTGTGCTTTTCCGCAGGCGGGGCGGAGCAGACGTCGTCGGCGATGATGACGGTTTTCACAGTGATGCCTTCGTCAGCAGCGAGTTCCGCGCCAATGTCGAAATTCATCACGTCGCCAGCGTAGTTGCCGTAGAGAAAGAGGACGCCTTTGCCACGGTTCACAGCCTGGGCGGCCTCGAGCACGATGTCAGGCGGAGGGGCGGCGAAGATTTCGCCTACGGCAGCGCCGTCTGCCATGCCTTTGCCAACGAGGCCATGATAGATGGGCTCGTGCCCGGCACCGCCGCCGACGAGCAAGGCGGGGGCGTCCGGACGGAGATCATTCATGACAATGGAGCGCGTGCCGACGCGGCGTGCCTTGCCGTCGTAAGCGAGCACGAGGCCTTCAAAGAGTTCGTCGGCGCACTTCAGCGGGTTGTTGATGATCTTTTTGGCAGGATTGGCTTGGCTCATGGGGGGATCGTCTGGGTTGGAAAAAGAGCCGCCAGTGTTACGGCGTGGGCCGGGGCTGTCAAAGCACGATTCACCGGCCAGCCATCGAAGGGTCAGGCATCTGGAAAGCGTTTTCGATGATGTGGACGCGGGGCAGCTCGCCCTCGATGAGGATGACTTCGGCGATGTCGAAGCGGAATTTGATGCGCGGATTTCCCAGGAGGCGCAGCCACTCGCAGGCACCGCGCCGGATGAGCCGCTGCTTGTCAGGCCCGACGGCGTCGGCTGGGCGCCCAAAGGCGGTGCCGGTGCGGGATTTGACCTCGATGAAAGTGAGGACGTCCCGATGCCGGGCGACGATGTCCACCTCTCCACGGCTGCCCCCGCGGTAGTTGCGATAGAGCACCTTGCGGCCATGGGTGGCGAGCCAGCGTGCGGCGATGAGCTCGCCCATGGCTCCCACTTCACGGCTGTCCATCCTCCGCCCCGCGAGCTGGCGCTGAAACCGGGTCAGCGGGCGGGCGCGCAGCCAGAGGGCGGCTGTGCGCAGCCTGGGAGCCCCCGTAAGCCGCCGCCGCAGCAAGCGCCACAGACCTCGGCAACGGAAGGCACCGCTTTTCATGCGAGGTCGAGTTCGAGCTGGGCGACGGGCCGGAAGCTGCGCCGGTGGTGCGGAGAGGGGCCATGCTTTTTCAAAGCCGCCAGATGCGCGGGAGTGGGATAGCCCTTGTGGATTTCAAAACCGTACTCGGGGTGCTGCGCCGCCAGACTGACCATCAAACGATCCCTGGTGACCTTGGCGATGATGCTGGCCGCGGCGATGGAATAGCTGAGGCTGTCCCCTTTGACCAAAGCGACCTGATGCATGGGAAAATGCTTCACCGGCTTGCCGTCAATGAGCGCCGCGTCCGGCTGCGGCTGCAAGCCCAGTGCGGCACGCCGCATGCCCTCCCATGTGGCCTGGAGGATATTGATGCGGTCAATTTCTTCGGGCTGAATGCTGACACAGTGCCAGCGAATGCGTGCATCTGCGGTGATCTCCTCGTACAAGCGCTCACGCCTGGCTTCGCTGAGCTGCTTGGAGTCGTTGAGGACGGCGTGCGTAAAATCATCTGGCAGCACCACCGCCGCCACGCAGACGGGGCCGGCGAGGGGGCCACGACCTGCCTCATCAATGCCTGCGACGATGCGATACCCAGCCGTGCGCAGCGCGTTTTCGTGCTCGTTCGTTGGCATAAGGAAAGCAGTGGCGGCCCAAAGAGACTAGGACTTGACCTCAATGGGGAGGGTCACCTGGGCAGGAGCGCCGCTTTCAGGCGCCTGCCAGCGCAGCACTTCGGTGCCGGGCTTGCCAGGATCTTTGGACAGCAGGTAAACACGGATCTGCAGCACCGGCTTTTCACCTTCCGGCCGGGGCACGGGTTTGATGCGCAAGGTGATTTCGTTGTGCCCTTTGACGAGGCCACCTATGAGGATCTGCTGGTCAAGCCCATCCCGCACGGGCTCATAGTCGGTGCCGTTCATGCTCATGACCGTCTCATAACCGAAGCTCTGCAGCTTGCTGCCCGCCTTGTAGTCCGGGACACGGCACAGAGGAGGCACAGGCGGCATGCTGCCAGGGGGCGTGTACTCGGGGGTGTCGAGAAAGTCGGGGCGCTTGCCTGCCTGCAGCTCCTTGACCATATCCGGAGCGCCGTCGAGCCGGGAGATGCGATTGCTGTCATACTTCCACACGCCATTCTCACGGCCGAATTTGAGCTTGAGGAGATTTTCCCGGATGAGCTCCTTGTCCTGGCCCATGTCGATCCGGCCAAAATAAACGAGGTGGGCGGTGTCTCCCACGGCCTGGGCCTCCAAAAGGCGCAAACCGGCCAGGTCGGGAGGCTGCACTTCTGAGGCGAACACGGCGTCTGGAAAAGTCTGGCGCTCGCTGACCACCATGTTGCGGATGACCGTCTGACGGTAGCGGGTGATGCTGGCCGCCCAGGCGGGGGCATCTTTGCGCTGCATGGCATCACGCCATTTATAATAGGCCTTTTCCAGCACCGCCTGCAATCCGGCCGCAGTCTCCTGGGTGCGCGCCAAAGGCGTCGAGAGTTGAAACAGGCTTAATCCAAGGATTAGGGAGAGGTACTGGCGCATGGCGGGTGCGGTGGAGGCTGGGAACAAGGGCATGTTTCATACAAAAACAACCGCTCATCACCTTTTATAATTAGCATCCCGGGAAATTTGCTGTGATAGTTTTAATCCAGAGTAAAACCATTTGCCGATTTGGTGATTCTGGTAAACGTCAACGTCTTTACCCCTCAAACATGGAGTCCCACAGCGAAGGTCACCCCCGCACGCCCCCGATTGATCGCAATCGGGAGCTGCTGAAGACCGCCCGAGAAGAAATCTACAAGACCGTAGGTGGCGTTAACCTCTCGGCTTACATTTGGGAACCTGAAGTGGACAAGGCCCCATCATACCCCAAGTCTGTGGCGGCATTCTTTTTCAGCAGCGGCTGGGACAATGGCCAGGTGGCGCAGTTTGCCCCGCATTGCGTGTATTTCGCCTCACGTGGCATGACGACGATCTGCTTTGACTACCGCGTCGCCACCCGCCACGGCACCGGACCTGTGGAAGCCATGGCCGATGCGCGCTCTGCCATTCGCTGGATCCGCATGAACGCGGTCGAGCTCGGCATCAATCCTGGCAAGATCGTGGGTGTGGGCGGTTCCGGAGGCGGGCATGCCATCGCCTCTTCGGCCATTCTGAGCGGATTTGATGACCCGTCCGATGCGTTGGACTGCAGCCCGGCGCCTAACGCCATCGTGCTGTTCAATCCGGTGATGGACACCTATTCCAAGTATGCCTTTGGGCGTGACCGCTGGCCAGACCAGGCGACCTGCAAGGCTGCCGACCTCATCCGCGCCATCCGCCCAGGCCTGCCGCCGATGCTCATCATGCACGGCACCGGAGACCGCGTGGTGCCCTTTGACGGCTCCTATCAGTTTGCCCGCAAGTCGAGCAAGAAGAAGAACCTCTGCCGCCTGATTGAATTTGAAGGACAGGGCCATGGCTTTTTCAATTTCAACCTCTCCTTTGAGATGTACGAGGCCACGCTGATGGCGATGGACGAGCTCTTCGTCGAGCTCGGCTTCCTCGAACCCGACCCCGAAGCGGGACTGGGCAAGGTGGAATAGACCGCCTGAGGCGGGAATGACGAATTCCGAAACCCAAATGACGAATTTCAGCTTTGCCGCCGTTTCGTCATGCGGTTCTACGCGTATTCATCCGCCGCACTGAATTTCCACGCTCGTTCGCACTCTCTTTCTCAACCCACAGCCAGCCGCAAACCATGCTACGCTCCCTCTTCCTCGCAGCCGTCGTCGCCTCCACCGCGCATGCCGCCACCTGGCCTCAGGACACCAGCGATCTCAAGGCCGACCCCAAGGCGCAGTTTGGCCAGCTGGAAAACGGCCTGCGCTACGTCATCCTGCCGCACGATGAGCCCCCCGGCCGCGCCAGCATCCGACTCTACATGGATGTGGGCTCCCTGATGGAGCAGGACGACCAGCAGGGCATGGCGCACTATCTGGAGCACATGGCCTTCAATGGCTCCCGCCACTTCAAAGGCGGTGAGATGGTGGAGTACTTCCAGCGTCTGGGGATGGGCTTCGGGGCTGACACGAACGCGCACACCTCCTTCAAGGAAACCGTGTACATGCTGGAACTGCCCAAGGTGGAACCCAAATACATCGCCGAAGGCCTGCAGCTCTTCCGTGATGACCTCGACGGCATGCTGCTCAACGAGGCCGAGATCGACAAGGAGCGCGGCATCATCCTCAGTGAGAAGCTCAGCCGCGACTCCATCGAGTACCGCACCATGATGGCAGGCTACAAGTTTGCCATGCCCGAGTCCATCCTGCCGGACCGCATGCCCATCGGCACGGAGGAAATGATCAAGACCATGAAGCGTCAACGCTTTGTGGACTTCTACGAGAAGTACTACACCCCCAAGCGCGCCGTCATCGTGGCCGTGGGCGATTTCAAAGACACCGCCGCTGTGAAGGCGGAGATCGAGAAGCAGTTTGCCGATGCCAAGCCGAAGCACGGCGACGCCGAAGACCCCAATCTCGGCAAGGTGACCTCCGGCTACGGCACCATCGCCAAGCTGCACACCGAGATGCAAGCCGAGGCCCTGACCATCTCCGTGGAGATCCCCCGCCCTGCCAAGAACAAGCCCGACAGCGCCGCCACCCGCCGCGAGAAAACCATCCGCGATCTGGCGGACATGATGATCAACCAGCGCCTCTCCAAGCTGGCCAAGGCCGAAGGCGCCCCCTTCATGGGCGCAGAGAGCTACAGCTACGAGTATCTCGAGTTTGTGAGCGTGAACGGCATCCAGGCCCAGTGCGACCCCAAGAACTGGAAGGCCACGCTGACCCTGCTGGAAACAGAGCTGCGCCGCGCCATCGAGCACGGCTTTACCGATGCCGAATTTGAAGAAGCCAAGGCCACCGTGCTCAAAGGTGCGAAACTCCGCGCCGACCAGGCTGAAAGCCGCAAGTCCCGCGATCTGGCCAGCGGCATCGTCAGCATCATCGCTGGCAAGAAGGTCTTCACCCATCCTGCGGATGACCTCGCCCGTGTGTCCACCGTGCTGGCCAGCCTGAAGAAGGAAGACAGCCACGCCGCGCTCGTGGAAGACTGGAAAGGCGATGACGTGCAGCTCTTCCTCGGTGGCAATCTGAAGCTGGAAGGCGATGCGAACAAGCAGATCATCGACACCTTCAAGGCCAGCCGTGCCAAGCCCGTGGCCGCTCCTGCCAAGGAAGAAACCGCCGCCTTTGCCTACACCGAGTTTGGCCCTGCCGGCAAGGTGGCCAGCCGCTCCGAGGCCAAGGATCTGGAGATCATCCAGGCCGTGTTTGAAAACAACGTGCGCTTCAACTTCAAGCACACTGAATTCGAAAAAGGCACCATCCGCGTGCTGATCAACTTTGGCGGTGGCAAGCTCAGCACTCCAGCAGACAAGCCGGGCATCATCCCCTTTGCGCAGAGCACCTTCCAGCTCGGCGGCCTGGAAAAGCACGGCGTGGACGACATCCGCCGCATCTTTGCCAGCCGCACGGTAGGCAGCGATTTCTCCATCGGCGACGAGGCCTTTGTGCTCAGCGGCCGCACCACTCCGGCAGACCTGGAGGCGCAGATGCAGCTGCTCACCGCCTACCTCGTGGCCCCCGGCTACCGCGAGGAGGCAGCGCGCCAGTTTGAAAAAAATCTCGAGCCCATGTACACCCAGCTGCAGCACACCGCCGAAGGCGTGATGAATGGCGAGGTCGTCTCCTTCATCCACTCCGGCGACGCACGCTGGGGCTTCCCGAAGATCGAAGTGCTGCGCCAGCGCACCCTCGCCGAGCTCAAGGCCTGGCTCACCCCTGCCCTGACCCAGGACTACCTGGAAGTGACCGTGCTCGGAGACGTGGACGAAGATGCTGCGATCAAGGCCGTGGCCAAGACCCTGGGAGCCCTGCCCAAGCGTGCTGAAAAGAAGCCCGACTATGCCAAGGAGCGCGCCGTGGCCTTCCCCAAGCCTGAGGCCAGCAAGACCTTCCCCTTTGACACCGAAATCCCCAAGGCCATCGCCACCGTGTACTGGCCCACCACGGACATGACCAACATCAAGCGTGCACGCCGCCTGACCCTCCTCGGTGCCATCCTGGACGACCGCCTGCGCATCAAGGTGCGCGAAGAGCTGGGAGACACCTACAGCCCCGCGTGCTACCACGTGGCCAACGACACCTTCACCGGCTACGGCTACATGACGACGATGATCGAGTGCAAGCCCGAGCTGGCCGACTCCCTGACCAAGCTCGTCATCGAGATCGGCGACAAGCTGGCGGCAGGCCCTGTAAGCGACGACGAGTTTGACCGCGCCATGAAGCCCATGGTGGCCCAACTGGAGCAGATGCGCCGCGACAACCGCTACTGGTCCATGAACGTGCTGCGCTGCGCCCAGGAGCACCCTGAGCGCCTCGACTGGGCCCGCAGCTTCATCACCGACTTTTCCGGCATCAAGAAAGAGGAGATCGAAGCCCTGGCCAAAGAATACCTCGGAGCCAAGCGCGCGGTGAGTGCGGACATCATTCCGATCGAGAAGAAGTAACCCCAAGGCGCCAGGGTCTCCGGACACCGGGTGTAAACTCAAAGCAGCAGCCCGCCCGGCTAGACTTCCCCCGTTTCTGCGGGAGAGGATACACGCACACGTCAGCGCGGGCGGCGGCGGCTGGGAGATCAGCCGCCCCACACGCGCTGCTGCATGCATAAACCCCTCCGTTGAATTTGTTGAAGTCCCCTACAGGCCTGGGGCACCTGCACATGGCGAGGATGGATGTGAGGGCCGGATGATCCCCGCTCACGCCACCACCAGCCGCTGCTTCAGCGCCCGCACCTCGCAGCTGACATCCGCCGCCTGCAGAAACGCGGACACGACGACCACGCGACGCGCCCCGGCGGCGATGACCTCGTCCAGCCGTCCTGCATTCACCCCGCCGATGCAGAAGATCGGGAGGGTGACACGGCGATGGACTTCGGTGATGTCATTTAATCCGATGGGTACGTAGTCGGGCTTGGTGCCGGTGGCATACAGCGGGCCAAAGCCAATGTAGTCCGCGCCTTCCTCCTGCGCGGCGACGGCCTGGGCGAGGCTGTGGGTGGATTTGCCCACAAAGCACTCCGGCCCCACCACCGCGCGCGCCCTGGCCACGGCGTCGTCATCCTGCCCGACGTGCACGCCCTCGCTGCCCACGGCTGCGGCCACCTGAAGATGGTCGTTGATCACGAGCGGAACGCCATGGGAACGGGTGATTGGAAGCATGACGCGGGCGAGGCGCTCGATCTCCTGCGCCGTCTGCTTCTTGGCACGCAGCTGCAGGACATCAACGCCGCCGAGGCAGAGCTGATCGGTCATGGTCGCGACGTTTTCCGCCGTGACATAACCGAGGTCAACGATGCCGTAGAGCCGTGCTTCTTGAATGCTTTTCATGGGTGAGTCCTGCATGAGCGGGGATGCGGAGGAGTGCAAGCCGAGTTTCCAGTTGCCTGAGATGAACGAGAAGCCTATGGAACCGGAATGGCGGCGGACCTCCTCGTGATGTCCCCCGTTTTCTTTATCTGCAGGGCGCGCAAGCGCCGTGCAGCCGTTTGCAGATGCAGGGAAGGCCGTGAGAACCGGCCACAGTGGCGCTGCGGTATCGGGTAACAACCCTCCATCCATGTCTTCGGACATGGAGCAAAGCCAATCGGGAGCAATCCTTGGTGAAGGCGGAGGCGAGGCGCGGTGGATCATTCCACCGCAGAAACCCGGAGTCCGAACATCTCGCTGCAAATACATCATCCGACCCGCCATGTGGCGGTGAGCGGATGATTTCATCGAACCAATGAACACCCCAACGACATGTACCTCCAGAAACACTCTGGTCGCCGCCCCTGCGCAGCGATCACCGCGGCACTTTTAGCCGTCATCCAGATCAGTGCGGCCCAGACACCCGCTAAGAAGCCAAAGAAGACGCAAGACATCCCCGAAGTCGTCATCACGGCGACGATGTCCGAGACGGAGTCCTGGCGCACCGCCAGCAGCGTCACGGTCATCGACCGCAAGAAGATCGAGGAGCAGCAGTACCGCTTTGCGGTCGACGCCCTGCGTAACGTCCCCGGCGTGACCATCGCCACGCCCGGCATTCCCGGCAATGTGGCCACGGTGATGACACGCGGCACCACCACCAAGGATACCGCGCTGATGATCGACGGCAGGCCCCTGCCTGCCAACCTGGCAGGTTCCTTCAACCTGGAGACCATGGCGCTGGACAATGTGGAGCGCATCGAAGTGCTGCGCGGCCCCGCCGCCAGCCTGTATGGCGGGCGCACCATGGGCGGCGTGATCAACATCATCACCCGCAGCGGCAAGGGCCTGGAGAAGCCAAAGAGCACGGCCTTCTTTGAAACCGGCAGCTACGGCACTTTCCGCGAAGGTTTGAGCTCCATCGGGGCCATCGGCAAGCTGGACTGGGGCATTGAAGCGAGCCGCACAGACATGCAGGGGCAGCGCGAGAACAGCCAGTTCAAACAAACGAACCTGGCCGGCAAGGTCGGCTACCAGTTTGCGGACAGCCTGCGCTTTGACCTCGACATGCGGCACTACACCGCGGAGGTGGGCGATCCCCGTGCGAACGTCGGCACGAATGCGAATGATCCGGACAACCGTGTGCTGACGGAGTTTTGGAGCATCTCGCCACGGCTGGTGTGGGACACCAATGACCGCTGGACGCAGTCGCTCACGTTTTCGCACAGCCAGTTCCGGCAGGTCTCCACCGGGTACAACGACCCGCCGTTTTTCAATCCGGACAACCGCACCAGCTCACGCACGGATTTTTTGGAATACAAAAGCATCGTGAAGGTGACGGACAAGTGGACGCTCACCGCCGGAGCGTGGTTTCAGGATCAGAAGATCAGCCGAGTCAATGACACCGCCGGGATGCTGGACATCTCCCAGGCGCAGACGAACTATGCATTGTTCGTGCAATCGCAGGCGGAGCTCTTCAAGGGCTTCAATCTCATCAACGGCGTCCGCTATGACAAGTATTCGGACTTCAGCAATGCCTTCACCTGGCGCAGCGGCATCAGCTACATGGTGCCGAAGATCAACACCGTGCTGCATGCGAACTACGGCACCGCCTACACCCCGCCCACGCCGCAGGATCTGACGCCCGTCTTCGGCGGCAATCCTGCCCTCATCACCCCCGAGCGCAGCCGCGGCTACGAGGCGGGCATCTCCCAGCCGCTGTTTGAAAACAAGCTCACATTGCGCGCCACTTTCTTCCGCAATGACCTGCGCAACACCTACCAGTACCTGCCACCGTTTTTCATCCCCGTGGCCGTCGGTTCCGCCACCACTCAGGGCCTCGAAAGCGGTCTCGACTGGAACCCCTGCGCCATGTTTGGCCTGAACCTCAGCTACACCTACCTGGACGCGTATGACAATACCAACATGGCCCGCCTGGTGCGGCGTCCGCGCCACTCCATCTCCGGCGGGATCCGCTTTCAGCCGGTGAAGGATGTGACGTTCAATCTCAGCGCCATCTATGTGATCGACCGCGAGGACTATGACCCCGTCACCTTCGCGCAGCGAGACCTGGAGGATTATCTCAACGTGCGGCTATCCGCGAACTGGCGTGTAAGCGAGCACCTGGATCTCTTTGCGCGGGTGGAAAACCTGCTCGGGGAAAAGTACGCCGAGATCCCAGGATACCCCGTCATGAGCACCGGAGCCTATGCCGGGCTGCGTTTGCGCTTTTGATCTGCATGGCTAACAATGGGGCGTGAGCAGCCCTCCGCCACGCCCCGAATCCCCTGCCGCACTGCGCGAACGTTTCATCCGTCGTGTCAGTGCGGACAGCCCCTTTTACCGGCTGTTCGACCACCTGCCGGACCTGGCCTTCTTTGCCAAGGACAGCGACTTCCGGTTCATGTGCGCGAGCCGCCGGTTCATGGACCGCTTTGGCATCACGGAAGAGGCCGGCATCGTGGGCAAAAACGACTTCGACCTCTTCCCTGCCCGCCTCGCGGAAAACTTCCGGCGCGATGACGAGGAAGTGATGCGCACCGGCAAGGCGCAGCTCAACATCGTGGAGCTGTTCTTCACCGACCAGGGCCTGCCGGACTGGTTTGTGACCAACAAACTGCCGCTGACCGACGCCAAGGGCCGAGTCATCGGCATCATGGGCACGGTGCAGAGTTTTGAGGGCAAGAAGCAGCTGCTGCAGCCCTACCTCCAAATCGACCGCGCGCTGGCCTACATCCGCGAGCATTTCCGGACCGGGGTTTCCATCACCGAACTCGCGCAGATTGTGCACCTTTCGCCACGGCAACTGCACCGCAAATTTGTCGAGACTTTTGGCGCGAGCCCGCAGGCCTTCATCATGAAGCTGCGCATCCAGGCTGCCTGTGAGTCCCTGCAGAGAGAAGGAGCCAATATCTCGGACGTGGCCCGAGATCTGGGTTTCTGTGATCAGAGCGCCCTGACACACCACTTTCACCGGCACATGGGCATGACACCGCTCAAATACCTGCAGCAATTCCGGCTCAGGCGGGTCTAGACGGGCAACATTTCAAAGCAGAAGAGCTGCAATTTCCATTTGCTCCGAGGCCGAAGCCCTGTTACAGACTCCGCCCCACGATTTTCGCGCGATTAGCTCAGTGGTAGAGCATTGCCTTCACACGGCAAGGGTCGCAGGTTCGAACCCTGCATCGCGCACCATTTGTTGTCAGGCTTTGATCAGCCGTGACCTGTTCACACGAAGCAGGTTCAAATAAGCCGGAGAAGCTCATTATGCTGACGCTCTTCAAACTTGCGGGATGAGTTCACCCTCGCGCACCAGTTTCCCACGCTGCAGAAAGAGCTGCCCCTGCTTGATGGTGAAGAATTCGAAATGGGGATCGACGGCGTCGTCATCGATTTCGCAACGCAGCTCGCCCTCGGCTTCACCAAGGGTTTTTGCGACTTCTTTAAAAAGCTTCAGGATCACGTGATCACGCTCACGGCCCATCCAGGAGAACTCCAGGGACTGCAGAGCCAGATCTACCTCGATGTCGTTTTCAGCAAACAAGTCGTCCAACTGGTCTGCCTTTTCGCGGGAGAGGATCTTGAATGTGAAATAGCCATCGTAGGTTCGGATTTCGCTCATGCGTGGCATGCTTGGCAGCTTTTTCGTGTGTGAACCAGCGAAATGATGCCCGGAAAAGCTTGGGCACCAACCACGTGAAGCATGACATCTGGAGCGAGGTGTCTGCGGGCTTGTGACTTCATGTTTGGGTGGACAGCCAGCGCCGCATCGTGCCACCCGCCTCCATTTGAAGGCGATCTTCTTATTTTGCACCTCCAGATCCCCTACCCTGAAAGTGTCCGAAGAGTAAGATGCCATTCATTGCTGCTTCGAAGCATACATTCATTCCCCTTCTTGCGATCCGTCCTGAAACCATGATCTGAATTCAAAAGATGTTCATGATCTTGTGGCGCTTTGCGCCACTTATCGACCTCAGGGCAGTCTGCTTTTGAACTTGTGGGATTCTGGGATAACAGAACGCCCCCTTTTGCTTTTCCAACCAAGAAGAGCGCCCCCCAAAAAAACCATGAGTGCTCCGCTACTCAAAAGGCAGCTTCGTCGCTGTACCTTTTGTCTCATTCTTCATGCCTTGTTGCTGTCCGCCCTGCTAATGCAGCACGCTCCCGGCTTTGCCGCAGATGCAAACTGGACTGGCGGCACAGGCACACTGCTTTGGTCCACCGGAACGAACTGGAGCACCTCTTCTGCACCGGGCGACACCACAGGCACCACGAATGCGGACACCGCGACTTTTAACACGGCGGCGGGTGCGACGACCATCACCATCGACACCGGACGCAATCTGCGCAATCTGCTGTTTACCAACACAGCAGGCGGCTCTTTTACGATCGGCAGCGCCGGGGCCAATGCGGGAGAAGCCCTGCTGCTGAGCAGCGGTGGCTCTGTGACGATGAACTCTGGCAACACCTCCACCGTCACGCTGAATGCGCCGATGGTGATCGAGCCGGTCAGCAACGCTGGCAATGGCTCCTACACCTTTGCCAACAACTCCACCTCCACGCCCACCACGGACGCGAACCCCTACCCGATGACCATCAATGGCAGCATCAGCGGAGGAGCGACCACGGGCACCATCACGCTGAATTTCGCCGCCACCACAGGCAACCGCAGCAACGACGCCTCCGCCAACATCATGAACGGCCTCATCTCAGACGGGGCATCCGGCGGCGTCAGCGTGAATGTCACCGGCAGCGGCGGCCAGCTGGGCGTGTGGCGCTTCAACAACAATAACAACAGCTACACCGGCAGCACGACCGTGAACAACGGAACCCTTATCTTCACCAGCATCGCGAATGCCGGGGTGAACAGCGCCATCGGCGCGGGCAGCATCCTGAATCTGGGCAGCAACACGCATGTGAAATACGTGGGCGGCGCGGCCTCCACCGACCGCGCCATCACCGGCAGCGGCTCCTTTTACAACAACGGCACGGGCGCGCTGACCCTGAATGGCACCCTGGCGGCCGGGCTGACGTTTCGCGGATCGCAGAACTTCATCGTCAACGGCCTGGTCTCCGGAGCCTCCGGGCTCTCACGCACGGATTCCGGCAGGGTGTTTCTCAACAACAACAACAACTCCTTCAGCGGCAACATCTCCATCTCCGACGGTGCATTTCAGGTGCTGACGATCTTCAACACCGGCGTCAATTCTTCTGCCGGGAAGGGCAGCACTATTTCTCTCGGCCAGGCGAGCGCCACCATCGGCACCTTTGAATACGCAGGAAACACCACCTCCACAGACCGCCTCATTGTGATGAACAACGCCGCCACGGGCAACACCGGACGCGGCGTCATCAATGCCATGACAGCCGGTCAGACGATCACCTTCACCAACGGCGTCCGTTTGGCCAACGGCAACACCGTCAGTTCCAACGCCAACTATTCCGACCTCACTCTGACCGGCAGTGGCAACGGGGAGATCCAGGGGCAGATCGGTGGCACCACCAGCAACGCCGCCACCGTAGTGAACATGCAGGTCATCAAAACCGGCACCGGCACCTGGACGCTCTCCGGTGCCAATACCTACACGCTGCAGACCACGATCAGCGCGGGCATTTTGAACATCCGCAACAGCAGCGCCCTCGGTGCGGTGCTGACCAGTGAAACCGTCCCCTCGGCCGCCAACGCGGGCACCGTCGTCGCCAGTGGCGCCACCCTTCAGCTGCAGAACAACATCAGCGTGGGTGCCGAGGCTCTCACGCTCAGTGGCACGGGTGCCACCGGGCAGAATGGCGCGCTTGTCAACGTCAGCGGCACCAACAGCTACGGCGGCGCACTGACCTTTGGCACTGCGAATGTCGCCATCTCCTCAGACAGCGGCAGCCTCGCCCTTACCAGCACCACCGCCATCGTCGGCGGCACCCGCAGCCTGACCCTCACGGGCGCGGGCAGTGGCAGCCTGGCCGCAGCCATAGATACCAGCGTCGCCAGCCTGACCAAGAACGGCACCGGGATCTGGACGCTGAGCGGAACCAACAGCTACACCGGCGCCACAGCGGTGAATGCGGGCACGCTGAATGTGAAGGGAACGCTTGGCAATACAGCGGTGACTGTGGCCAGTGGCGCAGCTTTCGCGTATGCAGGTGCGCTTGGCGGCAGCCTCACCGCCGCGAACAACACCACGATCATCGTTGGCGATGCATTGACAGCTGGCAGCACGGGCACGCTGACCGTTGGAGGGAATCTGGTGCTCAATGACAGCACGCTCCTCCTCTTTGATCTGGGCACCAGCAGTGATCTCATCCAGGCCAATGGAACCCTCATCACTCTCGATGGCGTTGTGCGCGTCACGACCGGCGCTGGTTTCACCGCAGGCACCTACAAGCTCATCGGCTACACCGGCACCCTGACCGACAACGGGCTCGTGGCCCAGATGCTCGCCGGATACAACACGAGCATCGTCGTCGATACCGTGAACAAAGCCGTCAACCTCGTGGCCACCGCCATCAGCGCGCAGTATTGGGACGGCACGGACACCGTGGCAGACAGCCTCGTGGACGGCGGAGACGGCGTCTGGACCAATGCCGGCACCAACTGGACGCTGGCAGACGGCAGCAACAACACCAACTGGTCGGCCTCGGCGGAAAAGATCGCCGTGTTTGCGGGGGCCACAGGCGGCACCGTACAAGTGCAGGATGCCGTGGTGGTGAACGGGCTGCAGTTTGCCCGGAGCTACACGCTGGCCAGCTCGGGTGGGCAGATTCAAATCTCCAATGCGGCTACGGAGGTGCGCGTGGATACTGGCGCGACTGCCACGGTAGCAGCCCCTGTCACGGGCACTGGTGGCATCAACAAAACCGGAGACGGCACACTGATATTCACCGCAGCCTCCGGTACCAACACCTACTTGGGCAGCACCCTTGTCACATCAGGCACGCTGAAAATCGGTGCCAATAACACCCTGCCCACGAACACCGCTGTTACCGTTGGCTCAGGATCCTTCACCGCCACTCTGGATCTCAGCACCGCCAGTCAGAGCGTCGCCAGCCTGCAGATCGCATCCAATAGTGCCAGCGCCTACAGCACCGTCATCATCGGAGCTGGGCAGACACTCACGGTCAATGGCAGCTTCTACGTCGGCGTTGCTGGCAATGTCAAAGTCAACACCTTTGCCGCCGTCACTGGCCCAGGCGCCTTGGTGGTGAACAATGCCAGCGCCAACTTCGAGGCGGGCCTTCAGACAGTCACCTCGCAGACTGCCGCCAATCTTCTGCCCAATGCCACAGGCCCGCAGTTTGACATGGCAGCCAATGCCAACAACACGACCACCGATTTCACCGGCCTCGGCTCCTTCACCGCCAATGTGAACGAATTCCGCGTGGCCCAGGGTATCAACAACATCAGCACGCTCAAGCTCTCAGACACCAGCAACAGCATCACCGCAAACTCCGTGCAGATCTCCAACAGCGCGGACTTCAATGCCGGCCAGGGCACGCTGCAGCTCGGTGCAGGCACCAACGTCATCTCCACCAACACGCTCAATATCGGCGTCTCCAAGGGCGTTGGATTCGTCCAGTTCGCATCCACAGCCCCTGGCAGTGCAGGCACCGTCGTCATTGGCGGAAAGACTGGCGCCACCACCAACATCGTCGTCGGCAGTTCTTTGTCCACGAACACCGGGGCTTTCCCCACCGGCACGCTTGATCTTCGCGGCCACACCGCCACCGTCGCGGCAGGCTCGCTTGTCATTGGCAAGCGCAGCAGTCCAGGAGCAGGCGGCGCCCTCGGCACAGTTTCATTCGACACCGGAACCTTCACCGCCAACAGCGTCGAACTCGGAAGCATGGGTGGAAATGGCGGCACCGTCGTCAATGCCCCCGAGGCCAAAGGCACACTCAACATTGGCGGCGGCACCTTCACCGTCAATGCAGGCGGCAGCTTCGTCCTCGCCACCTACGCCAACACCAACACCTTCGGCAAAGCCACGGGCATTCTCAACATCACCGGCGGCACTCTCATTTCCAACGTCAACATCACCGAAGGCGGCAGTGCAGGCTCCACCACCAGCAACACTAGCAGCACCATCACCCTCAACGGCGGCACGCTGGACATGACCGGTCACAGCATTGGCGATGCCGTCAACGTCATCGACACGCTCACACTCGCCTCCGGCACGCTCAAAGACGTGCAGGAAATCAACGGCGGTGGCGCCGTGACCAAGAGCACCACGGGCACGCTCACGCTCCTCGGCACCAACACTTACACCGGAGCCACCACGATCAGCGCAGGCACCTTGCAGGCGGGCAATGGCGGCACCTCAGGCACGCTCGGCTCCGGGAATGTGGTCAACAACGCCACCCTGGCCTTCAACCGCAGTGATCTGCTGACAGTAACCAACAATGTGAGCGGCTCGGGTGTGGTGAATCAGACGGGAACAGGCACCACCGTGCTAAAAGGTGCCAGCACCTACACCGGACAGACCACAGTCAGTGCGGGCAGCCTGCTGGTGAACAATGCGTATGCCGGTACGGATTCCGCCACAGGCACCAACACGGTGCAGGTGAATGCAAACGCGACTCTCGGGGGCACAGGAAGAATCGCCGGTTCCGTCAATCTCGCTGCAAACGCAACTCTGGCACCGGGGGGCAATGCCGCCACCGTCGCCGCAGGCACCGCTGGGCTGAGCACGGAGATCGGCACCGTTTTGATCGGCGGGAATCTCACCGTCGGCGCCTCTGCCACGCTGGCTCTGCAACTGAAGAACAGCGACTCCGGCCTCAACGCGACCTTTGATGCCATCACCAACCGCCTGACCAGCGTGAGCGGCACCGCGACGGATGGCGGCAACGACCGAATCATCGTGAATGGCACGCTATCGCTCGATGGAGCCTCCACCCTCAGCGTGACTCTGGGCGCAGGATTTGTGCCCACCTACCAGGCCGTGTTTGACCTGGTGGACTGGACCGGCTCAAACATCGCCCTGTCTTATTATGACTCGGGCAGCGGCATGCGCGTGGGAGGCAGCGCCGACAACGCGGGCTTTGCGCTCGACCTTCCAGATCTGACTGTTTACAACAGCAGCTGGTTTTGGGATATGAGTCTGTTTGGCAGCACTGGAGTGATCGCCATTGTACCCGAACCCAGCCGTGCTCTGCTGCTGCTCAGCGGCCTGCTGGCCCTTGGCCTGCGGCGGAGAAGGTGGCAGGCTTTGCAGTGAGAACGAGAAAGCTGATACCGGAGCTCACTGCGGTTTGCGATTCAGCCGCGCGGGCTTGAACCGGAGCACGGCGGCTTTGAACTGGTCCAGCACCTCATGCGAGGAACCGTAGCGGCCGGAGACGTACATGGCGGCAAGGGAGTCAAACTGCGCGGAGAGATCTGGGCGAGCAAGGGCGACACGCCTAGCAAAGGTCAGGGGCCCTTCATGGGGCATCCAGCTCTGCACACCTGCCCTGCCGGCGCGTTTGCAGGCCCGCTGCCAAAGACGCACCCACGGGTCGGAATGACGGGCCGGACGCCGCAGCCACAGAGTGACCAGCAAGGCGCCCACGAGCACAAAAGCCCCGCTGGGGATGAGCAACACCAGTTTGCTGTGGCGCAACCCCACGCTTTCAAGCAGACCGCGCTGTGATTCCTGATTGTAGTCGATGACCTGGTTTTGCCAGTCGTAGTTGACGCTGTCCCACCACAGCCGCAGATGCTGCATGGTGCGACCCCACAAGGTGCGGCGCTGACGCTCCGCCTCCTCCGCACCGCCGGCAAGAAAAGCGCCCAGATCAATATTGACGCGGTCAGGGGCGAGAGCCGCTGTGGGGTCGATACGAAGCCAGCCAAATCTTTCCAGCCACACCTCCACCCAGGCGTGGACATCGCTTTGCTTGACGATGAGATAGCCGCCATTGCGGTCGGAATACTCGCCGCCGAGATAGCCCACCACGATGCGCGAAGGCACATCCGCCATGCGCATGAGCGTGGCAAAGCTGGCGGCGAAGTGCTCACAGAAGCCGACGCGACGGCGCAAAAAGAAATCCTCCAGGGCCTGAGGCCCCTTGTACTCCCCGGGCTCCAGGGTGTAGCTGAAGCCCTGTGTTTTGACGTAGGAGAGTGCGATCTGCACGAGCTGCTCGTCATTTTGAGTGACGGACTCCCAGTAGTCTGTGAGCTTTCTGAGCTTGGGCGAGATGACTGCCGGCAGCTGGAGCGCAGCCTCCCGGTGGCTTTCGGACAGTTCACGCACCGGCTCCTGCCCTGTGGGCTGTTCGCAATAGGACAGGGTCTCAAAGCGCTCGGAATTCTGCACGCTCATGGGGGAAACGAGCGACTGATCGAACTCTGGATACAGATCCTCGCCGCGGAGCCGCGCCTTGAGCGGATGGTCCAGAGCGGGGAGCCAGCGTTTGCCGTGAGCCTCAAGGTCGATGACCTGCCTGAAGCGCATGCCACTTTTCGGGCGCGGAAGCTGTGGCTCAAAACTCAGACGTTCGCCGCGCGTCCACCGCATGCCTTCACAATTCCAAAGCGTGAGGCAGCGCCAGTAGCGAACTTCGTTCGAAGGCAGAGCGCCGTCAGGGAAGCGGACACGGAAGGCCACATCCGAACTCCGGGCCACCTGGGTGATGTGGCCAGGATCGAGAACGTTGTCGATGCCCGTTTCGCCAAATCGGCTGCGACCAAGAGCGGAGCCCAGGTCCAGAAGTCCGCGCGGGAAAACAAAGAAGAGCAGCACCGTCAAAGGCAAAGCCTGGGCAAAGAGCGTGCCAGTGATGCGGAGAGGCTCACGCGCACCGGGCAGGCTGCGCCGGAAGCGCACCATGCAGGCCGTGATGAAAAGAACCACCACCACAGTCCACACGGAGCGGGAGAGATGGTTTTCCAGGAGAACCGAGCAGAAGGCCAGAAACCAGCCGATGAGAGCCAGCACCTGAAACTCGCGCGGAGTGCGGCTTTCCAGCATCTTGGCCCCGGCGAGCACCAGCAACAGTGCGATGCCCGGCTCCATGCCTGCCAGCTCCCCATAATTGAAATACACAGCCGCAGCGCCCGAGATGATGACGCCCAGGCGCACCAGCACATGAGGCACAGGCATGCGCAAGACCCCACGCCAGAGCAGACACAAAGCACACACCACCAAGCCAGCGGTGGAGACGTAGCCACGCAGCGGCAGGATGGCGAGCAGCAGGGCGAGGCTCAGGAAGAACAGCGGGCGTTTCGGCAGAAAGGTGGACTGCTCCAGACTCAGCACGGTTGCCGCCCTCGCGGCCTTCAATTCTTCCGAGCGGGAGGCTCCGGCCTCCGTACCTGACTGCATGGAAAGGGCATCAAGGCAGCGCCGCAAATGGGCGGGCCCATGCCCCGCGCCAATGGTGCGGCCGGGCATGCGGAGCTCATAGGGCCTGCCCTCGTCTTCACAGACCTCCATCCAGCGGGCGATCTGCGACGCGCGAGCGTGCTCATCGAGGCTGAGCGCATTCCAGTCCATGACCACAACGCCCTGAGCGCCGCTGCTCCATGCTTTGACCATCAGCGGGCCACCACGGGCCACCGAGCGCCAGTCGATGTGCCGGGGTGAATCTCCGGCGCGCCACTCTCGAAGGCCGGCAAAGTCATCGCCACCTCCGGTCTGTGCACGGGAGGTGGAAACAGCGATGGCATCTCCTTGGCGGGAAGATTCAGCAGGCGGAAGCGGGAGATCTCCCGCAGGCTGGGGATGGACACGCCGAACCCATGAGGTCTCGCTCACGCACTCCGCCGAGAACAGGCCCAGAGGATAAACACTGCGCACGACGAGCTGCAGTGTGCCGCTGGAATGAGTGAGAGGAGGAGGCAGATCGACGACGACAGCCCCGCCCGCCGGGACACGCTCAACAAAAATGGGAGCGGCAGCGCCGATGACGTAAACTTCAAGCCCACAGGGAGAAATGGCCCCCGTGGCACGGAGCTCTACCGGTATGGATTTTTCAGCCTCCTGAGACGCCGGGCGTGCCCCCACCAGCCGGATTTTCAGCCCCCGCAGATTGGCGCGTGCATGCAGCCAGGACAGCAGCCCCATGGTGGCTGTGAGCAATGCGATCAGATGCGCCGCGCCATTGGACTGCGCCTCGGCCGCGTACCACATGCCTGCGACGATGGCCAGCAGCGCCAGTGTGTGTCGGTTCCAGCGCACGCGCACTTTCATGGCATCAGGGCACCGGGGTTTCGGCTATCAGCTGCCTCGCCAGCTCCACCCCCGTCATGCCATCTGCGGCATGTTCGAGACGGTGCCCCATGATGACGACCGCGACGGCTTGAATGTCCTCCGGCAGCACCATGGCACGCCCGTTGAGCAAGGCCCATGCGCGGGCGGCAGAAAGCAAAGAAAGCCCGGCGCGTGGAGAGAGCCCGTGCCCCTGCACCCGGCTGGCGGCCAGGAGATCCTGCAGGTAGTCAAGCAACGCAGGTGACGCATGCACGGCACGCGTCCAGCTCTGCAGCTGCTGAAGCTCAAGGAAAGACATGGCCGGCTGCATGGACCGGAGCATCTCGCGGCGCTCCTGCCCCTCCAGCAGAGCACGCTCCGCCACGCGATCAGGAACCCCGAGGGCGAGCCGCATCAAAAAGCGGTCCATCTGAGACTCCGGCAGCATGAAGGTGCCGATCTGAGACGAGGGGTTCTGAGTGGCGATGACAAAGAAAGGCTCCGGGAGAGGATGGGTGGCACCATCGGCGGTGACCTTTCCCTCCTCCATGGCCTCCAGGAGTGCGGACTGGGTCTTGGGAGTGGCGCGGTTGATCTCGTCTGCCAGGAGCACCTGCGTGAAGACCGGGCCGCGATGAAAATGAAACGCCGCCGTATCGCGGTCATACACTGAAGCGCCAAGAATGTCGGCAGGCAGGAGATCGCTGGTGAACTGAACGCGGCGGAAGCCCAGCCCCAGAGCCTGGGCGAGCGCCTGGGACAGCATGGTCTTGCCGACGCCTGGCTGGTCTTCAAACAGCAGGTGCCCGCGTGCCAGCAGGCAAGTCACCGCGAGGCGTACGACATTCTCTTTGCCAAGAATGATCTGAGACACGCTCGCGATGATGGATTCGATTTGCTGGGACGCTTGCAGTGCGGTGGAGGCAGGCAGCATGGCGTCTGTGGAGAGCTGGGATGAGCGTGAGGACACGAGTGGAGGAATTATGTCTGCAAATGTCGCCGATCTGCCTGCAAGAAAGCAAGCCTGCATTCGCCAGAGGCAACAAAATGAGGCCTAGATCTGCTGCAGCTTGTTACGCTCATTGGGCGTACGGCAGACAGGGCAGATGGTGACGTCGATTTTGCGTTTTGCCTCGCAGGCATAGGCAGTGCCGCAGATGCGGCACTGGATGGCAATGCGCCGCCGGTAGACCTCGCGCTTGCGGTCCCGCCAGAAACTGTGAAACCACAGCACACAGACCGTGGTGACCCCCACCGCCATAAAGAGAATGATCAAACCACCAAGCGGAATGGGAATCATGGCGTGGCGGCCACCTCCCAGCGAAACGAAATCTCCCCCCACTCGACACGCTTCACCTCGGAGGGGGCAAAGCGCAGCGCACGCACCGCGTCGTGCAACTGCTGCATGACTTCGGCATCATCGACTCTGCTGAGGGGCAGCGCGGTGACAATCTGGCCGGCAGCCCCGATGGCGACCCGAAACTGGACGCGGGTGGGCTGGGTGAGCTTGATAGGGCTGAGCACCACACTGGCCGGGCCGCGCTTTGCCAGCGCAGGACTCATGATGGCATGCAGCCTGGCTTCAGGTGGTGCGGCCACGGAATCCACGGCACGATGCGGCACCGGTGGCAGCACATCGGCAGACGCCGTGAAGAGACGCGGCTGCCTGATGGCGGGAGAGGGAGGGTCCAGCTCACGCAGCCTGATCTGATGCCCGGCAAAAGAAGGATGAAAGGCCATCTGCGGATTTGCCAGAACTGGCACCACGGGTTCGGCATCGCTCAAAAGTGCAAAGCTGCGGTCCTGCGCCCGGTGGATGAGGGCGAGCTCGGCCGGGTTGTTGGGATCAAGAGAGATGACATGCTGGGGCGTGACCGGCAGCCGATGTGCCACCGGATGGACGATGCGAAAGATGAAAAAGAAACCTGCCATGGCCGCCATCAGCAGCACCAAAGCGCCCACCAGACGCCACATGGAATAGTCACGCACGCCCCAGGCGAAGATGAGCCCAGACGCGGGTGGAGGCGGTTTGGTGGACATCGTCTTCCGGAGTGATTTACGCTTTGGGCGGCACGGTAGAATAGGCGACCTCGTAGCCGAGCTCGAGGGCGATGTTCCCGATCTCGATCACCCGGCCATGCTGCGCCTGCCTGGCAGCATGGATGATGGCCCGGCGCTCTCCCTCGCGGTGCGCCCTGAGCTTTTCGCGCAGGTCCTCCGTGGAGATGCGGACCCCGTCAAAATAGAGCGCGTTCTCCAACCCGGCAGGCACCGTGATGATGTGCGCGCGGTCAAAGCCCGTGAGCCGCGAGTTTGACTGCGGAGGCTCGACCTGGATGCCGGACTGCACCACAAAGTTGCTGGTGAGGAGGAAATACACCAGCAGAAGCAAAATCGTATTCAGCAGCGGCACCGTGTACAGCCAGGGGCTTTGCTTGGGCAGATGACTCTCGAGCTTCATGGTTGATACGGCGATGGGCGCAGTATCGGAGGCAAGGAATGGTTGGGCCAGCCGAAAATGCGCTGAGGGCGCTTATCCTTTCATGCCGCGCCCGCGCGACTTTGCCACCTGAGGGGAAGACTCCGCCGGACGGAATTCCACGATGTTGTCCGTGCTGTTGGCGTCTTCGATGAGATTGACGATTTCGATCCCCGCACGCTCAAGATCATGCATGAGGGAACGGGCCCGGGCACTGAGAAAGGCGAAGGAGAGGTAGGCGGGGATGGCCACCACGAGACCGAGAGCCGAGGTGATGAGGCTCTGATACACCCCACGGGCCACATCTGCATGAGTCGCTATGCCATTGGCCGAAGAGAGATTGGTAAAGCTGTCCAGCAGGCCGATCACAGTGCCGAGCAGGCCGATCAGGGGAGCTGCATGAGCGATGGCATTGAGAATGCCCAGGAAACGCTCCAGTCTCGGCACCTCGAGCTGCCCTGCCTCCTGCACGATTTCTTTGAGCTGCTCGCGCGGAGCGTGGTGGCGGAGCAGGGCGGCGTGGATGACCCTCCCGGCGGGGACGCGTGTGGCGACACATTCCTGAAGGGCTTCGGCGTAATTTTTGCGGCGGATGAGACTGGCCAGTCCAGCCAGGAATTCGCCGACATTCATGCTCGCCCGGTGAAAATAGGCCAGACGCTCGATAAAAATAGCTCCGGCGAAGCACAGGCACCCGATGAGGAGCCATACGAGCGGTCCGCCTTTGGAGATAAGATCTATCATGAGCCGGGAATCAGAGAGTAAAGTGTCAAGCTGGCGCTGCACGCCAGTTCGGGAGAGAACGTGTAGTACAGAGCATGTTTTATGCCGAGACTGATGTCTTGTAAACATTGGAAATAAACGGGATGAAGAAAGGCCGGTCAAGTGGGGAGAAGAGAAGAAATGCCTAGGGAGGGGCGAGGGCAGCATTTTAGCCGCCCGGTTTAGCCCCCTGCCCCATCCCCTGCATGGTGTAACATTCATACCACTTCCCATCACCTCCCAGCCTTGATTCCACCGCCCGGCCCCGCTCCAATGGCGGCATGAAACCTTTCGATCTCCAGGTCAATGGCTACGCCGGCACCGACTTCAACGGCGACAATCTCACCGCCGAATCCCTCCACCACGCCTGCGCAGCGCTGGAGGAGGACGGCTGCGACTCCATCCTGGCCACCTTTATCACCGACCACATCCCCACCCTGGAGCGCCGCATCAGCGCCCTGGTGGCGCTGCGGGAAAAGGACGAACTGGCCCGCCGCATGATCTCCGGCATCCATGTCGAGGGGCCGTTTATCAACCCCATCAAAGGCTACGTGGGCGCCCACCCGCCCGCCGCTGTGAAGCCAGCCAATGTGGATGATGCCAAGCGCCTGATGGACGCCTGCGGTGGCCTGGCCCGGCTGGTGACCCTGGCCCCAGAGCACGACGAGGGCAGCAAAACGACCGCCTTCCTGGCCTCCCATGGCGTCACCGTCTCCGCCGGGCACTGCGATCCCTCGCTGGATCAGCTCAATGCCGCCTGCGATGCCGGGCTGAGCATGTTTACCCATGTGGGGAATGGCTGCCCCATCCAGATGCACCGGCACGACAACATCATCCAGCGTGCTCTGAGCCTGCACGAGCGCCTGTGGCTTTGCTTCATCCCGGACGGTGTGCACATCCCCTTCTTTGTGCTGAAGAACTGGCTGGCCTGCGCCGGTCTGGAGCGCACCATCTTTGTCACCGACGCCATCTCCGCAGCCCGGCTCGGCCCCGGCCGCTACACCCTCGCCGGATGGGACATCCTCATCGGCGAAGACCTTGTGGCCCGCTCCCCCGACGGCACCCACTTTGTGGGCAGCACGGTCACAGTGCCGCGCATCAAAGCGAATGCGTATGAACAGCTCGGCATGACCGAGCGTGATCTGACGCGTGTGCTGGATGTGAATCCGAGGAAGGCGATTCGCGCCTAGCCTCCTCTCAAGCCACGCGCCCGCGTCTTGGACTGCGGTGGCAGAGATGCACGGTGCAAGCCTGCATCGCCGACACAGCTTTCGCGGGGTGCTGCGTTTTCTTCGTCCTCAACCTGCAGTATGAGGAATCATGTCACAGCATGTGCGATTGACGCGAATCTGAGACAAGCGACTGATGTTTCATCTCAGCTCATAAAAGCAATGACCCGTGATCAAAAAATCGCCTCAATTGCCACTCATCTCATCTGCCAGTCATCGATGGAGCGTGACCTTTGGCGTGCCACCACGATCGGTTCCCTGCCTCCTCATCCAGCCGTTCCGCTGAAACTCGATAAAGACGAGCTCCCGCTGGTGAGCGCATCTTTTCCGGGAGGTGACTGGTATGCATGGACGACGCGAAGACTTTTGTCGGTTTGTGATCAACAGCACTATGAAGCCGACTGTGAATCGATTGTCAGCGCAGAGTTCGGAATGCCTAAGGGACCGTCAGAGCTGATAAATGTCACCACGGGACCCATTCATAGTTTGATCGCCACATTTCATTCATCAAAGGGGCTTGCCGCACGAATTCGCTATGAAACGGGGTATGCTTCCATGGGGCCGATCCAATGCTTCAAATACTGGGAATTAAAACATCCCATTCTCGACAAGCTTATGACTCCCGACGAACTTGCCTACTATCGCAGGCAAAGAAATCAAGGTTGATACGGATGCCTGTTTGGTGACACATGTGAGGAGAACATGCCCTTCGAATGACATGAATCTCTTCCTCCGGCTAGAATCCCAGCGCGGACGCTACACCGTCGTCCGCTGGTTTTTTCCGCGCCTGCTTGCCGCCATCTACCTCATCGCCTTCATCTCCTGGGGCGTGCAGTATGACGGGCTCGTCGGAGAGAGCGGCATCCTGCCGGCGAAGAGGCTGATGGAAAACGTGCATGCGTATGAGGCGCGTGAGCATCAGACGCTGTTCTGGCAGATGCCCTCGGTGTTTCACTGGCATTACAACGATGCCTTCGCGCACGGCATTCTGACCAGCTGCTGCGTCTTGTGCGTGCTGGTGATGGCGGGCGTGGCGCAGGGGCCGCTGCTGGCGCTGCTGTGGTTTGGCTACCTGTCCTTTGCCACCACGGGAGACATCTTCATGGGCTATCAGTGGGACTCTTTGCTGCTGGAGGCCGGATTTCTTGCGCTGTTTCTCGCGCCGTGGCGATTGTGGGTGTGGCGCAGCACGGCGGAGCCTCCCCGGGGTTCCGTCTTCCTGCTGCACTGGCTGCTCTTCCGCCTCATGTTTCTCTCGGGTCTCGTCAAGATCGGCGGCGGTGACCTGCCGTGGCGGGACATGACCGCAATGCTCTACCACTACGAGACGCAGCCGCTGCCGAACGGCCTCTCGTGGTTCATTCATCATGCTCCGCGCTGGTTTCACGTGGCGGGCTGCTGGATCATGTATGGCATCGAGCTCGGCCTGCCCTTCGCCATTTTCCTTGGCCGCTGGGGCCGTCTGGTGGCGGCGCTGGGCTTCACCGGCCTCATGGTGGTGATCTTTGCCACGGGGAACTACAATTTCTTCAACCTGCTCACCGCAGCACTGGCGCTGACACTGCTGGATGACCGCTGGTGGCCGAAGCGCATGCGTGCCTGGCTGCGGATCAATGCCGAAGCCCAGCGTCCAGCCTTCAAGCACAGGAACCAGTGGCCAGCGCTCGCTGCTGTGCTGCCCGTGGTGCTGGTCACGCTGCTGGCGGCGGATTCGTTCATGGCAGGCCGCATCCGCGACTACAAGCCCCTGCTGCCCGCCATGCTGCACGAAAAGCTCGATGCTCCCGCCGCACGCACGCGCTCCTTCAATGCCTACGGTCTTTTCCAAGACATGACCGAGGAGCGCCCGGAGATTATTTTAGAAGTGAGCGATGACGGCGCCCTGTTTCTGCCGCTGGAGTTTAAATACAAACCCGGCGATCCCGCACACCGCCCGCCCTTCATCGCCCCGCACCAGCCGCGGCTGGACTGGCAGATGTGGTTTGCCGCCCTGTATCCGGGCTACGATCCGCAGCGCGATGCAAGTCCCGGCTCCCCCATGCACTGGTTTGGCCAGTTCTGCACCGCGCTGCTCCAGCACAAGCAGCCCGTGTGGGATCTGCTGGAGCCGCCCCCCTTCCCGGTGGAAAAGATCACCCACATCCGCGCCCGGCTGTACCGCTACCACTTCACCCAGCCCGAGGTGCGCAGAGCCTCCGGCGACTGGTGGGAGCGCGAGCAGGTGGGCAGCTTCAGCGGCACGATGTCCTTGAAGGCAAGGGAGCGGTGAAAATCCATTTAGAGCCAGCCCAAGCAGGTTCAGAGAACAGGAAAATGCTCCTCGGCATGGCTTCAGGTCCCTGCCCCCCGGCATTCTGTGCGCATGATTCTACATTCTTCTTGCGTCTGCTCCAGACTGCGGCACTATCGCGACCCCTCGTTCGATTTCGAATCAGGGAAACAACCTTCGGGGCGTAGCTCAGCCTGGTAGAGCGCTTGCTTTGGGAGCAAGAAGTCGTGAGTTCGAATCTCGCCGCCCCGACCATCTGAAATTTCAAATCTCAGATTTCCACTCCGCAGCATGTCCGCCCTCTACGCCACCACCCTGAATACTTTCAAGGAAATGGGGTGGCTCTACCGCGAAATACCCGAGCATTCTGTCATCGAGGCCGATTTTGAAGCTCACCACGCCAAAATCCCGCTGCATGTGCAGGTCTTCGGCGACACGCATATCATCTCCGTGGTTTCCAGCGCCACGCTGCAGGTGCCGGCTTCCCACCGCCTGCCTGTGTGCGAGCTGCTGATGCGTACGAACAAGGATCTGAATCTCGGCAATTTCGAACTCGAGTGGGAGAGCGGCCAGGTGATGTTTCGAACCACCAATGTCTTTCCGCCGAACCGTCACGATGCGCGCATCATTGCCAGCCTGGTGCATTCAGCCGTGGCAGAGATGGACCGCCTCACTCCGTTTCTCGGAGAGATCATTCATACCCCCAAGGGAGAACTGCTGCTGCTGAAGGTGGCAGATCTGATGAAACGTGAAGATTTGCTCCCGCCGGTGCCTGACGCCAGCTGATTGGACGTGACACGGGCTGCCCGCCTGTGCTTTGGTGGCCTGCAAGAAGCCCACCCAATGTCCGCCCGCTATACACTCCAGCAGCATCCGGCTTTCAGCGCACCGCTGTCCAAGGAGGACCTGTACACACTCGTGGCCCGTGGCTCGCTGGCCCGTGGAGAGATGTGCCTCGATGAGGACACCGGCCAGATGCACACCGTGGGTGAGCTGGTAAGCGGCATGCGCCCCCCCACTGCCAGCCGTGGTCAGGCCCGGATCGCGCGCCCGATGTATCGTGAGATCGGCCCGGACACGGAACTGCCTGAAGAGCCTGAGCCTGAGCCTGAGCCTGAAGAAGATGAGGAGGAGGGGGAGGAGACGCTGGAAACAGCAGCGTCAGAGGAGGCCATGGATGATCAATTTGACTACTCTACCAGTGGCGAAGCCATCCTGCACCATGCGCACCCCTCATGGCTGGGCTACACCAAGGCGTTGATCCTCTGCCTGCTGCTGGTGATCGCCGCATGCCTGCTGTTTGTGATCCAGGCTGAATATGCTGTCGTCGCCCTGCTGTGTGCATCATCCACACTCATCGCCGTCGGGATCGCACGTTATTCGCATGACTACATCGTCACCCGGGAACGGGTGGAACTCATCTGGGGGATCATCGGGCGCAGTTCCAAAGAGGCACGCATCTGCGACATCCGCAGCATCGACGTCTATGAATCTGGTGTGAAGGGCCTCCTGGGACTCGGCACGATCGACTTTTCCACGGCCGCGAATGCAGGCATCGAAGTGCAGTTCAAGGACCTGCGCCGCGCCCACGAGGTGAAGGACCTGGTGCGCAAGCTCCAGCGTGGCGTGGACCCAACGAATGACTGATAACAAAGCGGTGGGGCATGAGGCAGAAATGACGAATGAGTAAATCCGAATGACGAATGAAGCCCATAGCCCGAATGCCAAACCTCGCGGCACTGCATGCCGCATGAGGGGCAGCATTCTGCATTCGATCTTTGTCATTCTTTCGTCATTCGGATTTCTTCAGTCGTCATTCGCCGCAGGCGCACTGACCCGCGCCATCGACATCCGCACGCTGCCCTACGAGCGCAGCCTGGAAAAGCTGCCCGTCGATCTCACCGCCACGATCGGCTTTGTGGAAAGCGGCGGCACCGCCTTTGTGCAGGACGACACCGCAGGTACGCACCTGCACTTCAAGCCCGCGCGCAATGACCTGAAGGTGGGTGATCGCGTGCGCATCCGAGGCCTCACCACTGCCGGGCTGTACTTTCCCGGCGTGGATGTGACGAGCCTGGAAATCCTGGGACATGGGGCTCCGCCTGCCGCCGCCCCCGCCAGCTACGACGACCTGGCCACCGGCCGCTACCACTACCAGCGAGTGATCGTGGAGGGCCTGGGCCGCACCCTGACTCCGCTGGATGAAAACCGTTCCCTGCTACGCCTGGCCATCGGCAGCCGTGTGCTGGAGGTGCGCATCGATGCGCCGCTGGAGACCGCGCCAGCTCTCATCGACGCGCGCCTGCGCATCACCGCCCTGGCCGCAGGCGGCATCAATGACCGCCGCCAGCTTGTGTTTCCCTACATCCGTGTCACCGACTGGAATGATGTGGCGATCACCCAGCCCGCGCCGCCGCTCGCGGAGCTGCCTGTCACCTCAGTCGTCACCCTGCTGCAGTTTGGTGCTGCGGACGAGCCCCACCACCGCGCGCGTGTGCTCGGCACCGTGCTGGCCGCCTTCCCCGATGGCCGCGTCTTTTTGCGCGATGCCACGCCGCCGCCACCGCCCCGCGAGCAGCCCAAGGACGCAGCTCCTCTGCCGCAGCAGTCTCCCTCCATCGCCATCCGCCTCACCACGCCAGCCAGTCTCAGCGTAGGGCAAAAAGCCGAGATTATCGGCTTCCCCATCATGGCCGGATTCAGCGCCTCCCTGGCAGATGCGCAGGTGATCAGCAGCGGTGAAACGAGCGACCTGCCCGCGGCTGCAGCGGCCGTTTCTCTGAAAGAGTTTCTGGATGGCAGCCACGATGCCGACCTCATTCGCCTCACTGCGCCTGCCGTGCTCAATGACTTCTTCCGCACGGTAGATGGCTACGAACTGCGCCTCACCTCCGGCGGCACGCCGCTGCGCGCCTTTCTGCTGCAGTCCGCGGCGCCGGAGCTGGAGATCGACACTGTGGTGGGGCTCACGGGCGTCTGCCTGGTAGAGTCGTCCAAAGATCGGGGCTTTCGCTCGCAGGCCGAGCGTGCCTCGCTGCTGCTGCGCTCGGCGGAAGACATCGCTATCATCAGCACCGCTCCCTTCTGGACCACCGGCCGTCTCGTCATCGCCATCAGCATTCTCGCTGGTGTCGTCCTCCTGGCCATCGTCTGGATCGCGGCCCTGCGCCGTCAGATCAGCGCACTGAGCAGCCGCATCGTGCAGCAGGCCACGCAGGATGAGCGCCAGCGCATCGCGCGTGAATTCCACGACACCCTGGAGCAGGAGCTCGCGGGCCTGTCCCTGCGGCTGGACGCCGCAACCACGCGCCCGCTGGAGGACAAGGCGCGAACCCTCATCGAGACCAGCCGGAGCCTCGTCTCCCGAATTCAAAGCGAAGCGCGCAATCTCGTTGCTGATCTGCGCGATACCGAGCAGCTGCACGACCTACCCGCTGCGCTGCGCGAAATCCAGAGCCGCATGCCGCCGAATGCTCCCGCATTGCGGCTCGATCTCCATCCCCTTCCCGCCATCCCGGGCGCTGTCTCCCACCACCTGCGCATGATGGCGCAGGAGGCCATCACCAATGTGCTCAAGCACGCGCAGGCCACCGAGATCACGCTGCACCTCTCGGCTTCCGCCGATCTGCTCACGCTCCGAATCTCCGACAACGGCCGCGGCCTCGCCTCAGACACCGCCACGACCGGCCAGCCCGGCCACTTTGGCTGCATGGGCATCCGCGAGCGTGCGCGAAAAATCGGTGCCGAAGTGGCCTGGAAAAGCGAAGAAGGAAAAGGAACGGTGGTCACGGTGTCCCTTCCGCTGCTTCATTCGTCATTCTGAATTCGTCATCTGCCCGCTCCCCCCATGATCTCCCTCCTCCTCATCGACGACCACTTCGTTGTCCGCAGCGGCCTCGTGGCCTCGCTGGAGCTTGAGGACGATCTCAAAGTGGTGGGAGAGACAGACCGTGGCGAGGAGGCCTCCGCGCTCTTTGCCAAGAAGCGGCCGGACGTCGTGCTCATGGATTTGCAGCTCCCCGGCATCGGCGGCATCGAGGCCACAGCCGCGCTGCTGCGGGACCACGCCCACGCGCGCGTCCTGGTCTTTTCCACCTTTGCCCGCGACGATGAAATCCAGGCTGCTCTGAAGGCCGGCGCGCTGGGCTACCTGCAAAAATCCTCCTCCCGCGAGGCCCTGCTCTCCGCCATCCGCACCGTGGCCAGAGGAGAGCGCAGCCTGCCGCCGGACATCGCCCAGCGTCTCAAAGACCGCCTCGCCGAACCCGAGATCACCCCCCGCGAGCGCGAGATCCTCGCCCTCGTCACCCAGGGCCGCGCGAACAAGGAAATCGCCGCCATCCTCGGCATCGGCGAAGACACGGTGAAGCAGCACGTCAGCCGCATCTTGATGAAGCTGAAGGTGAACGACCGCGCGCAGGCCACAGCGGAGGCGATCCGGCGCGGGCTGGTGCGGGTGTGAACTCCCCCAAGGCCCGCCTCGCCGCCCCCACCCTCACGAAAGTGGGGTGCCCGAAATGCTGAAAGCAGCGGTGATCCGGCGTTGGTAGAGCCATGACGCGCTACGTTCCTGCCCTATTCCTGCTCTCCGCCCTCGCCGCCTCCGCCCAGAATGACAGCGGCGGCAACGACACTACGGACAAACCGCTCGCCACGCCCGTCATGCAGTGGCGTTTTGACAACTCCAAGGAGCCCGGCCCGCGCTCCCCGAGCTACCCCGGCTTTTCCAAGGACAATACCGCCCAGCGTTTTGATGGCGACGGCAAGAAAACCGCCATCACGATCAAGGATACCGAGGCCCTGCGCTTTGGCCTCAATGAAACGATCACCCTCGAAGCCTGGGTCAAGTCCGCCGGACAGAACGGCACGCCATACATCATCGGCAAAGGCCGCCTCGGCACCAAGGAGTTTGGCAGCGAGAATCAAAACTACGCCCTGCGCCTGCAGAACACCAAGGGCGGCGCGCAGATCGGCTTCCTCTTCCGCAGCGCCAATGTGCCCGACAAAAAAGGCGACTGGCACCGCTGGTGGTCCAAGGACACCCTGCCCTCCTCCGGCTGGCACCACATCGCCGTCACCTACACCTACGGCAAGCCCAAGAGCATCAAAGGCTACATCGACGGCCGCGAGACCGACGGGGTCTGGGACATGGGTGGTGCCACGGACCGCGCCCCGGTGACCGATGGCGATGCCCTCGTGATCGGCAGCGGCTCGACACTCGCGTCCTCGCACACGCTCAATGGCTGGCTCGATGACGTGGCCATCTATCGCGGGCCCATCGATGTCACCGCGCTGAAGGCGAAGTATCAGTTTGTGCCGCCGCCACCACCCGTGGCAAAAAAGGAAGTGCCGGCAGGCCGTGTGCTGGTGCAACTGGCAGAAGAAGGCATGCCCGATGCCAATGCCTGGCCCGCCGAGGCTCCCAAGGTGGGAGAAACCTACACGGAGGATGTGTTTGGCTTCCTCGATGTACCGCAGAAGTACGTGGACACGGGTGTGCGCGGAGAGCGCCACGTGCCCTTTTTGCTGCGCGCCGCTGCCAGCATCACCTTTCCCAAAGGCAAGCACCGCCTGCTGCTGCGCGCCCGTGGCGCCACGAACCTCTATGTCGATAACAAGATCGTCCTGAACACCCCCTTCCCGCCAAATGACAGCGACGGCCATCATCTGGTAGCCGACCAGCAGGAATATCTCGACCTCGGCCCCGACTTCCGCTTTGCGCCTCCCGGCAACCGCGAATCGTGGTGCGAATTTGAAGGTACCGGCAAGCCCCAGTTCATCGTGCTGGAGACGCTGGTGGGCAGCTACGTGGGCAAAAGCATCCGCCGCCCGGAGCTGGGCGAAACTGTGGTGGCCTGGAGCCCGCAGGGAAGCCAGAGCTGGAAGCTCGTCACGCCCGGCAAGCGCACTGTGCCCTACACCGATGCCGGCTGGACTGCCTACGAGCAGGAGCGCAACGCGCACTACGCCGAGGTGAATGCCAAGAAGCGCGCCGAGCTGCGTGCGCTCTCCGCCCCCTACTGGGCCACACGCCGCAAGGCCGCAGAAGAATGGCTGGCGAAAAACCCGGTGGGCAAAGGCAGCATCGATGAATTCATTGCCGCCAAGATCGCCACCGTGAAGTCCCAGGACTCCCACAAAGGCAGCATCGACTACTTCAAGGACATCCAGCCCATCCTCGAAGCCAAGTGCACCGAGTGCCATCGCGGCGCCAAGGCCAAAGGCGGCCTGCATCTTGACTCGCTGGCAGACGCCATCAAAGGCGGCAAATCCGACGGCGCGGCTGTCGATCCCGGCAAGCCCGACCACAGCTCCATCATCGCCCGCATCACCTCCACGGATGAAGACGAGATCATGCCGCCCAAGGGCAAGCCTTTGACCAAGGACGAGATCGCCCTGCTCACCACCTGGATCAAGGAAGGCGCGCACTGGCCGGAGATCCGTGCCGACCACCTCACGCTCACGCCGCTCACAGACGATCTCAGCTTCCTGCGCCGCGTGTACATCGACACCATCGGCGTGCCTCCTTCGCTGCAGGAAATCGCTGCTTTCCAGAAGAACCCGGACCGCAAGGCCTTGATCGACCAGCTGCTGAAAGACCCGCGCTGGGCGGATAACTGGATGGGCTACTGGCAGGATGTGCTGGCGGAAAATCCGAACATCCTCAACCCCACGCTGAACAACACCGGCCCCTTCCGCTGGTGGCTCTATGAGTCCCTTCAGGACAACAAGCCCATGGACTTCTTCGTCACCGAGCTGCTGCGCATGCGCGGCAGCGAGCGCCTTGGTGGCCCCGCCGGATTTGGCACCGCCTCGCAGAATGACGTGCCCATGGCGGCGAAGGGCACCATCGTCAGCACCGCCTTCCTCGGCGTGGAGATGAAGTGCGCACGCTGCCACGACTCGCCCACCGGCAAATCCTTGCAGCAGGATCTCTTTGAACTCGCAGCGATGCTGGGGACGAAGGAAATCGAAGTACCCAAGACCAGCAGCGTGCCGATGGACAAGATCCACGCCGGCGGCCGCAAGCCGCTCATCCAAGTGACGTTGGTGCCCGGCACCAAAGTGCAACCTAAGTGGCCTTTTGCCGAGTTCTGCGACGAGGCTGCGGCCAAGCTCGCGGAAGATCCCAAGGACAGCCGCGATGTGCTCGCCGCCATGATCACCGCGCCGCAGAACGAACGCTTTGCGCAGGTCATCGCCAACCGCGTGTGGGCCCGCTTCATGGGCCGTGGCATCGTGGAGCCCATCGAAGACTGGGAGAAGGGCAAGCCCTCGCATCCTGAGCTGCTGAAGTGGCTGGGCCGCCAGCTTGTCAGCGGTGGCTATGACGTGAAGCACCTCGCCCGCCTCATCCTCAACAGCGAGGCCTACCAACGCGCCACCGATCCCACGCTCAAGCAGACCAGCCCGCTCTTCACCAGCCCAGCACCGCGCAGGCTGCAGGCAGAGCAGATCGTGGACTCCCTCTTTGCCGCCACCGGCAAGCCCTTCCACACCGAGGAAGTCTGCCTCGACATCGACAACACCCGCGATCTCAAGAACGCCATCCACATGGGCAAGCCGCACCATAGCTGGATGCTCACCAGCACCAGCAACGAGCGCGATCGCCCAAGTCTCGCCCTGCCCCGCATCCAGGCGGTGACGGATGTGCTCAGCGCCTTCGGCTGGCGTGGCTCCCGCCAGGACCCTGTGAGCAAGCGCGATGCCGACCCCAACGTGCTGCAGCCCGCCATCCTCAGCAACGGCACCGTGGGCGTGTGGCTCACCCGGCTGAGCGATGACCACGGCATCACCGCCCTGGCCCTGCAGCAGCAGCCGCTCGACCAGTTCATCGACCAGCTCTTCCTCAGGCTGCTCACCCGCCACCCCACCGCCGAAGAACGTGAGCTCTACACCAAGCACCTCTCCGCAGGCTACGAGTCACGCATTCAAAATCCAGCCACTGCCAGCAAGGCTCCCGCCTCCAACCGCACCCGCGAAAAATACGTGAGCTGGTCCAACCACCTCGACGGCGAAGCCACCACCGTCCGCATGGCCCAGGAAGCCGCCGCCCGCGCCGGAGATCCTCCCACCAACAAGCTGAACGCCGAATGGCGCGGCCGCATGGAAGACGTGCTGTGGGCCCTGCTGAACGCGCCCGAGTGGGAGTTTAGCCCTTGAGCATCATCACCAAGACTGCTCACGCCAAGCACCCCACGAAAGTGAGGTGCTGCTAAAAGTGAAAACAACCTCCGTTCAACGTTTATAGCTCAAGATCATGAAACGCCGCTCCTTCCTCACCTCCGCCGCTGCCATGGGCGCAGCCCCGTTGTTTGCCAACAACACCCCGGTGCACACACCCAAGGGCAAGGCGGAGCACTGCATCTTCATCTGGCTGGGCGGCGGCATGGCGCAGATCGATACGTTTGACCCCAAGAAGCTCGGCAACAACACGGACAAGACCAAGATCGCAGGCTCTCTCTACAAGGCCATCGACACCTCCGTCCCCGGGGTGCAGCTCACGGAGCATCTGAGCAAGACCGCCAAGGTCATGGAGCACGTGACGGTGATGCGCACGGTGAACCACCACGTGATCGACGAGCACGCCTTTGCCACCAACATCGTCCACACCGGGCGCATGATCTCCGGCAATGTGGTCTATCCCAGCGTGGGCTCCATCATCGCGCATGAGCGTGGCGCCGCTGGTGAGGGCATGCCGCCCTACATCCTGATCGGCTACCCGAATGTGAGCCGTGGCCCCGGCTTCCTCGGCGCCAAGGCAGGCTACGTTTATCTGACTGACACCAACACCGGCCCCGCAGGCTTCACGCGCCCGGACTTTGTCGATGAAAAGCGTGCTCTCACCCGTGAGCAACTCCTGGCCCCGCTGATGTCACGCGCGCCCAAAGAGTCGAGCATCTCCGACTACAAGGCCGCGCAGGAGCAGGCGCTCGGCCTTTCCGGCCCGAAGTTCATGCGCCACTTCAATCTCAAGGAGGAGCCCGCCTCCCTGCGAAATGAATATGGCGGCGAGTTCGGCCAGCGCTGCCTGCTCTCCCGCCGCCTGGTGCAGGCGGGCGTGCGTTTCATCGAGGTGTCCCACAATCTCAACTTCATGAACGGCACCGGCTGGGACATTCACAACGAGGGCTACAAAAACCAGCATCTCCTCATCCAGGAGCTGGACACCGCCCTCGCCGCGCTCATCCGCGACCTGAAGAACCACAAGCTGCTCGACAAGACGCTCATCGTCGTCGGCACGGAATTTGGCCGCCCGCCTGAGTTTGACGGACGCGGCGGACGCGGCCATCAGGGCACCACTTTCTCCATGGTGCTGGCCGGTGGCGGCCTGAACCATTGCGGAGCTTATGGCGTGACCGACGAGCTCTCCAAGAAGCCCGTCGAGAACCCCGTGCCGCTCGTCGATTTCCACGCCACCATCCATGCCGCGATGGGCATCGATCCCAGCAAGGAACTGATGGACGGCACGCGCCCTGTGCCGATCACAGATGGCGGGAAGCCAGTGGCGGCGCTGTTTGGCTGAGGATTGCCAGAAGACATTGCCTTCGACAGGCAGAGATAAAAGACTTGGCCAAACTGTGCGTACTCTTCGCACATGAAATCCACACTGTTTCTCTGCCTCCTCGTACTCAGCAGCGCTCTCGCCGAGGAGGACGGCTTTGTCCCCATGTTCAATGGCAAAGACCTCAGCGGCTGGGTCAATGCCAACTGCGCCCCTGAGACGTGGAGCATCAAGGACGGTGTGGTGAGCTGCACTGGCACACCTACCGGGGCCATGCGCACGGAGAAGCAGTATGAGAATTTCATTCTGGAATGCGAGTGGCGGCACCTCAGCAGCGGAGGAAACTCCGGGGTCTTCATCTGGGGCAGCCCCATCTCCGCGCCGGGCGTGCCCTTCCTGCGTGGCATCGAGGTGCAGGTGCTGGACCACGGCTACATGAAGCATGCGGACCCAAAGAAACCGCGCTGGTTCACCACGCATGGCGATGTCTTCCCCATCCATGGAGCCACCATGGAGCCGCATGGCGACCACAGCGGGCAGCGCAGCTTTCCCAGCGAGGAGCGCAGCAAGCCCTCGCCCGAATGGAACCACTACCGCATCACCGGCAACAACGGCACCCTCACCCTCGCCGTGAACGGCAAGGTGGTGAGCGGCGGTGACAAGTGCTTCTGGCGCAAAGGCTACCTGGCTCTGGAATCTGAAGGCGCGCCGGTGGAATTTCGCAATGTGCGCATCAAGGAGCTGCCCAGCACTGGAGCCACCGCCGCAGACTCCGCGCCAATGGACCAGGGATGGAAGCATCTCTACAACGGCCTGGACCTGCGTGGCTGGAAAGTGCCAGCCGGTGCTGAGGCACGCTGGAAGGCAGCAAACTGGAATCTCAAGCTCAGCGCCGCAAACGGGCAGACAGCCTCTACGCTCTGGAGCGAAAGCCAGATCACCGACGGCGAATACATCGCCGACTTCCAGCTCCCAAAAGACGCCGATCTCTCACGTGCCTGCACCGGTTTCTGCGTGCGTGGTCAGGCAGCGCCCGCTGTGCTCATCGGCAGCGGCACAGCCCCCATCGTCTTCGGCGCAGACAAAGTGAAGCCAGGCAAATGGTACCGCGTGCGACTGACGCTCAGCGGCAACAAGGCCAGCGCCACACTGACCGAACCTCAGGATGCCAATCCACAGGTGGTGGAAGGCACGCTGGAAGGCGCTGCGAAAGGGCCGGTGGGAGTGGCGGATTTTGGTAGCGCCGTGACCTTCGCGAATTTCTTTGTGCGGGAGTAAACCGAAGTGTGACGGACACTTTTATCCATCGAACGGCGAGAGATGACAGCGACTGAGGAATGAGCGTACTGGCAGCGGCTGCGCGCAGCGGAGCTTTGACGCTACGCACATGCGATGCGGTGATGAATCTCTGAGGCTGGGGGGTGTTTGAGGGAGCGCTGATCGACGGGCAGCAACTGTGTTACGACGCAAGTGTGAAGTTGGGTTGGGTGAGGAGTTTGTTGAGCACGCAGAGGATTTTGCGCATGAGAGCTGTGATGGCGACCTTCGCAGGTTTGCCGCGTTGACGTAGACGTTTGTAGTGTTCTTTGAGGATGGGGTTGTGGCTCAGGGAGCAGATGGCCGTCATGTAGAGCACGCGCCTGACTCTCCAGCGACCACCCTGGATGTGGCGCTGGCCCTTCATCGGACCGCTGTCATAGGGATGCGGTGCAAGGCCTGCCAGAGCGCAGATGCGAGCGTCGCTGTGCAGGCCGAGTTCCGGCATCAAGGCCAGCAAGGTGGCGCTGGTGACCGTGCCGACCCCGGGCAGCTGCTGCATGCGCTGAGACCGCTCCCGCAGTTCCGCTGAGTTCACCAGGACGGCCATGTTCTTTTCCAGTGCCTTGATCTGCTGCTCCATGAAGTCCATGAGCTGCCTGGCCTGAGTTTTGAGCGCATCATTTTGCAGCTGCTGGTGCTGGACCTGCTGGGTGGCATGCACGGCGACAAGCTGTTCGCGGCGGCTGACAAGGCTTTGCAGCTCCAGCATCTGTTCCGAAGGCAGCACGTCAGGCTGCGGTGAGAGCCCCTGGCCAAAGAGAACCAGCAGCTGCGCATCCAATGCGTCAGTCTTGGCCAGGCGACCATTGGCCCGTGCGTAGTGGCGCACCTTGGCGGGATTGACACGGCTGACTTTCACGGCGGCTTTGAGCAGAGTGATCCACAGCGCATGCTCGCAGGCACCGCTGGCCTCTACGATGACGTGGGCGTTGGCAGGGAGGCTGTGCAGCAGCCGCTGGTGGCCTGCTGGAGTGTTAGGCACCTGCTTGAGCCGGGATAGTCCGGCGAGATCGAGATGCTTGGCGCTGACATCAACGCCGACGTAGACAACGGACGGGGGATGGACATCATTCATGACGATGGATGGGATGGATGGTTATGAGGACTCTTCCTTGCCAATGCGAGCTTCTCCACGGGACCAAGGTCAAGCGGAGGCTCTTTCAACTGTTCGAGTTACCGTCTGTTCTGGCGTCCCGGGTGCTTTGCTGTCCGACGGCCTCCAAGGGCCTTGAGTGCCCGCAGGCTCCCCGGAACGCTCTGCGGCAGGTTGGTGTAAAGGGCCAGCCTGCCGCAGCATCCAGACTGCGGCCAGCTTAGCCGCAATCACGATTGCAGAACAACCCCATCATACAAGGAGTGCCCATCGTACTTTTTCACATCCCCAGCATCTTCACCAAAAACGCCCACTCGTCCGCAGTCCTCTCGATGGTCTTGCTCAGCGCCGTGCCTGCTCCATGCCCCGCGCTGGTTTCGATGCGGATGAGGACTGGAGGACCGTCCTTGGCCTGGCATTCCTGCAGGCGAGAGCCGAATTTGAAGCTGTGTGCGGGGACGACACGGTCATCGTGGTCGCTGGTGAGCACGAGCGTGGCGGGGTAACGGGCACCGGATTTCAGATTGTGATAAGGCGAGTATTTGAGCAGGGCATTGAACTCCGCCTTGTTTTCCACGCTGCCGTAGTCGCTCTTCCAGGCCCAGCCGATGGTGAATTTCTCAAAGCGCAGCATGTCGAGCACGCCCACGGCAGGCAGGGCCGCGGCGTAGAGATCGGGACGCTGCGTCATGCAGGCGCCGACGAGCAGGCCGCCATTGCTGCCGCCCTGAATGGCGAGCTTTGAGCTGCTGGTGTATTTGTGCGTGATGAGCCATTCCGCTGCAGCGATGAAGTCATCAAACACGTTCTGCTTGCCCAGTTTGACACCCGCCTGATGCCATGCGCGCCCATACTCGCCACCGCCGCGCAGGTTGGGCATGGCAAAGACGCCGCCCATCTCCAGCCAGACCGCCCGCGAAACGGAGAAGCCGGGCGTCAGATTGATGTTAAAGCCGCCGTAGCCATAGAGCAGCGTGGGGTTGGTGCCGTCGAGCTTCAGCCCTTTTTTGTGCACGATGAACATGGGCACGCGCGTGCCGTCCTTGCTGTGGTAAAAGACCTGCTGCGTCTCGTAGGCGGCGCCGTCAAAGTCCACCTTGGGCTTGCGCCAGAGAGAGCTTTCACCGGTTTTCAGGTCCATGCGGTAGATGGCCCCGGGCTCGGTGAATCCGGTGAAGGTGTAGAAGGTCTCGGTATCGTGCCGATGGCCGCCGAAGCCACCTGCACTGCCGATGCCGGGCAGCTTGACCTCACGGACGAGCTTGCCGTCGAGATCGAAGCATTTCACTTCGGTTTTCGCATCGCGCAGGTATTCGCAGAACATGTAACCGCCAGCGGTGCTGACGCCTTCCAGCAGCACCTTTGGCACCTCAGGCACCACGATGCGCCAGTTGTCACGCTGCGGCTTGCGCACATCGACGGCGATCACCTGATAGCACGGCGCATTCAGATCTGTGCGGAAATAGAAGACAGGTCCGTCGTTGTCGATGAACTCATAGCGTGCGTCGTTGTCATTGAGCAGCTCCACCACCGGGCCGCCTGCGATCTTCTGGTAAAAGACGCGGTTCTTGGGCTCCGTACCCAGCCACACCTGGATGACGAGATACTCACCGTCTTCTGTCACGCCGCCACCAAAGCCCCACTTTGGCTGGTCTTTGCGCTCATAGATGAGCACGTCTTCGCTCTGCGGTTTTCCCAGTGGGTGGAAGCAGAGCTTGTGATATTCGTTTTTGGCCGTCAGTGCCGCGCCGGGCTTGGGCTCGTCGTAGCGGGAGTAGTAGAAGCCGCTGCCGTCTTTGCGCCAGGACACGCCGCTGAACTTGACCCAGCGCACCACATCTTCGAGATCCTGCCCGGTGGCGATGTCGCGCACACGGATGGTGTTCCAGTCGCTTCCGGCTTCGGACACGCCATAGGCCATCCATTTGCCGTCCTCGCTGGGTGAGTAGTCGGAGAGCGAGGTGGTGCCATCTTTTGACATGGCATTGGGGTCCAGCAGCACCTTTGCCTCTCCTCCCAGAGACTCCGCCGTCATGAGCACCGCCTGATTTTGCAGGCCGGAATTGTAGGTGTAGAACCAGCGCCCGCCTTGCTCAAAGGGCCGGCCCACGCGTTCGTAATTCCACAGCTTTTGCAGCCGCGTCTTGATCTCCTCACGGCGTGGCAGCTTTTCCAGATACGCAAAGGTCACCGCATTCTGCGCCTTCACCCACGCCTTGGTCTCCTCCGAGTTGTCATCCTCCAGCCAGCGGTAGGGATCGGAAATCGTCACGCCATGCAACGTGTCTTTGACGTCCTGCTTGCGTGTCTGGGGGTAGGTCGGAGCTTCAGCGGCGAGAGAGGCGGTGGTCATCATGAACAGAAATGCGGCGCGCATGTCTCACCGTGCCTGCCATTTTCCACTTTGCAATCCATGCAGCCTCCGCCACGCTCGTTTCATACACCGAATTTCACCCTCCGCGTCTCATGATCACTCCAGACCAATACGAAAAGCTCGGCACCTTTTACCTCGGCCGTGAATACGATCTCAAGGCGAAGAAAGTTCAGGACAACCTCGTGCTCTATGACTCCAAAGACCTCGTGACGCACGGCGTCGTCCTCGGAATGACGGGCAGCGGCAAGACGGGGCTGTGCCTCGCGCTGCTGGAAGAGGCGGCGATGGATGGCGTGCCGGTCATCGCGATCGATCCGAAGGGGGACATCGGCAATGCGCTGCTCACCTTCCCCAATCTCACGCCACAGGAGTTTCGCCCGTGGATCAATGAGGACGAGGCACGACGCAAAGGCCAGTCTCCGGACGAATACGCCGCTGCTCAGTCCGCACTGTGGCAGAAGGGCCTGGGTGAGTGGGGCCAGAGCGCCGAGCGCATACAGAAACTGCGAGCCACGGTGGACATGGCCATCTACACCCCTGGCAGCAATGCCGGGCTGCCCGTCTCCATCCTCAGCTCCCTGAACTGCCCACCTGCCGAAGTGATGGATGATGGCGAGGCGCTGGGCGACCGCATCGAGAGCACTGTGTCCTCTCTGCTAGGCCTCATCGGAGTGGAGGCTGATCCGGTACAGTCGCCTGAGCATATCCTGCTGAGCAACATAGTCTCCACCTGCTGGAAGAAAGGACAGAATCTCTCACTGGAAAATCTGGTGCGCCAGATCCAGCAGCCGCCGCTGCGGAAGATCGGTGTGGTCGATCTCGAGAGCTTTTTCCCCGAGGCCAAGCGCACCGCCCTGGCCATGAAGCTGAACAATCTGCTGGCCTCCCCCGGATTCAGCACCTGGCTGGAGGGCGAGCCCCTCGACATCCAGCGCATGTACTACACGCCCGAGGGCAAGCCACGCATCACCATCTTCTGCATCGCCCATCTGAGCGACACGGAGCGCATGTTCTTTGTCTCGCTGCTGATGAACCAGCTCCTGGGCTGGATGCGTGCTCAGCAGGGCACCACCTCACTGCGGTCCATATTCTACATGGACGAGATCTACGGCTACCTGCCGCCCACGGCGATGCCTCCCTCAAAAAAGCCGCTGATGATTCTGCTGAAGCAGGCACGCGCCTTTGGCCTCGGCATCCTGCTGGCCACGCAAAACCCAGCCGATCTCGACTACAAGGCGCTGGCGAACATCGGCACCTGGTGGCTGGGAAGGCTGCAAACCGAACGCGACAAAATGCGCGTGCTCGAAGGCCTGGAAGGCGCCGCCAACACCGCAGGCGGCAAGTTTGACCGTCAGGAAATGGAGCAGACACTCGCAGGTCTGGGCAACCGTGTCTTCCTCATGAACAACGTGCACGAGGATCATCCCGTGGTGTTCACGGTGCGCTGGCTGATGAGCTACCTGAGCGGCCCGCTTTCACGTCCGCAGATCAAGGCTCTCATGGAGCCCATCCGCCCGAAAGCCGGAGCCGCTCCCGCCGCCGAGGATGACGGCTTTGCGCCGCCAGGAGCGAGCAGCTCCGCTGCCGCCAACCGCAACACGCTGCGCCCAAAGCTGCCGGACGGTGCAACCGAACTCTTCCAGCCATGCGACGAAGAAGGCGAGCGCCTCACCTATGTGCCGGCTATCGTGCGCAGTGCGACGGTGGTGTTTGACGATGCGAAGCGGAAGATCAGCGGGCGCAGCGTCATCACGCTCGTCAACGAGATCGACACTGAGAAGCAGAAGGTGCTGTGGGACAAGTTTGTGGATGTGCCGAAGGACGACGACCTTTCCAAGTACGACACGGAGCCAAAAGAAAACGCCGCCTATGCAGATCTGCCGGGACCTGCGCTGAAAACGACAACCTACACCAGCATCAAGAAAGACTTCGCCGACTGGGTGTTTGCGAATCACAGCCTGGAGGTTTTCTTTTCACCGCTGCTGGAGGTGTACTCCAATCCCGGAGAGAAGCAGGATGAGTTCAAGGTACGCATCACACAGACGACCCGCGAACAGCGTGACGCCGCCATCGAAGAACTGCGCACGAAAACGGCGAAGACAATGAAGTCGCTGCAGGACAAGGCCGAGAAAGCAGCCAGCAAGGTGGATGTGCAACAGGCGCAGGCCAGCAGCGCGAAGCTGAGCACGGCGGTGCAGATCGGCGGAAGCATCCTCGGAGCGATCTTCGGCCGCAAGACCAGCATGGTCAAAGCCAGCACCGTCAGCAGCGCCTCACGTGCCTGGAAAGAAGGTCAGGACGTGAAAGCCGCCGAGCGTGAGCTGGAGTCCATCAAGGCCGACATGGCCGCGCTGGAAAAACAGATCGCCGATGACACGCAGAAGATCCGCGATCAGTATGATCCCGCCACACTTGCGTTTGAGATCTTCAAGCTCACCCCGGTGAAGAAAAACATCCAGGTGACGGCGACGGGGATTTTGTGGCTGGCGAAGTAGGACGTGAAACGGGCTGGCAGCCAGTCTCACGTATCAATAAACATCTCTCCGATACCGCTTCGCATCCTTCATGGCCTGCACGTATGCGATGGCTTCCTCGGGTGATTTGCCGCCTTCCTTTTCGATGATGGTGTGCAGAGCCTTGTCCACATCGAGGGCCATGCGTGAGGCGTCTCCGCAGACGTAGAAGATGGCGCCTTGTTCCAGCCAGGACCAGAATTCGGCGCTGTTTTCCAGCATCTTGTGCTGCACGTAGACCTTCTCTGCCTGATCGCGGCTCCAGGCGGTGCTAAGCTTGGTCAGCGTGCCATCGGCGAGATAAGCCTCAAACTCCTCCTTGTAGAAGAAGCAGGACTTGGAGCTGACTTCGCCAAAGAAGAGCCAGGCTTTGCCCTGAGCGCTGGTGGCCTTGCGTTCTTCGAGGAAGGCGCGGAAGGGGGCGATGCCGGTGCCGGGGCCGCACATGATGATGGGCGTCTGCTCCTGCGGCTCAGGGAGACGGAAGCCTTTGCCGTGATTCACAAAGCAGGGGATGAGCGTCTCTTTTGGCGTCACGCGTTCAGCAAGGAAAGTGGAGCATACACCGCCGCGTGCGCGATTGTAGCTGGTGTAGCGCACGGTAGCCACGGTGAGGTGCACTTCATCAGGATGCGCCTTCTGGCTGCTGCTGATGGAGTAGAGGCGGATGTTCAGCTTCTTCTGAGTGAGCATGAACTCCTCGGGCGTAAATTTCGCGGTGGGATTCTCGAGGAGCAGATCGATGACAAAGCGGCCCCAGAGATAGTTTTTGAGCTCTTCTTTTTTCTCAGGCAGACTCAGCTCGGCCAGAGGGGTGTTGCCGCCAGTCTTTTCCACGATGGCCTTGATGAGCTTGTTATCGATCTCGGTGATCAGCGCGCCTTCGATCAATGCCTGACGGATCGGGACTTCGGTGGCGGTTTTGGGATGCTTCACGATTTCCGTGCCCGAGAAACCGAGCGCGGCGAGTGTGTCGTCCACAAGCGCCGGGTCATTCGTAGGCTGCACGGCTAGCGAGTCACCAGGTGTGTACTCGAGCCCCGAGCCGGCGAGGTCGATCTCATAGTGCGCGGTGTGCTTGGGCGCATCCGGTCCGGAGAGGTTGAACATGCGCTTCACCTTGGCGATGCAGGGGTTCTTGACGTTGTAAACGGGCTTTCCGGCTTCGGTTGTGCTCATGCGCAGAGCCTAGAAAGGCGACGAGCCATTGTCAAACCGGCCCTCCTCACACCGGAAGTATCAGCATGGCTTTTGCTCCACAGGTTCCCTCCCGGTTTGTCAGCTCCACGCTGCCACGGTGGAGCTGAGCCACCTCCTTCACAAAGCATAGCCCCAGGCCGGTGCTCTTCTTGCCGCTGTCCGGACGCGGCAGTGAATAAAAGCGCTCAAACACGCGTTCGCGTGCATAGTCAGGAATGCCCGGCCCGCAGTCCTCGATCTCAAGCACGATCTTGGAGTCAGAGTGATATCCACGTGCGATGATCGAGCTGCTCCTAGGCGCGAAGTCGATGGCATTTTGCAGCAGATTGCCCACGGCCATCTCCAGCAGCCAGGGGTCTCCCTGAATGATGAGGCCCTCAGCCATGTCGCGCTGCAGACACACGTCCCTGCCCTGCGCAATGAGCGCCAGATGATCCCAGGTGCGGTCAAAGACCGTGGCCAGATTCACAGCCTCAGTTGTCTCCAGCTTCTTCTGTTTTTCGAGTGCGGCCAGATGCAGCAGGCGCTCCAGCAGGTCACGCAGGCGGGCGGCCTCGGTGCGGATGTTTTGCAGAAAGCGCGCGCGCTTGGGCTCCGGCACATCCCCTTGTAAAATCTCCCCTGCGCCGAGGATGGCGGCGACGGGGCTTTTCAGCTCATGCGTGAGGCTTTGCACGTAGTGCTCCACGTACTCGCGCCCCTCCAGGGCATCGCGCATGTCCTCCAGAGCACGGGCCAGCGTCTTCATCTGATGTCCGGGCATGCGTGGCGGTGTGGAGCGCTCGCCACGGCTCACGGCAAGTGCGTGCTGGGTGAGGACCTCCAGCGGCCGTGTGGCCCAGCGTGCCGCGAGGTAGATGCCGAGCAGCATGAGCAGCACCGTAGTGATGATTGACCACTTGAGCCAGCGCTCCGTCTCCCAGACAAAAGCCAAAACTCCACGCTGAGGCTTGGCAACACTGAGCATGCCGACAGTCCTGCCCTGGTAGCGTATGGGAGCACCGACATACATTACGATGGAAAGCGGGTCGTATTCGCTGGTGCGGGAGGAACGCGCACCGTACTGCCCCATGAGGGTGAGGTTCACATCGCGGTGATTGGCGGTCGTGCCCGGTTTTTCGATGCCAGCAGAGTCAAAGAGCACCCGCCCCTGCGCATCGGTGACGTAGACCTGCATATCCACGCGAGTCTTGCTGAGATTGTAGATCTGAGCCTTGAGCTGACGCTGCTGGGCGGCACGCACCGCACGCTCAACCGCCTGCGTTTTGAGGACGCCGCCTTCAGCCTCTGCACCGATGACTTCTGCGAGGATGTTTGCCACGTCGACCATCGGCTCCTCGATGGCTTCAAAATACTGCCGTTCGACGCGACGGATGAGCTGGGAAAAAAGCACAAACAGGCCCACAACGGACACCACGGCAAAGCCCAGCAAGAAGCGTGCGGTGAGGCTCATGCGTCAGGCCAGGTTTCCAGCAGGGAGTAGCCCATGCCACGATGGGTCACGATGGGGTCCAGCCCCGTGCGCACGCCGCGCATGCGGGCGCGCAGCGTCTTCACATGGGTGTCCACCGTGCGCTCCATGGAGGCGTCCGGCTCTTCGGAGGCGTGGTCCATGAGCTGCTCGCGACTGAAGACACGCCCCGGATGTGCGGCAAAGGCCCTGAGCATGCGGAACTCATAGCGCGAGAGATTCAGCGCTGTGCCGTAGTAGATGGCCTGGCAGCGCACGTCATCGATCACCAACGGCACCGCCGTATCCGGCCGCAGTGCTGGCAGCGGCACGGCGGATACACGGCGCAAGATGGCGCGCACACGGGCCACCAGCTCGCGTGGGCTGAAGGGCTTGACCACATAGTCATCGCCGCCGATCTCCAGGCCCACCACGCGATCCACCTCGCTGGAGCGTGCGGTGAGAAAGAGCACCGGCAGCGAATGCGAGCGGCGCACCGCCTTGCACACCTCAAAGCCGGTCATGTCAGGCAGGCCCACATCGAGGATGATGAGGCTGAAGTCCTGGGCCTTCACCTGCTCCAGAGCCGACTGGCCCGTGGCGGCGGTGCTCACGGCAAAGCCGTCGGCTTCGAGCGCATAAACGACGTTTTCGCAGATAGACGGCTCGTCTTCGACAATGAGGATTTTGGCGGGCATTTCGGCTGAGGTGGATTGTTGAACTGCTGAGGCAGTGCTGACAAGACGGTTATTTAGAATCTCAGTGGCGGGGTATTTGCGGGATGAACAAGAATGGCAGACGCAGTCTGCTTCCTGAATTCCTTATTTTAAAATCAGTTCATGCCGGGCGCAGCGGAAGAGCACCAAACTGAGACTCAGCACACAACACCTCCTCGTCATTGATGAGCAGCGGATCCCCCTTCTCATCAAGCCGGATGCAACGAGTGCTCAGAACAACCCACGCTATGACAAGGCAGGCGGCCAGCAGCAGGAAGAGGCGGAATGCTTTCATCGGCTGCTCACTGCAGGAGCGCTATGAAACCCTGATGAAACGGAGATGAAATGAAGGTGAAAAATCGTATTTCATAATTCCATGCCTGCCGCAAAGAAACTGACTGGGGATGGACGTTGGTTTCCAGTTATCTCCCGACCACGCCATGCCACGATTCATCCTGCCCCTTCTTGTTTGCAGCAGCCTGCTGAATGCCGTCGATGTGCCGCCTGCCCTGCGTGAACACCCCCTGCCTGATGCAGCCAGGCTGCAGGATGCCCAGGGACACGACAACGGTGTCCGCTTTGTGGATCTAAACGGCGACGGCCATGAGGACATCGTGCTTTCCAATGCGCGTGAGTATGGCGTGTTTCTTTTTGTTCCGAAGGAGCGTGCCAAGAAGGGCCTGCAATGGGATGAAGGCTGGTCCCAGGTGATGCGAGAGGGCAAGGCCGGTGACGCTAACAGCCTGCCCCTGATCGTGGACGCTGACGGCAGCGACAGCGGTGTGACCTTTCACGATGCTGCCATGTGGAGGGGAGAGAAGAAACTGGTGCCGTTTGCCGAGCTGCTCAAAGTGCCCGGGCCTGCGCCGAAGTCTCCCGAGGAGTCGCTCAAGGCCATGCATGTGAAGCCGGGCTTTGAGGCGATGCTGGTAGCGGCCGAGCCGCTGGTGCAGGACCCGGTGTTCATGGACTGGGATGCGCAAGGCCGCATGTGGGTGGTGGAAATGGGAGACTACCCCTTTGCCCCCGGTGAAAAGACGAAGGACGGCAGCGTGGGTCAGGACAAGGTATCCAAGCTGCAGGAGGGCCGCGTGAAAATCCTGGAGGATACGAATGGCGACGGAGTTTACGACAAGTCCACCCTGTTTCTGGACGGGCTGAAGCATCCCACAGGCCTCGCACCATGGAAGAACGGCGTCTTCATCGCCAACATCCCGGACGTTTTCTACGCGGAGGACACGGACGGCGACGGAAAATGCGACAAGCGCGAGACGTGGTTCACCGGATTCACCGCAGGAAATCCGCAGCATCTGGTGAACGGCTTCTGCTGGGGGCTGGATGGCTGGTTTTACGGTGCGAATGGTGACAGCGGCGGTGACATCACCTGCGTAAAGACGGGGAAAAAGGTCGCGCTGGGCACGAATGATTTTCGCTTTGATCCGCGCACCGGCGACTTTGCCCTGGAGGGCGGCCGCAGCCAGTATGGCAAGTGGCGTGACGATTTTGGCAACTGGTTTGGCAACAACAACAGCACCATCGGCTGGCACTACTGGCTGCCGTTTCGCTATCTGGAACGCCATCCCGAAGTGGTGGCCAAAGCCGTGCGCAGCGACATGAACGGTGAGAAGAGACTCTATCCCGCAAGCCCGCCAGTTAGACGCTTCAATCAAGGTAGCGCAGTGAACACGCTGACCTCCGGATGTTCGCCGATGCCGTTTCGTGACAGCACTTTTGGCACCGACGGCACCCAGGTGATCTTCATCTGCGAGCCTGCAAACAACCTGGTGCACCGCGAGGTGCTGAGCTACGACGGCGGCACCATCACCAGCAAACGCCATCCGGGGGATGTGGAGAGCGAGTTCCTGGCCAGCGAAGACAACTGGTTCCGACCCAGCATGGCACGCACGGGACCAGATGGCGCGCTGTATGTGGCGGACATGTACCGGCTGGTGCTGGAGCACCCGGAGTGGATCCCGGCGGAGATCGCGCGCGGTCTGGAACTACGTGCCGGGGAGGATCGTGGAAGGATTTATCGGATCGCAAAAACCGGAGCCCCCAAAGGCAAGACTACGGTGAGCGATCCTGCAGCCGCGATGGCATCAGGAAATGGGTGGGTGCGTGACACGGCGCAGCGGCTGCTGATTGAGCGAAATGAAACGTCTGCGGTGGCAGCCCTGAAGCCGCTGCTGGGCAGCGCGCCGGCGGTGCGGGTGCAGGCGGCGTTCACCCTGATGGAACTTGGAGGCATGAGCGCTGATGAAGTGTTTGCCCAGATCCAGCCGCTGAAGCCGCTGGTACGCGCAGGCGCCCTGACGGCCACTGGCACGAAATCAGATGCCGTACTGAGTGATTTTGAAAAAGCGCTGCTCAATCAGGCACCGCAGAAAACGCCCATGAAAGCAGTGATGCCGGTGATCACAAACCAGAACCAGGACCGGCAGAAAGTGGTGGCCAGATATGTGGCAGATGCGACGTCCCTTCGTGGTGATGCAAAGCGTGGTGCAGCGGTGTTTCAGAAGGTGTGCATGGTGTGCCACAAAGTGCGGGATCTGGGCGTGGAGGTGGGACCTGACCTGACAACGGTGGCCACCAAGCCTCGGGAGCAGCTTATTGAAGCCATCTTTGATCCGAACCGCGCAGTGGAGCAGCGTAACGCGGCTACGCAGGTGACTAAGAAGGACCAGACGATGATCGTGGGCCAGCTGGCTGCTGAAACACCGGGGAATGTCACGATCCGGCTGCCGGGCGGCGCAGACATCGTCGTGCTGCGCACGGAGATTCAGGCCATGAAAACGCTGACGACTTCGATCATGCCAGAGGGCCTGGAAAGCGTGCTCACCGCGCAGGAGGTCGTCGATGTGCTGGCTTACATCGGCAGCAGGCAGTAAGCCGAGAGGCTGCTGGCATCGATCTTGGGCGGCACGTAAAAATGAAGCGAAAGCTGCAGCTGTGTGCTCTGCTGTTCTGAGCTCATATGCAAGCAGCCTCTGCGTTGAATCGAAGGCTCCAAACATCCGTCCCAGTCACACTGCAACCAGACAACGACTGGCGTGTGCTGGAGGCCGCGTGAAACTGATGAGACTGAACAACTGGCTGTTTGCATAAAACCGCGCAGCCACCGCGAAATGTTCTAAGGCTACTTCACATCACGCCACAGCCAGCGCAGGGCTTCGGGCAGCATGGGAGCCATGCCTTTGCTGCCGTGAAAGCACTTGGTCCAGTCGATGCGGAAGTCATAGCTTTTGTATTTGAGAGCGGCGGCCATCTGCTTGTTGGCGATGGGCCAGTTGCCAAACTTGTTGTCGAGGTCATTCTCGCCATCAAGGAGGTAGAGGCGGATGGGCTTGCGGTCGCCAGCGCGGATCAGCGAGGGATAGACGTCCCCGCCTCTCAGATCGACGAAGGAGCCGACCCAGGAGAGGACTTTGCGGAATTTGTCAGTCCGCTCCCAGGCGACGGTGAAAGAGCAGATGCCGCCGGAGGAGCCACCTGCGATGGCCCAGGCTTCCGGCTGCGGTCGAAACTTGGTCTGGTAACGTTTGACGACCTCGGGGAGGATTTCATCGATCAAGAAGCTGGCATAAGCCGGCCCGAGCGAATCGTACTCAAAGCCACGGTTGGCAGCCTTGGCACCCGGCGGCTGCTTCTTGAAGCGTCCTGGGTCAATGAAGACACCGACAGTGCGCGGCATCTCTTTTTTGTGGATGAGGTTGTCAAAAACCACCGAGGCCCGCATGGAGCCATTGGGATCCACATGGCGTGAGCCATCCTGCCAGACCATGAGACAGGTTTCCTCTCCGGGAGTGAACCCAGCGGGCAGGTAAACCGTCACGTCGCGCACTGTGTCTGGAAAGACCTCGCTCGTCTGCCACACAAACTTTTCCAGCCTGCCCTGCGGCACATTTTTCTGCGGCAGGCTGTCGGCAGTGTATTCAAAGTGCTCGACATGCACGGTGCCAGCAAGGCGGGGCATTCCCTCGGACTCCACGCGGTAGCCGGTTTCGGTGAAGTTGGGCATATCAGTGACCAGCACCTGGAGGCCTTCATCTCCCAGCATGACCATCTCCCCGATCAAAGTACCATTCTGCTGTACGACACGGGCAGGCTTGGGATCCATGATGGCCCAGGCGACCGTAGTGGCCTCGATCTTAGCCGCGGCCCTGCCCTGCATCAGATTCTGCCGTCCAAAGAGACGTATGACCTGATCATGCAGAGTCTTTTGCGATTCAGGAGCCAATGATTTGCCCAGGGATGCCAAAATTTGCCGAGGCGTAATGGTGACAGGCGCACCCGGTTTGTTTTGAGCGGCACAGAGGCCACTTGCACAGAGGAACAACGAGAGGAAGACAACACGCATGAGTGTATTCCTAACGACATCTGGCGCGGCGGAATATCGCTGAATTGCCGCGATGCCGCCTGAGTGATCCATTGAGGGAGGAAATTCCCCTTTTTGTTTTACAGCGATGCCGTGAACGGTGTTCTGGCTTGAGGCAGTGCAGCCGTGCGCAGACGAGCTTCAATGCCTTCCATCATGGCGCGGACGTGGCGCCATTTCGTGCGGTCACGCATGAGTTCCATGCTCTTTTCATACGATCCCCACTGGATGACCTCGATGTCCACATGACGCACCCCCCAGTTGTCCATCATGCTGCGGCTGGGTTTGTACAAATCAATGGTTCCCGTGCCGACAAGAGCGCTGCCATAGTCGTCCACCACGTAGGTGATGCCGGGCTGGCCAGCGATACGGAAAAGTGTGCCAACAGGAAAGCGCGACCAATCTGCAGCAGCGCTGCGCACATTGCCAAACCGCAAATTCGTGCCAATCGCATTCTTAACCCCATAAATAAGATGGTCGCTCTCGTTGTGCGTGTAAGCAGTGGTGCGCACGCGCATCTGAGAATTGCGATACAAATTTGAGGAAAGCATCAGCGGCGGTTTCGGATCATCGATCACGAAGGTGTAACGCTTGATTGCACCAGGACGAAATGGAGCATTGTTTGCCAGTGCTTTACGCACCTCGTACTTAACCCCAGTCTGAAGGGGTGCTGATGTCTTGTGGCGCATCTCCTTCCACGCAGAAATCAACGATTGTTTGGGCAGTGCACAGGCATTAAACGATGCCAAAATGACACCACAGAGGCCAGAGGTGATCAAACGTGAGTTGTACATGGCTTATTTTTGTTTATAGAGAAAAATTTACTGTAATTTTCATATATCCTCAATATAAAAAGAATATTTTTTAGACCCTTAAAGCTTAACAGGTCTTAATTTCCATAATTAAACAACTGCTTATGACCTTCCATCCGGTCCCCTAATCAGAGAAAACCCGCACTACTCAGCCTGGCCTTCCCACAGCTTGCGCCAGTGGTCGAGGCGCTCTTTGATACGGGCTTCCAGGCCGTTGGCGGTGGGGTCGTAGTACTGGCGGCCGCCTTCCAGGCAGCGCTGAGGGACGAAGCCGCCCTCGTAGTTGTGAGGATAGAGGTAGCCTTCGCCGTGGCCAAATTCCTTGGCGGCCTTTTTGTGGTGGGCGTCGCGGAGGTTCTTGGGCACGGGGAGGGTGCGGCCGTTTTTCACGTCGTCCAGAGCGGCATCGATGGCCATGTAGGCGCGATTGCTCTTGGGGGCGGTGGCATTGTAAACGGTGGCGTGGGCCAGAATGATGCGGGCCTCCGGCATGCCGATGAACTCGACGGCCTGCTGCGCGGCGACGGCGACGCGGAGGGCATTGCTGTCGGCCATGCCGATGTCCTCACTGGCGGCGATGACAATGCGGCGTGCGATAAAGCGGATGTCTTCACCAGCGTAGAGCATCTTGGCCAGCCAGTATAGCGCGGCATCGGGGTCTGAGGCGCGCATGCTCTTGATGAAGGCGCTGATGGTGTCGTAGTGGGCGTCGCCATCGCCATCGTAAACAACGGTCTTTTGCTGCACGGACTCCTCAGCGGCGGCAAGGGTAATGACGATCTCGCCTGCTGCATCCGGTTGAGTGGAGAGGACAGCGAGTTCCAGGGCATTGAGGCAGCGGCGGGCGTCGCCATCGGCCACGGTGGCGAGATGGAGGCGTGCGTCTGGCTCGATGCGGGCGTGCATGCTGCCGAGACCGCGATCGGCGTCTGCGAGTGCGCGGTCGATGAGAGCTTCGAGATCAGGAATGCCGAGCGGCTCCAGGGTGAAGACCTGCGAGCGGCTGACAAGGGGGCTGTTGACGTAGAAGAAAGGATTGTGCGTGGTGGCACCGATGAAACGAAGGGTACCGCGCTCCAGGTGCGGGAGGAGCACGTCCTGCTGCGCCTTGTTGAAGCGGTGGATCTCGTCCACGAAGAGGACGGTGGTCTTGTTGTAGAGGCGGAGGTGGTGGCCGGCGTTTTCGGCCTCCTTGCGGATGTCTGCCACGCTGCTCTCCACGCCGCTGAGAGTGACGAAGCGTGACTTGGTCTCCTGGGAGATGATGTTGGCGAGGGTGGTCTTGCCGACGCCGGGCGGCCCGTAGAGGATGATGGAGGAAAAGCGGTCTGCCTGCACGGCGCGGCGGAGGAGCTTTCCCTCGGCGAGGATGTGCTGCTGGCCGACATATTCTGCCAGAGTGCGTGGCCGCATGCGCGAGGCCAGCGGGGCGCCTGCATGATGCACCACGGCGGCCGCACGGGGCGGCTCGGGTGGCGGGGGGGCAAAGAAGTCGTCGCTCATGCGGAGGGCAGCTGCATGAATGACGCGGAAACGCTCCGGCGGCAAATCGCAGTTTGCACCGGGGCGGGTTTCATGCTCGATAAGGCTCCAAGATGAAGCTCTCCAAAAAAGCCGAATACGCCCTCCGCGCCCTGGTGGCGATGGGGCGTGAGCGCGAGGGGACGAATTTTTCGATTCAGGACCTGGCCAGTCAGGAACACATCCCGCTGAAGTTTCTGGAGCAGATCCTGCTAGCGCTGAAGAATGGCGGGCTGCTGCGCAGCAAACGCGGCGTTGGCGGCGGGTACCAGCTGGTGACGCATCCGGCGCGGATCACGCTGGGAGAGGTGGTGACGCTGTTTGACGGGCCGTTTGATCCGGTGCCGGGAGCGGAGCACGATGCGCTGGGCCAGGTGTTTGGCGGGCTGCGAGACCAGGTGACGCAGTGGTTTGCGGAGAACACCATCGCACACATCATTGCGCAGGAGCAGCCGCGCGGGGCGGTTTCGTTTGATATTTGAGCCAGGCAGATGAGCCGACGGCATAGACGCCGGCTCATGGGATGTGAAATTATTTGCCGCTGAAGAGCCACATGGCGAGCAGGAGCGTCCAGAGGATGTTGAAGGTCTGGCCACCAAGGAAGGCGAGAGCGGGCCTGCCGCCGCCGAGCTTGAAGAGATCGCCGATGCGGGTTTCGAGGCCGATGCAGACGAAGGCAGCGGCGAACCAGACCTCGCGCAGGCCTTTGAGCGGCTTTGCGGCGGCCTCGGCGACCGCAGGCGGCACGAAGTAGGAGAAGACGACGGAGGCGATGACGAAGCCGATCACAAATTTGGGGAAGCGCTCCCAGATCAGGCCGATGGAGGGCCTTTTCCCCTGCCCTGCCCCGCCTTTGCCGCCCCGCATGGTCCACCAGATGGAGAGGATGAAGGCGGCGACGCCGATGAGGACGTTTTGGGAGAGCTTGACGATGACGCCTACCTTGGTGGCGTTTTTGCCCACCTGCTCTGTCGCGGCGGCGACGGAGCCGCTGGTGTCCAGCGTGCCGCCGATCCAGGCGCCGCCGACGGCTTCCGAGAGGCCCATGGACTTGATGGCCCAGGGCATGACCACCATCATGGGCACGGCGCAGAGCAGCACGATGGAGGTGACGTAGGAGAGCTTTTTGCGGTCGCCCTGAATGGCACCACAAGCGGCGATGGCGGCGGAGACACCGCAGATGGAAACGGCCGTGGCGAGCATGACGCCGAACTCGTCATCAACGTTCAATTTGCGAGCGATGAAGTAGCAGACATACCAGACCACCGGAATGACGAGCGCGGCCTGGATGAGGCCTGGGAAGCCGGCCTTCATCATCTCCGGGAGGAGGATGGTGGCACCGAGGAGCACGATGCCGACTTTGATGAAGAACTCGGTGCGCACAGCTTCGCGCAGCCACTCAGGCACTGGCAGCAGGTGGCTCCAGAGCAGGCCCAGGCCGAGGGCAAAAACCACGTATTCAAGCCCCCAGGCCTTGATGCCTGCGTGGGCGGCGATCCACTGGGCGAACCAGCCGAGGATGAACACCACGACGGCACCGGTTAGGAATGCGCCGATTTTTCTGCCCAGAGAGGCCGCGAGAGCGAGACCCGAGATGCCGAGAAAGACGGCCAGCAGAACGGCGCTGACAGCGAAATTGTCGGGGGTGAAAGCCTTCGACATATCCCCCATTCCGCTCCAGCCCCAGGCGGGAAGCTTGGGGCTCCAGCCGCTGCCTACAGCGATCAGAACCGGAAGTGCGGCCAAGACGGCCAGCCAGTCTTCATTTTGCCACCAGTGGGCGGGAGCGGTTCCAGGAGTGGGATAGGCGGAGTCTGAGGCGGCGGAGTTGGCTGACATGTGTGTGTAAAAAAAATCGCGGCGGGAAAACCGCCGCGATTCAAACGCATGCCGGAAGGCCTATTTTACTGCCAGTTGCCAAAGGCATAGGGGTTGTTGCCGGGCTGTGGGCCGTAGCCGTTCCCGGGATAGTAGCTGCTTGGCTGGGTGTAGCCGTAACCGGGGTTCCGATTGTAGCTGGGAGCGCAGTTAGGCTGGCTGTAGCCGGGCTGTGAGTAGTAGCCCTGCTGCGGCGGATAGCCGCGCTGACTGTTCCCGATCATGCTGCCAGCCAAAGCCCCCAGCACACCGCCGATGGCGGCACCTTCCAGGCCACGGTGACGTTGATTGCCGATGATGCCACCTGCCCCGGCTCCGATCAGCGCCCCGGCGACGGTGCTGCCGGCGGGAGAGCGCCCGTAGCCACCGCCGTAGCCGCCATTATAACCGTAACCGCCGCCCCCGTAGCCGTAGCCATAGGGATCTGCGCAGGAGGTGAGGCCGAGGCTCAGGAGGAGAGCTCCAAAGGTGAGCGAACGAACAAACGAAGTCTTCATAGGGTGGTGAGGTGAATCTTGTCCTGCACTCTGACGCCCGCCGACGCGGACTATTCGAATTTTTTTGCGCAGCCCGGTCTAAAGTATCGCCACAGTTGCAAAAAGCGGCGTCTGCGGCTGGATGGGTGCCACCATGAAGCTCCTCCCAGTCCTCCTGATTTCCACTCTGGCTGCCTTTGCCCCGCTCGGGGCGGCAGATTCGTATGACATCGTCGTCTATGGCGGCTCCTCGGGGGGCATCACGGCGGCGATCCAGGCGGCGCGGATGGGTAAGACGGCGGTGTTGATCGAGCCGACCAAGTTTCTCGGCGGGCTGACCACGGGCGGACTGGGCGCGACGGACATCGGCAACAAGAAGGCGATCGGCGGCATGTCGCGGGAGTTTTACGCCAAGGTCTTCCAGTACTACAACGAGCCCGCGAAGTGGCAGCACCAGACGCGCGAGGAATACTTTGCCAAGAAGCAGCACGGCAACACCGGCACGGAGGATACGATGTGGACCTTTGAGCCGCATGCGGCCACGGAGATTTATGACGCGATGCTGGCCACGGTGAAGGACAAGGTGACGGTGGTCTTCAGCGAGCGGCTGGATCTCAAAAAGGGCGTGGTGAAGGAGGGCACACGGATCACGAAGATCATCATGGAAAGCGGACGCGCCTTTGAAGGGAAGATGTTCATCGACGCCACGTATGAGGGCGACCTGATGGCCAAGGCGGGCGTGAGCTACGCTGTAGGCCGCGAGGCAAATGCGCAGTTTGGCGAGACGATCAACGGCGTGCAGAAAGTCAAAACCATCCATCATCAGTTCGTCAAAAATGTGGATCCGTATGTGAAACCCGGCGATCCGAAGAGCGGTGTGCTGCCAGGCATTGATCCCGGCGACATCGGCGAAGATGAGAGCGGCGACCGCAAGCTGCAGGCCTACAACTTCCGCATGTGCACCACCGACGTGCCGGAGAATCGCCGCGACTGGGAGAAGCCTGCCAATTATGACGAGAAGTGGTTTGAGCTGGCGCTGCGCAATGTGGAGGCCGGTGACGAGCGCATCTCCTGGGCCCCCACGTGGATGCCAAACCGCAAGACGGACACGAACAACAACTTTGCCGTCAGCACGGACTTCATCGGGCAGAACTTTGAGTATCCGGACGCCGACTATGAGACGCGCGCGAAAATCTGGAAGGCGCATGAGGACTGGCAGAAGGGGCTGATGTGGACGTATGCGCACCACCCGCGTGTGCCGGAAAAGATCCGCGCGGCCTTCCAGAAGCTGGGGCTGGCGAAGGATGAGTTTAAGGACAACGACAACTGGCCGCGCCAGCTCTACGTGCGCGAGGCGCGTCGCATGATCGGCGGCTATGTGATGAGCGAGAAGAACTGCAAGCGCCGTGAGATCGTGGAGGACAGCGTGGGCATGGGGGCCTACAACATGGACTCCCACAACGTGCAACGCTACATCACCAAAGAGGGCTTTGTGCGCAATGAAGGGGACATCCAGATCGGCACGCGCCCCTATCCGATCAGCTACCGCAGCATCACGCCGAAAGCGGAGGAGTGCACCAACCTGCTGGTGCCTGTGTGCCTGAGCGCCACGCATATTGCGTATGGCAGCATCCGCATGGAGCCGGTATTCATGGTGATGGGCCAGAGCTCCGCGACGGCAGCGGTGATTGCCATCGACTCCGGCAAGGACCTGCAGCAGATCGACTACGCCAAGCTCAAGGAGAAGATGCTGGCCGACGGGCAGGTGCTGGACTTTGAATCTCCGCCGGTGCCAGAGCATGTCTCCATCAGCAAGGAAAAGTTGGGCGGGATCGTGGTGGATGACAGCGAGGCGGAGCTGACCGGCTTCAGCAGCGAAGGCCACACCACGCCGGGCTTTGTGGGCCAGGGCTACCGCCATGATGGCGACACTGCTAAGGGCGAGCAGAAGGCGCGCTTCATTCCGGATCTGCCCTCAGCGGGGAACTACCGCGTGGCCATCACCTACACCGCGCTGGCCAACCGTGCGGACAAGGTGCCTGTGGTGATTCACTACGCAGGCGGCGAGAAGACGATCGTTGTGGACCAGAAGAAAAAAGCCCCGGAGAAGGATGTGCTGCTGCCGCTGGGGACGTTCTCCTTTGAGAAAGGAAAAGGCGGCTGGGTGGAGGTGCGGAATGAAGGCACCAAGGGCCATGTGATCATTGATGCGGCGCAGTGGGTGCTGGAGAAGTGATTTGGTTTAAATGAGGAAAGCAGGTGTCTGATGATGTCCTGCTTTCCTCAACACGCCCATTCACTTCGGCCGCTTCAGCTCAAACATGTCCTTGGTATGGCAGTACCAGTTGGGGCTCTGCATGCGGCCGATGGGGTGGTAGTTGGCGGGCTTGATAAGCCAGGTGGCAGGGTCAAAGATGCCATCGCGGACGTGGACGCGGAGGACCTCGCCGATGATGAGGCGGTTGTCGCCGATCTCGATGATGCTGTGGCTTTTGCACTCCAGACTGGCGGGGGCTTCGGCAATGCGCGGTGGTTTGACGGCACTGCTTGGCAATGCGGTAAGGCCGGCGTGGAGAAGCTCATTTTCGCCCGGAGGAAGCGTGGCAGCACAGAGGTTCATTTTTTCGGCGAGAGCCTCGTCGACGAGGTTCACGACGAACTCGTGAGTGAGGCGGATGTTGCGGGCGGTGTCCTTGGGGACACCAGCGGATCGGTCGCCGGGGCAGATGGCCACGATGGGTGGTGAGTCTCCGAGGACATTGAAGAAGCTGAAGGGGGCGGCGTTGACACGGCCTTCAGGATCGACGGTGGTGGTGAGGGCGATGGGGCGCGGGGTGACGAGTCCAGCGAGGATCATGTAGGCGTCTTCGCGGAGAGGGCCGGTGAGGTCGAGTTCCATGGGAGTATTGGTTGCAGCAAGGCATCGGGAGTCAGGAGCCTCCCCCACCTTGTTACGATGCAGACTCTGCGGCGGACTCCGCGCGATAGGCCTGTGCGAGGAGCGTGACTGGCTGGGTGACTTCGTGGCAGGGATGGCTGCTACAGGAGCGCAGGCCGCTGGCGATTTGCAGATGGCAGCCGGGATTGCTGGTGGCGACGACGGGGGCTCCGGCCTGGCGGAGGTTTTCAACTTTCCGAGTGAGCAGCTTCTGGCTCTGCTCGGGCTGGGTGATGTTGTAGATGCCTGCGCTGCCGCAGCACCAGTTGGACTCGGGCAGTTCTTTGAAGGTGAGGCCTGGAATGCTGGCAAGGATCTGGCGCGGCTGCGAGACGACTTTCTGACCGTGGCAGAGGTGGCAGCTTTCGTGGTAAGTGACCTCAGAGACGCCTGCGCCAGCTGTGGGCTTGCGGAAGCGGATCTGCACGAGCCATTCGTGGATGTCCTTCAGCTTTTTATCCCACTGCTCCGCCTTTTCTGCGTAGAAAGGATCGTCGTGCAGCAGATGGCCGTAGGTTTTCAAATGGGAGCCGCAGCCGCCGGCGTTGGTGATGATGGCATCGAGAGAATCGAGATCGAAGCTGTCGATCTGGCGACGTGCGAGTTCGCGGGCGAGCTCGAGCTCGCCATTGTGCGCATGCAGTGAGCCGCAGCAGCTCTGCGAGCGCGGGGTGATGACCTCGCAGCCGTTGGCGAGCAGGACATCGGCGGTGTCTCGGTTGATGTTTGAAAAAGCGAGGTCCTGAATGCATCCGGTGAGCAGGCCGACGCGATAGCCTTTGCTTTCCTGAGGCTTTTCCTCAGGCCAGATGAGATCGTCTGAGAAATGCTCGACGATCCTGGGAGTCTGAGGCTCCAGGGCAGCCAGTGAACGGGGCATGAGGCCGAAGAAGCGTAGCCTGCGCATGAGGCGGTCGAGCCCGGTGCTCTGATACACATGCAGCACACGGCCGATGAGGCGCAGCAGCCAGGGGCGCATGAAGATTACATTGAGCGATAGCCAGCGCCAGAAGCCGCGCTGCATGCCGTCGTCCACCTGAGCCTGCTCGACCTCGGCGCGGGCGGTTTCAAAGAGTTCGGCGTAATTCACCCCCGCAGGGCATGCGGTCTGGCAGGCGAGGCAACCGAGGCAGTAGTACATCTCGTCTGAGAGCGCCTTGGTGACCTGGAGGTCGCCATCGGCCACAGCACGCATGAGGGAGATGCGGCCACGGGGGCTGTTGCGCTCCATCTTGGTCTCCACGTAGGTGGGACAGGTGGGCAAGCACATGCCGCAGTGCATGCACTGCTGGAGCACGGAGTAGTCGATGGATTGGAGGAGGTTTGCAGAAGCCATGTTTCTTTCCTCAATCAAAAATCTTTCCGGGGTTCAGCAGGCCCTGGGGGTCGAGGGCTTTTTTGATGCTGCGCATGAGTTCATAGCTGCCCTCTCCGAGCTGGCGCTTGAGAAAGTTCTTTTTGGCGAGGCCTACACCGTGCTCACCAGTAACAGTGCCGCCGACGCGGATGGTCTCCTCGACGATCTCCTCCAGCGCGGCTTCGATGCGATGCATCTCTTCATGGTCGCGCTCGTTGGTGAGGAAGGTGGGGTGCAGGTTGCCATCGCCAAGATGGCCGAAGGTGCCGATCTGCAGCTTGTGCTTTTTGGCCACGGCGTCGATGAAGGCGACCATGGCGGCGAGTTCGCTGCGCGGGACGGTAACGTCTTCCAGAATGGTGGTGGGGCGCACGCGGGCGAGTGCGGAGAAGGCATTGCGGCGAGCAGCGGCGAGCCTGGCTCCCTCAGCTTCATCGGCGGCGGCGCGGACATCGCGCGCGCCATTGGCTTTGGCGAGGGCCATCATCTGTGCGGCCTCCTCTTCGACAACAACGGGGTGGCCGTCTGTCTCCATGAGCACGAGGGCCTCCACATCGGTGGGCAGGCCGATCTTGGCATAATCCTCCACGCACTGCACGGTGACGCGATCAAGGAACTCCAGCGTGCAGGGAATGATCTTGGCGGCGATGATGGCGGAGATGGTTTTGGCGGCGTCCTCCATGGAGTCGTAAAGGGCGAGCATGGTTTTACGCGCCTTGGGACGGGGTAGCACTTTGAGAATGACCTCGGTGATGATGCCGAGCGTGCCCTCGCTGCCGATGAAGATGTCCTTCATGGAATAGCCAGCCACGTCTTTAACGCATTTGTTTCCGAGAAAGGTGAGCGTGCCGTCAGGCAGCACGACCTCAAAGCCCATGACGTAATCGCGCGTGACGCCGTACTTCAGGCCGCGAAGACCGCCGGAGTTTTCGGCCACATTGCCCCCGATGGTGGAGATCTTCATGGAGCCGGGATCCGGCGGATAGAAGAGACCGACCTTGGCGCAGGCATCGTCGATCTCCTTGGTGATGACACCGCTTTGTGCACGAAGCGTGAGGTTTTTTTCATCGACCTCGATGAGCTTGTCCATCTTCACAAGACAGATGACGAGACAGCCCTCCAGCGGGACGCTGCCGCCACTGAGGCCGGTGCCGGAGCCGCGAGTGACGACGGGGACATTGTTGCGCCGGGCGAGCTGGACGCACTCGGAAACCTCCTCGGCAGTGAGGGGAAAAACAACGGCGCCAGGGCGCTGCTTGAGAGCGGCTGTGCCGTCAAAGCTGTAGGGGACGAGGTCTTCGTCAGAGGTCAGCACCCGGTCGGGCGGTAAGATTTCCTTCAAGGACTGAATAAAGCGGGCTTCAATTTTGTTCACGGCGGAGCATTCTGGAGAGTTCGTGCTAGAGCGTCAACGCGCGCTGTGGTTGATTATGATCACATGAAATTCAATCAGCTCATTCGTTTCGCCCCCATTTATCAAAGCCGCGTCTGGGGTGGCCGCCGCATGGAGACACTGCTGGGCGCGACGCTGCCCGATGAGACGACTCCGTTTGGCGAGGCGTGGACGGTATGCGACCGGCCTGAGGCGCCAAGTGTGACGGTGGACGGCAGATCCCTCAATGAGCTGTGGACCAACCACCGCGAAGAGGTGTTTGGCAAGGCGCTTGTCTCATCGACGAGCCCGACTTTCCCCCTGCTAATGAAGGTGCTGGATGCATGCGATGATCTCTCGATCCAAGTGCACCCGCCGGCAAGCATGGCGGAGGCGCTGAAGGGCGAGCCGAAGACAGAGATGTGGTTCATCGCGCATGCCGACCCGGGTGCGAAGATCTACGCCGGGCTGAAGCCGGGAGTGACCCGGGCAGATTTTGAAACAGCACTGGCGAACGGCACCCTGGCGGATGTTGTACATGTGATCGAGGCGCGCACGGGCGACTGCCTTTTCATTCCCAGCGGGCGGGTACACGCGATCGGGGCGGGCCTGCTGATCTATGAGATCCAGCAAAACAGCGACACGACCTACCGGGTGTTTGACTGGAACCGCGTGGGCCTGGATGGCAAGCCCCGCGCGCTGCATGTGGAGGAGAGCCTGCAGAGCATCGACTTCAACGACTTTGAGCCCGGAGTGCAAAATCTGGAGGCAGACGGCACGCTGGTGAGATGCGAGCACTTTGACGTGAAACTGCGCAGCGAGGCTGGCGAAGCGGGTGCTGAGGGTGAAAGCCTGACGCTGGCTGTGGTGAGCGGCGAGATCGACGTGGGCGGCACGATGCTGAAGGCGGGTGATTTTGCGCTGGTGCCCGCGTGCCTGAGTGCCGAAGCACGCAAAGTCAGTCCCATCAGCGCTGGCAGCCAATGGCTGGAGATCCGTGTCCCCTGATGAACGGCTACTGACTGCCTGAAGCTGGCGGAGCAGGCTTTTTCACCTCGACGGCTGGCGCCTCCTTTTGGACTTCAGGGGCAGCTGTTTCATTTGGCTTTGCCGTTGTCGCTGGAGGGGTGGCTTTTTTGACTTCCAGCACGGGGGCCTGTGCAGGCTTGACCTCCGCCGCAGGTGAAGCCGTTTTTTTGGCGTCTGCCATGGACTTGTCAGCAGTTTTGTACGCAGGGTCCTTGGGAGTGCTGGGCACAGCGATGAATTTGGCCTTTTCGGGATCCATTTTCGGAAGCTTGCCCTGAGGCACGGGAGGCAGCTTTTTCTCTGGCACCGCCGGCTTGTAAGAGGTGCTGGCAGAGGGGGGAGCCCCCCCCTTTTTCAGCTCAGGCTGGGCCTCCTCCTTGCCGCAGGAGACGAGGATCAGAGCAAGCAGGCAGATGCAAGGCTTCATACGCTGCGAATAGACACCGACCGGGCGTGGGCATCAAGCCCCTCGACGGCGCTGATGGCTCGGACGACGGGCTCCGACTTGGCACAGCTCTCGCGGTCCAGACGGATGATGCTGGTGCGGCGCTGGAACATGTCTGCGGTGATGCCGGGGAAGGATTTGCCGGAGCCGCCTGTGGGCAGCGTGTGGCTGGGGCCCGCAAGGAAGTCGCCCACGGCCACGGGGGAGTAATTGCCAAGGAAGATAGCACCAGCGGTGCGGATGAGGGGCAGTATGTCCTGCTCCCGCGTGGTGATGAGCGTGAGGTGCTCTGGCGCAAAATCATTGGCCAGACGTGCTCCCTCTTCCAAGCTGGGTACGAGCATGAGAAAGACTCCTTTTTCCAGCACGGGGGCAAGCTGGGCCTGACGGCTGAGCGTGGCGGACTGCTCGGCCACCTGCGCGACGACAGCATCGAGAAGGGCAGCGTCGTCGGTGAGGAATCCGGCCATGCTGTCCTTGCCGTGCTCGGCCTGGGCGAGGATGTCTGCGGCGATGAAGGCGGGATTGCCCGACTTGTCGGCAAGGATCAGGACCTCGCTGGGCCCGGGGAGGAGATCGATGGAGACGACGCCGAAGGCCTGACGCTTGGCCTCGACGACGTAGCTGTTGCCGGGACCGAAGATTTTGGTGACGGGACGGATGGTCTCGGTGCCAAAGGCGAGCGCAGCGATGGCCTGGGATCCGCCAATTTTATAGACCTCGGTGGCTCCTGCGAGCTTGAGCGCGGCGAGTAGACCGAGATTGACGGTTCCGTCCCGGCCACAGGGGGTGCAGACGACGATCTCCGGCACGCCTGCGGCTGCGGCGATGGCGACGGTCATGATGGAGGTGGAGACAAGCGGGGCGGTGCCTCCAGGGACATAGCAGCCCACGCGCTCGAAGGGGTGATAGATCTCCCCGACGGTGGCTCCCTGTTCGTTTTTGAAGCTCCACTCCTGGCGCAAGCTGCGCTTGGCAAAGGCGGCGACGTTGCGCTGGGAGGACTCCAGCGCGGCCTTGAGGGTGGCGTCTGCGGCATCCCAGGCGGCGTCGAGCTCGGATTGGGACACGCGCATCTGGGCGGCGGTCAGCTTGGCACCGTCAAACTTTTCCACAAGCTCCAGCACGGCGGCATCCCCACGCTCGCGCACGGCCTTGATGACCCCTGAGACGACCTCACGCACGGAGTCGCTGGCTTCGGCACGGCGGTTGAGAGCAGAGGCGGCGGCGGGGTAGCCTGGGTCGGTATGGCGGATGATTTTCATCGGGGGTGTTTACGTGGCGGGGGCGGGATTGGAGTCAAGAGGTCAAGTGGTCCTGTAAATAGACTCAAGGCGCCCACCAACTCAATCTGCGTCTCCGCCTGCATCAAAGTCATCGCCGAAATCTTCGTGCGCGCCACAGGTATCCGGCTCAGAAGCGGCATCGACAGAGCGGCGCGCACGTAAAGCCCTGCGGCGTCTCCCATGAAGATAAGAAGCAAGGGCAATGCCTGCCATCAGGCCTAGGATGACCAGCAGCAGCATTATCGGCCAGCCTCAGAAAGGTTTACGGCACCACTTCGCCGGAGCCTGTATAGACCCACTTCTCGACGCGGCCGTTTTTGATGCGGGCCTGGGCTTCAGTCTCGAATTTGCCGAACATGGTCTGAGTTTCGTACTTCACGATGACCGTCCAATATTCAGTGCCATCGATTTTTTCCTGCGCCACATCCCCCCAGGACTTGATGTTGTCGGGTTTGATTTCGGTGACTTCGCCGGATTTCATGCTGGCAAGAAGCAGCGGATAGGTGCCGTCGGCATCCTTGACGGGCTTGTCGTTGCTGCTGCTGCCGCCAGTAGAGGCTGCGGCTGGGGCGTTTTTGGCACGCTCCGCAGCAGCCAAACGGTATTCGTGCGACTTGCGTGCATTTTCCGTCTGCACGACCTTGACCTGCTCATAAGCGGCGGTGAAGACTTCCTTGAAGTCGGTGTCATCCATGGCGACCAGCCCCCGCATGGGCGAGCCTGCGGAGGCACCCACCACAAGATTGGGGCCTTCCTGGCCCATAACGAAGATTTTAGTGCCCGCCTTGAAGGTGGTGGCCGCAGTGGCCTTGCCCATCTGCATCTTCAGTTCCAGGTCTTTCTTCATGGTGACCTGCTTGGGCGTGTTAAAGAAGCCTTTTGGCACCACAGCCCAGTTCTGGGTGAGCTCGTCCACGGGCGGGAAGACGGGAGCGACGAACGCGTTCGGATCCACCGGCGGCGGCTCAGGAGCCTTGGTCATTTCGGGTTTTGGCTCCTCGGGCTTCATCTCAGGCTTCGGTTCCGGCTTGGTCTCGACCACGACCACCTTCTCCTTTTTGGGCGGTTTTGGCGCTGGAACGACGGCCACTTCCTGCTTGGGCTCCTCCTTTTTGGGAACGTGCTTCGTGAATTTCATGGCATCAGCGAAAGGCGGATACACATACTCGTAGGAGACGTAACCAACGGCGATGGCCAGGGCGATGACAAGGAGGGGTTTCATGGCAGTAGGGATTCTAGGAGAGTGGCCGGAGATAATCAACCACCCACATGCAGCATTCTGAAAACGCCCCAGCCGGGAATTTCTTGGGCTTGATCTCCCCTTCTCACGCGGCTTGTACGGGCATGCCTGAAGACGTGATCAGCGTGCGAGGCGCACGGCAGCACAACCTCCAAAACATCGATGTGGACATCCCACGGCACCGGCTTGTGGTGCTGACGGGGGTGAGTGGCAGCGGGAAGTCGTCCCTGGCCTTTGACACCCTTTTTGCGGAGGGGCAGCGGCGCTATGTGCAGAGCCTGTCGGCCTACGCCCGGCAGTTTCTGGGACAGATGGAAAAGCCGGACGTGGATTTCATCGAGGGGCTGTCCCCGGCGGTGGCGATCGAGCAGGTGCACTCGAATCCAAATCCGCGCAGCACGATCGCCACGGTCACAGAGATCTACGACTACCTGCGCGTGCTGTACGCGGTGGCCGGGCAGCCGCACGACCCGCAGACAGGGGAGCGGCTGCACCGCAGCACGCCGCCAGAGATCGCCGACAAGGTGCTGGCGCTGGGCGAGGGCACGCGGCTGGTGGTGCTGTCCCCCCAGGCGCCCGCGAGTGCGGCGGACACGCGGACGCTTTTTGAGAAACTGAAACGCCAGGGCTTTGTGCGGGTGCGGCTGAACGGCACCGTGGTGGAGCTGGAGGAGGCGCCTGCACTGGATGACGACCAGATGCAGCAGGTGCAGGTGGTGATCGACCGCCTGGTGGTGCGCGGGGACTCGCGCCAGCGGCTGATGGAGGCGATCGAGAGCGCGCTGCACTGGAACGACCGCGAGGTGCAGTTTCTGGTGAACCTGGACGGCAGCGAGGAGGTGCTGAGCTACACGACGGCTTTTGCCAATCCGCGCACGGGCTACACGCTGGAGAGGCTGACGCCACAGCATTTCTCTTTTAACACGCACCTGGGCGCATGCCCGGCCTGCGAGGGCACCGGGACCACACCCACGCCGGACCCGACGCTGCTGGTGCCGGATGAGAGCGTGTCTCTGGCCAAAGGGGCAATCAAGGCCTGGTGGGCACGGCACCCGACGGTGAAGCAGATTTTCAACCAGAGTGTCGAGGCGCTAGCGCGGCACTATGGCGCGGCGACGGATGTGCCGTTTCGGGAGCTGCCGGCAGAGTTTAAGCAGGCGCTGTTTCACGGCACGGGCAGCGAGGCGATCAACACCGGGTGGAAAAAGGCAGACAACAAGCGCAGCGTGGCCAAGCCTTTTGAGGGGCTGCTGCCGGAGATCGCGCGCATGTATGCAAGTGCCGAGAGCGATGTGCTACGTGCCTCCCTCTCGCGCCTGATGAATCCGCAGCCCTGCGCGACGTGTGCAGGCATGAGATTGAGGCCGGAGTCGCTGGCGGTGAGGTTGAGTTCCAAGTTCAAGGTTACAGGTTCCAAGCTGGAGGCCGCCGAGGGCTTGAACATCCATGAGTTTACCGGGCTGCAGGTGCGCGATGCGCTGGAGTGGATGCGGGAGCTGGAGGTGACGGAGCAGCAGAAGCAGTATGTGGGCGAGCTGCAGCGGGAGGTGGTGAAGCGGATCGAGTTTCTGGAGCAGGTGGGGCTGGGGTATCTGGCGCTGAACCGTGAGAGCGGCACGCTCTCGGGTGGCGAGATGCAGCGCATCCGGCTGGCTTCGCAGATCGGGGCCGGACTGGCAGGGGTGCTGTATGTGCTGGACGAACCGAGCATCGGCCTGCATCCGCGCGACAATGAGCGGCTGATCCGCACGCTGCTGCGGCTGCGCGACCTGGGAAACACCGTGCTGGTGGTGGAGCATGACGAGGCCACCATGCGCGCGGCGGACTACATCATCGAGCTGGGGCCAGGAGCGGGCACACATGGCGGGAAGATCACCGCACAGGGAACGCCTGCGGAGATCGCGGCCAACGAGGCATCAATCACCGGGGGCTTTCTCAGCGGCCGGAAACGGATCGAGGCCAAGGCACTGCCTGAGACGCTGATCGCCGAGAGCCGTGAGCCGACCCGAGGGCACGCGCTGACGATCCACAATGCCACGGCGCACAATCTACGGAATGTGACCGCCGCGTTTCCACTGGGGGCTTTCACCTGTGTCACTGGCCCGTCTGGCAGCGGCAAATCAACGCTGGTGGACGACATTTTGATGCGTGCGCTGCGCCGCCATTTTTACGACGCCAAGGAGATTCCCGGTGCGCATGAGAAGATCACGGGGCTGGAGCAGCTCGACAAGGTGGTGGTGATTGATCAATCGCCGATCGGCCGCAGTCCGCGCTCAAATCCTGCGACCTACACCGGAGCATTTGGGCCGATCCGCGAGCTGTTTGCGCAACTTCCTCTGGCGCGCATGCGCGGCTATGATGCGGGGCGCTTCAGCTTTAACACACCCGGTGGCCGCTGTGAGAAATGCGAAGGGGATGGCGTGATCAAGATCGACATGCACTTCCTGGCGGACGTGTATGTGACGTGCGAGTCGTGCAAAGGAAAGCGCTATGGCGCGGAGACGCTGGAGGTGACCTTCAAGGGCAAGAACATCGCCGAGGTACTGGACATGACGGTGAGCGAGGCGCTGCGTTTTTTTGATCGCAGCACCACCATCTCGCCCAAGCTGCGCACGCTGGAGGAGACGGGGCTGGGCTACATCAAGCTGGGGCAGAGCGGTGCGACGCTCTCTGGCGGCGAGGCACAGCGCATCAAGCTCAGCGCCGAGCTGGCCAAACGCAGCACCGGCCGTACGCTGTATGTGCTGGACGAGCCCACCACCGGCCTGCACAGCGCGGACATCCAGACACTGCTGGGCGTGCTGCTGCGCCTGCGGGATGCGGGGAATACGCTGATCGTCATCGAGCATCATCTGGACATGATCCGCAGCGCGGACTGGATCATCGACCTCGGTCCGGGTGGAGGCAGCGAAGGCGGATATGTGCTGGCCACAGGAACGCCAAAGCAGGTGGCGGCGAATGAGAAGAGTGTGACGGGGAGTTTTTTGAGGGCGTGAGGAATGATGCAGGCACGCTGGCCTGCATCGAACACCTCATATCTCCAAACTGCGGGCAGGAGTGCCCGCATCACTCACTTCAGAGCCCGCACCAGTGGCTTGCCCATGCACATCGGGGGCTCCTGGATACCCAGCGCTGCGCTCAGGGTGGGGGCGAGGTCGGTGATGCTGAACTCGTCGGCGTAGCGGCCAGTTTTGAAGGGGGCGCCGTAGAAGATAATGGGGATGTGGGTGTCGTAGGAGAAGGGGGAGCCGTGGGTGGTGCCGGTGGCGGGCTTGCCAGTGCCGGCAATGAGCCAGGGCTTGAGGATGATCACGGCATCGCCGCTGCGCTCGCCATTGAAGCCGTTGGCGATGCGCTGGCCGATGACGCCGGGGGCGCGGCCTTCGAGAAGCTGCTGGCGGCCGTAAACGGCATGTACCACGCCGGTGGAAAGCGCCCACTCACGGATGAAGTCGGTGAGCACTTCGGGCTGCAGTTTTTTCTCGGCCAGGACGGCGTGGTCGAAGTAGAGGTTACCTTCCACGAGGCGGGGCTTGAGGCTGCCTTTGGGAGAGAGGAAGTAGCGGCCTTCGCCAAAGCGTTCGGCGACTTTGGCCTGCAACTCCACAAGCATGTCTGTGACTGACGGACGTCCGCCATCGAGCCCCTGCTCCTTGGCGTTTTCTGGATTGGGAGCCACGCCGTGGTCGGCGGTAAGCACCATGACCACATTGGCCAAACCGACTTTTTTGTCGAGGTAGGCAAAGAGTTCCTTCAGCTGACGGTCCAGGCGCAGAGTCATGTCATGAACTTCCTGGGAGTAGGGGCCGAACTTGTGGCCGCAGTAGTCGATGGATGAGAACGAGACGCAGAGCAGGTCGGGGTTGCTCCCCTGCCCCAACTTCTCTCCTTCGATGGCAGCCTTGGCAAACTCCATGAGGAGCTGGTTGCCATAGGGAGTGGAGAGGATGGGCTCGTAGCCTTCCTTCTCTTCCTTGATGACCTTGTGCGGGAAGGTGCTGCCTTTTTCGCCAGCGAGGTGGCTCTCTCCGGCGGACTCGTCAGACTCGGAATACTGCTTCTCTTCGAGAAGGCGCTCCCAGGTCTGACCCACGAAAGCGTCCGGGCGCTTGCTGTCATTGAAGGCCTTCACCCAGGCAGGCAGCTCGTTTTCATAGTAGCTGCTGGTGATGAAATTGCCCGAAGCGGACTCGAACCAGTAGGCACCCGTGGGCTTTTTGCCGGCAGGCAGGATGGCGCCGCGATCTTTGACGGACATGCTGACCACCTTGGAGCCCCAGTGCAGGCGCATCTGGTCCGCCACGGTGGCTCCGGTAAAATTGCGCGGGGACATCTTGCCGGCCTTGGCGTCGGGCTTGGTGCCCACGCCGGTGACGTCTGCGTCCTCCACGCAGTACATCATCCCCCCGCTGCGCTTGTCGAACCAGTCATTCCCAATCACTCCATGCATCATGGGGGAGCTGCCGCTGAAGAAGCTGGCGTGTCCCGGCGCGGTGATGGTGGGGTAGTAATTGTACTGCGCAAAGGTCATGAAGGCCCCTTTGTCTGTGAGCTCGCGGAGGCCGCCCTCGACGAACTGGGAGTGGAAGCGGTCAAGGTAGTCGTAGCGCAGCTGATCCACGAGGATGGCGACCACGAGCTTGGGAGCCTTGGGTGGTGCGGCCTTGGCGGTGGCGAGGCCAGCCACGAGGGCCAGGAGGGGGAGCAGTGTCTTGTGCTTCATGGTGGAAATGGAGAGCAGTAAACACAGGCAGCGAGGTCAGTGTTTCAATGACTTTAAGCAAGCAGGAGCACGTGCACGGCGAACCAGAAGCACAGTCCCTGCTTGAACTCACAGGCAACCGCAGGCATCAGGACCGCGTAGGAAGTCCAAACGAATGAGCAAAGCTGAACCCAGCCGTCTGGCGGCACATGTGAAGGGCATCTCCAAGAGCTTTGGAGACGGGGGGGCACGGCTGCAGGTGCTCAAGGAAATCGATCTGGACGTGCGGCGAGGAGACATCACCATGCTGGTAGGGCCTTCTGGCTGCGGCAAGACGACGCTGATCAGCATCATCGCAGGCACACTGAAGGCGGATGACGGCGAGCTGCAGGTGCTGGGGCAGGATCTGCGAAAGATGTCCACTGCGCAGATCACGCGATTCCGGGCGCAGCACATCGGCTTCATCTTCCAGTCCTTCAATCTGATCCCGACACTGACGTGTGTGGAAAATGTGAGCGTGCCGCTTCTCATTCAGGGAATGTCCGCGTCGAAGGCGGAAAAGCGTGCCAAGGAGGTGCTGGCGCAAGTGGGGCTGGGAGAGCGCACAAAGCACCGCCCCTCGCAGCTCTCAGGCGGGCAGCAGCAGCGAGTCGCGATCGCCCGAGCGCTGGTGCATGAGCCGGAGCTGATCATCTGCGACGAGCCCACCGCCGCGCTGGACGCGAAGAACGGGCATGTGGTGATGGAGCTCTTTGAGCATGTCGCGCGCGGGAATGACCGCGCGGTGCTGATCGTGACCCATGACAACCGTATTTTTCACCATGCGAACCGGATCGCGAACATGGACGACGGACGTGTGGTGGAGATCCATGATGTGGATGCCAACAATCCGCCGCCGGAGCATCTGAAGCATGTGGAGAGGCTGTGAGAAAAGTTGACCAGTTGGGCCGCAACTGGCTTTCCCTCACTCCGATTGCGGCACGACCGGGCTGCCTTCTTCGCCTTCCTTCTGCGACTGCTTGAAGTCTGGAAGCGAATCAAGATAGAGGGCCTCGACTTTATCACGCGCCCAGGGGGTACGGCGGAGAAAGGTGAGGCTGGATTTGATACTGGGCTGCCAGTTGAAGCAGTTGATCGGGATCATGCGCCCAAGCATTTCCCAGCCGTAATGCTCAACGAGCTGCGTGACCATCATCTGGAGGGTGATGCCATGAAGGGGGTTTTTGGGGCCTGCGGCGTGCATGGTGAATGTTTACCTGGTTTTATTTTTCCGGCAATTGGCCTTTCTTCGCGGCTTTGACCATCTCTGAGTGCGCTTTCACATCCAAAGTTTTCACTTTGACATAACTGCCGTCGAAATAGGCGCGAGCGCCAAGATAATAGCCTGTGTTTGCCCCTGTGATTTCGAGCTTTCGCTCACGCAGCACAAAACTGAGGTTGGTCTCATCAGACTTATCCTTGTCGATCCCTTTGTCACTGTACCATCCTATGGGGGCGTTCCAAACGGCGACACCCGAGATATCCCCACCATGCGAAGTAGGCCCGCGCACCACCGAAATGGAGAAATAGAGATGCCCGCCTTCCTCCGCCACTTCCACACGCCCGCCCCTGCTGTCGGAATAGACACCGCTGAGTGTTTCATCCTTCCATTCATGGATCAAGCCCTTCAGCCACTCGGAGCGCTCATCCTCCAGACCGGCGGCGGCCTCCAGATACTCCGGCGCATCCAGCGGCAGATCATCCTGGCCGCCGGCCCCGGTAAACAGCGGTGAGCGCGCGAGGCAGTCTCGATATTCCACCCAGGAGCGCTGGTCTTCCTTAAGCTTGTTGAAATCCTTTTCCGGCAGCTTCCGCTTCACCGCCGCCCAGGCTTCATTCAGGGCGCGGTCTGCTTTGTCGAAAAGCACCTTTGCAGCATCACGGGTGAGGGGTTTTTCTTCAGCGCGAGCGGAGCCTGTGCCAGCCGTGATGAGCAGCAGCAGGGAGAGAGCTGAAATCGCATGGCGCATGTGGCATCAGATTAGCTGAGGGCTTGGGAGTGTCCACGTTTTGCCTCGGGTTTCTTTTGGTTTCCTGATCATCAGGAAGCGGCTGATTTTGAATACATCTTCACGCCTTGATAAACAATGTTTTGTCTCTAGCCTCCGCCGACTCAGCCCCTTTTTTATTCCTATTTTCATGCATCTCTACGATCAATTCATCCAATGGGCCGGCAGCCTGAATGCACAGCAGGTGGCGGACTGGCTGAGACAGCTGGAGTGGAATCGCGTGGTGCCAGAAATTTCGGGCAAGTTCATCGGCTTTCTCCTTGGATTTGGCGCGAGTTGGTTTCTGCTGTTTCGCCGGCACCTGAGGGCGCTGGACCGGCTGCGCCGCGGAGACTCGGATGACGTCTTATTTCAGGCACACTTTCTTGCTCCGATTGCGGGATCCGACAAATACATGCTGCTCTTCCGCAACCTGATGCCCAGCACCACGGTCAATGATCTCTATGACAATCCTGCCGCGCGGAAAATTGTGCGAGAAATGGCAGACATCACCACGCTGCGGAAGCCTGTGCTGCGAACAGAGGGCACACTGGGTTTTGAAGTGCTCAACGACGCTTTCAATCACATCGCCGGACATCTGGCCATCACTCCATTCCCCCGCGAAACATGGATGTTTGCCATGACCTGCGAAGACCGCCAGGTGGTGCGACGCAAATGCGTGCGCTGCTTCCTGGTGCGCCCCGCCGAACTGGAGCGCTTTGCGAACTGGCGCTGGTGCCGCGACAACGTGGTGTGCGAACAGCCTTGGCACTGGTACCGTATCGTGGCGCTGCATCAGCTAGCCACCGTGTGGCAGGAGGAGGAAAAAGCCACGCAGAATCCGAACCCAAAAACGCAGGGGATGCCGCTGGTGGACAAGCACGCCACCCACCGCCGCGTGCGTGCGATGTCTGCAGGCATCTTTACCAACGAGAAACCCGTGGGCATGCCGACGGAGATCGACTGGCCTTCCAAGGAATGGGAGCTGAAGAAACTGGGGCTAGACCTGAATACACCTCCAGGTGCGTAAGGAGGCCCCAGGAAAGACAAACAGACAGAATGGAGCAAAGCTTGAACAAATCGGCGTGACTCCAACGTCTGGCTGTAATGAAACATCTTTTCCTGCTGCTGCTATCCATCCCACTCAACGCTGCAGAAACCCGTGACGCGGCGTTTCAAAAGAGCATTGAGCAGATGTTTCCACGATTGGTGGAGATCAGGCGGGACATCCACATGCACCCAGAGCTGCCAAATGAGGAGGTGCGCACCTCGAAGCTGGTGGCGGACCGGCTCAAGGAACTTGGCTTTACGGACATCAAGACCGGTGTGGCGAAGCATGGCGTGGTGGCGGTGCTGAAAGGCACGCAGGATGGCCCCTGCGTGGCGGTACGCGCAGACATGGATGCGCTGCCGATCAAGGAGCTGCGCAGCACCCCGTACCGCTCGCAGAACCCGGGGGTGATGCATGCCTGCGGACATGACGTGCACACGACCTGTGCGCTGGGCGTGGCGGAGCTGCTCATGAGGCACCGGGACAAGGTGAAAGGCAGTGTGAAGTTTCTTTTCCAACCAGCGGAGGAGGCCATGCCCGCCACCTACAAAGGCGACTGGGGTGCTAAGCTGATGGTGGCGGAGGGCGTGATGGAGAACCCCAAGCCTGCGGCTGTCTTTGGCCTGCATACCACGGCGGTGGTGCAGCCGGCGGGGATCACAGATGACGGTGTCCATTACCTCAAGGCGGGGCAGATCGGCTACACGCCAGGCTATGACAATGCAAACAGCGACCGCTTTCACATCACCATCCATGGCAAGATGGCGCACGGCTCCACGCCGCACAAAGGGGTGGACGCCATCGCGGTGGCGGCGGAGGCCATCATGGCGCTGCAGATGATCAAGAGCCGCCAGACGAACACGCGGCAGCCGCTGGTGATCAGCATCGGCATGATCAGCGGTGGCGACCGCGAGAACATCATCGCGGAGAAAGTGGAGCTGGGCGGCACGGTGCGCACTTATGACGCAGCTTTCCGAGACGGAATCATCGAGCAGATGGAGCGCATCCTAAAGGGCATCACGTCAGCGCATGGGGCCACCTATGAGATGGAGTACCGGAAGACGTACCCGAGCATTCACAATGATCAAAAGCTGGTGGATGTCACGCTGCCGGTCTTTCGCCGGGTCGTGGGAGAAAAGAACGTGATCGAGCTCATCCCGGGCATGGGTGGGGAGGACTTCAGCTTTTTCGCGCAGGTGGTTCCGGGCTTCTACTTCCGCCTGGGCGTGGCGAACGAGGAGAAAGGCATGACCTATGGCGGCCACACGCCGATGTATGACTGTGATGAGCAGAGCATCAAAACCGGCGTGGCCGTGATGGCAGCCGCTGTTTGTGATTTTCTGGATGCAAGCCGCTGACGGTGGCGGCGTTTAAGGGGGGCACCATGAAGATCCGCCGGCTTCTGCTTTCCCTCCTGCTTTGCTGCAGCGCCCTGCACGCTGCTGATTACAAGTCACCCTACAAGGTGGCCTTCACCTTCAGCGATGAGGAGCTGATAGGCGACCTCCTGAAAGGACCGCGTGGCAACTGGAAGGAGGAGGCCAACGTGCCCTACCGCGAATGGTATGATGACGCCAACCAACCGCGCTGGAAATACTGGGGACCTGCGGCGAAGCACTTCAGCCCGCCTGAGGGCATGGGCTCAAAAAGCCCGGAGTGGTCGCGCCAGCGAGTGATCGCCACCGCCATGCGCTTTGTAGGCTACACGTACCAGCATCATCACGTGCCGGACTGGGAGCCACCAGCGGGCTGGCCGAAGGATGAGAGGCAGACCACGCCTGTGACGAAGGGGGTGGACTGCAGCAACTTCACCGCCTTTGTGTACAACATGGCGCTGGGGATCAAGCCCACCGGAGATGTGCAGGATCAGGCCATGCTGACGGAGACCCCCGGGCCGGGTGCAGGGCGAAGCATCGCGGTGAAGCGGATCGAGCTGCCCGAGCGCTACGAGGACTTTGAAAAGACGCTGCTCACGGGGGATCTGCTGTTTGTGAAGAGCAACAAAGGCGAGGTCTCCCACGTGGTGCTGTGGGTGGGCAAGATAGGCCACAGCCCGGAGGGTGCGCCGCTGATTCTGGACAGCACGGGGACACGAACGAAGGACAGCAACGGGGTGGAGATCCCAAACGGCGTGCACCTGCGGCCCTTTAAAAAAGGCTGGTGGTATGCCAGCAAGGCGAGCCACGCGCTGAGGATTATTCCGGAGAAGTGAGAGGGGCTTTGGGAGGACACAAGCACGATCGAAGTTGTGGAACTTCTCGAACCATGCAGGTCCGCGCGTGCCGCACAGAGGACTGTGCGGACCACTATGGACTGATCGCCTGGCTCCTTGCAGGAGTTACATTGCGCGCTTGGCACGCAACGCGTCTTCGATCTGGCCGAGGGGGAGGCAATTGATGACGTCTTTGCGGGTGAGCCAGCCTTTGCGGGCGGCCTTGATGCCGTAGATGACGGCCTGCAGGCCGTGCACGCTGTGGGCGTCGGGATTGATGCTGCATTTGACGCCTTTTTCCTTGGCGAGCTTCCACCAGCGCCAGTCCATGTCGAGACGCCAGGCGCTGGCATTAAGCTCGATGATGGTGCCGGTCTCGGCGGCGGCATCGATCACGGCGGCGATGTTGACATTGTAAGCCGGGCGCTGCAGCAGCAGGCGGCCGGTGAGGTGGCCTAGCATGGTGACGTGCGGATTCTCGATGGCGCGGATGATGCGCTTGGTCATCTCGGCCTCGGGCAGATTGAAGACGTTGTGCACGGAGGCGACGACGTAGTCGAGCTGTACCATGATTTCGTCGCTGAAATCGAGACTACCGTCTTTAAGGATGTCCACCTCGCTGCCGGTGAAGATGCGGAAGCCTTCCTCCTTCATCTCTTCATTGAGCGCCTGGATCTCCTCGATCTGTGCGAGCAGGCGCTTTTCATCGAGGCCGTTGGCCTGGAAAGAGGACTTGCTGTGGTCGGCGATGCCGAGGTACTGCAGGCCCAGCTCGTGGGCTGCATGGGCCATCTCGCGGAGGGTCGCACCGCCGTCGCTGGCGGTGGTGTGATTGTGGAAGACTCCGCGCAGGTTTTCGAGCTGGATGAGGTGCGGCAGACCACCGTGCTCGGCGGCCTCGATCTCGCCTTTGTTCTCGCGCAGTTCGGGATCGATGAAGTCGAGATCCAGCGCGCGGTAGAGCTCGGCTTCATCGTGCACGGGTGGGATGACGGGCGCATCGGCGTGATCCGGCACCGGGGTGAAGGCATACTCATTGAGCGACCAGCCGCGCGCCAGGGCACGCTGGCGGATGACGACGTTGTGCTCCTTGCTGCCGGTGAAGTACACCAGGGCGAAGGGGTACTCCTTACGGGAGACGGCGCGGAGATCGCACTGAACGCCGTGCGTGGCGTGCACGCTGGCTTTGGTAGGCCCCTTCGCGATGACGTCCACGACGATGGGGAGCTGTACGAAGTATTCGATGACCTCCTCGGGCTGCTTGGTGGAGACGAGGAAGTCGAGATCGTGCACGGTTTCCTTGCCACGGCGGAAGCTGCCGCAGACTTCGGCATTCGAGACCTGCGGATGCTGACGCAGCGCCTCCAGAATCTCCTGCGCGAGGGCATGAACCTGATCCTGGCGAAACTCAGACGCGTGCTGCTCGCGAAAGGCGATGCCGTCGAGGATTTTTTCCACTGTCTTGCCGCCGAATCCGGAGAGTTTGGCGGCCTCGCCGCTTTCGCATGCGCGCTTGAGATCGGCGATGGAGGACACACCCAGCTCTGAGTGCAAAGCAGCCACCTTTTTGGGACCGAGGCCGGGGACGTCGAAGAGCTCAAAGAGTGTGTCTGGAAACTCCGCCTTGAGCTTTTCGTAAAACTCCAGCTTTCCGGTGGTGGCCATTTCATGAAGCTTGTCGCGCAGGGCCTCACCGAGCCCCTTGATGCCTGCGAGCTGGTTTTCCGCGGCCAGTTTCATGATGTCGCCACTGAAGCTCTCGACGATCTCCGCGCCGGTGCGGTAGGCGCGCACCTTGAAGGTGTTTTCCCCCTTCAGCTCCAGGAGCAGGGCAATGCGTTCAAAGATGGTTGCGGCGTCTTCACGGGTCATGTGTGCATGATGGCGTGAGATGGCGCGAGGTGAAGCGGGAATTCGCCCTACGGATCTGATTCTCCACAGCAATCATCAAATCCAGCCGCAAAAACGATAGGCCCACCATCCTATCATTTCGTGCATCCATGCCTCAAGATGGGCCAGATTGCCTGCGTTTGGCACCTCGATCCATTTTGCCTTCTGCTCACGCAACGTCATGCTGACGTAATTGCACGGAACAGCAACAACAGCCGTGCCCGCATTTTCAAACACCGCCTTGGCGCGGGTCATGTGATAGGCTGATGTCACCAGCGCCACCTTTTTCCAGCCATGCCTGGCGGCCAGGGCGGAGACTTTTACGGCTTCATCGTGGGTGTCGGTGCAGTTGCCCAGACTTTGCACTGGAACAGGGGAGAGCTGCCACTCCTCCACCCAGCGCATTGCAGCATCCGCCTCGGACTCGATGCCGGACCGCATCTTGCACATGCCACCACCCAATACCAACAGCCTGCCCCGGCCTTTTTTTGCGAGCATCAGCCCCGTAAACAGCCGGTCTGCAGCACCTTTCATATGGATTCCTGCTGGCTCGCTGATCGAGGGCTCCATGCCGCCACCCAGCACTATGATGGCGTCGCACTCTGGCAGTGTGCTGATTTCCACGGGCTTCCAACGAGCCTCCAGTGATGCCACCAAAGCGTGCGGCAGAGCAGTGGCTGCGGTGAGTGTCAGCAGCAGCCAGGCGGTGGCTGGCAAGATCAAAGCCCTCCATTTCCGGTGCTTCAGCTTGATCACTACAAGTGCAGAAAGGAGGAGCCAGACAAGCCCGGTCGGCTCAATAAAGTCTGCCAGAGATCTGAGAAACGAGGTCATGTTTTGCGTTGGAGACGGAAGCTGCATGCGGCAAAGATAAAGGTGCTGGCTATGAGGAGAGTGCTCAGTGCATTGATCACCGGCAGGCTGCGGCTGGTTTTCATCATGCTGGCGACGCGGAGAGGCAGAGTCGTGGTGCCAGGACCCGAGACAAAGAAGGTGATGACATAGTCATCAATTGAAAGAGTGAAGGCCAGAAGACCGCCTGCAAGCACACCGGGCATAATGAGCGGCAAAAGCACTTTTCTCACAGCCATGGCCTGAGTGGCACCCAGATCACGAGCAGCATCAAGCAGGGTAAAATCATAGTCCTGAAGCCTGCCGAGAACCACCATTGTCACGAAGCTCAAACAGAAGGTGACATGCGCGATCCAGATGGTGAGCATGCCGGTTTCAAACCCTGTGAGAACAAAAAGGGCCAGCAGTGACATGCCCATGAGCACGTCCGGCATGACCAATGGCAGAGTGACCAGCATGTGGTGCACATCCTGCAGCCCAGAGCGAAACCGATGCAGCGCATATGCGGCCAGAGTGCCCAGCATCATGGAAACCAGGGAGGCCGAAACGGCAATTTTGAGCGTGATCCAGAGTGACTCCCACACCTCTCCCGCAGCCCAGAGTTTTTCATACCAGTTCCAGGTGAAGCCCTCCCACTCACCGCCAAAACGCGAGGCATTGAAGGAGTTAACAACCAGAACCACCAGCGGAGCAAACAGAAAGACCATCACCCCCAAGGTGATGAAAGCCGGCAGCCTTGAGTGCTTCATTCAGCCTCCTTTCCCCTGCCAAACTTCTGCCTCAGCACAACGAGCAGCATCGGAAGCAGCACAGCCAGCATGAGCCCGCCAGCAAGCGCACTGGCGTGCGGCAGGTTGCGGTCTGAAAAAACGCGCTGGGCGATTTTGCTTCCGAGCATTTCATCCGAAGCGCCGCCCACCATCTGCGGAATAACGTACTGACCAAGACAGCAGACAAAAACCATGACGGATGCAGAAATCAGCCCGCGACTGACACCAGGAACGAACACGTTCGAAAAAGCGCGCCATGGGCCGGCCCCGAGGTCCCGGGCTGCATCCAGCAAGCCGAAGTCAAATTTCTCGGCAGCTGCGTAGAGCGGCAGGATGGCAAAGGGCAGCTGCGTGTAAACAAGCACGAGCAGCACCGTCCCTGAATGATTCAACAGCGTGACATTTTCCGGCAAAAGATGCATCCCGATGAGAAGCCTGGTCAGCGGACCTTCGGGGTGCAGCAGAGACTTCCATGCAAAAATACGGATCAGGAAATTCGACAGAAAGGGGATGACAACCAGCAGCAGCAGAATCTGCCGCATGCGCCGCTTTGCACGCGCCATATGAAAAGACACCGGAAGCGCCAGAGCCAGACAGATCAAAGTCGTCACACCGCTGAGCCATAGCGTGCGCCAGAGAATCGGACCATAGGCGGAGTCCATCACTTCCCGCAGGGTGTCCAGCGTCCAGCCCGGCCCGACACCACCCTGCAAATCGGCAGGGCGAAATGCCGTGCTGATGACCAAACCTGCAGGAATCACAAAAAAGACAGCCAGCCAAGCAAGTGACGGCAGGGTGACAATCCACTGTCTGGCAGAGCCGGATCCGGCTCTCATGAGGCATCCTCCATGTGCACGACCCGGCCTTCATCCGGATGAAAGCTCATCCACACCTCCGCTCCACGCACCGGATCGATCTCCCCTCCGCTAAAGCGGCTGCGCTGGAGCTGCGCCAGAATGCTGTGCTGCCCGGCGCGGATACGATAGCGCGTGTGCGAACCGAAATAGGCCACGTCCTCCACCACTCCGGGGAAGGCGTTAACCCGTTCTACTCTGGACGGCCGCGTCAGCGTGAGACTGATTTTTTCCGGCCTTACCATCAGACGCAAGGGGTGACCGGAAGCGATGTCGCCGCTACCCAGAACGAGCGGACTGCCCAGTCCATCCACCAGCACGCGCACATATCCTTCGTGCTGTATCTCCACCACCACGCCTGTGAAAAAATTTGCATCGCCGATGAAGGAGGCCACAAAGCGGGTGCGGGGATTTTCATAAAGATGCCCCGGTGAGTCCACCTGCTCTACCCTGCCCTCATTCATGACTGCAACTCGATCGCTCAGGCTCATGGCCTCGCCTTGGTCGTGTGTCACGTAGATGAACGTGGTGCCAACCTGTTCATGAATGGTTTTCAGCTCCATGAGCATGTGCTGGCGCAGCTTGAGATCCAGCGCAGCCAGCGGCTCGTCCAGCAGCAGAACCTGCGGATTGTTCACCAAAGCTCGAGCAATGGCCACACGCTGCCGCTGCCCACCGCTCAGCTGTGAGGGGCGCTTGCGCACGTGCTCATTGAGACGCACCAGGTCCAGCATGTGGTCCACGCTGCTGCGTATCTCCTCACGCGGGCGGCGGCTCATGCGCAGGCCGAAGGCCACATTTTCCCATACACTCATGTGAGGAAAGAGGGCGTAATTTTGAAAGACGGTGTTTACTGGCCGCTGCTCAGGCGGAAGCGCGGTGATGTCCCTGCCCGCGACCATAATCCTGCCGCAGTCAGGGCGTTCAAAGCCTGCAATCATCCGCAGCAGCGTGGTTTTTCCACAGCCACTCGGTCCTAAAAGTGAAAACGACTCCCCCCTTGCCACTGCCAAGGATGCATCCCCCACGGCAAGCTGCGTGCCGAAGGATTTGGAAACATGGTCAATGACGAGAAATTCGTCCATTAAAAGGAATAAGGGTATACTTTAGCCTGAAAACAATGGCGGTGGCAAGAAGCTTGCGGGATTGAAAGGAACAGGCGAACTTTACCGAATGTCCAACCGTTTTGAAATCCTGCGCCCTCTTGAAGAAGACACCGCCAGCAAGCTGCTGCTCGTGCGCGACAACAAGCGCGAAAACGAACTGCGGCTGCGTCGATTCAAGACCCAGAAGCCGGAGGAGATCGAGGGGCTGAGGGAGCTTTTCCGTCAGCTGGCCGGGCTGGAGAACCGTCACCTGGACCGGCTGATCGACTACGGAGCGGACAAAGACGGCTTTTACACCATCGTAGCCGGCCCCCTGCCGGGAGAAACACTGCCCGAGATCCTGGAGCGCGGCCCGCTTACGGAAAAGGAATTCACCTCGCTGACCGTGCAACTGCTGGAAGCGCTTTCAGCTCTGCACGAAAGCGCCATCGTGCACGGCAGCCTGCGACCGGAATACGTGCGCATCAGCGGAAAGTCCGCCGCTGACTGGCAGGTGACACTGCATGGCTTTGGGCAGGGATTTGCCTCGAAAGACGACAGCCCCGAGGAGCAGATACGTGCCTACCGCTGCGCCGCCCCGGAGCAGTGGCAGGATGGCTCCACGCGCCGTCGCACAGATGTGTATGCGCTGGGCTGCATCCTCTATGAGGCGCTGACCGCGCGCGCCCCCTTTGATGCAAGGGTGATGAAGGAACTCCGCCTGAAGCACCTCAGCCACGACATCCCACCCCTGACCAAGCTCGCCTCCCATGTGCCAGCCTGGATGACCTCATGGGTGATGCACCTGATGTCACTCGATCCGGAGCAACGTCCGCGCAAGGCTGGTGCTGCACGCACGCAGTTTGAAAAACAAGAGGCCCCGCAGGCTGTGGAGCAGACACCGCGTCCTCTGCCTGTACAGCAAGCAGCCGCCACCGCTGCGCCACCTCCAGGTGTGGCAATGCCGCCACCGCAGAATCTGCGCTCCGCACCCGTCATGCTGCCCAGAACGCAGCCTGGCACTCACAATGCGACCTCCAGCACCATCCCCATAGCCGCTGGTCCGCACGTGGCTGCCAACCGTCCAAAACCTGAAGCCACCAATCCCGTCGTCCCCGCACCAAGAAGGGCCCCTACCCCCGCTCCGGGACCACGTCCTTCGGGTATCAGACCAGCACCGGCAACCGCCCCCTTGCTCATGGGCAAACTCAAGCAGCAAAAGCCCGTCGCAATCGCTGCGGCAGTGGTGCTGGTGCTGCTGTGCCTGTTTGTGGTTTCGCGCTGTGGTGGGAAGCCTGAAGCGGTAAAAACGAAAGCAGGCCAGGTGAAGCGCTGAACTGTTTTATCAGCGGCCATTCGGATGACAAATGTGAAGCAGGCGTTTCCACCTGCTTCACGCTCGGCCCAGTTATCTACTCCAATTTAGATCGACATGAGGAAGTCGAGGAGCTGCTGGACCTGCTGCTTGTTCAGCCTGAGGTAGCGTTCCTTGGAGGCCTTCGCCTCGCCATCGTGAGCCTTGATCGCTTCATCGACAGTCTGTGCGCGACCGTCATGCAGGTAGGGCGCACTCGCGCGCAGCCCCCACAGAGGCGCAGTTTTCATGTCTCTCACATCAGCGGCGGACTGGGCGATGCCATCTCCCAGAGCCCCCATGTCATGCAGGAGCAGGTCTGAGAAAAGCCAGACCTCCTGGCGGTCGAGCGCGGCTATTTTATGGGGGCCTGTGATCATCAGCGGCACGTGGCAGACGGCGCATCCGGTGTTTTGAAACACACTCCGTCCAACCGCAGCAGAGTTCGACAAAGGCAGTCGCGGCGGCGCACCAAGGAAACGCATGAAGTCAGCCACACGGTCAATGTCTCCCCTGCCTGTCGTGGGATCGACGACATCCTCGGGATCCACCACGGTGTCATATTGTGCGAGGAGCTGCGCATTGCCATTGGGTGCGTTTTCAACCGGAAAGAGACGGTTGGTGATGCCCATTTCATTGAGATAGGCATCTCCGGCAAAGCTCAGCACCGTGGCTTGCTGCGCCTTCCAGCCAAAGCGGCCGATCAGCATCTTGCCTGTGGCCGGGTCCGCCACCCTGGCCACTTTTCCCAGCACACCATCCATGGGGGTACGCCTGACATTTTGCAGAATTTGATCGTCCGGGATGGCTTCGACCAAGCCCAGGCCGAAGAGCGGGGTGGAGTTTCGATGCGCCACCACGTTGGCCTCCTGCGGCACCACTTCATGCAGAGCGGGGCTGATCTCCATTTCCTGCTGCAGAGAGCCGCCCAGAGACGTGAGCGGATTAAAGCCCCCGCCGTCGGTGCGGCCAAAGCGTGTCACATTGATGGGGCCTGCACCGCCTGTGGCAGGCGCGTTGTGGCAGGTGACGCAGGAGCTGCGATTAAAGATGGGCCCGAGACCGCCAGTCTCTGTTTCCGTGTCTTCAAAGTCATCCTTTCCATCCAGAAAGGCGGCCAGCTGAGCCCTCGTGAGCCCCGGCAGCGGATCACCAAACTGTGGCTTTGCGGCATTTGTCGGCGGTGGCGTAGTGTGCGGCGGATGCTGAGCCCGGTGCGCGGGGTGACGGGGCGGCATTTGAGCCACGGCATGCGTCTCAAGAGAGCATGCCGTCAGGAGCGCAAGATAAGAGGTGAGACGTGTCGCTTTCATGGCAGGATGGGTTGGCTGCAATCACGCCCATGCGTGATATCGTTGATCTTGGAAATCCCCTGCCTCAAAATTCGTTACTCACTTTTTCCAACACACACCATGACCCTGAAAATCATCATCAAGTACCTGCTCAGCGCCGGCATCATCACACTCGTAAGCGAGATGGTGAAGCGGAGCGACAAGCTGGGTGCGCTGCTGGCAGCGCTGCCGTTTGTGAGCATCATCACGCTCTTCTGGGTGCACCATGAGAGCGGTCCGGAAGTGCGGGCACAAAAGACGGCAGACCACATGTATTACATCTTCTGGTATGTGCTACCCACGCTGCCGATGTTTCTGCTCTTTCCCGCGTTTCAGCGCTGGTGGGGTTTTTATGGTGCCCTGGGCGGCAGCGCAGTGCTGACGCTGCTGCTCTTTGCGCTGCTGCGCGCCGTCAGCGCACGATTTGGCCTGATGCTGTAAGGCTGCGGGCTTGACGGGTGTCGCAGCCGCGTGCTTGATCCGGCATGAACACCAACCACTGTCGCTGGGGCATCCTGGGTGCCGCCTTCATCGCCCGCAAAAACTGGCAGGCCATCCGTGATGCCGGAAACGCCACACTGGTGGCGGTGGCCAGCCGTGACCTCCTGCGTGCGCAGACCTTCATTGATGAATGCCAGAGCAGCGCTCCGCATGCGGTCGTGCCGGAGGCCATGGATGACTACAACGCGCTGCTGGCACGCAGGGACATCGACGCCGTGTACATCCCGTTGCCCACCGGCCTGCGCAAGGAATGGGTCATCCGCGCCGCAGAGGCCGGCAAGCATGTGCTGGCGGAAAAGCCCGTGGGTGTGCATGCGGCCGATGTGGCGGAGATGATCGCCGCGTGTGAAAAGCATCGCGTGCAGTTTATGGACGGCGTGATGTTCATGCACGGCCGCCGCCTGCAGAAGCTGCGCGATGCAGTGGACCTCGATGTGGGGCCAGTGCGCCACATTGCCACCCAGTTCAGCTTCATGAGCGACGATGAGTTTCAGCGCAGCAACATCCGTGCGCACGGCAAGCTGGAGCCACTGGGCTGCCTCGGAGATCTGGGCTGGTACTGTCTGCGCTTCACGCTTTGGGCCATGAACTACGCCACCCCATTGCAGGTGACAGGCCGCATCCATTCGGAGACGCAGCAGACGGACGACACGCCTCCTGTGCCGCTCGAGTTTTCCGGCGCGCTGACCTTTGCGGATGGCGCCAGCGCGTCCTTTTACTGTTCCTTCACCACCACGAATGCGCAGTGGGCCATCGTGAGCGGCGGCAAGGGGCTGCTGCAGGTGTCCGACTTTGTGCTGCCCTTTCATGGCAGCGAGACGAAGTACAGCCTGACGCGCTCCGATTTTATGCTGGACCGCTGCCAGGCCAGCATGCACGAAGGCCGCAAAGTCGAAGTGATCGACGAGCCAAGCAGCAACGCCCCGGGCTCGCAGGAGTCCAACCTGTTCCGCACTTTTTCTGAACTCGTGCTCTCCGAAAAACTGGATGCTCACTGGCCGCGCATCAGCCTGCTGACGCAGCGCGTGCTGGATGCCTGTCTGGCGTCTGCGCAGGACGGCGGCAGAACAGTGAAGCTGGATTTTTAGTCAAAGATCCAGCACCTTGTCCATACGGCGGGCCACATCTGCCAGATAGTCCCAGTCTCCGGCCTTCACCTCGGCGGCGGCCCAGCCGGTGTAGTTGATTTTGGCCAGCTCTGCGCGGACGGCTGGCCAGTTGACACTGCCCTCTCCGAGCGGTGCGTCAAAGCCTTTGCGCATGCCTTCCTTCATGGCGCGCTCGAGGTCGTATTCCTTCACGTCCAGCTTCAGGCTGCGTTTTCCCAGCACTTGCGCCCAGTGCTCCGCCACGCCCCAGCGCATCATGTTGCCGATGTCGAAATGCACCTGCACCCAAGGGCTGCCAACGTCATCGATGAACCGCGCCATGTCGAAAGCGCTGATGAGAAAGGTGTTCCAGACGTTTTCGATGAGAATGCGAACGCCTTGCTTTTCTGCATGCACAGAGGCCCGCTTCATGCGCGCCACTGATGCATCCCATGTCTGCTGCAGCGGCTGGTCCTGCGGATAGTCCAGCACCACGAGCATGGAATCTCCACCCAGCTTTTTCGTCAGATCAATGCCTGACTCAAGTCCTTCGCTTCGTCCGCCCACGGTGCCGTCGATGATCAGTCCGCTCTCCTTGCTGGCGGCGATCCATTCGTTCGCGTTCTGCTCGGTTACATGCCCTAGCAGGCTGGGCTCCACACCCTCATAGCCGCAGGCCCGAAGCTTTTTGAAAGCCTCCGCCAGAGGCATCCCCTGCGCGGCTTTTTGCGCCATGCCCCACTTGAGCGACTTGCGGATCTTTCCAGTGAAGCTTCCAGCGAGAAGCACCGCAGAAGGTGCAAGCATGACATGGCTGCACAGCACGGAAGTTTGATGAATGAAGCAGCGGCGTTTCATGTCATGCACAGATCGGCGATTAAATCAGCCCCCTTTACCAAGGGGCAGTGAAAGCACGATGCCATCACAAACCGGGCTTGCTGTCGAGTCGGAAAATGACTGGCCCCATGCACTTCCGCCTAGCAGGCATCAGCATCACTTTTGAGTCCGCGTGAGGCAAGTCGGCTCAGACCAGTTCCAAAACTGCGGCTCCAGAAGCTTCGCATAATTTTGCGGAGCGGAATCCAAGTGGCTATGGGCACCATTCTTGTCAGCCTTTACGACACCTTTGAGATGACCTGCCTTGATGGCAGCGGCAACAGCCTCGTGGTCGATGCTCCAAGTGTAGAGCACACCGCCTTCGGCGACACGCATCAAGAAGAGAGAGACTGGTCCGGCCTTTTTGACATCGCGTTCCTTGGCGACTGCGAAGCAGAGCTTGACCTTGGAGTCGGCCGAGGCACGGCGAATGGCCAACTCGACGGGCTTGTCCTCTTTGTTGCCGGGCTCTGTCATGAGAATCCTGCCCTGCACAGAGTCAGTTACGGCAAATTGCACGGCGTCCTCCTCTTTTTCATTCACTGTAGTCCAGGCACCATTCCAGTCAGCGACATCAAGAGCGACCGGCCTGAGGCCAAAGTCTTCATCCACGGTCGTTTCGGGACAGGAAGTGAGGAGGCAGGCAAGCAAAACGGCGGTCAGAACGCGCAGCATGAGAGTCATGGCCGTGGCGGAGTGGGGGGCGGGGTTGACGGGAGCTGGTCACGCAGTTGGCTGGTGGCTCCAGGCGGCAGAGAAAGAGAAATGCCGCTGCTGCGCGCATCACTGCTTTCCGGAGGCGCGGCGATGTCAGACGGCGGTTTCGGTACCGGAATGGCTTTGGGCACAGCAGACTCTCCAGGAGCGACTTTGACCCCAGGCACACTCGAAGGAGGAGCCTTGGCCTGTTGGGGCGCCAGCACTTGTTTGGCGGGCACGGGTACAATGACAGACGGATTTCCAGCCGCCTCCAAAGGTGCAGGCACATGCTTTTTTTGCCAAAGGGCGGAGCCAGAGAGATGGGCGCACATGGCCCCGATGACCATGGAACCGCTCAGAAACACGGCGGCCTTCAGCCACAGGGGCACATCCTCTCGCGGAATGAGATGAGCGGGCAGCGTGGGGGGGACATTCGCGGCAGCAAGCGCCCAGTCAGGCGCATCTGGTGGCGAAGGCTCGCTTCCGCCGTTGCGGAAAAGCAGCTCGGCAAAGCCGATGGTTGGCTCGTCTCCGCCCCTGGCTGCGCCTCCAGATGTGAGGGCTCCCGGAGCTGCACGGGATGATTCAGCGACCAGCGGCACCGAGACCTCAGGCTTCACAGGCGGTTTGGCGACGGGCACAGTCTGAGCGCGAGTCTTTGCCACAGGTTCTGCAACGCCTGTGCGCACAGGCTCGCTGGCTTTGGGTGCGGGGTCACGATGCTGAATGATGCGAGCGTAACGGGCGAGAAAGTCGCTGCGCTGGGAGGGCTTTGCCTCTGCCATCTTGGCGACTTCGTCATCAAGCAGTCGCGCAACAGTTTCGCGCTCACGCGTATCTGGGCGCGGTTCGGCGTGAACACCAAGAGGAGACACAAAGCCCAGAAGGAATTTGCACATGGCAGCAAGCCAGCCGCCATGCCATGGCGTGGGCGTCGTGCCTCGCGCAGGAGGCAGCAGCACGGCGGGGTCGCAGCCCCTGCCAGACATGGATGCAAGCGTAGGATGCGCGCGTACAATGACATTGAAGGCCGGCCACTCGTTGAGCTTGGAAACAAGCAGCTTCGTGCTGCGTGAGTCCTCACGCGCGAATCCGGTGAGCAGGAAGATGTCTTCCAGCCGCAGCTTGCTGGAGGGAAGAGTGGAGCGTTCGAGCTGAGTCAGCGCAGTGTCGAGCCCGGCAAGCACAAGGTAGGCCTCCTGCACTTCCAGGCACTGCCGCTCCCGCAAGAGCTCAGCGAGGCTGATCCCCTCGGCGACTTCTTCCGCGAGACAGGTGATTTCCTCGGCCTCATTCACGAGCGCCAGAGTTATGAGACACGAATTGTCACGCTGCTTGGTGATCTTGAAGGCGGACTCATCCGCCTGTTTCACACTTGCATGGGAAATTCGGGCAGGCGGAACCTGCTCAATTAGAACGGAACGGCCTGTCTTGGTAAGCGTGCCGCGCATGCTGTAGGGGTTGGCCATGTCGAGGCGCTGGCTCTGAATGCGAACCAGATTGACCATGCCACGTGCGACATCCTGATAGCCAGCCAGCAGCGGAGCGAGCAGAGCACGAGGTTTGTGCGCCGTGGGTATTTCCCCGGAAAGCTGCTGGGGCGCAAGTTTGTGCAAACTGGCGCGCAACTCACGCATGGCCGCGATGACACCGCCACCTGCACAGGAAAGGCAGGCGCTGAGAAGTTCGGCAAAATCTGCCACTGCAAGGCTGTGGTCCGGCAGCATGCCGCCCTGTTCCACAAGGAAGGTGCGAAGAGCTTTGCCCTGCTTTTCAAAACCGGCCTTCAGGGCACGCTTTTTGCCATCGCTGTTGCTGAGCACATTGAAGTCAGCCGCCAGCACCTGGACAGCCTGCGATGCGGTTTGCACAATTCTCAGGTTATCGAGAGGGGATTCGGCAAGGAACTCGCCTCTCTCACACAGTGCTATGGCAGTCTCCAGCGCCCGGGTGGCGATCATGATGGCAAGCCAGCCTGGAATGTCCTGAAGCCGGGCGAGATAGGTCCTCAGAGCCTCTCCATCCACATTGCCGGTGATATAAAAGGGGTTTCCTTCGTCTTCACCAAATTCGATCATGCGGGCGAGCCCGGGGTGGCCTCGTTTTTGCAGTGTTTTGCAGCCTTCCTCAAACGCAGCTCGGCTTTGCAGGGGCTCCAGCAGCACATGGCAGTGGACGTACTCCATCCGCTGGATATCAAAGGCCAGCACCGCCACCTGCTCGGAGTTGCGGACCAGCTCGACGTTGTTGCCGTCGACGTCTTGAACGATTTGATAATGTCTGAATAGACTCGGCTCCGACATGGGGGGCTGTTTTGAGGAGGAATGGCCGACTATCCTTCCATGCGACGGATGTTCAAGCCAGCGTTTCCTCGTAAGGTGAATAACAAATGGCGTGCCAAAACTTGCCCGTTCCTTTTGTTTCGGGCACATTTTGAGCAAATGCACCGCCCCGTCACCTCCCTCCTGGCAAGCCTCCTGCTCATTTTTCCACTGGCGGTTTTTGCCCAGACACCGCCAGAGGATGATTCACCCTCTAAAATCCGCGTGTCACTGCTGCCCGGCACGCCGGATGTGGACGCTGCCACGCAGGCTGTGCTGACGGATTGGCTGACTCAATTTCAAAGAACCATCTACCGGATGAAAATCCGTGATTATTTGCAAATGGTTGACTGGGACGCCCTCATTGAGGCCACCTACGCCGGTTCTGCCGTCCAGCCAGACCTTTCCAAAAAGCTTTTGCTCAAAAAAGCCATGATCCTGACCAGCGAGCGCATGTTTCCGGTCATGCGCCCGTTTTTTCTGTTTCTGGACGCCGAGATACGTCGCATTGATGTTGATGGCGACAAGGCGGTGATCATCGCAAGAACCCACGATGAGGGCGGCTCCGAATTCAAGCTGCGCTGGTGGCTGCAGCGCCATGGCAGCCACTGGCAGATGACAGATTATGAAAACATCACCGTCAGCACCCGTTTTTCAGCGCTTTTGCTGATGGGGTTCCAGGCGGCATCATCACCAGAGGGACTCAGCAAGGAACAGGCCTCAAAATTTATACAAATGGGCATAGCGATGCAGGATGGTGAAATCGACAAAGCCTACACGCTCGTCAAAGAACTCGACGCCTCCAAACTGCCTGCGGTGCTCACAGAGGTATTTCTGGCTGCCAAGCTAGGCGTGCTTTCCCAGATGGATGGCAAAAAGGACGAACTCGAGACCGCTTTGCGCGATCTGGAAAAAATAGCGCCTACCAATCCCGTTCTTTTTTTGATGCGCACCGCGACCAGCTACGATGCGTCAGACTATAAGAACACCATCCTTTGGGCGAAAAAAATTGGCGCCAGCGTGGGCCATGACGAGGACACATGGTCCATGCTTGCGGACTCTTATCGTGAGCTTAAAGAAGACAAAGAATACCTCGCTGCCAGTGAGGGCTGGGTAGCGGACTACCCCAACTCGCCAACGGCGCTCTGGAATTTTTGGCAGGCCCTGCCCGAAGCTCAGCGTGAGGGCAGGATAAAACCCTTGCTGGAGAAAATCACCCCTGCTGAAGACGGGCTGGTGGAATTTGCAGACAATGCCATGATTGAAGATGACGCAGCAGCCATGAAAATGACCATCAGCGTCATGCAGGCGCGAAAGCTGGCACCTGAGACGGTTGATGAATTTCAATCCAGTCTCAAAATGATCCTGGATGCCCAAAAAAGCACACCCGAAAAAAGGAAATAGCAACAAAGTCGCAGCCGCTGCCCTCTGCGCAGCGGACGTGACACACGTCATTTTTATGCTGTCGGCTTCCATGCTGCTATGGCATCGGGAGAGCGGGATTTCATACCGAGACGCTGGGTGGTGAACTCATCGGGCAGCAGAATCTCGGTTGCTGTGTTAAAGCCAAGAGAGCCTAGAAAGTGCGTTTCAGTGCGTTCTGCTGACTCCGCCAGCCAGGCAAAAGCACGGTGGTAGTGGCTCAGAAAGGTTTCCACATAGGGGGCGATGCACTCGGAAGTGCGTGATGCCATCTGCATGCCGATGCCGCGCATGCTGGCAGCATCTGCCAGGGTCATCGAAACCCCCGGCATCTCCGGCATAGGCATGGGCATGAGATGCTGGTTCAGGCTCACAGTCTTGCCGTCATCCGTGAAAGGAAACGGCGCGCCGTCCATGGTGGCTGTGATCTGGCGCAGGAGGTTGAACATTTTCGGCACCACCGACTGCAGCGCAGTGAGAAAAGCACTGGGGTCATCCACGTTTGCAAACTTGGTCGTGAGAGTCTGAAAAGCAAAAAACGAGATCAGCAGCTCACGGAATGACCGCAGCGCACCGCTCATGGCCTCATAGATGGTGACCCAGGCGGTCAGGTCACGACGCCGCACACGCAGCCATTCACTGAGCTCTGCGGGATCGCTCCACCAGAGCATGCCAAGCGCTGCGGCAAACCGGCGTTCAAGCACCCGCTCACGCTCCTGCAGCGGGCCCTCCATATGCTCCATGACCATGCGCTGGCAGCTGGCTTCCTCATAGAGGGTGCTCGAACTGGCATCCCGCGTGCCGAACTGCATTCTTGAAACGCTGAATCCCGCGAGGCTGAGCGTGGCGGCAGCCTCGAGATCACGACGGCGCTGCCAGGCCTGGTTCCATTCCTGCAAGGCCACTTTGAACTGAGGTCCCCAGACACTGACTTCCTCGCGCACCTGCAGAATCTCGCGCTTGAGTTCAGAAAGCGTCGTGGCGCTTGTGGGAGTGCTGCCCAGACCGCACATCGTGCGCTCCGGGTGGGCCAGCCCGCCGAAATAACGGCGGATGACCAGCAGCGCCTCCTCCTCGTTCCGGTTTTGATGAATCGCCTCATCATCTCTCACCATGCGGTGCTCATGCAGGTTCAAGCCCAGCCCATGCTGGTAATAGAAGCAGGTCACCTGCCGGGAGAGATCCACAAATTGACGCAAAGCCGATGCAGCAGGCTGTGCATGGGACAAATGGGCAACGATCGCCTCGCCCTTCGCAGCAGGCTCATCTGCCTGCTTCACGGCAAGCACCTCTCCCGCATCAGCACGGGCCAAAGCACGCTCCTTTGCCTGGGCAGCCACATGGCGTGCCATGAGCAGAGAAAGATTCTCCGGAAGGTGATGCTGGCTGATGCCGCTGCTTATTTCCTGCTGCGCCACCTCCCATGATCTGCGAAGCAGGGAAAGCTTTTGCTGCATGCGCAGGTTCATGGCCTCGCCGATGACATTGGAGCAACAACGCACCGCCAGACGCTGCATGCTCCAAATCGTGGCGGCACTGACAAGCCGGGCGGCCAGGGCAAAGACCATGAAAGGGATTTTAGCCACCCACATCCAGCTCCGCATGAGCCTGCGCCACAGATGGTGCCATTCGGGTTCACGCTGCGGAGTCAGATAAACGTAAACCTCCCATGGATTGCGCTCGAGTGCAGCGCGGAAAAACCAGGCGTTAATTTCCCGAACAGCGTGCACCAGAGGGGTGCAAAGGCCGCCCGCATTGTGGCTAAGCTCCTGCACCAGCAGACCGCCAAGCTCGCGGGCGGTGATCACTGACACCACCGGCAGGCCGAGGTGCAGCACCGTCTGCCCGCTGAGGAGGCCTGACAAGCCGCCCAGCATGGAGCTGCGGACTGTGACTGTGGTGTCCAGCCAGACCTGCACGGGGGGCTGAGCACGCAAATGCCAGCAGAGCAGATGGATGAGCTCAAAAAGCTGCGGCTGTGTGGCAGGACTGACCTGCACCGCCACCTTTGCAGGCTTTGACCGTGGCAGCAAAGGCCGAAGCATGAACCCCCAGGTTATGCCCATGAAGACGAACTTCAAAAGCTCCGAAAGCATGCGCCAGAGCCCCCATTCGGCCCAAGTCCTGTGGCTGACGATCAGCCAGAACTGCCAGCCTATCCATGCCAGCAGCCCTCCCACCAGCAGCAGGTAACAAAGCTGAAGAGCCAATGCGCAGGTGGCGGAAAACAGCAGCAGCCCAAAATGCAAGGGCCCACGCCACGGTGCGATGCGCACCGGCTGTTCGGGCCGTTGTAGAGTGACTGTGGGGGCGGGCATGAAAATCTGGGATAACTGAAAGCGGCATCCCTCCTCATAATTAACCCCTTTAAATATGGTAATTCTAGTTAATTGTTGACGTTTAGAGGGGTTTTAGGTGCATTCTGAAGACAGGTTTAGCCACCTTGAGTCGTTCCTCTGCAATGAAGCGGCTCTGTATTCTGGCCTTGGGAATTGTCGCGCTTACCGCCGCCGCAGCTTCACGCCCTCCAAATCTTGTCTTCATACTGACTGACAATCAGGGAGCTTGGACGCTGGGCTGCTACGGAAACCCGGAGATCCGCACACCTAACATCGACAGGCTCGCGGCTGAAGGCATCCGCTTCACACACGCGCTGAGCAGCAATCCGGTATGCTCGCCCACAAGGGCCACATTTCTCACAGGACTGCTCCCATCCCAGCATGGTGTGCATTCTTTTCTGGATCCCAAGTTCATGATGGGCCCGGAAGCCTACAATACGCTGCAAGAGTTCACATCTCTGGGCGAAGTTTTACAAAAGGCGGGCTACACCTGCGGACTGAGCGGCAAATGGCACCTGGGAGCGAACATGACACCAAGCGAAGGCTTCACCACCTGGACGACGAAGCCAGACGGCAGCACGCAGGAATTTTATGACCAGAAGGTCATCGAAAACGGCCAACTCCGGGTGGAACACGGCTACACCACGGACTTCTGGACACGCAAGGGCGTGGAGTTCATAGCAGCAAACAAAGACCGGCCCTTCTTCCTTTACCTCGCCTACAACGGCCCCTACTCCCTAGGCCGGCTGATGCTCAACAAGGCTCAAAACCGTCATGCGGACTACTACGCGGACAAACCGCTGCACTCATTTCCCCGCGATGCGATGCACCCCTGGCAACATGACAACAAGTCTTTTCACAACACCGACGCCGCGCGCCGCCGCATGGCCAGTGAGGTGAGCGGTGTGGATGATGGCGTGGGTGAGATCATGGCAGCGCTGGCAGCCAATGGCCTGGACGATAACACGCTGGTTGTTTACACCAGCGATCAGGGCTGGATGGGCGGCCAGAACGGCATGTGGGGCATGGGGGACCACTTTCGCCCCATTGGCGCGCATGAACTGATGATGCAGATCCCACTTATCTTCCGCCAGCCAGGAACCATCCCTGCGGCTCAGACCTGTGATGCGCTGATAAGCAACTACGACTTCATGCCGAGTGTGCTCAGCCAGCTCGGGCTTGGTGACAGGATGCCAAAGCAGCCGCCATCCCCAGGCCGTGATTTTTCCCCTGCCCTGCGCGGCAAGCCCCTGGCGGATTGGGACAACACCGTCTTCTACGAAATGGAGTCCACCCGGGCCATCCGTACTGCGCGTTGGAAATACGTGGCTCGTTTTCCTTCCGGCCCCTACGAGCTTTATGACATGCAGACGGACCCGCATGAACGCTTCAATCAGTACGGCCAGCCCGGTACTGAAGAGCTCAAGTCGGAGCTTTCCAAGCAGCTGGATTCTTTCTTCAGCCGCTACGCCGCCCCAAAATATGACATCTGGAAAGGCGGCGGATCAAAAGCGAAGAGGCATGCACCATAAGGACCTCGAGGCGCTGAAAAAATCGCAGCCTTATTTGCCCTCAAACCTCTTTCGCAGCTCGTTAAAGTAGCGCCTCACCTGCTCACGGCGAGCAGGCGGCAGGGAGGCTTCGTCCAGCGCGGCTTCCTCAGCCTGAATCGCTTCGAGAGCGGTCTGTGCTGAGCCGCGGGCGGACTTTTCGCTACGGGCACCACCCTCCACACTGCGCACGGTGCTCTGCCCCTCACTGTTCTGCTGGGCGCGCACCACACTTTGTTTGTCAGTTTTCTGCGCGCTTGTAGGAGCACTCTTGAGGTCGGCTTTGCCTTGGCCTGGAGGCAGGCCGGAGCCAGGCATGGTCAGCATGGGAGCATTTGGGTCAGGCGGAACCCCATCACCTTCTATGATAACGATGGGGGCTTTTTCATCAGGCTTGGCTCCACCAGGAATGGGTGCCAGCAGCATCGGCTGTCCCTCTCCAGGCTGGCCTTGCTTGCCAGCCTGCCCTTGCTGGCCCTGCCCCATGCTCATCATGGGCTGCTGCTGCCCCTGGCCTTGTCCATCCTGGGGCTGTTGCATTTGATTTTGCTGCCCCGATTGGCCCATACCGGGGGGATTGAGTGGCTGCTGAAGGTTCTGAGCCTGGCCGTTCTGCTGGGGGCTCTGCTGCCCTTGCTGCTGGGGTGAGGCATCCTGCCCCGCCTGGCTCATCTGTTGCATCGCCCCATTGCTGCCGTCCTGCTGTCCTGCGATCTTGCTGCCCGAATCACGCAACTGCTGGGCAAGCTGCTGCAGCTCCTTGCGCGCCTGTTCACGCAAAGCGAGATCACGCAGCTTGTCGGCAAGTTTTTGGAATTCTGCGCCAGCGCCTGCGGCTTTGCCCTGCTGCATTTGATCTCCAGCCGCAAGAACATTCTGGCCGACGGCACGCTGGCGGTCTTCCTGGTCCGAATGCATCTGCGCGTCCTTGAGCGTCTCGCTCATGCGGTCTCTCGCTTCGGCATTGAGCTGGGGGGATTTGAGCTTGCTGCCCAGCGCCTCAGCCGCCTGCGCTGCCGTCTGAGCATTCTTCGCAGCCACGGCATCCCCAAGATCTGCCGTGTCGGCGTGCTGTCGAAGTGACTCGATGAGTTTTTCCGAAGCCCAGGGTTCCTTGCCATCGCCAAGCTCATCCGCAAGCTTCTCCGCCTCGCGTGCGCGCCGTTCCAGTTCGGCCAGCACATCACGCGCATCCTTGCCTGCTGCATTGGAAAGATCTGCAGCAGTCTTTTGCAGCTTGTCATTGAGCTCATCCAGCTTTTTGGCCTCATCATCCCTCAGCCCCGCAAGCTTTTTCTTTTCCCAGTCTGCCTGCGTGAGCCTCTTCGCTTCTTCTGCGGCTGTGCGCGACATTTCCCCGTCCATCATCAACGCCTCCGAAGGCGGTGAGGTGACGGCGCTGAGGAAAGTGCTTAGCATGGCAACCAGCAGTGGCAGCGCCAGCCAGCGGTCAGGCCTCAGCGGAAGGTCTTGTCTCAAAGAGGCCGGCCATGCCCGCACCAGAACCTCACGCTGGACTTCGATGTGTGCGCGCGCCTCCTCGCCTTCTTCGGCGTTTTTCTCGAACCACCAGGCAGAAGCGAAGGCCTCTCGCCGCCCCGCCGCCTGATCCCACAAGGCCAGCGCGCTGAATTCACCAGGCCTCTGCCACCATGCGTAGCCAAGGCAGCCGGTCAGCCACACTAAAAGCCCCGCCCATGGGGAGAAAACTGCACCTGACCCGCGTAGCGCAGCGAGCATGAGCAAAACAAGCCCCAGAGAGGCGGGAATGAGCGTCATGCGCAGCACTGCAAGCCATCGCCTGAGCGTCACCCAGACCTGTACACGCTGGGCCACTGAGGCAAAGGCCTGGGCGGAGGATGCAGTCTGACTCATGCCTGGCATTACACCCTAAAACGCAGGTGGGGCCAAGCATTTTGAAGCCCCCGGCCTGAATTCCTTGGCGGACAAAGGAACACCGGAGCCGCATGGCCCGCCGCTCACTCTGTTTTCGTTTTTTGAAACCAGCCCTTCATCTTGCCCAGAAGCCCTTTTTTCGGCTCACTCTCCACCGCATCAGGCGGGGGCAGCAGAGCGTTGGGCTTGCCAGCGGCAGCCGGGATGGCCCTGGGAACAATGGTTTCAGGCATTCCTGCAAACTGGGCAGCTTCGTCAAAGCTGGCGCTGTAGTCACCGAACCGCGCCTGCTCGAGGTAGTGGGAGGCGCTGTCAGGCAGGATGCGTGGCTGCACAAAGATCATCATCTCCCGCCTTTCCTTGGCCTTGCTGGTGCTGCCGAAAAGGTTTTTGACAATCGGGATGCGGACCAAAAAAGGCAGGCCGCTTTTGTTATTGGTGTCACGTTCAGTGATGAGCCCGCCAAGCATGGCCGTGGCACGATCAGCCACGATGAGGCTGTTGGCCATGCCCTGTTCCGAAATGTTGGGCACCTGGTTGCCGCTGATGGTGGTGTAGTTCGAGATGTCGTTGTTTTGCTGCTTGAACTCCAGCATGACTTCCGCGTCGTTGAAAATGTGCGGTGTGATGTCGAGCTGCAGGCGCACGGGAATGTACTGTGTGGTGGATGTGAAGCCACCGCCAACCACACCGCTGGTATAGCTCTGGCCGGCGATGGCCACCTGCTGACCGATGTAAATGCGCGCAGGCTGATGGTTGAGAGTGGTAAGCGTGGGCTTTTGCAGCACATGAAATCGCTTGGTGCTTTCCAAGGTCTGGAGAAAGACATTCAGGTTCTTGTTGATCTGACCGTAGGCAGTCAGCCCTCCCAGAGTGGCCGGACCTCCCGCAGCCAGAAAACCGGCCATGTTTTTCAAATTGGATGGATCGGCAAAAGCCGTTCCCTGAGTGTTGAGAACTCCGCCGACAAGCCCGTCGTCACCCACCTGCTTGAGGGTTTGAATCCAGTCGAGGCCAAAGTTAAAATTGTCGCTTAGCGTAAACTCGCCGATGATCGCGGAAAGCAGAATCTGCCGTGGGCGCACATCGAGTTCTTCCGCGAGATCCTGCAAGGCTTTGATCTGATCTGGCGGCCCGCTGGCAAAAAATTTTGAACTGGCCGGATCCGCTATGACCAGCGTGTTGGCGATGAGTATGCTTATGGGCTTTCTGGTGATCTGCAGATCTGTAGCGATGCTGCCTGTGCCAAACCCCTGCCCCGCAGCTCCTCCACCAGACAATGCGCCACCACCCTGAATGCCAGCGCCCACGTTCGTGCCCCCACCTGTGCCCAGTGCAGCTCCCGCACCGAAAGATTGGGGAATATTGGCAGGCTGCGCTGGCGCAGATGACTGCGATTTCTGCTGCGATTCCAGACTGTTGTCCTGCTGCCGGGGGTCGTTTCTCATCAACGCCTTCTCGGCGATGCTCAGGAATACGGAGAGATCGAGGTAGTTGAGCTTGCGTGAGAAGTAACGGCTGGCCGAAGCTTCTGCATCCAACTCCCGCACCAACGCCTCGATTTTTTGCAGGTCGAGCGGGCGGGCCACAACGACAATCGTATTGGTTCTGGCAACTGCCTGCATGAGAGGCCTGGCCGTATGCTGTGCCATGCCTGAAACTTGCACGGCTGCTGCAGCCGTTGATGCCGCGCCAGGATCACTCGCGCCTTCAGCAGACCGTCCGGCAGAAGATTTGTCGAGTCCAAGCAGCACCTCAAGCTGCTCGACAACCTCCTGGGCCTCAGCACGCTCAATACGGATGCTTTTCTGCACGGTTTCCACCGGTGGCTGATCTACCTGACGCGAAAGTTCAAGATAGGCGCGAATGGTCTGCGAGGCTTCGGTAATGACCAGCGACTGCGAGTTTGGCACGGCCAAAATCCGGCCATAAGGGTGCAGTGGAATGATGGTTTGAAATGCCGTGCTGGCTTCTTCCGCCCCCAGATGGCTAAGCTGAAGCACATGCGTCACAACCTGATCCGAATCAGGCAGATCTTCCGCCCTCAGAATCATCGGCACGTTTTGCGCAGACGGAAGGCTGCCTCCCTCCGTGGCGATCAGCTTGAAGAGATTGCCCCCGCTGGGCACCAACGCATAGCCGTGCATGAGCAGCCCCTTTTCGATGATAGCCCGATATTCCTCGTCGCTGAATTCACCAGGCACATCAATGGTGACAACGGCATTTTCCAACCCGCGGTCACGTAAGACTTTGCGACCGGTGACACGAAAGTATTCAGCCAGCACTTCAGCAACCGGCGTAGCCGTGAAACTGATCAGATTGCCCCCAGAGCCGCTGGTCGCTGACTGCACAGGGGGAGGGTTCAGGCCTGCAGGCGGGAGAGGACCGGGCACCGCAGGCCGTGCTGGAATCTGCGCCTGCACTCCGGCGAGGGAAAACAACGCGATGATAAAAAGTGACAGTGCTGAGGAGTTCATAAAAGAGGGGCGGCGGTCATCTGGTAGCGGCATCATCGTGAGGGGGCTTGCGCGCCAGCAACGACCGGCGCATGCAGGCGGCTGAAGCTGATCAGAGCCACCACACTGGCAGGATCGGCGGCATCGGGCGTCACCTTGAGCTCCGTCACCAAGCAGAAAGCCTCAGGAGAAAGAAGCTGGTGAATCCAGCGGAACAACGCAGGCAGCCCTCCGCGCACTGTGAGTGTCACAGCCACCTCATTTTGAAACTCCGTCCTGACCAGCTCATGCAGCTTTTTTTTCTGCACCACAAGCCCCTGTGCCGCAGCCGATGCCAGCAGGTCTTCGAGCAGTTCCTGGCTGGCCACGCTTTCACTGGTCATCGGTGGCTGCGAAGCCCGCAACCATTCCAGGCGCTGCTGCCAGAGCCCCGCCTCGGCCAGCAGAGCCGAGGCCTCCATTTGCCGGAGTTCAAGCGCCTGCTCGCGACGATCAATGCCATGCTGAAGTCGCAGCAGCTGACGAGACAGCAAAGCGCCTGTGCATACCGCAACCAGCACGCCCAGAATCATGATCAGCCGCTTTTCACTGGCCTTCATGGCTGACACCTCCCGAATCAAGAGTCCCTTCCGCGCGAAAATCCGCACGATTGTCTTCGCGGATCGCAGGCACAGGAAAATTCCACACGTAGTGTTGCAACGCAGAGCATGCCGTCAGCTTTCCTTTGAACTCAAGGGCATGGTTCACAGTTGTAGCCTCTCCGCTCACCATGATTTTGCCGTCTTCAAACCCGAACTCCTTCAGCCGAATGCCTTCGTCCGGGAGAAGCGCCACGATCTGATGAAAAATCTCCACAGGATACATGTCAGGATTGATGGCTCCCTCCATCGCCAGCCACTGAGCCTGGGCCTGGGCCACCCGATCGATTTCAGGCTGCCGCATGGCGAGCTCTCTTTCGGCCTGTTGCAGGCCGCCGTCCCGCCCCTGCAAGCGCAGCCACCACGCCCCAAAAAAACACAGATACATGATGGCCGCAGCAGCAAACAACAGCAGTCTGGCATGCCGAGTTTGCTTTTGTCTCCGTAGCACCGCCACTTGCAGCGGCACCAGGCCACTCGCGGCTGCAGGCGGACGTGGGTTGGGGCGAGGCTCCTTGATCACGGATGCCTCCACAAAGAGGCAGGCTAGTTGTGGCACGAAATCGCTCTCGCATGCTGTCCAAACATGAATGACCGCAGGCTCCTCCATGAAGTCATGAGCCTGAAGAGCAGCACAAAGATCACGCAGCTCAAAAGCCGCATCCACATCCAGAACACGTGAAGCCAGAACAGAAGCATGAAGCAGCATGCCATCCCGGGTAAAGGCTGCGACATAGCGCCCCATTTCCATCCATAAAGCAGCACCATTCTCTGGTAGAGGCAGCATGCGGACAGTGGGTTCAAATCTTTCCGCAGTGCTGCTCCAGCCCTCTGAAAACAAGGTTTCTTCTGTCAGAGCCAAAGTGGCCACCAGAGACCTAGGCCCCTTGCGCAAAACAGTCCAGTGCATGCACAAGGAAGCGTCTCCACTTCCTAACACCCCCAGCGCCTCCCAGCGCAAAGCCACGGCTTCTTGATCTACGCTGTCCTGGCTCAGACACCAGAAAGGAGCGCTGTCAAAGGCCAGCATCTCGACTCCCATCAACGCTCCGCCGGTTCGTCCTGAGCGCTGCCAGACGCCGTCCTCGCAAGCCCAGATTTCGCGGGCCTCTTCTCCTGGAAAGCAGAGGGAATGTCCTGCCGGCTGCACCAAAGCCTTCTTCACGGCCCCCTTTCTCCTTTCACGGGAAATTCGCTCCACTCAATCATGCGCGGAGCGCCCTCTTTAGTGTCCAGGACTACTGCAATGCCACAAAGGGCATCTCCTGCCATGCCAATGCTTTCGACATGCCTTGTCGTTCCCTGCAGAGTCAGCTGCGGCAGAAGATCTGCCCGGGCTCCTGCTGCCCCTCCTAAAAGAGACATGACTGATTCAAGACTCCGGAATGGAACATCATCAGCCGTATGAGGCAGCCTGTCCGGACCATTGCGAGCACTCACCACCTGCTCAGCCGTTTCCAATGTTGTTCCAGAGACGGCTGAGAGAACTTCCGCAGATGCCGTATTGACGTCCAGCAGGCCGTTGCCTCGGAGAGTAAACCAGTCACGCCAGCCAGGCTTTACCGCATCCAGTTCATCCGCTCTTGCCACAAGCCCCACTTCGGAGAAGTTGCTGAAAGGACGGTTCAGCGGCAGTCCCGAACGGCCCTGGAGGTCATAGTCCACCTTTTCAGCACTGCCGGGGCGGCGTTTCAAGTCGTCGGCATCCGTCCAGTCCATGAAGCTGGCGGCGATGTCCTGAGCATCGGCAAGTGTCAGCCCCCAGGACATAAAAACACGCTCCAGCAGCGGCAGTTTGTCTGGCGTCAGCAATGCGTTGAGGTTCAGCTTGCGCTCCTCGGTGCTCAGTCTGGCTTCATACCCTTCGACTCCTGCCACGCTGCTCCGCAGCAGCGGATCTCCGGCTTTTATCAGCGGATGCGCGGCCACAGCAATCCCTTTTTCTGCGAGCTGCCGTGCGCGAGTGCGGCTTGTGCGTGCATACTGCATTTCACCATGCTCTCTGGACATGACGGCAGTGGTGATGACCAGAAACGAAAGCACCGCAGTCAGGCACAGCACGGCCAGCAGCACCGAACCGGCAGCAGCAGGCTGTTTGTGAAATTGGCAGACATATGTCACGATCACGAATGGGCATGCATCAGGCGGCATGCTCAAGTTACGGAATCTTCACATTCAAACGATGGCCCAGCTTCCGAACAGCCGGGCAGCGGCCTTCAATCGCCCGGGTGTCGGCAACAGTTCTGTCACATTTCCACCCCGCTCAGTCTCGCGCCTTCAATACTCCCACCATGTCCAGCTTTCGCAGCATGCGCCCCACCACCATGAAAGAAGCGCAGGATGCCGCCCCCACCACCAGAACGGCCATCGTGTAAGTATGCACGCTGATGACCAGCGGCATCCGGATCGTTTCAGTGCTCACGCTGGCAATGATGAAGGTGGCCAGACCTTTGCCAAAAAAAAGCCCCGCAGGGAGCGCTGTGAGGATGAGCAGCAGCAGCTCCCCGAGCAGGACTCCAGCCACTTCCCTCTGAGTGAAGCCTATGACACGCAGCGTCGCCAGATCCCGGCTGCGCTCTGAGAGAGCGATGCGGGCGCTGTTGTACACCACACCGAAAGCCACCACGACGGCCAGCACGAGATAAAGCCTGCGCAGGATGCCAATGCTCTGCCCTGTCGTGCTGCGGAAGGATTCCAGCTGGTCTTGTTTGACTAGCGTGATGGCGATGCGCGGCGTGTCCTTCACCGCACGCATGAAGTCAGTCCAGCGGGCTGCGTCCACTGTCATGTAGGCGCCGCTCACTGTGTCCCCCTCATGCATGAGGCGGTGCAGGGCATTGATGTCCATGAAAGCGGAGATGCCGGCAAAATCCTCCAGAAAGCCCCGGATGGGCACGCCAATGGATTCACGCCGGCCTTCAAGGCTCTCCACCTGAACCACGTCGCCGATGCGCGCACCAAAGATCTTGCCCAATTGCGCGGACATCACGATTCCCTCCTCCGGCAGCACGATGGGGCGGCGTTCTGCGTCCATGAGCCGGTTCAGGTCAGCATCCCGCGGCAGTCCCGTGACCGCGAGCTTTCGTGAATGGTGCCCGTAGTGAATGCGTGCCTGGACACTGCGCACGGGCTCGGCGAGTTGCACACCTGGCAGCTGCTCCAGATTGTGCAGCGAATCACCAGACCCAGGCTCGGCAAAAAACGCCACCACATCCTGCCGCTGCACATCATTCCATTGGTAAGTCAGCATGTAGTCGATGCTATCTGCCATGGAACCGGGCAGCACCATCAGCCCGGTCGCGAGAGCGAGGCCGAATACGGTGAACAGCGCCTGCACAGGCCTGCGCTCGATGTTTCTCAGGGCCATTCGAAACGCCGGACTGCTGCCGCGGGTCAGCCCCATGCGCTCAAGAGCCGAAGGCTCGAAGTCTGCCGGAGGCTCTGGCCTCATGGCCTCCGCAGGTGGCAGCCTCACCGCCATCCAGACAACACTGACAACACCCAAAAATGACGCGACACTGCTGACGGCCAGGGCGATCACCAAAGCACTGTAATCCATGCGGAAGCTCAGCACCGGAAATCGGAAAAACAGTTCGTAGACGCCGACCAGGCCGCCCCCCATCCAGCGGCCAACCAAACCGCCGGTCAAAGTGCCCAGCAGCACAATGACGAGCGCATAGCTCAGATAATGCCGCCCGACCTGCCATGAGGAGTAGCCCAGCGCCTTGAGCTGCGCGATCTGTTCCCGCTGCAGCCGCACCAGCCGTGCCAGCACTGCATTCACCATGAAGGCAGCCACACTCAGAAACACCACCGGATATGCCACGGACAGCGCCCTCACCACACGCAGTTCGTCATCCAAACGTCTGGCACTGTTGTGTTCCTGGCGGGTGTAGGCGCCCAAGGCACCGTAATCAATCAGCAGACGGTCCATTTCAGACATCACCGCACCAGCCTGCACTCCGGGAGAAAGATCCACGCAAATGTCATTGAAGGCACCGTCGAGATTGTAGGGCACGGCAATGGCCTTGTAGTTCATCCAGAAAACCCCGTACCGCTTGTTATCAGGCAATGTCTGACCGGGCCGCGCTTCAAACACAAACTCAGGTGAAAGACCGATGCCGCAGACAATGATAGTATCGCGGTGACCGTTGATAATGGCCACCAGGCTGTCGCCTATCTGCAACTTGTTGGCAAGCGCGAAGGATTCACTTACTACCGCCTGTCTCCGTTCATCAGGCTGCGGCAGGCGCCCTTGCCGGATGAAGACTTGGTTGAGCGTCTGAGACCTCCCTTCAGGCAACGACACCAAATGTGCCGACGCTGGCTCGGTCATCCCCTCAAGATCAAGCGTGGCATCGACCACAACACGGGCCTCCACTGCCGCTACTCCCGGGATTTCCGCCACTCGATCCGCCAACGACAAAGGTGCCCGTTTCAGCGTGGCAAACACATCCGCCAGACGCTGGCGCTGGTAATAGGCATCCCTCGTGCTTTCAAGAGTCAGCACGATGCTGCGTGTCATGATCATCATCGCCAGCCCGCAGGCCATCACGAGGCTCACAGCCACCATCTGCCCCTTCATGCGACCCAAATCGCGGAAGAGTTTTAAATCAAGCGGAGTGAACATGCCATAGGTCTATACGTTCAGTCACGTGCCTTGAGCACACTGACCAGATCCAGCTTGTTGAGCATAAAGCCGACCATGCCAAACGAGGCACCCGCTGCCGCCAGCACCACCAGCACGGATTTTGCATAGGTAATGGAGCTGATGTACTGCGGCAGGCGCACGGTTTCGTTGCTCACGGCACTGATCACATAAGAGGCCAGAACGCTGCCAAACACCAGCCCCAGCGGCAGTGCCGCCAGCACCAGCAGCGTGAGCTCCCCCAGCAGCACCCCGGACACTTCGCGCTTCGTCAGCCCCACAACCCGCAGCGTAGCCAGATCACGCCCGCGCTCCGAGAGCGCAATCCGCGCGCTGTTGTAAACAACCCCAAAGGCCACAATGACAGCCATCCATAGAAACAGCTGGCGTAGCGTGCCGATGCTCTGCCCCGTGGATGCGCGAAACGCCGCAAGCTCATTCTTCTTCACGCTGGCAAACTCGATTTTGGGCTGGTCTTTGACTTCGCGCATGAACTCATCCCAGCGTTTTTCATCCACGGTGAGAAACGCTCCCGTCATTGTCTCCCCTTCCCGCAGCAGACGACGCACCGCATCAATGTCCATGTAGGCCGTCATGCCATAGAAATCCGCCATGAAACCGCTGACGGTCACCACCTGGTGTTCGCAGCGCCCTTCCAGCACCTGAACCTGCAGCTGGTCCCCGATCTTCACCCCCAGCACCTGCCCCAGCTTCTGAGAAACGACCACCCCCTCTCGCGGCAGCTTGATCGGCCGCCCCTGCGAGTCGCGCGGATGAATCAGCTTGTGATTTTGTGCACAGCCCAGGATGAACAGCCTGCGCTCATGGTGTGCGTTGCTCAGTCTGGCGATGAATCCACGCACCGGCTCAGCCAGTATGGTTCCCGGCAGATGCTCCAGATCATGCAAGGTGTTGCGTGAAACAGGATCCTGCATGTGGATGACGACATTTTGCCGAAACTGATCATTCCACTGATAGGTTAGCAACTGGTCCACACTGTCAGCCAACGCACCAGGCAGCACCAGAAGGCCCGTGGCCAGCGCCAGACCTGCCACCGTGAATCCGGACTGCACAGGCCGGCGCTCGATGTTTCTCAAAGCCATGCGAAACACCAGCCCTGTGCCTCGTGTGAAACCAAGCCGCTCCAGCAGCGAAGGCTTGAAATTCGCCGGAGGCTCTGGACGCATCGCCTCTGCCGGGGAGAGCCTCACTGCCAGCCACACCGCCCCTGCCACCCCCAGCACCGCCGCCAGAATGCTGATGACCAGGGCCATGACCAAAGCGCCCTGATCAAGTTGAAACTGGAGATCAGGAAAATGGAACAACAGCGTGTACACACCAAGCATGACATGCCCCAGCCGCCAGCCCGCAAAGATCCCCACCGCCGTGCCGGCCACCACGATCACCAGAGCGTAGTTAAGATAGTGCCCGCCTACCTGCCAGGAAGTGTACCCCAGCGCCTTGAGCTGGGCTATCTGCTCGCGTTGCAGCCGCACAAGCCGCGAAGTGACCGAATTCACCATAAAGGCAGCCACACAAAGAAACACCACCGGATAGGCCAGGGCGAGCGCACGCACGATTCTCAGTTCGTCCCCGAGACGCTTGGAGCTGGAGTGGTCACTCAGAGCATACGCGCCGGGAGATCCGTAGGTCACCAGCAGCTGGTCCACCTCCTCGATGACCTTCTTCGGCTGAGTTCCCGGAGAAAGATCCATGCAAAAGTCATTGAACGCCCCATCCAGGTCGAAAGCGGCAGCCAGGGACTGATAGCGCAGCCAAAAGACGCCATAGTGCCGGTTGTCCGGCAGAGTCTGCCCAGGCGGCGCTTCAAAGACAAACTCCGGAGAAAGCCCGATGCCGCAAATGTCCAGATGGTCACGGTGACCGTTCAATATGGCTGAAATGCGGTCACCTATCTGCAGCCCATGCGCCTGGGCAAAGGCCTCGCTCACCACCGCCTCACGCTGCCCACCTGCTGCAGGCAGCCTACCGCGCCTCAAAAAAATCTGGTTGAGATTGAGCTTTCCGTCATCCGGCAGGGAGACCAGCCGGGCCCTGACCGGCTCCTGCATGCCCTGCATGTCCAGCAGCGCGCCTTTGACCACACGCAGATCCACCGTGGCCACGCCGGGGATGCGGCTCATGCGTTCTTTCATGGAGAGCGGGGCGCTCTTCACCTGCCCGAAGACATCCGGCATCTGGTAGCGCTGATAGTAGCTGTCCCGTGTAGCCTCCAGGCTCATGATCACGCTCTGAGACACGATCATCATGGCCACTCCGCAGGCCATGACCAGGCTCACCATCAGCACCTGTCCCTTCATGCCGCCGATGTCGCGCAGGAGTTTACGGTCAAGTGTGGTGATCATTCAGTAAAAAATTGCAACGGCTGCACAGGCAAGGGCGTCACATGCTCTGCTCAAGCCCTTCCGGGTCGAGTATGCAACAACGGAGATCATGCTATTTCTAAGCCGGTTTCTTGACAAGCCGCACCGTGTGCAAGTAAGCAAGTAAAACCCATGCCAGAACCAACCGTCGCCGACCCTATCGCAATCATTGGAATCGGGTGCCGCCTGCCTGGAGGAGCCACCGACGCGCGCTCCTTCTGGCAGATGCTCATGAGTGGGGTGGACGCTATCAGCGAAGTAAGCCCAGACCGCTGGGATCATCGTTTTTACTATGACCCCGAGCAGGGCAAACCCGGCAAGACTTACTCCAAGTGGGCAGGACTGATCGACGAAATCGACCACTTTGACGCCGGCTTCTTCGGCATCACCCAGCGTGAGGCTCCCTTCATTGATCCTCAGCAGCGGCTTCTTTTGGAGGCTACCTGGGAGGCTCTGATGGATGCCGGCCAGCAGGTGGACATCGCCAGAGGCGAGGACACCGGTGTCTTTGTAGGCATTTCCACACACGACTACGGAGATATTCAGCAAAATTCCCTAGGTCGTGGCGTGGCTTATCCGCATTCCGCCACGGGAGTCGCAGCCAGCATCGCCGCCAACCGCATTTCCTATGCGCTGAATTTCCAGGGGCCCAGTGTCGCCGTAGACACCGCCTGCTCATCATCCATGGTGGCGGTGCACATGGCCTGCCAGGCCCTCTGGAACAAGGAATGCCACCGCGCCATCGCCGCTGGGGTGAACTGCATCATCACCCCCTATCCTTTCGTCGCATTCTCCAGCATGGGCATGCTGTCTCCGGATGGCCGCTGCAAAGCCTTCGATGCCAGCGCCAACGGCTTCGTCCGCGGGGAAGGCGTCGGTGCAGTATGCCTCAAGCCCCTCTCCGCCGCTCTGGCGGATGGAGACCCCATCTATGCCGTCATCCGCAGCACCGCCGTCAACCAGGATGGCCGCACCTCGGGCATGACAGTGCCCAGCCGTGGCTCCCAGCAGGAGCTCATTGCCACCGCATGCAGACTCGCAGGTGTGGCTCCGCATGAGATTCAGTATGCCGAAGCCCATGGCACAGGCACCACCATTGGGGATCTCATCGAAGGCAGCGCCCTTGGCACCATCCTCGGCGTTGGTCGCCAGCCAGGGGAGGACTGCCTCCTGGGCTCGGTAAAGACCAACATCGGCCACTTGGAGGCCGGCTCCGGCATTGCCGGTCTCATCAAGGTGGCCCTCTGCCTCAAGCACGGCATGGTGCCGCCCAATCTCCATTTCAAAAACCCCAATCCTTCGCTCAATTTTGAGCGCTTGCGCCTGAAGGTCCCCGTCTCGGCCACACCCCTGAGGCAGGATGCGCAGCACCGCCTGCTGGCATGCATCAATTCCTTCGGATTTGGCGGCACCAATGCTCATGCCATTCTGGAGGCACCACCGCCATCGGCGCCCTGTTTGCCAGCCCTGGCTCATGCCGATGCACCGCCTGAGCTGATTCTCCCTCTATCGGCGCGTGGCAGCGATGCAGCTCTGCAGGCTGTCGCACAGTCGTTCCTCACCTTTCTGGAGTCGGCGGATGACTCTGTCTCGATCAGAGAAATCTGCGCTGCTGCCAGCCGCCGGCGCACTCATCATGAGTTTCGTCTCGCAGCAGTTGCCAGCAACCGCATAGAGATGAGTGCCGCGCTTTCAGCCTTTTTGAACGGAGAGCAAACCCCAGGACTCAGTGTGGGGCAGCCCGTCAAAAACGCCCGCCTCGTCTTTGTCTTCAGCGGCCAGGGCCCCCAGTGGTGGGCCATGGGCCGTGAGCTTCTCGAGCAGGAGCCCGTGTTTCGTCAAACCATCCAGACCTGCCATGATGAGCTGCTGAAACTAGGGGGCTGCTCACTTCTGGATGAACTGCTGCGTGACGAAAAGACCACACGTCTCAACGAAACTCAGATCGCGCAAACCGCCCTCTTCGCCCTGCAGGTGGCACTGGCGGCACTCTGGCAGTCATGGGGGGTGCAGCCTTACGCGGTCGTCGGTCACAGCATGGGGGAAGTCGCAGCCGCGCACATATGCGGAGCCCTTTCCTTGCCCGAGGCTGTGCGCGTTATCCACCATCGCGGACGCTGCATGGAAAAGACCCCGCTGCGCGGCAAAATGATCGCCGCAGCGCTGACCCGCGAAGAGGCAGAAGCGCTGATCACCCCTTATGGCAGCAGGGCATCTCTCGCTGCAGTCAATGGCCCGAGGATGGTCTCCATCTCCGGAGACAGTGATGCCGTGGATGAAATCTTTCACGCAGTCGAGCAGCGCCAGCTTTTCGCACGCTACGTGCCTGTGAACTACGCCTTCCACAGCGCCCACATGGACCCTGTGCGGCAGGAGCTTGCCGAGTCTCTGGCTGGTCTCCAGCCTCAGCCCGGCAAGGTTAAAATTTACTCCACCGTCACCGGCAAGCTGGCCGAAGGCACCGACTACGACGCTGGCTACTGGTGGCACAATGTGCGGCAGAGCGTGCTCTTCGCACCCGCCATTGATGCTGTGATCGCAGCAGGACAGACGCACTTCCTGGAGATCAGTCCGCACCCCGTGCTGTCCAATTCGATGTCCGAATGCCTTGCTGAAGCTGAGGTCGGAGGTCTCGTGCTGCCTTCCCTGCGCCGCCAGAAGCCGGAGCGCACGACGCTGCTCAGCACCCTTGGAAATTTGCATGTGAACGGCCACGAGGTGGACTGGTCCTCTCTCTACCCTCAGGCCAGCTCTGCATTGCGACTCCCCGAATACCCATGGCAGAAAGAGCGCTTCTGGCACGAACCCGCTTTTTCGCTCCAGCTGCGCACCCGCCCAGGGTTGAATCCGCTCATCTCCCTTGCACTTCCCGGACTTCATCCCACCTGGGAAACTGCGTTGAACAAAAGTGTGCTGACCTGGCTCAAAGACCACCGTGTGGGCCAGCACCTCATCTTCCCTGGAGCAGGCTATGTGGACATGGCACTGGCCGCCGGTCGTGAATTGCATCCGGACAAGCCGGTGCTGATCGAGGAGCTCGAAATTCATCGCGGCTGCATCCTGCCCGCAGGTGATGATGTGCCGCTGCTTCAGATTTCCTGCCTCCCGGAGGAAAACACTTTTGTCATTCAGAGCACGCTTACAGAGGCCCCCCCCAGCTGGATGCAGCACGTGACTGGCCGGCTGCGCGCCGAGCCCGAACGCAGACAGCCCGCGGCATTTGATCTCACAGCGATCAAACAACGTTGCCTTTTGGAGCTGGACGGCAAAGCCTTCTATCAAGCAGCCGCCGCAGCCGAGCTGCACTATGGCCCGCAGTTTCAGGGGCTGTCACATGTGTGGGCAGGCCAGGACGAAGCCCTCGGCCAGATCGCACTCCCCGCAGCCGTCGTGGCAGAAATGGACCGCTACATGGTGCACCCAGCGCTGCTCGACGCCTGCATCCACCCCACCATCGCCATTCCTGCAGACGGTCTCTACCTGCCTGCGCGCATGGAGCGCATCCGCTGTTACTCCAAGCCTGGCGCCAAAGTTTGGGCCTACGTCCGCAGGACGCAGGCCATTGCCAGAAAGATCATCGTCATCGACCTCTACATTCTCGATGATGCCGGCAATGTGCAGCTGGAGATCACTGGCTTCCTTTGCAAGCACACCGCCATGAGCAGCGCACCAGGTTCAGGTGCCCAGGCCGACTGGCTCTACCAGTCCGAGTGGCAGCTCAAACCGCTCGCCAGCCTGCCGGTGGCGCACACCTCCGCTGATTATCTGCCGGATAACGCCCCCCTGGCAGCCACCCTCCGCGCTCACGCCTCTCGCTTCAGCGCAGAGCTGGGCATGAACGCCCGCTATCAGGAGTGGGAGCCGCGTTTCCTCCAGCTTTGCCGCAGCTCCATTGTGGCAGTGTTCAAACAGCTTGGTTGGCGCCCCAAACCCGGCGAATCCATCTCACTGCCCGCATTCCTGAAACGTGCCAAGGTGGATCCCGCCCATGAACGCTTCATCCACCGCCTGCTCACCTTGCTGGAAACGGAAGGGTGGCTGCAGCCAGACACATCCGCCGCTGCCCCAACTTGGAAGGTCGTGGGCAAGCCCACCACGCTGAATCGCGACAAGGCATGGCAGGACTTGGTCTTCTACTTCCCGGCCTTTCATCCGGAACTCATCCTGCTGGACCGCTGCACGGCGGGCCTGGCCAATCTTCTGCGCGGAAAATGCGACTCTTCGGCAGTGCTCTCTGCCAACATGCTTGAGCATTACCAGTCAGCCTCCGTCTTCACCCGTGTTTACAATCACATCCTTGGCGAGGCGGTCTCTGCAGCGCTGGCCCATGCCCCGGAAGGACGTAGCATCCGCATTTTGGAGATCGGCGCAGGCACGGGTGGCGTCGCCTCCAGCGTCCTGCCACGCCTGCCACACGCTCTCGTCCAGTACTGCTTCACGGATGTCTCGGATCGCGGCTTCGACCAGGCAGGGAAAAAATTCAGCGATTATGCCTCCGTCCAGTATCGCGTGCTTGATCTGGATCTGCCGCCGGCGGAGCAAGGTTTTGCCGATGAACGTTTCGACATCATCATCCTGTCCAACTCGCTGTCGCTGACGCAGAATGTGCAGCGTTCGCTTCAGCATGTGCGTCATTTGCTCTCCTCAGGCGGCCTGCTGCTGACGCTGGAAATCGAGCGCCCCACACCGTGGCATGATGTGGTATGCGGCACAGATTCACGCTGGTGGCATTTCCAGGACACGGCCCTGCGCTCGCAGCATCCCCTGCTGCCTTCTGCAGACTGGCAGCAGCTCCTCGTCTCAGCAGGGTTTACCAGCGTCGAAACCGTTGCGGATGCTACCAATCACAGCAGCGCCTCGCAAGTTGTCCTCCTGGCACGCGGCCCCGAACTGCAGCAGGCTTCCGCCCCCCCCGCTGAACCATCTGCAGAACCCGGATTCTGGCTGATCTTTGCCGACCAGCAGGGGCTGGGGCATAAACTGGCCGCGTCTCTGCGCCAGCGTGGCGACACCTGCCAGGTAGTCATCCCGGCAGATGAATTCGCACGTATCTCAGCCGATGAGGTTTCGCTGAGAGCATCCGCAGCGGAGGACCATGCCCGCCTGCTTTCTGAACTTCCACCGGCCACCATCCTGCGCGGTGCCGTCCATCTTTGGAGTCTCGACGCCCCCTCGGCCTCGGACCTCAACACGACGGCACTCGCGCAATCTCAGACACTCGTCTGCCACAGCCCGCTGTATCTCACACAGGCCCTGATTGCATCTGGCCAAGCCTCGCTGCCCGGCTTTTGGCTGGTCACTCGTGGTGCACAGCCTGCCGGCGGCCAGATGTCCTCACTCTCGCTCACGCAGTCGCCGTTGCATGGCATGGCACGCGTCATCATGAGCGAGCACCCCGACCTGCACTGCCGCACGGTTGATCTCGATGCCATTCCCAGTGCCCAGGACAGCACCATACTTGTCAAAGAACTGCTTCATACGGATGAGGAAGCGGAGGTCTCCTGGCGCGGTGAAGCTCGTTATGCCCACCGTCTGGTGCATGGCTCTCTGGACCAGTTGGCTCAATCTGACACTTCCACCCTCACCGCAGAGCAATGCTTCCGTCTGGAGTCCGCCAAGCCCGGCTCGCTGGACAAGCTGGTCTTCCGTGCAAAAACTCGACATGCACCTGGCCCCAAGGAAGTCGAAATCGAGATTTGCGCTGCTGCGCTGAATTTCCGGGATGTGATGAAAGCTCTTGGCATCTACCCAGCCGAAGCGGCAGATGCCATGCTGCTCGGCGACGAATGTGCCGGCCGCATCGTCCGTGTGGGTGAAGGCGTGACACAGTTCAAGCCCGGTGATGAAGTCATGGCCCTGGCGGCAGGGTGCTTCGGCACTCACGTCACCACGGTGGAGCACGCCGTGCTGCTTAAGCCCGCACACCTCACCATGGAAGAGGCTGCCACCCTGATGGTCACTTACCTGACCGCCTCATACGCGCTCTCGCATCAGGGCCGTATGACCCGGGGAGAGCGCGTGCTCATCCACGCCGCCACCGGCGGCGTCGGCCAGGCGGCGGTCCGCATCGCCAGGGCTGTCGGCGCTGAGATTTTCGCCACTGCAGGCAGTGAGGAAAAGCGTGCATTCCTCAAAAAGATCGGCGTCGAGCATGTGCTGGATTCACGCACCCTTGCCTTTGCAGGAGAGATCAGGCGCATCACCCAGGACGAAGGCATTGACCTCGTGCTCAATTCGCTTGCAGGTGAAGCCATCCACCAGAGCCTTTCCCTGCTGCGCCAGTACGGGCGCTTCCTCGAAATCGGCAAGCGGGACATCTATGGCAACACCAAGGTCGGCCTTTTCCCCTTCCGCAAAAACCTTTCGTATCACGCGATTGACCTCGGACATGCGCTCGATCCGCGCAATTCGAAGTCCCTCATGACCAGCCTGAAAAAGCTGTTCAACTCACACAAGCTTCCAGCGCTCCCATACCGCACCTTTGCCACAGCGGATGCAGCTCACGCCTTCCGTTACATCACGCAGGCAAGGCAGATCGGCAAAGTGGTGCTCACCATGTCCGGCTCCAAAGTCTCGCTGAGTGCCGAAGCACCGGACTCTGCGCTTCGATTAAATCCTGAGGCCACCTACCTCGTTGCCGGAGGACTGGGCGGCTTTGGCCTCGCCATGTCACAGTGGCTGGTGGAAAGAGGTGCTCGCAATCTTGTGCTTTCAAGCCGCAGCGGTGCCTCCACGGAGGAATCTCGGGCGGGCGTTTCAGCGATGCAGGCTGCAGGCGCAAAAATCACCGTGATCCAGTCCGATGTCAGCGACCCTTCCAGCGTGGCATCGCTTCTCCAGGAAATCGCGCATTCACATCCTCCTTTGCGCGGTGTCTTTCATGTGGCAATGGTCCTGGATGACGGCCTGATCTCCCAGCTCAATGCGGAGCGTTTTCAAAAGGTCACCACGCCAAAAATCAACGGTGCTTGGAATCTGCACGTGCAGACTCAGCATCTTGCGCTTGATCATTTCGTCATGTTCTCGTCGGTGGCCTCCATCATTGGAAGCCCCGGCCAGGCAAACTACGCGGCAGCAAACGCCTTCCTTGACGCCCTGGCAAATCACCGCCGCATGCAGGGCCTCCCCGCACTCACCATCAACTGGGGTGTCATGGCCGGCGTCGGCTACGTCGCACGCCATAAAAAGCTGGAGGAGCACTTTGCACGCATTGGCTGGTCAGGAATCACCCCGGCAGAGTCTCTGCCCATTCTCGGTCGCCTCATGCAGCAGCCGGGTATCAGCCAGATGATGGTCTCACGCATTGACTGGTCCAAGTGGGCTTCAGTCACACCCGCCATCATCACGACTTCACGTTATGCGCTGCTTACCACCGAAGATGCGCTCAAGAACCATCAGTCTGACGACGCCAACTGGCTGCGTAATGCCGTTCTAAGTGCCGCACCAGCAGACCAAATCGGCATTTTGGAGACCTTCCTGCGTGAGCAGGTGGCCAAGATCCTGCGCACCTCCCCGGCCAAGATCGACTCCAAACGCCCTCTCAATGAGATTGGCATCGACTCCCTCATGGCAGTCGAGCTCATTCATCAGATCGAAAGCCAGACAGGCATCGCCATCCCCACCGGACAGCTCATGGGAGGAGCGCCAACCGCACTGAAACTTGCGGAGATCCTGCTCCACACACTGACTGGCGGCAAAACAGAATCCACCGCACCAGCACAAGAATCTCAGCCTGCTGCCACCGCTGAAAGCGAACTGGTACAGGATGCCGACCTTGCGCACTGGAACATTGCTTTTGCCCCAAACTCCGTCTCGGAGGCACAGATTCAGCGGCCGCAGCACCTCTTCCTCACAGGTGCCCTGGAATTCCTCGGTGCCTACCTGCTGCGTGATCTGCTGCTGCAGACCCCTGCCAAAGTGCACTGCCTCATTAGCGTTGCAGATACGACGGAGGCCTCACGGCAGATCGAGGCACACTTGAGGAAGCATGGCTGCTGGCAGGAGTCCTTCAGCCAGCGCATCATTCCTGTGCTGGGAGACTTGGCGCTGCCTTTGCTCGGGCTCGACCCAGCACTCTTTGATCAGCTCGCACTCACCCTGGATGCCATCCATCACACTGAGGCGCACATCAACCACATCGCAGCCTATGGACAGCTGCGGAAGGTCAATGTCATGGGCTCTGTGGAAATCATCCGCCTGGCCACCCAGGGCAGGCTCAAACCCGTGCACTACCTCTCCAGTGCCAGCGTCCTCGCTGCTGGTGAAGCAGCTGCAGAGCGGCCTCTGCGCGAAGACTCACCGCTGCCGCATTATGACAAACTCCTCGTAGGTTACAGTCAGAGCCGCTGGGTCTCGGAACAGCTTTTTGTACAAGCACGCGCCAAAGGTCTGCCGGTCCACGTTTTTCGTCCCGGCCTCCTCGTGGGAGATGATCAGACCGGCATATGCCCTACTGATAACATCATCTGGCTTTTCCTCAAAACCTGCATCGCCAGCGGCACGGGCCCAGACTCCAGCTACAGCAGCCTCCTCACCCCTGTCGATTTTGTGGCGGCCGCTATCACGAAGCTGTCGCTCGGTCTTGCAGGTTCCGGGCGTACTTACCACCTTATCAATCCTTCCGCACCAGGCTTCCGCGAGCTGCTGCACCACTCACGAGCCTGCGGCTACCCCATACGCGAGGTACCCGAAAAACAATGGGAGGGCGAACTCGCCCAGAGCAGTCTCGAGATTCAGTACAATCCCGTTGCCGTCTATCAGCTGTTCATTCCTCGCCAGGTGCTTTCCAATCTTGTTCAGGAACAATCGGCGCAGTTCTGCAGCAACATGCTGCAGGACCTCACAGGCACAGGCATCACCTGCCCGCCAATAACTCAGACACGCATGCAGGTGTACCTTCGTTACCTCGCTCAAATCCATTTTCTGCCCGCTCCAAAAGCCTGACGAACACAGCTTACTCTGCAAGCATGTCCAAAATGCTGCGCCTGCCTTGGGGTGCAAGAACCACGCCGTGACTCTCTGCCACGCAGGAGGCGTATTCGGCAGACTCTTTGGCCAGGGCAGCATGCACCTCAGCCAGACGGTCATGTGGGATGTTCGGGTAAAGGTGGTGGACCGCGTGGTAGTCATTGCCATAGCCCAGCAGCGCCCAGCGTGTGAAGATGTCCACATGCATGATGCGTGTGTTGTCCAGGTCTCCCGTCCCGGCATTGGCATGCTGATAGACCTCTCTCAGCAGCATCAGGTACGGAAAAACATAGATCAACGGACAAATCCAGAGCACCACAAAACCAGCGACCACCTGACCGCCGAACCGCTGGCTCAGCCCGCTCAGGACCAGCAGGCCAAACGCATTGAAGACGAGCTTGAGCAGTGCGCCCCGCTTCATCGCCCCTCCATCCCCCTTTGTCTCGCCGCAGAATGCCGCTGCTGGAATCCAGGCCCACACCAGCACCGCCACCAGAAACATAAAGCCAATCAAAGGCAAGCTGGGGATTCCGGCCCAGGCGAAAGACACTAGCACCAGAGATGAAAGGATGAACCACAGCCGCCCGAGGAAAGGAATCCGGCACCTCCTTGAATCCACGCCGTCGGCCTTGCTTCGTGTTCCTGCAGTCAATGTCAGAAACAAATCCTTCAGATTTCTCAGCACAAAAGGAGGCCAGAAAAACATGAGGTAGAAACACCATGCAAATTTTTTCTTGCCCATAGGGAACCTGCCATAGACCCACTTCATCTTGCCCCCGAACAGATTCGGATCCTGTTCATGATCATTCGGGTGCAGATGGTGCCCCAGATGCCTCTGGCGGTAGAGCCTGATGTCAGAAAACAGCGGATAAAAAATCAGCAGGTTTGCCAGCAGATCATTCCATTTCCGGCTGGACAGCAGCAATCCATGGGAAGCCTCATGCCCCATCAGGGCAATACGGTGCTGCAAAACACCCACAAAAAAAACCACCAGCATCACCGCAGGCACATCCCAGGCCCAGTGCACTCCCAGGTCGCTGCGTGAAGTATAAAACCACACTGCGCATCCACATCCCAGCAGCAGGCAGCCATAGTCTGCCAGCAGCCAGCCAAAATTTCGCCAGGACCGCAGTTTAGACCATTCTCGAAGTCGCTGGTGATTTAAAAGTTTCACATAGGTGAAGGTTCAGAAAGAAAGTGCAGAATCAAGCCTCAATCAAGGAATCATCCCACCACGATTGTCTTCTTTTTTCCATTCTTGATACTTGGAATGCGAAATGCGACACACACCCCGGCATGAACGAGATCACCAAGCGCAAAAATTTCATCACCGTCACGGACGAGCTGATTTCTTATCTCGACCAGTTCGGCCGCTGCTACTCGCTTCCCACTCACTATGATGAACTGCGCAATTTCTCCGAAAGCTACCCGCTTTTCGACAAAGAGGGCAATGCCACATATTGGAGCAGCGTTCTCTACCCGCGCGAACTTCAGCAGGAGCTCTACCCGAAGCTGACCAGCATCTACTCCCTGCTCCGCACTGGGGACTTTCACGCCGTCCCGCATCTCTACGTTGAACGCGTGGACTACTGTGAATTTGGCAACTCCCGCCCCTTCAGGGTCCGCGTGGTCAATCAGTACAATGACAACTACGACCATTTTTATGTAAAAACAGCTGACGCGTCCCGCGTCTATGGGCTGGAACTTGAGCACTTGCTCTCCCCGAACCGCATCAACTATCTGATGCATCGCGGAGGCACCCTCGTTGAGGAGCATATAGCCGGCGTTCCCGGAGACGCCTTCATTCGCGACTATCTCGGCCGGCCTGACTTCAATGGCGTCCGTCTGGCCAAGGAATTTGTCAAATTCAGCGAGCGCTGCTTCATCCGCCTTCTCGGAGACATGCGCAGCTACAACTACGTCGTGGACATGACCCCGGATTTCGAAGAGGTCCAGTATCGGGTCCGCGCTATTGACTTTGACCAGCAGAGCTATGAAGGCCGCAAAAGCCTTTACCTCCCGCAGTTTTTCAAGGAGAACAACCCTGTCGTCCAGCTTTGCTCATCCTGCTTGAACTTCCCCACCATGAAGCAGTACCAGGAGGAGGAGCGCAGCCTCATCTCCCGCCGCTACCTCTCTGAGCACCAACGCATCACCTCCCTGCTGCACTGCATGAAAAACAACGCAGTCGAGCCCTTTGAAAAAGTCGTCCAGTTACGCTCCGAGCTCGGCCAGTACCACAGCTCTCATGCCTTCGACACCTGCAAGTCCATGGGAGAAATCGTGGAGCGAAATCTGGACCTTATGCTGGGCCGTCACTTGGAATAAAGCGAGATCGTGCTTGCCGTGGGCGCTGTCCTGATTTCTTCTGACCGTTCCATGGCTTTCAAACTTGTCATCATCACAGGCGCCCAGACAGGCGTCGAACGCGCTGCACTGGAGTGGGCGTTGAAACACGAATGCCCCCACGGCGGCTGGTGCCCCAAAGGCCTTTTCGGTTCTGAAGAACCGCTGGACCCCCGCTACAAGCTCAAGGAAGGCGAGACAGAAAACGTGCTGGAGGCTGTTACTTCAAATGTACGAGACGCGGAAGCCACACTTGTCTTCACCCTGAATCCCAAAGCTGCAGGCACCGCACAGAAGGCCGTCAGCTCTGCCAAAAAACAGAAAAAACCTGTCCTCCACGTGCACCGCGGCATCCTCGGTGTTTCAGAAAAAATCGTCGCTTTCATGGACAAGCACTATATCCGCCGCATGCACATCACCGGCTCTACAGACGCCGATGAGCCAGGTGTGAGCGACTGGGCCACCGGAGAGCTCGAAAAAGCCAAGGCCATTTTGGAACGCCGCCCGGAATAGACTCACTCTGACGACTGCTCTCACAGCTTTCGGTAGCCCCAAATACACCTTAACGTCTGTTCAGATCTCCTATTCCGCAGTTCATGCTGACTCTTGCCACTTCCACGGCTCATGTCGTCCTGCCCCCAGCGGGGCTGCTCGCACCTTTTGCCATTCTTCTTCTCTGCATCGCCCTGATGCCTCTGTTCGCAGCGCATTTTTGGGAGCATCACTACCCCAAGGTCGCCGTTGGACTTGGACTGGTCACCGCAGCTTACTACGCCTTCGTCCAGCACGACTGGCATCCTCTGCACCATGCAGCTCATGAATATGTCAGTTTTATGGCCTTGGTGGGATCACTGTTTGTCATCTCCGGAGGCATTAACATTCGCGTCAAGGGTGAAGCCACCCCCATGGTCAACACTCTCTACCTCCTCATCGGAGCCGTTTTGGCCAATTTCATCGGCACCACTGGGGCCTCGATGCTTCTGATCCGTCCGTGGATCAAGATGAACAAATTCCGCATCACCCATTTTCACATTGTTTTCTTCATCTTCATTGTCAGCAACGTCGGCGGTTGCCTCACCCCCATCGGAGACCCGCCGCTCTTTCTCGGCTTCCTGCGTGGCGTTTCCTTCTTCTGGGTGCTCCAGCACTGCTGGCAGGCTTGGGCGCTGGCCGTCACCCTGCTTCTTGTTGTCTTTTTCATTTTCGACACGCGAAACTTCAGCCGCATTCCCAAGGATGTTCGTGACATGGAAACAGCGCAGGAGGACTGGTTCTTCCGTGGACTGCTGAACATCCTGTGGCTTGGAGTGGTGCTGGCTGCCGTCTTCCTGCCCAAAAGTGTTCAGGAAACCACCCTGCTCGGCGTTTTCTCCATCCCCGCCCTGCTCATGTTTGCGGCAGCCGTGGCGTCATACTTCACCACCAAGCCCGAAGTCCACGAGGCAAACGATTTCAATTTCGGACCGGTCAAAGAAGTCGGGTTTCTGTTCATTGGCATCTTTCTGACCATGATCCCAGCCCTGCAAATTCTGCAAAGCGGGCAGGCTGTGGATATCAGCAGCCCCATGGAGTATTACTTCTCCACGGGTGCGCTCTCCGCCTTTCTGGACAACGCCCCCACCTACCTCTCCTTCCTTGCCGCAGCCATGGGCCAGGAGCATCTTTCTGTCGATTCCCATGCAGATGTCGTAAAATTCGCCGCCAGCCACGCTCCGCACCTCATCGCCATCTCTCTGGGGGCCGTCTTTTTCGGGGCGGGCAGTTACATCGGCAACGGTCCCAACTTCATGGTGAAGTCCATCGCCGACAAATCCAAGGTCCATTCCCCATCCTTCCTGGCCTACATGTTCCGCTTCTCCATTCCTATTCTGCTCCCCATTCTCACCGTCGTGGGCTGGGTCATGGTAAAGTAAGCCTGGTCTCCCAGCCAGCCCGCTCTCTGAGCGTGATGTTTAACATCACTCCTCGCTCAAATAAATGGTCGCCCCACGCGGTGGCCTCCGGGTCCACTTGAACCATGAAGGCTTTGACGCATCTACGACAGCACGGCGCACAGTTGTTTTAGGCTGGCCTTTCAAAGGCTCTTTAGACTTTTTTTTGACGTCACGCTTGGTCTCCGGGCTTGCCACATCCGTGATCTTGTCCACACCGATTGGGATTTCTGACTCCGTCGCTGCCAGAGCGCTTTCACCCATGATTTCGACCGGCGTCCCCGTTGGCGTCTCCTTGAAAAAAATGGCAGCCATCTTGGTGGGCAGGCGGATGCAGCCATGAGAGGCAGGATACCCGGGCAGATACCCCTCATGCATGCCAATGCCCCCCACGATGCGCATGAAGTAGCGCATATTCGCCCCCAAATACTTCGTTCCCGGAGGTGCAGGATCCGTGCGGGTGTCCACATCTCCCTGCACTAAATTGCCCTCTTTATCCACGTAGGATCCAAAGAGCGAGGAGCGGTGGTCGATGTCCTTGTCCAAAATCCTGTAAGAGCCCGTCACCGTGCCATGACTCTCACGTCCGGAGGAGATCGGCGATACACCGACAAGCTCCTTTCCCTTGTAATACTGCACACGCTGCGTGCTGAGGTTGATCACTATCCTGGGTTTTCCAACGACCCCATCCCCCTTCCACCACGCGCGGCTGCTGAGTGGGTTTTCTGCCACGGGCTCAGAATTTGAACAGCCAAGACCGGCCATGGACCACCCCAGCAGCAGCAGCCCTCTGCCCCAAAAGATGAATGGATTTTTCGAATTCATTCTAGGAAAACTTGCATTGTGGGCACCATTTTCCAATCAGAATCTGCCCCCCTCATGCATACGTCACAGGTGTGCCGGTGCTGTTGGCCAGCACCTTGAAGCGCTTGGTCAGTTCTTGCGTGAGCTTGCCAGGCGTACCGTCGCCGATTGGGCGGCGGTCATACTTCACGGCCGGGATCACCTCAGCGGCGGTGCCGGTCAGGAAGCACTCGTCGGCGGTGTAGATGTCAAAACGGGTCATCACCGCTTCAGTGCAGGGGCTGCCCATTTCAGCGAGCAGCTCCATCACTGCACGGCGGGTGATGCCGTCAAGCGCACCGGAAGAGACCGGCGGCGTGAAAACCTTGCCGTTCTTCACGATGAAGACGTTGTCCCCTGTGCACTCGGACACAAAGCCCTGGTCGTTGAGCATGATGCCCTCGTCGCACCCGGCCTGCAGACACTCGATCTTGGCCATGATGTTGTTGAGATAGTTCAGGCTCTTGACCTGCGGGCTCAGCGCGGAGGAGTTCGGGCGGCGGGTGCCGCAGGTGATCAGCTCCAGCCCCTTCTCATAACGCTCCGCCGGGTACAACGTGATGCTGCTGGCGATGATGAACACGCTGGCCTTCGGGCACTGGTAAGGGTTCAGCCCCAGGGAGCCGACACCACGTGTGATCACCAGACGGATGTAGCCATCGCGCAGGTTGTTGGCGGCCACCGTGTCGAGCGTGGCTTTTTCCATCTCTTCAAAGGAAAGCGGCACCGTCAGGCAGATGGCCTTGGCACAGTCGTAGAGGCGGTGCAGATGCTCAGTCAGCCGAAAAACACGGCCATTGTAAATGCGAATGCCTTCAAATACGCCATCTCCATAAAGCAGACCGTGGTCGAAGACGGAGATCTTCGCCTCGGATTCAGGAACGAGCTTGCCATCAAGGTATATAAGGAGATTAGCGGACATGGGATATGTAGAATCCACAGGCTGAAGGGTTTTGCAAGCGCAGGCAATGTGCTTGCGCAGGACCGATTCACGCCCATCCTGCGCGCCCGTTCAAACCGCACCCTAAAATACCATGGCCGACATCCAAACCAGCGCTGCAGACAAGAAGGAAAAGGAATTCTTCACCGACGTCCCCCAGGAGGCCCCAGGCTTCTTCCTCAAGGGCTGCCACCAGTATGACTGGGGTCTCAAGAACCGCCTCTCCAAGGTCTTCAACCCCAAGGACGGCCGCACCGTCATGCTCGCCTTTGACCACGGCTACTTCCAGGGCCCCACCACCGGCCTGGAGCGCGTGGACCAGACCATCCTCCCTCTCGCCCCCTACGCTGACTGCCTCATGCTCACCCGTGGCATCCAGCGCTCCGTCATCCCCGCCTCCACCACCAAGGCCATCGCCCTGCGCGCCTCCGGCGGCACCTCGATGATCAGCCCCATGGAAGAGTGGGAAGGCGAGCTCGACGGCAAGAAGATCAAGTTTGGCCGCCCCGGCTTTGAGCCGCTTTCCAACGAAAGCACCGCGCTCAACATCGAGGAAGCCATCCGCCTCAATGCCTCCGTGCTGGCCGTGCAGGTCTTCATCGGCAGCGCGTATGAGCGCCAGTCCCTCAAGAACCTCACCGACCTGGTGGATGCCGCCAGCCGCTACGGCATCGCCGTCATGGGCGTGACCGCCGTGGGCCGTGCGATGGCCCGCACGCCGCAGTACTTCCGCCTGGCCACCCGCATCATGGCGGAGCTCGGCGCGAACATCGTGAAGTGCTACTACACCGAGAAGGAATTCGACACGGTGACGAGCTGCTGCCCGGTGCCGATCGTGATCGCCGGTGGCAAGAAGCTGCCAGAGCTCGACGCGCTGAAGATGTGCGCCAACGCCATCAAGCAGGGAGCGAGCGGTGTGGACATGGGCCGCAACATCTTCCAGAGCGACGCCCCCGTCTCCATGATGCAGGCCGTGCACGGCGTGGTGCACGGCGGTCTGAACGCCAACAAGGCCTTCGAACTCTACAACGACCTCAAGAAAAAGGAGCTGAAGAAGAAGTAAGTCGTCTACATTTCAGATGCCAAACTCCGACTGCCTTCCAAGCAGTCGGAGTTTTTGTTTTCCAGAACCAGGAAAAACGTGCTACAGCCACGGCCCATGAAAAACCCCGTTTCATTCCTGCGCACGGTCGCCCTGCTGGAAGCCGTTTCCTATTTGATCCTGCTCTTCATAGCCATGCCGCTGAAGTACGCCATGGGCATGCCGATGGCGGTCAGGATCGCGGGCGCGGTGCACGGCGGCCTGTTTGTGGTGTTCTGCTTTGCCCTCTACCGCGTGCTGATGCAGACGGGCTGGCCTTTCAAGCGCGCGCTATTTGTTTTCATCGTCTCGCTGCTGCCATTTGTGCCTTTCTTCATCGACCGCCGCATGCGTGAGTGGGCGGCGGAGGACTCCAACCAGACGCAAGCGTGAAAAAGGTCGTCATTCACTCCGACGGCGGCTGCCATGGCAATCCCGGCCCGGGAGGCTGGGCCGCGGTGCTGGTGTATGGCAAGCATGTTCGCGAACTCAAAGGCGGCGTGCCCGCCACCACGAACAACCGCATGGAGCTTCAGGCCGCCATCGAGGCCCTGCGCATTCTCAAGGAACCGTGCGAGATCGACTTCCACACCGACTCCCAGTACGTGCGCCAGGGCATCAGCCAGTGGATCGCGGGCTGGAAGCGCAACGGCTGGCGCACCAGCACCAAGCAGCCGGTGAAAAACGCCGATCTCTGGCGCGCTCTCGACACCGCCACCGCCCGGCATACCATCCGCTGGCACTGGGTCAAAGGCCATGCAGGACATGCCGACAACGAACGCTGCGACACCCTGGCCAACGAAGCGATAGCCGCCGTCAAAGCCGCCCATGCCCCCCACCAACTGCATGTGCTGCTGGAGCAGTTTAAGGCGGAAATGGAAGCTTAGCGGGCCTTGGCCATCCCTCGGGCCTCTGCGCAAACGGCCCGCACATGACCGCGCAGCCAGCGATGTGCCGCATCGGCATCCAACCGTGGGTGCCAGAGTAGCGAAACTGTGAAATCAGGCAGCGACATTGGCAGCGCAAACACATACATGCCGGTGCACAAGCTGGCAGTATGCCGCTCCGGAACGCTCGCGATGAAATCGCTGGCTCGTGCCAAGGCCACCGCAGTGGCAAAGCCGCCGACGATCGAGACGATCTCACGCTCCAGCCCAAGCTGCTTCAGAGCATCATCAACAGGCCCGGAGTCCCGCCCATCCCGCGAAACCAAAATGTGCCGACCAGTCGCAAAACGGGCGGCGCTCATGCGGCCCTGGCACAGCGGATGCCCCTGCCGCACGACACCGACGAGACGATCTCTGAACAAGGCCTGCGTGCGCACTTCCGGCCCCGTCGTTTCGTCCACCACACCAGTCTCCAGATCCACCTCTCCTTCCCTGAGCGGGCGGCTGTCTTTGATGGGCTTTGGCACAAAGCGCAGCTTCACCCCAGGAGCCTCGGCAGTGATGCGTGAGATGAGCTGAGGCCCGAAGTTTTCCACCCAGCCTTCGCTGGTGCGCAACGTGAAAGTACGCACCAGACGCTTGAGATCCAGCTTCTCGGCAGGACGCAATACCGCAGCGGCCTCCTGCACCAGCTGCCTGGCCCGCTGGCGAAGCTCAATCGCCCGAGGTGTGGGAACCAGCCCGCGCCCGGCCCTGACGAGCAGAGGATCCCCGGTCGCATCACGCAGGCGCCCCAGAGCACGGCTCATCGCTGAGGGGCTGAGTCGCAGGCGATGTGCCGCCCGTGCCACGCTGCCCTCGGCAAGCAGGGCATCAAGCGTGAACAGCAGGTTAAGATCGGGATTGGCCATGAATGCACTCAGTATTGCCCGCCTGAGACAGGGCGTCAAACGCACGAACAAAGTGCAAATCATGCGTTTTACGCATTTTTATTCGGGGACTATCGCTCAAGCACCTCCACCCAGGAGCATGCCACCCACATCTTTATGAAGACCTTGATCGATGCTCAAAACCTGCAGACCACCGAAGTTTCGCAGGAGCAGCCCAGCACACGCTGGGCGCTCACCGGACTCTCGCTTTCGATGCTGCTGTCCTCTCTCGGCATCAGCATCGCCAATGTCGCGCTACCATCATTGACCCGAGCTTTTGCAGCCTCATTTCAAGAGGTGCAGTGGGTGGTTCTTGCCTATCTGCTCGTCATCACTGCGTTGATCGTCGGTGTTGGTCGAATGGGAGACGTCGTCGGCCGACGACTGCTGCTGCAAGCAGGCATAGCCATCCATACGCTGGCATCCATCGCCTGCGGAGTCTCCACTATCCTTGGGGTTTTGATCGTGTCACGAGCGATGCAGGGGGTTGGTGCAGCCATCATGATGGCTCTGACGATGGCTTTTGTCGGCAGCATCGTGCCAAAGGAAAAAACTGGAAATGCCATGGGGCTGCTAGGCACCATGTCCGCAGTGGGCACTGCTCTGGGCCCATCGCTCGGGGGGCTTTTGATCGCTGGCTTTGGCTGGCGTGCGATCTTCCTCATCAATCTCCCGCTCGGTGTGCTGGCTTTTTTTCTCTCACGGCATCACCTGCCTGCTGACCGCAAAAATGCCGGGGATAACCGTCCGCGGCTGGACCATGCGGGCACAGCACTGCTGACTTTGACACTCTCGGCTTATGCACTAGCCATGACACTGGGGCGCGATCGATTTGGACCGCTCAATGTCTCGCTGCTGCTCGCTTCTGCCGCAGGTGTAGGTCTGTTTCTGCGCGTTGAGATGAAAGCCGCTTTCCCGCTGGTCCAGCTGTCCCTGTTTCGCGATCACCGGATGAGCGCCAACCTCGCCATGAGCGGACTTGTTTCGACCGTCATCATGACGACGCTGGTGGTCGGACCGTTTTATCTCTCACGCGCACTCGGACTCGATGCCCCGCTGGTAGGCATGACGATGTCCGTCGGACCGCTCGTCGCAGCGCTGACGGGGGTGCCCGCTGGCCGTTTTGTGGACACAATGGGCACAAAGCGCATGACCCTTGCGGGTCTGGTCGGCATGGCGGGTGGCGGCTTCATTTTATCCATGCTGCCAATAACGACAGGCGTGGGCGGCTACATCGCCGGCCTCGTCATCATCACGTCTGGCTATGCCTTGTTTCAAACCTCCAACAACACCGCCGTCATGACTTTGACCGCCCCGGAGCACCGGGGTGTCACCTCCGGCATGCTCAACCTGTCACGCAATCTGGGCCTCATCACCGGCGCGTCTGTCATGGGTGCCGTGTTCAGCCACGCAGCAGGAACAAATCTCATGGCCCCGGCTGCTGCTGCCGACATCGCTGCTGGCATGCGATTCACCTTTGGCATTGCGGCAGGATTGAGCATTGTCTCTCTCGCCATCGCACTGGCAAGCAGCTCACTGAAGAAGAGCCACGAAAATTGACGACAAGACTGGCTCGTTCTTAAATCATCGCGCGAAACTCCGCCTCGGAGAGAATCTTGACGCCGAGCTTGGTGGCTTTATCGAGCTTGCTGCCGGCTTCTTCCCCAGCGAGGAGGTAGGTGGTTTTGCCACTGACACTGCTGCTGACTTTGCCGCCGTTGGCGCGGATGGTGTCGGCGATGGTTTCGCGGTCTTCGCTCAACGTACCAGTGATCACCCAGGTGGTGCCGTTGAGTTTGTCTGACGCCGCTTCGACGGCTTTCTGCGTGAAGTTGAGCCCCGCTGCACGCAGGCGGTCCAGCAGCTTGATGTTATGATCTTCGCGGAACCAGGCATGAATGCTGACGGCCACGATCTCGCCAATGTCAGGGCACTGAACGAGCTCCTCCAGACTGGCTTTGGCGATGGCATCGATGCCGCCAAAGTGCTCGATGAGCTTGCGCGCACCGCCTGCACCCACGTGCAGAATGCCGAGGCCGAAGACGAGGCGCCACGGGTCCTGCTGCTTGCTGGCGGCGATGGCTTTGAGGTAGTTGTCAATGCTCTTGGTGCCGACGCGATCCAGACGCGCCAAGGACAGCTCATCGAGATCATAAAGATCAGCCACATCGGCCACCAGCCGCGAACCATCGGCTTTCTTAAAATCCACCAGTTGCGCGATCACCGCCTCTCCCAGCCCGCTGATGTCCATGGCACCACGGCTGACGAAGTGCTCGATGCGGCGCTTGACCACTTCTGGGCAGTGCGGATTGGGACAGCGGATGACGACCTGCTCCTCGTCCTTGTGCACGGCGGTGCCGCACACGGGACAGTGGGTGGGGGCGGTGACGGAGGTTTCATCGCCGCTACGCAGCTCCTTCTTCACGGAGACGACGGCAGGAATAATTTCGCCGGCTTTTTCAATGATGACGACATCACCCACGCGGATGTCCTTGCGCTCGATCTCCTCGTAGTTATGCAGCGTGGCATTGCTGACGGTGCTGCCGCTGACGAGCACGGGCACCAGCCGCGCCACCGGCGTGAGAGCGCCGGTGCGGCCCACCTGGATGTCGATGGCCAGCAGCTTGGTCTCCGCCTGCTCGGGCTGGTATTTGTAAGCGATGGCCCAACGCGGAGCCTTGCTGGTGACGCCGAGTTCTCGCTGATCGACAAAGCTGTTCACCTTGATCACCGCGCCATCGGTTTCATAGGGCAGGGATTTGCGTTTTTCATCCAGCTCACGAATGGCCTGCAGCAGCCCTTCCGCGCTGTCGGCATGCCAGATGAGGTCCGCCTTGCGCAGCCCGGCGGCATCCAGCAGGGCATAGACTTCCTTCTGAGACTCCACGTCGCTGGCTTCGGCCAGGCCGTAGAAGACGATGTCGAGCGGACGCTTGGCCACGATCTTGGGGTCGAGCAGCTTGAGCGTGCCAGCGGTGGAATTGCGCGGATTGGCAAAGGTGGCCTCACCTGCCTCCTCGCGCTCCTGGTTGAGTTTGGCAAAGCCGGCCTTGGACATGAAGACCTCGCCACGCACCTCAAAGGTCTGCGGCCCATCTTTCGGCAGGCGCAGTGGGAGGCGCTTGATGGTTTTGAGATTGTTCGTCACATCATCGCCCGTCTGGCCGTCTCCACGTGTGGCACCGTATTTGAGCACACCGTTCTCATAGCGCACGGTGATGGCCACGCCGTCCACCTTGGGCTCGATGACACAGTCCACCTTCTCGCGGCCCAGGCCCTTCTGCACGCGCGCAAAGAACGCGCTCAGCTCCTCCTCGGAGTAGGTGTTGTCCAGGCTCATCATGCGCACTGTGTGCGTGATCTGCGTAAAGCCCTCCAGCGGCGCACCACCGACACGCAGCGTGGGAGAGTCCGGCGTCCGCAACTCGGGGAATTTCGCCTCAATGTCCTGCAGCTCCTTGAGCAGCACGTCGAACTGCTGGTCACTGATCTCCGGGCGAGCCTCCACGTAGTAGAGGCGGTTGTGGCGGTGGAGTTCGGCGCTGAGAAAGGCGGCGCGGCTGGCGGCTTCGGCGTGGGTCATGGTTGCCGCTTTGAATAGCTGCAAAGCGGCGCAAGGAAACGGGAAAATCCGTCACTCGTTCTGCGGCACCCACGGCATGTCACGCATGAGATACTTCATGAGGAAGGTAAGGCCTAGCATCAGCGCGGCCTCCACGGCGAGGTAGATCCCAAAGTGCCCGATGTGCCACATCCAGCTGGCCAGCCCGCCGATGATGCCTGCCGCCCCCATGGAGACGACCATCATCAGGCAGCCGGCAGCGGAGTTTTTCACCTCCTCGGAGGGCTTGGAAAGCGGCAGCCACTGCCCCATGAGCCCGGTGATCAGCGAGAAAGCAGGCAGAAACAGCACCGCAGGCAGGCTGAGCGCCAGCGGTTTCCATGAATGCTGCAGCCCGGCCAGCAGAATGGTCTGCAAAATCAGCACGGGAAAGCTGAGCCAGCAGAGCACGGCCTTGCGTGCGCCATGAAAGAGCGGCGTCCAGTGCGGCAGCGGCGTCAGGTAAAAGAAGGCGGAGGCACGCCAGTGCTCGGAGCATCCTAGAAACAGCATGGCCTGCAGCGAGATCATTCCCAGGAAGCAGGTGGCAAAGCCCTGCACCATCATCGTCCCGCCATCGCCACCGCGTCCACCCGAAAAGAGCATCACCAGCGGCATGATAAGCATGGGGGCAATGCCAGGATAGAGGCGCAGCTTGATTTCCCGGTCTCGGAAGAGGTAGGCGGTGGTGAGCTTGAAGGACTCGCGCTCCACCGGATCCCGCAGCCACCAGCGGAGCGGCGGCAGTTTGACGATGGCCGCCAGCCACACGCCGCGCGGCTTGGTGCTCTCCTTGGCGGAGCCGGTGGACTCGTTCAGGTTCATCAGCCCCTGGCCGTAGGCTCCGCCGAGCTTTTCCAGCGCCAGCCAGCTCGTGCCCGCCGTGGCCACCAGGGCAAGCACCGCAGGCAGCACCAGCATGGTGGGCTTGGACGAGGTGCCGCAGATCAGCGCATCCAGAGCCCCGAACCAGACCGGCGGCAGGGCCAGCATCCAGCCTTCAATGTGATCAAATTTTTTGAATGCTTCCAACTGCAGCAGCCGTGGCATGATCTGACCGCCAAAAATCATCACCACGGTGAGCAGCGACTGCAATGTGGTCAGCAGATTGTCCAGTCGCTCACGCCCGAACCATTTGAGGCAGGCATTGTAGACCAGCACAATCACTGCGGCAGAGAACAGCATCAGCAGCGCAGTGGAAAACAAATGAGCGGGAATAAACCGCCATGTACCACCTCGGCTCCACAGCCCCGTCACAAGTCCGGCCAGATTCAGAGCCAGAGCCAGCACGAAGGCAAACCCTGCAAGCACAGCACACTTGGCACGCAGCATCTGCTGCGGCGTCACCGGCCGGTGCAAAAGAATTTCCGCCTCCTCCTTCATGAAAAGCATCGTGCCTGCGCTGGATGCCAGTGTGAGGGAGGCAAACATCAGCGTGAACCCATGCAGCGTGCAGGCAAACACAAAGATGTCCGTGTATCGGGAAACCAGCGCAGGCATGAGCCCCACCAGCGAGTAGATGACAAGGGTCAGCCCCAGGCCCATCTGCCGCCGCGTTTTCTGCACACCCGCCTGCTGTGCAGCACGCCCCCGGAACAGCAGCTTCCAAAACAGGCTGCGGAGCACTTTCGCAGGCGCAGCCTCCTTGTGACGGGGGGTGCCCTGCAGACTTTCGGCAGTGGTGCTCATGACAGCATGTTTCTGGCAAAGGATTCCGCGCGTGCTTCCAGGCCGCTCAGTCCTGTGAGCCGGGTAAAAAGCTGCTCCAGGGTAACAGTCCCATGCTGCTGCTGGAGTTCTTTCGGTGAGCCCTCCACCAGCAGCCTGCCCTGCGCCATGATGGCCACGCTGTCACACACGCGCTCAACCACATCCAGCACATGGGAGCTGTACACGATGGTCTTGCCCTCGCGGGCCAGGGTTTCCAGCAGCGCCTTGAAACCGACGGCCGCATTGGCGTCCAGCCCGTCCAGCGGCTCGTCCAGCAGCACCACTTTGGGATTGTGCAGCAGTGCGGCGGTTATGACGACCTTTCGGCGCATTCCCTTCGAGTAGGCGCCCAGAAGCTTGGAGGTCAGTGTCTGCTCATCCAGCTCAAAAAAATCGAGAAACTGCCGGATGCGCGGCCGGGCTTCATCTTCGTCAATGCCATACAGGGCCCCGATCATCAGGAGAAACTCCAGCCCCGTCAGGGATTCATACACCGCTCCCGAGTCCGGCACAAAACCGAGCAGCCGCTTGGCCTCCATGGGGTGGGTGGCCACGTTCACCCCACAGATCAGAGCCGTTCCCTCGTCAGCCTGCAGCATGCCTGTCACCATCTTGAGTGTGGTCGTCTTCCCCGCCCCGTTCGGTCCCAGCAGCCCCACGATCTTGCCCGGAGGCACCTCCCAGTTCAGGTGATCGACGGCTGTCTGTGTACCGAAACGCTTGGTGAGGCCCTGAATGGAGATCATGCCCCCGATCATTCATGGCTTGCCTGCGCTTGCAAGACAGCAATCAAGCCCCTGCACCAAACGTGAATTTTAATAGATATTAACTAAAAACCTTGCCGCTAAGACTAAATTCAATATAATGAGTGTAATTTCAATAATATGTCGCATTTCCCTTCCCACCTGCCCACACGCTTGCGCTTCGCCGTGGTATTGGTGATTTTGATTCTCGGCATGCGTCAGGCCTCCAAGGCCCAGTCTCCCGCTCCATTGCCGTCGGCTGGCACTTATGTGCCTGTGGGTGAAAGCGCCTCCATCAAGGTCAACTTCCCCAGCGCCCCCATCCAGGCCATCATTCCCTTTTACACCCAGCTCACGGGCAAAAAACTCATCCTCGACTCCGCCCTTCAGGGTGAAATGCTTCGTATCATCTCCCCGCAGATGCTCACGAAGAAGGATGCCATCGCCTTCATCGAAGCCACCCTTCTGCTCAATGGCTACGCTATCATCAATGTTGACGCGACCACCGCAAAGCTGATCAATCAGGCCGGAGGCAAAAGCCCGACCGCCGACGGCTTGAAGGTGTACAATTCCCTGCGCGATCTGCCTCAGAACGAGGAGATTTGCCACTTCGTGCTGCCGCTGCAGTTCGTCTCTGCCGATGAAGCCTCCAAAGCTTTCCAGCAAGTCATCAAGCTGCATGGCTACGGGGCCATGACAGGTGTCTCCAATGACACAGCTCTCATCATCACGGAAAACAGCACCACCATCCGCAGCATCTGCGAGATCGCCCAGATCATCGACGTCCCGCCCACGGAAACCTCCAATGAAATGATCAAGCTTGAGCGCTCCGATGTGGAGCTGGTGTCCGAGATCATCAATGAAATCTTCGAGCAGGAGGAAAAAGCCAAGAGCTCCGCAGCTGCTCCTGCCGCTGCAGCGCCAAATGCGGCCGCCCGGCCAGGAGTTCCCGCCGTGCCCGCCAGCCCTGCAGCCAGCTCGGGCACCACAGCGACCAACCCCGCAGCCGCACGAGTCAAGGTCTTCCCTTACCGCCGGACCAATGAACTCCTCGTCATTGGCCGCCCTGTGGACATCACCTACATCAAGGGCCTCGTCGAAAAACTCGACAAGCAGAGCGATGGCTCCAACTTCCTCAAACGCCGCCTGAAGTACCTCGACGTGCTGGACTTCCTCTCAGTGGCCTACAATGCGCTGGCCAAAGACACCGACATCCAGGGCAACAACGACGGTGCCGTCTCAGGCCCTCCCAGTGGCGGGGGGCTTCGCCGCAAATCCGGCGCCAGCTCAAACACACCCTCCACAGACGCAAACAACCGAGACAGCTCCGGCAGCAACAACTCCGCTTATGGCACAAATGCGGGCCTTGGGGGCAGCTTTGGCGGCACATCCGGCTCCCAGGGCGGCTCCAATGCAAACCGTAGCCTGCTCGACAATCCCGAAGATGTCGGCGCACCTGAGTCCATGGTCGTTGGCAAGACCCTGCTCATCGGAGACCCTCAGTCCAACAGCCTCATCGTCTCGGGTTCACCAGAACACATCGCACGCATTGACCAGTTGCTCGAAGAGATGGATATACGCCCCCAGCAGATCTACATTTCTGCGATCATCGGCCAGCTGAGCTTGGGTAAAAACTTCAATTACGGCGTCGATTTTCTCCAGCTCCTCTCGGACTTCAGCGTCAACCGCAACGGCGTTACCAGCTCCGGCTCTTCCTCGGGCGGCTCCTCAGCCGCATCGACTGCCGCCAATATCGTCCAGTTCCCGGCGAAATTCGGTCAGCTGAACTTCTACGGCCAGATCGGCTCGCTGAGCAATTACATCAAAGTCATCGACAACAACAACAACTTCAAGGTGCTGGCCACCCCGAGCATCTATGCCAAGAACGCCGCCAAATCCGTCATCTCCTCCGGCCAGCGCATCGCCGTTCCGGCCAATATCCTGACCAATGGCGGATTTTCCGCCGGCATCGCCAACACCAGCGTGAGCGTCACCTATCGAGATGTCGTGCTCAAACTGGAGGTCATCCCCCTCATCAACTCCGATGATGAGGTCACACTCCGCATCGCCCAGATCAATGACAACGTCGTCGGTTCACAGACCATCGGCGGCAACACCGTACCCACCATCGGCACCCAGGAGCTGCTCACGGAAGTAGCCGTGAAAAATGGCGCCACGGTCGTCCTCGGCGGACTCATCACGGAGAAAGTCACCAAGGGCAAAAACGGCGTCATCGGGCTCAGGCGCATCCCGATCCTGGGCAATCTCTTCGGCACCACTCAAAACCAGACCACTCGCGAAGAGCTTCTCATTTTCATCCAGCCGCGCATCGTGCGCTCCAACGACCAGCTCGACACCTCGAACAATATCGAGAGCGGCCGCAGCGAGATCTACGACGAGTCCATGCGGTTCGGCTCCCCAGGCCTTGAAAACATCCCGCGTGCTCTCCCTGCGCGATAAGTCCCGCGGCGGCACCGCTCCGCAAAGAGCCTGTCACGTTGGCTCAAGTTGTCTCGAAAAACAAGCTTCCCTGGACGCTCAGACACGAGATCAGCATGCCAGTGCCGAAGCTCACGTTTTCACGCGAGGCTGCATCATTCGCAGCCTCAGCTGACAGAATCTTTTGTCCTGTCAGCTCAGGTCCGAAACATCTCGAAGCTTTCTACTTCTTGATGACTTCAGCACGGTTCTGACTGTAGGAACTGCGTGCGGAAAGATAAGGGTCAACGGCATCTTTAGTGACCGTGTCATACTTGTCGATCTGAGTCGGAATGGAGCGCAGCGTGTTGGACAAAGGCGGGACGATGATCCAGTCATGCTTGGAACGGCTGCCAAACCAGTACAGGTAAGGCCAGTTGACTGGATTGAGGGCATAGTCTCCAGCCAGCCCCACCGTATCCCTCACGCTGCTGGGTCCCAGGAGTGGGAGCACCAGATAGGGACCATTTGGAATGCCCCACTTGGCAAAGGTTTGTGCCGTGTCTTCTTCCGGCAGGTTGGCAAGAGCTGGAATTTTTTCCGCAGGCTGGAAGATGCCAACCACCCCGCCCAGGGTGTTGACGACGAATTTGCCAGTCTCCTGCCCTGCACGTTTGAACTTGCCCTGGAGCGTGCAGTTTACCACGCGCACAGGGTATTTGGCATTTTCAAAAGCGTTGTCGATCCCCTTGCGCACAGGCTTGGGCAGAACCAGTTCATACCCCTTGGCGATCGGTCGGAAAATCAGCGTGTAGAGCTTGTCGTTCACCCAGAAAGTGCCGCGGTTCAGGGGCTCCAAAGGGTCGGCAATGTCTGGCACTGTTGCATACTCGTCATCCTCTTCGCCCTTGGGCGGCCCCACTTTGTCAGCAGCAGCATTTTTTGAGGCTGGCTTGGCCGCATTCTCTGCCGAGGCTTTCACAGCAGCCTTGTTTGCGGGGGAGCTGCATTCAACCAACAGCGGTGAGGCTGCAAGCAGTAACAGACGGAGTGTGAGTGCGTGGTATTTCATTGAGGGCGGGAGACAGACTGCGTAAGAGAGCTTATGACGGCGTTTGCGCCACCTTTTTTAAATTGTGCGTCCAATTGACTGCGGTAGTTGGCGATCAGGCTCACCCCCTCGATCACCACATCAGTGATACGCCAGCCCTGCATCTGCTCCATGCGGTAGATGACGTTGTAGTGACTGCCTTTGTACACCATGTTGGTCGGCACATCGACTCTCTCAGCCGCTGGTGAAGTCGCTGCCTGGTAGGAGATCTCCGGATGCTCTCCCGGGGTGAACTTGCTGCTGTAGCTGCGGATGATCAGCGTTGCAAAAAGCTGGGTGGCCTGCTGCTGCTGCGCTGGGGTGAACTGTCTCCAGCCTGGCCCGACGGCACGCTTGGTCATCGTTTCAAAGCTCACGTACTTCTGCAGCACTGGCCGCAGGCTTTCAGGGAGGGCGTTGCGGTTTCCTGTGCGATCAGCAACTGAAAGCACCTCGGTCACTGCTGTTTTGAGACGGGTCTGGGCCTCCGAGAGCTGGGCGGAGGCCGCCAGCGGTGCAGCGGCAAGAATGAGAGGAAGCAGAATACGTAGGGTCATGGTGCGGGAGGGGGGGCGTCTTTACCTTTTTCAACACTGCCAAAAGCCATCTTGCCAATTAACGACTCAAGATCGACCGAAGACTCAGTCATCGTGATCAGTGAACCGGCGGAAAGGTAGGTATCATCAGCACCGGGCGCAAGTGCCACGTATTTGTCACCGATGAGACCCGTCGTTTTGATGGACGCCATCGTGTCCGTGGGCAGTTTCAACCCCGCCTGAACTCGCAGTGTCACCATGGCGCTGTAGTCCTTGTCATCCACACGGACGCCCTCCACCCGGCCCACCGGCACCCCCGCCAGCAGCACACTGCTGCCAGAATTGAGCCCTCCAGCGTTGGTAAAGCGCGCCTCCAGCATGTAGGTGTCCCCGCCAACCATGGAGCCGGCCCCGAGCTTCACGGTCAGGTAAACAAGGGCGGCGATCCCCAGAAGGACGAAAAGGCCAACAAAAATTTCCAGCTTGGATTGCTTCATGTGTCTTCAGATTGCAGGGCTTCGCCGCGTCTAATAGCAGCAAGTGTACGGCCAAGTGCTTCCGCGCTGTCGCGAAAATCACCCACCACAGGGTCGGCGGAGGCCGAAAACTCAGCAGGCGTGCCTTCAAAGCACATGCGTCCTTTGTCAAGCAGCGCCACGCGGTCGCTCGCGATGAGCGCTTCCGTCAGGTCATGCGTCACCACCAGCGCCGTAAAGCCAAACTGCCTCTGGTATTTGGCGATCATGGAAAAGACAGCGTTCCGGCGCAGGGGATCCAGCCCCGCAGTAGGCTCGTCAAACAGCACCAGTTCGGGCCGGGTGACAATGGCCCGCGCCAGAGCCAGGCGCTTCTGCATCCCGCCTGAAAGCTGGCTGGGATAGCGATCCTGGTGGGTCTCCAGCTCGATCTGCCGAAGCGCATCGAGGCTGCGCTCACGAATTTCTTTGTCTGCCAGGTCCGTCGTCTGCTCCAGCGGCAGCGCTACATTTTCCAGCGCGGTCAGGGAATCGAACAGCGCGTTGCTTTGAAACAGAAAACTGCATCTCCGGCGGAAGTCTGCCCGTGCGCCGTCATTTCCCCTGCCGAGCGGCTTGCCATCAAAGTAGATGCACCCAGCATCTGGCCGGATGACATCCGCCAGGCATTTCAAAAACACTGATTTTCCGGCGCCGCTTCGCCCCAGCACTGTCACCAGCGAACCACGCGTCACCGCCAGGCTCGCCCCGTCCAGCACCATGTTCCCGTCAAAACTCTTGCGCAGGCTCTCGATGTTTAGCAGCAGTTGGTTGGAGTCAGCACCCATGTGATCAGACAAGGAAGGAGGTGATGACATAGTCGGCAGCCAGCACAATGATGCTTGACTGCACCACTGCACGGGTGGTCGAAGCGCTGACAGCGCGTGCTCCTGTGGCTGAGCTGCAACGATGCGCGTTAAAACCATGATAGGCGCACAGAGCTATCGTCAGCAGCCCAAATGTCGCCGCCTTGATCAGGCACTCCCGCACATCCTGGGACTTGACCGCATTCTCGGCAGAGGACCAGTAAACGCCGGGCTCCAAGCCTAGCAGCAGCGATCCCGAGAGGCTCCCCCCCCACAATCCCACCGTGACGAACAAAGCCGTCTGCATCGGATACACCACCAACGCGGCGAGCAGGCGCGGTGTCACCAGGTATGCATGGCTGCTCACCCCCATCGTCTCCAGCGCGGCGATCTGTTCCGTGTTGCGCTGAATGCCCAGCTCCGCAGCCAGAGCTGACCCCGCCTGCCCCACCAGCATGAGGGCCGCCAGGGCAGGCCCCAGTTCGCGGACTAGGCTGAGCGAAACCAGCGTTCCCAGCAGGCTCTCAGACCCAAACCGGTTCAGGACGTAATACCCCTGCAGGCCTAGCACGAGCCCCGTGAACATGCCCACAATCAAAATCACCGGCAGGCAGCGCACACCCTGCTCAAAGCCGGCGCGGACAATCCGCCTCCCGAGCCGCCTCGCTCCCAGCGCTGAGCTGAATGCCTGCCCTGTAAAAAGAGCAAAATCGCCCAGTTCATGGACTATGGAGAGTGAATAACGACCTAAGGTGCGCAACATTCGGTGCGTGGACATTCACCCACGTGCAGGAGTTTCGCAACGTCGCAGCGCGCCCTAGGGCAATAATTCTTCGCAGGCTGTACTCAGAGGTCCCCCACAGGGAGCCATTTGCGCTGCTCCCAGCTCTGCAGGCCAAGCTCGGCCAGCTGCACGCCTTTGGCACCTTCCCTCAGTGTCCAGGGAAACGGCGTGTCCAGCACCACGTGTTTGAGAAACTCTTCCCACTGAATCTTAAACGCATTGTCATACGGGGTCGTATCCGGCACCTCCTGCCAGCCGCTGAAGAAATTGATGGGCTGGTCGATGTCCGGGTTCCATACCGGACGGGGGGTCGTACCGAGGCTCTGCACCCAGCATTTGCGCAGTCCCACGATGGCGCTGCCATGCGTGCCGTCCACCTGCATGGTCAGCAGGTCATCGCGCCGCACGCGCACGGTCCAGGAGCTGTTAAACTGGCAGATCACCCCGTCCTCACACTCAAATGTCGCGTAGCAGGCGTCGTCACTGGTGCAGTCATATGGCTTGCCACGTTCGTCGATTCGCCGGGGCATGTGAGTGGCTCCCAGGCAGCTCACGGCCTTGACCTTGCCAAAGAGATTGTCCACCACGTAGCGCCAGTGGCACAGCATATCCACGATGATGCCACCGCCGTCCTCCTTGCGGTAGTTCCATGAAGGGCGCTGCACCGGCTGGTCAGCATCCTCACCCGTAAACACCCAGTACCCAAATTCACCGCGCACGCTGAGGATGCGGCCGAAGAACCCCTGGTCTCGCAACGTGCGAAACTTGCGAATGCCACTCAGCCAGAGCTTGTCCTGAACCACCCCGTTTTTCACACCGGCATCTTCACACAGCTTCGCCAGGCGCAAAGCCTCGCTCGTCTCCACAGCAGTCGGCTTTTCGCAGTAGATCGCCTTCCCTGCCCTCACCGCCTTTTCCACAAACCCCGCGCGCTGCAAGGTGCCGGACGCATCGAAGAAGATGGCGTCCTCTTTGTTCGCCAGCGCAGCATCCACGTCAGTGGTATAGCGCGTCACCCCGGTGCGCTCAGCCAGCGCTTTCAGCTTGTCATGACTCCGCCCCGTCAAAATCGGGTCGGGCATCAAGGTGAGGTCATCACTCACTTTCAACCCGCCTTGATCACGGATGGCCTTGATCGAGCGGATCAGGTGCTGGTTCGTACCCATGCGTCCCGTGACGCCGTTCATGATGATGCCGATGCGTTTCGTTTCCATTTTTTGCCGAGTTGCTGTTTTGAGGTTTGAAGTTTCTGAGGTGCCACGTCCCGTGGGTCATTTGTCTTCCGGGTAAAGGTCGGCGTAACTGGCGCTGATTTTGTCCAGAAACTCTCGCTGATCTCCGCCCCACCAGCGATTGGAAAAAATCTCCACCTCGCGATGCCCTGTGTATCCCGTCGCATCCACCCAGTCGCTGATTTCCCGGATGTTGATGCAGCCTTCGCCCATGAGGCCACGGTCATTCAGCAGATCTGTCGTCGGAGACATCCAGTCACAGATGTGAAATGCCTGCAGCCGGCCTTTTTGCCCCGCGAGGTCAATCTGCGCCTTGAGCTCTGGATCCCACCAGACGTGGTAAACATCCACCGCGATCCCGACCCCATCCGGAGAGCCCAGCACATCACAGATCTCATGCGCCTGCCTCATCGTGTTCACCGCACTGCGATCATCTGCATACATGGGGTGTAGCGGCTCGATCGCGAGCTTCACTCCCGCCTTCTGCGCCGCTGGCAGCACAGCCGCAATTCCATCGGCTATCTGCTTTCTTGACTCCGCCAGCGGCCGCCCCGGCACGGCACCACAGACCAGCACGATCAGCGGAGCGCCAACCGCATGCGCCTGCTCGACAGCTTTCAGGTTGTCATCGATAGCCGCCTGTCTGCCGGCTGCGCTCACCGCAGGAAAAAAACCTCCCCGGCAAAGGCTTACCACCTCCAGCCCCGCATCCCGCGTCTGACGCGCCACAGCCCCCAGATCACGCCCATCCAGTGCCTGTCGCCAGATGGTGATACCGCTGACACCTCGGCGCGGGAACTCCACCAGACATTCTTCCAAGCTCAGGAGTTTGGTGGTGATCGTGTGGACGCAAAATCGTTGCATGATCCGATACTGAGACTTCTCCGACGATAAGGAAAAGATTTCTTTTCAATCACCACCATCGGAAATCATGATGCCCGGGCTTCGGGTGGGCGGAGCTGCAAAGGAGCTCGATCCGGATTTCGAAGATGCGGAGCAAAGCCGGGCCCGACGAGGAAATGGCGCCCCCGATTTTCATGCAGTTCCGGCAGGGTTCCCCCTTGGAAACGATGCAAGATGGACCAAACTCGACGCGCATCATGGAACTCTACCAACTTGGCTATTTCCTGGAAATTGCCCGCCAGCGCAGTTTCACCCGGGCGGCCGCACGGCTGCACATGGCCCAGCCGGCGCTGAGCCAGCAAATGAAAAACCTCGAGAAGGAACTGGGCACGCCGCTGTTCAACCGAGGCCGCAAAGAAATCCAGCTCACCGCAGCCGGAAAAGCCTTCCACCCGCGCGCGGAGGCCATCCTTCTCCAGGCCGATGCCGCCAAGGCAGCAGTCTCAGACGTGGCACAGCTTCGCGGCGGGAAACTGACCATCGCGGCCATTCCCAGCGTGAGCGCGTGCCTGCTGCCGGCAGTGATCCACCTTTTCAGCAGGCAGCACTCACAGGTGTCTCTGCAATTGATTGAGGACAGCTCCGAGCGCGTTGCCGACTGCGTCGAATCCGGCCTTGCAGACATAGGATTCCTCCAGTTGCCAGCGAGCAAGTCTGCCTTCAGATCACACGCCCTCATCACGGAGCCATTTGTCCTCCTTGCCTGCAAATCGCACATGCTAGCCAGCAAGAAAGCCGTACAGCTGGAGCAGCTGAGCTCCGAATCATTTGTTTTCTACAAAGGCCGAGCCCGCGACACCGCCATGGAGTCCTGCCGCAAGGCAGGCTTTGAGCCCCGTATCGTCTGCGAGAGCGGTGAACTCGGAACAGTGCGCGCCCTAGTCGCCGCCGGCCTCGGTCTTGCCATCGTCCCCCGCCTTGCAGCCGGAGACCTGCCCCCGGACATCGTGAGTGTGAACCTTACCACCCCAAAAATGCAGCGCCAGATCGCCGCTGTTTGGCAGAAAGGCTGTGCCTTGTCACCTGCGGCAGCCTCCTTCTTGCAGCTGACGACCAGCCAGCTATTCCAGCGCCAAAAAACGCGCGGCACTGTTTAGCCTTGCCACGCGCCATGCCATTCACAGCTTCACCTGTCACTGCATCGGCATGCAGGCTTTTGCAGTGACGGGAGCTTCCTGGTCAGGACTTTGCGGCAGCAGGTTCAGCAGTCTGCTGAGAGTTGCCGGCCTTGGACGGCGCATAGTAGTAGCTGGCGTAGTTGTAGTAAGTGTACTCCTTCAGGTTCGAGCTGGAGCGGTTGAGAATGACACCACCGATGTTCACCTGGCGCTCGTAGAGCAGATCCAGCGCCTTGCCTGAGAGACGGGCCATGGTGGAGGACATACGCACCACAAAGAGCACCGAGTCGAGTTTCGGCGCGAAGCTGGCCGTATCATCAGCCACCAGCACCGGGGCGCTGTCGAAGATCACGTAATCGTATTCTTCACCCATCTCACGCAGCATCTCTTCAGCCGTTTTGGACAGCAGCATTTCCGAGGTCTGGTCAAACACATCACCACGGGCCAGCAGGTCCAGGTTTCGCGTGCTGGTCTCCTGCACCGCATCACGCCAGTGCAGCTTGCCTCGAAGAGCTTCGCTCAGGCCGGGAGTGGATGGCAGCTTGAACAGCTCGCTGACGCCGCCACGGCGCAAGTCACAGTCGGCCAGCAGAACTCGCGCTCCCGCCAGCGCCATGGTGACAGCCAGATTGGAAGTGACCGTTGTTTTTCCTTCATTCGGGACCGCACTGGTGATGAGAATCGTCTTTGGAGGCTTGCCCTGCCAGTTTTTGAAGAGAATGGACGAACGGATGTTTCGAAAGGCCTCCGCATAGAGGTGGCGGTCATCATTCGGGCGGAGGAGAGCCACGTCACCACGATTCCTTTGCTCCGGCACCTGCCCGAGGACGGCTTCTCCTGGGAACAGAGTCTGGAACTCGCTGAAGGAGTTCATGCGGTCATCCAACCGGTCAAACAGCAGCAGGATGACGATGCCAAGCCCCATGCCGCCGACGAGACCGACCACGATCGGCATCACCCAGTCTTCCACATTTTCATAGGCCGGAATGGCGCGCTCCTGGATGGCGACAAAATCGGCCTGGGTGTTGAAGACGCTCTGGATGGCCTCGACTTTTTCAAACAGCTTGTCGTAAGTCATTTTGGCCGACTCCGCAGCCTTCTCCAGTTTCTCGTGCTCGGCAATTTTACCGCCCAGATCGAGAGCCTCTTTCTGTTTTTCGAGAATCTGCGCATCCAAAACCTGCACACGTCTCTGGATGTCTGCCATCTGGGTGTGCATTTCCTGCTGGATCTGCTCTGCGTAGGAGGTCAGCAGCGCCTTCTGCGCCGCGAGTTCTTCGGACACATCCTGCACCATCGGGTGCTGCTGCTTGAACTGAATCAGCAGCGAATCCAGTTTCGTCTTCAGTTCTGTGATCTTTGACTTGGTCCGCAGATAATCCTGCTCAGCCATGGTCATGCCGTTGCGTCCAGGAGAAGTTTCAGCCTCCTTGATGGTACCCGATGGCTGCATGCTTTCGCCTCCCTTGCCACCGGCCGCAGATGGCGCTGCACCCGCCGCATTCAGCATGCGTTCACGCGCCTCCATGGCAGCGTTCACATTTGCAATCGCCAGCTTCAAATCCTCCAGCGCAGTGCGCTGAGCCACCCGCTGGGCCTCCAGATTGCCAAGATACTGTGCCGCAAGGTTGTTGCCGTTGGTGATGGTCAGAATGTTGTTGGCAGCTTTGAACTTGGTGAGGCGGTCGAGGCACTCATCCATGATTTTCTGCTTGTTCACCACCTCGGAAAGGAACTGCTGCAGCACCTTGCCCTGCGCCTGCTCACGGATGCTCTGCCGGAACGAGATGAACTCATCAAGCAGGGCGTCCAGGAAAATTTTCGTGTACTTGGGCTCAGAGCCAGTCGCCAGAATGTTAAAGATCGCGGAGCCCTTGGTCTGGGCCACCCGTATTTCGACGTCCGAATCCTTGACGTCAGGGTTTAATGCTCGCACGCGTTCCAAGGCACGACGCTTCATTTCGGCACTCTCAATCGTTTCGATGATGGTGCCGTAAAAGTCCGCCTGCTGTTCACGCCAGGTCAGGTTGTCATTGAAGGCCAGCTGACCGCCAGCCACGAGCTTTGCCAGAGAACGAAACTCCTGCGGACGGCCCGTGATGCGCAGAGCCTGCACACAAACACCGATGCTCGCCGTCAGCAGAAGGAACCACCAGCGGCGGCGCAGCAGGATTTTGTAACGTTGAAATTTGGCTGATGCCTCGTGAATGCGGCTCAGCGTGCTGGACTGCGCTGTGCCTGGGAGGGTGAGGTTTTGTTCCATGATTTCAAAAAATCCAAACTTGTTCTGGGCCTGTCAGGAGCACCGACGATCACTGTCGTTTTTTGGGCCGACAGAATCGCTCAAAAAAACAACTTAAGCCATTGGATTTATTTAGCGGTGGCACCGTTCGATTTTAACAAAAAGGTTTCCCCGACGGTGCCATGGCAACTATGAAAAACCGCCTAAGCTTTAAAAATTAACGGTCTTTTCCTCAACGATGATGACATCATCTTTGCGAATGAACACGTCACGCTCCAAGTCGCCCTGGCGCATGATGCCGTCAACGTTGACCAAAATCGTTTTGTTTCCTTGCGGCGTCTTGCGGATAATCTTCACCTTCTCCTTGTTGGCAAACTGCGCAAAGCCGCCCGCACGCAGGATAGCCTGGCTGATGGAGATGTCCTCATTGGCCGGCAAGTCATATTTGCCCTGCCTGGCGACAATGCCAAACATGACGTAGAACTCCAGGTCCACCTCGCGCATCCGCATGGCATCATCGACATTGATCTTATCGATCGCGATCACCACAGTCGCATGCTGGAAGAAGTTTTTCTCGAGCTCTTTTTTGATCGTAAAGGCCAGATCTCGGCAGGTTTTGCCCTTGGCGCTAACCAAGCCTACGTAGGGAGCCTGCACTTCACCGGTCACTGCCACAACTTGCTGCAAGGCATCACGGCGGTCTTCAAGGATTCGGATGCTGATCGTATCCCCTGCAGCGATTGTCTGGTTGTTGTCGAGCACATCCATGGAGGACAGCACAGCCGCACCGGCATTGACGGCGCCGGTTGTGGCAGCAGCCGCCTGGCGAGTTGACCGGGATGACTCAGGGATCCGAAATCCAGGATCTTGGGCGTTCAGAGCTGGAAGAGCAATGGCAGCCAGGAGCAACGACAGTGATAGCTTTTTCATAACGATTTTGAACGAATTTTGATTTCTTCCGGAGCCAGAGCTGTTCAAGCCTGACGAAGATCAAAACTCATAGACCAAGGACGTTCTGTTTCGTTAGAAATTGTAATTGAATCCCAAAATCACACGAGTCTGCGTGGAGTCCGCATTCGACTGCTTGTAATTGGTAACGAAGTAACGGTAACCCAGGTTCAGACCCGCCTTGGCAGTCAGGGAGTAGTTCAGGTCAAAGGAGAAACCGTTCTGGTCCGCATCCCTTCCAACCACACCGTAGTAATCAGCACGGCCAAAGTGGTAGCCGGTTCCAGCCCGGAGCTTGGAGGTCAGCTGGTGGGTGTAGTAGAAGTCCAAACCAAACTGAGTCAGCTTGTAGCCGGTGCCTGCAAAAGCAGGGTTGATGAGAGATGGCTTGGAGTTTTCGTAGTAGCCGGAGATCGAGAAACGCCCGCCCTTCCAAGCCACCATGGAAACACCGTAGTTGATGAAGTCAGCCGTAATGAAGTTTGAGGCCAGGTTAATCGAAGATTCATGCCCGATGGTCAAGGTGTGGCTGAAACGAGCATTGAGCTGGTTGGTGATGCTGAAGTTGTAGTAGTAGCCGTTCAGGTCCGAGCTGTCTCCAGGTCCTGCGGGGGCAAACACGGTCGGCGAGTCGAAATTAAACGACTGCAAGCCACCCGAAAGCTTGACCACGGTGGATTTGCCGAGGGGAACACTGACAAACCCGCCCCAGTTGAACAGCACGCCGTCGTTGAGCGTCGGGTTGACGTAGTTGAGGAAAGTCACGCCACCTTCCGTTCCCAAAATCCATGTGGCCGTAGGGCTATAGGTCAGGGAAGCATGCACGGTGTTCATGCTACGGCTGAACTGCTTGTTCTGGCTGCCCAGTGCCTCGGAGATGGTGTTCGTGTAGTTAACTGCAAGAGCCCACGCCGAGTTGATCTGCCAGTTGGCTGCCACGCCAAAATCGTTCTGGAACACGCCGAAGCTCGAGTTGTTTGACGCCCCGACGAAAGCGTTGTTCAGAGCAGGCCGCATGGACATACGGTCATAGATGGTGATGTTGACCGGGCCAGCCTTGATATCAAAAGCGAGCGTCGTACCGGGCAGAACGTTGATCAGGTAATTACCATTGCCATACGCCGCGAGTTCCGGATGGTTGAAGTAGTGGTCAACACCAATACCCCCGGTGAAGCTCAGCACGTTGTTTTGTGAAATCCGGTAGTTGGCGCTGACATTGAGCAGTGTGCTGCTGATGATGTCAGACACTGGGACGGCGGTGCGTCGGATGTTGCTGTTGTATTCAATCCCTTGGTACAGCCCGAGACCGATATTCACAGGGCCAAGCTTCAGGTTGCGTTTGCCCGTCAGAAACGGATCCGAGGTGTAGGTCGGGGCAAAGTAGCTCAACGCCTGGGAATACTGGCCAGAGTAGGTGGTGTAGTCACCCACGGAACGGGCCGCGAATGCAGAACTGCCGCTTCTCACCGAAGGCTGCGAGATCTGACGGTCAGAACGCAGCAGCTGCTGGAGACTCTGATACCCCTCCTGATCTTCCTGACTGACATAAGCCCCTTTTTCGTAATCATAAACAACATCCCCGCTGCGCGCGGCCGCCTGACTCGTCTTTTTCAACTGACCTGTGCGAGAACGGAGGTCATTAAAAAAGTTGCTGGTCTGAGATGGGGAGACTCCGAACTGTGCGCTCGAGCGAAGCGGCAACAAACAGCCTGTCGTGAGGGTAATCACCATCAAAATTGCATTGATGGAGATGTGTCGAGAGTGGTTAATCAGCATGACGGGAGAGTTGGGTCGGGAATTAAACACTGATACAAGCAATTTTAAATGCTTTTGTCCATACCAAATTTCTCTCGTTTTCGCCACATTCTCCCCCTTGATATTCAGCATTTTGGCTTCCCTCCATCTTAAGCAACCTTCTTTCCTTCACCCCTTGTAAGTTGCAACTGGAGCCGTGCACCGCGGATCCCGCGCACGCCGCCTGAGTTCAAAATCGAATTCGAGCTGGATTTCTCTCGATGATGCTTTGTCCCAAGACCGGCGGGGACTGTTCGCATCAGGGGCTACCGCAATCAAACTGCGCAGTTTTCCAAACAGTTTTCCAATCGGCAGCCGGGTCGAATTGAATGTATTCATAGGCAGGTTCAGATCATCAGGTTTGCTTGCGACCCCATATACTGTTCATTATAACATGTTCAAATGATTTGTTCACGGCTTTTAAAATCCTCGTCTCCAATTGACGCCGGAGCCTTAAAAGTTCATCTGCGGCCATGTCCATCGAAGCCCACCCGACCCCAGCCGCGAGGTTAACCATCCCCGAATACGCCATGGCGCTGGCCCACGTCGCCAGCCTACGCTCGGAAGATCCATTTCGAAAAGTCGGTGCGGTAGCCATCGATTTTGACAACCGGGTGATCGGAACCGCCTACAACGGACTGGCCCCGGGCTACAACGCCGACCCTGATTTTTGGGCTGATCGTGATGCCAGGCGCAAATACATGCTCCATGCCGAGGTGAATCTCTGCAGCCTCTTCACCCGGGGAAATGTCAGGCTGGTGGCCTGCACCACAAAACCCTGCACCAGCTGCATGCAGATGCTATGCGCCTATGGCGTCAAAGAGGTTTATTTCCGTGACGATTACCCCGAATCTGAGGCCGATGCGATCGCAGGCCGTTACGGCATCCCACTCATCCAGCTTTCCGACTACCCGCAAATCATCGCGTCAGCAGACAAAACAGTCCTGCCCTGACACCGCCCTTGGGAGCGGCCTCTTCTCAGCCATGGGCAGATTTCCCCGCAGCAAGGTCATTGCCGCGGCATCTGGGTTCAATGGATTTTTTGCGTGGCCGGCAGGCTGAATACCCGCCACCCCAATCAGGATGCGGTTGCGTTTTTCACAGCCAGCTCATGCTTCGCCAGCTTCAGGTCGGCATCCACCATGATCTGGACGAGCTCCTTGAACTTCACCTTCGGCTCCCAGCCCAGCTTTTTGCGGGCCTTGGCCGGGTCGCCGATGAGCAGATCCACCTCGGCCGGACGCTCGTAGCGTGCGTCGTATTTGACATACTTTTCCCAGTCGAGATCGAGAGCGCTGAAGGTCTCCTGCACAAACTCCTTCACACTGTGAGTCTCGTTCGTTGCGATCACGTAATCATCCGGCTCATCCTGCTGGAGCATCATCCACATCATCTCCACGTAATCTTTGGCGTAGCCCCAATCGCGCTTTGAGTCCATGTTTCCGAGGGACAGGCTGTCTTGCAGCCCCATTTTGATGCGTGTGGCTGCGCGCGTGATTTTGCGCGTCACAAAGGTCTCCCCGCGGCGTGGCGACTCATGGTTGAAAAGGATGCCGCTGCTGGCATGCAGTCCGTAGCTTTCGCGATAGTTTACCGTGAGCCAGTGACCATAGACCTTCGCACAGGCGTAGGGAGAGCGCGGCCAGAACGGCGTCGTCTCCACTTGGGGCACCTCCTGCACCTTGCCAAACATCTCCGAAGAGGACGCCTGGTAAAAGCGCACCTTGCCCACAAGACCCGTGTCACGGATCGCCTCCAGGATGCGCTGAGTCCCCAGTCCCACAATGTCACCCGTGCTTTCTGGCACATCAAACGACACCCGCACATGGCTCTGAGCGCCAAGGTTGTACACCTCATCCGGCTTCAGTTCATACAGCAGCTTCACAAGCGCCACAGAGTCCATGAGATCTCCGTAGTGCAGGTGCAGGTTTTTCGAAGGCAGGTGCGAATCTGGCTGAAAAAGGTGCTCCAGACGCCCTGTGTTGAAGCTCGACGCCCGGCGAATGATCCCATGCACCTCATAGCCCTTTTCGAGCAGCAGTTCCGTAAGATATGAGCCGTCCTGTCCTGTGATGCCGGTGATGAGCGCTTTTTTCATGAGTCAAATCGAGCGCCGATAAGACAATACCACCCCTCGTTCCGCAAGGGGAAAAGCAGGAACATAACAGTTGCACCCCACCAGACGCCCTATATCCTCCGTGCCCCCTATCCCAGCCCAAATATCACATCATGAGAGCTGACCTCGTCGAACAAGCCGCGCTAATCGTTAAAGATCACCCCGTTCTGATCAACATGGTCTCCAAGCGAGTCCGTCAGATCGTCGCAGGCCATGCTGTCCTGGTGGAACGCCGCCCAGGCCTCCGCGAAGCAGATCTGGCTCTTCTGGAAATCATTCAAGGCAAGATCACCATCGAATCCGTGGACAAGAACTAAGGCCCTGCCCCAACCCGGCAGAACCGCCCGTTTTCATCCACAATTCAGCGGTTCCTTCCGCGCGACACCATGTCAGAGATCGCCACGAACCGCAAAGCTGCACGAGACTACCACATCCTCGAAAAATACGAGGCCGGTCTGGAGCTCCGTGGCACCGAGGTGAAATCCATCCGCCTTGGCAAGCTGAACATCTCCGACGCCTTTGCCCGTGTGGACCGCGGCCAGGTCTGGCTCTACAACTGCGACATCCAGACCTACGACAAGGCCAGCCACACCACCCATGAGCCACGCCGCGCCCGCCGGCTACTGCTTCATAAAAACGAAATCATGAAGCTGCTGGCGCAGACCCAGCAGAAGGGCCTAGCCCTCCCCGTCCTGCGTGCCTACTGGAAAGGCCCGCGCATCAAGATCGAGCTCGGTGTCGGCAAGGGCAAAACTCACGGCGATCAGCGCCAGGACCTCAAGGACAAGGCCGAGAAGCGCGAAGCCGCCCGGACCGTGGCCAATTTCAACGACAAGCACCGCAGGTAGCCCCTCTGCAGACACATCCGTCGTGCCGCCAGCTCAGAAAAAACGTGGCAACTTCAACAGGTGGGCTGGTTGCCCACCCTAAGCTCGGCAACCGGCAACCAAAGAGGAAAACCGGCCGTGAGCGGCTTAGTAAAGTGAGAGTGGCGGCACGGGACACCATTCATCAGATGCTCACGCATGAGAGGCTGCCCAGAATCCCCCTAATGTCTGGCGCCCGGAGCGAACCAGGACTTAAGATCTCTCAACTTATCCCAAATCCCTGGCATCGGCCCCATCTCCTTCAATCGGAGCCTTAGATTGGTCAGAACATGGTGCTCCTCCGTCGTGAATCGTTCGGCGACACGGGCATAGGCCGCTGGCAGGCTGGGATCTCGCACCCCTTCGAGAGCCTGAAGCGTGGTGCGCACAACATTCGGGGAAGGGTCATCCAGCCCTGCAATGAAGACATCCACGTTCTCGTTCTTTCGTTTCAGTTTCCCCAGCGACCAAATGGCGGTCGAACGGATTTCCTCATTGGCATGTTTGCAGAATGGCCTGAGTTCCTCGCCAAAATCCACCCCTGCGTCCTGCAGCAGGTAGCAGGCAAATCGAAACGTTTCCAGTGAGTCGATGGAAGGCATGCGCCCTCTGAGCGGCTTTACCCATTCTGCCACCCGGCCCTTCGCATACCAGTGAAGGCTCTGCAAAGCCGCCAGACAATCCTCATCCTCGGCCATGAGGTGCGCATGGAGAGGAGCCTGTGCCATCGGGCAGGCAAACTTGGCCAGCATTCGCAGCGCGCACCTGCGGACTTCAGCGTCATCATCTTCACAGAGCTCCAGCAGCTTCTGGCAAGTTGCTTTTGACGCCGTCAGCAGTTTTGCCAGCCCCTTGAGAGCCTCCAGCTTTTGGGTGCGGCTGTTTGCACCTGCATACACTCGCATGAGGTGTTCATCATCCCCGCCCAGGGTGTAGCCAAACCAGGATGGCCCATCCTGCCTCAGCACACCAGAGATCACCTCATCCAGCCACCGCTCATACCAGTCGAGAAACGTGTTCTCATACGCAAATGAAACCCTCTGACCGAGGTCCATGTTCAGCACCCGCCCCGCATGTGCGCCATTCAGCACCAAGGCATGAATGTAGGAGCAGCCCTGGGAGCCTAACGGCATCACCCCGGCATAGATTCGGCCCAGCTCAGCTTCATATTCTTCATCCGACCTTTTGCCTGCTTCCTCCAGCCCCTGGGTCAGAGCCGCCCACTCTTCCTCCGTCATGCCAGGCTTGAGCATAGCCAGCTGGCTCAGAACCACAGACGGATGATCCACGATCTCATCCACATACTCGCCCAACGGATAGATGCCATAAAATGGCCCCGCCCCACTCCCCTGAGACGATGGCCCGCCGTTGCCGATCTGCGTCACAAAGGCGCGGTAACACGCCGGCAGCCTCACTGAGTACTCCGCCTCAAAGGCACGCACTTCTTCTTCGCTGGCAGGCGGGTCCAGCTGATACCGGTGCGAGCCTGCCCCAAAGACCTTCAGCCCGCCGTCGGCTTTCTTCGCCGCCTTGAGCTTTGCCCGGATGCGCTGGATCTGATCGTCGTAACTCACCGCCACACTCATGAATGCGTCATCCTAAGGGTGTGTCAGCCCTCTTGTCCACCGCCATGAACACCCGGCCGGCCTGTGCTCCCAGCTCTTATCTTATATTCACGCGGCAACCAGCACGAACGCCATGGTTGCCACGCATGCCACGGCCAATGGGGGCCAAACTGCCTTTCGCTGCAACTCCATGCTCCTCAATGCCATCAAGTGCACCGAGCCAGCGCTGACGGAGGCACTCTGGTTGCCGGTTGCCGTGCTTAGGGTGGGCAACCGGCAACCAGCCTCTTCGGACTGTTAAAAACCCACCGACCCAACCTTTCTGCAAATCGACTCAGTTGACTAAATTTAAGGTGCCGCGAGCACGAATGCCATGTGTCTCTGCCATGATTTCCACCACATGCTCTTTGTCGATTCTTTCGCATTTGCCCATCGCACCTCCCCCTCTAGCATCCGCCTTCTATGAATCGCAAACGCCTCGGCCGCACCGGTATCGTTGTCACAGACATCTGCATGGGAACCATGACCTTTGGCCTGCAGGCCGATGAGAAGACCTCTTTTGCCATCATGGACCGCGCGCTGGAGGCCGGCATCGATTTCTTTGATACCGCGGAGCTCTACCCCGTGCCACCAAGTGCCGAGCTTTTCGGCGTGACGGAGCAGATCGTGGGCAAATGGCTCAAGGGGCAGAAACGTGGCGAGATCATCATCGCCTCCAAGGTCACCGGACCAGGCCATGGATGGTTCCGCCCACCGGTGCGCGGCGGCTTCACCGCGCTGGACCGCCGCCAGATTTTCCAGGCCTGCGAGGACAGCTTGCGCCGCCTGCAGACGGACTACATCGACCTCTACCAGACCCACTGGCCCGACCACGGCATGCAGCAGGAGGAGACACTCGGCGCACTGACCGACCTCATCGACCAGGGCAAAATCCGCGCCTGGGGCGGCAGCAATGAAACCTGCTGGGGCGTCATGAAAAACCTCTGGGAGGCCGAAAAGCACGGTCTCGCCCGCATGGCCACGGTGCAGAACAATTTCTCCCTCATCAACCGCCGCTGCGAAAGCGAGCTGGCGCAGGTCTGCCGCAAGGAAGGAGTCAGCCTCCTGCCCTACTCCCCGCTCGGCGGCGGTGTGCTCTGCGGCAAATACAACGGTGGCGCCCTGCCCAAAGGCGCACGCTTCACCGACTACATCCAGAACGGCGGCCCGCGCCAGCAGCGCATGGCCGCGCGTTTTGTGAATGCGCGCAGCCTTGAGACCACCGCCCGCCTGCAGCTCATCGCCGCCGATCTCGGCGTCAGCGTCACCGCCCTGGCCCTGGCTTGGAGCAAGCAGCACGACTTTGTGGCCTCCACGATCGTCGGCGCCACCACCGTGGCCCAGCTCAATGAAAGCCTCGCCGCCGCCGACCTCGTCCTCAGCGCTGAAACCCTCGCCCGCATCGACGAAATCGACGCCGCCATCCCCTGCCCCATGACCGAGGACGGGCTGAGGAGGTTGTAAGGGCGATTCCATTTTTGATTCCCTCATTTGATCCCCCTGCGTTCGCAGCTTCGAGTGGAACGAGTGGATTCGTTGCAAGATCATGTAACGGCGCAGCGATTACAGCGCGCCTCCCAAAAGAGCTCACAGCAAAGGTTTGTCCGGACGCCATTTGCGGACCTTCCCGCTGTGCCTCCTGGCAACTTCTCAGTCTTGAGAATACTTTTTTCTTGTCGCTCGCAGGCGAGCCACCTAAAACACGCCCGTTCCCGACACCCAACCCACACGCAATCATAAACATGAGCAACGACGGCAAACCCTCAATGGCCCTGTTCTGGGGCTGTTTTATAGCCCTGATCACCACCTCATATGCGTTCTTTTCACGCATGTATCTCTGTGATGTGCGTCTGGGGCTCGACCTCAACATCGACAAGGGCACCATCGGGGCACTCAAGGGTGCGGGCATCTGGCCCTTCGCCATCTCCATCATTCTGTGGAGCCTCATCATTGACCGTATCGGCTACAAAATCGCGATGCTGTTTTCTTTCCTGAGCTACCTCATTTATGCCGCTATGGCATTCATGGCCTACAGTGCCATTCATGGAGTGACCGGTGAGGCTTTGGTGGCTGGTCAGAAAAACGCCTTCAACCTTCTCTACTGGGGCAGCGTGATTCTCGGGCTTGGCAATGGCACCGTGGAAGCGTTCATCAATCCGGTCGTGGCCACCATGTTCAGCAAAGACAAGACCAAATGGCTGAACATCCTTCATGCAGGCTGGCCTGGCGGTCTGGTTGTTGGCGGCCTTTGCACCATTTCTCTGGCTGATGTGGCCAAGACGGGAGACTGGCGCATCGTGCTGGGCCTCGTCCTCGCACCCGCCGTCGTCTACCTTTTCATGCTCATCGGCGCCAAGTTCCCCAAGAACGAGCGCGAAGCTGCAGGGGTCGGTTACGTGGACATGCTGAAAGAGCTGGGCGTGTTTGGTGCCTTCGTCGCCTTTGCCCTCATCTTTGCCCAACTTGACCAGGTGCCCGAATTGAAGGCCGTCTTCTTCAATGCCAACGCCAAGTGGATCTACACCGCCATCGTCGCCATCGTCTTCGGCGTCATAACCAGGAGCTTTGGCCGCCCCCTGCTTGCTTTCATGATCGTCATCATGATGCCGCTCGCCACCACGGAAATCGGCACGGACGGCTGGATCAGTGGTCTGATGGAAAAGCCCATGGAAGCCGCCGGTAAAAATCCAGGCTGGGTGCTGATCTACACGTCCGCCATCATGATGGTCCTCCGATTCTTCGCCGGCCCCATCGTTCACAAGTTCTCCGCCATTGGCCTGCTCGTCATCAGTGCCATCCTCGCCATCGCCGGGCTCACCGCCCTCTCCTACACCGGCAATTCCGGTCTGTTCGCCATCTTTGCGGCAGCCACTCTCTATGCCTTCGGCAAGACCTTCTTCTGGCCCACCATGCTCGGCATCACCGCAGAGCAGAGCCCCAAAGGCGGCGCTCTCACACTCAATGCCATGTCCGGCATCGGCATGCTGGCAGTCGGCATCCTTGGCTTCCCCTTCATCGGCGGCCTGCAGGAAGACACCACCACCAAGCTCATCGCCGCAAAGAACCCGGCGCTGGTGCAGCAGATCACCACGGACCAGAGCTACGTGCTTGGCCCTTACAAAGCCGTCGATCCCGCCAAGGCTGCAGGCGTGACCAGTGATGCCGACAAGGCCACCATCGTCGAAGCCACCAAGCACGGCCAGTTCAGCGCCTTGGGCAAAATGGCCCTGTTCCCGACCTTCATGCTCGCCTGCTATCTGGCCATGTTCTTCTACTTCAAGTCCCGCGGAGGCTACAAAGCAGTGGACATCAACGCCTCCCACTAGCACCACTCCACCGTTCTTTTCGGGGCGGCTTTCCTCGCGGTCGGCCGCCCTGTTTTTTTCACCCACACAACACACCCGCATCAGCACATCACACACTCCTCTATGAGCGACAAAAATCGAATGAGACTACTCTGGGCCGGCTTCATGGCCATTCTTGCCGCCGGCGTCGGCTTCAGCATCCGCAACGGCATTGGAGGCCAGTGGGCCAGCCTCTTCGGTTTCACCGGCCTGCAGGTGGGTCTCATTGGCGGGGCGGGCTTCAGCGGCTTCTGCTTCGGCATCATCATCGGCGGCGTCATCGTGGACAGGATCGGCTACGGCAAGCTCGTCGTCACCGCCTTCTTGCTGCATCTCCTCTCCGCAGCCATCACGCTCATCCCCTCTGCGGGCATGGCTCAGCAGAGCGCCTTCCTGGCCCTCTTCATCGGCACCTTCACCTTCTCTCTGGCAAACGGCACGCTGGAAGCCGTGGCCAATCCCCTGGTCGCCACCCTCTTCCCTGAAAACCGCACACACTACCTCAACATCCTCCACGCCTCCTGGCCTGCAGGCATGATCCTCGGCGCGCTCATCACCCTCGCCGTCGGCTCCTCCTGGAGCTGGAAGGCGCAGCTCGCCCTCTACCTCGTCCCCACCGTGATCTACGGTTTCATGTTCTTCGGCCAGTCCTTCCCACGCTCCGAAGCCTCCGCCAAGGGCCTCTCCCTGGGTGAGATGATGAAGGACGTCGGCATCCTCGGCGGCGCAGTCGCCGGCTTCTTCCTCTATCTTTTCACCCGCGATGCCCTGGGCGGCAACATCCTCCGCGGCCTCACAGGCTCTGACTTCTTCGTCAGCGCTAACTGGAACTACATCTCCATGGCTGCAGGCGCAGGCTTCCTCCTCTGGGTGGCGGTCATCACCAAGTTTGCCATCGGTCACTGGCTGCTCTTCGTGCTCTTCCTTGCCCATTCCATCATCGGCTCGCTGGAGCTCGGCACCGACTCCTGGATCGAAGCCATCAACGGCACCATCCTCAGCCCTTCTGAAGGCAAAATCCTCTTCATCTTTGCTTCGGCCATGATGTTCGGCCTGCGCTTCTGCGCCCACTGGATTGAGGACAAGCTGAAGTTCTCCCCCATCACCATTCTCTTTGTCTGCTCCCTCTTCGCCATCGCCGGCCTGTATGCCGCCTCAGGCGTGACCGCCATCGGCATGGCCTTCGGTGCCATGCTCATCTACAGCATCGGCAAGACCTTCTTCTGGCCCACCATGCTCGCCGTGGTGTCCGACCGATTCCCCAGCACCGGTGCCGTGGCCATCAGCATGATGGGCGGCATCGCCATGCTCTCTGTCGGTCAGCTCGGCGGCCCCGGCCTTGGCTATGGCAAAGACCGCTTCACTGCGGAGCATATGAAGGCCAACGGCCAGACCGCCATCCTCGAAGCCAACAAGGCCGAGAAGCCCAGCCAGTGGCTGGAGTTCGAAGCCGTCTCCGCACTCGATGGCAAGAAGCTCGAAGAAGCCAAGAGCGTCGCCGCAGACAAGCGCACCCCTGAACAGAAGGCCATGGCCGAAGCTGAGATCGCCGGCTGCCGCAAGCTCCTGCGCACAGACGCCATGCTCCCCATCGGCATGGCTGTGATCTACCTCCTGCTGCTCTTCTACTTCAAGTCCATCGGCGGCTACAAGCCCCTGACCATCGCCGAAGAAGAAGCTGCCAAGGCCTGATCCTTCGCTCACTTTTCCCCGCGCGGCGTCCCCTCACCGGGACGCCGTTTTTATTTCCCGCCTTGCAAGGACCTTGAAACTTTGAACCTTAAACCTGAAACTCAAACACCCCATGCCCACCTACGTTTACGAAACCATCCCCCAGTTTGAAGGAGAGCCCACCAAGCGCTTCGAAGTCCGCCAGAGCATGAAGGACGCCGCCCTCACCCAGCATCCGGACAGCGGCCAGCCCATCCGCCGCGTGCCCATCGGCGGCACCGGCATCATGGGTGGCAGCAGCAGTGGTGGCAGCATGCCCTCCGGCGGCGGCTCCTGCGGCAGCGGCTGCGGGTGCCACTAAGAAGGCCTGCTCAGGATAGTGGACCGCTCAGTCCTCTGAGCGGCACGCAATCCCCCTGCTGAACAAAGTCACCTCAGACTCCGCAGAAACTTGTGCGCGCGGTTCTGCATTCACACTCCGGAGAGCCTCTGGGTGAAGTCGGGGCATGAACAGACGCGAAAGCCCTGGCCGCTGGCTATTCCTTGGGTTCGGTGTCTTCCGCAGGCTGTGATTGCTCAGGACTTGTCTCGCCTTTATTGCGCAGCAGCCTCGCCGCATAAAAGCCGTCAAAAGCGCCCGTCTCCGGCGTGCGGTGCAGCTCTTCCTCCAGCGTCCATTCCGCGCCGTGCTTGGAGAGAAAGGCCTGCACCTGCCTCTCATTCTCGCTCGGCAGGATGCTGCACGTCGCATACACCAGCTTGCCACCGGGCGCGACCATGCGGCTGTAGCTCTCCAAAATCTCCGCCTGCAGGGCGATGAGGCGGTCGATCTCCGCATCGCTCAGCTTCCATTTGGCGTCCGGGTTGCGGCGCAGCACGCCCATGCCGGAGCACGGCACATCCAGCAGCACACGATCCGCTTTTTGAGCGAGCCGCTTCACCGTCTTGGAGCCTTCGATCTCCCTCGCCTCAATGATGTCCACACCGGCACGGGAAGCCCGCTTGCGCAGTTCCGCCAGCTTCCACGAATGCACATCCATCGCCAGCAGGCGGCCCTTGTTGCGCATGAGTGCCGCAAGGTGCAGCGCCTTGCCACCGCCACCGGCACAGGCATCGATCACCCGCATCCCCGGCTCCGGCTGCAAGAAAGGCGCGATGAGTTGGGAGGCCGCATCCTGCACCTCAAACAAACCCGCTTTGTAAGCCGCAGTGCCAAACAAATTCGCCCGCTGCTTCAGGCGCAGCGCGCTGGGCACCTGCTCCACCGCCTCCGTTTCATAGCCTTCCTGTCCCAGTTTCTCACGCAGCGCACGGCGGTCGTTTTTCAGTGTGTTCACACGCATGAAGACATCGGCAGGCTGGTTCAGCGCTTCGCGCAGCGCGGGCCATGCATCCCCTAGCTCACGGCTGCCACGCGCGTCCAGCCAGTCAGGGATGGCCGCACGTATCGCCGGAGACGCCCCCTCCTTCGCACGCTTCAAAACATCGCCCGGCTTCACCTCAGGCGCGTTTTCATCCTTGGGCAGATCACGCCCGTTGGTGATCCAGTAGGCCGCCCACACACGCCAAAGACGCTCTGGCGTGATGTTCTCCGGCTGCGTGTGTTCCTCATCCGGCAGTCCGGCCAGGTGCCAGAACCACCGCCACCAGCGCACGCATTCATAAATGGACTCCGCAAAGATGCGCCTGTCCCGGCTGCCCCACTTGCGATGCCGCTTAAAGGTGTATTCGATGACCTTGTCAGCATATCTTTTGCCCACAAACACCTCTCCGAGTGAGAGGATGATTTCGTCGAGCAGATGGGGCGGGAGCTTCATCCTGCGTCGATAGTCCGCCCATCGTCACGATGCAAGCTGACAACAGGGGTCCGGCAGAAGGTTCCTTATCGGGACACGTCCCTGCCCCTGCTGTGGGGATGAGGATGGCGCTCTTCCAGGCAGGTGCGCTTTTTTCCTCAGCGCCGCCTGCGCGCCACAAGACCTAGGAGACCGAGCAGCAGCAAACACGCCCGCCCGGGCTCCGGCACCACGACGATGATGCCGTAGGTCTGAAAGGCGCTCACATCCCAGCCGAACCCCGCCCCCAGCGCCGAAAGATCCAGATCTCCGGCGATGGCATTGCCGCTCGCATCCACAAAGGTCAGGCCACCCACGTCAAAGTTTCCGCTGATCGCCGCGCCGCCCCAGTCGACCAGATTGAACACCTGCCCGACGGCCACCGAGCCCAGGCTGGCGTTCACCACCACCGAGCCCTGCCCCCATGAGACACCGGCACGGTCCCCGATGCTCAGCGTCGCATTCGTCCCGGTCAGATTGATGAAGTCGTGATTGCCCACGCTGCCCGGCGCCACATTCCACGCCGCAAGCGCCCCCGCCTCACTGCTGAAGAGAGCCTGCGCGTTGCTGTAGTCGTGCCCGTTGTAGTGGAAAAGGCCGCCCGAGTAGGAAATCACATTCCCAGCCACCGTCGGGCTGGAGATACCCAGGCGGATTTGCGCACCGTCATTCACCGTAAGCGCCGTGTTGGCCGCCGTAAAGGTCAGCGTGTTGTTGCTGGTCACAGTCGTGCTCGCAGTGCCCCCCGTCGTCACATCACCGGGCTGCAGCACCGACCCCGCCCTCAGCACCGTCGCTCCCTGCACCACGCCGGAGCCTGCCAGCGTCGCACCGCTGGCCACCGTCACAGCCCCTGTGCCCGAGGTGCCTGTGCCATTGCTGCCCACCTGCAGCGTGCTGCCATTGACCTGGGTAGCACCCGTGTAAGTGCTCGTGCCAGACAGCACCACCGCGCTGGTGCCGCTGCCCGCGATGGTCAGTCCCAGATTGTTTCCGCCATCACCAATGCTGCCGGTGAAGACCGTGTTCGCACCCGAGTTTTGCGTCAGCGTGCGTGAGCCACCCGCCAGCGTCACATTTCCGGTAAACGTGAGCACCTTGTCCTGGCTGGCCGTCCCGCTGGTTATCACCGTGGTGTCCGCGCTCAGCTGAATGTTATTGCCGATCGTGATGGCATACGACGTTGTGGCGCGGATGGAGGAGCCGTTGAAAATCACCGTCCCCTGCCCGAACGGACCGCCCGTCGGCGCAGCCGCCGGGCCGGTTGAGCTGGACTGCGGAATCACCAGTGCGACCTGCAGCATCGTATTGCCTGTGTAGGTGTTCATCTGCGTCGCCAGGACCAGGGTGCCGCTGCCGGAATAGGTGACTCCGGCGCTGCCCGTGACCACAGAGCTGATGAACGTGTTGCCCACGGAATTGATCGTGATGAGTCCCTCTCGGGTGCCAAAGTCGAGGGTCCCGCCATTGATGCCCACGCCGTTGCCCGAAGTGAAAAGAATGGCACCGCTGCTCACTTTCAGTGTCTGCCCGGAGGCCACAGTGATACTGCCGCCGTCGAGAATCAGCGAATTGATCGCAGCCGATGCGTTGACAGACGTGGCGGCGGTGACTCGCGTGTTGTTCCCGGCCACGATCGCATTCAGCGTAAATTCATCGATGGGATTCAGCGGACGCAGCCCCGTCGTGGCACTGTACGTCATAAAGGTGTTCGGCGTTCCCGTCGCCGTGCCCAGACCGCCGGTGAGCAACGACGCCTCTCCCAGCAGATAGGGCACGATGCGTGTGTTCTGCGCCCCCGAATTGATGCCCGTCGAAAGCGCGTCTGTGCCACCCACCAGATCCGGCACGACAGTGAAAAAGACCCGAGCCACGCTGGACGTGCTGGTCGCATTCATGCCCAGATTCACACCATTCACCAGCAGCAGCCCGCCCTGCGCCAGCCGGCTGATCTGATTGGCATTCAGCGTGGCCGTGTTGGTTCCGCCATAGATCACGCTGAGCGTTTTCAGCCCGGAGTTCAGCGTGAGGTTGCGCAGGCTCTCGCTCGAGTTTGTGCCCGCCTGATCCGAACCTTTGTAAACAAAGGAGCCGCCTTTGAAGGCAAAGTCAGCCGTGTCTGCCAGCCGGTTGTTGTTGCTGTTGCTGGCACCCGTGTTGTCGATCATGAAGATGCCGCCATTGAGGAAAAAACTGGTCGAGGCCAGCGAACCGCTGGCACCGTAGGTCGAGACCGCAGCGCCCACCTGAAGGGTGCCGCCATTGACAGTCGTGGTGCCGGTGTAGGTGTTGGCAGCGATGAGCACCTGCGTGCTCGCACCGCCCTTCACCAGCGAAAGCCCGCCCGCACCACTGCTGCCATCCTTCAAGATGCCGGCAAAATAAGTGGTGTTCGCGGCCGGGTCCGAAATCGTCAGCGTGGACGCGGTGCCGGTGGCGTTGTTGGCCACGGACAAAACTGCGCCGGAGGCATGGAAGGCGGAGGTGTCCAGCGCACGCAGTGTCAGCACATGGCCGCTGAGATCCAGCGTTATCGACTTGGTCGCCTGAGTGCTGCTGATCACGGTCAGGCGGCTCGCGGCATTGATCGCATTGTCCACCGCGATGATGAGGGACGAGCCTGCCCCCCCATTGCTGAAAAGCTGGGTGTCACCCGTGTAGGTGTTCACCGCCTTCAGGATCGTCGTCGAGGTGTCAGCACGGCCGAAAAGGATCGGGGCGGTGCCGCTGATGACGCCAGACACCGTCAGCGTGCCACCGACACCGCTCCCAATGCGCGCGTCAGTCCCCGTGACTATGACATTCCCGGCCCACTCGGCTGTGGCGTTTACCGCAGTTTGCAGCGCTCCATTATTGTTACCCCCGGTGCTGGTGATGGTGATCGTCTCCCCCGTCACCACGACGCCGTTGGCCAGCACCACGCGGGACAGAGCCCCGACCGTCGTGCCGCCTGCAGTCCCGCCCAGCGCGGTGTTGCTGGCCACCACGAGTTCCGTGTTCGAGCCCGACAAAGTCGTAAGCCCTGTGTAGGTGTTGGCTCCCGAAAGAGTCAGGCTTCCGCCACCGCCCAGAGTCAGATTCACTACGCCAGCACCATTTTGAATGACGCCGCTGTATGTGGTCACACTGGTCCCTGAAACTGTGAGCGTGGCCGCCGCGCTGCCGCTGTTGGTGATGTAGCTGCCTCCCGTGCCAAAGCTTGCACCGCTCCGCTGCAACCCGGCGACAGTTTGGTTGAAGCCGTTCAGATTAAAGGTGGCGTCGTCATTCACTCCTGCAGCCGCTACGGAGTCCACATCCAGCACCGTCGTCGTCGGCAGCGCATTGGCACTGCCGAGTTTCAGCATGCCGCGGATGATCTGGGTAATCCCGGTGTAGGTGTTTCCCGTCCCGCTGATGATCACCGTGCCCGTGCCGGCCTCTCCGGAAATGGCCAGAGCGCTTGCGGCACCATTCTGAATGCCCCCGCTGACAGTCAGCACACCGCCTGCCTGTGCGCCCAATCGCGCGCCGGCAGACTCCAGCGTCACCACGCCTGCCCATTCCGCCGCGCCACCTGTCACTGCCTGCAGCACCCCCATGCTGTTGCCCCCGCTGCCAGAGATTCCCACCGTCTCTCCCGTCACCTTGATGCCGTTCGCCAGCGAGAGCGTCGCGCCCGTGGCCACGCTCGTCCCGGCTGAGGTGCCCCCCAGCGCCGTGTTGCTGCCCACCGTGAGCACCCCGGCACTCACGGTGGTGAGCCCGGTGTAAGTGTTCGTGCCGGAAAGCGTCAGCGTGCCAGTGCCGGTCTTGATCAAAGCACCGCCCGCACCGCTGATGACTCCGGCAAAAACCGTGCTGGCATTGCTTCCCCCGAGGGTCAGCGTGGCACTGCCCAGAGTCACCTCGCCGCCCGTGATTCCGCCGCCTGCCAGCGAACCCACCGCCTGGTTAAAGCCGTTCAGATCCAGCACGGCACCCGCCACATTGGCCAGAGTCACAGCAGAGCTGACGCCAAACACCGTGCCAGCGCCCGCCGCACCAGCCCGCAGGGTACCCGCCAGGATGTTCGTCGCCCCGGTGTAGGTGTTGGTGCCCGAGAGCGTCAGCACCCCCGCCCCGGTCTTCGTCAGGCCAAAATTGTTTTCATTCAGACCAGCCCCGCCCAGCACGCCGCCAAAAGTGTTCGTGCCGCTGACATTGAGCGTCAGCGTGGCAGCAATGGCGTTGCCGTTGATCACGCTGTTGCCGGTCCCCGTCCCCGCTGTCAGCAGTCCGGCGAGCGTCTGACTGTTCGAGTCGAGCTTCAGCACGCCACTGTCATTGGTGGAGCCATCGCCCAGCGTCACCACCGTCCCGGTAGGCAGGCGGTCATTTCCAGAGCTCAGGATCAGCTTTCCATTTTTGATGAACGTGCCGCCAGTGTAGGTGCTGGCACCAGCAAGCGTGAGCGTGCCGCTGCCCACCTTCGTCAGTCCACCATCCAGCGTGCTCCCCAGCGCCACGTCATGCACCAGCGGCGCCGCGATGACGACATTGAAACTCTGCGTGTCGATGATCGCCCCGCCTGCCTGCACATTCGCGGTGAACTGGCCGAGATTCGCCAGAAACAAGGTGTTGTCCTGCCGCGCCTGCAGCGTGCCGCCGTTGAAATTCAGCGCCGCATCAATGCCCACAGAGGTTACACTTCGCACAATGGAGCCCACCGACAGAGTGCCGCCGTCGAGATTGACCACCGACTCATAGACACCAGCCGCCTGGGTGGAACTGCCGGTATTGTTTTGCAGATCCAACGTCGTCACTTCAAACGAACCGCTGTTGATGTCCAGGGTTGCCTGGGTGTTGCCCAAGCCGCCGTAAAACACCGCAAAGGTGGATGCGCTTCCCGTGCCTGTGATCTTGCGGTAGATGCCGCCGTCGATGCTGAGCACCCCCACCGCATTCGTCCCGTTGACCATTCCGTCAGGAGCCGAACTCGTGCTTTCAAAGATGCCACCTGTGATCGACATCGCTCCGTTGGCACCGTTCGCAATGAACAACGAACGGCCCAGAGAGCCGCCGCTAAGCACCGTGTGCCCCTGCGCAGCCGCATAGACCAGCGTCTGCGCTCCCTGCACATTCAGCCGCCAGGGCACCGGAGAAGCCGTGTCACCACCCGTCGGCGAAGGCGCAGCCCCCCCCGACCAGTTGGTGCCAACAGCAAAGTCAGAACTGGTCGCGCCCGTCCAGCTGAAATCCGCAGCACTCAGTGGAAATGCCAGCAGTGCGGCAAACAAAGAAAGCGATATGCTACGGAGATCACGCCGACGAACGCCGGGGGATGGCGCTAAGTCACGAATCATGAGGTTGGTTTTCGTTTAGATAGTGCCCGCTCATGGCCTGTCAACCTGCATGGCCTTTCGTCCAAATGCTCACTTTTGCGTCGTTTCATCAAGGACGGGACAAAGACCCACACATCCTCTGCTAAGCATGTTTTTGATTATCCCTCACCAACTGAGGCCGCCGTTGGCCTGTTCCGCTGTCCCGGCAGCCTTCATGCCCGGCGGAATCCGGCCCGTTTTCGTCTTCGTCCAGACCCCAAGAAATCACTGGCCCCAGCGTGGAAGCAGCTTAGTCTGCGCCACCCCCAAGACATGCCTACCGAGTTCGACATTCAATACGCCCTGGAAAACACCCAGGTGCTCCATGAGCCGGACCGCCGCATCGACACCTTCGGCAGCACCCATTTCGAGTTTCAGATCGTCACTGAACTCATGGACACCGTCGGCGCCGTGCGCGTGCGCGAAGGCCGCATCGAGGCCGAGAAGCCCCTCATCCTGCGTCCGGAAATGCCCGGCCAGTTTGACTTCGAAGGCTTTGGCCCCGAAGCCGCCGGTTTTGGCGAATTCCTGCGGGAAAACCTCCACAAGCTGGCCATCCTCAAATACGGCTTCAAATTCCGCAAAGGAGACATCAGCGAGCAGATCATCCATGAGCCCATGGAGCATGTTACCGGCAAGCTGCTGGACAACATCCGCACCTCCGGCAATCCCATGCGGGCCGTCATTCAGGGCGTGGACGACACCTGGGAGATCTGCCTTCTGAAATTCACCGTCGAGATGATCGAAAAGTCCCAGAACATCAACCTCTTCGATTTCAAACGCCGCGGCCTGCTGGGTTGAGCGGTCGTTTGTAGGCTCACGCAATGGCAAAAACCCAGATCAAACTGCTGATTTTCCTCATCACCGTCGGCTTGGTGGCGGGCACGCTGGCGATGGGGTACTGGGTTTACATGAACATCCTGCTCAAGGAGAGCCAGGTGGAGCATGACATCGCCTCCATGAAAGCCACAGACCGCCCTCGCATCGACCCCGGCATCCGTCGGTTCGAAGCTGCGATCGAGCTCATCCAGCAGGGCAAAATCGACGAAGGCCGCGACGCTCTCTACAAGCTCTGCCAGCAGTTCCCGGACTCCAAGACCTGCCCTGAGGCCATGCGCATCATCGGGGAGATCAACATGGACCAGCTCTACTCCGCCAACTCCACGGCGGGGAAAAAGGACTACATCGTCCAGCCGGGCAATTCCCTGAATTTCATCGCCACCAAGTTCGACACCACCGTGGACTCCATCATCCGCTCCAGCGGCTTGATGAGCTTCAATCTTCACCCCGGCGATCACCTCACCATCATCCCGATGGATTTCCACCTCGGCGTCAGCTTCGCGAAAAAACAGCTCATGCTGCTGCGCAAAGTCGGAGACAAAGAGTACCTCTTCAAAGTCTATAACGCAAAAGACATTCGGCTCCCGCCTGGCATGCGGCTGCCGGTGGAAATGACCGTCGCGGGAAAAAACTCCATCTTTGACGGCAAGCCCGTGCTCTCCACAGACCCCAACTACGTGGACGCAGAGAAATGGTTCGCCACCACAAAAACCGGCATCATCATTCGCACGCCCCCCGTCGCACGCGCACAGCCCGTGGAGGAGCCCAAAGCTCCAAACTCAAAAAAAGCCGCTTCCCCCTCCGCCATGCCTCCCCCTGCCCCCTCCCCTGCTGCGGAGACCGGCATTTTCCTCGCCCGCGAAGACATCGAAGAACTCTTTGCGCTCGTTCGCAAAGGGTCAAAGTTGAGCCTCGTGAGATAATCCCTCTCATCCCCTTCTCCCTACAGACCGCCATGAAACAAGTTTTGGAATTCGAAAAGCCCATCGTCAAAATCCGCGAAGAGATCGAGGATGCCAGAAAAAAGCACGCCGCCAAGCCCAGCGACAAGCTGGCCCAGCAGATCGCCGACCTTGAAGCCAAGGCCGAAAACCTGCAGCGCGATATCCACGCCAATCTCTCCCCCTGGCAGCGAGTGCAGATTTCCCGCCACATCGGCCGTCCCTTCATGCTCGATTACGTGAAGCACATCTGCGATGAGTTCGTCGAGCTTCACGGAGACCGCCACATCGGCGATGACAATGCCATGCCCGCAGGCTTTGCCACCATCGGCGGCCAGCGTGTCGCCATCCTCGGCCACCAGAAAGGCCGGGACACCAAGGAAAACCTGCTGCGCAACTTCGGCAGCGCCCACCCCGAAGGCTATCGCAAAGCCCTCCGCCTCATGCGCATGGCAGAAAAGTTCAGCCTGCCCATCGTCACCCTGATCGACACCCCGGGAGCTTTCCCGGGTATCGGTGCGGAAGAGCGTAACATCGCCGAGGCCATCGCCTTCAACCTGCGCGAAATGATGACCCTTCGCACTCCTGTCATCGCCATCGTCATCGGTGAAGGCGGCAGCGGAGGAGCTCTGGGCATCGGCATCGCAGACAAGGTGCTCATGATGGAAAACGCCTACTATTCCGTCATCAGTCCTGAAGGCTGTGCCGCCATCCTTTGGAAACACCGTGAACACGCTCCTGAAGCGGCTTCGGCACTCAAGCTCAGCGCCCAGGATCTCTCCAAGCTCGGCATCATCGACGGCATCATCCCCGAACCCCTGGGAGGTGCGCACAACGACCATTTCGCTGCTGCAAGCGCGCTCAAAGAGGCCGTGCTCGCCACCCTCAAGGAGCTCAATGCCGTTCCCACCACCCAGCTGCTGGAGCAGCGCTATCAGAAATTCCGCGCTCTCGGTCAGTTCACCGAAGGCTGATCTCCATATCACCATCCTGTTTTCTTTGCAGCAGCTTGCTGGGTCGCACCGGTTAACTGACGTGTTTTGATGCTTTACAGGGCGGCAGCTCCTGTGAATGCTGGCAACCATATGAAATGGATCATCCGCATCGTCATCGTTCTCGTGCTTCTCATTGGTGCCGGTCTGTGGTTTGGCTGGTCCCAGCTCGGGAACTTGGTCCGTTTCGGCATTGAAAAGGGGACGCCCCCGGTCGTGCAGACCAGCGTGTCTGTGCAGAGTGTCAAACTCTCCCCCTTCTCCGGCAGCGGTATCATCGAAGGCTTCGAAATTGGCAATCCCAAAGGCTTCACCGGCCCGTATGCCATGCGCATTGGCCGCACCGAGGTCGCGCTGGACACCAACAGCGTCAGCAGGGAGAAAGTCGTGATCCAGCACATCCGCATCACCGACCCGGAGATCAATCTCGAAGCCGGTCTGGGCGGGACAAACCTCAAGCACATAGCGGACAATGCCAAAAGCTTTGTCGCTCAGCAGACCGCTCCGGCGGGCGCTGGCACATCCCCGGCAGCCGCCGCTCCGCCAGCCGGCAGCAAGGACAAAAAGACCATCAAGCTGCAGATCAACGAACTGCTCATCACGGGGGCCCGACTCAGCGCCAGCGCAGCGGGGATCGTCCCTGGCGCAGACGCAAAAATCACGCTGCCAGAGATCCGCCTCACCAATCTCGGCTCCGGGTCTGAAGGCATCACTCCTGCAGAGTTAACAGCGCTCGTCCTCCGCGAACTGAATACCGAGGCCGCGAAAGCCAGCGCCAGCGGTGCACTCAAAAACATGCTGCAAGGCGGCGCTGCCAAGCTCAACACGGGCGGCCTGAAAGAAGGTGTGAAAGGTCTGTTCGGAAAATAAGGCGGCAAGAGGCCTCCCCGTAGCCCGTGGGTCAGCCGGTGACATCAAAAGCAGGCTCAGCAGTCCGCATCATCTGATGCCGCATCGGCGAGGAACTCCCAGCTTGGATTGATGGACATTTTTCGACCACCCCATCACCCAAACGCACCATTCTTAACCATTCAGCGATTCACGCTCGCTATCCCGAGACAAGGAAGCAACCGATGCTTGATTGGCATTCCGCCTATCAACCGCCATGCATCGTTTCTTTCCCGCCTTTCTGCTCGCCCTCACCACCACCAGCTTTGCCGCTGAAAATGAGGTAAATAAGAAGCAAAAGCCCCAGAAGACCACCGACATACCCGAGGTGGTGATCACCGCCACACGTAGCGCCACCCCGCTTTCCCAGGTGCCTGCGGCGATAAAAACCCTCGACAAAAAGCAGATGGAGGAGCGCCTCACTCGCACCTTCCCCGAAGCCCTGAGAGAAACCGCCGGCGTGGCCATTCAGAAGACTTCAAACGGCCAGGGCTCCCCCTACATCCGCGGTTTCACCGGTTTCCGCAATCTGATGATGGTGGACGGCATCCGCTTCAACAACTCCACCTTTCGCGACGGGCCGAACCAGTACTGGAACACCATCGACCAATACGGGCTCGACAAGGTGGAGGTCCTGCCCTCCCAGGGATCCGTGCAGTATGGCAGCGACGCCATCGGCGGCACCGTGAATGCCTTCACCAAGGGCTCCGGCTATCTGAGTGAAGCCGAAGGCGGCTTCTTCTCCCATGGCCGCGCAGACTACCGCTATTCCACGGCAGAGCACAGCAATGTGGAGCATCTGGAAACCAGCATTGGCGAGGGGCAGAAATGGGGCCTGCATGCAGGCGTCACCCTGAGCCAGTTTGGCAACGTCACGGACGGCAGCGGACGCCGGCAGCCACACACTGGTTACGATCAATGGGCCTTTGATGTGCGGCTGGATGTGGCACTGGATGACCAGTGGACTTTCACCGCCGTCCATCAGCAGGTGCGCCAGAATGATGTGTGGCGCACACACTCCACCACCTCCGGGGTCTCCTTTGAAGGCACCGCCGTGGGCACTGACCGCGTGCGCCTCTTTGACCAGGAGCGCAGCCTTTCCTACGTGCGTCTGGCAGGCAAGGACCTAAACAGCTTGATCGACGACGCCAGCCTCACCATTTCGCTGCAGACGGCTGGAGAGAATCAATACCGGGTCACCGGAGGTGGCACACGCTCCTACAACAAAGTGGACCTCAGCACCCTGGGGGCCGACCTCCAGTTCACCAGCGACTCCCCTATCGGCACCCTTGTTTATGGGGTCGACTTCTATGAGGACTTTGTGCAGTCACACGCCACGGACAATCCTTACCAGGGAGCCGTGGCGGACAACTCCACCTACAGTCTGCTCGGCGTCCACATCCAGGACACCATCGAGATCGGAGACCGCCTGCACATCTTCGTCGGAGAACGCTTCACCCATGCCACCGCCAGGCTCGGCAGCTTCCAAAATCCAATCACGCTGGCACAGCAGTCCTATCAGAACAGCTGGAACAACTTCTCAGGCAGCCTGCGCTTCGTCGTCGATCTCGACGAGCAGGACCGCTACTCGCTCTACGGCGGTGTTTCACAGGCTTTCCGTGCCCCCAATCTCTCCGACCTTTCCCGCTTCGACATCGCTCTCGCCGGACGCAAAGAAACACCCGCCACCGACCTCTCCCCGGAAAAATACCTGACCTACGAGATCGGCCTCAAGGCACACACAGAAACGCTCTCCGCCACCTTTGGCTACTTTTACACCAAGCTGGACAACCTGATCATCCGGCGCTCCACCGCCGTACCGCTCCAGGACACCAAGGCCAACGGCGGCGACGGCTACATGCAGGGCATTGAATTTTCCACCCGCTGGCAGATCGACAGGCACTGGAGCGTCTTTGGCCATGTGGCCTGGGTGGAAGGTGAGGCGGATCAGTTCATCGGCACGACGACCCAGAAACGCCGCGAGCCCCTGGGCAAAATCTCCCCTCTCGTCGGCTATGCCGGCGTGCGCTGGCAGACCACCGACAGCCGTTTCTGGTCAGAATTTGTCTGCCTGACCTATGGCGAAGCGGGACGCATGAACACCTCAGACCAGCTCGACACCCAGAGAATCCCGCCAAATGGGACCTCTTCATTCTGCGTCCTCACCCTGCGCGGCGGCTACTCCGTCACCCAAAACCTCATCCTGACAGCCTCCCTCGACAACCTGCTGGACCAAACCTACCGCTACCATGGTTCAGGCTCCAACGAACCAGGCTTCGGCGCAAACCTGGGCGTGACCGTGAAGTTCTGACCCGCCATCTGCTCTCATGCATCCACCACCCGCAGCTCCCCCTGTGTGGTGGTGTCTCGCATCACCTGGCTGGTGAGTCCGGCTATACCGGACTTTCCTGCATACGGCAGCTGGGCGGTGGTGTCTCGCGCGGCCATGTCCCACTCCAGCCGCAGATACTCGGCGATCACATTGGTGAGACTGAGCTGAAAAAAGTGACCTACGGTGGCCCAGACGACGGCAATATGGCTGCAGCACCGGCCTTGGTCCACAGCCTCTCGCAAACGGCCAAGCACCCCCTGATAGCGGGCATGCTTGGTCGATTTCAGCAGCACAGCCCCGGCCTGCAGGCTGCGCTGGCACGCCCCGGCTGGGAGCTGGGCTGAAAGCTGCTCCGCCGCGCCGGCAAGCCCTTCAAGATCGTTCGCACGCGCACACAGCCAGGCGGCTTTGAGCGCAGGCCCCACAGCCTCGCGCAGCAGATGTTGCGCAAAGTGGTCCCACTCCGCAGGCTCCTCCACCATCAGCACCTCCACACGGGCGCGCACGCTGCCCAGCAGCCATTTGACCCAGTCCAGACCGCGGGCCCAGTCTTCGATGATCTGCGTGTCATCCGCCTTCTCATGCGGTGGGGGCAGCAGGGTAATGCTCGGCAGCAGATGCAGCTTCATCTCGACAGCCACTCCCTCCGCTGCCATGGGCGGCGTTGTTCAAACCTTCGTTGCATGAACCAGTTCATCGCACGAAATATGCCTCCCGCGCAGCAATGCGCGAACAGAATACTTTTCATGAACACCGCCTCCACGCTTGACACCTCCGCCCCCTGGTATGCCTGCCAGCGCTGCGGCAACTGCTGCCGCTGGCCGGGAGATGTACGCGTCACAGAGGATGAGATCACCAGCATCGCCGCATACCTCGAAATGCCCCGTGCCGAGTTCGTCGAACAATGCACACGGCTGAACGCCAACCGCACCGGCCTCAGCATCATCGACAAGCCCAATGGCGAATGCCTTTTCCTGGAAGGTGTGAACGTATGCCGCATCCAGCCCGTCAAGCCCGCTCAGTGCGAAGGATTTCCCAATTCGTGGAATTTCCCCGGCTGGCGTGAGAAGTGCGAAGCAGTGGAGACCCCCCGCCCGGCCGCTGGCTGAGCCTGCTACGCGGCCGCCGTCGCCGACTTGTCCCACAGCACGGACTTGGTGTAAGCATAAGGCTTGCACAGCACGACTTTGCTCACATCCGTGCGGATGACGGCAAATTTGTGATAGTCCTCCGTCTCGCAGTACTTGCGGTAGTAGGCCTTGGATTTTCCGGGCATCTGGTCCCAGTAGCGCTTCGCCGCGTCGCCCTCGATCAGCCGCGTGTGTCCGGAGAGATACACGATCGTCTCCATGGAGGGGGAGGCAAACATCCACTCTGCCTGCGGATTCGCGCGCAGGATCGCGGCCTTCTGCGAATTCGGAGCCGTGATCGAGATGATTTCTTCCAGGTCCGTGGTCACCTGCGTGGTCATCCAGGCAGAGTGCGGATGCCCCTCGGCATCGGATGTGGCCAGCACGGCGCTGCGGCACTTCGCCACCAGCTGCGCGGCATCTCGAGTGACTTCATTTTCGATTTTCATGGTTAAACAAACGCCAGATGCCTCTTTGCTTCTCCTCATCGCTTGCCTCTCAGCATGCCTTTTTTGCAGATCACCGCTTTACTGCACCGGCGCCCCGTGCATGACATCCCTCCGCATGAAGCAGCAGACCATCGTCACCCTCGACCTCGAAGGCGTTCTCGTCCCCGAAATCTGGATCGCCTTTGCAGAGAAAACCGGCATCCCCGAACTCCGCCGCACCACCCGGGACGAGCCCGACTACGACGTCCTCATGAAAAGCCGCCTCAAGATCCTCGATGAGCACGGCCTCAAGCTTCCTGACATCCAGCAGGTGATCAGCACCCTCTCTCCCCTGGAAGGTGCCAAGGCCTTCCTGGATGAGCTGCGCTCCACCACCCAGGTCATCATCCTCAGCGACACCTTCGCGGAGTTTGCCCAGCCGCTCATGCGCCAGCTCGACTGGCCCACGATCTTCTGCCATCAGCTGGACGTCGCGCCAGACGGCCGCATCCTGGACTACAAGCTGCGCCAGCCCAATCAAAAGCAGAAATCCGTGGCCGCCTTCAAGGCGCTGAACTACCGCGTGATCGCCGCCGGCGACTCCTTCAACGACACCACCATGCTCGGCGAGGCAGACGTCGGCTTCTTCTTCCACGCTCCGGCCAGCATCCAGACGCAGTTCCCGCAGTTCAAGCCCTTCGACGACTACGGCGAGCTCCTGGCCGCCATGCGCGCCGTGCTTTGAAGCGCCATTGCCACAATGCGAATCCGCGTCCAGAATGCGCGCTCGTTTCACGCCCCGCATGCCACAGCTCCATCTTCAGCCCGACTTCGCCACCTTCCAGACGCTCGCGCAGCAGGGCAATCTCGTACCGGTGATGGCGGAACTCGCCGCCGACTACGAAACCCCGCTCTCCGCTTTCCAAAAGATCCATGACGGCCGCTGCGCTTTCCTGCTGGAGTCTGCGGAGCTCACCCAGCACTCCGGCCGCTACTCGCTGCTTGGCAGCTCCCCCCGCATCATCTTCACCGCACGTGGTCGTGAAATCGAAATCGAGGAGCGTGGCAAAAAGCGCAGCTACACCACTGCGGGCGATCCTCTGACAGAACTGCAGGAGCTGATGAAGCCCTTCACACCGCTCGAAGCACAGCCTCTGCCTGTCTTCCACGGCGGCGCCGTCGGCTACCTGGCCTATGACATGGTCCGCTTCTTCGAGCCGACACTGCCGCCCCCTCCCAAGGATGAGCTGGGCCTGCCAGACATGGTCTTCATGGTCACGGACACCGTGCTGGTGTTTGACCACCGCACCCGCCGCCTCTCCATCGTGGCCAATGTCCACACCGATGAGCATGCCACGCTGGAAGAAGCCTATGACTGGGCTCGCCAGCAGATTGCGGAGGTCATCGCCAAGCTGGAGAAGCCGCTGGCCGCAAGGCCTCTGCAAACTTTTGCACCTGTGGGGCAGCTGCCACCGCCCGTGAGCAACACCACGCAGGAAGAATACGAGTCGATGGTGCTCAAGATGAAGGAGTACATCGGCGCCGGGGACATCTTCCAAGGCGTGCCCTCCCAGCGTTTCGAAACGGAGTACACCGGCTCCACACTGGACCTCTTCCGCGCCCTGCGGCATGTGAACCCCAGCCCCTACATGTTCTGCCTCGACTTCCCCCAGGGCTTTGCGCTCGTCGGCAGCTCGCCTGAGGTGCATGTGAAGTGCATGAACGGCCGCATCGACATCCGGCCCATCGCAGGCACCCGCTGGAGGGGCAAGACCACCGCAGAGGACAATGCGCTGGCCGAAGAGCTTCTCAACGATCCCAAGGAACGCGCCGAACACATCATGCTCGTCGATCTCGCACGCAATGACGTCGGACGTGTCGCCGACTATGGCACCGTCCGTGTCAGCGACCTGATGATCATCGAACGCTATTCTCACGTCATGCACATCGTCTCCAATGTGGACGGCCACCTGCGCGACGACAAGACCGCCTACGACGTCATGCGTGCCACCTTTCCCGCCGGCACTGTCAGCGGCTCTCCCAAAGTGCGCGCCATGGAGATCATCAACGAGTGTGAGAAGAGCAAGCGCTGCGCTTATGCCGGCGCGGTGGGTTACTTCGGCTTCGATGGCAACCTCGACTCCTGCATCGCCCTGCGCACCTGCGTCGTCAAAGATGGCAAAGCTTATGTACAGGCGGGAGCTGGCGTCGTCGCAGACTCTGTCCCTGCTGCGGAGTACCAGGAAACGATCAACAAAGCCACCGGCATGCTGCGGGCCATTCAATGGGCCCGTCAGCTGAGCCATCCGTGAGCTCATTGAGTTGCTCACACGCTAATCACAGAGTTGCTCACAATGCGCGGACGGCATCACTCAGAAACAGAGAACCCCCCGGCATGCGGAGCCGGGGGGTTCCATTGGCGATCCAGCAACCAACAACGATGGAGGACCGATTGGCACGAAATGCGTTAGCTGAGGAAGCTTGCAAACGTGGCCTGCGAGTTGCCTCACAGACACGCCCATGTTAAAAAGTTTTGTCCCTCCCGTCAACCTGCCCACCCTTCTTTTGCAAAAAGAAACCGCTGAGTCGCAATTGTGAGAGCCTAAAATCCACAATTGTTCTCAAAATTTTAGCAAAACGAGTCTTGACACCCCATCTGTCACTTTCGCCCTTCCACTAATCAACTGAACATCTCCACCATGCCTACCTCACAAGACCTTGGCCAGCTTCTCCTCATGGGTGTTCCCGGTGCCGAACTCACCCCGGAAACCGCCGCTCGGCTTAAAAAACTCCAGCCCGGTGGCTTCATTTTGTTCGGGCGTAACATCCAGTCCCCCACGCAGCTTCGCAAACTCATCGATGACCTGCGCGACATCTCCACCGTCGAACCTTTCATCACCATCGACCAGGAAGGAGGCCGAGTCTCCCGCCTCCGCCTCATTGGAGAGGAACCTCCAAACGCCCAGTCTCTGCGTGACAAAGGAGACCCCGCCCTCATCAAGCGCCACGGCAAGCTCACCGGCCAGATCCTCCGCCTCTTCGGTTTCAATCTCGATCTCTGCCCGGTCCTCGACATCTCGTACGACGACGCGGCAGACAACTCACTCAAAGGCCGCACCTACGGTCGCGACCCGCAGCAGGTCATCGACAATGCCGGAATCTTCAACCGCGCCATGCGCGCAGAAGGCATCCTCAGCTGCGGCAAGCACTTCCCCGGCTACGGCCCGGCCGAGTGTGATCCGCATGAGTTCCTCCCTGTCATCACCAAAAGCCGTGAAGAAATGGAGCGCAGCGAACTCCTCCCCTACTCCGCACTGCTGCCCGAGCTCGACTCCGTGATGACCTGCCATAGCAACTACACCGCCTACGATCCTGATCGTGGTCGCTGGCCGGCCAGCCTGAGCTACAACATCGTGACCAAGCTCCTCCGCCATCAATACGCTTTCGACGGTCTGGCCATGACCGACGACCTCGACATGGGAGCCATTTTGAATGAAGTCACCTTTGAGCAGGCCATCCAGGAAGCCGTTCGCGCCGGCAATGACCTCGTCATGATCTGCCACCGCGTCGAAATGGTCGAACTCGCCCGCCAGCATCTGGAAGGCGTCGAAGCACCAGCGCTTCACGATGCCTTGACACGGATCGAGAAAACCAAAAAGCGCCTCGTAAAGCCTGATAAGTTTGATCTCGACCGCTTCGCAGCCATCAACCGGGACATCTGGCAGCTCCGTGTCGACACTCTCGGCGAGGAAGCAGCCAAGAATCTCAGCGTCGAGGATGGCAAACGCTCACCAGTGGAGCTTTACTGAAGAACTGGCGTCTGACCGCATTGCAAAATGCAAAGCTCCCCTTGTGATCATCCGTGCTTCACGAGGGAGAGCCCTCACATCAGGCCGCCATCACAAAATTTTTGTCGAACAGCAGCGTGGCAGAACGCCTTGGCTGTCGTTCATTTTTGCCAAATAGAGAAGAGCGCAGAGAGCGGCGAAGGCCAGCCAGTGCATGCCAGTCAGAGTCGAGGCCAGGCGTTCGCAGTCCCTTGAGAGACGTTTAGAGCGTTCCGGCCAGCCAAAACTGCGCTCCACCGCCCAGCGCTTTGACAGCAAAACAGAAAGCTGAGTTCACAGCGGTCCTTAGCGTTTCGGCTTCAGCGGTGAAGCTGTGTAAATCGAAGGAAGCTCCCCTGTTCTGTTTCCCACCTGCCCTTGCTTCATGCGGTCAATCTCTTCCTTGGAGGGAAGAATCGCACGCCGAATGGTGATGGGAGCATTCACAAGCTGCGTCTCTGCAGTCGCAGCCACCGTTTTCACGGCTGTGCTTGCAGGCTTCTCGGCCACTGCTTTTTCCATCGCCTTTACTTTATCCCCTACCGCAGGGGCCTTCGGAGACGGCGCAGGAACCTCTGAAGCAGTGGCAACAACAGCCGACGATGGCTTGACTGTTAAATTCGGCGCAGCCTTAACCTCTGCCGAAACAGGTTTCACCGGAAGGCTGGGGGCCGCATCTGCGACAGCAGGCGCAGGCTTCACCACAGGATTCGTTTCAGCTTTCACCTCAGCCAGCGCAGGTTTCACCGGCTGGCTAGGTGCCGCATCTGCGACAGCAGGCGCAGGCTTCACCACAGGATTCGTTTCAGCTTTCACCTCCGCCAGCACAGGTTTCACCGGCTGGCCAGGTGCCGCATCTGCGACAGCAGGCGCAGGCTTCATCAAAGGATTCGGCTCAGCTTTCACCTCCGCCAGCACAGGTTTCACCGGCTGGCTAGGCGCCGTATCTGCGACAGCAGGCGCAGGCTTCATCAAAGGATTCGGCTCAGCCTTCACCTCAGCCAGCGCAGGTTTCACCGGCTGGCTGGGGGCCGCATCCGCTACGGCTGGCGCAGGCTTCAGCGCAGGATTCGGCACAGCCTGTTTCATGACTGCAACAGCCTTCACCGGCTTGGCTGAGACAGGAGCAGTTTCTGGCCTGACGGCCTGAGTTTGGACAGCAGCAGGTTGGCTCTCAATGGCCTTCACCTTCGCCACGACCGGCGGCACACTGTCGCCTTTATCTGCTGCAGATCCTTCGACTTTGGCGGAGGCGGGCATCGCTGACTGCGCAACAACACCTGGCTCATTCTTGCTCCCCGTGAAAATCCATGCGCCGAAGCCCAGCACCACGACCGCGGCAGCAGCCATGGCTCCCCAGGGCAGGCTGCGCTTTGGCTGCAGCAGCGTATTGAAGTCATGCGTTTTGATCCCGCGCCTGATGGGGGAGATGACTTCCGGCGCCGAGGCCTGGCCTCCAGCCTCATTCGTATTCCAGTCATCTTCGAAGTCAGAGACGGATCCCACGCTCTCCATTTCCTCCAGCGCCACTGTGCGGCCGCCACGCAGTCGTGTCGCAAGATCCACCGTTGGCGCAGACAGCAGCCCTTCGAACTTGTCTATGAAATCCCCCGGGCTGGGAGTCTTGCCCGCACGACGGGTCAGTTCCAGACACTCACGCACATAGGCGGCCGCGGCTTCAGGGATGGCTTCAGGAAACATCGGCACGCCTGCGCCCAGACGCTCCCCAGTCAGCAAGTAGCCCGCAAGCGCCACAAAGGAGCGGTGGCGGAAGTCACGGTTCTGCAGGTGTTCTTCCTCCAGCTGGCCTTCGGCAAGGTCCATGTCCACCAGCAGCGGTTCATACAGGCTGCGCATGGTCATGTGCGGGCGCAGCTTCACCACAAACGAAGGCCACGCATCCAGACGTTTCTGCATCAGCCTTTCCAGTTCACGTGAAAGCAGCGGGCCATTTTTGCCCACTCGCAGCAGGATGTTGGAGGGGTGCAGGTCCACACGTTGCACACCGCACTCCACCGCCTGGTCCAGCCCTGCGCGGATCTGCCTCATCAGCACCGTCACCTCCGCAGGATTCAGCGTAATGCGCTCCGCCATGAGCCGGCTGAGCGCAAAGCCGGGCTCGCGTTCCTCTGTCAGGAAAGTCCAGTCAGGGCTTTCCCACAGGCTCAGGGAGCGCAGGATGTTGGGGTGCCGTTCAGGATTGAAACGCCACATTTGCAAAGGCACCGCTTCGTAACGGGACTTGTCCACGATTCTCGAAGGCGGCAGCAGATGCACCGTGACTTCCTGCCCGAGCTTTGTGTTGATCGCAGGTATCGAAAACGGGTAGCGTCTTGCATGCTCCACATCCTCGACACGAAAGCGCGTCCCCAGAATGGTTTCGACCGGCACATCCTCCAGCAGCAGTTCCTGAAGCTGTGACTGCGGCAGCAGCGAAGAGCTCACCACCAGGTGCTTGCGGAAATTGCGTGCCTTGATGTTGCTCGAAAGTGCGCTGAAGGCCTCGCGCACATCATCACGCAGCTTTTCGATCGAGGTCGGCGCATTGACCGGGTCGGTAAGAGCCCCCCTCACGGCCGTGCGCAGCCCCATCGGCAGCTGCGTCAATGCAGGAAACCGGTCCGGATTTTCACCGGCATAGGGCTGCCCCGTGAGCAGCAGGAAAATCAGCCGGCTGGCCTCCACCACCAGCCGCCCGCCGCTCTGGACCTCGGTGCCCGCGTCCATCTGCGAAAGCCCGTAATCAAACACACGGAGCTGCAAAAATGTGTCCTCCAGAGTCGTGACAAGCACGCGGTCCAGGTGCATGCGCGAAACCAAGCGCTCAAATCCCTGCAACTGCAGCAGGTCATCCAGCAGCTGATACACCAACGCCAGCGCAGTCGCAGGCGTCACCGCGCCACGTCTCTGGGTGTAGTGCTCGACGAACTCACCATCATTCAGATTGCTCGTGTAATAGACCAGCCCCTGGTCCTCCCCCACTTCCAGAATGCGCATGAAAGCATGCCCGCGGATCTCAGAAGCCTGCCGGGCACGTTCAAAGGCCGACTTTTTCATCGCCGCATCCAGGCTGCTTCCGCCGCGCAGCACATGAAGTTCCACCAGTCGATGAATCCGATTGTCGAAAGCCAGAAAAACCACCTCATCTTTGGAACGCACCAACTCAACCGGCGCACCACCGGTGCGGTGTGCCACAGAAAGGCTGCCAAATTGCTGAAGCTCTTCAATCATAACAAGTTAATGAACTACAGTATGAAGTCATGCCCACTCGAAATAGCAGGACAAAGCCTCATATGCACACTCTAATTTATAAGGGTTGCGGCTCAAAAATGCAAAGTCTATTGTGAAAAATATAGTGATTTTATTAACAAGCGACCCACTTTTCAACCACGGGGTCATCAAAATCATGGCTCTCCCCAGCCATTCTCCAGAAGCTCAAAGGATACCAACTGAGCACACAAAAGAGAATGCTTAGCGCCTCCAAAACTCATATCTGAGTCGGTCACAAACCGTCCAAACTTACTTTTTGCCGCCAGCAGCAGGCACGGCCTTTTCAGCCTCAGGACCGTTTCCGGCAATGACTCCGAGCCGTTTTTTCTCCTCCTCGCTCCAGCTAAGGCCTTTCTCGGCCAATGCATTCCGTGCCGTCACTTTGATCTCTTTGGCGTTGGCGGAGCCGGGATACGCCAGCAGCTCCCAGAGAGCAATGGCATCGCCCTTCACCCGTTCAAGAAGCAGCTTGCACACTCGCAGGCGCACGTCCTCGTTCTCTGGCGGGTCCAGATGCAGCCACACCAGAAGGTTCATGTACTGCTGGCTATCGAACGGCAGTTCCTCGCTCTTTCCTGAAAGGACCTTTTCGTTTTCGCTCCACCCCCCCTTTTTCGCCAGTGCATGCTGGGCTTCAAAGGGCTTCATCTCAGCGGCTTTTTTTTGAAGCTCCTGCTTCCTCCATGCCTCCAGCTCGGCGGGTGTCGAGAGTGGCTGTGCCGCTGGCTTGAGAGTGTCCAGAATGCCAATCGCAAATTCTCTGGGCAGCACCAGCACCGGCACCAGCACCGTGAGCAGCATGGCCAGACACCCGCAGAACCATGGCACAATGAAACGGGCCAGCAGTCCCGCCTGCGGATGCGGAAGGAATTCCTTGGTGGGCCTCCCGGCAGCCGGCAATGGCTCAGGCACAGCCTTCGGAGCCACACCATGGTCCGGTTTCGAAGCCGTCAGCTTCTGGCTCACATGCGCGAGCTTTTCATGCTGCTGGGCATACTTCAGCGCCAGCACCCACCAGCACTCGGGCAGCACCGACTTGAACAGATCAGCCCCCTCTGTGTCCGGCGTCAGGCATTCAGACAGATGCTCCAGCGCCTCCAGCTCGGCCTTCGTCTTCCACGTCCACACGGTCTTGGGTTTGCGCAGCCGCACATCCCAGAAATCACGCTCATCCTGCGCCACGCTGCACACCACGCGCCCGGCGGCCAGCCAGCGCTTGGCGTCCGCCAGGGCTTCCTTGTGCTCCTCCCCTGCCAGCGGCTGGGCGGCGTTATAAAGCTGCTCTGCCCGTGAGAACCGCGTCACCGCCAGTGTGGCCGCCAGCGCCAGCATCACATCCACAGCACAGGCATTTCTGGAGGCATGCGAGGCCACGATCGCATCGGCGAGCCTGGATAGGCGGTGCGTCTCCCCACGTGCAGCCCACCGGGACGCCACCATGCATGTCACATTGACCTCACCGCTTCCCATCTCGATCACCAGATCGGGGATGCGCGCGAGTTCTGCGAGCTGGTCCTCGTCCTGCTCAAACAGCTCCGCGATCAGCACACTCCCCGCCGCCGCCCACTCCGGCTTGGAAAACGCCTGGCAGCAGAACGCATCAAAATGCCCCGGTACGGCGACCTTGCCGGCCACTGCACGCAGCAGCCCCACGGCGCTCCCGCGCAGCTCTTCCGGCAGATTCGACTCGATCATCGCCTCAAGGCGTTGCATCGTTTCTGCATCGATCGCTCCGCAGGAGGACGCTTCCAGCACTTGGCTGGAGGACACCTTCGAGGCAGATGCTGAGGCGCTATTTCCCATTCTCAGCGCCATTGATAAGACGGATCACGCCAGATGCAACGCATGCGTCACACTGGAGGCCAATTCGCTCATGCCATGATCTCCTTCGCCACCGTGCCGTAAACGTCTGTCAGGCGGAAGTCACGGCCCGCATACCGGTAGGTAAGCCGCTCGTGATCAAGGCCCAGCAGCGCCAGCACCGTGGCATGCCAGTCGTGAATGTGCATCTTGTTGAGCACTGCCTCATAGCCGTAGTCGTCAGTCATGCCGTAATTCATGCCTCCTTTGACCCCGCCGCCGGCCATCCACATGGAAAAGCCCTTGTTGTTATGGTCACGGCCGTCCTCCCCCTGGCTGTGCGGAGTACGCCCAAATTCCCCGCCCCAGATCACCAGCGTGTCCTTCAGCAGCCCTCGCTGCTTCAGATCCGTCAGCAATCCGGCGATCGGCTTGTCAATCGCCCCCGTGTTGCGCTCCAGCGACGCCTTCAGATTGAAGTGCTGGTCCCAGTTGCCATTCGTGAGTTCAATGAACCGCACGCCAGCCTCCACAAATTTGCGCGCCATGAGGCACTGCTTTCCAAACGTGTCCGTCTCCTGCTCATCGATGCCATAAAGCGCCTTCGTCGCCGCCGTCTCCTTGCTGAGGTCCATCACCCTCGGCACCTCCGCCTGCATGCGGAAGGCCAGCTCATATGACTCAATGACCCCCTCCACTTCCGGGCTCACTCCACCGTCCATCTGCAGGCGGGATTTGTTGAGCGCCTGCACCAGGTCCAGCTGCGTGCGCTGCTCTTCCGTGCTGAAGCGGCTGTTCTTGATGTTCGCCACAGACGCCTGCTGGTCCATGCCGCCAAACCGACGTGCCGCAGCGCCCCCGCCCGGAAAACCGTTGCCACCGATCTTCGTACCCTGATAGATCGCGGGCAGAAACGCGCTGCCGTAGGTGCGCGTCGCATTTCCCGGGGGATTCACGGTGATGAATCCCGGCAGGTTCTCATTCATCGTGCCGAGCCCGTACAAGGCCCATGATCCCAGCGAAGGGCGCACAAACTGCGTCGTGCCGGTGTGCAGCTGCGAGAACGCCTGCGGATGCGCCGGCAGATCCGTGGCCATCGAATTCAAAATGCACATCTCATCCGCATGCTTGCCCAAATGGGAAAAAAGCTCCGAAATATACAGGCCGCTCTTCCCCTGCCGGTTGAACTTCCACGGCGATCCCATCAGCTTCGCCGTGCCATAACGTCCCGCCGCAGAGGGCGCTCCCTTGCCGTTGTCCGCTGTCAGCTTCGGCTTGTAGTCAAATGTGTCCACATGCGAAGGAGCCCCCTGCATGCAGAGAAAGATCACATGCTTCGCACGCTGCGCGAAATGGGGCGCCTTCGGTGCCAGCGGCCCGGCCGCTGACTGCGGGTTCGCACGCAGAGCCTGCTGCTGCGCCAGCGCAGCAAAGGCCAGGTAGCCAAAGCCGTTGGAGCCGGTCTTCAAAAACTCGCGCCTGGAGAAAGGATTCGTGTTCATGCCTTGGAAATAGCTGAGGTGGTTTTTAGTTAAGATAGCGAAACTCGGCACTGGCGATCAGGCTCTGGCAGAAGGCGGAAAGCGCGGCAAACTCCGCCTGCTCCTTCGCCTCCCGGCTGTTGCCGCCCCCCTTGGCAATCTGCTGTGGAAAGCGCATCCAGAAATTGCTGATCGCCGTCTTTTCCTGCGCCGTGGGCTGCCGGCCAAATGCCAGCTCATAAGCGTAGCTCAGCCGCTCGGCAGACGTGCCAGGGTGCTTGACGAGACGCGCGGCAAACGCATCCGCCGCGTTCTGCACCTGCGGATTGTTCATCAGGTACAAACTTTGCGAAGGCACGTTGGTCGTGTCCCGGTCGCCATTGACCAGGCTCGCATCCGGGTAGTCAAACACCGAAAGCATTTCAGGAATCTGGTCCCGGATGATCGGGATGTAGATCGAGCGGAAGTTGTACGCCTTGCTCGTCAGCTCGCCACGGAAGATGGAGATCAGTCCCTGCCTGCCTTCACCTGCGCGTGCCACAGGAGAACCATCCACCGGATAGAGGTTGAGCGTGCCCCCCACGGCGAGCATCGCATCTCGGATCGCCTCAGCCTCCAGCCTGCGCTGGTTCATGCGCCAGTGGTACTTGTTGTCAGGATCGGCGGCATAGTTCGCCGCATCATAGCCGGATCCCATCTGGTAAGCCCGGCTCATCATGATCTCACGGATCAGCTTCTTCACCGACCAGCCGTTGTCCATGAAGGTGACTGCCAGATAGTCCAGCAGTTCCGGATGCGACGGCTTCTGTCCCATCACGCCAAAGTTGTCCGGCGTGGGCACAATGCCGCTTCCCATCAGTTTCAACCACACGCGGTTGGCCATCACTCGGGCCGTCAGCGGATTTTCCTTCGAGGCAATCCAGAACGCCAGGTCCAGCCTGCCGCTGCCGCTTTGCGGGCTGATGTTCAGAGGCTCCCCCTTGGCGCAGAGCACCTCCACCAGTCCGCGTGGCACCACATCTCCCGGCTGCTTGATGTCACCGCGGATCAGCACCGGGCTGTCATAGGGAGTCTTGCGGTCCAGCACTCCCATCGCCAGCGTGCGGGGTGTGCCATCCTCATAAAAAAGGTCCACATCCGCCTTCACCTCCTCCGCCCGGTCACGCGCCCCGCGAATGCGCAAAAAGCTTGCTGCCCCCGCTTTCTCACGGTCCTGCTGCCGCATGGCAAATATTTCACGCTGGGCCTCCTCAGCGGCGGTTTTCGCTTTCTGGTAGCTGCCTTTCAGCTCGGCCACCTCTGCCGTCGAAATTTTCGCCAGCGCCGCCGTCTGCCCGGAGTTGCGATCCAGCTCGATCAGCCCCGCCGTGTTGTTGTTCTGCAGCTGCTCATAGGTGCCAAACAAGGTCTCGCTGCTCAGAAAGATGCCCGCCAGCGCGTAGTAGTCGCGCTGCGTCACTGGATCAAACTTGTGGTCGTGGCAGCGTGCGCAGGCCAGCGTCAGGCCCAGCATTGACTGCGACATCGCGTCGATCTGCTCATCCACCACATCCATCGCGAACTGGCGCCGGTCGCGGTTGTTGTGCCCTTTGGGGCCGATCGCCAGAAATCCCGTCGCCACGATCTTGTTTGCCTGATCGCGCTTGCCGTCAAACTTCAGCAGGTCACCCGCAATCTGCTCCTTCAGAAACTGGTCGTAGGGCTTGTCCTTTTTGAACGACTCGATCACATAGTCGCGGTAGCGCCATGCATGCGGGTAGAGCACGTTCACCTCCTTGCCGCTGCTCTCTGCATACCGCGCCACATCCAGCCAGTGCCGCGCCCAGCGTTCGCCATAGCGCTCGGAGTCCAGATACATGTCGATGACTCGCTTCACCGCCTCCGGTGATGGATCAGCCACAAAAGCCTTCACCTCATCCGGCGTCGGCGGCAGCCCCGTCAGATCAAACGCAATGCGGCGGATCAGCGTCGGCCGGTCCGCATCTCGCACCGGGTGCAGCCCCTTGGCTTCCATCCCTGCCAGCACAAACTGGTCGATCTCCGTTTTTGCCCAGTCTTCCGTCTTCACCGCCGGCGGCCCATGCTTGACCGGCTTTTGAAATGCCCAGTGCTTGCGGCCTTCATCCATGTCGATCACACGCTTGCCACCGCTTGCATTCACGACCTTGCTCTCACGCGGATCTGGTGCCCCCATCTCAATCCACTTCCTGAAGTTTGCGATCACCTCATCCGGCAGCTTCTGCTTCGGCGGCATCTGCATGTCCTCGTTTTTCCAAGTCATCGCCTCATACACGCTGCTCTGCGTGGCGTCCCCCGGAGTCACCCCCGGGTGTCCGGACTCGCCTCCCAGCAGGGTCGCCTGCTTGGTGTCGAGCGTGAGCCCTCCTTTGACCTTCGCCGACTCCGCCGAATGGCATTTGTAGCAGGACTGCACCAGCACTGGCCGGATGTTCTTCTCAAAAAACTGCATCTGCTCCGGGGTGATGCCCGCATGCGCAGCCTCGGCGCCGTCGGCGGCACGCAGGCCCGTAGGCACAAGCAACAGAAGTGGGAAGGTCAGGATCTTCATGAGGGGGTGATGCACCAATCACCTCTTGTAACACCCGGGCCTTAAAAAGGTTTCTTCACAGCCGCACCCGCCTGCCGCCACTCTTGAAACTCCCCGCATGCAAGAGGCGTTAGCTCCACCCACATTCCCCCCTGATCCTATCCAACTCATGCGCCACATCCTACTCACTCTGCTGCTCACCGTCTCACTCCCGGGCGCCGACCTCGCCATCCCGGACAACGTCACCTTCACCCGGGGCATCGAGTTTTCCAATCCTGACGATCAGCACCTCCAGATAAACCTTTCTCAGCCCAAAGAAGGCCAGGGCCCATTCCCCGCCATCATCTGCATCCACGGTGGCGGCTTCCGCGCCGGCAAACGTGAGGCTTACGACAAGCTCCTGCTGACCCTCGCCCAGCACGGCTACGTCGCCATCACCGTCACCTACCGGCTGGCTCCAGCCTACCCGTTCCCGGCAGCAGTCCATGACTGCAAAGCAGCCGTGCGCTGGCTGCGTGCAAATGCCACCAAATATCACGTGGACCCCGCCCGCATCGGTGCCATGGGCGGCTCGGCGGGTGGTCATCTGGCCCAGTTTCTTGGCGTCACCGCAGGTCTCCCTCAGTTTGAAGGCGCCGGGAATCTGGATCAAAGCAGCGCCGTCAGCTGCGTCGTCAATTTTTATGGCCCCAGCGACTTCACCAAAAGCTACGACAAAAGCGTCGACGCCAAGGAGGTTCTGCCCCTCTTTTTGGGCGGTGACCTGAGCACCAAGCGCCGCGAGCACATCATCGCCAGCCCTCTTTATTGGGTCACCCCGGCCGCCGCCCCCACCCTCTGCCTGCACGGTACGGCGGATGAATACGTCGCCTATGAGCAGGCCACCTGGATCGTGGACAAACTCAAATCTGCCGCTGTCGAAGCCGAGCTCATAGGCTTTGAGGGTGCTGGCCACGGCCTCAAAGGCGTTCCCCCTGAAAAAACCGAACAGCTCATGCTGGCCTTTTTTGACCGCCATCTCAAAGCCCCGGCCACCCGGTGACCGCTGGCAGTTAAATTCGAAATGAATCCGACCCGCCTGAAAACTCAGACTTTTCTAAGCAAAAATCCAAAGTAACATTTAATTTCACGGGTTCATTTTTTTAATTATTCCCCACCAATGACGCAACAGGCAAGCATGAACGGCAACCACAGCTCTCTTTGCATACTGAACTGTATCACCGGAGATCGTTCCAGATTTGATGGAGACACTTTTGTGATCGGTGCCGGACCTCACTCAGACCTCAAAGTCAGCTCGCCGCAATGTCCTCAGGTGCTGTGCAAGGTCACAAAAACCGGCGACTGCATAGATTTCCAATTCAGCTGCCCGGCACTCGTGAACGGTACTGAAACGACGTTTTTCAGGTCCATGCCTGGAGAAGAGCACACCGTAAAGGGCGGCGGGCAGCTCCTGGCTTTCAAGTACAGTCCTCAGCCGGGCACCTGGATGTCCCTGGGAAATGACAACTCATGGTTCGTTTACAACAGCGAGCAGCATGACTGGAACGGCCCCTTCGGCCCGGAGTTTCTGAAGACCTGGCTGGCCCAGTTTTCCGCCAATGCCCGCAAGCGGCTCGTCCTCATTCCAAACGGCATGGAGCAGATGGGCTTCTATGTGCACGACGCCATGGAGATCCTCAAAATACCGCCTCCCATGACACCGCCGGCTGAAAAATCTGCGTGGTATGACCGCTACAGCTCTGCCCCTGATTCTCTTGCCGAACCTGCGCCAGTCCAGTCACGCTCTTCTGCACCTGCCGCTGAAGCAGCAGAGGTAAACAGCGAATATGGCGAGTTCACCTGCCCGATCTGCTGGTTCAAATTCGACCGTGGAGATGCCATGAACATCGCCATCCACAGCAGCCTGCGTGGCGACCCCATGCTCGGCGACGAAGCCATGCAGCGCTTTCACGCCACGCGCTTCAACGACCGCGGCCAGGCCCTCGATGCCATGGGCCTCGCCACCTCGGACCTCGCCTGCCCCCACTGCCGCCGCAAGCTCCCCCCGGGCTTCCTCGACCTGCCCCATCACATCTTCTCCATTGTGGGTGCCCCCTCCTCAGGCAAGTCCTACTACCTCAGCGTGCTGATCAAAATCCTGCAAAGCACCCTGTTTCAAAATTTTGGCATCACCTTCCGCGATGCCGACCCCTCGGAGAACGTCATCCTCACTCAGATGAAGACCCAGCTGTTTTCATCCTCGTCTCCAGAAGATGCCTTCCTGGCCAAGACCGATCTTGAAGGTGCGCTCTACGAGACCCTGCCCCGCCAGGGGCGCAAAGTGCGCCTGCCAAAGCCCTTCATCTTCAAGCTCTCCCACCCTTCGACACCGGACAATGGCTTCTCCATGGTCTTTTACGACAATGCGGGCGAGCATTTCGAGCCCACTCGCAACAGCGCCGATTCACCAGGCGCCCAGCACATCGCGGTAGCCTCCGGCATTTTCTTCCTCTTTGATCCTCTGCACAACACCGAGTTCCGGGCCATGATGAAGGGTGTCACAGATCCTCAGATCAAGACCCACCGCATCGACCAGCAGGATGTCATCCTCGCTGAAACCGAAGTCCGCATCAAAAGCCTGCTCGGCCTCGACTCCCGCCAGCGTGTCTCCACCCCTTTGGCAGTCATGGTGGGCAAATATGACACCTGGTCGTCCCTGCTGGGGGATGAACCGCTGCTCCCGGTCATTCAGGATGGCACCGTAAGACTCGACAACATCAGGGCAAACTCCACCCGCGTGCGCACACTCATGGTGCGCATCTGCCCTTCCATCGTGGCCAATGCGGAGGCCATTTCATCCAATGTCTGCTATTTCGCCGTCAGCCCTCTGGGCTCCTCACCCGTGGAGTTTTTGGACAGGGACGGCACTCCCCGTATCGGCCCGGACCCCAAGCAGCTCAATCCCCGCCATGTGGAGGCACCCACGCTCTGGGTGCTCGCGCAGGCCACGCCTGAAATGATCCCCTCCACCCCCGCAAACTGACCCCATGGCCTGGCAGCTCATCTACACCAGCGCCCCACGCCTTCTCGAAGCTGGCCGTACAGGCTTCGGCACCGTGGCCAGACATCGCGCCGTCAGCGGCATGCTCGCCGCCTCGGTGGAGCGCTTCAGCCAGTTTGCACGGCTTCCGGGTCACGATCCCCGGCGCATCGTCCACACCCACCGCATCCTGATTCTGGGTTCCTCCACCTACCATGTGCTCAGCTGCCTGCAGGACGCCGGCTCGGACTACACCGGCCGCACCAATCACATCGCCCACCATCTCATCGCTGAACCTCGCGAAATTCGCGCTCTGGCGTCCGCAGGACTGACACCGGCGGATGTGCTGCTCGCCATGCCATGGCGCTCCTCATGGAGCGAAGGGCCTCGCTACCTCGATCCCTCTGAAGAAATCAACCTCGCGTCCTTCACCCCCTCGGCCTCCAATGCATGGGCCTCCGTCACCGGCAATCCCGCATCCGCAGGCATCCTGTGGTCCCGTGAGGCGCTGAAGGGCTGCTATCTCATCACACCTCCTGGCATTAATACTCTGGAGCTGTTCCGCGAGTCGCTGCTGGTGGAGCCATCACAGGCCTGGCAGACCCGCTTCACCACATGCCTGGAACCCAATGACGATGTCGCCGACTTCCGCTGGGTGGCGCTCACATCCGCTTCCCCCATGCGCACGCAGGTGGAGACCACCAGCCGTCTCGTGCTTGATCTCACCGCTCCCGCCACGCTGCCAGAGCCGCCGAAAAAACAGGCGCCGCCGCCTCTCATCGAGACCGTGAATCACGGAACGCCTGCACCCGCTCACCCCATGGTGGCTTCGGTCCCTGCGCCGTTGCCTTCGTCTCCTGCAGCGCCCGCCCCCATCAGCTCCATGGGCAGTTGGTCGCCGGAGCCACGTCGCAAAGCCGCGAAATCAAACAGGAGCTTCATCGGCATCTCGCTCATCATTGCCTCCATCATGATCGTTGTCGTTCTGGGCGCATTGCTGCGGCAGAGAAACCTGAAGGTTCAGGCTCGCGCGGAGTATGAGCAAAAGATCGACAGCACCTGGCAAAATCACCAGCTCATCCTTAGCGAAACACGCCGCCTGCTCGAAGAGCAGACAGACCTGGGTGAAGGAGAGGCACTGCTGAAGTCCCACGAAAATTTCTTCCGCGGCATGCAGCAGGCGCTGCAACAGCCGGGCTCTCCAACCGAGCTCCCCTTGCCTGCGCAAACGCAGGATGATCTCGAAGATCTCAAAAAACGGCTGGCTGAATGGACTGCATTGCATGTCAACCCCTGGGCAGATTTGCAATCCGGCCAGGCCACCGTCACGGCGCAGGGCATTCTCGAGGCCTACCACAAATGGCAGCAGTCACGCACCTCCACATGGAACCGGCTGTCCACATTCCTCAGCCTTAAAGACCTCCCCCCGCCTGGCGAGGATGTGCTGCAGTCACTGATGACCGCCGCCAGGGATGCGCTGCGCAGCGCCAAGCCCGCACATGATTCCCGCCCGAGCTGGGCCAAGGTATTTGCGCTTCCCGGTGCCCCGCAGAACAGCTCGGCTCTCGAAGCTCTGCAATGGCTGAAGCTTTGGGGTGAACTGGAGAATCCCGTCGCCAGCTCCGACGCCGCTGCGCAAACAGCCGCCTCCGACGCCTCCTTGCCGGAATGGCTGCGCGCCTGGGTCGCCGAGAAAAAGCAGCCGCATACCAGCAAAAACGCGCCCAGGATGGCGGTCAAAACAGACGACAAGCCCGCTCAAAAAGCGCCGGAACCAGCCATCGTGATCGAAGATGCCGACGCGGTCTCTGCCACAAACGGCATCTATCTTTATCTGCTGCAGCCCAGTGAAGAACCGGCGGGTAAAATCGACGGACTTCAAGTGTCGCCGGACATGCAACTGTTCGTCGGCACCGCATGGGAAAGACATCCGCCCCCTGATGGAAAACCCCAGCCCAAAGAGGGTGAATTGAAGAAGTGGATGGGCGTCAGCTCAGATGACAGCGAGAAGCTCAAGTTCTCCCCAACCTTGCTTGCGCAACTGACTCAGATGATCGCCTTCTCAAAGGACGGCATGCTGACCGCCTTCCCTGAAGAACTTCGCAAGTCTCCCGATGGAGTCAGGATTGTGGCGCGCAGCAAGGACGGAGTAAAAGTGCTGTTTGATCTGCGACTGATCCCAATCAGCAGCGCCTCTTCCCGTCCCATGCTGACACAGGCAATTGAAAGCACGGTCATCAATGCCGCCGCCGTAACGCTAAAACTCCCCCCAGGTTTCCTCAGCCGTTTGCACTTTGTGGGGCAGCAGGAACTGCGCTATGCCCTGAGGCATGACGGCCCCGCAAACCAGAAGAAGTTTTTCACTCTGAAATCTACGGGAGATTCTTCATTCCAAGTCATCCCCCCGGTAATCCAAAACGGTTCCGTGGTGAGCAGGAAGGAGATCGAGAACAAGATCAAAGTGCTTGAGGCTGGAATTGCAAAGGACATTGAATACTTGGCGGAAAATGAGAGCAGCAAGGAATCTCTGAAAATAAAAACCGAAAAAAGAGACCGCTACGAGAAGAGCAAAGCTGAAAAGGAAAACCAACTGCAGGCATTGCAGACACAGTTGCAAAGCCTCGAAGGGAACGCCCCCCCGCATTTTGATCTCCTGCCAGGAAATTTCATCCTGGCTCTGGAACAGCCGAACCAGATTGAGCTTTGCCGTCTGAATGTGGTCCCGCCAGCCAGCCCTTCTCCACTGAAGCTTACAAATCCGTGAAATCTCTCTCTCAAGCCATCGAGGCCATACGCTCCGCCCTCAAAGAGGAGGTCCCGCCATCCGCCGTGGAGGAGGCAGCCCTCATTTACGCTCAGCTCTGCTCGGACGTGGAGCGGCGTCTGGACCTCGTCTCGGCCATGCTTAAAAAAGGCAGCGACTACCAGGCCCTCCAGGTGGCGGAAGAAGACCCTCCTCTGCTCGATCTCGCGGCATCCGTGAGCTTCGGTGAAGAAAAAAACTGGCAGATCTACTGCGACACTCACGGGCTGAAGGTGGCGCCACGCGTGGACCTCCGCATCATTCAGGAGCTGGAGGCCCTCTACACCCGCGGCATCTCTGCGAATCACCCCCTCTACAAAGACTTTCGCGCGGCGGTGCTCTCACGCGATGACTCAAAGTCACTGCGCATCGTCAAAACCATCCTCAAGCTCAACCCGCAGGACGACAACGCCCGCAAGGAACTTCAGCGGCTGGAGAACAAGGCGCTGCAAGAAAAAATCGACCTGCTGCGTGAGGCGCTCAAAACAGATGACGAAGAACGCATCGCCACGCTCACCGAAGACATTAAGGCTGTGGCCCCTGCCTCCAAGCTGGAGCGTCTCGATGTCTTCGAGCAGGGAGACAACATCCGCCAGTCTCTCCGCCGCAGGCAGGCTGAGACCCGGGTGCCGGACATGCTGCTCAGCATGCAGAAGCTCAAGGCCGATGGCCAATGGCGCCAGCTGGGGCAGATGCTCGGCGTCTTGGACGCCATGTTCAAAGAGCACCAGCTCTCCCCCTCAGATGCAGCACAGAAGGCCGTCCTGGATGAACTCACCGGCTTCCATCAGAAGGAAAAGGCCGCCAATCAAAAGCAGCGCAGCTTTGACCTCTCGCTCAAAAGTTTCCTCGCCTTTGTGGACGATGTGGAAACCCGCCTGCTCACCGGCTCGGGTGTCACTTTTGAGGAGATAGCCGGCAAGGACGAAAGTTTCGTCAAGCGCTGGAAGGAGCTGGAAGCCTATCAGCTCCCCGTCGCCACCGAATCCCTGCAGCGCCTGCGCGCAGCAGGCCAGGAGCTGCGGACCCGGCTGGAGCAAATGCAACGCACCAAGCGCCTGGGCAGCATCTCCCTGGCCGCTGCGGCACTGGTCCTTCTGGGCTGCATTTCCGCCGTCACTCTGCACGCCTGGAAAGCATGGTCGCTCACCCAGGAGCTCGCCTCATACCAGGCCAGGGAAAACTACAGCGCGGCAGAAAACCTGATCAAAAAACTCCGCACTGAAGAAGCGCTCCTGCTCCGCTGGCCCTACCTGCTGGCCAAAATCGAAGATGTCAGCTCTTGGGCCGCCAAAACCCGCATCACTGGCAAACAGGCCGCCGAAGCTCTGCTCGCGCTGGAAAATTCATTCCAAGGGGAACAGACCAAACTGACCGCCACCCAGCTCGTCAGGCAGCTCAACGATGCGGACGCGCTGGTCAAACAACTCGGAGGAGACGTGGCCACCGAGCCGAAAAACCGCTTCGCGGCACTCAAGACCAAGGTTGATCTTCACCTTGCAGCCGTGCTGAAAAAGCTCACCACCAGCTCTTCAGCCACCCTGGCAAAGCTCGAAAAGCGCGGCTCTGCGGAGCTTTCACACGAAAAACTGGCGTCCAGTGTCAGCGCCAGTTGCACCACCATCGACAAGGAGCTGCTGCCACTCGAAGCCCTCCTCAAACCCGAGGTGCCTGCACTCGCTTTCCCGGCAGATCTTGAGACACGAATTCGCACTCTGCGCCAACGGCTCAGCACCTACCAGGAAGACCTTCGCAGCTTTGCCACCATTCGCAGGGAGACAGCCGCCGCAGCCTCGCTGGACGACTACCGCAAAGCCGTCGCCAAATGGCAGACCGTCAAATTTGCAGAAGCCACCCCTTCGCTCAAAATGCTGGACACTCTGCCGACAGAAAAGATCTTCCAGGCGGCGCTCTTCACGGGCGGCGACCTTGAGGTGCTTCAGGCCGTCCTCGATGACAAATCCGGCTCCTACATGGCGCCGGACACACTGCTCGAAGCCGAGTTGAAAGTGATCATGTCACTTTTGCACAACGAAAATTTAAACAACATTTTCGAGAGCAACGTCACCCATTACTCCAGCAAAAAAACGGGCTCCACACTGTGGTCCATGGGAAAGCCCGAGGAGACTGTCATTGGAGGCTCCAAACGTTGGAGCGCCAAATTCTACGCACCAGACCTGGAGCAGACCGCAGTGCTCTTCGTGCAGCAAAGTTTCACCCGTGCAGGAGAAGCAGGCGAGTACCAGGGAGACGCCTTGATCACCAGCCGGCTCAGCCAGACGAGCGAGTTTATGAACGCTTTGGACGTAGGCCGCATCAGCGATGAAAAAGGGGATCGCGTGCTCAAGCCTCTCCTGGAGGTCTGTGACAAGCTTGCCCAAGACACCCTCGGCAGCCCCATTGCCAAAGCATACGTCATGCTCAAGTTTGAAGACCTGCTGCGTCTGCGCCCGCATGCGTGGGGTTTGCACTGCTGCCCGTCCTTGCAGCAGGATTTTCATTCCCTGCACCAGATCCTCGGCACCACCTCTCTGCGCAGCGAGGACTGGCTCGTTCCTGCCATGCGGGAGAAATGGCAGGCCACCTTGGCCACCTTTTTCAAAACATTGAAGGAGCGCTCCTATCTGCGGGAGGCGCTTGCTCATCGGAACTACCTTCGCGCAGCCACTTCCGCCGGACTGAAGTTCGCTGGCTACGTCGAGACGGACCTGTCCCTGGTCCTCAACCCTCAGGGACGCTCCGCAGGCGAGCTTTGGGTGCTCGGCCGGGAAGGCAGCAAACCGCTCCTTGTCGCCAATCCTGACGCCGGCAAAGCCGCGGCAGACAACCCCAAAGCCATCCAAGCTCCCGACTCCATGCCCTTAAGCCCGGTGTTCTTCGTCACCACCGACCGGCGCGCACTGCTCAAGCAATACCAAGATGCTCTCTCCGCCCATGGACTCGATCTCAAACCGCTTCCTGGCAAATCCCTCTTCCTAACGCATCCCTGATATGAACGAAGCAACTTATTCGCTGGAGTGGCGCGGTACCGTGAAGTCCGGCCTCTCGTATGACGACATCGAGGCCGGGCTCGTCTCAGGTGATCTGCACACCTTGTACAAGATCCAGGTCAACGGCAGACGGCTCGTGCTCCGGGATTTTCTGGAACAGCAGCGCCCCCTGCTCGCCCGCACACCTGTGTCACAGTCCGCTCCGCCGCAGCCGGCTTTTGAGCATCCAGGCTCAAATTCGCTGCCCCGGCCGGAGCTGCATTCAGCCGTGCCGCCACCGCCGCCCATGGGCAAGGCCGTCCCCACACTCCCCGCCTTTGCCACAGGAGGCAAAGCGCCAAAGCCCGTCTGGTTTTGGCCCGCCGTCATCCTCTCCTCCACCGTCTGCCTGCTGCTGGGCGTTGTGTTCATTTACATGTCAGTCACAGCGCCCACACGTTCGGGCAGTTCCTCGGGCAGCACGCACACCGCCGAAACCCAGCCCGAGGAAAAGCCCGCAGAAAAGAAGTTCAAGCCGTTCTCCTTCACAGGAAAAGAAATTTTCCCAAGCGCACTCTTGTCCACCGCTGGTGTGGACTGGAACGGTGACGAGCAGTCCGCAGAAGACAAGAAAACCGAGGATGACGCACAAATACGGAAAAGCGAGATCCCCATCTATGGCGATGAGAACAGCTGGCTGGGCGTAGAAATCTCTGGGTTGAACAAGGGGGCCCAGGTCAGTGTCGAGATCACATCAGACGGCCTGATGAAGTCAGGCAAATGGCAGGGCACTGTAACCACATTGGGCCAGCATGGCCGTGCAATGATCAGACCCAAGGTTATCTGGGACTACGAAGCTCTGAGAAAAGCCCTCCAGCAGCGTCCGATCAATGTCATCTTCTCAGTCTCCGTGGATGGCACTCCCCTTCCGGAGGCCACCGAAATCTACACGCTGAGATCCATCAATGACTGCCCGCTCTACGTCACGAGAGACAAATCGGGCAAGAACATGACCAGCCTCTCTTTCCTGTTTGCAGCCTACGTCAATGAGAACCACCCGCAGGTTCAGGAAATACTCAAAGAGGCTCTCGAGTGCCACATTGTGGACCAGTTCGACGGTTATCTCTCTGAGAATCCCAAACAGGTCTTTCTTCAGGTTTGGGCCATTTGGAACGCACTGCAGCGCCGCGGGATCAAATACAGCAATGTTGCTGCCACAACCCCGGGCGACACAGTGATCAGTCAGAGTGTCCGTTTTTTGGACCAGTCGATCAACGACCATCAGGCCAACTGCGTGGACGGCTCGGTACTCATGGCCTCAGTACTTCAGAAGATCGGGATCAATTCTTATCTCGTGATCATCCCCGGGCACTGCTTCCTCGCTTTCGACCTGACACCGGACAGTGCCGCCCTGCCAGTCGGTCTGGAGACCACCATGCTCGGAGATAATGAGATCACAGAAGTCAAAAATTTGGGTTATCTGCCAAACCAGGACAAGTTTAAGGAGTATGACGCCTCCTACAAAACTTTTGGCAAGGCCGTGGACGTAGGCATTTCAACCATTCAGGCAAACGCCCGCACGCTGCAAAGCCAGTCAGACGTCCGGTTCAGGCTTGTTTCAATAGAGGAAGAACGCAATTTCGGCATCAAGCCGATTTCTTTCACGATGGACAAATGACCGTATCAACTTCAGCGACCAGCCCTCAACCCAATCCACCCCCATGAGCACGCCCCAGGTCCCGCCATCAAGTTCCACGGCCATTCCGTCCGGCAATCCCTTTCAGGACCCACGAAAATCTCTCGACTGGTCGCGCTCGGACATTGAGCGCAGGCTTGGCTTTCACGGCGGGCGCTTCACCAGTCCGGGCAATGTGCTGTCATTGATCCTCGCCCTGCTGCTGACCGCCGCCTTCTACACCCTGATCATCCTGATGCAGCAGAAGTGGCCGCAGACGCAGTGGTTTGCCGCCATGTTTCTTGAGCGCGGCCCCTGCCCCTACCCCACCATGCTTCTCTTCTTCTGGGCGCTGTCCATGCTCTTCATCAAGTGGCGCAAGCTCGTCTTCCAGCAGAAGGCCTTTGGCCTCTCCGTCATGCCGCAGGAGCCCGGGTTTGTGCTGACCTCCGCCACCGCACGTGAGGTCCGCGACCACATGTGCATGCTCGTGGACAACCCTCACAACTTCGTCCTCTTCAACCGCATCGACCTCGCGCTCGCCAACCTCCACAACATCGGCCACACCGCTGACGTGGCCGCCATCCTCAAGGTGCAGGCGGAAAATGACGAAGCCCAGATCGCCTCCAGCTACGGCATCATCCAGGGTTTCATGTGGGGCATTCCCGTCCTGGGTTTCATCGGCACCGTTCTCGGCCTCAGCCAGGCCATCGGTGCCTTCACCGACACCCTGCAGGCAGGCGGTGACCTCGTCGCCATCCGCGCCTCCCTGAAAACAGTCACCACCGGGCTTGCGACTGCGTTCGAGACCACGCTGGTCGCCTTGGTCTGCGCTTTCATCCTGCAGCTCATCGTCAGTTTCATGCAGTCCCTTGAATCCCAGTTCCTGGACAACTGCAATGACGTCTGCAGCAGGCAGGTCGCCGGTAAACTCCGTCTCCAGACCACCTGAGTCCCATCCGTATGAGAGGCCGTTTCAGCAAATCCAGTGGCAGCGCCGTGAGTTTCTTCGCGTTTCAGGACGTGATCACGGGCACCACCGGCTTTCTCATCATCATCACCATTTTTCTGGCGCTGAATCTCGACACCGTCATCGGCGTCAGCAGCGATGCAGACCCCCATGCGGAGCTCTCAGTCACCCTGAAGAGCACGCTCGCTGAAATCGTGAAGCTCAAGCAGCAGGCCGCCGCCGTCGTGCTCAGCCCCAACGAAACGGAGGAAACTGTCATGCGCATGATTGATGAGCTGAAACGCTCCATCGAGCGGCTCGCTCCATCCTCGCAGCCGGATCCCTCCCAAAAAAACGCCGGCGAGTCCCCCTTGGAAAGAGAGATCCGTATCGAAAAGCAAAAGCTGCTGACCGCCATCGACTCGCTCAAAAAGCAGCTCCCGGACAGCACCAAGGCCGCCGCCGAGGCAGAGTCAAAACTGGCCGCGGTGGAGAGCGAAATCAAAAAAATGCAGAGCCGCCTGCAGCAGAGCTACGACCGGCATAATGTGCTCCGCCTCATTCCGGAGAAGAGCACCACCAACAAAGAGCCTGTCCTCGTCGTCACCGACAAGGCGGGTTTCCTCATCCAGCTCTTTGACGGCTCGAAGCCAAAAAACGCGGACACGCTCACGGTCCTGATGCAGGCCTTGGCCGCCTTTGCCCCCGCGCAGCATTACATCGTCCTCTATTTCAAACCCTCGGGGGCCCTGCAGTTTGAGGACGTCACCCGGAAGGTCCGTGGGGCGGGCTATGAAATCGGCTACGATCTCATCCCGGAAAACATCCAGTTGGAGGCCGCTGAAGCCAAGGAGTAACAGCCCATGAGAAAACTGCGCCCTCATTCGGACCAAAGCCTCGACCTGCTTCTCGACACTCTGTGCAATGTGTTTGGCAGCATCATTCTCATCTCCTGCCTTCTCGCGCTCCTGACCCATCAGCATCCACCCAGCCCAGCCATCCCAGCGGAGATGTCAGGAGCCCAGGGCCGGCTCCTGGCCGAACGGCTCGAAGCTGCGAAAAGCGAACTCGCAGGCCTCCAGAAGCTCAACCTGAAAATGAAGGACTCTGGCAAGGACAAGTTGCAGACCCTCGTGCAGGAGCGCAACGAACTCCAGGCCGCTCTGGACAGGCTGCGCAATGACAAGTCTGCTCAGATGCAGGCCGCCTCAGGCACCTCCAAAGATCCCGCTGGTGACCTCTCGAAACTGCGCGCAGAGGTCAGGTCCCTGGACGAACGCCACCAAGATGCCAAAGCCAGAAAGGAGGCTGCGGAAAAAAAAGCCCGCGACCTCGCCGCTCAGATGCAGAACCTCCGCAGCAGGATGGCCGCCGAGGATGAAAAGCACACCGAGCATGTCCGCTTCCCCAAAGAGCGGGCGATCACCAAGTCGGCCATGAACATCCTGCTCAAATACGGCGCTCTGTACCCGCTGATAGATTCGGCGGGAGAGAAATTTCCCGGCCTCACGCGCATCATAAAAAAAGACGAGGAATTCGAAGCCATCCCCAAAAAATCCGAAGGCATTCCCGTGTCAGACACAGCGACGGTGCGCAAGCTCCTCGCCAGCTACAAGCACTGGGGGGGCTACGTCAGTCTCAGCGTCTATCCAGATTCGTTCGAAACCTTCCGTGCCCTCAAGCTGCTGATCATTGAGGCGGGTCTGGAGTACGGCTTCGACGTCTATCCGGACAACTACATCATCATCTTCAGCCCCAAAGGCACATCGCCCGCACCGCTTTAAAATTGGCCGCTCAGGCCCCGGCCCGCTTATTTCACCGGCCTCAGGTCAAAGCACACGAGTTTGTCCTTCTGCCTCACGATCAGCCTGCCGTTGGCGATGGCAGGCGAGGAGCAGCCCAAGGCGTCTGTTTTGGCACGGCCCAGCTGCTCGTAGGCGGTGTTGGTGGCCTTCACCATCCGCACATGGGTGCCGTTGTTTTCATAGACCAGCAGCTTGCCGTCAGCCAGCAGCGGAGAGGTAATGGTGCTGTTGATCTCGTTTGCCACCCACTTCACCGCTCCGGTTTCGAGGTCGATGCACTGATGCTTCTCACCACAGCAGTGGTACACGCTGCCCTCGTAAATGATCGGGCTGCCAGTATAGCGGCGCGTCACCCAGAAATGGGACCATGCAGTTTTTGGCGTGCCGTCCGGCTGCATTTTGTAGGCGCGCAGCCCCACTCCCTCCGTGCCGCTGTAGAGCACCAGCCAGTCGCCGCTCGCCACCGGCGTGCTCTGGCTGCCGCCTTCCGCCTTCCATTTCACGCCACCAGTCTCGGGGTCAAGACCATAGAGCGCATTGTTGCCATTGATCACCAGCACAGGTGTACCGCTCGTCGGTGCCCACCACGTGGGACTCGCGATCAAACCTTTGGCCTCCTTCTGCTCCCACAGCAGCTTGCCATCCGCTTTCGAAAAGGCGCAGGTCCCACCGGCGGCCATGTACACACGGTCTCCCATCACCAGTGGCGACGCGGCCGGCCCCTTCACAGACAGCGGAGCCGACCATGCCAGCCTGCCATCAGCCTCATTCACACAGAGCAGCTCAGAGCTGCATGCGGCATACACCTTGCCATCCACCACCGCACACGTGCTGGAGGACTGGCGTCCGCTCGGCTTCCCCGGCTGGGCGTATTTCCAGACCTGCTTCCCGGTCGCGAGATCCAAGCAGAGGATCACATCCTGCGCCACCTTCACGGTGTTCGGCACCAGGGCGATCATTTTCTCCTTCACGTCCGCCGGAAAGCCCTCGTCATCCAGCCACTTGCCAAACGCCGCCGCACTGGCAAACGGCTTGCCCTGGCGGCTGTTCATCTTGCCCAGCCACTCCAGGGCAATCGCGTTTTTACCCGCTTTGAAGCGGCTTGCCACCCAGGAGCCAATGTTGATCTCCTCCTTCTCGCTCAGGTTGTCCTTGCGCCACTGGTTCACCCATTCATCAAATTTCTCCCCGCGCAGCTTGGGCAGGTTGAGGCGCGCCTCCTCCAGCTTCTTTTCCAGTTCGGGCGAAGTGCCGCGGTAGTTCAGCGACTGCATCACCTCGGTGTCGATCTCACGCGTTTCAGAGGGCACTCGCTCATGCCACACCACACTGATGAACACCTTCTCCCCGCTCACCACCGGGCTGCCATGGCCTCCATACTCGTTGCTGGGGATGAACTCGCTCTCCCAGACTTTTTTCAGCCCTTCAGTTGGAAAAGCATCCGCAATCGGACTCGTGTCCTGTGAAACCCCATTGCGATCCGGCCCACGCCACTGGTTCCAGTCACCTGCCCAAGCAGCAGAGGCAAACAGTAAAACGTGGGCAGCAGCAAAAGCGTTTTTCATGAGCAGCCGTAAACGGCATCGCACCTCCTCAAGTTTCACCGGTCATCATTCTTGTTTGCAGCGCCAGTCAGAGCTGGCTCTGTATGGCGTCGCTGACATTGTTGCCAGACAAAGGATCGGCGGCTTAGGCAGAAAAGTCTTCGTCAGTCATGTGGGTTCATGGGGCGGAATCAAATGCTCTGAAAACTTCGAACCATTCGTGCAGAACTTTTCCTCACTGGACATGGCCGACAGTCAGCCACTAGATCTCAAATGGTAGCCGGGCGCTTTCCCAGACTCACCTGCCGCCCACGGTACCCCGCTCCCTTGCTACCCCCGGCCGCTCAAGGTAGTAATGCCCTACGGTCTCGGCGGCGGCCAGCAGGGAAATCTCCAGATGAGAGGGAGGAAAGGTTTTGTCCGGCATCGGAGAAAACGAACTTTCCCAATCTAATTCGTAATGAATGGAGGACGCACCACTGGAACCATCGGGATTTGTGGCTGGCCAGGCTGAGGCGGTATCACATTGTATGGCATCTGGTTCTGTGACGGCTGGCCCGGCCGACGCTGATTCGAAGGCACGGGCATGCGCCCCTGAGTTGGCTGGCCAGGTTGAAACTGGCCGGCTGGCGCTGGAGAGTTGCTTGCGGATGCCTCCGGCGGGATGGGTTTGCCCAGATTTACCGCCATTTTTTTGAGGCTTTCGCGCTGTTGGTGGAGACTGCTCTCCAACCCTTTGGCTTCGGCTTCTTTCCGTTGTGCGATGGGGATCCACCCACTGATCCTGCCAATGGATCGGGCGTAATAATGTTTTTGCCAAGCTTCAGCGGCCTCCGCCTGTGCCCTGCCGAGGGCTTCGCTGGTCCGTGCAATCGAAGCCAAGGCTTCGGTGTACTCCAACTCCATGGCCTCCCTTTCATCTGGAGCATCTGGATTGATGGTGGGGCCGTTGTCCACCCGGTCCAGGTTGGTGCGTGTTCCTATGCTTGGCAGCTCAAGCGTCAGCTGGCGCTTGTGCCGTCCCGTTGTCACGTAGTAGAACTCCCGGGTGCTGGCACCATTGAAACGCAGCACGTATTTGGGGGAATCGCGCAGGCGCTCCCACCTGCCGACGGGAGCCGTGCCTGTCATGACGCTGCCGTCAGGTTTGAATTCGACAATTGACCGGTCGGATTTCCGCCAGGTGCCTACGATGTCTGGTGTTGCTGCCATGGCGGCGGAACCAAGCAGAATCATGGCATGAATGACGAGAGCCAGAGAATGGACAGCAGGACACACTCTGACGGTGGGACTTTGGGAGGAACGGGGGCTCATGGGATGAAGATTTGAGGGTTGCATGGAACTGCTTCGCAATGGGTGACGGGCGGATGCAATTGGGTGGAACAAAATCAGGCGCTGGCTGTCATGAGTTCCTAAAGTTCGGCAACACGGCGAGTCGAACCATGCTCCACACCGTAGGTAGAAAAACATCATGGGAAGCAGGCTGCGATGCGGAAATGCTCATGCGTGGCCAGCAGCCGACTTAGCAGTGAATTTATGAACTGCCAATAAGGTAATATGGGAAAGATTATTACTGAAATAAGCCGCCCTTCAAATGATTAAAAAAGCCGAGGCGTACGCCCCCCCCTCCACCTCCATCGTTCGCCTGCTTACGCAGTAAGGTCGTCCGCCGTGAAATCCATGGGAAGGACTCAATGAAATGCTCCCGTGTTCCCGGGCCGTTTCACTTCGCTTGGCTCTTCGGCTCTGGAGTTCTCACGATGCGCAAATCCATCGACTGCATCTCAGCCAGCATGTCCACAAGTGTCCATAAATCGCATTTGCAGAAACGGTGGCTGTGCCCTGCCTCACCGGCTTCCATTGTGTTTCCCAGCGAGCCCCATTTACCTGGGAGCTGTAATAACCACTTCTTGTTGAAGTGGTGCGCAGGGAGGGGATCGAACCCTCGACCAATTGGTTAAAAGCCAACTGCTCTACCGCTGAGCTACCTGCGCATTCCCAAATCGGGGGCCGGTATGTATTCATATGTGGGCTTAGCGCAAGCCTGAATATGCCCCGGAGCGGACTTTTTGCACCAGCCCGTCGAGCCCCATCTCAGGCCGTTTCACATGATATGCCCGGATTTCGCAGCTTTGCGCCCCTCCTAAATCACATTGGACGTCATCCCCGATGTGCAACGCTTCATGGGGCAGGCAGCCAGCGGCGGTCAGCGCAGCCTGGAACATACGCGCATGCGGCTTGGCTGCCCCGACCTCGCTTGAGATGATGATCTGTCCAAAAAAGCGCTGCAGGTCATGCCCTGCCAGGATGTTGCGCAGCCGGCGGTCGAAATTCGACAGCACCAGCATGCGGTGGTCTTGCGCGAGCTTTTCCAGGGCGGGAACCGCATCATCAAACACACTCCAGGCTTCAGGCTGGGCATAGTGCCGGTAAAGCTCGTCAAAAAGCCTGTCCAGCACATCCTCCCCCGGCGGCTTGCCCAGCACACGGCCAAACACATTCCCCACCAGCGTGCGCCACCAGCAGCGGTCATCATCCTCCGGCGGCAGCCCCTCTGGGTGCAGCGGCGGCGCAGTCTCCTTCCAAACCGCGCGAAAGGCCTGCATGATGGCCCCCTCTTCCGCCATCAGCCCATGCTTCCGTGCATGCTGCGCGTACGTTTGTCCCACGGGCTCCGCAGGCCGGATCAGTGTGCCGGCTGCGTCAAAAAACAAAGTCTTCAACGGCATGGGGTTAAAAAAAAAACGGGAGCGACTTCGCAGTCGCTCCCGCAGGGAAATCAGTGCTTTTACTTGGAAGCCGTGACCGGATTCTTGGGGTTCTTGCCTGCAGTCTGCTCCTGCTCGGGCTCCACTGGGAGCTGAGGCAGGCGGCAATGCCAGCTGGATCCTGGAAGAGCATAACCGGGGCTCAAATCATTCAGGCTGCCCACCATGTAGGGCTTTGGCTCCGGTGGGGTGATGATGTCCACAGCACCGAAAAGACCACGGCTGACGGTTTCACCGTAGGAGTACATGGCACTCTGATAGACTTTCTTGGTGGAAATCATGCCACGCTGCATGACTCCGGTGACCACTCCGGGCCAGCGGCGGATCGCGCGGGCACCAAAGTTGGCTCCGTCATCCACAGTGTCCATGCCGTAGTCTGCATAGCGGTTGGTTTCGCGGAAAGCCACATCGTCCGTGCGGTATGCCGCATCCATGCCGATGTTGGTGTAGTCTCTGGCCTGGCGATCGCTCACCTTGCCAACGAAATTGCTGCCGTCATCGACGATGTCCATCGTGCTGGTTTCAGCCTGACCCACTCCCTGTCCGACGTAGCCAAGGCCCCGGTTCACATAACGTGCATCACGGCAGGGCAGCACAGAAGAGGGACGCGGATCGTTCACCAGATTCTTCGTGGCTGTGCAGGAAGCAAGAGTCGAGAGTAGAACAAGGGGCAGGAGCAATTTCATAGAATATCTGATTCTGTCGGAAAGGACCATGGATTGTCAAAGCTAAAATCCGTCAATCTCTGCGAAATGCACTCAGGAATAGCGCAGAAGCTGAAAGACCCCCGCAAGCAGCTCGTTATCGCGCCATCCCCCACTGTCCATTCACATGAAGCTGAATCCCCTCTGCGCCATCCTCGCATCGCTCGCCGCCTCCGCCCTCATGGCCCAGGCCGCCCCCGACCTCCAGGCCACCGCAGCCAAAATCGACGAACTCGTCAACGCCAAGCTGGCCAAGGAAAAAATCCAGCCCAACAAGCCCGCCAGCGACGAGGTCTTTGTGCGCCGTGTTTATCTGGATGTGGTCGGCCGCATCCCCACCCTGCATGAAACCATCGAGTTTCTTAAAAGCAGCGACGCCGACAAGCGCGCCAAGCTCATCGAGAAGCTCCTCGCCAGCGACGGCTACGTGCAGAATTTCTACAACTACTGGGCCGACATCCTCCGCATGAAGAGCCAGATGGTCGGCGGTGGCCAGAGCCTGCCCGCCTTCTACGGCTACTCCAGGTGGCTGAAGGACAGCCTGCGCGACAACAAGCCCTACGACCAGATGGTGCGCGAGGTCGTGACCGCCGACGGCAAGTCCTATGAGAACGGCGCCATCGGCTTCTACATCCGCGACTACAACATGCCGCTGGATAACATGGCCGTGACCACCCAGATCTTCCTCGGCACCAGCATGGTCTGCGCCCAGTGCCACAACCACCCCTTCGACAAGTGGACCCAGATGGACTACTACCAGATGGCCTCCCACACCTACGGGATGACCAGCACTAACGGCCTCACCAACCCGCTGCTGGCCCAGGCCATCTACGGCGGCGGTGCCGCTAAAAACAAGGCCAACCGCTACGGCGGCGCCGTCTCCAAATTCCCCCTGCCCGCGGGCATCGAGCGCAAGGATGTGGGCCGCGCCATGACCGAAATCTTACGCCCGCTGCGTTACAATGCCGTCCTCGATCAGACGGACAAAAAGCCCCTGACGCTGCCGCACGACTACCAGTACACCGACGCCAAGCCCAAGCAGAAAGTCGCCCCCGTCATCCCCGCCTCCTTCAGCAAGGACGGCAAGATCGTGAAGGACGGCGTCAAGCCCGTGGACTCCTACGCCAGCTGGATGACCAGCAGGGACAACCCGCGCTTCACCACAGTTATTGCCAACCGCCTGTGGAAAAAGCTCATGGGCCAGGGCATCATCGAGCCCGTCGATGAAATCACCGACAGCACCGTGCCGAGCAATCCCGCGCTCATGACCTTCCTGGAAGACACGATGAAGGCGGCCAACTACGACATGAAGGCGGTCATCCGTGCCATCCTGAACTCCCAGGCCTACCAGCGCGAGGCCTACACCAAGGACGTCGAACTCGGCGAGATCTACAACTTCCCCGGCCCCCTCCTCCGCCGCATGAGCGCCGAGCAGATCTGGGACAGCATGGTGGCCCTCTACAAACCCAACGCCGACCAGCCCAGCATCGCCACCAAGGTGGAGGCCGAGGTAGCTCTGCGCCGCATCGAGTGGCTGGACCGCGCCCTCAACAGCCTCTCCCCTCAGCAACTGCAGGAATGCACCATCAAAGTGGCCCAGAAGCAAAAGGAACTGGCAGCCGAAGTCCGTGCCGCCCAGGAAAGCATGGAGGCCGCCACCAAGTCCAAGGACGAGGCCGCCATCCGCAAGGCCCGGGATCTCATCAAAAACCAGCGCAAGCACATCGACGAAGCCGTGGACGCCGTGGTCTATGACGCCGGCTTCAAGCGCTTTGCCGAGCTGGCCCGCGAAGGCAAGCTGGATGAATTCACCAAGGACGAAGACTTTGCCAAGGAAGTGGCCGCCGTGCTCAAGCTGAAAAAGGACGGTGAAGACCTCGGCATGGACGAGGCGCTCGCCATCCTGTCCAAGCAGCGCCGCGCCAAGCTCAACGAGCAGGCCAAAGCCCGCTATGCCGCCGATGCCCAGCGCTTCGACGTGGACGACAAGAATGAAAAGACCTCCCTCGTGGCCTGGGAAAACTTCCGCGACACCTACATGCTCCGCGCCGCCGACCTGCGCAGCCCTGCACCCAACGGCCACTTCCTGCGCGAATTCGGCCAAAGCGACCGCGAACTCGTGGAAAATGCCAATGATGACGCCAGCGTGGGCCAGGCCCTCATGCTGCTCAACGGCAAGGTCTTCAGCAACCTGATGAACCGTTACACCGTCATCGCTCGTGCCATGGACAAGGCCAAAGCCGAAGGCCCCGAGTCGGTTATTGACACCGTTTACCTCAGCCTTCTCAGCCGCAAAGCCACCCCCGAGGAAAAAGCCCTCCTCAAGCCCATCGCCGACAACGCCGACTCCACCGACCGCGGCGACGTCCTCTGGACCGTGCTGAACACGAGGCAGTTCTTCTTCATTCAGTAGTAATGGACCGCACCTGTCCCGTGTGCTGCATCCGGTGTCACCGCCACATGCAGGGCACCCGTGGAGCCAGGAACACGGACCAACGCAGGAACGGCGCATCAGATGCGCAGAACAGGCCCGTTTGAGAAGCCAGGCTTTTCGAGATCTGGTCAAAGAGTCTCCTGCGACTTTTCAACGGCGGGTTGAGGTTGTTTCGATAAAACTGTCTGCCATCATCGGCGTTGATGAGCCTTCCTTTGTCACGTCCGCACAGCCCGCCTCAGACGTCGTTCTGTTTTCATACCACGCGGTGGTCTCACGTGTGCCGGGCGCAGGCGGATTCTGAAGATGGCAAACGCGCATTGGCGGACCTCTGCGATGCTTACTATGAGCCGGTGGTGTCATGGCTGCGGTGCGAGCTGCGCGATGCCGACGCCGCGCGTGAGGCAAGCCATGCGTTCTTCGCCTACCTGCTGGGCAGCGAAACACCGCTGGCGGCAGATCGCCAGCGCGGCAGGTTCCGCTCCTACCTTCTGGGGGCGGTGAAACACTTCCTTTCAAATCACCGCGCTTTGGGGCAGAGCATCAAGCGCGGCGGCGGCCTGACGTGGTCAGCATTGGAAAATGATGAAACACGGGCCGTGGCGGATGCCACGCAGCCTTCCCCAGACGCCGCGTTTGACCGCCAGTGGGCGCTGACGCTGCTGGGTCTCACTCTGGAAGGGTTGCGGCAGGAATGCGCGGCTGAAGGCCGGGCGCTGGAATTTGACAAACTGCAGCCCTGGCTCACCGGCGACGCGGATCATGGAGACCAGGGCGCGCTGGCCGTGGAACTCGGGATGAACCTCAATTCATTGAAGTCGCAGATCCGCCGGCTGCGTTCCCGCTTCCGCACACTGCTCAAGCTTCAGATCGCGGCGACTTTGAATGAGGGCGGCTCGGTGGAGGAGGAGATGGCCGTGCTGCTGGCCACACTGCGTCCGGGATGAGATGAGACGCATGAAAATGCGGCACGCGATTTGCGCAAAAAAAATTTTCGTGTTTTGAGGCAACTGTTTTTGGCCAAATCGTCAGTTCCAGGCATGAGCGATCATTTTGCCCCCTCCCACAGAACCTGCCCGCAATGCCAGGCCGAGGTGCCCGAAGACGGCACCAACGGCCTGTGCCCGGCGTGCCTGCTGCAGGAGGCCATGAAGCCCACGGAGGCAAAGACTCCCACCGAGCCAAAGAAACGCTGGGAGCCGCCCCAGGCAGACGATTTGTCAAAGCTGCTCCCACAGTATGAGATCACCCGCATGCTGGGCCGGGGCGGCATGGGCGCGGTGTATCAGGGCAGGCAGAAGTCTCTGGACCGCGCGGTTGCCATCAAAATCCTCTCTCACGATCTCGATTCGGCAGATGCCAGCTTCGCCGAGCGCTTCAAGAACGAGGCGCGCGCCATGGCCCGCCTCAGCCACCCGGGCATCGTGGCCGTGTATGATTCCGGGGAGACCTCAGACGGACTGCTCTACATTGTGATGGAGTTCATCGAAGGCACGGATGTGGCCCGCATGATGGCCGCGAACGGCCGCCTGCACTCGAACGAAGCCATGGCCATCACCGCGCATGTGTGCGATGCACTCTCCTACGCGCATGAGCGCGGCATCGTCCATCGCGACATCAAGCCGGCCAACATCATGATCGGCTACAACGGTGTGGTAAAGGTGGCAGACTTCGGCCTCGCCAAGATGGTGCAGGAGGACAAGGCCGGTCTCACGCAGAGCGGCATGGCCATGGGCACTCTCTACTACATGGCACCGGAGGCGCTCATGCTCGGCGCAGGCGTGGACCACCGGGCGGACATCTATGCCGTGGGCGTCATGCTCTACCAGATGCTCACCGGCAAGCTGCCGCAGGGCATGTTTGAGCTGCCTTCCATGCAGATCCCCGGCCTGGACCCACGCTATGACGGCATCGTCGCCAAGGCCCTGCGGGAAGACCGCGAACTGCGCTACGCCAACACGCAGGACATGCGGCATGATCTCGATGCCCTACTCACCCAACCGGTGACGAAGGCGCAGGAGAATGACGTAAAACCACCCCCAGCGCTGGATACCCAGGCACGCCCCCAGCGCCCCAGCGGCCAGCCCTACCGCCCTCAGCGGCCCCAGGTGCCAGCAGGTCCCACCATCCCCCTGCATCGGGAAAAGGAAAAAAAGAGCTCCCCTCTGCTCTGGGTCATGCTGGTCGCCCTGCTCGCCACGGGCGCATGGCTGGTAGGGAAGCGTCCTTGGGAAACTGCCCCTGCCAGCAAGACCGCGGCAGCGCCCAAGCCACAGCCCCAGTGGATCAATCTGCTCGGAGACGATCCCACCAAGCTCATGGAGTTCGATGCGTCGGCAGATCGACCAAGCGGCTTGGTCTTGATGCCGCCCAACCCTGGCGATCAGAACCCCCGCTACAAAGTGCAAAGCGGCGTGGAGATCTACACCAAGACCATGCACAAAAACGGCGTGTTGCGCGCACGCATCTCCGGCACCGGAGAAAACTGTCCCTACATGATGGTCCGCCACCGGGATCATTTGCATCACGTGAAGGGCTCTGCGTTTCGAGGGGTGGCTGTCCTCTCCATTGCCAACGGGGGCAGCATCACCTTCGCGCAAGGAGTGGCGGCAGCCCACCCGCCACCGTTTGAGATCGAGCTGCGTGTGGACGGCCATGAATACACTCTTCTCAAAGACGGTGTGTTGGCAGCACATGGCTTTGATGACATGTATGAGAGCGGTCACGTGGGCGTGCGGCTGTTCGGCGGGATGACTGTGGAAAAGCTGGAATATCTGGATGTGGGCGAGGGGCATCTCTCGGATGTGCAGCCCCCGCTGCCTGAACCCAAAGTGCTTGCTGTGCCTGCCCTCGCGGCAACCTCCCGCGAGATAGCGGGCGCCGGCCCATGGCGTCCGCTGCTGCAGGAAAAACCGCAGATCATCGAGCGTCTGGACATCAGAGACTCCCCCGCCACTCCAGGGTGGAAGATGATGCAGCAAGGCTTCATGCCCGTCATCGAAGGCAGCAATGTGGCGCTGCGGCTGCGCGCGCGGGGCCGTTACATCCAATTCGTATCCCACTGGAGCGAGACTCCAGAAAAGGGCATCCATGGCCACCTTCTCAGCCTGGCGCCGGAGCGGCCATCGGAAACCATGACCCGCCTGCTCGGGGGCTGGATCGACAGAGTCTCCTCTGTAAACGGAGTGGTGCAGCCCACCCCCAACATTCGCGCCCAGCCAGACGGCCCGCCGTCCGCCTTCGATGTGGTGATTGGAAAGGACTATGAGTTGGAGCTGCGCTCCTGGGACGACCGCCTGGAGCTTTTAGTGGATGGCAAACTGGTCAAGGCGGTGCGTGACATCAGCCTGCCGGGGAAGGTGCTGGCGCTGTATCCCGCTCTCCCTTTTGAGTTCAAGGATCTTGAATGGCGGCAGCTCACACCTGCGGGTGCGGTTTCTGCCACACCTGCTGGTGCTGCTCCGGCCGGATCTGCGCCACTGCCTGCATCCACCACGGGCATGGAACTCGTGGTGGAGGCCGACTTCGCCCAGCCGCTGCCCCACTTCCGCGATGCCAAGTCCCCCCATCTCGAAATGAAGTGGCAGGATCAAAGCTACCGCATGACGGCCATGGACAAAGCCATCTGGTGGCCCGGCCTGCCCCTGCTCAGCCAGTTGAGAATGACCGACTTCGTCTGCGAGGCAGAGTTCCGCATGCCACGCTCCGCGAATGGCAAATGGGGCATCGGGCTGCACGTCCCACAGAAGATGCCGTGGATCGGCGTCGGCATGACTTCCCAAGGTCGGGTGGACGTGTTCCGCTACGACGAAAAATTCATCGTGCCCCCCACCGTCACCACGGCCCACCCCGCCGGTGCAGACGCCTGGGACACCCTGCGGATGGAGGCTGTGGGCAGTCGCCTGCGTGTGTTTGTCAACGGGCTCCATGTGGCAGATGCAGACACCACCGGCCTCCCCAGCCCGCATGGGCTGAACCTCTTCATGGGCACCCCCGGGCCCGGCCTTGAGGTCTGGTTCCGGCGTCTGCGCGTCTGGCAGCCGGCGTCCACCACGCCCCCGCCAACCGCTCCCGTCAAGATGGACACCGGCGGACTGTGGCGCTCTCTTCTCGCAGACAAGCCGGAGATCATCCAGCACCTGAAAATCACCGACTCCACCACACCGGGTTGGAAGGTGATGCAGAACGGTTTCATGCCCGTCATCGAAGGCCCAAATGTGGCGCTGCGGATGCGTGCTCGTACCCGTGAGATGCAGCTCGTCTCCCACTGGGGCCAGACTGCAGAGCAGGGCATCTACGGCCACCTCTTCACCCTTGGGTTGGATGCTACGCATACCAACACGACACGCATTTTCGCCCGGTGGATCGAAAATGTGTCTGTCATCAACGGCCTGCTCCAGCCCAGAGGCGACCAGCCCAAGACCGACGGCCCCCCGCCTGTGCTCGAGGTACCTGCCGGGCAGGACTTTGAGCTGGAGCTGCGCTCTTGGGCAGACCGCCTGGAGCTATGGGTGGGTGGCAGGCTCATGAAGGAGTCACGCGGCATCACGCTGCCGGGGCATGTGGTGGCCCTGTACCCCGCCACCTCCTTTGAATTTAAGGATCTTGAGTGGCGGTCGCTGCCAGCCCCAGCCGCTCCATCCGCTGCCACCTCCCCGACCACGCCCCAGCTATGGACAGACCGCGCAGGCAGCAAAATGCGGGCGGCATTTGTGCGGCTGGAGCAGGACAGAGTCGTGTTCAGCATCTCAGGCAAGGAAACCATCGTGATGCTGCACACGCTTTCAGACGAAAGCCAGAACCAGGCACGCATGCTCGGCGCAGCCCAGGCCAGGTCAGCCCCTGTCGTAACCGCAACTCCGCCCCCCGCATCCCCGGCTACCGCTTCTGCCCCTGCCACAGCCCCACCTCCTCCAAGCCGGAAGGTCGGCCCCGTCGTCTTCGTCAACAGCCTCGGCATGACCTTTGTAGACGTCCCCGGCACGAAGGTGCAGTTCTGCACCCATGAGACACGCTTCCGTGATTTCATGACGTACGCCAACACACGGCGTCTCAGCTCCTCCGCTCCTTGGACCAATCAGACCTACGGCGGGCACTCCCTCGGCGGGCCCGCGCCAGACCACCCGGTGGTCCACGTCACTCCCGAAAACGCGCAGTCCTTCTGCACCTGGCTGAGCCTGAAGGAAGGCCGCACCTACCGCCTGCCCACGGATGCGGAATGGACCGCCGCAGTCACCGCACGCCCCGCCACCGGGCCGGATGCCAAGAAGCCCGCCCCCCGCTTCCCCTGGGGCAGCGAGTGGCCTCCCCCGCGCGGCGCAGGCAACTACAGCGACGAAAGCTACCACCGCCTGCGCCCGAAAGACCCCTACCTCCCACGCTACGAGGATGGCTACCCCACCACCGCCCCCGTACAAAGCTACACCGCCAATGCCGTCGGCCTGTACGATCTCGGCGGCAATGTGTGGGAATGGGTCTCCCTTCCAGCCACCGTGGACGCTCAAGGCGGACCGCGGGAAAACTTCGCCCTGCGCGGCGCATCCTTCCTGCACAATGACCAGGACTTCCTGCTGAGCTCCCGACGGCTGGAAAACATCTACAGCGGCGAAGCCGACCGCGGCTTCCGCATCGTCCTGGAAAAGTAAACCCACGCGCAAGGCAGGGGAGCCAACACCTGCCCCCCGTAACCCTGTGCCACGCATGCCCAAGAACCAAAAACCAAGATCCAAGAACCTCACCATGCCCACCCCACCCACACTCCCCACTCTCTTCCGGTCACTCGCCCTGGCCAGCCTCATCCTCCCGGTATCCGCCGGAGCACAGACCGTGCTCTCCCTGCCGGAGATCATCATCACCTCATTTCGCGGCCGCATCACCACCGGCAAGACGGACACCAGTGGCACCTCCACCGTGTTGCCAGAGCCGGCTGCCGGGCAGCCGTTTCAGCCAGCCCACCTCAGCCCCGGCACGCGGCTGGATGTGGGCTATACCAGCGCCAGCCATGCTGTGGTATCACTGCCCGGAGTAGGCGGCTGCGTGCTCAGCTCCGGTGCCTCCCTGCGCCTCCCTGTGGCCGGTGAGAATGGCATGACGATCACCTTCGACCGCCACATCAGCGGCACGCCCACGCTCTTCCTCAGCATCAATGCGGCAGAAATGGCCAAGAAAGGCGGCGCAGTGTTCCGCTTCAAAAACAAGTTCAAGTCAAACTCAGGAGAAGGCGTGCCCACAGCCAACGTGGTGTGCACCACCCTGGGCGGGCGTTTTTTCATGACGGACAGCCAGGGTCTCCAGCTCAAAGAAGGAGAACCCAGCGTGGGAGCCTGCACCGTGGGCGTCTTTGAGGGTAGCCTCACCGTGGAGGAAGTGAGCGCAGGAAAAAAACTCGAGCTCAAGCCCGGCCAGGTGCTGACGATCCAGCCCGGAGACCTGGGCCCGCCCCGCAAGCCCACGAAGCAGGAGGAAGCCTATGACCTCGGCTGCAAGCTGGCCGCTCTCGGGCGCGAGGTCCCGGCGCGGCTGCCCACCACCATGAAGACCACCGCCCCCACCAACCTGCCCGGCACCAAAGTGAACAGCCTCGGCATGGTCTTTCTCCCCGTGCCCGGCACCAAGATCCACATGTGCGTGCATGAAACCCGCTTCCAGGATTTTGCCCCCTACATCGCAGCCACTCCTCCGGCACACCCCAAACGGCTCCGGTATGACGTCCGCGCCCTGTGGGGCTGGGAAGACCATCCCGTGATGACCAACTGGGACGAAGCCAGCGCCTTCTGCGTCTGGCTAAGCCAAAAGGAGGGCAAAAAGTACCGCCTGCCCACAGACGAGGAATGGAGCCAGGCCGTCGGCATGGGTGCCAAGGAAAAGCGTGGCAAGGACAGCAACCCGGAGGAACTCAACAGAGCGGTGGCGGAGATCTACCCCTGGGGCACCGACTGGCCGCTTCCAGCCGGGGCGGGCAACTACGCCGACCTCAGCTACCTCAAGCACCATCTCATCTGGCATCAGCCTGACCAGGAAAACTACGACGACGGCTTCGCCGACACCGCGCCCGTCATGAGCTACAAGCCCAACAAACTTGGCCTCTACGACATGGGCGGCAACGTGGCCGAATGGTGTGAAGACTGGTACAACTCCAAGCGCGATGTGCGCGTGACCCGCGGCGGAAACTATTACTTCAACGCACGCTACATGCTGAGGGCCGGCGCCCGCCAGGGCCGCCGCCCAGAAGACTTGAGCGGCATCGGCTTCCGGGTGGTGCTGGAACAGCCGTGACCCCTCGATGTGCTCAGTGCAGCGGCCCCAATTGAGGCGTGAAAGGAAGCCTGCGAGAAGCAGAAACCTCTCACGCCATCACACCCTTCACCACTTCCCCCGCCACATCCGTGAGCCGGAAATCACGCCCGGCGTAACGGTAGGTAAGTTTCAAATGATCCAGCCCCAGCAGGTGCAGGATCGTCGCATGCAGGTCGTGAATATGTACCTTATCCACAGCGGCGTAATAGCCGTAGTCGTCCGTGGCGCCATAGGCCGTGCCCGGTTTGCTGCCGCCACCGGCCAGCCACATGGTAAAGCCGTGCGGATTGTGGTCGCGGCCATCGCTGCCCTGCGCCACCGGCGTGCGGCCAAATTCGCCGCCCCACACCACCAGCGTGTCATCCAGCAGCCCGCGGGACTTCAGATCAGCCAGCAGGCCCGCGATGGGTTTGTCCACTTCCGCCGCGTTTTTCGTGTGCCCCTTGAGCAGATCGCTGTGCTGGTCCCACTGCACAAAGCTGTCGCTGTGCGTCACTTGCACAAAGCGCACGCCGCGCTCGGCAAAGCGCCGCGCCATCAGGCACTGGCGGCCAAAATTCGCCGTCACCGGGTCATCGAGGCCGTACATCTTGCGCGTGGCCTCCGTCTCGCCCGAAATGTCCTGCAGCTCAGGCATGGTGGACTGCATGCGGTAGGCCAGCTCAAAGGAGTTGATGCGTGCCTCCAGCGCCGCATTCGCCCCTGCCTGCTCCAGGTGCGAGTGGTTCATCTGAGACACGAGATCCAGCTGCGCGCGCTGCATCTCCGGGGAGACCATCTTGTTGTGAATATGTCGCACCACCGCCTGCTCGGCAGGGATGCTGGCATTTCCCAGCGGTGTCCCCTGGCAGTGCGCAGGCAGGAAGGCGGAGCCCCAGTTGTTCACACCACCGTGTGCCAGCGTCGGGCAGATGGTGATGAAGGCCGGCAGGTCGGTATTTTCCGTGCCCAGACCGTAGCTCACCCAGGAGCCAAGGCTCGGCCGCACAAAGGTGTCGCTGCCGGTGTGCAGCTTAAGCAGAGCGCCGCCGTGCGCCGGATTCGTGCCGTGCATGGAGCGGATGACGCAGAGGTCGTCCACATGCTTCGCCACATGGGGAAAAAGATCGCTCACAGGCAGGCCGCTCTGGCCATACTGGCGGAACTTCCATGGAGAGCGCAGCAGATTGCCCGTCTCCGCAAATTTCACGCGAGGCAGCGCAAAAGGCGGCGGCTTGCCGTTGTCACGGTCCAGCAGCGGCTTCGGGTCAAAGGTGTCCACCTGCGAGGGACCGCCCTTCATCAGCAGAAAGATCACGCGCTTGGCCCGGGCCGGAAAATGCGGCTGCTTCGGTGCCAGCGGGTCCACCACTGCCGCTTTGGCAGCTTCCAGTCCCAGAACACCTTGCAACGCCAGATAGCCAAAGCCCGCGCAGGAGCTGCGCAGCATCTCACGACGGCTGAAATACGGCAATGGAGACGGGGTTTTCATCACTGCACATACCTACGCACAAACCACGCCAGCTCTTGCTGGCCAAGTGCACAGGCACTCACCTCTGCCAGTCCGCGTCCGAGCCTATGTCCCGCCCGCTCCTCCACGGCATGCAGTCTTCTGTCACGCCGTCGGCCTCATGACTTCAGCACGCCTTGAAGGTTCGGGCTGAGTTTGCATTGGGAACGGCACGATATTTCATCCATAAGTTCGGGCAGATCATCAAACTGGTCGCTGGAGGTAAACACCAGCGTCCGGCCCTTCCCCTTGATGAAAACACAATGCGCGAGACGGTTCCAGACCATCTCATCAATATCCCCCCACGGGATCAGCCGGCTTGACCGCAGGCGTGAGACCACGAGCCCCTCATCTGTCACCTGATAGCGATTGAGCCCCGTCCTCCAATAAAGCCATCCGACAAACAGTGCCAGCACAGTACAGACCACGGCGAAGGCAACGCGCCCTTCCGTGCCGCCGCGAAACACCGGCTCGGCACTCACCCGGTAAATCATCCAGCCCATGAAAATCGGAAAACCAGGACCGATCAAATGCACGATAGGCGAGTGTCGGTAGCTCTTCATCGGCACAGCAGGTGAATCCACCTCACGCACGGCCCGAGGCCGGGGTAGTCCTGCGGCGGCGGTCTTCGTCGCTGAAGTAGGTCTGCATGCGCTCGCGCAGGTCGGCGTAGAAATTGCGGGACATCTCCTCCAGCACCTCCGCCGTGTGGGAGACTCCGCTCTTGGCAGCCAGCTCGCGCGCCACGCGGTTTTTCTCCTCAAACTCACGCTCCAGATCCATGAGATAAACGAGGAACTCCTTGGCGGAGCGTGCACCGTCCACACCGGTGACGAGCGCGCGCTCCAGCGGCTTGTTCCTCGTGAGGTTCAGCACCTTGCTCTCGCTCAGCTCCTTCATCTGGCGGCTGAAGCCCTCCAGGTAGGCCTTGCGCTCGCCATCGTAGAGGCGCTCCTCACGGTCCAGCAGCGTGTCGTAGGGGCCGGGCTTGGAGAAGAACTTCACGATCAGCGGGATAGTGTCCACCAGCATGAAGAGCAGCGTCAGCACCAGATACGCCACCAGCGCAAACCTGCCGCCCTCGGCCCCCTGCTCAAAGAGCTCGTGCAGCGCCAGCGTCTGCGTCAGGATGTCCCGCCTCGGCTCCGCGCGGATACCGGAGATGCGCGTGTCCTCGTCCTTGATCAGCTGGCCGATCTCCGCATGCAGGTTCTTCTGCTGCAGCAGCAGCGCGTCAATCTGCGTCTTGAGCGTCTCGCGGATGGCGTTCTGCTGGGACACAAACTGGTCCGCCTGCTCCGTCTGCACCTTCTGCTTCAGCGCGGTGATGCGGTCCTGCTCCGCCTTGTTGCGTGCGGCTTCCTCCAGTGCTTTGGCGTCCAGTGCGGCATTGACGCCGTCTTCAGCGGCCTTGATCTCCGCCACCAGCACCACGCGGTTTTTCGTCATCGTGTCCAGCACACCGCTCAGGCGGGCGCTCTCCGCACGCCGCCATGTCAGCTGGTCTTCCTGGATGCTCTTCGCACGCGGCCCAAGGCCGATGATGCCGCTGCGCTGCCCGTTCACCTCGCGCTCAAACTCCGTCTGCCAGTGGTTCAGCTCTTCAGCGATCTTCTGGTAGTCCTGGCTCAGCTTGGCCATCTCGGCATCCAGCTTGGTCAGGCGTTCCTTGCCCGGCGCCACCGCCTCGGCGATCTTGCCTTCACGTTCCGCCTTCGCCGCCTTCTCGTCCTCCGTCAGAGGCTTCTCCACCGGCTTGCCGTTCTCATCCAGAAACTTCGCATTGAAGGTCGCATTCCAGTTCTCGCGCTGTTTGGCGATGTCTGTCTCCAGCGTCACCAGCCGTGCCTCCACGGCGGCCTTCTGCTGCTTGGCGGTTTCACGTGCGGCCTCGATCTCGCCCTGCCGGTGCTTTTCCACCACGGAGGTGATCGTGTCTTTAAACAGCAGCAGCGTCAGGGGGTGGGAAATCGTGATGCCCATCAGCGCCGCCACCACCATGCGCAGGGAAAACTGCGCCGCCTTGCGGAAGATGGACTGGTAGGCGCGGTACGTGGCCAGCAGCGCGCGGTCCACCGTCAGGATGATGAAGGACCACACCAGCGACACCGGCGCGATGATCATCCAGTTGTCCGTGAGCGTGCTCAGCGCATACGCGCAGGCGATGATGGCAAAGGTGGAGGGCACCAGCACCGTCGCGCCAAAGGCCACATACTTCCGCCGCTCCCATGCCGGGCAGTCATCGAGGTTGTCGGAGGAGGCTGAGGAGAGCCAGAAGAAAACGCGTTCGATGCGCTGGAGGAGGTTCATGGGCGTGTGGGGCTGCCAGATTTGGAGTGTGCGGGCGCGCGTGGGATTGTCAATCTGCGCGAATGGATTATTGAGACCTCCTATGACGCCAGCACTCGACGATGCATTCATCTGCGATTCCGTTCCTGCGGAAGTCATGGACCAGGTGTGGGCGGCAGGCTGGCGGCATTTTGGCCGTTACTTCTTTCGCTACAGCACCCAACTGGCCCCCGCTGGCGGGCTGCAGACCATCACGCCCCTGCGCATCCATCTGGAGTCCTGCTCCTTCAGCAAAAGCCAGCGCCGTGTGCTCAGCAAGAACACCGGCCTCCGCACCGAGATCTCCCCCGCCGCCCTCGACCCGGAGCTGCGCGCCCTCTTCCAGCGGCACAAGCAGCGCTTCACCCACAACATCCCGGAAACCCTCGAAACCTTTCTCGGCCCAGACCCCGCCCACGGCCCCTGCGAGTGCCGCATGCTCCGCGTGTTTGACGGCCACCGGCTCATCGCCGCCAGTTTTTTCGACGTCGGCCAGCAGGCCGCCTCCAGCATCTACGGCATCTTTGAGCCCGAATGCTCCAAACGCAGCCTCGGCATCTACACCCTGCTGCTGGAGATCCGGCACTGCCGGGAGGCGGGGCTCCGCTGGCTCTACCCCGGCTACGCCACCCGCGAGCCCAGCGTGTATGATTACAAGAAGCAGTTTCGTGGCACCCAGTATCTCGACTGGGTCGCCGCCGCCTGGCTGCCTCTGGCCCCGGCGCTGGAAAATCCGGCCAGAGGCGAGCCATAGCCGCACGAGCGCCCAGCGGGTGGGAGCAGCTTTTTCATGCCAAGGCAGGCTCTCCCTTGTGCAGCGTGAGCTGGTTGTACGGCAGATTCCAGCTGTTCAGATTGCAGGCGTCCACACACAGTCTCTGGATCGCACGTTTCAGCGAGGAGTACCGCTGCGCCACCTCGCCTGAAAAATCTGCAAGAACCGTGTAGTTCAGCGAAGATTTTCCCGCCTCAGACAGCTCCACGCTCACGTTTTTGAGATGCTCCACGCCGATGAGGCTGCGCAGTTCGCGCTCAAGGTGCGCCCTGAGCTTCTGCGGCACCTCGGTGGTGCTGATGCCCTGATGGCGGTAATCAATGCCGAAGATGGTGCGGACACGGAAGCTCTTCGTGAGATTTTCCGGGCACAGCTTCAGAAACATCTGGGTCGGGTACGTGCGGCGGCTGCCCCCCAGCAGCACCAGTTGCACCCAGTCCGGAGTTTGCGTCACCACTTTGCCGTGCGTGCCATCGCTCAGGCACACCCATTCATCGGTCGCACACGGAAACCAGGACTCATCCTCGTCAGGCCGGGAGACCAGCGTCGTCAGCTCACGCAGCGGCAGCCGGATGTGCCCGCCGTCCAGCGCCGGGTTGCGCAGCTCTGAAAAGACACCCACGCTCCGCACCTCCCATGGCAGCCCGTTGTAAACCACCCGCTCTCCCTCTCGCACAGAGCCCAGATTCAGCAGCAGTTTCACCTGCTCATAGACCACCGGCAGCGTCTGCTTTCCCGTCCAAGCTATGCCGATGAGGAACATCACCGCCAGCCCCAGCAGCACCCAGTCGCCCGCCAGGTAAAAAACCAGCAGCACCGCAAACACCGAGAGCAGCAGGCTCAGGCCATGATAGCCCACCGCCGCGACGCGTACACTGAATGAGCGGTTCTTGCGCTTCAGTGCGGGCAGCCTGCTCAGGCGCCTCCAGAGCAGGCGCATGCCTCCAAAAATCAGCAGGCTGATCAAGCAGGCCAGCATCAGGTTTCTTCCGCGTTGCCGGACAAAGCCCGCAGCCACATCCCTCAGTGTCCCGAGCGTGCCGCCGCGTTTCACCTCCAGCTCCTCCAGCTTAAACTCGGCCACGGCCAGCTCCGTCTCCACGTCATTCTGCCGTTTCTTCCACTGTATCAGCAGCTCACCCAGCAGCGGTTTGAGAGTCGGGTCCGTCGCCAGCTTCATCTGCCCCTCCAGATTTTTCTGCGCCGTGCTGGCCAGTTGCTGACGCTGCTGCAAGGCCGCCAGTTGCCGGCGCAAACCTTCCACCTCCCGTGGCGAAGCGGTGAGCTGCCTGAGCTCCTGGATGATGGGCAGCAGCAGCTCACGCGTCTCCTGCTGCAGGTTCAGTTCCAGCCCCTCAGGCGCGGCAAATGTTTGCGGCTCGACTCCCGTCGCCACCCGCTCCAGATCCTTCATCAGGGCTTCCCGCTTGGCGCTAAGCCCCAGCGCCCGCTCTTGCAGTCTGGTCTCTTCATCCTCGGGCAGCTTCGCCTTCAGCAGCGCACGCACAGCCTTCATCTCCTCGTCCACCTGCCGAAACGATTCGGCCAGTGCGCTCAGCGCGACCTCAGAGCGCCCATTTCCCCCGGTTGCTGCCGCCGTCGGCTGCGCCTTGGCATTGGCCATCGCTAGGCAAAGAAAGGCCGCCATCCACCTGACCGGCGCTGTTTTTGGAAAAGTCATCCACATGGTCACCTGTCCAGCTTATGCGGTTGGCGGCACGTTCACAAATCATAAAGCTCCCGGCAGTCCAGCCGTCCCGTCTGCCGCCCATTGCGCAGTAATGTACGACAAAACCGGTTGCGCCAGTTACTGCTTGTTTGCCCTCATCTGCCAAAGCCTGAAAGACCCACAGCATGACCGCTACCCACGTCGAAATCCTCGCCACCTCACTCTTTGCCCTCGCTGTTCTGCATACTTTTGCAGTCAAGCGCTTCGCCCACTGGGCCGCGCGGTATCCGGAAGGCTCCATCATGGAGAATATCCTCCATTTCCTGGCCGAGACCGAGGTGGTCTTCGGCCTTTGGGGAGCGGCGCTCTTCGCCGGAATCATCGCCATGAAGCACTCCCTTCATGACGCCGTGGCATACATCGACGGGCTGAATTTCACGGAGCCCAAGTTTGTCTTCGTCGTCATGGTCGTGGCGGCCACACGCCCTGTGGTGCAGCTGGCGGAGGCTTGCATCACTGGCCTCGCACGCCTGCTGCCATTAAAGACCAGCGTGGCCTACTACTTCGCCGCCCTGTCCTTCGGCACCTTGCTTGGTTCCTTCATCACCGAGCCTGCGGCCATGACGCTGATCGCCATCCTCCTCAAGCGCCGTTACTTCGACTGCGGCATCGGCCCGGGCCTCGCCTATGCCACGCTCGGCCTGCTGTTCGTCAACATCTCCATCGGCGGCACCCTCACGCACTTTGCCGCGCCACCTGTGCTCATGGTCGCTTCCAAGTGGCAGTGGGACACCTGGTTCATGCTCTCCCACTTTGGCTGGCGCGCCATCGCCAGTTGCATCGTCGCCACCGCGCTTGTCACCTTTATCTACCGTGCCGAGCTGGGACGTGTGGCAGTGCTGGAGCAGCCCGTGCGCCCCCTGCCCGCATGGCTCACAGCCCTGCATGTCGTCTTCCTGGCCCTCGTCGTCCTATTTGCACATCATCCGGACGTCTTTTTTGGCGTGTTCATGCTTTTCCTCGGCATCGTCAGCGCCACGCAGGAATACCAGGACCAGTTGCGCCTGCGTGAAGGCCTCCTCGTCGGCTACTTCCTCGCCGGACTGGTCACGCTCGGCTCGCTGCAGTCCTGGTGGCTTCAGCCCCTCATTGCCGGGCTCGATGGTGCCAGCATGTACTTCGGTGCCACCGGTCTCACCGCCCTCACCGACAATGCCGCCCTGACTTATCTCGGCTCCCTCGTCGAAGGCATCTCGCCAAAGCTCCAGTATGCCCTCGTTGCCGGAGCCGTCACAGGCGGCGGCCTCACCGTCATCGCCAATGCGCCCAATCCCGCCGGCATCGGCATCCTGCAAAGCTCCAAAGCCTTCAGCAACGAAGGCATCAGCCCCCTGCGGCTCTTCCTCGGCGCCCTGCTGCCGACCGGCATCGCCATCGCGTTCTTCTGGTTGGTCTGATTCCGGCAGACGGTGCCCAGCCCGATTTGATGACATTGTTTCCTGCCGCAGCAGCTTCGGTCAGCCCCCCCTTTACCGCCGGATATGCAAAAACAGGTTCACGCCTTCCGGCTCCCACATCACCTCGATGGAGTCCGCAGCCGCCCCCGCCTCCAGCGCCAGGGCACGCAGGTGGTCCCGCGTGCGGTGGTGCAGCACCCAGTCTCCCAGCAGCTCCATGTAGTCGCGGCTGGGGTTGTAGTCGGAGAAATTCCCCACCACCACCTCACCGCCGCGTTTCGTCACGGCCATCAGCGCCTTGAGCAGAAACACAAACGTGCGGTCCGTGAGGTAGTCAAACAGCCCGGCAGACCACACCAGCTCATACCCCCTGGCAGGCAGAAAGCGCAGCACATTGCGGTGGTAAAACTCCACCCGCTTGCCAAAGGGCGCGCACAGCTTCTTCGCCCGCTCGATGGCGTGGATCTCGGCGTCCACGCAGTCGAAAAACACCTCGCACTCGGGATTGTCCAGCACCCACTCACGCACGTCCCGGGCCGGACCGCTGGCCACGTTCAGCACATTCAGCGGCACCTTGGTGCGCCCGGCGGAGTGCGAATGCAGCAGCTGATGAAAGTAGGCCTTGCGGTTGCGCACCGCATTCGGGGCCGCCTGGGAGTGGAAATACAGGTCCCACCGCCTCAGATGCGGCTCCTGCGCGATCTGCAGCGTGTAGATGGCCTCGATGATCTCAAAGTCGCCGCTGTAGCCGTATTTCTTCCCCAGCGCCCGGGCCTGCATGGTGCCCTCCAGGTGGCGGCTGGTGATGTCGTGCGCGTAGCTGAGCACATCTTCTCGGGACACAAGCCCGGCGCGCACCGCATCTCCCAGATGCCGCAGGGCGCGGTTCACATGCGCATAGTCATTGGGCACCGGCCCTCCGCTGGCGATCATTCCCCGCAGCAGTTCATCGCACTCCATCAGCGGCGAGAGGTCGTTTCTGCGACCTGAATAACGTTCTTGAATGACAAAAGGCGGCATGCGCTGGGCGTGACAGATGAACACCTCAAAGGCGTAATTCCTTGATAATAAACCTTTCTTTATACTTCGGGAAGTAAAAATTTTGTCTCTCCCCTTTGGAAGCCCGCTTTACCTGATCGTGTGTCTTGATAGGGACTCCCATGCCCCCGCTCTCCTCGCCAGGCCCCGCTCGTCTCCGCATTTTATGGATTCGCGCCGGGGGCTGCCTGCCACTGACCTCCGGCGGGGTCATCTACTCCTACCACCTGCTCATGCATCTGGTAAAGCACTGCCATGTGCATGCCCTGGAGCTCCGCCGCGAGGAGCAAGAGACGCCGGACTCCGTGCCCTATGCGCACAAGCTGGAGTGCGTCCATGCCCGGCTTCTGGGCGACTGGTCGCCGCGCCGCTTCTTGCATTACATCGGGCCGGTGCTGCGCAATCTCTTCGCCTCGCGCAGGCCCTTCATCCACGCCTTCTTTGAAAACGCGGAGTTCAAGCAGCGCGTGCGGGAGCGCGTGCTGAGCGGCCAGTTTGACCTCGTTATTGCAGATGAGCTGGTCGTGGCGCCTGCTTTTGAAGGCTGGAAAGCAGAACGCCGCGTGCCCTCCATCCTGCTCCAGCACAATGTGGAGGCCAGCATCTGGAAGCGCATGACGCAGCTCCAGCGCAATCCCTTCATGTGGCTCTTCTACCAGGAGATGACCCGCCGCATGCGGCGGCAGGAGCCGCGGCTCTGCCAGCTCTTTGACGCCGTGCTGACCAACTCCACCTACGACGCCGACTGCTACCGCGAGGTCTTCCGCCTCCCGCATGTGCTGGGCAGTGTACTCCCCGGCACCCCTCCCAGCCAGAGCGAGCCCCCGCCTGCCGTCCTCCAGCAGCAGCCCGCCCCTTGGATCGCTTTTGTGGGCGCCATGAACTGGCCGCCCAACACCGACGCCGCCATCTGGTTCATGCAGGAGGTGCTGCCCCTCGTCCGCAAGACACGCCCTGACGTGCGTTTCCGCGTCATCGGGCACAAGCCGCCGCCCTCCTTCTACCAGCTCGCCGCCTCGCATACGGGCATCGAAATCACCGGCACCGTCCCTGCCGTGCTGCCCCTCCTGCGCGAGTGCACCGTGCAGGTGGTGCCGCTGCGGGCCGGGAGCGGCGTCAGGCACAAAATTCTCGAATCCATGGGAGCAGGCGTGCCCGTGGTCAGCACCACCATCGGGGCGGAGGGACTGTATCTCGAAGACGAGCGCGAGCTCCTCCTCGCCGATGACGCCCCCGCTCTCAGCGCCGCCATTCTCCGCCTGCTGGACGATCCCGCCCTGCGCAAAACCATCGCCGAAAACGCCTTCGCCCGCATCAATCGCGACTTCCTCTGGGAGCACAGCGGCGACAAGCTCCTGCAGTTCTGCCACACCGTTCTGCAAAAAAAACACGTTCGAGCGTAAAAAGCTCGCGTCTGGTGGAGATAGAACCATGCCCACCGCATGTCTCCCACCGAACACGAACGCCACCGCCGCTTTCTGCGCAGCTTCACCGCGCACGAGCCCGCCCTACGCGCCCATGTGCGCCGGCTGGTCCCCGCACGCGCGGACGCGGACGACATCATGCAGGAGATCAGCGTCGTGCTGTGGGAGAAATTCGACACCCTGGCCGAAGGCGCAGACTTCAAGCCCTGGGCCTTTGGCGTGGCACGCTACGAGGTCTTGGCCTGGCTGAGAGATCGCGGGCGCGACCGCCTGGTGCTGGATGAAGAAGTCGTCTCCAAGATCGCGGAGGAGACCACCGCCCTGGAGCCCGTGCTGGAGCGCCAGCGCGAGGCCCTGGAGCACTGCATGCAAAAGGTGCCCGCAGAGCAGCGCGGCCTCCTCATGCAGGCCTACCAGCCCGAGTCCAGTATCCAGGAAGTGGCCCAAGGAAGCGGCCGCAGCGTGCCCGGTTTTTACCAGTGGCTGCACCGCATGCGGCAGAAGCTGCTGGACTGCATCCGCCGCGTTTTGGCAGAGGAGGTGGCCTCATGAAGGCAGAGCTCATGGCCGCCTACCTCAGCGGCAGCATCACCCCGCCGCAGATGCAGCAGCTCAATGCCCTGCTGCTGGCAGACGCGGAAGCCCGCCGCGAATTCGCCGAACTTCTCAACGTGGACTCCGCTCTCGCGGCGCTGGCTGCAGATTGGACCTCCACACCCAAGGCGGCGCGGCCAAAGCCTGCGCGCTGGCTCACCGCTTCCCCCCGCTGGATCACCGCCGCCGCAGCGTGCATCTCCCTGCTGCTCGGTGCCTGGTTCTGGCAGCAGGCCCACAGCACCTACGCCACCGTGTCCAAAGCCGCCGGTGTGCAGGAGCTGGCCGATGGCGCGGAACTGCGTGGCGAAACTCACGACATCCGCGCAGGCAGCGTCTCACTCGTCACCGCACGCGGCGCTCGCATCGTCATCGAGGCCCCGGCGGAGTTCTATTTTGAGTCCGCGCAGCGTCTGCATATGAAGCGCGGTCGTTTGGCAGCCGATGTGCCACCCACAGCGAAAGGCTTCACCGTCATCACGCCTTCCGGAGACGCCGTGGATCTGGGCACCCGCTTCGGTGTGGACGTGCCCACCAGCGGCGCGGCGGAGGTGCATGTGTTTCAGGGCGAGGTCATCACCAAGGCCTCCGGCGCGCATGACAGGCAAAGCCTGCGCGGCGGCGATGCCGTGACCTTCGCCGCAGGTGCCAGCACCGCACGCGAGCTGCGCTCCGCCGCCTTCATCCAGCCCGATGAAATGCCCGGCCTCACCGCAGGCCTCGCCGCCGGTCAGCGTGCCCAGGCAGAGGGTGCGCTCGCAGCTTTGCGCAAAGATCCCGCGCTCATCGCGCTGCTCGACTTTGAATCCGCCGAGGAACTGCCCGGTGTGTACCGCCGCGTGCAGGGCCGCTGGCCGGGCTCTCACGCGCCGGAGTTTGTGAATGTGGGCGATCATTTGAAGCTCGATGTCGGCGGCGGCCGCGACTGGCCACAGCTCACGCTCGCCGCCTGGGTCCGCATCGACCGCCTCGGCGCTCCCTACCAGTCCCTGCTGCACACCGATGGCTGGAGCCAGAACAACCCCGGCCAGGTGCACTGGATCATCAATCGCGACACCACCATGCGCCTCGCGCTCATCGGCAATGTGCTTGCCCCAGGCTCCATCGAGCGCCAGGGCCACCCCGACTCCCGCACGGGCGTGCTGCCGGAGCAGGGCCGCTGGGTTCACCTCGCCGCTGTCTATGACTCCGCGCAGAAAACCGCGCGCTTTTACCTCAACGGCCAGTTCGACAGCGAAACCCGCCTGCAGACCGCCCCCCCCGCGCGTCTGGGCCCCGCGCAGATCGGCAACTGGAACCAGCAGGACCGCAAGCTCAGCGGCCGCGTGGACGAGCTGCTCCTGCTGGGCCGCGCCATGACCGACGCCGAAATCCACGCCCTCCACGCCGCTGGCAATCCCTACCGCTGATGAAGCTCGCCCTCTCATTCCTGCTCGCCTCCTCCGCTCTCGCCGCCGCCGTCGATTTCGTGCGCGATGTACGCCCCATTTTCCAGCAGCACTGCTACAGCTGCCACGGCGAGAAAAAGCAGAAGTCCGGCCTGCGGCTCGACATCAAATCAGAAGCCTTCAAAGGCGGCGACAAGCACGCCCCCGACATCATCTCCGGCAAGGCCAAGGACAGTCCCCTCATCCACTTCATCATCACCGACGATGAAGACGAGCTCATGCCACCCAAAGGCAAAATCTCCTCCAAAGAGATCGAAACTCTCACCACCTGGATCAACGAAGGCGCCCCATGGCCCGACGGCATCGACCTCGCCAAACTCGAAAACCGCCTCGATCACTGGTCCTTCAAACCCATCCAAGTTTCAAGTTCTGCGCAAAGCATCGATAAATTCATCGACGCCAAGCTCGCCGAAAAGCATCTGCGCCGCTCCCCGCCCGCCGATCCCGTCTCACTCATCCGCCGCATCACCTTCGATCTCACCGGCCTGCCCCCAACACCCGAAGAAACCACCGCCTTCGAAAAAGAGTTCATCCAGGATCGAGCATCCAGCATCCAGCATCTCGTCGATCGCCTCCTCCAAAGCGAGCGCTACGGCGAACGCTGGGCCCAGCACTGGCTCGACGTGGTGCGCTACGCCGACACTCACGGCTTTGAGGTAAACACCGAGCGCCCCAACGCCTGGCCCTACCGCGACTACGTCATCCGCTCCTTCAACTACGACACGCCCTACGACCGCTTCATCAAAGAACAGATCGTCGGCGATGCCATGGGCCAGGACGCCGCCACCGGCTTCCTCGTCACCGCCTCCGTCCTGCTGCCCGGCCAGATCGGCAAAGACGATGCCTCCAAGCGCCTCGCACGCCAGGACTCCATTGACGAGATCGTGGTGAATCTCGGCCAGACCTTCCTCGGCCTCAGCATCGGCTGCGCGCGCTGCCACGATCACAAATTCGATCCCATCACCGCCAAAGACTACTACGCCATGCAGGCCTTTGTTGCCGGTGTCGAATACGCCGACCGCGACCTGCACACGCCCGAGGCCGAGGCCGCACGCGCCGAGGAAAAGAAGCTCAAGGCACGCCTCGCAGAGATCGACAAAGAACTCGCCCGCTTTGTGCCTCTTGCCAAATCCGGGACCGAGCGCCCCATGATCAATGCCCGCGAAAACGCCGACCGCTTTCCTCCGGTGAAAACAAAACGTGTGCGCTTCACCATCAAGGCCACCACCAATCTGGAGCCCTGCATCGATGAGCTGGAAGTCTTCAACACCGCCGGAGAAAACGTTGCCCTCGCCACCCTCGGCACCCAGCGCAAATCCTCCGGCGACATCGGCGTGGCCGAGCGCCACGAGCTGCGCTTTCTCAACGACGGTCGCTACGGCAACTCGCGCAGCTGGCTCTCCAACAAGCCTGGCCAGGGCTGGGTGGAGCTGGAGTTTCCGCAGGAGCAAACCATCGAGCGCGTCGTCTGGGGCCGCGACCGCGAAGGCAGGTTCACCGACCGCCTCCCCACCGACTACCAGATTGAAATATCTGATGCCACCGGCACCTGGCACACCGTGGCCGATGCCAGCGACCGCCAGAAGTTTGACCCCAAAAATCAGAACAAGAAAACCAAGCCCACCCTCAGCGGCCTCACCGCCGAAGAAACCAAACGCGCCAAACCGCTGATCCAGGAAAAGGCCGCCGCCGAGAAAAAAATCGCTCAGGCACAAAACGCCCAGAAAGCCTTCGCCGGCACCTTCCGCGCCCCCGACGACATCCACCTCCTCAATCGCGGCGATCCCGAGCAGCCCAAGGAATCCGTGACTCCTGCCGTGCTCAGCTCCCTCGGCCAATTGACGCTGCCCAAAGAAAGCGCTGAGCAGCAGCGCCGCCGCGCGCTCGCCGACTGGATCGCCAGCCCGCAAAACCCGCTCACCGCGCGCGTCATGGTCAACCGCATCTGGCAGGGCCACTTCGGCACCGGCCTCGTGCAGACCGCCAGCGACTTCGGCCACATGGGCATGAAGCCCACCCACCCCGAACTCCTCGACTGGCTCGCCGCCGAATTCATCCGCAGCGGCTGGAGCGTGAAGCACATGCACCGGCTGATCATGCTCTCAGAGACCTATGGGCAATCAAGTCAGACTCACGACTTGGCAACGCCTCCATCAGCCAGCGCGCCTCAAGACAAAATCATAAATCATAAATCAAAAATCATAAATGAAGGCCCCCTTCTCGACGCCGACGTCCGCTACCTCTGGCGCTATCCTTCCCGCCGCATCGAAGCCGAATCCATTCGCGACTCCATGCTCGCCGTCAGCGGTCGCCTGAACCTGAAAATGTTCGGTCGTGGCTTCAACTTCTTCGACCAGCGCGGCGGCCTCAGCGGCTTTGATCCCATTGAGACCTTCACCCCGGAAAACGAGCGCCGCATGATCTACGCGCACAAGGTACGCCGCGAGCCCGAAACCGTCTTCGGCGCCTTTGACTGCCCGGATGCCGGCCAGAGCACCGCCCGCCGCATCGAAAGCACCACGCCCATCCAGGCCCTCAATCTCTTCAACAGCCGCTTCACCCTCGTGCAAAGCACCGCCTTTGCTGAACGCGCCAAAAAAGAAGCCGGTCCCGATCTCGCAAATCAAATCACCCACGCCTACCGCCTCGCCTTCAGTCGCGTGCCCACTCCCGAGGAACTCGCCGACACCACGCCTCTCGTCCGCGAACACGGCCTCACCGCCCTCTGCCGCGCCCTCTTCAACAGCAACGAGTTTCTCTTTGTGCCATGAGCCCCCACGCCGAACACCTCTCCCCTGCAGGCCATCACCTGCTCGACCGCCGCCGCTTTCTCTCCAGCAGCGCCACGGCTCTCGGCTCGGTCGCATTGACCAACCTCCTCGGCCTCGATGGCCTGCTGGCAGCTCAGTCAAACGGCCCCATCATCGACCCCGCGCGCCCCTACGCCCCACGCCAGCCGCATTTCCCTGCGAAGGCCAAAAACGTCGTCGTCATCTTCTGCGCGGGTGCCGTCAGCCAGCTCGAAACCTGGGACTACAAGCCCGAGCTCATCAAGTGGGACGACAAGCCTCTCCCTGGCGGACCCGCCGTCACCTTCCAAGGGCCCGCTGGCAATCTCGCCCGCCCGCAATACACCTTCCGCCAGCGCGGCCAGACCGGCAAATGGGTCAGCGACATGATCCCGCATCTCGCGGAGCTCACCGACGACATCGCCTTCGTCCATTCGCTCACCAGCAAGTCCAACACCCACGGCCCCGCCGAAAACTTCCTCTCCACTGGCTTCAACCTCGACGGCTTTCCCTCCCTCGGCGCCTGGACCACCTACGCGCTCGGCAGCGAGAACCAGGATCTGCCCTCCTACGTCGCCATCCCCGATCCTCGCGGCGTGCCGCAAAACGGTGCCAACAACTGGGGTCCCGGCTTTCTCCCCGCCGCCTTTCAAGGCACCACGATGAGCTCCAAGGCCCCCGTGCGCCACCTCGCCGCCCCCGGCATCACTCCCGCTTCAGATCAGGCCGCACGCTCCCTGCTTCAGCGCATGAATGCCCGCCACCTCGCCGCCCATCCCGGCGATGGCAAACTCGCCGCACGCATCGCCAGCTACGAGCTCGCTGCGCGCATGCAGCTCAGCGTCCCAGAAATCAGCGACATTAGCACCGAGCCTGCGCAAATCCTCAAGCTCTACGGAGCCGACGACACCCAAAACGCCGACAAAGCCGCCTTTGCCAAAAACTGCATCCTCGCCCGCCGCCTCATCGAAAAAGGCGTGCGCTTTGTGCAGCTTTTCAACGGAGCCTACGCCAGCGGCGGCAAGCTCAACTGGGACGGCCACAACGCCCTCAAGGAGCAGTATGACGTTCACGCCTCCATCCTCGACCAGCCCGCCGCTGCGCTCATTCGCGACCTCAAAGCCCGAGGTCTGCTCGACGATACCCTCGTCGTCTGGTGCACCGAATTCGGCCGCATGCCCTTCTTCCAAAAAGGCGCCAAAGGACGCGACCACAATCCCGATGGCTTCACCTGCTGGATGACCGGCGCAGGCGTGAAGCCCGGCGTCAGCACAGGCGAGTGCGATGACCTCGGCCAGAAAGCCGTGAAGGACATCCATCCCCTCTACGACTTCAACGCCACAATACTGCACCTCCTCGGCCTCGATCACGAGCGCCTCACCTTCGAACACAACGGCGTCCAGCGCCGCCTCACCAACGTCGAAGGCCACGTGATCAAGCAGATGCTGGCGTAAAAGCCCCCCTTGTTATCAGACAGCCTGCGAAGGCGCCGATGGAGCTTTGAGTGCACGCAGAAGCAGGTAGGCGCAGGTGCCCGTGGGACCGACCAACAGGGTGAGCAGCAGGCAGGGCGCGACGAGCCAGCGGTTGTAGCCACGTTCCAGACTGTCAAAGTGGATCCAGCGGCCGACGAAGAGATCGACTCCCAGGAAGTGAATCCACGCGAGCGCAACGCAGTGGGGATCGGCGAAGAGCTTGGTGATCTCGACAAAGTTTCCGCGCGCGAAAATGGGCAGGTTGGTGAGGTAGTACGGGATGTTCAGCAGCGCATAGGGCAGGCAGATGAGAAAGATGGGCCACAGCGGGCGCATGAGCTTCTCGGTGCCTTTCCAGCGTGGGAGAAAGACCATGCTAAGCCAGAAGGGCGCAACATAGAAATTGCAGATTTTGAAGGCAGAGGCGTAAAGGTCCATAAGGTGTGCAGGTGGTGGAGAGTGTGTGGATGGACAGGTGTCGTCCACCCGCTCAAACTCGTCCCAGATCATGAAGCGGAAGCTGGCTGCTCCGTGGTGGTTGGCCGGAAAACAATGAGGTGCGGAGGAATGATTCAGGGAGGTGGTTCCAGCCGCACATCAGTTGGGCTGCTTTAGTCTAGGTCGTATTCGAGGATGTACTGCTCTGGGAATGGGCCGCCTTTTTGATTGATCTCGCCGTCTTTGCCAGGAGCCGGGCGGAGGTTTTTCTTGAGCAGCAGGGCTTTGATGATCTGCGGCACCTGGATGAGGCTGATGTGGTCTCCCAGGCAGCGGTGCCAGCCGTAGCCGAGGATCATGTACATGCTCTGCGGACGGTCGAGGCGGAACTCCTCGGGATTTTTGACAAAGGTCTCGTCAAACATGGCGGACTGCGTCCCAGCCAGCACGAGTGAGCCTTTGGCGATCTTGGTTTCGCGCGGGGTGCCTTTGGCCAGGACGTAGTCCTGCTCGGCGTAGCGTGGGAGGACGGAGTTGCCCGGGCGGAAGCGCAGGGCCTCCCAGACATAGCGGCCGAGGAGGTCGTCGTTGTTTTCGCGTGCGGCCTTGATGGCGCCCTGCAGTTCCGTGGGGCGGGTGAAAAGCTCGGCGAGGCATTTGCACACGGCGGCCTGGGTGGTCTCTCCGGCACCGATCAGCAGGCCGGCGGTGAGGATGATCATGCGGTCGTCCGTGATGCCCTGGACCTTGTTGGTGCCTTCTTTGAGCATGCGCGCGAGGATGGTGTCCTCAGCACCGGGGTTCTTGGTGAGGAGCACGCGTTTCTCCTGAATGAGGCCGCCGATGTAGGCGGTCATCTCGTGGCCGGCGCGGATGGCATCGGCGTGGATGGGAGGCTCGGCCTTGATGTTTTTAAAGAAGTCGGCCTGCGTGGCGCGTGACCAACGGAACATCGATGCCTCGTCCGGCCCGGGGAAGCCGCCATAGGTGCCGGTGAGCAGGATGGGCACGCGACGGGCCACTTTGTTCACGATCTCGATGCGGCCGATGGCCTTGCCGCTCTTGTCCGTGGTGGTCTGCGTACCTTCGGCGATGGCCTTGTGCGCGAGGGAGACGACCTGGCTCCTGATGCGCGGGAAGTCGGCAGGCGACATAAGATGCCGCATGTAGGGCTTCTCCACGAGGTTGTAGCGTGTGTGATCCCGCCCAAGCATGAAGGCCCCCATGCAGTCGTCCATCTTGGAGCCATACAGGCGCACGCTGAAGGTGTCCCAGTTGTCGAGCACTTCGACGACGTCCTTGCGGTTGGCGACGAGCACCGTGGAGGTGAACTTGAGCCCGGCCTTGGTGGGCACAGGTGCGGTGGTGATGGTGGGCCGATGGGCGCGCATCTCCTTGAAGGTCTCGATGGAGTTGTCCTGCAGCCAGCTGAAGAGAGTCTTGAGCTTGAGCACCTCCAGCCACTGGCGGTCGTAGTCTTTGAGGAAGGCCTGCGAGCCCTTGGGATGCAGGCGGTCAATGGGAGCTACGATGGAGCAGGAGACGACGCAGGCGGCGGCGGCGAGGGTGAGTGCGGTGGCGGGCTTGAGTTTCATAGGAGCGCGTGAGAGTATAAGTGGGGGGCGGTGTGGCTCGTCGTTCTGGATTCGTCCTCGTCCTCCTGCTCGATCAATGCGCGGGCGATGGGTGAATGCGGGAGCGTGCGGGACTGCAAACTGCGAATTGAAAACTGAGAACTGAAAATTGGGGTGGGGCGCTGGATGGTTGAGCTGTTGAGGGCGCTGGAGTCCGCACACGCAGTGTGCGGACCACGCCATGATGGATGGGCGGAGCGGTGGTGTTTATCTTTGAGCTTTTATTTTTGAGCTTTGCCCCTGCCCCGCTGCCTCAGAGACTCTTGAGGTATTCGAGCAGTTCTTTGCGCTGGTCGTCGTTGAGTTCGGCTGTGCCATATTCGTGGCCGGCGTTGGAATTGCCCGGGAGGGCTGTGTCAAAGGTGAAGGAGGGCTTGCCGTCAAATTCGGGCATGTCCTTGTAGCCTGCGTTCACGGGGTCATACTCGCGGGTGCCGAGGTGGAAGGTCTTGGAGCGCTGTGCGGCGGGGAGCAGCATTTCCTTGAGGTTGGGGACGGAGCCGTTGTGCAGGTAGGGCGGTGTGGCCCAGATGCCGGTGAGCGGACGCGCCTTGTACTTCTTGGGCGCCATGGGCAGGCTCGTGTTGACCACGGGATTGGTGCGGAGGTTTTCCCGGCGCTGGTTGAAGTCGGCAAAAATGCGGTCAAGCACGCTGGTGTTGTCCTCTCCCGGTGCGCCGGGCACATAGCTCTTGGCCGCAGCGTCGATGGTCTCCGCCGTGATCTCTCCCTTGGCGATGGTGATGTTGGCCTTGATGGACTCCAGCGGGTGTTCCAGCAGGCCGCCGACGACGGAGTTGATGAGGGGATCGAGGCCGTTCGTTTCCGCTGGGATTTCATTGCCCACGACGCCAGCCTGCTTGCGCCCGGCGAATTTGCCAGCCTTGCGCAGCTTGATCATGTTGTCGTACTCGCGGGAGTCCGTGCCGACTTTCTCGATGTCCACGAGGACGGACTTGTAGTTCATGCCTTCGTTTTCGCGGGTGACGACGGCGTGGCAGGAAGCGCAGTGCTTGTCGTAATGGACGCGGCCTTTTTCAGCGAGAGCCTTGTCGATGGGCGGAAGGATTTTCTCCGGCCACTGCGGAGAGCGCAGAGTGGCGACCCACTGCTCCAGAAGGCCGATGTTTTCGACGATGATGGAGGACTTGTATTTGTGGGCTTGTTTGTCGTCGGGGATCTCCATCTCTCCATACACACCCAGGACTTCGCCGCCGTTGCGGATGAGGGAGCCGATGTTCAGCGGGCCATTCGGGGCAAAGCCGGTCCACTGCACCACGTCAGACTGGTGGGTGCCCCAGAGGAACGGGTAGCTAACCGGGGCGTCTGAGGCCAGGGCGTTGTCCGGCATGTTGTTCATGTGGACGAGCACCTTGTTGAAGATCTGGCCGATGGCGTCTGTGCGACCGTAGCCGTACTGGGGCATGTTGGGGCTCTGGTAGTGGTTGGCCACATTGCGGTCGTTGAGTGCGGCGGTGCGCTTTTTGAGGGCGTCGCGCAGCGCGGTCTTGCCCTCGGTCGTTGCGCTTTGGCCCAGCACGGCGGTGGCAAACCGGGTGAATTTCTCCTCGTCCTCGGCGGTCTTTTTCATCGCGGCCACCAGGTTGAGGTCAAAGGCGTCCACATCGGCGATGGTCTGCCCGCCATCGATGCGGATGGTCGTGCCGTTGTAGGCGATCTGGCCGGTGTGGCACGCCGCGCAGGTCATGCCGAGCCAGGCCTGCTTCTTTTCATCGACCCCGCGCACAAAGCCGACGGGGAGCCCGTCGGGGTTCCATTTGGAGTCGGGGCCGGTGGGCAGGTAGCGCAGGGCGCGCATGTTGTCATCACCTCGGAAAAGGGCCTGGCTGTCGGGCATTTCGAGCGCGAGAAACCATTCATACGGCAGAATGCGCGAGCCCTGATTGGTGAAGTAGTAGGCCTGCTGCGTGCGGACGGACCAGCCCTGCTCCAGATTGATCGCGTTGTCCTTGGAGTTCTCCACTGGCGTGCCTGTGGCGATGATGTGTCCGGCGGAGTACCGGAAGTAAAAGAGCGCGCCTGCAATGAGGACGAGCACAGCGATGGGCAGTGGCTTTTTCATGGTATCTTGGTGTGTGTGAGGTCGGTGATCTGATTTTTTCCCCGTCCTCGCGCATGGCGTGGACGCTGGGCGTGTGAGGAGCTACTTCTGGGGCCAGGCGTTTCCTTTGAGCAGGCCACGGGCATCGAGGGCGCTGCGGTCTATGCCTTTGAGAATCTCCTTCATGAGCGTGACGGTGCCCGGATACACAAAGTACGCGCCGTGGATCGGGATGCCGTCGATGAGCGGGATGCTGTCATACTGCGCAGGGAAGAAGGTGGAGCAGTCCACGTCCCACACATTGTCCACACGGCCGCTGACGCTGTCGGTAGGCGGGCGCACGGCCAGACCGCTGCGGCCCAGGCGGCGGGTGCCAAAGTGCTTGAGCCCGGACGACGCGCCCAGCACGCTGTCGCGTCCGGTGTACAGGGCGGTGACACGGTAGGTGAGATTGGCGAGAGCGGCCCCATCTGCGCTGTCCTGGCAGCCGGGCTCAAAGAGGTCGTTGTCCACATCGGCGGCCACCATGAGGATCTGGTTCACCAGGGAGACAGCCAGTGGCTGGTTCTGCCGCTTCCAGCACGCGCCCATGGCACGGTGCAGGAGGAAATTGCCCATGCTGTGAGCGATGATGGAGATCTTCGCGCGGCAGGCATCCGCTGGGTCGTTCTGCGCATCCTTCTGCTTGATCAGCAGCCAGTCGTGCAGGCGGCTCAGGATGTCGGTAAAATCGGCGGCGCAGGCCTGGGCATGGTCGCGGTCCGGCAGATAGCCGAGGATGCTGCCGAGGGAGGGCCAGTCAAAGGAGATGCAGAGGCCGAGGCCGTCCGGTCCGGCGTAGATGTCCCGCGTGAGCTGCTGGTAGCGCTGGGCAGCGTCGGTAAAGCCATTGTTGTAGCCGTGAATGAAGAAGCCCACGTGCTTCTGCTCCTGGTGCGCGGCCATCTGGCTGAGCATGGGCATGGCATCCGCCGGCTGGCCGCTCTGCGCGGTAAAGGCGGCGGCCGTGGCCTGCGAGACGAGGGGAAAAGCCAGCGCGGCCTGCTTGAGCTGTGTCTCAAAGGCGGCGGCGGAAACGGAGGTCCATTTGTCGATGGTGTCCGCCTTGTCGTCGTCGGTGGTCCAGTAGCTCACTTTGCCGATCTCGTGAGTTGGCTGCCCCTGGCGGAAGAGCCGGTTGCTGATCATCCAGTATTTAGGCATAAGTTTACGTCTTAAGTTAAGACTTGTTTTAACCATGTCTTATTTCTGCAAGACGAGAAAGTAAACGCAAAAATTCCAGGGAATCATTTTTACATAATAATTTATGGTCAATGTTCAGAGACGTAGGTAATCCACAAAAGGCAGAAGCCCCGGCAGCCTATGGAAACCGGCTGCGAATGATTTAGCTTTGGATTTCGCCTGTCTGGGCTGGCTGACACGGAGCCGTTGAAAAATCAGCTCTCCCAGCAATGAGTTGACATCTCCGGCATTCCCCGGGACAAACGGCGCATGATTTTCAAAAATCTTTCTGACAGGGCATGCCGCACCCACCTGATGGCAGGCATGGCGGCGGCGCTGGTCGCAGTGTCTCTCACAGGCTGCCAGCTCTACCGCTTTAATGTGCAGTATGCGCCCAACCCGGCCACGCCCCGACGCTACGCCCCGGAGGAGCAGAACGAGCCCAAGCAGATCAATGTCTTCTTTGACGGCACATCCAACAACTGGCAGGCGCGCACGAATGTGCGGCGGAGCTTTGAGCAGCAGGCGGTGGCGGAGGACCCGCACTCACCCTGCATCTACGTGGAGGGCGTGGGTGTGCGCACTCTGACGGGCAAGGCCTTTGGCTGGGGGATCAAGGACCGCGTGATCGATGCGTACGCTTTCCTGGCACGCTACTGGAATGCGGGCGCAAAGGACAAGATCCACATCTTTGGCTTCAGCCGCGGGGCCTTTGAGGCGCGCATGCTGGCGGGCATGATGGCGCACTGCGGGCTGCCGGACGCCTCGCACCTCTTCACCCAGGACGTGCCGCAGAACAAGCTGCGTGAGAAGAAGCTCAAGGCGCTCTCCACCGCCGTGTATGACTACTGCGCCCTGCACCTCACCGACCCCGCTCCCAAGGATGGGAAGAGCATCCCGCTGAAGGTTTGGAATGACACCCTGAAGGCCAACCAGGCCAGGCTGCACGCAGAGCCCTTCTGCCAGGGCTGGCTGTTTCACGATCCCACGATCCAGCTGCTGGGCATCTGGGACACAGTGCCCGGGCTTCCCTTTACCAAGCTGCGCAACGATGGCGAAGTCATCCCCGGCAGGCCGCAGCGCTACAAGGTGCGCCCCTACCCAAACATCCGGCTCACCGTGCACGCGCTGAGCCTCGATGAGAAGCGCAGCCAGTTCCACCCGCTGATCGTCGGCCCGCCGATCGATCCCTCATGCAAGGTCTACGAAGTGTGGTTCCCCGGCGCACATTCAGACATCGGCGGCGGGTATGAGGACTCAAACGACATGGCAGGCACCTCGCTGGCCTGGATGGACGAGGTCATGAAAAACGAGGGTCTCATCAAGCGCACGCACAGCTACTACCGGGATGTGCACGGTATTTTGCACCACCCGGAAAAAAATGCCTTCAGCAGCATCGGCTCTCACGAGCAGGCGCGTCATGTGCCGTATGGTTCGCATGTGGACTTCTCGGTCTTCAAGCGTGCCAACCTGGAGCCGCATCCGGAGGAGGGCATTCGTGTCGGCGTCGTTTACGAGCCCACCCTGCACGTGCAGCAGCCGGACGGCAGCCTCAGGACGTTGAAAATAGCCGGTGCCACAAAATACCAGCCTGACCAAGCCCGTAGGATGCTGCAAAGCGTGGGCCTGGACCTCTACGACCCGGCGCAGAACCTTGAAAACCGCCCCGAGGGCGCACCGCTGACACTGAGCCAGATGAACGTGGAGGTGAAAACCGTGGAAAAAACCACGGCTCCATCAGCGCAGCCGCTCCATGCCCCGTCGAAGGGTAAGCCTGCAGACAGGAGGCCCCCGCCCGGAGATGCAGCGTATCCTCAGTAGGAGGCAGCGCGCCCCTCTTTCCTCACATCTGCGGCTGCCCGAATGCCTCAATCTCACCGCGCAACGGAATCGCCGGCTGCGCACCCGGCTTCAGCGTCGCCAGCGCACCCGCCGCATTCGCGAACGGAATCGCATCTACTCTGCCCTCGCTGCTCGCCACGGCAAACGCCCCCGCAAACGTATCCCCCGCCCCCACCGTATCCACAGGCGTCACCTGCGGCGGCGCGAACTCCTCCACACCATCCTCCGTGATGCTCAGCGTGCTCTCCGCGCCACGTGTGATGATGAGATGCCGACACATCGCTTCATGCAAACTTTGGCCAGTGGTGATCTGCTCCGCTTCCCCCTCATTCACGATCAGCGTGTCCACCACGAACCGCGCCGCGAGATACTCAGTATTCAACGGAGATGGATTCAAAACCACACGCACACCAGCCTCTCTCGCGATCTCTGCCGCCTTCTGCACCACCGCCAGCGGACACTCCAGTTGCAGCAGCAGCGCATCCGCAGCGCGGATTAGCTCTGCATGGCGGTCGATGTCCTCCGGCGTGATCGCATGGTTCGCACCCGCATTCACGATGATCGAGTTCTCCCCACGATCATCCACGGCAATGAAAGCCGAGCCCGTGGGCAGCGCCGAACGCAAAACGCCCGTCGTATCAATGCCTTCGCTCTCCAACGTCTCGACATACCGCGCCCCAAAGTCATCCTGCCCCACGCAGCCGATCATGCTCACCGCCCCGCCCGCGCGCGCAGCCGCCACGGCCTGGTTCGCCCCCTTGCCGCCAAAGCATGTCAGCATGCTGCTGGACGTCAGCGTTTCCCCCGGCGCGGGAATATGCGGCACACGCAGCGTGTGGTCCACATTCAGCGAGCCGACGACGACAATCCTGGGGCGCTGTGCTGACATCACTTCTTCGCGGCGGGGGGTGGTTCCACGCTGAGCTGCACGATCGCCTCGCGCACACGTGACGCCTGCTCCGGGCTCATGACCAAAAAGCGGTGATTGCCTTTGCCCTTTTTGTTGGCACGGAAGAGCGTGGCCGAATCATCTTCCACAATGACCGTCCCCGGCGGCGAGAGATCAAAGTAGCCGCGCTCCGGCAGCACCGCATACAGCACCGATGTCGGGTCCCAAGTCGGGCGGTCATGCGGCGGCGGATTGTACAAATAATACGCCTCCTTCAGCGGATGATGCGGGATGTAGTCGAGATCCTGTTCGATCACCACATGCGGAAACGCCGCCGCTACACCGATCTCATACCCGCTCCACACCACCTGGGTAGGCCACTCCTTGGCCAGCTTCTGCGCTGCAGGCACATCCAGCTTCACGTTGTACTCCAGGTGCCGCGTGTCCCACTGCACCGTCTGAAACGCACCTGCCATGATGCTCAGCACCTTCACCTTTTTCGCGACCAATTCTTTCCCGCCCGGGTCATCCAGCAGACGCGACAGATTGGTAAAGAAGCCCACCTGCGCGATCACCACGCTGCTGTCCGGCTGCTTCGACAGGATGTCCTTGATCAGGCCCACCGCATCCGGTGCATCCGCCCCGCTCTTGAGATCATGCGGATACCTCAGGCTGCCATCGGCGTTCTTTTCATCCGCCAGCAGATTGAACTTCCCAGCCTCCTTCGCCGCTCCATCACGCACCACGCCGATCGGGATGTCCGGATAGCCGTAGAGCGTGTTCACCGCATCCACAAACGCCGCCGCCTGCGGATGGTCTTTCGTGATCGTCACCGCCAGCAGTTCGCACGCACCGCGTTTTTGCAGGTTGTGGATCATCGCCAGCGCCATGAGGTCATCGACATCATTGCCCATGTCGGTGTCAAAGATGAGCTTCACCGGCGCCGCTTGGGACAGGCCGCACAGCGTGCAGAAAAGGAGAGTGAGCAGTCGTTTCATCATTTCTTGGGTGGTTGGACGGTGGTTTGAACAATGGCCTCCAGCGCACGCGCCTGCTGCACCGATGTCATCGTGAGAAAGCGGTCGCGCTTGCCGCCCTTGGCATCCTTGCCAGGCGGCGTGAATTTGGTGAAGCCGTCAGCGCCCACGCTCACGCGGCCTGCGTCAGAGAGACCAAAAAAGCCGCGCTCAGGAAACACCGCCTGCAGCACGCTGCTCTCATCCCAGCACGGCCGGTCATGCGCCGGCCCGCTGTGCAGCAGGTAGGCCTCCTTCACGATGTGGTGCGGCATGTAGCCAAAATCCTGCGCGATGCTCGCCCGTGGAAATGGCAGCGCCTCGCCGATCTCATACCCGCTCCAGTAAACCGTCACCTCCTCCGGCCACTCCTTCGCCACCGTCTGCATGAAGCCGATGCCATTGATCACGTTCGCCTCCAGGTGGTAGTTCGTCCGATTGCAGAAAGCGAACGCTCCCGCCATGATTGAAAGCATCTTCACCTTCTTCCGGATCAGCGCCGGTCCATCCAGCGGCGAATGCGCATCCGCCTTCGATTTGAGCAGGTTCGCCATGTTTGAGGCGATGCCCACGCTGATGATCGAAACACTCCCGTCCGGCTGTTTCGCCAGCAGCTCGCGCAGCAGGTCCACCGCCTCACACGCGTCCTCATTCTTTTTCAAATCATGCGGATAGTCCGGTGAATGCGCCAGCTTCAAATAACTGCTCGGCCGCTTCTGCGCCGCAGCATCACGCGTCACCCCAATCGGCAGGTCCGGCCTTCCGTAAAACGTGTTCTGCGCATCCACAAAACTCGCCGTCAGCGGATTGTCCTTCGAGATCGTCACCCCGAGAAACTCACACGCGCCGCGATCCGCCAGCGTGTGGCACATCGTCAGCGCCAGCACATCATCCACATCTCCGGTGATGTCGGTGTCAAAGATGATGCGCGGCTTTTCAGCGAAAGCCGACGCACCAAGAAGCAATAAAAGAACAATCGATTTCATGCAGATCATTTTCTCCTCCAGGTATCCGCCAGCACCGCAGCCACGATGACCAGCCCGGTCACCACACGCTTCACCGGCTCCGTCGCACCCACCTGAATCAGTCCGGCCTCCAGCGTGGCGATGATGAGCACGCCCATGAAGCTCTTCACCACAGAGCCACGCCCGCCCATCAGGCTCGTGCCACCCACGACCACCGCAGCGATCGCCCCCAGCTCAAAACCCGTGCCCGCATTCGGGTCCGCCGAGCCAAGACGCGAGCAGTTAAACACCGCCGCCAGTCCGGTCAGCGCGCCCAGCAGTGCATGCGCAAAGATCCGCGGACGATCCACCGGCAGCCCCGAAACCAGCGCCGCCTCACGGTTCGCACCGATGGCGATCAAGTGCCGCCCCAACGCCATTTGCGAGAGCATCACCTGCCCCGCCGCCACCACCAGCAGGCTGATCACAAACGCAGGCGAAATCACCAGCCCGCCAAACGGCGCGCCCAGCGCCTCGATGTCCGCGCCAATGTACTTCGTCTGCGAGTTCGTCGTCAAAAACGCCAGCCCACGCGCGATCTCCAGCATGCCCAGCGAGACGATAAAAGACGGCAGCCGCAGCTTCACGCTCACCGCCCCCGTCGTGCCACCGAGCAGAGCTCCCACAGCCACGCAGCTCGTCACTGCCATCATCAGCCCCCAGTGCATGTCCGCCATCAGCACACCCGCCACAGCACCGCAAAAACCCAGCAGCGAACCCACCGAGAGATCAATGCCGCCTGTCACCATCACCAGCGTCATCCCCGTGGCCACCAGCGCCAGCGCCGGAATGCGATTCGCCACCGTGCCCAGCGTACCCAGGCTAAGGAAACTCTCCCGCAGCACGCCAAACAGCCCGATCATGGCCGTCAGCACGCCCATGAGGATGAAGAAGTCGGTGAAGCGGCGCATGATCAAAAACGCGAGTTCACTTCGCGATCACATCCACCGGTGTCTGCTGGTCCGCAGGCTCCGTTTTGTCCTTCAAAACCTTGAGCGCCGCCTCGATGCCAAACACCGCGAGCTGATCCCCATGCTGGTCGCAGGTGGCCAGCACACGGCCATCCGCCAGCAGCGGTTTGAGCGCGGCGATGTTGTCAAAGCCCACGATCTGCACCTGCCCCGTCTTGCCCGCAGACTGCACCGCAGCCGCCGCACCCAGCGCCATGTTGTCATTCGCGCACAGCAGCGCCTTCACATTCGAATTCGCCGCCAGGATGCCCGCCGCCACGCCATTCGCCTTCTCCATCTCCCACTGCCCGCTTTGCGTTGCCACGATCTTCATGCCCGCCGCATTCATCGCATCTTCAAAGCCCGCCTTGCGCTGCTGTCCGTTAAAGGCCGTCGTCACACCTTCGATGATCGCCACCTCATCCCCTGCCTTGAGCTTCTTTGCCAGCACCTCCGCCACCGCCTTCGCACCAGCGCGGTTGTCCGGTCCCACAAAGGGAATGTTCAACCCCGCCTGCTTCAGCGCGTCGGCGTCCAGCTTGTTGTCGATGTTAATGATGAGCACGCCCGCCGCCTTCGCACGTTTCAGCACCGTCACCAGTGCCTTGGAGTCCGCCGGTGCAATGACAATGGCCTGCACGCCCTGCGACACCATCTGGTCCACCAGCCCCACCTGCTCAGCGAGATCCGTCTCGTTCTTGATGCCGTTCACGGTCAGCTCGTAGTCCGCCGCATGCGCCGACTGGTGCTTCTTTGCGCCTTCGGCCATGGTTTGAAAAAACTCATTCGCCAGCGACTTCATCACCAGCGCCACCTTGGGTTTTCCAGTGGCAGTCGAGCTGGCAGGTCCGCCCGCCGGCTTGCAGGAAAGCAGCGCGAGACTGGCGAGGAGAAGTGGAACGAGGCATTTCATGGTTGGAAATTGGCAATTTTGCGCAAACGATTGTGCAGAAGGAATACTTTCGGTCAATCTTTCTTCTTGGTCCCGATGGACGCGCGCTCAATCAGCCGCACCGGCAGCGTCGTCAGCGCCTTCCGGGATGGCTTTCCGCCTCGCTTGATCAGCTCGCAGAGGCGGTCCACCGACACCGTGCCCATGTCCTCCACCGGCTGCGCCAGCGTCGTCAGCGGTGGCGAAAGCAGCGTGGCCCACGGCTGTTCGTCAAAGGCGATGAGCGAGAGATCCTCCGGAATGATGAGCCCCCGCTCACGCACCGCCTCCAGCGCGCCCAGTGCCAGCTGATTGCTCAGCGCCAGCACCGCAGTCGGGCGCGGCTTCATCTCCAGCAGCCGCAGCGTGTGCTCACGCGCGATGGCCTGCGAATGCTCACCACCCACAAGAAACTTCCCCTCAAAGCGCAGCCCCGCCTCGCTCAATCCCGCACGATACCCCCGCACCCGCTCCACGATAACCGAGCTGTCCTCCCGCCCCTGCAGGCAGGCGATGCGCTTGTGCCCCAGCTTCACCAGCCGCTTCACCGCTTCTCGCGCCCCAGTAAAATTGTCCGCCACCACCGCCGCCGTTTTCAGCGCCGTAAAGACACGGTCCACCTGCGTCAGCGGCAGCTTGGAGGCAATGAGCGGCTGCAAATGCGCGCTGTCCCCGCCCACCGGCGCGAGAATCAGCCCGTCAATGCGACGGTCCATCAACGTGCGAATGCACTCCGCCTCCACCTCGTCGGATTCCTGCGAGTCGGCCAGCAGCACCGTGTAGCCCAGCGCCCGTGCACGGCGCTCCACCGCACGCGCCAGCGCGGCAAAGAACGGATTCGAGATGTCCGGGATCACCAGCCCAAGCGTGCGCGTGCTCTGCAGCCGCAGGCTGCGCGCCAGTTCATCCGGGCGCACGCCCATCGCCGCAGCTTCATCCAGAATGTGCTTCTGTGTCTCCTTCGCGATTCGAAACTCATCGCCCCGCCCCGCCATCACACGCGAGACCGTGCTGGCGGAAATGCCGAGATGCTGGGCGAGAGATTTGAGATTCATGCTGGCGACTCCGACACACTGGCAACAAACCCGCAGCACCGCAACAACACCTGCTCACACGCCGACGGAACACACGGAAATCAGAACTTCCGGATCAGTTTCCGCGTCTTCTGTGTATTCCCCCGGCCACCCTTCTGGTACAATTTTGGCACTCCCCACCTCCCCGCCGGGAATACCAAGCGGCCATGCCAGACTCTCCATCCAGCACCGAGACCCTCGTCCTCCTGCTCACGCAGCATCAGGAGCCGTTGTTTCGCTACATCTTCAGCCTCGTCCCGCGCGAGGCAGACGCCCGCGACATCCTGCAGGAGACGAGCCTGGCTCTGTATCGCAAATTCGCCGAGTACGACCCCGCCCGCCCCTTCCTCCCCTGGGCCTACCGCTTCGCCTACCTCCAGGTGCAGAAGCATCGCGAAAAATCCGCACACTCGCCCCTTCTCTTCAGCGAGGACGTCATGGACCTCCTCGCCAGCGAGCGCTCCCACATCGAGCCACAGCTCGATGAGCGCCTGCGCCTGCTCGATGCCTGTCTGCAAAAGCTCACCCCGCAGGATCAGGAGCTCGTCACCAGCCGCTACGCCCAGCGCCAGAGTGCCGAGGAAATGATGAGCCGCTTCTCCCTCAGCCGCCGCACCCTCTTCCGCAATCTGGAGCTGCTGCGCCAGCGCCTTCACGAGTGCGTCTCGCGCCAGCTTCAAACCGAGGGCATCACATGAATCTCGAATCCCTCATCCATGCCGCGATCGATGGCGAGATCACACCCGAGCAGCACGCGCAGCTCGAAGCCCTGCTGCGCTCCGACTGGCAGGCACGCCGCCTTTACCTGGAGCTCGTCGATCAGCATGCACGCCTGCTGCAGCAGCCCGCCGTCAATACCGGCCGCCTGCAATCCACCACGCCCAAACGCCAGCCTCGCCACTGGTGGCCCTCTCTCACCGCAGCCGCTGCAGCCATCGCCTGCGCCTTCCTCTTCTGGCCCCGCCACCCAGCGGAAACCGAGGCCACTTCCAACGGCGTCGCCATGCTCAGCCAGACCATGGATGCACAGTTTGCCACGGCACTCCGCAGCGGCGACACCCTCAAGCCCGGCACCGTCAAGCTCACCCAGGGCCTAGCGCAGATCGAGTTTTATAGCGGAGCCACCGCTTTGATCGAAGGCGCTGCCGAGATCGAAATCCTCTCCGCTTGGGAGGCGCGCTGTCTCAGCGGTCGCGTGCGTGTGCATGTGCCACCTGCTGCCAAAGGCTTCCTCATGCACGCCCCCGGCATGAAGCTCGAAGACCTCGGCACCGAGTTCGCCCTCAATGTGAAGGATAACACCAGCGCCGTTCATGTCTTCGAAGGCGAGGTCATCGCCCACACCGATGCCCAGACATCCGCGAGTCTGAAGCAAGGCATGTCCCTTTCCTCAACTAAAACCGCCAGCCCATCGCCGCAGGATTTCCTCTCCATCAATGAGCTTCACGGCCTCGTGCAAAAGCGCGACACCCAGCGCTTTGATCAATGGCAGCAGTGGTCGCTCGAAACGCGCAAAGACCCGCGCCTCATCGCCTACTACACCTTCAAGCACTGGGAGGACGACCGCTGGGACCGCCTCGTCAACAACTTCGCGGAACCCCGCCGCCCCAGCCGTGCCGGTGGCGCGGTCGGTGCCAGCTGGACCCAGGGCCGCTGGCAGAAAAAGGAGGCACTGGAGTTCAAGCGCCCCGGCGACCGCGTGCGGCTCAACCTCGACGGCACCTACGACGCCCTCACCCTCGCCTGCTGGGTCAAGGTCGACTCCGTGGACAAAAAGTACAATTCCCTCCTCCTCACCGACGGCTACGACAACGGCGAGCCCCACTGGCAGATCTACGAAGACGGCAGCCTCATGTTCTCCATCATGTATCGTCCGGCGGATGCAGCCAGGAGCGCCAAGCAAAACCAGATGTACTTCAGCCGCCCTGTCTTCACCGCCGACAGCCTCGGCCGCTGGCACCATCTCGCAGTCACGTATGACAACGCGCGCGGAGAGGTCATCCAGTACTTCGATGGCCAGGAAGTTGGCCGCGAAATCTCCACACTCCACCAACCCGGCCGTGACATCGTTTTCGGCCCCTGCGAAATCGGCAACTGGGGCCTGCCCACCCAGGGCCACCAGTTCCCCATCCGCAATCTCAACGGTGCCGTCGACGAATTCGCCATCTACAGCGCCGCATTAAAGGCTTCTGAAGTCCGTAACCTCTACGACCACGGCAAACCCGAATGACCACGAGCCAAATCTTTTTCATCAGCCTGCTCGCCGCATCTTCCCTCCATGCCGAGGATGCCGAGGCGCTCTTCGTCCGCCGCGTCTGGCCGCTGTTTCAGGAAAAATGCCTCGCCTGCCACGGCAATGACGAAACGAAGATCAAAGGCGGCTACGACATGCGCACGCAGGAGAGCGCCATGAAGGGCGGCGAGAGCGAAAAGAAATCCATCATCCCTGGCAGGCCCGAGGACAGCCCGCTCTACCTCGCCTCCACTCGTCAGCACGCCGACGACTGGGAGCCTATGCCCCCCAAGGAGGCGGACAAGCTCTACGCCGAGCAGCTCGGCTGGATCAAAAACTGGATCGAAGGCGGAGCCCCCTGGCCTGATGAGGCAAAACGCAGCACCATCGCCAAGGCCAACGCCGAAAAATGGAGCGCCGAAGACGGCATTGTGGTCAAAACCTCCGGCGCACTCTCCCCCGAATGGGCCGGCCGCCGCTACAAGCCCGAAGGCCTCTGGGCCTACCAGCCAGTAAAAAAGCCTGCCGTGCCCGCTGGCCAGCATCCCATCGACTTCCTCCTCGCTGTCAAAGACCCCGCACCCGCCGCCGATCCACGCACCTTCATCCGCCGCGCCACCTTCGACCTCACCGGCCTCCCTCCCACTCCCGAGGAAGTTGAAGCATTCACAGCCGCTTACAGCAAAGACCCGGCATCCAGCATCCATCAACTAATCAACCGCCTGCTCGACTCCCCCCACTACGGCGAGCGCATGGCACGTCACTGGCTCGATGTCACCCGCTACGCCGACAGCAGTGGCTTTGCCAACGACTACGAGCGCGGCAACGCCTGGCGCTACCGCGACTACGTCGTCCGCAGCTTCAATGCCGACAAGCCCTACGACCAGTTCATCAAAGAACAAATCGCCGGAGATGAAATGCAGGAAAGTGGTGCAGGCACTCCTGCCCGCAACTCTCAGAACCCCGAACTCCTCATCGCCACCGGCTTCCTCCGCATGGGCCCCTGGGAGCTCACCGGCATGGAGGTCGCCAAGATCGCCCGCCAGCGCTTCCTCGATGACGTCACCAATAGCGTCGGCGAGACCTTCCTCGCCCACTCGCTGCAGTGCGCCCGCTGCCACGATCACAAGTTCGACCCCGTCCCCACGCACGACTACTACGCCATCCAGGCCTGCTTTGGCACCACCCAGCTCGTGGAGCGCCCCGCTCCCTTCCTGCCCGTGGAAAACACCACCGGCTTTGAGGAGAAAAAATACCTGGAGGCACGCCGCGACGAGCACCTGGCCATGCTCGCCCGCCTTGATGAAAAGATGCTCGCCAATGCTGCAAAGTGGTATGCTGAAAAGAAGCTCGATCCCGCCGCCTGGGACAAGGCGGTGACCTCCGCACGCGCCTTCATCGCTGGCGGTGGCAAAATGAAAAAAGGCCGCAGCTTCACCGGCGTCTTTGAAACCGCCCGCGCCGCTCTTCAAAAGCAAAACCTGCCCGAAGATCAATACCCGCCCAAGCTCGTCGGCTTTGCCCCCGAGGATTTCGGAAACGAACGCGTGGCCCGTAAAGGCCTCGAACGCCTCAAGTGGGAGCTGGAGCGCTACGAGCCCTTTGCCTTCAGCGTCTATGACGGCCTCACCCCGCAGGTTGTCAGCGTTTACCAGCCCATCCGCATGCCGCAAAATCCCATGGCCAACGGCGAGCTGGAAAAAACCGCCATCCTTGGTGGGGGCGATCCCTTCTCCCCCACACTCCCGGTCAAACCCGGCGTGCTCTCAGTTCTCAGCAGCATCGAGTTCCCAGACGCCATCACCGGTCGCCGCACCGCATTGGCAAATTGGATCGCCAGCCGCGACAACCCGCTCACCACCCGCGTCATCGTCAATCGCCTCTGGCTCTGGCACTTCGGCCAGGCCATCGCGGGCAATCCCAACAACTTCGGCAGCACCGGCAAAAAGCCCACCCATCCCGCCCTGCTCGACTGGCTCGCAGCCACCCTGGTGGAAAAGAATTGGTCCATCAAAGAGATGCACCGCCTCATCATGACCAGCGCCGCCTACCAGCGCAGCTCAGGGTTCAAAGGTAAGTTGAACCGCGAAGACGCCGAAAAATCCTACGCCGTCTTCAAGCCCCGCCGCCTCATGGCCGAGGAGCTGCGCGATGCCATGCTCAGCATCACCGGCGAATTGAACCCCACCCTCGGCGGCATACCCAACCGCCCCGAGATCAATATCGAGGTCGCCATGCAGCCACGTCAGGTCATGGGCACCTTTGCCGCCGCCTGGGTGCCGAATGCGCTGCCTGCACAGCGCCACCGCCGCAGCCTCTACGCGCTCAAGATTCGTGGCCTGCGCGATCCTTTCATGGAGGTCTTCAACGAGCCCGCGCCCGACTTCTCCTGCGAAGCCCGCGAGGTCTCCACCGTCACGCCCCAGGTCTTCAGCCTCTTCAATGGCCAGGCCAGCTACAGCCGCGCCCTCGCACTCGCACACCGCGTGCTGCAAGAAAAGACACCCGATGCCATCACCCGCATCTTCCAGCTCACCTACGGCCGCGCTCCCTCCGCCGAAGAAAAAGCCGCCTGCACCGCTCACTGGCAGGCCATGCAAAAGAAACAAACCGGCCTCACCTTCCCCCAATCATCCCCGCCGCTCACTGTGAAGCGTGACGCTGTGGAGGAAAACACCGGCGAGAAATTCAGCTTCCAGGAAAAGCTCCCCGCCTACGCCGACTTCGTCCCCGACCTCCAGCCCGCCGATGTCGATGCCCGCACCCGCGCACTCGCAGACGTCTGCCTGGCCCTGCTGAACTCCAACGAATTTGCCTACCTCTACTGAGCCATGAACCCTCACTTCTTCCCCTGTGCAGGATCACGCGCACTGCATGCCCCCACACGCCGAGAGTTTGTGTATGGCCTCGGTGCCTCGCTCGGCAGCGTGGCGCTCACCTCTCTGCTCGCATCCGAATCACAAGGCCCTCTCGCCCCCAAGGCCCAGCAGGTCCCCGCCAAGGCCAAGCGCTGCATCTTCCTCATGATGGAGGGCGGCCCCTCCCACATCGACACCTTCGATCCCAAGCCCGCTCTCGAAAAACTCCACCTCAAGGAATTCGTCCGCGAGGGAAAGCAGAAGTCCGCCATGGAAAGCGGCAAGCGCTACTACGTAAAGTCTCCCTTCAAGTTCGCCCAGCACGGTCACAGCGGCGCATGGATGAGCGAGCCCTGGAAACACCTCTCCACCGTCGCCGATGACCTCTGCTTCTTCCGTGGCTGCCAGGTGGATTCCGTCAACCACCCCACCGCCATGTATCAAATGAACTGCGGCAACCGCTTCGGCGGCGATCCCGCCATCGGCTCCTGGGTCACTTACGGCCTCGGCTCCGTGAATCAGGACCTCCCCGGTTTCGTCGTGCTTCCAGAAATCAGCTACCCGCAGGGCGGCAGCGCCAATTGGAGCAATGGCTACCTCCCCGCCCAGTTTCAAGGCACCCCGCTCCGCCCGAAAGGCTCCCCGATTCTCGATCTCCAGCCCCCACCCGGCATCTCCGCCGCTCACCAGCGCGCCAATCTCGACCTCCTCGCCCAGCTCAATACCAAGCACGCCGAGGCCCATCCCTGGCACGACGAGCTGCAGGCCCGCATGCACAATTACGAGCTCGCCTTCCGCATGCAGACCCAGGTTCCGGAGACGCTCGACCTCAGCAAAGAGGACGAAAAGACCAAGGCCATGTACGGCATTGGCAGCGACGCCACGGATGCCTTTGGCCGCAAGTGCCTGCTCGCCCGCAAGCTCGTGGAAAAAGGCGTGCGCTTTGTCCAGCTCTACGCCGGCACCTGGGACAGCCACGACTACATCGAGCGCGCCCACGGCAATCTCATCCATCAGGTGGACCAGCCCATCGCCGCCCTCATCAAGGACCTCAAGCAGCGCGGCCTGCTCGACGACACCCTCATCGTCTGGTGCGGCGAATTCGGCCGCACCCCGGACAACGGCGTGCGCGGCGGCACCGCCTATGGCCGCGACCACAATCCCAAGGCCATGACCATCTGGCTCGCCGGTGGCGGCTGCAAAGCTGGCCACACCATCGGCAGCACCGACGACCGCGGCATGGAGGCCGTGGAGGAGGTGCACCATGTGCGCAATCTCCACATCACCCTCCTCCGCCTCCTCGGCCTGGACGACAACAAGCTCACCTTCTACCACGCCGGACGCTTCAAGCAGCTCAGCCAGTTCGGCGGCCAGGTCATCGAGAAATTGATCGCATAGCTTTCCTCTTCTGACACGTTGCAGCATCATGCTGAAGAAACTGATCGCCGTTATCTGCCTGGGTGCTGCCGCAGGTGCTGCCTGGGTCGCGCTGAAATCCGCCAAGACGAGTTCCGCCCCCATCACCGTCTTCTGCGCCGCAGGCATGAAAAAGCCGGTCGAAGAAATCGCCGCTGCGTATCAAAAGGAAACCGGCATCGAGGTGCGCCTGCAGTTCGGCGGAACGGGCACGCTCCTCAGCCAGCTCAAAATCGCCAAGCAGGGCGACATCTTCATCGCCGCCGATGACGGCGCGCTGGCCGATGCAAAAAAACTCGGCGTCACCCGTGAGGAGTTCATTCTGGTCAAGCAGCAGCCCGTCGTCGCCGTGGCCAAAGGGAATCCGAAGCACATCGAAAGCATCGCCGCACTGAAGACTCCCGAAATCAAAGTCGCCCTCGCCAATCCCGAAGCCGCCAGCATCGGCCGTGTGGTGAAAAAGCTCCTCGGTCCGGACTGGGATGCCCTCGCCGCCAAAGCCGCCGTGATGAAACCCACCGTCACCGAAATCGCCGCCGACCTCTCCCTCGGTGCTGTCGATGCCGCCATCGTGTGGGACTCCGTCGTGCCGCAGTTCAAAGGGCTGGAGGCCGTCATGCTGCCGGAGCTTTCCAAGCACACCGAATCCGGCACCGCCGCCGTGCTCTCCTTCAGCCAGCATCCGGCGGAGGCGCTGCGCTTTGCCCGCTACCTCACCGCTCCTGAGAAAGGCGCGGCCGTGTTTCAAAAGCAGGGCTTCAAGGCCGTACCCGGAGACAAATGGGCCATGCGTCCCGACCTCATCCTCTACAGCGGCGGCGTGAACCGCCCCGCCATCGAAAAACTCCTCCATGAATTCGCCTCTCACGAGGGCATCACCATGACCACCGTCTTCAATGGCTGCGGCATCCTCTGCGCCGCCATGAAGACCATGGGAGACAGCACCAATCCCAAGTACCCGGACGTCTATTATGCCTGCGATGTCTGCTTCGTCCCGCCCGTGGCCGAGCAGTTCCCCGAGGCCATCCTGCTTACCGAGGCCGAAATCGTCATCGCTGTGCCCAAGGGCAACCCCAAAGGCATCCACACCCTCGCAGACCTCGCCCGCCCAGGCCTCCGCGTTGGCCTGTGCAATGCGGAGCAGTCCACCATCGGCTACCTCACCCGCTCCATTCTCAAGTCCATGAACCTCCTGGAAAGCGTCAGCAAAAACGCCTCATCCCAGGTCCCCACCGCCGACTTCCTCGTCAATCAGATGCGCACCGGCTCTCTCGATGCCGCCGTGGTGTACGGCATCAACATCAACAACGACAAGGACCACTTCGAAGCCATCCCCCTCCCTGCGGACAAATCCAAGGCTGTGCAGCCTTTCGCCGTCCGCAAAGACTCCCCCAACTACCAGATCGGCCAGCGACTGCTCGCCTTTCTGCGCGAAAAACGCACCAGCTTTGAAAGCGCTGGCTTCGCCTGGAAAGGCGACACCGCCCCCGTCAAAAGCGCGGACATCGTCCTGCCCACCTGGATGCAGCAGAAGTAACGCTGCACTTTCAACACAAAGAGAGCACCTCAGAACACGCACAGATGAAACGGGCCTCAGGTCTCATGTGCGGACACCCGCATTGCTGGCCATCTGCCAGCCCTCTGGGGGAGTGGGATCGTCCCGATCCCACACGCTCCCACGTCGCCCGGCATCACCGCTGATCCGCAAACCCTCTGCAGATGCGGAAATAGGCCACCGAATCCTCTACCTATGCCTGCTCCGTCGCACTCAGCACCTGCTCCAGGCCCTGCGCCATCAGGTCATGCTGCCAGCTCATCAGATGGCTGGCAGGATCTCCGTCGATGACGAGTTCCTCAATCGTGGCACGCGATCCCAGCAGCGAGGCCTCGATCTCCAGCCCCTGCGCCACCTTTTCACGGTAGGCACACAGCTTGTCGATCTGCTCTCTCTGCGCGTCGCTCAGGCGTCCCTTCGTCTTCTTGGCACGCTGCGGCCAGTCGGCAGGCGCGGAGGCCATGATCGCCACAACGATGTCAAAAAACTCCTTCTTCCAGCGCGGGCGCCAGCCGTTCGGCGGATTCAGCGACTGCCCGGCCTCAAACTGCTCGGCATAGGCCACCATCTGCTTGTTGGACATGATCTTGAAGCAGGGCGTGTCACGCTCACGGGCGATGCCCTCGCGCCATTCCCACATCGCCTTCAGGACCGCCAGGCCTTTGGGGTGCAGCCTGCCGCAGCCCTGCACACGCCAGGGGTCTTCACGCGAGACCTTGTCTCTCGCAGCCACATCTTCCTGCAGCGAGCGGCAGCTTTCGTGAAACCACTCCTCGCGGCCCTTTTCCTTCAGCTCCGCCACAAACTTGTCCGCGATCGGCAGCAGGTAGCGCACGTCATCCACCGCATACGAGAGCATGTTTGGCGGCAGCGGGCGGCGGCTCCAGTCCGCTTTTTGGGAGGCTTTGCACAGCTCCAGTCCAAAGGCGTTTTTCACCAGCGCTGCTAGGCCAAACTGCCTCGCCCCGAGCAGGCGCGCTGCGATCTGCGTATCCCGGATCACCCGCGGGCTCCAGTCATAGGTCCGGCGCAGCATCGTCAGGTCGTAGTCCGCTCCGTGAAACCACAGCTCATGGGCATCCAGCAGCTCCAGCAGGGGTGAAACATCAGAAATCGCCAGCGGGTCCACCAGCGCGTACTTGCCCGCGCAGTTCACCTGCAGCAGGCACAGCTTCTCATGGTAGTGGTGCAGGCTGTCCGCCTCCGTGTCGAGGCAGCAGCGCTTGTCAGGGCTTTCAGCCAGCCAGGCCCGCATCTGGCCGATCCACTGCTCAAGATGGGCTGGCGTGTCGATGAACTCGTAGTCCTTCGTTGTTGGTCCTTCCTCGTTCATTTCAGGCCCATGAGAAGGATTTCCGCATTGTTGCTGGTGCGGTTGATGTTGCGGATGAGCATCTCAAGAGCTTCAACGGCAGGGACAGCGGCTAGCTGCTTGCGCACCTGGGTGATGCGCCGGAATTCGTCAGGATGGTAGAGCAGGTCGTCACGCCGTGTGCCAGACTTCAGCAGATGCAGCGCAGGGTAGATCCGCCGTTCGGAGATCTCCCGGTCCAGCGTGGCCTCCATGTTGCCCGTCCCCTTGAATTCCTCAAAGATCACTTCGTCCATGCGGCTCTCGGTCTCGATCAGCGCCGTGGCTATGATCGTCAGGCTGCCGCCTTCCTCCACATTGCGTGCGGACCCGAAAAATTTCTTGGGCTTTTGCAGCGCCTTCGTTCCCACGCCCCCTGCCATGTAGGCCCCGCCTTTGCCGCCCTGCGTGGAGTTGTAGCCACGCGCCAGACGCGTGATGCTGTCCAGCAGGATCACCACATCCTTCTTCAGTTCCACCAGACGGCAGGCGCGCTCACGCACGATCTCCGCCACCTGGCTGTGCCGCTTCGGACTCTCGTCAAACGTCGAGCTGTAGATCTCGCAGCCCTGCACCGTCTCCTCAAAGTCGGTCACTTCCTCAGGCCGCTCGTCCAGCAGCAGCACGATCAGGGTCACCTCCTTGTGGTTCTGCGCTATGGATTTGGCGATGTCCTTCAGGATCACCGTCTTCCCCGAACGCGGCGGCGCGCAGATCAGCCCGCGCTGCCCTTTGCCCAGCGGCGCCACGATGTCCAGGATGCGTGAGCTGACCGCACAGGGCTTCGCGGTTTCAAGAATGATGCGCTTGTTGGGAAAGGTCGCCGTAAGCTTGTCAAACTCCACCGGCGTCTCCCATTTTTCGATCGCGATGCCTTCGACTTCCGTGATCCGGTCGATCGCCAGGTACTTGTCCCGGTCCTTCGGTGCCTTCGCAATCCCTGTAATTCTCTGGCTCGGACGCAGGTTGAATTTCCTCACCAGAAACAGCGGCACAAACACATCTTCCGGCAGCGGGGTGAAGCTGTATTTCGGGTATCGGATCAGGCCGTAGTTGTCCGAGCCAATTTCCAGCACGCCCTCCACCTTAAGGCGCGTTTTGTGCTCCGCCAGCCAGGAGCACAGGTCATAGATGAGCTGGTGCTTCGTGCGGCTCGCATTCAGGCGGAAGCCCACCTTCTCTGCTAGCTCCAGCAGCTCTGAAAGCGGCGCATTCTGCAGTTCGTTGATGGAGACCTCCTCTGGGAAAGGCGGCTGCGCTCCTTCTGGCTTCTGCGGCTCTGCAGGTTCGGCGGCAGCCTGGGCGGCTGGGGCACATTCCGCCTGCGGCTCGGCGCTCACCGGGGAGGTATTGGCTGCAGGGATGGTTTCCGGCACGGGTGGAGCGGCGGTAGCCGCAACCGTGGCGGGGGATTCGGTAGATAGGTCGTTCATGCTTGCAAGAGTGGACTTGCCAGCGTCAGCACCTGGGCTTCAAGAGAAGTCAGAGAACCATCATTCCAAATGACGGCATCTGCTCTTTCAACCTTGGCTTCGATGGGCCATTGGGCCTCCAGAAACTTCTGAACGGTCTGTTCGTCGAGTCCCCGGGTTTCCATCATCCGCCTGACTTGCACCGACCGGCTGGAAGCCACCACGATGACAAAGTCTGCTGAAACTGTGCCTCCAATCTCATAGTGGAGGGGGATTTCCGCAAGGAAAAGATTCACCCCCTCCTTCTCGGCCGCTTTTCGGGCCAACTCCAGCGCAGCGAGAACGGGGGGGTGCAGCACACCCTCCAGCCTGCTGCGCAGCCCTTCATCTGGCAGGACCACATCACGCAGCCACTGTCGGTTCACCTCCCCGGGCTTCACCAGCACCTGCGTGCCAAACGCGGCCACGAGCTTCTGCATCGTCGCCTCCTCCTTCATGACCTCTGCCACAGCCAGGTCGGCGGAAAAGAACCGGCTCGGCTCCGGTAGCTGCTGCAGCAGCAATCTGGCCAGTGAGCTTTTGCCACATCCTGCCCCGCCAGTGATCACCCAAGATTTCATCTCTCTAAATGGCCGCTCTGCCTCCGCTGCGCAACGGCCAGTGGTTAAAAACACATCAGGCAGGATGCTTGACGCAATCCTGCCTGATGTCGGTTTGGAGTTGTTATGTGGTAACGCTTAGTTTCCTGGGGCCACGGTCGGAAGGAGTGTTCCGACGGAGCCTGGGCCGGCAGCAGTGTCAGCAGCGGCAGCCTGGGTTGCGTTGGCTGGCTTGATACGCTGGCCCGAAGGGTCGATCAGGTTAGCCGTCACAAAGATCATCAGGTTACGCTTGTAGTGCTGCTCAGACTCGCTCTTGAACAGGCGGCCCACGAAGGGAAGGTCGCCAAGGATCGGCACTTTGTCCTGCACGTCCTGCACGTCTTCGCGGATCAGGCCGCCGAGAGCCACCGTCTGGCCATCCCAGATCGAGACACCCGTTGTCACCTTGCGCACAGAGAACACTGGCTGGTTGATGATGTTAGGCGTGATCAGACGCTCTGGCTGTTGCAGGGGCACATAACCAATCGTTCCGGTCGAAAGCTGAATCGGCAGAACCGACTGGCTCGAAGGCGACATGATCGGAGAACCGTAGTTGATGAAGCCATCGAACTCCACCACTTCAGGAGCCAGCGTCAGCTCGATCGTGTTGCCATCTGCACCCACGGTAGGCTCAGCCTCAAGACGGACACCGGTCTGGCGCATTTCGAACGCCGTCGGAGTCGTGGGAGTTGCGATCTGCTGACCACCACCACCGCCACCACCAACGTTCAGACCGCCACCACCCTGGGGAAGACGGGGAGGATCGAATTCGGTCGGATAGATAAATTCGCGAGTCACTTCCATCGTGGCACGTGTACCGCTCTTGGTGGTCACGCTCGGGGCGCTCATCAGGTCCACACCCTTCTTCTGGCTCAGGCCGCGAAGGACGGTCTGGAAGGCTGGATCGGAGAAGATGCCTGCCGTGGAGAAGATCCCAGGCGCCACGCTGGTCGTGGCAGTCGTTGAGCCTGTGGTCAGAAGGTTGTCGATGCTGCTGTTGCTGATGGCAAAGCCACCGCTGCGATTTCCGGCAGTGACCGGCCCACCACCGTAGGGGAAGGGAGAGGTACCGTTAGGATTGGCTCCGCTGACGCTGTTTCCAGGAACGGCACCCAGAGGGATCGAGCCCGCAAAGGCTGCAGCCACCGGGATGTTGGGGAACACCTGCTCCGTGCCGACGTAGTAGCCAGGAATGACAAGGTTCGAAGCCTGGAAAGGATAGTTGGCTGCGTTGTATGCGTTGCCATTGCCGGTGCTGCCACCGCCCATGACAAGGTTGCCGATGCCCACTCCGCCGAGAAGCCAGTCAAAGCCAAGCTCTTCGGTGTTCTTCTGGGTGACTTCCACAAACTTGGAGGTGATGACCACCATCTTCGGAGCCAGCTTGGTGATGGATTCCACGTAGGCTTCCACCAGATCAAGGTTCGGCTGGGTGTTTCTGACGACCAGCTGTGAGTTGGCCGGATTGTAGCTAGCAGAGGCACCTTCAGGGAAAAGAATGCCGGAGGCTTCAAGGATCTGACGTGCAGTCTTGCGGGCGATCAGATTGCTTGCGCCAGGAGCAGCTGCTCCACCGTTGTTTGCAAACGGGTCGGCATTGGCAGCAGGAGCTGGGCCGGCACCTGGGTCACCACCGCCGGTGCTCAGGAAATCTGGCGGCACACGGTAGCTGCGGGTGTATTGCTCACTGGCATTTTCAGAAAGCGGCACCACCAGCACGGCGTGGGCTTCCACCTTGTATTTCATCTGCGCCAGCTCGGTCACATAGCGAAGAGCTTCGGACATCGGCACATCCTTCAGGTCAAGGCTGATGGAGGCGTTGCTCGGAGCGTCACCGGTGCGGAGAATGATGTTGACGCCCTTGACGCCGCTTTTGTCCTGGGTAGTGTCCAGGTCACGGCTCTTGATGCGCAGGTATTCGATGGCTTCCTGAATGGTGGCACCTTCAAACTGCACCGTTGGGAAAATGATCGTGTTCATTTTCTCCGTCAGGTAGGCGCCAGGGCTGCGGCCCACGCCATACTCAAAGCTCACTGCCTGCCCCTGCACCGGCACCTTGTCTTCCCATGTCTCGGTCACCTGGGCCAGCATTTTGGCACGCTGATGATCATAGGCAGACTTGAAATAGGCCTCACGCTTGCGCTCGGCATTTTCCATCCCGCGGCGGGCGGCTGTGTTGTAGGGGTCTGTCCGCAGGACGTCCTGATACTGCGCAATGGCAGCGTCATAGTTGCCGAGCTCAACAGAGCTGTTGCCCAGCAGAAGGCCCGACTGCACTTTGCCCACATTGGTCACGTGCTCAGCCGTGAGTCCTGGCGGCCAGCGGTCAGGATCTTCCAGCTGCTTGGAGAAAACCAGCGCGCCTTTGTGCCCTGGCACGTAGCTCGTCGCGCCTTCCAGCAGCTGACGGGCTTCCTTGTAATTGCCTGCCTTGGCGCGCTCCTGCGCCACCGTGACACTGCAGTCGGCATACTTGAGCTTGGCCAGATCCAGCCAGTCACTGGTCAGAGGTGCGTTCGGCAGCGAATCAATGGCGTTTTTGTAGGCACTGAGCGCACCTTCGTAGTCCCCTTCGCTGAACAGCTTGTCGCCACGGTCCATGGCTGTGCGGGCATCTTCAATGCGGGCATAGCGACGCGCGATTTCGCGGTTGGCCATTCCAGAGACGGTACTTGGGCTCTGGGCCATGACCGCTGGCGATGCCGCGGTCAAGGCGAGAAGGGAAAGGTTGAACACCAGACGAGAGTGATGGGTCATAGGGCAAACTGACAATATTTAGTGGTAAAGAGAGATTACTAACAGATTACGGCGAGCTTTGGCGAGTTAATTTTTTCCGCGCGGGAGAAAATTACGCCTCGTTCACCCCTGCTTGATTTCGATGGTTTCTTTGGTGGGTTTGCCATCAGCTCCCAGTGGGGAAATGACAGCCTTGTTTTCTTCCAGTTTGAGAATGTAATAGCTCTTGCCAAGGCCGGGAAGCTGGAATGTCCCGCCCTCCTTCAGCCCAGGGATCACCCGGCGCTTTTTCCAGCGGAATTCGAACTCGGCCTCATACTCCGCCAGGTTCACATCCGTGCCCTCCTCCAGCGTAAACTCCTTCTTCGTGGACATGTCGTACATCTTCAGAGCAAAGGCGTCCTTCGGGCCGAACTTGGTGGTGATGGTTTTCTTCTCGGCGGAGAGGATCTTGAAACGCAGGGTGCCCTTGTCGAAGCCAAACTCTTCGTTCAGCGGCTTGAATACGCTGCTCACAGTGGGGGCCAGGCGCTTGATCTGGAAGGTGCCGTCGCTGCCGCCCTTCAGTTGCAGGATGTAGTCGTGGCTGATCCGCTTGATCAGGAAAAGCTTGTTCGTATGCGGCGGCAGGGAGCTCGCATCACGTGGATCGGTCTTCCCGTTGAATTCCTCCAGATTGGAAAACCCGTCGCTGTCAGCATCCAGGTCGCCCACATTGGGGGAGAAAATGTTCGGCAGCGGCGCCTCAGGCGGGCTCTTGCTCGGGTCGCCGGTGAGGAAGATGTTCGTCATCGGCTCACGCAGCTTCGGCTCCGGCAGCAGGAGATCGAACAGCTTGCTGTCCTTCATCACCAGCATCACGGATTTGTTCAAAGGCACCGCCTTGCCATTCCGCAGCGGCGAGACCCAGGAATACTTCTTCTTCATGGTCTCGGTGGCATCCACCACCTTCTGGCTGGCGGGTGCGTTCAGGTCGTTCTTGGAGAATCCCTGCGGAAGGATCAGGCTCTCCTCGAGCCCTTGCGATTGGAGGATCAAAAACACGGCCACCCCGATGGCGAGGAGGGAGGAAATGATCAAAATGGTTTTTTCGTAATTGCCCTGTCGGTTCTGCATGGTGGTGCTTTAAGGCTGCGGATTTTTATAAAGTGAGATCAACGTCCGGTAGGGGCCTGGGCCGCAATCCCTGCGGCAGCGTCCAAAAATTTGACCAGATCAATTTCAAGCCTGACCTTCAGAAGCTCATTGCCAAAGACGGAGATGGCATCCGGAAAGGCGGGCTCAGGCGGCTTGATCTCATCCGTTGGGGCTTCTTCCGCCGCAGGAGTGCTTCCCTGCACCTTGGTCTCCTGCGTCGGCAGCCTGACCTCGGAAGTCAGCGGACCATCCTGCATCTGGTTCTCCACGCGCAGCACACGCAGGCTCGTGAAATACGGCATGTCACTTGGGCTGGTCAGGCGGCTGACGAGCAGCTGCAGCGGCCCCTGGTCCAGAGTCAGCACCGCCGAGATCTGGCGTTTTTCCAAAATCTCAGCAGAAGCCTGCCCCCTCATCGCCGCATTGTTGTTCCCCTGCGCATTCGCCGCAGTCGCAGCTTCCACCGGCAGCTTGGAGCGCTCCAGCAGGTCCACACCCTTCACCCCGCAGTCCAGGAAAAGCTTCATCAGCTTCTCCATCGCATCGAGATAGCCGGAAAGCTCCGTGGCAGCAGCGGCAGATTTGGGCAGCGTGCTCGTGTAGTCTTCAAAGCCAAACGCAAACTCAGCCGGCAGCTGCACCTTCGACTCACCCGCCAGCTTGCGGATTTCGGAGATCTTCGCCTTGAGCTTGTCCTGGAATTCAATGTCATTGATCGGAGCAACCTTTGGCTGAAGGATCAGTACCGTCTTGCCCAGGGTGTCCACCAGCTTCGCGTACTCATCCACCGCCGCCTGTTTCGCAGCGAGGTTTTCGTTCGTGGGCGCCAGCCGCGCGCCTTTCAGGCCGGCCACCTGGTTCCCCAGGCCGAGATAGCCCTCCTTGGTTTCATCATACACGCTCCACGCATCGTACAGCAGGTAGCCAAGAGCCAGCGAGCCGACGGCGATCACGCCAAGAATGGCGGCCAATGGTTTGTTTTCACGTATCCAGTCCATGAGTCTTTATTGAAATTTCAGAGGATTGCGCAGAGGCATTTTGATTTCGAAGTGGTAGGCGTAGCGTTCTTCATCCACGCCGCTGTCCACCTTCACATAGTTGTCACGCTTGGTCTCAAAGTCCGGCGTGTTAAAGGCATCCAGCTTGGCCAGCTTGGAGGCAAAGTCATACACCACCTTCTGCTCTCCCTTGTCGTTTTTGCGGTACAGGCCGCGCATGCGCAGCATGTACACTGGCTCGGCAGGCACACCGTTGCGGTTGTTCGCAGTGGTGCTGGAGGTGGAGGACGAAGACCCGCCACCGTTTTCATCACCACCCCACAGCGGCTTTGTGATCGGCTTGCCATCCTTCAGCACTTCGATCACCGGCAGCCAGATCAGGTCATTGTCAAACTGCTGGTTCAGATCATTCAGCAGATGCGCCCACCAGGAGCGGTCTGTCACAGCCTGTTCCAGCTGCGCACTGCGCAGGCGCAGTTCCTCCTGTCTCGCATCCAGGCGCTGAATGTCATTCGCCAGCCTGCTCAGCTGCGCGCTTTCCGCCTGCAGGGTCGCCGCACGGGTTTCCACCACCGCCCTGGCGCTGTTAAACCAGACAATCGAGGCTCCCAGAGCCCCCAGCAGGCAGACACCCGCCAGAATCAGTGCAGGCGCACGCCGTGCTGCATCACGTGCCGAGGCCAGCGCCGAAGGAACCAGCTCGATTTCACACGGGCAGGCGCCCATGCCTCTCAAGGCCAGCCCCACCAGCTCTCCGAGCGCTGGCGCGTCCATCTGGGCGGCCTCCGCGCTCACTCCACGGTCGGTCTGCACACCGCGCAGACCGTTGTAGATCTCCACCGGCAGCTTCAGTTTCTCAGCGAAAAACTCCGCAATGTAGCCCGCCGCAGATCCGCCACCCGCCAGAAACACCCGCTTCGGCGCGCTGCCTCCCTGCTGGCTGCGGTAAAAGGTGATCGTGCGCATGATCTCGGCATGCAGCCTCGTCATCGAGTTGCGCATCACCTTGGACATCGCGTTCACTCCCTCGTCCGGGTGGTCCTCCACAGCTCCGCCCAGGGCCACAAAGCCCTGCGTGCGCTTCTGCTGCTCAGCCTCGGCAAACGAAATCCCAAACTCCTTCGCAATCGCGTTGGTCACGGCGGCACCGCCCACCAGCAGGTTGCGTGTGAAAAAGCGGTCCCCCTCCACAAACACCAGATTGGTAGAGCGTGCACCCATGTCCACGATCAGGGCTGGCTCGTCCACATCGGGGTAGCTGTAGCGAAACGCATTGTAGAGCGCCAGCGGCCCCACATCCATGCCCGCCACCTTCACACCGCTGGCAGACACCTCCTCATGCATCTCGTTCAGCGGCTCGCACTTCATCGCCGCCAGCACCACTTCGATCTCGCCCAGATCAGACTTGGAAACCACTTCGTAGTCCCAGGAGACCTCGTCCAGCTGCCACGGCACATTCTGCCGCGCTTCAAATTCCACAATCTGCGACAGCTTGTCCCCCTGCACAGGCGGCAGCTTCACAAATCGGCTGAAAACCGGATGCCCCGGCACAGAGCACCAGGTCTTTTGCCCTTTGATCCTCGCCTTGGACACAAGCTCCTGCAGCGCCGTTTTCAGCTGCGGCTGCCGGCTCACATCCACCGAAGGATCTCCGTCCAGTTCAACGATCTCATACCGCTTCAGGATGAGATCCCCTCCCGGCGTTTTGCCGAAAAATGCTCCGCTGACGCGCTGGGAGCCAAGACTGATGACTGCAATGCTGTTTGGGTCTGCCATGCTGGATAAGGTAAAAAATCGCTGAACAACTAGGGTCTGACGGGACGGCTGCGCTTACTTGGCTTTGACCTGCACATCGTAGTCGCCAAAGACATTCGCAAAAGGCGTCTGCAGCTTGTTCAGCAGCATCCCCTGCAGCATGGCAAAGGTTTCCTTGTTCTCCCACCAGGGCTTGTTCCCGATGCTCGACTTCGCCGCCACCACCTTGCCTTCCGCCACAAACTCAATGCCCCAGCCCTGCACATCGGAGGCCGCCGTCACAAAGTCCTTCTGAAAGATGGACTTGAGCGTGGAGGGGGAGATGTAGGCCAGCGCATGGCAGGGCTCGTCCGCCGGGATGTCCACCAGATCCAGAGTTCCCGTGATCACCTCACGCTTGCCTTCCTTCGTCGTGTGGTTCAGCGCCACATAAATGTTCAGCTGCATCGAGGCATACGTGCCCTTTCTGCCACCCGCCTCTTCCGGAAGCTTGATGTCAAATTCCACATCCAGCTCGATCCAGTTCTTCGGATTCCAGCGCTTCATCTTGATGTTGCTCACCTCGAGCATCGGCGTCTGCTGTTCCGCCACCTCCACCCCTTTGATTTTCACTTTCACCCCGGGCAGTTTGTCACCCGCCGCCGGCGCTTGCGCCTGAACGGCATTGGCAAGGAGAAGAGATGCGAAAATCAAGCTGAGGGATTTCATTTTGTCGGGGTGGTTGTTCCTGTATTTTTAAAGTTTTATCAGCAAAACACCCTGCGCATCAAGCAGGGATTCGCAGAAAGTCGCGAAAATCAGTCACCACATGGTGGTTTCCGTCCTCAAACAACACCTCCGGCTACAGACTGCTGCATTCTTCAGTGGATGGCTCATTTCGGTAGGGGGCGCGGACGGCGAGGGCGGAGTCTGTGACAATCCCGTCAGAGTGCAAGCAAAAGACAGGCAGGGATTTCGTGGACATCTAAGGCTTGTGCATCTCCGATTTCGACGCCTACAATGACTTCCGCACCATGACGTTCCCCAGCCCACGCTCCGCCGCACTTTCCTTTGGCATGCTGCTCTCTCTCGCTGCATGCGACCCCTCCGATGCTCCGGATGTGGAAAAAGCCATCAGCGATCTGGAAAAGCAGAAGCTGCAAAATTCCGCACCGCCAAAAAGCTCCCCCCAGCCGACCACACCCGCCAGCACTCCCCCGGCCATCCTGTCCGCCACCGGACTCAGTGCCAAAGATGAGCGCGCCGAAATCATCCTCCTCCTGCCAGACACCCGCATCGCCATGCAGGCCTTCCAGAGCAACGGCCTCGCCATGCTTGTCGGCAGAAAGGCGGGCTACAAGCTCACCACCAGCGACGCCGCTGGCAGCAGCACTCAGCAGATCGAGCAGCTCCGCCAGGCCATCGCCGCCAAACCCGCCGCCATCATCCTCAGCCCCATCGATCCCCCCGCCCTCGCCGCCCTGATCGTCGAGGCCCAGACCCACGGCATCACCGTCATCGGCCTCGACAAGCGCATGCTCAATGAAGGCTGCGCCAGCGTCGTCTTCACCGACCAGCGCCGCGTCGGACGCATGGCCGCAGACACCGTGGTCGAGGCCCTCAAGCGCAAGGCAGCAGAGGAAAACCGCGCCGAAATCACCGGCCGCGTCGTCCAGCTCCGCGGCTCCGCAGACAGCTACACCTCCAGTGAGCTCGCCGAAGGCTTCAGCGAAGGCCTCCGCACCCAGCCCGGCATCATCCTCGTCCATGACGCCCCCGCAGACTGGAGCACCGACACAGCCGCCAAATGCACCTCCGAAGCCTTCAGCCTTCAGAAAAATTTCGACGCTATTTACGCCCAGAGCGACGCCATGGCCGTCGGTGCCGCCAAAGCCGCCGAAGCCGCCGGTCAGCGCGACAGCATCTTCATCGTCGGCACAGACGGCCTTTCTGGCCAGAAGCGCGGCCTCGACCTCGTACGCCTCGGAGAGCTCGACGCCTCCGTCGTTCAGCCCGCCCTCGTGGACCTCGCCCTCCACATCATCACCAAAATGCGCACAGACAAAACCTTCAAACCCCAGCCCTCCTACGAAATCCAGCCCGTCGTGATCATGCCAAAAAATGTCGAGCAGATGTTCCGCACCGGCACCTACAAGCTCCCCCCTTTGTAACCGCCCTCCACCCCCTTCTCCCCATGATTTCCGCCCCACGTCTCCGCCTCGTACTCCTCTCCTCCGTGGGGCTCCTCGCCTCGCTCATCCGCATTTCCGCCCAGGAAGCCGAAACGCCAAAGCCCGACACCAAAGCCCAGCTCGAAGCCGCACAAAAGCTCGTCAAGCAGGTCTCCCCTGGCGTCTTCGACCTCAACGGCATCCAGATCACCGCCGCCACCCGCGAGCTCCGCATCCCCTGCTCCATCCTCCATCAAAAGCTCCCTATCGAGTACGCCCTCTGCCATGAAAACGGCGAGAAAGTGCACGAAACCATCCTCGAAACCAAGGTCCGCCCCATCCAGCTCCAGGTCGCCCTCCTCCTCGCCCGCTACGAGCCCGCCACCCTCGGCATCCTTGAAAAGCTCGATCCCAAAGCCGAGCGCCCCTACAAGGCCAAGGACACCGAACCCAAGACCCCCGGCGCCAACCGCCTCGCCATCCACGTCGAATGGAAGGACGGCGACAAAGTCAAAAACGTCCCCCTCTCCGACTTCATCCAGAACATCGAGACACGCAAAACGCCACCCGACCTCGACACCTGGATCTTCAACGGCTCCTTCATCGACGAAACCGGCTTCGCCGCCGAGCAGACCGGCTCCATCATCTCCACCTACGTGGACCGCGCCGCCATCATCAACTCCGCCGCCAAAGGCAACGAGCGCGACGACCTCTGGATCAGCATGCCCGTCAACATCCCTGCCGAAGGGACCCAGGTGACCCTAATCATCACCCCCGCGAAACAGTGAGTGCCTCGCAGAATGAGGGGGAGGATCGACACTTCTAAAATCAACAATCGTTGTTCATCAATCGTCAATCGCGCATAGCCACGACGCCTTCAGAACCAGAAGATTGACGATTGTCGAGCAATCGATTTTTGATTTTAGAAGTTCCAAACCACCGACGCACCCCTGCGGTGAGCAAAAACTCAATAACGGCGCGGTCAAAAAACGCCCACCACAGCTCAGGCATGGACAGAAATCGCCCAGCCTGAAAGAGGTGCCCCTTGCCCGTTGACGCCGCCCTCTTTCCACATCCAGTGCTCTGTACCATGAAAATCCCAGCCTTCCTTCTCACCCTGGCGCTAGGAACGACCGCCGCATTTCCCCAGGCCGCCACCCAGGCCTCTCGCAACGAGTCCCTCAAGCAGGAGCTCCGCCTCGGCGTCGAGCGTGGTCTCAACTTCCTCCGCTCCAAGCAAAACCCCGCCACCGGCCAGTGGGGTGAGTCTGAGCCCGTCGCCATGACGTCCCTCGCCATCATCGGCTTCATGCTCGACCCCAACCGCAAGCCCGGCGACCCCGTCCCCGCTGAAGTCGAAAAAGCCACCAAGTTCCTCGTCGCCCAGGCACGCCCGGATGGCGGCATCTTCATCAAAGGCCGTGGCAACTACAACACCGCCCTCGCCCTCACCGCACTCCTCCTCAACAACAAGCCCGAGAACGAGGAAGTCATGCTCAAGGCCCGCCGCTACCTCGTCCACTGCCAGGTGGATCTCGATGAAAAAGGCAAGCAGGACAATCCCCTCGATGGCGGCATCGGCTACGGCGACGAAAAAGGCATGCACGCAGACATGTCCAACCTGACCTTCGCCCTCGAAGCCCTTTACTACTCCCAGGCCCTCCTCGCAGACAAAGGCGACGCCGCCAAGAACGAGCCTCAGCTCAACGTCGCTGCCGCCATCGACTTCATCCAGCGCTGCCAGAACCGCCCTGAAAGCAACAAATCCTCCTGGGTCAGCAAAGACCCCGACGACGCCGGTGGCTTCATCTACAACCCCTCCGAAACCCGCGGTGCCAAAGTCACCAACCCCGACGGCAGCATCGCTCTCCGCAGCTACGGCAGCATCAGCTACGCCGGCCTTCTCAGCTTCGTCTATGCCGGCGTGGACAAAGACGACCCCCGCGTCAAAGCCGTCATCGAGTGGCTCCAAAACCACTACAACCCCGACGAAAACCCCGGCCTCGGCGCCGCCGGTCTCTACTACTACTACCAGACCATGAGCAAGGCCCTCAGCATCGCCGGGATCGACTACATCAAGACCAAGGACGGCAAGCTCATCGACTGGCGCAAAGACATCACCGAAAAACTCCTCAGCCTCCAGAAAGGCGACGGCTCCTGGTCCAACACCGAAGGCCGCTGGATGGAGTCCGACCCCGTCCTCACCACCAGCTACATCCTCATGGCCCTCGGCCGCATCCATCAGACCTTATAGTTGCCCAGTTGCGCCGCAACTGGTCTGGATAATTCAACGCCGCGCCCTCAAAAGCGCGGCGTTTTTTTGTGCCCCCACGCCAAAGCCCCCCGCCTGGCCACCGTCCCATTTGGTGGACTGCGGTCGCGCAGCGACGAAGGAGCGCCGCTGCCGCTTTCGACGGCCTCACTGACTCACGCGCACCCCCCTCGAATGCGGCAGCCAGCACTCCATCGCCAGCCCGCCAGACCAAAGTCCGCCCCAATCACACGAAAGCCACTTCCGCCACCCTCGAAACATCCTTCTCGACATCCCGCCGCCCCCTTCGGTAAACTCGCACCATGCACCGCGCCCGTTGCCTAGTCCTGCTTCTCACCCTTGGCTTCACCACCACTTTGGGTGCTGAGCCGGCCGGGATGATCACGCGTGTCTTCCAAACACCGAACGACTACGGTGGCGAATACACTCCTGGCGACCCCACGCTGACGCCACCCGGTGATCCGTTTTCAGACAAGCCGCCACCTGCGCCCGCTGCGGTGCTGCCACGCAAAAGAGCCCGGGACATTCTTGAGCATGCAGGCATCCCCTTCCCCGAGGGGGCCATGGTCAGGTTCAATCCCAACACGGGTCTCCTCAGCATCACCAACACCCCAGAGAATCTTGAGCTTGTAGAGGCCTTCCTAGACTCCATTCGCGTCCAGGGGCCCACCACGATCACCTACACGCTCACGGTGATCGAAGGCCCGGGGGATCTCATCCGCCAGGCCAATGCCACTGCCACGCGCAGCAGCAATGCCGCCGCCGAGCTGGCCCTGCTGCTGGAGCAGGCGAAAACCGCCGGCTCCAATGTCCGCGTCGTTGGCGATGCCTTTCTTGAAACCAAGTCCGGCTACTGCGCTTCCTCCGAAGCCGTGTGCGAACACTCCTATGCCAGCGAGTTCAACATGGACGCCAAAAGCCGTGCCTCCGTGACCCAGGACACACGCCTGATCGGCTTAAAATTGGTGCTGGAGCCGACCCTTGGCAGCGATCACCGCACCCTTGGAACCACCCTCAGCATCGAGCTGCATCCCGTGCCGCCGCTCGAGCGTCAGATCAGCCTTACCGAACCCGTCTCTGGCCAGATGGCGGAGTTTCCAGCCAGCGACATCTGCGGTGCTCACTTCACCACCATCGTTACCTCCAGCAGCGGCACCACCAAGCTCGTGGGCATCACCAAGCCCGTCGGGACCAGCCAGGAGAAAGAAGACATCCTGTGGGCCGCCTTTATCACCGGGACCGCAAACCATGCAGAGCCCGTTCCCTTTTCAAAAGCAGTCACTCCCGCACAGGTGGCGCAGGTTCCTCCCGGACTGATGGTGGCCGCTTTCAATGTCCCGGAAGACCTTTTCGAAAGCCTGATGGAAAAGCCCGGGCCGCTGCAGCCGTGGTTTGAGACCCAAGGCATCGTGCCCGTGAAGGGAGCCACTGCCACACATGAGGGCGGTGTGCTGCAGGTCATCAATACCACTGACAACATCGAGCGTATCGCCGCTCTGACCCAGGACTGCCTCTGCCGCACTCCCAAGACCATGGCCTTCACCCTGCATACCGTGCAGGCTCCTGCCGACCTCCTGCGCGATCTCACGCACCGCGCAGCGGCAGCCTCTGGCGATCAGACTGAAATGTGGGCCGCAGTGGAGGCCGCGATCTCCCGTGGTGAGGCAAAGATCATCGACTCCGCCTTTCTCGAAACCAAGCCCGGCACCCGCGCCACACACGCCGCCACCTGCGAGCACGAGTATGTTTCCGCGCTTGGCACCAGCGACAAGGGCCAGCCCAGCATTGCCTTTGAGATGCGCCCTGTGGGCTCGGTCTTCGAAATCGAGCCCACAGTGGGCAACGACGGCCACGATGTTCATATCAGCTACAGCTATGAGCTGCATTCCTCCGCGCCCATGGCGCGCCGCGGTCACTTCCGTAACCCCGGCTCCAAGCAAGCTTTTGAGATGCCTCTGGAAGACTTTCATTACTGCAAAATCACCACCGGGAGCATCATGCCCAGGGGAAGCATCAAGCTCCTCGCCCTCAACAAACCCACCGGCTGCAATGAGCCCGGCATGCTGTGGGCCACCTTCCTGAAATGCGACCTCGTGCCGCAAGTCGCGAAAGCCCGACCCGACCCCGCCTCAGTGGGCAAGCCCAAGCCCCAGCTCGATCCCAAAGCCTGGAACACCCGGCAGTACCGCGTGCCGCCAGATTTTCTCTCCTCATCCGGCCCGGCAACGCCTGAGCCACGGCCGCGCATCACGGCCAGATACATCCTCGAAGGCATAGGCATTCCCTTTCCTGAAGGAGCCGCCGCTTCCTACAATCCGGCAGTCTCCATCATGTTCGTAAAGAACACCAATGAGAACCTCGCGCTGGTGGACGCTTATGTGGAGTCCATCACAAGAACCGCTCCGAAGAACGTCGTGTTCATCACTCACATCCTCCAAGGCCCCGGCTCTCTCATGCGCCGCCTCACTGCCCAAGCCGCGAGCAAGAGCGACCACCGTGCCGAACTCGACGAACTCCTCGCCGCTGTAAAGGCAGGCAGCGTGCAGCATCTCAATACCGCACGCATCGAGACCCGCTCCGGAGAGCGCGCCACCACCCGTCAGGGCCGCGAGCACAGTGCAGTCTTCGGCGTAAGCGTGGACGACAAGGGCGAGCCATTCTTCAAGCAGGAGATGCGCAACGTGGGCCTCAAGATCGAACTCGAAGCCATCGTCGGCGCGGACGGCATCCTGGTGGAACTTGCACCGCTCATCGAATTCCACACCGCAGAGCCGCTCGAGCATCGGGAGGAGGTGATCGACACCCTGGGCGGCAAACTGGAACGCCCCCTCACCGACTACTTCACCTCCAAGATCACCACCGGCATCACCATCCCCTCCGGCTCCGCCCGCCTCCTCTCCCTCTACAAGCCCACCGGCAAACCCGAGTTCGAAAAAGAGGACATCCTCCAGGCCATCTTCATCACCTGCGACATCCTGCGTCTCGAAGATCCGGCCGTTCTCAAATAACCTCCTTCCTTAGCTATCTCATCCGCATGCACCGCATCCGCAGCATCCTTCTGCTTTGGGCCATCATCACTCTGGCCCATGGTGCAGAGCCAGCCAAAGACAAAGCATCCCCTCAAAGCCCTACTCCGGCCCCCGCCCTAGTGGACTTGGATGCAAAAGCACGGCTGATACAAAAGATGGATGAGATCATCATCCCCTCGGTTCATTTCAAAAACGCCACGCTTGAGCAAGCGCTGGATTTCCTCCGCAAAAAAAGCCGTGAACTGGACAAGTCACCTGCTCCAGATGGCACCAAAGGCGTCAGTCTCACCCTTCGCGAACCCGCTCCGCCAAAGGAGATCCGCATCACTCTGGATTTGAAAGAAGCGCCTTTGTCTGAAGCCCTGCGCTATGTAGCCGAACTCACCAATTTGGTGTACCGCGTGGAGGCTCAGGGAGTCGTTCTCACTGACATGCATGCCTACCGGCACGAGCGGCACACCCGCACCTTCAAAGTACCACCAGACTTTCTTTCGGTCGGAGGAGGCGAGGCTTCAGATGCTCCAGCAGATCCCTTCGCACCATCTGCGCCCAACCCTCCCCCCTCGGCCGGCTTGATACCACGAAAGACCGCGCAACAAATCCTCGAAGCTTCAGGCATCACCTTCCCCGAAGGCAGCAGCGCCAGTTTCAATCCACTGACGAACCTCCTCAGAGTCACCAACACCCAGCCCAATCTCGATCTGGTTGAGGCATACACTGAGTCATGTTGCTACAATCCGCCCAAAGTCATCGCCTTCAGCCTGACCATCTTCGAAGCTCCGGGCGATCTCATCCGCCAGATCAATGCCGAGGCCTCCAAGACTGCCAATGCCAGCAAGCAACTCACCTCCCTGCGTGATCTGGCTCAAAAGCCCGATTCCTCCGTTCGAGTCGCAGGCCACACCTTCATCGAAACAAAATCCGGCATCTCAGCCACCACAGAAGCCGAATCAGCCCCCAGGCTTTCAAACAGCGTCTCGCCAGATCCTGACAGGCAACCCACCGGCCTGCGCATCCAGCTCGAACCAACCATTCAAGCAGATGGCCAGACCATCGACCTCAGTCTCGACCTAGAACTGAGCCCGCCTTTATCCGCAAAAACAGAAGAGCCCAATCTCAGCCCCCCGCCTGCAAACAACACGTCCTTGGAGACCACGAGAGAAATACCAAAAGTGAACCTAACCTCCTCCCTTCTGGTTAGCAGCGGCACCACCAAACTGGCAGGCATTGCCCGCCCCCCCGGCCTGCCGCAGAAAACCGACGACATCCTCTGGGCCGTGTTCCTCACCACCTCCGTTCGTTATGTGGAAAATCCTCCACACCATCTCGCTCTCGGCACACACTCCACATCCACGCCACCCAAGGGCCTGTCCAGCATCACCTTCCAGATCACAGAGGGGCTCTTTGAGTCCATCATGGACCCCACCCCCAAACCGCTCCGGGATTGGTTCATCGACCAAGGTGTCACTTTCCCCTCAGGCTCCGTGATCAAGCTGGAAAACGACCTCCTTCGCATAACCAACACTCAGGAAAACATCGACTCCATCTCCATGCTGATCGCTGCTGCCGTTCAGAAGGCCTCCAAAACTGTCGCCGTCACTCTCCACACGGTCCGCCTGCCCCCATCCAGTTTGCCCAAGCTCTCCCAGGCCGCACTCACGTCCGCCGACCAGTCGGCCGAATGGAAAGAAGTCGAAGCAGCCGCCGCACGCGGCGAGGCCGCGTTCCTTGAGTCCTCTTTCTTCGAAACCAAGTCCGGCACTCGCTCCACCCATGTGGCCGCACGCGACTGCTATTTCCTTGATCGCACGCCGCCCAAAGAAAAAAATCCTCCCGCGATTTCCATCAAGGGCCGGCCCCTTGGATCCTTTCTGAAAATAGAACCCACCATAGGTGCCGATGGCCGGACCATCGATGTGACCTACAACCACGAGCTGCATGTCCCAGTTGGTGTCCCTGATGCAATTCCGCCCCATGATCCTGCTCAGGGCCAAAGCATCCCGCTTCCCAGCACCAGCTTCCGAGTGCTGAAAACCCACAGCCACACCACCATGCATGAGGGAGAAATCAGACTCATCGCCCTGCATCAGGACATCAGCAGCAGCCATGCAGACCACATCTGGGCCACCTTTCTGCAATGCTGCACCGTGCCTCACTTTCCCAAACCCAAAAAGGCCCTGGCAAACCAAATTCCTCCACAGGCAGGAAAGGAAGCACTGGAAACAAGAGCCTATCGTGTCCCCGCAGATTTTGTGCATCGCCTCATTTCCCTCGGCGCTCCTTCCCCGGCACCATCTGGAGATCCGTTTGCCATCGAAGCCACTCAAGCTCCGCGAAGACGAGAGCGCCCGCCCCGCCCGCTAGAAGATCTCGGAGTCACTTTTCCAGAGGGAGCCAGCGTTTCATACAACCCAAAGACCTCCACGTTAATCATGCGCAATACTCTGGCGAACCACGCCTTGATCACAGCAGTGGTGGACAAGATTCTCAGCTCCATGCCCTTTTCTGTAGCGTTCACCACCCACGTCCTGCAAGGCCCCGGCCCCCTCCTGCGCCGTCTCGCAGCCCAGGCATCCCGCAAAAGCGACCACCGTGCAGAGCTCGACGAACTCCTCGCCGCAGTGAAATCAGGTACCGTCCTCCACCTTGACACCGCCCGTCTCGAAACCAAGCCCGGCACCCGCGCCACCGTAAACCAAGGCTCCGAGCACCCATACATCTGCGAACTCAGCCTGGATGACAAAGGACTGCCCCTTTTCAAAAAAGAGCCCCGCTGCATTGGCCTCAATGTCGAACTCGAACCCACCACCAGCAAAGACAGCCCCTTCGTGGATCTGATCATCTCCGCCGAATACCACACAGCCCCTCCCCTCGATCACCGCGAGCACCTCATCGCCCCCCAGGGCCGCCGCCTCGATTTTCCTCTCACCGACCTCTTCACCTCCAAAACCGTCACCGCCATCACCCTCCCCTCCACCTCCGCCCGCCTCCTCTCCCTCTACAAGCCCACCGGCAAACCCGAGTTTGAAAAACAAGACATCCTCCAGGCCATCTTCATCACCTGCGACATCCTGCGTCTCGAAGATCCGACCGTTCTCAAGTAGCCTCTTTCCGTAGCTATCTCATCCCGTCATCTCATCCGCATGCACCGCATCCGCAGCATCCTTCTGCTTTGGGCCATCATCACTCTGGCCCATGGTGCAGAGCCAGCCAAAGACAAAGCATCCCCTCAAAGCCCCGCCCCAGTCTCTGCGCCAGTTGGCCTGGATGCCCGAGCCCGCCTGATGCAAAAAATGGATGAGATCATCCTCCCCACAGTTCACTTCGAAAACACCACCCTTGAGCAGGCGATTGAATTTCTCCGCAAGCAAAGCCGTGAACTGGACAAGTCATCCGCCCCCTCAGGCAGCAAGGGCGTGAACATCATCCTTCGCCTCGATGACACGCCAGACACCTCACCCATCAATCTGAATGTCAAAAATTTGCAGCTCTCCGAAGCCATCCGCTACGTCACCGAGCTCACGCAAACCAAATACAGAGTCGAACATAACTCTGTTCTCATCGTCCCCATCTCGGCAGAATTCGAGACTGAGCTGCACACACGCACCTTCAAAGTACCGCCAGATTTCCTCTCCAACCGCGATCTTTCCTACAACTCCAAGGCCGCCCCCTTCGATCCCTTTACCTCGGCCGACTTCAAGGCTGATTCCTCCCTCATGCCCATCACCGCCCGGCAGACACTCGAATCGGCGGGCGTGCATTTTTCCAAAGGAACCAGTGCCAGCTTCAATTGCCTCACAGGTCATCTCACTGTCACCAACACCCAGCCCAATCTCGATCTCGTCGAAGGCTTCATCGATGCCATCCACCGTGAGGCTCCCGTCAATATCGCTCTCACCGTCACCGTCATCGAAGGCCCGGGCGAACTCATCCGCCAGGCCGCCACTGCTGCAAAATCCACAACCGCTTTCAAGGAATTAAGCAATCTGCTCGCACAGGCGCAAAAGCCCGGCTCAAACGTTCGCGTCATCAGCGATGCCTTCCTAGAAGCTCAGTCCGGCGTCCGCTCCATTGTTGCAACCGTGCATGAGCACACCCCAGCCCACGTCTCCCCACTCGGCGCTGGAATCATCGCCCTCTCAGCCCCGCCCAAGCCACGCAAGAACGGCCTGCAGCTTTCCATCGAGCCCTCTACATGCGAAGATCGCAGCACCATCAAAGCTGCAATCAACCTGACCCTGAGCACCCCCGCTTCCGCTCCCCAGAAAGTGGCTTCTGAATCCACCCCGGGTGCAGATCACACACCCGAAGTTCCCCTCACCGACATTCCGGTCATCCATCTTGGCGCCGATGCCGTCATCAAAGACGGCGACACAAGCCTGCTCTGCGTCACCAGCCCTCTCGGCATGCCACAGGAAAAGGCAGACACCCTCTGCGCCGTGTTTCTCACCGCCAAACTCCGCACGGTCGAAGCCCTCCCCCCACCGCAGCCTCAGCCAGCCCCCAACGCTTCCATGCCCTCCGGCATGAAATTCACCGCTCTCGATGCACCAGCCGGTTTGTTCGATGAGTTTTTGCCTGCCACACCTCCCACCAGTCTCAAGAACTGGCTGACTGAAAAAGGCATCACCTTCCCTGAGGGCTCGTCCATCGAGCAGCGCGGCGACCAGCTATGGATCGTCAACACCCCTGACAACATCTCCTGCATTTCATCTCTCATCGACCAGTTGCTCAGACACCCATCCAAAAACATCGCCTGTACCTTGCATACTTTGGAGGCCCCCGCCCCCTTCCTGCGCGATCTCGCTCACCACACCCTCGCCTCGGCGGACGATTCTGCCATGTTCGCCGCCATCGAGGCCGCCGCCGCGCGTGGGGAGGCCAGTTTCATCGACTCCGCCTTCCTTCCCATCCGTTCCGGCAGCTTCGCCACCCGCCAGTCTGCACGTGAGCAAAGCTCGGTCATCAACACCGAATCCAAACCCCAGCAGCCTCGCCATCTCAGCTTCGACAGACGCATGGTTGGCTCCATGTTGGACATTACGGCAGACATCGGTGCCGACAGCAAAACCCTGCATGTGACCTACGAGCACGAATTGCATCCCGCCTCACAGCATTCATCAGGAACACCCGCCGCCGGTTTTCACTTCCACAAAACCTCCACCACCAGCTCCCTCACCAGTGGCAGCATCAAGCTCATCTCGCTCACTCCTCCCCCTGGTCGTGAGCAGTCCGGCAAACTCTGGGCCACATTTCTGAAATGCGATGTGGTTCCAATCCTCATCAAGCAGCCCAAGCTTTCTTCACCTCAGTCCCTCGCGTCGTCTTCACAGCCTGAGAAAATGATCGTGAAATATTTCACGCTTGAAGATGTGCTGTCAGCCTCGCTAGGCTCACCTGCACACACTAATGGCACCGATCCTTCTTCCCCCCCCTCGCCTTCAAAGGAAGGCATTACGCTGGTGCTAACCACCGCCGAATCCCGCGAAAAAAATCTTCAGCAAACATTCGAATCATACGGTGCCAGCTTTCCCCCAGGCTCCTACGTCCGTATGCTGGAGCAATTTCGCGGTTTCATCGTTCGAAACACTCCCGCCAACCTGGCCAAAATATCATTCGGCAAGCCCACGCCCGGCTCCGCCGTCATCACCGCACACATCTTCCAGGCCCCGGGCTCGCTGCTGCGTCAGCTCGCCGCTCAGGCCGCCCGAAAATCAGATCACCGGGCCGAACTCGACCAACTCCTCGCCACCGTAAAAGACGGAGAGGCAACCCACCTCGTCACCGCTCGTTTCGAGGCCTTATCAGGCACCTTTTCCACCTTGAAGCAGGGCGTGGAGCACACAACTTTGACAGGGGCATTCCTCACCAAAGACGAGGCCCCGGAAATCGTCTCCGATCACCGCAATGTTGGTTTCAAAATCGAACTCACCCCCACCATCGCAGCAGACGGAAAATGGAGCGAACTCACCATCGCCTCCGAATTCGACACCACCGTTCCATTCGAGCATCGCGCACGTACCTTCGACCTTCAGAACCGCCCCCTTGAGTTCCCTCTGACCGACTACTTCACCTCCAGGCTCCGAACCGAAATCTCCCTCCCCTCCGGCACCGCCCGACTCCTCTCCCTCTACAAGCCCACCGGCAAAGCCGAGTTCGAAAAAGAAGACATTCTCCAAGCCATCTTCATCACCTGCGACATCCTGCGTCTCGAAGATCCGGCCGTTATCAAGTAGCCTCTCTCCCACCGCATGTCTCCACGTGGGATGGGCATGGCGACAGCCCGCCCGTCTGCGAGCGCCCCTCATCCGTCTCGACATCCCTCCCCCGCTTCCACTAACCTCACCGCCATGTCGTTCCGCGCACGCTGCTTCTTCCTGCTGATCACCCTCGTCTGCACCGCGATCACACACGCAGAAAAGCCGGCGCTCCTCACTCGCATATTCAAACTCCCGCCCGACTTCATCTCCTGCGAAAGCGCTCCGTCACCTGAATCAACGGCAGACAAAGATCCCTTTGCCACACGCGAGCCCGCCACCAGTCCAGCGCTCGATTCACCGGCTCATCCAAAGCTCAAGACACCACGGCAGATCCTCGAATCCATCGGCGTCACTTTTCCCGAGGGAGCCAGTGCCAGCTTCAATCCGTTCACCAGCCTCCTCACCGTCACAAACTCGGTGCCCAACATCGAGATCACCGAGGCGTTTGTGGCTTCGATCACTCAGCAGGCGCCTGCCAATGTCGGCTTCACCCTCACCATCATCGAGGCTCCTGGCGACCTCATCCGCCAGTCCAATGCCCTGGCCTCCCGCAGCCTCGATGCCGCGCCCGCGCTCGCCTTGCTGCTCGATCACGCCCAAAAACCCGGCTCCAAGGTCCGCGTCGTAGGCGATGCCTTTCTCGAAACCAAATCCGGCACCCGCGCCACGCTCGATGCAGGCCTCGAGCATCGCTATGTCAGCAATGTGTCCCTCGATGCCAAGAGCCGTTCCGCCATCTCCGCAGAAACTCGCCACCTCGGCCTGCATTGGGAGATCGAGCCCTCCGTCAGTACGGACGGCGCCTTCATCGAGACCTCCCTCGCCCTGGATTTCTACCCAGCACCTCCGACCACGCGTCAGCTCAGCATCAGCGATCCCCTCACCGGCCACGCCACGGAGTTTCCCCTCACCGATCTCCCCGGCACTCAGATCAATACCAGTGTCAGCTTCCTGGGTGGCGGCACCAGACTCCTCGGCATCACCCGGCCAGTCGGCACACCACGCGAAAACTCAGACCTTCTCTGCGCCGTGTTCCTCACCGCCACGGTCCGCCGCGTTGAGGCACTCCCCGCTCCGCAGCCCAAAGTGACATCACCCTCAACCATTCCCAAAGGCATGCAGTTCGCCGCCATGCATGCCCCGGACGGAGTATTTGACGAGGCCCTGCGCCCCAAGTTTGAAAATGAGATTGGAGAACCACCGCGTCTCTCGAAGCCCCCCACTCTCCAGACCCATTTTGCCAAAGCCGGCGCCACCTTTCCCCCAGGCTCCTTCCTTGAACACCGCGAGGGCGTGCTGCGCTGTGTGAACACCCCGGACAACATCGCGCTCATCAGCACCATGCTGGAGCATGACCTGGCCGTCTTTCCCAAAACAGTCGCTTTCACCTTCCACACCCTCGAGGCACCCGCCCCTTTGCTGCGCGATCTCACCCGCGAGACACTCGCCTCCACCGACGACTCCGCCATGCTCGCCGCAGTAGAAGCCGCAGTCGCCCGTGGAGAGGCCAGGTTCATCCAGTCCGCCTTTATCGAAACCAAGTCCGGCAACAAAGCCGCTCATCATTCAGCGCACGAGCACTGCTACCTCGAAAGCGAGGGCTCCGACGGCCAGGGATATCCAAGCATCATCTTCGACACCCGACGGGTGGGCTCCGTCATCGAGGTCGAGCCCACCGTCGGCGCAGACAGCCGCACGGTGGAGCTCACCTGTTTTCACGAACTCCATCCCACGCCGCCGGTCACACGCCAAGCGCAGCTCCGCGATCCCGCCTCTCAGCAGCCCTTTGACCAGCCCCTCACCGACTTCAATGTCCACAAAATCGTGACGGGCATCAACCTCACCAAAGGCGGCACCAAGCTCCTCGCGCTCAATCCTCCCGCCGGCCATCCAGACACCGGCGTCCTCTGGGCCACCTTTGTCAAATGTGAGGTCATACCACAGGTGGCCAGATCCCCTTACTCCTTCGTCCCTCCTCCGCCTGCGAGCGATGCCAAGGAAATCCACACCCGCTCCTATCGCGTTCCTCCCGATTTTCTTTCCGCAGGAGGAGATGCCACCACCCCGGATGACAAAAAGAAACCCAAAACAGCCAAGGAGATCCTTGAAGCCGTAGGCATCACCTTCCCCCCAGGCACGGCCGCCTATTACGGCCCGCCATCGACACGGCTGGTGGTCACCAACACGAATGAAAACCTCGACCTGGTGGAAGCTTATGTGGGTTGGGGTTGTGGTTCCATCCGGCACACCACTGCCTGCACCGCCCACGTGTTACAGGGCCCCGGCCCGCTCCTGCGCCGGCTCGCCGCCCAGGCTTCCAGCAAAAGCAATCACCGCGCCGAGCTCGATGAACTCCTCACCGCCGTGAAAGCCGGCACCGTGCAGCATCTCAACATGGCTCGCGTCGAGACCAGGTCCGGCACCCGCGCCTCATCCACCCAGAACAACGAGCACATCTTCATCGCTGATGTCAGCCTCGACGACAAACAACGCATCAGCTTCAATCAGGAAATGCGGCAGGTTGGCCTGCGCCTGGAGCTCGAACCCTCCGTAGGCTCCGACGGTGCCACCGTCGAACTCACCCTCTCCAACGAATTCCACACTGCCCCTCCCCTCGAACATCGCGAGCACCTCACCGACACCCAGGGCCACCGCCTCGAGTTTCCCCTCACCGACTTCTTCACCACCCGGACCACCACCGCCATCACCCTACCCTCCACCTCCGCCCGCCTCCTCTCCCTCTACAAGCCCACCGGCAAACCCGAGTTTGAAAAACAAGACATCCTCCAGGCCATCTTCATCACCTGCGACATCCTCCGCCCAGGCGAGTAGCCACACCCGGCACAGTCAGGGCTGCGCCGTCAAAAGGTCAGTCATTGTCAGGATGACCACTCACATCCCAGCCCCCATCGCCATTGTCTTTTGCAAACAAATACCACACCATACCACCAAGAGCCTTTACCCGATTCCGTGTATTCGGTGTATTCCGTGATTTCAATTTCTGAGTCTCTCCGCGTCCTCCAGATTTCACGTCACCCCCATTTCCGAAATCATAAATCACAAATCGTAAATCATAAATGCCATCTCCCCTCACTCCTCAAGCTCCGTGTAGTGCCTCCTCCTCGGCGGCTCCGTCACCAGCGCCTTCTGCTTCCACAAAGTGGCCAGATGCAGATCCTTCTCGCAGCCCACTCCCTCAAGATAGCACTGCGAAAGGCTCTTCATCGCCTCCACCACGCCCTCATCGGCCGCGGCCTTGATCGCCGCAAAACCCGTCCGGCGCTCCTTCGTCGTCTGCCCGTGATTTAAGAGCACCATGCCCGCCAGGTTCTTGGCCGGCGGAAAGGTCTCCGCCACACGCGAGAGCGTGTCATACACATCCTGCCACAGCGCCGGGTCATGCTCCGCCTTCCGCCACAGCAGATGCGCCGCCAGATACGCCTCCAGCGGATGCCTGGACCTTCTCATGAACGCCAGCGCCAGCTCCCCCGCCTTTTCAATGTCCTGCGCCACCCCGCGTCCCTGAAACAGCGCCTCCGCATAGTAAAAGCGCGCATCCCGCCGCTTCCCCGCCTCAAACGCCCTTTCATACAGCGCCACGCTCCGCGCCAGATCGCGCTCGCACCCATACCCCGCCGCATAAAGATGCCCCTCCAGCAGCATCGCCGAAACACTGCCATGCTCGGCCAGTTGATGCACCGTCTCCGCCCACGCCGCGTCCAGCCACCGGCTCCTCATGAAAAGCTGCCTCGCCATCCGGTCGCACACCTTGTCCGCAAACGGCCGCCAGAAAGTCTCCTGCGGAAACTCTGCCACCGCCTGCATCAGCACCTGGAGCACCGGCTTGAAGTCCTCCGTCGCCTCCAGCCCGCGCATCTGCTCTAAAATCCCCCGTCGCGCCTCCTCCATCTGCTCCGCCCTCGTAAAGGCAGGCCTCAACGCGCGCAATGACGCAGCACTCACAAACTGCTCCTTCCCGGGCAGCAGTTCGGCGGCCTCAATGGCATCGCTCGCATCGGTAATGCGCCAGCGGCCCTCCGCATCGCGCCGCACTGTGCACACCAGCACACCTTTCCCTCTCGCGATGCGTCCCCCCCGCTGCACCTCAAACTGAAACGGCTGCGTGACTTTGATCCGGTCAAACGTCTCCACCTCCGCCTGAGCTCCCGCCACCACGCCGATCCGCCTCATCGGCCACCTCGCGCGCAGCTCCTCCTCCTGGCGCAGCAGCACCTCCATCGGCGGACGGTCCAGCTTGAAAAACTTCCCCTGCCCCGCCGCCACATGCTCCAGCAGCGTCGCCACAGACACCTCGTTCCACGAGCGCACATACGCAGCCGCACGCTCCAGCGCCTCCTGTGTGGCAGAAAGTTTCGCCGCAGCCCGCTTGTCTCCGCCCATGCGTGCCCTCTCAAAGGCCCCCAGCGCCAGCTTCACGTCCGCTGCGGTGCCATCACCGTGCTCGTAGCGTTCTCCCAGAGGCATCCACGCAGACATCTCACCCATCCTGGCCGCCATCTGCAGCTGCTTGAAAGCCTTCGCCGTGCAGCGCCCCGGGTTCTCCGCATCATCGATCACGCTCACAAAATCACGCAGCGCTTCCCGTCGCCCCCCTTCGGCGGCCCTCTGCAGCAGCTGCACCACCTCCTCCCCACGCTGCCCCGCAGCCCTCAGCGCCAGCGCCAGCACATGCATCGCATGCACATTCCCCTGCTCCGCCAGCGGCATCAGCACCCGCGCCGCCAGACTGGGCGCTCCCGCCCAGATCAGGTCTTCGCACGTCCTCACTGTCTTCTCCGGCTCAGGCGCAGCCTCAGCACGCTCCACCGTGCCCGGCCTCGCATCAGCAAGATGGTCCAGATGATGCGGCCAGTACAAGATCCCCGCGACCATCGCCCCGCACAGCATCACCCCCGCCAGCAGCAGCACGGGCGACCTCTCTTCATCCACAGCCCGCTCGGCACCCACCGCACATGCCACAGCCTGCGTCGCTGGCATCGTCGGCGGCACCGGCGCAGGCACCTCGCTCACAGGCACGGCAGGCCTCTCCAAAATCACCCCGCCCACACGCTCACCAGCCCTGGGTTTCAGGCTGATCGGCCTCAGCAGATAGCCCCTTCGGCTCGGGCGCGTCCCCGGCACCGCCGCTCCCGCCACCGCCTCCTGCGATGCCATCACCTCACCCTCAGCCAGATCCACATCAAACACCTCCCCGCCGATCCCAAGCCTGAACGGCGCATTCACCTCCAGCTCGCTCGCGATCACCCCGTTCACCGAGAACTGCGCCGCAGCATGCACCCCGATGATCTGAAAGGTCCGCTCTCCGGTGCGATACATCTCACAGTGCCTCGGCTGTATGCCCACGCCCTCAAAAGTCACCTCACAGTCCGGCCCGCATCCCAGCGTCAGTGTTGCATGCAGCGGGCACGAGATCCGGTGCTCTTCGTCTCCCGTTCGCAATGTCAGAACTGTCAGGGCCATCGCCCAAGTATGCTAAATAACCCTTTAGCGTCGAGTCAGCTTTCCATCAAACAATCGGTTGCCTCCTCACTTTCCGGCTCCCAGCTCCTGGTAGTAGCGCTTCACCAGATCCCGGAACTCCGCCGGCACCGGATCACGGTCCACCGGCGCCAGGTTCTTGACCGCATCCTTCTTCGACAGCTCCTCCACCACCCGATCCCGCAGCTCCATCAGCGGCTGCGTGATCCGTGTGTTCAGGTGCGACACCTGCGGCGCCTCGTTGCTTCGCTTGAGCTCAATGCGCAGCGCCCGGGCGCGATCCTGCACCTTCGCCGCTTCATTGCGCAGTTCTGAGTTCTCCAGCAGCTCCTCCACCGTGCGCAGCCGGTCGCTCCACTGCTCGTAGCCGTTGCCGGTAAAGACACCCGTGTCAGGCTGCTCCTTGCCGTCTTCAAAAAACAGCGCCTCAGGCACCGCTCCGCCCGCGATCTGCGGCCGCCTGCGGTCATTGTCCGAATCACGGTCCCCCGTGGTGCCGATGCCCATGTCAGAGTTGGCAGCCTGCTGCGCCTGCCCTCGGCCTGATCGCGCCCCCTCTCCCGGCTGCGGCTGCCCCTCACCCGGCTTGCCGCTGCGGTCCGCCGTTTGACCGGATTGCTCGCCCAGTCCCTGTCCTTGCCCTTCCTGTCCAGGCTGCATGCCTTCCTTCCCAGCTCCTTGTCCCGGCTGCTCGCCATTCGGTTGCTGCGCAGAGGCCTGCTGCTGGCCCTGGCCTTGCCCCTCAGCTCCGGGTTGCTGGCCCTCCTGGCCTTTCTCGCCCGGCTTGCCACCCTGACCGGGCTTCTGACCGCTCTCCGCCGTCTGCGCATCCTTGCCTGCGCCCGGGCCTTCCTGGCCCTCCTGTCCCATGCCCGGCTGCTTGCCCTGCTGGATCGTCATCTGGGGCTGCCCCTCGCCATCCTTGCCCTGGCCATCCTTGCCCTGCTGTCCTTCTCTAGGCTTCTGACCTTCACCAGCTTTCATCCCCTTCTCAGCAGTCTGCTGGCCCTGCCCTTCCTGGCCTTGGCCCTTCTGCCCCTCGGCAGCCTTGGGATCAGTCTTCTCTCCCTGCCCTTGAGGATCGGCGGCATTCGCAGTCTTGGCGCCTTTGTCGCCCTTCTCACCTTCACTGCCCGCAGCCTCCTGCTCCTGCGCTTCCTTGATCAGCTTATCCAGCTCGTTCTTCGCCACACGCAGCGCCTCGCTCTCGTTGCCCAGCACGCTCTCAGCCGCCTTCTCCACGCCCTTTTTCAGCTCCTCCACCGCATTCGCCGCCTTGCGCTCGGCATCCTTCGCCTCCGCCTGCGTGCCATACCGCAGCTGATTTTGCGCCTCCTGCAGGTTTTCCTCCAGCGCACTCGTCTGCGCCTTGCGCACGGCGTCGTAGAGGTTGCGGTGCAGCAGCGGCTCACTTTGCTCCGCCTGCTCGCTCAGCTGCTTCATGCTGTTCAGCAGCTTCTGCACCTGCTCCTGCTGCCCCGCCACCTGCCGGCTCTGTGCAGCGTTCTGCATGTTCCGCTCGATGTCTGATCCCGCCTCCTTCTGATTCTCCAGCGCCTCGCTGATCTTCTTCTGGTTCTCCGCCGCGTCACGCGCCTGCTGGCGTATCTGCTTCATCTCCTCCGCAAATTTCTTCGAGGTCTTCTGCCGGAAATCCTCCCCCATCTTTTCCAGCTCACGCTGCGCCCGGGTGGTCGAGTTCGCGGCATCCGTCAGCTTTTCATTCTTCAGCTGCTCGGCCGCCTCCATCGCCTTCTCGCGCGCCTGGTCCAGCTTCTCCTTCGCCTCCGCCATGTTCTGCGCGTTTTCCGGCTTCTCCATGCGCTCCTTCAGGTCGTCGATGTCGCTCAGCAGCTGCTCCTGCTCCGTCTGCAGGCGCTTCAGCTGGTTCTCCAGCTCCTGCTTCTCCTCCTCCGTCTTCGCATTCGCCATCTGGTTTTGCAGCTCCTTGATCTTCTCCGCTATCGCCTCCTGCCGCCGCGCCAGCTCCTTCAGGCGGTTCAGCACCTGCAGGTTTTCCTGCTGCTCCGCGGTCTGCTCCTCCGTCGCCTGCTTCTCCTCCTCATAGCGCTGCTCCTTCTGCTTCAGCTCCAGGTCCATGATCTGGTTTTTGTTGGCCTGCTGCCCGGCCCCCTTCTGCGGCTTGTCCTGCCGCACCACCTGGTGCTCGCGGCTCTGCGCACGGTGCAGCCACTCCAGCGCCGTCTGCTCAAAGGTCAGCGCCTGGTTCAGCGGCGACCGCTTCTTTTCCTCCGCCGCCTGCTGCAGCGGCCCCTCGGCATCCTTCAGGCTCTTCCACGCCTCCGTCAGGTACTGCTTCACCTGCGAATCCTCCGCCTTCTCCATCCCCTCCTTCACCTTTTCCAGGGCGATCCCCGTGGACTGATGCACCACGTTGATGTCAGGCACCGCCGCCTCGATCACGCGCCCCGCGTTCGTGTCTCGGATGATCTTCCACGTCGCGTTCACCAGCTGCTTCACCAGGTCCACCAGTTCGTCGCTCTGCGCCTTCAGCTGCCCCGGCTCGCTGGGCGGCGCCTCCATCTCGCGGAAAATATCCTCAAAATGCCGCACATCGGCAAAGAACATGTCGCTCATGTTGCGCCGCACCTCGCCCTTCGGCCCGGTGTCCTCCGCCCATAGGTAGTAGCTCACCAGCTGCCTCGGCTCCGCGTGCTCCTTCTCCAGCACCAGCTCAGCCCGCACATCCTGCTTCTTCAGCGGCTCGGTCACCGCATGCTTGAACACGATCTCCTTGCTGCTCCCGTTGATGCTGAACACCGCCCCCGACTTCACCACCCCCAGGTCGTCAGACACCTTCGCCTCCACCGGCAGTTCCTGCAGGCTCGACACCTGCAGATCCCGCTTCGGGAAGACCACCTCGATCTTCGCCAGCTGGTTCGACTGCACCGTCACCGAAAACCACGGCGGATTCTTGTTCCCCCTCTCCGCCTCATCCACCAGATGCAGCCGGTACTTCAGCGTCTTCTCCGCCATCATCACGCCTTCCAGCACCGTGGCATCTCCGGCTGAAGCCGTCAGCGGGATCACCGTCTTGTCCTCGCCAAAAAGCTCCGCCGCCGTCAGATGCGGCGCAAAGGGGCTCACATCCTTGCGCCCCGCGCCACCCGCCTCGCCGCTCCCGATCAGCGGCTTGTTCACCTTGATCCGCCACACGATTTTCGCTCCCTCGAGCGCCGTCACCTTCTTCGTGTTCTTCGTCTCCTTCACCGGCAGCTTCGTGTACTCCGGCGGCGTCACCGTCACATCGCTGCTCACCAGCGCCGGATAGTCAAACACCGAGATCGTGTGCACCTCCGACTTCTGCCCGCTGAACTCCACGTGGTATTTCATATCACGCGCCACCTTGTGAATCATCCCGCCATACACCTGCTCGTCCACCGTCAGCCGCATTGGCAGCCGCTCACGCTCCTGGCCGTCAGCCTCGCTCACCACCAGCGTGGCATCCGCAGGCACCGGCCCGTTGAACCTCGCCTCCACGATCAGCTGCATGCCGCGTTCCAGCTCGGTATCTCCCGGCGTCAGCATCGCTTTAAACTCCGTCGGCTTCGTCGGCTCCTCCGTCTTCTTCTGCACAGCCACCATCTGGCTGCGGTGCTCCTGTACCCTCAGCGCGATCTCCGTGACCAGAAACACCACCACCGCCAGGCACGCCCCCACCAACGCCCGCATGTACGGCTTCTGCGCCACCGTCACCTGCCACGGCTGCGTCGCCGCATGCGCCAGCGCGCGGTCGATCAGCCTCTCATGCAAAAAACCCGCCGGCTCATCCGCACCCGGTTCATGCTCGATCGCCGTCAGCAGCAGCGCATCCAGACTCGCATGCCGCTTCTCAATAAGGCGCGCAATCTCCCGATCACTCCACACATTCCGCCGCCCCTTGATCCACGCGACCAGTCCCAGCACCACCAGCCCCAGCATCGACCACCGGTCCACCCTCTTGGAAATCTCAAACCCATTCAGCGTCGCCAGCAGCAACGCCCCCCGCACCACAATACCCGCCACCAGCACCACCGCCAGATGCCTCATCAGCCGCGCCCGGCGCAGGATCTCCCGTACCTCAGCAATCCGGGCTTCAAGAATGGTGCGAGCGATCATGATAGTGTCATTAACGGTATAAGAACGAGAAATCGTGCGAGCCAGGCGCCAGCAAAGTGGTCCGCACAGTCCCCTGTGCGGCGCTCCGCCACACCCAGCCGCCCCGCAAATGCCTGTCCAAAGAGTTCGTCACTCCCCTAAGTTTGCACGGTCCCACCCGTTCGGTTTCTAAGCTGCTGGTCGCTGCCATAATAAAAAATGGTCCGTTTTGAGCCCGGCCATCACAGGATTCCGGGCAATGTAAGCACGAAACTTCTCAAACGAAGCTTCGTTGCGCACAAGATGATCAAAACTCTCGTCCTGCCAAAACCGCCCGCTGCGCCCAAGAGTCTGATTGATCCCTATGGCCATCCATCTCTTCCACGACTCCACTTGCTTGAGCATGGCTTCCCGCGCGAGTCCGCCGACCAGGAGATGCACATGATTGGGCATGACCACATAATCGCCCAGCACATACCGGCTGCCATCAAAATGATGCAAAGCATCGGCCACCAGTCGTGCAATTTGAGGATCACGCAGTGCGCACTCACCGTGGCAACCATCAAGCTCGCTTTCCAAAGATCGGGCAAACTGACGAAAATCATCCCGCGCGGCCTCGTCGAGCATTTCAAAATCGAGCCGCCAGTCTCTGGACGCTGGATTGATGTCGTGCGCTAGCAGCCAACTGTTTCTTTCCTGTCTCCACCGTTGCCAGACCACACGCGGAATGGAATCCGCAGTACGCCAGGTGATGAAGTAGGTGGACTGAGCCTGATCCCAATGAGGCAGGTTGCCCCGGGTGACGGTGACACCCGCGACCGGATTGAAAAATTGAAAACGTTCGGGCATCACAGCATTCAAAAACACTCATTCGTTTAGGCGGAGCCATGGGATGCTGCGGAGTCCCGCACAGGGGACTGTGCGGACCACTTTGAGCTGCCGCTTCGCCCCGCAACCCAAGTTTCCAGCACAAGAACAGCCAGCAGCACCAGAAGAATATACCACCACGACTGCTGCCTCTGCTCAGTATCCGTGGCCGTGAGCCGCTGCTCCGCACTTTCTCCAGCCCCGGCCTTGTCGTCGCTGCCAGCCAGCTTGATCCCATACTCCGCCAGCTTCTGCGGCGGCATCGGCAGCACCCGCCCTTCGTCCGGCGGCAGGTTGACCGCCACGGACCGCATATGCGTCCCACCCTGCACTTGGTGCAGCCCCGCCTGCGCCGCCGTAAAAGTCTCCCCCGTCTTGAGCGCATGCACCTTCCCATCCGGCTCCGTGACCGTATGCGCAGCCCCGCTGTCCAGCGGCAGCACATCCCCCACCACCAGCGCACCCGCCGAATCATGACTGAATCCCGCCGCCGCCAGCCAGCCGTACAGCAGCGGTACAAACTTCGTGCTGAGCGCCAGCTGGCTGTCTCCCGGGTGCCATCCCGACGCCAGCACAATGAGCGTCCCCTGCCCAATCCGTGCGCTGAGGATCGCGGGTTTCCCGTTGTCAAAACTCGCCAGCGTTTCCAGCTTGCCGCCTGCGTCCTTGACCTCAATCTCGCGCTGCTTCCAGAAGCGCAGCTTCGTAAAGTCCCGCAGCTTCGGATCCGCAAACGGCCTGAGCAGCGGGTGCTCCGTCTTGACCTCCGCCAGCATCCGGTAGTCCCCCTCCCCGCCACCGTCCTTGACCGTGATACCAGGTATGCCCGTGAGAGTTTGTAGCAGAGCAGCATCGGCGGCGGAGGTGACGACCTCTACCAGAAACCCGCCCCCGCTCACAAAGTCGCGCAGCCCCGCATGCATCGCAGCAGGCGGCGTCGGTCCCGACACCACCAGCAGATCGGGACTCTGCTTCGGCAGCGCCGGGCTTGCCGTCAGCGCCGGAGCCAGCGTCGCCGTGGGCTGCAGCGCACGCGCCAGGTAGTACAGTGGAGCCGCCGCCTCATCCCGCGTGCTCTCCTCTCCCAGGAAATGAATGCGCACTGCTCGCGGCTGCGGCGGCGCGATGAAGAGCCGGTTGTCAAAATCATGCCTGTCACCGCTGAGCACCAGCGTCGTCGCCTTCGCCTCATTCGGCGGAGCCACCAGAATGCGCGAAGCCCCCGGCGGCATCTGCGATGAAATCCCGCCCGCCGCTGGAGCCCCCTGCCACGCCAGCGTGAAATCCCGCAGCGCCGAATCCCGCGTGTTGCTCACCCGCACGCGCACCAGCGCATCCGCGCCGCTCTCATCATCACGTGCAGCCAGAGCTATAGAAAAGTTGTCATTAGTCGCAGGCTCCAGCCGATGCACCTCCACACTCAGCTCCGCAGGCCACGCGATCGTCCTCAGCGCATCCAGCCGCGTCCCTTCCTGCAGATCCGAGATGAGGTGAATCCGCTTCTTCAGCCCCGCCGTGCTCGCATCAAACGATGGCACCGCCGCAATCAATGAGCGGTCCAGCTGCGTGGCGCTCCAGCCCGGCGACATCTCAGCCAGCCGGCTTTGCAACGCAGCCATACGATTCCCCGGCGTGTTCCGATCCTCCTCAAAACTCCACACCCCCGTCAGTTCGCGATCAAACACCGCCAGCGCCACACGGTCCGTGATCTTCGCTTCTTTGAAGAGCCGCACCGCTTCTTCCACCCCACGCTTCCACAGATCCTCCCGCCGCATCGACGCACTGCGGTCCAGCAGCACCAGCGTCGCCCGATCCGCAGACTTCGCCACCGAGTTCTCCCCCTGCAAAAACGGCCGCGCAAACATCAGCGCCAGCAGGATCAGCGCCAGGCAGCGCAGCGCCAGCAGCAGCCAGTTCTCCAGCCGCCTCTTGCTCACCGGCACCGGCGTGCTCGCATCCAGAAACATCAGTGTGCTAAACTCCACCCTGTCCTGCGGCGGCTTGCGTCTCAGATGCAAAAGTATCGGCGCAATGATCGCCGCAGCACCCGCAAGGTAGATGGGAAAAAGCCAGGACATGGGAATGACGAGCTAGGTGGCTATGCGTGCCGCTGCAGACTTGGAAGCCTTCTTCCTCTGCCGCGCAGAAAGAAAATCAAAGAGCACCTCCTCCAGCGGCTGGTCCGTCGGGCAGAAGTGATACTCCACATTGTGCCGCTCCGTCGCCTGCAGCACCGCCTCGCGATGCGCCTGCAGCCGCTTCAGATAATTCTCACGCACCAGCAGCGGATCAATGAACCGCTCCGCCCCCGTCTCCGCATCCCGGAAATACGTCGACTTCTCAAACGTGAAATCAATCTCCGCCCGGTCCATCAGGTGAAACAGCACCAAATCGTGACCCATCGCGCTCAGCAGCGCCAGCTGCTTCTCCAGAAGCTCCACCGGCGCCAGCAGATCCGTGATCAGGCAGATCATCCCCCGCTTCCTCAGCAGCTCCGCCAGCTGTCCCACCGACACCGCTAGCGACGTCCCCGCCGCCTTCGCCGGCCTCTCCAGCTCCGTGATGATCCGCCGCAGATGCCCCGGTCGGTTTCGCGCCGGCAGATGCTCCTCAATCCCATCCGCAAACATAGTCAGCCCCGCCGCATCCCCCTGCTTCATCAAAAACGAAGCCAGTGTCGCCGCCAGCGTCGCCGCATAATCCGCCTTCTTATAGCCAGCCGATCCAAACCCCATCGACTTGCTGTGATCAATCACCAGCTGACACCGCAGGTTCGTCTCATCCTCAAACTTCTTGATATAAGTCCGGTCACTCCTCGCCAGCACCTTCCAGTCAATATACCGAGGATCATCCCCCTGCACATACGCCCGATACTCCGAAAACTCCACCGAGAACCCATGATAAGGACTCCGGTGCATCCCCTTCCAAAGCCCCTCCACCACCACCTTCGCCCGCAGCTCAAGCGACTTGATCCGCATCAGCGCGGCAGGATCGAGAAACGTGGTGGTCTGAGCAGGCATCGGGTTGAAAAATGACGAATGAGTAAATCCGAATGACGAAATAATGACGAAACGCTGGCAAACCTCGTCACTTGGGAGGAGGCGCTTTCCGCAGAATAGCCGAGAAAATGAGATGCAGCTCCTTGGCCTCCTGCCAGATCGGCTTGGCCGCTTCGCGCATCTCAGGCTCCGCACGGACAATCATGCGGCACCAATGCTTGGTTTCCCGCGACTCCTTTTTGCAGGTGGCGATCTTGTTTCGGAAGTCTTTGTTCGAGATGGCATCATCCGCTTCTCCATAATTGGCACCGACGCTGGTTCCCGACCGAACGATCTGCGAGATAAGCGGCTTGGTCACTTCGTTGCGTGACACCGCCTTGGCAAAATCGATCACGTTTTCGCCAAACACCGCAGTGCGCTCCTCCACATCGAAATTCTTGTCACCCCCAGCGCTCATCTTCGTCATTCGGCATTCAGATTTATTTAGTCATTCGGATTTACTCATTCGTCATTTTTTCTCCCTAGGCTTTCACATGCTCCAGCAGCCTCTGTATCACCTTCTCCACCGTCACCCCTTCCGCCTCCGCCTTGTAATTCACCAAAATACGGTGCCTCAGCACCGGCAGCGCCATCGCCCGAATATCCTCCACCGTCACATGCGTCCGGTTGTGCAAAAGCACCCGCGTCTTCGCCCCCAGCACCAGGTTCTGACTCGCACGCGTCCCCGCGCCCCAGCTCACCCACTGGTTCACAAAATCCGGCACGCCATCTCTTCCCGGCCTCGACGCTGCTGAGATCCGCACCGCATACCGCGCCACATCTTCCGCGATCGGCACCTTCCTTACCGTCTGCTGAAACGCCAGCATCTCCTCCCCGCTGAACAGCCGCTGCACCGGCTCGCCCTTCCCCGCCGTCGTCTTCGTCACCACCGCCACCTCATCATCCTCGCTCAGGTAGTCGATCACAATGTTCAGCATGAACCGGTCCAGCTGCGCCTCTGGCAGCGGATACGTCCCCTCCTGCTCGATCGGGTTCTGCGTCGCCAGCACAAAGAACGGCTCCGGCAGCGGCATCGTCTTCCCGTTCACCGTCACCTGATGCTCCTGCATCGCCTCCAGCAGCGCCGCCTGCGTCTTCGGCGGCGTGCGGTTGATCTCATCCGCCAGGATCATGTTCGCAAACACCGGCCCCTTGCTGAACACCAGCTTCCGCCCCTCCGGGCTGTCCTCCAAAATCTCCGTCCCCGTGATGTCAGATGGCATCAAATCCGGCGTGAACTGAATGCGCTGAAAGCTCAAATGACAAACATCCGCCACGGTTTTAATCAGCAGCGTCTTCGCCAGCCCCGGCGCCCCGGTAATCAAACAATGCCCCCCGCTCAGCAGCGCGATCAGCATCTCATCAATCACATGCAGCTGCCCCACGATCACCTTCCCCACCTCCGCAAAAATCCGCTGCCTCGCCGTGGAGAGCAGCTCGACGATCTGGCGTTCAGTGAGGGTGGCGGACGACGGCGATAGATCGGAGGGAGCGCTCATGGAAAGGAATGCTCTATCAAACAGCGCCCGCGATGCCAAGTTTTCATCCACCCCGCAGGAACTGCAATTGATCCCCCTTCCAAGCGCCAGCGTCCCCAAAGGAGAGGGATCATCTTGATCCCTCAACCTTTCACCCTGCTGTTCCACTCACACGCCACCCACCGCCCATTTTACAATTCTTAGTTTTCAGTTCTCAGTTTACAATCCTCGCGCACGCACCCGTGCCTTCCCAAGGTCTACCTCGCCCACGCCGGCTCCGGTTCCTTCTCCCCAGCACCCACGCCCACCAGCTCCTCTTCCTCCACCTCCTCAGTCTCCTCCAGCAGCGGCGCAAACCTCTCCGACCTAAACCCCAGCTCCTGCTTCACGCTCGAGTGCGGATCATCCGGATTGTTCAGCTCCTTCAGCAGCAGCAGAATGTCAAACTCCGCTCCCGCCAGCTTGATCTCCGCATCATCGTTCACCACAAACTGCGGGTTCGACCGCCCTGCGCGGATCGCCCTCACCGTGTAGATCTCATCCTTCTTGGGCAGGGACTTGTACAAATCAAAGACCCACGGGTCGAATTGATCATCGATGCACACAACTTGCTGGCCGGTTTTAAACATGCGCAGGCGTTATAGCCATGAGATGCGCTCTGGCAAGAGATTGACAGAGCAGGCTGCTATCTTGTTATCATGAGCAGGCACCGTCCTCCACACATGAAAATCTTGATTCAGACTGTCGCATCTTTGATCGCCGCCTCCTTGCTCGTCAGTTGTGCCACAAACGACCATCCTCCATGCCGCAGGGTCAATGCCCAGGAGTTCATGCGCCCTCACACCTTCAAAGGCATCGCCTCAGACCGCTTCATTGGCACCAGCAGGCCGCTCTCCTTCTTCAGCAAGTCCGGCAAAGCCTACAAGGAAATCTGGGAGCCCGGCCTCTTCCACGGCTGGGCGGTGATCTGGATCCCTGTCACGGAGCTGCCTCCAGATTACCTGGCCGAGGCACGTCAGAAACCGAACCGCACGCAGCCCCGGTAAAATTCGCCATTACACAAAAAAGATGCCGTGCTCCCCGGCGATCTCCACCAGGCGTCCCATGTCAGGCCCGCCCTCTTTCGCAAACTCCACCGCACACCGGTCAAAGAAGTTTTCAAAGCCCGACGGCACCGTCGTGATCAGCATCTTCAGCGGCGTCTGCCCCGCATTGCGGAAGGCATGCACCGTCCCCTTCGGCATAAAGACCGCCGTGCCCGGCACCACCGCCGTCCATTGCCCGTCCTGGAAAAACTCCGCGCTGCCCTCGATCACATAAAAATTCTCATCCTCCCGCGTGTGGTAGTGCGGCGGCGGCCCGCCCCCCGGATGCGTCGTCTCGATCCACTGCGTAAACCGCCCGCCCGACTGCGCACCCGTGATCACAAACTCCACCTCATCCCCAAACACCGCCATCCCACGCCCCTGTCCAGGCTGGGTGATCACCGGCACAGCATCATTCACAGTACTCATATTCCGCGATCCTAGCGCAACCCATCCAGCTCGCAAGCCATTGGCAAACCCCAATCGCACTGCCGCACCCGACCTTTCAGGAAGCCCCGCAACTTCACGTCCCCCCTGACGTTGAAGCCCACAATCCTCCCACCTCTCCAGCCATGCTCCGCCATCTCTTCCACCTGCTCATCCTGCTGGCCACCATCACCACCGGCTACGCACAGCTCCAGCTCCCCCAGGGCATCAGCAGGCTCGACATCACCTTGGGCGGCGTCCCCCGCACCGGCTTCATCTACACCCCCACCACCGCCAGGGAAACACCCGCACCCGTCATCTTCGTCTGGCACGGCCACGGCGGCACCGCGCTCAATGCAGCTCGCTCCTTCGCCATGCACAGGCACATGCCCGAGGCCATCTCCGTCTATCTCCAGGGCCTCAACACCCCCGGCCAGCTCACCGACCCCGAAGGCAAAAAGCCCGGCTGGCAGCACGCCGCAGGCGCCCAGGACGACCGCGACCTCAAGCTCTTCGATGCCGCCCTCGCCTACCTCAAAGAGCACTACAAAGTCGACACTAGACGCATCTTCTCCACCGGCCACTCCAATGGCGGCGGCTTCACCTACCTCCTCTGGCAGACACGGCCCGATGTCCTCTGCGCCGTCGCCCCCTCCGCCGCAGCCTCCATCCGCCTCAGAGACACCCCCTTCAAGCCCAAGCCCTGCATGCACCTCGCCGGCACCGCAGATCCCCTCGTCAAATTCGAGTGGCAGCAGCAGGCCATCGCCAGGGTCAAAGAGATCAACCAATGCGAGCCCGAAGGCAAGCCCTGGGCGCCCAATTGCACCCTCTACCCCTCAAAAGCCGGCACCCCGCTCATCACCTTCATCCTCCCCGGCGGCACCCACAAGTTCCCCGAAGAAGCCCCGCCCCTCATCGCCAGATTCTTCAAAGAACAAGCCGCCGCCGTAAAGTAAAAGCACTTTCCGCAAAGTACGACAGGCACTCCTGCCTGTCGGTCAGCGCTCCGCAAACACCCACCCCATTCAGGCACTTAGACACTCCTCCAGCACGCATCTCCACCGCTTGGAGGATAGCCGTCCCGGCTGTCCATGGGAGACAGGCTTCCAGCCTGTCCTGCGCATCACACTGACTCGTGTCCTCTCTATCCTGCAGGAAAGGAATCATCCAGATCCCTCCACGACCACACCGCCAGCCCCCCTCACTTTTTACTTTTCACTTGTCCCTTTTCACTTCCCCAGCGCCTTCTCCCACTCCGCCTCCTTAAACCCCACCAGACGCACCTTCCCCTTCTCATCCACCACAAACGGCCGCTTCACCAGGTTCCCATTCCCCGCCAGCATCTCCAGCGCCTCATCCGTGCTCATCCCCGGCAGCTTGTCCTTCAGCCCCAGGCTTCGGTAGTCCATACCCGACACATTGAAAAGCCGCCGCACATCCCCCTCGTAAGCGCTCAGCATCACCTTCAGCTCCGCCACCGTCGGCGGTGTCTCCCGGATCGCCAGCTCCTCATACGCCACTCCATGCCCCTTCAGCCACTTGATGGCATTCTTGCACGTCGAGCATCCGGAGTAGGCATAAACTTTGAGCATAAAATAAAAGGGGAAAAGAGTTGGCAGATCAGCTGCCAAACAAAGCAACGCTTCCACCAAAGCAAAACAAAAACCATGGCTGGCTTCACCCCTTCAAGCTCCACCTTCTTCGCATTGTAGTACCGGCTTCAGCCGGTCCGGAAAAAACCCATCCCACATCACGCCGCATCCTGCACCAGTTAGGACCGCTTGTCCTCAAGCAGCCGCCGAGCGTCTCGCAGCACGCGCACCCAGCACGCGCACCCAGCACCGCCCACATTCGACATTATTTCGTCATTCGGATTTACTCATTCGTCATTCCACTTTCCCCACCCCCTTCATCCACGGCCCATACTCCTCCGGCACCTTCGCCTCAAACGCCATCGGCTGGTCATGGATCGGGTGGTTAAACGAAAGCTTCCACGCATGCAGCATCAGCCGCGGCACACGCACCTTCTGCTTGTTCGGCTGCGCATAGATCGGGTCCCCCAAAATCGCGCACTGCAGCGCCTCCCGCATATGCACCCGGATCTGGTGCGTCCTCCCCGTCAGCAGCCGGCACTGGATCAGCGCACACCCCTGGTCCACCGCCAGCCGCTTCCATTCCGTGATCGCCTCCTTCCCCGCCCCATCCAGCAAAATGCTCATCCGCTTCCGGTCCACCGCATGCCTCCCGATGTAGTTCTGGATCCTCCCCCCCTCCTCCTTCGGCACCCCGTTCACCACCGCCAGGTAGATCTTCGCGATCCTCCTCTCCGCAAACGCCTCCGTCAGCCTCCGGTGCGCGATGTCGTTCTTCGCCACCACCATGCACCCGCTCGTATCCTTGTCCAGACGGTGCACGATCCCCGGCCTCATCTCCCCCCCGATCCCGCTCAGGTCCTCGATGTGGTGCAGCAGCGCATTCACCAGCGTCCCGTCAGGATTTCCCTCCGCCGGATGAACAACAAGCCCCGATGCCTTGTCCAGCACCACGATGTCACTGTCCTCATACAAAATCGTCAAAGGAATGTCCTGGGCCTTGATCTCCACCTCCGCTACTTCAGGAATCGTGATACTCACCACATCCCCGCACCTCAGCGCCACCCCCGCCTTCACCGCCTTCCCGTTCAGCTTCGCATGCCCCTCCTTGATCAGATCCTGCAGCCGTGAGCGCGACATCTCCGGCAAGCGCCTCGTCAGGTGCTTGTCGAAACGATCCCCTATATCCAGTGTTTCAGTAATGGTCCAGTCCACCCCACAAACTCAAGTTTCGAATTAATAAGGCAAACTGTAATTTCTGGCATATCGAATGCGTCCCACTACTATCCAAGCACCTCCCCCTTGATCCTCGCCCCCCCAGAACAGACCTTTCTGAGCACCTGCCCCGTGTGCCAGCGGCAGATCGATGTCACCTCCCTCGAGCCCTTCACAAAGCTCAAATGCCCCTTCTGCGGCCAGATGGTCCGCGTCCGCCGCCGCTTCGATCAGTTCATGATCATCCGCCAGATCGGTGAAGGCGGCATGAGCCGCGTCTTCGAGGCCGAAGACGAAACCCTCGGCCGCCGCGTCGCCCTCAAAATCCTCAACCGCCAGTACTCCCGCGACTCCGTCCGCCTCGAGCAGTTCCGCCGCGAAGCCCACATCACCGCCAACGTCACCCACCCCAACGTCATCAAGCTCTACTCCGTCGGCTATGACCAGGGTTACTTCTACATCGCCATGGAGCTCGTCGGCGGCGGCTCCCTCGAGCAGCGCATCCGCCGCGAAGGCCACCTCAAGGAAGACGAAGCCCTGCGCATCGGCCGCGAAGTCGCCGAAGGCCTCCGCGCCGCCCAGCAGCTCACCCTCATCCACCGCGACGTCAAACCCGCCAACATCCTCTTCACCGAGACCGGCACCGCCAAAGTCGTGGACTTCGGCCTCGCACTCTTCATGGACCGCGGCGGAGACCAGTCCGGCGAGATCTGGGCCACCCCCTACTACGTCGCCCCCGAAAAAGTCATCGACAACACCGAAGACTACCGCAGCGACATCTTCTCCCTCGGTGCCACCCTCTACCACGCCCTCACCGGCAGCCCCCCCCACAAAGCCGACACCGCCGCCATCGAAGACCTCCGCCGCATCAAGTCCAAGCGCGTCACCCTCGGCGAATCCGGCCTCCGCTTCTCACCCCGCACAGAGCACGTCATCAACGGCATGCTCTCCACCAGCCCCGAAGACCGCTTCGCCAACTACGCCGAAGTCGTCGATGAATTGCGCCTCGCCGAAGGCCTCCTCGACCGCGGCAGCGTCCGCCGCCGCCTCCTCTCACGCCGCGCACGCCTCATCGGCTCCATCGCCGCCGCCATCATCCTCGCCTACGGCATCGGCTGGCTCCTCCGCGAAGGCGGCCAGCGCCGCCAGGCACGCGCCCTCCAGATCGCCACCGCCGACGAGCGCGACCTCGACGGCACCGGCGTCACCCTCACCGCAGACAAAGCCAACAAAAAAACCGTCTCCGAGCGCTTCACCGAAGCACGCCAGGCCATGCTCGAAGACCGCCAGTTCGCCAACGCAGAGCACAAGTTCTCCAAGCTCCTCGAATCCAAGGACCTCATCCAGCCCACCGAAAACTGGGCCCGCTTCAACGCTGCCCTCTGCAGCATCATGCTCGACAAGAAAAAAGACGCCGCCGCCCAGTTCGCCCAGCTCGACACCACCCCCGACCTCAACGGCCTCGCCCCCTTCTTCGCCACCATCAAGCAGCGCATGGCAGACGGCTTCAGCCTCGGCCTCAACCCCGGCTCCCTCGGCTACAAAACCACCAACGAAGAAATCCTCGGCTACCTCCTCCACGGCCTCGCCGAATGGCACTTCGGCAACGCCATCCTCGGCGCCAAAGAGCTCGAATACTTCCAGGAGCACCTCGCAGACATCCGCAAATCCCCCGACACCACCCCCACCGCCACCCTCGACTGGCTCTCCCGCTACAGCACCCTCGTAGACCGCTACAAACCCGACTTCCCCCTCGTCCGCAACGCCCTCCAGCCCAAAAACTCAGGCACCATCGCCGAGCTCCGCGCCTCCCTCGCCCTCGTCCAGCAGACCCGCAAAAAGCTCAAAACCAGCGGTGCCTTCCTCACCTGGATCAAAGACCTCGAATCCGGCCTCCAGCGCGAAGTCTCCCTCCTCACCCTCCAGGAGCAGCAGCGCCAGATGGAGGCAGACAAAAAGCACCGCCAGGCCGACCTCGAGCTCCTCGCCGAAGTCAACGCCCTCGTCCCCTCCCTCGTCCAGGGCTACGACTACAACCGCGCCATCGACCTCCTCACCAGCACCCGCCTCGAAACCACCGACGTCCGCACCGCCCTCGACGGTCGCCTCTACCTCTACACCCAGGCCCGCGACTTCATCCGCCAGCTCACCACCGACCTCGCCGCCCAGAGCTGGACCGGCACCATCACCCGTCGCGAAGGCGGCCAGCTCACCGGCAAAATCACCTGCAACACCGCCGGCACCACCATCAGCGTCAGCCTCGATCGCGGCACCCTCTCCCTCCCCCTCGACTCCCTCACCCCCGAGACCCTCGTCGAAATCGCCCAGTCCCTCGGCACCCAGGTCACCGACTCCACCGACTACTACCGCCGCCAGGAAAACACCGCCGCCTTCGCCCGCCTCAACGGCCTCCTCCAGCTCTCCACCACCATCGCCGCCCAGCTCATGGAAGAAAACACCTCCTTCCGCACCCGCTGGATGAAAGTCATGGCCGCCGGCATCTAAAAAGTTGCCCAGTTGCGCCGCAACTGGAGCCACCCCACCGCCACCGTCCCACGGAGAGCCTCCCCTCTCCAGTAGGGCAGTACCAGCTTCAGCCGGTCCGAAAGCACGCCCCATTCGAGCCCCATCCACCTCCGGCCAGAAGCAGCCAGCCACCGCAAACAAGCTTCAGCTCCGCCCCTTCTCCCTCTCCCGCCTCACCTCCCTCATCCGCTTATACCCCACCAGCTTCTTGTGCTGCTCGTCCCACAGACGAAACGCCAGCGACTTCAGGCTCATCCGGATCGTGATCGGCTTCACCTGCTGAAACACCGGATGCGAATAGTGGCAGCGCTCCAGATAATAGTTCGGGATCCGCGAGCTCAGATGATGGATGTGATGAAATCCAATGTTCCCTGACAGCCACTGCAGCACCCGCGGCAGCTTGTAATACGAAGAGCCCTGCAGCGCCGCAGCCGTGTAGTCCCACTCCTCGTGCACCTCCCAGTACGCATCCTCAAACTGGTGCTGAATGTAGAACAGCCACACCCCGCACGCCCCCGACACCCCCGTGACGATCCCCTGCACGATCAGATAGTTCACCGGCCCATAGATCCACATCATCACCGCCGCCAGCCCCAGCAGCGCCGCGTTCATGTGCCACACCGAGTTCCGCTCCCGGGCATCCGCCCCCTTCCGCGGGATCCTCTGCAAAATCACAAACAGCACAAACGGCGCGATCACAAACAGCACCACCGGATTCCGCGCCAGCTTGTACGCAAACCGCTTCCACCGCGACGCCTCCAGGTACTCCTGCACCGTCATCGTCCACACATCCCCGATCCCCCGCTTGTCCAGATTCCCCGTCGTCGCATGGTGCAGCGAGTGCTCCCACCGCCACTGGTAATACGGCGTGAACGTCAGCATCCCCGTCACAAATCCCACCACCGCATTCGCCCGGTTTGATTTGAAAAACGAGCCATGACCGCAGTCATGAAAAATGATGAACGCCCGCACCAGCAGCGCCCCGGCCATCAGCGCCAGCGGCACCACCAGCCACCACGAGACCTGCAGCGCCCAGTAGATCCCCGCCCACAGCACCACATACGGCACCAGCGTGTCCACCAGTTGCACCACCGCCCGCCACAGCGACGGCTTTTGAAACTCCGCCACGATCACCTTCCACTCCGCCACCGTCGGAAAACGCTGCTCCATCCCCGTCACACTCATTCCACTCGCATTCATCATAGTCCCTTTCGGTTGTGACAAACATAACCCACCCACCCCTCACATCAAGCCCCGCCTTTCCCGCCCTTCAAAGCCCGCCCGTCCTCCGTAGCTTTAGCGAAGGATGGATTGGCGAAGAGGGGTCATGCCCCGCCATTCGCACGAGAACCATCAATCCTCCAAGTCATGGCCGCCAGCCTCTGAAGTACGACAGAAACTCTTGTCTGTCGATCAGCACCCACCACCCCACAAATCCCCCGCTCACCCCATCGCTCCCCTCCCTGCACCTCAGACCATTCGCGATAATCCGCAGCCATTCCCCTCATTCGCGTTGGACTCATACCAGATCGAAATCTGAAGTACGACAGACACTCCTGTCTGTCGATCAACGCCCTCCCACCCCACAAATCCCCCGCTCACCCCATCGCTCCCCTTCCTGCACCTCAGACCATTCGCGATAATCCGCAGCCATTCCCCTCATTCGCGTTGGACTCATACCAGATCGAAATCTGAAGCACGACAGACACTCCTGTCCGTCGATCAACGCCCCCAATCCCCAGCAAGCCTCCCTTCATTTCTGCGGACTGCTATCCGATGACAAGAGCCCGATGCGTTTTCGGCTCACCACCATCTCATCAATCCACAGCTTTTGCGCATGCGGCAACAGGCCGGGACCAAAGTAGGGAGCCATGAGGAACTGGTTGAACTTCATGTTCGGAAAATCGGTGGAGCGCAGGATCACATTCTTGTGCTCGATGACAAGTTTACCGTCAAACCAGCCGCGCACGATCCCGTCGGCGTTCGGCTTGTCCGCTTGAAGATCAAGCGAGTTCAGCTTGAACTGCGCCTCAATGCAGTGCCACTTATCGTCGGTGAAAAGTGCGTCAGAGCTGTCGAACATCTGGCCGTTGTAGCCACCCTTCAGCGGTCCCTGCGTCAATCCGTGCGGCGCGTCTTTGTTTTGAATGTCCTGGGCCGCAAGACGCAGCTTGCCATTCACCGGCTCGATGTAGAGCGTGAGATGACTGGCCGCCGGCCCCGCCCATTTTGCGTTCTCCGTGGTCATGAAATGCGTGAGATGCGGGTGGTAGTTTCTCCCGCTCCAGCCCCAGCCTTCGGAGAGCTTGAGGTAGTACCGGATGAAGATCTCGTCCGAGGGCTCAAAGAGATGTCGTTTGGCCGATGAGCCGGTCACGGCACCTCCAGCTGACGTCCACTCATACTCGATGCAAGAGCCGCGTTTGCCTTCAGAAACGACGCGGACCTCTTTGCCATCATACCAGCCACGTTGCTCAACAGCAGGATCATCAAACGACTCACGAAAAAGCTCCCCACCCCATCCTGTTTCTTCAGCATGTACGACCGAATGAATCATGAGCACTGACAGCATGCTGCGACGGATGACCTTGAGGAGTGACATGCTATGGCAAACGCAGCAGCACAGTTGACTCTTGAACCATTTTTGGCACACGGCTGCCCCAAGACCACCGGCAGCCAGACCTCAAACACGCCCCCACTTCCCATCCTCTCGTCCCGGCTCAGGCACCGGCTAAATCAGCCACGCCCCATCAGTGTCAGTCAGTGGTTCAAATCAGGCCCCTGAATTCCTGCCTTCCATTCGCATTCGGGCTCTTCATCAGCGTCTCATGAGCGTCAAATCAGCGGTGAAAAACTGTTCCATTCACCACGGACTCCCGCACTCCAACGCCCTCCGGAATCAGTCATTTTTGCGCCTCTTTTGCGCCCCTTTGCGGCCACCCCTCCGGCTCCACAAAAAACCCCGCCTGCCTCACGACAAACGGGGTTCTCAAAACTCACGTCACCGATCCGTCGCTCTCCGTCAGTTCAACCAAGAACCAGGAACAACGAACCAGGAACACTCAATCACTTGATCTCCTGCGCCCAGAAAATGTGCCAGTCGTCCAGGTTGTTCAGATCCACCGCACCCGGATTCACGCTGCCGTCATCCGCGATGCCATCCGCCGCCAGGATCGCCTTGCGGGTGTCATCAGCATGGATGTAGCCCATGATCGACTGATTGTGCTTGTAGATGTTGCCCTTCGTCAGGTTCACGCCCGGCTGCGCCTTCACCCAGGCCTCAAGCTGCGGATAGCTCGGCTTCGTCGCGATGAACGCCTTGAACGTCTCGATGTTGATGCCCAGCGCATCCAGCGTCATCTGGTCATACCCGCAGCCAATGCCCGGATAATCAGAGTGCAGCTTCCCCGCAGCAGCCAGCGAGGCCTTCTGCCACAGACGCGGAAGATGAAGAACACCAAGGGGACCGGCGATGCCGGAGCTGATAAGAGGAACAATCTGGCTCATGGATAAGAGGTAGGTTGGATTTGAATTCAGTGACCATTCGCAGCGGCGAACGAGCCCCCAACTTTGACGGCCCCTCGCAGCAGCAGCAAGAACAAACGCTCCATCCCCATTTTTTGAGCGCAATTATCCCTCAAACCCCCGCAATTTTTTCACACCTCCCCATTCCAAAAAATTCGCGGCCCTTCGCCCCTGCTCGCGTTTGATAATCCCACTCCACCCTTTCGCCTCATTCCCTCTTTTTCCCGCCTCCCTTTTTTGCGCCCCTCTTGCGCCTTTTTGCGGCAACCCACGCCAGTCCTGCAAGCCTAGCGAAGTCCCTCGCACCCATTCCAAAAAATTCGCGGCTCTTCGCGCACATTCGCGTTTGAAAATCCCACTCCAGACTTTCTCCTTGTCCCACTCTTTCCCCGCCTCCCTTTTTTGCGCCCCTCTTGTGCCTCTTTGCGGCCATCCCCTCTGGAACTCTGGCCACCCACTGCAAACCATCGCAAACAACCGCCAGCCATCGCAAACTCTCCTCTGGAACTCCGGCCAACCACCGTAAACATCTGTCAGCAATCGTAAACCACGGTAAACTCCCCGCCCTCCCCCTCAGCCCCGCTTCATGAAAAACCTCCGCCACCTCGCCCTGGCACTTCTCCTCGCCCTCCCCTGCCTCGCCGCTGACGAAACAGCCGCCAAGGCCCCGAAAGCCGCGCCCATCAAATCCCCCCTCGAGCTCCATCGCTGGTCCGGCACCCTCAACGTCCCCGACCCCGTCGCTGTCACCGTCGATCCCCAGGGCCGCATCTACGTCTCCGCCACCACCCGCCGCAAAGTCGCCGACCTCGACATCCGCGAGCACACCCAGTGGATCCCCGACGACGTCGCCCTCACCAGCGTCGAAGAAAAAGAAGCCTTCCTCAAACGCGAGCTCGCCCCCGGCAAAACCCGCCTCCCTCGCGGCGGTCTCGCCGACCACAACAAAGACGGCTCCATCGACTGGAAGGACCTCACCGTCCACACCGAGCGCATCTACCAGCTCCGCGATACCGACAACGACGGCACCGCAGACAAAATGACCGTCTTCGCCGAAGGCTTCAACAGCGTCGTCACCGGCATTGCCGCAGGCATCCTCTACCACGACGGCTGGGTTTACGTCACCGTCGCTCCCGACCTCGTCCGCCTTCGCGACACGAATGACGACGGCATCGCCGACGAACGCGAGGTCGTCGCCCACGGCTTCGGCATGCACATCGCCTACGCCGGCCACGACATGCACGGCCCCCGCATCGGCCCCGATGGCCGCATCTACTGGAGCATCGGAGACAAAGGCGTCAATGTCACCAGCAAGGAGGGCAAACACTTCTACTACCCCCACGAAGGCTGCGTCCTCCGCTGCGAGCCCGACGGCACAAACTTCGAAGTCTTCGCCCACGGCCTGCGCAACGTGCAGGAAATCGCCTTCGACGACTTCGGCAACATGTTCGGCGTGGACAACGACGCCGACCTCCCCGGCGAGCGCGAGCGCTTCGTTTACATCACCGAGCGCAGCGACTCCGGCTGGCGCTGCAGCCACCAGTATCAGAAAGCCGACAGCCGCTGGATCCGCGACGGCATCTGGCAGCCCGCCCATCCCGGCCAGCCCCTCTTCATCACTCCACCACTGGCCAACTACTCCAACGGCCCCGCCGGCTTCATCCACGAGCCCGGCACCGCCCTCGGTGCTTCCCTCCGCGGCCACTTCATCCTCGACCAGTTCCCCTCCGGTCAGATGACCGCCTTCCAGATCGTCCCCTCCGGCAGCACGTTCAAGATGCAGAACGAGCGCCTCATCCATTCTGGCCTCATGGGCATCGGCCTCGCCATCGCCCCCACCGGCCAGCTCATCATCGCCGACTGGGACGGCGGCTACCCCCTCGATGAAAAAGGTGCCATCTGGTTCGCCGACGACCCCACCGGTAAAAACAGCACCGAGCGCCAGGAAACCCAAAAGCTCCTCAATTCCGAAAACCTCGACGCCACCCACCTCTCCCACCCCGACCAGCGCGTCCGGCTCCAGGCCCAATTTGGCCTCGTCAAAAAAGGTGATTACACCGTGCTGCAAAAAACCGCACTCGACAAAAAGGCTCCCCGCCTCGCCCGCATCCACGCCATCTGGGGCCTCGGCCAGGGCATGCGCTTCGGCAAAGTCGAAGCCGCAACTTTGTTGCCCCTGATTGCGGAATCCGACACAGAAATCGTCATTTCCGCCGTCAAAATGCTCGGCGATATCAAGACCTCCGGCACCCCGCTCATCCCCCTCCTCGCCCACCCCGCCCAGCGCGTCCGCTTCCACGCCGCCATCGCCCTTGGCAAGCTGGCCGAACCCACCGCAGTCAAAGCACTTCTCAGCATGGCAGCGCAGGAGAGCGCAGATCCCTACATGCGCCACGCGATCGTCACCGGCCTCGCCGGATGCGCCGACGAAGCCACCCTCGCCAAGCACATCCATGACAAGCAGTCCCTCTGCTGCCTCCTTGCATTATCACGCAACCACTCGCCACTCGTTGCAGCATTCCTCACCCACAAGACCCTCGCTGCCGAGGCCGAGCGCGCCATCCACGACGACACCAGCATCCCCGCCGCCCTGCCCAAGCTCACCACCCGCCCCACCCCTCGCGGTCTCAATGCCTGCCTCCGTCTCGGCATCGCAGAGCCCGTCATCCAGGCGGCACTGAAGAGCACCCCGCTGCAGGCAGACGCACTGGATGTCCTCCTCACCTTCACCCATCCCCCACGCCTCGACCGCATCGACGGCATGGCGCACGAAGTCGCACCACGTGACGAAAAAGCCTTCGCCGCCCTTGTTCAGCCGCACCTCGATGCACTTCTCGCCATCCAGGACGGCGGCCTCAAGGCCAAAGCTGTCGAGCTCCTCACCCAGCTCCAGTTGCAAGTCGCTGCTCCTGTCCTCCAGCAGATCATCTCAGACACCACCGCCCGCGCCACCCTGCGCTCAGAAGCACTCAAACTCATGGCCTCGCAGCACGCAGCCACCCCCGAGTTTGCCACCACCCTCGACCTCGCCCTCAAGGACACCTCCCCCGCCGAGCTCCGCCGCGAGGCCCTCCGCCAGCTCTTCACCCACCAGCCCGACCGCGCCATCGCCGAGGCCGCCGCCGTCCTGGAAAAAGGCGATACCACCACGCAGCAGCTGGCATTAGCCCTCCTTTCCACCTCAAAAGACGACACCCTCATCACCCGCTGGCTCGACCGTCTCGCCTCAGGCAAAGCCCCCGCCGCCATCCAGCTCGACATCCTCGAAGCCGCCGCCACCCGCGAATCCCTCAAGCCCAAACTCGCCTCCCTGCAGCTCGGTGCATCTGAGCTCCTCGAAGGGGGAGACGTCACCCGTGGCAAAGAGATCGTCACCAACAACCTCGGCGCCAACTGCCTCGCCTGCCACACCATCGAGGCCAAGGAAGGCAGCCAGGTCGGCCCCAACCTCAAGACCATCGGCAGCCAGAAGGACCGCCCCTACATCCTCGAATCCCTGCTCAATCCCATCGCCAAAATCGCCCCCGGCTACGGCCTCGTCTCCCTCACCACCAAGGACGGCAAATCCCTCTCCGCCGTTTTGGAGAAGGAAGACGCAAAACAAGTCATCCTGCGCCTCCCCGACGGCAAAAAGCAACCCTTCTCCCGCGACCAGATCGCCACCATCACCCCGCCCATGTCCGTCATGCCCCCCATGCTAGGCATCCTCACCAAACCCCAGATCCGCGACGTCGTGGCCTATCTGAGCAGTTTGAAGGCAAAAAGCAGCAAGAAGAAAGCAGCAGCAACCCACTGAAGCCGAAATCAGACGGTCCAGTCTTCAACTGCAAGACCCGCGACGCGCTTGAATTCTTGGACATTGTTCGTCACAAGCGTCCATCCATGCTGAAGCGCGATCGCGGCTATCTGAATATCGTGCGGTCCGATCACCTGCCGCTGCCCCTCCAGCTCTTTTCTGATTCGTCCTGCAATGGCAGCAGCCTCGTCATCAAACGGAGCCGAGGCATGCCGTGCAAAAAGATTCTCCAGCTTGGCCAGTCTTGCAGCTTTGTCGTCATACCCCTCGGCTCCATAAAACAGCTCTTCTTTCACCACAGAGCACAGCCAGACCTCGTCAGGAGCGATCCCGCGTAGTTTTTCCTGCAACGGAAGGCATCGTCCTTTCAGCAGAAATATCCAGTGGTTGGTGTCCAGCAGCCAGGGCATCACCATGCCTCCCTTTTTTCAAAAGGAAGCTCTGTCGGCTCGTTCCATTCGGTTCCTTCAAAAGAACCATAAAACTGGCTCCAGTAGGATTCAAAATGATCCTGCCCGGGCGGGTTTGCGGTGCCATTTGATGGCATCATTTGCCGCAGTTGCGTCAGCAGCGCCCGCGCCACGCCTTCGGGCGCTCGCGCCAGTTCCTCAATCAGCATGGTTCTCGCGGACATCGCCCTATTATTCTATGAGAGCCTGCCAAGGTCAAGGTGACACACCGTCTCTCTCACATCGCTCCCGGTGGCACTTCCTGCTGCTCCTGGGGCAGCGTGAGCTGGGCCGGCATCGGAGTGCCTGAGCTCTTGCCCAGCCGCCCGCTGTAGAGATCGATCGCCCGTTTGGCGATGATGTCGATCACCGCAGGCTGAAGGGTACGGGCGGCGACATTGGAGACGGCCATGCCAGCCCACATGATGGGAGATTTAAAGCGCAGCACCTGCCAGTAGGGCAGCAGGCGCTTGTACCACTTGTTGGCCGTCTGCATTTTCTCGTGCGTGGCGATCTTGTGCGTCATTTCCCACGTTTTCAGCGCGGTGCTGGCACTCACATCCACCAGTCGGCCGATGGAGCGCGTTTGCAGAAAATCCGCCACATCCATGGCAGCCAGATGCACGGCACGGGAAAACTGGCTCAGACCCGGGGCCAGCAGCGCCTCCTGCTTGCCGGGGTGGTAGATGGCCGCGATCTCGCGCACCAGCTTGGGCACCTCGTCCACCAGCGGCGGCAGCCACTCGGGATTGAGGTTTTTCTGCCATCGCAGGCGATTTTTGCAGGCTTCCACCGCTTCATGCGCCTTTTCGTCCGCCAGACCGCACTCGGGATAGACATAACTGGCCAGGGCGTGCTTGGCGGCGCGCAGGTCGGCGGCAAAGCGCAGCAGCTTCCAAATCACGATTGAAGCCGCGCCAACGAGGGCTCCGGCTAGAAAGGTCATGATGTGGCCCCAGGGCATGCGCCTACCGGAGAGCACTGCGGGCAGGGTGTCAAGATGTCGAAAGTGGCGAGACAGCCCGCTTGCGGCGGCGGGATGACACGCCATAGATGCGCCCCTCCACCATGTCTTCCATCTTCGAACTCTTCTCTCTCCAAGGCAAAACCGCTGTCGTGATCGGCGGCACCGGCGAACTCTGCGGTGCCATCGCCGAAGGCTACGCTTCCGCCGGTGCGGAAGTCGTGCTCGTTGGCCGTGATCAGTCCAAGGCGGACAAGCGTCTGGAGACGATCCAGGCTGCAGGTGGCCGCGCCTACTTCCTCTCCGCCGACGCTAGCCGCAAAGCCGACTTGCAAATTTTGCTCGACCAGGTGCAGGAGCGCTCCGGCGGCTGCCAGATCCTTATCAACGGCGCCGGTGTCAATTCTGCCACGCCGTTCCTCGACATTCCTGAAGAGGAGTATGACCGGATCATGAACATCAACACCAAGGGCGTCTTCCTGGCCTGCCAGGTGTTCGGCAAATACTTCGTGGAGAACAAGATCCCCGCCTCCATCATCAATCTCGGCTCCATGTCCGGCCTGCTGCCGCTGAGCCGTGTGTTCACCTACTCCATGTCCAAGGGCGCGGTGCACAACCTCAGCAAGAACCTCGCCCGCGAGTGGGCCCCGCTGGGCATCCGCGTGAACACCCTCGTCCCCGGCTTCTTCCCCGCCGAGCAGAACAAGAAAGTGCTGACCCCGGACCGCGTGGCCAAGATCATGGGCCACACCCCGATGAACCGCTTTGGCGAAGCCAAGGAACTCGTGGCCGCCGCCCTGCTCCTCGCAGGTGCAGGCAGCTCCTTCATCACCGGCCATGAAATGGTGGTGGATGGCGGGTATTCCTCGCAGACGATCTGACAACTCAGCATAGCGAGGATGTGAATGAAGCGTGCCTTAAGCTCTTGCCTCTGCAGTCTTATCCTCGCAGCTTGTCACGTTGGAGCCTTTAAGCCTGGCTTGTCTCCACGGCATTTTGCAGATGGTAAACTCGCAAGAAAACTTGAGACGGACATCGCAGCCATCGAGAGAAACGAACCTGCAGGCTGGAAGGATCTGGCTTCTCATGCCTACAGGCTTGACGGTGAGCATGCGGAAACCTTTGCCGTGGCCTGTGCATATCTTCTCCGCCGCGATCCCACAATCTTCCTGCGAAGACATCTAACAGGAGACCCCGACGCCTTGTTCTGTGGCTGGGCAGCTTATGGCCACGCTGGACACTATCGCTCGATCGTCGATGCCGTTTATAAGCAACGCCTTCATGAGGCTTCTTCAGAAGCTGAATGCGAATCCATCAGACAATTCATCATGGCCTCGCATAAATCTCATCAAGCTCCAGAAAATTGAGACACCGGCGCACGGCGAGTGAATTTGGGAGTTACCTAGGCAAGTAGAAGCATTAGGCAAGCATCGTGGAAAGAAGCTGATAATAGCTATCGTTGAATTCAGTGGTAAGACCTCTAACCACATGACTTTTTCATCCATCAAACCTCAGCGCAGCCTCGTGGAGGAGGTGTGTGCACGCATTGCTACGGAAGTCCGAGACGGAGGAGGGGCTGGCGATGGCTGGCTGCCGCCGGAACGAGATCTGGCGCTGAAGCTGGGTGTGAGCAGGCCGGTAGTGCGTGAGGCGACGAAGCGGCTGGAGCTGCAGGGGCTGCTGGAGGTGAAGCATGGCGTGGGCACCAAGGTGGTGGACAAGCTGCACAAGCCGCTAAACGGCTCGCTGGCACTGCTGATTCCCGATGAGGCGGAGCGGCTGCGGCAGCTGGTGCAGGTGCGTTTCATGCTGGAGCCGGAAAATGCACGGCTGGCGGCGGAAAACGCCACGGCGGCACAGATTCGCAAGCTGCGTGCAGCTTTGAAAGAACTGGAAGGGACCACGGATTTCTCCACCGCGGTGGAGGCGGACATGGCGTTTCATCGCGAGCTGGCGGCGGCTTCGGGAAACCAGATCGCCACGCTGCTGCTGCATTCGCTCTCCGAACTGATCCAGGCCAGCCTCACACACGGCTACAGCCGCACCTCCACGGACAATGCTGTGCGACAGCATGCAGCCGTGCTCAACGCCATCGAGAAACGAGATCCAGCCGCAGCAGCGAAGGCGATGCGCGAACACCTGATCACCGCCGAGGCCGATCTGGCCCTGCCGAAAAAATCCAAGAAAGCCGCCTGAGCATGAAGCCCCTTCCCTATCTCTTTTTGTTGATCGCAGGCAGCAGCGCGCAGGCGGTGGAATCTGAAAGCGCGAAGCTGTTTCATGAGCAGATCGCACCGGTTTTGGTAAAAAACTGCGTGGAGTGTCACAACGACGTGACGACCAAAGGTGGGCTGAACATGAGCACGCTGGCGGATGTGCTCAAAGGCGGCGACGACGGTCCTGCCCTGGAGCCAGGCAAGGCGGCAGAATCATCCCTCTACACGATGATCGTGCCGGAAGCTGCGGGCGAGAAACCGGAGATGCCGAAGAAGAAACCCGCGCTCTCAGCGGCTGAAACGGACCTGATCAAACGCTGGATCGACATGGGCGCGACGTGGCCCACGGAGATCGTGCTCAAGGAGAAGCCAAAGGGAGATGTGACGCACTGGTCGCTGCTGCCGCTGAAGCCTGCGGCGAATGGTTCGATTGATGGCTTTATCAACGCCAAGCTGAAGGAAAAGAACCTGACGATGAATCCGGCGGCAGATGCGCGCACCTTCATCCGACGCGCAAGCTTTGATCTCATCGGCCTGCCACCCACACCGGAAGAAGCGGCGGCTTTTGAGAAGGAATTCACGCAGGATCAAGCAGGTGCCACCCAACGGCTGATTGATCGACTGCTGGCATCGCCACGCTATGGCGAGCGCTGGGCGCGGCACTGGCTGGATGTGGTGCGCTTTGCGGAAAGCCACGGCTTTGAAATGAACCGTGCGCGCCCGAATGCGTGGCCCTACCGCGATTACGTCATTCAGGCGTTTAATGCCGACAAGCCCTATGATCAGTTTGTGCGCGAACAGATCGCCGGAGATCAGCTGGGCGCAGATGCTGCCACGGGATTCCTGGTGGCGGGCGCATGGGATCAGGTGAAGGGGCAGGACCCGGTGCTGCGGGCCAACCAGCGTGCGGATGAAATGCATGATCTGGTGAGCACAACGGGCAGCACCTTCCTCGGCATGACGATCGGCTGCGCCCGCTGCCATGACCACAAGTTTGATCCTATTCTGCAGACGGACTATTACCGCGTGCGCGCCATCTTTGAAGGCGTGCAACATGCGGAGCGGGAGCTGAAGCCGGCAGATGCGGAGCAGCGCCTAAAACAGGCTGAGGGCCTCAAGAAAGAGATCGCGGCGCTGGATGAGGCGCTGGCGCGTTTCCAGCCACGCGCGCAGCTGACCCAGCGTGTGCTGGTGGATGATGATCTGCCGCCGCCCACGAAGCCGGATGCGGTCGGCTGTGTGCAGATTGAGCAGCCGACGAACGGCAAGCCGATCGAATACTCCCCGGGCACGGAGTTTGGCCAGGCGAACGATCCCGGTGACTCCACGCGGCTGCCGAATCTGGGCGAAAGCTACCGCTACTGGAAGGCAGAGAAGGATGCAGCGGCACAGGATTTTTTCTCGTGGAATCCGCGTGTTTCCGGAAAGCAGCGTGTGTGGATCTCATGGGCGGCGTGGACCACGCATGCGAAGAATGCGCGCTACATTCTGGATCTGGATGGAGATGCGAATACCACGAACGACCAAAAGGAAATCGCCAGCGTGGATCAGAGTCAATTCGCCGATGGTAGCGGAGCGATCCCCGGACAGAAGCGCTGGAGCGGCTTCAAGTATGCGGGGACGCATGCGCTGACGAAGGACTCCATCCTCATTCTGCGCAGTGGCAAGCTCGGCGGTCCCACGGTGGCGGATGCGGTGCTGTTTGAGGAAGCGGATGGCAGTCAACCCGCCTCACAGCCTCATCTGCGCGCACCGGTAACGCATCTGGCCAATCACGAAAGTTTTGATGCGGTGAAGGCAAAGTTTGTGCGCTTCACCATCCGTGCGACGGCAGGTGCACAGCCCTGCATCGATGAACTGGAAGTCTTTTCCACCAGCCCGAAGCCGCGCAATGTGGCGCTGGCACGCAATGGAGCGAAGGTGACGGCCTCGGATGTTTTCAGCGATGGCGCGAATCCCATCCACCAGATCGCGCATGCAAATGACGGGCTATATGGCAATGCGAAGAGCTGGATCTCCAAGAACTCAGGCAAAGGCTGGCTGCAGATCGAGTTTCCGCGTGAGGAGAGGATCAACAGCGTGGTGTGGAGCCGGGATCGCGGTGACAGCAAGAAGGGCAAGGTGTATCAGGACCACCTACCCACGGAGTATGTGATCGAGACCTCCCTGGATGGCCAAACATGGCAGGCGGTGGCATCTTCGGCAGACAGGCTGGGCGCGGAGTATCGGGACCGCATTCGCGACATTCCCACGCTGAGCGGTGTCTCGGCGGAAGATGCGGCCACGGTGAAAAAGCACAGCGAGCAGCGGGCCGTTTTGCAGCGCAGGCTGAAGGAGCTGACGAATTTCCCCATGGCGTATCTCGGCAAATTTGAGCAGCCTGGGCCTACCTATCGACTGCAACGCGGCGACCCGATGACGCCGCAGGAAGAGGTGGCGCCGGGTGCGCTGACACAGTTCGGCACCAAGCTGGATCTGGCCAAGGACACACCGGAAGCCGAGCGGCGCGTGGCTTTGGCCAAGTGGCTGAGCGATCCGCAGAATCCGCTGACCGCACGCGTGATGGTGAACCGAATCTGGCATTATCATTTCGGTGCAGGAATCGTCGATACGCCGAGTGATCTGGGTTACAACGGTGGAAAGCCATCGCATCCGGAGTTGCTCGACTGGCTGGCGGTGCAGTTCATGCAGCATGGCTGGAGCCTGAAGGAGATGCACCGGCTCATCATGAACTCGGCGGCGTACCGGCAGTCGAGTGCCACGAACGACGCGGGGCTGAAGGCGGACTCCTCAGCGAGACTGCTGTGGCGCTTTCCCACACGGCGCATCGAGGCGGAGCCGCTGCGTGACACGATTCTCATGGTGAGCGGTGTGCTGGATCTGACGATGGGCGGACCGGGCTTTGATCTCTTCGTGCCGAATGACAACTACGTGAAGGTGTACCAGTCGAAGCAGGAGTTTGGCCCCGACACTTTCCGCCGCATGGTGTACCAGAGCAAGCCGCGCGTGCAGCTGGATGACACCTTTGGCGCATTTGACGTGCCGGATGCGGGGCAGATAGCACCACGACGCACTTCGAGCACGACGCCGCTGCAGGCGCTGAATTTCCTGAACAGCAGCTTTGCCATGCAGCAGAGCGAACTGCTGGCGGCACGACTGGAAAAGGAGGCGGGCAAAGAGGCGGATGCGCAGGTAAAGCGCGCTTTTGCGCTGGCTTACCAGCGCGAGCCGCAGGCGGAGGAACTGACGGCCGCCGTGGAGCTGGTCTCCGAGCACGGGCTGGCGATGTTCTGCCGTGCGCTGCTCAACACCAGCGAGTTCATGACCCTGTATTGATCCCCTGATTTATGAAAAGCCATCTTCTCTCACGTCGGAACTTTCTGGGTCAAAGCGTCAGCGGCCTAGGCGGCATCGCGCTGACATCTCTGCTGGCGCAGAAGGGCCTGCTGGCCAATGACCCGATCCGCCCGCGCATTGATCCGGCACACCCATATGCGCCACGCCCGCCTCATTTTGAGCCGCGCGCGAAGAACGTGCTCGTCATTTTCTGCTCGGGAGCGATGAGCCATGTGGACACGTTTGATTACAAGCCGGAACTGGTGAAGCGTCATGGCATGCCGCTGCCGGGCGCGGCGGACTTGATCACTTTTCAAGGGGCTCAGGGAAACTTGGTGAAGCCGATCTGGGAGTTCAAGCCACGCGGGCAGAGCGGCAAGATGATCAGCGATCTGGTGCCCAACATTGCCGAACTTGCGGATGACATGTGCTTCATCCACTCGATGACGGCCAAGTCGAACACGCATGGCCCGGCGGAAAACCAGATGAGCACGGGCTATATTTTGGATGGCTTTCCGGGCATGGGCTCGTGGGTGACGTATGCGCTGGGCTCAGAGTGCGATGACATGCCGGCCTTTGTGGCGATTCCTGATCCACGCGGTGTGCCGCAGATCGGGCCGCGGCATTGGAATTCGGCATTTCTGCCCGCGGCGTTCCAAGGCACCGCCTTCAATGCCAGCAAGCCGATCCCGAATTTGATCCGCCCCACGAGCGTGAGCGAGGCCGCCGACCGTGACACGCGCACTTTTGTGAATCTGCTGAACAAGCGGCAGGCGCAGGAGCATCCGGCGGACAGTGATCTGGCGGCACGAATCTCCTCCTATGAACTCGCGGCGCGGATGCAGATCGCGGCGTCTGAGGTGGGAAACCTGACCGGGGAAAGCAAGGCCACGCTGGACCTCTACGGCGTGAACGACAGCAACGAGACGAAGGCCGGATTTGCCAAAAACTGCCTGCTGGCGCGGCGGCTGATCGAGCGCGGCGTGAGGTTTGTTCAACTCTTCAATGGTTCCTACGCCATGGGCGAAGGAGTGGGCAACTGGGACGGTCATAAGACGATCGAGAAACAGTACTCGGTGCACGGCCCCATCCTGGACCAACCGGTGGCCGGATTGCTGAAGGACCTGAAAGCGCGTGGGCTGCTGCAGGATACTCTGGTGGCCTTTGTAACCGAATTTGGCCGCATGCCCACCTTCCAGAAGGGGGCGAACGGCCGCGACCACAATCCCAAGGGCTTCACCGTCTGGCTGGCCGGGGCCGGGGTGAAAAAGGGCTTCAGCTACGGGGCAACAGACGAATTTGGCTACAAGGCGGCCGAAAATGTGAGCACCATCTACGACCTGCACGCCACAATTTTGCACCTGCTGGGCATTGATCACGAACGCCTGAGCTACTACAACAACGGCATCGAACGGAGGCTGACGGACGTGCACGGCCATGTGATCCGGCAGGTGCTGGCATGAGGACGAACCCTGAAAGCCGGGCAAAAACCGTTTGATTTCCTCCAAAGAGTCTCCACTTTGACCGTCCCCTAAACCTGATTCCCTACCCGAACCCGTACCATGGCAGTTGTCATCCGTCTCCGTCAAGAAGGCCAAAAAGGCCGTCCCGTCTTCCGTATTGTCGCGGCTGACCAACGCTTTCCCAAGGAAGGTCGTTTCCTCGAAATCCTCGGCACCTACGACCCTCAGCAGGGAGTGAAGAAGGCCATCGTGAAGCTGGACCGCGTGAATGCCTGGATCTCCCAGGGCGCCAAGCCTTCCGACACCGTCAAGAGCCTCATCAAGCACGCCACCGCCTCGGCGTAACGTGTCATGGACGCGCCGGAAGCCCTCCGCGAGTTCCTTTCCTATGTGGTGGCGAATCTGATCGACCACCCACAGCAAGCGACCATTGCCATTGGCACCAATGTGAACGGTGCCGTGGCTTATCGCGTACAGCTTGCCCAAGAAGATGTGCGTCATGTGATCGGCAAGAATGGCATGACGATCAGCGCGATCCGGTCACTGCTCAACACCGCAGCGGCCAAGCATGGGATCAAGATTTCCCTGAAGGTGGGATCTGCCCGTGAAGAAGATGCAGAGGCCGCGGAGTCGGCCGCAGAAACTCACGCAGAAGCGTGAATTGATTTTTTGAATCGCTGCCCCATCCAGCGACCAATGGCCAAGCTACAGATGGAGCTTGAGCGAATCCTCGGAGCCGGCACCAAGCCACGCGTGCCAGCCAGGCTCAGGCTTGAGTAGCAGCAAACTCCTGGCATGCGAGAATCACGCCATGCCTGTGGTTTCCCAGCCGTGACAACCAACAGCCGACGCGCCGGGGCTTTGCGCCGAATGAGTGGCAGAGCAGCAAAAGGAAACGGCTACATCTCGCAGCAGCGGATGTGGCTTAGAGACCCTGGAGGCGCTTCAGGCACCCGCCGCCCTTTCCTGCCGAGAGCCGCCGATGGTCTGCGGCGCGATGCGAGCCCGCCACACGTAACGCTGAAACAGAACTTTGACCGAGGCCGTGAGCGGCACCGCCAGGATGGCCCCCAGCAGACCGCCCAGCAGAAGCCCCCAGACAAGCACCGAAGCAATGACCGTCATGGGATGGAGGCCCACAGCCTCACCCACGATGCGAGGCGTGATAAAGAGGGCATCTATCTGCTGCACCAGGGCAAAAACGCCCGTGACGACCAGCGGCATGATCCACCACGGATCCGCCGAAACAAGGGCACTGCCACCCTGCACTGAAGCAATGATGACGGCGGGAATCCAACAAAGCGCGATGCCAAGATAAGGGATGATGCCTGCGAGACAAAGAGCCAGCCCGATGAGCAAGCCGAAGTCCAACCCTACGATGACGAGCCCTATGCCGGTGGCGATGCCATTGATGACACTGACAAAGAGCTGCCCCCGAAAGAAGGCCACCAGGTAGCTGTTGATCTCGTTCAGGCAGTGCACCACTTCATCTTTGAAGGCCGAGGCGCGAAGCGGCAGGTAATCCGACCAGCTCTCCTGGATTTTGGCACTCTCAATCAGAAAGTAATAGAGGTAGAGCGGCACAATGATGAAGGAGAGCATGAAACCGAACACCCCAAGGAAGCCACCCACGCTCTTGGTGAGGAAACTCCAAACGATGCCGGGGAGCTTGGGCAGATTTGTTTTCACCCAGTCTCCCCTGAGCAGAGCCTGGAAGTCTGTGTCAGCGACGGCAGCCGCTTTATCTGCGGCAACCGTCACGGGCGCCCCGGACTCGACAGCCGCAGGTGCGGCAACGGCCTCAGTGCGCGGCAGCAGCCTGATGTCATAGTCCTTTTCGATCCTCGTGGAGAAATCGATCACGGCCTTCTGCACCTTGGAGTAATAGACTGGAACACGGTCTGCCAAGTGATGGGCGGGATCATCCAGCTTCACAATGATCCACCAGCCGAGACCGCCGATGGCGACGGTGAAAAGCGCAAAGGCCAGCAGGACGGAGCGATGACGGCTCAAGCCCCGGCGCTCCAGCCACTCCACGCCGGGCTCAAGCAGGTAAGCAAGCACGCCAGCGACAGCGAAGGGCACCAGGATGGGCTGCAGAAATGACATCACCTGCGTGGCAAGATCGATCAATTTGACAGCCAGCCAGCCAATGACGGTGATCGAAAGCGCCGTGATGGCAGTCCATAGCACATTGCGCTGAAAAGCAGTGGGGAGATTCTTCATGAAGAGAATGGCAGCCAGACTAGCAGGCGGAGACATCTTGGATACTGCAAAGATGCCCGCAAATTGGACAGTGTGACCACGTTGTTTATGATCACACACCATGTCACGCCCGCAACCCCAGCCCGTTGATCCCGCCGAACTGCCACAACTCGCCCAAGCAACAATGCGAGCCGCAAAATTTCCCATGCTGGCCACGGTGGATGGAGACCAGCCGCGGCTGCGCCCCGTCTCACCCGTGCGCACGGACGGCTTCACCGTCTATGTGGCGAACCTGCGCCGCTACGGCAAGACGCATGAACTGGAAAGCAACCCCAAGGCGGAACTGTGCTACAAGGATGATCAGGACAATCAGGTGCGCATTACCGCGACCGCCGAGATCGTGACCGAGCGTGCGCTGCTGGAGGAGATCTGGAATTCGAACCCTTTGCTGCGGGCGTATCTCGGGAGCATCGACAATCCTGAACTGATCATTTATCGCTTCGTTCCAAATCGGGCACGATATATGCGTGAGTGGGCCTTGGAGTACATTGAAGTGCCGCTGGTGGCACAATCATGAGGCTGCCCTGCGGAAGGTGAGCAGGGGTGCGGATTGAGTGTTCAATTGTGCTGTCAATTGTGAATAAACTCTGTCATTGTGAATAAGTTCTTGCCAGTAACTCGACGCTCTGACACTCTTCGGCAATTACCGTGATTCATACAAAAAATCACATTTCGGGTTCGGTAAGCTTGGCGCTACCCGGTGCCAAAGAGAAGCTGACCCCGCCTCTTTCAACGCAGGCAACCCACACACCCACTAAACCATCATGGACCGTGACGACCACCCAGCATCGGTAACCGCTTCTGCAATCTCCACCCGTGCCTCCGATTCTGGCCCTGTTTCTGTGAATTCCGCCTCTCCTTCCTCTTCGCGCCGCCGACGGACCGGCCCTGCCACCGCCACCAAAACCTTCGTCCTCGACACCAACGTACTGCTGCATGACCCAGCCTGCATCCACCGCTTTGCAGAACATCATATCTGCATTCCAGTCGATGTGCTGAGCGAACTGGACCGGTTTAAAAACGAGATGACGGAGCGCGGCTCCAACGCCCGGGAAGTGCACCGAGCGCTAATGAAAATTTTTGCCACCAAGGGAGCCTCGGTGACCAGCGGCGTGCCGACCGACGGCGGTGGCAGCATCCGAGTGGCGGTGTATGACCCGGAAGAGGCGCGCAGGCATGCCAGCGTGCAGAGTTTTGAGCGCATATTCCACGACCTCGACAAAGCGGACCACCGCATCCTTGCCTGCACTCTCTGGCTGAGCGAGCAGGTGTCGCCGCCGGTCATCCTCGTCAGCAAAGATCTCAACATGCAGCTGAAAGCGCGTGCCGTGGGCATCGAATGCGAAGATTACCTTCACGACAAAGTGGAGCCGCGTGAGGTTGCCAATTTTGACATCGCGCGCGTCGAGGTGAGCCAGCATGAGCTGCAACGCTTTGCGAGCAGCGGCCGTCTTGCCGTGCCCGAAACCCGCACCGTGGGGATGGTCATCAATGATTACGCCCTGCTCACAGCCGGGGACAAGGCCACCATGCCAGCAAAGCTCAGCACGAATGGCGAGTTTGTCCGCCTGGTGCACACACCGGAGTCGATCAAGGTCGGACAGGGACGCGCCATCAAGCCGATGAATCTGGGGCAGGCATGCTTTTTGGACGCGCTGCTGGATCCTGAAATCAGCCTGGTCACCTGCTACGGGCAGGCAGGCACGGGCAAGACACTGCTGGCCGTCGCGGCGGCCCTGCAGCAGGTGTTTAACCGCACCTACCACGGAGTCACGGTGAGCCGCCCGATAGTGGCGATGGGCCAGACGGTCGGCTTCCTGCCGGGATCCCTGCAGGAAAAGATGCGCCCCTGGCTGCAGCCCGTGTATGACGCGCTGGATCTCCTGATGAGGCCGGTGGAGGGCACGCAGCAAGGCCCGGCACGCAAAAAGAACCGTTTCATGCCCGAGCCGCAGCAGCAGATCGCCGCGCCAGCAGCGCCCTATGATCCGCTGATTCAGCAGGGGGTCATCGAGGTGGAGGCGCTGTGCTACATCCGCGGACGCAGCATACCCGACCGCTTTTTTGTGCTCGATGAGGCACAGCAGCTGACGCCGCTGGAGGCCAAAACGATTGTGACGCGGATGTCTCGTGGCTCCAAACTGGTACTCGTCGGAGACCCCGCACAGATCGACAATCCGTATGTGGACAGCCGCAGCAACGGGCTGGTGTACACCCGTCAGCGAATGAGGGGCCAGAGTTTCGCGGCACATGTCCCGCTGGTGAAAGGTGAGCGGAGCGCGCTGGCAGAGGCGGCGGCACGGCTGCTGTAAGCTGTGCTGTTTACGGAAAATTGCGCTTAGAAAAATTCTCGCAAATTTTTTGAAATGGAATGGGAGCCTCTTCGTTTAACACGCCACGCGCTGACTGGGCCGACCAGAATACCGCGCTGACAAATCCACAAACCTATACAGATCCACATGAAAGTTATCACTTCACTCCTCGCCATCCTGGCTCTTTCCGCAGTCACCTCCTTTGGAGCTGATGCCCCCAAGAAGCCAAAGATGACCCCGGAAGAAATGTTTGCCAAAAAGGATGCCGACAAAGACGGCAAGGTCAGCAAGGAAGAATTCCTCAAAGGCTCCAAGGACGCAGCGAAGTCCGAGGCTGCCTTTGGCAACAAAGACAAGGACAAGGACGGCTTCCTTTCGAAGGAAGAGTTCACCGCGGCTCCCAAGAAAAAGAAGGCTGCCTGATCCGCTGTCTGATCTGACCTGAAAAATCAAAACGCCGCACCCGCCCCGCGCGAGTGCGGCGTTTTTTTTGCCTGCGCCAGACAGGCGCGGCAGGGAGGTGAAAAACTGTTTTGAAATTATCGAAACAGATCGGGAAACGGATTGTTTAACACGCCAGATGCCGGGCTGGGATCCCCTGCTCCGGCACCCATACCCCAACAACCCAAGCTCAATCCACATGAAAGTTATCACCTCGTTTTTCACCATCCTGACGCTTTCCGCCGTGACGTCCTTCGCCGCTGATGGCGATGCGCCCAAGAAGCCTGAAGGAGACAAAGGCAAGCCCAAGGCAAGCATGGAAGAGCGCTTCAAGATGCTCGACAAAGATGCCAACGGCTCTGTGAGCAAGGACGAGTGGATGGCGGGTCCGCTGGGCAAGAAGGACGCGACCAAGGCCGGAGAAATGTTCGGCCGCCTGGACAAGGATGCCAATGGCTCCATCAGCAAGGAAGAGATGGCCGCCGCAGTCAAGAGGAAGAAAGACGCGTGAGAACGTCTGGCTGACCAGCCTGTGAAACAGGACGCCGCACCCGCCCCGCGCGAGTGCGGCTTTTTTGTGCCCGCATACGCCAGAACACGGAAGGAGCCTCGTTGTCACCCACGTATCTTCAGACTGATCATCAACCGAATGCTCCGCAGCATCTCCATCACACTCCTGTCTTTCACCGCCGCCAGCCAGGCTGCGGTGGACTATGCCACGCAGATCAAACCGCTGCTGCAACAGCACTGCGTGAAGTGCCACGGGGCCACCACTCAGAAATCCCAGCTCAAGCTCGACACGGCAGACGCCGTGCGCACAGGCGGCAAGCACGGCCCAGCACTGCCGGATCTGCTCGTGCAAGTGGTGTCTGGCAAGCATGGCGAAATTCCACAGATGCCCTACAAGCGGGGACCGCTCGACTCCGCGCAGATCTCACTGATCAAGCAATGGGTGGAAGAAGGTGCGCAGGCACCCGCGGGGGAAAAGCCCAGCGACGACCGACACTGGGCGTTCATCGCGCCTGTGAAAGCGGCGCTGCCAGCCGGTGAGACGCGGCATCCCATTGATGCCTTCATACGTGCCAGCCTTGCCAAGGCGGGCCTTGAGCCTTCGCCACCTGCCGCACCTGCGACGCTCATGCGCCGTCTTCATCTGGACCTCACCGGACTGCCTCCAACACCTGCTGAAGTGGCCGACTTTCTCACGAAGCCTGCGGCGGGCATCCGGGAGCTGGTCACCAAGCTGCTCAGCTCCAAACACTATGGCGAACGCTGGGGGCGCTGGTGGCTTGACCAGGCGCGCTATGGAGACAGCAATGGCTACAGCATCGACGCTCCACGCAGCATGTGGCCGTATCGTGACTATGTGGTCAATGCGCTGAACGAAGACAAGCCCTTTGACCAGTTCACGCTGGAGCAGCTCGCCGGAGACATGCTGCCCAAGCCTTCGCGCGAGCAGCTGATCGCCACCGGCTTCCACCGTAACACGCAGATCAATCAGGAGGGTGGGATCGACAAGGAGCAGTTTCGCATCGAGAGCGTGTTTGACCGGGTCGCCACCACGGGGACGGTGTGGCTGGGTCTGACGATCGGCTGTGCGCAGTGCCACGATCACAAGTTTGATCCGATCAGCCAGCGTGAGTACTACCAGCTGTTTGCCTTTCTGAACAACCAGGACGAGCCCACGCTGCCCGTCCCAGACCCAGGGCAGGATCTGGACAAGCTGAAAGCTGAGCACGCCCGGGTGCTCAAGCAGATCGATGCGCACATCAAGGAGCGTGCCGCCATGCTGCAGGAGTGGGAAAAGACGCTCGGAGAGCAGTCCAAAAAGCTGGTCGATGCGGAAGCCCTCAAGTCCCTGGCAAAACCCGCCGCGAAACGCGGTGCGGCCGATCAGCGCGTTCTCTTCAAGGCGATGACGGGCACATCTGACAGCGTTTTTAATCCGCTGTATGACCGGCACCTTGAGCTGGAAAACATTTTCAAGAACGGCACGACCACGCTGGTGATGAAGGAACTGCCGCAGCCGCGCAAAACGACACTCTTCATCAAAGGTGATTTCACACGCCCAGCCGACGAAGTGCTGCCGGGCGTGCCCTCGGTGCTGCCTCCCCTGCCCGCAGGCGCCAAGGCTGACCGGCTTGCCCTGGCACACTGGCTGATTGATCCCAAAAATCCGCTCACGGCGCGCGTCATTGTGAACCGGGTCTGGCAGCAGTATTTCGGACGCGGCCTCGTCGCGACAGAGAATGATTTCGGGACGATGGGCCGGCCGCCGACCCATCCGGAGCTGCTTGACTGGCTGGCGGTCGATTTCATGGAGCATGGCTGGAGCCTCAAGCACCTGCACACGCTGATCGTGACCAGTGCCACTTACCAGCAAAGCTCTGTGATCAGTGGCACAGCGGCACAAACCGACCCGAACAACGACCTGCTCTGGCGGCAGAACCGGCTGCGGCTGGATGCTGAAGTGGTGCGTGATGTCTGCCTGGCGGCAAGCGGCCTGCTTTCGACCAAGATGGGTGGCGCTCCCGTCTATCCGCCCATTCCCGAAGGGGTCATGTCCCTGGGGCAGGTGAAACGGGGCTGGCCTCTGAGCAAAGGCAGTGACCGCTACCGTCGGGGGCTGTACACCTTTATTTTCCGCGCCACTCCGCCTCCAGCGCTCAGCGTCTTCGATGCGCCGGACGGCTTCAGCACCTGCACACGCCGCATCCGAAGCAACACTCCGCTGCAGGCCCTGACCCTGCTGAATGACAGCGCCTATGTGGAGTTTGCCCAAGCCCTGGCAGCACGGCTGGTCAAGGAGGCCAAAACGGATGAGGCCCGCATCGACAGAGCCTACCTGCTGTGTCTCGCACGCGCGCCCCTGGAGCGTGAGCGCCAGGCTCTCATGCGGCTGCTCGCAGATGAACGCCAAGCAAACACCGCCGAGCCGGAGGCCTGGCAGGCGGTGGCACGAGTGATGCTGAACCTGGACGAGACCATCACGCGGGAGTGAGCATAGCTATGGCTCAAATGCCTTCCCAGGCGCGGTCGCCGACGGGATCGCGGCCCTCATCATACTCGATGTGATCGATGAGGGTCTCGATGGGCTTGCCGACCAGACCGCTGTCGAGAATCCGCTGCGGGAGAACGGCTGAACGCTCGTCCCGCCAGCCAAGCTTGGCGATAAAGCGATTCCACATATGGCACTCCTCGTCAGAGCGCGTGATGCCGCAAGCGTGCACCCAGGCGAGAATTTCCTCATCGGAACCGCCTTCGAGAACGCGAGTCTGGAGCGCCGAGTAAGGCACGCCGAGAAACCGGCAACAGCGTCCATCCAGCGTGTAAAACTGAGAGTCGCCCAACTGCGCTGTGTAGTCGGCGGGAAGCTTTGAAGCAGCGTGAAGGCGGACCTTGTCGAGCATACGGCCGAAATAAATGAGGCGGCCGACTTTGGCGTAGCAACTGCGCAGACCTGGGACATGAGGCATGCCGACACACTTCCGCAGCAAACCGTCTGCTGGCAAGTCCTGAACATGGGCCGCCTACCTCACGGTGGGGGGAGCGGCACATCATTGATCTTGGGTGCCGAGGCGCCAGGGGCACCCGACGGAACCGGCGCTGACATGGACGGCGGCGGAAGAATGGGGTTTGGCGGCAGAGCCGTCTGGCCTGGAGACGGGACTGCGTTTGGGCGCTGCGGCAGGCCCTGGCGCTGAGCCGGCGCCAAGGCCTGCTGCGAGGGAATGGCGCTCCTGACTTCGATGGGCGGAGCGGCGGCGGCGGGGTCGGCAAAGCTGATCCATCCGGCCTGGTCACCTTTCTGCAACTGGATGCGTGTTTTGTCCACACTCTCGCCGGGTTTCACAGCACGTATCTTGATGCCCATTTCGTTTTCAGACCCAATGCGAGCCTCCATGACTTGCGAGGTAGTGCGGTCCACGAGCACCGCAACGACGCCGCCGTCGATCTCATAGATGCCGGAGAGGCTGAGATTGTCGGCAAAGTTTGGACCGGCTGGCGCATCTGGCGAAGGAAGGTCTTTGGTGGTGAAGATGGAGCGCTCCCACAAGGCGGCAAAATGCTGGAGCTTGGGAAAGGATACGGGTGCATCCTTACGAGGCTTTGCTTCCTGAGCCGGAGCATGCAAAGCGAAGATGGCCAGTCCAAAAACCGACATGGATAGAATGAAGGGATTCATGGCTAGTTGACTTTGCTGACCTTGGGGGCCGCTTTTTCACGGTAAAACTGGGTGAACTCGACCTCGGCATTGACCGTCTTGCTGGTGCCGCTGGGATTGATCTGCATGCGGGTTACGCCCAGGAAACTGGCGGGCTGCTGCAACGCATGCAGCCAGGCAAAAAAGGCCTGCTCCTTGACGCCGGCGAGGGTGATCTTCACCGTGGCTTTGTCAAAGTAGCCGAGAGTCTCCTCAAGAGGCAGACCGTCTGGCCCAAGAACGCGCTCGGCCTCGATGAACTCCTTGCCGCCGACGGCGACACCCATTTTGTCCGCCTCTGCAGTGATGACTTCAAGCAGCCTGGCTGAAGCCTCCTGGCGGCTGGTGAAGCCTGGGCAGTTTTCTTCGAGCCAGCCGTACCTGTCCGCCCATTCCGCCCCCTGCGAGATGGCGAGGTTCATGTCGGCAAGGCGGTCGCGAAGGGAGCTGTTCTCCTCCCGTATGGCCATGTAGTTTCTAAAGGCGTACATGAGCCCGCCACCGCCAATGATGACGAGGAACAGGAAGGCAAAAACGCCAAGAAGAACTTTCTCGCTCCTCTTCATTCTCCGAGTCCTCCTTTCAGTTCAAAGCTGGCGCTGTTGTCGCTGGCAAATGCCGGTGGCGGACCATTCAGGCCGTAAGGCGCAAGTGCCTCGACCGACTTGAGCGCCTGGATGTATTCAAAGGCCAGCGTGGCATTGGGCATGCGCCCCCGGAGGCTCATGCGCTCCGGCGTCCATTCCCAGTGTGTGATGGAGACCTCCTTGGAGGACGGAGGCTCCATGAGGTGGAGCAGCACCTGCTGCGGCCAGACTGAGGGATCAGCCGCAGGCGCGGCCTCCTGCCATGCTTTCTTGTGATCCATGACCTTGGAGGCCCGAGGGGTGAGCATGGCGACTTTTTCACGCAGCATGTTGCGCTCCTGCAAAGCCAGGGAGGTGAGAGTGGCGACGAGAGCGATAGCCGCTGCGATCACCGTTCCGACGGCCAGGGCCATGAAGCGTGTCTTTGCACGGCGCGTCTGATTTTGACGCTCCGAAATCACATCCTGCGGCATGATGAGGCTGGAGCCACGCTCAGGCATGGTGGGTGCCGGCATCTCGCAGCGGTAGGCGGCCAACCCCGTCACACGCTGGATCTGTGCGAGGTCCCCTTCATCTATCCACAGGACGATGCTTTCGAGACGGCCCAGCACGCCCTGGAAGCCAAGCTGCAGACAGATGTTATTGAGCTCTGCGAGTGCATTGCCATCCAGCCTGATCGCGGACAGAGGGGTGCAATAAATCAGCTGAGGCCCGCTGGTGATGGCAACCACGAGACGCCCCAGCTCACGGAAAATCGTGAGGCTGTTCTGCACCAGAGGATAGCACAACGCATGAAGTGTAACCTCATCTGGCAGGCGCGAGGTGTCTGCGAGCGGTGTGGCGAGATCTTTGAGCGCGAGAATGCGGGTGAGATACGCGCCCTCCTTTCCCTGCATGTTGCGAACCTGCACTCCGTTTTCGCCGTCACCGGCCTTGATGCCCATGCGCTCAAGGTGCAGAAGGCCCATGCTGCGAAGATGCTCAGGCTGACCTTTGAGCCAGGCTGGCAGCGCCCAGAAATGCACGGCGGGAAGCGCGAGCACGCGATGCTGCGCGTCCTTGCCAAAGGTGGCGCCTTCGGCGTTTTGCTCAGCAGTCAGCTGGCATGCAGCGCCCTCCGCACCAGCCCAGCTTTGCCAGACTTGCGCACCAGGAAGCAGCAGCTCGCAGGGATGTTTACGTGTCTTTGCCATGGGAGGGAATTTCACCGCGCCAGACGGCTCTGCCGTCCTGCGTGATGAGGATGAGTTTGCGTTTCAGGGGACCGAGAGAGCCGACGCTCTCGATGCGGCGGATGGGACCGGCGAATTGAATCCACTGCGTAAGCTGAGCCAGGATCTGAGGCTGATAGACCCCCAGCAGCTGCGCCACCTGCGGCACACTGCCAAGCCGAACATCATCCTGCGTGTGCAGGGCACCATCACGACCCGCGCGCAGCGTGAGCAGGGGCTGCACACGCTCCAGAGGCACATCTGCCAGGAGTGCGATGAGCTCCGGACGTGCGTCATTCACGTCCACACGGCCGTCGCCAAAGACGGTGAACCATTCGCGCCAGTCCGGCCGCTCGGCGTTGACGATGTCCATGCCGCGGACGAGCAGCATCTCCTCGACCTCCTTGAAGGGCCGGTTGTAGGGCATGCCCTCAAAGCCCATCTTTTCGTATTCGCGTTTTTCGGCGCCATTGAGGCTGGCATGGCCGTCTGCATCGACCCAGTCCTTCAGCGCATCGCACAAGGCAGAAACGAACTCGGGCTTGAAGCCCCAGCTGGTGAAGAGACGGCGAAGCAGCACTTTGTCGCCTGAGAGGATGAGATGGTTGGCGTTCAGCCGGGCCTCCTCGGCCACGAGCCTGACGTTGTAGCCACCGCCATCGTTTGCGCTGAAGTGGAGCAGCGGGTCGTCTTCGCGCATGACAGGGTGGCGCGCCACCTCCAGGCCCATTTCCGCATAGCGCTTGGCAAAAATGCGCCCTCGCATCATGCGTGTGAACTGGGAGTCCGCCTGCAGAGCCTTGGCCCCCGAAAACACCACCATGCCGAGGATCGCGATCATCCAGAAAACCACGATGAGAGCGGAGCCGTTTTCCAATGACGAATGACGAGTGCGGAATGACGAACGAATGACGAAGCCCGAACGACGCGCACGGACTTCCTGACAGGCTGCACCGCCCATCATCCGATCTTCGATGACTGGAAGTTGATGCGTCATTGCGGAGGAGGGCTCTGCGGCACGCTGGTCTGAGCGAGATCGTTGGCGATCCAAAAGGTGTACTCGTGCTCGCGTGGGTCGGCGGTGAAGGCGAACTTGAGCTTCATGAAAAGAGGAGGCTGCGGACGCTTCTTGGGGTCCCAGCTGGTGTACCATTTCTTTTCCTCCGGCTCATAAAACTGCCACTGCATCTGCCTGAGCCCTTCGAGGATGGGGAGCTCGGCGATGAGATTGTACTCCCCCGGAGTGCGGGCTTTGGGATTGATCTTGAAATGGCGGACGACGAGGCTCAAATCTTTGGCCTCACGATTGCGCACGACACCGAATTCGACAGCATCGGCGAGCTTCAGATGACGCTCCCACGCAAAGGGCATGTGACCACCTGCGATGAACAGGCTGCCCGAGGCACCACGCGCCACTTTTTCCAAGCCGGCGCTGAGCTGGATTCCCGGGTCCATGGTTTCCAGGTAATCACGCCACTGGGTGACAAAGTTGCTGATACGAGTCTCGGCCACCCGTGAGGTGCTCATGGATTTGCCGAGCTGGAGCGCACCATTGGCCACGCCATAAACAGCGCTCAGGATGAAACCGATGAGCGCCATGGCCATGATGACCTCGAGCAGCGTGAACGCGGCCTTAGATCGGACTGCGGGGCGAGTACACATAGGTTTCCATGCTGCGTTTCATGCGCCGCGTGCGCCCGTCATTGATCCATGCTTCGGCGCGGATGCGAAACATGTGGTCGAGCTCGACCTTGTCCTTGTTGATAAGTTTGACCTTCTCAATCGTGGCGCTGGCATCGATGTGGTCGGCGGTGGGATTGAAGGAGATGCTGGCGGCCTTGAACTCGGGCTGGTGCGCGACTTCGGCGAGCACGGACTCCAGCACGCGGAGCACCTGTGCCTCCTGGCGTGCCGAGGTGGAAGCTTTGGCGATCTCCTCGATGGCGCGCGTCATGCTGACCGCAACGAGCGAAAACAACGCCAGCGCGATGATGATTTCGAGCAGGGCGAAACCTTGAGAGGAAGAGGATGTGCGCAGGTGTTTCATCCGTTGACCTGAATGGATTTGCGTTTCGCGCAGCCGGTGAGCGGATCGAAGCCGATCTCGATCTGCCCTGCGGGGCCGCTGATGCGAACCTCGATGGGCTCGCAGATGCCACTGGGGGTGAACTCCCAGGCTTCGCCGCGCCTGGGCTTGCGAAAGGCGGTCTCGCCATAGCGGCGCACCTGCAGCATGCCGCTGAACTCATCAGTGGCGCCGAATGCGCCGGCGGAAAGCTCCATGCGCACCGTCTGCTGGCTGTTGAGCGCCTGCAGCATGTTCTGCCGGGCCGTGGTTTCGATCATGGCCGCCGCACGCCGCAGCTTGTCCTCAGCACGCACACCGGAGATGCTGACCGTGGCAATGCCGATGATCATCATGGTGAGCGTCATCGCGACAATGATCTCCAGCAGGGTGAAGCCCGTTGCGCAGGAATGACTAACACCACGCCGAGTATTCAGCGTGGTTTGCAAGGTCTTGGTGATGGACTTGCAGTGAGTCACTTTTTTCTTCTTTATTGATCCCAGCTGCCGACGTCGTCGGCATTGTCAGCGATGCCGTCAGGACCGGAGGAATAGACATCGAACCCGGTCTTGTCTTTGACGCCGGGGCGGCGGTAGTGGTAGGCGTTGCCCCAGGGGTCGATGGGCAGCTTTTTGAGCTTGGGGCTCCAGCTCTGGGGAACCGGACGGCTGGCGGGTTTTTCCACGAGGGCTGAGAGACCCTGCTCGGTGGTGGGAAGGAACATGTTGTCCACTTCGTAGGCGCGCAGAGCGGAGGTGATGCTGCTGATGTTGCCTTTGGCGGTGGTTTTTTTGCCCCCCTCAAGCACACCGCCGAAATTGACGATGGCCGCGCCCACCAGGAGCGCCACGATGGCGAGCACAAGGATCATCTCGACGAGGGTGAAGCCGGACGTCGGGTGGCATGGTTGTGTGTGTGTGTGTTTCATGTGGATGTTTTGGGAGCAGCAGAGCCTCTATTTATTGATGCTGGAAATGGTCTGGAAGATGGTGGTCATCATGAGGTAGGCCATGAGGCCGACCATGGCCGCCATGAGGCAGACGATGAGAGGCTGAATGAGTGCTGCGAGGGTGTCGATCTTCTTGGTGAGTTCGCGGTCAAAGCGCTCGGCGGCACGTGCGAGTGCTGCGGGCATGTCGCCTGTCTGCTCGCCAATGTTCACCATGTCGATGAGAAGCGGAGGAAACTGTCCGCTGCGATCTAGCGCCCGGGAGAGCGAGACGCCTTCGCCCACATTGCGCATGACGCTTTCGAACTCCTGGCGCAGGTAGGGATTGTCCGTGGCCTGGTGGGTAAGCTGCATGGCATGCACCATGGTGAGGCCGTTGCCGAGGAGGTTTGCCATCGTTTCGAGAAACTGGACGTAAAAGCGGGCGCGGAAGATGGCGCCGAAGAGGGGGATGCGCAGTTTGAAGCGGGCCCACGGAATGGCGGACTCCGGGCGTGAGATCCAAGCCTTGCCAAGAATGTAGCTGACGATTCCGCCAAGGATAATCATCCACCAGGAGGCCTTGAAGACGTCGCTGACCTTCAGGATGATCTGCGCGGCCAACGGCAGGGAGCCCCCGGTGGAGTCGAGCATCTCCGTGAGTTTCGGAATGAGATAGACCACAAAGAGCAGCGTGACGGAGACTGCTGCGACAATGAGGAAGGCCGGGTAGAGCAGCGCGGAAAGCACCTTGGACTTCAGGGCCTGCAACGAGCGCATGTACTGGGCCTGACGCTTCAGGATGATGCCGAGAGAGCCGCTGGCCTCACCTGCCGAGACGAGCGCGCAGAAGAGCTTGCCAAAACTGGGGCTGGTGGCCGCGATGGCTTTGGAAAATGCCATGCCATCGCGCACCTTGCCACGCAGGACGGTGGCGAGTGTCTTGATGCCGGAGAGCTCGCGGCGGCGCTCCATGGTGGCTAGCGCAGGCTCGAGCTGGATGCCTGCGCCGACGAGGTCGGAGAGCTCTTCGATAAAGAGGACAACCTGAGGGAGCTTGAGCCTGATGGGACCTCCCGGGATCGCTTCTGCTGCCGCAGCATTTTGCCGGGCCTTGGCGGCAGTGCTGGCAGAAGCTTTGGCATCCCCTGCGGCTTCGAGCATGATGGGCTGAATTTTCTTTTTCCCCAGCAGTGCAAACGCTTCGCTGCGATCCGACGCAGCGAGCTCTCCGGTGATCACACCGGAGGGGCCTTGCGCGCTGTAGATAAAGGTGGGCATGGTCAGGCAGCTAGACGGGTGGGAGGCAGGACCGTTGTCTGAGACGAGTGGCTGCGGTCGCCAGCGGCGGTGACACTGAGGACTTCCTCGACGGTGGTCTCGCCGCTGAGCACTTTCTGAAAGCCGTAACCGCGCATGGGGATGTAGCCGTCCTTGATGGCCTGCTTGTGAAACTCGGCCGGATGTGCGCGGCTGTTGATGAGGTGCTGCAAAGCAGGAGTGACCAGGCAGACCTCGTAGATGGAGAGACGGCCCTGGAAGCCGCTGCCGCGGCAGGCCTCGCAACCCACGGCGCGCATGATCTTGCCGGGCAGATGCGCGGGAAAGCCGATGGACTTGAGATAGCCCTCCTCCACCTGCGTGGGGGTTTTGCACTGCGGACAGAGCTTGCGCACGAGACGCTGGGCAAAGAAGGCGCGCACGGCACTGGAGACGAGGAAGGGCTCCACGCCCATGTCGATGAGACGGGTGATGCCGCCGATGGCGTCATTGGTGTGGAGGGTGCTGAAAACAAGGTGGCCTGTGAGCGCGGCGCGCACGGCGATCTCAGTGGTTTCGAGATCGCGCATTTCCCCAATCATCACGACATTGGGATCGCCGCGCAGAATGCTGCGCAGCCCAGCGCCGAAGGTGAGGCCGATCTCGGGCTTTACCGCGATCTGCACGATGCCGGGCATCTTGTACTCCACCGGATCTTCGATGGTGACGATGCGCCGGTGCGTCTGATTGAGATCGGTGAGGAAGGCGTACAACGTGGTCGATTTGCCGCTGCCGGTGGGGCCGGTGATGAGGATGATGCCGTTGGGCAGTTTCAGCAGTTCATCGACCACGGGGCGGATGTTGTCGGTGAGGCCGAGGCGGTTCACGGTGACCTGCTGCTGTGCGAGCAGACGCAGGCTGACGCTCTCCCCTTCCACCGATGGAATGGTGGCCACACGCACATCGATGGCGAGGCCATCGAGTTCGAGATTGATGCGGCCATCCTGCGGCAGTCGTTTTTCGGCGATGTCGAGACGAGCCATGATCTTGAGGCGTGCGATCACGGAAGCCTGGAGAGACTTGATGTTCTCCGGCACAGGCAGCTCTTCGAGGCGGCCGTCGATGCGGTAGCGAATGCGCAGGCGATCCTGCTGCGGCTCCACGTGAATGTCCGTGGCGCGTTGTTCCAGACCACGGCGGATGATTTGATTCACGAAGCGCACGACGGAGGCTTCTTCGTCCTCGGGTTCATCGAGCACGGTGACTTCATCCTTCAGATCTTCCGCGCCCCAGTCAGCACGCCCACGCAGGATCTTCTCAAAGGTGTCTGCACCGAGGCCGTAGAGTTTTTGCAATCCTTCGACGATGCGGGTGCGCTGCCCCACGTGCCAGACCACAGGCATGGTCAGGCTGGCGGCCACACGCTGATGCGCGACGAGGCTGAGGGGATCAAAGGTGGCGATGTGGAGCGTGCGCTCCAACTCCGCGCCGTCTTCGCTTTTTGTTTCCTCCGTGAAAACGGGAAGAAGGCGATGGCGGAGGGCGATCTCTGCCGGCAGCAGACGGCGCATGCCCTGCTCTGCTGGCTGGTCATCTTCTTTGGGTTCCCACCATGGCAGGTTGAGCGTTTTGGCCAAGGCGGTGAGGAAGTCGCGCTCACGCACGCCTTCACAATCCAGCACGGCATCCACAAAGGAGGTCTGATTGAAACAGGCATCCTCCACCGCCTGCCGCACGGCAGGAAGATCGGCACAACCCGAGTCTTTGAGGATCTGATCGATGAGTGGAAGCATGAGGACGGAGCACCTAAATCTGGCCTTATAATGCCGTATAATTATGGTTTTTCATAGAAATGGCAAGTTTTTAATGAAACTGAACCATTTAGAGAGCCGAAAAGTTGAGGTGACCCAACCCTCCTTTGGCATCGTTGGGGGGTACTCCCCTGTCCAGCCTTCCGCTTATTTGCCAGCTGTGATCTGCGACACCATCGCGTCCAAGGTGCCGTTTTTGATGGCGATCACGCCTTTGGGGTCGATGAGGTAAAGCGTTGGGAAATTGCGCAGGTTGTAGAGCGTGGTGTTGGGGCCGCTGCTGGTGTTGTCCAGCACGTTGCGGAAGTTCACCTTGTAATCGGCCAGCGCCTTTTTGGCCTCGGTCTCGATGTCGGTGTTCACCCCGATCACGACGGCGTTTTTGTCTTTGAGCTGTTCTGCAGCCTGGTTCATCAGCGGCAGCGTGCCGTGGCAGGCATGGCACCAGCCGCCCCAGAAGATGACGATAACGTATTTGCCGCGGTAGTCGCTGAGCTTGAAGTTCACACCGTCGGCGTCCTTGCCCTCGATTTCGGGTGCTTCGCAGCCGACCTGCAGGCTCGTCATCTCGAAGAACATTTTTGCGGCGAAATCGGACAGCTTGAAGCCCTGAATGGTGACATCCTCATAGTCGGCGTAGAGCTTCTTGAAACATTCGACCGCTTTCTCCTTGGAGGCTTCGGCCGAGGCGCGGTCGGCAGAGGCGTCAAAGTTCTTGAAATGGATGGCGCCAAGAGCGTAGAGAGCGGCGGCTTTTTCGTCGCGATGCTTGTTTTTCTCGATCACGGCCTTGAGCACAGGCTCAGCGGGCAGGCCGTGGTATTCGAGCTGCTTCACCGCCTCGGCAATACCTGCGCGGTCTGCAAAGGTGGAGCCGAGCATCTTCAGGGCTTCCTGACCTTCGGGAAAACCGGCCGCGCCGGTAACCAGCCAGTTCACAGCTTTCACCACGTCCGGCTGGTCCAGGTTTGCCTGCACCAACTTCATCATCTTTGTGGCATAGGGGCCGGCGCTGGGAATGCTGGCGCGGTATTTGTTCTTTTCCTCCTCGGTGGCGGCGGCGATGAGCTTCTGAGTGTTGGCGCGGACGGAGTTTTCGTATTCATCAATGATGGCGCGGATCTCGGTGGCCAGAGATGAGGCAGGTAACTGGGCCATAGTGGAGACGACGGACAGCAGCAGGAGGAGGATGATGGGTCTCATGATGAATCAGCGAAGAGTGTGACGTGTGCGGGACCAGAGCCAAGGGAGGCCTGCGATCAGGCAGAGCAGCAGACTGCCGGGCTCGGGGACAACAGCGAAAGACTCATAGACGTTGTCGTAAACCAGTACGGGAACGCCGTAGTCGTCCGTGTGCTCGGTCAGAGTGAAAGTCCTGGCGGCAAGACCGGTGTCTGGTGCCTCCACGCGATAAACCACTCCATTCACAAGACCAGTCAGCGCGATGTTAAAACCGCCGGCGCTGTTGCTGAATCCGCTGGCCACAAGGATGCCGGTGACATCGTTGTAAACATTGATCAACTCCCCGGCCAGCCCCTCCCCCGGGGTGTAGAAGGCGTCCGCCAGGATCGTGTCCTGATAGATGGAGCCCGTGAGTATGGCGTCTGAGATGAAATTCGTGCCATCATAGCGGAACTGCGAAGCCAGATGCTCGGTAATGACATAAGGCCCGGTGGCTGCGGTATTGGTCCCTGGAATGGCGATGTTTTGAAAACCGATGCCTATTTCCTTCATGGCCAAATCCAGCAGCAGATCGCGGTGTCCGGCCGGGTTCTGAATGCCATTGCCATAGCCAGCGGTCGCCCCATTGCCATCGCCCCAATCGAGCACGAATGCAGCATGGGCATGAAAAGGCGAGTGAGCCGAGGCAAAGAGGTTTTCACCGGCATTCAGCCAGTTGGCGCCGTAACCGCCGTTCATGATGCGCTGCTCAAGGCTCAACCCGTCCAGCGTGTGCGACTGCTGGTCGCTGGTAACCATCAGGTTCGAATAGTTTGTGGCGGACACATTCAGGGCACTGTTCCAAGCCAGCGGCGGAGCGGCCACCAGAGTGGAAAACTGCGAAGCCAAGTCTGAGGCACTGGTGCCAAAAAAGTTCAGTGCGTAGGCGATGCTGGGATCATCGGATTTGGTGCCAGCCCATACGCCGGGAGAAGAAAAATTGACCAAGTTTGACAGTTCCCCCTGAGGGTCGGTGCGGAAGCGATTGATCAGTTCCAGCATGTACTGCTGCTCCGCTGTGGGGTCATTCCCCAGAGCCATGCCTGGCCAAAAAGTGGCTGCGCACAGCATGCCCGCGCACCAGCCACGCCAGCTAAGGCGGGGAAATTGGCGAAGGGCTGATGGGGAAAGGTTCACTTTCATTAACTTATAGTAATTATAATCGCATGCCAAGCTTGTTTTCATCCCCGCGCCCGAGAATGCTGACTTTGCGGCACAAAGTTTTACTTGCATGATTCACTTTGGCGCACAAAGTGATCTGCATGAGCACGACCGAAGCCGCCTTGGAGAACCTTCGAATCATCCGTTCCCTGATGGAAAAGGCGCACATTTACCGCGCAGTGTCAGCTCCCGCCGCACTCACCGGAGGCACGCTGGCGCTTGTGGCGTCCGGGTGGCCGGTGTGGCACGCCCTGAAAAATCAAGGCGATGCCGTGATGTGCGACCTGTGCTTTCTACAGACCTGGCTCATCATTCTGGCGGTCTCCTCAGTTTTGAACGTGTTTCTGCTAGCCAAGGAAGCCCGGCGCCGCAGCCAGCCTTTTGTCTCGCCCGGCATGCGCATGGCCTTGCGTGCCTTTGCGCCACCGATGCTGGTGGGGGGAAGCGTCGGCATCGGGCTAATCGTGTTTCTGCACAATCTCACTCTGGCAGCACTTGTCTGGGCACTGTGCTACGGTCTGGCACTGCTGAGCACGGCCAGCTTTTCGCCCCGCTCGCTGCTGCGCCTCGGCTGGGCCTTTGTGCTTGCGGGCTTGCTGGCCTTTTTCGGCTGGGCGGCGTGCAGCGATGTGCGCCTGCTCTCCAGTGACCTCGGACCTGCGTCTGCCGTCATGGGCCTGACCTTCGGCGTGCTGCACGTGGTGTATGCCATGGCCGTGTTTTTGAGCGCCCAACCTGCGGAGGTGCAGCCGCAATGATCGACTTCGATCAGATTGACAAGCTCATTCACGAAAAGGGCCGGCTCTCCATCATGACGCTGCTCTCCACACGCGGGGAGTGGGCCTTTCAGGATCTCAAGGCAGAACTCAGCATGAGCGACGGCAATCTCATCTCCCATCTACGCACGCTTGGCACCGCCGGTTACATCAAGGAAACCCGCGACGAATCCGGCCCCCGCCCACGCACCAGCTACGAGCTCACTCCCGAGGGACGCAAGGCCTTCAAGGAGTACGTCGAGGTGCTGGGCGAGATCGTCAAAGCGGCACAGCAAACCTGACCCACTGCTTTTTACCCAATCACTTTGCCCCACAAAGCTAACAACACTATGAACATCATCCTCGCCCAACATCACGGCATGTGCTTCGGCGTACGCGACGCCCTGCGCAGCACCCATGCGGCCGCCCAGCGTGCGCCGCTCACGATCCTCGGCCAACTCGTCCACAATCCCCTGGTGGACCGCCATCTCGCCACCCTCGGTGCACAGCGCGGCGACCTTGAGGATTTGCAAAGTGCGCACACGCAACAGGTCGCCATCACTGCGCATGGAGCTGCGGACAAACACCACCAGTCCTGGCAAAAGGCGGGACACACCGTCATCGACACCACCTGCCCACTCGTCAGAAAGGCGCATCAAGCACTCGCGATGCTGGTGAGCGAAGGCTACCAGCCTGTCGTCATCGGCCAGAGTCAGCACGCTGAAGTGCGAGGTCTGACCGGCGACTTTCCGGCAGCCGTCGTCGTGCAGGAAGAAGCAGACCTGGACCGCATTCCTGCGCATCCGCGGCTCGGGGTCGTCTCACAGACCACTCAGCCGGTCGAAATCGCGCTGCGATTGGTGGATGCTATCAAACGCCGGCACAGCGGGTCCGAGGTACGGTTCGTTGACACCATCTGTCATCCCACCAAGCAGCGACAGACGGCCATGGATGATCTGCTGCGCGAATGCGATCACATCGTTGTCATCGGCGGGCGGAACAGCAACAACACGCGACAGCTGGCGCAGAAATCTTCCGCCCACGGACTGCGGACGCTGCAAATAGAACGCCCGGAAGAACTCGATCCCGGGTGGTTTCGTGATGCGCGCAACGTGGGCGTCACGGCCGGCACCTCCACGCTGGATGAAACGGTGGATGCCGTGATGCAGCGCCTCCGCCAGATCGCCGCCGAAATGCGCAGCTCCCCCGTCCATGAATTTCTCCGCTCCATGCTCCACGCCGCCTAACCCAACCACCCACAATCCTTATGAACACCCAACATTGGATCAGCCACTTCGAAACCAACACGCGACTCAATCAAGAGCTGCAACTGCCGGACTGCACGTGTGACCTGCCCGAGCCCACTCGTGCGGCCCTGGCGCGCTCCCTTGCCATCTTTCAACTGGGCGAGAGCGGCGGCGGCACGCGTTTGCGCCGCTACACGCGCAGCATCGCTGCGCTCGAAAGCCTGCAAGGCTACCAGCGTGCCGTGGATCTCTTTGTGGCCGAGGAGCAAAGCCACGCCGCACTGCTGGCGCGCACGGTCACGCATCTGCGCGGCACTCTGCTGAAGAAGCAATGGACGAACTCCATCTTCCGCTGGCTGCGTGATCTGGTGAACCTGGAGTTCAACATTCAGGTGCTGCTTACCGCCGAGCTCATCGCCGAGGTTTATTTTGGCCTGCTTTCGCTGCGCTGCAGCGATCCTGTCGTGCAAACGGTCGCCAAAAAGCTCCTGCGCGATGAGATGGGACATCTCTCCTTCCAGCGTGACTTCCTGTTCGAGCGCCTCAAGACACTCACTCCTGCCATGCAGCGCCTCTGGCGCTGGCAGTTCCGGGCTATTCATTTCGCGACTGCCTGCGTCGTCTCCTGGGATCATCGCGACTGCCTGCAAAGTCTGAATGTATCAGCCGCTGACTTCCGCGCACGCGCCGTGCGCTGCTGGCAGAGCTTTCAATCCAGGCTGGAGAGACGTTTGAGTGAAGACGGAGCTCAAGCGCGCCAAGCGGCAGAATCGACGCCCGGATACAGCCGCTCCAGGAGCGCGACCATGCAGTCGCCGGTGATCTGACGGGACTGGCGTGACAGGGTGGCAGGCTGGGTGTCTTTTTGCACCCCCGCTTTCCACAGATGATCCAGCGCGTCCGCGTGAAGATCGGTCACTTCATCCACCACCTCACGCCAGTGCTGCGGCTGCTCGCTTTCCTTCCATTCTCCGCGGCCCCGGCCAAAATGGCAGATGGCAAGGTAGGTAAGGAAAGCCAGCTTGACCTGCTCACGAAAGTGCTCGCGTGACCAGCGCAGGCGCTGATCGCTGCCGCGAACGAGGTTGTAGCTGCGGATCAGGGCATAGGCACCGATGCCAGAGGCCAGACCACCGAGCAGAGCGCCGCCTCCGAAAGTCATGCCCCCGAGCTTGAGGTCGGCAATGAGCCCCCCCATGGCACCGCCGGCGAAACTGCCAAGCACGCCCCAGATGTTTTCAGACACGGCCTGGGGCAGGTGGAAATTTTCGCGGGCAATCGCGTTCATTTCATGACCCGCCTGTCCCTTGAGCCCATGGGCTTCAATAAGGTTGTTGGTCGTCTGCTCGGTGCGGTCAGCGAGCTGGGTGGCCAGTTTTTGACGCGCCTCATTGTATTCACGGTTGAGGTCATCCCGCTGCCAGCCCACGCGCTCCAGAAGGGTTTCCGAACGGACCTCCACGCCGTCAAACAGCGCAGCCGTGAGCTGCTCTGAAATCAGGCGCACCGAGGTCTGAAACACCTCCACATTTCGCCGAGCCCAGGCACGCTTGATCTGGAGGAAGGTCGGGATCTTGGAGCCCTGCATCAGGGGGGCCAGAGAATCCATGAGGATGTCCTCCTGCACCCAGCAGCGGGCAAAGGCGTCCAGAGTCAGGACTTCACGCACGATCTCAAACTGCTGCAGATGCACCCGCCAGGATTCCAGCTCCGCAGCCTCCAGGGATGAGCTGGCGGAGAGGCCGGTTTGATTCAGCAGGACAACCACGGGTTTTTCCACCCAGCCGAGAATCTCCATCTCGGGGGCAACATAGGCGGCGGCTTCGGGCGGTTCGGCGGCATTGATGAGATAGAGAACGACGTCTGCCTCATCGCGGACATTTTTCAGCGCCTGCTGGCTGCACCACAAGGGCCGGTCCGTAATGCGGTCCCAAGTCTGCGAGAGAAACCATAGGACGGGGCTGCGCTCGCGCTTGAGACGCTTCATCAGCCGGGCACTGTCTCCAAAGCCGGGCGTGTCCCAGAGCCGCAGCATGAAACCGCCAGATTCGAGCAGGGAGTGGGATTCGTTGAAGAGGGTGACGTGCGGTGCATCCCGGACCTCTCCGACATCACGACGGAGGAGCGTGCGCGCCAGCGTGGTCTTACCCGCATTGGTGTGCGAAATGAGGCTCAGCGTGACGATGTCCGAGGCATCGCGAACATTCATTTCCGCGGCCTGCCTGTCGGGAGGGCCGGAGGATTTGGTTCTGGAAAAAAGAGCGGGCACGAGAGACAGAAATTTCATGTACATTACGACACCGGAGACTTTGCGCGTGCGGATTCTTTGCGCACGGCCACAATGACTTCAGAGGCCAGTCCTTCGACCATCTGGGACCATAACTGCTCACGTCCGGCTATTTTTTCAGGCGACCAGCGGCCTGCCAGGCTGGTGCCGTCCAGTAGCACGATGAGCTCCGGCTCGGCGTGCCGCGTGAGGAGCCGCTGGCGCACGTCGGAGATGAGACGACGCTGTACTTCGGCCTCAGGGGTGGTGGCCATGCTGAAGAGCATCACCAGGCTGGCGCTGACAGGCTGCCAGGCAGCGGCAAATTCATCCTCCTCCCCCGCCGGGATGCGCACGTACTCTGCACGGGCCATGCCGCCAAAACGCTCCCGCACGCCACGATCCCACACCTCGCGATGCGAAACTGTAGGCTCGATGGCATGCACCAGCACCTGAATGCGCTCGCTGCCGCCTTCCACCGCACGCAGCAAAGACCGGAGGTAGCCGCCCCAGTTCAAGGCACGTGCCGGCTGCGAGACAACCCTGGAACAACGAGCCGCGCCCAGTGCTGCAAGCAGAAGACGCGGCAGCACGATGAGCACCAGCAGCGTGCCGGAGTAGAGGTGGATCCAGGCCAGGGCTGGCGCGGGTTTTTCCACCTTTCCCAACGTCCGATGCATGCCCGGTATCTGCTCTGAGGGCACGGGCACGCGGAGCACTTTGGAGGCCGGGGTGAACAGGGACTCAAAAAAAACCGCTGCCTCGGGCTCTCCGAGCAGCGTGCTTTCCCAGACTGCACGGTATTCGTGAGACCAGCCGCGGGCATAAAGGGCTGCGGCACCACCGAGGGCCAGCAAGGCCGCCGCAACGTGGAGCCACATGCGCAGCCGCATCTGCAAGCGCCGCCAAGCCAGAGGCCAGGCAAGTTCCTCATACCGGGAGCGCACAGCCTCAGCCACACCGCCGGCAGCCGCACCGCTGGACCTGGCCATGCGTGAAATGCCATGTGCGAGAAATTCCGCCACCCAGCCGCCACGGCCCGCCACAGCGGAGGCCGGCATGAATTCGCACAGCATGCCCAGAACAATGACCACCGCATTCCAAGCGAGCAGCCCCACCAGTGGCAGCGCCAGCAGATTGAACTCACCTGACTGCCCCAGATCGGCAAACCAGTAACCGATGACCAGTGCCAGAGCCCAGCCCGCCAGCGCCCAGGACCAACGCCCCTGCGGCACACAGAGCAGCTCCAGCACGCGGATCAATTCACCGCGCCAGCCAACGGCCTCCCGCTCCAGCCATTCGGCACGTTTGTCCAGAAAGGACTCCGAACGCTCCTCCAGCACATCTCCGGTGATGTCTTCAGAGGTCAGGCCTGCACGAGAATGAGCCGTGGCCTCACGCCGACGCTCCGCATTGACGAGAACGCCATCGGCATCGCTTTCTTCGAGTGCGCGCCATTTCAGGACGCGCTGCCAGTCTGTCCAATCCATGCAGGGGTGATTTTGGGGACACTAAACGCAGCTTTGGCCGGATTCCAATCTCACAGTGCAATTCGGGGCCTCTATTCCACCTCCAGCCGTCCTGCGACCATGCGCAGGTGCAGGGAGCCGAGCGCAGCGGCTTCGCTGCGGGAGTGGGTGACGTGCAAAACGGTGAGGGAATGCTGCTGCTGCACGTGCTGCAGGAGGGAGGCCGCCTCGGCGCGCATGCCTTCATCCAGTGCAGAGAGGGGCTCATCAAGCAGCAGAAGCCTGGGCTGGGCCGCCAGTGCACGCGCCAGGGCCACACGCTGCTTCTCCCCACCGGAAAGCATGTCTGGCTGACGATCCAGCAAAGGGGTGATGCCAAACTGCTCTGCAAGGCGACACACACGCTGGCTGATTTCGACCGGAGGCAAACCACGCAATTTGGGAGCAAAACCGATCTGCTCGCGAACACAGAGGCCCGGAAACAACGCCAGATCCTGCGGAACATACCCAATGCCACGCTCGCGAGGTTCCAAACGGGTCACGTCCACGCCGTCGAGCAGCACGCGGCCCGAAGCCGGTGCCCTGAGGCCACAGATGATTTCCAAGAGCGAGGTTTTACCGCAGCCGGTGGCGCCCATGAGCACGGCATAAGCGCCGGAAGGGATGTCCGCATTCACCTCCCGGAGGATGGTGCGGCCGGGAATGCTCCAGGAAATGTTTTCGAGCTGGATCATACTTTTTCCCCCGTGGCACGGACCGCCACCAACACCAGCACGGCCAGCAGCACCATGAACAAGCTGACCGCCACAGCCGCTTCGAGATTTCCCACGCTGAGCTCCAGCCAGACTGTCGTCGGCAGCACCTCTGTCTTCATGCGGGTGGCTCCGGCAAAGACGAGGATGGGCCCGAACTCCCCCAGGCTGCGCGCCCAGGCGATGCAAAACGCCGCCACCATGCCCCGCCGCGCCGCTGGCAGTGCGACATGCCAGAGCGACTGGAAACGTGTGCAGCCAAGGGTCAGGGCCACCTCCTCCGGCCTTGCGGAGAGATGCTGAAAGGTGCCGCGCATGGTGCGGATGGCGAAGGCTGCGGCCACGACGAACTGAGCGAGCACTACGCCAGCAATCTGGTAGGTAAACTGCATGATGCCTGGAATAGAAACCGGTGCGCGGAACTTCCATGCCCACAACTCCTTACCTTGGTCGTCCAAACTACGGAGGATGTAAATCCAATCGCCTTTGTTGACACCGTTCTCGACTATCTTACCGATTTGCGTCTGGAAAAAAATCAGCAAGCAGAGCCCAACAACCAGAGGGGGAAGGATGATGGGAATATCCAGCGCAGCGTCCAGCCATGCCTTGCCACGAAACTCCAGCCGTGACATCAGGTAGCCCACCGGCACAGCCAGCAGCAGTGCAAAAGCGGCCGCGAGCGTGCATGTGAGAAGACTCATCAGCGAGGCATGCCGTATCTCCGGCGACCGCAGCACGTGGAGCCAGGAGTCCGGTGTGCTGTACGTGGCGGTGGCGCCGAGCAACAGCGCCCAAAAGAACAGGTAACCCGCTGTGATCAACGCCAGAACCAGCCAGCAGAGATTGGAGCGGCTCAAACTCATGGAGATCACCACTCGACATCCTGCCCGATCTTCTCGTCGAGCCACTTGCGGAGCTTGTCGAGGCCTTCGCCGGTCTCGGCGGAAACGGGGTGGATTTTGATGCGTTTGAAGCGCTCCTTGAAGTTGGCCAGATTCTCCTGGCTCTCTGGGAGGTCGATCTTGTTGGCGATGATGCACCAGGGGCGTTTGGCCAGCTCTTTGGAGTAGAGGGAGACTTCCTTGCGCACGATTTCGAGATCAGAAACGGGATCGCGGCCCTCGGTGCCTGCGGTATCGACCACAAAAAGGAGCACACGGCAGCGCATGATGTGGCGCAGGAAATCATGACCCAGGCCGATGTTTTCATGCGCGCCTTCGATCAGACCGGGAATATCCGCCAGGCTGCCGCGGCGGTTGGGGCCGAACTCGATCACGCCGACCATGGGCTGCAGCGTGGTGAAGGGATAATTGGCGATCTTCGGCTTGGCGGCGCTGAGCTTGGAGAGCAGCGTGGACTTGCCCGCATTCGGGGCTCCGACGAATCCGGCATCCGCGATGCTGCGCATTTCGAAGTGAAAGTCCCCCTCTTCGCCGGGAGTGCCGGGGGTAAACTCACGCGGGGCCTGATGGGTCGAGGTCTTGAAGTGTACATTCCCCTTCCCTCCCTTGCCGCCTTTGCAGAGGACATAGGTGGAGTTTGTCTCTGTGAGGTCAGCCACCGGCTCATAGCGGGTGACGAGTTCGTTGGTTTCGTTGTCGTATTCCTGGATGACACGGCTGACGAGCGTGCCGGGGGGAACCTTGTAGATCACGTCCTTGCCGCTGCGGCCGGTGCACTGCGTGGCACCGCCCTTGGCACCGTCTTCGGCGATGAGGCGGTTGTTGAAGACGTAATTGCGCAGGCTGTCGGTGCTGGGATCCACCAGCAGGATGAGGCTGCCGCCGTTCCCGCCGTCTCCGCCGTCAGGGCCACCCTTGGGACGAAATTTTCCGCGATGGAAATGCGCGCTGCCATCACCGCCTTTACCGGCCCGTGCGTGAACTTTGATTTGATCTACAAACATGTGACGGAGCAGTTAACCGGGGATGGGCATGGGAGCAAGGCCTAGCTTTGAGCACTGCTACTGCGAAGCGGCCTCCTTGTCAGAGCCCGCAGGCCTGACCGGGGTGGGGTAAAAAAGCTGCATGGCACGGCGAATTTGCGGGCTCTTCTGGCTGGCAGCGTAGATGGCGTCAGTCACATTGCGATGTCTGGCAAACAGGTGATAGGCGCTGAGAGCCTCAAAACCGGCATTCAGCGAGCCTTCCATGGGCAGGTAGCTGCGGCCGTCCACATTGAGATTTTCGACCATGCCCCAAGGAGGGAAGTAACCGGCCTTTTCCATGCGCTCCAGCAAGGCATAGGTCTCCGAGGCCTGCGGATTGAGCGTGGCGGACATCAGTATGTAGTGGGGATGGATGAGCTTCTGGCCCGGGAGGTCAACGCCGCCCACGTAGTAGCCGTTGCCCGCCTGATTTTCGCCGGCGGAAAGACCGTAGATGCCGTGGCGTGCGGCGTCTGACTGGGGCCAGCGCTTGGGGATGTAGGCACGCTGGGCGCCGAGCATGGCGCGACGCACGCTGAGCCAGCGCACACCGTCGTGGAGGTCTGGCATGTCGCTGTCGAAATCGGGAAAAAACAAGCTTTGGAGCTCGGTGATGAAGCCGGTGCCCTGCCATGCCTTGCCCGGAGTGCGCATCGGAGGAGGACGGTGTGCGGGATTGGCGATGCCTTCCAAGAGCATCACCAGGGTTGTTTCCCCGCCCCAGTCCTGCCAGCCATGCGGGAGGAGGGAGACACCGTCTTCGGCAAGGCCATGGGAAAGATGACCGTCGGGCAAATGCAGCAGGTCGAAATCGATCTCCTTGATCTGCAGGATCAGGTCTTCCGCAACTGCCGGAACATCCAGCATGAGGGCTGCAAGCAGCATGGACTGTGCGTAGATCGCCGTGTCCACGGTGCTGAACTCGGTGCCCGGATGGATGGAGTAGGCGTTTTCATGACCGTGACGGTGGACAAAATGGGGCAGCAGGCCACGCCCGGTCCTGAGCTTTTTCATGGCCTCATGGGTGCGGGTGAGCACCCAGCGCGCGTAATCCGGCGTCACGATGCCGAGCGGCTCCTGAGCCGCGGCCGCCGAGGCGAGCACATACATGCCGGTGGCGGAGACGGATTCAAAAGCGCCCTCCTCAATGTGAGCACGGTCACGCACAAAGCCTGTGCCAATGGAGTAACAGCGCGCGATCTTCGCATACGAGGCGAGGAAGGCATAAATGTCCCAGGGCATCTGGGGCAGCTCAACGCCGAGAAAGAGGCCTGAGACTTTGACCTCTGCACCGGGCTCGGCCGTCCACACGATGGTTTTTCCATCGCGCACGGACTCAGGAGCCACCGGATACACAAACATGCGGTATTGCGGCTCATTGAGCTCGATCATCTGCGTCCAGCGCGTTTCATCGGTGGGGGACTTGATCTCCAGCTTGATCTTGCCCTGCCCTGCGGCCCGAAGCATCACCGCCGTGACCCGGGGCTGGAACTTGGTGGTTATCTGCTCGGGGTAGGCATGTGTAAAATCCATCACCCGGGCCGGATTACGCGCCTGCCCGGCCAGACTGTGCCACATGCCGGCCCAGGCATCGGGCTCCTGGCTGAGGTGCACCACGATTTCGTCCGTGAGCCATTCGATCTCGTGCTCGGCAGGCCCGTGGAAGCCGAAGTCTGTGCCGATGTGGGTGTAAGCGGTGAACGAGTTCAGCCGCTTGGTTCCGGCGAGGACTTGCTGCCGCTCATCACGATGAATGAAATACTCCTGCACCGGCTGCCACACAAGACGCGTGGCTGGCTGGGCCATCAGCTGCGTGCATAGCGTCACAGCGACGGCCCCGATGGTTGGGAGAAGACGCATAAAAGTGCCAAGCATAGTGGCAAACCGTGAGATTTGCCACCTTTGCAGCATGCAAAATTCGTCCTTTCAGCCCGTACCGGCGGCCTCAATCAGCGCTCGTCGATCGGCACGACCTTCTGGCCATAAGGCTTGCCGACGTATTCGCTGAGCGGGCGGAAGAGGCGGTTTTCGCTCCACTGCTCCAGCACGTGGGCGGTCCAGCCGCTCATGCGGGCGATGGCGAAGATCGGGGTGAAAAGATCGGTCGGGATGCCCAGGCTGTAGTAAACCGTGGCGCTGTAGAAATCGACGTTGGCGTTGAGGTTTTTCTGCTCGCGCATGATCTGGGCGATGCGCTCAGACATCTGGATCCATTTGGACTCGCCCAGCTGGCTGGTGAGCTGGATGGCCATCTCACGAAGATGCGGGGCGCGGGGATCGAGGACCTTGTAAACACGGTGGCCGATGCCCATGATTTTCTTCTTCTGGGCCAGGGCGTCTGCGACCCAGGCGTCCACCTTGTCGGGGCTGCCGATCTCTTCCAGCATGTGGATGACGCCTTCATTGGCACCGCCGTGCAGGGGACCTTTGAGCGCGCCGATAGCGGCGCTGATGGCGGAGAACATGTCGCTGAGGGTGGAGGCTACCACACGGGCCGTGAAGGTGGAGGCATTGAAGCCGTGCTCGGCATGCAGGATGTAGGCGATGTCGAGGGTCTTTTCAGCCTCCTTGCTGGGCACTTCGCCGTTCATCAAATACAGGAAGTGGGCAGCTTCGCTGAGGTCCTTGCGCACGGGGGGCAGTTCCAGCCCCTGGCGTGCACGGTGGAAGTAGGCGGCGATGACACCGATCTGCGAGGTGAGACGGATGGCGTTTGCCAGGTTTTCACTGACCTCGATGTCATGGCGCTTCAAATCGTAGCAGCCGAGCATGGAAACTGCCGTGCGCATGATGTCGATGGGCTTGGCCGTCTTTGGCGCAGACTTGAGGAAATCAATGACCCCCTGGGGAAGCTCACGCTCAGCACGCAGCGCGGTGGTCAGCTTTTCCAGTTCCGCGCGGTTGGGGAGCTTGTTGTAGTAGAGCAGATGGACGACTTCCTCGTAGCTGACTTTGACGAGTTCGTTGATGTCATAGCCGCAGTAAAAAAGCACGCCTTCGGCGCCTTTGACTTCCCCGAGACGGGTTTCAGCAGCTACGATTCCTTCGAGACCTTTGGATACTACAGACATGGATGAGGGCGTGGGGTTAAGGTTTTAATAAATAGCAGATAGCGTGCTCAAACTACGCCTCAACCAAAGAGTCATTCTCAAGAAAAGAAATCTTCCTGGGGGGATGCCGGGCATCCCTTGCAGACAGGGGGTGTTTTTTGTTTGTGCGAAGGCCGGTGCTGGCCTAGCTCCAGCAATGGCCGCCCCCTTTCGCCTGCTTTTCGTCTGCCTGGGAAACATCTGCCGCTCCCCTGCGGCAGAAGGTGTCATGCGGGCGCTGGTCGAAACTAAAGGATTTGCTGACCGTGTTTTGATCCGCTCGGCAGGCACGCAGGGCTGGCATGCGGGCAAACTGCCCGACCAAAGGATGCGCACTGCAGCACAAAATCGGGGCTATGATCTCAGCAGCCGCGCCCGGCAGGTCACCGAAGCCGATTTGCGAGAGTATGACCTTGTGCTTGTCATGGACCGGCAAAATCTGAAGGACGTCCGGGCTTATGACCGGGACTCCCAGTTCGATTCAAAGATTCGTTTGTTTTGTGAATTCTGCACGGACCACCAGGAAAGCGAGGTGCCGGACCCCTACTACGGCGGAGAGCAGGGATTTGAGCTGGTGCTGGATCTTCTGGAGGACGGGTGCCGCGGGGTGCTGGAGCACATTCGCTCAGCCCTGGCGTAAAATCGCCTCGGCCACGCGCATGCCGTCAGCAGCAGCGGAAATGATGCCGCCTGCATAGCCCGCCCCTTCTCCGGCAGGATAAAAATGCCTCACCCCGGTGCACTCCAGGGTCTGAGGATCACGCGGAATGCGCACTGGCGAGGAGCTGCGTGTCTCGACCCCGGTGAGCACCGCATCCTCAAGGTCAAAGCCAGGGAGGTTTTTTTCGATGCGGGGGATGGCCTCCTGAAGGGTCTCGACCGTGTATTCGGGCAGCACTTCGCACAGATTTGACCAGACGACCCCAGGCTCGTAGGAGGGCAGCACCTTGCCGGGCCCGGTCGAGGCACGACCTGCGAGGAAATCACCGAGCAGCTGCGCCGGGGCGTGATAGTTGCCCCCGCCGAGCACGAAGGCCCGGCGCTCAAGATTGCGCTGAAACTCGATGCCGCTCAGAACATCCCCCGCCGGCATGTCCTCGGGCCGCACATCCACCATGAAGCCGCTGTTGGCATTCGATTCTGCACGCGCGTAGCTGCTCATGCCGTTGGTCACCACCATGCCCGGCTCTGAAGTGGCCGCCACGACGAGCCCGCCGGGACACATGCAGAAGCTGTAGGCCGCACGCCCGGTGCCGCAGTGGGCGACGAACTTGTAGGGTGCTGAGCCAAGCCGTGCATGACCGGCCCATTTGCCGTAGAGGCTGCGGTCGATCAATTTTTGCGGGTGCTCAATGCGCACCCCGATGGAAAAGGGCTTGGCCTCAAACGGCACGCCATGCCGGTGCAGCATGGAAAAGGTGTCCCGCGAGCTGTGGCCGATGCCAAAGATGAAGCATGAGCCTTCGATAGTCTCTCCGCCTGCCAGGGTCACCGCCCGCATGACACCGTTTTCGATCACCACATCGGCCACGCGGGCGCTGAAACGCACCTCGCCGCCGAGGGCGATGATTTCTTCACGCACATGGCGCACCACCTTGATGAGACGGTCCGTACCGATGTGGGGTCTGCTTTTGATCAAAATATCCTCCGGGGCTCCGGCGGCCACCATTTCACGCAGCAGCCAGGGAATGCGGTGCTCACGGTCCCGGATCTGAGTATAGAGCTTGCCATCCGAGAAAGTGCCGGCACCGCCTTCGCCAAACTGCACGTTTGATTCCGCATTGAAATCCCAGCCGCGCCGCCAGAAGCCGGTCACATCGCGTGCACGATCTCCGGCCGCCTTGCCACGCTCCAGAAGAATGGGCTTCAGCCCGGCACGGGCCAGCAGCAGGCCGCAAAACAGGCCGCAAGGCCCGGTGCCAACGATCACCGGACGTGCAGAGTCCGGACGCGCCGCGCTTTGTGCGACTTGCTGATAGACCTCCTCCGGAGCGGGGCCGATACGGGGATTTTTGCCGATGCGCCTGAGCACGCGAGCCTCGTCCTTCACTTCGACAAGAAGGGTGAAGCTGAACTCGACATGGCCGCGCCGTGCGTCGATGGCCCGCTGCTTGACCTTGAGACTGATCACGTCTTCGTCACGTACGGCCAGCTGTTTCACCACGGCACGACGCAGATCGTCATCCTGGTGATCGACGGGAAGGAGAACCTGAGAGAGCTGCAGCATGCGGGCGGGATTTTGGCGACTGAGCCAATAGCCCACGCCAAAGCCATATCAACCCTACTTCGCGTTTGCCGCTTTCTCCTGAGGCGGAGCGTACCAGCCAAAAACCTTGTCTCCGTTAAACAGTTTGTGATGCTCGGGGGTCATGCCGCCGTAATCGGCGATGACGCCTTCACGCTCCACGGTGCCGACGCGGAGATTGGCATACACGTCCCCTTCGTCGTAGAGAACGTGGAGCGGGTCGCGGGAGCGCAGCTGCACGCCCTGCACGGGCTTGACGACGGTAAACCTCCAGGTGGTGTCGATGTGCTGAATGGAGCCGAGCTCCTGGTAGGTGAGCGCTTTCGGCACATTTTTGAGGTCATACTGGGCCACATTGTGCGCGCGCCAGGGGTCGTAGGCGAGGCTGGCAGGATTGGCGTAGTCGCCAGTCCAGAGCCGCTGATAGGGAGTGGGGTCTGGCTGTGCAGCCCGAATGGCGGCGGGAGATTGTGTGACTGGGAAGCTGTGGCGGACGGGCAACGGATCCACCCGCTCAACGATTTTCCCGACGAGGGCAAACACATCGCTCACCCGGCCATACTTGAAAAACTGGTATGAGTCGATCAGCTCCGAATCGGAGACGCGTGTCTTTTTGACGGTCAAGCGATGCTCGCTGGCATTCGAAAACAGATTGAAGCTGAGCAGGTAGTCGATGTCCTTTCCGAGTGCGGGCCCTTTGTCTGGCGCAGCCTTGGGCAATGCCAGCGTCTGGGTGCCTGTGGTGGTTTCCTGAGTGGTCAGGTTAAAGACACGCATCTGACCGCGGCGCAGCAGGTGGGTGCTGAGGCTGTCTGCCAGCGCCCGGCCCAGATCAGGGCGCCGGGTGCCATCCACCGTCACATCCTCAGCATAGATGGCGACCTTGGGCCGCTCCGCGCTTTTGATGCTCCAGTCTCCTTCCGCACGGATTTTTGAGGAGATGCCCGAGGCTAGGGTTAGAAGAGCAGCCAAGGCGAAAGTGATGCGATGCTGGTGCATGTCCTGTTGGAGTTCAGGAGATGTTAATGGTTCAAAAATCGCTTGGGAAGCGAAATTTCGCCCCCTCATGGGCGTGGACCGGGACGGTTCAAAAAGGCCTCATGCTCTGTTTTTTCCAGCAGGCCGTCGTTATTTAGGTCAAGCGCCTTAAAGAGCTGAGGCGGACCGCTGAACTCCTCTTTGCTGACCTTGCCGTCCCTGTCCTTGTCGTCGCGGCCAGTGATGACCTCCCAGGGAATGCCACGCCGACCGCCGGTTGGAGGCGTGCCTTTGCGCGGATCACGCTGCATCATCGCCGCATCCGCAGTGCTTTCGGTGGTCAGGGCTTCAACCTTTGCCGAATTGTTTTTCAGACGCTCGGCGAAGAACTGACTGACCATGTCGTCGATGTTTTTGCCGGCAAAACCCGGTCCGCCGTGTCCGGCACCGTGGATCGTGTGAAAATGCACGCTGACCTCCGACTGCTTGAGCGCATCAAACAAGAGCTGGCTCTGATTGATCGGCACGGTGGGGTCCTTGTCGCCATGCACGATGAGGAAAGGAGGATCATCCCTGGTGGCATAGGTGATCGGATTGACGCGGGCGGCCTTGTCTTTGTTTTGCATCACAGCCCCGCCGATGAGTTTCGCCTCGGGTGAAGCATCCGTGGCATGACTCTCATATCCCGGTGTGGTGACGAAGACGGTGAAGTCCGTCGGCCCGTAGTAGTCGCACACCGCCTGCACGCGGCTTGACTGGTCGAGATTTGCCCCGACGTCGAGCTCCTTCACATCTCCGCTGGTGCCGATCAGCGCCACCAGATGCCCGCCAGCCGAGCTGCCCCAGACGCCGAAGCGCTCAGGATTGAGCGAATACTCCTTGGCATGCGCCCGCAGCCAGCGGATGGCGGCCTTGCAGTCCTCGATCTGCGCGGGGAAAACGGCATGACCGCTGAGACGGTAGTTGATGCTGGCCACCGCATAACCCTGCGCGACATAACCGGCACGCAGGGGTGGGCAGCCCTCCTTGCTGCCATTCTGCCAGCCGCCTCCATGGACCCAGATGATAAGAGGCAGTGGGCCTTCGGCTTTCTCCGGCAGATAGAGGTCCAGCTTGTGCCGCTCATGACCGCCTTCGACATAGGTGAGATCATGGATCTCTCTGACTCCGGCGGGAAGTCGCGGCTGCTGTGCCCGGAGGAGGGAGCAGGAGGCCGCCATCAGAAGGATGCAGGCGATGTGTTTCATGAATGAGTGCGGCGGTGGTTGGGATGGCCCGTCAAAAACGAATGCTGAAGGGCGTCATCCTGCTGCAGAGCGGTGATGATGCGGAGCAGGATTCCTGAGACCTGCACTGCCTCGTCAGGCGCCAATCCGTGCTCCACCGCAGCGAGCACACGATGATGGAGCTCGCGGACACGGGGCTCGATTTCAAGGCCCAGCGCCGTGAGGCGCACCCGCACTGCACGACCATCCTGCGGACAAGGGCTCATGGTGACCAGACCTGATTTTTTCAGACGGCCCAGCAGAGAATTCAGCGCTGATGCCGAACGCTGGGTGCGGGCTGCGAGCTCCTTGATAATGCAGCCATCCTGCTCATAGAGCGCAAAGAGAACCGGAGCCATGCCAGGCTGCAGCAACCCGTCCAGCCGGAGCTCCCTGAGCATGCGCTCCACCAGGGCCTGGAAGTGGATGTTTGTCCGTGTGATCAGCGCCGGCAGGTCATCAAGTGGAGAGGCACAGCCGACAGTGGCGCTCTTTACTGGGCGGAAAGAGGATAGAATGTGATGTGGGCTGCCGACCATGATGCTTTAGGGGTGAAGCATCGAACCCACGCAGCGCGCCGAAGTTGCGGAAAATGATCAGGGCTTTTTCACAAGCGCCAGGATTTCCACGGCACCAATGGCCTGATGAAACACGATCTGGGTGCCCAACTGCTGGCTGACTGTGGCCTCATTTTTTCTTTTCCGCGCAGGCAGGGACTCTTCGAGAACGGTCTGGATTTCGGAGACATGCCCCACGGCATTGCCAAACTGGTCAACAAGCGCCGAGCCGCTGGATCCTGGCGCCCAGTCGGTGGTTGTCTCCAGCCAGACCGGCTTGGGAAGCTCTGTGCCTTCCGGCAGTTTGCCTGCTTCTTTTTTGGTCATGAAGGGGCGCTTCACGAAGCGGCTCACAATGCCCTCGCTGAAATAGCCGCGTTTGCCTCCTGGGTCGCTGAAACACCACACGGCATCCCCCGGACTCACGTCCAGGCTGAGAGGCAGCGGTGTGAGCGGCCGGTCTGACTTCACCCGAAGGATGGCGCAGTCAGTCGCGGCGTTGCATGCAAGAACCTCGATGACAGGCAATATCACATCATCTTCCGTAGCAGCAACAAGCCAGCCTTCCTTCATGCTGGGAGGCGGGGCAATCACATGAGCGCAAGTGGCCACCGTGCCGTCTGCCGTCAGGGCATAGCCGCCTGACAGATCGAGATGCCACTTGTCACACTTGGAGCACAAATAGAGCTGCCCCACACGAAGGTGTGCCATGCGCGCCCGCTGCCAGCGCTCGCGTGGCGAGAGGGGCTTGGAATCAGCAGCAGGCAGGGCGATGACACACTGGGTGCGCTGCGCCTGCTCGAGAGCTTTGGTCATCGACAGCAGCTCCGAAGCAGCCTGCAGCTTTTTCGCCTGGTCTGTGAGAACGGCATTCGGCCGTGCGCCCCGGCCTTCCGAATACACCGGCACGCCTGGCGCCTGCGCGCAGGCCATGCGGGCGGAGACCAGCAAAATCAGCAGAGCGCAGGCGTGTTTCATAGGCCTCAGCCGATTTTTTCGGAGCCAAAGTGGCCGCGCAGGGCCTCTGGAATGCGGATAGTTCCGTCAGCCTGCTGGTAGGTTTCGACGAGGGCGACAAACAGACGCGCCAGTGCCGTGCCGGAGCCATTGAGCGTGTGGGGGACGCGGTTTTTGCCGTTTTCATCCTTGTAGCGCAGGTTCATGCGACGGGCCTGATAGTCGCCGAAGTTTGAGCAGCTGGAGACTTCGAGGTAGGTGCCCTGCCCCGGAGCCCAGACTTCGATGTCGTAGGTTTTGGCTGAACCAAAGCCGATGTCACCGGTGCAGAGCTCGATCACGCGATAGTGCAGGCCGAGAAGCTGAAGCACTTTTTCAGCATTGGCGGTGAGGCTTTCCAGCTCCGCCATGCTGGTTTCTGGCGTGGTGATCTTAACGAGTTCGACCTTGTCGAACTGGTGCATGCGAATGAGCCCGCGGGTGCCGAGGCCTGCGCTGCCAGCCTCGCGCCGGAAGCAGGGCGTGTAGGCTGCGTAATTTACGGGAAGTTTTTCGAGCGGCAGGATTTCATCGCGGTGGAGATTCGTCACCGGCACCTCTGCGGTAGGGATGAGATAGAGATCATCCGTGGCGCTGTGATAGACCTGGTCTCCAAATTTTGGGAGCTGTCCGGTGCCAACAAGGCACTCCGATTTCACAAGTAGCGGCGGGCTGATTTCCTCGTAGCCGTGTTGTGTGGTGTGAAGGTCGAGCAGGAAGCTGATGAGGGCGCGCTCCAGACGAGCGCCTGCACCACGGTAAACCACAAAAGCGCTGCCGGAGATTTTGGCACCGGCTTCGAAGTCGAGCATGCCGAGAGCCGCTCCGAGAGCCGTATGATCCTTCGGCTGAAAATCAAAGGCTGGCTTTGTGCCCCAGACACGCACCTCAGGATTTTCCTCCGCGCTGCCGCCCACGGGACAGGCTTCATGCGGGAGATTGGGAATGCTGAGAAGGATGTCGCGCTGGCGGATGTCTGCCGCATCGGCTTCGCGGCCGATTTCCTCGATGCGGCTGCCGATGCCACGCACCTCAGCTTCGATAGAGGTGGTGTCCTCACCTTTCTTCTTGGCGATGCCGATCTCCTTGCTGATGCGGTTGCGGTCACTTTGGAGTTTCTGGCGCTCGGTTTCAGCGGCACGGCGCTGAGTGTCGATGCTGATGACTTCATCCACCAATGAGGCGAAGTCGCCGCTGCGATTGGCGAGGCGCTGTTTGACCTGGTCTGGATTGTCACGGATAAGGCGGATGTCGAGCATAGGGGGAGGGAGGTTAGCGGGAGGAAGCGGCTTGTCGAGTGCAGGAAGGGGGATTGACAGCGGGAATCGCAGTCCGACCTTCCGGCTGTGATCTACCTCGACGCCAACGCCACCACGCCGGTCGATCCAGCAGTGCTGGAGGCGATGCTGCCGTTTCTGCGCGAGCACTACGCCAACCCTTCCGCGAGCTACGCCGGCGGGCGCAGGGTGCGACGGGCGCTCGAGGGAGCTCGCGCCCAGGTGGCAGCGCTGCTGGGCGCCAGCACGGGCGAGATCATCTTTACCAGCGGGGCCACAGAGTCCATCAACACCGTGCACGCCTCTGTGCGCGCACTGTGGCCTGAAAAGCCTGAAATCGTGATCTCAGGCACGGAGCATGCAGCCGTGCTCGAGTCCACCCGGCGCTGGCAGGCAGACGGGGGAAAAGTCGTAACCGTGCCCGTGCACCCGGATGGCAGGGTAGATCTAGATGCGCTGCGCACGCTCTTGCGGCCAGGGATCACGGCGCTGGTCTCCATCATGTGGGCGAACAATGAAACCGGTGTCGTCGCCCCGATGAATGAGATTGTTTCGCTGGCGCATGCCGCCGGCGCCCTGGTGCATACGGATGCGGTGCAGGCGGCGGGCAAAATCCATCTCGATGTGCAGACGACGCCGGTCGATTTCCTGAGCCTGAGCGGGCACAAGATGCATGCCCCCAAAGGAATCGGCGCCCTGTATGCCAGCCAGCGCGTACGCTTTGAACCGCTGCTGATGGGCGGGGGCCAGGAAAATGAGCGCCGGGGCGGCACCGAAAACGTGCCAGGCATCGTCGCGCTCGGAATGGCGGCCGAGCTGGCACGCCTGCACCTGGAGGATGGCACCAAAGGCCGGCTGAAGACTCTGCGAGACCGTTTTGAGCACCTGATCCATGCAGCGCTGCCTGAAACACGCATCCACGGCTGCCTGACGCACCGGCTGCACACTACCAGCTCGCTCTGCCTGCCCGGGCTGGATGCGGCCGGGATGCTCATTCTGCTGGATCAGGCGGGCATCGCCTGCTCTGCCGGCTCCGCGTGCCACACCGGAGCGCTGCATGCCTCGCATGTGCTTGAGGCCATGGGGGTGAGCGCCCGCGATGCAGCCTGCACGCTGCGCGTTTCCTTCAGCCGATTTAACACCAAGGCCGATGCTGAAGAAGCCGCGCATGTGGTGATCGAGTCCGCGCATAAAATGCGGGAGGCCCAGGGGTGCGAGCCTGCTGTCATCTCCCACACAACCTAACCCGAAGAGACATGGTCATGAAATCACGCTCCCTGCTGCTATGGCTGCTGCCAGTGGTGCTCCTCTCAGGCTGCACTGCGGGCGGGCTGAGCCGCGCCTTCTCCGGACAATCCCTCACACTGAGCTATGATGACTTCGGTCCTGAACGCATGGCGGCTCCGTTTCTGGGGCCACGTGGCGCCCGCACCGTCATCATCGCGCATTATGGATTTAAGGACTTAACCCCTTCGGGGCCGGAGGACGTGCGCTATGTGAATGTGCTGCAGAGCCTGAACTTTTTGCGGCAGGAGGTGGGCAAGCTGCCGCCTACAGCTGCCAATGAGCCCCTGCGCCAGCGCCTCCGCGCCACCTATGCCCGGCTCTACCCGCTGCAGAAAAGGCGCTACAACAATGCGCTCAGCGGCTCCTTTATCCAGCCCTTTGGCGGCATGGACCGCAGACTCATGCTCCCTGCCCTGCCGCCGCCGGAGATTTGAGGCCCGTGGATGAGTGTTTGAGAATCGTGCGTTCAGCGGTTAAGCATGCCGCCTCATGGCCCACCGTTTCACCTGCATCGAGCGCGTCCAGTTCTCCGACACCGACATGGCCGGCATCGTCCATTTCTCGAATTTCTTCCGCTACATGGAGAGGGTGGAGCATGCCTTCTTCCGCAGCCTGGGCTTCTCCATTGTGGACAAACCGGCGGAAGGTGAGGAGCGCGTCGGCTGGCCGCGCGTACACGCCTCCTGCGACTACATGTCTCCGCTGCGTGTGGAGGAGGAGTTTGAATGTGAGCTGCTGGTGGAGGAAGTGCGCAGCAAGGTCATCCGTCATTTCATCCGTTTCTGGAAGCTGGACGGCACCCTGGCCGCCGAAGGCCGCATCACCGCCGCCTGTGTGCGCAAGGACAAAGCCACCGGCCAGATGAAGGCCGTGGTGATCCCGCAGCGCTTCCGCGACAAGATCGAGGCAGCCCCGCCGGAGCTGCTGCAGAGGCGGGACAAAAAGTGAACAAAGCCGTTGTGACAGGCGTTTTCTCAAGGCAAGTCATTGCTTTCCCCACCCCACCTCCGTGAACTCCCAACCCCAAACCAAAATCATGCAGACCTGGCTCATTTACGCTCTCCTCACCGTGCTCTCCTGGGGCGTTTACGGAGTCATTCTTCACGCGGCGCGCTCCAAAATGCCGATGGGGGCTGAGACGCCGAATGCCAGCCTGAAGGCCTTCCTCTTTGTCTGCATCGCGTATGCGATCATTGGCGTCGTGACGGCAGTCGTGCTGAAGGCCCGTGGCACCAACTGGAGCTTTACGGGAGAGACCGGCAATGGCATCCCCCTCAGTCTGGTGGCCGGCATGGCAGGGGCGCTGGGTGCGCTGACCCTGGTCCTCGCCCTGGGTGCTGCAGCCACTCCGATCATCAAAGGTGGTGGCGGCTTCGGTGTCGCTGCTGCTGCTGCAGTCATGCCTATTGTCTTTGCCGGCGCACCGGTGATCAACACCATCACCGCGATGCTCATGCATCCACCGGAAGGCGGCTTCAAGTCACTGCCGGTCCCCTTCATCCTTGGCTGCCTGATGGCTGCCAGCGGAGCCTTCCTGGTGGCCAAGTACGCCCCGTCCAACACCGGTGGCGCCGCCCACAAGCCCGCCGCAGCCTCCAAGCCTCATTGAGATGGCAAGACTGCTACTTTTCGACATCGACGGCACTTTGATCGACAGCAACGGTGCTGGTGGTGCGGCTATTCTGGACGCTGCCGAGGAGCACTTCGGCATTCAGCGTGAGCAGCTGCCGCCGCTGCAGCTGGCCGGTGCCACCGATCCTGCGATTGCGATGGATGTGTTTGGCCACATGAACCGCAGCCACACGCCCGAGGAGGTGACTGCGTTTCTCGACCGCTACCTGTCACATCTCCAGCGCCGCCTGCAGGCGGAGGATTTCAGCGGCCACACCCTGCCGGGAGTGAATGATCTGCTGCTGGCCCTGCGCGGTGAAAGCGAGGCCCATCTGGGCCTGCTCACCGGCAATGTGAAACGCGGCGCGGTCATCAAGCTCTCCCGCCATGGGATCTACGATCACTTCATCGAAGGCGGTTTTGGAAGCGACCACCATGACCGCAACCAGCTGGGCCCGGTGGCGCTGCAACGCATGCAGGAGGCCACCGGTACGACCTATGACATCAGCGATGTCATCGTGATTGGAGACACCCCGAAGGACATCCGCTGCGCCGAAGCCTTTGGTGCCAAGTGCCTCGCGGTGGCGACCGGCCAGTATTCTCATGCCGAGCTCAGTGCCCTGAATCCCTGGCGCTGCGTCGAATCGTTTGCCGATGTGCCAGCAACTGTCGAGCTGCTGCTCCGAGACTGACCTTTCATGAGCACAACCTCAGACGCCACGCGTGCCATGCGGCTTTCGCTCGCCGTGGGGTTCCTGATGCTTGTGCTCAAAATGGGGGCCTATGTGCTGACCGGCTCGGCGGCGATCCTCGGAGATGCGGCGGAGTCGGTCGTCCACGTGGCCGCCGTGATGTTTGCGACGTTCAGCCTGGGCCTGCTGCACAAGCCTGCGGACACAGACCATCCCTACGGCCACAGCAAGATCGCGTTTTTTTCCGCCGGTATCGAAGGGGGGCTCATTATCCTGGCAGCCCTTTTCATCATTTATGAGTCAGTGCGGCGCCTGCTGCTGCATCTGCCTCCTGCAAACCTGGATCAGGGGCTGACTCTCACCGCGCTGACGATTGTGATCAATGCCGCACTCGGCGCGTATCTCATCCGAACAGGAAAAAAGCAGGGCTCGCTGATCCTTGAATCCAACGGCAAGCATGTGCTGACGGACGTCTGGACAAGCCTGGGGGCCATCATCGGCCTGGGGCTCGTGGCGCTGACAGGGTGGCACAGCTGGGACTCGATCTGCGGGCTCCTCATGGCAGCCAACATCATCTGGACCGGGTATGGCCTCATGCGCCAGAGCATCGGCGGGCTCATGGATACGGCCGATCCAGAACTCAATGCCGCACTGGATGCGGCACTGCGCCGCGAGACGGAGAAACACGGCCTCCATTTTCATGCGTTACGCCACCGGGATGCCGGTGAAATGCACTATGTGGAGGTTCATCTGCTGTTTGACGATGACATCATGCTGCGAGACGCACACCGAATCGCAACCGAGATCGAAAACGCCGTGCAGGCCAGTGTGGCAAATCCGGTGCTGATCACCACTCACCTCGAATGCCAGGGAGACCATGATGAGCTGCACCAGCACGGAGAGGCAAGTGACCCACATCGGATACGCGCATGATCCCGCTCGATGGCAGCATGCTGCAGGACGAAACGGTGCCATGGGACATCACCGTGCTGCAAGAAGTGGGCTCCACGAGTGACTGGCTCAAACAGAATGCCGAGACCCTGCCTGCGGGCACCGTGGTCTTCGCGGAGTCTCAAACAGCAGGCCGTGGCCGCCGGGAGAACCGCTGGATCGCCCCACGTGGCAAAGACCTGATGTTTTCCCTGCTCATGAAGCCTGCGGCAGGCATGGAGAAATGGCCACGCATCACCACGCTGGCGGCGCTGGCCATCTGCAAGGCCATCGAGGCCGAGCTGCCGCTGCAGCCGCTCATCAAATGGCCGAATGACATCTATCTGAAAGACCGCAAGATCAGCGGTTTGCTGGCGGAGACCGTCTCCACCCGTGAGGGGATGAAAATCGTGCTGGGCATAGGCTTGAATGTTAACACGCTGGATTTCCCAAGTGAGATCTGCGCCACCTCACTGCTGCAGCAACTGCAGCCGGCTGCGCTCCGCGAGATAGACCGCAACTCTCTTGCAAGCCGTCTTTTGGCCTGCCTTCATGCTGAGTTTCAGGAAATTGAAGACGGTTTCAGCGCTGCCGTCTCTGAAGTGAGAAAGCGCAGCTGGCTGATCGGCCGCCAGATCCGGGCCCGGGCACCCCATGGTGAGGTTTTTGGCCGCGTGCTGGATTTGAACGAGGAGGGGCACCTCATTCTTGAATTTCCAGATGGAAGCTCCCACACGCTGACAAGCGCCGACGAGGTCAGGCGGATCTAATTCCGCGTTCGACTTTTGCCATTCGGCATTCAAAATGCGCGCCCATGTTTCGCGCCCTCCTCACGTCCCGTCTCCAGGCAGCTTTCTCGGCCGCCGGCATTGATCTGCCTGAAGGTTTCACCCCAGGTGTCGTCATCGCATCCGACACACGTTTTGGCGACTACCAAAGCAATGCGGCGATGATTCTGGCCAAGCAGCTCAAGACAAACCCACGTGCGCTGGCAGAACAGATCAAGGCGGCGCTGCAGGTGGAGGACCTGTGTGAGAAAGTGACGGTGGACGGCCCCGGCTTCCTGAACCTGACGCTCAGCGCCGCCGCACTGGCGGAGAGGCTCTCCGTGATCGTGAAAGATGACCATGTGGGCGTGCCGCCGGTGGCGCAGGCAAAGACCATCGTGGTGGATTTTTCCGCACCAAACATCGCCAAACCGATGCATGTGGGCCACATCCGCAGCACCTTCATTGGCGACTCGCTGGCCCGTGTGGCGCGCTTTATCGGCCACAAGGTCATCACCGACAACCACGTCGGCGACTGGGGCACGCAGTTCGGCATGATCATACACGGCTGGAAGACGCAGCTCGATCAGGAGAAGCTCAAGGCGGACCCGATCCATGAACTCGTCAGCGTTTACAAAGCCGTCAACGCCGCCGCGAAAGCGGATGAAGCCGTGCTCGAAATCTGCAAAGGCGAACTCGTGAAGCTCCAGCAGGGCGACGCCGAAAACCTCGGCATCTGGAAGGAATGCGTGCGTCTCACGCTCGAACAGCTCGAAAAAGTCTACGGCGCGCTCGACATCAAGTTCGACTATTACCTCGGTGAGAGCTTCTACAATGACGCCCTGGCTCCGCTGGTGGCCGACATGCTGAACCAGGGCATCGCCACCATCAGCGATGGCGCTACGGTGGTCTTCAGCGACGGCAGCGTGAAGCCGGAAAACGATCCATTCCTGATCCGTGAGAAAGACGAGTGGAAGGCCGCGCCCTGCATCATCCGCAAGGGCGACGGCGGCTTTCTCTACGCCACCACCGATCTCGCCACCATCGACTACCGCGTGAAGGAATGGAAGGCGGACGAAATCTGGTACGTCGTCGGCGCCCCGCAGCAGTTGCACTTCCGCCAGGTGTTCGCCGCCGCGCAGCGCCGTGGTGTGACCACCAAGATGATCCACATCGCCTTTGGCAGCATCCTGGGACCAGACGGCAAGATGTTCAAGACACGCAGCGGCGAGACCGTGGGCCTGCTGGAGGTGATTGATGAAGCCATCGAGCGCGCCCGCGCTGCTGCTGATGAAAAGGAGCAGGGGCTGAGCGATGCTGAGAAAGACGAGATTGCCCGCATCATCGGCGGTGGCTCCGTCAAATACGCCGAGCTCAGCCAGAACCGTCTCACCGATTACAAGTTTAGCTGGGACAAAATGCTGTCCCTGCAAGGCAACACCGCCCCCTACCTCATCAACGCCTACGTGCGCACGCGCAGCATCTTCCGCAAGCTGGATGGAGCTGTCACGCTGACAGACGATCTCGCCATCACGGAGCCTGCTGAGCGTGCCCTCGCGATGAAGCTGGCGCAGTTTGCAGAGAACTCCCACGACATCCTCGACGACCACCGCCCGAACCTGCTGGCCAACTATCTCTACGAGCTGGCATCTGCCTACCATGCCTTCTTTGAAGCCTGCAATGTGCTGCGCTCCGAAGGCACCGTGCGCAACACCCGCCTGACGCTCTGCGAAGCCACCGGCCGTGTGCTCAAGACCGGTCTCGGACTGCTGGGCATCCAGACGACGGAGCGGATGTAGAGCTGTACCGTGAGAGTGAAAATTTGGAAGAAGCGGTCTTTAGCGGGAGTTTCCGCAAGCCATGCGCCTCTTCGTTTTTTTCCTTTGCCTCAGCCTGGCCGTCACAGCCCCTGCTGTTGAAGACCTTGCTTTTGAAGGCGCTGCCGGTTTCGGAGCCTGCGCCAAGGGGGGCAAAGGCGGCAGAGTCATCGAAGTCAGCCGGCTGGACGACGATTTGAAAAACCCAGCCGAGGGTTCCTTCCGCTGGGCGGTGATGCAGAAGGGACCACGGATGGTGAAGTTTCGTGTGGCGGGCACGATCATGCTGCAAGATGCCGTGGAGATCCGGGAGCCGTTCATCACCATTGATGGCGGCGATGCACCAGGGATGGGCGTGTGCCTGCGTGGCGGATCGCTGGAGTTCAAAGACACGCACGACATCATCGTGAGAAACATCCGCGTGCGACTGGGGGATGAAACGACGAAGCGCAAAAACCGTGAACGAAACCTCAAGCGGCCGGAGCACTCCAATGCGCTGGACTGCATAGGCCTGACACGCTGCCGGGATGCGATCATCGACCACGTCTCCACCTCCTGGAGCTGCGATGAACTTTTCAGCGTGGTGCACTGCCAGAATGTGACGGTGCAGTGGTGCCTGCTGGCCGAGCCGCTGAGCAATCCCGAGCTGCATCCCTATGGCGACAACCACGCCTTCTGCTTCAACTCCAGCGCGGACACCCTGAGCGTACACCATTGCCTCTTTGCGCGCTACGTAATGCGGGGGCCGCAGTTTGAGGCCAACGACATGCGCAAAGGCGATGACTACGCGGTGCAGATGGAAGCGGTAAACAATGTGATGTTTGACTACCAGAAGTCGGGCTCCCGCTACACCACGGGCATCGAAGACCACAAGAACGAGGCAACGCCAAAGGGTTATGCCTTCCAGTTCATCGGCAATGTGTATCTTGGCGATCCAAAGCGGCCCGCCATCGAGGCGGTGATGAAGCATGGGGTGCATGCAGGTGTGCATGCCTTTGTGGATGATCGAAAGCAGGTGGGTCTCAGCGACACCAAGGGGCGTGAAAACCTCATGGAGGACGCCCTGAAGCAGCTGCAGGAGACACCCGTCTTCACCTCCCCTGCCCCAATCCCGAAGCAGAGCGCAGACGAGGTGCTAAGCCGTGTGCTGGAGAGCGCCGGATGCTCGCACGCCCGAGATGCGGCGGACCAGCGTGTGATCATCAGCGTGAGGGAGAGAAGATTTCAGCCGGTGGTACGCTCTCAAAATGACGTGGGCGGCTGGCCAAAGCTCGACGAATAAGGAATCGCTGGCACATTCGGCATTCGTCATTCATTGATTCGCCATGCCCGTCCCACTTCTCGACGTCAACGCCCAGAACCTGCCCCTAGAATCCGAACTCCAGGCCGCCTTCACGCAGGTGCTGCATCATGGCAGATTCATCATGGGGCCTGAGATGGAGACGTTTGAAAAGGAGGTCGCTGAGATGGTGGGGGTGAAGCATGCGCTGTCCGTCTCCTCCGGCACGGATGCGCTGCTGCTGGCGCTCATGGCGCTGGACATCAAGGCCGGTGACGAGGTGTTGTGCCCGGCCTTTACCTTTTTTGCCACGGCGGGAGCGGTATCGCGCCTCGGTGCCGTGCCGGTTTTCACCGACGTGTGCCCCATCTGTTTCAACCTGGATGTGAACGACGCACGGAAAAAGATCACCGAAAAGACCCGGGCCATCATTCCAGTGCATCTCTTTGGCCAGTGTGCCGACATGATTCCCATCCTGGCCCTGGCCAAGGAACATGGACTGAAGGTCATCGAAGACGCGGCGCAGTCCATCGGTGCCAAATATCGTGGGACCAGCAGCGGCACGATGGGAGACTTTGGCACCTACAGCTTCTTCCCCAGCAAGAATCTCGGCGGCTTTGGCGACGGTGGCATGCTGGTGACGAATGACGACGCACTGGCCGAGTACGCCCGTGTGCTGCGCGTGCACGGCGGCAAGCCGAAGTACTACCACCACTACGTGGGTGGAAATTTCCGCATGGACACGCTGCAATGCGCCCTGCTGAGCGTGAAGCTGAAACGATATGCGCAATACACGGCCGACCGCCAGCGCAATGCAGCGCACTACATCGAGGCGCTTTCAAAACTGCCCGGCGTGGTGCAGGCGGATCCTACGCACTGCAAGTGTGTGAGCACGCAAGACACCTGGCTGAGCGCACAGCATGCCAAGATCGTGCTGCCCGTGAGCTACGCGCACAACGAGCACATCTGGAACCAGTTCACCATCCGCGTACTTGGCGGACAACGCGACTCCCTGCGCGACCACCTCGTGGCCAAAAAGATCGGCTGTGACATCTACTATCCCGTCACGCTGGATCAGCAGAAGTGCTTTGCCGATCTTCCTGCCGCATCGCTCTCAGGCTGCGAAGTCTCCCACCGGGTGGCGGGAGAGGTGCTAAGCATCCCGATTTACGGCGAGCTCACAGAGACGCAGCGCGAAGAAGTGATCGCTGCCATCGGAGAGTGGCTGGCCTGAAACTGAAAAAAGAAACGACGGACATCACTGTCCGTCGTTGCTGGAGGGTTGGGATGAAAAATAAGCCAGGCAGCGGGCCATTCAAGAGCCCGTGCGCTACTGTTTTGGAGCTTCCGGGGCTGCAGGCGTCGGCGCGGGTGCTGGAGCAGCAGCAGCAGCAGACGGAGGAGTCGGTGCGGGTGTCGCAGGTGCGGGTGTCGCAGGTGCGGGGACCGCAGGTTCCGTCTTGGGCGCTGGTGCAGGTGTGGTCGGGGCAGATGGGATGGCAGGCGCTGCTGGAGGCGCGATGGTGGCACCAATGCCACCGCTGCTTGGCGCTGTCAGCTTGAGCCCCGGAATTCCAGGTGCCGCAGAGGGCTTCGCCTCCACTTTTGGCGCTGGTGGAGGATCGACTTCCTTGGTTGGAAGCGATGCTGCAATCCAGCCCAGGCGAGTCTGGCTGATGGCCTGGTATTCAGCCATATCAGGGAACTTCACGGAAAGTTCTTCGTAAGCCTTCTTGGCCTCGTCCGCCTTGCCCTGAGCCCAGAGCAGGTCACCGAGACGCACCTGGGCCATGGGGGCCGCCTCAGTGGAACCGAATTCACTGACGATGCGCTCAAACACCGCCTGAGCCTCTTTGCTTTCGCCCATGGCGTCCAGCTTGGAACCAAGACCGAGGAGAGCAAAAACCGCGAGGGGGTGACCGGCATCCTTGGTGGTGAACTCCTTGAGCGCCTCCACAGCGGAAGACTTTTTGTTTTGCTCCCAAAGGAGATCGGCCTTGAGCAGGAGCGCATTAGCGGCGGCATTGGTGCCGGCGTAGCGTGACATGACGAGATCACAGTCTTCCACTGTCTTAGCCCCAGTGAAGGCCTCGGCGGCCTCCTTGGCTTTCATTTTGTTCTGCTGATGGATCAGGCCAAAGGCACCAAGCCCCACCAGCACGAGGATGAAAAGCCAGATGATCTTGCGGATGTTGTCCTCCAAGAACTTTTCCATGCCGGTGGCCGGGAGCACTTGAGAGGTAGAATCGAGTTGGGACATAACAGGGTGGTTGGAAAATCGGGAGGTGGGCTCAAAAATAACGAATGACGAAGGATGGCCCCGCTGATCTCACAATGGGAGGCACGTGACCGTTCGTCATTCGCTGCTCTTTGTTCATCAGGGAGCTCAGGCCCCTACTTTGGCGCGGGCTTCATCTGCAAGCGCGGTGGAGAGATAACGCTCGCCAGTGGAGCAGGCGACAGTCACGATGAGCTTGCCTGCATTTTCCGGACGCTTGGCGATTTCGATGGCAGCGCAGACATTGGCACCGGTGCTGATGCCAACCAGGATGCCTTCTTCCTTGGCCAGACGTCGGGCCATGGCAAAGGCGTCGTCATTGCTGACCTTGACACACTCAGTGATCTGCGCGTTGCCAGCGCTGTCTTTGAGGTGCAGGTTTGCGGGGACGAAGCCGGCGCCTGTTCCCTGAATTTTATGCGGACCCGGCTGCACGGGCTGGCCGGCAAGGGTCTGATTGATGACCGGGGAGGCGTCTGGCTCAACCGCGATGGCCTGGAAGGTGGGCTTGCGAGGCTTGATGACCTCCGTCACACCCGTGATGGTGCCACCCGTGCCGACTGCGGCCACAAGGATGTCGATCTTGCCGTCCGTGTCCGCCCAAAGCTCTTCGGCGGTGGTTTTCGAGTGGATGGCCGGATTGGCAGGATTTTCAAACTGCTGCGGCATCCAGGCATTTGGCGTGCTGGCCACGATTTCGGTGGCCTTGGCGATGGCGCCTTTCATCCCCTGAGCACCAGGAGTGAGCACGAGCTCTGCACCGAGCAGCGCCAGGAGCGTGCGGCGCTCCAGGGACATCGTTTCAGGCATGGTGAGGATCAGCTTGTAGCCCTTCGCAGCGGCCACAAAGGCGAGCGCGATGCCGGTGTTGCCACTGGTGGGCTCCACAATGACGGTGTCAGGGGTGAGAATGCCGCGCTTCTCAGCATCCTCAATCATGGCCATGCCGATACGATCCTTCACGCTGCCGAGAGGATTGAAGAACTCACACTTCAAAGCGATCGTGGCGTTCAGTCCTGCGGTGACTTTGTTGAGCTTCACCAGCGGTGTTTTACCAACGGTTTCGACGATGTTGTTGTAGATGCCCATGATGTTTGGAGGTTAGCTGTGGAGGGACGGAGCAGGCCTTTTGTGTGACCGCTGAGAGAGTTAGTGCTGGTTGCAGAATTCTTCGAAGCGGTCCATGCCGGCGTTGATCACGTCCAGGCCGGTAGCGTAGCTGAAGCGCACGGTATGCTCGGCACCAAAGGCGACGCCGGGAACGATGGCGACCTTCTGCTTGCTGAGAAGCTTTTCGCAGAAGTTGACGCTCTTGATCTGCGTGGGTTCGATGTCCACCAGGAAGTAGAAGGCACCCATTGGCTCGACCACGCGCACGTTCTTGATGTTGTTCAGGCGGCCCAGCATGTATTGGCGGCGCACGTCGAACTCATCGCGCATGTCGCTGACGATCTGCTGATCCATCTGCAGGGCGGCCAGGGCTCCATACTGGGCGAAGCTGGTCGGATTGCTGGTGGTGTGGCTCTGGATGGTGTCGATGGCGTCGGCGATCTTCTTGGGAGCAGCCGTGTAGCCGAGGCGCCAGCCGGTCATGGCGTAGGCCTTGGAGAAACCGTTGATGGTGATGGTGTGGTCGTAGATCTCCTTGCTCAGGGAGGCGATGCTGACGTGCTCGTTGCCGCCATAGACCAGCTTTTCGTAGATTTCGTCAGAGAGGATGATGATGCCTTCACCCACAGCGATCTCGGCCAGAGCAGTGAGCTCCTCACGGGAGTAGATGGAGCCGGTCGGGTTGCCGGGGGTGTTGAGGATGATCATCTTCGTCATCGGAGACATGGCGTCTTCGAACTCTTCCGGAGTCAGCTTCCAGCCGTTTTCGCGCTTGGTCTCGACGATCACCGGGATGCCGCCGACGATGCGCACCATTTCAGGATAGCTGGTCCAGTAGGGAGCGGGAATGATGACTTCATCGCCAGGATTGACGCATGCGAGAATGGCGTTGTAGCAGGAGTGCTTGGCACCGCAGTTGACGCTGATCTGGGAAGGCTCGTACTGGACGTTGTTGTCCACCATCAGCTTGGCGGCGATGGATTCGCGCAGCTCGAGGATGCCGGCGCTTTCGGTGTAGCGGGTTTTGCCGGAGTTCAGGGCTTCGACGGCGGCAGCGATGATGGGGGCTGGGGTGTTAAAGTCCGGCTCACCGGCACCAAAGCTGAGCACGTCCACACCCTGCTTCTTCAATGCCTTCGCCTGGGCGGTGATGGAAAGGGTCATTGAAGGAGCGACTTCGGCGATGTTCTTGGCAATAAAATCCATGGTCTAGGGTGGTTGGGCGTGTGAAAATGGCGGGGGGTTGTCTATAAAGGCGGGGGCGGGAAGTTTGTCAATCATTCCTCCCACTGGGGGCAAAGGGCGGCTTGTGTCCTGCGCCACACCGCCTTAGTCGTGCCGCTTATGAGCCTACGCCCCCCATCAGCCTCCTCCCGTCCACCAGCCGTCCCCATCCGAGGCATGGCGCTCGATGTGCTGGGCGAATGGGCCAAAGGCGAGCGCTTCGCCGCTGATCTCTTGGATTACATCCAGCGCGAAAACGGACTCAGCCAGCCCGACGCCGCCTTTTTGCGGGATATCGTGCTCACCACCCTGCGCAATCTCTCCCTGCTGGACCACTGGATCGACGTGATCACGGAGGGCAAGCACCTCGACCACCGCAGTCGCTGGGGCCTGCGCATCGGGCTGTGTCAGGTGTTGATTCTCAAGGTTTCAGAGTATGCAGCCGTGAATGAGACCGTGGCAGCCACCGGCCGTGCTCGCAGCCTCATCAATGCCGTGCTGCGCCGTGCCTGCCGCGAATCGGAGGAACTGCTGGCCATGGTGCCCGCACTGCCGCTAGAGACGCGCACCTCCCACCCAAAATGGCTCATCGAGCACTGGCTGGGCCTGTTCGGGGAAGCCAAAACCACCGCCCTCTGCGAGTGGAACCAAGTCCCCGCCCCCATGTGTGCCCGGGTGAACCACCTGCACCCGGAGAATGCCTCTGCCAGCGACGACTTCATCGTCTGCGAGCAACTGCCGCGCGAGGATTTGGGCGCAGGAAAAGTTTACATGCAGGACCCCAGCACCGCCCTGGCCCCGCGTCTGCTCGCTCCGCAGCCCGGCCAGCGCGTGCTGGACGCCTGCGCCGCTCCAGGCGGCAAGACCGCCCTCCTGGCACAGCTCATGGAAAACAAGGGCGAGATCATCGCCTGCGACGTCTCACCGGGTCGCCTGCGGCGGCTGGAGGGAAACCTGTACCGCCTGCACGTCGCCAATGCCCAGATCGAGCAGCATGACTGGGCGGAGCCACAGCCTCCCCCCTTCGCCGCAGCAGGCTTTGACCGCATCCTGCTCGATGTCCCCTGCTCCAACACCGGCGTCATGCGCCGCCGCGTGGATGTGCGCTGGCGTTTAACGCCCGAGGACATCACCGCCCAGGTGGAAACTCAGACGCTGCTGCTCAAAAATTGCCTGCGCGTCCTCAAGCCCGGCGGCATCCTCGTTTACAGCACCTGCAGCATTGAACCTGCGGAAAACGAGCAGCTCGTCGCCAGCGTCCTCGAAACCACGCCCGGCTACGAACTCGTCACCACACGCCACAGCTTTCCGCCCGAGGATCAGATGGACGGGGCCTTTGCGGCGGCGATCCGGCGGGTTTGAAGGCAGGAGCCCTGCGTGATTTCACCGGGATTTCATTTGGATACCTGCCGAGCGCCTGCGAACATTCTCGACCCATGAAACTCACATCACTCCTTCTCGCACTTACGTTCGCGGCACCCCTCTTTGCCGCTGATGCGCCGAATGCCGCCGGCCTGCAGCTCTACAGCCTGCGCAGCCAGTTCAAGCTGCGTGGTGTGCCGTGGACGCTGGACCGTGTGAAGGAGTTTGGCATCAAGGAAGTGGAGCTGGCGGGCACCTATGACCTGACTGTAGAGCAGTTCAAATCAGAGCTGGAACAGCGCGGCCTCAAGGCTGTGAGCAGCCACTTTCCGTATGCGCGTTACAAAAACGATCTCGACAATGTGGTGAAGGAAGCGAAGACGCTGGGGCTCAAATATGCGGGCTGTGCGTGGATCGACCACAAGGACAAGTTTGATGAAGCGGAGTGCCGGGAGGCCATCGCCGTCTTCAACAAAGCAGGTGAGGCACTGGCAAAAGAGGGCATCACGATGTTTTACCACGCCCACGGCTTTGAATTCGAGCCCTACGGAGACGGCACACTGCTGGATCTCTTCCTGCGCGAAACGAAACCCGAGTTTGTCTCCATGCAGATGGACATCCTGTGGATCATTTTCCCCGGCCAGGATCCGGTGAAGCTGCTGGAAAAATACAGCAGCCGCTGGAAGCTCATGCACCTCAAGGATCTGAAAAAGGGCGTGGCCACCGGCTTCCTCACCGGCAAGACGGACGTGGAAAATGATGTCACCCTCGGCACCGGCCAGATGGACTGGGGCTCCATCTTTGCCGCCGCCCGCAAGAACGGCGTGCAGCACTACTTCATCGAGGATGAGTCCTCCACTTCGCTGGAGCAGATTCCCGGCAGTCTGAAATTCCTGCGCGCCAACGGCTTCGAGTGATCCCATGCCAAGCCGCCTTCACGCCATGGTACTGCATGGCGTCTTCATCCTTTCAGGCATCTCGGCGCTGATCTACCAGCTCGTCTGGCAGCGTGCGCTGCTGACGATCTACGGCAGCAACGTCGAATCTGTGGCGATGGTCGTGGCGGCGTTTCTTGCGGGGCTCGGCATGGGCAGCATCGTGGGCGGCTGGGTTTCGAAATCCGCGCGCGCACCGCTGGTGCTGCTGTTTGGCCTCGCGGAACTGGGCGTGGGCGGCTATGGGCTCATCTCGCTGAAGTTGTTCGATGCGGTGGGCGCATTGACTTCGGCGCAGGCACACGGCCTCACCACGGGCACCCTCGTCTTCCTTCTGGTGTTTCTGCCGACGCTGCTGATGGGAGCCACGCTGCCCATGCTGGTGGCGCAGCAGGTGCGCAATACCGCCCATGTGGGCATGAGCGTAAGCCGGCTCTACTTTGTGAACACGCTCGGCGCGGCGCTGGGAGCCTTCATTGCCGCGCGCTGGCTCCTTGGCAGCTATGGCATGAGCGGCACCACACGCATCGCCGCCAGCCTGAATGCCGCCGCAGCACTGATTGTACTGCTCGCTTTGAGAAAGCCTGCCGCAGAGTCCGCAGACCAGGCAAAGGAACCTGCGGCCATTGCGGGATGCGAGATCCCTTTCCGAACCGCCTTGCTTTGGTCTGCATGCTCCGGCTTTCTGGCGCTCTCCTGGGAGATCATCTGGTCACGGGTCTTCAACTTTGCCAGCGCCTCCAAGGCCCCGGTGTTTGGCTACATGCTCGGCAGCTACCTGTTCGGTCTCGCGCTGGGGTCATTGTTGAGTCCTCAAGTGCTGGCTCAAGCCGGCAAGCTGCGAGCCAGGCTGGCATGCTGGGTGATGTTTTCGAGCGTCATGGGATTCATCGTGGCACCTCTCACCGCCATCTTTGCCAGGCAGCTGTTCTGGGAGTGCGGCTATGTGTGTGTCGTCATCGCAGGAGCGCTGATCGGCCTCACCTTTCCCCTGCTGTGCCACGCAGCGATTCCTCCCGGACAAAACACCGGCAGCCAGCTTTCACGGCTCTATCTCGCCAACATCATCGGTTCTGGCGCAGGCAGCCTGCTCACGGGCTTTCTTTTCATGGAATGGATGAGCCTGCACCTGCTCAGCGTCCTGCTGCTCGGCCTCTCGTGGGTGTGGGCGGAGGTCATCGGGCGTTTTGCACTACCCAAGCAACAGCGCTGGCTGCCGCTGTGCCTGATGTCAGTCAGCCTCAGTCCGTTTCAAAGCTTCTACGAGCGCCTGCAGTACAAGCACGAATTCGCCCACGGCATGCACTTCGCCCAGACCATCGAGTCACGCCATGGCGTCATCACGGTGGACACCAGCGGCGCGGTTTACGGCAACGGCGCCTACGATGGCATGATCGGCACCAGGCTGGAGCCAAAATCCTGGCTTGTGCGCCCCTACTTTCTTTCGGCCGTGCAGGACCGTATCGAAAACGTGCTTGTCATCGGAGTGGCCAGCGGATCCTGGACGCAGATTCTGGTCAACCATCCGCAGGTAAAAAAGGTAACCGCCATCGAGCTCAGCCATGGCTACCTGGATCTCATCCGAGCACGCCCGGAAGTTTCCGGCCTGCTCAGCAATCCCAAACTCGAACTCGTCATCGATGATGGACGCCGCTGGTTGCGCCAGCACCCGGAGGCGCAGTTTGATGCGATTGTGATGAACACCACGCATCACTGGCGGGAGTTTGCCTCAGCCCTGCTCTCGCGTGAGTTTTTGACGGAGGTGAAAGCCCACCTGAAGCCTGAGGGCATCGCCTTTTGGAACTGCACCGAGTCCCCGCGTGCGGCACGCACGGGCATGGAGGTGTTTCCGCATACGATGATGATCATGAACCACTGCCTGGCCAGCAACGCCCCGCTTGAGCCCAGCCGTGAGCGCTGGAAGAAAGTTCTGGCGGCTTATCAAATCGACGGCCAGCCGGTCGTCGCAGCGGAGCAAATCGAAGGCGTGCTCGACTTCCTCAAGAATGAAGCCCTTCCCGTCCCCGGCGACATGTGGCATTGGTGCCGCCGCCCGGCCATGCAAGCCGCCTGGGGAAGCGCAGAGATCATCACCGATGACAATCTGGGCCATGAGTATCCTTGAGCTGTGATTTGCATTCCCCTTCCACTCAGCACATAAACACACATGCCAGACACCGTCGCAATCACCCCCGGCACGATGATTGAACTCGTGCGTGAAACCGTCCTGCCAGATCTGCCTGCTGATTTCAGCGTGGGGGCCGATCTGTTTGAAGCCGGGCTCGATTCCATGGGTGTGATGCAACTGGTGATGTATCTCGAAGAGCGGTTTGGCAAAAAGGTGGAGCCAGCCGAACTCAGTCGCGCCAATTTTCGCAGCGGCCTTGCCATGGTGGCGCTGGTAAAAGGACAAGCGTCAGGCGCATGAGCACACGCACCCCGTCCATTCCCCAGTTCCCGATCTCTGGCACCGACGGCTTTGTCGTGGCGCTCGATCACCTCGCACGATCAGCGGATGGTCGCGGGCTGGATGCTTTGAGTGAGATCCAGCTGAGCGGGCAGCCGGACGAAGAACGCCTGCGCTGGCTGGCGGCAGAACTGCCCAAGCGCCTGCCCCTGCTGCATGCCACGCTGCGCAAAGACGGCCTGTTTGGCGTGCCTTACTGGGAATGCTCCGGAGAGGCGGCTCCCGTCCCCATCGAGTTTCATCGGACCAGCGGCGTTGAGGGGGCTGAAAAATCGGTGGTCGAGTCCATCTCCGCCCTTCGAAGATTGCGCATGCAGGGGCATAGGCGCACCACCCTCGGCCCGCCGCACATTCGCTTGGATGTGGTCCGCACCAGCAATGTCACCTGGACGATCTTGATGAACTGGTCGCACCTGCTGCTGGACGGCACGGGAGTGGAGCTGCTTTTCAAGCACATGAACGAGCTGTGGCTGGACCCGCAGGCTGAGTCACCACGGCAGCCGGTGGTGCACAATGACAAGCCATGGTGGAAGCTGTTTCAGGAAAGCGAGAGCTGCAGCAAACACCTCATGAACCTGGGTGCCGAGCCTTTCGTATCCGCAAGCCGTGGCAAAGCCGTCTCCGGGCGCCGCTGCTGCTTTTGGGAGACCTTTTCCAAGGAGGACACGGCACGCATCAGACTCACACTCGGCAGGATCGGCGGTGACATGATGCGCACCTTTTTCTATGCGGGTCTCGCGGCGCGCTGCCACCAGGCCGTGTTTCACGCCCGGGGGCACTCCGATCTCACGTACGCGGTGACCATGCCGGTGCAGCAGCGTCCGAAAGACAGCGCCGGACGCACGGCGATCTTCCAAAACCACATGTCGATGTTCTTCTTCATTCTGAAGGATGCCGACCTTGCTGATCTGGCCACGGCGAGCAAGGTGCTCATGAAGCAGCACATGGAGCACCTCAAACTCAAACGGCATCTGTCCTTCAACTCGCTGCAGTTGCTGATGCGCGGCATGCCGGGCAAAACGATGCTGGACATGGTCAGGCTTGCGCAGCGGGGAGAGATCTCCTCCTGCTACCATGCCTACACTGGCAGCTTTGGCGAAGGGATGACCACATTCTGCGGGGGGGACATTATCAACGCCATCCACCTGCCCACGGTCAACGCCCCGCCGGGCAGCGGACTGTTTGTCTCCGAATGCCAGGACCAGCTCACGGTGACGGTGAGTTATCTGGACTCCTGCCTCAGCGAAACTGAGACAGAGCTGATGCGTGAGCGCTGGCGTTCTGATCTTCTCGGTGAATGATGCGGCCATGAATCCCGACGTTCTCATCATCGGCGGCGGCAGTGCAGGCGTGGCGGCAGCCCTGGCGGCGGCCCGTCGGGGCGCGGACACGCTGCTGGTGGAGCGCCACGGCTTTCTGGGCGGCGCAGGCACGGCTTCGCTCGTGCATTCGTTCTGCGGTCTCTATGATCTGCCGCCAACACCGGATGCTCGGCCACATGTTGCCAATCCGGGCCTCCCGGCGGAGCTGGAACGGGAGCTTCTGGCGCGGGGCATCGGCCACGGCCCGCTAAGGATGGGCAGGGTGGATGTGCTGATGCACCAGCCGCAGCTTCTAGCCCTGTTCTACGACCAGTGGTGCCAAAAAGAACCCCGCCTGCAGGTGCTGCTGCACACCGAAGTCACAGCGGGCACAGTGGAAGGGAGGCGAGCTGCCGAGGTGACTTTGCAATGCCGTGGCACGACCTGGAAGCTGCGCCCGCGAACTCTCGTCGATGCGAGCGGCGATGCCGTGCTCGCCTCACTGACAAACCAGCCGTGGGACAGCACTCCAGCCCAGGAGCTGCAACGCCCTGCCTACATTGTGGGCCTCGGCGATGTGGACACGCCGTCCCTGCAAGGCGACGGCCCCTTGAAAATCGCCGGGTGTCTCGCCAGGGCGATTCGTGAGAAAAAGCTGCCTGCGGCCGCTGCGGGAGCGCACTTTCGCGCCAGCGCCGCCCCGAACGAAGTTTTCCTGACGCTTGATCTGCATGGAGACTCACCGGAATGCGTCTTTGATGCGACGGATGCCCGGAGTTTGACCTGGATCGAAATGCAGGGGCGTGAAGTGACGGCCGCCATCGTGGCACATTTGAAAGCGGAGCTCGAAGGCTTTGCCAGAGCACGCATCACGACCCTGCCTGTGCGGGCCGGTATTCGTGAAAGCAAAAGGTGGATCGGGGAGGCGGTTCTGACGGAGGAGGACATCCTTGAAAGCCGGAGCAGCACGCAAGCCGTTGCCAATGCGACCTGGCCCATCGAACTGCGTGAAACGGCACGTGGACCGCGGCTGATCTACCCCAAGGAGCCGAAAGCCTGCGACATTCCCCTGGGGGCATTGCGTGCGCGTGATTTGCAGAATGTGTTCGTCGCAGGGCGCTGCCTTTCAGCCACGCATCGGGCGCAGGCGAGCACGCGCGTCATGGGCACAGCCCTGGCCACCGGACAGGCCGCCGGCATCGCCGCCACTTTAACTGAACAAGACACCGCCAGCCTGGCATTGCAGGTGCGTGACGTTTTGAGCCAACTGGAACACTCCAAGTGAACATCGTCGATCTTATCTTTGACCGCAGCATCGCCACTCACTCCGCCGTGATCAGCCCGGAGCTGCAGCTCACCTTTGGTGAACTGAAAGCGCGCATGCAGGGCTGTGCGCAAAGCCTGAGTGAAGATGCCAGCTGGCCAAAGAAACAGCGTCCGCGCATCGGCCTCAATGCGCCGAGCGGTGCGGATTACATCGTGGTGGCGCTGGCCATTCTGCAGCAGAACGCCTGCTTTGTTCCGATTCCCGCCGAGCTGACGGGCAGCGAGCGTGCGCAGCTTGCCAAGGCGACTGCGCTGGACGCCATCGTGCATGCAGAGAATGCGCAGAAGTGGCACATCGAAACGATGACGCACGATGCACCGCCTGCATTTGATGAGGCGGCTCTGGCAGCCCTGAACCCCGCCTTCATCCGCTTCAGCAGCGGCACCACAGGCACATCAAAGGGCATCGTCATTTCGCATGAAACGCTGCTGGCGCGCATCACCGCGGCAAATGAAGGTCTCTGCATCGGACCCCAGGACCGAGTGCTCTGGGTGCTGCCCATGGCGCATCATTTCGCAGTCTCGATTGTTCTCTATCTCTACCATGGAGCCACCACGATCCTGGCTCCTGCGAGCGACCCCAAAGTGATGCTGCAGATGATGCAGGAGCATGGCGCGACGGTGATGTATGGCTCGCCCTACCACTATACCATGCTCTCCGGCCAGCCGGACGCAGGCAGACTCGGATCTCTGCGCCTGGCGGTTTCCACCGCGTTTGCGCTGACCGATGAGGTGGCGGAGCTTTTTGCCAGCAAAACGGGGCTGCACCTCACCCAGGGAATGGGCATCATCGAAGCCGGGCTGCCCATCCTGAACCTGGCCCATGCCAAAGACCGGCCCACCTCTATCGGCAAGCCGCTGCCAGCGTTTGAAGTAAAACTGGAAGACGGAGAACTCATGCTGCGCGGCCCGGGTGTCTTCGATGCATATCTGACTCCATGGCAGCCGCGTGAGTCGGTTTTGCGCAACGGCTGGTTTGCCACAGGGGACATTGCTGAAACAGATGCGGATGGCTGCTTGTACCTGCGCGGCCGTGTGCGCAGCGTGATCAATGTAGGCGGACTGAAGTGCTTCCCTGAAGAGGTGGAGGCCGTGCTGTGCGGACATCCCGGCGTCAAGGCGGCCCGGGTTACCGCCCGTGCACACCCTGCGCTGGGGGCCATGCCGTCGGCGGAAATCATCCCTCATAACACCGAGTCCCCCCCTCCTGTGATTGAATTGAGAAAGCTTTGCCAGGAGCGACTCTCCGCCTACAAAGTTCCGCTGTTCTATACCTTCGTGACAGAACTGCCGCTGACCGCCAGCGGCAAACTCCGCCGCTATTGACTCATGAGCTCAACTCCACGCATAGCCATCCTAGGTGCAGGTCCAGCTGGCAGCGCGCTCGCTGCCATGCTTGCCCGTCAGGGCATCCAGTCGCTTGTTTTCGATGATGAGAAGCGTCCTGCCATGCTGGTGGGAGAGTCTCTGATCCCGGGCATCGTGGCGATCCTGCAGCGCATGGGCATCGAGGACAAGGTGGCCGCCATCTCCCAGTTCAAACCCGGAGCCAGCTTCATCCACCACCGCGGCACACAGATGCATTTTGATTTCCGCACCGTGGCGGGCCGCCTGCCGGCCTACGCCTACAACGTGCCACGTCCGGCTTTTGACGACGTGATCAAAACACACGCCCAGTCATTGGGGGTGCGTTTCGTGAAACATCGTGCCGGTCTGCTGGCCCATCCGGGGGGAAGTCCTGAACTGACGCTGGATGCAGCGGCGCTCGCCGCCGGCGGGTATGAAAATGGCAGCAAGCCGGATCTCATCATCGACTGCAGCGGCCGCACACGGACCTCCGCACGGCTGCTTGGCATCGGGGCGGAAACCGGACCGCGCAGGGACACGGCACATTTTGCGCATTTCACCGGCATTGAGCACCCCTACCCCGCAGGACAGATTGTGATCACCTACCATCCATGGGGCTGGAGCTGGCGCATTCCGCTGCCAGATTCTTTGAGCTTCGGGATCGTGATGCACCCCAAATCGCTGCCGGAATTCGGGGCCAATGCCGAGGAAAGGCTCGACCGGGTGCTAGCCACTGACCCCGCCTTGTCCGCTCTGACTTCAAATCGCAAGCGTGTCAGCGACACCTACACCTACACGAATTACCAGCTCATATCCGACCGGGCACACGGCCCTGGCTGGGTGTCTGCAGGAGACGCTTTTGGCTTTGTTGACCCCATGCTTTCCCCCGGGGTTTTTCTGGCGCTGGATGCTGCGGAGTCCCTCAGCGCCATGTTTGCGCGGCAGGGTGAAAAGCTGCTCGATCAGCCAGAACGGCTGCTCAAGGAGCTGGGCCGCTATGAAAAACGCCAGCGTGCCTGGCATGAGGCCTGGCACGAGTTGATCGAGTATTTTTATGATGGCCGCATTGTGGCCTTCTATGAGCGCGGCATGCAGCTCAAGAAGGACTACCCGGGAAGATTCAGCAACATGATGGAGAGCATCAGCTCCCGGACGCTGGCGCTCATGGCTTCGGGAGCCAGCACCCTCTCGACATGCAGCCGGATGTATCTCAAGGGCTGCTCCAGATGGCTGCTGAACCGCGAACGCGCGAAGGAACTGGCGCTGCCCTAACCGCCTGGCCTGATGTTTGCACGTCTGCGCTCCTCATCCACAGCAGCCTATGTGCTGCCCCTGCTGCTGTTCACACTGCTGAATGCCGTCCCGGGCATGTTCCGCGTCGCCAACTCAGAGCTGCCTTGGCATGTGCGTGCGCCGGAGCACTGGGCCTACCCGCTGCAGACGGTGCTCTGTGCTGCAGTGCTGTTGTTTTTTCGCCAGCACTACGCATTCAGGCCATGGCGCGGCATGGGCCTGGCTTTTGCCCTGGGAGTCGCCGGCATCGCCATCTGGGTAGCGCCGTCTTTGCTGAGAGAGCAACTGATCCGGCAGGGACACGAACCCGCAGCATGGTGGGTGTGGCTCGGGCTTGCCGAACGTCTAAAGGGTTTTGACCCTATGATTGCGCAGGATTCACCGCTCTGGTTCAGCCTTGCTGTGGGCATGCGCCTAGCCCGAATGGTGCTGGTGGTGCCCTTTGTCGAAGAGCTGTTCTGGCGCGGATTTTTGATGCGCTATCTGCTGACGGAAGACGGCCGGTTTGAGCGTGTCCCCTTCGGCAAACATCGCTGGAAGATGTTCTGGATCGTCACGCTCGCCGTGATGCTGATTCACAATACTGAGGACTATTTCGGCGCCTTCGTCTGGGGCTCCCTGATGTACTTCGTGGCGGTGCGCACCAAGAGCCTGGGCGCATGCGTGTTTATGCACGCGATTGGCAATCTGGCCCTGGGCCTCTACGTGCTGAAGACGCACCAGTGGGGATTTTGGTGATCAGGCCTCCCTTTGGGCGGCAAGCTGCGCCTCCAGCTCCTTGACCCTCGCCACCAGCTGCGGCAGGCGGTTGATGCTGGCCAGCCTGCGTTTTTCCTCCCCTGCCGGTATGGCGGGAAATCCCAGATAAGTCTGGCCGGCCGGCAGGTCACGCGTCACGCCGCTACGTGCGGCCAGCGTGCTTTGGGAGCCCACGTGCACATGCCCGGCAATCCCCACCTGGGCGGCGATCACCACGTAGTCGCCAATGATCGCACTACCGGCGATGGCGGTGCAGGCGACAATGATGCAATGCTTTCCGATCACCACATTGTGACCTATCTGGACGAGGTTGTCGATCTTGGTCCCCGCTCCGATCCAGGTGCGGCCGAACCGCGCACGATCCACTGTGCTGCCCGCCCCGATCTCCACATCATTGTCAATCTGCACGATGCCGGCCTGGCGGACCTTGCGGTGGCGCCCCTGACTGAATTCATATCCAAAGCCGTCGGCCCCGATGACGACACCGGAATGCAGAAACACCCCGTCACCCAAAAGACATTCGGCATGAACCGTGACATTTGCATGGAGCTTGGAGCCTTTGCCAATGATCACATTCCGGCCCACAAAACTGCCGGGGCCGATCTCAACTTCATTCCCCAGCTCCACCCCTGACTCGATCACGGCATTGGCGCCGATGGCAACACGCTCCGGGTCAAATTTAACATTGGGAGCCACCACTGCTGAGGGATGCACTCCAGGGGCAAACGGCTCGGGCTGAAATCCATAGGCCTCGACGATCTGCTCAAAGGAACGTGAAGGGTCAGAGACCTCGATGCAGGAGGTGTTCGGCGGAAAGTCCCGCCACCCCAAAGGCACTAGCACGGCGCTGGCCTGGGTTTTGACCAGTTTTTCGTTGTACCGAGAATCGTGGAAAAAGCTCAGATCGCCGGCCATGGCTTCTTTCAGGGATGCAAAGCCGGTGATCTGATCTGTGGGGTCACCGCACAAAATTGTGCCTCCGACGAGATTTGCTAGGTTGGAGAGCGCGATTTTCATGTCCGGCACCATCTCATCTCTAGAGCCTCATTCCACGCCAATCTTCAACCGCGCTGCGATTGTTTCTCAAATTCCTAGCCCTGCAATGTTTCCACACGCATCCAGCTAGGCTCTCCGCGCACGCACTTGAGCTGACTTATGGCGGCCAGAGCCGCTTTCATGTCTCCGAGACGTGCGTCGTGTATCATCAGCACCAGTGAAGTTTCACCGCTGGTGTCTTCGAGATCTTCCGGCTGAATCATCGAGGAAATACCAATGCCACGCTCACCAAGCGCGGTGGCGACCTGGGCCAGCACTCCTGGCACGTCGTCAACGGTCAGCCGCAAATAATAATGTGAAACAGTGTCATCCACGGGCTTTGACTTGCCGTAAAGACCATGCGGTACAAAGCCGCTGTGACGGGCGCCATGCATCAAAACAGCTGCGGCTTCACAGAGATCGCTGATCACGCTGCTGCTGGTCGGATCCTGGCCGGCGCCGCGCCCGTAAAACAGTGTCTCGCCCACGACATCTCCGTTAACGAGCACCGCGTTGAATGCACCGCTGACGCTGGCAAGCACATGAGAGAGCGGCACCAGGGAGGGCTGGGTCCGAACCTCAACGAGGCCGTTTTCATCCGCACGGATGACCGAGAGAAGCTTGATCGTGTAGCCCAGCCGTGCGGCAAAGCGGAAGTCCGTGATATTGACGCGGTCCACGCCTTCCACGTGCACCTTGTCCTGCGGAATCCAGAATCCATAGCTCAATGAGGCCAGAATGATCGCCTTATGCGCTGCATCCCAGCCGCTCACATCCAGCGTGGGGTCAGCCTCGGCATAGCCCTTGTCCTGGGCCTCCTGCAGGGCATCCGCATAGCTTAGCCCGGCCTGAGACATCCGGGTGAGGATGTAATTGCAAGTGCCGTTGATGATGCCGTGGATTGAACGGATGTGATTTCCCACCAGCCCCTCCTGCAGCACCTGGATGATCGGGATGCCGCCGGCGACAGCAGCCTCAAAATAAATCGGCACACCGCATTCCTCGGCCAGCGCGAACAGTTCCTTCCCGCGCTCGGCCAGCAGGGCTTTGTTGCCGGTCACGACAATCTTTTTGGCCCTCAGGGCCGCAGCCACCATGTCGTAGGCCGTGGAGGTGCCGCCAATGAGTTCGACGATCACGGGAATCTCCGGATCGCTAACCAGGTCCCTCCAGTCGGTGGTGAGCATTTCGGCAGGCACCGAGACATCCCTTGGTCGGGAGAGGTCGCGCACGGCCACTTTGGAGACTTGGAGCGTCGCCCCAGTGCGCTGGGTGATCAAAGAACGGTTCTTTTTCAGATTCTTGAACACTCCCGCCCCCACATTGCCTAAACCGGCTAAACCTATGTTAATGACACGAGGGGAGCTGACGTTGGACATGATGAATGATTTGCCGGAATTGAGGGGCAGTAGTCATGGCGGAGACGCGTGTCGGGTGCAAGCAAGAAGGCTAGCGTTGATAAACCCAATAAAAAACCTAGGTGAAACCAACCAATCTGCTGAAAATGAGAATTCTGGGGCAATGTTGGCACAAGAAAAACCTTGTTCTCCTAAAGGAGATCCTGGTAGAGTTGTGATTAAATACATGACTTTCCGTTCCTTTAGCTACTGGCTCGCTTGCAGCATCGCTGCCGCCATAGCTGTGGGTGCGACAGAGCCTGAAAGGGGCTCAGTATTGGAAAGCAGCCTGGCCGAGACTACCCTCAGCACCGTGCACACTGTGCCTGAACCCAGCCGTGCACTTCTGCTCTTTGCAGGCATCATGGCCATGGCATTCACCTACCGCCATGCCTGGGTGAGTTGGAAGCGCAGTGCCTAGCAAAGAAGCACTCAGCCCCGGACGGATGGGCGGTTTTGATTCGACGCACCCGCTGCCATGACTAGCATTGGGTGCATGAGAGTCCTGGCCGCCCTTATTCTTTTAGCACACCCGGCACTGTTCGCGGCTGATGCAGCCTTTTCCCGGCACGCCATCGCGACTGTTCATCCGCTTGCCACAGAAGCAGCACAGAAGGCGTTTGAAAAGGGAGGCAATGCCGTTGACGCCGCCATTGCGGCAGGTCTGACTTTGGGTGTCGTCGATGGCCACAATTCCGGCATCGGCGGAGGCTGTTTCTTCGTCATTCGTGCGGCTGATGGCACCGTCACCTGCATTGACGGCCGTGAGATGGCCCCCTCCGGCGCCAAGCGCGACATGTACGTGATTGATGGCAAGCTCGACGACGAAGCGAGCAAGACCGGCGCTCTTGCCTCAGGTGTCCCGGGCTATCTAAAAGCTTGTGCCAGCGCGCAAAAGAAACACGGCAAACTCAAACTGGCCGATGTCCTGCTGCCAGCCGCTGAAATCGCAGAAAAAGGGTTCGCCATCGACACTGTCTATGCGCGCAAGCTCGCGGCCACGGCCACCAAACTGGCGAAGTTTCCCTCTTCAGCGGCCATTTTTTTGAAGAACGGGAAGCCCCTCGAAAAGGGACAGATTCTCGTGCAAAGCGACCTCGCGAAAACCTACCGCGCTGTGGCGGAAAACGGGATCGAATGGTTCTATGGCGGTGAATTCGCCCGAAAAACCGCTGAGTGGATGTCAGCCAACGGCGGCATGATGACGGCAGAAGATCTGGCCGGATACCAAGCCCCGGAACGCGAGGCGATCCGCTCACAATACCGGGGCTACGATCTCGTCACCATGCCGCCGCCGAGCTCAGGCGGAGTTCATGTCGCGCAGATCCTCAACATTCTCGAACATTTCCCGATCCGGCATTTGCGTGAGAGCAGCCGCGTCCATGTGATCACAGAGGCCATGAAACTGGCGTTCGCAGACCGTGCCCACTGGCTGGGCGACCCTGATTTTGCGCCGGTGCCGCGAGGACTGGTGGAACCAGGCTATGCTGCCGAACTGGCAAAAAAGATCGACCTGGATCATGCCACCGCCGTCCCCTCACACAACATGCCACCGCACTGGGAGGGGGATGTTTTTGGCAAGCACACCACTTTTTTGTGCACTGCCGATGCCGAGGGCAACTGGGTGGCGCTTAACCAAACGATCAACACCGCTTTTGGCAGCAAGGTGGTCATTCCAGGCACAGGAGTGCTTCTCAACGATGAGATGGATGACTTTGCCGTGCAGCCTGGCATTCCGAACGCCTTCAAGCTCGTCGGTGCGGAAGCAAATGCCATCGCGCCAGGCAAGCGCCCCCTCTCGAGCATGAGCCCCACCATCGTTCTGAAGGATGGCAAACCTGTGATCGTGACCGGGGCTGCAGGCGGGCCCACCATCATCACACAGGCACTTCTGCTGCTGACCCACATCATTGACGATGGAATGCTCCCGGCTGAAGCCCTGGCGCAACCGCGCTTTCACCATCAGTGGAACCCGGACGAACTCAAGATCGAGAAGGCGTTTGGACAGGCCACTCTGACCAGCGTCAGAGCCCTGGGGCATAAGCTGGCGGAATCCGAAAGCTTCGGCGCCTGCCAGGCCATCTACTTTGACCGAAGCAAACAGCTCTTCTTCCCGGCCAATGATCCGCGAGTGCCCGGCAAGGCGGATGGCAGGTGATCACTCCTCCCGCAATTTGCGGCGCAGGGTGGCCCGGTTCATTTTCATCGCAGTCGCCAGACGTGTGGGCTTGCTGTCGAAGCGCCTGAGCAGCGTCTCCAGCATGAAGGACTCCACCGTTTCGAGCAGGTCATCGTAGGCGGGCATCGTTTCATCAGAACCGGTCGTTTTTTGGTCCAGCCACGCAGCAAGGGAGCGCTTCATGGTCTCCTCGAGATGATTGGACTCATCCGGCTTCACAATGCTTGCCGGCAGGTGATGCGGCAAAACGGTGCCCCCGCTGCAAACGGCGGCGGCGTGCGCCATGGCTGTTTTCAGTTCGCGAACGTTGCCCGACCACTCGTGGGCTTTGAGCAGCGCCAGCGCATCTGCCGAGAGCACCTGCCCGCCCAGAAAAGCAGACGCCAGCGCAGGGATGTCTGCGGTGCGTTCACACAGCGGGGGCAGCTGCACCTGAAGGACAGCCAGGGCGTAAAACAAGTCTTCCCGCAGGTGGGGCGCCGCCTCCTGGCTTGCTGAGCTGAAAAGGCGGGCCTTCACCATGCCTGCGCTCAACCGGTGCAGCAGAGCTGCCTGCAGCGGCTTGGACCAGGCGCTGATTTCATCCAGAAACAGCACGCCATCCCCAGCTTTGGAGATGGACTCATCCAGCGCGGCCTCCGCACGCTCCTCCGGCCATTCATCGGCGCGGAACACGATCATCGGTTTTTCAGCCCGCGCACTGTGGCGGTGGATTACCTGGGCGGAGAGGCTCTTGCCGCTCCCCGGCGGGCCGAGCAGCAGCACAGGGGCATCGCTGCTGCTCGCCTGGGCAATAATGGCAAACGCGCGCTGCATGGGATCGCTGGAGCCGATCATGGTTGCCGGCGCGGGCTGCTCGGTTTTCGCCGGTGCAAACACTTCGCGGATCGCCCGCTGAATGTCAGACAGGTTGAGCGGCTTGAGAAAATACTCCCTTGCCCCGAGCCTTCGTGCCTCCAGGGCCGTGTCCAAGGTTCCGTGGGCGGTGATGACCATCACCGGCGGCGGCTGTGGCAGCGCCTGTATTTTCTCCAGGACCTTGAGACCGCTCATGTCTGGCAGGCCGACGTCGAGAATCACGAGCTCAAATGGCTGGGTGCCAAGTTTGTCGATCCCTCCCTGGCCGCTGGCTGCAACAACCGGGGTTGCTTCAAGACGACGCACGACGGTCGAGAGCGCGGCGGCCAGGGCGTATTCGTCTTCAATGATGAGGATGGCGGGAGTCATGCAGAGATGAAGGGTAGCAGGACGGTGACAACGGCCCCTCCCTTGGGGTCATTTTGCAAATTCATGCTGCCACCATGCGCTGAAATGATGGTGGAGACAATGTTCAAACCCACGCCCATGCCGCCTTCCTTCTCCGTAAAAAAGAGCTCCGTGCCCTGTGCAAGCGCCTGTTCGGAAAAGCCGGCACCGGAATCCGTGCAGCGAAGCTCAAAAAAGCCGTCCGCAAACCGGCCGCTGAGACCAAGCCTGCCACCTCGCGGCATTGCCTGAATGGCATTGACCATGAGATTTCGCACCGCCTGGGCCAGACGCTGGGAGTCGCCCATGATCCAGACCGAATCTGGCAGATCTATCCCGACCTCCACTCCGGCATGCCGTGCCTGGGCTTCCAGGTTTCCGGCCACGGTGCGGATGCAGGCGGCCAGGTCCAGTTTGACGAGCCTCGGCGGCAGCGGATTGGCAAGGTGAAGCCACTGGTTCACCAGTCCGGCGATGACTTCGGATTCATTTTCAATGAGCCTGATTGCCTGAGCGTCCTCCTCATTCTGCGGCGTCATCAGCTGTGCGTGCAGCTGAATGGAGGCGAGGGGGTTCTTGATGTCATGGGCAAGGCTGGTGGCGACGCGACCGAGCATGGCGAGGCGCTCAGACTGGGCACGCTTGAGGCGTTCGCGGACGAGGAGCCAGCCGACAAAACCTGACACGACCCAGAAGGCGAGAAAGACATTGCGCGTCGCCGGGTCGTCGAGGGAGAGACTCGACCCAGGATGTCTGCGGACAAAAATGATGTCCTCCTTTTCGTCCAGTCGCAGAATGAGGGCCTCGCGGCCTTTGGGCAGGCTGATGAGCTGGCCGTCGGCGGGGGCGTCCGACAAGATTTGAACGATGGCCCCATCGATGCGGTTCCCTTGGCGGAAATGAACGCCCACTCCGGAGAGCCGAGCGAGATCCGAAGCCAGCTTGGGGCTGCGGGGGAGATGCATCTCGCGGACAAAGTCGGCCTGCGATTTGGCGAAAGCAGCAAACAGGCGGCGGGACTCGAGTTCTTCGCGGTACTGCAGCCATGCCAGAAGCAGAAGCGAGCCCAACATGACGAAGGCGAGAAAGCCTAGGACGAGGTTGAGGCGAAGCTTGTCTGAAGGGGCGAACACGCGCTACGGTTCAGGCAGCGGAGCGCTTTTATCAATCAGCTTGTCTTCCCAGATCGCCTCCCCGGTCGAAGGCTCGTAGGTCAGGACTCGGCTCTTGCTGCCAGGCACAGGGCCTTTGTCGATTTTGGGCAGCCACTTCGCCAGCTCGGCCTTTTTGCCGGCATATTGGGGGTCTTTGGCGAGATTGGTCCATTCGTTGGGGTCTTTCAGTTCGTCATAGAGTTCCTCGCTGCCGTCCGCGTAGCGGATGTAGCGCCATTCCTTGGTGCGGATGGTGTGGTTGCCCTGGTTGTGCGTGGTGATGGCTGGCCATTCGCGGGGCGCGCTGGCGTCTTGAAACTGCGGCATGAGGCTGTGGCCTTCGAGGTCGCTGCGTGCGGGCAGTTGAGCAAGGGCGAGGAGGGATGGGAAGATGTCGAGCAGCTCCACGGGGCTTTCGCACACCTGCCCAGCCTTGATGCCAGGCCCGGCAAAGATGAGCGGAACACGCGTGCTGCGCTCCCAGAGGGTGTTTTTTCCCGTCATGAGTTTTTCGCCGAGATGCCAGCCGTGGTCGCCCCAGAGGACGACGATGGTGTTGTCCAAACGGCCGGTGGCTTCGAGCTCGTGCATGAGGCGGCCGACCTGGCTGTCCATGAAGCTGATGCAGGCGAGGTAGGCGCGGACGAGGGGTCGCCATTCGTTGTATTTGCGCAGCGTGGAGAGGCGTGGCTCGGGCAGCTTCCAGTGGAGGAAATCGGCGAATTTGGGAAGGTCGGCACGGTCGTCTTCTTTGACCGGGGGCATCTGCAGTGTGGCATCTGGATAGAGATCAAACCACTTCTGTGAGGCGAAGCATGGGACGTGAGGGAGGCGGAAGCCGGCGGCGATGAAGAAAGGCTTGTCGGCAGGGGCGCGCTTCAATGCATCAATGGCGGAGTCGGCGATTTTCCAGTCGGCGTTGTCTTCGTCTTTCTCGGGGAAGACGCCCCAATCCATGGCGGGATGGCGAACCGGGCCGGGGAGATTGGCGATGGGGGTCTTCGGCTTGGGCATGGGGCCGCGATTGCCCCATTCATTGAACTCGGCTTTTTGATCCCCCCCACGCATGGACCCATCGTGGTAGATTTTGCCACTGTTGAAGGTGTAATAGCCAGCCTGCGTGAAAGTCTGCGGAAGGGTCACATGATGCTTGGTCTGCTCCACTTCGCGGATGCCGGGAGCGAGGCCGTAGATGCCGGTGCTGGAGGGGCGGAGGCCGGTGAGCAAGGAACTGCGCGAAGGATTGCACAAGGGCGCCTGACAGTGCGCGCTGGCGAAGAGGGTGCCGCGTTTTGCCAAGGCATCGATGGCGGGCGTCTTCACCTGCGGGTGCCCGCCCATGCAGCCGATCCAGTCATTCTGGTCATCGATGGCGATGAAAAGAACGTTGGGCCGCGAGTCGGCGGCGTGGAGGGAGACACAGGCTAAAGCGGCAAACAGGAGGGACAACTTCATGGTCCGGCTTCAAACGAAGCTCGGCCACTGGAACTAGCAGCTTTAAGAAGCCACGTTTGGCACGAGATGCTCGGCAGCTTTGGCGGCCTCGGCACGGAGCTCCGGATTGAGGTTCTTCTGCTCGAATTCACGGCACCAGCCCTTGATCTCAAGCTCGTTAAAGATCTTGCCGATGACACGGCGGAGGAGGCCTTTGAGATTGGGGAGTTCGACTTCCTGAAGGGAGCGGATGGCGGCTTCTTTGTAGCCTTCGAGGAGGGTCATGGCTTTCTCGTGCGCGCCGCTGTCGAGCGCCCACTGGCGGATGGTGGCGTTGTCAGGCTTGGCCTGGGAGGCGCCGTTCCAAAGGGCCTCCATCTGGTCTTTGACCTCGCCTTTGCCCTTCTCCCGCAGGAGGGAGAGGACAATGCTGGGGCGCATGTTCCATTCGTTGCCTGCGGCGGAGTCTTCGCCGAGATCGTCAAGGTCATCGCGGATCTGGTAGGCGATGCCGAGGTTCTCGCTGTAGGTGTGCAATGCATCGGCGCATTCGTCGAGCTGGCCGGCCAGCGCGGCACCAACCTTGAGAGCGACTTCAAAGGCGGGGGCGGTTTTGCTGCGGAAGATTTCGAGAACCTGCGTGCTGCTCAGAGCCACGGGATGGCGGGTCCAGAGGAGTTCCGCGCCTTGACCGATGCAGAGTTCGCGCTGGCCTTCGGCGGCGACAAGAATGGCGGCGCTGCGGACATGGGCGGCGGCGTCATTGTCAGCAAGAAGACGGTAGCCTTCGCCGATGAGCAGGTCGCCAATGTTCAGGGCCACGGGGACACCGTGCTCGGTGTGGAGGGTGGTTTCACCGTAACGTTCGGCGTCGCCGTCCTCGATGTCATCGTGAACGAGGGAGGCCTTGTGGAAGATTTCGACGGCGATGGCGGCCTTCTTGACGGTGTCTGAGATGGGGCCTTCGGGGTCTTCGCGCAGGGCCTGGTAGGCGGCAACGGTGAGAAAGGGGCGCCAGCGTTTGCCGGCACGTGCGAGCCATTCCCGCGCGATCTCGTCGCTGTGGCCACGGGAGGGGCCCATGAGCGCATTGAGGGAATCCAAGGTGAACCAGGTTTTCACCTCGTCGTGGAGCGCGTTGAGATTGAGGCGGCGGGTTTTGTCGTCGCTGGTGAGGTGGATGTAGTCCCAGACCCAGTCGATATCGACGAGGGTGTCGATGCAGTCGTCCTGCAGCAGGGGCACTGCGACGGCGGGGATGGCGGCGGCCTCGACGTAGGGGAAGGTGCGCTCAAGGACAGGCAGACAGGAAATGCCAACGATGGCCTCGATCTTGCCAGTCTGAATGAGGGACATGACGATGGCGCTGCCTTCGGCGACGAGGACGGCATAGCCCAGCTTTTCAGCTTCGTTCTGGAAATCCTGGATGGAGCAGAGGCCGCACTGCTTGCAGAGGAGGCCGAACTCATCAAAGGGGGCCGGGCATTTGCTTTCAACCCGGAGGCATTTCGGCATCAGCAGCAGCCGCTTTTCAAAAGGCACCGTGGCGAGAGACTCACGCCAGGTTTCATTGGCAAGGAGCACGCCGACGTAGTCGCGATGGATTTTGTCGATGGCGTGGATGGCGAGAATTTTGTCCGTATGCTCCTGGAGCTCAGCGATTGGCACCGGGGGCACAAGCCTGTTCTCCTCGGCATAGGCACGCACCCAGCCGAGAATCTGGTCCCGGTCCTGTTTGGTTTGCGGGATGTTTTTCTTCGGCTGGCGGATACGCCGGTTCAGGCCTGGAATGGGAGGCGGAAGGGCAGCAGAACGGACGACAGCAGCAGACATGAGTGAGGGGGAAGAGGGGCGGAGTGCCGGATGAAAAGAGTGTGCGGTTTAACCGCACATGCGGGGCTTGGTCTTGCAGATATTGCGCTAAAGCATGCGAATATTGAGCTTTAACGGGATGAGAAAGGCTACAAAAAATGGAGAAAGCGATCTCTCTACGCGTCAAACCACCGTGCCACGACCGCTCTTGGGTGTGTTTTTCCTTGGCTTGGACTCGGGCAGCCCTTCATCCTGAAGAATCGTGTCCTGGGGAAGAGGCTCCGCGCCTTCTTCACCTTTGGGGTCAGGCTCTGCAAAAGGGGTGGCTTTTTGGTAGAGTTTGAGGCGGGAATCGAACTCCTCCTGCAGCTTTTTGCGGTCTTCTTCAGGCAGGTCTTTGTCCTCGCTGAGAAGCGCGATACAGCGCTTCTGCCAGAGCTCGGCCTCTTTAAATTCTCCGTTGCGGGCGAGCGCGGCGGCCATCGTGTCGATCATTTCGTATGGCTGCTCGTCGCTTTGCACGACTTCGGCGACAAGCTTCAAGGCTCGGCGTGCCAGAAGCACGGCGCTTTCGCCATTGTGCAGGTTATCTTCCGGACAGGTGGCCAGGAACCAAGCCAGGTTGTTGGAGGCCCAGGGATCTTCAGAACGTGCGGCACGGCGATACCAGGCACCGGCACGGCGGTAGTCCACCGGCACCCCCTGCCCGGTGTAGTAGAGATTTGCCAGACGGGTCATCGCAGGCACGAAATCCTGCTGTGCAGCCTTGAGGTACCAGAGCGCCGCTTTGGAGGCGCTTTTGGCGATGCCATCTCCGCGTTCCAGCTTGGAGGCATAGGCAGTTTGTGAGGGGGGATCCCCCTGATCAGCGGCCTTCTTGAACCATTCTGCGGCTTTTGCCGTGTCCTTCTTCACACCTTTGCCTTCCTCGTACATGACCCCCAGACGATGCTGGGACAGAGCAAAGCCGAGCTCTGCCGAACTGCGATACCATTCTGCGGCCTTGGCCAGATCTTTTTTGACCCCTTCGCCGTCCTCAAACAGATTGCCAAGCACGTGCTGCGCACGCAGGTGCTTTTGCTTGGCGGCTTTTTCGACGAATTTCACCCCTTCCTCGGTGTTCTTTTTCAAACCTTCCCCGGTGATCAGACGCAGGCCGAGCTCAAACTGAGCGTCGGCGTCACCACGGTCAGCCCAGTCTCGCAGGTCTTTTTCATCGATGCGCTGCGGCTGCTGTGCCGTCAGAATTGAAGCAGCAAACAGCAAGGCTGCTAGGACGGTGGCAAAAAGAGATGGAGGTGACGCACGCTTCATGGAGCAAAATTACGTCTGGCAGGAGCCGTCTCAACCATCAAAATGCGGCCTCGCCTCAAATTGACAGACCCGACAAGCTTTCACAGGAACCATAAGCCCAGCTTGGGGAAGAAGCGTTTTGGCCAGAGTCCGGCAAGTTAAAACCCCTAAAAAATCTAGGCTTTATGCCAATGCTCTTCCACGAGCCAGGATTCGCTTTCATTGCCATCTGTGGTATGAGGAGAAACATGAAAAAACTCCTGCTCCCTGCTCTGGCAGCCTGTTTCTGCATTGTTTTTCTCGTCAGTTGCGGTGCCAATGCAAACGCAATTCCCGGCCCTCCGTTTGCATATGATGACTTCGGCACAGAGTCGATGGCCGGCCACATGATCGGTCCGAAGGGAAAAGACACCCAGGTGATTGCCCGGTTTGGCTCCACTCACTCAGCCCCCCCTGCCGAGGGGCCGGACATCCGTTATGTCAGCGTGGGGCAGGCCATGTTTTACCTGCGCCACAGTGTGAGGAAACTGCCCAAAACCTCAGAAAATGCGGCGCTGCGTCAGCGCCTGGCGGCCACCTACAGCCGGTTGTACCGAGAATACTCCACCAAACGCAATTCCTTCCTCGCATCACCCTCGGCCACCTACGGCAGGGGTGGCATGAACCGGGCGCTGATCATGCCCCCGATGCCTCCTTCAATCTGACGCAGCGCATTTGACAAGGCTCCTGCGGCCAGCCAGAATGTGTGAACTGGCTCAAGTCAGTCGCGGGTGTAGTTCAATGGTAGAACACGAGCTTCCCAAGCTTGATACGTGAGTTCGATTCTCATCACCCGCTCCAGCACTGATTCAAAGTGTTGAAGCCACAAACTCGGCCGACAAGACCGGGAGGGCTTGCAGGGTCAAATCAGCAGACCACCGTGTGACCGTGGCTATTTGGAAGCTGCGGCTGGCAGGTTTTGCAGGAGGGATTCGGTCACTGACTTGGCGAGCAACTGATAGGCCTCGGGTTTCCAGTGGAACTGGTCGCCACGGGCGAGGTCCAGTTTCGGAGCCAGGAGTGCATAGAGGTCGTCGATGGGCACATGCGCCTCAGCCATGACTTCGGCAGCCAGACGATTGTGCTCGATGATAATGGGATTGATGACGGGATCCGCCTCGCCGGGCCTGCCTTTGACGGTGACCGGCGTGCTGCTGGCCCAGATGATTTTTGCCTTGGGAAGCTGGGTGCGGATGACCTGGATGAAGGCGAGCGTGAGCGGCTTGAAGGTGCCTTCCTTGATGCGGCCCGGCTGCCAGCCATGCAGGCCCATGTTGAAATGGATGATGTCGTAGGGGCCGTGCTCCTGCAAAGCGGCGGCGAGCAGTTTGTTGAGATTTTCCGACTGAGCGTGTGGGTGCATCCAGGCATCGACATAGGCTTTGCCCTTCATGGCCTCGATCACCGGATTCATGTAGCCGCCAAGAATGGAATCTCCGATGAGGAGCACGCGCGGGCGTGATTTGTCGACTATGACGGCTTTGTTGAACTTCCAGCTTTTGCCATCGGCGTGAAGACGCTGGTCTGTCTCGACAGGGGCGGCAGGAGTTTGGGAATGGAGAAGACTGGCTGTGAAAAGGAGCAGGCCGGTGGCAATGGGGAGAAGATGGGATCTGGCAGACATGGGCGGTTGCATACGAGGGTGAGGCATGATTCTTCCGAGGAACCCCGGTGCTATGCCGTCATGCGAGCGAGCACAGCGTCATCCACCGGCTTGCAGGAGCGGTAGCCTTCGCCGTGCTCAGGGAGCTCGGCGAGGAAGGCGGCCCGGGCTTCGGCGCTGTGGAAATCGAGCCCTATGAGGGCGCGGCCGATACGCTCGCCGGACTGGCGGTAATTGAAGTAGCAGAGGCTGGCGCGGTCGCGGATGAGGCGGGAGAGGAAGTCGTGGAGAGCACCGGAGCGCTCGTAAAAGTCGAGACGCAGGAAAACGGGATGGGTGAGCAGATCACCGCGCAGCGGGATGGCGCGGAAGGCAACATCCACGGCTCCAGTGAGGTCTTCCCAAAGGTAACCGCCGGACTCAAGGCGTGCCGGGAGCGCGGCCAGGGTGTCGGCATTTTCCGATGTGACGGTGAAGACGGGCCATGCCTCGTCGGTGCGGTGCAGGCCGTACTGGAAGTCGGCGATGTTGAGGCCATCGAAGCAGGAATCCAGCAGGGCAAGCATGGCACCGGGGCGCTCGGGAATGCGGACACGCAGGGCGCGTGAAGCGGTGCTGCTGGAGCCTTCGGACTGGGCGATGAGGCCGAGCTGGAGAAAGTCGATGTTGGCACCCGTGATGACGATGAGGACTTTTTTCCCTGCAAGTGCGGCGCGGTCTTTGATGACTGCGGCAAGGCCCATAGCCCCGGAGGGCTCGGAGATGCAGCGCAGCGTCTCCCAGAGCACGCGGATGGCGGCACTGACTTCGGCATTGGTGACGGTGGCGACGCGATCCAGAGACTGCTGGCAGATGCCGAAGGGGTGGGTGCCGGCTTTGCGGACGGCGGTGCCATCGCAGAAGATGTCGAGGTCATGGAGTTCGACGGGGCTGCCTGCGGCGAGCGCGGCTTTCATGGAAGCCTGGCCCACGCCTTCGACACCGACGGCCTCCATGTGGGGCCAGTAGGTTTTGAGCCAGCAGGAAACGGCCGAGGCCATGCCACCGCCGCCGATTTGAAGGTAGGCGGCATCGAAAGGGCCGTGGCCTGAGAGCACGACCTCATCTGCGAGGGTCCCCTGCCCTGCCATGACTTTGAGATCATCATAGGCATGCACGTAGGTCGCGCCGCTGCTGCGCTCGTCTTCCCGTGCGGAGGTCACGGCTTCGTCGTAGCTGTCGCCTGCGAGCATGATGCGGACGAATGCGCCGCCGTGATGCAGCACGGCGTTTTGTTTCACCTTGGGCGTGGAGCGCGGCATGTAGATGCGGGCGTGAATGCCGAGGGTTTTGGCAGCAAGGGCCACGCCCTGTGCGTGATTGCCAGCGGAAGCGGTGACGACGCCTTTGGCGCGCTGCTCCGGGGTGAGCTCGGTCATGGCGTTGCAGGCACCGCGCCACTTGTAGCATTTCACGGGGGAGAGGTCTTCGCGCTTCACCCAGATTTCAGGGCCGGGCTCTGAGCCGGGCAGGATGAGACGCTCCATGGGCGTGGGCTGGCCAAAGCGGTAGACGCGCTCACGGGCAAACAAGATTTCCTGCCGCAAGCGGCGGTCCAGAGGCAAATTTTCGCGTTCCATTCGTGGCGGCATACATTCCCGCCGCGCGAGCATCAGCAAGAGGTTTCGCCACTTCAATGCGCGGACTTTTTCCTGGAGACGGGATGCTTCCATTCCAAGATCTGCCCGTCCTGCTCAAGGCGTGATTTGAGCTTGGTGTAGTCCACCTGCTGCACGGGAGTTTTGTCATCAATCGCGATGCAGGCGGCGGTGGCGGCGCTCTGGCTGGTGCACATGAGCACGGGCTCCATGCGAATGCTGCTGAAGGCGGTGTGGCTGGCGCTGAGGGCGAAGGTGACGAGCAGATTGTCACACTCGGTCTGCTTTGGCACGATGGCTTCGTAGCCGATGCCATAGGGTGGTGCGCCATCGCGACCACCAGCGGTTTTTCCTTCGCGGGTGACGAAGCCGTCCTTCACGATGCGGCGGATCTCATGCGTGTCTGTGCCATAACTGCCAAGGCTGATGGGCTTGGGGGCGTTTTGGCGGCCGAAGGTGTGGTGCTCGGTGAGCACGAGATCGCTGATCATACGGCGTGCCTCGCGCACGTAGATCTGGTGCGGCCAGCCGCCATTGTCGGTGAATTCGTCCTTGGGCAGGCCGAAGCGCTGCATGTCTTTGCGCACCTGCTCGGGGACGCGGGGATCGGTGGCAAGGAAGTGCAGCAGGCCGCGATGGTAATCCTCGTGCTGCTTTGCGATCTTCTCACGCTGCGCGCAGGTGGCCTCCGGCCATGCGTGTGAGGCGCCGGGGAGATTGCCGCCGAAGGTCGCGGTGTTGAAGTCCCATTTGTCATTTGGTAATGCGTCGTGCTTTGAGAACCAGCGGAGGTCCATGGCATCGCCATTGGCGAGGCAGGCTTCGATGAAACGGACGACGATCTCGTAACGCTTGGGATCGTAGTCGGAAGGCGGCGTGATGGGGATCATGTTGGCCGGATTGGTGGTGAGGCAGAGGCGGAAGCAGTAGGCCTGGACACCGGGGGCCGGATCGCCGGGAGTGCCGGGTTCGCCGGATTGAATCAGGGGCAGCAGGCCGCTCGTTGGGTCGCCTTTGACCAGGTAAGGATCGAGCGGGAAATCGCGATCCCACACGCCCTGCCCGCCTTTGAGACGGCCATTTTCTCCGGGCTGTGAGTATGTGGCGTGGGGCAGGAATTTTTCGGCGTAGTGGATGCCGTTGTACGTTTCGCCATACTTTGCATTGCCCTCGCGCATCAGGGTGTAGCTCACGCCGGACTTTGCCATGAGGTCACCCTCATAGGTGGCTTCGATGAAGACTTTCGCGCGAAAGACGGTGCCGTCCTCGGTGGCGAATTCGGTGATGTGTGGACCGTCTTTTTTGACCGACGAAAGACGTGCTTTGAAATGCACTTTTACTCCGGCCACACGTGCCATGTCATTGAAGACCTGCTCCGCCTTGTGGGGTTCGATGGCATAAGCGCCGCCGGTGGCGGGACCGCCGGCTTTGCTCTCAAAGGCTTTGTCCCAGGCAAGTGTGACACCTGCGGTGGCGGCGAGCTTGGTGAAGTATTCGCGGGCGATGCCGCCGACAGAGCGGGGATCGCCAATGTCCACGGCACTGAGGCCGCCGCTGGTCATGCCGCCGAGATGGCGTCCTGGTTCTGCAATGACAACCTTTTTCCCCATGCGCGCCGCCTGCACCGCAGCCGCCACACCACCGCTGGTACCGCCATAGACACACACATCAGACTCAACCACCGCAGCGGTGGCAAAGCAGGAGGACAAGGCAAGGGCGAGCAGAAGTGATTTCATGGGGTTGTCTGAAACCAGACGTAAGAACGTCGCCCGCCTTGCTGGTCAACCGGACTGACCAATGGCGAGATCGACAAAGACTATCGGGACCGGCTCGCCGGATTTGAGCGTGACTTCGAGACTGTTTTTGCCGTCGCGCAGGAGTTTGGCAGGAAGGGTCCACGCGCGCAGCTCCTCTGGTTTGCCAAGCAGGGATGGGTAAGGCACAGGGAAAGGCTCGGAGACATCGCTGCTCGAAACGAGGGGCTCGCCATTGAAGGTTGCGGTCCATTCACTGCTGCCGAGGATCTTGTCGGATTGAATGCGGATGCGAGCATCTTGTTTCCAGCCACCTGCGGGCGGAGCGAGGTCGAAGTTGAACTTGGCGGGTTTGCCCGGCTCGATTTTGCGCGGCACAGGGATCGGCTTCATGCCGGGGGCACGCCAGCCCTGAGCGATGAACCAGTGCTGAGGTTCACGTGCGAGGGCTTTTGGATCGCGCAGGTCTTTGATCGCTTCGAGCGGTGGCTCGCCGAAGACGCCGCGGCCTTCGCCCTGGCCATGCTGGCGGTAGTAGGCGAAATTAAAGAGGCTGATGCCATCCACACCGCGCGAATAGGCAAGGTGCGCGGAGGTGTGGAGGTGCTCGCGAGTAGCACGGCGGAAGGGAAAGACATCGTAGCCTTTGGCGACTTTGTCTCCTTTCCAGAGGGTGTGGCAGAGTTCGAAGTAGAGTCTGGCTCCGTGTGTCTGCCCGCGGATCGCGGCCAGATCGTGCTGCTGGGTGGTGAAGTAATGCTCGGAGGCGTTGACCATGTCGAGACCAGCGGCGACGAGGGATTTCAAATCGAGGCCGAGAATATCCAATGCGGGGAGATGGCAGGGCACGCGGGCGCAGAGCCAGCGGCGTTTGCCATTGCGGGTGGTTTGATCAAGCAGTGCGCGCACTTCGCGTATGAAGCCGGTCATGATGGCGCGTCGCCGATCCAGGGGTGTTTCTTCCACGCGGAAGAAGCTGTAGAAGCGGAGGAAATCGAGCTCAAGACCGTCGATGTCGTAGTTTTCACAGAGTTCTCGGATGAGGGCGAACTTTTGCGCGAGCACTTCTGGAACGGCCCAGTTTTGGACGAGATCGGCTCCTCGCAGGGAGCCTGGTATGATGCGGTATTCGGGATGCTCGACGTAAAATTTCGTTACGCTCATGCCGATGCTGCTCCCTGGTTTGTCACCGGGCTTGGGATCGCTGAACTCCTTGTGGTGCGCATCGTTCATGCGGAAGGAGATGAACGCAGCCTGTTGCCGCTGACGGCAGCGGTCGATGAAGACCTGAACGATGTCACCGCCATCCAGGACAAACTGGCCGAAGGGATCGGGCTTCATGCCATATCGCTGCTTGATCCAGGCGTAGTGCTCCGAGAGTGGGAGGACCTTGCTGGGCCACATGGGCACCATGCCGAGGCCGGGCTGGAGGAGGTGTGCGTCCACGAGGCCTGTGACCTCATCCACGGTGGCTTCGAGCATCTCCTTGCGAAAGGACTCCCGCTCCTTGTGAAAGGGGCTGATGCAGGAGGTGATATTGGTGGTGTCGTTGCTGTACAGAATCCGGGGTGCGGCGCGTGATGGGTCCACCGCAGGGAGCCTGGCGGCGGTGAGCAGGCCTGCGCTGTGGATGAACTGCCGACGGGTGATCATGGTGACTGGGTCTTCGCTGTGGCTGAGGTCATTTTCTTTGGCCCCTCGTGCAACTGCTTTGCCAGGGCGTCAAATATCTCGGCGCAGGCGGTTTCTTTGGCGAGGTTATGATTTTCCTGGGGATCGGCGGTCTCGTCGTAAAGCTCGGTGCCGACGACTTCATGCTTCATGTTTCTCCATTCGGTGTAGCGCCAACGGTCAGTGCGTACAGAGCGGCCCATGAACTTCTCTTTGCCGGGACGCAGGTACTGGCTGAAGGCGGCGGCCTTCCACTGCTGTTCGGGATTGGTGAGCAAGGCAGCAAAGCTGGTGCCTTCGAGATGTGGTGGGAGCCTGAGGCCGCAGAGTTCTGCGAGGGTGGGGTAGATGTCCACAAACTCGACGAAGCCGCGCGTGCGCTGGCCGGGCTTCTGCCCCGGTGCGCTGACGATCAGGGGGGCGTGGGTGCCCAGCTCAAAGTTGGTCATCTTGGTGAAGATGCCGTTTTCGCCGAGGTGATAACCGTGGTCGCCAAGCAGGACGACGATGGTTTTTTCACGAAGCCCGAGGCGGTCCAGTTCATCGAGCACACGGCCGATCTGGGCATCGACAAAGCTGGTGCAGGCGCGATAGCCGCGAATGAGATTGAGCGCCATCTCATTGGGGATGCCGCCTGCCGCAGGCACATCGCCATAGCTGCGGAGTTCATACCAGTTGTGCAGGGCTGGAGCGGGCACATCGGGAGAGGGCTGGTAGTTGTCTGGAAGCTTGATGGTGTCCGCCGGATACATGTCCCAGTATTTTTGCGGGCAGGTGAACGGTAGGTGCGGCTTGTGAAAACCGACACCGAGGAAGAAGGGCTTGTCGATGGCTTTGAGGCGCTGAAGGGTTTCGATTACTTTGGCGGCGATCTTGGCATCGCTGTAAACTTCGTCGGGTTCGCTGGCGGCTTCATAGGGTGGACCGCGCACGAGTTTGGGCCGTTTGTCGGCTGGGAGTTTTTTGATGGCCTTCAGTTTTTCATCGGTCTCCTTGTTGAACCAGCTCCGATCTGGCAGGCTGTGATACCATGAAGGCTCGCTCCAGGACTGGGGATCGTCTCCCGGCTCGCGCTCGCTGTGGTGGAAGATTTTTCCAAGCGAGAGGGTGTGCCAGCCGTTGTTTTTGAAATGCTGCGGGAGGGTGACAATGTCCGGCAACTGCGGACGAAGGAAGTGCTGATTGTCCAGCACGCCTGTGGTGTCCGGGCGCACGCCGCCGAGCAGGCTGGCGCGTGATGGATTGCAGACCGCGACCTGGCAGTAGGCGCGCTCAAACAAAGTCCCCTGAGCGGCGAGTTTGTCGATATTGGGTGAATGGATGTGCTTTGCGCCGTAGCAGCCGAGTTCGGGCCGCAGATCATCCGCCATGATGAAGAGCACATTGAAGTCCGCCGCAGCCAGAGTGCTCAGCGACAGGATGAGGAGAGGGAGGATGAATTTCATGGGAGTTTGCCGGCAGCTTTCTTTTTGCCCTTGATGGGCAGCCCTTCGGCTTCGCGCATGCGCTGGACCTTGGACTTGTAGCCTTCGGAGAGATTGGTCTGCGTGGAGCGAAGGTGTGTCAGCATGTCCTGCCGCAGTTCGTGGAGCTTTGCCAGATGGGTTGGATCAGCGGCGAGATTGGTCATCTCGTAGGGGTCGGCGTCGAGGTCGAAAAGGAATTCGCCTTTCTCATCTGCCCACCATTTCCAGCGGCCGTCGGAGGCCATCATGTTCAGAGGAGAATGGGTGCCGATCTCGCTAATGGCGAGCTTGCGAACCGAGGTGGTTTTGCCTGTCGCCACCGGCAGCAGCGAGACGGCCTGGCGGCGTGGTGAGAGGGTGCCGCCGATGGCTTCGACGACGGTGGGATAGACATCAAACATCTGCACGGGTGTCTTCGTGTGTCCGGCCTTTACCTGCCCCGGCAGGCGCACCACCAGCGGCACGCGCGCGGACTCCTCATACATGCGACCTTTGGTCAGCATGCCGTGAGCGCCCATCATTTCGCCATGGTCGGCAGTGAAGCAGACGAGTGTCCGCCCCCAGGTGCCGCGCTTTTGGAAGGCCTCCACCACGCGGCCGATGCAGTCGTCCGCGAGGGATATTTTGCCGAGGTAGTTTGCCAGCATCTCGCGTGTTTCAGGATGGCCGATGGTGCGCATCTCGCGGCGGAAAGTCTCGGGCACGCTGGGAGACAGCGTGAGCTTCCCGGCGTCATACATGGTGGCATATCCGCCAGGGGCATCGAGCGGCGGATGAGGCGAATGAAGACTCAACACGATGCAAAGAGGCTGAGCGGCGGGCTGTTTTCCGACGAAGTCCGCCGCTTCACGGCTCACAAATACATCGTGGTAGTGTTCTGGCGGCACAAGGCTTGGCTTGGGCTGAAACTCCCACTTCACATAGCGATCATGCATCTCCTCGGCGACTTTTTCGAGCAAGCCCAGGTTGCGCAGATATTCGGCATAAGAGTTCTTTTCCGTGACCGAGTCCACCGGGCCGGAGACATCACAGACATAGTCCAGGCCGAGGGCGCGGTGATAGTCTTCGATCTTCGGAAACGCCTCGCGCACGCTGGGGCCGGAGGTCCAGTGAGTCTTGCCGATCTGTGCGGTGGTGTAGCCAGCCGCCTTGATGTCCCGGAACATGGTGGCCTCTTCAGGTGACCCATGGTAGTTCAGCGCATTGCCCCAGATTCCGTGGCCGCCATTGTGCGGATACAGGCCCGTCAGCAAAGACACGCGGGCGGGCATGCAGACCGGAGAGGTGGTGTAGCAGCGGTCGAAGACCATGCCCTCGGCGGCGATTTTGTCGAGATGCGGGGTGCGCACCTGCGGATTTTCCCAGCTCAGATAGCGGGGGCTCCACTGATCCACCAAGATGACAAGGACGTCCGGTTTGCTTGCGGGGGCGCCGCTCAAGATGGGAACCGTGATGAGCAGCGACAGGATTAAAGAAAGCCAGTTCATAGGGCGGTGAAATCACGCCCTGTAACGAATTTCGGCACCGCCTTTCGCTGCAATATCCGCCTTTGCAGATGGAGGATGTTACTACCTGCCCACAGTGGATCGTTTCTGCAAATGTCGAAGCACTTTCCGAGGATGGCGCTCTCTACGCGAGCTTATTCCTGGCTCCTGACTGTGATTTCATTGAAGCAACATGAGATGCCGCCGCCATCATACCAAGAGAGCGAGAAAATGAGCCCGGACTGATTTTTCTGGTAAAACCAGCTCAGATCCGGGCCCGGCATCAGCGCCATGCAGAAGCAGGCGGCTTACTTGGTTGGGAAAGGATTCCGCTCATCAAAGCCCGCCTGATGCCAATAGGGGTAGATCTTTGGCTTCTCGCTGGCGGCATCCAGCTTGGCCACCTGCTCGGTGGTGAGATTCCAGCCGACGGCGCCGAGGTTCTGGCGGAGCTGCTCTTCATTACGTGCACCAATGATGAGCGAGGAGACGGTGGGCCGCTGCAGCAGCCAGTTCAGCGCCACCTGAGGTACAGTCTTGCCGGTTTCGGCGGCCACTTCATCCAGGGCATCCACGACTTTGAAGAGGTATTCGTCCTCCACCTGGGGGCCCATTTCCCTGCTGAGCTTCTGCGAGAGGCGGCCGCTTTCCGGCTTTGGCTGGCTGCGACGGATCTTGCCGGTGAGGCGGCCCCAGCCCAGAGGGCTCCAGACCACCGCGCCGACTTTCTGGTCCAGCCCCAGCGGCATGAGCTCCCACTCGTACTCACGGCCGACGAGTGAATAATAGGTCTGATTGGCCACATACTTGGTCAGGCCAAACTTGTCGGCATGCGCCAGAGACTTCATGAGATGCCAGCCCGAGAAATTGGAGACGCCAATGTAACGGATCTTTCCTGCACGCACGAGATCGTCCAGCGTGCCCACGACCTCCTCCACCGGGGTCATGGCATCGAAGCCGTGAAGCTGGTAGAGGTCGATGTAATCTGTGCCGAGGCGCTTGAGGCTGCCCTCCACGGAGCGGATGAGATGCCAGCGCGAGGAACCCACGTTGTTTGGCCCCTCACCAAAACGGAAGGTGCCTTTGGTGGAAATGAGCACCTGATCGCGGCGGCCCTTGATGGCCTGCCCCAAAATCTCCTCTGCCAGCCCGTTTGAGTAAATGTCTGCTGAGTCAAACATGTTCAGTCCATGCTCCAGGCAGATGTCGATGAGACGTGAGGCCTCCGCGACATCGGACGCGCCCCATTCCTTGAAAAATTCTGTGCCTCCACCGAAGGTGCCGGTACCGAGAGTAAGAGCCGGCACTTTGAAGCCGGAGCCGCCGAGTTGTCTGTATTCCATGATCGTTGGGGTGTGTTCGTGTTTGGGATGAAAATGAACTGAGTCAGTGTGCAGAGCCACGCAGACTTTGAAAAACATCTGCTGCAATTTCAAACGAACGCAGCCTGGCCTGCTGGTCGTAAATGTGTGCCGTGGCGATGATTTCGTCCGCCCCGGTGTCGTTCAGCAGCACTTCGATCTGCTGGCGAAAACTCTCCGGACCGCCCACAGCGGAGCAGCGCGTCATGCGGTCCACATATGCGGCCTCCGTGGGAGTCCACAGACGGTCCATGCCTTCCACCGGCGGCAGCAACTGCCGCGGCCTGCCACGCACGAGATTGAGAAACACCTGCTGCAGGGAGGTGAAGAGCCGCTGAGCCTCTGCATCTGTCTCTGCGGCAAAGACATTCACTCCGATCATCACATGCGGCTCCTCCAGCGCACGAGAGGGCTGAAACTGGCTCCTATAGATGTCCAGCGCCTGATGCAGCAGCTCAGGTGCAAAGTGGGAGGCAAAGGCAAAAGGCAGCCCCAGCTCAGCCGCCAGCGTAGCGCTGAAGGTGCTGCTGCCCAGCAGGTAGAGCGGCACATTCAGCCCCTGCCCCGGCACGGCCCGCACACTCTGCCCGGGCAGCGCACTGCCAAGATACTGCTGCAGCTCTTGCACATCTGCGGGAAAGGTATCGCCACTGCTGCTGAGCCCACGCCGCAGCGCGCGGGCGGTGGCCTGGTCGCCACCAGGTGCACGGCCCAGCCCAAGATCAATGCGGCCGGGATACAGAGACTCAAGCGTACCAAACTGCTCCGCAATGACCAGCGGTGCATGATTGGGCAGCATGATGCCGCCCGAGCCCACACGAATGGTGGTGGTGCCGCCTGCGATGTACCCAATGACCACCGACGTGGCCGCGCTGGCCACGCCGGGGATGTTGTGATGCTCAGCCACCCAGTAGCGGTGATAGCCCCACTTCTCTGCATGCTGGGCCAGATTCAGCGAGTGGCGGAAGGACTGCGCGGCAGTCTCCCCCTCCAGTATCGGAGAAAGGTCCAGCACCGAGTAAAGGAGGCCCGGGGACGTCTTCATAACGCAGGGTAATCCGTGTACCCCTTGGCGCCATCCCCATAAAACGTGGAGGGATCAGGCGCATTCAGGGGGGCCTGCTGGGCCAGCCGTTTGGGGAGGTCGGGATTGGCAAGGAAGGGCACGCCAAAAGCCACGGCATCTGCATCGCCTGCAGCCAGAATGGCATTGCCAGACTCAAGCGTGAATTTTTCATTGGCCACATAAACGCCCCCGAAGGCCTTCTTGAGTGCAGGGCCGATGCTGTCCGGAGCCTGATGCTCACGTGCGGCGATGAAGGCGATCTTGCGACGGCCCAACTCGCGCGCCACGTAGCTGAAGGTCTCCAGGGGATTGGCATCTCCCATGTCATGCGCATCGCCACGCGGAGCGAGGTGCATGCCCACGCGGTCAGCACCCCAGACGGAGATGACGGCATCCGTGACCTCCAGCATCAGGCGGGCGCGGTTTTCCACGGAGCCGCCGTACTCGTCCGTGCGCTGATTGGTTTTGGACTGAAGAAACTGGTCCAGCAGGTAGCCATTGGCACCGTGCACTTCCACACCGTCAAAACCTGCCAGCTTGGCATTTTCAGCGCCTTTGCGATAGGCCTCGACGATGCCCGGAATTTCAGAAAGCTCCAGGGGGCGAGGGGTGACGAAGGCCTTTTCAGGCCTGACGAGACTCACATGTCCAGCGGCCGCGATGGCGCTGGGAGCCACGGGCAGTGCGCCATCTAGGAACATCGGATCCGAAATACGCCCCACATGCCAGAGCTGCAGGAAGATGCGCCCTCCGGCCTCGTGCACCGCCTGGGTGACGAGCTTCCAGCCTTCCACCTGCTCCTGAGACCAGATGCCGGGGGTATTCGCATACCCCACGCCCATGGGGGTCACCGAAGTGGCCTCCGTGAGGATGAGGCCGGCGCTGGAACGCTGGCGGTAGTACTCGGCCATGAGAGCGTTTGGCACACGCTGCTGCCCGGCCCTAGCCCGGGTAAGCGGGGCTAGAAAGATGCGATTGGGCAAGTGAAGAGGGCCGAGCTGGAGGGGATCAAAGAGAGTGGGCATGAGGTTTGTTCTTTAGTTCACAAATACCGAACAATAGAATGATTGAACTGCAAGCGAAATTAATGTAGCATCCGTTCATCAGACCTCTCCACCATCCTCCAGCCGAAAGTTTCACCGTCGCAGGAATCATGCACGCCCTGTCAGATCCGGTGCGTCTCAGCATCGTGGCCGAACTGCGCAAGGCCGAGGAAGGGCTCAACTGCGTGGAGACCACCAGCCGCCTGAAATGCACGATGCCGAAGTCCACCTGCTCGCAGCATTACCGCATCCTGCGTGAGTCAGGCATCATCTACAGCGAACGCCGTGGCGTGGAGCTGACGAGCAAGGTGCGCCGCAAGGAGCTGGAAAGCCGTTTCCCGGGTCTGCTGGACGCCATTCTCAAAGCATGGCGGCGTGAGCACGGGGAGTGAGCCCCCCCGCAGCAGCCCTGATTCAGTGTGAGTGCCCGCCCTGCGCAGCCCCCTGTGGAAATCTACGCTCCCTTGAACGGCATGGTGGCGTGAACCGTGGCTTAAAAGACTCTGCGGACGTCAGGCGTCCGCAGAGCAGCGAATGCAAAGCCGAACAAACAACCCTCATCAGAGGAAACCGGGCATCATCTTCACTCCGGAGCCGTCAGCCATTCAAGATTGAAACGAGCGAGCGTCAAGCGTCCGCCGGCAAAGTGGGCCAGCGCTGAACCGTCGCCACTGCGGCCATAGAAGCAGAGGATGGTGCCGCTCTTCGTGACGGCGATGTCGGAGTACATGCTGGGGCCGGGCTCGATGGATTTGCTCACCGGCCAGGTTTTGCCCTCATCACGGCTGAGCTTCACGCTGACGTTTTTACGGTCGCGGTTTTTGCCGGGCTCGGCTTTGCCTTTCTCTTTTTCCAGATTGTGCGGATTGGAGAAGAGAATGAGGCTCTGGCCGTCGTGATTGTAGCGCACGATGCCGCCCATGCAGATGGGTTCAAGCAGGGCGTCGTCAAACTTCGGGGTGCTCCAGCCGGTGGCACCATCCTTGCTGATGGTGACGAGGCGGCGGTGGGCTTTCGACTCGCTGCGCACATTGAGCATGACGCTGCCGTCATTGAGTTCGATGGCGACAGTTTCGTTGGGGTTGATCCATTCGTCCGTGCAAGGCACGGCGATCTCGCCTGCCTTCCAGGTTTTGCCCTGGTCGTCGCTGTAGATGGTGGCAGTGACGCTGGGGCGGTGGGCATTGCCACCGGCGCCGGTAGAGAGCCAGACGGGCACGACGAGACGGCCATTTTTGAGCTGAATGCTGTGATCCGGGCCGGTGGCCAGCACCTTCCAGTCGTAGTCTTTTTTGAAGGCGGCAAAGGCGGAGGTTATCTCGGCGGGCTTGCTCCAGGTGAGGCCGTCATCCGCGCTACGCTGGTAGAAGCAGCGCTCGTATTCCAGGCAGAAAAGCATGTGCACGGTGCCGTCCTTGTCGGCAATCAGAACGGGGTTGTTGTAGGTGACGTCGTTGGGATCGACGTTTTTCATCTTGAGCGCGAAGGGGTTCTTCGCTTTCGGGCCTTCAACGTTGGCGATGCTTTGCGGAGGGCTCCAGGTTTTGCCTTCATCGGTGCTGCGGCGTAGCAGGATGCGGATGTCATCCCAGTCACTGACTCCGGCGGCACGCTTGCGTGCCTCGCACCAGGTCAGCACGGTTCCCTTGGCAGTCACGACGACCCCGGGAATGTGGTAGAGCTTAAAGGCTGGATTGTCTCCGACGATGAAGAGATCCTGTTTTTCGATGAAGGGTTCGGCAGCTGCGAGTGTCCCGCAGAACAGCAGGAGGGATGCTAGGTGTTTCATGGTGGCAGTGATAGACGGCTCCGATGCTCTTCTCTTTGCTGGTAAACAGATTTGACCATGGCACTTGCTTGCTTGCCCTGTGGTCTTCTCTTCCAGTCGTTGCCCCCGAAGCCTTGCAACATGCACGGCCCAGGCATGAGAAATCCATGCAAGATGCAAGATTCGGCAGGTTAAACCACCTCACGCCAATCGCATTAACCATTGTGGATCAACAGGTTTAATTCAGAACCGATCACAAGGTCCAGTTCTAGCTCAAGTGTATGTCCAACCTGGCACAACCAGAAGAAACCACACCCATACTATGAAACACACCATACTCATCCTGTCCCTGGCAGCAGCAAGCATGGGCTTGTCCAGTTGCTCAACTTACGTGGATGGAGGCGGCTACGTCGCGGCACGCCCAGGATACCCCGCCTATCGCCGAGTTCCCCCGCCGCCGAAGTACTACTCCAACTCATGGCATGACCATGACCGTTATCACCACGATCATTACAGGGCCAAACCAGTCCCCTACGGGCAGTGGAAAAAGAGCGGGGTCAATGCCCGGGTGAATGCCAATACCAGACTGCCTCTCAACGTGAACAGCTCGACACGTCTCGGCATCTTTTGACGGACGGCCACTGCAGCAGACCCTCAATCGCACCATCCACACCTGAAACACACCATGAAAAACATTCTCCCCCTGACATTCCTCGCAGTGATTGTCTGCCTGATGCCAAGCTGTGAAACCCACGTCAATGCGCGAGCCCGCGCACAATCACCAAGGCACAGTCATCATCGCAGCCAGTCTGGAGCTGGCATCAATGCCAATGTAGGCGCTTCACTGGGCCTGTAAAAAACAACATCCTCCGGGGCGGATGAATCATTTTCATCCGCCCTTTTTTTGCACCTGCGGAAGGCATAAGCAATCGTCGTTTCCCTGACTCAGGGACCGTCCAGCTGATAGCGCTTTCGCTTCCGGTAAAGTGTCGCGGAATCGATGCCTAACACCTGGGCAGCTTCATCCAGCGAAGCCGTGCTGGCCATGACACGGCGAATGTGCTCGCATTCCAGGAGCTCGATGCTGACGCGCCCGCCGACGGTCAGCTTGGAATCCTCAGCTCCTGAGCGCGCGGCATGAGCGGCCTCAGGCAGATCACATGGAGTGATTTGCTCCCCCTCGGCCAGGATCACCGCACGCTCGATGGCATTGCGCAGCTCGCGCACATTTCCAGGCCAGTCATGCGCACGCAGAGCCTGCAGAGCCTCATGGCTGAATCCACGGACTTTGCGACCAAACTCACGCGTGAAGAATTTGAAAAAACGTTCTGCATAAGGGATGAGATCTTCAGGCCGTTCGCGCAGCGGAGGCATCACGGCCGAAATCACATTCAGCCGGTAAAACAAATCCTCGCGAAAACGCCCTTCAGCCACCCACTCCTGAAGGTTTCGGTTGGTTGCCGCGATGACACGCACATTGGCCTTGCGCGGCGTGGCCTCACCCAGGCGCTCATACTCGCGCTCCTGAAGCAGCCGCAGAAGCTTGGGCTGGATCTCCAGCGGCAGCTCTCCGATTTCATCAAGAAACAGCGTTCCGCCTTCAGCCGCCTTCACCTTGCCCCAGGTGTCGCGCAGCGCGCCGGTGAAGGCCCCCTTGACGTGCCCGAAGAGATCGCTCTCCAGCAGTTCACGTGAAAGGCTTGGGCAGCTGACTGTGACGAAAGGCTTGTCGCGGCAGGCACTGCGCTCATGAATGGCACGCGCTATCATCGTTTTGCCGGTGCCGCTCTCCCCCAGGATGAGGATGGAAGCCTGGGTGTCTGCCGCGCGAAAAAACACCTCCAGGCTGCGCTGCAGGGCGGGGTTGTTTGACTCCACCTGCGCAGGCGGGGCCTGACGGCTCACCTCCGTTTTGAGTTCCTCAACTTTGCGCTCCAGGGAGCGCAACGTGGCAATGCGTTTGAGCGACTGACGGAGCTGGTCGGGACTGAAGGGCTTCTCCAAAAAGTCCACTGCGCCAAGCCTTGTCGCCTCCACCGCGTTGGGGATGGTGGCGTTGGCGGTGAACATGACAACGTGCACCCCTGGATGCTCGCGGCGTATCACTTCCAGCACCTGAAGGCCGCTCTCTTCGCCCAGGTACAAATCCAGCAGAACCAGATCAAAGGAGGTCTCCTTGAGGTTGGTCAGCGCCACGGCTCCGGTCTCGGCCGTTTCGACATAGTGGCCTGCGGCCTCAAGCGCGATGCTCGTGGCCCGGCGAATGCTGGCTTCATCGTCGACGATCAAAATATCCATCCGTATTTCATCTTGTTAAAGTTGTTCATCTCCGCACAACGAAAGCTCCAGCCGGGCGGCGGCTCCGCTGCCTTCAGCGCGGTTTTCAATGCGCAACCCCGCCCCCATTCTGTCTGCGCCACGTTTGGCAATCGCCAGCCCCAGCCCCGTGGAGGACTCGCCACCTGTGGGGCGGGCACTGAGTCTCATGTAATCCTGGAACATCCGGGCGTGGTCACTTTCGGTAAAGCCGGGGCCTTCGTCAGTGATGACAATCACCAGAGAGCGTTCTTGCTGGATGAGCTCTGCCACGATGTTTCCGCCCCGGGGCGAAAATTTCACAGCGTTGCTCATGAGGTTGTCGAGGATCTGCCCCAGCGTGAGAAGATCTCCCCGGATGTGCGCCTGCTGTTTGGGAGCGCTGACAGACAGGGCAATCTGTTTGCGCCGTGCTGTTGTCTGCCAGGCCGAAATCATTTCACGAATCTGATCCGTGGAGATCCGCACAGGCACCAGCCTTTCTTGCCCGGCCTCCTGGGCTCTGCGGCTCAGAAAGCGGTCCACAAAACTCACCACCTGATCACACGTCGTGACGATGTGCTGGATAAGTTCGCCGGCCGTTTCCTTCTGCTCCGGCGTGAGTTCCGCCAGCGTCTGGGCACTGAAGCGAATGGCGCCCAGAGGATTTTTCAAATCGTGCGCCACCATGCTGATGATCTTTTCGCGCTCATGAAGGATCCTGGCTGAGACTTCGCGTGTGCGCTTGAGCTCCACCTGGTTGCGCACGCGGGCCAGCAGCTCAGTCTTGTTGAATGGCTTCGTTATATAGTCCACACCGCCTGCCTCCAGACCGCGGACGATGGCCCCTGTGTCATTGGCTGCGGAGACAAAAATCACAGGCAGAGATGCCGTCTCAGGGTTGTCCCGCAGCCTTCGGCAAACCTCAAAACCGTCCATGTCTGGCATCAGCACATCCAGCAGCACAAGGTCGGGAGGCCGGGCCTCCATACGCTGCAGGGCCTGAGGTCCGCTGGTCGCTGGTATGACCTCAAAACCCGCCTGCGTCAGAATTGTTCCCACGACCTGGATGTTCTTCAGGTTGTCGTCCACCACAAGAACCACTCCCGGGGCGGCGGCTCCCCCCGTAAAAGGCATTGATGCTGTGGGTGAATCTTCAGTCATTTTTCTGGATTGTTTTCAGGAGTGGAGGCCTATCACAGGCAGGACTTTGCGTCATCAGCGAGCTGCCTCCGCCTCGCCGGTAATCTTGTGGGATACGTTGGAAAACTCGCCCAGGAGCTTTTCCACCTGCTCAAGTTCAAAACATTCCGCAGCCGCGACGAGCGCACTGGCATAGCGGCTGAGCGGCGGGCAGTCGTAGCGTGCAGCCAGCACCTGAAGATCGCCTCCAAACGCAGCAATTTCTCTCATGGGATAGGTCTCCAAAAATCGCTTCACCTCGTCACCGGCTATTTTTTTCAGCTTCACAGCAAGCCCTGGCCAGGTGGCCGAAGTGTGGGCGTCGAGTGATTCCAGCACAGCGGCTGGCATCGTGTCACTCACCACCACATCTGGGCTGGCCAGCACATGGCGCAGTGTGGCGTGGCCCAGCACAGGCTCCAGTTCATGGAAGAGATCCAGCGGGCTGAAAGGCTTGCGCAGGTAGCCGTCGAACATCTGCTTCAGCCGCAGGGATTCATCCGGGGCTGATGATGCCGTCTGAGCAATGACCGGGATCGCATTCGTGCGCTCATCCTCACGCAGGATCTCACGCGCCCATTTGCCGTCCATCCGCGGCATCCGGATATCCATGAGTATCACATCCGGCTTTGCATGCCGGGCGACTTCGAGCGCTTCGATGCCATCCTGCGCAAAAAGCAGTTCGTGATGTGACCCATGAAAAAAACCTGCGAGCAGCTCACGGTTGGTGGGGTTGTCGTCCACCACCAGAATCGTTGCCGCACGCAGCCGGTTGAAATCTGCCTGCCGGCTGCTGGGGGCGCCCGCATTCTTTTTTTTGCTGACCGAAACGCCAGAAAGCAAAACGGTGAATTCTGACCCGGCGCCCGGGGCGCTCTCCAGCAGGATCTGCCCCTGCATGAGCTCGACCAATTTCCGGGTGATGCTCAGGCCCAGGCCCGTCCCCTGAGCTCCGCTGCGGCTGAGTGCGGAGACCTGCTCAAACGGAGAGAAAATCCTCTCATGATCTTCTGGGGAAATGCCCACGCCCGTGTCCGTGACCTTGATCATCAAGTCCCACTTTTCGTCCTCCGTCTGCGCGGCATCCAGCAGCACCTTCACACCGCCACGCCGCGTGAACTTCACCGCATTCGTCACGAGATTCACCAGCACTTGGCGCAGGCGCAGCGGATCGAGGTCCAAAAACGGCGGTATGGCCCCGCGGATTTTGGTCTCCAGGTAGATGCCTTTGTCGGCAGCCTGCTGCTTGAGCATGACGGCAACGCCATCCACAATCTCGCTCACATTGGTCGGCTCCAGACGCAGTTCGAGTTTGCCGGCCTCCACGCGCGAGATGTCCAGGATCTCATTGATCAGCTCCAGCAGAGTGTGCCCGCTGCTCTGGATAGACTTCAGGTAATTGAGCGCCCGAGGCTCGCTGATGATCCCGCCCAGCAAGTCCGTAAACCCCAGGATGGCGTTCATCGGCGTGCGTATTTCGTGGCTCATGTTGGCCAGGAACTGCGATTTCTGGAGGTCTGCCTGCTTTGCATGGGCCACCGCCTGCTCCATCTCCATCCCACGCAGGGTTTCACGATGACTGCGCTTTAGAAAGAGCAGGCTGGCGAGTCCGGTCGCGACGGCGAGAATCAGGCCTCCGATGCTGGTGAAGGTCTGCTTGCGAAACTCCTGCTGCGCCTGCTGATCCCGCTGCAGGTAGAGTTCACGCTCGTGCCGCACGCACTCATCAATGCTCTTGAGCAGCTGCTTCATGATGGCGCCGCCCTTGTTAAAGATGCTTCGCCTCGCTTCATCCCCCTCCGCTCCCGAGGCGACCGACGTCAGCTGTGCCAGCGCAGCCAGGCGTTCCACCACAAGCTGCCGCACCTCCTTGAGCTGCCGCTGCTGGGTTTCATTGTCATGAGTCTGGTCTGTCAGCGTGTCCAGCAGTCTGCGAGTCTCCGTCTCAGTCTTTCCCAGTGATGGAGACCAGGTGATTTCCCCGAGGATGTAGAATGAATGCACCGCCGATTCGACTTCAGACATCTTGGAGCGAAGCACGAGTAAATTGTCGATGACCACCCCGGAATGCTCCACAATCTGGGTTCCCTCTCGCGCAATCCTGCCGCTGTAGGCCATGCTCGCCATGACCAGCAAAGTCATCGATGAGGAAAAGACCAAAAACAAGCCATGCCATGAGCGAAACATACTTAGTAGGAGGTGTTGAAAGTCTGGCCAGCAGGCCCATGCTTTAAACGAATCTGGTCCTGATGACGAACCCTTTCGCCATCAGGACCAGAGAAGATGCCAGCCTACTTGGCCGCATCTTTCACCGCTTCCTGGACAGCGGTCTTCACCTTCCCGGCGTCCTTGGCAGCGTCTTCGATCGCATCCAGGACAGGCTCGCCCGGGCGGCGGTCGAGTGCGTCATCGATCTTGTTTTCGATCTTTTCACGCACGGAGGGCTTGGCTGCGGCTTTTTGATCACCACAGCTCACCACCAGCAGGAGGGTAAGCCCGATCAGGAGGAACAGGCTGGCTGCAAAGAAACATTGAATGCGCTGATGCAGTGTGTTCATGGTATTTGAGATACTTGGGGTTTTTTTGGGCGGAATCACTTCCGCGTTTTAGGTTTGGGGGGGAGATAGTTGCGGTGGCTAACCCTTTTGAAAGGCCAGCACACCTGTGAGGATGAGGTAGATGCCCACCACGTAGTTCAGAAGCGCTGGAAACATCAGCACGCAGATGCCTGCTATGACCGACATCAGCGGAGAAAGATGCTTGTTCATGACGGAGTTTGGTGAGGGTGAAAACTCAGTTGCCAGAGGCTCTGGCGGCGGCGTGCTCGATTTTGCTGCCCACTTTTTCCACGTCGCGACCAAAGCCGCGTGTCGTGTTGCAGGAACTGAGCAAGGAGAGCGCCAGCAGCAGCAGCGAGATGGCGATGATGGACAAACCGGTGCTGCGGGCGATGGATTCGTCATTGATGGAGGAGGCGTTGTTTTTCATAAGCGTAAAAGTGAATTTTAAAGAATGGGGAGGGTGTTGATTTAAACCGGGCTGCGGCCTTGGATGATGCGAACGAGCACCAGCACCACCGCCACAACCAGGAGGATGTGAACGAAGCCGCTGAGTGTGTAGCTGGACACCACGCCAAGCAGCCACAGGATGATCAGAAGGATGGCGATAGTTTGAAGCATAAAGGTAGGTGGTTAGGATTGAGTCAGGAAAGCAAAACTCAGCGGCGGAACAGAAGCCCCAGCACCAATCCGCCTGCCAGCGCGCCGGCCAGCGCACGCCCGGGGTTTTCCACCACGTAGCCACGCATGTGGTCGATCTTTTCCTTGGTCACTTCAGCGGAACGGCGGGCCTGGTCTTCCAATCTCTGGGCCGAGTTTCTGGCCAGCTGGGCACTTGGCCTGATGATCTTGGTCTGCGCCAGTTCCATGGCTTCATGCGAGAGCTGTTTGAAGTCTGTCTTGGCAGCTTCACCCAGAGCGCGAAAGTCTTGCGCCGTGTCGTTCAATGCCTGCTGAATGTTTGGGGTGCTGTTCATAGGAGTGGGTGGGTTAGTGTTTCAGGTGGTAGGTGGCTTCGAAGATGATCAAAGCCATGATCGCCACCGCCCATGCTATGACTGAGGCCTGAGCCACCACCCCGGTCAAAGCCACGAGAAGCGCGAGCGTCGCCAGTATGAGCGACAGCACACGAACCAGTGAATTGTTTGGGGATGGATCAGAACCAGTCATGGGGGTGGCTTTCTTCGGTTGTCGACACCTACTTTCGCAGGGCTGATGCCAGCCCAACGACCAATGACCCACCCAATTCATTTCCAATGAATTAAACAACACACCACACCTCGGCCATTTGAAAGCCCGCCCCCAAATTCATGCAATGCGCATGGCGTGATCATGCAAGATGCACGAACGCCGGCACGGGAAGAAATTCGCATGCCGCCGACCTTTGTCTGCCCTGGAAAGGCATCACGTTTTGCCGCTATTGCGACGAGCTGACATGCGGGAGAGTGCGACTACCACTCCCCTTCACGCTGGAATTGCGCCCTGGCGTTTTTGCCAAACTGAGCACCAGCTGCGGCGAGATTTGCCAGCACCTCATCACTGCTCAGGCCGGCGCTGCCACGGGCGGCAGGGATGACGGTCTGGCACTCGTTGGCGTCCATGAAACGGGAGGCTTCAAGTATCTGTGGCTGTGCCTCGGGCTCGATGACGAGGAAGCCGTGCTTGTCTGCGTGAATGAGATCGCCGGGGGTGACTTTTCTGCCAAAGACCTCCACCTCGCAGTTCCAGCGCACGGGGTGCACATGCGCATGACCGACGCAGAAGCGGCGGGCCAGGGCCTTGAACCCTGCGTTGGTCATTTCATCCACATCGCGGATGGCTCCATCGACGATGGTACCCACACAGCCCAGGGCGCGGTGCATGTTGCTGTTCACCTCGCCCCAGAAAGATCCGATGGTGCGGGGTTTGTCGAGATCCTGCACGCAGACGATCTTGGGTCCGGGAATGCCTGCGACGTAGCGGCGGTAGTCGTTCCACGCATTCGCATTGGCTTCGCGATGCGCCTTGTTGCTCGGCTCAACCACGACGGTGACGGCATAGCCGACCATGGGGCCCATCTGCGGCATGAAGTCACGGGTTTCCTCAAGGTTAAAGCCATCGGCGGCGGGGTCACGTTTGGTAATCTGCTCCCATCCATTGTAGATGGTGGGGGTGTTCCAGCGCTTGAGTTGAAGGAGGTCGGAATGAGGAAGCATGGGTTGCGAAGAGTGTGGCATCATGAACGGCGCGGCACTTGATTTCTCTGTGGTCATTTCAGCTTACCACAGCATGGTGCGGCACCCTGCTTATGATGCACTCCGTACCACCCCGCCCCTCGCTCATCACGCACAGCGCCGACTTTTTACGCGAAGCCTTGCTGCGTGGGGAATGGCAGGAGGTGCTGCCATCCGAGCGCACGCTTTGCACCCGGCTGCGCATCAGCCGCCCCACGCTGCGGGCGGTGCTGGCGCAGCTGGAACGTGAAGGCTTGATCGGCGCGGTGGTGAACAAGCGGCGGCACATTCTTACGGTCCCCGCCACCCGTGCGAAGAGCGTTTCATCACGCGTGATCGCCCTGCTGACCCCTGTGCCGCAACAGGCGATGCCGCCGTTTGTGCTGTTCTGGGTGGATGCGCTGCGCGAGCTGCTGGCCGAGGCGGGCTACCAGCTCGAAGTGCATGCAAGTGCGCACTGCTTTGCAGCCAAGCCTGCGGGCGGGCTGAAAAAACTCACGCAACGAGCCCCCGCCGCTGTGTGGGTGATGTTTCGCTCGAACGCAGTCATGCAGCGCTGGTTTGCGGAGCAGCAGCTGCCGGCCGTCATCGCGGGGTCGTGCGCTGATGGCGTGGAGCTGCCTTCGGTGGATCTGGACTACCGGGCGACCTGCCGACATGCGGCGACGATGCTGATGCAGAAGGGGCATCGGCGCATCGCACTGCTGCTGCCGGACTCGGCGCATGGCGGAGATGCAGACAGCGCCCAAGGTTTTCGAGAAGCTTTTGCGAGATGCGATGCCGAGCCTTGCATCGTGCAGCATCATGAAACGGCGGAGCAGGTGATCGACAGCCTGAACGAAGCGCTGAAGCGGAAACCTGCACTGACGGCTTTTCTGGTGGCACGTTCGATCCACACCCTGACGGTGGTGACTCATCTGCTGAGGCTCGGGCATAAGCTGCCGCAAGACTTTGCGGTTGTCTCACGGGATGACGATGCGTTTTTAGATCATGTGGTGCCAAAGGTGACGCGCTATTCGGCGGATGCGGCGAAGTTTGCGAAGCGGCTGGCCAGACTGGTGCTGGAGCTGGCTCAAACGGGGCACACGAGTATGAAGCCGGTGCGTTTGATGCCGGATTTGCGGCGTGGAGAGACGGTGTGAACGAAGGCGTTACGCACCAAAAGCCTCAATGAAACACACCTCGAGCGCGAGGCCTTCGTTGACGTTGGTGTGGAGGTGGCTTTCGAGCTGGCGGAGGACACGGATGCGTTTGGCGACGTCTCCTGGCTCCCATTTGGCAGCAAGGGCGGCGGTGGCGTCCTGAAACTTGGGCAGGTCGAGATGCGCGGCTCCGGCCTGCTGGCGGGCGACATCTCCCATCCAGGAGAGAAGGAGCTCCATGAGCGAGGTGCGCTGCTGGAGGTATTCGGCCTCGATCTGGGCCTCCACCTGCTCCTCACGCTGCTTGAGCCAGGCTCCGTCGGTGGTTTTGGCGTAGTGGTCCTGCTCGCGCTCGAAGTCGGCCTCCTGCTCCTTTTTGATGGATTCGTGCAGGGCTTCGAGGATGTCTTCGAAATCCTTTTTCAATGAAAGCGCGGCGGAGATGCTGCCGCCGTCTTTGCCAGACATCCGCTTGAGCACGTAGAGCAGCCTGCCCTCGTGTTCGGTGAAGATGCGCGCACCGTCCGGAGGCATGAGCGCGACCTCGAGCACTCGGGACTGGATGGTGGGCAGCAGCTGCTCGGGCTGGGTGCTGAGCAGCAGCAGCAGCGTGTTGGGCGGCGGCTCTTCGAGCGTTTTGAGAAAGGCGTTCTGCGCCTGCACGTTCATGCGCTCGGCATCGACGATGATCGCGAGCTTCCAGCCGTTTGGCGCGGCGGTCTGGTGGATCATCTTTTCCAGAAAGCGGATGGTGCCGGGGTCGTCGCCGTCATCGCCGATGGTAATGCGGCGGGATTTGCTCTGCGGGCGCAGAACCACAGCCCCCTGCCCTTCCCAGGCTTCGAGCGTTCCCATCTTGGTGCCAACGATGAGGTCGAGCATTTTGGCGGCGAAGACTTCATGCTGCGCCTCCTTGGGGCCGGTGATCAGGTAGGCGTGACCGAGGCGGCCGTTGTCACGGGCGCGGGCGATGAGTTCAAGGGCATGGTCGCTCTTAAACGGCATGGGAGTGAGTGGAGATGATGCGCCAGATGCTTTCGTGCACGGCTTCCGGAGCCGCCGAGGCATCGATGATTTTCACGCGTGCGGGCTCCGCCTCTGCGAGGGCGAGGTAGCCCTGGCGCACTTTTTCAAAGAAGGCCTGCGGCTGGCTTTCGATGCGGTCCAGCTCACGGCCTGCCTGATGAATGCGCTGCCGGGCGGTGGCAGTGTCCATGTCCAGCACCAGCGTGAGCTGCGGCAGGGTGCCGCCGATGGCGAAATGGTTGATGGCGCGCACGCTTTCCAGCGGCAGGCCCCGGGCGATACCCTGATAGACGGTGGTGGAGTCGAGAAAGCGGTCGAGAATGACAAAGGTGCCGGACTCCAGCAGCGGGCGGATTTTTTCACGCACAAGCTGCGCACGGCTGGCGGCGAACAGCAGCAGCTCCGTCTCCGGCGTCATGGCAGCACCCTCTTTGGCATGCTGCAGGAGGTGCCTAATGCTCTCTCCCAGCTCGGTGCCACCGGGCTCGCGCAGCATCACCACGGCGCGCCCCTCAGCCTCGAGCCGGGCACGGAGCAGCGCTATCTGCGTGGACTTGCCGCAGCCTTCGGAACCTTCGAATGAGAGCAGGAAGCCGGAGCTCATGTCATCACTCCCACTCAATGCTGGCAGGCGGCTTGGTGCTGATGTCGTAGAGCACGCGGTTCACGCCTTTGACGCTGTTGAGGATCTTGTTGGAGGCGTTGCGCAGCACGGAGTAGGGCAGCTCGACCCAGTCCGCAGTCATGGCATCCTCGCTGATGACAGCGCGGAGAGAGATGGCCTGCTCATAGCTGCGCTCGTCGCCTTTGACGCCCACCGTTTTGACTGGGAGCAGCGCGGCATAGGCCTGCCAGGTGCGCTCATACCAGCCGCTGCGGCGGAGCTCGGCGATGAAGATGGAGTCGGCATGCTGCGTGGTGGCCACACGCTCGGCGGTGATCTCTCCTGGAATGCGCACAGCGAGGCCGGGGCCGGGGAACGGATGGCGCCAGAGCGCCTGATGCGGGATGCCCAGGCTCGCGCCGAGGGCACGGACCTCGTCCTTGAAGAGCTCGGCGAGCGGTTCGAGCACCTTGCCCTCCTCCTTGAGCTCCATGATGCGGTCCACACGGTTGTGGTGGGTTTTGATCTTGCTGGCGATGGAGCCGCTGGTGGCGCTCTCGATCACGTCAGGGTACAGAGTGCCCTGCGCGAGGAGTTCCACGTTATCGGCCACCTTCCAGAATTCCTCAACAAAGAGAGTGCCGATGATGCGGCGCTTCTGCTCGGGGTCGGTGACGCCTTTGAGCGCGCCGAGGAAGGTGGCGCTGGCATCGATCTGCTCAATGGGCACACCGACTTTGTCGAAGAGTTCTTTGACCTCGGCCGCTTCGTTCAGGCGCATCATGCCGGTATCGATGAAAATGCAGCGCACTTTGACGCCAGCCTTGGCAAGAAGAACAGCGAGCACGGTGCTGTCCACACCGCCGGAAACGCCGCAGATGACTTCACGGCTGCCGACCTCGGCTTTGATGCGGTCAAGCATCTGCGATTTGAAGGCTTCGATGTCGAACTTGGCAAGCTGCGCGCCGCTTTGGGTGAGGAAGTTTTTCAGAATGGCGGTGCCTTCGTGCGAGTGCGTGACCTCCGGGTGAAACTGGATGCCCCAGCAGCGGTCCGACCATTTCAGGGCCACCGGCACGGCGTCTTCATTGGTGGCGATGACCTTGGTCGTGCTGGCGAGGTTTGCACAGGTGTCGCTGTGGCTCATCCAGACCTGAGATTCGTGCGAGATGCCGCTGAAGAGGTCGGCGTGGTCGGTGACGACGAGCTTGGCAGGGCCATACTCGCGGGTCACCCCCGGCTTGACCGTGCCACCGTGCTTGATGTTGAGAAGCTGCATGCCGTAGCAAACACCCAGCACGGGAACCCCGAAGGACATGAGCTTGTCATAGTCCACGTCCGGAGCATCCGCATCCGAGGTGCTGCGAGGGCCGCCCGAAAGAATGATGGCCCCGGGAGACTGCAGGTTCGCCAGTTCGGCCGGCGGATAGAGGTGCGAGACAAAACCCAGCTCGCGGACGCGGCGAACGATGAGCTGGGAATACTGGGAGCCGTAATCGAGAACGGCGACTTCTTGGGCGGTCATGAGAGATGGGGGCGTATGCAGGATGGGAGAGCCGAAACTGGAGGAATCAATGCGGCTCGTAGTTCACAGGCTCTTCGGTGATGACGACATCGTGCGGATGGCTTTCCTTGAGACCGCCGGCGGTGATGCGTACAAAGCGTGCCTTGGCACGCAGCTCATCGAGGGTGTTGGCACCCACGTAGCCCATGCCGGAGCGAAGGCCGCCGATGAGCTGGAAGACGACATCTGCGAGGGGGCCTTTGTAGGGCACCCGGGCCTCCACGCCTTCAGGAACGAGCTTGCCGGAGCTGTTCTGGCCATAGCGGTCACCTGCGCCTTTGCGCATGGCTCTGAGACTGCCCATGCCACGGTATTCCTTGAAGGTACGGCCCTGCCATTTGACCATGTTGCCCGGGCTTTCGGCCGTGCCTGCCAGCAGGGAGCCCAGCATGACGAAGTCAGCGCCGGCGGCGAGAGCTTTGACGATGTCTCCCGAGTACCGGATGCCACCGTCAGCGATGACGGTGACGCCAGCCGCACGGCAGACTTCGGCGACCTCCTGCACGGCGGTGAACTGAGGCATGCCCACGCCGGAGATGATACGGGTCGTGCAGATGGAGCCCGGACCGACCCCGACTTTGACAGCAGAAGCGCCTGCCTTGACGAGATCGCGCGCACCGTCGGCAGTGACGACGTTGCCGGCGACGATGGGGATGCCTGAGCCGAGATTTTCGCGCAGCCGTGCGATGACCTGCATGACGCGGCTGGTGTGCCCGGTGGCGGCGTCAATGAAGACGGCGTCGGCACCGGCAGCCTGCATGGCGAGGCCACGGTCCACACAGTCCTCACCCACACCGACGGCGGCACCCACGCGGAGCTGTCCGTTGGCATCTTTGGCGGCGTTGGTGAACATCTGGCGCTTCACGATGTCCTGCTTGGTGATCAGGCCGGCGAGCTTGCCGCTGGAATCGACCAGAGGGAGCTTTTCGATGCGGTGCGTGTAGAGAATCTTCAGCGCATCCTCAAAGCTGGTCTGCGGCGTGCCGGTGGAGAGCTTTTCACGCGGTGTCATGATGGCCGAGACCGGGGTGCTTTCGTCCTCGATGTACCACATGTCGCGGCTGGTGACCATGCCGGCGAGTTTTCCCTGAGCATCCACCACGGGGAAGCCGCTGACGCCTTTTTCATGCATGAGGCGCTGCACTTCGCCCAGCTTGGTCTCTGGCGTGACGGTGTGCGGGCTCTGGATGACGGTGTTTTCGGAGCGCTTCACCCGTGCCACATGCTCGGCCTGCTGGTCGATGGGGCAGTTGCGGTGGATCACCCCCAGACCGCCCTCACGTGCGAGGGCGATGGCGAGTTCGGACTCCGTGACGGTGTCCATGGCCGACGATAAAATCGGCACATTCAGGCCAATGGCGGCCAGTTTGGTGGAAACATCGACATCCCCAGGCAAAACCTGGCTCAGTCCGGGAAGGACAAGGACGTCGTCGAAACTTAAAGCAAGAGAAGGCAGTTCACCCATACGCCATTCAAGCGACGATCAGGCGGCTGTCATGCAGAAAATTGGGTCAGTTTGAAACGAACTGCCCATTCCCGAGGGGGACTTAGAAGCCTGGACGGTAGTTGCGGGCCTTGCCGGTGAAAGGATCGACCTGGATGGTGTAAAAGTTTTTGGGCAGGTTCCCCGTGGTCACCTCCTGGCCGCTGTTGTACGTCAGGGTGAAAAAGCTGTTAGGGAGGGTTCCGTACTCAAGCTGCGCAAAGCCGTTTTGCTGGGCGCTGACCTTGCGGCAGGAGCCATCCGGCATGAACCGCAAAGCATTGTACTTGGCACCGCTCACCCCGGAATAGCCCACGCCACCGGCCGCGTTTGGCTTGACGTCATCCAGCGATGTACCGTTCTGCCCGTTCAGCAGCGGGGACAGATCCGTGCCTGCAGCGATGATGACCCCGTCAGAAAGCTTTGACAAAGTGTTGACAGGCACCACGGACTCCAGCGTCTGAGCATTCGAGCCCACGCCCTGGGTAACCGTCACGATTTTGAACATCTGATACGAGCGGAAGAGCTGGACGGTGGAGCCGGGAAAATCCTGGTCCGCGTATTTGAAGAACCTCAGCTCAACCGGGACATTCTGCGCGTAGGAAAGCTGCTTGGCCTCCGTGATGGCCCCCATGATGGAGTCTCCTGTGGACGCCAGCCGGGTGGCCTGCATGGTGCGCATCAAGGCGGGCGTGGATGAGGCAAGGATCATCGCGACGAGGGCGATCACCACAAGCATCTCAATCAGGCTGAAAGCCCGCCTGGCCTGCCGCTCTGTGTATGAAAAGTATGTCATAGGAATGAAATATGAGCCGGATGGATTAGCAAAATGAGAGTCAGGATCCCGTCAGAAGCTCCAGCGCGCCTGCTTCAGGGCGATGGTGGTGCTGAACACTCGATAGTTAAGCTTTTGATCAAGCAGGAGCTGCACAAGCGTGCCGGGCTTTCCCTGAACGCCGTCCAGCTCTTCATTCAGGCTGGCGGCATTTTGCAGCTTGCCTGCGATGGCCGTCAGGAGCTGGGCTCTCATCTGGCTGTTTTCTTCACGCGCCAGAAATTCGCCAGACCGTTCGTCCAAGGCGATCATGCTGACCTTGAGCAGTGGCGGCAGCAGATGCTGAGTCCCCTGCTGGCTCGCATTGAGTGGCGAAGCACCAGGATTGATTTTCAAGGTCGAGTCATAAATGTACTGCGGAGCGATGATGTAAGGGGCCACACCCGTGTTGCCAGTGACCTCGACCTGCGGAGAGATGACCAGGGCAATGATGTTTTCTGCAATGGGCCGCGTGAAGGCACGCGTCTGGGCGGTCTCCTGGGAGCTTTGCACCTCGCTGTTGAGCACATCCTGATACCATTCCATGGAGTGCGCGGTGATGGGCCGCAGGCTGGTGTCATAAATCCGGTTCTTCTCAGCGGTGGGGCTGTATTCCATCAGACGCAGCCGGCTGCGCACCGGCACGGCATTGTTCAGCTGCTCCAGGAAGGCCGGGCGGAAGGACGCATCCGTCCCCCATTCCACAAAGTAGCCACGGCCGCACAGCAGATTGACCATGTTTTCGGTGTTGACGGGCTGGCTGGTGGAGGAGCCCGATGACAGCGTGGCCACCAGGCTTGCGATGCCCAGAGGAGCCTGGAAAAACACCGCATGCCCCGGATAGTTCTGCGCATTGCCAGCGGCACCCGGCACCACCTTGCTGGTAGGACCGCAGATGAACTGAAGCTCCGACTGCCTGAAGTAGTCCTTGGCCAGAGAGATCGTCTGACCGGCGGCATCCGATCCCAGCGTGTCGAATTCGTTGTCCCAGTAGTTGTTCAGCGTGGCCTGGGACAGAGAGCGGGTGAGCGTGTCAAACGCCTGCCGTGCCTCACGGAACTGCGACACACGAGAATTGGCACGCACCCAGCTGCGCTGCACGATGCCGATGACCTGTGAGACGACGAGCATCAGGATCACCAGGAAAGTCACAGACACGAGCAGCTCAATGAGCGTGAAGGCAGGGCCGGCACCCCGCCGCAGACGGCGGCCCATGGGCGGGCGAAAAAGGGAGAAGGAAAGATTCATGACAGGGAAAAATCAGCGGGTTTTGGCGATCAACTGATTGAAGACCACATAGGAGCCCGTGTTGTTGGTGCCGAAGACAAAGCTAGGCGAGCTGGTCGCGGCGATTTTGATCACCATGCGCTTCAGGTAAGGCTGGGTTTTTTCGGCCTTGGGCAGCGCCACCACGGACTGCTGCTCAATCTCCACCACGAAGGCGAGATCGGTGGCGTCCTGCGCGACCTCGCGCCCCTGGTCGTTGTAGTACTTGTTCACCTTCTGGTTTGGCTTCGGCAGCATGTCAAAGGTGGCATTCTCCATGTCATGCGTGACCTGCTCCAGAATGTTGCTGTCGTTGATCATCAGCGCTGTCTTGCGCGCCATCTCCAGGCCCTGAGGCAGGAGCCCCAGCAAGGTGATGATGGCCAGGGCCGCAATGGCCACAGCGAGCGTGACTTCGACCAGTGAGAAACCAGCCTGCGAACGTGATTTGTTGGGATGTTTCATAGCCAAGAGTGCTGACCTGAAAAGGCGGCTGATGGTTGATTAGGGGCTGAAACGCTTGCTTTCCAGCGTGCGGAACTTGTAGAAGGTGTCCAAGGGCTTTTCTCCCAGAGGATTGGCCGTCGCAGCGTAGTCGGGCAGAGGATTCGTCACATCGGTCGGGTCGATGTAGCGCTCGATCAGGGCAGAGCCACGGTATTCGCCCAAGATGGCGTCCTTGGTCGGGTCCATGGTGTCCGGAGCGGTGGAGCGCGCCTTGGTGATCACCTGCGCCCTCATGTGAACCCGGAAGGTGTTGCTGCGCGTCGTGACACGGGCGTAGATGTTGGAGTAAGGCCGCTCGCGGGTGTTGTCACCCGTTGTGGGGTGGTTCTGCCAGAACTGCTCCATGACAGTCTGCAAGTTGGTGCCGCTGGTGTTGGCGTTGATGTTGCCGATACTGCCGAGGATTTCACCACCGGATGAAGCCCCCTGGCTGACATCCGGGATCAGGTGAATTTCACAGATCTGGCTCGGACTGCGGAAGAGGCCGCGGTAGCGGTTCAGAGCATGGTTGGAGCCTGTGGCTGAATGCTGGAACTTCTGGTCAAACTGATACAGGGTCTTGGTGACATCAATGGGGCGGTGCCAGTACTTGGTATGAGTGCCTTCATTCCAGAAGACGTCTCCCGAAGCTGACCAGGCCGCCTGCCCTTCTGTCGAGCTGGCACCTTGTCTGCTGGAGTAGTACACTTTGGCGTTGTCCGCATCTCCCAGCGGGATGGCGGTCATGAACTCCCCTTTCATCACGGCATGCATGCCCGTGGCACGGGTGATGTTGGTGAAGGGGACGATCTGGTAGTTCAGATTGATGCGACCGGCGATGGAAAGCGGCTCGCTGATGGCATAGGGCTCGACCACCGGCATGAAGAAGAGATCCAGCAGGTAGTGGTCACGCGGATTGTTGTCGCCAGGGTGGCCGGGGGTGACACCCTTGCCATAGTTGGCATTCGAGCTTGCATGCGGGCGGAACAGCAGGGTCTGCCAGGGCTTGCCTTCTGAGTAGGAGACGCCGGAAAGGGCGCTCGTGCCGACATTGCCGCCAGGCCAGACGCCGGTGGGCAGGGAGCCAAACATGACCGGAGAGGACACAATGCGGTTCGGAGTCATGTAAACACCGGTGCGCCAGTCGTCACTGTTGTGCCAGGGCTCGTAGAAATAACCCGAGCGGTAGAATTTTGTAACGTTATTACGGGTGTAGTTACCCGCATAGAAGTTGCCTTCGTCAGGCTTGTTCACATAAGCGCCGTCACGTGCGTTCGCGATCCCGTTGTCAAAATCTCCGAAGGCGTTGGCCGTAGCCGCCCAGCCAGTATCCGGCGGCAGGTCGGGGATGGATGAGTCCCGATAAGGGGCACCGGCGACAAGCTGCTGATTCTTGTTAATGTTAATCCCCAGAGGAGTTAACTTGGTCATCGTTGCGGCGGTAGGAAGGATGCAACCCGACTCCGTGGTGGTCACGTGGGTGGTGAAGCTATGAATGGTGCGCGGCTGGGTGAGCGCCGGCATGGAGTCCACTTGCTGCCACAGCGGATGGCGCATCCACATGGTGCTCGGTACATTGTAACGTGCGGCAGCCAAGCGGTAATCTCCAACCGCTGGCACAAAGGTGCGAATGACATCTGAACCCGACCAGGGGTTGCCGTTCACATCTGTGATTGTGACACCGCCGCTGGTGGTGGTGGCCTCAGGCGGGATGAGGCTCACTCCCAGGCGTGTGCCGTTGTCAAAAACGGCCGTGCCACCCGCAGATGTTGCGAAGCGCGATTCCGTGTCGAGGCGCCCGGTGGTGATCTGGTCATCACTCGAGTTGAAAGTGGTGTTGAATGAAGGTCCCGAAGCGTAGAGAGGAGGATTGGCTGTTCCGCGGTAGGCCGAATTGACCGTGCCGAACATGCGGTTCAGGCAGCCCATGCGGTTAAAGCACCACCAATGGGGAGCTTGGAGAGAACGGCGGTAGGTATCGCGGCCAAAAGAGTCCACGTAGAAGTAATGGTCGATCTCGTTCTTGTTGGCAGGCTCATACAAGGGGGTGCCGTTGACGCGTCTTTCATTGGCCGAATACACCAGGGCGGGAACCGGCAGGGTGGCGCCGTCAAATGAGATGCTGATGGTCTGAGCCTCCTGGCCGTTGTTGCCAGCTTTGCTGTGGGAGTCGTAAATCTTGATCACAAGATCGCGCTGGCCAAACGTCAGAACCATCGGCTGGTTGCGGTTCACGGTGACGTACTGGCTGATCAGGCCCCAGTTGTTCAGCCCATCATGGCCGTTGTTGTTCGGGCCCGGGTTGGCGAGGTAGCGGCTGCTGTCTGTGGTGCGCGCACCGCCTGAGACGTAGGGGTTGGTGTCATCGCCCATGAGGGTGGTACCCCAGCCGGGCCCCGCACGACCTCCAGCGATGGCAGTCGGCCCAACATGCCCGCCCATGGAATAGCAGTCCGTGGCTTCATAGACATTGCCGTTGGACTTGATGATCACGTCCTGTGTCGTTGGAAAGAGAGGCACTGGACCGTTCACGCCTTGGAGCATGATGGAGCGGATGAAGCTGCCATCCAGCACGATGGCCCATTCTGGGAACATCTTGGTCCAGCCGGACATGGGGCAGAAGAATTCCAGCATCAGCATGGCCTGCACTCTTTTTTCGGCAGGCCTGCCGCCCGAGCCGTCGCTCAGCGGAGTGTTCAGCTCCAGCGTCATGTTCCAGTTGGCCGGATTGTAGCCCGGGTGAAGCGAGGGGTGCCTGTTGGCCACGGTGGGACTGCAGCCATAGTAGGTGCCATTGCCGTAGGGCGCGGTGAGCGGCGGGAAATTGGAATACCAGCGGTTAAAGCCCAGCAGCGGCGGAGTGCGCGGGGGAAAGGCAGGCGTCAGAAAGGTGGCTGCAGAGCCGCCAGGGTTGTTGGTGGGAGCCTGGGTCGGTTCACGGGTCGAGAGCGCCTTGGGAGCACTGCCACCGCCGCTCAGCACACCACCGGTGTTCACCGCATACTGAGGGTCGTTCATTCCGTCCGCCGTGCAGATGAACTGGAAGCCGATTTCTGAAATGGTGAACATGCGGCCCATCCCCTGCACGATGCGGCCATTTTTCTGCCAGCGGGCGGGGGACACCTGGCCATGGCCGGGGAACACATACTGATCAGCCGTGATGAGGTTACTTCCGATCTGGGTCTGGGTGCCATCATTGAGGCTGCCCGAAGCACGGCGGGTGATGCGCTGCTCCGTGTAGGTGAAGCGGGATTTGGCGATGTTGTCCCTCTCCAAATAGAGCGGAGTGCCGGTAATTGGGCTGGGCGGATTAGTGCTCATGTTGTAGCCCGACAAGCCGTCGTTGTTACGAGCCATGACCCCATCATACAGGTTGGTGCAGCGGATGTAGTCAAAGAACTGGATGGCCAGCTGGGCGGCGTTGTCGGTGCCGTACTTCTGGCCGAAATTGTTGCTGGAGCCCAGCGAGGACGTCTGCGGGAACTGCAGGGTCGTCATTTCTGCGTAGAGATAGTCAAGCAGGGTGCTGTTGCGCGTCAGCCCGGTGGAGCCGCCGTAGTCGGAGGATGAACCCGTCACGTCATGGGTGGGATGGTGCGGCTGAGCCCGGCGGAAAATGTAGCTGTTGGCCACGGCGGCACCCGCAGTCTTGCCACGCAGCGTGGAGCAAAGGGCGATCATGGTGTCAAAGCTGGTGCGGCGCTGCTGCCCGAGCCCTTCGTCTGCCACCGGCCACATGGAGATGCGGGGCAGTCCATGAATGCTGAACTCCGGGGAGCGGCTGTTGGCCGTCAGGAAAAACCGGGAACGCTCCAATGTGTCATGGTCAAACAAATAACGGGAGCCCTGCCCCGGCAGCGGAATGCTGGTGGCCACGCGTCCGATGTTGCTGTTGTAGTTGTAGTTGGAATCATTGACTCCATCTGCAAAGAGCATTTCGTCCACGGTGGCAAAGAGGCGCTCTTTTCTTGCCTGGACGGTGTCGCCACTGCTGGCCGTGCCGACTTCGCCGTTGCTGCTGGAAAACGCATCAAGCACAAACGGCTTGGTTCCGGAGGAGGAGCCCCCGGTGGCAATCTTGGGCATCAGGGTGTAGATGGCATCCTTGGTCTGCGTAATGTTCGTGATGTTGGCCCGAGGGGCGTAAACATCCAGATCGACCCCCGGTGCCAGGACCGTGCTCAGAGCCACTGTGGCGGGATGCCCGGGATAGCGCTGGAACTCGCCTGCGGTGCCGGGGAAGTTGGCCCACTTGGAGTCACGCTGGTGGTAGAAGTAGGGAGGGGCAAAAAAGGTGGGCTCGGATGCCGTGTTCACATTGACTTTGCAGGACTCGTCATCGGTCCAGAATGCCACGCGTCCGATGATCGGGTTGGCGGCGGAAGGAGTGGTGGAGCCGTCGGCGCTGATAAACTTGTTGCTGGAATCAAGCGCTCCGGTGGTGCCGTCACGCAGGACATAGATCCACTCCACAGGCATGGGCAGGCGCAGTTTGGTGGGGTCATTGCCGGCATCTGCAGGCGTCACCACTTCGTTGTAGGTCACCGTGCCACCCGCGCCGGTGATCGCCGGCGTCACTTTGGTGTAGTTGAAGCCTTCCACGGCCACCATGGTGCGCCCGCTGGTCGGGTCGGTCCCATTGTAGGCCGCCCGTGGGTCAATGATCGGGAAATAAAGGGCCATGGTTCCGGTGGCGAGCCCGGGACGAACGACGGGTTCGTTGAGGTCCACATACCGCGCCGCGTTCTGGGATGAGCCCCAGTCGCTCGGGACTTGATTGCTGCTGTTGAAAATGTCCGCCTCGTTGGAGCTGGTGATCACCATCTGCGAACTCGAATAGAGCTTGTGGGCGCGGACAAAGTCACCGTTGGCCTGGTAAACACGTGCCATGCCCGGCTGGGTGGCATGGATGGTGCGGCTGAATGAGCCCGTGGCGGTATTCTGGGCATTTTGCAGCTGCACCTCAGTGAAGGTAACGGCCAGATCTGCCAGTTGCTTGGCATTGCGGGACGCCACGTAGCTCTGGCTGGCTTTGTATTCAGTGCGGGTGACCGAAAAAATGGCGACGACCAGCATGGACATCAAAGCGACGGTGGTGACCACCATGACCAAGGCCATGGCCTTTCTGCGCTTGTTCCACTTCGCGACAAATGTTGAGGCATTCATGATTAGCTCCTGATAAATTTCTGATTTATGAGGCGATAATATTAAAATCGCATCAAACTGACAAGGTATTTATCATGTAAACACAACGGCTCTGCCGGTCAGTTTACCGGCAGGCCGTAGGCGGTCCTAGCTCAAACAGCCATCCTGCGGCGGCGGCGCCAGCCGAGGGCCAGGAAGCCGAGCAGCAAGAGCAGCAGCCTGCCCGGCTCAGGCACAGCCACCACGATGATGCCGGTGCTGTAGAGATTGCTGATGTCCCAGAACATACCGCCGGTCAGGGTGGGCAGGTCCACGAAATCAGTGGAGGTGTTGCCGGTGAGGTTGGCGAACTTGCCAGTCGGCGTCAGGCCACCCCAGTCGATCAGCTTCCAGGAATCTCCCACGTTGAAGCTGGTCGAAACCAGGGAGCTGCCAGAGCCGATGCCCACTTTCAGGGTAGCCCCGTCGATGGTGATCAGGGACGACGCAGATCCGGTGTTGTTGAAGATCAGGCGGTCGTTTTCGGTCGTATTGGTCGTGCCGCTCAGATTGAGGAACAGGTTCAGCTTGAGGGTGGAGCCAGTGGCCAGAGTGGCGAAGCTCTGGTCGCCCTGGACCACGCCAAGGAACGGATCTGTGTATGTGGGTGTGGTTCCCGTGGAGTTGAGGGCCACAATGAGCTGGCTGGCTGCGGTGTGGCCAATGTTGCCAACCGCCAGTGTCGCACCGGTCTGGACGGTGAGGCCATTGCCAACGCCGGGAGCGATCGAACCCGTGCCACCAATCGTGGCCCCGGTCTGGACCACCACACTGCCATAGCCGGTGCCGGAACCGGCGGTGTTGTTCACCAGCAGGGTGCCTGAGGTCACCGTGGTGGTGCCATGGTAGGTGTTGTTGCCGGAGAGCGTGACCACGCCTGAGCCGGTCTTTGTCAGGGCGAGCATGTCCTCCGCCCCGTTGGCTTCGGTGATGTTTCCGGAGAAGGCGATGCCAGTTCCGGAATTTGGCGTGCTGGACTGGACCACCAGCTCCTTGTAATCCTGGAAGCCGGTGATGAGGTTCTGCAGGCTCACATTTCCAGTGAAGGTCACCGGGTTGGCCGAGGCAATGGTGGTGGTGCCCACGCCGTTGTAGTTGATGTCAATGTTCTGCGTGATCGTGGTGATGGCCGCATTGTTGATCTGCAGGGTGACGTTCGGGTTGCTCTGATCCTGCAACCAGTGGACCGGATCGGTGATGGCTCCATTGACGGTGGTGACACTTGGCGAAGCCATGAAGTAGGTCAGGCCGGCCGAGGAACCGCCGTTCACAGAGACCTGGGCTCCGTTGACCATGTTGGCAGAGGAGTTGAAGACCAGGCCGTTGGTGTTGTTGAGTCCGTCCACACGGGCCAGGTTCATGGTCATGTCATCATTGATCTGGGTGATGGCGTAGAGCCCGTTGCGCTCTGGGTGGTCAATTTCATCTTTGACCAGGATGGTCTTGCCGATGTCTGCGCTGGTGAAGGTCACGCCGTCAATGGTGCGGCTGACATAGTAGAAGGCACCGGAGCCTGCATCGGAGTCATTGGCCACGATGTGGCCGCCGCCGGTGGCCAGGAAAGCACCGCCGTAGCCGCTGACGTCTTTGGCGTAGAAGGAAGTGTTGCGCTCCACTCCGAGAAGCGAAGCCCCGTTGGTGGCGTAGTCAGCCGTCAGCGAGAACCCGTAGGAGTCCGGAGTGAATGCATTGCCACCCAGCTCGAGGGTGGAGGTCTGACCGAGCGCGGATGCATTGGCCAGAACCAGGGTGCCGGAGCGCAGCACCGTGCCTCCTGCCATGTCTGCGCCGGAGCCGCCCGTCTGTGAGCCGTAGGTGTTGGCACCAGCCAGCACGACGGTGCCGCCGCCCATCACCGTGATGCCACCCTGGCCGGAAATGACGCCCTGGTAGGTCACTGTGGAGCCCGCGTTGTTGGACAGGAAGACATTGCCTCCGGCCGTGCGGTTCACTGTCACGGCTCCGGTGACCGTGGTGCTGGAAGCGGTGGTCTGCAGCACCGAAATGCCTTCGCTGTTCACGTTGCCAAAAGTCACCGCATTGGAAAGCGTGTTTCCATTGAAGACGAGCGTGAGCGCTTTGTCAGCGGTGCGCGTGTCTGTGGTGGTGCCGACTTCGACGGCTCCGCTGCCCAGAGAGCCGTTTTGCTGGGCGATCAGGGTCCCCTCAGCCAGCGAGGTGCCGCCGGCATAGGTGTTGTTTGCGGCCAGGCTGAGCACGCCATTGCCACCTTTGATCAGCGTTCCGTTGCTGCCGGAAAGCACCCCGGAGATGACGGCGTCAGGGACGAGGGTGGAGGAAGACGGAGCATCATACACAGGGCCACGACCGCTGACGACTTCGACCATGCGTGCCTTGCGGCCAAGGTCGATGCCGTTGGCAAAGATCACGGTGCTGTCGGCATCCTGGGCGCCGAGGATGAGGGAATCATTGTCCGGAACGAAGCCGTTCAGGCCCCATGTCAGTGTGGCTGCGCTGCCGCCAATGTTGACGGTGCGATTGGTGGTGTAAGCGGCAAAGCCACCGCTGCTGGTCCAGTCCACCTGATTGCTGCCTGTGCCGAGGTTGCGGGTGAAGTCTCCGGCATTGAGGCCGACCACACCGCCATCGATCCGCAGATGGCTGGCGTCTGGCAGAGCACCGGCGGAGTCCAGGCGCATGACACCGCCCTGCAGGTAGGTGGTGCCAGTGTAGGTGTTGGTGCCGGAGAGAGCCGTGGTGCCGTCGCCGCTCAGCACCAGATTGACGAGCCGACCGGCGGAGTTGTTGTTGGCGATGGAGGCGCTGATGCTCAGCGCCGTGAGCGGATTCCAGTTGTAGATGATAAGATCTGCCGTGGTTCCGTCTGTGTTGGCCAGACCGCTGGTCAGGACGCCACCGACAATGGAATTCTGGTGGGTGCCGGAGTGCGTGGTCTGCAGGATGGCACCGCTGGCAATGGTCAGCGTGTCCGTGATGGTGATGATGCTGGAATTGAGCTCGATAGGCTGCGTCGTGAGGCTTTCAGAATAGAGAGACACGGTGCCGACCTGCGTGAAAAGCTGACCGCTTGGGTTGGTGATCAGCACGATGTGGTTCACGGCATCGATGGAGTAGATCGTTGAGTTGGCAGGGATGCCAGGTCCGGAGATCGCCATGCCCACCTTGAGACGGGAATCAAAGATGTTGGTGATGGTGTAGCCGTCCGCGCTGAGAGTGCCGCTGAAAGTAGGCGAGTTGAAGGCATACAGGGTCACGGAAGGTCCGTTGAGGACCGGCGCCTGGCTCAGGGTGATGGTGTTGTTGGCCACATCAATGGCGGTGATGAAGGTTCCGTCTGCAATGCCGTTGCCACGGACCAGCTGGCCGACCTGGAGGCGGTCGACGCCCGGCACACGCTTCACCAGCAGCGGGTTGGAGTCCTGGCCAAGGTCACCCGCGAAGGAGGTGCCGCTGTTGGTCAGCAGGATGGTGTTCACCGAAGCGCCGGAAACCGTGCTGCCGGTGAAGGATTCTTCCATCAGGGCGCCGTCGCTGATGTTGTCGGTGACAATCCAGTTGGCGACATTGGAACGGAAGGTGTGCGAGCCCTTGATGTCCGATCCGGTGATGATGTTGGTGGAAGAGTCCACGAAGGCGAAGTTGTTCACGCCCGGATTGTTGGTGCTGTTCAGCGTGAACAGGGCACGTGGCATGATGACACCGACGTCGATCAAGGCGCGTCCGGCGAGGGTGATCTGAGACACCAGAGCACCACCGTTCACTTCAAACAGCACGGTGCCGCCCTTCTGGAAGTTGACGCCTGAAGGGTTGTTGATGTCCTGCAGGTTGAGGAAGGTGGCTGCACCATTCGCACCCGTCACACGAATCACGGAAGAACCTTCGGCGATGTTCAGGGTGCCGATGATGTTCTGGGTGGTGTTGCGGCCTGAGATGCTCTGAATGTCGAGCGTGCCACCTGCCATGGTCAGGGCGCCGATGTCGTTGCGGATGTACTGGTCGTTGAATGCAGGCGCGAGCTTCAGGGTGCCGTCTCCCACCACCAAGGAGCTGATGCCGTAGCCGCCGAAGGAGGTTCCGAGCATGTAGAGGGTGCCTGCGCCGATCTTGACGATGCCGTAGTCATCCTGATTTCCGGGGGTGGTGTAGTTGCCGCCCATGGTCAGCACGGTGTAGGCGTTGCCCACATCCCAGACAGCGGTCTGATTGATGGTGAAGCCACGGTCCGAGCTGGCGCTGGTGCCGTTGAACTGCAGGGTGCCGCCATTGAAGACCAGGTTGGCCAGGGTGTTGCGTGAGGCGCCAAGGCTGGAGGCCGGGCCTGCAAACACCAAGGTGTTGGAGCCGGTGGTGATCGCCGCCACGGAGATGTAGATCGTGGTTCCGTCAACGATCTTGGTGATGGTGGCTCCGAGAGGAATGCCAGGGCCGGAGACCAGCTGGCCGACACTGAGATTCGCCGTGGAGGCGACGGTGACCTTGGTGTCTCCGTTCGTGGTGGAGGAAATCAGCGTGGCTCCGATGCTGGTGCTGGCTCCGAACGTGAGATTGTTCTGGCCGGTGGTGGTCACGGGGTTGGAAATCTCGATCGTGTTCTGATCCAGAATTCGCAGGATGGTGGAGTTGGCCGGGATGCCGTTGCCGGAGATGGTCTGGCCCACGGTCATGCCCAGGGTGCTGCCAACGGTGATGCGTGTGCCGCTCTGGGTGTCAGTGGCAAGCGTGCCGTTGTAGAGCGTGGAGCTGCCAAAGGTGAGATTGTTGGTGCCGGACACCAGCGCCAGTGTCGTCGCGTTGCCGCTAGGATTCAGCACGCCGATGGTGATCTGGGTGCTGTTCACAATGGAGAGGATGACGACGGTGCCGCCGTTGGTGGGGATGATCCCGGAGCCGGAAACGGTCTGCCCCACGGTGAGCCCTGCCGTGCCGCTGGCGACGGTGACGGTGGCGCTGTTGGCCGTGGTGGTGGCAGAAATCGTGCCGCTCTTGGCCGTGATGCCGCTGTTGTCGTAGTTGAGGTTGGCACCGGTGGTGGTGAGCAGCGCGCCGTTGGACAGGGTGACCGTGGTGGGGCTGTTGATGGCCGTGATGGTGACACCCGATGGGAGCTGAGAGCCGGTGACGATGGTTCCGATCGTCAGGCCGGCGGCATTTTCGACTGAGGCGGTGCGGCCCAGCGACGTGAGGTTGGTGATCATCTGTGTGCCGGAGGTGTAGCCTTCGACGCCAAGGGAGGAGATCGTGGTGACACCCGCATTCAAGGTGGTGACCCCTGTGTAGAGGTTCATGCCGGAGAGGATCAGGTTGCCCAGGCCGGTCTTGTCCAGGCCGGTCACCTGGGAGAACGTGAGCGAGCCGGTGCCCGCCCCTGCCACGGCGGCATTGCTGAGGGTGATGGTATTGGTCTGGAAACTCCGGTCGGTGCTGCTGGTGATAGTTTCATTAGGAGCGCCATCAAGCGTGAGGGTTGTGCCATTGATGGCAATCACTGTGCGTCCGAGCACGGTCGCTCCTACGAAAAGGGTGGAAGGCACACTGGAAACCGTCACAGTGTTGCCGGAAGTTGCGGTTATGTTAACCGTGGCGGTAGTTGAAAGCGAAGTGATGGTGGTTCCATCCACGATGCCGAGTCCGGAGACTCTCATCCCCACATAGAGGCCCGTAGTCCCATTGGTGCCGTTGAGGCCGGTTCCGTTGGTGGTGCTGATCGCGCTGATCAAATTGCTGCCAGCATTGGTCGTGCCGGTGCGGTTCTGGTTGAACTGCAGCGTCTGCGTGACCGAGGATGTCGGAGCCGCGCTGAGGGTGATGGTGTTGGTCTGGAACTCGCGCGTGGAGGCGCTGGAGATCGTTTCGTTGGGGGCTCCGTCAAGCGTGAGGGTCGTGCCGCTGATGCCGGTCACGGTGCGGCCCAGCAGTGTGGCTCCCACAAAGAGGTTGGTAGGCACGCTGGAGACAATGACGCTGTTGCCGATGGTCTGGTTGATCGTCACCGTGGCCACCGAGGAGAGCGAGGTGATGGTGGTGCCCGCAGCGATGCCGGAACCCGTGACGAGCATGCCCACGGCGAGGTCGGCGGCGTTGATGTTGCTCACCAGCGTGTTGCCGCTCACCATCGTGCCGGCGCGGTCCGCACGGCTCGCGGAGTTGTCGACGATCACCGCGGAGATGTCCAGCGGGGCATTGACGTTGTTCTGAAGGATCAGCAGGTCATTGACGGTGGTGCCCACCCGGCCGGTGGAAAGCGTGCCTGTGCCGTCGATCAGAGCCGTGCTGCCACCCATGTTGGAGGTGACGAGGATGGCTCCGCCCTGCAGCGTGTTTGATCCGTTGAGTGTGACGGTGCTCACCCCTCCCCCGCCCACCGGGTTGTGGAAGCGCAGCGTATTGGCAGTGTCGTTCGTCTGCGTTGTGTTCGCGACGAAGTCCATGTTGCCGATGGTCGAGGAGATGACCCAGTCGTTGTTCACCGAGCTGGCGGTGTAGCCGGTGTAGGCACGGATCATGAGATCGCCGGCTGTCGTGGTCTTGGTATCGACCAGCGATTCGTTGAAGGAGCTCTTCGTTGCCCAGTCGGAATCACCGACCGTGGCCCAGGAACCCAGGATGCCCACCGTGTTGTTGGTGTCGGTGCTGGCGATGTCGTTGCCGCTGAAGTTGACCTTGCCGCCCACACCGCGGCTGATGCCGTTCATGCGCAGGATCGAGCTGCCGCCGAGGCGCGAGATGCGGTTGTCACCGGTGTTGATGGTCACGCCAGCGACGATTTCCACGTGAGATCCGCCCAGCAGTTCGAGCGTGCCGCCAAAACGGCTGCCACCGAGCACCAGGGCGCCATTGTCTGCGAGCTTGCTGAAATTGTTGGTGGTGTAGTCCAGGCGGAGGGTGCCGGCCTGAACGGTGTGGTTGATGACATTGATCGTGGAGACACTGTTGCGGGTGGTCGGATCTGCCTGGCCGCTGAGGATCAGCGTGCCGCCACCGATCTGGTTGATGGAGCTGTTTCCGCCCAGGGTGCCCTTGAGATTGAGGACCGAGCCCTGCTGCACCAGGATGGTGGAGGTGGCGTTGACAAAGACCGAGCCAGCCCAGGAGCTGTTTCCGGTGGTGGTGGCCAGGGTGCCGCCTGCCAGGTAGATGTTCTGCACCGTGTTGTAGGTCACGCCGCGCAGATCCAGCGTGGCGTTCTGGTTGCCGATCAGGTTGCTGCCATTGGTGCCGCCAGCAAGGATGATGCCTGCACCACCCGCAGCCCCCAAGGCGCCGTCCACAGTCGCTGCCAGGACACCGGCGAGGATCGTGGTTTCACCCGTGTAGGAGCTCTGCGTGCCGAGCACCCAGGTGCCGTTGCCAATCTTGGTCAGCGAGGTGGCTCCGCCGGCGCCGTCTCCCAGCGCCAGATTGAAGAGGTTGTCGCCACGGTTGGCACCGCCCAGGGTCAGGGTGCGGGAGCCCGAGCCCGTGAATGCCACCGCAGGGGACAGTCCGTTGAAACCGAAGGTCACGGTGGCCCCGACGAGCGTGCCGTCTGCGATGATGGCACCCGCGCTGTCTCCGACGCCGAGTGTGAAGGAGCGGTCGGTGATGGTGGAGGCGTTGTTGAAGTACCTCAGCGCGCCTCCGTTCAAGACCAGGTTGGCCGCGTCGTTGGTGGCATTGCCGATGCTGCTGTTGAAGCCGCCAAAGGCGAGCTGCGACACACGGAGCACGCCGCCGTTGATCACGGTGGGGCCGGAGTAGGCGTTGCCGTTGCCCAGAGTCATGACTCCATCTCCGTTCTTGGTCAGTCCCAGGACGCCGTAGGAGATAGGGCCGTCGGTGATCACCCCGTTGAAGGTGAAGTTGTCGGTGGCATTGACCACGAGGGTGGAGGCGGCGGTGCCGTTGTTGGTGACCGTGCCAGTACCGGTGATCTTGGCCACCGTGGTGTTGAAGCCGTTGAGGTTGAAGGTGCCGTCCGTGTAGACGGTGTAGCCCCCGTTGCTGCTGACCAGACCGTTGCTGCTCTCAAGGCGGACTTCGCCGCCGTTGACGGTCATCGTGCCGTTGAACTGGTTGCTGCCGCCCAGGCGCAGCAGGCCGGAATTCACCTGAATGTCGCTCGTCAGGGTGTTGTTTCCAAGCAGCGCGATCGTGGAGCCGATCATGCGGATGAAGCCGATGGTGTTGTTGCCCGTGAGCTTCACGGCATTGAAGCCGTTGTACACCAGGTTTTGATTGGTGCCGTCTGCCACTGCCAGCTGCGAGATCTCGATGGTGGTGCCATCAACGATGCGTGTGATGACGGTGCCATCAGGAATGCCGTCGCCAGTGACGGTGCCTCCCACTTCGAGACCGGCGGTCGTCGCCACAGTCACGGTGTTTCCACCGGTGACGAAGGTCGAGGCCAGAGTGCCGGTGTCGATCACCTGCGCGCCGACAGTTTCCAGGCCGCCCGAGAGGTTGTTGTTGCCCGCGATCAGCAAGACCCCAAGGCTGGCGCTGTCAGGGGAGAAGATCAGGCTGCCGGTGTTTCCGATGATGCTGTTGGCAGCACCAATGCTCAGGGTGCTGTTGGTGGCGACGCGGAAGTAGCCGTCTGCGATCCCGATGGTGATGCCACGGTTGGAGTCGTTGAACACCAGGTTGGTGCTGGCGCGCAGCACACCGCCGTTGATCGTCAGCTGGTCGGCCTGGTAGCTGCCGGGATTCGATCCGAGGTCGCTTTCACGGGTGATCTGCAGCACGCCGTCGTTGATGTAGGTCTTGCCGGTGTAGGTGTTGAGCACTCCGAAGGTCAGCGTGGTGGTGATGGCAGCGGTGGGCTTCTGGGAGAGGATGACCTGGTTGTTGCCCACCAGGCCGATGACGGTGGTCCCCGGAGCGATGCCAGAACCGGACACGGTGGAACCAACCACGATGTCGGTGTTAAAGTTGTTCGTGTTCAGCGTGATCGTGGCGCTGTTGGGATTCATGTTCACGACGCTTGCGGTGACGGTCGGGTTCAGCACCAGAGTGCCTGCACCGGACTTGACCACGGAGACGATGTTGGCGCCGTTGTCCACGATGGCGCTGAAGACATTGAGCTGGTTGGTTGGCTGCTGGAAGATCAGCTCATAAGGGTTGAGAGAGCCGGTGTAGGTGCCAGCCGTGAGCCTGCCGCCCGTGATGGTGTGCGTGGCCTGGGTGGCCAGAATGCCCCCGCTGTTGATGATCAGCGTGCTCTGCGTGGTCGAGGAGATCGGGTTGATGTTGATCGTGAGGCCGGAGCCGCTCTGAATGTTGAGCGAGTTGATGGTGCGGCTGCCAAAGGAGGTCGGAGTCTGCGAGGCGGTGACCTTGATGTTCTGCGTCGAAGTCCACGAATGGATGGATGTGGCACTGTTGGCCGCAGTGTAGGAGGTCAGGGCCGTGATGGCGTTGACGGAGCTGCCGTTGACGGTCTGGGAGGACACCGTGGCCCATTCATAGGCTGCCTGGCCGCCGGTGATGGTCGCACGAACCGCCCAGCCGCCGAGAATGCCGTTGCTGTTGGCGAGAACTGCCGTGGGCGTGGTGGTAAATGCGATGACTCCGCCGGTGTCCGAGCTGCCGCGGATCGAATTGAAGATGGCGGTGGATCCCGCTGCACGGGTCCCGAGGCCGGCCAAGGTCAGAAGGTTGGTGGCCGAGGTGGCTTTTTCCGAAACAATGCGGTTCGAGCCACCGGCAAAGGACAAGGTGCCCAGCGTTTCAGAGAAGTTTTCCGTGCCTGCGGTGCCCACGCCCTGGAGGGTGAGCTGCCCAGCGTTCATGGTGATGGTGGCCGAGTCGTTGATGCGGTTGACGGCGGTCGCGCTGGTGTTCCTGATTCTCAGCCCCTGGAAGGTGTTGCCATCGGCAAGGGTTCCGCTGCCGGAGATGAGGATGCTGGTCACGCCGGAAAGGGCGCCTGAGCCTTCAATGCGCAGGTCGCCGCCGATCAGGCTGATCGCGCCGTTCATCGTGCTGGAAGCAAGCACGGAGAGCACGCCGCCGGAGGTGACGTTGTTGCCGTTGCCGACCACGCTCAGGCCGCCGGACTGCACGTTGACCGCGCTGTTCCAGTTCACGAGCGTGAGGTTCTGGATGCCGGAAACGTAGAAGCCGCCGCCTGTGACGGTGGTGGTGTTGTTGAAGTTGGTTGTGCCGCCTTCAAGCACTTTGATGCCGGCACCAAAGGTGGCGACCGAAGAGCTGAAGTTCAGAGTGCCGTTGCCGCCGTCGCGCACCATCGCGCCTGTTCCGGAGACAGCGCGGGAGAAGTTCCAGGTGGCGTTGTTGTTGATGCGGAAGCCCAGAGTGCCGTTGTTGGTGATCGTCTGGGTGCCGATGGTGCCGCCACTGATGCCGTTGCCAAAGTTGGTCGCGCTTTCGAGCACGAGAGTGGCGCCCGAGTTGATGGTGGTGGAGCCGGAATAAGTGATGTTGCCCAGGGCCAGGACCTGGGTGCCATTGCCGCCGATGACGAGGTTCAGCACGCCGGTGCCCGTGTTGTTGGCGCGGTCACGGAGGAAGCCGTTGTAGTAGCTCACGCCGCTGGTGTTCAGAGTCAGGGTGCTGTTGGCCGACTGGTTTTCACCTTCGAGGTTTTCAATGACGCCGCTGGCGGTGAAATCGGAGATGCCACGCACGGTTTCGTCAAAGCCCATCAGCTTCCAGTAGGAGTTGTTGCCGTTGTTGCCGGTCGAGTCTCCGCCGAAGCCTGCGTCAAACTTGATGAGCGAGGTGTTGGCGATCTGCTCGCTCGCGCCAAGCTGGACGACGCCCGTTCCAGAGCCGCCCATGCTCACATTGCCGATCTTGAGGTCTCCGACAATGGTACCGTTGGCCACATAGGTGCCGTAGGTGGTGTTGGTGGTGGCGGAAGCCGTGGCTGCGTTGGAGAGAACCAGCTGAGTGCCGTTCTTGACCGCCAGCACCACGGTGCCGTTGGGGATGCCAGGATTGCCGTTGACCACCATGCCGGCATAGAAGCCGGCGGTGTTGGTCACGTTGACCAGCTGGCGCACGTCAAACGTGGTGGCGACTCCGACCGTGTTTGTCACACTGGCGTTCGTCGAGATCACAAACTGGGTGGCTGAGTTGATCTGAATGACGGTGGCGCCGGCAGGGATGTTCGGATTGCCGGAAATCACCATGCCGACGTAGAAGTTGTTGGTGTTGGCGCCGCCAACGAGGTTGACCACATTGCTGCCGCTCGAGGTGGTGGCGGAGGAGACCTGGACGCTGTTGCTCGTCGTGGTGCTCATGACGGTGGTGGTCTTGGCCAGCACCAGTTCCGGATTGCCGGCGTCGCTGTTGCCACGGCTGAAGACGGTGGTCAGGCCGGTGTAGGAGTTGGCGGTCTGGCCGGTGAGAGTGACACGGCCCGGGCCCATGATGTCGAGGCCGAAAGTCGAGCCCGAAACCTGGGAGATGGAGCCGCTGATGTCGAGACGGGCTGTGGCGCCGCCCGCGTTGGAATTGACGCGCAGGTTGCTTGCGAGCTGGACCGGTGCGGAGATCACGTCTGCACCGACGGTGGTGCTGTTGGACTGCACCTTGCTCAGCAGCGCCTTGCCGTAGCCGCCGTTGTTGAAGATCAGGCTGCCGCCGCTGCCCTGGGCGATCTCGAAGTGGTTGGTGTTGTTCTGATCCCCCAGCACCATCACGCCCACGGTCTTGTTGCCGTCCAGGTTGATCTGGGCGTTGAGGTTGACCGCCGTGCCGATGTTGGTCGTGAAGTTCACGATGGAACCGATGGAGTTTGGCACGGTGGTTGGCAGCCAGCTTGCCACCGCATTCCATGAGGTGGAGCGGTCGAGATTGAAGTTGTTCATCAGCACCGGAATGGTGCCGGGCTTGGTGATGACGAGGATGAGGCCGTAGGCATTGAACAGGCTCACGTCATAGACCAGACCGCCGCCGAGGGTGGGGAGGATGAGGTCGCCGCCGCCGGAGCCGCCCGTGCGGTAGTTTTCGCCGACGTTGAAGCTCGAAAGCGAGTCCAGGCCGGTCCAGTTGCCGAGATTGAAGATGTCACCGCTCTGGGCTTTGCCCGCGCTGGTGGCCAGCGTGAGGTAGTTGTTGAGGTCCTGCACCACCAGGGTGGTGTGGTTCAGGGTCAGCATGCCGTTGACGGTGATGAAGTCGGTCCGGCCGGCAGGGATGGCGGTCGCGTCCCAGGTGGCGCGGTTCAGATCACGGTAGCCGCCGAGGGTGTCGTAAGTGCCGGTGAGCAGCGAGCTGAGCAGTCCGGAGCCGCCGTTCAGGGTCGCACCGGCAATCTGGAAGTTGGCCGTGGAGCCGGTCTGGAGCGTCAGGTTGCCGTTGAAGGTCATGGAGCCGACGCTTGCGCCCAGGAGATCGCCTGGGGAGAGGGTCGCGCCGCTGTTGATCATATGGCTGGTGCCATCCAGGAAGTTGTTGCCCAGAGTTCCCACGGTGCCGTTGATGGTGCCTGAGCCTGCGAGGGTGGCACCGCTGTTGACGGTGGTGGCGCCCAAGCCGGTGCGTCCGGCGGAGGAGACGCCGACCTGCAGCGTGCCGCTGTTCACCGTCGTCGTGCCGGTGTAGCCGCTGATGGTGGAGGAGAGCACCCAGTTGCCGGTGCCGTTCTTGACGACGCTGGTCGAGCCGCCGTTGTCATTGATGGAGGATGCGAGGGTGTTGGCGCCGGTGTTCGTACCGGTGAGGGTGAGGACGCGCGCTCCCGTGCCGGAGAGGCCGAGGAGGCCCGCATTGCTCAGGGTCAGAGCCCCAACACCCGAGGCCTCGATCACCGCACCGCCGGTGCCGATGGTGAACAGACGGTTGGAGGAAGCCGCGTTGCCTGTGTAGCGCAGGGTGCCGCCGTTGATCACCAGGTTGGAGGCCACGTTGGTGGCAGACCCGATGCTGCTGGCGACCGAGCCGTTGGTCATGACGCTGACCTGAAGCACACCGCCGCTGATGGTGGTGCTGCCGGTGTAGGTGTTGGAGCCGCCAAGACGCCAGGTGTTGGTTCCGGTCTTGATCAGGGCGGTGGTGCCGCTGCCGTTGCCAATGACAGAGATGAGGCTGTTGATGATGGCGGCGTCGCTGGTGCCTGTAAGGGTGAGCGAGCGAAGGCCGCTGCCAGAACCGCTGAAGGCCAGCGAGCCCGGGTTGATGAAGGTGAGTGCTCCGGTGCCCGAGGCGTCCAGGGTGGCCCCGTTGGTGGTGCCGATGGTGAACAGGCGGTCCGTGCTGGAGCCTGCGCCCTCGTAGCGCAGGGTGCCGCCGTCGATGACCAGGTTTGCCGCAGCATTGCTGGATGCCCCGATGGCGCTGGCGATGCCGCCATTCTGGACGTCAAGGATTCTGAGCGTGCCGCCGTTGATGGTGGTGACGCCGGTGTAACCGTTGCCTGCGGCAGCGCTGAAGGCGATGCTGCGGCTCGTTTCGGCAGGCTTGAAGATGGTGACCGTCGTTCCGTTGTTGGCCGTGACGGTGTACAAGCCGTCTGGATTGATCGTGCCGTCGGCATCGACCTTGTCATTCACCGCAAGGGTGCTGCCTGGCAGGGCGAGGCTGATCGTTTCTGCCGGGGCCATGGCGTCACTGGCTTTGTCGATGGTGAAGCTCAGGCCGTCGCTGGCGATGGAGACGACTCGTGAACCGGCCTGGATGCCCTCGCCGCTGATGAGCTGGTTGGTCACCAGACCGGTGGCGTCCCCAACAATGGTGGTGGTGCCGTTGATCGTGCCGGTGACGTTGGTGACGCCGTTGTTCGGCTGGAGCAGCCAGGTGCCGGCATCGGTCTTGGTCAGCGAGGTGGAGCCGGTGCCGTTGCCAATGGCGACGGACATGGTGTTGTTGCCGGTGTTGGTGCCGCCCAAGGTCAGGAGGCGTGCCGTGGTCTGGTTGTTGAAGCCCATGGCGCCTGCGCTGTTAAAGATCAGCGCGCCCGTGCCGGAGGACTCGATTTTACCGCCGGAACTGCCGACGGAGAAGAGCCTGTTGGTCGTGGCTCCCGTGCCGGTGTACCTGAGGGTGCCGCCATTGAGCACAAGGTTGGCCGCGTCTGCGGTGGAGGCACCGATGCCGCTGTTCGCGCGTCCGTTGGCCAGGCTGGCTGTCGAGAGCACACCCCCGGTGATCGTGGTACCGCCGAGGTAGCTGCTGCTGAGAGCATTGGAGGCCATGAGCAGGGTGCCGGCACCGGACTTGGTGAGGGAGTAGCCGACCTGGTTGTCATCGACCACGCCGTTGACGGTGAAGGTGAATCCGGAGCCGACGTTCCATGTCTGGCTGGTGCCCAGGATCAGGCCGCTGTTGATGATGTTGCCGGCGGTGTTGACATTGATGGCCGCAGGATTGAGCAGCATCAGGGTGTTGTTGTTGAGGGTGACCGCCCCTCCTGAGCTGAAGTTGAGGGCGCCGACGACCTGGTTGCCATTGAGGTCGATGCTGAGATTGCCCGGTGTCGGGGTGGTGGTGGAGAAGAAAACGTTGTCAAAAATGCCGGGGATGGAGCCGCTGGCCACACCGCCGCTGGCGGTTGTGTTCCAGTTGGCGCCAGACCACAGGTTGTTGAGGTTGCCTGCCCAGTAGTAGTCTTTGGGTGCGGCCGCAGCGGCCACCTGGATGGCAATGGCCACGGCTTGGGTGGCATCAGTGACGACGGCATTTGAGGCATTCCTCATGACGATGGTCAGCGCATAGCCCTGACCGCCCACGAGGATACCCGGGGTACCCAGAGTCAGCGACTGGCTGATGGCGGTTTTGCCATTGAGATTGAGGCCGCCGGCTTTGAAGGTGATCAGGTCGTGCAGACCGGCTGTCAGGCCGCCGATTCCAGCTTCCGGCAGGATGAAGACGGTGCCGCCGCTGGCGCCGATGCTGACGGTGTTGTTCAGGGCGGTGGTCACGTCGGAGACGACAATGGTGTCAGCCTTGTTGGCGCCGTTGCCGAGGTCAAAGGTCATGCGCACGGTGGAGCCGCTGGCGCCGCCGATGGTCAGACCCGCGCCGGAGACCCATCCGGCATTGCGGTTGATGGTGAGCGTGCCGGTCGAGTCATTGTTCGCCATGCTGAAGGAGGAGCCGGCGGAGAGGATCACCTGAGCGCCATTGGTGGCCACGGTACCCACGTTGCCGATCTGGTAGTTGAAGCCAGCGGTGGTGGCGGCGACCGAGAGGGTGGCGCCGCTGGCCACGGTGACGGTGGCGTTGGGGGTGGCGGAGGCATTGGCCAGGGAGCCGGCGGCGAGCACGAGCGTCCCGGCGTTGATGTTGGTGGCGCCCGTGTAGGTGTTGGCGGCGGTGAGGGACCAGGTGTTGCTGCCGTTCTTGGTCAGGGAGGTCAGGCCTGTGCCGTTGTTGGCGATGACCTTGCCGAAGACGTTGGTGATGGCGGCGATGGAGGTGCCGGTGAGGACGAGGTTGCGGGTCTGGTTGGTGGTGCCGTAGGCCAGCGCGCCACCGCTGGAGCTGAAGGTCAGCGAACCAGTGCCGGAGGCATCGATGGTGGCGGTCGCGCCGGCAACGGTGCTGCCGATGGTGAAGCCACGGTCTGTGGTGGCGTTGATTGCGCCGATATACTTCAGCGTGCCGCCTTCTATGACCAGATTGGACGCAGTGTTTGAGGCTGCGCCGATGCCGCTGCCGGACCCGCCGTTGCCGAGATTGCTGACGCTGATGGTACCGCCCCTGATGGCGACGGCGTTGGCGGCGTTGAAGTTGCTGACGCCGGTGAGGGTCAGCTCGCCGGTGCCGACTTTGACAAGCCTGAAATTTCCTGTGGAGGCACCGGTCAGGACGCCTGAGAAGGTGGTGTTGGTGCTGTCTCCGACGGTCAGCGTGCTGATGATCGAGGTGCCGGTGCCCGTGGAAGTGGTGATGAAACCGCCCCCGGCGAGCGAGGCGATCGTCTGGTTTCTGCCGCCGAGATCCAGGCCGGCGCCGGTGGCGATGGTGAGCGCCGTGCCGCTGGGCAGGATGTTGCCAGCTCCGGTGCCCGAGGTGTTGTCGCTGGTGGAGCCGAGGCGGAGGATGCCTCCGTTGATGGTGGTAGCGCCGGTGTAGCTGTTGGTGTTGTTGGTCAGCACCAGGACGCCGTTGCCTGTCTTGGTGATGCCGCCGGTGCCGCTGATCTGACCGCTGATGGTGGCGATCACGAAGGCGCTGTCCACATTGATGGCCCGTGTGGAGGAGCCCAGGTTGACCGCACCGGTGAGGGTGAAGTTCTGATTGGTCGTCTGGCCGCCAAAGCTGAAGTCTCCATTCACCGTCACAGCATTTCCTGTGTAGGTGGAGAAGTTGAGGGTGTTGGCAGAGCTGGCGGTGGTGACGAAGGAGGAAAGGGTGATGCGGTTGTTGGCAACATCGACAGCCGTGATGTAGGTGCCGGCCTGGATGCCTGAGCCGCCAAAGACGGCCTGACCGACTGCGAGGGAGGCGGCGGCGCCTGCGGTGTTGAGCTGGACGGTGGCAGAGCTGGCGGTGGTGGTGGTGCTGATGCCCGTGACGTTGCCGGCCTGGATGGTCGTGCCGCCTGCGATGGTCAGCGTGCCGGTGCCGACTGCGCCGCTGGTGAGCGCCCCGGGATTGCCCACCGAGTTGGTGCCGAAGATCAGGGTGCCTTCATTGAGGTTGAAGCCGTTGGTGAAGGTGCTGCTGCCGCTGAGCACCAGGGAGCTGTTGCCGATCTTGGAGACGACGCCGTTGGAGCTCGTGATGGGGGCGGAAATCACCAGGCCGATCGGGGAAAGTCCGGACACATTGATGATAGGGTTGCTGCCGGTCAGCTGGATGGCGGAGTTTGCCGCTGTGGTCGCCGCCTGGATGATCGGGGTGGTGGCGAAGTTGTCGTTGACCGCGGTGATGGCGTTGGTGGCGGTCAGGACGAGAGTGCTCACGCCGCCGGTGGGATTGTTGAAAACAAAGCGTGGCTGGGTGGTGCCGCCGGTGTTGTTGAAGTTGATGCTGGCCAGCGTGGTCGTGGTGGCGCTGGTGTAGCTGAACATGTTGAACACCGAACCGCCGTTGAGGGTCAGGTTTGCGCCAGCGGCGATCTGGCCCACCGTGCCGCTGAACTTGTTGGCATTGCTCACGTTGACCGTGGCATTGTTGACGATCAGGTCGCCAGGAATGACGATGGTGCTGGCCGCGCCGTTGAGGTTGAGCGTGCCGCCGTCCACGTAGGTGGCGCCGGTGTAGTCGTTGGAGACTCCGGTGCCGGGATTCAGCGTGAGGGCGCCGCCGCCGCCTTTGACCAGGCTGAAGGCTCCGGTGAGCTTGATGTTGAAGTTGGTCGTGCCCTGATTGATGTACACGAAGAAGTCAGGGCCGGTGGCGGTGATGGCAGAGGCCACGTTGCCGGCGGCGATGGTGGAACCGCCGGAGTTGGTGAGCAGGCCGACGTTCAGGGTGAGGGTGACGGCGGTGGAGCCGTTGCCGAGGGTGAGCTGGCCGCCGGTGTAGCGCAGGGAGTTGACCGTCTTGGATGTCAGCAGCGTGGGGCTGTTGCCGTCGCTGACGTTCCAGGTGGACAGGGTGCTGGCGGAGGTGATGTCAAAGCCGTCGTAGGTCGGGAAGGCATTGCCGCCGGCATACACGTTGCCGCCCACGGTGGTGCTGAGCGCGCCGATGCCGACGCCGTCCTTGTAGGTGGCGAAGCTGTCGCCGTTCACGACAGCCCAGCCGCCGATGAGCTTGTTGACGAGCGTGCTGGCGGAGACGCCGACGCCGTTGATCAGGGAGATCTGCACGGAGGCGTTGTTGTTGTTTCCTGTGCCGCCCATGCCCACGCCGTTGCCGGCGATGAAGTTGACCATGCTGCGGTCGCTGTCCGTGCGGGTGAGCGAGCCGATGCTCAGGCTGACGGCGCTGCCGGCGTTGGCGGCAGGAGTGACGGTGATGGTGCTGCCACCGCGCTGAATGACGAGGTTGTTGATCACCACATTGGTGTCGAGCGAGCCCCCGCCGGTGATGGTGAGCGCACCGCCCTGGAGGGAGACCGTTGTCGCGGCGTTGAAGCGCACGGGGTTGAGGTTGTCCAGGGTGGTGAGGCCGCTGTCGTCCCAGTTCAGGGTGGCGAAGTTGATGCCGATGGAGGAGGTGCCGGAGAGGGTGCCCGCATCGCGCAGCGTGAGGCTGTTGCCACGCAGCACGGTGGCGCCGGTGTAGGTGTTGACGTTGGTGAGCGTGAGGGCTGCGTTGGAAGTGAGGGCCAGGTTGCCCGTGAGGCTGCCATTGAAGCTGGTGGTGCTGCCTGTGACCGTCATGGTGGCGAGCGTGCCGGATGAGTTGGTCACGATGCCGCCGGCGCCGACGCTGTTGTTGCTGCCGAAGGAGCTGAACGCCCCGTTGTAGCCGTTGAGCTCGAGCGTGCCGCCGTTGACGGCGAGGCCCTGGAAGCTGGCGATGGTGGTGGTCGGAGCGCCCAGAGGAGTGATGGTCTGCGGAGCCCAGATGGTGTTGTTGCCACCATTGAGGATGAGGGTGCCGGCGTTGACAGTGGTGACGCCGCTGTAATAGCCGCGACGGTTGAGGCTCAGGGTGCCCTCCCCGGATTTGACCAGACCGCCGCCGGTGTTGAAGAGGAAGCTGTTCACATTCAGCACGGTGTCCGCACCGATGGTGTAGAAATAGAACGCCGCGTTGTTGTTGGAGGCAAAGAACGGGGTGTTGATGCCGGCATTGCCGCTGAAGGCGAGCACGCCGCCGGTGTTGACCAGTTCGTAAAGCTGGGAGGCGCTGGTGTTGAAGATGCCCATGGCCGCCACGCTGCCATTGGAGACACCGCCGCCGCTGAGCAGGGTCAGGCTGTTGCTGTTCTGGCTGAAGGTGATGACGGTGTTGGTGCTGAGCTGGAAGTTGGTGGTGAGGCTGTTGGAGAGGGCCTTGCTCATTTCAGCGTCCGTCAGAGGGCGCAGGTAGCCGGTGACGGAGTCCTTGGTGGTGAACCATGGCACGCCTTCATAGGTGACGTCGGTGTTGGAGCTGATGTCCTGGCTGGCATTTCCGGAGAGCGTGATGGTCAGGCCGCTGATGCCGACCACCTTCTGCCCGAGGAGGGTGTCTCCCACCGTCAGGTTGAGAGGAACGCTGGTGACGGTGACCTGGTTCGACTCGACGGAGCTGGCGCTGACCGTGACCTTGCCGACGTCCTGGGCGAGGATGTCCGAGCGGATCGTGCGGGTGGTGGTGCCGTTGGCCCCGTTGCCCTGGCCACCGATGACGTTGAATGTCGTGGCCAGCATGTTGGCAAAGCCTGCGCTGCCCGTGGTTCCGGCGGCGCTGAAGTTCCCCTGCAGGATGAGGCTGGCTCCGGCCTGCTGTGCGGTGAGCGTGCTGGCCGTGAAGGTGACCTGGGTGGCAGGGTCCGCGTTCAGAGAGATGATGCCGCTGCCGCTGCTGATGGTGAGGGTGCCGACATTTTCAACGGTGTTCGCGCTGCTGCCGCCCACGATTTTGAAGGTACCACCGCTGATGGTGAGAAGGCTGGCCGGGGTGGCGGTGAGCGGGGTGGCAAGGCGGTTGTTGAGGTTGCTGGCGCTGTTGTCCAGCGTGAGGGTACCGCCTGTGAGGATGGTCTGGCTTGGCAGAATGGCCGTGCCTGCGCCGGCGTAGGTGACCGTGCCCAGGCCCACCGTCAGCACACCGGTGGAGCCGCTGGTGGCGTTTTGCACACCGGTGATGGTCATGTTGCCGGTGCCGATCTTGGTCAGCGAGATGGCGTTTGGCGTGCCGTCATTGAAGCGGTTGAGCTGGCCGGAGTAGGTGGTGTTGCTGTTGTTGAAGCCCACGGTGAGCAGGGCGTTGTTGGCCACGCTGTTGAAGACCGAGCCGCTGCCTGCCAACGCACCCCAGACGGTGGACTGGCCGTTGAGGTTGAGGGAGGTGCCCGAGTTCAGCGTGAGGGTGGAGAAGCGGGAACCGGCGTTGACCGCACCGGACTGGATGTTGCCGCCCATGACGTTGACGCCGCCGACGAAGGTGGACTGGTTGATCTGAAGCACGCCGTTGCCCAGCTTGTTGAAGCCGCCGAGGGAGCCCACCACGCCGCCGAGAACGAGGCCGGGGGTGGTCGGGGCAAAGTTGTTGAACCCGGCAAAGTCGAAGGTGTTGACGGTGATGTTGTTGAGAGAGCTTCCCAAGTCGATGCGGCCGACGACCAGCGGCGAGGCGGCCGGATTGAGCGGATTGGAGACAATGCCGCCGGAGCCGATGGTGAGCAGGCCGTCACCCGAGTTCACGGTGGGGGCCAGATTGCCGCCGCCGGAGCCGTTGAAGACCAGGCCATTCAGGGTCTGGGTGCCGCCGAGCACCAGGATGCCGCTGCCGTTGATGGTGACGGAGTTGCTGGCATCAATGATGCCGCCTGCCTGCTGGACGAGGATGGCGCTGCCGGGAGTGGCGCCACCGTTGATGGTGATGCCACCTGTGCCGAGGGAGCCGGTGCTGCCGATGAGGAGGACACCACCATTGATGACCGTGCCACCCGTGTAGGTGTTGAGGGCGTTGAGGGTGAGGTTGGCCGCGCCGTCGCTGCCGGACATGATCATGCGCAGGGCTCCGGTGCCGTTGTCCTTGATGACCGCATTCATGGTGAAGGTGCGGTTGGTGCCACCATAGGGCAGGACGTGGATGTAGAGGTCGCTGGCGGTGTTGGCCAGGCCGCCGGTGATGAAGCCGTTGTTGATGGCGATGTTGATGTTGTCTGCACCCAGAGCCAGCAGGAGTCCCCCGCCCTGCAGCGTGAGGGTGTTGCCGCCCAGGTTCACCGTCGTGGCGGCCACGGTGGGGTTGATCAGGGAGAAGGTGTTGACGGTGGTGTCTGTCACCAGCGGGCCGACGCTGGCGGTGGCGCGGATGTTGTCCGTGGCCAGCGGTGTGCCGGTCAGGGTGTTGAGGGAATAGCCGGCAAAACCCGTCTGGCTGAGGCGGCCTACGCCCAGGTCGGGGATGTAGCTGGCGAATTCACGGTCCACGATGGCCCAAGGTCCGATCAGGCCGTTGGTAAGTCCGCCGCTGTTGATGTTGGAGCCTCCGGTGTTGCCGCTGGTCGGCACGCCGTTCAGGCTGCTGATGAGGATGCGGCCGACGTTGCCGTTGGCGCCAAGGCCGTTGTCCGGGAAGCGCACGGTCGCGGTCGAGCCCGCACTGCGGGTGAGGGAGAGGATGTTGAGCGTGGCGGAGTTGATGCCGGTGCCGCCGTTGGCCGCCTGGATCATGTTGAGGCCTTCGGAGAGGATCACGTTGCCGACGGACTGCGAGGTGTTGGCCTGGGTGCGTCCCTGATAGACCAGCGACCCGCCTTTGAGGGTGATGTCCGCCGAGAGGTTCACACGGTTGGCGAGGGCAAAGTTGACGTTGTCGTCAAGGCGCAGGACGGCGTAGTTGATGGCGATGGAGGAGGTGTTGGCCAGCGTGCCGCCGTCCACGAGCCCGTTGGTGCCGCCTGCAAAGATCGTGGCACCGCTGTAGGTGTTGGCGTTGAGGAAGTTGTAGGTCTGGTTGCTGCTCTTGAAGAAGTTCATGGCTCCGGCGCCGGCTTCCTGCTTGATGATGCCGCCAAAGTTGAAGCCGCCGCTGTCCAGGCCGAAAATGAGGGCGGCTGCATTGGTGGAGGTGTTGGTGAAGGTACCGGCATTGCCCTGCAGGGCCGCGCTGTCACCACGGGTGCCGAGGGCAAACTGGGAGTTGCCGTTCAGGTCCAGCGTCGCGCCTGTGGCGACGATGAGGAACTGGTTGGGCGTGAGGGTGTTGTTGCCGCCGTTGAGCTTCACGGTGCCGCCGTTGATGACGAAGTTGCCGGTGAGGATCTGGCCGCTGATGTTGGCGACGCCGGCCATGTTGTTCGGCGCGTTGATGATGAGCGTGCCGCCCGAGTCTTTCACAAAGCCACCGGCACCCGTCATCAGGCTGTTGATGGTGAGCTGTGTGCCGTCAGCCACGGCCACGTAGGCCTGCATGTTGACGTTGTTCACGTTCGGGAAGTTGAGGCGGGGGATGCTGATCGTGTTGTTGCCGCCCACATTGAGGATGGACCCTGAGTTCAGCGTCAGCGTGGCGCCCTGGGTGGCGACGGAGTTGGTCAGATTGAGGCCGTTGCCGCTGATCTTGATGGCGTTGACGGTCCGGGAGGTGCTGCCCAGGAAGGTCAACGCTCCCGTGATGTTCATGGTGTCCGTAGCGGCGGCGGTGTCGAGGTTGTTGCTGGCATTGTAGGCGGTGTAGCCTGCGGTGCCAAAGGCGCCCACGCCTGTGCCCGTCACATACCCGGCGAAGTCCACGCCGTTGACCAGCGTGCGCAGGATGAGGCCGTTGGAGGTGCCCGGTGCGGTGGTGAAGAGGACTTTGTTGCCGGCGGTGCCGAGGTTCGTGCCGACGAAGTTTGTGCTGGAGTCACCGTTGTTGTTCCAGTTGGAGAAGGTGAGGGTGTTGGTGCCCGACCCCTGGTTCATGATGATGGTGTTGGTCGCGGCGCGGTTGGTGGTCAGCGCGCCGAGGGTCTGCGCGGAGGTGCCGGAGCCGCCGTCAAAGCGCAGGGTGCCGCCATTGAGCGTGACTGCACGCGCGCCCGCAAAGTGGGCGGTGGCTGCGCCGACGGTGTCGTCCACCCAGAGCAGTCCCGAGGGGCCCTGCACGGTGATGCCGCCTGTGCCGCCGAGGGTGACGCCGGAGCCGGTGATCTTGAAGGTGCCTTCATTGATGACCAGGCCGTTGACAAAGGAGGCGCTGTTCACGCTCAGCGTGGTGGTGCCCGCCCCCATCTTGGTGATGGAGCCCAGCGCGCCGAAGCCGTTGGTGGTGATGTTGATGTTGCCGCCGCCGACAAGGGTGAGGGCCTGCGCGCCGGTGATGGAACCGGTGATGAGGAGCGTGTTGCCGGCGTCTGCCCCGATGGCGGAGGCCGTGGCGAGGGTGATGGTGCCCCCGATCGTGCTGGTGCCGCCGCCGACGGCCTGCACAGCACCGCCGTTGTTGATGCCCGAGCCATTGAGGCTGAGCTGCTCGGTGCCAATGTTCACACTGTTGATCTGAAGGGCGGCGCCTGTGCCGGTGACGACGGTGTTTCCAGTGACGGTGCCGAGGGCGCCTGCATTGGTGACCCTGACCACGCCTGCGCCGATGGTGAGCACGCCATTCCAGGTGCTGTTGAGGTTGTTGAGCACCAGCGTGCCGTTGTCATTTTTGCGCAGCGCGTTGGAGACGGCTCCGAGGCCAAAGGCCGTGTTCAGAGTCAGCGTGTTGCCAGTCGTCACTTCGATGGCGTTGCTGGCCTGATTGAGGGTGATGGTGCGGTTGGTGGAGAAGGTGCCGGTCGCGCGCAGGCCCACGGCGGTGGCGGAGTTCACGTTGAGGATCACTCCATTGGCCACGTTGCCCAGCGCGGCGTCCGAGGACGCGGCGACCACACCGGCCTGAATGTCCACCGTGCCGGTGAAGGTGTTGGTGTTGGTGAGCACCAGGGTGCCGGCACCGATCTTGGTGATGCCGCCGCCGGAGACGACTCCGGAGAGGAGCAGGCCCTGGATGAGGCTGGAGTCCGAGGCGTTGGCCACATTGACGACCTGGCCGGAGCCGAGGGTGACGTTGCTGGTGATTTCCAGACCGTAGCCGTTGTTGTTGGCCACGGTCAGGACGCCGTTGGTGAAGGTGGTGCCCGTGGAGCCTTTGATCTGGATCGTTTTGTAGGCAGCCGAGGTGAAGAGCGGCGCATACACGGTGCCGAGGCGGCCGACGGTGAGGTTCATGGCCTGGCTGGAGACCACGGTGATGCCGCTGTCGATGACCTGGCGGGAGGCGGTGCCGTCCCCGTCATTGAGCAGGGAGAGATTCCCGCCGTTCATGTTCAGCGTGATGGTGTTTCCTGCGGCGAGGGCACCGATGGAGAGCGTGCCGAGGCCGGTCTTGTTGATGACGATGTTGCCCGGCGTGGTGACGCGGGTGATCTGGCCGAGGGCGGCGGTCATGCCGGGGTTGATGACGTTGATGGTCACCGCGTTGGGCAGGGTGACGAGGCCGCTGAGGGTGAGGTTTGTGCCGGTGGAGACGGTGCTGTCAAACCGGAACTCGCCGTTGAAAGCGGAGTTAAAGGTCACTGCGTTGCCGATGGTCAGGCTGGTGCTGCTGAGGAGGGTCAGGTTGTTGCTGCCGGACATGGTCAGGGTGCCGGTGCCGATGGGGCCTGCGCTGACGCCGCCGGTCACGCCGCTGTTGAAGACGCTGCCGGTGCTGAAGAGCAGGCTGCCGTTTTGCAGGCTGACGCCGCCGGTGAAGGTGTTGGCCGCGCTGAGCTGCAGCAGCCCTGCGCCTGTCTTGATGATGCTGGCGTTGCCGGTCATCACGCTGGCAATGTTCAGGGTGGGCTGCAGCGGGGCGAGGTTGGTGCCGTTGGCCATCACCGGCGCGATGTCAAAGGTGTGGCTGCCCGTGCTGAGGGCGACGGTGCCGTTGGTGGCGTAGCTGACGACGTTGGTGAAGCCTGCGCCGGCGTTGCCGTTGATGGCGTTGGCAGAAAGCGTGATCTTGGTTCCGGAGACGCCGGTGACGACGGTGCCCGCAGCGAAGTTGCCGCCCACCATCGGGGTGCCGACGGTCACGTTGGACATGTTGCCGGAGACGAGGGTCACAACGTTCGAACCGATGGTGCCGGTGACCACGATGCCAGCGCCAGCGATGGTGGCGACGGAGCCGAGGTTGGAAGAGCTCGCGGTGACGTTGCCGTTCAGGGTCAGCACGCCATTGCCGAGAAAGACCGAGGGGCTGTTGCCGCCGGTGTTGTTGAAGACCAGGCCGCCGAGCGTCTGGTTGAAGTTGTTGAGCTCAAACACGCTGCCGCCCAGCATGGAGAGTGTGGCGGTGCTGTTGATCTGCTCCGAGGCTCCGAGCATCACCGTGGTGGTGCGCTCCTGGAAGGTGCTGCCGTTGGTGCTGCCGCCGCCGGTGATGGTGACATTGCCGGTGCCGAAGGCGCGGCCTGTGGCGGAGCTGGCGACGACGAAGCCCGCATTGACGTAAGTGCCGCCGGTGTAGGTGTTGTTGCCGGAGAGCACGAGCTGGTTGGTGCGGTAGCCGCTGACCCCGGCGGTGACGCCGCGGCCTTCGGTGCCGTCCAGGACCAGGGTGACCGCGCCGCCGCTGTTGTCCACGATGTTGGCGTCCACAAAGACGTTGCGGCCATAGACGTTGCCGTTGCCGTTCACGTACCCGAGGGCGTGAATGTAGAGATCGGCCGCGCCATTGCCGGCGGTGAGATTGCCGCCCTTGATGATGAGGGGCATGTTCAGGGAGCTGACGAAGGACGTGGCCGTGGGGGCGGTGATGTTGGCGTTGGCGTTGTCCGCCAGCGTGACGGTCAGGCCGTTGATGGCGGTGACGGTGCTGCCCAGGATCGTGGACCCGATGGTGAGGGTGTTGGGCATGGTGGCCAGCAGGACGGTGTTGCTGGTGGTGGAGCTGGTGACCACGTTGACCTGCGTGTTGATGAGGTCAAAGCCCTGGGAGGCGATCAAGCCGCCGCTCGCGAGGTTCAGCGTGTGGCCGCCGAGGTCGAGCGTGCTGTTGCCGGATACCACCATGGCAAGGCTGTTGACGGTGCGGTCTCCGGCCATCGTGTAGGTCTGCGGCAGGGTCAGGGTGGGATTGGCGGAGCCGAGGTTCTGGTCGATGGTGAATTTGTTGCCGTCGATGATGGAGGTCACCACGGCGCCGACGGGGATGCCGCTGCCGAGGATGGCGTCACCGACCTTCAGGCCGGCGGTGCTGGCGATGGTGAGCTCGTTGCTGCCCACGGTGCCGGTGGAGCTCACCGCGGCGTAGGTCATGCGGATGTTGTCCGTGGCGGAGCCCGAGTTGAGGTCGTTGCTGGAATAGCCTGCGTAGCCGGCGGAGTTCAGGGCGCCCACGCCGGTGGCGGTGTTGTAGCTGGCGAAGTCACGCTCCACGACGGCCCAGCCGCCGATGATGCCGTTGGTGAGGGAGGTGACGATGCCATTGCTGATCTGCGTCGGCGTGGGGGTCTGGCCCCAGCTGTTGAAGAACACGCGGGCGGTGCCGTTGCCGTAGTTGCCGGTCACGTTGAAGAAGCGCAGGGTGCCGTGGTCGGCGGCGGGGCGGTAGAGGTCGGCAAAGGTGGCGGTGGAGCTGTTGATGCCCGTGCCTGGAGCGGCCACGTCGATGACGCTGGCACCTTGGGAAAGGGTCAGGGAGCCGAAGGCCTCGGTGCCTTCGCTGCCGAAGCGTGCGCGGTACTGGATCATGCCGCCGCGCAGGGTGATGGCGGCATTGTCGTTGATGCGGTTGTCAACCAGCGCGTCGAGGATGCTGGTGCCGTTGTTGTTGCTCAGCAGCAGGGTGGACTGGTTGAGGGTGATGGAGGAGGTGTTGCTCAGGGTGGCGGTGCCCAGGAGCTGGAGACGGCCGCCATTGAGGAGCGTGGGGCCGGTGTAGGTGTTGGCGGAATAGATGTTCCAGTCCGTGTAGGAGTTGGCGCTGGTGGAGCGCACCAGGGCGATGTTGCCGGTGATGGAGCCGGAGAAGCTGCCGCCGGAGTTGACGAGGCCCAGCGTGGCCTGGTTGGCGGAGGTGTTGATGATGGTGCCGCCGATGTCGGGAATGAGATTGGCGTTCAGGGGCGAGGTGGTGTTGACGCGCAGGAGGTTGAGCACCTGCACGTTGCCGTTGAGGTCGAGCGAACCGCCCTGGAGCACGAAGTCGCTGTTCCAGAAGATGGTGTTGGTGCCGCCGGCCAGCTTGATCACGCCTTCATTGATGGCCGTGCCGCCGGTGTAGAACTGCTGGGTGGAAAGTGTGAGCGTGGATGCGCCGGCCTTTGCGAGACCTGCCGAGACGCCGAACATGGCGGCGTTGACCGAGAGGTCGCTGAGCGTGTAGTAGACGAACTGGTTGTTGCTGCTGGTGCTCAGGCGGCCGACGCCGGTGCCGCCGATGCTGGCTCCTGTGGCGCCTGCCAGCACGAGGACGCCGCCGCTGTCCAAGGTGAGGGTCTGGGCGGCATTGAGGGTGACCGCGCCGCCCGTCTGGAGGGTGAGCGAGTTGATGGTGAGGCTGTTGAGCAAGGTGGTGGTGACGATGCCGCCGCCGATGCCCTGATTGGTGGAAAGCAGCACGTTGAGCGGGGTGGCGGTTCCGGCGAGGTTGTTGGTCAGCGTGGTGACCATTTCCGTGGAGGTGTTCAGCGGACGCAGCAGGCCGGTGACGCTGTCTGCCGTGGCGAAAGAGGTGCCTGAGCCGGTGGAGCTGTTGTCCACGATGACCCATGGAATGATGCCCTTGTTGGTGGTGCCCGCGCCGCCCTGCTGGCCGGTGAAGGTAAAACCGCCGGTGGAGGACTGGAAGGAGCCGGTGCTCAGCCCGCGGACGAGCATGGTGCCGGTGATGCCGCCATTGTTGGTGGCACGGGTGACGGAGCCGGTGACGAAGCTGGCCTGCTGGCCGCTGAGCGTGACGATGGTCTGGCCCGCGTTGACCGTGAGCGCGCCCATGGTTTCAGAGGTGGCGGCGGAGGCGTTGCCCTTGAGGTTGATGGCGCCGCCATAAAGGGAGAGCGCACGGCCGCCGAGGCGGTCGTTGACGTTGGTGCCGGTGCTGTCGAGCGTGAGTGTGCCCTGCGGTGTCACAAAGACCGTGCCGGAACCGCCACCGGACCCGGGCGTGCCCAGCGTGCCTGAGCCGTTGAGCAGCAGCGTGCCGTTGCTGGCGTAGAGCGTCTGCCCCGGGAAGGCGTTGGCGGCGGTGATCGTCCAGGTGCCGGTGCCTGCCATGATGAGCGAGTAGGTGCCGTTGGCAAGGTTGCCGTCAACGCCCATGGCGGTGTCGATGAAGCCGTTGCCAGCGCCGACGAGGCCGAACCAGGAGCTGCGGTTGGAGCCGGCGGTGCCCACGCGGCCGATCATGCTGCCGGTGATGTGAAGGGTGGAGCCCAGGTCCACGCCGATGGTGGCGGAGCGGTTGTTGCCGTCACCGTTGGTCTGGCCGGAGAAGGTGATGTTGCCACTGTAGGTGTTGTTGCCGCTGAGGGAGTAGGACTGGCTGGTGGCGGTGTTGATGGTGGCGTTGGCGTTGGAGGCCAGGGTGATGGTGCTGCCATTCACATTCGTGATGGTGGAGCCCATGAAGCTGGCACCGGCCACGAGCATGGCCGGAGGCGCCCCCACGATGGTGACCGTGGTGCTGGAGGTGGAGCTGCTGAGGACCTGCACCGTGCCGGAGAAGGAGGTGCTGCGGAGCGCGCCGGCGCCGTTGATGCCGTTGGAGGTGTTGTTGTTGCCCGGATTGAAGACCAGGGCCTCGGCAACGTTGATGCCGCCGGTGATCTCCAGCGCGGCCGCGACGTTGGCCACCAGCGTGTAGGCGGAGCCGGAGCTGGAGGCGAGGGTGAAGCTGCCGGTGGAGCCGAGGGCCGCTGCGTTCGTGACGCGCACCACCCCCTGGCCGATGGTGAGAATGCCGTTCCAGGACGAGGTCAGGCCGGGGAGCCCCTGGGTCATCGGCTTGGAGAGCACCAGCGTGCCGATGTCATTCTTCTGCAGGTTGTTGCTGTTGCTGGAAAAGCTGAAGGTGTTGTCCATCGAGAAGGTGTTGCCACCTGTCACGTCGATGGCGTTGCTGGCCTGGTTCATGATGAAGGTGCGGCCGGCAGAGTGGAAGGTGCCGTCCGCACGGAGCCCGGCGGTGGTGGAGTTGGTGTTGACCAACACCTGGTTCAGCGAATTGCCGAGCGCCTCGTTGCTCGTGAAGGCCAGCACGCCGCCGGTGACGTTGATCACGGAGGTGCCGGTGACCGGCGTGGTGCCGGTGAAAGATCCGGTGAGCGCCTGGCTGAGGTTCAGCTGCGTCAGCACGAGGGTGGTGTCCGTCGTGCTCACATTGCTGGAGAGCACGAGCTGCCGCCTGACGAGCGTGGGGTTGTTGGCGGTGATGGGCTGGCTGAGGCGCAGGGTGGTGCCGTCGATGACTTCCGCCACAAACGTGCCGGCCGGGATGCCGCTGCCGGACACGGCCATGCCCGCACGGAAGGTGGTGGTGCTGGCCACCGTGACGTTGGTGCTGCCGATGAAGCTGTTGGTGGTCGTGTCGGTGACGTTGTCGTTCACCTGGGTGATCCGGGTGCCGGAGGCGATGCCGTCCCCGCTGATGAGCATGTTCACCGCAAAGGTGCCGGTAAGGCTGTTGGCCAGGGTGAGGACGTTGCCGCCGCTGGCCACGCTGGTGGCAAACGTCTGCGTGGAGATGGAGCTGATGCGGGTGCCGCCGTTGGCGGTGTTGACGCCGGTGGCGGTGAGCAGCTGCCCGGCGGCGAGCTGGGCCGCGCTCTCCACGGTGAGGACCGTGCTGCCGCTGTTGCCAAAGGCATTGAAGGTGACGGTGCCGCCGAAGTTGTTGCTGCTGTTGCTCAGGAGCATCGTGCCGCCGCCGGCTTTGACGATGCTGTTGCCCAGGCCGGTCACCTGACCGGCAAGCTCAAGGCCGCTGACCAGGTTGTTGGAGGAGGTGCCGTTGTTCACCGTGAAGGTCGGGGAGCCGGTCAGCGAGGTGACGCCGCTCACCCGCAGGCCGTAGGCGTTGTTGTTGGCCACGGTCAGGTTCTGGTTGCTGATGGTGAGGCTGGAAATCTGCGCGCGCTTGTTGGCGGCGGGGGTGAAGTTTCCTGTGACGGCGGGAGAGATGGCGCCGACGGTGATGGTGGCCGAACCGGTGACGGTGATGTTTTCGTTGAAGGCCAGGTTTTCCAGGCGGCCGGTGCCGTCCCCGTTGTCCAGCAGCTGCAGGGTACCGCCCGCCATGGTGAAGGTCTTGCCATTGAGGGCGCTCACGCCCAGGACGCGCAGGTTGGAGCCTGCTTCAAAGACGAGCTGGCCGAGGAAGCCGGAGTTGTTTCCGGTGAGGGTCACGGTACCGCTGGCAGAGGCAAAGCCGGTCTGCTGCACGACCCCGGTGGCCAGGGCGTTGATGGCGCTGACGGTGGTCACGGAGTTCATCTGCGTGGAGCGGATGATGATGGAGGTGCTGGCGTCGCCGGTGATGCCGCCGGAGATGATCAGGTTCGCCCCCGGATCTGTGGCAGGACGACCACCGGCGATGGCGTCGAGCACGAGGGTCTGGTTGCTGGCGATGTTGACCGCACCGCCGAGCGTGACGGAGGCGGCGTTGGCGGTGGACTGGATGCTGCCGCTGGTATTGACCTGCACGGCGTTGTTAAACACCGGGCCGCCGCCGTTGAGGTTGCCGCCGCCCGTGGAGGCGAGCACGAGATTGCCGCCCGAGAGCACGATCTTGGCCGAGCCGATGGGGTCAAAGGCTCCGGCGGAGGCGCTGCCGGTGAGCACCAGCGTGGGGGTCTTGGAGAAGGTGAGCGAGGTGGAGCTCACGATCGAGGAGGCGTCTCCGGAGACCTTGAAGTGCGTGGCGTCGATGATGGCGGTGATCACGGTGCCCTTGGGGACGCCGGCGCCGCTGACGGTCATGCCCACGGAGAGGCCTGCCGTGCTGCCGGTGGTCAGGGTGCTGGCCTTGCCGCCGAGGGTGCTGTCTGTGCCGTAGCTGGAGGCGAGGTAGGTGGCGCTCTGGGTCACCTTGGTGCCGATCATCTCGATGCTGGAGGTGGAGCCCAGGGAGTTGGCGACCTGGTTCTGATTGAAGTAGAGCCAGCCGGAGCCGGTCTTCTGGATGGTCATGGCGCGGCCCTGGTCGGAGACGACGCCGTCAAAGGCCACATTGATGTCCGAGTTGATCGTGACGGTGCCGGCGGTGCCCGAGCCCAGGGTGCCGAAAACGGTGGGCGCCGAGGTGGTGCCGCCAAAGCGCAGGGTCTTGCCGAAGCCGTCGCCGTTGCCCACCACGGGAGTGTCCCCGAGGAGGTCGTAGGCGGTGGCCTTGAGGGTGACGCCGTTGTCGATCAGCAGGCGGCCCATCTGCACGGAGGAGACGGTGGTGTTGGAGAGGGAGATCTCCGCGTTGCCGGTGAGGCGCACGTCATTGCCAAACTGGAGGGCGCTGCTGGCCCCGTTGAGGGTGTTCACGTCTGCCTGGTGCAGGGCGCTGCTGGGGATGACTTTGCGGATCTGCCCGTTGCCGTCGTCGGTGTCCGGACCGGCGTAGCCGAGGTTGAGGCTGCCGCCGCCGGAGCCGTTCACATAGTCGATGCGGATGTCATGCGAGCCGGAGGCGAGGAAGATGGCGGTGCTGGAGAGGTCCGTGGCGCCTTTGCCGCCGTCGTTGTTGAGGACGAGCTTGCCGTCGATGTAGATCTTGGCGCCGTCGTCCACGCTGGCAAAGAAGGTGTAGGCTCCGGCCTGGCCGATGTCCACCTTGCCGACCCACTGCACGCCCTGGGGAGCCGTGGTGGTGCTGAAACTGGTGCCGGTGACGAAGAAGTCGGTGGAGAGGCTGGCGGCGGGGGCGGTGAAGTCCACCAGACCGCTGTCTCCGGTGCCGTTGGTGGCAAACACGCGGCCGGAAAGCCCGTTGGAGGTGGAGTTGAAGCCGCGGATGTCCAGCCGTGAACCGGCCTGCAGGGTCACCTGGTTGGTGCCCAGGGGATTTTTCCCGGTGTTGAGGTCGGTGGAGTTCGCGAGGACGCGGAGCTGGGCCCTGTTGCCCACGGTGATGCCGCCGGTCAGCGAGGTGGCAAAGTTGTTGTTCTGCGTGCCCAGGTAGAGGACGCCGTAGTGGGAGCCAGGGTTGGCGCTGGAGGAGTCAGCGAACTGGATGGACAGGCCGTTGGTACCGGCGAGCGGCGCGGTGAGGCGGGCTTCGGTGTCTCCTGCGAGCGACTGGGAGCTGCCTTTGATCGTGATGGTGGGGGAGGCCCCGGCAAAGGTCAGGGTGTTGGTGCTGGAGGAGGAGTTGATGGTGGTGCCCGAGACGTCAAACTCCAGCCCGCCCACGGTGATGGGGGCGGTGAGGGTGACGCCGGCGGTGCCGAGGAAGACGGCGAGGTTGTTGGCCGCGTTGTTCCACGTCACCTGGGAGCCGGCGACGTTGGTGGGCACGGAGGTCATCCAGTTGGCGGTGGTGGTGTCCCAGTTGCCGCTGCCATTTTCACCGGAGACCTTTCCATCCGTGGTCCAGTAGATGGTGGCGGACTGCAGCGGCGTGGCGACTTGCATGACGAACACCAGCACGGTCATAAACCAGCCGAGAAGGATGCGATTACGTCGAAGAGTTTTCATTAGAACAAAAGGATGCGGAAGCGGAGCGGGAGAATGGAAAATTAAAAAAGGGGCACAAAAAAGAGCGCGGATGGCGTTCAGTCACTGCCATGGGCACCCACTGGAAACCCTAAAAACTCACAGTCGTTCGACCAAACGAGCGTTTCGTTTTTGCGCAGGTCGATGGGGCGGTTTCTCATGTGGATGCAAAGGATTGGTTCAGGCCAATGGATATGCCGGGGTATGACATGCCCAATTAGCCTAGCGTTCAGAATAGCTAATTTGAATCCGTCACGTCAATGCAAATACATCGACTTTACGAATTTTCGGCTATGAGAAGCCTCAAGGCACCGCAACCGCTGCGCCATCTAAGATTTCCACGCGTAATGCGGCCACTTCCCCAGCGTCACGGGTTACCAGCACGCTGACGCGGTGGATTCCGGCACTGAGTTCCAGCTCCTGCTGGGGCAGCAATTCCTTTAGCTCTGCCCCGTCCACCGCCACAACGATTCCCTTCACGGTGCTGAAGCCGAGTTTGACCTTGCCCGCGCCGTCGAGTTTCAGGCCAAATTGCACGATTTTCGGGAACCATGGGTACATCTTCTGCGCGGCGGGCAGGTCTGCCAGCGGCAGGTCTCCGTTCACCTGGCTGAGGGCCATCTGCCACGGGTAGGGGTATTTGTCGTCGTTCAGGGCAAAGCTGCCCACGTGGCGCACGTGGTCCACGTCCTTCTGCTCCATCTTGCCCATGGCCTTCCAGGTGCGGACGTAGCGGTTGGGCTGGGTCTTGTAGGCCCCTTCCCGGCCGAGCTCGGAGAGGAAGCGGACGAGATCGACAAATTCGTCCTCCCGCAGGCTGGCGGTGAGCCCGGGGGGCATCATGCTCACGGGGCTCATCTGGCGGCTGGCGATGGCGGACTTGGCCACCTTGAGGATCTGGTTGGCAGGGTCACGAATCGTCAACTCCTCGGCACCGTCATTGATGAGGCCGCCGGAGACGACTCCGCCGTCCTTTTTGCTGATGATGACCATGTGGTAGCCCTCTTTGATTTTCTTGCTGGGCTCCAGCAGGCTTTCGATGAGGTAGTCCACCGGGGCGCTGGCGCCGATGCTGACGAGGTTGGGCCCGAGGACGCCGCCGGACTCGCCGATGGCGTGGCAGGTGGTGCAGAGCATCTGCTGGCGGCGGTACACGGCCTCGCCGCGGGCGGGGTCTCCCTGGGTCTTCACCTTGGCCACGAGGGCGCTCATTTCTTCCGGGGAAAGGGGACGGTCCATCTGCTTGACGCCGCCGGCTTTCTTGAGGGCGTCTGCCAGCGGGCCCTGGATGCCGCGGGAGGTGACCATGCGGATGCCTTCGACGGCCACGGAGTCAAGAATGGTCTTGCCGTCCAGCTCCTTGGCCAGCACGCCGGGGAGCTGCTTGTTTTTGAGGAAAACGGTCAGGATGGGCTTCGCGGCGTCCACATCTGCCTTGGCGAGGTACTCCACGGCGCGCCTGGCGGCGAGCTGCGGGCCCACGCTGGTGAGGCCGTCGATCATGAGGGCGCGGAGGGCGGTGTCCTGAGATTCGGTGAAGAGCTTGTCGAAGAGGTCCCGGGACTTCACGCCGCCGAGGGCGGTGAGGCCGCGCGTGGCGCCGTCGCGGATGGCGGGGATGGTTTTGGCGTCGGTGAGCAGGGCCACGAGTGTTTCACGGGCGGGCTCGATCTTCCAGAGCCCGGCGAGGATGGCGGCGCGGTGCACCACGTGGGGCTCGGGACGGGCAAACCAGGCGAGGACGGTGTCCTTGGCGCCTTCGGGGATGACTTTGCGGTCGGTGGCGGCCTTGATGAGGGCGTCCTGCAGGCCCATGTAGTAGGGGGCCATGGCGGCGTCGTTGACCATGTCTGCCATGGTGCGGGCCTGGGCGGGGTCGGCGGCGCTGCCGGCCATGTCGAGCACGGCGGCGGCGTCTTCGGTGCTGAGCTTGGCGCTTTTCAGGGCGGCAAAGAGCGGCGGCAGGGCATCGCTGCGTCCGGTGCTCTTCATGGCGTAGACGAGGTGCTTGGGCCGCTCGTCGAGCTTGAGCTTGCCGGCCACGACGGCGGGCATCCAGATGTCTGCCTGCTCACGGCAGGTCTGCTCCAGCAGGAAGTCGAGGGAGTCGTCCATGAGGTGGTCCAGCACCTTGAGGGCGAGTCCGATGGCGGCGGGCTTGCGCATGTCTGCCAGCACGGCCAGGGCCCAGAGGCGCACCTGGGCGTTTTCGTCTGCCACGGCCTTTTCCAGCACCTTCATGGCTTCGGGGAAGACCTTCCAGCGGTGGCTGAGGATGCGCAGGGCGGCGGCGCGGATGCGGTAGTCACCATTTTCCCAGAGGCGGTGCCAGATGGAGGGGGAGAAGGAGTTCACGCCTTCACGGGCCCAGGCGGCCTCCAGCAGGGCGTGGGCATCGGCTTCCTTGGCGGGGTCCAGCTTGGCGGCCCACTCGTCCAGGGCCAGGGTGACTTTGGCAGCGCCCTGGTCGCGGAGCTCGCGCTTGGCAAAACGGCGCACGTGATTGCGGTCGCTCTTGAGCATTTCCAGCAGGTCGGCGGTGGCGGCACCGGCGATCTGGACTTTGGGGCTGAGGGGCCTGCCTTTGGCGGTGATGCGCCAGATGCGGCCGTGCTGGTGGTCGCGGCGTGGGTCGCGGAAATCGACCTCACCGTGCTGGATGATGGGGTTGTACCAGTCGGCGATGTAGAGAGCGCCGTCGGGGCCCATTTTCACGTCGATGGGACGGAAGGCGCGGTGCGTGGAGGCGAGGAGGTCGGGGAGCTGCTTGGCGATGTAGCTGCTGCCGCTGGGGGTGAGCTGGAAGCGGTTCACGCGGTTGCCGCGGAAGTCATTGAGGATGAAGTTCCCCTGGAACTCGGCGGGGAAGTGCGGGTCTTCGATGATCTCAAGTCCGCACTGCTTGGGCTGGCCGGGGCTGAGGCCGTGGAGGATGCGCTTGGCCCCCGGCGAGGTGGCAAAGACGGAGCCGGGGAAGATGAAGTTCACCCCTTCCCCGCCTGCGCCGTCGCAGGCAAAGCTCTGGCCGAAGCGGTCAAACTCCAAGCCCCAGGGGTTGATGAGCCCTTTGCTGATGATCTCCGCGCGGCGTGTCTCCGGGCGGAACTCCCAGATGCCGCCGCCCATGAGACGGCGCACGCCGTGGGGGGTCTCCATGTGGGTGTGGATGTAGATGGACTGGTTGAAGTACAGCATGCCCTCCGGGCCCCAGCGGAAGGTGTGCAGGAGGTGGTGGGTGTCCTCGGTGCCAAAGCCGCTCAGCATGACGCTGCGCTCGTCCTCCTTGAGATCGTTGTTGCTGTCCTTCAAAAAGAGCACCTCGGTGGAGTTTGCCACATAGAGACCGCCATCTCCCGGGGCGAGGGCGGTGGGGATGTGCAGCCCCTCGGCAAAGGTGGTGGACTTGTCCGCCTTGCCGTCATTGTCCGTGTCCTCCAGCACGACGACCTGGTCCTTGGCCTCTTCGCCGGGCTTGATGTGCGGGTAGGTGGTGCTGGTGACGACCCACAGGCGGCCCTGCGCGTCCCAGTTCATCTGCACCGGCTTCTGGATCATGGGCTCGGCGGCAAAGAGATTCACCTCAAAGCCCTCAGGGACCACAAAGGCCTTCAGCTCCGCCTCGGGGTGCGCGTCCGGCAGATCGGCCAGCGACGTGGGCTGCGAGGCATGCGCAGCGAATCCGAGCGAACCAAGGAGAATCAGGGCAAGGCGGGTGGTCATAAAATGGGAAGGCGAAGTACGGCGCTGCGGCGGGAGTTTGGCAAGCATTCTCTGGGAGGAAATGCGGGGGCGGGGTGGTGCAAGCCGCCGGGCCCTTACCTTGAGGGAAAGCGTCCGCATCATTGATCCTCGTTCTCTTTTTTTCCTCGCCCGCGGCTTCGAGAGTCCGCATACTCCTGCCTCGGTGAATCTTCCATCAACATCCCTCCAGCGCAGCCTCCGGCTTTTACGGTGGGCCCTGCTGTCCGCCAGCCTCACACTGCCGGCACTGCTGTGCTCACAGACGGTTAACTCAGATCCCTTTGTGGAGCTGGACTATTACAAAATGCGGCATGTGCGGGAGCTGGTGAGTCTTGCATTAGATGATTCCATTCCGGCAGATGCAGCCGAGGGCAGAGCCATGCAAAAAGCCCAGGAAGAGAAAGATCTCAGGTGTCTGCATGCCCTGAGGACCGAACCCGGCCTGGGCCCCTACCTTACCGCCCTGGCAGGAACCAGCTTCATCCAAAAAGCAGGCACAGGCGACCTGCCTCGGGTGTTTGAAGCCATGGCCATGCGGCAGGACACCGAGCCGTCAGTGATCCAGCACTACATCCAGCTGGCGAAGATGCTGCTCGATAAAGCCCCCAAAAAGCTGGACTCTCATGAGTATGATCTTCTTCTGGGCATCCGTTATCTTCTGAGCCTGCACGCCACCCCTGAAAATGAAGACCTCCTCATCAGGATATTGACCCTGGGGGAAAAGCTGGACGACATGTGGCTGATCCTGAGTGCAGCAGAAGCCCTTTCAAAGACAGGCACCGGCACCCGGTCTCTCGAAGCCATGGAAACGGCCCTGCACTGGTTCCAGCAACTGCGCGAAAAGAATGAGTCACGGGCTCCGCTTTTACTCAAGATGGAGGGCTTCCTCAAAGCGCTCAACAACCGCATCCACAGCACCTCTCCCCGCTCCATTTAGCGGGTGGATCGCTGTCACACGACCATTCCCTGCCATAAACCACCACGCCCATCACCCTTCACTGCCATGAGCGAGTCCAGCAACGAAAGCAAGACGACACGGAAGATCCGCGGCAAGTCCCATTTCCACGGCGGGCTGGAGAGCACGCTGGACACCACCGGATACATCGTCATGACGCTGGGCGTGCTGATGGCCGCAGTCTTGGTGATCAAGGCCAGGGCCGCCGCCATCTTTCCAGCGCTGGGGCTGCTTGTGCTCTCATGGCTCTGCCGCGTCATCCTTCGCGCCCTGGCCGAGCACCTGCGCCTGCAAAAGAAGGCCCAGGGCCTGCCCTACGACGGCCAGATCTCCGAAGCCCTTGAGACCGTGACCTACACCTGCAGCGAATGCGGCGCCATGCTGCACTCCGACACACGCTGCGAAGCCTGCGGTCGGGCCATCGAACCCAGCGCCTGAGGCACCGGTGCGCCACGTGCGAGCAGGCTCTTTTTTGGACTGCGGTCGCGCAGCGAAGCATGAGCGCAGCTACCGCTTTCCGCAGGCAGGCCGGGGAGACTGCGCAGGCAGCGAGACGCTCGAAAGCGGCAGCTTCACTCGTTCCTCGTTAGGCAGCCGCACTCCAAAATGAGGGTGGGTGCGGCGTGCCCAGTTCACCGCCATGGACACCGGGGAGCGGCCCAAAAAAAACGCGGCACCTGCGCGGTGCCGCGTTGGGGATTGGGAAGGCTAGCGCACGCAGAATCAAACGGGCGTGACTCCGGCCCGTGGATGCTTAACGGCGTCCGAACCAGCGGTGAAAGATGTTGTGGTGCTCAGTCTGGTTGATGCGACGGGACTGCACGTTTTCCGCGTGGTTCAGGTGCATGCGGTCGCGCCAGGTGAGGTGGCCGTTGTGGCGGACGAGGTCGCGGTTTTCCTGGCGCATGATGCGCTGCTCGCCGCGCTCCAGGCGGTTCGCCTGCCAGGGGTTGAGACGGCCGGTGGCGACGCCGTTGTTGATGCGTCGCTGCTCGTTGTTCATCCTGCCGTTCACTTCAGCGGTGCGCGGGCGGAAGGGGTGGAAGAAATCGAGCGCGCTGGCATTGCTGGGAAGGGCCGCAGTGCCCAGCAGGGTGGCCAGGGCCAGAGTGGTGACTGTTTTCATGGGATGAGGGGGGTTGAGGGTTTCTCTTTTTATTTATTGCGGCGTTCGAAAAATCGAAACGTCACTGGATTGAGACGCCGCCCCGGAGGCATCGATTCAAAATGAAAGCCCCGGAGGCAGCGGGAGGCGGACGGAGCGTGCGTAGGCAGAGAGCCTAAACCTGCGGGACATGTAGCGCCACGTGCCTCCTGGCATGCCATGGCCTCGCGCACGATGGATGCTGACAACCGGATGGATTTGTGAATGATCATGCCACATGAGGACTTTGAGACGAACTTTCTTTTTCGGCCTGCTGGCGGTGGTGCTCACAGCACGTGCGGATCTTGCCAAGGAGCCGTGGCCAGAGGCGGCGCGTGACTTCCCCGATGAAACTCCCTGCACGCTGACGGAGGGCGGTGTTCGCATTTCCATCAGCGAGCCGGGTGATCCGGAGATCCGCAAGATGCGCGGCTCCGGCGGGCCGATGCTGACCTTCACCGTGCTGAACGAGAAAAGCGGATGGAAGCAGGTCTTCTACAAGCAAAGCGTCGGCACGCGGTGGCTGGCGCCGTTTGAAGGCCATCCGCAACTGGAGATCTGGGGGCGCGGCGGTGGTGGTTTCTACACGCGCTGCCTCACCCGCCTGGTCCGTGGAAAATACCGCTGTGTACGCATCGATGAGTTTATCAATGTTCGCGAACGCTCGACCCAGCCCTCCATCACCACCACGCTGCCACGCAGCGGCGAGGTGCTTTACTTCGTCGAGACGCGTATGCCGAAAGGGTCGGAGGGTGACTTGTTCTATGAAGATGAGAAGTAGGCCGGGCGAGGCAGCCGAAGCGCGGCTGCAGCGAAGCGGCTGGTGATTTCAAACGTAAAGCTTGAAAACGGCGCGCGTCGTTTGAGCTCCAGTTCAAGGACGGGGACGAAGACGAACTCGCTGCGCCCTCGCCTACTCCCCGCCACAGAGCTTCACCATTCTGATCTCCACGGTGCGGCCGCCCTCCTCTGCAAAGAGCACGCCCTCTTGAACGGTGAGCGTGAGGTCCATGGAGCGCTGCGCGAGCCCGCCCAGGGCCTCGCTCTCGGCGGCGGGGATCTGCCAGACGTTCAAGTTGTTGACGCGGGTGAATTTTCCCGCGAGCCCGGCCCACCAGGTGGCGGCGGTGTTCGCAAAGCTGTACACGCTCACCTTCTTGGACCGGCCGCACACGCGGACCAGCTTCTTTTCATCGGGCTGGCCCAGCTCGATCCAGTGCATGAGCAGGCCGGTGAGGTCGTGCTGGCTGAGCGCGGGCTCGTCGGCCTCCCACATGTCCTTGCCAAACTCCAGCAGGCCGTGGTCGTTGTTTTCAGGCGCGTTGAGCACAAAGGCCAGCAGGCGGACCATCATGCGCTCCTCCGTCTCGGAGGGGTGGCGCGCGATCGTGAGCTCGTGGTCGGCGTAAACGTTGTGGTCGAGGTCGGAGAGGGAGACCTTGGCTTTGTAGATGATCGCTTTGAGGGCCATGTGCTGGCCATACGCGGAAATGCGGGCGGTGGCAAGAAAGGCTGTGCCACGCGGCTGTCAGATTGGCCTCCGCCCTGCCGGGTGCGCTGCGGCACGGCAGGGAGGCATGGAGCTGGGGGCGCCTCTCAGGGGCGACGGGCCTGCTGCAGGGCCTCTTCCTTGAGCTTCTGGATGGTTTCGTCTCCCTGGGCGATGAGGGGGTCAAACATGGGGATCTCCTTGGCGTTCTGCCCCTGCTCGTGCTTGCGGAAGCCGAAGAGGTAGGTCTCGTTGTGCGGGCGCCAGCGGTTGAAGAAGAGGGTGTCTTTGGCGATGACGGCGCGGCGCAGGCCTTCGAGCGCGGGGGTGGGGGCGTCCGGTGTTTTGAGGCCGAGGCCTTCGATGAGCCGGGCGCTGAGCACCTCATACCCGGCGCGGGTGTAGTGCACGCCGTTTTCGGTGAGGGGCTTGCGGATGACGCCGGGCTTGGGCATGCCGCCCATGAGCTCGAACCAGTCCACAAAGAAGGCGTTTTGCATGAGGGCAAATTTTCTCAGGGCATCGCGCAGGCTGGAGAGGTTTTTGTTGGCGGCGCTGAGGTCCGGCAGGGGCGGCGGCAGGGTCTCCAGCGGCGGCGGGCTGGCGATGATGATGCGCACGCCGGGGGACTTGGAGCGGATGAGCTCGATGAGGCTGCGGTAGCCGGTGAGGAACTCCGGCAGGCCGCCGAGGCGCTCAAAGGCGAGCTCGCTGCCGTAGCAGAGGAGCACGACGGTGGGCTTGAGCATCTCCAGGTGCACGGAGAGGCGCTGCAGGCCCTCTTCCGGCGGGCCGAAGTAGGAGCGCGCGTGGCCAAAGACGGTGTCGCCGCTCCAGGCGAGATTGCGCACGGTGACCTTGGCCTCGCCGAGGGCGAGCGCGAGGCGGGGCTCAAAGGAGCCATAGTCGTGCTCGCGCTCCAGCACGGTGTTGCCCAGGAGCACGAGGCGGTCGCCGTCCTTGAACTCAAAGGTCTTGGGCTGCGGCGGCGCGGCAGGGGCGTCCGGCTCCGCCGGGGCTTGGGCAGATGCGAGGGTGGCGCAAGCGAGCGCGAGGAGACTGAGTCCGGCCAGGGATTTCAAATTCATGCGGGCGCTATTGGAGCGGATGCGGTGGGAGTTGTCCAGCGGGAGGTTGGGGGGAGGAAACTTCGACAATCAACCATCGATTGCTCATCAATCGTCAATCACGCGTGCCCACGATGCACAGGAGCCGGAGGATTGACGATTGTCGAACCATCGAGGCGTTGATTGAAGAGGTGCCAGACCGGCGCAGGGCCTCTCGCAGCTCTTCTGCAAAACCACCGCCAGCCACTGCCAACTCCCCTGCCCTACCGCTTCCGCAGCACCAGGAGCACATCGGCGTAGCTGTCGTCAAACCGGCGCGGCGCGGTGAGGTCGTAGGTGAAGTCGTAGCACTCGAGGTACTCCAGCTCGGGGACTTTGCGCAGCAGGGCCCTGAGCTGCGCGGCGCTGTAGGTGCGGAACTGCCAGCGCGTCTCCTGCAGGTGAGTGCGGCCGGCGTCGGTGATCTTCAGGCGCGTGCGCAGGTTTTCCAGCCGGGTGCGGCGGTCGGCGGGCCAGGTGTGGGTGTTGCACACGACCTGGATCTTTCCACGGGATGCGACCCAGCGCTCGTGCTCGTCGCCAGCGCGGTCATAGTCGGTCAGGTGCAGGCCCAGGAAGAACACACCGCCGGGGCGCAGGGCGGCGGCCACGCGGCGCAGGCACTCGGCGGCGTCCTTTTCCTTGAGCAGGTACTTGAAGGTGCTGACGAGGCAGTGCGCCAGGTCAAAGCCGCCCTTCACGCCCTTGGGCAGGGTGAAGCTCTGCATCCAGTCCTCCCACAGCCGGGCTTTCGCCTGCAGCCCCGCGTTTTCCAGCCGCTGCTGCGCAAAGGCGATCATGTGCGCGTTGCCGTCGAAGCCGGACACCTCCCAGCCGCGCCTGGCCAGCTCCAGCGCCAGGCGGCCGCTGCCGCAGGCGGGCTCCAGCAGGCGGTGGCCCTTGCCGGGCGTGGCGTATCTGGCGTAGGCCTCTTCCAGAAAGTCGGCCTCGCGTACGGTGCCGTCGTCAAAGACGATGTCGTAGTAGAGGGGCGTGTCGTACCAGTCGCGCTGTTCGGTGGGCATGAGGCGGGAAGATGGCGAGCCGCGCGGGATGCGCGACAGGCACTTCAAAAATCAGCAATCGATGGTTCGACAATCGTCAATCACGCGCACCCAGGACCCGCTGGAGCCGGAGGATTGACGATTGTCGAGCATTCGATTTTTGATTGAAGAAGTTCCAAGCCCCCGCCGAATCGGGCCGCTGCCTACCCGGCCTGCGACTGGGAAAATCCCCCAAAGTAGCGGCAGCCTCCACAGGAGGCTTAAAAATCCCTCCTCTGGTGGCACCCGAAATGCTGCTTGATTGTTTCGAACTGGTGGAGATTGATTGCGCCCCCGTGCCCTGCCGCCCCTTCCAATATGTTTGTGTGGGATAATTTCTTCTGGTTTACCAGCTACATCCTCGTCTTCACCGCCCTGTCCGCCTTTGGCGCACACAGGATCAAGGTGTTATATCACTTCTGGAAGCACCGGGAGGATGTGCCCGTGCCGCCGCATGAGTTTGCCGAGCTGCCCGTCGTCACCGTGCAGCTGCCCATCTTCAACGAGCTCCATGTGGTGGAAAACCTGCTGCGCACCGTCAGCGCCCTGGACTACCCGCGCGACCGCCTGCAGATCCAGGTGCTGGACGACTCCACGGACGAAACGGCCCCGCACGCCGAGAAGCTCTCCGCCGACCTCAAGGCGCAGGGCTACGACATCGAGTACCGCCACCGCACCAACCGCCACGGCTTCAAAGCCGGTGCGCTGGACGAGGGCATGGCCTCCGCCAAGGGCGAGTACATCTGCATTTTCGACGCCGACTTCCAGCCTGCGCCCGACTACCTCAAGCAGGTGATCCACCACTTCACCAACGAGAAGGTGGGCATGGTGCAGGCGCGCTGGGGGCACCTGAACAAAAATTTCTCCCTCCTCACCAAGCTGCAGGCGCTCTTTCTGGACGGCCACCTCGTGCTGGAGCAGACCGCGCGCAGCCGCCATGGCGAATTCCTCAACTTCAACGGCACCGCCGGCATCTGGCGGCGCAAGGCCATCGAAGACGGCGGCGGCTGGCAGCACGACACGCTGACGGAGGACCTGGACCTCTCCTACCGCGCGCAGCTCAAGGGCTGGAAATTCATCTACCTCAAGGACGTCGTCGTCCCCGCCGAGCTCCCGCCGGACATGGACGGCTTCAAGAGCCAGCAGCACCGCTGGACCAAGGGCTCCATCCAGGTGTGCAAAAAAATCCTGGGCGACGTGTGGCGCAGCGACATCCCCCTGCGCCTCAAGATCGAGGCCACCTCCCACCTCACGTCGAACTTTGCCTACCTCCTCACCCTCTGCACGCTGGTGCTCATGTACCCGGCCAATTTCGTGATGGGCAGCTCCTGGCACAAGGCCGTGTTTGTGGACGTGCCGGTGTTCTTCTTTGCCTCCCTCAGCGTCGTGATTTTCTACATGACGGCGCAGGGCGCGCAGGGCCGCTGGGGCTGGCTCAAGGCGCTGCCGTACGTGCCCATGCTGCTGGCGCTGGGCATCGGCATGAGCATCAACAACGGCAAGGCCGTGCTGGAGGCGCTGCTCAATCAGTCGTCCGAATTCGTCCGCACGCCGAAGTATGGCATCGAAAACAAGGCACAGGCCTCCAGGCAGCGCCCGCTGTACAAGGCCGGCAAATCCATCGCCCTGTGGATCGAGGTGCTGCTCACCGGCTACTTTGGCTGGATGATCGCCCTCGCCGCGCAGCGCGGCCAGTGGGGCAGCATCCCCTTCCTGCTGCTGTTCCTCTTCGGCTTTGGGTACGTGGCGGCGGGCTCGCTGATGAAGCGCTTCTCCATGGCCGCGTTTCAGGCCCCGCAGCCGGTGCCGGTGAAGGTGTAGCGATTCTGCGCGCCAGCGCAAAGCAGCCCAGTTGCGCCGCAACTGGGGGTGCAAGGTCTTCGGCACGCGGACCGCCCGACCTTGGATGATCCATCCCCGTCTCTCGCCAGCGGAACGCAGCGTGATGTGCCACCGCTACGCGGTTCCACGGATCGGGAAACGACGGGGATGCGCTGATCCGTGGGCTTGCGCCCACGGCTACCATTGTGCCAGCGCTACGCGCTTCCTGATTCGAGCGGTGCAGCGGCGCAACAGGCGCAGCGTCGAACGAACATGTCAGCGATACGCGCTATTGTCAGCAAGCCGTTGCAACGTGACTTCCCATGGAATGACCGGCCCTGTCGATTCTTTGAGACGGTAAAGCTCCACATCCACAGGACGAAGGCCTTCAGGAGAAAGGATGAAATTACCTTCGTGTGTGTCCACCATGACCAGTCCATCTTCCTGGCGCACCCAGGCGCCGGATTGGTATTCGAAACCGGCAGCCCGCAACCAGCGGTTGATCTCGCGCTGATCCGGGTTGGGCGACTCGGGATCTGCCGCAGGCACAAACCGCTGCTCCATGACAATGCGAACGCCCTCCGCTGTGGGAATCACCGCCACCAGCTCTGCACAATCACCAAACGCCACATTGGCCAGGTGCCAGCGCTCCAGATAATGCAGCGGCGTCACCTTGGGAATGCGGTCACGTCCATTGCGTAAACGCAGTTCTGGCTCGGTCACCTTGATCAGGACCCCGGGATCACTTGGATCCTGAAACACCTCATGCTCGTTGCCACCTTCTAGGGCAGAAAGCAGTGAGAGCCATTCTTCTGACGAAACAAGGCCGTGGCCTTCGGCGAAACGAAGTAGGGCTCCGTAGGCACCACCTGCCCCAGCTTCCGGCGCTGCCTCGCGCTGGCCTTGAACTGCCGTACCACCAGCATGTGAGTCACCACGGAGGATCGTGATGGCTGCGAAGAGGACGCTGGATTCTCTGAACTCATTGGGCATCGAAAGACGAAGACATCATAGATGTCAATGATCTTGGACACATTGCAAGCTGGAGCCTCTGCGGAGTGCTGCGGACTGAAGTCCGCGCTCCACAGACTGCATTCCCCGCGTAACTTTCCCGCCCGTTCCGGGTTATCCTGCGCCGCATGCACCCGCCCTCCTGCGCCTCTGCTTTCGCCTTTGCCTCCATGCTCGCGCTCAGCGCTGCGGCGCACCTGAGCGCCGCTGGCAATGACTGGCCGCGCTTTCTCGGGCCCACCGGCACCGCCGTGGTGGCAGACGCCAGGATCCCCCTGCGGTGGAGCGACACCGAAAACCTGCTCTGGAAGACCGACCTCCCCGGCCCCGGCTCCTCCAGCCCCATCGTCTCCGGAGACAGGGTCTTCATCACCTGCTGGACCGGCTACGGAGACAAACCCGGCGCGGACAGCATGCGCAAGCTCGTGCGCCACCTCCTCTGCCTCAGCCGCGCAGACGGCCACATCCTCTGGGACGCCCGCGTGCCCAGCGCTGCGGCGGAGGACCCGTACACCGGCTACATAACCGAGCACGGCTACGCCACCCACACCCCCGTGACCGATGGCGAGCGCGTGTACGCCTTCTTTGGCAAATCCGGCGCGCTGGCCTTTGACCTGCAGGGCAAAAAGCTCTGGCAGACCTCCTGCGGCACCGGCTCCGGGCAGCGCCGCTGGGGCTCCGCCGCCAGCCCCGTGCTGCATGGAAATCTGCTCATCGTCAATGCCAGCGACGAAAGCCAGGCCCTCTACGCCCTGGACAAAGCCACCGGCCAGATCGTGTGGAAGGCCGAAGGCGACTACGGCATGGCCTACGGCACCCCCAGCCTCCTCAGGCGCGACGGCGGGTACGATCTCGTGCTGGCCCTGCCGCGCGAGCTCTGGGGCATGAACCCCGAGACCGGCAAGCTCCGCTGGTACGCCACGCACGGCCTCGCCGGGAATGTCTCCCCCAGCCTCGTCCCCGGCGCAGCGGGCACCGTCTTCATCACCGGCGGCTTTCCCACCACGCACAGCGTGGGCCTCAGCCTCAGGCCCGGAGCCAAAGGAGACCTCGGCCCCGCCGCCGTGCTGTGGGAGAGCAGCGCCAGCAGCTACGTGCCCACCCCCGTGTACAAGGACGGCCACCTCTACGTCATCAACGACCAGGGCTTTGCCCTCTGCATCGACGCCCGCACGGGCCAGACCGTGTACCGCGAGCGCGTGGCGCTGGGTGCCCGCGGCGGCGGCAAGCCCATCTACGCCTCCCCCGTGCTCGTGGGCGGGAGGCTCGTGTGCGTCTCCCGCCGCAGCGGCACCTACATCCTCGCCGCGCGGCCGCAGTACCAGCTGCTGAGCACCAACGAATTCGCCAGCGACACCACCCACTTCAACGCCACCCCCGCCATCAGCGGCGACCTCCTCCTCCTCCGCAGCAACAAAGCCCTCTACTGCATCGGCACCCGCTGAGCCGGGCCGGGCGATGTTCCAGGTGCAGCGTTCTGGGTTTCTCGTTCTTGGTTCCTGGTTTCAGCGTTGAATCTTTCCCCGTCGTCATCTCCGCCCCGCAGGTCTCAGGGCTCGTCCAGCACCCGCTCCGCGCTCAGCTCCGCGCCGAGGTGGTTCCGCCCATGCATTTGCTTGCCGTCCCGGTGCACGGTGAAGTGGTCCACGCGCTCGCCGGTGCCCCAGCGCAGGTCGTAGGAGGTGCTGTCATTGAGGTGGCGCACCACGCGCTTCCAGGTGCCGTCAGAGTTTGCGGTGCCGTCCTCGCGGATGTTGGCGACGAAGCCGTCCTTCCACCTCCACGTGCCCACAAAGGGCTCGGGCACCGGCGCGCGGCCCCGGCGCTCTCCATGGGTGTCGCGCTCATTGGCCACGGTGAAGTGGTTCGCATCTGTGTTAAAGGTCAGCACCAGGCCCACGGCATCCCGCACCGCCAGGCGCACCGTACGGGCATCGATGATCTCCCACCTGCCCTCCCAGACGATCCGGTCCTTGTGCCAGGCGCTGATCCTGCCGCCCGGGCGGAAGCGCACCGCCTGCCACGCCCCCTGCTTCAGCACCGTGGTGCCGCCCACCTGCACCTTGTCATCCGCATTCAACCAGTCCCACAGGGTGTTTTCCAGGGAGGCGCGCAGGCCCTCCGCAGTGGCTGGCACGGAGCCCGGGGCATTGCGCGGGCTGTTTTGCAGCGAGCTCTGGTCAAAGCCCTGCCGCACCAGGTAGAGGATGTCCGCATCGCTCAGCTGCCCGGCCTTCAGCGTCACCAGCGAGCCATCCACCGATTTTTTCACCACGATGTCATCGCCGGAGATCCTCTCCAGGCTGGCGCGCAGCACGCGGCCCTGCAGGTCTTTGAAGTTCCGCTTTTCACCCGCAGCACCCGCAGAGACGACGAGCAGAAAGAGCAAGGCCGCAGCCGTGGGGAGGCACCTGACATTCCGATAAAGCGGTGAGCACAGACTCATGGATCAAAAAGGGAGTGAGAGCCCCACCATGCAAAAACACCATAAGAAGCGCAACTGAAACCCGCAGGCTCTCAGCCTATCGCGCACCACACCCTGCAGCGCCCTTTCCAGCCCGCCCCTCCCGCGCCCAGCTGCCTTTGCAGCGTTTTGAGTTTCCCGTTCCTTGTTCTTGGTTCAGGCATTCAATGTTCAACGTTCCATGTTGAATGTTCAGCGCAGCCCCCCTCTTGTTCCCCGCGTCATGACAGACGTCTTCACCCCGGCCAAGCGCAGCGAAGTGATGAGCCGCATCCGCTCCACCGGAAATGCCGCCACGGAGCTGCGCCTCGCCAGCCTGCTGCGGGCGGAAAAGATCACCGGCTGGCGGCGGCACCTCTCCCTCACCCTGCCGCCCTCCCCCCCACGCAGCACCCGGCCCGCGAAGACCTCCCAGCCCCTCACGCCCCCGGCCAAAGCAGCAGCCAAAGCAGCAGCCAAAGCGAAAACCGGCACCGCAGCGTCCGCCCGCCGCCCCCGCGTGCGGCCGGACTTCGTCTTCCGGGCGCAGCGCGTCGCCGTGTTTGTGGACGGCTGCTTCTGGCACGGCTGCCCCCGCCACGGCACCCGCCCCCGGCAGAACCGGAAATTCTGGGACGAAAAGATCGCCCGCAACCGCGCCCGGGACCGCCACGTCACCCGCCGCCTGCGCCAGCTCGGCTGGACCGTCCTCCGCCTCTGGGAATGCGCCCTCACCCGCCAGCGTCAGGCACACACGCTGGCGCGGGTGAAGCGCGCTTTGGGAAAGTAGCCCAGTTGCGCCGCAACTGGGAAGCGCCAGCGCCAAAGTAGCCCTGTTCCTGCGGAACAGGGAAGCGCGCCGCAAACACCCGTGAAGCGCTAGAAAGTAGCCCAGTTGCGCCGCAACTGGGAAGCGCGCCGCAAACACCCGCCATGTGGGACCACCATACAGCATGGGCGATGCGCAGCCCTCCCTTGTTGCACAGCAACAAGGCAACTTTCACGCCGCTACGCACCCATCCTCCCCAACCCTCCGCCCCACAAACCAAGAACCAAGAACCAAGAACAAAAAAAACCGGCAACTCAAACACCCCCTCCAGTTGCCATGTTTTCGACTCAGGCACCCCTTCGCCCCTTCCACCACCAGCCACGCACCGCCGCCGCCTGCACACCGCTGCGGCCCCTTGCCATTTGCTGCACCGTGTCTTTGCCCCTTCTCTCGCCGAGTTGCCGAGTTTCCACACCTAAGCACGGCAACTCGGCAACTCGCGCTGGGAGGTGGGGAAGTGGCAGCGTTGAAGTGGGGGGACTGCGAAAAGCTCAAACCATGGCCTGACTTGACTCATAGTCCAAGGTGGTCGGCATGAGTCAACGCTACCGTGCCCTGATCCAGCGGTTTCAGTTCCTGCTATCGCGAGGAATTGGTGCCCTGAGGCCCGTAGTAGTTTTCGAAGCCTCTTTGAATCGGTTCCTCACGTCGAACAAAGTCTGCATCTTCTTTGCTGCCAAGAGCGGCCCGTTTCTTCGCATTCTCAATGTCGAACCTGCGGGCCCCCAGAAGCATGTCCTCCCAGAACGAGCGGGGGCGCAGGGCTTGCCCGCTCGAGTTGTAATTGACTCGCTGATACGGTGCTGAATGCGAGTAATGGGGCTGTGGCGGAGCTGGCCGTGGTGCATAGCCATTGTAGCGGGGTGGGCCGTCTCCCCAGTCGTTCAAATAGTTGGTCTGCTGCGGTGGCAGCGGGCCATAGCATGAAGAAAAAAACAAGGAGACGATAACGGCAAATGGAAGAGTGAAAGCTGCGCGTTGCATGGCTGACTTGGTTTGGATTATCGGAGAAAGTGTGTTTTGGAAGTTCAGGCCAAAACGGCCCAGCCTGTGGTGGCCCCCAGGATCAGAACGCCCAAGAGGAGCACCAGGCATCCACCACCACCTTTTGAGGACGGCCTATGTGTGTCATTCCATTCCTTCTGATTGCGTATTTGATGGCCGATTTCGGCCTCTTGATCCCTGTCAGGATTAGCGCCCATATTGTGTGTTTTGCAGGTTGTTCTTGGAAGTGTTTACGAACGAATTGTTGCAAGGATTCAGCATTTGTAACAAGGATAAAATCAGCACTTGTTTATAACGGTTTCCGTGAAAGCACCTAGACTTATTTCTAAGTTGAAGCGCACCGCTTCAGCAAAGAAACGGCATGAGTCATCTGTGCCCGCACCGGCACAAGCGGAGTGAAGTGCGAAAATATCTCCTCAGCGCTCGCTCCGCGACATCTTCAAAAACGTGTCCCGAGGATCAGCCATTCACTTGATCAACGTTGCCCGCCCCTCGGCATCCATCTGGTACTCGCATCGCAAGGTCTCCTGTTTGCCGGAGGTGAAGCCGCTGAAGAGCCCTGACTGCGGGTCCTTCAGCAGCTTCCAAGAGACGAACGTCATACCCTTCGCAGAAACGTTCGATGACCGATCAAACATGATTCGTCGTAGCTCATCCTCCTGGCACCAGGACTGCAACTCCGGCAGGCTCTGCGGCCAGCGCTCATGTGCACGGCGAAAATCCTCCGCCAGACCGTGCAGGCATTTCAGCCTCACCAGATTTTCACGGGACTCGCCATTGCGGTCATACATCGGCCTGCTGATGAACTGGCCAAACGCCAAACCGGCGATGAAAATCACGGCACATAAAAGGGATTTACGGATAGACATGAGTTGGGGTTGGATCTCGTTCATTGAACTCCACTACATCTTCAAAAACGCCTCCCGATGCTCCGCCATGAAGGCGAGATCCGGCAGCACGGAGTCCTCCGGCATTTCCAAAGCGTGGCCCTCATACGCGGCGAAGTTTTCCTGCACCGCACGCTGCGGCAGCTCACTGCGCAGGCGCTTGGAAAGCAGCAGACGCAGGTTGTCGTCAAACGAGATCAGGTGGCGGTCAAACGCCGCATCGTGCAGGCGCGAGAGGCAGAGGCCGTTGCGCACATTGAGGCGCTGGCCGGCATGCGTGCCCCAGGGCAGAATGTGCGAGGCGATCAGCAGCTCGCGCACGCCCAGCTGCGTCACGCCGCACCGGCCGCCGAAGTTGTTTAAGACCGCATTGCGAAAATAGTCCTGACCCAGCCGCACCTGCACCGTGCTGGTGGCCGTCGTCGGCCCCGTAGGCGGCGGCTTGATGATGCGGATGCCCTTCTTTGGCAGCACCTCCACCGCAGCGTCCGGCCCCGCCTTCATCAGCTCCCGCAGCGCCGCCTCGCTGGCAGGCACGCTGGCCTCCAGGTTGTCGTGAAACTCCTGCCACATCGCCGCATCCAGCCTGCTCGCACCGTCCAACCCCTTGATGCCGCGCAGCTTCAGCGCGGGGTCCAGAGAGGCCAGATTGCACAGCTTCATCGCCACACTGCCCGCCGTACGCTCCAGCCTCTTCGCCAGCGTGATCACCGTCGGCTGCCGCTCATGCATCTGCCCAAACCGCAGCTTGTGGTACACATTCAGGAGAATGAGCAGCTCAGGACGGGTCCAGTTTTTTCGCACAGCCATGCCAGGAAACTAAAACCCCGGCGCGTTGCTGGGAAGTCATGATTTTTAAAAACGACTCCCTTGATCCTGCCGCCGTCTTTGCCTGCGCCATCTCTTTGCGTGACGCCTGCGATCAGGCCGCCAAGTTGCAAAACCTCAGCCTAAGCGATGCCTTCAGCGGCGTGGATCAGTTCTACCGCGAGGCGATGCGCATTGCCGGCTTGTTTGAGGAATGGGCATGCCAGCATGTGGTCTTTGATGAGACGGAGGACGTCTGGCCCTACCTGCTGGAGGACAAGTTTGGAGCCGCCTGCCTGCAGCGCATGAGTGTGGAGGATCTAAGAGGTTTCGACGCAGAAGATTGCCCGGATGTGGCCATGAAACTCCTGCTGCCTTTGCATTATCAAGATGCGCCACGACTGCCGCTGGATGTGACGGCAATCAATCCTGTCTCTGCATCTCACTTCACCCACTGGCGCATTCAAACCATTCGCTGCCTGAGCGGCGACGACAGCTTTGAGCCCATGATCTTTGGCGATGATCCATTCGATCCCGAATACGAGCCTTCCATCCTCGCCCTCTATGGAGTGAATGCCGAGGGGCTTGTTGAGCACATCAAAGACTTCGACCGCTATGCGGATGCCGTGGCCTTTGTGAGCAAAATTGCGCCGGAAGTCGAATTTCCTGAGGTGCCGGTGGTGAAAGCGCAAGGGAGCTGATGCCCAGCGGAGGCTGTCGGTGCTGCTATTGCCAGGTTGCCACACGGCAACTCGGACCACTCTCTGAGTTGCCATGAGTTTTGCTTCATGACTTCGCAAAACTGCATCCAATTTCCAAAGCATGCCACATCATGCTGTATCATGCCACCGATTGACCGCCCTCCCGGACCTTGGGAGAGCGAGTTGCCGAGTTGCCGTGCTTAGGTGTGGAAACTCGGCAACTCGGCGTTGGGCGGGCGGCGCGGGCTCTTAGAAGGAGTCGTCCTCCTCGTCTTCATCGCCGCTGTCCTCGTCTGGGTGGTAGTGGCTTTTGACGGGCTTGTTGTCTTTGGACCGGGGCGGCAGGAGCTTGTGCGAGTTTCCGCTGATGCGTCCGTCTTCCAGCGCCTTGCGCGCCCATTTGCTCACCGTTCCTTTGTGCCGGTTCATCAGCTCCGCCATGTCCTTCTGGCTGGTGACGCCCTCCAGCACATGCTGGATGAATTGTTCATAATCGTTCTCCACAGCCAGCTCGCACCGGATGTCCGTGATGCCGGTGGCGGGGTCGGTGGTGAAGTGCCAGAGGAGGTCGGGGAGGGGGTCGCCGGTGTTGCGGGAGGGTTTGGCGAAGTGGCTGACGAACTTCGCGCCGGAGTCGCTCTCCTGCCGGGCGTCGCGCAGCTCGAGGATCCAGGAGCAGGCGTCCTCCCTCTTGCTGTGGCCGCGCATCATGCCGTTGCGCCCGGCGTGGTGCACGACGATGACGGTGACCTTCCGCCGCCGCAGATCGAGCAGCCAGTGGGAGAGGGGCTCGTAGTCCGTGCCTTTGTTTTCATCCACGCCGGAGGCCAGGGAGCTGAGGTTGTCCAGAATGAGGACGCGGTAGCCGCGCCGGACGATGACGTCGGTGAGGCGCTCGCGGTCCTCGGCCTCGCCGATGTTGACGCAGTGGGTCTGGACCTCAAACATGCGCTCGTGGTGCAGGTAGGTGACGTGGGAGGTGTCCAGGTGCAGGCCGTTGTTGCGGTACTGGGTGAGCTTCAGGGACATCTCGCCATCGACGTAAAGGACGGGCAGGGGCGTGGACCCGCCGCTGTCCGGGGCCTCCGCGTCGCCGCCGCTGTCCGGGGCGGTGCTGGCAGGGGGCTCGGCTGAAGCGGAGGGCGCCGGGCCGGTGGTGGCGTCTCCGGCGGCCCAGAGGCCGAGCGCGCTGCCGCGTGAGATGGCGCCGGGCAGGGCCATGGCCATCCACGTTTTGCCCACGCCGCGCGGGGCAAAGATGAAGCCGAGGTCCCCCTCGCACAGCCAGCGGTCCAGCAGCGCGGGGCGCGGCGGGATGTGGAGCTGCGCCAGCTCTGCGGAGCTGATGAGGCAGTCGTCCAGCGGCGGGCGTGGCGGCCGCTGGGCGGGGAGCGCCTGGGCCTGCGGCGGCGCCGCGTGCAGGGGCGTGGTGGCGCCGGTGCTCTGGGTGTGCGTGGCGCTGCCTGCGGGAAACACGCTGCGGGCGTGCTCGCGCGCGCTCTCGGCGAGCTCTTCTGGCGTGGGGACGAAGGTGGTGATGGTGGGCATGGTGTGTGTTTTTTTGTGTTAGGTTGTGGTTTGTTGTGATGTCTGGCTGAAAGGGGGATGTTCTCGGTTCTCGGTTCTCGGTTCTCGGTTCTCGGTTCTCGGTTCTCGGTTCTTGGTGGCTGCCGGCTTGGGGTGGGCGGCGGGCGGGCGCGATTGAGGATTGATGAACAGGGATGGTTGATTGCTGAACGGCGGATGAGTGGCGGCGCTTTGCCGCGTGGGTTCGGTCAATACGGCGGGTGCACTTCCAGGTCGGGCGGGGGGAGGAGGCTGTGGTGCAGTTCGGCGGCGGAGGCCGCGTCCAGGCCGCTGGTGCAGTCGTTGAGGTCCTTGACGGGTGTGCCGTCCGTGCGCTGCAGGCCGTTGAATTCGTAGATGTCCACCGTGCAGCCAGCCGCGTGGAGCTGCCGGGCCCACTGGCGGGCGCTTTTGACACCGCCGCCGTCGGCGTCGTTGTGCGGGTAGATGCGCACGCGGCGGCCGCGCATGAGCTCCAGCGCTGCGGGGTCGATCCGTGCGCCGGTGCCGCGCCCCAGCATGGCCACGGGCAGCACGTCCCATCGTTCCAGCGCGGTGGCAAAGTGCAGCGCGGCCAGGTAGTCCGGCCCGCCCTCCACCAGCAGGAGGGTGCGGAAGCCCGGCACCCGGTGCAGCACAGCCGCGCCCAGCGGCCAGCTCTTGCGGGAGCCGCGCAGGGTGTGCGCCTTGCGCCGGCCCAGCGTGCCGCACTCCGGAAAGGGCAGGCCGTCCAGCCGCCGTGCCTCGGCGCAGCGGCCCTGCGCGTCTGTGAGCACCCAGCAGCGGAAGCCCCGCACGATGGCAAAGGTGAGGGTGCGCAGCGCCAGCGCGAGCGACACGGCCTCCGGGGAGATGCGGCGGGTCTCGGCCACGAGCCGCCGGTCTGCCTCCGTGCCGTTTTGCAGCGCCACGTTCACGCCATCCGGCTGCGCCTGCTCTTTCTGCGGCTCCGCTTTCTGCGGTGGCGGTGACTTCCGCGCAGGCGGCGGCAGGGGGCGGGAGGGCTGGCATGGCACCCCGGCCAGCTCCAGGAAGTGCTGCAGCGCCTCGCCCTTCCCCGTCTGCCGTGCTGCGGCGATGAAGTCGATGACGTCTCCCTCCTCCCCGGTGGCGAAGTCCTTCCACCGCCGCCCGTCCTGGTAGATGGAGAAGGAGGGGCTGCGGTCCTGGCGAAAGGGGGAGCGGCAGACGTGCGCGGGCTGCCCCGTCAGGCCCAGGGCCCGCCACACCTCCGGGATGCGCAGTCGCTGCTTCAGCGCTGGTATGTCGTGGTGGTGCGGGCCTGCGGCCCTGGCGTGTGCGGTGTGGGTCTTCATGGCGGTGTGCGGGTGGAAAGGAGGGCGGGGCAGGCGCGGTCCCGGCGGCGGCGGCGGCTGGGCAGGCCGGGAGAAGCCGGTCACTTCATGGCATTTTGTTGCATCTCATGGTATTCGGAGGCATGGGCGGGGGCGCGGGTGCCGGGACGCGGCGCAGGGCGGGCGGAAGGAGGGGCCTGGCGCGCGGCGGCGGCGGCACCGCCCGGGCGGGCGTGCGGGGCTCGGGGGGGCATGGGCGTGGCCTGCGGCGGGGCTGCAGGACGTTGCGTGGTCATGCAAAACTCCTTGGGTCCGAATTTTAAAAGTCAACCGCCTTTTCGCAGATCGATGCAGAATGATGTTTTCATACAACCTGCTGCACGCTGCTATAAAAGTGGTATTTCGTGGTATGCCTGCAACCACCCGCGCCGCCGTACGCAGGGCCGCCGCCCCGGCGCCGTTCCAAAATGAGCCCCATCTTCCACTGGCGGCCCGGCCCGCCCCGGCCACGCTCCGCCGCATGGACATCTGCGATCTCGTCTTCACCGCCTTCAACAAACGCGTGGCCGCGCTGCACCGCGACACCGGGGAGCTCGTCTGGCAGTGGACGGCGCCCTCCGGCGAGACCTACGCCAGCCTGCTGCTGGACGGGGACCGCCTCATCGTCTGCGTGCACGGCTACATGTACGCGCTGGATGCCGCCACGGGCCGCGTGCTGTGGGCCAATGAGATGAAGGGCTTTGGCTACGGCGTGGCCAGCCTGGCCTCCGTGCGCGGCAGCAGCCCCGGCGGCGCCCGCGTGCTGGCCTATGCCGCAGAGTCAGACGCGCGGTAGGCCGCCAGCCCCCGCATTTTCGCACCTGTTTCCGTGCTTTTGTGCCGCATGCCCCTGCCACGCCCGCAGCGGCGAAAGGCGGCGCTGCGGGCTGCGTAGTCTCTGGCCATGATCCGCTCCCTGCTTCTCTCCCTCGGCGCCCTCGCGCTGCTCTCCCCCCACGCCAGCGCGCAGCACATCCGCGCCGGCATCATCGGCCTGGACACCTCCCACGTGCTGGCCTTCACCAAGACGCTGAACGCCAGCCCGCAAAAGCCGGAGGTCATGGGCGTGCACCTGGTGGCCGCCTACCCGCAGGGGTCGAAGGACATCCCCTCCAGCACGGAGCGCGTGCCGGAGTACACCGCCAAGGTGAAGGAGCTGGGCGTGGAGATCGTCCCCAGCATCCATGACCTGCTGGACAAGGTGGACGTGGTCTTCCTCGAGTCCAACGACGGCCGCGTGCACCTGGAGCAGGTGCTGCCCTGCCTGGAGGCGCACAAGCCCGTCTTCATCGACAAACCCATCGCCGGCACGCTGGTGGACGCGATCAAGATCTTTGACGCCTCCAAGAAGGCGGGCATCCCGCTCTTTACCTCCTCCTCGCTGCGCTTTGGCAAAGGCACCCAGGCCGTGCGCGGCGGCAGCGTGGGCCAGGTAAAGCAGGCCCTCACCACCAGCCCCGCCAGCCTGGAGCCCCACCACCCGGACCTCTTCTGGTACGGCATCCACGGCGTGGAGTCCCTCTTTACCGTCATGGGCACCGGCTGCCAGAGCGTGAAGCGCGGCAGCGTGACCGAGGAAGTGACCACCGTGGACAAGGCCACCAAGAAGGAGACGAAGCAGACGGTCAGCCGCATCACCGTCACCGGCACCTGGGCCGGCGGCCGCACCGGCACCTTCACCGAGTCCAAAGGCTACGGCGGCAAGGCCGTGGGCGAAAAGGGCGAGGCCGACATCGGCACCTACGACGGCTACGATCCCCTGCTCTACTCCGTGGTGCACTTCTTCCGCACCGGCGTAGCCCCCGTGAGCCCCGAGGAGACGCTGGAGATCTACGCCTTCATGGAGGCCGCAGACGAGAGCAAGCGCCGCGGCGGCGCCGAAGTCACCCTCAAGGAGGTGATGGACAAGGCCCTCGCGGAAGCGCGGAAGTAAGCCCCCCGTAGCCCTCATGGCAGGATGGGTGTGGCGAAAGCCCGCCCGTCCATCAGCGCACGGCAGGCACCATGGCGTACGAACGCCCTCGCAGTCGGGCGGTTTGGCGGAGAGAAGTGCAAGTGGTTGAGATGTCACATCCGCCAAACACACCCAACCTACGGCCGGAGCACGGCGGCTGCAGGGTCGTAGGATGGGTGTGGCGACAGCCCGCCCGTCCATCAGCGCACGGCAGGCACCATGGCGTACGAACGCCCTCGCAGTCGGGCGGTTTGGCGTAGAGAGGTGCAAGTGGTTGAGATGTCACATCCGCCAAACACACCCAACCTACGGCCGGAGCACGGCGGCTGCAGGGTCGTAGGATGGGTGTGGCGACAGCCCGCCCGTCCATCAGCGTACGGCAGGCACCATGACGTACGAACGTCCTCGCAGTCGGGCGGTTTGGCGGAGAGAGGTGCAAGTGGTTGAGATGTCACATCCGCCAAACACACCCAACCTACGGCCGGAGCACGGCGGCTGCAGGGTCGTAGGATGGGTGTGGCGACAGCCCGCCCGTCCATCAGCGCACGGCAGGCACCATGGCGTACGAACGCCCTCGCAGTCGGGCGGTTTGGCGGAGAGAGGTGCAAGTGGTTGAGATGTCACATCCGCCAAACACACCCAACCTACGGCCGGAGAGGTCTTGCCATTTGCGATGGAAATCTCTGCCCCCGCGAGGCCGCCGCAGGAATAGACCCGCTCTCCCAGGCGCGAGGCGCGTAGTACCCTGGGGGGCTCCAACCGCCCCCGGGACGGGTCTTTGGACTGCGGGGGCCGAAGTGAAAGAGTCCCTTTCTTTCGCCCGAATATGTTCAACATTCCCCCCGGCACTACGTCAGAGAATCACGCGCTCCTCCAAGAACCGCTGAAAAATCCCATCCTAAAAAACACTCCATGAAGACCCAACCTCGTCTCTGCATCGCATTCACCTGCGCCGGCATGCTGGCGTCTGGACTGCCCGGCCTGCGCGCCCAGCAGCCCGCCCCCCTGCCCCCCGCTGCGGACACCCCTGCGGCCCCGCAGCCGCCGGCGGCAGCGGCAGCACCCGCGGCGGTGAATCCCGCCCTGGCAGAGTTCAACTCCCGGATCGTCAAGGACCTCAGCCCCCTGCCCAACAACGGCCAGCTGCAGATGAGCTACGCCAGCGTGGTGGACAAGATCCTCCCCAGCGTCGTCACCATCTACTCCTCCACCCCCATCAAGACCCCTGAGGTGGACCAGATCCCCCCGCAGCTCCGCCCCTTCTTTTACCGCTTCTTTGGCGCCCCCGGCGGTGCCGACCCCTTTGGAGGCGGCATGAATGAGGACGACGAGCCCGCGCCCAATCCGCGCCGCCGCGGCCAGCCCCAGCGCCCGCAGCCGAAGCCCCCGGAAGACGATGACGCCCACCAGGAGCGCGGCGTCGGCTCCGGCATGATCATCACCCAGGACGGCTACATCATCACCAACAACCACGTCGTCGCAGACGCCAAGAAGATCGAAGTCGCCGTGGACGTGAACGGCTCCACCAAGACCTACCGGGCCGCCATCATCGGCACCGACCCGCTCACCGACGTGGCCCTCATCAAGATAGAAGCCACCGGCCTCAAGCCCGCCATCCTGGGAGACAGCTCCAAGCTCCGCGTGGGAGACGTGGTGCTCGCCGCCGGCGCGCCCATGGAGCTCAGCCGCTCCGTCACGCAGGGCATCGTCAGCGCCCTGGGCCGCAGCAATGAAGGCATCGTAGGCCGGGGCAACGGCCGCGGCGGCCGCGTGCAGGGGTATGAGGACTTCATCCAGACAGACGCCTCCATCAATCCCGGCAACTCCGGCGGCCCGCTCGTGGACGGCATGGGCCGCGTCGTCGGCATCAGCACCGCCATCCTTTCCCGCACCGGCATGAATGCCGGCATCGGCTTTGCCATCCCCATCAACATGGCGCTCCACATCGTGGAAGACCTGCTGGATGACGGCTCTGTGCAGCGCGGCTTCCTCGGCGTGCAGATCACCGACCTGGACGCCTCCCTCGCCGAGCGCCTCGGCATCAAGGAGCAGGGCGGCGCCGTCGTCATGATGGTCGGCTCGGAGTCCCCCGCCGAAAAGGCCGGCATCCAGCTCGAAGACGTCATCATCTCCATCAACAACCAGCGGGTGGACAGCAGCAGCCGCCTGCGCCTCATCGTCAGCGGCACCAAGCCCGGCAGCGTCATCCCCATCGAGGTCATGCGCGGCGGCAAGCGCCTGACGCTGAACGCCACGCTCGAGGCCCTGCCCGAGGAGGCCCTCTCTGAGATGGGCGGCGGCCAGCGCGGCATCCCCCGCCCCGGCGGCAGCGGCCCCGGCAAGGAAAACATCAGCGAGCTCGTCTCCGGCGTCACCGTGCAGACCCTCACCCCCGCGCTGCGCGAGCGCCACGACATCCCCGCCAGCGTCAGCGGCGTCATCGTCACCAAAGTGGAGGCAGACAGCCGCGCCGCCGCCATGGGGCTGGAGGAAAACGACGTCATCTCCCACGTGAACCGCAAGCCCGTGGCCAACGCCGCCGAAGCCACCACCCTGGCCAAAGGCAACGACAAGACCGTGCTCCTGCGCGTCTGGCGCAAAGGCGACACCATGCTGCTCATGATCGGCAACAACTGAGCCGCGAATGATTCAACCGCCCGCGTGTGCTGCGAAGCATGCGCGGGCTTTTTTTGTGGCCTAAAGTTGCTTTGTTCCTGCGGAACAAAGATCTCCTGACAAGCACTGAGAAACAGGCACCTTTGCAGCCAGCTCCATGATGAATATGAAAGCCGGAACAGTTCTTACAGCTGCACAGTTGCAGCAGCATTACGGAAACTTCCATGAACTCAGTCCAAAGGCGGAGTTTGATCCTGCCGATGTGCCGGATGAACTTGTGCCACTGATTCCCTATGCAGCTTTTTGGGGGCTCTCAGACGATTTGGACCGGGAGAACTTGGTGGAAGCAGCCACTCCCGAGATCACGGCGAATCTCAAACTTGTCATTCGTGAAAACGACGACGCGATAGACGCCTGGCTGGCGGGACCGCTGGCGGACAAGCCGCCATTTTCAGCCGCCTACATTGCATTTTCCGCCATGCGCATGGCAGCGGATTATTGCTGAGACGCAGAAACTGCCGCATGCAGTCTATGGCAGGCCCGGAAGCGCGTAGCGCTTACGATCCGTTGCCATGCAACCAAGCTTTCCCGCTCGCAGGAACAAGGCTACTTTCCCCCCATGCTCTACGACGCCCACAACCATCTCCAGGACGTGCGCCTTGACCCCTGGCGTGAGCAGATTCTCGCCAGCACGCCGCAGACCGGGCTAGCGGAGATGATCGTCACCGGCTCCTGCGAGGAGGACTGGCAAGCCGTGGCAGACCTCGCGCGGCAGCACTCCTGGGTCCGCCCCGCCTTTGGCCTGCACCCGTGGTATGTGAAGGAGCGCACGGCGGACTGGGCCACCACCTTGCGTCATTTTCTGGTATCCCACCCCCGCGCCGTCGTCGGCGAGATCGGCCTCGACCGCTGGATCGAAAACCCGGACATCGACGCGCAGCTCGGCTGCCTGCGCACGCAGCTCGCCCTCGCCGTGGAGCTGGACCGCCCCGCCACCCTGCACTGCCTGCGCGCCTTTGGCCTGCTGGAGGAAACCCTTCGCAGCACCCCGCTCCCGCGCCGAGGCTTCCTCCTGCACTCCTACGGCGGCCCCGCCGAGATGATTCCCGGCTTTGTGAAGCTCGGTGCCTACTTCTCCCTCAGCCCCTACTTTGGCCACCCGCGCAAAGCCGCGCAGCTCGCCGTCTTCAAAGAGGTGCCCATTCACCGCCTCCTCGCCGAAACCGACGCCCCCGACATGTGGCCGCCGGATGAGCTCAATCCGCACCCGCTGCATGCAGCCGATGGCAAATCTCTGAACCACCCCGCCAACCTCCGCGTGAGCTATGAGCTGCTCGCCCAGGTGCGCGGCATGGATGTGGCGGAGCTGGAGGCGGTCATCGCCGTGAATTACAACACGCTCTTTGGCACCGCCCGTTGAAACCCTGCCCCTGAAATGCGAAGCGCGCGCGCAGCTCTGATATGGAGTGCGGTCGCGGAGGGAGGCACGACCGCAGCTACCGCTTTCGCAGGCAGGACGATTGGCGCGAGCCTCAGCCCCGCCGAACACAGCACCACGCAAGGCGCGCGCCAGCTCATCGAGCCAACGAGCGCCACGAGACACCCGAAAGCGGTGGCTCCGATGCAGGCTTGCGCCTCGCATCTGCGCGACCGCACTCCAAAAGGCTGACGCGCCAGCGGGAGCCGTGATGCCTTCGCGAACGCGGAGCGTCCTGGAGTGCGGTCATCGCCGTGAATTACCGCGCCCTGTTTGGTGCCCCGGCCAGAAGGGGCGCTGGACTCGTGGCAAGAGATCGAGTGGCACTTCGAGTGCTCATCCCACCAAACGCCTGCGGCCCTTCAGGCCGCATGGCGCATCGCCGTCTCCCGAGCCTCCTCAGGCCGCATGGCCACAGCGCCTGCGCTTCAGGAGCATCCCCACCCTTCACCGTCTCAATCTCTTTCGGCGGCGGCGCAACACATAGGCGCATCAACGAAGCCTCTGCTGGCGCGATCCAGGCACCTCAAAATCAACGCCTCGATGGCTCGACCATCGTCAATCCACCGGCTGAGCTCCGTGGGCATGCGCGATTGACGATTGATCAACAACCGATTGTGGATTGCAGAAGTTTCTTTCCCGCGGCCCGCAAGTTCCAGCCCCGTTGCGAGGTGCGCCTTGCTTTCGGGCACATCAGCGCCCACGCTGGCCCGTCCCCTGCTTTCATCCATGCCATCCATGCGCAAAACCAAAATCCTCTGCACTCTCGGACCTGCCACGGAGAGTCCTGAAGTCCTCGCCAATTTGATCGCCAAAGGCGCCGACGTCATCCGCCTGAACATGAGCCACGCCTCGCACGACTGGGTGCGCACCGTCTATGGCCGCGTGCGCGAGGCCGCCGCCGCCTCCAAGCGCGAGATCGCCGTGCTCATGGACCTCACCGGCCCGAGCATCCGCACCGGAGACGTGGAGCAGCCCTGGCAGCTCCAGGTGGGAGACACCGTGGAGTTTCGCTGCAAGCCCGACGTGCCCTCCACCACCGCGTACTCCGTGACGGTGAACTACCCGGAGCTGGGCAAGGACCTCAAAGCCGACGACGTCATCATGGTCGATGGCGGCATGATCCAGATCAAGGCCACCGAAGTCTCCACCCTCCGCGTCATCGGCACCGTCATGACCAAAGGCGAGATGAAATCCCGCCGCCACATCAATCTCCCCGGCGTGCCCGTGCGCCTGCCACCGCTCACGCAAAAGGACTACGCAGACCTCGACCTCGGCGTGGAGCTGGGCGTGGATTTCTTTGCCCTCAGCTTTGCCCGCGAGCCCGGCCACCTGCAGCACCTGCAGCTCCTGCTGGAGCAAAAGCAGAGCAAGGCGCGCGTCATCGCCAAGATCGAAAACCAGCAGGCCATCGACAACATCGACGCCCTCGTGGAGGCCTCCGGCGGCATCATGATCGCCCGTGGGGATCTCGGCAGCGAGTGCCCCATCGAGGACCTGCCGCTCATCCAGCGCCAGATCGTGGAGCGCTGCTCCTACCACGGCCGCAAGGTCATCGTGGCCACGCAGATGCTGGAGAGCATGATCGAAAACCCCGTGCCCACCCGCGCGGAAGTCACCGACATCTTCAATGCCGTCATCGAGCAGGTGGACTGCGTCATGCTCAGCGGTGAAACGAGCGTGGGCCGCTACCCCGAGAAATGCGTGGAGGTGCTGGACACCGTGATCAGCCGCATCGAGCAGAAATATCCCTCCGGCCGCTTTGCCAGCGACGCCCCGCTGAAGACGAACAAGCACAAGACCGTGAAGGCCGCCATCCTGCTGGCCAACAGCATCCCCGGCAGCAAGCTGCTCGTCTTCACCATCAAAGGCGTCATGGCGCACCTGCTCGCGCATCAGCGCCCGGAGTTTGCCCCCATCTTTGCCTTCACGCCCAATCTCCACGTCAGCCGCACGCTCGTCACCGCCCGTGGTGTGAACCCCTTCGTGCTGCCCTTCATCGAAGGCCAGCCGGAGGACAGCATCCGCGGCGCGCTGGACCTGCTGCGCCGGGAAAAGCTCATCAAGCACGGAGACCCCCTCGTCATCCTCAGCGACGCCCTCTACGACGGCGTGAATGTGGACGCCATCCTGCTGCGCGAGGCTTGAAAGCGCCGGGCCGCTCCGCCAATCTAGCCGGAGCCGCCCGTATTTCCTGATGATGCGCCTCCTCCTCCTGCTTCTCGTTTCCCAGCTCTGCACAGCCGCAGCGCTGGCAGACACCCGCGTCTTCGTCAGCCTCGTGGGTACGCTGCTGGAGGCGGAGATCACCGCCGTCTCCGGAGACAGCGTGACGCTGAAGCGCGCCAGCGACCAGCAGTCCCTCGTCGTCAGCCGCAGGACCCTCTGCAAAGAGGATGGCGCCTACATCGCCCGCTGGGCAGCGCAGCACGCGGAGCAGCCCCCCGCCACCGCACCCGCCACAGCGGGCACCTCAGCGCCAGCGCAAAAATTCCGCCTCTTCTGCCAGATCCTGCCGGCCAGGAACAACCGCAGCTCCGGCGACACCGACCAGCGTGTTTTCGAATGCACCTACAGCTTCAGCCTCAGCAATCAGGAGGTGACACGCGACCTGCGGGGAGCCCGGGGCCTGGCCCTCATTCTGGGAAAAAACGCCGCTGAATCCAACGGCGACCTCATCGTGCTGCAAAAGGAGGAGTTCGACATCTCCATCCCCGCAAAGTCAAAAATGGTCCACATCACCCAGCCCGTGCGCCTGACCTACAACGTGGGGGTGAATGCGCCCATCGCAGGCGTGAAAAGCTACGGCTACGTGCTCATCATCCGCGACGCCGCCGGAGCCCTCCTGCATGTGGAGGCCAACCCGGACACCAGCGCCAGATACATCCGGGAAATCCTCTCCATCACCGAAGTGCCCTGCATGGTGGACCGCGAGTTCCGGCCCAATCCCCGGGCCGAGCTGCCGCTGGGCTACATCAGCTTCTGAGGCCTCCGCATTGAACACAGTCGCGCGCCTAGCTGTCATAAGCCATCAGCCTGTACATGCAGGCGCCACTTCCCGCTCCTTTCTTATTTCCCGCCCAGCCTCCATCCCAGCACGCCCTGCATCTGCCCCCGGCAGGGACGCCGCAGCATGCGTGCCGGAGGCGGTGCCCCATCCCTTTCGCGGCCCCGTGGCCGCACCCACCCCCACAAACCCCTGACCTCCCCCACCCCATGAAACTCACTCTTTTCCTTCCAGCACTCGCCGCCCTGGCGCTCGCCTCCTGTGTCGACCCCATGTTTGCCGGCGGCGGCTACGGCGGTGGTTACGGCTACGGCGGCTACAACACCTACAGCACCCTGCCGCCAAACTTCACCGGCAGCGCCTACTACTACCAGGGGCGCTACTACTCCGGCGGCCAGTACCAGACCGGCAGCTACATCTACCAGGGCCGGCGCTATACCAGCCGCTACTACCACAACGGGCACTACTACTACGGCGGCCAGCATCACCACCACACACAGCCCTACCGCCCCAGCGGCTACCGCCCGCAGCCGAGCTACCCCTCCGTGCCGCGCCCCACCGTGCCGCCACCCTCTGCCTACCGCCCGGTAAACACCTACCCGACGAACAGCCACCCCTCCGGCGGCTACCGCCCCACCAGCAGCTTCCCCTCAAACAGCCACCCCTCCGGCAGCATCCCCTCCGGCAGCTACCGCCCCTCCGGCAGCCATCCGTCCAACGGCCACCAAAACGGTCATCACAACGAGCATCAGCAGGACTGGCGCCGGTCTTCCAACCGCCGCTAGCCGCACATCGGCGCCAGGAGCGTGAGCGTGAGGGGATGATGCCAAATCCCTCACCTCAGCGCCCCTGGTTTCACCGCACAGCAGGCGGCGCCCTACTCCTTGGTCAGCGCCTCATCCGTGTTTAGCAGCAGCAGGCACAGGCCCGTCCACGCAGCGTGCTCGCCGGCGTCCAGCGACTCATCCCGTTTGGACTCCCCCACCGCCAGCAGCTTCAGCGCCGCCGCGCGGTCTGCCGACTGCTGCTGCCTCAGTTTGCCCAGCTGCGCCTTCAGCAGCGCCGCCTCCGCACGCGCGGGCTCACGGCACAGCACCAGCCGGAAGGCCTGCGCCAGCGCCGCGTCCTCATTGCCACGATTTGCCAGCAGCACACGCTGCGCCAGCGCACGCGCCGCCTCCACATACGTCACGTCATTCAGCGTCACCAGGGCATGCAGCGGCGTGTTGGTACGCGTGGCCTTGATCACGCAGGTCTGCCGCGCGGCATTGTCAAACAGCATGGTGGGCCCCACGATGCGCCGCCAGAAGACATACAGCGTGCGGCGGTAGAGCGCCTCGCCGTGGTCCTGCACGTAGCTCTTTTTGCCAAACGTCGCCTCCTCCCAGATGCCCTCGGGCTGGTAGGGCTTCACCGCAGGGCCGCCCAGCCTGCCCTGCAGCAGGCCGGAGACAGCCAGGGCCTGGTCCCGCAGCATCCACGACGGCATGCGAAAGCGCGGCCCGCGTGCCAGCCAGCGGTTCTCGGGGTCGGCCTGCGCATCGGTGATCTTGGACGACTGCCGGTAGGTCTCGCTCGTCACGATCAGCCGCAGCAGCGCCTTAACATCCCAGCCGCTCTCCATGAACTCCGCCGCCAGCCAGTCCAGCAGCTCGCGCTGCGGCGGCACCTCGCCCTGCAGGCCGAAGTCCTCCGCCGTCTTCACCAGCCCCACGCCAAAGAGCGCCTGCCAGAAGCGGTTCACCGTCACACGCGCCGTCAGCGGATTGTCACGGCTCACCATCCATTGCGCCAGTCCCAGGCGGTTGCGCGGCGCATCCGGCTTCATGGCGGGCAGGCTGGCGGGCACGTTGAAGCTCACCTTCGTGGCGGTCGGCTTGTCATACGCGCCCTTCTCCAGCACAAAGGTCTCGCGCGGCGCGGGCAGCGTGTCCATGATCATCACCTTGGTCACGGCGCTGGTGGCAGAGACACGCGCACGCACCGCGGCGAGCAGCCGCTGCAGCAGGTTTGTGTAGGCGGCGTCCTTGTCCTTGAAATAGCTCACCGCCTCCAGCAGCGGGTCCACGCCCCGGTTCTTCGGCTCCGTCTTGGCGATGTAGCTCGGCAGATTTCCCGGCAGCCTCATGGCCTCGGACTCCGTGAGCGGCCTGCCTGCGGGGCGCGGAAATTTCGTCAGCTCAAAGGCCTCCACCTCCGCCGCGACGGCGTTCACCTTTTCAGAAGCCGCCTTCACCTGCGCGAGCTCCGCCGCCGTGGACATGTCCATGGCCGGGGCCGCCTGCCCGCTGCGCCCTTTGCCATCCTCGCTCGTCTGGTTGAAGACATCGTAGAGCCCGTAGTAGTCCCGCATCGTCAGCGGATCAAACTTGTGGTCATGGCACTTCGAGCAGCCCATCGTCAGCCCCAGCCACACGGTGCTGGTCGTCTCCACGCGGTCCATCACATTCTCCACCCGCGTCTCCTCGGCGATGCGGCCGCCCTCGCCGTTGATCATGTGGTTGCGGTTGAAGCCGGAGGCCAGCTTCTGCTCCTGTGTCGCCCCCGGCAGAAGATCGCCCGCGAGCTGCCAGACGGTGAACTGGTCATAGGGCATGTTGGCATTGATGGCCTGCACCACCCAGTCACGCCACGGCCACATGGTGCGCTCGGGGTCGCCCTGGTAGCCGTTGGTGTCCGCATAGCGCGCCGCATCCAGCCAGTCCCAGGCCCAGCGCTCGCCAAAGCGCGGCGAATCCAGCAGCCGCGCCACCGCCTTGTCATACGGCAGCCCCAGTTCATCCGGCGTCGGCGGCAGTCCGGTCAGGTCCAGAAAAACACGCCGCAGCAGCGTCGCCGCAGCAGCCCGTGGCGCAGGCTTCATCCCCTTCTCCGCCAGTTTGGCCCGCACCAGGGCATCGATGGGATGCTGCGCCCCCACGTCTGGAATCCTGGGCCGCTCAATGCGCTCAAAGGCCCAGTGCGTGCCCCACTTTGCCCCTTCGTCGATCCACTGCTTCAGCAGCCTCTTCTGCGCCTCCGTCAGCGTGCGGTTGCTCTTCGGCGTGGGCATCACCTCATCCGGGTCCGTGCTGAAGATGCGCTCGATCAGGGTGCTCTGCGCGCTCTTCCCCGGCGCGATGGCCGCCACCCCCTCCTTCACCGCCTTGGCCTCCTTTTCCACATCCAGCCGCAGGTCCCCTTTGCGCTCCCTGGCATCCGGCCCGTGGCAGAAGTAGCATTTGTCCGAAAGGATCGGCTGGATGTCCCGCGAAAAATCAATCGACGCCGCAGGCAGGGCGGAGCAGAGGCTGAGGAAAACGCAAAAGGCACGCATGGCGGGACGGATGGAGCATACGATCTCCGCAGCTTCACTATTGCCAAACCTGCAAGGCAGATCCTAGCATGCCCCATGCACATCCCGACCCTCATCGAGCACAAACGCGACGGCGGCGTGCTCACCTCCGAGGAGATCCGCTTCGTCATCAGCGCCTTCACCCGCGGCGACATGCCGGAGTACCAGATGAGCGCGCTCGCCATGGCCATCTACTTCCGGGGCATGACGCCGGAGGAAACCGCCGCGCTCACCGAGGCCATGCTGCACAGCGGCAGCATGCTGCTGTGGAACGACCACGACCCCATGCGCGTGGACAAGCACAGCACCGGCGGCATCGGCGACAAAACCTCGCTCATTCTCGCGCCTCTGCTGGCCTGCGACAACGTGTGGGTGCCCATGATTTCCGGGCGCGGCCTCGGCATCACGGGCGGCACCCTGGACAAGCTGGAGAGCATCCCCGGCTTCCGCACGCAGCTCAACGAGGTGGAGATCCACAACATCATCGACCGCATCGGCTGCGTGATGGTGGGCCAGACCGCCGGCATCTGCCCGGCGGACAAGAAGCTCTACGCCCTGCGCGATGTCACCGGCACCGTGCCCAGCGTGCCGCTCATCACCGCCAGCATCATGAGCAAGAAGCTCGCCGAGGGCCTCAACCGCCTGGTGCTGGATGTGAAGTGGGGCAGCGGCGCCTTCATGAAAACGCAGGAGGAGGCGCGCCGCCTGGCCGACAGCCTTGTCACGGTTGGCAATGCCATGGGCGTGCGCTCCAGCGTGCGCCTCAGCGCCATGAACGAGCCCACCGGCGAGTCCGCCGGGAATGCGCTGGAGGTGGCCGAGTGCGTGCGCTGCCTGCAAGGCCACGGCCCGCAGGACCTGGAGGACATCGTGCTCGATCTCGCCTCCGCCGTTTCCATCTCCCCCCGCGCCGACCTCGCCGCCATGCTGCACCGCGGCGACGCCTGGCGGAAGTTCCAAAAGATGGTGGCGGCGCAAGGTGGCAACGTGGACGCCCTGGAGCGGATGACCACCGTGCATCGCGCGCCCTTCATCGGCGAACTCAAGGCCCCCGCCAGCGGCATGCTCACCCGCATGGACGCAGGCGGCATCGGCCACGCCGTTCTCGAACTCGGTGCCGGCCGCTCCAAAGCCGCCGACCCCATCGACTACGCCGTGGGCTGCGACCAGATCGCCAAAACCGGCACCCACGTGCAGGCCGGCGATGTGCTGCTGCGCGTGCATGCGCGAACCAAAGGCGCGCTGTTTCGCACGCTCGATGTCCTGGCAGAGTGCGTGGAGATCGTGTGAGGCGACGCTCGAGAACTGCGCCGTTTCCCTGCACTAGTCACCGGTTGCGGACAGAAAGCCCCATGTTAGCTTTGCCAAAATGAGCACCAAAGAGCAAACCCTGTCCTGGCTGGCCGAACTGCCGGAGGATTCGCCCGCCTGGCGCGAGCTGCATGATGATGCCCGATTGCTGCGTGACATCGCGATGGCCGAGGCAGATGTGCGAAACGGACGTGAACGCCCCATGGCGGAGGCTAAAAAGCTGCTGGAACACAAATGGGCTCAACGTCGCTCCAAGTCCGCCTGACCGATTCGGCACTGAACGATCTCCATGAGATCGACGACTACTGGTGCCTGCATGGTGATCCAGAGCGCGGAGAGCAGTACGTCCGCAACCTCATCGAGAAAGCAGAGACGGAGCTGTCCTCGCCCCTGCGGGCGCAAAGTGGCCGCCCGGTGCGTGTGTCGGTCCTGCCAGGCACACGGGAGATTTTGGCCTTTAAGGGCAGCTACAGGATCATCTACCGGATTGACCCGGCCGAGAGCGTCGTTCACATCCTGCGCTTCTGGCACAGCCATCGCCATGAGCCGGATTGGGGCGAAGGCAGCGGGGGCTCCCATTAGGCGGAGCCCTCGACGGCAGCAGGCCCCAGCGCAATTCTCCATGCTTGAGAAACCTTGATGCCCCCGTACCTCTTCCGCATGAACCGCCGCCGCTTTCTCCAGACCACCGCCGCCGCCGCGCTGCTGCATGAACCCTCGCAGGCCGCGCCGCCTGCCACGCGCATCATCGACACGCACACGCATTTCTATGACCCCGCACGCCCCGGCGGCGTGCCGTGGCCCGGCAAAGGCTCTCCGCTCTACCGCACCGTGCTGCCCGCCGACTGGCTGGCCGTGGCCGCACCGCATGGCGTCAAAGAAACCGTCGTCGTCGAAGCCAGCCCGCTGGTGGAGGACAACCAGTGGATCCTCGACCTCGCCGAGAGGGAAAAGAGCATCGTCGGCTTTGTGGGCCATCTCGATCCCGGTGCAGACTTCGCAGGCCACCTGCAGCGCTTCGCCGCCAATCCCATCTTCCGCGGCGTGCGCTGGAGCGGCGCCCATCTGCAGGATGCAGCAAAGCAGGACGCCGTGCTCTCCGGCGCCAAAGCGCTGGCCAGCCACGGCCTGGAGCTGGACCTCAACGGCAGCCCCGCCTACCTGCCGCATGCCGCCAAACTCGCCGCCGATGTCCCCGACCTGCGCGTGCTCATCAACCACCTCGGCGCCTCCGGCGATCCCCAGTCCCTGCGCCCCGAGTGGAAGGAAAACATCCGCACCGTGGCCAAACAGCCCAACGTCTTCATGAAAGTCTCCGCCCTGGTGGAGCAGCTGAAGTGCGACTACGGCAAAGCCCCGACCGACACCGCCTACTACCTCCCCGTGCTCGACCACCTGTGGGAATGCTTTGGCCCCGACCGCCTCATCTACGGCAGCGACTGGCCCGTCTCCGACAAAGGCGCCACGTATGCCGGCGTCTTCAAGGTCGTGGACGAGTACTTCCGCGCCAAGGGCGCCGACGCCTGCGAGAAGTACTTCTGGAAGAACTCGAAGGCGGCCTATCGCTGGGTGGAACGCACCTGAACCTCCGATGACCCGTTTCAAAAAGCGTCTTTTGCTCACCCTTTTCGCAGCCGTCGGAAGCTTTGTGCTCGCCACCCTGCTTCTGGCTCTGGCGGGGCTGCGGGATGACATCGGCAAAACGGATGTGGCCCTCGTGCTCGGCAGCAAGGTGGAGCCCTCCGGAAAGCCCTCAGCGCGCCTGCAGGCACGGCTGGACGAAACCGTGAAGCTGTACATGGCAGGCTGGTTCCCCTGGGTCATTGCCAGCGGAGGCCTGGGCAAGGAAGGATATGATGAGGCCGTCGTCATGCGTGACTACCTCGCAGCTCACGGCGTGCCTCAAGACCGCATCCTTTTGGACAGCCAAGGAAACACCACCTTCGAAAGCGCCCAGAACACCCTGCAAATCCTGCGGGAAAAACGGCTCAAAAGCGTCTTCGTCATCTCCCAGTATTTCCATATCCCCCGCTCACGCCTGGCGCTCAAGCGCAGCGGCATTGAAGAAATACGCTCCGCATCCCCAGGCTACTTTGAGCTGCGCGATCTCTACTCCGCGCCACGCGAGCTGCTCGGCTATTTCAGCTACCTGCTGCGGAGCTTCGACAAGAAATGATTGTGACTTCCATTTCATCTTCCGGCATACGTCATTCCTGCCTCCCCCCATGCGCCTCGTCCTGCAACGCGTCTCCTCCGCCTCTGTCACCGTCGAAGACACCATCACCGGCCAGATCGGTACCGGGTTCCTGATCCTCGCAGGCATCGAGCACGAGGACACAGCCGAAGACCTCACATGGCTGGTGCAGAAGGTCACGCAGATGCGCGTTTTTTCAGACGCCGAGGGAAAGATGAACCTCAGCGTGAGGGACATCGGCGGAGATCTGCTGGTGGTCAGCCAGTTCACGCTGCATGCCAGCACCAAAAAAGGCAACCGCCCCAGCTTCATCCGCGCAGCGCGCCCCGAGACTGCCATCCCCCTCTACGAGCAGTTTCTGGCGCTTCTGGAGGCCGAGATGGGCCGCCCCGTGGCACGCGGCATCTTCGGGGCCGACATGAAGGTGGCTTTGGTCAACGACGGCCCCGTCACCATCTGCATCGACTCGCGGGCCCGGGAGTAAAGTTGCCCTGTTCCTGCGGAACAAGGAAACACTCCGCTGACAGCCAATCATGCGCTTGTCCTAATACCACGCACAGCTGAAAACGGGTCTCATGGGTGAAAGCCAGCATTCCATGCGGCCAGCCAGCGCTCTGGAGGAGTGGGATCGTCCCGATCCCACAGGCTCCCTCATCATCCAGCGCCCTCGAACATCCACGAACACGCTGCAGGAGGGGGGATCAAGATGATCCCCCTCCGTCGCTGCGGCGAAGCCTCCGGCGGAGTGGGATCGTCCCGATCCCACACGCTCCCGCATCGCCCTGCGCCCTCGAACATCCACGAACACGCTGCAGGTGCGGGGATCAAGATGATCCCCCTCCGTCGCTGCGGCGAAGCCTCCGGCGGAGTGGGATCGTCCCGATCCCACACGCTCCCGCATCGCCCTGCGCCCTCGCAGATCCACGAACACGCTGCAGGTGCGGGGATCAAGATGATCCCCCTCCGTCGCTGCGGCGAAGCCTCTGGCGGAGTGGGATCGTCCCGATCCCACACGCTCCCGCATCGCCCTGCGCCCTCGCAGATCCACGAACACGCTGCAGGTGGGGGGATCAAGATGATCCCCCTCCGTCGGATCGTGCCTCCACCTTCAGACCCGTTTTCATCGCATCGTGGTATAACACGATAGCCATGACCAGCGCGGGCGGTCTCCTTGTTGCACAGCAACAAGGCTGCAACGAAAAAGGGCGGACCGGAGTCCGCCCTTCTGTTTTGGGTTTGGGTTTTGGGGGGAATGATCAGGCAAGTCGTGGCTTCACCAGCGTCTCCAGGCGGTTCACACCACGGCGGATGCGAGCTTTGATCGTGCCAAGAGGCTCATGCAAACGCTCGGCCACCTCGGCCTGGGTCAGGCCGCTGAAGTAGGTCAGCTCGATGGCCTCGCGCTGGTCGTCCGTCAGGCGGGACACCGCGCTGTGCAGGATGGTGTCGCGCTCCTTGGTCTCCAGGTTTTCGTGGCCGGAGGGCTCAAACTCGTACTGGTCCTTCTTGTTCTCTGTCTCAAAGTCGTCGTTGAGGCGTGAGCGGCGCTGCTTGGAGCGGATGCGGTCGATGGCGCGGTTCCGGGCCAGGGTGGTCAGCCAGGTCAGGGGCTTGCCTTTGCGGGGCTCATAGAGGTGGGCCTTGTTCCAGACCTGCACCAGCACCTCCTGCATCACGTCCTCGGTGTCGTGATGATCGTTCAGCACATTGGAGATCGAGGCGAAAATCAGGCCGCTGTACTTCTTGTAGAAGATCTGGAAGCTGGCGGAATCGCGTTCGGCGATGCGCTTCAGAAGCCGGATGTCTTCGATGACGCTGGGATCTAACTCGGGGGTCGTTTCAGTCGCGTTCATGATGAGGGGTGGTTGACTAACGAGTTCGACAATTGCGACAAAACAGGGTTTCGTCAAAGATTTGTTTTATTTTTGTCTAATAAAAAGTGACCTTTGTCTAACTTCCGCCACAAGGCAGTCGAAATAAAATGGACGCAGGTGTGAGACAGCAGGCCGAGTTTTATTCCCGTTTGTCCAGAATTTCGCACGCTGTTGTCGAAGATTTGCAGCCCGCCGCGTGCTGTAGACACCCAGACACAAGGCCACGCAGGCCCCTGCCCCCATGGGCTGTCTAAGTTTGGCAGGCCTGCGACCCTCGCCGCAGCTTGGCTATTGGGGGCCTTTTTTCTTCCCCGCTTTCCTGGCGGGTGCATTGGCGGCGCGGCCATCCGGCTTGGCGGGATCGTAGGCCGGGTTGGGCGTGGGCATCAGGGCACCCACGTCCTTCTGCCAGGCGTGGAGCTCGGCCAGCATGGCCTTGACCCGCTCGGGCTCCTGGGCGGCGAGGTTTTTGGTCTCGCCGAGGTCGGTCTTGAGATTGAAAAGCTCCGGCTGCTGCTCGTTCTCGGACCACTGGATGAGCTTCCAGTCTCCCTGGCGCATGGCCGCCCCGGGGGCTCCGCCCTGGTTGCCGTAGTGGGGGTAGTGCCAGAAAAGCGGGCGCTCCGGCAGGTCTTTGCCCTCCAGCAGAGGGCGCAGGCTCACGCCGTCGGTCTTGGCGGCGGGCATGCTCCCGGTCACGTCCGCCAGGGTGGCAAAGTAGTCCGGACTGCACACCGGCGTGGCCACCTGGGTGCCCGGCTTCACCACACCCGGCCAGCGCACGATGAGGGGCTCGCGGATGCCGCCCTCATACAGCCAGCCCTTGCCGCCACGCAGCGGCAGATTGGAGGTGGGGGAGCCCTCGCTCGTGCTCAGGCCGCCGTTGTCAGAGGTGAAAAAGACGAGCGTGTTTTTGTCCAGGCCCAGTTGTTCCAACTTAGACAAAACCTTGCCCACGGCGGCGTCCATGGCCTCCACCATGCCGGCATAGACGGCGTGCTCCTGCACCAGCCGCACATCGCGCGGCTCCTCGCGGCCAAACTTGGGCTCCAGGCCCAGCTTCTGGCGCTTGGCCTCGTACTTGGCCTGCAAATCCGGGCGCGACTGCAGCGGCGTGTGCACGGAGTAGAAGGAGAAGCAGACAAAGAAGGGCTGCGCCTTGTGCGCCTCGATGAACTTGCCCGCCTCTGTGGCCAGCCGGTCTGGCAGGTGCTCGCCGGGCGGGCCGTCGGGCAGGCGCGGGTTGTCGTAGGGCACGAAGTATTTCCCTCGTCCGTAGGGGCCGCCACGGTCAACGCCGCCCATGTTCACATCGTAGCCCTGATCCTCCGGCCAGAAGCCCTCGGGGCCCAGGTGCCACTTGCCACCAAAGAAGGTGGCGTAGCCTGCGCTTTTCATGAGCTCTCCCAGCGTCACCTCCTCATGCGCCAGGCGGTCGGAGTAAGGAGCGGGCAGCAGGCGCGTGTTGCGCTTCCAGCCTTCCGGCTTCAGCGGCGCGCCGATGTAGTCCGTGATGCCCGTGCGCTGCGGCCAGCGCCCTGTCTGGATGGCCGCACGCGTGGGCGAGCACACCGGGCAGGCCGCGTAGGCATCGGTAAAACGTGCGCCCTCCTTTGCCAGGCGGTCGATGTTGGGCGTCTCGTAAAAGGTGCTGCCGTAGCAGCCGAGGTCTCGCTGGCCCAGGTCATCCACCAAAAAGAAGACCACATTGGGCCGCTCGGCGGCGGAGAGTGCTGCGGCAAAGCCACCCAGAAGAAGCAGGGATTTCCAAAACATGACCCCTAAAAACGCCGCCCCATCGGGAACCTTGCCCTCATTCTGCCCCCGCCTTTCCCCCTTGCACGCGGGCCGAATCCGCCGACTCTACGCGCCCTTTTTTCCGCCATGATCCCCAACGCCTACCGTTCCCTTCACTGCAACGCCGTCCGCTCTGAGCACATCGGCCAGACCGTCACCCTGTGTGGCTGGGTGAATTCGGCCCGAGATCATGGCGGCGTCATCTTCATCGACCTGCGCGACCGCGAGGGCCTGACCCAGGTGGTCTTCCGCCCGGAAGAAAACGCCGAGCTCGCCGCCCAGAGCCACACTCTGCGTGACGAAGACGTGCTGCAGATCACCGGCAAGGTGGCCGCCCGTCTCAAGGGCACCGAAAACGCCAAGCTGGGCACCGGCGATGTCGAAATCGTCGCCACCGAGTGCAAGATCCTCAACAAGGCCGATGTGCTGCCCTTCCAGCTGGACCGCGAGCTGTCCAACGAGGACATGCGCATGAAGTACCGCTACCTGGACCTGCGCCGCGAGCGCATGAGCAAAAACATCCGCACGCGCCACAAGATCACCAACGCAGCACGCAACTACCTCGACGGAGCTGGCTTCATCGAGGTCGAAACGCCGATCCTCAGCAATCCGACGCCCGAAGGCGCACGCGACTTCCTGGTGCCTGCCCGCTTGAACCCCGGCAAATTCTACGCGCTGCCGCAGGCCCCGCAGCAGTACAAGCAGCTCATGATGGTGGCCGGTCTGGAGCGCTACTTCCAGATCGCCCGCTGCTTCCGCGATGAAGACCTGCGCGCCGACCGCCAGCCGGAGTTCACCCAGATCGACATCGAGGCCAGCTTCATCCAGCGCGACGACATCGTGAACCTCGTCGAAGGCCTGCTCGTGAGCATGTTCAAGGCCGGCACCGGACGCGACATCCCCGCGCCCTTCCCGCGCATGACCTACCAGGAAGCCATGGACCGCTACGGCTCCGACAAGCCGGACACGCGCTACGGCAACGAGATCGTGGACATGGCCGACGTATTCGCGAACAGCGGCTTCAAGATCTTCCGCACCACCATTGAAAACGGCGGCGTCGTGCGCGCCATCAATGCCAAGGGCTTTGCCGGCATCACCACCGGCCAGATGATCCGCCTCAACGAGATCGCCACGCAGGCCGGCATGAAGGTCAAGCAGCTCGCCTTCATCAAGGTGGAGCGCGATGCCAACGGCGTGCTCGAGTACAAGAGCCCGCTGTGGAAGTTCTTCAGCGAAGACGAGCAGAAGGCCCTCATCGCCAAGCTCGGGGTCGAGGAAAACGACATCGTCTTCTTCTATGCCGGCACCTGGCAGGAGGCCTGCGACATCCTCGGCCGCGTGCGCGTGGAGATCGCCAACATGACGCAGCTCACCAAGGACAGCACCGCGCTGAATTTCCTGTGGGTGGTGGACTTCCCGCTGCTAGCCCAGGATGCGGAAACGCAGAGCTGGGTGGCCGTGCATCATCCCTTCACCCGTCCAAAGACGGAGGACATCCCGCTCATGGAAGCCGGCGAATACGCCAAGGTGCGCGCCGAAGCCTACGACGTGGTGCTCAACGGCTACGAACTCGGCGGCGGCTCCATCCGAATCCACGAGAAGGATCTGCAGGCCAAGCTCTTCAGCGTGCTCGGCGTGAACGAAGAGGAGCAGGCGCACAAGTTTGGCCACATCCTCGACGCCTTCCGCTTTGGCGCACCTCCTCACGGCGGCCTCGCCCTGGGCCTGGACCGCATCGCCATGCTGGTGAGCGGCGAGGACAGCATCCGCGAAGTGATCGCCTTCCCGAAAAACAACAAGGGCAGCGATTTGATGACGGACAGCCCGACCCAGATCGACTTCAAGACCCTGCGCGAAATCTACATCCAGAGCACCTGGAAGGAGAAGAAGCCCGAGGCAGCGGTTGCTGCTGCGCCGGTGGCGTAAAGTTGCTTTGTTGCTGTGCAGCAAACGATCCCCTGTTCCGCAAGGACAGGGGATTTTTATTTTCTCAGCGCCCGCATCAGCGCTTCCATCTCCTCTTTCACATCTCCGGCCTGCCCCACCGTCTGCACGATCTCCGCCTTCACGGCTTCGCGAAAACGTTTTCGCAGGCGGTGCACGGCCACCTTCACGGCCTCGATGCTCATGCCAAGTCTCGCAGCGGCCTCGCTTTGCGGGACGGCATCGCCTTCGGCGGTCAGCCACGGTTTCAGCGCATCGAAGTGCGTGGATTTGCCATCGTCGCGCATGTCACGCTCCAACTGCGCAAGGGCACGCGCCAGCAGCGTCAGGGCCCATTCACGATCAAAGGCCGCATCCGGTGCTTCGATGCTAGTGTCCGCGATTTGCAGTCCCGCGCCGGTCTGCTCGGAGCCGCCGTCGAGCACCGCATGGGCGATGCCTCCGCCGCGCTTGGCTGCATGATCACGCTCCCGCTGGTTGGCGGCAAAGCGTTTCAAGACCGTGAGCAGGTAGCTGCGGAATTTCCCGCGCAGGGGATCAGCACCGTCAATCGTCCCGCCCTCAAGCAGCTTGGCAAAGAAGTCATGCGCCAGATCCCGCGCCACATCCTCCGCACGCCCGTCCCGCCGCAGGAAGGCCACCACCGGCGCGTAGTAGGCCGCACACAGCTCGCTCAGCGCCGCCCGCGCCTGCGCATCATCACCGCGCGAGCGGGAGACCAGCGTCCAACGCGTGTCGTGGAAAGAGGAGGTCATGGGAGGGGCGGGATCTTCACGTGAGTAAAAGTCACGCTTTGGATCTTGCGGCTGCGAAACTGAAAAGACTCCACTTCGCTGAGCGAAACCCGGAAGCTCCGTCGCTGAACGATGTTTCCTCCGTTTCCAGCCCACGACAAATCTAGCGACCCGGTGCTGCCGCCGTTTTTCAGCCGCGCCACGGCGTCATAGAGAGTGTCGTAGGAACCCATGGACCATGAGACAAAGGCCAGATGCCGGGAGTCGTCTCCAGGCCCGGCAAGCATGCAGTCCTTGCCGAGCCACCCCGCCCCCTGCCATGTGGATGGAATCACATTGCCAAGCTGCCATGGACCGATGGCATACCGCAGAGTGATCTGAACTTCCGAAGGCAGCCTGCCAATGCGCCCGGGGCTGAGCACATACCCCATCAATGGATAATTTCGCCCCGCCAGACCATTGCCCGGCCCCATGAGGCTGCCATCGCGATCTTTTATCGGCAGGCCGCTCGCATCACTGATTTCCACCCCGACCGCGCTGTAAGGATCAAAGTCCGGATGTTCAAACCACATCTGCAGCCAGCAGTCTTCAGCACCCGCAGAGCACATGGAATCTCCCGATGATGCGGTGACGAGACGCCGGGATTCTTCATCGTCCAGCGGCTTTCCCTCCGGAGAATACAACGGCCATTCCCAGCTTTGCTGGTTCCGCTGCAACCGCACAAACCGCAGCACGGGCTTTTGATCCAGAGCATGGGCGGTGCCTTCCACCACAGGCGGAAGTGCGGCGTCAGGCGCTTCCGGCCACACATCCGCGCCCGCCTTCCACGCCTCCCTGGGCCAGTATGGAAACAGCATCTTCCCGATGATCTTGTCCCACGGCATGGAGAATTCCTCCGGCCTGCCGTCGCGTTTCAGGTGCAGGCCTTTGGGCTCCACGGCGACGACACGCGCGAGCCAGGTCTGGCCGCTTTCGTGTTCGTAAACGACAAGCTCTCCGGGAGCAAAGCCCGTGTTGAGCTTGGAAGCGAGCCACGAACTGCGGCTGGCGATGCCAAACGCCTTCCCGGGCGGAACCGAATACGAAGCCCCGATGAAGGCGCGGATGAAAAACATCAGCACGATGATGGGGATGGCGACCTCGATGTTCCTCACCAGCCGGTGCGGCTTGATGGCGGGCAGGCCCACGGGATGACGGCGCATCCACACCAGCGTGGAAACGATGGGGGCAGCCACCGCGACCAGTGTCAGCGCAGTGGCCGCCCAGGCATAGGCGTCCTGGTGTCGCGGGAGCTGATAAAAGCCCGCGATGCCTGCGGCGATGATCGTGAACGACCAGCAAAAGAGATGCCGGCCACACACGGCGTTCACATCGTACCAGCGCTGATCGGACGCAAAGGTGGAGGGCAGCCGCACACCGTAGAGGGAGTTCATCGGGACCAGGCGCAGCCAGAGCGGCAGACTCAGCGCTGCGACGAGGAGGCCCGCAGTTTCAACACTGGTAGCAATGATGATCTGCGCAGTCACGCCGGCAGCGCCCGCATGGAACCACTGACGGGTCAGGCATACGAGCGCCAGCAGCAGCAGGAGAGATGCGGGCAGAAACCAGAGCACGCGGGAGGGGCGCTCATACCATGATGTGGCACGCTGCGCACCGCCGCAGGCCTCGTATTCGAGCTGCCTGCGCGCCCACCACGGCATGAAGACGGATGGCAGCATCAGCGGCAGCCAGATCCAGGTCACAAAAGGTCCGGTCACGCGGGTCATCTTCACCAGCCACTGCAGCGGACCCGGCATGAGGGCCAGATTGTCCGCCACGTACGGCGCATGCACCTGCGCCCCCATGCCCATGGCGAATGCGTACACCTGGCCACCATAGCCATGGACGCAGGCCACGAGCCCGCCCACCCCCTCCCAGCCCAGCGCCATGCCGCCTGCGGCAAAAAAACCCACTCCTATGCCGCCATAGGCCAGCAGCCATGCCAGCGCCAGCCCGCCCCACGAGACAAGGCCAAGGCTCATGCCCCCTACCGCCACCACGCCCACAGCCAGCCCCCCACACGCAAACAACCCGCGCGCATTGCCCCCAAAGGCCACCACGCCCACCGCCCTGTCCCCAAAGGCAAAGAAGCCGCGCGCCGTGCGCTTGCGCCCTGTCGTGGGATCAATGCCAGAGGTCACATGCAGCAGCGGCATGCCAAAGAGCGTGCGCCTGGTCTTGTACTCAAAGCTCTGAAACTGCCATGCCAGCGAGCGCCGCATCTGCGGCGGCATGGCGGCCACGCCCTCGATCTGTGTCTTAAACTCTCCCGCGCTCTGCTGGCGGCGCTCGCGCTCCTTGGCCAGTGCCCTGAACACGATCTCGTCCATGCCGCCATTAACCGCCGCCTTTTCAGAGGGGGCGGCAAAGCGGCCCAGCGGCAGCTCGCCGGTGAGCATCTCGTAAAACACCACGCCCAGGCTGTAGATGTCCGCGCGGTGGTCCACGGTGGCGGGCTTCTCGATCTGCTCCGGCGCCATGTAGGGCGCGGTGCCCAGCCGTGCGCCGCTTTGCGTCAGCATCATCTCATCGCCACCGTTTTCATCGAGGATCTTGGCGATGCCAAAGTCCACGATCTTCACGCGGCCCTGCGCATCCAGCAGGATGTTCTCGGGCTTGATGTCACGGTGCAGCACGCCCTGGCTGTGGGCGTATTGCAGCGCCTCGCACATCACGGGTACGATGCCCAGCGCCTGCTCCGGCGTGAAGCGCCCGGCGCGCATGGCCTGGCGCAGGTTCACACCATCCACATACTCCATGATGAGGTAGCAGAAGCCTCCGCTCTCGCCAAAGTCATGCACGGTGACGATGCCCGTGTGGCTCAGCCGTGCCAGCACGCGCCCCTCCCGTGTAAACCTCTCCGCAAAGCCCGGCGTGGCCGCCAGCGACTTTGGCAGCACCTTCAGCGCCACGATGCGGTCCAGCCGCGGCTGCCGTGCCTTGAAGACGGCGCTCATGCCACCGTGGCCGATGAGATCGAGGATTTCGAGATCAGGAAACGCAGCCGCAATCTCCGCCACGGAGGGCAGCTCCGCACGGGAGAGCGGCAGCGTGTCCGCGCCCCCGTCTGTGGGCATGGCGGCTGCAGCCATCAGGTCGGCCGGATTCAGACCGTGAAAGGGATCGTTCGGAGGGGTGGGGGAGTCCATGACACCGGCTGCATGGGGAAAGTGGCGGCAGAGGTTACACACGATCCTGCCCCACTGGCCAGAAACTTCGGCCCCGAGGGTGGAATCCTTTCTTGCGCAAAGCTGGCGAAACCGTCACACTCACGGACCAACCAGCCACCTGAACCCGCCATGCGCCGCTACGCGCTGCCCAGCCTTTTTCTGCTACTCATGTCCATCACCGGTCCGTCATCTGCCGCCAGCGTGGAATCCCGCACCTGGGGCCAGACACCGGCGGGAGAGGCGGTGCAGCTCTTCACGCTGAAAAACACCGGCGGCATGGAGGCTCACATTTGCACCTGGGGCGGGTACATCGTTGCGCTGAAGGTGCCAGACAAAAAGGGCGCCCTCGCGGATGTGACGCTGGGCTTTGACAGCCTGGACGGCTACCTGGGCAGGAACCCTTTCTTTGGCTGCATCACCGGCCGCTACGCCAACCGCATCGGCGGGGCAAAGTTCACGCTCGATGGCGTGGAATACCCCGTGACGGCCAACTCCGGCAAACACCAGCTGCACGGCGGCAAGGCGGGCTTTGACAAGAAACTCTGGGCCGCCAAAGCGGTTCAAGACGGGGTGGAACTCAGCTACACCAGCCCCGACGGCGAGGAAGGCTACCCGGGCACCCTGAAGTGCACCGTGACCTACACGCTCACGCCGGACAACGGCCTGAAGATCGACTACTCAGCCACCACGGACAAACCCACCGTGCTGAACCTCACCAACCACGCCTACTTCAACCTCTCCGGCGAAGGCAGCGGCGACATCCTGGGTCACGAGCTCACCATCCCCACGGACAAGATCACCGCCACGGACGACGACCTCATCCCCACCGGAGAGATCGCCAGCATCCAGGGCACGCCGCTGGATTTCACTGCACCGCACGCCATCGGCGAGCGCATCGGCGCGGACTTCAAGCCGCTCATCCAGGGCATCGGCTACGACCACAACTACGTCCTCTCCGGCAGCGGCCTGAAGCTGGCTGCCACCGTCAAAGACCCCGCCAGCGGCCGGGTGATGACCGTGCGAACGACGGAGCCCGGTGTGCAGCTCTACACCGGCAACCACCTCAATGGCGTGCCTGGCAAAGGAGGGCATATTTATGCAAAGCGTCATGGCTTCTGCCTGGAAACGCAGCATTATCCCGACAGCCCGAACCATCCCAGCTTCCCAGGCACCATCCTGCGCCCCGGGGAAACTTTTCACAGCACCACGATTTACCAGTTTTCCGCCGAGTGAGCGCCACCACCACCGTCCTGACAGATCGAGTCCCCCTGTTTGAAACCCAGCCCCCTGCCTTCATTCAGGAGCAGGATTTTGCCGCGAGGCAGTACCGGGGCCGCCGCGACAACCAGGAGGACTACTATGCCTTTGCCGATGCGGCAGAGCCCGAGGAGCGCAGCCTGGAGCGCCTGCTCCTCGTGGTGGGAGACGGCCTCGGTGCGCATGCCGGCGGCAGCGTGGCCAGCTACATCGGGGTGAACGCCTTTGTGCGCGCCTACCACGAGCAGGACGGTCCGCACTCCTGGAAGCTCAAGCACGCCATCGAGACGGCCAATGAAACGCTCGGCATCATCACCAGCCGCATGCCCAGCGTGGCTCCGCCCATGGGCACCACCATGGTGGGAGTGCTGATCACGCCCAAGACCATGGAATGGATCAGCGTGGGCGATTCCCCCCTCTTCCTCTTCCGGGATGGCGTGCTGCACCGCCTCAATGCCGACCACAGCCTTTCCCCGCTCATCGACGCCCGCGCCGAGCGCGGAGAGATCACCCGCGAGGAGGCCGAAAACCACCCCGACCGCCACACGCTGCAGGCCGCGCTGCTGGGCATGCCGCTGGCCATGATCGACACTCCCGCCGAGCCCTGGCCCCTGAAGAAAGGCGACATCATCATCGCTGCCAGCGACGGCATCTTCACCCTCAGCCACAAGGCGCTGGAGGAGCTGCTCAGCTTTGGCAAGCACACCACGGCGGACAAGATCGCCGACGCGATCATCTTCGCCATCCGCCGCATCAACAACGACCGCCAGGACAACACGACGGTGGGTGTGGTGAAGATCGGGTAGCGGCGAAGCGTGCCCAGCAACAGCCTGGTTCAACGAGCAGGGACTTCAGCATGCTTGGACGTAGGATGGGTGTGGCGAAAGCCCGCCCGTCCATGAGCGTACGGCAAACACTGTGGCGTGCGAACGTCCTCGCAGTCGGGCGGTTTGGCGGAGCATGCCATGGAGCATCACTACGCACTCGACGCCAAACACACCCAACCTACGACCAGAATGGCAACAAGCCGGATATTCAGAAGCGCATGACCGGCTTGTCCGGATCATCCGGATCGGACATGTCCGCCTCCAAGGCCCAGCGCCAGCCAAGCCTCAGCAGCCAGAGACCACCAACGAGCGACACTCCGCATGAGATGCCGTAGAAGCGCAGCAGGCTCCCTTTCTTCACGATTTCGGCGGATTGAATGGTGAGGTAGCAAACCCAACCGGAGGCGATGGCATATCCGACAAGCGCGATGCCCACCAGACCGATGACACAGCCTGCCGGTGTTGCCTTGGTGGGAACCTCCATGAGAGCAGAATCTGCGCGAAGCAGAAAAGCTGTCTCTTACAATCCCAGCTCCCTTTTCACGATGCCCACCCCCGCCACCATGCTGGCCAGCTTCTTCTTCGCAGCCCAGCGTGCGGTTTGAGACAGGCCGCAGTCTGGCGCAAACACCAGCTTGTCCGCAGGGGCGTGTTTCAGGCAGGCGCGCACGGCGTCGGCGATCTGCTCCGGTGTTTCGATGTGGTAGCTTTTCACATCGATGATGCCCACGGCCACGTCGTAGCGTTCGGCCATCGGTTGGATGACCTCCAGCTCGGCGTATTCACGATTCGCCATCTCCACGTGCACCTCGTCGCAGTGCAGATCGAGGAAGGCAGGAAAGAGCGGGGCGTATTTCCGCCAGCCCACGGGGTGGCCTTTGAAATTGCCAAAGCACAGGTGCGTGCAGATGCGCGTCTTTCCATAGCCGCTGCTCACGGTGCGGTTGAAGATGTCCACAAAGCGCTTGGTATCCTCGCGGTAGCCGTAGCAGCTCATGCTCGGCTCATCCACGCAGATCTCCTCCGCACCGGCGGCCACGAGATCGGCGATCTCCTTGTTCACGATGGGCAGCAGCGCCTCGGTGATGGCGTAGCGGTCCTGATACCGCGCATTGGGCGCCAGCCGCCCGCTGAGGGTGTAGGGGCCGGGGACAGAGACCTTGAGACGCTTGCCGGTATGTGAGGCCAGACGCTTGAGCCTCTCATACTCCTCCACGGCTCCCAATCCTCGCGGAGCACGCAGCTCTCCCACGATCTCATGCTTGCCGCGCTGATCATGTGCCGGAGGCCCAAAGCGGCGCGGGCTGGCGGGCTCCAGCGCAATGCCCTCGATGAAGCCGTAGAAGGATAAATTGAAGTCAAAGCGCGTCTGCTCGCCGTCCGTGATGACGTCCAGCCCGGCCACGATCTGGTCCTGAATGGCCACCTGCGCGGCGTCATCCTGCAATTCCGCGATATCCGCGCTGCCGAATTCCCCGAGGTGCCGGGCGGAAAACTCGAGCCACCCGGGAAAGGGATAACTGCCAATGACAGAGGTGCGGAGGGGTTGGGTCTGCATGTGGAACAGCTTATCGACGCAAGATGCTCAGCGTCAAAGCCAAGCCGCAAAACACAACCGTTGCGGCGGAAAGGTTCATTCGGCTCACCCACCCCCAAAACTAAACCTTAGTTTAGTTTTCAATGACAGTACTAGTCAGTGATAGTACTCATACAACCATCTAACCTTATGAAATACAACCATGTTTTCATTTTGGCTTTAGTCAATTGCTGTACCATTTCATCCCTTTACTCCCAAACTTCAATTGTAGGCAGCGGGAGCAGTTATAACGATATTTTCCCTTCATCCACCCCCGTCACCTACGATGTCCCGGGTGGAGGACTGGCCTCGATCACGCTCTCCAATGGCTCCACCACTGCAACCCGGGGGCTGTGGGACCTCACCGCTCAGGGCGGGGCCAATGCCACGATCCTGGCGAGCCTGACCGAATCCGCCGCGCAGGTGGCTTTGAACGGCTCGGCCCTGCAGTTCCAGATCACCAACGACAACAATTCGCTGCTCGGCCTCCTGGGTGTTGGAGCCAGCATCCATTACGCGTGGCAGGCGGTGGCCTATTTCGACACTCCTGGAGATGTGCTCAACTACACACCCAACACCCATTACAGCATCAGCTTTGATGTGGATGGCAACAACGGCCTGCTCAGTTCTGTGCTGGGCTTGAACCCGAGTTTCACCTTTGAGCTCATCGACGGGCTGGGGAACACGCTGACGAGCAGCAACAACACTACCCAGATCAACATCGCAGGACTGCTGGGTTCAGGGGTGACGACAGGCACGGTGAATCTGGACTACCTCCTGGGCGGCACAGCGCCCAGCGGTCCCATAGGCGTGCGGTTCATCGGTGATGCGCAGGTCGGAGCCACCGCGCTGAGCCTGGGGACAGACTTTGCCACCATCTCGAACCTGAACATCAGCGCCACCCCTGTACCGGAGCCCGGAGGCAGTTTGCTGATCGGCTCCGTAGGTGTTGCGGCTCTGCTGAGACGGAGGCGGCTGAGCTAAGCCCCCAGCCCCGCATAATACGGCGCGATGCGCCGTGCGTGCTCGTCATAGGCGGCCTCAAACAGCTCGGTCGCTTTCGCTGCGCCGACGACGGCTCCGGCGGTGAGTACTTTTGGAGGCTGGCCAGCTTTGGTGAGGCGATCGGCCACTTCGGCTTTGATGGCATTGACGAGCAGACAGCCGCCCACGGTGCTGCCGGGAGCCACGGGGGTGTCGAGGTTTTCGATCTTGATCATGGCATCGCCAACGGGTGCGCCGGTGTCGAGGACGATGTCTGAGAAGTCCTGGAGCTTCTTGCCCTCACGATGGCGGCTGGTGCTGGCCTGGCTGTGCACCGTGCTGATGATGCCCACGACTTTGACGCCTCGCTTCTGAAATTCCTCGGCCATTTCCACCGGCACCACATTGCAGCCGCTGCTGGAGATGACGAGCGCGCTGTCGCCGGGCTTGAGATCAAAATTCCGCAGGATGCGATTGGCCAAGCCGCTGACGTTTTCCAGAAACATGGCCTGACGCTGGCCGTTCGCGCCGACGACGAGATTGTGGAAGGTCAGTGAGAGCTCGACGATGGGATTGAAGCCGGGGAAGGAGCCGTAGCGCGGCCACATCTCCTCCACCAGGATGCGGCTGTGGCCGGAGCCAAAGACGTGCACCATCTGCCCGGCGAGGATCGTCTGCGCGAACATGTCCGCCGCCTTCTGGATGAGCGGAAGCTGATCGCGGACGCGGTTGAGAAGGCCTTGGCTGGCGTCGAGGTATTGGAGGGCGGGAGTCATGAGTGTTGAAGAAGATTGAAAACAGAGCCGAGGCATCCGGCGCTGTCGCCGAGGGTGGCAGGGACGATGCGGGCCGCATTTCCGCCGGGACGCCATTCGAAGCCGTCCAGCGCCTGCTGCAGCGGGCCGAACAAGCGCTCCCCCGCCCCGGTGGCGATGCCGCCGCCGACGATCACGACCTCGGGGTCGAGCACGTTGATGAGGGAGGCAATGGCGGCAGCGAGATGCTTCACCGATGTGAGCCACACGGCGGCGGCGTGGGCATCGCCTGCGCCGTAGGCGTCAATCAGCGCATGCGTGGTGGCGTAGCGGCCCTCGCCGCGCTGGGAGATGGTCTGATTGCCGATGGCGTCCTCCAGGCTGCCGGGAGTGTTGAAATCATCGCACGGTGCATTGGCATCGACGGTGATGTGACCCAGATGCCCTGCCCGGCCGATCTTGCCTTTGAGCAGGCGTCCGCCGCTCCAGATCGCGCCACCGACACCCGTGCCGAGCGTGAGCATGAAGGCGTCCTGCGTGTCCTTCGCCGCGCCTGCCCACACCTCGCCGAGGAGGGCGGAGTGGGCGTCATTGAGCACCCGGCAGTCGCGCTCCAGAAAGACGGACCAGTGGAATTTCTCCAGCCCGTGCATGCGGCCCGGCATCCAGTCGATGCAATGGCCATCGGGATTTGCCAAACCGGGTGCGGAGAGGCCGACGCGGAGCTTCTGCCCGGCCTGCGCCTCAAACTCCTGAACGATCTCGCGCACCGTCAGGGCAAAGCGCGGGGTGTCGCCGTCGAATTCGCCATCGCGGGTGGGCTTCGAAAGCGCGGCCACGGTGCGAGCGCTGGCCGTTTCAACAAGCGCGGCCTTGATGTTCGTGCCGCCGAGGTCGATGCCGACGGCTAGTGGCTGGATGGAGGAAGTCATGCGGCCTTCAAGGGTCGTGGCGTTTGGATCAAGCATCTAGCAGCCAGCATCCGGAATCTGCCCCTCACTCACTGTCCACCCGCCGTCCACGGCGAGGACCTGGCCGGTGATGAACTTGGAATCGGCAGAGAGCAGCATCAGCGCCGCGGCATCGCAGTCTTCGGGCTGGCCGATGCGGCCGCCGTCGAGGGGCTGTTTGGTTTTGATGAAGTTCATGATCTCGTTGTTTCCCGCAGCGCGTTTGGACATCGGCGTCTCGACCAGCGCGGGGGCGATGACGTTCACTCGGATGTTTTGCGGCGCATAGTAGGCGGCGATGGATTTGCTGAAGCCGATGATGCCCGCCTTGGCCGCCGCGTAGGCGTGCGAGGCAAAGAACTGCGCGGAGGGCGAGTAACCCAGCACGCTGGCCATGTTGAGGATCACCCCGCCACCGCCCTGCTTGAGGAATTGCTTCACCGCAGCGCGGTTGGAGTAGATGACGGAGTTGAGGTTGAGAGCGAGCGTGTATTCCAGGCCCTCGTCGGTCAGCTCATGCAGCGGGCCATCTCCCCGGCTGCGGCCGCTGCCGCCGGCCACATGGTAGAGAGCGTCCAGCCGGCCAAATTCGGTGACGGCCAGCTCCACCGCGCGCTCGGCGGCCTCAGGCGTGGCGGCATCGGCAGCAAAGCCACGCGCCTGCGGGCCAAGCTCTGCCAGCGCGGCGTCCACATTCTCCTGCGTGCGGCTCGTCACCACCACCCGCGCCCCGGCGGCCACGAGCTTTTTGGCCGCAGACAGGCCCAGGCCTGTGGTGCCGCCCATGAGGATGATGTTCTGGCCGGAGACGGAATGCATGTTGAGTGAAGGAGTCGGACGTGCGATGTCGTTGTTCAAGCTCACTCATGAACACACGCCGTACTTTCCTGCGCAACCTCTCTGCTTTGGCTTTTACAACTCCGCTGATGGCGGAAACGCCGAAAACGAAGAACACCGTGTGCTTCTTCACCAAGCACCTGATCGGCCTGAGCTATGACGACATCGCCAGCCTGGGGGCGGAGGCCGGCTACAATGGCGTGGAGTCGCCGATCCGGCCCAAGGGCCACATCGAGCCTGAGAAGGTGGTGGACGAGCTGCCGAAGTACATCGAGGCACTGAAAAAGCAGGGGCTGGAGATGACCATCATGACCTCCGGCATCAATGAGGTAAGCAAGGAGCAGCGCACCGAGGAGGTGCTGCGCACGGCGGCCAAGCTGGGCGTGAAGCGCTTCCGCATGAACTACTACAAGTACGACCTCAAGCAGCCCATCTGGGACCAGCTCCAGGCCGTGCGCCCCAAGATCAAGGACCTCGTGGCCCTGTGCAAGGAGATCGGCATCCAGCCCATGTTCCAAAACCACAGCGGCAAGGACTACTTCGGCGCGCCTGTGTGGGACATCTACTCCATCATGCGCGAGTATCCGGCGGCGGACTTCAGCTTCGCCTACGACATCCTGCACTCCACCTGCGAAGGCGGCCTGTCATGGCCGCTGGAGTTCAACCTCGTCAAAGACCACATCGGCGCCGCCTACTTTAAGGACTTCAAATGGAACGGCCGCAAGCTCGTCACCTGCCCCCTCGGCGAAGGCCAGGTGGATCCGAAATATGGGGAGATGCTCATGAAATCCGACTACACCGGCCCCATCTCGCTGCATCTGGAGTATCTGGAGGGGAACCCCAAGGACGCTGCGGTGCTGAAGGGCTTCCGCGAAGCGCATGTGCGCGATTTCGCGACGCTCAAGGGGTGGCTGGGGTGGACGTGAGTTAACCACCTTTGAGTTCCCACTGTTCTCGTCTCGCATTCCTTATGTCATCTACGATTCTTTGCACATGCGGCAACCGCATCGGAACGAATCTGTTCGCGGGATCGAAGGTATTCCGCCTCATTCTGGATGATGAATGGGATGACCTCGGAAATTCGCCAACCTCGGACGACTTTTCCAAACTTTTTGTCCATAGCCGCGAGGTCTTTCATTGTGAAAAGTGTTCACGTCTCATTGTGTTTTGGAAGCACGATGGAGAGCCGACATACTACACTCAGGAGTCTACCAATGCCGCCTAGCCAACCGTTGTTGTAGGTATCTTGGCGGTTGCTTCCACTGGCGACTTTCCGCCCGCAATACTCGGAAACTTTGGAAAGGCGCCAGGACCGTCTCTGACCCGCCCACGCACACAGCCCTTGCGCGTCCGCCGGAGCGCCCTACACTCCGCCTCCCCCCTTCACCCAACGCAATGAGCAACCACGTCAAACTCTACATCCCCGGACCCGTTGAAGTCAGCCCTGACACCTATGCCGCCATGGCGCAGCCGATGATCGGGCATCGCGGCAAGGGGTTCCAGGATCTGTACGCCGAAATCCAGCCGATGCTGCAGACGCTCTTCGGCACCAAGCAGCAGGTGTTTCTGAGCACCTCCTCCGCCTGGGGGGTGATGGAGGGCTCCATCCGCAATCTGGTGAAAAAGAAAGTTCTCAATTGCTGCAACGGCGCCTTTTCCGACAAGTGGCTGGACGTTTCCAAGCGCTGCGGCAAGGAAGCCGAGGCCTACCAGGTGGAGTGGGGCCAGCCCGTGCGTGCCGACGAGATCGACAAGCGCCTGGCCACCGGCGAGTTCGACGCCGTGACCTTCATCCACAATGAGACCTCCACGGGCGTGCTCAGCCCCATCGCAGAGATCGCCGCGCTAAAGAAGAAGTACCCGGATGTGATGTTCATCACGGACTCCGTGTCCGGCTTCACCACCGTACCGGTGAATTTTGACGAGCTGGGCCTGGACGTGCTGCTGACTGGCAGCCAGAAGGCCTTTGCGCTGCCTCCGGGCCTGGCGCTCTTCACCGCGTCCGAGGCCGCCATGGCCCGCGCCGCCACCATCAATGACCGCGGCTACTACTTTGACTTCCTGGAGTTCAAGGCGAACGGCGAGAAGAGCATGACGCCGAGCACGCCGTGCATCAGCCTCATCTACGGCCTGCGCCACCAGCTGCAGAAGATCTTCGCCGAAGGCGTGGAAAACCGCTACGCCCGCCACGCCAAGCTCAACGGCATGGTGCACGAGTGGGTGCGCCGGAATGGCTTTGAGTTCTTCGCCCCCGAAGGCTTCCGCTCCAAGTCCCTGACCTGCGTGGCCAACAACAAGAACATCGACGTGGCGGCCTTCATCGCCCTGCTGAAGAAGAACCACAGCATGATCATCGACGGCGGCTACGGCAAGCTGAAGGGCAAGACCTTCCGCGTGTCCAACATGGGCGACGAGTCCGAGGCCAGCATCAGCACGGTGATCGCCGCGCTGGACGACAGCCTCGCGAAGCTCTAGCCGCTGCGCCCCACGCCTCAGCGACAACGCTGATGGACCTTCGAACGGCCCTGGATTCAGGGCCGTTCTTTGTTTGTATGGCGGCAGACAGGCAGGCAATCAGGCCGGGGCAATCGCTGCCACGCATTGCGCAAGATCGGCGGGGCATCGCGGGAGGCGGTGTGCGTTTTTAAGGGCGTCATGATCAACCTCACCCGCCTTTACTGTGATGTCGCCCAGCCCATGGACCACCTGCGCTACGGGCGCGGTCATGGCTCGCCCACCTCCGCCGCCGAGCGCCGCCCCATCGTCGTCTGGAACATCACCCGCCGCTGCAATCTGAAGTGCGTGCACTGCTACCAGGACTCCGATTCCAAGTTCTACCCCGGCGAACTCACGTGGGAGCAGTGCCAGGCCGTCATCGATGATCTCGCGGAGTACAAGATACCCGCGCTGCTGCTCTCCGGTGGCGAGCCCACCATCCACCCGCACTTCTTTGAGCTGGCCGAATACGCCACGAGCAAGGGCCTGCGCCTCACGCTTTCCACCAATGGCACGCTGATCACCCCGGAGTGGGCGCAGCGCATCAAGAATATCGGCTTCTCGTATGTGGGCATCTCGCTGGACGGCATGGGCGCCACGCACGACCACTTCCGCGGCAAGGTGGGCTGCTTTGACAAGGCGGTGGCCGCCTTCCGCAACTGCAAGGCCGTGGGTCAGAAGGTGGGCCTGCGCCTCACGCTCTCCCGCCACAACATCGCCGACATCGAGGGCATCCTGGACTTCATCGAAAAAGAAGACATCGAGCGCGTGTGCTTCTACCACCTCGTTTACAGCGGCCGCGGCGCGGAGCTGATGGAGGTGCCGCATGAGGAGACGCGCGGCGCCATCGACAAAATCCTGGACCGCACCGCCAAGTGGGCCGCCAGCGGAAAGCCCCGCGAAGTACTCACCGTGGACCAGCCCGTGGACGGTCCCTACCTCTACATGCGCCTGAAGCGCGAAAACCCGGAACGGGCAGAACGTGCCATGGAGCTGCTGAAATGGAACGGCGGTGGCGCCAACAGCAGCGGCACCGGCATCAGCAACATCGACACCCAGGGGAATGTGCACCCGGACCAGTTCTGGCACGAGCTCACCCTCGGCAATGTGAAGGACCGCAAGTTCAGCGACATCTGGAGCAACCGCGACAACGCCACGCTCAATGCCCTGCGGAATCGCAAAGAGCACCTGACCGGCAAGTGCGCCGAGTGCAGCTTTCTGGATGTGTGCGGAGGCGGCTTCCGCGTGCGTGCCCTGCAGATGACGGGTGACCTCTGGGCTCCTGACCCCTCCTGCTATCTCAATGAGCAGGAAATTGGCATCGCGCAGGCAGCTTGAGACATAAAATTCAGTCGCTATGGAAATTCCATGAAGTCTGCTGTGGCGGGCAGATTTTGCGCGCCTGATTTCTTGCCCTTTGGCTCTGTCCCTGCAAGCATGCGTGGAGTCATGCGGTGTGGCATTGCTGCATCCGCTTCAACATTTTCATCTCACTGAAACTCATGAGTACCTCGCACCGCCCCGCTGCCACTGCAGCACGAATGCTCGCCGTGCTGACGACAGGCGTCCTTCTGGTGCAGTGCTCGATGCCTCCGCAGCAGGCCTGGCGCAGCATTCAGACACAGGGACTGCTGCCCTACCTGAGTTCCGCCAGGCAGCCCTCCCCACCCTTCCGGGCTGGCAGCTCCTACGCCCAGAGGTACTCCACCCTGCCCCGGCGCCCACACTACGGCTCGTCCGGCCTTTCCGGATTTGTGCCAAACAGCTACCTGGGCACACTTTCCACCCCCGCTGGCGGCACCAGGTATGTGCCACGCACGAGGTCCAGCCTGCCCTCGCTGGCAAGCAAACCGGATGTGAAGATCCCGGTGGAAGAACCCACCCATCTCCGCACCACTCCCGCTGAGCGCAAGACCCCGGCCGTCAGCCCGACACCGAAAGCTGATGACAATGAGCCAGTCGCCCTGTCCACCGACGCCCTGCCCTACGGCAGCGCAGTGCCCGGCCGCATGAACATGGTCACCAGCCCCTTCGCCGGCAAAACCCAGCTGGTGGATGTCTCCGGCATGAGCGCGGGCCAGACGGTGAAATGCCCCTACACCGGAAAATTGTTCCGCGTGCCGCCGACTCAGCAGGCCACAAACACCGTGGAGCCGCGGCTGGAACCCAGCGTCGAGCCCCCCAAAACGAGCGACAAGCCCCAGCCTGAGGAGAAAAAACCCTGATAAAGCGCCGGGCCGCCCAAAACCAGCCCTAGAGCCGCCTCCGGTGAAAACCGGGGTGGGGGCCTGTATTTGGTCTTGATTCGACCTTGAACAGTGGAACTCTTCCAGCCCTCAAAAAACGTAAAACGACAACCGATCATCCATCATGGGTCAACAACTGAACAAAGTCATCAAACGCCGCCGCCGTAAGCTTTACATCGCCCGCAAGAAAGCTCTGGCCAAAGCCGGCGTGTCCCGCAAGGCACGTGCCGCCAAAGCAGACGCCAAAGGCGCCAAGAAAGCTCCAGCCAAGAAAGCAGCCGTGAAGAAGGCCCCTGCCAAGGCCAAGGCCGCTGAAACCGCCGCCGCCGTGGAAGTGACAGAAACCGCCGCTCCTGAAGCTGCCGCTCAGGAGTAGTCGGCCCATCGGCTGAAACTGCCTTTTTAAAGATCACCGTCATGGCCTGCCATGACGGTGTTTTTTTGCCCGGCCACCGAGGTGCTTACTGGAACCAGCCATTGCCGCCACTGCCGGGATAGGCGGGCGCAGTGCCATTGGAGCTGGAGTTGAAGGCATCGTAATAACCGCGCTCAAAGCTGGAGCGGTAGCGTGGGTCATAGCGCCCCACAAAAGCTGAGGGGTCTGCCACGCGCCCGTTGGTGCGGTCACGCAGACCGTAGTCGTAGCCTTGATTGTAGACGGGATCGCGCTGCTGCTGTGCGGTGCCAGGAGGTGGTGGCAGGGCTCCGGGCTGATTGTTGCCGTAGCCGGGATTCACGCCGGGCTGCCCCTGGCTGCCACGCATCTGATTGTAGCGCTGGTTGTAGCCGTCGCGGTAGGCCATTGTGGTATTGCGGTCAAACCGCGAGGGGTAGCGCGTGTAGTCCGGCGGCAGCCCCTGCTGCGCGTCCGACTGGCCGTCCTGCTGGCCGCGCTCAAAGGCCATGGCATTCATCTGCGCCCCCTGATCCCGCATGTCCTGGCGGTAGGGATTGGCATAGGGGTCCGGGCCGTTGGGTCCGTAATAGGGGTCCACACAGTGGGCGAGGAGCAGCGGAAGGGCCAGCGAAGCGAGGCGCGCGAGATTCATGGGAGAGCGTAAGAGACGCCCCGCCGTGTGGCAAGGCCGCAGACCGATGGTTTTCATTCACGTTTTTGCTCAAGCTTGCCCCCATAGGAGATGACGATGAGCAGCCCCAAAATGACCGGGATAAAGTAATTCACGCCATTGCCGTAGGATGGGTCCGTTGGGATGACAACCGGCCGGTCCCTGCCTTTCGGATGCTTGATTGAAATCTCGGCAGAGGGAGGGACGCCCTCTTTAAATCTCTCCGCAAACTTGCCACTGACCTTAACCCAGTTGGTGACGGCGCGAGCATCTACCCAATACCGTAAAAGCAGCTGGGGGCCGTGCCTGAAAGTTTCGCAGCGCTCGACAGCCGCCCTTGCATCGACTCCGTGCAGAAAAACTTCCTGCCTGAACTGATCCTCCCGAAACAGCCCCCAGCATACCAGCACAACCAACGCCAGGGGCAGCAGGTGCTGAAGATGAAAGACGAGCCGGGATTTCGGAGAAGCTGAGGAGCCTTGGCTCATTGACTGTCAATACACAGTCAACGAGCCGTGAAGACAAGGCGCAGCTGCTACTTCTTGCCTTTCTGCGTTGCCGCGGTGAACCAGTCGCCGCCGCCACCGCCGCCTCCGAAAGGATTGCCCATGCCACCGCCGCCAAAGGGGTTGCCCATGCCGCCGCCGGAGCTGCGACCACCGCCGCTGCTGGAAAAGCTGCGCTGACCGCCGCCCTGGCCGCCACCGCCGCCTGCGGGGCGCGGGCCGGCGCTGCCCTGCTTCTTCTCAAAGTCGGGCTTCGACTTCATGCTGAGGGCGATGCGCTTGCGCTGAATGTCCACCTCCGTGACGGTCACCGTGACCTTTTGCGCCACCTTCACGACTTCGGCGGGATCCCGCACAAAGGTGTCGCTAAGCTGGCTCACATGTACGAGGCCATCTTGATGCACGCCGATGTCCACAAAGGCGCCGAAAGCCGTCACGTTCGTCACGATGCCGGGAAGCTTCATTCCCACGGTAAGGTCCTTCATCTCGTTCACACCTTCGGCAAAGGTGAAGACTTCAAACTGCTTGCGCGGATCGCGTCCGGGCTTCGCGAGTTCGTTCATGATGTCCTGCAGCGTCGGCAGGCCCACGTCTGCGCTCACGTATTTCTTGAGGTCGATCTTCTGGCGCAGCTCGGCGCGCTGCATGAGGTCTGAAACAGTGCAGCCGATGTCCGCCGCCATTTTTTCCACCAGCGGGTAGCGCTCGGGATGCACCGCGCTGGCATCCAGCGGATGCGCGGCATCGCGAATGCGCAGGAAGCCTGCGGCCTGCTCGAAGGCCTTGTCTCCAAGTCTCGGCACCTTCATGAGATCCTTGCGGCTCTTGAAGGGGCCGTTCTCGTTGCGGAAGGCCACGATGTTGGCGGCGTGCGCGCTGTTGAGACCGGAGACGTAGCTGAGAAGCTGCTTGCTGGCGGTGTTCAGCTCCACGCCCACGCCGTTCACCGCGCTGATGACGACGTTGTCCAGGCTGGTCTTGAGCTGGTTCTGATCCACGTCGTGCTGGTACTGGCCCACGCCGATGGATTTGGGGTCCAGCTTCACCAGCTCTGCCAGCGGGTCCATGAGACGACGGGCGATGGAGACGGAGCCGCGCACGGTGACATCGTGATTCGGGAACTCCTCACGCGCGACCTCGCTGGCGCTGTAGATGGAGGCGCCGCTTTCATTCACCATGATGACGGGGATGGAGGCCGGCACGCCGATCTTCTTCACGAACATTTCCGTTTCACGGCTGGCGGTGCCGTTGCCGATGGCGATGGCCTGGATCTTGTAACGGTCCACCAGATTGAGCACCAAATTCTTCGCGTGCAGCAGACCACTGCCTTCGCCGAGGAGGTAGATCACGTCATTGTAGAGCAGCTGGCCCTGGGCATCCAGAACGACGATCTTGCACCCCGTGCGGAAGCCGGGGTCGATGCCGAGCACGCGCTTCTGCCCCAGCGGAGCGGCCAGCAGGAGCTCGCGCAGGTTGTCGGCAAACACGCGCACGGCCTCGGTGTCCGCCTTCTTCTTGGACTCAAGGCGTGCCTCGGTCTCCATGCTGGAGCTGAGCAGGCGCTTGTAGCTGTCTGCACAGGCCAGCTTCATCTGGTCGGTGCAGGCGTTGCCGCCTTTGACGAAAAGGTTCTCGATGATCTTGATGGCGGTGTCTTCCGCCGGCTGGATGCGCATGAGCAGGTAGCCTTCTTTTTCACCACGCCGGATGGCCAGCATGCGGTGGGAGGGGATGGACTTGAGCGGCTCGGTCCAGTCGAAGTAGTCGCGGAACTTCTGCGCCTCCTCGTCCTTCTCTTTTCCAAACATGACCTTGGAGACGACCGTGGACTGCTCGGCGAAAAGCTTGCGCAACGCGGCGCGTGCTTCGGCGTGGTCGCTGATGCGCTCGGCGATGATGTCGCGCGCACCGCTGAGGGCGTCTGCGGCATCCTTGACGCGCAGCTCCTCGTTTTCGTGATCCGGGTTCACATACTTGGCCACCTCGGTGTTGAGATCCACGCCGGAGGTCATGAGATTGGCCTCGATGAAATCGGCCAGCGGCTCGAGGCCCTTTTCCTTGGCGATGGTGGCGCGGGTGCGGCGCTTCGGACGGAACGGCGCGAAGATGTCCTCCAGCGCATTCATCGTCTCGGCCTTTTCGATTTTGCCACGCAGCACGTCGGTCATGAGCTTGCGCTCTTCGAGAGATTTCACGATGGCGGTGCGGCGGTCATCCAGCGCCACGAGCTGGCCCATGCGCTCCTGGATGTTCTGGATCTGCACTTCGTCGAGGGAACCGGTGGCCTCTTTACGATAGCGGGAAATGAAGGGGACGGTGGCTCCGTCAGCCAGCAGCTTGGCCGTGGCACCCACCTGGATGGCCTTCAGCCCCAGCTCTTTGGAGACACGCTCGACGTGGGCGACATTGATATTGAGTTCGTTGGCAGCAGACATGGTTGGAAATTGTTGGGATGGTTGCGGACCTCATGCACTCCGTTGCAGTGTATGAAGCCGTTGGGGAGGGTGGAATTAGCGAGACGTTTCCATGCAGCAACCAATCAGCGTCACTTGTGAAAAACTTTTGTCAGAGGCATGGCTTGACATCGCGCTGCGAAATTTTCATGACCGCGCCGTATTGAAGCTCCATGAAGAAAATTTTGGCGTTTTTTTGGATTTCGGCCGTGGCGTCCGCCGCTGATGAATGGCCCCGCTGGCGCGGGCCGAATGCCGATGGGCGCTGGAATCCGCAGGGCATCCCTGCTGACTTTGCCAAAAAAGAACCTGAACGACTTTGGAAAAAAGAGATCGGCGCCGGATTCGGCGGCGTCACTGCAAGCGGGGGAAAAGTGTATGTGATGGACCGGGTCAAGACGCCCAAAGAGATCGAGCGCGTCCTGTGCTTTGATGCAGAAAGCGGCAGCACTCTCTGGCAGCACAGCTGGGAGGTGAGCTATGGCGGCATGGAGTACGGCACCGGACCGCGTGCCTCGGTCAGCATCAGCGAGGGCAAGGCTTATGCGCTGGGTGCGACGGGGGTGGCTGCCTGCCTCGAGGCCGAGACAGGCCGGGTGATCTGGCAGGTGGACACGGTGCAAACGTTTGGGGCGAAGCTTCCCAAGTGGGGCTTCGCGGCGTCTCCGGTGATCGATGGCAGCCGCGTGCTGCTGCATGTGGGTGCGGATGCCGGATCGGTGATCGCCCTGGATAAAAACTCGGGCAAGGAAGTCTGGCGCGGCGGGCCTGATCCGGCAGGCTACTGCACACCGGAAATCATCACCCATGCAGGCGCGCGTCAGCTCATCGCGTGGGGGCCGGAAAACGTGCAGAGCCTTGATCCGGACAACGGCCGGCTGAACTGGACCTTCCCCTACAAGATCACGTACGGAGTCAGCATCGCGCAGCCGCTTTATCATGACGGCATGCTGCTCGTCTCGGGCTACTGGCATGGAGCGAAGGCGCTGCAACTCGGCGAGAAAAGTGCCGACCTGTTGTGGGAAAATCAGGCTGAGATCTGCGGCCTCATGTCGGCTCCTTTGTTTAAAGACGGTGTGGTTTACATGCTCGACAAGAGCCGTGGCCTGCAGGCCTTCGAGCTCAAGACCGGCAAGATTCTGTGGAGCGATGGCAACACGCTGACGCCCAAGGGCGGCAATCCGCAGATGAGCCTGGTGTGGATGCAGGAGTCTGCCAGCCTCGCCGCACTGCTGAATGCCGACGGCGAACTCGTGTATGTCATACTCCAGCCTGACAAGCACGTGGAACTGGCCCGCTGGCAGATCATTGGCAAAACCTGGGCGCACCCGGCCTTTGCGGGAAACAGGATATTTGCGCGCAGCGATAAAGAATTGTCCGCCTGGAGGCTTTGGTAGTTGGCATGAAACTCTGGCTGCCCGTCCTTCTCGCCGTCTTCGTCATCGCCGCTGTGCCCGCACCTGAGGCCCCCGTTTGGAAGGCGGGCGCGGCCTCGGCCAAGATCACACCCGAGAAGCCCATGTGGATGGCAGGCTATGCAGGACGCACCAAGCCGTCTGAAGGCGTGGAACTGGACCTGTTTGCCAAGGCCTTTGTGCTCACGGATCAAACGGGTGGACGGTTTGCCCTCATCACGATGGACCTGATCGGCGTGCCGAGAAATCTGCGCCTGGCTGTGGCGGAGCGGGTGAAGAAACAGCACGGCATCGAGCCCGCGAATCTGGCCATCAATGCCTCCCACACGCATAGCGGCCCCGAACTGCGCACGAGCAAAATCTATGGCGCGGATGATCTGGCGCTGCGCGAGAAAGAGGCCGCAGAATACACGGCACAACTGGAGGACACGCTGGTGCGCCTCGTCGGCGAGGCTATGGAGAAATCCGTGCCCGCGCATCTGGACTACAGCACGGCACGCTGCGGGGTCTCGATGAACCGCCGCACACCGGATGGCAAAGGCGGGTGGAACAACTTTCCGAATCCAAAAGGACCGGTGGACCAAACCGTGCCTGTGCTGCGAGCCAGCACGGCAGAGGGCAAGGACATCGCCATCATTTTTGGCTACGCCTGCCACTGCACCGTGCTCGGGCACCAGAAGTTCAGCGGCGACTACGCAGGCTATGCGCAGCAGGAGATCGAAAAGGCGCACCCCGATGCCGTCGCCATGTTTGCCAACGGCTGCAGCGGCGACCAGAACCCCTACCCGCGCAAGACGATGGAGCTGGCGCAAACGCACGGCAAATCTCTCGCCACCTCCGTGCAGGCTGCGCTGGAGACGAACATGCAGCGACTCAAGGGCACCATCCGTGCCGCGTATCGCGAGATCCCGCTGGCCTATGACAAGCTGCCCACACGCGAGCAGCTGCTCGAAGAGCAGAAGTCCACGAACAAATACCTGGTCGGGCATGGCACACGCATCCTGCAGCGCATGGCCGATGAAGGTGCCCTACCCACGACCTACCCCTATCCAGTGCAGGTGCTGCGCCTGGGCAATGACCTCACCTGGGTCACGCTCGGCGGTGAGGTGGTGGTGGACTACTCGCTCCGCCTCAAGCAGGACCTCAAGGATCCCATCGTCTGGATCAGCGGCTACACCAATGACGTGATGGCCTACATCCCCAGCCTGCGCATCTGGCAGGAGGGCGGCTACGAAGGCGGCGGCGCCATGATCTACGGCAGCCACCCCACGCGCTGGAGCGACAAGACGGAGGAGCACATCATCAACACGGTGATGGAGCTGCGGAAGGCGGTGGAGTGAATCACTTCTGCGCCCGCAGCAGGCGCACCTGCGCCTTCAGCAGCTCTGCCTGCGCCTGCTTGACTCCGACGTCTGATGCACGTGCGAGCTCCTTCATGCGTATGGCCCATTCCACCCGCTGTTCGTTCGCCGCCACCAGCCCCTGCAGCGCGGTGATCAGAGCCTCCCTCACTCCCTGTTCGAGAGCAAGATCCACCCGTGCCTCCGCCAGCTCCACCTGGGCCGCCTCCACCCCGGCTCCATTCTCCGCAGAAGCCCGGCCCGATTTGTACAAAGCCTGCTCGATTTCGACCTGCTGCTCCCGGATTTGAACAAGCTCGGTGAGTTTCGCGATGATTTTCGCATCCGGCCCGGAAGCCTTGGACGGCTCCTGGGCAAGGAGTGTGAACGGAAAGAGCGCTGCGACGACGACGGTGATCAGTTGGGTCTTCATGGGCGTGGTCAGATTCATCTGCAACTGCGGCCTGATTGGCCGACAGTTTGCCCATGTACCAACGGGGTCTGTGTTGGAAGGTTACAGCCTTTTGAGTCCTGGAAATCGCATCTTAGGAGCGAACGCCACTCGATTGCAGCGTCTGGGCCGACAAAACTAGAACGGCCCGGGATAATTCCCGGGCCGTTCAAGGTTGCAGCAGGTGCGCGCAGAGTGCGCGGTCGCATTACTTGCTGTTCTCGGCGAACTGCGCGTCGAAGATGATCTTGCTCGGCGGGAAGTCGATCTTCTTCACGAAGGCGGCGGATTCGGCGGCGCCGAACTCGCGGTCCATGGCGCCGTCTTCCCACTCGACGCTCAGCGGGCCGCCGTAGTCGATGTCGTTGAGGGCGCGGATGATGCGCTCAAAGTTGATGTTGCCACGGCCCACGGACTTGAAGTCCCAGTAGCGGCTGGGCTTGTGGAAGTCCACATGGCCGCCGAAGACGCCGGCTGTGCCGTCACCGATGCCCCAGGCCACGTCCTTCATGTGCACGTGGAAAATGCGGTCGCTGAACTTGTAGATGAACTTGATGTAGTCCACACCCTGGTAGCCGAAGTGGCTGGGGTCGAAGTTGAAGCCGAAGGCGGGGTGGTAATCGACTGCCTGGAGGGCGCGCTCGGCGCTGGCGATGTCGAAAGCGATTTCCGTGGGGTGCACTTCCAGCGCGTAGCGGATGCCGAGCTTCTGGTATTCGTCGAAGATGGGGGTGAAGCGCTTGGCGAAGTCCTTGTAGCCTGCGTCGATCTGCCCTGGGAGATTCGGCGGGAAGGAATAGACGAGATGCCAGATGCTGCTGCCGGTGAAGCCGTTCACCACGCTGACGCCAAAGCGCTTGGCGGCGTGAGCGGTCTTGATGAGCTCCTCAGCGGCGCGCTGGCGCACACCTTCAGGATTGCCGTCGCCGTAGATGTGCTGAGGCAGGATCTGCGCGTGGCGGGGGTCGATGTTGTCGCACACGGCCTGGCCCACGAGGTGGGTGGAGATGGCGTGGCACTGCATGCCGGCGGCCTTCAGCTTGGCACGCTTGGCGTCGCAGTAGGCCTGGTCTGCCTTGTCCACTTCGAAGTGGTCGCCCCAGCAGGCGAGTTCGACACCGTCATAGCCGAAGGCCTTGGCCTTCTGGATCATGGTATCGCAGGAAAGATCGGCCCACTGGCCGGTGAAGAGGGTGACGGGGCGTGGCATGAACGTAGGGTGTGGTTGAGTTGAGGCGGGGAAGAAGGAGAAAGATTGGCGAATGTCGAATATGAATGACGTTTTTTTGCCGGGTTTACGGGGCCTGTTTGCGCTCCGGGGCCATTGAGCGGGTCAGGGTGTAGGGCATTTCCTGGATCAGCCGGACCGGTTTTCCCGCCTTGTCTTTGACGATGCCGACGAGCTTCAGCTGGCCGGAGATCCTGGTGTCCAGATCCAGCATGTCCGAGAGCCGGCGGACGAGGGTGGCGTCAAAGGTGACCTCGATCTCGCTCAGGTAGCCCATGGGCCGCTGCATGCTGAAACTGCCCGCAAGGTGAACCGTGGCCAGAGGGCCGCCAGGCTGCTCATTCATGGAGACGAGCGTGCACTCGATGTCCCTGGCCACCACGGCTCCGTAGGCCTTGCCGGCAGATTCGTTGATGCCGACTTTCCAGGCCTCTCCGGCTTTGCGTGTCTGATTGAGCAGGCAGGCTTCGGGAATTTCCAGCAGCAGCCGGGTGAAAGCCAGATCGGCCATGAATTTTTGCTCTTCGGCGCTGGCTTTGCCCTCGGTCAAGGTGGCCTTCCACGAGCCGCCGGTCTTGCGCATGCGCAGGGTTTTACCCACCAGAGGGGCGGCCTGCTCGCTGGGGGGCGGCGGCACACCGCTGTAGTTCACCAGTTCGCAGACCATCTCGCGCACCTGCACCTCCTCGGAGTCGCTGCCCAGCAGGCGGCGGACCAGGTTGACCTTCTGCATAAACCGGCAGGAAAAGCCACTGTCAGGATTCGACGGCTCCATGCGTGCTTTTCCTTCCTGCACGCGGACCTCGCGCTTTTCCCTCAGCAGAGTGCCGCTGCGGAGACCGGCTGTGGAGCTGAGTTCCACAGGAGATTCGCTGTCTGCGGCATTGAGCGACACGGCTGCGAGGCAGAGCAGCAGAAGGCGGAGCAAAAAGGACATGGCGGCGAGACTATCCAAACCACGCAGGGCCGCACAAGCTGCAAGTGCCCCGCATTTCCTGCTTGGCTAAAAGGGCCGCCACCCTGCATCATGCGGCCATGACCCGCGTGCTGCTGCTCTGCCTGGCCTTTTCCACCACGATTCATGCGCAATGGACAACCTCGCGCATTCAGGGCTCACCCGAGGCCGCAAAGCCCTGCATCCCCGAGCAGGCCTTTCCCGGCATCGTCCTCCATGAGGCGCTGGAGATGGTGCCCATGCCCGGCGCGCGACGTTTCATCGCCGTGGAAAAGGGAGGCAAAATATGGAGCTTCAAGGACGCACCGGATGCCCGGCAGCAGGATCTCCTCATCGACCTCAAACCCGGCCACCCGCAGCTGCAATACGCCTACGGCATCGCCTTCCACCCGAAGTGGCGGGAGAACGGCCACGTCTTCCTCTGCTATGCGTATGGAGACAAAGTGCCGGATGGCACCAAGCTCTCACGCTTCAAGCTCAGCCAGCAGGAGCCCCCGGTGCTCGATCCCACATCCGAGACCGTGCTGCTGACGTGGCGCAGCGGCGGGCACAACGGAGCGTCTTTGCAGTTCGGCCCCGATGGCATGCTCTACATCTCCACCGGCGACTCCGAGGTGCCCTCGCCACCCGATCCGCTGAACACCGGGCAGGACATCAGCGACCTGCTGTCCTCCATCCTGCGCATTGACGTGGACCGCACAGAAAACGGCCAAGCCTATGCCATCCCGCCGGACAATCCGTTTTTGAAAACGCCCAACGCCATGCCGGAGATATGGGCCTTCGGTTTTCGCAATCCCTGGAAGATCAGCTTTGACGGCAAGGGCCGCCTCTGGTGTGGCGATGTCGGCTGGGAGCTGTGGGAAATGATCCACCTGGTGCAGCGCGGCGGGAACCACGGCTGGAGCGCCTACGAGGCGAGCCAGCCGATCAAGCCCGAGACTCAGCGCCCTGAGCCCGTCATCCCGCCTGTGGCTGCACATCCGCACACGGAGGCCGCGAGCATCACCGGCGGCTATGTGTACCATGGCAACCGCTTTCCGGAGCTGAAGGATGCCTACATCTACGGCGACTACGAGACGGGCAAAATCTGGGCGCTCTGGCATGACGGCAAACAGGTGACGCGACGCGAGGAGATCGCCGATACGCCGCACAAGATTGTGACCTTTGGCCAGAGTGAAGACGGCGAGCTGTACTGGATGAACTGGGAGAAGGACACGCGCATCTACCGTCTGGCACCGAATCCCTCGGTCGCCAAGCCGAGCCAGTTCCCACACAAGCTCAGCGAGACAGGCTTGTTTAAGGACACCGCCTCTCAAACACCCGCAGCAGGTGTGCTGCCCTTTGAGATCGCCGAACCCATGTGGCAGGACGGCGCCACCGCCACGCGCTTCATTGCGCTTCCACAAAGCAGCCGTATCAAGACGACCCGTGGCGGCCCCCCCGCCAAACCGAACTACAAAGTCGAATGGCCCGCCGACTCCGTGCTCGCCCGCACCATCACCTGGCCGGCCACGCAGCAGCGCATCGAGACGCAGGTTTTACATTTCGACGGCGAGACCTGGAACGGCTACTCCTACCGCTGGAATGAGAAAGGCACGGATGCCGAACTGGTGAAAGCAGATGGCGAGGAATTCACCGTGCAAAAGCAGCCCTGGCGTATCCACAGCCGTGGCGAGTGCGCACGCTGCCACACCAATTGGAGCGGCTTCACCCTGGGTTTTCAGCCCGACCAGCTCGTCCGCATCGCCGGCAAAGAGCCAGCCGATGTATCTGAGCTCTTTGACGGCCCCTTCACTGAATGGCAGCCTGCTCACCTCGTCTCCAGCCATGATCCGAAGCCCCCTCTGGAAACCCGCGCGCGCTCCTGGCTGCATGCCAACTGCGCGCACTGCCACCGCCGCCATGGTGGGGGCAGCGTGCCGCTGATGCTGAACTTTGACCTGCCCACGGCCGAAACGATGACGGTCTATGAAAAGCCGACCCGAGGAGACTTTGGCATCAGCGATCCCGCCGTGATCTACCCATGGGCCCCTCACCGCAGCATCCTTTTTCAGCGTGTGGCGCGGACTGGCAGCGGCCACATGCCGATGATCGGCGCACGTGATCCCGACCCCGCTGGCCTGAAGCTGCTGTGGGAATGGATCTCGGGCATTTCCCCCAAGAAAGGCCCCGCAGAAAGCTATGTCAGCAAAGAGGACATGCTGCAGAAAGGAGACTCAGAGCATGAGGCCGAGCTGCTCTCTGGCAGACATCCGGAAAACGAACATCGAATCCATGCGGATCCCCTGCACTGGTTCCGAAGTTCTCCGACTCATTTGATGATGGCGGTGTCCAATGAACAAATCCCGCAGCCGCGGCGGGCAGCCGCCATCAAAGCAGCGATGGCAAGCGGTGACCCGAACATCACCTCCCTGTTTGAGCGCTTTCTGCCACCGGATCAGCGGGTCAAAACTTTGGGCATGAACTTCGACGTGAAGAAACTTCTCGCCGTCCAAGGGAACGCAAAACGGGGCGGCGAGCTCCTGAGCATGACCGGCAAAATGGCCGCGTGCTTCGCATGTCACATCATCAACGGCAGCGGCCATGATTTCGGCCCCGACCTGAGCAAGGTCGGGGCACGGCTCACGCGCGAGCAAATCCTCGAAAGCCTGAAGCAGCCATCGAAGGTCATCGCCAAAGGCTACGAGACTTGGGTCGTCACCTTGAAGGACGGGCGTGTGCAGACAGGTTTCATCACCCGCTCCAACGGTGGCTCCACCACCATGAAACTTCCCGGCGGCCAGCCGCAGGCCATTGCCCAGGATCAAATCCAAAGCCAGCAGTCACAGCCCTCCTCGCTGATGCCGGAAGGGCTGCTGCAAAGCATGACGGAACAGGAGGCGGCGGATGTGGTTTCGTATCTATCAGGACTGAAATAAAGAGGCCGCCCGCGCCCCGCATTCCTCCGATGACAAAGCTGCGTACACAGGCACCGTCTGGCGCGTTACCCTGCATGTGATGCATACCACGCCTGTCACCTGCCCGAGCTGCTTCCAGGAATTTGAAGTTCCTGCGCCGTCCTATGATGAAGTGCCATGTGATGTGGACTACGACTGCGAGATATGCTGCCGTCCTCTGCGCATCTTGTTTTCAGAAGATGACGGCGAAGTCATGGGCATGGCTTACGGGCTGGGGGAGAGCGGACCTTACGGGTAATGTCCCCCATCATGAAGACTGACATTCTGGTAGTCCCAAGTTTCCGTGTTACTACTCTTTTATGCGAGTTTTCGCAGAGAATGCATTTGGATATTTGCAAAAACAGAAGTTGTCGTTAGTTTCGAAAAATCCCGCTGCCAGGAGTCTGGTGGATGGGATGCTTAACAAACTGGTTAACACCCACACACATGAAAATCGCTATCCTCACCCTCATCGCGGCTTCCGCCGTCCTGTCCGCCTGCCAGCAGCCTGCTCCTCCTCCTCCGCCGCCACCAGTGCACAGCGGCAAGTAAGCATTCCGCCGCTTAGAGCGGCTGATTGTCCGACTTGCGTCTGATCATTTCATGATCCGTCTTGCCACTGTTCTGTCGCTGCGTCCGTGATGCTTCATGCATCCTGTCCCAGCTAAGAAGGCATGTGCGAAGTGCAACGCCAAAGCGAAGGCCGACTGCAAAGACGGTCACAAGCACTCATCCAAGCCGCCGTCCCCCACCCAACCGGAGGACGGCGGTTTTTTGTTCCCCTGGCACCGAATTCCTGATGCCTTCCCCCGTTTTTCACTTCATGGATGCAGCACCATGCCAGACTGCCTGCTCGCCCTAGAATCCTCCTGCGATGAGACCGCTGCAGCCATCTGCACGCTGAGGGGCGAACTGATCGCGAGCCGCATCTCCTCGCAGATTGAAATCCACCGCCAGTATGGCGGGGTCGTGCCAGAGGTGGCTTCTCGCAATCACATTCTGCATGCCCGCCCGCTGGTGCAGCAGGTGCTGGCAGATGCCGGAAAAACACTCGGTGACATGGCCGCTTTTGCAGCCACCAGCGGCCCGGGACTGGTCAGCTCACTGCTCATCGGCACCTCGATGGCCAAGGCGCTGGCCATTGCGGAAGACAAGCCCTTCATTGCCGTAAACCATATGGAGGGCCATCTGCTCTCTCCTTTCATGGGCGAAAACGGTCCTGTGCGCCCCTGCGTGGCGCTCATCGTCAGCGGAGGCCACACCATGCTGGTGCGCGTGCACGGTGTTGGTCGCTACGAACTGCTGGGCCGCACCCGGGATGATGCCGCCGGCGAGGCCTTTGACAAAGTGGCCAAAATGATCGGCCTCCCCTACCCCGGCGGCCCGGAGATCGACAAGCTGGCCGCCCGCGGCAATCCAGAGGCCTTTGCCTTTCCAAGAAGCTTCCTGGACGGTCGCAGCCTGGAGTTCAGCTTCAGCGGCCTGAAGACTGCGGTGCTTTATGAGCTGCCGCGCCTGGATCTGAAAAACGAGCAGGTGCTGGCAGATCTCTGCGCCAGCGTGCAGGCGGCGATCATTGAGGTGCTGGTCGAAAAGCTGCTGCTGGCGGCAAAGCAATGCGGCGAGAAAACCCTGGCGGTCAGCGGCGGCGTCAGCTGCAACCGGGGACTGCGAGCCGCACTTGCAGCGCGCAGCGCCAAAGCAGGCCTGCAACTGCTGCTGGCCAGGCCGGATCTTTGCACAGATAATGCCGGCATGATCGCATTTGCCGCGTCGCAGCGTTTCAGCACTGGTCACACCTCTCCCCTGGAGGCGGATGTGGACCCCAACCTCTCCCTCGTCAGCTAATCCCCCCCTCTTTGCCATGCGCCCGCTCCTGCTCATTTTCTGCGCGTTAACCACCCTGCAGGCGGGCGACTGGCCGCAGTTCCTGGGTCCGCAGCGAAACTGCACCGCCACTGACGAGGCGCCGGTCACTGGCAGCACAGAGCCAGAGATCATCTGGAAGCGCATGCTGGGCAGCGGCCATGCCGGAGCCGTCGTCAGCAACAACCGCGTGATCGTGACTCATCGTGTAGGGGGCGAGGTGATCACCGAAGCTCTGGCAGCCGCAGATGGCAAACCGCTCTGGAAGCATGCCTGCCCCACCAGCTACCGCGACAGCTTTGGCTTCGACAACGGCCCACGGGCTGTGCCATGCATTTCCGCAGGCAAAGTCATCACTCACGGCCCTGAGGGCATGGTGCAGGCGCTCGATTTCGAAACCGGCCGGGAGCTCTGGAGCTATGACACCGTCGCCGAGCTCGAATCGCCGCAGGGCTACTTTGGCCGTGCCTGCTCCCCGCTTGTGACGAACGGCAAGGTGCTCCTCAATGTGGGGGGCAGAAATTCCAAAGGCGGTGCAGGCATCATCGCGCTGGATCTGGCGACGGGCAAACTGCTCTGGCAGGCCGGCGAAGATGAGGCGAGCTATTCTTCCCCCGTGCTGCTCCCTGAAGATCCGGGGGTATGCGCCTTTTTCACCCGCAGCGGCATCCTCCTGCTGCAGAGCAACGACGGCAAGGTGCTGGCCAATGAACCTTTCCGCGCCCGCATCGACGCCTCCGTCAACGCCTCCGCCCCGGTGCCCTGTGAGAATGGCAGGCTGTTTTTCAGCGCCGCCTATGACGTGGGGGCCGGCCTCTGGCAGTGGAACAAGTCTGAACACGTCCTGACCGGCGTGTGGAAAAAAGCCGACGCGCTGGACTGCCATTACACCACCCCCATTTACCACGCCGGGCATGTGTATGGTCTGCACGGGCGCCAGGAGACCGGCATGACATTGCGCTGCATCTCCGTGGCCGATGGCAAGGTGGCCTGGGAAGCGCCTGACCACCTGCAGGGCGGCACTCTAATCTTGGTAGGTGACCAAATCCTGCTGCACAGCGAAGCCGGTGAGCTGCTGATCTTCACCGCCGACCCCAAAAAATTCAACCTCCTGCAGCGCAGCCAGATCACACGGGCAGGGCACCGCAGCCATGATGCTTTCTCCAACGGCCTGCTGTTTGCCCGGGATGCGGAAAAGCTGGTTGTGCTGAAGGTGAAGTAGTCGCTGGATTGATCCGCAGCCGCGTCTAGTCTGGGCATCATGGCTCAGATTGGCAGACGCAACTCACTCATCGTACTACACAGCACGCCGCATGGCGTTTACCTGGACGGGGGCGAGCATGGCGAAATTTTGCTGCCGAACCGCTACATCCCCAAGGGCACCAGCCTTGGCGATTCGCTCGATGTGTTCATCTACCGCGATTCCGAAGACCGGCTCGTGGCCACCACGGAGCAGCCTTTTGCCATGGTGGGTGAATTCGCCACCCTGGAAGTCGTGAGTGTGAACCGCAACATCGGAGCGTTTTTAAAGTGGGGCCTGCTCAAGGATCTGCTGCTGCCTTTCCGTGAGCAGGCGGAGCAGGTTTACGTCGGTGACAAGGTCGTCGCCTACATCATGCTCGACGAAAAAACAGACCGCATCATCGCCACCACGCGGCTAAACCGCCATCTGAGCCGCGAGCGCCCGCCATTCAAACCAGCACAGCCAGTCCCCCTGCTGATCACCGCCCGCACACCGCTGGGCTACAACGCGATCGTGGCGGGCACTCACCTTGGTCTGCTCTATCACACCAACATCGGTGCCCCGCTGCAGGTCGGGCAGAAGATCAACGGCTTCGTCAGCGCCGTCCATCCGGGAGGCAAGATCGACCTCAGCCTGGATGCCTCAGGCTACCAGCGTGTGGCTTCACTGACGGACCGGATTCTCGAAGCTCTCAAGAACAACGGCGGCAAGCTCCCCTATGACGATGACAGCCCGCCGGAAGTCATTCGCAGCCACTTTGAGGCCAGCAAGAAAGCCTTCAAGCAGGCGCTTGGCGCGCTCTACAAGCAGCGCCGCATCCGCTTCACGAACCCGGGCATCGAAACCCTGGATGTTCGCGAAGCGAAAGAAGGTGACTGGAAGCCTTCAGGGAAACCTTGATCAATGCTGCGACTTCAAAAAGCGGCCATCGGATGTGACACATGAAGTTTCGATGCCACCGTCAAAAACAACGACATGAGGCTTCTTGAGTTTCATCAGCTCTCGAAGGAGCCCTTCGGCCATTGATTGAGTGACCGTAACGCTCGAAACCACGGTAAGTGTGGATACAGGATCCACCCAGCGGCTTGAAGAAAAATCTGCTTCTTCAAGCCCTCCCTCGCAGAAACTCCCCTGTGTCTCGAGATAATCCCTGACCGCATTGTAAAACACGTCAAACTCATCTTCGGAGATGGTGTGAGATGTTTCGGTGAATGCATGGATCTCTTCGTCCGAAACCAGCTCAGTTTTCATTCGGGTCACGTTCGCCCAAAAGAAAAAGGCAGCAAGCACCGCGGTGCTTGCTGCCCATGTCATCTTTTCCAGCCTATCAGGGCAGAGGGAAACGCTTGTTCGCCTCGCTGACTTCCTTGCGGATCTCGGCCAGGACGGCGTCGTTTTCACGATTGGAAAGAGCACGGTCGATCCAGGCGGCGATCTGCTTCATGTCAGCTTCCTTCATGCCACGGGTGGTCACGGCCGGGGTGCCGACGCGGATGCCGCCGCCGAGGGTGATCTTCTCGGTGTCGAAGGGGATGCCATTCTTGTTCACGGTGATGGCGGCCTTGTCGAGGGTCTCGCTGGCGATCTTGCCGTTGAGGCCTTTCGGGCGGAGGTCCACGAGCATGAGGTGATTGTCCGTGCCACCGCTGGTGATGCGGTAGCCCAGCTCGATGAGAGCAGCGGCCAGCGCCTGGGCGTTTTTGACGACCTGGGCGGTGTAGTCCTTGAACTCAGGCTTGAGGCACTCACCGAAGCAGACGGCCTTGGCGGCGATGACGTGCATGAGGGGGCCGCCCTGCACGCCTGGGAAGACCTGGCTCTGGATCTTTTTGAAGAGCTCCTCGTTGTTGGTGAGGATCATGCCGCCACGCGGACCACGAAGGCTCTTGTGTGTGGTGGTGGTGACGAAGTCGGCATACTCCATGGGGGAAGGATGCGCGCCACCGGCCACGAGACCGGCAATGTGGGCCATGTCCACAAAGAGATAGGCACCCACGCTCTTGGCGATCTCGCTCATCTTCTTGAAGTCAATGATGCGCGGGTAGGCGCTGGCACCGGCCGTGATCATCTTGGGCTTCTCACGCAGTGCCACTTCGGCGAGTTCATCGTAGTTGATGCGATCGTCCGTGGCGCTGACGCCGTACTGGCAGAACTGGTAGAAGCGGCCGGAGAAGTTGGCCGGATTGCCGTGGGTGAGGTGACCGCCGTGGGCCAGGTTCATGCCCAGCACCTTGTCTCCGGGCTGGAGCACGCTGAAATAGACAGCGGCATTGGCCTGGGAACCGGAGTGCGGCTGCACGTTGGCATACTTGGCACCAAAGAGCTGGCAGGCGCGGTCGATGGCCAGCTGCTCCACCTTGTCCACTTCCTCACAACCACCGTACCAGCGCTTGGCGGGGTAGCCTTCAGCATACTTGTTGGTGAGGCAGCTGCCCTGGGCGGCCATGACGGCCTTGCTCGTGAAGTTCTCACTCGCGATAAGTTCAATGTGGTCCTGCTGGCGATGCTGCTCGCCGCGGATGATTTCGGCCACGGCGGAGTCGCTGGCCTCCAGGATGTCGAGGGGGTGAGGTTGTGCGTTCATTTTATCCACCCGGCGGCCATGACGGCCACCGGCAAAGGGGGTTTTGAGCCAGGCGTCCACGATCTCCATGGCCGTGGCCTCAGGGGTGTTTTTACCGGAGAGGCAGAGCACGTTGGAGTTGTTGTGCTCACGGGTGATGGCGGCAGTCTGGGCATCGCCCACCAGAGAGGCCTGGATGCCGACGTGGCGGTTGGCGGCGATGCACATGCCGATGCCCGTGGTGCAGACGAGGATGCCTGCGTCAGCTGCTCCGGAAAGAACCTTTTCGGAAACGAGCTCAGCGTAGTCGGGATAGTCCACCGAATCGTGCGAATGCACCCCGAGATCCTCCACGCCATAACCGGCGGTTTTCAGGTGAGCAACGACGGCATTTTTCAGTTCCACACCGCCGTGGTCAGAGGCAATGGCGAGTTTATGAGGGAGGATGCCGTTGGAGGTGCTGGTCATTGTTTGCGTTGGGGGGTGAGGGGGGGACTCAAGATGATGGGCTGAAGGCTGCTGTCATCCATCATTTTTCTTCCAGGTCTGGTCGATGTAGGCGAGCAGGCTGGGCAGCATTTTTTCCAGGCTGCGCAGCGTCTCTTCATACGCTGAACGGCCCTGTCCAAAAGGATCGGAAACATCTCTGCCACGCAGGGCGTCCTCGGCGGCAAATTCGGAGACAAGGTAAACTTTGTCCGCCTCTTCAGGGAACTCATCCACAATCGCAGCCATGTGGTGAGAGGACATGGCAAAGACATGCGTGGCCTGCGCCAGCGTCTGCCGGTCCAGCATGCGGCTCTGAAAGCTGGAAAGATCAATCCCGCGCTCTTTCAGCAATGCCGCCGTGTGCTTGCTGGCTGGCATTCCTGGAGCCGCCGCCACTCCCGCACTGGCCACCTGGTAGTCGGCGCGCTCTCTGACCAGGTCACGAAAAAGCGCCTCCGCCATCGGGCTGCGGCAGGTGTTGCCGGTGCAGACAAAAAGAACGTTTTTCAAGATGCTGAGCAGGGGTTGATTCGCCCCAGCCATGAATGACAAGGGGGACGCAGTGTGCCGCCACAGCCACGTTTTGTCAAAGGCGGAGCAGAAAGTGCTCATAAGCATTTTCGTGGAATATCCCGCTTGCCAAAGGGGCGAGTCATGGGCTTTCCTTCCGTTCGTCCTATTTTTCAAGCGCTTAACCCCGGATGGCGGAACGATATAAAATATATGAAAAGCTCGGCATGGGCGGCGTTGGAGCCGTTTTCCGCGCTTATGACAGCCAGTTGAAGCGCTGGGTCGCCGTCAAACGGCTGCTGACCGCCAATGAGGCCGACGTTGACAAAAACGTCGCCTCCGAGCTCCGGCGCGAGGCAGACGCGCTGGCCTCGCTGCGCAACCCGAACATCGTGACCATCTTTGATGTGGCGAGCGACGATGAGGGCCTGTTCATGGTGATGGAACTGCTGCAGGGTGAAGACCTGGCGGATGTCGTCGCTCGCGGCCCGCTGCCTTACGACGATTTCAAAGAGCTGGCTTCGCAGACTCTCGAAGGCCTTCTGGCGGCCCATCAGCACCACATCCTTCACAGGGACATCAAGCCCGAAAACATCAAGGTGGAGCGCCTGCCCGGCGGCCGCATGCAGGCAAAAATCATCGACTTTGGCCTGGCACGTGCAGGCCTGCGCGCACGCAAGCAGACCGAGGACCAGGAAGGAACGGTGATGGGGTCCATCTATTACATGGCGCCCGAACAGCTCACCCGCGAACCCGTGGACGAGCGCACCGACCTCTATTCGCTCGGCTGCGTGTTCTACGAAGCGCTTTCCGGCAGAAAGGCCTTCGACGGCAGTTCCATGGCGGAGGTGATCGACAAGCACATCGATCACCTCCTGGTGCCGCTGCATGAGATCGCCCCGCATGTGCCGCAATGGCTGGGAGCCTGGTGTGCCCGACTCATGGCCCAGAAGCCTGATGACCGCCCGGCCAATGCACAGCAGGCCATCGAAGAATTCCGCGCCTGGGAAAAAATGCCCACGATGGTGCCCTACGGCCCCTGGATGGGCATGTACGCACCGCCGCCCGTTTACATGCCGCCAGGCATGCCCCCAGGCACAGGCACAGTGCCTCTCACCGGCTACTACGCCCCTCCTGAAGTTCAGGCGCAGCCCTACTATGCGGAGCCAGTGGCCGAAGCCATACCGGTGGAGATCGTACCCGAAGCCCAGCCGGTGGTTGAACTCGCCGCCATCACGACGCCGCTGGCCCCAGCACCACGTCGGCCGGTGACCGGGCGCTCCACGGTGCAGCATCGCCAGCCATCCGTACCTCTCTCATCATCTTCGGCCTCCTTTCTTCAGACAAACGCGAAGCTGGTCAAACAGATCGCGATCATCGGCGGCGGCGTGATTGTGCTGGGCATCGGCGGCTGCTTTTTGTTCGGCAAAAAATCCGCCCCGTCCTCATCCAACCAATCGGCGCTTTCGGCCATTGGCATTTCGAACAACCCGCCCAAGACAAGCTTTCAGCTCCCGCAAGACCGTGCATTCCCCCCTGTGGACCGGGGAATCGCCCTCTTCTATGTTGGCAACACCGGCAACCTGACCAACCGCAAAGGCGAAGATGGCAAACCCGCCCAGGCCAACCCAAACGAGCCGGTGGTGGAATGGCATGACATTTCCGAACGCGGTGGCGACAACATCCTGCGAAGCTATCAAAAAAGCGCAGATTATGCCCCCAAGCGCGCGAACTGGCCGGAAGTCGCCAAAGGGGGCAGCCCCAAGCCGGGCAAAGTCGTGCTCGATTTCCACTCTCGTAATGGCAAACCCTGCATCCTGGAACTGGATGACACCGGCAGCGAAACGCAAAGCATGCCCTTCGGCACCAAGGAGACCGGTGTACCCAACGAAAAAGGGCTGACGGCCGTCGTCGCATTCCAGGCCGATGCCACCAAGCTGCCCATGCGCGTGTTTACCCTCGGCAACGACGATGGGACCACAGTGTCACTGCTGGTGGATGCAGACAAAAACCTCGTCGCGGAAGTGAAAAACGCAGGCGGCAGCCCCACGCTGACCTCCAAAGATGTGAATGGCACCCTGGCCACCCTGGCCTTCATCACCTGGAACGCCGGGTCTGGCGTCGTGGAACTCCGCGCACGCGATGCAGACGGCAAGGCCTTCGCCTCCTCGGACGGCAAGTCCACCGCTCCTGCCAAGCCCCTGAACTGGCTGCTGATCGGCCGGGGCAAAGACAGCACTGGAGACAACGTCAGCCCGCAGGATCAGTTCAGCGGCTATCTGGCCGAGCTCTTTGTATATTCCGTGATCTTGAAACCCGACCAGGCGCAGCTCATCGACGGCCGCGTGCGTGATTACTATTTCCTCACCCCGCCGCCGCCGCTCAACACAAGAATCAGGACCAAACTGGCCTGGATCGAACCGCGCAGCGCCTGGAAGCTAAGCGCCAGCCTCAAGAAGGAAGACTGCTCCAAAGCAGTGGACAGCAACACCGGCTCCCGCTGGGCCACGGGGGCGGCCACCAAAGGCGGCGAATGGTTCACGGTCGAACTCCCCAACGAAGAAAATATCGCCGGCCTCGCCCTCGACAGCATGGCCAGCATTCAGGACTACCCTCGCAAATACAAAGTCGAGGTATCAACAGATGGCACAGCCTGGACTCCTGCCGCCCAGGGAGATGGGAGCGCTGTGACCGAGATCATTTTCAAAGCACCTCTGAAAGGCCGGTTTGTGCGCATCACTCAGCTCGCCCCGTCCGGCACCGTCTGGGGAATCAACGAACTGGCGCTTTTCAAAAAGTAGCTGCTCCTGACGGAAAAGCAGCCCTTCAGTTCATGGCCGTGCAGAGCGCGCCCCGAATGGCTCCGGCCTGCTCATGACTGAGCCCGGCGGGCGCGGCCACCGCGGCGTGCACTATGCCGATCGTTGTTTCACACGGTATGACGGTAAGCACATTCCCAGACGCCAGCGGCTGGTGGATCAGCGGAGGAGGAGCACACGCGGACGTTGCATTCGCCCGTAGCGCAGCCCCCCAGGCCATCATGGTGGAAAGCACCAGACCGGCTTTCGCCTCCCCACCCCAGAGGACTTCACCATCATCACTCATGACAAGCATCTGCCCGCCATCCTCCTGAAGCACTTGCCGCGCCCAGCCGGCAAATGCAGCCAGCCGCGTCGAACGCGGTCCTGGCGGAATTTCAAATCTGGGCCGCTGCAGTGCCATGCCAGCGCGCTCCGGCGACTCATCGGTCACGGCTTCTTCGGGTAAATCCCCCCTCGTGCTCGACTCCCATTTTTCCTGCAATCCCGGAGCCACCACGGTCTTTTTTCCGTTCAAGATGGGCTCTTGTGGTACTGCATCACCCACGCGCGTCAGGATGCCGGCATCTGCCGCGTGCTGACGAATCGCGCGCAATTTGTCACGGATCCGGCTCAGGGGCAGCGCAACAGCTGCAGTGGAGGGGGGGAGCACAGGCCCCTCCTCATGCACTTCGCTCCTCAATTCTGGGAGAGGCTCGGGCTCATCTGGCACAGCCTCAGGCAGCAAGGCGGCAGCCGCCGGTCTTGCAGGCCGCTCAGGTCTGTCCATGGCAAACCCCCAGGCCTCGGCAGCACTCGCCGGCAGTTTTTCGGGGGTCGTATCCAGCTCCAGGACAGCAGATGACTCCACGGGAGAGGTCTCCATGGGAGCTATCTGCGCCACCAGCGCCTTGATCCGGTCAGCATCAATCCATGAGACTTGCATGGCCATGCTCCCTTTCTCTTTCGTGGCTCAACCCGGCGCGCTGCTCAAGCTCAGCGGCGATCTGGTCAAAAATCAGAGCCTCCGGCGGCGGATTGCGCCGTGTCAAAGCCACAGGCACCCCGAGCGCGCTCGCTTCGAGAAAGGAGGCCAGCCGGGGAATGCTTTGCTGAAACATCAGGTTGGCAGGCAGCATGTCCCGCAACTCCCGCGCCACCTTCAGGCTCATTTCGTTTTCCCGCATCACCATGGTGAGCAAAATTCCCGCGACGCGTACACCGGCACCTTCCGCACGAAACCGGGCCAGCGTCTCCAGCAGATGCGGAACACTGCGAATCGCCAGAGGCTCAGCCTGCTGGGGCAGCACCACAAAGTCACAAGCCTTCACCACAGACTCCGTGGTGCTGCTCATTCCGGCGGCCGTGTCCATCAGCACAATGTCCACCCCGCGCAGTTCGGCGCTGCGCAGCAGGTCGGCCAGCCGCGTCGGCACCTCACTCTCCGCCCAGCCCTGCCTGGCACAGTTGTCATACTGACCGGCAGGCATGATTTCCAGCTCCGGCAGCCGGGTCGCCACCACCATTTTTCCCAGGTCTCCGCCACGGACGAGAAACTCATGGAAGCCCTCCCGTGCCTTGGTGCTTTTTGCCAGTGACAGCCCCACGCCGCCCTGCGGGTCAGTGTCTATCAGGAGCACACGCCAGCCTCGCCGCGCCAGTGAATAGGCGAGGTTGATGCACAACGTGGTTTTACCCACGCCGCCTTTCTGACTCGCTGTTGCAATCGCTATCACGCGTCGATGCTAAGATGGGTTTGCCGAATGGCAAGGAAGTTGCGTGGCAGACCATTTAAGATTAAATGCTGCATGCGCCACATTGGCGCGGACCATCCCCTCGCTCCTTCACATGAACAGGCCCTTTTTGTCATTCTGCATGGCGTTCTGCCTGACGAGCCTGTCCTGTGAACGTCATACCGAGCTCAGGCGTGAGATAGCCGCACTGGACGCCCGCATCAAAAAAGACAAGGCGGACACGCTCCAGTACGAGCAGGACATCGCCGCGCTCGGCGGCAAGGAGGCGCTGCCACGCATCTCCCAGCAGGCTCAGGAGACAGAGGATCAGGTGCGCCCTCTGGAATTTGTCAACGCCCCCAGGGAGCGCAAACTCTCGGCCATTGAAAGCGGGTTCGCGATGCTGAAACCAGCCGCAGAGGCCTACAAAGCCGCAAACCTTAAATAATCCCCCTCTCGCCTGTGTTCGAATTCCGTTTCAGCACCCTTCTCAAAGCCCTGCTCTTTTTTGCCTGCGTCCTTGGCGGCTGTGACTACCTCCACACGCTCGACAAGCTCAAATCAGACCTTGCCGACCTCAAAGCCGAAGCCGACACGGCACGGGAAATCGCGGAACTGCGCAAGCAGGAATGGACCGAGCTCAAAGCAGCCAAAGACAAGCTGGCCCAAGTGAACGCACGCCTGGCAGAGATCAACCGGCAGCGCGATCTTCTGGACGCCAGGGAGCGCAAACTGACCGGAGAGGTCAAATACATGGCGGATTCCTTGGCCGCGGCCGTGGAAAAGGTGCGCTCATCCGACATCGGCACTGTGATCCCCGAACTCCGGCTGATCGGACGCCCAGCCCTGCACAACGCTAAAATATTCAAAATCAACGATGATTCAATCTCCTTCCTGCATGAAGACGGCGTTGCCAACCTGCAGGTGAAATCGGATGAACTGCCACAGGATTACGTTCTGAAGTATGATCTCGGCCCGAAATCCATTCACAACGGCTTAAATCGCCTCATCAGCGAGCTCAGAGTGGGCGCGACCAAATAAAGCCCACATAGGGCTGAGAGGCTGCGTCAATCGCCCATCGCCGTCGCGAACTTGATGCAGCATTTTTCTTGTCGATTTCGATACCCCGTGGTTTGATGAATGGGTTCGACATGAATTACCTATGCATTTTCGCTGCAATGCCAGTCATTCTGCTGGCAAGTTCCTGCAATAAAATAGAATCCCTATCTAAAGACAGGGAGGCGCTGGAGGCAGAGTTCCTGCAGAACAGCATCGAACTGCAGGGGCTCGACACTCAGTATGCAGCTTTGGATGCCCATGCTTCAGACCAAATCCAACCGGAGCAACAACATGCCGAATGGGTGAAAAAGAACACAGCCCTTCAGCAGAAGCTGGCAGATCTCAGCAAAACCTGCACCCAGGGCGACGAACTGCTTAAAAAGGTTCGGAGCAAGCTCGAAGCCTACAAGGCCCTAAGCGCCCAATAGTTTCAAACGCCCGCTTATGCTTACCTCCCCCAAGTTCTGGCTGCTGCTTCTGATCGCCTGCGCTGTCGGCTACGGCGGCTACAACGATTACACCCAAAAGCTCAAATCTGCCGAGAGCTCGCTTCAGGAGAGCAGCGCCAAGCTGACCTCGCTGCGCAACCTCATCACTCAAAAGAAAGCCCTCATTCAGCAGAAACGTGAGGACATGGAAAACAACCAGGCACTCCTGAAGGCCAGAGACATTCTCGACAAGCGGCTGGCAAAGATCAACGAGGAGCTGGCAGAGAGCGCCAAATCCTTCAAAGCGGCTGTGGAAAAAGCACGCAACGACGCCAGCGGCAAGGAACTGGGCGACATAACGATGACCAACGGCAGACTGCTGCGTGGCGTCAAAATCCGCAAAGTGGACGAAACAGGCCTCTCATTGTCGTACGCAGACGGCATCGGCACGGCATCGGTGGAGCTGATGCCTGAAAATTTGCAGCAGAAGTATGATCTGGGAACCAATGCCCTGGTCCCCAAAATGATGACGGCGCTGGCGGCCTTTCAAAGCACAGCCCCCAGTGACGTGGTCACCACCAAAAATCAGAGCCCCGAGATCAAGCCCTCGAACAACGCCTCCACCTCACCCGTCGCCAGCGCCCCACAAAGCACACCGGCACCGGCAGAGGGGGCCTCCTTTGACGCCAGGTGTCTCGTCATCATCAAAACCGACCGGGGCAGCGGCTCAGGCTTCATCGCACAAGCGGGGGGCAAAACCCATGTTTACACCAACGCACACGTCATCTGTGGCACCCCCGCTGGCTTCACCTCGAAGATTGTCAGCATCAAAACGGCCTCCGGACAGAACATTCCAGTTCCGTATGAGATTGAGCTTTCGAACAACTATGATCCCGAGGCAGCCCATGGGCTGGAAGACGTGGCAAGATTTCCGGTGTCCCTCAAAGAGGGGGAGCCCTCATACACGCTTGCAGACACCAATCTGTCCGTCAGCGTGAATCAGAGGGTAACCGCTTATGGCAACAGCCTGGGGGCCGATGCCGTGACTTCATTGAACGGCATGGTGGTGGGTCTGGGGACTGACCGCATCGAAATCAGCTGTGAAATCGTGCCCGGCAACAGCGGTGGCCCCGTCGTCCTCACAGACACCAAGCAGGTGCTTGGCATCTCGACCTATCTGAATGCAGCCAAACGCGACATTTGGACCAATGGGACTGTTTTTGACAAGGTGCGGAGATTTGCGGTCAGGCCAGACAAGGTGACCAAGTGGAGAAAAATGCAATACACCTCCCTGATGAGTTCATTGGCCGAACTGAAAGCCTTTGACCGAGATACACTGACCTTGGCCGCTGCCTGCTATCTCAATCCCAAACCCAACCGCGGGGGCTTTGATGTTCCCAGCCAGCCCCGCGGGGACTACATCATCCGCCAGGTCATCGCGGACGGGAGCAAGTACACGCTGGGCGGTGTCATCAGCAGTGGCATTACCAGGGTCAATCAAAAGCTCGGGGGCACAAAAACCACGATATCCATTTCCAACGTGGTGCCGGTGTTTGCCGAATTCTTTGCTTCCGTCGCCCAAGCCTCATCCTCGCAGATAAGCTCGCTTTCACTGGCTGACAGAGCGCCATATCTGAAGCAGTTCATTCCCGAACTGCTGGAAATCAGAAAAGCGGTTCATGCACAGTTTCTCAATGAGGGAGCCACACGCTACCGTTGAGGCGGGGCATGCTTCTCTCACTTGGTAGCACGCTCAGGACCGCAGCGGAGGCTCACCGCCTGCCTCCGCAAATCATCTCGACGCCACTCGCATCACGGGCACGGCGTCCATTCCTACGATTCTGTCACGTGCAGACGCTGAATCCCCGCATCAGACTGTTCAATGAGCGCTGTGCGGCCGGGCATGCCATTTTGCCTACCGGCAGGCACTGAATCATCATGGAATATTTCACATGCAAAAGGCTGCCTATAGGTGTACATCCATCAATAAAATTCGCCTCCGGGCAAAAACCATAATACATTTACTGAAATGCGTCGCATCTTCATTTTAACCTGCCTTGCGTTCGTCGTTTTGGGAAGCTCCTGCGACAAACCAGCCCTGCTGAACGATCAACGGCTCAAAGTCGACGCAGACTTTGAACGCGCCAAGGAGGAAATGCGCACCGTAGATGCCAAGTTCGAAGCGCTTCAGACCGCCGCTTCACCGGACGGCATGAGCTTGGAGCAACAGCATGAAAAGACCGTGAAAAAAAACGCGGAGCTGGAGGAGAAGGTCGAGTATCTCCGGCAAAAGTGCGACGAAGCCGAAGCTGCGCTGGGTGAAATCCGTCCGCGCATGGCCACCTACAAAGCCAAATACCTTTATTAAACTCCCCTGAGGTTATCATGTCCGAAGAATCAAAAATCTGGGTCTCCCTTTCCCTGCTCACCCTTCTCGTCGTCTTCTGTTTCACAGGCCAGTACCTGAGCTCTGTGGACACGGCCAATGTGGCGCTGAGTGACAGCAAATCGAGGCTGGCACTCATTCAGGACCAGCTGACGAAGAGAAAGAAATTTTGGGCCGAAAAGGAGCAGTTTGTTCAGAAGCTCAAGGCCGAGACTGAAAAAAACGCCACTCTTCTTGGGTTACGAGACACGCTGGACCAACGCTTTGACAAAGCGGACAGCGACTTGAAGCAGACTCTCGACTCCATGAGAGAATGGGTGGACAGAACGCGCAAGAATGCACCCGGCACCGATCTGGGAGAGGTGAAACTAGCCAGTGGAAAGGTTCTGCGCGGCGTCAAAATACGGAAAGTGGAAGATTCCGGCATTTCGTTCATTCACGATGACGGTGTCGGCTCCATTCCGGCAGACCAAGCCCCTGAAACCCTAAAGGAACAATATGATCTGGGACCTAATGCCCTGGTGCCCATGATTGAGAAAGCCCAGGCGGCGCTTTTTCAAAATCCTGGTGAAGAGAGCATCATAAGCCCATCCATGCCGGCCGCTCCGCCCCCCTTCGTTTCGAGCTCCCCCGCACCAAAAGCCTCGATCAAGATTGACGAAGCCAAGATCAAACGAATCAAGCTGAGGATGGCGGAGCTGGATGCAGCCATCACCAGCTATACAAATCTGGTCTCGCAGTATCGGAAAACAGCGGCAAGCCATCAGGAGCTGGCGCAGAATGCCAAATATCGGGGCACCCCGACCACCCGCCACACCGAAAATGCAAACAAAGTGCTGGCTCAAGCCGCAGCGCTGGAAAGCCAGATGGCCAGCATGCGTGAAGAACGCTCCAAGCTTGCGGTCGAGCTCGACTTTGCAGTGATGGGCAAATAAGAGCTTACTCGCTCGCCAGCTCCGGATTGAGCGGGGTGTAGTGCTCCATGTAGCCGATCATCATTTCGTCAAATGTTTGCTGCCCCCAGCGAACGGTTTTGCCGGGATCGGGGTTGGCGGGATTGGATGCGCTGTTGTCATACACAGCGGTAATCTTGACCGTGCTGCCACGCGGCAGGAAGTGCGGCGTGGCATAATCGTAGCGCAGCTGCCAGTTAAAGTCGTACTTGGGGATGTCCAGCAGAGTCTCGGTCTTGCCGTCCGGGAGGGTGACTTCAAATTTGAAGGCTTTCCCACGCACATGCATGTGCGCCATCCAGGCCATCACATTGATGTCCGTTGGCAGCTTGCGTGAGGCCGTTTCAACATGATTGGCCTCTCCCGGCGGGATGCTGATACGGGCATTGGGCAGGCCGGTGGTGTGGATGACGTACTTCGGCGGCTCTTTGGCAAACAGCAGCCCCATGCGGATGGTGTCCTCCACGGCCTTGCCATTGGGGGTGTAGTGGATCTGGAAGCTCACGGTGGCCCCGGCGGGGAGCTTGCGCGCAAAGCCTTCGGGATAGACCTGCTTGGAATTCCCAGGAACATACGCGGCCCAGTAGCCTTGCGCCCCCTCTTCCCCGCCCTGGCTCACCCGGCTGCCCTTTTCGAAAACGCTGACGATCACATGGTGCACCACTTCGCGGGCGGTCGGCAGGATCTCATAGCCACGCACCCAGCGGTCTTCGGGAAAGTCGGTGGTTACCGTCACATGCTGATAGGGCATGGTGCCCTCGGCTTTGACGGACACGGGACGTGCCCCGGCGATGATGGCATCCGGCTTTCCAATCGTCCACTCCCCTTGAAACACACGCGCTCTGGGTGCATCGGCCACATCGCCCTTCGCCCGGTCGGAAGACGCCAGCCAGGCGAGAAGGTCTGAGCGGTCTCGCTCGGAGAGAGCGCGGTCATTAGCCCAGGGAGAGTGTGCCCTGCCCTCCAGCGGCGCGGCAAACCACGGCGGCATGGCCCCACGCTCCACCTGCTTGCGGATCATCCCTGCGTGCTCGATCACATCTTCATAGGTCTCCAGAGCAAAGGGCCCAACGCCGCCTTTGTGGTGGCACTCAACGCAGTTGGCCTGCATGATGCGTGAAATGTCACGGTGGTACGTCGCCACAGTGCCCGCAACGGCTTTCTCCTGGGGGAGGTCCAGCGCGCAGCCGGGGGCGCTGGTGGCCACGACGTCCGCAGGTTCGCCGCGCAGCATCGCAGCCACGGCATCGCGCAGGTAATGATGTTGAGGAGCATCCTTGGAGTAGCCGAGCCCATACTGGTCATTGAGCGCACCGCGATAAACCAGCGTGCGTGCGGCATCGAGAAGAAAGACCTCGGTCGTGGTGGCTGCAGCAAGCTGCTGAGCAAGTTTGCCTTCCGCGTCGCTGGCAGCAGGAGAGGCCAGCTTGTGATCGGCGAGAAATTTGACGGCCTCCTCGGTCTTCTGTCCAGGCGGTACGTTCACCAGCAGCATGCCCACGCCTTTTTCCTTCAGCTCTTTTTCCAGCCGAGCCGTCTCGGGGGCAAGCTTGCCGCTGATCGGGCAGGTGGCGCTGAAGAGAGCGATGACGAGGCCGTTTTTGCCGGCGGCGCTGCTGAGTTTAAGGTCGGCTCCTGCCAGAGTCTTGAGGGTGGTGTCTGCAACCATGCGGCCCACACCATGGTCGCCCCCCTTGAGCCGCTCGGGAGCTTCCTTGAAGGTCGGGTCTTCTGAAGCGGGCTTGATCGGAGTACTCGAGACCTGGCTGCTGGCGGTGCCGGCACCGCCACGCCTGCGCAGAGCAGCCACACCTTTCTCGGCCTCGTCCAGCGTCACGTAGCCGTCTTTATCGGCATCCAGCCCGTTGAACCACTTCTGGTTTGGCAGCTCTTCGGCGGTCAGCTTGCCATCGCCGTTTTTGTCCAGTCGCTTGAACAGAATGGCCGTGGATTCGTTGCCGACTCCGCTGGCCTGCGGATTGCCAGCGAGCTTGCGCATCTTTTGCACGGCCAGCAGCGCCTCCTCGCGCGTCAGCTTGCCGTCCTTGTTCAGGTCCAGCTGGGGCAGGTATCTGGCGCCATTCATTTCATCTCCACTGATGATGCCGTCTGCGTTGAGGTCGAAAGCCTTGAACTTTTCATCGAATTCAGCCTGCTGGGCGTGGACACGCAGACCGAAGACAGAACCGGCCAGAGTCGCGCCGCCAAGGAGGATGGAGAGAACCTTTTTCATGGGAAAGTGCATGGGAACCAGCTATGTGACCTGAAGTTTCCTGCCGTATGACAGGATCATCCAGCAAAATCGCTGTTGTACGATTGACCCTGCCGCCCGGCTTCGTTTGAATCGGCCTGATGAGCAACCGCATTCTCTCCCTCCTGTCTGTCATGGCCCTGGCCGGCACCGCTGCCGCCGAGGTGTCCTATGAATTCGTTCCCAACTTCATCTCTCCGCCTCCCGGCAAGGAAACCATTGGCGACGGCCACGGGGAGATCGCGGTGGACTCCACCGGCAAGATCTACGTGAGCGTGCAGGACAAAGACCCCGCCCTGGCTGGCCTGCAGGTCTATGGCAAGGACGGCAAGTTCATCAAAACCCTGCCTCTGCCCCCTTCCCTGCATGGCTTTGTGATCCGAAAACTGGGCGATGGCGAGCACATCTACGCCGCCGTGCTGGGTGAGCAGAAAGTCATCAAGTGCAACCTGGACGGCACCGTGGTGATGGAGATCCCCACCAGCGCCTTCCCGGCCGAGCAGCGTGATTTCGTCAGTGTCACCAAGAGCGACGAAGCCGACCCGAAAAAGAAGACCCCCATCGCCTCCGGCGTGAAGATCGCTGACTCCAAAACGGAGATCACCCTGAAACTCGCTGACGGCACGGAGAAAAAAATCGCGAAAGAGAAAGGCGTGGGCGCTGCCGGCGGCCTCAAGCTGACCAACTGCGATGTGGCCCCCAATGGCGACATCTACGTGGTGGACGGCTACGGCCGCAGCTTCATCTTCGTGTTCAGTGCAGATGGCAAATTCAAGAGCGTCTTTGGCGGCCCTGACAAGCCGCTTGCTCTGGCCAACGCCCACAAGATCTTCATCGACACCCGCTTTGAGCCCGCCCGCGTGATGATCTGCGACCGCGGTCACAAGCGGATGCTGCACACCGACCTTGCAGGCAATTTCATCAGCGAGATTGCCACCGAAATGCGCAACCCCAGCTCCGCCAGCTTCCACGGCGACCTGATGTGCGTGGCCGAGATCGCCGGCAATGTCAGCGTGTGGGACAAGGCCAACAAGCGTGTCGCCGATCTGGGCACCAGCCCGGCGCTGACCAACACCCCCGGCATTCCTCCGCAGGACTGGAAGCAGGGCATCGTCACGAGCCCGCACGGCATCACCTTTGACAACGACGGCAACATCCTCGAGACCGAGTGGAACAAGTGGGGCCGTGTGCTGAAGTGGAACGTGAAGAAGTAATGATGCGCCTTGTGCGATCCATCCTCATTCTCGCCACAGGGGGAGCCGTTCTGGCCCCCCTGTGTGCTTTGGGGCACGGGGCGGAATTTCTCAGTGCCAAGCTCACGCTGCTGCCTGAGGCCGAAGTGCTGCTGGAGATCACCGCGGACTACGGCAGCAATCCCCTCATCATGGATGAAGCCGCAGCGCTGGAGGCACTGGCAGATCCGGTGCGCCTGCGGCAAGGTGACGTGCTGACGCCGCTCAACTCTGTGGGCAAAGCTCGCATTTCAGAGCACCACAACTGGGCGGATTACGCACCCGCCGCCTATCTACCCTCTGGCACGGAAGGCGAGGAGCATGCCTTGATCACTTCGTCATGGAGGTGGCGCAGCAGCGAGCCGGAGATCGTCTTTGAAATGCAGAAGGGCAAACTGCACGATGTGCTGCTCTGGACCCAGGATCTGTCGCATCCGGAAACGCCTCCCCGCTGGATGCTCCTGCTGGCGGGAGACCGCTCCCGCCCCATTCCCATCCAGCAGACACCGTGGTGGCGGGGCTGGATGGCGGCCGCAGGAGCAGGCGGCCTTTTTTTGCTAGTCGGGGCTTACTTCGTCTCGCGGAACTTCACATTGCGCCAGCGCACGCTGTAGGGGCCGGTGCCCGCCTTGATGCCATGCACCTGGAAGCCGATGTAGCCCTCGGGGTCATTCGGCTGGGCAAAGTCAGCAGCGGGCACTCCATTGACGAAGCTCTGGTAGTGATCGCCCTTTACGACGATGCGGTAGTGATTCCACTCACCTTTTTTAAAGGCTGCCTTGGCGGCGTCGGTGCGCACGGCTTCGGTTTTCGTCAGAATGCTCCACCAGGTGCCACGACGGGCTTCATCATAGAAATCGCCGGCAGTGCCGTTGATCGCGATCTCGCACTGTGGTCCGTAGAGACGGCCGGCGGGAAGCTTGCCTTTGGCCCCTTCGGGCACCGGATCGCCCTCTTTGGCAATGTGGCTGCGCACCTGGACCCCGGAATTCAGCGCATCGTCCACATTCACTTCAAATTCGAGTTCGAAGTCTTTAAAGGGACCGATGGCGAGAAAGGTGTTGGGGCTGCCCTCCGTGGTGGTGCCGGTCAGCACGCCGTTTTCCACTTTGTAAGTAGCCTTGCCGCTGATGATCTGGCCGCCTTGGAGGGAGCCATCGGCAAACCAGTTTTGCCACTCTTCGCTTTTGGTTTCGGCATGCAGGTTGAAGAGGGCAAAACCCAGCAGGGCGGCGGGAAGTGTAACGGTGAAGTAGCGTTTCATAGGTGATTGGGAGTTTGGGAACGCTGCTCAGAGTGATTTTCCATCGATAAGCCCCAGTTATTTAAGGAAACTTAAATAAATCCAGGGTTTTAATGGGGTAAAAACCCCAAATAAATCGAAGCCAACCTTGACCATAGGGTCAGGATGGAATTAAAATGGGGTTATTACCCGGTTATTATTGGATGGCCCGCCCTTCAAACACCTTCGACTCATTGTCACTGACGATCGCGATCACACCGCAGATCAAGCAGTACCTCGAAGACATGACTTTGAAGGGCACGTTTGGCAGCAGCCCCGCCGAGGCGGCGAGGATGCTGTTGAGCAATGGGATAGATGCCATGTTGAACTCGGGAGCTTTGGACAGACGCAAATGGACTCTCAAGGACGGACAGCTCGTCCTTCTGACGCCGGATCAACCTTCCCTATCATCATGACACTTCAACACGATCCTCAGGCCGACTCCACTGTCTTCTCCACCCTTGTTGAAGTCGAACTGACTGACACTGACCGCAGCAAAAAAGGCAGCTGGAAATCCGAAACCCGGCTGTCCATGCTTTCGCACGAAATCACCCGCTACATGCCGGAACTTGCCGCCCTGCTGGCCGAGGGCGGCAGGCAGAAGCTGCTGGCTGCAGCCTGATAGCTGAGGCCCCAGGCGCTTCCGGGAGACGTGGTCCCCGATGTGTGGATGTCATGGGTTTTCGCTGCCGAGGAGCCCCCAGGGGCCGAGACGTTCGGCGGCTTTTTTTCGCAGGATTTCCTGCTTTTCCAAAGGCAGGTGTTTGCAGATGCGGTCCAAGCAACCGGCCACACCGGAGCCCGCCTTCTGCCAGACCTCGGCACGCAGCAGCTTGAACTCAGCCGCCGTCTGCAGCAACTCCGCATGCACGGCGCTGCGCTCGGCCTCTGTGAGAGACAACTCCGCCACCATGGCAGATTCGACCTTGTCAATGAGACGGTCCACCGGCGCTTGGGACTCACCAGGATGGGCGATGGCGCGCTGAACAAAACGGCGCAGCACAAGCAGTCCGCCGCCGATGCCACAGCCTGCACCGAGGATGAAAACCAGCAGAAGAAGGAGCGCGGCCTTCCAGCGTGATGAGATGGTGGGTGAAGAGTGCATAAGAGAATCAAATACCAGCGAACACGGGCCCCTGAAGCTGCCAGATCCAGGCCATTTCATTCAACACATCCAGGCTGTGATGGCAGGCAAGAAACGCTGCAAGGGCGAGAGCTGCAAAACCGGCCTGCAGCCAGCGGGAGCAAAAGAGATCGAGCACATCATCCCAAAGAGAAGCGGTCTGACGTCGGCACTGCGGCGCGCTGATTTCTGCCCGGACGGCGAGCCTCACATCCACCCCCTGCGGCATGGAGGCCAGGCGGGCGCTTTGGGTGAGGCGATTCCAGGATCGCCGATTAGTCGAGGGTGTATCCATGACGTGTGAGGATGGTTTTGAGTCGTTGCCGCGCGCGGAAGGCTTTCACCTTGGCCTTCGCCTTGCTCCAGCCAAAATGCGCGGCGATTTCATGAAGAGGAAGCTGCTCCAGATGCAGCAGCGTGAGCAGGGCCCGGTCATCCGGCGGCAAATGGGAAAGGATGAACTGAACGCTGGCCAGGTCATTCCCAGGCGAGGAATCTTCAGCGCAGGCGATTTGGTCGAGCGGATGCCCCTCCGCCGTGGGCTGCACCAGGCGAGAGAATGGCGAGCGCTGATGCCTGCGGCAGAATTCGAGGCCGATATTTGCGGCGATGCGCCTGAGCCAGTGAAGAAAGGGCTTGTCTGGCCGCCACTGCGGCAGCGCACGCCAGGCACGGACAAAGCACTCTTGAACCATGTCTTCAAGATCGGCACGGCTGCTGGAGAAGCGATGAAGCATGGCGGTCATGGTGGGCTGATGGCGTTTGATGATCTGGTCAAAGGCCTCGAGGTCGCCCGCCTGCGCCGACTGCACCAGAACGAGGTCATCGTCCCTCTGGATATCGGTGTGGGCTGGAGCGGTCACGGCAGAGCAACTGAGGTAATTCCAAAACGAAAAAATGGCAACGCAGCGGCTCATTGAGCGAACGTCATAAACGAGGCTTTCAGACTTGTTCAGGGCATCCGCCACATACTTCCGCGGCTAAAGTCCTGAATGCCGGGCTGCGACTACTGGTTACAGAAAAATCAAGCCAGGGGTTTTTGGCCTCGGCGGTTGACTCCCTGCCCCGCCTGCACCACCTGAAAACATGCAGCTCATCTCTGGAACCGCCGTCGCTGAAAAAGTCCTCGAAGAATGCCGCCGTGACATCGCCACGCTGGCCGCACAAGGCCGCAAGCCGGGCCTGGCAGTCGTGCTCGTGGGTGATGATCCTGCCTCACGCGCCTACGTCCGCTCCAAAGACAAAAAGTGCCGCGATCTGGGCCTGCACTCGGTCAAGCTCGAGCTCCCAGCCTCCACCACCCAGGAGGAACTGCTGGCACACGTGGATGCCCTGAACAACGATCCTTCCATCCACGGCATCCTGGTGCAAAGCCCGCCGCCCAAACACATCGACGAAGCTGCGATCGTGCGCGCGATTGATCCCGCCAAGGACGTGGACGGGTTCCATCCGGTGAACGTGGCCAAGCTAGCCCTGGAAGATCCCACCGGCTTCGTGCCCTGCACCCCGCTGGGCTGCCAGCGCCTGCTGATTGAGGCCGGCATCGAAACCAGCGGAGCGCACGCCGTGGTGGTGGGCCGCAGCATGATCGTGGGCAAACCCATGGCCCTGCTGCTCATGGCCAAGGGCAAGGGCGGAGACGCCACCGTAACCGTGACTCATTCCCGCACCAAGGATCTGGCTGCCATCACCCGCACGGCGGACATCATCATCGCGGCAATTGGCCGCCCGCATTTCATCAAGGCGGAGCACGTCAAGGAAGGTGCCGTGGTCATCGATGTAGGCATCAACCGTGTGGACGATGCCACCAGTGACAAGGGCTACAAGCTCGTGGGCGACGTGGCCTTTGATGAAGTCGCCCCCAAATGCCGCGCCATCACCCCCGTGCCGGGCGGTGTGGGCCCCATGACCATCGCCATGCTGATGGCCAACACCATCAAGGCCTGCAAACAGGCGGCGGCCTGACGAGGATTTTGATTCTCAAGGCGGAGCGCGCATGCCATGCTGCGCGGATATGCGCATCCGCCCAACCTTTCTGACCACCTTACTGGCTCTTGCGACGCCGGTCTGTCTCAACGCCGACGAAGCCAAACCAGACAAGCCCGCCGCCCCCGCCTCCGAAAAAAAGGAAGGCAAGCAGCCGGAGAAGAAGGACGACAAAAAGTCCGAGTCAGACAAGCCCGTCGTGACGGAGGGAAAGGTGACCATCGGCGGCAAGGAGATCGCGTATCAGGCCAAGGCAGGCACCTTGCCCATCCTGAAGCCGGATGGCAAACCCTCGGCGCAGGTCTTTTACACGGCCTACACGATGAAGGAGGTGAAAGACAAGAGCACACGTCCGGTGACGTTCTGCTTTAACGGCGGCCCGGGCAGCAGCTCGGTGTGGCTGCACCTCGGGGCCTTTGGCCCCAAGCGCGTGGACCTGCCTGCAGACGGGCTCACGCCCCCACGCCCGCCGGGTGGCCTGGTGAACAATGAGTTCTCGCTGCTGGATGTGACGGACCTCGTTTTCATCGACCCGGTGAACACTGGCTTCAGCCGTCCGGAGGATCCCAAAAACCTGCCGGAGTTTCTCGGCGTGCAGGAGGACATCGCCAGTGTGGGCGAGTTCATGCGGCTGTGGGTCACGCGCGAAGAGCGCTGGAGCTCGCCAAAGTTCATCGCCGGCGAAAGCTACGGCGGCATCCGTGGCGGCGGGCTGGCGCAGCATCTGCAGCAGCGGCACCGCATGTACCTGAACGGCATTGTGATCGTCTCCGGCCTGCTGGACTACGCCACGCTGCTCTCCGGCCCCCTGAACGAAACACCCTACCTCGTGGGCCTGCCGGCCATGACGGCCACGGCGCACTATCACAAAAAGCTGCCCCCAGACCTGCAGGCCGATTTCAAAAAAGCCGTGGCCGAATCACGCGCCTTTGCCTTCGGCGAATACGCCTCCGCCCTGCTGAAGGGAAATGACCTGCCCCAGGCAGAACGTGAGAGCGTGGTGAAAAAGCTGGCCAGACTCACGGGCCTGGAACCCAAGCTGATCGAGCAGCAGGAACTGCGGATCGACAGTGGTGTGTTCCGTGAAATGCTGCTGCGCAAAGAAAAGCTGGTGCTGGGTGCCTATGATGCCCGTGTGACAGGGCGCGATGGCGATGAGTCGGACATCCACCCACAGATCGAGCCCTTCATGCGTGTCGTGGGCAGCGTAGCCGCAGCCTCCATGAACGCCTACCTGCGCGAGGAACTGCATTATGAAAAGGATCTCCCCTATGAAGTGCTGGCCCCACAGCCAAACTGGAACCACGGCAAGGGCAACAGCTACACCAGTGTGAGCGGCCAGCTGGCCGAGGCGATCAAACAGAACCCCCACCTCAGAGTGCTGGCACTTACCGGCTGGCGGGATCTCGTCACACCGCCAGACAACATGCTCCTGAGCGTGCGCCAGATGCGGCTGCCCGATGAACTGCGCGGCAACATCGAATTCGCGGAGTACGAGTCCGGCCACATGATGTACACCAATCGTCCGGACATGGAGAAAATGCACAACGACATTACTTCATTCATTATCAAGGCATTAAAGTAAATTCACCCCAAAAAGCCGCGGAAAGCTCTCATAAAAGATAAATAAGACACGGAAATTCAGCCCCTCATCCTGGCGAATGGCGATCTTGGACCAGCTGTAGCCCAATCCGGCCAGCTGAAAGGCGACTAACCGGACAAAACCCTGCTCCGACTGGGCAATCGGGCCTGCTGAGGTCTCCCGGCTGGCCAAAAACTCAAAAAAACGACAAATTCCCCCTAATTGGAAGCCCCCCCGGCTCGTTCGAACCTATGGAAGCCAATTTCACTCATTCCACATCACCATGAAACAAACCAAGAAACTGCTCAGCAGCCTGCTTGTTTCCGCACTTTGTGTGTCCTCCGCCTTGGCGGAAGTTCGCACTTGGACGGACACCTCCGGCCGCCAAGTCACCGCCTCATTCATCGGTCTCGATGGTGAGGACATCATCCTGAAAACCGCTGATGGAGTCACTCACAAGTTTGCTCTGACCAGGCTGTCTGCGGAGGATCAGGCTTTGGCAAAAAGCATGAAGCCCTCTGACCAGCCGGTGATGCTGGCCAATGCGACCGTGGCCCAGGCATCTGCCGCGATTGACCGCCTCGTGGCCAATGGCCTTGTGCGCGCCAATCCTGAACGAGCCAAGGGAGGCAAGAAACCGATCACCGGATTCAACCCCATGGCCAACGACGAGCAGTTCGTGCGCCGCGTCTATCTCGACATCGTGGGCCGCATTCCGAACTACACGGAAACCATGCAGTTCATCCAGGACAGCAACCCGAACAAGCGTGCCAAGCTGATTGACATGCTGCTCGACAGCCCTGGCTACAACAGCAACACGTTCAACTACTTCGCTGAAATGCTGCGCGTGAAAGACCGCCTCGAGCAGGACAACCTGCGCGGCGTCCCCTACATCAACTGGATGCAGCACCAGATCGAGAAGAACGTCACCTGGGACAAGATGGTGTTCGACATGCTGACCGCCAAAGGCAAGATGTGGCAGGATGGCGCCGCAGGCTACCTTCTGCGTGACGCCGGCATGCCGCTGGACAACCTGGCAAACACCCTCGCCGTGTTTCTGGGTACAGACGTGGCCTGTGCACAGTGCCATGACCACCCATTCTCCGACTGGACCCAGCACCAGTTCTATGAAATGGCCTCCTTCTTCGGAGCCACCACCACCAACATGCGCGTGGCCAGCAACCGCAAAGCCAAAGACTCCTCTGGCATGATGGCAGCGAATGCCATGCGGGACCTGATGCCCAAGATCGAAGAAATGGTGACCCAGAGCGGCATGGACATCAAGCGCATCCGCAATGGCATCCAGAACTACATGGGAGCCAACCGTTTCATCGTCGGCGACATGGACACCAACAGCATGAAGCTGCCCCATGACTACAAGTACCCGGACGCCAAGCCGAATGATCCGGTGGAGCCCAAGTTCATCACCTGGAGCAAAAATGACAAAAACCTTCCTGCGTACAAGCAGAAGATGAAGTCTGCGGAAGAACTTCGCCCAGCCTTCGCGAAATGGGTGACCGATCCTTCCAACCCTCGCTTTGCAATGGCCATTGCCAACCGCATGTGGAAGCGTGCTTTCGGTCAGGGCATCTCGGAGCCGGTGACCAACATCGATGATCCCAAGCAGTCCGTGAACCCCGAACTGCTCCTGCATCTGGCTGAAGAAATGAAACGGGTGAAGTTCAACATCAAGGATTTCATGCGCATCATCTACAACACCCGCGCCTACCAGTCCGAAGCCACCTCCGAAAAGATCGCCATGGGTGAGCCCTACTACTTCCAGGGCCCGCTTCTCCGCCGCATGAGTGCCGAGCAGGCATGGGATTCCTACATGACCCTGGTTCTGGGTGACCCTGACAAGTATGCCAAGCCGCTGGAAGATCTCTACAGCCGCTCCATCGACCTGGACCTCAGCAATCCCAAGCTGGATGCTCAGACCGTGCTGGTGAAGTATGACGCCTTCCGCAAGATGGCCGAAAAAGAGCGCGCCCTCATGGGTGGTGGTCTTGCCGAAGCGGGCGGTGGCGACATGATGATGGAAAGCGGCGGCAAAGCCAAAGGCAAACCCGCTGCAGCAAAGCCTGCCGGTGACATGATGGAAAATGCCTCCCTCACCTACAACGGCATGATTCTGCGCCGCGCATCCACGCTGGAGCAGCCTGCCCCGGCAGGTCACTTCCTGATCGACTTCGGCCAGTCCCCGCGGTCCCTGATCGACGGCAGCGTCAAGACCGGTTCGGTCCCACAGGTGCTGATGATGATGAACGGCAAGGCTCAGCAGATGCTGACCAGCCCGGATTCACTGGTCTTCCGCACGATGGAAAAAGTGAAGTCGCCGCCTGAAAAGGTGGAGGCTCTGTTTGTCTCGGTTCTCAACCGCCGCCCGACCCTTCCTGAGAAAGACATCGCCAAGCGCGCTCTTTCCGGCGGAGATGACGGCTACGCCAACATGATCTGGGCTCTCATCAACACCCGTGAGTTCATTTTCATCCAATAAATCTGCAGATCCATTCACAACACGTAACGCGCTAATCCTTATTTTATGAAATCAGAACTCAACAAGCTTAACCCCATCGCCCGTCGTGACTTCATGATGCGCACGGCCCAGGCCGCGCTCGGCGTGACCGTCATGCCCTCTCTGAATCTGGCTGCGGCAGGCACCACAGGTGCTGGCACCCCCGGATTCGGCAAGGCCAAAAACGTCATCTTCCTCTGGATGGGTGGCGGCATGACCCACATCGACACCTGGGATCCCAAGGACGGACCAACCAAAGGCCCGACCGACCCCATCAAGGCGAATGCAGGCTCTGGCAATATGGACCGTCTCGGCGGGACCATGGAAAAGATGGCCAAAATTGCCAACAAGTTCTCCATCATCCGCTCCATGAGCTCCAAAACCGGGGTGCATGATCAGGGCACTTATGTGATGAAGACCGGTTATGAACCCCGTGGCACGATCGTTCATCCTTGCATCGGCGCCTGGGCCTCTCATTTCCTGGGCCGCATCAAGGGGCCAACCCTGCCGGACAGCGTGGTCGTCAACAGCGGCAATGCGTTCCCTGGCGCAGGCTTCTTCCCGACCACGATGAGCCCCATCCCGATCTCCAATCCAGAGACCGGCCTGCAGAACATCAAGCCGACTACCTCGGAAGATCAGTTCAAGAAGCGTCTGTCTCTGACCGACGAATTCGACGCCTCCTTCCGCAAAAAATTCCAGTCGGACGAGGTGAAGTCCTACTCCGAGTTTTATGACGAAACGGTGAAACTCATGAAGAGCGAAGACCTCAAGGCCTTCGATCTCAGCCAGGAGCCTCAGGCAGTGCGTGAGAAATACGGCAGAAACAACTTCGGCCAGGGAGCCCTCCTTGCCCGTCGTCTGGTTCAGGCTGGTGTGCGCTTCGTCGAAGTTCAGTCGGGTGGCTGGGACATGCACAACACCATCGACACCGCTCTCGGCACAACCGCAGCCACGATGGACAACGTCTTCGCAGCCTTGATCGAAGACCTGATCTCCAACGGCCTGTTCGAATCCACGATGATCGTCATGGGTTCCGAGTTCGGCCGCACACCGGACATCAATGAAAACGATGGCCGTGACCACTACCCGCTCGCCTACTCCACCGTCTTCGCAGGCGGCGGCGTCAAGGGTGGCTTCGTCTATGGCTCCACCGACAAGGAAGGACGCCGTGTGGCTGACAAGCAGTGCACACCGCAGGACTTCCAGGCCACCATCGGCCACGCCATGGGCCTGCCTGTGGACGAAGTGGTCATGTCTCCTTCGAACCGTCCGTTCACGGTCGGCGACAAGGGGGTGCCCGTCCTCGATATCTTCGCATAATCAAGCGCAGCAGCATCTGCACAGTGAGAAGCACCCGGTCGCAAGACCGGGTGTTTTTTTGTCCCCTTTATTCCTCCCAGCCAAGGCCCTGAGTTTTCATGCCTCCCCGTCTGCGGGGAGCATTCAGCAACGCCGCCGCAAGAAGCACCAGCACCACCCCGCCGGGCTCCGGCACGGGCGTTACGGAAGCGACTGAAAAATTAAAGTCATCAAAGCTCTGGATGTAACTGATGGCCCCGTTGTCCAGCGTTCCTCCCCGCAAGTCCCACTGCAGACCGGTGATGGCACCACTGCTCAGCCCAAGGCTCAGGCTGTTAATGACACTGCTACTGCTGCCCAGCAGCGAATTCGCATCGTTGTACGCGCTGATTCCCAGGCTGGCGGTATTGTTCAGCGTATCCAGCGCCACCGTAATTTCAGACCAGCCCAGGGTGCCCATTTGATAGGCCGTCGTCTGCCAGGCACCGCCACTCAGGCGGTACTGCAGGAAATTGTCTCCTGTGTAGCCGACTTCAAACACGAATTGATTGGCTGCATCCAGCAGGGACACCCCCAGGATATTGCCTGTATCCGGATCATCCCAGTCCGAGGGTTTGACCCAGAATGACATCCTGACCAGCAATCCCTCGGTGCTGGCGGGAGAAATCCCTCCAAAATCACGGGAGTCCATTATGTAAAGATAGCTCAGGCTTTGATCAGACGCCATCAGGTTCAGGGTTTGCGAGCCCGTGTGCGGCATGGTATTCCGATAGGCGACAATCTGGTTTCTATCATACTGACTCCCATAGTAGTAGGGAGCGGTGGCATCTTCATAAAGCCGTCCTCCCGAGAGGGCCTTCCAGAGGCCTGAATTGTCAGCAATGTCCGCCGCCCCACCTCCCGGGCCGTAGCTGTTCGTGCCGTATTGACCAGCGTTGTAGCGCGAAACGTCAGGCCCGTTCGTTCCATCCCCCAAGGTATTGGGATAGGCCCCCACAGGCACCACCCCGGTGTAGCCATTGGCCATGTTGTTGTTGAGATAATACTGGGCATCTCCAGCCAGGTAACCCGACAGAATTTGACCGTTCATCGGAACACGATAGCCATCTTGCTCTTCAAAACTGCCCAGATAGGCATGCGCATCCTGCGGCCATAGCATCGCGCCGATGATGCCTGCATAGAGACAAAGTCTGACTTCATGAATCCTCACTTCTAAATATATACTCAAAAGCAATAAATATAAATTTAATAATTAATGCGATTTTCATCTCTGAGTGACACGTCTCGACTCTTGCCACGCCATTGGCTGCTGAGGGCGCGGCCATCCCCCCTCATTTGCCAGTCGCGTGGCATTCTGAGTTTTCAGCCAGGCGCATCTGGTGGTTAATTGCCTTCCACGCACGGCTTTTCCTGCTTGCGGGCTTCTTTGAAGCCCGGATAATGGGCGCCCTTCCGTGCCGCCCAGGCTGGTGAGACACCCTATGAGCAAACCCGTTCCCAAGTCCGATGAACCCTCCTTCGAAGACGCCATGCAGCGTCTGGACGAGATCGTCGCGGGCATGGAAGACGGACAGCTTTCTCTGGAGGAAATGATTTCAAGTTACGAAGACGGAGTACGTCTCCTCAAGCTGTGTCGTCAGCGCATCGACGGCGCCCGCCGCCGGGTGGAGCTGATCAGTGCCGACTTGGAAGGTGGCAAAGCGTCGCTCACATCATTTGACGATGCCGCCGATAACGACGAGAGCGCCGAAGACACCGAAAAAAGCCGCTCCCCAGCCCGCCGTCGCAAAACCGCCGAGACTGAAGGCGGCGAAATTAGACTTTTTTAGACCTGTGGATACCCAACTGCCTGCCATCAACTCCCCTGCCGATCTCAAAGCCCTGCCGCTGGAGAAACTGCCTGACCTCGCGGAAAAAATCCGCCAGACACTTATCAACACCCTGAGTCAGACCGGGGGCCACCTGGGGCCAAACCTCGGAGTGGTGGAACTGAGCATCGCCCTGCACCGGGTTTTTGACACTCCAAAGGACCGCTTTGTGTTCGATGTGGCGCACCAGGGCTACGTCCACAAAATGCTCACCGGCCGCTGGGACCGCATACACACCATCCGCCAGCACGATGGCCTGAACGGCTTCCTGCTCCGCACCGAAAGCGAGCACGACTGCTATGGCGCAGGCCATGCCGGCACTGCCCTCTCAGCCGCCCTTGGCATGGCCACGGGGCGTGATCTCGCCGGAGGTGACGAGCACGTCGTCTGCGTGGCTGGAGACGCTGCCTTCACCTGCGGCCCTGTGTTTGAAGCGATGAACAATGTCGCCGCACATACCAAGCGGCTCATCGTCGTGCTCAATGACAATGAGTGGTCGATTGACCGCAATGTCGGCGCCATCGCCAAGTACTTCAATTCCATCGCCACCCATCCGGCCTACGCAAACCTGCATCAAAAGGCCGGCAAACTGCTCGAATTCGTGCTGGGCGAGGACGCACGCCGCATCGCCAAAAAGGTCGAAGACCACGCCAAGAACATCCTTCTGCCGCAGAGCCAGACCCCTTCCAACCGCAGCTCACTCTTTGACGAATTCGGCATCCGTTACTACGGCCCGATCGACGGGCACAACATCCCGCTGCTCATCCAGACCTTCGAATTTCTCAAGACCCAGGATGAGCCGGTGATCCTGCACATCATCACGGAGAAAGGGCGCGGCTACACCCCCGCCCTCAATGATCCAGGCAAGTTCCATGGGCTGGGCAAATACACCGTCGAGACCGGCGAGACCCCGACCAGCGACAAACCCACCTACTCCCAAGTCTTTGCCCGCAGTGTCACCGACTTTGCCAAGGCAGATGAAAAAATCGTGGCCATCACGGGCGCCATGCCCGGGGGCACGGGTTTGAGCGTCTTCAAAAAAGAAATTCCAGAGCGCTACTACGATGTCGGCATCGCCGAGGAGCATGCGGCGCTTTTTGCCTGCGGCCTGGCAACACGGGGCCTGAAGCCATTTCTGACCATTTACTCCACCTTCATGCAGCGTGCCTTTGACATGATCGTGCATGACATGGCCATCCAAAACCTGCCCGTGCGTCTCTGCATGGACCGTGGAGGCCTCAGCGGTGATGACGGCCCCACTCACCATGGCCTTTTCGACATCGCCTATCTGCGTGGCATCCCGGGCATCGTCCACATGCAGCCTCGTAATGAAGATGAGTTTGTGGACATGCTGTGGACCATGGCATGCTACGAGAGCGGCCCCATCGCCATCCGCTACCCGCGTGGAAACGGCCCTGGCGTCACGCCCAAAGACAAGCCTGTCAGGCTCGAGATCGGCAAGGCTGAAGTCATTGCCGATGGCAGCGATGTCGCCCTCATCGGCCTCGGCGACATGTTCCCCGTGGCTGAAGCTGCCAAGAAAGAGCTCGAAGCCAAAGGCCTTTCCGTCGCTCTGATCAATCCGCGCTGGATCAAACCTCTGGATATGGACTGCATCGCTTCGTTTGCCCGGAAGGTGAAGGTTGTCTGCACCCTCGAGGACCATGTCCTCCGCAATGGTTTTGGTGCTGGTGTCATCGAACAGCTCAGCGATGCGGGCATTCATACCCCCGTCGTTCGGATCGGGTGGCCTGATCAGTTCATCGAGCACGGCACCCCTTCAGTGCTTCGCAAAAAGCATGGTCTGAGTGTGGAAAACACAGTCGCAAAAGTGCTCAATGCCCTGGGGCAGGCCTGACAGACAAGGACTCGGGTGGGAAAGACTTTCTGAGTCTGTCCCGCTCACCTCATGACGCCTGTAACGGCACTGTCTAAATATTAATTCAACTGCGATCACCCGCAGCTTTCCTTCTGGCAATGCTCCGCTCTTTGCCTGATTCTATTCCTGATCTGAGCTGTACTGAAAAAGTCTCAGAGACGAAGTGACATGAGTTTTGCATGCACTGAAAAAAGCTGTTCAGAAGTTTTCAAAGGCCGCCCTCAAGTCTCCATGCCCTATCGAAACGACGCCGCCGTTTCCGACTACCCACAAAAAGCAATTGATGCCGGAAGGCAGGCTGGCTGGCTGCGGTACCACGAGACACAGCACCAGGACAACCCATCTTCTCCCGAACCTGAACAGGAGACCCATGAAGTCGCCTGGGGAAATGAACGGCCATTCTACAGCCGTCCGTCCCGGCGAAACCGGCGTGCCCAGCCTTTGCCCAAGTGGGTCACTGATGCGGGCTTTCTAGTGGCCGCCTTTGCTGGCTATCTGCTCGGGCTTAGTCATGGCATCCCCACCGCCACGGCTCAACAATCCAGCCCGCAGCAAGCAGTCCCAACCGCCACAGCTCAACAGTCGAGCCCGCAACCAGCAGTGCCTACCGCCACGGCTCAGCAGTCCAGCCCGCAACCAGCAGCTCCCGCCGCCTCAGAAAAACAAACTGACTCACCCAAAGCAGCCACCCTCTCTGCGCCTGTGCCACGAAGCCAAATACAGATGGTGGCACTCAAAGGCGGGACTTTTTCGATGGGGGATTCCTTGGACGGATTGAAGGATGCGAGGCCTCATCAGGTCAGCGTGGCACCGCTTTTGATGGCAAAACATGAGGTCAATCTCGAGCTTTGGGAAACAGTCATGCTGTGGGGTCGGAGCCACGGCTACTCAGATCTTCCAGATGGCAGCGGCAAGGCGCATGACCACCCCGTGCATGGCATCTCATGGACGGATGCTGTGAAGTGGTGCAACGCACTCAGTGAAAAAGAGGGGCTCACGCCTTGTTACTACACCGAAACGACCTGGCGAAACGTCGCCCGCAAAGGCATGGTGGACATCGGCAATCAGCATGTCAACTGGGCAGCCAACGGCTACCGCCTGCCTACGGAGGCCGAGTGGGAGTTCGCCGCCAGAGGCGGCCTCGCAGACAACCGCTTTCCCTGGGGGGACGAAATCAGGCATGAACAGGCCAACTACCATGGCTCACACCTCATCAGCTATGACAAAAGCCGGCATGATGGAACTGCAGCCCACCTGATGAGCAGCCCCCCCTACACCGCTGCTACCGGCAGCTACCAGAGCAATGGATACGGCCTCCATGACATGGCTGGCAACGTAGCCGAGTGGTGCTGGGACTTTTATGATCCGGACTACGGAGACGCAGTGCCTGCGCTGGAGAACCCCCATGGACCTGACAAGGGCAAAAACTGCGTTGTCAGAGGAGGAAGCTGGCGGCACACAGCCGCCGATGCCCGCTGTGCCAGCCGCTTCAGCCTGCCAGGGGAACTGGGCGCGATCTATGTGGGCTTTCGAGTCGTTCGCGGCCTCTGAATCCTGCAGACACTCACGGCACCACCGAAGCAAAGTTCTGTGTGGCATAGAGATGAAATTTCGGACACGTGCAGGCATGCACACCGCAGCCCAGAAAGAGGACTCTGCCGTTGAGGATGTTCGCCCTGTGTCCGGGTGATTTCATCCACAGCTTCACCATCTCATCAGCGAAAGCGAGGTAAGTGAGGCCATTCGTGGTGCGCATGGCAATGTTTTCGGCACGCTCACCGCTTTTCAGCCCCCAGGCCTCCATGCGCTGCCATGCCGTGCGTCTGGCAGGATTGTGCGGGTTCTCATGAGAGAAAAAATTCTCCAACGCCATGTCCCTGGAATGCTCATAGGCACATGCCGCCAGCGCCCGCGCGGTTTGAAACAGCGGCAGCTTGTGCTTCTCACGCTCAGCATTGGTGGCAAAGAAGATCGCTGCGCTCAGCAGCCCGCCATCCATGCTTTCGCGCTGCATCACCCGCAGCACAGGAGGGTACTGGCGGAACGTTTCCGGAGTAAACCGCGCATAGTCGGCCATCGTCCATGGCTGGACATCAGCCACCGGTTTTGCCTTATCATCTGCCCACAGAGGCAGCGCGACAGCAAGCAGGAGCGAAATCAGCCTCATCAGGAGAAAGAAGGCAGGCTCCGGATGATGGCAACTGATTGCACTCTGCGCCTGAAAATCACCGCTCCTCCACCCAACCCGGAGCGGGATAGCTGCCGAGCACCTTCACCTGAACGGCGATGCCTTCGACTTCGAGGGCGCTGATGGCCTGCCGAAGCGTGGCATCGGTATGATGGCCGCTGATTTCGAGGAAAAAACGTGCCTGGGTGCCACAGGAAGTCGGGCGATTCTCGATCTGGCGGACGTTGACATTCCGCGAGGCAAACACCTGCAGCACCTCCATGAGGGCGCCCACGCGGTCCTTGGCATGGATCATGAGCATGGTGTTGTCATTGCCAGAGGGCGGGCCCGAGCGGCGACCGAGGATGATGAACCGCGTCTGGGTGGCGTATTCACGCGGGGAAGTGGCAATGACACGGAGATCGTGCAGTTCCGCGCTCAGGGGAGTGCCCAGCGCCGCCACAGCAGGATTTTGCGCAGCCAGGGTGGCCGCCGCGCTGGAGCTGGGGGACTCGATGAGCTGTGCACCCGGGAAACTTTGCATGAGCCAGGGCCTGCAATGCGCGAGCATCTGCGCCCGGCCATGAATCTCGCTGATATTGCTGTTCGGCCCCTGTGCCATGACGGCGGCATCGGCCTTCCACAAAATTTCGGCGTAGATCTGCAATGCGCTGTCGGCCAGGTGGTCGAGCGTGTGATGCACAGCTCCCTCAGTCGAGTGCTCGATGGGAAGCACGCCGTAGTCGGCGATCTGCGCAGCCACCCGGCCAAACACGCCTTCGGTGCTGGCTTCAGCAAGGTATTCGACACAATGGCCAAACTTGTTCACCGCCGCTTGGTGCGTCCAGGAGCCCGTGGGCCCAAGATAGGCTATTTTGAGGCTGTCCTCCAAGGCGAGCGCAGCGCTCATGATCTCGCGGTAGATCGCACGAATCGCACGCTCGGTGAGACGTCCATTCTGTGCACGATTGATCTCCGCCAGCTTGCGCAGCAGCTTGTCTTCGCGGCCAGGCACGTAGATGTCGAGGTCATCCTTGCGTTTGATCTCACCGACAGCATGCACCAGCTCGGCACGCTCGTTCAACAGACGCAGCAGCTGCTGATCGATGCTGTCGATCTTGTTGCGAACTTCTTCAAGGGACATGGGCCGCGTCAAAAGAGGGGGTTAGGAATCATCTGCCGCAGCAGATGTGACGGGGGCCAGGGAAAGCTGGTGCTCCTGCGGCTGCTCGGCGGCAGGCGCCCCTTCCTCTGCGGTGGGCAGTTTCACCCGTCGCAGCTCGGAGGCGTTGGGCATGTCGTCCAGACTGCGCACACCAAAGTGATCCAGGAAGGCCTCCGTGGTGCCGTAGAGAAGCGGGCGGCCAGGAAGATCGGCGCGGCCTTCGATTTTCATCAGCCCACGGTCAATCAACTGCTGCACCATCGCGTCCACCGAAACGCCACGCACCGCCTCGATGCCAGCCTTGGTAATGGGCTGGCGGTAGGCCACGATGGCGAGCGTCTCCAACGCGGGCTGGCTTAGCCGCTGCACCTTCTTGCCAGGATAAAGCGCACGGCACCACTCGGCATATTCACCACGGGCGGCAATTCGCCAGCCATTCGCACGCTCGACGAGGGTGAAAGCGTGCTTCTCCGCCTCGTAACGGGCGATGAGTTCATCCAAAATACCACGCACCTGCTCCTCGGTGGTCTGTGCCAGCGGGGCGACCCACTCCGGGATCTGAATCTGGCTTTCCTCACCGGCGCCGGCAGACTCGCTGGCGGCGTCCAGAATATCCTTGGCCGTGTCTTTGACGGCGGCACACATCTGCGGCACCCCCAGGGGCTCCTGGGAGGCAAAAAGAAGGGCTTCGACAATCGAGATCAGTTCCATGGCGCGGACACGCAATCTCAAGCGAGCCAGCGGGGAGAGTCAAGCTGTGGAACAGCACTTCGCACCCCGGCGCCCCCTCACCTAGGGAGCGCGCAGGGACTTCCACGGCTCCTCTTCGCTATGATCGACAAGGCCGGGCTCGTCCGCCTTGGCGGGAGAGAGGATCGCCAGAAAGACGAGCATTTCCTCACCCACGTTCCAGGTGCCGTGGACTTCCCCCATCGGTATGAAGGCCGTGTCTCCGGGGCCGAGGATCTTTTTCTGCGTACCGACCCACTGCTCGGCCTTGCCGGAAATGACGTAAATCAGCTCCTCACGGGTCGGGTGGGAGTGAAAGGGATGACTGCGCCCCGGCTCCATGTTGGCCCGCACCATCATGAGGTGCTCGTTGTTCACGATGTCGCCGCGGCAGATCCACTCTTCGAGCGTCCAAGGAGAAAGATAGTCGATTTTTTCGGCAGCAGTAACGAAACGGCGGTTGGCGATGGCGTCTGACATGATGGGCGGATGCTAGCGTGGTGAAATCCCCCCGGCAAGCCGGGCGATGCACCTGTGGCTATCCGTTTTGCCACGTCCTCCACGCTCTCAGTAGGTGAACAATTCCTTCACCGTCCAGGGCTTTTCCAGCTCCATGCCCTTCTGCCGCATGAGCACAGTCAGCGCATCGGCCATGCGCTGCTTCATGTGCCTGGTCAGGCGGCGGCCTTTGCGGGCGCGCTGCACGGCTTTGTGGGTCATGGGCTCCGTGCTGGCGGCCACAAGATCGTGATTCCCCAGCTCATGCCCGGTCATGATCCCGTCCAAAGGCTGCACGCCCATGTTGCGCTCGATTTCGTCTTGTCCCATGATCACCTTCTCATTCCGCAAACCGTCATCTGCAATCTGAATTCCAGCCATGCGCATCCTTCTCACCACCACCAGCTATCAGGACACCCCCGGCGAACACCACGCGCTGCTCGCCGCCCAAGGCTACGACGTACACCGTGAGCGCGGCCCCCTGCCGGAGAGCCGCATGCTGGAACTCGCTGGTGAATTTGACGCCTTCCTCTGCGGCGACGATGAAATCACCCGCGCCGTTTTGGACAAAGCCCTGCCTCGCCTGCGGGTGATCTCCAAGTACGGGATCGGTTTGGACAAGATCGATGTGGCGGCCTGCACGGAGAAAAAGCTGCCCGTGCTCTTCACTCCAGGCGTGAATCACACCACCGTGGCCGAGCACACCTTCTGCCTGCTGCTCGCCCTCGTACGCAATCTCGTCGACTCCGCCAACTCCGTGCGCAACGGCCAGTGGAAGCGCGTCACCGGCCACGAAATCTGGAACAAAACCATCGGCATCGTAGGCCTGGGCCGCATCGGCCAGGAAGTGGCCAAGCGGGCCACCGCCTTTGGCATGAACATTCACGCCATGGACCTGCCTCAATACTGGCCCAAGGCCTTTGCGGACGTTCACGGCATCACCCAGCACGAAGAAATTGAGACGATGCTCCCACACATCGACGTGCTAAGCCTGCACGCGAACCTGAGCGAAAGCACCCGCAACCTCATCAATGCCGAGCGTCTGAAGCTTGCGAAGCCAGAGCTGCTGGTGGTGAACACCTCCCGTGCCGAGCTCGTCCACATGCCCGACATGATCGCTGCGCTGGACGCAGGCAAGGTCGGCGGCTATGCCACCGATGTGCTCGACATCGAGCCCCCGCCTGCTGACCACCCGCTGCTCAAGCACCCCAAGGCCCTCATCACGCCCCATATCGGCTCACGCACTTACGAGAGCGTCCCCCGGCAGGCTATGCGCGCCACCCTGAACCTCGTGAATTATCTCAAGGGAGAGAAGGACGTGATTCAGGCAAACAAGTGGTAATGCCCCGATTCAGCGCCACATGTTGCGCGTGATCGGCATGGAACTGCGCACAGGCTGATGCGCCTGATAGAGTTTCAAGCGCTCGCTTGAAACTCCGGCCTCGTTGCTGCCGGGCGGCAGTTTTTTGAAAAACTCCCGCTCCAGACCGATGGCTGCTGCGTAGTCCCCCTGCTCAGCACTGGCCGCCGCCTGGGCGGCAGACACGTATGGCTGGTTTGCCGATAACATGCCAGCTGCCAGGCTCGCGTACTGAGCGGCCTTCTGCCCATCACGGATCGAGCTGTCCGGACAGGTGGCCAGCAGCCAGGCGAGATCCAGAAACGTGAGACTGTAGCCCGGCGTCTTCTGCACACCTTTCTCGTAGTCTGCGAGCGCGGCCCGAAAATCACCTTTGGCGTGGTAGGCGCGGCCGCGCAGGTCAAAGTTCACACCTTCTGGAGACTGTTTGATCGCAGCATCCAGGTCGGCGATGGCTCGATCATAGTCGCCCATCTGATAATAGGCCACGCTCCGGGCTCTGCGTATGTTGTCATTGCCAGGATTGAGCCGCAAAGCCTCGCCATAGTCAGCCAGCGCCTTCGTATGCTGCAAAAGGGCGGCATGGGCATTGGCCCTGTTATGCCAAAGCCGCCATTCATCGGGATGATGCCGGATCGCATCATCGTAAATGCGAAGCACTCCTTCGAAATCTCCCTGATCCCATAACACGCGGGCTTTTTGCAAAGCTTCATCCACCGTTTGTGGAGAGCCTGCAGGCTCGGTCTTCTGCACCAGCTTGTATTCAAAGAACAGGCTCGTGGGGCTGCCTTCCGCCTGCTGCACGGAGGTGATGGTCATCAAACCGACCGCGCCACGAGAAGTGCGAAACACACACGAAACAGGCCACTGCCCCTGGGCGAGCCTGAGGACATCATCGTTGCCAGTCAGTCCGCCGGCCGAAGCCGCTGCATTGGCGGCAGACATGAAAAGCGGTTGGTTTCCCGTAAGCCACTTTCCAAAAGCACACCCATGCGGATGAATCAAAACATCACCAGCCTCCTGACTCAGACTGAAGTCCGCCCCACCCGCTGCATCGACCTTTGGCCATTCGTCCGTGATTTCCCCAGGGCTTTGCGCAGAAGCAGCGCGGATGGTGAAGGTCTTCCCGCCGGCAAATTGGAAATGCGGCACGATGCCATTCCCGGCGCAGGCAAGCACGTGCTGTTTGGCGGAGCCAAAGATCCATTCGCTCTCAGTCTGCGCCGACGGAGGATTCTTTTTTTCATTGGCAGGCTGTTGGGTCGTGGATGGCTCAGTGGCTGACGTGCCGTTAAGAACTTGCTGCAGCCTGGCAGCGAGATCATCAGCCTCTTCATGGGTCAGGTGTCCGCTGATTTCGAGGCGTCCGCCACGGATCTCTGAATGGACAACCGGCGCCGCAAAGAGCAGGCCATCTATCAGAATCGCGAGCTTTTTGCCTTTGGCTTCGTGCGTCACCTGTGCGATTCGCTGCTTGCCGCTTTGATTGAATTGCAAGGCAATCTGCGGCCCTACCGGCCTGTGAATGGCTTCGACTGACTGCAAGGCAGACTGGTCCAGCTGAGAGGTTTTCTCGACATTGAGCACTTCCCCCTGCCCGGCGATTTTCATCGGCTCCGTATCTGCAGAAGGAGAATCCAGAACCCGGCAAATCTGGAACGTGGACTTGGCAGCGACCTCTGGAGGCACAAAGAGCAAGGGCGGCACATGCACTCCATTGCTGATGAAGTTTCGCCTCTCACGGTTGCGCATGATGAATCCGGCCAAGGATGACAGCGGCTGCCCGAAGGAGATGGTATGTACATATTGGCTCTGAAAATCCACCACAGTGCTTCCCTGGCTGCGCAAATCCGAACCGTCATGCAGTCGGCCAATCACCTCCCATTGGTCGTGCGGAAATTGGTCCTCATCCTCCGTAACCACGGTCACGAAGGCCTGGTGGTTTGCGTCTTCGCCTGAGTTGGTCAGGAACTGACCTCCCCCGCTGTTGTTTGTCTTGCCCGCCTGAATGAGAGCACTGCTTTGCCAGGAGCCGGCTGTGAGCTCAAGACGCACCTTTAAGGGGCCGGTGACGGCTGCATAAGGAACCCGGCAGCCGGTGGCCAGCCAGCCAACTGCCCGAGGGCCTTTGGGTGCATGGGCGGCAGACACACGTTGTGTCTGCTTAACTTCAACTCCTTCTTGGGTGAAAAGGCTTATCCTGCTTTCGCTGCGTTGGTCAATGGCCGGATGTGAGTAGAAAAACATCAGCCAGCCCGCGGTATCGCTGATTTTGGAAACAGTGCCATTTCCCAGCAAGCCCGTTCTCCACCATTCCCAGTCACTCACGGGAATGTCTCCCGGGGCAGCCACGGCCTCACCGCTCGGTGCACGCAACTGCCAGCCGTTGCTCTCTCTGGGCATCCAGGCGACGTAGCACAGCTTGGGGTCTCCTTTGAAGATGACATCGCCAAGCTCTTTGGCGTCTTGTTTTTTGACAGCTGCCGCGACTGGCTCACTGGACTGAAGAGGCGCGGGGGAGAGGGCAGGCTTGCTGGCGCGAGAGGCAAGCGCACTTTGATTCGCCGTCAGTTTTGCGTAGGCCAGCACTCCCCAGGGAGCCGTGGAATGAATGATCAGCAGCACAAAACAGCCAGCCGCCACATGGGCAGCCGTCTTTGTGCCCACCCCAAGCATTCGCCGTTGGGTCCACGCATAGAGACCAAAAACCAGGCCCACCTGCAGCACCAGCACCACCTGTGAGAAGGCCCCCTGCACCGCCAGCACTGTCACCAGAGAAGACGGGCTCAGTATTTTCTGGGCGAAGACCAGCCACAAGGTTCCGGGAATGCGAAGCACCGCGAGCAGTCCAAAGGTGGACACTGCAGCAAACACAGCCCTCGCCACAGGACCAAGCGAGCCATGGGCTGGCTCGCGGAAAAGACGCCACACAGAAAGGATGGCAGCAATGATCGGCAGCAGCACACCTGCAATCATCAGTCCGTTTTCAGCACCCCAACCCCATTGCTGCGCCGCATGCACGCCCAGTCCCATCATGAGACCTCCTGCACAAAGCAGCATGATGACGGCTGCTGGCAGCACCCATGCCCTGGCAATCTGGGACCCGCCCGCAGCAACCGTCTGGCTGGAAGTTGCCTGCACATTCTCGACGCAGGTGCGGAACTCCGCTGCGGTGGCAAAGCGTAATTCGGGAGATTTTTCCAGGGCACGAAGCACGATCTCGTCGATGCGGATGTCCACCTGCACACGTCTCGACGGCGCTTCGAGTTTGCCGGTGGGGCGCTCCCCAGTGAGCATCTCATAAAGAACGACGCCGAGAGAGTAGATGTCTGCGCGATGGTCGGCGGAGCCGCTTGCCTGTTCCGGAGCGGCATAGTCTGGGGTGCCGAGGGGCATGCTAGGGGCTTCGTGCTTGCCGTTGGTCGAATCACGAACCTCCCCGCCAAAAGAAGCAGCGTCACTGCCATCGATGATTTTCGCGATGCCAAAATCGGCGATCTTCACGGTGCCAGCCTTGTCAATGAGCAGGTTCTCAGGCTTGATGTCACGGTGAACGATGCCGTGATCATGCGCGCACTGCAGCGCCTCACAGACTGGAGGCACAATGCTGAGGGCCTCACTGGGGGTTAGTCGTTTTGTCTGCAGGAGCTGCCGCAGGTTCACTCCATCGATGAACTCCATCAGCAGGAAGTAAAAGCCTCCTGCGCGCCCAAAGTCATGCACGGTGACGATGTGCGGGTGACTGAGCCTTGCCAGAGCCTGCGCCTCACGCTGAAACCGCTCGGAGAAGCCGGGCAGGTCCGCAAGTTCGGCCGGCAGAATCTTCAGCGCCACAAAACGGTCGAGCTGCGGCTGGCGGGCTTTAAACACCGCCCCCATGCCACCACTGCCAATGAGCGCGGTGATTTCCAAGTTTGGGAAGGCGGCACGCACGGCGTCCAGGCTCGGCGGGGCATAGGCCATCCAAACTCCATCGGCAGTCGGAGCCAGGGCGCTGGCATAAACACAGCGCGGGCACAGTCCATTCATGGAATCCTCCGGTATGTGAGAGCCGCAATGCGGACAGATGCTCGATGAGATCGTGGTCATGCATGTTCCTTGAAGACTGCCGGTGCATCGTTACATCAAATCAACCATGCACGGAGCAAAGATAGCGCAGTTCATCCTCGACATCCGCCTCATCATGCAGCGTCTGAGCGATTTCCTGCCGCAGGAGTTCACGGAATCGTTTGCGCAGCCGATGAGCCGCCACCTTGACACTCCCTTCACTCATACCGAGCTTTTTGGCCGTCTCGGCATGGCATGCCGCACCATCCCCCATCAACCACGTTTGCAGTGCTTCGAACTGGGCTGATCTGCCACAGCTGTGCTCTGCCGCCAGAGCAGCCACCGCACGATTCATCAAAGCGACAGCCCACTCCCGGTCAAAAATTTCCGACCTCGGAAAAGCCGAGGGATCACCGATCATAAGATGCGGCGAACTTTCCCCGCCAGCATCCAGTGGTTCATGAGTCATGCAGCCGCCGCGCTTTCCCCTGCAAGCGTGATTCTGCAGCCCGATGACAAAGTATTTCACCGCACCGAGCAGATAGCTGCGAAACCTCCCCCGCTCAGGATCAGGGCCGGCAAATCCGCGCTGCAGCAAATGCGCGAAAAACGAATGCGTGTGGTCACGCGCCATGTCCGGGTCAAATCCTGTGCGGCGCAGGAAAACGAAGACTGGCTGGTAATAGGCCGCACACAAGTCGCTCAGCGCCGCCCTGCCCTCGGGCGAAGCGGCATTCGCGCGCAGCACCAAGGTCCAGCGAGTTGGCATGAAACTGCCGGCAGGTTGAGAGTCTTGCATGGGGGGCTAAGTGAGTACCTTGGAGATGCGGGACATGAAGTTACAACTCTGAATCAGAAACAGCTCCTGTTCACATGCCATGAAAAGCGAACCGCCTTTACCCAGCTGCTACAGATCCTGACCAGCGCCGGTCAGAGCAGGCCATGCTCCCTGAAACTGAAATAGGGCAGCGGGCGTGAATCCCCGGGGGCGCCGATGATCACATGATCCTGCAGGTGAAGGCCTGTCGCCTCAGAAGCTTCACGCAGGCGGCGCGTAAGGCGGCGGTCCGCCTCACTCGGCGTGGGGTCTCCGGATGGATGATTGTGGATAAGGATGAAGACGTGAGCGTTGTGGATCAGCACCTTGCGCAACAGGTCCCGCGGATGGGCGATGCATTCGTTCAGACTGCCCCGGAAAACTTCCTCGCTGCGCATGAGGACGAATTTCGTATTGAGCAGGATGATGCGGACAGATTCATGGCCCAAGGCCTGCATCTCAGCGCCGATGTAGTCGTAGATGCGCTGCGGCCGGTCGAGGATGACCTCGGCATGTGAGGGCTCCTGCGCAGAGCGGCGCCCCAGCTCAAATGCAGCGGCCAGCAGGGCGGTTTTCGCAGGCCCCAAGGCTTTGATCTTTCTCAATATGGCAGGTTCGAGACGGGAGAGCTCCCGTAGGGACTTGTAATCTCGAAGAATGCGCTGTCCGATCTGCAGGGCGTTTTCCCCCTTCGTTCCGGTGTTGATGAAAAGAGCGAGCAGCTCCGCGTCTGAAAGCGCCTGCGGCCCCAGGCGGAGCAGGCGCTCACGCGGCCGATCATTTTCCGGAATGTCGTGGATGCGGCTCATGAATCGGTGCTCACTTCACACGACTGCAGACAAATCTCAGTGGATCGCCCGGCACTGATCCAGCAAACTGTGCAGATAACCAACGATGTCTTCGAGCGCCTGCTTGTGCGGTGAGGCCTCAAGGCAGACGAGGTCAGCACGCGCTTCGAGGAGCATGTTCTGCGCGAATTTGACCGCTCTCTCGACGGCGCCTTCGTAGTCGGCTATGCCCGCGAGGATGGTCGTGTCCATGGGCTCGCCCTTGAGGAGCATGCGATTGAGCTTTTGCTTTTGCGCGTCTGTAGCGCCTTCGAGCAGATAGAGAACCGGCAGGGTCAGCTTGCCACGCGCAAGATCAGTGCGGAGTGTTTTGCCGACGGTCTTTTCGTCACCCACAATGTCAAGGCAGTCATCATAGATCTGGTAGGCGGTGCCAAGCTTGAGACCGTAGTCTTTCAGCGCTGCCTGGACGGAGTCGGGCTGCTGGTTCAGGCGGGCGCCAAGCTCGCTGGCGGCGGCGAAGAGCGCAGCGGTCTTCATCTCGATCATCTTGAGATAATCGGCGATGGACAGATTAAAGTCGAAGCGGCGCTGGGTCTGAAGGATTTCTCCGGTGCAGACATCCCGGGAGGCACGGGCGATGGTGCGGCAGACGTGGGTGTCGTCAAACTCCGTGGCGAGCTCCAATGCGTAGGCAAAGAGGCTGTCTCCGAGCAGGACGCTGAGGCTGCTGCCCCATTTGGCGACGGCCGTTGGCTGGGCGCGGCGGATGTCCGCACCGTCCATGATGTCATCATGCACCAGTGAGGCGATGTGGACGAGTTCGAGAATGACGGAGAGGCGTGTATGCCCTGCATGCGTGCCACCGGTGGCACCGCCCGCGAGAACTGCCAGAGCGGGCCGGATGCGCTTGCCTGATGTTTTGCAGACGTAGCTCACGTAGCCTTCAACCCCGGGATCAAACGCACGTGCCTGCTCGAGAATGGCTGTTTCCACATGCTCCAAATCCGCCCGCACGAGATGGAATGGGAAAACAGGATTGCTGGCGCTGAGGGCTGGGGCTGACATGGAATGATCTGCCCTACCCAATCCACCACGGCAGGGGATTCGTCAAATGCCGCGCAAGTGGCTCGCACATGTGAATTTTCAAAAGAAATGAAAGCTGCGAAGCATTCCTACTTCCTAACGGCCAAAAGTCCGCGGACAATTGCGTCTGCCAGTTTCTGACGGTGGGCAGGATCTGCACACCGCAAAGCCTCGCGCTTGTTGCTTATGTACCCGCATTCTACGAGGACTGCAGGCATCCTGGTGGCACGCAGCACCTTGTAATTACCATGAAAAATGCCGCGTGCGCCGCCGGGGACCCGGCTTTTGAGCGAACGACTGATGGCCGATGCAAGCAATCTGCCGTGCGAGCTGCGGTAGTAGACCTCCCCCCCGGAGATGATGGTTTTCCGGCTGCCATTGAAATGGATGCTGACAAAAATTGAGGCGGGAACACAGTTGGCAGTGCGCGCCCTTTGATCAAGCTCCACAAAAGTGTCGGAGCGGCGTGTCATGATGGTTTTCAGCCCCTTGGCTTTCAGAGCTGCTTCGACTCGTTTCGCGACATCAAGGCAGAGCTTTTTTTCGACCAATCCATTCCAGGCGGAGCCGCCGTCCTTGCCGCCATGCCCGGCGTCTATGACCACCGTGGAGAAGCGAACTGTTTCCACAGCACCCGCCCCGCCCACGATCAGAGCCAGGCAGCAAGCCAGGATGCGTGGGGAGACCAGATGCACGGACTCTAGGGGATTTTGAGCGTTCTTCCTGCACGGATCATGTCTGACGACAGCCCGTTGGCCGCTTTGAGTTTCGCCACAGTGGTGCCGTTTCTACGGGCGATTGAGCCCAGGTTGTCACCGCTTTTGATTGTGTATGAGCCACCTTTGCGGGAGGTGCTTTTGCTGCCTGATTTAGACTTCGCAGAGGTCTTTTTCTTTGAGGAGCTACGGGAGGAGGAACCTCCATGGGAGGAACGCCACGAGGAATAGTCCATGCCTGCCCCCTGGCCGCCTTCCGCCGCCCAGTCCGTCTTGTAATCCCCGTTGTCAGCAAAAGGATAATCTGCGTGCCCCATGGCATGAGGCGGAGTGCTTGGCGAGCCATGCAGATTGATGACCGGCAGGTCCTTGGGAAGCCCTTTGATGTGGGAGGAATTTTCACACGCCGCCAGCACAAGCAGCGGCAGGGCCAGGCAGGCTCTCAGCAAGGGTGTCTGATGATTCATTCGGGAAGATGCTTCAGTTTCACCGGGTTGGGGCATGAATCAATTCGCCGCATGAAAACGACTGATGCGCTGCTTGACCCGCTGGACGCCATTTTTGTCCTTCGCCATCACGATGGTGCGCTCGTGATAATAGCCGGCCCCGCTGGTGGGAAGGCTGTAACGCCATCTGGCCTCATCCGCCGCAAGATCAACCCCTTCCATGGGGTTTCTGATCGTGTTGTAAACCGCTCTGCCATCCATGCCGGGGCGAACCATTCTAAACTGCCGTTCCGAAAAACCTATGGAATAGCGGGTGCCCGTGGAGCCGACGTGGAAGACAGCGTTGATTGAGTCAGGAATGGAGTATCCGTAGTTAACTGTGCAAAACACCACCATCAAAGCCGGAATAATGATGATGACCGCAGGTGTGAAAAAGTACCAGTTCTTTTTGATGAACGCAGAATTCATGAAGATGCATGCTGGTGGAAAGGATGGCCGCAGGCAAGGTAAAAGAAACAGCAATTCAAGGTCGCGGCATGCCCAGCGTGCCGTGGGAAATCCGGGGTGCGCGCGCCTGCTGCGGCAGCCTGCTAGAGACGCTGATCTCCCGGTGGGGATGTGGTGACCGAGGTCGTGTACAGCAGCTGCCCGTCCTGCAGCTTGAGAAACTTGGCGGCCCCTTGGATGTCTTCGTCACTCAGGCCTGGCACCACAAAGATCCGCCCGCGCATCGCTCCGCGCACAGACATGCCGCCACGGACAATGGCACGCACCGTTTCGATCACACTGTCTCCCTGCACAAAATTCAGCTCGGCAGCCTGCGCCATCATGCAAGTCGAGCAAAGCTCCTGCGCATTGCGGCGATCGCGGGCAGCGTAGGCAGCATCATTCTGACCGATCATAGGAATAACCATCCCAACCATCACGCCTAAGATGGCGGTAAACAGCAAGACCTCAAAAAGGCTGAACGCAGAAAGGGCTCGGCGTTTTGTGGCTGTATGCACGTGATTTTTCATGGCCGTTTGCATTTACAATGGTAAATTGTGATAATTATTGCATCGATGCAACCATAAATTATCAAATTTATGCAAAATGGTCAAATTGGAGTCTCGAAATTGATAATAAGAGTTCAAAACCACTCACTTTCAGTTTCTTCTCTCGGTTCATCGCTTGCCGAACCAGGCAAGAAACTCACGGTTTCCATCCGTGCCTTGAATGGAGGACTCTGTCAGCCCCCGCCATTCCAGTTCTGGACGCGAGCGCACGAAGTCTTCAATTCGGGCACAAGCCTTGGCATGCAGTTCCGGTTCACGCACGATTCCCCCTTTGCCTACCTCCTCACGTGAAAGCTCAAACTGAGGCTTGATCAAAACCAGTGCCTGCCCACCAGAGCGCAGGGCCTGGAGCACAGCTGGCAGGACGAGTGTCAGCGAAATGAAGGAGAGATCGGCCACCAGAATGTCCACTTCCTGGCCTATATCCTCCTGGCGCATATGGCGGAGGTTAAACTGCTCACGGGAAATCACTCTTGGGTCACTGCGCAGTTTCCAGGCGAGCTGATTGGTACCAACATCAAACGCGAAAATTTTCACCGCCCCCCGTTGCAGGAGGCAATCTGTGAATCCACCGGTGGATGCCCCCACGTCCAGCGCGGTCATTCCGGTCACATCTATGCCAAAATGGACCAGTGCACCTTCGAGCTTGAGGCCGCCCCTGCTGACAAATCTGGGCCGCTCACGGACGACGATCTGCTGCAGATCGCTCACAAGCCAGCCCGGCTGGGTGATGCGCCTGCCGAGCACACTGACCTCTCCCGCCATGATGAGCCGTTTGGCCTGCTCACGGGAAGGCACGATGCCGAGCTTCAGCAAGGCGAGGTCAAGACGTTCGCGAGGCATCAGAACGAACGTTATTTCTTGATAGGAAGTATCAGTTCGTCTCCGGCTTCGATGCGGACCCCCGGAAGAGTGACCGTGCCGTCGATGTCCACCACGGCTTCCGCCGCTTCAATGGTTTCGCCTACAATCACACGACCGACCAAGCCGTTGCCGCGCCGCACGTCAAATTTCATCCCGCTGGTCAGCTGTTTGTTCTTTCCAGCATTGATCACAGCAAAGCCCTGCTCGTTGTGAACTTCTATGACCTTGGCGTACGTCGCCGCCCCCAAAAGTTGCTTTTGCAGGTCAGTCAAAGGAGCAGCAGCCGGAGCCGACGAAGGATAGGCGGCAGGCGTGCCCGGCATGAGGTCACTGCCAGCCAAAGGCGGCAAAGAGGCCCGGGGGACCTCCGGCGGCGGCGGCAGATTGGCCACCACTTCAGGCTTTGCAGGCATGGCCATCTCATGGGCAGCCTGCTGCTTGCGCACGAGTTCGAGCTCTTTGCGGGCACCTTTGGCCTCCTCCTGTGCCTCCCATGCAAGGTAACCAGTGATGGCGAGCAGAATGATCGTTAGAGCTAGGGCATAGTGTGAAAGACGCATGCCGCATGCTAGACGCAAGCGCAGCGCGGATCAACCCCGTCTCAACTTCAGCGCAGCAGTCCCAGCAGCTCACGCATACGCAGTTCGATATTGAGCAGGCTGGCCTGCACGCCGGCCAGCCATTCCATGTCGGCCCCCTGCGGGTGCTGCTGCACGAGCTTGTCCGTGGCATTCAAGGCCGCTGCAAACAGGGGCAGGCTCTGTTCGAGATCGACCACCAAAAACTGCCACTGATCCTTCTCTGCCTGGGCGAACTGACGCAGCACATGGATCAGATGCGCCGCCAGATCCGCCACGGTGGAAAGCAGCCGGAGTACTGCGGGCCGGGTGCGCACCTCCTCATTGAAAACCAACAGGCTCTGAAAGCGCCGCAGTTCCTTGGCCAGGGCCGCAGAGCGCGCCACAGGGTTCAGGTCGGAGCTGCCCGGTGCTTTGGCTGGCACGGAGCGTGGCGGCTCGGGAGCGGGATCACGTTTGACGGTGCCGAATGGATCCCCCCCCGGCTTGGCAGGCTGAAAAGGATCGTCAAAACCGGGACTGTGCAGGGCATCCGCCGATTTCGCGTTGCGACTGGTTCCTAGCAGAAAATGCTTCCTGCGGGCACGGTTCTGCCGAAGCAGCGCAGCTTCTTCCTCATTTGTCAGCTGCCAGCGTGGGGAAGAAACCCGCAATTGCAGATGCCAGGACTGAATCAGGATGCGCTGGTGATCCTGGTTGAACCATTCAAAAAACAGCAGGTTTTTCAGTCCTGGAGGCTCTGGCAAAGTGCACACCGCACCTGACTGCGATTTCCGGCGCGGAAGTTTCACCACACGGGAGGAAGCTGTCATCAGCCCACTGTAGCCATGCTGCATGGCCGAGATGGCCTCCACATGGTCTTCGTTGGCGTTTGGCAGAGGATTATGGAAATCCACCCTGCAACCGGCGATGTCGCGCAAAAAATTACCCACCAACTCCACTCGTACGGGCTGATTTTGACCTGCGAGATGCAACACACCTGTAACCAAGCCGGGCACTTCATTGGAAAGGTACCCACCGAGGATTGATGATTCGAGGCAAATAATCATTAACTGTCATACAAACTAGAGGCCTCGGAGGTACGCCGCAAGCGGACATGGCTCTTATAAAGCAAAAATTACCCCTCTGCTGACCCGCCTCACTTATTGTGGAACTGTGGCAAGATTGCTGCTTGTTCCACAACTCATGTGATGATACTGCCCTCATCCCCCGAAACCCATACACCCACAAAAAACCCATGAAAGACCTCGTTTATCTCAGTCGCGCCTTCGTTGAATTTGGCCCTTTTGCCAAAAAGGAAATCCTCGATTTCCAAAAGCGCGGCCTGCTCTCTGAAACTGACTACCTCCGTGACGAAGGCAGTGAAAACTGGGTTCACTACCAGGAGTGGCTGACCGTCGTCCCCATGCCTGCGCCCAAGCTGGTCAAGAAAGCTCCGGCCGCCAAGACAGCGGCGCCCAAGAAATCCAAGAAGGCCGCCTGAAAAGGCAGGAGGCTCCCGGCCTCGTTTTTTCAGTGCCTTTTGAGTGTGCTGCGCGCCCAGCCTCCGCGCTGGACGCGCACCGTCGTTCATGCGAATTAGCAGGCGTGAACGAAGCAGCTGCCACCACCGCCAAGACCTTGCGCAACGAATTGTGGCGCTCGATCCCTTCGGGCGTCATCGACACGCTGACCGCCACCTTCGGCATGCTCATCGCTGTGCGGGTGTTTCACATGGGAGATGTGGCGAAGTCCGTCTTTCTGAGCGCCACCAGCGGCGGCATGGTGGCCAGCCTGTTCGTCGTTCCTCTGCTCCTACGGGCCCAAAGCACCGTCGCACGCACTGCGGCAAAGGTGCAGCTCCTGGGAGGGCTGTGCATGGCGGTGTCAGCCGCATTTCCGAGCAGTCCGCTTCTCTACATTGGAGGGCTTAGCCTGGGGCTGTTCTGCTTCACCATGCAGATCCCGCTGATGACGCAGATTTATCGCATCAACTACCCTGCTGAAAAGCGTGGCAAACTGTATGCCATCACAGGTGTTACGCGGGCGGCGGCGGCCGTGTGCTTTGGCTTTGCCGGGGGCAAACTGCTGGGCTGGAACATCGGAAATTATGTCTGGCTGCTGTGGGCCTTTGCAGCTAGCGGCATCGTCTCAGGCTTCTGGACCTACGGGCTGCCGGTCATCGCGTGGGAGGCACCTGCAAATTCCAGCACCAGCCTCTGGAACTCCATGCGCTGGGTGCGCGAAGATCGTGATTTCCGCACGCTGCTCATTTCTTGGATGATGATGGGCATCGGCAATCTGGCTGCGGCATGTCTCTTTGTCGAATACCTGGCCAATCCCAGCCACGGCATCAACCTGAGCGAATTCAACGTAGCCTGGATCACCGGTGTGGTTCCCGTGCTCGCGCGTGTGGTGTTCTCCTACCCATGGGGGCTGGTGTATGACCGCTTTCATCTGTTCACCGTGCGTGCGGTGCTCAATGTCTTTTTCGCCGCCGGAATCCTGTGTTTCTTCCTTGGCCACAGCCTCTTCTGGTGGACTTTTGGCATGGCCTTGTGGGGCATGGCCAATGCGGGTGGCAACGTCACCTGGGCGCTCTGGGTCACCAAACTCGCAGACAAACATGCCGTGGCGGAATACATGAGCGTGCACACCTTCCTGACCGGTGTGCGCGGCCTGGTGGCGCCTTCCCTGGCATTTGCCATGATCAAGGTCATGTCGTTCGACACCTTCGCCATCGTCTGCGGCGTCACCATCCTCTCCGCCAGCGGATTCATCGGGGTCCGTGCCCGCAGCAATTCTGAATCTACAGACCGTCTCCGCCCGGGAGCCCGCAAAGAACGCCTATGAATGTACATCTTGTCCAAATCAGTCCCGTCTGGGAGGATCGTGCAGCCAATCACGCCAGAGCTCGCAAGCTGATCTCCGACGCCAGCCCTCAGCCCGGCTCGCTCATCATCCTGCCAGAGACTTTCGCCACCGGCTTCAGCATGAATCTCGCCATCACCGCAGAGCCTGAGCATGGTCCCACGGAGCAGTTCATGCGCGAATTGGCGGCTGAATATCAAAGCTGCGTCTTGGGTGGAGTGGTGACATCTGCCAGCGATGACCGCGGTATGAACCAGGCGCTCGCCATCGCTCCAGACGGGACTCTGCTCGCACGCTACACGAAAAACTACCCCTTCAGCCTGGGGGGCGAGGACAAAGCGCACGTTGCAGGCACTGGCGTCTCCCATTTTGAATGGCAGGGGCTGCGAATCGCACCGCTGATCTGCTACGACCTGCGCTTTCCAGAACTCGCCCGCAGCGCCGTCCGGGCAGGGGCAGAGGTGCTCATCTTCATCGCTGCATGGCCTGTCAAACGTGTCCAGCACTGGATCACGCTGCTGCAGGCCCGGGCCATCGAGAACCTCGCCTATGTCATCGGGGTCAACCGCTGTGGTTCAGACCCCGAGTTCACGTACCCTGGCCGCAGCCTCGTGGTGGACCCGCATGGCCTCGTCATCGCAGACGCCGCAGAGCAGGAGCGCACCCTGAACACCCGGATCGACCCCGCAGTCCTTCATGAGTGGCGTGCTCATTTCCCTGCCCTCCGCGACGCGGGCATCCGGGGATGATTACCACAGGCTCGTCCGCATCCGTCCGGCTTCGAGAATGGCATCAAAACGACGTGCATCATCCTCACGCGTACCACTGACGAGCACATAGCCATACTTCCTCCAGTGCTCCATCTCTGCAGCCGCGTTTTGCATGCGCAGCTCAAAGGCGGCGGCATCCTCCGTCGCACGACCAGAGAGCCGATGGCGCAGTTCCTCCAGGCTGGGCGGCATCACGAAAATTTCCAGCAGGCAGCGCTTTACCAGTTCGTCCTCGCATGAGCGCACCTGCATGGCCCCCTGCACGTCGATGTCCATGATGACGTCCACCCCGCGTCTGAGATTCACGTAAACGTAGCTTTTCAACGTGCCGTAAAGGCGGCCATGGACGCGAGCATATTCAAAGAGCTCACCGCGCTCCACCCGGGCAAGAAAGTCTTCCTCAGTCAGGAAAAAATAGTCTTTCCCGTCCACCTCTCCGGGCCGTGGCGCCCGGGTGGTGCAGGAGACGGAGAAGACCGCCTCACCACGATCACATACCTTCCGTGCCAGTGTCGTCTTGCCGGTGCCCGAAGGCCCGGAAACGATGATCAACTGGCCCAGACGCTGTTTTGAAAAATCCATCCTGCCGAATACCCACGCTAACACCGAGTGCAAGAGACTTGGCAAACCGGCTGTTTTGTTACACCCTTGCAACGCATTTAAAAATCAACCATGCAAACCGCATCTTCACGCCGCCAGTTCGTCAAAGTCGCCGCCGCCTCAGTGGCAGCTCCCTTCATCCTCCCTTCACACGTCTGGAGCGCTGAGACCGCGCCCAGCGAGCGTCTCACGCTGGGCTTCATCGGCATGGGCAAGATGAACAGCGGCCACCTCGGCAGCTTTCTGGGCCGCAAGGAAGTCCAGATCGTGGCGGTGTGCGATGTGGACACCACCCGTCGTGAAAACGCCAAGAAGACCGTCGAAGAGCGCTATGCCAAGGACAAGGACGCAGGCTTCAAAGGCTGCGAGGCCTATGCAGATTTCCGCAAGCTTCTGGAGCGCAAGGACATCGACGCCGTTGTCATCGCCACTCCTGACCACTGGCATGCCTTCATCGCCATCGCCGCACTGAACGCCGGCAAGGACGTTTATTGCGAAAAGCCGCTCACTCACAACATCCATGAAGCGCTCACGCTGATCGATGCAGTGCGCAGCAACAAGCGCATTCTCCAGACAGGCTCCCAGCAGCGTTCCAGCAAGGAGTTCCGCGTGGCCTGCGAGCTGGTCCGCAACGGCATCATTGGCAAGATCGACCATGTTGAAACCGCCTTTGGTGCTCCTGCCAAGCCCAATGCCAATCCTGAAGAACCCATGGAGCCCGGCCTCGACTGGGACATGTGGTGCGGCCCGGCGCCGCTGGTGCCTTACAGCAGCGTTCTCAGCCCGCGCGGTGTTCACAACCACTTCCCAGCCTGGCGCATGACCCGCGAATTCGGCGGCGGCATGATCACCGACTGGGGCGCGCATCACATCGACATCGCCCAGTGGGGGCTCGGTGAGGACGAACATGGCCCGGTCGAAATCATCGCTCCGGCAAACTATGCCGACGCCAACGACGGCGCCAAGCTGATCTACGCCAGCGGCATCCCTCTGCTTCACAACGGCAAAGGCCGGGGAGTCTCCTTCTATGGTGCAAACGGCGAGGTGCACGTGAACCGCGGCAAGTTTGAGCTGGTTCTCGGCGGCAAAACCATTCACAAATTCTGGGACAAGGAAGCGGACAAGGGAACCTCCCTGGATCGTGAAGTGATCCTCACCGAGCGTGAATACCTGGCAGATGCGAAGGTGAAGCTCTACACTTCGAAAAACCATCACGAAGACTGGCTCAACTCCATCAAGACACGTGAGAAGCCGATCTGCGATGTCGCCATCGGCGCAAGCACGGCGATCTCCTGCCACCTGATGAGCCAGGCGTATTACCACGGCGGCTCCATGAAGTGGAATCCTGAGAAGCACGAATACACCAGCGGAGGCGACGCCAAATGGCTGACCCGCGAGTACCGCGCTGGCTGGGAGGTTTAAATCTGCCTGATCTCTCACGAGGCGGCCTCCAAAAGGGGGCCGCCTTTTTTATTTTACCTCTGCGCGCTTCACCACACTCGTGCCATCACGTACGGTGTCTGGCGGGTGCATGAGCACTTCATCCCCCTTCTTGAGTCCGCCCAGCACCTGGGTGAGCTTTCCGTCCGTACGCCCTGCCTTGACCACCACGGCCCTGGCATGGCCTGCATCAAAGACAAACGTTTTCCACTCGCTGCCTTCACGGAACAACGCTCCGGCAGGCACCAGCAGAGTGTCATCGCTGTGCCATACGGCCACGCGCACTTCCACACGGTAACGATCTCCGAGTGCTTTCAAAGCAGGAGTCTGCTCCGTGAAATCGCTGAGCACCAGCACACGCTGCTCCTCCACCCCCAGGGCGGAGACTTTGGTGAAGGCCGCAGGCTCCACACGCCGGACCCGAGCCTTTGCCGGCTCATCGCCCCCCCATTGCTCCACTGTCACAAGAGCTCCGGGCTTGATCGTCACCGCATCGCGCGAGAGGATTTCCGCCTCAATCTCCAAATCCGTGGGATCGCCAATCTCCACAATGGGCATGCCAGGCGTGACAATGGTGGCGCTTTCCTGCTGCACCCGCAGAACGACACCGCTGACGGGAGCCTGGACTTCGATGAAAGCGCCACCGGCTCCAGGCTTGTCAATCTGCTCCAGGGCGGCGCGCGCCTGAGCCAGTTCAAAGTCGGCCACCTTGAGCGCAAACTCTGCCGAACGCACCTCGCGTATCTTCATCTCGGCCTCACGCTCAAAGGTGTCACGGTCAGTATCGCTGATGGTCCCTTTGTCCGTGTTGTTCTTGACCCGGTCCCAGTTTGCCTGCGCATACTTCAAGGAGGTCCGCGACATTTCGATGTCCTCATTTGCCCGGCTCCGGGTGGCCATGGCTGCGTCCACACGTGCCTGGGCCTGGGTGCGAGCCCGGGCATCCAGCAGCGGTGAGAGCGCCGGCTCGATCCGGGTGAGCACAGTCTCCCCAGCCTTGACGGCATCTCCCGGTTTCAAGGTCACGCGCTGCATGCTGCCCGCCACCGGAGCGGCAACGATGTGGCGGTTGCGGATGCGCGTCTTCCCCTCTTCAGACACATAAACGGTCAGGGCTCCCTGGTGCACCGTGCCGGTCTCGACTTCCACCGCGCGCGGCTGCAAAGCATACAAAACCGCCAGCACCAAAGCTCCTGCCAAGGACCAGAATATCAGCTTGCGCGACAAACTGCGGCGCGTGATCGGCGCTTTCGCTTCCCAGGGTGGAACGTTCGTTTTTGGAGTTTCGAGTGGGGCATCAGGCATGGCGTGCGCGCATTATGCGCGAAGATCGCCCGGCGGCAGGTGTTTTTTGCTTGTTGCTTTCAGCGATCTCTGTTCACAGTTTGCCGTTCGCCGCTTGAACTGCGAACAGCGAACCATCCAACCGACAACTCCTCTCTTATGCCCCACGTCGAAACCAACGGAATCAAGATGTTTTACCAAGAACGCGGCAGCGGTGAACCGCTCGTCTGCATCATGGGGGTCACCGCCCCGGGCGGTGTATGGGATGCGCATGCCCAGGCCTGGGAGAAGCACTTCCGCTGCATCCTCGGAGACAACCGTGGCGTGGGAGAGACTGACAAGCCAGCCGGCCCATACACCTCAGCCATGATGGCCGACGACTACGCCGGGCTCATGGACAAGCTCGGCATCAAGCAGGCCCGTGTCGTGGGCTGCTCCCTGGGCTCCGTCATCGCCCAGCAGCTCGCCCTGCGCCATCCTGAGAAGGTGAAAAGCATGATCCTCATGTGCACCTGGGCGAGGCAGGACCGCTTTGGCCTTTACACCTGGCAGCACCTCATCAAAGCCAAGGCCTGCATGCGTCCGGAGGACTTCATGCAGTGGATCCAGATGCTCATCTTCACCAAGCCCTGGTTCGACAACGACGACTGCTGGAACAACATGCAGCAGGGGCTCAAGGATGCCGCCGTCAACCCTGCGCCACAGCCGGTGCACGCCACTGAGGCGCAAAGCGCCGCCGCCATGACGCACAACACCCTCAACGAACTCAAAAACGTCAAGTGCCCCACGCTCGTCATCGGCGGCAAGGACGACACCTTCACCCCTCAATGGATGGGCAAGGAAGTCGCCGCAGCCATCCCCGGCGCCGATCTGCACCTCTATGACAACGCCGGACATGCCTTCCACTGGGAATGCCTCAGTGATTTCAATCCGCGCACGACGGAGTGGCTGCTGAAGCACTGATCCTCCCGCGCCTCTGAGCACATCACATGGCAGGCACGCAGCCAACAGGCAGCGTGCCTGTTTTGTTTACTCCTTCAGCTCTTCCGAGCCTTCTTGCCCATTTCCTTTTTGCCCGGATCACATTGAAAGCGGCAGGTCACGACCACTCCGCGCCGGGGTTTGGGTTTGATCGTCAGACGCGCACCGATGAGATTAGCGCGGTAGTCCATCACTCGGACCCCGATGCCGCCGCTTTCCTTGGCCTTGGATTTTTTCAACCCCGCACCGTCATCTTCGATCCGCAGCTCACATTCGGTGGGACTCACATGCTGGAGCACGATGCTGACCTTGGAGGGCTTGCCGTGGCGAAGGGCGTTGTTCACCGCCTCCTGTGCGATGCGGAAGAGATGCGTTTCCTTGTCATTGTTGCGAATGGCCATCTGGACGTCCACCTCACAGGTACAAGGAGTGCGGAAATTGGTGCGGACAGTCTCGGCCAGCAGCTGGAGTGCACCAACGAGCCCCCGGTTTTTCACGCTGGTGGGAGAGAGGCCGTGAGACATGCGGCGCACTTCGGAAATGGACTGACGCAGCAGCTCATGGATACGCTGCGCCTGCTGCCTGGCGTCCCCCTGTAGATCTGCCTCCAATGCCTCCAGCAATGAGACAATGCCGGTCATGGTCTGGCCCACGCCGTCATGCAAGTCGTGGCCGACACGAGCCTGCTCCTGCTCCACAACACGCAGCACTTCCTGCTGAAGACGGTTGCGCTCGGTCATGTCTGTGCCCGTGACCACGATGCGGTCCAGACTGCCGTCAGGTTTGCGGGTGGAGGTGCTGCGCAGCTCGACCGTGCGCCATTCGCCATCCTTTGTGCGGAGGCGGGAGTCCACCGGCAGATTGTCCTCCCCGCAGAGCAGGCGGGCAAAACGCTCTTTGGACCGCGCCGTCTCCTCGGCATCCATGAGCCCGATTTCCCAGGGGGTCTTTCCCATCACCATTTCTTCTTTGTAGCCCATGGTGGTGAAAAAGGAGCTGTTTGCATGAACAAAGCGCCCCTCGAGGTCGAGCACGACGATGAAAGCGGATGTGTGGCTGACCAGGGCCTGGTTATACGCCAGCTCGCGGCGGTAGTTCAGTTCCGCCTGTTTGCGCTCATTGATGTCTTCCACCACGGTGACATGCCGCAGGGGGGGCTCTCCGGGCTGCCACAAAGGAGAAACTGTGAGATTCACCCAAGACAGGGAGCCATCAGGCAGAACATTGCGCTTCTCCAGATTATAGCTGCGCAGGCGGCCGGCCTTCAGGTCGTTCATGCTGGTGATCGACTTGGCAAGGTCTTCCTTGCAGGTCACATCCTGAAAAGTCAGCTGCATCATCTCATCACGCGTCCTGCGGTTAATCTCGCAAATGCGCTGATTCACACTGAGAAAGCGTCCGGTGACTGTGTCCATCACAGCCACGCCTACCGCAGCCTGCTCAAACACCGCCCGAAACCGCTGCTCGCTGTCCAGCAGCGCCTGCTCGGCCTGCTTGCGGTCTGAGATGTCTGAAATGGTGCCCGTCATGCGCACGGCCTCCCCCTGCTCGTTCCAGTCGGCCTCACCACGGGTGAGAAACCATCGATACTCACCGTTTTTCATGCACAGGCGGAGCTCGACCTGATAGGGCACCCGCTGCTCGAAGTGTGCTTTTCTCGCGGCTTGGACCCTGGGCCAATCCTCCGGGTGCAGCCGGGACATGAACGACTCCTGGTCCTTGCCCAGGTGATCGGCCTCTGTAAATCCAAGCATCTGCTTCCAGCGTGGGGAAAGATAGGTTTCACCGGTCACGATGTTCCACTCCCACAAGCCGTCCGTGGTGGCGCGCATGGCACGTGCATAGCGCTCCTCACTCACCAGCAGCGCCTGCTTTCGCTCCTCACGTTCAATGGTGAGCGCGGCAAGACGCGCGGCGGCCGTTATGGCCTGAATTTCCTGCGGGTCAGGCGTATGCACCTCACGGCGGTAGCACGCAAAGGCGCCCAGCACCTGCCCTGCACCGCTCACCACTGGCTCAGACCAGCATGCCAGCAATCTGGCTTTTTCCGCCAGCTTATGAAAAGACTCCAGACGTGAGTCAGCCAGCACATCCGGGCAGATCACGCGCTTGCCGCTGAAGGTGGCCACTCCGCAAATGCCGACATCAGGAGAGATGGGAGTCCCATCCAGCGCCTTTCTGACATATTCAGGCAGGCTGGGAGCCGCAAGCAAATGCAGCCGGGAACCCGTTTCATCTGCCAGCATGACACTGCAGCGCATGCCTGGATGGCCTGCCTCCGCGCTGCGCACGACGGCCTCCAGCACAGCGGCATAGGGAGCCCCCTCAACGATGAGCTGCAGATTGTGTGCCGCGCGCTCCTCGGCGGCTTTGCGCAGGGAGATATCCTCCAGCGTCCCCGTCATGCGCAGGGCGCGCTGCCGCTCATCGCGGCGGATGACCTTGCCGCGCCCCATGACCCACTTCCAAGAGCCGTCTTTGCACCGCATGCGGAACTCCCGGACAAAGTCGTCCGAATGTCCTGCCATATGCTCATTCACTGCCAGCTCCGTGCCGGGCAGGTCCTCGGGATGTACCAGCGGCTGCCAGCCAAGCTCCGAGCCTTCGATCCATTCGTCAGGACCGTAGCCGAGCATGATCTTGAACTGGCTCGAACGGAAAATCGTATTGCGCGAAACATCCCAGTCCCAGACCCCAAATCCGGAGCTTTCCAAAGCAAACTTCCAGCGCTGCTCCCCCTCCTGAAGGCGCTGCTCTGCCAGAACGCGCACAGTGATGTCTCTGCCCACCGACTGCATCTCTTTCAGCTGCCCGAGCTCATCGAAGAAAGCGCGGTTCACAAACTCCATCCAACGCACGCGCCCTTTGCCGTCATAAACACGATTCTCGATGACGACGACCGGAGTCTTGGGAGAAAGCAGCCTCAGGCGCTCCTCGATCAGCGGCAAGTCCTCGACCACCGCGTTAGGCTGCCAGCGCTGGCCGAGCAACTCCTCACGTTTCCTGTTAAAAAAACGGCAGTAAACTTCGTTCGCGTAGGTGATGGTTCCATCCGGAAGAAAGCGGCAGATGATTTCCGTCAGATCCTCCACCACCGTGCGGTAGGAATCTTGAGCCTGCAGTTCATTGACTGCAGCCGGAGGCGCTTGGGTGCGGGCGTTGCGTGTCTTCATGCAGGCGCAGCTTCACCATAGTCAGGTTCAAGGCACAAGCCACCACGCAGATGAGGGGGTCACGGAATGTATCCCATCGACTTCATCCACTCCGCCACGCGGTTGGGCCAGTCATTCACCGGCCCGCCGCTCTTGCGCATGCCAAAACCGTGTCCTCCTTTGGCGTAAATGTGCAGTTCACAAGGGATGCCGAGCTTCTTGTACTCAAGATAGAGCAGCGCGCTCGCGCTGGCCGGCCAAGGATCGTCATTTGCGTGAACGAAGCACATCGGCGGAGATTTGGCGGTGACTTCAAAACCAGGCAACAGGTGCGAGATGTCCTCCTTGCTGACGAGGTAGGCCGGGTAAACCGGAATGGCGAAGTTTGGAGTCGCGTCCTCGACATCCAGCGCAGGGTCGGTGGTGTAGGTGCGTGCATTTGCATGCAGCGCCGTCATCACCGTCAGATGGCCCCCGGCGGAAAAACCGAGAACGCCGATGCGGTCCGCCTTGAGGCCCCACTCTGCTGCGTGGTGCCGAATGATGCCCATGGCACGCTGCGCGTCCTGCAGGGCCTCGCGCCCCGGATCTTTGGGGTCGCGCTTTGGTACGCGATATTTGAGCAGGATGCCGGTCACACCGTGCTGATTGAGAAACTCACAGACCTGGGAGCCTTCATGCTCATAGGCGAGAATGCCGTAGCCACCTCCGGGACACACCATGACGGCGGTGCCGTTTGGTTTTTCCGGTTTGAAGACGGTGATCATAGGGTCCGTCACGTTGGTGATGCGCAGCACATCATCTGCCGACTTCTTCGGGATCTCTTTCTCAGCCTCAATCTTCACGCCGGGCTGCTCCGGCGCACCACCTGGCCAGAGTTTCACAACGATGGGGTCAGCGGCGCAGAGTGACGTCGAGACAAACAGAAGGGCTGGAAGAAGCTTCATGGTGCCGCTAATGGAGCGGAAATCACTGCGCAACGCAAGGCAGCATCATCGCATCACGCATGCCATGGAGGATTTTTTTGTCGGCCGGGCAAACCGTGGCCAGTACCCCGCCGAGTGCCGGATCGTCATCCTCCTCCGAAACGGCAAAATAGTAGGGGCACAGCCTCACCCGGCTTTGCATCGCGCGCGTGGATTGGCTTGGCTCGTCCCATGCAGGATGGGCAACCACTCTGGCGCGGTGGAATTCCTGCAGCACAAAAGGATTGGTGGGGAAACTGGCCAGTGCTTCATCAATGGCGGAAGCCCACTGCTCCTGTGACAAATCGTGGCCGATGAACACACCGCGCGAACCCCAGCCGCGCTCGGAGAACCCACTGATTTTCAACACCAACTGCCGCAGTTTACCCCCGAAGGATTTCATTTCGTGCCAGCTCTGGATGTCGAGCTTTGGCCAGATGGCGAAGGGAGGCAGAGGCACTGGATCGACGACCCAGCCCATCGGGATGCATTGCTGCAGCAGCGCCAGATGCTCAGCACTGAGTGCTGACCGCCAGTAGTCCGCCAGCGTGGGAGACCAGAACAGAGCGAGCCAGAGTTTCTCTTCGAGAAAGGCTTTGATGGGTGGCGTAAAACTCAGCTCGCCGCGCTCCGCCATGCGCAGCATGACATCAACGTTCTCGACATTGGCGAGGTCAAAGAGTTCAAAGAAGCGGTATATGGACGCGCCGTTGAGCTCATAGGGCTGCACCTCCCAGGGGCGCAGCACACGGCGGCCGAGCTTTTCTGCAAGCCAGTTCATCTCCGGGAGGTAGTCGCCGGACTCACGCGAGATCAGGATGTCCTCGCTCGGAAACGCGGCAGCAAACGCTTCGACCATTCCCATGGCTCCGCCGATCACGTTTTGACCCAGCGCGGCATAGGTTTCATTCAGCCATGCGGTCAAACCGATGCCGCCGGGCAGTGAGTCCAGTTCGGAGATGGTCACACCGGTTTCTGTGAGCACCAGATCTGGGCGCAGAACGCGGGGCAGGTCTTCATGCCAGCGTGGATTGCGACCCAGATCGAGCACGCGCCGCGGTTTGCCCTGATCCAGGAGCTTTGCGACCCACGGGTACGACTCGTCAAAATACAGCCGATTGCATGCGCGCTGAAAACCACGCAGCGCAGGCCCCAAACCGCGAATCAAAGCCACCGTCCTGGCATCTAAAGCGAATGCCTCTGGCGAAAGCACCCATTCTTTTTCAGCAAAGAACCCCTGCTTCGGAAAGGAGGCGCGGATTTGGGAGATGGATTCAAACGCAGATTCAGGCATTGCGAACGATTACGACGGACAAATGCATCTGTCTCACTTCACTTCCGCCACCTTTGCGCCAGCAGAGGGGAGGGTGCGTACGCGCTGTGTCGGACTGAGTCCATATTTTTCGGGCTGATACATGGCTTCGATGCGTGCGGGAGGTGCCGTAGTATCCCCTTCGGCGATGACGCGGGCGAGATACTGGAGGCTGAACTTTCCTTTGGCAGGAGCGAAATCGGTGAAGAACAGGGCGCGGTCTGTGCGGATTTCGCGATGGTCGCAGAACCAGGCCTGGATGCCGTCGGGCAGTTGATCAGCTTCACGTTCGCTCTGGGTGCCGAACTCAGGATTGATGGCTTCAAAAACGGCAGGAAGCGCATCGTCGATGGCGAGGTAGCGGTCTCCACCGCCGATTTCGATCTTGAGGGTGACCACGACCATGTCACCGACACGAAGGTCCTCGGTGCCGGAGGTGGAGCCGTCCATGTTCAGCTCTTCATAGCTGCGCTCGATGGCGTAGCCCTTGTTTTCACCGGCGAAGGCGCGCTGAGGCGGGAAGCTGTGTGCTTCGACGCGTCCGTAGATCTCACGTCCAGTAGGAAGTTCGACGCTGAGCGGCTTGGCACTCAGGGCCTGATTAAGAGCAAAGTTCACATGGGTGCTGGAGAATCCGGCGTTGAGTTGCAGCGGCACAGACTGGGTGTCCCAGCGGCCCGTTGCAGCAAGCGGTTCACCTGCCTTTTTAAGGCTGCGCTCGTAGGCAGCCAGAGCAGTGAGTGTCCACGCATTGGTGAAGGTGTTGCCCCATTCGCCACGACCGTTGCGCGCCTGCAGGATCGCCACCGCAAGCTCCTCCGCCTCTTCGGTCAGTCCCAGATGCGTGTAGCAGATCAAGCGCAGTGCCTTGTTGGCACCGTTGCCAGCCCAGTGGCTCCAGGTGACCGGGCGAGTTGGCGGCACTGATTTAGCCTTCGCTTCGGATTTAGCCGCCTTGCTTTTGCCATCTGCCTTCGCAGGGGAAGCAGCACGTGCCGCAGGCTTCCAGCCGAGCGCATCCTTGATCTGCTGTTCAGGCGCGTTGCTCAGGCACATGGAGAGAGCCAGGTAAAGCCGTGCGATTTCAGGCAGACTCTCACGCCGGCCAAAAAGCAGGTTTTGATACGCAGGCTCCGGTTTGCCTGCCTTGGCAAGGGTATAGAGCGCCAGCGCTGAGTCTGTGATGTTGTAGAGGTCTTTTTCCTCATCCAGCCCGCGCAATTTTTTGGAAAGAAATTCGACCAGCTTGTTGATCGCGTCCGCAGGAACGTCCGCACCTTGCTCCCGTGCCCGGAGCAGCAGCATGCCACCGTAAGCGCTGCCCCAGAGGCTTGGCTCGGTGCCACCCGGCCAATAGGCCAGCCCGCCCTCATCTGTGGTCATTTGCAGCAGTTTGTCCACACCCGCCTGCACAGCCTGTTTTGCCTTGCCACCGCCTAGGAGATCGGGAAAGAGCGGTTCATATTTGCCGAGCGCAAGCCAGGGCATCGTGGCCGAAGTGGTCTGCTCCACACAGCCGTAAGGATAATGCAGCACGTAGCCGATGGCATCGCGTGCCTCAAACAGCCGGCTGTTGCTGATGCCGAGAGAAAGTGCGCCGTCACCCTCGAGCAAGGCGGGGTTTACATCCTTGATGAGGTTCTCATTGGGTTCATCGGCTTTGAGACGTGTGTAGCTGACATAGCGCAGCTCAGGCACAGGATGGTTCACTTCAAATGTCGACACAGTGCTGTCGCTCGCAGCAGCGGGCCAGTCCACGCCTCGTGCAGTCCACTTCCATGTCGCGGTGCCAAGCTGCACGAACTGCACCGGGAAGGCGGTGGCAGCAGTCTCGCCGGCTTTGATCTGCAGAATGACCTTCTGCTGCTTCGCATTTGCGGCGTTGACGGACTTCAGCGCAGCAGGAACGAAATCCCGCTTTTCCTGAATGAAATCCGCAGTGGAATCCAGCTCAAGGGTCACTTCCACGGCACCGGCATTTGGCGTGGTGTTGTGGACGATGGCTTTCACCAAAAATTCATCGCCCAGACGGGCAAACCGAGGCACCGCAGGATCGACCATCAGCGGCTTGTTGATCTTGAAGGCTGATTCGGCGCTGCCAAAGCGATCCACGCCATGAGCGGCCACGGCCATGATGCGATAGCGAGTGAGATTGTCCGGCGCTTTGACGCTGGCGGTCAGACCACCCTGGGCATCCGTGGTGCCCGAAGCGAGCCATAGAGGGGTAACGACGAAATTTTTTCGAATATTCGCATCCGGCCCGGCGCCTTCGCCATCCCCGCCGCCGACGACGAAGCCCTTGTTGCCCCGGTCTCTTGCGGCAGCTTCCTCAGACAGCAGGCTGTCGAAGGACGTGAAGCTGTCCACAGCCAGGGGAAACTCGGCGTGGAAAAAGGCGGAAGGATCAGGCGTCTCATGCTTCATGAGGCTGAGCACGCCTTCGTCCACGGCATAGAGCGTCACATCCGCACCGGCAACCGCAGCGCCTTTGGCATCCGTGACCTTTGCGGTGATTTTCACTTCCTCCGCAGGACGCACTTCATCCCGATCAGGCTTGACTGTGAGCTTCAGATCCTTTGCATCAGATTCCACAGTCAGCGCACAGTAGCCGACTCGATACTCGGGCATCTGGTGCTGTTTGGTGCTGGCCGCAGAACCACGGATGACAGTGACGGACACGTAAGCATTTGGAAAATCATCCTCACCCAGCGGCACGCGGATGATCGGATTTTCGAGCGTGAGCTCTGTGACAAACTGACGATGCAGCTTGTTGCGCTCAACGGTCACCAGCGCAGTGCCAGCGATGGGAGTCTTGACCACGATAACAGCGTCCTCTCCTGGCTTGAGAGTGTTTTTTTCCGGCTGGAGGTTCATGCGGTTTCCATCCTCCATCGCCCATGGAAACTGGCTGCCACCGACGGCGTAGAACGGCATGCGGGAGAGCACTTTGGTGCCCTTGGTGTCCACGGCCTCTGCGGTGACGAAATAGACGCCGCCTACTGCAGGCGTGAATGGGATGCTGGCAGAGGGCGCCGAACCGGCGGTCGGGGTTTTCAAATCGACACTCTGCTTCATTTCCTCACGCAGGATGACCTGGTCCTTGGTCGTCGATCCACCTCCGGCTGTGGCGATCTTGAGCGTGTGGTATTCCTGACGCTCGACTTTGAATTCGACACGCACATCACCTGCGGCGGGAGCTCCTCTGGAATCAATCGCCACCACTTCAAGCTGCAGCGGTTTGCCTGCGGTGCCGAAATACTCCGGGCCTTTGAGCCCCAGCAGGAAATTCGCGCCAGGCACTTCAAACTCAGTGCTGGAGCTGATGGTCTGCTCGTTGATGTCGGTGACTTCGGCATTCACCCGCACCCGCTGCGGCAGCGCCGCACGGTCTGGTGGCGGCTGCGGCATTTCGAGTGTGGCGGTGCCGTCTTCAGCCAGGAAGAGATTGCCGTTCACAAACCACTCGTTTTCCTCCTCATCATCGCCATGCCCTGAGTAGTCGCCATCGGCGTCACGATCCTGGGCATAATGAGACCATGAAGGCGCCTCTCCGAAATGATAGCGGCTGTAGGCGGCCGGAGCCTCGTAGTCGCGCTGCGAGTTCGCGCTCCATTGCACCTTGGCGACGGAGAGCGCCTTGCCCATGTAGTAGTTCGCGGTGAGAGGCAGGTGAATGCGGTCAGGCTGAAATTTGACGGCCTTCGTGTCCAGCTTCACCTCAAAGGTGTTAGGCTTGTAGTCGTCGATGCGGAAGCTCATGCCGCCACCGTCGTTGCTCTGGCTGTTGGCATTGGGAGACTTGAGGTTGATTGAAAGGTCATACCATCCGGCAGGCCCCGTTGGCAGCACCAGATCATCTGCCCAGGCACCGCTGGCGGTGAAAGTGACCGGCTTGTCAACTACGACGCGGTAACGAGGATCGCGGATTACCAGCCGCCCTTCGGCCGGTGCTTGATCAAGGCTCAGATCATCGCCAATGAGCAGACGGGTATGAGCTTTGAAGTGTGCGGTGTCTCCGGGCTTGTAGAGCGGGCGGTCGGAGAACACAAAGGTGCGCCGCTGAGGCTGCCAGACATTCTCATAGGCCTGCGAGATGTCGTAGGGAATGCGAATGCTGCTGCCGCTGCACTCAATGACGGCACAGTCTCCATTTTTTTCCGCCAGCACAAACGCAGGAGACGCCCCCGGCGCGGTGGCAATGCCACTGGCATCTGTGTCTCCGTAGCCGATGAGCTTCAAATCGTTGTCCACCAGCGTCAGACGCACACCGGACACTGGCTTGCCTGTTTCCAGCGATGTCACAAAGACCATCGTCTCACGGCCGTTGCTCTTCTGCATGATCCCGAGATCGGTAAACTGCACAAGGGTCTGGGTCATGACACCCTTTTGTTCGATGCCTGCGGCGGCTGTCCCCTCAAGCTCGATAAAAAGCGGCGCCGCAGGAAAGTCTCCCAGCACTTCACGCCAGTTCAGCTTTAGGATCTCGCTGTGGTCTAGCGGCTTGTTCACCGGGAAGCTGCGGTCAAACACCTGAGTGCCAGGGTAGGCGTCGATGGACTGCATCCTGTAGGCTGCCTTTTGTTTTTCGTTGCCGTAGTAGGCGGACTGGTAGGCACGGTATTGATCCAGCGCCTTGAGCAGTTCCGGCCCGTTGAGGCGCTTGGCTCGCACGCGCACCTGCTTCACGTTGGCAGCGCTGAACTCATAGTTTCCATCCCCCTTGGCAAGCTGGGCGTTGATGAAAGTGGGGGCGGCGAGATAGGGAGGATTGGGGATGAATGTGACCTCGTTTTTATAATTGGCCTGCAGGGGAAGGTTGTCCCCGGACGTCATGGCCATGTCCACAGTGACGGTGTACTTTTTGTTCACTTCAAACGGGCCGGTGAAGCGAAGCGTTTGCCCCAAAATTTCAGCCTTAAGCCCCGTGACGGGCCCTTCGTCCTTGTTGACCACGGACGCCAGCTTCTGCCCCAGAGAGGCGCGGCGGATGGTGACAAAGGGGGCGAGCTTTTGCGCAAAGGCCGCCACCATCTCCGGCGTCATTTCATCATTCGTCGGCGGCAGGAGGCGCTTGTTGAAATCGACATCAATGTAGTAGTCGCTGTCGAACGGTGTATGCGCCTCGACCTCACGCACCTCAAACGGTTTGATCTCACCGAGCTGGATGTCGTCACCCGTGGCGATTTGGTTGACTCCTGAGGTGTTGCTGAGCGTTTCAGCAATCGCCAGGCTCCACTTGCCTACCGAAAGCTGTGTTTCCGGCTCGACGATGATAGCGCTCAGGCGCGCCGCATCATCGCCTACCGAGGGCTTCACCTTGGATATTTCTTCCGCCCACGTTGCCTGGGGCTCGGCGCCCATACGGGTGAAGTCCTTGCCGGTGGCATGACGAACCTTGGCACCCACAGGCTGTGGTGAGGATTCAGACACGAACTTGATGTGCTTGACCACCTCTGCAGGCGTAACGCTGTCGTTGAACTCGAAGAGAAAACGCGGGCTGCGATTCTGAGCATCATCATCAAACCAGCGAGGATGCTGATCGATGATGCGGAAGCGTGCGCTTTCCACAGAGTCGAGCTTTTCAGCCGCAAGGGGTTTGCCGGCAAGATCTGTCAGACCCGCGCGCAGCTTGAACTCATAGCTGGCGGCAAATTTCGGAGCTTGCGTGAGGTGAAAATGCCCGCTGCGAGTGCTCGTCCACTCGAAAGTGCCGGTCAGTTCCGGAATCAGAACCAGCGGTGAAGTGGCTGCGCTTTTGCCGATTTGGTCTTTGGCCACCATGGCCGTGGGAAACACGACTTCGATGGTGGAGTCAGGAGCCAGCTCCTCCGGATTGATGGTGATGCTCGCGTGCAGTTCCTGAGAAGGCGGCGTTTTCGTATCTGCACGGCCTTTTGGCGGAGCCGCATGGCAGAGCTGAATGGCAGAAACAAATGCCAGCGTCATGGCTGGCAGCAGCGCGAGGCTGAAAGTAGTTTTCATGGCGAACAGTGGGTTCGCCGGAGATTAGCACGCCCCCCGCTGGGGCGAGGATATTTTTGGGAAGTTTTTGGAAGCCTGGGACTCCCGCTGACTCAGATCAGTTCGGCAGCTTTGCTCCGAGCCCAGGCATCTGCCTCAATGAGTGCATCAAGATTCGGATGCTCGACCGTCTGATGGGCTGTCATGACGCTCTCGACTGTCTGCCAGATGCCTGGAAATGAGATTTTACCGTTGATAAAGGCATCTACAGCAACCTCGTTGGCGGCGTTGAGGACGGCCGGGAGGGTGCCGCCAACGGTGCCGGCATGGCGGGCCAGATTGATGGCAGGAAAGTCGTCCACGCGGGGGGCTTCGAAAGACAAAGCGCCGACTTTGGCGAAATCGAGCGGCTTCAGATTGTTCGGCACGCGGTCAGGCCAGGTCACGGCATACTGGATGGGAAAGCACATGTCGCTGTGGCTGAGCTGCGCGATGACGCTGTTGTCAGCAAATTCGACCATGCTGTGCACGATGCTCTGGGGATGCACGACGACCTCGATCTTGTCCATGGGCACGTCAAAGAGCCACTTGGCCTCGATCATTTCCAGCCCCTTGTTGAAGAGGGTGGCGCTGTCGATGGTGATCTTGCGGCCCATGGTCCAGGTGGGATGCTTCAGGGCCTGGGCGACGGTGACAGCAGGAAGCTGATCCGCAGGCAGGGTGCGAAAGGGGCCGCCGCTGGCAGTGAGAAGAATGCGCTGTACACTGCTGTGCCGGTGGCCTTCAAGGCACTGAAAGATGGCGTTGTGCTCGCTGTCCACGGGCAGGATGTTCACGCCTTTGCGCTTGGCGGCCTCGGTGACGGCTTCGCCGGCCATGACGAGGATTTCCTTGCTGGCCACCGCCAGGTGCATGCCGCGCTCGATGGCGGCTAGCGCCGGAGCTAACCCGGCGGTGCCCACAATGGCGACGAGCACCATGTCGGCGTCGGATTCGTTCACGAGATCGACCAGTCCCTGCGCGCCTGTGTGCAGTACGACATCCGCAGGCAGCAGCGCACGGGCTTTTGCCGCAGCAGCGGCATCGGTCAGGGCCACCTGCCTGACACCGGTCTCGTGCACCTGCGCCACAAGCGACTCGACGCTGCTGTTCGCGGCCAGGCCGACGATCTGCATGCGCTCAGGGATGTCACATGCGACTTTGAGGGCGCTGGTGCCGATGGAGCCGGTGGAGCCGAGGAGGAGAACTTTGCGCATCACGAATGCTTGCTTTGGCTTATCGTGCGATGGCGGACAAGTAAAAATAAAACACCGGGGCGGTGAACAGCAGACTGTCCGTGAGATCAAGGATGCCGCCGATGCCGGGCAGCGTGTGGCCGCTGTCCTTGATGGCGACACAGCGCTTGAGCACGGACTCAGCAAGATCTCCTGTGACCGCAGTAGCGCAAAGGACCGGGGCAAGGAGCATGCCATGCATCCAGGTGATGGGGGCGATTTTTTCGGGAATCGTTGCCAGCAGCACCGCAGCAGCGGTAAACGAACCGATGAAGGCGCCGACAAATCCCTCCCAGGACTTTGCCGGGCTGATGTGCGGAATCATTTTGTGCTTCCCAAACAACACGCCGACCACATAAGCCCCCATGTCACTGAATTTCGTGACCATGATGAGGAAAAGCACCAGAAAGATGTCGGTGATGCCTTTGCCGTCGGCGTGGAAATACATCAGACGCACCATGAAACCAAAGAAGATGACCGTGTAAACGGTGCCAAAGACGGTGTTGAAGATGCGCTGCAGTGTCAGCGTGCCTTCAAGCTGGTGGCGGTAGCATAGGATAAAAGAGCCGTGCACACTGGCGGTCAGCGCGGCCAGGTCAAACTCCATGGGCGGCGCCTTGTGGCGGGAGGTGGTGTACCACAGCACCACGCCCCAGTACACGATGCAGATGACAAAGCCGAGCGCATTGAAAGAGCGCGCATGCGGGTCATTACGCAGCAGCCGGAAATACTCCACAGCACCCGACACACCGAAAAAACCCGTGATGGCTATGATCAGCCAGGTGTTCTGCCATTGCAGGAATGCCACGGTGAGCAGAGACCAAAGCAGCAGGGTGCTGAACAAACGGGACGCAAAGACACGACTCTTGCTGGGCGCGGAGGTCGGCGTGGCGGCGGCGGTTTCAGGCATGCGGCAGGGTGGGGATGCGCCATTTAGAGCCTATCCCGAAGGCGAGAGCAATGCGATTTCGCATTTGGCCTTGCTTCATGTGCCGTTAATTCGGCGAATCAGGCCCAGCCGCCCCCAACAACCGCCTCCCGATCAACGCTAGAGCGCCCCTCCCGGGGGACAATCCACGCATCATCGGGGGTGGGGCCGGTGGATCAGAGTCCGCCGGCAAAAAACATGCGCAGTTCCTGCAGCCCCTGCCCTTCGGCGCAGACTTCGGCCAGGTTCGATACGGCAGCGGGGATGTGCTGCTCATAATGTGGCTTGCCGAGATTGCGGCTGAGATTGGCGTAGGCCCCCAGCGCCTGCATAAGCCTCTGGGCGGCGCAGAGATAAAACACGTGGCTCACATCACTGAGCGAGAGGCCGCGATGCTCCGCATAGTAGCGCAAAAGGCTGCCGCGCTCCGACTTCGTGAGATTCACGTACGGATCGTAGAGCAGCGAGGCGAGATCGTATTCGGCCAGACCGAGGCGCAGGCCTTGGTAGTCCACCAGCCAGGCTTCCCCAGCGCGGATCAGAACATTCTGACTCTGGAAATCCCGATGAACCAGGCAGCGCTGGAGACGGGAAAGGTGGCGGCGGAGCTGCCTGAGCGACTCGTGGGCGGCCTCAAACTCGGGCGTGTCATGCTCTCGCCCCAGGTAACCAACCACAAAATGCTCGAGGAAGTATCCCTGCTCCCATTCATAGAGCGCCTCGTCAAAGCCGGGCTCGAGTTCGTCAATATCCGCTGGCGTGAGGGTGCTTTCAGTCACTTCATGGAACTTCGCCGCTTCACGCAAGGTGGCTTGATAGAGCGGCATGCGCAGGTCCCATGGGCGCTCATTGAAAGACTGCAGATCGATGCGCCCCAGATCCTCAAGCCAGACACAGAGGCGCTGCTCATCAAAAGCGTAAACCTGCGGCACGTTCGCTCCGATTTTCCTCAGCCTCAAGGTGGCGGGAACGAATTTGGGGTTGTCGCGACGCGCCAAGGTGTAAACCATCAAAATCATTGGGGCACGGTCAGCCTGCCAGTTGAGCCGATAGAAATGGCGGTCGGAAGCCCCCTTGAGGATGACCTCCACCTCACATGGCGTGCTGTTCAGTTCAGGGAACTGTTGGCGGGTGAAGAAGAGCAAGGCCTCGTGTTCGGGGAGCATGATAGATGTGAAGAATGACGAATGCGGAACGCCGGATGTCCAATCCAAAGCCGGGAGTGGCTTAAAAATCAACGTCTTCCGCATTTCCCGCCGCCGTGACACCACTGCGGACGATGCAGCGCCTCAAATCTGCGCCGCCCTGCACCCGGCCGCCTGGCCAGACGATGGTGTCCTCCAGCTGTGCTCCGGCTTCTATCACAGCCCCGGCCCCCACGACATTGATTCCCCGCAGCACTGCCCCGGCCTCGATCTGCGCCAACGGGTCAACTGCCGGAGCATACATGCCGTTCAGAGACGAATGAGCAGAAAGGTAGGCCGTTCGACTGCCCAAATCCCACCAACTGCCCTCGTCGATCACCACAGCCCCGAGCTTTGCCCCGGCGCGGATCATGTTGAGGAAGATGGGGATGACGGACTCTACTTTGCCGGGAGTGATCCAGTCATGGATGGCCGGATCACAGGCATAGATGCCGGTGAAGAGGTATTTCCCCTCGTCGCCAGTGCCAAGCTTGTTGCGGATGTCGGTGACCAGCCCCGTCTGCGAGTCATAGGCGATGTGCAGGGAGGGCCCATGGCTGCGCAAGACGAGGGTGACGAGATTGCCCTTGGTTTGATGTTCATGGATGAGGGGCTGCAGGGGCAGGTCGGTCAGGATGTCTCCGTTGTAGACCAGGAAGGGCTCGCCGCCGAGCAGATCGCGCACATTGGCAATACCGCCTGCGGTTTCCAGCCGCACGGGGCTCTCGTTGCGGAACTGGATCGGCACACCTCGGTAGCTCTGCTCTGGAAAGGCCCGCGCATAGGCCTCGGGAATATGGTGCGTATTGACCACCAGGCGGGATACCCCCGCCGCTATCAGGTGATCAAAGGCATAGGTGATGAGAGGACGGTGGAACACTGGCACGAGCGGCTTAGGAAGCTGCTCCGTCAGAGGTCTCAGTCTCTCGCCAATGCCTGCGCCCAATACAAATGCCTGTTTCACGCGCGGCATTTACGCGAGCACGGTAGCGGTGCAAACGGAAGTTGCCCGCTCTTCACGCCTTAGGCTTGCGGCGGAGCCATGCAACGACCATCACCAGCCCCGCCACAGCAATCAGCGTCGGCAGCATGTACCCGCCCGTGGAGCAGGTTCCGCACATTTCGCACATGCCTTCAAGACTGCCAGAGGCCGCACCAGGGTCCTTCACGGACTCCTCCGTGATGGGGAGCGGAGCCTTGGTGCGCGGCGTGAAAGTCTGCAAATCCAGCACATAGCTGGTTTCTCCAGGAAAGAGGATTTGGTAGCGCTCCACCTTCTTCCCCAGCGCAGTGTTATGGTACAGCACACTCAAGGTTCCGGCTGGCAGGGCCTTGATGGAGTAGCCCTTGCTGCCGGCAGGAAGCTTCGTACGCCAGGTGCCGGTGAGCATGACCGGATCCTCCGGCAGCTTCAAAGGCGCATTTTCGGCAGCGGTAAACTCCCAGGTCAGCTCAGGCTTCACTTCGACAGCAGGGTCGAGAACGACTTCGACCACCTTTTGTGCATACTCCCTGGCTTGCGTCTTGAGTTTCTCCTGCTGTTCCGCCGGTGTGACGCCCAAGTCAGCATTGGTCAGGTAAGGGGCCACATTGGGGTCTGGCTGGAAACTGCGCGGGTCAATTTCCACCTGAAGCGTCCAGTCACCATTCTGTTCAAAATGAGCCCTCACGGCCACATCCGGCAAAGGATGCGCCGGACAGGTGGCTGCAAAAGCCCAAAAAACGGCCACGCCAAGGGTGAAAACTGTATTCTTCATCGGACCAGCGTGGCACAGGCTGAGGCCGTGTGACGAGCTTTTTTCAAAAACCCCACATTTTTTGATTGTCTGAGGTGGCGGCTTTCGTTTTGAATAGGTGCAAATCCGCTCGGTCACTTCCTGACGGAAAGCTAACCACACTCAAACTCAACATGAAATCCATCCTTACCACCCTCGCCGTCCTCGGCCTTTCCGTGTCCGCTTTCGCTGGCTGCGGCAAAATCGACACCACCACTGGCAAGCTCAAGTCCGTTGACGCTGACTCCAAGTCCATCGTCATCGAGGCTGACGGCAAGGAAGTTAAGCTTACCCTGACCGCTGCCGTCAAAGACGCTGACAAGCTTGTCGGCAAGAAGGTTACCGCCACCAGCTCCCACAAGAAGGTCGAGACCCTCAAGGAAGGCTGATTTGCAGTGAGGTGATTCATTCTCCCTCAAGCCCGGAAGCAACCCTTCCGGGCTTTTTCATGCCTGTCTGCAAACCGGACAGCCGACGAATGTGCAATTATTCTTGAGATTGCATGAAATAAATTGTTCCATACGGACTCTTAATGCTGTGCAACGGCTATAAAGCCATTGTCAGCCACTAGCCATCAATACCACACACACTATGAAATCACTTCTCACTCTCGCCTTTGTCTCCACCAGCCTGCTGCTGAGCAGCTGCTCGAACGGCCACTGCGTTTTCGCCAAAAAGAAGGAAAACTGCTCCTCCTGCTGCAGCGCCCCTGCCGCCAAGAAGACCACGGGCCACGCCTGCTGCGCCACCCCTGCCAAGAAGAAGTAGTCTCTGGCAAACCAGCTCTCAAAGCCCGGAGGAGTGTCCTCCGGGCTTTTTTTGTGTCTGACCATGCCGATCTTGCCCGCCATTACGCCTCTTTTGGCCCCACTTGGTTAAAGATGCACGCAAAGTGCAAGTTTAGCCAACGGCTATCGTAAATCGAGTCATGCGACTCAGCCTTTTCTCAGACTACTCCCTGCGCGTGCTCATGTTTGCGGCGCTGAAGGGGGAGACCTTTTCTCTCAGCGAGGTGGCAGAGGCCTACAGCATCTCGCGCCATCACCTCGTGAAGGTGGTGAACTACCTGGCCAAGCTCGGTTACTTGGAAACCCGGCGCGGAAGAGGCGGTGGCATTTCCCTGGGCATGCCGCCTGAGGAAATCCACATCGGCATGGTGGTGCGCCGCACAGAGGACTCGCCGATCATCGTCGAGTGCTTCGACGCGCAGCACAATACCTGCCCAATCAATGGCTCCTGCCGCCTCAAAGGCGCGCTGGCCCAGGCGGTCAATGCCTTCTACGAAAGCCTCGACCGCCATACGCTGCGCGACCTCGTGGCCGGTGCCGCCGGCACTGGCATGAAAAAACAGCTGCTGCCTCAGGAATGACTCACCCCATATCCCAGCCATGAGCACCGCACCATCCCCCGCTTCGACTCAGCGCTCCAGCCTGCTGGGCACGAGCCTGGCCATTTTGCTTTCCGCTTTCCTCCCGCAGCTCCACGCCGAAGACGAGTACGAAAACGCCCCCATCCGCTACTCCGAGACCGAGCCCAATGACGCGACCCAGCGCCTCGAACGCCTGATGGCCGCTGGCAAGGTCAAGATCGACCGCACCGACGCCTGGACCGTGCTGCGCGATGTGATGAAGCAGTTCGACATCCCTCAGGAATCCCAGGTCATGGTCTTCTCCAAGACCAGCAAGCAGAATGACCGCATCAGCCCGCAGACGCCGCGCGTGGTGTACTTCGGCGACAACGCCTACGTCGGCTACTGCCTCGGCGGGAGCATCGAGGTGGCCACCGTGGACCCCAAGCTCGGCCCCGTGTTTTATCTGCTCGACCCTGAAGAAGAACCCGCCAAGCCCCTGCAGTTTCAGCGCGACAACAGCTGCCTAAGCTGCCACGGCGGCCCCTTCTCCCCCGGTGTGCCCGGTGTCATCGTCCGCTCCGTGTATCCTGGCCCGGAAGGACACCCCATCATGAGCCAGGGCAGCACCGTGGTGGACACCACCACCCCTTTCAGCGACCGCTGGGGTGGCTGGTATGTCACCGGCAGGCACGGCAGTATTCTTCATCGTGGCAACGTCACCGCCACCGAGAAGAACGACCAGAGCATCGACATCAATTTCAAATCCGGCGCCAACATCTCCAACCTCGGCAAGTTTTTCGACACAAGCCCCTACAAGCGCAAGCAGAGCGACATCGTGGCCCTCATGGTGTTGGAGCATCAGACCAGCGTGCAGAATATCCTGACCAAGGCCAACCACACATCCCTGCGCGCCATGTACATGCAGACCAGCCTGCAGAAGGAACTGGGAGAGACCGTCACCGCAGAGCCTACTGGAAGTGCACGCCGCATCATCGACCACAGCGCCGAGGACGTGGTGGAGGCGCTGCTCTTTAAAGATGAGGCCGCCCTGCCCGAAGGCGGCATCGAGGGAGATCCCGCCTTCCAGACCGCCTTCACCAAAAATGCCCCGCAGAGCAGCGACGGCCGCAGCCTCAAGGACTTCCAGCTCCTGCACCGCCTTTTCAAATACCGCTGCAGCTACATGGTCTATTCCCTCACCTTTCAGCACCTCACCGCGCCGCTGAAGCAGACCGTGCTAACCCGCCTCTGGACGATCCTGGACGGCAAGGACACCACTGGCAACTTTGCCTATCTTTCCGAAAAGGAACGCACCCATATTCGCCGCATTCTGGCCGAGACGCTCCCCGGCGCCCCCGAGACATGGAGGAAAGCGGTGGCGGCAAAGTGAGCCGTGCTGCGAGTTGAAAATGTGCGCGTTATCTCCACCCTTGCGCCCATGAATCAGCTCCACGTCCTTCTCCTTCTCTGCACTTTATGCCTCACCTCCTGCGGCGAAAAACAGCCTCCAGTGGTGGATTTTTCCGACAAGGACATCGAGCAGGTCAACGAAGGCAAGGAGGCCAGGTACAAAGGCCAGCCGTACACCGGGCTCGTGCGTAACAAGCACTCCAATGGCAAGACCGCCGGCGAGTACCCCTACATCGGCGGAAAGATGCACGGAGTGATGAAGGAATGGTGGGAAAACGGCCAGCAATCCGCAGAAACGAATTTTGACAACGGGCAGCGTCATGGCCTGAACCGCTACTGGGACATGAAAGGCCGCCAGACCAAGGAGCAGATCTACGACCACGACAAGTCCATCAGCGAAAAGCACCTCTGAGCTTGGAACTTTAAACCTGAAACTTTAAACTCAAGTTCGTGGCCGCCCCCGTCATCGCGCTGCTCATCATCGCACTGGTTTCATTGCTGGTGGTGCGAGTGGGTGCCACGGCACTGATGATGACCGGCATCAGCTGGGACACCGCCAGCTTTCAGGCCTACTCGGCATTTTTCGGCGTGGGCTTCACCACCAAGGAGGCAGAGCTGGTGGTGAACCACCCCGTGCGCCGCCGCATCATCCGCGATCTCATCCTGGCCGGAAATGTGGGTCTCACCTCCGCGCTCGCCACCCTCATCGTCACTCTGCTGCAGAGCAGCTCCGGCGGCGACACCATGCTGATGCTCGGCTGGCTGGCAGGTGGCCTTGCAGTGATGCTGCTCATCTCCCGCCTCACGTGGTTTCAAAAGGTGCTCGACCACGTCATCCAGCGCACGCTGGAGCGCACCGGCATGGTGCGTGCGCTGGACTACGAATTGCTGCTGCGCATCCAGCACGGCTATGTGGTTTCTGAGATCGAAGTGCTGCCCGGCACCTTTCTCGCAGGCCGCACCCTGCGCGAATCGCGCCCCTGGGACCAGGGGGTCGTCATTCTCGCCATCACACGTGACGGCCACACCCACTCTGGCATTCCAGCCCGGGATGACCTCATCAAGGCCGGCGACATTCTCACCGCCTATGGCAAGGAAAACAATCTCCTCGCCATGACACAACCCTCTGACCAGCCTTCCCGCAGCTCGCCCAAATCATGAATCTCTCCCATCAAGTCTGCGTCATCACCGGCGGTGCCAAGGGCATCGGCCTAGCCACCGCCCAGGCCCTGCTCGCACGCGGCGCACGTGTGGCATTGCTCGATCTCGAAAACGTGGCACTCGATCATCCGAACGCCCTGTCCATCCGTTGCGATGTCTCCAATGCTGCCGCCGTGCAGTCCGCTGCGGATCAGATCACCGAGCAACTCGGCCCCATCTCCGTCTGGGTCAACAACGCCGGACTCGCACGCCATCGCTGGATCCCCGACTACACGGAGGCGGAGATTGACCTCATGCTGGCGGTGAATCTCAAGGGCACGATCCTCGGCTCCCAGGCGGCCTTGAAGTCCATGATCCCGCACCAACGCGGCCACATCATTAATGTCATCTCCACCGCCAGCCTGCGCGGCATCCCGAGCGAAACCGTGTACTGCGCCGCCAAGTGGGGCGTGCGCGGCTTCACGCAGGGGCTGGCTGAGGAGGCAGCCCCGCATCGCATCCGCGTCACTGCCATCCTGCCCGGCGGCGTGGATACCGCCTTCTGGGACGACGCCTCCCAGCGCCAGGCCCCCAAACAGCTTTTCCTCAAGCCCGAGCACATCGCCGACGGCATCGTCCGCTGCCTGGAAATGGATGACTTCTGCGTCCCGCGCGAGCTGGTGCTGCGCTCTCTGGATGATAGCGACTTCACCGTGAAGCCTGCATAATCATCCCTGCCGCACGATTCCCACTTCATTCACGTATTCTGCACTGCAAATGCTGCCTTCCAGCTTCTGACACCGCAGTCGGCGTTGTGGCTCCAGGCAGCATCAGGTTCTGAATCTTGGGCACTCAAACATGAGCAAACTGACTTTCTCGAAGGCTTCCCGGCGTGACTTTATCAAAGCAGCATCTTGGAGTGCTTTGGCTGCGGCGGGTTCATCAAACACCCTCCTGTGCAGCCAGGCGGCTGCGGCCCCAGACAGCCTGGGAATAGATCCCCCACCAGCCGGATTCATCCCTCTCTTCGATGGCCACACCTGGGCCAACTGGCAGCACGAAGCCCATCTCGATGGCGTCTGGGAAATCGCCGATGGCGTCATTCGCCTGCGCACCGACGAGCCGCCGCGCATCGCAGGCAAGGACTACAACCTCTCCACCGCGAAGAAGGACAAAGACTTTGCGCTGCTCATCGACTGGCGTCTCACTGGCAAACCTGTGGTGAAACCGCATCAGTGGCTCATGGACGACGGCCAGTTTCACACCGATGCCGCCGGCAAGGTGATCATGAAAGACAATCTGACCTGGGGAGACAGCGGCATCTATGTGCGTGGTGCACGTGCCGCGCAGGTCAATATCTGGTGCCAGCCCTGCGGCAGCGGAGAAGTGGGCACAAAGTTTAAGGACACCGAGGCAACGAAAGAAGAGCGCATGAAGACCATGCCCAGCGTCCGTGCCGACAAAGGCCCCGGTGAGTGGAACCGCTTCAGCATCACCCTGCGCGGGGACCGCGTGGATGTGACGCTCAACGGAGCGGACATCATCCAGGACGCACGCGTGAAACAGATTCCCGCCGAAGGCCCCATCACCCTCCAAAACCACAAGGATGGCGTGGAGTTCCGCCGCATCTTCATCAAAGAACTGGATCACTAGCCTGCTCGCCAAGTCCCTCTGTCCATGACCAATCGCCGCACCTTTCTGAACACTCTCGCCGGACTTGCAGCCACCACCGGTCACGGCCTCACCGCTTCTCCCATGAACGACGCATTTGAGATCATCCAGCAGCAGATCAAAGACGGCACCCTCGAATCCGCCGTGCTGCATGTGCGCCGGAAGCAGGACACTTTTCAGCAGGCCTTTGGCAAAGCTGCGAATGCGGATGCCATTTTCCTCCTCGCCTCGATCACCAAGACCATGACCGCCACGGCGGTGATGGTGCTCGCTGAACGCGGCGAGTTGCGGATCACCGATCCCGCGATGAAGTTCGTTCCCGAGTTCAATGAAGGTGCGCGGAAGGCAGTCACCATCGAGCACCTGCTCGCACACACCTCCGGCCTTCCGGATCAGCTGGAAGACAATGCCGCGTTGCGCGCACGCCATGCACCGCTGGCAGAGTTTGTGCAGGGAGCCATCCTCACACCGCTGCTGTTTGCCCCCGGCACGAAGTACCACTACCAGAGCATGGGCATCCTGCTGGCGGCGGAAATCGTGGAGCGCATCACCAAAACTCCGCTGCCAGACTTTCTTGCCAGAGAGGTCTTCACTCCGCTGGAAATGACGCACAGCGCCCTCGGACTGGGCCGCTTCAAAATCGCAGACATCGTCCGCTGCCAGACCGAACACGCTGCCCCCGAATCCGGCGCTGGCGATCCCAAAGCCGCCTCTTGGGATTGGAACAGCCCCTACTGGCGCAATCTCGCCGCACCCTGGGGCGGTGCCCACGGCTCAGCAGGCGACGTCGCTCGCTTCCTTGATTCCTTCCTGCATTTCTCCGGCAAAGTGCTGCGTCCGGAAACTGTGCGCCTGATGCTGCAAAACCACAGCGAGAGCCTCGGTGCACGGCGCGGCATCGGCTTTGCCCTGGGTCCCGAGGGCTTTGGCAAAGGCTGCTCAGACAGGAGCTTTGGCCACTCGGGATCCACCGGCACTCTGGCCTGGGCGGACCCGGCCACAGACACCACCTGCGTCATCCTCACCTCCCTGCCGTCTCGCATCTCCGCAGACACGATACTCCATCCCGTGTCAGACGTGGTGGCCAGGTCGCGCTGAAATTTCAACGCGCCGCATGCTCGCGGATTTCCTGCTCGCTGAGCGCGTGTTCATAGACGGCCATTTCAGCCATGCGTCCGACAAACTGGCGTGCATCCTTGTTTCCCGCAGCCTCAAACAGGCGGCCAAAGCGCAGCGCACAGGCGGTGGTCTTTTCCGTCCCCAGCAGCGCGGTGTCACCCACCAGCCTGCCGTCCAGGTACATTTCCAGCGTGCTGCCACGGCGCTGGCAGACGAGGTGCTGCCAGCGGTAGGGCATGTAAAGCGGGGCGCTGTAGACATTCATGCCGTCCCTGCTGCCGGGCGGCCACCGGAAGAGAAAGCGCACCCGGCCGGGCCGCAGGGCATTGCGTGCATCACGCCGCGTCAGTTGCAGCATGGAGAGAGTGTCATTCTCATCATCCAGCGGATGCAGCACGGCCAGCACGCTGCTATGAAACGCATCGCTGGCAAACCAAAGCTCCACCGCAAACTCTTCGGGCGGCGTCCACTCGCCATCAGCACGCAGATACTGCGGTTCATTCTCAGCAGAAAACGCCAGGCTGCCATCAGCCTGAGGCACGATGCCGCCTTGAATCCGCAAGGCTTTGCCGCCAGAGCCCGCATCTGCAATGCTACCCTCTCCAGCCGCCTGACCACGCCAGTAGTGCAGCGGTTTGGACTTGAGAATGCGCTGCGCATAATCCGCTCTCAGTGCCAGCGGAGGAATGCGCAGATCAGGTGCGCTGAGCATCTCCCGCGCATCAATGCCGCGCAGCGTTTTGGCCTGCGGATCCAGCTCCGAAGACTGCTGCGCACTGAGCAGCCGTGTCCGCAGCGGGCTGCCATCCTTGGAGAGCATCGCCAGCTCCGCCTGCCCCTGATAGACCACCACCTGGGTCTTGCCCTCGCCTTCCACGTTCACGCCAAACTCCGTCCCCAGATCCACCACCGCACCACCCGGCGTCTCAATGGTGAAGCCCTCCGCTCCTGGATTCACATGCGCACGCACATTGCCACGCCTGCACGTGATGCGTTCAGAGTCTTGCAGCGTGATGTCGGCCGGACCTTCGATGTGGACACTGACCCCGCTCAGGAAAGCGAGCGTGAGCCGCCCGCTGTCAAAACGCAGGTTTCCCGCGCCCACCAGTCCTCCAGCCTTGGGTGCATTCTTCTGATCAGCATACCATTTCACCTCATCCATCCGCACCACCAGCGCAAGATTTTCACGACCTGCGGAGGCCGTGTCTGCCTGCTGCGGCGACTGCAGGATGAGCAGCACTGCAAACACCCCCGCCAGACAGGCGGCCAGCGCCGCTACCGGCCGCCACCAGGAGGCCACAAACGGGCGAGGCTGCCTGCGCAGCGCCGCCCAGATTTGATCTTCGGCAAAACTTTCTCTCACCGCCGCCAGCCCCAGTTCATCCTGCAGTTCCAGCCAGCGCGGCTCAGGCGCCTGCACGGCCTGCAGGTTTCCCAAGGTGCGCAGCTCCGTCACCAGCTCTTTTCTCAGCACAGCATCTTCACGCAGCCGCTTCAGCAGCTCCGCACGCCGAGCCTCTGTCATCTCTTCGCCAAACCACGCAGCGATGATCTCATGCAGCTCCTCAGACATTTTGCACCTCCTTCACGACACACTCCCGCAGGAGCTGGTTGGCACGATAGTGAAGTTGATAGATCGCCCCCGTAGAGGTTTGCAGCGCTTCAGCCAGCGCCTGCACCTTCATCCCCTCCAGCCCCGCATGCACCACACGCCGCAGCTTGTCCGGCAGCTTGGTGATGCAGCGCAGCAGGGCCTCAATGTGTTCAGGCTTTTCATGCGCGGCCGCTACATCCAGCTCGTCCACCACGATCTCCGCCACCTCGGCGCGAAAGCGGTCCAGCGCGCTCGACCTCCGCTGGCTGCTGCGAAAGTGCATGAGCACCTTGTTACGCGCGATGCCCCGCAACCACGCGCCCATGTCATCGCCTCGCTTAAAGCTGTGCAGCGAGCGATACGCCGCGATGAAGGTCTCCTGTGCCAGATCATCCACATCCCCGGTGTTGAAAACCTGCGCACCAATGTAGCTGCGCAGCATCAGGCCGTGCGCCTGCACCACCTGCATAAAGGCGGCGGAGTCTCCGCGTGCCACGGCGTCCAGCACGGCATCCATCTGGGAGGGATCTGTCATCAGCCACAGTTTGCCGCAGACTCGCGGACCTCACACAAAAACATTTTTTGTGAGATCCCCGCCCTGGCGGCAAATCAGTCATCAAATATCACGTTCTTCTGGCACGTTATTTCCACCATGACCAAGCCCACCAGCCTCCTTCTGCTTTCCGCCCTCGGCCTCCACGCCGCCGAATCTCCCGTGCCGGCAAAGATCGAGTTCAATCGCGATGTGCGGCCCATTCTCTCAGACAATTGCTTCTACTGCCACGGCAACGACCCCAAGCACCGCGAGGCCGACCTGCGGCTGGACATCCGCGAGGAGGCCCTGAGCGCCAAGGCCTTCATCCCCGGCAAGGGTGCGGAGAGCGAGCTGGTCTCGCGCATCCTCACCACCGATGAGGATGACCTCATGCCGCCGCCGGACTCCCACAAAAAGCTCACGCCGCAGCAGAAGGAGATCCTGAAAAAATGGATCGACCAGGGCGCGGCCTACCAGCAGCACTGGGCTTATGAAAAGCCGGTGAAAGCCCCGGTTCCCGCAGGCAAAAATGGCGTGGATGTGCTGGTGCAGAAGCGCCTGGCCGAGGTCGGACTCAAGCCCTCGCCGCAGGCCGATCCCCGCACGCTCATCCGCAGGCTCTACCTGGACCTGATCGGGCTGCCGCCCAAGCCGGAGGAGGTGGCCGCTTTTGAGCGCGACCACTCCCCTGCCGCTTACGCAATGGCCGTCGACAGCCTGCTCAAAAATCCCCACTTCGGCGAGCGCATGGCCATTGGCTGGCTGGATGTGGTGCGCTTTGCCGACACCATCGGCTACCACAGCGACAACCCGCACAATGTCTGGCCTTACCGCGACTACGTCATCCACGCCTTCAACAACAACAAGCGCTTCGACCGCTTCACCATCGAGCAAATCGCCGGCGATCTGCTGCCAGACGCCAGCCAGGAGACGCGCGTGGCCTCCGCCTTCAACCGCCTGCTGCTGACGACTGAGGAGGGCGGCGCCCAGGCCAAGGACTACGAGCAGCGCATGCTGACCGACCGCGTGCGTGCTGTGGGAAATGCCTGGCTGGGTCAGACCACGGGCTGCAGCCAGTGCCATGATCACAAGTTCGACCCCTGGACCCAGCGCGATTTTTATTCCCTGGGCGCATTCTTTGCCGACATCAAGGAGCCAATCCTTGGCCGCCGCGAACCCGGCATGATGGTGCTGGATGAAGAAGGGCAGAAGCAGCAGGCGGACATCGCCCAGCGCCTGGCCGCGCTGCAGACAGAATTTGCCAAAACACGCCCGGAGCTCGCCGCAGGTCAGGCAGCCTGGGAGAAGCAGGCGCTGGAAGCCGTCAACTCCAGCAGCCTTTGGCAGCCGCTTAAGCAGGTCACTGCAGCCTCAGCCAAGAAGAACGTCGCCCTCAAAGCCGACAAGGAAGGCGTGGTCCGCGGCACCATCGATGCCAAGCGCAATGAACGGAAGCAGAACGACGGCACTGACACCTACACGATCACCGCCAAGCTGCCCGCAGGCGCCACCGGAATCCGCATCGAGGCTCTGAAGGAAAAGCTGCGCGGCATCGGCCTCGCCTCCAATGGCAACTTTGTGCTGAGCGAGATCGCCCTCACCAGCGGTGGCAAAAAGCAGTCAGGCAAGATCGCCGTCTCCCATGCCAGCGCCACCTATGAGCAGAAGACCTTTCCAGCATCAGCTGCCATCGACGGCATTGCCGATCAAAAGAACAACGGCTGGGGTGTGCTGGGCGGCACTGGAACCGATCAGGCGCTCTACCTTGAACTGGCGGAGCCTCTCGCTGAAGCCGACTCCTTAGTCACTTTCACCCTCACCTTTGGCTGGGGAGACAATCACGAGATCGCCAACCTGCGCCTGAGCACCACCAGCGCGGCCAAGCCCATCCGTGCTCCTGGCACCGCTCTTCCGTCCGCCGAGATTGCCGCCATCCTGAAGACCGCGCCCGACAAGCGCACCGCTGCACAAAAGAACCAGCTCGCCTCCGCCTACAAACAGATCGCCCCCGAGCTGCGAGATCTCCGTTCCAAGATCGCCACCGTGGAAAAAGAGAAGGCGGATTTCGAAAACAGCGCGCCCAAGTGCATCGTCTCTGTCAGCGACACCAACAAGCGCACCGTGCGCATCCTGCCACGTGGCAACTGGATGGATGAAAGCGGCGAGGTGGTGAAGGCCTCCCTGCCCGGCTACCTGCCCAAGCCCAAGATCGAAGGCCGCGACCTCACCCGTCTCGATTTGGCGCAGTGGCTCGTCTCCAAGGACAATCCTCTCACCGCACGCACCGTCATGAACCGCCTGTGGAAGCAGTTCTTCGGCATCGGCTTGAGCAAGGTGCTCGACGATCTCGGCGCCCAGGGCGAGCCACCGGTGAACCCCGCACTGCTCGACTGGCTGGCCTGCGAGTTCATGGACAGCGGCTGGGACATGCAGCACATGATCCGCATCATTGTCGATAGCGCTACTTATCAGCAGGTTTCCACCTCCACCAAGGAGCTCACCGCAGCCGATCCCTACAATCGCGAATGCGCCCGCCAGAGCCCCTTCCGCCTCGATGCAGAACTCGTACGTGACAATACACTCACCATCTCCGGCCTGCTCGTTCCAAAAATCGGCGGCCCCAGTGTGAAGCCCTATCAGCCCGCCAAGTACTGGGAGAACCTGAACTTCCCCACCCGCGAATGGCAGAACGACAGCGGCGAGGGACTGTATCGCCGCGGTCTTTACACTTGGTGGCAGCGCACTTTCACGCATCCTTCGCTGCTCGCCTTTGACGCACCAAGTCGCGAGGAATGCGTGGCCGAGCGCAACCGCTCCAACATCCCGCAGCAGGCTCTCGTGCTGCTGAATGACCCCACCTATGTCGAAGCCGCGCGCACCTTTGCCGCCCGCGTCCTCTCTGAGTGCACCGGCGACACCGCCCAGCGCATCACCTGGGCCTTTGAGCAGGCCTTGCAGCGCAAACCGTCTGCCGAGGAACTGAAGACGCTGTCATCGCTCTACGACAAGCAGTTCGCCGATTATCAAAAAGATGCAGCCTCTGCCGAAGCCCTGCTGAAAACCGGAGCAGCCGCAGTCCCTGCCAGCCTTAACAAGAGCGAGCTCGCAGCCTGGACGCATGTCACTCGTGTGCTGCTCAATCTGCACGAAACGATCACCCGGAGCTGAACCATGAGCACCTTTTCTCCACTCACACGCCGCGCCATCCTCGGCCGCACCGCCCAAGGCCTCGGCGGCGTGGCCCTGGCTTCGCTTCTTCAGCCGCAGCTTTTGCGCGCAGCGTCTCAGGGAGTGCTGGGTCGTCTGCCGCTGCCTCAGAAAGCCAAACGCGTCATCTGGCTCACCATGGCGGGCGGCCCTTCACAGCTCGAGCTTTTCGACTACAAGCCAAAGCTCGCGGAGATGGATGGCAAGCCCATGCCGGAATCCTTCACCAAGGGCCAGCAGCTTGCCCAGCTTCAGGGCCAGAAGCTCGTGTGCAAAGGCCCCATGTTCAGCTTCCAGAAATATGGCCGCTGCCAGATGGAGCTTTCGGAGTTGCTGCCGCACATCGGCAACGTGGCGGATGACATCTGCCTCGTGCGCTCAATGACGACGGACGCGATCAATCACGACCCCGCCCACATGTTCATGAACACTGGCTCTCAGATCGCCGGACGCCCCAGCATGGGCTCATGGGTGACCTACGGTCTCGGCAGCGAGGCCGACGACCTCCCTGGCTTTGTGGTCATGATGTCCACCGGCAAGGGGCGCAATCCTCAGCCCATTGCTGCACGTCAGTGGAGCAGCGGCTTCCTGCCCTCCAAATTTCAAGGCGTCCAGCTCCGCTCTTTGGGCGATCCTGTGCTCTACCTCACCAGTCCGAATGGCGTCACGCGCGAGCGTCAGGGCCGCGACTTTGCCGCCATCAACTCGCTCAACAAACAGCACGCCGCCATTTGCGACGACCCCGAAATTGCCACCCGCATCGCCCAGTACGAGATGGCCTTCCAGATGCAGGCCAGCGTGCCTGAGCTAATGGACATCAGAGGCGAAGGCGCCAAAACACTCGATCTCTACGGCTGCCAGCCTGGCGACGGCTCCTTCGCCTCGAACTGCCTCCTCGCCCGCCGCCTCGCAGAACGCGGCACCCGCTTCATCCAGCTCTATCACCGCGACTGGGACCACCACAGCCTGCTGCGCGAGGAACTGCCTCTGCGCGCCAAAGAAGTGGACCGCGCCTGCGCGGCGCTCATCAAAGACCTCAAGCAGCGCGGCATGTTTGACGACACCCTCATCGTCTTCAGCGGCGAGTTTGGCCGCACCCCCATGGCGCAGGGAAACAAAGGCCCCATTGGCCGCGACCACCACAACAAGGCCATGTCCATGTGGCTCGCCGGTGCAGGCGTCCAGCGCGGCATCACCTTCGGCAGCACCGACGACCTCGGCTACGCCGCCCAGGAAAACGTCACCACCGTGCACGACCTCCACGCCACCATGCTCCACCAGTTCGGCATCCAGCACGACGCCTTCAGCTTCAAATTCCAAGGGCTGGACGCAAAGCTCTCCGGCGTTGAAGGTGCCAAGGTCATCAAAAAGATCCTCGCATGAAATTCGCCCCATTCCTTTTCCTCGCCCTCGCTCTCAACGCTTCCGCCTTCGACATCACCGTCGCAGACAAAGACCATGTCGATGTCGCTGATAACGGCAAGGTCGTGGCCCGCCTCATGATGGCGAATGACCCGAGCACGCCGGAGAAGCACCACGAAACCTACAAGCCCTACCTTCATGTCTTCGACGCCAGCGGTTCCATCCGTCTGACCAAGGGACACGGCTTCAACTTCACCCATCACCGCGGCATCTTCCTCGGCTTCAGCAAGATCACCTACGGCGGCAAATCCTACGACCGCTGGCACATGAAAGGCGGCGATCAGGTCGTCACCAAAGTCGCTCCCGAAGCTTCCAGCTTCACCGCCTCCATCGACTGGCAGGGAGACAGCAAAGACGCCTTCCTCACAGAGGAACGCCGCTTCACCTTCTCCACTCCGGCGAAGCCGTTCTATCTCGGCATCGACATGACCAGCGCCATCAAGCCCGCCAGTGGCGCGGCCGAGATGGGCGGAGACCCCGAGCACGCGGGCGCTCAGTTCCGCCCTTCGGAAAAAGTCGATACCAAAACCACGACCTACATCTTCCCCGGCGAAAACATCGATGCCCACAAGGTCAAAGACCTGCCTTGGGCCGCCGAGATCTTCACGGTTGAAGGCAAGACCTTCACCGTCGTGATCCTCAATCATCCCGACAATCCGAAAGACACCGCCACCTCCGCCTACCGCGACTACGGCCGCTTTGGCATGTTCCCCAAAGGCAAAGCCACAGCCGAAGCCCCCTTCAAGCTGCACTATCAGTGGCTCGTGGCCGAGGGCGAAGTGCGCGATGCTGCCGCATTTCAGCTAGCCTGGAACGCTTTTGCAGGAAAGAACGATCCTGTCCCCTCGCTGACGATCAAAGTCTCGGAGCAGCCGAAGCCAAAGAAGGAAAAATGAGGCGGCCTCAGCGACGCCAGAAATATCAAAATTGGTTATTGAGCGACTAGGATTCGACCGGAATTCTGGTTGGTTCCCCCTTACCCCGCTCGCATTAAAAAAACGCACCCCCATGCCTTCCCCCAGGTTCACCACCCTCATCACACGCACGTCGCTGCTTCTGCTGGCGGCATCCGTTCTACCTCCGGCTCTGGCCATTAATGAAAAGAACGCCGGCCCGGAAAAGGTCGAGCTGAAGTTCAAGCTGCCACCTCCAGCTCCTCTTTCTTGGGAAGAGGAGATGAAGACCTTCAAGATCGAAAAAGGCTTCCGCATCGAGCTCGTGGCCAGCGAGCCGATGATCGAGTCCCCCATAGCGATGAGCTTTGACGACCAGGGCCGCCTTTACGTGGTGGAAATGCGTGGCTACATGCACGACCTCGCCGGCGCTGGCGAAACCGAGCCCACCGGCCGCATCTCCCTGCTGGAAGACACCGATGGCGACGGCCGCATGGACAAGGTCACTCCGTTTCTCGACAAGCTCGTCATGCCCCGCGCAGTCATGGCCGTGAACGGCGGCGTCCTCGTTGCCGAGCCGCCCAATCTCTTCTTCTGCAAAGACACCGACGGCGATGGCAAGGCCGATGTGAAGGAGGTCGTGACCAGTGACTACGGCACCCTCGGTGGCCAGCCTGAGCACATGGCCAACACTCCGGTCTGGGCCATGGACAACGCCATCTGGAGCGCCGGCTACTCCACCCGCTTCAAGCTGCGCGGCGGCGTGTGGCAGAAGGACAGCGGGCTCGGCCGCGGCCAGTGGGGCCTCTGCCAGGACAACTACGGCAGGCTCTACTTCAACTACAACTCCGACATGCTGCGTGCAGACCTCCTGCCCACGGAGGCCTTCACCCGCAATCCGCTCCTGCGCAACGCCACCAGCGTCAATGCCAAGGTGGCCGCGGATCAGACTCTCTACCCCTCCCATCCCACTCCGGGAGTAAACCGTGGCTACGATCCCAAATCCCTCCGCGCAGACGGCACACTGAGCAAGCCCACCGGCACCTGCGGCGCTCTGATCTATCGTGGCGATGCCTTCCCTGCTGCCTACCGTGGCAATGCCTTCATACCCGAGCCCTGTGCCAATCTGGTGAAACGCTTCACCATGAGCGAGAAGGACGGCATCGTCACGGCAACGAATACCGCCAAGACCACCGAATTCCTCACCTCCACGGATGAGCGCTTCCGTCCAGTAAACGCCGCCGACGGTCCCGATGGAGCACTCTACATCGTGGACATGTATCGCGGCATCATCCAGCACCAGAGCTTCCTCACACACTACCTCATCGCCAACATCAAGGACCGCAAGCTGGAGACTCCCTTCAATCAGGGCCGCATCTGGCGCATCGTGCCGGACACCCAGGACCGCCCGCAGCCCGTGAAGGTAAACAAGGACGCCAAAATGCTCACGCACGCCAATGGCTGGGTGCGCGACACTGCCCAGCGCCTCATCGTGGAATCCAGCGATGCCTCCGCCATTCCCGCGCTGAAGGAGCTGCTCGCCAGCGGCTCTCCCCTCACACGTCTGCACGCCCTGTGGACGCTCGACGGCCTCTCCGCCGCCACACCAGATCTGCTCCGCACCGCGCTCACAGACAAAGACGCCCAGGTCCGCGCCGCCGCCGTGCGCATTTCCGGTCGCGATCTCGCCCCTGACCTGATCGCGCTTACCTCCGAAAAAGACGCCCTCGTGCTCGCGCATCTCGCCATCAAGCTCACCTCCTTCAATCTCCCGGATGCCGACACCGCCGTGGCCAAGCTGCTCGCCAGCCACGGCAAAAACACCCTCGTCCGCGAAGGTGCCCTGACCGGCCTGCGCGGTAGAGAAGCCGCCTTTGCCAAGCTGCTGGCCGCCCAGCTTTCCAAATCCAACAGCGCCAGCATTACTCCCGTGATCGAAGCCCTCGGCACCCTCCTCGCATCCGCCAACAAGGCCGGTCCTTTCGAAGACATGCTCGAGCTCGCCGCCGCCCAGCCACAGGGCGGCGCAGTTCAAATCGCCGCCATCAAGGGCCTCGCCACCAGCGGCACGGATCCAAAGTCCAAAACCCCGCCCAAACTGCTCTGGCTCGATGCCGAACCCGCGACGCTCAAGACACTGAAAGCCGCCATGACGGACAAGACCTCTGCAAAGCTCTTCACCAGCGTGGAGGCCCGCCTCGCATGGCCCGGCAAACCAGGCGCGCCACCACCTCCGAAAATCGTGCCTCTAAACGAAGCTCAAACCGCCCTCTATGAAAAAGGCAAAACCATCTACGCCACCCTCTGCGCCGCCTGCCATCAACCGCACGGCTTTGGTCTGGATGGTCTGGCCCCGCCGCTGGTGGACAGCGAGTGGGTCCTCGGCAAGCCGGAGCTCCCCGCGCGCATCATCATGCACGGACTCGCCGGCCCTGTGAAAGTCGGTGGCCGCAGCTTCAATCTCGCCATGCCTCCCCTGCCCCAGCTTACTGATGAAGACGTCGCCGGTGTTCTCACCTACATCCGCCGCGAGTGGGAGCACAACGCTTCTCCGGTGGACACCAAGGCGGTCACCGCCATCCGTACTCAGACCAAGGGCCGCACGGCCATGTGGACGGAACAAGAATTGAAAAATTTGGGCAAGAAACCGAGTTCAAAGTAATCATGCAAACGCCATCCCCGCTCCACCGTCGCGCCTTCCTCGGCAGAACCTCCCAGGGTCTTGGAGCGGTGGCGCTTGCCTCACTCCTGGAGCATACCCAGGCCGCTCCCACACGGGGTGTCCTGCGTGCCCTGCCCCTGCCACAGAAGGCCAAGCGCGTCATCTGGCTGACGATGGCGGGTGGCCCCTCGCATCTGGAGACCTTTGACCCCAAGCCCAAGCTGGCTGAAATGGACGGCAAGCCCATGCCTGAGTCCTTCACCAAGGGCCAGCAGCTTGCGCAGCTCCAGGGCAAGCCCCTCAACTGCTTCGGCCCGCAGCATCCCTTTGCCAAATTTGGCAAAAACCAGATCGAGATCTGCTCTCTCTTCCCGCAGATCGGCAGTGTGATCGACGACATCTGCCTCATCCGTTCCATGACGACGGACGCCATCAATCACGATCCGGCGCACATGTTCATGAATACCGGCTCACAGATTGCCGGACGCCCCAGCATGGGCTCGTGGATCACCTACGGCCTGGGCACCGAAGCCTCAGATCTTCCAGGGTTCGTCGTCCTCACCTCGCTCGGCAAAGGCGGGCAGAATCAGCCCATTGCCGCCCGCCAGTGGAGTAGCGGCTTCCTTCCCTCCAAATACCAGGGCGTGCAGCTTCGCGCTCAGGGCGACCCCGTTTTGTATCTCACCAATCCCGGCGGCATCTCTCGCGATCAGCAGGGCCGCGATGTCGCCGCCATCAATGCGCTCAACAAGCAGCGCAGCTCCATGGTGGACGATCCCGAAATCGCCACCCGCATCGCCCAGTACGAAATGGCCTTCCAGATGCAGGCCAGCGTGCCTGACCTCATGGATGTCAGTGCTGAAGGCGCAAAAACGCTGGAGCTCTACGGCTGCCAGCCCGGCGATGGCACCTTTGCCTCCAACTGCCTCCTCGCACGCCGTCTGGCAGAGCGCGGCACCCGCTTCATCCAGCTCTATCACAAAGACTGGGACCACCACGGCGGTGTCAAAGAAGGCGTGGCCCTCAAGGCGCAGGAGATCGACCGCGCCTGCATGGCGCTCATCACCGATCTCAAGCAGCGCGGCATGCTGGAGGAGACCCTCATCGTCTGGGCCGGCGAGTTTGGCCGTACTCCGATGTCCCAGGGCGGCAGCGGCCGCGACCACCACAACAAAGCCATGTCCGTCTGGCTTGCAGGCGCAGGCATCCAGGGCGGCATCGTTCACGGCTCCACAGACGATCTCGGCTACGCCGCCATCGACAAAGTCACCACCGTTCACGATCTCCACGCCACCATGCTGCATCAGCTCGGCATTCAGCACGATGCCTTCAGCTTCAAGTTCCAGGGGCTGGACGCACGCCTCAGCGGCGTGGAGGGAGCCAAGGTCATCAAAGACATCCTCGCGTGAAATGAGTTTCCGCACCTTTGAGTCAGCCCACATTGGCGGCGGCATTCATCATGCCACGGTCAAATCCGCCGCCCTTCACCGCCGCGCAGACATCAGCTTTTATGTGCCATCAGGTGTCACGTCGGAGAAACTCCCGCTCGTCATCCTCCTGCACGGCGTCTACGGCAGTCACTGGGCCTGGTTGTACAAAGGCCGCGCGCATGAGGTGCTGGACCGGCTCATCCAAGAGGAAAACCTGCCGCCCATGATGCTGGCCATGCCCTCCGACGGCCTCTGGGGAGACGGCTCCGGCTATGCCCCACACAGCGATGCCGACTACGCCGCCTGGATTGTGAATGAGGTGCCCGAAGCCGCGGCGGAAATTGATCCCCGCTGCAAGGACGCACCCCGCTTCATCAGCGGCCTCTCCATGGGCGGCTACGGCGCGCTGCGTCTGGGCCTGCTGCATCCCAAAAAGTTCGTCGCCATCAGCGCGCACAGCAGCATCACCCACGTCACGCAGATGCAGGGCTTCGTGGAGGAGTCCCTGGCCGAATTTGATCTCACTGGCACTGATCCCCTGGCGGTCATCGACTGCGCCAAGCTCACCGCGCGTCTGCCGCACCTGCGCTTCGACTGCGGCTCAGAAGACGTACTTATCGAGCACAATCGCACCCTGCACCGCGACCTGCAGGCGGCCGGCATTCCTCATGTTTACGAGGAGTTTTTCGGCGGCCACACCTGGGACTACTGGCATGAGCATTTGGCAGACACACTGCGTTTTTTCAAAGCCTGCCTCTCCCTCTAGCCGCTACTTCTTCACAGACCTCGACTTGTCTGTATAGAACACCATCGGCAGGCTCAGGTGCTCCTTGTCACCCACTGTCTGGCCGACAAGGGGGATGAGATTTTTGAAAGGAAACTCGGGGCTTGGGGAAAAATCACGGTCAAAGGCAAGCATGGGCCCACGCACAATCAGATCACGCCATTCGGCATACGGGCCGGTGTAGATGTCAGTGATACGCTCGACCTTGGCAGAGACGGGCGTCATGATAAAACCGGCCAGCTTGGCACCCTGCGCCTCAGCTTTTGATTTCATGGTCTCGTAGTCCCCGCGCTGGGTGCAAAGATCCACACAGGGCACATCTCCGTACCAGGCGATAAAGGCAGGCGCATCAGAAATGGCGAACTCATGCTTGTCCATGATCTGGCGCAAAATGGAAACGCGCTCCGGCAAAAATGGCGGCCAGTGCGGCGGGATCTTGCCGCCCATGGTAAGGCCAAACTTCATCAGAACGGGCAGATTCACGGCCATGGGGAGCGCAGTGATCAGCAAAGCCACCAGCGGCGCCCCCCAGCGTGACATGAAGTCACCGGACATTTGAAAGCGCGACCACAGCACCACAAGCATCGCCGCACCAAAGGTGCACATCGCAGGCATGAGCACAATGTAGAGCGCATTGTCGTCCTTCTCCTTTTCAGCAAGGCCCAGGAGTCCCATGCCGATGGTTACGCAGGCAAAAATAACGGCCAGCGTCCAGCGCGCGGAGACCGCATCCGCCTTGCGAAAGCGGTGCATGAGAGCAAGAAAAAAGAGCAGTGCAGGCACCGCATAGCCCAGATGTGCCATGATCAGCCCCAGCTGATCCTGCCAGCCGAGACCGACGCGCCGCAGCAGGTCATCCACCTGCAGCAGAGGCACACTGGGGGAGAAGTCTCGCAGCAGCAGATCATGCGCCACAGCTGAGGACTGCGCTTGAAACAAGGCCTTGATACCCCCCAACGGATCACCGCAGAGCTGCAGGTTCCACCACCCCCAGGCGGCGAGTGTCAGCACCGGCGGCAAGGCCACCACGAGCGCTCCAGCCCTGCCACGCGGAAGAAAAACCGCCAGACCGACAACGATCCCCACCACAATCCACAGGGCCATCCAGTGCGTGAGCAGCATCAGCGAACAGACGATCCCCAGCAGCGTGAGCGGCACAAACATGCCCCGGTTGTCCAGCGCACGCCCGGCTGCTGATGCATAAAGCCGGAACGCCAGTGCAAACAGCAGCACCAGCAAAGCCCTCGGCGCACCACTGACCATCAGCTCCCAGGCCGGCTCGCATACCAGCAGCGCAATCGCCGAGATGGAGGCGACTTGTTCGTCAAACAGCTTCCGAGCTGCGCCATGCGTGAAAAAGATCGTGAGCAAATACCACGTCACTCCAAAGCACGCGATCACACGGTCCAGCAGAAAAATCGCCCCGCCGGTGGCAGGGTCATAAACTTCCCAGCGCTTCATGAAACGAAAGGCCACCGACCACAGCAAAGGCTGGAGCGGTGGTTGAACGGTTTCCGGCATCGCCAGCGGGGAGGGCGGCTTCTGCGCAGCCTCCATCTGCGACCAGGCATAGGGTTCGATCACGTGGGTTTGATACGATCCCGTACGGGCGATCTGCCGTGCGAGCTGAGCCTGATTCATGCCTTCGGCGCTGCTCAGACCGCGAAAGGTCACAAACACATGCAGCAGCGCCATGACGATGGCGGCGGCGTAGAACACCAGTCGAAGCAGAGCGCCGGGGCCGGATGAGGTGGAAGACATGCCCGTTACATGCCACAGCAGTGCCCTGCGTGCCAAGAACGATCTCGCACCCGGCGTTACTGGTGCGGCTCGAAAACCACCCTTGCACACTGGTGCTGGCCATCCGCACCCGTGCAGCGCCAGTGCCAGCGCACCGCGGGCTTTACAAAAGATCCCAGCTTGCCCTCCAGAATGCGGAACTGCCCCAGCAGCGCACCGCCATCACGCACCTCCAGCGAGCGGGCAGCCACCTTCCCCGACAGAGTCCCGCCCTTTTCCAAAATCACCGGCCCCTCACAAACAAAATCACCCGAAACGTATCCTGAGACGCTGATCGACCGGGCACGCACCTCCTGCAGAAAAGTGACCTCACAACCGGCCGTCACTTCGAGTCGGTCACAAACGATGCTGTCAGCATAGAGCCCGTCAGTATCTATCGTGCGGGATGGCAGTTCCAGAACGGCCTGCTCAACACGCTTGAGCTTTTTCATGCAGATCGGGCAGGAAGGCGTGGCAAAGTCTCCCGCCGTGGTGACGACGAAGAGAAAGTCACTTTTCTCACCGGGCAGCGCCCGCACTGCGGCATCCAGTGCCACGGCATCCACTGCTTCGATGCGCAGTTCTTGCGCCGCACTGAGCGCCGCAGGGCTGAAGCCTGCCGGCGCGATCAAAATGCCACGGGTGTCGCGCGCGGTGCGCACCTCCTGCGCGAAACGATGCACCGTCTCGGGTGTGGCCCCCCATTCGTTCCATGGCGCGGTCTTCACCATCGCGCGTCGTGCCTTGGCAGAGCGGGGCTCCTCAATCATGCCAAACAGAACTGCCGCATCCGGCATGATCCGTGATCCCGCCAGCTCGCAGCCGGCTTCGGCAGCTATCGCACGCGCCAGATCTGAAACCCGCGTCCAGTCCAGGCATGAGATCAGCTCTGCCGACCAGCCCGCCAGCCGGTCCACGCCGCCGCAGCTCCGCAGCGAAAAACCTGCTTCTTCGAGAGTGGCAAACGGATCAAGCATGGATGATGTTTGGAGCTGGCAGCCGGAGTTCCGGCACTAAAGAGCGGGACTCATGCACATTCAAGGCGGGCACCGGCCAACCTCTGATCCTGACATTCAGCCACAGGCGAAGAGCAATCAGCCTTGCCGCGTCTCCAAAATCCTGTTTCTTCCACGCCTCATGTCAAAGGCCGTCAAAACAGCAGAAACCAAGTTTTTCCACACCGGTAGCGCCAGTGCACCATTCACCTTTGCCTCCGGCGCCCAGCTGCCAGAAATCACGGTCGCCTACGAAACCTACGGCAAGCTCAACGCCGCCAAATCCAACGCCATCCTGCTTTTTCATGCCCTTTCCGGCAGCCAGCACGCGGCGGGCGTCACCACCGAGGTGCCGGGAACCGATCAGCGCTGGACCGAAGACTGCCACAACGGCTGGTGGGATCTTTTCATCGGGCCGGACAAGGCGCTGGACACCAAGCGCTACTTCATCATCTGCGCCAATTACCTCGGCGGCTGCTACGGCAGCAGCGGCCCGGCATCCGTCAACCCCGCCACCGGCAGCCCTTATGGCAGCGCCTTCCCGGAAGTGCGCACCAGCGACGTCGTCAGATCCCAGCTGGCGCTGCTGGACTCGCTGGGCATCCAGCAGCTCCATGCCGTCATCGGGGCCTCCGTTGGCGGCCTGCTGGCCATCAACCTCGCCACCCTCTACCCGGAGCGCGTCAGGCTCGTGGTTCCCATCGCCAGCGGCTGCCGCACCACCGTGCTCACCCGCCTGACACTCTTTGAGCAGGTCCTGGCCATCGAAAACGACCCACACTTCCGCGGCGGCAATTTCTACGACGGTGCAGCTCCCGAATACGGCCTGGCGCTGGCGCGCATGATCAGCCACAAGACCTTTGTCCATCTCGACGCCATCGAGCGCCGTGCCCGGCAGGATGTGAAAAATGGCGGAGACACCCTCTCCTGGTACCGCGTGCAGCACAATGTGGAGAGCTACATGCTGCATCAGGGCAAAAAGTTTGTGAAACGCTTCGATGCAAACACCTACCTGCGCATTGCCGACATGTGGCTGCGCTACGATCCGCTGCGGGACGCCGGAGTGCAGACCTACGGCGAGCTCTTCGCCCGCAGCGCCGCCGCCGGCCAGCACTACCTCGTCTTCAGCATCGACAGCGACTTCTGCTTCTACCCTGAGGAGCAGGCAGAGCTGGTGAGCCACCTCGAAAAAGCCGAGGTTTCCAGCATGCACATCACCGTACACTCAGACAAAGGTCACGACTCCTTCCTCCTCGAACCCCAGCTCTACACCCCGCATCTCTCATTTACCCTTGATGGCCGCTGGAACAAAGGCTCGGTGGACCGCCCGGTGCAGGAAGTTGAATAGCCTCCATGACCATGCAGCTCACCTTCCTCGGCACCGGCACCTCTGTCGGCATTCCCGTGATCGGCTGTGACTGCGCGGTATGCCGCAGCCCTGACCCTAGGGACAAGCGGCTGCGCAGTTCCGTTTACATCCGCACGCCGGAGGCCGCATGGGTGGTGGACACCGGGCCGGATTTCCGCATGCAGTGCCTACGTGAAAACATCCGCAGCCTGGATGCCGCCATCTTCACGCATCCGCACATGGACCACCTCACCGGCTTCGATGACCTGCGCCGGTTCACCACCGAGGCGGATCATTTTCTGCCGATCTATGGCACTCCGGAATGCCTCGCCGTGCTGGAACGCATGTTCATTTATGCCTTCAATGGTGAAAACCGCTATCGAGGCTATCTCAAGCCCTTCCCAAAACCCATTCACGGCCCGTTTCACCTGGGTGAAACGACAATCACCCCCCTGCCTGTCCAGCATGGAAAAGTGGACACCATCGGCTACCTCTTCACCCGTGCTGGCAAGAAGCTCTGCGCTTACATCCCGGACTGCAAGACGCTGCTGCCCCACTCCATCGAGCTGCTGCATGGCGTGGACACCCTCATCATCGATGCCCTGCGCCACACGCCGCACCCCACCCACATGAGTTTTGAGGAGAGCCTGGCTGTGCAGCGCGAACTCCGCCCCCGACAGACCTGGTTTACCCACATCCAGTGCGAGATCATGCATGCTGTGGAAGATCCCAGGCTGCCTCCCGGCGTAAACATTGCCTATGACGGACTCAAGCTTGAGTGGACTTGAAATGCATCTTGCGCACAGGAATGACGAATAACCCACAGTTCATTCCCCCTGCGCAGCCATGCTGGCGCGGAGCCTGCCGCATGGCCGGGCCCTTCACTCATGCCATTCGCCATTGTTTCCTCCTGCTGCTGCTTGCGTTCCCAGCCCGCGCCCAACTCGTAGCCGACTGGGATGCCGCAGCGGAAACAGCCGTGGTTTTCAACCTTGATTTTCCCGGCTCAAGGGAGCTCGCGATGTTCTATGCCGAAAAGCGCCACATCCCGAAAGAGCACGTCATCGGCCTGCGCTGCTCGCAGGAGGACTCGATCTCACGTGGCGAGTTTGAGTCCCAGCTGCGTGGCCCGCTGCTGCAGGTTTTTGAGAAAGGGCACTGGTGGAATGCCGAGCCGCCACAGCCTGGCAAACCGCTCACCGGAGACGGCGCCCCCACTCCCGCCGCAGCTTCCGGCAAGGTGCGCGTACTGGTTCTCATGCGCGGTGTGCCTTTCCAAATACGCCGTTCTGCGCAGAAACCCCGGCAGTCGGAAGAGGATGAGGCCAGCGTCGATTCCGAACTGGCGGTGCTTGGCCTTAACAACCCGCCGGTAAAAGGCGGCCTTCGCAACCCCTACTTTGACCAGCAGACACGCTTTCCCCGCGCCCAGCACACATCTGGCCTTCTGATCGTCGGCCGGCTGGACGGCCCCGACGACACCACGGTTAGACGCATGATCGACGATGCCATCTATGCCGAGCAGACCGGGCTGCTCGGCCGTGCCGTCATTGATCTCGCGCAGAAAACCGGGGCCTATCAGGAAGGTGAAGACTGGCTCAAAAACAGCGCCGAATCTTACCGCCACGCCGGCATCCCCGTCTTTGTTGACCGCTCCGCTGACTTGCTGCGCGCTGGCTGGCCTCTGCCTGACACGATTCTCTACTTTGGCTGGTACACCGATCATATCGTCGGAGCGCTGGCCTCCCCCGACTTCCACTTCAAGCGGGGTGCCATCGCCTGTCATCTGCACTCTTTCAGTGCCAGCACCATCCGTTCTCATGACAAGGCCTGGGCTGGCCCGCTGCTCTCACGCGGAGCCGCCGTCACCTTTGGCAATGTCTTTGAGCCCTACCTCGCGCTCACGCTGCATTTTGACATCTTCAACAAGCGGCTCCTTGAAGGTTTCACCGTCGGCGAGGCCGCATGGAATGCCACTCCGGCGCTTTCATGGATGAACGTCGTTCTGGGCGATCCCTTGTACCGCCCCTACGGCAAGGGCATCGGGGGCAAACTTGGCGAGGGCACCGACCGCGACTATGCGCTCTACCAGGGGATGGCGCTGCGCCTGGCTGGCGAACCCGACGGCCACATCAAGACCGCACTCACCGAGTTCGCCGAGAAACGCCAGAGGCCTCGGCTGCTTGAGCTCACCGCATTGCTCTCTGCCCTTCAGTCCAAGCTTCCGCAGGCCATCGACTTGCTCGAGCATGCCGAATCCACCACCAAGGATGCCGCTGAACTGCTGCGATTGAGGCTTTACCGGGCTGAAATGCTCCGCCGGGCAGAAAAGGCAGACGCTGCACGCCAGCTGCTGCGCGAGACACTGAAAGATGCCCGCTTCAAGGAGCAAGGAGCTGCGACTGCAGCCGAGTCCCTGCTCCAGGACATGGGAGGATGAACCTTCCAGACCTTGCAGAGAATGAGGCGAAAATGGCAGTCCGTGCTAAAACCCAGGGCTTGTCGCTCGTTTGGTCATAGCCGCTTATTCCCACCCATCCATGAAGATCACCACCACTGTTTTGTTGTCTCTTTGCCTGACCCTCGGGGCCAGCGCTGAAATCCGCACTTGGAAGGACGCTTCAGGCGTCCATGAAATCAAAGCTGAGCTCGTCAGGGTGGCTGGAGGCAAAGTCACTCTGAAGCGTGACAATGGCGCACTGCTCACTCTGGATGTCTCCGCTCTCAGCAAGGCAGACCAGGCATTTCTTGGTGCTGGTGCTTCCGCCGGCGGCAGCAGTGCCGCACCTGGAGACTGGCCGCAGTGGCGTGGCCCTGGCCGGGATGATATCTCCAAAGAAACCGGACTTCTCAAAAAGTGGCCCTCAGAAGGTCCGAAGCGTCTTTGGGTCAATGAGGAGGCCGGGCTTGGATATTCGGGCTTCGCCGTTGTGGGAGGCAAGCTCTACACCATGGGCCTCTATGATGCTGAGGAGAAGCTCATCTGCATCGACACCGCCACCGGCAAAAAGCTTTGGGAAACCCCTGTGGGCCCCATCCTGAAAAACGGCTGGGGAGACGGCCCTCGCGCCACCCCCACTGTAGCCAACGGCATGGTCTATGCCACCAGCGGCACAGGCGAGATCATCTGCGCGAATGCGGCAACGGGCAAGGAAGTCTGGAAAAAGAGCCTGACCAAGGACTTGGGCGGCAAGATTCAGGGCTGGGGATACACCGAATCCCCGCTGGTGGATGGCGATCTTGTCATTGTGACACCGGGCGGCGCCCAGGGGGCCGTCGCCGCGCTGGAAGCCAAGACAGGCAAAGTCGCATGGCAGACTAGCGACGTGACTGAAAATGCACAGTATTCTTCCGTGATCCCCATCACCCAAGGGGGCGAACGCGAGTATGTGCAGCTTCTCATGAACAGCATCCTGGGCGTCTCCAAAGCGGGCAAAGTGCTGTGGAAAACTGAATTCCCGGGCAAGACCGCCGTGATCCCAACCCCCATTTTCAGCGAGGGTCAGGTGTATGTGGCTGCGGGCTATGGCGTCGGCTGCAAGTCGGTGAAGATCGACGGTGGCACTGTCACGGAATTGTACTCCAACACCAACATGGTCAACCATCATGGTGGCGTGATCCTCATCGACGGCCTGCTCTATGGCCACTCCGACAAAGGCGGCTGGACCTGCCAGGATTTCAAAACCGGCGAAGTCGTCTGGCAGGACAAAGGCATCGGCAAAGGCGCAGTGACCAGTGCAGACGGCATGCTCTACTGCCTCGCTGAAAATGACGGCACGGTCGCCTTGGTCGAGGCATCCAAGAAGGGCTGGCAGCAGGTCAGCAGTTTCAAGCTTCAGGCCACCTCATCACAGCGCAATCCCAAGGGTAAAATCTGGACCCACCCCGTGATCAGCAACGGCAAGCTCTACCTGCGAGATCAGGAGTTCATCTCCTGCTACGACGTGAAAGGCTGATGCGCTGGGCTATCCATTCTTTCGGAGGCAGGGCCGTCTGGCTCTGCCTCTTTTTTGTGCTCACTCACTGCGGTCCTGCTCCACGCGCAGAGTGGAAGCTGCTCGCTGACGAATTCTCACACGCCTGGAATGCCGCCGGAATTTCCGGGGAAGGCACCGTGACCATCCGGGAGGCTGAGATCACGCTATCTGCAGGTCAGCCCATGACTGGCGCATGCTTCCATTCATGGAAGAACGCCGGACTGCCGGCCACCCGCTACTCCATCGAATACGAAGCCATGCGAGTGGAGGGAAATGACTTCTTTGGCACCGTGACTTTTCCAGTGGCTGAGTCCCACGCTTCTTTCATCGTTGGCGGTTGGGGTGGCACTCTTGTGGGCATCTCCAGCATCGATGACTTGGACGCCAGCGAAAACACCACCCGGGGAAACGCCTACTTTGAAAACAACCGTTGGCACAAGGTCCGCATCGAAGTGCGCGATGAGGACCTGCTGGCCTGGATCAATGGCAAGCTGTTCGTCAATACCAGCATCAAAGGCCGCAGGCTCGGCCTCCGCACAGGTGACATCGAAAAGTGTGCACCCTTCGGATTTGCCAGTTATGCCACGCAGTCACGCATCCGCCATGTCTTGATACGCCGCCTCTAAAAAGTACGCGACGTGAGGGCTTGACCTCCCGGGACCACCCCATATCCTCCGAACTCATGGCAACCGAGCATTTTCAACGAGGTCAGGTCATTTTCCGTGAAAACGACAAGTCCCAGGAGGCTTACTTCATTGTCAGCGGGTTGGTCGAGATCTCCATCAACACCGCCCACGGCATCCAGTCACTCGCCAAGATCGGCCCGGGGGAAATCTTTGGAGAAATGGGTATGATCATGGACCGCCCGCGATCCGCCACCGCCACCGCGCTGGAAAACACCACCTTGGAAACCATCGCTGAGGCGGAGTTTGAGCAGCAGATCATCCAGCGCCCCGACCGCCTGCATGTGTACCTGGCCACTCTGTTCGAGCGCATCCGCAGGACTGACCTGCTGCTGACCACCACCACCAATGCCACCGTGCCGCTGGTGGCAAAACCCAAGCCTGCCGCCGAGCCTGTTTTCCGAGTGAAGATCCGTTCACACTACGAAGAAACAGGCTTCAATCATCCGGCTGTGGAAAAAACGATCACCAAGCTGCCCTTCCGTATCGGACGCACCTACTTCGACACCGCAGTATCGTCACTCGCCCGCAACGATCTTTCCATTGAGGAACCGCATCCTTACCAGCTCTCGCGCAATCATTGCGAGGTCGATTTCGAGCACGGCCATTTCGTTCTGCGGGACCGCGGCAGCAAGCTTGGCTCCTGGGTGAACGGCGAACACGTCAGTGTCGATGCCGGCTGCATCACCTGCCTGCTGAGAACCGGCGAAAACAAAGTCATCTTCGGCAACGCCGACAGCCCACACCGCTACACGATCACCATCGAGCAGCTGGAGTGAGCTGAATAAAACCGGAGATGCAGAGTCTGCTTACAGGCTGCGCTTCACTTCATCCGCTCGATAGCCAAATCCCGGGCCGCTGAGCGTGCTCAAGTCCACGATGCCATTGCGCCGCTGGAACAGGCCGGGGTGAATCTCCTGCTCGGGCAGCGAGGCATCGGGGTAGAACTGCATGGCATTGCACTCCACCCCCTGGATCGTGCCCGCATGTGCGGCAAGGCGGACGTGCGGGATCATGGCCAGCATCGGATTCGTCAGGTCCTGCACCATCAGCGGCATTCCATGCGCCTTGGCCCAGCAGAGGCTCAGCAGCGCGCCGGTCTGCGTCTTGCAGGTCTTCAGCGCCACACCGGACCAGCCTAGCCGGCGACCCAGACGTACAAACTCCCAGTCGTGCGCGCTTTCGTCCAGAAACAGCGGCTTGCGCGCTGACACGCTGCGGACATCGATCTGATGCTTTTCAAGATCGTACGGAAACGGCTGCTCCACATACAAGGTGCGGGCGTAGATCTCCGGCTCGTCACGCAGCAGCTTGTCGAGAATGTCATTCACATATCCCGGCTCCTTCACCGTGCAGTTAAAGTCGGCGCTCAGCCATTTCACGCCGCCGGCAAAACCGATGCGGCCAATGCGCTGCATGCGCTCATAATCCCAGGCCGCATCCGTCCCCCGCAGCTTGACCTTGAGGCACTTCAAGCCATCGCGCTTGATCCAGTCCGCCAGCAGCAGCGGGTGTAAGTCCTTGGGCTCTGCACCGGTCAGATCTGCCGCCTCCAGCGCATCCACACCGCCCACGAGATGCCACACCGGGAGCTGTTTCGGCGCGTCCATCACCAGATAGTCCTGCGGGTAACGTCCTTTAAAATCGATCCCGCTGTCCTCCTCCGGCGTGATGTAGGCGGAAAGATCACGGCTCATGAACTCCGCATTGTAGGTCGAATAGATGTCACGGTTGTGCAGCACCCCATAGGCGTCATGCACGGCGATGTCGAAAGCGCTGAACGCCACCAGAGAGCCCAGGTAAGGCATCTCATCACCGCCTGCCGCCGCATTGGCCTCTTTCAAGGTGGCCGCCAGCGGACCATGCATGAAGTCCGCGCCAATCTCCATCGGATGGCCGGCAAATCCGCTCTCAACCAGCCTTGTGGCCAGCAGCGTGGAAAAGTCCTGCATGCGCTGCGCACGCACCGCCACGCTCAGGCTGCTGGGCCACACCCAGGATACGCTCAGCGGCGTCTCGCCCCAGCCCTGCGCAGTTTTGCCGCTGCGGTCAGCCACCGTCACACGCACCCGCAGGCACACCGCATTGGTCACGGTTTCGGGGCCAAACTTCAGCGGCACACGCATAGTGATGGGCAGGAAATAAACTTCGGCGGCTGTGACGCGGACGTCGGTAGGCTTGGTGGTGGACATGCGGGCAGAATGAAGCGCAGCCACACACCCGCAAAGAAAAGCTGTGCCCTGGCGCCCATTTCTTCTGCAATGCATGGCTGCAGATCGGCGTTTATTTTACGGCCTCCCCTGCCACGGCACAAACCATGCCTTGCGCCGTTGAGCCGCAACCATCATCCGCATGCGCATCTGGGATCTGCACTGTCACATGTCCGGCGTACCCGGCCTCACGCCCGAGGAACGCCTCAAGGCGCTGCTCGTCTACGCCGACCGCATGGGCATCGAAAGACTGTGCGTTTACATGGGCCTGAAGTGGTCGCAGGACCCCACGCCGGCCGATCTGGTTCAGCAAAACAGCGAAGTGCTGCGCGCCATTGCCAAATATCCTGACCGCGCTTTTGGCTTCGTGTACCTCAGCGCCAAGCATCCCGAGGCAAGCCTGGCGGAACTGGAGCGCTGCGTGGCCAATGGTCCGATGGTGGGAGTCAAACTGTGGGTGGCAGAAAGATGCAACGTGGCCGCCATCGACTCGATCATCCGCCGCGCCGCTGAGCTGAAAGCCGTCATTTTCCAGCACACCTGGTTCAAGACCACCGCCAACTATCCCGGTGAATCGACACCGGATGACCTCGTCGCGCTGGCAAAACGTTTCCCCGATGTGCCCATCATCTGCGGCCACACGGGCGGCACCTGGGAGCTGGGCATTCGAGCCATCCGGGCCCAGGCCAACCTGTATGCCGACCTCGCCGGCTCAGACCCCACAGCAGGCTTTACAGAAATGGCGGTGCGTGAGCTTGGCGCCGGGCGGGTCATATATGGCAGCGACTGCGGCGGGCGGAGCTTTGCCAGCCAGCTGGCGAAAGTCCATGGTGCACAGATCAGCGACGCCGACAAACAGAAGATCTTTTGCGACAACTTGCGCAGCCTCATGCGGCCTATCCTGCAGGCCAAAGGCATCCAGGCCTGATCTCAGTCTTTCTTTTTGCCGAAGCCGAAGAGACGCCGCAGGAAGCCTCCTGCCGCCTTGGGCTCGGTGGCCGTCGTGTTTGGCGCGTTGGGCCCAGCCAGCCGGCGCGCGCCTGCGTCTGAAGCATCATTGCCTAGCTTCCTGGCCGCCACATTAGCAGCAGGTATGCCGGCAGGAGTCGGGAGCGACGCAGCCCACCACGTCGGCGCCAGTGCAGCCACCGTCTGCCAGGCCTCCAGTCCTGCATGCCAGACAAGTGAATCCGAGGCCAGTTTTTTGGCACGCGCCAGTTCGGTCATGGCCTGGTCATCCATCGGCCCCTCGGCTGCACCCGCGTTGTCATAGTACCAGTTCATCGGATTATGCAGATAGACTACGCACTCACAAAAACTGCGCAAGGCAGGAGGAAATGCTTTTCACCGCCGCCGAACAGCCCAAACTACCGGCATGAACCGCCGGAACTTCATGCTTCGCGCCAGCGCTGCCTTGGCCGCATCATCCCTGCACTCAGCCGAAGATCTGAAACTGACCGACTGCCACGTTTACCTTGGGGAAAATCCGTTTCGCCAGCTGGGTGCCGAAAATACAGCCTCGTTTGTTCAAAGCCTGGCCGCCCGCGGAGTGACGGAGGCTTGGGCCGGTGCCTTTGAGGGACTCCTCCGGCGTGACGTGGCCGTCGTGAACCGTGATCTCGCCCAGGCCTGCCAGGGTACCATGCTGCGTCCCTGCGGCACTATAAACCTCTCCCTGCCAGACTGGCAGGATGATGTGCAGCGCTGCGCGGAAGATCACGGCATGCGTGTGCTTCGCCTGCATCCGAACTACCACGGCTATGATTTGCAGGCCCCTGCCTTTCGAGAACTGCTCCCCCTTGCTCTGAAGCACCGGCTCCTGATTCAGCTGGTGGTGCAGATGGAAGATGAGCGCACACAGCACCCGCGGGTCCGCGTGTCCCCTGTCGATCTCACACCGCTCTCCACCATGCTGCAGGAGATGAAGGACATGCGCATCATGCTCCTCAATGCAAATGCCGCCATGCTGCTGCGTCATTTGCAAAACTGCACCAATGTGTGGCTCGACTTCGCAATGATCGAGGGCGTGGGCGGCGTGGAAAACCTGCTCAAAACCTGGCCACAGGAGCGCCTCGTTTTTGGATCTTTCGCACCTGTGTTTTACTGGGAGTCCGCACGCCTCAAAATGCAGGAGTCTGCGCTCAGCCCTGCGCAGGCCGCAGCGGTGCACTGGCAGAGCGCAGCCGGTCTGCTGGCCTGAGATTTTCACTCTGCACCGCAGGGATGCCCGGCTGAAGCGCGTTTTGTCAAAGCCAGACCTTGCGCTCCCGCTCTCTGCATCCATCAATCCTACCCACCCGAATACCCCACCCAGACCATGATCAAACTCACCGGCATCGCAGATGAAGCAGGCGCATCCCTGGATGTGCAAATCCAGGCCCACCAGGAACTCGGCTGGGACAGCATTGAGTCACGTGTCGTTGAGTTCGAAGGCGTGAAAGGAAATCTGCACGAGATCCCAGATGCCGTCTTCGACAAGGTCGTCGCTCGTCTGGCAGAGAAAAACATGAAGGTCAGCGGCTTCGGCTCCCTCATCGGCAACTGGGCCAAGAAAATCACCGACGACTTCAGCATCACCGAGGCCGAAATCGGCCGCGCCATCCCTCGCATGCAGCGCCTCGGTGCCAAGCTGATCCGCGTGATGAGCTACGCCGTCTGCAAAGACGAGTCCGGCAAAGATTTGGAGGAGCAGTTTGCCCCGGAGCGCATCAAGCGCATGAACGAGGTGAACAAGCGCTTCGCAGACGCCGGACTCACCGTCGTGCATGAAAACTGCATGAACTGGGGCGGCATGAGCCCCACCTACGTGAAGCGCATGGCCGAGGCCGTGCCTGGCATGAAGTGGGTTTTTGACACCGGCAACCCGGTCTTCATCGACGACCGCGACAAGCCCGGTTCCAAACAAGACTCCTGGGAGATGTACCAGGCCGTGAAGCCCTTCATGGCCCACGTCCATGTCAAAGATGGCATCTGGGACAAGACCAAGAACGACGCCGTCTACACCTTCCCCGGCGAAGGCGAAGGCCAGACCGAGCGCATCATGAAAGACCTCGTCGAAACGGGCTACAACGGCTACATCAGCATCGAGCCCCACGTCGCCGTGGTCTTCCACGGTGCAGGTGCTGCAGACACGCTCTCCCCTGAGCAGAAGGCCAAGGAGCAGTATGACAGCTACATCAAGTACGGCCGCATGCTTGAGGCCATGCTGAAAAAGCTGGGCGCCAAGCTGGGCTGAGCAAAACTACACCTCAAAAACTCCCGTGCCGCCTGCGAGAAACATCTCCCAGTCGCGCACGCGGTGGTGGTTTTTGATAAGATGCGTCACGGGGACCTCTCGTGGCACCGCCGGGCGGCGCAGCAGTTTCAGACCAGCCTCCTCGGGCAGCTTGTTGCCCTTGCGGCTGTTGACGCGGCGGTCCGCCAGCACGCAGTTCTCCCAGTTGCTCAGGCCGCCGCGGGAGACGGGGATGATGTGATCGATGTTGCCCTCATGCGGGCGCAGCTTGCGGCCCGTGTACTGGCACATGCCGCCGTCACGTTCCCAGATCGCCTTGGCGCAGAATTTGGGGCGGCGCTTGGGCACCTTGTCAAAGCGGGCCAGCACCAGCACCGAGGGCACACGCACGGGACCGTGCACAGTGCCGATGCTGTTGTCCCCCTCCCTGACTTCAAGTTTCAGCCACTCCTCCCATGTGACGGGTCTCATGTCTCCGGCTGCGTGGATGTCCAGCGCGGTTGCGTTGCCCGCTGCCATCATGCTGAAGGACTCCACGGGCGTTTTAGAGTCGATGGCCTGCCAGTGCCGATTCAGCACCAGTACGGTTGTTTTGGTCAACGTTTCATTCATGCACAGCTCCTGAGTTGGGAATTTCGGCACGAAGAAGCGGCGTTTGTATGACCGCTCCTTGATGTTGGACCGTTACGCTGGCGAGAGTTTGCCTTTTGCCAAGTGGCAAGATCGTTTCCTTCCTGGAATGACGTATGCCGCCGGAAAAGGGCTCCTCCCCCCGGCAGCACGTTTCACCTGGCCAGAAACATCTCCCAATCCGGCACCTGGTGCGTGTTGCGGATCAGCTGAGTCACAGGCAGTTCCCGGGGCACGGCGGGGCGTCGCAGCAGCTTTAGCCCGGCCTCCTCAGGCAGCTTGCTGCCCTTGCGGCTGTTCACTCGCTTGTCTGCCAGGACGCAGTTGTCCCAAGAGGTGGGTCCGCCACGAGAGAGCGGCACCACGTGGTCGATGTTCCCCTCGTGAGGACGCAGCTTGCGCCCCGTGTACTGGCACACGCCGCCGTCACGCTCCCAGATGCCACGCACGCCAAACTTGGGCCGTTTTTTAGGCACTCTGTCATAGCGGGCCAGCACCAGCACGGAAGGCACGCGCACAGGACCGTTCACGGTGCCGATGGAGTTGTCCCCATCGCGCACCGGCAGTGTCAGCCACTCCTTCCATGTCACTGGGCGAATGTTCCCGTCCGTTTCGATGTCGAGCGCTGTCGCCGCGCTGGTCGCGATCATGCCGAACGCCTCCTGCGGCGTTTTCACGGCTATGGCCTGCCAGTTGCGGTTGAGCACCAGAACGGTGGATTTGGTGAGGAGTTCTTTCATGGCATGGATGGATAAAATGCGGGCACGGTCCTCCCGGCAGCGGTGTTCGTTCTTGGATGAATGGCAGCCTGGAAAGACAAGGAATCCTTCCAGGCTGCCGGTGGGCTTGAAGCGCCTGCTAGTTCCTCAGCGCGTAACGCCGGAAGAAGAGGTCGAGTTCATCCAGGTCTCCCATGGATTCCTCGGGATCGTTCAGCGCCTTGAGTCTCTGCAGTTCCGCGACAACAAAGTGCGAAAGCACGGCATCGGGCACGGACATGCTGAGTTCATCGCCGGCACGTTTGCGGACAACGAGAGCCTCCAGCGCCAGTCGGACCTCGCGCTCATCGAGCACGGCGTCCACCAGCTCCTGAAAGGGCATGGGCACCTGGCCGAGTGAGCGCTCGATCCAGCGGCAGGCCAGCAGCGGCCTGAAAACGTAGAGGTACTTTTTCAGACTGACCTGATCCCTGCCCTCCAGATAAGCTTTCCAGTTTCCGGAGGCCATGTGCAGATAGTGCGCAAAACAGCGCCGGGGCGAATAGAACATCCCGGCCAGCTCTTCAAACTCGCGGGTAAAGTCTGGATCGTGATGATACACGACCGGCGACTTCATCCACTCAAGAAGCGGCGGGTTGCTTTTTCGCAGCAGGCGCAGCGCCTTGCGCAGCTCCCAGCCGCTCACGTCAAGCTCATCGCTGAGCGGCTCTTCGATCACATCGCGCCGGCTCTCGATGGAGAGATACCATTCGCGGCGGTGCACGTAGAGAAAGCGCACGTCATAGTCGCTGTCATGGGACGCAAAGCCCCAGGCACGGCTGCCGCTTTCACAGGCATAAAGCACGCGGACATCCTGCTCAGTTTCGAGACGGGAGAGCTCGCTTCGAACGCGTTCGGAGACATTGTTGGATTTCATGGTTTTTTTGATGGGGGGAATGAATTGAAATAAAAAAGTGCGCCGCCCATGAAGAGCGGCGCACTTGAGTGACGGGCAGCTTCTCAAAGCTCCACGGCTTCGATCATGCGGATCAGTGCGCCTGGATCGGAGTCCAGCAGCTTCAGAGTCTCCAGCGTTTTGTCGCTGAAACCTGCCAGGCAGCAAACCTGGCGCTCTGGGAACTGCAGCGAACCGTAACCGTTCAGGTCAAAGCTGAACACTTTCGGATCGCAGCGGTGGCGCTCCTTCCAGCGGCGAAATGTCTCCACGGGAGCGTAGTACCCCGCCCATCCCTGCATGTCAGAAAGGATGATGACACGGTCATACGCCCGGTCCGCACACTGGAAGATGGAATGGAAGTCGGTACCCGCCGACTGCGCCTGGCCTTGCAGCCATTTGGCCAACGAGAGCGTGCTGTCTCGCTTGTTCAGCGTGACGTATTTGGCGCCGTCGCTGAAAAGAATGATGTCGGCATCATTCGCCTTGAGCAGCGTGGCTGCAAAGATCGAACCGATCTGCAGCGGGCGGCCCGCCATGGAACCGGAGCCATCCAGTGCGACAAGCGTGCGCCCCGGAAAGGATGGCACGTTGGCGAGCGAGATGTCCACGGCGTCGCTGAGAGCGGCCAGGGCATCAGCCGCACGCGGCAGATGGCTGACCTGCACGGCGTCGAGCGCAGTCTGAAAGCGAAACGGCAGAACGAGAGATTTGCGGATGAGTTTTTCATCGCGCAGCATCGTCAGCGCCTCGTTCACAGCTTCAGGAGCCGACTCGAGCACATTGCGCAGGTTTCGCAGCAGGGCAAAGTAGCCCAGTTTCCGCGTGCGAATGAGCTCTGACCACGCCTCACGTTTCAGCGAGGCGAGATCGTCGTCACTCTGCGCAGCAGCACCGGCCTGCGTGAGCTTGGTTTCCCAGGTTTCGGCTGCGGCCAGAGAACCTTTGACGAGCTTGCCCAGCGCCTCCGTGGCAGGCGGGTGAACGAGATTCACGACATCGACCAGCGAAAGGTCGGCATTGTCCTTGCGGTACTTCGCGAGCTGATACTCGTCAAAGCGCGCCAGGGCACGGCCAAGTCCTTTCTTGAGCGAATTTGGAATCACCTTCCCATGCGAGCCGCGGTAGCAGGCAAGGATCTCGATGGCGTCATCCGGGCGATGCACGACACGGTCATAAAACCGCGCCGTCCACGACTGGCCCTTCACACTTCTGGCCAGCTCTGCCGCTGCGAGGTGGCTCACGCTGCGCATGCCGGCGGATTTGCGGGCATACAGAGCAGCCTTGGCCACGAAGCATTTGTCGCTCTGGGCAGAGATGAGCTCTCGCAGGCGCTGTGCGGTGGCATCGCCGCTGCGGTAGAACTCATCCTTGAGCATGGAGGTGAGCATGAGGGACGCGAGTTCCAGCTTGGGCGTCTCGGTAAATGCCTCGCCACCCGCGAGGTTGAGCGTATCGGCACGCGGGCGTTTCTTGAGAAAGTTGAATTTCATGATATTGATTTTCTGGGTGGAATGCGGAGAAAGTTTGCCAGGGAAACGGCCCGTGATAAGCCGCCGGCGCTCTTGCGAGCGGACCGGCTCCCGAAGTACCCCTGGCATCACTGCCGCATGATTTGCCTGATTTTCGGAAAAGGATTTGGGGAGAAAGGCGACCGGAGAACGGATGCGTTGGCACCCAGCTGCTCTACCATTGAGCTACAAATGCCTGTGGGCACCCGGCAAGGCTCGAACCTGCAACCAGCCGATTATGAGTCGAAGTAACTCCAGTCTCACTGCCCCAAAAAAAGGATCGCGGAGAAAAGCAGACAGGCTCTAACTGAGAAGGCCGGGAATCGAACCCGGGGCCGGCTTTCACCGAACCCCAACTCATGGGCAATCGCACTTCAGTTTGGTGTTGGAGCGAAGAAATCCTGTCTTCACTGCCGCGAAATTGGATCAACGGAATCTGAGGAGGAAATTGGCCAGGGCTTCACCCTGCATGAGGATGATGGGATTTGAACCCACGATTTCCGGAGTATCCCCGGCCTCACTGCCTCAGAGTCTTGAATGGAAAAATGATTGCGGAGGAAGACGAACGAAGTGTTGTTAAACCGGCGGACCGGCATCTCGGCGGGATTCGCACCCGCATGTCTGGGCTCGTACCCAGTGCTGTACTGCTTGCTACGAAGGAACTACGTTCTCACTGCCGCAAAAGCATGGTCGCCCGTGAAGGTGCTGCCCCCTCGATTTCTGGATGTACGCCAGAAGTGATGCTGTTTCGCCAGCAGGCGTAGAAATGGTGGTCGGTCCACAGGGACATGCACCCTGCTATGCCGGTTAAAAGCCGGCTGCTTCGCTGTCTAAGCTTTGGACCGAAAATGGTGCTCACAGCGGGACTCGCACCCGCACTGGCGACGCTCTCGACGTCGTTCCTCTGCTGTTGGGCTACATGAGCTTTTGAAACTTGGTGCAGTCCCGTCATGCAGACTGCGAGTGTAAAAAATAGAAAGCGAGGGCTGAGATTACACCTCGCGTGCTGCTCCGTTGGAGCCATTATCCAAGGGTTTGCGGCCCCTGGTTCGGCTCGTATCCACCCTGCCTTGCAGGGTCGAACAGCATAGCTGCCTTTTTTAAAGTGTGGCTTATCACTTGTCGCGTGACGACTGTCGGCGCTGCACCTACCACCGACCTTTCGGCCGTGCAGGGGAGCTACCCCTTATGTGCGGATTCACACCGACATCTCCGGGCTTGCGGCCCTCGGATGCCTCCATTGCCCCGTGGGGCTGGAGGATTGAGCTATTTCACTCGTCACGCCGGACACCTCTTTGCGTTTTTCTGATTACGAGTCATACCTGCGACGATGCGGATGTCCTGCGGTTGTCGCCGCCTTTTGGGCTGCGAAATGCCACACATCGTCTGCCTTTCACCTGTCGGCTACTCAACGGAGTCTCAAGACAACGTCCGTGCTTGCACACGTCCGCCACCTCTCGCTCTGCGCCATCACCCTTGCCGACAAGGCTCGGATGTTTTCTGGCACTACCCTTGGCTTTATGGATCGCAGTCTGGTCGGTCGTGAGGCCGGCACCACCCGCTGCTCTCCGGCGGCTGATGTTCCCCGTTTCCGGGCATCTAAACCGCCGTTCGTTCCACGACGCACTGCTTTCCCAAAACGACCACGGCCTTCGGGGCCATGATCGCCCGCTTTCGCGGGAAGCCTGGGCTTGCATGGACTGTCCGTGATCCCTCACGGCGCGAAGGTTTTCAGGCACCTTCGCCTCTGACCGGCTCACGCCGGCTGTCGGGGCCATGCCCCCATCGGTTTCTGAGTTTCCTCCCGGCACCGACGCCCCGTTGATAAAAGTAAATTGGCACCCACAGCGGGACTCGCACCCGCTAAGACAGATTTGAAGGACCTGTCGCGCGACGACTTTGCATTCGTGGGCATTGAAAAATGCGGAACGCCGAGGACATGCTCCTCATACCACACGAAGGCGGCACGATCTCGTTAGCACCGAGTCCCGGCACGCTGGTCCGGTTGGCGTTCCATGATGAATGAGTGCCCATGGCAGGATTCGCACCTGCACTCGGCCGCTTTTGAAACGGCTGTCTCTGCTGTTGGACTACATGGGCTTGTGACTGGCACTCCTGGCAGGACTTGCACCCGCAACCTCCGCGTTCGAAGCGCGGTGCTCTGTCGATTGAGCTACAGGAGTCTCGAAAAGTGTCTCCGGCAGGAACGCCATGCGCGGCAGCGCACTATTAAATGCGAAGCCTGGTTGCGTAGGCTGCACAGCAGCCAATCGCACCTGCGGCCTGCTGATTCGTAATCAGCCACTCTGTCTGCTGAGCTACGGAGACATAAAATGGTGCCCATGGCAGGACTCGCACCCGCACTGGACCGCTTCTGAGGCGGTTGTCTCTGCATTGGACTACATGGGCATAAAGGATGGCGGCATCGGGTGGATTCGCACCACCAACTCTCCGCTTCAAAGGCGGATGCTCTGCTGATTGAGCTACAAGGCTAGGTTGGCATGGGCGTGGAGACAGCAGCACGGAATGAATCCGCGCCTGTCATGCTCACTACCCCATGCTTGAAATGGTCGGTCTGGCTGGACTTGCACCAGCACCCTGCGGGTTATGAGCCCGACGCTCTACTCTTAAGCTACAGACCAATAATGAAATGGTCGGATACCCCGGTGCTGCCCCGGGCCTGTCTTGGTCCCAAACCAAGCGAGTTCGCTGGCTCTCTCGTATCCGAATGAAAAGGATGGACGTGCACCCCAGGCTCGCACTGGGTAATGCGGTTTTGCGGACCGCTGACTCGGCTCTTTGTCTTGCGCACGAATGAAAGTGGTCGGATACCCCGGTGCTGCCCCGGGCTACTCTTGCTTCCAAGGCAAGCGAGCGCTGCAGGCTCTCTCGTATCCGATATAAAGAAATGGTTCCCTCAGCCGGTTCTGCCCCGGCACCGCCTCGTTCACAACAAGGAATGCTGCTGTTACACTATGAAGGGTGTGTTGCATGAAATGGATCCTCCGGTGGGGTTCGCGCCCACATGGTCCTGTTTACGAAACGGGTGCCTTTCTACGTCGGCCACGGAGGAGTTTGACAAATGGTGCGGTCAGCCGGACTCGCACCGGCGTCTCAGCCTTGGCATAGCTGCGTCCTGCTGCTGGACGATGACCACAATGAATTGGTGCGGCATGTCGGTGCTGCCCCGACGTGATGGGTTTGGAAGACCCGCATGTTGCTGTTACATCAATGCCGCATTGAAAATGGTCGCTGGAGTTGGTAGTGCGCCAACCTGTGCGGAACTTCAACCCGCCGCTCATCTGTCTAAGCCATCCAGCGTTCTTTGAAAAATGGTCCCTCTGCGTGGTGACGCTCCACGTTCTGCCAGTTATCGACCGGCTGCTCTGCTGTTGAGCTACAGAGGAATGAAAAACGTATGAAACAAAAGCTGGACTCAAGGCAGCAACGACAAACGAAGCTTCTGCAATCAGACTACCCCGCTAACAAATGCCATCCGACGACACTCCACCTTTTTCCCGCCGCCTCTTGCTGGTGACCGCCTATCTCGGCTTCATCAGTCTGGGGCTGCCAGACACGCTCATCGGTGTGGCCTGGCCCTCAGTGCGGGATTTTTTTGGCCGACAGCAGAGCGAGATCGCATGGATCTTCTTTGGGGCGGGAGCGAGCTACTTCGTTTCAGGTTTACTCACGGGAAAACTGCTCAAGTCATTGGGCATCGGGGCATTGCTGGCAGGGAGCAGCCTGCTGGTGGCCGCGAGCGCCCTGGGCTATGCGGTCGCGCCGGCATGGGCTTTGTTTGCGACCTGCGCGCTGCTGCACGGGCTTGGCTCCGGGGCGATCGATGCAGGGCTGAATCATTATGTGGCGAATCATTTCTCGCCACGTCACATGAACTGGCTGCATGCCTGCTATGGCATCGGCGCCACCCTGGGGCCTCTGATCATGACCTCCATGCTGGTCTCACTGGGAGAATGGCGGGCGGGTTATGCGACCGTGGGCGCGCTGCTTCTCCTGCTAACAGGACTGTTCTTTTACACCCGAAAACTTTGGGACACTCCGGGCGAAACGACGAACGCGACTTCTGAACCCGAGGCCTCGGTGAGCATGCTCGATGCCTTGAAACATGGCGGTGTCTGGGGGCATGTGGTGCTCTTTTTCATCTACACCGGTCTCGAGGTGACTGTGGGCCAGTGGAGTTTCACAGTGATGAACGAAGCACGTAGCATGAGCAAAGAGACTGCCGGCATGTGGGTGACGATTTACTGGGCCAGCATCGCCATCGGTCGAGTGGGATTTGGCTTTGTCATTGAGCGGCTCGGGATCGACCTGCTGCTGCGCCTGAGCATGCTGGGAGCAGTCCTCGGCACCGCGCTGTTTGCCGCAAACACGCCTTTCTCAGCAGGAGCGCTGGCACTCGTCGGTCTTGGACTGGCTTCCATTTATCCGTGTTTAATGACACGAACGCCGCAGCGGCTCGGCAAAGCACGCGCCGCCCACGCCATCGGCTTTCAAGTCAGCGCAGCCATGGTAGGAGCGGCACTGCTGCCCAGCTTCTGCGGGTGGCTGGCGCAATCACGGGATCTTGAGGCAGTAACGTTGGCCACAGTGGCCATGGCGAGCGGACTTCTGGTCATACACGAATCCTTGCTGCGGTTTGATCGCAGAGGTTAACGAAATGGCGGAGCACCAGAGAATCGCACTCTGGACGCCTTGATAAGGGCGCAGCGGTTTTCAAGACCGTTTCCTCGTCTGTGCCGGACGTGCTCCATTAAAGTGGTGCCCACACCAGGATTTGCACCTGGAACCACGGCCGTTAGAAGCGGCGTATGCAATGTCTCTTACACCTTGCGGGCTTTGAATAATTGGCTCCCCGGCGTGGACTCGCACCACGACGATCAGCGTAACAGGCCGACAGGCTACTTTACCTCACGGGGGATTCTAAAAATGGTGGAGCCGGACGGTAACGCTCCGTCTCTTGCTGGGTGCAAACCAGCCGTGCTGTCTTCTACACTACGGTCCCATGGAAATTTTGGCGGTCCGTGCGGGCTTTGCTCCCGCGACCTTCCGCTCGACAGGCGGGTGCTCTGAACTGACTAAGCTAACGGACCTTCTTTAAAGATGGTGGACGAGGACGGTAACGCTCCGTCTCCTGCTGGGTGCCACCCAGCCGTGCGGTCTTTTACACCACAGGCCCATGAAATTGGACGCAGGGACGGGAGTTGCACCCGCCAAACCCGGCTTATGAGACCGAACGGAGCTCTGGCTCTCCCTGCATTTGTAAAAAGCAATGAAACTACCCACGAAAAACACGGGGACTGCCACGGTGGGCCTGTAACGGCGTATGAAGTTGCTGCCGTGCGCCCCGTGTTTCGTGAGCATAAATGAATGAGTGGTGCGGCGTCACGGTAATGCTCCGTGGAGGGCTCAATGAGCACTGAATTTACAGTCCAGGTCGCCTCTTTAACGATCTACCGCCGCGTTCTTGATTTGAAATGAAATGGCACGGCGGGTGGGTATCGCGCCCACATCTGCGGGTTTTGGAGGCCCGTGCATTGCTTGTCTGCCACCGCCGTATCGTATCGAATTGGAAAATCTTCCGTTCTGCCATTCAAAGACACGGAGGCGGCCTTGCCACTGTATACACTCTCCCAAGGTTACATCACTTGCTACCGTGCTCCGTGCCTTTGAATGGCAGATCAGCCTCGTATTGAGGTGATCTGCCATCTATAAAGAACGAACACCGCTGCCACGCACGGGATGGAGTGTGGATCACTCGATCGCTGGCGTCGCACCCGCAGGTATTTCACGGCGGATGTTTCGGTGTTTATGGCACACCTCCCGGGGAAGCCGTTTCGTGATGTCAAAAAGGGACAAGAAATCCCCGCATTCCTCGCCTCGGCGTAGGAATATTGCGTATTTTAAGACTGCTTTTGTTGACATTCGTTAGGAGGGTGCAAACCTGTTCTCAGGTCTTGCTCTGCGTGTCTAAACGACTCCTCCCGGAGTCAGCTTGGCTGGCCTTGCCCCGGTATCCGTTAGCGCGGATGCCGGGGTTTTTTTATGCGATGGGGGGAAGCGGTCAGGCGACCGCAGGTTGAATCAATGAATGATGAAAAAGAGAGGGTGGGTTCACTTCGCGGGCAAAGAAAAAGCCCTGCCGCCTTGGAGTGGGCGAGCAGGGCTTCCTTCGGAAACTTGGCCTTCGGGGCCTAATGGGGCGTCAAAGCGCCCTGCTCGTTGTGTGCTTTTATCTGGAGACTCCAATCTTGCGCTGCATAAGCCGGCATAAAGCCTTTGGCCAATCTGGCACATACGGACTCTCCGTGACGCTCAATCAGCGCGGGTGAGTTAAGATGTGTCCGGGTGGTGTTCATGGCTTGTGTTGAAGGTAACGGATATTGGCACGGCCTTATTGGGCCGTCAACATCAATTCTATATTTTTCTTATGCACTCAAGTTTCAGGGCTGTTTTCATCCCTAAAACTCCTGCACATCACTGAAAGGCCTTCTCCATCGCTTCCACATTTGCTTTCATCACGGTCATGAAGTCGCCGCTCTCAGGTACGTTGGCGCATGGGGCAAAAACGACACTTTGAAGGCCGATCGCAGCAAGTTTCTCCACGCTGTCCTTGCTTGGCTCCCCCTCCCAGATCATCCAGCGGGCACGGTGTCCGGCAAGAATGGCCTTGAGGTCATTGAGCGCAGCGTCATCCAGCTTGGTGTCTGGCTCCCAAAGAACCGACTTCAAATCCAGACCATAGCGGCGTGCGAGGTAATGGTACACTGGATGCGACGCCACCAGCGGATACTGCACCAGACGACGGCTGATGGCGCTCATGCGGCCATCAAGAGCTTCCAGCTCTTCCTTCAGGGCTTCTGTGTTTTTGCTGATGGCCTCCTTGGCTGCCGGCACCAGTGCGGACAGCGCATCCCCCACCGCCTGCGCCTGCATGGCGGCCTGCTTGAAATCAATCCAGGTGGTGAAAGCCGTGCCACTGTGGCTGTGCGCGCCGGCGGGACCATGGCTGTGCATGGTGGCATCACGCACTTCGATAAAGCTGCTGGCAAATGCCGCGGAGGTATCGACCACCTTCGACTCTGGCAGAGTGACTTTGTCCGCCCACTTTGAGTAGCCCGCTCCGTTCATGAGTATGAGGTCTGCCTTCTGAAAGGCTGCGATGGCAACCTCGTCCGGCTGCCAGAAGGCAGGATCTTCATCCTTGGGCGCCAGGAACCTCACCTCAACGGCATCCCCGGCGATTCGCTGCGCAAAGTACTGCAGCGGGTAGTTGGCCACCAGCACCTGCGGCTTACCGGTCTTCGCGGCGGGCTCTGCCGACTTTGCCGCCGGGGCTTCCGCCGAGGGTTTGCAGCCTGCGAGGACAATGGTGATGCAGGTGAGTAGAAGAGTGCGCTTTTTCATAGTGGTTGATGGCATCTGGTAGGACATGGGAAGTCAATCGCAAACTGACAATTCAGGCACTCAGCCGGAACTCCCCCCGGCCAAGCAATTCGCGCAGCGCCTTGCGATACGGCGCCGGCATGGGAGTGGATTCAAGTTCGGCAAATGGCACCAGTCGGTGTGTTTCCGGCCACGCATACTCCTCTGCATGCGGCTCATGCACCCATAGCGTAACCTTGTAACGCGTGATGCCATAGTGCATTCGCAGGAGCACCGGAGGCGGCTCACTTACATGCTCAGGCGGCAGTTCGGGCAGTTTCCACAGGCCTGTTCGGCGCCTGCCGGTTTCCAGCTCCAGCAGCACCCCACTGCTGGTCCGCAGAAAAATGACATGCTCGGTAACGGCGGAAATTTGCTGTCGCGCCTGCTTCACTGGCAGCGTTTCCGGATCGAGCGCCCTGCAGTGGGCGCGAACCGGGCAGAGATCACAGGCAGGCTTGGTTGGGGTGCAGTGTGTCTGCCCGAGTTCCATGAGCGCCGAGTTCAGAGCCCTCGGGTCATCCGTTGCTTTCACAAGGAGTGCCGAGCGCTCCCACAGCAGCTTTGCACCTGCGGTGGAATCCACCGGCGTGGCATCATTGTAGATGCGCGACAGCACACGGGAGATGTTGCCGTCCACGATGGGCTCTGCGAGGCCAAACGCGAAACTCGCCACAGCCCCGGCCGTGTAGGGACCGACACCGGGCAGCCCAAGTATGGAGGCGTGATCGCTTGGAAACACCCCGCCATGCTGCTCCATCACTTCCCTGGCCAGCCGCTGGAGATTGCGCGCCCGCCTGTAGTAGCCCAGGCCCTCCCAGGTTTTGAGCACCTCATCCTCTCGGGCAGACGCCAGCGTCTCGAAATCAGGAAACCGCTCCAGCCAGCGCGCGTAAAAGCCGCGGTCCAGCACCGTGGAAATCTGTGTTTGCTGCAGCATGACTTCAGCCACCAGGATCGCGTAAGGATCCCGCGTGCGGCGCCAGGGATAGTCACGTGCGTTTTGCCCAAACCAGTTCACAAGCTCTGCGGCGATGGCTTGGGGGTTCGGCCTGGCTGTTTGAGTTGGCATCGTGCCCTAATAATGAACGATCCGGCGTATTTTTCATGAGTCTTTCGTCACTCCAGCGATTAAAATCGCCGCCCATGCCGCCACTGACCAGCTACACTCATGCCATCACCACCGCTCAAGCTGAGAAACTGCGCACTCTTCTGGATCAGCGCGGGTTTGATTTTCAAACCAAACCCTACTGCCTTTACGCCGCCGCCAGCTCCAAAGTGAATGTGTGTGTCTATGAAAAAGGCCCCAAGATCGTTGTGCAGGGAAAGGAGACCGAGGATTTCATCACTCATATTCTTGAGCCCGAAGTGCTGGGCGAGGCAAAGCTGGGCTACGAAGAAGTTCACCATCCGGAGATGTTTCAGCCCCACATCGGTGTGGATGAAAGCGGCAAGGGCGACTTCTTTGGACCGCTGGTGGTCGCAGGCGTGTATGTCGATGGCGATGCGGTACGCCGCCTGCGGGACATCGGCGCGGTGGACAGCAAGCGCATCAGCAGCGACGAGCGCATCTTTAAAATTGCCGCGGATATTCGCACCATACCCACCCTTGCCTGGGAGGTCATCTCCATCCATCCCGCACGCTACAACGAGCTCTACGCCCAGTTTGGGAATCTAAACCGGCTGCTGGCCTGGGGGCACGCACGGGTCATCGAAAATCTGCTAGAACGCATTCCCGGCTGCCAGCGGGCCATCTCGGACCAGTTTGCCAATCCCGCCGTGCTTCAGCGCGCCATGAAGACCCGCGGCAGAGAGATCGAGCTCATTCAGCGCACCAAGGCGGAAAGCGACCCCGCGGTAGCCGCTGCATCCATTCTCGCACGCGAAGCTTTTGTTGGCTGGCTGAAGTCGCAGGCGCGGAAATACGCGATGGAAATCCCAAAAGGGGTTTCAGAAGGGGTGAAACAAGCTGCGGGCACGCTCGTAGGACAGCACGGCAGCGAGGTTTTGCCGACGCTTTGCAAAACGCACTTCCGGACTTTCAACGAGGTTCTTTCGCGGACAGCCTCAGATTATTCCAAATAAATACACTGACTAAATCGTAGGTAGGGATGATAATTCGACACAGAATTTAGTTGCGCCCCGTTAAACGTCTCGCTAGTCACCTAACTATGACCACGATCACCAAAAAAGATTTGGTTGCGGAACTAAGCAACGCAACAGGAATCAAGCATGCCGACACACTGGCCATGGTGGAAGCCTTCATGGAGCTGGTTTCGAAGAATCTGGCTGAAGGAAACGAGGTGACACTGCGCACTTTCGGAACCTTTGACCTCCGTGTGGCACGTGGCAAAATCGGCCGCAATCCCAAACAGCCAAACTCTGAGGTGATGATTCCCGACCGCTGCGTCGTGCGTTTCAAGCCCAGCAAGGAGCTCAAGTCCCGTGTCGCAGCTCTGTCGGTCCAGAAAGTCAATGGTGCACAGGCTTTGAACGGCAACCACGTCTAGCTTGGCCGTTTCCGCGGCATCCGCAGGATGTCCATTTGCCAAAGCTTGCGATTACCGTGCAACGTGAGGCAATTTGGTGCGTACTTTCCGCCCACCATGTTGCCCCGCATTTTATCCACGCTCGCCTTTGCCTTTTTGCTCAACACCGCCAGCGCCGCGCCTCAGTGGATCTGGCTGTCCAAGAATGGCGATAAAGATCCCCAGGTCACCTTCCGTTACCGCTTTGAGGTGCCGCACAACGCGCACTTCGCCACCTTGGAGCTGACCTGCGACAACGGCGCAGACGCCATCCTCAATGGTAAAAAAGTTCTTACCAATCCCGACTGGCAGGAGCCCACCAAAGCGGACATCAGCAAGGACATCAAGCGCGGCGAGCAGAACGAAATCATCGTCAATGCCCGCAACAAAGGTGGCCTCGCCGCCCTCATCGCACGCCTCACCATCAAGCTGCCCAACAACCAGGAGAAAGTGCTCGTCGAAACGAACGACAAGTGGGAGGCCGCCAAGACCGGCACAGAAGCCTGGCAGCCCGCCTTGGTGATCAACGACTACGGCAAAGGCCCTTGGGGACTCGCGCTCGATGGCAAATCCAGAGGTGGAAACAGCGGCCCCGCCGAGAGCATTGCCGCCTCCGAAGTCACTGTGCCAAAAGGCTTCAAGGTGGAGAAGCTCTACAATGTGCCCAAGGACCAGGAAGGCTCCTGGGTGGCCCTCACCGTGGACCCCAAAGGCCGCCTCATCGCCTGCGACCAGTATGGCTCCATCTACCGCATGAGCGTCCCCGCCATCGGCAAGACTGAAAACCTCAAGCCCGAAAAGCTCTCCGTCCAGCTTGGCAAAGCCCACGGCCTCCTCGCCGCCTTCGACAGCCTCTACGTCATGGTCAACGAAGACGGCAAAAACAACGGCCTCTACCGCGTGCAGGACTCCGACGGCGACGACCAGTACGACAAGATCACCAAGCTCCACACCATGGCTGGCGGCGGCGAGCACGGCCTGCATAGCATGACCGTCAGCCCCGATGGCAAGCGCATCTTCTTCAACTGCGGCAACCACACCAAGCTGCCCGAAGGCCTTCAGGACAGCCGCCCCGCCAAGATCTGGGGAGAAGACCACATCCTGCCCCGCTTCTGGGACGCCAATGGCCACGCCCGCGGCATCCACGCCCCCGGCGGCTACATCTGCAGCATGAATCCCGACGGCAGCGGCCTCGAGCTCTTCTGCTACGGCTTCCGCAATGAGTTCGACATCTGCTTCAATGACCAGGGCCAGCTCTTCACTTACGATGCGGACATGGAGTGGGACATCGGCTCCCCCTGGTATCGCCCCACCCGCGTGAACCACTGCGTCAGCGGTGCTGACTACGGCTGGCGCAGCGGCAGCGGCAAATGGCCCAACTACTATCCCGACTCCCTCCCCACCACGCTCGACATCGGCCCCGGCAGCCCCACCGGTGTCGTGGCTGGCACAGGTGCCAAATTCCCCGCCAAGTACCAGCACGCCATCTTCATCAATGACTGGACCTACGGCACCATGTGGGCCATCCACCTGCAGCCCAAAGGCGCCAGCTACGCCGCCACTAAGGAGGAGTTCGTCTTCGGCAAACCCCTGCCTCTCACAGACGTCGTCATCCACCCGCAGGACGGAGCCATGTACTTCGCCGTCGGCGGCCGCAAGTCCCAGTCCGGCGTCTATCGCGTGACCTATGTCGGCGAGGAGTCCACCGCTCCCGCCAAGGCTCAGCCTCTTGGGGCGGAGTTCACACTTCGTGCCTCTCTGGAGGCCTACCACACCGGCAAGGTGGATGCCGCAGCCGCGCTGCAGGACGCCTGGAAAAACCTCAGCCACAGCGACCGCCACATTCGCTATGCCGCCCGCGTCGCCATCGAAAAACTGCCCGTGGAGCTCTGGAAGCAGAAAGTCCTCTCTGAAACAAACCCCACCGCCTTGATCGAAGGCCTCATCGCCCTCGCACGTGTCACCGGAGCCAAGACCTCCAACGAAGGCGGCAGGCCCGCTGCCAAGCCTACCGGCACCTCCTCCGAGCCCATCGGCTACGTCTCCTCTGAAAACGCCGAGCTCGAAGGCCTCATGCTCCTTTCTCTCGGCAAGCTCGCCGGTGCCCAGCTCCCGCTCGACCAGCAGCTCGCCGCATTGCGCGCCCTGGAGCTCATCCTCATCCGCCTTGGCAAACCCGACGCCGACGTCTGCTCCAAGATCGCCCTGGCGCTCGATGCCCTTTATCCGGCGGAGGATCCCTACATCAACCGCGAGCTCTGCCAGATCCTCGTCGCCATCGACTCCCCCACCGTCGTCTCCAAGACCCTCGCCATCATGGCCACCACCAAGGACGACTTCCAGGAGGTCACCACAGACGCCGTCCTCAGCCGCAATGACGGCTACGCCAATGCCGCCCGTGCCGCCGCTGGCAGCCGCCCCAATGCCCAGCAGATCAGCTACATGGTCGCGCTGCGCAACGCCACCGCAGGCTGGACACCCGAGCACCGCCAGACCTTCTTCTCCTGGTTCCCACACGCCCGCACCTGGAAGGGCGGCAACAGCTTCAAGGGCTTCATCGAAAACATCCGCAAGGACGCCATGGCCACCTTTGTGCCCAAGGAGGAGGTCGCCTCTCTCGAAGCCCTCAGCAGCAAGGTCGAGGCCAGCACCTCCATCCCCAACTACGTGGCCCCCAAAGGCCCCGGCAAAAACTGGACCGTCGATGAAGTCGCCACCCTCACCGCAGGCGGCCTCAAAGGGCGCGACTTCGCCAACGGCGAGGCCATGTACCGCAGCATCATGTGCGCGACCTGCCACCGCTTCAATGGAGACGGCGGCAGCATCGGCCCCGACCTCACCGGCGCGGGCAACCGCTACACCATGCGCGACCTCATGGAAAACATCGTCGACCCCAGCAAGGTCATCTCCGACCAGTACGACAGCCACGAGATCACCAAGAAGGACGGCACCGTCATCGTCGGCCGCATCGTCGTCGAAGAAAACGGCAAAGTCTTCATTATGACCAACCCCTTCGCCCCCAACGACCACATGGCCATCAATGAAAGCGACATCGCCAAAAAAGGCACCCGCAAAGTCAGCATGATGCCCCCCGGCCTCATCAACACCCTCAACCAGGACGAACTCCTCAACCTCATCGCCTACCTCATGAGCGGCGGGAATGCGAAGGACAAGGCGTTTCAGAAGTAGTCCAATTGTGCCGCAACTGGATCCACGGAAGGCCGGCGCTTTGCCGGCCTTCTTTTTTCCTCTGTTCAAGCCAAAACAACGCTGGTAGGAGGACCTGCATATGCAGATCTTTTTCACGCAAAGCATTGCTGTCCTATGTTCACAGGCTCCGGAACTGGGCTCGCTGCGCCATCTTTTTGAGCTACAGGGCTTCGGCATTGCGACGGATGAAGACGCCACCGAATGGCCGGAGATGCAAGGTGCCGGCTTCACGCTAAAAGCCGGCCTTGAAAGCAAGGCGTCCGTTTCGGTGGACATCTGCAACTTCACCTGGCCAGATGACATGGGTGCCGGTGAAAAGCCGACACTGCTGGCTTCTGCCCACGCTTTGGGCGCCTTTGGCCCATTCGTTCAGCCCGGCGCATTTGCACGCGCGCTCCAGGCCCCCGGCTACAGAGCCGGAGCCATGATGGCGCATGAGCATCGGGCTTTTGTGCGCTTTCGGGTGAGCCACTTTTTCAACACCGCTGCAGGGGCTGATGCCGAAGAGCCCCGACAAGCGCAGCCTGATAATGCTCAACCCGTGCAGGAGCTTGCGTTTCTGGTGCGTGCCGCCGCTGCGCTCTCCGAACTGCAGGAGGCGGTGGCCTACTTCAACCCGAACTGCGAACTGCTTCTGCCAATGGAAGGGCTGAGTGAGCTTGTAAGCAACGCCTTGGAGCACAAGACTTGCCCAGTGGAGGCCATCGTGCGCCTGCGGGGATGCCCGGTCGAAGAAAGTTGGTCGTTTGTGGATTCCATCGGCATGGCACAGCTTGGGCTCTGCGACCACGAGTTTGCATGGGATGACCCCGCAAACACCCGCACTGAGCAGATCCACTTCCTGGTGGACCTGTTGCACTACCAGGCAGACAATGCCGTGGAGTTCAAAAACAGGCATACCACGGACGGACCGCATGAAAGGCTGTGGCGTGCGGAGGAACGCGAAAACTCCTGCATGGAACCAGACCGCAAGGTGCTGCACTGGACCGTGGAAGGAGCGGCAGCAGAGCCCGATGTACTTGCAACGAAGGCACCTGCTGAAACATCCAACCGCCCATCTGAAAATGAGATAACGCCGGAGTTCAATGCCGCGCTGTCCAAGATAGAGGCATGGCAGCCGATGAAGGAAAGCATCCGTGCACGCGCCGTGAACTGGCTGCTTTCTCCGGCTTTTCGCACCGTGTACTATGATGATGCCCATGTGCCCTTTGCGATGAAGGTGGCGCTGGAAAAGGAGATGTCCCGAAAGATGGCCCTGGAAACATGGGAGAAGCTTCAATACCTGGGGCAGCAGACTCCGGAACTCTGGGAGCAGTATCAGCAGCTGGCCACCCGCGGCCAAGTCTGGTTTGCCGTGCCGCTCATGACAAACCCAGCCTTCAAGACAGAAAGTCATGCCCTGCTGCCCTGCGGCGTCATTGTGGCCACCGAACAAACCAGCTCGGACATCCTGCGGGCCGGGATCTTTGGCATGGTGGCCTACGACCTCTACACGGGAGAGGGTGATGCTAAAAAATTTCCAGGTACGGCGCGCATCATGTCTGACGACAGCTACCGCCTGTTTTACCGGGAAGCCTTTCCCCTGAGTGAAACCCAAGGCAGCCAATTCATCCTGCTCTGCCTGCTCTTGCGCAAATCGTGGATGCCGCCAGAGGACGTACCTTTCATTCCCCTCCTCGCGATACCCGGGCCTCATGGGGCCGTGGTGCAGATCCCGTGGCATATCGCCGCTGGAACGCCACCGCTTCCAGGTTCGGTGGAGCCGGGGCGTTTTGCGGAGATTGCCGCATTTGACCGGATGGCAGATCAAATGCTGGAAGAGGAGCGGAAGAAAAACCAAGGCTGTGGCGGGCTCCTGCGCAAGTGCTGGACGATCATCTATTACATTTGTCTCGCGGTGTTTCTGCTGAGCATCCTTTCCGCTTTGATAGTGAACATTTTTGAAAAGCTCTCCGGCTCTAAAAAAGCATCTGAACCACAAAAGAAGACGCCGCCAGCCGTATACTCCAGTCCCAAGTGAGCCCTGCTATGCATCGTATCCCCGCCCTTCTCTCCCTGTTTCCCTTCCTGATCACAGCTGCGGAGCCTGCCAAAGAAAAGCCCTTCACCCCCGGCGGCATCTACCGCGAAGGCGACATGCAACGCCCACGCCCCACCGTGATCACACCGCCCGCAGCGACCACCGCACCCAGCGACGCCGTGGTGCTCTTTGACGGCACAGACCTCTCCAAGTTCATCCGCAAGCCACGCAATGGCGACCCGGATCAGAGCGATGTCCCCAATTGGAAAATCGAAAACGGCTACGCGGAAATCAAACCCAAGGGCGGTGACATCGAAATCCGCGACAAATTCGGCTCCTGCCAGATCCACCTCGAATGGGCCACACCCGCCGAAGTCGTGGGCAAGAGCCAGGGCCGTGGCAATAGCGGCGTGCTCCTCCACGGCTGGGGAGAGGTGCAGGTGCTCGACTCATACGAAAACGACACCTACCCCGACGGCCAGGCCGGGGCCATCTACCATAAGTATCCACCGCTGGTGAATGCCTGCCGCAAGCCCGGCGAATGGCAGAGCTATGACATCATCTGCGAATGCGCAAAACTCGATGACAAAGGTGCCGTGCTCCAGCCCGCCCGCATCACCGTGCTGCAAAACGGCATCATCGTTCAGCACGCCGCACCGCTGGAAACCAAGATGCAGGAGGTCGTCTTCGCCCTGCAGGATCACCACAATCCGACCCGCTACCGCAACATCTGGGTGCGTCCCCTGCACCGCTATGATGAGAACGCGAAGTAACCAAGACTGGAGTATGAATCGGCGCGACAGCGTCCTGGAGTGCGCCGGTCCTCCGGTGCTTTTGAGCGTCTCAAAGCCTGCGAAAAGCTCCAGAGGGTTGGAGCACTCCAAAACGCTGACGCGCTGATCAACTCTCTGCAGCCCCCCGCCTACTTCTTCGCCACCGCAGGCTTGCGCATCTTCTCCGTTGCCAGCTTGTGAGTTTCCTCGCCGATCCAAAGGTCGGTGCAAACTGAAGCCTTGCCAGGCAGTTCAGCGGTGCGGTTGAAGAGCAGGACGTCTCCTTCTTTCAAATCGGCCAGCTTCACCTGCTGGTCCGCCTTCCACACGCGGGTGGCGTCATTCACCATGAGGATGCGGCTTCCGATGTCCTGCGGGCGCTGCATGTCGCCGTTGTAGTCCTTCACCAGCGGAAGCTGCCAAGCGACGTGGATGCGGTTGCCGTGAATGGCGGTGACGCGCGCGGTGATGGCGTTCGCACTGGCATGACTGAAGTCATCGCTGATGAAGCTCACGCGGTTAAAAGCCCCCGTCGCATCCTGATACAGGTGGAAGCGGTAGCGCTGCCCGGTGGGCAGCTGGGCAAACTGTGGATCAGCCCCCAGGTATTTGAGAGTGTGGTTCTTGATGAGCGTGAAGTTCACCGCCTCGCCCGTCAGCTCAGCCATGAATTTACCGCTGCCGGTCTTTGCATCAGCCTGCACCAGTTCGCCAAACACCACGTGCTCGGAAAAAGGCGGCGGCTTCACATCATCCTTGAGCTGATACCACGGCAGATGCGCATTGCTGAATTCTGTCCGGAAGGGAAACTGCTCTGGATACTCCTTTGCCACGTTCTCGACCAGCTCCTGGTTCAGCATGTGCCCAAAGCCGTAACCCATCAGGCTCTCGCCATAAAACTGATCCTGCACTTTCCATCCCGTCAGGAAAACGCGTACCACACGCCCGCGGCGAAAGCCCTCCAGCATGTTGCTCACCTTCACCGTGACCTGCACTCCGCTGCTGCCAAAGTATTCGGTGGGCACCTTGTTCACTTCCGTGATGGAGCAGCCTTCGCCGTCCACACCCGGATTCCAAGTGCGCAACTCGTCATTTGCCACGCAGAGCTTGCCGCCTTTTCCCACAGCCAGCAGTTCGCCATAGGCGGCCTGAAAAGCAGCCGGATCACCGCTGAAGAAAGTCACCGTGACGATGTTCCCCTCTGTCTTGTCGATCCAACCCGCCACGCCACGCTTCTCGGTAAACTCGCGAAATTTCTTCAGCTGTGCCGCATCCGCAGCCTGGCCGTCATCAGTAGTGACCAGCCTCGTCATCTTTCCTTCCGCATCCGGCAGCATCACAAAGGTCAGCTTAGTCCCCAGCGGCACCTCGCGCAGATCAGCCTCGGCACCGTGATACTTCATGATCGCATATGGCGGCATGCTGAAGCTCATCAGCTTGCCATCATCGGCGCGAAACTCCCCGCTGCGACGGATGAAATCCAGGCTGACAAGCTCGCCGTGAATGCGTCTGGCATCCTTGAGTGAGGGGAAGCCCGCCACATCAGCAGCAGCCATAGACAGGGCGGAGGCAAGAAAAAAGGCGCAGAGGATTCGCATGAGGTGTCGGTTAAAGCAGGGTCACTTAAATTTCACATCCACCTTCGGCAGCAGCGCCTTGATCTTGGCCTGCGTCTCTTCCGGGTAGCCCTTCTGACGGTCGATAATCTTGAGCTCCTTGAGAAAGGCAAAACCCTGCAGCAGCGGCAGACGCTCATCAGGCATGGCCGGACTGCCAAGCTCAAGGGATTCGAGCTGTGTCATCGTCGCCAGCACCTTGAGATCATCATCAGTGGTGGTCTTGCAATTCGTCAGCGTCAGCCGCTTCAGCGTCTTGATCTCCTTGATGATCGGCAGCGACTCCGATTTATCGAACCCTTCGCCCAGTTGTAGGTAATCAAGCGGCAGGGCCGTGATGTTCTTCAGCGCCGCAGGAGTGGCATGCGCGCCCAGCTCAAGCCCCTTGAGCTTCGTCAGCTTCGCCAGATTCGGAGCCCCTGCATCCGTAAACTTCGCATGCGCCAGGCTGATGCTTTCCAGATTCGGCAGATGATCGCACAGCTCCTTCAGCCCCTCGTCATCAATGCTGCTGCCACGGTGGCTCACTTTAACGAGTTTGGTAAAGCCCTCAAACTTCGCATAGGCACGCCCGGTGATTTTGGTGCCCACAAACGAAAACGATTCAAGATTCTTCAACCCCGCGAGCTGCACCATCCCCGCATCTGTCAGCGAGCCATTGTTGGTAAAGCGCAACACCTTGAGATTCGTCAGCTTCGCAATGTGTGGCATCCACTCATCATTGAACTTCGTGGCAATGATATTCAGCGACTCCAGGGTGCTGATATGCCCCAGATGCTCAAAGAAGGCCGCGTCATACGGGTCCTCCTTGCGGTGGTCATGCGGCCCGGTGTTTGGCACCGCCAGATCCACCAGCTTCAGACTCTGGCCGTCTTCGGTCTTTTCGACCTTGCCTTTCGCCCCTTCCACAATTTTGGCAACGGCTTCGGCATGCGGGTCCATTGCCAAGGCGGACGTGCCGATGGCAAACGAGAGGAGAGTGATCAATGACAGGGTTGGTTTCATAAAAAAGATTGGTCGAAAGGAATGAAGCAGCGGCACAGAATCACACGATTTCACTGACGGGCCCGAGACTGTCCACGAAGGTCTCCGCGTTGACCTCCATCTTATGCAGCATGGTCAGCATCACGTTGCTCAGGCGGGCCTTGCCGTCCTTGGGCTTGCCGCACAGGCTGCGCCACTCGTCGTAGCTCAGAGTGTAGTCTTCTTTGAGGTGCGGCCGGTTGTAGTCGATGTGCTGGCCGTGCTTGAGCCCGAGTCCCTTGCCGCCTGCCAGCAGAATGGGCAGGTTGCTGTTGCAGTGGCTGTGGCCGTAGCTCATGCCGCTGCCAAAAAGCACCATCGTGCGGTCAAGCAGCGCCTCGTCGCCGTCCTTCACAGCACGCAGCTCATCCAGGAAATGCGCAAACTGCTGCATGATGAAGGCATCGCTCTTTGCCAGCCGGTCCAGCACCACTGGGTCGCCGTTGTGATGGGAGAGATTGTGCCGCGCCTGAGTGATCTGGATTTCAGGAATCGCCAGCCCGTTGCCTTCGCTGCCGTTCATGTAGGTCACCACGCGAGTCATGTCCGTTCGCAGCACCAGCACGATGATGTCAAACATCGTCCGCCAGTATTCCCCGGCCTGGGCCTTGGGCACATCGCGCTGAAATGGTGCCGCCAGATTCTTCTCCACCACCGGCTTTGGAATGTCCAGCCACGCATCCAGCCGCTCGGCGCGCTGCTCCACATCGCGCACAGCGTGCATGTATTCATCCAGCTTGGTGCGGTCATCCGTGCCCAGCGCCAGCCGCAGCGACTTCGCATCATCCAGCACCGCATCCAGCACGCTGCGCCGCTTGGTCAGGCGTGCGCGCTGCGCACCGACGCCTCCGGGCTCCTCGCCAAACAGGCGGTTGAAAATGATCTTCGGATTGTCATCCGCCGGCAGCGGCACGCCATCTCGCGAGAACGCCAGCGTGTTCGAGTTAAACGGCTGGCCCGTGCCCGTGGAAATGGAAAGCTCCAGCGAGTTGAATCGCGTCTGCTGTCCTACCACCTCCGCCATCATCTGGTCGCACGAGATCGTATTCTCGTATTTGCGCCCGCCCTGCGCATCGATCTTCGCCCCCGTGAGCCACGTATCGGCACACACATGTGCCTGCCCTAGGCCGTTCGGATGATGCAGCCCGCTGAACACCGTGAAGTCCTCCTGATGCTTCGCCAGCGGCTTCAGCGAAGGCGAAAGCTCATAGCCGCGCCCTGACTTCGTACACTGCCATGTCATTCCGTTCACCCCGTTCGGGATGTACACAAACACACTGCGCCGCGGCTTTGCGGTCGCCGCTGCGCTGGCGCGTAGAGGCACCATCGCATCCAGCAAAGGCAGCGCCATGGTGGTGCCGAGGCCGCGCAGGAAATGACGGCGGTTAAGGAGCCAGCGTTGGGATTGGATGTTGCTCATGGCGGTGTCGGTTTAGCGTTTCAAAAACAGCGGACTGGAGACAAGTGTTTCAATCAGGGACGCGAGCTTGTAATCGCCCGCTTTCAATTCCTCCACGATGCGCTTCAGTTCATCGCGGTCTGAGAAGGTCATGCCCCGGCGCAGCGCATAGGTCGCCAGTTTTTCGGTCACGGCGGCGGCAAATTTGTCAAGATCATCCAGCAGCAGATGTTTCAGGGCCACCGAGTCGGCAAACGTACGCCCATCGGGCAGCACCCCGCTCGGGTCCAGCGCGGGATTGTCCCCCACTCCGTCCTTGATTGTCTCCACCGTCCGCCAGCGGCCAATCGCGTCGTAGTTGTCAAAGGCGATGCCCAGCGGGTCGATCTTGTTGTGGCAGGCGGTGCAGTTCGGGTCGGAGCGGTGCAGCTCCAGCTTCTCGCGCACGGTCGTTTTTTTGGCCTTTGCATCCGGCGTGCTCAGCGCGGGCACGTTGGCAGGCGGCGGTGGCGGCGGCCTGCCGATGATCGACTCCAGCATCCACACTCCGCGATGCACCGGCCGGTGCCTCGTACCGTCAGAGGTCAGGCTCAGCACTGAAGCCTGCGTCAGAAGCCCGCCACGGTGATGCTCCGGCTTGAGCGCAATGCGCTGCAGTTGATCCCCGCGCACGCCCTCGATGCCGTAGTGCATGGCTAGGCGCTCGTTCATCATCGTCCAGTCAGAGTCCAGAAAATCACGCAGGCTGCCGTTGCGCTTCAGCACCTCGCCAAAGAAGCCCAGCGTCTCGGCCACCATGCTCTGCTCCAGGTTCTCATCGTAGTCAGGATACAGCTCCTTGTCCGGCGGAAACATGCCCACCTTGCGCAGCTGCAGCCACTGCCGTGGAAAGCTTTCCGCAAACGCCTCCGCCTTGCCATCGGCCAGCATGCGCTTCGCTTCGGCACGCAGCGTCTTCGCATCGCGCAGGCTTCCTTTCGCCGCCAGATCCAGCAGGCGCTGGTCCGGCGCTGAACTCCACAAAAAATACGAAAGGCGGGACGCCATCTCATAGTCGCTCAGCTTGGGCGCTGCCTTCGCTGCATCTCCTTCTTCCAGATACAGAAAGCTCTTCGCACACAGCACGGCGATCAGGCCGTTCTTCACCGCCACCTCAAAAGGATCTCCCAGCTCCAGCGACTTCTGCACCGGCTGCATCAGCCGCTCGATCTCCCTCGCCTGCACCGGCCGCCTCCACGCACGTGTGGCAAACTGCGTCAAAATCTCGCGCGCATCCTTGCTCACAAAAATCTTCTGGTGCGCCTTTGTCGGCCATGAATCCACGATCGGCCCGTCCCACTCCACCTTGTCAATGATCAGCGTCGGCTGGATCGGTTTGAAATCATCGTCCGTCAGCTTGAGCTGCCACGGCACACGGCTGCGCGTCGTGGTAAAAGCATTCGGCGTGCCGCTGTGGCGCGAGCGCCGCCCCTCCGGATTCGGCCCCGGCACCGAGTTGATGATCCGCACCGGATACTTGCCCGCCACCAGATGCACTCGTGCCTCCACCGTGATGGGCTTGTCCTCCGGCGCATCCACATCCTGTTCGATCAGTGTGGTGTTGATGCTCGACAGATACACCTTCAGGCGCGGCGCCCGCCCGCCCTCAGGCCGCAGACCGCTCAGCTTCAGCCGCAGGATGTAGTCGCCCGTGGTCTTAATCTCGATATTCCACGAGTCCGTCGTGTAGTTACGCGGCACGATCTCGATGCGCACTTTGTCCGCAATTCCGCGCGCCTCGTACTCCTCTTTGAAGCCCTTCCACCGCATGTCAAAGGCCTCCCAGCGGATCACCTCACGCTTTGGCTCCGGCCGGATGGAGAGCGCCTCGTCCAGGATGGCATCCGCTGCGCTCAGATATTTCTCCACATGCGCCGGCGAGAGCGTCAGCACCGAGCCAATGCGCTCAAATCCCTTCCAGTCCGGATCTTCCGGCAGTCCACTCGGCGCTTTCACATCAAAGTTCACACCCAGCAGATCGCGGATCGTGTTGGCATACTCATCACGCGTCAGCTTGCGAAAGGCCACACGCTCACCCGCCGACGACTGGCGCACTGTTTCCGCCTCACGAAGCTGCTGCAGGATCCAGTCGGACACAGCAGAAATCTGCTCCGGCTTCGGCCTCGCCTCATCCTCCGGCGGCATGTCGCCAGAGTTGATGCGGCTCATGATCTCCTCCCAGTGCCCCATGATCTTCGGCGACTGTAGATCCACGATCAGGTTGTCCACCCGCAGGTCGCCCTTCTGCTTTTTCGCATCATGGCAGCGGTTGCAGTGCTGCTCAAAAAAAGGTCTCACCAGACCGGCGAGGTCACGCGATTCAGCACCCACGGTGGCGTGGGCGGCCATCAGGGTGGAGGCAGTCAGTGCAGGGAGCAGAAAGCGGGTCATTGATGTTTTGTTCAAACGCTAGCCGCTTCCGTTTTATGCGCCCTCCCCGAATCTTCGGGGGCCGCGGCTTTGGCAGAACAAACTGGCAGCACCCCGCAGCCCCCGCTAGGCTTGCACACCATGTGGCCTCATCTCCATCCATGCCTGGCTTTTCTCCTGCTCTGGAGCGGGCTGGCTTGCGCGGATGTCCCGGCATGGATTCCCGGCATGCGCGCCCTGGCCACAGAGCAGCACACCTTGCAGGAAAAGCTCGCTTCCATGCCTCCTGCCCCCGAGGTCCAGCTCACCCAGCGTCTCGGCTGGCACAGCGACTACTCATCCTCTCCGGACACCGCCGAGTGGGTGGAGCTCAATCTCGGCCAGGCGCAAAAAATCGACTCCGTCGTTCTCATCGCCCCTCCGCCCAATGGCGCATCCGTGGGCCAAGGCTACGGCTTTCCTCGGCGCTTCTACGTCGAGCTACTTGAAGAGGGAGAGGACAATGAGCGCACCATCATCGCGGACCACACCGGTGCCGATTTCCCCAATCCCGGCCTCCTTCCAGTGGTCATCCCCGCAGGCGGACGCATGGCACAAAAGGTGCGCATCACCGCCACGCGGCTCTACACCACAGGCAGCCGCTGTTTCTTTGCTCTGGGTGAGGTCATGCTCCTGCAGGATGGTCAGAATCTCGGCGCAAGGCTGGAGGCCATCGGCCCGGCCGCCGTTCGTGCCAGCAGCAGCCAGGGCACACGGCCGGACTGGGGCCGCATCAATCTCGTGGACGGCCACACCGTCCTCGGCCCGCCCGTGGGCACACGCTCCAGCCCTACGCTCGGCTTCCGCAGCATTCCAACCAGCGAGGGCCGCCCATACTCAAATCCCTGGGTGGAGGTGGATCTCGGCACCGTGCAGCCCATCGACGAGATTTGCTTCTTCCCTGCACACCCGCCACAGTTCGCCCACAGCCACGGCTACGGCTTTCCTGTCCGTTACCAGATCGAGCTGCGCGAAGACGAAAATGACGAGCCTCGCATCCTTCCCGCACCTCAGTCCGGCAGTTACGATGCCCTGCCCGGAGACAACGTCGTCACCATCGTCGGTGCCCACCGCGCACGCTTCGTTCGCCTCCAGGTGCTCGCTCCGCATGTGAGCAATGGCTCCGTCGTCCTCGCCATGGCGGAGATGCAGGTTTGGTCCGCAGGAAAAAACATTGCCCTTGGCTGCGATGTCACTTCCCCCGACTCCACCGAGCGTGACGGCTGGTCCCGCAAAGCCCTCGTGGACGGCTATGCCAGCAGCGCAGACATCGCTGACTGGCCCGGCTGGCTGACCGCCCTGTCTCAGCGGCGCGAGCTGCAGCATCAGCTCGGCTTGATCGCGCAAAAAAGCCTGGCCATCCATCAGCACTGGCAGCGCATCGCGCTGGTGATCTTCATCGGGCTCATCGTGGCCGGTGGCATCACTTTTCTGCTATGGCTTCGTCATCAGCGGCTCGCCAGGCGTCAGGAAATCGAGCGCCTGCGCATACGCATCGCCCAGGATCTGCACGACGAGATCGGCAGCAGCCTCGGTAGTATCGCCCTCATCGCCCAGGACCTTCTCACCACCTCCCCGGACACTCCCCACGCACGCTCAGATCTGGCCGAGATCAAAGACATCGCCGACGAAACCGTGGACGCCATGCGCGACATCACCCGCCTCATGCAGAGCGAGCGCTACGGCACCGATGACCTGACCGTTCTGATGCGCGAAACCGCTGACCGCATGCTGCGCAGCCACAGGCACACCATCCGCATTGACGCCCAAGCGGAGACACGCCGCCTCCCCATCGACCGCCAGCGCGATCTCATGCTGATGTTCAAGGAGGCCCTGCACAACATCACCCGCCATGCCAGAGCCACCGAGGTTCACATCTCACTCACTCAGACTCAAAACAACCTCGTCCTCGCCATCCAGGACAACGGCCAGGGCTTCGACCCCGCCACCGTCACCGCAGGCATGGGCCTCTCAAACATGAAGCGCCGCGCCACCAAACACGGCGGCTCCACCGAAATCCACTCCTCCCCCCAAGGCACCACTCTGACCCTGACTTTGCCGCTGATTGGATAAACTAAATTAGCCTGCCCCCTCTTGCCTCATGAGTCCGCCGCTCCAGCCCTCCCCAACCATCGCTGCCATCCGCCTTCGACCTGGCATGTACATTGGGGACACAGGCCCACGCGGCATAGCTCATCTAGTGAATGAACTGGTGGCCAATGGGCTGGACCAATACCTTGCAGGACAGGCCAGCAGAATCGACATCACCCATCGAGGTTCATCTATCTGTGTTTCTGATGACGGTGCAGGGCTGCCTTACGATGTCCCAGGCACGGAGGAAAAAACGCTGGCGGAAACCTTCTTCACCGAGCTACATGACACACCGACAGCAGATGGGCATAGCCCGCACGTCCATCTCAATCCAGGCGGAGTCGGCTTGATTGTCATGACTGCTTTATCCAGCAAGGTCGAGGTTGTTTCACATCGTGCCGGATTTCGTTGGCAGCAGCGTTTCGAAAATGGCTGCGCTGTATCCAGTCCACGAAAGACCGTTTCCTCTGATCGCGGGACAAGCATCACTTTTGCACCGGATGAGACTGTGCTGTCCGCAAACACGCCATCGTGGCCCCTGATACGACGCAAGTTCTTCGAAACCGCTCATCTCTTCCCCGGTGTTATCTTGGGACTCCAGCGGGAAACTTTCCATGCACAAGGTGGCCTTCTCGATCTCGTAAAATTTTTCTCGTGCAAAGACGACACCTTGCTCTCCACAGCGGATCAGCCATCGCTACAAGTCGATTTTGAGATGGATGGTATCCACATCAATGCAGCCGCATATGGCACCGCCAAAACATGCCAATGGCTCTCCTGGTGCAATGGCCTGTCCACCTCTCAACATGGCACTCATGTCGCAGGCTTCAAAGATGCCCTCCGCTCTGTCGCTTGGACTCCTGCGGCAGCCATGATTCACGTCTTGATGAAGCAGCCCGCATTCAACGCCCCCACCAAATCATCTTTAGCCACCAAGCACGTGCAAAAGGTGGTCCGCAACGCCATACGCGATCAATTGACAAAGAACAGACCGGCCTGACGTCCATGCCCGCCCCCATCCACATCTGGCTCATCGAAGACCATAAAACCTACGGCGAGCGCCTCATGCGCGCCCTCAACCGCCTCGACGGCATGCAGTGCACCCAGCGCTTCACCGCATGCGAGGACGCATTCGCAGCACTCACCACAGTTGCGCAAAAGCCCGATGTCTTCCTGCTTGATGTGGAGCTGCCCGGCGTCAGTGGCATCGAGGGCATCGCACGCCTCCGCGAGCTCGCACCCCAGGCCTCCATCATCATCCTCACCGTCTTTGAGGACGACGACAAAATCTTCCGCGCCATCTGTGCCGGAGCCTCCGGCTATCTGCTCAAGACCGCCGGCACAGAGGACATCGCCTCCGCCATCCGCAGTGCAGCCTCCGGCGGCTCGCCCATCAATCCCCGCATCGCCCGCCGCGTACTTGAGATGTTCTCAAAAGCCAACGTGCCGCAGAAGGACTACGGCCTCACACCACGTGAGCTGGACATCCTCAAACTGCTCGTGGACGGCAGCACCATCAAGGACGCCGCCGCCCAGCTCGGCATCGGCTACTACACGGCAGACGAGTACATCCGCAGCGTTTACGTCAAGCTCCAGGTCCGCAGCCGCGGCAGCGCCATCGCCAAAGCCGTGAAGGAGGGGCTGGTGTAGGCCCGGAACTTCTTCAATCGTCAGTCCTGCGGCTCAAGGACGCCCAAGCCACCCGTCATTGACGATTGAGCACACCTCCGTCACTTCAAATACGGCCCCACCACTTCCTTCCAAATCACATACCCGTTTGCATTCATGTGCAGCTGGTCCTCCACAAAGATGTCCGGCTTTGGCCTGCCATCGGTCCCGAGCATGTGCGGGTACACATTGATGAACTGCAGCCGCTTGTCGGTCTTCGTGTACTCCTCCACCAGGCGGCTTGCTTCGATCATCTTGTCGATCATGCTCCAGCGCTTCGGATTCGGCGCGTTGGAGATGTAGCAGATGCGGCACTCCGGCAGCGCCGCCCATACCTTGGCCACGAAGGCTTTGAAATCCGCAAACACCCGCTGCGGTGTCTTGCCTGCGGCGATGTCATTGCCCCCCGCATACATCACGACGAGCTTCGGCTTGTACTTGATCACGGTCAGGTGCGCATAGTTGAAGGAGTCAAACACCTCCGAGCCGCCAAAGCCGCGGTTCATCACCGGCAGCCCGGGAAAATCCTCCGCCAGCGTCTTCCACTTCACAATGCTGGAGCTGCCGGTGAAGACGATGGGATGCTCCGGCGGCGCCTTTTCCGCATCCTTCTTCGCAAAGGCCAGAATGTCCTTCTGCCAGCGGATCGCGGAGGTCACGACATCATACCCGGCCTCGCTAAAGTGAAGCTTGTCCTCCACATAAAGCTCGGGGCGGGGCATGCCGTCAGCACCGAGCAGCAGCGTAAAGGTGTCGATGAAGTCCACCCCCTGCCTGGCGCAGGACGCGGCGATGAGCTCATTCGCCTGCTTCACCAGCTCCACCTCGCTCCAGCGTGCGGGTGAGGGAGGAATGGAAATGAAAGAGATCGCTGTCTGAGGCAGCGCCGTGCGCACCTTTGTCACAAAGGCATCAAACGCCCCCAGCACCTCCTCCGGCGTCTTTCCGGCATGGAGGTCGTTACCCCCGGCGTTAAGGTAGATCTGCTTCGGGCGGTATTTGATGACACAGCGGTCGGCAAAAAACACCAAGTCGCTGAGCTGCGACCCGCCAAAGCCCCGGTTGAGCAGCGGCGTTTTCTTGAACCTCTCCGGCAGCGACTGCCAGCGCCGGATGTTAGATGCGCCCACAAACACCGTCACATCCTTGGGCGGAGCTTTCGTGGCGTCCTCCGCCTCAAAAGCCTGGATGGCCTTTTCAAAGCGCGCCGGGTCCGCCGGTTTGAGGGCCAAAGCCCAGGTGGAGCTCAGCAGCAGAAAAAGCAGGGCGAAATGTCGATAATTCATGGCGGCATGGCAAACGTTGTGCGTTGTGAGACTCATGCAACCTTTGCTGACCAGCCTGAAACGCAAATTTGCCCGCAAGCCAGCCGCCCCCGCTCAGACCCGCCGCGTGCCCCTGAGCGACTCCTCCATGCCGGTTTCCTTTGAGATCCATGGAGAGCCCCTTTCCCCTGGTGTCACCCTTTTGGGAGACAGCACGCGTTTCGTCGTCCACTCCCGGCATGCCATCGCCATGGATCTATGCCTCTATGATCCCAAAGACGCCACCCGAGAGACCGCCCGCATCCGCATGGAGCGCACCGAGTGCGATCTCTGGCACGCCACCGTCCGTGGCGTCAGGGCCGGCACCCTCTACGGCTACCGAGCCCATGGTCCCTGGCTGCCTCAGAATGCCATGCGCTTCAATTCCAAAAAGCTCATGCTCGACCCCTATGCCCGCGCCATCCACGGCACACCGGACGAGGCCGAGCACATGCGCACCCTGCCGGACCCTCGACACAGCCTTGGCCGCATCGACAACGGCCCCCACGCCCTGAAATGCGTCGTCGTCGATGAATCCTTCGACTGGTCTGGCGATACCAGACCGCGCATCCCCTGGCAGGACACCGTCATCTGCGAGCTGCATGTGAAGGGTTTCACCCAGACCCACCCTGACGTCCCCGCTGCCCTGCGCGGCACCTACGCAGGTCTCGCCCATCCCTCAGTCACCGCCTACCTGCGCCAGCTCGGCATCACCAGCGTGCAGCTTCTCCCAGTGCACCAGCATCTGGACGATGGCTTTCTCCTCGGCAGAGGCCTCACCAATTACTGGGGCTACAACACCATCGGCTTCTTCGCCCCGCACAATGCCTACGCCGCAGCCAAGGACCCGCAGGAGCAGGTGCGCGAGTTCAAGGCCATGGTCAAAGCCCTGCACGCCGCAGGCATCGAGGTCATCCTGGACGTGGTGTACAATCACACCGCCGAAGGCAACGAGTACGGCCCGTCCCTCATGTTCCGTGGTCTGGATGACCACAGCTACTACCGCCATCACTTCGGCGAAAACGGTGCAGACTATGTCAACGTCACCGGCTGCGGCAATTCGGTGGACTCTGCCAGCCAGCCTGCCCTCCGCCTCATTCTCGACAGCCTGCGCTACTGGGTCACCGAAATGCACGTGGACGGCTTCCGCTTTGACCTCGCCGTCACTGTGGCACGCGATGAAAAAGACGGCTTCAACCGCCAGTCCCCCTTCCTCAGCGCCGTGGCACAGGACCCCGTGCTCTCGCGGGTCAAGCTCATCGCTGAGGCCTGGGACATCTCACGCATGGACAGCTACCAGGTGGGGAATTTCCCCGAGCCCTGGCGTGAGCTCAATGGCAAATACCGCGACACCGTGCGCAGCTGGTGGCGGGGAGATGCCGGTGCCACAGCCGAATTCGCCAAGCGCCTCTGTGGCAGCCAGGACGTCTTTGGCTGGAATCAGCGCACCCCTCTCGCCAGCATCAATTTCCTCACCTCGCACGATGGATTCACCCTGCTCGACCTCGTCAGCTATGCGGACAAGCACAACGAAGCCAACAAGGAGGACAACCGCGATGGAGACAGCAACAACCACAGCTGCAACTGCGGCGTGGAAGGCCCCACCACTGACCCCGCCGTGCTGCAGACCCGCGCCCGCCTCCGCCGTGGCCTCGTCGCCACCATGATGTGTTCCATCGGCGTCCCCTTCCTCATCGCTGGCGACGAACGCGGCCGCACCCAGAAGGGCAACAACAACGCCTACTGTCAGGACAACGACATCAGCTGGATCGACTGGCACGAGTGCGACGAGGAGATGCTCGCCTTCACACGGCAGATGGCCGCCTTCCGCCGCAGCCACGAGGTCTTCCGCCGCAGCACCTACTTCGACGGCAAGCTCAATCCCGCCACCGGCCTGCGCGACGTCCTCTGGCTCGAAAGCGACGGCACCCTGCTGCACCATGAGGAATGGCACCAGGACACCCGCCGCTGCTTTGGCGCACTGATGGGCCCGGTGAATGATTCATCCAGCACGCTCCTGCTGCTCTTCAACAACAGCGCGGAGCCCCAGCCCTTCATTCTCCCCGGAGACGGGAACACTCTCTGGTCACTCGTGTTCGACACCGCCCTCTGCCCCTCCTTCCCGGCCAAATCCCCCCCCGGTCTGGCAGGTGCCCAAAATTACCCGCTGCTAGGCCAGGGAATCGTGTGCCTGAAGTTGGCCGCCGGAGACCGGGAAACGCTGGAGCCAAAGCCCTGAGCCCAGCCAAGCCACCGCAGGAGAGGGATCATCTTGATCCCTTAGCGCTCTGCGTTCACCCACCACTCCTGCCAACCGGGGACCAAGAGCCCCATTCCATCTGGGCTGCCGTCCCCATCCCACAGTCACGCGCTATGATCCGGAGCTTACGGCGATGAACAAGGATCAGGCTCAAAACGGAGTCTTTGAGACTGACCCCAAACCTCCAAGGGGGCACTGAAACACCCCGGTCGCCCCCTAAATATCCCGACCTCAAGTTTGCTCAATCGTTTTATGGTGTTTATAATTTAGTGGAATGCCTGCAATCCGCCTCGCCCTGCCAGCCTCCCTTCGTGCTTTGTTCGCACGCGGGGCCGGGTCGGCCATGGTCTCGGGCTTCCTGGTGGTGGCAGTGCTCACGATGGTGGGCAAGATCGTCGCCTTTGCCAAGGACGCCCTCATTGCCAACAAGCTGGGCACGGCGAGTGAACTGGACGCCTTCATGCTCGTCTTTGGCTTTTACACCTTCGTCGGCTCTGTCCTGGGTGGCGGCATCCCTGAATCCTTCGTTCCCGCCTACGCCGAGCTGCGCGAGCACCGTGGCCTGCGCCGCGCCTACCGCCTCGGGCTTCAGAGCGTCGCGTCGCATTTCGCTGCATTGCTGCTCTGCGGTGGCCTGCTGGTTCTGGCCGCTCCGTGGGTGGTTGCATGGGCGACAAAAGGCTTTGATCCAGCCAAGCAGGCGCTCTCCGTCAGCCTGTTGCGCAGCCTGCTGCCCTTCCTGCTCTGCTTTGGCCTGGCCCAGCACCTCGGCGCATGGCTGCGTGCAGGGAAGACCTTTTTGCTGGCAGCCTCCTCCCCCATGCTCGTGCCCCTCGGTATCGTCACCGCCCTGCTGATCGCTGGAAAACAGGTCAGTGCCTGGACGCTGGTGCACGGCACGGTCTGGGGCGCTGTGGCGCATCTCGCGGTGCTGCTGGTGGCAGTCATGCGCCGCCTGCCGCGCAGGCTGAGCTGGTGGCGCTGCACCCTGCGCCATCGGGAGCCGGGGCTGCGCGTGGTGCTGCAAAATGCCATGCCTTTCCTCATCGGCGGCGTTGCCTTTGGCAGTGCGGTGGTGGTGGATCAAACGATGGCCGCCTGGCTCACCGCAGGCTCCGTGGCCGTGCTGGGTTATTCGGACAAAGTCTGCGCCATTGTGCTCGCCGTCACCGCCGGCCCCGCCTCGGACGTGCTCTTCCCGCACTTCGCCGAACTCGTCGCCCGGCGTGACTGGAATGGGCTGCGCCGGCGTCTTTTCACCAGCGCTGGAATCATCGTCAGCGCGGCGCTGCCCATGACGGTGGTGCTGTGCGTCTTTGCCCCCTGGATCGTCAGCCTGCTGTTTCAGCGCGGTGCCTTCGGCCCGCAGGACACCCAGCGCGTGGCGGAGGTGCTGCGCTATGCGTCTTTTCAGATCCCCTTTTACGTTCTCGGCACCGTGGCGGCGCGCGTCGTCATATCGCTGCAGGCCTCGCGCTACATGCTCACCGTCGCCTTCAGCGCACTGTTTCTCAATGCCTCGCTCAACTGGCTTTTGATGAGCCGCCTGGGCGCTGCGGGCATCGCGCTTTCCACCTCCATCGTGCATGCCGTGTGCGCTTTTGCCACCTGCGCCACCTGCCTTCTCGTCATCCGCCGAAAGGAGGCCGCATGAGCTCCGCCACGCAGCCCGCTCTATCGCCAGCCTTCATGCTGGCCGCCGCCAGACGCCGCGAGCGCTTGGCACGGCTGCTCATCATCGCCGCTCTGGCCCTGCTCGTGCCCGCCATGACCAAGGCCCTCTACTGGGCGGACGGTGCAGGGGTCATCCCCTTCAAGCCGCGCGACTACACCCTGCTCACGCTGGCGGGCGCCGGAGTGATGTCGCTGCTCAACAGGCCCAGCATCTGCCCGCCTGCTTTTTTGATGCTCATCGTGCCTCTGCTGCGGGTGCTCGACGCCGCATTTCTTCAGCGCTTCACCATCACCGCCCTGGGCGACCACAGCGTTGTGGTCATGTCCCTGCTCTCGAACTTCCTCGTCACCTTCACCACCGTGCTGCTGCTTTCCACGGAGCCCTGGCGTCGCGTCGCCATGTGGGCCGCCGTTTGCACCGCCGTACTCTCCGCAGGCTGCGTGTATTACGAGTGGCTGGGCTTCCGCTCCTTTACCCGTATCCCCGGCCGCATGGCCGGCTTTCCGGATGATCCCAATGATCCTCCCATCATCATCACGCTGATGCTCTCGGTCATCTTCACGCTGAACCCGCGCTTCTGGTGGAATGTCGCACTCATCGCGTTTGTAGGACCCGCCATCGCCCTCACCCTCAGCCGCAGCGGCATGGCGGTCTTTTCCTGTCTGCTGCTCTGCTACGTGCTGGGCAACCTGCGCCAGCACTTCATGGGCATGCTGCTCGTCGCTGCTGTCAGCATCCCCCTCGCCATCGGCGGCGTCGCCATCCTGGCCCAGACCTCCACCAAGGTCGGCCTCATGACCAACAAGGACACCACGGACCGCCTCCAGGCCATCTATGAGCTGGACTTTGAGCGCATCAAATCTCCCGAACGCGGCAAAGACCTGCAGGACGGCTGGGAGGCTGTGGGCAAGAGGCCGCTCTGGGGCCACGGCACCGGCGCCGGCACCAGCATCTGGAAGCCCCACAACCAGGTCGTCTCTCTCTGGATCGACATTGGCATTCCCGGCGTGCTGCTCTACCTCAGCGGCCTCCTTCTGCTGACCTTCCGCTGCTTCACGCTCAGGCTGCGCGGCTTTTACTGCCTGGTGCCCCTGTGGCTCTTCATTCCTTGCAGCCAGATCATCGTCGAATCTCCCCACTACTGGTTTGCCGCCGCCGTCTGCAGCAATCTCGTTTTCACAGGTCGCTTCCGCCTCGTGCTCAAGCCCCCCGCCAAACCTCAGGCCTCCCCGCACGCCCCGCTGCCACAGCCATGAAAATCGCCTTCATCATCCGTGATCTCGGCCACGGCGGCGCTCAGCGCCAGCTCGTGCTGCTCGCGGGTGGGCTGGTGCAGCAGGGTCACGAGGTCAGCGTGCTTCACTTCTACGGCGGCCCTTTCCGTGATGAACTCGAATCCGTAGGCGCACGCACCGTCTGCATCGGCAAACGCAGCCGCTGGGATCTCGCAGGCTTCTTCATCCGCCTCGTAAAAGCAGCACGCAGCATCCGCCCCGCTGTGCTGCATGGCTATCTCGCCGAGTCCAATCTGATGGCGCTGTTTCTGAAGCCACTCTGCGGTTTTCCCCGCGTCGTCTGGGGCGTGCGCGACTCCCAGACCGACGCTCATCTCTGGGGCGTGCTCGGCAGGCTCAGCTTCCGCCTCAACTGCCTCCTCGCCCGCTTTGCTGACGTCATCATCTGCAACTCCCAGGCCGGGCGCGACTACTACGCCGCACGCGGCTACCCGCCGAAAAAGATGCACGTCGTCCCCAACGGCATCGATACGGAGAAGTTCCAGCCCCGGCCTCACACGCCATCAGCAGTCTCCACCTTCGGCCTCGTAGGCCGCATGAACCCGATGAAGGACATCGCCACCTTCCTGCGCGCGGCGGCCCTCGTTCCTCACGCGCAGTTCCTCATCATCGGCTCTGGAGATGCCGCCTATGAGCAGCAGATGCGCAGCCTCGCCACCAGCCTTGGTCTGGACGACCGCCTTACCTGGATGCCCGCACAGAAGGACATGCCTACCGTGTATGCGAAGTTTGACTGCCTCGTAAACTCCAGCGCCTTTGGTGAAGGCTTCTCTAATGTCATCGGCGAGGCCATGGCCTGCGGCGTCCCCTGCATCGCCAGCGACGTCGGCGACAGCGCCTGGATCATCGGCGACAAATCCCGCATCTTCCCCGTGGGCGATCACGCCGCCCTCGCGCAGTGCATGCGTTCCTTCACGCCGCACGATCCCCGCCCGCGCATCGTGGAGGAATTCAGCGTCGCCAAACTCATCGAGCGCACCAGCCGCCTGCTCGCCAAAAAAGTTCTCTGGCTCACCACCGGCCTCGGCAGCGGCGGTGCTGAGATGATGCTCGCCCAGCTCATCCGTGGGCTGCCGCATTTTCAGCACAGCGTCATTTCCCTCACCGCTGGCGGCAAGCACGCCACCGCTTTACACGAGGGCGGCTATGAGGTCCACAGCCTCGACATGCCCGCAGGCAAACCCACACTCGCCTCCCTCTGGCGCCTCTTCCGCATCGTTCGCGAAACCAAAGCCGACGTCCTCATGGGCTGGATGTACCACGGCTGCTTTGCCGCCGTGCTCGCGCGCTTCATGCGTTTCAAAAGCGTGCCCGTCATCTGGAACGTTCGCCAAAGTCTCTACGACCTCAAGCACGAGAAGCGCGGCTCCGCACTCGTCATCCGCGCCCTTGCTTCGCTCTCCAGGCTGCCTGCGCGCATCACTTACAACACGCAGACCGGCGCACGCCAGCACGAGTCCCTGGGCTACCGCGCCTCCAAGACTCAGCTCATTCCTAATGGCTTCGATCTCGCCAAATGGCTGCCGGGCACGCCCACCCCCGGACGCATCGGCCGCTTTGGACGCAATGCACCCATGAAGGACTACGCCACCTTCATCGCCGCTGCTAAAATCGTCGCCGAGAAAAAAACCGGCACCGAATTTATCATCGTCGGCGCTGGCACCGAGGAGCTTCAGGTCCCTGCGTGCATCCAGATCCTCGGCGAGCGCCACGATCTCCCCGAACTCACCGCCTCTCTTAACATCGCCGTCTCCTCCTCCGCGTTTGGCGAAGGCTTCCCCAATGTCGTCGGCGAGGCCATGGCCTGCTCCGTCCCCGTCGTAGCCACCGACATCGGCGACACCCGCTGGGTCATGGGCGATACCGGACGCATGGTCCCGCCGGGCGATCCTGCAGCTCTCGCCCAGGCCTGCATCGAAGTGCTTGAATCTGGTATTCTTCACGATCCCGACTCCCGCGCGCGCATCGCCGAGCATTTCTCCATCGAGAGCGTGCTGCAGAAATTCGCCGCCTTGCTCGACTCACCTCATGCGGTCTTGCCTGCACTCGAGCCGAGTCTCACGCCCACTCTCGCCTCTCCCCTTCCCCATTCCTGACCCATGTGCGGCATCGCTGGCTTCTTCTCCCCTTCCGGTTCGTGCCCATCGCACGAGATGAACGCCATCGTCACCGCCATGACGGATGCCATCATCCTGCGCGGTCCCGACGACTCCGGCGCCTGGGTGGACTCCTCCAGCGGCATCGCACTCGGCCATCGCCGCCTTTCCATTCTCGATCTCTCCCCTTTGGGCCATCAGCCCATGACCAGCGCCGATGGCCGCTTCATCATCGTCTTCAATGGCGAGATCTACAACTTCCAGGACCTCCGCGCCGAACTCGAACCCCTCGGCCACACCTGGCGCGGCCACTCAGACACCGAGATCATGCTCGCCGCCTTCCGCCAGTGGGGCGTCGTCGCAGCCACCCAGCGCTTCAACGGCATGTTTGCCTACGCCGTCTGGGACAAGCAGGAGCGCACCCTCCACCTCGCCCGCGACCGCATGGGTGAAAAGCCGCTCTACTACGGCTGGATCGGCGCGACCTTCGTCTTCGCCTCCGAGCTCAAGGCCCTGCGTCGCTTCCCCGGCTTCAATGCCGCCATAGATCGCGAAGCCCTCACCTCGCTGCTGCGCTTCAATTACATTCCCGATCCCCTCTGCATCTACCAGGGCTTTAAAAAGCTCCCCCCTGCCTCGATGCTCATCCTCAAGTCGCCCTCCGAGCATCCGCAGCCCGGCTACTACTGGAGCCTGCCTCACGCCGTAGAGCGCGGCCTCGACAATCCCTTCAAAGGTACCGAAGCCGAGGCCATCGACACCTTCGAGTCCATGCTCAAAAAAGCCGTCGGCATGCGCATGGTCTCCGATGTACCGCTTGGAGCCTTCCTCAGCGGAGGCATCGACTCCTCGCTCATTGTGGCAATGATGCAGAAGCAAAGCTCACGCCCCGTTCGCACCTTCACCATCGGCTTCCACGAAAAGCAGTACAACGAAGCCGAAATCGCCAAGAGCGTTGCCCAGCACCTCGGCACCGAGCACACCGAAATGTACGTCACTGGCGAGGATGCGCTCAATGTCATCCCCCAGCTCCCCGCGCTCTACGACGAACCCTTCGCCGACTACTCGCAGATCCCCACCCACCTCGTCTGCAAGATGGCCCGCCAGCATGTCACCGTCGCCCTCAGTGGCGATGCCGGAGACGAACTCTTCGGCGGCTACGAACGCTACGCCATGGGCCGCAGCCTCTGGAACAAATTCGCCTGGATGCCCACTCCGCTGAAGAAGCTGACCGCCGCCGCACTCACCGCAGTCCCACCCGGTCCGCTCAACACCCTCGGCTCCAAAATTCTCCCCAAGAGCAAGCGCCACATCCCCGTCGGCGACAAGCTGCACAAGCTCGCAGAAGTCGTCGCAGCTCCAGGCATGGAGTCGCTCTATCTCACGATTATGTCTTACTGGAAAAAGCCCACGGACATCGTCATCGACGGCAAAGATCCCGTTACCGCCATCAGCAACACCAAGGCATGGCCTCGCGTCAGCGACTTCACCCATCGCATGATGTACCTCGACATGGAGACCTACCTCCCCGGAGACATACTCGTCAAAGTGGACCGCGCCGCCATGGGCGTCAGTCTGGAAGGTCGCATCCCCCTCCTCGACACCGACCTCATCGAGTTCGCCTGGCGCATTCCGTATTCGATGAAAGTCCGCGACGGCAAAGGCAAATGGCTCATGCGCGAAACCCTCTACCGCCATGTGCCCAAGGCCCTCATCGACCGCCCCAAGCAGGGCTTCGGCATCCCGCTGGAAATCTGGCTCCGCGGCCCCCTGCGCGAATGGGCCGAAGACCTCCTCTCCGAATCCCGCCTCCAACGCGAAGGCTTCTTCCACCCCGCCCCCATCCGCCAGAAATGGCAGGAACACCTCAGCGGCACCCGCAACTGGCACTTCTACCTCTGGGATATCCTCATGTTCCAGTCCTGGCTCCAGGCCCAAAAGGAGCGCGGACTTTAGTCCGCAGCAGGTCGCTTGCCGCAGCGCAAGTTAACTCACTTAGAAGCTTGCAAACACACTGGTCTCTGTGCCGCGCAGGTGAAAGCCCATGGGCAGTTCGACAAGCGTCGTTCGCGCATTCCTCACGTAAACCTCCTCAACCTCTCCCGCACCCACCTCATCGACGGCCTCTCGATGCACACCGAAATCACCCACGCCAGCATCACCATCGACACCGTCGTCATCCCCAGCCTCAGCCACGCCGACTGCGTCACCACTCCCAGCGAATTCAGCAGCACCAGCCCGATGTTCTGATGAATCAAATACAGCGGGTACGAGATCGCCCCCAGAAACACCAGCGGCCGCGCATTTAAAAAAGGCAGCCATCCCGTCGTGGCCAGATGCAGCAGCAGCGCAAAGCACACCACCAGCGGGAAATGCAGCGCAAAGGCTGCCTTCCACCATGCCAGCGCCCCGCACACCAGCAGCACCAGTGTGTGTCCCGCGCTCCACGCACGCCGCCGGTGCGCATCATACAAAATCATCCCCACCCCAAAGAGGTGGATGCAGTCCAGGCTCGTCACCGCCTTGATCTTTCCCGTCAGCCGATACAACTGCGACTCCGGCTGCCCATGCGTCAGCACCCAGTGCGCCCCCGCAGCCGCAGCCAGCCACACCAGCAGCACCGGCACCGTGAGCTTCTTGAACGCCCCCAGTTGATGCAGCACGAGCATCGCCGCGTAAAAAAGCAGCTCAAACTCCAGCGACCAGTACACCCCATCGATCATCTGCGCCCGCACAAACCGCGGCAGCAGCGGAATGTTCCAGAGCGCATCCCGCATGCTCACCTCCATCCCCGGCAGACCGTATCGTGAAGTCACCACCAGCGTGATCAGCGCACACGCCCAAAACGTGGGATACAGCCTTGAAAAGCGTCCCACCACAAAGCTCGCCGCAGACTTGGCGCGATCCAGCGTCATGAAGATCACAAAACCGCTGATCATGAAAAACAGATCCACCCCCATGCCACCATACGGAAATCCAAACGGCGGATCATACAGATGAAAGCTCCAGTTCTTCGCGATCCCGCTGGTAAAATGAAACAGCAGCACCGCCATCGCCGCAATGCCGCGCAGAGCGTCCAGTTCAGCAATTCTTAAAGTGGGATTGATCGACTTCATGGCAGGGCGGATGGCAGCTTCAGCACAGGAGTGAGTTCACGGGTCAGCACCACATACCCGGCCTTGGACAGATGCAGATGATCCTTCTGGTAGAGCTGCAGCCGTTGGTTCCCATCAGCCTCCAGAAAAGCCGTCGAGAAATCATGAAACTCCACCTTCTGGTTGCCGTGCAGCTTTTGAATCCTCGCATTGATCTCCCCAATCCAGGTTCGGATGGGCGATGCCGCCTCATACACCGGCAGCAGCCCCAGCAGCACGATGCGCGCCCCCGGCTGCAGCGCATGAATCCGCCCCACAATCGTCTCGATGCCACGCGCCGTGTCCGCCGCGCTGAAATGCCGCCAGTAGTTGTTGATGCCGATCATGAGCACCACCGTCTCCGGCGCAGGCCCGTTCAGAATCCCCTGCTCCAGCCGCCACAGCACATGCTGCGGCCCTTCCCCGCCGACACCAAAATTCACCGCCTTTGCCGGAGCCATTCGCGACTCCCACAGCCCCTTGTCCCAGCTCTCCGTCAGCGAGTCCCCGATGAAAACAATCTTAGCCTGCGCTTCCTTCATCCTCTCCGCTTGCTCCTTCACCACCCCGGCCCAGTACGCCGTCTCATCCCGCTTCGCAGCCTCCCACGGCACCTCCGCCGCCTGAGCCCATGAAAGCATCAAAACAGCCAGCCAAGAAAGGCCGCAAATGGGGCGGAGCAGTAGCATGCAGACAGAAAGCTAAGCGCCCGCTCTCGCGAGATCAAGTCACGCGGAAACAGCCTGCTCATATTCCCTCACCACCGCCCCAAAGCACGCCCTCTGGCTAAACCTCTCCTCCGCCACCTGCCGATGATTGGACGGCCGCTTATTCCCACAATCCTGCACCCATTCCCCAATCACCCGCGCAAAGCCATCCGCGTCCTCCTTCCCCGCCGACCAACAATGCGACAGCCCCATGTCCAGAAAATCATTGTTCCCCGGTGCCTGGCTCAGGATCACCGGCAGGTCACACGCCAGCGCCTCCAGCACCGCAAACGACAGCCCCTCATACCGCGAGGTCAGGATCATCCCATCCAGCGCCTGATAAAACGACAGCGGCTCCGAAAGATAACTCTGCCGAACAATGCGACCGCGAATCCCCAGCTCATCCGCCAGCGCCGCACACTCCGCCGCCAGTTCACCATCCCCCAGATGATAAAGCCACAGATCCGCCCGCCTCTGGCAAGCCTTCGCAAAGGCACGATACAGCGTCAGCGGATCCTTCTGAAACGCCAGCCTCCCCACCGAGCCCAGCAGCACCGCACCCGCAGGCACACCCAGCCTGTCACGGATCTCCCTCCGCCGGGCCTCTGTTGCAGGTTGAAAGCGCGCGCAGTCCACCGGATTTGCAATCACCCGCAGTCTCCGCTGTGGAATCCCCAGCCTCTCCCTCGCAAAGGCCAGCTCACCCGCAGAAAGATTGATCGAGGTGCCCACACGTCCCAGCACTGTTTCGATGGCGTTGAAAAACCGCGCCTTCATACCGCCCTTGCCAGACAGTCCGTAGTAGGCATGCGGCGTGTAAAAAATCGGCTTCCGCACTCCCAGCAGCACCAGCGCACGCGTCAGCGCCCCCGCCTTGGAGCTGTGCGCATGGATCACCTCCGGTTTCGCATCCTTCACCAGCTTCCGCAGCCGCAAAAGAGCGCCCACATCACCCGGCCCCGGCGCATTGCTCACAGCCAGATTGGTCGTCTTTCCTCCAGCCTCAGTCACCCTCTCCACCAGCCGGTTCAGCCGGTCAGAGCCCCGCACATCCGAATACGCCAGATGCACCACATGCCCCTGCTCCAGCAGATACGAAGCCAGCGCCTCGACGTGCCGAAACACGCCATCCACTCCGGGCTCGGTGACTAGAAGGATTCTCATCAGGAAACCATACCCTACCACAATACCGCCAGGAAACGAAAGGCCGGATGCACCCGTCCCATCACTTTACCACCTTACTCAGCATCCTCTTCCACCGCCTTGCCGCCGTAGATGATACCTCGCTTGGTCGAGGCCACAAAGTCCGTGAAAATAGCCGCCTCCGGCGTCAGCTCCCCGGCTCGCAGTTCCTCCACCGCCTGGGCGTTGTTCAGCCCGCTGCGGTACACCTTGCGGAAGGCATTCCGCAGCGCGCGGATCTGCTCGCGGGTAAAGCCGGCACGCTGCAGTCCCACGATGTTCAGGCCCCGTGCACGCGCCGGATTGCCGTCTGCCGTGCAGTAGGGTGGGATGTCCTGCACCACCTTCGCACAGCCGCCGATGATCGCACGCGTGCCGATCCGGCAAAACTGATGCACCGCCGTCAGCCCGCCGATGATCACATGATCCTCCACCACCACATGGCCCGCCAGGGTCCCGTTGTTGGAAAAGATCACATGATTCCCCACCACACAGTCATGCGCGATGTGCACGTAGGAGAGGAAATTATTGTGGCTGCCGATGATCGTCTTGTCCCCGGCAGAGGTCGCACGGTGCACCGAGCAAAATTCGCGAAAGGTGTTGTTATCCCCCACCTCCAGCCACGTGGGCTCGGCCTGGTACTTCAGGTCCTGCGTCTGCTGCCCGATCGAGCCGTAGGCGTAAAATTTGTTGTTCTTCCCGATCTTCGACGGCCCCATCACCGTCACATGGTGCTGCAGCCAGCAGCCGTCTCCCAGTTCCACATCCGCTCCGATGATGCAATAGGGGCCGATGTGCACGTCCGCACCGATCGTGGCGGTCGGGTCAATGATGGCGGTCGGGTGAATCGAGGATGGCATGCTCGGTCTGTCTCTGTTAGCGGTCCACCACGCTGAACATCAGCTCGGCCTCGGAAACCACCTGGCCGTTCACACTACAGCGGCCGATGCCGCTGGCGATGCTGCGCTTCGTTTTGAGGATTTCGGTCTCAATGATCAGCGTGTCTCCAGGCAGCACGGGCCTGCGCCACTTCACGTTGTGGGCGCTCATGAAGTAGCCGATCTTGCCTTGGTTGCCCGGCATGCGCAGCAGCACGATGCTCGCCACCTGCGCCATGGCCTCCAGCTGCAGCACCCCCGGCATGATCGGGTGGCCGGGGAAGTGCCCCTGGAAGAACGGCTCGTTGATCGTCACATTCTTCATGCCCGTGCACTTGGATTCGCCCTCAAAGCCGATGATCCGGTCCACCAGCAGGAAGGGGTAGCGGTGCGGCAGGATGTTCATCACCTCGTTGATGTCCAGCACCGCCTCGCCTGTCGGGATGTTCACCGTCGCAGGCACCATGCTGCGCATCTGGTTGTATTGCGCCACGATGGCACGGGCCAGCTCCGTGTTCGGCCCATGCCCCGGACGCACGGCGATCACATGCCCCAGGATGCGCTTCCCGGACAGCATCAGGTCTCCCACGATGTCCAGGATCTTGTGCCTCACAAACTCATCCGCAAACCGCAGCGGCTGCTTGGACAGCAGCGTCTCCCCTCGGATCACCACCGCTGCCTCCAGCGTCCCGCCCTTGATCAGCCCCTTCTCCATCAGGGGCGCGATGTCCTCATAGTACACAAAGGTGCGTGCCGCCGCGATTTCCTTCTCGTAGGTCTCCGGGGTGATCTCCGTGCTGAAATACTGCGTGAAGCGCCCTTCCGGCCCCACATTCGTGCATGAGATGCGGAACTTCTTGTCCGGCACGATGGTCAGGATCGTCCCGCCACGCGTCTCCTGGTAGATGGGCTCGCGCACTTCGAAATACTTCCGCGCCTCATTCTGCTCCTGCAGTCCGGCGGACTTGATCAGCTCCACAAACGGCATGGCGCTGCCATCCGCGATCGGCGGCTCATTCGCGTCCATCTCGATGATCGCATTGTCCACCCCCATGCCGGCCAGAGCCGAGATCACATGCTCCACCGTGTGCACGTTCACCCCGCCCTCGGCGATGGTCGTGGCACGCTCCACTTTCTGCACCTTCTCCACCAGCGCCGGGATGAAGGGCTTGTCCTCCAGGTCGATGCGGCGGAACTTGAACCCGAAGTTCTCAGGTGCCGGCTGGAGGGTGAGGGTGACTTGTTCGCCGGTATGCAGCGAGGTGCCCGTCATCGAGACGGACTTGGCGAGTGTATGCTGACGGTCAGAGGCGGCCATAGGCGGGAGCGCCCTCGTTAGCGTTGCGCCCCCGCAGGGTCAAAGGGAAATGCATCCCCCCTCCCGCCCATCCTTTACCCCCCGTCCAGCCGCTATTTCCTCCCGATGCACCACAGGTGCTTGTATCCACGGATGAAAAGCCGCCCGTCGCTCACCGCGATGGAGCCAATGATTTTCTCCCCCAGCGAGTTCGTCGCCAGCAGCTCAAACTTCGGGCTCGCCTTGAAGACAAAGCAGTCCCCGATCTGATTGGCCGCATAGCACTTGCCATCCGCGCTCAGCACCAGGGACGACCAGTTGTTCCCCTTCAGCCTCTCCTGAAACACCATCGCCCCCGTCTTCAGGTCCCGGCATTCGGCGATCCCCCCGTCGCTCAGGATGTAGTGGTAGCCGTCATGCACCACCCCGCTGCCGATCCGCTGGCTCACCTTCGGCAGATGCCACACGCGGTGGCTCTCCGTCACATCCCCGCTCCCGCCCGCCTTCACCGCCAGCGCCGCGCCATTGTAGCCGCTCATCGCTATCATCACCCCATCCGCATACAGAGGAGAGTTATAGACCAGATTCGTCAGCCCGCCGCAGGTCCACAGTTCCTTGCCCGACTGCGGGTCAAAGGCGCACGCCCTCGTGGGGTAACCCATCATGAGCTCTTCATGCCCGCCCACCTTGCGCAGCAGCGGGTCTCCCCAGGAGCCCAGCCACTTCTTCGCCTCCCCTTCGCCCGAGGCCCCGCCCGGCTCCTTGTGCTGCCACAGGGTCTTACCGGTTTTCTTGTCAAAGCAGTGCAGCACCGTGTTTTCGCCGGGCCCAAAGTTCAAAAACACACGATCCCCCGCAAGCACCGGGGACGTCCCGTTGCCCCAGATGTGGTGCTGCTTGCCCAGGTCTGTTCGCTTCCACAGCTCCTTGCCGTTCATGTCGTAGCAAAACACCCCTGCCGAAGCAAAGAACACCACTACCCTTTCCCCGTCCGTCGCCGGAGACGCCGAGCAGTATGGATTGGTCCCATGCGTCAGCTCCGGCTCCCGGTAGATCGTTCCCGCCTCCCACATCTGCCTGCCCGTCTTTTTGTCAAAGCACAGCAGCAGCCTCTTCCCCTCCTTTTCGATGGCCTGCGTCACGAAAACTTTGTCCCCCCACACCACCGGCGTCGAATTCCCCCGCTCCGGCAGCTCCACCTTCCACACCACATTCTCCGTCTGGCTCCACTTTTCCGGCAGCCCCGCCTCCGCGCAGGTGCCGTCTCCATTGGCGCCTCGCCACATCGGCCAGTTCTCGGCATGCAGGGAGACAAAAGAGCCTAGGGCAAAAATCAGCGGTAGCGTGTGTTTCATGGCTGGAGACTTCATACGTGTTCTGCGGGCCCTTCATGTCATTTCCCGGCACTCGGCGGCCACTGGCTGCCATCTTTGAGGGTAAACCGTGTTACAGGCTGACTGGGATTAAAATTGCCGCCCGTCAGCGCGGCAGCAGTCGCAGCGCCAGGAGGCGCTACCTTCCCGCCTTCGGCGAGTTGCTTCTCATGCTTTCGCAAAAATGCCCGCCATGCATCACGGATCGCAAACCGCTGCTCACGCGTGAAATTGCTGTTTCCGCCACCACTACCCACCACTTCCATCTGGATGGTGCCAATCATCAAGGCCCGAACAGCTTCATACATCCGGTCCTGGTCAGGGATCACGCCGGCCCAGGCTTCCCACAGTTCCAACCCGCCACCACAGGCCAGCGCCGCATTGTGGGCCGCATTTTGCAGGAAGTCTTCATGCTCAAGCTCGATGATCTGCGCCAGCGGCCGGCAAAACTCTGCCCGTTTTGAAGCACCGGCGACCTCGCACGCAATCCGCTGTACTCTCCAGTCCTGATCGTCAAGCGCATGGTACACAGCTTTGGCGGCGTCATCGCTCAACGGCTGTGGAATGGCCTGCAAGGCGCAGACTTTCAGCGTAGGCGACGAACCGTACTCTACCCAGGACAGCATGCCAGCCTTCCAATCCTCACCCTTTGGTTTCGGCACCTCCTTGTCGGCAAGCTGCCTCAGCCACGCCACCTGATGCGCCATATGTCCATTGCCATTTTCCAGTCTCCATCCTCGTTTGCGCATGCCATCCAGAACTCCTAGCAACACACCTAACGGCATAGGAGGATCCAGCGTGTTCGCCTTCGGCCCCGCACACAGTTCATGCCTGACGCTCAGCACCTGCTGCAAGACCTCCAGCACCTGCGTGGCATTTTCAGGCTGCGCCCGTGACTGCAGGAGCAGCCCTGCGCACTGCACCACAGCGTCGGACTTGTGCCACAGCAGCTTCAGCACAGCCTTCAGCAGCGGCTGCTCAAACCTCACCTCCCAGGAAGCAGGCAGCAGCGGCTCGATCTGATAGGGCGAACCCCAGTAAAATCGCTCCACAGGTTTGCCGCCATCTTCAAGAGACGGCAGCCGCCGCAAAAGCTGCTGACAGCTCGTTTCCACCACATCAGCAGACGCATGCCCCAGCAGTTCCAGCAGCGCCTCCGTGGCCTCCGGCGTCGCAATATGGCCGATGCCCTTCACCGCCGCCTTGGAGCCCGCACGTGCATGCCTCACTAGCACACGCAGGTACACAGGGTGCCGCAGCACAGAGAGCGTTTTCTCCAGCTCCCACTGACTGCGTAGCGCCTCCGGGTTATCCCCAGGCGGCGGCTGGCGCGCATAGACAGCCTCCACATATGCCTCCGCCTCCCTCTCGCTCGGCAGCACCACTTGCACACTCTTCTTCGCCTCCGGATGCGGCACCACCGGATCCACCTTCCAGCCAAGATCATGCCCCGCCGTCACCGTATAAATGCCCGGCATTTTAAAGCTGACGTAGCAGTCCAGCGGAAACTCCACCTCATCACTGGCTCCTGGAGCGATGCTGCGTGGTGCGGAGATGCCCCCGCCACCAAAGCCATACGCCTCCCTCGACAGTTCAGGCAGCATCTTCCCTTCGGTATCATGCACTCGCACCTTCATCCGCTGCGGATAGCCGGTGGTGCGGTAATCCCCGCCCGGGGTGATCTCAAAAGGCTTCCCCCCCTCATTGCGCACCACCAGTGCCGCCGGCATCTCCTGTCCTATGACCACAGTCTCCGGCATGCGCAGCGTGAGCTTCACCCCCGCCGGCACCGGCTCTTTGGCCGGCCAGTGCTCCTCCAGCGGCAGTGCCTGCTCGGCAAACAGAGGCACGGCAAGACAAAGCCACGACAGCAAGGGGGGCATTTTCATGATTACCCTCATCATAGCCGGACTGCCGGGCTGGCTGTCAATGCCGCAGCACACGTCCGGCTGCTGGCATTTTCAAAACCGAAAATGCCGCAGCCAGCCGATGTAAGTTTGAATTAGTCTTCCCCACCCGCAGCCAGCTGCGCGATGACGTTGATGTCCTCCAGCGTCGTCGTGTCGCCCTTGATCAGCTCGCCCGCGGCGATCTGCTTCAGAAGGCGGCGCATGATCTTGCCGGAGCGCGTCTTCGGCAGCGCCGCAGCAAAGCGTACCTCGTCCGGAGTCGCCACCGGGCCGATCACCTTGCGCACGTGCTTCTTCAGCTCTTCAGCTAGTTCGCGGCTGGACTTCACACCTTCCTTCACCGTCACAAAGCACACGACGCCCTGGCCCTTCATCTCATCCGGACGGCCCACCACCGCGGCCTCGGCCACGGCTCCATGGGAAACCAGCGCGCTCTCCACTTCGGCGGTGCCGAGGCGGTGGCCCGCCACGTTGAGCACGTCGTCGATACGGCCGATGATCCAGAAGTTGCCCTGCTTGTCGCGGCGCGCTCCGTCGCCGGCAAAGTACCAGCCCTTAAACTCGCTCCAGTAAGCATCCTGGTAGCGCTTCTTGTCGCCCCAGATGCCACGCAGCATGGACGGCCACGGCTTGCGGATCACCAGCTTGCCCTGCTCATTGACTCCGACTTCCTTGCCGAGGTCATCCACGATAGCCGCATCCACGCCAAAGAACGGCAGCGTCGCCGTTCCCGGCGTCGTCGGTGTCGCGCCAGGCAGCGGCGTGATCATGTGCCCCCCCGTTTCAGTCTGCCACCAGGTATCGACGATCGGGCATTTGCCGCCGCCCACCTTCGTATGGTACCACATCCAGGCTTCAGGATTGATCGGCTCACCCACCGTACCCAGCAGACGCAGGCTGCTCAGGTCATGCTTCTTCAGCCACTCGTCGCCCCACTTCATGAAAGCGCGGATCGCCGTCGGCGCCGTGTAAAACACAGTCACCGCATACTCTTCGATGATCTTCCAGAAGCGGTCGTTCTCAGGCCAGTTCGGCGCACCTTCAAACATCAGCGAGGTCGCACCCAGCGCCAGCGGTCCATACACCATGTAGGTGTGGCCCGTCACCCAGCCGATGTCCGCCGTGCACCAGTACACATCGTCATCACGCAGGTCGAAGACGTATTTGCAGGTCATCTGCGCATGCAGCAGGTAGCCGCCCGTCGTGTGCAGGATGCCCTTCGGCTTGCCAGTGCTGCCGCTGGTATACAGGATGAACATCGGCGACTCCGAATCCATCGCCACCGGGGCGCAGCGGGAGTCCACGTATTCCAGCTCACGGTGCCACCACACGTCGCGGCCCTCTTCGATGTGAATATCCTGGCCGGTGCGCTTGTACACGATCACGGTCTCCACCGGCGTGTCTTTGGCCTTGAGCGCATCGTCCACGTTCTTCTTCAGGGGCACCACCGCACCGCGGCGGTAGCCACCGTCAGCAGTGATCACGATCTTCGCCCCGCAGTCCATCACGCGGTCCTTGATCGACTCCGCGCTGAATCCGCCAAAGATCACGCTGTGCATCGCGCCGATGCGTGTGCAGGCCAGCATGGCCACGGCAGCCTCGGGGATCATCGGCATGTAAATGATGACACGGTCGCCTTTCTTCACCTTGTGGCGCTTCAGCACGTTCGCAAAGCGGCAGACTTCACGGTGCAGCTGCTGGTAGGTCAGCACACGCTTCTCTCCAGGCTCACCTTCCCAGATCAGTGCGGCTTTGGTCTTGCGCGGCCCTTCGAGGTGGCGGTCCAGGCAGTTTTCGCTGATGTTCAGCTTGCCGCCGGTGAACCACTTGGCATTCGGGCACTTCCAGTCGAGCACCTTGGTGAAAGGCTTGGTCCAGAGCAGTTCCTTGGCTTCACGGCCAAAAAACTTCTCAGGCTGCTTGATCGACTCCTCATGCATCTTCTTGTACTGCGCCATCGAGCTGATGCGGGCCTTCTTGGAAAATTCGGCACTGGGCTTGAAGACCCGGTTTTCAGTCAGCAGGGGTTTCGAGGTGCTGCTGGCCTTGGCGGCGGGTTTGGCAGCTTTTTTGGGGGAGGATTTGGCGGCGGCTTTCTTGCTCATGGCGGGTTGGTGTCAGCGATTGGAAGACGCAGAGTAGAAACCGGAGCCGCCCGCGTGCAAGGTGAAGCTGCATCCGCGCGATTCTGAAGGTGAACTTCGCCTTGCCACAGCCGCCCCAAGCCCTAGGGTAGATCCCACATTTGTCATGATTCCCCTGCGCATCAGCCTGTTTGCCCTCATTTTTACCTGCTCGAGTGTTTTCGCCCAGCGCTACACCAACAGCATTGCCGCCGTTGTCGATGGCGTTCCCATCGCCTCTTCTGAAGTCGAGGAGACCATCAAGGCACAGGAGCAGGTGATCCAGTTCACCTACAGAAACGACCCTGATCGCATCAAAAAGGAAATCGCCATCCTGCGCCAGGGCGCCATCGAGACGCTCATTGACCGTGAAATTCTGCTCGCCGAGTTCCGCAAGATCGGCGGCGTCATCAAGCCGCAGTATGTGGATGACGACATCAACGGCATCATCAGAGAAAGTTTCAAAGGGAACCGCGATGCCTTTGTGGATGAACTGACCCGCAGCGGCATGACCGTGAAAAAGTTCCGCGAACTGCGGGAAAAGATGGTCATCATGAACGTCATGCGCGCACGCAATGCCGGAGATCACCCTCCCGCCACCCCCCGCGAAGTGCAGGACTACTACGACAAAAACGTGGATAAATGGCGCGAGGGCGATCAGATCAAGATCTCCACCATCACCATCCCCAAGTTCACCGGCGAGCCCGGCTCCACCCCGGAAAAGCAGCAAAAATTCGCCCAGGAGCTGCGCACCCGAATCCTTCAGGGCACCGACTTTGCCAAAGTGGCCAAAGCAAATTCACAAGACAGCCATGCCGAAAACGGCGGTGCTTGGGACTGGATGTCCAAGACCGACCTGATGCCCGCCATCGCCGACGCGGCCATGTCGCTCAAAACCGGCGGCGTCAGCCCGGTTCTCGACCTCGAATCCAACTTCATCATCGTCTCCTGCGACGCGAAGAAGCTCGGCGCCGCCCCGGACATTGAAAAGCTGCGCCCGGAGATCGAAAAAATGATCAACCAGGAAAAATCCAAGGCGAACATCGACAAGTGGATGGAAAATGTGCGCAAGAAGCACGTCATCAAGCGCTACCAGACCTCCCGCGCCCAGCTGCCCCCCACTCCTTCAGCACCATGATCCAGATCGTTTTCAATGACATCAGCGCCTCAGAGCTCTCCCACCTGCCCACCCAGGTGCAGTTTCATCTCCTGGAGGCCCTGAACATTCAGCCCGCTGACATCGACGAGACCATCCTCTCCAAGCGCTACGGCGTCCTCGAACGCGGCAGCAAAAAGCTCTACCGCTGCCGCGCGGGCGACCACCGCATCTATTTCGCCATCGTCGATGGCAACGTCAGCGTGCACCGCGTGCTTCACAAGAACACCCTCACAGACTTCCTTTTCCGCAGCAATCTGCCCGGCGGCGGGGAAGACGAGGCCCTCAGCCAGTCCAAAAGCTTCTGGCACCTCATCGACGAAGGCGCCAAGACCTTGAAAGTCGCGTGAGACAGCCCGGGTGACGAATGCGTAATGATGAAGACGGTTTTTCGTCGCGTCGCGCCCTGACCGTTCGTTATTTCAGCCATGCTCACGCTCGACGCCCTCTTGTCTGATGAAACCCTGCGCCAGCAGGAGTTTCCTGTCATCAAAGACAGCCTCTTCCTGGCCCACGCCGGCGTCACCATCCTGCCACGGCGCGTCACCCGCACCATGCAGGACTATCTGGAGCAGTGCAGCCTGCGCATGCAGGAGTACCCAGAGGCCTGGCGCGCCGTGAATGAGACCCGCGTCGTCGCCGCCCGCCTCATCGGGGCCAAAGCCAGCGAGATCGCCCTCATCGGCCCCACCTCCGTCGGCCTCAGCCTCGTCGCCAATGGCCTGCCCTGGCAGCCAGGAGACGAAGTCGTCTGCTATCTCGACGACTACCCCGCCAACGTCTATCCTTGGACAGACCTGGAGCGCCACGGCGTCGTCCTCAAGCTCCTCAAACCCTCCGCCCCCGGAGAGATCACCCCCGAGCTCGTCGAGGCCGCACTCACCCCCAAAACCAAACTCGTCGCCCTCGCCTCCTGCCACTTCCAGAGCGGCTACCGCATCGAGATCGACCGCATCGGCCGCATGCTGCGCCAGCGCGGCGTCCTCTTCTGCCTCGATGCCATCCAGACCGTCGGCGCCTTTGAGACCCTTGTCGATCACGTCGACTTCCTCTCCGCCGACTCCCACAAATGGATGCTCGGCCCCATGAGCGCCGGCATCTTCTACGTGCGCGAGGAGCTTCAGGACATGCTGCGCCCCAGCCTCCTCGGCTCCTGGAACGTGCGCAGCCCCAACTTCATCGCTCAGGAAGAAATCGCCTTCGAGCGCGGCGGCCGCCGTTACGAACCCGGCGCCCTCAATATCTCCGGCATCCTCGGCATGAAAGCCGGCATCGACCTCATTCTCGAATTCGGCATCCCCGCCATCAGCGCCCAGCTCCTCAAGCTCAAAGCCCGCCTGCATGACGGATTGCAGCCCCTCGGCTTCACCTTCCTCGGCCCAGACCCGCACAACAGCGTCAACGCCTCCTGCATCACCACCGTGCAGCACCCCACACGCTCCTTGGAGGACATCTCCAAGCACCTCGCCGCGCACAACATCATCCCCTCCCTCCGCCACAACCGCGCCGGCCAGCCCCTCATCCGCTTCAGCCCCCACTTCTACAACACCGAAGCCGAAATGGACCGCGTCGCCCAGGTGATCGCAGACGCGGCGTAAAAACGCGCTTCAAAAGCAAGCTGGATTCGCATGAAATTTCATGCTTTATTGCTGTCATGTTCCAGCTAGAAGACATCCATCCGCTCAGCGATTTTCAGCGCAATGCCAAGAGCCACCTGAACCGGGTGAACAAAACCGGACGCCCCGAGGTTTTGACGGTCAACGGCCGTGCAGAGGCCGTGCTGCTCGGCCGCAAAGCTTACGAGCAGATGCAAGATGCGATGGAGGAACTCGCTGCGATCAAATCCATTCAAACAAGCCTCGGTCAGATGGCAGCAGGGAAAACCATATCCGCCAAAACCGTTCATGAGCGGCTGCGGAGCTTATGAGCTTTAAAATCGAGTACACGCCGCAGGCACAAGGCGAACTGGTGGATGTATATCTTTGGATCAAAGCGCGGGCCCCTCTGACTGCCGCCCGATGGCGGGATGATTTGATCGCCAAAGTAGAGTCGCTGTCATCCAACCCATCACAGCATCGCCTTGCTCCCGAGAGCTGCAGATTTCCAGTCGAAATTCGCCAGCTGCTTTTTCGCAAACGTCACGGCCAGTTCCGCATCCTTTTCACCATCGCTGAGAATCACGTCGTCATTCTCTCCGTGCGCCACCACTCACGAAAGCCTTTGGAAGAGGGAGACCTGCCGGTTTGAGCCAGTGATTCATCCAGCTATGACGGAAAGTCACGCTGGATGCTCCACAATCAACCGCAGCGACAGTTCCCATCCTACCGCCTCACAGTCGCCGGCAGCGTCTTCTCCAGCGCCGAAAGGATCGCCGCATGCGCCGCATCCACCTCGGCCGTCTCCAGCGTCTTGTCAGCAGAGCGGTACGTCAGCGTCCACGCGATCGACTTGCGGTCCTTCGCAATCTTCGCCCCTGACGGATCCATGAACACGTCAAAGACTTCCGCCCCCACGAAGAGCGGATGCTTCTGGCTCGCAAAGAACGCCGCCACCTTCGCATTCGGCAGGTCGGCGGGCACTTCCATCGCCACGTCGCGTGTCATGCTGGGGAAGCGCGGCAGCTCCTCAAACTTCGCCGGCCCCGTGCTGCCCTGGCGCAGCGCGCTCAAGAGCAGCTCCGCCACATACACCGGATGCCGCGCATCGATCGCACGCGCACGTGCCGGATGCAGTTGCGCGATCCAGCCCAGCACGCGGTTCCCCGCACGCAGCTCGCTTGTCAGCAGATAGTTCGCGCTGTTCTCCTTTGCAGGGCGCACCTCGATCGGCGTGCGCGTCAGGTTCTGGATCTGCCCCACCAGCTCATGCACATCCGCAGCCTGCGGCTCACGTCCATGCCAGCTCGTCGGAGACACAGGACCGCTGATCAGCACCGCCAGACGCTCCTCCTCACGGCTGCCACCCTTCGGCAGCGCCAGGAAGACACGACCAATCTCAAAGAACCGCAGGCGATGCAGCCCCTGCCGGATGTTCAGCGCCGCAGTCGCCACCAGCCCCGGCACAATGCTCGGGCGCAGTGTCGTGTGGTCTTCGCTCAGCGGGTTCTTCACCGCCACGCCCTGCCCACCACCCAGCGAGTCAGCCAGCTGCGCTTCAGAGACCAGACGCAGCGTCTGCGCCTCGTAAAAGCCACGGCTCGCCAGCGTCTGGCGCAGCCCCATCGCAAAGTCATACGTGCGGTCCGCCGCCTCCACCGGAGACGCCACTGCCACCTGCCGTGAAGGCACACGATCTAGCCCGATCACGCGTGCCAGCTCCTCCACCAGATCCACCGGACGCAGCAGGTCCAGGCGATAGCTCGGGATGCCCCAGCGGCTCTCATGCTTGTTCGCAGCCTTCTTCGTCAGCCCCAGTTTTTCCAGAATCGCATGCATCTCATCGCCGCTCATGTCCGGCGTTCCCAGCAGCTTGCGGGCGCGCTCTTCATCCAGCGTCACCTCACCCACCAGCGCGGGTGCTTCACCAGCCACCTGCACCACATCTTCAGCCGTGCCTCCGGCGATGGAGAGAATCAGCTTCGTCGCCAGCTCAGATCCACCCAGCACCTGCTGCGGGTCCATGCCACGCTCAAAGCGGTAGCTGCTGTCGCTGCTCAGGCCAAGACGGCGCGAGGTGCGGCGGATGCCGCTGGGCGCGAAATACGCCGCTTCCAGCAGCACGTTCACGGTGGCTTCCGTCACTCCGGTCTCTTCACCACCCATCACACCCGCCACGGCCACAGGCCGCTTGCTGTCGGCGATCACCAGATCATCCGCCTGCAGCGTGTAGCTCTGCCCGTCCAGCGCCAGGATCTTCTCACCCTCGTCCGCCAGGCGCACCACGATGCCGCCGCTCAGCTTGTCCAGATCAAAGCAGTGCAGAGACTGCCCCATCTCCATCATCACATAGTTCGTGATGTCCACGATGCTGTTGATCGGCCGCAGCCCGATGCTCTCCAGCCGCACACGCAGCCACTCCGGGCTCGGCCCCACCTTCACGCCCTTGATCAGGCGCGCGGTGTACAGCGGGCACGCTTCAGCCGCCTTGATCAAGATCTGCCCCTCAGCCGCCTTCTTCGTCTTCGTGCTCGCATTCCCATGATGGCGCTCGCCCTTCAGAGGCAGTCCGGTCAGCGCCGCCAGTTCACGCGCCAGCCCCAGATGGCTCAGCAGGTCCGGACGGTTCGGCGTGATCTCCAGATCAAAGAGCACATCCGCAGGATGGATCTTGTTGAAGGGAGTGCCCACCACCGCGTCCGCGCTCATGATCAGCAGCCCGCTGTGGTCTTCACCCAGGCCCAGCTCCTTGCCGCTGCACATCATGCCCATGGAGTCCACACCGCGCAGCTTGCCTTCCTTGATCGCAAATCCACCTGGCAGCACCGCACCCGGCAGCGCCAGCGGCACCTTGTCACCTTCCTTGAAATTCTTCGCACCGCACACGATCTGCCGCGCCGTGCCGCTGCCGTCGTCCACCTGGCACACGCTCAGCTTGTCCGCGTTCGGGTGCTGCACAAAGGACTGGATCTGCGCCACCACGACTTTGTCAGTGGACACACCACGCTCTTCGATGCCTTCCACCTCCACACCCGCGAAGGTGAGAAGATCCGAAAGCTGAGGGACAGTGTAGGAGCTCAGGTCAATGTGGTTGCTGAGCCAGGAGAGGGAAACTTGCATGACAGACGTAAGGGCAAAAGGGTCGTTGAATGAATCAGGAAAACCGCGTCAAAATTAAGCGGCGAACTGCTGCAGGAAGCGCACGTCATTCTCAATGAGATGACGAATGTCAGTGATGCCATGCATGATCATGGCCAGTCGGTCCAGGCCCAGGCCAAACGCAAAGCCCGTGGTCGTTTCCGGGTCAAAAAGATTGTCGCCACGCGCCTTGTTGATCTCGGCAAACACCGCCGGGTCAACCATCCCACAGCCCGCGATTTCAATCCAGCGCGCATCCTTGCCCTTCGCTTCCAGCTTCACATCGATCTCAAAGCTCGGCTCCGTGAACGGGAAGAAGTGTGGGCGGAAACGCACCGCCGTTCCTGCCCCAAAAATTTCGCGGAAGAAATACTCCAGCGTGCCTTTCAAATCCCCCAGGCTCACGTCCTGACTGACATACAAACCCTCAAGCTGGTTGAACACGCTCAGGTGCGTCGCATCGATCTCATCACGGCGATAGGCCGAGCCTGGCGCGATGATACGAATAGGCAGCGTCTTCGCCGCTTCCATCGTGCGGATCTGCACGCTCGAGGTATGCGTGCGCAGCAGGCGTCCGTCAGGCAGGTAAAAGGTGTCCTTCTCATTGCGCGCCGGATGGTCGGCAGGAGTGTTCAGCGCATCAAAGCAGTGCCACTCAGTTTCGATCTCAGGCCCCTCTGCCAGCGCAAAGCCCATGCGGCGCAACGTGCGGATCGCCAGGTCACGGATCTGTGTCAGCGGATGCAATGCGCCCAAACCAGCGCCCGGACGCCCCGGCAGCGTGATGTCGATCCCCTCCACCGCCTTCGCATCCTGCGCAGCCTGCAGCGCCAGCTTCTTCGCGTCGATGCCTTCGGTGATCGCCGTGCGCACTTCGTTCAGCTTCGCGCCCACTTCTTTCTTCTGCTCCACCGGCACGTCCTTCATGCCCTGGCTCAGGGCCGTCACGCTGCCCTTCTTGCCCAGAAAGTTCACACGCACCGCTTCCAGCGCGGGTTCATCCTGCGCTGCATCCAGCGCGGCTAGGGCTTCAGTTTTCAGGGAGTCGAGTTGGGAGAGCATGGCTTGTCAGAAAAAGGGGTGGAGTCGGAAAAAGCAAACAGCCGGGACGCATTGCATCCCGGCTGTGGTGAAAGGTTGGTTGAACCTGTGATTTACGCGGCGGGAGCTGCGGCGGCTTTCTTTTCCAGCGCGGCCTTGGCCTGCTGAACAAGGGCCTCAATGGCGGCGATGTCCTTGACGGCGAGATCGGCCAGGACCTTGCGGTCCAGCTCGATGCCGGCAAACTTCAGGCCTTCCATAAATCGGGAATAGCTCAGGCCGAGGGGGCGTGTGGCTGCGTTGATGCGCTGCACCCACAGGTTGCGGAAGCTGCGCTTCTTGGCCTTGCGGTCGCGGGTTGCGTAGGTTTCGGCCTTGCGCACGGCGTCCTTCGCATAACGGAAATGCGTGGAACGGAAGCCGCGGTAGCCTTTGGCTTTGGCCAGCACGCGCTTACGGCGCTTCCGGCTGGCGGGGGAGTTGGTGGCTCTTGACATGTATCTGGGTCTATGATCAGGCTGTTGTTTGGGTAGCGATGGCTTGCCTCACCTGGTCGAAGGCTTCACGGGTGAAGCCAGGCAATTTCATCGTGGTCTCAAATGAGAGAGACCGTGGGCGTCTTAGCGATGGGAGAACGGCATGTTCGCCTTGATTGCTTTGACATCCACTTCCGCCACGAGGGCGACTTTACCGAGGTTGCGCTTCCGCTTGCGGCTCTTGTTCTGCAGGATGTGGCGCTTGCCTTGTTTACGGCGCAGCACCTTACCCGTGGCAGTTATTTTGAACCGCTTGGCGTAAGCTTTCCTCGTCTTGGCGATACCGGCATTTTTGGACATAGGGGCGGCGATGGTAGTGGAGAAGCCCGTTTCGGCAAGGTGTTTTTCACCTGTACCTGCAGTCTCGGCAAATTTCTCACCCGCTCCCCTCTCAAATATTGGAGTCAGAAATATCCGAAGTATCAAAAATTAAAGTTGTCTTAATTATTGGAGATTGCTAAATGAACTGGATTCACGCGGAAAATTCATGCCACCCTCCCTCTCCACTTCCTCCGCATCTCCAGCAGCGATCGCTGAGCTGGAGCAGGGGCTGGAGCACCTCAAAGTGGCAAATTATTACCTCCGCGTCGCGCTCGACCAGGTGGCCGATGGTGTGGTGATTGTGGAAAGCGAAGCCAGCGATCCTAAAAGCGGTCAGAAGGTCCTTTTCAGCAATGCCGCCGCAGCAATGCTGGCTGGCACCGACCCCGAATCAGGTCTGCGTGGCCTGGGGCTGAACGACCTCGTCGCTGATGCCCGTGATGCTGCGACCCTCCAGCAAAGCCTCCGGATGGCCGTGGACCATGGCGGCTGCCATGAATGCGAATGCCAGCTGCAAAGCCTGCGCATGCAGGCTCCTGTCCCCAGCAGGTGGCGTGTCCGGGCGGTCTTCAACAGCATGCGCAAGCTGCTGAACTTCACCATTCTCATCACCCCGGTCCAGCCAGCTACCCCTGCGGTCGCCGTCAGGCCGGAGCCCAAGCCTGCACCGGACGACCTGGACGCTCAGTCCGCCCTGCTGAGGAAGGAAAATCTCGCAGCGCTCGCCCAAGGCATCGCACATGATGTGAACAATCTGCTCGGCCCCGTCACGGTGCGTCTCTCGGCATTGATCCAGCAGGTGCAGGACCACCCCGTGCTGGCGCAGGAGCTGCAGCTCGTGTTTGCAGGCCTGAAGCGCGCAAAGCAGTTCACCTCCCAGGTCGTCACCGCTTCCAAGTCCTCCCCTCGGAAACTGGAGCCCACAGACATCGTCTCCCTCATTCGTGACACCGTCGAGTTTGCCGGCGCAGGCTCCAATGTGCATGTGTGCGTGCGCAGTGACGATAACCTGCGCCAGGCCGTGGCAGACCCCGTCAAGCTCAGCCAGGTACTGCAAAACCTCGTCATGAACGGCATCCAGGCCATGCCTCACGGCGGCTACATGGACGTCCAGGCTTTCAATCTCGTGGTCGGCCCTGCGGGAGACGGCAAGCTCAGGCCCGGCAAGCATGTTCACATCATCGTGCGCGATCGCGGCTGCGGCATCGCAAGGGAAAATATCGACCGCCTGTTCCGCGAATCCTTCACCACCAAGCCCGACGGCAACGGCATCGGCCTGACCACCTGCAAACGCTTCATTGATGAAATGGGTGGCGACATCCGCGTGACCTCCACACCCAACGTCGGCACCGAGTTCAGCGTCTATCTGCCGGCGGCCGCAGGCACCGGCGGCACCAGACCCCTCGCCCCGGCAGACACCGTACCGGTCCCTCTCAAGCACGGCAAAGGCAAGGTGCTCATCGTCGATGACGAGGACGATCTGCGCAAAGTCGCCCACATGATCCTCACCCGCTGCGGCTACGAGGTCGTGCAGTGTGACAATGGCCAGGATGCCGTCCGCATCTACCACAGCCTCTTCCGCACCGGCACCCCGCCCGATGTTGTCCTCATGGATCTCACCCTGCGTGGCGGCATGAACGGCACTGAGACCGCCGCAGAGATCCTGCACCTCGATCCCGATGCACGCATCGTCTGCACCAGCGGCAGCGTGACCGAGGAGGTTCAGATGGTCTTCCTCGAGCGCGGTTTTGTCGGCGTTCTGCCAAAGCCCTATGAAGCAGGCGAGCTCACGCAGATGGTCCACAATGTGGCCACCATGATGAAACGCCATTGAGCCGGGTCACTTGCGTGCTTGAGTGGCCGTTTCCGCTCCGCATGAAAACACGCCGCTTCTTCCTCTCAGGCCTGGCCACCGCTGCCGCTTCCAGCTTCACAGCAACGCTGCGCAGCGCCCCCGATCCGAAAAAAGACGTCGTCATCGGCCACGGCACCCACCGCTACAGGGTCAACAAGGAGTGGGTGCCTGCCGGCCAGGGCCGTCACCACCCCATCCTCAACTGCCACGAGATGGTCCAGGTCAAAGACGGCCGCCTTTTCATGATCGGAGACCACTGGGACAACCAGATGCTCGTCTTCAAACCCGACGGCACCATCCTCGACTCCTGGGGCAGCGTCTGGCCCGGAGGCCATGGCCTCACGCTCTCCGATGAAAACGGCGAAGAGTTCCTCTTCGTCACCGACAGCGGCCTCTGGAAGTCCGGCAGCGGCGGCTACCGCCAGACCGGTCGCGTCACAAAGACCGATCTCACCGGCAAAGAAATTTTCTCCATCAGCCACCCCATGAGCGTCGGCGCTTATGAGCCGGGCATGGTCTTCAATCCCACCGAAACCGCCATCGCCCCCAATGGGGACATCTACGTCGTGGACGGCTACGGCTCGCAGCATGTCCTCCGCTACGACTCCCGCGGCAAATTCATCCAGCGCTTCGGCGGCAAGGAGGGCGTGCCCGAAGAGCAGCGCCTCAACAACGCCCATGGCATCGCCATCGACACCCGCCAGGGCGCAGACAAAGCCACCGTCATCGTCACCTCCCGCGCAGACAACTGCTTCCGCCGTTTCACTCTCGACGGCAAATACCTCGAAACCCTGCCCGTACCCGGCGCCATGGTCTGCCGCCCCGTCATCTCCGGCCAGGAGCTTTACGCTGGAGTCTGCTGGTCCAAAACCCCGGAAATCAACAAGCTGCCGCAAAACCCCAGCGGTTTCACCGTCGTGCTGGATGCCGCTGGCAAAGTCATCAGCGCCCCTGGCGGCAGCGAGCCCGTCTACGAAGACGGCAAGCTCAAGCCCCTGACCCAGGCCGAGCGTGTCTTCGACCACGGTCACGACGTCTGCGTCCTCGAAAACGGCGACCTCATTGTCTGCCAGTGGAATGCCTTCCAGACCTACCCCATCAGGCTCGAAAAAGTGGCCGCCTGACGCTCCTGAGGCCTGCTCATCTTTGTGGCGCAGTCAAATGACGGAAAAAATCCGAATGACAAACGCCTGAAATGCCGCAATCACCCTGCGTCAGTGCCGGGCTCCGTCACTCATTCCTCATTCCAGTTCCTTCGCTCCCTGCCTCGCCCCTGCCTCTTGAATCATGAAATACCTCACGATCGTGCGACACGCCAAATCCAGCTGGGGGCAGCCTGGGCTCGCGGATCATGATCGCCCGCTCAATGAGCGCGGGCAGCGCGCCGCACCGGCGGTCGCCACATTCCTGCACCGCACCTACTTCGGCGGCGCAGACTCCCCCCCCCTGCTGCCATTGCCGGACCGGCTCGTGACCAGCACCGCGCTTCGCGCCCTGAGCACCGCTCAGATCATGCGCGAGACCTTTGCCATGCCGGTTGAAAAACTGCTCCTGGAATCCCGCCTCTACCTGGCGGACTCCGAACTGATTCTCGATGTCATGCGCGGTTTTGAAGAAAGCTGGAACCACGCCATGATCTTCGGCCACAATCCGGGCCTCCACGATTTCGCCGAGCACATCCTCGCCCGGGCACACATCCCCAAAGTGCCCACCTGCACGGCCATCATCATGGCTTTCCCTCATGAGTTCTGGGGCCTGGCAGACTGGAACGAGGCCCAGCTTATCGGCTACATCACCCCAAAGTCCCTCGAACGCCGCTTCCCCGAGCTCTACGCCGGCATCTCACGCGTCGATGGCGACGATTAATCCCCCCGCTGACTCCGCCACCCTGGTATTTTTCGCGTCATTTTTGATATTTTGATAACGGAAAATATCCATATGTTGCGACAAATGAATCCCTTTTGCGTAGCCTGTGGGTACGCGCATGAAACAAAAACTGGAAGCCATTGAACTCGCGGCCATTCGCATCGCATGCGGAAACGAACTGCCCCAAAGCACTGCGGACAACCTCAACCAGCTCTTCCGCGCCCTTGTGCCTCTGCTCAAGCGCCAGCAGGATGAAATAGAGCGCTTGCAGCATTACATTGCCCATGAGTGCTCTCACCGTTCCAGGAGTGCGGCCCAGGCAGGCTAGGCTTTTCCTCCCAACCGGTCACTCCGTCTAGCCACCCATCCGGCTCCGGTGCTCGCTCGGCCGCCACCCGATCCACTTCTTGAACGTGTTGCTGAACACAAACGGGTTCTGATACCCCACCTCGTGGGAGATCGTCTCGATCTTCAAATTCGTCGTGCTCAGCAGTTCCGCCGCCTTGCGCATCCGCAGCCACGTCACGTGGTGCATCGGCGTGCGCCCCAGCGCCTTCCGGCACAGCCGGCGCAGGTGCTCGGCACTCACATGCGCCTGATGCGCCAGTTCATCCAGCGTCCAGTCATAGCCCACATTCGCGGATACCTTTTCCCAGATCCGGTGCAGCCGGTCATCCACCTGCCACGGCTGCGCAAAGCGCTCGATGTAATGCTGCACCAGCTCCACCCAGTGAAACATGGCGGCGGGCTGCGCTGCGTTTCCAGCTTCCTCAATGAGTCCCTCGATGGCATTCCACAGCGCCGCACCGGCAAAAGGAGCCATCAGCGGCGAGCTGCTGCTCAGGATCGGCGTCTGTTCCGGCTGCTGCTCATAGCGCACCCAGCAGCAGCGCCAGATCTTGCCCGGCACCGCATGAAAGGCGTTCACCATGAAAGGCGGCAGCGCCACGGCCATGCCTGCCGTGCATTTCTTCCACACACCATCCACCAGCACCCGTCCCTCCCCTTCAAGACATGCCAGGAAATACAGGCCGCCCTGGTGCATCCGCACGATACGGTACGGCGCACGCGCCGTCATCACCCCCGCATGCGCGATCCGGTGCGTCGCCAGCGTGGTGCACAGCGGCGCACTGCGCAGCCAGGCCCGCGTATCCCTCTCCGACCCACGCACCATGCGGTACTCCGTATCAGGCCCGTGGGTGTGCGTTTCGGATAGCTCTTGGATGGCGGCGCGGGCGTGCATAAGCTTAAGTTTGCGATTGTTTGCCGTTGTCGACTGTGGTTTGCAATGGTTTCCCAAACAACTGCAAACGCGCGCAGCGCCAGCCATCGCAAACAACCGCAAACTTCACCCTTATGCCCAATCCCTGGACCGGAATCGGAAATCCCTACACGAAGCAAGAAGTCGTGGACCGCCTCAAAGCCACCCGTGCCAAGGGCGAGCCGATCATCGCCGCGGGCGCAGGCACCGGCATCAGCGCCAAGTTCATCGAAAAAGGCGGCGCAGACCTCATCATCATCTACAACAGCGGCCGCTTCCGCATGATGGGCCACGGCAGCACTTGCGGCCTCATGGCCTATGGAGATGCCAATGCCATCGCCATGGAGATCGGCGAATACGAAGTCCTGCCCGTCGTCAAAGAAATCCCCGTCGTCTGCGGCGTGCATGCCACGGACCCACGCCGCCGCATGTGGCACTGGCTCGGCCGTGTGAAAGAGATGGGATTCTCCGGTGTGAACAACTTCCCCACCCACACCATTGTGGACGGTCATTTCCGCGGCGTCCTGGAGGAAACAGGAATGAGCGTGGAAAAAGAGTTCGAAATGGTCGGCCTCGCCACCCGCATGGACATGTTCAGCATCGTCTATGTCGCCACGCCGGAGGAGGCCGTAAAGATGGCCCAAAACGGAGCCGACGCCATCATCGCCCATGTCGGCACGACCGTCGGCGGCAGCATCGGCGTGACCAATGCCGTGGTGAGCTGGGACCACACCGTCAAGATCACCCAGGAGATCATTGATGCCGCAAAGAGCGTGAATCCAAACGTTTTCACCCTCACCCACGGCGGCCCGATCAACACCCCCAAGGATGTGGAATTCATCCTCAGCAAAACCTCGGCGGATGGCTTCGTCGGCGCCAGCAGCCTGGAACGCATGGGCGTTGAAGACTCCCTGACCAGCCTGACACGCGAGTTCAAACGCGTTCCCATCGAGCGTTAGCCTGCTGCTCCCCCCATAAAGGGGGGCTCCAGTCCCGGCGAATCGCATTTTGCAAAAAAATTACCGGCGTGTATGCTCGGACTCGCGTTACTTAGTTGTAACACCCCCGCTCATGTCCGACGACCCCTTCAACAACCGCCCCGACGGTCCCAACCGTCGCAACCAAGATCCGCAGTTCAACTGGCGCGGGTTCATGCTCTTCGCGCTCGCGATCACCCTGCTGATCTCGGGCTTCATGATGAACAAGGGGCTGGCTGGAAGCCGCAAGGTCTTCGACTACGCCGAATTCAAAAAACACGTTGAGGCCGGCCGCATCGACCCCAACAAGAAGCTGGTCCTCATCAACTCAGACGCCACCTCCAAGCAGGTCATTGAAGGCGGCTATTTCCCTTTGCCCCCCAGCATCACACCAGCCCCGGTGGCCAAACCCGTTGAATCTGGCACGGAGCCTGCCCCCAGCCTGGGCAACCCCACCCTTGAGGCTCCCGCCAAGGAGGTGACTGTCACTGAAAAGCCGGCTGCCGAAGCCCCCAAGACGGAGTCCAAGGATTTCAGCGTCCAGGTGAACATCGAGTTCCAGAAAGAGGAGCTCCACAAGCTGCTCGACGCCCACAAGCTCGTCCTCATCCCCACCTATGACAACGAGATGTGGTCCTCCCTCATCGGCTTCCTGCTTCCCCTGCTCGTCATCCTCGCCTTCTTCTACTTCCTCGTGCGCCAGCAGCTCCGCAGCGCCGGCCGCGGTGCCATGAGCTTTGGAAAGAGCAAGGCCAAGATGCTCGCCCAGGACCGCAACAAGGTCACCTTCAAGGACGTGGCCGGAGTTGAGGAAGCCAAGGAAGAAGTGCAGGAAATCGTCGAGTTCCTCAAGGACCCCAAGAAGTTCCAGCGCCTCGGCGGCAAGATCCCCAAAGGCGTCCTCATGACCGGCCCTCCCGGCACCGGCAAAACCCTCCTCGCCAAGGCCATCGCCGGCGAGGCCGACGTTCCATTCTTCAGCATCAGCGGCTCGGACTTCGTCGAAATGTTCGTCGGTGTCGGTGCCAGCCGCGTGCGTGACATGTTTGAGCAGGGCAAAAAGAACGCCCCTTGCCTCATCTTCATCGACGAAATCGACGCCGTCGGCCGTCATCGCGGTCACGGCATGGGCGGTGGCCATGACGAACGTGAGCAGACCCTCAATGCCCTGCTCGTCGAAATGGACGGCTTCGACACCCAGGAAGGTATCATCATCATCGCCGCCACCAATCGCGCCGACGTGCTTGACCCCGCACTCCTGCGTCCGGGCCGCTTTGACCGTCAGGTCACCGTCAATCTTCCGGATGTGAAAGGCCGCGAGGAAATCCTCCGCGTTCACGCCAAGAAGGTGAAGCTCGCAGACAGCGCCGACCTTTCCAAGATCGCCCGTGGTACCCCCGGGTTCTCGGGTGCCGAGCTCGCAAACCTGCTCAACGAGGCTGCCCTCCTCGCCTCGCGCAAGAACATGAAGTCCATCACCAATCCCGAGCTCGAAGAAGCCCGTGACAAGGTGCGCTGGGGCCGCGAACGCCGCAGCATGGCCCTCACCGAGAAGGAGAAGGAAAACACCGCCTACCATGAGGCTGGCCACGCCATCCTCAATGAAGTGCTGGAGCACACCGCCCCTCTGCACAAAGTCACCATCATCCCCCGCGGCCCATCCCTCGGCGTCACCATGATGCTTCCTGAAGAGGACAAGTTCACCCACCGCAAAAGCGAACTGCTCGACGACCTCATCGTCACCATGGGCGGCCGTGTGGCCGAAGAAATCCAGTTTGGCGATGTCACCAGCGGCGCCAGCGGCGACATCCGCATGGCCTCCCGTGTGGCACGCAGCATGGTCTGCTCCTGGGGCATGAGCACCAAGCTCGGCATGATCGAGTACGGTGAAAACGAAAGCAACGCCTTCATGGGCCGTGGCAGCAGCAACTACAGCGAAGACACCGCCCAGAAGATCGACGAAGAGGTGAAGCGCCTCATCGACGAAGCCTACGCCAAGGCCACCGAGATCCTCATCAAACACAAGGACAAGCTCGACGCCATCGCCCACGCGCTGCTCGAATACGAAACCCTCGATGGCACCCACATCAAGGAAATCATGGAGCACGGCCATCTCATCAATCCGCCCGAAAACAAGAGCAAGCCCCCGCCTCCGCCCCCTCTTCCCAAAGTCACCGACTCACGCCCCGTGAAGCGTGAAGACGAAGACGACGGCGGCATGGCCCCAGGCCTGACCGGCGTGCCCGCTTAACCAAGCACCGGGATCATCCTGATCCCTTCATTTCAACACTCATCAAAGGGGGGATCAGCAATGATCCCCCTTCTTCTTTTGCGAGGCTCAAACGTCGCCAGCACCACTGAAATCGCCCCCAAGTTTTCGCCAATCTTGATATTCAGCCCCAGCCAGGCTGCGTAATAACAAACGCCATTGAAAACAGGTCTGTATTCCTGTCGAAGAAGAGCCTGTAATCGAACAGGTGAACAGCGCGGCGCCCAGGGCCCGTAGGTTGGGTGTGTTTGACGTCGAGCGTTTGTCTTGCGCCACATCGCTCTCCGCCAAACCGCCCGACCACCAGGACGTTCGTACGCCACGCTGCTTGCCGTACGCTGATGGACGCGTGGGTTGTCGCCACCCCCAATCTATGCCGGTTGTCGCCTTCTTTCGTCATCCCACTCCGCTTGACACCAGTCCCAACGGGTTGCCGAGCTTTAGCGAGGTTATCTTGGTACAGGGCACAATCTGATTGAAAAAACAAACCAGCGCCTTCACCACACACCAGCCCTGAAAGGGCTGCGTAGTTGAGCCCAGCGTTTGCCGAGCCTGAGCGAGGCGTCCCCGGGTAAAACACAACACGACCGGGAAGCAAACCCAGCACCCCATCGCACCCCGCGTCCACCAGTAGCGCCTGTAAAAAGCTCCGCCACAAGCTGGCACCGCGCTCAGACAACGCCCTTATCCTCGCCCACTCTCCTTCTTCACCTCAGCCTCAGCACCAGCCGCACCGCATCCAGCCTTACCGTGGTCGCACCAATGGCCGCCGCAAGCGCATCACGCTGGTCCCGCAAGGCGCTGATTTCCTCCGGGCGCACATGCGGATTGCGCGCCTGCAGATCCTCGAGCCGGGAGATCTCCTCATCCATCTGCTTGCGCATCGCCGCCGTGGCGCGCTGCTGCAGGCTCTTGAGCTGCGCCTCGGCAAGCTGCTGCGCCTTGCCCAGCATCGTTGGCAGCAGCTTGTGCCGCACCGTTTCGTTCTCCACCGTGCGTGTCGGATCACCCGGCGTGAGCTTGGCCCGGGTAAAGGCAGCATCGGCGCTCAGGTCCCGGCCCTGATGATCCACCGCCACCCGCAAAGGCATGGCCGGCATGAAGCGCGTCGCATGCAAAGAGGGTGGCGCGATGCACTCCGCAATGAAGCACGCTTGCAGCACCAGCCCCTCGCCGCCTGACGCCTTCCAAAACGCAAATCCGGCATTGCCCGCCGGAGAGCCCAGCAGCACGTCCAGGGCCGCGCAAACCAGCGGATGATCCCACGTCAGAAACGCCTCATGATCACGCGAAAGCGCACGCTCCCGATCAAAGGAAAAGGTAAGCCCTTCCTCCGGCAATGAGGGCAGCGCGTCCGTGATCAAATTGTCAGGGCGGATGTACCACGTCCGGTGCGTCATCTCCTCCACATGCATGCCGAAGTGGTCCAGCAGGCGGATGAAGAAGCGCTCGAAATCCAGCTCCGCATCCACATCTCGAATCCTCTCGATCATGCGCGCCGCAAGGCGCGGCTTGCACGAGTTCAGCTCCAGCAGGCGGTTGTGACCACGCTCGAGCTTCTGGCGCACTTCCCGACTCAGCGCCTGGCTGCGGCGGATGCAGCCGGCGAGCTTCTTGGCATTGAAGCAGGAGCAGAGCTCTTCGATCTCCGCGGCAAAGCTGTGCAAAAGCTGCGTCGCTCCCTGCAGGCTGTGCTCAAAGGCGTCGAGACCGTCATGATACCAGCGCGCCAGCACCTCCCCTTCACTGCCCGCGATGAATGGCACATGAATGTTGATCGTGCCTTTTTGACCGATGCGGTCCAGGCGGCCAATCCGCTGCTCCAGCAGTTCAGGATCTCGCGGCAGGTCGTACAACACAAGGTGCTGCGCAAACTGGAAATTGCGCCCTTCGCTGCCGATTTCAGAGCAGATCAGAATGCGCGCCCCTTCGGGATCGGCAAACGCCGCCGCATGCCTGTCACGCTGCATCAGGGTGAGCCCTTCATGAAACAGCACCGCATGTACATTGATCTCACGCAGCAGACGCTCGTGCGTGTCTTCGGCGAGTTTTCGCGTGCGGCAGATGAGCAGGACTTTGGCGTCACCGAGTTCGCGCAGCGTCGCCGCCAGCCAGCGGGCAAGCGCCTCTGCAGGTGTCGTCCCAGCCTCAAGCACAAGCTCACGCAGATGGCACTTCCGAGGCGGAAACCCCTGGATGACAGCTCGCGTGTTCCGGAACATCACACGGCCGGTGCCGAATTCATCAAGAAGGTCGGCCACGAGGCGCTGCCTGGCGGTTTCATCGCCTCCGGCGAGTTCGGCAGCATGGTTCTGCACACGTGGAGAATGGCTGGCAAAGAGCTCCCGGTCCTCCGGGCTCATGCCCCCGCCTTGCAGAATCCGGTCCACGACCTGCGCCACCTGCTCATAGCGGCCGGACTCCTCCAGAAAAGCGTCCAGATCGCCGTAGCGGTCCGGGTCCAGCAGTCGCAGACGGGCAAAGTGACCTTCAGCACCAAGCTGCTGCGGCGTGGCGGTCAGCAGCAGCACGCCAGGCACCCGCTGCGCGATGGCTTCGACCACCTGATAAGCGACACCCGGCGCTCCGACAGCCCACTCCAGATGGTGTGCTTCATCCACAATGAGCAGGTCCCAGGCCGCGTCTGCCGCCTGCTGGGCTCGCTTGGGCGACTCACTCAGCAGAGACAGCGGGCACAGCACCAGCTGGCTGTCCAGAAAGGGGTTCCCCTCCGGATCTCCGGCTTCGATGGCCGCACAGCGCTCTTCATCAAACAGGCTGAACATCAGATTAAACCGGCGCAGAAGCTCGACAAACCACTGATGTGGCAGCGCATCAGGCACCAGCACCAGAATGCGTGAGGCACGCCCCGTGAGGTTCAGCCGGTGGAGGATCAGTCCCGCCTCAATCGTCTTCCCCAGCCCCACCTCATCCGCCAGCAGCACTCGCGGCAGCAGCCGCCCGGTGACGTCTGCCGCAATCGACATCTGATGCGGAATGGGATCGACCCGCCCCCCGATGAATCCCCTCACCGGCGAAGCCTGCATCCGGCAGCGCCATTCGACGGCTTCCGCACGGAGGGCAAAGGTCTGCAGATCGTCCGTGCTTGCAGCCAGCAGCCGCTCCTGCGGGCCGCCAAGGCTGAGCGTGTCAGCCAGGTCACACTCAGGGACACTGCGCCTGCCGCAGTGATAGATCAAAGCACCATCGATGGAACTGACTGAATCGATTTGCAGCGCGGTGCCATCGCGCAGGGAGATCTGATCGCCCGCATGGAAGCTGGCACGGCGCAGCGGGGCACCATTGCGTGCGTACCGGCGCTTTTCTCCGGCAGCCGGGAACCTCACGTCCACAAAGCTGCCTTCAAGACCGCTGACGATTCCGAGCCCGAGTTCGGGCTCGCTTTGACTGATCCAGCGCTGGCCGGGTGCAGGAGCTTCCATCAGTGCTATTTGCCAAACAAACGTTTGAAGAAGGACTTTTTCTGCGGCTCGGCCGCGGGCTTCGGCTGCGCAGGCACCGCCTGCTGCTGCGGCACCACCATTCCCGGAGCTGCCGGGTTTTGAGTGAAATCAATCACACCAGGCTTGATCGAAGGGGCTGCTCGCGGGTCAACATTGACCACCTTGGGCTTCTTGGCTGCCCCCTGAGCATCATACTCATAGACCACCTGCTGATAGCACTGGCCGTTCAGGTTGAAGGAGCGCATCTCCGTGGCACGCCCGTACGCATCAAAATAGACCTGGGACCGGGCCACAAGGTTGCCACGCCCGTCGTAAATGTGGCCCTGCGTGGGCAGCCCGCGCTCATTGAGCAGGTAGTGCTTTTTGGCCACAAGCGCCCCCCCGGAGTTGTAGGTGGACTCGATGAGCTCGTTGGTGGTCTTGTCCACAATCGTCTCAGAATGAGAATTGTCAGGATGGTATGTACTCTTCGCCACGATCGGCGTGTTCGCTGGCGCAGCTGGCTGCGCGGCGGCAGCTGTCACCCAAAGAAGGACAAAAAAAGCAGAGCAGGTTTTCATGACAGAAACGAAGATGCCTCCAGAATAACGCCCCCATCTCACTGCGACAACGACAATTCCCGACTTTACCCTCCCTCCCTGCGTCATGATTTCTTCCACCGATCCCACCTGGGCTGCATTTCTCTCTCAAACCATCGCGGATTTCGGCTGCACCACGGGCACGCTTCACCGGCTGGACCCGGCTGACCGCCACCTCAAGCTGGTGGCACACCAGGGCATCCCGGAAGCCCTGATGCCCATCATCCAGTCCATCCCCGTCGGCAAAGGCATTGCCGGCGTAGCGGCAGAGCGCAAGGAACCGGTGGAAATGTGCAACCTGCAGACGGACACCTCCGGTGTGGCCAAGCCTGGAGCAAAGCAGACCCAGGTGCAAGGCACCCTGGCCGTCCCGGTGCTGGATGGCGACCGCCTCTGCGGCACGCTGGGCATCGGCAAGCTCGTGCCTTATGATTTCACTGCCGAGGAGAAAGACCGGCTCATCCGGGCCGCCAGAGAAATTGCCCCCGCTCTGCTGCCTGCCTGATGTCGGAATGTTGAAATGCAAAAAGCCCGGTCAAGCCGCCATCGGCTGACCGGGCTTTTTTTGCCCCTCCGCAGGTTACACCGCGCCGTTGCGGCGGCGGCGGCGGAAGAACAGGCCCAGCAGGCCAAACATCAGCAGCAGCATGCGGGAAGGTTCTGGAACCACAACCAGGACACCATAGGTGGTGAAGGCACTGACATCCCAGGACAGGCCTGCGCCGAGCGCGGCAAGGTCCAGATCGCCAGCAATCACACTGGTGCTTGCATCGTAGGTGTTGAAGGCGCCCACATTGAAGCCGCCGCTCATGCTGGCACCGCTCCAGTCGATGAGATTGAAGACCTGGCCCTTCTGCACGTTGACGGTTCCGGCCGAGTTCACCACGATGGATCCCTGACCCCATGCGGCACCCGCACGGTTGCCCACAGACAGGGTGCTGTTGCTGCCGCTCAGATTGATGAAGTCCATGTCCGTGGAGGCTGTCGGCGCTCCTTTGGTGTAAACATCGGCACCTGCACCCAGTGCGGCAAAGTAGTCCTTGGCATTGGTATAGGTGTTGGATCCGATGTTGTAGGTGCCGGAGTAGTCCACCACTGCGGCAGACGTTGGGTTGGTAATGCCCAGCTGAATCTGCGAGCCGGTGGCCACCGTCAGAGCCGTGTTGTCAGCGGTGATCGTCAGCGTGCCCTTGTCTGCATTGGCAGAAGTGACGCCCGGTGTCAGGATGCCGACGCTGTTGACGCCACCCACATTGACCGCACCGGCGATGACGCCGGTCGTGGTGCCGTCGCCAGCAGCCGCAAGGACAGCCGCATTGGTGAGCGAGCCACCTGCTTCGGCCACTGTCACCGCACCAGCACCGGTCAGGCTGCCAGTCACGCGCAGTTCGCCATTGCTGACCGTGGTGCCGCCCGAGTAGCTGTTGCCGGCCGTGGACAGGGTCGTCACACCCGTTCCGGTCTGGGCAAATCCACCCGTGCCAGTGATGGCGGTGGCTGTGAACTGAGTCCCCTGAGTGACAGCGTCGCTCCGGTTCACCGCAAACACACCGCCCGTGCCAACACTGACCGTGCTCGTGGTGGAGATCGCACCGGTCGTGCCTCCGTTGCCGATGGACAGGGTGCCTCCCGAGACGGTGGTGTTGCCCGTGTAGGTGTTCGTCGCAGTCAGGGCCACGGTGCCGGCTCCCACCTTCGTCAGGTCAAAGGCACTGCCAGAAATCACACCGCTGATGGTGAGGACGTCCGTAGCGTTAGCCGCTCCGACCGAGCTGCTGCTGCCCATCGCCACGGTGCCGCTGACGGTGGCAATGCCAGTTCCGGTGAGAGCACCCGTGGATGAGACACCAGAGCCGTTGATCGTCAGGTTTTCTGCAACCGTGACGCCATTGACGTTGAGCGCACCGCCTGCATTCACCGTCGTAGCTCCTGCCGTGGTTCCAAGGCCCGTGGCGTTGGAGACGCTGACAGTGCCAGCATTGATCGTCGTGGCACCCGTGTAGGTGTTGGCATTGGCCAGCGTCAGGGTGCCGGTGCCGTTCTTGATCACAGTGCCGGAGGCACCCGTGCCGATGACACCGCTGATGATCGTGTTGCCAGCTCCCTGGACAGTAAGCGCAAGCCCGGTGCCACCCACAGGTCCGAGGATGGACAGGCTGCCAGCGTCAGACTGGATGGTGGAGTTGCTGCCAAGGGTGAGAGCACCGTTGTAGATGTTGTCGCCGCTGAGGTTGCGGAGTGCACCGGCACCCGAGGCGCCTGCGCCATTGATGGTCACAGCCTCGTTGGCAACGTTGATGCCGCCCTGCAGTTCCAGAGATGCACCGCTGGAGACCGTGGTGGCTCCGGCAATCGTTCCCAGAGCCAGGCTGTTGGCCAGGCTGAGCACGCCTGCGCTCACCGTGGTGGCTCCAGTGTAGGTGTTGGCTCCGCCGAGAACCAAGGTGCCAGCCCCTGCCTTCGTGATGGCTGCGCCGCTCACAGCACCGTTGAGAGTGAGAGCATTGGCCGAGTTGACCGTGATGGTGGCCGTGGCCGCGCTGAGAGCCACGTTGCTGTTGATGGTGGCCGCGCTGGAGCCCGCGTCAGTGGTGATGTTCGTCGCAATGGTGAGCGTGTAGCCGCCATCGCTGTTCAGCACCACGTTGCTGCCGGCGCTCTGTGCATTCACCGTCAGGCTCTTGATGCTCATGTTGGCACCCAGCACCATGTTGTTCTGGTTCGTGTTGCTGGTGGCGGAGAGGAACACATCCGTGCTGGCGCTAGGCACCAGTCCTGTGGCCGTGCCGGCCAGATCCGTCGCCCAGTTGCTGGAGGTGGAGCCGTTGGAGACCGCCCAGACATTGGCCGCGCCGCTGTAGCCGCCCTTCCAATAGGCTGCCGTGAGAGCTGCCGTGGAGGCTGTGTTGAAGTACACCAGAGTGTCCGTGGCTGTGATGCTGGTCACCTTGAAGTTGGTCACGTTGTAGAGGTTTCCGACGGTGTAGGTGCCCGAGCTGCCGTTGGTGTTCACCAGGCCGCCAGATGCTGCCGCGAGGATGGTGGAGGTGGCCCCCGGCGTCTGTCCGCTGAGGAAGTAGGCATCCACAGTGACGTTGCCCGTCACCAGTGCCTTGGCGCCAGTGTTCAGCAGGATGCTGCTGCCAGTGGTTCCCACTTCGACACCCAGACGGCTGCCACCGGCAAGCGTGAGGATCGTGCCCGTGTAAGGTGCCAGAGTCAGCACACCGCCTGTGGTGCCGGTCAGCAGGTTGAAGGTGGCGCCGTTGGCGACCGTCAGAGAGGAGGTGCCTGAAATGCCGTCGATGGCACCGGCAGTGACGTGGCTGACTTCCAGCACTCCACCGCTCACCGTGGTGTCACCATTGTAGGTGTTCACGTTGGTGAAGACGAGCTTCTTGCTGCCGCTCTTGACGACGCTGACGTTGTTCTGAATCACGCCGCCGTAGGTGCTGTCCGTGCTTGGAGTCACGGTGAGTGTCTTCAGCACAGTCGCGCTGTTGGTGATGAAGCCGGCAGAGTTGCTGAAGGCGGCTCCCGTGATCACCGAGCTGTTGAGGTTGCCGATGGAGACATTGTAGCCTCCCAGATCGAGCACACCGCGGCCGGAGGTGGTGACGTTGGTGCCGTTCGGCAGAGCCGTGGCGGAGCCAAGGCGGAGGTAGCCGTTGGTCACGTTGGTGCTGCCCGCGTAGGTGTTGGTCCCGGAGAGGATCACCGTGTCGGCGCTCTGCTTGGTAAGGCCGCCTGCACCCGAGATGTTACCCTTGATTTCAAGGATGACGCCTCGGCCCGTGTCCGTCAGCGCGCTGTTGTTGTTGCCGTCAGGCAGGCCTGAGCCGGGGTTGTTGTCAGCAGAGCGGCCGTTGTCTGTGCCGTTCGCACCGTCTGTCAGCGCATTCTGCCCCACATAGGAGTTGCTCGCCAGGATGACGCTCACTCCGGCGCCCAGCGTGCGGAACACCGCTCCCGAGTTGCCGCTCACCAGGTCATCATTGCGGAGGAAGCCTTCGATCGCACCGCCGTTGAGGGTGATGGTGGCAACCGTGTTGAACTGATCCGCATTCACCTGAAGGGTCGCGCCCTGCAGATTGATGGCGCCGCTGCGCGCATTGTCCACGCTCCAGCGCTCGATCGACGCCGCCTCATAGGTGACTGCCTTGTTGAAGCCGGTGACCATCAGATCCAGCACGCCGTAGCGGCGCACCGTGATGTTCGTCGCGGCATTGCCAAACGCATTCACGTTGGTCAGCGCCACAGCACCCGCCTCAATGATGAGGTTGCCGCTGAAGGTGCTGCTGTTGTCACCTCCGACGTAGAGGTAGCCGTTGCCCCACTTGATGAGGTCTTTGCTGCCGCTCAGGCCGGCGATGTTCAGCCCGGTCGAATTGCCAGAGGTGATCTGGTTGTTCGTCGTGTTTGTCTGAGCGATGTCAATGATCGAGCTGCCGGTGCCGGTGAGGAACAATGTTCCTGCGTTCACCATCGTGCGGTCACGCCCGATGACCATGCGCATGCGAGCAGGAGACAGCCCTGTCGTGTCCGTCGAGAAGACTTCAAGGTCACTGATGCCCACAGTGCGGTCCGAGGTCTGCGTGTCCACATTGATGACGGCATTGTCCACAGTGATGATCCGGCCCATGCTGTATTGCGCCAGCACTGGGCTGCCAGGATTGATGTTCAGCGTCAGTGTGGAGCCAGCGGCGGTGCTTGTGCTGCTGCTGTTGAGCGTGATCGTGCCGCCGTCGCCCGCACCACCAAATGTGTTGAACTGCAGCGTGCCGCCGTTGACCACCCAGTTGCCGGAGAAGCCGCCGTCACCACGGGCAGCAGCCGTCTGGTCCTTGGCAATCGTCAGGTTGCCGGAGCCAAACTTCGTGATGCTTCCGGCGCTGATGTCGCCGTTCATCGTGATGGTGGAGGTGTTGTAGATCACCCCTTCATTGGCGCCCGTGCTGCCAAACTTCAGGTTGGCATTGATGGCAACGTTGGTCGTGATGGCGATCAGACCGCCCACATTGGCTCCGCTGCCGCCGAAGGTGATGGTGTTGAACTGGCCAAACGAGCTGTTGATGTTGGCGGCGTTCATGCGCAGCGCATAGAGATACGGATTGTCCTGCAGCGTGAAGGTACCGCCTCCCGTCAGGTCCACCGTGGCCGTTCCAGCATTGATGCCGGCGTTCACGGTCGCACCGGAGATGATGTTGCTGTAGGCCACCTGCCCGGCCGTTGGTGTCAGCGTGCTCAGCAGCGGCTGGAAGCCTGTCGTGGCGTTGTAGCTCACGAATGAACCGCTTGAGGTGTCGATGTAGTAGCCGGGCAGAATTCCCGTCGGTCCACCCACACCCGAGTTCACGACCCCGGAGAGGGTCGGAAGAGCGGTGTTCCAGGCGGAGACGATCAGGCGCTCCGCATCATCGTTGCCAGCCACACCCAGGTTGCCGGCTGTGCTTGGCGTGATCGCGAGCGTGCTGCCCGTGCCAGTGCGCACCAGGTTGGCCACAGTGAGTTGTGCGGCGCCAGCTGCGAGCCGCTTGTCCAGGCGGATGGAGGAGCCGCGCGAGAAGGTCACAGCACCCACGGTTTCCGTGCTGGTCGTGGTCGCCACGTTGCGGGAGCGGAAATACAGCTGCCCGCCGTTCAGGCTGATGCCGGTGGAGTCATCCCAGCGGTTCGCCAGGTCCACGGCATCGTTGTCCAGCCAGAGCACGGCACCTGGGTGGATGACGACATTGTAGGCATTGGCCGTTCCAGCGGCGTTCAGCAGCGTGGCGTTGCCATAGACCTGCAGCGTGCCAAAGATGTCCACCGTGCCGCCGTTGCCCAGCGGGCCGGCTGTAGCCGTGGAAGTTTCACGAATGACCAGGGACGAGCTGCGGCTGATGATGGTGCCTCCAGTGTAGGTGTTGATGTCAAAGGAATCAACGCCGCCACCGCCATTGCCGGCTTGTGTGCCGATCAGCACCCGCGTTCCCGTCGCCGCTTCCGCCAGCACCCCGGCAAGCCCTGCGGCGCTGGAATTGAGTGTCAGCGTCGTGCTGCCACCGCCAATGCGGTAGATGTTGCCGGATCCAATGCCCAGCGTTTCAAATGCGTAGGTCGTGTTGGTCGCCGCACCCAGGAATGCGGTGCCGTTGCCGATGGCTCCAAGGTTCAAAGCCGTTGCGGGTGCCACATCAAGAGCGATGACACCGCTGGAGTTGCTGGAGAGCCAGGCGGCCAGCTTGCCCTGTGTGAGCGAGGTGCTGCGCACACGGAACATGGACAGCGACGAGCCGGAGCTGATCATCTCGATCTGGCCTGCGCCAAAGCTGATCGCGCTGCTGCCCACCAGGATCTGCGCACCGGGGTTCACCCGGATCGTGCTGCCCCTGAGCATGGCGGAAAGATCCATCACGTTGCTGAGGTTGGTGTCGCCCGAGTTGACGTCGCCAAAACGCAGCAGGCCAGCGTTCACGACGATGCCGAGGCCCTTGGCGCTCAGGAAGCCGGCATACATTCCGCCAAAGGTGCTGGCGGCACTGTTCAGCCAGAGGCTGCTTCCGCCGTTCTTGATGATCGCGGAGTTGCTGCCGCCATCAGTGATGGCGCCATTGAGCAGCAGTTCGGCGGTGCTTGCGTTCAGGATCGGCGTGCCCACAAGGCTTGTGCCGCCGTTGATTTCCAGCACGTAGGAATTGGCTCCCGTGACACCGAGCGAGTTGGAGCCAATCGTCAGGTTGTTGAACACGATGTGCTTGCTCGTGGCAACCGTGGAGACGTTGCGGTTCACATCAATGACTGAGGCGCCATTGATGATGAGGTTGTTGCCAGTCGCATTGGTGCCGATGACGTAGCGCTCGCGGGTGGTAGTCCCCGTGCCATCCAGTCGGAGATTGAGGGTGCCGCCATACATGGTGACGTCCCCGGAGCCGATGCCGCCGGTGGTAACACCGCTGAAGATGGTGGCAAAGTTCACCGGTGTTCCCGTCGTAAGGGCACGGATGGTCAGGCCGCCCTGAACGTTGATCACGCCGCCGGAGAAGGTGTTGATGCCGTTGCTGAAGCCGGTGAAACCATTGCCCAGCTCAAGCGTGCCACCACCAGCGTGGACCAAGGTCGCACCACCGGTGACCTGACCGTAAATCGTCAGGTTGGGGTCGTTGCGGATGAAGTTGTAGGAAGGCGCGCTTTCCATGGTGGCCGCGCTGAGTGTCAGCGGACCGTTGACCTGCAATGCAATGTTGTTGCCCGCATTGTTGTAGAACAGTGTCTGCCCCTGCTCCCCTGGGGATCCGCCAAACAGGATGCCGCCTGTCATAATGCTCAGCGCATTGGTGGTGCCTGCGGCACGGTCGTTGTTAAGGACCGCGTAGGGATTGCTCTCCCCGATGACCAGCCCGAGGTTGAACACTGTGTTCGCTGTGTCTGCACGCAGCTGCAGCTGGCTGCCAAAGCCGTTGAGAACCACCAGACCGTTGGTGCCGGCGATCATCTGCGACAGAGTGGCTGTGCCACCGAGGTTGGCCTGCACTGTGGCAGAGCGGAATTGAATGCTGCCTTGATTGACGATCCAGTTGCCGTTGAAGCTGGCCTGTGCGGCTTCAACGACCAGTGTGCCTGCACCCTGCTTGATCACATTCGTGGCATTCGTGATCTGACCCGTGGTGGTCGGATTCGCAAGAATACCCAGCGTAAGGGTGCTGGCGTTGTAGATGTTTGCTTCCTGCGCAGTGACCCCAAAGGAGATGCCAGGAGTCACAGTGCGGGCTGCCCCGTTGCTCATCAGGCCACCGCTGCGAATCTGGATGCGGTCCGTAGCTGCCGCAGTGCCTGAGGCAAACGTGATGTCAGCATCAATCCTCAGGGCGTAGGTGTCGAGTGCGAGGCCACCGCCACCCACCATCGACGCTGCTCCACTGATGAAGGTGCGCTCAGTCACCACACTGGTGTTGCCAAGTGCTCCGGAGCGGCTGCCGTCAAAGCCTGCATTCACGAAGCCATTGTCCGCAGTGTAGGAAAGGAACTGCAGATCGGTGGCATTGACCATCCAAGGTGCGAGCATGCCGTTGGTGATCCCGCCAAGAGCGGCGATACCGGTGGCTCCCGTGCCGCCGAACAGCTTGATGCGCTCATCGCTGCCAAGGAAGTTGGCGTTCGCAGGGTTGAGTTGCAGCGTGGCGCTGTTGCCAGAGATGGTGACACCGCTGACGACCTGGTTGATCAGGCGGGTGATGTCGTTGCCTGCACCACCACCCAGGACGAGGGTCACCGTGCGGTCGAGCAGGTCACGCTGCACCGCGATCTGGCTGAACTTGTTGAGCGTCACATTGCCCACCGTTTCCGTGATTTCGATGTCACGGTTGCCGATGAGGCGGATCGTGGAGTTGTTCAGTGCGATGGCCGTATCGTCATCCCAGCGGCCCTGGCCGCCATAGCCTTCCAGCTTGTTGGTCGCCAGAAGTCCGGTGGAGTAGTCAAAGCGGAGCTCGGAAGTGCTGCGCAGCGTGACCGTCCCCAGATTGGCCGTGCCAGCAGCGTTCAGGAACGTGCCACCAAGGCCGCCAGCGGTGAGCGTGCCCCAGGTGTCGAAGGAGCTGGTCGTCAGGCTGCCGCGGAATTCAAGAACACTGCCGCGGTTCACCACCGTGCTGCCGGTGTAATTGTTGGCGGTCATGAGAACCACCGTGCCGCGGCCGTTGCCGCCGTTGATGTTGTCGTTGTTCAGCACGCTGAACGGCAGACCGACGATGAGCTGGCTCGCTGCAGTGCTGGAGGCGTCGGTCAGCACATTGCTGTTCGCCATGTCGCTGGACACATAGAGTGTCGCGCCACCCGTGCCCAGGCGGTAAGTGTTGCCTGCTCCAACTCCCAGCGTGGCCGCATTGTAGCTTCCGTTCTGGCCGACGGCATTGCTCGAGGAACCAAGGAACGAAGTACCGTCGCCGATGCGGGCCAGGTTGATGGTCTGAGTATAGACCGTGTTCAGCGCCACGATGATGCCGCCACCAGCTTTGCCAGTTCCGTTCAGCCCGCTGCCACCGGCAAGGTTGAAGTAGGAGGTCGTCTGCGGACCACCCAGGCTGCCGATGACCACGTTGAAGGCCGAAAGCGTGTCATTGGAGGCAAGGCGGATGATGCCGTAGTTGGCCAGCGCGTTGCTCCGCAGGTCTGTCGTGCCTGTCCACCCTGACACCAGGTTGCCCGTGCCGTTGAACTGGATCGCCGCACCTGGGTTGATGAGAATGTTGCCAGAGCCAAGGTTGGCGGTGCTGCTCAGGGTCGTCACATTGCCCTCATACGTGCCAAAGAAGGCCGTGCCGCCGCTGAGAACGGTTCCGCCTTTGTAATTGGAGGTGTTGTCGCTGTTGACGAACAGGTTGCCGCCGCCCTGCTTGAAGAGCGTGCCGTTGCCCGTGATGCCGCCATAGATGGTCACGTTGCCGTTGTTGCCGGTGCGGCTGTTGAGCGCCAGGTAGGCATTACGTACCATCGTCAGCCCGCTAAAGCTGACCGAGAGCTGTTGGTTGTCCTGGTTGTTCGCCACGGTGAGGAAGGCTGCTCCCAGCGGTCCGCCAAAGGACAGCGTGTCAAATTGCAGCGTCTTGTTGGCACCGCTTCCGAAGCGGTCGAGAGTCAGCGCGGCATTGGTGCTGCCGATGTAGGATCCGCTGCTGATGCCTGCGGTCGAGCCAATGATCAGGTCATTGTTGGCGAAGGTGTTGAGCACCTGCATGTTGGCGCTGTTGTCACCTTCGTGCCTCACAAAGAGCGTGCCGCCGTTGAGTGTGACTGAGGCGTTGTTCCGGGCCGCGTTGGTGCCGCCCAGAATGTCAAGGGCATTCCCAGAGAGGCGGATTTCCATGGTTCCTGCCAGGACCTGCCAGGCTCCCACCTGGTTGGCTCCCTGTCCAAGCGGATCTGCCGACCCATCGGGCAGCATGCTGGTGCGGCCGTTGGTAAGGAAGAGCGTCTGCCCGCCAATCTTGGTGATCGTGCGGTTGCCGGCCAGAATCTGCCCGGATATCACACCGCTGTTGACGGTGTTAAGCACCACATTGCTCGAAGCATTCGCGGTCATGTCCAGCGTGCCGGCGATCAAAACGTTGGTGTTCTGGCCGCCGGTCCAGGTCAGCGCTGGGGCGTTCAAGGTTACATTGTTGACCATGCTCCAGGCTATCGGTGCCGTGCTGGTGGCCAGCGCGGAGGTCGTGTTGGCCTGTCCCCAGCTGTTCAGGGCATCCACCGTGATGTTGAGGCCGCTGCCGGCTCCAAACTGCATCACGCTGATATTGTCGATGAACTCGCCAATGGCATAAGGAGCCACTGCTGCCAGGTCCAGGAAACCGCCCTGCAACGTCACACCACCGGTGCCCAGCGCCAGGGTGTTGCGCACTGCCAGCGAGCTGGCAGTGGCGCTTGGCAGCGCCGGATTCGCCAGCGAGGCTGTGATGATGCGCCCCACGCCCACGGTCGTGCCGCCTGTGTAGGTGCTCGCCAGCGGCGTGCCATCCTTGTTGATGGGCTGGTTCAGGGTCAGCGTGCCGTTGCCGGTCTTCACAAGGCTCACATTGCCGGTGATCACGCCCGTGTAGGTGGTGGCCTGTCCGAGGCCGGTGTTCACCGTCAGTGAGCCCGAGTTGCCTCTGACTGTTCCCGTGCCCGTGAGTCCGGCGACGGTGATGTTCTGGTTGTTGAGATCAAAGACGCCTGCGTTGTTGACCGCAAGGTTGATCAATCCGCCGGAAGCCACGGCGCTCTGGGAGGAGAACATCAGCGTGCCTTCCTGAATGGTAAGGGTGCGCAGCTGTGTGGTGGTAGGTGCCATCACATTGCCAGTGCCGGAGAGCAGGAGTGTGCCCAGACCGGCCTTGGTGAAGTCCGTGGCGGTGTAGCTGCCGGAGAGTGCGGAAGAGCCAGTCTGGCCGCCTCGCACAAACACGAAGGCTTCACCCGGCGTGCCCGCCACACCGTTGTCGAACTCAAGGTTCACGCTGAGGTTCGGCGCGCTGGTGGTTCCGTTGATGATCAGACCGCCGTTGATGATGCGCAGCAGCGAGCTGGCGCCGCCTGCGGTGATGTTGCTGTCTGTGCGCAGCGCAAGCACACTGACGGTGCTGTTGGCCACGGCCTGGTCACCGCCGGTGATGTCTGCCAGCGAGGTGGCTGCGGAGCTGCTCAGCACTCCCACCGTGGTGGCATTGTGCAGGGCAAAGCCGGTCGTCGCATCCACGTAGCGCAGGAAGTTCAGGTTCCCGTCGTTCAGACCCAGCCCCACGATGCTCGGAGTGCTCAGCATGCCGCTGGTATTGCCAGGAGCGGTGGTGGTGACAATGAACTTCTCAGTGTTGCCCAGGTCGGAGGTCAGGTTCGAAGAAGTGATCGTCAGCATGCCGGCCGTGCTGCGGGTGAGCGTGCCGGTCAGTGTCAGTGTCGAAGTGGTCGCAGCACCCTTCAGCAGCTGCACGCCAGCCGCGCCGCTGTAGGTCATGGAAGCCACCGAAAGAGCCTGATTTGGCGTAGTAAAGGTCAGCCCTGTTCCGGAAGTCACGGCAGAACTCGTGACCGCACTGAGGGTGACGACATTGCCGCTCACATTGGTGACCACTGAGCCGGCTGTGATGCCCGTGCCGCTGACCGCCATGCCGGGAAGAATGCCCGCGCTGCTGCTGACCGTAATCGTGTAGCCCACCGCCGCCTGCGTGGCTCCCGCCGTCACTCCCACTGGCGCAGCGCCATTGATGGCCTGCAGTTGGATGCCGCCGCCGTTCAGCGTGACCGCACCCGCTCCGAAAGGAGTGCCGCTGGTCATCTGGGTCATGACGAGACCGCTGCTGCCGTTGTAACCGCCGATCGTCAGGCTGCTGTTGGTGTTTGCCGTGGAGTTGAGCACCATGGTTCCGGAGCCAATCTTGGTCAGGCCCTGCGCACCGCTCACTGGCAGCACGATGCTGAAGACATTGCTGCCGGAAACCTCGATCGTGCTGGCCGCAGTCGTCAGCAGGAACTGGTGGGCGGAGGTGAAGGTGCCGCCAACGGAAAGCATGCCGCCTCTCAGGCGCACATCGGTCGCCAGTCCGGCCACCGTGTGGTTGCCCGTGCCGACGGCCAGCGGAGTCAGATCACCGAGGCTGTTGTCCGTGTTGACGCGCAGGACACCGGCGTCAATGAACAGCGACACGCCATAGTTAACGTCGGTCGTGAGCTTGTTGTAGGCAGCGTTGTTTCCTGTGAGCAGCAGGATGCCGGATCCCGTCTTGAGCAGGTTGGCCCCCTGCGCGCCACTGGCGATCAGATTGCCATCGATCTGAACGATCCCCTGCGTCGTTATCACCTGCATGGTGCGATTGCGCAGCGTGCCACCCGAATGCAGGTCCCAGGCTCCGCCCGTGCCCGCATTGTTGGTGTTGATGAAGGTCAGGCTTCCGCGTCCTTCAAACGTCAGCGGCAGATTGGCGTCTGTGCTCAGTGAGGCCAGCGAGTTCGCGATGATGCGGTCAGCACCGTCTGAGCCGAGGAATGTCCCGCCATTCGATGCACCCGCACCAAAGGTCAGCGCCCCAGTACCGAATGGGCTGCTGATGATGGACAGCGCATTGGCCGGACCAGAATAAAGCGCGTTTGCCCCGATGATGATGTGGGCGTTGTTCAGCGTCGTGCCACCCGTGTAGGTGTTCTGTGAGTAGCCATTCGGGCCCGCGCCGATGTAAACCACGCCAGCGTTTAGCGGAGCGGCGGTCGCCGTGCTGCCAATGGTGACGCTGCTGGTGCCGGCGATCGGCCCCAGAACCTCAAGACGTCCCGTGCTCAGGGATTGCAGCGTCACAGCGGCCGTCGCACCGATGCCGCCGGTGATCCGGGCGGTGTAGACGGAGTTGCCCAGGATAGTCGAAGCCGCCGAAATCAGAATGTCTCGGCCAAATACCACCTGCCCGCTGAGCCCCAGCGTGGACCCCGTGGAAATCAGCAGCGCACTGCTGCTGTTGCCCAGCGCACCGTCCGTGTCTGCAAGCACGTCCGTGCCTACGAACAGACCGCCGGTGCCATTGACCGTGGTGGTGCCCGTGTAGGTGTTCATGCCGTTCAGGTAAAGGTTGCTGGCTCCGGTCTTGATCAGGTTGGACCCGGCTCCGGTGATCACACCGATGATGCTCATTTCACCCGTGTTCTCGATGGTGCGCGTGCCACCGACACCGTTCGGTGCCAGATTGACCGTGCCGCGCAGCACGAAGTTTGTGCCAGCCGTGCGGAAGTCACCCACCAGATCCACCGTGTTCAGCAGGCTGATGCCGCCTGCGCTGACAGCGCCTTCCTGGCCCTGGCCAACGTTGGTGCCTGTGTTGCTGGTCTCGCTGACGATCAGCTTGCCGGATCCAAGGGCAAAGTTGTTGCCGATGTTGAGCGTCGAGCCGCGGTTCGCATAGGTGTTCCCAGTGTAGTTGTTCCGTGTGTTCAGCGTCAGGTTGAAGTTGCCGTTGATGACAGCCAGGTTGTTGTACCCATTGCCGCCCACCATGGCGCCCACCTGGACGGAAGTGTTGCCGGTCAGAACGTTTTCAAACGCCCCGGCACCGATCTGCATCGTGCCTTGGTTGCCACCGGCGCCAAAGCGGTAAACACCGTCAGTCGAAGCGCCCAGCGTCGAGGCAAAGTAGATCTGGTTGATGGCACCGCTGGTCATGGAGCCAAGCCAGAGGTAGCTGCCGCTGGCACCACGCAGCGCTGTTTCCATCGCTCCCATGTCCAGTGCGCCATACTGCACACCGTTGTCGAGGGAGATCACGCCAAGAGCTGGCCCCGTGCTGTTCAGCTGCACCTTGCCATTCGTTGCCCCGGAGGTCGTGAGGATGCTCAGGATGCCCGCCTGCGTCAGCGGCGTACCGTTGTTGTTGTATCCGAACGACACACCGGAGAAGCCCATGGCATCGCTCGTCGCCGTCACCTTCTGCAGGGCAATGTTGCTCGCATCGGCCAGGCGGATGATGGTTCCAGGCAGAAGGTTGATGTCACCTTTGCCGAATGGCGTCCCAGTCAGCGTCGTGCTGCCCACAAGGCTGGTCGCGGTGTTCTGTGTGGAAGCCCAGACTTCCAGCCCGATCTGCCCTGCTGTGCCGAAGGTGTTGGTCCCGTTGGCAAACATCAGGCCGCCGTTGCCATACTTGATGAGCTTGCCATTCGCACCACCCACGACCTGACCTTCCAGAATCGTCTGGTTCGCCGAGCCGAAGGACGCGCCGATTGCATTGCTGTTGGCTCCGAGGGTGGTGGTGCCGGTGACGGTGATGCCGTTCTGCGAGAAGTTGAGGTAAATCGGAGAGTTGGCTCCCAGATCAGCAATCGTCAGGGCTCCGATGCGCTGCATGATGCCCGTGTTGTTGTTCGTGATCGTCGTGTCAGCATTGACCGTGATGTCACTGCCGATGTTCCCGGTGAAGCGGGAGCCACTCAGGATCTGCGAGTCGCGGCCGTCATTGTTCGAGATCAGGCTGTCAATCACCAGCGTGCCGCCATTGATGACAATGCTCTGGCCGTTGGTCACAGTCTTGATTGCGCTGCCACCGGCGTTGGAGACCGGATTGAAGAGGTTGAGCGTTCCCTGGTTCAGGGTGATCGCGCCGGTGATGTTGTTGCTGCCAGTCAGCGTAAGGGTGCCGGTTCCAAACTTGATCAGCCCCGTGCTGTTGATCTGGGCGTTGATCTGCGCTGTGCCGCCGCTGGCGGTGAAGATGACAGCCTGCGCAGGGAAGTTCAGGGTCATGGCCAGGCTGACCCCGGTCAGTGTCGCCGACTGCGCCTGCAGCGGGTTGATAATCACTGTGCCGGAGGTGTTGTTGAAGAGCAGGCCGCCGCTGTTGATCGTCAGCGCGTTGAAAGTGGCTGTTCCCGTGATGTTCTGGTTCGTGCGCAGCGCATAGACGCTCGCATTGTCTCCCAGCGTTTGCGCTCCACCGCTCACATCCACGATGTCGGTCGTGGCAAGACCGGTCGTAAATGTGCCGGCAGTCGTCATGCGCTTGTTGTACTCGATCTGGCCTGCGGCCGGTGTGCCGGTGCTCAGCAGCGCCTGGAAGCCTGAGCCGATTCCCATTGGGTTGTAGCCCACGAAGCTGTTTTCCGTCGCATCCACGATCCATGGAGCCAGCATGCCGCCATTGATCACCCCGGAGCCATTGCTCGTGGTGCCACCCAGCGCCCCGATGGAGGTGAGGCCGTTGGTCAGGACAAAACGCTCATAGGAGGTTGCGGTTCCGGTAGGAATCCCGAGCGTCGAAGCGGTGTGCAGGATGCTCAGGGTGCCGTTCGTGCCACGTGTGATGTCCGCCGCTTCCAAGGTCGCAGAACCTGCGCCCGTTGCACGGACCACCTGGATCGTCGAGCCCTTGCTCACCGTCAGCGTTCCCATCTTCTCATAGGACTGGGCGTTCGCCACCCCGTTGAAGCGGAACGTACCACCGTTCAAATCCTGGCCGGTCGTGTCTTTCCAGCGCCCCTGACCGCCGGCTTCCTGGCCCAGCTGGTCATTGATGATGATCGTGCCACCGGGGCGAAGAACGATGAGGTTGTTGTTCGCGTTGCTGACAGGGTTGTAGAAGGACGACGAGCTGCTGATGCCGTTGGTCGGCGCCACCACCTGGATCGTTCCATAGACTTCCACCGTGCCGGTGCCCAGCGGCGTCTTGCCCAGAGTTCCCACTTCGAGCGAGAGCGTCGATCCTTTGCTGATCGTGGTGCCGCCGGTGTAGTCGTTCGAGTTGCGGATGGAGACGGTTCCCGCACCGTTGGTGATGCCGCTGCCCTGCAGGTTGCTCAGCTGAGAGCCGATGATCACCCGTGCGCTTCCAGTAAGCACATTGTCTGCACCGGAGAATGCCAGCGTGCCGCCATTGTTCGCGCCCAGGCGATAGGTGTTGCCGGCACCCACTCCAAGGGTGGCCGCCATGTATTCCACCACGGTGTTGTTCAGGTACCCGCCAAGGAAGAAGTTGCCGTCCCCGATCTGCGCCATGTTGAGCGCAGTGGTAAAGGTCGGCACGGCCAGCTGCAGCACAGCACCATAGCCACCGTTCAGGCTGATCAGAGAATTCAGCCCGGTGCCAGGATTGTAGTCGTTGTCCAGCACGAGGGCGGACAGGCTGTTGATGTTGCTGTTCAGGTACAGCGCCGTTGCACCGCCAAGGCTGCCATTGCCAGCGATGCGCAGCGCGGCGCCTGGGAGAACGCTCACCGGGCCGTTGCCGAAAGGCGTGCCCGTCGTGCTCGTCACCTGAAGCGCACCCACCTGGATGTTGGTGCCGCCCGTGTAATTGTTGGCATTGCCGGAGATGCGCAGGGTGCCATAGGTCGTTCCGCCACCGCCAAACTTGTTCAGCGCACCCGTGCCGGTGATCAGGCCCGCAAGTTCAAGGAACTGCGTGGTGCCTGTGCTCGTGTTGAAGTTCGCATAGGCACCGCCGAGCGTCGTTGTTCCTGCCACCTTCAGCGAGTAGCTGTTGCCACCGGTCAGCGTCAGCGAGTTGTTGGCCACTGACAGCGTGCCGATCTGGATCTGGTTGCCCGTATTCGCGCTGACGCGGTCCACGTTGATCGTGCCATAGCCTGTGACCGCCACATCGAGCCCGAGCGTGTTCGGATTGCCAAAGATGATGGTGCCGTTCGGGCCGCCGCCGTTGCTGTTGAGCGCAAGCGTGCCGCCATTCACTGTCACCACTCCCGGCGTGGTGTAGTTGGTGCCTCCGTTGACGGTGTCAGCACCGCCCAGGCCAAATGGATCCTGCACGGTCAGCTGGCCGCGGTTGATGATCACGCCACCTGTGAAGCTGTTCTGGCCGGAGTAGGTGTTGTTCGCGGTGATGTTGCCCAGAGTCAGCGTGCTGGTGCCGTCTTTGACCAGAGCCGTCTTCTTCGTGCCGCCTGCCAGTGAGTCGGTGATCTGGCCGGAATAGGTCGTGCTCGTGATGCCGATGATCTGCAGCACGCCGTTGGCAGTGGAGGATGTGTTGCCGACCACGCCGCCCGATCCCGCCAGGCTGGCCGTTGTCACGCGGATGCCGTCAACATCAAGATTGCCGATGTCGTTGAGCACCAGGCCGCCTGTCAGTCTCGGCAGCGCGCTTACGTTGCTGATGCTCAGCAGCCCTTCGTTGACCGTGATGTTGCCGAGGATGTTGTTGACACCTCCGAGGACAAGATCTCCCGCACCGTAGATGGTGAGGCTCTTGGCGGTGATGTTGCCGTTGATGGTGGCCGTGTTTCCATTGGAATAGCCGCCGCTCACATAGATCAGGCCTTCACCGGCAGTCGCACCACCCGTGGTGCCAAACGGATTGAAGAACAGGTTGGAGCTGATCGTCGGAGCAAGGCTGCCAACACCATTGATGAGCAGGCCGCCCATGTCTGTGGTGCTGACGGAGCGGATGCGCAGCGTGCCGCCGCTCAGATCCGCGGTGGTCTTCAGCGCAAAGACATCCACAATGCCGGAAAGCGCAGTCGCTGTCGTGATGCTGACGACGCTGGCTGAGGTCGCCCCGGCAAACGTGTTGGTCAGCAAGGAGCTCGGAGTCGCGTTGATGAAGCCCACTGTCGGGTCATAATTCACAAAGTCCGCCGTCCGGTCCGTGGGCGATGCCACCGCCAGGATGCTCGCCGCCACGATGCCGGCATTCGATCCGGCACCGTAGTTGTTGAGCGCCTGCAGGCCGGCAACGGTCGAGGTGGACTGTCCAAGTACCGTGCCGCTCAGGATGCGGGCGTCTGAGCCGCTGGTGTTGCCCAGCACGGCTCCATTGCCCGGCATCAGGATCAGTGTGCCCGCATTCTGGCGCGCCAGGGTGGTCGCAGTCAGCTGGATGTCGTTGCCCATCTGCGCGTCGAGGCGCACGTAGGCCGCACCGTTGAAGTTGAGCGTCGGAATCGTGAAGGTCGCCCCCGGTCCGTTGGTGTTCACCTGCAGAGTACCACCATTGATCGTCACTGCGGTGTCACCAAATGGGGTGCCACCCGTCGCCTGGGTCATCACCGTCGCTCCATTGCTGATGGCCGTGTTGTCATGGGCGTTGGCACCGCTGATGTTGCCGTTGAGAATCACCGTGCCCGCACCGTTGAAGGTCAGCAGCCCGGTGCTGTTGGCCGTGAGTGCGTTGATCGTCAGGGTCTTGCCAGCCTTCACGCTGATGCTGCCTGCTGCAGTCATGGTGATCACCCGGTTGGTCGTCATGTCGTCTGTGACGCGCAGGAAGCCACCGTTGAAGGTGATGCCGCCTGGCAGCACCGTGGAGCTGCCGGCAGAGCCGAGATTGGCATCACTGCTGATGCTGAGAATGCCTCCGGAGAGTGTTGTGGTTCCCAGATAGGTGTTGTTGCCAGTCAGCACCAGGGTGCCCACACCAGACTTCGTAAAGCCCGTCTGCGCGCCGACGTAGGTGAAGTCTCCGCTCAGGATGCCCGATGCGGTCAGCACCACCCCGGCGCCCACGTCGATCGTGCTGTTCTGGATGAACTGGATGTTGTTGCTCAGCGTCTGGCTCTTGTCCCAGCTTGCCAGCGTGCCGCTGTTCATGCTGATGAGACCGGCTGCAAGGCCGCCTCCCACACTGCTGCTCAGCGCCAGCGTTCCCTGGCTGACGGCGGTGCCACCGCTGTAGCTGTTGCCCGCGTTGGTCAGTTTCAGAATGCCCGCACCGGTCTTCACCAGCATCGCAGCACCCGTGATCTGGCCGCTCACGGTCACAATGCGGTCCGTTCCTGCAATGCTCAGGGCGCGGTAGGCGGCCCCGCTCAGGTCCATCGTTCCGCTCAGAGTCAGATCCGTCTGGCCCAGCGGTCCTGCACCGATGAAGGCGTCCGCGGCAAATGCTCCGGCCGTGTTGCCCGGTCCCGCCAGCGCTGTCAGCACACTGCCTGCAGTAAAGTTGATGTTGTTGGCCAGCGTGAATGGCGTCAGCAGGATGGAGTTCGAGCCCGTGCCCAGACCTGTCTGATTCGTCTGCAGCGTGCCGGCGTTGAAGGTGATCGTGCCAGTCCCCAGCGCATTCACATCACCGATCTGCACCACAGCGTTGCCGTTGATGGTTGTGCCACCGGTGTAGTCGTTCGCGCTGTTGATCACTACTGTGCCGGAGTTGCCGATCAGGTTGGCTCCGGGTGTGCCCGTGACCACCCCGACCACCACTGCGTTCGCGCCGGTCAGCACAGCGCTGTTGATGTTCAGGGTGCCGCCGCCCGTGCCCAGGCGGTAAATGTTGCCGCTGCCTGCTGTCAGCGTGCTCGCTGTGTAGGTGCCGGTCAGGCTGGATCCCAGGAACAGCTTCGTGCCGGCCTGGCTCAGAACGGTGCTGTAACCGCCCACGTCAATCGCCACCGTGCCATCTGCGTTTGCATAGGAGGAGACAAAGCTCGCCGTCGGCACCGCACCGTTGTAGGCCACGGCCAAAATGCCCAGTCCGTTGACGTCTGTGTTCACCGTCACCGAGGAGGCGGTCCCCAGATTGGCTGCGTTGGTCACGCGAAGCACTGCTCCAGGATTCACGACCACGCTGCCGGTGGTCAGCGCCTGAGCGCCGATGCGCGCTTCCAGCGTGCCCTGGTCGATCGTGATGCCGCCGGTGTAGGAGGACGAGCCTCCCAGCAGCAGGGTCGCGGTGCCGGTCTTGGTGATCGATGATGTCGTGCCGCTGAACGCCCCGAGGACATTCAGCTGATTTGCCGTGAAGATCGTCGTGGCCGTAGACGCATTCGCCGCCAGCGCCCCAAACACCGTGGAGGTCTGTCCGCCCTGCACACCCAGCGTGTTGGCCCCGCTGCCCATGGTCACCGCACCGATCGCGGTTCCGCTCGCTGTCGCTCCAAGGATGCCGCTGCCGCTCAGATTGACGGCGTTCTGCACAAAGACATTCGTGATCGCATTGTTATAGGTGCCGCCATTCAGGGTCACCGTGGCTCCCGCAGTGTAGAGCGAGCCGCCCAGCGCATACTGCGCACCCACGTTCAGCGCACCGTCATTGACGGTGATGCTGCCAGTCAGGCGTGCGTTCGAGGCTGCATTCATGACCAGCACTCCTGCCCCGTCTTTCACAAAGCCCGTGATCGTGGTGCCGCCAAAGGCCTGGCTGATCGTGGAGGCCACGGCTGTGTTGCCCTGGAAGGGGTTTTCCACAGTGATCGTAGGCGTCGCCGTGCCGAAGGTCACAGCACCGTTCAGGGTCAGGTTCTGCGCAGTGACGCCAAAGATCAGCTTCGTGTTCGCCGTGATGGCATTGGTGATGGTGATGGCACCGCCACCTGCAAGGATTTTGGCACCGTCGGTGATGGTCAGCGTTCCTGTGCCGAGGCCCGCTGCGTTGCCGATGACGATTGAACCAGCCGTCAGATTGATGCCATTGGTGAAGGTGTTGGCCGCATTCAGCACCAGCGCGCCGCTGCCAGACTTCGTGATGGCTCCGCCCGCGCTCGTGATCGGCGCGGTGATGATCAGGCCGTCCGCAGACTGACCGGAAACATTGATCACAGGTGCCGCATTGCTGAAGGCCAGCGCCGTGCCGGAGATGGTTGGCGTGAAGGCATAGGTGTCATTCACCACGGTGATCGCATTCGCCGCAGACAGCGTCAGTGAGGTCGCGGCGGCAACCGTCGGCGTGGCCTGGCCGCCAGTGTTGTTAAAGGTGAGGCTGGCCAGCGTGTTCGTCCCGACCATGGTCAGCGTTCCGCCGCCGTTCATCGTGACGTTGGACGTTGCTGCAATCTGCCCTTGGTTCGTCACCATGGTCACCGTGGCGTTGTTGATCACCAGGTCGCCCGGCACCTGTGCAATGCTTGCCGCACCGCCCAGGCTCAAGAACCCCTGGTTCACGATGGTCGTACCCGTGTAGGTGTTGGCGACTGTTCCTGCCAGCGTCAGAGTGCTGGTTCCGGATTTCACCAGAGACACGCCCGTTCCCGTGATGCGGCTGCTGATCGTCGCCGTGTTGTTGGTATAGACAAACAGTTCCGAGACGCCAGAGGTGATGTCGCCTCCGGTGATCACGCTGGCGTTACCGTTCAGAATCACACCACCCGTGGCGATCGTCAGCACGTTGGCCGCAGTTTCAGTGATCGTGGCCGCTGCGCTCACGCGGAGTGAGTTGATCGTACGTGTGGTCACGCCCGAAACGTTTGCGGAGACAGTGATGTTGTCCGTGCTCGTGCCGGCGGTCAGTGCATTGGTGGAGTAGAGCGGATAGCCAAGGGTCCCCAGCGCGCCCACACCGCCTGCTGTTCCGCTTGGTGTGATGTATCCGGCAAAGTCTGTGCCGTTCACCACGGCCCAGCCACCGATGATGCCATTCGCAAGAGTCGGTGCTGCAGTGATGATGATCTGGCTGTTGTTCGTGCCGCCCAATCCCGGATTGGTGCCCGTAAAGTTGAGGGTGCCGCCAGCATTGCGGGTGAGGCTTGCCAGCGTCAGCGTGGACGCCGCCACGGAGTTGGACGCAGGCGTCACGGTCACCGTGCTTGCGCCGGACTGGATCGTCACCGCTCCCACGGTCGCGCTGCTCTGGGCGCCAAGATAGGTCAGCGTCGAGCCCTGCAGGGAGATGGCTGCCGTTACGCGCTGGCCCGGAAGGTCTGCCGTCGTGTAAAGCCCCGTGTCATCCAGGGTCAGTCCGCCAAAGTTCACCGTGACACCGGTGGTGCCGGACAGGCGGCCTTTGTCACGCAGCAGCAGCGTGCCGTTGCGCACCACTGTCGCGCCCGTGTAGGTGCTCGTGCTGGTGAGCGTGGTCGTATTGTTGCCAGCACGGGTGAAGTTCAGGTTGCCAGTGATCTTGCCCGCAAAGGTGGCGTTGGCGTCATAGGTGGCCGTGAGGGTCGCCACGGTCAGGCTGCTGTTCGTCACCTCACCTGCAGTGTCCGCCAGCGAAGAGACGCTGTCGATCCTGCCCACCGCCTGGTTTTTGCCGTTGATGTCCAGCTTGCCGCCGTTCACGCGCACAGAGAGGAGCGTTGGCGTCGTCGCCGTCGGCAGCACCGTGAGGGTGTTGTCCGCACCGCTGTTCAGGATCAGAGTGCCATCGTTGATCGTCGTCTGGCTGCCACCTGTCCAGTACTGCTGCTTGTTGATGCTCATCGTCCCGGCTCCGCTCTTGATGAAGCCGTTGCTGCCCTGCATGTAGCTGTTGAAATTCAGCGTGTTCACCGTGTCCATCTGGTGCACGATGAACTGGTTGCCACCAGCCTGCACGATGCCGTTGCTGAAACCGCCGCTGGCATCAAAGACCAGCACGCCACCGCTGCCTACCGTCAGCACCGCAGCATTGTTGATCCCGCTCAGCGCTGCTCCGGTGTTCAGCGTCAGGCTGTTCACTGTCAGCGTTCCAAATTTCTGCGAAGAAGTCATCGCCACGTTGGAGTTCGTGCTCACCGCACGGAACAGTCCTGGCGCAAGTTCCGCTGCCGTTAGCGCACGGAAGCCTCCTGCCGCGGAGTAGGTGGCAAAGCCCTGGCCCAGACCGCTGACGCTCGAGTCGACCAGCACATCCGGACGGATGCTGATCGTGTTGGACCCATCTCCTGTGCCACCGCCGAAAGTATTGCCAAAGGTTCTGACAAAAAGGTTCGCCACGTTGGCTGGTTGAGCAGTGCCCAAGCCCGTCCCGCGGATCAGCATCGTGGCACCACCCGTGATGCTGCCAAAGGTGCCTGCCGTGAAGGAGAGCGACTGGCCCGCGCCGGCGGTCAGGGTGATGATGCTGTATCCGTTCGCCGCCTGCAGCGTTCCCACCGTGCCGACGTTGATGCTTTCAGAGCTGCTGGAGCTCGAGCTGCCAATGATGTTCAGGCGCCCGCCGCTGACATTGACGGTCCGGCTGAGCACGCCGACTCCAAAGTCAGTGCCGCCCAGACGGTTGCTCAGGTTGGCTCCGCTGTTGTCCAGCGTCAGTGTGCCCCCGGTCAGCAGGGTGTAAGTGCCAAACTTCGTGCTGCCCGCAGCGCCGCTCAGGTTCACCGCACCCTGGGAGACTGTCAGAGTTCCGGTCGTGATCGAGTAGTTTCCGGCCGCGCTGTCGATCGTCATGTTGCCGGTGCCGATCTTGTTCAGATTGAACGCCGTGCTCACCTGGGTGGCGGAGCCAAAGATGCCCGAGAAGGTGAAGTTCGAATTGTCAAAGCCTGTGCTCAGGGTCGATGCGCCAGCGTTGTTGGTCACCAGCCCCGTGCCCGTGATCGAACCCGTGACAACGTTCACACCGTTGATGTCCAGCGTGCCTGCCGTCGCGAGGCTGATCTGCGAATTGCGGGACAGGCCGTTCGTCGCACCTGCACGCAGGGTGCCATCGCTGATGGTCGTGATGCCCGTGTAGTTGTTCGCAATGTTGGACAGGGAGAGAATGCCAGCTCCGTTTTTGGTGAAGGCGAATGAACCGGTGTAAGCCGCCCCCAGAGTGCCGACCACCACCGGACTTTCCACCGTGATCGTCCGGGTGCCTCCGCCAAAGGTGACCAGCCCGTTCAAGGCAAGATTGTTCGAAACGACACCGCCAAAGATCAGCGTGTTGCTGCTGTTGGAAACCGTGATGGCGTTGTAAATCGTCGTACCGGTGCCGATAAGTTTCACGCCATCCGCCGTCAGGCTGATGGTGCCGAGGCCAAACGCACCGCCCATCACAATGCCTGATGAAACTGTGTCAGAGGCGCCGGCGATCAGTGAGCCCGCACCCAGCGTGATGCCGCCGGTGAAGGTGCTGAGCGCACCGCTGAAGGACAGGGAGCCGCTGCCAGCCTTCACCAAAGAGCCGTTCTGAACAATGCCGGAAATGACAAGGTCATTTGGAGACAGACCGGAGGTCGTGATCGTGCGTGAGCCACCGGCGAGGTCGATGCCGCCCGAGATCGTCGGCGTGAAGCTGAGGCTGTCATTCACCGAGGTGATGCTGCTGCCAGCTCCCAGGGTCAGGCCGCCGTAGTTGAGCGTGTTGGTGCCGGAAACCGTCGCATTGTTGGACAGTGTCACTGTGGAACCGCCCACGGCGGTGATCGTGGTGCCAGCAGGGATCCCCAGACCCGTGACCAGCATGCCGACTGCAAGGCCTGCCGGTGCCACTGTGACCGTGTTGCTGCCCAGCACCGTTGTGGAGCTGACGGCGTTGCCCGTGGCATTGATGGCCGGAGCCACCGTACCGCCGCTGTTGTTGAAGGTGATGGTGCCGGTCAGCGTGTTGTTTCCGATGTAGTTGAGAATACCGCCGCCGTTGATGACGATGTTGCCGGCGCTGGCGATCTGGCCTGCATTCGTGGCCATCGTCACCGTCGCATTGTTGATCGTCAGGTTGCCAGGGATCTGGGCAAGCGCAGCAGCACCACCCAGGGTCAGCGTGCCCTGGTTCACGATGGTGCCACCGGTGTAGGTGTTGGCCACCGTGCTTGCGAGCGTGAGGGTGCTCGTACCGGATTTCACCAGCGCCATTCCCGTTCCAATGATCTGGCTGGAAATGGTGGCCGTGTTGTTCGTGTGCACATAGAGCTCAGAAACGCCGGAGGTGAGCGTGCTGCCCGTAATCACACTGGCCGCGCCGTTCAGGATGATGCCGCCCGTTGCTACATTCAGCGCACCAGTCAGCGTAATCGTCGCAGCCGCACTCACACGGAGTGAGTTGATGGTCCTTGCCGTAACGCCAGAAACGTTCGCTCCAACGGTGATGTTGTCCGTGGCCAGTCCCGCTGTCAGGGCTGCGCCCGAATAGAACCCGTAGTTCAGGCTGCCCAGGGCTCCAACACCACCCTGCGTGCTGGTGTTGGTCATGTAGGTGGCAAAGTCGGTGCCGTTCACCGTGGCCCAGCCACCGATGATGTCATTGGTGAGCGTTGGAGCGCTGCCGTTGATCTGAGTCAGCAGAATCTGGGAATTGCCGCTTCCAGCCTGCCCAAGGTTGGTACCGGTGAAGTTCACCGTGGCACCAACGCCACTGCGGAGAAGGTTGCCGATCGTAAGAACGGCTGTGCCTGCGTTTCCGGCAGTGGAGGTGATGATATTCGCACCGCCTGCTGCTGCTCCGCTCTCAAGCGTGACCGTTCCCAGCGTCTCAGTCGTAGCCAGCCCCGGTGCACCGGTCAGTGTCAGTGTGGCACCGCGCAGAGTGACGGCATTGCTGTCAGCCACCCGGTTCGAGTTGGCGTAAATGGTGAGGTTGCTGTTGTCCATGTTCAGCGCACCGTAGTAGATCTTCAGCCCTGCTGTGCTGCTCAGGCTGGCGTTGTCTCTCAGCTGCAAGGTGCCGCCACGGATGATCGTCTCACCAGTGTAGGTCTGCGCAGCGGTCAGCAGGGTGGTGTTGTTGCCAGAACGCGTGAAGGCCAGTGAACCGTCGATGACTCCGCCAAAGTTGCCTCCACCGGTCGAGGTCAGCACTGCCGCCGTTGCACTGGTGATGGTTCCACCGGTGCCAGGCAGGATGTTGGTGCTGCCGAGTGCTCCCACCGCCTGATTACGGCCATTGAGATTCACCGTGGCGCTGTTCAGCGTGAGCGACTGCGTACCGACAGCCGTGGCTGTTGCATTGACCGCGATGGTGTTGTCCGCAGCCGCGTTCAAAGTCAGCGTGCCGGCGTTGACCGTGACGGTGCCGGTGGTGAAAAGCCCCTTGGAGAAGGTGGCGTTGCCCAGGCCGTCCTTGGTGAAACCATTGGCCGCCGTGTTGAGGATGTAGCTGTTCACCGCGATGTCTCCCAGAGCGTGCAGCCAGAATGTGGAGCCACCGCTGGAGATCTGACCGCCATTGAGGCCGGTGTTGCCTGTCTTGGCCAGCAGGGCGATGCCGCCCAGGTTCAGGATGCTTCCCGTGTTGAATCCTGTCAGCCCGCCGCCGCTCAGCAGCGAGGCCACGTTCACCGTGTTGGTCGTGAAGGTCTGGCCGCCGCTCAGTGTGAGGTTGGCGTTCGTAGCGTTGATTCCTGCGATCGATCCGATCATCTCGCTCGCATTGAGCAGACGGTAGCCGACGCCAGGCGTGTAGGTCACAAACCCCTGCCCGCTGCCGGCGGAGGAGTTGTCACCGATCGTGTCAATGCGCACGCTGACATTCGCCAGCCCCATCACCGCACCACCGCCGCTCATGGCGACGCTTGAGCTGAAGACATTGGCCACTCCGGCACCAGGTGCAGAGCCGAGATTGTCGCCACGGATCAGCCAGCTCGTTCCACCGCCCAGCGCAGGCGTGGAGGCCAGGTTCAGCACCGTGGAGCCACTGCCAGCCACCAGCGTCAGAGTATTGGCTCCAGCCCCGTTGTTGAGCGTGCCCACCGACTCGTAAGAGCCGGAAGCCGCGCCAATGATCTTCACTTCACCACCTGCCACAGTCAGGTTGCGGCTGTTGCCGGCAGCGGTGGCATTCGGCCCGCCAAGGCGGTTGTTCACAGCGGTGGTCGAGTTGTCCAGGACCAGCAGCCCCGTGTTGTTCACCGCATAAGTTCCAAAGGCGGTCTGTCCGTTGCCTGACAGGGTCACCGTTCCGCCATTCACCGTCAGCGTTCCGGTCGCCGTGCTGCCTGCACCGGTGAGCGTCAGGTTGCCGCTTCCCACCTTCGTCACGTTGAGCGCGGCGAGTGTCGCCGCATTGTAGGCAAGGAACTGGCCCGCAAAGGTCGTGTCGGAGTTGTTCAGGCCGACCGTGAGCGTGCCGCTGGTGCCGCTGTTGTTCGTGATGATGCCGGCTCCGCTGAGCTGGCTGATCGCGTCGCTGAATCCGTTCAGGTCCAGGGTGGAGCCCGCCACCATGCTGAAGGTGGAGAAGTCTGGAAGAACGTTCGAGGCTCCCAGGAACAGCGTTCCCGCGTTCAGCGTCGTCGCACCTGCGTAGCTGTTGCCGGCAGACGACAGTCGCAGCCCGCCATTGCCAGCCTTGGTGACGCCACTGGATCCGCTGCCTTGCAGCGCGGCCGTGATGTCGAGGCTGACAAGCGCCAGCCCCGTGGTCGTGATGGTTCGTGCCGAACCGCCCAGATTGACGACACCCGTGGTCGGCGCTGCAGCCGTACCTGCCGCACCAGTCGCGGAAAGGACGGCTGGAAGAGTGAAGCTGTCATTGCTGGCCGTGATGTTGTTGCCCAGCGTGAGCACACCAAACCCAACGGCGAGCGTCGGAGCGGCGGTGCCGCCTGGATTGTTGAAGGACAGCGTGCCGTTGAGCGCGTTGTTGCCAATGTAGGTCAGCGTGCTGCCGCTGTTGATGGCGATGTTTGACGCCGCTGCGATCTGCCCTGCATTCAGCGTCATCGTCACGTTGGCGTTGTTCAGCGTCAGGTCGCCAGGAATGACGATCGAGCCAGCCTGGCCGGCAAGCGTCAGCGTGGACTGGTTCACAACGGTCGGACCCGTGTAGGTGTTGGACTGAACGGTCGAGAAGGTAAGGGCCACGGAACCGGCCGCCACATTGTTGGAAAGGGTGATGTTGTTACCCGAGATGCCGGTAACAGTCGTTCCGGCAGGCACCCCCGTACCCGTGACGGTCTGTCCGACCACCAGGTTCGCGTTGTTTGCCACGGAGACAACGTTGCTGCCGTTCGCAGTCGCGGCAAGCACCGGAGCACCAAACGTCAGCGGCACCGAGGTCCCGCTGGCCGTCGCGCTGAGAGACAAGGTCACGTTGTTGCCGTTGATGGCCGTGATCACCGCCCCCGCTGGGATGACCGAATTCGCCGTCAAGGTGCCGCCCGAGATGGTCTGGGTCGCATTGGCGCTGATCGTAAATTGCGTGCTGCTTGTGATGCCCGTCACCGTGGCTCCCAGCGGGATGCCAGGCCCGGTCACAGCCATGCCCACATACAGAGCAGTGTTCGCAGTGATGGTCACACTGTTGCTGCCGCTGGTCGTTGCGACACCCGCCAGAGCGACCGGTGCGCCCACGCCGCTGACTGCCATGCCCACGGCAAGCCCGTTCGTGCTCGCCACGGTGATGACCGGAGAGCCGTAAACGGTGCTCGTCGCCGCGATCGGCACAGGATTGAAGTCGGTGCGCAGATTGCTTCCCGCAGTCACTCCTGTGGATGTCGAAATGGTGAAGGTGGTCGGACCGGTGATGCTGGTGATCGTCGCTCCGGTCGGGATGCTGGCATTGCCAGTGATCGCCTGACCGACCACGAGACCTGCCGTGCTGGTCACGGTCACCACGTTGCTGCCAGCTGCAGTGGTCGCGGCCATGGAGTTGGCTGGCGTCAGCGTCAGCGTGTTGCCGCCGGACTTCACCAGGGAAACCGAACCCGTGCCGTTGTCGGTGATCGGGGTGAAGATCGTTGCCGTGTTGTTCGTGTAGGCATACAGCGTGGCAGGAGTGTTAGGCGCCGCACCGGCGGTGAGACGGCCGCCAGCCAGCACGCTGGCAGCACCGTTGAGGAGCAGGCCGCCGGAGGCGATCGTCAGCGTGTCCGAAAGCGTGCTCATCTGGATGGTCGAGGCAGCGCTCACACGCAGCGAGTTGATCATGCGTGCGGTCACGCCTGCCACGCTGGCACCCACGGTGATGTTGTCAGTCGCACCACCTGCGGTCAGTGCGGCAGAGGAGTAAGCTGCATAGCCTGTGCTGCCGAGCGCACCCACACCGCCCTGGGCGCTGCCGGGTGCCAGGTAGCTCGCAAAGTCGGTTCCATTCACGATCGCCCAGCCGCCGATGAGGTTGTTGCTCAGGGTAGGCGCGTTGGTGATGATGATCTGGCTGTTGCCCACCGCTGTCTGTCCCAGCGTGCCGGCGCTTGTGAAGTTCACCGTCGTGGCGGTCAGATCGCTCACCGTCAGGCTTGCCAGGGTGAGCACCGCGTTGGAGCTGGTGTTCACCGAGCTGCGGGAGGCGTTGATGACCGACGCGCCGGAAAGAATCGTCACAGCACCCACATTCTGCGTCGAAGTGCCGCCGTTGAAGCCGAGGAAAGCAAGCGTACCACCCTGCAGCGTGATCGGAGTCGCCGCATTCAGGCGGTTGATGTCCACCGCCGGAGCGTTGGTGCTGTCAAGGTTCAGCGTGCCGAAGTAGTTGGACACAGAGCTCGTGCCCGAGAGCTGGCCATACTGCTGCAGATTCAAAACACCACCGCGGATGATCGTCGCGCCCGTGTAGGTGTTATTGCTCAGCAGGGTCGTCGTTGTGTTGCTCGAACGCGTGAAATTCAGGTTGCCTGCGATCACTCCCGCAAACGTGCCCGTGCCAGTCGCGGTCAGTGTCGCTGTCGTTGCGGAAAGGTTGGTGATCGTTCCTCCCGTGTTCGCCAGCGTCGTGTTGGAGCTTGCCAGCGCAGCCACCAGCTGATTGTTGCCGTTCAGGTCCAGCGTACCGTTGTTCACGTTCAGGGCGTTGCCGACACCGAGGCCGGTGACAAAGAGCGTGTTGGCGCCACCGCTCAGCACTGCCGTGCCACCGTTGATGTTCGTCGTTCCTGTGAACAGCTGGCGTGTGCCAAAAGTCACCGTACCTGCACCGTCCTTGGTGATGCCACCTGAGCCGGTGATCGCAGCGTTAAGCGTCAGCGAGGTGCTCGCTCCCGGGGTCCAGAGAAACAGCGATGTCGAGGGCGCGGCGATCAACCCACCGCTCATCACGCTGCTGCCAGACTGCACCAGAATACCGCCGCTGGTGATGGTCAGCGTGTTCACCAGAGGCAGCGGCCCCGCCGCACGCGTGCCCGCATTGGCGGTCATCGTCAGGCTGTTGATCGTTGTGCCCGTGGCAAACACACCGCCGAAGGTGCCGATCGCCAGCAGGTCGTTGCCTGTCGCGCTGGAGCTCAGGAATGGCGCGTATTCAGCCGCAGCCAGCGCACGGAACCCGTTGCCACCGGCCACGTTGGCCGCACCTGCCGCTCCCACGTAGGTCGCAAATGATGTCCCATTCCCTGTGGCTGAGGTGTCCACCAGAATGTCTGGCCGGATGGACATCGTCGTGGTTCCGACGGCCCCGGCTCCGCCAATCTGTGTGGGGACAGTCGTCACCGCCACAAAGTTGGCCGTATTCGCCGTGCCCACGGTCCCGCCGAGGTTGGTGCCACGCAGCAGCAGCGATGCACCCGCCGTGACCGTCAGCGGACTGAAGGCCCCGACATTGATCGTCAGGCTCTGTGCCGCATTCGGCGTCAGCGTGATCTTGCTGCCCCCCACCGCAAGGCTGAACGTTCCCATCGACTCCGTCGTCGCAGCTCCGGAGTTGCCGGTCACGTTAAAGGAACCGCCACCGAGGGTCAGCGTCGCATTCGCCGGAGACGTCACACCGCCAAGGCGGTTGTTCACGTTCGTGCCGCTGTTGTCCAGGGTCAGCACACCCGTGTTGTTCACCGTCTGTGTGGCAAAATCGCTCGCCGCATTCCCGCTGTAAAGCACGGTGCCATTGTTGATGATCATCGCGCCCTGGGAGGTCGACACCCCCGTCAGATTAAGCACGCCAGTGCCCATTTTGGTCAGGTTCACCATCGCCGGGAAGTCCAGGCGTGGCCGGCTGAAGCTGCCGGAGAAGACCGTGTTCGCATTGTTGTATCCCACGACCAGCGTGCCCGCGGTGCCGGCCACCGAACTGTTCGTGATAGTGCCGGATCCCGAAAGCCCGCCCACGATTCCGCTCAGGCCGTTGAGGTCAATGATCGTGCCTCCGGCCAGATTCACCGTCGAGTTCAGCACACCGCCGTTGGCGATCCCCACAAACAGCCCGCCCTCGTTCACGTTCAAGCCGCCGCTGATGGAGCTCAGCCCGCTCAGTTGCAGCAGCCCTGCTCCCGTCTTGTTGATCGTGCCGGTCCCGGTCATCACAGAGGCGATGATGAGCGCAGGATTGATCGTCGTGTACACCTGCCCGACGGCCGTGGGTGCGCCGACGCTGATCGTCGTTGTTCCGCTTCCCAGGTTCAGGCTGCCGCCGGCGATCGTCGCAATCGTCAGCGCATTGCTCGACGTGACGCTGATGGCGTTCGCACCCGTCAGCCTCAGTTCGCCCAGCGTGTTCACCGTGGGGTTCGTCGTGCCGCCGTTGTTGTTGAAGACCAGGCTGTCCAGCGTGTTCGCGCCCACCAGGTTCAGCGTTGAGCTGCCATTCAGCGTCACCACATTCGAGGCATCGATCTGACCGCCGTTGATCAGCAGGTTGACGACACCGCCGTTGAGGGTCAGCCCGCCCGCAGGAATGACCACCGTAGATGCCGCACCGTTCAGCGCCAGAGTTCCCTGGTTCACCGTCGTTCCGCCAGTGTAGGTGTTGGCACCCGTCAGAGTCAGAAGGCCGCCGCCCGATTTCACCAGCGCCACTTTCGAGGAGCCAAAGCCGCTGTTGGCGATCACCGAATTGATCATCAAGTTGGCAGTTCCCGTGTAGGTGCCGCCGTTGTTGGTGGCGGTCGCGTTGTTGCTCAGCGTGATCTGCGTGCCGCTGTCCACAGAGGCGATCACGGTGCCCACAGGTATGCCAGGGCCCGTCAGCAGCATCCCGGCAGAGAGGTTCGCGGTGGAAACCATGCTGACCACATTGGAACCGGCCACGGTTGCCGCAGTCGCGGCGCCTGTTGCGGCCGTGGTGCCGGTGGAGGCGTTGTAAATCACCAGCTCGTTGGTGCCGCTGGTCGCTGTGCCGCCGGCAGTCAGCACGCCGCGGAAGGCAGCGCTGCCGATGGTGGAGCCTGCGGTCTGGTTGCTGCGCAGAAGGCCGCCTGCCTCAAGATTCAGCACATTGCCATCCGCGCTGAAGAGCACGTTCGCGTCGGAGGTGCCGCCAAAACGCAGCATGGAGGTGTAGGTGATCGGGGCGGAGAGCGTCGTGTTGTAAGACCCGGAGCTCGTCAGCGTGTTGCCAGGCCCCTGCAGCAGTGTGATGTTGCCGGAAGCAAACGCGGCATCATACCCCGCATAGCCCGCCGTGCCCAGGGCACCCACACCTTGCGCCGCATTGTAGGCCGCATAATCCGTGCTGTTCGCGATTGCCCAGGCACCCAGCGCCCCGTTGCTGCCATTCGTCATTCCGCCTGTCACCACGATCCGTGGGTTCGTTCCCTCGGAGCCCAGCGTGCCGTTGTTGCTGGTGAAGTTCACGGTGGTGCCCGTGTTGCGCGTCAGGCTGGAGAGTGTCAGCTGAGAATTGGCGTAACTGCCGACAGTTTGCACGCTTGCCGTGATCTGGTTCGCCCCCTGCGCCGCAGTCACATCACCCACGGTTTCACTGCTGAAGGAGTTCGCGCGTCCGTTATAGTTCAGCACACCGCCACGCATCGTGATCGGCGCTGTGTCGCTCAGCCGGTTCGTGTTGTCCGTCGCGAAGCTCGTATTGTTGTCCATCGTCAGCGTGGCGTAATTGAGATTGATCGCCGATGTGTTGAGGATCGTTGCACCGTCCTGCAGCAGCAAAGTGCCGCCCATCAGGTTGGTCACCCCGGTGTAGGTCTGCGCACTTTCCAGCGTCAGCGTGTTGCCGCCCAGACGAACAAAGTTCACCGCGCCCGTGATCTGCCCTGCAAACGTGGTGCCGCCGGCATTCATGTTCGTGATGAACGTGCCTGTTCCATTGCTGGAGGTCACGATGCCGCCGCTGTTGGGCACCACACCTGCCGACTGGAACTGCCCCACATACTGCGTGTTCCCGTTGAGGTCCAGCACCCCGCCCACATCCAGGTTCAGAAGCTGGTTCGGATACAGCGAGTTCAGTCCGCCCGCCATCACCATGGTGCCGTTCAAAATGTTAGTCGTGCTGGTGATGAAGGTCGGTGTCGAAAGCCTCAGCGTCCCCCCCGCCACCAGAGCCATGCCGTTCGTGCCGGTGATCGCGCCAGTCACATTCAGCGTCGTTCCTGTGTTGACCAGGAAGTAGGCGGTGTTCCCCGCGAAGGCCGTGTTGGTCTGGGCCAGGGTGTTGTTGCCCCCCGTGTTCAGAATGGCCGCCGCTGTCAGCGTCATGACGAATCCATTGTTGGAGCCCACCGTCAGATTGTTGCCGTTGATCTTCAGCGCATTGAGCGTCTTGGCGGCCGTCAGCGCCGCTGGATTCGCCGTCAGGTTCATCGTGGCCGTGGCCGCAGCACCGTTCAGGTCGTTCGTGGTCACATACCCGGCTGCACTCATGGCCTGGATGCCGTTGCTGTTCGCAGTCACACCGTCGTTGTTGTAGGTGGCAAAATCATTGCCCCCGTTCAGGTACACACGCTGCAGGATGCCCGTAGTTGCGGGCACCGGCGTCGGAGCTGTCGTAAAGAGGATCTTGTTCGTGCTGCCCAGCCCTGTGATTCCGGTCAGGTCCAGCGAGGATCCGGTGTTCGCAAAGTTCACAGACGCAAAGGTCAGCGTGTTCGAGCCGCTGCCGGACATCGTGATCACGGAGTCCACCGTGTTGAGGGTCAGCGCACCCAGGGTTTCCGTGGAGCCCGCACTGTTGCCGATGAAGTCCAGCCTGCCGCCGGCGATGGTGATCGCACCGGTGTCAAACAAACGGTTGCCGTTGTTGTTGGTGCTGTTATCCAGGCGCAGAATGCCTGTCGGATTGATGGCCACCGTACCCGCTGACCACGCACCGTTGGCACCGTTCAGGCTTACCACACCACTGCTCACCGTCAGTGCCGCAGTCGCTGTGTTCACAGCGGTCAGATTCACCGTCCCCGTGCCTGCATACGTAAAGCCGCTCGCCCCTGTGCCACCGTTTTGGATGACACTGGAGATGTTCGTGTTCCCAGAGCCGGCGATGGTCAGCGTGCGGCCGGTGGTGTCATTGGTCAGGTTCACCGGCTGCGTGCTGAAGGTCAGCACCGCACCACCGCTGAGATTGTTCGTGATCAGGCGGTTGCCACCGTTGTTCTGCAGGGAGTAGCCCTGCGTGGCATTGCCTGCAAATTCGATCGAGTTCGTTCCGGAAATCACCCCGTAGGCATTCGTCACCTGCAGCGGCGTCACCAGCGCATTGGCTCCTGTCAGAGCCACGTTGGACTGCAGGGTGCCGCCCGCAAACGCGAGGACGTTGGCCGTGCCAAACGGATTGAGGTTGCCCGCTTTGTTCACGATGATCGTTCCTTGGTTGATCGTGGTTCCTCCCACGTAGCCAGCCCCCGCTGCGCTCGCACCGCCGATCGTCACTGTTCCCATGGTGTTATACACCACGCTGACCGCTGCAGACGCATTGCCCACAGAGCCGATCACAGCATTCAGGTTCGTATTGCCCGTGCCGACAAAACTCAGCGCACGTGCAGTACCGCTTTCAAGGCTGGTGATGTTCCCGTTGATGGTCAGGCCACCGGCAACCGCATTGCTGATGTTCCATGGATTGCCAGACACCATGTAGATCCCGCCATTCAGCGTGATCGGGGCATTGCCCATGAACTGCGCCGTCGTGTTCGGGTTCATGACAACGGGCTGCGTAAGTGTCAATCCGGCCGGATCCGTGGCGTAGATGCCTGCGTTGGAAATCAGCAGGCCGCCGATGATCAGCGGGCTGCCAGCCACCACGGTGCGCGCTGCGGAGATCGTGAACGTCGTGGAGTCCACAATGCTGGCAATCGTGTCACCGTAGGAGATCCCGTTGCCGTTGATGTTCATGCCCACCACCAGCCCGGCCGTCGTGCCGGAAGAAAGTGTGATCGTTGCTGTGTTGGAAACCGCATTGGCCACCAGATTGGTGGTCCCTGTGGCACCGATGCTGTTGTTGCTTCCAATCCCAAGGTAGCCGGCGTCCACACGCACACCACCGGTGAAGGTGTTGCTGCCAGTCAGTTCCCAAGTGCCGCCCTCATTTTTCAGAATGCGCAGCGCGCCACCGTTGTCGGCGAGCACGGAGGTGATGGTGTTCGCATCGTTGCTGTAGCCGATCAGGTTCAGGGTCTTGTTTCCAGCCGCAGCATTGATCACATTGGTCAGAATCAGCGCCCCGCTGCCGCTGGAGCTGATCGTGGTCGAGGCATTCAGGTTGATCTGGCGCTGCGCAGTTTCTCCGGCGCCGGCATACAGCAGCGTCCCGCCGTTCAGGTTCAGCTGCCCCGAGCCATCACCAAAGGCGCTCGTGTTCACAGACCCGCCGCCAATCGAAGTCACAGCCAGACCGCCCGCAGACAGGGTGGTGTTGCCGCTGTACGTGTTCGCTCCGGTCAGGTAGAGCAGCCCTGCCCCTGTTTTGATAAGGCCGCTTCCCGCAACACCGCTCAAAACACCCGAAAGGGTGGCGTAATCCATGAACGTGCTCGTGTTGTCATCCACCTGCACAGTCCGCACCGCTCCATTGAGATTGATCGCATTGGTCACCTCCGTGTCATACAGCGCCGTCGTGGAGCTCAGGATCAGGGTTCCCGTGCCATTGCCGATGCCGCCAAGCCCCCAGGTCTGCATCGCATTGCTCCCGCCAAAGTTCACCGTCAGCTTGCCTGTGCTGGCCGCAAAACCACCGTTCTGGCTGATGGCCGTACCGGCAGCATCCGTCCAGGCCACCTGCCCTGCACCGGTTCCGATGCTGCGCGTAAACGTGCCTGAGCTTTCCAGCACACCACCGGCAAGACGCAGGTTGGAACCTGCAGACAGGCCGGCGCCGTCCTGCGCGCGCAGCTGACCACCGGTGATGGTGGTCGGTCCTGTGTAGGTGTTGTTGCTGTTGCCCAAAATCCACAGGCTCGCTCCGGCCTTGGTGATCGAAAGCGCTCCGCCATTCGGATTGTCAATCAGGTGCAGGTCGATCTCGTTGTCACCGATCGAGTTCCCTGTCAGCGTCAGTAGCCGCGCGCCAGAGCCGCTGAACACCAGGTCGGCGGTGTTGTTGAAAATAAGAGCTGCGCTGTTGCCCCCGCCGGCTGCAGTGACGATGTTGTTGCCAAAGCTTCCGGAGGAATCAATCGTGCCGTTGCCTGCCAGAGTGAAGAGCCGGTTGATGGAAACAGACGGTGTTGCCGTAGTCTGGAAAATGCCGTTCGCGGTCGAGCCGGTGTACTGCAGGGTGCCGCCGTTAAACACCAGGCTCGCGGCATTGTTCGCATCCTTCTGCGCCTGGTCGGCTCCGCTGGAGTTGCCCACACCGATGCTGCTCGCAGAGCCAATGTTCGCAAGGCTGTTCACCACCAGCGTTCCGGAGTTGATCTGCACCTTGCCCGAGAAGGTGTTCAGGCCGGAGAGCGACAGCGCCGCCGTTCCCGTCTTGAGGATGGAGATCTGGCCCGCCGTTTGTCCAGGCAGAGGCGTGGCGGTGTCATCCTGAATGATCCCCGTAAACACACTCGCAGTGTTTCCGTTCCCAATCGTGAGGGTGGAAGTGGTGTTGGCAGCGGTGTTGGTGATGACCCCCGTTCCGCTCAGCGCGTTCAGGTTCTGCGTGTTGGTGCCGCTGAATGCCGTCGAGCTGACGTTGACACCATTCACATCAAACGTGGTGCCCTGGCGCATGGTCAGGTTCATGTTGTTCGCACCCAGCGTCGTGGTGGCACCCTGCAGCTTCAGCGTGCCTTCGTTGAGGAAAATGGTGGCTGCCGCCTCTGCGTTCACAGCATTCAGGATCAGGGTACCCGCACCATTCTTGGTGAAGCCGCCGGTGGTTCCCACCAGCATCGCCGTGGAAAGCGTGATGGTGTCGCTCGCTGTATCAGTGCGGAAGACCAGATCCGCCGCACCGCCTGAGGTGATCCCCGTGCCACCGGAGATCGTGAGGGAATTCCCCCCCGTGACAAGAATGCCACCCGCGACACCAGCCCCGTTCTGCAGCGTGAGTGTCTGGCCGGACGCAAGGGTCAGCAGGCGAGGCCCGCTCGCCACCTTGATGCCGCCGTTGATACTCGCCGTGGTCTGACCCGTCACATTTCCTGTGAGCAGGTAGGGTGTCGTATTGCCGCCAGTCAGCGCAGTGCCACCGGCAAATGTGGTGTAGGTGGCCGCACCCACCGTGCTGCCTGCGGCAAAGTCCGCTCCTCTGAAATAAAGGTGCGCATTCAGGATGCCGTTCACATTGGCAGCACCAGTGAGCGTGATCGAGGCCGTACCACCTGCAGTGGTGTCCGTGAGGAAGTTGAGGCCCGTCCCCGCAGCCACCGTTCCCAGGCTGGAGAAAGTGAGCGCCGTCGCACCCGAGGAACCCGCAGTGACCAGCACCGTACCCGCACCCGCTGTCGCGATAAGGCTTCCTGCAGACTCTGAGCTGCCAGTGGTGAAGCCTCGGTATTCAAAAGTACCGCCCGCATACCCGTTGCCACGCACGGAGTCCACATTGAACGTCACCGAGCCCGTGCTGTTGTTCAGCAGGTCCGAGCCCGTTCCCGTGGCCACCGTCGGGCTGAACTGAATCTTGCCACCTGCGACGGTGACGCCTCCCGTGAATCCTGTGCCGATCGCACCAAAGGTGATCGCAGATCCGCCGGTAATCGCGGTGCCACCCGTGTTAGCGCTCATCGTCACCGTGTTGGTGGTCGGATCGATCGCGGTGATCACTGAGCCCACAGCAGGACCGTTGGTGGGCGTCGCCGTGATGGCTTGTCCCAGAACCAGACCCGCGACAGAGCTCAGCACCAGCTGGTTCAGGTTCGCTGCTCCCGTGGTGACGGTGATGCCGCTGGAGGCAGCCGCATAGTTGCCCACAGTAGGATCATATCTCCAGGTGCCCGTGCCAATCTTCAGCAGCGAGGTCGCACCACCGTTGTCCTGGATGACACCACGGATTTCGTTGATGGTCGTGGACAGGCTGTCTCCGCCCAGGGCAAACGTCTTGGCTCCCGCTCCGGTCGTCGCAATGTTGCTGCTCAGCACCAGTCCCGTCGCTCCCGTCGCGTTCGACAGCAGCACCGCATTGACGCCCGTCGTTCCGGCAAGGTTGAAGACCTTGCCCGCAGTCTCTCCCGCCCCCGTGTAGTTCAGGGTGCCGGCAGTCGTGGTCGAGCCAAGGCTGACCATGCCTGCAAAGGCGCCCGCACCGCTCACGTTGTTGTTCAGACCGCCGACGCTGTTGATGATCAAAGTACCGCCGTTGACACTGGTCGTGCCACCGTAGGTCGACGCCGAGCCCAGCACGCTGGCCGTACCACTGCCAGACTTCACCACAAGGTGGCCGCGGCTTGCCGCATTGATGATGCTTCCTGTGATCACCATCTCACCGCTGGCCGCCAGCGTCAGGGTGCGCAACCCGGCGTTTTCAGTCGTCTTCCACATGTCGCCATTGAAGGTCACGGAACCGCTGCCGTTGTTGGTAAGGCTGAGGCTCGCGATCTGGGCGCTGTTGCCAAGAGGATTGTAATTGCTGAAGCTTGCCGAATAGCCATCGCGTCCGGTGATCACCAGGCCCTCATTCGCAGCAGCCCCGGGAACGCCCGACAAAGTGCCGAAGGCCACCATCTGGTTCAGTCCCGTTCCCCCGATCGAACGGTCAAGGAACAAAGTCAGGTTGCCGCTGGTATTGTCCGACAAGCTCACATTTTTCGAGGCAAAGCCAGCTGGGCTGTCCGTGCGGAACTCCCAGATGCCGGTGGTGCCACGGATGACACTGGCTGACGTGCCAAGACCCAGCTGCCGCGGATCACTGATACGGATGGAGCCCGAGTCAGCTCGGAAATCCCCGATGTAGCTGTTGTTGACGTTGGTCAGCACCAGCGTGTTGTTGAAGCCGCTGATTGATGATTTGTTGATGCCGGAGGCTCCGCTGGCACCGCCAATGACAAGCCCGTCGATGATGATGTTGCCTGGGCCGCCGGTGAAGTAAAAGCCTTGGTTGCCGGTACCCACTGCCAGCACGGCAGAGCTCGACAGCCTCATGGTGCCAAAAGCGGCACCCACTCGGTTTTCCGTGTTCGACGAGGTGCCGATGACACCTGTGTACGTGTTGTTGCCGATGTTCAGCAGCGCCACGCTGTTAAAGTTGTTGTTGCCACGGCCGGAAAGAACCAGATCGCGGCTGAAGGTCATCCCCGTGGCACCGCCGCCACCCTGGATCACAAGCGTGCCGCTCGGCAGGCCCACAGAACTGTTGACGCCGTTCACGAAAATCGGAGACGTCCCAGCCCCAAGCTGCCCTTGGTCCGTGACGATCAAAGTTCCGATGTTGATGTTCACCTGCCCGGTGAAATTGTTGCCGCTGTTGGTCAGGCTGAGCACTCCGCCACCCACCAGCGTCAGGTTGCCAGAGCCGGAAATCTGGCCGCCAAAGCTCGTGCGCGTTCCAATCGCCGAAGTGTTGTTGAGGTAGTTGATGCCACCGATCTGCAGCGTCCCGCCGTTGCTGAGCAGCACATTTCCGCCCAGCGCACCGCCGCCTGACAGCGAACCGATCGCCACCGTGTAGCCGTTCACATCCAGCGCTGCTCCGGCCACATTGGCCAGCGTCACCGCCGATCCGATTCCCAGCGGGCCGCCCAGCGTTGTCTGCGCAGCCGCCATTCCGTTGGTCACAGAGCCAACGGCGAACTGGCTGGATGCTCCAGCCTGCAGGGTGCCCCCGTTGATCAGAGTCACGCCCGTGTAGGTGCTGCCCGTGCCAAACGTAAGGGTGGAGGATGTCGGCAGGGTCACCGCCTGCGAAAGCGTGATCGTGCCAGATCCGATGCTCGCAATCGTGGTCCCTGGTGCGACTCCGTATCCCGTCACGGCCTGCCCGACACTAAGCCCGGCCGTGCTGCTGACATTGACCGTGGCAGTGTCGCTCAGGGTGCCCGTGGTGTTGACTGCGGTTGCGCCGCTGCCAATCGCCAGGAAAATGGAGGTCGTCTGCGTCGCGGCCTGGGACAGCGTCACACTGCCTGCACCAATGCTGGCGATCGTCGTGCCAGCAGGAATGCCATAGCCCGTAACCGCCTGGCCCACGGCCAGTCCCGTCGTGTTCGCCACCTTGACCGTCGTCGTGCCGTTCATGATCGCCGGAGCTGTGGAAACCCCGCCGGACACCTGCAGCGTGCCGTCACCAAATTTGATCAGGCTGCCCGTGCCGCCGCTGATCGTGCTGTTGATGCTGAAAACTCCGGTGCCGTACTGGTGCACAAAAACTTCCGAGTTGTTTGCCCCCACCTGGCCGCCGGTCAGCGTTCCGTTGCTGGAGCCCGTGAACTGCACCACTCCGCTGGAGACTGTCAGCACATTGCCGGCAGCCCCCATGTCCACCGTCTGCGCACCGCCGGAAGTGTCCATCGTCAGAGAATTGACAGAACGTGCCGTGATGCCGTTGCTCCACAGCAGCGGATTGCTGGCCATGCCGTTGGTCGTGTAATCAACGCTGGCATTGTTGCTGTTGTTGGCCAGCACAGTCGCCCCGGCCCCCGTGTAGCGCACAATCTGCGTGCCACTCGTCATCGCCACCCCGGTCGCCGTGCCGTCGTTGATCGTCGCGTAGCCCAGAAGCCCGCTCGTCGCCGTCGTCGCGACCACACCGCCGCCTGAGGTGTCAAACGCCACTGTGCCGCCCGCACCACGGTTGATCGTGCTGCCCACGGTCAGCGTGCCAGAGCTGGCAATCAAAGAATTGTTCGTGTTGGCAGCGATGCTCAGAGTGCCCAGGTTCTGCGTACCATACATCAGGTTCAGCGTTGCTCCGCTCAGGGTGGTCCCGGACGTTGCACCCAGTGCGCCTCCGACGATGTTCACCGTGCTGCCAGTGATGCTGGTGGCACCCGTGTAGGATCCACCGGCACCCGAGAGCCTCCAGGTACCTCTGCCGGTGATGTTCAGTCCGCCATTGTGTTGGAGATCATCATCCAGGGTGCCATTGCCAACACCCGCCAGAGTCAGTGTGCCCGTTCCCGACACTGCAGTGCCGCTGCCGATCGCCAGAGAGCCTGCATCGATCGCGATGGTTGCCGAGCTCCCCAGGATGATCGCCCCGCCAAAGGTGTTGTTGCCATAGCTGTTCACCAGCGCGCCGTTTTGACCGGCCGCTGCACCGTTGCCATTCAGCACCAGCGAGCCGCCCAGTCCCACACCGCCCGTGCTGACCGCACCGGTAAGCTGCCCGTTGAGCAGCAGCGCAGCACCTGTCTGCACCGTGATCGTTGTCAGCAGCCCGCCGCCCAGAGCCTGGTCGTTCTGCGCGCTGATCGAGCCCGCCTGGATCATCGTGTTGCCCTGGTAGGTGTTGGCACCTTGCAGGAAGAGCGTGCCGTTGCCGGCCTTGCTCAGCCCGCCCGCACCGGAATTGCCCACAGAGTTTGCCAGCACCACCTGGTTGTTGTTCGTGTCAAACACTGCAGTGCTGTTGAATGTCATCTGCTGCGTGGAGGGGTCGATGCTTCCAAACAGCGTCGTGTTCGGGTTCCACTGCAGCCCGCCTCCATTGAAATTGATCGCTCCAGTCCCGAGCATCACCGCGTTGGTGAAATTCACCAGCCCTCCGTTCAGATTCAGGCTGTCAGAGAAAGGATTGCCCCCAAAGGTGATCGGCGCACCATTGGCCACGGTCACCGCATTCGAAAGCACCAGCGTGGTGCCGTTGGTGATGCCGGAAATCACCGTCCCTTCCGGAATGTTGGCCCCTGCGACCACCATCCCCACCTGCAGGCCAGCCGTTGGCACCGTCAGTGTCGTGGAGGCCGTCGACGCCGCAGTGGTCGTCACCGCACGGGAGGAGGTCAGCGTCAGAATGCCGGTCCCCACCTTGTTCACGATGCCGCCGCCCACACCCACCAGCGTACCGGCAAAAGTCGTGTTCTCATTGTTGCTGCCCACCGTCAGCGCATTCGTCCCCAGCAGCACCGCACCACCGCCCGTGCCACCACCGGAGAGCGACCCGATGCTGTTGTTAAACCCGTTCAGATCCAGGAAGACAGATGACGTGTTCGCCAGCGTCACCGCCGAGTTGTTGCCAAACGCACCATATCCCACATCCGAAGCCAGCCCCGCACGCAGCGTTCCCGTGTTCACCAGCGTCGGCCCCGTGTAGGTGTTCTGGCCGTTCAGCAGCAGCACACCGCCAGCCACCGGCGTCGCGATCAGCCCGCCCGTACCCGAAAGAATCCCGTTGATCGTCGTCACCGAGGCATTCGTCGTGTTGATCGTTCCCAGGGACCCGTTGTTAAAGAAGATGTCGCGTCCCGTGTCCAGAAGCTGCGAGGCCCCCGTGATGCTCAGCACCCCGCCCGTGTTCCCCGCATTGTTGAAATAGATGTCCCCGTTCAGATCCCCCAGGTTCGCCGTGGTTGCGATGCTCAGGGTGCCCGCGTTGATCACCGTGCCGCCCGTGTACGTGTTCGTGCCACCCAGCGTCGTCGTGTTCGTGCCGGAGTTCACAAAGGTCAGCACACCCACGTCGTTGTCAGTGATGGCGGCATTGATCGTGATCCCCTGCCCGTTGCTCGCAGAAACGTACAGGTTCCCCGAAACCGCGCTCGGCAGCGTCACCACACCGCCCGTACCGCCCGCAATCGTCAGCACACCCGTGCCGCCGTTGAGAATTCCGTTCGTGCCCAGGTTCGCACCAGTCGCCAGAGTCAGCGTCGCCGCGGCACCCGTGTAGCGCAGGCCCGTCATGTTGCGTGTCCCAGTCAGCGTCGTCGCCGCGTTCAAAGTGTAGCTGTTCGCAGCATTCGTCCACGTCGTCTCAGCCGAGGCGGCAATGTTCGCCTGCAAAATGTTCCCCGAGGCATCATACACCCCGTAGTCATTGTTCGTGGCCAGCCCCGACCCCGTCGTCAGCCATGGCCCGATGATCTGCCCCGCCGTCGTCGCCGCACCAAACGCGCTGTTGTTGATCCGGTTCGTCGTCGTGTTCGGGTTGCCACCAGCCGAGATCGTCACCGTGGCAGTCCCTGTCTGCGTCAGTCCGCTCAGGATGATCGCCTGCGTACCGCTCGACACCGCATTCGTGCCAAAGATGTTCAGACGGCCCGAGTTCAGCGTGACCGCACCAAACGTCTCCGAACCCGCCGTCACCGCCGCCGCAGTGTCCGTCACCTGAATCGTCCCGCCGTTGGAAGTGATCGCCGCTCCGTTTCTCACACGGTCCAGGCCAGCCTCCGTGTTCGTCGTGTTCGTCAGCAAAATCGTGCCCCCGTTCAGCGTGATCGCCGAGGTGCTCAGCAGCGCACGGCTGTTCTGCGTCAGCGACATCGTCATCCCGTTGTTGATCGTCGTCGTCCCGCTCCATCCCGTCAGGCTCGCCGCCGTCCCCGAAAGCGTCAGCACACCCGCCGTCGCACCGCCAAACACTCCGCCAGACAGCGTCACATTATTGCCCGCCAGCGAACCGTTGATTGTCGCCGCCGCGACGTTGTTCAGGATGATGTTGTTGTTCGTCGCACCAAAGGTCAGCACGCTCGTGTTTCCAGCAGCACCCAGCGCGTAGTTCGTCGTGTTAAACTGCAGCCCGCCCACCGTGATCCCAGACCCCAGGTAAACAGAACCCGCAGTGCCCGTAAACACAGCAAGGTCATTGTTCGTGTTGTTCCATGTCGAGAGCGACGTCTGCAGCAGTCCGTTGCCATTCCACCAGTTCGCACCGCTGCCATTGCTCCAGGTGCCCACACCACCGAGGCCACCGCCTGTGACGACATTGTTGATGGCCGTGGCATCACTGTCCCAGTAAAGAGTTGCCGCATTCACAGCAAGAGGTCCAGGCAGCCAGGTTGCCATCAGGCAAATCATGAACCATCCCAGGAATTGGCGGTGGTGGCGTAATGTCTTCATAAGCGATAAGGAAAAGGTTGTGCTCCCGTGTCTGCGTTCACAAATGCGTCGATGCATCAGCCCGCAGCCTCTTCGCAAGAGGCGCGGCTAATACATTCTTTATTTTGGCGGCAGTCCGTGGTTGGTGGCATCTAAAGGTATTCTTTGTATCAAAACACAATGTTCCCTTACCAGCCAATTTATTTTTATTCTTTCGCAAAAAACTTAAACCGCTGATTTTCAACAATCTAAGTTTTAGAGTTCCACAGACAAAAGATCAGTCTCAAATCTTAAGGTATTGACCTTAAATGAGAAACATTCTCTTGCGCAAAATCCAGAAAGCGCAGCAGTTATGGTAAATTAACAGCTCATTTCGAGCCCCATCTGCCTCATCATTTAACCACCTCGTATCCCCGACAGGAATCGAACCTGTATCTAGAGTTTAGGAAACCCTCGTTCTATCCATTGAACTACGGGGACAACGGAGACCGCCATGTCTTCACCGGTTCACGCCAGGATTCAACTCCCGAATGCAAGTTGCAACCAACTCCAACCACCTCTTTCCTCCCCCCCCACCCAGGCCCGCCACTCGCATCCACCCCACGGCGGTCCAAATCATAAGTCATAAATCGTAAATCATAAATCCCCTCCCCTCTTTCCCCGCAACATCCCCTCCCTCCACACGTTTCCCGCATCCCTTATATAGAAAGACACACCAGCCCATGAATCACCGCACCCACTCCCGCCGCCACTTCCTCACCACCACCGCCGGCCTCGCAGCCAGCGCCTTCACCGGCCCCAATCTCCTCCTCCGCGGCCAGGACGCCTCCGCCAAGCGCCTCAACCTCGTCCAGATCGGTGCCAACGGCAAAGGCCTCGCAGACACCGGCATGGTCACCCTCAATCACAACATCGTCGCCATGGTCGATGTCGACACCAAGCGCCTCGAGGAAGCCGCCAAAAAGCGTGAGAAGCACCACCTCGACTCCTCCCAGCCCGCTCCCCCCGCCCCCAAGCTCTACCAGGACTTCCGCAAGATGTTCGATGAAATGAGCAACCAGATCGACGGCGTCATCGTCTCCACCCCGGACCACACCCACTACATCGCCGCCATGCACGCCATCAAGCACGGCAAGCACGTCTGCGTCCAGAAACCCCTCTGCAACTACATCTCAGAAGTGAGAGACCTCCACCGCGCCGCCAAAGACGCTAAAATCGTCACCCAGATGGGCAATCAGGGCCGCACCATGGACGGCCAGCGCATGGCCAAAGAATGGATCGAGCAGGGTGCCATCGGCACCCTCAAAGAAATCCGCCTCTGGACCAACCGCCCCATCTGGCCCCAGGGTCCTATTAAGAAGAAGCTCGTCGAATGCCCCGCCAATCTCGACTGGGACCTCTGGCTCTCCTGCGAACCCTCCGAGCCCTACTTCGAGTTCGATCTCGACCCCGAAATGGCCAAAAAGAAGCAGCGCTCCCCCGGCCCCGCCCCCTTCAACTGGCGCGGCTGGTGGCAGTTCGGCTCCGGCGCCCTCGGCGACATGGGCTGCCACATCATGGATTCTAGCTTCTCCATCCTCGGCCAGCTCATCCCTGAAAAGATCGAAGCCGAATCCGGCCCCATCACCGATCTCAACGCCCCCATGTGGTCCAAGCTCATCTACCACATGCCCGCCGGCAAACACCCCGCCCTCACCGTCTCCTGGCATGACGGCGAAAAAGACGGCGTCCCCAACAAGCCCGAACGCCACCCCGACATCCCCGAAGAAACCTTCAAAAAAGCCACCAGTGGCATGATGTTCATCGGCACCGACGGCGTCATCTTCGAAGGCGACGCCTACTGCAAGAGCCCCATCATCTACCCTCTCGATAAATACAAGGCCGTCCGCGAAGACATGAAGTCCGGCAAGATCAAGCAGACCGAAACCCGCTCCGTCATGCCGGACAACCCCCAGGGCGAATGGGCTCACCACATCGTCCATGGCGGCCTCCCCTCCTCAAACTTCGACTACTCCGCCCCCCTCACCGAATTCGTCCTCCTGGGAAATCTCGCCATCCGCGCCCAGCAGACCGTCCAGTGGGACAAGAGTGCCATGAAAGTCACCAACGTCGAAGCCCCCAATAAATACATCACACGTCCCTCTTACAGGGATGGTTGGAAAGCATAAATCCTATTCTTTAGCCCCTATTTAGATTTCAGCGGCAGCAGGGCGACCTGTTGCCGCTTATTTTTTGGGTGCGAACGGAAATCTTTAGGGAAATGGAGGATGAAATTGGAGGGCGTTTATGGTTTTTAATGTGTCGGATTCAGCAAAAAAGAGGATCGAGGGACGATTTTGGAGAGCATTTGAGAGCCGTTTTTGTGAATTTTGGGGTGCCTGGTGCAAACAAAGAGGCGAATACGGCGCTTGTTTTGGGTTGGTCAGCGGTGTGGTCTGACATTTTGGGGTTGGGACAGGCAGGGAACGAGGAGGAGCTTAGAAAGCTCGCAGTGGTTTCCATCTCAGACAGCGCCCCCCTGCCGCCTTTTCATCTCCACAGCGCCAACAGCGCGACGTATCGCAGCCCATTGCAGTGCGTCGAGTCATGGCAACCCGCCATCCGGAAAGCAAATCCAGCACAGCGCCACTCTCCGCGTCGACCAGCAGTTTCTGCAAAGAGCCCCGCAAAGAGTTTTTCTCACCACTGCGGCAATAGTGTTGAACATGGCCGCAGTTGTTCAAAACACCGCGTCCAGATTCCTGGCGTTTTGCAGGCGGGCGTATGAAGTGTAGCGGGGGGACTGTGGGGCCATGACTCTGCCACCGGGTACAAAAGGTATGGGGCGGATCTTCTTGGCGGGCTCTTTGAAGTTGAGCACGTATTTGCCGGTGTCCTTCCACGGCTCGATGCTGGCTACTTCGGCCACGTGAGTTATGGCGGAGTCGGGAGCCACTTGATAGGTGGCCAGGTATTTGATTTTGTCGCGCATGCTGGAGTGAATGCGGATGGCATACCAGCGATTCTCGCCGAGGAAGGTTTCTTTGAAGCCGTCCTCGCGTGCGGCCACAACCACGGTGTCGATCTCCGCCGGGTCGATGGCGGGCGTGTTGCCGCTGTCGGCGGCGCTGGAGGCACTCTGGGTGCTGAGGTCGTAGAGGAAGGGCTCAAACTGGTAAACGCTGTCGCCGGAGGAGGAACGGAAGCGTTGCAGAGTTAATGTCTCCACGGGGAAGGCGAGAGAGCGGCGCAGGATGCTTTCGAGTTCATCCTCCAGTTCGTCGATGATGACGAGGCAGTTGAAGGCGTTCTCCGGGTAGATCATCTGCTCCAGCAAGTAGTCGAGATTGCTGAAGCCATTCTGCTGCGCGTAGGCCTCGCAGCGTTTCACGGTTTCCGGGCTTTTGAGCAGGTGCTCGCGCAGGAGGCCTTTCATTTTCTGCGGCGTGCTCTTGAAGGAGAGGGAGAAGTTCAGGAGTTGCTGGGCAATGTGTCGCAGTGGATCATGCTTCGCCAGTTCCACCTCCACGAGATAGAGCACCGGCTTCTTCGGGCTGGAGAGGTCGATGAGATAGCCGTCCGGAATGTTCTGCGTCTTGCCCTTCTCGCCGATGAGCTTCTTCAGCTCCAGGTAGATGCGGCTGTCACCAAAAAGCGCCATTTTCACCTCGGCGATGGTGTTTTCAAGTTCCGCTTCCTTGTCAAAGGGCCACGGGTGGTATTGGTGTTGGGGTGTCCAAAGCATAAAATCCGCCTAGTTAGAGCCCTTCGCCCCGAGCGTTACCTTGCCATCTTTATCAAATGCAACTCGTTTCAGATCCACATCTCTGATAACTTTGTCTACCGATCCATCGAGGTTCTTAGCTAAGAGTGTGGCGACCCCATCTGCGCCAATAACCATTTCACGAACACCTACCTCGACGCTGGGCACTTCATATGTAATACCTTTGATTGGTATCAATTTGTCATGAACTAAAATATGGCCGCCGTTGAGGACAAACGAACCGCGATGCATATTGTCACAAGAACTTCCATATCCGCCTAGTGTAAGATCTCTTAAGGTCACTAATACCGAGCCGTCCGCATTGAAAATCGATTCAAGCACCGTCTGTATTGACGCACCTATTATACCTTCATCATACATTTTCTTTAGCAGCATCCGCCCCTCATCAGTAAACACCGGCTCAGTTTTGGATTTGCTGTAGTCATATGACATCACATGCATTTTTATCGTGATGGTTTTCAAACGGCCTTCCATATCCCCCTCAGTAACCTTCCTGACTTCCCAAAGTGAAATGTCACTCCCGACTATATTCTTCGCATTTGAGGCATATTTTGCCGCTGGCTTCGTGAATCCGGTAGCCGAAGCGAGTGCTGCTGATTGGATTTTTAAATCTGGAAGTGCTCCGGCAAGTTTTTGCACATCTCCACGACCAACTTTGGTATTTCTTTCGGTGTAGTCCTTTGCCTCACCCATCAATTTTTTATCGTCGTCCTTTTGAAGGACATCCACTTGATACTTAGTGCCAGAAACTTCACCTCTGATCTGACGATCATGCTCCACCTGCTTGTCGGGTTCTAAAAGTTTAAAAACGGCAGCTACAAGCCTCTCATATGCTTGTCCGTCTTTAGAAGGTTTGGAACCATACAAGTCAAAGAAAAGATCATCAATAGGTGAACTCATAAAAGAATAAGTTAAACGCCAAACCGCTCCCCGTCCTTCCGAGCTCTCCCCAGCGTAACGAGGCTTTCGAGGATTTCCTGGAGGTCGGGGGTTTTGGCGCGGGAGAAGTGGGTGGTGAGTTCTTCGGCGGTGACGGGGTGGGCGGCGGCGTGGAGGGCTTGTTCGGTGGCGCGGATGCGTTCGGCGAGGGGTTTGGGCCAGGGGATTTTGGCGCCGGGCTTTTGGGTGGCCGAGGTTTTGGTTTTGGACTTGGTGCCGCTGGTCTTGGGTAGATCGAGGGTGTCCTGGATGCCTGAGGCTTTTCCGGCGGGGTTCTGGTAGTCGGGGCGCAGCCAGTGGATGATGCCGCGGGCTTCTTCTTCGGAGCGCTGGGCGTTGAGGGTGACGAGGCGCTGGAGGATTTCGGCGTCGAGTTGCTGGTCGAATCGGGCCACTGCGGCGTCAAACATGTCGAGGCTAGCATCGAGCACGCGGATGCTTCCGGTCTGGAGGTCGTGGATGGTTCCCTGGCGGGTTTCTTTGCGTGCCTGCCAGAGATGCTGCCAGCCGTAGGCAGCGAAGACGGCTTCGTCGAGGTCGTCGTGGAGCTGGAGGAGGATGGAGACGAGCCCTTGGTCGTGAATGAGCTTGTCTTTGGCGCTCAGCTCCTTGCCCGCGCGCAGCCTTTCCAGGACGTTGTACATGCCTGTCAGTGTCAGGCTGGGATGGGTGGCCTGTACGCGCTTGCGGTGGGCGTCGAGTTCTTCGGCGATTTTGCGGATGCGGTCTTTCTCGGCTTCGGCGCAGAGGGGGAATGGGAAGGGATCGAAGCAGCGAGACTTCGCATAGACCGAATCGTTTCCAACTCCTAGCCAACTACCAGCAGCCAGTGAATAGTTCACATGAACGCGGCTGCTGAGTACACCAAGATAAAAAGTGTCATCGAGAGCGATCACCACCAGCTTGTTATCTGGCAACGTGTCTGCATTGAGAAATTGAAAGACGCGATGCTTTGCAGTCTCGACTGTTGCGATGTAATTCTGAAGTCCACCCAATGCGGGACGCAGGTCTCTGCGCGGTTCGCCATGGATCCACCAATTGCGCCGATAGCTGTCACGGTTGTTAGCGTCACGCTCAGGTTTGACGGTGGTGAGCACATGCTGATACACAGAGGGATAGCGCTCACGCACCTCTGCCTCTTTGAGACCAAAAAGATCAATCACAAATACCCCGCGTGGAGAGTCAGTGAGATCACGGCCATTACGATAGGGGCGGATATGGTTCTCCAATCCAGCAACGTTACCCACGCCCATCGCTTTTGCTTCATCAGGGGTTAAAATGAACCCGGAGCCAATGAGTTGCATGCCACGATAAGCGATACGTTCATTTGCGCGCAAGCTCACCGTCCCCGTTACATCGGCACCTACTGTCAAATCTCCTGCGATTTTACCGCGCTTCGTTAGCAACGTCACGTTTGCAGAGCCGTCCTCATGTTCTTCCTCGTCGATGACTTCGAACAAGTCTCCTTCGCTGGCTCCTGCGACACCAACGGTCATGGCGATGCGAACGGCGGCACCTTCGGCGGTGTCCACCCATGGGTGATCGGGGATGGCGAATGCGAGGGAGAGCGATGGATTGGCGTTGAGATGGTGCTGCACCACTCGACGGGCAAAGGTCTGGCGGAGGCTGTTGGTGGTGATGAGGCCAAAGCGCTGTGCCTGCCCCGCCCGAACGAGCAGCGCGGCCTTGTGCCACCAGTAGAGGACGAAGTCTGCAGACTCGGGGACGTCTGGATATGTTTTGCGCAAGGTTTCGGCGTAGCCGTCTCCTAGATCTTCGCGCATGCGAGCGGTGCCTATGAACGGCGGATTGCCCACGATGAAATCTGCCTCCGGCCATTCGGCTGGCCGCGGGTTTGCATATGCCAGCAACGGAACGCGTTTGGACTCATCAGGCACGTCGCGGTTGGTCACGGGGTCGGTCTTGAAGCTGCGACGGTCCCAGACGGTGAGGATAGCGCTGGGGGCCGGGCAACCAGGCCGGACGGTGTCGGGATTCGCTGCAATTGCGCTGGCAACGCCTGGCAGTTGCCGATTACTGAACGCCATCATCCAAGTGACAGGCTGGGGCTCGCCGTCGTAGGCGAGGACGGCATCGCGGCACTGGATGTTTTTAAAGGCGCGCAAAATCGGCTCTGGCGGGGTGCGCTGGCCGTGGATTTTGAAATGCCACTGGAGGTAGCCGATCCAGAGGACGAGCTCGGCGATGGAGGCGGCGCGGGGATTGAGCTCGATGCCGAGGAACTGGTGAGGATCGATGGTGTGGGTTTCGAGTTCGAGCTTCATGTCCTCGCCGAACTGGGCGGCGCGCTCGAGGAGCTCGCCTTCGAGGATTTTGAGATGCTGGAGGGCGACGTAGAGGAAATTGCCGCTGCCGCAGGCGGGGTCGAGGACGCGGATGTGGCAGAGCTTGTCGTGGAAGGTGTTCATCTCCTGCCGGGCCTTTTTGAGGTCGCCCTTGCTGGCGAGGGTGACGGCGGCGGCATAGACGTTTTCAAACTCCTCGCGCAGGGGCTCGATGACGGTGGGGAGGACGAGGCGCTCGACGTAGGCGCGTGGGGTGAAGTGAGCGCCGAGGGCATGGCGCTCTGAGGGCACAAGAGCGCGCTCGAGCAAGGTGCCGAAGATGGCGGGCTCGACATTGCGCCAGTTCATTTTGGCGGCCTGCTTGAGGAGGCCGAGCTGGAGGCCATTGACGGGTAGGACGGTGTCGTCTGCAAAGAGGCCGCCATTGAACTTGAGGAGCTTTTTGCGCAGGACGACGGAGATGCTCTTTCCGGTGCCGGTGTTCATCTCCCGGAAGAGGGTGCTGAGCAGCTCGGGGAAGCCGGTGCCGTCTGCGGGGACGGAATGCAGCAGCTCGGTGAAGGCGTGGTCGGGGAGGAGGCCGACGTCCTCTGCGAACATGCAGAAGAGGCAGCGGGTGAGGAACTGGGCGACGACTTCGGGGTCGTGCTTTTCCTGCTCCAGGGATTTGGCGAGCTCTGCGAGGTAGCCTGCGATCTCGCGGGTGACCTCGGCGCTGACTTTGGCGGGATCGAGCGCGGTGGGATTGGTCCAGATGAGGCGGAGGCGCTCGCGGATGTCTTCGCGCTCGAGGTCTTTGAGCAGGATGCGGAAGGTGCGCGGATCTGGGAAAGGGAGGTAGGCCTTTCCGGCCTGGGTGAAGTCGGCGTAAACCTCGATGCTGTGGCCGACATCGCAGACGAGGATGAAGGGGGGATTGGGATCGTCGGCGGGGAGGGAGCGGACGTAGCGCTCGGCCTGGCCTTTGGCGCGGATCATGGCGTCGTCCCAGGAGCCGGTGCCACGGACGGGGCCGGATTTTTTCTGCTGGGCGAGTGCGCCGGCATCGATGGCGGCGAGTTCCAGGGCGGACTGTTCGAGCTTTTGGGTGGTGAACTGCTTGGACTCGAGGACGAAGTGACCGCGGCGGTAGAGGTCGAGGAAATTGGTGCTGGTGCCGCCGGGGACTTTAACGGGGTATTCGAAGCTGTAGCCGTCGGCGTGGTTGTGCGAAGGGGCTGGGAGGCCGAGGAGCTGGGTGAGGCCGATGAGAAAGCTCTGGGAATTGGCGCGCTCATTGGCCTCGGCCCGGGACCAGTGGTCGATGAAGGAGGCGGGAGTGAGGGCGGGCTGCGACATGGGTGGCGGATGAAAGCGGAGGCATGCCGGAATGGCAAGGATTTGTGAGCAGCCCAATTCCTTATGCCACCAGGTCAACCCTCGGCTAATTTCATAAGCTAAAACCACCCACCCCACTCCCAACCCAACCACCCCTTCTCCACCGCCCGAGCAAAAAGCCCCGAGTCTCCTCACAGGAACTCAGGGCAAACCACTGTCAACAACGGTCAACAACCGTAAACTCTCACCGCAGATTAACCGCGCCACCATCGATCGGGTAGCTGCTCCCCGTCACAAACGACGCCTCATCGCTGCACAGATACAGCGCCAGCGCCGCAATCTCCTCCGGCTTCGCCATGCGCCCAATCGGCTGCGCCTCGCTCAGCTTCTGGAACATCTCCGCTTCCTGCCCCGGATACGTTTTGGCCAGATACCCGTCCACAAACGGCGTGTGCACCCGCGCTGGAGCGATGCAGTTGCAGCGGATCCCCTGCTTGATGAAATCCTTCGCGATCGAATACGTCATCATGAGGACGGCGCCCTTCGTCATCGAATAAGCAAACCGGTCCGCCAGCCCCATCTGCGCGGCGATGGAGCACATGTTCAGGATGACGCCCTTGTTCACCGCGGTCATGTGAGCCAGCGCGGCCTGGGCGCAGGCGTGGACGCCCTTAATGTTCACCCGGTGCAGGCGGTCCATGTCCTCCTCTGCCGTGTTCAACGCATTGCCGATGTGCGCGATGCCGGCGTTGTTCACCAGGATGTCGATCTTGCCGTGGGTCTTTGCCACCTCGTCAAACAGGGCTTTCACCTCCGCATAGTTCCCCACGTCGCAGGCACGGCCGCAGCCGCTGCCGCCTGCGGCCTTGATCTGGTCCACCGTGCTCTGCGCGGCCTCCTGCTTGAGGTCCAGCACTTCCACGTGCGCCCCCTGTTTGGCGAAAAGAACAGCAATGGCCTGGCCGATGCCTGAGCCGGCTCCGGTGATGATGACGGTTTTATTTGCGAGTGAAAACATGAGTGAATGTAAACAGAGATTGGTGATGGTTTTTTACGGCTTTCCTGTCTTTGAGCCAGTCAATTCTGAACGGCTGGCCGAGGTGCGGGCCGGAATTTGAAACGCGAATGGCCGCGAACAGCCGCGAATGACCGCGAAGCCGAGCCGACCTAGCGTCATTCGCGTTGGAAGCACCGGCTCAACAACCGGCAGTCCCCTCCCTTTTTTGCATCCTTTTTTGCATCCTTTTTTGCGCCCCTTTGCGGCCAACCATTCCGGCACCTCTACTTCTTCCCCTTCTTCTTCCCAGCCGCTTCGGGGTCCACCGGCAGAAACGCCGCAAACCGGCTCTCCAGGCGCTTCGGGATCACGCACTGGATCTCCGCCCGCCCCGTCTCGTAATCCTCGCTGAGCACCTTGCCCTCCTGATGCGCCAGCGCCACCAGATCCATGCGGTCCAGCGGCAGGCTCAGCGTCAGCCGCACGACGCGGTCGATCATGAAATCATGCAGGCGGTGCAGCAGGTCGTCCATGCCCTGGCCGGACCTCACGGAAATGAACACCGCGTCGGAAAACTCCCGCTTCAGCTCCATCAGCCGCGCATCGTCGATCAGGTCCACCTTGTTCAGCACCAGCAGCACCTTCTTCTCCCCCGCGCCCAGCTCCGCCAGCACCTTGGACGTGGTCTGGTAAAACTCCACCGCCTGCGGCGAGCTGGCATCAATGACATGAATGAGGAAATCCGCCTGAATGGCCTCCTCCAGCGTGGCGCGGAAGGACTGCACCAGATCATGCGGCAGATTGCGGATGAACCCGACGGTGTCCGTCACGAGCAGCGGCTGACCATCCGGCAGCTCCATGCGCCGCGTGGTGGTGTCCAGCGTGGCAAAGAGCTTGTCCTCCACATACGAATCAGAGGCCGTCAGCTTGTTCAGCAGCGACGACTTGCCCGCGTTCGTGTAGCCCACGATGGCCGCATGCGGCACCGGCACGCGGCTGCGCTCCTTGCGCATCGTCTCGCGCTGCTTCTTCACTTCTTCCAGGTCCGCCTTCAGCTTGTCCAGCCGCTTGCTCGCGAGCCGGCGGTCCACTTCCAGCTGCGTCTCACCCTCACCGCGCGCCGCACCCGCACCGCCGACGCCCCCCCCCGCACCACCGCCCTGACGGTCAAGGTGAGCCCACATGCGCGTCAGCCGTGGGATGGAATACTCCATCCGCGCCAGCTCCACCTGCAGCCGCGCCTCGCGCGTCTTGGCACGCATGTTGAAAATGTCCAGGATCACCTCATGCCGGTCAATAACACAGATGTCCCCCTCGCTCTCCCAGGCGCGCTGCTGCCCGGGGCTGAGCTCATTGTCCCATACGATCACGTCCGCCCCCAGATCCTTCGCCTGCTTCATGAGCTCCGCCGACTTCCCGCTGCCAATGAGGTGCCGCGCCGTGTGCTCACGCGCAAACACCAGCTCCTTCCCAATGATCTGGATGCCCAGCGTCCCGACCAGCTCCGCGAGCTCCTCCAGCAAGTCTAAAGCCTCCTGCTTCTGCCTGCGGTCGAAGTACGCCGCGATCAGAAACGCATTCTCAACGGCATTGGGTTTTTCTCGGATGTCAAACATGGGGGCGTCAGTATGAAGCGCTGCGGCTCATTGCCAAGCTGCGTATTCCATGCCATGAACACCCACATGACACGCCGCCACCTCCTGCTGAGCCTCTGCCTCGGTCTCGCCGCCTGCGACTCCTCAGACACCGCCCCCCTGCCGCTGAACCTCTATGAGTGCGATGCCGGCGAGGCCGCAGTGCGCCACCTCATCTCCAGCCTGCCCGACCTCAATCCCGGCGTGGCCAAGAGCTACTCCATCGTCCTCGGCGAGATCAACCGTGACGGCATGACGCCTGCGACTGACGCCTTCACCAAACGTTTTGCCGACTTGAAGCTCAAGTTCATCAACGCCCAAAACCTCAAGGACATCGAGCCGGACCACACGATTGCGGATCCCGACACACGGCTTGCCGCATTCATCCTGCAGCTCCGGAATCTCAAGCCCACCAGCGCCACCACCTGGGAGGCCGAGGCCGGCTGGAGCTACAAGAAGGAATTTGGGCGCATCAAGCTGCGCCTGGAGGTGAAGGATGGCAAGACGAGCGTGATCAGCTCAGAAAAAGTCGGAGGATCCTGACCCACCCGCCCCAGGCCCCTCAGTGCAGGGGGCCGCTGCTGCCGTCATCCACGCTGTCCACGTCCATCTGCCGAACGCGTTTACGATCGCGCTCATTTTGCACTGCATTGCGAAGTTTTTCCCTGACAGCCTCCACATTGGGGATGGCGCGCATCGCCACGGTGGGAGTGGTGGCGTCAGTGGTGATCATGGTGAGATTGCCGAGCCCGACGAGGCGCAGCAAAAACGGCTGCTCCATGGTGTAGTCGCGCACGCGGAAGAGCTCGAGTTCATCGACTTTTTTGTTGAGGATGCCGGCGCGGATGCGGAGGCGCTGGGTGGTGAGCTCATAGGTGGTGCATTTGGTCACCCACCAGCGGGTGAGCCACATGAGCAAGGGGATGATGAGCGCGAGATAGCCCAGCATTCCCACGCCGGCGGTGGCGAGGCCAAAAACGGTGGCTGCCACGGAAATGCCTGCGGCGAGGAGGATGCAGAAGAAGTAGTACCAGAAATGAACCCACTGTGAGGTATGGCCGGACCAGAGGGTGGATTCCGCTGCTGGGGAAGGAGGGGAGGCGTCGTCGGTGGGCATGATGTGGGAGGGTGTGTGAGGTTAGGAGGCGGTTGGAAAATCAGAGCAGCGCCTTGATCTCATCCAGCGCCTGCTTGGTGCGCTTGATGCCTTCGATCTCGGTGTGCTTGTCGCCTTCGTATTCGATGCCGATGTAACCGTTGTAACCGGCCTTGACGACGATGTTGATCAGGCGCTCGAAGTCGAGGGTGATCTCGCGGCCTTCGCGGCGGTCTTCGGTGTAGAACTTGCCGGCGCCGGTGTCCCAGTCATAAGCCTTGGCGCTCATGCCTTTCTTGACCCAGGGCATGAACTCACGGAGGCCTTTGTAGGGGTTGTAGAGCTCGCCTTTGACGCGGTCGGTGTAGAAATTGCCAAAGTCCGGAAGGATGCCGACGCGGGCGTGGTCTGCGGCTTTCATGACTCCGGTGAGCCAGAGGCCGTTGCTGGAGAGGCCGCCGTGATTTTCGACGACGACGTAGAGGCCGCGCTTGTCGCCTTCGACACAGAGACGATGCAGGCCGTCTGCGGCGAGTTTCATCTGCTCGTCCGGGCTGAGCTTGGGGTCGCTGGCGGCATTCACGCGGATGCTGTGGCAGCCGAGGGTGGCGGCGGCGTCGAGCCACTTGAGGTGATTTTCGACGGTCTTGGCGCGCTTGGCTTCATCGGGGTCGCCGAGATTGCCTTCGCGATCACACATGATGAGCAGGCCTTGGACGCCTTCACCTTCCTGGCGCTTTTTCATTTCGCCGAGGTAGGCGGCGTCGGCGGCTTTGTCGAAGAACATCTGGTTCACGTACTCGACGCCGTCGATGCCGAGGCTGCGGGCGATTTTACAGAAGTCGAGATGCTCGTGGCGCTCGGCGCTGCCTTTGCCAAAGATGCCTTTGTTCAGAGACCACTCGGCGAGCGAGATTTTGAACGGCGGCTCCTTGTCGGCGGCGATGAGGGGGCGGGAACCGGCGGCTGCAATGGCGGTGGAGACGAGCTGGAGGAAGTGGCGGCGGGAAGTCATGGATGCGATGGCCGCAATATGACGTGCAGTGCCGCCAAACCTCCAGAAGAATTTTTGCCCGGGGATTGTAACAAACGGCTAGGCAGCCTTGCGCTCCACCCGCTTGCGCAGCATGGCGGCACGCTCTCCTTTGACGACACCTTCGTTGATGGTGACGCCGCGCACGTCCATGCGGCTGGGGACGTCATACATGACGTCGAGCATGATGCGCTCGAAAATGCTGCGCAGCCCGCGTGCGCCGGTGCCTCTGGCGACGGCCTCCCTGGACATGGCCAGCATGGCGTCGCGGGTGATGGAGAGCTCCACACCGTCCATGTTCATGAGCTTGGCGTACTGCTTGATCAGCGCATTCTTGGGCTCGGTGAGTACCCGGACGAGCTCCTGCTCGGTGAGCGGCTCCAGCGAGCACACGACCGGCAGACGGCCGATGAACTCAGGTATCAGGCCAAATGACAGAAGGTCCTCGGGCTCCACTTCCATCCGGGATTTGCCGGCTTCGGGCTTGGGTGCATGAGAATTGACAAAACCCATGGTTTTGCCGCCACGGCGGCGTTCCATCAGCTTGTCCAGCCCGACAAAGGCGCCGCCGCAGATGAACAGAATGTTTTCGGTGTTCACCTGGATGTACTCCTGCTGCGGGTGTTTGCGCCCGCCCTGAGGCGGCACATTGCAGACGGTGCCTTCGATGATTTTGAGCAGGGCCTGCTGCACGCCCTCTCCGGACACGTCGCGGGTGATGCTCACGTTTTCCGTCTTGCGGCCGATTTTGTCGATCTCGTCGATGTAAACGATGCCCATCTCGGCACGTGAGACATCGTAATCCGCCGCCTGGAGGAGGCGCAGGACGATGTTTTCCACATCTTCTCCGACGTATCCGGCTTCGGTGAGAGTCGTGGCATCTGCGATGCTGAAGGGCACATTGAGAATGCGCGCCAGAGTCTTGGCGAGCAGCGTCTTGCCACAGCCGGTGGGGCCCATGAGAAGCACATTGCTCTTTTCAATTTCCACATCGTTCGGGTCAGGCAGGGCTGTCGTCACCTTGCGGGACGTTCCGCTGCCGGCACGGGTGGCCTGCTGCTGTGTGTGGAGGATGCGCTTGTAGTGGTTGTGCACTGCAACGCTGAGCACTTTTTTCGCCTGTGCCTGGCCGATCACATGCTGGTCGAGCAATGCAGCGATGTCTGCGGGGCGTGGCACCAGAAGTGAAGGGCCGCCCTCGGAGTCAACGGTCGTCTCTTTGTCGAGGATGTTTTTGCAGACGTGGATGCAGTTGTCACAGATGTAGACCCCAGGCCCCGCGATAAGCTTTTTTACCTCTGCATGGCTTTTGCCGCAGAAGGAGCAGAGTGTAACGTTGGAGCCGCGAGCCATGATTTGTGATGATGTCAGAATGTCGCACGTGAGCAGGTTGTACGTCAAGGTGACGCTTCAAGAGAACGCACAACAACCTGCTCTTTGTCATCCCTGCCGTACAATACGTTGAGTTTTGTGCCTGCAGATGCCTGCAAGGACAAAACGCAGTCCCGAGAAGCCAGAGCAGCCTGCCAGTCCTGCCGGATGAGCCCTCGCGGGTCCTGAAGTTTCCACCCCTGCCCTACCCGCAATTGAGGGTCCAGCCAGGACACCGCTTCGAGGCCCTGGATTACCGCCCCGGGAGGGATCTCGGCACCGTCCAGAAACCAAGCCTTGGGCACCAGGCTTTGCAGGGCTTCAAAATGCTGCCGCCGCAATTCCTGGCTCCAAAAAGAGCGCAAAGCCGGCAAGTGGAGGAGAGCCTGCTCCAGAGGTGCGCTGGCCAGCGAGGCACTGCCTGCCGTCAAAGTGATGCCATCCTGATCCTGCACGTAATCAAATGAAAGCCAGAGCTCTGCACCGACCTCACTCCCCGGGGCAAGCGCCATCCAGTGCGCCAGGAAACTGCCCAAGGGTTCCCCGATGCGGGCTTTGCTGACGCGGGCCTGCAGGATCTTGCGGGCTGCGGCCCAGCGCAGGATGCGATAACCGGCTGACTCAACGGCTTCACGCTGTTTCCGGGAAAGTTGTGCCGTCAGATCGGGTTTCATGGGTGCTGCTGCTCTGTCTAAAGTGCAGAGAGAGTCACCCGTCAAAACGAGAGATTGCGACGAATGGATGTTTATGATAATTATAAACCTCGTGTCATCCCCTTCCCTTCCTGCTCTGCGCCTGCACAGCCAGCCCCGTAACCAGGCGGCGGGTTTTTCATTGGTGGAAGTGCTCGCGGTGATCTGCCTGATCGGCATTCTCAGCAGCATCGCGCTCGGCTGGTTCGGGGGAAACAACAAGAGCAGCATCGAGCGTGTGATTCACCAGCGGAACGCGCAGGAGATCGTTTCACTGGGAGTCTGCGCCACCATGGGAGGGGCGGACTTTGTCGTGCCCGGCAACAAAATGGCGACGGCCGCCAACCTGATTGTCGGAGTGACCGGCCGGGAGGGAATGTGGAAGGACAAACTTTTCCGCCTCAACAACCTGAAACCTGCCGACCTGCCCGGCGCGCTGACTTTTGTGAAATTTGAATCTGGCCTGCTGCTCTATGCCCCTGCCGGGCAGCAGCCGTGAGGCCGGACCTAGTCGGCTCTTGATTCCAAGGTTGCGGTGGCAGGCAGCTTCGCGGCCTCCAGGGGATTGGCTGCCGCAGGTTCATCAGGGAAGATCACCACAATTTCGCGGATGTCCTGCGGCGCGCGCTCTTTGTGCTCCTTGAGCACCCAGTGCTGGACGAACTTGGCGACAGACAGACGGCTGGCCTCGCGCACATGCCGGATCTTGCCCGGGACTGCGGCACGGCTTTCGAGAATGGATGTCAGCCCTTTTTCGAGTTCGGCCATGTTCTCCGCTGCGTTGAACCTCAGCCAGCCTGCTTCGGATTTTTTTTCCATCGTTTCCGTGCGAATCGCAGGTGGCAGCGAGGGCCGGATGGCTGGCGCGACCACCACGCAGCGTCCGTTTTCAACCGTCAGCTTCCATTCGTCAGACAACTTCAAATGGTAGCGATAGACGACCATCGCGCGAATCTCCGCGACTGTGGTGCCGAGGTAGATGGCGTCATTGAGCCATGTCTTGGTGTCATATTTGGTGACCGTCTCCTCTGTGTCCAGGGTGGCCAGTTCCAGAACGTCGCCATGAGTCGAGGCGATGCGCTTCACGTTTTCGCGAAAGCTCTCGGTGATGGTCTGTTTTTGGAAATGCTCAGCGAGCCACTTCATGCCGAAGCCCGCGTCCACCATCTTCCAAGCCACGGCGGCCCCGAGGATCACTGCCAGCAGAAACGCCAAGGCGAGGATGGTGAAGCATCCCGGCCCGCGACGTGGCGCGGATTCAGGTGTGAGATCGGATTCAGCCATGGGATGAAAAAAAGGGATAGCTGGTGGTGAACATGCCGCCTAAGGCATCCTCTGCCAATTACGAATCTGGTAAAAACCTCGCCTTGACGATCTCCCTCAGCCCCTGCGAAACTGCGCCTGCATGAAGTCTTCATTCTTCCCTCGCGCCGTGCTGCTGATTTTGCTGGCAGTCCTACCCTCAATCCAGGCACAGCAACCGGGCGATCAAAATGCCAATGAGGAAGAAAAAAAGCTGCTGGATGCCATGGAGAAGGTGGGGTGGGTGCGTGAAGGCGCGGGAGATCTGGGAGGCGTCGCGAAGATCGCCATTCCGAAAGGCTACCGCTTCACCCACGGCAGCGGCACCAGCCGTGTGCTGGAGCTGTTTGGCAATCTGCCCCAGTCCTCCGCCTCCGGCATGCTCACCACCGAAGGGTTCGGCCCATGGATCATCTTCAGCTATGATGACTCCGGCCATGTGAAGGATGACGAGAAAAATGACATCAATGCAGACGAGCTGCTCAAACTCCGCCGTGAGCGGCTGGCGGAGTCCAATGAAGTGCGCAAGGAGCGGGGCATCCCTCAGCTCGCCATCTTGGGCTGGGCCATGCCACCGCGGTTTAACGACACGACCAAGACACTCGAGTGGGCGGTGAGGATCCAAAGCCTGGACGGCAAAGGCGGCGAGTCGGTGAACTACGAGACGCGGCTGCTGGGCCGCACGGGCTCGATGCAGGTGCAGCTCGTGTGCGGGCCTGAGGAATTCCAGCCTCTGCTGGCTGAATTTCAGCGTGTCATGCAAGGCTTCTCCTATGTCGAAGGCCAGCGCTACGCCGAGTTCCGCAAAGGGGACAAGGTGGCCGAATACGGCCTGACGGCACTCGTCGCCGGCACGGGTGCGTTTGCTGCGGCCAAAATGGGTTTGTTTGGCAAAATCGGGATCTTCTTCGCCAAGCTGGGCAAGGCTGCCATCCTGCTGGTGGTTGGTGTGCTGGCGGGTTTGAAAAAGCTGCTCGGCAAACTCTTCGGCGCGCGCGAACAGCCACCCAGCGAATAGGGCATGACCGACGGCCAGACGCTTCTCGCAGTCTTTGTGCTGCTCTACCTCATGGAGTGCCTGCGCCTGGTGCCTGCCACTGCATGGATGGCTGCGGGCACAGGAAACAAAGGCTGGAGCACCCTGCGGCCATGGATGAAGCTGCAACTCGGCGGCGGCTCTCCGCTGCTGCTCTCCCCGCTGCCACCGATGAGGGCGCATGCCCTGGCGCTGCCCTGGATATTTGCACCTGATCATGACTCACTGCGTGTGAGACTGACCGACAGCGTGAGCACCTATGTGCCGTGGGAGCAACTGGCCCTGCGTGTGGAGGAAAACCTGCTGCATCTTGGCACAGGCTGCCGCGTGCGCCTGCCCTCAGCCGCACTGGCCGAGGTCTGGCGGCAGCGGCTTGCTGAATGGCAAGGCCTGAAACCCGAACAGCGGAGGAAGGCCTTTCTCAAGCACGCGCGAGCGAGCCTCGACGTCAAGTCTGCCAGCCAGAGTGCTGCGGCTTCGGCGGGTCAGAGCCGCGCGCTGCGCCTGCTGGCAACGACCCATTTCATGTGGTGTTTCGGCGTCCTCAGCGTCCTTTACCACCGCTTTGGAGACAGTCTGCCCGTGCTCGCCGCCGCAGGCGTGCTGCTGCTGCTACAGTTCATCCAGTCATGGCTGTTTCTGCGGAACACCCGGAAAAACGCCGCCCTGATTCCCCACCGCCGCTGGCGTGCGCTGGGCATCGTCTTCCTGCCGCAGCTGACGATGAGGGCCTTTGACAGCGTGAATCTGAGCACGGATGCCGAACCTCCGCACCCGCTCGCCTGGCGCAGCCTGCTGGATGAGAAGCCATGGCTCGAACATGCACGGCAGTTTTGGCGTGAAAGCCGTTACACGCCCGGCTGGTCTGAAAACGCCCCTCTCACGCCTGAGGCCGAAGCGCTGCGGTCATTTTTCCAGAGTGAAGGTGTTGCGGAGACTGATTACGATCCGCCTGCTGAGACGAAGCTGCCCACCTGCCCGCGATGCAGGGCGGAATACCAGAGCGGTGTCACCTCCTGCGCCGATTGCGGCGGGGTGGAGCTGAGGCAGCCAGCGACATAAGCCGCATCACGGATTGGGAACGTGGCGCAGCATCCACTCCGCCATCTCTGCGTAGATGGGAAAATCTGTGATCAGCACATTGTCGTGGTCGGCGCCGGGGATCTCCACCCAGCGCTTTTCCAGCCCCTGGGGCAAAGCCTCGTAGAGATGCCTTCCACACTCGACGGGTATCACACGGTCTGAAGTGCCATGGGCGACCAGCACCGGGCATTTTAAGCGGGGAGCCAGAGCCGCAGAGTTCGCTGCGCTGATGGCCACATCCGTCTGGCATTGGTAAAACCAGCCGGTGATGCGGCTCCATACCGAGCCGAGCGCCTCGCCGGCCCAGCCTGCCGTCTGATGACGGACGACGTGGTCCAGCGAATCAAAAGTCGAAACCAGCACGGCGGCACGCCACGGTGCGCCCTCCTGCGAGAGTGCACGCACACTGACGGCCCCACCCATCGACATGCCCATGATGCCAGCAGGCTGAGGGTTGAATCCAAACTTCGCCGCCGCCTCCTGCAAAACCATTGCCGGCAAGTGCCCCTCCCTGACACCAAAGCAGGCTGTCTCTCCCTGATGCTCCCCATGCGCGGGAAGGTCTGGCAGAATGCAGCGGAAGCCTGCTGCACAGAAACGCTCTGCAACCAGGAGGTAGTCCTCCTTCCGGCCCCGGCGGCCATGCACAAGCACCAGAGTGCCCACCACACTGCCCGGAGCCACGAGGGTGAGCCCTTTCTGGAGCAGCTGTTCCCGGATCACCAGCCCACGCTTCCCCAGGGCTCCATGCGGAGCTGGCTCGCATACGAGGCAGGGAGTGCCGTCAGCACAGGTCAGAGGCCTCAGCAGGACCCCATGGGCGGCGGGGTCCGCGAGGAACTCCCGATGATAATCCTGCAACGGCCTGCGAGGGGGATGCGCCATCTGGTCTGCGGCCAGCCAGCCCGCCAGAAATGGCACCAGCAGGAACACACCGCCGAGCACGATTCGTTTTCTTTTCACCAGGCGATGATGAGCAAGATTGTGCCGGGTGCCAATCTTGTTATGCTGCAAAACAGCAGATCATGAAATATTCAGTGCCTCTTCGAGTCTTTGCCATCGTGCTGCCCGCTCTGCTGGCCAGCTGCGCCAAGCCCGCCTATCAGGTGCGTGGCTACGCCTCCTACATCGCGGAGCAGTATGCAGGCCGCTACACGAGCTCAGGGGCCATTTATCAGCCCATGGGCTGGACGGCTGCGCACAACACGCTGCCATTTGGCACGGTGGTCAAGGTGAAGAACAACTACAACGGCCGCACGGTCAATGTGACGGTGAACGACCGCTTCCCGTCTTACCCGAACCGGGTCATCAATCTCTCCCGTGCCGCAGCCCAGGAACTTCAGATTCCCTACCAGCAGCTGGGGGATGTGACGGTGACCGCCAAGACGGTGGCGGGCGGTCCTGCCACCGCGGGCAGTTACAACACCGCGCCTGCAAGCACCTACACCTCGGCCCCGCCTGCGGGCTACCCTGCTTCTGGCAGCTACTACGGAGCCCCTCCCGCGCCCAAAACCCCGTCTTATCCAAACAAGGCTGGCACAGTCCCACCCGCAGGCTACGGCACCAGCGCGCCGCCTGCGGGCATTCCACCACCGCCGCCCGGCTATCGTTGACCGGCTGACGGCTCCGGGGTCTTCGCTTTGCGCTCGATCCAGTCATAGAGCATGGGGAGCAGCAGCAACGTGAGCAATGTGGAGCTGATGATGCCACCAATGACGACGGTGGCCAGAGGGCGCTGAACCTCTGCACCGGCACCGTGGGCGAGCGCCATGGGGACGAAGCCCAGAGCGGCAACGAGGGCGGTCATCATGACGGGTCGCAAGCGGGTGGCGACGCCTGTGAGGACGGCATCACGGACGCTCATGCCCTCCTCCCGCAGCTCGTTGAAGTAGTTCACCAGCACGAGTCCGTTGAGGACGGCGACGCCGCTCAGCGCAATGAAACCGACGGCGGCGGTGATGCTGAAGGGCATGCCGCGCAGCTCCAAGGCAATGATGCCGCCAGTCAGCGCGAGCGGGATACCCGTGGCGACGAGGAGTGTCTGGCGGATGCTGCCGAAGGCGAAGAAGATGAGCATCAGAATGAGCGCCAAGGCGGTGGGCACCACGATGAGGAGACGAGCACGAGCTTCCTGGAGGTTTTTAAAAGTGCCGCCGAACTCGAAGCTGTAGCCCTCGGGGAAGGTCACTTCTTTTTTAATGCGCGCGCTCGCTTCATTAACGAAGCCTTCCATGTCTCGCCCCTTCACACCGACGAGCAACGCGGCACGGCGCTGCGTGCGGCTGTGACGGATGGGTTCCACGGTTTTCTCGGTGTGAATGTCCACCGCATCTCCCAGCGAGAGCATGCCGAAGTCGCCAACACGCAGCGGCAGGCTCTTCATGATCTCCTCCTTGGCGCGCTCCTCCTCCGGAAGGCGCACGACGATGTCGCGCTTGCGATTGCCTTCGACGACCTGGCCGGACACCTCCCCGCCGAGGCCGGCTGAGACGGCATGATTGAGCTCGGCCAGAGGAACGTTGTACTTGGTGAGGATGTCGCGCTTCACCTGCATGACGACGGTGCTGGTGCGACCGTCTGTTTCAAGCTCGGCGGATCCGCCCGGAGTGTTGTTGATGATGTCACGAATCTGGCTGGCAAGCTTTTCGAGCATGTCGAATTCGATGCCATAGATGCGCACGGTGAGCTCGGCCTTGGAACCTTCCATCATTTCATTGAAGCGTGTCTCGATCGGCTGGCCGAATTCGATGGTCTGGTCTTCGTGCTCACTGAGCGCCTCCTTCTCGATGGCTGCACAAAGCTCGGCCTTGTTAGTGGGAAGGCCGGGCCCTTTGGGCCACTCGGACACGGGTGTGTAGAAGATGTAGAAATCCGTTTCATTGGGCGGCATCGGATCGGTGGCGACTTCGCTGGTGCCACTGCGGGAGAAAAAGCAGGTGACCTGTGGAAACTTTTCGCGCACCATCCTGCCGAGCACGAGGTCCTCATGCAGAGACTCCTTGAGGCTCATGCCGACTTTGCGGTAGATCATCCCGGCGATGGAGCCTTCATCCAGCTTGGGAACGAACTCGGCCCCCAGTGTGCTGAACCGCCAGCCGCAGAAAGCAAAGAAGGCGACGGCCAGAAGCACCACCGCCCCACGCATTTTGATGGCGGCACGCAGCATGGGCTGGAACACGCGATTGAGAGCTGAGATGATCCAGTTGTCTTTTTCCGCGACATTCCCGCCGAGGAAGAACGAGCACATCGCGGGCATGAGCGTCAGCGCCAGCAGCAGGGCTCCGGCGAGCGCAAAAATCACCGTCACCGCCATGGGGCGGAACATTTTTCCTTCGGTGCCCGTGAGCGTCAGGATCGGCAGATAAACGATGGTGATGATGAGCACGCCGAAAAACATCGGGCTGGCCATCTGCTTGCTGCCGGCGAGCACTTCGCGTGAACGCTCTTCTTTGGTGAGAATACGTCCGAGGTGATGCTGCTTGACGCCGATCCTGCGAATGATGTTTTCCACCATGACCACAGCACCGTCGATGATCAGACCAAAATCGACCGCGCCAAGACTCATCAGATTGCCAGACCAGCCACCCTGCACCATGCCACAGATGGCGAAGAGGAACGAGAGCGGAATGGCCAGCGCCACGATCAAAGCCGCGCGCCAGTTTCCGAGAAGGAGGAGCAGGACGACAATGACGAGCACGGCGCCTTCGAGGAGATTTTTTTCCACGGTGCCAACGGTGGCCTCGACGAGATCAGACCGCTCGTACACGACGGTTACATCCATGCCTGCAGGCAGCTTTTCCTTCAACTCCTCAAGCCGTGGTGCCACGCGATGACAGACGACACGTGCGTTCTGTCCCATAAGCATCATCACGGTGCCGAGCACGACCTCCTCCCCGTCCATGGTGGCCGCACCGCCGCGGAAGCCGGCGCCCCACTGGACCTTGGCCACGTCCTTCACCCGCAGCGGCTCGATGGCGGCACCAAACTTGATTGGCAGCTGGGCGATTTCCTCCGCCGTGCTGACGCGGCCGACACTGCGAATGGTGAGCTGTTCGTCTCCACGATTGATGACACCACCGCCGGCGTTTTCGACATTGCCACGAATGATGGCGGCGAGTTCGCCCACGGTCATGTTCGCCGACTTTAATTTATCGAGGATGGGCTCGACCGTGACCTGTCGCTGATGCCCGCCGTTGCTGTTGATTTCCGCCACCCCTTGCACGACGCGCAGGTGGGGTTTTACCACGTATTCGTGCGTTTCCCAGAGGCGCATGAGGCCTTCGCGTTCATCGGCTGGCTTCTCCTTGGCCCCCTTTTTCCAGTGAAGGGTGTAGTAGAATATTTCACCGAGCCCCGTGCTGATGGGGGCGAGGCTGAGCGAACTGCCCGGTGGCAGATCGCGCATCACGGCGGTCAGCCGTTCGGTGACGAGCTGGCGTGCACGAAATATGTCCGCGTCGTCTTCAAATTGGATCGTGACCTGGCTGAGGCCAAACTTGGTGAGAGAGCGCGAATCCAGCACCCCGGGCATGCCGGAAAGCGCCATTTCGATGGGGCGGGTGACGGCGCGTTCGGATTCCTCGGGTGCGAGGGCAGGCACAGCGACGTTTACCTGCACCTGCGGGCCGGTGAGATCCGGCACGGCGTCGATGGGCAGGTGCATGAGAGAATACAAGCCCGCACCGAGCAGGCCAAAAGCCCCCAGCAGCACGAGGGCACGCTGGCGGACGGAGAAGTCGAGAATGAAATTGAGCATGGCCGCAGAAAGAGTGTTTCAAAATAATGCGACCAGCCTACTCCGCGAGGGAGCCGCCCGTGAGCTGCTCAAGCTGCAGACGTGCGTCCACAGCGCCAAGCTGCGAGGTGAGCACCGCCTTGACGGAGGCGATGTACTGGCGTTGCAGCTCGGTGTAAGTCGCCAGCGGCAGCGCCCCCAGGCGATAATGCTCATCGGCTTCAGCGGCAGCCTTGCGAAAGCTCTCGAGGGTGTCTGCGGGCCATTTGGCGAGCTCCTCCGTGTGGATGCGGTAATGGCTTGCCTGGGCGGCGACATCACGCTCGAGCTGGCGCATTTGCGCGGTGAGCATGACCTCCGCCTGCACTTCCCTGGCTTTTGCGGCGTCGATCGCGCCCTTGTTGCGGTTCCACAAAGGCAGCGGAATGGAAACGCCGATGCCCACCTGCGTTTCGCGGGTGAGGGTCGTCTGCTTCTGCATGTAGGGCTGCACGGTGATGGAAGGCCAGCGCTCGTTTTTCGCGAGCTCCACATGGTAGCCCTGCTGCTCCACATCAATGAAACGGGCACGCAGTGCGAAGTTTTTGCGACGTGCCTCAGCCAGCAGAAACTCGAGCGCGGGCGGCGGGTTGAGCACCAGATCTTCCATGCGGAGCTCAAGCGGGTGCTCGGCTTTTTCGCCCAGGAGCTGGTTCAGCTCAAAGCGTGCGGCGGCGAGTTCATTGCGGGCCAGTGTGGCTTCAGCGCCGAGCGTGAGAGCACTGGCCTGGATGATGCGTGCCTCAAGTCGCGGAGCAGCGCCGGCGGGGTCGCGCTGGAGCAGCACGGAGGCGAGGGATTGGAAGCGCTTTGCCACCTCTTCGGCGGCACGGGTCTGCTCCTGGGCGGCCAGCAGCTTCCAGGCGATGGTGCGCACCCGCCCGGCCAGAGCCGCACGGAACTGGGCAAAGCCGAGCTGGGCCAGCTCGATGTCTTTTTGTGCGATGGCCTTGCGCAGGGAGAGGCGTCCCGGCCAGTCAAAAGTCTGCGTGAGCTGCACCGCCCAGGTGGGGCCATCGCTGACCTGGGTGGTGGCGAGGTCCCGCAAATGCCAGTTGCCGACGCCGACCATCATGTCGGGGTTTTTGATCTCCCCCGCCTTGGTTTTGCCACCACGGGCAACGTCGATCTGAGCCTCGTAATAACGCAGCTCAGGGTGCGTGGCGAGAGCCTTGAGGACGAGTGAATTGACTGAGACAGGCTCCGCGCCGCCAGAGCGGGAGGCCAAAAGCAAAACAAAGAAAAAGGAAACGAGGGAGGGAAATTTCATGCGCGTAAAAAGGAAAATGGATTCGAAAACAGACTGAGTATGCGGAGTCATCCGCGACACATGCCAACACTGCCCGCAGGTGCGGATGCAGGATTTCAAAGCCATTTTCTCAACAGCGCATGACTGTCCGGCCTGATCTGAGCGCAAGGCCGTGCGACCAAGAGCCTCTCAGAAGCCGCGCTGCCACGGCCTGATCTGGCGAAGGTCTGGCAAAGCGGCAGTCAAGAACCGTCACCGGAATGACGGTCTGGGCGATGCCTTGCGTGGGCGACTGCTGCTGCTGCTGGGCCCGTGAAGCCTCATCGACAGACTTGAAGGCCAGGATGTGGTCCGAGGCGGAAGATTCAGGCGTCACCGCAAAGGCCATCAAAAACCTGCACAGGGCATCATGCTGGTGGCGGGAGAGCTCGGCCGTGGATTTACCCGCATGGGAGAGGACGACGGTCAGCCCCTCCTCATTCGAGACGCCCACCTTGACGGCATGGTCACCATCGATCAAAGCCGCCGCCATGCAGATGGCCGGCGCTATTCCCTGAGAGGAAAGCAGCCAGCCTGCCAGCAGCAGCAGATGCACCAGCCTGGTGAGAGGCCTGGAGTGATGGCGGTGTGCGCGCATGTCAGATTGGAGGATAATTGTATAACATATCCTACAAGGGCAATCTAGCACAAAAAGAGAGGCGGGTATCAGCCGTCCGCGGGTGGACGGTCCTCCGGCTTTTCCGAGCTTCTCTTTTCCGAACCTTTCTTTTTACCCCACGACAAAAATGGCTGGTGATCGGGGCCTTCGATAAGGACGTACTGACTGTGCAGGCCTTCTTCTCCGGCATCAAAATGCGGGTAGAGCACCGGCAGGATGAAAAGCGTGAGCAGGGTGGCGGTCACCAGCCCCCCGATAATGACACAGGCGAAGGGGCGGGCGGTTTCCGCACCGACGGCATGGGACAAGGCCGCAGGCAGCAGGCCCAGAGCAGCCATGGCGGCCGTCATCACCACCGGCCGGACACGGCTGATGGCCCCCTCCCGGACAGCCTCCGCCATGCGCATGCCTTCCTTGCGCAATTCGCGGATGCGCTCGACGAGGAGCACCCCGTTCTGCACCGAGACGCCAAAAAGGGCGATGAAGCCCACCAGGGCCGAGACAGACATGGCCAGCCCCGCGAGCGGCAGAACCAGGATGCCACCCACGGCAGCGAAAGGCACGTTCAGCAGGATGAGCGTGGCGAGCTTCGCGGAATCAAACGCGGTGAAGAGCAGGAAGAAAATGGCGATGAGCGTGATGGGCACGACCAAGATCAGGCGTTTCACGGCGCGCTGCTGGTTTTCAAAGGCCCCCGTCCACTCCAGCCGAAATCCCTTGGGGAGCACGACCTGGGCGTTCACTTTCTGCTGTGCCTCGGCCACCAGCGTTCCCAGATCGCGGCCACGCACGGCGAGCTTCACCGCCGTGAGACGGGCGTTTTCTTCGCGATAGATGCGGGCGAACCCGGGCTTCACCTCCACAGAGGCCACGGCCCCCAGCGTCAGGCGCTCACCGTCGGAGCCCGACACAGGGATGCGGCGAATGCCATCAATGCTGGCAACCGAACGCGGGATCATTTTGACGACGAGATCAAAGGTGCGCTCGCCTTCCAGCACTTTGGTGGCAACGGAACCGCCCATGGAAGTCTCAATGACCGACTGCACATCCGTCATCGACAATCCTGCACGCGAGATGGCGGTGCGATCCACCGCAATCTGGACCTGCGGCTGCCCCATAAGACGGTCGGTGCCCACATCTGCGGCACCGGGGACAGTATTGAGGATGTCCACGATCTGATCCGCGAGCTGCTGGAGCTTCTCAGGCTCGTCACCAAAGATTTTCACACTCAGCTCCGACTTCACACCTGAGATGGCCTCGTTGACATTGTCCTCGATGATCTGGCTGAACTGGAACTGAACTCCGGGCACTTCGACATTGAGCCTGGCCTTCATGGCTTTGACGAGGCCGTCCCGGTCCTTGGCGGTCTTCCACTCCTCACGCGGGTAAAGATCCACTGAAGTTTCGCTCACATCAAAACCGTTGACGTCCGTGCCGTCGTCGGGCCTGCCGTTTTGGGTGATGATGGACCTGGACTCCGGAAAAGAGGCCAGCACGGCACGCATGCGGCGCATGATCTTTGCGGACTCCGAAGGCGCAATGGTCTGCGGCAGGAAGGAACGGATGTAGAGGGAGCCCTCATCGAGCTTGGGGAGGAATTCCGTGCCCGTATGCGAGGAGACGACTCCGGCGACCGCCAGCATGATGACGCCGCTGAAAACGATCGTCCGGCCATGCTTGAGCGCCCAGTCGAGCGAGGGGCGGTACATGCGCACGAGAATGCGCACGAGCCAGGATTCATGCTCCCCCGGCCCCTTCTTGAGCGCGTAGCTGGCCAGCAGCGGCACAATCGTGAGGGCAAGAATGGTGCCTGCAACCAGCGCAAACGTCAGGGTCAGCGCCATGGGCTTGAAGATTTTGCCCTCCACACGCTGCATCGTGTAAAGCGGAAGGAAGGCCGTGAGGAGAATGGCCTTGGAAAAGAGGATGGGCCGCCCCATCTGCCCCACCGCCTTGGGCAGCAGCTTGAAGAGGGACTCCTTCTTGTCCCGCCGCTCATGCATCATGCGCAGCAGGTCCTCGATCACCACCACGGCGGAGTCCACAATGATGCCGAAGTCGATGGCCCCCATGGAGATGAGGTTTGCGGGGATGCCGCGCAAGTCGAGCATGGAGAAGGCGCCCAGAAGCGAGAGAGGCACGACGGCAGCAACCACAAGCGCGGAGCGGATGTTTCCCAGCCCGAGGAAAAGAATGAGAACGAGCAGCACAAGCCCGATGCCGTCCGCCATGTTTTTATGCACCGTGTGCAGTGTGCGGTTGATCAGATTGGTGCGGTCATAGTGCATGTGGATGTGCACCCCGGCCGGCAGAAACTTGGTGTTGATGATGTCGATCTTGTCACGCACACGCTCGAGGACTTCCATGGCGTTCTCGCCTTTGCGGAGCATCACAATCCCCTCGATGGCGTCATCGAGGTCGTAGTTCTCAGCCGGGATGTTGCGGCCCACCCTGCCGAGCCGCAGTTGCTCGCCGATCAAAACGCGCCCCAGGTCCCGCACGCGAATGGGCGTGCCTCCGCGCGTCTCCACCGCGATCTGGCCGATGTCCTCCAGCGACTGCACAAAGCCGAGACCGCGGACGATGAACATCTCCGGCCCGTGCTCAATGTAGGCACCTCCGGCATTTTTATTGCCCGCAGAGAGGGCATCCAGCACCTGGCGCAGCGAGATGTCGTATGAGAGCAGCTTCATCGGGTCGATCAGCACCTGGTACTGCTTGGTGGCGCCGCCAAAGCCGATGACATCGACCACGCCTGAAACCGTGCGCAGCTGGCGCTCGACGATCCAGTCCTGCACGGCACGCAGCTCTGTGGAGAGCATGCTCCGCGGCGCATCGAGCGTGTAGCGGTAGATCTCGCCCACAGGGGTGGTGTCCGGCGAGAGCCGCGTGTCCGCATCCGGCGGCAGGCTGACGCTGGAGAGCAGCTGGAAAGCCATGTTCCGGCAGTAGGCGCGGTCCGCGTCGTCATCAAAAACGATGGTGACCTGAGAAAGACCAAAGAGGGAGACGGAGCGGATCGACGAGCGCTTGGGAATGCTGTTCATGGCATTCTCGATGGGCACCGTCACCAGGCGCTCCACCTCCTCTGCGGCGCGCCCGGGGAGCAGCGTGATGATCTGCACGGAGACGTTGGTGACGTCCGGATAGGCCTCCACCGGCAGGCGGTTGAAGGCCAGCGCCCCGGCGAGCACAAACAGCACCATCAGCGCGAAGGCGATGGGCCGGTGTTTAAGAACGTATTTGGTGAGCGTGCCCATGGCGATCAATGTTCGGCCTTCTCGGCGCCGGCGTTGGCGGTGCTGGTATTGGCGTCCAGCAGGCTCTCCAGAACCAGCGCACCTTCGGAGACGACCTCCTCGCCCGCAGCGAGCCCCTTGCTGACAAAGACATGCCCGGCGTCTTCCGCAGCCGTGGTGATCTGCCGCATTTCAAAGTCGCTTTCAGATTTGCGCACAAAGACGCAGGCCTTTCCCTCCCTCAGGAACACCGCCTTGATGGGCACCTGCGGCATTTTGGGCACGTGGGTGATTACGTTGACGTCCACATACATCTGCGCCTTCAGCAGCTTCTTCGGATTGGCCACCGTGCCTTTGGCCACCACGGTGCGCGTTTCAGGGTTCAGCGACTGGCCGATCACCGTGAGCACTCCGGGGAAAACCTGGTCCCCATAGGCACGTGAGCGAATCTCCAGCTTCTGCCCGACCTGCAGGTTTGACAGATCCTGCTCGCTCACATCCAGGTGGACCCACAGGGATTCGGGATCCGAGATGATGAAAAGCGGGGCCGCCACCACGGCCATGCCGGCGAGCATCTGGTCAGACCTCACTTCCTGGCCCGGCTGCACGTTGCGGTCAACAATGACGCCTCCCATGGGGGCTTTCAGCGCAAAGGAACCGTTCACATCGCCGCCACGCCCGCCCCACACGGCCAGCCGCTCGACCGCACGATCGCGCTCGGACTGGGCGTCACGGAAGGCTGTGTCCGCCGAGTCGAGCTCCTTCTGAGGGAGCACACCCTGCTTGAACAAGTCCTGGGTGCGCTCCAGCACGCGTTTGGCCAGCGCCAGATCCGTCTCAGACTTGACGGCATCTGCCTGGGCCTGGCCGAAATCCGGAGAGGTGATGCGCGCCAGCTCATCTCCCACCGCCACCTTCTGCCCGCGTGCGCCTTTGATGCTGGCCACGCGCCCGGCGAGGGGGGAAAAGACATTGGTCGTGACGTCCTCGTTCCAGACCAGCTTGCCGGTCAGGTGCAGCACCACTTCGTCTTTTTCCCGGGCCGGCTGGACACCGATGGCCTTGAGCTGCGGATCCCCTGCAGTAAAAAGAAGGTGATTGCGCTCCACTTTCAGCGGGTAAGGATCTGGCTCCACAACTGCGGCCGGTTTGCATGATGCGATGAGCAGCACCAAAAGCCATGAGTGTCTGACGATTTGCATGAGAAATAGGGTTGGGGTCAAAAGTGGATGATCCAGATGCCTGCGGCGCGATGCAGCTCGATGACCGCACGGGCGTGGTCGCTTTGGGCGGTGTAGAAGCTCTGCCAGACCTCGTTGGCCTTGCGCTGGGCATCGAGCAGTTCGAGGAGCGATGAGCCGCCTCGTTTGTAGCTGACCACACGCTTCTCCAGCGCGGAGTCCACGTCCTTCAGCACCCCGGCCTTGTAGAGCTCCACTCTTTCACGAGCGATGCCGTAGAGGGAAAGCGCCTGCCGCACATCCACTCCTGCCTGAACTTCGGCATTTTCAAGGTTGAGCTGCGCCTGCTGTGCCATGGCTTGGGAAGCGGCTATCCCGCTTTTGTTCCGGTTCCAGACTGGCAGCGGGATGGAGAACATCACCCCGCCCATGTTATAAATCGGCTGCGGAGAAACGTCGTTGTACGAGGGAGTGCTCTGCTGCCAGATAGCTCCGATGGTGACATCTGGAATACGCTTGGCCTTCTCCAAATTGATGCCGGCCTGCGCCGCATCACGAAGATAACGCATTGCTATCAGGTCCGGCCGGTTTTTGATGGCGCTGGAAAGCAGTTTGAAGAGATCCGTATTTTGCGGCGCCACATCCAGAGCTCCCACCGGCTGCCAGTGAGTGCTGGCAAACTGCGGCCCCAAAAATGCGTTGAGCCCCAGTTCCGCATTTTTGGCCTGGGCCTGCGCATCCAGCAGCTCCGCCTCAAACTGGCGGACTTCCACCCTTGTTTGCAGCAGATCCACATCGCTGATGTCTCCGGCCTTTTGTCTTTCCTGCTGGGCCTGCAACAGTTCCCTCAGCAGCGTGGCGGTGCGCTGGAACTGGGCTGCCACCTGACCCATGAAGATTGCATCCGCATACGCAGCAGAGGCGTCCAGGCGAAGGTTCTGCAGAAAGCTTTGCAGCGAAGCGGAGGTCGCAGCATAATTTTTTCGGGCTACAAGCCAGCGCTTCGCTCTCTTGCCGCCTGTTTCAAAAGTTTGGGAAATGCTTGTCTGGTAGTAGCCTGGCAGAGATTGTGCCCCGGTGTGTGTCAGGTCTTTCCCATTGTTAAACTGCAAGACCGGATTTTGAAACACCTTGGCGGCGGCAATCGCTGTCTCAGCAATCGTGACATTGTAACGTTGCGCAGCATACCCAAGGTTCGATGCCGCCACCTTGTTTAGGTAATCCTCCAGCTTGATCGATGTTTTTCGGGAAGTGAGTTTGGTCAGTTCAGCCAGACGCTCCGCAGAGGGGCCCTCCGGTGCCACAGGTGCTTCTGCGGCGGTCGCCCGAAGTTTCAAGAACAGCATCAACAGAAGGAGATGAAGACAGGTTTTCATGTGTCGTGGCGGCATCAATGACCTTGAGCTAGGTAAGTTATGAGTCATTCGATACAGCGCAATCATTGTTGTATTTCAGGCAGGCAGGCAGAGCAGCTCTCCCGCGGAATGCCAGCAGCTGGCAGCCCGACAGAAAGAGTTCAAATGGGAGGGTGTTTATTTTATCGCTCGTTCTAGGAAACCCGTGCCCGGAGGGGTTACTTGAGCTGGTTTTTCCGCAGCGCCTCGTTGCTCCAGAAGTCTGCGAGCACGGCATCTCCATTCAGCACCTGCACGTGAAAGCCATGATAGCGGTGCCCGGACTCCTCGACGGTCTTGACGGACCTTCTGCCGCTTCTCTCCGTGTGCATGGGGGTGAAAACAAACGCCACCTTGGGCGTGGCCACATCCGCATACCTGCCGTTGGCGTCCACGGAGATCTTCATGTCTCCGGACTTTTCCACCACGATGGTGTCTGAACCACGGCGCAGGTTGGCGGCGAACAGCGTCCACCTCAAGGTCACGCCTTCCAGCTTGGCGCCAGAGGGGTTGGTGACCCGCACATTGAGCCAGTAGGCGCGGGTGACTTCGGCCTGTTTTTTGTCGGCGGTCTTGTTTTCACTGGCCGCCTTGACGTTGAGCATGACAGAGCCGGCAGACGCAACGCCGGTCAGCAGCAGGCCGAGGAAAATGGAAAGGATGGTTTTCATGGAAGAAAAAAGGAAGAGTGAGGGTCTCAAGCTGGAGAAAGCTACGGCATGGACAGAGTGAGACCGGACCGGCCCATGCACGATGATGAAAGTCATGGAAGCTGATGCAAACCACCCGCTTAGAAGCCGGTGCACAGCAATCCCTATGCCTATTTTAGGCAATGCCGAGGCGTTGCCGGCATTTGGCCTTCAGCCTCAACAGCACTCCCTGCACAACAGGCGATGGCGGCGCACGCCGGGGCAGGCCTTGGAGATGGCCGCTTTTTCAAGCGACAACACCAGCTCTGTCCTGACGCAGTGCGCCATCAGATCCATTCTGCTCAGCATGAACGGATCCCATTCCGGGTCTGCGTGATCACGCAGACCGCTGATCTTCATTTCCACATCGTCTTCATCCAGGGCCAGCACCAGGTGGGAAGTCACCTTCAGTGCCGCCGAGCCTGAGGCCAGGGCACACAACTCCGAGCCGAATGTCAGCAGGATCAGAATTGATGAGATGTACAAGTACCAGCGCATGAAAGAGTCGGTAGGCGGATTTAACGATCGGATGTCATGGTGGCTATCACAGGCTTTTAATTATTTTGCCAAGAAAAAAAAGCCCTATATTCACCCCAGGCCAGCGAGCTTTCGTCTCAGCTTGCGCATCAGAACGGCGTTCCCCTCCAGCTCTTCCATCAGAAGGGTCAAAACATCCAGGGTCTGGCGGCTGATGTGGTGCTCCATGCCCTCCACATCTTCATGCACGGTTTGGGGATCGAGCCCAAACCCCGCCAGCAGACGTGTCAAAACCTCATGCCGACGTGCGATCTCAGCACCGACCTTGCGCCCTTCATCCGTCAGGACCACGCCACGGTACCGTTCATACACCACAAAGCCTTCCGCATCCAGCTTCTGGATCATGTTGGTCACGCTGGCCTGGGAAATGCCCAGGTTTTTGGCGATGTCCACGACACGGGCATACCCCTTCCCTTCGATGAGATTATGGATCTGCTCCAGATAATCCTCGATGGCGGGCGAATGGACATGCGCGGTGGTTTCTTGACGCTTGGCGGGCATGCAGACTTTTAGCCCACGCCCCGGTGCAGGGAAAGCGAATCATTCCGCGCCCAAAGTTAGCCTGGGCTAAAATTCCGCTTGCCATTTTCCCGGCCTGATGTTTTTAGCCCAGACTAATTTTTATAATGCGCGCAAACATCACTTTTCTCACCTCACTCTTTGTCGCCAGCGCCGTCTTCGGCGCCGAAGAGCAGCCCCCCGTGCGCGAACTGAGCACCGACCGCCCGGACCAAACGGAGTCCGCCCACACCGTGCCGAAGGGCTGGTTTCAGGTGGAAAGCAACCTCATCTCCTTCAGCCGCACCCGGCAGGCGGGGGAGAGGTCTGATGACACCTCCTTCTGCGACTTTATTTTCAAATACGGGATCACCCACAACACGGACCTGCAGATCGGCTGGGCGCCACGGCTGCTGCACCGCAGTGAAGACGCGGACAGCGTGCTGATCGGCAAAAACAACGGCAGCGGGGACTTGTACCTGCGGATGAAAACCGGTCTGGTGGGGAACGACGAAGGCCCCTACGCCCTGGCTCTGCTGCCATGGGCGAAAGCCCCCACCGCCACCAAGGGGCTGGGAAATGACTGCTGGGAGTACGGCCTCACAATCAATCAGGAGCTCGACATCGGTGGCGGCTGGGAACTCGGCTCCAGCATCTTCCTCTCCATGGCCGTCACAGACCACCAGACGCGCTATTTTGAGCCCGCCTTCACCATCGCCATCGGGCGCGACCTGACTGAAAAAATCGGCTTCTATGTGGAGACGTACCAGGGCTACCTCACGGATGAAGGGCGCTACTGGCAGTCCTCGCTGGACGGCGGCCTCAGCTATCTCGTCACATCCAACCTGAAGTTCGACGCCGGCGTAAACTGGTACTACAACGCCCAGGAGGCCATCAATCCCTTTGTCGGCGTCTCTTTCCGCTTTTAATTCAATCCCCATACCATGGAAAACACTCCTGAAACAGGCTGGCGCTCACGCGGAGGCGATTCTCTGCCCGAAGTCTTCCGCTCCGTGCCCGTGCCCAAAGGCGGCTCGTTCTGGCGCAAGATGCTCGCCTACGCCGGCCCGGGCTTCCTGGTCTCCGTCGGCTACATGGACCCCGGCAACTGGGCCACGGACCTCGCAGGGGGAGCCCGCTACGGTTACACCCTGCTCTCAGTCATCCTGATTTCAAACGTCATCGCCATCCTTCTCCAGCACCTGTGCGTGAAGCTCGGTGTCGTGACGGGCCGGGACCTGGCGCAGGCCTGCCGCGACCACTACCCCAAGCCGGTCGTGTGGTTCCTTTGGTTTCTGTGCGAGGCCGCCATCGCCGCGTGCGACCTGGCGGAAGTGGTCGGCTCGGCCATCGGGCTGCAGCTGCTCTTTGGCATCCCGCTTGTCTGGGGCTGCGTCATCACCACGCTCGATGTCATGATCGTGCTGCTGCTGCAAAACCGCGGCTTCCGCTACGTGGAGGCTCTCGTCATCACCCTCATCCTAACCATCGGCGGGTGCTTCGCCGCCGAGATGGTGTTTGCCCGCCCGGATCTGGCCGGCATCGCCAGCGGCTTTGTGCCTTCGATGGAGATTTTGAAAAACCGCGAGATGCTCTTTGTCGCCATCGGCATCCTGGGCGCCACAGTGATGCCTCACAATCTGTACCTGCACAGCTCCATCGTGCAGACGCGCAACTTTGCCCGTGATGATGCGGGCAAGGCCGAGGCCATCAAGTTTGCCACCATCGACTCCACCTTTGCGCTGATGTTTGCGCTGTTCATCAATGGCGGCATCCTCATCGTCGCGGCGGCGGCCTTCCACACCAGCGGGCACAAGGAAGTCGCGGAAATCCAGGAGGCCTACGAGCTCCTGAGCCCGGTGCTCGGCGTCGGCGTGGCCAGCACACTGTTCGCGGTGGCGCTGCTGGCCAGCGGGCAGAATTCCACGCTCACAGGCACGCTCGCCGGGCAGATCGTCATGGAGGGCTTCCTCAACATCCGCCTGAAGCCGTGGCTGCGCCGCCTCCTCACCCGCCTCATCGCCGTGGTGCCCGCCGTCTGCGTGATCGGCTATTACGGTGAAGGTGAAACCACCAATCTCCTGATCTGGAGCCAGGTCATCCTTTCCATGCAGCTGAGCTTTGCCGTGGTGCCGCTGCTGAGATTCACGGATGAAAAGGCCAAGATGGGCCGCTTTGCCAACCCCGCCTGGATCAAAGGCCTCGCCTGGGCGAGCGCGGTGGTCATCATCATCCTCAATTTCAAGCTTCTCTTCGATTTCTTCGCCCCGCAGTCCTGGATCAACGCCCTCGGAATCTAAACGCCATGTATCGCAAAATCCTCGTCGCCCTCGACACCGGCTCTTCCGATCAGGAGCTGCTCCCCGCCATCACCGCCCTCGCCACCCTGATGCGGAGCGAGCTGCTGCTCGTGCATGTGGCTGACGGCTGGGCGGCCCGAAATTTCGACCAGCTCAAGCTCGCCGAGTCTGAAGAGATGAAGCAGGACCTGGACTACCTGGAAACCACCGCCGCCAGGCTGCGCACGGACACCAGCCTCACCGTCAGCGTCCGCCTCGTGCTGGGCGAGCCGCCGGACCAGCTGCTCAAAGTGGCCGCTGAGGAAAACATCGACCTCATCGCCCTCGCCTCCCACGGCCACCGCCTCATCGGCGACATCATCCACGGCAGCACCATCGACGCCGTCCGGCACAAGGCCACCGTGCCCCTCTTTGTGGTGCCGCCCAAGCGCGCACCTTGACGAACGCGCCCCCTCCCGCCATATCAGGGGCTCCTATGCGCATCCTTTCAGGCCTTCAACCCAGCGGCAGACTCCACATCGGCAATTTCTTTGGCATGATGGAGCCGGCTCTCAAGCTGCAGCACGAAGGCGACGCCTACTACTTCATCGCCGACTACCACTCACTCACCTCCGTCCACGACGGCAAGGCCCTCCGCAGCTACGTGCGTGAGCTCGCCATCGACTTCCTCGCCTGCGGCCTCGATCCTGAGAAGTGTGTCTTCTTCCGCCAGAGCGATGTGCCCGAGCACTGCGAGCTTTCCTGGATTTTGAGCACCATCACCCCCATGGGCCTGCTGGAGCGCTGCCACAGCTACAAGGATAAGATTGCCAACGGCATCAAACCCTCCCACGGCCTCTTTGCCTACCCCGTCCTCATGGCGGCGGACATCCTCATCTATGACAGCGATGTCGTCCCGGTGGGCAAGGACCAGAAGCAGCACGTCGAAGTCACCCGCGACATCGCCATCAAGATGAACGAAACCTTTGGCGAAGGACTCTTCAAGCTTCCCCAGCCGCGCATCCAGGAGGCCACCGCCGTCGTGCCCGGCCTCGATGGTCAGAAGATGAGCAAGAGCTACGACAACACCATCCCACTCTTTGAAGAGCCCGGCCCGCTCAAGAAGAAGATCATGGGCATCAAGACCGACTCCACCCCCGTGGAAGCGCCCAAGGCCGTCGAAGGCAGCAGCATCCTGGCCTTGTACAAGCTGGTGGCCTCACAGTCCGACTACGATGCCATGGTGGCCGACCACCTGAACGGCGGCGTGGGCTACGGCGACTTTAAAAAGCGCCTCCTGCAAGGCGTGACCGACTACTTCGCCCCCTTCCGTGCACGCCGCGACGAGATCGTGGCAGACAAGGGCTATGTGGACAAGGTGCTGGCCGAAGGCGCGGAAAAAGCCCGCGCCGTCGCCCGCAAGACCCTTGGCCGCGTGCGTGATGCCGTGGGACTGGGCTGATCAGCGTTTCCGCTTCTTGCCCTGCTGCGCACGCTTGTGGCCATGCCCAGGCTTGCGAGGCGGTGCGCTCTTGATTTCGCTGCGGTCCCTTTCACGGCGCTCAGGCCGCTCTGACTTGCGCGAGCGTGGAAACTCCTCCTTGGGCACCACAAGCTGGAAGTCCACCTGCTTCTTCAGGCTGTCGAGCTTGTAGATCTGCACCACCACATTGTCTCCCAGGCGGATGACACGCCGTGTGTGGCGGCCGGTGATCTGGCGGCTGGCCTGATCAAAGACGTAGAAGTCATCCCGGATGGCCGAAAGGGGCACCACGCCGCTGAGGCCCAGATCGGGCACATCCACAAAGAAGCCGAAGTTCCGGACATCGGTGACGAGCGCGGCATAGGGCTGCGGCTTCTTCGAAGCGATCTGCGCCTTGAGGTAGGCATAGAGCTTCACCTCTTTGCTGTCGCGCTCGGCATCCGCCGAGTTTTTCTCCGTGGCGCTGATATGCTCAGCGATCTGCTTTGCCACACCGGCATTGAGCTCGACCTTGTCGAACAAGGAGCGATGCACCACCAGGTCAGCATAGCGGCGGATCGGGGAGGTGAAGTGCGTGTACTTCGGCTTTGCCAGGCCGTAGTGGCCCAGAGGCTCGACCGCGTAGCGCGCCCGCATCATCGAACGCAGGAAGCCGATCTTCAAAGCAGGCCCAATCGGCAGCGTGCTGAGGCGATGCAGCAGCTTCTGCACTTCGGGCCGATGCGTGAGATTGCCACACTGCACGCGGTGGCTCAGCACCTCTTCGCGGAAGTCGCTGAGCTTCTTTTCCTTGGGCGACTCATGCACACGATACACTGAGGGGCGGTTCAGCCCCATCAGGCGGCCGGCCACAGCCTCGTTGGCCAGCAGCATGTATTCCTCGATGAGCTGATGGGATTCATCGTTCTCGATGCGCTCAATGCGCAGCACCTTGCCATGCTCATCGAGGCGGATCTTGTTCTCGGGGAAGTCCATGTCCAGCGAGCCGTCTTTGAAGCGCTGCTGACGTATCTTCTGCGCCATCGCGTGCGCATCGTGCAGCATCTGCTCCGTCTCATTCGTGGGTGGCACCTGGATGATTCCATAAGCCTCCTTGTAAGTGAAGCGGCGCTTGGAGCGGATCACAGCGGCATAAAACTTTGAGCTGACCACATGCCCGTCCTTGGACAGCACAAACTCCACGCACTTTGTCAGACGGTCCACGTTCGGCTTGAGCGAGCAGAGCTCATTGCTCAGCGCCTCCGGCAGCATCGGGATCACACGGTCCACCAGGTAAGTAGAATTGCCGCGCTTCTTTGCCTCCACATCCAGCGCGCTGCCCGGCAGCACGTAGTGGGACACATCCGCGATGTGCACCCACAGCTTCCACTGATCTCCGTGACGCTGAATGCAGATGGCGTCGTCAAAGTCCTTCGCATCATCCGGGTCGATGGTGATGACATTGTGCGGACGGCAGTCCACACGGCCTGCGCACTCCTGCGCGCTGGGCTGATTGTCCGGGCGCGATTTGGCAATCGTGTTCGCCTCATGGAGCACATTTTTCGGAAAGTGCAGCGGCAGCTCGTAGTGGCGGAGCACGGAGAGCATGTCCACGCCCTCCTCATCAGGCGAACCCAGCACCTCGATGATCTCCCCCTCGGGCGCGGTCTTGCGGGAATCCCAGTGCGTGATCTCCACCACCACCTTGTCCCCCACGTTCGGCTTGCGGCCCACATCGCGGGGCTCGGGCACGTAGATCGCGCCAGGAAGACGCGGATCGTCCGGTGTCACGTGCAGGAACTGCCTGGAGCGCTGCAAAGTGCCCACAAACTGCGAGCGCCGTCGCTCCAGCACCTTCACCACGCTGCCGCTTTTTTCCTGCTGCCCGGGCTTCACATCCAGGCGCACGAGCACGCGGTCTCCGTGCATGGCCGTTTCCGTCTTGCTGTCCGGAATGCTGATTTCGCCGAGGCCTGCCTCATCCGGCTGCACAAAGCCGCGGCCGCCACGTGTGATCTGGATCACCCCGGGGACCAGGTCGGCCTCTTTCGCCACAATGTAGCGGTTGCCTTTCGTGCGTACGATTTTGCCCTGCTTCTCCAGGCTTTTGAGCAGGCTTTGAAGCACCTGCTGTTGATTGGGCTTCATGCCCAGTTGTGAGAGCAGCTCCGGCACATTCGAGGGTATGTAATCCTCACTGCCAAGCAGCCCCAATAATTTCTTTTCCATCTTATTCTTACCTATCTGATCGAGGTACATCGCACGTCGATTGATTCCGTCAATGAGAATTCGGAGGCAGGCGGAACTCACGGTTCAGTCGCAGCTTCAGTTTGCGCATCGTTTCATCCAGTTCGTCACGCGTGCGAGCGAGCTCCGGCTCCAGAGCTTTGTCCACCGGCGTGAACATCACGCGCTCATAGCGCTCCATGAGCGCCTGGCCATCTTCGCGCAGTCCGCATTGCGTGATCAGACTTTTCACCTGCTCCACGAGTGCGCGCGTTTCGACGATCAGCTCCATCGCCTCAGCCTCCGTGGTTTCACCCGTTTGCAAACGCCCGAGCTGCTGGCAGTTGAACAAACGGCAGCGCACCGGCCGCCGCTCATACACGGTGCACCTGTTGTCCTTCAATGCCGAGCAGGGCTGCTCCATGTAATACTCGCCGCCACGACTGCGGATCTTGAGCCCCATTCTCCCGAGCTCTGCCGGCACTTCTCCTGGCTGCATGCGCACGATCTGAAACATCGTCCCGTCACAGCACATTCCGCACGCCGTGCACAGGCGGGGAGCGGCCAAGGAAAACTCTTCGGGGGACATGTTGAATTCTTAAAGGCTTTTCTCCCGCCAAATCAACCTCTGCTCTTGCCAAATCAACCGCCGATCCGCTAAAAGCCATGGATGATTTTCCGTGCCGCATTCTGCCTGCTGCTGCTTTGCGCTCCTCTCCCGGCACAGGACAAGCCTCCGGCAGTGCCGGCCCCGGCACAGCGTTACCTGGACATTCTCTCCAAGCGCCCGCAGCCGGGGACTCTCTTTGAGCGCTTCTATGCCGCATGGCTGGAGGAGGGCACGGTGGCGGAAATGCAGCGCTTCCTTGAGGCGCAGGCTGCCGCGACAGGCGCCCCTGCCACAGCTCACCTCATCCTCGCCATTTTTCATGCTCATCGCGGCAATGACCCGGAGGCTTTGCTCTGCTACCAGACAGCCCTCAGGCTCAGCCCTCAAAATGCCGGTGCCTGGATCGAATGCTCACGCATCGAGGCACGCATGCTTGATTTCGCCGCCGCATTGCAGTCGCTCGACCAGGCGGAAGGGGCAAAACCACAGGACCAGCAGAAGGCGGAGATCGGCAAGCTGCGCGGCCGTGCGCTGCTGCGCCTCGGGAAAAGTGACGAGGCGCTGGCCGTCTGGAAAGCTCTGGCCTCCGTCCATTCGGATGACGAGGATTTGCAGGAGGAGATCATCGATCTGTTTGTCGATGAAGGCCAGTTTGAGGCGGCTCTGGAATCCGCACGCGCCCTGGTGCAGCGCAGCCGGGATCCGGCAGCCAAGATCATGCGTCAGCTTCGTCTCGCCGATGTTTTGCTGCTGACAGAACGGCGAGACGAAGCCCTGGCCATGCTTGATTCCGCCTTCGCCGCCACGGGGGCAGACTCATGGATCGAGGGAGACATCCTCGCGCGGATCGACCGCCTTTTCCGCATGGGCGATGATGTCAGCGGTCTGCAGAAGCATCTGGCCGCCATGTCAAAAGCGCACCCGCAGCGCGTCACTCTGGCCTGGCAGCACACGCTGCTGCTCGCGGCCACAGGCCAGAATGATGCCGCGCTGAAAAGCGCCCGCTCTCTGCTGCAGTCCAACCCTGGCCGCCGTGATCTGCGCGATGGCTTTCTCGATCTGCTGGACTCGCTCGGTCTCCCCGGCGAGGCCGTTGAGCAGGCACGGCTCGTCGTTGCCCAAAACCCCGGAGACAAGGAGCTGCTCGTTCGTCTTGCCACCCTGCAGCATCGTGCGGGCGATGATTCTGCGGCACGCCTGACGCTGGAGTCCTTTCTCTCCAGCGCAGCTGCCGATGAGTCCGCCCACCTTCGCATCGCCCGCCTGCTGGAAAGCTGGGAGGAACCGCCCGCGAAGGCGGACTCCCCGGCGGCGAAGGCCTACCTCAGGCTCGTCGCCACCTTCCCGCAAAGTCTCAGCGCCCAGGAGGCGCATGCGCACTACCTGCACCGCACCGGCCACCGCGAAGAGGCCATCGCCATCTGGCGGCGCATGGCCGGAAGCGCCGTGCTCGAAGACCTGCTCCGCATCGCCCAGGCATTGCAGGCACGGCTCGAGTCGCGCCCCGCTTTGGATGTCCTGCTGGAGCGTGAAAAGGACTTCTCCGCACAGCCGCGCTTTCTGGCGCTGATGGTGCACCTGCTCATGGCCAACAAGGAGTTTGGCCGCGCGCTGCCATGCGCATGTGCACACCTGCGGCTGATGCAGGACGCCGATGGCATCGACAGCTCCTTGAGAGACATCATCGCCATCGTCCGCAGCCAGGAAATGAGCCCGGCCCAGCCACTGATCGATGAACTGAAAGCGATGTCCGCACTGACTTTGCAGGATCGCTGCCTGCTCGCCGCACTGCTTGATCATTCTGGCAAAACCTCCGAGGCGCAGGCGTTGCTGAATGCCGCCCCTGCCCAGGATGCTCTGATCGCGCTCAGCCAGCTCTCCCATGTCTTCCAGTCTCATCAGGACTGGGCCAAAGCGGCGGAGACTCTGCGGCGCGTTCTTGAACTGCCCGGCGGGCGCAGCAGCGGCAATCTTCAGCGCATGGTCGAGCTCTCCCGCCGCGCCCTCCAGCCGGAGCAGGCGCTGACCTACATCGCCGAATGGAAAACGGTTTCACCTGGGGCGGTCGCTCCCTGGATCACGGAGGCGCGGGTGCATGAAGATCTGTTGCATCCGGAAGCGGCCCTGAAAGCTCTGCGCCTGGCCTTGCGCAAATTTCCCGATGCTGCGGATGTCGCCGCAGCGTGTGCGACCGCCTGCCTCAATGCGGGGCAGGCCGAGGAGGCCGAAAGGATCTACCTGGCCATGTATGAGAAGACCACGGACCCGGCTTCACGCCTGCGCATGCTTGCCCCCCTGGCAAAGGCCGCCCAAAGTCATGACGGACTGCCGAAGCTGCTGCAAAACTTCGTTCAGCGGCAGAAGCAGAACCGCGTCTCCGCCTATCCCTGGCTCGCGCTGGCGGAAATCCACCGTGCCACTGACAATGACGAAGAACGCCGCCGCTGCCTCTATGAAGCCTCCCGCCTGCGCCCGCATGATCTCACGCTGCTGCTGGAGATAGCCCGGAGCGAAGAAGAGGAGGGACTCACTCCCGAAGCCCTGCGCACGCTCGAAGCAGCCGCAAAGCTCGACAAAACCACGCAGACGAGAGAACACATCGCCCGGCTGCAGATTGAAGACGGAGATCCCGACATCGGCTACCGCATGCTGTTTGATCTGGCGGACAGCAAGATGGATGCGCGCGCCGTGGAGCAGATGGCGCTTGTCATTGGCATGAAGGGCGACTGGGAGCACGTCAGCTCCTTTCTGGCCCCGCTGCTCGAAAAGCACCCGGACGACTACCGGCTGCACTACCTCCAAGCCGTGGCCTTGGAAGAAGCCGGCCATGAGCCTGAGGCCGTGCAGGCATTCCTGCGAGTGCTGGCCATGCATGAAGAACTGCCCTCATCGCGGCAGGCCCAGCCGCAGCAGCTTCAGCTCCACGCGCTGCCTCAAGATCTGCCCTCAGGTACGGCCGACTGGCTTGCGCTGCCGAACATCGCGCGCACAGCCTACTCCTACCGCGAGGAACGAAGGCACGCAGCCCTGCTGCCGCCCGGCAGCGGCCATGGCACGTTCTCACTCATAGCGCTGCCCGCAGACGTCACGGAGTCCCCGACCTTTGCCCTCGTCCATCTCCTCCAGATCAGCAGCGTCTGGCAGGAGGATGCCCAGCCGCGGCTGACAAAGCAGCTAAAGCGGGAAGGTGTGGCCCACGCCGAGCTGCTGCTCGAGCTTGCCCGCGAGTCCTCGGATTTTCATGTGTGCTTGGAAATACTCTCCGCCCATCCTCAGGATGCAGCGCTGCACGCAGCCTGGCTGCTGGATCCCGCCAGCGAAGACGACCCGGCTGACAAGCTGGCCGCCTGCCAGCGCTGCTTTGACATGTTCAAGGGCAGGCACGGCTACCTGGCGCTCTGCGCTGCCGATACCGCCTATGACACCGCTGAAACGCCGGCAGACGCCGCCACATGGCTTCAGCTTGTCATTGATCTGTGCGCCGCAGTGCCTCAGCCGCAGAGCAACGAACACCTCGTGCTGCAAAATCTGCTGACCAGCCAGAGCAGAGATGCCCATGAGTCCAAACAGGCCCCGCTCGTGCTCATCAGCCCAGCCCAGTCCCAGACCATCGCCGCCACGCTGCGGCGCTGGATGCAGGGCATGGACAACCGCCACCTGGATCGCATGGAGTCACTGCTGGATGGCTTCTTTGAGCTGAAGGCCTGGGATGACGTCATCCAATGTCTCCAGCGCATGATCCAGCTCGCCGAAGAGCCCGGTTTGCCCAATGCACCGCCTCGTCAGTCGGTCCGTCGATCCAGTTCATTCGAAGTCAGCCCACTGGGTCTTGAGGCCACCAGCTGTCACCTGCCGCCTTTCGTCACAGGCATGCTGATGAACGCACTCGAGTTCACCCGGCAGCAGGCCGACCGCCGCGAGGGCGGAAACACTGTGGTTGCGGAATTCGTTGAGGCCATGAAGACACGGCTGGCCGCCATCTCCGAGCCCCGCCTCAAGTTCATTCTCAGCATGCTGTGCGGAAAAGGGGAGACACTGCTGACGGAGCTGCAACCCCGCCTCAGCAGCCCTGAAGCCACTGCGGAAGATTTCTTCACCGCCGGCTGGATCTGCCAGGAGATGCAGCAGCATGAGGCCGCGCTCGGCCACTTCCTGAAGGCGTATAAAACCGCCATCACCCCTGACGCACGCCAGCAGGCCGCCAACGCAGTTCTTTACCATGCGAAGCAGCTTGGCGGGACTGGCAAAGAAGAGACGGCCGTGGCTGCCGTGCAGGAAATGATGCGTCTGGCGCTGCAGCATGCCAGCACCCGGGAGACAAAGGAAAGCCTCGCCGGCGTCATGGAAGAATATGGCATGGACGCCGAGGCGGAAAAACTGCGGAGCTCACTCCCCGCGCTGCACGCTGTGGCAGCCTCCCAGTCCACAACCGCCATACTCAATCCCTACTCCCAGGCCCTGCTCCAGCGTGGAACGGTGGACGGGCGTGAAGCGCTCGACCGCCACCTCTCACAAAACAACATCTCCGGCGCGCTCAATGAGGCACGGCGCGTGGTGCGAGCGCTGACGGCGGAATGGCTCGACCCCGCCCGTCAGTCGGCGGAGACAGCCGAAAAGCTGACCCAGCTGCTGCTGAAGCTCGAAGTTCAGCAGCTCCGCCAGACCCTGCTCCTCGGCATCAAGAACGCTGCCGCCAATGGCTGGAAGCCGCGCCTGGAGCATGCCGCCTTGCTCGACATGCAGCACGCGCATGGCCGCCCCTTTCAAAACAATGATGGAGACCAGACCCTTTCCTCCGAGGCGCTGTTTGAGCATGCAGTCGCGGGATACATCACCGTTCTGGAGGCCAATCCGCACGCCCATGCAGCCCGCCAGCGGCTCGTCATGCTGCATGCCGCCTCAGATGCCGGCACGGCCCTGAAGCACTGGCTCCTGCTTCCCGCCACCCAGCAGCACCCTTTGCTTTTGCCGCTCACACGGCAGATCTCCGGCAGCGACCAGGATAACGCTCGCAGCCTCGCCGCAGCTCGGCTTGTCACGCAGTGGATCAAGAACCGCCCTCCTACCGACCGGCTGCCAGCCAGATGCATCGCCCTGATCGGGGAGGTTCTCGACAGAGTCCAGCGGGGCGGCAGCAGCTTCCCCTCCTGGTGGGAAATAGCCGACAATGACTGGCACCCGGCGCCTTCCCAGCAGGGATTGAGAGCGGATGCCCCCGGCCAGCCACAGCTCGGCGAAGATGCCCGTCGGGCACGCAATGAACGCCGCATCGCCCATGATGCCCTGTGCCACGCGATGATTGCGCTGCCAGAGCTGGCGGAAGCAGGCTTTGCCCCGCTGGCGGGCCTGGCCATGCACGAGGGGCGCAATATCGAGGAAACTGAAAAGCTGGCCCTGCAGATTCTTTCCAGGCCGGCAGACCGCCGGGGCCGCTCTGATCCAAGCCGACGACGCCGAAACGGCTCAGCCTCCGCCATCATCAGCGAAAACTGCTTTCAGACCCGCAACCGCATCGCCATGCCTTCTCCGGCTGTCTTTGCCACATGGAGCGCGGCAGCGCGCGGAGATGTGCAGATGCTCGAAGGCACCCTTTTTCCCATCATCCTCAAGACCGAAGGCCAGCCCATGCTCGACTTCTGCCGTGGCTATGCCGGCCTGCTGATGGCTGGCGATCAGGACTTCCCAAAAGCTGCGGCGGAATGGCTCCGCCCCTTTTCGCACAGCACGGGGCGTTCCACCCTTGGCTGCATGGCCGGTGAAATCGTGCGCCTCTGGCGGGCTCGCAAGTTCACCACTCCACTGGATGACTTCATCATCGAACATCGCGATTTCACCCTGCCCTCCCCCGAGCCGGCGGATCCATTTGCTGCAAGGCCGGAAGCGTCTGTGCTGGACTTTTATGTCCAAGTGCTCACCAGCCGTGAGCCCGAGGCTTTGCCACGCTTTATCCGCCGTTTGCGATCCGTTTGGGTCAGCCCGGAGGCAGCCCTCCGACAGAAGGCCTTTGAAAAAATCCGGGAGACCGAAAAAAATGGCAGCCAGCCTGACTACACACCGCTGGAACGCGCCGCCCTGAAGTACCGCGACTGGCTGCAGCACTTCATTAACGAAAGCGAGGGCTCTCTGTCCATCGTGGCAACCGCCCTGGAAGAAGACTCCACCGAGCCCAGCTTCTGGCTGTCGCAAATGGATGCCGCTGGATTGAGCGCCCGTGTGCAGACGCCTGAAGAGTTCATCCGCCTCACACGTGCCCTGGGTTTTCTTGATCCTGCGGCAAAGTCCCACCCCTTTGCCAGCGCCAGGCAGCAGCAGAAGGACCTGATGGTCAAGCTGGCCTGGCAATGCCGCGACATACAGAAGGACAGCGTCATCAACGCCATCATCGAGCGCCTCGGCAAAGACCATCCACCCAGCCTGACCACTCACTGGCTTCAGGCCATGCTGGTGCGCGCAGGCATCACAACTTTGTGGCTGGATGGCAAACCGGTAAAGCTTCAGGCGGCAGATCCCGGCAGCGAAAAAGGCCTTTGCCACGCTGCCTTCCGCCTCCTGCTGGTCCGCCATGCCGCAGAGATCGCCGCCATGCCGACGGATGAGCGTCTGAATCTGGAAGCCTTTCTCAAGGTCCAGCTGCCGGACTTCCCGCATCTCGACATCGCAGATGCGGCTTTCAAGCACGCCGTGGCCCCCATCCTGAAGGCCAAATCCGAGGAGCTGCGCCACCAGGCCGACGCCAGGCTGGCATGCAAGACCTGGGAGGAATTCAATCCGGCAGGCAGCTCCCCGGAAGATCTGACCGGCTTTCTGCAGACTGTCGCAGCAGACGACCCGGGGCGCGCCAGGGCCGTGGCAGAGCATGGGCTGAAACTGCTGGGCGGCTGCAAGGAACAGCGTTCCACCATGGGCGAGGGACTGCCAGACACACCGGCGAGCCGCTACATCATGTCACTCGCCCATGTGCCTCAGCTTCTTGGCACATCACTCGCACTGGCGGAGAAGCATGGGCTGCATCAGTCGCTGAGCTGGTGCGGCAACGAATGCTTCCGTTTTGAAGAGGCTCTCAAGAAGCCGAACAGCGCCCGCTGGGTGTTTCAGAATACGCCGTTCACCGCCGCCGCCCCGGACTTTCGGGACATGCGGGTGGATGATGCCTATGAACCCACGATGCTGGCTCGCATCATCGACAGCCTGGAGCAGGAGCAGGAAACTTGTGCAAGAATCCGCCAATGGCTTGCCGGGCAGCCCTCCACTTTTGGCACCCAGCTGCTGCTGGCGTTGCTGCACCGTGACCCCAAGGATGCAAAGGCCCGGCGAAGCTTCTACAACGAGCCCCACCGCCCGGATGATTCCAGGATCATCACCTTCATCCGCCAGCATCGCGACGACTTCACCCGGCTCACGCCCGAGACTTCCACCGCCGTCCTTGCCTTGTTTCAGGCGCGCATTCCCGACCTGCGCTCTCGCAGTGCGGCCGATCCCCGGCTCAAAGCCTCGCTCCAGCCTCTCATCGATGCAGATGCGCGTCAGTTTGAGTCGGACCTGCAGCAGTTCCTCCAGCTGACCAGCCTGCAGCAGGCAGGCTTTGGCGAGTATGAGGCCACCCAGCGCGGCCTGCGCTTCCTCGACCGCCTCGCCCCCATGGACAAAGCGCGGGCTGTCGAATTGCTAGATCACGTGAGCAAGCTGATGGCCACGGAGGAGATCATCGCCCGCAGCAAGGGCCGGCTGGCCCCTGCGCACCAGACGCGCATCGCCCAATGGCTGCAGCGTGCGGCGGCCACGCCTGAGCTCTTTGAGGAGATCATGCAGCGCGCCAACGAATGTGGTGCCACCGGCAATCCCGTCTGGATGCAGGGTGCGCTGACACACCTGATGGACTTGCAGCACCTGCAGGGCAGCCCGCAGCGTTTTGTGTCACTGTTGGAGGCCGCGCACATGCTGGACCCGGCAGCCACCTTCAATCCCCAGCCCATGCCCATGGAGAAAGAGCGGCCCACGCTGCTGGAAAACTGGCTGCCCGCCATGCTTCAGTGGCCGGATCTGCCGCCGCTTCTCGCCAAGGTCCGTCCGGACAGCTTCGGAGCCGACCTTCTGCGGCTCCTGCTTATTCCTGGGCCCAGAGACCAAGAAACTGCGGCCTTTGCCGTGAAGCATGAGGCGGAGATCGCCGCCCTCCCCCCGGCACAGCAAAAGCTCATTTCTGAACTGCTGCGGCGCCTGGGGCTGGACAAGCTCCCCCCACCTCAGGATGAGCGATAAGATTACGAATTCGACCTCAGAGCTTGCAAACACTTGCTCCTTCCCGCTAAAAAACTGCCATGCATTCACGCACCGCCCTCTGCCTCTTTTTGCTCGGCGCCAGCGCCCTCGCGCAAACAGCGCCACCCGAAGTTCCGGCACCGGCCCGGCGCTATCTGGACATCCTGCTCAAGCGCCCGCAGCCGGGCACCCTTTTTGAGCGCTTCCATGCCGCGTGGCTGGAGGAGGGCACGACCGCGGACCTCGGGGCTTTTTTAGACGCCCGGGCCAAAGCGCCATCTGCCACTGCGGCAGATCATCTGCTGCTGGCCGTCTTTCACTCCCACCGTGGCGATGACCCATCCGCGCTGAAGGCGTATGAAACGGCGCTCAAGCTGGATCCTGCCAACACCTCGGCCTGGATTGAACGCTCCCGGCTGGAGGCGCGAGCGCTAGATTTTGCCTCAGCCCTGCATTCGCTCGATGAAGGCGCCAAGGCGCATCCGGATGCCGCCGCAGCCATGGAGATCAGCAAGCTGCGCGGCCGTGCGCTGCTGCGCCTCGGCAAAAATGAAGAGGCTCTGCGCACCTGGAAGGAACTGGCTGCAGCCCATGCCGAGGATGAAGACCTCTCCGAAGAGCTCATCGACCTGCTGACGGATGAAGGCCAGTATGAAGCGGCGCTGGAAACAGCGCAGGCTCTGATCAAACGCTCCCGCGATCCAGTGGCGCGGACGCTGCGCCAGCTCCGCCTCACGGATGTGCTGCTGCTGGCGGAGAGGCGGGATGACGCCCTGAAAACCCTCAGGGAGACCCTGGCGTCAACCGGCTCCGACTCCTGGATCGAAGGGGATGTGCTGGGCCGCATCAGCCGTGTGTTTCGCATGAGCGACGACCTGGAGGGCTTCGAAAAATTCATGGCAGGCCTCGTGAAAGAGCACCCGCAGCGCGTGGCTCTGGCGTGGCAGCACACGCTGCTGCTCGGTGAGACCGGGCAGAAAGACGCCTCACTGAAGGAGGCACGCGCGCTGCTGCAGTCGAATCCTGGCAGGCGCGATCTTCAGGAAGGATTTCTCGATCTTCTCGAATCGCTCGATTTGACCCATGAAGCGATCGAGCAGGCGAAGACTCTGGCGCAGCAGAATGCCGCGGACAAAGAAATGCTCGTGCGGCTGGCAGGCCTGCAGCATCGCGCGAAAGATGATGCCGCCGCGCGGGCCACGCTGGAGCGCTTTCTCAAGCTGCCGGGAGCCGCAGAAGCGGACTATCTGCGCGCCGCGCGCCTGCTGGAAAACTGGGAGGAGCCGCCCGTGAAGCCCGGCAGCCCTGCGGCGCAGGCGTATGCGCAGCTCGTGGAGCGCTTCCCGGAGAGCCTTTCCGCGCAGGAGGCGCAGGCGCACTACCTGCACCGCGCAGGCCAGCGTGATGCCGCGCTCGCCATCTGGACGCGGCTGGCCAAATCCGCCACGCTGGAAGATCTGCTGCGCATCGTGCAGGCGCTGCAGGCGCGGCAGGAGTCCCGCACGGCGCTGGATCTCCTCGCGCCACGCCAGCAGGACTTTGCCCGTGAGCCACGCCTTTATGCCCTGCTGGTGCAGCTGGGCATTGCCAACAAGGAAATCGAGCGTGCGCTGCCCTGGGCGCGCACGCGCCTGGGCCTCGCTCAGGATGCCGAGAGCATCGAAACGGCCGTGAAGGACCTCCTCCTCGTGCTGCGCAGCGACGAGTCAGGCAAACTCACGCCACCCGTTCTGCAGGAGCTCCAGGTCCAGGCTGCAGCCACCATCCAAAACCGCTGCCTGCTGGCGGCTCTGCTCGAAAACGCAGGCAAACACGCAGAGGCAGAAAAGGCCCTGACCTCCGCTCCCGCAGAGGACCAACTGACCGCGCTGAGCCAGCTGGCCACCCTGCTGCAGACCCGGCAGGAGTGGGAGAAGGCGGCGCAGACCTTGCAGCAGGTGATCGCACTTCCCGGAGCACGCACCACGGCCCGAGTGCAGCGCATGGTGGACTTTTACCGCCGCGCGGAAAAGCCGGAGCAGGCCCTCACATGGGTCGCCGAATGGAAAAAGCTCTCCCCCAGCGCCGTGCAGCCATGGCTGGATGAATCCCGCCTGCTGCTAGGGCTGAACCGGACCAAGGACGCCCTGGGCCTCCTGCGCGATGCCATGCGGAAGTTTCCTGACTCCATCGAGATGGCGTCCAGCTATGCCACCCTCTGCCTTGAAAACAATCAGCCGGACGAAGCGGAGCGCACCTATCTGGCGCTGTATGAAAAAACCGCAGATGCCGCAGCACGCCTGCGCCTGATCAGCCCGCTGACGCTCGCAGCCCAGCAGCACAACAATGTCCCGCGTCTTATTGAAAACTTCCAGCAGCGGCAGAAGCAAAACCGCGCCAGCGCCCAGCCCTGGCTGGCGCTGGCGGAGATTTACCGTGCCGTCAACAATGACGAGGAGCGCCGCCGCTGCCTCTATGAGGCCTCACGCCTGCGGCCGCAGGATCTGGCGCTGCTCCTCGACATCGCGCGCAGCGAAGAGGAGATCGGACTCACGGCCGAGGCTCTGCGCACCCTCGAAAGCGCCGCCAAGCTCGACAAAACCACCAAGGCCCGTGAAAGCATCGCACGCCTGCAAATCGAAAGCGGCGATCCCGACCTCGGCTACCGCATGCTCTTTGAGATCGCCGGCGGCAGCCAGATGGATGCGCGCTCCATCGAGCAGATGGCGGACACCATTGCGGAGAAAGGCGAATGGGACCGCGTCATTACATTCCTCGACCCTTTGCTGGCAAAGCACCCGCAAGACTACCGGCTGCACTATCTCAATGCCGTGGCACTGGAGGAGGCCGGGCGTGAAAAGGAGGCTGTGCGCGCGTTCATCGAAATCATGGGCATGCACGAAGAGCTGCCCGGTGTGACCACGGCAGGGCGCAGCATCGGGCTGCGCGCGCAGTATTCCACGCTTTCCCTGCCTCCGGGCACGGAGGACTGGCTGGTTCTTCCGGCCATGGTGCAGGCGGCCTATGTGCACCGTCAGAAGCAGGGAGGGCGCGCCAGCTTCGGCAGCTACAATACTTTTGGCTCAAACTTTTCCAACGGGCTGCCCTCAAACGGCTACGTCCAGCAGGCTCCCGGCGTCACCGAGTCTCCCGTTCTGGCTCTGGCCCATGTGCTGCAGATAGTGTCCCTGTGGGATGTGGCTGAGCGCGAGCCCACCCTGCGCAGCCTCAGGCAGGCCGGCGTCAGCGATGCCCCCCTGCTGCTCGCAGCGGCGGAGAGCTCGCCGCAGCTTGTCATCACTTCGGAAATGCTGGCTGAACAGCCGCAGAATGTCGCCCTGCATGCCGCTTGGCTCATGCAGGCCCGCAATGACTCACCGGAGGAATTCCTGCCGGTTTACGAGCGCGCGTACAAGCTCTTTCAGTCCAACTACCCATCACTGGCCATGCGCACCGCCACCATGGCCTGGCATGCCGCAGGCGCTCAGTCCCCAGTCTGGGTGCGGCGCATTCTCGACCTCCACGCAGCCATGTCCAAGGTGACACCTGACATGATCCGCTCGCTGTCCAGCCTGCTGCGGAGCCAGTCGGATCTGTTTCCCCAGGAACCCCAAAACGCCGACACGGCCAAAATCTCGCCGGAGGATATCCGCGCTATCACCACCCTTTTGAAACGCTGGGTAAGCTCTGCTGACAGCCAGCCGTCATACTATGTCGCCGACGTCGTGTACTCCCTTGGCGCGGTGCGTGACTGGGCAGGCATGGTGGAAATCATCCAGCAGCAGCTGGACCAGCCTGAAAAGCCGCAGAACAAGGCCCAGGCTGCTGGCAGCCTCTCGATCAGCGGCAGAACCCCGCAGGGGTACTATCGTAATTTTCGGCCCGCTGCTCTGCCGATGCCGGCCATCTCGGTCTCGCTGCCCACGGTAGTTTTGAATCTGATCGCCAGCTCCGGTGCGCAGCAGGATTATGACCAGGCCCCGGTCAACGAGGCCCAGCAAAAATGGATCAAGGAGTTTCATGCCGGCCTGACTCCCTTCGTTGAAAAGGCTCAGAACCCGAAGCTGAAACTCACCCTCCGTCTCATGACGGGCCAGCAGCAGGCGCTGCTGGATGAAATGGCCCCCCGTCTCACGGCAAACCCCAGTCTGGACGACCTGCTGCTCGCAGGCTGGCTCTCACAGCAGATGAACCGCTCTGAAAAGGCGCTGGCCTATTTCCAGCAGGCCAGGGCGCTGGCCACCGACTCAGCCCAGATCTTGCAGCTCGAGTTTGCCATTCTCCACCATGCACAGCGCATGCTCCAGAAGCCCGGCAACAACGGGACCGGAGAACTCATGGCCACGATCAAGCCCGTGATCGAGCACCTCACCCAGACTGCCAGCAATCAAAATGAAAGGTACATGCTTGCGGAGGCACTCAATGCACTGGGCATGGAGGAGGAGGCGGAAAATCTGGCTCAGGCGGCGCAGGGCAGCCAGCCTGCCTCGCGCCCGCAAAACACACCGGTGGTCGCCAACCCCTACTCGCGCAGCTATTCCTACCGCCAGCGGCAGCAGAAAAAGCAGGTGTCCCTCGACGAAATGGTGAGAACAGGAGACGAGGCGGCCGCCGTGAAGGAGCTCGTGAGACAGCTGCGTCTGGCCATCCAGGGCTGCCTGAGCCCGCAGAACAGCTCCAGCGCCCATCATCAGATTCACGATGTCATCAATCGCTTCGGTCAGTACAAACTGACGGACCAGGTGATGAAGACCATGGAGACGGCCGCCAGCGCAGGCTGGAAGCCCCGGCAGGAATATGCCGTGCTGCTCGAGCACACCGGCCTCGAAACCAAGCCCGCCATTGAGGCGCACCGCGCAGTGGTCGCCGCCAATCCACGCGCCTTTGCTTCACATGCGCGGCTGGCCACACTGTTTGCGCTGGAAGGGGATTTCCAGACCGCGCTCCAGCATTGGCAGCAGATGCCGGAAGTCACCCAGGCTGCGCACCTGCCCGCGCTCATCCACGAGTTCAACGAAAGCAGCTCGATCTCCACCCCCAGGCCCGCCGCGCTCTCCGGGCTGCTCTCTGTCTGGCTGCGCTCCCTGCCAGCCAAACGTCCCCTGTCCGCCGGCATCACCCAGAACTTTAGCCAGGCTTTGAGCAACCTTCAGAACGGCGTTTCCAGCGAGAATGTGGCCTTCCCGGCGCTGTGGCAGCCTCCCGGTGGCGGCAGCCCCCAGAATGACCGCAGGTGGAGCCTTAATGAAGACGGCTCCATCAAGCTCAGCCCGGAGAGCCAGAAGGCACGGGATGAGCGCAGGGCGGCCCACGACCAGCTCTGCAAAGCGATGACTGGAGTCCCCGAACTTGCCCTCATGGGCTTTGCTCCGCTCGGCGGTCTTGCCATGGCCGAAAGCGGAAGTCTCGCCGACACAGAAAAAATGGCGCTCGAACTGCTCAGCCTGCGCACCATGCCCAAGGTAAGGCGGCGGCTCATGTCACAGTGGAACTACTCCCAGGGCTATGGCGGCACGGACCCCGTCTCCCCCTATGGCGGAATGTTTGCCACCCAAAGACAGATCGCCATGCCTGTGCCGGCCGTCTTCGCCACCTACAGCGCCGCCCTGCGCGGAGATCAGCGACTGCTTGATGAGGTCATCTTTCCCGCCATCCTCAAAGCTGAGGGAAAGAACACCGAGGAGTACTGCCGCGCGTATGCCGCCCTGATCATGGCGGATGATGCCCATTTCGTCTCTGCGGCATCAGCCTGGCTCAACCCAGCAGGCAAAGGCATTTATGCCCACCGCAGCCAGCAGCAGGGCGGGCCGCTGGAGGAGATCGTGCGGCTGTGGCAGAAACGGCAGATCAAGGAGCCGCTGAATGAGCTCTTCCTCTCCCAGACCTCACCGCAGGCCTACAGCGTGCCGCAGCCGCTCAATTCCTACGCCTTTGCCCTCGGCGAGAGAAACCCGGAGGCGTTGCGCAGCTTCATACGCAGCCTTCGTGACCGGTGGATTGGCGGCACTCCGGAGCTCCGCACTCAAAACATCACCGCCTGGCGCGAATACCAAAAACAGCAGCAGAGCAACAGCAGAAGATTTTACTCTTCATTCTCCCCGGCCCTGCAGTCCGTTCAGAATTACATCCAGTGGCTGCAGAACCTGCTGGAGGACCCGCGCGCTCTCCCTTTGCTCGATCTGGCCCTGGAAGATAATCTCATCAGCTCGGACAACTGGCTGGCCCAGATCGCCAGAAGGTACACGAGCGACCGATTCCAGACCATTGATGACTTCTTGCAGACGGCCGACACCCTCGGCTTTCTGGGAGAGCCGGCATCTTTCCGGACTTATGCTCTTAACGACGGGGAAAACCACTCGACCTGGTTTGGCTCTCTGGCGCATCATTACCGAGACCGCTGGAATGATGAGAAGGTCAACCAGGCCCTCGCCCGGCTGGGCCAGCGCAAACCCACGCTGGGCAACGAGCTCGCCCAGGCTTTGCTGGTGAAAAACAGCCGCACTCCCATGCTGCTGGATGGCAGGCCCGCACCGCTTGAAGTCGCGCAATTCAGCAGTTCTCAGTTTGTCGGTGATGACAGCGACGCCTACTGCAGCGCGGCTTTGCGCATCGTTCTCCTGCGTCATCCCAAAGACATCGCCGCCATGCCCCAAACTGGCCAGGCCGAGCTCGCCACCCTCCTGCGCCGCGAATTGAGCGGCTATCCCCATCCCGAGCTCATGGGTGAGGAGCTCACCCGCGTCCTGGCCCCGCTTCTCAAAATCGAAAGCCAGGAACTGACACGTAAGATCGACCAGGTGCTGGCCGCGAAATCTTGGAGCGATCTCAGGCAGCAGGAGCAGCAGTTTACACAGCAGTTCCCGGCGCTGCTCCGCGACTTTGCCTCCGTGGATGCCGGCAAGGCTGCAGCCGCAGTCCGGCATGCCGTCAAACTCCTGCACGACAGTCCGGAGCAGAAAGTGGCGGTGGTGCGGAATGGCAGCGAAAACTTGGTGTATCGTTTGCTGACCTCTCTCGCTGAGGTGCCTCAGCTCCTGCATGTCACGTCCGCCATTGCAAAGGAGGAGGGCATCTCACATGTGCCTGGCTGGACCTCCAATCTCCGCAGCCAGATGGAGCAGTTGCTGCATCAGCCAAAAAATGTCGGGCTTGTGTTTTCTGGCACGCCCTGGGTGGCCGAGGCCTCGGGATACATGGATCCGGCAGGCGGAAATGATGAGACGCCCACCCTGCTGGCCTGCCTTGTCAACCGCATCGAAAATGACACGGGCCTGAGCACCTTGGTCCCGGACATACTGAAGAAACAACCCGCCACCTTTGGCACCGAACTGCTGCTGGCGTTTTTGCAACGCTCGACTGCAGACAACCCGAACGCCCGCAGCTTTTACTACAGCAATCGCCCGGACCCCTCCCCCATTCTGGCTTTCATCAAAAAGCGTCAGGCAGATTTTGCCAGCCTGCAGCCCGAATCAGCGGCCAGTCTCCTGGCCATGCTCAGGGCCCGCATGCCGGACCTGGATCAGAAAACGGATCAGGACAGCGCGCTCAAACAGGCCCTTCAGCCGCTGGTGATCGCGGATAAGGCTGAGTTTGAAAATGCTGTCTCAAGCTGGATGCAGATGACCCGCCTGGGAAATTCCGCAAACGACATCTACGGAGTCATCAAAACAGGAGTCAGCCTGCTTGACCGCCTGGCTCAGTCTGAAACGCCAAGGGCCGTCGCCCTTCTTGATCAGATCAGCAAGCTGGTGGCGCAGCAGGATGCACTGTACAATCGTGGCAGCAGACAACGCCAGCCTCATCAGACCCAAGTCGCCCAGTGGCTGCAAAACGCCGCCGCCATCCCGGAGCTCTTTGGTGCAGTCATGGAGCGTGCGGAGCAAAGCGGAGCAGCCACAGATCCTTCATGGCTTGAAACCACCCTTCGCAACGCAGGCAATCTCTACAAGCACCGCGGCAGCCCCCGGCGCGTCATCGCTCTGCTGGAAGCCACGGGCATGCTTGACCCTGCCGCCACGTTCAATCCCCGGCCTCTTCCCAAAAACTCGCAGCAGGTGACCCTGCTGGAGTTCATGAGCAGTGAGTTCACCGGCGGCAGTTCCCAGCCCGGCCTTGTGGAGGAGCTCGCCAAACGTCAGCCCCGCACTTTCGGAGCGGATTTGATCACCCTTCTCTGCAGCAAACGGTACAATGCGCAGGACGAAATCGCCGCCTTCGCCCAGGCTCACGCCGATGAAATCGCGACCTGTTCCACCGAGCAGAAAAAGCTTCTCGCCGGCTACTTTCAGCGGCGGAAATGGGCGGAGGCGTTTGCGGCAAACGTGCCCGCGCTTCAGGAGGAATTCGCCCCGCTCGTCAAAGAGCAGCAGGACAGATTGCAGACCTTCATCGACGACCTGCTCAAGATCAAAACTTGGCGGGAACTCGAAGCGATCTACATTAAGTCTCTCCCCCCAGCTGTGCAGTCTCGCTACGATCTCCGCATGCCTGGCGGGATGCAATACTACAGCACTGGAGGGCTTGGTTATTTGGGATACTTCGCAGACCAGCTGCAGCAGATGGGCAAGACGGACGCTAACAGGGTCGCACAGTCGCTGCAGCTCATCGGCAGCCTATATCGCACCGAATTCAGTCAGAGTCCCACCCCCTATCGCATGCCACCGCTTAACGAATTCGTGCTTAAATTGTGCAGTTCTCCCCGGCTTGCACCCAAGGCGCTGCAATTCGGAGCGCAAAACCTCGGAGGTCAAAATGGTGTTTGGGCCACCAGCAGAGGCAATATGCCTTTAAATGAGCACCAGCTGATCTCCGTTGCGTTGCCCAAAGAGATTGTAGCCAGCGCAGAAAAGCTTGTCCCTTCACTCGAAGAGATGGGTCTGCTTGCGAATGCCGCCACCTACGACGCGTTTCCACTGCCCGGGTTCAGGATGCGCAGCGTTCTCGCACTGACACTGAACCACCTGTCTTCTTTGAGTCCGGATCAGCTTGAAAAAACAGCGCAATTTCTCATCAGCCAAAAGGGGGCAAAATTCGGTCACTATTTAATCGCCGCCTGTCTCACGGCCAAAGACTCCCCTGAGAGAAACCGGCGCCTGGAGCTTTGTGCCGCGCATTTCACCAAGCTGAACCTGGAGACCGCAGGCGCCGTGCTGGACGTCTTTGAAAAGCAGTTTCCTGAACTGGCCACAACGGAGCAGGCGGGAGACGGCCTGCGGCACTTCGCCCCGTTGCTGCAGCTTCGCTCCGCCGAGGAACGCAGCTATCTCAATGCCCTTCTGGCAGGCCAGCGCAATGCAGCCACGCCATTCCGCGGCTACACCATGGTGGTTCGGAATGAACTGGTGCGGCTGATGGCGGCCTCCAGAAAGGAAGACGCATTGAAACTCATCAGCGCCCTGTCACGCAGCCTGGAGCCCGAAGACACCTCCAGCAGCTTCGGCAAGGCGCCTTATTTCCGTGTGGGCGGCGCAGTCAGCTACTTCCTCCAAAGCCAGCTCCGCATCAATGCAGATGACACCCCGGTTTTGCTCGCCTGCCAGATGCTGGCTGCGTCCAGCCTCCCGGAGGTTCGCATCATGGCTGACACTCTCTACACTCAAAACGCAGTCGCTGGCGCCGGCCTGTTGTTCCAGATTTGGGAGCAGCGTGGCGGATGGGCAGCCCCCCGGGCTGTATGGGCAGACTTTATGCAGCAGGTGGCGCCGCATGCCAGCACAGGTACCCGCGGCCTGTGGCTTCCCGTGCTGCACAGCGCCCTCAGCCAGATGGGCAGGACGGAGCGCCGCGCAGTGGCGGATTGGGCGGCTGAAAAAGAAGAACCCGCCCTCCAAACCATCCGCCATGAATGCCGTCTCGCACTCGATCTCCTCGAGAGCACTGAACTCATGCCCGGCTGGCCGGACGGGCCCTACAAGCCGCTTTCCTCATCACCAGCCGCAGTGAAGACTTTCTCAGCAGCCACCACTCAGGTGAGAGCGCTGCTGAAAGATGAGCAGGTCAGGCCTCACGTCCGCCTCGCCCTGGCCGCCTGGCTCACCGCCACTCATCCGGGCCTTCTGGACCAAGAAGAGCGGCAGTCGTGGGGCCTCGCCGCCGCCACCGCCTGGCATGAGAATGTGCCCATCACCCGTTTTGAGCTCGGCTTCCTGCTCAACTCCGCCGCCGTGCTTCCCCACACTGAGACCTGGCAGCAAATCAGCGGACTCGCGCTTGAACGCTGGGACCAGCTCGAGGCCATCATGAACAGCAACCGCACTCGCTATCGTGATTCCGTTTTGAATTCCGCCATTTTTCGCCTGGCGGCGGGGGCAGAGAATACCTCCGCCCTGAACCCGATCCTGAACCTCTATGGCAAAAACGATGTCGTCGAGTCCACCGGCCTGCTGCTTGAAAACAATCAGTGGCAGCGTGTCGGCAGCTTGAAGCTGCGGTCGGTGCAGATCTCGCTCACCTCCGGCATGAAGAGGCGCTGGTGGCTCCCTCCCACGGATGCCACCATCCGTGAACTCCAGGCCGGGAACCTGGAAGACGGTCTGCTGGCGGAGATCGTCGCACTCACCGCAGACGACACCGCCACCCACATCCTCTATCCGGATTCCCGCATCCCGTCACGCACTGAACGCCTCGCGGCCTTTGCCAAAAAAGTGGCCTCTTTGCCTCTGCCTCAGCAGCCGGTGCAGCGTGCTCAGACCCTTGTCCTCCTGGGCAGGGAACAGCCTGAATCCGCATTGCTCCTGCTCCCGCAGTTCGAGGCTCTCGGCAAAGTCTTCACCTCCAGCTCCCTGGGTGATGACTCCTTCAGTGAAAATTGCTGGCGGGATTTTCTGGCCGTGCACGCCGCACTCAAGACTGCCAAGGGCGACATGAAGGCGGCTGACACCCATCTCGAGCGCCTGCGCACAGATCCCGGCTTCATCAAGCGCCATGGCCGCTCCAATGATTACCCGCTCGGCAGCTACCGCAGCACCTTGCTTCAGTGCCTCGCGCCGCTGTGGCAGGCAGGCTTGGCACGCGATCCGGAAAAGGTGCTCCAGTTCGCCAGCCTTGCAGGTGCTCCTGCAAACACCGGCGAATACGACTATTTGTCTCACGCGGTGCTGAAGTCCGCCATCAGCGCATGGCATTCGACGCTCAAAAAGGAGCCCCTTCCAGCCGGCACTGCGGACAGCACATTCTCCCTCAGCAACGTCACAGGCCTCATGGAGCTGATGGCGGCCATGTCCGGCACAGGAAAAAACCGCCTGTCATTCCAGCAGCGGCTGGAGCTCGTCACACGCACCACGTGGCGCATCAGATTCTTCAACAGCAACATCTGGCAGCAGCTCATTCAGCACCAGGTGTTCTCCCAGGAGGAGCTCATCAAAAACGCAGACTCGGTGCTGAAGGTCTCCCCGTGTTTCGCAGCGGGGCAGCTCGAAGACTATGCCCACCTCATGCGCGGACACGGCATGCACCAACACGCCGCACAGTTTTATGCGCTGGCCGGGGAGCAGTGGAGCCGCGCCAAAAACCCTTCCTCTTATTACGCAAACCGCTGCGTGCTGGCCTGCGTCGAAATGCACATCCGTCTTGGAGACCTCGAAGCCGCCAGGCGCGCGCTCTCCCAGTTCAATGCTGCGGCCAGCAGCAGCCTGGAACGCTCAAGGCAGCCGGCCCTGCTCAGGCTGCTTTCACAGTCTGCTCCAGCACCTGCAAAGTAAGCCCCACATTCTGCTCCAGGTCCAGTGGCAGCCGCGTCTTCACGGGCGCGGCGCTGCCTCTCTCCCGCCAGTGGCGGATGCACGTGCCGAGCGCGGCCATGTCAGCGGGATCACTGAGCACATGCCCGTTGATGCCGGGCTCGATCAGCTCGCTGGCCCCGTTGAAACTCGTCGTGACCACCGGAATTCCGCTGGCCAGCGCCTCGCTCACCACATTGGAGCAGGGTTCGTAGATAGGCAGAAACGTGAGCACATCCGCTGCGGCATAGGCGGCTTCCACATCGCTCAGCGGCCCGGTGAGGATCACATTCGGCGGGATCTTTCCACGCATGCGGTCCCGCGTGACGACGAGCAGTTTCAGACGCGGATCCCCGCTGTGCGCGGCCATGAACTTCAGCAGCCAGGGCAGCCCCTTGCGCTCCCAGCCGGAGCCGACAAACACCAGCACAAAATCATCCTCCCCAAGCCCAAAGCGTGTGCGCGCCACCGATCTCGGCACGCTTCTGAACCGCTGCACATTGACCCCGTTGCGGATCGTGTGCACGCGCTCCTGCGGAAAGGCCGGGAAATGCTGCGCTATCTCTCCGCGCACCATTTCAGAATTCACAATGATGTGCCTCGTGTTGGCCGGGTCAAACGTCTGCGCCTCCAGCGCCAGCATGTTGCGGTGAAACGCGCCACGTCCCACCAGCGGGCGCTTCCACCAGGGTGCAAACTGCCTCCGCCTCTGCAGCCACACACGGTGCAGGCCGTCTCCTGCGCGGTAGACATCCTGCTTCAGCGTCCGCTCCAGGCTGAACACGCAGTCAAATCTCCCGTGCTGCAGCGCGGCATTCACCGCCTCCGCAAAACGCAGCGGCCGCTCCGCGCGTGCTCCCTCCACAGCGACGCTGTGAAACTGCACGCCGTCCGCCTGCCCCTGCCACTTTTCCGCAAACAGGTGCGTCTCATGGCCTGCGGCGGCCAGCGCCCCCAGCAGCCGCTGCACATACAGCTCCGCACCTCCGGTGGCGGAGTACTGGCGGCGGATGAGGGCAAGTTTCATGCGTGGGGCGCCACCGTCTCGTTGGCGGCTTCAAAATGCAACAGCACGCTTGCCCTACGACTGCTGGGACCGCCACTGCTCAAAGCTCTCCTTCGGCGTGCGAAACACCGCGCCGCAGCGCGGGCAGGTGATCTGCGCCACGCCGTCGGCAAAAATGTGGTCCAGATCATCCTGCGGCAGGCGCATGATGATGGGCATGAGCCGCTCCACCGAGCAGCCGCACTCAAACACATAGCCGCGCGTTTCCAGCAGGGTCAGATGCTCGTTCGTTTCCAGCGCCAGCACCTGCTCCAGCGTGAGTTCGGAAAGCCACGCCTCATCGCAGTCCGGCTCGGCTGAAATCTGCACAAACTCCTCGTCCTCCAGCCGGAAAAAGCGCGTGAGCCTCTGCTCGCTGGTCGTGTAAAACGCCTCCACTGCCTTCAGCATGTCGCTGCCGTGAAACTCGATCATGCTCTGCCGCGGCGGCTGGTCCGGCCGCGTCGTCTGCGCGATGAACATCGCCTCCCCCTCCTGGCGCACATCTTCCGTGAAAACCCGGCCCGCCACCCGCCCCGGGCGCGTGCTGCCGGTCACAAAGACATTCGCGCGCTGAGGCTCCTTCACATGGATCGTCCAGGCGCAGCTCTCATCCTGCGGGCGCGAGCATAGGTGCAGCGCCAGCGCCGCCAGCGCCTCCTTCAGCATCAGGTCCAGCGGCTCCGCATTCTGCATCCCGTACTGCATCAGGTGCAGGTAGTAGTCCAGGTAGAGCGGACTGAACCGCCCACGCACCAGCAGCGCGTTGCGCTTCCGCACAAAGTAGGAGCGGAGGTCCACCACGGAAAGATCCGGTTCTAGCATCTGACTCATGCCCTGCTTATCTCACCGGATGAAAGGCCGCGCAAGTGGCGCAGGCGTCACTTCCCCGCCATGCCGCGGAATTTTTGCCGGTAGGCGCTCGGCGTCGTCCCCATCACCTCGCGAAAGCGCCGGTTGAAGTTCGCCAGATTGCGGTACCCGCAGTCCATCGCAATGTCCGTGATGTTTGACACATCCTCCGCCAGCATCCCGCAAGCACGCCCGATCCGCACCTCGTTCACATACTGCGGCACCGTCTTGCCCGTGCGCGAGTGAAAGAAGCGGCTGAAAGCCCCCAGGCTCAGGTGCGCCAGCTTTGCCAGGCGCTCGCGGTCGATCTCCTCGGTCAGGTGTGTGTGGATGAAGTCGATCACCCTCTCCATCCGCCCCTGGTCCGCAGACTCCAGCTTGGGCTCATAGTTCGAGCTCGCCAGCGCCTTCAAGTCCTCGGACTGGGCCAGCGCGTTGAGAATGGCCAGCAGCTCGATCACCCGCCCCAGCCCCTCGCTGTTTGCCAGGCGCTTCATGTGCTCGGTCACCACCGCACGCGCGGGGCCGCGCACCTCCAGGCCGCGCGCCGCGCGCTGCAGCAGCCTCTTCACCGGCTCCATCTCCGGCAGCGCCATGAAGTCGCGCCCCAGAAAGTCCTCGTCAAAACGCACGATGATCGCATTCACCCGCCGCGACTTCGCGCTCGTGTCCTGGTGCCACACATGCGGCAGGTTGGAGCCGATCAGCACGATGTCTCCGTCTGTCAGCGCCCCGATGTTGTCCCCCACCACCCGGTGGCCCCGGCTCTCAATCGCCAGCGTCAGCTGGTACTCCGGGTGAAAGTGCCACCGCGTCCCGTAGTCCAGCGCACGCACCACCTCACAGTGAAACGACTCCCACTGGCGCTTCGGTACTTTCTCAAAAACAGGCTTCATGGGGCGGGAGTTTGCAGTTGTTAGCGATGGTTTGCAATGGTTTGCGATTGCTTAACAACTGCAAACCACTGCCAACAACCGCAAACGGCTTTATTCGTCGTCGTCCTTGTCTCCTTCGCCGGCTTTCTGCCCGCGCAGCATGGCTTCCATGAACGCGTCCAGATCACCGTCCATCACGTCAGAGATATTGCTGGTCTTCACCCCGGTACGCAGGTCTTTGACCATCTGGTAGGGCTGGAAGACATAGCTGCGGATCTGGCTGCCCCAGCCGATGTCGCTCTTCTCGCCATACTGGCGGTCGATCTCGGCCTTGCGCTTGTCTTCTTCGATCTGGTACAGCTTCGCCTTCAGCATCGCCATCGCTTTGGCGCGGTTCTTCGGCTGGCTGCGTTCGATCTGACAGGCCACAATGACGCCGCTGGGAATGTGCGTGAGGCGCACGGCGGTTTCCACCTTGTTCACGTTCTGGCCGCCTTTGCCGCCGGCGCGATAGGTGTCCACCCGCAGGTCTTCATCTCGCACGACGATGTCGATGTCCTCTTCGGAGTCCGGCGTCACGTCGATTGAGGCAAAGCTCGTGTGGCGCTTCTTGGCGGCATCGAAGGGGGAAATGCGCACCAGACGATGCACCCCGCGCTCGGCCTGCAAAAATCCAAAGGCATTTTCGCCAATCACTTCCAGCGTCGCGGAGCGTGTCCCCACGTCGTCTCCGGCTTCGTGATCGATCAGCTCCACCTTGTAGCCACGACGCACACACCAGCGCTGGTACATGCGCATCAGCATGTCCGCCCAGTCACAGGCCTCCGTGCCACCGGCGCCCGAGTGGATGTTGATGAAGGCATTGCCACGGTCAAAGGGGCCTTTCAGAAGCTGGCTGAGCTCAAAGGTGCCCACATCCTCTGTGAGCTTCTTGTGCTCGCTTTCCACCTCACGCCAGGTCTCCATGTCACCGGCCTCCTTGGCCAGCTCGATGAGCCCGTCAAAATCTCCGGCCCGCGCTTCCAGTTCCTGGAGCGGTCCGATTTTCTTTTTGATGACATTCGTGCGGTCGATCGTCTTGCGCGCCGCGTTCGCGTCATCCCAGAAGCCAGGGGCCGCCAGGCGGTCCTCCAGCATGGCCAGTTCGTCTTTTAATTTCGGTACGTCAAAGATACCTCCGGAGCTCCCCCAGCTTTGCCTTGAGAGCGGTGGTGTCGAGGGCCTGGAGATCGGTGAGGATGGTCTTGCTGGTCTTTTCCATGATGCAGCGTAGATAGCGGCTGGGCACACGAGTTCAACGCCTTTTGTCATCATGGAAAAAACCGAGGCCATCCTCATCGGGCGCACACGCTATGCGGAGAGCAGCCTCATCGTGCACTGGTGCTCGCCGGACGTGGGCCTCTTCAAAACCATCGCCAAAGGCTCGCTGCGCCCCAAATCTCCCTTCTCCGGCGTTCTCGATCTCTTTGTCTCCGCCGAGCTCGGCTTCGTCCGCAGCAAATCCAGCGATCTCCACACCCTCTCCGAAGCCCGCTGGACGAATCCCCGCCTCGGCCTGCGCGAGAGCTACGGCCGCGTGCTCGCCGCCACCTACCTGGTGAAGCTCATCAGCCTCGTCGCTGAAACAGGCTCGCCCATCCCGGAAATCCACGACCTCCTCGTCAAAGCCCTCGACTACCTCTCCGCCAAGGACCCAGTACCCGCCCTGATCACCCGCTTCGAGCAGCGCCTCGCCGAGCACCTCGGCATCATTCCCGAGGGCGACTCCGGCATGGCCGCCGCCGCCATCGAGGACAGCTTCCACCGCAAGCTCCCCGTCCAGCGCCGCCAGCTCGCGGATTGGATGGCCAAAAAGTAAGCAGCTATTTCAGCGCCGCCTCGATCGCCGCCTTCAGCTCAGGCGACTCCGGCTCCACATCTGACGTAAACCGCTGCAGCACCTTCCCATCCTTGCCGATGAGGAACTTTTCAAAGTTCCAGCCCACCTCGCCGCCCACGGCGGACTGCAGCGCCGCATACAGCGGGTGCTTCGCATCCCCCTTGATCGCCACTTTTGAGAACATCGGAAAAGTCACCTTGTAGTTCTCTGTGCAGAACGCCTTGATGGCCGATTCCACGCCGGGCTCCTGTCCACCGAAATCATTGCAGGGAAAGCCCAGCACCACCAGCCCCTTGTCCTTCATCTTTTCATAGAGCGCCTCCAGCCCCGCATACTGCGGCGTGTAGCCACACTCAGAAGCCACATTGACCACCAGGAGCACCTTCCCCGCATAAGTCTTCAGCGTCGTGTCCTTGCCATCGATGTCCTTGACCCTAATATCTTGGACGTTGGTATCGGCAGCCACAGCAATGGAAGTCATGAGGAGGGAAAGAAGAAGCGATTTCATATTCAGGTAGGATCTACGAACAACAAACAGAGAACGCCTCACCATTCACACTTCTGGCTTCGTCATTATTTCGTCATTCGGATTGACTCATTCGTCATTCACCCCGGCTCCTCCACCATGCTGAGGAAAATATCCTCCAGCCGGCTCCCCCGCTTCACGTGCTCCTTCCTCAGCTCTTCCAGCGTCCCCAGCGCCACCAGCCTGCCGTGATGGATGATGCCGATGCGGTCCGCCAGCTCCTCCGCGATGTTCAGCAGGTGCGTGCTCATCAGCACCGTCGTACCCGCCTGGCTGCGCTCCTTGATCTCACGCTTCACCGTGCGCGCATGGATGGGGTCCAGCCCCACCATCGGCTCATCGATCACAAACACCTTCGGATCATGCAGCAGAGCACTCGCGATGGCGAGGCGCTGCCGCGTGCCGTGGCTGAGGTTCTCAATGCGCTGCCGTGAGTACTCGTGCAGGGCAAATTTGGTGAACAGCGCATCCGTCTGCGCCTCCGCATGAGGCAGATACATCTCAAACAGCTCCGCAATGAATTCCATGAACTCGATCGGAGTGAGCTTTTCATAAAACACCGCCACATCCGGCACATAGCCCAGCAGGGACTTGGCCTGCAGGGACTCCAGCTGCACGTCATGGCCGCACAGCCTCACACGCCCCGCGTCCGGCTTCATCAGCCCCGTGAGCAGCTTCATGGCCGTGGTCTTGCCAGCGCCGTTCGGCCCCAGAAAGGCAAACAGCTCGCCGGGCTTGATGGTGAGGTTCAGGCCGTCCAGAGCCCGCAGCTCGCCATAGTTCATCGTGAGGTCTTCGATCTCGATCATGCTTCAAAAAAGGGTTCGGATCAACGCGCGGCGTCTTGCAGTCCATGGATCGTGGGCTCCAGCAGCACGTAGTCGTCTTGCAGGTCGATGCGCGCAAGCTCACCGGCCTCGGTGAAGATCATTTTGACCTCATGCATGCCCAGCACCGGCAGCGTCAGCACAAAGCACTTCCGCTGCCTGCCCGCGAGCATCATCATGCCTTCGCGGGCCTGCAGTTTCATCGCTTCCGGGGCGGCTGGGGTTGTGCCCGTTTTCGGCATGCCACCCCCCATCAGCAAGAGCAGGGCCAGCGCGCTTTCCTGCCCAGCCCCCATGCCCATGAGCATCTGCACATCCTGTGAATTCATCACCACACGCTCCCCCTGCTTCACCTGCACTTCGGGAGAGGGCTGCGTCTCGCTCCAGGAAAGGCGCATGCTCGCATCCCTCTGGGGAAAGCTGGCCTTGACCGCCAGGTTTTGCCAGCGCTCGGCATCGGCCAGCGTGCAGCCCAGGCTCCATGTGGCCATGATGGTGCGCATTTGCTCGTCCGGCATCACCTGCTCCACCGCACCATGGGCGATGAGGTCATAAACCGTTTCATGGTGGGGATTGATCCGGCGGTTCACCTGCAGGTTCGCATGCCCGATTTTTTCCTGCTGGTGGTAGAGGTGCAGGGTGCAGCCAAAGCTTTCCGACTGCCGCAGAAACAGGTCCATCACCATGCGCGGCGGCACCACGGCAAAACGCGAAGCCTCGGGAAAATAAATGTCACGCACCAGCAGTCCGGACATCACCGCCCAGAAAACCACCGCCAGCACCGCCGCCATACGCCAGATCATGGCCGGATAGTAGTCAGGAAACAACTGTCCTGGCAAGCACCACCGGCTTTTGCCTGCGAAAAAACTCGCCACTTTCGCCTGAGTTTGCCACGGTGTGGCCATGCGCCTGCTGCTCGCCTTCCTCCTCGCCTCGCTCGCTCTTTCCGCCGCCGATCAACGTCCGCCGAATGTCGTGCTCATCCTCGTCGATGATCTGGGCTACGCCGACCTCGGCTGCTTTGGCGCAGACAAAATCAAAACGCCAAACATGGACCGCATGGCGGCGGAAGGCACGAAGTTCACCAGCTTCTACGTGGCCCAGGCCGTGTGCAGCGCCTCGCGTGCCGCGCTCATGACCGGCTGCTACGCCAACCGCGTCGGCATGCAGGGAGCTTTGAACCACACCAGCAAAGAGGGCATCCATCCTGACGAATGGCTGCTGCCGGAAATGTGCAAGGCACGCGGCTATGCCACCGCCGCCTTCGGCAAATGGCACCTCGGCACCGATCTGCTCTTCAATCCTCTCAACAACGGCTTCGATGAATTCCTCGGCATTCCCTACTCCAACGACAACAGCAAGTACCATCCCTCCCTGGCAAAGGAAATGCCGCCCCTGCCCTTTTACGACGGCCTCAAAGTCTCCGAAACCGACCCCGACCAGAGCCAGTTCACCCGACGCTTCACCGAAGGCGCGACCAGCTTCATCGAGCGGCACAAGGATCAGCCCTTCTTCCTCTACGTCCCCCATGTGATGCCCCACGTGCCCATATTCGCCTCGGATGCCTTTCGCGGTAAGTCCCGTGCAGGACTCTACGGCGACGTGGTGCAGGAAATCGACTGGTCCGTGGGCCAGATCCTCGACACGATCAAGCGCTGCGGCATCGACCAAAACACCCTGGTCATACTCTTCTCCGACAACGGCCCCTTCCTCAGCTACGGCAACCACGCTGGCAGCGCCAAGCCCCTGCGCGAAGGCAAGCTGACCACTTTCGACGGCGGCGTGCGCAGCCCCTTCATCGTACGCTGGCCCGGCCGTGTGCCCGCAGCACAGGTGAATGACGAGCCGGTGATGGAAATCGACCTCCTCCCCACCATCGCCACACTCATCGGCGGAAAACTCTCCGAACGCAAAATCGATGGCAAAGACATCCTTCCTCTCCTCGAAGGAAAACCCGATGCCAAATCCCCCCACGAGGCGCTCATCTTTTACGGCGGCGATGAGCTCCAGGCCGTCCGCAGCGGCCCGTGGAAGCTCCACTTTCCCCATCCTTACATCACCGTGGACGGCGAACCCGGCCGCGATGGCAAGCCGGCACGCTTTGGCCAGATGAAGCCCAAGTCCATCACCCAGAGCGGCATCGCAGGCATCGCCTCACGCCATGGCTACCGCGTGGAAAACATCGACCTCTCCCTCTTCAACCTCAACGACGATCCCGGCGAGGCCCGCGATGTCTCCAAAGAGCACCCTGAAATCGTCGCACGCCTTCAAAAGCTCGCAGAACCCGCCCGCACAGAGCTGGGCGATGCCCTCCAGCAGATCAAAGGCACCGAAAACCGTCCTCTCGGCATGGCCCCATAAAACAACGTCCCCGCACTCGCCTCACCGCTGCGTCGCCCGTTCCTTCGCAATCGCATCACGAATGTGCTCCATGCGGTTCGCCGGGTTGGGATGTGAACTCATAAAATCCGACCGGTTCGCGCCCCCGCTGACCTGCGCGAGAATTTCCATCACGCCGATGAGCGCCTCCGGGTTGTAGCCCGCCTGCATCATGAACTTCACGCCGAGGGCGTCAGACTCCGACTCATCATCGCGGCTGAACTTCATCACCCGCCACTGCGCCACCATGTTGGCAATCTGCATGCCCGAGTTGTTGTGCCCGTCGGAAAGCAGCACTCCCAGGCCTTGGGCCAGACCGCTCCAGAGCTTCGAGTTTGCCATCTGCTCATTGGAATGGCGCCCCACCACATGCCCCATCTCGTGGCCCAGCACACCTGCCAGCTGGTCTTCAGACTTCAGGCGGCGAAACAGCGCCTCCGTGATGAAAATCTGGCCACCCGGCAGGGCAAAGGCGTTCACCGTCTGCGTGTCAGACAGCAGATGAAACTTGAACTGGTAGGGTGTCTGCCGCGCCGCTGTGGAGGCGATCAGCCGCGCCCCCACCCGCTCCACCATCGCCCGCGCGTTGCCATCGCGCGAGAGGCCGCCGCTCTCCCGGATCATCTGCGGCGCAGATTGCAGCCCCAGCGCGATCTCCTCCTGCGGTGTCGCCATTGCGAGTGTCTGCTTCCGCCCGGTGAACTCGTTCTGATAGGTCGTGGTGCCCAGCCAGTTGTAAATGAGTGATCCGGCAATGATCAGCAGCCCCAGGATGATGCGCGGGTTGATCCCCGCACCTCGGCGATCATCGCCAAAAACAGAAAGGCGGTTCGGAGATAGGAGCCTGCTTAGCGTGGAGATCATGGAATGCCTTATACTTCATGGAAAAATCTTGAGCTAGCAGGTATTTTGCGGCATTGCGGATGATGTCGTTGTTTCAGGAGCATCATCAGACCGTCGATTGGGGGCGCAAAGGATCGCAGGCGGTTGTGACACTGGCGTGTCTGTTCGTTGTCCTCACCGGCATGAAGATCGCGGCCAATGTCCTGGTCCCCATCGTTTACGCCTTCTTCCTGGCCGTCCTCAGCTACCCCATGGTGCGCTGGCTGCGGCGCCACAGGGTTCCCGCAGGTCTGGCCCTGGGAATCACGATGCTGATGAACCTCAGCGTGCTCGCAGGCCTGGTCACTGTCGGCATACGCTTGCTCATCAGCTTCTGGCGGGATCTGCCGAACTATCTCCGTGGCCTGGAAAAGTACTCGAACGATCTTGGAGCCTGGCTTGAGCTCAGGGGCGTTGCAGATGCCAAGACCACGCTGGGCGGCATTTTCGACTGGAACAACCTCATCAGCTGGGCGGCAAGGCAAAACATGATGGGCATGCTGAGCACCACCTTTGGCACCCTGGCCACCTTCCTCGCCAGCCTCATCATGGTCATCATTGTCATGATGTTCATCCTCATGGAGGCCCATGGCACCCAGAGCCGCCTGCATGCCGTCAGCCTCTCCGGCGGCCCCGATCTCAGCGGCCTCATGCGCAGCGCGGACGACATCCAGAAATACCTCGGCGTCAAAACCCTCATCAGCGCCCTCACCGGCCTCCTCGCAGGCTTCTGGTGCTGGTTCTTTGACCTCCACTACCCGCTTCTCTGGGCCCTGCTCGCATTCCTGTTCAATTTCATTCCGGCCGTGGGCAGCACCGCCGCCTGCGTGCCCGCCATTGTGGAGGCCCTGGTGCAGCACGGTCCCGGCACCGCCGTCTTTGTCGGCATCGGCTACGGCGGCATCAATTTCTTCCTCGATAACTTTGTGCAGCCCACCATGCTCGGCAATCGCTTCGGCATCTCCCCGCTCGTCGTTATCCTCTCCGTCATCTTCTGGGGCTGGCTCTGGGGCCCCCTCGGCATGTTCCTCGCCGTCCCCCTCACCATGGTTCTCAAGGTCCTCCTCGACAACAACGCCGAGTTCCAGTGGATCTCCGTTGCCATGGCCAAGAAAAAAATCCGCCACGGCGAAGTCGAAGTCGCAGGCTACGACCTCCACCTCACCGATGACGAAACCATCGGCAGCGGTGCCACCACCGAATTCCCCGGACGCGAGAAGTAACACCGGTCAAATCGAGCTGCCTTCTCATGCTCAGCCCAAGGTAGGGAGGCTTGTCCCCAAGCCTCCGCCGAATGTTTCAATGCGTGCTTTCCAAGGGTAGCACTTGCCATATGCCCGGCTCGCGGCCTGAAGGGCCGCTGAACTCAGCCCTGGGTATCAGCCCCAACACCCCGGTGAGCAAACCCAGCGCCCCCTTTCCACTCCGCGTTCTCCTGCAGCGGCTCCCCGCCGCTCCGCTAGCCCTTCCCCGCGCACTTCACGCCCCTTCACACCTGTGCCAAATCGTCCTTCCCGCTGTGCCAGCCATGCACACTAAACACTTCGCTTAGCCACATCAAATCGCGCTGCATCCCAGGCAAATCAGGCGTAGCAGCCCATGCCAGCCCTGTGGCATGCTTCCAGCAAGAAAGACAGAGAAACAACCATTCTCCCACCAACCATGTCTCCCGAAAAATTCACCGTTAAGCTCCAGGAAGCCTTCAATGCCTCTCAGTCCGTCGCCACCCGCCACGGCCATCAGGAACTGAAGCCTTCCCACCTCCTCCTCGCCCTGCTCGAGCAGGAGGGCGGCATCGCCGTTCCCCTCTTCGAAAAAGCCGCCGTCAATCCGGCCGCCGCCCAGTCTCTGAAATCAAACGTCGAGGCCCTCCTCGCCCGCCAGCCCAAAGTCAGCGGCGGCACCAGCGGTCTGCATCTTTCCAATGAGATGCGCGAGCTCATGACGAAGGCCGAGGACGAGCAGAAAAAGCTCAAGGACGAATACCTCAGCGTCGAGCACATCATCCTGGCGCTGTTCAAGACGAAGACCGAGCTCTCCGACCTCCTCAAGCAGTCCGGCCTCACCTACGACACCGTTTCCAAAGCCCTCACCACCGTGCGCGGCAGCCAGCGCGTCGTGGACCAGGATCCCGAAGGCAAATACCAGACCCTCGAAAAATACGGCACCGACCTCACCGCCCGCGCCAAGCAGGGCAAGATCGACCCCGTCATCGGCCGCGATGAGGAAATCCGCCGCGTCATGCAAGTCCTCAGCCGCCGCACCAAAAACAACCCCGTGCTCATCGGCGAGCCCGGCGTGGGCAAGACCGCCATCGCCGAAGGCCTCGCCCGCCGCATCGTCGCTGGCGACGTGCCCGATTCCCTCAAAGGCAAGCGCCTCATCAGCATGGACCTCGGCGGCATGATGGCCGGGGCCAAGTTCCGTGGCGAGTTCGAGGAACGCCTCAAGGCCTTCCTCAAAGAAGTCACCTCCAGCGAAGGCGAGATCATCCTCTTCATCGATGAGCTCCACACCATCGTCGGCGCCGGCAAAGCCGAAGGCGCCATGGACGCCGGCAATCTCCTCAAGCCCCAGCTTGCTCGTGGCGAACTCCGCTGCGTCGGTGCCACCACGCTCGACGAATACCGCAAATACATCGAAAAAGACCCCGCTCTCGAACGCCGCTTCCAGCCCGTCAAAGTCGGAGAACCCAGTGTCGAAGACACCATCGCCATCCTTCGCGGTTTGAAGGAACGCTACGAGGTCCATCACGGCGTGCGCATTCAAGATGGCGCCATCATCGCTGCCGCCACGCTGAGCAATCGCTACATCACCGACCGCTTCCTGCCGGACAAGGCCATCGACCTCGTCGATGAAGCCGCCAGCCGCATCAAGATCGAGCTCGACTCCATGCCCACCGAGATCGACGTCATCGAGCGCCAGATCATGCAGGGAGAGATGGAACGCCAGGCCCTGAAAAAAGAAAAAGACGCCGCCTCCAAGGCCCGTCTCGAAAAACTCGACAAGGAGATCGCCGATCTCAAAGAAAGCTCCGCCGCCCTCAAAGCCCAGTGGCTCAAGGAAAAGGAAACCGTCGATGCAGGCCGCAAGGTGAAGGAGGAGATCGACCGCCTCCGCACCGAACTCGAACAGGCCCAGCGCCGTGGCGACTTCGGCCGCGCCGGTGAGATCCAGTATGGTCTCATCCCCGATCTCGAAAAGAAACTCAGCGCCGCCCCCGTCGAAGCCTCCCAGCCTCGCTCCGCTCATTCGCTGCTGCGCGAGGAAGTCACCGAGGAGGACATCGCCCGCGTCGTCGCCAACTGGACCGGCATCCCCGTCTCACGCCTGCAGGAAGGCGAGCGCTCCAAGCTCGTCAAAATGGAGGAACGCCTCAGCCAGCGCGTCATCGGCCAGAAGGACGCCATCGCCGCCGTCAGCAATGCCGTGCGCCGTGCCCGTGCCGGCATCCAGGATGAAAACCGCCCCATCGGCAGCTTCCTCTTCCTCGGCCCCACCGGCGTCGGCAAGACCGAGCTCTGCAAAGCCCTCGCCGAATTCCTCTTCGACGACGAAACCGCCATGACCCGCATCGACATGAGCGAATACATGGAGAAGCACAGCGTCAGCCGCCTCATCGGCGCGCCTCCCGGCTACGTCGGCTATGAAGAAGGCGGCCAGCTCAGCGAAACCGTGCGCCGCCGCCCCTACAGCGTCGTGCTCTTCGACGAAGTCGAAAAAGCCCACCCCGATGTCTTCAATGTCCTCCTGCAGGTCCTCGACGACGGCCGCATCACCGACGGCCAGGGCCGCACGGTCGATTTCAAAAACACGGTCCTCATCATGACCAGCAACATCGGCAGCAACGCCATCCAGGACGTCAGCAATCCTGAGCAGCGCGATGCCCTCGTGCGCGACAGTTTGAAGCAGTTTTTCCGCCCCGAGTTCCTCAACCGCATTGATGAAATCGTCATCTTCGACCGCCTCGACGCCGCTCAGCTCGACAGCATCGTCAAGATCCAGCTCCAGCGCGTCATTGACCGCCTCGCCAAGCAGAACATCCACCTCACCGTCACCGACGACACCACCCGCTACCTCGCCGACGCCGGCTTCGACCCCGTCTTCGGCGCCCGCCCACTCAAACGCGCCATCCAGAAGCACCTCCTCGACCCGCTCTCACTGGCGGTCCTCGAAGGCGGCTTCAAAGAAGGCGACCACATCACCGCCGAGATGAAGAAGGGGAAGGTGGAGTTTGTGAAAGCTTAAAGCAGCAGACACGCTCTGCAGCAGCACCCAAAATGATTCCGACCAAATATGCCAGCAAGTCCGGGGCGTTGAAGGTCGAGCCAAGAACAAGCCGTCCTGGCAGGCTGCTGCGGAGCTGGTCGAGCCAGGGCGCATGATACAATTGCGAAAACTCAATGCCCCATGAGAAGGCAAAGGAGATCAATGTTATCCGCCACGTAGACGCATGGCGAAAGCATAGACCAACCGCCAGAAAGACAGACAGCGCCCACAACGCATCACCACCGTATTTCGATAGAAAAGAAGAGAGTGGCAGATAACAGGATCTCCAAAGCAGACCAGCACCCAAAACCAGCGCGAGCGCCCCAGATTGTAAAAGCCGATGACGATGCACAGCTTCTATGATGAGCTCTTCTTCCGCACCCTCTTCGGCTTCTCCGGCGCCAGCGTCATCTGTGGCGTCACTTTGATGCCCATGCGCTTGTAGTAGTCCAGCATTTTCTCCGTGGCCACCTGGCTAGCTTCGAGGCCGATGCGCACCATCTCCGACATTTTCATCGGCGGAACTTCCTGGACTTTGTTGGAAGCAAGCATGGTCTGGAGTTGTTCGAGGTTGTGAGTGCTGCTGTCCGCAATCTGACGATGCGGAGGCGAGGCATTGTCCCACAGCACCCACTCATCGGCAAGCGGCAGATAATCCTGCACGAAATGCCTGCGACTCCTCTCAAACCGCCGACGCACATCGTCCTCAGGCACATGATGCCCGCCCAGCTTCACCCGCAGCGCCACGCGTCCAACCGCCTGATCGCCGGAACCGATCATGATGTAATGCAACAGGAAGCGATAGCCCTGCGCCTTCGCCTCCCGGATCATGGCCACATAAGTCTTGCCGCTCAGCGTGGACTCAATCGCAAAGCTCGCCTTCGCCGCAATCAAGCCTCGCGCTTCCTCAATCAGCAGCCTCCCCGCCTTGAAAGCCGTGAGGCTCGGATCCAGCGGCGAAAGCCCCCGCGCAATCTCATCCGCATTAAGAAAGCGCATGATGCCAAGACGCGGCAGCAGCTCACGGGCAAGCGTGGTTTTGCCTGCCCCGTTGCAGCCACCAAGAATGCACAATGTCGGTGTCATGCCTCTTGCGTTTTATCTTCCACAAAATCACCCGGACACAACCGCTTCACTCCCTTTGTCAGCGGATGCTGGTCCTTGCGTCCATGCACATACAGCGCCGTCCACTCCGCCAGCCGACGCCCCAGAATCCGACACGCCTCCTGCGTCTCCTCCTCACGCGGTTCCTTCGAGGCCACCGCCCCGTAATGCAGTGTCATCTTCCGGCCCGAGTAGTCCGTTACGCCAAAGACCAGGAACCCAAAGTTCATCAGCACCGTGAGAATCGACTGACACGCCATCTCCATGCCCCCGCCCCAGCCTCCCGCGCTGCTAAAAGCACACGCGATCTTCCCATCCACCTCCAGCCACTTGTCCGCCATCGTCTCGTCCCAGAAGCGCTTCATCTTCCACGACAAAATCCCCATGTTCGTCGGACTCCCCACCGCCAGCCCGTCGCACCACACCACATCCTCCGCCGTCGCCTCATCCACATGCCGCACCCTCACCTCCGTCTCCGGCACTTGCAGCGCTCCTTCCGCCACCAGCGCGGCCATCTTCGCCACATTGCCGCTGCGGGAATCATAGAGGACAAGGATCTGGTTCATGGCGGAAGATCAGAAAAAGGGCGCGCTGCACACACACGCAGATGTTCCATGATACACTCCCGACGGCCAGGATAAAAATGATCGCCAAAACTGAAAAGGCCATTGGCCAGCCATAGCAGTCCCCAGCCAACTAGAGGAATGATGACCGTCCAGACCGTCAGCAAAGAAAACAAAAGGATGGCACCACACCAGAAAGCCATGAATCCCTGGACAAAGCGGTTGTGTGACATGCATCCGACAATCCGGCTCCCTCCCTCGGCGGCTTCAACCCTTCCGCGAAACAGCGGCTCAAAATTATCACGCATGTTCGCGCATTTCCAGCGGACACGGATGGTGTTTCCTATGACGCTGCCATGCGCCCAGCCCTCACCCGAAGAAAACGACTCGCCGAATGATTCGTGGATTCGAAGCAACAGGTCCCCGGGCGGGATACCGGACAAAATGACTGTCTCAGGCCCGTCCTCAAAAAACTGACGCACCTTCGGAGGCAGCAACCGCCAAAGACTTTGCATGAATCCCATGATGCTCTCACGCTAGATCCCTCTTTTCCTGAAGCAACCCTCCACTTCCCACGTTTGCTGCAAATCCATGAAGCCCTTCCTCATCCTCACCCTGCTCTTCCTCGGCGCCATCGCCCAAGCCGCAGACAAGCCCAACATCATCTTCATCCTCGCCGATGACATGGGCTACGGCGACGCCGGTTGCTTCGGTCAAAAAACACTCACCACGCCTCATCTCGACAAGATGGCCGCTGAGGGCATGAAGTTCACCCGCATGTACGCCGGCTGCACCGTCTGCGCCCCCTCGCGCTGCGTGCTCATGACCGGCCTGCACACCGGCCACTGCCGCGTGCGTGGCAACGGCGTCGGCTCCATTCCCGATGGCGACCTCACTCTTCCCAAGGTACTCAAATCCGCCGGCTACCACACCGCCTGCATCGGCAAATACGGCCTCGGCAAACCCATCCCCCTCGACGACCCGCAGCGCAAAGGCTTCGATGAATTCTTCGGCTACGTCGGCACCAGCCACGCGCATAACTTCTACACCAAGGCTCTCGTCCGAAACGGTAAGATCGTGGACCTTCCCAACACCGTCATCCCCGGCTCCGCCAAGGACGCCAAAGACTACTCCGACAGCGATCTCGTCGGCACAGGAGTCGCCCCTCTCGATGGCCGCAAGGCCTGGGTCCCCCAGCTCCTCGCCGACGACGTCCAGCGCTACCTCGGCGAGCGCGCCAAAGAAAAAGCTCCTTTCTTCCTCTACTACGCCTTCAACATCCCCCACGCCAACAACGAAGCCGGCAAGACCTCCCCTCTCGGCCACGGCATGGAATCCCCCGGCTACGGCGAATTCAAAGACAAAGACTGGCCCGACGCCGAGAAAGGCTTCGCCCAGTTCATGCGCTTCCTCGACAATGACGTGGGCAAAATCCTCGCCCGCCTCAAAGATCTCGGCCTCGCCGAAAACACGCTGGTGATGTTCTCCAGCGACAACGGCCCTCATCAGGAAGGCGGCCATCAAAGCGACTTCTTCAACAGCAACGGCGACTTCAAGGGCATCAAGCGCGACATGACCGACGGCGGCATCCGCGAGCCCTTCATCGCCTGGTGGCCCGGCAAGATCAAAGCAGGCACCACCAGCGAACACGTCTGCGGCTTTCAGGATATCCTCCCCACCCTGGCGGACATCAGCCTCACCAAACTCAGCAGCGATCCCCAGCTCGACGGCCTCTCGTTCGCCCCCACTCTCCTCGGCAAACCAGGCCAGCAGCAGCACTCGCATCTCTACTGGGCCTTCGATGAACAGGGCGGCAAGATCGCCGTGCTCAAATGGCCCTGGAAACTCATCCACCTCAACACCGGCGCCGCCCCCAAAAGCCCAAAAGCCAAAGGCAAGCCCAAACCCCTCGAAAAACTCCTCTACAATCTCGAAACCGACATCGGCGAAGAAAACAACCTCGCCGCAGAGAAACCCGAGATCGTCGCCGAGCTGGAAAAACTCATTCAGTCCTCATGGCGCGCGCCGTAAGGCCGCTCACTGGGCCGTTTTTCCAGGGATCTCGTTCATGACTTTTTCAGGTCCCACATAGGTGCTCCCTTCGTAGCTGTCTGAAATCACCTTTCCTTCGCGATCGGTCAGGACGAGCCGAGGGATGCCCTGAGTGGAGTATTTTTTGATCTCCTTGATGCGGTCAAGACTGCGGAAGGCAATGGCAGGCCAGGGCATGGCATCGCCCTTGATGTACTCCACCATGGACTGCTCATCGTGGTCGGCAGAGACAAAGATGATTTCAAAATTCTTCTTCCTGGTCTCCTGAGCATTGTAAAACTCGACGAGTTTCGGCGTGAAAGCCCGGCAGGGCGGGCACCAGTGTGCAGAAAAATAGAAGGCGTAATACTTCGGCTCCTCGGCCATTTCGTAACGTCCCACTCGCTTGCCGGTGAGTGCCACGAGCTTGCCCTTGAGCATGTCCTTGAAGATCGAGGGCTTTGCAGCGGCCTCCTGGGGCGCGGCCAGGCCGGTGGAGATGGCGTTGAATGACAACGTGACGATCAGCAGCACGAGCAATGAGGTTTTCATGGTGAGGCAGATTGAAACCAGCCCCGCCCTCATTCACAAGACATTTGTTTCCCCGCCCGCTGCCGCAGTGCCCCGCCCACCATCCCAAATCCTCCCGCCACAAACAGCAGCGGAAACCAGATGGAATACAGCGCCGCACGCGACCCATGCTGCAGCACCGCCTCGTCCGGCTTGGCAGGATTCACCCAGCACGTCTGTGCCGACCCCGCCGGGTACATCTGCTGCTTCTGCACCGCGTCATCAAAATGCAGCGTCGGCGCCGCCTCCACCTGGCGGATGCGGGTGCTGTGATGTTTGACCCCGCCCACCTCGTACTCATACCGCACCTCCACCCGGTGCGCCGGGTCGGAATGCGGTGTCGGCCGCTCGCTCACCACCCGCGATGACAGAATGCGGCATGAAACCTGCGACCACTGCCGCGTGATCTGCGCCTTCTCATACGACAGCCACATCCTCCACGCAAAGAACGATCCTGCCACGATGAGGAACAGGCCCATCATGCACAGCCACAGGCGGCCTGAGTGAGATGCAAATTGATTCTGCGACATGGCTTAGGGGAAGCAGGCTTTGACTACGCTTCACGCATGTTCCATACAGAGATGTATCCATCTCGCAAATTTCCTCATGTCTGAACCTTCACCCATCTCGATACGTCCCCCACGCTGGCTGCTGAAGCCCGCCGTGGATGGCGCTGCAGAGCTGGCGGCAGACATGGGCCTGTCTCCGCTCATGGCGCAGCTTCTCGTGCAGCGCGGGCTCACCAGCGTGGAGCTCGCGCGCGATTTCCTCGTGCCAAAACTCGCCTCCCTCGGAGATCCCACCGTGCTCCCGGAAATGAAAATGGCTGTGGAGCGCATCCTGCGTGCCGTCGATGAGCGGCAAAGCGTCGTCCTCTACGGCGACTACGACGTGGATGGCGTCACTTCGATGGCGCTGATGCACCTGATCCTGAAAGCCTACGGGCTCGACACACACCTTTTTCTGCCCACCCGCATGGAGGAAGGCTACGGCCTCAGCCTCGATGGCATCGCCAAATGTTACGAGCAGTTTGGCAAGCCCGCCCTGTTCATTGCACTCGACTGCGGCACCACCTCGCTCAATGAGGTGGCCAAACTACGCGCCGACGGCGTGGACTGCGTCATCATCGACCACCACGAACTCTCGCCCAAGGGCCGCCCCGACTGCCTCGCGCTGGTCAATCCCAAGCTCGGCAAAGACTACCACTACTTCTGCACCGCCGGGCTGGTCTTCAAAGTCTCCCACGCCCTCCTCAAGGCGCGCATGCTCCCCAACTACGACCTCAAGGAGACGCTCGATCTCGTCGCCCTCGGCACCGTGGCGGATCTCGTGCCGCTCATCGATGAAAACCGCCTGCTTGTGCGCCGCGGCCTGGAGGCCCTGGCACAGACCCCACGCCATGGCTTGAGGGCCCTCAAGCAGATCGCTGGCGTGGACGGCCTGGTGCAGACGCATCACGTCGGCTTCCGCCTCGGCCCCCGCCTCAATGCCGCAGGCCGCCTCGACACCGCCGCCACGGCCCTTCAGCTCCTGCTTGCCACCGACTCAGACGAAGGCTCCGCGCTCGCCGAGCTTCTCGAAGCCCACAACAAAGACCGTCAAAACGTCGAGCAGCAGGTTCATCTCGAGGCCGAGGCCATGCTCGCAGACATCGGCGAGATCGACAAAGTTTCCGCCATCGTGCTGGCCTCGCGCAAATGGCACCCCGGTGTCATCGGCATCGTCGCCTCCCGCATCTCACGCCTCTGCCATCGTCCCACCATCCTGGTGTCCATCGACGAAAACGGCATCGGCAAAGGCAGCGGCCGCAGCATCCCCGGCTTCTCCCTCGTCGAGGCCATCGACATCTGCCGCGACCACCTCCTCGGCGGCGGCGGCCACGCCATGGCCGCAGGCATTTCCGTCCATGAGGAAAAGATCGACTCCTTCCGCTCCGCCTTTCAGGAGGCGGCACGCGAGGCCCTCAGCAAGGACGCCATGACCGCCGTGCTGGAGCTCGATGCCGAGGTGAAGCTGCGCGATCTCTCGCTCAGCTTTTTTGACAGCTACAAGCTACTCGAGCCCTTTGGCCAGAAAAACCCCGAGCCTCTCTTTCTCTGCCGCAATGTGCGCCCCAAGCTCCCAGGCCGCACCATGAAGGAAAAGCATCTGCGCATCATCCTCACCCAGGATGGCGCCTCCATGGAGGCGCGCTGGTTCAATGCCCCCATCGGCAGACTGCCCCCCCCCCCTTGGGACGTCGCCATGCGCATCCAGCGTGGCTGGTTCCGTGGCACCGAGCAGTGGCAGCTCACCCTTGAAGCCGTGCGCACCGCTGAATCCGTTCAGCGTGGGTGAAAGCGGTAGTGCCCGGTGATCGGAAACTCAAACAGCCGGTTCTCATGCTTCGGCCCCCGCCCGATGTTGTGCACGATCCACGGCGTGTCACTCCCATCCGGCGCAGGTACCACAATGGCGATGTGCGGCAGATTCTGCGGCACCGTGCAGGTGATAAGATCTCCGGGCAGATAATCCTCCGCCCGCTGCGTCACCGGCAGCGCCGCCCCACGCCGTTTGAAAAATGTCTGCAGATTCGGCACCCGCCGGTGGTCGATGTTCCTGTCCGTGCTGCGCAGCCCCCAGATTTTCGGGTATGCCGCAAACCCCCGCTTCATGTCCTCGTGCACCAGCTTTTGCAGGTCGATCCCCAGCGCCCGGTAGCTGCGGATCACCTCATCCGTGCATACCCCGGTGTCCGCAGGCACATCGCCGTTCGGATAATCCAGCACCACATAGGCGGGATCATAGCGCACCGTATGCCGCACCCTCTCCAGCGCCGCCTGCACCAGCCTCTCGGCAAAGGGCGTCTCTGCCGTCTGCGCCACTGAGGCGGCTGCCCACACAAAAAACAGCAGCGGACGCAGGCACAAGTCACTCATGCGGCACTTCGACACCTGCGATGAAAGTTCGTTGAACTTCCAGCCTCCGGTTCAGCACCAGCACATCCGCCTGTTTGCCCTTCTCCAGGCTGCCGCATTTTTTGGCCATCCCCGTGCGCTCCGCCGGCGTCAGGCTCGCCATCCGCACCGTATCGGGCAGCGTGGCAGAGGTGCTCTTCTTCATGTGCCTCACCATATGGTCCAGCCCCATCACCGAGCTCGCCAGCCCCTGCCCCGGCACAAAACCCACCCGCCCGTCGCTCTCAAAAAACGCACCATCATCATCCGGGCCAAATCGGTACCGCCCCGGCGGCATGCCCATCGCGCGGTTGCAGTCCGTCACCAGGCACAGCCTCTGCGCGCCCTTCATGCGAAAGGCGAAGTCCAGCAGCTCCGGTGCCAGGTGCAGGCCGTCCGCGATCACCTCCGTGCTCATCTCCGCGTTCGCCAGCACATACTGCTCCATGCTCGCCTGCATCGGCGTGCCAAAGCGCGTGCGCAGGGAGGCCACCGAGCTCATCGCACACCAAAAGTGGTCCACATGCCGCATCCCCGCCTTGAAGGCCCTCTCCATCTCAGCCCAGTTCGCATTCGAATGCCCGCAGGTGATCAGGCAGCGCTGCTTGCGCGCCATCCGGTAAAAGCCCTCCGCCCCGGGCAGTTCCGCCGCACACGTCGCTATCCGCACCAGATCATCGCTGAACCACCGCGCATATTCCTCCGCATCCGGTGCCCGCCGCCCCTCACGTGAATGGCAGCCCACCTTGTCCGGCGCAAAATACGGCCCGTACAGATGCACCCCGCCGATGCGCGAGCCATGCACAGGCACCCAGCTTCGCCGCGCCTCACGGCACGCCATCAGCATGGCCATGATCTGTACCGGCGCACCCGTCGTCGTCGTGGGAAAAATTGTCGTCGTCCCATGCCGCGCATGCACTTTCAGCGCGGTACGCACCGCCCCCACCGTGCCGTCCATGAAATCCGCCCCCGCACCACCATGCACATGGATGTCGATGAACCCCGGGCTGATGTATCCGCCCTTCGCATCCACCACCACCGCATTCTTCGGCGCTGCGACACGCGCACCCACCGCCTTGAGCTTTCCGCCCTCGCAAAGCACCGCCCCCCTGGCCACCAGCCTGTCAGGCAGGATCAGCGTGCCATTTTGGATCAGCAGTGCAGGAGCCGGCGGCGTTCTCATAGGAGCGTGAGCGGATTGACGCGTGTCTTCAGCGGAAAGGCCACCCGCTGCCCGTTCAGGCGGTGGGACTCAAAGATGGCGCTGATCATCTCTATCGTCTCCCGCCCCTGCGCAGCATCACAAAGCGGCGCACGCTTCTCCTGGATCGCCGCTATCAGGTCCAGCCCCGCCACCTCATGGCTGGAGAGCTTTTTCCCCAGATCCGCAATCGGCTCCGGCTGGTTCATCCCTCCTGTCGTGATCGGCACCCACTTCCTCGGCTCCTTGGCTGCCGGGTCAAACGGACTCCCCGCGCACAGGTGCGCCACAGGCTCTTTGTCGATGCGGAAATCAATGATCCCCTTCGTGCCGATGATCTGCAGGCCAAATCCCGCCTCCTTCGTCCCCGCGCTCTGCACCGAGTCAAAGAAGAGCGGCATGCCGCCCGCCAGCTCAAACCTCGCATGCACCTCATTCCCCGCCAGCGCGCCGATGCCTTCGTCCCCATCCTTCACATCCGCCTTGGTCACTGGCTTCCCGCCCTGCAGCACCGTGGCGCTGCAGGCCTGGGGCGCTCCGCCAAAAAACGTGGCCAGATTAAAGATGTGCGAGCCCAGCACCCAGAGATCCAGCGAGCCACCCCGCGTGTCCTCCTTGCCCCGCCCGCGCATCTCCAGCACCCGGCCGATCACCCCCTCCTGAATCAGCTTTGCCACCACAGGCAGCACCGGATGGTAACGGTTGCGGTGCGCGATGGCGATCTTCGTTCCCGCCTTGTCCGCTGCGGCAATCACCTCGTCCGCTTCCTCCAGGCTGCGGCAAAACGGCTTCTCAATGTAGATGCCCTTGGCCCCTGACTGGATCGCCGCCATCAGCATGTCACGGTGCTGGTCGATGTGCCTCGGCCCGATGGCCACGAGTTCCGGCCGGGTCTCCGAAAGCATCTTCTTGTAGTCCGCATACCCCTTGCCCACCCCCAGCTTCTTCAGCTCGGCGTTCAGCCCCTTTTCGTCCGCATCCGCCACGGCGGCGATTTCGACACTGGGAATCTTCAGCCACAGGGTGTCAAGACCGTGCCCATAGCTGCCACGCCCCGTGTGCCCGATGACGCCCACACGGAGCTTGGCTTCGGCGGCGGTCAGGCCGGAAGTGACGAAAACGGCAGGCAGGGAGGCGAGAAGTCGGCGGCGGTTCATGCGGGATCATGAACGTCAGCAGCAGGCCCAAACACGCAACTACATCTGCTTTGCGGCATTCCGCAGCCGTTGGCGCACCACACTTTGCCATTCCACACACACCTTTTTGAGTTTGTTTGTGCCAATTTATGTCTATTCATCCCCACGCATCCGTCCTCCAACTGTCCTGAGGATGCCAACAACCCCCATGTCAGACACTCATGAGCATGCCGCTGGCAACTCCGTGCCGGAGTTGAAGCAGCGTATTCGGGAACTGGCAGGCATGCTCCATGCCTGCCGCCTGCGCCTGCCCAATGCGCCTGCGGAGGCTGTTCGCGAGCTGGCGGAAAGCGAGGAGCGCTTTGCCCTGGCGGTGCGCGGCACCAATGACGGCATCTGGGACTGGGACATTCGCACCGGCAAAGTCTTCTTTTCCCCGCCTTGGAAGAGCATGATCGGCTACGAGGACGACGAGCTCGAAAACGTCTTCGCCACTTTTGAGAGCCATCTTCACCCGGATGATCACGACCGCGTGATGGCCACCCTGAACGATTACCTCGCCGGCCGCATTCCGCGCTACGCTGTCGAGTTTCGCTTCCGCCACAAAGACGGTTCCTGGCGCTGGATTCTCGCCCGCGGCCGCGCCCTGCGAGATGAACAGGGCACCCCCTACCGCATGGCCGGCTCCCACACGGACGTGACCGAACGCAAGCACGACGAGGAGGAGCTGCGCAAGGCACGGCGTGACGCCGAGTCCGCCAACAGCGCCAAGAGCGCCTTCCTCGCCAACATGAGCCATGAGATCCGCACGCCCATGAACGGCGTCATTGGCATGAGCGAGCTGCTCCTGGGCACAGAGCTCAATGAAACCCAGCGCGAATACCTGGAAATGCTCAAGCTTTCCGCCGACTCGCTGCTGGAGCTCCTCAACGACATCCTCGACTTCTCCAAAATCGAAGCCGGCAAGATGGAGCTCGACGCCCACGAGTTTGACCTCGGCGAGGTCGTCACCGAGATCACCCAGGCCATGGGCATCCGCGCGTTTCAAAAGCGGCTGGTGTTCCTTCATCACATCAGCCCGGAGGTCCCCACGCGCCTGATCGGAGATGACGGCAGGCTGCGGCAGATCCTGGTCAACCTCATCGGCAACGCCATCAAATTCACCCACAAAGGCGGCGTCACCATCGACGTCAGCATGGAGTCCGAAACGGCGGACATGGTCACGCTGCATTTCAAAATCAGCGACACCGGCATCGGCATCGCCCCCGAAATGCGCGAAAGCATCTTTGAGGCCTTCACCCAGGCGGAGACCTCCACCTCCCGCCGCTATGGAGGCACGGGCCTTGGCCTCGCCATATGCCATGATCTGGTCGCCCTCATGCATGGCCGCATCTGGGTCGAGAGCCAGCCCGGTGCCGGCAGCACTTTCCATTTCACCGCCGCCTTTGGCCGCACCAGCGGCATTTCCATCAGGCCCCGGTCTCCACGCATCAGACCCGTCCTCGCGGCGCAGTCCACGATGAAGGTGCTCATTGTCGAAGACGGCCACGTCAGCCAGCTTGTCGGTGCGCGCATGCTGGAAAAGCGCGGCCACACCGTCACCCTGGCCTCCAACGGCAGGGAGGCCATCGACCTTTGCGCCCGGGAGACCTTCGACGCCGTCTTGATGGACGTTCACATGCCCGGCATCACCGGCTACGAAGCCACCGCCAGGATCCGCCAGGCAGAGCAGGCTTCCGGCAGGCATGTCCCCATCATCGCCATGACCGCCAACGCCATGAAAGGCGACCGCGAAAAATGCCTCGCCGCAGGCATGGATGACTACATCGCCAAGCCCCTGCGCTCAGCCGAGCTCTTCCAGGTCGTGGAGCAGTTCGCGCAGCGTTCCAGTCACCCCGCGCCGGCGCAGCCACCCACCGCCCCCCAGCCTCCACGCCCCCCCACCGAGCCTCCCCCCTTCGACCTGGAGGAGTTCCGTGAATCCACCGGCGACGAAAAGCTCACGCGCAAGCTCGTGGCCATCTTCTCCGAAGATGCGCAAAAGTATCTCCGCAAGGCCGAGAAGTCCCTCGCCGCAGGCAAAGCCAGGCCCCTCTACGAGGCGGCTCATTCCCTCAAGGGCATGCTCGGCGTCTATGCCGCAGGCAAGGCCTTGAAACTCGCCTCCGAGCTCTGCGAGTACGCACATGCCGGAGACTTGAAGGGCGCCCACCTCATGCTGGATCAGCTGAAAAGTGAATGCGCCCTGCTTGGCGCAGCCCTCGTCGGCGCCTTTGAGCCCGGCATCTGAGATCAACGGTACTCCGTCATCCCATCATAGCCGTGCACCAGCTGGATCGGATGCCCGACCTCCCGCATGATCTGACGCGTGAGGTTCAGCTTGGCATGCAGCGCCGCATCATCGTGGTCCGGATCGTGATGCACCACGATCCATTTTTTCGCCCCCACCAGCTTGGTCAGCGCACAGGCCGTCGCCAGGTTGGAGTGTCCCCAGCCGATGCGCTTGGGATAGTCTGCAGGCAGGTACTGCGCCTCGTGCACCAGCAGATCCACCCCTTCAAGAAAGGCCAGCATCGGCTCATACGGCACCACGAGGTCTGAATCACGTGTCAGCTTGACCGGAGAGCCCGTGTAGCCCTGGAGAAATTCATTGTCCGGCACAAAGGCCACGCTCCAGCCATCATGCGTCACTTTAAAGCCCACCGTTGCCCCGGGGTGCTGCGTAAACTCACGTGTCACCGTCACATCTCCGATCTTCACCGGCGTGTCGTCGAGAAACACAAAGTTGATCTTGGCCCTCAGGTCCTCCCGCTGGATCGGGAAATAATCGCGGTCCATCTGCCCGCAGAGCAGCGACTCGATGTTCTTGCCAAAACCGCGCTCGCCATAAACCGTGATTTCAAAGCCCGGCACATAGATGGGCGTGAAAAATGGAAAGCCCTGGATGTGGTCCCAGTGCGTGTGCGTGATGAAAAGGTGGATGTGGCAGGGGCCCCCGGCCAGAAACGACTGCCCCGCCTCCCTCAGGCCGGAACCCGCGTCAAACATGATGCGCTCCTTCCCGGTGTTGTACTCAAAGCAGGTCGTGTTGCCCCCATGCTGCGCATAGCGTGCACCGCACACAGGGATGGACCCCCGCGTACCCCACAGCTTCACATGCGGACGCTTGGTGTCCAGCACTGGCGCATACTGCTCCGCAGACACTTGCAGGTGCTCACGGTGCGTGACCCCCTTCGTCGTTGCAGCGTCATGAAAATACTGCCTCAGCTTCTCCAGCAGCAGTTCGGGATCAAAGGGCTTGATCAGTACATCCACCGGCCCGGTTTGCTGGATGTGCTTCAGTTCGGTCGAGTAATCCTTCGCCGTGCACACGATCACCGGCAGGTGCTGCGTTGACTGCTGCGCCCGCAGATGTCTCAGCACCTCCAGCCCGTTCATCTTCGGCATGATCAGGTCCAGCACCAGGAGGTCGGGATTGAATTCCTCCATCAGCTCAAGGCACTCTTCGCCATCCTCCGCCACCCTGACGGCATACCCGTGCGTTTCGAGCGCATGCGAGAGCCGCATGGAAAGCGCGCGCACATCTTCCGCGAGCAGGATTTTTTTGGGTGGTGTTGGGGACGCCATGTCTTGCCTCGGTATCACTTCGTATGCACAGTAACAATGGTCGGGCTGGCGGGATTCGAACCCACGACCTCTTCGTCCCGAACGAAGCGCTCTACCAGGCTGAGCCACAGCCCGCCTTTGCCATTGCTGACTCTTGCGGCCCCACTGCAGGCATTGCTGCCATTCAATGGGCGGGAACAGATTTGTAGCCTCACCAGCACACGACGCAAGCTGTAAGATGCCCCCTGCACTCACACATGCGCCAGCTCGCATTTTTGAGTGGCTTTAATTTGAATTTGCAGTCGCCGGGCAGGCGGACAGCCTAAAGCAAGATGATACAAAAAGGCTTTGCAGCCACGGCAGCCGCGCTATCATACGGGCTGAACGGCTCACGTACTTTGCTTCAATACACCCGTGTTGTGGCAATTCATGCGAGTGTCCGACCTCAAACCAACCAACCTAATACCAAACTAATCAGACTATGAAATTGAACGCATTGCTGAAAACGCTGGGGTTCTTGGCACTGGCCGCCACTCCCGTCGTGGCCGGACCATCCGCTCCCGCCCCGAAAAATCCCATCGCGCCCGCTCCTGTGGACGATGATCTGGGCATCACCGCCTCCATCGGCTACGACTCCAACTACGTGTGGCGTGGCATCAACTACGGTCAGCATTGGGTCCGTGCAGGCGTCAACGGTGCTCTCCTCCTCGTGGGTGGTGCAGCTGAAGACGGCGCTGGCAGCACCTCCCTTCTCTGGGACGTGAACTACGGCTCCCTCGCAGGTGACCAGGACCACTTCTCCCCCAACGGCCTCCAGACCGTCGGCATCAAGAACACCTCCTCCTTCCAGCGCCTTCAGCTGGGTGCAGCCATCTCGCATGACTTCGGTCCTGCCAGCGTGAGCTTCGGCTACAGTTTCATCCACAACATGGGCTCCCTTGCCAACGGCAGCGGCCTCAACCAGCTCCCCTTCGGTCCTGGTGGCGGCTATGGCATGAACGACATCCAGCAGCTCACTCTGGGCGTCAACACCAACCTGGGCCCCATCAACCTGGCTTCCAGCGCGAACTATGACCTGTTCAACGGTGGCTGGTACTTCGACCTGACCGCCAAGTCCACCATCACCGTGACCGATGCCATCAGCATCGTCCCTCACGCTGGTCTGGGCTATGGCCTGAACTACAACGCTGGCTGGACCCAGGCTTCCCGCAACCTCTACGGTGGCGGCGGCATCTTCGGCCAGAGCGCTGCTCAGGGCGGCATCAGCGGCTGGACCGCACTTAACGTTGGCATTGATTTCCCAATCAAGCTCAACAGCCGTGCGACCCTTACCCCCTACGTGGCATTCAACGTGCCAATGGGACCGATGAAGAACATGGCCCGTTCCGCTACGAACAGCTATGCTCCCTTCCCTGGCGTTCCCGGAGGCCCAGCCACCGCTTTCCACAGCGTGTGCTACTACGGCGTGACCCTCAGCGTCCGCTTCTAATTCAGGCCGCTCTCTCCTGAGCGACTTCAACCTTCCAAGGTTTTCAAACCTCCCGGCGCAAGCCGGGAGGTTTTTTTATGCTTGTCGTAGGACAGGTGAGGCAACATCCCGCCCGTCCATCAGCGCATGGCAGCTCCCATGTTTCTCAGCCGCCCGGCATCGGCAGGGCGGGCTGTCCTCAGCCCGCCACCCAAATCCCTTCCGCAAAATCGTTCCTCAAGCCAGCCTTCAAAAAATGTCCGGCTCCGGCACTGCAGGCCCATGTTGCAGGAAGTCAAAGTCCGCTCCCTGGTCCGCCTGCGTGACATGCTCCACATACAGCTTCGCGTAGCCACGGTGATACCGCACTGGCGCAGGCTTCCAGTCGGCACGGCGCTTTTCCAGTTCCTCGTCGCTCACGTGCAGGTGCAGCTTACGGTTCGGCACATCCAGCTCGATCAGGTCGCCAGTCTTCACCAACGCCAGCGGCCCGCCCACCGCGCTCTCAGGCGCGATGTGCAGCACACACGCCCCGTAGCTCGTGCCGCTCATGCGGCAGTCGCTCAGTCGCACCATGTCGCGGATGCCCTGCATGATCAGCTTCTTTGGAATGGGGAGTTGTCCCCACTCCGGCATCCCCGGCGCGCCCACAGGCCCCGCATTGCGCAAAATGAGCACCGTGTCTTTCGTCACATCCAGATCCATGTCGTCGATGTGCTTTTTCATCTCCGCATAGCTGTCATACACCAGCGCCGGCCCCGTGTGCGTGCACAGCTCCTTGGTCGCCGCCGCATGTTTGATCACCGCCCCATCCGGGCACAAATTGCCACGCAGGATCGCCGTGCCGCCGTCTGGCTGCAATGCGTTGGCAGGCGTGCGGATCACATCCTCATTATGGATGATCGCATCCTCGATGTCCTCGCCCAGCGTCTTGCCCGTGATCGTCGGCACATCCGTGTGCAGCAGCTCGCGCATGCCATTCAAGAGCGCCCGCAGCCCGCCCGCCAGGAAGAACTCCTCCATCAAATACTTGCCCGCAGGCCGCATGTTCGCCAGCAGCGGAATCTTCCGGCTGATCTCGTCAAACTTCTCCAGCGGCAGCTTGATGCCGAGACGCCCAGCCATCGCCACCAGATGCACGATCGCATTCGTGCTGCCACCCAGCGCCATGTCCACCGCAATCGCATTTTCAAACGAGCGCTCGCTCACGATGCCCGACGGCTTGCGGTCCAGCCACACGTTCTCCACGATCTGCCTTCCAGCCGCCGCCGCGATACGCGTATGCGCACTGTCCACCGCAGGAATGGACGAAGCTCCCGGAATGCAAAGCCCCAGCGTCTCAGCCAGCGCCGTCAGGGTGCTTGCCGTCCCCATCGTCATGCAATGCCCCGGGCTGCGGGCGATCCCGTCCTCAATCTCGCACCACTGCTCCCAGCTCAGATTGCCCGCACGCTTTTCGTCCCAGTATTTCCACACGTCGCTGCCGCTGCCCAGCGTGTCGCCGCGCCAGTTGCCCTTGATCATCGGCCCGCAGGGCATGTAGATCACAGGAATGTCCATGCTGAAAGCACCCATCAGCAGCCCCGGCGTGGACTTGTCGCAGCCACCCAGCAAAACGGCCCCGTCGATCGGATTCGCCCTCAGCATCTCCTCCGTCTCCATCGCCAGAAAGTTGCGATGAAACATCGCCGTCGGCTTCGTCAGCATCTCCCCGGCGGACATGATCGGGATCTCCATCGGATGCCCCCCCGCCTGCAAAACCCCGCGCTTCACCGCATCCGCCGTCAGGCGCAAATGCATGTGGCAGGAGTTCAGATCACTCCACGTGTTCAAAATCCCGATCACCGGCTTCCCCACAATATCCTCACTCCCCCACCCCGCCTGCTTGGCACGTGAGCGATGTCCAAAGGATCTGAGTTCATCACGGCCATACCAGCGCCAGGATCGGAGTTGTTCAGGAGTTTTGCGGGTGGGGGTGTTTTCAGAGGCCATTGGAAAAGCATTAACAAGATTCACCCCCATTAACAGGCCGGATTTCCCCCGGTCAAATCGTCCCCCTCATTTTCCACCACCCACACTCACTCTGGTTTCCGTGTATTCAGTGTGCTCTGTGGTTAAAAATCTACCGTTTCTGCCCACTCCACTTTTCAGCGCCTAACCACAAAGACCAACACCTGCTCCCCTTCTTCCTCATTGGTCATTCGTCATTATTTCGTCATTCGGATTTACTCATTCGTCATTCCCAGGCCCCTACCTCCGTCCGATTCCACCCAAATCGCGTCCGACATCCCCCTTGTCCTTTCTCCGTAGCATCTGTTACAACCAACCCCAGCCATGCGCCCGCTCCTTTTCCTTCCGCTGCTTCTAGTCGCTCCGCACCTCCTCGCCGCCGGCAAAGAGCTCGAAGGCGAACGCGCCGCCGCCACCACCGTCTGCCCCACGCCCGAGGAAGCCCGCGCCAAGATGTCCGTGCCCGAGGGCTACGAGGTCCGCTGCTTCGCCCACGAGCCCATGGTGCAAAATCCCGTCGCCATGACCTGGGACCACCGCGGCCGCCTCTGGATCGTCGAAGCCTACGAATACCCCCTCGGCACTCCCCTCCCCGAAGACCAGCGCCCCTACGGTGGCGTGGCCAAGGACGACCAATACCACCCCATGCCGAAGCTGGGCGAAAAAATCCCCCGCGACCGCGTCATCATCCTCGAAGACACCGACAACGACGGCACCGCCGACAAGCGCACCGTCTTCGTCGAAGGCCTCAACCTCGCCAGCGCCATCATCTGCGGCGACAACGGCATCTACGTCGGCCAGCAGCCCCACCTCATCCACTTCCGCGATGACGACGACGACGACAAACCCGACGCCTGGCGCGTCGTCCTCACCGGCTTCGGCCGCGAAGACACCCACGAACTCGTCAACAGCTTCACCTGGGGCCCCGACGGCTGGCTCTACATGACCCACGGCGTCTTCACCAACAGTAAAGTCCGCCTCCCCGGCCAGCCCGAAAGCGAAGGCTTCAAATTCGACGCCGGCATCGGCCGCGCCCGCCCCAGTAGCGCGGGCACTCCTGCCCGCAAAGACAACTCCGCAAACACCTCCGCCCCGAGTTGGGAATTCGAAGTCTTCGCCGACGGCACCAGCAATCCCTGGGGCTGCGACTACGACGCTGCGGGCAACTTCTTCGTCAGCGCCTGCGTCATCGACCACTTCTTCCACATGGCCCCCGGCGGCATCTACACTCGCCAGGGCGGCGCCCCCGAGAACCCCTACGCCTACGAGCTCCTCCCCAGCATCGTGAAGCACAAGCACTTCCGCGCCGCCTACGCCGGCATCCAGATCTACCAGGGCGGCCGCTATCCCGCAGACACCCACGGCCACGCCTTCATCGGCAACATCCACGACAACGCCATCCACGAAGAAGTCCTCACCCCCTTCGGTGCCACTTTCAAATGCGAACCCCGCCGCGACTTCCTCCGCGCCAACAACGGCTGGTTCCGCCCCGTCAGCACCCAGACCGGCCCCGACGGCTTCCTCTGGATCATGGACTGGTGCGACAAATACCCCTGCTACCAAAACGCCAAGGCCAACCCCGAAGGCGTGGACCGCGAACGCGGCCGCATCTGGCGCGTCGTCACCGCCGATTCAAAATCCAACACCACTCGCGAACACACCGCCCTCAACCTCAAAACCCTCTCCACCCCCGACCTCGTCAAAACCCTCGAACACCCCAACAACTGGATGCGCCGCATGGCGAGAAGGATTGTGGCAGAACACCAAGATAAAAACGCACAGCCTCTCCTCGAAAAGCTCACGCAATCCACCGCCACGCCTGCTCAATATCTCGACTCACTCTGGACCCTGCATCAGGCAAACCTGCTCGAAGGCAAACTCCTTGATCAAGGCGCAAGCCACGCCGACGCAGCCGTCCGTGCCTGGGCTGCCCGCCTCAGTGGCGAACGCTTCCGTGTCACCAGCCAGCACCTCGCCGACGTGGCCGATGACGACATGTTCAAGACCTCCGAAGCCGAGACACAAGCCGCCGCCCTCATGTGGCCGGAATTGGAGCGCATCGAAAAACTCGAGTCCGACAAGGACATCACTGTCCGCCACGCCACAGCAATCGGCATGCGCATGGCTTCGTCCAAGGCACTCACGGCAAACCGCCCTCTGTCGCACGAAGGCAAATTCTTCCGCCCTCTCGTCCGCACCTTTTACATGATGAACGATCTCATGAAGTCCAGCGCCAAAGACTTCGACCCTCTCTTGCAGTTTGAGATCTGGATGTGCCTCGAACGCGGTCTCGATTATGATCCTGAGGAGACAATCGCAGGTGGGCAGTTGTGCGTCGCTGCCGAGTGTCAGCCCCTCTCCCACATCCTCTCTCACAAAGCCATGCGTCGCCTCTGTGACACCCGCAAGGCCGAGAACCTCGACCTCGCCATCGACTTTTGCGACAAGATCGCCGCTCACGACATCCTCCTCGCCCACGCTCTCAGCGGCCTCGTCAAAGGCCAGGAAAGCGGCGTCATCAAGCCCACCAAGGACATCTCAGCCAGCCTCGCCAAATGGCGCGCGCACTCCAACGACGATGTTCGCAATCACGCCCAGACCCTCGCCGTCCTCTGGGGCGATGAAGCCGCGCTTCAGGAAACCATCACCGCCCTGCGCGACACCACCAAGCCCGAAAAAGACCGCGTCGCCCTGCTCCAGTCCATAGCCAAGGTGAAGTCGGACACCGTCAAAAAGGCGCTGCTTCTCCTCCTCACCGATAGCACCTCCCCCGCTCTCTCCGTCGCCGCCATCCGCGCCGCCGCAGACTTCGGCACCGATGACTTCATCGCCCCGCTTCTGACCGTCGCGCAAGCCTCCACCTCACACTCCGATCCCCAGGCCCGCGGCCTCCTCTACAACGCCGCCGTTGAGGCCCTCTGCAGCCGCACCCCATGGATGCATGCCCTGCTCGATGCCATCGGCGAAGGCAAAGTCAGCGCCACCGGTTTCCCCGCACCCGTGCGCCGCGCCCTCGCTACCAGCCAGGATACCGCCACCCGCAATCACGCCTCCAAAGTCCTCGGCGCCTGGCAGGACTCCTCAGACGACGTCAAAGTCCTGATCGCGAAAAAGAAACAAGCCTGCCTCACCGGCGAGCCCGATCTCGCCAATGGCAAACTCCTCTTCACCGCCACCTGCATGGTCTGCCACGAGTTCCACGGCGGCGGCCAGAAAGTCGGCCCCGACCTCATCGGCAGCGGGCGCAGCAACCTCGACGCCATCCTCGCCAACGTCATCGATCCCAATCAGATCATCGGCAACGGCTACGAAAACTTCACTCTCAGCACCAAGGACGGCCGGACTCTCGCCGGACGCGTGGTGGAGGACACCCCCAGCCATGTCAAACTCCTCGGCGCAGGCGGAGCCGCCCAGATCGTCCCTCGCGATCAAGTCGCCACCCTCACGAATACAAAACAAAGCCTCATGCCCATGGGCTTCGGCAATCTCCCCGACACCGCCTTCCGCGACCTCATCTGGTACATCCTCGCCCCACCCGAAGAAGGCCCCCTCACCAAGGAGAAAAAAGACCTCCTGATCAAAGGCGTCGAAGACACCGTCCCCTCCAAACCCAAAGGCAGCGGCACCCGTGCCATCGACTGGGAAAGCGTCAGCCTCTGGAACCCCGCATGGACCGTCAGCGCCCCCGACTTCGAGCGCACCCCCATGAAGCTCGGCGAGTACTACGGTCGCAAAAATGTCCTCCTCATCCACCCCTTCCCCGACAAGAAAACGCCCGCCAGCTTTGAGCGCACCTTCAAAGTCGAACCCGGCAAAACCAAGCTCACCGCCACCGTCGCCGCCGATGATCGCGGCGACTGGACCGCCAAGGCCGTGATCAATAGCAAAGTCGTCAAGGAGCTGACTGTGGATCACGAAAAGCCCCGCTGGAAAACCATCGACCTCGACCTCTCCAAATTCACCGGCCAGGAAATCACCGTCCGCCTCGAAGCCCACGTCAACGGCTGGAACATGGAGTTCGCCTACTGGGGCGGCATCACCCTGGAATAATGGAGGTGTTCGAATGGCCATCCGCTGGCGCAGCCTCCGAGCCTGCGCGTGCATTCCACTCGCCTAGCTTTCCTCTCTCATAAAAAAAGGCCGCGCCAGCCACATGCCGGTCACGAAAAGCACCAGCCCGCCCCACCCCGGAGCCAGGTGGTACCAGTCCACATATCCTATGGGGTAATGGACTCCGATGGCGCAGCCGAATCCTGCTAGCCCTGCCACCAGCATAGCCTCCCACATCGAACGCACCGGCCTGGCCTTCCATACAATTCCCAGCACCAAAAGCCCTGATGTCAGCAGCCCTCCGCCGAATCCTGCCCGGTCATGCGCGATCAAAGGAATGAGACGCGGATTGATCGCATCAAGCTGCACCGCCGTCAGCCCGATGAACCGAATGTCCTCCGGCACAAACACACACGTCACTCCCACCAGGGAGATGACCGCTCCCGCTCCGATCATCCCCACGCCTGTCCCCAGCAGGCACAGTCTGGCGATGCCCTCTGAGCTCTTCCAACTCGTCGTCCGCCATGTGGAGCTCAGCATGCTCCCCCATACAGGCCATGACGTCACCTTTCTCCGCGTCAGAGCCATCCCCACGACAAAGATCGGCAGCAGCAGCAGCGTGCCCGTACCATGCCAGCTGTCCAGGTAGCCGTAGCCGATGTAAGCCAGGAAGCTGCCAAAGCCGATTACCCCACTGAGCGCCAGCAGCCGCCACGCCCAGGCCTCTCCTTGCCGCAAGGGAAACAAGGCCAGCCATGCATACAGCACCGAGATCGCGATCAGGACTCCGCCAAAGGAAAAGCGGTCGTGAATCATGAAATGCACGATCCGACACTCATTGATGCGGCACAGATCCTCCGGCTGCATGCGCAGAAAGGCAATGTCGTGCGGCAGAAACGCTCCTGTGACGGACAGAAACAAGGCAAAGCCGCCCGAGGCTGCCAGGGCCAGCGCCGTCAGCAAAATCAGCGGAGTGCCGTCGCCGATCAACGCGCTCAAAAATGAGCCGGAGGATCCTGGCTCTGAGGATTGTCGGGAAACCGGATTCATGCAGACGCCTAGAGTGGGACGGAATCAGCCTTGATCAACTGCCGACAGACCAGCGCCAGCCAGATGAATTTTCCCCTGTCGCATACGGCGAATTCGTTCACTGTGCCCCCATGCGTCGCGCCCCCGCACTCCTCTCCCTCCTGGCCCTCAGCGTAAGTCTCCACGCCGCTCCTCCGTCCCCTACTCCTGCGCCCGCCGCGACTCCCGCAGCCACCCCAGCGCCAGCGTCCAAGCCCGCCCCAAAACCCGCCGAGCCCAAGCCCGCTCCCCAGCCAGACTCCAAAACCCCAGCCTCCCCGCCCGTCAAGCCGCCGCCCGAGGACGCCTACATCCAGATCGAGATGCTCACCCGCGCCATGGAGATGGTGCGTCAGAACTACGTGGACGAGTCCAAGATCACCTACGCCGAGCTCGTCGAAGGCGCCCTCGAAGGCATGCTCCACAAGCTCGACCCCCATTGCGAATACATGGGCAAGTCCCTCTTCGAAGACATGCAGCGCGAGCAGAGCGACACCTCTGAGGGCATCGGCATCACCATCGCCCTCCGCCAGGGCATCCTCACCATCATCACCGTCCGCGAAGACGGCCCCGCCAATGCCGCAGGCGTTCTCTCCGGCGACCAGATCGTCCGCATCAACGACGTCCTCACCGACTCCGTCGGCATCGCCGAGGCCATGCAGCTTCTCAAAGGCAAGGCCGGCGATGAAGTCCGCCTCACCGTCCGCCGCCCCGGCACCAAGCAGTTCCTCGAGTTCAAGGTGAAGCACGAAACCCTCGCCGAGACCTCCGTGCACGACCCCATGCTGCTCTCGCCCAAAATGGCCGGAGACTACAAGATCGGCTACGCCCGCATCTCCCAGTACAACCAGCCCACCCCACGCGAGCTCAGCAAAGCCCTCGATCAACTCGAAAAGCAGGGCATGAAAGCCTTCGTTCTCGACCTGCGCAACAACCCCGGCGGCCTCGTGGACAGCGCCGTCGCCGTCTGCGGCGAATTCCTCCCCGAAGGCACCGTCGTCGTCACCACCGAGGGCCGCGTCGCCTCGCAAAATCCCCCGCCCTTCCGCACCCCCTCGCGCAGCGGCAAAGAGCCCCGCAAATACCCCATCGCCGTCCTCATCAATCAGGGCAGCGCCAGCGCCTCAGAGATCACCGCCGGCGCCCTGCAGGACCTCAAGCGCGCCATCATCGTCGGCACCACCAGCTTCGGCAAAGGCAGCGTCCAGACCATCCTGCCCATGAAAAACGGTGCCGCCATGCGCCTCACCACCGCGAAGTACTACACCCCCAGCCACCGCACCATTCACGAAAACGGCGTCGAGCCCAACATCGTCTCCGCCCTCACCTCCGAGGAGGAGCTCCGCATCGCCAAATGGCGCGCATCCCACGGCACCGGCGAAGCCGCCGCCCTCGAGCTCGCCAGTCTCGGCGACAAGCAGCTCGAACGCGCCGTCGATTCCCTCAAAGGCGTCCTCGTCTTCGACGCCTTCGTCGCCCCAGCCCTCGCCCCTGCGGCGAAGCCCTTGGAAAAGTAGTCACTGCTTCCATCAGCGTGCGCACTCCGTCCGTAGGATGGGTGTGGCGTCAGCCCGCCCGTCCATCGGCGCACGGCAAACACACCGGTGACCGTCCCCAGCTCAGAGCCCTCTGGCGAAACATCCGCTACTCCAGCAGCCCCCGCGCAATGATCGCATCCACAGGATTGTGATCATCCGTGAACACATAGGAGGCGTGGGGCACCGTCCCCTTCGGCACATGCGTCTTGATCAGACTCTCCTGCCATGAGCCCTGCTGCACATAGCGGTCCTGAATGAGCGGCTTCAAATCCTCACGTGACGCCATCAGGATGACATTCTGCGTTTCATCCCGCCGATACCCCACCGCAAAAACCTCCACATGCGGAAACACTTTTCTCACCGTCGCCAGCATCCCGGATGTCAGTTCCGCCTTCGGCCCGGTGATGGCCGCGATGATGTTCATGATAAAAACCCCCTTCGGCTCCAGATGATCCGCGATCTGCTGATAAAACTCCTGCGTCGCCAGGTGCGGCGGGATCTGCCGGATGCCGTTGTACGCATCCCCAAAGATCATATCCCACTTTTTCCCGCCGCTTTGCAGCAGGTACCGCCGCGCATCACCCGCATGCGCCTTCACTCGCGGGTGCTCGTCCAGTTTGAAAAACTTGCGCCCCACCTCGATCACCTGCGGGTCGATCTCCACCACATCCACCGCCGCTTCAGGAAACTCACGCGACACATTCTCCGGCATGCCAAACGCGCCCGCCCCGATGAACAGCGCGCTACCCACCTTCGCCGGCTCGCGCAGCAGAGCCAGCTTCCAGTACTGCTGATACGGCAGGATCAAGTCGCCCGTCTTCGCATCCATCCCGCCTTCCATGGTCGAGTCCAGCTGCAGCACCCGCCGCGTCACATCGCCATCCGTTCGCTCGCTCACCTCGATGTGGTGGTAAAACGACTCGTGCTCAAAAATCACCCCCGGCTTGGGCTTCGGCGCCGTCATCCAGCTCATGAAAAACGCAAACAGGCCGCTCAGGATCACCGGTGCCTGCTGCCTCAACGTGTTTTTGGCCAGCAAGAATGCCGCCACCGCCAGCACCAGCAGCAGCGCCGCCGTGCCAAAAAAGATGCTCCTCACACCGAAGGTGGAAAGCAGGAAAAAACCGGAGAGGAACGTGCCCACAAAACTGCCCAGAGAGCCCAGCATGCTGATCGTCCCCGCCGCCGCCCCCACATGCGTGTCCTTCAGCGTCAGGCTGTAAAACCTCACCGCAGCCGGAGAGACGGCCCCCAGCAAAATCCCCGGCACCGCAAACAGCAGCAGCGAAATGATCACAGGTCCCGCGATCAGCCCCTGCGCACTCAGCCCGGCGGCAAAGACCGTGTGCAGCGCCGGAATGAAAAACGTCAGCACCGCAGAGCCGGAAAGCAGCCACCCAAGAAGATCGAGCGCCATCTTCCGGTCCGCCAGATGCCCGCCCAGATATCCCCCCGCGCTGAACGCGATCAGGATGACTCCGATCAAGGCCGTCCACGTATAGACACTGTTGCCAAAAAACGGCGCCAGCAGGCGGTAGGCGCAGATTTCGATGATCATCATCGCCGCTCCGGCCAGGAAGCATGAAAGCCCCAGAAAAAGGCGCGTGCCCCGTGTCGCGGCTGCGTTCTCTGCCTCGGGGGCGGTGGATTTGGAAGGTTTTTGGGACATGCGTGATTCGCGTTCAGTCGTTGTAAAAGACGAGGCTCATGATTTTCCACCCCGCGGGGGTTTTGATCAGCGTAAAGCAATCCGTGCCCAGCGTCACCTCGCCCCCCTTCGTCAGCTTCCACCTCACGCTCGCCTGCGCGGTGCGCTCATCACGCAGGATCTTCATGTCCGTCGGCACCTCCGTCATCGGCACCGTCGTGGTGGCGTGGCTCAGCTTCTGCCCGTGCAAAAAGTCCGTCAGCCCCTGGCTCTGCGGCACGCCTTGATGCACAAACGCGATCCTCGCCTGCTCGTGAAAGCACGCGCCGTACCCGTCCATGTCCTTCGCCGACCAGGTCGAAAAATAATGCGTGAGAAACTCCCGCACATCGGCGGTTTCTGCCTGGGTTTCGGGCTGGCAGCCCAGCAGCACCAGAGCCGCGGCTATGAGGACTAAGGGACGCATGACGAATGCCATCAGCTTCAAACGCATGCCTGTTTCGTCATTCGTCATTCCGGTTTCGTCATTACGGGCAGCCGCCCGCTATTCCTCCACAAACGTCTCTTCCGGCACTCCGATCACGCTCAGGATGCGGTTCAGGTCCTCCACCCCGTAGTAGTCGATCTCGACACGCCCTTTCTTCTCACCGTGGTGGATGCTCACGTTGGTCGTCAGGTGCTGGATCAGCTTCTGCTCCACCGCCTGGATCGCACGGATCAGGTCCGTCTCTGTCGGCTTCGGTTGCGGCGGCGGCGGCGGGTGCAGGATCGCATCCACCGCTTTCTCCGTCGCACGCACCGTCAGGCTCTTCGCCACGATCTGCTGCGCCAGCCGCTCCTGCTCCTCATGCTGTTTCAGCATCAGCAGCACCTTCGCGTGCCCCGTCGAAATCTTCGCCCCCACCAGCATGTCACGGATGCCGGCCGGCAGTTCCAGCAGTCGCATCGTGTTCGCCACCGTCGCGCGGTTCTTGCCCACACGCTGCGCGATGTCCTCCTGCCTCATCTGGAAATCCTTCGCCAGCCGCGAGTACGCCTGCGCCTCTTCGATCGGGTTCAGCCCCTCACGCTGCAGGTTCTCGATCAGCGCCATCTCCAGCACGTCCTTGTCGCTGGCCTCCCGCACGATCACCGGCACTTCCTTCAGGCCCAGCTCCCGTGAAGCACGGAAACGCCGCTCACCCGCGATCAGCTCCAGCTTCCCGTTCACACGCCGCACGATCAGCGGCTGGATGATCCCATGCTCGCGGATCGACTCCATCAGCTCCGTCAGCATCTCCGGCTGGAACTCCTTGCGCGGCTGCAGCGGGCTGGGCACGATCTGGTCCAGCGTCACGCGGTTCACCACGTCTCCAGGGGCTGGCTGTGCAAGTGCAGGCAGTCGCGACACTCCTGACACCGCTGGAGATGTCGAGATGAGTGCGCCGAGTCCTTTGCCGAGAGCCGCTTTTGCCATAGGGAGGGCGAGACTAGGGCGGAGCCGTGACCTTGCAAACTGGAATCGTGGCGAATCTGCACCCGCCCCGTACCGGGACTTTACCAAAGTCAAATCACGTTCCATCTGATGGCTATGAAAAGCATGACAGGATTTGGCCGCGGCGAAACTCAGCGCTCCGGCGTCACGTGGAGCGTCGAATGCAGCTCCGTGAACCGCAAACAGCTCGAAGTCGCCGTCAATCTCCCCCGTGAGCTCTCAGAGCTCGAAAACGCCGTCCGCACCGAGGTCGCCGCCGCCGTATCCCGCGGTCGCGTCAATGTGGCCGTCCGCCGCGAAACCGGCACCTCGGGCACCGAGGCCGTCCGCGTCGATCAGGAGCTAGCCGCCCACTACTACCACGCCCTCCACTCCCTGGCGCTGAAACTGGACGTCCCCCCGGACATCTCCCTCATAGATGTCACACGCCTGCCCGGCGTCATCACCCAGGCCCAGACAGAAATCGCCACGGAAGACGCCTGGCCCCCCGTTCAGGAGGCCCTTGCCGCCGCCCTGAAGCAATTGAACACCATGCGCGCCACCGAAGGCGCCAGCCTCCGCAGCGACATCGAGACCCGACTCTCCCAGATCGAGTCCCTCCTCGACTCCATCCGCTCCAAAGCCGCCACCGTCCCCGAGCATCAGCGCAAAATCCTCCGCCAGCGCCTCGAAGACGCCGGCCTCCCCCTCCCCCTGGATGACGAGCGCCTCGTCAAGGAGATCGCCCTCTTCGCCGACCGTACCGACATCTCCGAAGAGCTCACCCGCGCCGCCAGCCACATCCAGCAGTTCCGCACCTACCTCGCAGGCGCTGCCCCCGCCGGCCGCAGCCTCGACTTCCTCCTCCAGGAGTTCTTCCGCGAATTCAACACCATGGGCTCCAAGTGCAACAACGCCGAGATCGCCCACCACGTCGTCACCGCCAAAACCGAGCTCGAAAAAATCCGCGAGCAGGTCCAAAACGCCGAATAAACCCGCTCACCAGCGGTCTCCTGCCAGCCCACTCACGACCCGCCCGGCTTCGGCAGCCCCTTCGGCACCGACTTCGGCGCCTCGTGCTTCACCTTCCCGTCCTCCGGCAGCCACGCCTCCGGCGCCCCGGCTTTCACCATCACTTCTCTCAGCGTCACACGGCCCCCGTCGCGGTTCTTGCTCTCCTCAGCCGCCGCCATAAACGCATAAATCTCCAGCGTCTGCTTCGGCGACACAGGCGGCTGCTTGCTCTGGAAAAACTTCACAATCTCACGCAGCATCGGCGTGTAGTCCCCCTCGGACTTCTGCTCCGTGATCTGCTTGTCGCCAAACCGGATCAGCTTGTAGCTCATCGCCCCCTCATGGATCGCCTGCAGCGTCCCCGTGCGCCCGCCGGCCCACACCCCTGTCACGACCGACTCAGACGGCGTCGTCGTACGCACCACCGAAAGGCACCCGGGCCCCATCACCGTAAAGAGCGCCTCCGTCGGGTGGATGCCGTAAAAAAACAGGTCCGGGTGGAATGGCAGCACATGCGCCGGCCCGTAGGAGATCACACCGCGCGCCGGAGTCGGCTCCGCATTCGCCACCTCCAGCACCCCCGGGTACCACCGCACCGCCGAGGCGCTGAACACCGGCACCTGAGCCGCCGCCGCCAGCTTGTAGATCTCCACCACATCCTTCAGCGACGCCGCCACCGGCTTGTCCATAAACACCGGTTTGCCCGCCGCAATGATCTGCTTCATCTGCTCCAGCCTTGGCCGCCCCTCCAGGCTCAGCAGCAGCACCGCGTCCACATCCTTGCACGCCTCCGCCACACTCCCCACGATCCGCACGCCAAACTTGTCCCTCACCGTCGCCGTAAAGCCATCGATCCGCGTCTTGCTCTCCTCGATGTCAGGGCTGCCCCCAGGGTACGCCGCCACCACCCTCGCGCCAGGTATGTGGTTCGGGTTCGCAGGATCGTTCAGGCGCAGAGTGAACTGCTCCGAATGAGACGTGTCCAGCCCGATGATGCCAATGCGAAGATCGTCTGCCATAAGGTGGGGGCTGAGCAGCGCCGCCACCACACACCCCATGACGAGGATCAGCAGTTCTCGGAGGCGGCGGGTCGGGCGCATAAAGGTAAAATGCAGGCTGGGGCGCGAAAGCGCAACTGTTGAGTCGCTTGACCGTTCCGCTTGCCCCGCTACGCTCGCGCCATGGAAACCGTCAGACTCGGCATCGTTGGGCTTGGAAACATGGGCAAGGCACACCTTGCAAACATTCGTGCGGGCAAAATCCCCGGCCTGCGCGTCACCGCGCTATGCGAGAGCGTCGGCACCCTGCCGAACCTCGTCGAAGGCGAAAAGGCCTTCACCGATGTCAATGCCATGATCCGCAGTGGCCACATCGACGCCATCCTCATCTGCACCCCCCACTTCAGCCACACCACCATCGGCATCGAGGCCCTCAAGGCCGGTCTGAATGTCCTCGTGGAAAAGCCCATCTCCGTGCACAAGGCCGACTGCGAGCGCCTCATCGCCGCCCACACCGACAAGAGCAAGATCTTCGCCGCCATGTTCAACATGCGCACCAACGCCTGCTTCAAGAAGGTCAAGGACCTCATCGACAGCGGCGAGCTCGGCGCCATCCGCCGCGTCCACTGGGAGGTCACCAACTGGTTCCGCACCAACTACTACTACGCCACCGGCGGCTGGCGCGGCACTTGGAAGGGCGAGGGCGGCGGCGTCCTCATGAACCAGTGCCCTCACAATCTCGACCTCTTCCAGTGGCTCTTCGGCATGCCGCAAAAAGTCCGCGGCTTCTGCCAGTTCGGCCGCTTCCATGAGATCGAGGTCGAGGACGACGTCACCGCCGTCATGCAGTACGACAACGGCACCACCGCCACCTTCGTCACCAGCACCGGCGAAGCCCCCGGCATCAACAAGCTCGAAATCTCCGCCGAGCAGGGCCGCCTCACCGTCACCGACGGCACCCGCATCCACTTCCAGCGCAACCGCCAGCAGATGAGCAAGTTCTGCATGGAGGCAGAGGCCGCCTTCGCCATGCCCGAAAGCTGGCACATGGACATCCATGTGGACCAGACCGGCGGCCAGCACATCGAGATCCTCCAAAACTTCACCAACGCCATCCTCAAGGGCGAGAAACTCCTCTCCCCCGCCGAAGAGGGCATCCGCAGCGTCGAGCTCGCCAACGCCATCCTCCTCTCCACCTGGCAGGACAAGACCATCGAGCTCCCCATGTCCTCAGCCGACTACGAAAACCTCCTCATTGAGAAAGGTGAAAAATCCACCTTCCAAAAGACCAAAGTCGTCGCCAAGGCCACATCCGACGACTTCGCCAAGAGCTTCCGCTAACAGCTCCGTCACCACTTCACCCAAAAAACGCCGCCCGGGAAACCGCGCGGCGTTTTTTTCGCCCACCTCGGAGGATAGCCGTCCCGGCTGTCCAGGAGAGACAGTGCCTCTGGCCTGTCCTTCCCACCCAAGCCCCCGCTTCGCGCACATCCACCGCACACTCCGCAGCAACCCCGGCACACCAATTGCTTGCAACCTTGGAATAAAATCGATCGTTCCTGCATCTGACAGCACGACATGCTCACCCGCCTCACAGCCCTGATCCTCACCCTCTGCATCGGACTCCCGATGTGCTGGTGCTGCGTCGCGGCTCCGCAGCAGAAAGAAGTCGCCAGTTGCTGCGCCAAAAAGCAGCACTCGGCATCCGAGCATTCCCAGGAGCCAAACTGCCCCTGCGCCAGGCACGAAACCGCACGCGATGTCGCCGCCACTTTCGTCAAAGCCCCCGCCCCTGCCCTGAAGCTGCTGGCTGCGCCCGTCTGGCACGCCCTTCCGCCCCTCAGCCTCACCTCAGCGGCTCTTTTCATTCATGCGCCCCGTCACGACCACGGGCCGCCCTTGCGCACCACGCCGCTCTATTCGCGGCACTGCGCTCTCTTGATTTGAAGACACGCACCCCGCGTCTGGAAGCCAGACGCTCCGGGCAGCCGTGATCTCAGCTCACGCTCTTGCGGACTCGACTTCGCCGCCCTCTAGACAGCCTGCCCGGCCGTCTGGCCTCACCGCCAGTTCAACACGCCACTCGATGGCACACCCGGCACGCGCATGCCTGCGCCGCACGCCGGAATCTTCAAAGCGGGCATCTCAGAAACACAAACAAACACATCCAATACCATGAAAACCATCCTCACCCTCATCGCCGCAGCCTCCGTCGCCGCCCTTTCCGGCACCGCACTCGCCGCCGGCAAGGCCTGTGAAAAGTGCTGCAAGGACAACTGCGCCGCCTGCTGCAAAGACAAGGGCAAGGTCTGCGGCAAAGACTGCTGCAAAGGCGAATAACCCCGGTCAAAACCACGCCGTCACCCGGAAACGGGTGGCGGCTTTTTCATAAGTGCTGCAGGCACTCTTGCCTGCTCCTCGCCGGAGTCAGCCACTCCCTCGAAAGCATCCGCTCAATGATTCGCCAGAAGGAAAACCTGCTTCGATAACCTTCCCCTACCTCTCTGCCGCCTGCTTGAGCGCCTTTAACGACGGCGCCCCCGTCAGCTTCGCCATCTCCGAGGCCACAATCTCCGCGCGCCGTGCCGCCTCCATGCGTTCCCTGGCCTTGGCCTGCACCGCAGCATTGTGCGTCTTGCGCAGTTTTTCAGCCACGGGCGAGTTCGGACTCTTGTCCGCTCCCGTAGCTGCCCAGTCGTGGGCAAACGAGTTCACCAGCCTCGCCAGCTCGGCATCATGCTGCTCCAGGTTTTGCATCACCTCATGAATTTCATCCGGCGTTGCCTGCGCATTCTCGGCCGAACTGCGTGACGCACTCTTGGAAGAGGGCCAGAAGATCAATGCCAGAAAACCAACCACCACCACAGCCACCACTCCGATGACCATCATGAGCTGTTGCTGCTGCGACGTCTGTCGGCCAGCCGGCTTTTGTGGCGGCGCAGCTTTCTTTTTCTCCACCACCGCCGGCATGCCGGGCGCACGCACACCCGGCGCTCGCGGCACAGCCGGTCCCGGTGCACGCACTGCAGGTGCCGGCGAAGCAGGTGCAGCAGGCACACCCGCGCTTGGGCCTCCTCCCAATCGCAGGCCTCCCCCCAAACCTGCCCCCATGCCAGCTCGCGAGGCTGTTCCCACCCCGATGCCCAGATCGATGGCCATGACATCACCTGGAACCGACTCAGGTTCCGCTGCCTGCTTCATCGCTACATTGATGTGCGCACGCAGCTCTCCCGCATCCTGATACCGCTTATCCGGATCGGGGTCGATGGCTTTGCCGACGATCGCATCCCACCGCGTCGAAATTTTGGCAAACTCCGTGACCGAGCACCGCGGCTCTCCCGGAATCGTGCCGGTCAGCATTTCGTAGAGCACCACACCCGCCGCGTAAATGTCCACCCGATGGTCCACCACGCTGCCACCACGGATCTCCGGCGCAGCATAGTCCGGCGTGCCAAAAGGATTCTCCTGCTCCGCTTCGTCAGACACGGGCCGCGCCAGTCCAAAGTCCGCCACTTTCACATGGTCGCTGTCATTGACCATGATGTTCCCCGGCTTGATGTCACGATGAATGATCTGGTGCTCATGCGCAAAGGCCAGCGCCTCGCACAGCTGCATCGCCAGGTTCGTCGCCTTCCGCAGCGAGAGGTTACCATGATGAATCAGTTCATGCAGCGTGCGTCCTTCGATCCATTCCATCACCAGATACAGGTGCCCCCCGCTCGTGATGCCAAAGTCATACACCCCCACAATGTTCGTGTGGTTCAGCTTCGCCATTGCTCTCGCCTCCACCTTGAACCGGTCGGCAAACTCTTTTTCCGCCCCAAACTCCGGCGGCAGGATTTTCACCGCCACCCTGCGGTCCAGGCTCTCCTGGTAGGCCCGGTACACCGCGCCCATGCCGCCGCATGCCGCCAGCTTTTCAAACTTAAACTGCGGCAGGTACGCGTCCATCGCCTCCAGGCTCGGGACATCAAATGAAGGCAGCTCGCTGGAGGTGGTTTCTTCGGACATGCTTGATTCATAACCTTCTACAGCATCCGCCGCGAGGAAAAAATCTTAACAGCGTATCCTGTAATGCACGCTCAGCGCACAGGCTCTGCGGCCGCCGTCGGTTCGGCACCAGCCCTCGCTGCGCCAGCCACGCTTTCTCTCAGCGCTTTCATGGACGGTGCCGTCTTCAGCTTTGCCAGCTCCCCCGCCACGAGTTCCGCCCGTTTCGCCGCTTCCTCCTTGCCTGCGGCAGCACGTTCACGCGCCTTTTGCAAAACAAGCTCGCATTGCTCCGCCCGCATTTTTTGCGCCGCCGTGCTCGCACGCCCCTGGATCGCCTCGCTCTGCGCATCGTAGGCCTTGCGCAGCGTCTTGAGCACCTCCGGCCACAGCGCGTCTGGCTCGTCCAGTGGCTCATGGTTCGCGATGTGCGAGATCTCACTCAGCACAAAATCACGCTGCTGCGGCATCAGTCCGCTCAGGCTGCGTTGCAGCGCCGGGATGTATTTTTCAGCAAGCCCCTGCATTTCAGACGTGGTGTCCAGCTCCGTGTTGGCCAGCCACTGGGCGGCGAAATCCATGACCATTCCCGCCAGCTCCGCGTCCTTTTCGTCAAGACGCTGAATCACCTCGGCGGGGGTTTCCTGGCGTGGCATGGCCTTCGGTGTCTCCACCGGCTTGGCCTCAGGCATTGCAGCCGGAGCAGGCACCGGCGCCACGACGACCTTCTTTTCAGCCGGAGGCGGTGCCGGCTCAGGTTTCATTTCAGGTTCAGGCGCAGGCACCACCACCACCGGCTCAGCCTTCTTCTCCGGTTCCACCACCCTCTTCTCCTCGGGCTTCGGCACAGGCTCCTCAGCCTTGGGAGGAGCGCTCGCGATGTCCGGCTTCTGCGGCGACTCACCTCTGAACATCATCCCTAGCACGATGCCGACGACGATCACCGCCGCCCCGATCAAAACCAAATGCGGCGGCTTGAGTCCGGCCTTGGCTTTCGGCTCGTCCTCCACCACTGCCACCACCTTCACCGCCTGCGCAGCCTGGTTGATCAGCATGGCGATGTGCGCACGCAACTCACCCACGTCTTGAAAACGCCGCGCCGGGTCGGCATGCGTCGCCCGGTCAATCAGTTCATCCCATTTCGGAGACAGCGGGGCAAACTCCGTCACCGAGCGTCGCGGCTGCTGCGGCACTCGCCCCGTCAGCATCTCATACAGCACCACCCCTGCGGCAAAAATGTCCGCACGCTGGTCCACCGCACCTTTGCCGAGAATTTCAGGAGCCGCATAGTCCGGCGTCCCGTAGGGGTTTTCTTCCACCTCGCCCGTGATCGGCCTCGCCAGCCCAAAGTCCGCCACCTTCACCTGATCATCTTCGCTGATCATGATGTTCCCCGGCTTGATGTCGCGATGCAAAATTTTGTGGTGATGCGCAAACGCCAGCGCGTCGCACAGCTGCATCGCCAGGCTGGCGGCCTTGCGCACTGGAATGCTGCCGTTTTGGATCAGCGTGTGCAGCGTCTGCCCCTCCACCCATTCCATCACCAGGTACAGGTGCCCTTCCTTGGTGATGCCAAAGTCATACACCCCCACGATGTGCGTGTGGTTCAGCTTCGCCATCGCCCGCGCCTCCGACTTGAACCGGTCGGCAAAGTCCTCATGCCGCCCAAACTCCGGCGGCAAAATTTTGATCGCCACCGGCCGGTCCAGGCTCACCTGCCGCGCACGGTACACCGCCCCCATGCCACCAAAGGCCGCCAGTTTCTCAAAGGCATACTGCGGCAGCAATGCGTCCATCTCCTCGACAGTCGGGACTTCAAACGGCGGCTGGTGCTGAGCTGGAGATTCCTGGGACATGAAAAAAAAGCGGCGGACTCTTACCGATACGCACCCGGACAGCGAGTAAAATCACCGGCACCATTTTACCTTTCCAAGCCGCACACTGAAAAGCTGTCGCCCCGCTGACGGCCGTTTGCCTCGCACGAAAAGAGACAGGGCATAAAAAGCGACGATTCAATGTACCCCTGTTTGGTACTTTTGTCATGCACCCCGCCTCCAAAAACGTTCTTGGCGCAGATTATGCATGGAGGGAGGTCGCGCCAAATCCCCCCGGTGCATGCCAGTCGAAATGCGACGTCACCCCTTGAAACCTCACCCTCTTCACCTATGCCCCACTCACCTGTCTCCGAAGAAAAGCTCGTCGGCTTCCCCGCACGCTGCCAGTCCCTTCGTCAAAAGCTCCGCGTCTCCAGGCCCGAGCTCGCCAGCTGGCTCGGCGTCGGCCGCAGCTACGTCAGCGTCATGGAAAAAGGCCGTCTCGCCCCTTCCCGCCCTGTATTTCAGCTGATCGAAAAACTCGAAGCTGCCGCCAACTTGAAACAGCTCGCCATGCACATGCCTCAGCCGGACACCAGTGCCGCACCCTCCCCGGTCATGTCAGGCCTCCCCCCGGAAGCCATCGCCGCTTTGGACCGCCTCGTGCAGCCTGCGGAAGAAACCCTCTCTGCCCCCTTCCCAGACGCCCCAGCTCCCTCCATGCCCGAAGAAAAACCTCTCCAGCGCGGGAAAAACGCCTTCGCCCTCCGCGTCGCCGCCCTGCGTGAAAAAATGGGCGTCACTCGTCCCAAGCTCGCCCAGCGCCTCGGCGTCTCCCGCCAGTACGTCACCAAGATCGAAAATGGCGCCCACGCCTCCCTCCCCGTCATCAAGCTCATTGAAAAGCTCGAGGCCGAAGTCCTTCATGGCACCGCCGCCACAGCGCAGCCCACCCTCCACGAGACTCCTGCCGCAGCCCCGGCCTCGCCACCGCTCACCCAGCCTCCCGCTGCGCAGGAAGCCCCCGCAGCTCCAGCCACGCTGCCGCCCGTGTCCGCCATGCCACGCATCAGCGCGCTCCCCGTGCTCACCATCCCCGCCGCACGCGATCTCACCTCCCCCAGCCTCGCCGCCTTCGCCGCCACCGAGCACTTCGCCTTCAGCGTCACAGATCCCGACGCCTTCGCCATGCGCCTCGCCGGAGACGCCATGCTCCCTCAGCACCACGATGGCGAGCTCGCCATCCTCTACCCCAACACCGCCCCCCACACCGGCAACCGCGTCATCGCCCGCCTCAGCGACAGCCTCGGCGGAGACATCCTCTTCCGCATCTACAGCACCGCAGACCACGGCCACTCCATCGTCCTCTCCAGCCTCAATCCCCTCTATCCCCCCGTCACCCTCACTCCCGACGAGATCACCTGGCTCTACCCCGTCGCCACCACTGTCCGCCAGATGCTGCACTAACTCTTCAGCCCACGACTCCACCTCAGGATCGACACCTCTAAAATCAAAAATCGATTGATCATCAATCGTCAATCAATCCGGTCCACCTGCGGCTGAATCGCACGTCCCTTCATTTGGCTTTCGCCATTCGGATTCTGTCACCCGCATGGCTACCCTCTTGCCCTTCCCGCCCCCCAGCGCGAATAAGGGTACATGCTCCCCCGCACCCTCGCCCTCCTTCTCCTGGCGGTCCCGTTCTCATCCGCCGCAGACATCCAGCTCTCCCCCTCGGGTCCTATCTCCACCCCGCAGGCAGCACGCGATGCCGCACGCGCCGCCCCCAAGCCCGTACACATCGTCGTAGCCCCCGGCACTTACCCTCTTACCGAAACCCTCACCCTCGGCGCTGAGGATTCCCAGGTCACCTGGTCTGGCAAAGACGCCACCTTCACCGCCGGCAAACCCATCACCGGCTGGCAAAAAACCGATGGAGGCCTTTGGAAAGCCACCCTCCCCGACAAAGCCTGGACCTTCGAACAGCTCTGGATCAATGGCCGCCGCGCCACCCTCGCCCGCTCGCCCAACAAAGGCTACTACCACATCACCGAAGCCGTCGGCGCAGGCGTGTTCCCAGACCTCAAGGAGAACATGAACTTCCACGCCTTCTCCATCGCCAAAGAGCAGTACGACGTCCTCAAATCCATCCCGCAGCCCGAGCGCGACCACGTCCTCCTCACCGTCACCCACGCCTGGGCCGTCGGTCAGTGCCGCATCAAAGAACTCAACGACGAAGTCCTCGCCGTCCGCATCAAAGGCCGCTCCCGCTATCCCTTCGTCGAGTTCGAACCCGACCAGCGCTGGTGGGTCGAAAACTTCCGCGCCGCCCTCGATGCCCCCGGCGAATGGTTCCTCGATCGCGCCAAAGGCGAAGTCCTCTACCTCCCCCTCCCCGGCGAAGACATGACCAAGGCCGAAGTCATCGCCCCCGTCGCCGACAAATTCCTCGCCATCAAAGGCGCACACAATGTCAGCTTAGAAGGCATCTCCTTCCAGCACAGCAATCACCTCTACCCCGCCGAAGGCCTGCACGATACCCAGGCCGCCACCACCACCCAGGGCAGCATCGAGGTCGAAGACTCCACCAACATCCACTTCACCCACTGCGAAGTCTCCCACACCGGCCTGCACGCCCTCTGGTTTAAAAACGGCTGCTCAGACTCCACCGTCAAGCACTGCCACCTGCACGACCTCGGCGGCGGCGGCGTCTATGTCGGCGAAACCGGCCGCCCCGCCGACGAGCGCGTCAATCACCACATCACCGTCACCGACTCCATCATCCACCACGGCGGCCGCCTCCACCCCAGCGCCTGCGGCGTCGTCTTCACTCACACCCAGCACAGCTCCGTCACCCACTGCGACATCGCTGACTTTTACTACACCGGCGTCAGCGCCGGGTGGAATTGGGGCTACGGCGACACCGCCTCCCGCGAGACCACAGTGGAGAACAATCACATCCACCACCTCGGCTGGGCCTACCTCAGCGACATGGGCGGCTACTACGGCCTCGGCACCTCCCCCGGCACCATCGTCCGTGGCAATCACGTCCACCACGTTGCCAGCCACCGCTACGGCGGCTGGGGCCTCTACAATGACGAAGGCAGCGCCGACACCCTCATGGAAAACAACCTCGTCCACGACACCTGGAACGCAGGCTTCCACCAGCACTACGGCTACTTCAACACCGTCCGGAACAACATCTTCGCCTTCGGCCACACCGCGCAAATTCAAGCCTCCCGCAACGAAGCCCGCCTCCGCTTCCGCTACATGAACAACATCGTTGTCTGGGACCCCGCCTCGCCACTCCTCGATGGCGGCGAATGGAACTGGAAGTTCTTCGACAAACCCGAGCGCGGCGATCCCAAAGACAGCCTCGTCTTCCGCAAAAACCTCTACTGGCCCACCGACGGCAAAATCCCCGCCACCCTCACCAAAACCCACTTCACCTGGGACGAATGGCGCAAGATGGGCCGCGACAAAGAAAGCCTCTTTGCCGATCCCCTCTTCGAAGACATCGCCAAACGCGACTTCCGCCTCAAGCCCAACTCCCCCGCCGAAAAAATCGGCTTCAAGCCCTGGGACCTCACTCTCGCCGGTGTGAAAAAAGACGACCCCGCATGGCGCACCCTCGCCGCCAAGGGCCACACCTACCCCGCCTGGGACACCGACGCCAAACCCTGGCCCGCCCCCGCATACAAAATCAATCAAGACTTCGAGCACGCCGCCCTCGGCACTCTCGGCATTCGCAGCGCCAAAAACACCCACGAAAACAAAGGCGAATCCATCGGCGTCACCGACGAAGTTTCCTCCCCCTTCACCCCCGGCTCCAAACGAAGCGTAAAAGTGCAAGACGCCCCCGACCTCAAACACAGCTACGATCCCGTCCTCGACATCTACCCCACCACCTGGGACACCACCGGCACCTTCCACGCTGAGTTCGATGTCATGGCCCAGCCCGGCGCCGACTGGTTCTTTGAGATGCGCGGCAAAAACCTCGACTTCGGCAACGGCCCCTACCTCCGCTGGCAGAAAGACCAGCTCGCCGCCAGCACCGACGGCAAAGTACAGCTCATCAAAATCCCCGCAGGCGAATGGTTCCACGTCTCCATCACCGCCGCCACCACCGCAGGCAAATGGTCACTTGAGCTCACCCGCCAGGATGGCACCAAACACTCCTACCCCGACCTCGCCTGCAAACCCGCCTGGTCCAACGCCGGCTACCTCCTCTTCAGCTCCCTCGGCACCACCAAGACAGCCTTCTTCCTCGACAACCTCAAGCTGGAGCAGCTGAAATAATGCCATCGGCATCGGCTGCGGGAGGTCCATCTTTTCTCGGATTCCGCCTCATGCTGCACTTCATCATCAGTGCAAGTGCTCAGGCTTCCAAAATCTCAACGCTTCTTCTAGAGCCTCCTTCACCGGCCGCATCTGCACACCCGCCTCGATCAGTTTGTTCGTTTCCAGAATGCAGTTCGAACGCGCTGCATCGGCGGCATGTGTGTAAAATTCCAGGTCGTTCTTCCAAAAGGCGAACGCTTTGTCAGGCCGGAGAATTTCTTGGATTCTCTCAACCACCTCCGAAGTTGTCACATACCCAGGGTTCGTGACATGGTAGATGCCAAAGGGAACTCTTTGCTTCCAGCAATCAAGACAGGCATTGGCAAAATCCATCCGGTGCGACAGCGAATTGACATTGGAGTATAATTTTTCGTACCTCAGCAGCTTGGACAGGTAGTTTTTAGGATGATCGAAATGATCGAAGGGCAGACGCGGCCGCCACAAATAGCATTCCCCCAGATCTGCAATGGCCTCCTCCGCCAGAGCCTTGGATCCGCTGTAAAAGCTGCACTTCGATTGTCGAAAGGTGAAATTGGGGGCATCATCCTCGCTGAACCCCCGAATCATGTTTGGAGACCTGTTGATAATCTCTCCCACCACGTCTTGGGTGAGATCAGTCTCCACATTCCACCCATGGGCGCCGTTCAAGTACGCCCCGTTATACAGGCAGCCTGAAGAGACGTGCCCGAAGGGTATCTCCAGCAAGGAGCATGCATGCGCCAGGGCAATGGGCCAGAGAACATTCCCATCGAGGGTTTCCCCTCGGGCTTTTTCACACGCGTCCACATTGGGCCTTCCTGTGTAGCCGGCGGCATTGATGACAAATTCAGGCTGATGAACACGCAGCCATTCAGTGAGAGAGGAAAACCTTGTATGGTTCGCTTCGCTCCGGGGCAGAGTGGTGTACTTCTCTCCACGCTGATCGAGGATGGTCTGAAATGCCCGGCCAAGGTACCCGCTGCTGCCCAGAAGGAGGATCATTCGCGTGAATATCTATGATGGGTGACGTTACGAGTGAACATGAAGGAGCTGCACTCCGGTGTAGTTTGTGTCTCTCTCAACCAGCCGAGATAAATGATCATGGCAGAATGCCTCTTCCTTTTTGCTGAAACGATGTTCATTTCAGGCCGGTGCAATTTGTTAGTCCGATCGACGAATTAATCAAGCATGTCGGCACTTAGCATGTGCATCACAGGCCGGAATGCACGTTGCACTCAACGCAGCCTCAGCACATGGCGTTAATGTCAGGCAAAAAATAGACACGCTCACCCGCCATGAAGTCGAAGACACCGTCTCACGCAGACAATGGGGCCGCTCAGCCGTTCGGACAATGTGACAAGATTTTTGAGAGTTGGTCTTTCATCCCCCGTCACAGAACCCGGCGCCCATTCTCTGCACGTAGAGCAGCCCGCCCCCGACGAACCCCATCCCCTCTCGGAGCCACGTAGCGGCGGCACAAATTTCCGCCCCCGTTCTCACTCCCCGTCCAAAATCACTCCCCACGCGCCTCTCATAGTCCTCCCATGACACGCCGCCTACTCTTCCTAGCCGCCCTTCTGGCACTCCCTCTCCACGCCGCCACTGAGGCAGACATCTGCATCTACGGTGGCACCAGCGCAGGCGTCATCGCCGCCGTGCAGGCATCCAGAGAAGGCCGCTCCGTCATCCTCGTCGAGCCCGGCCAGCACCTCGGCGGCATGAGCGTCGAAGGCCTCGGCGGCACCGACATCGACAACCACAAGGAGTTCCAAAACAGCCCTGCCGTCGGCGGTCTCACCCTCGAGTTCTACCGCCGCATCAGCGCACGCTACCACCGCGAGGCCAAGTTCGACGAGATGGTCCGCCAGCGTCTCAAAAACTCATCCCTCTGGGGCTTCGAACCCCACGTCGCCGAATCCGTTTTCGACGACTGGGTCCGCGAATCACCCCGCATCACCGTCCTCCGCGGCCACCGACTCAAAGAAAAAGACGGCGTCACCAAAACCGGCCCCCGCATCACCGCCCTCCACTTTGAAAACGGCACCGAGGTCCGCGCCCGCATCTTCATCGACGCCACCTACGAGGGCGATCTCCTCGCCTTCGCAGGCATCAGCTTCACCGTCGGCCGCGAGGGCAATGCAAAGTACCAGGAAACCAAAAACGGCATCCGCACCGACACCCACCACGGCCAGTTGGATAAGCGCATCGATCCCTATCTCACCCCCGGCTCACCCGCCAGCGGCCTCATCTTCGGCGTGCAGGACTCGCCCCTCGGTCAGCACGGCACCGCAGACGAAAGCATCCAGGGCTACGCCTTCCGTCTCTGCCTCACCAAAAACCCCGCCAACCGCATTCCCATCGAAAAGCCCGCCGCATACGATCCCGCTCACTACGAACTTCAGCGCCGCTACATCGCCGCAGGCGGTGTCATCTCACCACCCGGCGCCAATCTCCCCAATGGCAAAACCGACCCCGGCTCCTGGCACTCCCTCGCCGGCAACTTCACCGGCTGGAATCATCGCTACCCCGTCGCCACCTACGCCGAGCGCGAGCACATGCTCCGCACCAGCCGCGACTACATCCAGGGCGTTTACTGGTTCATGGCCCACGATCCCGCCGTCCCCGAGGCTCAGCGCACCACCTGGTCCGCATGGGGCCGCTGCAAAGACGAATTCACCGACAACGACGGCTGGCCCCGCATCTTCTACATCCGCAATGGCCGCCGCATGGTGAGCGACTTCGTCCTCACCGAAGCCCACGTCCGCAAAGCCGACCCCGAACCAGTCACCGACAGCGTCGGCCTCATCTGGTGGCCGCCCGATCTCCACCATGCCCGCCGCATCGTCAAAGACAGCCGCGTGTGGAATGAAGGCGCCGTCTTCAATGAATCCAAGGAAGCCGACTGGATCCCCTGCGGCATCCCCTATCGCGCACTCGTGCCCCACACCTCCGAGTGCACCAATCTCCTCACCCCCACCTGCCCCTCCTCCAGCTACGTCGCCTACGGCGCCTACCGCATCGAGTTCACCTTCATGATCGCCGCCCAGTCCGCCGCCACCGCCGCCTCCCTCGCCCTCGATCATTCCCAGGACATCCAGCAAGTCAGCTACCCCGCCCTGCGCACCCGCCTGCTCAAAGACGCACAGATCCTTTCCGTCCCGCAAAAATAAACGACACATCTCCCGCCCACAGCCCCCATCATTCCACCGTCAAAACCACACACCTCCGGACATTAGTGTGAGATTAGTGGTTAAAACCTGCTCCTATCCACCATGCGTCACATGCACCGCCGCACCTTCCTCACCGCCTCTCTCGCCGCCGCCCTTCTCCCAAGAGCCCACGCCGCAGACGTCGCCACCGCCGCCGCACAGGCCCACACCGAGATCTGGCGCCGCTTCATCGACAAATTCGGCATCATGATCGACTTCGCCGACCTCGACGGCTCCGTCTCACTCCCCACCCCCGAAGAACTCCGCGCCGGCAAACCCAACGCCCTCGGCTGGTGGGCCCCCATCGAAAACGGCGCCATGTTCAATGGCCTCTACATGGACGCCGCCCTCCTCCGCTGGCAGCGCACCCGCTCCACGGAAGACGCCACCAAGGCCCGCAAGCTCATGCAGGGCCTCCTCCTTCTCAACTCCATCAGCGACGTCAAAGGCTTCGTCGGTCGCGGCGTCGCTGAGGACGGCAGATCCCACTACCCCATGGGCTCCAATGACCAGACCCTCCCTTGGTTCCTCGGCCTCTGGCGCTACTGGAGCTCCGCCCTCGCCACCGCAGAAGAAAAACAACGCATCGCCCAGCACCTCGTCGAGACTGCCGAGGCCATTGTCGCCATGAAATGGCAGATGCCCGCCGAACAGCCCTTTGGCAAACGCGGCGGCTTTGGCGGCTTCAGCTTCGACAGCTCACCCCGCCTCCTCTTCGTCTGCAAAGCCCTCCATCAAGTCACCGGCGACGCTAAATGGGATCGGCTCTACCGCACCTCTCTCGCCGAGCGCGGGGGCAAGGAAAACCGCACCCGCCTGGAGATCTGCCAGCACGGCATGGTCTTTGAATACGCCCGCTACCACACCTGGACCTCCTGCACCTGTGTTGGCGCCGTGCGTGCACTGTGGGAGATGGAGAAAGATGACACCATCCGAACCGCTTATGCCCAGGGACTGCAGGCCAGCGCCGACCTCGCCTTCAAGAGCCTGCCCATGGCGGAGAAATTCGGCAACGCCGACACCTCCCACTTCGAGATGAACTGGCGCGTCATGAATGCCGACTGGAAACCCCAGCAGACCGAACAGGAGGCCCAGGACCTCGCCCACCTGCAGTTGAAAAAGTTCCTCAAGGTCGCCCCACGTCGCAGCAAAGAAACCGAGTTCGTCCGCGAGCCCACCGCCGCCGCCTGGGTCGTCACCCTCGCACCCGACTCCGCCATCCTCAAATCCCGAGCCGCTGATGTCGAGCGCGTCATCGCCCATTACGACTACTCAAAACTCTACTACTCCCAGTTCTTCTGGTCAGACTCCGCCTGGGAGCGCTTGCAAACACTCAAGTGATAAGGCAAATCTCTGCCCTGTCATGAATGCATCGGTGATCATTCGCCTGCTGGATCAAACCGACTCAGATGTTTTGGAGAACGTGGCGGCCGAGGTGTTTGACCATGCCATCCATCCGCGCTGGCTCGCAGAGTTCTTAGCCGACTCTCGGCATCATCTCGCTGTCGCATTGCTTGAAGGCCAGGTCATCGGCATGGCTTCAGCAGTTCATTACGTACATCCCGACAAGCCGCCCGAACTTTGGATCAATGAAGTCGGCGTCACTTCTTCCTATCGAGGCTGTGGGATCGGAAAACAGCTCATGCAAACCCTGCTCGCCCACGGCCGCACTTTAGGCTGCCGTGAATCCTGGGTTCTCACCGATGAAAGCAACCTCCCGGCCCGACGCATCTACGCGTCCTCAGGCGGCAGAGAGCACTCGGCCATCCTCGTGTCGTTTCAATTGGAATAAGCTCCTGCCCCCTCCCTCTATGACTAGCAGCGTCACCGAGCTCCCCTTCAATCGCTTCCTCGGCCTCGAACCATCCGCCGCCCCTGCGCAGTTCCTCCGCCTCCCCTCCGGCCCCCAATACCTCAACCACCTCGGCACCGTCCACGCCAGCGCTCAGCTCGCACTGGCAGAAGCCACCAGCGGCGAGTTCCTTCTGCGCGCTTTCGGTCCCGACTCCGGCGTCATCCCTGTCGTCCGCCGCCTTGAATCCAAATTCCGCAAACCCGCCCGCGGCTCACTCACCTCCACCGTCACCACACCGCCCGAAGCCCTCGGCCAGCTCCGCGCCGATCTCACAGCGAAAGGTCGTGCCACCATCAGCATCAACGTCGAACTCCACGACGCGTCCGGCACCCACACCCTCTCCGCCACTGTCGAATGGTTCATCACTAAAATTCAATGACCGTCGGTCATCTCTTCCCCACCGTCCTCAAAACACTCAACTCACCGTCCTCACCTGCCATGCCCCCCAAAACTGAAAACGCCGACCTAAGCAACGCCGAGTTCCTCAACACCCGGCTCAGCTCCGCCATCTTCAACGACGTCAATCTCTCAGCCGCCCGGTTTGTGAACGTCAACCTTTCGTCCTCACACCTCGAAGACGTCAACCTCACCGGCACCATCATTCGCAACGCCAACTGCTCCCACATGAGCATCGAAGACGCCTGCTACGAAGGCATGCGTATCGACGGCATCCTCGTCTCCGATCTGCTGCACGTTTATCGAAACCAGTCGTCATGAGTGCTCCCCACACCGCCTGGCACCTCACCACCGCACCAGACACCTCATCCCCCGGCTGCGACCTCGTCCGCCAGTGGCTGCGTGAGCACAATTGGGCGGTGAATCCATCCTTCATGGTGCAGCTTCAACAACCGGAACACGCTGTCCGCCCCCTCATCATCCTCGCTCATTCCGGCGATTCCGTCATCGGCGGCCTCTTCGCCGAAACCCAGCTCTCCTGGCTGCGCATCTCCATCATGTCCGTGCATCCCGCACACCGCTCCAAAGGCATCAGCGCCGCCCTGCTAGCAGAAGCCGAACGCCTCGCCCTCGAACGCGGCTGCAAACACGCCTATGTCGACACCATGGACTATCAGGCCCCGCAGTTTTATCTGGCCCACGGCTTCGAACAAGCCGGCCACATCCCCGACTGGGACTCGCACGGACACTCCAAAATGTATTTCACAAAACAGCTTCCTCTGCCGCCCTCTGCCCGAAAGGATTGTGATACCTCGCACGCTCATACCGCGATCCATTGAAAACAGGTCGATTCTCTTGCGTCTCAAACGCACCTCCCTGCTCTAGCCCCAAAGGGGCGTCGGACTCAGCCCAGGGCGCCGCGAGGCACGAGCAAGCCCTGGGTTCCCTCACGAAACATCGGGGAAAGCAAAACCAGTGCCTTCTTCACGCTCCGTGCCCTCCAGCAGCGTCTTCATCGCACCACCGCCACAGCCGCCCCGTCCGCTCACCAAATCCTCGCTCGCCCCTCCACAAGGCCTCCGGTGCCCATCCTCTCCTCATGGCCGCACTTCGCACATCCGTGCACTTCTGCGCTCCCCACCTCCACGCCACCCGCACACTCACCACCGTCCATTTCCGGCAGCAGCTGCACTCTTCCCCAGCCAGGCGTGCGGCATTTCGGGCACAGCACGGCCAGCCGCTCCGCCAGCTTGCACCCCAGCTCCGCAATCACCTCCATCCGCGTGGGGTTGAAAATCGCACGCATGTCCGTCTCCACCCAGGCCATCCGGTCGGCGGAATGTTTCACACACTCCCTGAACGCCGGCTCCAGCGCCCCCGCTGAATCCACCCCCTTGAACACTAGGTTTGAATCCACGCTCCGATTCGGACGCAGGATCAGACCATGCGCCGGAAACAGCGCCTTGGCCGCAAACTCCCTCAGTTCCTCCATCGAACCCACAGCCCTCATGGAAAAATTCGTTTTCGCACTCAGGCAAGACAGATGCAGTTGAAACCCATGCTGCCGGTCGATGAAATACAGCACCTCAAAATCGCTGGCTCTCCCTGCGAGAAATGGATGCGGCCCAAAGCTCCCCTCGCTCGCCAGCACAAATTTCACCTTCTCTCCCAGTCGCCGCAACGACATCTGGCACTTGCGCCGGGCACACTCGATCGCGTTTCCCGCGCGTGAGCCCGTGCTCGGAAAGCTGCCCAGCAGATCGGTGTCCACCGGACATTCGATCATGCTCGCCTTTAGGGTGTTCCAGAAGGGCGCGGAGAGCGCACCGGACTTCGCATGCTTCGTGCTCAGCACGATGCAGCTCCCCTCATACACCCGGCACAGTTTCAAAGGGCGGGTTTCCATGTCAGGTCCCGGTTGAGATAGTAGGTTGTGCGGTCATCCGGCTCGATGCAGGCCAGCTGCACCCACCCGTTGCCAAACAGCTTCTGCAGCACCGCCTGCGCCTGGATGATGCTGTCCAGCATCGCGCGCGGCGCATACACCACCGCCATCAGCCTTTGCGGCTCATGGTAGGCCTCCTCGTCGCTAAGGTGCACTGACTGCAGCGGCAGCCCCGTCATCAGGTCGCTCGCGTTCCCCTGCATGATCCCCATTTTCCCCGTGATGTTTTTGGTGATCTTGCTGCCCCCGCCATATGCCACGTTGTCCAGCGTCGAGAAGAGGTATTGCGTGTTGATCCACTCGGCCACCACCATCGGTGCCGTCAGGATCACCGTCAGCGCCCGCCCCTCGCTGTCCTGCGTGTAGTCGTAGGAGTGCAGAAAGCACCGCCCCTCCAGGTTCACCCCGGCGGTGATGTCACGCGGTGCCACGATGAAGGCGGCGTTTCTCGCCAGCCCCCATTCAGGCCGCACCTGCGCCCAGTCCTGCGCCCGCAGCCAGGCATGGTGCGCGTTGCCATTCTTCACATTCATCTGCTTCAGCCTCTCAGCACTGTTGATCTGCCGCGCCTTTTCCAGATCCTCCCGCAGCTTCTGGATCGCAGCATCATTGGCGTCGCAGAAGAGGGTCACTTCATCCGTCGTCGTGTTGTGCTCGGCCGCATAAAAGCGCGTCCCCTCCGGAATCTCGATCCCCTGCTTCGCCAGATGGCTCCGCACCTCGGCGCGGTTCATGATCCCCGCCAGGATCCGCGCGTTGCTCGCCCCATGCCGCCCGCCGCAGGCGCCGCAGTCCAGCGCCGTGGCATACGCGTTGTTCTGCGTCGTGCTCCCATGCCCGCAGAAGACCACCACCGGCGCAAAGTGGCGCGTCAGCCCCATCGTCCGCAGCGCCCCTTCCGCATACGCGCACTGCTCCGCCGTTGAGATGCTGTCCAGAGAGGGCTCCACTTCCGCTGGCTTCCGGATCATCCCGGACGCGGCCGTCCTGAGCTTCGTCGCCGCCTGCGGTGCCAGGCTCCTCAGCCCCATCCACACGCCGCTCGCCATCCCCATCGCCTCCACCAGCGCAAAGGGCGTGGTAAAGGTGTATTTCACAGACTGATACAGCCGCTTGAATCCGCTCAGTCTCTCATGGCCCTGGCGCTGCGCATGCAGTTCTTCATGCCCGCAGCAGCAGGGAGACTCCACCACCTCATGCTTCGGCGTCAGCAGCACCGGGCACGAGGCATGGGTGTCACCGGTCACCGCATCCGTGATCTTCACCGGCACGCCGAAGAATCCGGCAAACCCCAGCGTCTGGTAGTCCCCGGTGGACTCCAGCGCCCTCCGGAAAGGCTCGGAGCGCACGTCGATGCAGAACACCATCTGCGCCTTGGGCGCATGCGCCGGCTTGATCGGTTGCGCCGCCAGCTTGTCCAGCAGCGGCTTGCGGTATCCCTTCTCCGCCGCCTGCATCTTCACCAGCGGGCTCTCTGCCTTCTCCGCCTTTTTCAGCGCTTTGGCATGCCATTGCAGCAGTCCTTGGGCTTCCGGCCACAGCAGGCTGGTGATGACCAGCCGCATCGCCAGATAGTCCGTCTGTGTCACCGGGTGCGCATGGTCCGCCTCCAGCCCCGCCCATTCGGTGCGGTATTTCACATAGGCCGCCCAGCCCGGCAGCGTCGTCAGCATCAGGGTCGCAAAGGTCGCCAGTTCGTCATCCTCGATGCCCAGCCTGTTCAGGCAGTCCGCCGCCGCCTCTTCCGCGCTCTCGGGCAGAGCCTTCAGCCTTGCCTGCTTGTCCTTGTTGTGGCCATGCAGCTTGCTGTCATGCACCGCCAGCTGTTTCCAGGCCGCATACAGCCCCTGGCTCCGCAGCGGCATGGCAATCGTCGCCTGCCCCTGGTCAAAGAAGGCCTGCAGCCATTTGATCGTCTCGCGGTTCACCGCCAGCATCTCCTCTGGCAGGTCTGCTTGCTGAAAGCTCGCGGCTCCCGCTTTCAGCGCCTCTTCGATCGGCCTGTCCTCCAGACCTTGCAGCGGGTTCACCGCGATCAGGTTTTTCAGCGGCCAGAAGGGCGCTATTTTGCCAAACGCTTCTTTCGTCAGTTCGGCGGGGTGGGGTGGTTTTGTGGCAGTTTTCATGTCAGCTTTGAGTGGGTTCAGGGGTTTAGGCTCCTTGGATCGTTGGTTGATACTGGTAGTGGTTGCGGTGCGTCGTCACGGTGCTTGGGTGTGGCTGGCTGGCATTTAGTGCTGTGACATAATATTTCATCGCCCATTCATGGACTTGGCTGTCCGTCTTGCCTCGTGGCACCATCAGCATCGTCAGCCAGGCCGCTGCCAGCACCACGCATCCGGCGATGTGCAGCCCGTTCAGCGGCTGCGGCTGCATCAGCTCCATCGTTTCCATCTGCGCCACAATCAGGTGCACACTTCCTCCGTAGGCCAGCCCGGCGCAGATCGCCGCCGCCAGTGCCAGCGGCAGGCCCTTCAGCGGCTGCTGCCTCACCATCGGCAGCGCAAACTGGCTCGCCGCCAGAAAGGCCGCCACCATCAGCACCAGCGTCGAGTCTCCGGCGCTCCAGGACTTGCCGCTCGCGTAGCCAAATCCCAGGCTGCCCACCACACCGCAGATCAGCGCGCAGATCAGGCTGAGCAACTTCGGCGGGTAGTTGGGGTCCAGCCTTTTCTCCTGCGCCGCGCCACCGCTCGCCAGGAAGAGGTAGGCTTTGAACATCCCATGCCACACCAGGTGTGCCACCGCAGCAGGGAACAGCCCCAGCCCGCACTGCGCCAGCATGAACCCCATCTGCCCCATCGTCGAGCAGGCCAGCATCCGCTTCACATCGCTTTGCATCAGCTTCCACAGCGTCCCCGCCAGCGCGGTGATGATTCCAGCCACAAAGATCACGCTCAGCAGCCCGCTGTGCTTCAGGTAGAGCGGCGCAAACCTCGCCAGCAGAAACCCGCCCCCGTTCACCAGCCCCGCGTGCATGATCGCCGAGACGGGCGTCGGAGAGTTCAGCGAACTCGTCAGCCACCGGTGAAAGGGCCAGATGGCCGACTGCGTCATCGCAGCCACCAGCAGCAGCACCAGTGCAGGAATGATGAGACTCGACTCATTCGGCTTGTGCAGCAGCGCCTGGATGCTCGTTTCTCCGCTCGCCTGGTAGAGCAGCCAAAAGGCGGCCGCCATGCATACTGCGCCGAGCGTATAGTTCTTGGCCGCCAGCACTCCCGAGGCCCGCGCCGCCCTCCAGCATGTCTTATGCACCATCAGCCGCACCAGCAGCAGGTTGCTCACCATCCAGGCCGCCAGCAGCACCACCAGGTGGTTTGCGCTTACCATCACCGCCAGGGTCGCCACCAGCAGGCCTAGCTGGATGAAGAAGGCGCGGTATCTCGTGTCCCCCTTCAGGTAGCGGCCGGCAAAGCTGCCGACACACACACCGATGAATACCACCAGCGCCACCATGATGGCGGCCAGGGGGTCCGGATACAGCAGGGCTTCAGCTTGTTCGTGCGTCATGTTCATGTGTGTGTATTAGTTTTTCTTGGCTTACACCGGACACATATTAGCCTTGATAATATAAGAAAAGATCATTATTCTTATACATCACATTAGCTATTCTAATGATCTTCGACACCATCACCCTCCAATGCTTCATCGCCGTCGCTGAAACCGGCAGCTTCACCCGGGCCGCCGAGCGCGTCGGCAGAACCCAGTCGGCTATCAGCCAGCAGATGACCAAGCTCGTCTCCCTCCTCGGAAAGCCTCTCTTCGTCAAAGGCAGGCAGTTCGGCCTCACACCTGAGGGCGAAATCTTCCTCGGCTACGCCCGGCAGATCTTCGCCCTCCATCGCGAGGCCCTCGACCGCTTCACCACTCCCGAGCTCGAGGGCGAGGTGCGCTTCGGCCTGCCGGAAAACTTCGCCAGCGTGTACCTCTCCGAGGTGCTCGCCGACTTCTCTCGCATCCACCCCCGCATCCTTCTCAACATCGAGTGCGATCTCACCCTCAACCTCTTCGATCGCTTCAAAAAGAAGAAGTTCGATCTCGTGCTGGTAAAAATGAACCGGCCCGAAGACTTCCCCAACGGCCTCGATGTCTGGTCAGAGCCTCTCAAATGGGTCGGAGACCCCATTCTCATCAACCGCAAAAAACCCGTCCCCCTCGTCCTGTCTCCGCATCCTTGCGTCTATCGCGCTTCAGCCATCAAGGCCCTCGAAAAAGCCGGCCGCCCCTGGCGTCTCGTGTTTTCCAGCCCCAGCTACGCAGGCACCGTCGCCGCCGTCAAAGCAGGCATGGGCATCAGCGTCATGCCCCACACCATGATCCCCCCGGAGCTTCAGGCCGTCGATGCCTCACTCCTGCCAAAACTCGCCGACACCCACGTCTCCCTCCTCAAACACCGCGCCGACAATCCCGCCATCAACACACTGGAGGAATTCGTCCTCAAGCGCCTCAAGCACTGACATCATCCCCTGGCGGCCATCTCTCCTCCCTCATCGGCACCAGTTGCAACGTCAAAGAACTTGAAGGCAACCTCGCTCCCTTACCGCCTTTGGCAGCCGCAGGCCCGTTCGTGTGCACGGCTGCGATTGATTGTTGCAAGGAACTGTCCATGACAGGACACTAAACACTGGCCCTCAACCCCGTGTTCATGACACGCTTCCAGGCTCATCCGATTCTCAGGTGTGGATATAGGCCCCCTATGTTCTCATCGAGTCGCTCCATGAGATGTGAATACTCATCCTCCGTCAGTCCTAGGTCAGTCAGAAGGTGGCGATCGACTACCAGACGCCCTCTCCGGTGCAGAAGCAGTTGTAGCCTCCCGCGATACCCCCGGCCAGACAGCGAACCAATCTCTGCCCATGGATAGAAGCGACGGCCATAATGCACTCCCTGTGAATCGATCCGCAACTCCACGCGAAAGTCGGTCAGATAGTATCGAGTCAGCATGGCGCCGAGAAAAGCGAAGAAACTCAAGAAGCCCATGGGTAAGAGGCCAAATAAGAGCTTCCTGGGATCATGCCAGACGGCGACCCACTGCGGGAAAAGGCGGACAAGAAAGAACGAGCAGAACGCGAACAACGCCATCCCCGTGATCAATACGGGAAGACGCCGGTAATGGCAGGTCCCAGTGCAATAGACTTCGTGGGTCATGGTGATCATGTTGAGTGGAGCGGACGGAGAAAAGCTGAGCGGCGACTGCTGGCCGGGTTAGGCCTTGTGGCGTTCATCTCGCTGCCAGCGATAAAAAGTATAAACCGCCTGCACAATGACAGCGAGCAAGAGAACCCCATAGATGCTCAGCGACCAGACTGTGCCATCTGGAGGATCAATGACAATGAGCAGAAGCAGGAACACAGAAGTCCAAAGCGTGCGGATGAATTTTTGGCGGTAGGAAAGCCGCCAATACGAAAGAGAATGCCCTTGGTCGTTGTCTTCGTTCATGGGGGGGCGTGCTTCATGATGACCTGACGTTCGGCTCAGGCGACGGCGGGTGGGGCTGGAGCGGCATAGCTTGCAGAAGGCAGCCCGAAGGTCACCGCTGGAGTCACAGTCCACCGTCGATCACATGACGAGTGCCATACGAGCCCCCTGCTTGCATCTGTTTTGTTCGGCCAGTGTGAATGGGTTTCAGCGTTCGGTGCGCCAGCGCTAGGATGGAACCGGGGATGTCAACTGATCAGCCTTTGTGCCATTCGGTGCCGTCCGCGAACTTCACCCAGATGGGGGTTGTCGTGATGCGAACTGTTCCATCGGGAATCCACGCATCATCCAAACCAACAACTGCATCGTCCTTGGCCTCGGGAGCGAGCAAGGGATCGGCCGGTGGTTCCGCGCCTGTCATGCCCCACTTGTGAAGATCTCCTGTAATGTCTTTGCCTGCTTGATCGAAGCACTGATACTCGAACTCAATCCCGTTGATGCCTTTTTGGGTCTGGTTGACGATTCCGACTTTCGGTAGCTTTGCTCCTTCCACTTTCACCATTGCAATGAAACTAACGGTAATGGGAGCATTGGCGGCTGCAGGCACCGGAGCGGCCTTGAGCTCAGTCTTGGACTGCGTGGTGACTTCTGGTTTGTCTGCTGATGCCGGGACCGACGTCGTATTTGATTTGGAGCAACTGCAAATGAGGAAGACAAGGATCGAAAACAAGCTGTTTCGAGTGAACATAAGGCGAAGAATGGAAGGAGTTGCCGAACTTCTTGATGAGAAACAATTCTGTCGAGCACGTCAACAACATCACGGGGCACAGATTTGTCGAGTACCAAGGGGGGCAGGTTCATGGGAGTTGCTTCTGACGCACCCACCCCGTACTCTGCACGCTATGAAACACCTTCTTCCGCTCGTCCTCCTCGCGACATCATCCGCATGGACCCAGGACCTCTCCGCCCAAAAGCACAACGTCCAAAACACCGCAGAGAAAAATCAGGTCGAACTCCACCTCGACCAGCCTTACGCCGCCAATGACAACCCCAAGCAGAAGGTCGATCTCTACCTCCCTAAAAAACGCAACACCGACAAGCCCCTCCCCGTCGTCGCCCTCATCCACGGCGGCGGGTGGGTCAACGGCGACCGCCTCGGTTACGCCGCCGCTGCCATCCAGTTCGCCCGCACCGGTGACTACGCCGCCGTCGCCGTCGGCTACCGCCTCACCAAGGAAGCCCACTGGCCCGCCCAGATCTACGACTGCAAGGCTGCCATCCGCTGGATCCGCGCCCATGCCAAGGAGTTCAATCTCGATCCTGACAAGATCGCCGTCATGGGCAGTTCCGCCGGCGGTCATCTCTCTTCCCTCATCGGCACCAGTGGCGATGTCAAAGAACTCGAAGGCGACCTCGGCCCCAGCACCACCTTCAGCAGCCGCGTCCAATGTGTCATCAACCTCTGTGGCCCCGAAGACTTCACCCAGGCCCTCATGTTCGACAAAGACAATAAGCCCGTCGTCAAAGACGACGCCGTCTCCGGTCTCCTCGGCGGCACCTATGAGGAAAAGCATGAGGTAGCAGTCGCCGCCTCTCCAGTCACCTACGTCACCGACGACGATCCTCCCTTCATCACCTTCCACGGCACCGCCGACAAACGCGTCGCCTTCCTCCACGCCGAAGCCATTCATGCCGCCCTGAAACAAGCTGGCGTCCCCTCCCTGCTCATCCCCATCACCGACGGTGGCCACGGCTCCGTCAGCCATCCCGACGTCATGGTCCGCGCAAAAATCTTTATCAGCAACACCCTCCGGGGTGAAAACGCCACCATCGACATCACCGCCATCCCCGCGCTGCCAGAAAAGAAAAAGTAGGCCCCATGTACACCCCCGCCCACTTCCAGATCGACGACCTCGGCACGCTCCACGCATTCATCCAGCGCCACAGCTTCGCCACCCTCGTTTCACAGGAGGGCGGCGTCCCGCAGGCCACACACCTGCCGTTTTTGCTGAATCCGACACAAGGCGGGCACGGAATTCTCCTCTCCCACATGGCCCGCGCCAACCCCCAGTTGTCGCATTTCACCAACTCCGAAGTCCTCGTCATCTTCACCGGCCCCCACGCCTACATTTCCCCGGCCTGGTATGCCACCCAGCCCGCCGTCCCCACCTGGAACTACACCGCCGTGCATGCCTATGGCATTCCACGCATCGTCACGCAGCATGACCGCTTCGCCCAGATGCTGCACGACCTCGTCGAACTCTACGAATCTGGCCGCCCCAACCGCTGGAATGGCGAACTCCCACCCGAATTCCGCGACGCCCTCATGAAAGGCATCGTCGGCATCGAAATCGAAATCACCCGCCTCGAAGGCAAGTTCAAGCTCAGCCAAAACCGACCAAAAGATGCACAGTCTGTCATCGCCATGCTCGAAAAAAGCACCGATCAGACCGATCGCGAAACCGCCCAGATGATGAAGGATAGCCTCTGATGTCCACCCACACCGCCACCATCCGCTGGAAAAACCAGGGCCCCGATTTCCTCAGCCGCCGTTATTCGCGCGAACATGCGCTCCATTTCGACGGCGGCGCTGTCATGCCAGGCTCCCCTTCCCCGCACATCGTGCCCGCCCCATGGTCCAATTCCGCGGGTATCGACCCCGAGGAGTTGTTCGTCGCCTCCGTCTCCAGCTGCCACATGCTCTGGTTCCTCCACGTCGCCTGCGACGCCGGTTTCCTCCCTGAAAGCTACGATGACGCAGCAGAAGGCATCATGACGCAAAATGAGCGCGGCGTGATCTGGATCAGCCGCATCACCCTGCGCCCTAAAATCATCTGGGGCGGCGAAAAGCAGCCTTCTGCAACTGAAGTCTCGCACCTGCATCATCTTGCCCATGAGCAGTGCTTCATTGCCAATTCCATCAAAACAGACGTCATTGTTCAGCCAGAAAACTGACATGAAACCTCAGCCCGCCCCCCAGATTTTCGAAGGCCGCTTTGTCACCCTCACACCGCTTGATGTCGCTGCGGACTTGGCAGAACTCTACACCATATCGCATGCAGACGCAGCAGCCACACCCACGCTCTGGCGCTACCTGCCCCGCGGCCCCTTTGCCTGCGCTGAAGAACACGCCGCCTTTCTCCGTGAATGGCAGGCCACGCCCAATGTCATCGCCTTCACCGTGCGCGCCACAGGCACCCGTCAGCCACTGGGCAGCATCTCGCTCATGAGCATTCGCGCAGAGCACGGCGTGGCAGAGCTGGGAAACATTTGGTATTCACCAGCAGCACAGCGCACCAAGACCAACACCGAATCCTGCTACCTGCTGCTGCGTTACTGCTTTGAGCAGTTCGGCTACCGCCGCATGGAATGGAAATGCGATGCACGCAATGCCCCCAGCCGCGCCGCCGCCCTGCGCCTCGGTTTCACCTTTGAAGGAATCTTCCGCCAGCACATGATCATCAAGGGCGAAAACCGCGACACCGCCTGGTTTGCCATGCTCGACCACGAATGGCCGCAGATTGCCACCGCGTTCCACCGCTGGCTGTATGAAGACGATTCAATTCCCCTCGGACGATTAATTGCAGAAAGTCGCAGCGTACAGGCTCGTGCATGAAGCACGCCCTTTTCCTCCTGCTGGCCACCTCCATGGTTGTCGCCGCTGACCCAAAACCCAAGCCCGAGTTTCAATACAAGACCGAAGGCATCCAGGTCAGCATTCCCACAGCAGACGAGCCCCGCGTGAAGGCATTCGGTCCCGACACCATCAAGGCCGCCGCCAAATACCTCGATGACGGGGCCATCTGCTGGGTGCGTGAAAAGACCTGCGTCAACTGCCACACCACCGGCCCCTACCTCAGCGAGCGCCCCGCCCTCTCCCGACAGCTCGGCCAGCCTCTGGAGGAAGTGCTGGCAGACTTTGTCAAAACCGTGCCCGCTGAGGTCAAGCCGCAGAAAGAAACGGAAAAAGATGGCATCAAATACTACGGCGGCTCCTGGACCAGCATCTGGCGCTCCCTCGGCCTCGCCGAATGGGACAGGCATGTCACCGGCAAACTCTCCGCACACACCAAGCGCTCCTTGCACGAGATGCTCATGCGCCAGTCTGCCGATGGCTCCTTCGTCAGCTATGGCGAGGTCGAAATCCCCCACATCACCACCGACTTCGAGCTCACCCTCCAGGCTGCCCGTGCCGTGACCGCCGCGCCCGGCTGGCTATCCAGCCTGAAGGATGCGGAACTGCTCGCCCGCATCGAGAAAATGAAGGCATGGCTGCGCACTGCCGAGCCGAAGAACGACTACGACCGCATCCTGCGTCTTCAACTGGCACACTACATGCCAGATGTCGTTCCGCAGGCGCAGCGAGATTCCGCCCTGGCCCTGCTTTCGTCCAAACAGCACGCCGATGGCGGCTGGTCACTGCGCGACATGTCCGCGCTCAGCGACTGGCATTTCAAGATGAGCGACACTGTGGTGAAGCTCGTCAGCAACCTTCCAGACGCCGCCAAACCGGAGAGCGACGCCTACATGACTGCCTTTGCCGTCGTCCTGATGCGTCAAAACAACATCCCCGCCAGCGATGAGCGCATCCAGCGCGCCATCGCCTGGCTCAAGCAGGAGCAGCGTGTCTCCGGCCGCTGGTGGATGCACTCGCTCTACCGGGGCAACTACCACTACATCACCTACATAGCCACCGCCCAGGCCCTCAAGGCGCTGGCATTGTGCGACGAGCTGCACTGAGTTTCATCTTCGTGCACGCCGATACGCCGCTGGCGACTCGCCCATGCGTTTGCGGAAGTGCTGGGTGAAGCTGCTGGCATCTACAAACCCGCACTGCTGCGCGATCTCGCTGGCCGTCATCGTCGTCCGCTCCAGCAGCTGCACCGCGGCCAGCACCCGTGTCTTGATCAGAAACTCCTGCGGCGTGATGCCAAACGCACTCTGAAACCGCCGCTGCAGCTGGCGCAGCGACTGCCCGCAGGATTTGGCCACATCTTCAATCAGCAGCGGCTTGGCGTAGTCATGGCGGATGATTTCCACCGCCTGCGCCACGGTTTGGAATACCGGCAGCCTGCGCTCGGCTTCATCCGGACGCCTCAGCGTTCCCATCACGCCCTGAATTTTCCGCCTGCGGTCAAAAAGCGGCAGCTTTGTCACCAGAAACCAGTCCGGGATGCCTTGCGAGTCCCACCACAACTCCACCCGCTCGATCACCTCCGCCTTGCCGGCCAGGAGGCGCTTGTCGTCATCCACATAAGCCTGCGCCATGGTGTCCGGGTTCAGGTCAAAGTCCGTGCGCCCGATGATCTCGGAATCGTCCGGCATCTGGTAGCGCTGCATCAGCCCCTCGCTGGCAAACATCAGATGCCCGGCCTTGTTTTTGGCAAAGAAGTACACGCCCGGGATGTGGTCAAAAAGACGCTGAAACAGCAGTGTTGGCTCCAGCGCGGCCATCCATGCGGCCCGTTGCCTCCTCCAGCGCACGATTTCCGCCGCAGAGCGCTTGGGACGCTCGCGGGGTCTCAAGGGTGAGTCGGATCGCCTTGGGGTTGTCACGCAAAGCAGGATGGCGTGACGCAGCCCGCATGCAACAGGCCTGCGGCCTCAGCGTGCGATCTTTTCCAGCATCGTGCGGCAGTCCTCCCAGGCCACTTCATGAGGCTGGCGCTTGTTCAGTGCGGCCAGTGCCGCAGTCACACCGGCAGCCTCCCCCATTGCCACAGCATTGCCCGTCACGCGGTAGCTCGCATGGGCCACAAAATCACCGCTGATGCAGCGTCCTGCCATCATGAGGCCGTCCACATCCTTGGCGATCAGCGCACGCAGCGGAATGTCATACGGCGTGAATTTTTGCACGCCTCCACGTTCAATGGTCAGCTTGTCATTGTCCGCCTTGCTCTTCGCATGAATGTCCACGCCAAAGGTCACGCGCGCCACGGCATCGGGGTGCCGCGCGGCCTGGGTCAGATCCTCCTTCGTCACCACATAGCGGCCATGGATCCGCCTTCCATCCCGCACGCCTATCTGCTCCGCCGTGGCCACCACCTGCAGGCCGTCCCAGACCCCGCCCAGCTTTCGCAGCGCGCGGGTGATGGTGAAGACCTCCCTGCGCGCACGCACCGTGGCGGTGGTCATGGCGTCGGCGTCATCCGGGCGAATGCCGTATTCATGGTTCAGCATCAGCAGCACGATGTTGTCGCGCACATGGAAAATGGTCGGCATGCCGTAGGAGGGATCCACACCGGCGCGCTGGATTTCCGCTTTGAAGTTGGCTGTTGCCTCCACGTGCCATTTGAGGTCGCCCTGATAAAACGAGATGTATTTCCCCATCTGCGTCACATCCCGCACCACCGCCAGCGCGTTCATGGTCAGAGGCTGGCAGGCGCACTCTGCCGACTTGTCGTCCTGCGCCATTTTCCCCAGATCCCAGCTGCAACCCGCCAAGGCTCCGAGAACGCCATCGCCCGTGGTGTCGATAAACACCGGAGCCCGCCACGCCTCCCGGCCCGAGCGTGATTCGGTGATGACGGTAGTAAGCTGCCTTCCCTCGCGATAAGCTGCCACCAGACGCGTGTGCAGGCGGAATTTGACACCCGCTTCGCTGCACAGATCCTCCAGCAGCAGCTTCATTTCATCCGGCTCATAGACAAAGCGCCCCGCATCCGTGCCCCGACGTGCCCCCCGCTCATCGAGCAGCCGCCGGATCTCCCGGGTGAAGCCCGGCTTGTCGAAATCAAAGATCCAGGTCAGCAGGCCCGCCGTCCACACGCCGCCCAGGCAGCCGTTCGTTTCAAACAAACGCACCCGCGCGCCTGACCGCGCCGCGGCAACTGCCGCCGCCACACCCGCAGGCCCGGCACCGCAGACGATGACATCCGCGTCGTTTATCAGCGGCACAGTCCGGCTGGGCTCATCAAATGCCCCGGCATCGACTAGTCCCTCAGCAGCAGACACCCATGTGGCCGCAGGCAGCACGGCCGGACCTGCGAGTGCAGCGCGTAGAAAATGACGGCGGGAAAAATCAGCAGGCGCGGGCTTCATGACAGAGAAAGAATGGTTGGTTCCAGGGCGGCGAGTACGCGTTGCAGTCTGCGGCTTCCGCCCCCAGCTTCCCAGCCCAAGTTGTTAACAAAGATAGCACAAACGAAACATGCCCGACGCCCACGCCCCTGCCGGCCCATGGCCCACATGGATCCGCCGCCTGCTCAGGCGCGGCTGGCCCCGGCGCGTGCACTTGGCCCTGGAGTCCGGCACTCCAGCCCTGCGCGGCGGTCTGCCTGTGCATGATAGCCCGCGCTTCTCCATCTGCCTCGCTGGCACCGGGCGCTACATCGTCTTGCGGCAGCAGAAGCAGGAAATCATCACGCTCCAGCGCGGGGACGCCATCGTGGCCGCGCCGCAGGCGCTGATGGAGCCCCACGCATCGGCGCGCTATCTTGCCATCGGTTTCGTCTTCACGCCGGAAATGACGCGTTTTCTGCTGGCCAAAAAAGGCCCTGCGGGGCACCGGTTTCTGCAGGCTCATCATGCCTCACGGGCGCTGGATGAGGATGGGCGGCACTTTCTCCAGGCCCTGCAAAACCGCCGCCACTCACCACCCGAGGACCTGGCCGCGCGCCGCCTCGTGGAGCTGCTGCTCATCATGGCCGCTGAGATGGCCGAGCTGCCCGAGCCGCCTGCCTCGGCTGCTGGAAAGGCGCGCTTCACCTGGCTGGCGGCCTGCCGGTTTTTACAGGAGAACCTCCATCACCCCATCGGCAGGCAGGATGTCGCCAGATTCCTCCATCTGCATCCCAACCACGTGTCCCGGCTGTTCCGGGAGTTTAGTGGTCAGTCGTTTCTCGATTTTCTGCTGCAGGCGCGGCTGGAACGCTCCCGGCCCCTGCTGAAGGACCCGCAGCTCAACATCACCGAGATCGCCCATGCCTGCGGCTTCCGTGATGCCAACTATTTCATCCGCTGTTACCGGCGCAAATTCGGCAGATCCCCCGGCCAAGACCGCCTGTCGCATTTCGAATAATCTTTGTCGTGACGCAGATGCACGGTTCTGCATTAATCTGCACTCACAACCGCCCATGAAACCCATCGTTCAAATCTCCCTCGACCTGACGAACATCGACGAAGCGCTCGAAACCGCCGCCTTGGCCATGCGTGCTGGTGTCGACTGGCTGGAGGCCGGCACGCCGCTGATCCTCGCCGAAGGTCTGCACGGTGTCCGCGCCCTGCGCAAGGCTTTCCCAAACACCCCGATCGTGGCCGACCTGAAGACGATGGATGGCGGTTACCTGGAGGCCGAGATGATGGCCAAGGCTGGTGCCACCCACGTCGTGGTCATGGCCCGCGCGCATGCTGAAACCGTCAAATGCGTGGTCAAAGCCGGCAAGGACTTTGGCTGCAAGGTCATGGGAGACAACATGATCTCTGAAGACATGGTCGCCGGAGCCAAGTGGCTGGAGGATCTGGGCTGCGATTATGTGATTCACCACATCGGCTACGACGAGCGCCGCGGCATCGCCGCCGCTGGAAAGCGCATGCCCAGCCCGCTGGACCAGCTGCGCGAGGTGGTGAACGCCGTCAAAGTGCCCGTGCAGGCCGTGGGCGGCCTCAGCCTGGAGCAGGCCATCCAATGCCCGAAGTATGGCGCTCCGCTGGTGGTGCTCGGCGCTCCGCTCACCATCGACGCCGACGCTTTCAAAACGGCGGATGGCAATCTTGAAGCCTCCCTGCGCATGATTTGCGAGGCCGTGCATGCTCAGGACGTTCCTGCTTTCTAATTCCACCTCTTTCCAACCCCATGAAATCCGCCGCCGTCGTCAATTACGCGCCTGAAAAAGGCTCCGTCGAAGTCCGTGAAATCGAAACGCCAACCATCGGCAGCGAGGACGTGCTCCTCGAAGTGGCCAATGTGGGCGTCTGCGGCTCCGACCTCCACCAGTGGACCGCCGACCACTCCTGGCCGGTGAACTACCCCGTCGTGCTTGGCCATGAGTTTGGCGGACGCATCGTCGAAATTGGCAAGGATGTGGAAGGCTGGAAAGTGGGCGACCGCGTCGTCTCCGAAACCGCCGCCATCATCAGCCCGAACAACCCGATGACGAAGCGCGGGCTCTACAATCTGGACCCGACCCGCAAGGGCTTTGGCTACGGCGTGAATGGCGCCATGACGAAGTATGTGCGCGTGCCGAGCCGCATCCTGCACCATGTGCCGGACCAGCTTCCCTTTGAGCAGGCCTGCCTCACCGAGCCCTGCTGCGTGGCCTACAGCGCCGTGGTGAAAAACGCCCGTATCGAACCCGGCGACCGCGTGGTCGTTCTCGGACCAGGCACCATCGGCATTCTCTGCGCTGCCATGGCACGCCTCTGCGGTGCACAGGTGGCCATCGTCGGCCTGCCGCAGGATGCACACCGTCTGGAAATCGCCAAGCAGTACGGCTGCGAGGTCATCATCGGCGATGCCAAGCCCTGGGCCACCGCCCGCGACGGCCTGGGTTGCGATGGAGTCATCGATGCCGCAGGTGCGAGCATCACCCTGAAAATCGCGCTCGACATCGTGCGCCCTGCCGGATGGATTAGCAAGGTGGGCTGGGGCCCTCAGCCTTTGGGCTTCAACCTCGACCCGCTGGTGCAGAAAAACATCACCCTCCAGGGCAGCTTCAGCCACAACTGGCCCATCTGGGAACGCGTCATCGCCCTGCTCAGCAGCGGCCAGTTTGACGTGAAGCCCATCATCGGCGGCGTCTGGCCCGTGACCGAATGGCACGAGGCCTTTGAGAAGATGCACAAGGGCGAGGTCGTGAAGAGTGTGCTGCGCCCGGTGTAATCCCCACACTTTTCATCTCATGAGCTTTCGACTCCTGGCAGCGGCAGCGCTGTCCGTCTGTGGCTGCATGGCCTCAGCTCAGGCACAGACTCCCGAGCCCTCGGTGTGGATCAGTCCGCCGGGGCAGGACAAGTGCCTGGCCTTCCGGCAGCTTTTTGAGCAACCGGACGCATGGAAGGAAACGAGAGCGCATATTGATGTGCTGTTCATCACGGACCTGAATCTGCAGCGCCACTTCAGCGATGACGAACTGCGCAAGTGGTTCGGCATGATGAAGGAGTGGAAGCTGCGGCTGGCGATGGAGGTCGGAGCGGTAAAGCCCTGGGGCAGGACCGGCGAAGCGTGCTTCAATGCCGAGCGCAAGAACTGGGAGCGTCTGCAAAGCCTGGGGGCGAATCTCTACGCCATCGCCATGGACGAGCCGCTGGTCTGCGCCCGCGAGCAGATCCACGAAAGCGATGAGTATGCGATGAAGGAGACCGCCAACTACATCGCGCTGGTGCGAAAGCATTTCCCGGATGTGCTGATTGGCGACATCGAGGCCTACCCGTCTGCCAGCGTCGAAGAGCACAAGAAGTGGATCGAAGGACTGCAGCAGCAGCTGGCGGAAAAGAAGGTGCGCGGACTGGACTTTTACCGCCTGGATGTGGACTGGCTGCGCTTTAACGTGCAGCAAAAGGGCTCCTGGAAGGGGGTACGGCAGCTTGAACTCTACTGCCGCCAGAAGAAGCTGCCCTTTTCTCTGATCTACTGGGCCTCCGGCTACCCCGGCATGCTGAAGCGTGGGCTGGCAGATGACAGCACGTGGTACACCTCCATCATGCAGCAGGGCTATGACTATGCCGCCGTGGATGGCAGGCCGGACCAGATGGTGATCGAAAGCTGGGTGAGTGCGCCTTCCAAGTGCCTGCCTGAAACCGGTGAATGGACCTTCACGCGCTCAGTTTTGGACTTTGTGAAGAAGTTCGTGAAATAGCTTGTGTGATGGGAGGCGGCCTGCCGTACTTTTCTCTCTCATTCCACACCAACCATGAAATCGCTTCTTTGCCTCGCCCTGCTCTCCACGGCCGCGTTTGCCGTTGATTATCCCCGTGTCATTTTCTCAGACGACTTCGCCACCGACGGTTTCGGCAAGGCCTGGGGCCACTACAAGAGCTCCAGCGTGGTGAAGGGCGGCGTGCTGGTGGGCATCACCGCACCAGAGTCGGATCATGCTGCGGTGGATGTGATCCGCATCGCTCCGGAGACCGATCTGGAGGTGTCTGTGAAGTTCCAACTGGTCAGCGATCAGGCCAAGGGCTTCAACATCTGGCTGGATGACAAGGACTACAAAGGCTCCCACGCGGGGCACATTTGCAGTATCTCAGTGAATCCAAAGGCAGTCGTGGTGGCCGATGCCAAGACCGGCACTTTCAGCAACGACATCTACACACGCAAGAAGGCGGTGCCGCCGACGCTGACCGCCGAGGACAAGGCCAACATGCAGAAGTGGACAAAGTCGACACCCACCACGGTGTCTCTCAAGGAGTGGCACACGCTGACCGTGCGCACCCATGGCGACGTGGTGGAAACCAGCATTGACGGCAAGGTTGTCAGCACCTTCCAGTCCCCGGGCGTCGCGCATGATCACAAAACGGTGGTGAGCCTCACCACCAACCGCGTGGACGTGATTTACGACGACTTCAGCATCAAGGGAGTGGCGAAATAGTCAGCGGCCGATTCAGGCTCACCAGTTTTTGATCCATTTGGCACCGAGGCTTGCATTGGCCTCGGTGTCTTTGCTTATGGCCATGATGTTTTTCATGTCCTCAGCGTAAGACCATAGATCGTAAGTGGCATTGATGGTGTTTTTCTTTTCGGCGTCGGCCTTGACGTATTGAAAGGGACGCCCGAAGGCATCGACAAGGATGTAGCTGTCACCCACTTTGCGCCACATACCCTCCGGCATGTCCGGGATCATGGCATGTTTGATTTCGTCCGTGCTGACCTGGCCATCCGAACGAGAGTTATTATTATTGCCGGGAGATTGAACACCTTTGATGGCATCGGAACCATCGCCCCGAAGCGCCTGATAGAGGCATTTGGCAGCACCGATGCGATACACCTTTCCAGGCATGATCTCGGCTGTCTCTTCGGAGTTTGCAGGCTCTGGATATTCACCGTAGTGCTCATGATAGCGCTCCAGAGCAGACTCGATCATCTCCTTTGTGCTTTGCGTCACCTGCCGTTTGGAGGAACCTGGATTCCAGTTGCCGACCACCAGCGCCACAAGAAGGACAATGAGGCCGATGACAACGAGCAGCTCAATCAATGTAAAACCATGGCCTTTACGGATGATTTTCATGGAAAAATGATATGCGAAGCCCGGGATTTGCCCAAGCTTAAAATCACTGACGCATTTCACACAGACTTTGTCGTGGAACTGACTGATGAAATTCCGTTAATGATCAGAGTCATGAACCCCAGCCCAACCAGCAATGACCAAAGCACACGACGTGCCTTCGTGAAAGCATCTGCCGTCGCGGCGGTGGCACCGATGGCGTCTGCACAGCAAGCGAACACCAAGGCGCCGATGCGGGAGATCGAGACGGATGTGCTGGTGTGCGGCGGAGGCTGCGCAGGCACGGCGGCGGCGCTCAGTGCGGCACGCAATGGCGCGAAGACGCTGCTGGTGGAAAAGGCCCCCTTTGCGGGAGGCATCATCACCAGCGTGGGGCTGCCCTATTTTGACGGCATTGCAGACATCAAGACGCACCGTGTGGTCGTGCGTGGCATCGCTTTGGAACTGCTGGCCAAGACGGGCGTGTGCAAGGCGGATGCAGAAGAGATCAAGCCGCACAACCCAACGATTCCGAACACTTTTGAATTCAAGGTGCTGCTGGACCGCGAACTGCAGGCCTGCGGCGACAAGCTGACTGTGCTGTTCAATTCCTTTGCCTGCGATGCCGAGTCCTCCAACGGCCGCATCACCTCCGTGGTGATCGCCAACAAGGATGGGCTGGTGCGAATCAAGCCCAAGGTGGTGATCGACTGCACCGGCGACGCTGATGTGGCGGCCTGGTCGGGTGCGCCGACTGAGCAGAGCGCCGAGGTGCAGCCTCTGACCTTGCATTTCCGTATCGGCAAAGTGCAGAAGGTGCCGGACATTGGCAAACTTTGCCGCGCCGCACTGGTGAAGGCGCAGGAGCTGGGTGAACTGCCGCATTTCTACGGCCCGGGTGTGATGTTCATGTATGCCAATGATGAGATCTACATCCACGGCGTGCGCGTGCCAGCCAACCCAACCGATGCCGCCGACCTGAGCCGTGCCGAAATGCAAGGCCGGGCTGATGCACTGGCCATGCATCGTGCGTGGAAACGGGACATTCCCGCCTTTGCAGACTCGTATTTCCTCGAAGCGTATCCGTGGATCGGCGTGCGCGAGTCGCGCCGCCTGATCGGCCAGCATGTGCTGAATGAGAAGGAAGTCATGCAGGGCCGCCGGTTTGACGACGCCATCGCCACCGGCTGCTGGTATCTGGATCTGCACCCGAACAAAACTGTGGTGGGCAGCGCGAACGACTTCAATCCGGAGAAGGTGCAGCCCGGGCCCTATGACATCCCCTACCGCTCGCTGGTGCCGCAAAAGATTGAAAATCTGCTCGTGGCAGGCCGCTGCCATAGCGCCACACGTGGTGCGCATGCCTCCACCCGCGTGACCGTAACTGCCATGGCGCTGGGGGAGGCCGCAGGATGTGCGGCCGCCATGAGTTTGACCGAGAAAACCGCCGTGGCCTCGCTGAATGGTCAGCGTGTGCGTGAGGCCCTCACCCGGCAGAATGCCGGCCCTTTTACTGATTCCTAAAAACAACATGTCCCGTCTTCAAAACAAAGTCATCATCGTCACCGGCAGTGTCACCGGCATCGGCAAAGCCATCGCCAAACGCTGCGTCGCCGAAGGAGCCAAAGTCATCATCCACGGTCTGGAGCAGGATCTGGGAGAGCAGACCGTCGTGGAGCTCGGTGCGGAAAATGCCACACTCGTGATCAAGGACTTGGCGGACGAGGCGGCCCCGCAGCTGCTGGTGGATGCCGCCGTGAAGGCCTTTGGTAAACTGGATGCCGTGGTGAACAACGCCGCGCAGGTGGGCACGGGCAACATCCAGACCACGGATGGCGCGTGGTTCCGCCGCATGCTGGAGATCAACTGCGTGGTGCCCTATCTGATCATCCGTGCTGCATTGCCGCATCTGAGCGCAACGCATGGCAGCATCATCAACATCGGCAGCGTGAACGCCTACAGCGGCGAACCCAACCTGATGCCTTACAGCGTGAGCAAAGGCGCCCTCATGACGCTGACCCGCAATCTGGGCGACACGCTGATGCGTGAAAACGGCGTGCGCGTGAACCAGATCAATCCCGGCTGGGTGCTGACCGAAAACGAAGCCAAGCGCAAACGCGAGCACGGCCTGCGCGAAGACTGGTACGCCGACCTGCCCAAGGTTTATGCTCCTGCCGGACGCATCCTCTGGCCCGATGAGATCGCCGCGTGCGCCGCGTGGCTGCTGGCCGACGAGTGCGGCCCAATCAGCGGCCAGGTCTTTGATCTGGAGCAGCATCCCTTCATCGGCCGCAATCCGCCGAAAGACGCCTCGACCATCCCTTCCAAATAACACCCCACCATGCCCAAGCTCGCCGCCTTCCCCAAAGCCTTCATGCAGGCCCTCTGCAAAGAAGGAACCATGACCGTCTCCGAATGGATCCAACTCGCCTCCAAGCTCGATGTACAGGGCCTGGAATGGTATGCCGGGTTCCTGGAAATGGCCGATGAAAAAAACTGGCCGCGTTTCCGGAAGGAAGTGGAAGATACAGGCCGGGTGATCCCGATGATGTGCTGCTCCCCCGATTTCACGCACCCGGATGCAGCCTTCCGCGAAAAGGAGATCGCCAAGCAGAAACGCTGGATCGACATGACTCACACGCTCGGCGGCTCGTACTGCCGGGTGCTCAGCGGGCAGCGCCGCCCGGAGCTGTCGATTGATGAAGGCGTCAAACTGGCGGCCGATTCCATCTACGCCTGCCTGCCCTATGCGCAGGAGCGCGGCATCACGCTGATCATTGAGAACCACTACAAGGACGATTTCTGGGAGTATCCCGAATTTGCACAGAAGATGGATGTTTTCTGCAAGCTGGTGGATGCGGTGAACCATCCAAATTTTGGCGTGAACTACGACCCGTCCAACACCTACCTGGCGGGAGAAGATCCGGTGGAGCTGCTGAAGCGTGTCTCGCACCGCGTGGTGACGATGCATGCCAGCGACCGTTATCTGGCGGAAGGAACCATCGAAGACCTGCGCAAGGAGGAAGGCGGCGCCATGGGCTACGCCAAGCGCCTGCGCCACGGCGAAATCGGCAAAGGTCTCAACGACTATGACGCGATCTTCACCGAACTGAAGAGCAAGGGCTTCAATGGCTGGATCAGCATCGAAGACGGTGTGGATGGCATGGAGCAGCTAGCGCGCAGCGTGGAGTTCCTGAAGAAGAAGATCGCCCAGTACTGGCCGCAGTAGGCTGCTTCTGCACACCCGTTTTGATGATGAAAATGAATCCCACCCATCCTCTGGGAGGCTGTTCCCTGCTTGTGTCTCTATAACTCGGTCCCACAAAGCTCAGCCGCAGTCTTCGCTTTTATCTCGCCTTAAATTAGACCATGAAACTTCTCACCTTTCTCAGCCTTTTTGTCCTCGCCTCACTCTCGCATGGCGAGACAAGCTCCAGCCCGATCAAGCCAGTGCTGGAGTCGCTGGTTGAAAAGCACATCGCCCCTGGTGTCGTCACTCTGGTGGCTGGCAAGGACAAGGTGCTTGAGATCGAAGCCACTGGCTATGCCAGCCTGGCCAGTGAGACGCCGATGCGGGAGGATGCGGTGTTTTGGATCGCTTCCATGAGCAAGTCGCTCACCGGTGCAGCACTGATGATGATGGTGGATGAGGGCAAGGTGAGCCTGGATGATCCGGTGGAGAAATACCTGCCTGAATTCAAGGGGCAGCAGGTGAAGGATGCAGACGGAATCCTGCACATGCCGAAGCACCCGATCACCGTGCGCGAGGTGATGTGCCATACGAGCGGCATGGTACTGGCGAATGAGAAGGGCCTCAAACAAACGCAGTCGCTGAAGGACAATGTGGCGCTGTATGCGAGGTTTCCGCTGCGTCAGGAACCCGGGACCAAGTACGAGTACAACAACTGCGGGATCAACACGGGTGGCCGGATTATCGAAGTGGTCAGCGGCATGAGCTATGCTGAGTTCATGCAGAAGCGACTGTTTGAGCCGCTGGGCATGAAGGACACGACCTTGTGGCCGAATGAAGAGCAGGCTGCTCGCTTGGCGCATACGGCACGGTTCACGACAGACAAGAAGGGGCTGGAGGAGATCAAGCAGGACAAGGATGTGGAGCAGCGCATCATCGATAAATGGAGCGAAGGCGTGCATGTGCCGCGGGCTGTCACGGCGGACATGGGAGCAGGCATCGCATTCAACTATGCCAAACATTATGGCGAGCCTGCAGGCGGCTTTTTCTCCACCGCCACGGATATAGGCACCTTTTGTCGCATGCTGCTGAATGCTGGTGCGCTCGATGGCAAACGCTACCTTTCGGAGAAGGCGGTCAAACAGTTGTCCTCCATCCAGACCGGAGACACCCCGGTGAGCCCCGATTCGGCTTATGGCGTTGGATTCTCCATCAAGCTCAAGGATGATGAGGGCCCGAGCGTCGGAAGCTTTGGTCACCGTGGGGCGCGCCGCACAGCCATGTGGATTGATCCGAAAAACGAGATCGCCATGGTGATCCTAGTGGAGCGCTTTGACATGACCGGCGAGGAGCAAAAGATCATGTATGGCGGCTTCATGAAGGCGGCGGTGGCTGCGTATGGCAAAGCTGGAAAATGAGCTGCAGCCAGCGAAAGTCCGTCGTTCCGGTGCAGACTTCAGCCCAATAACATGAACCTGCTTTTACACATCCTCATTCCAGCCCTGGTGCTTTTCTTAGCTTCAGGGCTGGAGGCTCAGACCGTGGCTGCTGGCAAGGCGCGCCCGAACATTCTTTTCATCATGACGGACCAGCACCGCTGGGACTGCATCGGGGCAAATGGCAACAAGATCATCAAGACGCCTAACCTGGACCGGCTGGCATCGCGAGGGGCCAATTTCACACATGCCTTTGTTTCTTCGCCCGTGTGCGTGCCGTCGCGCATCAGCTTTTTCACGGGGCGCTATGCGCACTCGCACAAGAACCGCGTGAACTACACGCCGCTGGACCGAAGCGAAGTCCTGATGCAGGCACGCTTCAGGGAGGCGGGCTACAGCACCGCCGCCGTGGGCAAGCTGCACTACTACCCGCCCAACAAGGAGGAGGCGTTGCGCACGGGCTTCGACTACGCCGAGCTGCATGATGGCTCTGCCATTACGGACCTGTGGTCTGATTACGTCAGGTGGCTGCATGAGGCCCTGCCCAACAGAAAAATGTATTACCGTGCCACCGCCAAAAACATTGAGCCGGGGAAAAACCCGTTTCGCTCCACCCTTGAGGTGCAGTACACGGACACCGCCTGGACGGGTGAACGGTCCCGAGCGGTGCTGAAGGAGCTGCTGAAGGATGAGCGGCCGTTCTTTTACTATGTTTCGTTCTGGAAGCCGCACTCGCCTTATGAAGTCGCTGCTCCTTATGACTCCATGTATGACGGCGTGCAGATCCCGATTCCCGAAACGGTGAGCCTGGAGACGGTGAAAAACATGCCCCTGCCGGTGCAAAAGCTGGCGCTGCGCAATGGCGAGCCGAAGCTGGACCGTGAGCGGCTGGAGTGGGCCTATCGCAGCTACTACGGCACCATCAGTCATGTGGACTATGAAATCGGTCTGCTGCTGAATGTGCTGGAAGCCTCCGGCGAGGCCGAGAACACGCTGATTGTTTTCAGCTCCGACCATGGCGACCAGCTTTTTGAGCACGCCATCACGGACAAGAACTGCTTCTTTGATCCCTCGGTGCGTGTGCCGCTGATGCTCAGTCTGCCGGGGCACATCAAAAGTGCGCAGTATCACCAGCTCATCGAAACCGTGGATCTGCTGCCGACGCTGCTGGAGTTTACCGGCATTCCGGAGCCGCGCGAGGTGCAGGGGCGCAGCTTTGCGCCGCTGATTGCAGACATGGGAAGGAATTACGAACCGCATGCGGAAGTGTTCTGCGAAAACATCATTCCCGAGGTCATCACCGGAGGAAAAACGGAGATGCCGTTTGAAAAAGGCCAGGGCGTGGGCGGCATCCGCCATCCTGATGCCAAGATGGTGCGCACGGAGCGCTGGAAATACTGCTACTACCCGGAGGGCTATGCGGAGCTGTACGACATCCAGGCCGACCCTATTGAAACCAGGAACCTGGCCGGGAAGCCTGAGATGCGCGATGTGGAATTTGATCTGCGCACCCGACTGCTGAACTGGCTGATCAACAGCCAGGAGGCAGACCAGATCCAGAACCGCTGGATGCTGCGGGAGAAAAAGTGAAACCGCGAGGCTGAGTCTTTCATTCCCCTGCATCATGAAGCCTGATTTCCGAGATGAGGTGGTGAAGGCGATTGCGGATTTTAAGAAGCTGGGCACAACTCAGTCCCCTCCATGAAACTTCTTTCCAGCCTGCTGTGTCCCTGCCTAGCCCTCGTCTCCCTCACGCTCCACGCCCAGGAGCCGGAGAGGATTCGTGATGTCATTTACACGAAGCACGATGGCGTGGCGCTGACGATGGATGTGTTCAAGCCCGCCAAGCCCAACGGCGCGGGCATCATCAAGATCATCAGCGGCGGGTGGAAGTCGAACCACAATGGCATCAGCGACGGCGGCTGGCCGAAGGCTGGCTACACCACGTTTGTGGTGGTACACGGCACGCAGCCGAGGTTTCAGGTGGAGGAGATCGTGGCGGACCTGAACCGCGCCGTGCGCTTTGTGCGTGCGCATGCGGTGGAGTATGGCGTGGACCCGCAGAAGCTGGGAGTCACGGGCGGCAGCGCAGGCGGCCACCTGAGCCTGATGCTGGCCACGCGCGGCGGTCCGGGAGATCCCAAGGCGGCTGATCCCGTGGATCGTGAAAGCAGCGCGGTGAATGCCGTGGCGTGCTTCTACCCGCCCACCGATTACCTGAACTGGTTCGAGCCCGGAGACAATGCGGTGGGCATTGGCAAGCTCGCGGCTTACGCGGCAGCCTTTGGCCCCAAAGCGGCAACCGAAGAAGGACGCGCAACGCTGGGCAAGGAGCTGTCTCCGATCTATTGGGTTCACAAAGGACTGCCGCCCATCTTCATCGTGCATGGCGATGCTGACCCGCAGGTGTCCATCACGCAGTCGCAGCGCTTTCTGAAACGCTGCCATGAGGAGGGCGTGGTGTGCGAACTGGTCATCCGTCTGGGTGCTGGGCACGGCGGCTGGCAGGAAATGCCGCAGGACACGGAGCGCATGACCGAGTGGTTTGATCTCCAACTTCTGGGCAAACAACCTGCCAAGGCGTTCACGCTGGATGTGTCCTCACTGCCAAGCACGCCGGTGCAGAAGGCGAAGAAGTAGGGCAGCCGCACAATCCTTATTTTAGGGTGGAGATGGCTTCATGGGCTTCGTTATGATTGTCTCATGAAGTCTCTTTTTTGTCTCCTGCTGCTGACCGCCGCCACTTTTGCTGATGACTCGGCCAAACTCGCCGCGCTTCTTTCCAAAGGCGGTGTGGTGGCGATCCCTGCAGGTGATTACCATCTCGATGGTGCCAAGCCGCTGGTGCTGGAGTCGAACATGACCGTCCTGGCCCATGGGGCGCGATTCATCCTGCCGGAGACGCTGCCGGACAAGGCGCGTGTGGTGATCTTTGCGGGGCAGGACATTGCGCATGTCACCTGGCATGGCGGAGAGTTCATCGGCCACGTGTTTGATCCGGCGCAGAAGGAAAACCTCTGGGAGCCCAATGCGAACACGAAGGGCATTGAAATCACCACGACCCGAGAGGGCGGCACGCATGACATTCTCTTTCGTGAGGTGAAGGCCAACGGCATGGCTGGAGCCGTGCTGGGCGTGCATGGACTGGTGGGTAAAAGCAGCGAGAGCGCGGTGAAGGCCTATGCCGAGCGTGTGGCGCTGGAAAGCTGCACGCTGCTGCGCAGCGGGAAGTTCATGTGGGACTACGGATACCTGTGGCAGATCATGACCTTCCCGGAAGCCTACGAGCCGTGGGAGGTGGAGCGTGCCAGAAAGTATTTCCGTACGGACCTGATGCGTGAGGCGACATTCAGCGGGGATCTGGTGAAGTTTGACAACAGCACACGCCCGCTCGCCGTGAGTGAAACGGATGATCCCAAAGAAGCGCTCACCATCATGGGTGACCGCCTGCCGAAAAACATCGTTCGTGGTCGGCAGTACTTTGTGGTCGAATCCACCCCTCAACACATCAAGATCGCCGAGCAGCCGAAGGGTGTGCCGATTCGTTTCGAAAACGATGGCAGCGGCGTGCTGGCATTCAATCTCAGCGGCACCTACCTGGGGGCCTATGCCCCGACGGGCAGCGGCCCGGGCAAGGGGGCGTTTGACATTGTGGGTGCGAAGGACGTGCGCGTCACCGGCTGCCAGCTCAGCGCCCTGGGAGACACGATGCACATTCAGCGCAGCCGGAATGTGATCTTTGCCAGCAACCACATCCTTGGCAGCCGCATGGGGGCCTTCTTTCTGGCGGAGTACTGCCAGAACGCCACCATCACGGGCAACCTTGTGGATGGAACCAACGGCTCGCGCGTGATCAGCGTGGAGAAAAGCTGCACGGATGTGACGATGACGGGAAACACCTTCCGTAACGGCGGACGCGGTGCGTGGATCAACCAGCCGGTGAATTTCATCATGACGGGGAATGTGTTCGTGAACAACACCACGAAAAATGAGCCTGACATGCGGCGGGGACGGATCGCCTACCGCACGGCCAAGCCGGGCGAGTTTCCGGAGCTCTACTTCACAATCTATGAGCCGGGAGCCAGCTATGGCCCGGTGATTGTGCGTGACAATATTTTCATCCTCGGCGATTCCGCGCCTGACGAGGCCGTCACCTTTGCCCCCAACGGGCACGACCTGCAGTTCACTGGCAACACTTTCCGAAACAAGGCAGCGACCATCGTGGTGGACCCGAGCTGCAAGAACACGCTGATCGACCACAACCAGGGTGCCAAGACGGCGAGCAAGACCGTGGACTTCAACCACGGGCGGAGGTGAAGAGGCAGACTAACCGCCAAGCGTCGGAGCGAAGTCGAACGGAATCAGCGGTGTATCCAGCGGCAGCCGGTATTTGTCAGGCTGGGCATGATTGTAGGCCCGGGTGGGATTGTTGACAAAGCAGGCGTCCACCGTGCCCACATTCTGCACGGCATGAAAAACGCCCGCAGGAATGCGCACGAGGCCGCGCTTGCGGTCGCTGAAGTGCAGCACGTTCAGTTTCTGATAAGTCGGAGAATCCGGCCGGTCATCGTAGAGGACCACCCGGAATGAACCGAGCGCAAAAAAGAGCCGGTCCGTCTGCAGCAGGTGTTTGACCCAGCCTTTGGTCTGACCGGGGCGGACGCTGGCGAAGTAGGCGTAAACCATGGGTTCGTCATCGAATCCCCATGCGGTGCTGTACAATTCGCAAAGATCGCCACGCTCGTCGGGATGTGTCACCGCCAGGCGCACTTTGACGCCATCGATCAACGACTGAATCGACTGTCCCTGAGGTGTGACGGTCTGGCGGTCGGGCACGGCTGGAAGTTCGGGATTCATGAGGAGTCAGGATTTGGGTTCGAGGCCTTTGTATTTTCGACGACGGTCAAAGACCGTCCGTTTGTAACCTTTGAGCATTTTCCCAAGCGTGTCCATCAGGCCACGCATCCACAAACGGATGTGGGTTTCCACCGCCTGCGCAGGTTTGATGGCCATCTCCAGCAACTCGGCTCTTTCCAGATCTTCACCGTCCAGAAGCCTGCGGGTCCAGGCGGCCTGCTCATGGCAGGGTTTCTCGCGATAGACATTTTTTCTTTCAGCCGCAGGAAGCTTCAAAACCGTCAGCCTGTGCACAAAGCAAAACCTACCCCCGGCTTGATGCATCCTGAACAGGAAATCAGCCTCCGGATCCATGGATATTTCCCGAAACGACCTCCACCCGCCAGCCTGCTGTGCGAGGCTTTTGCGATGCATGAAGCCTGAAGGAGGGATCCACATCCCGGGGCGATAGCTCTGGGGGCCAGCAGGCATCAAGGCCCTCTTTTGATCTGGCATGATCAAGGAAACCGCCCCCCAGACGACGTCCGCCCCTCCATCGAGTGCAGAAACGAGTGACTCCAGATGATGCGGCAGCCAGAGATCATCATGGCCCAGATAGGCGATGTATTGCCCACGCGAACGCTCGATGCCGTCGTTGTTTGGTCCGCCTTGCTGCCCGAAATTGACGGGCCGGTTATACCAATGCACACGAGGATCCTCAATGGCGCGCACGACGCCTTCTGAATCATCGGTGCAGGCATCTCCCACCACCCAGAGCTCGAAGTCCGTCATGGTCTGGCGCAGCACACTGCCGATGGAGTAAGGCAGCACCGAACTCCAGTTGTAGGTAGCCATGACCACTGTGACTTTGGGATTTTCGCTCACCATCAGCCCTCGATACCTGATCGTGCCGCGGAGGTCAATGCACCAAGCCTCTTTTAAATCATCAATGTATCCGGGCTGTTCGAGCAAGCCCCAGATCTTGAATCAGAATCTGCTCGAAAGAGCCAAATGACCTGTGCTATAGGCAGGCCATGGCTCTCACACGCATTTACCTGATCCGCCACGGCGCCACCATCCTGACGGCTGAAGACCGCTTTGCCGGTGCCACGAATGTGCCGCTGTCTGATGAAGGACGCAGCCAGGCCTCGCGACTGGCGCAGCGACTCAAAGGTCTGCCTGTGGCAGCGGTGTATGCCTCTCCGCTGGACCGCACGATGGAAACGGCACGCATTCTCGCCGCGGCACATGAGCTGGAGGTGCATCCACGAGAGGGCCTGAAGGAAATCTCACACGGTCACTGGGAGCAGCTGACGCGCGCGGAGGTGGAGCAGAAGTTTCCCAGCGAGGCTGCCGCCTGGGACGAAGATCCTTTCACCTTTGCGCCAGAGGGCGGTGAGAGCGGTCTGGCCGTCACGGCACGTGCCCTGCCCGCGCTGATGGAGATCGTGCGGCAGCATGAGGGGGAGTCGATCATCGTCGTCTCCCACAAGGCAACGATCCGCCTGCTGCTGAGCTCGCTGCTCGGATTTGATCCCCGCCGCTACCGCGACAATCTGGATCAGAACCCGGCAGCGCTGAATGTGGTGGACTTCAAGGATCCGGTGCGCGCACGTCTGATGCTTTTCAACGACACCTCGCACTACTCTGAGGACACGCTGATCAAGCCGGACACGCCGAAGGCCTGCCTGTCCAGCTGGTGGGCCAAGTAAGGCACGCCGCTATTTTTTCGGTGCGGTGGCCTTGTATTGGGTGAGCAGCTCCTGCACCTTTTTGCGCAGCTCCAAGGCTTCCGCGCTTTTGCGGTCCATGCTCTGGAGCTTGGCATTCAGGGTCTTGATTTCAGTGGCGAGAGCACGGCGCTCGTCCACCGCAGGTGCTGGGGCAGCGACCTCCACATCGCTCCAATCATCGGTGCGGAAGATGGAGGCGGGGAGGCCGTCGCTATTCACCAGATTGGCCCCTTCAGGGTTGGCCGCCCAGGCGTAGCGCACGGCCACCGGCTGCTTTACTTCCACGCTGCTGATGATGACGCTGTCTTTGCCGTCGATTTTGGCATCCGCCCATTTCCAGGCGTGGTCTGCACCGGCGATTTCAAAGCGCTTCAAGGCAGCGCCATCGCGCGCTTTCAGCCCGGAGCCGGCTTGGTCAAAGGTCACGCGGACAGCGCCCCCCTCCACCTGGCTCGACTTAAACAAGGGGCCGCTGTAGATGATGTCGCGGCCGTAGTCCTTGGCCAGCGCCCAGCGGGCAAGACGCTCGCCGGGTGTCTTTTTGTCTTTGGGGTGGATGTCATTGGCCTCGCCCACTTCATTGATGATGGCCATGCCGGTCTTGGGAGTGGAGGTCAGGATGTGCCGCATGCGATCCTGCAGGAGAGCCCATGGGTCCGGCGTGCCGGGCGCGGTGGAGGGGGCATGGAAGTTGGCCAGCTGCACAAAGTAGAAGGAGAAGTCATCTGCCCAGCGCTGGCGCCAGTCGCGGATCATCAGCGGCAGTGTCTGATCATAAGGCACGGCACCGGGCTTGGCGTTGGCTTCTCCCTGATACCAGATGGCGCCGCGGATGGTGTAGCCAGCAAAGGGATTGATCATGGCATTGAAGAGCACGCCGGGCTTGCCCTCGGTCTCCAGCGGCGGCTTGGGGGCGGCGGGGCGCTTGGGCAGACGCTTGCGGTCCTGTGCTGGCCTGCCTTTGGCGGCGGCCATCGTTTCCTGCCATTTCTTGAGACTGGCCTCATAAGCAGCCTGCGCTTTGGCGGCGTCATAGCTGGCGGCTTCTGCCAGCAGCTTGTCCACCATTTCCTTGGTTCCAGGCAGTGTGTTCAGTGCTTCACGGCTGGTGAAGGTTTCCACCGGCTTGCCGCCCCAGGCGGTCTTGAGCACGCCTACAGGCACGCCCAGATCCTGATGCAGCTTGAGGGCAAAGAAAAAAGCCACTGCCGAGTAGCCAGGTACGGTCTCCGGGCTGCTCTGTGTCCATGCCCCGTCGATGTCTTCCTGCGGCTCGGCAGCAGTGACCAGAGGTGCATTGAACATCCGCAGCCCCGGGTAATCCGCTTTTGCGATGATGTCAGCATTCGCTGGCGCGCGGTTCATGGTAAAGGCCATGTTTGACTGGCCGGAAGCCAGCCAGACCTCGCCAACGAGCACGTCATTGATCGCAACGCTGTCGGGGCCGGATTTCACGGAGAGTGTCGCGCCTTTGGCATCGGCAGCACCCGTTTCGATGCTGGTGCGCCAGCGCCCCTTTTCGTCCGCTTTGGCAGAGGCGGTCTTGCCTTTGAATTCGAGTGTGACTTCGGCCTGCGGGCTCGCTTTGCCCCAGACGGCGGCCGCACGCTCGCGCTGCAGCACCATGTGGTCGCTGAAAAAATGGGGCAGCGAAAGCTCGGCCTGCAGGCTGGCTGACAGACCGAGGCAGAAGGTGGCGACGAGGAAGCACGGAAGCATTTTCATGGCAGGTGGGCCGCTGGTAACGATGCGAAAGCCACGGCCTATCGCGAAGATCGTTGCGAATTTGCGGAGCATCCCGAAAGTCCTTCCCTGATGAACGACGACCTCCTGCGTGACACCGAACGCTTTCTCCATGAGCAGATCCCGCTCACCCAGGCCATGGGAGTAAAGCTGGAAAGCTACGACGGTGCGCAGCTCGTGGTGACCGCGCCGCTGGAACCGAACCACAACCACCTTGGCACCGCTTTTGGCGGCAGCCTCAGCGCGCTGACCACCCTGGCTGGCTACGCCATGCTCTGGCTGCAGCTGGGGGACCGGCAGGCGCACATCGTCGTACGCGAAAGCAGCATACGCTACAAGCACCCTGTGCGCGGAACTCTACGCGCCGTGTGCCTGAAGCCTGATGAGGCGGAGCTCAGCACCTTCAAGGACACCTTTCACACCACCGGCAAAGCCCATCTCAGGCTGCGGGTTCAGGTCATCCACAAAGACAAAATCTGCGTGCTTTATGAGGGAGATTTTGTGGCGCTGCGATGAGTGAGCGCAGCATTTGAGAGATGCAAGAATGCTGCATGCGGAGCGTTGACTCGCTCCCATGATACGCACGACATTTCTCTCCCTGGTTCTCGGCACGGCCTCACTCGCCCTTGCCGCAGAGCCTCTTCCTGAAAGCGCCAAAGTCGGCCAGTTCTATGCCGGCTGCCAGGCCTACACCTTCAAGTCTTTTGAGCTCATGACGGCGCTGGAAAAGATCGCCGCCTGCGGCGGCAAGACGGTGGAGTTTTTCCCCGGCCATCTGGTGAACAAAGCCGATCCGAAATCCAAGTTTGACCACAACACCACGGCAGAACAGCGTGCCCCGGTGAAGGCCAAGCTCAAGGAACTGGGACTCACCCCCGTGGGCTACGGCGTGGTGCGCCTGGCCAACGATGAGGCTGAGTGCCGCAAGATCTTTGACTTCTGCAAGGACATGGGCGTGGGCATCGTGGTCAGCGAGCCTGCGGAAGACGCCTTCGACCTCATCGAAAAACTGGTGAAGGAATACGACATCAAGATGGCGATCCACAACCACCCCAAAAAGCCGCTGGACCGCAGCTACCGCTACTGGGACCCCGAGTATGTGCTCAGCGTGGTGAAGGACCGCGATCCCCGCATGGGCTCATGCGCCGACATCGGCCACTGGGTGCGCTCCGGCGTGAAGCCCACGGACGCCATCCGCATTCTCAAAGGCCGCATCTTTGACAGCCACGTGAAGGATCTGGAAGCCTTCGGTGTCCGCGAGGCCAAGGACATGATCTGGGGCACCGGCCAGTCTGACATCCCAGCCGTGCTGAACCTCTTCGCCGAGCAGGGCTTTTACGGTCCGCTGGATGCCGAGTGGGAAAAGGACTGGGAGACGAGCCAGCCTGATGTGACCAAGTGCCTGGAGTTTGTGAAGAACTTCAAGCCGACTGCGGCTACCAAGTAATCCAGATTCAGAAAGAATCATCGCAGCGCCGAAGGATCACGCATCCTTCGGCGCTTTTGTTTTGGCTTTACGGGTTTGAGGCTTTCACCTCATCGACCCAGAGCTTTTTGCCCTGACCCACCAGGTACACCAGACGTGACTTTGCCACATCAAACACCGTTCCTTTTGCGTCGAGCTTCTGCGAGTCGTTGACCGTCACGGTCACATTGTTGCCTCTGAGGGCTACATCCAGCTTGATCCATTCCCCGGATTTGGCCTGCAGCGGTGCGCTGGCCAGACGCTCGGTGCGGTAGTAGGCCGGATCAGCCAGCTGCTCAGGCGTGGGTGGCGGAACTTTCTTGCCTTCCTTGGCCAGTGCAGCACGCAGCTTTCCGTGCTCGATGTGTGACTGCGGCGAGCCGCGGTCCTGCGCAATGGCCAGCGTATTGCCATAGATGGAAACGCGCAGCAGATGCGCGGAGCCACCAAAGGCGGACTCGCCATCGACGAGGATGAGGCAGTTGCCTTTTTCATCCAGCTTCACCTTGCAGCTCAGGTCCAGATCACGGCCGGAGAGAGGCGCAAAAACCGCCGGACCGTGGTCATCGTCTTTGGCGCAGCTGCCTTGCAGCACACCGTCCTGCACCGTCCATGAATTGGCGCGGCCTCCGGTGGTCCAGCCTTTGGGCAGACCGGCGGCAGAAAAATCTTCGTGGATCAATTCGCCGGCAACGGCGGAGGAGCAAAACAGCAGCAAGGGCAAGGAAAGGCGCATGCTTTCGAAACGATGCGATGCATGCGGCTGTTGCGTCCGGTTCATGAATTGAGCGAGCTGCTTCTTCCAGCATTGACCGAGCTTCGTCCTCCATCATGATTCACGGCATGAACGCACGCACTCTTGTTGTTTCCATCCTTTTGCTTTTGTCCATCGCCGCCCCCGGCCACGCCGATCAGTTTGTTTTGTTTGATGCCACCTTCACCTTTACCCACCAGGGTGCGCTCAATTCGAAGCCCAGCCAGTCACACTACTACGTGAAAGGAGACATGCTGAATGCCGCGCGTCCCAAAAACTGGACCGCGCCCGTGGACTACCGCAACGGCACCGTGCATGTGCGCCTGGAAGTGCTCGAAAAGCCTATGGGTGACCAGCCCACGACATGGAGCGTGTGCTACATCCCCTACAAGGGCCAGAACCACGGCTACGGCTGCATCGGCACAGGTGCCTACACCACCACAGGCGTGCATGAGAAGGACATCTCCATGACGAGCTTCTGGCAGAACAACGACATCCTCTGGGACCAGGGCATCAAGGAAATGCACCTGGTGCTGAAGGACGATCACAACCTGCACGCCCACAAGCGGCCAGATCCCGAGAAGTTTTTCCCCACCAAGGTGCGCATGACGCTGATCCAGGTGTCGAAGGGTGCCAAGTATGATCCGAAGCAGGTGCCGGGGCTTCCTTGAGCAGAGCTGTCACTCATCCGTGCATCTGCCTGCGGCGGCGGAAGATCGCACATCCCATGGCCATCAGCAGAAGCATGGCGCGGCTGGGTTCCGGCACCACGACGAGGATGGAGCCATCGGTGAGGAAACTGCTCACATCCCAGTACAGCCCCAGTGAGCTGAGGTCGGGCAGATCAAACTGCAGGCCGTTGTCCAGGCTGCCGTTGCGCACCAGCGTGCCGACATCAAAGGTGCCGTTGACCACTCCGCTCCAGTCCAGCAGGTCATACTTGCTGCCAGCTGCAAAGGCCGCACTGAAAGCCGTGCCTGTGAGCGAAGTGGTGACACTCACCTTGCCATTCAGCGTGAGTCCGCCGGAATTGAGAATGATGATGCGGTCATTGAGGGAGACACCCTGGATCTGAAAGGCTGCGGCGCCACCGCTGGTGAGATTCAGACTGCCCACACTCAGCGTGCCGACGGCGGCTCCGCCGACGTCTCCGGGCAGTATGAAGCCCGAAGTCACGGTGACAGCACCATTCACCGTGCCGCTGCCCGCGAGCACAGCCGTGGCACCATTCACGGAGACGGCGCTGCTGGCGGCGGTGGAGCCCAGACCGGATGCCCCCACCTGGAGCGTACCCTGGCTCACCGTCGTTGCTCCGGTGTAGGTGCTGTCTCCAGACAAGATTTGAGTGCCAGTGCCGACTTTGACCAAATTGAGCACTCCGGTTCCTGTGCCATCCCGGATGATGCCGCTGAAATTCTGTGAAGAATTGTCGCCACCCAGAGTCAGCGTGGCCGAGGTGGAGCTGGCATTTTCGACGATGCCTGTGCTGGAGCCCGCCAGCGAGCCAAGCGCGCTGTCCCTGCCCGCAAGTCGCAGGGTGCCATCCACATACGCAGCAGAATTGACACCGAAAGCGCTGGTGCTGCCCGCGGCGAGCGTGCCGCCATAATTGACGACGGTGGCACCGGTGTAGTTGTTGGTGCCGCTGAGGGTGAGCGTGCCGGTGCCAGTTTTCGTGATCCCCCCTGACACATTCGCTGCCAGCACCGCAGCATCCAGGACCGCACCTGTGCCGCCCCCGCCTGTCAGTGTGACCGTGGGTGTGCCTGTGTAGCCGGTGCCGGGGCTCGTGATGGTGATGCTGGCGATTTTGAAGGTGCCTTTCCCCGTGCCGTCATCGACCATATTCGCCACCGCCGTGGCACCTGAGCCGGTGCCGCTGATGGCCACGTAGGGAGCGCCCACGTAGCCGCTGCCTCCATTGGTGACAGCAACTGTCGCGACACCGCTGCCAGCAGGTGCCAGCAGCGACTGGCCGATCGTGATCGACTGACCGTTCGTATCAACCGTCAGGCCGCCAGCAAAGACGTTGGCGCTGGTGAGGCCGGTGAGAAAAGATCCGCTGTTTGCGGAGCTCGCAGCCTTGAGAATGCCGCCGTTGAAATTCACGATCCCCGTGCCGTTGGTCCTGGTGATCTGCTTCGTGGCATACACACCGCCGTTCAGGTTAAGAATGCCGATGTCGCTGGCTGCGAGGCCAAGGAAAGTGGTGCCATTGATGGTGACCACGGCCGTGCCCGCCACTGTCTGCTCTCCACGTATCCCATTGGCGTTGTTGCTGACGCCGTTGTAGCCGATCCGGTTGGATAACGCAGTGAATGTGCCTCCGGTGAGGTAGCCCACGCCAGTGGCATTCGAAATATTGGTGCTTGCATTGGCGCCGACCTCCAGACCGTTGCCGAAGATGATGCTGACCGCGCCTCCGGACTGGTAAAAGACACCCGTCGAGTAGGAAGCTCCGCCGCCCATGCGAAAGCGCACATTTCCCCCTCCCGTATCTGTCACGGTGCCACCGCTGAGGCTGTAGAACCCATATGAACCAGACGTGGAGTTTCCATTGATGCCAAGGTTGAAGTTGTTGTTAAACAGGATGTCTCCACCTGTCTGATAAAAAGCCCCTGCACTGCCAACACCCGATCCCACACTGAATGCTGTGTTGGTGCCATAAATCCCGGCTCCCGCCTGCAGATTGAAAATGGATGTGCCCGCGAGAGTCACAGCCCCTGTGTAGCTGCCGGAGAGATTCACCGCACCGGCATTGATGGTCAGTGTGCCGGTGGTCGTGCTGGCACCGGACAAGGTCAGGGTGCCGGCACCATTCTTTGTCACACTGCCCGTGCCGCTGATGGCACCACTGATGACGGTGTTGCCGGCACCGGTGCTCGTCAGATTGAATGCAGCAAGGCTGACCGCGCCACCAATGGTCAGCGTACTGGAGCTGTTGTTGGTCCAGGTTTGGGAGGCCCCGAGAGTTATCGGGGCGTTGAGGGTGACGGCCCCGGCGCCGCTGTTCACGGTGATGCCAGCAGAATTCGCAATGGTAAGCGTGTTGCCATCCGCATTCAGCGTCAGAAGATTGGTGTCACTCACCACCAGGCTTTTGATCGACATGCTTGCCCCGAGGACCATGGAACCCTGATTGGTGGCTCCCGTGGCCGAAAAGGTGATGGCGCCCCCCGATCCCGGCACCAGTGGCGTAGCGCCGGTGCCGTTGGAATTGGTCACCCAATTGCTGGCGGTGCCATCAGAGAGCGCCCACACATTCCCGCCCGCGCTGAGCCCACCCTTCCAGTAGGCTGTGGTCAATGCCGTGGCGCTGGCAACGCTGATGCTCAGGGTGGTGTCCGTGGCCACGAGGTTGCTCACGGTGAAGTTTGTGGCGTTGTAGAGCTGCGTCAGAGTGTAGGTGGCACCGCCCGATGTCAGCCCGCTGGCTACAGTGATCAAATTGTTGGCGCCCGTCGTCAGTGTGGCTGCGGGAATGAAATAGAGCGCCACTCCAATCTGTCCGCTCGCTGAGGCGGCGGCGGTGCTGCTGATCACCGACTGGCTCTGAGTGCCGCCCAGTGCGGTGCCGATGGTGCTGCCTCCGGCAAGCGTCAGCACGCCCGAGCCGATGTTTAGCGAACCAGCTGCAGTAGGACGGTAGGCAAAGGTGGCGCCACTGCTGATGCTCAGCCCGCTGTTGGATCCGAGGGCCGAGGTGCTCACACCCACGAGGGTGCCGCCTGTGACCGAGGTGCCACCGGAGTAAATGTTTGCACCCGAGAGGTAAGCCGTGCCCGCTGTGGTCTTGGAAAGACCGGCACCGCCAGCCAGGATGGCGTTTACCACACCTGCCTGAACATCATAAGCGCTTGTGCTGGTGAGGACGCCGGTGCTGCCAGTGATGATGCCACCCGTGATCTGCACACCGGCAAGGGTCTGGTTGAAACTCTGCAATGAAAAGGCTCCTCCGCTGACGATCAAATTTTTGACAGAATTGATCTGGGCTGACTGAAGCAGCTTGGCCGTGCCGCCGCTGACCGTGAGATTCCCCGCTATGGCCTGCCCGCCCGTGGCATTGAGGTCGAGCTCACCTGCAGTCACATTTGTCAGCCCTGTGTAGGTGTTGGCGCTGTTGAAAACCAGTGTGCCAAGGCCAGTCTTGGTCAGCCCGCCCGAGCCGCTGAGGATCACGGTGCTCTGAATCGTCGCCGTCTGCACCGTCCCTGTCTGGGTGGCGGTCACATTCCACGTATGTGTTCCCGAAAGGTTGCCTGTGTTATTGAGGACGATGTTCAGCCCCCCTGTCAGTCCATTCAGCGCACTGTTGCCGTTCACTGTCATGTCCGCACCAGCCACGTTGCCGATGGTGCCGTCCACCCAGTTGAAGTTGATGGTTGCGGTGTCAGCTCCGGCACCGGTGCCTGCGGTACCGCGCTGAATCGTCGTGGCATTCAACGTTCCGCTGTAGAGGTTGAAATTGCTGGTGATCGTTTGTGCGACAGCCGTGCTGATTTTGTCTGCCAGAGTAAAGGTCGTCACTATGATCGTGCCGCCGTTAAGGCTCAAGGTGGCCGTCGCCTGACCGGAGGAATTGCCGGCGCTCACAGCCGCCTGCTGCCCCAGAATGATTGTGGTGGCGTCCATGGTGCCCTGGCCCATCAGGAAAGTTCCCGTCACCGCCTTTCCTGCAGTGCCATTTCGAATGGCCTGGCCGATGAGCAGGGTGGTGATTTTGGCGTCCAAGATGCTGCTGCCCGTCACTCCTGTGGTCAAATCCACCGTCGAGACGGAATCCAGAACGCCACTGCCATTGAACCCCACAGTGATCGCTGCGCGGTCTGCGTCAGTACCTCCCGTGCCGCGGATCTTCAGCGTCGGACTGACGAGTCCGCTCTGGAAATCCAGCAGCGCGATGGTCTTCTGCTCACCGATGAGGATGGTGCTGGCATTGATGGTATTGGCCTGCCCTAGATGCACGGTCCCGGAGTTCACGGAGCCAAGGCCAGTGCTGAACGGGTTGATCTTGAAATTCGCCGCCGTGATGGTGTTTGTTGCCGCCAGCGTCAGCACCCCGTTCCCGGAGATTGCATTCGAACTATTATCGGACAGTCCGCCCACATAGAAATTTCCGGCGGTGTTGATGTAGCTGAAGGTGCCCAGACCTGACATGTCCAGGGTTTCAGAACCGCTTACCGTGGCATTTCCGCCACCAATTTGAATGCTGCCGCCGTTCACTGTGAGGGTGCCTCCGGAACCGGTGATGGCATGGCTGGCTGTTCCTACGCTGGGAAATGAGAGTCCTGCGAAAGTCTGGCTCGTGGAGCCCACGTCCAGAGTGCCACTGCTGCCAGTAAAGCTGAGCGTGCTCGTGCTGAGAAGCCGGTTGTTGCCGCCACTCAGGGCAAGCGTGCCTGCGGCGATGATGGTTCCACCGTTGTAAGTGTTTGCGGCGGTGAGCTGAAGTGTTCCTGAACCCAGTTTCACCAATCCCAGCACATTGCTGCCGCCGTTCGAGTTCGCAATGACGGAGCCATAGGTGAAGACGCCCCCGGAGTTCGTGGTATCAAGACCAAGGAAGGAGCCCTTCATGAAGCCGGAGGTGGCTGTCCCCAGGGCCTTCAGATTGTCGATGTCCACCGCGGTAAATTCACCGGCAGCCCCAACATTGAATGCCGCTGTCGCACCTGAACCGACCAACAGATTCGTGTCTGTCCAGCTGGCCGTGTTCCCACCGTAGAGCGAAGTCTCGAGGCCAAACTTCAGAGTGCCTGCGTTGATCTTGGTAACCCCAGCGTATGAGTTGGCGCCAGCCAGCACCAGCATGCCGGTCCCGATCTTGGTCAGGCCGCCTGCACCGCTGAGCGTCACCGTATTTTGCACCGTGGCGGTCTGAGTGCCGCTCACGCTCCAGGTGTGGGTACCAGAGACGTTGCCGCTGTTGTTGAGAACGATGTTGAGCCCGCCGGTCAGGCCATTCAGTGCGGTGTTGCCGCTCACGGTCATGTCTGCCCCGGCAATGTTGCCGATGGTGCCGTCCACCCAGTTGAAATTGATTGTTGCACTGCTGGCTCCCGCCCCCGTTCCTGCGCCGCCGCGCTGAATGGTCGTGGCGTTCAGCGTACCGCTGTAGAGATTGAGGTTGCTGGTGAGCGCCTGAGAAATGCCCGCCGCGTTGGTTTTCTTGTCGGCCAGTGTCAGCGTGGTGGTGGTGATGGTGCCGCCCTTGAGGCTGAGCGTGCCCGTGGCCGCTCCTCCCGTGGTCACCACGACAGTCGAATCCTGCTGGCCCACGACGATGGAGATCGCGTTCAGCGTTCCCATGCCCATGATGAACGTGCCGGTGGCGGACATGCCGGCCGAATTGGTGTTGCGGAGATTCTGCCCGATCATCAGCGTGCTGACCATGGCGTCCAAAGTGCTCGAAACCGTGCCGCCGCTGGTCAGGTCAACCGTGGCCACCGTTGCCGTCAGTCCGCTGTTTTCAGGCCCCACGGTGATGGACGCGCGGTCTGCATCCGTGCCTCCAGTCCCGCGAATTTTCAGCGTCGGCGCGGTCAGGTTTTGGAAATCCAGCAGGGCCGTGGTTTTTTGATTGCCCACGAGAATGGTGGAGGCGTTGATCGTGTTTGTCTGTCCCAGATGCACGGTACCGCTGTTGAGTGCGTTGGCACCCGTGTTGTAAAAGCCCACGTTGAAGCTCGCCGCTGTGATGGTGTTCACGGCCGCCATCGTCAGAGTCGCGCTAGCGGTGATGGCGGTGCCTGCGTCCGAGGTGCCACCGACATTGAAGCTGCCGGAGGTCCGGGTGTAACTGAACGTGCCCAGGCCGCTCATGTCCACGTTCTGTGCTGTTGCTGTCAGCAGGTTGCCTCCACCGATCTGAATGTTTCCGCCTATGATGTTCAGCGAGCCTCCGGCGCCAGTGATCACGTTGCTGTTGACGCCTGATGTCAGAAACGTCAGGCCGGCCAGTGTCTGGCTCGTGGAGCCCACGTCCAGCGTACCAGTGCTGCCTGTAAAATTCAGCGTGCCAGTGCTCAGCAGCCGGTTGTTGCCACCACTTAGGGCCAAGGTGCCTGCTGCAATGTTCGTTGCACCCGTATAGGTGTTTGCGGCTGTGAGCATCCAGGTGCCCGCGCCACTTTTGGTCAGTGTCAGGCTCGACGCACCGCCGTTGCCAATGACGCCGCTGATCACATTGGCCCCCGTGTTTGCTCCCGCCAGCGTCAGCGTTTCTGTGCCGCTCGTCGTGCTGCTGGAAATGCCGCCTGCAATGACGAGAATCGTGCTGGGGCTCGTGCCATCATTTTGAATTGTGAACGCTCCCGGTGTGGTCGTTGAATCCGGCGTCAGGATCAGCGGTGCATTGATGGTGAAGGTCTGGTTTGCTGCCGTAAGCGTGGAGAGGATCGAGATCGCGCCGCCGTTGGCGGTCGTGAGAGTATTTCCCGCCAGGGTGCCCAGGGCGAAACTAGTGGCATTCGTGTCGTAGGAGATGCTTCCTGGCGCAGCATTGGCGGACAAGGTGATGCTGCCGCTCATGCCAATGTTGAAGAGTGCCGTGTCGCCAGCTCCAGGGACGGCATTTGCGTCCCAGTTTGCCGCCGTGTTGAAATCGCCACCGGCAGGCTGATTCCAGAGAATGGTCTGTGCGGATGCGGAGCCGCCGGCCCATGCCAGCCAAAAAGCCGCCGCCAGAAGGCTAAAAAGCCCCCCAGGCCATGTGCGGTGAATCGACAAACGGGGCAATGGTGACGAATGAGAACGAAACATGATTCTGGCAGACAAATGAAACAGACGGGGATTTGCGGGACACTGCTGGCGCGAAAAAAACAGAAGCAGAGACGGAGTTCTAACTCGAACGTTCACCCCAGCCTGCATCCGCAGATTCCGCCGCACCTGATGACCGGAATACGAGGCCTGAGGCACGGCAGATAGCCGTGCGAGGTCATCGTGAAATTCACGGTCATGGACACTGGTTCAGTGGCACGCGTCGGACTCGCAATCGAGTCCTTTTTAGTGGCGTCCAACACTACACGGGCACAGTGATTCATCCCCCCGATGATTTATGAAAAAAGACACTGCCGCATGAGCTTTGCCTGATCACCGTCTGGCATTTTCGCCCACAGCGGCGTCTTCATTGGGCATGATGCATCACCGAGTGGCCGCCTGACGCCTCAGCTGCCGTCCTTTGCGCACGAGCAGCACCAGCGGCACGAACCAGACGAAGTTGAGGAGGATCGCGTAATGCATCGCCTTTCGGGTGAACTGGAAAAACGCGCTCTGATTGATCAAGGCTCTGGCCACAGCATCATTCACATGCTGCGCCACCGCCACGGCCCCCAGCGCATGATGACGCGCCGCCACCATGCCCCCCTGCACCGCCTCCCAGCCCACGGCGCAGCCTCCATAGGCCTGCCAGCCAAGTGCACAGCCGCCAATGGCCCACACGCCCAGGCCAAGCCCACCCCAGCAGAGCACGCCGACGGCCAGCCCGCCCAGTGAGATCAAACCCAACGAACAGGCACCCAGACTGATGGGAGCGATGGTGCAGGCACCGAAGGCCCCAATCACACCCAGGGCAAAATCCCCCATGGCAAACCACGCTTTTACGGGACGGATGGGCTCGCCGTGCTTTCTCCCCAGCCGCATATGCACGAGAGGCAGCCCCAGCAGTGTGAGTCTGCTACGATATTCGAGATGCGGCACTCCCCAATTTCCCACAGGGAGAATGCCTGCGTCTTCCACGGCGGATTCTGCGGACACGACTTTCCGGTTCTGCCGCAGCGCCCATGCCCCTCCTCCGGCACAAAGCAGGATACATCCACCGATCATGCCCGTCAGCAATGTGACATACGCCGCAGGATGCTGGAGGGCCAGCCACCGGCCGTAAATCATCAGCATCGTGGTGTAGGCACAGAAAAAGAGGATGGCAGCCAGCAGCACACGGAAGAATTTTTTGATCATCCGCTGCTCTTCCACAGAGCGGGCGCTGTCCATGCTCACCTTGTAGCCCACGCCTGCCGCCGCAAAGCCCAGCAGCGGGCTTAGCACTCCGTTCAGCAGGGCCATGACCAGCGGTTTCCCACTCGCGCCGCCTTTGGCCAGAGTCATGCCCGCCGTGGCTGCGGAGGCAGAGGTGGTGCCCAGGGGCAGCGCTGCCAGCACGCCAAAGGTGAACGCTGCTGTGGGCATGGTCTGGCGCAGCGCGTTGCCCAGCCTGCGCTCCACCTGCTCTGCCAGCATGGCCCGGCCGCGCGCCAGCCGCTGCTTCACCGCATCTTCGGAGAGTCCCAGGGACTCCGCCACAGCGGCCACGGAATCATTCTGGCGATAGAAGAGCACCATGGGCTCGCGGTAGTTTTCGGGCAGGCTCTGCAGCGTGCGCCAGAGCAGCGCGCTCTCCTGCTCACTAATCGCGCTTTCATCGGGTGGGAGCTCGGGGGATGCGGGATGCATCATTTCGTCTAGCTCCGCTGCCATCGCCGTAGGCGTGCGCTGCTGGCGCCGCAGAAAATTGTTAATCACATGCCTAGCGATGCCGCAAAGCCAGCCGCGGATGTTGCCCTTCTCGCGCAGATTCCGAAGCTGCTGCCAGGCGGTGATGAAGGTCTCCTGCGCCAGGTCCTCGCTCACATGCACATTTCCACAGGCACTGTACGCGAGGCCGCAGATGAGCGACTGGTGACGCTCCACCAGGCTGCCAAAGGCTTGTGTATCGCCCCGCAGACTGAGTTCCACGAGGTGGGCGTCGTTCGTAGTTGCTGGGATGAAGGTTGCAGTATTCATGACACCCACCAGTGGTCGCCACTGTCCGGCTGGTGACAAAAAAGTATGCGGTTTTCAGCGTTCCAGTCAAATGACGGCCCGCTGCTGCAGCCACTCGATGCGCCGCTGCAGTTTCTCCCGGCGGTCCTCATTCGGATTTGGGTAGAGAATCGGATACCAGACGGTGATGACTGCCGCACGGGCGATGAGGCTGTGATGCAAAGCCTCTTCGTCGATGGCTCCGCCGGCTTCGCAATAGGCATCGCAGATCTTTTTCACTGCAGCGTGATCATCCTCGAGTATTTGTGCGTTCCAGATAATAGACGCCACGTCCCATTCCACAGGGCCTGAAAAAGTATCCTCCCAGTCTGTCCACAGCAGGCCGCGTGTGGTGTTCATGAGATTGCCCATATGAGCGTCTCCGTGGAGAGGCTGCTGCGGATAGCGGTTCAGCGCCTTGATGGACTGAGTCAGATGATTTCGCAGCATCTGCTGTGTGTCTGGAGGAAAGAGCTCGCGCTCATCCAGAATCGCAAGGCTTTCGGTGATGATGGCTAGATGCGGCAACGGCTCGGTAAAGCGGCTCATGACGTCATGGCACTGCTGCAAGGTGCGGCCGATTTCACGCGGGTCGGGCGCGGCGTCGATACGGGTAACGAATTGCCAGAAGTTCATCGGATATCCCAGGTGCTCGTGCGGGCCGGGTGGCAGGTCCGAGTGCAGGGGAATGACAGGCGCACCGTTTTCCGTGAGATGGCGGGCAATGGCATTTTCGCGTGCAAACCACTCCGTGCCCTGCCTCGGGCCACTGGTGTCCTGCACCACACGCGCCACCAGCGTCTCGGTGAGGCGAAGCACCAGTGTGCTGCTGTTTTGCAGAATGTCGCAGCGGTCTGGCGTGATGCCGTGGGCGATGGCGGTCTCGGTGGCAGCGCGGATGGGAAGATCGGTATCGGTCATGAAGGGGTGACAGAGATAGCACTCAACCCACCCATTCGCACGATTTCACGCAGGCTCCGGCAGTGGTCGCTGCCCAGCGCACGCGCCACCCGGCGATTTCTGTGGCATACTCCCGCGCATCATCCTCGTGATAGGCAGGCTGGGGTTGCAGGGCCAACGATTCATCGATGATCACGCGTACGTCATCCGGCACACGGCTTTCGCAATCCCACTGCACCGGAAGCCGCTGCGGTGCCACATCTGCAAAGCCGCTGCGTGCCTCAGGAATCGAGTCGGCATAGCGAATGTAGGGCTTGATGTCGAGAATCGGGGTGCCATCCACCAAGTCCACGCCAGAGACAAAAATGCGGGGGGCGGCGGCGCCTTCCAGTTCCACGCGGTCAAGCTTCACCACGCTCAAAGTCAGCCGGTTGGGGCGAAAGGGAGAACGTGTGGCAAAGACACCGCGCTTTTGATTCCCTCCCAGCCGGGGCGGGCGCACGGTCAGTGATGTCGGCTCCTCCTGCACCAGGTGAAACTGCGTGATGAGCCACAGGTGGCTGAACTCCTCGATGCCACGTACGGCCTCCGAACGCCGGTAGGCGGGCTCAAACTCAATGATCCCCCATGCGCTGGGTGCCAGCCCGGGCTGGCGCGGCACCCCGAACTTGTCGGTGTAGCACGTACGCAGCGTAGCGATGACATTGAGGGAAATCATGCGTCTGAAATGAGCGCGCGCTTTTCACCACGCATCCATTTTCTTCAGCGATTGCTGAAAGTGGCAGGCACCTCATGTTGTCTTAACCATGCCCATGCCCGCCAAACGCCTGCTTCTTGCCACGCTGCTCCTCACAGCCTCCGCCCGTGCGGAAAAAATGAGCTGGCTGGAGAATGACCGCATCAAGCTCGGAGTGGATCTCGACCTCGGCGGAGCCATCACCTTTCTGGCCAGCACCAAGGACGGCGTGAATGTGATCAACAACTACGACCTCGGGCGGCAGGTGCAGCTTTCCTTTTTTTCCGGCCCGGTGCCCTTTGAAGCGAACGGACAGAAGCCCGCCGAGCACTGGCGGCACATTGGCTGGAATCCGATACAGACGGGAGACGACTTTAAAAACGCCAGCCGCATACTCGCCCACGAAAATGATGGGAAGCGCATCCACCTGAGCTGCGTGCCGCTGCAGTGGCCGCTGAACAACGTGCCCGGTGAGTGCACCTTTGACTCCTGGCTGGAGCTGGATGGCGCGGTGGTGAAAGCACGTGCGCGACTCACCAACAAACGCAGCGACACCACGCAGTACCCGGCGCGATTGCAGGAGCTGCCCGCCGTGTATGCGAATGCCGCCTTTCCCCGTGTGGTGAGCTACACCGGCGCAGCCCCTTTCAGCGGCGAAGCATTCTCCGTCATGCCGAAGTCTCAGACCAAGCATCCCTGGACTTTCTGGACAGGCACAGAAGGCTGGGCGGCCCTGCTGGATGACAAGGACTACGGCCTCGGCCTCGTCACTCCTGGGCGCGTGCATTTCACCGGCGGTTTTGCCGGCAAGCCCGGCCCGAATGACACGCATGGCAACAACACCGGCTATCTGGCTGGACAGGGACAGGAAATTTTGGACCACAACATCGGCTATGAGTTCCGCTACGAGCTCGTGCTTGGCACCGTGCAGGAGATCCGCGAGCGCGCCGCCACGCATCGCACACCAGGAGCCCCTGCGTGGATTTTTTCCGCAAACCGCCAAGGCTGGCACTACCAGAATGCACGCGATACCGGCTGGCCGGTGAAGGATCACCTGCAGGTGCTGCTGGAGCAGGATGATCCGCAGCTCATCAGCCCGCTGACATTCTGGCAGGCTGGAGAAGCTGCCGTGCTGGTCATTGAGGCCGCTTTCCATACCCGCCAGAAACAGGGTGTGGTGATGCTGCAGCCGCACGGCGCGAAAAGCTACGCGCCAGAGACGGCCGTCGCTTTTTCACTCGTGGCCGATGGCGAGTTTCACCGCCATGTCATTCCATTGTCCTCCAGCCCCGCCTACCAAGGGGCCATGGTGCGCCTGCGCATTGATCCGGTAGGCCAGGGCGAGGCAGGGGCGTGGATGAAGGTGCGCAGCATTCGGCTCATGGCCCCGCAGGAGTGAGCGGTGGCAAAGATTTCAGAAGAGTGGAGCACATTCTCCGTTTAGTGGCTCATCCCTTCACTCCCCAGCCCACACGCCATGCTGCGCACACTTCTTTGCATCCTGCCTCTCGCCATCGCCATGCCCCTGGCCGCTCAAGACAAGGCCCCTGCCCCGCCGGAAGGCTTCACCGCCATCTTCAATGGCAAGGACCTCAGCGGCTGGAGCGGCGGCAGCACCTGGTGGTCGGTCGAAGACGGCTGTCTGACCGGTATCACCGACGGCAAGCTCGACTACAACCGCTTCATCACCTGGAAGGACGGCAAGGTGAAAAACTTCGAGCTGCGCGTGAAGGTGAAAGCCACCAAAGGCGGCAACAGCGGCCTGCAATACCGCGGCCAGGAGCGCCCCGATCTCGGAGAATGGGTCGTCACCGGCTACCAGTGCGATGTGGTGCCTGACAAAGACGACTACAACGGCATGCTCTACGAGGAGCGTGGCCGCCGCATTCTTGCCCATACGGGAGAGAAGGTCATTATCGACACCCAGGCCCAGCCCTGGGTCGTGGGCAAGCTGCCCGTCCACACCTTTCCCGCCGAACAGTGGCATGACTACCGCGTGCTCGTGGAGGGCAACCACCACCAGCACTGGATCGACGGTGTGCAGACCGTGGATGTGACCGACCTCGATGAAAAAGGCCGTGCGCTCGAAGGCGTCATCGCCGTGCAGGTGCATCGCGGTCCGCCGATGAAGATCCAGTACAAGGACTTCTTCCTGAAGCATCTTCCTGACGATCTGCCCCTTGTCACGCCAGCCCAGGCCACGGTGCCAGCAGATGCCGTCAAGGTGGTGCCTCAAGGAGGACCGCCCAAGAAAGCGGCCAAGTAGGCTGCCGCGAAATCACTTCGCACCGTAGGCGCTGGTCAGGTAATCGATCAGCGCCGTGTTGTCCTCGGGCAGTGGTGCGGCGTACTTTTCCTTCATCTTTTTGACCGTGGCTTCCCAGAACTTCCGCGGCAGCGGCGGCTGGGTGGAGACATACTCGGTGGAGTGGCAGGTGATGCAGAGACTCTGCGCCAGCTCCACACCCGCACCGGGCTTGTAGCTGCCGTCTTCCGCCGGCCACACGAAGCTGGAAAAATCAGGCGCATCAGCAGCGGCCTTGTCTGCGGCTGAGAGGCTGAAGCCTGTGGCAGCGATGACGAACAGGATGGCAAAAAAACTCTTCATGGAATGAAATGGATGAAGTGAAGATCAGGCGACGGTCACGTGGGTGGTCTCCACCACATTGCGCATGTAGCCCTGGGGATTCCAAAGCGGCTCCATGGCCTGCGACTCGCCCAGGCGGTTCACGGCGCGCACCTTCAGCTCGCAGGGGCCTTTCTTCTGCGGTTTCCAGGCCAAGGACCACGGGCGGAAGGAATATCTGCCCAGATCTTTGCCCAGTTCGGCCGACTGCCAGGTGCGGCCGCCGTCGTCGGACACAGCCACTTCGGTGATGCCTGCACCGTGGTCAAAGGCGATGCCGCTGAGCTGCGTGACCCCACCTGCCTGCACCTGAGCACCGTCCAGATGGCTGGTGAGGAAGGAGCGCACTTTGAAGCGCGTGATGGGGACCGTGCTCGTGGGTGTGGTGCCGGGCTCCACACAGCCCCCGGGCGTGGTGGCGATGCGGTAGCCCGTGGCCATGAAAAATCCGTCAAACACGTCCTTCACCACATTCAGCTCGTTGAGGTGCTTCACCCAGTAGGTGCCGTAGTAGCCCGGCACCACGAGCCGAAGGGGAAAGCCATTGAGCAGTGGCAGGGGCTCGCCGTTCATCTCATGGGCGATGAGGATCTCTCCGTCCAACGCGTGGTCCATCTCCAGCGCCTTGATGAAGTCTGGTGTCTGCGGCAGCGTCGGTGTGTCCAGCCCGTTGCACACCACCTGCTTTGCCCCGGCCTGCACACCGGCTTTCGCCAGGACATCCTTCAGCCGCACGCCGCGCCAGCGGGCATTGCCCATGGCCCCGTTGCCCAGCTGGCCGCCACCCACGCGCGGCTGGAAAAACCCACGGCTGTTGCCCGAGCACTGGTTCACCGCCACCACCTCCACCTGATCAAACTGAGTCTTCAGCTCCTTGAGGGAGAGCTGCAGCGGCTTGTCCACCAGCCCCTTGATCTCCAGACGGAAGGCGGCTGCGTCCACGCTGCGGGGCACATTGGCCAGATGGTAGCGCACGAAAAAGGCGTCGTTTGGCGTGATCACCTCCTTGAAGACCTCCATCGGCGTCTCGAGCTGCGGCGGGCGTGTGGTCAGCAGGATGAGCGGCCGCTTCTGCGGGAAGCGCACCATCCGACGCTCGCCATTCGCAAATGGCAGCGTGACGACGTCAGCAGCGCTTCCCAACCCCAGTCCGGCCACTGCCGCGCTGGCCTGGGAGAGAAACTGGCGACGGGAGGAACGAGAGTTCTGGATCATGGTGGTAGGCAGATGACAGTTGGGGCACCGCACTGAAGAATGCGCGTCTGCAGCACTGTGCCATGAATCAACGCTCCACGCGCCTTGGATTCTATCAAGCAACAAGGCTCCAGGTCAGCTCCAAGCCCAGTCCCACTGGCAGCGGTGTCACCGGGCCGGCGGGCGTTTCCAGCAGCTCCATCTTGGAAGGTTTTTTCTCCATCTGAAATTTTTGAGCCGATGCCGGGAAGCCGTAAAACGCAGGCCCGTTGAGACAGAGGAAATGCTCAAACATCGCCTGGCCCACCGCCGTGGTGAAATCCACGCCCGCCTCTTCAAACGCCATGGCATAGAGCTGTGGTGCGCAGCCGCCAGTGAAGCAGCCCGCCGCACAGCCGCAGGCGGTGGCCTTGGTGGTATGCGGCGCGCTGTCCGTGCCGGCAAAGAACTTGGCCTGCCCGGCTCTCGTCACGGCCTGGCGCAGCGCCGCACGGTCGTCCTGAAACTTCACAATCGGCAGGCAGTAGAGATGGTATTTGAGTCCCTGGATCAAATGTCCCAGCGTGTAGAGCAGGTGCTGCGGCGTGATTGTTGCCCCCACATGCTCCGGTGCCGCCGCCACAAACTCCGCCGCCGTGCGTGTGGTGATGTGCTCGCACACGATCCGCAGCTTGGGATGCGCCTCCAGCAGGCGGGGCATGCGCTCGGTGTAAAAGCGCGTCTCCGCATTTTGCTGCGCGTCGATGTAGTCCGGCCCGTTCAGCGCATGCTGCTCGCCATGGATGCAGAGCACGATGCCGTGCTGCTCCATCGCACGCAGCACCTCGCTGCCGATCAGGTCGTCCATCGGCATGCCATGCTCCGCATTCGTGGTCCCGTGCGGCGGGTAGTATTTGCAGGCTCGCAGCAGCCCCGAGGCCGCGCCTTCCGCGATCATAGCCGCCGTGGTCTGGCGTGTGAGGTAGAGAGGCACGATGAGCTGCTCAAAGCTGGCGGCACCTGCGGCGCGCAGCTCTGCCGAGTAGCTCTCGACGGACCATCCATCTGCCTGCGCAGCGCCAGACACACGGGAGACCGGTGGCTGGGTGTTTGGCATGGCTAGTGCTCCAGCGCAGCCCATGTCCAGATGAGAGCGGACGTACGAAGCCATCGCAGGGCCTTGGCGAAAATGCGTGTGCAGGTCAAACCAGCGGGGGAGAGTCAGTGTCATGCGCTCTCGTTAGCCCGCTGCACCGTGGGATCAATGCCGAGGTGCAAAGTTTCCATCGCCTTCTCAGCGTTTACGCCGGCCTATCACGAGCAGCAGCCCGCCGGCCAGCAGCAGAATTTTAGACGGCTCGGGCACGACGTAGATGATGCCGTTGGTGATGAACTGATCGGTGGCAAAAAACCACCCGTTGCCCAGGTTGGTCGGCAGGTCCAGATCTGCCACCGTGAAGGCTCCGCTCACACCGTCGGCATTGGTGTTCAGCGCCGCAAAGTCCAGGATGTTGAAGACATCGCCCCAGCCAGGCTGGTAGCCGGAGGCCAGCTCCACTTTGATCGTGCTTCCCGCGTTCAGCCCAAGACCGCCTGTTATTTTGATGGAATCATACAGGCCGCCGGAGCCGGCGTCTTTGAAAGCGCTCACCTGCGCGGCATTGGTGGGATCTGCGGCATGGCTGGCGGTCCCGCTCAGGGTGAGGAGCACACGCGGGCTGGCACTGTTTGCCCCAGTGGCCAGTGTGAGATTGGTGAAAGTCAGCGTGCCCAGACCATCGCCCGCACTGGCAATCGCACCAAGCGAACCATCTGTGGAAGCCCCTGGCCTCAAGATCGAACCCGCACCCATGACCACCGTGCCAGTCACGCTGCCGGTGCCGCTGAGCACCTGATTGCTCAGAGTCTGGGTGCCACCTGTGACTGCGGTGACATTGAGCGTGGCTCCGCTCCTGACTTCGAGCCATGGGCTGGCGGCCACACTGCCAGAGCCGCTGAGCGCCAGGGTGCCGGCTGCCACGGTGGTTTTTCCTGTGTAGGTGTTGGCGGCAGTCAGCGTGAGCGTGCCGGTGCCGTTCTTGGTCAGTCCTCCGTCAGCCGTGGCCCCGAGCGCGGTGTCGTGCTCCAGACTGTCGGCAATGGTGACGTTGAAGCCGTTGGAGTCGATGACCGCGCCACCGGCCTGCACTTTCGAGGTGAGGTTGGCCGAGTCGGGAATAAAATTGGTCGCGCTGTTGTTATCCGTAGCCTTCAGGGTGCCACCGTTGAAGTTCAGCACCGCAAGGCGGTTGCTGCCCGCACTCGTCGCACCGCTTGAGGTGTTCATGGCAAAGCCACGCGTGGAAAGGACGCCTGCATTCAGCGAGATGGTGCTCACAAAGCTGGACAGGTTCGCCGCAGACTGATTGCCGCCGTTGAGGAAAAAGTAGCTGGAGCCGGAGCTCGTCATGTTCAGGGTGCCGCCGTTCATCACCACGTTCGCCGTGCCGTTTTCAGACAAGCCGTAGGAACCGTTCGCCCACGTCACCGCGCCCGTTCCGCTCACCGTCAGCGTCGCCGTTCCATTGTTGGCAAACCGCGTGTTGCTGCCCAGCGTGAGGCTTCCGGCGGAGACATTCACACTGGAGACCGTGCCCGGGCCTTGTGCAAAAAGGGCATTGTTGATCGTCAGCGCCCCACCAGTCACATTGATGGTACTGGTCTGGATGAAGGCGCGGTTGCTGTTGGCAAAGACCACGGTGCCGGCAGAGACATTCATGGTGGCTCCGTTATCAAGCTGAAGACCGTTGTTTCCGTTCCCATCTCCGGTGCCGCTGTGGGTGGCCGAGGCGCCTTCAAAACTCAAAATGCTTCCCGCGCCGCTCACGACCAGCCCCTTCACAAACGATTGCGTGCCCGATTGAAACCGCAGCACCCCGCCGCTGTTCACCGTCACAGACGCCGCATTGAAGGTTCCGTCGCTGTTCACCCTCACATCACCGCCTGTCACCAGGAGCGTGCTGGCCAGATTGGTCATGGAGATCCCGCCGGTGAAGTTCAACGTGTTGGCGCCGCTGAGGGTCAGGGTGCCGCCCAGTCCGCTGACAAGACCGCCGTATGTCACGGTGCCGCCCGTGTTGTTCGCGATCACCAGCGTGCCTGCGTTCAGCGCGGTGGTGCCGGTGTAGCTGTTCGCACCGCTGAGGGTCAGGGTTCCCGTGCCATTCTTGGTCAGGCCGCCATCCACGGTGGCACCCAGCGCGCTGTCGTGCTCCAGATTGTCGGCGATGGTGATGTTAAAGCCGTTGGTGTCAATGACCGCGCCACCTGCCTGCACTTTCGACGTGAGGTTGACGGAGTAGGGGATGAAGTTCGTGCCGCTGTTGTTGTCCGTGGCCTTCAGCGTGCCACCGTTGAAGTTCAGCGCCGCCAGCCGGTTGGTCGAGTTCGCCCCCGTGTTCATGGCAAAGCCACGCGTGGAGAACACCCCGGCATTGAAGGTGATGCTGCTGGTCACCCCCGTGTTAAAGTTCACACCGTTGCCTCCATTGAGAAACAGGTAGGTGGTTCCCGAACTGGTCATGTTCAGCGTGCCACCGTTCATGATGATGCTGCCCGTTCCGTTCTCAGACAGTCCGTAGCCGCCTACCGCCCAGGTGACAGCACCGCTGTCGCTGACGGTCAGAATCGCCGTTCCGTTGTTGGCAAAACGGCTGGCGGCGCCCACGCTCAAAGTCCCCCCGGAAGCATTGATCCTCGCCGTCACGCTGCCCAATTGCGCGATGAGCGTGTTGTTCATGTTCACCGTGCCACCCGTGATGTTGAGTGTGCCGCCCTGCATCCAGAACCGGCTCGGCGTCAGGTCCACGGTGCCCGCGCTCACATTGATCGTGCCGCCATTGAGAATCTCCAGGCTGTCCTGCTCGCCCGAACTCCCGCCGCCGATGCCGTTCACCGTCACCGTCGCCCCGGTGAAATTGAGCACGCTGCTGGCACCGTCCACCTTCAGGCCATTGTTGAAGACCTGGGTGCCAGACTGCAGTTTCACGGTGCCGCTGCTGATCAGCACATCCGCAAAGAGAGTGCTGTCTCCCACGAAGCGTACATCGGCCCCCGTGGATGTGATCTTGTTGGCCGTGGAGGAAAAGCTCAGTCCGCTGAAGATGATCACTCCCGAGCCCGTGATGCTCAGATCACTCGCAGCGCTGCTGATTGCCGAATTGAACGTGAGAGCACCGCCGGTGGCGTTGATGGAACTCGTCGCTCCCAGGGAAAGCGCCATGCTCAGCGTCTCCAGGGCGGATGAATTGTTCGTCAGGCTGCCGCTCAGGGTGAGGGCGTTGCCTGCCAGCGTAAACGCACTCGCGCCCGCATTGAACGTCAGGCCGGAAACCGTCAAACCTGTGATGTCATTGGTCAAAGATGCACCGCTCGTTCCGGCACTGCCGAAAGTGAGCGTGTCGCCACTGATGGCGGGCAGCGCATCCGCAGACCAGTTGGTGTTTCCTGCGGTGTTCGTATTCCAGGCAGCATCCACATCCCCCACCCATAGCAGGGTGGCGGCGCGAAGAGGAACTGGTGCTCCAAACATGAGGGCACAAGCAAGAGCTGCGAGGACCTGAAGGGGGCCCTGACGATGGCAAAACATTCTGATTTTTTTTTGGGGGGGGCAGGACGTTGACCCAAACTCGACCTTCTGCAACGCCTTCATGCCGCCCATGCAATGATGCCCCCCTCGATTGCTGCAAATCTGTCACATCGAGATCAAAAACCGCATTGAAATTAAAGACATGACCATCAACGTCGTCGCCTTATCTTTATTCAAAGCTCTTGCTGATCTCCACATGGGCAGCAAGGATGCATTGCTCTACCTGGCAGCCGGCTAGCCCCGCTCTGCCACACTCCAAGTCCCTCCTGTATCCAACCTTCCCATGAAATCACAGCCCGTTTCCCGCCGCTCCTTCCTCGGCACCGCAGTCGCCGCCGCCACCGGCTTCACGCTTCCTCGTTTTGCTTCCGCCGTTGAGAAGCCGAACTCTGTCTTCAACGGCGTGCGCATCGGCTGCATCACCTACAGCTACCGCAGCATGGCGAAGACCGCCGAGGAAACGCTCAAGGCGCTGGTCGAGGACGGCCTCAGCGAGACCGAGCTCATGGGCGGACCGACCCAGCTTTACGCAGGCCTCAAAGGCGGCAAGATCACCGATGCCGAGCGTGAGCTGCAGCTCGCCAAGTGCGCCGAGATGCGGAAAATGTACAACGACGCAGGCGTGAACATCCACATCCACAAGATGGGCTTCGGTCAGTCGGACGAGGAGATCGAGTTCAACTTCCTCGTGGCCAAGGCCCTCGGCTGCGCCGCCGTGACCACGGAGCGCAACGCCATCCTCGCCGCGCGCGTCGCCCCGTTTGCGGACAAGCACAAGATCTGGGTCGGCTTTCACAACCACACCAACAACCTGCCGGAGATGGACAAGTTCGACTCCATCCTGGACCTCGGCCAGTACATCGGTTTCAACCTCGACATCGGCCACTACGTCGCCGGCACTCAGGGCAAGTCGCCCATCCCCGTGCTGGAGAAGTACCACGACCGCATCACCAACCTGCACCTCAAGGACCGCACCGCCGACGGCGGCAATGTCCCCTGGGGCACGGGCCAGACCCCGATCAAGGAAGTGCTGCAGCTCATGAAAAAAGAGAAATGGACCTTCCCTGCTGAGATCGAGCTGGAATACAAGATCCCCGAAGGCTCTGACGCCATCGCTGAGGTGAAGAAGTGCGTGCAGTATTGCAAAGAGGCGCTGGCGTAAGCAAGCCTTGATCCTATCAGCAAGTCACGGCCTCGGAGTCGCTTGATGCGGCTCCGAGGCCTGTTGTTTTGGAGAACGCCGAAAGGTGCAGGGCGGCGAGACGCTCGGTCACGGAATCTTGAGCAACTCCTGCTCCGTCCAGGAATCGGTGCGTCGCGCTTCCTTTTCACGGACCGCTTTGAGAAAGTCCGGTGAGATGGGATCCGAACCGTGCTCCCACTCACGCCGGAGATAAGTGAGAATGGCCGCCAGAGGTTCATCGCCCAAAGCGCCCAGCGGAGGCATGTCGAGCTGGTAACGCCTCTTTTTGACCGTGATGTAGCCGCGCACACCGTGGAGGACAATGCGGCTGAGCCGTTCGGGCGAGCCATTGACCCATTCGGAATCAATCAGCGGTGGGGCGATGCCATCGAGGCCTGAACCACTTGGCTGATGGCAGCCAGCACAGATGCCGGAGTACAGCGCCTTGCCCATCTCAAAACGGCTCTGCTCATCTGCCGTTAGCGGGCGCGGCGGCTTGAACCCTGCGGGCGCAGGCTTGCCCGGCCAAGAAAGCATGTCCGCCACTTTTTCGGTGCCTGGAGTGTCGAGAAAAGCAGGCTTGGCTTCGAGCTTTACTTTCCGGCGTGTGAAGTCCGCCGCATTGGCGGTGAAGCCGGCGAGCAGCGTCTTGCGAGGCGTGGCCCCGGCCTTTTCCGCGAGTGCCAGCAACCGTGAGACACGGGCTGGATTGCGTTCGCTGGCCACACAGCCCGCCAGGCTTGGGATCAGAGCCTTGCCGCTTCCAGTGGCAAGGCAATGCTCCAGCAGCTCCAGCTCGCGGCCATTGACCCCGCTGAGGATGGCTTCGGTCAGATAAGGGTGATCCGGCACGCGGCTGGCCATCGCAGCCATGGCCAGATCGGCCGCCGGGTCCTGGCACTCGCCAAGCGTCAGCGCGATCTGAGTCTGCACCTGCGAATCCGGTTCGGTGGCGGATAGGGCGATGAGACTGGTCACCGCAGCGGCGCGCCCTTTCCCGGCCAGGAACACTTCAGCGATGCGCACGGCACTGTTGCGCACGCGGGCATCGACGTCAGCGAGCGCTGCCTCGATAACCGGCCAGGTGGTCTTGCCCATGCCATCGAGCGTCCACAAGGCATGCATGCGGCCGAGCGCGACATCGCCGCGCGTGAGAGCTTCCAGTGCGGACACAACCCCTGCATCCGCACGCTCAACAAGCAGGCGCTGGGCGGTTTCCCGGTGCCAGGAATTGGCATGCGCGAGGATGGGGACGAGCTCTGCATTGCCAAGCTTCGCCAGATTGGCTGCAGGACGTGTCCTAGCATTTTCAGGAACGATGCGCCAGATACGTCCCAGGCCGCGTGGATTCACCAGATCGTGCTCCTGGATATACTTTTCCAGATAGGGACTGAGGGAGATGCGGTGCTGGATGATGCCCCGGTAGAAGTCGATGACGTAAAGCGCTCCATCGGGTCCCGTGGTCATGCTCACAGGACGGAAGCGTTCATCCGTGGACGCGAGAAACTCACGCTTCTCGTAGGCCTCACGCGCCACGAGCTTCCCTTTCTCAAGGGTCATGATGTCCCGCTTCACCAGATGCAGGGCCGGCTCGCAGGCGAAGGCATTGCCCAGGGCATCTGCGGGGAAAAGATCGCCCCGGTAAATCCAGGGTGAGCACGCTGCGGTAAAGTTCTTCAGTTTGTGACCCGCCATGTTCTCAGGAATGTAGGCGCGGTTCGTGCCGGGGGTCACACGGATGGGCCACACGGCCTGGTTCACCGGCGGGTTGATGCGGCCTCCTGACTTCTCATAGTGCGGATTGCGCAGACGGTAATGGGAGGGCCACATGTCGCCCTGCAAGTGGCCCGAGTTGAAGTTGTAATAGAGACGGCCAAAGTCATCCTGACTGAGTCCATATTGACCGCGCATGGACGAGAGGCTGCGTTCGAAAGTGCCCGCGCCACGCCAGCGAAAACGTGCCGCGTATTCCGCAAAGTAGATCCAGTTGTCCAGCGCCCAAAGCGGCGAGTTCGCGCCATGTTCCGGGTTCGCCAGTTCGGGGCGGCCAGGGATGGTTTGTGCGCCAGCATCCTTCGCCACCTCGATCTTCTCATCCGCCTTGCCATCGCCATTCTTGTCCGGGCAATACCACAGCATCGGTGGCGCGCCCACCAGCGCGCCTTCGCCAATCGGCAGGACCGTTCGGGGCATGATGAGCTGATCGAGGAAGACCTTGCTTTGATCGAAGCGCCCGTCGCCATCGGTGTCCTTGAGAATCACGATCCGGCCCACCGGCTCATCCTCACGATTGCCCTGAATATCCGGCATGTACCCGAGCATCTCCACCACCCAGAGCCGCCCATCCGGACCAAACTGCGCAAAGATCGGATCCCCCACCAGCGGCTCACAGGCTGCCAGTTCCACCCGGTAGCCCGGTGCCACCTGGAAGGTTTTCAATTCCTCATCCGCAGACAAAGCCCGCGTAGGCGGAACAAGCTCCGCCGGCACCAGCGAGGGCGGCACATTCGCCATTGCGTCCCCATTTTGGGCGCAGACCGATGAGACAAAAAACAAGAAAGGCAGAGCGAGGATCCGGGAGAGAGGGGCACGTGTGAAATTCATGGGTGACTGCGAACGAGGCTACCATTGCCATACGGCCATACACCCTGCGATCTTCAGCATCATAAGCCAATCGCAGCATTCTAAGGGAGCGCGGGCACTCCCCTCGATCACCGCCTTCCGCGGACCTATCCCAAGCTCTTGCAGATCTCCGCATGCGCCGCCGCCACTGCCGGCGCATGCTTTCTCATCTTGGCATAGCGCACGGCAAAACTCCCCGGCTCCTCAGAGCCCAGGAGAAGATGCTTGGCATCCGCCACCAGTGCATCCATGCGCTCCTTGGTGACCGGCGGCTTCTCCTCCATCGCCTCGTCCATCATCACCACCAGCTGCGAAAGCTGCCTCAGCCACGCAAACCGCTCATGCTCCATGAGCAGCTTCAGAAACTCCATCGGCGACCGGATCTCATTTCCCTCTGCTTCATAGGCCGCACGTTCGGCATTCATGAGCAGCTTGTGGAGAGCGAGGAGATGATTGCGCAGAGTTGGCAGAGGATGGTCGTTCATGAGCGTTTCATACTGCAAGATGGCTACGCCTGCCAGAAACGAAAAAGCGCGGACTTTCGTCCGCGCTTTCGAAGGTCTCTGAGAACGCGTCGTCTTACTGATGATACTCCTGCAGCGCCCGCACCTGCACCTCGCTCTGCTGCAATGACTTGATCGCCCGCAGCGCCGCATCAGCACCACGCAGCGTCGTCATGATCGGAATGCGATTCTGCATGGAGGCGGTGCGGATCTTGATCTCATCCTCGCGCGGATTCTTGCCGCTCGGCGTATTGATCACCAGCGCCATGTCCTTGTTCTTCATCAGGTCAATGACATTCGGGCGCTGGCCGCTGGCCAGTTTGGGAAGGATGTTCACTGCAATGCCAGCCTCTTTGATCACACCACCGGTGCCGCTGGTGGCGTAGATGGTGAAGCCGAGATCGGCGTAGCCTTTGGCGATGCGGACCACGTTGGGGCGGTCGGCCTCTTTGACGCTGATGAAGACATTGCCCTTCGTCGGCAGGGTGCCGCCGGCGGCCATCTGGCTCTTGGCAAAGGCCATGCCGAGGTCGTCGTCGATGCCCATGACTTCGCCGGTGCTCTTCATTTCAGGACCCAGGATGATGTCCACGCCCAGGAACTTGCTGAAGGGGAACACGGCCTCCTTCACGCTGTGGTGCTTCGGCGTCACCTCCTCAGTGAAACCAAGCTCCTTCAGCGTCTTGCCTGCCATGATCTTGGCGGCCAGCTTCGGCAGCGGCACGCCGATGGCCTTGCTGACAAACGGCGCGGTGCGTGAGGCACGCGGATTCACTTCGATGACATACAGATCATCGCCCTTCACGGCGAGCTGCATGTTCATCAGGCCGCGCACGCCCAGGGCTTTGGCCAGCTTCTTCGCGGCATCACGAATGCGGTCCTGCATGGCCGCGCTGAGGCTGAAGGGAGGGATGACGCAGGCGCTGTCGCCGGAGTGGATGCCGGCCTCTTCGATGTGCTCCATGATGGCACCGATGACGGTGGTTTCGCCGTCGCTGATGCAATCAACATCCACCTCCGTGGCGTCTTCGAGGAAGCGGTCCACCAGCACGGGGCGGTCCGGCGTGGCTTCCACGGCGTTCTTCATGTAGTGGGTCAGCTCGGCATCGCTATAAACGATCTGCATGGCGCGGCCGCCGAGCACGAAGCTCGGGCGCACAAGGCTCGGGTAACCGATCTTCGCCGTGATGGCCAGCGCCTCCTCCAGCGAGGTGGCGGTGCCGCTCGGGGCCTGGTGCAATCCGAGATCGTCGAGCAGCTTGGCGAACATCTTGCGGTCTTCCGCCAGCTCAATGTTCTTCGGCGAGGTGCCGATGATTCGCACGCCGTTTTCTTCCAGGCCTTTGGCAAGGTTCAGCGGTGTCTGCCCACCGAACTGGACGATGACGCCGAGCACCTGGTCGTTGCGGTTTTCGCGCTCGTAGATGTTCAACACGTCTTCCAGCGTGAGAGGCTCGAAGTAGAGCTTGTCGGAGGTGTCGTAGTCGGTGGAGACGGTCTCGGGATTCGAGTTCACCATGATCGTCTCATAGCCCAGCTCACGCAGTGCGAAGCTGGCATGCACGCAGCAGTAGTCGAACTCGATGCCCTGCCCGATGCGGTTCGGGCCACCACCCAGAATCATGACCTTCTTCTTGTCATTGTCCCGCACCTCGTCCTCGACGCCATAGGTGCTGTAGTAGTAGGGCGTATACGCCTCGAACTCGGCCGCGCAGGTGTCCACAAGGCGGTAGGTGGGGGTAATGCCGTACTTTTTGCGGCCACTGCGAATGTAGCTTTCCTCCACGCCAAAGGCCTTGGCAATCTGCTTGTCAGAGAAGCCCTTGCGCTTCCAGTTACGCATCGCCGCGCTGAGCACCTGTGCCTTGCGTTCCTCCGTGCGCTCGGCCTCGGGAATGGCGTTGATGAGCGCCTCGCCGGATTGGCTAGGAATGGCCAGGCTCTCCTTCACAATCTCCTCAATCTGTCTCAGGAACCAGCGGTCAATCTTCGTCAGCTCAAAGACCTTGTCCACGCTCCAGCCTTTCGCAAAAGCCTGGCCGAGGAAGAAGATGCGCTCCGCGTTCGGCACCGTGAGCTTGGAGGTCAGCGTCTCGTCATCCACCTCCTTGTCGGCACCGTCGCCGATGAGGCCGAAGCGTTTGATCTCCAAACTGCGCAGGGCCTTCTGCAGGGACTCCTTGAACGTGCGGCCGATGGCCATGGCCTCGCCTACAGACTTCATCTGCGTGGTAAGAGTCTCATTGGCACCCGGGAACTTCTCAAACGTGAACCGCGGCACCTTGGTGACGACATAGTCGATGGACGGCTCAAACGAAGCCGGCGTCTCGCGGGTGATGTCGTTTTTCAGTTCGTCCAGCGTGTAGCCCACGGCCAGCTTGGCGGCGATCTTGGCGATGGGGAAGCCGGTGGCCTTGGAGGCCAACGCTGAGCTGCGGCTCACGCGCGGATTCATCTCAATGACGATCATGCGGCCCGTGTCCGGATGGATGGCGAACTGGATGTTTGAGCCCCCGGTTTCCACGCCGATCTCGCGGATGCAGGCAAACGAGAAGTCACGCATGATCTGGTACTCGCGGTCCGTCAGCGTCTGGATGGGTGCCACGGTGATGGAGTCACCCGTGTGCACGCCCATGGGGTCCAAGTTTTCGATGGAGCAGATGATCACGCAGTTGTCCGCCTTGTCGCGCATGACCTCCATTTCGAACTCCTTCCAGCCGAGAAGCGATTCCTCGATGAGTACTTCTGTCACAGGGGAGAGATCCAGACCGCTGGCAGTGATGGTTTCAAATTCTTCCTTGTTGTAAGCGATGCCGCCGCCTGTGCCACCCAGCGTGTAAGCAGGGCGGATGATGAGCGGCATGGTGCCGATCTGCTCGGCAATCGCACGGGCCTCTTCAATCGTATGGGCCACACCGGACTGCGGCAGGTCGAGGCCGATCTTCAGCATGGCGTTCTTGAAGAGCAGGCGGTCCTCCCCTTTTTCGATGGCGTCCGGCTTCGCGCCGATCATGCGCACGCCGTGTTTCTCCAAGGTGCCTGCACGGTGCAGGGACATGGCGCAGTTCAGCGCGGTCTGGCCACCCAGCGTGGGAAGCAGCACATCCGGCTTTTCCTTGATGATGATCTTCTCCACCATCTCGGGCGTGATCGGCTCGATGTAGGTGCGGAAGGCGAACTCCGGATCCGTCATGATCGTGGCGGGGTTCGAATTGATCAGCACCACCTCGTAGCCTTCCTCGCGCAGGGCCTTGCAGGCCTGGACGCCGGAATAGTCAAATTCACAGCCCTGGCCGATGACGATGGGGCCGGAACCGATGACGAGGATGCGATGGATGGTGGTGTCTTTGGGCATGGGGGAGGAGAAAAAATGACGAAATCCGGGTGCGGACTCCGAGTGTCGGAGATTTGGCGGGGTGTGAAAGCGTATGATTTGGGCGCTTTCGGAGCCTGGAGGAGAGGTCACAGCATCCTAATGCTGCGCCACGCGGGGCCGGAAAGCGCGGCATCTTGCACAGTCGATGCGGTGCGTCAAACGCAGGGGTGGAAAAGACGCGAAATAGCGGCCCCGAAGCGGGCTAAAAGCGCCTGTTTGGCACCCTCTGGCTCAATTCACCGATATTTTGACTCCGATGTTCTTGTAGGCGTCGGTCATTTCCTTTGCGATTTGTGAATAACTCCGTCCATCGAGGAGAAGATCGAGGTGCTTGAAGGGAGCGGTCTCGGGCTTCATGTCTGGCGGTGGAAAGCTGGTGGGGTAGCTGAAGCGGCCGTCCGGGAAGTGCTTGACCCGCGGATCCTTGAAAAAGGTGCGCAGAGCCTCGGTTTCGCCATAGACCGCGTCCATGAATTTGATGAAACGCGTGCCTTTTTTGTCGCCGTCCAGATGGCAGAAAAAGTACACCGCCAGCACAGAGCGGAAGTAAAGCTCCCCCATCTTCCGGTTGGTCGTGTTGGCAATGCCTGACCAGGTGCTGCGGTTCATCGTCAGGTGCTCTTCCAGATTGCCGATCTCGATGGCGTAGTCGCGCTTTTGCATCTCCTGGATGTGATCTTTCAGGCCCTTCTGGTGTGCGTCGGCGCGAAACTTGCCCGCATTGTAGGGCAGCATTTCCGTGTACTCCGCCGTGCCTTCGATGACCCACACGGGGAGGAAGGTGAGATAGGCGTCCATCACCTGATGGGTGATCTCATGGATCAGCGTGCCGCCGTCGTAGTTCTCATCCTTGGCGTAAGTCTTGCCCAGAAGCTTGAGGCCGATGCTTGGAAACGGCACGCGGAAGATCTTGTCCCCGCTCATGTACACGCCGCCTGAATTTTCAGGCCCGCCGGCGGCGATGTAGTCCTTCCGCGTCTCAAACAGCTCCGCCTTGTAGCGCTCAAAACCCTCCGGTGGCTGGCATACCACGCCCCAGGGCAGGGAGGAGACGAGTGTCTTGGTGGCTTCAAACGTCCGCGCCACCTCCTTCATCACAAGACCGGAGAGCTTGGCCTGGGAGGTGAATTCAAAACCCTCGGAGCGGTAAACGCAGTTCCGTGCCGCCACATTTTCCTCAACCACCTGAATTTCAATGGATTTGGTGGGGACCACCACATTTTCAGGCCAGGTGCGTTTCTCGATGGGAAGCCGGCTCGAGCTGGGAGCCATGACGGCAGGAGTGGCCCCCTGGGCGGTGGTTGGGGCAGGCGCGGTGGCTGCGCTCTGGCTCTTCACAAAGGCCTGATCCTCGGCGCACAGGCGGGAAAGCGCGAGCTGGTGCTCTTTGCCATCCGCCATTTTCAGGATGACGCTGTCTGCAGTAGCACTGACCAAGGCCGCCTGAATGATCCGGCCCTGCACATCTTTCCAGGGCCGTAAAACACCTTCCCCCGCATCTGCCTGCTCACTAAGCACAATCGTGCAGGCCATCATCAGAAAGATCCGGGAAGGGCGGAAGTTCATGCCTGATTTATACAATGACGGATGTTGATCACGCAAATGCTTCCTGTTTGAAAGCACGGAAAGGGTGCCATGGTACCCGGCCACGGGCGATAGCGCCCACCGCTGCCCCCTTCTTTTTCAATTTGTTATCTCATGTGCGGCTTTCTCGGATGGTTCCGTCTGCCAGACACGCCGTGGCGTGAGGAAGAGCGCGCCCTGCGGAGGCAGTCCCTTCAGATGATCCTGCATCGCGGCCCGGATGACCGCTCTGAAGCTGAAGGTGAAAGCTGGTGGATGGGCTTTCAGCGGCTCTCGATCCTGGATCTCAGCGACCACGGCCGTCAGCCCATGTCCCTGGGGGGCGGGAGGTTCACCCTCACCTTCAACGGAGAGATCTATAACTTCCGCGAACTGCGCCAGGGGCTCGGAGATGTGCACCTGCCATCCTCGGGAGACACTGCGGTGCTGGGAGCCCTGCTGGAGCGTGCACCGGTCGAAAAGGTGCTGGCCGAGCTGCGCGGCATGTTTGCTCTCGCGTGGCGGGACGCAGAGACCGGCTCCGTGGTGCTGGCACGCGATCACTTTGGCATCAAGCCCCTGTATTACTGCCTGAGCAGCACCGGTGAGCTGGTTTACGGCTCAGAGCTCCGCGCCGTGCGGAGGCTGGGAGGCGGGGAGCAGATCTCCCGCCTGGCCCTGACACAATACTTCCAGCGGGGTGCGGTGCAGAGCCCGGAAACCATGTTTGAAGACATGCACTGCCTGCCGCCGGGGCACCTCCTCCTGTGGCGGGCGGGCCGGATCGAAATCAGGCGCTGGTTTCAGCCGGCCTGGCCCGGACGCGAGGCCTGGGTGCATGATGTGGCAGAGCAGCGGCGCATGGTGCGCAGCGGCGTGCTGGCCAGCGTGAAGGCCCATCTGGTCTCTGATGTGCCGGTGGGTGTGTTTCTGAGCGGCGGGCTGGACTCCAGCCTTCTGGTGGCCTGCATGCGCGAGGCCGGCCAGCGGCACATCAAGGCATTCTCCATTGGCTATGAAGAAAACGCCGGGGTGCCGGACGAAACCGACGCTGCACGGCGCACGGCTGAGTATCTGGGCTGTGAGTTCGTACGCGAGCGGCTGACGGCAGCAGCGCTGGAGTCCCGCCTGGACAGCTATCTGGACCAGATGGATCAGCCGACAGGAGACGCGCTCAATACCTGGCTGGTCTCGCGGCTGGCCTCAGCCGAGGTCAAGGTGGCGCTCAGCGGGCTGGGGGCCGACGAGTGGTGGGCCGGGTACAATTACCACCGTCTCATCTCTGTGGCTGCCCGGTCACCGCTGCTAGCGGCCGGTGGCATCATCCGGGGCCTGGATTCCATGCTGCCGCAGGGCGTGCGCGGCCACAGGGCCTGGAAGCTGCTTTTTTACGCCCTGGGTGGTGCAGGACGCAACGTGCGCGAATGGCAGTCCTTTGGCCGCACCATCATGCCGCCAGGTCAGGTGGCACGACTGCTGCAGGGAGATTTCGAGATGCCTGCCCCTGCGGAGCTCGAGCCTCAGTCAAAGGATCCGTGGCTGCATGAGCTCCTCCTGCGTGAAACCGAGACCTATCTGGCCAACACCCTGCTGCGGGACAATGACGTGATGAGCATGGCTCACTCGCTGGAACTGCGCGTCCCCCTTGTGGACAGGGAGGTTTTCGCGCTCGCCGGACGGCTGCCCCCGGACGCCAAGCTGGACGCACTGGGGGGCAAACGCGTGCTGCGGGAGGCCTTCCGCAGCCTGCTGCCCCCGCAGATCTACGATGACCGCCAGAAGAAAACTTTCACCCTCCCACTGATGAAGTGGATGCGGCTGCCCAAATGGCAGGAGCGCATCCGCGACACGCTGGATTCCCGGCGCTGCCGAGACCGCGGCTGGGTAAACGAGACGCAGAAGAGGGAAATATGTGAAAAATACTTCAGCAGCAGCCTCGAGTCCACGGCCGCATGGCCGTTGAGTCAGCGCGTTTGGATGCTATACGTGCTCGAGGAATGGGCGCGACGAAACTACGACGAAACGAGGAACCACCGATGACCACGGGGGTTTTGCAGGTGTTTAACCGCTACCTTTCCCCTGGTGGAGAAGAGATGAGTGTGGAGCGCATCTTCCAGCATCTCAGTGCCCGGCACGATATGTCCCGGTGCTTCTTCGACAGCGCCGAGTGGAAAAACGCGGACGCGCCTGGAGCCGCAGGTCAGCTGAAGCGGCTCTTTTACAATAAAGAGTCGCGTGCACGCTTCGAGGCCGCGCTGGATGCCAGCGGAGCCAGCGCCGCCTTGTTTCACAACATCTTCCCCGTTGGGTCCCCTTCCCTGTACCATGCCGCTCTGCAGCGCCGCCTCCCCGTGGTGCAGTACCTGCACAATTACCGGCCGTTTTCAGTCGGCGGCACACTGCATGCAGACGGCAGGCTGGTGCAGGACGCGATCTACGGCAGCTACTGGAAGGAAGTCCTCGCAGGCGCATGGCAGGGCTCGGTGGTAAAAAGCGCCGTCTTCGCAGTCATGCTCAAGGCCCTGCACCGCAGCGGCTGGCTGCAAAGCGTGAAGGCATGGATCGCCATTTCGGATTTCATGCGGCAGAAACTGGTCAGCGCCGGAGCCCTGCCGGAGGCGCGTGTCCATACCCTGCGCCACGCCTGGGATGCCATGCCCCATCCCCCTGCCGTGGAGGATGCGGGCTATTACCTTTTCATGGGTCGTCTGGTGGACAACAAGGGGGTCGTTCCGCTCCTCGATGCCTGGGATGCCCTGCGTGCGCAGCTCGGCAAGAAGACCCCTCCGCTGCACATCGCAGGCGAGGGCCCGCTCAGCGATGCCGTGCAGCAGCGTATCCGCACCAACCCCTACATCGGCCAGCTCGGCCACACCGGCGGGGAGACCAAGCGCGAGGCGCTGCGGCGCTGCCGGGCCGTGATCGTGCCCTCCACATGGTGGGAACCCCTGGGCCTCGTCGTCTATGAGGCCTATGATTACAGCAAGCCCGTGCTCGCCGCAAAGTCCGGCGGTCTGAGTGAGACCGTCCGGCACGATGTCACCGGACTGCTGCATGAGCCGGGTGATGTCCAGGGCATCGTCCATGATGTGCTGGCCATGGAAGCCACCCCTGCCACAGCTCGCCTCGTCATGGGCAGCGCGGGACGGCAATGGCTGCTGCGAGAGACCAGCCCTCGAGCCTGGCTGAACCGCTTCGAGGAAATTTTGGCTGGAGCCCTCGCAGCCTAGACCGCCATGCGGTGCAGCCGGAAAGCCGCCCTCATGCGGCATAGCCCGCAGGAACCAGCTTACTGCATGATCGTCACCCGTGCGCCCATCGGGGCATGCTGGAAGATCGTCTCGGCCATGTTCATCGGCAGGCGGATGCAGCCATGCGACGCCGGGGAACCAGGATGAGGAATCGCCCCCGCATGCAAGCCCACTCCGTAGCCGGTAATACGCATCCAGTAGGGCATCTTCGCACCCACGAAATGGCAGCCTGGCGGTATGCTTGACACGCCCGCAGTGGCGTTGCTGTTCACCACATCGCCATTGCTGTCCACGATCATGCCATAGCGATTGGAGCGCTTGTTCACAATTTTTTCCATGATGTGGAAGGTTCCGGTCGGAGAAGCGAAGCCGCTGCGCCCGGTGGCGACGTAGGTCCACCCCACATTTTCACCGCCTTTGAAAAGATACGCCTTCTGCTCGCTGAGGTCGATGTTCACACTCAGCGGGCCTGGCTTGCTGCTGCCATTCCACACATACATCACCGGCTGCGAGGCAAGCGCTGGCATGATCATCATGGGACGCCGAACCATTTCCGTGCGCGACGAGAACAAGGGCAACTCTGGCAAAGAGCACTGCGACAGCAGCAGTGCACTGGCGATGGAAATGAAAAGGCGTGTGGCTTTCATAGCAGGCACAATTTTATGAGCACGTACTGCGCCCGTGCAACCTGCCAGCCTGAAGTTACAGCCAGTTTAAATTTCACTGGTTTCGCTGATTCCAGTAAATCTTAACATTCTTGCTGCGACGACCTGCTCCGATGATTTCCAAGTCATGATCTCCATCCAGATCTGCACAAACGGCATCTTCACAGGCCATGCCGCCATCGTCGATGAAGGCTTCCTGCCAGCCGTTGCCATCCTCTTTCGTCGTCCAGAACAGCTTCACCGCCACCTTGCCAATCTTCTGCTGCGCACGCCAGCCCACCACGATCTGGCGGTTGTTCAGGCCCAGCAGGTCATGCGTGGCGATGGCATGCCCATCGACGAGCTGATCACTGAGCACATGGCGCTGCCACTCACCGTTTTTGGGCCCTTCCGGCTTCGGGGTGTAAATCACCAGCTTGTCTCCGTGCATCGGCTCAATCGTCGTCACATACGGCTGCCCGCCGGCAAACGCACCGTAGCGCACCTCACCCGCGCCCAGCAGTTCGGTGGAGTCTTTGGGGTGCTTGGTTATCCAGTGCTCCTTCCAGCCGTTGTCGGTCGGGTCCAGCCGCACCACGCCTTCACGTCCGGCCAGCAGCAGGCTTTCCGCTTCCGTGCCCGGCGCCGGAATGATGTCGAGGTTATGCGTCTTGTGCATCGTCCCCTGCACCAGCGTGGTGTTCCACTCCTTGCGCGGATCCTCCGGCATGTGGTAGGCCAGCACACGCACCCCCTCTCCCTCTCCGTTTTTGTCATTGCCACGGCCATGCAGCGGCACCACCACGAGGTCATAACGTCCGCCCCGGTTGCGCACCCACTTCATGCGGTGCGTCGTCGGCTCGTGCGTCAGCCGCACCGGCTCCCATTTCTGAGTGCGGTCCTTTGGCGGGATCAGATAAAACACGGCTCCGCTTCCCACGGTGTCTCCCGGATTCCACTCCGCCCCCACGGCGATCTCGCACTTGCCGTCGCCATTGATGTCACGCGCTGCGATGCACACATGGTCTTTCTCCGTCAGTTGCTCGGCGATGATGTGCTTCTTCCATGTTGGGTTTTCGTACCAGACGATCACCTTGCTGTCCGCCAGCAGGATGTCCGTGCGTCCGTCACCGTTCACATCCGCCACAGCCAGACCGTAGCCGACCCCCACAGCATCGTCGATCTGCTGCTCTTTGAAATTCGGAGTCTGCGCCTGAGCGGCTGCGGCGAGGAGAAAGGCAAGTAGCAACGTTTTGTTCATGATCACCCAGCCTAGACGTAAACGCTGGAGGGAATCAATCTCACAAACTCACACCTCCTCGACTTTCCGCCGCCAGCGCATCCCCAGTGCCACGCTCCACTGATACTTCCGCGCGTGCTCGCGGATCAGAAACGGCATGTCCACCGTCTTGCTGAGGTCGAAGTGCGGCTCCAGCAAAGACGTCAGCCACTCGCGCGTCGAGCCCTGCGGCCAGTTGCCGCGCGGCGTGAATTCTTCCAGCCAGGTGCACGGCGTGGTCAGCAGGAGCTGCCCACCCGGACGCACCAGCTGGGGCAGGCGCTCGATGAGCTTCAGCGGGTCGGTAAGCCGGCAGAGCAGATTGGCCGCATGCACGATGTCGTAATCGCCAAGATCGCTGCGCAGGTTCATGGCGTCGCCTTGTTCAAAGCGCACACGGTCGCGCCGCAGATTTTCCGGCACGCGTGCCACGAGCGCCGTCCTGGCGCTGCCTTCGTCCACACGCTCGTAAGGCATGCGGCCTTCACGTGCCAGCGTCGCAGCAGCATCCACAAAGCTTTGCGAATAATCAATGCCCAGCACGCTGACACCAAAATTCGCCAGCTCGAAGCTCGACCTCCCGACCGCGCAGCCGAGATCCAGAGCCACAGCCTCGCACGGTGTGCGCGGCAGGTCGATCAGCTCCATGACCGTGCGAACTGGGAAACCCAGCGCCTCACGCGGGCCGCTCTCCCAAGGCAACACCTCGGAGGGCTGGCCGTAGTGGAAGAGCAGATATTCGTCGAGCAGCCGACGCGTTTCGTAGATGTTCATCAGGATGGCTTATTCGGCGGCCAGAGCTTCCAGCAGATATTTCGAAGGCTGGAAATGCTCGTTCAGCACGGTGACCTTGCCATCGCGGAACATGCGCGTCTGCTTGATGTCAAAGTTCGGCGTCTTGTGCGGCGCGAAGAGGATGTCGTCATGCGTCGCATTCTGGTGCCGCTTGAACTGCGCGGGGGTGATGTGTCCGCCCAGATGATCGTCGCGCCCTGTGGCCAGATGGCAGGTGCCGAGCACCTTTTCATCCTGAATGTCGGCACCGGAAACCGGCAGCACTTGCGTGCCAAAACCCAGCTCGCCAAGCACACCGGTCATGGGATCATCCGCCAGCTTGGCGTTGTGCTCGTCGATGGTGCTCTGATTGCCGGCAATGAGCTCGGCCTTGATGATGCAGCCCTTGGTGACCGTGAGCTTGCCCAGTGTGCCATCTTCGTACTTCAGCGGGAAAGTACCCTCGGCGCCCGTCGGCACAAAGTACACCTCGCCAGCAGGCAGGTTGGCAATGTCCGGCGCATCTCCCTGGCAGAGTCCGTGGCTCTTCTGTGCCTCCTGCTGAGCAAGCTCAAGGCGCACCGTCATGTCGGGGCCGTTTTCCACCGTGAAATCAATTTCCACCGCGTCCGCACGCGTCATCGCTTTGCGCAGCTTTTCGGCATCCTTGCTCACGACTTCATAATCGACGGCAAGACCGGAGTTGAGGATGACATCATTCACCCCGTGCAGAGTCGCGCCGCGGAAGCCATACTGCTTGGCAAAGGCTGTCAGCGGAGCCGTGGCAGAGAAGGTTGAGATGCAGAGGATGATGTCGTAGCTGGGATAGATGTCTTTCTCCAAGCTCAGCTCCTTGCCGCTCATGTCTACGCAAAGGTCAGGCAGGTCCAGGTTGCTTCCGGTCGTCTGCTGGTAGGCAAACATCTCGCCGCCCTGCAGCGCCAGTTCTTCGGCCACGCCGTTTTTCAGCCCCTGGTAGAAGTGGTCATGCGCACGCTTCTGAATGGGGCGCGCAGGATTTTTCAGGAACGCGTAATCTTTGGCTTCGGCGAGATCCGGCAGGTCGATGAGGATGCAGATCTTGCGGCCAAAGGTGGGTTTGAAAACGGTACCAAGCAGGCGCGCGAGATCAAACTTGGGGAACTGACGCCCTTGGGCAGTGGTTTGGACGGTGGTCATGGGAGCAGCGATCATAGTCATGGGAGAGTGTCAGGCAAATACGCCCTGCATTTTCAGGCGGATTCACAGAACTGCTCACCGGCTTCATGAGATCTGGTCCCATAACAATTTGGCCACCATCGCAAATACCACCGCGATGAAGATGACCCGTATGAACGGCGCACCATGCCGGATGGCCATTCCAGCCCCCAGCCGCCCGCCGATGAGCTGTCCTGCAATCATCACAGCCGCGATTTCATAATGAACCCGCGCGTAGAAAACGAAGATGACCAGCGAGGCCATGTTGCTTGTGAGATTCACGACCTTGGTGAAGGCCGTGGCACGTGTCAGTTCCAGGCCCAGCAGTGAGATGCAGGCCAGCGCCCAGAAGGCTCCCGTGCCGGGGCCAAAGAAACCGTCATAAAATCCCAGCACGCCTCCCGCCAGGCAGGCAAAAGCACCGATTTTTAATCGTGCGTGCGCAGCTGTTTTTCCCAGCCCGGGGCTGAGCAGCACATACAACGCAATGCCGAGCAGCATCCATGGCACGATCATTTTCAGCACAGCGTTGCTGATCAGCGTCACCACCCACGCACCGGCCATGGCGGAAACAAAAGTGATCAGCGCCGTCAGCCGCACCTGCGGCCACGACACCAGACCCGCCTTGGCATACTTCCGCACCGCCATCAGGGTGCCCCAAACAGCCTGCATCTTATTCGTCCCCAGCGCCATCTGCGGCGGCAGCCCGGCCCACAGCAACGCAGGCAGCGAGATCAGCCCGCCACCGCCCGCAATCGCATCGATGAATCCACCGCTCAGCCCGGCGGCAAATAGAAGACAGATCGTCTCCCCGCTCATGACTTGCGGCCCAGGATGCGGTCCAGCGAATCCGAGGTCTGGTAGATCAGCGCCTCCGGATAATGGGCATACGGATGGAAGTATTCGAAGGTGAGAAAGCCCTCATAGCCGGTGTCAGCCAGCGCATCCGTCACCGCAGGCCAGTTGGTGGTGCCATCGAGAAGCGGGCGGAAGGTCTCCAGGCTGAAGTCGGTGCCCTTCTTGGTAAACTCCTTCAGGTGCACGTTCTTCGTGCGCTTGCCCAGCACCTTGGCCCAGTGCTCGGGAAACTGGAACATGCTGATGTTTCCGGTGTCAAAATGCACGCGCACATGCTCGCTGCCAAAGCTGTCCACAAAGGCGTTCATCTCCATCGGTGTCATGAGGTAGCCGTTGAAAAAGATGTTCTCAATGTTCAGGCAAACCTTCAGCTTCTCCGCCTGCTTCGCCAGCTGCCCCACGGCTTCGCGGGCGCGCTGGTCGCACACGTCATTCGCCACCGGCTCATGGTCCGTGCGCCACGGGATGTGCACCGCGCCTGGCACCACGAGCACGTTTTCCACACCGAGGTCGTGCGCGCATTGCGCGATCTTTCCCGCCAGCTCCATCCCCTGCGCGCGTTTGGCGGGGTCATTGCTCGTCAGCGGATAGGGCCAGAAAAGAAATGAGCACAGCCCACTGATCCGGATGCCGATCTCATCCGCCATCTTGCGAATTTTGACGTAGTCCGCCGTGCCGTGCTTCGGAGAGAGATCATTGTCGAGATCGTAGTTCAGCTCGATGCCGTCGAATCCCGCATCCTTCGCCAGTTGCATGCACTCCCGCAGCGTCATGCGCTCAGGATACGGAAAGGCCCAAAGGTTGATCGACTTCAGCATGTTGTATTTCTTCACCGCTCCCCGCCGCGCATCAGGCGCAGCCGCAGGTGCTGCACGCACCGGCTCAAAGGCAAGCGCCCCCAGCCCCACCGAGGCGATGGTGGCTTTCAGGGCGTCACGGCGGGAAAGAATGTCGGCAGGTGGATTCATGGTTTGATGCAATCAGAACCAGCAAACGAAGGCAAGAGGAAGAAACTCACCGCGTCTCGCAAGATCAGACGAGCAGGATGCGCTTGCCTTTGACTCCTGGATTTGGAGAATCGCCCTTCTCATGAAACTGCTCCTTCCTGTCTTTTTCGCCGCACTCACCCTTTCCGCCGCCGAGTCCGGCGCACCAGTCGGCAAGTTTCAGCAGCTCGACCCCTCCATCCCCACACCGTCCCCGCAGCGCAATGCCTCTGGCGCACCCGGCACCGCCTACTGGCAAAACCGCGCCGACTATGACATCAACGTCGAGCTCGACGATGTGAAACGCACCATCAAAGGAGAGGCGACTGTCACCTACCACAATCTCTCACCGGACCCGCTGACTTACCTCTGGGTGCAGCTGGATCAAAATTTCCTGTCTCACTCCGCAGACTCCCGCGCCGTGCCAAATATCAAGCGCGGCATTGACCCGTCCAAGATCACCTACTCCGCACTGGACCGCCTGCTGGCCTATGAAGACTACGACGGCGAAATGAAGATAAGCAAACTCACCGATGCCAAAGGCGGCGCGCTGCCGCATGCCGTGGTGAAAACCATGCTGCGCATCGACTTGAACGAACCGCTGGCCGCCGGAGCCGACTTTGTCTTCAAGATCGCCTGGAGCTACCCCATCAACGACTGCGAACGCATCAATGCGCGCACCGGCTACGAGTTCTTCAAAGAGGACGGCAACACCATCTACACCATCGCCCAGTGGTTCCCGCGCATGGCCGCCTACACCGACTATGCAGGCTGGATCAACAAGCAGTTCCTCGGCACCGGCGAGTTCACGCTCGAATTCGGCAACTACAAAGTCAGCCTGACCACACCGGACGACCACATCGTGGCCGCCACCGGAACCTTGCAGAATCCGGAGGCCGTCCTGACCAAGACGCAGCGCGACCGCCTCCTGCAGGCTGAAAAAGAAAAGCGCAAACCCGTCTTCATCGTCACGCCAGACGAGGCCAAAGCCGCCGAAAAGAGCAAGCCCAAGGGAAAAAAGACCTGGATCTTTCAGGCCGACAACGTCCGCGATTTTGCCTTCGCCTCCTCACGCAAATTCATCTGGGATGCCATGGCCGTGGAAGGCGCCAGCGTCAAAGGCAAGCCGGTGATGGCGATGTCCCTCTACCCCAAGGAAGGCATGCCATTGTGGGACAAATATTCCACGCACGCCATCGCACACACCATCCAGGTCTATTCACGCTACACCTTCGAGTACCCCTATCCAGTCGCGTGGTCGGTCAACGGCCCCATCGGCGGCATGGAGTACCCCATGATCTGCTTCAACGGCCCACGCCCCGAAAAAGACGGCACCTATCCCGAAAAAACCAAGTATGCTCTCATCGGCGTGGTCATCCATGAGGTCGGGCACAACTACTTCCCCATGATCGTGAACAGCGACGAGCGGCAGTGGACCTGGATGGACGAAGGCCTGAACTCTTTTGTCGAGTTCCTCACGGAGGAGGAATGGGAAAACGACTGGAAGCACCGCCGCAACGAGCGCGGCATGGTGGACTACATGCGCCTCAAGGACCGCGTGCCCGTGATGACGAATTCGGAATCCATCGCCGATCTCGGCCCCAATGCCTACGGCCAGCCCACCGTGGCCCTCAACATCCTGCGGGAGCACATCCTCGGCCGCGAGGCTTTTGATCACGCCTTCAAGACCTACGCCAAACGCTGGATGTTCAAGCGCCCCACCCCTTCCGATTTCTTCCGCACCATGGAGGAGGCCAGCGGTGTGGACCTGGACTGGTTCTGGCGCGGCTGGTTTTACAGCACCGACCACGTGGATGTCTCCATCGATGAAGTGAAATGGCTCCAGCTCGACTCACGCGATCCCGCCATCGAAAAACCAAAAAAGAAAAAGGAGGAGGATGAGCTGCCCAAAACCCTCACACGCGAGCGCAACTACTCGCTCTCCAAGCGCATTGACCGCTATCCTGAGCTCAAAGACTTCTACGACAGCTACGACAAGGCCACCGTGCTGCCGAGCGAGAAGAAAAAATTCGAGTCTCTCATCAAGGAGCTCAAGGAGGAAAAGATCGATCCCGCATTGCTGCAGACCAAGCACAACTTCTACCTCATCGAGTTCAGCAACGTCGGCGGCCTCGTCACGCCGGTCATCTTGAAAGTGGAGTACACCGATGGCAGCAGCGAGGAGCTCAGCCTCCCCGCTGAAATCTGGCGCTTCAACACTGAAAAAGCCGCCAAGCTCCTCTTCACCAAAAAGGAGCTGAAATCTGTCACCTTCGACCCCCGCCAGGAACTCGTGGACACCGACATCGAAAACAACCACTGGCCGCGCCGCCCTGTGAAGAGCAAGTTTCAGCTCTACAAGGACGACAAGCCCGTGAACCCCATGCGCGAACTGACCAAGCCGGAGAAGGAAGACGAAAAGAAATAAACGTCAGTCCAGCACGTAAACCGCCACCGGCAGCTCACGCAGCAGCGAGGCCACAGCATGCGCTGTTTCACTGATGACAAATCTTGCCCCGGTGAAAAGCTCGCACACCTCCCTGCCAACAAACTCCTCCGGCCATTCCAATGCCGTGTCCCCCCAGAGCTCTCCCACCGGTGGGAAGCCGATGCGGGCGGTCAGTCGCGGGACGATCACGACCAGCGCCACGGCTTCAGCCCGGCGCATAAACGCCACGCAGGAATCCCTGAAGACACCGGTGGTGTTCAGGGAGCTGAAACTCCCCTGCATGAAGAGAGCGGCGTGATTGCGCCGGAAATTCAAAAGCCGCTGTGTGACGTGCAGTTTGACACGGCCATCTCGCCACTCTTTCAGCAGCACCGCAGGCGCAGCCTCTGCCAGAGAAGAGAGCGCAGCACGCCGTGCTTGATAATCGACCAGCCGTCGGTTGTCCGGATCCACCAGGCTGAAGTCCCACAGCTCGGTGCCCTGGTAGGTGTCAGGCATGCCGGGCACAGTCGCCTTGAGCACAGTCTGCGCGAGGGAGTTGACCATCCCCAGCTGAGCCACCCGCTCTGCCAGCAGTTTGAAGTTGTCCAGAAAGCGGTTGGCCCCGGCTCGGAGCAGCTTCGCCACAAACTCACGCACGGCGTTCTCCCACTCTTCGTTCGGCTGCACCCAGCTGCTGTTGACCTTGGCCTCTTTGATGGCTTTGATCAGGTACTGCTGGATGCGGCCGAGGTAGTCGGCCCTCGCCGCCCTGTCCATGGGCCCCAGCGGCCAGGTGCCCAGCAGTGTCTGGTAAATGAGATATTCCTCGTTCGCATCCGGTGCCATCTCTCCCTCGATCTCGCGCTTGTGCCGGCGGTTGATCGTCTGCCACCGACGCAGCGCCTTGCGCCACTCCGTGGCCAGCTCTGAAAGCGCGGCGATGCGCGTCCGCACATCTTCGCTGCGCTTGGTGTCATGCGTGGAGGTGGCCAGCATGCAGTGCGGGTGCTCGCGCAGACGTGCGGCGCACTCGCTGAAAAACTTCTCCTGGGACACCGCAAAATGGTGCGGCTCCCCTCCGACCTCATTGAGCGCGACGAGCCTGTTGTAAATGTAGAAGCTGGTGTCCTCCACCCCCTTGGCCATGATCGGGCCCGTGCACTGCTGAAACTTCATCACAAAGTGCATGTGCTCGGCACGGGTCTGCTCATCGATGTTCTCCGGAAATTTCTTCAGCAGAATCTCACCAAGAAAATCAAACATCGAACGCTCGATGCCGGGATTGCGCCGCTCAGCCAGCCTCACCGCACGCCTCACCGCAAGAGCATCCTCAGCGCTTGGCTCCTGATCTGGCGTGACATAGGTGCGGTAAACAGGAAAACAGGCGATGACTTCCCGCACAGCCGTGGTCAGCGCATTCAGTGTGAAGTCTCGGTACCAGCGGTTTTTCTCCGACAGCCGGTCCAGCATGAAAGCCAGCACATTGATCTCGCTCGCAAGCGCGAGCCGCATCACAAGCTGCTTCCTGTGATAGGCGGTCTCCGTGAAGCTCGCCTGGCTTCCAGTGAATTTGGCATAGCTCTCCGTCAGCGCTTTTTCAGCAGCCGGATCTGTCAGCAGCCGGATCACCTGGTTGGCAAACTCATACCCCGTGGTACCATGCACGGGCCAGTCAGGGCGCAGGCGCTCATCGCCCAGCAGAATTTTTTCCACCACAAGGTACATCGGCAGCTTTTTATCCCTTCCAGGCAGCAGCCCGGACGCACGCGACTGCAGCAGCGCCAGATATTCGGCGGGATTCCACAGACCGTCCACGTGATCAATGCGCACGCCATCCAGAGAACCGCTGGCGATCAGCTCAAGCAGCAGACGGTGAGTCGCTTCGAAAACCTCCGGCAACTCCACACGGATGGCGGCGAGTTCGTTGATGTCGAAAAAGCGCCGGTAGTTGATCTCCTCAGCCGCCACGCGCCAGAAGCTCAGCCGGTAGGCCTGCGCAGTGAGCAGTTCGTCAAACGCATCAAAGCTGCGCGCATCCCCTGGCCTGCCTTCGATCTCACGCAGCGTGGTGTTGATGGCCTCGACCAGCTGCGGGCATTCATCACACCGCCGCAGCAGCCGCCTTTTGATGATCTCCTTTTCACGCAGACGTTCGGCGATTTTTTCCGGGTCTGTCTCGGTGCGCGGCGGCAGGTGCTCCAGCGCGGTGATGACGCTTTGAAACTCCGCCTGAAAATCCTCAGTCACCCCCATCTCCGCCAGTTTGAGCAGCGCTGGCACAAGGATCAGCGCATACGTGCGCGGAGCGATCGGCAGCCGCGTCTCAAAGTAACGCAGAAAAAAAGCCCCCGACTCGAATTCCAGCTTGAACTCGCCCCGCTCCAGCACACGCCCGTACTGGTCTCCCAAAATCGGGAGCAGCACGCGGTTGTTGAGGTCGCTTTTCAGCGGCCGCCAGTCGATGTCAAAATGCGGGGCAAACACAGAGCTTGGGCCGTTCTCCAGCACGTCCGTCCACCACGTATTCACCGGCGAGCCGATCCCCATGTGATTGGGCACAAAATCGACAATCTGCCCCAGCCCATGCGCATGCAGCTCCGCCACAAACTCCTCATACTCAGCCCGTGTGCCGATCTCAGGATTCAGCTCATTGTGGTCCCCGATGTCGTAGCCATGCAGGCTCCCGGGACCCGCTCGGAAAAAAGGCGAAGCATACACGTGGCTGATGCCGAGCTCTCGCAAATACGGCACAAGATCCCGCGCCTGCCGGAAAGTGAAGTGCTTGTTAAACTGCAGGCGGTAGGTCGCGGAGGGAATGGGTAGGCGGTCAGGAATCATTTTATTTTTTGCATCACGATCAGCTCAGGACGGGTCAGCTCCACACGGCCGTCCGCAGGATCAAAGCTCACGCTCTCGCAGCCGCCAAAGCGCGGTTCGTTGGTTGAAAGAAGGATTCGCCACCGCCCCTCTGGCAGCTCGACCGCCGCTGCTGCACTTGAGAGGTGCGCCATGACAAGCCATTCACAGTCTCGGCCGCAATACCTCAGCATCACCGCTCCGGCATTCGTCACCTCCCAGCCTTCCCGCCCTGCCGGCCTCAGCGCAGGCTCCCCCGCACGCAGTCGCAGGCACTCACGATACAAGACCAGCAGCTCGCGATGCGGAGACCGCAGCCGTTCATCCCAGTCCAGCTTTGAACGCGTGAAAGTCTCAAAGCTCTGAGGATCGGGGATCGTCAGCGCCGTTTCAGGATCACGAAACTCGGGAAATCGTGCAAACTCCCTACGTCTCCCCTCGGTGACGAGGTGGCCGAGCTCGTCATGATGGTTGGTGAAATACAGGAAGGGTGCCTTCGCCCCCCATTCCTGCCCCATGAACAGCATCGGCGTGGCCGGGACCAGCAGCAGCAGGGCGCTCGCAGCACGATAAGCTTCCGGCGTTGTCAGCTGATGCAGACGCTCGCCAAAGGCACGGTTGCCCGCCTGGTCGTGATTGCTGATGCAGAGGAGAAATTTTTCCGGGGGCAGGTGCCCCGCCTCGCTGCCACGGGGCTTTCCCTGGTGCCTGCTCAGCTGGCCTCGGTAGTGCCAGCCTTGCTGCAGTTCGTCCGCCATCTCCTCAGCGGTTCCTGTGAAATCATCTTGGTAGGATCTGTCCCCCAAAGCCACCTGGATGGAGTGGCAGAAATCGTCGGCATACACCGCGTCCATTCCAAGCCCCTCCGGCGTGATCACCGCCGCCAGATTGCGCTCGTCTTCGGCAATCACAAACGCGCCACGCGCATGCGCAGCCTGTGCGATCTCCGCGAGCAGGTGCGGCGATGACTTGTCAAGAATCGCATGCGTCGCATCCAGCCTCAGTCCGTCGAAATGGAACTCATCAAGCCAGTACTCCGCATTGGAAAGGAAGTACTCGCGCACCACCGCGTGCCGCTGGCCGTCGAAATTCAGCGCGGCTCCCCAGGGGGTGTGCACATCGTCATTGAAGTAAAAGCGGCTGTACACCCCGAGGTAGTTCCCGTCCGCCCCAAGGTGGTTGTACACCACATCCAGCACCACTGCGAGCCCCAGCGCATGGGCGGCGTCCACCAGCGCCTTCAGCTCATCCGGCCTGCCATAGCAGCGCGCGGGCGCAAAGAGGCTCACACCGTCATAGCCCCAGTTTCGGGTGCCGGGAAAATCCGCCACAGGCATGATCTGCAGCGCCTTGATCCCCAGCTCGCACAGATAAGGCAGCTTCTTGATCGCAGCGGCAAAAGAACCCTCAGGCGTGAAAGTGCCGATGTGCAGCTCATAGATGACGAGATCTCTCAGCTGCGGACGCCTCCAGCCCGCATCCCCCCATGCGTACGCATGCGGGTCGGTCACCTCAGAAACTCCGTGCACTCCCTCTGGCTGAAACCTTGAGGCCGGGTCTGGAAACGGCCCGTCACCGTCCACCATGTACTGGTATCTGTCTCCTGCCATGCCGGCCGCATCCGTTGCGGCGTGGTAGCCTTCTGCATCTTTTGTCAGCATCATCGTCCGCACCTTGCCCCCGCCTCCAGGCAGTATTCTCACCTCCACCTGCCGCCGTTCCGGCGCCCAGATGCGGTAGCGCACGCCTCCGGTGGTCAGATCGGCGCCCTGCGGACGCAGCCTGGACAGGCCACCGCTCATGCCTCGGTGCCTCCGTTTAAGATGCTCGTAATGCCACGGACCGGAATGTAAATCCACTGAGGCCGGTTGTTGAGCTCGTAGCAGATTTCGTAGACCGCCTTCTCCAGCAGATATGCATCGATCAGCATTTTCAGCGTTTTCTCGGACTCAGGCAGAAAGGCGGCTCCCTTCGCGGCACCGAGGTAGGCTTCCAGAAAGTTGTCACTGACACGCCTGACCCAGATTTCCGCCCACTTTTCCAGCGTCTCCGTCTCCCCGGCACGCAGTCCATGCTGCTGCGCCAGTGCAGTGTGCGCCGCATAATGAAACGAACGCAGCATGCCTGCGACATCACGCAGCGGCGAGCGCTTGATGCGGCGCTCGCTCAGCGGGCGCGCAGGCTCTCCCTCAAAGTCGATGATGCAAAAATCCCGCCCCGTGTTCAGCACCTGGCCCAGGTGGTAGTCGCCATGATGGCGGATGCGCGCGGCGCTGATCTTGTGCTCCAGAATGCGCGCCTGCCGGCCCAGGATTTCATCCTCCCGCCGCAGCAGCGCCTCCGCCTCCTCGCGGCAGACATCTGGAAGAGCCGCCAGCTGGTGACGCAGCAGATGGCTCATGCGCCTGGTGCCTGAGCGCATGGATTGGTAAAGCGACCGCTGGTAGAGCCCGGTGAACTCCTCGGGCGCAAAGCTGGGATCCTCCGCGTCTGCCGCCAGCGCCAGATGCATCTGCGCCGTGCGCTCTCCCAGCTGCCGGACGCGTTCAGGATACACCCCGCCTACAATTTCGTCGATCAGCTCCGGCATCACGACCTCGCAGCTCCCCGGTGGCTGTGCCAGCACGCGCTCATGCGTCAGCACGCGCTCGTAGTAGCGGCCCAGCGCCCCCAGAGTGTGTTCCCAAGCGTCGCCCTCGTTTGGCACATTCGCCACCAGCAGCGCCAGCACACGTGGTTCCGCGCCCTGCACCCGGTACTCGATCGCTCCGCAGTACCCGGGTACATTCGCAAAGCCTTGCCGCTCGCTGAGAAATCTCAGCAGTTCGGCATCAGGATTCTGGCCGGCCTCCGGCTTGCGGTAGATTTTCAGGAAGTAACGCCCGTCATAGATGATCGCAGAGTTGCTTTGCTCAGCCCGCAGCGCACGCGATGGCAGCGGCAGCACCAGGTCCGCAGCCTGCTCCTTGAGCGCTCTGCCGCAAATGCCGGCCAGTTCGCCTGCGCCCCCCTTCAGCCGCTTCTCCCCCAGAATGATCTCCAGCAATCCTGCACGAAAACTCTCGTCGTCCAGGGCATCAAACAACACCCCTTCCCCCTCCTCTGAGGCAAAGCGCGCCACCACAGCTTCGGAGGCCTCGCCAGCGGCGGCCAGTTGCAGCGGCAGCAGGTAGAGTTCAGGCGGCACCTCAAAGTAGTTCACCTGGAGAAAGGCCAGCCTTCCCGCATCACCGCCCGTCGTGGCCTGTCCCAGGGGGACCATCTCTGTCACCTGCACACTGCGCAGGGCATGTGCCTTGCCGCCAAACCAGCGGCAGTGCTGCAGGCACTCCGGCAGCGCATGCTCGGTGAAGGCATGGCTGTGGAGTGCTGCCATCACACTCGTCCATGTGGGGGGCTGTCCCACCTGCGGCGGCGTGAACGCCACACCGATGCGCTGCGGCTCGGCGTTCGGCTCCAGCGTCAGCCAGAGATAGTCATGCGGCCCCATCGTCATGAAATAGGGCGTCGCGGCAATCACAGGAAAACGGTTGTGGCTGAACACCTCCATCGGCCTCAGCCCCTGCCACTGCGCCAGGTCCAGCTCCACGGTCTGGGCAAAGCGCGACAAATTCGCCACGACCAGGATCTTCTCCTCCTCAAACTCCTTCACAAATGCAAGCACTCGCGGATTGCTTGACGGCAGGAACACCATGCTGCCACGGCCAAAAGCCCTGTATCTCTGGCGCATGGCCACCGTGCGGCGCGTCCACCACAGCAGGGAGGATGGATTGCGCTCCTGCGTCTCCACGTTCACCGCCTCATAGTGGTATTCCGAATCAATGATCACCGGGAAATAGAGCTGCTGCGCGTTCGCCCTCGAAAAGCCCGCGTTCCGGTCCATGCTCCACTGCATCGGCGTGCGCACCCCGTTGCGGTCCCCCAGGTAGATGTTGTCCCCCATCCCGATCTCATCGCCGTAGTAGATGATGGGCGTACCCGTCAGTGAAAGCAGCAGCACATTGAGCAGCTCGATCTTCCGCCGGCTGTTGCGCAGCAGCGGTGCCAGCCGGCGGCGTATGCCCAGGTTGATCCGCGCCCTCTGGTCCGCCGCATACACACGGTACATGTAGTCCCTCTCTTCATCCGTGACCATCTCCAGCGTCAGCTCGTCATGGTTGCGCAGAAACATCGCCCACTGCGAGTTCGCAGGGATCGCCGGCGTCTGTTCCAGAATGTCGATGATCGGAAAGCGGTCCTCCATCTGCAGCGCCATGAAAAGACGCGGCATCACCGGAAAGTGAAAGGCCATCGAGCACTCGTCCCCCTCCTTGCCAAAATAGGCCGCAGCCTCCTCGGGCCACTGGTTGGCCTCTGCCAGCAGCATGCGGTTGGGAAACTTGCTGTCGATGTGCGCCCGCAGCCGTCGCAGGATGGCATGCGTCTCCGGCAGGTTTTCACAGTTCGTTCCATCCCGCTCGATCAGGTAGGGCACGGCATCCAGCCGCAGACCGTCCACCCCCATTTCGAGCCAGAAGTCGATGGTTTCAAACATGGCCTTCTCCACCTCTGGATTGTCCCAGTTCAGATCCGGCTGGTGCGCATAAAAGCGATGCCAGTAGTACGCGTTCGCCACCGGGTCCCAGGCCCAGTTCGAATGCTCAAAGTCCTTGAAGATGATTCGTGCGTCACGGTAAAGCTCCGGCGTGTCACTCCACACATAGAACTCACGCTCCCTCGATCCCCGGCCGGCCCTGCGTGCACGCTGAAACCACGCATGCTGGTCGCTGGTGTGGTTGAGCACCAGCTCTGTGATCACACGCATGTTGCGCCGGTGCGCCTCATCCAGGAATTCCTGGAAATCCGCCAGTGTCCCATAGACAGGATTGACAGCCCGGTAGTCAGCCGTGTCGTAGCCGTCATCCCGCAGTGGCGAAGGGTAAAACGGCAGCAGCCACAGCGCCGTCACCCCGAGTTGTTCAAGATAATTCAGCTTTGAGATCAGCCCCCGGAAATCGCCGATTCCATCCCCGTCCCCATCGCAGAATGCACGCACATGCAGCTGATAAATGATGGCATCTTTAAACCACAATGGATCGCTCATGGGTACAGGTGCCGCACTCGGCGGAAAGATGCAAGGCTCCATGCCCGCCCTGGCGCATCCTAGCCCCCGTCCCTTATGCCCTGCTAAGCCAAAAATTTGCCACACTCTAAACCGCTGGCAGCAGCCTCCTGAGCGCAAAAAAAATGAGGCGGCCGTTTCCGGCCGCCTCAAGACTCCAACCAAAGAACTCTCCGCTGCTTTACAGGTAGTCGTTCACCAGGTTTTCCATCATCTCCTGGCGACCACTGCCGAGGAGCGGCTCGCCGTTGGCAAGCACATGCGCTTCGAGTTCTTCGAAGCCGACTTCGCCCTTCTCGATCTTCGCACCGATGCCGCTGTCGTAGCTGCTGTAGCGCTGCTTGATGAAGGCGTCGATACGGCCGTCTTCGATCATCGCGTGCGCGATCTTCAGACCACGTGCAAAGGCGTCCATGCCGCCGATGTGGGCGTGGAAAAGATCCACCGGCTCAAAAGACTCGCGACGGCACTTGGCGTCGAAGTTCAGACCACCGGTGGTGAGACCTCCCATCTTGAGCACTTCCAGCATGATCTCGGTGGTGAGGTAGATGTTGGTCGGGAACTGGTCGGTGTCCCAACCGATGAGAGTGTCACCGGTGTTTGCATCGATAGAACCCAGCGCGTTTGCGGCGATGGCCACCTGCATCTCATGACGCATGGAGTGCCCGGCAAGCGTGGCGTGGTTCGTTTCAAGGTTCAGCTTGAAGTGCTCCAGCAGGTTGTGCTCGCGCAGGAAGTTCAGGCACGCCGCCGCATCCGAATCATACTGATGGGTCGAAGGCTCACGTGGCTTCGGCTCGATGTAGAACTGGCCTTTGAAACCGATCTTCTTCTTGTACTCCACCGCCATGTGCAGCAGGCGCGCGAGGTGGTTCACCTCACGCTTCATGTCGGTGTTCCACAGCGTGGCGTAGCCTTCGCGGCCGCCCCAGAAGGTGTAGCCTTCACCACCGAGTCGATGCGTCACATCCATGGCCTTTTTCACCTGCGCGGCGGCATAGGCAAACACTCCGGCGTTCGGGCTCGTGGATGCACCCTGGCAGTAGCGTGCATGGGAGAAGAGGCAGGCCGTGCCCCAGAGCAGCTTCTTGCCCGTCTGCTTCTGCGCTTTTTCCAGCTCATCAGCCACCGCGTCAAAGGCGGCGTTGCTCTCGGCCAGCGTGTCGAGCTCAGGAGCCACATCGCGGTCATGCCAGCAGTAGTAGTCCACTCCCAGCTTTTCCATGAACTCAAAGCAGGCCCACACACGGCGCTGCGCGTTGGCCACGGAGTTGCTGCCGTCATCCCAGGGCCGCTGCGCGGTGCCGCCGCCAAATGGATCGGACAGCGAGTTGCGCATGGCGTGCCAGTAGGCGACCGCAAAACGCATCTGCGAGCGCATCGTTTTGCCGCCGACGATTTCGTCAGGATTGTAATGCTTGAAGGAGAGCGGGTTCCGGCTCTTGGGTCCCTCGTACTGAATTTTAGGGATGTCTGGGAAGGCGTCGTTCATGGTAGGACTGGCAAGGGAGACGAAACAGGGCGCTGTGCAACTGGTTCGTCAGCCCACCGCCGGACAGTTTTTAGGCCAAATTGGACACGCCCCCTCCATTCAAAGCGCCTTCCGGTTCGTCTCCTCCGCCAGCCACACAGACACCAGGGTGATCACAGCCATCACGATCAGATACACCGCCACCGGCCAGGGTTTGCCACCCGACTGCTCCAGCAGCGCGGTGGCGATGAGCGGCGCCAGCCCCCCTGCCAGCGGCGAGGCGAGCTGATACCCCAGCGACGCCCCGCTGTACCTCACCCGCGTACCAAACAGCTCCGAAAAAAACGCCGCCTGCGGACCATACATCGCCGCATGCCCCGTGAGACCGATGACCACCCCCAGAATGACCAGCCCCATCTGCCGCGTCTCGATCATCCAGAAAAACGGAAACGCAAAGAGCAGCAGAAACAAGGCCCCGCCCAGGTACACCGGCCTTCTGCCGACGCGGTCAGACAGCGCACCAAACATCGGGATGGCGGCCAGCTGCACGGCCGAGCCTGCGAGCACCGCATTCAGCAGGTCCTCATTCTTCAGCCCCAGCTGCTGCGAGCCATAGCTGAGCACCAGCACGGTGAAAATGTAGAAAAAAGCATTCTCCGCAAACCGCGCCCCCATGGCCACCAGCACATTGCGCGGGTGATCTTTGATCACCGCCAGGATGGGCACCTTTGGTCCAGCATCCTCCGCCTTGGCCTGCGTAAAAACCGGACTCTCGATGATCTTCAGCCGGATGAACATGCCCACCCCCAGCAGCAGCACCCCCAGCAAAAATGGCACACGCCATCCCCACTCAAGAAAAGCCTGCGGCTCCATCGAGGAGGTCAGCTTGAAAACCGCATTCGCCAGCAGCAGCCCCACCGGCACGCCCGCCTGCACCCAGCTCGCATAATAGCCTCGCCTGCCAGTGGCCCCATGCTCCACCGCCATCAGCACCGCCCCGCCCCACTCCCCACCGACCCCAAAGCCCTGGATGAAGCGCAGCAGCACCAGCAGCACCGGCGCCCACACACCGATCTGCGCATACGTCGGCAGCAGCCCGATCAGCACCGTGGCCACCCCCATGAGCATCAGTGTCGTCACCAGCATGGATTTGCGCCCCAGCTTGTCTCCAAAATGCCCGAACACAATGCCCCCCACCGGCCGCGCAAAGAAGCCCACCGCATACGTCGCAAAGGCCGCCATCGTCCCGGCCAGCGCGTCAAAATTCGGGAAGAACAGCTTGTTAAACACCAGCGCCGACGCCGTGCCATAAAGAAAAAAATCATACCACTCGATGGTGGTGCCAATGAAGCTGGCGATAACGACGCGGCGGGTGCTGTTGGGATCGGACATGGCTTTGACACTCAGGCTGAAGGCTGGCGGAGCGCAGGACAAGCCTAAAAGCACATGACTGCCTCCGGCATCACTACGGGGTAACCGATGACAGGTTTTTCACATGATCTGCACCTCCTCTGCAGTTTTGATGCGCTTCCCTCTCTTGCAAAATTTCATCGTCCCTGAATCCAAACAGGCCCGGCGGTGTTCCACTTTCACCATGAAGACTGCCCTCCTACTTGCTCTGGTCTCCCTGCTCGGTGTCACCGCCCTTCGCAGCCAGTCCGCAGACGCCCCAGTGGATTTCGACAAAGCCCGCCAGCTTTTCGAAAAACGCCAGAGTGGCGGCACGCTCACCTCAGAAGAAGCCGCCTTTTTGGAACGCGCCAAGGCGGCCCATCAGGCCCAGATGCAGAAAAGCGGCAGCAGCCAGCCATCCGCGCAAGGGCAGGATGGAATCGACTGGCAGAGGGCCCAAGCCCTGCACCGCCGCGAGCAGAACGGCGAGAAACTAAGCGCGGAAGACCAGAAGTACCTCGACCACGCCAAGGAGGTCCGCAGTCGCGGCGGCAATCGCGGAGGCGGCGGCCGCCCCTCCAATCAGCGCCAAGCCCCCGACTCATTAACGCCCCTCACCGACATGACCGCCGAGGACAAGTATGAAGGCGAAGACGGCGGCCTCTACGGCAAAGGCGGCAACGAGCCACCCGAACCCCTCAAAAAATCCGCCACAGAAGCACTCGCCCAGATCAAGCCCCTCGATGCCGAGGGCAAGCCCTCCGAAAGCGGCAGGATCGCGCTCGTCTCCATCAGCATGTCAAACGCCACTCAGGAGTTCTCCGTCTTCAAAACCATCGCAGACCAGGACTCCCGGAAATCCGACAAAGTTACGATCGTCGATTGTGCGCAGGGAGGCCAGACCATGGCCGCCTGGGCCCAGCCCGAAGGCCGCCCATGGCCTGAGGCCATGAACCGCCTTCAACGCGCCGGGATCAGCCCTCAGCAAGTGCAGGCGGCCTGGGTCAAGCTCGCCAATGCCGGCCCCTCAGGGTCCAAAACCGAGCACCTCGCCACGCTGGAGGCAGACACCGTCAAAGTCTTGCACCTTCTCAAAGAGCGCTTCCCCAATCTCCGCATCGCCTACCTCGGCAGCCGCATCTATGCAGGCTACGCCACCACCGGCCTCAATCCCGAGCCCTACGCCTACGAGGGAGCCTTCGCCGTCCGCCACCTCATCCAGCAGCAGTCTGGCGGGGACGAATCCCTCGCCCTTGCCAAATCCCCTCTCCTCCTCTGGGGGCCCTATCTTTGGGCCGATGGCGAGAAAGGCCGCAAGTTCGACGACCTCAAATACACCAAGGAAGACTTCGGCCCGGACGGCACCCACCCCAGCAACAGCGGCCGCGAGAAAGTCGCTCACCAGTTGCTCGAATTCTTCGCCACGAACCCTCTCGCCAAAAGCTGGTTTGCGAGGTGATCTCCCTCGACCGCCTACTTCCCTGTCAGCTTGTTCCACAGCTTCCGCGCAGTCGATGGGGCCTGCGCATCATGCTGAGACGCCTGCCCATGCTGGCCCCGCGGCGAAGCATTTGCGGATGAAGACGAACGGCGCTCGCCGCCCCCCTGCGGTCTGCCGCGCCCGCCCTGGCCGCTCGGACGCCATTCGCTCTGGCTGCCCTGGCCACCGGATCGGCTTCCACCCTGTCCACCAGAGCGTCCGCCACCGCCACCCTGCCCATGCCGCTGCTGCCCACCCTGTCCTTGCGGGCGGCGCTGTTGAAACTGCCTCTGCTGCTCACGCCGTTCCAGCCTTTCATCGCCGGTAGGCGCAGGCGCTGCGGCACTGTAGTCAAACCCCTCCGCACGCTTGCGGATGAGTCCACGGTTGATGAATTTCTCCAGCTTGCGCAGATCCGCAGCCTCATCCTGTGAAACAAAGCTGATCGCGTCGCCGATCGCCTGCGCACGCCCCGTGCGGCCGATGCGGTGCACGTAGTCCTCCACGATGTGCGGAAAGTCAAAGTTCACCACATGCGAGATGCCGTCCACGTCGATGCCACGCGCCGCGATGTCCGTGGCCACCAGCACGCGCACCGTGCCCGTCTTGAAATCATCCAGAGCGCGCAGGCGCTGGTTCTGCGAGCGGTTGGCATGCAGCGTGGCGCAGCGCACCCCGCTCTGCTCCAGCTTTTTCGCGATCTTGTCCGCCCCGTGCTTCGTGCGGCTGAAGACCAGCACCATCTGCATTTTTTCGTCTTTCAGCAGGTGCATGAGCAGGCTCAGCTTCAGGTGCTTCTGCACTTCATACACCAGCTGCGTCACCGTCTCTGCCGGGTTCGAGCGCTTGCCTATCTGCACAATCTTCGGCGAATGCTGAAACTCATGCGTCAGGCTCTCGATCTCCTTCGAAAGCGTGGCTGAAAACATCAGCGTCTGGCGCTTCTTCGGCAGCTGGTTGATCACCCGGCGGATGTCTGGCAGGAAGCCCATGTCCAGCATGCGGTCCGCTTCATCGAGCACAAGATGCTCCAGCTGGGAAAAGTCCGCACAGCGCTGCGCCATCAGGTCCAGCAGCCGTCCCGGGCAGGCGATCACGATGTCACTCCCCGCACGCAGCGCGTCCTTCTGCGGTTTTTCACCCACACCACCATACACCTTGGCAATCTTCAGCGGCAGATGCTTCGCATACGCCAGCACGTTTTCCTCGATCTGCGCCACCAGTTCCCGGGTTGGCGCCAGCACCAGCACACGCGTGCGCCGCCGCTGCCCCTGCGGAATCGGGTTGGCAGCCAGCCGGGTCAGGATCGGCAGTGTGAACGCCGCAGTCTTGCCTGTGCCAGTCTGGGCGATGCCGATCACATCTCCTCCTTGGATGACCGTCGGAATCGCAGCCGCCTGGATGGGAGTGGGTTCCGTGTAACCGGCTTCTTGAATGGCTGTAAGGATGTGGGAGTCGAGACCGAGTGAGCTAAAAGACATGCACGTCCCTCTTAGTCCCCGATGGGGGCATTGGCAATCATCCGTTTCCGCCCCCTTGCCTCAGCCCTTGGCCGCATCCGCCGCCCGCCACAGGTACCACGCCGCCAGCGTACGATGCGGCTGCCAGCGCTCGGCCAGCTCACGAAATGCCTTCGGCTTCGGCATTTCCTCCAGTCCCTTGACCACGCGCCAGCCATTCCTCACCCCGTAGTCATCGCTCGGAAACACATCCGGCCTGCCCAGCGTGAAAATCAAGAGCATCTCCACCGTCCAGCGCCCGACACCACGCACCGCCACCAGCCTCTCGATCAGCTCCTCGTCGCCGAGCCTCAGCGCCGCCGCCCGCCCGGGGATCTGCCCGCTGAGCGTCTTGGCGGCGATGTCCCGGATCGCGAGCATCTTGCCCGTGGAAAAGCCGCAGCCGCGCAGCTCCTCATCCCTCGCATTCAGCACCTGCTCCGGCTTGGGAAACCGTGACTTCGGAAACAGCGCCCTGAAGCGCCGCAAAATCGCCTCCGCCGCATTCGCATGCAGCTGCTGATGCGCCACCGCACTCACCAGCGCCTCATAGGGCGGCCGTTTCTGCGCAGCCAGCTGACAGGGGCCATGGGCCTTGATCAGCCTTCGCATGACAGGACAGCGCTTGGAGAGTTCGGCTTCAGCCTCAGAATGCATGAGCGGACATCATTGCGACATCGAAACAAATGCAAGGTTGATTCAGTACTCGGATTCGGGTTTGACTCGTATCTCTCGCAGTATCGGTCACACGCGAAGCCATGGCAAAACTCACCTTTGTTCTCGAAGACTGCCAGGAAATCGTCGTCCCCATTTCGGACCATCTGACTCTCGGACGCTCGGAGGACAATGACGTCGTCGTCGATGACGAACGTGTCTCAAAACACCACGCCGAACTGGTGAGCAATGCGGACGGCAGCATCCAGCTGTTTGATTCCAGCTCCACCGCCGGCACTTTTGTCAACGGCGAGCGTGTCCACAGCCGCACCATCCACCCAGGAGACAGGCTCGCATTTGGCCCGCTCACCGCCGTCTTCGATCTCGCAGCCCCTCACACCCACGGCTCCCACCACACTCCATCCCCCCGGCCATCAGGAGACGAAACGCAGGCCGTGACTCTCGATCTGCCGGTCAAAGCCGGCAAGCTCGCCACTCGCAACCGCAGAAGAAGAGGCAGGCTGGACTCCGCCGGTCCCGGGCATGCGAACCATCAGGAGGCCACAGCCCTTCTGGAGGCAGAAAAAACGCTCCTGCTATCCGAGGTGGACGCCATTCGGAAAGAACTGAGCAGCCTGCAGCAGCAGTCCGCAGCAGAGCGCGCCGAACATCTTGCCCACATGGAATCTCTCCGCTCTGGTGAAGAGCACCTGGCCGGCGTCAAGACGGCGATCCGCGAGGCAGAAATGACACATGACGGCTGGATCAAGTCCATCCAGGATCTGACCACCCGCCACCAAGAGCAAACCGCCGCCCTGCAGCGCAGCATCGAAACCTCTCAGGCTGAGGAGGATAAACGACGCGAACGGCTGGCCGAACTTGAGCACAGGCTCGCCGAACTCCGTGCCGACATCATCGAGGCAGAGCGTCAGCGCAGCGAGCTGCGCCAGCAGGCGGACCTGGCTCACGCCGAACTCAAAAACTTTGAAGCCGCCATTGATCGCATCTCCAAAAAAACAGCCGATTGAGGCACTGTTTCTGCATCATTCGCCCGCACATGCAAATGCCTGATTGATTACACACGTTTCATCGACTTTGCTGCGCCAGTTTCAACGCTAAATCCCCCCATGGCCAAAATCACTTTCGTGCTCGAAGACGGACAAGAAGTGGTGGTTCCCCTCAAGGAACACATCACCATCGGACGTGACGAGAACAACGACATCATGGTCGATGATGAGCGCATTTCTTTGCATCATGCCGAGATCGTCCAAAACGCCGACGGCAGCCTCCAGGTCTTTGATCTCAAGTCCACCGCAGGCACCTTCGTCAATGGCGAGCCCCAGCTCAGCTGCACCCTTCTCCATGGAGACACCATCGCTTTTGGCCCCCTCGTAGGCACGCTCGATCTTGAGCTCCCCGCCGCCAGCCCCCTGGCCGCCGCTCCTCCGGCTTCCACCACGGCTCCAGCTCCCCTCCCGCCAGCACCGGCCTCTTCAGACAAGGCCCATCACGAAGACATCGCCAGACTGGAGTCCGAAAAAGCACGGATCAAATCCGAGATCGCTGCCGCTGAAAAGGAGCTTCGCGACTGGCAGCAGCGCGCCGAAAAAGAGCGCGAACTGCATCTGGCACGCGTGGAGTCCCTGCGTGCGGAGGAGGCAAAGCTCGCCCCCGTCAAAGCCGCTGTGCAGCAGGCGACAACGGCACACCATGAGTGGCTTGAAACCATCAGCGCCCTGACGCGCCAGCACGAGGATAAAACTGCGGCCCTCGAGCGTCTCAACACCCAGCATTACGAAAAGTCCACCGAGGTCCAGCGCCTCACCGCCGCAGCAGCTACAGCCCAGCAGGAAATCGAAATCCTGGCCGCTCAAAAGGAGGAGGCCGCAGCCCGGCTCAAACAGGTGCGCGATGAATGCGAGCAGGACGAGGCATTGCTGAACTCTCTGCGCCAGCAGATCATCGAGCATGAAAAGCGCATCGCAGAAGAGGAGGCCAGGCACACCTCTCTCAGCACCGCCACTGCGGAGCTCACTGCCAGGCACCAGCGGGAGGAAGCTGCCGTCAAAGACCTTGAATCTCTCCTCATGTCTCTGGAGCAGCGCTGTGCCGCAGCCGAGGCCTCGCTGCAGCGCCTCCAGGAAGAACTCGCCGCTGGCGAAAAACAGCTGGCCTCTCGCTCCGCAGAGCTCGCGGCATGCACCGCCGCGCTCGCAGCTGAAACCAGCCGTCACGAAGAAGCCAGAACCAAGCGCGTCGAATTGGATCAGCTCAATCAGGACCTCGCCACCGCAAAGCAGCAGCTCTCAGACGCCAGACTGCGTCTCGCGGCTGTCGAGCAGCGCTACCGCGACGCACAGGCAGGCAGCTCGCAAATCGCCGCCCCGAAACGCCAGCCCGCCCAGGATGCGGCCACTCCTGCCGAACCAGAAAACACCGTGCTCACCTCCCAGGTCGAAGCCGCACGCCGCGAACTCGCTGAACTCGAGGCGAAGATCGCATCTCTGCGCCCTCTCGCCGCAGGTCCTGCAGACCCAGCGGCACAGCAGGCTTCCGGTGCTGCGCCCCCCGTTGTGGTCCACGTCGAGACGATCCGCCTTGCCCCGGTCCCGATCAAGTCAGAGCGCACCCGGGGCCCTGGCACCCAAAAAGCCGCCGCGCGCGCCTGAGCCGGCCAGCAGCTCACACCTTCACCAGGGCCAGCTCCGCGTCAGTCACACATCACCCCAGGTGCTTTTTCAGAAACCCCACGAGGCCTTGCGCCACGTGCGTCACCTGCTTGGCCGCACGTTCATCCTTCAGTGCGCCGCTCTCATCAAAGACTTCATGCGCCTTGGGCACGGCCACCTGGTCCGGCAGCACGATGACACCGATGTTGCCCAGAATCGCACGCAGGTGCACCAGCCCCCTCAGCCCGCCGAGCGCCCCTGGAGAGGCGCTCATCAGGGCAGCCGCTTTTCCGCGAAAGGCCGCCAGAGCAGGCTCCTCATCCGTCTCAGCTCGCGACACCCAGTCCAGGGTGTTCTTGAGCACGGCGGTGACTGAGCTGTTGTATTCAGGCGATGAAATCAGCAGCGCATCATGCTCACGAAAGATCGCCTTCAATTTTTTCGCATTCTCAGGCAGCCCTTGCTCATCTTCCAGATCACCGTCAAACAGTGGCAGCGGGTAGTCTCGCAGATCCAGCAGCGTGACCTCGGCACCGGCCGCACGAGCCGCCTCGGCGGCGTGGCGGACCAGCTTCTTGTTGTAGGATGCTGCGCGGGTGCTGCCTGCAAACGCAAGGACTTTGGGAGTGCTCATTCCCATGGATACCTGCACACGCCAAAACCGCCAGCCAAGAGTGAGCTTTCAGCGTTGTCAGGCACCTCTTTTCTGTGAAGGTTGGCCCCATAATGAAGATTGACGCCCTGGCCCGCCTCGAACGTTACGCTAAACGCATCGCGGAAATAGCCGCCGTTCTCGGCAAATATGGGCTCGCGGACCTGTTCGGGGGCTTCAAACACTCCTGGCTTCAGGACCGCCTCAAAAGCGCTGACGGCCAGTCTCTCACCACCGGCGTGACTCAGGCGGCCCGCGTGCGCATGGCCCTCACAGAGCTCGGCACCACCTTCATCAAGCTCGGCCAGATGCTCAGCACCCGCGCAGACCTCCTCGGCGCGGACCTGACCGAGGAGCTCTCCCAGCTCCAGGCCAATGTGCCCGCAGACACCGCTGCCGTCGCTCGCGCGACGATTGAGGCTGAGCTCGGCCTGCCTATTGAGCAGCTCTTTGCCTCCTTTGACGACACCCCTCTCGCCGCCGCCTCCGTGGCCCAGGTGCATGCCGCACGCCTTCACACCGGCCATAGCGTCGTAGTCAAAGTGCGCCGCGCGGGCGTCGCCGAACAGGCCGCCACGGATGTGGAGATCGTCCAGGCCCTCGCCGAGCTTCTGGAAAAGCACTCCCCTGCCCTGCGCTCCTACCAGCCGCTGGCTGTTGTGCGCCAGTTCCGCCGCACCCTGCTTCGCGAACTCGACCTCACCTACGAGCGGCAAAATCAGGAGGAGTTTGCACGCAATTTCGCCGACGACCCGACCGTCTGCATCCCCGAACTCTTCGGCGAGCTCTGCTCCCACCAGGTCGTCACCATGCAGCGCCTGGATGGCATCGTCGGCACAGACATCGAGGCCCTGCAGCAGTCCGGCGTGGATCTCGGCAAATTCGCCAAACGCGGCGCCAACATGTACCTCGAAATGGTCTTCCGCGACGGCTTCTACCACGCTGACCCTCATCCCGGAAACCTCATCCTCCTCCCAGGAAACATCGTCGGCGTCATCGACTGCGGCATGGTCGGCCGTATCGACGAAGACCTCCGCGACGAGGTCGAGGCCCTCCTGCTCGGCATCGTGGAAAACGACTCCGAGCTCGTCGCAGAGCAGGTCCTCCGCCTGGGCTCCGTACCACCGGACTGCGCTCGTGACAAACTGCGCGCAGACCTCCAGGAGTTCATGGAGGACTACACCGGCCATCCTCTCAATGACATCCAGGTCGGTGCGGCCTTGAGTCATCTCGTCGAAATCATCCGCAGCCATCACATCGTCCTCCCCCCCTCGCTCGCGATGCTGCTGAAGACCCTCATTGTGCTGGAAGGCACCTCCCGGCGCTTCAGCCCGGACGTGAGCCTGGCCGAGCTCATGCAGCCCTACTGCACGCGCCTCCTGCTGCGCCGGTTTTCCCCAGGCCGCATCGCCAAGCGCGCCCGCCGCTCCTTCCGCGTCTGGAATCGTCTCCTCACCGCCCTCCCACGTGATCTCACCGACCTGCTCGCCCGTTTCCGCGACGGCTCCTTCACCGTTCACATCGACCACCGCCACCTCGACCCCATCGTCAACCGCCTCGTCCTCGGCATCCTCACCGCAGCCATCTTCCTCGGCTCCAGTGAACTGTGGAGCCGCCAGGCCGCGCCGCTGCTCTACGGCATTTCCATCTTTGGCGCCCTCGGTTATGCTCTGTCTCTCTTCCTTGGCTGGCGTCTCCTTCGCGCCATCAAGAAATCGGGGAACATTCAATCCAAGGACTGAATTTCATGCATGTCTGAATCTTCACGAATTATGACCGATTCTTGACAGCTTGCCCTCTTGACCTGCCCTCCGTCCCCACCGTAAACCTTTCGCCGACTCCAACCTAGCTCCCCCACCCATGTATTTCCTCGGCATCGACAGCGGCACGCAAAGCACCAAGGCCATCGTCCTCGACCTCGACTCGGGCAAAATCGTGGCCGCCGGCCACAGCTCCTATGAATTGATTGACGGCCTGCCCCCAGGCCATCTGGAGCAGGACCCGCAGTCATGGATCGACGCGGTGGACGCCTCCGTGCAGCAGTGCCTGGAGCAGATCGGCAAGGACAGGACCAAGATCGCCGGCATCGGCGTCAGCGGCCAGCAGCATGGACTCGTGCCACTGGGGGCGGACGACAGGCCCGTGCGTCCCGCCAAGCTCTGGTGTGACACCTCCACCCAGGCTCAGTGCGCCGAGATCGCCCATCAGTTCGGCGGCCAGCCCGGCGTCATCGCCCTCGCCGGCAATGCCATGCTGCCCGGTTACACCATCCCCAAGCTGCTCTGGCTCAAGCAAAACGAACCGGAGAACTTCGCAAAGACGAAGACCATCCTGCTCCCCCACGATTACATCAACTTCTGGCTCAGCGGCGTGAAGCGCATGGAATACGGAGACGCCTCCGGCATGGGCATCCTCAACGTGAACACCCGCCAGTGGGCCTATGAAATCTGTGATTACATCGATCCCTCCGTGCGCGCCATGCTGCCTCCGCTCGGCTCTTCCAAATCCGTCCACGGCACCATCCGCAAGGACCTCGCCGTCAAGTGGGGCCTGAACTCCGATGTCATCATCAGCGCCGGCGGCGGCGACAACATGATGGGCGCCATCGGCACAGGCAACATCAAGCCCGGCGTCGTCACCGCCAGCTTCGGCACCAGCGGCACCCTCTACGGAGTGGCCGGCTCTCCCGTCGTCGATGGTCAGGGCGAAGTCGCCGCCTTCTGCGACAGCACAGATCAATGGCTCCCGCTCGTCTGCACCATGAACGTCACCGTCGTCACCGAGCAGGTGCGCGAGATGTTCCAATGGGATCTGAGCCAGCTCGAGGCCGCCGTCAAAACCGCCCCCGTCGGTGCCGATGGCGTCATGTTCCTGCCTTACCTCAACGGCGAGCGCACCCCCAACCTCCCCAATGGCACCGGCGTCATCCATGGCCTCCGTCCCACCAACATGGCCCCGGCAAACATCGCCCGTGCCGCCGTTGAGGGCGCCACCCTCGGCCTCGCCTACGGTCTCAAGCGCTTCCGCGATCTCGGCATGAACCCGACCGAAATCCGCCTCACCGGCGGCGGCAGCAAAAGCAGCGTCTGGCGTCAGATCGCCGCAGACTGCTTCAATGCCGAAGTCGTCACCCTCAGCACCAGCGAAGGTGCCGCCCTCGGCGGAGCCATCCAGGCCGCCTACGCCCACTCCAACCAGGGCGGCGCTGAACGCATCAGCTACGAGCAGCTCTGCGCGCGGCTCGTCACTCTGGATGAGTCCACACGCTGCAAACCCAACCCCGAAAATGCCGCTCTCTATGCCGCACAGCTTGAGCGCCAGATGGAGCTCACCGGCCGTCTCAACCAAACCGGCTGGCTCTAAACGCCTGACTTCTTCATGAAACCAACCGTCCGCACACACCCAAACGCCGTCGTCATCGAACTTGAGGGCGAGGCCGATCTGGCGACCGTCCCCGAATTCCAGAAAGTCGTGCGCGAGCAGATGAAGGCCGGCGTCAGGCGGCTCATCATTGACTTCGCCAAGGTCACCTTCGTCAACACCCCCGTCTGGGCGGTTGTGGTGGAGTACTTTCAGCACGCCAGCAGCGCAGGCACGGAATTTGCACTGACCGGCATCCAGGGCCGTGTGGATGCCTCTTTCAAAATCGTTCGCCTGGGCGACTTCATCACCCACCTGCCCACCGTGGAGGCCGCTCTCGACGCCGCTGACCTGACAAGCAAACGTTAGTCCCTCTCCCCCGCCCATGAACGAAGCGTTCCGCCAATACTTCGGACTGTGCGGAAGCCTGCTCTACTGGCTGTTCATCGCCCCGTTTCGAGGCAGGGGCTGGCGTATCGGTCATACCTTTGCCCAGCTCGTGCGCATCGGCGTGCACGCCGTCCCCATGTCTGCGCTCACCGCCCTGACCATCGGCGTGGTGCTCGCCATGCAGTCGGCAGCCCAGCTTGCCAAGATGGGCGCCACGGTTTTCGTTCCCGGCCTCGTGTCCTCCAGCCTCGTGCGCGAGCTCGCCCCCCTCGTCACCGCGGTCATCGTCATCGGTCGCAGCGGCTCCGCAGTCACCGCAGAGCTTGGCACCATGAAGGTCTCGGAGGAGATCGAGGCTCTCGAGGTCATGGCCATCTCTCCCATGTCCTGGCTCATTGTCCCGCGTTTCCTCGCCATGGTCATCATGCTCCCATTGCTCACCGTCTTCAGCATCTACGTCGGGCTCGCCGGTGGCTGGCTCATCGGCCACTTCTCCCTTCACATGTCCACCGCCTACTTCGTGAATCATGCTCTGCATTACATCGCTTTGCGCGATGTAGGCATCAGCATGCTCAAAAGCGGCGTCTTCGGCATCCTCATCGTCACCATCGCCAGCAGCATCGGCCTCAATGTCTCCGGCGGGGCCGAGGGCGTCGGCCTCGCCACCACGCGCTCTGTCGTCATCTCTCTGCTCAGCGTTTTCATCGCCAACGCCCTCCTCACCGCGCTGTTCTTTTTCTGATGCACGCCGTTCCTCCAGATCCCTCCGGCGGCGAACCGATCATCGAGGTCGATTCGCTCGTGCGCTATTTCGGTCGGCAAAAGGTTCTCGACGGCGTCAGCTTCAAAGTTTACGCCGGGGACACCTTCATCATCATGGGCGGCAGCGGCTGCGGCAAGAGCACCCTCCTGCGCCACCTCATCGGCACCGAAAAGCCCACCTCCGGCAGCATCAAAATCTTCGGCCAGGAGATCACCTCCATGCACCCGGACGCAATGCACAAGCTCCGCGGCCGCTACGGCATGCTCTTCCAGTCCGGCGCTCTCCTTCAGTCTCTCACTGTCGCAGAAAACGTCGCACTGCCTCTGCATGAACACACGCAGCTCGACGCCGGCCTCATCGACACCGTCGTCAAAATGAAGCTCGAGCAGGTCGGTCTCACCGGCCACGGCCACAAAAAACCCTCCGAGATCAGCGGCGGCATGAAAAAGCGCGCCGCCCTCGCCCGCGCTCTCGCCTTGGACCCGCCCCTTGTCTTCAGCGACGAGCCCACTGCCGGACTCGACCCCGTCATGACCGCCGTCGTCGATGAGCTCACCCAGCGGCTCACTCAGAAAATCGGCGCCACCGTCGTCGTCGTCACCCACGACATGAACAGCGTCTTCCGTATCGGCACCCGCATCATCATGCTCGGCACCGGCGCACATCAGGGAAAGATCCTTGCCGCAGGCACCCCCGCAGAAATTCGCGCACATCCTCACCCCGCCGTTCAGCAGTTCATCAACGGAGATCCCCAGGGCCACAGCGGCGACGACTCAGGCGAGGTCCTCTACCGCGACGCCCTCCTGGGCCTCAATGATACCGGCATGTATTCACGTTCTGCCATCCACTCCTCCAAGCCATGAAAAACAAGCAAGATGCCGCCGTGGCCACCCTGGTCATGCTGTGCTCCCTGATCCTGCTCGGCGCGCTGGTCTTCGCAGTCTCGGGCGATCCCTGGCGCAAACCCCGCCTCCATTTTTCCGTCGATTTTGCCGACGTCACCGGCATTCATCGCAACACCACCGTCCTCTTCGCAGGCGACAAAATCGGCGTCGTTGAACGCATCGAACACCTGCCCCCCGCAGACCGCATTCTTCAGAGCAACACCGTTCGCGTTCACATCGAAGTCTTCAAACCCGCCCCCATTCCCTCCAGGCTCAAAGTCATCATCAGCGCCGAATCCATCCTCGGTGAAAAGCACATCGCCCTCATTCGCCAGGACGACGAAGAGGGTCTGCTGGCAGACGGTGCCCAGCTCACCTCCACCAGCCTCGGCAGCATGCTGGAAATGATGCTGCCCGGCGGCGACGCCATTTTTGCCAATCTCAGGGACATCACCGCCGACCTCAAAAAAATCACCGGCCCTCTTGGACAGGGAGACGCCTCTCAAAAAATCACCGACTCGCTGGCCAACATCGAAGCCTTCACCCAGCAGCTGAAAACCACCTTCGCGGGCGACGGCAAAACACCCGGCTTCGGCCAGAAGATCCATGCCGTGGCCGACAAGCTCGAAGAAACCGCCACAGGCATCCAGGAACTCGTCAAAGGCCCCAAGGGCGCGGCAGACAAAGGCCTCGCCAGCCGCGCAGACACCATCCTTGCCAACCTCGAAAGCTTTTCCAAGGAGCTCCATCAGACCATCGCTGGCACACCGGACGGCAGGCCCGGCCTGAAAACACGCCTGGATGACATCACCACCGATCTCCACAAAATGCTCGGCGGCGGTGAAGACGCCTCCGGCCCGGGGCTCGAAAAGCACCTCGACACCACCATGCGCAAGATCAACACCCTCGTCGAAGAAATGAACGCCCTCGTCGTCTGGGGCGAGTACATCACCGGCACTCTCGCGGGAAAACCCAGCCGCCTGATCTTTGGCAGCAAGGAAAACGAAGTCCCCACCAAGGAGCAGATCATCGAGCACATGCGCCGCACCCACACCCCCTACCCCGTCCGTATCAAAGAACTCGACTCAAAATCCAAACCCGCCGCCTCCGGCCCCATGCCCCCAGAGAGCGCCTCCCCTGAAGACAAGAAGAAAGGACTTCTCAACTTCTTCAAACGCAATGAGTAACCCCCAGCCCATCGCCTCACGCCAGAGCGTCCTGCTCGACGTGGCACGCCGTCTCAGCAGCACACAGAACCTCGTCGAGCTCGTCGATCATATCCTCCAGCGCTCCCGCGAGGTCATGGACTGTGAAGTCTGCTCTGTCCTCCTCCCAGACGGCCCCAGCGAAGACCTCCTCATCCGCTCAACCCTTGACCCCATCAATGCCATGGAGGTCCGTGTCCCCAAGGGCAAGGGCATCGCCGGAGACGTCTTTTCCACCAAAAAAGCCGTCAACATCGAAGACGCCCTCAGCGACCCTCGTCACTTCAGACCGGCCTCCGATCAGTCAGACCTCGTCACCCGTGCCATGGTCACCATCCCCCTTCTCGATGGCGACCGCTGCCTCGGTGTCATGCAGGCGATCAATCCCAATCACGGCTCATCCTTTACCCCTCAGGACGTCGAGATGTTCGAGACTTTCGGCAGCCTCATTGCCGTGACCTTGATGCGGCTCGAATCACAGAAAAAAGCCATCCAGGAAGCTGAAACCCGGCAGCAGCTCTCCCTCGCCTCGGAAATCCAAAACTCATTTCTCCCCTCTCCCCAGGTGCGCCTCGGAGAGGTCGCAGTCGAGACTTTCTACGAGCCCGCCAGCGAAGTCGGCGGCGACTTCTATTTCTGGCATCAGATTGATGACGGCAAGATCCTTCTCGGCGTCGGCGACGTCTGCGGCAAGGGCCTGCCCGCCGCACTCGACATGGCGCGCGGCACCACCCTCATCGCCTCCACTGCCCACCTGTGTGCCACGATGAACCTCGCCGAATGGATGGCGACTTTGAACAAGCGCCTCTGCGGCGTCATGAAGGCGGGCCGCTTCATCGCCATCAACGCCATGCTCGTGTGCCCAAAGTCTCGCCGCGTGTGGCTCTGCTGTGCAGGCCTGCCCGGCGCTCAGGTGTTCGATGGCAAAGCCTGGCGGGAAGTCGCCACTCCAGGCAATGCCCCCCTCGGCATCTCCTGCGCCGCACGCTACTCGGAGACTTCGCTCCCTCTCAGCACCGGCCGTCAGTGGATGCTCTACACCGACGGCATTCTCGAAGTCCAGAACAGCGCAGGCGAATACTTTGAGGACAGGGCCTTCGCCGCCACCCTGCAGGAAGCCGGCGGCGGTGAGGGCTTTTTGCCACACCTCGTCAGTCAGTGGCTCACTTTCGCCAGAGGCTCCAGCTACCAGGATGACGCCACCATTCTTGCCATCACTGACCACTCCCCGCCCGCACCGGATGAACTCGCCCTCTCCTGCCACCCCGACACCCTGCGCCTCGTCCGCCAGTTCATCGAGACCTGGTCCGCCTACCATGGCCTCAACGACGAATTCACCGGCCTCCTCGTGCTCGGCTGTGACGAGGTGATGAGCAACATCTGCAAATATGCCTACTGCTCCTCCAGCTCCGAACGCACGGCAGCCTGCCGCATGGAGTCGTCCGCTGGCGCTGTTCGCATCCTCATTGAGCATTACGGCGCAGGCATCACCAATGAGGATTTTCAGAAGCTCGTGGCACCGCCCTCCATCGAATGCCGCATCGGCGGCCTTGGCCTTCACGTCATCAGCGAGATCTTCGACCGCGTGGATTTCCGCCGTGAGGAAGGGCGCTCCGTCATCGAGCTGGTCAAGCATTTGTAAGAAATTGCATATAGCGGTAATCGTATTGACCCCTGCGTTTGATTTGGATAAAACGGCAGCCTAATTCCACAAAATCACATGGAAACACCGACCAAAATCAAACTGCTCGCAGTCATTGCCATCATTGCAGGTCCCATCCTCACCTACAACGGCCACAAGGACAAGGAACGCCTGGCCGCGCTCGACAAGGACGGCGTCACGGTGGATGGCATTATCGAGGGAGGAGAGTGGAAAAAAGGGCGGCGCTCCAGCAGCTACAAGTTTGATGTCTCCTACACCCCGCAGAATGCCTCCCCGGTGAAGCAGACCTTCCAGGTCACCTCCAACTTTTTCTCCGCTCACGCCAGCGACACCGCGGTCACCGATCCTGCGGTCAAAGTACGCTATCTTCCCTCTGCCATCCAGGACAGCGCCATTGTCGTCGGCGGCTCCACGGACATGACAGCCATGTTCGGTGTAGGCATCGGGGCCTTCGCCATCGGCTTGTGTACTTCGATTGGCATGTTCTTCTTCAAGAAGTAGCTGCGCCTGCATTGGCCCATCTCATCTGCCACGGCGGGAGGTTTCTCCCGCCTTTTTCATGCCCGGAAGAAACATCCCGCACCTTGACCACAGATCAGAACACCGCCATGCAGTGACTTCCCTCCCATGGCCAAAATCCGCATCAAGTCAGCCGGCAAAATCATCGCAGGAATCATGCGCTGCATCGGCACCACCCTGCGCTGGGAAGTGCGCGATGACGCCGGAGTTTTTGACGCCACGCGCAAAGGCTGGATCTGGTCCTTCTGGCACAACCGCATGTTCCTCATCCCCTGGCTGCACCATGAGTGGTTCGCCAACGTCCCCGGCACCATCCTCACCAGCCCCAGCGGAGACGGCCAGATCATCGCCGATGTCTGCGCCAGCTTCGGCATCGAGGCCGAGCGCGGCTCCAGTTCCAAGCCCGAGAAAGGCATGAGCGCCCTCATCGCCCTCGCGGCCAAGGCACGCGAAGGCTACGAGATCGGCATCACTCCCGATGGCCCGCGCGGCCCACTGCACCGTGTACAGCCAGGCATCGTCAAGCTCGCCCAGCTCACCGGCGTGCCCATCATCCCAGTGCACATGCACTACAGCCACGCCATCCAGTTCAAGACCTGGGATGAATTCCTCCTGCCCCTGCCCTTCTCCAAAGTCACCCTCGTCTTCGACAAGCCCCATCACATCCCCCGCCGCATGACCGAGGAGGAGTTCGAGCAAAAGCGCCTCGCATTGGAAGATGTCATGCGTTTTGGAACCACCCTTGAAAATCTCCAGCGCTCCCGCTAGCCTCACGGCATGGACACGCTCTCCGTCCGTTGCAACCACTGTGGCGCCCCTCTGCAAGTCTCCGACACCACACGCTTCGTCACCTGCCAGTTCTGCCACAGCAGCCTCGAGGTGAAGCGCACGGACAACTCCATCTTCACCGAAGAAGTCGCCAGGATCGCCGCAAATACCGGCAAGATGGCCGAGAGCCTGGAGGTCATCGCTCTGCAAAATGAAATTGAGAAACTGGATCGCGAGCTGGGCATGGATCACATGCTCGACGCAAAAAAGGACGCCTCGGGACCAGCCTCAAAAATCATGGGCTCCATGTTTGGAGTCTTTTTCACCGTTGTCTGCATTCTCATGGCCACAGGCTTCTCCAAAGCAGGTGCAGGCATTTTCACCATTGTCCCACTCGGCATGGGCGTATTCGGGATCATCATTTCCATTTCTTCCTTGCGCAGTGTCCTGAAGGAAAACACCACTCATTCCAAATATCGGGAACGCCGTGAAGCACTGGAGCGCCAGTTGGAAGCGTTAAAACAAAAGTAATGCTCATCGCCTTCTACAAGCCCTTCGACGTCCTCTCCCAGTTCACCCAGGAGCATCCCTCCCACCGCACCCTCGCCGAGTTCGGCTTCCCTCCGCACGTCTATGCCATCGGCCGCCTCGACCGCGACTCCGAAGGCCTCCTCCTCCTCAGCGATGAAGCCCGCTGGAACGACCGCCTCCTCAATCCCCGCCACGCCCACCCCCGCACTTACCACGCCCAAGTGGACGGCACCGTCACCGAAGAAGCTTTGAAAAAGCTCCGCTCCGGAATCGACCTCAAAGACTTCCACTCCCTCCCCTGCAAAGCCCGCCGCCTCGAAACCGAGCCCCCTCACCCGCCGCGCACTCCCCCCATCCGCGTCCGCAAAAACATCCCCACCTCCTGGCTCGAGCTCACCCTCACCGAAGGCAAAAACCGCCAGGTCCGCCGCATGACCGCCGCCGTCGGCCACCCCACCCTCCGCCTCATCCGCGTCTCCATCGGCAGCCTCACCCTTCAGGATCTGGGCCTGAGCGCAGGCCATTGGCGCGGATTGACCTCCGAAGAACAGCACCGAGTCCTCCCCACCTCAAAGCAGGCTTAAGCCCTCCGAGCGTTCAGAAATCGAAAATCGATGGTTCGACAATCGTCAATCCTCCGGAAACACCCGCCAACCACTGTCCCCCCCTCCGCCGCCCCAAATCCCCCCTTGCACACCCGCGCCACCATGCCATTTTCCGCGCCCTTTCCCCAACCCTAGCATGGCCCTCATCGTCCAGAAATACGGCGGCACCTCCGTCGGCACCCCCGAGCGAATCCGCAATTGCGCACGACGCATTCTGGAAACCCAGCGCGCCGGCAATCAGGTCGTCGCCGTTGTCTCCGCCATGTCCGGTGTTACGGACAATCTCATCAGGCTCGCCAAAGAAGTCTCCCCCGAGCGTGAACCCATCGAGCGCGAGATGGACGTCCTCCTCGCCACCGGAGAGCAGACCACCATCGCCCTCACCGCCATGGCCATCAATGCCCTCGGTGGCAAGGCCGTCTCCCTCACCGGTGCCCAGGCAGGCATCTCCACCGACCGCGTCCACACCAAGGCACGCATCGTCAACATCACCCCGGATGCCGTGAAAAAGATGCTCGACGAAGGCAACATCGTCATGCTCGCCGGTTTCCAGGGCGAGACCGCCAGCGGCGAAATCACCACCCTTGGCCGTGGCGGCAGCGACCTCACCGCCATCGCCATGGCCGCCGCCATCAAGGCCGACCTCTGCCAGATCTACACCGACGTGGACGGCGTCTACACCTGCGACCCACGCGTGGTGAAGACCGCCCAGAAGATCAACGAGATCAGCTACGAAGAGATGCTCGAAATGGCCTCCTCCGGCTCCAAGGTGATGCAGAGCCGCAGCGTCGAGTTTGCCAACAAATTTGGTGTGCGCTTTGAAGTGCGCAACAGCATGAACAACAACCCCGGTACCATCGTGAAAGAAGAATCCCCCGGCATGGAGTCCGTCGTCGTCCGCGGCGTCAGCCTCGAGCGCAACCAGGCCAAAGTCACCATCGACGACGTCGCAGACCGTCCAGGCATCAGCGCCGCCATCTTTGGCGCCATCGCCACGGCCAATGTCACGATCGACATGATCGTCCAGAACGTCAGCTTTGATGGCATCACCGACATCTCCTTCACCCTCAGCGGGGCAGACCTCGCCAAGGCCGAGGCCGTTCTCAATGCAGTCCTGCCCACCCTTGGAGACAAGGCCAAGCTTCGCACCCAGAGCAGCATCGCCAAGGTCAGCGTCGTCGGCATCGGCATGCGCAGCCACAGTGGCGTCGCCGCCAAGATGTTCAAGGCCCTCGCAGACGCCAAGATCAACATCCAGATGATCTCCACCAGCGAGATCAAGACCGCCGTCATCGTGGACGAAGCCGAAGTCGAAAACGCCGCCCGCGTCGTGCACACCGCCTTCGGCCTCGACGCCTGAAAATCATAAGTGATGCAGGCACTCCTGCCTGCGATTCGAGCGTCCCATCTTGCTCCAAGATGGGACGCTTTTTTCTGCCCCCAATGCAATGAGGCAGGAACTCATACCACGCAGACCTGAAGACGGGTCTCATGGATGGAATCCAGCATCCCATGAGGCCAGCCAGCACTCTGGCGGAGAGGAATCGTCCCGATCCCTCACGCTCCCGCATAGCCCCTGAATTCTCACGTCACCACAAAGCCCAGCCCCCCGCTTCATCCAGCGCCATAGCACATCCGCGAACACGCTGCAGGTGGGAGGATCAAGATGATCCCCTCCGTCGGCTCGCGCCTCCACCTTCAGACCCGTTTTCATCGCTTCAGGGTATCAATCCTTATCAGCCGCTGCAATCCTCACCTGGCAGACACCGCTGCCACGTTACCGCAAGACTGGATGCGCACGCAGTTCTCTAGGCTGCGGGTGGCTCGACCAAGCCACGGTTCGCCACGCACCATCAAGCGAACAACCAGCACCAGCCATCATCCAAAAAAAACACAAAACCCCGGCCCGCACTCACATGCGAAACCGGGGTGATGAAAAAACACCGGCGCGTCAGACTACGCGCTGCGCTTCAGGTAATACTGCTGGTACACGTTCTCGTTCAGCTTCAGCTTCGCGCGCAGGCTGTCCAGGGCGGCAGGCTCGCCGTTGAACTGGATGTTGATGAAGTGCCCGCCTTCGACGTGGCGTGGGTTGAAGGGGAACTTGCGTTTGCCCATGTTGTCGATCTGCTCAAGCTTCAGTCCGGACTTTTCCATGTCCTTGCTGATGGTGCTGACGAGGGAGTCAACGGTTTCTTCTTTGCCTTTGGTGTCGAGCACGATGAGTGCCTCGTATTTGCGGTTCATAGGTGGTGTGGTTCGGGGTTAAGATTCGGATTGTCGGTTGAAGACATTCATGGCGGTTTCCAGCCCGCGATCAACCGCAGAAAGCACGGCGTCAGCAGCACGCTGGATCACCGTCTGCAGTTCAGCCTGCTCCTCGGGGCGGAATTTTCCCAGCACGTGTCCCACCATGCGGTCACCGGCTGGCCGGCCATCTGCCGGAGAGATTCCCACTTTCAGGCGCGGAAACTCCTGCGTACCCAGAGAGGAGATAAGAGAACGGATTCCGTTGTGCCCGGCCGCAGAGCCGTTCGTGCGAAAGCGCAGACGCCCCAGTGGCAGATCGACATCGTCGTAAACCACAAGCGTTTGCTCGGGCGTGGCTTTGTAAAAGTGGCCCACAGATTGCACGGAGCGGCCGCTGTCGTTCATAAACGTCAGCGGCTTGAGCAGATACCCGCCTGCAAACTTGGCCACCATGCCAGCCCAGCGCTTTTCCTCGCGGAAAGCGGCTCCCAGGCGTCGTGCGATTTCGTCCAGCACCATAAATCCGATGTTGTGGCGTGTGTCGCGGTAGGTTTCTCCGGGATTGCCGAGGCCTACAATGAGTCGCGGCGCGTTCACGCCGCTGCTCTTTGTATCCGCACCGGAAGCCACATCGTGGAAAAAGGGCGGAAATTACTTCTTGGCGGCTGGCTTTGCAGCAGCGGCAGGGGCTGCGGCTCCGGCGGCTGGCTTCGCACCAGCGGCAGGGGCTGCGGCAGCGGGCTCAGGCTCCGCTTCCACCTTGGGCTCTTCGCACATGACGATGACGACATCACCACCCAGACGGGGAGTGACACCGGCAGGGAAGTTGATTTCACCCACGTGGATGCCTTTGCCGACTTCAAGGCTGGTGACGTCGATCTGAATGCTCTCAGGAAGATCCTTCGGCAGGCAGCGCACTTCGATTTCGTGGTGGATGGCTTCCACCATGCCGCCCTGCTTCTGTCCCTTGGCCTCGCCAACGATCGTCACAGGCACGTTGGCATGGATTTCTTCGTCAGCGGCCACAGCGTGGAAGTCAATGTGTAGGATGCCGCCGCGCAGGTAGTCGTGCTGCACTTCCTGCACCAGCGCCAGCTGCTCTTCTCCGGCGATCTTCAGCGAGACGAGAATGTTGTCCGAGGCGCTGCCTTCGAGAAGCTTCGAGAAGGTTTTGCCATGCACCTGAATGCTGGAAGGCTTCACCTTGCGACCATAGAGGGCGGCGGGAATGTTGCCTGCTTTGCGCATGCGTTTGACGGCGCCGGTACCGGACTGGGTGCGGACTTCTGCCTGGAGATCGAGAATTTTGGCCATGGTCGGGGTTCCTCAGGGGAGGAGATTAAGTTTTGGAAAAAGGGCGCGGAGAATACACGCCTATCCCCGCGTGTCAAACAGGGATGTGACAGACTCGTTCCCGTGAATGCGGGCAATCGCCTGCGCCAGCAGGGGGGCGATGTCCAAAGCGGTGACTTTTTCCCCCGTCGCCTGCGGCGTCGAGTTCGTGGCCAGCAGCTCCACAATCGGCGATTTGGCGATGCGCTCCCGCCCCTTGTCGCCCAGCACTGCATGGGAGACCCCGGCGTAAATTTTCTTCGCCCCATGCTTCAGCAGAAGCTCTGAAGCTGCGGTCAGCGTACCGGCGGTTTCCGTCAGGTCGTCCACCAGCAGCACATTTTTCCCGGCCACGTCTCCGATCACGCTGTGCGCCTCCACCTCTTCGGCGCTCACCCGGTTTTTCGCCACGATCGCCATCGGCGCACCCAGCGCCTTGGCAAAGGCATGCGTCATCTTGATGCCTCCCACATCGGGAGAGACCACCACCAGGTCTCCGATCTCGCGCTCGCGGATCGTCTTCATCAGCACCGGCGCGGCGTAGAGGTGATCCACCGGAATGTCAAAAAAGCCCTGAATCTGCCCCGCGTGCAGGTCCACCGTCAGCACCCGGTTCACCCCGGCGGCCACCAGCAGGTTCGCCACCAGCTTTGCCGTGATCGGCACCCGCGGGCGGTCTTTGCGGTCCTGCCTGGCATACCCGAAAAACGGCAGCACGGCCGTGATGCGGTTGGCGCTCGCACGGCGCACGGCATCCACCATGATCAGCAGCTCCATCAGATTCTGATTCGTCGGCGGGCACGTCGGCTGCACGATGAAGACATCACCACCGCGGATGTTCTCGTGGATCTGCACGAAAGTCTCTCCATCTGGGAAAGTGGTCAGCTCAGCGGCGCAAAGCTCGATGTTCAGGTTTTGGGCAATCGACTTCGCCAGCGTCGGATGCGCGGAGCCGCTTAAAATCTTCAGACTTTCATTCATGGGGCGCGGAGTTAGGCGAGCCTGTCACAGAAATCAACCCATCGCATCATTCCGTCTCTCAATGCTTGTGCTTCGGGTTAAATTTCCGTAGCCCTGGCGGTAAATCTGCTGCTAAATTACCCACCCCTTACCTAGATCTGCCATGAGTGATTCCTTCATGCCACCTCCCCCGCCGAAGACCACCGGCGGCGGCTGGCGCTGGGAGCCGCCCTCTCCGGCGGAGCTGCAGAAAATTTTGCCCCATTACCAGGTCCACATGCTCATCGGCAGGGGCGGCATGGGGGCCGTCTATAAAGGCACTCAGCTCAGTCTTGAGCGCACCGTGGCCATCAAGCTGCTCCCTCCCGCCATGGATCGGCAGGATCTCGCTTTTGCCGAACGCTTCAAAAACGAGGCCCGCCTCATGGGCCGCATGAATCATCCCGCCATCGTCAGTGTCTATGACTTTGGCAGCACGGCAGACGGCCTGCTCTACTTCGTCATGGAGTACGTCGACGGCACCGACGTCCAGCGCATGATCGCCCGCGAAGGAAAGCTCCCTCCGGAGCACGCCCTCGCCATCACCGCCCATTTGTGCGACGCCCTCGGCTACGCCCACAAGCAGGGCATCGTCCACCGCGACATCAAGCCCTCCAACGTCCTCATCGACGTCGAAGGCCGCGTCAAAGTCGCAGACTTCGGCCTTGCAAAACTTTCGGACAAAAATCAGAACTCCGGCCTCACCCAGACCGGCATGGCCATGGGCACCCCCGACTACGTGGCTCCGGAAACGCTCATGCTCGGCTCGGACGTGGACGGCCGCGCAGACATCTACGCCGTCGGCGTCATGCTGTATCAGATGCTCACGGGAGACATCCCTCGCGGCATGTTCAAGATGCCCTCGCAGAAATTTCAGAGCATCGACCCCCGCTTCGACGCCATCGTTCGCCGCGCTTTGGAGCACGACCGCGAGGACCGCTACCAGAGCAGCCACGAGCTGCGTCAGGCCCTGGACGTGATTTTGACCACCCCGCGCGCCATCTCCGGTCAGGAATCCAGCGCCGTGCTGCCCAGGCAGCAGCCAAACACTCACGGCAGGACCGTGGTCCCCTCCTCACGCAACCCCGGCTCCACGCAGCAGCGCACCCCGTCCAGACAGGACCCTTATCAGCCACCGCCTCCGTCCAAAGCCAAGCCAGCATCCACGATGCCCTACGTCCTCGCCGCCCTGCTCATGCTCGGCGTCGGCGGCTGGTTCGTCGTGAATCGTCATTCCCCCTCAGTCCCGCCCAATCCTTTCGAGACAGCAGAAATCACCCCGCCATCTCCACCGGTCCCCACGCCTAAAATCACCCCGTCCCCGTCCACCCAGCCTAAGCCCAAACCGCCGCAGACTACCCCCACGGTCACACCGCCTCAGGTCAGGCCCGCACCTCCCGCCCCCACACCTGTCGTGGTCACACCACCGGCCATGGTCCCGGCCACGCCACCAGTCACCGTCAGGCCCGCCCCTCCAACCCCAGCGCCCTCTGTCAACGAGCCCATCGTCCTGCGCCTGGCCCAGCTTGAGTCCCAGTTCCAGACCGCTTTTGAGCGCGACGTCAACGCCGCTTACACCGATCAGCTCAACACTTTAGGCTCAGGTTATTCCACCGCGCTCGATCGCGCCATGCTGGACGCCAGCAAAGCCGGGCGGCTCGATGAAACACTGGCTTTGCGTGAAGAAAAGCAGCGCTTCACCACGCATAAGTTCATGCCCTCCATTGACCCTGCCAGCCTGCACAAGTCCGTGGTCAGTCTCCGCAACGCCTATCGCAGCGCAGAAAAAAAATACGCCCAGCAGAAGGATGCCTCCTCCCTCCCGCTCTACGATCGCTACATCGAGGTCCTCAACGCCTTGGAAAAGGAAGTCATCTCCCAGGGCCGTGGCGCAGACGCCGCAGCCATCCGCACCAAGCGTGAAGACGTCGTCGCCCGCCGCAGGCAGCGTGCCGCAAAAGCAGCCTCCAGCGCCTCCCTCCCACCGCAGACCTCCCCCTTGGCAGGCAGGCTTTCTTTGTTCGACGGCGAATCCCTCAGCGGCTGGCGCATCATTGGTGACGCCGACTCCTTCACCGTCATCAGCGGCGAGATCCGCAGCAATTCGCGGCCCGGAAACCTCATCTATGTCGGCGCCTCTGGCGTCGCCCCCGACTGGAAAGACTTCACCCTCGAAATCAAAGTCAAATGCCAGGACCGCTCCAATTCCGGCATCTGGCTCCACATACCTGACCCCGTCACCATCATCAACCGCAAGGTCTCGGCCTTTGAGGTGAACATCGACGAAAGCGCCGGCCAGACCGGCTCGATCCTCGGCTCCGTGGAAATGAGCAGCGGGGCGCCTCAAAACCTCCGCATCGACGGCCGCGACACCTTCGGCTCCATCAAATCATCCTCCGAGCGCTACTTCAATCAGTGGCGCGCCATGCGCATCACCAGTAAATCAGGCCTCGTCACCGTGTGGATCAACGGAGTTCAGGTCAATCAGTGGTCTCTGCCCTCCGGCTGGACCCCGTCTGGAAGCAAAAACTACGTCCAGACCTTCGAGGGCACCATCGGCCTGCAGTCAATGAGAGGCAGCGTCGCCTTCAAGGACATCACCCTCGAACTGCTTTGAAAAAAGAGCTCTGCTCTTGAGCCTTGGTGCGTAGTCTAGTCTTTATCATGCCTTGGTTTCACCTCATCATCGCCGGCCTCCTAGAAGTCGCCTGGGCCATCGGCCTCAAGCAAACCGCCGGCTGGACCCGCCTCGGCCCCAGCCTCATCACTGCGGCGCTCATGATCGCCAGCTTCTTCTTTCTCTCCCTCGCCCTCCGCACGCTTCCCCTCGGCACCGCCTACGCCATCTGGACTGGCATCGGCGCCGTCGGCACCGCGCTCATCGGCATCTTCATCTTTGATGAACCCCGCACCGCCGCCCGCCTCGTATGCATTCTGCTCATCATCTCCGGCGTCGTCGGCCTCAAGCTCGCCTCCACCCCGCCCGCCTGATACTGCATTCTGGACTCGTCATTCGGATTTGCTCATTCGTCATTTCCCGCTCCGCCTCTTCCATCTCTCCTTTGACAACCACCCCCCCCGCCTCTTCATTCCCTCTTATGACCCCCAGCCAATACTCCGATTTTCCCTCCGTCATCGCCCCTCAGTCCAGCTACATGGTCCCCACCGTCATCGAATCCGAAGGCCGTGGCGAGCGCGCCTATGACATCTACTCACGCCTGCTGAAGGACCGCATCATCTTCCTCGGCGGCGAGGTCAATGACACCATGGCCTCCATCATCATCGCCCAGCTCCTTTTCCTCCAGATGCAGGACCCCAAGAAGGACATCAACATCTATGTCAACAGCCCCGGCGGCAGCGTCACCGCAGGCCTCGCCATCTATGACACCATGCAGTTCCTCACCTGTGACGTCTGCACCTACTCCATCGGCCTCGTCGCCTCCATGGGCGCCGTCCTCCTCGCCGCAGGCACCAAGGGCAAGCGCTACGCCCTGCCAAACTCCGACATCATGATCCACCAGGTCTCCGGCGGCGCACGCGGCACCGCCAGCGATGTCGAGCGTACCGTCGAGTACATGTTCGGCCTCAAAAAACGCCTCAACCGCATCCTCGCCCACCACACCGGCAAGTCCGTTGAGCAGATCGAGCGCGACGCCGACCGCGACAACTACATGTCCGCCGCCCAGGCCGCCGAATACGGCCTCGTAGACAAAGTCCTCGAAGGCAAAAAGGACATCCCTTCCGACTCCAAATAACCCATTCACCCAAAGAGGGCGGGACTCACACTCCCGCCCTTTTTTGTGCCCAAAAATCATTCATCAAACGCGAATGCTCGCGAATCGCCACGAACCAGGCTCCAACCCAGCGTCATTCCTGTAAATTCGCGGATATTCGCGCCCATTCGCGTTATTAAATATCCGGGTGCCGGATAACTTCGGGTTTTAGCCCGCTCTGACTAACGCTCACGCAATCACCATGCGCTTCAGTGTCATTCTTGCACTCCTCCTCGTCCTGTCAGGATGCGGCAGGAAGACGCCTGCAAAGGTCATCGTGCCCCCGCTGCCAAAAGTAGAGATCTCCGACGTCCCCTCCCCTCCAACTCCGACCATCATCGTTGCAAAAGGCTCCACCCTCCAATCCATTGCGACCACCGCCTACCACCACAGGGATTTCAGCGGTTTCGTGGGACACCTGAATGGCATAACCATCCCTGAACGGCTTCGTGCGGGTGCCACTCTCAAAACCCCATCTTTGCCCGTGGCATTTCGTGATGCAGGTCTGCATCCGCAATATCAACCAGCCATCAACGCACTTGCTAAAGCGTGGATTGATCTGGTGGACATTCTACCTGCATACATCCGTGCACGCGATGACAGCGGGGCGGGTGATGGTTCATCATTCACATTACCAGTCGACATCCAGGTCAGGCTGATCAGTTGCGCAGATGCAATCGATGCATCGATCGATGTCTTGATGCATCCAGCAACAGGGCATGCACTACCACTCAAAACCATCGGACAGCTTGCAGGAGTGTCGGCTTCTCTTCGGAGGTTCTCCAAAGGCTTCGTTGACAGCCGTGACTACGACACCTTCCTCGCTGAAAAAGGCTTCGGCTTGGGATTTACTTATGCCATCCTTTGGGTGCAGTGGGGATACAAGTGAGAGCAAGGCATGTCATCTCCTAGAGTTCCTTTGTTGCCTCACTTGGCAAAAACCGGAGTTCAGTTTTGTGGCCTCCATTTTGCAAATGCACCATCGTCACCTGATCTGGAAACAATTCCCCAAACACCGCGCACCTCAGCGACGCCCCCTCCACGCCCCCCGGCATCTCCACCTCAAAAAATAGCACCACCGCCGGGTCCCCGCTCTTCTCACTCTCCTTCTCCATCTCCCGTCCCACCCACCTCATTTCCGCCGCTTTCCCCAACGCATCCATCACCACAAACGTCTTCTTCAGGTAAGCCAGTACCTGCGCATCAAACTCCGCCGGCGGCACCTTCTCCATCCGCATCTCCCGCTCGCTCTGCCGGATCAGCGCCGTCTCCAGATCGCTGATGAAAACCGTCAGGCTCACCTCCAGCCTTTTCGTCTGCGGATTATACTCCGCCTCCGCCGTCGAGGTATGCACGGCATGCGCATGCAGGCAGGCAGTCGCCACAAAGTACACAATGAACGGCAGAAAACGCATGCCCGCGCATCCTAGCCCGCAACCCCTCTCCGGCAAGCCTTGCGGCCCCATCCACCCCGCATGGCCCGCTCAAAAAAGTGGACGGAACCCTGCTGAAACCCTTATGCTACAGTAAATTCCGTGTATTTCACCACCCCTCCCAGATCCCACTGTCAGCATAGGCCTTCCAGCCTCTGGCACGGCATTTTGGTAGACACCGGGGCTTGGGCCAGCGGCTGCAGCTGCCATCCCAGGCCAGCCGCCACAGCATCCCGTGGGCGCGTGCAACTTCGCACCCGCAGCACCCATTTTTTGTGAACACGCCATGAGACTCATCATCTTCCTGCTCATCTCGCTGCTCGTCGTTCTCGTTCTCACCAACCCCAACGAGACCGAATTCCGCTCCCACATGCAGAACAAATACGGCATCGCAGGCTCGCTCAGCCTCAAAGTGGCCTCCATCTTCTCCGCAGGCACCAGCACCGGCGTATCCCGTGACAATTACTTCATCTTCAGCCGCTACTACATCGGAGGCGATGGCATCCTGCCCCGCACCGATCTGGCATGGGGCGTCGCGGGCAAGTTTTTCGATATCGAAGACTCAGACCACAAGTAGGCCGCTCCCCCTCACGGCTCTGTCCTGCCACCGCCCTCATCCTCCGGGGCTTTTTTTCCCGCAGGCATCTCCACAGTCACGCTCAGCTCCCAGGCGCGGTTCTTGATGCACCACACCAGCGCCGCCAGGCCGATGAAACCCAGCAAAACCAGATGCAGCGCGCACCCTGTCCCGCATCCGATTCCCTGAAACGAATCGTGATAAGTGCGGATATTGGTTCTGCCGGAGTCTCCCATGCATGACAACCTGCGTCATCTTGGATTGGACAGCCAGCGATTGTCGTCGATTTTTAACCTGTCTTTCACCGATCCCTCCACCCAAAACTTCCCGATCCTCCCATGTCACGCCGCGCACAATCCGGAGTACGCCCCACCCACTGGCTGGGCTTGATCGCCATTCTCGCCTTCGTCGGTGGCGGTGGTTTCTTTTTGATGAATCGCACCACCGATCCCATGACAGGCATCACCGAGCTCAGCCCCGGCGAGTTCATGGAAAATGCCACCGCACTCAGCGGCAACGAATACAAGATCGAAGGGGTCGTCGATGACCGGCTCGACAACTGGCGCAGCGCCGAAGGCCGCCTCTTCAGCCTTCAGGTCAGCGACAGCTCAGGCAACAATTTCATTCCCGTCTGGGTCCCGCCAGATTACAAAGGCGCCAACATTCAGCGCCGTCAGCGTTATATTTTCAAGGTGCTCGTCTTGGAAACCGGTGTTCTCAAAGTGCTCGAACTCGTCAAAGCATAACCCCACATTGTTATGAAGCGCCTTACTCTTGCCTTCGCCCTTGCCGCTCTCTGCCCCCTCAGCGCCCAGGTCCTGCCCGGCGGCAACGGCACCGGAGCCACTCCGGCACCCACGACCACCACCTCCAACAACAACTACAACATGGTGCCCGGCAGCGCTGCCGACCGCCAGACCGACACCCAGACCGCCCTCGGCAACATGCCCATGGCCGACCCCGGTTCGGAAAACGTCACCTTCAACGGCAAAATCTGGAACGTGACCAACAACCGTCTCATGCGCTCCCGCTTTGAGACCTACCTCACCACCCCCGAGGCCAACGGCCCCGAAGACCAGGCCTACCGCGACATCATGGCCCAGATCATGGAGTTGCTGGCGCCTACGCACAAACAGGCCCCCGATCCCGTCACCAAAGTCCAGCTCCGTGGCCCCGAAGTCATGAAGGCCTTCGCCCTGCTTCCCGAAGCCGGTGCCGCCAGAATCGACGGCGGCCTCTGCAATGCCGTCGCCAACGCCGTCTGGGATGTTTGGACCTCTCAGAAGCGTGTCAACGAGCGCAAGCTCGCCAACGCCGCCATGCTCGAGCGCCGCAAGCAGCTCGAATGGAATGCGGAAATGGGCCTCAACAGCACCCCGCTGGCCAAAACCGGCGGCACCACCAAGAACAACCAGCAGAACGCCCAGAATCAGCAGACCAACAGCGCCACCGTCGGCCGCACCTCCGGCTACATCAAAGGCATCGCCGAAATCGAAGCCCGCACCAAGCTCAACGAGACCGCCATGGGTCTCTCCGAAGTCACCAGCAAAATCCAGTTTCAGGCCCTCATCATCCAGATGTTCATGCAGCGCCGCTTTGAGCACGCCGTCATCGCCTGCCGCTTCTATCCCAATCTCTTCCGCGACGGCGAAAGCATCCTCCAGCTCGACAAGAACAGCGACGTCCAAAAGATCCTCTCTAGCAGCTTCGGCGTCCCTCCCACCGTCAGCATGATCGACGGCCTCTCCCTCGAAGCCATCCGCAGCGTTGACGAATCCCTCGTCTCCTTTGAAAACCTCGTCGCCCGTCGCGATGTGGACAGCGCCAGCAACCGCCTCCTCGAAGCCTACGGCATCGGCGAGTACCTCCCCCGTGTCCGCCGCCTCCCCATGTCCGAAAAGACCAAGGTCCTCGACTTCGTCCGCAAGAAAAACAAGCTCCTCTCCTTCCTCGAAATGAAGGACTACTCCAGCGCCGAGACCGTCGTCATGGAGCTGCGCGCTACCTCCGACGACTTTGAATACGCCAAGCCCCTCGCCGCGATCCAGACCGCCAAGACCATGAGCAATCTGCACGTGAACAACGCCAATGCAGCCATGGGAAACAAGGACGCCAAAACCGTTGAGGCGGAGATGAAGGCCGCCGCCGAGATCTGGCCCACCAATCCCCGCGTCACCCAGCTCAGCGAGCACATGATGCAGTCCACAGACATGAAGTCCCAGGCTCTCATGGAGTTCGACCGCCTCATCAGCCAGCGCAACTACCGCCAGATCTTCGAAAACCAGGCCCCCTTCATCGCCGCCGTCGCAGACGACCTCACCCGCAAACAGCAGCTCGAAAAAGTCCTCAAGGACATGGGCAAACTCGAGCTCATCCTCGGCGGAGCCAAGGAACTCGCCGCCAGCAGCCCCCCCGCAGCCTGGGAAAAAGTCGAAAAGGAATCCTCCCTCTACCCCGATGATCCCGTGCTCAGCAAACTGCGCGCAGATCTCGGCGTCAAGGCCAGCGAATTCGTCACCGCCATCGAAAACGCCCGCCAGCAGGAGGAAAAGCAGCAGGTCGGTTCCGCCCTCGCCTGGTATCTGAAAGCCAAGAGCATGCATCCCCTCAGCGAGATGGCCCGCGATGGCATCAAGCGCCTCGTTGAAGTCGTCAAAAACGGCGACTCTCCACCGGCCACGCCCGAGACCACCTCCGCCTCGGCGCTCAACAACTAGAGCGCTTTCGTCTCCCGAAAGCGCCTGGCGCTGGCACAGCAATGGCCGTGGTTATTGCCCCACGGGACAGCACCGCTCAGGCTTGTGGGGAAATCCGTGGAACCGCGTAGCGGTGACACAAACCCCGCTCCACCCATCGTGTTTCTGTTATTCACGAGCCTGCTCGGGCGTGCTCAGCGGTACTTAGACAACCCTTCCAGATACTGCCGCGCCAGCTCCGTCTGCGGCCTCGTGAAGAAATCCGCCGCACTCGATGACTCCTGCACTTTGCCCGCCGCCAGAAACACCACCCAGTCCGCCACCTTGCGCGCAAAGCTGATCTCATGCGTCGCCAGGATGATGCTCTGCCCCGCCTCCGCCAGTTCACGGATCACATCCAGCACCTCCCCCGTCATCACCGGGTCCAGCGCCGAAGTCGGCTCATCCAGCAGCAGCAGCCTAGGCTTCGGAGCCAGCGCCCTCGCGATCGCCGCACGCTGCTGCTGTCCACCTGAAAGCTGGCTCGGCCGCTTGTCCTCATGCCCCGCCAGCCCCAGCCGGTGCAGCAGTTCCAGCGCACGCTGCTTCGCCTGCGCCTCCGGCATCCCATGCACCTCCACCAGCGGCAGCGTGATGTTTTGCAGCGCTGTGAGGTGAGGAAACAAATTGTACCCCTGAAACACAAAGCCGTTTCCACGCCGCTCATTCAGAGCGCCCTCCTCATCATGCGGCAGCACACGCGCATCGATGCTCACATGTCCGTCATCCGGCACCAGCAGACTCCCCAGCACCCTCAGCAGCGTGGACTTCCCGCCACCGGACGGCCCCAGCAGCGCGACCACTCGCGCCTCCTCCCCCGTTTCAAACGAGGCCCCGTCCAGCGCTGCATGCGCCCCGTACCGCTTCGTCACAGCATGTGACTCAAGTTTCATACGCAAACCTCCCTTCCAAACGCCGCGCCAGGTGCGAAAGCGGCAGTGTCACAATCAGGTACGCCAGCGCCAGCGGCAGGTAGCCCTCCAGCGGAGCAAAGTTGGCCGCGTTCATGATCTTCACTTTCTGCACCATCTCCTCGATCCCGATCACCGACAGCAGCGAAGAATCCTTGATCAGCGACACCAGCTGTCCCGTCGTCCCCGGCAGCGCCCTCCTCAGTGCCTGCGGAATGATCACAAACCGGTACGTCTGCACCCGGCTGAAGCCCACCGCCCGCGCTGCCTCCAGCTGCGAAGCGCTGATGCTCTCCACAGCACCGCGGAAAATCTCCGCCAGATACGCCCCCTCAAAGCATCCCAACAAAAGAATCCCGGTAAAGAGAGGCTGATCCACCTTCAGCGCCTGCGCGATGATATAGTGCCCGATCAGCAGTTGCACCAGCAGTGGCGACCCACGCACCACCTCCACCACACTGCTGCACCCCATCCTCACCGGCAGCCACGGCGCACGCCTGCCCAGCATCAGCACAAACCCCAGCACCACACTCACCACCATCGCCACCAGCGACAGCCCCATCGTGCTCAGCCAGCCCTGGCAAAACTGCTGCCGGTATCGCAACACCCCGCTCCAGTTCCACGGATACTCCACCGCAGAGAAAACCCCGTAAAACACCCCCGAAGCCAGCACAAACAGCCCCAGCCCGTACAGGGCTTGGCGCATCTTCGGGACATCACTGACAGGGCACGCAGGCAAGACCTCATCATCTACGCCAGAAACCGGCCGTTTGTCCCGCTGAATTTACTTCGCCACCGCAGCCACCACCGCCGGCCCGCCCCCCTGCGTCTGCAAAAAAAGCACCACGCCGCGCGCAATCCCGTCCGCGATCTGGTCACGGTAGCTTACCTGCTTCAGCCGCACAGACTCGCGCTCACTCGTGATAAAGCCGCACTCCACCAGCACCGCCGGGCACGCAGCCCTCGCCACCACCGCATAATCACGCGCCTTCGTGCCACGGCTGACCGCCCGGGTCGTCTCACAGACCAGCCTCTGCACAGTAGCGGCAAATTCTGCCCCGCCCTCCTCCGCCCGCTCCTGCCCGCCCCCGGCAACCGCCATCAGTCGTGCAGACAGCCCCTTCGATTCAGAAAAATACGTCTCGATCCCCTCCGCCTCACTCCCCTCCCCGCTCGTGTTAAGATGCACGCTCACAAACGCAGCCGCCCCATGCACCCCGGCCAGAGCCGCCCGCTCATCCAGCGTCAGGAACCTGTCCCCGCTGCGAGTCATCACCACACGCACCCCCGCAGCCTCCAGCTCCCTTTTCAGCCGCTTCGCGATGTCCAAGCTCAAATTTTTTTCAACCACCCCGTTCGCCACTGCCCCGCCATCATGCCCGCCGTGCCCGGCATCCACCACCACCAAAGGCACCCTCTCCCCCCACAGCCTCAGGCTCGCCGGAGGCTCGGCCGCCTGCCGTTGCTCCAGCCAGACTAGTGAGTAGGCACTGCCACCGAGGGCCAAAAAAGCAGCCACCGTTTGCAAGCTCAGGACGAAAAACGGGTAAAATTTCAAAAAAATTATTCAAGAATATAAAATATTTGTTTGAATTAACAACCTGATTTTCTACAATAACCATATGAAGACGCCTCGCCCTGCATCCCGTGCGCTGAGATTTCTGGTACTCGCTTGGAGCGTCCTTTTCACACTGCCGCTCACGGCAGTCACCAACACCTTCAATCAGCCCCCCCCACCCGGCTACCCCGCCAGTGGTGCGCTCAAGCAGCCCTCCACCAAAGCCAGCCGCCAGTCCGCCGCCGCCATTCAGGCCCCGGTCACGCGTCCTCAATACCCCAACACCTATCCCCCCCCTGCTGGCTATACCTACCCGCCTCCCGGCTACGGCACTGCACCCAAACCTGCCACAACCAAATCCGGCAAGTCAGCCACCAGCGGTAAATCCGGCACCAGGTCCGCCCCCGCCAAAAAGCCCGCCGCAGGCCCCCCGCCACCGCCCAAAGTCTATGGCCCCACTGGCGACCTCTCCACCCAGGTCACCAAAATTCGTGAAAGTGACCGCGTGCAAAACATCCGCATCGGCGAGCTCGAGCGCGACGTCAGCAGCATCAAGCGCGGAGGCGGCAAAAGCAGCACCCGCTACGATGGCGGCACCGACCTCGCCGCACACACCACCTACATCGCCCGGCCCGGAGACACCCTCTGGCGCATCGCCACCACCCACCGCGTGAGCGTCGGCGAAATCCAGCAGCTCAACCGCATGACCGAAGAAGAAGTCCATGTCGGCCAGGCCCTCCTCATTCCCTCGCCTCACCGCCTCGACTCCCCCACCACACCCGCCAGCTACACCCCGCCAACTCCCGGTGGCATCACCCCAGCCCCCACGTCCACCGTCAAGGTCAGTGCCCCCGTGTATTACACCGTCAGGAAAGGCGACAGCCTCAAAGGCATCGCCCTCAAGCACAAAATGACCATCGCCAGCCTTGCCAGCGCAAACAAGATCAAGGACGTCAACAAAATCGCCGTCGGTCAGCGCCTCAAAATCCCCGGTCGCACCACCACCATCACCGTCGCCTCCAAAACTCCCGTCCCCGCACAGCAATCCTCCGACACCATCCCCCTTCCCGGCTACGGCGTCCCAGGAGCCCCACCACCACCCGCCGCCGGGCTCGCTCCAGCAGCCACCCCGCCCCCAGGTCCACCACCAGCTCCCACCCCAATCGTCGCAGCCTCCCCCAAGGCCCCCGACACCACCGACTCACACCGCGGCATCCTCGCCTATCGCGTAGACAGCTCCGACACCATCGAATCCATCGCCACCCAGTTCACCACCACGCCCGACCAGATTCGCGAAATGAACCGCCTCACCCCCGGCACCCCTCTCAAGACCGGAGACGAAATCATGGTCCCCGCCATGGGTGCCGTCTCCGTAGGCAGCCGCTGACCGTCCCACACCCGCACAAGGTTTGCGCGAAAATCAATCAACTAAATGCCAGGCATTTTATTGATTGACTCTGGGCAAACCCGTGGGCAGCTGGAAAAGCACCGCTGCCGCCGAAGCCTATCGCTGCTTGCTGCATGCCGACGGCCGCGAAATCAAAGACGCCCGGAACGAACACGTCGTGCGCTCCGTTGTCAGCGCAGACACCGCCCGTGCCGTGCTGGCTGCGAAAGGCAAACTCAGCACCACCGAGCTGGTGCGCCTGCGGGTGCGCTACTTCACCGATGGCCTCGTACTGGGCAGCAAAGAGTTTGTGGAAAGCATCTTCGAGGCGCAGCGCGAGCTCTTCGGCCCACGGCGGAAAAATGGAGCGCGGCGCATGGCTGGGGCTGAGGATGCTTTTTACACACTGCGCCAGCTCCGCATCCGGCCTCTGGACTGAGCAGGCTGCCTGGAGTGCCGCCTCTTGAAATGCGAGACCTGTGGAACTGCTGAGCCGCGCCCCCGCCCACACCTTCTCCCTAATGGCGAGAATTACACAAGCAGACCCAGACTCCGGAATTACATAGGCATCAAGCCGACAATTGAAGACGATTGAGACCGCTTCGCAGCAGCATTTCCGCAGGAAAAATTGAACGCCCGGCTTGCGCTGTCGCTACGTATGTTCAAGATGAAAACCTCCCACATGAGCGCTGTTTTTGACTCCCTCTCTCGATTTTACGCTTCCTCCATCGGCAAAAAGTTCCTCGTGGCCCTCACCGGCCTCGTGCTGATCGGCTTCATCTTCGGCCACATGATCGGCAACCTGCTGATCTTCGTCGGCAAAGACGCCATCAATGAATACGGCCACATGCTCCAGACCGCCCTGCACGGTGGCGGCGTCTGGATCGCCCGCCTCGGACTGCTGGCCGCCGTGGGTATCCACATCGTGGCCACCATCCAGCTCACCAAAGCCAACCGCGCCGCCCGCAAGGACGCCTACGGCCAGCACAAGGCCCAGGTCAGCAGCAAGGCCTCCCACACCATGATCTGGAGCGGTCTCACCATCCTGGCCTTCATCGTTTACCACCTGCTTCACTTCACCGTCCGCGTCGGCAACGACTACGGCACCTACAAGACCACCCTCCACGGCGAGACCGTCCACGACGTTTACCGCATGGTCATCGCCGGCTTCTCCTGGGCCCCGGCCTCCATCTTCTACATCATCGCCATGCTGCTTCTCTCCAGCCACCTCAGCCACGGCTTCAGCAGCCTCTTCCAGACCCTCGGCGTCTCCACAGACAAAACAGAGCCCCTCTTCAAAAAGCTCGGCTACGCCTTCGCCGGCCTCATCCTAGTGGGCAACTGCTCCATCCCCATCGCGATCCTGTTCTTCAACTACGGCCGTTAATTCTTCCCGCGACACGCCATGCCTCTCAATTCAAACATTCCCTCCGGCCCGATGGCCATGAAGTGGTCCAAGCACAAGCAGGACTCCAAGCTCATCAATCCGAAGAACAAGCGCAAGTTCACCGTCCTCGTCGTTGGCAGCGGCCTCGCAGGCTCCTCCGCAGCCGCCACTCTCTCCGAGCTCGGCTACAAGGTGAAATGCTTCTGCTTCCAGGACAGCGCCCGCCGCGCCCACTCCATCGCAGCCCAGGGCGGCATCAATGCGGCTAAAAACTACCAGAACGACGGCGACAGCGTCCACCGTCTCTTCTACGACACCGTCAAAGGCGGCGACTTCCGCGCCCGTGAGGCCAATGTCCATCGCCTCGCCGAAGTCAGCGTCAACATCATTGACCAATGCGTCGCCCAGGGCGTTCCCTTCGCCCGTGAATACGGCGGCATGCTGGCCAATCGCTCCTTCGGCGGTGCCCAGGTCAGCCGTACATTCTACGCCCGCGGCCAGACCGGCCAGCAGCTCCTCCTCGGCGCCTACTCCGCGCTCAACAAGGAAATCGCCGCAGGTGGCGTGCAGATGTACACCCGAATGGAAATGCTCGACCTCGTGACCGTTGACGGCCACGCCAAGGGCATCATCACCCGCAACCTCGTCACAGGCAAAATCGAAGCCCACGCCGGCGACGCCGTCCTCCTCTGCACCGGCGGCTACGGCAACGTCTTCTACCTCTCCACAAATGCGATGGGTTGCAACGTGACCGCCACCTGGCGTGCTCACCGCAAAGGCGCCTTCTTCGCCAACCCCTGCTACACCCAGATCCACCCCACCTGCATCCCCGTTAGCGGCGACTACCAGAGCAAGCTCACGCTCATGTCCGAGTCCCTCCGCAACGACGGCCGTGTCTGGGTCCCCAAGAAGAAGGAAGACTGCGGTAAAAATCCCGACCAGATCCCCGAGGCCGACCGCGACTACTACCTCGAGCGCAAATACCCCAGCTTCGGCAACCTCGCCCCTCGTGACATCTCCTCCCGTGCCGCCAAGGAAGCCTGCGACGACGGTCGCGGAGTCGGCCCCGGCGGACGCGGTGTTTACCTCGACTTCGCAGAAGCCATTGGCCAGTTCGGAGCCAAGACCATCGCCGAGCGCTATGGCAACCTCTTCGAAATGTACGAGCGCATCACCGGAGAGAGCGCCTACAAGCGCCCCATGCGCATCTACCCCGCCGTCCACTACACCATGGGCGGCCTCTGGGTGGACTACAATCTGATGAGCAACCTCCCCGGTCTCCATGTCCTCGGAGAGGCCAACTTCTCCGACCACGGTGCCAACCGCCTCGGAGCCTCCGCCCTCATGCAGGGCCTCGCAGACGGCTACTTCGTCATCCCGACGACCATCGCCAACTACCTCGTGAACCAGAAGCCCGGCAGCATCACCACTGAGCACCCTGAGTTCAAAAAGGCTCTCGAAAACTGCACCGCGCAGACCAAGAAATTCCTCAACATCAACGGCAAGCGCAGCGTGGACAGCTTCCACCGCGAGCTCGGCCTCCTCGTCTGGGACAAATGCGGCATGGCCCGCACCCGCGAAGGCCTCACCGAAGCCCTCAAGCGCATCCCTGAGCTGCGCGAAGAGTTCTGGCAAAATGTGAAGGTCCCCGGCAGCGGCGACTTCACCAATCCCGAGCTCGAAAAAGCCGGACGCGTCGCCGACTTCATGGAGTTCGCCGAGCTCCTCTGCCTCGATGCCCGCCACCGTGAGGAAAGCTGCGGCGGTCACTTCCGCTCCGAATACCAGACCGAAGACGGCGAAGCCAAGCGCGACGACGAAAACTTCAGCTACGCAGCCGCCTGGGAATACACCGGCAACCTCAGCCAGCCCACCCTCAACAAGGAGCCGCTGGCCTTCGAAGAAGTCCACCTTGCCGTCCGCAGCTACAAATAACGTTCCTCTCCCGTCCCCATGTCTCTACTCAATCTGCACCTCAAAGTCTGGCGTCAGAATGGCTCGCAGCCAGGCCACTTCCAGGACATTGAAGCCCCGGAAATCCCCGATCATGCCTCTTTCCTGGAGATGATGGACATCGTCAACGAGCGCCTCATCTCCAAAGGCGAAGACCCCGTCGCCTTCGACCACGACTGCCGCGAAGGCATCTGCGGCATGTGCTCCATGCAGATCAATGGCGTCCCCCACGGCCCTGAAAAAGCCACCACCACCTGCCAGCTCCACATGCGCAAATTCCGCACCGGAGACACCATCTGGATCGAGCCCTTCCGCGCCCGCGCCTTCCCCGTCCTCAAGGACCTCATGGTGGACCGCACCGCCTTCGACCGCATCCAGCAGGCCGGTGGTTTCGTCACCGTCCGCACCGGCGCACCTCAGGACGCCAACGCCCTGCCTATCGGCAAAGAAGTCGCCGACGCCGCCATGGACGCAGCCGAATGCATCGGCTGCGGTGCCTGCGTGGCCGCCTGTAAAAACGCCAGCGCCATGCTCTTTGTCTCCGCCAAGGCCGGACAGCTTAACTCCCTGCCTCAGGGCCAGCCCGAAAAAGACCGCCGCACCCTCGGCATGGTCCGCCAGATGGACAAGGAAGGCTTCGGCAACTGCACCAACCAGTACGAGTGCGAAGCCGCCTGCCCCAAAGGCATCAGCGTCCGCTGGATCACCAAGCTCAACCGCGACTACGCCATCGCCTCCGTCAAAGAAGCCTTCGGCAACACCCCCAAGGTGGCCGGCGGCGGCGACTGATCGTCTTAAGGTTTCGGCTCTCCAGGAGGCGGAGCAGGCTTGTCCTGCTCCGGTGGCGGACGGCGAAATCCATCCTTCGGATCTCCTCCTCGGTCGCGGAATTTGATGAATTCCTGCCCTGCTGCCTCGCGGTAGATTTCACGCAGCTTTTTAAAGGCTTCCATACGCTGGTCAGGCGCTAGTTCGCCCAGTTTGGCCAGCGCCTCTTTCACACGTGGCAGTTGCATGATGCGCTCATGGAATTGCCTTGTCTCGTCACGGCGCTCAGGCCTGGAGAACGAAAGCATCTCCGCGCCAAGACGGATCACCGCCATGCGGGCAAACTCAGGTGAGTCCGGCTTCGGCAGCTCCGGCAGGCCGCGTTGATCCATCGGGAACTGCGGCTTGATCTTCTCCAGGATCGCCACCGCCTCGGGATCAATGTCCTTCAGCGCCGCGTGCAGCGTGTTGCGCATCTCTTCGTTCGCACGCAGAGCCTTGTCACGCGCCTCGATCACCTCAGGCCGCTGCCAAGCCTTTTCAAAAGCGGCACGCACCTTCTGCTTCTCGTCCTCGGAAAGCTTTTCAAAACCGTCAAATCCACGCTGAGGTCCGCCCCGGCCATGCATCATCCCCGGTGGTCCGCGATGTTCTCCATCACGATACGACGGCCCCTCCCCGGGCTTGGGCGGAGGAGGCGGGGGCGGCGTTGGCTTGTTGCCCTCACTCTGGGCAAGCACTGCTGTGCAGAGGGCAAATAGGAGGACCAGTGGACGCATGACGGGCAGTTTCCTCCGCTGCATCCTCTTGGCAACCTGATAGCTGGTCTCAGTTTTCATTGCAGCTATTAACACCTCTGCCCGAAGGAAGTTTCATTCACCTGATGCGCTCCAGTTTCAGCAGAGGCGCCGCCGCAGAGGCAAACTGGGCCACGTAAAGATTCCCCTCAGTGTCCACCGCCACCCCATGCGGGTGGATGAAGGTCTTGTGATCGCTCTGCATCGGCTGCAGCACCCCATCTTGATAAACCGCCGCCGGGGCTCCGATGTTGGAAACAATCCGATACTCCCGGTCCACAATCGAGATGAAACCCGGCGAGTTCCTGTCCTTTGGCCACTGATCCCCCAGATGTGGCACAATCACGTGGTCTCCCCAAAAGATGATGTCCCGCGGATTCCCACCCGGCATCGGGATCTTGTCGATGAACCGCCCCTCGGCCGTGAACCGTTTGATCTCCTGCTGGTCGCTCATGGCGACAATCACCCGCATTTTTGCCGAATCCGACACATCCAGAGCCCCGCCATGCGGCCCCCAGTGCTTTAGCTGGTTCTCGCCTTCCCCCAAATTTCCACCCCACCAGCGCAGCAACGTCCCATCCGGCTTGTAGTGGAAAATGTAGTCCTTTCCATAGCCGTCGAAGACGCAGAACGCACCATCGGGAAAATGGATCGTTTTCGAAGGCCGGTATTCGTTGGCGCTCGCATGCAGCTTCGCCTGTTCCGGCCACGCAAAATGTGCCAGTTCTTCGCCATCTGGCGTCAGTTTGCGTACCTCATGGAGCTGCGTGTCCGTGATAAAAAGCACCTCGCGCCCCCCTTCCCGCACCAAACTCATCCCATGCGCCCCCGGCATGCGGGCCGTCCAGTGCTTGATCAGCGTGCCCGCCTTCGCATCGAGGATCACCACATTGTTCCTGGCATCGTCTGTGAGGAACAGCAGCCTCCCCTGCGAGTCGATGGCGACCGCATGACCATTTTTCACATTCACCTGGGCCAGCGCCTCGCGTCCCCAGCCGGGAACAACCCGATAACGAAAATCCCCTTGCCCGAGAACATCCTCAGCATGGGAAAACCCGGCGGCGAAAAGGCTGAGCAGCGGCAGGATGGCGGAGCGGATCATGCGGGCAAGCAATCATGCCTGGCGTCCCGGTGCAAGATCAACGCATGGATGGTTTGCCAGCACCCGTATTGCTGCGAGGGTGTTCCCCGCTTCTTCCCATGGTATTCATTCTCATTGTCGCTGCTCTTTTCCTCGGCCTTGCCGTCGCCCGCTGGGCGCAGGCGCGCCATGCGTCGATGATGCTGAAAGGCTTCCGGGCCAACGCCCCCACAGCGCATACCGGCAGCGAGATCGCGCTCATGTTTCTGAAATCCGAAGGCGTGGATGACGTGCAGATCGTCGAACACAATGCTGTCGTGACCGATTACTTCGAGCCGACCCGGCGCCGCCTGTTTTTGCGTCGGGATGTGGCCCAGGGCACCACCTTGTCCGCCTGGGCCATCGCACTGCATGAGGCAGCGCATGCGCTGCAGACCGGGGAGTCGTTGAGCGAGCTCAAGTGGCGGCAGAGCTGCATCCGCATGAGCCGCTACATTCCCATGGCCGCAGTGTTCGCCATTGTGGGATTGATGATCGCCCGCATTCTCATAGCAAAGAACGCCATTTTCGTCACCGCCGCAGTCATCGTTCTTCTTCTGCTGCTGAACCTTGGCAGCGTGCCTCTGGAGTTCAACGCCAACAAGCGTCTGCGCCGTTTCCTGGACGAGCACCTCAAAAACCATGCCCAGGCCAGCAGCCGGCTCGATGAACTGCTTTTCTGCATGGCCATTCGTGAGGTTGGGGATCTGCTGAGTTCGCCGCGCTATTTTTTCCTCAGCGCCCTGCCTGGCACGGGAAAGATGCGTCCGCAGTGATCTTGTGAAGCAAGGCAAGGCTCAGGGGTGACGTTCTGCTAGCATGGTCAAACTCACCGCCTTATTCATTCTTGCCATCTCGTCCGCGCTTCTCGCAGACACACAAACACCGGCTTCATTCAGCGGTGATTTTGTCATCAAGGTCAATTACCGCTACCTCCTGAGCAAGCCCGAGCGCTACGAAGCCGACAAGGACAAGAAATGGCCGCTGGTGGTCTTCCTCCACGGCTCTGGAGAGCGGGGCACCGATCTTGAACTGATCAAAAAACACGGGCCGCCAAAGCTGCTCGCCGCCGGGCAGAAATTTCCCGCCATCATCGCCAGCCTGCAGTGCGAATCCAACAACCTGTGGAATCCGCACGGCGTCCAGGCGGTCACCGAACACCTGATCAAAACGCTGCGCGTCGATCCCAAGCGTGTCTATCTCACGGGCATCAGCATGGGCGGCTTTGGCACTTGGGAGACGGCCTTTGAGTATCCTGGAACCTACGCCGCCATCGCCCCCATCTGCGGTGGCGCAGGCGTGCGCTGGGTAACCGCGCAACGTCTCAAGAGCATGCCCTGCTGGATCTTCCATGGCGACAAGGACGGCGCCGTTCCGATCGAGAACAGCCAGAAGATTTTCGATGCTCTGAAAAAGATCGGCGCACCGGTCAAATTCACCATCTACCCCGGCGTGGGTCATGATTCATGGACTCAAACATATGCCAATCCGGAGTTCTGGAACTGGCTGTTTGAGCAGAAGAAGCCATGACAGGGAGAAGGCCCGGCGGGCGTTTGATCTCCCATGATCCGACCTCTCCTCCCGCTTCTCATTGCCTCCTCATTGCAGGCTCAAGTGCTGCCCGGCACCCAGCCGCTGGAGCCGAATGCTGATTTTTCCGCCACCATGGTGGCGGGGATCGACAAAATAGCGCTGAGGCTGATCGAAAAGTCCAAAGAGGGCCGCAAGCCGACCCGCGAGAAGCTGCGGGCGGCGTTGGGAATGGTGGACGCACGGCTGCCCATCACGGCGCTGGAGCTTGTGGGAGACACCTCCGCTCCTGCCTTGCTGGCAGAGACCGCAACGGCGCGCATCCTGCGCGTGCGCTGGCCGGTGTTTGAGGGTGTGCATGGAGAGGGCATCCTCATTCAGCCAAAGGACAAGCCTGTGGCACGGGTGATCTACATCCCGGATGCGGACACGGATCCCGAGAAGCTGGCCAATGACGCCATGCTGGCCTACAGCGGCTGTGAAATCGTCATTCCGGCGCTCATCAGCCGGGGCAGCGAATTCAGCACGAACGGCAAGTTCGGAGTGAAGACGAACATTCCGCACCGCGAGTGGATCTACCGCCAGTCGTATGAGCTCGGACGCCACATCATCGGCTATGAAGTGCAGAAAATGCTGTCCCTGGTCGATTATTTCAGTGCCCAGCCAAAGCTGCCGCTGCTGGTGGCGGGGTTGGGAGAAGGCGGTCTTCTTGCCATGTACTCGGGCGCCATCGACGAACGTATCAGCTCAGTCTATGTCTGGGGCTGCTTCGAGCCGCGTGAAGGTGTCTGGGCGGAGCCAATCTACCGCAACGTGTTTGGACTGCTGCGCGATTTTGGCGATGCCGAAGTGGCCTCACTCATCGCTCCACGTCCGATGGTGGTGCAGAACCTTGGCTTCCCCAATGTGCAGGGACCTCCTGAGGCCAAGCAGGGAGAGCGAAACATCGCCGCACCGGGCAAGATCACCAAGCCCGGCCTGGCCGCGGTGCAGGCGGAAGTGGCACGTGCCAAGGCGCTCGCACCGGGAGACTGGCTCATGCTGGCCACCGAAGAGCATGGCCTCAAAGAAGTGGTCACGCACCTGCTGCCCAAGGAGATCGCGGAGCAGCTGGTGAAAACCATCGAGCCGGTGATGCCGCAGAAGAACGAGCAGCGCGCCCGTGTGGACTCCACCCGGCAGAAGCGCCTGGTAAGGGAGCTGGAAAACTTCACCCAACGCCTGCTGGTGAGCACGGAGCTGGAACGCAAGGCGCAGTTCTGGGACAAACTGCCGCTTAAGTCTGTGGCGGACTTTGAAAAGCACACGGCCGCAGAGCGCGAGCGCTTCTGGAACGAAGTCATCGGCCGCCTCCCTGACCCAAACCTGCCGGTGAACGCCAAGAGCCGCTTCGTGCGCGAAACGGATAAAGTTTCCATCTACGAGGTGACCATGGATGTCTGGGATGATGTCTTTGCCTGGGGCTGGCTCTGCCTGCCCAAAGACCTCAAGCCGGGCGAGAAGCGGCCCGTTGTGGTCTGCCAGCACGGCCTGGAGGGCATCCCTGAAGACACCATTACCACCGATGAGACGCAGAAAGCCTACGCGCCCTACAAGGCCTTCACCCTGCGGCTGGCGGAGCAGGGCTTCATCACCTTTGCCCCGCACAACCCATATCGGGGCAAAGACGCCTTCCGCACGCTGCAGCGGAAGCTCAACCCGCTCGGACTCACGCTTTACAGCGTCATCAACGGCCAGCACCAGCGCATCCTGGAATGGCTGAAGGCACAGCCTTTCACCCAGCCGGGAAAAATCGCCTTCTATGGCCTGAGCTACGGAGGCAAATCCGCCATGCGCACGCCGGCCGTGCTGACAGACTACTGCCTGAGCATCTGCAGCGGGGACTTCAATGAATGGGTGCGCAAGTGCGTGAGCACGGACATGCCGATGAGCTACATCCACACCCATGAGTATGAAATCTGGGAGTGGAACATGGGCCGCACCTTCAACTACGCCGAGATGGCTGCCCTGATCGCGCCGCGGCCGTTCATGGTCGAGCGGGGACACAACGATGGCGTGGGTGTGGACGAGTGGGTGAACTACGAGTTCGCCAAGGTCCGCCGCCTTTACAACAAGCTCCTGATTGGCGAGCGCACCACCATCGAGCATTTCGACGGCCCGCACACCATCCATGGAGTGGGCACGTTTGAATTCCTGAAGGAAAAGCTGGAGTGGAAGTGATTTCCCGTATTTAAGGAGAGCTGAGCCGACATTATGCCCTCAGCGGCAAAGGCTTATTCTTTTTTTGAATCAAATGCCAAGGGATACCTCCGGTCTTTCCCTTATGCTACCCCCTGATGAGCGTGACCCATTTTTTGAAGAAGCCTGCATTCTCCCTGCCGGCACGCCAGGACATGCCCAATCTGAGGCATTTTTTCAGGCGCCTGTGGCTCATCTTCGGCGGGTCGGCACTGCTGCTGCTGGCCAGTTTTGCCATTTTTTACATCACAGGGACCACCCTGGAAAAAGAACGTGCTGCCACGGTCAGTGCGGTCAATCTGCTGGGGAAGCAGCGAACGCATAGTCAGACCCTCAGCCGGCTTGTTCTTCAGGCAGGGGGCAGCGCTATGCCACAGCTGACTGACTACCTGGGACGGACAGATCTCGTCTGGGGTGCCATGAAGACCTGCGAGGAAGCCCTGAACTCCGGCAGCCTGGTGCAGCACGCCACAGGAAACCAGCGGGCCAGCATCCTGCTAAAGCTGCAAGAGGCACATGAGAGCTATTTGAAGATCGGCAAGGTGATGAACAAGCTGCACCCGCAGACGGAGAATGCAGGCAGTTTGCTGAAGAACGCCAGTGAGAGGCTGACCGAAGACTGCGATGCCATGGCGGGCGCTCTGGACCAGGCCGTCCAAAAGATGATCGTGGTCAACACCGACATCAACGAGCACATCCGGCTGCTGGGCTGGACGCAGATCGCAGTCACCGGAGGCATTGCGCTGCTGACCGCCCTGCTGCTGACACGCGGCCAGGTTTCCACCATGCAGCGCCTGATCGACACCAGCGTGAAGCTGCAGGAGCTGACCTACCTGCAGAACGGCGTGCTGGAGAGCGCGTCGTGCGGCATCATCAGCACCGACACGAAGGGACTGATAGCGACCTTCAACTGCGGGGCTGAAAAACTCACCGGTTATGCAAGGCAGGAAGTGGTTGGAAGCGTGACACCGGAGCTGTTCCATGAGGCGTCTGATGTGGAGCGCCTGGCCGCCGAGGTCTCGCGTGAAACGGGCCTGTCAATCCCGCCGGGATTTGAGGTGTTTGTGGCGCAGGCCAGGCGCGGCATCCTGCGCGAGCGTGAATGCACCTACGTGAGGAAGGACGGGAGCCGTGTCTCTGTCTCCCTGAACGTGACGGCAATGCAGGACGAGCACGGGGAAATCACAGGCTTTCTGGGCATTGTGAACGACATCACGGAGAAAAAGAAGCTGGAGCAGCAGTTTTTGCGCGCACAGCGCATCGAAAGCGTGGGGACGCTGGCTGGCGGCATCGCTCATGACCTGAACAATGTGCTGACCCCCATCGTCATGTCGATCGAGCTGCTGAGGCTCATCCACACGAATGAGCGCACCCTCTCCATCCTGGCGAGCATCGAAAGCAGCGCCAAACGCGGCGCAGATCTGGTCCGGCAGATTCTCACCTTTGCACGAGGCGTGGAGGGCGAGCGCAAGGAGCTGCACGCCGGGCCGCTGATCAAGGACATCCAGCATTTCGTGCAGGACACCTTTCCCAAAAACATTCACTGCACCAGCAGCCTGCCAAAAGACCTGCCTGCATTATTGGGCGACCCCACGCAGCTTCATCAAATCCTTCTCAACCTCTGCGTCAACGCGCGTGATGCCATGCCCGAAGGCGGGGAGCTGGCCATCCGCGCAGGCTTCATCATGCTGGATGAAGCTGCTGCGGCTGGACACATCGACGCGAGGCCCGGCTTTTATGTCACGCTGAGCGTGAGCGACACAGGGCTAGGCATTCCGTCGGAATCACTAGACAAGATTTTTGATCCCTTCTTCACCACCAAGGAGACAGGAAAAGGCACGGGACTGGGCCTTTCGACGGTACTTAGCATCACCAAAAGCCACGGCGGATTCGTCACGGTGAGCAGCGAGCCAGGCCGGCAAACAGTGTTCACCATCTGCCTGCCGGCCGTGGCAAACACCGCCAGCAGCGAAAAGCCCGCCCAAGCAGAGGAAGTGCCCCTGCCGACGGGCAAGGGAGAACTGATCCTGATCGTGGATGATGAGGAGTCCATCCGGACAACCATACGGCGAACTTTGGAAGTGCTGGGCTACCGTACGCTGGTGGCCACCAATGGCGCGGAGGCAGTGGCGCTCTACACCCAGCACAGCGCGGAGATAGCCGTCGTGCTGACGGACATGATGATGCCAGTCATGGACGGTCCGGCCACGATTCAGAGGCTCAAGCGCATCAACCCGAATGTCAAAATCATCGCCACCAGCGGGGTCAGCCATCTGGGCGGCCCTGCCAAGGTGGCGGAGATGGGCGTGCAGGAGTTCCTGCCCAAGCCCTATTCCGCCCAGAGCGTCGTGACGACACTCAACCTCGTGATCAACGAGCCGGACACCCGGGACAAGACGCCGGCCAAGCCCCTGACGCCTTGAGTGGCCCGTCCATCAGGCTTTCATCTGCGTGGTCGCAAGCACGGGCTGGATGTGGTTTTCCGAGACCAGTGTGACGAGCAGATTGTTCACCATGGTGGATTTGGAGGCGGTGTCGAGCTGGACGATGCCGTCCGTTTCCAGCTTGCGCAGAGCCATCTCGACCATGCCGATGGCGCCATCCACAATGATCTGGCGTGCCGCGAGAACCGCCTGCGCCTGCTGACGGCGCAGCATGGCCTGTGCGATTTCAGGGCTGTAGGCCAGGTGGCTGAGCTGGGCCTCCAAAACTTCGATGCCTGCAATGCTGGTCCGCTCCGCCAGCTCGGCACGCAACTGATTTGCGACTTCAGCCGGATGGCTGCGAAGAGCGATCTCTCCGGGAGCGTGGGGCTCATAGGGGAAAAGGTTGGAGAGATGCCGGAGCGCGGTCTCCCCCTGCAGGTGGACGAACCTGTTGCAGTTCTCGACGGCAAAAGTCGCTTTGGCGGAGTCCACCACGCGCCACACAATCACCGCCGCAATTTCAATGGGATTGCCATGCGCATCATTGACCTTGAGCTGCTCGCTTTGAAAATTGGCGATCTTGAGGGAGATCTTCTGCCTGCTGGCAAAGGGGTTGATCCACCAGAATCCGTTTTGCACGAGGCTGCCGCTATACTGGCCGAAAAAGGTCAGCACGACCGCTTCATTGGGGGAGACGATGACAAATCCTTTCAGCAGCAGAAACCCGAGTATGGCCGCCGGAAGCATCAGCAGCGGGATGTGCTCGGGAAACCTGTAGATGTAGAAGGCCACAAGGCCGAGGGCCGCAAAGATGACAAGGAGGCCGGGTATGGCGAAGGCGTTGCGTTCTTTCATGGTCAGGATGAGTGTTGAGGGTGCCACTGAATCACCTGACCACAGCGTGGTCACTGATAATATTTAGGGGATTTTCCACCCCCAGGCGGCTCGACAGCCCGTTTGCATTCGCTGCATCGTCCGCTAGGCTGAGGGCGTAACTCAACGCGCTATGCAAACACCCAAAATCACTGCCTACCTGAAAACCTACTGCGGCTGGAGCGAAGGCGTCCGTGCCATCTTCCGGAAGTATGAGCTCGCCTACGAAGAGAAGGACATCATCAAAAACCCGGCCTTCCGCTGGGAGATGGAGCAGAAGAGCGGCCAGCCGCTGTCCCCCTGCGTGGAGATCAACGGCACGATGCTCGCTGACATCAGCGGCGCTGAAGTGGAAGCCTGGATGTCCGAAAACGGCCTGCTGGAAAAGAATGAGGCACCAGCTGATGCTCCGACCAATTCGGCCTGCTCCGATGCCCAGCACGCTGCGATGGCTGCAGGACAGGTTGGCACCTTGAAATTCGTGGGCTGATTCCACATGCGTTCCCGGCTTTTCCTCATCGGGCTGGCTTGTGCTCTCGCAGCCTGCAACACCGTGTACTATGCCGCCTGGGAAAAGCTGGGCTATGAGAAGCGTGACCTGCTCAAGAGCGCGGTCAAAAAAGCCCGTGGCGAGCAGAAAGAGGCTGGCGAGCAGTTCCAGGACGCTCTGACCCAGCTCAAGAAGCTGACCAACTACAACGGCGGCAGCCTGGAGTCTGCCTACAACCGCTTCAAAGGCGAATACGAAGACTGTGAGTCTCAGGCGGCCCGGGTGCGCAGTCAGATCCGCGAGGTGGACACGGTGGCACGGGACCTCTTCCTTGAATGGGAAGGGGAAATCCGCCAATATGGGAACGCCTCTCTCGCTGCGGACAGCCGCCGCAAACTGGCGGAGACACGCAGCCGGTTTGAGCCGCTCTCACGCTCACTCCACGCGGCGGAAGCCACGATGGATCCGGTGCTGCGCCAGTTTCATGACCAGGTGCTCTACCTGAAGCATAACCTGAACGCTGCCGCCATCGGCTCGCTGCGCGGAACGGCTGACAACATCCAGGGAGACATCCAGAGGCTGCTGGACCAGATGAACCGCTCGATCGCCGAGGCGGACCGGTTTATTCAGACGTTGTAATCCCATTGCAGTTAAAAGGCGGGATGGATCGTGCTTATGTTTTAACCGCAGAGGCACGATAAGCACAGAGGCCTGAGGTGATTCTGAACATTCATCTTCGTGACTGTTGTGCCTGTGTGATGAGTTCATTGCCGAGACAAGACCGGTCTTCGCGAGCTTGTTGAACCTTCGACGCGTGCCGGGCTGCGGTGGCGCTGAGCGACAGACAAGAGTGTCTGTCGTACGCAAGAAAAAGCCCTCCGGCTTTGCAGCGGGAGGGCTTCGCAGAATAACTCTCTGACCGATCAGGCTTTGATCATGCCGTGGGGGTCGATGACGTACTTCCGGGCTGCGCCTTTGTCGAAGTCGGTGTAGCCCTTGGGTGCACCCTTTAGCGAAATGACCTGCACGTTCGTCGCCTTGGCGATTTTGATCTTGTCGTGCAAGATCGCCATCATGAGGCGGCGGTGATAGCGCATGACCGGGCACTGGCCGGTGACGAAGGTGTGGCTCTTGGCCCAGCCGAGACCGATGCGGATGGAAAGGCTGCCCACCTTGGCAGCCTCGTCCACGGCGCCGGGATCTCCCGTGACGTAGAGGCCGGGAATGCCGATGGCACCGCCTGCCTTGGTGATCTCCATGACGCTGTTGAGCACCTGGGCTGGCACTTCCTTGCTGTGGTTGTGGCCGCAGCCGCGGGCCTCAAAGCCCACGCAGTCAATCGCGCAGTCCACTTCAGGCACACCGAGAATGTTTTCGATCTGCTCCTGAACGGTGGCGCTCTTGGAAACGTCCACGGTTTCGCAGCCGAAGCGGCGGGCCTGGGCGAGACGCTCCTTGTTCAGATCACCCACGATGACGACGGCGGCACCGAGGAGATGGCAGGAGGCTGCGCAGGCAAGGCCGACAGGGCCGGCACCTGCGACATAGACGGTCGCGCCTGGGCCGACGCCGGCAGAGACGGCACCGTGATAGCCGGTGGGGAAGATGTCGGAGAGAAGGGTGAGGTCCTTGATCTTGGCCATGGCCTGATCACGGTCCGGGAACTTCAGCAGGTTGAAGTCAGCGTAGGGTACCATGACGTACTCTGCCTGACCGCCGACCCAGCCCCCCATGTCCACATAGCCATAAGCCGCACCCGGGCGGGCGGGATTCACATTGAGACAGATGCCGGTCTTGCCTTCCTTGCAGTTGGCGCAGCGGCCGCAGGCGATGTTGAAGGGCACGCTGACGATGTCGCCTTTTTTGATGAACTCGACATCACGGCCGGTCTCGATGACCTCACCGGTGATCTCATGACCGAGAATCAACCCCTGGGGAGCGGTGGTGCGACCACGGACCATGTGCTGGTCGGAGCCGCAGATGTTTGTGCTGACGACTTTAAGGATGACCCCATGATGGCATTTGCGCTTCTGTTCGCGCAGCTCCAGTTTGGGGAAATCAATGCTCTGAACCTCTACCTTTCCGGTACCCATGTAGGCGACACCATGATTGCTTGGCATAATATTGTATGGTTGTGGTTGGCTGAATTTGGGGGATTCCCGGTCATGCTATTGAAAACCGGCGGATGGCGTCAATCCTGGTGAAGGGAAAAATGCTTGCGGCCAGAAGTCAGCGGTGCAGGGGCCCGGGAAGGCTGACACCGCCGCGTCAACTTTACGGATCGCACGACATGCTCTTTCGGATTGCCTGCCCGCGAGCAGACCTCCACAATGCGCATGCATGAAAATTACATCACTCGCATTCTCCCTTCTTCTGCTGGCCTCCGCCGCTCTCCAGGCACAGACCCCGGCTCCAGGCCCCCAGAAGAATGATGTCATTGGCGCTGCCGGCGGTGCTGCCTCCGGCGGCATCATTGGAACTCAAAGCGGCCGTGGCCTCGAAGGCGCCGCCCCAGCGGTCGTCCTGCCGCCTCAACCGCCGGATGTGCCTGCGGAGAAGTATGGCAAGGACGGCAAGATCAACCCGGGCTTCATCGCTGCGCATGAAAAGTTTGTGAGCATCGCCAAGGAGGGCAAGGCCCAGCTCGTGTTCCTGGGCGACTCGATCACTGCCGGCTGGGCGGGCAGTGGCAAGGAGGTCTGGCCCAAGGCTTTCGGCCAATACACCCCTGCGAACTTCGGCATCGGCGGGGACCGCACTCAGCATGTGCTGTGGCGCATCCAGAATGGCGAACTGGAGGGCATCAAGCCCAAGGCCGTGGTGCTGATGATCGGCACGAACAATGTCGGCGCTGACCCCGCTGAAGGCATCGCCAAAGGCGTGACCGCGATTGTCGAAACCATCCGCGCCAAGCAGCCGCAGGCAAAGATCCTCCTGCTGGCCGTCTTCCCGCGTGGCGACAAACCCACCGGCAAGCTCGGCGCCGCCAATGAAAAACTCAAGCAGGTCAACGCCATCATCGCCAAGCTCGACGATGGCAAAAACGTCTTCTTCCTGGACATCGGCAGCCAGTTTCCTCAGCCTGACGGCGCCCTGACCAAGGAGGTCATGCCTGATTTCCTGCATCTCTCGCCTGCAGGCTATCAGATCTGGGCGGATGCCATCGGCCCAAAGCTGGCGGAACTGATGAAATGATCTGGCATCCCAGAACCCCGCATGCAAAGGAGGAGCATGCCCCAGCCCGTCATCCTTTCAGACATTGGCAAGGTCCTCATCGACTTTGACTTCAGCATCGCCGCCCGCCGGCTCGCAGAACGTTGCGATCATCCGGCGGAGACGGTGCTGACGTTGTTTGACGACATCAAGGGCCCCTACGAGGTGGGAGCCATGGAAGACGGGGAGTTTGTGCAGGAGGGCATGGCGCTGACGGGATTTCGTGGCAGCCCCGATGAATTTGCTGCAATCTGGTGCGAGATTTTCGCCCAGAACGAGCCCATGTACGCGACGCTCCGCAGTCTGGCGGGTAGACTGCCGATGCACCTGCTCTCCAACACCAACGAACTGCACAAGAGCTACTTCCTGCGGGAGTTTCCGATCTTCCAGCTCTTTCAGGGCGGCGTGTATTCACACATCGCCCGCTGCGCGAAGCCGGGGGAGGAGATCTTTCTCAAGACCGCCGCGCAGCTGGGCCTCGACCCCGGACGGACGTTTTACATTGACGATCTGGAGGCCAACATCGCCACGGCGGCACGGCTGGGGTTCCGCACATTTCATTACAGCTTTGTGAAGCATTCCCAGCTGCAGGCCGAGCTGGACGAATGGCTGGCGGCTCAGGGCATTGGTTGACGGGCGCAATTACCTGTCATAACCAGTACGTGCTGCCGTTCGTATCACCTGTGTGGCATGAAAAGCATGCACGAATAATTCCATGAAATGCGACGTTTGCGAGAATGAGGCCACTGTGTTCCTCACCCAGATCATCAACGGTCAGATGACCACGGTGAACCTGTGTGAAACCTGCTCGAAGGCCAAAGGCGTGACCGAAGAGACCGGCTTCGGGCTCGCGGAGGCATTTCTCAGCCCTTCCCACAGGGCGGAGTCCGACACGATGGAGATTGTGTGCGAAGCCTGCGGCTTCACCGCCTCCCAGCTGAAAAAAATCGGCCGTATGGGCTGCCCGGAATGCTACGCGGCCTTCCGGGAGGGGCTGGACGGACTGCTGCGCAACATGCACAAAGGCACCCGGCACGTGGGCAAGCGCCCGAGCCACATCAGCGCCGTCACACCGCAGATCCTGCCCCGGCAGCGGGCGGCTGCGGTGAAGGAGCCACCGCCACCGGCTCCGGTGGCGCCTGCCCAAGCGCCTACGCCGGACATCGCCAAGCTGCGCGCCGAACTCGATCTCGCCGTCAAAGAGGAACGCTACGAGGACGCGGCGCGGCTGAAATCCGAGATCGAAAATCTCCAGCCCAAGGCCTCCAAATGAAGGATGCCGCAGGTGGAATCATCCTCGCGCATGATTCAACGCGTATCCCTTTTCAGACGTCCAACTTCATAATCTCATGATGCGTTTTGCCACATTGATCAAGAACCCCGCCGACTGGATGAAAGGCACGGGGCCCCACTCTGATGTGGTCATGACATCGCGTGTGCGTCTTGCCCGCAATCTCCGTGGCTACCCGTTTCCTGGCTTCAGCCAGGAACGCCAGCGCATCGAGCTGCTGGAGCGCGCACGCCCGGTGGTGGAGGAGCTGCCCGAAATGAGGGACGGCTACAGCGAGGACTACACCGATCTGAGCAAGATCCGCAAACAGGTGCTGGTGGAGCGCCACCTCGTGAGCCGTGAGCACGCAGCGCGCTCCTCCGGGTGCGCCGTGGTCGTGGACCGCAAGCAGAGCATCTCCATCATGATCAATGAGGAGGATCATTTTCGCATCCAGGGCATCCGGCCCGGGCTGAACCTCGCCAGTGCCTTTGAGGCGGTGGACCGGGTGGACACGGAGCTCGAAGGCCTGCTGCCTTACGCCTTTGACCCCAAGCTCGGCTACCTGACCGCCTGCCCCACGAACCTGGGCACCGGCATGCGCGCCTCCGTCATGCTGCACCTGCCCGCGCTGGTGCTCACGGAGCAGATCAACCCGGTGATCAAGGCGATCGGCAAGATCGGCCTGGCGGTGCGCGGCCTCTATGGTGAAGGCACCGAGGCTCTCGGCAATCTGTTCCAGATCTCCAACCAGCACACACTGGGTGAGGCGGAGCCTGAAATCATCGCCCAGATCGAAAAAGTCATCGAGGGCGTCGTCCGTTCCGAAGTGACGGCGCGCGCCAAGCTCAAAGAAGACCATCAGACCATGCTGCAGGACCAGGTGGGGCGCGCCTTTGCCATTCTGAGGTATGCGCACATCCTGACCTCCAAAGAGGCACTGAACCTGCTTTCCATGCTGCGCTTGGGCGCGGATCTCGACCTTGTCAGGAACTGCGACCGCAGCCTGATCGACATGCTTCTGCTGGAAATTCAACCTGCGCATCTTCAGCTCAATGCTGCGCGTGAATTGTCCCCTGAAGAGCGTGACAGCATGCGTGCTGATTTAACCCGCACGCGGTTGCAATCCATCGACGGCCCGGGTAGTTTTCCACCATCACAATCTAACAACGGAGGCAACGCCTCCCCCACTAATGATGAATAATTTCACTCCACGTGCTCAACAGGTTCTGGCCCTTGCCCGCAAGGAGGCCGACCGCTTTAACCACAACTACGTCGGCACGGAGCATCTGCTGCTGGGCCTGATCAAACTTGGCCAGGGTGTGGCAGTCAACGTGCTGACCAAGCTCGGCCTCGACCTCGAAACCGTGCGCATGCAGGTGGAGCAGCAGGTCGGCTCCGGCCCGGAGACCAAGATGGTCGGCAACATCCCCTACACTCCAAGGGTCAAGAAGGTGCTCGCCCTGGCCTCCAAGGAAGCCAAGGCGCTCAACCACAGCTACGTCGGCACCGAGCACATCCTTCTCGGCCTCCTGCGCGAAGGGGAAGGCGTGGCCGCCCAGGTGCTGCGCAACCTCGACGTGAACCTCGACAAGGCCCGCAGTGAGATCCTGAAGGAACTCGACCCCAACTTCTCCTCCCAGAACGAGGAGGAGGAAGAGGAAAGCGAACCCGTCAATCCCACCGGCAACACCCCTTCGGGCGACAAGAAAAAGAACGAGAAGACCCCGGCGCTCAAAGCCTTTGGTCGTGACCTCACCGAACTCGCCATCAAGGGAGAGATGGACCCGGTCATCGGCCGCTCGGAAGAGATCGCCCGTGTCATTCAGATCCTCTGCCGCCGCACCAAGAACAACCCGGTGCTCATCGGCGAAGCCGGCGTGGGCAAGACCGCCATCGTCGAAGGCCTGGCCCAGGAAATAGCCGCTGGCAACGTCCCGGAAATTCTGCGCGACAAGAAAGTCATCACCCTCGACCTCGCACTCATGGTCGCTGGCACGAAGTATCGCGGCCAGTTTGAAGAGCGCATCAAGGCAGTGATGGACGAGATCCGCCGCCACAAGAACGTCATTCTCTTCATTGACGAGCTCCACACCATCGTGGGTGCCGGCGGTGCTGAGGGCGCCATGGACGCCAGCAACATCATCAAGCCCGCCCTCAGCCGCGGCGAGCTGCAGTGTGTCGGCGCCACCACGCTGAACGAGTACCGCAAGTACATCGAAAAGGACTCCGCCCTGGAGCGTCGCTTCCAGAGCGTGAAGGTTGAGGAGCCTTCCGTGGAGGACGCCATCCGCATTCTCTTTGGCCTGCGCGGCAAATACGAGATGCACCACAAGGCCAAGTACACGGAAGACGCCCTGAGGGCCGCCGTGAACCTCAGCTCCCGCTATCTGCCCTCCCGCTTCCTGCCGGACAAGGCCATCGACATCATGGACGAAGCCGGCTCCAAGGCCCGCATCGCCGCCATGACGCGTCCGCCAGAGCTGAAGGTGATCGAGGCCGAGATCGAGGAGATCCGCGTCGAGAAGGAAGGCTCCATCAAGGAGCAGGACTTCGAGAAGGCGGCTCACCTGCGTGACCGTGAAAAGAATGCCAAGAAGCGTTTTGACGACGTGCTGGAAAGCTGGCGCTCCAACAACCAGGAGCGTATCGTCGACGTGACCGAAGAGGACATCATGTCCGTCGTCTCCAAATGGACCGGCGTCCCGCTGCAACGCATGGAGCAGGCCGAAGCCGAGAAGCTCCTCAAGATGGAAACCGAGCTCAAGGGCAAGGTCATCGGCCAGGACGAAGCTGTCATCGCGATCAGCAAGGCGCTGCGCCGTTCACGTGCAGACCTCAAGGATCCGCGCCGCCCAATCGGCTCCTTCCTCTTCCTCGGCCCGACCGGGGTCGGCAAGACCTTCCTGGCCAAGAACCTGGCCGAGTTCATGTTTGGCACCGCCGAGGCGCTGATCCAGATCGACATGTCCGAGTACATGGAGAAGCACACCGCCAGCCGTCTGATCGGTGCGCCTCCCGGGTACGTCGGCTATGAAGAAGGCGGCCAGCTTTCCGAAGCCGTTCGCCGTCGCCCTTACTCCGTGATCCTTTTCGACGAAGTCGAAAAAGCGCATCCGGATGTGATGCACCTCCTGCTCCAGATCCTTGAAGAAGGTCAGGTCACCGACAATTTCGGTCGCAAGATCGACTTCCGGAACACCATCGTCATCCTCACGTCGAACGTGGGCGCTGAAACCATCAAGCGTCAGACCAGCCTGGGCTTCATCGCCATGCAGCAGGACGTGGCTGACAATGCCAGCATCAAGGGCAAGATCACCGAATCCGCGAAGAAGTTCTTCAAGCCTGAGTTCCTCAACCGCCTGGACGACATCGTCATCTTCCGCATGCTCGAGAAAGAGCAGCTCAACAAGATTGTGGATCTCGAAGTCAGCAAGGTGGTCACACGCCTCAAGAAGAAGAACATCCACATCGCGCTGGACGACAGCGCCCGTGAGTTCCTCATGAAAGAGGGCTTTGATCCTCAGTATGGTGCGCGCCCGATGCGCCGTGCGGTGGAGAAAAACATCGAGGACCCGCTGGCCGAGCACCTGCTGCGTGGTGACATCCGCGAAGGCGACATCGTCAAAGTCTCCCACGATGAAGAGACCAACCGCCTCAAGTTTGCCGCTGAAAAGCGCGAAAGCACCACCACTGACATCCCGGCTGAAACGCCCACACCTTAACCGGGCGCTAGCCGCCGGGCGTTGCCTGCCATGCTTCGTGCCCTGATTCTCATTCTCCTGCTCGGCAGCTTCGGCTGGTGGCTGGATCGTGAGCATCAGGCCGGAAGGTTTCAGCGGGTGGACGAGCTGTTTCTGGACTTCCTCGTGGCCAATACCCGGGAACGCTTTGTGCTCGCCAAAGACCAGGCGATGAAAGAGTCCCCGGTGGTTTTTGTGAAAATGCGCACCGCCGACAGGGCGGAATACGCTGGCTGGCCGCCACGCCCGCTGGACTGGCGGATGATTCTGAAGGGCTTGCAGCCGTATGATCCGGCCGTGGTGGTCGTGCCCGAAACGCTTTTCTGGGGCCGCCCGCCCCCTGAATTTGTGGCCGAGGCGGCTCAGGCACTGCTGCCCATTCCGAGCACGGTGCTCGGCGTGGAGGCCGAACTCGCCACCACGCGTGACACGCCAGCCTTTCTCGGAGGCTTGGAAAATTCACTGCCGGTGTTCCAAAAAGTGCACGGAAACATGCAGTCCGTCCCTCCGCTCAAGGCTTTGATCTCGGCACCGGATGAACTGATGCGTGCGCAGGCGGAGCTGGGCATAGCCATCTCCCGTCAGGAAAAGGAAACGGTGCTGCTGCCCTATGCTGTCCAGGAAGGCGGCAGGCTGCTCCCAACGGTGCTGGCTCAGGCCCTGGCGCGTTTCACCAAGACACCTTATGCCAAGCACCGGCTGGCGCTGGAAACGGGGTCCGGGGCCTACCTGGCTGACGGCGTTTTTGTCAACCTCACCCGCAACGCTGAATGGGTGTGCATGGACCGGGCTGTGCCCGAGGTGGACGCGCTCAACCTGATGACGACCGAACTGGCCGAGGCGCTCTCACCCCAGGACAAACAGCATCTCTCCGGCGGCAAGCTCATCGTGATCGGCACGGATGACGCTCAAACCGGCGGGCTGGCACGCCTGCATGCCGTGGCTCTGGCCGAAATACTTGCCATGCCGCGCCTGCGACTGCTCCCTGACTGGGCGCAATGGATCATCTGGGGTGCCGCTGGCCTGATGGGGCTGTGGCTGGTGCTGTTCGTGCCGCGTAAAAAAGCCATCCCGCGCGGCCTGCTGTGCATCTTCGCCGCGTTGGTCACCTGCTTTCTCGCCTTTCAATCCAGTTTGATCTGGTGCCCGCCCACCATTCCCGCAGCGCTGCTGGCCGTCTCTGCAGTGTTCGCACGCTTTGCCGGGCGCAGGATCAGTCCGGCATCCTAAGGAGGCGGCACGGCAAAGACCTGCACCTCGCAGTAGTGGTTCATCTCGTTGCTGGTGTTGCCATGGCTCCAGAGACGGACGTAGCGGGCCTTGGCGGCCTTGCCTTCAATGATGCGACCGTAGTTGCTTTCGACATACGTTGGGTCCTTGCCCTTTCCAAAACCGGAAGTGTCGTCATGATCGGAGTTCCACAGTGTGGTGGCGCCCTTGCTGAAGTCTGGATCATCGGAGACCTGAATGACCACGTCCAGATAGGCTGCTAACAGTTTGTGATAATGCCACAAGGCGATTTTCTGAATTGTGTGCGTGGCTCCGAGATCAATCTGCACCCACTGTTTCCCTGGCATGAGTTCGACGAAGCTGCCATCCGCACCGTCAGCATCTCCGTCCGTGATGAGATTGAGATCGCCTATGATGGGAGCCGGATCGGAGGAGGTGACCTTTTTGCCTTTCGCAACATTCACAGTGCCCTTGAGAGCCTTGAAGCTTTTGATGCGCTTGGAGATGTCAAACTTCTCCATGTTGGGAAGTCCCAGGTCTATGACGGGGCTGCTGACGAACATGGGCTTGGGGAGCTGGAGCACGATTTCCTCCTGTGCTCCGAGCAAGGCACCAGCCTCTCCAGGCGGACGAGTGCCGACGACGAACTCCTGATCCACCTTGCTCAAACTGGACAGCGGCACGGTGATGACGATGCCGTTTTCACGCCGGAGGAAGACGTTTTCACCTGAGAGTTTGACGAATTCAGCCCGGACCTCGCTTTGGCCGCCGGAGTCTTTCCAGACACGCTCCACGGCCAGAAGCGCCCCTCCACCCAAGACACTGATCACAGGGACAAGTTTCAGCAGGCGGTCCAATCGAGTGCGCATGGGCGGAAGGTGAAACAAGAACACGGAACGGCAACCGAGATCGAAGGCGCCTACCGGCCGGAACATGACCAAATAGGCCTTGTGGAACACGGGCAGCCCCCTAGTGTCCGCCTCCCCCCAAAAATACTGCATGCGTTTTCGCAACCTGACCCGCCGACGTGAGATCGGCGCCAATTCCTACCTCCTCGAAGCCGGGGACCATCGCGTCGTGCTTGATTCCGGCATGCACCCCAAAATGGCAGGTTACGGTGCCATGCCGGATTTCGGCCCACTGCCGCACAAGTCGGCCAATGCGGTGCTCATCACCCATGCGCACCATGACCACATAGGCTCCCTGCCCGTGCTGCAGCGCAAGCAGCCAAACACACCGGTGCTGATGACGGAAATCACCGGGGAGCTCTCATCCGCCATGCTGCACAACTCCGTCAATGTGATGACGAAGCAGCGCGAGGAGGAAAGCATCACGGAATACCCCCTCTTCACCCACCGGGAGCTGGATGAGATCCGCGCCCAGTGGATCTACCGCGACATCGACCGCCCGTTTGAGATTCCGGACACCAATCTGGAGGCCACCATGTTCGACGCCGGCCACATTCTCGGCTCCACGGGCGTCCTGATCCGTGAAGGCAGCAACACGCTGTTTTACACCGGCGATGTGAATTTTGAGGCGCAGACCATCTGCCGCGCCGCTGATTTCCCCACCAGCGGCATTGACGTGATGATCACCGAGACCACCCGTGGCGACTACGCACGCCCGGAGGGCTTTTCACGCAAAAACGAAAAAGAGCGCCTCGCTGGCGTGATCCGCGACACCCATGAGGCAGGCGGAGCTGTGATGATCCCCGTTTTTGCCCTGGGCAAGACCCAGGAGGTCATGATGATGCTGCACGAGTTGCACGAGGAGGGCCTCATTCCTGAAATGCCGCTCTACATCGGCGGGCTGAGCACGAAGATCACGGTGCTTTACGATCACTATGCCTCCCGCAGCCGCCGCAGCTATCCCGGCTTCCGCCTGCTGGACGACATGAAGATGCTCGTCCCCCGCAAAGGCAGGAAGCGCCAGGAGATCATCTCCAGCCCGCGCACTCTCTATGCCCTGTCCAGCGGCATGATGACGGAGCACACCGTCTCCAACACCTTCGCCCAGAAGTTCCTCGACAATCCGCGGAACACCGTCTGCTTCGTCGGCTACACCGACCCCGAGTCCCCCGGCTACAAGATCCGCAACGCCACCCCGGGCACCAAGATCAAGCTGGCCAAGGACCTTCCCGCTGTGGAACTGCGGGCGCGTGTCGAAAGCTTTGACCTCAGCGCCCATGCCTCACGCGAGCAGATCGCAGAATACATCGAAAAGGTGAAGCCGAAAAAGCTCCTGCTCGTCCACGGTGAAGAACCGGCCCAGATGTGGTTTACCCGCCGCTTCAACGAGACCATTCCGGGCACGGAGATCATACGCCCTGAGCCGCATCAGCCGATCGAACTCTGGTAATCCGCCCTTCGTCACCGCCCTATGCGCCTCATCGCCATTGTCGCCATGGCCAGCAACCGCGTCATTGGGCGCGAAGGCAAGCTGCCGTGGCACTTCCCCGAGGATCTGAAATTCTTCAAACGCACCACTCTCGGCCACCCCATCGTGATGGGGCGCGCCACTTTTGACTCCATCGGCCGGCCTCTGCCGGGCCGCCAAAACATCGTCCTGAGCAGCACCATGGCCCCAAGGGAGGGGGTCACGGTCATTCGCAGTGCCGACGAGATTCCGCAGGTGTGTGGTGAAGCGGAAACCGTTTTTGTGATTGGGGGGGCACGTGTTTTTGAGGAACTGCTGCCCCGGTGTGACGGGTTTTATCTCACCTGGATTGCCGAGCCTTATGAGGGGGATGTCCTGCTCCCGCCCTTTGAGCACCTGTTCTCCCTCAAAGAAATCGTGGGTCAGTCAGAAGGCTTGGAATTTCGCTTCTACGAACGAGTTTAGGAGGCGGGAGAGCTGCGATTTACAAGCAGCTTACAACTCATTTACGTGCCTCTGACGCATTGTCTGGGGAATGTGGAAGAATACACTCAGACAAAGGGTCTGAGATGGCCCGGTCAAAATTTTCAAATAGTGGTTCCTTCTGGCTGTTGGACTCTCTATCAAGCGACGGGGCGGATCGGGTGATCCGCCCCGTTTGCTTTTTCAGAAATCCTGACGGACCTCCGCCCTGCCCCCCACAGCAGGTTTCTGATGCTGAAATGCTTGATTTCCCTGCTCATGTCCCGAAGGTGCAGGTATCGCCGCCAACCTTAGACGATGAAATTCGCCATATTCGGAGACATACACGCCAATCTTGAAGCCCTGCAGACCGTTCTGTGGGACGCTCAGGAGCAGGGCTGTGCCAATTACGTCTGCCTCGGCGACATCGTCGGTTACGCAGCCAATCCAGTCGAGTGCCTGCAGGCCGTGCAAGACTTGGGCTGCCCGGTGGTGCGCGGCAACCACGATGAGGGTGCCGCCAGCGAGAGCTCCCTGGAAGAATTGAACCCCCTGGCCCAGAATGCCCTGCTGTGGACCCGTGAACAGCTCAGCCAGGACCAGCGCCAGTGGCTGCGCGAGCTGAAGCTGGTGCGTCAGGTGCGTGACTTCACCATCGTGCATGCCACGCTCGATTCTCCCGGCAACTGGGGCTACGTGACCAACCGCTTCGATGCGATGGCCAGCTTCAGCTACCAGTTTACCCAGGTCTGCTTCTACGGCCATACGCACGTCCCGCGCATCTTTGAAAAAGACGACGCTGTGCGGGCCGCCCGAGGCACCGACGTTCAGCTGCAGCGTGGCGTGAAGTACTTTGTCAACGTTGGCAGCGTGGGACAGCCCCGCGACGGTGACTGGAGAGCCGCCTACGCGATCTACGATGTGCAGGCGCAGACGATCTCGATCCGCCGGCTGGAGTACGACATCGAAACCGCCCAGGCAAAAATCCGCGCGGCTGGTCTGCCCTCCCTGCTGGCAGACCGCCTTGCCCTGGGCAAATGAGCGAGGTCACGCGCCAGCTTCCCAGCCTGCGCGACTTCCGCTCCGCGCTCATCGTCAAACCCAGCTCTCTGGGTGACATCGTGCACACCCTGCCGGCTGTGAAGGCCCTGAGAGACGCCCATCCCCGGCTAAAAATCCGCTGGCTGGCCAACACCGAGTGGACCCCCATTCTGCAAGGCAGCCCCTTGCTCGATGAAGTGATCCCCTTCCCCCGCAAAACCTTTCGCGGACTGGCCGGCCTGGCGCGTTTCTGGAACTGGCGGCGCACCTGGATGATGCTGCCGCGAGAGGAGCCGGAGATCGTGCTCGATTTCCAGGGCCTGCTGCGCAGCGGCCTGGTCAGCAGCTGGCGTGGGTCGAAAGCGGTCGTCGGTCTTTCGGATGCGCGTGAAGGCTCCCGTTTCTTCTACAACCATACCGTGCCCGTGGACGCCGGAGCCCATGCCGTGGACCGCTACCTGGAGCTGCCGCGCGCACTGGGAATCAAGATCGAGGCTGAGGACATCACCTTTGAGCTTGCTCCAGGCTCGGCTCCCGCTGGCTGGACGCAGGCAGCGCAAGGCTTCGTCGCCGTGCATCCCTGGTCGCGCGGCGAGGGCAAGTCGCTTTCCCATTCCGCTTTGCAGTCGCTCTGCGATGCCCTGGCTCCCCACCCGGTGGTGCTGGTGGGCATGACCTCTGACCCAGCCCGGCCCACCGGCGCGCATATCCAAGACTGGAGCCAGCGCACTTCCCTGCCCGAGCTGATCTGGATCATGCGACAGGCCAGGTTCTGCGTCAGCGTGGACAGCGGGCCGATGCACATCGCTGCGGCGGTCAATCCGCAGACGCTTGGCATCCACACCTGGAGCGACCCACGCAAAGTCGGGCCCTACCCGCCAGCGGTGCATGTCTGGAAGGCCGGGCGGATTGCCGCGCGAACGGAGTTCAGCCCCGAGGAATGCCAGCGCGATGCGAACGTAACCGATGCCGATGCACGAGGCATGGGCGAATGGGTGAGCCGGCGGCTGTAAGGCCGCCTACTTCTTCGCAGCAGCGTCCTTGACCATTTTCACGTACTTGGCGGGATCTGCCTTGAAGTCCTTGAGGCAGGATTTGCAGCACAGGTACACATCCGTGCCTTCATGCGTGACTTTGACGGGCTTGCCCATCTCGCCCCCGAAGGGTTCGTTTGAAATGACGCACTTTTTGAGCGGATAGGAGGGCGGGATGCCGTCCGCAGCACGGGTGCAGCTGAAACTGAAAGCGACAGTGGCTAGGAGCAGGAGGGAGGGCTTCATAGGAGGCCGCATGTTATTCAGACCCATGGTGCTTCTCCAGCGGGATCATGGAGCAGATTGTAAAAAGCGTCATCAGGATGAGGCCGTCATCTGCGGTCACAATGCCGTTCTGAAGTAAACTTCTCATCTTGGCTAGGCATTTTGAACCTTGAAAGCGAATCACCTCCTGCCACTTCGTACGCTCCCCAGCCTTTACCCAGCCTACGAAAGCGTTCATCCGAGTTTTTAGCATGTGTCCATTATGCGACTGAGCCCCCGTTCGTCTTTAGCCCGAGGCGCCCTGCTGATCATCGCGCTGTTTCTGGCAGTGGCGTTTTGTACACGTGTCGCGCTCATGATTCAGGGGCGGCACGACATCGCCTGGGATGCCTCGCTGCTGGGTTCGTTTGGCTATGGCCTGTGCTATGATGTGCTGGCAGCCTGCTATGCGGTGGTGCCGTGGCTTCTGCTGACGGTACTGCTGCCCGCAGCCCTGTGGCGCAGCCAAGCGGCACGATGGGTCGTGTCATTCCTCCTGCTGCTGTATGCCGTGGTCTTCATTTTCATCGGAGTGGCGGAAGGGTTCTTCTGGGATGAGTTTCAGGTGCGGTTCAACTTCATCGCGGTGGACTATCTGGTGTTTACCCAGGAGGTGATCGACAACATCCAGCAGTCCTACCCCATGCCGCTGATCTATGCCGGGCTGGCGCTGGCGGGCTCGGCAGTGGTGTGGGTGATGTGGAAGCTCGGAGGCGTGCGCTGGGTATGCGCCGGAGACAGTGCGTGGCGGCTGCGCATCGTGCCGGCGCTGGGCATCGCTGTGCTTGTGGTGGGCATTTCCAGTTTCTTCTCGCAATCGCAGCTCCCGCGCTTCAGCAACAACTTCAATCGTGAGCTGGCCAAAAACGGCCCCTATGCCTGGTGTGCGGCCTTTTGGGAAAGCGAGATCGAATTCGAACGCTTCTATCTCAGGCAGGACATCGACAAGGCGCTGGCGCGTGCGAAGGAGCTTCTCATCCTGCCCGACACTCCGGCGGCCAGTGCGGACCCGCGCGATCTGCGACGCATGATCAAGCACGCAGGCCCTGAAAAGCGGCACAACATCGTGTTCATTTCGGTCGAAAGCCTGAGCGCGGCCTTCATGAGCCACTTCAAGGTGAACTTCAAAATGCGCAGCTACCTGACGCCAAACCTGGACCGGCTGGCAGATGAAGGCATCCTTTTCACCAATCTGTACGCCACCGGCACACGTACCGTGCGCGGCCTGGAGGCGCTGACGCTGAGCGTGCCGCCCACACCGGGCCAGTCCATCGTCTGGCGGCCACTGAACACCAACCTCTTCACCTCCGGCTCCGTGTGCCGCAGCCGTGGCTATGATGTGAGCTACGTCTATGGCGGCGATGCCATGTTTGACAACATGCGCACCTATTTTTCCCGCAACAACTACCGCGTGATCGACCGCGGCACCAAACCGAAGAGCGAGATCACCTTTCAAAACGCCTGGGGCGTGGCGGATGAAGATCTCTTCCGCTGGGCCATGCAGGAAGCGGACACGAACCATGCGGCAAACAAGCCCTTCTTCATGCACGTCATGACGGTGTCGAACCACCGCCCCTTCACCTTCCCGGCAAACCGCATCGACATGCCGCAGGGCTCACGCGAGGCCGCCGTCAAATACACGGACTGGTGCATCGGCGACTTCCTGGAGAAGGCGAAAACGAAACCGTGGTTTGCCAACACGATCTTCGTCGTGGTGGCGGACCACTGCCACGGCAGCGCCGGAAAGATGGAGCTGGACGTGACCAAGTACCACATCCCCTGCATCATCTGGAATCCGCAGCTCATCCAGCCACGCTCGTATGACCGGCTGTGCAGCCAGATCGATGTGGCGCCCACACTCTTTGGCATGATGAACTGGAGCTACACCACACGCACCTTTGGCCAGGATGTTTTCTCCTCCGGCTACACTCCTGACAAGGAGCGCATCTTTGTCTCCAACTACCAAAAGATCGCCTACATCACGCAGGGAGACTTTGCCATGCTCAAGCCCAAGCAGGAGTTCACTCTGGGGAAAGTGGATCTGAAAGCGGGAACCATCGCGCCGGATAAATCAGACTCTCTGCAAAGGCGCCTGAGCGACACCATCTCGCTTTATCAAGCCGCCTCATGGCTGTTTCGCAACGGACACCTGGGGGCAGAAACGGACAAACCTTGAGCTACTGCCCCATCCGCAGCGGACCACCACTGCGAACCTCCGTGATTTTGCCATCACGGATTACGACACCTCCGTTGACAATCACATGATCGAAGCCTTCGGCGTAATGATGCGGATCGCTGAAGGTGGAGGGATCGCCAATTTTGGCCGGATCAAAAATCACAAGGTCTGCATGAGCTCCGGCTTTGAGCATGCCGCGATCTTTCAGGTGGAAAGTCTGTGCCGGGAGTGAGGTCATGCGGCGGATGGCTTCGGGTAGCGAGAGCAGCTTCAACTCGCGCACGTAGCGCCCCAGCACCCTTGCATTGTTTCCATAGCTGCGCGGGTGCGGCACATCCTCGCCGAGGCGACGCGGACCGCCATCACTGGCGACCATGGTCAGCGGGTGCTTGAGGAAGGTCTGCAAGTCGTCCTCATTCATGCCGTGGAAGATGGCGCTGGCACCGCCCTGGGCCTCGATCTCCAAAATGAGCTCGATCTGGTCTTCGAGCGTGTCCGCACCGCGCCGCAGCTTTGCAGCTTCAGGAATGGTTTTGCCATTGAGCGAAGGGTCGGCCTTGCAGCGGGCGATCACCGCGTAGCTGTAGTCCTTGCGGCCCTGCCGGGCGCGCATCTCGGCCATGCCGGCAATGATCTCGGCCTTTTTCTTCGGATCGGAAATGCGTGCGACAAAGTCTGCATGCTCGCCTTCGAGAGCGCTGTCCGGCAGCGTCTGGCGCAGCCCGGTGCTGGAGGCGGTGTAGGCGTACTGGTCCTGCGTGATCTTGAGACCTGAAGCGCGGGCTTTTTTGAGCACGCTGAGCACTTCATCCGCCTTTCCCCAGGCGGTGGGACCGGAAAGCTTGATATGGGAAACCTCGGCACGCACCCTGGCCTCCCGGGCGATGCGGATGAACTCCTCCAGCGCCTGAAAGATGCGTGTCGTCTCATAGCGCATGTGGCTGACGTAAATGCCGTCATGCGCGGCGGCGACCTTGGCCATCGCGATGAGTTCATCTGTTTTGGCAAAGGAGCCCGGCACATAGATGAGCCCGGTGCTCATGCCCACGGCACCGTCCTTCATGGCCTGATCGACAAGCCCCTTCATCGTTGCGAGCTGCTCGTCATTCGGAGCGCGGATGAAGCTGCCGCCCATGGCCTGCTCGCGCACGGAGCCGTGGCCGATCAGAGTGGCGACGTTGAGGGCGACTTTCGAGTCGCCGATCTCTTGGAAGAACTTCGCCACGTCGGTGCGGGAATGCCCGCAGTTTCCGGAGATGATGGTGGTGACACCCATGCGGAGAAAGTTCTCCGCCACCGGATTGCGGCAGATGTCTTCCGAATGGGTGTGCACGTCGATGAAACCCGGGGCGACGACTTTGCCACCAGCATCAATCACCTCAGTGGCCGTGCCCTGGGGCTGGCCTACGGCGGCGATGCGCCCGTCTTTGACTGCCACCGAGCCCTCCATCAGCGGCCCACCGCTGCCGTCCGCGATCCGGGCATGGGTGATGAGCAGATCGAACTCCGCCGCGCTGAGAGCTGAGGTGAGAAGGCAGGCAAAAAGGAGGCGGGGCATCATGGTGGTGGCAGGGAGAAAGACGTGGCTGATGGCACGGACATTGCCAGGATTCCTTTTGCCAATCCGGCCTCCGCATTCCATATCTGCCGCACCATGCTCGACCTCACGAACAAGAAAATCGCCCTGCTGATGGGCGGCCCCGGCTCTGAACGCAAAGTCTCCCTGAAAACTGCTGAAAGCGTGGCCGAAGCGCTGCGCAGCAAGGGGGCCATCGTGGTCGAGGTGGATGTGACGGGGCCGGACTTTGAAGTACCAGGGGATGCCTTCGTCGCCATGAACCTGATCCACGGCACCTTTGGCGAAGACGGCCAGATTCAGTCCATTCTGGAACAGCGCGGCATCCGCTACACCGGCGCAGGCGTGGCGAGCAGCCGCATCGCCTTTGACAAGCTGCTGAGCAAGGAGCGCTTCATCGCCGCAGGTGTGCCCACGCCGCGCTCGCAAACCTACCTGCTGGACGGCAGCCAGCCACTGGCCATCGGCCTGCCCCTGGTAGTGAAGCCGCCGCGTGAAGGCTCCAGCGTGGGCGTGCACATCTGCCACACCCAGGCTGAGCTGGACGCCGCCCTGGAAGACGCGAAAAAGTTTGGCCATGACACGCTGATCGAAGACTACGTGGCTGGCAAGGAGCTGACCGTGGGCGTCCTTGGCGATCAGGTGCTGCCCATCATCCACATCGAACCCGTGGAGGGCTTCTACGACATCAACAACAAGTACCCATGGATGGGTGGCACCGGTAAAACGAACTACAACTGCCCTGCCGCCCTGAGCCCCGAAGTGACCCAGGCTGTGCAGGACGCTGCGCTGAAAGCCTTCCGCTCCTGCGGCACGGAAGTCTATGGCCGTGTGGACGTGATGCTGCGGGACAGCGATCAAGCCCCCTTTGTGCTGGAGGTGAACACCATTCCTGGAATGACGAGCAGCAGCCTGCTGCCCAAAGCCGCCAAGGCTGTGGGCATCGAGTTCCCGGATCTGTGTGCAAAGATCATCGAGCTGTCGCTTGCCGCAAGGCCCTGAGGCTCCTCAGGCCTTGCTGGGCTTTCGCAGCCAGAGATCTCCGCAAAACAGCAACACCCCGAGCCAGATGAGGCCAAAGGAGACGAGGGCTCCTGAGCCGACCGGTTCGTGATACATCAGAGCTCCCACCAAAAACTGACCGGTGGGGGCCAGAAACTGCAACACCCCGAGCAGGGCAAAGGGCAGTTGCCGCGCGCCATGCGCAAAGCCCAGCAGCGGAATGGTGGTGATGATGCCAAGGCCGATGATGAGCAGCAGGTCATGCGCAGACGCGGTGCCCCAAATGGGCAGGCTGCTCTGCTGCGCCCACAGCAGGTAAACCACCGCCACCGGAATGCCGACCACTGTCTCCATCGCAAGACCAGGCAGTGATCCCAGAGGCGACTGCCGTCGCGCCAGTCCGTAGAGCGCAAAGCTGCCCGCCAGCAGCAGGCCGATCCATGGAAAGTGGCCCACCAGCACGAGCTGCGTCAGCACACCGCACGCGGCGGAGAAGATGCTGAGCTTTTGCAGTCCCGTCAGGCGCTCCCCCAGCAGACGGCTGCCGATGAGGACATTCAGCAGCGGATTGATGAAGTAGCCAAGGCTGCAGTCGATGATGCGCCCGTGCTGGGCTGCCCAGACGAAGACGCCCCAGTTGATGGCCAGCAGAAAGGCGGACCATGCATGAGCGCCGACCAGCCGGACATCCCGCAGAGAGCGCAGAAAGCCGGACCACTCGCCACGCAGCATCAGCAGCGGCAACACGGTGGCCATGGTCCACACCACGCGCTGGGCCAGCGCCACATCGCTGCCCAAGTGGCCGAGCTGCTTCCAGTACACCGGCAGCACTCCCCACAGACCAAAGGCCAGCACGGCGCTCAGTGTGGCATTGGCGGATGTCTTTTCAGGATTCATGCGGGGAAAGTTTGCGGGTGGAAAGAATAAGCAGCGCCGCCACCAGGCCCAGCGTGGCATTGATGCCCCAGAGCAGTCCGGGGTGCTGATCATACAGCGCCATGCCCAGGGCGGAGCTGGCGGTATTGCCTGCGCACCAGGCAAGGCTGAGAAAGCCCACATAACGCCCACGCATATCCTCAGGGGCAAGGCTGGCAGAGTAGGCCTGCTGTCGCGAGAAGGCGGACATCTCGCCAAGAGTAAACACCACCATCATGAAAACAAAGGCAGTGAGCGAGCCGCTGACGAGAAAGGTGAGGAAACTGATGCCCATCAAAATGTAGCCAAGCGCCAGCACCTGCCTGACCGGCCATTTACGCAGCCCGGCTGCCAGTGGCAGCTCAAACAGACAGATCATGACGCCGTTCAGGGCCAGCACGAGGCCGCAGTCATGCAGCGGCAGCCCGTTCCGCTCAAAGTGCAGCGGGAAAGTGGTGTTGGTCTGCCGGAAGATCCATGCCGTGCAGATGCAGGCTGCGAACAGGGCCAGGAAAGCGTGATTGCTTTTTATAGACTGCCACGCATGCCCCCAGCCTGCGTGCTCGCGGGCCGTGCGCCTGCCCCGGGGAAGGCAAACCCAGGCGATGATGCCAAAGAAGGCCGAAGTGGCAGCATCGACAGCGAAGAGCCAGAAAAAGGAGTATTCCGCCAGGAAGCCTGCTGTGGCTGGCCCGAGGGACCACGCGAGATTCACCGCAAAGCGCTGCACCGCATAGGCGATGACACGGTGCTCCGGCGGCACCAGGTCCTGCACCAGCGCGGCGCTGGCAGGGCTCCCGGCCTCATTGATGGCACCGGTGATGAAAGCCAGCAGCGCCAGCGTACGCCAGTCCACCGCCTGGGACATGGCGATCATGCACACCGCACCCGCCAGCGCGGAGACGGCCATGGTGACATTCCTCCCAAGGCGGTCAGCCATCCAGCCGCCGATCCAGGCTGCCGCAAAGCCGCCCACCGAATACGAGGCCACGGCATAGCCCGCCTGGGCGGTGGTGTGGCCGTTGCGCGTGATGAAGAGCGCCAGAAACGGCACGACGAAGACACCGAACCGATTGACGAAGGTCGCGCCTACCAGAACCCAGAAGGGTCTGGGCAGGACGCGCAATTGTGAAAGAAGGGACATGGTTGGAAAAAGAGGTTCATGGAAAAAAGAAGGGTGAGCAGGAACGCAAAACGGGCCGGCTCAGGTGAGCCGGCCCGTCGAAGGCTTTAAAGGGTGTCTGTGTTCGGTTAGATTACAGGCCTTTGCTCACAATGTATTTCACGAGATCGACGACTCGGTTGGAGTAGCCCCACTCGTTGTCGTACCAGCTCACGAGCTTGAAGAACTTGCTGTTCAGCTCGATGCCGGAACCGGCGTCAAAGATGGAGCTGTGCTGGTCGTGCATGAAGTCGGTGCTCACCACTTCGTCGGCGGTCCAGTTCAGGATGCCCTTGAGGTAGGTTTCGCTGGCCTTCTTCATGGCGGCGGAGATTTCCTTGTAGCTGGTTTCCTTCTCCGTCTTCACGGTCAGGTCCACCACGGAAACCGTCGGCGTCGGCACGCGGAAGGACATGCCGGTCAGCTTGCCCTTCACTTCCGGGATCGCGAGACCCACGGCCTTGGCGGCACCGGTGCCGGAAGGAATGATGTTGATGGCGGCGCTGCGACCACCCTTCCAATCCTTCTTGGACGGGCCGTCCACGGTCTTCTGAGTGGCGGTGTAGGAGTGGATGGTGGTCATGAGGCCTTCGGCCACGCCGAAACCTTCCTTGAGCAGCACGTGCACGATCGGCGCAAGGCAGTTCGTGGTGCAGCTGGCGTTGGACACCACGTGGTGCTTGGAGGCGTCATACTTCTCATGGTTCACGCCCATGACGACGGTGATGTCTTCATCCTTGCCAGGGGCGGAGATGATGACCTTCTTGGCGCCTGCGTCGATGTGGCCCTGAGCCTTGCTGCGCTCGGTGAAGAGACCGGTGGACTCGATCACGATGTCCACGCCCAGTGCCTTCCATGGCAGGGCGGAGGGGCCTTCACGCACGGCGAGGCATTTGATCTCGTGGCCGTCCACCACGAGGATGTCGTCTTCAGCCACGTCAGGGCTGGACTTCTTGGAGTACACTTCCTCACGGGCCTTGCCCTGGGTGGAGTCATACTTGACGAGGTAGGCCAGATTGTCAGCAGGCACGAGGTCGTTCACGGCGACGACGTCGATTTCCTTGCCCAGGAGACCCTGGTCACAGATTGCGCGAAACACGAGGCGGCCGATGCGCCCGAAACCATTGATGCCGATTTTGACCATGTTGTTTGAGTTAGTTTTGATTTTTGAGGGGAAGCAGGATTACTGCCGGGGGGGGTGGGTGTCAACCGCCGAGGCAGCAGGTTTCGGGCCGGAATAAGCTTCCCAAAGGCCGAGCGCCAGCCCTATCCTGCCACCATGAACAGGTCCGCCACAGTGCTTTCCTTGCTTGCGTGCGTCGCCGTGGCAGCTGGCTGGTTTTGGCGTGAAAAGACAGCCCCGGAGCTCGAAGCACAGCCAAAGCCACATGTCATGTCGCTGGAGGAGAAGCTGAACACGATCATCATCCCAGACTATCCTACGTCAGAAGTCGCCCTTGAGGAAGCCGTCGAGGTCCTGCGCATGAAAAGCCGTGAATTTGACACCACCTCCGCCGGCTCCGGAATCAAGGGAGTCAACATCGTCATCGTTGCCGGAGGCAGCCTCAAGCTGCCGGCCGCATCCGGCCTCAGCATGCGAGGCGTGCCACTGGCCGAAGCCTTGCGCCACATCACTGGTCTGGTCGGGCTCAAATACACCGTTGAGCGGCACGCTGTGGCCATCCGAGAGCAGAATGACCAGAGGGTTCCTGTTTATCAGAAGACCACCAGCCTCCAGAACCACATGGAGAAGCGAATTCTTCCGACTGTCCAGTTTCAAGACGCCAGCCTTGAGGAGGCATTGGAGTACCTGCGGGTGAACCGCGGCTGCTACGATATGGGTGACAAAATTCCCCCTCCGTTAAATTATGTCCTGCATCTGCGCGAAGGCGTCAAGCGCCCGCCGATCTCGATCGATTTGAAAGACATTCCGCTGGATGAGGCTCTCCGCTACTGCGCCGAAATCTCCAACGTCAGACTGCGCTACGATCCCTTTGCGGTGGTGGCCACCGACGCAGAAACTGAAAGTGCCAGCCTTCCCGCCACTTCTTCCGCCCAGCCCATTCTGCCTCTCATGGACCTCAACGGGGCAACCCTAGAAGAGAGTCTCCACTTTATTCGCGTCAAATCGCGCGAGCTCAATCCTGATCGCAGTGAGCTCTCCATTGTGGTCAAACCCGGTGCTCCGCGCGCGTCCATCACTCTTTGCCTCTCACAGATTCCCCTCAGCACAGCCCTTTGCTACATCGCTGAAGTTTCCGGCAATAAGCTTTCATACGACGTCAGGAGCTATGTCCTCTCCCCTGTTGGCCTGAAGTAAAAGCCCTCCAAAGCCGCCAATCACTACATTTGTAGTTGTCATATCACGACAAATGTAGTGAAATGAATTTAATTCCATTAAATCATGCCAGACGCACCCGACATTTCCGAATCTGAGTGGTCCATCATGGAGGTTCTCTGGGAGTCATCCCCAAAGACCGCCTCTGAAGTGACCAAGGCCCTGCGTGCCTCCACCAACTGGGCTGAAAACACCGTCCGCACGCTGCTCACGCGGCTGGTGGAAAAAGGCGCGCTCAAGACCGCCGAAAACGCCAGCGGCACCCGCACCTTCCTCCCCGCTGTAAAGCGGGAGGCATGCGTGCACGCCGAGAGCGAGTCCTTCATGCAGCGCATCTTTGGCGGCGCAGCCAAGCCCCTGCTCGTGCACTTCGCCCAGAACAGCAAGCTCACCGCCGAAGAAGTGAAGGAGCTGAAAAAGCTGCTCGACCAGTCTCTCAACTCTTGACCCACCATGAACACGCTCACCCACATTTTCGACTGGCTCCTCGCCGCCAGCCTCCGTGCGTCGCTGCTCACTGCTGCCACGCTGCTCATCCAGGCGGCTCTGCACCGCCACCTCAGCGCCCGCATGCGCTACGCGCTGTGGCTGCCCACCCTCGTTGTGCTGCTCATGCCGGTGCTGCCGGAGAGCCGCTGGAGCCTTGAGCAGGTGTTTCAAGCGCATGCGCGCCAGACGCCTGTCGCCGCGACAATGGCTGTCAGCGATGTCGTGCATGAGATGCCGGTGGTTTTCTCCGCCCCTGAGCCTCTGCCGCCGCCTGTGGACTGGCAGCACCTGGTCCGCGTGGGCTGGCTCGTCATTGCCGCAGGCATTCTCCTTTCCGGCGGAGTCTCCCTCATGCTTGCCCTGCGCCGCTTTCAGCGGGCCCGTCATCCCGCCAGCGACGAGATCCTGGCCACGCTCGCGCAGATCGCCCGCGAGGTATGCCTACGCCGCATGCCCGAGGTGCTGATCTCCCCTGGCGTCAGCAGTCCTGCGGTCACCGGCCTGCTGCACCCCGTGCTGCTGCTGCCAGTCAGCTTTGACCATGAGTTCACCCCCGCCGAAGCCCGCCTCGTGCTCAAGCATGAGCTCATGCATCTCAAGCGCGGCGACCTCACGCTCAATGCCCTCATGTGCTTTCTCATGGCTCTGCATTGGTTCAATCCCCTGCTCTGGATCGCCTTCTTTAAAATCCGCGCCGACCGCGAAGCTGCGTGCGACGCCCAGGTCCTCCACGATGCCACCAAGGACCACCGTGCCGAATACGGCCATGCCCTCCTCAAGGTGGAGAGCGCCTTCTGCCCACGCGGCCTCAGTCTGGGCTTTGTCGGTATCTTTCAGCGTGGCGCGGTGCTGCGTTCCCGCATTCAGTCCATCATCAGCCACCCTCGCCCACGTCCGGTCATGAGGGCGGTCTTGGCCATATGCATCATCCTCATGACATTTTTTGGAGTGACCCGCGCCCAAAAGTCGGAGCCGGTGCGTGATTTCACCATCGGCCAGCTCTCATTCCGCGAGGGAGACTCCATTCAGATCCACTCCGTGCAGACCACGGCAGAATCGCTGACCGTTTCCGCCGATTATGTGCTCGCCAGTGAGGACGAGGCCTACATCTCCCTTTTCGTCACCGTGAAAAACTCCGACCGCACTCCGGTCGATCCGCGGCAGAGAGCCCGGATCAAAAAGGGGAAAGGCAGCGTTGTCCTGGTGCACCCGCACCCACAGACGGGACTGCCACATCTCAGCTTTTACAACAAGGATGGCGAAGCCTTTGGTGGCATCTATTTCGGCACCCAGGACGAAGCCGCGGCATCCAAGGCCATGAACTTAAACTACATGAAGGCGGGCACTCAGACAGAGGCCGCAAACCCATATGCTTTCATCAAGTCGAAGCTGGATAAGATCATCATACCCAGCATTCAATTTAAAGAGGCCTCGGTGCAGGAGGCGCTCGAATACCTCCGCGTCAAAGGGCGTGAATTTGACACTCTGACCACCGACCCCAAAGCACGTGGAGTCAGCATCCTCTACCGCGCCGGGGACCCGCCGTCTGCCGCGATCATTTCTCTGGATCTCAAAGACATCCCGCTGAGCGAAGCCCTGCGCTATGTCGTCGAGCTGGCCAACCTCAAAATGAGCGTGCAGCCATATGCCGTCGTTGTGAGTGAAACCGAGATCAAAACTGGGGCTGCAAGTTCAAGTCAGGTCCCTGCAGCAGAAATGCCATCTCCCAGAGTCATTATTCCCAGCTTGGAGATGCGCGAGGCATCGCTCAACGAATGCCTCGACTTTATCCGCAACCAATCCCGGGAGCTCGACCCCGAGAGGAAAGGCGTCAACATCATCCTCCAACCAGGCGGGGACACTTCGGCTAACATCACCCTCTCCCTCAAGGACGTGCCGGTTGACGAAGCCCTGCGCTACTGCGCCGAGCTAGGACATCACAAGCTGACTCATGACGCCCGGTCCTACGTCCTCATACCGGAGTCGAAGCAGGACAAAAGCCAGGCTTCCAGCCCTTCCTCCGCTGCACCATCTGCCGCAGAGGCTGAGGCCGACAAGCTCCGCAAGGCCCGCCCGCAGAAGTATGAATTCGCCAAAGCGCGGCTGGGGGATGTGCTGCGCTATCTCGCCACCGACGCCGGCATGAATTTCATCTCTCCGCCTGACGACAATCCCATCAACCAAAAGCTGGTCACCTTCAGCATCCATGCCAGTCCCTTTGATGTCTTGGAAACCCTTTGTGGTGCGAACGGCCTGACACTGGTGTTTGATCGTGAACGCTGGATCATCCGTCCCAGCGAAGATGCCGATCTGATCGGTAAATTTTACTCCCAGCCCAAAACGCAAGCGAGCGCCGAGACCATTCTCAAGGACATCAGCACCATCCTGAATGGAAGCAATGCCACGCCCAAGAAGGACACCTCCACACCGAGCGTCACATACCGAAAAGAATACTCCTCCTTCTATGTGAAAGCCACCCGCCTGCAGCACTCCTGGGTCAGCGCCTATTTCAAAGGGCTGACAAGTTCGGCACAGCCCGGTGATACCGAGTGATCCACGGTTGAACTTGCGCCAAAGCTCGCTCTGGATGCCACGCTCATGGCATCCCTCCCAGAACTCGACCTCACCCAGCGCCTGCGCGAAAACGCCTGGATCGGCGATGCCGTCCTGGAGCTTTACGTCCGCAGCTTCATCCTGAAGCTGCATGGCAAGGTGGATGCGGAGATGAAAATGCGCTTCACCTGCAATCAATTCCTCTCCTGCACAGGCAACCCCACCGCGGTGGAGGCTGACATCGGCGTGATCTACCAGCGCGAGGGGCTGGAGGCCGCCTTTGCCTGGATCCACGAAAACCTTGAGCCGCTGTTTCTCAAGCAGGAGGCCAAGCGCAAACGCACCGGCAAGTAGCTAGGCGCGCTGTCCCAGCGCCTTGAGCTTGGCTTCGGCCTCGCTCCATGGCACGTCATGCGGCAGGCGCTTGGTGGTGGCTGCCAGCGCGGCGGTGACACCGGCCGCCTCTCCCATCGCCACCGAGTTCCCAGTCACGCGATAGCTCGCATGCGCGATGAAATCGCCGCTGATGTTGCGCCCGGCCATCATCAGGCCGTCCACATCCTTGGCGATCAGCGCCCTCAGCGGAATGTCATACGGCTTCACTTTGATGCCCGCGTTGTGATAGGCGGTCGTCTTGTTCATGTCGGCACTTAGGGCATGAATGTCCACGCTGAAGGTCGGGCGCACCACGGCATCGTCATAGCGTGCACCTGTGGCCACATCGTCCTTCGTTACAGTGTAGCGCCCGGCAATGCGACGGCCATCGCGAACGCCGATCTGCTCCGCCGTGGCGGCAATTTGCAGGGCCTCCCACGGGCCGCCCAGCTTACGCAGGGCATTCACGATCTTGTTCATCTCCGCACGGGCCTGCACAGTGGCCTCGGTGATCTTCGCGGCATCAAAGCAGGGCACGGCATACTGGTGGTTCATCATCACCAGCAGCAGATTGTCCCGCACCTGCCAGAGGGTGGGCTTGGCATAGGAGGGGAAGAGGCCCGCACGCTTGATCTCCGCCAGAAACGCGTCTTTGGCTACACCATCAGCCTTGCTGGGGTCGGACTTGTGAATGAAGGCCTCCAAAGCCGCGACATCCTTGCACACAAGCAAAGCATTGAGAGACATCGGCTGGCAGGGGCAGGCGTCCGCCTCACCGTATTCAAAGGAGCAACCCGCCAGGGCTCCGAGGTCTCCGTCTCCCGTGGTGTCGATAAAGACCGGCGCCTTCCAGGCCTGCCGGCCAGATTTGGACTCCGTGACCACCGTCGTGAGTCGCTTTCCGTCGCGGTAGGCGGCACACACATGGGTATGAAGCTGGAACTTGATGCCTGCCTCGACAAACATCTCCTCCAGCAGCAGCTTCATGCCTTCCGGCTCGTAGCAGATGCTCTTGTGGCTGGTGCCACGGCGCATGCCGCGCTCGTCCAGCCGCTTCAGCAGCTCCTGGTTGAAGCCCGGCTTGTCAAAATCGAGCAGATACCCCAGCAGGCCCGCCGTCCACACGCCGCCGAGACAGCCGCGCCACTCAAACACGCGGACACGTGCCCCGGCTCGCGCCGCCGTGATGGCAGCCGCAATACCTGCCGGTCCGGCTCCGCAGACGATCACGTCTGCATCCTCCACCAGCGGCAGATCCCGTGCCTGCTCATGAAAATGCCCCTCAGATGTGGCAATGGCTTTTTCCACCTCCGCTGCGTTCATCACCCCGGGCGTGACAAGGGCACCAGAGAAGGCGGCGCGCAGAAAGGAACGGCGCTTGAGATCGGAGGAAGGGCTGGATGTGCTCATGGCGGATTGTGAAGTCAGATTTACCGCAGTTTTGGACAAAATCATGGGCCACTTTTTTCCATCAGAGATTCCGCCTGAACCGCCACGGCCTCGTCACAACGTTGCAATGCCAGCCGAATTTTCTCACGATCTCCGCCATTTTCCCGGATCAGCCTCCGGGCGATCTCGACCGCAGGCTCAAAGCGGCCATCGCCATCGGCATCCAGCCAGATCGGGTTCGTCGAACCCACCACACGAGGGATGAAGCTCTTGCTGCTCGGCTGATACGGCCGGGGAATCTCCCAGAACGGCTCGGTGATACCCGGCCCCGTCGCGATGGCCACCAAATGCACATCATGTGCGGGCTTGGGCATTTCCCACACAATGCGCGCTTTTTCACCCGCACGATGGTTGTCTTCAATCTTCTGCTCACGAATCAGGATGCCGTTCGCAAAGAGTTCGATGTGGTCTGCCTGCGTCCATGCAGGCCCAGAGACGGACGCTTCCACCTTGATCTTTTCCTTCAGTCCTGTCGCCAGATCTCCGACGATGAATTTGTCATCCACCCTGAGCTGCGCCAGCAGTCCCAGGCTCACCAGCAGCCGCCCTTCCTTGTAGCTGCGCCAGACTTCATCCAGATCAAGGTTCGCCGGATCGGCATCCTTGGCGGCCACATAGGTGCGCCCCTGCCCGAGAATGAAACGGTTCGCATCATGGCTGTCGCTCGAACCCACCGCCGCAATGCGGTACCCGCGATTGAGCAGCGCAAACCAGTCACGGTAAAGCAGGTGAATGTCAGACTGCATCGCTGCAGAAGTGATCACCTCCATCGCATCGATGCCCGCCAGTGCATCTGCCTGGCGGTGCCTGCCCGTCTTCGGATTGAACTGGATGCCGCCAAACGGGATAAAGCCGCTGTGCAGGTCCCGCGGATGATTCAGCGTGATCACCTTCACGCCAGGAGTGGCCCGGATATCCGGCAGCAGCTTTGCCCAGTCTTCCTGCTGGTGATTCACCACACGGGCTCCTGGCTCGATGGGAAAGGCATTGAAATGCCCGTGCTTGGTGGTGACCTCATTGCCGATCACCGGCGTGAAGCTTTTCGCCACCCTCATGCTGGCGGCCTGCGGTGCATAGTCTGTGTGATGATTGTGATCCGTGGAGATCGCCAGTTCGATCCCCTCCCCCGCGATGGTAAGCATGCGCTCTTCGATCTTGGCATCGCCATGCCCGCTATAAGTCAGCGTATGAATGTGGCTGTCTGCCGCGATCCAGCCTTTGGTATCCACCTCGCGCCGCAGCTTCACCGCCACCCTTTTGCTCTCTCCTTCCTGAAGAGTTAGCACCTCACGACTGACACCCCATTCAAAGCCGCGCCCAGCATGGAGAATGTAATCCCCAGGCGGCAGAGAGAGTCTGGCTTTCCCATTCCTTGTGTAAACCACACCCACACGCACGGCTATATCTGCGGCAGACTCGGCTCTCAGCGGCTGCAAGGTTCCATCCACACGCGTCGCCGTCAGCCTGCAGGGCAGCTCACCTCCCGCATCTCCATCCATCACGGTGACTTCCACTTGGGCACCACTGAGCAGCTCAGCACTCGTCTTTGACGCGATGATCACGGGCCCCGCCTCGATGTCATCCAGAGCTGTAGGTGCCTCGATCATCAGAAGATTGTCCCCATCACGCAAAGTCCCCAGCGGGATCGCGAGAAGGCTCTCCATCGCTGTTTCGGCCGTCACCAAGGCCCCCAGCTTTTTGCCATTCAAAAAGACAGGCCAGCCAAGCTTCACATCCCGTTGCCAGATGCGCAGCGTCTGCTCTGAGGTATTTGCCCTGGCCTCAAAATGCTTCTCCAGCCGCTCGGCGTCCACAGCCCTGTCCTTGAACTCCTCCCATTCAAACTGCCCCGGCTTTCCGAGATGCATCTTTCCAGGCAGCACGATCACGTCTTCCGCCATCAGGGTCAATGCGGGCAGGCAGGCTAAAATCCATTTCATCCACTATCAACGCCTCCGCCGGCAGACAGTTTTCCAGCCGTCATTGAAATGCAGCGCTTGCTTGCCAAAGCTGCCGCATGAAACGCTACCGTGTCCGCCACACCTCTGCCACCGCCCTCGACTGGGCGGTGGCCGAATCATTGACCGCCTTTTCCTTTCCCTGGGAAGAGAGCACGGCGCCGTTCACCGAATTCCGCGCCTTGTGGGACGAAAGCCATCTTCATTTCCGCTTTGACTGCCAAGATGACGACCTCGTGCTGCCCGATGGTGCTGATGCTAAAGAGCGCGTGCTTGGATCTGATCGCGTCGAAATTTTTCTATCACCCGATCTCAGCCTGAAGCCCTACTTCTGCCTGGAAATGTCCCCTCGTGGAGATGTGCTCGACTACGAGGCCAGCTTTTACCGTGAAATGAACTGGGACTGGCGATGCGCGGGATTGAGCCTCGCAGCCGAGATCATGGGAAACCGCTACACCGTCATGGGCAGCATCCCTTTGGACACGCTGCGAACGCTCCAGGTGCTCAAAGCCGACAGCCGCGAATTTTATGCCGGACTCTACCGCGCAGAATTTCGCCACAAACCCGACGGCTCCGTGCAGTCCGGCTGGATGCCCTGGGTCAATCCGCAGACAGAGCGACCAGATTTTCACGTGCCTGCCTCGTTTGGCATTCTCGAACTGGTGTGACGAGCCCCGCCTGAACGCCGGCGGTCCTCTCAACCTACTTTCTTTTGATCTTGTAGCTGTGTGCGACGGAGGCATTGGGCACCTCGTCGCGTGTCACCCCGGGCACGATGGATCTCACATAGTCCACCTGCGCTTCACCCGGGCCCACCATCACTCTCACATGTCCTGAGCTGCCCAGAATGGTGCCCGTGTATCCATATTCCTCCGCGCTGCGCGTGCCACCGCTTGGGTGTCCGGGCTGAGGCACCTCCTGGTAGATGACACCGTCCAGCTCCTCCTTGGCAAAGAGGTGGTCATGCCCGTGAAAAACAATGCTCACACCATTTTTGACCAGGAGCTGATGGATGGGCAGCGCCCAGCCTGGGCGATGCTGTTTGAAGCCCTCGCTGCCATCCGCATTTTTGCCGCCCCATTCCATGTAAGGCGCGGGCGTCACGGCTCCGCGCACATCCTTGCCCAGTCCACCCACGAGATGATGCAGAAAGACAAACTTGAACGGCGCCTTGCTCGTTTCCAGCGTCTTCGCCAGCCACCGGTATTGCTCCTCCCCCAGCGTCATGTCCCAGTTGTCCTCACTTTTGCGCTCCCGCGTAAACCAAAAAGGATCCAGCACGACGAACAACGCGCTGCCCCACTCAAAGGCATAGTAGTCCTGCAGCATGCCCGCGCTTTCCTCAGGCTTTGAATTCCCCGTGTAGATGCCGCCGGGCTCGGGGTTGGGAAAATACTTCTTCCGCATGGCGATGGACCACAGCGGCATCGAATCCGGCTGCCCCGTCAGCCGAAAGCCCTGCTCACCGTCATGATTTCCCAAGGCAAGAAGCACCGGCACGCTGTGTGCAATGCGCCCCAGATAAAAACGCTGCGCCTTATACTGTGATTCCGCCCGTGTGTAAAAGCTGCCAAATTTGTCCACCATCGTGGTGTCCCCGAGATCGATCATGAAATCCGGCTTGTCGGTCAGCATGTTGGCCAGTGTCTGCTGGTACACGCGAACGTCCGTGCTCATGTCGAGATGTGAGTCCGCCTGCATCGTGAAGGTAAAGGCAGACGCCGGAGCACGCTGCGTATGAAAGCTGCGCACCTCATCACGCACCGCCTCGCCGCCGCCGATGCGATAAGTCAGCTGATAAATATACGCGCTGTCTGCTTTCAAAGACCCCAGCAAAATCGTCTGCGGCTCCCCCGCTGTGAGTTTCACGACTGCGGAGCGCTGCGTCAGCATCGACGGGCTGGCACCGTAGGAGACAAAAGCCTCCATGTCCTTCCAGGCCAGCACGCTCAGGGTCACGGATTCCGCCTCAGGGCGGCAGAGCCAGACATTGAAAAGATACGGCGGCACCACCGCAGGCTCCACCTGTCCGCCAGCTCCAGCCCCTTTGCCTTTGTTGCCGCGCTCCCCTTTGGGCTGCTTTCCTTCATTTTGGGCCATGGCCAGCGCCGCAGCCATGACAATGAATGCGGCCAGCAGAGGCAGTGACGTAGAGGTCTTCATGCACAGAAATGATAACGGAAATGTCAAAGAGCCATCAGGCCGCAACCGGAGAATTGTCAGCGCCGTGTCAGCAAGCACTACGAGTCCACCTCGGCATGCCCAGCTTCATCCAGAGCCGCCAGCTCGCGCAGAATGGCAGTGGCATACGTTCCTTTGGGAAGATCAAACCGCATGGAAAGATCGCCATCTGCCACCACCTCCATGACAGGCTGCAAAGGGCGCAAGCGCATGACCCGCCGCTCCTGCCGCAGACCGCAGGCTTTCAGACCAGCGGTGATTTCGGGGAACCGGTCTGCCACGCTCTGCTCAAAGTCACGCACCTCGCCCACGCTCTGAAGATCTCCTTCTCCCCACAAGGGCGCAGTGAGTTCCACGATCCCTTTTTCAAACCTTGCCACCTCATCGCCACGCTGGTTTTCCGGCAGCAGAATGGTGCCATTGTCTGAGAATCCAAAGACCTCGCCAGCAAGCGGCTTGTCCCAGGTGCCTGCCGCCATGCGCCCCGCTACCACGGTGTTAAAAAGATAGCTGCGCGCGGATGAGATGAGGAGTCCGCGCAGCAGTCGATCTCCTGGATTGAACTCGCCACGAAACATCGCCAGCGCCTTGGACAGGTTCTGCCCGTCATTGCCGAAGCGTTGCGCGCCAAAAAAATTCGGCACTCCTTTTGCAGCAATGTCACTCCACCGCCGTCTGGCGGAATCCGCGTCAAATTCCGGCTCACGCAGGCGGATGGTGAATCGGTTGCCCTGGTGAATGCCACGGCGCAGCTTGCGAGTGTTGCGTGTGATTTGCAGTACCTTCAGTCCCTCGGATTCCAGCACTGCTGGCTCTGGCGAAGGCTGGCCGGGCATGTGCAGGCTGAACCACTGCCGTGTGACCGCATGGCGGTCCTTCAGCCCGCAGTGGCTCACCAGCCTGCGCCGGATGCCCACGGCGTCTGCCAGCTGCGCCGCGGCGGCATTGCTGTCCAGATTCCGCTTCTCCGCCCACACCAGGCAGTGCTCGCCAACGCCCGAGGGCTCAAAACCCAGAATCTCCTCCACCACAAAATCCTCTGGCTGCACCTTGAACCGTGCCCGGCCCAGAGGGCCGCCGTGCAGATAGGGAAGTGCCTTCGGATCTGAAATCATGTGCCGCAAGGTCTGCGCCACATCCTGCACGGAATCAATCCAAGATGCAGGATGTTTGCGGCAGCCTCACTCACGCCACGAGATGCTTTGGCAGATCGGCCACTCGTTCACAGCCCACCTGCTCCATCACCTGCTTGAGCTGGCGCTTGAGCATCGTCATGGTGTGGTCTGCCCCGTCTTTGCCCAGGGCTCCCACCCCGTACATGAAGGAGCGCCCCATGAAGGTAAACTTGGCGCCGCTGGCCAGCGCACAGGCCACGTCGGGGCCGGAGCGCAGACCGCTGTCCAGCATGATGGTAGTGCGATGTCCAAATTTTTTCGCCAGCTCGGTGAGCGGTTTGATCGTGGACTGTCCGGCATCCAGCTGCCGGCCACCGTGATTCGACACAATGAATCCGTCCACGCCCAGGCCCAGCGCCGTCTCGGCATCCTCCTCGGTCACCACGCCCTTCACCACCAGCTTGCCTTGCCAGCGCTCGCGGATGGCGCTGATCTTGGCGGGATTCAGCCGCCCGGAGAAGGTCTTGTTCATGAAAAGCCCGAGGTGTTTCATGTTCAGCCCCTTCGGCAGATAGGGCTTCATGGTCTTGAACTCCGGCGCACCGGCCGCCAGCTGGCTGAAGGACCAGGTGGGATGCAGCATCATCTGGATCACATTGCGCAGCGTCATACGCGGCGGGATGGAGAGCCCGTTGCGGATCTCCTTGGGGCGGTAAGCAAAGGTGGGCGTGTCGGCAAGAATGACGAGCACCGGAAAGCCGGCATCCTTCACACGGTCCAGCAGCTTGTCGCGCAGTGAGTTTTCAGCAGGATGGTACAACTGAAACCACGCCTTCCCTTCCGTAAGCTCAGCCACCGTTTCAATGCTGGCCGTGGCCACGGTGCTCAGCGTGAACGGCAGGTTGTGCTGGTGCGCCGCCTTGGCGATGATCTCGGTGGCCTTGGGCCAGATCAGCCCCTGCAGCCCGATGGGCGAGACTCCAAAGGGCGCGTCATACGTGATGCCAAAAAGCTCCGTCTTCAGGTCCGAACCCGGATAATCCCGCAGATACCACGGCCTCAGCTGCACCTGCCGGATTTCATCCGTGTTGCGCTGAAGGTTGATGTTGGAAAAGCAGCCGCCCTCCAGGTATTCAAAGGCAAACCGCGGCACCCTGCGGCGTGCCTTCTCTCGCAGGTGCTCGATGGAGGGGTAGTTGGAGTTGAAGACTTCAGGCATGGTGTTCTGGAAAGCGGGAGTGAGGGCGAAAGTGCAGATCTATCATCGCCCGCACACGCCCACTTCATTCGCAGTAAATCGCCGGATTTGCAATCTTCCTGCACCCACGCTGCCAGTGCCAAAACGCACCTGCTTCAGATCATTGCTCCATCTTCTTTGCTCCCTTCTTTTTGCCTCCGGCTCCCATGCCCTTGCCCGGTTTGGGCCCTCTTCCCTGGGGAAACTCGCCGCGCTCCAAAGCCGCAAAAGCCTGCTCCCCCAGCCCCGCGCGCAGGTGTGCTTTGAGCTCGGCCTGCAGTTTCTCCGCCATCTGGGGGGTTTGCTTTGCCAGATCTCGCGTCTCTCCCAGATCATGCACCAGGTCAAAAAGCAGCCCCTCCTTGCTGTCCCAGAGATAGAGCAGCTTGTAGTCGCCTTTTCGGATCGCAGACATCGGTTGCTCCACCTCCACCACCTGATGCCACACAAAGCGATCAATCGGCCGCCTCACGGGTTCTTTTCCACCGCTCAGCAGCAGCGGCTTCCAGCTTCCACCCTCCACGCCTTTGGGCAGGGGAAATCCAGGTGCGGCAAAATCCAGCACAGTCGCCATCAGATCGTAGCTGATGACAGGGGTGGCACAGTTCACACCGCCTTTGACTCCCGGGCAGCGGATGATCATCGGCTCGCGGATTCCCCCTTCTCCCAGATCTCCTTTCCCGCCATTGAGCACGCTCGTGCGACCGCCGTTGTCCGAAGTGTAGATGACGAGAGTGTTTTCCGCGATGTGGAGCTCATCCAGTTGTTTCAAAACCTCGCCCACGCAGGTGTCGAGATCCTCGGTCATGGCGGCCATCACAGCACGGTCGCCCTTCCCTCCCTTTCCAGGATTCGGCATGCTTTCGTATTTTTTCAGCGTCGAGGCCAGCGCCTGGGGCGTCTGATGCACGGCATAGTAGGAAAGCTGCAGGAAGAACGGATGCCCCTCTTTCACCTGCTTCTCCATGAACGTGCGTGCGCGCCGCGTGATGCCAAAGGACTGCTTCGGATCTTCCGGATCGGTCGTGTCTCCGTCCTCGTTCATGGTGATGCCATCGCTGGCGTCATACCCCATGGACTCTGGCGTATGAAACCACTGCCACTTGCCGAAGTGGGCTGCGCGATAGCTGCCGTCCGCCTTCTTCAGCGTGTTGACCAGCGAATCGCTCACGGGTGCGTTCCAGTTGCGCGAGTTTTTGTCCGTCGCATTGAGCGTGCTGGTCGTGCGCCCCATCTGGATGGAGGCACGCGAGCACTCGCATTTGCAGTGCGCCGCATAAGCCTGAGAGAACACCATGCCCTGCGCGGCGAGTTTTTCCAGATTGGGAGTGTGAAACTCCCGCCCCGCACTGCCCGGTTCATTGGGCATCATCCGCACCGAGGTCCCGCTCCACGACTGGTCATCAGCGAGGATAAAAAGGATGTTGGGAGCCTTGGCGAAGGCAGCGACGGCCAGGAGCTGAAGGCCAATGATGAATGGAATGATTCTCATGGTTCAAAAATAAGGTCTGATGTTTTATACCGGCCCCTTGGCCCCTGGCTCATTTGAGCCGGCTTTGAGCTCCGTCTTTTCCTTCTTCATCGGCATGGGTTTTCCACCCTTGCCCCCTTTCCCACCCTTTCCGCCTTTGCCTCCTTTACGGTCGCCTGACTTCTCTCCTCCTGCGACGTAGTCAGGATTGGGTTTCGGCAGTCCGGCATTCACAGCGCGCAGATAATCCGTCATGCGGCTGTCGAGAGCGGCTGCCACTTGGGGCTCCGCCTGCGCGAGATCTTTCTGCTCCCCGATGTCCTTGGAGAGATCAAATAGCATTCGTCTTTCAGTTTCAAACACACGGATCATCTTCCAGTTCTGGTAGAGGATGGCGGAAGCGGGGCCGATCTCGTCTTTGTCATAATGTGGGAAATGCACCACCAGTTCATCGTGGAGTCGCCTTGGCGGCGTGTTCGGATCCTTTTTCAGCACACCCACGAGGCTGACACCATCGAGATCTTTCGGCAGCATGCTCGGTGGCGCACCCGCCAGTTCCATGATCGTAGGCAGCACATCCACCGTGCTGGCATGCACATGGGAAAACTCCCCCGCCTTGACGCCTGGGCCGGCCACCAGCAATGGCACCCTCAGCCCCCCTTCCCAAACCGTGCCCTTGCCATTGGTGAGAGCGCCGTTCGCGTTGCGCCCCTGTGCACCGTGATCGGCAGTATAGATGATGTAGGTGTTTTTGAGCGCATCGAGTTCCTTGAGCTTTGCCAGCACGAGACCGATCGTCTTGTCGATTTCTTCGCAGCCTGCCGCCTGACCAATCCGCACGATGTCCAGACGGTTGCCCAGCCTGCGCTTCACAGACTCGATCATCTCTGGAGTCGCGCTTTCAGGCTGCTTGCCCGGGTATTGCGAAATTTGCAGGTAGAAAGGCTTTCGTGCCCTCACCTGCCGCGTCATGAAATCCATGCCCAGATTTGCGATCGCGTAGCACTGTTTTGGATTCGGTTCATCGACGTTGTCAGGCCCGCCATTGCTGTTCGGCCCGTCGTTTTCGTCAAAGCCGCTCTGCTGCGGGTTCTCACGACCCACATGCCATTTGCCAAAGTGGGCGGTGGCATAGCCCTGTTTTTTCAAAAGGGTGCCGATGGTTTCCATGCCAGCGGGAACCTGTGACGTCGTCTCGGGGGCGATGACCTTGTCTCCCGGATTCACCCCGCCCTCCTTCCTCGTTTCACCGACAAACGTCATGTGCAGCCGCGCCGGGTTGCGCCCGGTAAACAGAGCCGCCCGTGTGGGAGTGCATCGTGGCGATGAGGCGTAGAAATCAGAGAAGCGAATGCCGTGCTGGGCAATGCTGTCCAGATTCGGAGTGCGGATGAAGCTGCTCGTCGATCCTTCGGCATTTCGATCATCCTGCGGCACGGACATGGACGCCCACCCTTGCGCCTCTCCCATGATGACAAGGAAGTTGGGCTGTGCGCTCTCCGCCGCAGCCATACACTGGCATGCCGCCAGGAAATAAATCAGACGAAGGCTTTTCATGGCTGATAAAATCAGGTGTTACCGCAAGGGCGCCCCACTCACATCGAGATCAGGCTTCGTGTTCCAGCGCGGCTGCCAGCCGGGCTTTTCCACCTTGGTTCGGAAGATGATCGTGTTGTCCAGCGCGAGGTCGTCGGTCCAGATGAACTTCGCCCCTTCGAAATCGTTCTCAAAGTAGGGCTGCTTGGGATCCACTTCTTCGACAGTGTACTCCTTCGCTTGTTTCCATGAACTGTCGTCAAAGTCCACGGCCCACCAGTTGGCAGGCAGAGGCTCTTGCTTGACCTGCGGATTGGCCGTGTCGCCGTTGACCGGCCCGTGAAAGAAGCTTTTGGCCTTCCAGGTGGCGTTCGTCACCGTGCCGTCCGCAAACTTCAGAATGAAGCCGCCATCGCCGATGCTGCTGCCGTATTCGAGCCCGGTTTTGGGATCCGCGTTGTCCTTGGCCAGCACCGCGATTGTCATGGGATACTCCGGCAGGAAATCCACGCTGACGACATTGTGCGGCGTGAACTGAATGGGATCCACCGCCACAAGACGGCCGTTCACGTAGAGCATGAACCAGTTGTCCGCATAGACGTTGAGCTTCATCGTGTCGGCAATGCTCGGCTTGATGAGCCCGGGCGGTCCGCCGCCTTTCTTCTTTTTGCCACCGCCGCCTTTTCCAGATTCAGCGGGAGCACCACCCGAACGCCGGCCGCCCTGACCTGCGCCAGCCTGCATGGGCTTGGGTGCTGGATCCTCTGCTCCAGGAGCTGTGGCAGGAGGCGGCGCGGGGGGCTGATCTCCACTGGCAGGTGAGGCCGCACGCAGTGGCGCATTCGGTGCATTTTGGACCTCCTCGGCCGTGAGCTTGCCATCGTGGTCCACATCAGCCGTGCCAAAAATGTATTTGGCTGCATCCGAAAGTTCAGTGACGCTGAGGCGGCTGTCCTGGTTCACATCCAGTTCGTAGGCGTGCCGGAAGATAAAGCCGGCAAATGCAGCCCCATCACGGATGTCTCCTGCCGCATCGATCTCAGCGGGAGTGATGACGCCATCCATGTCCGCATCATACTTTGAGGTGGCGGTCTTCATATCCGCAAGGATCTCGGATACGGTGACGATGCCGTCCTGATTGCCATCCAGCTCAGCACCGTGCATCTGCATCCATGGCTTGCGCTGGCCACCCTGCTGCCCTCCAACACCGCCCTGCGCCGGCATGGGCTGGGTGGCTCCACCTGGAGCCATTCCACCAGGGCCGCCAGGAGTCGTGGTCGCGCCAGCAGGCATGCCACTGCGTCCGGGCCCGCCACCTGCGGCGGCACCACCCCGTGAGTAAACGACACTCAAGTCGGCCTTGGCGAGAATCTTGCCATCCATCGCCGCCAGCAAGTCTTCGCGTGTCACTCCACCACGACCTGTGCCTGTGGGCTTCGGCTCTGCAGAGAGTGCATACACGTGCAGCACATAGGTCTTTTCTCCCGGCCCTTGCGAATGCGGCGGCTCATAGCCCTCCTCGCCTTTGAAGCCCACCCCCAGCTTGCCCACGCCTTTCACATTCTTGGGCAGGCTGGTCGTTCCGGCCGGGATGTCCCACATCACCCAGTAGCTTTTCATCTCATTGCCCGGTGCCAGATGGTCCATGATCAGCGCATAGCTCTTCGTTCCCGCTGGAGCCCCGCTCCATGCCAAGGGCAGCGTGGCTCCGCTGCCGTCTCCGGTGTAATCCGCAGGCAGACTGCCGCCATCTTCCACCTCAGGGCTGGTCAAAACAAAGCCGCCACCCTTGCTCGCAGACGGTGCGCCACCACGTCTCTCCGACGATTGTACAACAGGTGTGGGTGCTGCAGTGAGCAGCTCGCCCACATCCAGCCTGCCATCGCCATTCCGGTCCAGTGCGGTGAATTCGCTCCGTGCCTTGGCCATGGCGGCCGCCAGCGTGCCGCCGCTGCGATTGGCGGCAAATTCACGCTTCACATTGTCGGCAAACTCCTGCGCCGTCACCACCCCGTCACCATTCACATCCATCAGGCTGCCGACGGTCTGGGCAGGCTGTGGGCGCGGCGACTCATCAGGCGCCGGTGGCGGATTCTCATCAGGCTTCATGCCTTTCCCCCGACCTCCTTTTTCACGCGTCATTCCCTTGCCTTTGCCGCCCCCTCCGCCAGGCCCCTTGCCACCTCCTCCGGGGCCACCTCTGCCACCACCACGGCTGGTATACACTTCCTTCACCGTACCCTCACGCCCGTTGTTGAACTCAAAGGGGTAGGTGCCGTCGCTGTTGATGCTGTAGGAAATCCAGCGTTTCTCACTGCCCACCTGATAGCTCAGTTTGTAGCTGTTGGAGCCGGTGCTCTCAAATCCGGTGATCTCCGCCCCGCGCAGCGGCGGCGTATCCGGACGCACCGGCTGCGCACGCGGCTGCGGATCCACCTGCCCCTCCGCCTCAACGACTTCTCCATGAAACGCGCTCTGCAGATACGGCCTCTTTGTGGAGGCGTGGTAATGGTAGCCCACTTTCGCATCCTCGTGGCCATGGCATTCGTCCAGCTTGCCCACCGGCGATCCATCCGGCTCGGTGAGGCCATAGATCGGATACCCGTCCAGCGCATACGCGATCGGCATCCCCTTGCCCACCACCGTCTGCAGATGCAGCGGCGCTATGTGGTAATGGTAGTCATCCGCACGTCCGCAATGCCCGCCCCATTGATCCAGTTCGCCGATTTCAAATGACACCTCCCCACGGTTGTTCTGTGGATTGAAAATCGGGATGCCATTCACCGCCAGCGCAATGGCACCGCGCAAAAAGCGCCCTTCCACCACGGCGGGCGTCTTCGCCGGAACCGGCTTCAGCGGAATGCGCCAGGCATTGTCTCCAAAATAAGCCTGCGGCAGCGGCACCTGCTGCTGCCAGGCCGTGATCCCCACCATCATGTTATGCTCCGGCCAGCCATTGGACCCCACATATAGAAAGTCTTGGTCCCATTTCAGCTCCAGCTTCGGAAAGGTCATAAAGGCCTTGGCCGCACGCGGAGCGTTTGCCGCATTGGCCGCTGCGGCTGCCGCAAGGCTCAGGGGGCCTGACATAGAAGCCACCTGCACCGTTTTGATCTGCCCCTCCTTCGGTACTGCATGCTGCTGCATCCACTCTTCCAAAATGTGCTGCCGCAGCACCTCTTTGTCAGCAGATTCACCCACTCTCAAAGTGTGGGCGGAAAGACTGGTCGCGAGCAGCAGAAGAGCGGGAAGCGTTTTCATGATGCGGACTCTAACCCTCCTCGCGTCAGGACGGCTTCAAGGAATCTCCGGAGATTTGTCAGGATTGCGTCAAGACCACGCGCCCATCTGCATCTCACGGACATCCCTGCAGTTGTTGCCAAAGGAGCATGAAACAACCGGCAGGTCGGTCACACTCGCGATCCGCTCAAGATAATCCTGGCACGAAGTGATGACGCTGGAATCGTAGTTTGGCCGGGCTTCCTCCAGGAGCCTCGTCAGTCGCGTCTGGTGGGCTAAATCCTTCCATGCTCCAGCAGGCAGCCGCTTGAGGCATGGGGCTGTTGAGGTCGAGTAGTGTCCGCACCACTTCAGCTTCACCCCACGCTGAAACACATCCAGATGACTGACCAGCAGTCCATTCAGCGAGCCTATGACATCCAAAGCATAACGCAGGAGCACCGCATCAGGATGCCCTCGCCTGAAGCCGCCCTGCCAGCCTTCGGAATGATTGTGCGGTTCCGGCAGCAGGTCATTCAGTGCTTCATCATGCGTTGGGAGCGGACCCGAGCCATGGCGGGTGAGGTAGCTTCTCAGCACGCCATAATGCTCAATCGGCGCGCCAAGCTCCAGACATGCAGCGGCTGTTTCCACCGCATCTGTCGTGATGGAACTCCAGGTCGTATGTGGATGAAAACCACGCCATTCATCGAGGAGCACGCCTTGCGCCCCTTCAAACAGAACACATCCGGGCTGCTTCAATGGAGCCCTGACTTCCTCCAACGATGCCGGAGGACAATGGCGCGCCAGCATTTTTGCCATCGTCAGCCATTTGCCGGCCAGAGACTCGTCTCGCAGCGTGCGCATCTCATCCGCCAGCACACCAGTCACCTCAGGCGGGCAGAGCGCGGACAGCTCCTCATGCAGCGTCTCTCGAATGGCCTGTAGCTTGTCCAGCTGCATGCGGGTCTGCTGCGTGCTGCTGCCTGAGAAGTCAGCGTAATGCATGGCCAGCTCCGGATGCTGCAGGGCATGCCTCACCGTTTCACCCACCCCCACGCCGCAGGTGCCATGAGCTGCCGTGCCGCGCAGGAGCTCACGCGCCCGCCCCGCCGCCTGATGATAGGGAGTCGTGATGCGGCAGCGTGCATCGATGGTCAGACGCAGAAGCGCATCATGCACACCCGCACGCCCCAGAACCTCCGCCTCCACCAGCAGAGCTGTCGGGTGCAGCACCATCGGGTCCAGCAGCACCGTGCGTGTGCCCGGCACAAAGGTGCCCGCGCCAAACTGCGAAAAAGTATGATGTCTTGCAGGCTTCACCTCCTCTTCAGCGGTCACCACATTGTGCCCCGCCTGAGCGCCGCCGCTGAAACGCACGACGGTGTGCGCCTGCCAGCGCCTCGTCAGTGCGTCAATGAAATGTCCCTTGCCACAGTCTCCAAAACCAAGGCCCAGCACGGAGGCATAGCGTATCTCGCTCACAAAGTAAGGTCATCCAAACAAACGCTTCCACCACGAATCTCCCGACGCCGCAGCCGGACTGGCGATGGAGGCAGGCACAAGGTTAAGCAGGGCGGCATAGGACTGGACGGCACGGAGTGTTGACCCCACATGCTCGCGGTTGAATCCATTGTCGGACAAAATCGTCGCCAGCGCATCGAGGCTCGGTATGCGCCCCTCCGTCAGTCCCACAATCGCTGCCGCCACCGAGCAGGCATCTGCCGGCGATTCCATGATGATGGCATGATCACCGAGAAGCTGACGCCACCGAGCGCCGCAACGCTTGGCACGCCCTGCATCCGGAATCAGAAAAAAGAGATGATAGCTCTCAGCAGCAGCCGCGATCACCTCTTCAATCGGAATATCCTCGTCCAGCTTTTCGCCAATGAGCGCCTCGATCTGGTGCCTGGAGACTGCAGGGTAGGGCAGCTCATCACCCGTCATGAAAAGATACCCCTTCTTTTTTCGCTTCACCCAGTTGTCCATGTCCGTGTGCTGGGCCGCAACGTAAAAAGCCAGCTCATAGCTTTCCTGCCCGCTGCCACCCCCGCCGCCCTCCAGGTAGCTCCAGGTCAGCCACTGGTCCATCAGCTCCGCCGTGCTTTCAAACTGCCCCACCTGCAGCGAGGCCTGGTCAGAAGTCGCATCCCCCACCGCCATAAACATGACCTGCGGATCTTTCTCGCCACAGGCATTGAGCAGTTTCATCAGGTTCGGAAGTTCCTGCTTGGCCAGCAGGTGCGGGATGTCTCCCATCGAGCCCGTCACATCCAGGGCAAAAATGATGCCTAGGGCATTGGGATGATCCGCGCTGTCCCGGCACTCGCGCACCTTGAGCCCCTTGGGATTCATCAGGGCATGGCATTGCGTCTGTGTGAAGACCTCGGCACGTGCCTGGTGTGAACGTCCGGCAATCAGCGCGGTGTGGGCGGCGAATGAATAGTTTCCGTATCCCATGGTGTTTGATGTTGGGTTGTTTGAAATGAAAATCAAAGATTCAGAGGCAGGAAAGAAGGCGGGCCAAAGGCTTCCTGCGCTGCGGTTCGCAGCAGACCATCCAACCCAGTCGCCCCCTTCTCCTGGCAAAAGGTTTCGTCTTCGCTGGCACGCATCAGGAGATCGGCCAGAGCGGCAGGCACGCCTGCAGGCAGTCCGCCTGAGCCTGCGGCCCCGCACACCAGTACCCGTACCACTCGTGCGCTTCGCAGCAGATCCGCCGCCTGCGCCCGCGCGCTTGCGTTCTTTTGTGCCGATGCCCAGCCGATCATGAGCACGCCGTGGTTCGGAGCATGCACCAGGGCATGCTCAGGCCGTACGTCTCCATGGGCCCAGCCCTGGGCATGAACAAAATGAAGCACATCCAGCATCCGCCGCCAGATCCACACCGCATGCCGTGGATCGATGCCGTTTGAAAACCGCTCGCTCAATGCCGCAAGACTTCCCCAGTAGCCGATGGGATGACGCAGCACCAAAGCCTGCCTGCCGTCGTGCCCCACCACTGGACCTTGGGCAATGACTTCAGGCAGCCGTTGCGCTGCATACACACTCGCCGCCCCCTCCTGCAAAGACTGCAGTTCTTTCAGTACTTCAGCCTCACGTGCATACCGGACTGCGGCAGCGCTCGCTGCGGAAAGCTTGATGGTCGCTAAAAACGGCTGCCCGCTGATTCTGCGCGCGAGATACACCTGCGATGTTTCACTGCCTCCGAGGCTCTGTATCACATGATAGCTTTCACCCGCGCATTGCAGATCGCCGCCTGCGGCCCCCTGGGCCTGGCGCGCCCGCAACAGTGCCTGGCGAAAAGAGTCACGCATCACCAGCGATTCCGTCCTGTTGATCAGCGCACCGCAGGAAGTGCATTTGACCGCTCTCCAGATGGCCACACGTGGGAGGGGCGCGGAGCATTGCGGGCAGTTCAGAGCCACCCAGTTCATGAGAAACAACCTCCTTCTTTGAGGCAGGCCAAAGAGTTCCAGAACCAGGCATCCCTGCATAAAATCACACGGAAGTCCGCGTATCTGACGTAGGATGGAATTGGCGCACGCTTCATCGATTTGCCTTTCGAGCATGGCGTGTCCGCAATACCCGGCAACAACTGATTTCCAAAACAGCATTCCAAACCCCGAGTTCTTTTGTCAGCTTATGGTAAAGAAGCTGGCGCAGTAACGAGCTGTTGATGATACTTGCCCATGCCCCAGGCAACCCGCATTCTCGTAATCGACGACGACACCGAGCTCTCTCAGCTCGTGGCGGATTATCTCAAGCCCATGGGCTTTGAGGTCGAATGCGAGCACGAGGGAGACAGCGGAGCCGAACGCGCCACCAGCGAGCCTTGGAATGCGATCATCCTCGATGTGATGATGCCCGGCTGCGACGGCTTTGAGGTGCTGCGACGCATCCGCGCCAAGTCGAAGGTGCCCGTCATGATGCTGACCGGGCGCGGCGAGGAAGTGGACCGCATCGTCGGCCTGGAACTCGGCGCCGATGACTACCTGCCCAAAACCTTTTCCTCCCGTGAGCTGCTGGCCCGTCTGCGCGCCGTGCTGCGCCGCTCGGGCTGGGTGGCTGAAAGCTCCCCTCAGGCCCCCATGAAGGAGATCGTCGTCGGTCCGCTGCGCATCAATGCGGACTCGCACGCCGTCGTGCTCGGCGACTCCCCCTTGGATCTCACTCCTGCGGAGTTTGGCCTTCTTCTCTCCCTCGCCAAAGCCCACGGCCGCGTGCGCACTCGCGAGCAGCTCATCGAAGATGTGGCGGATCGTGAGTGGGATGTGTTTGACCGCGCCATCGACATGCACATCTCCACCCTGCGCCGCAAACTGGGGGACGACCCGAAGAACCCTCAGTTCATCAAGACCGTGCGTGGCTTCGGTTATCAGTTGGTGACCCCGAACCGCTAAAGCCGCATGCCACGCGTTCATCTGCCTCTATATCTGAAAATCCTGCTCTGGTTCGGAGTGAACCTGGCGGTTCTGGCCGTGCTGTTCTTCGGATTTCTTAGCATGCAGTTTCGCATGAGCTTGGACTGGATGCTCTCCGGCGAGGCGGGCGAGCGCGTATCGGCGATTGGCGACACCATCACCAATGAACTCTCCCAGCTTCCTGAGCAGGAGTGGCCGGACCTGCTGCTCAAGCATGGCGAGCAATACGGAGTCACCTTTGCTCTCTTCAACAGCAGTGGCAGGCAGATGCTGGGCCAGCCTCTTCAAGTGCCGTCGGAAGTGCTGCCCAAGCTCATCGACAAACGCGGCCCTAATGACCGGCCTCCGCCGCCTAGAAGGCCCCCGGCTGGCACGCCCAGAAAACGCCCCGCCGATGCACCGCCGAAACCCCGCTTCATGCTTCGTGCTGGAGAGCCTGCACGCTACTGGGCAGGCATCCATCTCGACCTCACCCTGCCCAGCGACAATCATCCGCTGACACTGCTCATGATGTCCCGCACCATCCACGGCGGCGGTTTGTTCTTTGATCTGCGCCCCTGGCTGGGACTGGCGGCTGTGGCCCTGCTGCTTTCAGCGCTGGTGTGGATGCCCTTTGTCCGTGGCATCACCGGCTTCATCGGCAGGCTCAACCGCGCTGCGGGCCGCATCGCAGAAGGAGACTTCAAAGAGCGTGTGTCTTCTGCGCGCAGCGACGAGCTGGGCGAGCTCTCCACCTCGGTCAACAAAATGGCCGCACAGCTCGGAGAATACGTGGCTCAGCAGCGGCGCATCACGGCAGATGTGGCGCACGAGCTGTGCTCCCCCATCGCACGCATGCAGATGGCTCTGGGTGTGGTGGAGCAGCGCGGCACGCCTGAGCAGGCTGCATATTTGCAGAAGCTCGACGCAGAGCTCCAGCACATGGCCCGGCTGGTGGAGGAGGTGCTGGCTTTCTCCAAAGCCGAAACTCTGCCCGAACGTGAAAACGCCGAGGAGATCGACCTCCAGGATCTGATTCAAAGCATCATCGCCCGGGAAGCACCCGAAGCCGATGTCCGTCTCACGATCCCCGAAGGCCTACGCCTGCATTCCCTGCGCCACGCACTGGACCGCGCCATCGGCAACGTGCTGCGCAATGCCGTGCGCTACGCCGCCGATGCCGGACCGATCAGCGTCAACGCTGCGCGGGAGGGCGCGCACATCGTCATTCGTGTTTCAGATCAGGGCCCGGGCGTTCCTCCCCAAACCCTGCACCGGCTGTTTGAGCCCTTCTACCGCCCTGAAGCCGCACGCCGACGCTCCACTGGCGGCAGCGGCCTCGGCCTGGCCATCACTCAAAGATGCATCCACGCCTGCGGCGGCACCGTCACCGCCCAGCTCCGTGAGCCCACCGGTCTGGAAATCACGATCTCCATTCCAGCGGAGTGAGCTGCGCTCATGGGGTCTTCTTCAGCTCCGCCATCATCTCCAGCAGGTTGTTGGTGAGAATGACACTCGTGTCCTCCTGCACCTGGTTCGTCCCCAGCCACGTCTCGTAGCCGCCCAGCTTGTGCTGCTCAGGCGTTGGCAGATAACCATGCCGGCCATTCGCCAGTCCCACCACCATCGTCTGCGGAAACAGGCTGCGCTTTTTCAAATCGAGCCCGATCTCCACAAACGTCTCGAAAGGAATGCCGCACACGATCAGATCCCCGATGCGGATGGCCTGCAGCTGCACGGTGACCGTTTCTTCTTTCCGCTCCGCCGCCGCGACGACACTGCCGGCATAGTTTTTCGCCAGACGCGGCAGCTTTTCCACCGCCTCCTTGTCTTTCACCGCCAGCACCACCTTCGCCTCCGCGACTTCCTGCTCCGATGGGCGCCGATACTTCAGCGTGATCTCCCGCTGCAGCATGCCGAGCGTCACATCCCCGCGATGCTTTTCGATTTTCCGCTGGGCAAACCACGCCGTGTCCGCCGCCTTCTGCGCCACGATGCGAATCTGTTCGAACGGCTCGCGCGGCGGGCGGGTCACGCCAAACGGAATGTTGTTGATATCCCCCGAGGTGCCGTTGGACATCATGGCGACAAAGTTTTCATCTCCACGCACACGTGAGGGCATGACTCGGGCAAACTCGCCAAAATAATCTGCTGACATCTCTTCTGCCGGCGCACCACCCACGTAGTGCAGCGAGTAATTGGCATACACGGCCAGCGGCTTTCTTTTGGCATCCTGCACTGAGATGATCGTGATGTCAGGATCCGTCGGCCCTGCCGGGCGTTCCAGCGTGTTCGGATCGGTGCCCGGGTTCATCTTCACCTTGTCCATGCGGCCAAACGGATTGAGCGGCATCTTGCCAGGTTTAAGATACCAGCGCCGGTTGAAAACCTCATCCGGAAGCGGATGCGCTGCGGCACCGACAGAGGCAGGCCTCAAAGCACCATGCGCCTTGATGATCGACTCCGCAATGCCCTCGACAAAGCGTTTGTAATAACGGGCCGCCAGCTCGCTGCGCGTATTCACCGAAGGACCGCTATGCGTGTGCGTGGAGCTGATGAGCATCTTGTCCACCGCCATGCCTGTCTTGGCCGCCGCGATGGCCTTGGCCTCATTCAGCACATCCGGCCCTGCGCCCAGCACATCCACCACCACCATCGCCAGCGTGGTTTTGCCATCATCCAGCACCAGCGCCCGCGCATGAAACGGATCATGCGCCTTGGTCGCAGGATTGGCGCTGAATCCCCCGGGCATGTTCATGGGAAACTCGGTGGGCGTAATGTCCACCGCCGCCGCCCCTGCACGCAACGTTTTGTTTTGTGCAAACAAGGCGGGTGCAATGAGCAGCAGGGCAAAAACGACAGATTTCATGGCTCACCAATACGTCTTACTTGTGTGGGTTTTCATACCAAATGACGCCGAGCTGGTCGCGCTCTTCGCAGGTGATCACATCGAGATCCCCGTCTCCATCGAGGTCCAGCGTCTGCATGAGATCATATTTCAGGCCTTCCGGCCCACCGAGCGTGTGCTGCTTCCACGGGCCGTTCAGCCTCTGCTCCAGCCACACGATGCCTTCTCGCTCCCCCTTGGCATTTTCACACGTGAAGAGTAGGTCAGGAGTTTTGTCACCATTCACGTCGGCGATTTTGACTGCCTTCGCATCGCCCAGATTGGCATCATCCAGTTTTATCACCCGCTCCTGCCATCCGTCACCAAAGCGCAGGCAGAGTAAAATCTCCACGGATTTCATCGCTACTGCGACATCCACGAAACCATCACCGTTCACATCTCCAAGGTCTGCAAACATCACCTGCTTTCCCAGTCCGCCGATGGCATGCTCCTTCCACGCCCCATGCGCTCGATTCGCCATGGCGCCAGGGTTTTCCAGCCAGAAGACACCGGAGCGGTCCCCTTTGCGGTCAGTGAATACGACATCCGCATCGCCATCTCCATCCATGTCATGCGGTAGAAGCGACATGATCCAGCCAGCATCTCGCATTTTGTGCAGCGACCATGCTGCCAGGTCAGTCACCTGCTCGGGCGACTGCAGCCAGCTTATGGCGGCCTCTTTGTTTTTCGATGCCACCAACAGGTCTGGTCCGCTTCGTCCATCAAGATCAAGTGCCGCCGCCTGCATCCACATCTGAGCCTGCCTTGCGGCTGGGAACGCCTGCGTGCTCCATGAGCCGCCTGCCGGCCTGTGCCAGTAGAGCGTACAGGTTTTCCCCTCCGTTCCGCTGATGACCTCCAGCCGACCATCTCCATCCAGATCGGCAAAGATGGCTTCCTCCACATTTTTCACCTCCCCAACGGTGATATGCGGCCACAAACCGCGAGCCCGGACCGGCCCCGGGTTGAGATAGGCCCGCACCACACCTCCCTCCTCCCAGCCTGTGACAATGTCCGGCAGACCATCCTTGTTCAGATCTCCGAGCTTCACACCATCAGCGCCTCGGGAAGTATTGTCGATGGTATGACGAATCCACGGAGCTCCGGGCGCAGAGACCACAGTGTCATCGGCCATCAAGACAGCCGCATGAAACAGACCAATCAGGATTATGACAGAGCGCATGCCCTACCTAACGGTCAGGAAGGCCAGCAAATCTCGCAATTCCTCATCCGTCAGCGACACCACCAGCCCGGCGGGCATGAGCGATGAGTCGATCTCGATGCGCTTCACAATGTCCGTCTGGGGGAAGACACGCTCCTTACCAGTGATGTCACGAAAGACCTCCGTGTTGGATGAGCGCAGCATGATGCCCACAAACTCGGTGCCGTCCTTCAGCTTGACCTGCGAAGGGTGATACTGAGGCGCCACTTCACGACTGGGTTCAAGAATCGAGCTCAGAATGGCCGCACGATCCCCCTGCTGCGAGACCAGGCTCAGATCCGGCCCCACCACGTTGCCACGCCCGCTGTGGCGGTGGCATGTGGCGCAGAGTCCCACCTTGGCGTGGAAGAAAATACGCCGGCCCGCTTCTGCATCTGCCTTGCCGGGCAGCGCATCCAGCAGCTTCAGCCAAGCGGCAGTGTCATTGAATGCAGGCCTGTTCGCATTCATCGCGAACCACTTGTCCTTGTCGGTATAGCGAAGCGCACGACGTGCCTCTTGGCGCAAAGCCCCTTCGCTGCCGTTGGCCAGCTTCGCCAGCAGCTCCTGTTCAGCTGGCTTCATGGAACTGGCGAGCCCGGCGACGGCATCTGCCCGCACCTCCTCTTTCTGTCCCTCATCCGCCGCGATCTCCGCCAGCACGGCACGCGCATCATCCGCATTCCGGGCTGCCAGCGTTCGTACGACCTCCAGCGACAGCACTGGGTCACCCACCGCAAAGAGCTCCTTCAGCAGCGGCACCGTGATGGCCTTGTGCGTCGCCGGGGCGAGGCGCAGCGCATATCCCTTGAGTCGCGCCGGTGTCTTGGCGTTGGTGATGCGTTCCACGAGCACCTCCGGATTCGTCACGCCAGCACCCGGTTCACCGCGCAGCGTGTTCCAGGCTGCAAGGACCGCCTCAAAGAGATGATAATCGAGACTGGCATCCGAAAGCATTGCCTCCACCTGCGGCGAAAACTGAGTCATCACGGCATCCGCGATCCAGCGCAGGCACTCAAAGCGCATTTCAGGATCAGCGTCGTTCATGAAAGCCTTCACCCACTGGTCTTCCTTCAGATCCACCCGGCGCAGGGCCACCAGCACCCACACACGATCCGCTGGCTCCAGCTTCTTCATCGCCTCCACCGTCCATTTCTCGCGCGACAGCGCCGTCAATGCCGCATCGGCCAGATACGCATCCTTGCCCTTCGCCAGCTCCAGCAGCGCCTTGGCATCCATCTTGGCTTTGCCGGTGCGCAGATCATTCGCCAGCTGTGCCTGCTCGTTGAGCGGATCAGCCTTGGCTTTGATCCACGAGGCCTTGGCAGTATCGATCTCCACTTTCCAAAGACGTCCCCGTTTGTGGATGGGATAGGAGCTGAACACCCAGTCGTTCAAATAATACGCCCCATCCGGACCCACGGCCATGCAGGTCGGGCGGAAGAAGTCACCGCCTTTGAGCAGCGGGATGCGCTGGGAGGTATAGCCCGCACCTTTGCGTGTGAGCGGGTAATAGTCGACGCTGTGATCACTCCAGGAGGGAATCAGCACGCCGCCACCGAGCTCCAAGATGTCGCATGGTCCTTCACCGCACGGATGCACCATGCCGATGGTGCCGCGCAGCTCGCCATTCATGCCCACAAAAGGATGAACCGGCGCGCTGCCATACACCCACTGGAAACCATAGTCCGCGCCTTCCACCACATTCAGCAGACGGCAGGGCGGACGGCTGCCGGGATCATTCTCTGCGGCGAAGATCTCACCATCCTTGCGCACCAGCAGGCCAAAGGGATTCCAGAAGCCGAGCGCAATGCGCCGCAGCTTGGAACCGTCCGCCGTGCAGCGAAATACGCCGCCTTCGCCACGTCCGCTGACCTTGCTGCCATCCTTGCCGGTGAGCGTCCAGTCCTTGCCAAAATTTTCCCCCAAAGAGAGGACCAGACCGCCATCCGGATGCCAGCACATGCCGCTGAGCCCGTTGTGCGGGTAGTCGGACACAGTGTCCAGCGTCGCCACGTTTTCCTCCACATCCCCCACCCCGTCGCCGTTGGTGTCCTTCACACGCAGCACACGGTCGCGCTCAGAGAGGTAGATCCAGCCATCCGGCCCGATCTCCACATGCATGGTCGCATCCGTCTTGTTGTAAAACACCCGCCGGTTTTTGCCATTCGCATCAAAGACCACCACCTCGTCGTGCACCGGACCGTCATAATCATCCGGGCGGAAATGCGTGTGGCAGGAGATGGAATAAATGTTTCCGTTTCTGTCCACCGCTATCCCCGTCGGCGTGACCAGATCCGGATGCTCCGCGATGAGTGTGATCTTCACTCCCGGCTGCAGCGTTTCGAGCTGCGGCGGCAGCTGGTCAGGAACGACCGGCGCTTTGGTCGGTGTGGCGCCCAGCGCAGCCATGGCTGGCAGCAAAAAAAGGAAATGGAGTGGTTTCATGGGATTAGGCATTGCGAGCCCGCTCCAGGGCCGCTGCGATTTCTTTTTCAATAACTGGGAGCGGATTGAGCAAAGCGAGCGGGTCAGGCACAGGCGTCACTTCGTTGGTACGCGGATCCCAGTTCACCGGTCCGAACCGGCAGGGTGCCGGGTTGCCCGTGAGGATGTGCATGCCGGCGTCGTCTTTGTCGAAGTGCCAGAACTCGAACGGAAAATGGATGAAGCCGTGCTTTTCCATCATCGCCGCAATCTCAAGCCTTGTGGCCACATGCTCGGGCGCGACGAAGGGCGAGCGCATCGGCGTACACTCGCTCATTTCAAGATAGGGGTAGCCACGCCAGACCTCGGTGCCGTCGTCCCGGCGGAAAACCGAAATATCGATGGCCGAGCCCGACATGTGCGCACCGATCTTGGGCATGTTGGCCGTCAGCACGATGGCGCGCCGGAACATCATCTCAGTGCTCGGAATCTCCCCACCGAGCTCCCAGATGCATTTCTTCAGCACCGCGTCAAACACCGATGGCTTGCGCACCAGCTGCCGCTGCATGTCCAGCGAACGAAAGCCGTCCTCGATCTTCAGAATCCAGCCACGCTCGTTCATCTCACGCCCGATGGTGATGACATCGCGCACCAGGCTCTCACGCAGGAAATAGACACGGTCCAGATCCCCCGCGATCTTGCTGGTGGAAAACAGCATCTCCACCTTGGCATCAGCAGCCGCATCAGGGATCGACGCAAAACGCTCGCCACATTCATTCACTGGAAAGGTGATGAGCTTCTGCACGATCTCGTAGCCCTTCTCCATTTGCTCCGCCCAGTAGGCGCGGCGTGCCGCTTCGTCGTTGCTCATGGTCGTTTCAGTTGGGTTTGCGCACAGCAACGGCTTCCACCTCATAGCGCAGGGATGGCGGCAGGCAGTTGGTGATCGTGGTCCGCGCAGGCGAAGGCTGCGGGAAATATTCGCGGTAGAGCTGGTTGTACAGCGGCACGTCCTCGGCATCTCGCACGTAGTTCCGCGTCTGCACCACATGGGCCAGATCACTGCCCGCGGCCTCCAGCACCTTGCGCACATTTTCAATGCTCCGGCGGAACTCCCCTTCAAACGTGTCGCTGATGATGTTCCCCGATTGGTCCACAGATGCCTGGCCTGAAACAAAGATCAGATCTCCCACCACCACACAGGGGCTGAAGGGCAGATGTGATGTGGGCGTGTCAGGCAGTTGCGGATACGAGACGAGGGGATGAGTCATGAAAATATAGTGATCAGGGTTTCGCCACTGGCACGGACTGCAGGCGGGCCTTTTCCTCGGCTTCGCGCTTTTGCATGTCCCTGGGGTGCTTCGAAAAACTCTCAAACACATCCCCGACGACACGGTCAGCCAGCGCGCCCAGCTTCTTGAGAAGAATCACCTCCGCCTCCGGTTGGAGCTTGGAAAGGTTGGGCTCATACCCTCCCACCTTGTGCGCCTCAGCCGTGGCAATGTAGCCGATGTTTCCATTCGCATAGCCGACGACGATCGGCGTGGCCCGGTTCGCGATGGCCTGCTCCAGCTTGAAACCATACTCCACCATCGGCTCTCCCGGCATGGTGAGCAGAAGAAAGGGGCCGATCTTCATCGCCATCAGCTCGGCACGGATGGGCTGCTCTTTTCCAGGAAGCTCCACCACCTCGCTGGCCACGCGGATCGGGTAAAAAGTTTCGCGCTTGCGCAGCTGCTCACGTGTCACGCCAAAGGCCGCCGCACGCGCCACCGCGCCTCCGAGATCACGCCCCGCCCACTGGATGTCCGCCTCGTCTGCACAGCGGTAGGGATACCCCGGAAGATTCGGCCGAATGTCCCCGGCACAGCCCTGCATGAAGAGCGCGCTGGTCTTCTGCCCGTAGCACATCTCCACAAAGGTCTGCGCCTCACCCGGAAAGTCCGCGCTCATTTTGGGGTAGCCCCTGGGGTACGGCTGGGAGCCCTTGTCGCCCCAGGTGAAAAAGCACGGATGACACACCGCATGCATGATGACCGCCAGCGGCGTCAGCGTGCTGCCGTCATCAAACCGCAGCACCTTCACACGCGGGTCGTTGGGACCATCGGGATTCAGGCTCACAACCGCACGGCCATCGTACGTTTTGCGGCGGTTGATGCCAAAGCTGATGCGGTCTTCTGCATAGCCAACGCTCACCGTCCTCATGCTGGCGGCAGCCTCCTTGGCCGCAGCCCCCAGCTTGTTGATCAAATCAGCCGCCCACCGCATGTTTTCGATGTATCCAGGCCCGGAGTGGTTGTGGGAGGCCGAGACAAGGATGTTCGCAGCAGGGACTCCAGCCTCTGCCTCGATCCGCGCACGCGCATCCTTCACCATGTCATCCCACGCGCCAATGGTATCCAGGGTCACAATCGCGGCCTTCGTTTCGCCATCGTCCAGAATCAAAACCCCGGCACGCAGCGGATCACGCACACCGCTCACCTGGCGCACATGCCCCACGATCTTGGTAGCCGCCGCATCCGGCGGCGTGATGTCCACCTTGGCCGCACCAGCCTTGAGATTGGAGATGACGGCAAACCGCCCGTCCACGGCCTCCTGTGCTTTCGCACTGGAAAGAATGCAGCAAAAGCCAAGAAGAAGTGCCGGGCGGAAATACATGTCACTCTGTACGCTCTCAGACGCTCAGAGTCATCACGAGATCAGCTCCGCAATGGGCCTGCCGTTTTCTACAATATGCGTCGGACGCCCGTTAAGGTCATCGATCGTCACCTTGGAGTAATCGATGCCCAGATGATGGTAGATCGTCGCCAGGAAGTCGCTCGCATTGCAGGGGCGCTCGACCACGTCCTCACCCCGCTTGTCGCTGGCGCCGATGACCCCGCCCGTCTGAATGCCGCCTCCGGCCCAGACGTTTGTAAAGGCGCGTGGCCAGTGGTCACGTCCTGGCTGCAGCGTGCCCGTGGGCCCGCTGGCATCTCCCGCCCCCGTGCTGCGGTCAAAGCTGATCTTCGGCGTGCGGCCAAACTCGCCCGTGACGACCACCAGCACACGTTTGTCCAGCCCCCTCGCATAAATGTCCTCGATGAGCGCGGACACGGCCCGGTCATAGGTCGGCATGCGGAAACGCAGCGCTTCAAACTGGTGCTGGTTCACCGCATGGTCGTCCCAGTTGTTCACCCGCCCGCACAGAGGGCCGCTGAGACTGCTGGTGACGATCTCCACCCCCGCCTCCACCAGCCGCCTGGCCAGCAGCAGCTGCTGCCCCCAGCGGTTGCGCCCGTAGCGGTCGCGGATGGCGGCATCCTCTTTGCTCAGATCAAACGCGTCACGCGTTTTCGGATTCGTCAGCAGCGTGGCCGCCTGCGCTTCAAATTCATCCAGCGCACCCAGCTCCCCTTCACGGTCAAACGCACGCTCCAGCTTGTCCAGGCTCTTGCGCAGCGCTATCCGGTCACTCAGGCGGCGGTTTTCAGCTTCGTCCGCCAGCCCGATGTTCGGCACCTGGAAGTTCGGACGGTTGGGATCATCGCTCACGGCGAATGGCGCATAGGCATCCCCAAGGTAGGCGGGGCTCGAATACTCAGGAGATGCCGCAGGCACCCCGATGTAGTTTGGCAGCGGGTTGCTGCGCCCACCCTCCTTGGCTCTCAGGTAATGCGCCACAGACATCCAGTCAGGAAGGCGCGGCTTGGGCTTGTCGCGTGTGTCACTGTCGCCTGAAAACATCTGCATCGTCCCTGCCGGATGCCCGCCCGCAGACTGGTACATGGAGCGCACGATCGTGAACTTGTCCGCGATCTTGGCGTTCATCGGCAGCATTTCGGTGAAATGCGTGCCCGGCACCTTGGTGCTAATCGTCTTGAACGGCCCACGGTACTCGCTGCTGGCCTCCGGCTTTGGATCGTAGGTGTCGATGTGCGACTGCCCGCCCGGCAGCCAGACCATGATGATGGACTTCCTCTCACCTTTCGGCTTCGCGGCGTTCTCCGCACGCAGCTTCAACAGCCCCGGCCAGCTCAGTGTCGCCATTCCAGACAGGCCAAACTGCATGAATCCACGCCGCGACAATGGACCGGCGCAACGAACAAGGGAAGGAGGCTGAATAATGGATGACATGTGTAAAAACCTACGCTCGGTGGTGCTTGTGTTTATCGTGCAATGCTACGGCAGAAATCATGCGATCAGTTCTGGGATCGGGCGGCCATGATCGACAATGGGAGTCGGACGACCGTTAAAGTCGTTGATGGTGACCTTGGAGGCATCAATGCCCAGATGGTGATAGATCGTCGCAAGAAAATCCCCCGCACTGCACGGCCGCTCGGTGACATCCTCACCCCGCTTGTCCGTGGCACCGATCACCGCCCCTGTCTGGATGCCCCCACCGGCCCAGATGTTGGAAAAGGCCCGCGGCCAGTGGTCTCGGCCCGGTTGCAGCGTGCCCGCAGGTCCGCTGGCATCTCCCGCCCCCGTGCTGCGGTCAAATGTGATCTTCGGCGTGCGGCCAAACTCGCCCGTGACGACCACCAGCACACGTTTGTCCAGCCCCCGTGCATAGATGTCTTCGATCAGCGCAGACACCGCCTGGTCATAGTTTCCCATGCGGAATCTCAGCGCCTCAAAGATGTGATGGTCCACCGCATGGTCGTCCCACACCTGCGTGCGCCCGCATAGAGGCCCGTGCAGGCTGCTGGTGATGATCTCCACCCCCGCCTCCACCAGTCGCCGTGCCAGCAGCAGCTGCTGCCCCCAGCGGTTGCGCCCGTAGCGGTCCCTCGTCCGGGCATCTTCCTTGCTCAGATCAAAAGCATCTCGCGTCTGGGCGCTCGTCAGCAGGGACATTGCCTGGGCCTCAAACTGATCCAGCGCATGGAGCTCTCCCTCTCGGTCAAACGCACGCTCCATCTTGTCAAGACTGCGCCGCAGCGCGACTCGGTCGCTGAGCCGGCGCGTTTCCGCCTCATCCGGCAGGCAGATGTTAGGCACCTCAAACCGCGGCCGGTTCGGGTCCTCGCTCACCGCAAACGGCGCATACGATGCCCCCAGATAGGCCGGCCCGCAGTAGGATGCATTGATCGGATTGACGCTGACGTAGTTCGGCATCTCCCGCAGCTGCTGCGGTTCCTGCGACCGCAGGTAGTGCGCCACGGACATCCAGTCCGGCAGACGCGGGGCCGGCTTGTCACGCGTGTCAGGATCTCCCGAGAGCATTTGCAGCGTCCCCGCCGGATGCCCACCCGCCGTTTGATTCATCGAGCGCAGCACCGTGAACTTGTCCGCAATTTTCGCCTGCAAAGGCATCAGCTCCGTGAAGATGGTGCCCGGCACCTTGGTGCTGATCGTCTTAAACGGCCCACGGTACTCGCTGCTGGCCTCCGGCTTTGGATCGTAGGTGTCGATGTGCGACTGCCCGCCCGGCAGCCAGACCATGATGATGGACTTCCTCTCACCTTTCGGCCTTGCGGCGTTCTCCGCACGCAGCTTCAGCAGCCCAGGCCAGCTCAGTGTCGCCATTCCAGACAGGCCAAACTGCATGAAGCTGCGGCGCGCCATGGGGCCTGCACAGCGGACGGGAGTAGAGAGCTGCATGAGGGTGGACATGAGGAAAATTCACGGTTCACGAAAAGCGGTCTCCCATCCCGTTGAGCGAGCTACTTCGCCCCAAACGCGATGAGCTCTTTCCCGGTTCCGTCCCACACTCGCAGGACGCTGTCTTCGCCGCCACCGATGACAGCGCTGCCATTGGGTGCGCTGACCGCAGCCTGCATGTAGTCCGGCAGGTTGGCCATGGCGCGGACTTCGGTGCCGTCATCTGTCACGATGCGGATGCGGTTGTCACCGGCGGACGTGACGATTTGATTCGTCGCGCCGATGAACTGCAACGACGTCACCTCCTTGGTCCAGCCCTCGATCTTTCGCTTCCGCTCTCCGATGATCATGTCCCACGTCACCACCGTGCCGTCCGCTCCTGCCGTGGCAAGCACACGCCCGTCACTGCGGAACGCGACCCCCATGACGTGGTGCGTGTGGCCTTCAAAGAGGTTCACCTGCTTGCTGGTGGCTATGTCTGTGACACGCGCGATTTTGTCTGCACCGCCGGTCGCAAGTCGCTTGCCGTCCGGGGAGTAATCCAGGCAGAGCACGGTGTCAGCATGCTTTTCCTTCCATGTCTGCGTGGCCTTTCCGGTGGCCACGTCAAAGAAGACGATTTCACCGCTGCGTGAAAGCTCCCCTCCCCCTGTCGCAAGGGTTTTGCCATCCGGGCTGAAACGCACAGCATTCACCCGGTCCGCAAAAAGCCCCTTTTGGTCGATCTTGCGCTCCAGCACCCACCGCGGCGAGCTTCCCGCCGTCTGGGAAACGGCCTTGGTCGCCACAAAGGAGCCGTCAGGCGCTGAGGCAATCGTAGTCTTCGTGGCGGCAGCTCCTGTGCTTTCTTCGATCGGCATGCCGCTGGCGGTTCCCCACACGCGCAGCCTGCCATCATCGAACAGCGAAGCCACCCGCCCCCCGTCTGCGGAGAAGGAAACTGCCATGGGCTTGGCCCCGGCCTTGCTGGCGGCCAGCTTCGCCGCAGCCAGATCCGCCTCAGCCTTCTCCTGCAACGCTTTGGCGGTCGCGATGGCCGCATTCGCAGCAGCCGCAGCTTTCGCATTGGCCGCTTTCGAGTCGGTGATGCGCTTCATGTCGTCCTCGGCGTCCTTCACATTGCTTTCGGCTGCAGAAACAGCCGCGAGCGCTGAAACCTCCGTCATTTTGGCGGTGATCAGCTTGTCCTGTGCATCCTTGAGCTGCTTCTCCAGCGCCGCATCCGGCTTGCCGCCTGCCGCCACCTCTTTGGCTTTTGCCGCAGCTTCATCGACGGCCTTTTGCGCGGTCTCCTTGGCTGCCGTTGTCGGCGGCACTGCTTTCTGTTTTTCCGGCAGCACCTTGTTCATCGCCACGATCGCGTCTTTGGCTTTGCCCAGCAGCACATCCAGCGCCTTGTCCTGTGCTTCGACGCGGGCGATCTCGCTCTTTTGAAAAGCCTGCTCCAGGGCCTGCGCCGCGATGGTCCACTCGAGTTCCGCCATTTTTTTCGCCGTTGCCACGCTGCCTCTCAATTCAATGACCGGCTTGGCCGTCACCGCGTCCCAGACACGCACCGAACCGTCATCACAGCCTGTGGCAACCTGCTTGCCATCGGCTGACATCGCGCTGCTCAGCACGGTCACTTTGCCCGTGGTTGCGATCTTTTTGAGCAAATCGGCGCTCGCAGGCGCTGAAGAAGCATTCGCAGCTCCGGCCGTCGGCTTGCCTTCCGCCAGCTTCCAGATCTTCACCTCACGGAAGCTGCCGCTCGCGAGCCGCGTACCGTCCGGACTGAAAGCCAGCGACTGCACCAGCGCGCGGTGCGCTGCACCATTCTTTTCGCCAGGGTCGCTGATCTGCGCAACAAACTGCCGCGTCGCCATGTCATAGACATAGATGTGGTTGGAGCGCCCGCAGGCCACATAACGCCCGTCCTTGGTCATCGCCACGCTGTAGATCGGATCGATGCTGGCTGAGAAGGCCTGGAGTACCACCGCACGCTCCACCATCACCGACCCCTTGGCCCCCTGGTCAATCCACTGCTTCAGAGTGGCAATCTGTTCAGGGATGAGGTTCACCGCACCGGATTTGTTGTTCGGCGGTGGCATCTCCATGTCTTTTTGATGCAGCGACGCCGTCACGATCAAGCTCTCCGCACCGTTTCCCGGGATGATCGCCGGTCCGCTTTCGCCCCCTTTGATCATCAGTTCCGGCGTCTCCATGTTCAGGTCTGCCTTTGTCGTTGTCTTGTTGTGACAAGAAATGCAGTTCGCCTTCAGAAAAGGGTAGACGTCGCGGTAGTAATCGAGGTCGGCCGCCATGGCGGCCGTCGAAAGGCAAACAAAGGCAAAGACGGATTGTGGCTTCATCACTTGCTGGCGGTGGTGGCTGCGGCGCTTTTCACCGAAACCCGGATTGGCTCTGAAATAAGAATCTCCACGGTGTCTGTGGGAGAGGCCGCCGTGGTGACGGCTTTCATGCGGCTGGATGCTGCCGCCATGGCTGCTTCCGCCTGCTTTTGCTTTTCAGCCGCTTTTTTCGCAGCCTCCGCATCGGTGGCGGCGATTTTTTTGGCCTCGGCAGCCGCTGCGGTGGCGAGCTGCTCCGCTTTCTTTTGCTCGGCCTCGGCCAGCGGCACGGCGGCGGGATTGTAGCGGTATTTGCAGATGCCCAGGCTCTGGAAGGCAAACGTGTAGTCTCCTGGTGCGATCTTGAGCGCCGCCAGGTCAATCACAGCCTCGTGTGTGGCTGCTTTGATCGGAATGTCGAATTCCTTGATGGCGCTGAACCCATCCCCGTAGGCTTTTACCTTGATCGAGCTGCCGTTGAACTCATTGCGCCACGTGAGTTTAAGCGGAATTTTCAGCGTCTCGCCAGCCTTGGCTTCAAAGACCTTGTTCTCCACCGCGGCAATCGTCAGAGGTGCCTGCTCAGAATCGCTCACAGAAACGGGAATGTCGGCCATCAGGCGTGGCGAGGGAATCTCCCCCTTCGCATCCTTCACCGGCCATTCCATGCTCGCCAGACGCACGGGGCGCGTCACAGCAGTGCCGTTCACCATCGCTTTGCCGGTGATGGTCGCCAGGGAGAATCCGCTTTTGGCATCGCCTGCGGCGGTCAGAATCAGGTGACCGTAAGGCTTGCCTTTGGCGATCTTGAGCCCGGCCGCGCTCACTCCGGGCGGCAGATTTTCCATGGTGATTTCAATCTCACCATCAAAGCCGTCACGGCGTTGCACCACGACCTCAAAAGCACGCGTCTCGCCTGCACGCAGCGCCATCGGCTTGGACAGCGCAGCGCGGTCTCCGTTGCGAAGCGTCATGTGCACAGCCCAGGCGGCAAGGGAGAAATCAGGGGCGGCCTGGCGCACAATGAGGCGATAGACATTGTTGGCATCGCTCCGCGTTCCGCCAAAAAGATCGCGCACCTGCAGCCGGTAGGTGCCGTCTTCCTTGACCTCAAACTTGCCGTTCACATCGGGGGAGCCGGCGTCATAAGGTGGGCCGTCGTACGAATAGCCATTGCTGGTCACCTTCATCGGTGGTGCGATGTCATACAGCTCCGCCACATCGGTCAGCGTCTCTTTGCCTCCGTCTTTCTTCACCTGCTGCACCAGCACAAAGGGGTCGGTGTTCAGGCCCAGCCGTTCCGAGGCCACCTCCACCCACCAGACCTCGCCTTTTTTGGCCGTGAATTCATAGGAATCCACATCCGCAGCGGGGAAGAACGAGCCGGCAATGTCACACGGCAAAGTGATTTTCTGCGCTTCAGCCGGCTTGTTGTTCGGCTCTGTTTCATTCGCCTTGGCATTTGCAGCCAGACCCGCTGGCGGCCATGACATGGCGCTCACAGTCTGTGTTTGCGGCTGCCGGGGCGCAGGTCCTGTGCCCGGCACTTCCTGAAGCGCGAGCCGGTAGAAAAGCCTTTCACCGCCTTGATACGTGAGATCGCTCACCTTGATGAGGTAGGTCCCGTCGGCAGGTGGCGTGAAATCGATCACCCCACCCGTGCGGTTGACCTTCAGGTCACCGCCTTTGGCATCTGCCAGGATCAGCACCGGCGTCAGCCGCGAGTCGATGCCCGCCGCCGCGCAGTCCACTGCCACACGCTTCCCCTTAACCCCCTTGAACGCATAAAAATCCACCGACCGCTTTGTCATCGTGGCATTGCAGATCGTGCCCACAGGCAGAACCATCGCTGTCTCCACAGTGTTGTTTGACTTGGTGCGTGTCACCTCCGGCAGCTTGTTCACCGAAAAGGCACGTGCCGAAGACACACCGAGCCGCGACATCACCCGGGCATCGTAAACCCCGACCGGTGCATCCGCCGCGATGCTGACCGTAAACTTGTTTTCAGCGCCCGCGACCGGCTGCGCCGTGATCTTCGGCGTCGAAAACAGCAGCGCGCTGACATTCTCCGTGTTCTCACCAGTGATGGTGACCTCCACGTTCGTTCCCGCCCGGCCGCCCATCGGCATGACGGTGAGCAGGCGAGGCAGCGGCAGCGTAACCTGCTGAGCGAAGGCCGAGGCGGCAAGCAGTGTGCAGACGGCTAGTGTGAGTGTGGATTTCGCGGACATAGATCAATGGTTGTACAAAAACTCCTTCGTGTTCAGCAGCGCCCAGAGCAGGTCTTCATAGCCGTTGCGTTTCGCACGCTGGGAATCGAGCGGTTTGCCTGCCGCATCATTGCGCGGCCTGGCGACATAATTTTCGCTGATCCGCACTTCATCGGCAGTGGGTTCACGGGAAAAAGCGGCCAGATAGAGCTCGCGAATGCGCTTGGGCTCGGGCATTTCGGCCTTGCTCAGAGATTCAGCACGCCCGCCGCTCGCAGTCAGCTTTGCCTTCACATCCGAGGCATTCATGAGGTGCAGGCTCTGGGCCAGGCTGGCGGATTGCACACGCTCACACTCGCAGACACTGGCGCCTTCAGGACGGCCGAAGACCTTTAGGAAGGGCGCGGCCCGGTTGTAGCTGTTGTCAGGCAGCGAAATGGCGCGTGTGCCGGCGGGCAGATCCGCAAAGTCAGTCTTGGAGCCGGTGACCATGTCGATGCTGTCGAGCATAACCTCGGCCGTCATGCGTTTTGGGTAGTAATGAGAAAAGGCCTGCCGGTCGATGGCATTGTGCTGGTTCGGCGTGGAGCTGAGCTGGTAGGTGTGGCTTTGCGCAATCGTACGCACGAGAGCTTTCAGATCGTAGCCGCTGTCTACGAAGCTTTTCGCCAGCGCGTCGAAGAGATCGGGATTCGTGGGCGGGTTGGTGTCGCGCAGGTCGTCCTCGGGCTCGACGAGGCCGCGCTTGAAGAAATGCTTCCAGTAGCGGTTCACCAGCGACTTGGCGAAGAACGGATTGTCCTTCTTGCTCATCCAGTCCACCAGCGCAAGACGCGGATCATCATCGGGGGCGATGCTGAGCTCAGGCTCTCCCAGGCCGGCGGGTTTCAGCATCACACGGGTTTTGCGGTGCTCCGTCTGCGCGACACCGCGCTTGTGAAAAATAAGGTCTTCACCCGCGATGGCGGTCGGCTTGCGGCCGATCTGGCTGAAGAACGCCGCGAGGTGATAATACTCCGCCTGCGTCCAGCGCTCAAAGGGATGATGATGGCATTGCGCGCACTGCATGCGCACACCAAGGAAAAGCTGTGCAACGTCTTCCAGCTGAGTCGTTGGCTCCTTCACGCGCTTGTACCATGCAACGGGGGGATTCGAAACAATCGTGCCTGTCGAAGCGAGGATCTGGCGCACGATCTGATCGTACTTGGTGTTCGCCAGCAAACTGTCGCGCATCCAGGCATGGAAGGCGAAGTTCGAGGTGATGTCCGCGGCTTCTGAACGTGTGTTTTTGAGCAGCGCAGTCCACTTGTTGGCGAAGTAGTCCGCGTAGTCAGGGCTGTTGAGCAGCGCCTCGATGGCGCGGTCACGCTTGTCCGGCTCACGACTGGCGAGGAAAGCCTTTGTCTCCTCCGAGGTGGGCAGCCGGCCGCCGATGTCGAGAGAGACACGGCGAAGGAAGGTTGAGTCATCACAGATGGGCGAGGGCGGCACGCCGATCTGCTTCAGATTGGCAAACACATGCTGGTCGATGAAATTTTTAACCGGCGGAAGCGACTCAACCGGAGCCCCCAGGGGAATCGAGACGCTGCAGACGGAAACACGGCCGCCGAAGCGAACCATCACCGCCACATTGCCGGGAATGTCCAGTGTCTTCACCAGCCCCTGCTCTCCAGCCTCCGCCATGGCGCGGTCATTGGCCTCGAAGAGCGCCAGCCGGGTCACATCGCGGTTGCTGCCATCGGAGTAGCGTGCGGTCACCTTCAGCTGCTGCGTGGTTTTGACCTTCATCGTGATGCGCGCAGGTTCCACGGAGATGCTGCTAAGCTTTGCCTCGTCTTTCTGCGCATAGTTCATGCCCTCTGCGATCCAGCGCACGAGGGTCTTGTAGTCTTCGGAACCTGGCTCCAGTTTTTTGCCGCCAGTGTGCGGCACGATGGCCGCACCTTTGGTGATGAGCAGGCTTTCTTCCGGGGCCGGCGGAAACACGCGCCGCCCTTTGCCCTGCTTCACGATGGCCTCGTAGTCTTCCTCAGGTTCAAAACCAAGCACACTGAGACGGAAGCCGCGCTGGCCTGTGATTGCCTTGGCATGGCACACACCGGCATTGCAGCCCGCCTTGGTAAGGATGGGCTGGATGTCGTTCACAAAGCTCAGCGGACGCGACGATTCCGCCGCCAGACCCGAACCGGCGAGCAGCACTAAAATCCATGCTTTCAGAAAGGCTTTCATTTGTATCACTTTAAACCTACGGCTTACGTCCCCTCTTTTTCGCACCGGGTGACTTTAGTACTAATTTCCAGCACAATGAGACATCTTGCCTTTTCCACCTTTCTTGCGCTTTCCACACCCTCCCTTGTCCTGGGCTGGGGAGAGCCTCACCATGCCATCACACGTGCGGCCCTAGAGGTGCTGCCTGCTTGGCAAAAGGAGGTGCTGGGTGGTGAATTGAAGCAGCTTGGCGACAAGTACTGCATGATCCCGGACCATGTATTTTCGGACAAGGAAAATGCCAAGTATGCCCAGATGGAGTCAGTGCCGAACGAGGTGTATTTGAAGATCCTGCACCTGCCGACTCAGCAGCCGGAGTACCTTGAGGTGATGCGATACTTCATGGAGCAGGCTGTTGCATCTTTGCGCAGCGGGAAGCTTGGCGATGCAGCGCGTTACATCGGCACGGTATGTCACCAGATTGAAGATTATGGCAGCCCTTCGCACACGGTGCCGGGAGACAACATGTTTACTCTGCTGCAGCAGTTCCTGCCCCCCACGGAGGCAATGAAAGGCCAGCTGATGCACGGACCGATTGAAAACGGGGATTTCAAGGTGAGCATCGAGGGCTACAAACCTGCACTTCTTGGCAACACGGTGAATGAAGCTGCATGGAGGCTCATGCACCGGGTGCATGATGAGATACTCAATGCACGCAGCACCACGGTTCCGATCATGCAGGCGCTGTACAAGGAGGACAAGGAAGACGTGGTGAAGCATCAGAAGCGAGCCGCAACGATGGACGCGCAGGTGGTGGCGGATGCGGTTTATACCATGATGTGCCTTGGGATGCAGAAGTTTGCAGCTGAGGAGCAGGAACTGCTTAAGCGGGTGCAGATTGGCGGCTTCTTTCCTCTGGAGGCGGCGAGTTGCTACTATCCGCAACAACAGTTTTTCAGCTCGCCGAACTGGGGGCATCCGAGGAGCGGGGTGATTTTGGAAGGTGGAACCAAGGAGATTCCGCTCAAACTTTGTGTCGGATCCAGCAATCAGGAGTTCAAAAACGGGATCAGCGCGGGCATGGGGAAGCCGCTGACGTTTTTGCTGCCGAAAGATGTTTATGCGCGCTTCACGGTGCTGGCGGGATTGCATCCGGAACTTGGAGCGAAAGGGCGAGTTGAATTCACGGTCAGCGGGGATGGCAAGGTGCTGACGACGGTGATTCTGAATGGGACTGATCCGGCGAAGTTGCTGGAATGTGATGTCGCGGGGGTGAGGGAGCTTCAGCTTGCGCTGACCTCACGGGGGCTGGATGCGAAGAGCAATTATGCGATCTGGGCGGAGCCGACGCTGGTGAAGAATTGATGTGGGACGTTGCTTTTGCAGGGCTGAGCTGAAGAATACTCAATAGCTCACGAAAGCGGTAGCTGCGATGCAGGCTTGCGCCGTGCATCTTCGCGACCGCACTCCAAAAGGGCTGGCGTGTTTTGTCGGCGTGACGTGATGTGCGAGGATTACTTGAGCTTTTGATCGAGCCACTGATAGGCGGCGTGGCGTTGGGGGTCGGGGAAGTCGTGGGGGGCGTCGGGGGTGAGGAGGGTGAGGTTTTTTTCGGCTTTGAGAAGGGTGTAGATTTCGGTGGCTTTGGTGAAGGCTTTGCGGACGCCGGTGATGTCGAAGTTGGTGTCGTGAAGAGGGGAGTTGGAGAAGACGGCGCGGGGGGCGATGGCGGCGAGGATTTCGTAGAAGTCGAAGGGGATTTTGCCGGCGTTGTTTTCATAGACATCGCGGATACGGGGCATGTAGCGATCACTGGTCCATCCGGCGACTTTGCCGCCGTAGTAGTCGTGGAAGGGGGTGAAGCCGCAGCTGGTGACGACGGCTTTGATGCGGTCGTCGAAGACGGCGGTGAAGAGGGCGTTGTGGCCGCCGAGGGAGTGGCCGATGACTCCGATTTTGTCTTTGTTAACCTGGGGGAGGGCTTGAAGGAGGTCGACGGCACGGATGTTGTTCCAGATGGCTTTCATGGAGCCGCTGACGCGGTGAGCGCCCTGGGTTTTGAAGTCGTAAGGGTATTCGCCGAAGGAGGGGTAGTCGGGGACGAGGCAGATGTAGCCGCGTTCGGCGAGTTCGTGGGCGTAGTGAAGGGAGGGCTTGCCGCCGAGGCCTGCGGGTTCGTCTTTGCCGATCTTGGTGGTTTGATGCAGGCAGAGCATGGCGAGGGCTTTGGTGGCATCGTTAGGGATGAGGAGCCATGCTGGGACGGTATCGCCGAGTTCGGGGGTGTAGTGGATTTTGCGGCGGAGGTACTTGGGTGTTTTTTCTTCGGAGATGATTTTTACATCGAGAGGTGTCCAGCGGGAGGTGTCGTGGAGGGGGCCCATGACCCGCTGCATGTTATTTTTGATGTCGGTGACGCGTTCGGCCCAGTCGGCGGCGGTTTGGACGGGGCGGCCGCGGACGGTGAGGAGGTTGGAGTGATCGGGGTAAGCGATGGCTGAGGGTGATTCGATGGGCTGGGGTTTTGAGGAGAGGAATTCTTTGGGCATCACGGTTTGCACGGCGGTCATGATGCGGTCTTCGACATCGGGGGCGAACTTGGTGGGACGGTCGTAGTAGACCATGGCGCCGGCACCTTCGTAGCCGCCTTCTTCGAGTACGCGGCGGGAGGGGACGTAGCAGGGGACGTCGTTGGAGTAGCCGTTCACCCACATGCGGGAGCGGTCGTATTCGCGTTTGATGCGGAGGGAGTAGTCGACGGTGATTTCACCTGGGAGGAAGACCATGGCCATGTCGTTGCCGAAGCTCCAGCGCTGGACGAGGTAAGGGAGATGGGTGGGGAGTTTTTCGCCGCGATCGAGACGGGCGAGGTTCTTTTTGGCGTGGTAGGAAATGGCAGGCGTTTTGGAGTCGGCGAGGGTTTGCCATTCTTCGCGGGTAGGGAGGGTGTCGAAGGCGAGGTCGATTTGTTTTGATTGGCAGGCAAGCGGGCCAGTGAGGGGTTTGAGTTCGCTGGTGGCGACGCGTTTGGCTTCGGCACCGAGGTCTTCGCCGTATTGTTTGACGAGTTCCATGGTGCGGCGGGGATTGGGGTTTTGATCGGCACCGCAACCGAGGGCGGTGAGGGCGATGGCTCCGGGGAATTCGCGCTGCAGGGCTTCCTGGGCGACGCCGGCCCAGTCGCCGTGAATTTCGTCGATGCCAATGGTGGTGCAGTGGCAGGCGTAGCTGGTGAAGATGGCGCGAACTTTGCCATCGGTGCCGGTGACGCGCAGGACGGGGAGGTCGTGATCGATGGGCTTTAATGGAAAAAGGCGGCGGTTGGCGGCGAAGCCGACTTTGCCGATGCCCCAGGCGAGGGAGGAGGGCTTTCTATTTGCGAGAGCGGCGCGGACGGCTTTTTCGATGTGGTCGGTGAGTTCGCGGGTGTAGCGCTCGATGGCGGGGAGGTGCTCGGCGGGAATGTCCATGCCAAAGAGATTGGGGAGCACGCCGATGAGCATGGGGGCGCAGTGGGTGTGGCTGGAGCAGATGGCGAAGCGGGCGTCGGTGGCTTTGGTGTCCTGCGTGAGACGACGCAGGACTTCGGCGCGCATGGAGGCGGGGATACCGACGTTGTCGACGGTGACGAGGATGGCGGGGCCTTCGGTGTCACTGCCGATGGCGAGGGCTTTGGCGAAGATGTGCTGGGAGACGCCGGTGTTGGGTGCGCGGCGGTTGCCGTAGCCGCTGAGGCGGACCGGGTAGTCCGGGGTGATGTCGATGGAGGCGGCGCCGGCGGGGAGGAGGGTGTCTGCGGCGAGGGTGGGGAGTGAGAGGAGCAGGAGGGAGAAGAGGAGGCGGAGGTGCATGGGCGGGCGTGTGTGGGAGGACTACGCGGGGGGAGGACTGATTTAACACCGCAGAGATTGGAAAAATGCGGAGTAAAAAATGGGGCAGAAAATTGACCGAATGCCATTCATGCCCATCAGAATTTTGCTCGACTTGGCAAAGCCCAATATAGCTGCTAGGATAACATTAAGGAGATTGATTTGCGTTAGATCACGAGGATTAAAATCAATGATCGTGATTTATTGAGCAGATGATTTTTATGGACGAATCCAAACTAAGACAACTAGCAAAAACCCATCTGCTTCCATGGTTTAGCGGAGCTTCGATAGATCAAAAAAGCGTGAAATCATCGACCAAAGATGCGCAAGTAGCCTTTGTCGATCCATGCACTATAGCTTTCAAAGCACAATCTGAAGATTCATTTCGTCTACATTTGAAACGCAGCCAAGCATTTGACAACCTTGGCGGCGGCAAGTTGGCAGAGATTGACCTTGTGAAAGCTTTTGTCCAAGTAGTGGGTAAAATGCAGGGAGGCTTAAATAGTTGGTATCAAGCAGATCTTGCCTCCATGTTTCCCAGACGCGTGATTGCGAAATCTCTCTGTTCTGTGAAGGTGGAAGAAGAAGCGTTTTTGTCCGTCCTTGATCAAATGTCACTTTGGGCAGGACGACAATATGAAGGCCGCCCTATCGCTGCCGCTATTGGGTTTTCACGCAAAGAATTCACAGGAGGCACACACTTTCGTGATATTTGCGATCACGATTTCAGCGCTGTGTTATCGAACGGTTTTGATACAATGTTGATTTGCGATTTTAACGGCAAAATTTGTGGTCATGAACAATTGAAGCAGCCTCCACACCCTCCGCCGTTCTCTCCAAATCGCTTACAGGCTATAGCCGAGTGGGCTAATGATGGCAATATTGCGATCGCGCTAAATCGAAGCGGGGACATTTTGATCTTCAGATCCAAAGAGCTTGTCTTTGCACGCCGAAGCGGAAAGTGGCATTATCTTAAGCATTCCCCGATTCTCACTCAAATGGGAAAACCTTCAGATAAGATAGTGAGACAAGCAGTATATGAAAGTGCACTGGATGCATCCTTCGCTAGGACTGGTGCATGCATTGGGGTGGTTTTGGCGGCTAATTCTAAAAAATGGAAAGACATCGCCACATCACGCGCGGACTATCTTTCTCCGGCTTCGTCTCCTAAAGGAAGGGCTATCGCTTCGATGGTCAATGGGGTTCTGTTTCAGAACCTTGACCGACGACTACGCCAAGAATTATTAGCGATAGATGGCGCTACGATCATAGACCACAAAGGCGTGATTTTGGCTGTCGGAGCAATCCTGAAAATAAAAGGAGGAAGTACTGGAGGAGGCCGTCTTGCTGCGGCGCGCGCTTTGTCTGCTTTGGGCGTGGGAATCAAAGTTTCTCAAGATGGAGGAATTCGTGGGTTCCACGAAACGCCGGAAGACATTTTTGATGATGTAACCGAGGTATTTTCAATTATGTGATAAGCACTCGGAGGTCAGGGGCCTGCGGCGGGCTTGGATTTGAGGAAGAGGACTTCGGCGCGTTCGACCCAGCCTTTGTGGAGGTCCATGCAGAACCAACCGTGGTGTTCTTTTGTTGATGCAATAACCGCTGCGTGCGTGGTGCCTGGCGAAGGGTGGAAAGGCGGTGGTCTACATCGAGGGCCGCGAGCTCGGAGCGGTTCGCTGCAGCGCATGGTCAGGCGCTTTGTTCATTGGGCCGGGCAGTCATTTCGGTGAAGTGGGCTTTGTCGCCTGTTCGATGAGCCAGGCACGCATGGCGGGGGCCGCCTTCATCGGGACGGTATGGCCACCGGCATCCTCAAAGATAAACGTGGTCGAGGCACCGGCAGCGGAGGCCTGGTCGATGATCTGCTGTGCCCGGGGCTTTGAGGCCGTCTGGCTGGAGACCATGAGATACGGCTTCCCCTTCAGCAGTTCGTAATGCTTCAGGCGGCCGCCGCCTTCGATGAAGAAAAAGGCGGAGAACTGTTTGGTGATTTCTCCGTCTGATTCATCGATCAGGCCCTGGGTGGCGTGAGCACCATTGGAGGAGCCGCCGATGATCATGTGGTTTTTGTCGATGTTCGGGACGACCTCGAATAGCTTGGCGAGCATGGCGCGGAAGAAGGGCCACATGTATTGGGCGTCCTCATCCCGCATGACGATATTGCCGCCGGGGTCCTTCGGAGCGATTTTTTTGAAGAAGGGCATGGAGGCGCAGACAAAGTCCTGGTCCGCGGTCATCGCTGACACGATGGCCGCCTTGGGCCCCCCATTGCCGCCGCTGCCGCCATGCAGGAAGACGAGGAGGGGGAACTTGCCACCCGGCGTGTAGTTCTTGGGGAGCGAAATCGACAATCGGGCCGGTCCTTTATTCGAAGTAGCCACCGCCCAGTAGGTCGGCGGCATCTCATGGAACGGAATGGAGAAGGTTTCCCCGGGAGTGAGCCGAGCCGCCGCATCGGCGCCGAGCCCGGTGCGGGACCCCAGACAAATGCTCAACAATCCGGCTGCAAACGTGGCAGTTCTGACGAGTTTCATTGGATGAGGCTTTCTGAGTTGGGTGCATGGAATCAGCGGATCCCGCGACTCGCGGCGGTCATATCGACGCGATACGGCGGTTTCCGAGCGAGCCCGCAGCATCGGCACAATCTTGGAGGTGCGAGGGCGGATGCAGAAACGCCTAACGCCCCCAAGCTTAGCGACCCGGAGCACTGGACGCAACGATTGCAACCGCGACGCGCCCACCAGGTTCGCTGCAGCGCATGGTTAGACGGCGTGGTCATACAAAATACCCTACACATGAAAACCCAAAGTACTCAACTCCCACAACGCCGACCTGCAGCCAATACCGCTTCGGCTCGCTCTGGCGAAAATGTGTACCCCAATTCGATGATGCCATGCCGGAGCAAAGCTCGACGAACAGGCAAGCAGCGAAATAAGATCCGACGAGGCCAACGACCAGGGAAATGCCAATGCCGTGCCGGTGATGCCAAAGCAACACCGCACTCGAGGCAACTGGAAGCAACAGCGCCAAGAACCATCTTAGTGAACGCCACGTACGGAAGTAAGACGCACCCCACGGGAACAGCGACACCAGTTTGGGTCGCTGCGCTACAGGGATGTTTTTGAGGTGTCCATGCATGGCGGCGGCGGAAGCACGGGCCGTGACAGCCGGAGTCGTTCGCTGCAGTGCATGGTCAGGCGGCTTCTGGTTGTGTGTCATCGAGAAATGCTGAAAACGATGGGAACTGCTCCCGAAACTCGTAACGCTCCATGTAATGGATCTGCCCAAGGGCGTCGCTAGAAACCTTCGTGTAAAGATAACCACCCAACAGATTCCCACCGATGCACATCAGTGACTTTTCCGGGATACCAATCTGCTTCCGATCATCATTCTTCAGAAGCTCATCAGCGGTCAGAAGAGAATCGACGACACCGGAGCGAGGCGGAAGGAAAACTCGAGCGTGATCGAGCAATCTGTCGCGATGAGCAACAAGGAAGCTCCGATAGTCTGCGGGCAAGCTAATCCCCAATCGCTTTTCAAGTTTCAGAACACTCGCGCTCATACGATGTCTTGGTCTCCTAACAGTGGAATCATCAACAGAATCGCAGGGGTTGCCCCAACACCATTATAATTGACGGGGTTGTTGTCATGTTGCGCAAAGTTACGCAAAAGTGTCGATTCGCACGCAAGGACTTGGTTATTTTGCCCCCTTTCGCCGGATAACGTGCCTTGGAACACCGATCCCGCGCTTGGAGGAGTGGTGAACATGGAGGCTGGCAGGCGGACTGCTCGTGAACGCTGGGTGGCGGAAAGCTTCTCGCATACCTCCGGCATGCTAACTTGAACACAGAGATCATCATCGGCTGGTCCGGTGGTTCTCGCTCGGCGAGCCTCGCTTCACCACCGGCTAATTTCTCTGCTCCCTTCAGGAGCGACAACATGAATGGTGGTTAGTCAGGTTGAGGATTTTCGATGGTCTGGGGGAATTGGGGAGCGCTGGCCGACAGACAGCAACTGTGTCAGCTGGCAAGTTTAAAGTTTGGATCTGCGATCAAGCGGTTGAGAACGCAGAGCAGTTTGCGCATCACCGCGGTGATGGCGACCTTGAAGGGCTTGCCCTTGATAAGCAGGCGCTGGTAAAAGGCCTTGAGGATGGTGTTGCAGCAGATGCAGCGCAGCGAGGCCATGTAGAGCACGTTGCGCACTTTTCTACGCCCGCCCTGGATGTGGCGCTGGCCACGCATCGGCCCGCTGTCGTAGGGGTGAGGGGCCAGACCGGCCAGGGAGGCGATGCGTGAGTCGTCGAGGCTGCCGAGTTCTGGCAGTTCTGCCATCAGCGTGGCGGCGGCCACTTGAGCGATGCCGTCCATCTGTTGAAGACGTGCTGCTCTCTGGCTTGCCTCGTCCTGCGCCAGCAGTGTTTTGATGAGTTTGTCGAGCGTGGCGATCTGGCTGCTGAAGGTTTTGATCAAGGCCTTGGCTTGTGCTGTGAGCTGCCTGTGGGTGAGTTGCTTGAGCTGTGTCTTCTGCATGGCACGTGCTGTGACCAGCTGCTCACGGCGACCAACCAGGCTGGAGAGCTCGAGCTCCCAGTCGGCGGGCAGAGTGTCTGCCGCAGGCTTGAGCGCCGCGCCGAAGGCGGCGAGCACGGCGGCATCGATGGCGTCTGTTTTCGCCAGCTTCATGCTGGCTTTGGCAAAGTGGCGCACGCGTGCCGGGTTGAGCTTGCTGACGGCCCTGCCTGCACGCAGCAGGGCCAGCCACAGGGCTTGTTCGTAGCCGCCGGTGGCTTCCAGCAGGATGTGGCACTCTGGTGGCAGCGCGGCGATGAGCCTGGCATGGCCGGCAGCGGTGTTTGCCAGCCGGGTGATTTTCTTTTTGGCAGGGAGGCCATGAATGTCGAGCCATTGAGCACAGACATCGATGCCGATATAGACAACGCCTCCGCTGGAGGCAGATTGGGGCTTCATGGATGGGATGAGTTTGAGTGTTCGACTGCTTCCTTGTGATGCGAGCTGCTGCTGCGGGCCAAAGCCCGTGGCAGGCTCAGTCAACTGTTCGAGTTCGAGCTTGTCCTGGCGTGCGGGCGACTGGCTGTCTGACGACCTCGAAGGGTCATGAGTGTCTCCGGTCTGCCCCGCACGCTCTCAGGCTGGCTGGCCGTCACCAGCCAGCCTGAGTTCCAAGCTTGAGTTCAAACTCAGCCCGGAATCAGGACGGCGCTACTCATACAAGGAGTGTCTGTCGTACTTCAGTTTTTGGCGGCGGGCTTGGGTTTGAGGAAGAGGACTTCGGCGCGTTCGATCCAGCCTTTGCGGAGGTCCATGCGGAACCAGCCGTCGGTGTTCTTTTTGTTGATGCGGCAGCCGCTGCGGGGGCCGAACTCGCTGAGGTCGTACTGGGCCCAGGTTTTGCCCATGTCGGGGGACCAGATGATACCACACTTGTAGGTGGAGGCCGGGGCGCAGTGGGTGGCGAGGAAGACGCCGTCCTGCACGAGCATGTTGGCGGATTCGAACATGGGATTGAAGAGGAGGGTGTGCTTGGAGGTGTCGGTGATCTCCGAGGGGGCGCAGACGAAGATGCCGCGGTCGTAGCGGTTGGCGATGGCGGGGCCGTTGGCGTCGGCGATCCAGTAGAGTTTGTCGCCGATGAAATTGAGGCCGCCGCATTTGAAGCGGGAGTTTGAGTTGACGGAGATGAGGACTTTCCAGTCCCAGGTGTCGGAGGTGGCGTTGTAGGTGCCGCGGAGCCAGTGGCATTCGTTGCCGTGGCCGCGGTCGATGTCTCCGGTGACGGCGTAGAAGGCGTTTTCGGCGGGGTTGTAGGTGACGTTGTGAACGTGGCGGGCGATGAGGGTGTTGGTGGGGTCGCCGAGAAGAGGGGCTGTGGGCGGGGCGTCTTTTTGCTGGAACTTGGGATTCTGGCCGAAGGCGTAGGCGAGCTTGACGGTGTGGCCGTTGTCGGTCGAGTAGTAGATGTTTACGGGGACGGGGCCGCCGATGACGTTGCAGTAATTGCCCCAGACGAGCATTTCTTTGCCGCCGACTTCGAAGCAGTGCTCGCCATCGAGGGAGTGGAAGTACCAGCCGGGCTGGTCGGGCTTGACGGGGGTGTGGGGGATGTAGTCGGTGCCGTCGGGCTTTTTGACGATGATCTCGCGATGAGTCTTGAGGTTGTCGGTGGAGAGAAAGAGGTGCTGGCGGGTGGCGAAGAGGATGCTGCCGTTTTTGAGGATGACGGAGAAGGTGATGTTTTCGGCGTCGGGGAAGTCGGCGGTGTGGGGCCAGGTGGTGCCGTTGTCCTCCGAGAGCATGATGCGGGTGCCTTTGAAGGCGAAGGCTTTGCTGTCCCGCTGGGTGTCGATGTAGGGGGCATCGGATGAGGGCATGCGGTAGAGGAAGTGCTCGGTCTCGCCGGTGATGGCGGGGGTGGGTTCAACTTGAGCATGCAGAGGGAGAAGCGCTGGGAGGAGGAGGGTGAGCGCGGCGGTGGTGGTGAGGAATGTGCGGCGGGTGTGCATGGTGAGTGGTGATGGAGGTGAGTGTAAGGACACTACGGGAGGCTGGTGCCCATTCTTCGTTGTGCCGTATGGTGGAGTTGTGTGAAAGCGGAGCCGGTACGCGGCGGGCCTCCGGCCCCTTTTCAACTTTTTACGTTGCCGAAAATCCAGTGCAGATAGAGCGGTCGCCCCTAACAGCAAGGCCATGAAATGCCCCTCACCCTACCTTTGACTTCGTCTATCTGCTGCGCTACGGTTCCCCAAAGAAAAAAGTGGCCATTGCCATATCATCGATGGGGAGAGGGGATTCGCTGCCAGATGCTCGGCAATGTGGGTGCTCGCGGAGTGCTGCGGACTGGAAGTCCGCGCTCCGGGGGCTCTTTTTACCTCGGGCACGAATTCAGCGGTTCATGCTCTTAACTTAGTGCTCTGCATGGTTTGCATGAGCGACGGATTTAGCCAGCACAGCAGCAGCAGGTTTACTGTGCTGATTGGTCAGGTGGAGCAGCGTGTTCCTGCTCGTCATCCTCGTCGTCGAAGACGTAGCAAACTTTTGCGTTTTCCTGGCCGCGGAGGCGGGTGTCGCCGTGGCGCATGGTGAGTTCTTGGACGCGGATTTTGCAGCGTTCAGCGAGGGCGGCACAGAGTGACTGGGAGTGGGAGATGATGATGAGCTGGGAACGGGCTGAGGCTTGCAGGACGAGCTCTGCGAGGGCGGGGAAGACGGATTCGTTGAGGCTGGTTTCGGGTTCGTTGAGGACGAGGAGGGGTGGTGGGCGGGGACTGCAGAGGACGGCGGCGAGGGAGATGAACTGGAGGGTGCCGTCTGAGAGTTCGTGACCGGCGAGGGTGCGGGGGAGATCGTGGGCCTGCCAGGCGAGGCGGAACCAGTCGCCGCACTCGACGTGGAGGGCTGATCCGGGGAAGGCATGCTGCAAGGCAGCATGAAATACCATGGATTCGTTTGATTCGCTGATGGTCTGGATGACGGAGGGGAGATTGGAGGCGTCCTCTGCAAGGACGGGGGACCAGCAGCCGCGCACGGGGCGGCGTGCGGGGGCATCCGGATCTGTGCGCATGGAGTGATAGAAGCGCCAGCGGGCGAGGCTGAGGCGGGCATCGAGCAGGAGGGGGTAGTTTTGGAGATCGCGAACGAGGGCGAGCATGGACTCCGAGGAACCGATGGGCTCGGTGAGGGTGTGCATGGTGCCTTTGGCATCGGCGAGGCGGACCTGGCAGGCGGTGCGTTTGGCCTGGAGTTTTTTGCCGTAACGGAGGGATTCCGATTTGATGTCGGGGTCGAGTTTGAAGGCGGAGCGGCTGACGGGCATGAGGCCGCATTCGAATTCGTAGGCGAAGGTATCGGAGAGGACTTCGGCGGAGAAGGTGGTGAGGCGTGAGTGCTCGGCATTGCCGGCCCAGAGGAGGCTGCGCATGCCGCCCTCTGCGGCGACGGCTTCGGAGAAGCCGCCACGGGCGAGGGCGGAGAGGAGGCTCAGGGCGCGATAGACGTTGGTCTTGCCGACGCCGTTAGCTCCGCGGATGACGGTGACACGCCCGAGGCGGAGACGGAGATCGCGCAGGGAGCGGTAGCCGGAGAGGCGGACGGAGTGGAGCATGAGGGGGACATCCAAGCGGGGGTGGGCGTGGATGTCCAGCGGGGCTGGATATTGTGATCGAAGGACTGACGGAGGGGGATCATCTGGATCCCCCCACCTGCAGCGTGTTCGCGGATGTGCGAGAGCGCTGGATGATGAGGGAGGCTCGGCTTTGCGAAGGCACGAGAATGCAGGGCGATGCGGGAGCGTAAGGGATCGGGACGATCCCTCTCCGCCAGAGCGCTGGCTGGCCGCATGGGATGCTGGCTTACATCCATAAGACCCGTTTTCAGCTGTGCGTGGTATGACTCAACATGCCAGGGTCATGGGCTCATTTCGCGGAGCGAAATGATTGCTTGGTGACGCGCTTTGGATCTATACCCAAGACGCCTTGCTTGAGGGCAGGCTCGTGTTGCTGGAGCGTTGGGAGGTGGCGGAGCCGTGGGACGTTCGTGCTGCGGGCGTCACATGCGGCAGATGAGGAGCTCGCGCTCGTAGATGAGCTCTTTGGGGAGGTGGGTCTTGAGGTCGATGAAGAGTTCTTCGTGGGAGAGGATCTCGGTGCGCCAGGCGTCGCGGTCGAAGTGCTGAAGGGCTTCGAATTTTTCCTTGGGGAAGTCGAGGCCTTTCCAGTCGATGTCGGCGTACTGGGGGACCCAGCCGATGGGGGTTTCCTTGGATTTGCTGTGGCCGTTGGCGCGATCGACGATCCATTTGAGGACGCGCATGTTTTCGCTGAAGCCGGGCCAGAGGAATTTGCCGTCTGCGTCTTTGCGGAACCAGTTCACGTGGAAGATGCGGGGGGTCTCGCTGAGGGTGCGCTGCATGGAGATCCAGTGGCGGAAGTAGTCGCCCATGTTGTAGCCGCAGAAGGGGAGCATGGCCATGGGATCGCGGCGGACTTTGCCGATGGTGCCTGCGGCGGCGGCGGTCATTTCACTGCCCATGGTGGCGCCGGTGTAAACTCCGCCGCTCCAATTGAAGGCCTGATAGACGAGGGGCATGGTGGTGGCGCGGCGGCCGCCGAAGATGATGGCGCTGATGGGGACGCCCTCGGGCTTTTCCCAATCGGGGTCAATGGTGGGGCACTGTGAGGCGGGTGCGGTGAAGCGTGAATTTGGATGGGCGGCCTTGGTGCCTTTTTCCTTGGCGATCTCGGGGGTCCAGAGATTGCCCTGCCAGTCGGTGCACTGGGCTGGAGGGGTATCGGTCATGCCTTCCCACCAGACGCCGCCATCGGGGGTGAGGGCGACGTTGGTGAAGATGGTGTTCTTGCGCAGCGAGGCCATGGCGTTGGGATTGGTCTTGTCGCTGGTGCCGGGGGCGACGCCGAAGAAGCCGGCCTCCGGATTGATGGCGTGGAGACGGCCGTCTGCGCCGGGTTTGATCCAAGCGATGTCATCTCCCACGGTCCAGATTTTCCAGCCTTTTTCGGCGAAGTGCTGGGGCGGGATGAGCATGGCGAAATTGGTCTTGCCACAGGCGCTGGGGAAGGCGGCGGCGACGTAGGTCTTTTTGCCTTTGGGGTCTTCGACGCCGAGGATGAGCATGTGCTCGGCCATCCAGCCTTCATCGCGGGCCATGGCGGAGGCGATGCGGAGGGCGAAGCATTTTTTGCCGAGGAGGGCATTGCCGCCGTAGCCGGAGCCGTAGCTCCAGATCTCACGGGATTCGGGGAAGTGGACGATGTACTTCTCCTTGTTGCAGGGCCAGGGGACGTCCTTCTGGCCTTTCTTGAGGGGCATGCCGACGGTGTGCATGCAGGGGACGACGCGCTTCTTTGAGGTGTCGATTTTCTCGAAGACCTTTTTGCCGATGCGGGCCATGATGCGCATGTTGACCACGACGTAGGGGGAGTCGGTGAGCTGGACGCCGATCTGCGACATGGGGGAGTCGATGGGGCCCATGCTGTAGGCGAGGACGTACATGGTGCGGCCACGCATGCAGCCATTGAAGAGCTTGCGGAGCTTTTCCTTCATTTCGAAGGGGTTCATCCAGTTGTTGGTGGGGCCGGCGCCGTCTTTGGAATTGCTGCAGATGAAGGTGCGCTCCTCGACGCGGGCGACATCGCTGGGGTCTGACTTGGCGTAGAAGCAGCCGGGCCACTTCTTCTGATTGAGGCGGGTGAAGGTTCCGGCATCGACCATTTCATTGCAGAGGCGGTCGTATTCGGCCTTGGAGCCATCGACCCAGTAAATGCGGTCGGGTTTGCAGAGGGCGGCCATCTTTCCGACCCAGCGCTGAAGATGAATGTTTTTGCTGAGGGGTTTGGAGGAGGGAATCGGGCTCATGGGAATGGGTTTTGTGGACAGCGACAAGATGCCGAAAGCATGCCAAGTGTCACGGTGCTTCATGCCGCCAATCTTGGCGAAGCCAACGCGTCGCTGAGCCGAGGAGGAGGAGGCGCCCCAAAATGTCTTCTTTATATGCCAAGCCGAGGCAGGCAGAATGTGGCAGGCCCGGGAGGGGCGGGCGGCCGATCAATCCGCAGCGTGGGGTATGGCATCCCCTGCCGACCAAAACACCCCCCGCGGGATGAAGTGCTGGAGACCGGGTGTGTTTTCCGGATGAGGGCTGGAGATGAAAACGCGGCCTTTGCCGTAGGTGGCGGTGACCTGAGCTGGCGAGCCGACCTGAACGCCGACGGGAGAGCCGTATTCGGCGATTTCGGTTTTGAAGACAGTCAGTACGGAATAGGGGGGAATGTCTGTGCGAGCCGCGGGCTTGAGAATGGGGCCGTTGTGGTAACGGACTTTGAAGGCTGAGGACACATCGCCGAGCCATGCCCGCCCGGCCTGCGTGGGCTCGCAATCGAGCATGGCCTGGCCACGGCGCCATTTGTTGGAAACCGTGCCTGCGTTCAGAATGCCGAGGCCCCAGCTAAAATTTGAGCAGGCCAGATAGGCCCCGCCGCAGATGCCGACGTAACCGCCGCCGTTTTTCACAAAGTCGCGCACGTTTTTCAATCCTGCCGCGCCGATGCCTTTTGACTGGCCGGAGCCGGAGCCGCCGGGAAACACCAGCACGTCAAAGGAACTGAGATCCAGTGAAGCCACCTGCCGGGCGCCGAGAACCACGACTGTGGCCTGAGGATAGGGCCTGAGCACGCTGGTGACGTTTTCGACCGAGCTCTGGGGGGAGCCGGGGCCCTGGTAGATGCCGACGGTGATCTTGCGTGTGCTGGCCGGCGGAGGGATGATTGTTTTCATCCCATTCACATCCGATGGAATGACAAAGGGGGCGGGGGCCGGTTTCTTCACGTCCTGAGCCGTGACCGGAGAGAGCCCGCCGACCAGCAGAAGCAAGGGCAGGAGCGGATGGAATGTGGCCATGGCGGGAGGGGATTTACTTCAGCGCTGCCTCAATTGACTTCGCGACCTGCTGGCCCATGAGCTCGTAGCCTTTGGCGTTGAAGTGGACGTCCTGGGGATTGGCGATGCCAGCGAGCTGAGGAGCGAGGAAGGCGTGGAGGTCGTCGATGGCGATGCCGTGCTTTTTCATGACGCGGAGGGCGATCTCGTTTTTCTCGGCGATCTGGGTGACGAGTTCGGGGCCGTCCTTGGTGTCTGGCGGGACGGGTGTGGTGGTGGCGAAGATGATCTTGGCGCCGGTCTTCTGCATGCGGGCGACGAGGGTTTCGAGACGCTGCTCGTAGTCTGCTGCGGGCGTTTTGCGATCGTGGATGCCGAAGTTGAAGTGGATGACGTCCCATTTGCCGTCGCCGAGCCAGATGTCGATTTTCTTCACGCCATTGGCGGTGGGGCCGCAGTTTTCGGGAGCGCGATGCACGTTGGCCTTGCCGGCCATGGCCTTGCGCACGTCCAGAGTGTAGCCACGGGAGATGGAGTCGCCGATGAGGAGAACGCGGGGGAGCTTGGGGTCATCCTGCACGAAGTCCCAGGCGTTTGAGCGTCCGGCGATCTTGTCTTTTTTGTGCAGCGGGAGATAGAAGCCGTTGCCGAGGTTTTGTTCGAGGACGGTTTCCCAGGCCTGCTGATCGGGCGGGAGGGTGGCTTTGAGGGCCTGGTATTTTTCATCGACGGCCTTGTCTTCGGCGGCTTTTTTGGCGGCGGCCTCGGCGGCGTTGGTGGGCTCGTTCTGGGATTTGACCTGGGCGTGGGAGAGAGTGGCGAAGGCGAGGAAGAGGAGGGTGAGTCGCATGCTCATTTCTTTGGCAGGGTTTCAGCGATCACGGAAGCGACTTTTTCGGCGAGGTAGTGATAACCTTCGGGCGAGTAATGGACGTTGGCGGGGAGCTGAACGTCTTTGAGCTTGGCGGCGGCGTGGGCGCAGAGGTCGTCGGTGGGGATGCCTGCGGCGGTCATGACGCGGGCGGCGGCTTCGTTGTATTTCTTTTCATCGCCTTCGATGCGGCCATCGGAACCGGCGGGGACGGGGGTGGTGTTGCACCAGATGAGCTTTGCGCCGGTGGCCTGCATGGTTTTGACGAGTTCGGCGAGGTTTTTTTCATAGTCTGCGAGCGGGACCTGGAGGTGGGAGCCGGGGGCTTTGGGGTCGGCGCGCTTGGAGGGATCTTCGGCGATGTATTTGAGATCGTGGAGGCCCCAGTTGAAATGAATGACGTCCCATTTGGAGTCGCCGAGCCAGGCCTTGATGTTTTTGAGGCCGTTGGTGGTGGGACCGCCGTTGGTGGGGATGCGGTGGACGTTGGCCTTGCCCTTGAGCATTTCGCGAACGTCGAGGGTGTAGCCCATGGAGATGGAGTCGCCGATGAGGAGCACGCGGGGGAGGCCGGCGACGTCTTCGACTTTGGCGAGCGAGGGGTGGGGTTTGCGTTCGCGCTTGGGCGCCTGTTTGGGGGCGTCTGCGGCGACGACGGCGGAGGATACCAGCAGGGCAACTAGGATGAAGGACTTCATGGGTGGACTAGAAACGCGGACGAGGGGTGCACATTTCGTGGAAACAGAATCTTGACCTTGTGAGGGGCCTCTGGCTAGCCTCGCGGGCATGGTGAAATCCTACCGGAGGCTGCGATGCCGCCACCTGCTGCTGGCGGGTGTGTGGCTGACATTGATGCTTAGAGGGCAACCAGCCACGCCGCCGCAAAGCCCTGCCCAAGCGTGGCAGACTAAGCTGGCGGACCCGGCGTTCCGGGCGCGGGCGGAGAAGCCGGACGGAGCGGGCTATGCGCTGCGAGAGCTGGCGGGAAGCCCCTCCGAGCAGAGCGGGCTGTATGAATGGCTGCAGGAGAATGTGAAGACGGCGAAGGGGCATCAGATTGAGCATCTGATCCGCGCCTATCTGGCGCGCACGCTGGAGCGTCCTGCGGAGGAAATCAGCGCGGCGGATGATCTGCTGCTGCAGGCGGCACCGGATCTGCCGCAGGGCTGGTTTGGCCGGGCGGAGCAGTATGAGGCGTCCTCAAAGAAGGAAGCTGCCGGATGGGCGGCAGAGGCGGCGGCGCAAGGGATGCGCCGGGTGAACCTGGCGACGGCCAACTGGCAGGAGCAACTGAACGGCTACCGTGGTGTGGACTGGCTGGCGCATGCGGTGAAGACGGATCATCTCACAGAATGGGTGAAGGCGGTGGCGAGCGCTGTGGAGAATGCGCCGCAGGGTGCCGCGCGCGCGGATGCGTGCAGTCTGGTGCTGGCGCTGCTGCGACATGATGCGATGAAGAAGGAGCCGCTGCTGAGCCAGACTCTGCTGGAGGCGGTGCAGGCGGCACAGCCGCAGATGGTGCTGGGGGATCCGTCCAATTTCCTGGTGGTGATGCGTGACCTGCAGGCGGCAGGGCAGGCTGCGCTGGCCCAGCGGGTGGCGAGGCTGCTGGTCTTTGCGCCGATGAAGCAGGGGGAAATGCCGGGAGGGATGAACGAACTGCTGGGGATGTGGGAAAGCACGACGCCCCCCCACCAGCCAGCGACGCAGGCATGGCAGGTTTTGCAGGCTGCGGCGGAGGGTGATCCCTCGTTTGCGGACGCGTGCCTGGAGGCCGCGAGGGAGCAGCCATGGAATGAAAACCTCGTGACGCATGCACTGCTGGCGCAGGCGCTGAGAGGCGGCGTGAACGCGGAACAACTGGAGCTGGCGGCCAAGCTGGACGAGGAAAGCCGGGCGCGTGTGGCGCTAAGGCTTGCGGCGTTTGCGCCGGAGGGGACACATTCGCAAGCGGACACCGTGCCGTGGGTGGAAGAGCTGGCGCTGCGGCTGGCCGCCCGGATGCAGGCCGGACAGGCGGAGCGGGCTGCGTTTGAAAGCCTGCTGAACTGCCTGGAGCGACTGGAGAGCGGTGATGAAAAAGAGCGCTGTACGCGGGTGCTGGATGCGGTGGGAACGGCCACTCCGAGAATCAATGACCTGGATCACTGGGAGCGATTTGCGCAGATCATCCTGAGGCAAAAGAGCGCGGTGCGCACGCAGGCGCTGGCGGCGGCCTGGGGGGCTGCGCTGGACCAGTCTGCCGAACAGAAGGAGCACCTGCTGCCACTGGCCCGGACAGCAACCCGAGCCGGAAGAGAGGGGGGCGGTGACTTTGCGGTGATGGCGCTGGCGCTGTGGGAAAAGCACCACGCGGAAATGACCACGACCACGCTGCCGCCACCCGGCACGGCGAGCCGTGTGGGGGAGGCGCTGGCGCTGTGCGATGATGCGGAGGGCTTCAAACGTTTCGTCAGCAGCCTGGAGAACCTGCCCAAGCACCGAGTCACGGCACAGTACACGCAGATGACGAAGGAACTCTGCGCGCTGCGAGAACTGATCGAGGGAGAGGGCGACCGCGTGCCTGCGGTGGACGCATGGGTGAGCCAGGGGGGAGAGGGCAAGGAAGGAGCCACGCTGCAATGGCAGCTGGTGCTGCCGGAGCTGGGCCCGTCGAGCGAGCGGCCGATGGTGCTGACCACGGGCGACCGCGACGGGCGTACAGCGGCGGACCGGCTGGAAGATGCGCGGTGGTGGCGAGCGGGCCGCAGCCTGCCAGCGCTGGCGAGGCTGGAGGGGAAATTTTCCCTGGAGGTGCTGGCGGGGGATGACCCGCAGAGGCTGCGGAGCCTGGCCACGATCCCGGGGGCTGCAGCACGTGGCGGGCAGGCACTGAAAAACCTGCCGCAGTCGGGCTGCCTGAAGATCGTGCTGCGCGCGCAGGCCGACGGCATGACCCATGCGGGCGAGCCGCGTGCCTTCTCCACGCATGCCAGTGTGTTTGCCACTGCGCGAGAGCCTGAGGCTGAAACAGAGAATGCGGCGGCGGTGTGGAAAGAGGCCGCCACGCCGCAGCCTGCGAGCTGGCAGGCGGAGGATGTGCTGCGGTGGGGAAAGCTGATCGCGGAGCCCGTACGCATCGAAGAAGGGGCCGAGTACCTGCTCACGACATGGCCTGCGAACGAGGGCTGCACGGTGCGAATGATCCTGCTGGATGCGGAGCAGCGGCCGCTGGGCCCGGTGCCGGTGGCGAGCAATGGCTGGCAGGCTGGGAGGCTCTCGGTGACCCACACACCTGCCAACCGCAGCTCACGCTACCGGACGCAGCGATTCCGCCCGGGTGACTGGGCGGGCGATGGAGACCTGGTGTTTCCTGCGGCGGGAAGAGCGGGGGAACAGCCTGCGCGCTTCATGGCCTTTGTGACCCGTGATGCAGCGGTAAAGCGAGTGCCTGCGCTGCAACTGCGGCCGTACCGAACTGCAGCGGCGGGTGAGAGAGCCGAGGGGAGTTTTCTTTCCCATGTGCCCGAGCTGCCGGAGCTGAACGATGAGCACGTCGGCGACCTGGGCTTTTCGCTGCGGTCATGGCATGTCACATTTGCCTGCGACCGGGGCATCCTCACCGGCAAGGGTGCGCTGGCGGGATTCAACGTGACGCAGATCCCATGGAAGCCGCTGGTGAGGGCGGAGTCTGAGCTGCTGGAAGGCAACGAATGGCCGATGTGCTTCACGCCGGAGCACAGCCTGGTGATCGAACCTTCGTGGAACAACAGCCGCACACTGGGACTGAGGTTTGTGCCGTTCGATGCGCGCGGAGAGCGGTATGCTGGGTGCCGCCGCATTGAGCTGCCGCTGCCAAGCTACAACCGAGGGGAGATCAGCGAGTGGAATGACGGAGCGGTGCTGATGGTGTCTTCACAGGACCGGGAGAACCCCGAGCCAGCGTGTGCGTGGGTGGAGCCTGACGGGCAGTGCCACGTGGTGAAGCTGCCGCGACCGCCGATCACGAACAAGCCCGGCATGGAAGTGGCGTGGTGGGGGCCGGGAGGGACGCTTTTCACGCTGCATGAGGACGGGATGCTGTTTCACATGGAGCACCGCAACGGACTGCACCTGCTGAGCACGGAGCCGGGGTCTCCCGACGACATACCCGAGGGGGCCACGCCGGGGCGCTCAAAACGCAAACGGGAGTGGAGGCTGGAACGCCCCGATGTGCTGATCCGAGTGGACAAGAAGACCAACTTCATCACCCACCGCTACCGACTGCCAAAACCCTGTGAAGGGCTGCCGATGGCCTTCAACAGCCGTGGCTATGTGATCCTTTTCACGACGGAGCATGAAATCATCCGGGTGAACCCGCCGTGGAAGACCCTCCAAAATGATTGAGCAAAAACGTGCTGGCATCCCAGAGCTGCCGCGCTTTTGATAGCCGGCACCACCTACCAACCACGACCATGCGCACCCTGCTTGCCCTCCTAGCCCTTGCCACATTCACGACCGCCGCCGAACCGGTGTACCTGACGCTTGCCGATTTCACGGATGCGAAGGGCGAGGCGCCTTCCGGGGGCTGGACCACCGAGGGTGACAACACGATCCATCTGAGCGGCAAGGGCGGCGGTGCGCTGATCTCCAAAAACGAGTACTCGAACTTTGAGCTGGAGTGGGAATGGAAAGTGAACGCGAAGGGGAACAACGGGATCAAGTACTGGGTGACCCAGATCGGGGGCAAGGAATGGCTGGGGATTGAGTACCAGATGATCGACGACAGCGGACATCCAGACGGGCTGAAGGGCGGCTCGCACACGACGGCTTCGATTTATGACATCAAGCAGCCGGTGGAAGGCAAGGCACTGAAGCCTGCGGGCGAGTGGAACACGAGCAAGATCGTGGTGCAGGACGGAAAGATCCAGCACTGGCTGAACGGTGCGCTGGCCTGCGAGGCGGACACGACGACGCCGGAGTGGAAGGAGCGGATCGCGAAGAGCAAGTTTAAGAACAAGGAAGGTTTTGCGCCGGGCAAGGGCAAGATCATGCTGACGGAGCACGGGGATGAGACGTGGTTCCGGAACATCAAGCTGACGGCGAAGTAGGCCTGGATGACTAGATGCTGGTCACTGGATGGCGAGACCTGAACCGTACATGGAATGTGAGGGCTGCTTTGCGCTGGGGTGGCGTGAATGCGGAGGAGCGCTCCATGCTGGCGAAGAGTGCATGTCTCCCCCTCACCCCAGCCCTTTGACTCACTGCTTTCGCCCTTCGGGCCGCCTACGGCGGTCTATCTCCGCTACGCTGCGATTCCCCGAAGAAAAAATCTGCTGCCTTCGTCTGTCAGGGGGGAGAGGGAGAACCGCTTTTGGCTGCCTTGAATTTTTCGGACGCAAAATTATCCATCACACTTTAGAGCCAAGGTTGTTCGGAGGCACGGTGAGATTGCGGCGCGCTGGTGGACGGGCGGGCTGTCGCCACACCCATCCTACGATCTGAGCATCTGGAGCGGACTTGGAATGGCTGTAACGAAGCTAACAATGCGCCTCTTTTAACCAGGCTTATTCAAGGGCGATTCGACTGGTTCTCGAAAATCCTGTCACATTGCCCGGCGGCGGAGCGGATCAATTGGACATTCTTTTCGAGAGCCAGTCTAGGTTTCTTCGGCGCGGCCGATTTCCCAGGCTTGGTCGTTGTCGGTGGGTAATTCGGCGATGTCTCTTTCGAACAACTGGGTGAGCTCGACGCGGCGCTCACGGACGATGCTGGCGTAGGCGTCTTCGTCTTCATGCACGGGTATGAGGAGGTGGAAGGTCTCGTCATCGTAACGGCGCCAGCGGCGGGCAGCACGCTCGGTGGCGTAGGCGGGCTGGCCCAGAGCACGCAGGGCGCGGACGGCGAGCTCCTGGGCGCTGCCCATCTGCTCGTGAACGGTGTCTTCGGCGGCCAGGCCGAGATTGATGAGTTCAACGCGGTGATCGTAATCGTGGGCGCGAGCGAGGATGCGGAGCTTTGGGAATCTTTCGCGGACATCTGCGATGAGCTGCGCGACTTTGGCCTGGTCTGCGAGGGCGATGATGAGCATGCAGGCCTGCTCAATGCCGGCGGCGTGAAGGAGATCGAGGCGGGTGGCGTCGCCGTAGAAGACTTTGAAGCCGAATTTACGCAGCATGTCCACATGATCGGGGTCGCTTTCCAGCACGGTGACTTTGACGCCCTGGGACATCATGACGCGGCCGACGAAATTGCCGAAGCGACCGAAGCCAGCGAGGATGACGGGGGCGTGCTCGTCAATGCGATCGGGTGCGCGCTGCTCTTTGATGACGGCGGTGTAGCGAGGGGCGATCAGGCGCTCGTAAATGATGAAGAGGAGCGGCGCCACGGCCATGGAGAGGGCGACGACGGCCACGAGGAGCTTGGAAGTTTCTGGATCTAGGATTTCCTGCTGGATGGCCATGGAGAGGAGCGCAAAGGCGAACTCACCGCCTTGTGCGAGGGCGAGCGAGAGAAGCCAGCGGTGGCTGCCGCGAATCTTGAGCAGGGTGGCAATGACAAACATGACCGCGGCTTTCAGAGCGATCAATGCAACCACCAGCGAGGCGACAAGCACAGGCTTTCCGGCGATGACGCTGAAGTCGAGCGAGGCCCCGACGGCGAGAAAGAACAGGCCGAGCAGGAGTCCTTTGAAGGGCTCAAGGTTGCTCTCCAGCTCATGGCGATAATGACTGCCAGCGAGGACGACACCCGCGACAAAGGCACCGAGCGCGGGTGAGAGGCCGACCTGGGTCATGAGCAGGGCGACACCGACGATGAGGAGGAGCGCTGCAGCGGTGAGGAGCTCACGCAGGCCGGTCTTTGCCAAAATGTTAAAGCCGCGAGGCACGATGAAACGGCCGCCGATGACAATGACCGCCACGGCCCCCAGAGTGATGAGAGGCTGGGCCCAGTGGGGAAGCTCCTGCAACCAGCCATGGTGCTCCACCTTGGCCACGCTGGCGGCGAGCAAGGGAAACACGGCGAGCATGGGGATGACGGAGATGTCCTGGAAGAGGAGGACGGCGAAGGAGTCAGCGCCGCCATCGGTGCGCATGAGGGCTTTTTCCTGCAGGGTCTGAATGACGATGGCGGTGGAGGAGAGGGCCAGAATCATGCCGGTGGCGATGGCAGGCTTTGTCCCCAGGCCGCAGGCGAGCGCGACGCCCATGACAGCCAATGCGGTGAACACCACCTGCATGCCACCGAGGCCGAAAATGGGACCGCGCATGCGCCAAAGCCGCGCGGGCTCCAGTTCAAGGCCGATCATGAAGAGCATGATGACGACGCCGAATTCTGCGAAGTGCATGGCTTCCTCCCCCTGCGCCCCCCCGACCCAACCGAGAACGAAGGGGCCGATCAAAGCGCCACCGATGAGGTAGCCAAGCACGCTGCCGAGACCGAGGCGATGCGCGATGGGCACCAGGAGCACGGCGGCACCCAGGTAGATGAAAGCGGAGATGAAAAAATGGGAGGCGTGCATGAGCTATGCGGGAATGAGGTCGTTGATTTTTTCCGCCGAGGCCGCCAGCTCCAGCGGCAGTGTTTCATCCCGCAGGGCTGCGAGGAGGCGTGCGTAGCGCTGTGCCAGGGGCTGGATGCCTGCGGCGTCCGCCAGGTTATTGGCGCTGTAAACGATGTGCGGGGCCAGGTAGCGCATGCCACAGAGGAAGGCGGTCTGATCAAAGGGCGCGAGAAGCTGGCGAATGGTGAAGCGGTTGCGCCCCTGCGAGCAGTAGACTTCTTCGGAACCGCCGGCGCTGATGGCCTGCAGCATGATCTTGCCCTGAAGGGCGGTGCCCCCTTCCCCGTAGGCCCAGCCGTAGGTGAGGACGAGATCGAGATATTCCTTCACGAGAGAGGGGGCGCTGTACCAGTAGAAGGGGTGCTGGAGGACGATGACGTCGTGCTCTTTGAGCAGCTTTTGCTCTTCTTCGACATCGATGAGGAAATCGGGATAGAGCTCGTAGAGATCGCGAAAGGTCACGCCTTTCACCTCACGCGCAGCGGCTGCCAGCCTGCGATTGATGCGGGATTTGTGAGGGGCAGGATGGGCGTAGAGAACGAGAACCGAAGCCATGATGTGTGTGCGGCAGCATGGCCGCTGAGAATGGCGCGGCAATTGATTTTGGCACTTTACAGGGCTGGTATCGCCACGTGATGAGAGCGCCCGAGGAGAAGAGGGCGGGAAGGCGGGGGAGGCCAAACCTGTTTTGAATGACGCGTGAGCTTGAGCTGCTGGCGGGAGCGCTGATCGACGGGCAGCAACTGTGTTACGACGCAAGTGTGAAGTTGGGTTGGGTGAGGAGTTTGTTGAGCACGCAGAGGATTTTGCGCATGAGAGCTGTGATGGCGACCTTCGCAGGTTTGCCGCGTTGACGTAGACGTTTGTAGTGTTCTTTGAGGATGGGGTTGTGGCTCAGGGAGCAGATGGCCGTCATGTAGAGCACGCGCCTGACTCTCCAGCGACCACCCTGGATGTGGCGCTGGCCCTTCATCGGACCGCTGTCATAGGGATGCGGTGCAAGGCCTGCCAGAGCGCAGATGCGAGCGTCGCTGTGCAGGCCGAGTTCCGGCATCAAGGCCAGCAAGGTGGCGCTGGTGACCGTGCCGACCCCGGGCAGCTGCTGCATGCGCTGAGACCGCTCCCGCAGTTCCGCTGAGTTCACCAGGACGGCCATGTTCTTTTCCAGTGCCTTGATCTGCTGCTCCATGAAGTCCATGAGCTGCCTGGCCTGAGTTTTGAGCGCATCATTTTGCAGCTGCTGGTGCTGGACCTGCTGGGTGGCATGCACGGCGACAAGCTGTTCGCGGCGGCTGACAAGGCTTTGCAGCTCCAGCATCTGTTCCGAAGGCAGCACGTCAGGCTGCGGTGAGAGCCCCTGGCCAAAGAGAACCAGCAGCTGCGCATCCAATGCGTCAGTCTTGGCCAGGCGACCATTGGCCCGTGCGTAGTGGCGCACCTTGGCGGGATTGACACGGCTGACTTTCACGGCGGCTTTGAGCAGAGTGATCCACAGCGCATGCTCGCAGGCACCGCTGGCCTCTACGATGACGTGGGCGTTGGCAGGGAGGCTGTGCAGCAGCCGCTGGTGGCCTGCTGGAGTGTTAGGCACCTGCTTGAGCCGGGATAGTCCGGCGAGATCGAGATGCTTGGCGCTGACATCAACGCCGACGTAGACAACGGACGGGGGATGGACATCATTCATGACGATGGATGGGATGGATGGTTATGAGGACTCTTCCTTGCCAATGCGAGCTTCTCCACGGGACCAAGGTCAAGCGGAGGCTCTTTCAACTGTTCGAGTTACCGTCTGTTCTGGCGTCCCGGGTGCTTTGCTGTCCGACGGCCTCCAAGGGCCTTGAGTGCCCGCAGGCTCCCCGGAACGCTCTGCGGCAGGTTGGTGTAAAGGGCCAGCCTGCCGCAGCATCCAGACTGCGGCCAGCTTAGCCGCAATCACGATTGCAGAACAACCCCATCATACAAAGAGTGCCCATCGTACTTTGCGGCAATCGTTTTCAGGGGTCGGTGAGCTCGATGCACAATTTATCCTCGATGCGGCCTTTGAATTTCCAGACGCCGTCGATGCGAAGGGCGTCGTCGAGTTCGATGCGGAGCTTGGTGCCGTCTGCGGCGAGGAGATGGATGTCCACTTCGTCAAAGGCGGCATCGGGGTCGGCGGCATCGTCGTCGGGATCGACTTCGAGCTCCACGAATTTGAGGGCGGAGATGTCGCCAAAGTATTTGGTGATGAGGGCGCGGATTTCGTCGATGCGCTGCTGATTGCGGAGCCTGTCTTTCTCGCCGCGTTTCAGTTCTTTCTCGCGCTCTTTGTCCACATTGATCTCGGTGGGGGAGGTGCCGGAGGCGGCGAGGGCTTCGGCTGCTTTGAGCTTGGCGAGAGTTTCGGGCGAGTGCCAGCAGGCGGCGAGAGCCGCATCGTCTTTTGACTTGATGGCACTGACCAGAGTCTCCGCGAGGGCCTTGAGTTCCGGGGGCGGTGGGGTTTTGGGATCGTCGGCATGGAGGGCCGGGACGAGGCAGGAGGCGACGATGAAGCAGAGGAGGCGTTTCATGACGGTGCGAAGTAAGACAGGATGGCCGGAATTCAACTCACGGAAGTGACACGGAGAGGGGACGTGAATGCAAGGGAGCTGATGATTTACACCGCAAGAGATTAGAAGACCGCAGAGATGAGGTTTTGAGCCTGGCGCTTTTTGGTTTTCTCGAGAGCAGAGGGGAGTTTGGGTGCGATGCTCTTTTGCAAGGGAATGGAGAGCCAAGGAATGGGGATTTTGGTGAGGCAGTTCGGCGGATATGGGAATGCGGAGTGAAAGGATCGAGGACGAGCAGGAGGACGAGGCGGCCGAGACGAAGCGGAAGCGTGATGCGGACGGGCTTTGAGCTGCCACATTGATGGGTTATCGAGCGCGTGCGAGCCAGACGCCGAGAACAGCAATGATCATGCCGATGAGGGAGAGGCCGGTGAGGGTCTCGCCGAAGATGGCCCAGGCCATGAGGGCAGTGACGGCTGGGACGGTGTAGAAGAGGCTGGCGACGTTGACGGCGGTGCCGCTGCGGATGAGCCAGTTGAGGAGGCTGATGGCGCCGATGGAGAGAACGAGGGCGACCCAGCACAAGGCGAAGATGAACTGGCCGCCCCACTGGATGTGCATGGTCTCGGTGGTGAAGGCGAGGGCGGCGGTGATGAGCAGGCTGGCGGCGTATTGAACGACGGTACTGGTGCGGAGATCGAAGGCGGGGCAGTGGCGCTTCTGCCACAGGGTGCCGACGGTGATGCCAACGAGAGCGGCGATGGCGGGCACTGTCATGACGAAGGTGAGGCCGCTGCCGGTCTTGTGTGCGACAACGAGGATGGTGCCGAGGAAGCCGAGCGCGAGGCCGGACCACTGGCGCGGCAGGACGCGCTCGCCCAAGACGACGCCGGCAAAGGCTGCGGTGAAGAGGGGCTGGAGGGAGACGATCAAACTCAGGATGCCGGCGGGAAGGCCGAGGCGCAGGGACCAGACGCAGCCGCTGAGGTAGAGGGCGTGGATCATGAGGCCGGCGAAGGCGACGTGGGCGAGCTGCCCCCTGCCCTGCGGCCAAGGTGCACGGGTGAGGAGGGCGATGGGGATGAGGATGGCGAGGACGATGCAGTAGCGCAGCGTGAGGAAGGTGAAGGGCTCGGCGTAGGGGATGCCGAGCTTTGAGCCAATGAAGCCGCTGCTCCAGAGGAGGACGAAGAGCCATGGGATGATGGCGGTCCAGCGGGAAGAGGGAGAGGCGGGGGACATTTGAAAAAGCTGGAATTCAACGATTCAAACGCGTGCGCTTGCCCAGAGGGTCCAAAATGCCATTGAGACGCTTCACCACCGTTGCTCTTGCCTGATGTCGCAAAAACAGAGTTGGCACGTGCATTAAAAAATTTCGCCATCTGAAGCCAGCGCGATCACGGTGAGCTGCAGAAATGAAATCTCGCAAGACACGAGCAGACTCTTCATGGAACGCCCACAAAGTTTCATTTTTGTAGTCAATTTGATAATAGGCATCTGCCGGCCATTTCAAAGTGTGCTGAGCGCGAAAGTGGCAGGAACCACAGTCTATCGCTCCAATATCCAAGCCATTGTTACCTCGCAGATAAACTGAGTGCTCCCAGTCTGCGGCGGCATAGCCCTCCGGCAACTCCCGAATGGAGTCAGTCGTGCGTCCATGCAGTCCTGCATGGAAAATGGCTGCATGCCACTTATGCCCGCAGTGGTCCTTCATGAGACGATATTCAAACTGATCGCTCTGCTGAAAGAACGGCACATCTTTTTTCTCCCGAATCCGGACGATTTCACTGAATTCAAAATACGCCTTCGCAGTGCAATTCGGACAGCGCACATCCAAGATGTGCGGCATTCCGTTCCACTCATAGGGTGCCGTCATATTTTTCGAAACCTGTTCCCGCTGATCCCTTGGCCCATTTTGCACAGGCGCGGCTTGAACTGCATAGACTGCACGACCGGGCCGCAATCAAGCACAGAAAAAATGTCATTCATCGAGCTGCTGAATACGCGCGAGGTGGCGGCCGCCTTCGAAGGGGGTGGTGAGGAAGGTGTCCACGATTTGCAGAGCCGTGGGGAGATCCATCATGCGCTCGCCGAGGGAGAGGACGTTGGCGTCATTGTGGAGGCGGGTAAGGCGTGCGGATTCGAGATTCCAGCAGAGGCCGCAACGGATGCCGCGGACGCGGTTGGCGGTGATGGCCTCGCCATTGCCGGAGCCGCCGAGGACGATGCCGCGCTCGAATTTACCCGCAGCGACGGCTTCGGCTACGGGGCGGATGAATTTGGGATAGTCGACGGGGTCGGTGGAGTGGGTGCCGAAGTCCTCGACTTCATGGCCTGCGGCCTGCAGGTGCTGGAGGATGGCCTGCTTGTAGAGATAGCCGGCGTGGTCTGAGCCGATGGCGATTTTCATGATGAGGGTTTAGCAGATATTTGAGGAGAAGGGAACTGCGCTCATCCACGCTGAGCAGGTCCCCTCACCCCGACCCTCTCCCCGAAGAGGCCTATTCGTTGGCATCGCAGGTCAGGGGCGGGGAGAGGGAGACTGCTATGCGCGCCCAAGATTAATCGGGCTCAAATCATGCATGATGCATTAGAAGTGATCGCGGATGACGACTTCGTCATAGGCGAGCTGGCCGGGTTTGGGCCAGGCGGGCTGGGTGCCTTTGCCGACGGCGATCATGAAGGAGATGACGTGGTCTTCGGGGAGATTGATGATTTTGGCGACGGCGTCGAAGTCAAAGCCGTCCATGGGGCAGGAGTCGTAGCCCATGGCTTTGGCGGCGAGCATGATGGTCATGCCGGCGAGGCCGCAGGAGCGCATGCATTCGTCGCGCTGGACCTGATCGCGGCCGGAGTAGTACTGGCCGATGGCGGGGACGAGGAAGTCCTGAACGGGCTGGGGTGCGTTTTTCCAATAGCGTGCGGGGTCTTTCTTCCATGAGTCCTTGTCTGCACACATGACGATGAGGAGGGAGGCGTCGGTGACCTGGGCCTGATCCCAGGCGGAGGCGCGGATTTGCTTCCGCACTTCAGGGTCGAGCACGGTGACGAAGCGCCAGTTTTGGATGTTGAAGGCGGTGGGGGCCTGCATGGCGGCTTCGAGAAGCTGATGAATTTCAGCTTCGGTCATGCGATGGGCGGGGTCGTAGTGCTTGATGCCGCGGCGGGTTTGGATGGCTTCGAGGGTGTTCATGGAGGGAGGTGGATTACGGTGGTTTACTGTTGGTGATGATGGCTGACGGTTGTTTCCGGAGGGATCAGGCGAGATTTGAGAAATGGGGATTCGATTGGATGCGGTTTGTTTTGGGGCAGCGGGAAAACTCCAGCGCGGGTGTTACGAGTGTGCGCGAATGAAGGTGGACGGGATTTTGGTCTGTGAGTGGATAGCGCATGCCGGAGGATATGCTAGGCATGAGGTAAAGTGGGTGCGGGTGCCGAGGGTGATGGGAGGGCGCTGACCGACAGACAATGAGTGTCTGTCGTACTTTGATCATGGGCGTTTGGCGTGGAGCTTGATGTGGAGGTGGACGTGGTCGTTGACGACGTGTTTGCCGAGGAAGGCGAAGAGCCTGCCGGAGCCGTAGTGGCTGCCGAACTGGGTGCGGTCGAGCTCAAACTGTGCCTGGCCGGTGAGGTGGTCTGCGTCTGAGGCGGCAATGACGGCGGGGAAGCTGAGGGGCTGGGTGACGCCGCGCAGGGTGATGGTGCCGTGGAGGGTGTAGTTTGGCGTGCCGGGGGTGCAGGATGGGAGAGGAGTGGCGCTCTCGCAGATGAATTCGGCGGTGGGAAAGCGATCCACGGCGAAGAAGTCGTCATCGCGCAGATGGCGGATGAGCATGGCGTTGTAGGCGGTGTCGACGAGATCGTCGCAGGCGATGCTGTTCATGTCCAAAGTGAAGCGGGCGGACTGGAGGGTGCCGTTTTGCACTTCGATGTGGCCGCCGGAGAGCCTGAGGGTGCCGTGGTGATGATTGAAGAGATTGCGTCCGGTCCAGCGGACGAGGCTGGTTTCGGTGTCGAGATTGTAGTGGCCGTGGGGTGTGGCGGAGCCAGGGGTGGCGTGGGAGCCTTCGAGGGGCAGGTTGTTGCGCTGCCACTCGGCGATGCCGCCGGTGAAGGCGGACACGTTGGTGTAGCCGGCTTTGGTCAGCTTTTCGGCGGCGGTGGTGGCGTCCAAGGAGTCGCCGCCGGCGCCGTAGAGGATGATCGCGCTGGATTTGTCGGGGATGAGTTCGGTGACTTTGGAAACGAAGATGGTTTCGTAGACGCAGGCGTTGATGGCGCCGGGGAGGTGGCCGCAGTCGAAGTGCTCCTCCGGGAGGACGTGGATGAGGGTGGCGCCGCCCTTCTGCGCCTGGAGTTCGGAGAGGGAGATGGTTTTCATGATTGTGGAGGAGCTTCGGCGAGCAGGGCGTCGAGGTCGAGAGGTTCGGTGGTCATGGAGAGTTCGCCGCTGGAGCTGCGGGGCCAGAGGGAGGGAGCGCGATCGACGTAGAGTTCGAGGCCGTTGCCGTCGGGATCGTGGAGGTAGAGGGCTTCGCTGACGCCGTGGTCGGAGGCACCGTCGAGGGGGATTTTGTTTTGGATGAGGCGGCGCAGGGCCTCTGCCAAGGAGGCGCGGTCGGGGTAGAGAATGGCGACGTGGAAGAGGCCGGTGTTGCCGCGAGGCGGGGCTTTGCCGCCACGGCTTTCCCAGGTGTTGAGACCGATGTGATGATGGTAGCCGCCAGCGGAGACGAAGGCGGCCTGGGTGCCGTAGCGCTGGGTGAGCTGGAAGCCGAGCACCTCGCAATAGAAGGCGAGGGAGCGCTCCAGGTCTGACACTTTGAGATGGACGTGGCCGATGCGGACGTCAGGGTGGATGGGCGGGGACATGGGGAAGTTTGCGGTTGCTGGCCGTTGTTTGCGATGGTTTGCCGTTGTTTCCAGATCCCAGAGAAGCGGGCCGGATTCGGGGGTGAATCCGGCCCACGCGGGGGATAGGTTATTTGGCGGCGAAGAGGGTGCTGAGGTAGTCTTTGCGACCGGAGAGGGCGACGAGGGAGAGGACTCCGAGGACGACCGGCATTTCATAACCGCCTTTGACGAGGAAGAAGTGGTAGAGGGCGATGTTTACCACCACGGGGCCGACGAGGGTGAGGGCGAGGTTGGTGAAGCGGCCGCTGAGGAGCAGGAGACCGCCGGTGACTTCGAGGACCTTCACGACGTCGAGATAACCGCTGCCAAAGATGGAGAACATGAAGTTGGCGGCGGGAGTGCCTTCTTTAGGAAGCGGGATATCGATGTAGTGGAACCACATGTTGAAGCCGAAGACGACGAAGATGAGGCCGAGGAGGAGGCGGGCGATGGTGGGGATGTGTTTCATGGGAGTTTGCTGTTGTTGGCTGTTGTTTGCGATGGTTTGCAGTTGTTTTTCAGAGGGGGATTATGCGAGGTCGAAGAGGAGGGCTTCGACGGGTTGGGTGGCGGTGAGGGTGAGGGTTCCGGTGTCGTCGGTGCTGACGGCGTCTCCGGGATTGAGGGTGGTGGTGCCGTTGACGGTGAGGGTGCCTTTGATGAGCTGGAGCCAGGCGCCACGGCCGGCGGTGACTTCGTGGGCGGTGGATTTGCCGGCTTCAAGGCGCACGCGGTAGATGTCGGCATCCTGATGGATGGTGGCGGAGCCGTCGCGACCGTCGGAGGAGATGACGAGGACCTTCTCGGCGGTTTCATGCTCGGGCTTGGGGTGCCATTCGGTGTAGCTGGGTTTCAGGCCATTTTGGCGGGGACGAATCCAGATTTGCAGGAGGCTGCCGGGTTCAGTCTGGGAGGGATTGAACTCGCTGTGGGTGACGCCGCTGCCGGCGCTCATGAGCTGGATCTGGCCGGGGAGGAGGGTGCGGCCGTTGCCCATGCTGTCCTTGTGCGCGAGTGCGCCGTAGAGGATGTAGCTGAAGATTTCCATGTCGCGGTGCGGATGGGTGGGGAAACCTGCGCCGCCGGCGATGACGTCCTGATTGATGACGCGAAGGCTGCGGAAGCCCATGTGCGCCGGATCGTAATAGTCTGCAAAGCTGAAGGTGTGGTAGGTGTCGAGCCAGCCGTGGTTGGCGTGGCCGCGTTCGTTGGAGAGGCGAAGTTTGAGTTTCATAACGACGCTGTACTCGCGCCGAGGGCGTCAAACCTCCAATGCCACTTGCTTCACAAGTTCATGCTTGAAGGTAATGATCTGAGATCAGACCTTGCGGGGCTTATTCGCGCCAGGGAGATCCGGACTCATAAGCCATTCTCTCCTGCAAGCACTGCTGCATGAGAGGTGCATTTCCCTGATCGCGGGCGATGGCCGTGACCTGCTGAACGATCTGGATGGCTTTGTCATACTGACCGGTTTCAGCATAGGCGGCGGCGAGGGTATGCATGAGGTGGGGCCTGCTGCCTCCCGGGAGCTGCAAGGCGTATCCCGCCAGAGACAAAGCTTTGGCACCATCCCGCACGGAGTCCTGGCGGCTGGTGGCAAGCAACCAGGCGAGATTGTTGAGGGCGAGGAGGTGCTGCGGATTTTTTTGCAAGACCTTCCGGTAGCAGCCTGCTGCGAGATCCACCTGGCCGAGCTTTGCACATGCCATGCCCTGACCGGCCATGGCATCCAGATTTGCCGGGTCAGCAGCGAGCGCCTTCTGATAGCTTTCGAGCGCTTCGGAAGCTTCACCTGACTGAAGCAGGGCATTGCCGAGGCCGCAGAGATTGGCAGTGTCAGGCTGAATGCCGACGGCTGTCTGATAATGGGAGACGGCCTGGGGGAAGTCGCCCATGCAAAGCGACACATAAGCAAGGCCGCTGTGGGCGGAGGCGGTCTGAGGCTCTGCCATGACGACACGCTGCAGACAGACCTGGGCCTCCTGCAGCCGCCCTGTCTGAACCATGTGGATGCCCACGACCAGATTGGCCCGGGTGATAAGCGGGCTGATTTTCAGGGCACGCTGATAGACGGACACGGCATCGTCCATGCGACCTGCATCGACCAAGGAATTTCCCAAACCGGAAAGGGAAGCGTAGTCCTCCGGGTTGCATTCGACGGCATGAGACCAAAGGCTGACGCTGTCCCGCCAGTGTGTGACCTGCTTCCTGGCAGTGACTGTGAGGGTGACAATAGAGAGGACTGCCAAGCCACCCGCGAGCAGTCTGCGTGCAGGGCTGGTGCCGGCCCAGAGGGCGATGGGCCATGCGATCATCAGACCCAGGCCAATCATGGCCAGATAGGTGTAGCGGTCCGCATGAGCCTGATCACCCGCCTGGGTGTACAAACCGATCACAGGGACGAGCATGCCCACATACCAAAGCCAGCCGACAGGCAGGAATGATTTTTTGCGCTGCCACACAACGATGGCCGTGATGGAGAGCAAGGCGCCGCCTGACAGAAAGATGTGACCGAGGTCGAGGCTGGTGCGGGCATTGGGATCGAGGAGATTGATGCCCGGATAGGGGTAAAAGCAGCTCAGACCTGCGGGCCAGAAAGTCTGCCGGATGTAAATGCCGTAGGACAGCACGGCGTTGCCAGCACGATAGTACCAAGGCAATCTGGCCCACAGGACATCGTGGCTGGAACCGTGGCCACCGAGCGTGATGACGGCGACAATGGCGGCCATGACCAAGAGGGGGATTTTCTCCAGCAAAAGCCGTTTCAAAGGCACCGTGCCGAGGCGGTTCAGGGGCCATAGATCCACCAGGAGGAGCACGCAGGGGAGTGTCACGAGCATGGGCTTGCTCATCATCGCCAGCGCGGCGAAAAGCAGCATGAGCAGGTAGCCGGGCCACCGGAAAGCACGAGCAGCAAAACGATGATAAGCGCCGAGCGCGAGGACAAAGAACAAGCCGCTGAGCACATCTTTTCTCTCCGCCACCCAGGCCACGGACTCGACATGCAAGGGATGCACGGCAAAGAGAGCCGCCACGAAAGCCGAACGCCACAGCGCCGCAGTCATGCCATGCAGCACGAGAAACAAAGCCACGGCCGTGAGCGCATGCAGGGCGACGCTCATGAGATGATGCGCTCCGGCATTCAGGCCGAACAAGCTCACATCGAGCATGTGAGACAGGAGGCTCAGGGGCCGCCAGTAGTCGGCATCCTGGGCGTCCTTGCCGATGCCCGCAGTCAGGGACCACTTCACATTTTCCCAAGTCAGGCCGCGCAGCACATGCTTGTTGTTGGACACAAACACGCCGTCATCAAAGTTCAGAAAGGTGAATCCGCGAGTCTGCCAATAAATCAGGCCCACGAGGAGCAGGAGAAGCCCGCAGATCATGACCACCGTCCCATGGGGCCTGACAAAGCTGGGTTGAGCTGTGACAGGATGGCCGGCCGGGAGGGTTTCTGCCACCGGAGCCTTACCCCGTTTGGGTGATGTTCCCCGTCTGGGTAATTCGCGATGCGCCATGGATGGACAAACTGGAGGCGTCCATTATACAATGAAACAAACCGCCGCAATTTGTTTGTCGCCGCCGACAAGACGGACCGAGCAGAACCCCCGTGAAAGAACAGCACAACCTTGAGATTCATCGCAACCGAGAGGCGTGGCAGCGGAAGCCACTGCTGCGCCAGGTGTATCAGGACTTTCACCGGCTGATAGCAGCCCATCTCATCCGTGGCAGCAGCGGACTGACGGTCGAACTGGGTTCGGGGATTGGCAGCATCAAGCAAACCGTGCCTGAGTGCCTCACGTCCGATCTGTTTCCCAATCCGTGGCTGGACCGGCAGGAGAATGCGTACCGGCTGAGCTTTGCGGACGGTGAAGTCACGAATCTGATTCTCTTTGATGTGTGGCATCATCTCGAACATCCAGGCACGGCGCTGGCGGAGTGCCGCCGTGTGCTGGCGCCGCAGGGGCGGCTGATTGTTTTTGAGCCTGGCATGGGGCTGCTGGGACGGCTGGTGTACTCCTTGGGACACCCTGAGCCGGTGGCTTTTCACCAGCCCGTCGAGTGGTTTGCGCCGCCTGATTTCAATGTGGCCGATCCGCCCTACTTTGCGGCGCAGTCACGCGCTCACCGCCTTTTCGTCCGAGGCGAGCAACGCGAAGAGCTGGCGGGGTGGCGTGTGCTCAAGGTGGTGCCGCTGGCATCGCTGGCGTATTTTCTCTCGGGCGGCTTTTCCAAACCGCAGATGTGCCCCACTGTGCTGCACCCCTGCGTGCGTCTGCTTGATTCGCTCCTTGCGCGCCTGCCGTCTTTGTTCGCAGTGCGTCTGCTCGTCGTGCTGGAAAAAAGCGCGGACTGAGCGCTCAGCATGCCGAGGCAAGCACGTCGATGCCGCCACGACGTGACACGCGCGCCAAAGCCTTTTCGTCAAAGGGCCTGCCGGTGTGCAACGCCGTCATGCGATAGCCGGCTCCGAGCACGTCCGCATAATCTTTGAGCGTGAGACGGTTTTCTTCGAGGAGGTACGGACACATTTCCAGAATGATCCGAGGGCGGCTGGCGGCGAGGAGCTTTTGCGCGCCAGCAAGGACTTCGTATTCGTGCCCGTCTGTGTCGATCTTGATGAGATGCACCTTGGGAATCTGGTGTACCTCCACGTAGTCGTCCAGACTCGTGCGCGTTGCGACGGCCTCCATTTTGAGACCGAAGTGGACGTCATGCACCTCGGCACCGGCGGTGTCATCCAAACGCCAGCTTGAGTAGGCCTTGGCCTCCAGCAGGGTTCCGGAGGTGGCGCCGACAAAACAGGGATTCACGGTCACCCTTGAGGAGAGCGAGGGATTCAGCTCCAGATTACGCCTGAGCTTTTCAAGTGCGTAGCAGGTGGGCTCGAAGCTGTGGATCTGCGCCGAGGGATGCCGCCGTGCCAAGGGCAGCGTGATGGCTCCGATGTTTGCGCCCACATCCAAAATGACCGCGTCAACCGCTCCCGGCGAAACCGAGAGGACGTGATTTTGAAATCCGCCGAAGAGAAAGATCGACAAATCAATGCCCTCGCGCAGATCAAGCTGGTAGCGCACCCCTGAGCGCGTGACGGTCTGCCGATCCTGAAAGCCCGAGAGTTTCAGCAGACGGTAGAAAAGACGCGCGAGCCTGATTTTGGATTCGGTGGAGAGCAAAAAAAGCGAGGGTGGAAGTTCAGACAAACTTCAGTTTTCTGGCTGCGAACCAAACCATGCGCAGCAGCAGCCAGCCGTGCGACCAGCGGTGGATGTTTGTCGAGCCATAGGTGCGGTCAGCGTAGTGAATGGGGACATCCATGATGCGCAAACCCAGCTTTTCCGCACCGAAGAGGAGATCGAAATCGCCGAAGGGATCGAACTCGCCAAAGTAGGCGCGGCCTGCGGCGAGACGCTCGTAGTTTTGCCGAAGCATGGCCTTGGAACCGCAGAGGGTGTCTTTGACGGGCTGACCGAGCAGCCAGGAAAAGATCAGGCCGAAAGCCTTGTTGGCGCAGAGATTGAGAAAACGCATGGCCTCCTGCTGCATGGGATAAACGAGCCTGACGCCGTTGGCGAACTCGGCTCTCCCTGAAGCGATGGCGGCGTAGAATTTGGGAAGCTCCTCCGGCTGCACGGTCAGATCTGCGTCCAGGATCATGACGATGTCTCCCGTCGCTACAGCAAAGCCTGCGCGGACGGCGTCCCCCTTCCCCTTGCCAGACTGCTGAAGGCAGGTGATGCGCCTGCTGGGGAATGCTTTGGCCACGCGCTGAATTTCCTCCCAGGTGCTATCGGTGGAATGGCCTTCCACGAAGATGATCTCGGTGCCTGCGCCCATTGTGGGTATGCGGGCGACAGCCGCCTCGATATTGCCGGCCTCATTGCGTGCGGGAATGATGACGGAGACGGTCTGCGGTTTGAGCGTGGCCGGGGGCTGAGGGCGTGCGGTGGAAAAAATGGCGAGGCAGAAGGGCCGAAGGAGCGGCGCCAGCCAGCGATTGAGCAACACCTCAAGCCCGAGTGCGCGGAACGGCCAGAGGATGCGGGTGGTACAGCCGACCTCCTCCCAGCCGGAGAGTGCGAGCAGATTGCGCACATCCTCATGCGAAAGCCAGTTGGTCTCAGGCTGAAGCGTGCGCATTCGCGTGAGGGCGGCCATGGCGGAGAGCGGACGCCAGAGGTTGTTGAAAAAATTGATGATCAGCCGTGTGCGCTCATGACTCACGTGATGGAGCCGCTCAAAGATCATCTGCACATCCGCAGCATGATTGATGGTCTCCGAGATGATGATGAAGTCGAACTGCTGAGCGAGTGACAATGTCTCGCCCGCCTGCACATGGAACTCGCCACCGGGCATGCGAGCCCGTGCTTTTTGAATCTGGCGCTCTGACACGTCTATGCCGACACGCCTGCGCCCATGCAGCAGTGAGAGAAGCCTGCCGTCGCCACAGCCGACCTCAAGAACACTGGCGTCTGGCGGGATCTGCAGATTGTAGTAGCGGGCGAGCATTTCGTGATACGTCTGCGCAGCCCATCCCTGCCGCAGGGCGGGGTCATCGTAGAAAGCAGTCATGGACTGCAGCCGCTCAGCCACCCGGGGAGGAAGCATGGCAAGGTCTGGCGAAAGAGCCTCGGCTGGTTTCTGAGATGTCATGGACCGACATCATGGCATCATCTTTTCAAAAGTGCATGATTTTCATCCGTCCTTGAATGGGCGGATGCTGAAGACGGCCTTTTACAGCCCAGCGATTACTGGCGGGCTTTGACGACTTTCACGAGCGGACGGTAGCCGTACTCGTTGAGGAGGGCGATGGCGCCGCGATCGCTGGAGTCGCGGGCGACGTCTGACCAGGAGTTAAGGGCGTTGTAGATGCTGTCCATGGCGGCTTCGAGGGACTCGGCGCGGGTGGCAGCATCGTGGGATTTGTAGAGGGACTCGATGGCGCTGATGTAGTGGAAGGTGAATTCGAGGCGCTTGGCGTTGTAGAGTGTGAAGGTGCGGGAGCCTTCGCGGGCGCGGGTGTTGGCGCGGTACATTTCGTTCATGGCGGTGGCGTAGAAGGCTTTGGCCTCGGTGAGCCATTCAGGGAGGGCTTTCTTGGAGTGCAGATGGCGCAGGAGCATGTCGGGCGCGGGGATGCCGAGAGCGGGGTCGTTTTTGGCGATGAGCTGAGCGGCTTTGTCGATGGCCTGGAAGCCGAGCCACATGCGCTCGGCGACGCCTTCGCCACACATGGGCGTGACGAAATCGCTCAGGGCCTTTTCGCTGGCGAAGTCGTTTTTGGGCAGGACGGATGCGGCCACGGGCTCTGCGGTGGTGATTTCGAAACCGAGCTTGCCGGCGTGCTCGCGGAAGCGCGCGGTGATGGCGGCGACGTCGGGATTTTGAAAGACTGAGGCGCCGTGGAAGGCTTTGCGGCCGCCGGTGTCACCATCGACGCGGATGGGGGTGAAGGGGGCGACTTTTGCGGGGATGGCGATGGTGGTGTATTTTAACTTTTGGAGACGCTGGAGGAGCTGTTCGAGCTCGTCCTGAGTCCAGGATTCCTGGCCCATGGCGTTGCCGGTGTAGCCATTCCAGACACGCGAGCCATGCGGGGGCTGGGCGGTGATGAGTTCGATGGTGTCGGACGGAGTGGTCCCCTGCCCTGCGACTGCAAGAGCAGGTGCGGAGGCGGTGGCGGAGACGCAGAGGAGGCTTTCGCGAGTGCGGACGAAGAGGCGGCCATCGGCGATGGCGGGTGTGGCGATGATTTCCTCTCCCATGTCGTGCTTGGCGAGGACTTTGAGCTGGGGCGCGTCTTCGAGTTCGACGATGAAGCCGTTTTTGGCAGCGATGTAGACTTTGCCAGCGGCAGCGATGGGGGAGGCGAAGTAGTCGCCGAAGTTGCCGAGACGGCTGCGGTCCCAGAGGGTTTTGCCGTTCTTCGCATCGTAGCAACTGGACATGCCGCCGCTTTTGACGACGTAGATGCGGTCGTTGAAGAAGAGGGGCGAGGAGAGGTTTGAGGGAGTCTTGGGGTCGATGTTCCAGAGGACGTGGGTCTTGGTGACATCGCCACTGCCGCCGCCTTTGATGGCCTGGATGATGTTGCCGCCTGCGGCCATGTTGTCGGGGGATTGGAAGGCGGTGTCGATTTCCTCAGGATCAATGAGGCCGTTTTTGTTTTTGTCGGAAGTGTCGAAGCGTTCGTGGAACTCTTTGGGAGTTTCTTCGCGGGAGAGGATTTTGTCCTGGTTGGTGTCGAGCCATTCGAGCAGGGCATGCTTCAGGGTGCGGGTGGAGTCGCCGTAGCTTTGAACGGCGATGTAGATGACGCCGTCATGCACGACAGGCGAGGTCATGATGGTGCGGAGGAGGGTGTTGCAGGTCCAAAGCTCCTGGCCGCTGGCGGGGTCGTAGCCTTTGAGCTTTCCGCTGCCAGCGATGACGAGGTCGGTGCGGCCATTGACCTCGCAGAGGACGGGGAGCGCGTAGCCGGCGAGCATGTCCTTGCGCGGGGTCTTCCATTTTTCTTTGCCGGTTTTTGAATCGACGGCAAGGACGAAGGGGGCGAGGTCGTCGTCCTGGCAGAAGATGACGGTGTCTTTGTAAACGATGGGAGAGGAGGCGGCGCCCCAGTCCATGAGATAAGCGGGGCGAGTCATGGAGTGACGCCAGACTTCCTGGCCGGTGGCGAAGTCGAAGGCGAGGAGGCCAATGGTGCTGAAATAGACGTAGACACGCTGGCCATCGGTGGCGGGAGTGGAGGAAGCGTGGCTGTTGGGCGGGGTGATACGCGGGAGGGTGCCGGTGTCGAAATCGGTACGCCAGAGTTGTTTGCCGGTGGCGGCGTCAAAGCTGAAGACGCCGAGCTTTTGGTCTCCGAGCATGGCGGTGGTGAAGACGCGGCCGTTTTTGATGATGGGAGAGCCGATGCCGTCGCCGATTTTGGCTTTCCAGGCGATGTTTTTTTCGGCGGAGAAGTCCGAGGGGAGATTTGGGGAGGCGGAGATGCCGGTGCCGTTGGTGCCGCGGAACTGGGGCCAGTCTTCGGCGTGGAGGGTGATGGAGAGAAGCAGGGCGGCGAGGAGGATGAGGCGATGCATGTGAGGCATTAGTTCAAAGGTGTTGATCTTGGAGTCGGCGGGGCGCACAGCCTGCGGCGGTGGTACACTGAGGACGCTGCTGGTGCGCGCGGTGTGCGAAGAAGGCGCTGGGTTTGCTTTCCAATATGCTTGCTGGCATACCCAGGGTCGCCTCGCTGAGGATCGGCTGACCCTGGGCTGTATTCCGCAGCCCCTTTGGGGCTGGTGCCCGCGCGGAGTTAAGTGACGAAAGGGAAGGGCGTTCTCTCAGGAGAACGTGGAGTGCTGGCATCGCTGCTGAAGGTCTTCGCCTTCTCCCTCCCCTGCCCCGGTGTTCTGACAGGATGGAACTAACGACAGCCCGCCTTGACCGAGTGGCATTCATGCGAGGCATCATGAAAAGGATCAGCCGAAGAGTTCGGTGAGGGGCTTGCCTTCATCGAGGAGGTTGTAGGCGCGGCCGAGCTTGTCCTTGGCTTCGAGGTCCTGGATGCCCATGGCGTAATAGACGGTCTTGGTGATGTCTTCGGGGTAGATGGGGCGGTCCTTGGGGAGCTCGGCGCGGGCGTCGGTTTCGCCAACGACCTGGCCGCCACGGATACCAGCCCCTGCCATGAGGACGCTCATGCAGGAGGTCCAGTGATCGCGGCCTGCGCCGAGGGTGCCACCAGAGCGGCGGTCGCCGACTTTGGGCATGCGACCCATTTCGCTGGTGACGAGGACGAGTGTTTCATCGAGCAGGCCACGGGAGGACATGTCCTCCATGAAGGCGGAGAAGGCCTGATCAAACTGCGGGAGGAGGTACTTGCGAAGGCAGTTGAAGTTGTCGCCGTGGGTGTCCCAGCCGCCGGCGCTTTTGCATTGCTTGGCGATGCTTTCGTCTTCCTTCCAGAAGACGGTGACGAAGGGGACGCCGGCTTCGACAAGGCGGCGTGCCATGAGGAGGCTGGTGCCGTTGATGGTGTGGCCGTAGCGCTCGCGCAGTTTGTCGGGCTCTGACTTGATGTCGAAGGCGTTTGAGGTGCCGCTGGATGAGAGGAGGTCAAAGGCACGCTCCTGCTGCTTCACGTAGTTTTGGACTGCGGCTTCGTGATCGAGCTCACGGCGGGCCTGATTCATGGCGTTGAGCAGGGCGTGGCGGTCCTGCATGCGTGCGGCGCTCATGGCACCGGACATGGAGATGGTGGGGGCGCTGAAGTTCAGGGGTTCGTCAAAGCTGCCGGTAAGATAGAAGGGATCGTGCTCCATGCCGATGCGGCCTGCGAACTGGCCGGGGCGGGTGAAGGGCAGCTTGCTGGGCTTGTGCGGCAGAGAAATGATCTGCGGGAGTGAAGGGTGCGGGGGGCGCTTCATGCCGACGACGCTGCCCATGTAGGGCCAGTCTTCGGGATAGGGGCGGCGGTCGTTGCCCTGCTGCTTGAAGGTGAGATCGGGGGCGTGGCCGGTGAGATTGTAATAGTAGCCGGCGTGGTGGTCGCCAGTGGCGCGACCGCCATCGGTGACGCCATGGACGAGGGCGAAGTTGTGCGCTTGTTTGGCGAGGAGGGGCAGGTGCTCGCAGAGGCGGATGTCTGAGCCGGTGGTGCGGATGGGCCTGAACTCGCCGCGAAACTCCAGGGGGGCTTCGGGCTTCATGTCCCACATGTCGATGTGGGAGGCGCCGCCGCAGAGGAAGAAGAGGACGGTGGATTTGGCAGGCTTTGCAAGGGTGGCGGCGGGAACTCCGGGGCCGGTGGAAGCTTTTAGTGCAGGGCCGCAACGCAGCGATGCGAGGCCCAGCGTCGAGGCCGTGAGAAAGGCCCGGCGGTCCATTGAGGGACGAAAAAGCGGTGAGTCCATAAAATGCGCGCAAGCCACCTACGTTCGCCAAAAGGCCGCCTTACGGATGAGCGGACGATTTGCGCATGGGGCGGGTCTGTGGTCTGATCCGGGGTGGAATTTCACCAGCTTCGTTACTTCATCGCCGCCGCCGAGGATTTGAGCATTTCTGCCGCGGCCAAGCGACTGCATGTGACGCAGCCTGCGCTGAGCCGGCAGATCGGCGTGCTGGAGGCGGAGCTGGGTGTGGCGTTGTTTGACCGTATTCGGAAACGTATTTATCTGACTGAGGCGGGCCGATTTTTTTTGCCGAAGGCGAGGCAGATCGTGTGTGATGCGGAGACGAGCGCGCAGCAACTGCGGGAGCAGTATGGCAAGGCAAGGCGGACGCTGCGGCTGGGATTTCTGGCGCCGTTTCTGGATGACCTGGTGGTGCCTGCGGTGAGGGAATTCCGCCAGCGGCACCCGAAGGCGCAAGTGAGCCTGTTTGAGCTGCCACCGCGAGCACAGCTGGACCGGCTGAGGAACCATGAGCTGGATGCGGCGATCCTGGGGAACATCTCGGAGAGTGACCGCGCTTTTTTCAACACGCGGACGCTGTCACGGCACAAGATGGCGGCGCTGGTTTCGGAAGATCATGCGCTGGCGAAGAAGAAGGTGATCAAGCTGGCGGCACTGAAGGATGAGCGGTGGGTGTCGCTGTCTGATGCGTCCTTTCCGGGACGGCGTGAGTTTCTGAGGTCGATTTGCCAGCAGGCGGGGTTTGATCCGCAGATCGTGAGCGAGGTGGATTCGCTCTCGATGATGCTGGGGACGGTGACGACCCTGGGCGGGGTGGCGCTGATCCCGGAGCATGCCAGCAAGATGCCGCATGGGGGATGTGTGTTTGTGCCGCTGGCGGCGCCGGTGCCGACGACGGAACTGCTGCTGGTGCTGCCAAAGCAGGAGGCTAGCAAGGAGCTGACAACGCTGACGAGCCTGATCGCGGAGCTGGCGGCGCAGATAGCGAAGGGGTAGGGCGTGATTGGAGGGGTATAGCGAGGGGTGTCGCTTCGCTCAACCCTTCGCTACAGGCTTGGATGGCTCCTCCATCTAGGAGGCGTTTCCTATGCCGGAAGTGTTGCGGGGGCAGCCACTATATGGCCGCGATTATTCCTCCTATTCATGCGCCGCCGCTGTGGGGGCGCGGAAGAGGGGGAGGTCGGCGAGGATATTGGAGCTGCGCATGAGGGTCTCGCCGATGAGGAGGGAGTCGGCGCCGGCGGCGGCGAGGCGGGTGGCATCGGCGGGGGTTTTGATGCCGCTTTCGGCCACGAGGACGATGTCGTCGGGGACTTCCTCGGCGAGCTCTTCGGTGGTGGCGAGGTCGACGGTGAAGGACTTCAAGTTGCGGTTGTTCACGCCGATGATGCGGGCGTCTGTGGCGAGGGCGCGTTCGAGTTCGGGGAGATTGTGAACTTCGACGAGGGCATCGAGCTGGAAGGTGCTGGCGACTTCGAGGAGGTGCTCGAGGGTGGGCTGATCAAGAGCGGCGACGATAAGGAGGATGGCGTCGGCACCAGCGACGACGGCTTCGAAGATCTGGGCCTCGTGGATGATGAAGTCCTTGCGGAGGCAGGGGATGTCGAGCTGCTCGCGGATGAGCGAGAGGTATTCGAGTCGGCCCTGGAAGTATTTTTCGTCTGTGAGGACGGAGATGGCGCTGGCGCCGGCTTTTTCGTAGCCGCGGGCAATAGTGAGGGGATCGAAGTCCGCTGCGATGGTGCCTGCGGAGGGTGAGGCGCGCTTGACCTCGGCAATGATGCTGAGGCGGGTGGGGTCGGCACGGAGGGCGTCGTAAAAGGAACGGACGTCATTGCGCAAGGCGGCGGCGGCCCGGAGCTTTTCAGCGCGGGGCAGCAGGCGTTGCAGTTCGGTGTGCTTGTGGGCGATGATTTCGTCCAGCTTATTCATAGGGGGTGCGCATGGTGGCGGAGGGATGACGTTGTGCAACCCTCTACTGAGAGCAAAATAGGCATGCAGGGGATTCTTGACGTCCTATAGGATGCAGGCTCTTTCTACAAGGAATGCCTGAAGCGCCCATCAGTCCCGCTGCTGTGATCGAACTGCTGACCACAGAACACATCCTTGAACCCCAGGAACCCCTGGCCCCAGACACGGATCTCTTTTCCATGGGGCTGGACTCCATGGCCATGATGCAGCTGCTGCTGCAGATTGAGGAGAGGTTTGGACTGACGGTGAACCCAGCGGAGATGACGCGGGAGCGTTTTGCCACAGCGAGCGCGCTGGCGGGCTTTTTGGGTGAAAAACGCCGCCTGGCCGCGTGATGTCGATCCTGCCCGCCACCACGGTCGATTTTTTCCTCGCCGGACTGGAGTCTTTCATGCGCCAGAGCGGGCAAGGGACTCACTGGGGAGTGACCCTGGTGAGGCTGAAGGGCAGGCCTGACGAACGGGCTCTGAGACAGGCCTGGGAGGAGGTGCATGCCCAGCACCCGATGCTGGGGGCGCGGCTGAAACGTCAATGGCGTGGCTGGCGATGGGGGTGGGAAACGAGCGGGCCGATCCCGCCGCCCCCGATTGTCTGGCATGCTGCGCAGGAGCAGCCCCCGGGGGTGGAAATCATCCAAGAGCGGCTGCAGGGAAAAAGCAGCGAGGGTGAACTGAGCACGCCCCTGTGGATGGAAGTTTTTCCCTGGGGTGAAGAGGGCTGCCACAGCTTGATGCTGACGTGGCGGCATGCGCTGCTCGATGGGACGGGGGTCAATCTGCTGCTGGAAAAACTGGCGGCAGGAGGCTGCGCGCATGGACCGCCACCGCCGCCCCCTACACAGAGCGAGCCCCCTGGCCGGCTGTACCGGCGAGCCAAACCGCTGATGGACAGGCTGCAGGCGATGACCACGGCAGGCTGCCTCTCGGCGTGGATCAAGGGGATGCCGCAAAGAGGGAGACCTGAGTACCGGCTGATCGAGCTGAGCGCTGAAGAATCCAGCAGAGCCCTGACACGACTGCGGGAACTGTGCGGTGACTTCATGCAGATGCCTTTTTATGCGGCCGTCGCCGCGCGTGCGCTGAGGCTGCTGCATGAACGGCGCGGATGGAGCAGCCCGGAGATCCACCTGCAACTGCCGACGCAACTGCGAGGCAGGAGCCGGGAGCTGATCTTTGGGAATCACATGGGGTCGCTGCCGCTGTTTCTTGAGGCCAGTGCTCTAGGGAGCCTGGATGAGGCGGTCGCACATCTTTTAGTGAAATACCGTGAAGCGATGAAGCTGGGCACCCCGCAGGCCTCGGAGGCTCTCATGACGCTGGCCAGCTACCTGCCGCTGGGAGCATTCATCGGCGCGGTGCGCCTGACCAACCGGGGACAGATCTGCAGCCTTTTCCATTCCCACACCGGCACCTTCCTGAAAGGCTGCTCTGAGCTTGGCGGGGCGGAGGTGGAGAATGTCTTCACGATACCCAGTGTGTGCACGCCGCCAGGGCTGGGGATTTTTGCCTCGGACTATGCCGGAAGGATCACCGTGACAGTGGCCTGGAGGGGAGATTGCCTAGACCAAGCTGAGGCAGAAGCTCTGGAGGAGCGGATACGGTCGGATTTGACCGGCATTGCGTGAAAAACGTGTGCAATGAAGGAGATAAAAGTGCCAGGGAACCGCGACATGGACAGGCAGGCTGCCGTTGCTTCCGTCAGGACCTGGCGGGGTTCGCAAGCTGAACATCCGCGGCCCCTGACAAGGCTGATCTAGCCGCAGGGCTCACTGCACACAAGCAAGATTGCAGACTAAAGGCAAAATGGCTGAAAATTGGTGTTGTCGAAACCCAGCGGTTCCGGTAAAAATTAGTCTTTAAATTCTCAAATTACGCTTTTTGTATGGTCTGGAAAATCCTCTCTGCCCTCTCCGCCGTCTGCCTCGGCACCGCATGCTATTTCGCCTGGACCAACCAGAAATTGCTGGTGGAGGAGCGCAAACGCGAAGGTTTTGCGAAGGATAACCTGGCCGAAATCAGGGCTCACATCGCCAAAGCCGATGAGGCGAAAAAAGGCCGTGAAGCGCAGCGCGACATGGCGAACAAGGAGCTCGAAACCACCAAAACCTCCGTCGCAGATTTTGCCGCCAAGGTGCAGCAGGCCGAGGTGGAACTGGCTGCGGTGAAGACCAATCTGGAGCAGACGACCAAGGTGGTGACTCAAAACCAGAAGGAAATCGACGCCGCCGGAGACATTACCGCACTGCTGGCCCAGATCGAAGTCATCAAGAAGGAGCGCTCCGAGGCCGAAGCGGCGCTGGCCAACCAGATCCAGCATCTGGCGGCGGCACAGGAAAGAATCACGAAGCTGACGAATGCGGCCAAGGAAGCCGAAGAGCGTGAAGCACGTGGCCGCAGCGGCATCGTGGACGATGACTTCACGGCCAAAGTCGCCTACTCCTACACCGACTGGGGCTTTGTGGTTCTGAACAAGGGCAACGGTGGCGGTGTTTTTGCGAACGCAGACCTTGAAGTGAAACGTGGCAAAGACGTGGTGGCCAAGCTGAAGGTGCGCGATGTGGAGCAAAACTCCTCTGTGGCAGACCTGGTCAAGGGCAGCCTGGCCGAAGGCGAACACATCCGTGCGGGAGACCTGGTGGTCGCCGCCGCCGAGCAGAGCGCCAAGAAGGCAGCGGCTGCCGCCAAACCTGCGGAAGGAACAACGACACCTGCGGCCGCTGCACCTGCCGGAGGAGCAGCCCCGACAGCACCTGCGATGGGTGGAGATCCGTTTGGTGCGCCAGCAGCGGCTCCAGCGCCTGCTGCCCCTGCCATGGGCGGCGATCCGTTTGGTGCACCAGCAGCCGCTCCAGCGCCAGCAGCTGCGCCTGCCATGGGTGGTGATCCCTTCGGGACCGCCCCACCTGCAACGCCTCCAGCCGGTGGCGCGACGCCTCCCAGCACTGCCGATCCTTTTGGCACCGCCCCTCCCGCCAAGTAAGCACCGCCAGACGTTCGTCTCCTGATTTTTTCCCAGACTCCCTTTCCCATGACCAAAGTTCTTTTCATCCTTAGCGCAGTGGTGATCCTCGTAGCCAGCTTCTTTGCCTATCAAAACGGGCGGGAGTTTGCCGATGTGCGGACTAAAATCGCAGGCGTCAATGCGGAGATCATCGGCGAAAAGAAAAACCAGGACAAGCTGCTGCGTCCAGGCACGGGTGAGCTGCCGAAGCTGGCGGCTGAAATCGCCCGTGTGCAGGGAGATCTGGATGTCGAGGCGGAGAAGCTGAAGGCCCAGAGAAACAAACTGGCGCAGACACAGGAAGAGATCACACGCAACCAGGAAGAACTTGTCGTCAAAGAGAAGAAGAAGCAGGAGCAGGCTGAGCTCCTCAAGGGACTGCCCCAGGGCATGAAACCGGAAACGATGGCCGAGGACATCCAAAAGCTGAAGAAAGAGAAGCTGGAATTTGAAGCTCAGGCCGAGATCAAGAAGAAGGAAGTGGCCGCCGAAGAAGACAAGGTGGCAGGCATCCAGAAGCGTGTGGACGAGGTGATGCATAAGATCGAAGACCGCCGCAAAAACTTCGAGCGTAACAGCCTGAGCTCACGCGTGGTGGCTGTGAACTACGACTGGGGTTTTGTGATCATCGATGCCGGCAAGAGCGCGGGCCTGACCGAGCAGACCAAGCTGATCGTCACCCGTGGTGCTCAGACCGTGGGCAAAATCAGCATCATGTCCGTTGAGGGCAAGAATTCGATGGCTTCCATCGTGCCGAACGCTGTGGTCAACGGCCAGGTAATCATGCCAGGAGATCGCGTGATCCTCGAAAACCTGGTGCAAAACTGATTGTTCACGCGCATAGGTAGAGCCCTCATGAAGACACGATTGCTCAGCCTTCTGCTTTTGACCGTTATTTCTGCATGCACCCTTTCTTCCTGCGCTTCGGATGAGCCGAAACGCAAGAAAGTGGTGGGACCTGATGGGAGCCAGTACAGCAGTCTGCCCTGGAATCGACCACGGTCCTGGGAAGGCAATGCCAAGTACGGCGGCATGGTTCCGGGGAGCCGCTAGGCTGGGGCCCAAATATTCTGTCCGACTGCCCTGCAACGGAGTGGCCTGATTTGTCTGTGGCAGCTATTGCCTGTTGTTTTCAAATGGAAGAAGGCGCGGCTTGCCTGCCATAGGGGCCGCTGCACCCGCCGGAGCAAACGGCCATTCTTTTCAAGAGACGGTCCGACAAAGTGTGTCGCCTGCGGCGATGCGCTGGAAGCGCTCGAAGCCAGAGGGTAATGACGACGGCGGTTCGGCAGCCGTGGTTTTTAACTGTCCATGGTGGACTGGAGTTGGAGCAATACCTGACGGCTAACAACCGGTCTGTTATGAATGTCGATCAAAGCATTCTAAATGATCCCATGGCCGATTCATGGTGGTGAGTTCCCCTCCCCACGCCATGCATTCTTCAACAAATGCTTTTATCTTTGGGGAACCGCAGCGCAGATGGACTGCTGTAAGGCAGCCCGAAGGACGAGTGAAACACGAGTCAAAAGGCCGGTTTGAGGGGCTGCTGATACCACGCGCCGTTGAGAATGAGACCGGAGGCTGGACCAGCTCTCGAAAATCTTGTCACATTGCCCGGGCGGCGGATCGGCCCCATTGGCTGCGTTAGTCGCTTGCCTGTTATCTTCAAGAACTGGTCTAAAGCCAACCTTGGCGAGAAGAGTGTTGCATGACGGCGTAGGAGGGTCGTGGCGATACTTCGAAGCACGCCGTGCGAAGCATGAAGCCGGCTGTGAGCGTGCTGCAAAGAGCTTGGCATAGGAGAGTCCTCGTGGTCGGGCGGTTTGGCGGAGAAGGCGGTGGGTGTTGGAAAAACGCGCTCGACGCCAAACACGGCCGACCTACGGCCTGAGTGCCAGCCTCGCTTCTGTTTGAAGAAAACATCTCTGCTGCGCCCAGCACACAGACCTGTTTTCAACAGATCATGGGGTCAAAGCTCACGTCGCCTCGAAGTGTCTCCTCACCCGGCCTTTGACTTCGTCTGTCTTCGCTTCGCCACGGCTCCCCGAAGGCAACCCTGAAGCCATGGCATGAGCGGCGGGGAGAGGGGATTTGCTTTGCCGCCCAATGATACCCCGAGCATGAATCAATTTAAAATGCTCCAAGCACCACGGCCTTGCGCCCGATGCAGCGAGCGATTGAAACGGACCCGTTTTCAACAGGCCGTGGCATGACAAGCGCCGGTGAGGCTTGCCGGAGTGCGTGGGCTGCGGACTGCCTCGGACTGAGGAGGCCGGAGTCTTATGAAGCAGGCTCGAGCAGGGCTTCCCCGTCTGCTGCTTTGACGACGCGATAGAAGCAGGTGGGACGCTTGGTGTGGCAGCAGCCGCCGCCATGCTGCTTTACGCGAAGGACCAGGGCGTCCTGGTCACAGTCTGTGCGGATGTCGATGATTTCCTGAAATTCACCGCTGGTGGCGCCTTTGTGCCAGAGCTGGTTGCGGCTGCGGCTCCAGTAAACCGCCTGGCCGAGCTCCAGGGTCATTTTGAGAGACTGCTCGTTCATGTAGGCGAGCATGAGCGGGGCGCCGGTGTCTGCGTCCACCGCCATCGCTGGCATAAGACCGTGCTCATCAAATTTCGGCGCAAAGAGCATGCCTTCTTCAATGGCATGCTTCGAGTCACGGGCGGCAAAAGAAATGGGAGGTGATGCGGACATGGGACGGCCCTATGCTAGCGGCACATCCCCGCGGTGCAACCACGTCATTTTCCAGGAAAGACGGGGAGCACGCTCTTGAGGAGGCCCGTGCCGGCATTGACGCCGTTTTCGATGACGCCCCCGGCTCCGTTGATGATTTTGCCTGGCAATTTGGCGGCGTCTTCACCGAGCACGGGCTTGAGCAAGGTTTCAGCGCCCTTGCCGACGACAGCGCCGGGAGTGTCGAGAAGCAGAGACATGCCGGCCGCGCCGATGAGACGGCTGCTGAGATCTTCCTGCGGGGCGTCGAGGGTGCCTACGACGTGGACGCGGGCCCATTGAAGACCGGGAGGGCCGGCGGGATTGGCGTCAACAAAGACGCGGTTGCCTGCGCCGGGAATGCCGCTCAGGGTCTCGGGGGTGACACCGAGCAGAAAATCGCCCTCGAGTGCACGGCCACGAATGGTGAGGGAGCCTTCGATGCGAAGGAGTCCATTGGACTGAACGATGATGTGGTCAATGTGGAGGAAGTCACCTTTGGGCCGGATGGAGGCGCTGCAGATGTCGAGCACGAGGCGTTTGAACCGATGGGCATTGGTGTAGGTGACGAGCTTGTCGAGAATGGGCAAGCCGGTGAGGGCGGCGTCTTTGAGCGCGACATCGGCCTTCCATGTGAGGGGGGAGGTGCGCGAGCCCGACATTTCAAGATCGCCCTCGACTCTGCCGGAGAGGCGCTGCTTCCACCATTCGTCGAGAAACTCGTCGAGCGGCAGTGCCTTGACGTGTGTGAAGAGCTGCCATGCGCCGGTCTGGTATTTCAGGGAGCCGCGCAGGGTAGCCTGGGAAGCCTGCTTCCAACGCAGGGTGGCATCGCTGACCTGAAACTGGCTTTCGCCGGCGCGAAGGGTGGCCTTGGTGAGATCAAACTGGAGCGGCTCTTTCTGCTGCGGAGCCTGAATGGGGGTCTGCAATCTGCCGCCGCTGAGCCTGGCCGACGCGGAAACCTCTCCGCTGCGCCAGGCGCCGAGGCTGAGCTGTGCTTCGGCTATCCGCCAGCCTTCCTGCTCAAAGGTGAAGCGGTGAACCTCGAAGCCGCTGATGAGGGTCTGGCTGGGGATGTAACGGCGGAGGAAAGAAGGGATGCCGTCGTCGCTGTCATCAAAGGCGGCGGTGGTGGCCGCGGGTGGAGCGCCGGCGGTGGGAGCCGTGGTGTGGCGCAGTGAGAGGTCGTCGGCTCCTGAATTCTGGATGCTCCATTTTCCATGCCGAATGGCACCGAAGTCGAGGGAGGCGTGCAAGCCTCCGGCATCCAGATTCCACGCAGGACTGGTGAGAGAGAGATCGGCCACGGTGACGGTGTCGTCATTCCAGACGAGCGGTGCGATGCGGGCGCTGCCGTCCATGCGAGCTGCGAGCATGTCCTGAGCCTTGAGGCGAAAATCATCCTTCTGCAAGTAGGTGCGGATGTAGCCGGTGACGAGCGAGGGCGCCAGCAGCACCAGAACGACAGCGCTGACGAGGAACAATGCCGCCAGCCACCAGAGCCACCTGAACGAGGAGGAATAGGGACGTTTGCCCGGTCGGGTACGGCGTTGCATTTTGGTGGCGGTTTGAATTTTTTCGTCGCCAGGGCATGAGTCCCCGGCCTAGTGTCGGGCACTTATTTAACCTGTATGCTCAAAGCACTCAACGTTTGTCTTGAAGTCGAAGCTCCGCAGGACTCGGAGAGCGGCACGCTGCATCTTCTCCGGGAAGTAAGCTTCAACGTGCCGCCTGCGCACCTGGTGGCGATCGTGGGCCCGTCCGGCTGTGGCAAGACGACGCTGCTGAAGGTGATCACGGGCATCCTGCAGCAGAGCTCCGGGGAGCTGCTGTGGGACGGAAGAAACCTGAGCGATGAAGAGGACCTGCACCCTGGAGACCTGGGATATGTGCCCCAGTTTAGCGTGGCGTACGATCTTCTGACGGTAGAAGAAAGCATCGCGAGCGCGATGGTGCTGCGCACGCAGCTGTCGCAGACGGAAGATTTCATACCGGCGCTGGACCACATCCTGGAGGTGACCGGGCTGACCCACCTCTCAGACCGCCAGGTGAAGGTGCTGTCCGGAGGGCAGAAACGACGCCTGGGGCTGGCGCTGGAGCTGGTGACCGACCCCTGCCTGCTGCTGTGTGACGAGGTGACGAGCGGACTGGACCCGAAGTCTGAAAACGAGATCACCAACCTGCTGCGCGAGCTTTCGCGCGGGCACCCGAAGCGTGTGGTGGTCAATGTGACGCACAGCCTGGCGAGCCTGGATGCGTATGACAGCGTGATGGTGATGTACCAGGGAGTGCTGACGTACCATGGACCGCCGAAGGCGATGATGCACTACTTTGCCGCCGAGCACCCGGAGGAGGTCTACCTGAAGCTGACGGAGCGGAAGGCCGGCGACTGGCATGAGTCGTGGGAGAAGCATCAGAAGACCTATTACGAGCGACATGGCTTTGACGGGAAGCGGGCGCTGCCAGAAAAGGAGGCGGCAAAGAGCAGCGGGCCGTCGAAGACCTATGTGCGTGAAGAACGGACGGTGGCAAAGCCCGAGCCTGTGGAGACTCATGAGCACCATGATCTGCCGCCGGTGGAAACGCCGTCGATGATGACGCAGCTTTTCGAACTGCTGAGGCGGCGCTGGACGATCTTCCGAAGGGACAAGGCGCAGGTGTGGCTGCACCTGGCGATGCTGCTGGGGTTTCCGCTGCTGGTGGTCATTTTTGCGCTGGACGGGATCAAGCCGCTGCGCGCGCTCTCGACGCACCAGGATGACAACATCCAGCAGGAGTATCAGCAGATGAAACAGCACCAGGAGGAGCAGCTGAAAGCGGGGGGGCTGGTCTCCGGGCTGATCATGCTGCAGGTGGTGCTGGTGACGCTGATGGCGAGCAACAACGCGGCGCGGGAGATTGCCTCTGAGCGGCTGATCCTGGAGCGAGAGAAGCTGGGGGGACTGCACCCGTTTGCGTACATCGGGAGCAAGGTGATCTTCCTGGGCATGTTCGTGCTGGCACAGAGCTTATGGATGGGGTTCTTCGTGGACATGGTGACCGGAGGGCTGCCAGGAGACCTGGCAACGAAGCTGGTGCTGCTGGTCCTGGCGTCTGCGGCGATGACCAGCGTGTGCCTGGGCATCTCCGCGATGAGCAAGACGCCGGAAAAGGCGACGATCCTGTGCATCTACCTGGTGGGCTTTCAGCTTCCGCTGTCTGGCGCCGTGCTGACCCTGCCTAACTGGCTGGAGAACTGGGTGCAGCCGCTGGTGGTGGCGTTCTGGAGCTGGAGCGGGAGCCTGAGCAGCATGCGCAGCACGGCCTTTTATGACGCGGTGAAGCAGGTCACCTCAACCGACCTGATCAGCCCGGCCATCGCCGGATTTGTGCTGTTTGTGCATGTGCTGGTCGGGCTGGGCATGTGCTTCATCGGCGTGCAACGGAGCCAGTGGGACTCGTGAGGGAGTTTACGGTCGTTGACCGTGGTTGACGATTGTTGACGGTGGTTTTTGAACTGGCGAAATGTGCCCGTCGTCCCCCTCACCCCGCCGCTTTGAATGCGCTAATGAGGCAGGCCGAAGAGATAATAAGCGGCGCAAAGCAGGGCGAGCACGAGGGTGCAGGTGTTGAGTTCGCGTGCGCGGCCTGAGGCGAACTTTAGGACTGGATGTACGACGAGGCCGGCGGTGAGACCGTTGGCGATGTTGCAGGTGAAGAGCATCATCACGATGGTGACGAAGGCGGGGACCCACTCGGTGAGATCCTCGAAATCGATGCGGCGCACGGAGCCGGTCATCAACACGCCGACGGCGATCAAGGCCGGGCCGTAAGCGAAGCGGAGCTGCTGCAGGGGCTCGATCAGGGGGATGAAAAACAATGAGAGGGCAAACAGGGCTGCCGTGACGAGCGAGGCGAGGCCGGTGCGTGCGCCTGAGCTGATGCCGGTGGCGGACTCGATGTAGGCACCGCTGGTGGAAGTACCGACAAGCCCGCTGAACATGCAGGTGAGCGCATCGACGAGCATGGGCTTCTCAACCTGGGGGAAATTGCCTTTTTCATCCAGCAGATTCGCTGCGGCCCCGAGGCCGGTGAGTGTGCCGAGGGTGTCGAGAAAACTCATCAGGAAGAGGGTGAGCAGCACGGGGAGGAAACTGAGCTGGAGAACGCCGGCGATGTCCAGTTTGAAGGCGATGCGGCTGAGATCGTACTCACCGGTGAAGGGCAGCGCAGCGATGGCTGTAGGCGCATGGCCGAAGCCAAGGAGACCACCGACAAGCGCCGTGATGACGATGCCGATGAGGAGCGCGCCGCGTACTTTGCGAATCATGAGCATGGTCATGAGCAGGAAGCCGCCGAGAGCGAGGAGGACCTGGGGATCCCGGAGGTTGCCGATTTTGACCGGGAGTGCGGGGGCGAGGAGCAGGCCGTGGGCGTCTGCCTGCAAAGCCTGGGGAGGCATGCCGGTGACAAAGCTGGTGATGACGCCGGTTTCATACAGGCCGATGAAGGCGAGGAACAGACCGATGCCGACGGCAAAGCTGTGCTTGAGGCCTGCTGGAATGGAATTCGCCAGCCAGCCACGTATGCCGAGGAGGGTGATGACGAGAAACAGCGCGCCACTGACAAACACCGCGCCGAGGCGCTGCTCCCAGCCAATGCCCAATGAAGCGAGACCAAAGGCGATAAAGGCATTTTCCCCCATGTAGGGTGCGACTGCGATGGGGCGGTTGGCGATCAGGGCCATGAGCAGACAGCCCACCGCCGCCGTCAAAATGGTGGCCACGGTGCCGGGGCCCGCAGGGATGCCGGCGAAGGAGAGGATGGCCGGATTGACCACCATGATGTAGGCCATGGTGGTGAAAGTGGTCACGCCGCCGAGGACCTCGGTGCGGACGGACGAGCCATGCTGATGCAGCTTGAAGAAAGCATTCATGCCGGAATGGAGAGGAGCGCGGAAGGAAGGGCCTGCAATTTGATTCGGCAGAGCGGCCGGGCCTGAATTTGTGAGCAATTCGCCACCGGGGACCAACGTTGAAAGCGGTCCATGAAGTCCCTGCTGCTTTTTTCACTCTGCGTCATTCTGCCTTCAGCCCTGTGGGGGAAACCCAATGTGGTGCTCTTTCTGGTGGATGACATGGGCTGGATGGACAGCGGGGTGTATGGCTCAAAATATTATGAGACGCCCAACATCGACACGTTCGCGACGCGGGCGATGCGGTTTACGAATGCGTATGCGCAGCCGCTGTGCTCGCCGACGCGAGGGAGCATCCTGAGCGGGCAGTACACGGCAAGGCATGGCATCACAACAGCGAGCGGGCACCAGCCACCGCAGGAGGCGGGGCATGTGTTTCTGCCCAAAACTGCACCTGCGACAGCACCGATGCTGCTGCCGGAGAGCAAGAACTACCTGGAGCCTGCACAGATCACGCTGGCGGAGACTTTGAAGGGGGCGGGCTATCGCACGGCGCATATCGGCAAATGGCACCTGGGCCTGACGCAGCCGTACTGGCCGGAGCAGCAGGGCTTTGATGTGGCGTTTCACTGCCACCCAGACCCGGGGCCTCCTGGGGAATATTTTTCACCGTATGGGGTGCTGCCTGAGGGCAAGCCCGGCGGCAAGACGAAAGTGGGAACGATCACGGACGGGCCGCAGGGGGAGTATATTGTGGACCGGCAGGCAGCGGAGGCGGTGAAGTTCATTGAGGGAAGCAAGGGCGGCCCGTTTTTCCTCAACCTGTGGTGCTATGGCGTGCATGGGCCATGGGGCCACAAGGTGGAATATACGAAGTACTTTGCAGCGAAAAAAGATCCGAGCGGGCGGCAGGGAAATCCGATCATGGCGTCGATGCTGAAGAGCGTGGACGAGTGCTTTGGGCGCATCCTGGCGGAACTGGAGAAGCAGGGAGTCGCGGACAACACGATCATCATTTTCACTTCCGACAACGGTGGCAATGCGCACAGCAATGTGCCGGGCACCGGGAAAACAGAGGCGGCGGAGAAGAACAAGGGCGCGTTTCTGGCTGACTGGCGCAAGTGGGCGGGAAACCAACCGCCGACGATGAACACACCGCTGCGCGATGGGAAAGGCACGCTGTATGAAGGCGGCACTCGTGTGCCGATGATGTGGGCCTGGGCGGGCAAGATCAAGCCTGGGAGCCTGAGCGAGGCCATTGTAGGGCCGATCGACATTTACCCGACGGTGATCGACCTCCTCGGGATTGAGAAGCCGGAGCGACAGACTTTTGATGGCGTGAGTTATGCGAAGGTCTTGAAAGGTGAAGGCGAGCTGAAGCGCGAGGCCTACTTCAACTACCATCCGCACGGGGGAGCGAACCGTGCCGGTGGTGTGTGGGTGCGCCGCGGAGATTTCAAGCTGCTAAGATGGTTTGGGAATCCCTGCACGCACGAGCTTTACAACCTGCGAGAAGACCTGGGTGAAGAGCATGACCTTGCGATGGAGATGCCTGACAAGGTGAAGGAGCTGGATGCGCTGATTGACGGATTTTTGAATGACACCGGCGCGAGCTACCCGCGAGCGAACCCTGCCTACAAGCCTGCGACGGGCAAGGCGCCTGCGGCAAAGACCGACCCTCTCGACAACTGGAAAGAGCGCCAGTGCAAGGCCACGGTGAGCGCGGGCATTCTGACGATGAAGGGCACCGGAAAACCCGGCACCGGCTTTCTGGGGCATGGGATGGCCAGGCTCAACGGACCAGCGACGGTGAAAATACGCGTGAGGAGCGAGAAGGGCGGAGCGGGGAAGATCGACTCCCTGCCCCATGCGCCGGCTGATGCCGGGGTGGTTCATTCCTACGCACTGGAAGTGAAAGCCGGGGAGTGGCAGGATGTGAAGATTGAAATCAAACAGAAGGGACCGCTGGGGACGCTGCGTATCTACCTGCCCGATGCCGAGATTGACTCGATCGAAGTCGTGCCAGCCGAAGGCAAGGGGCAGCGCTGGGATTTTTGAACACACCCTTTCTTCACCATGATCCGTCACACCGTCGCCTTTCGTCTCAAGCATGCTCCTGGCTCAAACGCGGAGCGGGATTTTTTAACGGCCGCCTGCGAGCTGGCGAAGATCGAGGGGGTGCAGAAGTTTGAGTGTCTGCGGCAGACCAGTGTGAAGAACAGCTTCACCTTTGGTCTTTCGATGGAGTTTGCGGATGCCGCGGCCTATGCGTTTTACAGCGACCACCCCGAGCACACGGCGTTTGTGAAGGAGAGATGGATTCCTGAAGTCGAGGATTTCATGGAGCTGGACTACACGGCACACAAGCCGTGAGGCCGGGCCAAGGCGGATGATGCTGCGAAAGATCGCCAGACAAAAAAAGCGCCGCGCCTGGCGTGCACCGGGCGCGGCGTGAGGAATGCAGGAATGAATCAGGCGCTGATGTGCTTGGAGACCAGCTTGGTCATCTCAAACATCGTCACCGTCTTCTTGCCGCCGAACACCGCCTTCAATGTCTCGTCGGCATTGATGTTGCGCTTGTTCTTCGCGTCCTGGAGACCGTTCTTCTTGATGTAGTCCCAGAGCTTTTTGGTGATCTGACCACGAGGAGCAGGCTTGGTACCGACGACGGCTCCGAGGATCGCGTCTGGCTGCACCGGCTTCATGAGGGCAGGATTGGGTTTCCGTTTTGCTTTGGCAGCTTTCTTGGCTGCCGGTGCTTTGGCAGCCTTCTTTGCTGCTGGTGCTTTGGCAGCCTTCTTGGCTGCTGGTTTTGCGTTGGTTGCTTTCTTGGCCATAGTGTTGTTGGCGGCGGTTGCCGTGTGAGGAGGTTATGAGAGCGCCCGGCGGAGCGTCAACGCAAATTTCATCAATATTTGAGGTTGTTTCCCTGCGTACAGGCACTCAGAAGCGCAAGCAAATGCCGTGCCTCGGAGGCCTGTGAGAACCCGTTCATGCCGCCCGATTTGAGCGGCGCAAGTGCTGCGAAAACGGCTAGACCTTTGCCCGACTTTCCACCCACTGAACCGCATAGCGGACGAGAGCGGCGCCGTCGCTCATGCCGAGCTTTTCCTTGATGTGGGCGCGATGGGCCTCAACGGTTCTGGCGCTGATGCTGAGCTGGGAGGCGATGATCTTGGTGGCGACCCCTTTGCCAATGAGCGCGAGGATTTCGAGTTCGCGATCCGTGAGGGCGTCCATGCCCGTGGCCTTGGAGCGTGTGGCGCCGGTGACCTGCTCAAGCATGCGGGCGTTCAAAGCTTCGCTGACATAGAGGCCGCCGCTGATGATTTTGTGAATGGCCGCGACGAGGTGGTCTGCGGCCTCCTCCTTCATGACGTAACCACGGGCGCCGGCGCGAAGGGAGCGCTCGCCGTAGAGCGTCTCATCGTGCATGGAGAGGACGATGCACTGAGTGGAGGGATGGAGGGCACGGATGTCCTTGACGAGCTCGAGGCCGTTTTTGTCCGGAAGGGTCAGGTCAACGACGGCGAGATCCGGCCTGAGCTTGGCGACGACATCGAGGCCTTCGCGGGCACTGCCCGCCTCACCGATGACATCAAGCCCGTCCTCCGCACGAATCAACTGCGCGAGGCCGTGGCGCATGATGGGATGATCGTCGATGAGGACGATGCGCTTCACAGATTTTTCGCTGGTGCGGGTACGCTGCATGTGACCTGGGTGCCGCCGCCATGACGGGGCTCGATTTTGAGAGTGCCCCCCATCATTTGAGCGCGATGGCTCATGGTCAAGAGCCCCATGCCAGTTCCTTTGGCGGGTGACTGGGGAATGCCGATGCCGTTGTCGCGGATGGTGAGGACGATGCTGCCGCTCTGGCGTGCGAGATGGATGTCCAGCCGGCGGGCCTGGCCGTGCTTGACGGCATTGGAAACAGCCTCCTGGGCGATGCGGAAGAGCTGCACGGAGATCTTGTTGTCATTCACCTGCACAGGATTGTCGTAACGAAAATCACAAGCCACCTCAAAAGCCCTGGCGGTGCCGGAGGCGAGCTCCTCCAGGGCGGCCATGAGACCGCCGGAGTCGATGACCACAGGCATGAGTCCGCGGGATGTCTCGCGCGCACGTGTGTTGGCCTTGCTGACGAGCTGGACAATTTCGGCCAGGCTGTCGGCCTCGGCGCTGCCGGCCTTGGAGAGGTTTTTCTGCGCCACCTTGGCGAGGCAGCCGATGGCGGCGAGCTGCTGGCAGAGGTCATCGTGAATGTCCTGGCCGATGCGCGCCTGCTCCTCCTCGCTGATGTGGAGGATCTTGTCCTCAAGCGCCTTGCGTTCGGTGAGGTCGCGGATGATGCCAGTAAAAATGCGGCGCCCGCTGGGCAGCACGGCCTCGCCGACGGAGAGGTCGATGGGGAAGACGGAGCCGTCCTTGCGCTGGCCTAGGACCTCACGACCGATGCCGATGATGCGCTTCACTCCGGTGTGCAAATAGCTCCTCACGTAGCCGTCGTGCCGGTCACGATAGGGCTGGGGCATGAGGATGCTGATGTTCTGGCCGATGAGCTCGGAGCGCTGGTAGCCGAAGAGACGCTCCGTGGCGGTGTTGGCTGTCTCGATGATGCAGGTGGCGCCGATCGTGATGATGGCGTTGACGGCAGTCTCAACGATGGCGCTGGAGATCTGCTCGCTGGCCTGAAGCGCGGCCTGCAACTCGGCGATGCTGGGCTGCTCAGGCGCTGATCCCTTCATGGTCATAGGTTCAATCAGGGGCGATCACGAAGCCGTCAGGCTTGACGGCGAGAATCGAGCATGGGGCATGCTGGACGATTTTTTCAGCCGTCGTGCCGATGAGCATCTCGCGCAGGCCGGTTTTGCCATTGGTGCCGAGGACGACGAGGGTGGCATGAGTCTCGTTGACATGATCGAGAATGGCCTCGCGGATGTTGACGCGCTCCGTGACGTGCTGGGCAACCTTTACCTCACCCGCCTGACGGGTGAGAGGCTCGAGGAAGACGGCCAGGTCCTTACGCCAGTTTGTGACCGCTTCAGGATCATAGGTGGCGGGCAGGGAGGGTGCAAAGCCGCCGTAGTCGAGCGACATGGCGAGGGCGCTTTGAAAGACATGAAGGCAGTCGAGAGCGCCGCCGTCCTGCTGAGCGATGTGGAGGGCGCACTGAACCGCCTTGGCGGAGTTTTCGGAAAAGTCGACACAGGCGACGATCTGCTTGAAGGGCCCCTGGGCATCTTCGCGGACGACGAGCACATCCACGGGGGCCTTGCGGACACACTTGGCGGTGATGACGCCGATGCGGTGAGGCTCATTGCGCGAGCCTTTGGCGCCCATGACGAGCAGGTCGGCACTGTGGGCGCGGCAGGCTTCGACGAGTTCGGTGAAGGGATTGCCGATGCGCACCTCAGCGTTCACTGCGGCGCCGACTTCGGCGTCGTCCACAAACTTTTTGAGCCGCTCCACCCATTCGGCACGAACGGTGGCCTGATCTGCGGAGAGGGCGTTTTTAAGCTCATGGACGAGGAATTCATCCATGACATGCACGACGGTGATAGCGGCACCGTCCAGAGATGCACGATGCACGGCCTCCCGGAGCGCGATACGACAGGAAGGGGTGAAGTCGATGGCGGCGATGACGTGGTGAAGCTTTTTCATGGCGTGAGTGATTTGAGGTTATTTCACCATAGCCTCTTGGAAAATGCAATGCCGCGCCGTGATTGCGGCGTACTGGGCGGAGCTTGCGCTCAGAGCCCTGCCTCCTCCTGAGCCTGCTCGACGGCGGCCTCGAGCGTCCAGAGAGTTTTGTCGAAGCTCTTCTGGCGTGCGCGGAACTGGGCCTCGTCGGTGATGGCCGTGAGAGTCTGCAACTCATTGACAGCAAAGGCATGATGCTGCTCGAGCGCGGAGACGCGTGTCTTGAAGTAGTCGCGGCCGCCCTGGTCCTTGAGGACATCGATGTCGGCCTTCCAACGGGTGAGTGCGGTGCCGGCCTGGCTGAGATATTCTTCGCGGCTGGTGGTGAGATGGTCCTTGGCTTTTTTGAACCACTCGCGGCCTTTGACCTCCCCCTGCTCCTTCACTTTGGAGAATTCGTTTTTCAGTTTTTCAGCAGCGCGCCGAAGCTGGTCGTTGAGGCTGTCCTCGGCATGGAGCGAGTGAAAGCAAAGGCTGAGAGCGAGGCAGGTGAGGATGGCATTTTTCATGATCGTCGAGGGATACGGCTGGATGCCGCCAACCATGCATGCTCTTTTCCTTGGCGAAAGAATTTCCAACCAGCTCCGTCAACTTCAGGCCCATGATCCGCACGACCGCCCTCACCGCCCTGTCCATTTCCCTGCTGACTGTTCTTTCGAGCGCCGAGCCAGCCACGAAGCCCGTCTTCTGGCCTGGGAAGGGAGGCCCGACGCAAGACAGCATCGTGCCGGCGGCCGATGTGGCGCGCATTCCCCTGGAGTGGGACAGCGCCTCCGGGAAAAACATTGTGTGGCGCACGCCGCTGGAAGGCCAGGGCCACTCCTCTCCGGTGATCGGGGGGGACATGATCTGGTTCACCTCCGCCACTGCGGACGGCAAGAAGCAGTTTGTGTATGGCATTGACCGTCACAGCGGGAAGATCGTGCATCATGAGGTGGTGTTTGAAAACGCGGCTCCGGAAGATCTTGGCAATCCCGTCAACAATTACGCGGCGCCGTCACCGGTGCTGGAGGAGGATGCGCTGTATGTGCACTTTGGCACGTACGGCACGGCGCGCCTTGATCCTGCGACGGGCAAGAAAGTGTGGGAGCGCCGCGACATCAATGTGCGCCACTTTCGCGGGCCGGGCTCATCGCCAATCATTTACGGAAATCTGATCATCCTGACGTTTGACGGCATTGACCAGCAGTTTGTCACGGCGCTGGACAAGAAGACGGGCAAGAGCGTCTGGAAAACCGCCCGTACGACAGACTACGGCGACCTGGACAAAGAAGGCAAGCCGACCCGGGATGGCGACATGCGCAAGGCCTTCCATACGCCGGGGGTGTTTGAGATGGGGGGCAAGGAGGTGCTTGTTTCCATCGGCTCGCGCGCGGCCTTTGGCTATGAGGTTTCCACGGGCAAGGAACTCTGGACGATCCGCCACGGTGGATTCAACGCGGCCATTCCACCGCTGCGTTTTGAGGACATGCTGATCCTGAACACCGGCGCTGAAAGGGCCCACACCGTCTGCGTCCGCATTGATGACAAAATGAGCGGGGACATCACCGAGAGTCACGTGCTGTGGGATCGGGAGAAGCGGAATGCCAGCGAGGCTGCCTCGGTGCTGGTGAATGGCATCCTTTACCAGACCACGCGTGGGGGCATCGTGAGTGCGGTGGAGGTGAAGTCTGGCAAGGACCTCTGGGATGACCGGCTGGCGGGCAAGCACGTCCCTGCCCCGCTGGTGCTGGGAGACAAACTGCTGTTTTGCAATGACCGGGGGGAGTGCTTTCTGGTGCGCGCCTCGCCGGAAAAGTTTGAGATCACCGGCCAGAACCAGCTTGGCGAGGCGATCACGGCTTCTCCGGCAGTTGCGGATGGTGCCTTGTTTATCCGCAGCAGCGGAGCCCTCTACAAGATCGCCACCAAGTGAGAAGATGAGCGGTCAGGCGAGGTCGGCTGACCATGCGATGTAAATACAGGCGGTAACAGCGAGCACTCTAAAACGCATGCAAGGGAGCGCTTCTTTCACTGCGCATGCAGCGTAGGAGAAAAATCCTCCTGCGTTCACAAAAGCGTCGCAAAGAGACCAAAGATGTGCTAGGGTAGAGGTCCATATGCCTACCACCACACCGACACGTAAGACACGCTTCTCCCGCCGAGTCCCTGATCATGTCACTGACGAGCTAGTCAATGTCCTCTCCAAACCGGAGACTTATGAGTTCAACACACTGTTTGGGCTGGTGTACGACAATCTCAAGCTGAAAAATGCAGTGAGCGGTGGTGAAGAGATGCTGCGCCTGCGCTCGTATGAGAAGCTGCAGAACCTCGTGAGCCGCGGCCTTTGCGCCAAGGTGGGCAAGACTTACCGTGGCCTTGACGGCCTGCGTGCCGCCCACAATGCGGCGATCGCAGCCCGCAGCGCCGCCGTCGTGGCCCGCACCACGGCTGCCGCAGCTGCCCGGAGCTAATCCGCCCCCCTCCCCCTTCTGGGCCGCCCTGCGATAAGCAGAGCGGCCCTTTTTGTTTCAGGGTTTGACGCTGCGCCGCCTCTCGCTAACCATTCGGCATCATTCACCCCCATGTTTGAGAATTACATCCCAGTCCTGCTCCAGATTGTCATCGCCGGTGGTTTTGCCGCGGTGACCCTGATCGCCTCAGCGCTCCTCGGCAAATCGGCCAAGCGAAACGCGATCAAAGACTCCGCCTACGAGTGCGGGATGCTTCCCGTGGGAGACAGCCAGCCGCGTTTCAGCGTGAAGTTTTACATCGTGGCGATGCTCTTCGTGCTGTTCGACATCGAAGTCGTCTTTCTGTATCCCTGGGCCATCATTTACAAGGACTACCTCGCTGCCGTAGGCGGAGGTGCATCGATCCTTGCTGTCGCCGCCGGCTTCGCGTCCATCCTGCTGGTGGCGTTTGGTTACGCCTGGAAGAAGGGCGTGCTGGACTGGAAGTCCTAGTCTGCCCGCCCCAAGGACCCTTCTGCTTTCATGATCGCGTACCTCAGCCTGTTTCAGCTCAAGCCTCAGGTGACGGAGGAAAAACTGGAGCAGATGATGTCCCAGACGCGGGTGACACTGCTGCGCATACCGGAGGTGCTGACGGTCAAAACGGGCAAGCGCGTGAATCCGTCTGACCCTTACCCGTGGTTTGTGTATCTGGAGGTTGAGACGATGGACAAACTGGCGATCTGCCAGGATGACCCACACTACTTCAAATTCCGTGAGGAAGTGCTGAAGCCGAACATCTCCGAGCAGGAGAGCACGGCGTTTGAGATGGAGCCGCGCAAGGATGTGAAGTATTCGTAGGGTGTCATGGAAAGTTCGATGTGCAGGCAGGAGTGCCTGCATCACTTCCCTGCTTGCGGTGCCAGATGACCAGTGAGGTCACCTGCATAGCCTGCCAGCTCCAGGAAAGCACGGCCTGTGGTCTGGCCGTGTGGGTCAAGGACATCGCAGGCACCTTCCCAGTAGGGCAGCCGAGTGATGCCGCCGTCCTGCTCCTGATCTGGGGCCAGAGGCTTGAGTTCGAATGATTCGCCTTCAAAGCGGAGGCGGATCTGAGTGGGATACTGAGCGCCATTGCGGGGGCTTTTCCATGTACCGAGGACTTCCCAGGAAAAGGCGTCGCGTGCGAGGTGGCGGACCTTCCCATTGAGATCAATCACGGCGAGTGTCGAAGCTGGATCTGAGGAACCGTCTTTCCGGCGCATGCGATAGACCATGATCTCGCGGCCGTCCTTGAGCTGAAGAGCGGCCCAATCCCAACCCACCTGCCCTGCCTCCAACTGGCTGCTGCTGAACTCGTGGTCCATCCATGCCTCGCCGGTCACGGCATGCTCTGTGGTGCCGAGCTTGACGGTGCCGGTGGTCTTCAGGCGTGGCCATGTGAGGTAGTGGCTGGCGGCTGTTGCGGAAGCGCCTTTGCGGGAGACGCCGTCTTTACCAAAGATGACGAGGGGTTTGACGGCTTCGAGTTCGAACTGGAGCAGGGCCTCTCCATTCACTGTCGCGGCGATGTGGAGGTGCTGAGTTGCTTCATCGAGTCTGAGAGACCAGTTGCCATTGCGCACGGCGAGGGTCGTCTCGGAGGAGGCGGCATCCCAGCCTGCGCGGTTCAGACGTTCCTCATGCAGGAAGCGGCCTGTGCGGGCATCCAGCAACGCCGTGTGGGCGAGATGCAGGTGAAGAGTCTGGCCGTCCGTGCGCCGGGCCTGACGAAAGAAGGTGACCTGAAAGCCGAAGCGATGGCCGTCTTTGGAGTCGAGATGGCCGGTGACGTACCACCACTCGGTGCGAAATTCAGGATGGCTGCCGTGATCGCGAGGGAAGGCGAAGACTTTGCCTGGCTGGGGGAGTACGAAGCCGTCTGCGGTGGTCTGCGCATGCAGCCATGACGTGAGCAGGAGGAAGAAAAGGAGGGTGTACTTCATGTCATTCCTCGGTGTGTTCTGCAGGCAGGAGAGCGGCCCAGCGTCCGACCATGGCGGCCACCAGCATGCCGGTGACAACCACCGCAGCGCCGAGCACGGCGAGATGCCACCAGACGGCGTGGAACTGCAGGGTCCAGCCGAAGCATTGCTTATTGATGCGATAGACGAGGAGCCAGCCGAGCCAGAGGCCTGCGGCGATGCCGGTGAAGGCACCTGCGCATGCGACGCCGAGGCCTTCGAGTGCGGCTGACCTGGCGATCTCCCGGCGCGACATGCCGAGAGAATGCAGCGTGGCCAGCACGGCGCGGCGTTCGAGCAGGAGGCTCGTCAGCGCGAGGCCAAGACCGACCACGGCAACGATGACACCGATGACCTCCAGGGCATGAGTCACGGAGAAGGTCTGGCGGAAAATGCGCAGGGCTTCGCGACGGAGGTGGGTATTGGTGAAGACGCTGAGTCCGGGCTGCTTGGCTTCGATGCGGCTGCGCACGCTTTCGGCATCCACGCCAGATTTGAGCATGAGGGCCACGCGCCAGGCTTCGTCGGTTTCAAACCAGGAACGGAAGACTTCCGAGGGCAAGGTGAGGGAGCCGCGCTCGTTGCCGTATTCCGCATTCATTGCCACGACGCGCACTTGGTGACCTGCGAGGTCGATGACATCGCCGACATGCGTGGAGAAGCGTTCGCTCCAGCTTTCGCTGATGATGGCGGGGGTGATGGACTCGTCGGTCTTCCACCACTCCTGGTGCTGCGGGGCCTGCACCCAGGCGTAGAGATCATGCTTGTGCGCAAAGACGGGATTAGTGCCGAGGACAAGCACTTCGCCGCCCTGCCAGAGCAGTGTCTTTGCCTGTACGAAGGCCAGCTCTGCGACTCCGGGTTCCTTACCCAGCTCTGCGACTTTTTTTTGTGTGATGGCGTGGGTGGAGGATGCGCTCTGGGCCCCTGCACTGCTGACGTAGATATCGGCCTTCATCGTGCGATCAATCCAGCCGCGCATGGTGTGATCGAAGCTCGCGACCATGACGGCCATGCCGGTGGTCATGGCCACGGCGCTCGCGAGTGCTGCGACGGCGAAGCGATGGCGCACGGTGGGGCGGCGGAGATGGGAGAGAGCGATGCGCCAGACGGCGGACAGGGCTTTCCTGCGCGCGACGAAGCGCAAGATGGTGCTCGCCGCAAGTCCGGCACCTACGAGCCAGAGCAAAGCGGCAGAGTAGCCAGCAAGCGGGAGGCGCGTGCCGTTTTCAAAGCGGAGCACGGGGAGTTGTGCGAGGAGAAGTGCTGCCAGCAGCATGGCCCAGCCGATCCATTCGGTGCGCCATAGGCTGCCGCCTTCGAAGGGCATGGCATGGTTTCCAAGCATGTGTGCCGGAGGGGTACATGCGGCCATGCGGGCGGGCCACCATGCGGCGATGAGACTTGCGAGGATGGAGATGGAAAGGGCGAGCAAAGCCTCCGACACGCTCAGCGAGGCCTGCTGCTCGCTGGTGGCGCCATAGAGCGCGTTCATGGTCTTGGTGACACCGCCCACGGCAGCCTGAGCGCCAAGCCAGCCGAGGAGCACGCCCAGAGCGCCGCCGCAGAGGCCGAGCAAAGCCGCCTCGAGCAGAAAGGCGATCTGGATGGCGCGGTCTGTGACGCCGAGTGATTTCAAGATGCCGATCTCATTGCGACGTCTGAGCACGACGCCGTCCAGTGCCTGGAAGATGAGATAGCCGCCGACCAGCAGAGCGAGCAGCGAGAGGATGGTCAAATTTAGACGGAAAGCCTGAGTCATGGTGCCTGCGAGCTGGCGACGGTCCGAACCGCCACGCACCTGCCAGTGAGCCTTGAGCAGAGCGCCGGTTTCTTCGCGCAAATTGGGGAACAGGGTGCTGTCTTGTGAAAGAACTTCGACCCGATCTAAGCGATCTCCGCGCTGCAAGACAGACTGTGCTTCGGGCAGGTCCATCAGGAGGAGATGAGCCGGGAGACTCGGGACGCCTGGCACTTCGGGAACCACGCCGGCGACCTGCAGAGTGATGACGCGGTCATCGACGATGAGGCGCAGTTCTTCGCCTGCTTTGGCGCCGAGTTTTGGACTGACGTAAACTCCTGCATGGATCGACTGCATGTTTGAATCTCCGAGTCCTGCGGGGGCTTGGCCACGAAGATTGAGCAGGGCGATGAAATCCACGCCGAGGAGACGCCAGGTGGCACGCGAACCGATTTCGCCGTTACCTTTGTCCGATGCGGGGGTGACTGTCTCCTCCACCACGGAGAGAAGGCTTACGGGGCGTGGGCCGAGCGTCTCACGCATGCTGCGCAGATCGGATTCATGGAGGGAGCCGGTGAGCGCCTGCACCGTCCAGTCAGGCTGACGGGTGACGCCATCGGTGAAGGTTTCGAAGCCTGAGAGAGCAGCATTGCTGGCGAGGCGTACGGCAAGATAGACGCTGGAGCCAAGCGCCAGAATGAGCGTGAGGGCGAGCTGCTGCCTGAAAGCGAGCCGCCAGTGGCGCAAGGCGCAGCGCCGCAGGATGAGAAGCACCGTGCTCATGCGCCTTCGACGATCTGGCCGTCCTGCATGCGCAGCACGCGCTGGCAATGTTTCACGGCGTCCGGACTGTGGGTGACAAGGAGGAGGGCGGCCAGGGTTTCCTGCACGATTTCCGCCAGAAGATCGAGAACCTGCGCGCCGGTGGCGGTGTCGAGGCTGCCGGTGGGTTCATCGGCCAAGATCAGGGATGGGCGATGAACCACGGCACGGGCAATGGCGACGCGCTGCATTTCGCCGCCGGACAACTGGCCTGGCAACGCGACAGCGCGGTGAGCAATGCCCACGCGTTCCAGGAGCTGGCGCACGCGTGTTTCGCGCTCGTGGGTGGGGACGCGGAGAAGCTGCAAGGGGAGCTCGATGTTTTCTGCTGCACTGAGTGTGGGCAGAAGGTGATAAAACTGGAAGACGGTGCCGATGTGACGGCGGCGCAGGTGGGCGAGATCATCCGCACTCAAGCTGCCGAGAACGTGGCTGGCGATGGTGACGGTGCCACTGTCTGGGTGATCCACGCCGCCGACGCAGTTCAGCACGGTGGTTTTGCCACTGCCCGAGGGGCCGAGCAGCGCGACGCGCTCGCCCTGATTAAGGCTGAATGACACGCCACGCAGGATGGGGCGTTCGGCGTAGCTTTTGGTGAGAGATTGGACTTCGAGGACCGGCATCGGAGAGGTAACGGCCTGCGTGGTGGCATGGACGCCTCACTTCATGGCGCGCATGAGCTCGCGGACGTATTTGCCGAGCATGTCGAACTCCACATTGAGGCGGTCACCGGGCTTTTTGGTGTGCAGATTGGTGAGCTGGAAGGTGTGGGGGATGATCCAGCAGACGACGTTGGTGTCGGAGACTTCCGCAGCGGTCAGGGAGATGCCATCGAGGCAGATGGAGCCTTTGGGGATGATGAGGCCGCGGTGTTCCGGGGGGAGCTCGACTTCCAGGCGGTGGTCCTGACCGTGGGCGCTCCAATCGAGCACCTTCACCGTGGCATCCACGTGGCCTTGGACGAAGTGACCGCCAAAGCGTGCGCCGATGGACATGGCACGCTCCAGATTGACGAGGGAACCGGTTTGAAGGTCGCCGAGGCTGGTGACCTTGAGGGTCTGCATGAGGAGATCGAAGCTGGCGGTTTGTGCCGTGGCGTCCTTGGTGGTGACGGTGAGGCAGCAGCCGTTCACAGCCACGCTTTCGCCATCCACCAATTCGGATGCCATGCCGCCGACGTGGAGGGTGAGGCGTGCGCTTTCGCCGCGAGGCTCCAAGGAGATGACTTTGCCGGTGGTTTCAACGAGGCCTGTGAACATACGATGACCTAATGCTGCACGCTGGCTGTGTCGATTTCCAGTTAGCCAAATCTTTATGTCTTGTCACTGTAAAAACTGGCGAAAAGAGGCATCTACAAGGCTGCCCTCAAAGGCTCACCCCCACCTTTGACCAACCAATGCCCTCCTATACCCACCCAGGCCTCGCTATCGCGTGCGCTATGAGCACGCTGCTCATGATCCTGCCTGCCCATGCGGCGGACAGAACCAAGCTGAACAACACAACGAACCTGAACAACGCAGGGAGCTGGAGCGGCGGAGTGCCGGACCTCAGCAACACGGCGGTGTGGACCAATACCGTCACGGGGGCGAACACCTCGGTGCTCGGAGGAGATGTGAGCTGGCAGGGCATCCGAATCGCCGATCCTGGAGGTTTGGTCACGATTGGCGCTGGGAACACACTCACCCTGAGTTCCGGTCTGGCGGGCACCAGCATCGACATGAGCGCGGCCACGCAGGATCTCACCATCCAGTCGGGGCTGACGATCAAGACTGCGGTGGGCCAGCTGTGGAACATCGCCGCCGGGCGCACGCTGACACTGAACACCGGGCTTTTCACCCGAGGGACCGGAGCGACGCTGAATGTGCAGGGAGCTGGCACCGTGAAGGCGACGAACATGAGCAATGACGCCTATGGGCTCATTGGCACGTGGGCCACTTTTGGCACAGGCACCGCAGCGCGGTTTGCCACCCTAGATGGCAGCAGCAACATCATCGGCTACGCCAGCGGTACCGCAGCGGCCACGGCAGCGAGTGTCACCGACACGACAGGGGCGCTGAACTATGACGTGGCGGCGGTGGGGGCGATGGGAGCCGGGGTTTCTTTCAACACGCTGCGCTACACGGGGGCGGCAGGCACCATCACTGGAAATTTCACCGTCAACGGCATCCTGAATGCCGGCACGGGGGCGCTCACGCTGAGCGGCACGGTCAGCATCGGGGCCAGCGGGGAACTGGTGCTCACCAACGGGGACAGCAATGCGGCGCGCGACATCATCATTTCCGGTGTCATCAAGGATGGAGCGAGCGGCATCTCAAGCGTCACGAAGGGCGGACTGGGGAACGTGACCCTGTCTGGAGCGAACACTTACACGGGCATCACGAGCATTTCACGGGGCAAGGTCTCGCTGACGAGCACGGGCACACTGGGCTCCGCGAGCGGCGGCACGCGGCTGGGGCTGAGCGGCAGGCTTTCGCTGGCCGGAGGCGTGACGACGGCGGAGTCCATCTGGCTGGACGATGTGACGAATGCTTTCAGTGGTGGCACTTTGCTGGAAAACATCGGCACGAACACGCTGACCGGAGCCATTCGTCTGAGCAACAGCGTGCGCTGGCAGAGCTCTGGCACACTGAATGTGACTGGTGGCATCTCCACCACCGCCGGGAACTCCGGCACCTCCTTCGTGGTGCAGGCGGCAACGACGATGAACATCACCGGCAAACCCATGTCGCTGGGTGGCGGTGGCACCCTGTACATGGACAACGGGGGCAAGACCATCGTGCTCGGAGTGGTGGGCAGCACCTATGGAACCAATCAGCTGTATGCCGGGACACTGCAGACGAACGTCGCCAATGCGCTGAACACCACCGCCACCATCAACTTCAGCGTGAACTACGCCGCAGCGGCGTCCACCCTGAATCTGAATGGTTTTGATCAGAGCGCAGGTGCGATCAACACCAGCACCTACTCTGTGAGCGGCCTCTATGACCGCGTGGTCACCAGTGCGACGGCCGCCACGCTGACCACCGGGGTGAACAATGCCAGCACGACTTTCGACGGCAAGTTTACGGGAGCTGTTTCGGTGACGAAGACCGGGACAGGGACCTTCACGCTCAGCGGAGTGAGCACGACCACCGGTAATTTCACAGTGAACGGGGGCACGCTGAACCTGAACTTTGGACGCGCGACCGCCTCCCAGAGCGGAGCGGGAACGGTGAGCAACTATCTTCCGACTGCAGCGCCATTGACGCTGGGAGGAGGCATCTTTCAGCTCACTGGCAGAAGCAGCGGCACCGCCACGACTTTGACGGGTGCCAGTTGGGCGGCCAACAGCGACATCATCACCGTCGCATCCACGGCGGGACTGGCACCGGGGCAACTCGTTTCGAATGCCAACTTTGCCGCAGGCGCCTATGTGGTCAGCGTGCAGAGCGCGACCGTGTTCATCATCAGTGCCGCGCCGACTGTGGCAGGCTCTGCTGCGACCATCACTGCGACAACGAACAGCTACACCACCTCCCAGACATTTTCCGGCCTCACGCTCAATGCCGGAGCCTCGGGTGTGACTGTCACCCTGCCGGCCAATGGGTCTGACGGGACGGTACTGAACCTCGGGGCCATCACGCAGAATGCGGGAGCCACGGTGAACTTCACGCTGCCGACGGGCACTCAGAGTGCGACAAACGGGATCACAACAAACACGACCAACACGAACGGCATTTTGGGAGGCTGGGCACGGGTGGGGAATGCCTGGGCAACCAACAGCACGAACGCAACGGGTGGCAATATTGTGGCGCTGACGAGCTACACGGATGTAAACAGGCTCGGCGGAACGATCAGCTCCAATGCTGCAGCGAATGTGCGCATCATTGATGCGGGTGCGAGCGGCAGCATGACGCCGGGTGCGGCAGGAACCACGGACATCAACACACTGCTGCAAACCGCGACTGCTGGCACTGCCACGTATGATCCGGGGAGCACGGATGTTTTGCGGCTCGGCGCGGCAGGCGGCATCATGGTGGCAAGCAACGCGGGTGCGCTGACGATCGGTGCCAGTGCGAACGACGGCATTCTCACCGCCGGTGGTGCCACTGACACAGCAGGCACGCTTTACCTGACGAACAACCACACCACGAACCTGCTGACGGTGAATTCCACCGTCAAAGACAACGGGAGCGGCGTTGTGGGTGTCACCACGTCGGGTGCAGGCATCATTGTTCTGGCCGGCACGAACACCTACACCGGGCGGACCGTGGTGGGTGGCGGGACGCTGCGGATTTCGAGCGAGCAGAATCTGGGGAATGGCCCGGCGAGCTTTGCCGCAGACCAGCTGACGCTTGCGGGTGGCACGCTGAACACCACCGCCGACTTCAGCATTGATGACAGCACGCGCGGCATCACACTCACTGCAGCGGGCGGCACCCTTTCGGTCAACAGCTCCACCACTTTAACCGTGGCCAATGTCATCGCAGGCCCCGGAAGCCTGACACAATCTGGCGCCGGAACGCTGGCACTGACCGCCGCGAACACCTTTTCCGGGGCAACGTTTGCGAATGCAGGCACTCTGGCGCTGGGAAATGTCAACGCCTTGCAAAACAGCACACTGACCACCGCGACGGCAGGGAATGTGACTTTCACGGTTGGCGGTGCGAACACGTACAACATCGGCGGCCTGGCAGGCAATGATACGATGGCCATGGGAGCGAACACGCTGAGTGTCGGGGCCAACAACGAGACAAGCATTTTCACCGGTGTTTTGACCGGCACGGGCGGCCTGGTGAAAGTGGGCGCGGGCACACTGAACCTGACCGGCGTCAACACCTACAGCGGTGACACGCGCATCGAAGGCGGGATGATCGTGCTGGCGAATGCCAACGCGCTGCAGAACAGCACGCTGGACACCGGCAGCGCCGGCACACAAAGCGCCAACCTCACGCTGGGAGAAGGCACCACGTACAACATTGGCGGTCTGAAGGGCAGTGCGAACTTTGATCTCGCGGTCTCCAATCTCAGCGTGGGCGCCAACAACCAGAGCACGACTTTTTACGGTGTGCTGCAGGGGGCATTCAACAACAACGTCATCAAGGTGGGCAGCGGCACCCTCACGCTGGCAGGCAACAACACGTACATCGGCACCACGACCGTCAGCGCGGGGCGGCTCGATCTGGGTGGCAGCAATCTATCCAGCATCACGGTGCTGGCAGGGGCCGAACTCGGCGGAGAAGGAAGCACGTCAGGAAACATCATCTTCCAGGGCAGCACACACACCCTGACCATTGATGCGGGGACTGCAGCAGCGCTGGGTGCCACCGGAGCGGGGAAACTGGACGTCAGCGCACTGGGAGTGGGCGGATTCACGATCAACATCACCGGCAACGGTGTTGGAACGATCAAAGTGCTCACTTATGGGAGCGGCGGTTTTATTGGCGATGTGAACCGGTTTTCGCTGGGCACCAGCACCGTCAGTGCGCATGGAGGCGGCACTTTCATCAACAACGGCATCGATGCGATCACTGTGGATCTGGGGTATGTGGTCAACACCTGGGTGGGCGGTGACAGCACCCACCCCACGTTCTGGGACGTCGGCACCACGGGCAACTGGGCCAACAGCAAAGACAGTGTCTTTCAAAATGGTGACAGTGTGATCTTTGCCGACGGAGCCTCAAGCCTGACGCCGATCCTGCAATCTGACATCAGCGTGGATGCCGTCACGTTCAGCAACAGCACAGGGACGGATTACACGGTGAGTTCGGTGGCGGCCCAGATTCTCACGACTGCCAATGGCATCGCGGTGAATGGCTCGGGCAATGTCACGATTAACAGCGTGGTCGTGGGCGGCGGTGGCCTGACACTGGTGGGCACGGGAACGACGACTCTGACGGCTGCGAACAGCTTCACTGGGACGATTCTTATCACCGGAGGCACACTGCGCATCAGCGACGAGACGAGCCTCGGAGCCGCGCCAAGCGTCTTCACGGCGGGTCAGCTCACTCTGAACGGAACCGGGGCCAGCCTGATGGCGGCAGCCAATCTGACGATCAACGACACGAACCGGGGCATCATGCTGGGCAGCAATGGAGGAACCCTCGGCGCGGATTCGGGCTTCACACTCACGATGGCGAATGTGATCAGCGGGGCCGGTGGTCTGAGAATCGGCGGTGCGGGGACCGTGAGCCTGACAGCGACGAACACCTACACGGGGCTGACGACCGTGAACACTGGCACGCTGGAACTGCGCAATGTGAGCGGTGGCAATGCCATCGCCGGGGATGGGGTGGCCGGGACGAATGACATCCAGGTGAATACAGCCGGCACCCTGAAGCTGGGCGCAGCCAATCAGATCGCGGATGATGCGATCGTGGTGCTGAACGGCGGCATCTGGAATCTTGGAGGCTTCAATGAAACGATCCGAAGCCTGACGGGGACTGTCGTGACGACGATTCCCAGCCTGAACCTCGGCGGAGGGACGCTCACGCTGAACCGGATTGACTGGGACAACACGGTCTCAGTGAACAGCAAGGCGCTGGGAGACGCGGGCACGCTGCGATTTGTGGCCAACGGCGCCACGCAGCCGGTGTTTGAGACGAACTATCTGGGGACCCTGGGTGTGACGCCGGGGATATGGATTGACGCTGCGAGCCTGAGCTTCCGCGCGGGAACCTATGGCACCACGCTCAACGGCAAGGTGACGGGGACTGGCAAGCTGATCTTTGACGGCACCGGGGGGGCTGGCGGCCTGACCCTGACGAACGCGACCAATGACTACTCCGGCGGGACTCAGTGGATTGCGGACACCGGCGTGAACGGGGCGTGGGACCTGTTCACTGTCAGCGCCAGCGGAGCGCTGGGCAGCGGGGATGTGACCCTGCAGGGCGGAAACCAAAACACGTGGGTGGCGGGATTCTCCGGCACTCCGACCTCCTTCGGCTTCAGCGGAAACACGACCCAGGCGAACCGCTTTATTCTCAGCGGAGATGCCACCATCTCGGCCGGCAATACTGCGACTGCCTCTGCGACAGGGGACAAGGTGAATCTGACGGGAGACTTTAACCTCGGCAGCTACACGCTGTACGTGCGCGGCGCTGGCACCGGCACCTTGAGCGGCACGATTTCCGGCACAGGGGGCATCACCAAGATCGACACTCCGGGAACATGGGTGCTGAGCGGCAACAACACCTACACAGGCGCGACCAACGTGAAGGCCGGGCAGCTGCAGGTGGGCAGCAACGGCGCAGGCCGGACCGGCACGGGAGACGTGACGGTGCAGAGCGGTGCCACTCTCTATGGCACGGGGGTGGTGCAGGGGCCAAACTTTACAGCGGCAAGCGGGTCCACGGTGCAGGCGGGAGACAGCACGGCAGCGGGTTCATTTGGCACCCTCAATTTCACGCCTGTCACAGGTGGCGGAACGCAGAGCCTGGCGGGGCAGGTCATTCTGGATATTGGCACGGCCAACAACACCGGCAGCGTGGATCCAACCTTTGGAGGAAACGCGGTGGGCAGCGTCGGCTACATCACGTATGTGAACGATGTCAGCCGCTCCCAGGGACTGGGCAGCGGGAATCATGACCTGCTTTCCTTCAAGACTGCTGGTGATACCACGGGCTACAATCTGACGGTCTCCGGAACTTTGGTGGTCCGCAGCAGCGGCTTCAGCGCCGCGCTTGGCCAAGTTTACAACCTCGTTGACTGGACCGGTGTGGTGATCACAGACTTTACCGGTTTTGATGTGGGGACCAACTATCGTGATGGCTCTGGGGATGATGCCAGCCAGTTCGACCTGCCGACGCTGAGCGGCGGACTGGTGTGGGATGTGAGCCAGTTCACCACCAGCGGGATCATCGTTGTGGTGCCCGAGCCGGGGCGGTCGGTGCTGCTGCTGCTGGGGTTTGTGGCGCTGGTTTCGAGACGTAGACGTGGGCCTATGCGGGTGCTGGATTGAATTTCGCAGGCCGGATGACGGGGGAAGTAGGAAGTGCATTCTTCACCCCGCGAAAGCGGTAGCTCCGATGCAGGCTTGCGCCTTGCATCTGCGCGACCGCACTCCAAAGCCCTGGCGCGTTGCTCTATTGTCCTCGGCCTGTGGTTAGCAAGCTCCATAATGAAGCGAATGGAAGGACTGCACTGTCTGAGGACGTAGTAAGAGCTCCATGCTTCGTGTCTTTGTACAGTTTGTGGTTCTGATGGTCTCCGGCAGTGTGTCCGCTGCGGAGCATTGGTCGTTTCAGCCGCTGCGGCCGACGGCAGGGGGAAGCATTGATGAGTTTGTGAAGCGCAAGCTGGTGGAGAAGGGACTGAAGCCTTCGCCGCGGGCGGATGAGCGTACGTTGATCCGCCGGGCCAGCTTTGACCTGACGGGGCTGCCGCCTGCGGGAGAGCATGAGGGGGATTTTTCGCAATACGTGGACAGGCTGCTGGCATCGCCGCAGTATGGGGAGCAGTGGGCCCGGCACTGGCTGGATGTGGCGCGGTATTCGGACATGAAGGGGTATGATTATGCCCGTGAGGAAAAACGCTGGGTGCATGCCACGGCGTATCGAGACTGGGTGGTACGGTCATTGAACGATGACATGCCGTATGACCGCTTCTTGCTGCTGCAGATGGCGGCGGACCAGGTGGCGCCAGCGGGCTCGGCGGATTTGGCGGCGATGGGATTTCTCACGCTGGGGCGGCGCTTTCTAGGTGTATCGCACGACATCATTGATGACCGGATTGATGTGGTGACGCGTGGCACGCTGGGGCTGACCGTGGCGTGCGCGCGCTGCCATGATCATAAGTTTGATCCCATTCCCACGCGGGACTACTATGCGCTGTATGGGGTGTTTCAAAGCTGCGCGGAGGCGGTGGTGCCGTGCGCCAAGGGGGAAGATGCGAAACTGACGGAACTGGTGAAGAAGAATCAGGATCTCATGACGAAGCGGCGCGAGGAGCAGATGGCGCGCACGCGGGCGCGAGTGAAGGACTACCAGAAGGCGCTGACGGAGCTGGAGAAATATCCCGAGCAGGGCTTTGACCAAATCATTGACGAGAAGGACCTCAATCCTTTCATCGTGCATCGCTGGAAGGCGTGGGTGGAGGCGCATCCTGGAGTCGAGCTGACGGATGAAGTGCTCAAGAGGCCTGATTCACCGGCTTATGTGCCTGACGAGCACATCACGAACAATGAGATGTATTTTCCCACGGGTGTCATCACCGAGCTGTGGAAGTCGCAGGGCGAGGTGGATCGTTATCTACTCAACAACCGCACTGCGCCGGAGCATGCCACGGTGCTGGTGGACCGCGCGCTGCCGAGCACACCGCGTGTGCTGCTGCGCGGGAATCCGCTGACGAAGGGGGATGCGGTGCCGAGGCAGTTTTTGAGTTTGTTTGGCAAGCAGCAGCCTTTCACTCAAGGGAGCGGGAGGCTGGAGCTTGCGAAGGCGATTATAGACCCGCGCAATCCGCTGACGGCGCGGGTGATGGTGAACCGCATCTGGCAGCACCACTTTGGACGCGGGCTGGTGAGCACGCCGAGCGACTTTGGCAAGCAGGGCACAGAGCCGAGCCACCCCGAACTGCTCGACTGGCTGGCGCAGCGTTTCATTGACTCGGGGTGGAGCATCAAGGCGATGCACCGGCTGATCATGATGTCGGAGACGTATCAGCAGAGCAGCGGCGGCGGGGCGGTGGATCCGGCGCATCCTGATCCGGACAACCGGCTGCTGTGGCGCATGAACCCGCACAGGCTCAGCTTTGAGGAGGCGCGTGATGCGTGGCTGACGGCGGCAGGGCGGCTGAGCCTGGAGGTGGGCGGTGCTCCCCTGCCCTTGTTTGCGGCGGACAATCAACGGCGGACGCTCTACACGCTGGTGGATCGTGAAAATGTGCCGGCGGTGATGCGCACCTTTGACTTTGCCAATCCGGATCTTTCGATCCCGCAGCGCACGGAGACTACTGTGCCGCAGCAGGCGCTGTTTGGGATGAACCATCCGTTTGTGGTGCAGCAGGCGAAGGCGCTGCTGGGGCGTGCGGATGTCAAAGGGGCTGATGCAGCGGGGCGTGTGAGGCGCATCTATGGGCATCTTTTTCAACGAGCGCCGAGGGCGGATGAAATGGAGCAGGCGCTGCGCTTTGTGCAGGAGGATGAGCCACGGGTCATCGTGCAGGCGGACCACTCGAAGGCGTGGCAGTATGGTGTGGGAGAGTGGGATGAGAGCACCGGCAGGGTGAAGGAATTCAAGCCGCTGCCGCACTTCACGGGCAGCGCGTGGCAGGGCGATGAGGCATGGCCGAATGCGAAGCTGGGATGGGCGCAACTCACAGCGACGGGAGGGCATCCGGGGAACGACCGGAAGCATGCGGTGGTGAGGCGATGGACCGCGCCTGCGGATGGCACTTATGCGGTGAAGTCCACGCTGGTGCATGAGCCGGCTCCGGGTGATGGCATCCGCTCCTTCATCAGCCACAGCGAGCAGGGCCGCCTGCATGCGGGGAGGCTGCATCAAGGCAAGGCAGAGCTGAACTTTGACACGCTGGCTTTCAAAGCGGGTGAGACGCTCGACTTTGTGGTGGACATTGGCGAGGTGCTGAACAGCGACCAGTTTTTGTGGTCGATGCGGATTCAGCAGAGCGGCAACGTGGGTGCGGGTGGTGATGATGCGCCTGCGCAAACCTGGGATGCTGAAAAGGATTTTGCCGCGCAGCCTCGCTCGCAGCTCAACAACTGGGAGCAGCTGGTGCAGGTGCTGATGCTGGCGAACGAATTTATGTTTGTGGACTGATATGAACACACCTCTCACGCGCCGAGATTTTTTACGCCGTTCCGGCATGGGGATGGGCATGCTGGGACTGGCAGACCTGCATGCGGCCGCAAGCAACACGAGCAAACCTCATTTTGCGCCGAAGGCGAAGCGGGTGATTCATTTCTTTCTCAATGGCGGGCCGTCGCATGTGGACACGTTTGATTACAAACCGGCGCTGGCGCGGTATGAGGGCAAGGCAGTGCCGAGCCACCGGCTGACGGAGAGGAAGACGGGCGCGGCGTTTCCTTCGCCTTTCAAGTTTCAACGTTATGGGCAGAGCGGCATCGAGGTGAGCGAATTGTTCGCGAAGACGGCGGCGCATATTGATGACATCGCAGTGATCCGGTCCATGCAGGCGCAGGTGCCGAACCATGAGCCGTCGCTGATGCTCATGAACTGCGGCGACTCGGTGCAGCCGAGGCCGAGCCTGGGGTCGTGGCTGACGTACGGGCTGGGCAGCGCGAATGAGAACCTGCCGGGGTTCATCGCGATGTGTCCGGGCGGCATGCCGATCAAGGGAGCTGAGAACTGGCAGTCGGCGTTTTTGCCGGGGGCGTTTCAAGGCACGTATGTGGACTCGAAGCACCAGCAGGTGGATCGTTTGATCGAAAACATCCGCAGCCCGCATGCGGACACGCGGGTGCAGATGCGGCAACTGGAGCTGATGCGGAGCATCAATGAGGCGCACCGGCAGGATCGTGGTGATCCACGGCTGGAGGCGCGCATCCAGAGCTTTGAGCTGGCTTTCCGCATGCAGATGGAGGCGGCGGATGCGTTTGATGTGACGCAGGAGCCGGCGCACATCCGTGCGATGTATGGCGAAGGGGTGCATGGGCGGCAGACTCTCATCGCCCGGCGGCTGCTGGAGCGCGGGGTGCGGATGGTGCAACTCTGGCATGGCGCGGGGCAGCCGTGGGACAACCATGACAACATCGAGACGAATCACCGCAGACTTGCGGGAGAGATTGATCAGCCGATCGCGGCGCTGCTGCATGACCTCAAGCAACGTGGGATGCTGGAAGACACGCTGATCATCTGGGGTGGTGAATTTGGCCGGACGCCCACGGTGGAGCTGAGCGGCGGGAAGTCGAAACTGGGCCGGGACCACAATCACTATGGATTCAGCGTGTGGATGGCGGGTGGTGGTGTGAAAGGCGGCACCGTTTATGGCAGCACGGATGAGCTTGGCTTTGCGGCGGAGCAGAATCCCGTGAGCGTGCATGACCTGCATGCGACCATTTTGCATCTGCTGGGGGTGAACCATGAGGAACTGACGTATCGCTATGCGGGGCGGGATTTCCGGCTGACGGATGTGCATGGGGAAGTGCTGCGGAGAGTTTTGGCCTGAAGCGCCAAGTTCAAACGAAGGAAATCAGAGGTGGTTTTAATGCTTCCCGTGTTGATTTAACGGAGCTCCTGCGAATCCTTGGCATGCATGGGACTTCACCTTACTCTTGCCGCCATTGTCTTTTCCAGCGTGCTGACGCTGCAGGCTGAGGAAGCTGCCCATCCTGCTTCGCGGGAGGAGGTTCTGGTGGGAGGGAGGATCATCAAGCTGCCTGCCCCTGTGGGATATCAGCGCATCGATGGACTGAATCCCGAGTCTGACCGCATGGTGGAGGAAATGCTGCACGCTGCCAACCGTTACCTGGCACGATTTCACCCGACGAAGGATGATGGAACCAAGCTGGACCGCAGTTTTAATGCCCAGGTGCTGCGGAGAGTGGAGAACCAGGAAATCGGGGAGCGCACGTTTGGAGACCTCAAGCAGCAGACCAAAGCGGAGATTGAGAAATCGCAGGAAGCCATACAGCAGGAGATCGCCAAAATCAGCGGCAAGGCGGAGAAGGCCCTGAAGAATGCAACTGATGCCGATGCAGCACTCAGCCTGAGCGATGTGGCCATCCTTGGCTGCTTTGAAGACTCTGCCAGCAGTCTGGGATTCACGATGGCGCTGAACATCGCAGCCAAAACCGGCACTCAATCCACCAAGGACAAAGTCGTGGTGAGCAGCATGATCGTGCCAGTGAACGGACGCCTGATCTACCTGAATGCGAATGCTGACTTTCACTCGGAAGCCGACCGCTTCTGGACCCAACAGGCAGTGACGGCGTGGCGGGATGCAGTGGTGGCGGCCAATCCACGCGTGGCGGGTCCGGCTGCTGGAGGGCTGGATTTTACGAGCCTTGGCCGCTCTGGCGTGATTGGTGGTGTGATTGGTGGTGTGGCGGCGGCAGTTGCGATGCTTTTCAAAAAGAAGAAGCAGGCGTGAGGCCAAGGGCCGTTGCCGCTGGTCAAGGTGCCTTCAGGTAGGATATGAGATCTGCCATCTGCTGGGGTGTGATGGCGGCTTCGAGGCCTTCGGGCATGAGGGAGATGCCGGGGCTGGTGAGGGATTTGATCTCGCTGCGGAGGACTGTGTCGGTGCCGCCGTCGGCGCGTTTGAGAGTGAGGTTGCCGGCGGTTTCGCTGGTGATGAGGCCGGAGAGGGTGCGGCCGTCGTTGGTTTCGACGATGTAGAGCGCGAAGTTGGGCGAGACTTCGCGGTTGGGGTCGAGGACGTTGGTGAGGATTTGTTCGGCGGTCCAGGCTTTGATGGTGCCGAGATTGGGGCCGACGTCGTTGCCGCGATCGAGATGGCGGTGGCAGACCATGCAGAGGTTTTCGTAGATTTTGGCGCCGTTGGTGGGGGAGCCGGTGAGAAGCGGTGTTTTGGGTGTGGCGGAGGCTTCACTGCGGGCAGGATTGCCCGCGCTACTGCCGAACATGGCGGCTGCGTATTTGTCGATGACGGCTTTTCGGTTTGATGAGGAGGCGTCGCCGAGGAGTTTGGTGATGCGTTCGGCGAGTGCGGGTGTTTTCTGGCGGCCGAGCGTGGCTTTGGTGGCGACGCTGAGCTGGGATGGGAGGATTTTTTTGGCTTCGATGGCGTCAAGGAGTTTGGCGATGCGGTCGGTGCGTGAGAGGAGGAGGGTGGCGGCTTTGTCGCGGAGGGTGGGTGTGAGCTTGGGCCAGGCGGTGATGAGGATGTCGGCGACGTCGGGGTCTTGGGAAGAACGAAGTGCTTCAATCGCAGCAAGCTGGAGTTCGGCGGGCTGGGTGGGGACCAGACATTTCAGGATGAGCGGCTCCAGCTTTTGCAATGGCTCGAACAAGGACAGCATGCGCAGAGCCTTGATCTTGCCTGCCTCACTTGATGAGGGCTGGTCGAGAACTTGGTGCGACTCTGCTTGCCAGCGGGTTACATACTCCCGGCTGCTTTGGGTGTATTCTGGCTCCTGGCCTGCCAGCAGTTCTGTGGCTGTTCTGCCTGATGCGATCATGCCTTCTGCAATCGCTAGTATGACCTGCCGTTTTTGATCATCTGAGAGAAGTTTGTGAGAGGCAACTTGTTCGCAGCAGTCCGACGGCGTCATTTTCCACCCTTGGCGAGCAATCATCTCTCCTGCTGAAGCGAGCAGATGGATTTGAGCTGGCTGCAGCGAGCCATGCCCGAGCAGGCCATTAAACAATTCTACACTGTTATGCCCACGGGAACTTAGAAGAGCTGCTTCAAGCCATGGATCGCCTGCGTCGTAAAGAGCGATGTCCGTCACACCCATCACTGGAGGCGGGCCTGACCACAAGCCGGGCTTTAAACCACCGAGAGCAAACGCGGTTTCTAACCGCACCAGTTTGGACAGATCGTGTCGCATGCCCTTGATCTCATCTACTGCGGACCAACCTTCGCTGATGGCATAGGCTTCGACGCTCTGCGCTCGGACTCTTGCGTCGGAGTCGTGAAGGGCGTTTTGGAGGAGTTTTCGACGATCTTCATCAATCCGCCAATCCGGCTTTATCTCCCAACCATTTGCATCAGGATAGGTTCCCTTAAGCTTCTGCTGCCGGTCTTCGGCTAGCTGCCCTTTTGGCTTCAATACAATCGCCAGAACCGACCGTAATGCTGTGAGCCGTCCTAGCGCACTCCCCACACTCACAAGAATCCTCAGCGGCTCTGCTGCCGCCTTGTCCTGCCGCTCAAAAAGCAGTCGCTGGGCGGTTTCGCGGTGCCAAGCGTTGGGGTGGTCGAGGAGGAAGACGAGGTCGGGGGTAGTGAAGGTGCTGAGTTTGGGGGTGGGGCGGGTTTTGAAGGATGCAGGCGCGAGGCGGTAGAGGCGGCCTTTGTCGCGGCCGCGGAGGAGATCGACGGCGGTGTGGATGTCGTCGGGGATGCTCCAGGGGTGCTCGATGACTTCGCGGTACATGTCGCAGACGGTGAGGCAGCCGTCGGGGGCGTTGGTGAAATTGACGGGGCGAGACCAGAGGTCGTCGCTGGTGCAGAAGTTTTTATTTCCGTCCACCTGCACGGCTTTGAAGGTGACACCGTCTGGGACGAGCTTCATGCGGTAGAAGAGATTGCCGGCGACGTCGGCGACAAATGCGAAGTCGCGATACTCGGGCGGGTAGGCATCGCCACGATAGACGGTGATGCCGGCGGAGGAGGTGACGACGCCTGCGCCGACGAGTTCGCTCTTGGGCAGGGTGCTGCCTTCCTGCACCCAGCGTTTGGCGCGGAACTCGCGCCAGGGCTCGGGCGGGCTGGTGCGATAGACGGGGAGCTGATCGCCGGCCTCGGCGCAGTCATTGAGGGCGCTGGGGACGACGAGATAGGGATTGCGGGCGAGGTAGCGGTAGGGCAGGACGACGTGCTGGCAGGGATTGCGGATGTTGCATAGGAAGCGGTTGCCCCAGTCGTCGAAGGTGTTGCCGAAGCGTGCGCCGCCGCTTTCGAGGCGGACATCTCCAGTGGAGGGATCGAAGCTGAAGTCGTTGCGCTTGATGGGGAGCGATTTGAAATCGGCAGGCATGGGCATGACGGATTCGCTGCCGGGGACGCGCTGGATTTCGCCGCCATTGCTGCCACCGGCGATGTAGATGCGGTGGTCGAGGCCCCAGATGGGGTTGTTCATCACGGCCTGGACGTTGAGCTTTTTGAAGCCGGTGAAGACGCGCTGGCGGACATCGGCAACGCCGTCGCCATTGGTGTCCTTGAGGTACCAGACGTCGGGGGTGGCAGTGACGAAGATGCCGCCTTTCCAGCAGGCGGCGCCGGTGGGCCAGGAGAGGCCCTCTGCGAAGATGGTGGCTTTGTCGAAGGTGCCGTCTCCATCGGTGTCGGTGAGGAGGCGGACTTTGCCGATGGCCTGATCGGTGGGGTTTTCCTGGGCGTGCTTGTGATGCTCCTTGTCCGTGTAGGGGTAGTCGTTCATCTCACACACGTAGGCGCGGCCGTCCTCGTCATAGGTGATGGCGACGGGATCGGTGACGAGGGGCTCGGCGGCGATGAGCTGCATCTGGAAGCCGTCGAGGACGTGGAAGGTCTTGGCGGCGTTTTGCGGAGCGGTGGGCGGGGTGGTGGGGAATTTCAGCGCATCAGCGGACCTGACGGTGAGAGGAGCCCAGAGAGTGAGAGCCAGCCAGATGATCATCGGACGTTGCATGCAGTTGAGGACGGCACGAAGCACGCCGTTCTTGCCTGCCAGAGATGCGCAGGAGCGCTTATTCGGCAGCGCCGGAGCTGTCCATGACGCACTGCACCCAGGTACAGACGGAGTCTCGGGAGAGTAAAGATGCCGCAACTGCGAGAAGCTGGCTGCGTCCGGCAGGTGGTAGGGGCCGTTTTCGCTCATGGTGTGATCCTCACCGGGGCAGTGCTGGAGGCCGAGCACGTGGCCGATCTCATGAGGGAGCCATTTGGTGATGGGGGCTGCGATCAGGGAGACGGAGCGGGTGCTCCACCACTTGGATGGGTCGAGATAGATGCGACCGCGGTCCAAGCTCCAGGGGAAGGAGGCGTGGCCCATGCAGCCGAGCTGACCGTTCCAAGACCTGCCCGGAGGAGTGCGAAAGCTGGTGGTGATGTCTGCGCGCTCTCCATCCTGGGCCTGGGCGAAGGTGAATACCCCGGCGGCCTCCCAGCTTTTGAAGCTTTCGTCAATTTCACGCCTGAGCTCTTCCACCGAGAGGCGCCCTGGAACGGGAGTGTCGGTATCGAGCTGCCAGGTGAGGTGTTTCTTGTTCCAGAGCTGGGGCTTGGTGTAGCTGACGGCCCTGGCGTAGCCGAAGGGTTTGGAGGACGTGCTGATCTGTTTGTGCTGCCAGACGACCTCGTGAAAAGCGCAGTTGCTGATCAAGAAGGCAGCCATGAGCCAAGCCTTAGCGAGAATGCATTTTTCTTCATGGTAGCTTGAGATTCCACAATTTTGCATCTCATCTTTGATACAAATTATCATATGTAAGAATTGCGGTGGTTATTCAGTGCCATGTCACGGTTTCGAGGCTCTTGCATCCCTGCCACGACTCGCCACACTGCCCGCCCTTTTCCCCGCCATGGCCTACATCAACGAAAACTACAACAAGCTCAAAGCCGGTTACCTCTTCCCTGAAATCGCCCGTCGCGTGAAGGTCTTCACAGAGGGCAACCCTGAAGCCGCCAAGCGCCTGATCCGCTGCGGGATCGGCGATGTGACCGAAGCGCTGCCCGAGGCCGTACGCGCGGCGATGCACAAGGCGGTGGACGAAATGGGCGACCGTGCGACCTTCCGCGGCTACGGCCCGGAGCAGGGCTATGACTTTCTGCGCAACGCGATCGCCGAGCACGACTTCAAGGCCCGTGGCATCCAGGTAGAGGCCGATGAGATTTTCATCTCCGACGGCAGCAAGTGCGACACCGGCAACATCCTGGACATCTTTGGTGCCGGGAACAAGATCGCGATCACGGACCCGGTGTACCCTGTGTATGTCGATACCAACGTGATGGCGGGCAACACGGGCGATGCCGATGAAAACGGCGCCTACGCTGGCCTGCACTACCTGAAATGCACGCCTGCGAATGGGTTCGTGCCGGAGATCCCGAGCGAGCCGGTGGACCTGGCCTACCTGTGCTACCCGAACAATCCGACAGGTGCAGTGGCCACGCGTGCGCAGCTCGAAGCCTGGGTGAAATACGCTCTGGCGAATGGCACGACTATCCTCTACGACGCCGCCTACGAGGCCTTCATCCGCGATCCGGAGCTGCCGCGCTCGATCTATGAGATCGAAGGCGCGCGCGACTGCGCCATTGAGTTCCGCAGTTTCTCGAAGAACGGCGGATTTACCGGCGTGCGCTGCGGGGTGGTGATCATTCCGAAGGGCCTCATGGGCAAGACCAAGGCCGGGGGCAAGCAGGCGATCCATCCGCTGTGGAGCCGCCGCCACAGCACGAAATTCAACGGCACGAGCTACATCGTCCAACGCGGTGCGGAGGCGATCTACTCAGCCGAAGGCAAGGCGCAGGTGAAGGCGCTGATCGAGCACTACATGGGCAATGCGGCGCTGCTGGTGGAGGCCTGCAAGAAGGCCGGACTGCAGGTGTATGGCGGCGTGAACGCCCCATATGTGTGGGTGGGCTGCCCGAACGGTCTGACGAGCTGGCAGATGTTCGACAAGATGCTGAACGAGGCGAATGTGGTGATCACCCCCGGCAGCGGCTTTGGCAGCGCGGGCGAGGGCTACTTCCGCATCAGCGCGTTCAACAGCCGCGCGAACGTGGAGGAAGTGTGCCGACGGATTGCGCAGCTGTAGTCCAAGACTCCTGATTTTGTTCCTGCGTGGAGCGAGCTGAAAAGCTCGCTCCATTTTTTTATACGAAATCCGTGATGGAACCGAAGTCGGCGTCGAAGAGACGACGGTAGGTGCGGAAGGCGAAGTGGTCGGTCATGTTGGCGATCCAGTCGCAGACGAGACGGGCGCGGGCCGAGGCGTCGGGGGCGGCGTGGATTTCCTTTTCGATAGATGCGGGGAGGAGATGCAGGCCGCGTGGCTGAATGGAGTCAATGTAGCGATCTTTCAGCACGCCGAAGAGCCGGGTGAGGATGAAGTCGGCCTTGTGATCAAGCTGCTGGAGCTGAGGGCTGAGGAAGACGAGCTCGAGGGCGATCTTTTTGTGGAGATCTGCGCGGCGGCGCATGACGGGATCGATCTCCAGCGCGAACTGGTGCCGGCGTGTGCTCTGGCTGAGGAAATTGGCAGCGGGGACGAGCTTGGTGGCGCGGATGCATTCGCCAATGAGACGGTTGAGGCGGCCTTCAACGCGGTTTTCGCGGACTGCTTTGCAGAGGAACTCCACATCTGCCTGATCCGTCTCCGAAAGCTCCTGGTCCCCTGCCCAGCGCTCCATGCGCTGCACATTGATGAACCCCGCGTGGATGCCGTCAGCGATGTCATTGAGCGAGTAGGCGGTGTCGTCCGCCCAGTCCATGATCTGGCATTCGATGCTGCGGAAGGCATTGCGCTCACGGCCGGGCGTGAGCTCCACGGGAAAGGCCTGGCCGCCGAGGGTGAAATCGAGCCAGCGCTCCTGCTCATCGTAGAGGTAGTGGTTTTTCGCCTGGGGGGTCTCGGTGTGGAGTGTCTTGTATTTCAGCACGCCGTCCAGCAGTGCACGGGTGGGATTCATGCCACTGCGGCCCTCGCTGAAGAGCGTCTGCGTCAGAATGCGCAGAGTCTGGGCATTTCCCTCGAAGCCGCCGTAGGGAGCCATCAGCACATGCAGGGTGCGCTCGCCTGCATGACCGAAGGGCGGATGCCCGAGATCGTGGCTGAGGCAGGCGCTCTCGACGAGGTCGGAGTCGATGCAGCATTCGTCATCCAGATACTGGCTCTGCTGGGTGAGCCAGCCGCAGATGCTGCGGCCGATCTGCGCGACCTCGATGCTGTGAGTCAGGCGGGTGCGGTAGAAGTCGTATTCGCCGGAGAGAAAGACCTGGGTCTTGTTTTGCAGGCGGCGGAAGGCGCTGCTGTGGATGATGCGGTCGCGGTCGATCTGGAAGGGACTGCGATACTCGCCGACATGCACAGGACGCGGGTCGAGCGTTTCGAAGTCAAAGGAGGTGTAGAAGCGGTTCGCGGGCATGCGGTGGGTGAGCACGACGCTAGCAGGTCGTGGCGACCGGGCAAGGCCGCTGCTTCAGCGGTTCCGACGAAAGGCGAACTGCTCAGGAGGGACAAGCCCCTCATCGTTCGAATCTCTCTGCCGACGTTTGCCGTCCACAAAGGCGGGCCTGAAAGGGAGGTGCTGAGCTTTTTCTATCTCGTCATCACTCACGCCCTTCGCCCGGAGGCGGCTGCGCTCATAAATTCGATATTTTTGGATCTCAAGCATGGGGGTTAAAGCTACAGACACCCACGCATGGGGCTGTGTTCAAAACTGCCCGGTGTTCAGCAGCACCAAGGTGCAGGCTTCCTCGCAGGTGATTCCGGCTTTTTGCAAAGCCGCAGCCAGTGGTGCATTTTCCGCGCCAGGATTGAAAATGACCCTGCCGGGCTTCAGGGCGAGCAGCTTGTCCAGCAAGCCGGAAGAAATGGCCGGGCCGACGTACATGGTCACGGTATCCACCGGGCCCGAGACCAAGCCCAGATCTGCAACGACGGGAACGCCCTCGATCTCCGTGAGCGCAGGATGCACCGGGACGACCTCATGACCGTGCTTTCGCAGCAGCAGCAGGGCGCGATGGCTGTAGCGTTCGGGGTTGCTGCTGGCACCGATGATAACAACTCGTTCGGGTTTCATGCTTTCTGATCTTCCTCCTCCAGGTGAAACAGATGCAGCGCCCGATGTGCCGCCGGTGCGAGCACGATGCCCATGACCGAAATGAACACCAGCCCGCTGAAGAGGGCGTAGAAGGAGGCGAAGACCTTTGCGGCGTCTGACGGCAGATCACCCATGGGCCCCATGCCGCCCAGGATCATGGAGGCATTCAGGAGGCTGTCGATCCAGCTGAACCCGGCAATGCAGTGATAGCCGAGAATGCCGATGCCGAGAGCGACACCGCAGACGGCCGACGCTATCGTGGCAAATTTGAGCACCCGCCGGACAAAAACCCAGCGCGAAGCAAGAGGGTCTGTGCGTGATTCAAACATGGTGGGCTACCATCCCGGCGACGCCACAAATTGCAACACCGGCTCTGACTTTCCGATCTCGTTGATGCGGACTTTGCCATCGTGGCAGCCGGTGACAAGGCGTGTGGCCTTATCCGTGCGCAGCAGGAGCAGGACATTGACGCGGTCTTCATAAAGCGTGATCCGGTCCTTCGTCCTGCGTGCTTTTGCGTCGATTGAAACCACGGCTCCGCCCCCTGTGGCGGCGAGAGGTGTCCCGGCGTCGAGAAAGCCCAGCGCGAGCATTTCGGTGCGGCCGGCGGGTCTGAGTGAGGCGTCGCTTTTTGCATCGCCAGTGCGACCGCAGCGGAGGATGGCCCCCTCGGCATCACCGCTGATGATTTCTGCGCTGTCGGGAGTGAAGGCCACGCTGAGGACGGCGCAATCATGGCCCGTGAAGGTGGCTTCGACCTCGCCAGTGGCAGCGCCGATGCGTTTCACGGTGCGATCTCGGCTGGCGGTGGCGATGTGATGGCCGTCCGGAGAGAAAGCCATGCCCATGATCCAGTCTGCATGCGGCTCTGACTGCCATATGAGCCTGCCGGAGGGCAGCTCAAAACAGCGCACCTGATTGTCTGCCCCACCACAGGCCAGGAGTCTGCCATCGGGACTGGCCACCATGGCCAGCACGCAGTCCCGTGTGCCGACCAGCCGCCTGCGCTCCTGCGGGAGGGAGGGATTTACCAGCCAGACCTCTCCCGAACGCCCGGGAGTGCCACCGGCAACAGCGAGCTGACCTTCCGTGATCCAGGCAAGAGCCAAAATGCGCTCCGGCATGCCGCTGACGCGCTCCTGGAGCTTTCCGGCCGCGACATTCCAAAGGGTCGCTTCAAAGTAACCGCTGCAGGCGAGCGTGCTGCCGGAGGGAGCCAGGGCCAGCGCGGTGACTGGCAGCGGCCGGGGATACTTTTCCGGCACGCTGATCTTCACACTTTCATTCAGGATGGCCTGAAGACTGGCCTTGGGGTCAGCCACATCCAGCTTTGCACCGCTGGCGATCCATTCACGCATCAGCCGCGTGTCTTTTTCAGGCAGGGCCTCGGCTTTTTTGGGCATGCGGTCGTCGACGTCATGGGTGGTGACCAACCGGTAGAGCTCACTTTCGTCCGGTCTGCCCGGCACCACAGGCGCGGCTTTGCTGTCGCCTGGGAGGAGCATGCACTCGACAGTGTCGAGACGGTAGCCGCCTTTGGCCTTGCCTGAACGGTGGCACTCGACGCACTGGTCGATCAAAGTGGGAGCAATCTGCCTGGAAAATGAGATCTCGGCAGCGACGACAGGGGCTGTAAGGGAAAGAAAAAGCAGCGTGCGAAGCATGGGGTGGTAAGAAACGGCTGCTGCGGGCCGAGTTTGTCGGACGTGTTGCATCAGCCATTTGCCTCTTTTACATGCGGCCTATGAGTTCTAGACCCTGGATCATTGCCGAAACGAACTGGAAAAACGTCCAAGCCACGCGCTATGAGGCGGCGGTGCTGCCGTGGGGGGCGACGGAGGCGCACAACTGGCACCTGCCGTATGCGACTGATTCACTGCAAAACGATGCCATCGCCGCGGAGGCGGGACGCATCGCCTGGGAGGCGGGGGCTAAGGTGGCCATCCTGCCGAACATGCCCTTTGGCGTGCAGACCGGGCAGCTGGACATCCCATTCTGCATCAACATGAATCCCAGCACGCAGCTGATGGTGCTCGAAGATGTGATCAGCAGCCTGGAAGGCGTGGGGGTGATGAAGTTTGTGATTCTGAACGGGCATGGCGGCAACGACTTCCGCCAGATGCTGAGAGAGCTGCAGGCGAAGCACCCGAAGATGTTTCTTTCCACCGTCTCGTGGTTCAATGCGGTGAAGGGAGATGACATTTTCAACCTTGTGGGCGACCACGCCGATGAACGCGAGACGAGCCTGATGCTGCACTTTCATCCGCACCTGGTGCTGCCGAAAGACGAATGGGGGCCGGGCACCGACAACCGGTGGAAGCTGAAAGCCATCAATGAAAAATGGGCGTGGGCACAGCGTGCGTGGACCAAGGCCACGAATGACACGGGCTCGGGAGATCCGCAGCACAGCACGGCTGAGAAAGGCAAACGCTACTTTGAAGCGCTGGGCGCGAAGATCGCGAGCTACCTGATCGAACTCGCAGCCGCGGACATCAGCGATCTTTACGAGCAGCCGAAATGATCCGCTTCATCGTCAGCCGCATCGTGCAGGGCATCATCGTGATCTTTGCGGTGATCACGATCACGTTTGCGCTGCTCAAGCTTTCACCGACGGGACCTTTCCAAACGGAACGGGCATCCACGCCGGAAGCGCTGCAGGCGAAGATCAAGTACTACGGGCTGGACAAGCCGGTCTATGTGCAACTGTGGAGATACTACACGCATTACGCGACATTCACCTTCCGGGAATCCAAAACCTTTCAAGGAAGGGGCGTGGATGAGATCATCGCATCCGGCTTTCCGGTTTCTGCCACGGTGGGAGCCGGAGCGCTGCTGATCGCGCTGAGCATCGGTGTGCCGCTAGGTGCGTACGCGGCGCTGAGACCGAACACGTGGGAGGACCGCAGCAGCACCCTTGCAGCCACGCTGGGCATCTGCACGCCAAGCATGGTGCTGGGCCCGCTGGTGGCGATGCTCTTCGGGCTGAAGCTGCGCTGGTTCAATGCTTCGGGGTGGTTTGACGCATCAGACTGGGTGCTGCCGGCGCTCACGCTTGGCATCATCTACAGCGCCTACATCGCGCGACTCATGCGCGGCAGCCTGCGGGAGACGCTGGCACAGGAGTTCATCCGCACGGCACGGGCAAAAGGAGCGAGTGAAAGCTCGGTGGTTTTTTTTCATGCGATCAAACTCGCCAGCCTGCCAGTGCTGAACTTTCTGGGCCCCGCCGCCGCCGGACTGCTGACGGGGTCGTTCATCGTTGAGACGGTTTTCCAACTGCCGGGCCTCGGTCAGTTCTTCATCGCGGCATCCTTCAATCATGATGATGAGCTGGCGATCGCGATCTCGGCCTTTTACGCAGCACTCATCGTGAGCTTCAATCTGCTGGTGGACATCCTGCAGGCGGCACTGAACCCACGCATCCGACTCCAGGCATGAGCAGCGGGACGAAACAGAGCCTATCACCGATGAGAGCGGCATGGCGGCGCCTCATGCGCAACCGCCTGAATGCATGGGCGCTGGGATTTCTGGCAGTGCTCGTGCTGATGTGCGGCGTGGGCCCGGAGATCTCGCCTTACGACCAGTCACTGCAGAACCTGGAACTGAAAGCCACGAACCCGAGCATGGCCCACTGGCTGGGCACGGACCCCCTGGGGCGTGACATGCTCACGCGCATTTTACACGGTGGACGCGTGTCTCTGGAGGTGGGGCTGCTGGCCACAGGAGTGGCAGCCATCATCGGTGTGTTGTACGGCATGATCTCCGGCCTGGCAGGCGGGCGCACCGATGCTGCGATGATGCGCATTGTGGACATCCTGTATGCGTTTCCGTTTATCAATTTCGTCATCCTGCTCATGGCCATAGTAGGGCGTGAATTCTGGCTGATTTTTGTGGCCATCGGTGCAGTGGAATGGCTGACCATGGCGCGGGTGGTGCGGGGGCAGGTGCTGGCGCTGAAGAATCTGGAATTCATCGTGGCAGCGCGCGCGAGTGGCGCCGGGTTCTGGCACATCGTGTGGCAGCACCTGCTGCCGAATGTGACAGGGCCAGTCATCATCTACGCCAGCCTGACTGTGCCTGGTGTGATGCTGCTGGAGGCGGCGCTGAGCTTTCTGGGACTGGGCATCCAACCACCGGATGCAAGCTGGGGCGTGCTGATCCGTGAAGGTGCGACTTCAATGGAGAGCTACCCGTGGCTGCTGCTGTACCCTGGGATCTTTTTCTCTGTGACGCTGCTGGCGCTGAACCTGCTGGGCGACGGACTGCGCGATGCATTCGACCCGAAGTCGATGTCACAGCAGTGAGAAAAAATATATTTTGAAGGGGACTGAATAGAAGCGGAGCAGCCACGTCAGAGTGTGAGGAAACCCAATCCACACACACATGAAAACACTCTTCTCAGTCATCGCCGCCGCCGCAGTTTTTGGTTTTGCAGCGCCTTCCAATGCCAAGGCTGACTGCCCGGGCGAGACCCGCATTGTTGGCTACACCAGCTTTGGCGCACCGATCATTTCCGTGTATCAGGTCGTCGGGTACGACGCCTATGGCCGCCCCATTGGTCAATGGGTGACCCAGGGAGTGCAGTATGGCTGCCAGCCTCCACGTCCTGTGATCGTCCAGCCCAGCATCAACTTTGGCGTCGGACTCGGCGTCAACGGCTGCCGGCCGAACTACGGCTATGGCTACGGCCACCACCATCATCACGGTTTTCACAGGTAGTAGCGTGAAGACCTGACCCGTGGCTGCCCATGCGGCCCCGCCAGTGCACTGGCGGGGCCGTTTTTTTGATGCCCCGTTGCATGAATGACGTGGCTCGTGTCATGTCCGGGCATGCGCTGGATTTTTCGTGCTCTCATTTTCATTTTGATCTTTGGCGGCATCGCATGGTTTCATCACGTGCGAACACACCGCCCGACACGTGTGGAGGCGGCGACACGCGCCGGCATACTGCTGGCAGGCAACGGCAGCGAGCCGGCGACGCTGGATCCGCACCTGGCGAGCGGACAGCCTGAGCATTTGATCTTCCACGCCCTGTTTGAAGGGCTCATCTCACCGGCTCCAGAAAATCCGGATGGGGATGCACCAGGTGCGGCCGCCTCATGGAGTGCCGAGAACTACACCGTCTGGACTTTCAGGCTGCAACCCAAGGGCAAATGGAGCGACGGCACGCCTGTCACGGCTGCGGACTTTGTGTACTCCTACCAGCGCATACTGACAGCAGAGCTGGGTGCAGACTATGCCAACATGCTTTACCCCATGCTCAACGCCGAGGAATACCACACCGGGAAGATCAAAGACTTTTCCCAGGTGGGAGTGAAAGCACCTGATCCGCTGACGCTGCAGATCACGCTGAAGGGGCCGGCGCCCTACCTGCCGAGCATGATCAAACACTACGCCTGGTTTCCGCTGCCGAGGCATGTGATCGAAAAATTTGGCAAAATGACCGAGCGCAGCACGCGCTGGACACGCCCCGCGAACATGGTCTGCAACGGCCCCTTCAAGCTTAAAAGCTGGGAGGTCAACCAGGCGCTGGAGGTGGAGCGGAATCCGCACTACTGGGACGCAGCCACGGTGAAGCTCAATGGCATCGTCTTTCTGCCAATCTCCAGCGACACCACCGAAGAGCGCGCCTTTAATGACGGGCAGCTGCATATCACGCTGACGATGCCGCTGTCCAAGATTCCCACATATCGTGAAAGCAGGTCCCCATTTTACCACAACGATCCGCTGCTGAGCGTGTACATGTACCGCTGCAACACGACGAAGAAGCCTTTTGACAATCCGCTGGTCAGAAAAGCCCTGGCGCTGTCGATCGACCGGGAGAGCATCACCCGCAACATTCTTCGCGCCGGGCAGCAGCCTGCCACGGGCCTGACCCCGCCGGGGTGCCACCCGGACTATCAGGCGCCCAGCGTCATGCATTTTGATCCTGCCGAGGCGCGAAGGCTTCTGGCCGAAGCCGGATTTCCAGACGGCAAGGGTTTCCCACCCTTCAACATCCTGATCAACACCAGCGAGTCTCATCGCTCACTCGCCGAGGCCGTGCAGGCGATGTGGAAGGAGCACCTTCACATTCCTGCGGGCGTGCTGAACCAGGACTGGGGGGTGTACATTGAGTCTCAGCGCAAACTGGATTATCAAATCGCCCGTTTTGGCTGGGTCGGCGACTACCTCGATCCCTCCACGTTTCTGGCCATCTGGCAAACGGGAGACGGCAACAACAACACCGGCTGGGGAAGCAGGCGATACGACGAACTCATTCATCAAAGCTTTCAGGAAGGTGATGTGCAGAAGCGGCTGCAGATGCTGAAGGAGGCCGAAACCCTCCTGCTGAACGAAGCCCCCATCCTGCCTGTGTATTGGTACACGCACTCCTACCTGATGCGGCCCGAGGTCAGGGGCCTGCGGCCGTCACTGCTGCAACATCGCTGCTACAAGGCGGTGGAACTGAGGCCGTGAACTGAAAATGAAAAAGGCGCGGGATTCACTCCCACGCCCTGCATTTGCCTGCCATTTTCCGACGGATCACCCGGGCTTGCGCCAGATCGTGGCAAGGGCACCCCGAAAGGTGATCTTCAAGGCCTGGGATGTCGCCAATTCACGAAAGTGAGGCGAGACCTGGCACTCGATGATCTCACAGTGCTCGATGGCGTCTCCGCTCACTGTGACGAAGACAGAAGCTGATCCGGCATGATGGCAGACAAAGCCGAGGCCATGCTGCCGCTCAATACGCCAGCCCGGGGCCAGACACCACGTCACCACATGGGCCGAGGCAGAGCCGACATCGTCACAAATCTGAACCTGATCCTGCGAGGCATGCACGGCACGGCGGGTAACGTGTGCAGCACAGGCGAGGCTCATCAGGCAAATGTCTCCGCTGACTTCGAGATAAGGCCTGTCATGGTGATCCGCCCACAAAAAAGCCCCGCTGCGGCGGGGGCAGGTCCGACCAGCAACGGGCACAGGGCCATTATGCGCCTCCCATGAAGCCAGCCTGGCTCTCAACGCTGGGTTGCTGTAGTAAGCACCTGTGCCAGGGTCCACGATGAGGGCGCACTGCTCAAACCACAGCGAGACATGCAATGCATCGAGGTGGCCATGCGCCGCCATGCTGCCCAGCCCCAGGGGGGAGGCATCTGCTCTGACCGTCCAACATGCATCACGCCAGACTGCCTGGCCACTTTCCAGATGAGCGAGCCATTTGCCATGAATGGAAGCTTTCACTCCTTTGGGGGGCTCCCCGAGCCAGAAGCGAAGGACGGAGCCTTCCGCCCTGCCGAGAAACCAGCCGCGAAACTCCGCTGCAGCCTTTGAGCGACTCAAAGGCAGCGGCAGCACCTGCGCATCATCGGAGTCACCAAAATCCCAGCACTCCGGCGCTTCGCCAACATCGACGAAATACTGCGCCGCCAGGTGCAGGCGGTGCTGCACCTCTTTTTCGAAACCACCTGCGGCCGCCCCTGCAAGCCAGCACATCTCCCAGGCAAAAAGGTGGTAATGCAAGGCCTGCTCCCTGTTGCCGCCATCGCTGGCAAACTGCTGCAGAATTTCATGACCGAGGAGCTTCACGACCTGCTGAAGCGGGCAGATCATGCTTGCCAGCGAGGGCCAGCGTGCCAGCGCCAGCACGAGTGAGGCGAGTTCACCGATGAGATGATTGTTTGCGGAAGAGCCGAAGGATCTGCGATGCCAGACCCACCATGAATGCACGGGAACGATGCGGGCGGTGAGCGCATCCTGCCTGCGGGCAAGCTCAGGATCATTGCAGCCACGCACCAGGGCGTCGAACCAGCAGAAGTTGATCAACCTGATGGCAGCCTCCAGAGGACTCGTCCAGTTGATGCCGTACCCTGCCGGATTGCGGTCGCACCAGTCTTCCAGCCAGAGCTGGGAAACATGGATGGCATGGACATCTCCATTCAGGGCACTGTGCATGGCCATGCGCGTCATTTCGCTCCAGCGATTGACCTCCCAGATGGCCCGTGCGTCGGCGTCGTGCTCCAGACGGCGGTGATCGATCTTGCGTGCCGGAATGGCCGGATCAACCACGACGCCCAGGGTTGCATCCCGATGCCAGCAGGGCGGCGCCCCGGTCTCGATGCTTTTCCAGCCAAAGAGATCCCATTCCCCGCGCATGAGCTTTGCTGCGTCCGAAGCCAGCTGCTTACCCAGCTCAGGAGGCACATGCTCGCGCCCGGGCAGCTTTGGAACGTCATTGAAAGCGCCGTCCCATGGCTGACGGGAGATGCGCCTGAGGTGTGCGACTTCAAAGGCCCGGCCCAGGCGCTCTGCGACACGGCGGCAGATTTCCGCCATGCTCATCGCACGCAACCGCTGCATGTACCAGCCCAGTTTCATCACAGTGCGATGCTACGCCCTTCGCGGAGAGACTCCAGCACAGCAAACGTGAGCTGCATGCTCTGACGTGCCTGCTCATAGGGGAGCGGATGCGACCCGGCACCATGCAGGAAGGCCAGCCATGCCGCCATTTCCTCTGCGTGGCCTTTGGAGGCGAATGATTTCACCCGTTTTCTCCGCTGCTGGAAGACTGACAGCTTCATGAAGTTTTCGCACTCGCATACCAGGCCGCTGGCGAAGACGCGGAATGTCTCCTTGGGGAAAGCGGGGTCGCCTTCGGAGGAATAAATCACCTGCGCGGAGGAACCGTCTGCGAACACGATCTGTGCTGTGACGGAGTCTGGCACCGTGGGGCGGCCGACTGTCTGAGCCATGACCTTGACGGGCCTGCCAAGCAAGTGACAGGCAAAATCAAAGAAATGGCAGGCCTCCCCGAGCACGCGCCCGCCACTTTCCGCGACATTCGCATACCAATGATCCGGTGCGAGCACGCCTGCATTCACATGAAATGACAAAGTCTTGGGGCCTGAAACAGTCTTCAGCAATTCCAGCACCGCCGCTGTGGCCGGAGCAAAGCGCCGGTTAAAACCCACCATGACACTACCCTCGGAGGCAAGCATGGCCGTGTCGATCTGGGCAAGCTCGTCAGCGTTCAGGCAGAGAGGCTTCTCAACAAAAACGTGCCTTCCTGCCTGGAGAGCCTGGAGCACCAGAGGGGCATGGAGGTGATGACGCGTGCCGATCATGAGCGCCGAAGATCCGCGAGCCATTATTTTTGACGCATCTGTCTCTGCGCTTTCAAAACCGAACTTTTCTTTCACATGCCGGGCCGAGAGACCCGTAGCGTTCACAATGGTGCCGAAGGATATTTTTCCTTTGGCATGTGGCAGCAGCATGGTGCGCACGAAATTGCCGGCACCGACCACGTCGAGCGACTGGATTTTGCGAGGCTGCTCAGCCTGGATCCGAACTGGGAACTCCCTGGCTTCGCCACTGCTTCTGTCGGGCTCTGAGGAACAGGTTTTGCCATACTCGATCAACACTCCGAGTTCACTTCCGAGCTCGTCGTAAACTCCGAGCACATCTTCGAAAGCGACTCTGCGTGTAGTCACGGGATTCAGATCAAGGCGCCCTGTGCGCATCAACTCCAGGCAGGCCTCAAAGTTGCGATTTTCCGTCCAGCGGACATGGCCGAGCGGGTAGTCCTGCCCTCCCCATTCATACTGCGGATCGTAGCGACCCGGGCCGTAGCTGCGAGAGTAGCGAACCTGTATGTCCTTCATGTACGCGGTTTTCCACGAGAGCTCTGCATCGTAAATGCCCACGATCACCATCACGCCGCGATCACGCAGGCATGAAATGGCGGTGTCTGCAGGACCGGGCCCCTTGCCACCGACGCAGAGCAGCACTGCATCGACTCCATAGCCGCCTGTCCATGTGCGAACTTCGTCCGCGAGGCTGGACTGTGATGGGTTAACGACGCATTCCGCCCCCATGGCAAGCGAGGCCTGCAAACGACTGGAGACAAAATCTACGCCCATGACGCGCGCACCGGAGGCCTTCAGCAGACTCGTCGCCAAAAGGCCCACGAGCCCCTGCCCCAACACCAGAACGCGCTCGCCAAGCCCAGCCCCACTCTGACGCACCGCCTCCATGGAAATGGACGCCATGGTGGTGTATGCAGCCTGCCATTCTTGCACCCCCTGAGGAATGCGTGATGCCAGCAGATCTGGCACAGCGATCATCTCCGCATGGAAGGCGCACTCTGCGCCGCCGCAAGCCACGCGATCGCCGACCTGGAAACGGGTGTTGAGCTCGTCCACGGCCACGACAATGCCTGCTGCCGAATAGCCTAATGGGGCAGGCGACTCCAGGCGGTTGCGCACCTTCTGCAAGGCGGCTTTCCAGCCCAGGTTCTTTGCTGTGTCGATGACTTTTTTGACCTGATCCGGCCGAGCCTTAGCCTTTTGCAAAAGGGACATCCGAGCCTGCTCGACCTTCATACGCTCTGTGCCGGGCGAGATGACCGAGCATAGGGTTTGAACGAGGATTCCTCCCGGCGGCGGCACGGGTGCAGGAACGTCCTGCAGCTCAAGGCGACCGTCCTGATATTGGGCGAGTTGTTTCATCAATGAATAGTCGAACTACTGTTTCAGCCTGCTGACCAGCCACTTGTGCTTGCCAGCGCTGGTTTTCTCCACTTCAGGGACCTGCCGCAAAATGAGCGTAAAGTCATCGCCCAGCTTTTTCAGCAAGCCTGACTGCATCGCCTGCTCACGACTGGTCTGCCACTGCGGCCCGGCTTGAAAGCGGCATTCCACCACTCCGGGCTGCTGCTGGAAGAACTGGACGGCGAGCAGAGCCTCAAAAATGCGGTCGTGCATGTTGATGGCGGTCAGCGAGATACGACGGCCCGTGGCGCTGACGAGAAACTCGTAATCACGGCCCACGATTTCAGAAACCACACCGTCCTTGATTCTAGCATAGTCACCTGTGCGATACCGGATTAGCGGCATGACATGATTGTGAAAAGAGCTGCCGATGATCTCGCGGTTTCCTTCAGCATCCGGCTCACCGTATTCGACGTAGCCGTAGGCGGGCCAGAAATGCAGATGATCTGAGGTGCGGCCCTGAGCGGCGAGCAGCACGCGCTCACTATGGCCATACCAGTGGAACACCCTGGCACCGAAAAACTGCTCCAAATAGTGCTGAGACTCTGCTGTGAGCTTTTCTGAACCGCAAAGGAGTGATGTCAGGCTCAAGTCGAGCTTCAAGCCTATTTGCTCCAGCCCGCGAGCGAGCATCAAGGCTGCGCTGGGATAGGCATGCAGGTGGTGCGGGCGGAAGCGATTAAGTGCGGCAACATACTCAGGCAGGCGCTCCATCGTGAGATGGTAGGACGAAAGGATGAGCCAGTTTCGGGTGGCGTCATAATAGCTGATGCCGCCATCGCTCCTGCTGGAGGTGACGCCGCCACGGATCACTGCCACGCGGTCTCCGACACGATACCCGCGCCGAGACCATTGCGCCTCCAGATAAGCCTGTTCCTTGGGACGGCTCACGCCTTTGTGCAGATAAAAGCCCACGGGCACGCCGCTGGAACCGCCGGTGCTGATATAGAGACGCTGCTTGGCATCGAATTCAGGATTGAGCATCTGCTCGCGGTGCAAGATCAGGTCCTGCTTGGTCAGCAGCGGATAGTCTTTAAACTGCTCCAGCGACTCGAACTTCGCCGGATGCACGCCGCAGGCTGCGAAGCGCTCTGCGTAAAATGGCGCCTTTGCAGCGGCCAGCAGGGAGTCGCGCAGAGCTGAGAACTGATAGCGCCGGATCGTTTCCTCATCCCATGCCTCCGACTGATGCGCTTCGCTTTGAAAGCGTGCGTAAGCCGGACCGTAGCGCAGGGATGACGGGAGAGCCCGATAGGCACGCCCGGCCAGGGACTTCACCGGCTGGGGGGCCAACTCATAGAGCTTGAGCAGCGGATAGAGCGTGTCTTCGAGAGACATGGGGTGATCAAGCCTTCGGCTGCATGTTCAGCATCCGCAAAGCTGCTAGGGCGGCACCGAAACCGTTGTCAATGTTGACGACGGCAAGACCGCTGGCGCAGGAGTTGAGCATGCCTAGGAGAGCGGAGAGACCGTGCAGATTGGCACCATAGCCCACGCTGGTCGGAACGGCGATCACCGGAGCGGCAACCAGACCACCGAGGACGCTGGGCAGAGCGCCCTCCATGCCTGCGACAGCTATGACAATGCTCGCAGCGCGCAATTCTTCCAGCCGAGACAGCAGCCGATGCAGACCTGCGACGCCGACATCGGTGATGCGCTTCACAGGCACACCTGCGAATTCAAGGGTCTGCGAAGCTTCCTCAGCAACGGGCAGATCCGAGGTCCCGGCGCAAACCACAGCAACAGACGCCGAAGGAAACGAACTGCTCATTTTGCCGACACGGTAGAGTCGTGAGCCGCCATCATAAACACCGGTGGGAAAACGCTGCTGCAGAGAGGCAGCCATCTCAGGGCGCACACGGGTGGCAAGAGCACAGCCATGCGCTGCAACGAGAGCGCTCAGGGCATCGAAGGTCTGAGCGGGAGTTTTTCCTTCAGCGTACACGGCTTCTGGAAATCCCTGGCGGATCATGCGATGCGTGTCGGCCAGCACGTGCCCAGCCTCGGCAAAAGGCAGGGTGCGGAGGCGTTCAAGAGCCTGATCAGGAGGCAGCTCACCTGCACTGACCTGATTGAGAAGGCCACGGAGTTGCGATTCGTTCATGCGGAGCGGGCTTTGAGCACTTCGTTCATACTGCCAGAGCGAAGTGCGGCGAGATCCAGGGTGACATAGGTATAACCGGTGGCACGCAAAGCCGCGACGACAGCCTCGCGCTGATGCAGCGCACGTGGCAAATCTGCCTCGGGCACTTCGAGCCGGGCGACATCGCCATGATGGCGTACGCGCAATTCACGGAAGCCAAGATCAAAGAGCGCAGCCTCGGCACGCTCAATCTGCGACAGGAGCCCGGGAGTCACACGCGTGCCATAGGGCACGCGGGAGGCCAGGCAGGCCGCGGCGGGCTTGTCCCAATTGGGCAATCCCAGCGCTCTGGCGGCTTCACGCACATCTGCCTTACTGAACCCCAGGTCGTGCAAGGGGCTGAGGATCCGCAGCTCGCGGGCAGCGGCGCGACCAGGCCGGACATCGAGCGTGTCTTCGGCGTTCATGCCATCCAGCACGTGCTCAATGCCCCCTTTTTCAGCAAACTGCCTCAGGGCGCGATACACATGGTCCTTGCAAAAGTAGCAGCGGTTCGGGGCATTTGCCTGATAAGCAGGATCTGCCACCTCCTCTGTCGGCAGCATTTCAAGAGGTGCGCCAAGCTGGCGGGCCAGTGCTAGGGCCTCGTCTTTTTCGCTTTGCGGAAGGCTGGGCGAGACAGCGAGGAGAGCGACAACATTTTCCGAGCCGAGGGCATCCAGCGAAGCTTTGAGAACGAGCGTGCTGTCCACACCGCCGGAGTAGGCGACGGCGACGCGTCCCAGCTCCACAAGGCGAGATTTGAGTTTTTCAATCATGAGGATGTCATCAGGTCTTTTTGGAACTTCGGCGCCAGACTGCGGATGAGAGTGAGAAGCATCTTCACAGTCTCCTCGTCGTCACGAGGACGTTCACCACTCTGCCGGGGTGTGAGATTGTCCGTGACGTAAGCCATGACGGAAGGATAAGCCCAGCGGTGGTTCACGTTGCGAAGAACGCTGTCTTTGAGACTGAGCAGCTGACGCTCGAGATTGCTTGGCGTGGTGATGTCGCTGCCCACGAACCAGTAAACGTAGTGAGCGCGCAGCAGCCGCTTTGACCTGTCCGGGGCAAGCTCCTCGCGCTGAATGGCAAGGTCGCGGACTCGCAGAGCTGCGCCTGAGACCATCTTCACCTGGCGGACCGTTGAACTCGTGATGGTCCAGCCCTGGCCATCGAGGCAGACTTCAGGGCGATGAATGCTGCGGGTGTCATTTCCAGCAATGACTAGAGAGGCATAAGCGACATCACGAGCCTCGACCGCTCTGCCCGGGGTGTGATACCGCCGCTTTTTGATGATCGTGTCCGCAGGCAGCAGATCGCGCTCCCTTGCGCTGGGCTCTTCGCTCTCGCCGACAAAGCCACCCGCCACCATGGGCAACCCCTCGATCACGCCGGCGGCCTCCCCGCCTTGTGTCTGTGGCGAAAAATGACATAGCAGCAGAGTCACTCCGCAGAGGATGAGAAGAATAGAGGCGCGGATGATCATGGCACGGGAGCAACCACCTGCCGTGAAACAGTGCGCGTGCGCTTGGAGTCAGCCCCACCGCAAAGACGATCCAAGACACCTGACACGAACTGAAGCAGCAGCAAAGCCACGAGAAAAACAACGATGCCGGTGAACTCGTGAAACGCTGAAACCTCTTTCTCGGCATCCCCAATCGCCCACTGCTGGCCAAAGATCATGGCAGAGAAGATGAGGACCAGGATGCGCGTCATGTTTGCGACGATGGCAACGGGCAGGATCATGACAAACAGAAGCAGCCTGCGCCAAAGGACACGCTGACGGAAATAGCTGAAGAGCGCGCCTACGACGAGCAACGCAAACAGCGAGCGCATGCCCGAGCAGGGTGCTGCGATGCCCACGCTGAACAAATCCCCCGCCTTGCGGCCGAGGCTGATGTCTGGCATGGACTGCAACGCAGTGCCTGAGACAAGGGCATCCACGCCGACGGCATTGAGCACAAAGCCCGTGGTCTTCACCATGAGAAGCCGCATCTGGTAACCAACGCTCTCCTCAAGAAAGGGCAGAGGCCACATAAAGCCCAGCATGACCCATGAAAAAAGCCGAACCCGGCTGCGAGCCGCGCCCTCCAGCCATAATGAACCGCCTGCCAGCAGAAGCATGATGGCGAGATACCCGCAGTAAAAGCTGTTGGCACGGAATCCGGCAAAATAGAGAAACAGAGAGAGTACAATGAGCGGCAGCCCCCAGAAAGTGCTGCCTGCAGGAAGCTCAACGACCTCCTTCTGACGCCTCAAAGCAAGAAAGCCTGCGATGAAAGGCAGCAAGGCACCGTGCTGCCAGGTGGGATCTTTCCACTGCATGAACAGCTCCGCGAGGATTGATTGGCGAAACGGACCATACCCAGCGGCGTATGGCTGGACGGCAATCATCAGCATGCCGCTGGCCGCCAGCAAAGCCAGCGCAAGCGAGGATGATGTGAGCCAGTGACGCATGATGACTGCCTGGAGGAGAGCCGTTAAAAATTCAACCGCCTGTTGCTCTAAAATTTGAACTCGTTCGCGGGACTAGAAACGTCCGACCAGCCACGGCTCCGTGGATCAGCGATTTCTTTAGCCGCGCTCTGTGCTTTTGAATTCCATTGAAGGCAAAAGTCAGGAGTGCGATGCTGGGCACGTTGTAGATTTCATGATGAACCATGGGTCACATTCAAGACGGCCATGCTGAATCATGGGGATGAGTTCAAGTCGAAACTGATTCCAGCGCACGCCTGACAAAACATTCAATGGTCAAGACGCTGCTCATTTCCAAAGTGAACCAACTCGGCGACAACGTCGTGTATCTGCCTGTGGTCCAATCACTGGCGAAGGCGAGTCTGGATTGGCGCATTGTCGTGCTGACGAGCCCTACGGCAGCGAGGCTGTATGAAGTCTGCTGCCCTGGTGTGGCAGTGATGAGCTACGAGACAACGGATTTCAATCAGGCGTGGCGACATCCCGCGCGGCTGTGGCGCTACTGGCGTGAGGTGCGCTCCCTCAAAGCAGACGCGTGCCTGCTGGGCAGCGACCAAGGGAGTGTGGCGCACCTGCTTGGCCGTATGAGTGGCGCCAGTCTGAGTGTGGGGCCTGAAAATGACCGGGTGAAGCTGAATGCTCTGCTGAACCTGCGCCTGCCGTCTGAGGGCGAGGAACATGTGGCCATTCACAACTGGCGGATTGCCCAGGCGCTGATGCACCGGCTGGAGCTGCCTGAGCTGCCGGCAACCATGCCTCAGCCAGACTTGAAGAACTTTGGCCGCGATGAACATGGCTCTGTGGTGATCCATGCGGGTGCGAGCCGAGCCTACAAACGCTGGCCGCTGGAGCGTGGGGTCGAACTGGCGAACCGCCTGTCTTCCCGGCATGCGGTGACTTGGTTTGAACAAGGCGAGGCGGGGGAGGCCCGGCTGAAGCCTGCGGTAAGAAAAGTGAAGCCCGGAACGCTGGATGAACTGGTGCGTATCATGGCAGGGGCGAAGCATTTCATTGGCAACAACTCCGGGCCCATGAACATCGCCTCGGCGCTTGGCGTGCCTGGGACGATCTTCAACGGCCCATCGACGCCGAACTGGGACCCGCCGTGGCATACGGCGAGTTTCGACATCCTTCGCGATCCCCAGCTGGCCTGCCAGCCGTGCGACCTGTTCTCGCACCCGGTGAATGCGTGCCAGAACAAGCAACGACCAATGGCCTGCATGGATCGCTGGAGCGTGGACGAGGTGCATCGGAGAATTGAGACGCGTCTAGCCGGGATCTGAGTCAACCCACAGGCGATTGACGAAGAGATGCACGTCCGTGCAGAATGCGGAGGTCCTGATGAGGTCAAATCCGAGGTCTGAGAGCCTGCTGGCAAGTGCGGCCCGCTCTGACGGCTCCGCCGCATGAATTTCGATGACCAGGAAGTGAACGCGCCGCAAACTTTCAGACTCACCGTCAAGAAATGCCTCGTACTCGGCCCCCTCGACGTCCATCTTGCAGAGATCAACCGCTCCGCCACCGAAGCCGCGACGCATGATTTCATCCAGCGTCAGCACTTCAACGAGCGCCTGCTCGTTTGCGGTGCCCGCCGCCGTGCCATAGATGGAAAACCCGGTGCCTCCAGCCGGGAATGAAAGCACCAGCCCGCGCGGCTGACCACCAACGGCGACGTTCAGAATCTTGGGCTGAAGGCCGACGTTTTGCCTGATGTTCAGAACGAGCCGGGAATGAGTGAACGGATTGACCTCGACACAGGCGAGGCTGGTGAGTTCGAAGCCGAGATCGAGGCAAAGCAACGGAAAGCCGCCGCCATTGGCGCCGAGGTCCAGCAGCCGCAGCTGACGCGGGAGCTGCATCTCCGTGAAGAGCTCCCGATACATCGGGCCTGCAATGCAGTCACGGGTGCCGCTTTGATCTCCGGCAAGATGATCGACCAGAAACTGCAACCGTCCTTTGGTGTAGATCGCCCAGCCAAGCCGCCGCCCAAGCAGCCGCTGGGAAAGCGTGAAAAGCACCCGATCAAACTGGCTGATGGCACGCAGGCCTGAAAGAGCGTTGGAGAGACTTTGAAGCACGATGTCAGGATTTCACGGCTTCGACCAAGAGATCCGGCATGGCTGTCATGCGGTCGATGCCCGGAGTCAGGGGGCCTTTGCCATGGCGAAGCTGGATGAGCACGCGACAGCAGCCATAGACCAACATGCCAAGCATGGCGCGCAAACGGCCGCCGAGACTGGGCGAGCAGTAGTGCAAGCCGGAGACGAGCACTGCAGCAAAGCCGCAGGCGCGGAGGCACTGGGTCAGACTGCTGGGCGTGTGCCCGGTTTCATGGGTGAAGTCTCCGTAGCGTGTGACGGAGGACAAGGGGCTCTGGGCATTGAAGGTGAGCATCCACAGCCTGCCGCCGGGCTTGAGGGCATTTCTGGCGGCGGTCAGAAAGCGAATGAACTCATCCTTGGTGAAGTGTTCGATGATGTCCTTCGCATGGAGGAGATCAAAAGCCTCCGTGTGTGACTCGAGAAAGGAGATGACATTTTCCTCGACCCATACATGGCCGGAACCGTGGCTCCTGGCGATGGCGAGATCTGAGGGCGAAAGATCGACGCCGGTGAGGCTGGTGAACCCTTTGGACGCAACCCACGCTATCCACTCACCTTTGCCGCAACCGAGATCGACGATACTTGAGCCGGGGTCCGCAGGGAGTGCGGGGTATGTCGCCTCGTACTGCTCGTGCTGCATGCCGACATCGAGCGCCTTCTGGCCTTCGAAGGAGGCGGAGTAGTTGCGGTAGAGAATGTCACGGTAACTGCTCATGCGGCAAGCTGGTGCAGGATGAAAGCCGCCCACTGCCCCGCAACGGCCTCATGGGTGTAGAGGCTGCGGGTGCGATGGAGCTGGCTCTCAGCCATGGGCGAACCGTTGATCACATCCTGGATGCGGGCAGCCAGGCTGCGGGCATCCCCATGAGGGAAGACGGCCTCTGCGTGACCAATGACCTCGGGGATGGCGCCGCTGCTGGAACCGAGTGTGGCGACACCGCAGGCCATGGCCTCGATAAGGACGTGGCCGAACTGCTCCTCCCAGCAAAGCTGCATGGTGTGCACGGGTTTGCTGGCAAGAACGAAGACATTCAGGCAACGCAGAAATGCGGGAATTTCGAAATGAGGACGCGGCGGCAGCAGGTGGAGCCATGGCCGAGTCTGCTGCTGCTCCCTGAGCCAGGACTCAAGCCTGCCGGAGCCGAGGATGGCCAGATGGACGTTGTCCAAGGCATCACAGGCCTGAAGCAGCTCATGAAGCCCCTTTTCTTCTGTGAGCCTGCCGCAGTAGCCAATGATAAAAGCATCCGCCGGCAGTCCGCATGACTGGCGCAAGACAGCGCGCTCAGCCAGAGAGGCGGGCTGGTGATTTTCAAGATCAACACCTAGCTGCGGGGAAACGAGCACTCTATCTGCGGGAGCACCATGCTTCTGCACGAGCTGTGAGGCAGCCTGATTTCCGGCGACGATGAAATCTGTCGTGCACGCCATGGCCCGATAGATGGGGGCTAGCATGAGGCCCTTCCAGCCGGGACGCTCGATATTTTCCCAGGTGAACTCGCCGAAGAGAGCGCGGGGCTGCAGCAGTGACTTCCAAAAGCGCGCCTGTAAGCAGACGCGGGCCCAGGGTTCATTTTCCACCAGCACCACATCAAAAGGCCGGGAGCGCATGACGGCTGCGAGGCCAGCATAGTGAAAGGTGGTGCTGGTCTGGCCTGAACGAGGCAGACGGATGAGCTGATAGCTGCGGGAGGGGGCGTCGGACTCGTTGTCAAAGTCAGACGAGGGACGTCCGAGCACCAGATGCTGCTCGATGGTGGAGGTGACACAGACGAGGTCAAAATGCGCAGCGAGCGCCTGCACCTTCTTGCGATTTTCCAGCGCCGCGTAGGTGTGGCCTATGAGCAAAAGGCCAGGCTTCATGCGAGAGATGCAGCTGTGCCATAGACCACCCCGCCGGCCACAGGACCAGCGGCGCAGGCCTCAGCAAAAATGTGCGTCCAGTCTTCGCCTGCAGGCAGGATGCTGTGGTGCTTTAGCAGGAGCTGACGCGAGTTCTCCAGAGCCGCAAGGAATTCCGGCGAGTCCCGCTGCTCCTCGATCTCATGACAAGCGCGAGCCCAGGCATCCGGATCCAGACTGCGCAGCATCGGAACGGGATAGCGGCACTCTGCAAACAGCTCGGTGAGGCCCATGCTGTGGTTGGCGAGCACGGGTACGCCTGCCGAGATGGCCTCCATGGCAGCCGTGAGGCCAGCAGGATTGTCACAGGGCACGATGGGAAGAAGCACCACGGGAGCGGCATGCAAGTGCCCCAGGTAGTCACGATGCGAGGCATTGGTGACAAGCTCAAAACGCGGGTTGGCAATTTCGTCGGCAAAACGTGCCTGGAGGGATGGAATGCGGGCAATGCGCGTGATGGAAAATCCGCGATGCAGCAGCGGCGCAACGATCGACTCATCACGGCTGATGTTGCCCGGCAGCAAAATGCGGGTCTTAGGCACATCCTCCGCCGGCTGAAACCATTCTGTGTCGATTTTCCACGGCCGCAGGAGCACGCGGTCACGACCGAGCCTCGAAGTGATGGCGGCAAACTGGTGCGAGGTAATGCACTCGATCTGAAAAGCTGGAGAGGCGGTCTTCAGGCCAGAGGCGAGCCGCTCCAAGGCAGCGTCGTGATAGGCGACACGACGAACGGTCTTCCCTTCGGTGCAAAACAGACCCCAGCGAGAAAGCAACAGCAGCACTGTGTAATGCATGCCGTTGAGGCAGTAGATCATGCGCGCCCGGCGGAGGGCGCTGCGGTTCCGCCAGATGAGAAGAAACGCGGCTCCGAGACGGCGCAGAGCGCCGCACTGCCGGCGGTGGTACTCACATTCCAGCCGCTCATCATTCTGAAACCATGCACCGACGAGGGCTTTGCCATGCGCAGGCATGGGGGCAGCATCCAAAAAGCGCCGGGGCCTGCCGGTGTAGTCGAGCAGGGAATGAGGCGCCAGGACAACCAATGGTGAGGAATCAGCCATAGGGGAGGTTTCGATGAAACGGCACCGTGCCAGCATGTGCAAGCGGGGGTGGGCTCAGCTGTGGGGCCGGGTGCACCGACGGCCGTTTTTGCGCCCGCAAGCCCTCCTGATGGATGATGCAGGCATTCAGCGCCCCGGCGATGAACCAGCAGAAGAAATTCACCGGGAATGTGGATGTCACATTGCCGGCAAACACATTGTGGACCAGGAGTCCGAACAGTATACCCGCCATCCAAAGGCAGATGCTGAAAACAGGTGTGCCACGCAACCTGAGCACGCTGCGATGAAATGATTGCAGAGCGACGGCTGCAATGATGAGCAGTATGCCAAGCGGCAGCCAGCCTATCTCAAGGAGCATGTTGGAAATAAGATCATGGCTGGCGACAAGGTGTGCGTCGTGCAGGTCAGAGGCACCTTTGGCACCGTAGCCAAACATGGTCCACATGAGAGGATTGTGTGCAATGTCATGCATGCCATCAAGGCGGTCGCAGATAGTCCAGAAGCGTGAAAACTGCACACCGATGGCGGTGCCGCCAAAATTTTCGAGCGCCCAAAGCGTGAGCCTGGTGACGGCGTTGATCAGCTCCTGGGCAAAAATGCAGGCCGTGACGAACATGCTGACGACTGTGGCATAGAGCACCGCGGTGCCGCGTGCGCTGCGCAGCACCGGCAGCAGCAGGATGGGCAGCAGCCAGTTGATGTTGGCTATGCGCGCCATGCTGGCGAGGCAGGCGACCACAAAGAGGATGAAAAGAACGAAGCTCATGCCTCCCCAGGCACGGGTGCCCGTATCGCGATGGTGGCGACGCACCATGAGCGCGAGACAGGCGCAAACAGCGCAAGTGGTGCCAAAAGGGGAGCTGTCCACCAATGTGGAAAACGGACGGGGACGGACGTCATCAAGATGCTTGGAAAGAACGGTGAGGCCGGACTGGAGGTATTCGATTTCGAATTCGCTCAGGCCGAAGATCTGCTGCTTGATGCCATACAGGGCGACAGGAATGAAGACGATGAGGCAGTATTTGATGAAGGCGACGATCTGCTGCGGGGTGCGAAAGATGCAGGGAACGACAAACAGCAGAAACATGTAGGCCGCACCGTCTGCCAGCTGAGTGGCGGCAGCATTGAAACCGCTGCCGCTGCGCAGGGCAGAAACCCCGGACACAAAGAAGCCGAGGAAGCAGACGAGCAAGGAAAGCAGCCTGCGCCTGTGATGCAGGCTGCCGTCATGAAGCGATCTCACCAGGGTGCCGATGCAGATGCCGGCGAGAGTCAGCGGACAGAGAGCACGCACCCACATGATGTCGTTCATGGTGACATGACCGTCGAAGACCATCATGCGCTTGAGAAGATCGCTGTAACCGGCATAGAGGACCATGAGGTAAAGCGCCATGCGGGGCTGGATGACCGCCAGTATGAACGAACCCACAGAGAGAAACTGGGCCAGCGCGCCGATGGTGTTGCCACCACCGAGCAGCACGGACAGCATGACATAAATGGCGCCGACTCCGCCGAGAAAGATGATGATGGCCCTGCTTTGCATAAAAAATCAGGGGTGAAGAAGCGAGCGCATGCGCAGCAGGGTGAACCGCGGCAGCCCCATGAAGGCACGTGTCAGGAGGCCGGAGACATTCAGACGCAGCCATGGCGAAAGATATGTCCACACCACCCAGGCCAGCGTGTAAGACACCAGGGTGGCCCATGCCGCCCCCACACCGCCATGCACGGGTATCCAGAGCATGTTCAAGCAGGCGTTCACTGCAACTGCCACGATGACGGAGGGAAGGTTGGCAGCCAGCCTGTCCTCCACGGTCAAGATCTGCGTGCGGGCGATTCCAATGGCATACGGGATGAAGGCCCAGGCATGCACGCGAAGCATCTCAGCACTGCGGCCGAATGCAGCACCAAATGCCAGCGACATCCATGGAGAGAGCAGCAGCAAACCGGCACCAACGGCCAAGGCGAGCATGACGGAGGTGGAGAAGTAATCGACGACGCTTTTCTCAAAACATGCGGCCGAGTCCTGGCGGTCCCGCATCAACCGGGGCAGGAACAGTGTGGCCAGAATGGAGGGCATGAAGTAGGCCATCTCAGACACACGCACTGCGGCACCATAGATGCCGGCCTCCTGGGCACCACACAGCCATTCGATCATCATGGTATCGAGCCGGAACAGCAGGATCAGCGCCGCCTGGGAGGCCAGCTCCGGCCAGGACCGGCTGACAAGTGCGATGGCGCGAGAAAATCCAAAGCCCCCCCAGCGGATGCTGCCGCCGCTACGCCGGAACGCGAATGCGCATAGGGAAAGGAAGACCCAGCCTTCCAGCGCATAGGTCAGTGCAAAGAACCACAAAGGAGCACGGCAGCCGATGCCTGCCGCAATGCAGGCGGCGCTGACAATGAAACCTGCAAACTGGGCGATGACGGACTGCGAGACGCGGCCGTGAGACTCAAGCCATGCGAGGATTTCGGTGGCGGGATTGGTGAGCAGCTGTATGCCGTAGACAAGAAGCAAAAGCGCGCCTTCCGGCCTCCGCCATGCGACCCAGACGATCAAACCCGCAAACAGAGTGGCGGACACGATGAAACGGGATGTGATGGTGAGGCCAAGAACGGCAGGCTGATCTGCGCCCTGCCGCATGAGCTCACGCACGGTGTAGCGGGCGAAGCCGAGCTCTCCAACACTCTGAAGCACCGAGACAACGGCCATGGCGACAGCGATCTGGCCGAAACCGGCGCCGCCAAGATACCGCGCAAGGGCGCAGGTGAGCAAGAAGCTCAGGCCAAGGCGCACCGCCCGGAGCGTGGTCGCGAGCGAAAACGTTTTGAGGATGTGACTTCCAGCGGCCATATAGGACGCGAGGTGCGGTCTTCAAGCCGCCGCGTAGCTTTGCTCCACCAAATCGCAGAGGAGATGACCTATCAGCAGATGGCATTCCTGAACGCGCGCGGTGATCGCGGAGGGGGCTTTGAAACAATGCGCGGCTTCAGCGGCGCAGTCCGCGCCTTTTTCGCCAGTGAATGCGATGGTGACACAGCCTCGCCTGTTGGCGGCCTGAAGTCCCAGGAGGACGTTTTTGCTGGTGCCCGAGGTGGAGATACCGAGGACGACATCGCCGGGCTGGGCGAGGGCTTCGACCTGACGGGCGAAGACGGTGTCGTAACCAAAATCGTTGCTGTGCGCGGTGAGGATGGAGGTGTCGGTGGTCAGCGCGATGCCAGCGAGGGCGGGACGGTTGATTCGGTAACGCACAACCAACTCGGCGGCGAGATGCTGCGCATCGGCAGCGCTGCCACCGTTGCCGAAGAAGATGATTTTTTTGCCGTCCTTGAGCGCTGTGAGCCAGGCTGCAGCAAGCGGAGCGATCTGATCGCTCATCGCACTCAATTTGGCGATGGCGTCCTGATGCTCGCTGAGGTGCGTTTTGAAGAGAGAGGTGAAATCGGTGCTCATTGGGATGAGAAGGCTGCCAGCAGCTCGTCTGGCGTCAATGTGGCGGTGCCGAGCTTGCCAACGACGATGCCGCTGGCGTGATTCGAAATTTCGGCGGCTTCTCGCAGGCTGTGGCCGGTGGCGAGAGCAAGCGTAAGCAGAGCAATGGCGGTGTCCCCGGCACCGGAGACATCAAAGACTTCACGCGCGCGCGTCGGGATGTGGTGAGGGGGCTGGCCGCGCTCAAACAACATCATGCCCTGCTCCCCGAGGGTGACGAGAATGCTGGCGACGTTCCATTTGGCGAGCAGTATGCGCCCCACCTCGAGGAGTTCCTTGTTTTCGAGCGGAGCTTCGGGCAAGAGGTGATCCTCGAGACCTGCTGCGGCAAACGCTTCGAGACGATTGGGCTTCACCAGTGAGACACCAGCCCAGGGCAAGGGATTGCGTGGTGAAGGATCGACGGTGACGATGAGGTTATGCTCGGCTGCGATCTTTGCGACCAGCTGCATGAGCTGCTCGGTCATGAAGCCTTTGCCATAATCTTCCAGGATGATTGCATCGAGCCGGGGCGCGAGATCGCGGAGACGCTGCTCAACTTCGACAAGCTCGGCCTCGGTGAGGGGCAGCAGTTTTTCACGGTCGACACGCACGATCTGCTGCTGGCGTGCGGAGACGCGTGCCTTGGAGATGGTGGGGAGTGTTGGATGCACCAGCAGCGGTGCGGGATCGACCTTGTCCTCGGTCAGGAGGGCGCGGAGCTTGTCCGCCGCCATGTCATTGCCGACGCGGCCCATGAGATGGGTGTTTGGCGAGAACGGGGAGATGTTACGGGCGACATTGGCGGCTCCGCCCGGATAAAACTCCTCACGAGTCACCTCCACGATGGGAACGGGCGCCTCTGGCGAAATGCGGCGGACATGCCCCCAGATGAAGTGGTCGAGCATGACATCTCCCACCACGAGGATGCGGCCCTGCGCGAGACGCCGGAGATGATCGCGGGTGAAGGTCATTTGCTGCGGCGAGTGCGAACTGCGGCGGCAAGTTCTTCGAGCATGGCCTCCGTGGTCTCCCACGAGACGCAGGCATCGGTGATGCTCTGGCCATAGGTGAGCGGCTGGCCGGGCTTGGTGTCCTGGCGTCCTTCGACGAGGTGGCTCTCGATCATCACGCCGGTGATGGCGGTGCTGCCCGAGGCGATCTGCTGTGCCAGAGAAGCGGAGACGAGGGGCTGTTTGCGGTAATCCTTGAGGCTGTTGCCGTGGCTGCAGTCCACCATGACGCTGGCGGGGAGTCCGCGTGCGGTGAGCTGGTCAGCGACGATCTTGATGGAGGCGGCATCGAAATTGGTGCCGCCTTTGCCGCCGCGCAGGATGACATGGCAGGCGTTGTTGCCCTTGGTGTTCACGATGGCGGCGACGCCATCCTTGGTGACAGAGAGGAAGCAGTGCTGGCCTTTGGCGGCCTCAATGGCATCAAGCGCGACCTGGATGCCGCCGTCGGTGCCGTTCTTGAACCCGACGGGCATGGAGAGACCGGAGGCGAGCTGGCGGTGCACCTGGCTTTCCGTGGTGCGGGCGCCAATGGCTCCCCAAGCGACGACGTCGGCAATGTACTGCGGGGTGATGACGTCGAGAAACTCGGTGCCGGCGGGGACGCCGCGCTTGGTGAGCTTGATGAGGAGGTCGCGAGCGCCACGCAGGCCGGCATTGATGTCGAAGGTGCCGTCAAGGTGCGGGTCATTGATGAAGCCTTTCCAGCCGACGGTGGTGCGCGGCTTTTCAAAATAGACGCGCATGACGATCTCCAGATCGGCGGCGTATTTCTGACGCGCCTGGATGATGTGCTGGGCGTACTCGAGGGCGGACTTGGTGTCGTGAATGGAGCAAGGGCCGACGACGACAAGCAGGCGGTCATCCTTCAGAGTCAGAATGGCTTCGGCACGTTTGCGCGAGCCTTCAACAAAAGCGGACTCCTGCTCTCCAAGGCGGAACTCGTGCATGAGCAGAGCAGGCTGGATGAGAGGGAGGATTTCAGCGACGCGGAGGTCGTCAGTGGGATGGGTTTGGCTCACGGCAAAAGGGGGGACAAAAGCGGGCGCGCAGAATGGAGGAATCTGGCGGGAGAGGAAACCAAAAGTTCTGATAAGATGTGAAATTGCAGACTTGCGGCAAGCTGCCGCCCGTGGTGCCCATTACTCAGGCACCACCGCAGGTGGATGGCATTGGGGTGCGCACAGAACGCAGGCAAGCAGCGCCAATTGTGGACTTCCACTCATAGCAAATATGCCAATTACGGAAATTTTACACCTCTGGGATGTTTTGGCAAAGCTAAATATTTAGCAGGTGTTTATAAATCACCCTTTGAGAGCACCAAGGTCTGAGGCGCAGACAAAAAAAGGCGGTCGTTGCCGACCGCCTTTTAAAGAAACTACTGGAGGAGCAGATCAGATGTCTTCACCCACGGCGTAGCGCACGAAACGGCGCACGACGAGGTTCTCTCCCAGCTCATGGATCTTGCCTTTGACCAGATTCGCGATGGTGAGTTCGGGATCCTTGATGAAGGCCTGTTCCATGAGGCAGTTGTCGGCGAAGAACTTTTCCATTTTGCCGTCAACGATCTTGTCCACAATGTTGGCAGGCTTGCCTTTGACGAGCTCAGCACCGATTTCACGCTCCTTGGCGATGAGGTCCGCAGGAACGTCTTCGCGCTGGAGGTAGCGTGGGTTGGCAGCGGCAATGTGAAGGGAGATGTCCTTCACAAGGGCCTGGAAGTTTTCGTTGCGGGCGACGAAGTCGGTCTCGCAGTTCACTTCGATGAGCACGCCGATGCGGCCTGCCATGTGGATGTAGGAGGCGATGATGCCTTCCTTGGTCTGGCGGTCGGCCTTCTTCTCGGCCTTGATGGTGCCGCTTTTGCGGAGGATGGTTTCTGCCTTCTCGAGGTCGCCACCGGCTTCCGTGAGGGCTTTTTTGCATTCCATCATGCCTGCGTTGGTCTTTTCACGCAGGGTCATGACGAGTTTAGCGGAGATTTCAGCCATGGTTGGTTTTTGGGGGTGAAGATTACTTCTTGGCTTCGGCAGTGGCGACGATGACGGGGTCGATCAGCTTCTGCAGGATGATGCGGATGGAGCGGATGGCGTCGTCGTTGGCGGCGATGGGGTAGTCGATGATGTTCGGGTCGGCGTTCGTGTCCACGAGGGCGACGATCGGGATGCCAAGACGGCGGGACTCATGGACGGCGATGTGCTCGCGGGCGGAGTCAACGATGACGACAGCGTCAGGGATCTTGCCCATGTGACGGATGCCGCGCAGGTTGCGCTCAAGCTTGATGCGCTCGCGGTTGAGGCCGGCCAGCTCCTTCTTGGACATGAGCTTGAATTCGGGCTTGTTCTCGATGTCTTCGAGGTAGTTGAGGCGGGCGATGCTCTTCTTGATCGTCTCCATGTTGGTGAGCGTGCCGCCCAGCCAGCGATGGTTGACGTAGAACTGGCCACAGGCTTCGGAGGCCTGCTTCACAGCTTCCTGAGCCTGGCGCTTGCAGCCGACGAAGAGGATTTTTTTGCCGCGGCGGGCGAGGTCGGCGAGGAAATCAGCAGCCTTGTCGATCTGCTTCACGGTCTCCTCGATGTTGAGGATGTGGATCTGGTTCTTGGTGCCCATGATGAAGCTCTTCATCTTGGGGTTCCAGCGCTTGGTTTGATGTCCGAAATGGACTCCGGCTTCGACGAGTTCGGCGAGGATCTGTGTTGACATGTATTTGATAGAAGGCGCCTGTCTTCCGCACGCTTTGAGCTGCAAAACGCTCAGCCACAAGGGCTGATCCGGTCGAACGGGCTTAGGGTTGAGCCCTTTGGCCTGACCAACGTGGCCCGGCAAAAGGGGGCGCGATGTTACCGGCATCCCCTGAGACGGCAAGCGGTTTTTCTGCTGCGGAACTGTCACATGCCGCCGGAAGCTGCTCTCCTGCGGCGCAGACAGAGCGGCAGTAGGGCAAACAGCAGGAGCAAGGAGCGGGCGGGTTCAGGGACGACGACGAGGGTGAGGGAACCGCTACCGCCGAAGTCGCGAATCTCCCAGGCAAGGCTGTAGGAGCTGATATCAGGGAGATCTAGGTTACCCTCGTTGCCGATGTTGGCCCCTGTGCGTCCGTTGGTGCCGATGCTGAAAAGAGAGGTGGAACCGGTATCGAGCACGGTGTTCCAGTCGAGAAGCACAAAGGTGTCCCCGAACGTGGGCGTGTAGCCGCTGCCATCGACGACGATGTTGCTGCTGCCGTTCAAGGTGAGCCCGCCGCCGATGATGATTTTGTCGGAGGCAAGGGTGGAAGCGGTGGCAGAGCCGGTGATCTGAAGCTGAATGACCGTTGTGGCTGTGGCGGGGGTAAAAACGAGTTCGCCGGTATTGAGGGTGCCTATGGAGGCACCGCCACTGTCCCCGGGCCTCACGGTGCCCTGTGTGACGGTGGTGCTGCCTAGGACCTGGCCTGTGCCAGACAACACGGCATCGGCTCCGCTGAGGAAGATCTGGCCGACTCCCGTCTGACCGCTGCCGCCGGAGCCGACCTGGAGATTTCCAGCTGAGACGGTCGTGGTTCCGGTTTGAGCGCTGTTGCCGCTGAGCACCAGCGTCCCCGCCCCGGTCTTGCTCAGCGCGCCGTCACCGCTGAGCGCACCACTAACTGTCAGCGTCTGGCCAGCAGCAACGTCCAGGGTGCCGCCGTTGCTGCCGAGCACCACATTGCGCCGGGCACCGCCGTTGTTTTCGAGTGCGACCGATGCCGTGACAGAGAGGGTGCCGCCATTGAGACTGACTGCCGAGCCGGTGGTGACTGAGCCGAGGCCGGCATTGCTGCTGATGCTTGTGACACCGCCATTGAGATAGGTGGTGCCTGTGTAGTCATTGGTGCCGCCGAGGATCAGCTGGCCTCCGCCGCTTTTGGTCAGCCCGACCGCACCGGTCAGGGTGGCGTCCACCGTGAGGGCAGCGCTGGTGTTGTTCTGAATGATGATGATGTCCTGCCCGTTGCCTGAAGTGAGCGAGCCGCCGGTGATGCGTGTGGCATTGCCGGCGACATTGGAGGTGACCAGGATGCCGCCGCTGTCGACCGTGTGCGTACCGCTGAGCGTGAGCGTCGGGGTGGTGATGGCGTTGTTGAAGCGGATGCTGCCGACAGCCGCATTGGAGTTGAGCGTGACGCTGGCCGTGAGGTCGAGATTGGTGGCGGCTGTGGTGGCAGCGGTGTTGCTGTAGGAGCCGGCTGAGAGGGAGACTATCTTGCCACCGCTGTAGGTGGCCCAGTCGGTGGCGTTGGTGAGGGTGGCACCGCCATTGAAATTAAAGTACGTGGCATAGCCACCGATGATGCCGGATGCGGTGTTTGTTCCATTGGAGGCGAGGCCGGAGGTGCCGCTGCCGTTGGCGCTGAAGGCGACGGTGCCGCCGGCTTCACGCGTGATCGAGCCCAGAGTCAGCAGCATGGTGCCGCCCCCCACGCGGACCTGGTTCACCACGGAGGATCCCGCGCGAATGGTCACACCATTCAGGGTCTGGGTGTTGGGTCCCACGGTGCTCTGCTGCTGCAAAAACGTGCCGCCGCCAAGAATGAGCGCTGAACCAGGATCAATGATATTGCTGGTGGGTGCACCGCTGCCAAAGAGGATCTTCAAGGTGCCGCCATTGACCGTGGTAGCTCCTGTGTAAGTCTGAGCCGCGCTGAAGGTCTGGGTGCCCGCCCCCACCTTGGTGAGGGCTCCAGCGCCGCTCAGGACTCCCGAATAGGTTTGTGAGGTGCCGTTGGCGCCAATGATGAGTGTCACGGCACCCGAGGCGTTGTCTGTGAGCGCAAGGTCTGCCGTGCCGCTGAGACCGCCGAGGGTGAAGCTGTGGCCGGCCACGGATGAAGCGAACACAAGCCCCGTGCCTCCCGTGGTGACGGTGCTGCCCTGCAAAGCAAGGCTGCTGGCCAAGACCAGACTGCCTGAGGTGACGCTGGTGCTGCCAGTGAAAGTGCTGGCGCCAGAGAGGGTAAGCACCGAGTCAGCAGCGCCATTGACGATCAGGGCCAGTGTGCCGGTACCGCCATTGCGCAGGGTGCCGGCGTAAGTGTTGGATGTTGCAGCACCAAGTGCGACTGTCAGGGTGGCTGCGGTGGAGGCGCCATTTTCCACAGTGGCGGAGCCAGGCGCGACAGTGCCGGTGCTCAAACCGCTGACGGTAAAGCTGCTGCCATTGAGCTGGAATTTGGTGCCGGAGGAGACGGCCTCGCCAAAGACAAGCGCCCCATTGGTGGTGCCGTAGGCAGCGTTGCCACCAGGCGTGCCCAGAGTTAGGATGCCGCCTGAGCTGATGGTGAGCGTGCCTCCAAAATTGATGGTTGCGGTGCCTGAGGCGCCGCCATTGGCCTGGGGTGAAAGGTAGGTGCGGGTGCCTGCGGAGACAGTGATCGCATTCGCAAGGGTGAGCGAGCTGCCCCGGGCCACCCCCACCTGGATCGTGCCGCCGCTGGCCTGAATGGTGCCGCTGCCCGCAGCTCCCGCATTGAGCAGCACCACGGTGCCGCCACTGAGGCTGAGACCGTTGGTGATGGTATTGGCTGCAGACAGCGTCAGGATGCCGCTGGTCACGCTGACGTCCGCAAGGCTGACGGCACTGGCGAGTGTCTGAGCGGCACCCGCCACCGTCAGCCTGCCGCTGCCGGCAAAGGTGCCGCTGTAGGTCTGCGTGCCTGAGCTGAGGGTCAGAGTCCGTCCTGCAGCGAGATTCACCACGCTGAACGCCGCAGTGCCACCACTCAAGGCACCAATCGTTTCGCTGCTTTGAACATCCAAAGTGTTGGTGGATGATCCGGTGCCCATGGAGACGAGCGCCGTGTCTGCAATGGCCGAACCACTGGTGATCTGCAGGGTGGACGCACTGACCGTCGTGGTGCCCGTGTAGGTGTTTGTGCCTGCAAACACCATGATGCCCGAACCGCCGATCGTCACGCCGCCGGCGCCAGAAATATTTCCGCTGATGGAAAAGATGCTGCCGGTGCCAAAGGCACTGAGCGTGGCCACCTTGGAGCTGGCGACGGTGATGTTTCCCAGCCAGGTGACGGACGGAGTGACCGCGGTGGTGATGTTGGTGTTGAGGCCGCTGGAGTTGACGAAGTTCAGCGTCGTGCCTGCGGCATAGTTGTAATTGGTGGATCCGCCGAGGTTTTGCCGGATGTCGAGGCCCCCGCTGTTGATGTTGATGCTGGACAGCCCGTTCAAGGCGCCGCTGTTTTCCAGCAGAGTGGCGTTGGAAGTATTGACGTTGAGGGTGCCCCCACCGCTGAAGGAGGGGTTGTTCAGCCAGATGCGCGTGCCCGTGAGAGTGACAGAGCCGGTCGCGACCAGCGCGGTGGAGATCGTGGGAATCACGCCGGTGACGTTGTCGATGATGGCGCCATCGCTTAGCGTGATGGAAGTGCCACCGCTAAGAGTGACCGCACCTTCTTCAAAATAGAGGCCGTGAGCGAGCTGGGCACCGCTCACGGTGATCGTTCCGAGGGTACCGTTGGTGCCTGCGGAAAAGTGGAGATCATTGCTGCCGTCGGTGCTGCTCTGGAAGGTGTTGCTGACGCCAGCGGGATCGGTGTTCCAAAACAAACTGCTGCCCCAGGTTCCCGTGGCGGCACCCGAGCCGTCGGCGGTGCCGTTGGTGTCCCAGTAGAGGTCGTTGGCAGCCTGGAGCCCCAGATGTGTACAGAGCATCATGCTCCATGCGATGAGCGTCTTCAGAGGCTTGTGACGGCCCCGCAGCGGCAGCGCTGACAGCAGCAATGAGCTGGCCGAAGGCATAGATGATGGCGGGAGGGCAGAGGAAAAAACAGCTTTCAAATCGACGAGTTTTTTTCGCCAGACAAGTGTCCTGGCTCAGGTGGGGGGAGACGGGTAGCATACGCCACAACGCCAGAATTTCAGACAGCAAATGCCGCTCCAAAATCAGGAGCAACCACCGCATGGGATGAATCCCGTAGAAGCTGCTGGCGGCAGGCGCTACACCAGCTTTGCCAGCACGTCCGGCAGCGGCAGGACGAAGTCCATTTTTTCCTCCGTGGCGGGATGGATGAAGTGCAGCTCGCTGGAGTGAAGTGCGAGGCGTCTGGCAGGGTCGGTGGTGGCGCCGTAGGGCTTGTCTCCAACGATCGGGTGGCCCATGTCGGAGAGATGGACCCGGATCTGATGACGGCGGCCAGTCTCGAGCTTGAGCTCGACGAGTGTCGTGCTGGCGGCGCGCTTGAGCACCTTGAAGTGGGTGATGGCCTCGCGAGTGTCTTCGCCCGGCGGGACGCTGCGGACGCGGAGAGAAAACTCCTCATTGAGGTAGCAGCGGAGGGTGCCGGAGTCGCGCTTGATGACGCCTTCAGCAACGGCGAGGTAGGTTTTGTCGAAACGATGCCAGTTCTGCTGAAGGATGCGCTTGAAGGGCTCGGTTTTGGCAAAGACGATGAGGCCGGAAGTGTCGCGGTCGAGGCGATGGACGATCCAGACGCGGTTACGGGCATCGGTGGCACGCACATGGTCGGTGAGGGCGGCATAGGCGGTGCGGCCGTTGCCGGAGTCGGTGGCCACGGTCAGCCAGCCAGCCCCTTTGTTCAGGACGATGATGGCCGCGTCCTCATAGACAATGCTGAGGCCGGCGGGCATGGGCTTGACACCGGCGCGCGGGGCGCGCTCCACCTTGATGGTGATCTTGTCGCCGGGCGTGAGTTTGTGGTCATGGCGGGTCACGGCATGGTCGTTGACCCGGACGCTGCCGTATTTCAGCCATTGTTTGATGCGCGTGCGCTTCGTCTCGGGCCAGTTCTCAAAAAGGAACGGCAGGAGTTCGGCGGCGGCTGTGACGGTGCGTTGATCTGACATGAGGCCCACATGCCACGGAAAAAAGATGCTGGCTAAGGAAAAGCGGAATGGCACGTTTCTGGTGAGTCAAAAAAACGCGCGCCCCATGCCCCTGCCCCGCCCTGCCCTGATCTTTCCATTCCTAGCCGCCTCATCCATCTTTGCGGCGGATTTTCAGAAGGACATCCAGCCGATTCTGGAGCGGAACTGCTATGAATGCCACAGTGTGAAGACTGGGAAAAAGAAGGGGGGGTTTGTGTTTGATGACCTGGAAACTTTCAAACTGGACATCAAGGACAACGATGTGGCGCAGATCCGGCCCGGGAAACCTTCAGAGAGCCATTTCCTCGAAGTGCTGGTCAATGACGGCAAGAATCACATGCCGCCGAATGAGAACCTCTCCAGCTCGGAGATCAAAAAGATCACGGAGTGGATCACTGAGGGAGCCAGCTTTGAAAAGGACGCCCCCAAAATGGCCCCGGTGGCTGTCAAAAAATCGCTGCCGCCGATCATGAGCTGGACCAGCACTGAAGGCAAAACGATCAAGGCGGGTTTTGTACGCCTGGAGGGAGACACCGTGGTGCTGAGACTGCCCGCAAACGGCAAAGAGGCCGCCGTGGCTATGTCAAGGCTGTCCGAAGCGAGCCAGAAGCTGGCCCGCGATTGTGCGGCCCCCTGAGGTCACATTTTCGCCAGCGCATCGCTGACGGCAGCCTCAAGCGGGCGGGAACCGCTGCCGCCAAGGCGCTCGTCCAGAGCTTCGAGACGCTGGATGAGATCTGCCACGTGTTTGCGTGGGTACATGCCGCCGGCTTCGGCGCAGAAGTGGGTCCGGCAGCCAAAAGGGCGGTGCTTGTAAATGGTGCAGCGGCCATCACGGCCCAGCAAAGGGCACGCCCCGTCCGGGTGAGGTTTCAAGGCCTTGCGCCCGCTGGCACGAACGCCCTGGGCTGCATAGAGGGCCTCTCCCAGCGTCAGCACTGGAGTGTGGCCAGCCAGCCGAAAGTGGCAGCAGCCAGTACGCATTTCACACTGTCGGGGCAGTGGCCGACGCTCGAGTTCGGCGTAAATGGCCTCGATTTCGTGGCGATGGTCAGGCTTTGTGGGTCTCATGCGGCTCGCGCCCCAGCATGGCTGTTACAGCCCTTGTAGCACGTGATTTTTGCAACGGGTCATTTTGAGATTTGAGATTTCCCATTCCGCCACCATCGTACGTGCCCATGGTGTCGCTTCAGTCCAATTTTCGCGTCATCCTGGGTCAACCATTCTCCCCTAGAGACATCTGAAGCACGCATGAGTCTGCCCGAAATCGCCGGACATGAATTGCAGGACCTGGTCGGAAGCGGGAGGTGCGGAGCCGTGTACCGGGCGGTGTCCACCAACGGCAAAGCCTGCGCGGTGAAGGTGTTCAGCTCGATGGCGATCAACCGCAAGGCGCTGGCCACCGCCTTCCGCGCTTTGCAGCAGATGCCTCACCATCGCGGCGTGCTGCCGGTGGAAAACTACAGTTTCGACAGGACGCCCTACTTTTGCGTCATGCCCCTGGTGGGAGTGATGACGAAAGACAGCCATGGCCGGCGCCTGTGGCAGACGCCGACGCTGGAGTCCGCCTGCAGTGGCCTGCCGCCGGAGCAGGCCTGGAGGCACATCTATGAGGTGGCCGATGCACTTGCCTGGCTGCACAAGCATGGCATCCCGCATGGCAACCTGCGTCCGTCGAACATCCTGCTGGAGGACGATGCAGAGTCCTCTGTCCGCCTCACGGACATCGCGCAAGGCTGGGTGGGGGGCATTCATCACCTTGAGCTGACGGATCACTTTGTGCATCTCTGCCCGGAACAGGCGGAAAATCCTGATGGTGTTTTTGCGGGCTACGGGCCGTCCTGGGATGTGTACAGCTTTGGAGTGCTCGCCTACCGCCTGCTCAACGGCGCACTGCCACGCGGTGCGGAGATGTGGGAAAGCGAGGTCGAGCGCGCCCGCCAGCAGGCGGCGGCGGGACTGGCGGTGCAGGTGGACAGCAATGCCCTGCTGGCCGCAGTCAAAGCGCAGCCGAAAATCTACTGGCCTCAAACGGCACAGTCCAAGTGGGAGGAGCGCCGCCGCAGCATCATCGAACGCGCGCTGGATCTCAATCCGGCCGCACGCTGGGCGGACATGCGCGAGATCGTGCGCGAATTTGAAGTGCTGGAAAGCGACTATCTGCTGGAGGAATCGCGGGAGCAGACCGTGCGCGAGCGGCAGAAACAGGCGAAAAAGGTGCTCACCTGGCAGACCGCCGCCATCTCGCTGCTGGCCATTTTTGCGCTTTGCTTTGTCTATGCTTTCCAGACCCGGCGCAGCCTGCAGAAGGCGGAGCAGCTGATCTCCAGCATCAATGATGTGCACAAGATGGAAAGTGATGCGCTTCACAGCCGCATCGCCCAGCTGACAAGCGAGCGTGACAACGAGCACAACGCCAAGGCGGTGGCGGATCAGAACCTCCAAAACTCGCAGAATGCCGTGGACCAGTTTCTGACACAGCTGCTGCAGACACCGACGGGTAATGAAATGGAGGCAGGCTTTCAGAAGGAGCAGCTCAAGGATGCGCTGGCGTACTGCATGCGCGGGCTGCCCTTGCTGGAGCAATCTCCGGCGCTTGGCGTGGAGCGGCTGCGCGCGTATGGCAACATCGGCCAGCTGCACCTCAAGCTGAGAAACACGGCGCAGGCGGTCGTGTTCCTCACCAAGGCCCGTGACCAGGCGGCCGAACTCATCAGCAAAGGAAATGGAGCAGGGGCGCAGATCGCGCTCTACCAGCAGTGGCTGGGCCGCTACAGCCTGCTGCTTTCAGACATTCGCGGAAGAGAGGGGCGGCATGTCGAGTCGCTCTCCCTGCTCAAGGAAGCCACGGTCAATCTCGACAAAGGACTCGCCGCAGATCCAAAGAACCGCCTCGCCCGCAACGAATGCGCCCGTGCCTGGCTGGAATATGGCCTGCGAACGCTGCGCAACGGTGACGTGGCCGACTCTGAGCAGGCGCTGGCGCGTGTGCCCACGATCCTAGATGCCAAGATCATCGGCCACGACCTGATCAACGACGAGAAATTCATCCTCGCACGCGCCAAGTTTGCCAAGGGCATCAGCCAGCGTGATGCGGGCAAGGTCGAGGAGGCTCTGAACACTCTGATCGACTCTGTGAAAGACATGGGCGAGCTGGTGCTGGGCAGCAGCCCACGCAACCAGGACCAGGCGCTGCTGCTGGCGGAGGCCTACACCGAGCTGGCAGAGCTGATCGGACGTCATTTCAGCGGCTCTGATGCCAGAGAGGCACACAATCAGGCCGTCCCGATCCTGCTGGAGCTCAACCGCCTGCTGCCCGAGTGGGCTGAGGTGAAGTACCTTCTGGCCCGCAACTATGGCGCCATAGCCTCGCTGGCAAGGGATGCGGGCAACCCGGCAGAGGCCAGCAAGAAGAAGCAGGACGCCATCGAGCTGGTGAACGAAATCATCGCAGACGACAAGGACAACGTGCGCTACGGGTTCCTGCTGGCCAAGCTGCGCGGCGAATATGCGGAACTGCTGGCCGACAGCGGCAAGACTTCAGCCGCCATTCCGATCGCAAAACAGGCAGTGGAATCTCTGGAAGCCCTCATTCAGGCGCAGCCTGCCAGCGACAAGCTCACCCCTGAGCGCCGTATGTGGGCCAGCCAGCTGGCTCAGCTTTATGGTTCACTGGGGCACACCAGCGAGAGCGCGGGCAAAAAGCCTGAAGCCAAGGCCGCCTTTGCCAATGCGGTGGCCATCTGGGAGAAACTGGCGGCCGCCATCGCCAATGACGAAGCCATTCAGACGGGGCTGAACTGGAGCAAGGGCCGACTGGCAAAGCTGAAATGAGCCTCGCAGAAAAACAGCAGGCGCTGATCGACGACCTGAATTTCATCCCTGACCCGCATGAGCGCCTGAATGCCGTGGTGTCCCGTGGCACGGCGATGAAACTGGATGCGGCCCACAAAACGGAGGCCAATCTAGTGCCGGGCTGTGTCTCGCGCGTCTGGCTGCATGGAGAGTGTCTTGAGGGAAAAACACGCTTCACCTGCGATGCGGAGTCTCCCATGGTGAAAGGGCTGGCCTCGCTGCTGTGTGACCTGTACAGCGGAGCGACCCCTGCGGAAGCGGCGGCTGAAGAGCCGCGTGTGTGGGAGGCCTGCAGTTTTACCAAGATGCTCTCCCCTACCCGCCTCAACGGCCTGGCCAACATGCGGCTCAAAATCCGCGCCATGGCGGAGCAGTTTTCCACCTCCACCGCTTCTAACTGACCATGCTTCGTCTGCAAAACTTCCACGGTGCCGAACTGGCCTCCCACATTGACGCCCTGGGGGCCCTGCGCATCTCGGTTTTCCATGAATACCCCTATCTCTACGTGGGCAATCTGGAAAATGAGCGTGATTACCTGGGCACGTATGTGAGATCCGAAGGCAGCCTTGTGGTGCTGGTCTTTGATGAGGACAAGGTGGTGGGTGCCACCACGTGCCTGCCGATGCCGGATGAGGGACCGGAATTCAAAGCCCCGTTTGTGCAAGGGGGCTATGATATTTCCACAATCTGCTACTTCGGCGAATCGATCCTGCTGCCGGAGTATCGGGGCAGAGGCATCGGCAAAGAGTTCTTTGTGCGGCGTGAGGCTCATGCCAGGAAGCTGGGGCTGAAGCTCAGCACCTTCTGTGCGGTGGACCGCTTGGAGACGCATCCGCTGCGCCCGCAGGGATATCGGCCACTGGATGATTTCTGGCGGAGCCAGGGGTATGTAAAGCGCCCGGAACTGCAGGCCACCTTTGTGTGGAAGGAGATCGGGGAAGATGAGGAGTCTCCGAAGACGCTGACGTATTGGACGAAGGAGCTGTGACCAGCAGGAGTCTGCAGGAACCCGAACATGGATGCTCGGGTTACGGGACTGCTGCTAGCGCTTGGGCCAGCTGAGCTGCTTGTGGAGGAACTCGAAGGTGCCCTGGCCGTTGATGGTGTGGCCGCCGTTGAAGAACTCGATCTCGGTGCGGTCTTCCATGCCGAACTGGGCGTAGAGCCAGCGGGTTTTGGCGTACTCGTAGGCGACCCAGGGGTCGATGGAGACGCCGTCGTGGTGCCCGCGCTCGACCATGAAGGCGCGGGGAAACATGAGGTAGGTCAGCTCGGCGTAGCTGAAGGTGCTGCCCATGTTGAAGTAGGGCATCTCCCACTCGTCGGTGAACATGAAGCTGTGCTTGTCCTCAGTGGTGGCCACCTTGCGGGTCCAGTCATTGAAATCGCCGGAGCAGATGGAGAGGCAGTAGCCATCGAGCAGCGGGGGGATGCGGACGGCGGATTCGCCACCGTAGCTCAGACCGTAAAAACCGACGCGCTTCTCATCCACCTGCGGCAGCGAGGCTAGCCATTTGAGCCACTGCTCGTGATGGCGGAGCATGACGGAGAACATGGAGGCTTTCACGGTGTTGCCCTTGCGTGAGAGGGTGCGGTACTGCTCCTCCTCTTTGTACAGATTGTGCGGAGCGAGAACGATAAAACCACGCTCAGCCAGGTGCGCGGCGAAGTCGTGGTAGGCGAGCTTGTCCCCCTCGATGACATCTGAAGGCACACCGTGACGTCCATGCTGGCAGACGACGACGGGACGCTTCTCTCCGGGCTGCAGGTCTTTGGGCAGCAGGAGCACCCCCCAGGCGAAACCTTCGCCTCCGACATCCAGCACGACTTCATAGCCGGTCCATTTGGGCTTGTCGTAAATTTTGCGTGACCGGGGTTTGGGCGTGGGGAGCGGTGAGTCAATGCGGCCGATCACTTCATCCCAGAAAGTTTTGCGGTAGTCTTTTGCCGCAGCGATGAATTTGTCCGGCTTTTTGTCGGCAAACTGCGCATAGGTCCAGGCATCGTTGCTGAGCTCAGGCATGGCCTTGTAGAGGAAGAAATCATTCCTGACTTTGTCCGAGCCACGGATCAGGCGCTGCACATGAGCCTCGAGTTCTTTGAGCTGAGCCAGCTGACGAACTGCAGGCAAGTAGGTCTGGCGCAAATTCTGTGGGAGTTCCTTGGAAAGCGCCATGCTCACCTCGGTTTTGAGCAGCTTGGAAAGTGCGCTGGCGGCGGCTGCATCTCCACGCACGAGGGACCGATGCTGAAGGCTCGTCGGCACCAAAGAGTCGATGCGTGAGTACTCCTCCTGGACCTCGTCAAATTCAGGCGTGGTGAGTCTGCCGGGTGCTGCCTGGCCTTTTTTTCCTTTGGGCTCTGGCGGGCCTGCAACGTCCGGTTCATCCGCGTACTGAATGACAAGGCCGCGCGGCGCAATGAGAGAGGCAATCTCCGCATCGCCAAACTCAGCCAGGAGGCCCCAGACATTGCGGTAGAGGGGTTCATGCCACGTGCGCTGACGGGATTTGAAATACCCGCTGACGAGAGCGGCGTCGATGCGGGTGTCCACGGCGGCGGCATACATGGCGATGAGCCCGCCTTCGCCATAGCCTGCGACGCCGATCTGGTCGTGGCGGTGAATGTTGATCCAGTCCACCAGCGCCAGCACCTTCTGAACTTCATAACCAATGATATGCCGACCCATCATGTAGGCCTGCCGGTGGATCCATTCACGATGCGGCATATTCGTCATGAGGATCTCAGGATTGCCGGAACCGGCAGTGCTGCGGCTGATCAAAACGGGAACGATGACGGCAAACCCGTTTTCGACGAAGCGGCGGGCGATCTGTGCCTCCGGCGCCACGCCAGGAGACAAACCGGCGATCTGCTCCGGCGTCTGATCAGCATCTGGAAGAGCGATGATGTAGCCACGAGGCTTCCCCTTGGGCTCCAGCAGCAGACCTTCACCTGAAACCTGCTCCAGGACGGGCCAGCGCACCTGGTAGATGCGGTAGGCTTTCGTCTTGCCCACGAGCGCGAGGTTGGTCTCGTCCCCATAGCGCTCCAAGGCCACAGGCACTCGCTTGTCCCTGAGACCAATGATGTGTCTGAAGCGCTCGCGGTTCTCGCGGACCGACTCTGCATAAGCCTGCGGAGAAGACACATCCCTATGCCAGTAACGTTCGCGTGTTTTCAGCGAGCTGGTGATCAGCTGATCCATGTCTTCCAACGCCGCCGCATGCATCTGCTGTGAGATGTCGCCATCCTTGAGGAGCGGCTGCGTGCCAGGCAGTGTTTCAGTCTGCTGTGCGAGGACACGTCCCACCAAGAGGAGGAAAGCAAAGATGGTCGGGATTTTCATGGTGATGAATCAACGGTCATCATTCCAGTCTTGCAAGCCCATGGGAATTTGTCAGCCCCCACCTGCAAAAGCGGCTTTTAACCGGCAGGAGATTGGGAGAACGCCTGCCCAGGCCAGCCTCCCAATGCTTCGCTGCTGCCCCCCTGCTACGAATTGCAGCGGGATGTGATCAGGCACAGATGCCAAGAGGCCCCCGTGTCTGCAAAATGATGAAGGCGCTTTTAGCGGAAAGCTGCCTCTGAGCTTTGGCCCAGATGCCTGTCGAGCTCATACTTGCCCAGTGCCAGAGCACCGAGGAGCCCGGAGCGTGCACCCAGCCCAGGAGCGACAATGAAATCGTCGATGTTACGGCCAAGCTCAGGAACACGGAGGTAGCCGTTGTTGAGCTTGTGCAGCCTGCCACGGATAAGGGGCAGGATGTGCTCCTGGCTCATGACACCGCCACCAAGAATGATCCGCTTTGGGGAAATGCTGAGAGCGAGATTCATGAGCGCGTGGGCCATGACATCCGCCACCTCCTCCCATGCGGGGTGGTCGGGCGGGAGAGCATCGGCCTTGACACCCCAGCGTGAAGCGAGGGAGGTGCCGCTGACGTAGCCTTCAACACAGCTGCTGTGAAATGGGCAGTGGCAGGCGTGCTGAATGGCCGAGGAATTCTGCGGCGGCGGCACCAGCATGTGGCCAATCTCAGGGTGCAGCATGCCATGGAGGAGCTGGCCATTGATGAGCACTCCTCCTCCAACACCTGTGCCAACGGTAATGTAGATGAGCGGATCTGTATCCTGCCCGGCACCCCACAGATATTCGCCAAGAACGGCGGCGTTCACATCTGTGTCCCAGGCGATGGGCACATGGTAGCGGTCCTGGAGCTTGGGGACGATGTTTGTGAACTGCCAGCCAGGCTTGGGGGTGGAAGTGATGTAGCCGTAGGTCTCGCTTTTTTTGTCGAGGTCGATAGGACCAAAGGAACCGATGCCAATGGCAGCAATGGAGCCGTGCTTGGACTTAGCCGTCGATAGAAAGCGTGTCACGCCGGCGAGAGTATCCTCAGGCGTGGTGGTATCAATGCGTGTGACATCACGAACATCATGGGGCCCGGTACCGACGGCACAGACGAACTTGGTGCCGCCTGCCTCGATGGCGGCGATGAGGGGGGCTTCTTCGCTCATGAATGCGGCCGCACAGCGGCGGAGTCACGGATGCCGAGACTGGAGTAGATCTCGCGCGTGGCGTGGGATTTGTTGAGGGTGTAGAAATGGATGCCGTCCACGCCGTGATCGAGAAGATCGTGGCACTGCTCGGTCGCGTAGTGGATGCCGACTTTCTGCACGGCGGCCTCATCTCCACCACAACGCTGGATGGCGCGGAGGAGCTTCGCCGGGTAGCGGGCACCGGCAGCCAGCTCTGCCATGCGGCGCATGCCGGAGGCGCTTGTGATGGGCATGATGCCGGCAATGATCGGGATGTTGATCCCGGCCAGGTGGCAGCGCTCGCGGAAGTCGTAGAAGTCGTGGTTGTCGAAAAAGAGCTGGGTGCAGATGTAGTCCGCGCCGGCATCGACCTTGGCCTTGAGGTAATCCATTTCCAGGACGCGGTTGGGCGTGCTGGGATGACCTTCCGGGAAACCGGCAACGCCGATGCCGAAGCCGCGCCTGTCAGGATGAGCGCCGGTGTCGTTGAACTTCTTGATGAAGGCCACGAGGTCGGCGGCGTGCTGGAAGGCATCTTTGGAGCGGTCGTAGCCGGCGAGATTCTTCGGCGGGTCGCCACCGAGGGCGAGGATGTTGCTCACCCCCGCCTGGGCGTAGCGCTCCAGGATGGCGGCGATGTCCGCCTCGCTGTGGCAGACGCAGGTGAGGTGCGGCACGGCATCGAGGCTGGTGGTGGTTTTGATGCGCACCACCAGATCGTGCGTGAGCTCGCGGGTGGAACCGCCTGCGCCGTAGGTCACGCTGACAAAGGAGGGCTTGAAGGCCTCCAACTCGCCGATGGTCTGATACAGCGCCTCAAAGGCCTCGGCGGTCTTCGGTGGGAAGAACTCAAACGAGAGCGTGGGGCGCTGGGATTGGAGGATGTCGGCGATGTGCATGTCGGGAGTTCGCAGTTTGATCAGGCGAGGTGCTCGCCTTTGAGGACGTCTTCGAGGGTCTGGCGCTCGCGCACCACGGTGGCCTTGTCTCCATCCACGAGGATTTCGGCAGGCATGGGGCGGGTGTTGTAGTTGGAGGCCATGGTGAAGCCATAGGCTCCGGCGCTGAGCACGGCGAGGTATTCCCCCTCTTTGACGAGCGGGATTTCGCGGTTCTGGGCCAGGAAGTCGCCAGATTCACAGATGGGGCCGACGACATCGACCTTTTCCACGGTGGCGTCTGCGGGCTGCTTGAGCGGGACGATCTGGTGCCAGCCCTCATACAGGGTGGGGCGGATGAGGTCGTTCATGCCGGCATCGACGATTTTGAAGACCTTGGCGGCACCGCGCTTTTCATAAAGCACCCGGGTGAGCATGACGCCGGCATTGCCGACCATGAAGCGGCCGGGCTCGCAGAGGATGCGCAGGCCGAGGGGCTCCAGATGAGGCACCACCGCTTCGGCGTAGGCCTGAACGGTGAGAGGGTGGACTTCAGCGTTTTCCTGCCACCAGGCTGCGTCGCCGGAGTCGAGGCTCTGCTTGTAGTTGATGCCGATGCCGCCACCGATGCTGAAGAATTCGATGCCGTGTTTCTTCTTCACCTCCGTCACGAGAGGGATGACCTTCTGCACGGCCTCAAGGAAGGGGTCCACATTGGTGAGCTGGGAGCCGATGTGCATCTGCAGGCCCTTGATGACCAGATTGGGGCAATTGGCGGCCGCACGGGCGTAAACGTCGAGGATCTGGTCGAAGTCGATGCCGAATTTGTTCTCGCTCTTGCCGGTGGTGATCTTGGCGTGGGTCTTGGCGTCCACGTTGGGGTTCACACGGACGGCCACGGGGGCCTTCATACCGAGCTCTCCGGCGACCTGGTTGATGTAATGCAGTTCGGCCTCGGATTCGGCGTTGAAGCAGTAGATGCCCTGCTTGAGAGCGTATTCGATCTCGTCACGGGTTTTGCCCACACCTGCGAAGGTGCACTTGGCGGGATCGCCACCGGCCTTGATGACGCGGTAGAGCTCGCCTGCGGAGACAATGTCAAAGCCGCCGCCAAGCTTGGCGATGGTGCTGAGCACGGCGATGTTGGAATTGGCCTTCACCGCATAGCAGATGAGGTGGTTCAGCCTGGCCAGGGAGGCGTCCAAGCGGGTGAAATGGCCGGTGATGGTGGCCTTGGAGTAAACATACAGCGGCGTGCCATGCTTCTCGGCAAGGGATTGAAGCGGGACGTTTTCGGCAAAAAGCTGGCCTTGGTGATAGCGGAAACTGTGCATAAGCGGGCCGCGTAGATAGGCGGGATTCAGCCCTGCGCAACCCTGCTGCGGTTCATCATGGGTGCATTTCCACCAGTTTTCTGCCGGGGGAGAGCATGCCCACCAACCACTGGCGCATGGCCTTGAAGCCGCGAAGGAGCGCACCGTCCACGACCTGCTGGCAGCCAAAATGGCGGGCAATCATGTCCTCCAGCCCCCGATAACGCGGCAGAAGGATGAGAGCACTGCGGGTGGAAGCCGAGGAGGAGTCCTCCCGATGGGCCAGCGAAGGATGGAGCAGCCCCTTGCAGATGACCTTGGGGGCATCTGCCACCGAGAGAGGGATCTGGCGCTCGGGGAGCACCAGCCAGGGATGGTAGCTGAACACCAGGCCGCTGGAGGCGTCATGTTTCAGCCTGCCTGCGGTGCGCACCGGCACGCCCTCGGTGCGGCGGGCGAGGAAACCACGAACGCCAATGGTAAGATCGGCAGCCGCAGCGCGCCTGTTGAGCAGAAAATCGGCGCCCATCAGGGTGCCGAAGAGGGTGAGACGGAACGACCAGCCTGCGACGAGGAAGCCGATGAAGATCAGCAGCAGGGACACAGCGGCCCCGGCGTAGGGGTGAATGAAGGTGGCCCCGGCCACGAGGGCCATGAGGCCGAGCTTGATGAGCTTGAGCCCGGCATCGACGATGCCAAAGGGGGAGAGGGCAATGAGCACATTGATGGCATGTGCGCTGAGCCAGACCACCGCAAACGCCACGAGGGAGACGGGAATGGTGATCCAGGGGGTGTGCACGGTAAGATCGACCCAGCTCGCGAGAGGGATGACGGCCAGGCCTGAGCCCGCAAGATCATTCACAGCCTGGGGCTGAGCCTGATTGAAATGGGCCATGGCGAGGGCAACGAGCGGCACAAATCCTGCGCTGGCGACGAGGGCGCTGAGCTTGTTTTCGAAGAGCTCGGCGAAATCGAGCGGCTTTTTGACGAGCGGTGGTGCAGCGGCGCCGAGAAAGTCCTTCAAGAAGCAGATGGCCAGCAGCGCCAGCCCTGTGCCCCACACGCCAGGGTGGCAGTACCAGGGCAGGCGATGACGCAGTTGCGGCTCTGTTTTATAATAAGTCCAAGCCCCGACGACGCTGACACCGGTGAGCGGGCTGATAGCCACGCCCGTGATTTCAGAGATGCCCTGGGAGAGGCTGACGCCAGGAGGAAGCACGGATTCCTTGAGCTTGACGGCAGGGGTGGGGTCTGCGGGCGGAGGGACCGCATGGAGGAGGGAACCGCCCAACAACAACACAGACAGGGTGACGAGCAGGCGGCGCTTGAACGAGGTACTCATGGCGAAGGCGGGCTGGGTGCCCTGTATCATGCACGCGAATACCTTTGAGGCAGGCACAATTGGAGGCGGGCTTTGTAACCGCTGGTTCTCTGGCCCGGCTGAAACGAGAGCATGGCAGCAAGCATCTGCCAATCATGGCATCCACTTTATTTAGCGAGCGCCTTGGTGATTTCTGCGGCGACCTGCTTGGCCAGGTAGTCGCTGCCGGCGGCGGTGTAGTGCACGTCGCGGGCTTTCTGCATGGTGGCGAGCTGGGGAGTGATCCAGGCGTTCAGGTCGTCGATGGCGATGCCGTTTTCAGCCATCACCTTGGCGGCGATTTCGTTGTACTCTTTGACCTGGCCGAATTTACGGGGCGGATTGAGTTCGCCCTCGGGGATGGGGGTGGTGGTGGCCCAGATGAGCTTTGCGCCCGTCTTTTTCAGCGTGGCGACGAGACTGCGGAGATTGGCCTCGTAAGCGACGGGCTCGACCTGGCGCTTGCCGTCGGGCATGTATTTGAGGTCATGGATGCCCCAGTTGAAGTGGATGACGTCCCATTTGCCGGTGCCGAGCCATTTGGCAATGTTGGCGACGCCGTTTTTGGTGGGGCCGCCATTGGTGGGGATGCGGTGCACGTTGGCCTTGCCCTCCAGGAGCTTGCGCACGGGCAGGGTGTAGCCCATGGAGATGGAATCTCCGATGAGGAGTACGCGAGGAAGACCGGCAACATCCTGGATGGGTGCCAGGGATGGATTGGGGGCCGGTTTGGGCTTGGCAGGCTGCTGAGCGTGAGTGCTGAGGAGGCCGATGAAAAGAAAGGAAAGAGCAGGAAGGAGGCGGTGCATGCCTCCTTTCACTGCTCAAATCAGCCAATCTTTCAGACGATCTCGACGCGGACTTCGGCGCTGGTGTCCATCTCGCCGATGATTTTGGCGTTCTGTCCACAGGCGAGAGCCTTGTCGGCGTCTGCCGGGGAGACGATGGCGACCCAGCCGAGGCCCATGTTGAAGGTGTCGATGGCGTCTTTTGGGTCGGCGTGGCGGAGGACCTTCTGGACGACGTCGTTCTGCCAGAAGGGGATGCGGAGGTTGGCACCGAGGCCGCGCTTGAGGAACATGCGGCCGAGGTTTTCTGGCAGACCACCACCGGTGATGTGGGCCATGGCCCTGGGGCGGATGCCTGCGGCTTTGAGAGCGGCTGGCTGCTCATGATAAAGCAGTGTGGGCAGGAGCAGCGTGCGCATTTCGTCTTCGCTGAACTGAAGCTTTTCCTTCTCAATGATGCGGCGGACGAGACTGAAGCCGTTGGCGTGGAAGCCAGCGCTGGGCCAGCCGATGAGCACATCACCAGCAGCGATGGTACCGGGATCGAGCAGGTCTTCCTTTTCACAGGCACCGATAGCAAAGCCGCTGAGCTCAACCATGCCCTCAGGAACCATGCCGGGCATCTCGGCGGTCTCACCGCCAGCGAGGATGCAATTGCATGCCTCTAGGTATTCGGTCATGCCGGCGATGATGCGGGTGATCTGGGTCTTCTGGATCTTGGGAATGCCCACGTAGTCGAGGAACATGATGGGGTCAGCACCAGTGGTGAGCACGTCGTTCACATTCATGGCGACGAGGTCCTTGCCGGCGGCTTCGAGCTGGTCGTGCTTGAGCAGAAGCTCGATCTTGGTGCCGACGCCGTCGCAGCCGGTGAGGATGATGGGGTGCTTGTAGCCGCTGAGGTCGTAAGCGGCGGCGAAGAGGCCAAAGGGATTTGCGAGCTTCCGCTTCTGCTGGGTGCGCTTCACGAGCACGCCGATGTCATCGACCAGCGATGCTGCTTCGTGAATGTCGACGCCGGCTTGTTTGTAGGTATGTGCGGAGGAGCTGCTCATGGGAAAATGGTGGCCGGTTGCCTAGCCCGAAAGCCGGGGCGGCTCAAACGGAAACTTGGCGGATGGGGGGGGCCCCCTCCCCTGCCCCGCGGGATCGATTTGGGCGGCCGAAGCAAGGCCGGCCATCTGGCACCGTAGGTTATTCAGGCAGCTGCCTTTACGCGCATGAAAACCAGCCTTCCCACACCCACGAGCATTTCACAGGCTTTCAGTCCGGCAGGGGGGGATTTGCTGCGCATCGGCTCGACCCGGCGTGGCTTTTTGCAGACGGGACTCGCGGGGCTGGCGGGCATTTCACTGCCAGCGCTCTTCCAGCAGAAGGCCCTGGCCGCGGCCACGGGACAGGCGACGCGAAAGACCAATGTGGTGCTCTTCTGGCTCTCCGGCGGGCCGAGCCACATCGACATGTGGGACCCGAAACCGGACGCACCGAGCGAAATTCGTGGACCGTTTGGGCATATTCCGACCAAAGTTCCGGGCATTCATGTGTGCGAACATCTGCCGCTGACAGCAAAAATCATGGACCGGCTGACGCTGGTTCGTTCAGTGGACTGCAGTGCGAGCGATCACACGCCGATCACCATGCAGGCGTGCAATCCCCTGGCACGACGCACCAATGACGGCCGTGACGGCGGGGGCTATCCGTCCATGGGGTCGATCGCCGCAAAGTTTCGCGGAGCCAATGCGCCGGGCATTCCGGGATATGTGGCGCTGGCGGATTCGCTGCCTGCCGACATCTGGGGGGCTGGCCACATGGGCAATGCCTTCAACCCGGTGAGCGGCAAAGATTTGTCGGGAAGGCTCAAACTGGTGGAAGGTCTCAGCATCGAACGGCTCGGCAGCCGCCGTGCTCTGGCCGAGCAAATGGACCAGTGGAAACGCGGCATCGGTGCAAATGAGTCCGTAGCATCGGCAGACCACTTCACGCAGCAGGCTTATGAGGTGCTGATGGAAGGAAGTGCCCAGCGTGCGCTGAACCTGGAGGAAGAATCTGCTGCGATGCGAGACAGATACGGACGCGACAGCCTCGGGGAAAAAGCGCTGCTCGCCCGCAGGCTCATTGAGGCGGGGTCAACGTTTGTCACCGTCAGCGGCGCCTGGGGCTACTTTGATCATCATGGCGATGAAGTGAAGTGGGGAGGAATCAAAAAAGGCCTCACTCCGCTGCTGCCCAGCATGGATCGCACGCTGCACGCCATGGTCACGGATCTCGAAGACCGCGGGCTGCTGGACAGCACCTTGATCCTCATGATGGGCGAATTTGGACGCAGTCCGGTGATCAACAAGAATGCAGGACGCGACCACTGGCCGCGTGTGATGTCGATGGTGATGGCAGGAGGCGGGCTGCGCCATGGGCAGGTGATCGGCAGCACGGACAAGCATGGTGGAGAAATCGAAACCCGCCGTGTCGCCCCCGGAGACCTGGCCGCAACGGTGTTTCACCATCTGGGTATCGAGCAAAATACGAACTGGATTGATCCTCAAGGCCGCCCGCGACCGATCGTTGCCGAAGGCGGCAGAGTGATAACCGAACTGCTTTAATGCTCTGACAGCGGAGGCTCTGATCGAAGGAACCCCGCTTGAGCATATTTACGTTCACATTGTGCACAGCCCCGGGGGACTGTTAAACACACCTGTTAAAAGCGTGTTCAGTTGCCTGAGGTCTCGTGAAGGCGCCAAAACGGCATTCACCATAAGAATGACAGCCCGCATCCTTTTCAGAGGCGCCAAGGCGAAGGAATTCTCGCGCCATCCCGTTTTCCCCTCATGAAATTGTTTTTGCTCTTCGCGGTGTGTTTTCAAATCAGCCTGTGTTTTGCAGAAGAGTTCGACCTTGTGCTTAACAACGGCCGCGTGATGGATCCGGCGACCAATCTTGACGCGGTTCGTCATATTGGAATTCGTGAGGGCAAGATCGCCGCGATCTCCGACACGCCACTGCCCGGCAAAAAAATTCTGGAGGTGAAAGGACACGTGGTCGCGCCCGGCTTCATCGACCTTCATGCGCATGGACAGACCACGGGTGACATGCAGATCAAAGCCTGTGATGGCGTCACCACGGTCCTAGACCTGGAAGCAGGAGTGTATCCGGTGGCGGCATGGTATCGTGCGATGGAAGACACGGCGCCGCTGAACTACGGAGCCACGGTCGGTCACATCGCCGCCCGCTTTGCCGCATTTCATCCGGGGATGGAGATCGGGCACTGGGCGGTCAACCGTGCCAAGATCGCCGGACTCGGCGCTGAGCCTGATGGTGCGAACAAGGTGGCGAGGGATGCGGAGCTCAAGCTCATGGGAGATGCGATCAAGCGCGGACTTGATGAGGGCGCGCTGGGCATTGGGTTTGGCATCAACTACACGCCTGCCGCCGCACCGGGCGAGATTGCGGCCATGTTCCGCATCGCAGCAGAGCGCAAAGTGCCCGCGTATGTGCATACGCGCGCCTTTGGCATCGCCGCAATCGAGGAAGCGATCAACGCCGCAAAAACGACCGGCGCGGCGCTGCACATCGTGCATGTCGGCAGCAGCGCCATCGGCGACATGAGGGAAGTTTTAAAACTCATCGACGCCAGCAAGGCTGCAGGCATGGACATCAGCACGGAGGTGTACCCCTACACTGCTGCCTCCACCGTGCTGGAGTCCGCGATGTTCAATCCAGGATGGCAGGCCAATCTCAAGATCGACTACGGTGATCTCGCCTGGGCAGCGACAGGTGAACGGCTCACGCAGGAGAGTTTCGAACGTTACCGCAATGAGGGCGGCTGGGTGATCATCTACATGATGAAGGATGAAAATGTGGAGATGGCCATCGCACATCCGGGTGTGATGATCGCGAGTGACGGAGTTCCCTTCATCGATGGCAAAGGGCATCCGCGCGGCGCAGGGACCTTCGCACGCGTGCTGGGGCACTACTCACGCGAAAAGAAGCTGCTCCCGCTGATGGAAGCACTCGCCAAGATGACGATCCTGCCCGCGCAGCGACTGGAAGGATACGTTCCGATGATGAAAGGCAAAGGCCGGATCGCTCTCGGAGCGGATGCGGACATCACCGTTTTTGATCCGGCAACGGTGATCGACCGCGCCACCTTTGAGTCGCCAACGACAGCTTCTGCCGGCATTCCGCATGTCATCGTGAACGGCGTGCCGGTCGTGCTTGATGGAAAACTCGTGAAAGAAGCCCGTCCAGGGCGCGCTGTAAGGATCAACCCATGAAATCCATCTTTCTAAGCCTCATCCTTGGCACCGCATTGCTCGCAGAAGACGCACCGCAATGGCGCAATCTTTTCAACGGCAAAGACCTCACCGGCTGGGTGGATGTGAACACGAGCCCCGAAACGTGGAGCGTCACAGACGGGATGCTGGTGTGCAAGGGGCTGCCCATTGGGGTGATGCGCAGCGAAAAACAGTATGAGAACTTCATCCTGCACATCGAGTGGATGCACATGGAGGCGGGTGGAAATTCCGGCGTGTTTGTATGGAGCGAGGGCGCGGTGCCTGCAGGCCGAAATCTGCCCAAGGGCATGGAGGTGCAGATGCTGGAGCTGGAGTGGCCGAAGCTGCACCCGGGCAAAGATGGCCTGCCTAACCACCCGGGCTATGTGTCTGGCGAGCTCTTTGGCGCGAACGGGCTGGAGGGCGTGCCGGACAATCCGCGTGGAAAGCGCAGCATGTCGTGGGAGATGCGCTGCAAAGGCAAGGGCGAATGGAACACGTATGACGTGGTGTGCGTGGACGGCACGGTGAAGCTCTCAATCAACGGGAAGTTTGTGAACGGCATCAGCCAGTCAACGGTGCGCAAAGGATACCTGTGCCTGGAGTCGGAAGGGGCGGAGATTCATTTTCGGAACATCCGAATTCTGGAACTGCCGGGAGGCAGGGTGACGCCGGAGCAGACGGCACCGGTGGTGAAGTAGGCTACTTCTTCTGCTGCATAAGTTCCCCGACCTTGGTGGTGATCAAATCCTCCACGTTTTCAGTGTAGGGAGCGCGGTGGCCATATTCGAACATGCCGGTGATACCTTCGTAGCCGCCCTCTTTGAGGACGCGGTGGCTTGGGACATAGCTGGTGAGGTCGTTGTTGTAGCCACAGACCCAGGTGGTGTTCCAGCCGTAGGTGGCTTTGAACTTGAGGGAGTAGTCCACCACGGTCTCGCCAGTCAGGGCGATGAACTGGAAACCGGAGCCGAAGCGCCAGACCTGGATGGGATATGGCACGCGGCCCGGTGGCGAGCCGAGGGTTTCATACTGGCGGATGAAGTGCTCGAACTCGCGCCTGGGCATGCCGGTGAGATTGGGGAGGCGCTGTTTGAGTTCATCGAGCGGAATGCCGGGCTGGAGTTGAAGCTCTGTCCGGCCCATGGCAGCGTGAATGGGACCGCTGAGAGGAGTCATCGTGCCAGTGAGCACCTGACGCACGGCCTCGGCGAGAATGCTGCCATACATGCGGGCAAGTTCGGTGGCCTCCATGTCCCTGCCGCGAATGCGAGGGAGCGGATTGGCATCGCCGCCGCAGTTTTGCACAAACAGGGCGACGGAGCCCGGAAAGGATTTTTCCAGCTCAAGCTGAGCGAAGCCTGCGTAGTCGCCATTGATGCTGAGGCCGCCGAGAGCGGTGGTGTGGCAGGAGTAGCCGAAGAGGATGGCTTTGAGATCGTTGCCAGATTTCACGGTGATGACGGGCACGTCCTGATCGACCTGCCCACCTAAGGCGCGGCTCTCAGGACCGCGTGAGCGGCGGCGGTTCACGGCGACACCGGCAAGGCCCTGATCAAAGGCGAGCTCTGCGGGTGCGAGTTTGGCGATGGCGGCGCCGATGACCTCTGCATACTTCGCATAAACCAGGGCGGTGTAGCGGTCCTTCACCGTCGCTTCTTCCGGCGTGAGCTCGTAATAGAGCCAGAGCACATCCTCGGTGATGGGGCAGGAGTGATTATGAGAGGCGTTGAGGACCAGGCGCTCACGCGGAATGCCGTGTTTTTCGAGCGCTGCCTTGGCGATGATGGCGACCATTTTGTCGCTCAGGCCGACGAGGTCGGCGGTGACGAGGACGGATGTCGCTCCGGACTCATCTTTAAGCGCGAGGGCCTTCAGCCATATGGGATGCTCCACGCGCTGGGACATGCGTGTCTTGCCACCATAGCCAGCGAGAGGGACAGGTTCTGTGGGCGTGATGTCGGCTTTCGCTGCGCCAGCCTGCCATGCGGCGGAGGCCAGGGTGGCGTGGAGAATGAGAAGGAGAATGAAGGCGTATCTCATGGCGTCATGATTTTGAAGGCTTCGAACATGAAGAAAGCGAGACCGGCGTAGCCGGGGTGCGAGGTGTAGGTGTCATCAACAGCTCGCAGAGCTGACATCATCTGTGTTTCGGTCTTGCCGTAGAAACCTTCCATCTTGGGGCCGATGTTTGCCATCTTGGCACCGACGAAGACTTTGGCCTTGGTGGTATCCGCGTAGGCGATGGTTTTGGCGACGAGGGAGACGATGCCGTTTTTTCCTTCGGCGGTGTCGCGGTAGCTCATGATGGCGACGTGATCGACACAATCGAGCAGGTGCTGGGCGGCGTCTTTGGCGACACCTTGATAGTTGACCGGGTAGGCGGGCTTTCCCTCGGGGGTGGTTTTGTCGAGCCAGAAGACGATGTCCACGCCGTAGATCAAGCCGGGCTCCGCCGTGTGAGCCCGGGAAACGGCTTTGTGATTGACCTCAACAAACTGAGTCAGAAGATCGCACTTCTGTGCGGGATCGGCTTTCTTCCACTGAAGGAGGCCGTGAGGCTCGATGTCGAGATGCACACCGTCAAAGTGTGCGTCCCGGGGTTCTTCGCGATTGAAGGCGAGGATGCCGTCCACGCTGGCGAGCACGATGCCGTGCTTGGCGCGCAGAGTGTGAGAGGGATCGCCAAAGAGGGCGTGGATGCGGAGCGAGCGAGCGTGAGCGTGCTGGATGAAGGCGCGCGTGGGGGCCGCATTTTTCAGTTCACGGCCACCGTTTTCAAGTTTGGTGAAATGGACCTGCCAGAAGAGATCAGTGATGTGGCGCTGAGCACAGAAGTCGAAAAGGGCATCGCTGGCTTCAGGAGAAGCAGCGATTTCATCCGTCTTGTAAATCCACATCCCCCGCATCTCTGCAGCCGACAGCGGAGCGGCCATCAGGAGGAGGATGGAAAACAGCAGGAGGAAGCGGCATTTCATGCAAGTGGGTAGCACATACGACCTTGGTCTGCCGACTTGTCCGGGCAAGTTTGCACTTGTCCCTTCTTGTATCTGAAATAAGCATAAGAGTATATGAACCGGGCATTCACCTTCCTGACAACCCTGGCTATTTTGGTGCTCCTGGGCGGCCAGTCCTTTGCCAAAACACAGAAGCCAAGCGAGGAGATGATCCTGATTTTGATTCATCACAAATCCGGCCCCAATGATCTGGATGTCAGCAAGCTACCGCTGGACAAGACCATGGACTTCCCTTCAAAAAAGGAAATGCCTGAATATGAGGTGTATCGCGTGCCCTACCCGAAAGGTATCGCTGATTACTTTGGATATGATGTCTATCTCCATGCGCAATCCGGACGCTATTGGATCTACCAGGGAGGAGGGGTGGCAAGTGTGAGCAAGTTCTACGGCCCCGGCTTGGTGAAAGATCTGCGCAAGTAGCGGGCGTTCACTTCACCTCCGCGGCCATCTCCATCAGGGCATCCATCATTTTCACGGAGGCCTGAGGCTCGAGGTTGTTGGTGCCGGGCCAGGTCTCGTAGCCACCGAGCTCGAAATGGCGCGGCGTAGGCATGTAACCGTAGTAGCCGTTGGCGAGCTCCACCATGAAGGATTTGGCAAAGGGACTGCGCTTGCGAAACTCGACGCCGGTTTCGGCAAAGGTTTCCGTGGGCGTGGTGCCGATGCAGATGTCTCCGATGCGGAAGATCTGCACGGGAGCCTTGGTCTCTGGGCTGGCCTGGGCGAGGCGCTGCACGCGACCTGCGTAGGCGAGTGGGAGGTCGGCCTTGCCCTGAATGCGTGGGGTTTTGGCCTCGGTGTCCTTGGCCCAGGCGATGAGTTCGGGACCGATCTTGCGCCAGGAGATGGGGAGCTCGCGATAGCGGGCGGCAAGAGGAGCGCTGCTCTGCCAGGTGACCTTGGAAAGGGCTGCGTTCACCTTGGCGGCGATGTCTTCGGCGACATAACGCATCTGCTCGTAGGGCTTTTTGCGCGGCTGAGGATTGCGGAAGTTGATGTTGTTGGCGTCGCCGCTGGTGCCATTAGCCATGAGGGCAACGAAGGGCGGGTCTTCGGTGCCGCCAGCTTGCAGACGCTTGAGGGCCTCGCAGTACATGCCGTAGTAGTCTGCGGAGATGTCTGCGTCTTTGACTCCGCCGACGTAGTGGAGGGAGTAGGCGGAATAGACGGAGATCATGCGGCCGCCGGGCTCGCGCAGGGCGATGAAGGAGACGATGGGATCGGGCTCGCCAGCGGGCTCGATGAGCGCCGGATTGCCAGCGCCGGGGTTCATCTTGACCTTGTCGATCTTGCCGAAGGGATTGGGCGGCATCTTGTCTGGCTGGAGGAACCAGCGGCGGATATGGACATGCTCCGGAATGCTAACGGTGCTGAAGGCGATCTCCGCAGGACGGAGCAGCGTGATGGCACGGCGCACGCCATCCGCAATGCGACGAGCGACGAATTTCTGGTAATCCGTGAGTTCCAGGTCGGAGGTGTAAAAGCGCACCGGGCCACCGATGGCATTGGCTGCCGAATGGGTGTGTGTGCCTGAAATGAGGACATTGGCAGCAGGGATGCCGGTTTCTTTTTCGACCAGTTCACGCGCCGCGACACAGAGACTGCGGTGCATGCCGAGGAGATCGCAGATGACGAGGGCGAGCATGGTTTGGCCATCATCAAGCACGAGACAGCGGGCATGGAGCTCGTCGTGAATGTGTGTGCAAGGGTAAGGGAGGAACCCACCGACGACCTCGCTGCCAAGCGGTGGCGTGATGTTGCTGGTGGCGGCACCGGCCATCAGGGATGCCTTGGGAGTGTCAGCGGCTTGGAGGGATGCGGCGGCAAAGAGTGCGAGCAGGAGAGTGCGCATGGGAACAATACAGAGGTTCTGCGAAGATTTTGTCACGGCTTCCAATCGGCTGGGAGATTCAGAAACCAGACCTCATTGGAAAGCGGGCGGGCGTGGCCGCCGAGGAGCCAGAGTTTGTCCTGAAAAACGAGCGCCGAGTGCTCGTGCCGGGACTTCCAGCAGGTCTTGGTTTCTAGGCGCTGCCAGTTTTTGCCGTCGGCGCTGTGCCAGACGTCACCGTGGTTGTCTTTCTCTTTGGACCAGCCGCCGAGAACCCAGATGCGGCCGCGATAGACTGCTGCGCTGAACCACAAACGCGGGGCCCACGGAGCGGATGCGGTTTCGCAGGTCCAGTTCACGCCGTCGGCGGATGACCAGACATCATTCTTTGCATGGTAGCCGGGGACGTAGTTGCCGCCGCCTAAGACGTAGATTTTGCCATTCAGAACAACGGCCTGATGGTAGGCGCGTGGGGACCATGTGGCGTGCGATGTTTCGAGTTTCCACTCTTTGCCATCGGCGGATGACCAGACGTCATTTTTTAAACTGGCGTCATTGCCAAAGTAGTAGTCCTCAATGCCGCCAAGGAGCCACATCCTGCCGCGATGCTCGACGAGGCCGGAGGCGAGGCGCGGGGACCATCTGGCACCTGATGTGACTTGATTCCAAGCAGCGCCATCTGCGGAGGACCAGACCTGATTGCTGGCTGAATGACCTGGGAGGCGGCCTTTGTACCAGCCGCCCATTATCCAGAGGCGATCCTGAAAGGTGAGGCTCATGGCGAGGTCGCTATGCAGCCAGGGGGCGTTGGCGGAGATGAGCTTCCAAGCTTTGCCATCAGCAGATGACCATACATCGCGCGGCGGGTCCTGGAAGGACTGGAACCAGCCGCCACCGATCCAGAGCTGATCTTTGAAGACCCACTCGGCCTGGGAATCGCGTGCCTGCCATGGAGCGGTGGATTCAAGCACCCAGTCAGGCTCGGCAGCACTGGCATTGAGGCTGATGATTCCGGCCAGCAGTGGAAGGAGGTGCTTCATAAATCAGGTCATGATCTGCGCTTCGATGTCGAGCCCGACACGTTGGCTCCATGCGGCGATCATTTTTTTAAACCATGGGCCGGGCATGCCATCGGCGATGAGCGTGCCGTTGATCCGAGTGCAAGGAGCCATGCAATAGGGAGTGGTGGTGAGCCAAGCCTCGTCCGCAGTGACCACGTCGTAAGGCTGGAAATCCTTTTCGATGAACTCCATGCCGATCTGAGGCGCGAGCTCCTTCAGCGTCTGCAGGCTGATGCCCCAGAGGATGTTGCGGGTGGTCGGGGAGATGATTGTGCGCCCTTTCACGATGACGAAATTGGAACCCGCGCATTCAGTGACGTTGCCATCAAGGTCGAGAAGCAGGGTGATGGCACGTGGGTCAACCGCCTGGGACTGCTTGTCGGCAAGCCACCAATGCAGGCGGCTGCGGTTTTTCATCTTGGGCTCGAGACACTGTGGCGGAATGTGCCGGATGGATGGCGTGACGACATGGGCTCCGTCCGTGAACAGATGCCGCCACATGCTGAAGCGCAGCGGAAAGGAATGAATGCAGATGGTGGGGGTGAGCGGCCCTGCGGCGCCGGCACTGCCTGCATACAGAGTGTTTTCACCCGGGGTGATAAAGTGAACGATGCCGATGTCTTCGTGCGGAGCGATGAGACGGCAGTTTGCCTCCGCGAGCTCGTTGGTGAGGGTGAGCATTTCCTGCGGAGAAAGCGGCACCGTGATGCCTGAATACTTCAGGGAGCGGCACAAACGGGCGACGTGGTCCTCGGCCCGAAAGGGCCGGTGATGAAAGGTCCGCGTCATCTCCGTGAGCGTGGCACCGAGGACGATGCCCAGATCATAGATGTTCAGCTTTGCCTGCGAGGCGGGAACGAACCCGGTATTTAGATAGACTAGAGGTTCGGTCATGGCCTGGAGAGGGAAGCTCAGATTTCGGATTCCTTGGGCAGAAGGAAGGGGGCGCGGTACTCACGGCCGAGCAGTGCGTTTGCAGCGGCATTATCGAGGAAGGACTCCTTGCCACCGTCCACGCGGAGGTGCTGGCCGAGCGTGAGCTTCGTCTTGTCGAGTTCGACACCGGCATCGACGAGATAGTGGCGCGTGCGCTCCAGCGTCTCCTGGACGTCGTCGTGAACTTTGATGTCGCCGAGATGCTTGGCGATGTCGTTGACCGAGGTCTGCGCGCCGAGGCGGTAGGAAATGTTGGCGATATGGCAGAGGGCGCTGCTTTGATGGCCTTCCTCGATCTCGGCTTTGAGGTCTTCTTGCCGACGACTGCGCACGGCGTTAAGGAAATTGGCAAAATGGTTCTCGGACTTTCCTTCGAAGGCGCGGACGAGATTGCCCTTGGGGTCGTAGAGGCTGGTGTCGGCAATGATGCCTTCACTGCCGTAGAAGAACCACATGGACTTGATGGCAGGGTGAAAGGGCGCGCTTTTCAGACCACGGGTTTCAGAAATGATGGTTTTGTCGCCGAAATCGAAGATGCCCACCTGCGAGTTTGGCGTCTCGGCCACATCGGTGTAGCCGAGGCGGCCACCATAACTGAGCACGTTGCGGCCAAGACCGGTGACACCGAGGCCCCAACGGCAGATGTCGAGCGAGTGGACGTTGTTGTTGCCGATCTCGCCGCTGCCGGTGTTCCAGAACCAATGCCAGTCGTAGTGAAACTTGGGTCGTGTGAGCTTCTCCAGCGGTGCTGGTCCGGCCCAGAGATTGTAGTCACAACGCGGCGGCATCGCGCACTCGACAGGACCGCCGATGGAACCACGACCGCCGTAGATGATGCTCTTGGCGAGTTTCACCTCGCCAAGTTTTCCTTCACTCATGTACTTCACGGCTTCAGCCAGAGAACCACGGGCGCGGTTCTGCGTACCGCCCTGGCAGATGCGGCCCAGCTTGCGCGCGGCCTGCACCATGCGACGTCCTTCGACGACATTGTGGCTGACGGGCTTCTCCACATACACATCTTTGCCGGCCTGCATGGCCCATATGGCGGAGAGCGAGTGCCAGTGATTCGGCGAAGCGATGAAGACGACATCCACCGCCTTGTCTTCCAGCACCTTTCGCAAATCCTGAACCTTCTTCGGCATCGACCGCTTGGCCTGCACCAGGATCTCACCCACCTCGTCCGCCCGGTCCAGATCAGGATCGCAGACATAGGCCACATCGCAGTCGGGTATGCGCACCAGCTCTTTGGCATGGGCCTTGCCGCGGATGCCGCAGCCAATGATGGCAGCGGTGATTTTCTCATTCGCGCTGACGGCTTTGCTCTCTGCAGAAAAAAGAGGTGCGGGGAGACTCACAGCCGCCGCGGCCATGAGTGAGTCTTCAAAAAAGCGGCGGCGCGTGAGATGGTTCATAGTGCGATGTTATACGGAGCCGCAGAGCTGCTCTGAGCACCTGCACGCACAAAACTTCACTTTGCCCAGCGAATGCAAGACGGCATGGGCATCGCGACAGGAGCGCCTGTCGCGGCGAGATTGCCATTTGCTGCATCAATCCTAAACACGACCACGGAATTTCCAGGCATGTTGGCGCAGAGGAGCCAGCGACCATCCGGGGTGATCAGCAGATTCTGCGGCCCTTTGCCGAGGCTGGGATCGATAGAAAGGAGTGTCAGCATGCCATTCTCTGCGATGCGGTAGGATGCGATGCTGTCGTGCCCTCTGTTGGTACCGTAGAGGAACTTGCCATCGGGGGTGATTTTCAAGTCCGCCGTATGGCTTTTGCCAGTGAATCCGGCAGGAAGCGTGGAGAGGGTCTGGCGCTCTGTGAGCATGCCGGAGTCGGCGGCGTAATCGAAACACGTCACCGTGTTTGCCAGCTCGTTGATCACATACACATGCCTGCCGTTGGGATGAAACGTGATGTGGCGCGGGCCGGATGCAGGCCTCATCTTCACGAAGGGCTGGGCATCGTTCGGCGTGAGTCTGGCCGCGGCCGCATCGAGCTGATAAATCAATATTTTGTCAATGCCCAGATCGGCAGCCAGGGCGAAGCGATTGTCTGGACTGATCACGATGCAGTGTGCATTCGGCCCCTTTTGGCGCACGGGATCGGCACCCGAGCCGCTGTGCTGCACAAACGAAACCGCCTCGCCTAGCGAACCATCCTCCTTTACCGGCAGCGAGGCCACACTTCCGGACGCATAGTTTGCCACCGCCACCGTCTTGCCTGTGGCATCGACATCGAGGTAGCACGAAGCAGTCCCTCGTGCAGAATGCTGATTCAGACGCTTCAACCGGCCATCTCGGCCATCCAGTGCATAGGCTGCCACAAACTCATCGTCCGCACCGCCAAAACTCTCGGCATTGATCGCATAGAGGAACCGTTGATCGGGCGAGACCGCGAGGAAGAACGGATTCTGAATGTCAGCCGTGCGATGCAGTGGCTGCAGGGTGCCCGTCGCTGAGTCAAAGCGAAACGAGTGAATGCCTGCCTTTTCTCCCGAAGCAAAGGCGGAGATGAAAACGAGAGGCTCCGCACCGGGAAGACCGCCGGAGCACATGCACAGCACCCCCGTAAGAAATGACATGAGATGACGCATAAAATAAAAAATCTCAGGCAAGAATGTCTGTGACCACATCGCCATACACGTCTGTCAGGCGGAAATCACGACCGGCGTAACGGTAGGTGAGCTGCTCATGGTCAAGGCCGAGCTGATGCAGAATGGTGGCATGCAGATCGTGAACGTGAACCTTTTTTTCGACGGCGTTCATGCCGAGTTCGTCCGAAGCTCCGTAGGCAAGGCCACCTTTGATGCCTCCACCGGCCAGCAATGTGCTGAAAGCGGTGTGGTGATGATCCCGACCGCGCTTCATCGGATCTGTCTTCTTGTTCTTGTCCTGGTTTTCCTGCGCGTAAGGAGTGCGGCCAAACTCGCCGGTCCAGACCACGAGGGTGTCATCCAGGAGGCCGCGCTGCTTCAGGTCGCTGATGAGAGCGGCGGAGGCGCGGTCACTGTCGGCGCAGAGTTCGGGGTGGCGCTTGTAATGGTCGCTGTGAGTGTCCCAGGGCTGGTTGTTGCTGCTGGTGTAATAGACACTGATGTAGCGCACGCCGGACTCTGCCAGCCGCCGTGCGAGCAGGCAGGAGCGGCCAAACGGGGTGTCACCATACAGCTCGCGCATTTTGGCAGGCTCACGGCTGATGTCGAAGGCATCGCTGGCGGCGCTTTGCATCCGATAGGCAGTTTCCATGGATTTGATCTGCGCATCAAGCGCCGAGTCATTGTCACGGCGTGAGGCATGGAGCCGGTTAAAGTGCTGGATGAGATCGATCTGCCGGCGCTGCTGCTTGGCGCTGAGCAGAGGGTTGCGCACGTTGGCAATAAGCTTGTCCACATTCATGTCTGACGTGATGACGCCGGTGGCCTGAAACTCGGCAGGCAGGAATGAATTGCTCCAAAGGGCCGGCCCCACCACGATGTTCGGCGTGGGCCGCAGCACGACGAAGCCCGGCAGGTTTTCATTTTCACTGCCCAGGCCGTACAATACCCACGAACCGAGTGATGGACGGATGGGCTGGATGTTGCCGGTGTTCATCATGAGCAGCGCGGGTTCATGATTCGGCACATCGGTGTGCATGGAGCGGATGACGCAGCAGTCATCGATGATGCTGCCAAGCCGGGGGAGACTCTCGCTCACCTCGATGCCGCTCTGACCGCAGCGGTGAAACTGGAGCGGCGATGACATGAAGCCGCTGGTGACGGGAGCCTTGTAGAGCTTGCCAGAAGGCTGCTGGCCTTCGTATTTTTTCAGCGCGGGCTTGGGATCAAAGGTGTCGATGTGCGAGGGCGCACCGTTCATGAACAGAAAGATCACCCGTTTTGCCTTGGGCGTGACCTGCTGCGGAACTGCGGCCTTGGCCTGCGCCCCCAGCATGCCGGCGAGACCGATCGCGCCGAAGCCGGCGGACAGGCGCTGCAGGGCTTCGCGGCGGTTCATCGGAGATCTGGCGTCAGTCCACATAAAGCATTTCGTTGGAGGCCAGCAGGGCCTGGGCCAGCTGCTCCCAGCCGGTCAGCGCGCTGTCTGACGGGGTTTCCCGCACAAAGGCCTGCGCGAGGGCGGCTTCCTCGGCCAGAGGTTCTCGGGCAAAGAGGAGGGCATAGATGCGGCGGATGCGTGAGCTGTCGTCCGCCGCACCTTGCAGAATGCGGGCGGCCAGCCGCTTTGCCTGCCCGATCATGAAGTCGCTGTTCATGAGAAACAGCTTCTGCGTGGGTGTGGTGCTGCTGGAGCGGCGTGCGGCGTGCACGTTGGCGTCCGGGTAATCGAAGAGCATGAGAGTCTTGTTCAGCTCACGACGGCTGACTTTCGTGTAAAGCGTGCGCTTGTGATGGTCCGCAGCGCTCAGGTCGATCGAGGCTCCGCCTGCGGGGTCGAGATCGCCGGAGACCGCGAGCACGGCATCGCGATACTGCTCGATGCTCAAACGGCGGCGCTCCATGCGCCAGACGTTTTCATTCGCCTGATCGAGCTGCGCATTGGCCTCACTGCCGAGGCTGCTCTGGCGATAGGTGGCGGAGAGCACAATCTCCCGCAGGAGCTTTTTGACCGACCAGCCGTTTTGCACGAAGCGGAGGGCAAGGTCATCCAGCAGCTCCGGATGGGTAGGCCTGTCTCCCGTGGAGCCAAAGTTGCTGGTGGTGCGTGCGAGCGGCTTTCCAAAGAGCATGTCCCACAAGCGGTTCACTATCACGCGTGCGGTGAGCGGATTGGCGGCATTTGCGATCTGCTGCGCCAGTTCACCGCGACCGCTGCCCTGCTTGAAATTCACCGGCCCGCTCTTGCTGAGCACCTGCAGATAACCACGAGGCACCTTGACGGGGCCGGGAGACTCCATGTCTCCACGGTCATAAACCGGCAGATCACGCGAAGACTCATCCCGCACGATGTGGAGCGTTCCAGCATCCATTTTTTCCGCATTTGTTTTGCCGTCCTCGTCCTTGCCATCGGGGCGCAGGTTCACCATCTGCACGCTGGCGAAGACACCGGCGAGCGCATAGTAGTCGCGCATGGTGATGGGGTCGAACTTGTGGTCATGGCAGCGTGCGCAGCCCACGGTGAGGCCGAGAAAGGTCTGTGACACGGCGTCCACCTTTTCAGCCCACTCCTCCGCCTGCACATCCAGCCGCGAGCGAGCATAGAGCTTGTGCCCCAGCCCTAGAAAGCCGAGAGCGGGCAGATCGGACTTGTTCTGCGGTTCGATCAAATCCACAGCGAGCTGCTTTTTGATGAACTCATCATAGGGCAGCCCGGAGTTGAACGCGGAAACGACCCAGTCGCGGTAGCGCCAGGCATTCGGATAGTTGAGCGTGGAGTTGTTGCCCACCTGATGCGCCTGGTCCTCGGCATAACGGGCGAGATTGAGCCACAGGCTTGCCATGCGCTCGCCAAAGGCGCGACGCCCGAGCAGACCATCCACCAGCCGTGCGTAAGCATCTGGCCGGGTGTCCGCCACAAACGCAGCCACCTCCTCAGGAGTCGGCGGCAGGCCGGTGAGGTCCAGAGTGACACGGCGGATCAGCGTGCGTGCATCTGCCGGAGCGGCCGGCGTGAGAGAACGCTTTTCCATCTGCGCGAGAATGAAGTGATCCACACGCTCGCGCGGCCAGGACGCGTCTTTCACCGCTGGCAGTGGCTGCACTTTGGGCGGAACGAATGACCAGTGCTGGCGTGCCGCGTTCCAATCAATCACAGCCGGAGCCGCCGCCTGCGCTGTGACGCAGAGCAGGAGCGAGAGAGTGAGGATGTGAGAGGACGCGTTAGGCACCCGTCTATTACGCAGGTATCCGGGTGTTTTTTCGGTCTCAAATCAGGCCAGAAGACCTTTCACGACTTTGGCGGGATTCACACCGGTGAGGCGGAAGTCGAGGCCCTGGAAGCGGTAGCTGAGCTTGTTGTGATCGAGCCCAAAGAGGTTGAGGATGGTGGCGTGGAAGTCGTGAATGGAGACGGGATCGCGCGCGACATGCCAGGCGAAGTCGTCTGTCTCGCCATAGACCTGACCGCCTTTGATGCCGCCGCCGGCCATCCATAGGCTGAAGGCGTAGGGATGGTGATCGCGGCCGGTGACCTTCTTGAAGCCCTTGCGGTTTTCGCCGAGGGCGGTGCGGCCGAATTCGCTGCCCCAGACGACGAGGGTGGAGTCGAGCAGGCCGCGCTGCTTGAGGTCTTTGAGAAGGGCGGCGATGGGCTGATCGACCATTTGGCAATTATGCGCGAGCTGGGGATCGAGCGAGCTGTGATGGTCCCAGGAGGCGTGGATGATGTTTACGAAGCGGACGCCGCGTTCCACCATGCGGCGGGCATTGAGGCAATGGCGTGAAAAGGTCTGGAAGTTGCCGATGCCGCCGAGGTTGCTCTTGATGGGAGGCTCGATGCGGTTCACGCCATAGGCATCGAGCGTGGCCTGGGATTCGCCTTTGAGATCGACCAGCTCCGGCGCGGCGCTCTGCATGCGGAAGGCGAGTTCGTAGCTGCTGATGCGCGCGGCGATCTCGGGGTCGCCAATGTGCTTGTGCTGAAGGCGGTTGAGATCGTTCAGCGCACGGATGCTGGCGGACTGCATCTGCGGCGTGATGCCGTCTGGGTTGTCCAAATTTAAAACAGGTGAGGCCCCATTACGGAACATCACACCAGAATACGAAGAAGGTAGGAAACCACTGGACCAGGTGGAGCTGCCGCCAGGAAGGCCGCGGCCTTTGCTGACCATGACGACGTAGGAAGGCAGGTCCTGCGAGAGATTGCCAAGGCCATAGGTGACCCACGAGCCGACACTGGGGCGGCCGAGGCGGGACTCGCCGCAGTTCAGCATGAGCTGGCCAGGGAGATGATTGAACTGGTTGGTGTGCATGGAGCGCACCAGGGCGATGTCGTCCGCGCAGGTGGCGATGTGAGGAAGCAGATCGCTGATTTCCATGCCGCACTGGCCGTGCTTTTTGAAAACACGGCTGGTGCCCATGACGGTGGCCGTGTCCTTTTGCAGGAAGGCAAACTTGGCATTTCCCACGATGGAGTCGGGCAGCGGCTGACCATCGTATCTGTTGAGCAGAGGCTTGGGATCGAAGAGATCCATCTGTGAGGGACCGCCCTCAAGAAAGATGAAGATGCAGCGCTCCGCCTTGGGTGCGAAGTGGGACATGCGCGTGGCCAGCGGATTGGCCGGGACGCTGGCCTCAGCCGCGAGGAGGCCATCCTGCTTCAACAACGAAGCGAGGGCGAGGGTGCCGAGGCCGCAGGAGCTGGTGGCGAGAAAATCGCGACGAGTCTGGGTGATGAGCTCCTGCGGGGACATGGGGTCAGGCCAGCTCTTTGATCGACTGAAACTCGTTATCGACGAGGTAGTGTGGGCGACCGGAGAAATCCGACACTGTGCTAGTGTGAGGATTGATGCCGAGATTGTTGTAGAGCGTGGCGAAGATCTCCTGGAAATGCACGGGACGATCCGAGGCCTCCGCGCCGAGCCGGTCCGTGGCACCAATGACCTGCCCATTCTGCATGCCGCCTCCGGCGAGGAGAGCACAGGAAACAGCGGGCCAGTGGTCGCGGCCGCCTTTGTCATTGACGCGCGGCGTGCGCCCAAACTCGCCCCAGGCGAGCACGGTCACATCCTTGTCCATGCCACGCTCATGCAGATCCTGCACGAGAGCGCTGATTGCCTGGTCGAAGTCGGGAAGATTTTCCTGGGCGTATTTGAAGTTCTGCCCGTGCCAGTCCCAGAAGCTGTAGCTGAGAGTGACCACGCGCACACCAGCCTCGACGAGACGGCGGGCGAGCAGGAACTGTTCATTGAGACGCGGCGCGGCATCGCCCTGGATTTTGGCGGTGCCTTTGCCGTAGCGTTCGCGGACCTTGGGGGACTCCTTGGAAAGATCGAGTGCATCCACAAGCTGGGAGGAGGTGAGGATGCCGTAGGCCTGCTGCCGGAAGACATCGATGCCAGCCATGGTGCCCGAGGCATCGGTCTCGCGGCGGAAGTTGTCGAAGGCGGAGAGCAGTCCGCGACGATCATCCAGGCGCTCGAGCGTGACGCCATTGAGGGACATGTCTTCTTTTCCGCGCTCCAGCGGCATGAAGGGCGCGTGAGCCACGCCAAGGAAACTCGGGCGCCCCTGATTGTAGGGCGTGTGCTTCATCTGCTGCGAAAGATTCACATAGCCGGGCACGGTGGGCGCGCCGCCTTTGAGCTTTGAAACCACGCTGCCGATCTCCGGCCAGCCGCCGGGTGGCGCGTTGTTGCTGAGGCGGCCGGTGACGCACTGAAAGCTTTCATGTCGGTCCTTGGCCCCCACCACACTGCGAATGAAGGTGAGCTTGTCGGCCATCTTTGCCATGCGCGGCAGGTGCTCGCTGATCTGGATGCCGCCAACATTGGTGGCGATGGGCTTGAAGGGACCGCGCACCTCCGATGGAGCGTCCATTTTCAGATCGTACATGTCCTGATGCGGCGGACCGCCGGGTAGATACACCAGGATGAGCGCCTTCTGTGATTTTCCACGCCCAAGCTCTGACTCTGCGCGCAGGAGTCCTGGCAGGCTCAGGCCACCCAGCCCAAGCCCGCCGACTCGGAGAAAGGAGCGACGGGAAAGACCATCGCAGCAGCGGCTGGAAGACTGACGGGAAAAGAGAGTGAGCATGGGGTCTATACGGCGGCAGGGCGAAAGGTTTTGCTACGACGATGCGAGGAATCGGGACTATTCGCGATTGATGAACTCATCGAGGTTCATGAGCACACGCGCGACCGCGACGAGAGTCGCCGCCTCCACCGGATCTGATGGCGCTGTGCCGCCAAGAATCTGCAGGGATGATGCACCGTCTTTTTTTACCGCAGCTTTTTGCTCGGTGTGAAAGTCGGTGAGGCGCTGGAACTCCTCAGGCCGGGGAGCGCGGTTGAGCGCGAGCTTAAAGAGGTGCCGCAGACGAGCTGCGGTATCTGGTGGAGATTCGGACAAGGCACGCAGGGCGAGAGCGCGTGCGGCCTCGACAAAGACGCCGTCATTCATCATCGTGAGGGCCTGCAGTGGGGTATTGCTGCGCTCGCGGCGCACGCAGGCGTCTGCAGCATCGGGCGAATCGAAGGTGGTGAGCGTGGGATAGAGCACACTGCGCAGAGTGATGATGTAGAGGCTGCGGCGGTAGATTTCGTCTCCCGGGCTGGCTTTCCAGTTGGAAGAACGGCCGACATCGAAGACGTCCTCCGGCAGCGGAGGGCGAAAGCTGGGGCCACCCAAGGTGGGCTTGAGCAAACCGCTGACAGCGAGGGCGGAGTCGCGCAGGATTTCGGCATCGAGGCGGATGCGGTTCTGGCGGGCGAGGAGGCAGTTGAGAGGATCGATTTCAACGATGTCCTCGCGGTGAGCGGAGGACTGACGGTAGGTGTGGCTCATGACGATGAGCTTGATGAGCTGCTTACGGCTCCAGCCCTTGCGCATGAACTCGGAGGCGAGCCAGTCTAGGAGCTCTGGATGCGAAGGAGATTCGCCAGCAGTGCCGAAGTCATCGGGCGTGCGGACGAGGCCGAAGCCGAAGAGCTTGCTCCAGATGTGATTGACCGCCACGCGACTGGTGAGCGGATGCTGCGGCGAGACAAGCCAGCGTGCAAGATCGAGACGCGTGGGCTCGGGCTGCAGCGGCTTTTTCATGGAAGGGAGCGCTGAAAGGCTGGCGGGAATGACATCCGGCCCACGGCGTGTGTAGTCTCCGGCCATGTGGACGTAGGTCTGGCGGCGGTCTTTGGTGACTTCCGCGAGAGTCTGCGCCTTGGTCCCGGCCTCATCGCGGTCCTCGGTGTTGTCAAAGAAGGCGTAGAAGCTGTAGTAGTCGCGGATGGTGATGGGGTCGTATTTGTGGGTGTGGCACTGGGCGCAGCCCACGGTGAGGCCCATCCAGACGCGGCCGGTGGTATTGACGCGATCGACGAGGTTTTGGTAGCGCGCCTCTTCCTTGTCCACACCTGCCTCGGTATTCAGCGCAGCATTGCGATGAAAGCCGGTGGCTCTGAGCTGGTCCAGAGTGGGGCTGGGCAGAAGATCACCAGCGAGCTGCTCAATGGTGAATTGATCGAATGGCAGATCGGCATTGAAGGCACGAATGACCCAGTCGCGATAGAGGTAGGCACTGGGGCGAAGGCCGTCGCCAAGAAATCCATTGGAGTCAGCGTAGCGGGCCATGTCGAGCCAGTGGCGGGCCCAGCGCTCTCCGAAGGCGGGAGATGCGAGAAGGCGGTCCACGACCTGCTCGTAGGTTTTGTCAGACCAATGAGTGAGAACCGAGAGGTCTGAGGGAGCTGGCGGCAGGCCGGTGAGATCGAGATAAACGCGGTGCAGCAGCGTGATGGGCGAGGCAGCGGGCGCAGGCTGGAGGCCGTGCGCGCTTAGCCGGGCTTCGATGAAAGCGTCGATGGGATTGGTGCCGCTGGAGGCTGGAACCTGCGGGCGCTTGATGGGCTCGAACGCCCAGTGGTTCTGGTATTCGGCGCCCGCGGCAATCCAGCGACGGATGAGATCACGTTCCACCTGGGTGAGCTGCTTGGGCGACGAGGGGGGCGGCATCACGTCCGAAGGATCAGTGTGGGTGATGCGCTTCCACAGTTCGCTCGCCTCAGGCTTGCCGGGCCGGATGGCAGATTTCACGGCCTCGGCCCGCACGTCCAAGCGGAGGTCGGCTTCGCGCTTGTCTTCATCGGGGCCGTGGCACGCGTAGCATTTGGAGGCCAGGATGGGGCGGATGTCGCGGTTGAATTCCACGCGCGCCTCCGCGGCGAGAACGCTGCTGGAGGCTGCAAGCACGAATGGAATGACGAGGCGCATTCGCTAGGTCACTTTGAGATCTTTGAAAGCCAGCGTCTGCTCTATTTTGGCGTCACCTTCGGTGCCGAATATTTTTGCCGTGAGCGTGGCGGCGGACCAGTCGATGTGAAGCTGGCCGACATTGGGAAGATGATAAGTCTTGGAGACGCAGCGGAACTTGTTCGGTGTGGGAGAGCCGCGCGGGTGCTTCTGCGTCATGGAACTGGAGGTGAAGTCATAAACGCCGTTATGTGAGAACTCGCACCAGTGGCGGTCGCCGCTCAGGATGACTGAGGTCTGCCCCTGCAGGAGCTTCAGCAGCCGCTGCTGCTCGTGAGGCATGTTGGCCCAGCATTCGCCTCCATGGGCCTCCGGGGCAAACTGGATGCTGGACACGATGATACGGAGATCGGCGGGCTGCTGGAGGATCTGCGCGAGCCAGCTCCACTGTGCGGCACCGAGCATGGTCGTGGAGGTGTCGTCCGTGGGCACGTAGGAACCGCCGAGCATGGCCTTGTCCTTCGGCACCTTTTTGAGGGGACTGCGGAAATAACGCGTGTCTAGGAGGACCACCTGCACACGTTTCCCGGCAGGGCCAAAAGTCTGGGCCTGATAAACTCCCTCCTGCTGACGACGTGGCGAAGATGCGGGCTCATCCAACCAGTTCCAGAACTCCACCTGGGCCTCCTTTTTATGCGGATAGCTGCCACCGCCGTCGTTTTCGCCAAAGTCGTGATCGTCCCAGGTGGCGAGGATGGGCTTGTTTTTGAGGCCTTTGAAAAAGCGGCTGTTTTTGAGCAGCGTGTACTTTTCCTGCATCATGGGGATGCCGCCTTTGTCGGCATAGACATTGTCTCCCATGAAGATGAAAAGATCGCGCGGCAGGGTCAGCGTGCGATCGAGCATGGGGTGATCGTGCGTGTCCAGACAGGAGCCAAAGACGATGTCCTGCAAGGGGGCTTCATCGGCCGCGTGGGCGGCGATCAATCCGATGGCGGGAAGACCCGCCAGAAAGCGGCGGCGGCTGTTGATGCCGGAGAGCGGAGTGTGGGAAGAATTCATGGCACCAGTTTCGCAGCCTCCTCCTTCGCCTTTGCCAGCACCTCCGCCAGTGCCACGGGTTTGCCGCCCTGGCGCAGGCTCTCATCCGCAGCCTCCATGAAGGTGAAGATTTCGATCGTCTCGGCCTCGCTCACTGGAGGCTCGCCGGTGCGGAAGAATTTGCCGATCTGGCGGCACAGTGCCTCGTAGCTGATCGTTTTGGCTCCCTGACGCACGCCCTTGCTGCCATAGACTATGGCACCGAATTCAGACTTTCCACGCACGATGCCACGGTAGGTGCCGATGCGGCCGTCTTTCCACATGCCGGTGACTTGATCGGTGACAGGTCCTTTGCTTCGGGAAACCGTTTCACAGCCGGTGCCCATGAGAGTGAAGAGCGACTCGATTCCATGGATGGCGTAGAAGAAAAGATCCGGCGTGCCGCTTTGGTAGGAGCATGGCCCCCATGTGGTGACGCCCAGGATGTCGCCAATTTCCTCGTTCCCTTTCAGAGCGAGAAGATCCGCACCAAAGCGTGACGATGAGCTCGACCAGGTCTTCACCTTGTGTTTCTTCGCAAGCTCAAAGAGTGCGATAGTCTCCGGGAGAGTGCCTGCGAGGGGCTTGTCGATATAGACGAGCTTGCCGGATTTAAAGACCTCCCGCGCCTCCTTCAGATGGATGCGGCCATCGACGCTCTCAATGAGCACGACGTCCACCTTTTCGAGCAGCTTTGGAATGGAGTCCACGATCTCCACCCCCATGCCGCGCACCTGCTCGGTGAATTTGGCCACGCGGTCCTTGCTGGCGGGCATGTCGGTGCCGCCGGGATAGCCTGCCACCACCTTGATGCCAGCGAGATCGCCATCGGCCTTGGGGTTGTTGAAGAGCTTGGTGAACGCCGGCACGTGCGAGGTATCGAGGCCGATGATGCCAGCCCGAAGAGGCTTGAGTGTGTCTTGCGAAAATGCGGAGTCTGCGGTGCAGACAAGGAATGCGATGGCGATAAAGAGAGCGTGTTTCATCGGGAGTGAATCTTACGTCGTGGAGGCCCGGGGTTGATCAGGTGAGAAGCCCCTGAATGTCGATGAGGTGAAGCTGGCGGCCTTTGCCCTCCTGCGGAGCGTCGATGCAGACCCAGCGCTCATCGCGACTGGAGCGGGGGTGATTGTCCACGCGCCATTCACCGGTGTATTCGCGAGGAGAGTGAAATTCACCGAGGTCGATGCGCTTGTTTGTGGCGATGTGGTAGAGGTGCGGGGTCTGGATGCGGCGAACGCCTTTAGGATAGGTGTCGTTCAGGATCCACTCGTTGTTGTGGAGGTAAGTGAGGTGGCCTCCGCTGTCGAGCACGCCATGGCCGATCTCCGAGACGATGCCGCTATCTTTATCTTCAAAGAGGAAGTCGCCCCAGTCCTTGTTGCCGAGCCAGTCCTTGGCCTGGGAGAGAATGTGGGTGGCATCCCGCCAGATGAAGTGGGAGGCGTAGCCATTCGGAATGACGATGCGGAGATCGCTGCCATCCATGTTTGCCGTGATCAAGCGTGTCAGATGCCCCCCCTTGGGCTGAGTCCAGCGGTGAAGCATAATGAAGCGTTTGCCATCCGGCCCCACAAGAAGGTGGTAGGCATGGTGCTTGGAGTCAGGGTGGTTTTCCATCACTGTGCCAGTCTTGGCAAGAGTCTCGTGAGAGACGATCAGCTTGGGTGCGCCGGTTTCGAGATTCACATGCGTGACGCCGCTGCCTGCGGGGGCCATCTGGTCAAAGAATCGATCTTTGATGCCTGCGTAGCCGTAGCCGGGGCGGCAGTCTGCCACACGGGCAAAGTCACAGCTCACAGCCTCTTTGCCATTGGGAGCCAGCGAGTAGATAGGACTGGGCAGCGTGTGCTTTTCGCCGGTTTTGACATCGAGAATGTGGCTCACAAATTGATCCTTCTCGCGGTCGTTCCAGATGACCTTGAATTCGTTGCCCGGAATCCACTGCAGCATGCAGCCCTGCTGCCAGCACCAGGCGCGGCTCTTGCCGAGGGGAATCCATTTGTCGTTGTCCTGGAGATCGACCATGCCGACTTCGATCTCATCATCGGCGGTAGGGGAGCGATGTTCGAAGCTGACTTTGTTGCTGAGCACAAAGCGGTTGTCCGGGGAGAACTGGAGCTTGTCGTAATAGCCGAACCAGTGGAAGCCGGGGCCTTGGGTGATGACGCGTGTTGGCGGATACTTTGGAGCCTCCTGCCCACGTGCGGCCAGGGAGCCCAAGGCAAGTGTGGAAAGGAAATGACGGCGGGTGGCGGGAGAAGTCATGATTAAAAAAGGATGTTTATTTTTTCGCGGCTTTGGCATCGAGCTCTGCTAGCTTGAAGCGGACACTGACGATGTATGGAGCCTCGCCTTCGGTCCAATGACCGTAGGTGGTGGTGACGATGGTGCCGTCTGGAAGAACTTCGATGCCGGGATAGGTGCAGTCGGCGCCTTTGGTATTGTCCATGATACGGACGCGATACTGGCCCTCCGCACCATTGACGATGTCCTCGTATTTGCCCACCCAGCCAACCCAGTCGCCTTTGGTGGGGCTGACGTGGGTGGTGTCACGGAAGCTGATGAAGAGGCGGCCATCGGGCGTGTATTTGGCGACGTGGCGATCCCCCGTCAGAGCGGCGGGCAGTTCCTTGGGCTCCGTCCAGGTCTGGCCTTCATCGTTGGAGAAGATGACGAAGGAGTTGTACTTGCGAGAGTTTTCACGGAGCAGGACAGCGATCTGTTTGCCATCGGGAGAGCGCAACGCGCCAGGCTCGCAGAGGTTGGCGTCTGGCAGCATGGCAATGGGCGTTGGCGCGCTCCAAGTGAGGCCGCCGTCTTTGGAAAGCGTGGTGTAAACCCAGAAGCGCCAGGCCTTGGCGGGAGCACCACGAATGAAGCGGCCATCGTCATGGAAGAAGGCGAGGTAGTGACCGGGAGTTTTCAGATCGATCACCGTGCCCATGGTGACAATGCCGCCGAAGTTGCCGATGGGAGCGAGTTCGCTCCAGCTGGCGCCATCGTCTTCGGTGACGGCCATGCGGATGGGGTGAAGGCCGCTGAACATGATGATGCGCTTTTTGCCGCTGGCATCGACCACACGATGCAGCGTGGGCACTTCCATGGAGGTCTTCCATGATTCTGGCGTGGGCAGACGGTCGCTCCAAGTAAGACCGGTGTCGGTGCTGCGCTTGTAAACGATGGGGCCACGCCCGTGGCCTTTGGGATAGACGATGAGCATCGTCTTGTTGTCCTCAAGCAGGAGCGTGGTGGGGTGGCCTAGGTACTGGCCTTTCTCCCGGTCCACGATGACCTGACGTTCCTTGTCTCCGCTGATATCGACGACAGGGATGGCATAGCCCGGAGCGAGCTTGGTCTTGAGGTTTTTCGGCGGTGCAAGAACGACGTCCTTCTTTTGCAGCCCGGTCTGGGCAAAAGCGGACGTGAGCAGCAGAGGGATAAGAAGACCGATGGCGCGAAGATGCATAGGAAGGCAAACGGGCAACTCCATGCAGGCTTTGCAAAGGAATCTCGATGGTCCAGCCACATCACCAGCAGCACGGCCGGCTCACGCCCCAAGCAGCTTGGTCAAAGGATGGCCTTCGTTCTGATCGATGCGTTCGGGGCGGCCTTTGTGCGTGTACACGAGTTGGGTGTGATCGATTCCCAACAGGTACAGGATGGTCGAATGGATGTCGTGCACGTGCAGGCGGTCCTCCACGGCATAGAGGCCGAGGTCGTCGGTGGCACCGTAGGTTTGGCCGCCTTTGACCCCGCCGCCTGCCATCCACATGGTGAAGCCGGTGGGGTTGTGGTCGCGTCCGTCGCCCTGCTCGCTCATGGGAGTACGGCCGAATTCACCGCCCCAGATGACAAGCGTCTCATCGAGCAGGCCACGCGCCTTGAGGTCGGCGAGCAGGCCGGCGATGGGCTTGTCCACGGCATTGCAGAGCCTGGAGTGGTTGACCTCGATGCCCTTGTGGCTGTCCCACTTGCTACCAGCACCGCTGTAGAGCTGGACGAAGCGCACGCCGCTTTCCACGAGGCGTCGGGCGAGGAGGCAGTTGCGGCCATAGACGGCGGTGGCCTCATTGTCCATGCCGTAGAGTTTTTTGGTGGCTTCGCTCTCTTTGCTGAGATCCACCGCCTGCGGGGCCTCAGCCTGCATTTTGTAGGCAAGCTCATAGCCACGGATGCGCGCATCCAGCTCGGTATTGCTGGCACGGGAGGCGCCGTAGTCGCGGTTGAGGTCACCGAGGAGATCGAGCTTGTCCCGCTGGCGCTTGCGATCCACTCCCTTGGGGTTGTCGAGGTATTTGATCGGCACGCCGTCGGAGTTGAATTCGACACCCTGGTACACCGCAGGCATGAAGCCCGTGCCCCAATTGCGCACGCCGTTCACCACGGTGGCCTCACTGTCCTTGATGACGACAAAGCCGGGAAGGTTTTTGTTTTCGGTACCGAGACCATAGGAGGCCCAGGCTCCAAGAGAGGGACGCCCGCCAAAGACGGAGCCGGTGTTCATGGAGCACACACCGCCGGCATGATTGATGCCGCTAGAGGCGCAGGAGTGAATCACAGCAAGGTCATCCGCATGCTGCGCCACGTTTTGAAACCAGTCCGAGATCCAGAGGCCGCCCTGGCCGTACTGCTTCCAGGTGCGCTTGCACTCGAGCAGCGGAGACTTGGCCTCGCCCATCGCAGTGATCGGCGGCTTGAAGCTGGCGGGGAGCGACTGCCCCGCGAGCTTGTTGAGCAGGGGCTTGTAATCAAAGGTGTCCAGATGGCTGGGACCACCCTCCATGAAGAGGAAGATGACGCTCTTGGCCTTGGCCACACGCTGCGGGAGCTGCAGGGCAGCAGCGGCGGAGCTCTGTTCGCTCATGAGGCCCGCCAGGGCCACGGCACCAAAGCCACAGCCTGCGCTTTGCAGAAAGTCACGACGCGTATGTGGGATGTCGAATCGGTTGCAGCTCATGGTGTTAGTGAAGGTAGAAAAACTCGTTCGTGTTCAGAAGGACCTGGCAGAGGTCATTCATGGCCTGACGGAAAGGATCATCTGCCTCGACCGTCTTGGTGTCGGAGCCGGACCAGGCAAACTGTGAGGTGAGAGGGTCTGCGGAGCGCCAGGTGACGAGGCCTGCGGACCATTTCTCAGGATCGCTGCTGAGGGCTTTGTCTTCCAGCACACTGGCTGCCACGCGCAGGGCCTCGATCTGCCCATCCCACTGGTGGGTGGGTGCGCGTTTGTTCAAACCACCGACCACGAGCTGAGCCGTGCCGGCGCTGAGCTTAGCGCGGATGTCCATGGGGACCACGACGGACTCAGGCGCAGCACCGGGTGTGTCGAGATCGCGCACGGTAAAGGCAACGGTATGACCGGTGCAGGAAACGCGGGCGACGATGTGATAGCGGCGGCCCAGTTCGATATGAATGTCTGACGGCACTACTTGATAGCCGATGTTCGAATTTTCATCTTCGCCCACGACCTGCATGATGACATTGCGCGGCTTGAAGCGTGATTTCACACCCGTGACTCCAAGGCTCCAGCCAAAGGACTCAAGGCTGTCCTTCCCTCCATTCCAACGGGAGGCGATGGTGCGCACGGAGGCATTCGCATCGATGCTGTTGAGACTTGCAATGGCTTCCACGGTGAACTCGTCGCCTTCCTCCGTGCCGCTCTGAACTAGCAGGCGCTCGTGCGGGCTGTTTTCTTTGAAGCCGCTGTTGTTTTCAACAACCTCTGCGGCAGGTGCCACGGGCTGGCTAGAAGTTCCGGCACGCCTTTTGAGGAAGGCCTCCGCTTTGGTGCGTTCCATCTTGGTGGGCAGACGGCCCAGCACGGCCAGCCAGGCATCGTCAATGTTTTCCACACGTCCGGCCAGCTTGCGGGCACGGGCCAGCAGCCAGTCGCCATTCAGGAGCTGCAGGGCCTGCGTGGGTGTGGTGGTGCTCTGGCGTTCAGCCGTGCTGGCAAATCCGGCCGGGGCATCCAGAGCGCGCAGCAGTTCATTCTGATTGTTGCGCTTTTTCATGATGTAGATGGAGCGGCGCGAGCCGTTGCCATCTTCAGCAGGACCGCCGGATTTGGGATCCAGCTCTCCGCTTGCTGCGAGGAGTGCATCTCGCACCTGCTCAGCATCGAGACGGCGGGGATTGAAGCGCCAGAGGTAATGGTTGGAGGGGTCGATCTTGGCGATGTCGCCGACGGGCTCGCGACGCGCCGTCTGCCGGTAGGTGGCGGAGAGCATGATCTCACGGTGCAGCGGCTTGAGGTGCCAGCCATTGGCCACGAACTTGGTGGTCAGGAAGTCGAGCAGCTCAGGATGAGTGGGCTTCTCGCCGAGCTTTCCGAAATCACTGGCGGTGGCGACGATGCCACGGCCGAAGTGGTACTGCCAGATGCGGTTGACGATGACGCGGGTGGAGAGGCGGTTGTCCGGACGCGTGATCCAGTCGGCTAGGACGGTGCGGCGTCCGGTGGAGTTGCCGATGGGTTTGATCTCGGGCTCCTTGGGCTCAAGCAGAGTGAGGAAACCAGGGGCGATTTCCTGCTCGCCTTTGCGGGTCTTGAGCGCGACCGAGGGAGGGACGGGCCCGGCATCGGTAGCGACAAAGGCATCCATGAGCGGCTTGGGCTTCAGGTGGTCAAACTTCTTGAGCTCCTCCTCGAGCGCCTTGTATTCGGCCTTCTTCTCCTCGCTCTTGAGGCTCTTCATGGGGTCGAAGGTCTTGCGCTCGCGCTGCATCTGGCGCTGGCACAGGCCGGCGAGCTGTCGTTCCAAAGCTCCGCGCTCAGCATCGGGCTTGCGCACCATTTCCTGGAGATCTTCCGTGAAGCGAGTGAGGGCACGCTCCACCCTGGGCTCAACGATCGGGCCGGTGATCGCGTCCATTTTAGCGCGGATATCTGCGGTGGCGGTCTCCCATTTGGCCTGCTGATCAGCAAAGGCCTTCTTTTCGGCGGGGGTGGCCAGCTTCAGATCGTCGCGCCACTGCACGGGTGCGAGGAAGGCGCGAAGGCGGTAGTAATCCTTTTGCAGGATGGGGTCAAACTTATGATTGTGGCAGTGCGCGCAGCCCATGCTTAGACCGAGGAAGAGCTCGCCCGTGGTGTCCGTCATGTCGGTGAGAATGATGTCCCACTGGCCCTTCACATCGCGCTGGTTCCATTCGTACACGGGATTGCGCAGGAAGCAGGTGGCTATGAGCACATTGGGATCATCCGGTGCGATCTCATCGCCCGCAAGCTGCTCGCGCACAAACTGGTCGTAGGGCTTGTCGTCGTTGAAGGATTTGATGACATAGTCGCGGTAAGGCCACACGGAGGGGCGGTACTCATCGGCATTGTAGCCGTCGCTTTCGGCGTAGCGGACGAGGTCCAGCCAGTGCTGGGCCCAGCGCTCGCCGTAGCTTGGGCTGGCGAGAAGCTCATCCACCAGCTTTTCATAGGCGCGCGGATCCTTGTCGTTGACGAATCTGTCGATCTGCTCGCGCGTGGGCGGCAGGCCGTGGAGGTCGAAATAAACGCGGCGCACCAGCTCATTGCGGTCCGCCTCGGCAGCGGGAGTGAGCTTGAGCTCGGCCTGCTTGGCGGCGATAAAGCGGTCGATGTCATTGCGCACCCAACTCCCAGCGACTTTGGGCGGAGAGACCTTGGCCACCGGCTTGAAGAACCAGTAGTTGCGCTGCTCCTCGGTGAAGCCGCCCTCGGTCACGACCACTTTTTGCGCAGGATTATCAGGCCAGGGCGCGCCGAGTTTGATCCATTTTTCCAAGGTGGCGATTTCGGCATCGGGCATCTTGCCGCCATTGTTTTTCGGCGGCATCTGGAAGTCTTCATCCTTGTAGTGGATGGCCTCGATCATGGCGGATTTTTCCGGATGGCCGGGGACAAGGGCCGGACCGGTGTCACCGCCTGTCTTGAGGTAGCCGATGTTGTCCACGCGCAGGCCGCCCTTCTGCTTGGTGTTGCTGTGGCAGTCAAAGCAGCGTTTCACCAGGATGGGACGCACTTCGTTTTCGAAGAACTTCATGGCCGCGCGTTCCGCATCGGCGTCAGCGGCAAACACCCCGCCCGCAGTGTGGCAGGAGAGCAGGAAAAGGAAGGCTGGTAGGCGTGACCGTGTCATGTCAGTAGCAAAAGGCGGGAGTAGTACGCTTTTGGACACAAAAATTGGCAAAAACCCGCCAGTTTGAGTGCTCCGACAGGCAAAGCGTGCTTTCCTGGCCCAGATGCACCCCTGCCCTCGCAAATGCCTGGCCACTCTACTGCTGCTGATCGTGACCAGCACAGCACCTCTGATCCAGGCTGCTGAACTGCCTGAAGTCGACCGTTTTAACTACATCCTCGGCACCCAGGCCATCGGGGGCAGATATCACTTTACCCAGCAGGACCCGCTGGTGGAGTCTGCCGAAGTCATTCGAGCCATGGGAGCGAGCTGCATGAAGTTTGACCTGCGGGCCAAGCCCAAGGAATACCCGGGTGTGCATTCGCTGGTGGAACTGGCTCGCGATGAGCGCTCCCACCGCCGGGTGCTGGACATGCCTTTTGCAAATTTCCAGCTCTGGGCGGAGCCCTTTGCCAGCACGTCGTGGAAGCAGGGCCTTTCCAAAGCGGATGCAGACAAGGAATATCAGGAACTGCATGCACTGGTGGTGCATCTGCTGAAGACCTATAGCGGCACAGGCAAGACTTTTTATCTCGGGCACTGGGAGGGGGACAACCTGCTGCGGGGCAGCATTGGCAAAGAAGCTGATGCGAAGATGACGCCTGAGAAAGTGCAGGGCATGATCGACTGGCTGACGACCCGCCAGCGAGCCGTGGATGACGCCAAGCGCGACACACCGCACCAGAACGTGCAGGTGTGGCACTACACGGAGCTGAACCATCCCACGATCTCCATGCGTGAAAGCCGGCCGACTTTGGTCAACCAGGTGCTGCCAAAGGTGCCCGTAGATTTTGTCTCCTACTCGGCCTACGACGTGACGAACGAACCCAAGGCAGAGGAGATCAAAGAGGTGCTGAGCTACATTGAGTCTCAGCTCAAGCCCAAGCCGGGGATTCCGGGCAGGCGGGTGTTCATCGGTGAATATGGCTACTCGGTGCTTCACCACGGCAAAGCGCACCACTCACCTCAGGAGCAGGACCGCCTCTCGCGCATCACCATCCTGTCGGCGCTGGAGTGGGGCTGCCCCTTTATCCTCTACTGGGAACTTTATAACAATGAACTGGAACCCAACGAACAGCACCGTGGCTACTGGATGATCAACGACAAAGGCGTGAAGCAGCCCATTTATGAAACGCACCGGCGATACTACGAGTGGGCGAGAGCGTTTGTAGGAGAGTGTGTGACGCGGACGGGGAAGGTGCCGGAAAACGAGGCGTTCCAAAAAGCCACTGCGGAGTATTTCAGAGCAATGCGCTGAGCTGCTCAAGGAACTGCCTTGACCAAAGCTGCTGCGATGGCGGCCATGCCTTTGTCCCCGGGGTGATTGGCGACGCCGGCGTGTTTGTAGGGGCGCTCTGAGCGTCCGTAGTTTGTCTCGTCCTTGCCGAGGCTGCTGATGTTGACGTAGATGCCGCCGACTTCCGTGCAGGCCTGCTGGAGCGCTTCGTCCTTGGCGGGATTGGCCCAGAAACAACTGCGCACAAGAATGGTGGGCTTTCCGTCTGCTTTTAGAGCTTTCAGCAGCGTGGTCACGCTGGCCTGTAGCTTTGCCTTGTCTTCGGCTGTCTTCAAAGCGGGTACATTTTCGCCGATTGCCAGAATGATGAGATCGGCATGAAAATCGATGGCTTCCTTGAGCTTGGCGGGCACGTCGTAGCCGGCATAGGCACGCTCAAAGTCGGCGATGTTTTTCACCATGATCTCGGGTGCGGCACCGGTTTTTTCCGTCAGCGCCTTGGTGACGAGGTGGACGTAGTCGTTTGCCTCGGAGGTGGCCGCCATGCCCCAGTTGCCCGACCAGTCGATGTCCTTCTTCGGACCATGCTTGGTGATGCTGTTGCCGAGAAAGAGCACCTTGCGGTAACTGGCCTGCGCCGAGGCATGAACGGTGGCACAGACAAAGACGAGAGCGAAGAGTAGGCGATGGTATGTCATATAGGTAAGTAAAAAAGCGGCTATCTGGCAGGCTGGCGCATCACCCAATCCCAGCGGATGGCTGACTGCTTGAGCTGAGGCTCGAGATCATCCTCGCTGAGAAGCTGCTGCCGGATGAGCTTTTGCAGCACGTCTTTCACCTGGGACAGATAGGCCTCGCGGGAGGCATAGCGTTCCGTCAGTGCGGGGCGTGGATCGTGCGTGGCTTCACGCTGTTCGTGTGTGGCAGCGAGAGGAGCCCAGGCACCGCGCAGCAGCACGGGCTCATGGGGCGAGCCCATTGACGCAGATCGAAAGACCCAGCCCGTGGCGGTTCCAAGAGGCACGGCCACATCGGGCATGCGGATACCGGCAATGTCATTGCCATCCGCATCCACCTGCGGGACCAGCAGCGGCAGTTCCGCACCTGCACCGGCACCATCCGCCCACTGGGGATTGCGCACACGGCAGCCTGCTGTCAGAAGCCGTGGATCGCCCAGGCCAGGCACTTTGGGAAAGCGCACACCTGCCACGGGAACGAGTGTGCCATCTGAAATTTTCGGATGCACACTGGGAGGAGGAGCCGCACCCTCCGTCACCCAGCGATGCATGGCCAGCCGCATTGCTGTGACGACGGCGCTGGCATTGACCGGGTTTGCAAGCGGCGCGTCTTTCGCCTGGGCCGTCGGGGGAAATGTTGCCGGGCCGTGCTGGGTGCCTGCGAAGAAGTAAGAGCGCACATTGTCCGGGAAGGCGATGTCTTTGGCCCCATCCGGACTCGTGTGCGTGAGCGCCGCCACACGGCCCGCGCCCCAATATTCAGCAGCGGTGTTGGTGTAGAATATTTTGGGCGGATGCTTCACTCGCGTGTTTTCCAAAACTCCCTCCGCGTGTCCGCTGACGGGGTCTGCCTGAGCCGTGTCGGCAAAGGGATAGGATGCCGTGTAGAAGCCTGACAGAGCACGCGGCGTGGACCAGCGCTGGTTCAGCACCAGACGGCCCGCACCGGCGATGTGGGCCATCACACCGTCCAGAGCCTGACGATCCTGCTCATCGGTATTGAACCCCAGATAAACAAAATCGCGCAAAAAGCGCCCGCACTGCGAAGCGCCAAAAGCATAGGCATGCCGCACCGGCGCAAGCGAGCCCGGATCATGCTTCAGCCAGGCCACGGCATCGCGGATGGCGGCGTAGCCGAGCCCAGCGAGCGGCGGTGCTTCGGCCAGGTAGAAAATCTCATACGTCTTTCCCGGCTCAAAGCCACCCTTCAGGCGCAGGCTGCCCTCCTTCAGGCTCCATGATTTTCGCGGCACCTCTCTGCCACCGGCATCCGCCATGCGCGTGCGCACGATCAGGCGGCTCTCAGGACCGTCCACATTTACGGGCGGGTAGTCTGCCAGATCGGTGAGGGTTTGTTCATCTGCAGCCTTTTCCGGGATGAGTATGGCACTGACCACACCACGCACCGGGCTGCCGTCCTTGTTTCTTGCCGAGGGCACCTGAAGACGCATTTTTCCTGGCTGCGCAGGCACATCAAACTCCCACCCGACATTGAGCACGGTGAAGCCATGCTTCACGATCCAATCTCTCAGCGCAGCCTTGCCGCCACGGTTTGGTATCTCCACCCACGCCGCACCATTGCTGCGCGCCATATCCTTGGGCTTCATGAGCCGCAGGTCAGCGGTGAAAGTGACACGGCCAGCCTCATTCACCGGAGCCAGCGCCACATCGGCGATGACAGCATTGCCCGGCAGCGCCGGATCGATCTCGTAATGCAGACGTCCCACAATCTGCTCATAGCCCGTCTTCGCCATGTCCGAACGCTCCAGCACCTCCACGCGCACGACGGCGGCACGTGTGTGGCAGACGATCAGGAGTGAAAGGAGGAGACGGGGAAGCAGGGACATCGTTTAAATACAGCAGCGGTTTTTGCTTTTTGGAAACAGCCTCACCTCACGATCGTGGGGGGCCGTGCAGAGCTCATGCGAGCCCGACATGCCTCAGAGCCTCGATGGGCGGACCTTCAAAAGAGCCGGAGGGCATGTTGCCCACGTAGCCGAGGGCCTTCATGCCTTCGGGCGTGGTGTAGTAGCCGCCGGCCGTGAGATCGCGAAAGCGCTTGAAGAACCCTGCGGCCTTTTTGTGCGCCGCCTGTGGCTTGGCGGCTGCAAGATCGGTGCAGATGGCGGTCTGCTGCGCGAGTGCGAGATCGGCAAAGGCTTTGCCAAAGCGGGTCGTCGCCTCCTGGTCGATCCATTGAAGCCCTTCGAGTATGAGGCGACGATCTCCTGCCTGCGCGGGATAAGGTGAACTGATCCATTCATCGATGAAGTCCGGCACACCCAGAGATGAGGCACTGGGAGAGGCCTCATCCGCAGGGATGATGACATCACACAGGGCACGCGTGGTGCGGCGCTGGGGCTCGGTCAGCGTGAGTGGCCACACGTCCCCAGGTTTGTACACCTTCACCATGACCGGATCTGGACCGTAACCCTGCGCTTTGACGGGGGCGGCATCCGCCGCGAAGAGGCTGGGATCGCGCACGGCCATGGTCGCCGTGGCGCTGAGCATCCATTGCAGCGCCTTGCGGCGGTCCATGCGTGTGAGGTCTTCGGGAGCACTCATCAGATGTTTCCTTTCTTCATTTCATCCATCAGGTGGTCGGCCATGCGCCAGGCCAGCGCCATGATGGTGAGGGTGGGGTTTTTGTCCGCCGTGCTGGCAAAGGGTGCGCCATCGGCCATGAAAAGATTCTTCACATCCCAAGTCTGGCTCCACTGATTTGTCACTGAGGTCTCGCGGTCCGCCCCCATGATGGCACCGCCGACCTCATGGATCACTTCGCCGCCTTTTTTCAGCAGCTTGGCCACATCTGGCGTGGACTTCGCAGACACTTTGCCGCCCATGGCTTCGAGAAGATCGCGGATGTGCTGCTGCTGATGGCGCGCCTGATTGAGCTCGAAGTCCGTCCACTTCCAGTGAAAGCGCAGCACGGGAATGCCCCACTGATCCTTCAGTTCGGGATCGAGTTCGCAGAAGGAGCCCTCATTCGGCAGCATGGTGCCCTGGGCCCCAAAGCCGAGGTGGCAGCCGTAGTAGCGTCGGGCCTCCTCCTTGAACTTTGCGCCAAACAGCACACCTTCGTGCCCCAGCCTGCTCTCGATGCCGTTCAATGTTGTAAGCGATGGCATCTGCCGACCGCTGGTGAACTCCAGATGATAACCGCCAGGGAAGCCGAGCTCACCTTTGGCATTCTGCGCATGCCGCGTCCATGGCACGTAGGCATGCGGCCCGCCCGCACCGTCTTCATTGTGAATGGGCATGCCTTCAAAGGCGGGAATGTGCGCACTGAGACTGCTCGACACCGAATCCGTGATGTATTTGCCCACCTTGCCGCTGGAATTCGCGAGACCTTGGGGAAACGCGTTCGATTTGGAATTCAGCAGCAGCCGCACCGACTCCTGCGAACTGGCGGCCAGCACCACGGCTCGGCCTTTGGCATGGCCTTCGCTACCGTCTTTTTTGTTGATGAAGGTGATGCCTGTGGCCCTGCCCTGTTTGTCCAGCGTGACCTCACGCGCCATCGCATGGGGTAGGATGTCCAGGTTCCCCGTGGCCAGTGCTGGCCGCAGGTGCACCGTCTGCGAATCGTAGTTCGCCCGGATCGAGCAGCCGCGATGGCAGTCGGTGGCCCAGAAGCAGGGAGACCGGCTGCGCATGGAGTCTGCCAGAATGCTCTGCGCCTTCGCATTTCCCGGATGGAGCTTGGCGGGGAGCGTACTGGCATCCTGCGGCTGCGTCAGCACGGCCCGATGAATCGAGGTCACATGCGCACCGACTTTCTTGCCATGCTTCTGCGCGTAAAGCTCGCCCACTCTCAGCTTCGGCGCAGGCTGCAAAACGCCGGGTGATGAATCAGGCGAATTTTCCAGCCCCTCGTTCGTGCCAAACACGCCGATCAGCATCTCCACCTTGTCATAATAGGGCGCAATGTCGTCGTAGCTGATCGGCCAGTCGAAGCCCAGGCCAAAGCGTGTGCGTGGTTTGAAGTCATACGGACCGTTGCGCAGCGTGATGCGCCCCCAGTGGTTGGTGCGCCCGCCCATCATGCGCTGACGCCACCAGCGGAACTGGTTTTCCGGCTCCTTGTTCGCATTGGTGTAGGGCTCGCCGGGAATGTCCCAGCCGCTGTTGATTGAGCAGTCGTGGAAACCGTACTGTTTGTCCGGCGTCTTCTCGCCGCGCAGCGGGGCGTGGCTGGGCAGCTGCAGCATCGCCACCTCGGACTGCACATCAAAGGAACGTCCCGCCTCCAGAATGAGGACCTTCAGGCCCTCCATCGTCAGCGTGTAGGCCGTCTGTCCGCCCCCTGCCCCGGAGCCGACGATGACGACGTCATACGAATCCTGGAGCTTGTCGGCGGTGATGATGGGCATGGCGTGCGGTCGGGGAAGGAGAGAATGAAAAACGCGCGTTTTTCAAACCTCTTCCAGCATCATTTTTGCATCGCCAAAAGTCTTCGGATGATGGTCCATTTTATCCATCATCGAAATAAATAGACGGCACAGCTGGCGCTCAGGCTTGTCCTTGTAATCGAGTGCTCGTCCGCCCTTGATTCTGCCGCCCGCCCCCCCGAGGACGATGACCGGGAGCTGGTCGTTGTCGTGCCTGGCCCCGGCCATCATGCTGGAGCAGTGCATGATCATGGTGTTGTCCAGCAGCGTGCGCGGACCTTCCTGGATGGAGTCAAGCTTGCGGGCAAGATAGGCGAGCTGCTCCATGAAAAACTGGTTCACTTTCAGCCAGTCTTCGCCATCGCTGTGGGAGAGCAGATGGTGGATCATGTAGTCGATGCCATGTCCCGCCTGCTGCACACTGGGGAGATTGGGGAAGCGCAGGGCACTGTGGTCATTGTTGAGCTTGAGCGTGGTGATGCGCGTGGTGTCGGTCTGGAAACCCAGCACGAGGAGATCAATCATGAGCTTCATGTGCTCGCCGATGTCCTGCGGGATGCCGTCGGCAGGGCGCTTGATGTTCGGCTTTTCGAGCGTGGGCCGCCACCCCTGCAGCTCGCCTCGCTTGCCGGCGTTTTCGATGCGCTTTTCCACATCGCGCACGGAATCGAGATATTCATCAAGTTTGCGTTGATCATTGAGGCTGATGTCACGTTTGAGGTCCCGTGCCTCAGCGAGCACCGCATCCAGTACGCTTTTGTCGGCAGGGGATGCCTCATCTTTAAACAGGCGGTCAAAGGCCAGCGCGGGGTAGAGCTCCAGCGGAGTCGGTGTGGTGGGAGAGCTCCACGAGATGTGCGAGCTGTAGAGCATGGAGTAGTTTTTATGCACCGAGGGGTTCGACTTCTCACACGCGAGCACGAGGCTGGGCACCTTGGTGCTGCGGCCATAGGTCTGCGCGAGCACCTGGTCAAAGCTGGTGCCTGAGCGAATCTCACCACCGGAGGCAATCGGTGCGCCGGAGAGCATGTTGCCGGTCTGCGAAGAGTGGATGTTTCCCTTCCGGGCCTCCTCATGGTAGAGACCGCGCACAAAGAGAAGTTTTTCGCGGAATTCGTGCAGGGGCTGCAGGACTTTGCCCAGCTCCATCCCCTTCCCCTCGCCTTTGGCCCACCATTCCTGGGAGTGGAAGCCATTGCCTGAAAAGGTGACACACAGGCGCACCGGAGCCTCGCTGGCGGGCTTGTCACGCTTGGGTTCGTCTCCCCAGACATTGAAAGACTCCATCCATGGCAGTGCCATGGAGACGCCTGCTCCACGCAGGAAGGCTCGACGTGAAAAATGATGTGTGTGCATAGGAGTCAGATCAGTGCTGGGCGATGGTGTTTTTTCCCCGCACTTCCAGGAACTGCGGGCTGTGGATGATGAGGTCGATCAGAGAAACCATGCGGCGGTCGCTTTTGACCATGGACTCGATCAAAGGCTTGTCTGAAAGCTGCACGCTGCGGCCCAGGGCATAACCGAGCAGCTTGCGACAGAACTGACGCACGAAGTCATCACCTCGCTTGTCGATCAGGTAGGCACGCAGATCATTCAGACCATCGACAGCCGTGCCATCTGGCAAGATGGTCTTTGTATCTGCTTTGCGCGCGCGTCCGATGGCGTCGAAGCCTTCGAGAGCAAAGCCAAAGGGGTCGATGCGGCGATGGCAGCCGGAGCAGTTTTCATCGCGGCTGTGGCGCTCGATAAGCTGCCGCTCGCTGAGATTGGCCGGCGTTTCCTCAGGAAGCACGGGCACGCCTTTCGGCGGGATGGGCAGCTTGTCTCCGAGGATGACCTCGCTCAGCCATGTGCCGCGCAAGATGGCGCTGGTGCGGGAGGCGCCTGCCTGCTTGGCAAGCGTGGCGGCAAAGCCGAGGATGCCACCGCGTCCTTTGGCCTGCAGTCCATCAATGCGCTGCCAGGCATCCCCCTGCACCTCCAGCGCATAGTGCTTCGCGAGGCTGGCATTCACAAAGGTATGATCGGCATCCAGCAGTGAGAGGACGTTGCCGTTGTTTTGAAGGATGTCGATGAAGAAGCGGGTCACCTCCTCCTGCATGTCCTCGCGCAGTGAGACGAAGGTGGGAAAGTGCCGTTCGCTTTTCTCGTCCAACGTGCCGACATCGCGCACATGCAGCCACTGGCAGCCGAACTCCGTGGCGAGGCGGCGTATTTTGGCGTCTTTCATCATGCGCTGCACCTGCACCGAGAGCACCGCGGGATCATTCAGCTTTCCAGAAGCAGCAAGCTGGCTCAGCTCAGCATCCGGGCAGGATGACCAAAGAAAGTAGCTGAGCCGTGTGGCAAGCTCATGCGTACTGACCGGCGCGGCTTTGGAGCCGGGCATGGCCTTCTCCCCGCGATAGAGAAATGCAGGGGCGACAAGCACACGTGCCAGCATCATGCGTGTGGCAACAGCATGCGGCAGCTCCTGGCTGCGCATTTTTTGGTAGAGGTCCTGCAGCCCTTCACGCTCCCCACGGCTCAGTGCCCGACGCCAGGCTTTTTCCGCGAACTCAACCACGGCGGCAACCTGCGCCGGCTCTGTCTCAACAAGCTGACGCTTGAAGGCAGCGGCCGCATTCATGATAGGCGCACGCATCGGCTCAAAGGCGCTGGGCTTGGCGTCCTGCGTGGCAAACTGGAAAAGCTGCTCAAAGACATCCACCTGCTTCAGCGGCCATTCACTGACGAAGCGCAGCTCATCCCAGAGGCGGTCGAGTTCGGCGCCTTCGGCCTCGGAGAGCATGAGGCGTTTCAGATGATCATCCTCACGGTGAAAGAGCGTGAGCGTGACGACTTCATCAATCGGCACGATCTGGGTGTAGCATAGCGCGATGGGGAAAAGACTGCGAAACTCATCAAAGGCGGCCTGGAAGCGGCTGCGGGCGGCGCTTTGCTCGCTCACGATCACCGGTGCGCTGTGATGCGTGTGCAGATTGTTGTCAGACCACAGGCCCTTGGACTGCGCGGTTTGCGCTTCGTCAACGGCGAGGCCTTTGAGCGATTCGGGCCTGACTTCATGCACCTGCATCTGCAGGCTGCCTTCGGGGTTCAGCAGCCGGGCTGTAGCCACCAGTTCCGAGTCTTCAATCAATTCGGCGGGAACTTTGATCTCGACCACCGAGGGAGCTTTCACCTCATAGCTGGATGCCGCAGGAGTGCCCGGAGCAGGCTCCTTCAAGACAGCCATGAGAAGAGGCCCCGTTGCTGAAAGGAGCTGGCGGCGCAGAGCCTGCTCGGGCGAAGCGGCAGGAAGTGTGACGGGATCTCTTTCCAGCAATGCCCGAACCTCCCCAGCGATCATCTCACGCTCGGCCGCATCCTTGGTCTTGCGCCAGCGGGCCAGAGGAGAGCCATCAGGAATCGCCGAGTCCACTTGCTGAGACGCAGGTTGGGTGAGGAAATGCCAGGGACCGTGGGGATTGCCCGCCAGGATGTTGGGAGACACATCCTTTGCCAGATCCCAGGTCGTCTGGCCATCCGTGAGAGTCAGATTCACCGTGGTAAGATCGCAGCTGTGGTTTCCATCCTTGGGGCCGATCACCAGGGCTACCACGTCTCCTTTCATAACCTGAACCTTGTCGAAGGCTCCTGTGGAAATGCGTTCCGATCCTTTGCTGACTCCGGAGGCGAGCACATCCCGCATGTGGCCCCGGCGCACCTCCAGGGACCAGGTGATGCCATTGCCGCATGCTACGTCTGCGTCCGCCACATCCCCCTGGATATGCAGCGAGCCGCTGACCGGGCTGCGCCAAGCGATGACCGAAGCGCGTGTGGGAGAGGGATGCGTGGCGACGCTGTGCGCCTGCATCAAACCCGGAATACGCGGAGTCTTGTCAGAAGAGTTTGCCAGCACGCTGAGCGCCTGCTCGCCGGACCATCCCTTGATGAAATTGTAATTCGGAACACTCTGGACCTTCTTGGTGAGCAGCGGCTCCAGCTTCACCTGACTGGCCGATCCGACGCCGACATAGTCCAGCCACCCCAGCAGCAGCGCGGGATCCACGCCATGTTTCTGCGCCAGCACGACCACATCCGTGCGCTCGGGGTTCATCTGTGCCTCATGCACCGCAGCCAGGCAGGGTTGCACACCGGCAATCAGTTGTGCACGCCGCTGCTTCAGACGCTCCATGAGCTTTGGCAAGTCGCGCAGCGGAAGATCAGCACGGCCAGGGGCCACCAGCCGCGCATTTTCCCACACGGCCGAATCGTTCTCACTGCCATCTCCTGCGTCTGTCGTGGTGAGATAGAGGGTGCGATCTCCTCCATCCTTGGGAGCCGTGAGCTTCATGCGGATTTCATGCCGGGCCACCAAAGGAGCCACGGGCTCCTGCCAGGCTTTGGGACCGTTTTCCTTGCCGATGTGCCCCACACTGGCAAAGCGCCACAAGGCCTGCTGCCAGGCGGCCACATCTGCCACAGTGAGCTTTCCTGCACGAAACCTGGCGCGCAGCGGATCCAGCAGCATGGATGGCTGCGAACTGCTGAGAGCTTGTCTGAGCAGTGCCAGGTATTTCGGACTCAGCCCATCGGCACTCCCCTGCCCCTGCAATGCAGCGAGGTATTTACCCAGCGGCAGACGCCCCTCGTCTTTGGCGATGATCTTGGCACCCGCCACTTTCACTTCTGACTGTCCCGCAGATTCGCTGTAGCGGCGGTAGATCTGGCGGATCTTGGCCAGAGCCTCGTCCGCCCAGTCACGCGGTGAGTTGGACTGGGAGAAGTGCATGCCCTGAGGAGTGAGCACCGCATGAGAAGCGACCTCCTTGGCTGCATCAAGGTACTTGCTGAGCAATGCGGGGGACATCACGAGCGCCGCACCGGCATTGGTGAACCCCTCACCCGCAGCGCCATCCACGGGAAACTCTCTGGCGGGGTCGAGCGACTCCACTCCGGTGAGATCACGCAGCGTGTAGGTGTACTCCATGTTGGAGAGACGACGCAGCACCACAGGGCCGGGATCTCCAGCATTGGCCAGGGCCACTTCGTCCAGCCTGGACTGCACCCACTGCACGAGCCGCTTTTTCTGCTCATCAGTGAGCTGCGGCTCTTTTTTTGGCGGCATCTCACCCAGGTGAATCTGGTCCAGCACCCCCTCCCAGATCATGGGCTCGCGCTTGATGTCCGCCACGGAGGTGAAGCGCTCCAGGTCCAGATCGCCCTTCTGCTTCTCGGTGGAGTGGCAGGAGTTGCAGCGCTCTTTGAGCAAAGGGAGGATCGATGCCTGAAAATCATCCGCACCATACGCTGCGCCATGCAGGGCCAGGAATGAAGACAAAGACAGGACTGAAAACAAAGGCCTCATGACAAAATCTCCTTCACGACGTTTCCATGCACATCCGTGAGCCGGAAGTCGCGGCCGAGGTGACGCCATGTCAGCTTTTCATGGTCAAGCCCTAGCTGATGCAGGATGGTGGCGTGCAGGTCATGCAGGTGCACCTTTCCTGAGACGGGGCGGAAGCCGAAATCATCTGTCTCACCGAAAGTGAATCCGGGTCTGATGCCGCCACCTGCCATCCAGGAGCAGAAGCTTTCAGGCTGATGCTCACGCCCATGCTTTTCGATCGGCGAGGTGCCGCTAAGATCCTGACTCCATGGCGTGCGGCCAAACTCACCGCTCCAGACCACCAGCGTGTCATCAAGCAAGCCACGGGACTTGAGGTCTTTGATCAGTGCAGCGCAGGGCTGATCGCTGGCGGCGCAGCTTTTGGGGAGTGCATTGCGGATGTCGCCGTGATGGTCCCAGCCACCCATGGTGACCTGCACAAAACGCACGCCAGCCTCGCTCAGCTTGCGGGCGAGAAGGCAGGCTCGGGCGTTTTTATCCGTGTCCTTGCCTCCGACTCCGTAGAGTTTCCGGGTGGCCTCGGACTCATTCGAAATGTCCACCAGCTCAGGAGCTGTAGTCTGCATGCGGAAGGCGGTCTCCATGCTTTCAATCATGCCCTCCATGCGGGCATCGGAGCCCGTCTGTCCCATCAGTCGGCGGTTCATGCGCTGGGTGAAATCGATGCGCGCACGCTGAGCCTTCACATCACCGGAGACATCCGCCAGGTAGTCGATGGGCGACTGCTTGTCGCTGGTGGGGATGACCACCTTGGTGCCCTGATGGGCCGCAGGCAGAAAGGACGAACCATAAAGCCGGGTGTCGCTGTCAGGGTGGATGCTGATGAAGCTCGGCAGATTTTGATTTTCCATGCCGAGGCCGTAGCTGATCCAGGCCCCAATCGACGGACGCACATCCGCTGTCACCCCGGTATGAAACTGCAAGGCAGCAGGCTGGTGCTGGTTGTTGTCCGCATGCACGGCGCGCAGCAGGCAGATCTCATCGGCGATGCTTGCGGTATGTGGCAGCAGGTCGGAGATCATCATGCCGGACTGCCCACGCGGACGCACCTCTCCCTGAGTGGCCAGCGCCAGGAACTTGTCCGTGCCGACACGCAGCTCCTTGGTATTGATGGGCGCGGTGATGGTCTGGCCATGCATGCGGCGGATGTAGTCCTTGGGGTCAAACAAGTCGGGCTGCGAAGGCCCGCCGGACATGAACAGAAAGATCACGCGTTTGGCTTTGGCCGGAAACTGCGGTGCCCGGGCGGCGAGGGGACTTTGAGCCGCCTGCACCAGATCATGCAGCGCGAGAGCACCGAAACCAGCGGCAGAACGCTGCAGCCATGAGCGGCGGGAAATGGAAGGTGCATTCATAGGCGGAGCAGAAATTCGTTGGAGGAGAGCAGCGCGTGGCACAGTTCGACCCACGACTTGTCAGCTGGCATGGATTCGAGAAATTTCAGGGCATCTTCGCGCTCGGCACTGCTGATGGGGCGGCTGAGGATGCGCAGCCACAGTGCTTCAAGCCTTCCTCCCACGTTTGACTCTTCAGCGGTCAGCCGCCGGGCTGTCTCAATGGCGCGGGTGCGGACGAGCTCGCTGTTGAGCAGGAACAAAGCCTGAGTGGGCACGGCTGTCTCTGCACGCCTGCCGGCAATCTGCGCAGGCTGGGTAAAATCAAACACATCCCTGAGCTTGGCAGAGCCCGGCTGGGCAGCCGTTCGGATGACAGGCAGATAAATGGTGCGCTCGTAGTCATGCACCGGGCGCATCTTCTTGAATGAAAACGCCGGAGGATTGACCGCTTTGGGGCTAAGGCTGGTGACGTTTTCTGGAAACTCCAGCGGCAGTGCAGGACCACCCACTGAAGATGCAAGACCGCCGCTGATTGCGAGCATGGAGTCGCGGATCGCCTCGGCATCCAGTCGCTGGCGGTTCATGCGCCAGAGCAGGCGGTTGTCAGGATCTTTGGCTGCAGCGGTGGCATTGTTGGCGCTGCTCATGCGGTAGGCACGGCTGAGGACGAGCTCGCGGATGAGCTGCTTCTGCGACCAGCCGTTTTTCATGAAACGTGCCGCGAGGTAATCCAGCAGCTCTGGATGCGTGGGGGTCTCTCCACGGACACCGAAGTAGTCAACGCTGCGCACAAGACCTTCGCCAAAGAGCTTCTGCCAAATGCGGTTCACTGTGACCCGGGCGGTGAGCGGGTTGCGTGCGTCAGCCACCCAGTCCGCGAGCTGAAGCCTGCCGCTTTGCCCTGCTGGGATCGCAGGGAAATCAGACCACGATGCGACACGCAAGGCTCCGCGCTTCACTGAGTCTCCCAGTGCGTAAGGATTGCCGCGGATGGTGATGCGCATATCGGCAGGCTTTTCGCGGTCGTGCACGGCAAAGGCTTTCGGCGCTACAGGGGCGAAGAACCTCGCGTGCTCGATCCGGGCATTGAGCGTCTTGATGCGCGCGGCAGTTTCATCGCGTTTCTTTTCGAGTTCTGGCTTCGCGTCTTTGGTCACTTTCGCGATCTGCTCTTCCACCTCGGCCTTTTCTTTGTTTGCGAGATCGCGCTCGGCTTCCCACTCACGGATTTGAGTGTCGTTTGCAGCGAGCAGCACTTCACGCCTGGCCTTCTGCGCCGCTGTTTCCGGCAGCTCGGTTTTGTTGACGCTGCTCCAGACGCCATTGTCAGTCTTGTAAGTCGCATCCGTGCTGCGGAACATGCCGGCGATGGCGTAATAATCGGCCTGTGAGATGGGATCAAACTTGTGATCGTGGCAGCGCACGCAGCCCAGCGTCATGCCAAGGAAGGCAGTGCCGATCTTGCTGACCTGCTGGTCCACGAGATCGTGCTCCATCTTGAGCTTGTCCACGGCGACGATTTCAACATCCCCCAGCACCAGAAATCCCGTGGCGGTGATGTTTGCCGCGCGCTCTTGGGGTGTTTTAGCAGGCAGCAGATCTCCGGCGATCTGCTCACGGATGAACAGGTCGAACGGTTTGTCGGAATTGAAGGCGTCGATGACGTAATCCCGGTAACGCCACGCGTGCTCGGCAAAGACGTTGTTTGAAGTGCCTATCTGATCTGCGTAGCCGACGAGGTCCAGCCAATGGCGGGCCCAGCGCTCGCCAAAGGCGCGTGACTGCAAAAGACGCTCGACCACCGCTGCACGCTCAGAAGCCGCCCCATCAAAACGAGCCGCCTCTTCCGGCGCCGGTGGCAGGCCGGTAAGGTCAAGCGTCACACGACGCAGCCAGGTATAGGCATCCGCATCTTGCGAAGGCATCATGTCTTTGGCCTCAAGTGCGGCCAGTATGTATCGGTCCACTGGAACAAGCGGCCATTCCTTATGTCTTACTCCAGGCGGCTTTTCAGCGTGCACCGGCTGAAAGGCCCAGAAATTTTTCCCGGCCTCCCAATCGATCACGCGAGCAGAGCTGGCAGTTTTTTTGACGCGAGAGTCCGGCGCTCCCATGGACACCCACTGCTCGAAAATGGCAATCTCATCTGCTGCGAGCCTCCCCTTGGGCGGCATTTCCATTTCAGGATTGGTGTAGTGCACCGCCTCAATGAGATGACTCTGCTTCGGATTTCCTGGCACGATGACCGCGCCATTGTCTCCACCAGCCTGCCAGCCAGTCTTTGAGTCCAGAGCTAGCCCGCCTTTGATCTTCTTTTCATGCGAGTGGCACTCGTAGCAGCGGCTCTGAAGCAATGGCAGCACCTTGGCCTCAAAAAAGGCAAGGTTATCCTCCGCCTTCATCGAGGCTACCGCGAGCATGCCGATGCCCAGGCTTTGGAAGACGCGGTTCATGGGGCAAGAGGCAGCCATTCACGCCAGCCGAGGATGTGCTCGCGCATCAGGCGCTCGCAGGTGGAGGGCGTTTGAGTCTTGAAACTTTCGACGATGGACTGATGCGCATCGACCGTCTGCTGGAGGGTCTCCTTGGTCTGCATTTGATGCGTGCGGTGCAAACGTCCGAGCCAGAGTTCCAGTTCGCCACGCAGGGAGTTCCAGAGCTTGACCAGACGCGCATTTCCGGAGGCTTCGAGAATGATCTGGTGAAAGTCCAGATCCAGCAGCGTCACATCCTGCACAGAGCGGGCCCTGCGGGTGGCGGACAGATTTTTTTCCAGCAGAGTCACATCTGCCCTGAATGACTGCGCCGCGAGACGTGAAGCCAGCGGCTCCAGAGCAAGGCGCAGCACATACAGCTCTTCAAAATCCTGCGGAGTCAGGTCTTTGACAAAAGCACGCCCCGTGGGGCTGAACTCGACGAGCCCCTCACGCTCGAGCGCGAAGAGCGCCTCCCGCACCGGCACACGGCTGACCCCCAGCCTCCGGGCCACGGCAGACTCTGCCAGCAGCGCACCAGGCGCAGAGCTGCCATTGAGAATTTCAGCCCGCAGCAGCAAGGCTGTGGAATCTGAGCGCGAGGGAGAAGCAGCGGCTGTTTTCATTCGGTATACCGTTTTAATACGGGCCGAATACCACTGTCTATCTCAGGCGAGGATTTTTTTTGCCACACTGCCTTTCACATCGCTGAGCCGGAAGTCGCGGCCAGCGTAGCGATAAGTGAGCCGCTCGTGGTCCAGGCCCAGCAGATGCAGAATGGTGGCGTGAAAGTCATGGGTATGCATCTTGTCCTCCACCGCTTCGTAGCCAAGATCGTCCGTGCTGCCGTAGCGCAGCCCGCCCTTCACACCGCCGCCGGCCATCCAGGCGGTGAAGCCTTTGCTGTTGTGATCGCGCCCATCCACGCCCTGTCCATGGGGTGTGCGGCCAAACTCTCCTGACCAGACCACGAGCGTGTCCTTGAGCAGGCCCCGGCTTTGCAGATCCGCGAGCAGCGCGGCGATGGATTGATCCACGGCGGCGGCGGTCTTTGGCAGGTCCTGCGAGATTTTGAAATGATGGTCCCAGTCGCTGTGTGTGACTTCCACAAATCGCACTCCAGCCTCGACCATGCGTCGGGCGAGGAGGCATTTTCGGCCAAAATCATCCGTCGCCCGGCCATCGCCAATACCGTAGGCCTCCAGCGTCTGTCGGTTTTCCTTGGAAAGATCCATGACCTTTGGCATCTCACTCTGCATTTTAAAAGCCAGCTCAAAGGACTCGATCGCCCCTTCGATTTCGGGATTGAACTGATCGCGCTTCATTTTTTCCCGGTTCAGTGTCTGGATCAGTTCGATCTCCTTCCGCTGAGCGACACTGCTGACGGGTGGCGTAATATTGCGTACCTGCGCATTGGCAATGGGCCGCGCGTCCGATCCGACGCGGGTGCCCTGATAGATCTCGGGCAGAAAGGCACTGCCATAATTTTGCGCTCCTCCAAACAAGGAGGGAGGCGCGATGGTGACAAAACCCGGCAGGTTTTCATTCAGGGTGCCGAGGCCGTAAAGCGCCCAGGCCCCGAGTGAGGGACGCACAAACTGTGAATTGCCCGTATGCAGCTTCAGAAAAGACTGAGCATGCGCTGGCAGCTCCGTGTGCATGGAATTGATGAGGCACAGCTCATCCGCATGCTTGGAAAGATGAGGGAAGAGCTCACTGATCGGCAGCCCGCATTTTCCCTGAGGTGAAAACTTCCACTGTGAGCCATGAAGCTTGGTGCCAGGAGCACGTCCATCCTTTCCGGAAGCTTCGGCAAGCTTGGGCTTGTAGTCAAAGGTGTCCACGTGGGAGGGCGCACCTCGCATGCACAGGAAGATGACGCGCTTGGCCCTGGCGCTGAAGTGCGGCTGCTTAACCGCCAGAGGGTTGCCGGCCTCAGCCTGAGCCAGTGCCTGAAATGCCAGCCAGCCAAAGCCGACTCCGCTGGTCTGAAGAAAATGACGACGGGAGTTCATGAGTTTAGTCGATGGAGCGGAATTCAGCGCTGCCGAGCAGGGCGCGGCAGAAGGAGGTGAGCACGTCATTTTCCAGACGCGGGAAATCAGCAAAGAAGCGCTGAACTGCACGAGTCTCGGCAGCGGTGGGCAGCCTGGCGAAAGAGAGCTTGAACGCCATGGCGGTTCGCTGGTCTTCAGGCAGAGGGCGGAGCCTGTCCGCAAGACGTCTGGCCTGCGCACCCACGAAGTCATTGTTTAGAAGAAACAAGGCCTGCGAGGGCACCGTGGTCGCATCCCGGCTGCCATTCACAGCACTGGGTTCGGCAAAGTCAAAAACGTTGAGCGCATCAGGGACGGCATTGCGTGGCACCGGAAGATAGACGCTGCGCATGTCACCGCCTGCGGTCAGGAAAGGCTCCTCGCTCAAAGGAGCACGAAGGCTTTTAATGGGAAAGCCACCGATCGCCGCATCTCCACACTGCGCGACAGCAGAGCCAACCGGTGCATCCGTCTTCAACCCACCACTGACGGCCAGCATGGCATCACGGATGCACTCTGCGTCCAGGCGACGTGGAGACATGTGCCAGACCAGCGCATTTTCAGGGTCCGCCTCGAAGGATTCAGCCTCATGTGCCGAGGAGATCTGGTAGGCGCGACTCATGACGATTTCCTTGATGAGGGACTTCATGGACCAGCCTCCGGCCTGCAAACGAAGCGCCAGATGGTCTAGCAGCGCTTGATTGGCGGGAGGCTGGCCGGTGGTGCCAAAGTTGTCCACTGTAGAAACAATTCCTCTGCCAAAAAGCCAGTGCCAGACGCGATTGGCAAACACACGTGCGGTCAGAGGATTGGCAGATGACACCAGCCATTCGGCAAGCTCACGGCGACCACTTTCCCTGGCAGGAATCTCGGCTGCTGCCGCTGAAAGCACACTGACAAAGCCACGTGGCACTTTGGCACCGGGCTTCTCCACATCGCCACGAGCAAACAGCGGGCTGTCATTGATCGAGCAATACTGTGCTGGACGTCCAGCGATCATCTGAAAAGTCTCCTCCACGGACTTCGGTTTCGTAGGCGGCCCGGCGGCGGGCGTGGCGGGATAATCGCGCACGCCCATGGCCAACCGCTTCTGCCGACCCTCACTGTCATAGGAAGCCAGCTCGGTCTTGCACTCGCCGATCTTGGCATTGATGCCCACAAACATGACCAGCTTTTGCGGGTCATTGTTCACATTGAACCCCTTGCCCGTGAAGAGGGCTTTTGCCGCTGTGGTGTAAAACTGCAGCGCGCCGTAACGCGCCGTTTTGGTGAGTTCCTTTTCCAGTTCGGCACGGCGCTCTGGCGTAAGCACGAGGGGCATGCGTGGAAGGCCGCAGTCCGTTGGCAGCTCGATCAGCGGTGTGGCATGAATATTTTGGAAATTTGGCGCGGTTCCATACAGCGTCTCCGTGCTGAGGAAGATGCCAGCGAGCGCGTAGTAGTCGCGCTGAGAGATGGGATCAAACTTGTGATCATGACAGCGCGCACAGGCCGCCGTGAGGCCGAGCACGGCCTGGGAAACGGCATCGATTTGCTCGTCAGCCGTGTCGAGCGCCAGCTGCTTGGGGCTGCGCTCATTCAGACTGTGTGTGCCTATGGCAAGAAAGCCGGTGGCGACCTGCTTCATCGCACGGTCGCGGTTGTCTCTGGCCTGGAGCAGGTCACCAGCGATCTGCTCACGGACAAAGTCATCGAAGGGCTTGTCGCTGTTGAATGCTTCAATGACATAGTCACGATAGCGCCAGGCATGCGGATAGAGGCAGTTTACATCTTTTCCAGAGGACTCGGCATAGCGTGCCACATCCAGCCAATGCCGCCCCCAGCGCTCGCCAAAACGAGGTGACTTGAGAAGGCTATCGACGATCTTTTCAAAAGACTTCACATCAGGATTCGCCACAAAAAAATCTACCTGCTCAGGTGTGGGTGGCAGTCCGGTAAGATCAAAGCACACCCGGCGCAGCAGCACGGCTGGCGCAGCATCACCAACCGGCTTCAGCCCCCGCGCTTCCAGCCCGGCAAGGATGAAGCGGTCTACGTCTGTTTTTGGCCATGCTGTGTGTTTCACAGACGGCACCGCTGGCTGCTTCACTGGCTGAAAGGCCCAGTGGCTTCTGGCCTTCTCCGTGTCCCACTCGGATTTGACCACGGCAGCTTTGCCTTCGCGGGGATCGGGCGCCCCCATGCGCACCCACTGCTCAAAGTCAGCGATGACAGAATCCGGCAACCTGCCGCCGCTCTTTTCCGGAGGCATCTGCAGATCCTTGTTGGTGTAGCGCAGAGATTCGATGAGAAGGCTCTTCACGAGATCACCTGGAACAATAGCCGGGCCGCTGTCTCCACCGCGTCGGATGCCATCCCGGGTATCCAGCACTAGGCCTCCTTTGATTTTCTCTTCATTTTCGGCATGGCATTTGTAGCACTTTTCCGCGAGTACCGGCCGGATCTTCTTCTCAAAGAATGCCACCTGGTCAGCGCTGCCCGGAGTCTCGGCGACCACCGGCTTTTCGGCAGAAGGCTTCGTGCCGCCGCTGATGGCGGCGATGTTCATGTATTCATCATGCGAGAGCCTGCCATCCTGATTCACATCAAGTATGTGAAACAAGTAGTCCACCACTTGCGGCTTGCCCTTGAGTTTCGGCGAATACTCCCCGAGCGCCTTGAACTCAGCAGCGTTCAGGGCGGCATCATGGTCCTGGTCAAAAGCGGTGAATCCCTGTTCAAGCTTCTGATTTAGCGCGACATCCTGGGCCGCAGCCGAGGCGAGAAAGGCGATCAGCAGGAGGAATGAATGCGTCTTCATGGCTTCATGAATTTTTCAAATCTCACGCGGCGCTCGTCACCGAGCTTCTTGAACTCCTCAATTTGCTCGGGTGTGAGCAGCCCGGCCAGCTCGGTGGACTGACGAATCGAAGCCTGGGCGATGGCGGTGAGCGTATCGTTTTTGATATTTGCGAGATCCAGCAGAAGCTGGTCATAGATCGGCTTCGACTTTTCGATCTGCTCGGGAGTGAGCTTCAGACGCTTGATCTCCTCCTTCATGCGCTGCTGCACGAAGTGATCTTCGCTAATGAGCTTCTTCGCGAAAGGCAGCGCAAGACCAACACCGAACAGGGTGCCTAGAATGAAGAGCCCGACAAGTGAGATGACGATGTAGAATTTTTTCATGGGAAAAGCGGCGTTTGGATGAAGACCTGCGCAAGATCGTGCGCGTCGGCGCTCATGGCACCGGCAGACCACCAAAGGCAGGCGGCCGTCGCTACGGCAGCCACGGGCAGGGCTCCGAGCGAAAAACGGGCCCACAGGGTAGAGCTGTCTGGCATTTCGGTCGAGGCGGCCAGCACACGTGTCACAAAGCCATAGGGCAGTTCCTCCGGCACAACAGTCGGCGCGCTTCGTGCTCGAGAGGCGAGTTGTTCGAGTCGTTGATCAGTTTCGTTCATGTGTGTGATGCTTCGAGTTGTTCAAAAGCCGCGCGCAGCCTGCGGCGGGCGCGGAAGGCACGCACCTTCACCAGCGTGCGGCTCCAGCCGCTGATTGCGGCGATTTCTTCGGTCGATTTGCCTTCGAGATGCAAAAGGCTGAGCACCATGCGGTCGTCCGCAGTCAGCGTGTCCAGCAGGCGCAGCATGAGTGAGCGTGATTCGTCGTTCAGCGCCTCCGGTTTCGGCTCCGCAGCCGTCAGCGTGGCCTGCAGGGCATCCTGCTCCCCCTGGGTGAGATCGCTCCAGCGCAGCTCCGGCCTTGCACGGCGTGCGCGGTAATAGTCGCGGCACTGATTGATGGCGATTCGTGCCAGCCAGGGCTCCAGAGACTTGGATACATCCCACTGCGAGGCCTTGGCAAAACACCGCACAAAGGTCTGCTGCGCCAGATCCTCCACGCATCCGGAATCTGCGACGTGGCGACGGATCAGGGAGGCGACAAAGGGATAGAACGCCTCCATCAGAGAGCGTGCCGCCCGCTCGTCGCTGCATCGCAGCCATGCTGCCATGCAGGCGCGGGATTCGCTGTCGGTCAGAATCATGGAAGCTGGAGATCACGATGACACATCCTTTCCCGGCTTCTACGGGCAGGATGAGCAGCGGTTACAGCTTCCGGAAAAGATATGTCCCAACGGGCTTACTTCGCATTTTTTTCGATGAACTCGATGATCGGCGTCGAGTCGTCCAGACCGTGGGGATGGTGGCCCACGCCGGGTTTGCGAATGAGGGTGATGCTGCCCCCGAGTGCCTTGTAGCGCGTCTCGATCAAACCGGTGTTTTCATCCCACGGCACTACGTCGTCGGCGTCTCCAAAGACATGCAGAAGCGGCACATGATTCTTTGCCAGCGGCTCAAGATTGTCCACGGGGTTGCCCTTGTAAGCGAGCGCCTCGGCTTCGTCCTTGAAGCCCCACAGCTTGGGCACCAGCGCCCAGTTTTTCGCATCGCCTTTGCCTTTGCCCTTGCCGCCGGGCCAGCTCTTGAAGTCGCAAACCGGCGCATCGGCGTAGATGCAGGAAACCTTGTCAGGATTGGCGATCGCCCAGTTGTAGCAGTACAAGCCGCCGCGGCTGAGCCCGACAAGTGAGGGCTTGGTGCTGAGAGCGTAGTTGCTGGTCAGCTCGGCGTAGCACTGGTTCCACAGCTTTACGGCATCTGGACAGCCGAGCATGTCATTGATCTTCATATACACGATATGGAAGCCTTTGCCGAGCAGGGCGATGTCCGGCGCGGGCTTGTGCCCGAAGAATTCCCCATGCCAGACCCATGGCCTGCCCGGAGCGGCGGTCTTCGGTGCGACGACGGTCACCGGCTTGCCAGCGATGGTAAGCTCGTGCTTTGCATAGCCGTTCCATTCGCCAGTCTGATTCGGAAACACGATTTCCTTGGAGTTGGCGAGCTTGCGCGCCTCAGCATCGAGCTCGGCAGCCTTCGCCTTGGCTTCCTCAATGGGCAGCCCCGGAGGATTGCCGGGGCGCTTGTGCCCCACATAGCTCAGCCAGGCCGGACGCAGGATCGCATGCTTCTTTTTGACGAGCGCGAGGATGGCGGCCCCGTTGGGATGGTCAGGTGTGCCATCTGGTTTTACTTTGAGCCCCCAGGCATCGAGCACGGCACGGGCCATGATCAGATGCCCCTCCGGGCCAGGATGCACACCGTCTTTGGAAAAGGTAAACTCAGGCTCCGTCTTCCGCTTTTCTGCAATGGCGGCATTCATAGGCCCGTGAATGTCCAGCACCTCCCAGCCTTTCTGGCGCATCTCCAGCAGCCAGTCGGAGTAGAAGTCGAGCACCTCGTTGTAACCCTGGTAAAACTGGCCCGGCTTCACCTGGTCGCCAGGCACCACGCGCGCCTTGATCGGCACGGGGTCAAACACCGGCGGTGTGAGATGCACGATGCGTGCGCCTGCGGCGGTGACTTTGTCATGCAGCTTCTTCATCCCATCCTGAAACGCCTTCGTGCGCACCGCGCCCAGCGGCAGGTAGATGCCGTCATTCATGCCATAGCAGGCAAAGACGAGCTCTGGCTTGGTCTTTTCCAGCGCACGGTCCAGACGCTCGTGCAGGTCCGGACGCGGAAACTTGCCACCGGCATGCCCCTCCTCACTCAGACCGCTCACCGTCTCACTACTGAGCCCCAGCGGGATGATGTCCTTCGTCACCTCCGGATGCTGGGCGATCAAGGCCGCATCAATGAACTCGATGTAGCCCCCTCCCTGGGTGATGCTGTCGCCCAAAAAGACGATGCGCTGTTCTTTGGGGAGCTCCGCCGCAAAAGCAGCGGTGGCAGTGAGGAGCAGGGAAAGCAGGATGGAACGCATGGAATGATCAAGTCGGTGATTTCAGCAGTCTTTTATCACACCTTGTGCAGCTTGTAAGGATAGACTTGGTCCGCATTCCACTGGCAGCCATAAAGATCGCCTGCATCATCCACGCAGACGTCATGCACATTCCGGAAAACAGGCTGGTCCTGCAGCAGCAGACTCACCTGGTCTCCCTCATACTTGGGCTGCTGCCCGCCCGGTGCGGAAATGACGCGGTTGTTCTTGTCCAGGATGATGATGAAGCCCCGCTCACGCCACATGCGGTAGTCATTGGGCTTCATGCCAAAGCACACGCCTGAGAGCAGCAGATCTCCCGCAATAACCGGGCGGCTCATGAAGGCCCCGGGAAGATACACGGAATGCGAATAGGTGCCATCGAGCTGATACCAGTGAAATTCATTACGTATACGCTCCGTGCAGAGCACCAGCGGCGTGGGTCCACGGGTGTCGATGGTCACACCATGCGCCTGCATGAACTTCCCCGCATTCATCGCCTGGGTGCTGTTACCGCCGAATTTACGGATGAATTTCCCAGCAGCGTCAAACTGCAGGATGAACTGGGAGCCGTAGCCGTCTGCAACGTAGATGTCGCCATTCGGTCCCGCCACTGCCTCGGTGGGAGCGTATTTGGTCACGGCATCGTAAGCACCACAGTCCTTCGCATGCGGCAGTTCCAACACGACCTCGCCCGACAGGCTCGTTTTGACGACGCGGCCACCGCCCGGATCACAAAGCAGCAGGGATTCTTTGCCATCTCGCACATCCAGGCTCAGCCCATGGCCTCCGCGCAGTTTCAGAGTCCAGGCATCGAGCACCTTGCCCTCTTTATCGAAGATGAGGATGTTGTTCTTCGCCTCGTCAGTGATCATGATCAGCCTCTTCTGCGCATCCATGACCATCTCATGGCAGTTTTTCACGGGATGTTTCTCCCGGTTCGCCTTGCACCATTCCAGATCCACACGGTAGCGATGCTCGCCATGCCCGATGATGGCTCCGTTAAGCGAGGTCTTGCTCTGCGCCTTCACAAAAGGGGCCGCGAGAGCGGAGGCAGTGGTCGTGGAGATAAAACGGCGGCGGTTCATGACCCAACGTAACACCCCAATCCCTCGGCTCCTTTCGAGAAAGAAAGCGCTACAGCTCTGATATCCGGCTCCTGAAGGTCGGCAGCCGCAGCTTCCAGCGTATGGCCGCAAGCCTCAGCGACAGGATGACCGCCATGCCAATGTAGCGGTCGCTCTCCGAGGCTGGGAACCACTGGCGCAGCAGCACAAACACCAGCGCCCCGGCAAACGCAGCCGTTGCATACAGATACACCTCCGCCTGGAAAACCCACGGCACCTCGCAACGCAGCACATCTCGCAAAATGCCGCCTGCCACGCCAGTCACCACCCCCAGCAGCACCGCCACGACCCCGGGAACGCCAAAGGCCAGCGCCTTCTCCGTGCCGGCGATGCCAAAGAGCGCCAGCCCAAAGGCATCTGCCAGCAGCAGCAACCTCGGGGGCACGTGTGTAAAGCGGACAAAGACAAACATAGCCACTGCAGCGATGAGCGCCGTCCATACATGCATCGGCTGCTTGATCCAGAACACCGGCTGGGCGCCGAGGCAGAGGTCACGGATCGTGCCGCCGCCCACCGCCGTCACCAGCGCCAGCACCATCACGCCAAAGAGATCCATTCGCTTCCCCTCAGCAGCCAGCACACCGGAAATGGCGCAGACGGCGACGGCAAAATATTCGATCCAGGCAGGCATCACTTCACGGGTTGTTCAGGTTTTTGCACAGGAGGCGGTTCCGGGTTCCACTCCGGAGAGGGCCGGATGCCGAGATGCTGGTAGATCATCGGCACGAGTGCGGTTTGTGGCGTTGGTTCTGTGAGCATTTTCTCTTTGGGCAGACTTGCACCATGGGCAGCAAGCCAGATCTGTCGCTCTTCATCGCTGTCGCCGCCATGCTTGTTGCCGAGCCCGCCATGATCCGTCGTGACGAGCACCAGCCAGTCCTCTTCGGCAAACCTGGGCCTCGCCCGCATGGCCCGCAGCAGTTCTCCGATGTGCGAGTCCACGTGGCTGATGGCGTTCAGATACAGCGCGCTGTCGGGCGAAAAGCTGGCTCGCGAATCTGTCGCCCCATGTCCAAATTCATCCACCTGTCCAAAATAGACAAACATCACGTCCGGATCTCTGCCGCTTAATGTTTTGAGCGCGGCATCCCGCACCTCGATGTCCTTTTCAGGATTGTCCACAAAGTGTCGCGAAGCATCTGGCGCCCGGGTAAATTTCACATCCAGAAACTCCGCATCCCCTTTGCGCGATCCGTCCGCGATGAAGTCATGGATCGGCGGCCAGTCTGCAAACGACGCGCAAAAAGCCTGCGGCTGCACCTCTTTGATCCGCCTCATGAAATGGGCATAAGTCTGGAAGCGCCCGCCGATGAACCGGTTGTCTTTGACTCCGTGCCGGTCCATCCACACTCCGGTGAGCAGGCTGGTCCAGCCCGGCCCGCTGACAGTGGGCTGATGAGTAGCCGCGCCCATTTCACCACCCGCATAAAACTTTCGTGTAAACACCCCGCGCTCGCTCTCGCAGAGCATCTTCAGTTGCGGCGCAAGTCCACGCTCCATGGCAGCAGCCACCGCATCCGCCCGGCAGCCGTCGATGCCAATAAACAGCACCCGTTTGCCGGCAAAGTCGCTGTCTTTTCCCGGCCCGTAGGCGGACAGCTGGCCGGCGCAGCCAAGGCAGATCAAAACAAGGGTAATGGCAGATTTCATAGGATGTAGCAGCTCAGTGCTTGGTGTATTGCTCGATGCCGTTGAGCAGCATCTGCACTGCCACCATGACGAGCAGCATGCCCATGAGACGCTCCACGGCCATCGATCCTTTCTCCTTGAGCACTCGGGCAATGGCAGGTGCGCACAGCAGCACCGCAGCCGTGACGCACCACGCGATCATCAGCGCGGCAAACCACCTCCAGAGCTGCTCAGGATGCGTGCTCACCAGCACCAGCAGCGTGGCAAGCACGGAAGGCCCCGCGATCATCGGAACGGCAAGCGGCACGATGAACGGCTCTGTCATCACTTCCTCCTTCTCACGGCGCGATGGCGGAAAAATCATCTTCAGGGCGATGAGAAAGAGCACAATGCCACCGCTGATGAACAGGGCCTCCTGCTTCAAATGCAGAAGCCCCAGCACCCAGGGGCCGAGGAAGAGAAACAGGATCAGAATCACCAGCGCTATGATGAGTTCCCGCGCAATCACCCGCAGGCGCCGCTCTGGCGGCACCGGACGCAGCCCTGACACAAACGTGGCCACATTCCCCAGCGGGTCCATGATCGTGATCAGCAGCAGCGTGGCGGAAAGCGTGTCCATGGCGGCATTCAGCCCTTGTTTGTGACGGGTGCAACCAAGGTTGCACGTTCTTCCCCCGTTCGAGATCCCAGATTGCCGTAGCGGTGATAATCAAAGCTCACGCTCTGCTCCTGCACATACCACAGCAGTTCCACGCGCCCCTCAGCAAGCACCGGTGCATCGGCAATGTAAATGCAGGACTCCGCAGCGGCACGCCGGACTGCTTCAGGCACACGATCTGCGGCGGCGTAGCGGACACGGCACACATGACCGTCACGGATGGACCCCGCGAATGCTTCGTCGTCTTCTTCTGCAAATTCGATCAGACCTGCCCAGTCCAGCGTCAGCTTCTCCAGAAGATCCAATTCATAGGTGTCCAGTCCACAAGGCCTGCTGACAATCGCTCTCGCACCCGTCGCCCTCACTGCCGCCACACGCGTGAAGATTTCAAAAAAGCCGTCCTCGCGGCTTACACGCACATGGACAGCACGCAGCGGCAGATAACGTCGGACATTATCCTGGCCTGCAAGACGGAAATGATCGTGCTCACAGCAGAACTCAGTGCGCCACCATTGATCAAGGCTCTGCAATGCCTGCAGGGTGCGCCAATGCTGCTCTGGCGGCACGCCACACGAATCATTCACGATTTTCGCATTCAGCTGCTCCAAAGCTGGATTGCTCAGAGGTTCATCACCCGGACGTTTCAGAGCCACCTCAAACTTCATGAACTGCGCCACATAGTTTGGCCCGCCAGCTTTGAGCCCAGGACCGAAAGCACTCCTGCCCATGCCTCCAAAGGGCTGCCGTAGCACGACAGCACCTGTGGTTCCGCGGTTGATGTAGAGATTCCCGGCACGGATGCCAGCCTTCCACTCGGCCTGCTCACGGTCATCCAGGCTTTCCAGACCGCTGGTCAGGCCATACCCGGTTTGATTGACGATCGCGATGGCCTCATGCAGTTTTTCAAATCTCATCACTCCCAGCACCGGCCCGAAGAACTCGGTCATATGGGTGTAGCTGCCCGGCCGCACCCCCCATTTGATGCCAGGTGACCAGAGGCATTCGTTGCCCTCCAGCTTGCACGGCATCAGCGCCCAGGATTCCCCTTCTTCAAGCGTAAGCAGGGCGTTTTCGAGATCTCCTGACGGTGGCCGGATCAGCGGGCCCATCTTGGTCTGAAGCTGCCACGCAGAACCGACGGTGATGCTCTCCGCAGCCTCCACAAGCGCACGTTTGAACCCCTCATCATCATACACCTCCGCCTCCAGCAGCAGCAGGGAGGTGGCGGAGCACTTCTGTCCCGCATGGCTGAAGGCCGAGTGCAGCACATTCTTGATGGCCTGGTCACGGTCAGACATTGCCGTGACGATGGTGGCGTTTTTGCCACCCGTCTCAGCGCTCAGCGGCAGGTCCGGCTTGGCGCGCAGCATGCTCAGCGCCGTCTCCGTTCCTCCAGTCAGAATGACTGCATCCACCTTGGCATGCTGCACCAGTTGCGCCCCTTCCCTGCCACCTGAGCAGGGGGCAAACTGCAGCGTCTTTCTGGATACACCGCCGCGCCAGAAGCACTGGCACAGCTCCCACGCAGGCAGCACGGCATCAGAGGCAGGCTTCAGAACGACCGTATTCCCCGCCGCCAGCGCAGCGGCAATGCCACCGCAGGGAATGGCTATGGGGAAATTCCATGGCGACACTACGACCACCACTCCTTTGCCAGAAGCAGCGACATCCGGCAGCTCGTGGAAGGCGTGTGCCGCCCGTGAGTAGAACTCGATGAAATCCACCGCCTCGCTCACCTCGGGGTCCGCTTCAGCCAGCGTCTTGCCGCAGTTTGCCAGCGCAGCCCCCATCAGGTCAGCACGCGCCCGGCGCACTTCCCTGGCCACCTGCGCCATCACCGCCTGTCTTTCGTGGCAGGACAAGGCGCGCCACCCATCTTCATCCCTGGCCGCGCATTCCACCGCACGCACAATGTCCTGGCTGTCGGCCTGCACATGGCGCCCTGCCACCGCTCCCGGACGCGACGGGTCACGGCACTCGCGCACCTCACGCCCGGCGGAAATTTCCACGCCATCAATCACCAGCGGCACCTCCACAAGACGCCGTTCCCATGACGCCACAATGCCCTGCGCCCACTGCGCATGGTGCGGCAGCGCCCAGTCGGTGTCAGGTTCGTTGGTGAAAGCCCGAAAATCAGACTTTGCACCCGCTGCGGGAGAGGCTTGATCCGCCCGGATCTCTTTTCTGCGGTCCTGCGTTCGGCGTGGCTCGGCACTGAGTGTGCTGATACGTGCAAAGGCCTCGCGAAAGCCCCGCTCCAGCTGGTGCCAGTGCTCACTGCCCGGCACGAGATTGAAGGCATGGCGCAGAAAATTTTCAGGCCCGGTGTTTTCATCCAGACGGCGGATGAGGTAGCCTATCGCGCTGAGAAAGTGCTCCCTGCGGCACACAGGCGCGTACAGCAGCAGCTGCGGAGCCTCCTCAAACAGCGCACGCCGCTGATGGTTGGCCATGCCTTCGAGCATTTCAAACTGTACACGCTCCATCGCGTCGTTCTGCCGGGCCAGCGTGAGCGCATAGGCCACATCAAAAAGATTGTGCGAGGCCACACCCAGCTTCACCGCAGCCAGATTGTCAGCACGGAATCCTTCATGCAGCATGCGCTTGTAGTTCGCATCCGTGTCAGCCTTGGTTTCATAGGGTGACTGCGGCCAGCCTTTGACGGCGGCCTCAAAGCGCTCCATCTCCATGTTCGCCCCTTTCACGATGCGCATCGTGATGCCCGCCCCGCCTCCGGCCACACGCCCCCGCGCCCACTCATGCACGCGCTGCTGCCAGATGAATGAGTCAGGAATGTAGGCCTGCAGCACGATGCCCGCACTCACCTTCTCCAGCCCATGCCGCTCCAGCGCGCGCATAAAAACCTCGCACGTCAGGCTCAGGTCCCGGTACTCCTCCATGTCCAGGTAGATGAATTTCGGCACCTGCGTTCCGTCACGTCGCGTGAAAGTGGCGCGTGCGGCGCTGCGATACAGCCGCTCAAGCCGCTCGCTGAGAATCGAGATCGTATGCTCCCGCGAGATCGGAGACATCTGCGAGTAAAGCGTGGATATTTTGACCGAAAACACCTCCGTCTCCGCGTGCTGCAAGGCTTCCAGGTACAAGCTGAGCCTGCGCTCCGCCTCCGCCTCGCTGAGAATGGCCTCCCCGAGGAAGTTCACATTCATTCGCACCCCTTGTGCAGTGCGTTGGCGCAGGTGCTCGGCCAGCACCTCGGGCTCCGCAGGCAGGATGACATTGGCCGTCTCATGCCTCATATGCTCCTTGACCATCGGCACGGAGACACCCGGCAGCCAGCCTCCAAAGGTCTGAAAGCCGCGCAGCATCGCGCGGTCCAGCGGGCTGAAGAAGCGGGGCACGCCCTGCACATCCAGAATGTGGGTGAACTGATCTGCCACCCGCGCCGCCGACCTGGGACGAAATGCCTGATCTGTGAGCTGCACCAGCGTGGCTTTGTCCGCAGGGTTTTGCAGCATCCGGTCCAGCTCCGCCTGCTGCCGCCTCTCCGCCGGTGTCTGCAGCTCGGCAGCACGAAGCTGCAGCCGGCGCGCCAGCTCGACTGCCTGTGAAATCAGTTCTTCTTTCATGGCGCTGCCAGGTTAGACTCCCAGCAGCTCTTTGACAGCGATAAACGCCTGCACCGCTTTTTCGAGATCGGCACGCGTGTGCGCGGCACTGATCTGTGTGCGGATGCGCGCCCTGCCCTGCGGGACGACTGGATAGCTGAAGCCGATCACATAGACACCGCGCTCCAGCATCGCATCCGCAAACCGTGCCGCCAGTGCTGCGTCACCCAGCATCACCGGCACGATGGGGTGTTCCCCAGGCACGATGTTAAAACCTGCCGCTGCCATCTGTTCGCGGAAGAAACGGGTGTTCACCTCCAGATGATCCCTCAGGCTGGTGGACTGCTTCAGCAGGTTCAGCGCCGCGATGGACGCGCCTGCGATGCTGGGACAAAGCGTGTTGGAAAAAAGATACGGCCTCGAGCGCTGCCGCAGCAGATCGATGATTTCTTTTTTTCCGCTGGTGTAGCCGCCACTGGCACCTCCCAGCGCTTTGCCAAGAGTGCCCGTGAGAATGTCAATGCGGCCCATGACCTCGCAGTGCTCGTGAGTCCCACGGCCTGTCCGGCCCATGAAGCCGACCGCGTGCGAGTCATCCACCATCACCAGCGCCTGGTATTTGTCCGCCAGATCACAGATGGCCTTCAGCGGCGCGATAAATCCATCCATGGAGAAGACTCCATCCGTCGCGATGAGCTTGAAGCGCGCGCCTTTTTCATCCGCCGCGATCAGCTGTGCCTCCAGGTCAGCCATGTCGCAATTTTTGTAGCGGTAGCGCTGCGCTTTGCACAAACGCACGCCGTCGATGATGGAGGCGTGGTTGAGCTCGTCGCTGATGATCGCATCTTCCGGGCCCAGAATCGTTTCAAACAGCCCGCCGTTCGCATCAAAGCAGGAGCCGTAGAGAATCGTGTCCTCCATGCCAAGAAAGTCGGACAGAGCACCCTCCAGCTCCTTGTGCACCCCCTGCGTCCCGCAGATGAAGCGCACGCTGGCCAGCCCGTAGCCCCAGTGCTCCAGCGCCTCATGCGCAGCCTGCCGCACCTTGGGGTGTTGTGCCAGGCCGAGGTAATTATTGGCACAGAGGTTGAGCACCGCGCCGCCTCCGTTGGCACGCACCAGCGTCCCTTGGGGCGTGGACAGCACCCGCTCGCGTTTGTAGGTGCCCGCAGCGCGGATGGCATCGAGCTGTGTTCCAAGGTGAGTCGTGAAGGTTGGGCTCATGATTGAACGGTATAATGGATTAACTTCCCATATATTAGCAACAAGCATTTTTCGCCTGCTCGGACAGGCGCTGCCTTCATAAGAACGCCACCCGCCAGGCGTATCACACCTCACAATTCATGACGTCGGGTCACCTTGAGCTTTGCACCAGGCGCAACCCCTACCCATAACGCAATCGGAAGCGGCGCGCACCGCCGGATCCCAGCGTCTCAAAAAGCTTTGACCACCAGTTCACGAAAAGCCCGGACATGCGCAGGCTCGAAGCGCCCCTTGCGCTGCACCAGAAAGACCTCCTCGTGGCCAAACAGCGCGGCGGCTTCCCGCACCACGACTTCGACCTCACCCGCTCCACGCTTCGGCGGCTTCACACTCGCCGCACTCGTTCCGATCGCGATGCCAAAACCGATGGCGACATAGTTCATCAGCAGGGCGCGGTTCGTGGCTGTCACTGTGACGTTCATGCGGTCTGCCAGCCCGGCCCGGGCAAACACCTGGCGGATCTGCCGGTGGGAGCTGCTCTCCACCGGAGCCAGCACCAAGGGCTGGCTGACGATGCCCTCCAGCGTCAGCTGGCGCACACGCGCCAGCGCATGATCCGCGGGACACATGAGATAAAAGGCATAGCGCGCCAGCGGCTGGTATTGAAACTGCGGCATCACCTGGTCTCCGGCTGCCTTGCCCATGATGGCGAGATCCGCCTCATCCCTCTCGATCACCTGCCGGGCAAGGTAGGAGGGCCGGTCCAGCAGCACCAGCTTCACATTGGGATGATTCTGACGATACAGGATGATGGGCCGCCTGAGCGCGCCGGTGAGCATCGCAGCCGGTGCCACGACCGTCAGTGTGCGCGCAGCAGTGCTGCGCTGATCCTCAAACAACGCCCGCAGACCATCAAAGGACTCGACCAGCGGCGCAGCCAGGTCCACCAGCGCACGCCCATCATCGGTGAGTGAAACCTTGGATCCTTCCGCAACGACAAACTGCACCCCGTATTCATCCTCCAGCGCACGGATCTGCTGCCAGACGGAGGGTACAGCCAGCCCCATGGCCGCCGCAGTCGCCGCAAAGCTGCCCTGCCGCGAAAGCTCCACCAGAGAGCGGATCTGCCGGAAACGCACCTCCTTGAAATAACGACGCGCCGGAGACTCGGCTGTTCTGCCGATTCTTTGGGGGGCGCTGGATTTTGCTTTCATCGTCAGTCTTCTCCTAAGAGAATTTTAAGACGATAGCAAGAGCCGTAAATTTAAGCGGACCAGTCCAGCACGACCTTCCCGCAGTTGCCGGACTCCATGGCGGCAAAGCCTTTTTCATATTCCGTGTAGTGGTACCGGTGCGTGATCACGGGCTTGATGTTCACGCCGCTCTCCAGCAGCACGCTCATGTAATACCACGTCTCATACATCTGGCGGCCGTAGATGCCTTTGATGGTCAGCATGTTGAAGATGACCTTGTTCCAGTCGATGGCGATCTGCTCGCTCGGGATGCCCAGCATGGCAATCTTGCCGCCGTGGCACATGTTGTCGATCATGCTGCGAAAGGCGGCGGCGTTTCCGCTCATCTCCAGCCCGACGTCAAAGCCCTCCTTCATCCCGAGCTGCATTTGCACGTCTTCGATGGATTCGTTCTTCACGTTCACCGCCCGGGTCGCCCCCATCTGGCGCGCCAGATCCAGCCGGTATTCGTTCACATCCGTGATGACGACATGGCGCGCCCCGGCATGCTTCACCACCGGAATGGCCATGATGCCGATGGGCCCCGCCCCTGTGATCAGCACATCCTCACCCAGGCATTCAAACGCCAGCGCCGTGTGCACGGCATTGCCAAAGGGATCAAAGATGCTCGCCACATCCTCATCCACCCCCTCGCGGTGGTGCCAGACATTCGTCATCGGCACGCTGATGTATTCGGCAAAGGCCCCGGTGCGGTTCACGCCGATGCCCACGGTGTCTTTGCAAAGATGACGCCGGCCCGCGAGGCAGTTGCGGCAGCGCCCGCACACCACATGCCCCTCCGCGCTGACGATCTCGCCCGGATGGAAGTCGTTCACGTTGGAGCCCACGGAGACGACCTCTCCCACAAACTCATGCCCCACCACCATCGGCACGGGTATCGTCTTCTGCGCCCAGGCGTCCCATTTGTAAATGTGCAGGTCCGTGCCGCAGATCCCGGTCTTGTGCACTTTGATGAGGACATCATTGATGCCCACCTGCGGCTCCGGGACATCCTGGAGCCAGAGACCGCGTTCCGACCGTGCCTTGACGAGTGCTTTCATAGTGGTTGGTTATTCGATATATTGGACACTTGTCCATTAAGTTGGCAAACGTTATTTTTGACCTCAGGCCAGGATCTGGGGAATCACCCTGCCAAAATCGCGCTCCAGCCGCTTACGGCCAGGCACTTCCAGGCGGTGTGGGTCCAGGCCCAGCAGATGCAGGATGGTGGCATGCACGTCCGTCACATAGTGGGGGTGCTCCACAGCGTGAAAGCCCAGCTCATCCGTCCTGCCGTGGATCGTGCCGCCCTTGATGCCGCCGCCGGCCATCCACACGCTGAAGCCATACGGATGATGATCACGGCCATCGCTGCCCTGACTGCCGGGCGTGCGGCCAAATTCGGTGGCAAAAACGACGAGCGTGTCCTCCAGCATCCCGCGCTGTTTGAGATCCTTCAGCAGGCCGGAGATGGGCTTGTCCACCTGCTGCGCCAGGCTGGAGTGGTTCTTCTTCAGCCCGGAGTGCGAGTCCCATGCGCCGGCGGCTCCGTCTCCGTGCTGCAGCTGGATAAAGCGCACTCCGCGCTCCGCCAGACGGCGCGCCACGATCAGCTGCCGGGCAAAAGGCTCCGCCACCTTGTCATCCATGCCATACAGTTTCTTGGTTTCCGCGCTCTCAGCGTCCAGGTTCATCGTCTCCGGAACGGCCGTCTGCATGTTGAAGGCCAGCTGGTAGCTCTTCATGCGCGCGGCCAGCGTCTTGTCACCAGGGTACTGCTCTGCACTGAGCATGTTGAGCCGGTGAATGAGGTCAAATTGTGCCACCTGCTGTGGCTTGCCGATCTGAAACTCCGGTGCTGCATAGGTGAGCGGATTCTTCGGGTCCACCTTCAGATTCACCGCATCATAGGCCGGCCCCAGGTAGTGCCCGTCCCGCACATCAAAAAAGCGCGGCCCCATGTTGATGAAGGACGGCAGGTTGTCCGTCATCGAGCCGAGGCCGTAGGTCACCCAGGCGCCGAGCGTCGGCACCCGCGGCTCCAGCATGTGCCGTCCGCTGTGAAACTGCACCTGCGCCCCATGATTGTCATCCGTGGTCCACATGCTGCGGATGAAGGCGATCTCGTCCGCGCAGGAGCCGATGTTTGGAAACCAGTCGCTGATCTCGATGCCACACTGCCCGTAGCGCTTGTAGCCGGTCTGCAGCGGATAGATGACATTGCGCTGCTTGCCGTTCGCGTCATTCACCACCACCACTCGCACCTTCTTGAGCTTCTCGGGGTCCTGCACGTCCTTGTAGGGCGTCTCACCGATCGACTTGCCCGCATACTTCGTGAGCATGGGCTTCGGGTCAAAGCTCTCCATGTGGCTCACCCCGCCGCGCATGAAGAGCCAGATCACACGCTTGGCACGCTGGGGGATCATCGGCAGACCGTCGGGCGGCTGCCAGGCATCCTCCGCCCTGAGCATGGACGCGACAGCAATGCTGCCCAGCCCGCCAAGAATGTCCCGGCGGAGAAAAGGCGTGGGTGGCAGGTGCGGTGTCATCTCAGAGTGACGAAGTCGTTGTGGTTGATGAGCGCCTGCAGAAACAGGCTGCGGTCCTCATTCAAAGCGCGAAAGCCTTCGAGGCTGGCCTGCCTCTCGGCAGGCGCCGGCAGACGGCCCAGGATGGCCAGGAATGACTGATCTATAAAAGCGGGCGCATCCAGCTTGGCCAGCGAGCCAGCCAGCGCATTCGCACACTCACGGCTCAGCTGGCTGTTGGTCAGCGCCAGCGCCTGCTGCGGCACCACGCTTTCATTGCGGCGGTAGCACTCCAGCACATTGCTGTTGTCAAAGACCGCCAGGAAACGGTGCTCCACATCGGCGTTCTGGATAAAATACAGCGAGCGCCGCGGGCTGGTCTCCGCCATGGCAGGATCAATGCTCGGGCCTCCTAGGGCAAGGTCCAGCCGTCCCGAAAGATGCAGCAGGCTGTCACGCACGAGCTGGCTCTCCATGCGGCGCGGGTTCATGCGCCAGAGGAAAAGATTGTCAGGGTCTGCTGAAATCGTGTGCGGATCAGCTCCCGCATTGGAGGAACTGCGCCGGTACAACTCCGACAGCACCATCGTGCGGTGCAGCCACTTCATGCTCCAGCCGCTCTCCATGAAGCCAGTCGTCAGACTGTCCAGCACATCCTGATGCAGCGGAGCGTTGGCGCGGCGGCCAAAGTCGCCCACATCGGCAACCAACGGCATACCAAAATGGCGCGTCCACACGTGGTTCACCAACACGCGTGCCGTGAGCGGGTTGCGCTTGTCGGCGATCCATCGCGCCAGCGCCAGCCTGCGCCCCGTGCTGGTCTCAGGATAGGTTTGCACTTTGGCATTCCCATTCTCCTCGGGCCCTTCCTGAGCTTTGAAGCTCACCGGCAGCGAAGCATACACGTCCCCCGGTGCAGCAGCCTTCGCACGGGCTTGCTCCAGCACCTCCTTGGCGGCCTTGATCTTCTTGTCAGCATCCTTGGCCTTGGCCGCAGCCTCTGCTTTGGCCAGGTCATCCTCCGCCTTGGCTTCGGCATACCGTGCCTCGGCCAGCGCTGCAGCCTGCGCAATCGCCTTGTCCCCTTTCGCCAGGTCGGCGGCATACACCGCCTGAATCATGGCGAGGCGGAGCCCCGCCAGCTTCACCGCCCCGGCATCACCGGCCTTCTGTGCCTGGGCCAGCTGCTGATCCGCTGCTGCAAGATGATCCTTCAGCACAAATGGCAGCAGCACCGGACGCGACGAAAATGGCGGCAGTTTCACAGCCTTGGGCTCATAGGAGGCAAACTCCAGCACGCGCGGGATACCTGCGGTCATAGGCCGCGACTTGTCCTCATTTTTCTCGTCTCCCCGCACATGGCGGTAGGTCTTCTGGTCGAGGTGCAGGTCATAGACACGCGGCAGCCCGTTCTTCTCCAGATCAGACTCCCCTTCCCAAGGATCGAGACGCACGTGCAGAGGCTCAAAGATGGCGCGCATGCGGTAGTAGTCAGCCTGCTCCACTGGGTCATACTTGTGGTCATGGCACTTCACGCACTGCATCGTCAGCCCGAGGAAGGCACGGCAGGTGTGCTCGATCGTTTCATCCAGCCAGGTGGTGCGGTTAAAGAGGTAATAGCTGCGCGCCAGGAAACCAGTGGCGCGCAGATTGCTGCGATCCTCCGGCGCCAGTTCGTCGGCTGCCAGCATCTGCACAATCATCTGGTCGTAGCCCTTGTCGGCATTGAGCGCTTCCACGATCCAGTCCCGCCAGTGCCACAGGTGCTTCTGGCTGTGGCGCAGCTGAGCGCCAAGGCCATACCAGTCGCAGTAGCGCCAGATGTCCATGAAGTGGCGCGCCCACCGTTCGCCGTACTGTGGCGTGCTCAGCAGTTGATCCACCACCCGCTGCCGCGCCGGGACAGAGGTGTCCTGCAAAAAGGCTTGGATTTGCGCCGGCGTGGGCGGCAGTCCGATGAGGTCCAGATACACGCGGCGCAGCCAGAGCTCCGGCGCAGCCTCAGGCTGCGGCTTCAGGCCTTTCGCCGCCAGGCGGGCAGCCAGCAGAGCATCCATCGAGCGCCCGGATGAACGGGGCGGCTGGTAGGCCCAATGCGCACGCGGGTCTTCCTCCGGCTTTTCCTGCGCAGGCCCCGGAGCCCCCGCAGCAATCCACTCCCTCAGTTTGGCCACCTGCTCCTTCGTGAGCATGGCCCCCTCACCCTCGGGCGGCATGCGGTCGTCTTTGTCGCTGGTGGTCACACGCTCCAGCAGCATCGAGTGCTCCTTGGTCAGGATGTTTCCCCCGTCGCCGCCCTTGCGCATGGCGGCCGCCGTGTCCACCCGGAGCTCGGCCTTCTGCTTCAGGGCTCCGTGGCAGGCGTAGCAGCGCTCCTTCAGCAGGGGCTTGATCTCTTTCTCATAATCCACCGCCGAAACCGTCAGAGCCAGTGAAGCCACACACGCACCCACCATCCAGCCTCGTGGCGGAACGAGGTGGCTCAACGGCTGAAACACGGCTTTTTGCATGAAATGGGAGACCCAGACATTACGCCGCATCCCGGGAGACTCTTTAGGATCCACAAGCATCTTCTCATCGCCTGCTCCACAAAGTCAGATGCGAAGCCGCCCGCCCCGTTGCAGAATGGCCGATTCATTGGATCGCCACGACCCACCTCGCCGTCACCTGGATGCTCGTAGGACTCATCTGGGTGGTGCAGATCCTCGTTTATCCTCAGTTCCTGCGGGTTGCGGCTGCAGACTTCAAAGACTACCACCAGGCCCACTGCTTCAGGATCAGCCTCATTGTCGGCCCCTTGCTGTTTCTTGAAGCCAGCTCCGCCGCATGGCTGATCTACGAAGGAAAAAGGACGGTGCCGTTTCTCTTCAGCGCGGGCCTGGTCGGAGTCATCTGGCTCTCCACCGCCATCCTTCAGGCCCCCGCCCACACCAGACTCATGCGCGGGTTGGATGCCGCCCTCGTCCGTCATGTCATCCGCACCAACTGGATCCGCACGCTCGCATGGACAGCACGCGGCCTTCTCGTTAGCGTGGCCCTGCCATGACCAAATCCCTGCTTCTTTCCTTTCTGCTCTCCAGCACTCTGCTCTGCGCCCAGAGCGCACTTCAGCTGACAGCGCCGGAAATCAGCCGGGACGCCGCAGGCACCGTGACTTTGAAAAGCACCGCTCCAGGCACCACGATCCTCTACACGCTCGACGGCGCGGACCCCATTGCCAAGTCCAACCCCTACCTCGCCCCCATCGACCTCCCCTCAGGCGGCACGCTGAAAACCAGAACCTTTGCCCTGGACCGCAAAACCATGAGCGAACCCGCCCAGGCTGTTTTTGAACCGCTGGCCGGTCACAAACCGCTGCCGAGCACCGTGGTTCCTGTGACCCAGGACCGCAGCTGGCCACAGTATGACTGGGCAAAGCGCCACGCCCTCACCAGCGCTGCCGTGAAAAAAGCCAAACCTCAGATCCTCTTCATCGGCGACTCCATCACACACTTCTTCGGCGGCGAACAATTCGACGGCTATTCACTGCGCGGCCAGCAGACCTGGGGTGAGTTTTACGCACCCCGCAACGCCGGCAACCTTGGCTTCGGCTGGGACAAGACCGAGAACGTCCTCTGGCGGCTGCAGCACGGTGCAGTGGACGGCATCTCCCCCGAGCTGATCGTCATCATGATCGGCACCAACAACACGGGCACTTGCTCCGCGCCAGACATCGCCGTCGGCATCGAAGCCATTGTCCAGGAGCTCTCCAAACGCCTGCCTCAGTCGAAAATCCTCCTGCTGGGCATCTTCCCACGTGGCGAAAAGCCCAACCCACAGCGCGAGAAGATCACTGAAATCAACGGCATCATCGCCAAACTCCACGGCACTCACAACGTCGCCTTCCTCGACATCGGCCCCAAATTCCTCACGCCTGAAGGCCTGATCACCAAAGACATCATGCCCGACTTCCTTCACCCCAACGAAAAAGGCTATCGCATCTGGGCGGAAGCCATCGAGCCCACCGTCAAGCACCTGATGGGCGAGACTCAATAGGCACAAAAAAGCAGGGAATTGAAAATCCCCTGCTTCTCAGAAAGATCGTCTGCCTTACTTCGCAGGCTTCCAGTTGCGCACGAAATCGAGGCACTGGGTGATCTCCGGCACGCTGGTCTCCCAGTTGTGCTCGTACTCGCAATGCAGCGGGCCTGGATACCCCTGCGCGGCATACTCGGCGAGGATGGCGGGGATGTCGCTCTTGCCGGTGCCGAAAGGCAGGTCATGGGCCTTGACGTCACCGAAGGCCGTAAGGTCCTTCATGTGGCTGTCAAAGATGCGCCCTTTGAGAATCTTGATGCAGTCCACAGGGTTCAGCCCGCTGCGCACCCAGTGGCCCACGTCAGCACAGGAGCCCATGCGAGGGTCGCGGTTTTTGACGAGATCGAGCACGTAGTTCGGGTCCCAGAACATGTAGGCTCGGTCCAGCGGGCGCTTCGGATGGTTGTGGATGGCCATCTTGATGTCGAATTCCTTCACCAGCGCCTCGATTTTGTCGAGAGCCGTCACATCCGGCTCGGTGACGATGACGCCAATCCCGAGCTTTTTGCAGAATTCGAAAATCTTGCGGTTGGAGGCGTCGTCCTGGCCAAGCTTGACCACACCATACCCCACGGCCGTGAGCCCCTTGGCTTCGAGGTGCTTCATCACCTCGTCGATCATTTCCGGCGTCGCATTGTGGTCCCACTTCGCGTCCGGCTTGGCCGTGGAAAACTTCTGCCCTGGGTAAAACTCAATCGTCTTGCCGCCGCATTGCGCAGTTTTGTCGATGGCTTCAAACACATTGTACATGCGGAAGCTGTAGGCCTGGCAGCCGGCAAAGAACTGGCCGACTTTGGCGGCTTCAGGAATCGTGGCCGCAAACGACGCGGTGGCGAAGAGGAGGGATAGAAGTAGGTGCTTCATGGTGGGTGGAGGCGAAAGTCTGGCGAGTTCCCGGCGAAATGGAAGAACCGAGAATGGAAAATGAGCGCATGCATTCGCGTTCTGAAGAAATGCTGAAATTCCCGACCCTTCTCCTCATCTCCACCACAGCCGCCCTGGCCCAGCTGCCTTCCGCCAAGCCCATCCCCCGCATGCAGGCGGTGCCGCTGCCCCACCATGTCACCTCGTTCCAGCTCGATGGTCGTGAGCTCTCCGCCATGCATTTCGACCCTCAGGACATGCGGCCCTTCTGCTACCCCGTCCGGGCCTCCCGGGATGTGAGCCTCACCCGCATGGGCCACCCGCACGATCCGCTCACCCATTCCCACCACAACAGCGTCTGGGTGTCTCACAACATGGTCAACGACCTCGACTTCTGGGGCGACTACGCCAAAAAACAGGGCCGCATCGTGAATGTGGAGGTTTCCCGCGAAGGCTACGAAGACACCGACGAACACGCCTCCATGCGCATGGTCAACCACTGGATCAGCGAGGCGGACAAATCTGTGCAGCTCATCGAGGTCCGGCGCACAGAGATCCGCCCCATCGACGGAGCAAAAAGCTGGTTCATGATCATCGATCTGGAGCTCTCCCCGCCCAAGGGCAAAACCGCCACCTTGGGCGCCACCGGCTTCGGACTGGTGGCAGTCCGCATGGCCAGGAGCATCGGCGTGCATGATGGCGGCGGCCGCATCCTCAACTCCGAGGGGCTGCTCAATGAGGAAGCCGTTTTTCGCAAGCCCGCGCGCTGGTGCGACTACAGCGGGCGCATCACCAATGACGCCGACGGCTTCGGCGGCATCACCCTCATGAACCACCCCATGAATCCGCACAACCCCACCGCCTTCCATGTGCGCAATGACGGCTGGATGGGCTGCTGCCTGAGCCTGGACACCCCCGTGGAAGTCACCGAGGAAAAAAAGCTGCGCGTGCGCTACGCCCTCTGGGTTCATGATGGCGTGGCCACCCAGGCGGAGAGCGAGGCCCAGTGGCAGACCTTCTCCGCCATGCCCGTGGTGGATTTGGCGCTGAAACCGGCCAAGAAATAAGGGCATGGCCGACTATCCCCCCGCGCTTGGCGAACTGATCTCCTTTTTCGAATCCCTCCCGGAAGGCGAGAGGCGGGACAATTTGATCGACTTCGCTGCCGCCGCAGAGTCCTGCGCGCCCCACCAAGGCGAAAAATTCGACCTTGAGGACATTCGCCATGATGCGGAATGCACAGACACCGTCGGAGTGCACGCACGGCTGGAGCACGGAGACCACGTTCACTTTGCCATCAGCCTGGGGCCCAGGGTGCAGACTTTGACCAAGGCGCTCACCACCATCCTCTGTCGCGGCCTGAATGGCTGCCCCCTTGCCCAGGTGCTGGCAGTGCCGCAGGACTTCATCCCGCGCATCATCGGCGCGGATCTCGTCCGCCTGCGCAGCCAGACCGTTTACTACGTGCTGGGCCGCATGAAGCAGGCTGCCAAGGCACTCTCAGAGCCGCCAGCCTAGGCCAGCCGCGTGGTCTGCCCGGTACGCAGTTCCTCGGGTATCTGCCCCACAAAACGGGGCTGCAGGTCGATGGCGTCGAAAATCTGGTGAATCTCCATCTGGCTGATGTCCCCCGGCCTGTCGATCTCGAAATAGACCAGGTCATGACGGGCATCCACCTTGTAACGGACCTTGGGAAAGTGGTCCATTTGATTGCGGAGCTGCATCACATTGGACTCGGAACGGAGACCGGGCGCGTAGATTTCGACTTCGATCATGGGTGGTATGTGAAGGTTCTACCGGAATTGCCCGCCGGAGCCAAGCAAAACCTGCCAGGTTATACACGGGCAGGATTCCAATTTGACAGAAGGGGGGTGTCGCCCTATTCTCGCCGCCCTTTCCCCCCGCCCCTTTTATGGCCAACATCCGCTCCGCAGAAAAAGACATCCGCAAAACGACGGCTCGCACCGCTCACAACCAGACGGTGAAAAGCCGCATCCGCACCCTGCGCAAGAAGGTGATCGCCGCTATCGACAAGAAGGACGCAGCCGCCGCAGCCGCCAGCCTGAGCGAGTTCGCCTCCGCCACAGACAAGGCCGCCAAGACCAACGTCCTCAAGAAAAACACCTCCTCCCGTCTCAAGAGCCGCCTTGCCGTCAAGGTCAGCGCCCTGACGAAGTAAGCGGCAGGCTTTTTTCCATTCCCATTTTGAAGCGGCATCTCGCATGAGATGCCGTTTTTTTGTTTGTCGGACGGGGCAAGGCCAGCAAAGATCGACCTCCCACCATGATCACCCGCCAGAAAATCGCCCCCAACGGCCCTGAGTTTTCACGCCTCATCTACGGCACTTGGCGCATTCTCGACGATGCAGACCCCGCCAACTGCTCCCCGCAGGCCCTCCTCAGCCGCTTCAAAGCCTGCGCAGACATGGGCATCACCACCTTGGACACGGCGGAAATCTATGGAGTTTACAAGGTCGAGGAGGCCATCGGCAGCGCCCTCAGGCTGGACCCTGCCTTTCGCAGCAAGATCGAGATCGTCACCAAATGCGGCATCTACATTCCCTGCGAGTTCCACCCCGATCGCAAAGTGGCCCACTACAATGTCACTGCCGCACGCATCATCAAAAGTGCCGAAAAGTCTCTGCGCTTCATGGGCATTGATGAAATCGACCTGCTCCTCGTTCACCGCCCCGACTGGCTGACCAGCGCGGATGAAACCGCCGAGGGACTGAACAAACTGCTCAAAGACGGCAAAATCCGCAGCGCCGGAGTTTCCAACTACAACACACACCAGTTTGACCTGCTGAACTCACGCATGGACCAGCCTCTGGTCACAAACCAGATCGAGTTCAGCCTCCTTCACATGGATCCGATATTCGACGGCACCGCAGACCAGTGCCAGCGCCACCGCATCCTGCCCATGGCCTGGTCCCCACTGGCCAAAGGTGTCCTGATGGACAAGACAGATCCCGCCGCCGCCCGTCTCCATGCCAAAGCCGCCGAGCTTTCCGCCAAATACAACGGAGCCACGCTCGATCAGCTCGCCTACGCCTGGATCATGGCCCACCCTTCCTGCCCGCTGCCCATCATCGGCACCAATAAATTGGAACGCATTCAGGCCGTGGTCAAAGCCGCGGACATCAGGCTGGACCGCGAAGACTGGTACGGCCTTTGGGAGGCCGCCAAGGGCCACGGCGTACCATGAGGCCGCCCGGCACCGCTATTCGTGGGGCGGGATGACAAGCTGGTCGTGATGGATCAGGCTCACCTGCCAGTTCCATGGCCAGCGGCCGGGATTGCTCCAGTGAAACGCCCACGGCTCCGTGAACTGATTCACGTACCCTGAGATCATCTGGCTGTAGCCTACGCCATTGCCTTCGAGTCGCAGCATCGTGGTCACCAGCCCCTGCTTTTGGGCAGCCCGGACCGTGGTCTTGTCGGTCTTCAAGGTCAGCGTGAAGAATCCGCTGAGATATTTGCGCCCATCCTGGATCGCCGTGTCGCGGTTGTGGCCATAGGCATCCGTATAATTGGGCGCGATCAGCCTCTCTAGGGTCTTCCAGTCGCGCTTTTCGACCGCCTCGATCAGGTTCGCCTGCGCCGCCCTCACCTGTGCCTCTGGAGAACGCCCAAAAACCCACCATGCCAGCCATAGCCCCTCAATGAGAACCAGAACCAGCAGGCCGCGAAGAATGATCTTTTTCATGGTTAAAAGAGGGCCAGCTGCCCGGTGGAATCCGCTGAAGCCGCCACACAAAAACTCACACCGCTGCTGCGTCGGCGCACCACTTCGATCGTCGGGGTGGGCTTGTGCCGCTCCGCGCAGTGCACCTTGGCATCGACGGCCCCTGCTGCATCCAGCGCCTGGCGGATGTACCTGGAAGCGGTGGCCGGGTCGTTGCAGTCATCGCTCAGATGCCCCAGCACCACATGGCTGAGACCAGGATGCGCCACCTCCCGCACCAGCTCGGCGGCTTGCTCATTGGAAAGATGCCCGTGGCGTGAGCTGATGCGCTGCTTGGTGGACCAGGGGCGCTTGGTGTCGTTTTCCAGCAGCTGCGTGTCGTAATTTGCCTCGATAAACAGGCTGTCGGCATTCCTGAGGCGGTCCTTGATCAGGTTGGTCACGTACCCCACGTCGCTCAGTATCCCCAGGCGGGATTCCTCGTCCGCGATCACAAAACCCACCGGGTCAACCGCATCATGCGGGACTGGGAAGGACTCGATCCGCAGGTCTTGAAATTCGAAAGCCGCCCCCGTGGTCATCAGCCGCCAGGTGGGCGTCTGGCGGAATTTGAGATTCCCCGCCAGCGTCTCCTGCGTCAGCGCCGTGCAGAAAAGCGGCACCTGCCGTTTGCGGCTCAGCACCTCCAGCCCCCCCGTGTGGTCCTGGTGCTCATGCGTGAGCAGAATGCCGTCCAGACTCTCCAGCGAGAAGCCGCAAGCCTCCAGCCGCAGGCAGATTTGCTTGGCGCTCAGCCCGGCATCCACCAGGAGGGTGGTGCGCTCCGTCGAGATGACAGCACAGTTCCCCGAACTGCCGCTGCCGAGAATTGTGAGACGCACCATGCGCTTTTTCTAGCGGCTTGCCCGCCCCGATGCAAGGCGGATGAACCCCTTCCAGCCCCCAAAAACATCTTGGAATGTTTCACAGTCGTAAAATAAGCGTGTTCTTGGCAAATAGAATGCTGGTTGATTTACTCCCTGGAATGGCCTAAGTGCCGACCCCCTTTTGACGCAAAAATGAGAAACTACGGACTTCCCCCGAAACAAGGCCTTTACGATCCGCAATTCGAGCACGACGCCTGCGGCGTCGGCTTCATTTGTCAGATGAAAGGCAAACGTTCTCACTCCATAGTACAACAGGGGCTGACGATTCTTATCAATCTCGATCACCGCGGCGCAGTCGGCAGCGAAAAAAATACGGGAGACGGAGCGGGCATCCTCATGCAGGTGCCGGACAAGTTCCTGCGCAAAGTCACCGCCCCGCTCGGCATCACTCTCCCCGCAGAAGGTCACTACGGCGTTGCCATGGCCTACTGCTCGCCAGACAAAGCCCAGCGCGACGCGGCCGCACGTATCTTTGAACAAGTGGCCGAAGAAGAAGGCCAGAAAGTGCTCGGCTGGCGTGACGTGCCGGTGAACAACTCGATGATCGGCCTCTCGGCAAAAGCCAGCGAGCCCTTCATGCGCATGGCCTTCTTGCAGCGCAGTGCAGACTGCCCCGACCAGCAGACCTTTGAGCGCAAGCTCTACATCATCCGCAAGCGCGCGGTGACCGCCATCCGCACGGCCGACGCAGACAGCTTCTGGTACTGCTCCAGCCTCTCCTCCCGCACGCTCGTTTACAAGGGCATGCTCATGCCTGAGCAGGTGGGCCAGTATTTCCTCGACCTTCAGGATCCGGACATGGAGTCCGCCCTGGCGCTGGTGCACTCCCGTTTCTCCACCAACACCTTCCCGAGCTGGGAGCGTTCCCATCCCTATCGCTACATCGCCCACAACGGCGAAATCAACACGCTGCGTGGCAACATCAGCTGGATGAAGGCCCGTCAGTCCCTGCTGGCCAGCCCTCTCTTCCCAGACGTCAAGAAGCTCTTCCCCATCGTCAACGAAAGCGGCTCCGACTCCGCCATGTTCGACAACGTGCTCGAGCTTCTCGTCATGGGCGGCCGCTCACTGCCGCATGCCATGATGATGATGATTCCAGAGCCCTGGAGCGGCCATGAGTCGATGGATGACCAGCGCAAGGCCTTCTATGAGTACCACTCCTGCCTCATGGAACCTTGGGACGGCCCGGCTTCCGTGGCCTTCACGGACGGCACCATGATGGGTGCCACCCTGGACCGCAATGGTCTGCGCCCCTCCCGCTACTACGTCACCAAGGACGACCTCGTCATCATGGCTTCTGAAGCCGGCGTGCTCCCCATCGCTCCTGAAAACGTGAAGCTCAAAGGACGCCTGCAGCCCGGCAAGATGTTCATCGTGAACATGGAAGAAGGCCGCATCGTCCCTGATGATGAAATCAAGGCCAAAATCGCCGCTGAAAAGCCCTACCGCGACTGGCTGGACAAGCACCTCGTGAAGCTGGCAGACATCAAGGACGGCGAGCCTGTGGCTCCGCCGGACCACGAGACCATGCTGCAGCGCCAGCAGGCCTTTGGCTACAGCTTTGAAGACCTCCGCAAGCTCATGGTCCCCATGGGCCGTGAAGGCGTGGAAGCCATCGGCTCCATGGGCACCGACATTCCTCTGGCGGTCCTCTCCAACAAATCCAAGCTGCTCTACGACTACTTCAAGCAGCTCTTCGCCCAGGTCACGAATCCTCCAATCGACTGTATCCGCGAAGAAATCGTCACCTCGCCGATCACCACCATCGGTGCTGAAGGCAACCTGCTTGATCCGAAGCCTGAAAGCTGCCACCTCATCGAGCTCAAGACGCCGATCCTCAGCAATGAGGACCTGGCCAAGCTGAAAAACGTGGCCCATGGCCAGTTCAAAGCCGCCACCATCAACATCCTGTTTGATCCCAAGCAGGGCGCTGTTGGTCTGGAAAAAGCCATGGCCGACATCTGCGCCAAGGCAGACGAGCTCGTCACCCAGGGCTGGAACATCCTCATCCTTTCAGACCGCGGTGTGTGCGCTGACAAGGCTGCCATCCCGGCGCTACTCGCCGTGGGCGGGTTGCACCATCACCTCATCCGCAAAGGCACCCGCACTCAGTGCGATCTCGTGCTGGAGTCCGGCGAACCCCGTGAAGTGCATCACTTCTGCACCCTCATCGGCTACGGCTGCGGTGCCATCAATCCTTACCTCGCCTTTGAAACCCTGGATGACATGATCCGCCAGGGCCTGCTGGTCAATGTGGACCACAAGACAGCGGTGTACAACTTCATCAAAGCCGCCACCAAGGGCGTCATCAAGGTCGCTTCCAAGATCGGCATCTCCACGATGCAGAGCTACCGCGGCGCGCAGATCTTCGAGGCCGTGGGTCTCAGCAAGAGCGTGGTGGACAGGTACTTCAGCTGGACCGCCACCCGCATCGAAGGCAGCGACATCAAGGTCATCGCCGAAGAGGCCATCCAGCGCCACCTGCGTGGCTTCCCTGAGCGCGACTCCCAGGTGCACGCCCTCGACGTCGGCGGCGACTATCAGTGGCGCAAGGAAGGTGAGGCCCACCTTTTCAACCCGCTCACCATCCACACGCTTCAGAAAGCGGTCCGCACCGGCAGCTACGAGACCTTCAAGCAGTACACCGCGCTGGTGAATACGCAGATCAAGCAGTTCTACACCCTGCGTGGCCTGCTGGACTTCAAGGCTCGCAAATCCATTCCGATCGAGGAAGTGGAACCCATCGAGTCCATCATGAAGCGCTTCAAGACGGGCGCCATGAGCTACGGCTCCATCTCCAAGGAGGCGCACGAATCCCTCGCCATCGCCATGAACCGCATCGGCGGTCGTTCCAACACGGGCGAAGGCGGCGAAGACCCCGAACGCTACACCTGGACCAACGAGAAGGGCGACTCCAAGAACAGCGCCATCAAGCAGGTGGCATCCGGTCGTTTCGGCGTCACCAGCCTCTACCTGTCCCAGGCCAAGGAAATCCAGATCAAGATGGCCCAGGGCGCCAAGCCCGGTGAAGGCGGCCAGCTTCCTGGCACAAAGGTGTATCCCTGGATCGCCAAGGTGCGCGGCTCCACGCCGGGCGTCGGCCTCATCTCGCCGCCTCCACACCATGACATCTACTCCATCGAGGACCTTGCCCAGCTCATCCACGACCTGAAGAACGCCAACCGCGAAGCCCGCGTCAGCGTCAAGCTCGTGTCCGAAGTCGGCGTCGGCACCATCGCCGCAGGTGTGGCCAAAGCCCACTCCGACGTCGTGCTGATCTCCGGTTTCGACGGCGGCACCGGTGCCTCCCCGCAGACCTCCGTGAAGCACGCCGGTCTTCCTTGGGAGCTCGGTCTCGCCGAAACCCACCAGACCCTCGTCCTCAACAATCTCCGCAGCCGCATCGTCGTTGAGGCGGACGGTCAGATGAAGACCGGCCGTGACGTGGTCATCGCCGCCTTGCTCGGTGCTGAGGAGTTCGGTTTCGCCACTGCTCCTCTTGTAACCCTGGGCTGCATCATGATGCGCGTCTGCCATCTGAACACCTGCCCTGTGGGTGTCGCCACCCAGGACCCTCAGCTGCGCGCCAAGTTCAGCGGCGATCCTGAGCATGCTGCCAATTTCATGAAGTTCATCGCCCAGGAAGTGCGTGAGCTCATGGCCCAGCTCGGCTTCCGCACGCTGCAGGAAATGGTGGGCCGCACGGAAGTGCTGGAAGCCCGCGACGCCATCGACCACTGGAAGGCTCGCGGCATTGACCTTTCCAACCTGCTTTACCAGCCGGACGTCGGCCCTGAAGTCGGTCGCTACTGCACCGAAATCCAGGATCACGGCATCGACCGTTCGCTGGACATCACCACGCTCCTCGACCTGTGCAAACCCGCCATCGAGAAGGGTGAAAAAGTCACTGCCAACGTCAAAATCCGCAACGTCAACCGCACCGTCGGCACGATCCTCGGCAACGAGATCACCAAGCGCCACTGGCACGGCCTGCCGGACGACACCGTTCACATCAAGTTCAACGGCACCGCCGGCCAGAGCTTCGGCGCCTTCGTTCCGAAGGGTGTCACCCTTGAGCTGGAAGGCGACGGCAACGACTACATCGGCAAGGGCCTCAGCGGCGGCCGCATCATCATCTACCCGCCGGAAGGTTCCGACTTTGCCGCCGAAGACAACATCATCGCCGGCAACACCGCGCTCTATGGCGCGACTAGCGGCGAGCTCTTCCTGCGCGGCAGAGCTGGTGAACGCTTCGCCGTCCGTAACTCGGGCGTGGACACCGTCGTCGAAGGCGTGGGTGACCACGGCTGCGAATATATGACCGGTGGTCGTGTGGTCGTGCTCGGCACCACCGGACGCAACTTCGCCGCAGGCATGAGCGGTGGCGAAGCCTATGTGCTCGATGAGGAGGGCGACTTTGCCACCCGCTGCAACACGCAGATGGCCGGTCTCGAAAAACTCGAAGACAAGGAAGAAATCGACAGCCTCTACGAGCTGATCAAGAAGCACGCCGACCTCACCAAGAGCCAGAAAGCCTTCAAGGTTCTCGCCCTCTGGGAGCAGATGGTGCCCAAGTTTGTCAAAGTGATGCCCAAGGATTACAAGCGAGTGCTCCAGGCCATCAAGAAGGCCAAGGACGACGGCCTCACCGGCGACGACGCCCTCAACGCCGCCTTCGAAGCCAACGCCCGCGACGTCGCCCGTATCGGCGGCAGCTAGCATCGACATCACGCGTCACACACCAACAGACATCACCTTTTTAAAGACAAGAGACCATGGGAAAACCAACCGGCTTCATCGAATTCGAACGCGAAATCCCCGCCGACCGCGACCCGCTTGAGCGCGTCAAAGATTGGAAGGAGTTCCACCTGCACCTGCCAGAGCAGCGCCTGAAAAACCAGGGCGCGCGCTGCATGGACTGCGGCATTCCTTTCTGCCACAGCGGCACTCTCATCAGCGGCATGGCCAGCGGTTGCCCGATCAACAACGTCATCCCCGAGTGGAACGACCTTGTGTATCGCGGCCTCTGGAAGGAGGCGCTGGACCGTCTGCACAAGACGAACAACTTCCCGGAGTTCACCGGCCGCGTCTGCCCCGCCCCCTGCGAAGGCTCCTGCGTGCTCGGCATTCACGAGCCCCCGGTGACAATCAAGAACATCGAGGTCAGCATCATCGACAAGGGCTGGGAAGAAGGCTGGGTGAAGCCCGAGCCTCCTGCCAGGCGCACGGGCAAGAAAGTCGCGGTCATCGGTTCCGGCCCTGCCGGCCTGACCGCTGCCGCCCAGCTCAACAAAGCGGGCCACACCGTCACCGTCTTTGAACGTGCCGACCGTCCGGGCGGCCTCCTCATGTATGGCATCCCAAACATGAAGCTCGACAAGAAGGAAGTCGTCCTCCGCCGCGTGAAGCTGCTGGAAGATGAAGGCGTGGTCTTCAAGTGCGGCGTCAGCGTCGGCACCGACATCACTGCCGAGCAGCTCACCAAGGATTTCGACGCCGTGGTCGTCTGCACCGGCGCCACCAAGCCGCGCGATCTCCCGATCCCGGGCCGTGAGCTCAAGGGCATCCACTTCGCCATGGACTTCCTCACCGCCAACACCAAGGCGGTGCTGGATCCTGCCAGCCCCTACATTTCCGCCAAGGGCAAAAACGTCGTCATCATCGGTGGCGGCGACACCGGCACTGACTGCGTGGGCACCAGTGTGCGCCACGGCTGCACCACGGTCACCCAGCTGGAAATCATGGCCAAGCCGCCGCTCACCCGCGCCGCCAACAATCCCTGGCCCGAATGGCCCAAGACCTACAAGATGGACTACGGCCAGGAAGAAGCTGCCGCCAAGTTCGGCGATGATCCCCGCGTCTATCTCACCACCGCCACCCACTTCGAAGGCGATGCCGACGGCAACGTGAAGGCCGTCCACGTCGTCGATGTGGAATGGAAGAAGGACGAAAAAGGCAACTTCGGCCCGCAGAAGGTGGCAGGAACTGAAAAAGTCCTGCCAGCCGAACTCGTGCTCCTCGCCATGGGCTTCCTTGGGCCTGAACAGCCTCTGCTTGACGCTCTCAACGTGGAACGCGACCCGCGCAGCAATATCAAGGCTGAGCACGGCAAGTACACCACCAGCATCCCCGGCATCTTTGCCGCCGGTGACTGCCGCCGTGGCCAGTCTCTTGTCGTCTGGGCCTTCAACGAAGGCCGTGGCGCCGCACGCGAGTGCGACCGCTACCTGATGGGCGAAACCTCTCTCCCGTAACCTTCAGCATCTTCAAACCCGGGATTCATCTGATGAGTCCCGGGTTTTTTGCGCCCATCAGCCAAGACTTGCCAGGAATCGCCGGAAAAACGCCACCCCATCCTCAAGATCCTGCACGGCGATGAACTCGTCCTTGGTATGCGCCTGGGCGATTGAGCCAGGACCGATCGCAATGGCAGGTGTGCCCGCCGCAGCCAGGAAAGCCGCATCGCAGAACCAAGGTGCCCCGGTCAAACTGGCCCCGGCGGCGATCAGCTTCTGCACGAAGGGGTTCGAAGGATCGGTATCAAGATGGAAGGCCTCGCTGGCCACGGTCACTCTGGCGGTGTTGTCATGCCGGTGCACAAACTCAGTCAGCAACGCCAGTGCTCCGCCTGCACGCTGCAGTCCGGGGGTGGTGCGAATGTCCACCCGCAATTTGCAGGAATCTGCCACAATATTGCTCCGCGTGCCGCCTTGGACCATGCCCAAGTTGATGGTGCTAAAGCCAAGCCATTCATCCGCGCCTCCGGCTTCGGAAAGGATCTCACGGAACTCGGTATCGATCGCCTGCACGAGCTTTGCCATTTTCACGATGGCATTCACGCCCAGTTCAGGGGTGGCTCCATGCACTGCCACTCCGGTGGTGTGCACATCCGCCCAGAGGCAGCCTTTGTGGCGGAAGACGGTCTTCAGGCTGGTCGGTTCCCCGATGATGGCGAGGTCGTAGCGGCCGTGATGCTTCGCAAAGTGTTGAGAACCAAGCTGTGCGCTCTCCTCGGACATGAAGCCGACGAAGTGGACTTCGACGGGAAGCGAGGGGATTTCGTGGCGCATCTCGTGGAGAGCCCAGAGCATGGAGGCCATGGGGCCCTTGGTGTCTGAGGCTCCCCTGCCCCAAATTTTGCCATCGCGAAGCTCACCGCCAAAGGGATCGATGGTCATGCCGCCGACGCTGACGGTGTCGGTGTGGGGAGCGAAGAGGATGCGAGGTTTTGCACCTGGTTGCGTCGGGAAGCGCCCAATGACATTGGGGCGACCAGGCTCCACTTCTTCCAAGATGGCTTCGGCGCCGGAGGCGCGGAGGAAGTCGGCGACGTACCGGGCGCAGGCTTCCTCGCCGATGCCGTCGGTGCCAGGGTCTCCATCCGGGTTCACCGAAGGGATGCGGACGAGAGCCTGGGTGAGTTCGACGACGTTCGCTGGGAGTGAGGCCATGCGGCAGAAAGGCACAGGCATGAAGCCGGCGCAAGTGTAGGACAAAATTGTCCGCGGGTGTGTCGGATTTGGCAAAATCCGTGGGCGGGCAGCATTGTTGTAACCCGCGTGCAACATACGGCGTTAATTTGCCCCATGAAAATCAACCGCCTTCATCTTCTGACGTCCATGCTCTTCGGTATTGGCGGGGTGGCGCTTTCGGCAGATCCAGTGCCACCTGCGGTGGCCTCCACCCAATCCACGGATGGCAAGGTGATCTTCCAGACGGTGTGCGCCCAGTGCCACGGCACTGCTGGCGAAGGGAAGCTGGAGCTGAAATCTCCATCCATCGCGGCGATGCCAGGCTGGTACATGACCACCCAGTTTGCCAATTTGCGCGAAGGCCGCCGGGGACATGATGCATCCGACCCTCAGTCATTCATGATGGCGTCCATAGCCAAGGCCTTGCAGCCTGAGCAAATCAAGGCGGTGATCGAGTATGTTGAAAAAATGCCCATGGTGGTTCCGACTGGGCAGAACCGTGAGCTGGCCAACACGAACGCGATGGAAGGCATGCAGCTCTTTCACGAGCGCTGCATGGAATGCCACCGGTACAATGCCAGCGGAGAGATGACCTTCGGGAGCCCCCCGTTGATTGGCCGCCAGAGCTGGTACCTGGAGGAGCAGCTTAAAAAGTTTAAGTCGGGGAAACGCGGCGCGATGAAGAACGACGTGAACGGGGCCAAGATGGTGCAGATGACGAAGCTCTTCATCGAGGACGAGCAGATGCTGCGCAATGTGGTGGCCTACATCATGACGCTCAATCCTGACCCTGTGGCCACACCGGAGCAGCAGCAAAAGCAGATCATTGAGGGCAGTCCGTTTGAGAGCGCGGAGAAGTGATCATGCACCAGCCTGCAGTTCTTTGACGGGCTCGCCTTTGCTGAGGGCCATAGGGCGGCCGACGGGGGTCATGACTTCTTTGGAGTAGTCGATGCCGAGGAGATCTTGGATGGTGGCGTGGAGGTCTTCGACGAGGACGGGGTGTTCGGGCTCTTTTTTCTCGCCCTGAGGGTCGGTGGTGCCGATGACGCGGCCACCGGCGAAGCCGCCGCCGGCGACGAGCATGCTGAAAGCATGGGGCCAGTGGTCACGGCCGCCGACGTTGTTGATCTTGGGGGTGCGGCCGAATTCGCCGCCGCAGACGACGATGGTGCTTTGGAGGAGGCCGAGCTTTTTGAGGTCGCGAATGAGGGAGGCGTAGGCGGCGTCGAGGATTTTGACCTGGGCAGCCTGACCTTCGAGGTTGTTGGCGTGGGTGTCCCAGCCATTGAGGGTGACCTCGACGCAGCGGACGCCGGCCTGGATGAGGCGGACGGCGGCGAAGCAACTGCGGCCGAAGGGGGTGTCACCATAGGCATTGAGATCCTTGGCGGGAGCATCGCTAACATTGAAGGCTTTCAGTTGTTCTGAAGACATCATCTTGCGAGCACGCTGCATGGAGAGCTGGTGCAGGGTTTTGGACTGATCCATGTCGGGCTCGCGGCCACGGGCGAAGGCTTGCTCGACCACGGAGAGGCCTTCCATGCGCTGGTCGAGGCGTTTGTCGTTCACGCGTGCTTTGACATCGGGCACGGGGGACTTGGGGTCGTACATCTGGAAGGCGTCGTATTTGGCGCCGAAGAAACCGCCGCGGGCGGGCCATTGATTGGGGAGGATGGAGACGTGGGTGGGGATTTCGATTTTGGCTTCCGGCAGCTCGTGGCAGACGATGGCGCCGATGCTGGGATGGATGAGCGTGGGATCGGGTCGGTAGCCGGTCTTGATGTTGTAGAAGGCGCGCTCGTGGTCGCCCTCTTTGCTGACCATGGAGCGGATGAGGGAGACGTCCTGCATGACGCTGGCGGTCTGTTCGAGACCGGAGGCGAAGCTGACGCCTTTGATGGCGGTGGGGATGGCTTTGACGCCGCCGCCGATTTTGGTTTCGGGGTGGGGATCGAAGGTGTCGAGCTGGGAAGCGGCGCCGCCGAGCCAGAGAAGGATGACGGAACGTGCGGGTTTGCCGGAGGAGGCGGTGGCGGCTTCGGTGGCGAGGATGTCGGCCAGAGGGGTGAGCCAGGAGAGGCCTGCGGCGGTGGTGCCGCGAAGGAGGGAGCGGCGGGTGAGGTGGTCAGGGCCTTGGCAGGGAGAGGTGTTCATGGCAGGCGCGGGCGGAATGAGGAGACGAGACGACGAAATTAGAATGGGGTATGAGAAAGGCAGGAGGGGGGAAAGCCCGGATGGATATGCGAGGGTGGAGGGGCTTGTTGGGGAGAGTCCCAGTTGCGGCGCAACTGGGCTACTTTGGCGGGCGGCTCTGAGGCTGTGGGGGGAATGGGGGTGCAGGATTTCGAGGACTGAGACCGCCGGCAAAATCAGAATTCAAAACGCGAATGGGCGCGAATGACCGCGAATTTTTAGGAATGATGAATTCAGAAATTGGGGAGGGTTTGTGCCCCTATGGGTTAATGGTTCCAGGAGAACTCGGTGGCGTTCATGAGTGTCCAGTAGAGGTCGGACATGGCGTTGCTGCGGGCCTGGAGGCTGCGGGCAGAGGCGAGGAATCCGGTGAAGTGCCGGGCCTCCGCCGGGGTGGGGCGGCGGGTGAAGATGGAGAGGTAGGCGGCCTCGACGGCGGAGGCGGTGTCAGGGGCGAGCATGCTGATGCGGGTGCTGGCGTTGATGAAGGGATTTCCGGAGGTGTTGTTGGTGATCATGTTTCCATTCATGAGCAGCAGGCGCTGAGGAATGGTGCCGCCGGAGTCTTCGAAATTGTCCTCGCCGGAGTCGCCGTAGCGTTTGACGAAGTTGGCGACGTCGAGGTCGCGTTTGATGCGGAAGAGAACGTGGGTGTCGGAGTCGATGGTGCTGAGGGAGGCGGCCTGGATGACGCTGCCGGCCATCTGCTCGGGACGGAGGCGGGTGACGGGAAAGGCGGCCCAGGCGTTTTCCGCTGCGGTGGTGACGGGATGACCGGGGTCCGCCGACTGGCTGGACATCTGGAAGGCACGGGTGCTGACGATGACGCGGATGAGGCGATGGAGGTCGTAGCGGTGCGCGGTGAAGTCATCGGCGAGAAGTTCCATGCCTGGAGGGAATGGGCCATCGAGGGGGATTTCATCCACGGGGGAGACCAAGGGACGATTGAAGAGGAGTGCCCACATGCGGTTCACGATGCTGCGAGCGAAGGCTTTGTTTTCTTTGGCGGTGACCCAGGCGGCGAGTCTGGCGCGGGGCTCTCCTTTGGCGGGCAGCAGCTCGGGCTTCCAAGGCACGAGGGGGGAGACCTTGGCCTCCTCGGTCTGGCCGAGGTAGCGGACTTTGTAGCTGAGCTTGGGGTCGTCGCGGAGGCCGTTGAGTGAAAAGTCGGCCTGACCGAAGAAGGCGGCTAGCTGATGGAAATCGGTCTGCTTCCAGGTGCTGCCGAGCTTGCCGTCGTGACACTGGACGCAGTCGATGCGGACGCCGAGGAAGGCGCGGCTGACTTTGGCGGCGAGCTTGACCTCGTCGGGGCCTTTGTTGTTTTCGCGGGTGACTGAGACGAAGTTGACTTCTGGGTTGGTGGTCCAGATGCCGTGAGAGTCGATCAAGGAACGGGCGATCTGATCGTAGGGGCGGTTTTGCTGGATGGCATCGCTGAGCCACTCGACGAGGCGACGGCGGCGATAGATGAGGAGCTGGCCGTTTTCGATGCCGACGTACACGCGTGCGAGGCGCTCGGCGAGGTAGTTGCTGGTGCGGCGGTCGGAGAGCAGGCGGGAAAGCCACCACTGGGGCAGGTCCGGCTGTTTCAATGCCTCCAGCATGCGGATTTCCTCAAGGGAAGGAATGCTGCCGGTGAGCGCGAGTGAGAGCCGCCTGACGATGGTGAGATCGTCCGCCCTGGCGACGGGCTGGAGCTGCTTCTGCGCCCAGTCCTTGGCGAACTCTGCGTCCACCTTGGCGGCTGCGAGCTGGACGTCTGGCGGGGTGACTTTGGAGAGACGTGAGATACTGCCGGACACCTGCAGCGGAGGTGCGAGGAGCTCTGCGACGCCCCAGCAGACACCCAAAGCCAGCGCACCGAGGATGACGGCATTGCGCAGCCAGAGCAGCCAGCTGGGGGTGGAGGAAACGGAGTTCATGAGGGGGCTTTTGAAGCGAACCCTTATCTAACACACAGGGTTATCTTTGGTTTCTCCAGGAAATTTGCAACTATCTGTGCTCCCAGCGCTTTCATAGCCGCACTATCATGTCCGAGCTCACGCTGCCGCCTGTCACGCTTTTGTCCTCTTCGCCACAGCCATTGGCTGATGGTGGGGCAAAGGGGAGCATGATTGAGGAGGCTGAGAGAAAAGGACCGGACCGGCTGGATGCGGAACTGCAGAACGGAGGCGGGCAGGAGTGCCCGCGCTCCCTTCAGAGCGGTGGACCGCTGGCGGTGAAGGGCGGGAATGACAGCAGTACAGTGGCGGAGCCGATGGTGAAGCGGCGGGGCTTTTTTGAGAAGGTGGGGGCGGGACTGGAGTGGGTGTTTGGCTTTGTGGCGCTGCTGGTGCTGGTGGCGGGGTGCTCGGTGGTGCCGGTGCTGAATTTTCTGAGCCTGGGGTATCTGCTGCAGGCGAGCGGGACGGTGGCGAGGACGGGACGATTCCGGGATGGGTTCATCGGCGTGCGGAAGGCGGCGGTGCTGGGAAGCCTAACGGCGGGAACGTGGATCGTGGTGTGGCCTGCGAGGCTGGTTTCGAAGATGTGGAAGGATGCGGAACTGATCGCCCCGGGCAGCGGGGTGGCGCGAGCGTGGCATGCGGGGCTGGTGGTGGTGATCGTGATCACGCTGGCGCACCTTTCCTGGTCGTGCGTGCGCGGGGGGAAACTGCGGCATTTCCTCTGGCCGCAGCCGCTGCGCTTTGTGCGATGGTTGCGGACGGGGCAAAAGTTTGAGGGGGTGCAGAGCCGGATCACGGACTACGTGGTGGGGCTGCATCTGCCGACTTATTTCTGGCTGGGGCTGCGCGGGTTTATAGGGGCGCTGGTGTGGCTGATCGTGCCGGTGGGCATTCTGCTGGCGGCGACGCGGCTGCCGGTGGGGGGATCTGTGCTGCTGTCTCTACTGGGAGGACTGCTGCTGCTGCTGGTGGCGATTCACCTGCCGTTTCTGCAGGCGCGGTTTGCGGAGAGCGGGCGGTTTGGTGCGATGTTTGAGCTGCGCGAGGTGCGGCGGCTGTTTCTACGGGCACCGCTGGCGTTTTGGTTTTCGCTGCTCATCACGCTGCTGTTTGCGATGCCGCTGTATCTTCTGAAGATCGAGCTGACGCCGAAGGAGCTGGCGTGGCTGCCGAGCCTGCTGTTTGTGACTTTCATTTTTCCTGCGCGCGTGCTGACGGGGTGGGCGATGAGCCGGGCGATGAGGCATGAGCAGCCGAGGCACTGGTTTGCACGATGGACGGCGAGGCTGGGGATGGTGCCGGTGGCGGTAGCGTACACGGTGTTTGTGTACTTCATGCCGTATGTGTCATGGAACGGGGCGTGGAGCCTTCTGGAGCAGCATGCGTTTCTGGTGCCGGCACCGCTGATGGCGCTGTAGGGGGAGTTTCCGGTCTAGAGAACGTGGGGACGTTCGGTTTTGCCGCAGAGGGGCGATGAGGCAGAGGGGGCGGAGGTGAAGAGTGGGTATATGAGTTTGGTTGCTGCTAGGGTGGTGTGGAGTTGGTGAGGTGGTGGAAGATTGGCGCTGCTGAGTGTCATCTATGACCGTCATGCCTCCGAATGAGCTGGGTCAGTCGGGTGTCAGTGTGTTTGCGGCGCGTTGATCGACAGACAGCAACTGTGTTACGACGCAAGTGTGAAGTTGGGTTGGGTGAGGAGTTTGTTGAGCACGCAGAGGATTTTGCGCATGAGAGCTGTGATGGCGACCTTCGCAGGTTTGCCGCGTTGACGTAGACGTTTGTAGTGTTCTTTGAGGATGGGGTTGTGGCTCAGGGAGCAGATGGCCGTCATGTAGAGCACGCGCCTGACTCTCCAGCGACCACCCTGGATGTGGCGCTGGCCCTTCATCGGACCGCTGTCATAGGGATGCGGTGCAAGGCCTGCCAGAGCGCAGATGCGAGCGTCGCTGTGCAGGCCGAGTTCCGGCATCAAGGCCAGCAAGGTGGCGCTGGTGACCGTGCCGACCCCGGGCAGCTGCTGCATGCGCTGAGACCGCTCCCGCAGTTCCGCTGAGTTCACCAGGACGGCCATGTTCTTTTCCAGTGCCTTGATCTGCTGCTCCATGAAGTCCATGAGCTGCCTGGCCTGAGTTTTGAGCGCATCATTTTGCAGCTGCTGGTGCTGGACCTGCTGGGTGGCATGCACGGCGACAAGCTGTTCGCGGCGGCTGACAAGGCTTTGCAGCTCCAGCATCTGTTCCGAAGGCAGCACGTCAGGCTGCGGTGAGAGCCCCTGGCCAAAGAGAACCAGCAGCTGCGCATCCAATGCGTCAGTCTTGGCCAGGCGACCATTGGCCCGTGCGTAGTGGCGCACCTTGGCGGGATTGACACGGCTGACTTTCACGGCGGCTTTGAGCAGAGTGATCCACAGCGCATGCTCGCAGGCACCGCTGGCCTCTACGATGACGTGGGCGTTGGCAGGGAGGCTGTGCAGCAGCCGCTGGTGGCCTGCTGGAGTGTTAGGCACCTGCTTGAGCCGGGATAGTCCGGCGAGATCGAGATGCTTGGCGCTGACATCAACGCCGACGTAGACAACGGACGGGGGATGGACATCATTCATGACGATGGATGGGATGGATGGTTATGAGGACTCTTCCTTGCCAATGCGAGCTTCTCCACGGGACCAAGGTCAAGCGGAGGCTCTTTCAACTGTTCGAGTTACCGTCTGTTCTGGCGTCCCGGGTGCTTTGCTGTCCGACGGCCTCCAAGGGCCTTGAGTGCCCGCAGGCTCCCCGGAACGCTCTGCGGCAGGTTGGTGTAAAGGGCCAGCCTGCCGCAGCATCCAGCCTGCGGCCAGCTTAGCCGCAATCACGATTGCAGAACAACCCCATCATACAAGGAGTGCCCGTCGTACTTCACGGGCTGGCTGTCATGGGTGTAGTGAGAGCTGTGGATGGAGGAACGAGATGGGAGCCGCACTCGGAGAGTGCGGACCCCGCCGCGCAGGGCTGGAATGGCGGCGGTGTGGGAAAAAGTGATGGAGGAGTGAATCGGGGCTTGTGAGGGATGTGGCATGCGGCATTCGTCAGGGCCCGATGAACTGGCTTACTGAACACACGCTCCTGCCCGCAGACACCTGGCAACTTGTGCTGGCGGCGCTGGGGGCGATGTGCATCGGGATGTCGAAGGCGGGGCTGTCGGGGACGTCGACGCTGAATGTAGTGCTGATGGCGCAGATCTTTGGGGCGAAGCAGTCGGTGGGGGTGATCCTGCCGATGCTGATCGCGGCGGATTTCATGGGGTTCATCATCAACCGCAAGGGGGGGAGCTGGCGGCGGATCGTGCCGATGGTGCCGCCGGCGATTGCGGGGGTGGTGGTGGGGTGGCTGCTGCTGGGGAAGTTTGACAACTCGATGGCGCGCATTGTGATCGGGTGGATCATCATTGTGCTGCTGGTCTTTAACTACGTGCTGAACAAGAGGCGGCAGGATTTTCTGGCGCTGACAGAGCACAAGGTCTTCACGTGGTCGATGGGGTTTCTGGCCGGGGTGGTGACGATGCTGGCGAATGCGGCGGGGCCGGTGATGACGGTGTACCTGCTGGCGCAGCACCTGGAGAAGAAGGAGTACCTGGGGGTGTTCAGCCGGTTCTTTCTTTTCATCAATCTGTTCAAGGTGCCGTTCAGCACGGATCTGGGGATCATCAATGGGAGGTCGCTGATGACGAATGTGACACTGATGCCGTGCGTGGTGGTGGGGGTCGTGATTGGGTGGTGGATTTTGAAGCGGCTGCCGCAGAAGGTGTTTGAGAATGTGCTGTTCTGGCTGACGGCGTTTGCGGCGGTGTGGCTGATTCGGGGGTGAGGGGGGAGTTGACCGTTGTTTACGATTGTTGACGGTTGTTGGCCGGAGGTGTGGGAGTGGAGAGGGTGATGGGGCGAATGAGAGATTTGGAGGCAGCGAATGGTGAGGCGAGGGCGATGGGTGTTTGCGGAGCAGATGCGTGGCGGGACGCAGTGCAGACGCTGCTGGGGCCTGGTGTGGGGTGGCGAAGCGCTGGGTTTGCTTCCCCGGGTGTTTGTACGGTTGACCCAGGGCTTGTCGCTGCGCGACTGCTCCCTGGGCTGAATCCGACGCCCCTTTGGGGCTGATGAGCAGCGAATTAGAGAGCTAGAGGTTGTTTACGATCGTTGACGGTTGTTGGCCGGAGGTGTGGGAGTGGAGAGGGTGATGGGGCGAATGAGAGATTTGGAGGCAGCGAATGGTGAGGCGAGGGCGATGGGTGTTTGCGGAGCAGATGCGTGGCGGGACGCAGTGCAGACGCTGCTGGGGCCTGGTGTGGGGTGGCGAAGCGCTGGGTTTGCTTCCCCGGGTGTTTGTACGGTTGACCCAGGGCTTGTCGCTGCGCGACTGCTCCCTGGGCTGAATCCGACGCCCCTTTGGGGCTGATGAGCAGAGAGAGGGCTAAAAGTGGTTTACGACTATTTGACGGAGGCGTGTGGGATGCTGGCATGCCTCCGGTATGCGATCTTGGGTGAGGGAGAGGTGTGAGCTTTCCAGGGGGCTGCGCCCTCCTGGCTACCTGCTGGGATTCCCTTGGGGGATCAGCTGGAGGAATGATGCAGCGTGTGTAGAGGGCGAGGATCCAGACGACCTATGGAATGAGCGGTTCACGCCGCGCTGGGCTGCGGCGATGTGACAGAGAGTGATCGAAACCTACCGGGCAATTCTGCCAGTCATCCTTTTTGCAATCGTTTCACCATGATCAACACTACCGCAGATATGCAGGGGGATACCAGCAACAGCAAAACCACGCCTGCGGCATCGCCACCAAGAACAGAAGGCAGGAACGGCAGAATGCCCAGTACAGGCAGTGATATGACAAGTGATGCGAAGGCGAGCCATTTGGCGAACGAGCGTCGGCGCGGCCACCCAAGCAACAGAGCGGAAAGCAAGGCCATTGGAACTGAGAGAAGGTACACTTTGCCTAGCAACATCATGAATTGGGAGGCCGCATGGGCGAGCAGGTGCATCAGAAAACGGCTGGCGGTTGAGTTGAGACTGAGGGCGACGCAGACTTTGTGTCAAGACAAGCGAGCTGCGATGGAGGCACATTTGGCGGATTAATAATTTGTGGAGGGTCTTGTCAGGGGGGGAGTCCGCAATAGGCTTTGGGCTCCCATGAAGCCTGTATTGTTTGCCCTGCTCTTTTCGTCGCTCGCGTCTGCTGCTGATTTTCCTGCGCTGTATAACAGTGATCCGGGGAATCCGCAGCCGACGCCGGCTGGGGAGGCGCTGAAGATGCTGAAGGTGCCGGAGGGATTTAAGGCGACGCTGTTTGCGGCGGAGCCGGATGTGCAGAATCCGGTGGGGATGAGCTGGGACACGCGTGGCCGCATGTGGGTGGCGGAGAACTACACGTATGCGGAGCGGACGAAGCGCTTTGACCTGAGCCTGAAGGACCGCGTCATTATCCTCGAAGACAAGGACTGGGACGGTGTGGCGGAGACGCGGAAGGTCTTTACCGAGGATGTGCAGATGCTGACGAGCGTGGAGGTGGGACGCGACGGGGTGTGGCTGATGTGCCCGCCGCAGGTGCTCTTCATCGCGGACCGGAATCATGACGATGTGCCGGATGGCGAGCCAGAGGTGGTGCTGGATGGGTTTACGGTGGCAAAGGACAACTACCACAACTTTGCCAACGGGCTGCGCCTGGCGCCCGATGGATGGCTGTATGGACGCTGCGGGCACTCTTGCCCAGGGAAGCTGGGTGTGCCGGGAACGGCGGAGGAGAAGCGTGTGCCGATGAAGGGCGGGATCTGGCGCTACCACCCGGAGAAGAAAGTGGTGGAGGTGCTGACGCATGGGACGACGAACCCGTGGGGGCATGACTGGGATGCGAACGGGGAGATGTTTTTCATCAACACGGTGACGGGGCATCTGTGGCACCTGATCCACGGGGCGCACCTGATGGACTCGAGCAATGCGAACCCGTATGTGTATGAGAAGCTGGACACGATCGCGGATCACTACCACTACGACCGGAGCGGGAGCTGGACGGCATCGCGCGATGGGAAGGCGAACAGCCTGGGCGGCGGGCATGCGCACATCGGGATGATGATTTATCAAGCGGAGCAGTGGCCGAAGGAGTACCAAGGGAAGCTTTTCACGCTGAACATGCATGGCCGCCGCGCAAATGTGGAGCGGCTGGAGCGCAACGGGAGCGGGTATGTGGGCAAGCATGAGCCGGATGTGTTTCTGAGCGATGATCCGTGGTTCCGGGGAATTGAGATCAGCACGGGGCCGGATGGCAGCGGGTTCATCCTGGACTGGAGTGACACGGGCGAGTGCCATGAGTCCACAGGGGTGCACCGCACGAGCGGGCGCATTTTCCGCGTGAGCCATGGTGAGGCAAAGAAGGCGGAGGTGCCGTTTGCGTGGAAGAAGGCGTGGCCTAAGGCGGACCTGAACTCGGCCGACGAGCATGCGCGTGCGCTGGCGATCCGTGAGCTGACGCAGTTCTCGCCGCTGGATGCGATTCCGGGGCCGATGGAAGGAGCGGTTTATCCGGAGCTGGGATTTGATGCGGTGAAGATGGCGCGGGAGGAGAAGTCGAGCTTTGTGAGGCTGACGCTGGCGAGCACGCTGCAGCGGCTGCCGGTGAGCAAGCGCGCGGAGCTGGGAGCGGCGCTGCTGGCACATGCGGAGGACGCGAACGACCCCTTCCTGCCGTATCTGGTATGGTATGGCATTTCGCCGCTGGCAAAGCAGGACCCGATGGCGCTGGTGAAGCTGGCGAAGGAGTGCATGTGGCCGAAGACGCTGAAGTGGATGACGCGGAGCCTGGCGACACAGCCGGAGGCACTGAATGCGCTGCTGGCGGGTGCGAAGGCGGAGCAGGCGGGGATGATTCTTGAGGGGATGGCGGAGGCATTTAAGGGGATACGGAAGGCGGCGAAGCCGGAGGCGTGGGATGGATTTGCCAGCACGGCGGGCAAGGCGGAGGCGGACAGGAAGCTCGTGCAGGAGCTGAGCATCCTGTTTGGCGATGGAAGGGCGCTGGATGATGTGAAGAAGATGGCGCTGGATGAGAAGGCGGATCTGGCGGCGCGAGAGGCTGCGCTGAAGACGCTGATCGAGAACAAGCCGGATGATCTGCGCGCGATCTGCACGCAGCTGCTGGAGGTGCGGGGGCTGAATGTGACGGCAGTGCGCGGGCTGGCGCTGTTTGATGATCCGGAGATCGGCACGAGGCTGGCGGCGAGCTACAAGAAATTTGCACCAGCGGAGCGGACGACGGTGATCGACACGCTGGTGTCGCGCCCGGCTTTTGCGAGGGCGCTGCTGAAGGACATGTCGGCGGGCAAGATCCCAAGAGCGGACTTGAGCGCGTTCCATGCGCGGCAGATCGCGGCGTTTAAAGATGAGGCGCTGAGCAAGGAGCTGGTGGAGGCGTGGGGCGAGCTGCGGGAGTCGGCTGCGGACAAAAAGGAGCTGATCGAGAAGGTGAAGAAGCAGCTGACGCCAGCGACGCTGGCGAAGGCGAACCTGAGCCAGGGGCGAATGCTCTTCACGGCGATCTGCGGATCGTGCCACATGATGTATGGGCAGGGCGGGAAGATCGGGCCTGACCTGACGGGATCTGGACGTGCGAATCTGGACTATCTGCTGGAGAACATTGCGGACCCGAGCGGGGTGGTGAGCGCGGACTACCGCATGAGCCTGCTGACGCACAAGGACGGGCGAGTGCTGAGCGGGGTGGTGACGGAGTCGAATGCGCGCACGATCACGCTGCGGACGATGACGGAGACGATGACGCTGGACCGTGCGGACATCACCAAGCAGGAGGCGTCGCCGCTTTCCATGATGCCGGAGGGTCTGCTGCTGGCCTTTGGCCCGGAGCAGGTGCGCGATCTGATTGCCTACCTGATGCATCCGGTGCAGGTTCCGCTGCCTAAAGCGCCATGAGTGCCTCTCCGAACAAAAAATTTCAGTTTGGCCCCGGGTGGCTGCTGTTCTTTGGCATGATCTTCATCCTGGGCTTCAACAAGAACAGCCGTGAAGTGGTGAAGGTGCTCATGGAGCGCCTGACGTCTGAATCGAAAAAGGTGAACAGCCAGCTGGAGGTGATGAAATCGGCCCTGGAGAAGAAGCAGGAGGGCAAGTGAGGCCGGATCATTTGCTCAGATGAATTTAAGACAATCTTTGTTTGGCAGCAGGCTCCACGGCTGCTGTATTTACCCCCATGTCAAAAGGAACACTCCTCATCACCGGCGGCGCAGGTTACATCGGCTCGCACACCGTGCGTCATTTGCTGGAACAAAACGAACGTGTGGTGGTGCTGGACAACCTTGTCTTCGGACATCGTGAGGCGCTGCCCCTGGACCGGGTGAGCTTTGTGGAAGGAGACATGGCCGACGCCGCGCTGCTGGAGAAAGTTTTCTCGGAGCACCAGCCGGAGGCAGTGCTGCATTTCGCGGCGTTTGCGTACGTGGGGGAATCGGTGACTGATCCCCTGAAGTATTACCGGAACAATCTTGCCGCACCGCTGACGCTTCTTGAAGCCATGCAGCGCCACGGGTGCAAACGTTTCATTTTTTCGTCCACCTGCGCAACGTATGGCGACCCGGTGAGAATCCCGATCGATGAAACACATCCGCAAGCGCCGGTGAATCCGTATGGTGCGAGCAAGTGGATGCTGGAGCGAGTGCTGCGCGACTGCGGCCATGCGTGGGGGCTGAAAAGTGTGTTTCTGAGATACTTCAATGCGAGCGGATGCCATCCGAGCGGTGAGATTGGTGAAGATCACAATCCTGAGACGCATCTGATCCCGCGAATTTTGATGGCGGCGACGGGGGAGATCGAAAACATCACGGTGTTTGGCACCGACTATGCGACGCCTGATGGCACGTGCATTCGCGATTACATCCATGTGTGTGATCTGGCCTCAGCCCATGCGCTGGCATTGAGCTATCTGAGAAAAGGCGGTGAAACAGTCGCGGTCAATCTGGGCACGGGAAGAGGGTTCAGTGTGAAGGAAATCATCACGACGGCGGAAGAGGTGACGGGGAAGAAAATTCCTGTGAGTTTTGGGCCGCGCCGTGCGGGAGACCCCTCAGAGCTCATCGCAGAGCCTAAATTGGCTAAAGAAATTATTCAGTGGGAAGCGCTTCACAAAGACCCGCGGGAGCACATCGAGTCTGCATGGAAATGGATGAGCGGAGAGCGGCATGGACGGTATTCTGCTTGATTCTCAAGGATTCAAGCTGCCGGTGATCGCGCCTCCCGCGACACCGCCAAGCAGCACAAGAATTAGGCATTTAGCCTAAACTTGTAAAACATTTATTCAGCCAGGACGATTCATATCGTTTTGCGAGAGTGTATTGACTCATACGTGAGATGAGCGAATGGAAGGGCATGTGCATCTCACTGTTTGAACGGTCTTCCCTTAAGACTGTCACACTATAGATGCATCGAGTGTCACATTTATAATGAGAACTTTCGGTCATTGGGTTGTCTGCATGATTGCGTGTCTTAGTGGCACGCTGATCCGTGCTGTTGAACTGACCGGGCCAGTGCAGACGACAACCACTGAGAGCACCGCCACCATCCAGTGGCGCACCGATGTGGAATGCGGCACGCGACTGCAATACGGGCAGACCGCTGCGGCGCTTGACCGCAAGGCGGAAGGTGCGGTGACGCGGGAGCATACGATCAAGCTGGAAGCCCTGACTCCGGCCACCACGTATTACTTCAGCGTCGGCAGCGCTCGGACGCGACTGGCGGGAGGGTCCTTCACCACTGCAGGAGCTGCGGCGGCGACTGCAACGCCCCAGCCTTCGCTGGTGCGTCGTGTGCTGGATGTCATCGCCCCGGGGAAAAAGGACAGGGAGCAGACGGACGCCGCGGCAAAAGCTCCGAGTGCCCGCGAGACGTGGGGACACCTGGACTCACTGCAGGATCACTATGACCGCCATGGGCGCGACTTCGGGAGCAAATCGCCGGAAGAGTACGCGGCCCAGGCGTGGCGATTTCTCCAGCGTGCCCGCACTGAGGATCTGCCGATGAAGCTGGACCGCACAGACGGAACGCTGCGCGTCTTTGATCCGGCGACGGGCGTATTTGGTGCATACAACAACGCCGGCAGGACCAAGACTTTTTTCAAGCCTGGCAGTGTCAGCTACTGGCAACGCCAGCCCGGGCAAACAGTGAAGGCAACCCATCTTCGCTTTTTCGAACGCTGACCAAAGCCCTGCGAAAATTCCAAACAACCAACCATGAAAACAAACCCCAACTTCTGCCCCGTCTGCGGCTATGACAAGCTCGCAGAGCCGCCACGCAACCGCACCGGGGGCGCATCGATGGAAATCTGCGCGTGCTGCGGATTCCAGTTTGGCGTCACTGACGACGACAAGGGCGTCAGCTACGATGATTTCCGCCAGCAGTGGATCGCCGGCGGGATGGTCTGGACCAGCGCCGCAAAGAAGGCCCCCAAGGGCTGGAATCCGCAGACGCAGCTGGGATCACTGGCCCTGCGTGCCACGCTGAGCCGTGTGAAGGGCCGCCCGCCACGCATGGCCTTGATGGTGTAGGCTCAGGCAGCGCCTTTGAGCAGGCTGAGGGCATGCACGCGCGCGCTCTCGGCACTGCCGCCAAGCATGCGTGCGAGCTCATTGACACGCTGCTCGTCGCTGACGGGCTGGATCTGTGAGCGGGTGGTGTTGCCAGTGATTTCCTTGGTGACGACGAAGTGGCTTTGCGCGAGCGAGGCGACCTGCGGGAAGTGCGTGATGGCGATGACCTGATGCGTGGCCCCCAGAGCGGCCATCTTGCGGCCGACAGCCTCGGCAATATTGCCGCCGACATTGGCGTCGATTTCATCAAAGACGAGGAGGGGAACCGCGTCCTGCTTGGCGAGGGCGCTTTTCACGGCGAGAAGCACGCGGGACATTTCGCCGCTGGAGGCGGTGAGGCGGAGGGGTTTGGAGGGTTCGCCGGGATTGGGCGCGAAGTGGAAGTCCACTTCTTCGAGGCCGTTGCGCTCGGGAGCAGGCAAAACTGCGAGCTGTGCCTCGAAAACGCTGCGCTTGAAGCCGAGGTCTGCGAGGTGTGTGGCGACTTCCTTGGCGAGTTTGGGGGCGGCATCGGTGCGCTTCTTTGAGAGCTGTTTGCCGAGCTTGAGGACATCGGCTTCGCGTTCTTTGACGAGCTGCTGCAGTCTGGCAATCTCCTCGCCGCGGTTTTCCATTTTGGCGAGCTTGCGCTCGGTTTCGGCGAGGAACTCGAGTATCTCGGCGATGGTGCGGCCGTATTTGCGCTTGAGGGTCTGGATGGTGTGGATGCGGCTTTCGAGCTTGTCCAGCTCAGCGCCGTCGATTTCCAGATCGTCTGCGTAGTCCTGCACGCTGCTTTCCAACTCGGTCAGTTCGATTTGAGCCGACTTGAAGCCTTCAAACATGGTGGCGGTGGCGGGGTCGATTTTTTCCAGCTCGTGGATGCTGCGGCCGAGCTCGCGGAGGCCGTCGATGATGCTGCCCTCTCCCTCGCTGAGGCGGCTGGTGATGCTGCCGCAGAGCTCGGCGAGGCGTGCGCCGTTGGCGGCGATGCGGTGGCGGGCTTCGATCTCCTCCTCCTCGCCGGGTTTGAGGTTGGCGGCGGCGATCTCGTTGGCCTGGAATTTGAGCATGTCGATCTGCTGGCTGCTGGCGCGCTCGGAGTTTTCGAGTTCATCGAGCTCGGTGGCTGCGGTGCGCCAGAGCTTCCAGGCGGCCTGGTATTTGCCCAGGAGGTCTTCGATGCCAGAGTATTTGTCGAGCATCTCGAGCTGGCGCTCGCGGGAGTTCAGCGACTGGTGATCGTGGGGGCCGTGAAGATCGACGAGGAATTCGCCGAGGCTCTTGAGCACCTGGATGGTGACGGGGGAGCAATTGACGAACTGTTTATTCGCCCCGCTGGCACTGATGGTGCGCTTGATGAGGAGCTCGCCATCCTGGCAGGGGTCGAGTCCGGCCTCTTCGAGCACGGCGTCGATGGCAGCGGTGTTTTTGAGGTGGAAGCTGGCCTCGACCGTGCAGGCGTCCTGGCCGTTGCGGATGAGGCTGCGGTCTGCGCGTTCGCCCAAAATCAGCTTCAAGGCGCCCACGATGATGGATTTACCCGCGCCGGTCTCGCCTGTGACTCCGATCAAACCGGCCGCCAAATCCCAGGTCACATCTTCAACGAGGGCCAGATTGCGGATTTTGAGGAAGGAAAGCATGGGTGGAGGGAAATGGTGGACAAATGAACATGCAACGTTCTTTTCGCATTTCAACCACCACGAGGCGATCTTCCACTCCAAGATTTGAATGCGCGCGAGAAATGTGCGGCGGACTTGTAACCGAGCTCGGCGGCGACAGCTTTCACGAGGGCATCGGGCTGACGGAGCTTGATGGCGGCCTGGGAGAGCTTGAGCCGGGTGAGGCAGGCGAGGGGTGTTTCGGTGTCGTAGCGCTGAAACAGCCGGGTGAAGTAGGCGGCGGAGACGTGGCAGGCTTTGGCGGCCTGCTCGATGCTGCTGAGCACCGGGTAATTGCGCAGGAGATGGCCACGGCAGCGGAGGTAGGTGGCGTAGGCGGGGTCGATCTTGGTGGTGGCGGACTGGCGGGAGTCTGCGCAGAGAACGAGGGCGTGCTCGAGTGCGGCGGATGCGGCCCGCAGACCGAAGCGGCCGCCGCGCAGCGCGTGGTCGATGACCTCCTCCAGCAGGGAGACCACGCGGGAGGCATCTGCAACACGGAGAACGCTGCCGGGCGGGAGATCAAGATCGCTCATCAGCCGGAGAGCGCGCTGGCCGGTGAAGTTGAAGAAGTACTTCACCATGGGGTCGTCCGCAGCGCTGCGGATGACCTGGGGCGTGGTGGAGTCGAAGATAAAGGCGTGGCCGGCCTCCAGCTCGTGTGCCTGATCTGCCAGCGTGACGCTGCCGCGCCCTTTGGAAACGAACTCAAAGGCCATGAACGGAAAGCTGCGGCGGTCCACGACGAAGTCGGGTGCGCACCACTCGCAGCCACCGCCAACGAGGCAGAGATGCATCTCGTCATGCGGGCGCTTCTCCCAGTCTGGAAGGAAAAAGCGGCGCGTACGCACGACTTGCTTGGAGAAATAGTCTGCCTGGTCGGTGGCTGGCATGGTTGGGGGACAACTTTCAAAGCCGTGAATGCGGAGATTCTTGCGAGAAAGAGTCAAGAATCGTCATGCCGTTGGCAAACATTCAACGCAGTGAGTGGTTGCCTTGAAGGCCGGTCCCGAGTCCCTTTTCAGGCATGTCCCAACCACTTAGCGGCATCATTCCCCCACTCGTCACCCCATTGCGTGATCGCGACACACTTGACTGCGCCGGTTTGGAGCGGCTGATCGAGCATCTGATCGGTGGAGGTGTCTCCGGCCTGTTCATTCTCGGGACCACAGGTGAAGGCCCGAGCCTGAGCTACCGGCTGCGCCGTGAGCTGATCGAGCGCACCTGCAAGCAGACTGCGGGACGTGTGCCGGTGCTGGTGGGGATCACGGACACTTCATTTACGGAGAGTGTGAACCTGGCCAAGCACAGCGCGGAGGCCGGAGCGACGCATGTGGTGACCGCGCCGCCCTACTACTTCCCTGCCGCGCCGCCGGAGATGCAGGAGTACATCCAGGATCTGGTGGCGGAGATGCCGCTGCCGATGTTTTTGTACAACATGCCGGGTCTGACAAAGGTGAGCTTTGAGATCGACCTGGTGCGCCGGGCGCTAGACATGCCTGGTGTCTGCGGGGTGAAGGACAGCTCCTGTGACATGATCTACTTTCACCGGCTGATTGAGGTGGCGAAACAGCGTGCGGACTGGAGCGTGCTGGTGGGGCCTGAGGAACTCACTGCGGAAGCGGTGCTGCTGGGAGGGCATGGGGGCATCAACGGTGGGGCGAATCTGAACCCGAGGCTGTATGTGGAAATGTATCAGGCGGCCGCAGCTCAAGATTTGAAGCGCACGCGCGAACTGCATGCGCAGGTGATGCAGCTGGCGGGGAGCATTTATACGGTGGGCAGGCACAAGTCCGCGATCATCAAGGGGATCAAGTGCGGGCTGTCGCTGCTGGGCATCTGCGAAGACCACATGGCGGAGCCGTTTCAGCGATTCCGTGAGCCTGAAAGGGCGATGATTCGTGAAAGGCTTGTGAAGCTGGGATTGATCTCTTAAAACCCAAACACAATGAAATTTGTCTCGCTACTCTACCTTGCCATCTTCCTGCTGATCCAATGCGATCTCCACGCACAGATACCCGGAGGTTTCAGCGTCCTTTCTCCAAGAGACAAGGAGGCGCTTGCCGCTGCGGAGTTTGCGGTGAAGACGAAGGATCCGAAGCTGAAGATGGAAGGCATCGCAAGTGCAGAAAGCCAGGTGGTGGCCGGAATGAACTTCAAGCTGGTGCTGAATGTGCTGGATGGCAGCACGCCAAAGCAGGCGGCGGTGGTGGTGTGGCACAAGCTGGACCGGACGCATGAGCTGACCTCCTGGGAATGGCTGGGAGCTGCCAAACCGCAGCCAGGAGTGCTGAAGACGGAGTACATCTATGACACAGGGCCGTACCCCTCGGTGCATGCGACGACGATCGTGGAGACGCCGACGGGGATGGTTTCGGCGTGGTTTGGCGGCACGGCGGAGAAAAATCCGGATGTGTGCATCTGGGTGTCACGACTGGTGGATGGGAAGTGGACGGAGAGTGTTGAAACGGCCAATGGCGTGCAACCGGATGGCACGCGCCACCCGACGTGGAATCCTGTGCTGTTTCAGCCGCGCAATGCTCCGCTGATGCTGTTTTACAAGGTGGGCCCCTCCCCCAGCACGTGGTGGGGTGAGCTAAAGACCTCGACGGATGGCGGCAAGACGTGGTCGGCGGCGCAGAAGCTGCCGAAGGGAATCTTTGGCCCGATCAAGAACAAGCCGGTGCAACTGCCGAATGGCGACATCCTGTGCCCGACGAGCAATGAGACTGACACCAAGCCGAGCGCGTGGGCGATCTACTTTGAGCGGACGAGCGACCTGGGCAAAACGTGGCAGCGCACGGAACTGCTGCACGACGGGCTGAAGGTGAGTGCGATCCAGCCGAGCATTCTGGAGCTGGGTGGTGAGAAGATTCAGGCCATCGGCCGGACGCGGCAGGGGAAAGTCTTCCAGATCAGCTCCAATGACCTTGGCAAGACCTGGGGTGAGATCTCGCTAACGGAACTGCCGAATCCGAATTCGGGAACGGATGCGGTGACGCTGAAGGATGGGAGGCATCTGCTGATCTACAACCATACCGCCAAAGGCCGCAGCCCGCTGAACCTGGCGGTGAGCAAGGATGGGCAGACCTGGGAAGCGGCACTTGTGCTGGAAGACGAGCCGAAGAAGGAATTCAGCTATCCGGCGATCATTCAGACGAGCGACGGGCTGGTGCACATGACATACACGTGGAAGCGCCAGAAGGCGAAGCATGTGGTGATTGATCCGGCCAAGCTGGAGCTGAAACCCATGGTCGACGGAAAGTGGCCCCAGTAATTCACCGTGCGCATGCAACCACGCCCGCTTTTAGCTTTAATCTTTGCCACGACCTGTGCGAGCCTTGCGCCCGCTGAGGAGCCGGGGCTTTCCACCCAGATTGCACAGGCATGGGATGTCACGTGGAGCCGCTTTTATCTGCCGCAGGTGCAGACGTTTGGCGACTACCTGAGCAGCTACGACAAGGGCAAGGAACAGGCGCATCTGCCGACGGCTGAAGAGGTGAAAAGGCAGTATCCGAACCCGTGTGGATACAGCACGGGCATGGAGGATGGCGCGATCCTGGGCGGGGCGATGCTGAGTGTGCTGTGCGACCGCTTTGCCGTGACAGGCGAGGAGGGACTGCGAGAGAAGGCGGCGAGTGTGTTTGCGGGGCTGAAGCTGTGCACCACTGTGCATGGGGTGCGGGGCTTTGTGGCGCGCAATGTGTGCCCGGAGGATGCGAAGAGTGTTTACATCAATTCGTCGCGTGACCAAGTGACCCACTTTGTGCATGGGCTGTGGCAGTATTACCGCAGCCCGCTGGCGGATGAGGCGATGAAGAAGGAGATCCGTGTGGTGCTGGGAGACGTGGCGGAGCGGATGCTGGCCTTTGTGACGCCGGAGAATGACTATGATTTCTGCCGTGCGGATGGGACGCGCTGCCCGCTGGGCATCTGCCGCATGTGGAATGTGCAGGCGCATGAAGCCGCAAGGCTGCCGATGATTTATGCGGCGGCATGGGATGTGACGCGTGAAGAGCGCTACCGTGAAGCCTGGAGGCGCCATGCGGCAGAGGCCATCGCGCAATCAGCCGCACCTGGCGAGAACAAGCCAGCCTATGCGCTGCTGCAGATGCAGTGCTCGCTGGAGGTGCTGCATGAACTGGAGCCGGATGCCGCGCTGAAGGCCACGATTTATGAACGGATGATGCATGTGCGCGACCTGGCGGCGAAACGTTTTGACAGCGTGCGTGCGCAGATTGGCAAAAAGAGTGCGGATGAAATGCGGATGACCGGGCCGGACTGGCGGAAAGTGCCTGAGTGGAAGAATCAAAAAGGCTACCCGAATCCGCAGTGGGGGCCGTTTCGCGAGATCTGGCACATCACGCGTGAAGCCGGGGAGTCCGCACTGATCCTTCTCATGGTCGAGCCCGGCGCGCTCTCCGCAGCGCAGCAGACCGCGCTGGCGGATCTACTGCGGCGGTTTGACTACGCGCATAATTCGAGCTGCGGGATCGTCTACCACCTGGCGGCGTACTGGAAGGCACGCCGCAATCATCTGCTGAATCCCTGAACCGCCCCTGATGAAATCTCTTTCCCTCCTCCTGGCACTGATGTGCCTGCAGCAAGCGGCGGCCGAAACGCCTGCTGCGCCTGCCACCCAAATCTGCCAGACGACAGAACTGGTGGCTGCTGAGAAATTTGACCGGCCCGAGTCCTTTGCGAAGGAAGGGCAGCCTGGCATGGATGGCTGGCGAGCAGGCATCGGCACGTGGAGCATTGTGGATGGTGCGGCGTATGCGAAGCAGGAGGGGCCGAGCAAGAACCGCCCGAACGGGCATGAGGCGGTGTGCGAGCATCTGGTGGAGCTGGGAGACTATGTGCTGACTGGTGAATTCAAACTCGGAGCCTCGCCGCAGATCGGGTTTGTGTGCCGTGACACGAACAAGCCGAACCTGCATCAGGGACGTGTCGTGATCACGCCTACGGCCATCTGGATTCAAAAGATGAGCGGGATCGCCAAGGAAACGCGCCGTGAGGAACTGACGAAGATCGAAGTGAAGCTCGATCCTGAGGCGTGGCACCGCATCACCGTCGAAGTCTGCGGTGACCGCTGGCTGGCGCGAGTAGATGATCACACTTTGGAAGCGCGGCATGAGCGCTTCAAAGACCGCAAGGGCCGGATCGGCATGGTGGCGCGCGGTGAAGGGGCGCAGTTTCGCCATCTCAGCCTGTGGAGTGCGCAGTCGAAAGGATGACCTGAAACGCGACAGAACAGAAACGCACCCTTCACCACAATTCGCTCTCATCGCATGAAAAGCTGTCTCCTTGCCACCGGCCTGTCCATGGTGCTACCGTGCCTCTACGCGGCAGAAACGGGAGATGTGCGTGACGTGCGCGTGATACGCACCGCCGAACAGGAGCCGCGGGCAGCGCTGCTGGGACAGCCGAGCCTGGCGCTGTGGAAGGATAAGCATCTGGTGGCAGCGTACCAGCTGGGCATCGCCGGAAAGACGGACATGGGGAGCATTGATGCGGTGGTGTCCACCGACGACGGACAGAGCTGGAGCATTCCGAGCACGATCTTTGACAGCACGGAGCGGCATGGGGCCATGCAATTTGGCTACTGCAATGCGGTGCTGTACAAACCACCAGGACAGGAGGTGCTGTGGTGCTTTGCGATGAGGTGCCCGCTGAACTATGCGGACAGCGAGGACTCGCACCTGGCGGCAGCGTACAGCGGTGACGGGGGGCGCTCGTGGAATCCGGTGGAGCTGGCGATGCACTACACGGGACCTCTGGTGATCCTGGGGGAGATCCGACGCATCGAGGAAGACGGGCATCCGGTGTATGTGATGCCCGCGCACCGCAACACGCGGCGTGCTGATCCGCATGGCACGAGGGAGCATTTTGTGCTTCGAAGCACCAGCCTGCTGGACTGGCACCTGGGCGGCTATGTGCCCCTGCCGAAGGGGAAAGAGGCCTTTTTACATGAAGGGCAGATCGCGGTGATGGATGCCAAGCAGGGGCGGCTGAAGATGGTGATGCGCACCTCGACGGGAGTGCCCGAGGGGAAGCTGATGGATGGAGGAGCACTGAATCCGCCGCGTGCGTGGTCCAGCAGCAGCGCGGATGGCGGGCGCACCTGGAGCGTGGCACAGGAAGAGCCGGAGCTGTGGAATACTGTTTCAGAAGCCTGGTATGGCCGCAGCGGCGATGGCAGGCTGCTGTATGTGTACAATGACGGCCCGACCTTCAGCCGAATGGCGCTGCGATACAAGGTGGGCAGCGCTGATGGCGCGTGGGGGCCGGAGCAGAACTTCTTTGATGAAGGCATTCACAATTCCTACCCCACGCTGATCGAGGTGGGGCCGGGTGAATTTCGTGCGGTGTGGGACAGCGGAGATGCCAAGCGCCACCGGCGTGCGATCCGCTTTGGCAAGCTGAGCCTGCCAGACCTGAAACCGGCGGCTCCGTGAGGAGCGGCGCGACGCAGCGCAGTTCATTCCACCTTCTTTTTTAAAGGCTTTATGACATACCCCCATCCCATCCTCCGTGCCCTCTTTGTGGCACCGATCCTGACCCTGAACGTCTTTGCCGCTGACGATGCGAAACTGGAGATCGCTGACTCCGCGAAGAAGAAAGCGGCGGCACCCACCCTCGCGCTGCCTGCGGATCAAAAACAAAATGTGATCATCTACAAGGAGCCGGGGCGCTACGGTGGCTGGCCTGCCAATCGTGGGCTGTGGCAGTGGGGAGATGAGCTGGTGGTGGGATTTACCTCCACGTGGTACAAGCAGACGACGACGGATCACCGGATCGACCGGACGAAGCCGAGCTATGAAATCCAGGCGCGTAGCGTGGATGGTGGCAAGACGTGGAAGACGGAGGAGAACCTGCCGTTTGCAGATCCCAGCAAGGAGGCGAAGCCTGCGCCGCTGACTGCGCCGTTTGATTTCACCGCACCGGATTCGGTGCTGATGTTTCGCTTTGGCAGCCTGCATGCAGGCCCCTCGTGGTTTTACACGAGCCTGGACCGCTGCAAGACATGGCAGGGGCCGTACTCGTTTGCGGTGGAGGGAGTGGACCGCATCTGCACGCGCACGGATTTGATCATTCTGGGCAAGCACGACTGCCTGATGTTTGGGAGCTGTGGCAAGAAAAACGATGGCAAGGAGGGGCGTGTGTTTTGCGCGAGGACGACGGATGGCGGAATGAGCTGGAAACTGGTGTCGCTGATCGGGCCTGAGCCGGTGGAAGGCGGGTATGCGATCATGCCTTCGTCTTTGAAGCTGAAGGATGGGACGCTGCTGACGATGATCCGGCGGTCTGATCCGAAGGTGTCGGGATTCATCGAGGCGTGGCGCAGCGCGGACATGGGCAAGACGTGGACGATGACTGGCAAGGCGGTGACCAAGATGGGAGGCAATCCACCCGCCCTGGTGCAGCTGCAGGATGGACGTGTGGCCTTCAGCTATGGCTACCGCCACAAGCCCTCGGGCATGCGGGCGTGCATCAGCGAGGATGGCGGGGTGACGTGGGGGCCGGAGATCGTGCTGCGGGAGGATGGGTTTGACGGGGATCTGGGGTATCCGCGGAGTTTGGTGAGGCCAGATGGCAGAGTGCTGACGGTGTATTATTACAATGGACCGAAGGAGGATGACCGGGCGATCGAGGGTACGTTTTGGACGGCTCCAATGGGGAAATGAGAGAGTTTTGCGGATGCTGGCCATGACAGGATGGAAGCCGCACTCGGAGAGTGCGGACCACTCCGCGCCGGGCAGTGCGGCAGGTTGGGGAAACTCGACCGCTTTTCCGCTAGGAAGGGCGATGTGGAGCGTTTGAGGTAGCACTCATGAAAACTCTTTTTTTCTCCCCGGCTACCTGCCGTGTGATTGTCGCAGCCTGTGCTGCTTTGCTGGCGTGTGATTCTGCGTTTGCGCAGAGCAAGGCACCGAGCCTGCCGGCGGGGATCAAGATGGAGAAAGACATCTCCTACGTTCCGCAGGGAGACGAGGCGCAGAAACTGGACCTTTACCTGCCTGAGAAGGCGGCGGAGAAACCGATGCCGCTGATCGTGCACATCCATGGCGGGGGGTGGATGGGAGGCAGCAAGTTTCCATGCGGGGTGGCGGGCATGGTTTTGAAGGGGTATGCTGTGGCGAGCGTGGAGTATCGCTTCAGCCAGAAGGCGAAATTTCCGGCGCAGATCCAGGACTGCCAGGCGGCGATACGCTGGCTGCGTGCGCATGCCAGGAAGTACAATCTGGATATTGAGCATGTGGGGGTGATCGGCGGCTCGGCGGGCGGGCATTTGTCGTCGCTGGTGGGCACGGCGGGCGGGAAAAATGTGTTTCCTAAAATTGGCGGGAATGAGGAGCAGTCTGACCGGGTGCAGGCGGTGTGCGACATCTTTGGGCCGTCGGATTTCAGCACGGTGGTGCAGCAGGCGGCGGAGGACAAAAATGTGAAGAACATCTTTGAGTTTAACACGCCGAAGGATCCGTATTCGGAGCTGATCGGAACGAGGCTGGATGACAAGCCGAAGTCAGAAGCCGTGAGTCCGGTGCACTACATCAGCAAGGACAACCCGCCTTTCCTGATCCTGCATGGCACGCATGACACGCTGGTGCCGTATGCGCAGAGCGTGGAGTTTGCCGACGCACTGAAGGCCCAGGGGGTGGAGACGTGGCTGCAGACGCTGCCGGGCTCCGGGCATGGCGGGCCTGCGTTTGGCAAACCTGCCGTGATCCAGCTGATGCAGAACTTTTTCGACAAACACCTCAAAGGTGCGGACGTGCCGATCGTGCTGGTGCCTGAAGCGGATGTGGCGGTGGAGGCGCCGACAAAGTAGCCTCGGTCTCTGTGAGCCATGTGCTTTGACCTTTCATCATCACTCCCAACGCAACATACCATGATCAGATTTACCACACGAGCCGCGCTGCTGCTGGCGGCCTTTACCACCGTGACCCGAGCCGAGGACTGGGGAGCTTTTCAGCTCGTGCCTGTGAGTGCGCCGGAGTATGTGCTGGAGGCAACCGAGGGGGCCAAAGCCGGAAGCATTGTCTCGATTCAAAAGCCGAAGGGTGAGGCGAATCAGAAGTGGGTCATTCAGCCGCATGGGGATGGGTGGTTTCAACTGATGCCTGTGGCGCAAAAGGAGCTGGTGCTGACGGTGGCGAATGATGGCAAGAAAAACGGAGAGAGGATCATTGTAGAAAAGGATCGAAAATCAGACGCGCAGCTGTGGTCGATCACGAAGCAGGAAAACGGGAGCTATGCGCTGGAACCCAAGCATGCGCCGGGCATGGGGCTGGATCATTTAGGAGGCAAGAAGGAGGCCGGGGCGAAGATCGACCTCTGGCAGCACAGGCCGGGCGATCAGCATCTGCAGTGGCAGATTCAAGCGCTGGCGGGAACGGGGATCGCGGGTGCGGCGACAGAGGCGGCTGCGCCATCGTATGTGCCGGTGGCCATCAAGCCGGAGGAGATTCTGCCGGGGACGATCAAGCAGACGCAGTTTAACCAGAGCAAGGTGTTTCCGGGCACGGTGCGTGATGTGACGGTCTTTATCCCGGCGCAGTATGACGGCACCAAGCCTGCGTGTGTGTATGTGAAGACCGACGGGTACAATCCACGCGAGAAGACCTTCATGGAGACGCTGATCGCGACGAAGGAGATGCCGGTGACGATTGGCGTCTTTGTGAAGCCGGGCACGCTGCCAGCGCCGATGAAGGGGACGGTGGACCGGCGGAATCGCGATCTGGAGTATGATGGTGTGGGCGATGAGAATGTGCGCTTTCTACACGACGAGCTGCTGCCGTTTGTGGCGAAGGAGTTTGGGCTGAATCTTTCGACGGATGGGAATGACCGATGTATCTCGGGCGGGAGCAGCGGGGGCATCGCGGCCTTTACAGCGGCCTGGCACAGGCCGGAGGCCTTCAGCAGGGTGTATGCGGCGAGCGGGAGCTGGGTGGCCTTCCGTGGCGGGCATGAGTTTCCGACGATGGTGCGGAAGTTTGAAGCGAAGCCGATCCGTGCGTATCTGACGACAGCGACGCATGACATGGAGAACTGCGCGGGCGACTGGTATCTGCTGGATCTGGAGATGGACAAGGCGCTGAAGTTTTCGGGGTATGACTACCAGTTTCGGAGCATCGAAGGACGCCATGTGGCGGGGTATGCAGAGAACTATCTGGAGGCGATGGCCTTTCTGTGGAAGGGCTGGCCGGAACGTGTGAAGGCGGGACCGAGTGCGCCGAGAGCGCAAGAGGTGATCATTCCCGGCGAAGGATGGGAGCTGCTGGCGGAGGGCTTTAAGAGCACGCGCGGACCTTCATGCAATGAGAAGGGGGAGGTGTACTTTGCGGACACAAGCAACAACAAGATCCACCGCATTGAACTGGACGGAAAGGTGAGCGAGTTCGCGAAGGATGTGAATGCGCACTGTGTGAGCGTGGGTGTGGATGGGAAGGTGTACACGATCTCGGAGAAGTCGGGGAAGCTGATGTCTTTTGATGCCACTGGAGCTGGCAGCGTGGTGATGGAGGACATTCTGGGGCATTCGATTTTGGCAATGCCGAACGGCAACCTGTACGTGACGACCAACGGTGAGAAGCCGAGGGAAGAGGGCACGGTGTGGCTGATCAAGGACGGGAAGAAGACACTGCTGGACAGGGGGATCAAGTTTGCGACGGGGATGGCGTACCGGCCTGACCAGTGGCTGCTGTCTGTGGCTGAAGGACACTCGAAGTGGGCGTACAGCTACCAGATCAATGACGATGGCACGCTGAAGAACAAGGAGCGCTTTTTCCATCTGCATGTGGCGGACTGGGATGACGACGCGGGGCCGGAATGCCTGTGCTACTCGATCGAGGGACGGCAGTTCATTGCAACGAAGAGCGGGGTGCAGATCAGTGCGGATGATGGACCGACGCAGATCATTCTGCCTGTGCCGGACCGCAGCCGTGTGACGGCAGTGGCGATCGGCGGAAAGGACAAGGACACGCTGTATGCCTTCTGCATGAACAAGATCTGGAAGCGGAAGATCCTGCAGCATGCGATGGGGGCGTGGAGCCCGTGGACGAAGATGAACGGGACGAAGCTGTGAGCTGACGATGAAACCTATTTTTCTGATTTTGCTTGCCCTCGTGGCAGCAACCGTCTCAGCGGAGACGCCCAAGACAGCGGTGCTCTCGGCGGATGATTATGGCATCACCGCGAAGACGCCGCCGGTGATCAAGGTGGATCCGGGGCCGAGGTATTTTCCAAGACTGCGGACGTGGCAGGGCATACCGAGCATCGAGCGAACGGCGAAGGGCCGCCTGTGGGCCACGTGGTATGCGGGGCCGCTGAGCGAAGGGAGCAACGGGAACTACGCGCTGCTGGTGACCAGTGGCGATGACGGAGTGACGTGGTCGGACCCAGTGGCGGTGTATGATCCAACGACTTTCTTTGACGGGAGCACGGGGGATCCGCACGTGTGGATCGATCCGCAGGGGCGGCTGTGGTGGTTTGTGTTTCGCATTCTGAAGGTGAAACATGCGGATGGCATCCGCTCGGAGTGGGGATTCTGCTGTGAGAACCCTGATGACCCGATGCCCAAGTGGAATGCGCCTGTGTTTGCGGGCTTTGGGCTGGGGCTGAACAAGCCGACGGTGCTGTCCAACGGAGCCTGGCTGCGGCCGATCGACAACAGCCAGGAGGTTAAACAGGGAACGCGAACGCAGTTTTATGTGTCGCACGACCAGGGAAAGAGTTTTGAATTTTTCTCGAAGCTAAGCGTGAAGGATGTGTCCTTTGCGGAGCATATGGCGGTGGAGCGCAAGGATGGCAGCCTGCTGATGATGGCGCGGACGACGTATGGGATTGCGCAGGCGGAGTCATTTGATCATGGAGCGACTTGGGTGAACGAGGGGCCGTTTACGAAGGAACGCGGGGTGAACACGCGCTTCTTTCTGCGGCGGCTCAAATCCGGCGCCCTGCTGATGGTGGTGAATGATGTGCCGCGCGGACGTGACCGCATGACGGCAATGCTGTCTGAGGACGATGGCAAGAGCTGGCCACACAAGCTCTTACTGGATGAGCGCAAGCACGTGAGCTACCCCGACGGCACTGAGGGAGCGAATGGTTTTATCTATGTGACGTATGACCGAGGGCGCTATGAACTGGGAGAGCAGGAGATCCTCTTTGCGAAGGTCACGGAGGCTGACATCAAGGCTGGAAAGCTGGTGAGTGAAGGCAGCAAACTGAAACAGGTAATCAACCGACTGGCGGACGCGCAGGGTGGTGTGCACCACACGCGGGAGCCGCAGCTGATGGAGGAGGCTTTTGAGAAGAGCCGGGGGAAAACGAAGCCCTAGTGGGAGAATCACACATGATGACTGACATGAGATACCAAACACCTGCCTGCCTTGCGGCTTTCCTGCTTGCCTCATTCACGGGGCTGGCAGCGGATACGATCACGAACTCCATCGGCATGAAGCTGGTGCGCATTGAGGCGGGGTCATTTGTAATGGGGCAGAATGGACCGGCGGCGGATTACAAGATGACGAAGCATCCGGAGAAGTTTGATGATGCGGACTGGGATGAGAAGCCTGCGCATCGGGTGGTGATCACGCAGGCTTTTCAAATGGGCGTGACCGAGGTGACTGTGGGGCAGTACCGGCAATACGTGCCGGGGTTTCATGCGAAGGAGTCTGATGATACCGCTGTGAGTGGTGTGACGTGGGATGAGGCGGTGAAGTTCTGCGAATGGCTCTCGAAGAAAGAAGGCAAGACCTACCGGCTGCCAACGGAGGCGGAGTGGGAGTATGCGTGCCGGGCGGGAACGACGACGCTGTTTCATACCGGCGACAGCCTGCCGGATGGCTTTCAGCCGTGGTGGAGCGACATCGGCTATGCGGAGCGCTATTTCACGACTGGCACGATGCCACCGCCCTACCGCAAAGGGGCGAAGACCGGACTGCGGGTGGCGCAGACGGCGGCGAATGCCTGGGGGCTGCATGACATGCATGGGAATGTGGCGGAATGGTGCCTGGACTGGCACGGGCCTTATGAAGCAGGTGAGCAGACGGATCCGCTGGGACGGAGTGCGGGGGATTTCCGTGTCTTCCGAGGCGGGCATCATTCCAGCTTTGTGCGCATGCTGCGCTCGGCGAACCGCGCGGCTTGGCTGCCGCAGACTGGCAGCAACCGGGTGGGGTTTCGTGTAGTGATGGGGGAGATGCCTGCGGGCAAGATGCTGTCGCCTGCACCGCCGCCTTTGAATGCGCAGAAGGTGAGCCAGGAGGTGGCGGAGATTGTGCCGGCAAAGCAGCAGAGGCCGGTCTTTATGGGGCCGAAGCCGTATGTGAAGATCGAGAAGGATTCGTTTGGACCGCTTTATTTCAGTCACAATCACAGCCCTGGAATCGCGGAGTGCCCAAACGGTGATTTGCTGGCGGTGTGGTACTCCTGCGTGGATGAAGGAGGCGCGGAGCTTTGCAATGTAGCGAGCCGTCTGCGGCGCGGTGCCAGCGAATGGGAACCGGCATCGCCCTTCTGGGATGGTGCGGATGTGAACGACCATGGGCCGAAGATCTGGTGGGATGGGAAATCGACCTTGTACCATCTGGTGAAAGGTCGTGATGAAAACCTGGTGAGGACTTCGACAGACAACGGCGCGAGCTGGTCTGTGCCTCTTTTGCTGGAGCCGGGTGGTGAGTTTGGCAATCAGATGATCCGACTCGCAGATGGGACGATGGTCATCACGCATGATTCGAGGCAGTGCAGCCTGGTCTTCAGCCGTGATGAGGGCAAGACGTGGGGCTTTAACGATGTAAAGAAGCGAGCAAGTGACTTCAGGCCGGGTGGCAAAGGATTCCGCCATCCCGGAATTCATGCGCCGATCGTGCAACTGAATGACGGTCGGCTGATGGCGTTCAGCCGCAATGATCCGCCTGAGGATCAGGCGAAGTTTGAGATGAAAACTCCGATCAGCTACAGCAGCGATCTGGGGAAGACCTGGAGCTATGCCGCCAGTGAATTTCCGGCGATCAGCAGCGTGCAACGTGCGGTGATGATCCGCCTGAAAGAAGGGGGCATTCTTTTGTGCAGCTTTACGGATCAATGGCGTGACTGGAAGAACCGGAAGGGGATGATGTTTGCCTCCAAGGCAGGAGAGTTCAAGGGATACGGAATGTTTGCGGCGGTGTCGTTTGATGAGGGCAAGTCGTGGCCGGTACGCCGGCTGATCACACCCGGAGGCAAGGAGCAGTCTGTGAATGGGATTGACCGAGTGATGTTCACGCTCAGTGACACAATGGCGGAGCCGTGCGGCTACCTCTCTGCGACGCAGACACGCGATGGAAACATCCAGCTCATCACCAGCAAGAACCATTATGTTTTAAATCTCGCTTGGCTGAAAACCCTGCCTTGATCTCTCTTTGTATGAACACCCGTATTTTTCTCGCCCTAGTCACCGGTCTCACACTGTCTGCGATAGCACAGGACAATCTGCCGAGGATGGCGGATACTTTTGATGTCGAAGGAAACAAGGCATTCCTCTATGCGGCCCCTGCATCAGCGCCAGGGAAGCCGTGGGTGTGGTATGCGCCGACTTTGAAAGGCGTGTCTCTGGCGGGACGGAAGATGTATTTCGATGCCTTCATGAAGGCGGGGATCAGCCTTGCGGGTTATGATCTGGGGGAGGTGAGGGGTGCGCCAGGAAGCACGGCGAAGTTTTCGCTTTTTTATGAGGAGATGGTGAGGCGTGGCTACTCGCCAAAGCCGATTCTGCTGGGCCAGAGCCGGGGCGGGATGATGACGCTGGCGTGGGCGTTTCGGAATCCGGACAAGGTGCGTGCGTGGGTGGGGATTTATCCGGTGTGCAATCTGGCAAGCTGGCCGATGAAGAACTCGAAGGTGCAGACGCTGGCTGACTACGGCCTGTCTGAAGAGGAGCTGAATGCGAGGCTGAGGGAGTTTAATCCGGTGGACAATCTGCAGGGGCTGCTGGCGAACAAGGTGCCGATGTTTTCGGTGCACGGGGATTCGGATGTGGTGGTGCCTCTGGATCTGAACACCTCGCTTCTGCAGGAACGGTACAAGGCAGGCGGGGGGCAGATCGAGGTGAAGGTCATTCCTGGAGAGGGGCACAAGGTAGGACCTTCATTTTTTGAGTGTCGGGAGCTGGTGGACTTTGTTTTGAAACACGCCGATCACTGAGCGCCTTGATTTTTTGCACCATGCTTCGGACCCTTCTCTTTAACTGCGCTGTTTTTTGGATGCTCCTCACCTGCGGAGCACAAGCCCAGCAGATCATTTTGCTGAAGCTGGATGATGTCATTGCACGAAGGGTGGGAACGAAGCCGGTTTCAGACCGGTGGCTGAAGGTGCATGACTATCTGGTGGCGAATCAGATCAAGGGGTCGTTTGGGATCATCACGGAGTCGTTGGAGAAGGACAATGCGATGTATTTTCAGTGGCTGAAGGATGTGCAGGCGGCGGGGCAGATTGAGTTCTGGATGCACGGCTACCACATGAAGACAGCGAGCGAGCCGGGTGAGTTTGAGCATGGGACGGCTGAGGAGCAGCGGGCGATTTTGGCGAAGGGGGAAAAGCTGGCGAAGGAGAAGCTGGGATTCACACTGCCGGCCTTTGGCCCGCACTGGAGCGGGACCACGGAGGCGACGGATGAAGCGATGGAGCTGGTGCCGGAGGTGACGATCTGGCTGTATGGACCTGAGAAGCCGAAGTACTACAAGCGGCTGAGCATCCCGCGTGTGATGGCACTGGAGAACCCGACGTTTGTGCCAGACCTGGAGAAGTTTAAAACGTTCTATGAGGCGAAGGCGGCGAAGAAGGAGGTGCTGGTGCTGCAGGGACATCCTGATCAATGGGATGACAAGCGCTGGGCGGGGTTTACCGGGATCATTGAGTTTCTGAAATCGAAGAACGTTCAGTTTATGACGCCCTCTGAGTATCTGAAGAAAACCCAAGCGAAACAGCCATGAGAATTTGCTTACTGATTGCCGCGTTTGCGATGGCTGTAGCGCATGGGGCGGAGCCGCCCAAGCCGACGCATGCAGACGTGCCGTATGGAGCGCATGCGCATCAGCTGATCGACATTCATGTGCCGCCGAAGGGAGAGGGCCCCTTCCCCGCCCTAATTTGGTTTGGCGGGATCTGGAAGGCGTCCAAACACGCGGTGGATGTGAACCGCTTTTTTCCGCATGGGATTGCCGTGATCGCGGTGGAGGTGAGGACGATGGAGGATGCGACGGCGGACAAGGTGAAGGAGCCGATCTCGTATGTGCTGGAAGATGCGATGAGCGCGGTGAAGTTTGTGGTGGAGAATGCGGAGAGGTGGAAGCTGGATCCGAAGCGAATCGCGCTGGGCGGGGGATCGCAGGGGGCGCTGCCGGCGCTGTATGTGGGGTGCCAGGCACCGGAACTGGTGACGTGCGTGGCGGCGTATCGCTGCCAGCCGACGATCGACCCGAAGCGGATGCAGGAATGGGTGCCAGGAGTGCAATGGGGCGCACCGGCACTGGGCTGCAGCTTTGAGGAATCTCTGAAGCGCCGCGATGAACTGCTGCCGGTCATCAAGAAGTGGTCGCCGGACTGGCTGCTGAGCCAGAATGCCGCGCCGATGTATTTTGAGAACGAGTGGGGAATGACCAAGCCGGAGGACATCGTGGAGACCAAGATCGACACCAACGGGAAGAAGACTGAAGTGCACAAGCCCCTGACGCAGAACAACTACGATGTGCACTCGCCGGCATGGGCTGTCGGATTTCAGAAACTGGCGCTTGCGGCAGGGGCCGTCTGCCATGTGAAGTATCCGGGTCATCCCACCAAAGGGTATGACGACATCTGGAATTTTATTGTGAAACAACTAACCTCCCAAACATCCAAACCATGAAGACACTGCTGACCTCTCTCATCTGCCTGATCTCAATCCTCTCCTTTGCCGAAGAGGCGCCGGTGGCCGCGGTGCAGGCGGCGGATGATGCGCGTGTGGCGGCGATGAAAGCGCCGGAGCGTGACAAACTGGGAGCCATCTTTTCGGATGAACTGCGCTACGCTCATTCGACGGGTGTGGTGGACACAAAGACGTCGTTTATTGATGTACTGGTGGCGGGCAAGACGAAGTACCAGGAGATCGACTATGTGGAGAGGAAGTTTACGTTTCCAGCACCGGGGATCGCGCTGATGACGGGGAGCGCGAAGCTGAAGATTGGGACGGAGGCAGGCACCCTGGAACCAACGCTGGCCTTTCTGGCAGTATGGAGGCTTGAGGAAGGCAAGTGGCGGTTTCTGGCGTGGCAGTCGTGCAAGCTGACGCCGCCGGGGACTGCGAAGTAGATTTTGAAGCAACGCACGACATGTGCAGTGCCAAGAGCATGTGGGGATCAATACGAAAGCGCACTGGTTAGGAGAGGATCAACCGCCATGGGCGGCGTGGCACATCCGGCAACAGGCTGGATGTGTTTGGCGTCGCAACCGTTTCTTTGCTCCAATGCGCTCTCCGCCATATCACCCGACCACGAGGGTGTTCGCAAGCACCGATGTTTGCGGAACGCTGATGGACGGGCGGGCTGTCGCCACACCCATCCTACGTATGGCAGGCACGCGAGCACTGGCTGCCTGATTTGCCTTGGAATCGCCACCTGAACACAACGTCTTTACTACAGAAGCCGAACTTTCATTGGCTCCAAAACAGACCCGTTTTCAATGCATTATGGCACGAGTCTATTCGAAGGACGAAATGAGGAGTGTAGTGAGCGTGAGGGCTTCGAGTCAAAGATGCGCATGCGGGGTTCAAGATTGTGCCTGTGACGAGGGATAATCTTGGATAACGGGGTGGAAGACGGAGCGTTAGGGGCGATTGCCAAGGACTCTGGTCTGAGGTGACTTTAATTTGAAATGAAACTGCTTTTTCTTCTCCCCTTTCTTGCCACTGCCTGCCTGGCTGCTGAACCTCATCTGCCCAAGGGAACGAAGGCGCTGGCATCGGCGGCGAAGAATGGGCGCGGGCCGCTGGCGCTGGTGAATCTGAACCACCATGTACTGGGGCATGCGAAGGTGTTTGGGGGGAGAGAGGATGATTTGTTTGTGGCGGGCTACGGCGGACCGCAGGCGGTGCATTTGTTTCGCTGGGTGGACACCGCTGAGACGGGAGCGCCGGTGTTTGCACAGCCGGTGGAGGTGAAGTGCGCGTTTAAGGACAAGGGGAGTGTGTTTCAGGGGAAGGATGGTGCGATCGTCGGGCTATGGATCGACAAGGATGAGGTGGTGACGACGGAGTTTGACCGGGAGAAGGTGGAGTTTCGGGAAACGAAACGCACGAAGCTGCCGGGCGCGGTGAAATCGCCTGGGAGCCTGGGGGTGCTGGTGAATGCGGATGGCGGATATGATCTGGCGTTTGAGATGTCGAACGGCGGAAAGGGAGCGGAGGGGAGCCCGAACACGGAGGAGTGGCGGCCGTACAACTCATCGGGCATTGCAGTGGGAGAGCTGAGATATCGCTATCTGATGGGAGTGACGGCGGACGGCAAGGCGAGGCAGATCACGGCGACGAAGAACGAGGTGTATTTTTCGATGCATGGCATCACGGCGATCAACCTGGGGGAAGGACACGAGCGGGATGTGGTGACGGGATCGCGGCAGGGGAATCTGGTGCATTATCACAACACAGCGCCGAGCGGATTTGAGCTGGAGAGGAAGCGGCTGATCGCGGGTGAGGATGGGAATGCGCTGCGGCATCCGAGCATCAACCCGAGCGTGTGCGCGTATGGCGGAGGATTGATCGCGTGTGGGGAGGGATCGCTGTATTTTTACCGGTTCACGGGGAAGTTTACGAAAGCAGGGGTGCCGATTTTTACGGAGCCGGTTTCGGTATTGCAGGAAAACGCGGACCTTTATGCCGGCACGCTGCCCTCTCCGACAACGGTGGACTGGGATGGGGACGGGGTGCTGGACATTCTGGCGGGAAATTCGGAAGGGTTTGTGCTGTTCTTTAAAAACACCGGCAGCAACGAGGCGCCGACGTTTCTACCCGCGACGCGCGTGAAGGCGGGTGGGCGCGAGATTCAGGTGCAAGCGGGCTATGCGGGAAGCCTGCAGGGGCTGCAGGAAGCGCGATGGGGGTACCTCTCGCCGAATGTGATCGACTGGAACGGGGATGAGCTGCCGGATCTGATCACGGGTGACATCACGGGGAACTACATGATCTACATGAATCGTGGCACGAAGACGGAGCCGAAGCTGGAGGCGGCGCATCCGATCTATTGTGACGGGATGGATCTGCACGGCATGTGGCGGTGCCGTGCGGCGCTGGCGAAGGTGGGTGAGCGTGTGGCACTGGCCATCGTGGACGGGGATGATCAGTTCCACCTGTACTGGCGGATCGATGACTCCAATGTGGAGGACGGCGGGAAACTGCTGCTGGAGGATGGGAAGCCAATAGGTGCGAGCGGCGGCGTGGGTGGAATGAGCGGGCGCTGCAAGCTGGACTTCTTTGACTGGAACCAGGATGGAAAACTGGATTTTGTGATCGGGACGGGACGTGTGTGCTGCATTCCTGATCGTGAGACGGGCTACCCGATGGCGGCGCTGGGGCAGAACCCGGTGGTGGGCGGACTGGTGGGGAAGCTGGTGGATTCCGCGCTGCCTGCGAAGCTGAAGAAGACGCTGGGCACGCCGCTGGTGATGCTGAACAGCGGAACGAATGAAGCGATGCGCTTTGCGAGGCCGCTGACGTTTCAGGATGAGGAGGGCAAGGTGGTGCAGCCCGGTGGCGCGCATGAGACAGGCGCTGTGGGCACGATGCTGGGTGGTGATGGGCCAAACCTGCTGATCTGCAATGAGGCGGGAAGGATGTTTCTGCTGCCGGGGAAGAAGCTGCAGCTGAAGCCTTGAGGTTTACACGATGCGCAGTCGTAAACGGGTCTGTATGTCAGAGACGACTGCCATGATTTGCGGAGACTACGATCATACCATGTGCGCTTGGATGTCCGCGGCAAAAGCATGCTGCGGAACTCGGTGCAGACGCTGCTGGAACCCGGCGTGGTGCGGCAGAGCGCCGGGTTTGCTGCCCCGGGTTCTTGCGCGATTGACCCAGGGCTTGCTGCGCAGCGCCCTGGGCTAAATCCTCAGCCCCGTTGGAGCTGGTGCGGGTTCGGGAGCGAATAGAATGGAAGCGTATTTCGCAGAGATTGGTTTGCAGCTATGGGTTTGAGCTGGTTTTCTGCGGAGGCGACTTTCGAGAACCGCACTCGGAGAGTGCGGACCACTTCACGCTGGACGGGCGAGTATGATGTGAGCATGAGAGGGCGCTGGTGGACGGGCGGGCTGTCGTCACACCCATCCTACGATCCGGAGTGGGGCCGTGCTTTATTTCACGATGTCGGTGCAGGTTTGGGGGGCACAATGCTGGGAGAGGACTGAGGTTGTTCGAGGAGGCTTGGGATGAAGCGGAGGGCCTCCCTGTTCCGCAGGAACAGGGCTACTTCACGAAGTCGATGAAGCCGGCCTGGGTGCGCTTGAGCTCGGCTTTCATGGCGGTGCGGAGTTCACTGATGCGGCTGGCTTGGGAGGAATCGTTGATGAGGTTTTTGAGTTCATCGGGGTCGTTTTTGAGGTCGTAGAGTTCTTGGCCGGAGACGCCGTCGAGGTAGTGGACGAGCTTGAACTGATCCTGCACGACGGCGCTGTAGAGGGGAACGCCTTGATGGTTGTCCTGCTTGGCACCGGTGAGAATGGTCTGGCTGACTTTGGAACCGTATTCGTTGCCCATGTGCTCGTAGTAGCAGGGGTGCGGCCATGCGGTTTCGGGTTTTTCGAGCAGGGGAATCAGATCGCGACCGTGGGTCTGCCAGGGGACTTTGACGCCGGTGATGGAGAGAAAGGTGGCGGCGAGATCAGGAGCATTGACGGAGGCGGCGCAGACTTTGCCAGAGGGAAAGCGGGAGGGCATGCTGATGATGAGCGGAGAGCGGTAGTTGGCGTCATAAGGCGCGAGCTTGGTGCGGAAGCCGTGCTCTCCCATGGAGAAGCCCTGGTCGGCGGTGTAGATGATGAGGGTGTTTTCGTACTGCCCTGATTCTTTGAGCGCGGCGATGAGCTGGCCGACGCCTTCATCGATGGCGGGGACGCATTCGTTGACCTGGCGGACCCAGTCGTCGAAGCGTTTGCCCCGTTTGCTTTCGCCAAAGGCTTCGCCGCCTTTTCCTGCCATGGGGTGGCCGTCGGAGCCTTTGAACCATGCCTGAGTCTTGTTGAGGTAGTCGGGCTTGTCTGGGCGTGGGGGGAAAATGTCGGTGGGGAGGAGAACCTCGGCGTTTTTGTAGGTGCCCTTGTGGCGTTTGGCGGGCGTGGAGGGACCGTGGACACTGCCGTAGCAGACCCAGAGATACCAGGGCTTGGCGGTGTCGCGATTTTTGCCGCGAATGTAGTCTGCGGACCACTGCGTGTAGTTGTCTGCGGGATAGCCTTCGATGGTCTGCTCCTTGCCGTCCACGCTCATGATCTGCGTTTCATAGTAGGCGCCGGCGTTTTCGGGATGGAGGGGACGATTCCAGACGATCTGGTGGTCCCAGTCGCGGCCCCAGCCGGTGTCGGTGCCGGTGTGCCATTTGCCGATCTGCGCGGTGTGGTAGCCCTGCCTGCGCATCTCTGCGGGGATGAAAGGGCATTGTTTGGGATCGTACGTGCTGCCGGGGTATTTGCCCTCCATGGACATGGACTCGATGCCATGCGGGAAGCGCCCGGTAAGCATGGTGGCGCGGGAGGGCATGCACCAGGAGCCGAGGTAGGCGGCATGAAAGCGCACACCGTTCTGAGCGAGGGCATCGATGTTGGGCGTCTTGACCCAGGGCCAGGAGCCGGGATAGCAGCCCACCGTTTTGGTGGACTGGTCGTCGGCGTAGATGAAGAGAATGTTGGGACGTTTTGCCTCCGCTGCAAAAAGCTGAAACGCGAAGGTGCAGAGCAGGAGGACGACGAATGCTTTCATGGTGCGCGGTTAACGTAACGCACCATGGCTTTGTAGCCTTAAAAGCATGCCAAGTGACTCAGGCGGCGGTGCCGTGCGAGGGAGGGGGCAGCTTGGTCATGGGCGGGCGTGCGATGACCGTGGGCGGCTTGGCTGCAGGGGGCGCGGGCGGCTTGGCCGTGGGCGGTGCGACGGGCCTGGCGACTGGCTTGGACATGGGCGCGGACGGCGGTTTGGCCACGGGCTTGACCATGCCAGCGGCCAGCGGCGGAGGTTGCGGTCTGGCCACAGGGAGCGCCGGTGGTGCGACGGCCACGACGGGAGGGGCGGCGACGACGACGGGTGCGGGCTGCCGGATGATGGAGGACAGCACGGAGGTGGGCGGAGGCGCGGGAGGCGCGGCCTTGGGGGCATGGGCCTTCTGGATCATGTCCCAAAGCCTAAGACCGCGAAGCAGCGGGTGTCCGCGCAGAGCGGCGAGCACGTTTTCCCTGGTGGCAGGAGGCTCGGTGGCGAGCTGGTCGTAGGAGCCTTCACGCTGAGCGGCCAGCATGCGACCAAGGGCCGAAAGCACGGCGGCCTCCGAGGCGGGCATGTGATGGAAGATGTTCTTTGCCTTGAAGGCATTGAGCAGCTCCATGGTGAGCTGGCCGGAGACGGGTGCGATGTCATTGCGAAGAAGCAGCGTGTCTCCAGCGGCCTCCTTGAGCCGCTCGAGCACGGCGATGAAACTGCCGCGCATGGCATCGCTGGTGACAACACGCACCTGACTGCCGCCCCACTGGAACCAGCGGTCAGCACCGTCGAAGTTATCATAGGTTTTGCGGATATCGCCCTCGCTGATGGTCACGGTGGGAGCGACCATGAGCTCGATGAGGTCGCGGGTGCGCTCACCGAGGTCGATGGCGCTCGGGGAGCCTGCCTCGGCCTTGGCCGCCTGGACGGCGTCCTGGAGGAGGGAGTCCACCTTTTCTGCGAGGCTCTGACGTGGCACGACTGAAACGGCAGGAAGAAAAGCGGGGGGCGGTGGCAGCTGAACTGCGGAAGGCGCAGGGATGGCAGCGAGAGCAGGAGCGGCGGCGAATTCCGCCACCGGAACTGCCACCGCCACAGGTGCTCTGAACTGAGCAGGCATGACCTGCTGTGGCACGGGAGGCGGCAGGGCGACCACTGGCTGAACACTCACTGCGGCGACCACCTCCGGCGGCAGCGACGAAGTGCTGGTGCGCATGGCGTAAACCTCTGCCGCCGCAGCAAGCAGATGGCGCGGTGAGATGGCCCCACCGGCAGTGAGACGCGCGATGTCTTCCTCCTGCAAAGGATGGATGGAGGATGTGATGCCGTCTTTTTTACGCTGCTCCACGAGAGGGGGACTTTCGAGGCGGCAGCTGAGCAGCAGACGCTTCTGCTCACTGGCGATGGGCAGCACGTCGATGACCGGGAGGCGGAAGCCGAGCGGGGCATTGGAGTCCGGAACCCCCACGCGGCCACGCAGGGCCTGGGTGAGCGCGGCATCCCAAGCGGCGTAGCGCTCGGCCACGAGACCGATGAGCACGACCCAGTTTTGGCTTTGATCAATGAGAGCGAAGAGCAGACGCTGCATTTCATCGAGCTGCGGCTGGGTGACGACGAGATCAAGCTGGTCGAGGACGAGCACGACGGGGGCGCCAGCCTGGGCGGCGAGCTTTCCAAAAAGCTGGATGACGATGCCCATCTCCGCCCGGGCGAGAGGCTCGACGACACCGAGGTATTTCAGCTCGGCCTCGGTGAGGTAAGCGGCACCGGAGAGCCACTGCGCGGCGAGATGCTCCTTGTCGTCTCTCAGGATGTTGAGCAGGCAGCGCAGGATGCTGCGAGGGACCATGGGATGCTCGGCCTCCAGAAGCTGGACGGCCTGGTGGATCATGTCCTTGCGGGTCTCCAGCCTGATCGAGGCCCAGGCCTCGTGAAGCTGGGGAAAGGTGAAGTCCTGCTCGACGACGGGCTTGAGCAGAGCATAGGCGAGCAGGCGGAGCTGGCTGTAGGGGGCCTCCCTGCCCTCCCTGCTGCGGGCGGGATGGCGCATGCTGCTGACAAAGCGGGAGAGGATGAAATTTTCCAAGGCCTCGGGCTGCAGCGGCGGATTCGGCGCATAAGCGTAAAAAATGCTGTCGGCACACTCACGACGCAGCCGGGAGAAGAGGTGAGACTTTCCAGAACCGCCCGCACCGCGCACAAAGCGGACCTGGCTGCGATGCTGAGCGCGAACCTGGTCCTCCACCACACGGAGCGAGTCAAAAGGGACCGAATGGATGTGTGGCACGTCCATGAAGGAGGCGGCGTTCCACAAGTCGTTTTCGCCCACACTGGTGGAGGTGAAGGGATTTAGAGCAGCATACAGGGACATGGTCTCGGGAGTCGGTTTAAGATTCGGGAGGAAAAAGCGCTGGGTCAGGAGAGCCAGCACCAGGAGTAGCCGGGAGGACCGAGAGACATCGGGACAAGCAGGGCGCGCTCATGTTCCGGGAGGTCTTGCGGTCGTTCACAGGGTTCTAACAGGAGGCGGCCATCGTTGTAAAGCTTCTCGATAAACCTTCGGAAAACCTGAATGTCAGCCACGCCTCCACATTCTGCGGCCCAGGCCTGGTAGCGGGCGAAGGTGGCAGGGATGGGGATCATCATGGTGGAGGAGCGGATGCGGTCGAGCTCGTACCAGGTTTGCAGGTCCGACTCCGAGGGCGCGATGACGGAGGTGGACTGTGGAGGGGGCGTGGAGGGTGGCTCCTGATCCAGCCAGGCGAGCAAGTCCTCCAGCGATGCAGGCTGAGAGCGTGCGCCATTCACCGTCTGAAGGATTTTCTGCAAAGCGATGCGCTGGGCAGCGCTGAGAGTCTGTGTGGGGCGTGGCCTGCGGGCGTGAATCAGCCTCTTGCCGCCAGTCTGAACGAAGGCATCGCCTGCGGAGGCGAGCTGCGCCAGGGCGGCCTCAAAGAAGGATTGCAAACCCACGGGCAGCTTGGTCTGGAGCTTGGCTGCAGGCTGTTCTTTGGCGGAGGCGTGCACCCAGCTTTTCAAAAAGGCGGCGGTGGCGTCCTCTGGACTTTGAAGAGTGAAAAGAGGCTGCGGCTTGGCGGCAGTGCCTGCGAGGATGCGAGTGAGCGAGCCGGTGGAGGCCTGAGCGTCCAGTGCGGCAGCCACGGCTTTGGGGGAGGCGGCTTTGCCTAGCGCGGGCTTGATGAGCTTGGAGATATCAGCGGCTTTTAATGGCAGCGCACTGCGGGCGAGCGCGTCAAGGATGGCGGTTTCGAGCGTCATGACGGTTCTGCGGCGATGATCATTCTATGTGGCGGTCGAGCCAGCGGGTCACATCGTGCACGACCTCCTGGCGCTGAACATCGTGCAGCAGGAGGTGGTAGGAACGCGTGTACCAGAGCAGTTTTTTGTCGCGGCTGCGGATCTGCGCAAAGAGACTCTGAATCTGGTCTGCCGAGGACATGACATCATTGGGCGAGGCGACAAAGAGCACCGGCATCTTCAGGCGACGGGCTGATTCTGCATTGGCATCGAGCATGCCGCCGATGGAGGAAAGCAGGCGCAGGGAGAAGGCGCTGACGTGATGCGGGGTGACGGCCATCTGCCCGCCGTGGGTGGAGTGGGAGGTGACCTGGATCTTGGACTCGTCCACACCCGCCAGCTCTCCAAGGGAGTAGCGCGAGCGCGGGGAAAGCCGTGCGGCGGTTTCGAGAACGAAACGCTGGAAACCTGTGAGCGTCATGCGCAGCCCGGCCACAGGAGAGGCGAGAATGATGCCGTCGGGGTCGGACCAGTTGCCGAGCAGGTCTGCGGCTGTGTGCAGAGCGATGAGGCTGCCGAGGCTTTCGCCATACCAAAAGACCGGGGTGCGCGGGTGCCTGCGCCTGATGAGAGCATGGAAGGTGGCGAGGTCTTTCTGCCAGGTTTTGGCGCTCTGGATGTCTCCCCTCTCAGAGACGACGGGGTCGTTTCCCTGCCCGCGCAGATCGTAGGAGTACACGGTGTAGCCACGCAGCGGAAGCTGCTCGCCGAGATACCAGAAGTCCGACTTGGCCCCGCTGAGGCCATGCACGGCGATGACCACGCCGCGAGGCTTTGTGCCTGCTGGAACGGGCCAGGCTTTCCATGGCATGGTCTTGCCATCGTAGCTGACCCAGTCGTCAGCGCACAGCACGCCACGGCCTGAGGTGATTTTTTTCACCGATGCGCAGCTGCTGCCGACGACAAGAAGCGTCAGCAGCAGAAGTCGCTGGAGCAGAGTGGCGCGCATGGTTTCAGCCCAAGATGGACAAGGCGGCCTCCACAAAGCGCACCTGCACCTGGACACGCTTGTCGAGGGCAAACTCCGAGGGAGACTCGAAGGTCAGCGTAACCGGACAGCCACGTACATGAAGCTCCACGGCCTCGGGCATGCCGGGCAGGTTGGTGGGGAGATTGCGGCGGCGGATGACGCCCCTGTCGGCACGGCGGCCGTCGATGCTTTTGCGCGGATCAGGGCCGATGACGCGTGCGCAGCGCTCGATGATCTGATGCCCCGTGGTCTGGGACGCCTGATTGAGCTCATAGAGATAGATGCCCTGGGCATCGTAATCTTCATGGAGGCAGAGGCCGAAGCGCATGGCGCGGCCGGTGATCCACTGCTGCCAGGGGCCGCAGATCTCGTCGTCGGACATGTGGAAGCGGCGGTTGATGTCGAAGCCGCGATGGTCGATCCGCGTATTTAAAATGAGCCCCACCGGATTGAGGCAGGGGGCGATCAGGAACGAGCCGGTCTTGATGGTGGCGACATGCTTCTCCGCCCAGGCGAGCAAGCCCCAGGCAGAGCCAGCCTCGTCTCCGTGCACTCCCGTGGAGAGGTAGATGGCCGGTGCTCCTGCCTGCGCTGCCTTTGACTCAAGCACGATGACGGGCATGTCTTTGACCACGCAGAGGACCTTGACCCTGCAGCCTGCGCTGCGCGCGAGCATGCGCCAGCGCTGGATGAGGTGCTGTGCGTCATGCGCACGATGGTTGGGTAGCAGCTTCACGGCGCGCAGCATGGCAGAGCCGGGGCGTTCGTCATTCTGAATTCCGCATTCAGTCCTTTTTCTTCTTTGCCTTTCCTTTTTTGGCCGGAGGGGCCTCCTTGGTGCGGCCTTCGTTTTTGGCCACCTCTTCAGGCTCAGGGATTCTTCCCTGGTCATTCGTGCGCTCAATCCATTCACTGAGGACGGAGCTCAGGCGCTCGCGGGCGGCGCGGTGCTCGGGGATGTTTGATTTGGCGAGATTGTGAATCTCATGAGGGTCCTCCTGAAGGTCGTAGAGCTCCTCCTCGGGCATGGTGGGAGCGGCTAGCGCGGCCTGGGCGGGTGTGAGCTTGTCCTGAGCGGCGAGTTCCTTGATGAGGTTCCACCCGGGATACTGCTTCTCCTTGTAGGCATTGTGCTGGAGGAAGGGACGGTCAGGGGTGAAGTTGCGGATGTAGCGGTAGCGTGCATCGCGCACGGTGCGGAAGCGGAATACCGTCTCGTCGCAGCGATCGCGTGCGCCAAAGACGTACTCGCGTGCGGGCTCGGCTGCAGCCCCCATGAACACCCTGCCCTGCATGCCCTCGGGTTTGGCGATGCCGGCCCAGCCGAGGGTGGTGGCGGTGAGGTCGATGGACATGAGGAGTCGATCGCTGACTTTTCCTGCTTCGTAGCCTGCAGGCGCAGGGATGCCGGAGGGCCAGCTCATTATGAGAGGGGTGTTCAGCCCTTCCTCGTAGCAGAACTGCTTGGCACGGACGTGAGCGGCGCCGTGATCTCCCATGAAGCAGATGACGGTGTTTTCCATGAGACCATCGCGCTGGAGGAGCTCCATCACTTTGCCGATCTTGCGGTCAAGCTCAGTGGCGGCGTCGAGGTACTGCGCCATGTCTTTGCGGGTGACTTCGTGATCGGGGTAGTAGGGAGGGATCTCCACCTTGGCGGGATCGGCGTGGGGTGGGGCGTGGAAGGTGCGGTGGGTTTCCTGGAAATTGAGCTGCGCGTAGAAAGGCTGGTGCTGCTTGAGGTCGTCCCAATTGGAGGAGTCGAAGGGTTTGGCGGGCCCTTGGAAGTTCCAGTCGGTCTTGCCGCTGCCTTTGAATCCGGCCTCGGGAGGCAGGTCTTTGACATTGGCGGTGAAGTAGCCAGCCTCGCGCATGCGCTCGCTGATGACTTGCACGCCTGCGGGCAGGGTGAAGCCGTCATCGCGATGGGAGCGGTGATTGTGCGCGCCGATGGTGGTCTGATACATGCCGGTATTGAAGGCGGAGCGGCTGGCGGAGCAGACGGGGGCGGTGGTGTAGTAACGGGTGAAACGCATGCCTTTGGCGGCGAGGGCATCGAGAACCGGGGTGGAGACTTCCTTGGCGCCGTAGCAGCCGAGGTGCGGGCCGAAGTCTTCGGCGATGAGCCAGAGGATGTTGGGGCGTTTTTCCTCGGCGTGGAGGGTGGCGGCCAGGCAGAGGCTGAGAACAACGAGAAAACGGATCATGCGCACAGCATGGCTAAGAATGCCGCACCGATGCAAGGAAGTATTTGTAGCGAACGCCTGATCTTCACCTGCCGAGGCGAACCATTACTTCATCATCTTCTGCGCCGTGGAGATGATGCGTTCCTCAAGGGTGTCCGCGAATTTGTCTGGATGCAGCGGGTTGGACCAGTACATCAGGGAACGAAAGGCCTCATAGCCGCCCTCCAGCAGCACGCGTCTGCTAGGGATGTAGGCGAGGATGTCGTTGCTGTAGCCTGCGACCCACAATGCTCCGGGCCCCTTGAACTCGCGCTTCAGGCGGAGTGAATAATCCACGCATGTCTCACCACTGAGAGCCACGAAGGTCAGATCATGCCCAAAATGAACCACCTGAAGCGGGTAGTCGTAGTGGTCGCTCAGGCCGCCGTTCTTGATGGCATACAACCGCTTTTCATCCCACTTGCGCTGATAGACCTCGTAGCTTTTTTCATAGCCCTCGCCCGTGCTCAGCCTTTTTTCGATCTGATCTGCCGTAGGAATGGACTGGTAGTCGAGTCGCGTGGTCTGCCAGTCAATTCGCAGCGGGCCGCGGATCGGCTTCGGTTTTGCGTCCAGCGCTGCCTCCACCGCGGTGGCGAGGCTCTGGCCGTGGCGGAGGCTGAAGATGGGACTGAAACGTGGATAGGCGTTTTGATCGCCACCGCAGCCCATCATGAACAATGCGATGGTGCCTGGGTGCGCCTCTTCGATCAACTGCTGCGCATGACCTGCATAATCACCGTGCCATTGCCTGATGCTCATGGATGTGTTGTGGCAGGCGTAGCCAAAGACGATGGCGCTCAGTTTGCCAGCGGCCGTTTGAACCGTGAGCACGGGCACATCATGATCCACCACGCCCCCGGGGTTCGGGCTGTTCAGGTAGGGATCGCCCGAAGGCTTGTCGTTTTTGAGCCTGCGGTTCATCGCAAAACCACAACGCGCGTGGCCATAACTGACCGTCGCCGGCTCCAGCTGCTGCAATGACTCGCCGATGATGGCGATGATCCTGTCCCTCAGCCATGCGTTGTAGCGCAGGCAGCGCTCCTTGCGGAGAGGGTCGGAGAAATTCATGAATTCCAGCTCTGTGTAGCGCAGCTCCGGGCCGCAATGAGTGTGTGAGCAGTTCAACAGAAGCGCCTTCTCCGGCAGACTGAACCTGGTCTTTACGGCCTCAGCCACAGCGTCGCGGAGCTGAGCTGTCACCTCGACGAGATCGAGGGTGACCATGACGAAGCGCTGCCCCTGCGCGTCCTGGAGCGCGAGCGCCTTTGCGTTGAGTTCCATCGCTGTGCCTTCGGCTGGCACCTCGCGGTTTGCGAAGCCGGCGAGATACATGGGCTCTGTCGGTGTGATCACCGTGCTGGCGGCTGCCGCTTTCCATTCCGGTGTCTGTGCCGAGGTCTGGAGAAAGGATGCAAACGCGAAGGCCAGGATCGGGAGAACAGGATTCATGATCGGAGACATACGCACCGAGCAGTGCGGATATGCCAATCCGATGTTTGGAAGGCCGGGGATTCGCTTTTGATGAAGCCGGGGAGCCTTGACTGAACAATTACTCCCGCTTGCTCAGCAGATATTTGAGCAGCTCAAGGGCCTTGCGCTCGGGCATGGATTCGAGGAGGGCGGGGGGCATGAGGGAGACGGGCATCTTCTGGCGGTCTTTGAGATCGGCCTTGGAGATGATGACGGACTCGGTGACGGTGCGGGCAGTGATGGCGGTGTCGGTTTCCTGCTCGATGACGCCGGAGATGACGCTGCCGTCCTTCTTGGTAAGGACATGGAGCTGGAAGTTGTCGCCCACGACAGCGTTGGGATCGACGATGTTTTCGAGGAAGTAGTCAAGGCCGTTGCGCCAGGAGCCGGCGAGATCGGGGCCGAGCTTGCCGCCGACGCCGCCCATGGCGTGGCAGACGGCGCAGACCTGCTTGAAGGTTTCCTCGCCTGACTTGGCGTTGAAGGCCCACAGCGGCGCGGATTGGTAGGCTTTCTTGAATTTGGCGATGCTGGCTTTGGCGGCTTCGCTGGAGTCGTTCACCTTGCCCCAGGTGGCGTCAAGGAGGGTGTTGACCTCGGCATGATTGAGATTGCGCATCTGGCGGATTTGCAGGGAGCTGAGGTTTTTTTTGTCGAAGGTGCCTGCCTTCACGGCGGTGAGCAGCGGCAGGGCTAGTTCGGAGCGGCTGGTGAGGGTGCCGAGTGCGGCGGCGCGGTCGGTGTCGTTGAGAGTGGCGAAGCGAGTCAGCAGTGCCGTGGCTGTGGCGGGATCGCTGGAGCGTGAGAGGAGGGGGATGACGGCGCTGGTGAAGTCGGGGTGGTCGAGGAGCTTGGCGAAGATGGGCGTGGCTTCGGGATCACTGACGCGTTTGAGGAGATCGAAGGCGCTGCGGCGCTGGGGGAGCGGCTGTGTGGCATCGGCAAGAATGCTGCGCATTTTGGCGAAGACGGCTTTGTCTCCAAAGAGGGCGGAAAGTTGGTCTGATGTGGTGCCGGGAAACTTGGCCTGCAGTTGAGGCCAGGATTGAGGCATCGTGGCTTTGGCTTCGTCCTTCATGCCGAAGGCGAGGATTTTGAGATCGCGCTCGGTTTGGATGGTGGGGATGAGGGCTTCGCGGCCTGCCGGAGTTGTAGCAGCATACCACCGGATGGAATCGGCGAGGGATGGGAGTGGCGTTTTTGCCGCGAGTGCGAGGCCGCGGGGCCAGTCTTCTGCGATGACGCGGGCGAGGCCGAACCAGATCATCTTGGGGAGGAAGCGGTCATTTTTGTCCTCAGCGTGCATGGCGAGGGCGGAGGCGACGTCCCAGACGGTCTTGGTGTCGAGATTTGGAAGTGCGGAGGCGAGGGCGAGGCGGACGGTGGGTGAGGGGTCGGTTTGGGCGAGCTTGAGGAGCGTGGCGGAGGTGAGCTTGGGCTTGCCGGGTTCTTCGGTAGCTAGTTGGATGGCCCAGGCGCGGACTATATCGATGGGATCTATTACCGCCCCAGTAAGATCGTCGTCCGCAGCATTTATCACATGAAGCGTCCAAAGGAGAGGCAATAGATGATTTGGATTAGCCTTTTCCCGATCAACGGTCAGCAGCCATTTCATAACATCATCGCCGACTCTCCCTGTCAACATCACCCGCGTTTGAAGCAATCGACGCGCCATTCGTGCACTCCAGTCGTTCGAGTTTAACTGAAGTTTCGCTAACTCGACATCAGTCATCCCCTCCAAATCCACCTTCACGGGCTTGTAGGTTTCCTTCCATGAGATGCGGTAGATGCGGCCGTTGGTGCGGTCCCATTTTTCGTCTTCGGGGTTGTGGCAGTGCTGGGTGTCGGTCCAGTCGATGACATAGACGGCGCCGTCGGGGCCGGTCTGGAGATCGACGGGGATGTAGTCGGGGGCGGGGCTGTAGAGGAGGTCGTAGCCGGCGTGGAAGGTTTCATAACCGCTGCCGGTACGGATCATGTGCTGCTGATTGATCTGATGGCCGTGGAGATTGTGAGTGAAGAGGTGGTCGCGATAGATGGCGGGCCAGTTGTCGCCGTTGTAGATCATCGTGCCGACATGGGAGTGGCCTCCATACACGGCGGTGGTGCCGGGTTTGCCTGCGCCACCTTCGCCGCTGTCGTAGCGAGCGGAGGCTGGGAGGAAGTTTTGCAGATCGGGCGCGAAGTCGGGCGCGGTGGCGGAGATGAAGGGGGCGTATTTGCTGTTGGCCTGATTCCAGAAGTGGCCGTTGCGGATGGCATGGGTGGTGCCGCCTTTGCCCCAGAAGCTGCGGCAGTGTGTCATGAAGAAGTGGCCGTTGCTGTTGTAATCGAGGCCCCACTGGTTGCTGCCGCCGTGGCAGAAGATTTCGAAGACGTGGCGCACGGGATGGTAGCGCCACACGCCTGCATTCATGGAGATGCGCTGGTCATCGGGGGTGCCGGGTTTGCCGATGTGGGACTGGGTAAAGACGCCTTGATTGCCGTAGAGCCAGCCGTCCGGGCCCCAGGTGAAGCTGTTGAGGGTTTCGTGGGTGTCTTGATAGCCCCAGCCGTCGAGGAGGGCATAGGCGGTGAAGTGGAGGCCGGGGACTTTCGAATAGGTCTGATAGGACTTATGCGACGTATTCAAGGCATCTGCGCGGTCGTCGTGATCGATGTCTGGAATGAAAATCAAATAAGGGGCAGCGCCGACCCAGACGCCGCCGAAGCCGACTTCGATGCCGCTAACGAGGTTGAGACCTTCGCAGAAGATTTTCTTTGTTTCGAATGAGCCGTCGCCATTTGTGTCTTCGAAGATGCTGATGCGGTCTTTCCCCTGCCCTTCGGGCTGGCGGTTGGGATAGCTGAAGGCCTCGGCCACCCACATGCGGCCGCGTTCATCGAAGCAGAAAGCGATGGGCTGGCGCACGTCGGGCTCGGCAGCGATGAGCTCGACCTGGAAACCATCCTGCAATTTCATACCAGAGACGATCTTTTGTGCGGCATCGTTTTTGATGCTGGTGGGTTTGGCGGGATTGGGGAGGAGGTGCCAGAGGACGGGGCTTTCATCGCCGCGCTTGGTGCGGTCTGCGCTGATGCTGAAGGAAGCGACGGCGAAGGTTGGCTTTTGAGCGTGGAAGACGAAGTCGTCGAAGTTCACGTGGCCCCAGCCGGATTTGGACTGGTCGACGATGCGGATGAAGATGCGTTTGCCAGCGACGGGTTCCAGATTCACGGCGACGCGCTTCATGTTTTCCTGCTGGGCGGAGCTGCTGCTCTGGATGATTTTGCCGGTGGCTTCTTCGACGACCTCGACGCGCTCGGTGTTTGCATCCGGGGCGGCACCGATGAGGAAGCTGGCCCAGGGATGCGTGGCGATGAAGCTGGTGGAGGTGAGAGTGCCTGTGCCTTTGTCGCCGCTACGTTCGTAGCCGCCGAGCCAGAATTTGCCGACGTGCTGGGAGTTGCCACGTTTGCGGATGGCGACGGTGTCGCCTTCGATGGGCTGCTTGTCCCAGGCATCTCCTTCGGCCTTCCAGCCTGCGAGGGTGCCGGTTTCGAAGCCGAGGTTGAGCTCGGCAGGTGGTGGGATGGAGGGGACGTCGGCAGTGATAGGATTGCGGGCAGGCTGCGCATCCCCGAAGGGAACGCCCGCATCACTTCGGAGCGGCATGGCGGTTTTGCCGAGGTGGGTGAGCTGGATGTTGCGGAACTGCACTTTGGCCGGGCCGGGGCCGCTGTGGAGCTGGAAGGCAATCTTGCCGCTCCATTCGGCGGCTTTGGTCTCGTGGTCGTCTAGCACGCTCATGAGGACGTCATTCACGCGGACCTCGACGTGGGAGGCGGTGGCGGTGATGTGGTATTTGTTCCAGTCGCCGGGTTTGATGACGGTAGCGAGGCTCTTGGGTTCTGCGAAGGCATCTGACCAGCGGCGACCATCTGGCGCGATGGACACGCGGGAGCCGCGCTCGACCAGCAGGGCGCGGCCGTGTTCATCGTAGATGCGGCCGAGCCAGACTGCGCCTTGGTCGAGATCGGCCTGATAACCGCTGGCGTGACCAGCGGCACTCTGCTGGCAGCGGTACTGGATGCCGGAATTGGCGCTGGGGCCGCCTGTGATGCGGAACTCGACGGTGAGATCGAAGTCATGGACCTCGCCGTCCCAGAAGATCCATTCGTTGCCTTTGAGCTGCTGATTCGGCAGGATTTCGCCTGTTATCGCGCCGTCTTCCACGCGCCAGTGTTCGGCTTTGCCTGACCAGTGGGCGAGTGTCTTGCCGTCGAAAATCGATTCAGCGTAGAGCAGCGGTGCGGCCAGCAATATGGCGCAGAGAAGTTTCATGGCGGTTGGAGCAGGGTTGGCGACCCTGCTTATACAACCATCGGCCCTAGCATGATACAGACATGATTTTGGCTGAATCGGCCATAGACGTCACTTTTTCAGCACGCTAGCCACAAAGGTGTCCAGGGCTTTTGTGGCGGGATCGCTGGAAAGGCCGAGATCGTCGTTGAGCTTCACGTGGCTGGTATCCTTGGCACCGAAAACGGTGGTGGGGATGCCGGCTTCCTTGAGGCTATTCCCCAAACGGGCGGCCTGGGCGCTGGTGTCTGGATGGGCGGAGACGTGTAGAATGAGAAAGGGAGGGATGCTCTTGCCTTTGGCGATGTGGGTGACGGCGGAGAAGTCGATGTGCTTCTCGGGAGTGCCGCCGAATTTTTCGCGATGGCCGTTCACACGAGGTGGAAGGTGGTGGACGCGGAGGCGGGTCTCGGCTGTCTCGATGATAGCGGGAACGTCATAGGTGTCTCCATCCACGGGAACGCAGCCGATGAGGGAGTCGAAGGTGGCGCCTTCGGCCTTCAAGTAGCGGTCGTCCGTGCAGATGAGAGCTGCGAGCTCGGCACCGGCGGAGTGGCCTCCTACAAGCACGCGCTTTGGATCGCCTCCGTATTCGGCGATGTGTTTTTCCATCCAGCCGAAGGCTTTGGCGACGTCACGGGTGAGGGTGCCCATGTCCACCTCTGGCAGCAGGCGGTAGTTGGTGGAGACGAAGACAAAACCTTTGTCCATGAACCACTGGGGCTTGAGTTTTACATCCGTTTTGTCGCCCTGCGTCCAGCCGCCTCCGTGGATCCAGAAGACGACGGGCAGGTTTTTGGCATTGGCCGGTGAGTAGATGTCGAGCACGTGGCGTGCGTGGCCGTTTTCGACATAGGGGATGTTTGATTTTACGTTTTGGGCGAGAGCGGTGGCAGCCAATGCCAAGAATGAGAGAACGATGAGTTTCATAATGTAGTGAACAGATTGCTGAACTTAAGCGTCAGTTGCGGCGCAACTGAGCAACTAGGGCCAGATCGCGCATGGCGATGACCTTGCAGCCGGACTCCTTGAGATGCTGCATGCAGGCTTCAAATTTGGCGGGGTCGGTGTTTACCCAAGGGTGCTTGATGTCAGGGACGCCGTGGAAGGTCATGACGGCGACCTTGCCGTCTTTGGCCTGGGCGACGGCGGCCTTGAACTGCTCGAGCGTACTGTCGGGCTTGCCATCGAATGCCTGGGGCATGGTGAGAGGATCGTCTTTGGCGGGATCAAAGGCCCGCGCACCGCCGGCACGTGCGAACTGGTAGCCGCGCTCGCGCAGCAGCTTCACCGCCGCATCGCTGGTCTGGTAGCCGGGGTAGCAGAAGCTCACCGGTTTGGGGATGCCGTAGGTGGCGCACTGCTGCTCGATAAACTCCACGTCTGCCGCGAGCTGCTCGGGCTTTTGTTTGGCGACACCGGCGTGTTTGCGGGTGTGATTGCCGATTTCGAAACCGTCTGCGTGGAGGGCTTTGATCTGCTCCCAGGTCATGTAGTGTTCTTTGTCCACGAGGAACTCGAAGCCTTCGGTGATGAAGAAGGTGGCGCCGAAGCCGTGCTTTTTAAGCAGCGGTGCCACGAAGGTGGCGTGGCTGACGACGGAGTCGTCGAATGTGAGGACTACGAGACGCTCCGCAGCGGGTTCGACAGCGATGGTGCGCCAAGCGAATGTGAGCGTGAGCAGAAGCGCTGCGATGGCCAGATGAGCGGGCTTCATGGGGGGATCACTTCACTTTCCAGATTTTCACATCGTCGATCCAGACCGTGCTAGGCACGAGAAAGCTGAACCAGCGTTTCAGGGGGTGGGCGAAGCCTTCGGAGTGGTGGCTGGCGAGCACTTTACCGTCGATGCTAAGGCGCATTTCGTCGCCTTCGGTGACGAGAACGAGCTCGTGCCATTCAGTGTCGGCCTTCCATGGAACGACGACTTGTTTGGTCTTGAGCAGAGCCTCAAGTTCAGCGGGAAGCTTTTCCTTCCGAGCCTGGGCTTCCTCGCGCTTTTGGCGGATCTCCAGATTCATGACACCGGTCTTGTGGTCGATGAGAGTGATGCTGGTCTGGCTGAGGATGCCGTAGCAGAGGTGACCGGCGTGGACGCCTTTCAGCTCACGGTCCACAAAGCCGAGCTGGAGAGATTCGGCGGGATGGAGACCGGGGAAGCGGAAGCGGACCACGGCGCCGCCGTCAGTAAATCCGGCCTCGTGATGGATGTGAGCGGCGTGCTTTGCCTCCTTGGTGGCGCTGGCGATTTTCAAGATGCCCTGATCCAGGTCTGCCATTTTGATCTGAGGCACGCGGTCAGCGGTGGCGCTGTTCCAGCCGTTGCCGATGGCCTTGGCGAGATTTCCGTCTTCTTCGCGCTCGAAGGCGTCGTGGAAGATCATCAGGCCTTTTTCGCGCAGCCAGGTGGCATCGTTGCGCGGTGTGGTGGTGTCGGCGGATAGAAGGGCCGCGAACGGAGCCAGCAGCAGGGAGGTGAAAAAGAATGCCTTCATGCTTACTTCGGTGTGCTCGCGCCTTTGGCCTTGTCTGCGGCTTCCTTGGCTTTCTTTTCAGCGGCCGCTTTGGCTTTCGCCTCAGCGGCTTTTTGCGCCGCGATGATGCCTGCGGCTTCGAGGGGCGGCCAGGAGGCTTGGGCTTTGTCGAGTTCGACTGCGTTGAGGCCCAGAGCCTGCAGCACACCGACGGCCATGAGCTTGTTGCCTTCCAAGTTCATGTGGACGCCGTCGCTGGTGAGCACTTTCACATCCGGCTTGTTTTCAGCCTTGATGCGTTCCTGAAACATGGCGTTCAGATCGGCGAGGGGGATCTTCTTTTCCTTGGCGAGCTCACGGAGGAAGGCGTTGTAGGGAGCGAGAAGGCCGTTCTCCTTGCTGTCAAGATTCTCCTGAATCACGGTGGCTGTGAGCATGACGGGCTTCACGCCTGCGGCCTGTGCCTGATCGATGATCGCGGTGATGTTCTTTTTGTAGGTGCCGCGGCTGGAGACCTTGTCATCGTAAGTGCCAGACTGTGCCATCGCCTCATCGAGGGGCACACCACGGGGGCCGTGCCAGACGTCATTCACACCGCAGCTCAGTGTCATCCACTGCGGCTTCTTGCTCAGCACATCCTTGTCGAGACGTGCGAGCATTTGATCGGACTTATGACCGCTGATGCCAGCTGGAACAGCCTCGGCTTTGATGCCATTGGCTTCCAGACCGGCGATCACCAGCCGCACATAGCCGGCGGGATTGCTCCAGCCGCCTGCGGTGATGGAATCGCCGAGGAAGGCGATTTTCTCACCGCTTTTCACGGCGATTTCGGCTTGGGCAAAGTGTGGCGCCGCCATGAAGGCGAGCACTGGAAGGAGTCGGAGAGAGAAGCGGTGCATGGTAATTGAGTGTGAAATGATACAGCAGGCAAACGATGTGCCTGCCGTATCCTTTCTTTCTCAATCGCGGCCATTCAGGCTTCGGAGAGAAAAGAATGCGGAGTGCTGCGGACTGAAGTCCGCGCTCCAAGGGTGCTGGATCTCGGATCAGGGCTTGAAGACTGCGATCTCCTTTGCCGTGGCGACATCCCAGGCACGGACGTTGCCATCCTGGTCACCGCCGAGAACGACATCACCGAACTTGCTGGTGGCGAGTGATTGCAGGAAGCCCGTGCTGCCAGCCAGCTTTTTCACCTCGCCGCCGTCACTGGTGATGAGGCGGAGCTTGGTGTCCCCTGCACTGGTGGCGATCTGATCTGCGGCACCGAGGTAGCGAATGCCGGTGACTTCCTTGTCCCAGCCATCAACGCTCTTGCGGCGGTCGCCAGTGGTCCAGTCCCAAACTTTGACGACGTTGTCGGCACCGCTGCTGGCCAGCACGCGGCCATCGGCACGCCATGAAAGGCCGAGCACGTGGTGGGTGTGACCTTCGAAGACCTTCACGACTTTGCCTGTGCTCAGATCGGTGATGCGCACGGCTTTGTCCGCGCCGCCGGAGGCGAGGAGCCTGCCATCGGGCGAGAACTCAAGCGCGAGGATGCTGTCGAGATGACGCTCAGCGTAGTTCACGGTCAGATTTCCAGTGGCCATGTCCCAGAGGGTGATGTCGCCACTGCGGGAGGGCTCGCCGCTGCCGATGGCGAGGGTTTTGCCGTCGGGGCTGAAGGCGAGGCTGTTGGCGCGGTCGGTGATCTGAGAATTGCCATCGCCGGTGCCCAAGGTGCGTTCGAGGGTCCACGTAGCACTGGTGCTGCCTGGCGCGATGGGTTTGCCATTCACGGTGCTCCAAGCGAGCGGGGGGCCGCTGTCCTGTTCGGCAATGAGTTCGAGGCCATTGGCGGAGAAGTGCAGCGCCTTGGCTTTCTTGAGGCTGGTGGTGAGCGTTTTGGCAATGAGGTCGCGGTCTGCGTTCGCTTTCACCGCCTCTTTTTTCACGACTTCCAGGCGAGCCTTTTCGTCAATGACGGCCTGCCGGGCCTTCTTTTCATTTTCGGTGACGAGCTTGATTTCGTTCGCGGTGTCGGTGATCGCGGCTTCGGCGCGGGCGAGAGCTTCCTGGGCGAGCTTGAGATCTGCGGCGGCCTTCGTGGCCTTTTCCTGAGCATCGGTGTTCTTTTTGGCCAAGGCTTCGTCTGGTTTGGCCTGGGGAGCTTTGGCGATTTGATCCGCGATTTCCTTCGCAGTCTTCTCTGCAGCGCTCCTGGCATCTTCCAGAGGCTTGAGCGTCTTCCGCTTTGCTTCGAGGCCCGTCTTCGCGAGTTCCACGAGCTCGGTCAAGGCGGCCGCCTTTTTGGCATCGCCGGTGGCGGCAAGCTTGATTTCTGCTGAAGCGGTTGCCAAGGCTGCTTCGGCGCGTTGGAGAGCGGCCTGGGCTTGAGAGAGGTCGGCTGTGGCTTTGGCAAGAGCGGCTTTTGCAGCCGCCTGCTTTTGGGCCAAAGCCTCATCCGGTTTGCCAGCAGTGGCTTTGGCCACTTCGTCCGCGATATCCTTGGCGGCTTTGTCGGCTGCGATTTTTGCGTCCTCCTTGGGCTTGATGTCCTTCTTCTTGTCTTCGAGCGCTTTTTTGGCGAGTTCTGCGAGTTCATTCGCTTTCTTCAAGCGATCGGTCTGTTCGGTGACAGCTTTCTCCGCCGTCCGGATGGCCGAACCCTGATAAGTCTCTTCCAGCGCAGCACGCACGGCGATGAGCGTGCGCTGAGCCAGGGCCTGCTCGGTGGCGAGGTCGGATTTGATGTGGGCGACGAGTTTGCCACCGGCGGTTTCGGTGAGCTTGATGGAGTTGTCCGCCTCCTGAGTAGCGGTGAATTTGGCGGAGGGAGCGTAGGCGGGAGCTGCGGGGGTGGTGCGCTTCCACAGCTTCACCTCGCGAAAGCTGCCGGTGGCAAGGCGCGTGCCGTCGGGGCTGAAGGCGACCGATTGAACGAGATCGCGATGGGCGACGCCGGGCTGCTTGTAGAGACCGGTTTTGAGGAGCGTTTCATCCGTGAGCTTGGTGATGAGGCTCTGCGTGGGCAGGTGGTAGATGCTGATCTGGTTGGCGCGAGCGGCCGCAGCCAAGTCTCCCTGAGGTGTGACCGCGATGGCATAGATGGGCTGCAAGCCGGCTGGCAGGGGCTCCCAGGCGATGACCTGCACTTTTTTGGGCGAGGCTTTCGCGCCCTGGTCGATCCACACTTTCAAGAGCGCGAGCTGCTCCGGGGTGAGATTCACAGCACCGACCTTGTTGCCCTTAGGAGGCATCTCGGAGTCCCAAGAGTGTGCGGCGGCCTGATAGATGATGCTGTCGGCGCCCTTGCCGGGGATGATGCCCTTGTCGCTCTCGCCGCCCTTGGCCATGAGCTCGGGCGTCTCCATGTTGAGGCCGCCTTTGGTGGTGGTCTTGTTGTGGCAGGCGATGCAGTTGTCCTTCAGGAACGGACGAATCTGCTGATCGTAGTCGATAGGCGCGGGAGCCGCGGCCATGACAAAAGACGAATTCAGAATGACAAGTGGGAGGATGATTCTCATTTCTTGGCGACCTCCTTCACGCGAATGCGGATGGGATTGGAATAGACAATGAAGGTGGCGTCTTTGGGGGCGGACTTCGCAGTGAGGTCTTTGACGAGCTTGTCAGCGGTGGCTTTGGAGGCATCTGCTGTCTTGAGGGCAGCGGTGGCGGCTTTGACGAGGTCGGCCTTTTTCGGCGTTGCATCGGCATTGGCCGTTTCGAGCTGCTTCTTGGCGGCGGCCTGGGCTTCGGCGGCTTTTTTGGCGTCTGCCTCGGCAGCGTTGAGCTCTTCGACGCCACGGCGGAATTTCATCTTTGCCGGGCCTTGAAGGATGAAACCGTAATCACCAGGTGCGAGTTTCAGCGCTTTCACATCGAGCGTGAATTTGCCTGCTGCGGCTTTGGCGGGGATGTCGGCTTCAGGAGCTTTGGCGATGTCGATGAGGCCCAGGGCTTTGAGCTTGAGGGCGTCTGTGAAGTCGGCGTGGCGGGTGACTTTGAGGGCGATATCGAGTTTGGCGTCTGCAGCGACTTCGAGGATGTCCGTTTTCTCCGTCTGCACGGATGCCGGTGCGGGCAGGACGCTGACACCGAGGGCGGGTGCACCGGCGGTGCGGTAGAGGACGTTTTCCCGGGCGGCGTCAGCCACGGCAAAGCTCACGAAGCGGCTGTGAGGAATGCCGTCGAGGAGGCTTGCGCCGGCAGGGGCATCTGCACTGGCCTGAAAGGCGATGTAGCCCAGCGACTGGCCTTTGCCGATGAAGCCGCCGAGGCAGGTGACGCCCGCAGGGATCTTTTCGGCCTTGAGCTCAATGGGGTCGCTCAGGGCATTGCGGTTTGGAGCAATGATTTCCAAAGCTGCGATGCCGCCACGCTGGACATTGGCGCTGCCAATTTCACCGCCCTTGGTCTTGGCTCCGGGCAGGATGGGATTGAGAGCGATGAGGGCCTCCAGCTTCGGCGCCTCCTTGAGGATGCGCAGCTCGTAGGGCTGGGTGGTGGCGAAGTTGTCGCTGAGGGTGATTCGGAATGCGCCGTCCGCCTTGGCCTCATAGGCATAGGAGGGATCGCGGCTGGGAAGATTGATGCTGGGAGCGGGCACGATGGCCGGTGCATCAGCGATTTCCGCCTGCGGTTTGAGCGTTTCTTTGCCTGCGGGATCTTTGGCAAGATTTTCAATGACCAGATGCGGATCGGTGGCATGGCCGAGCTGATGGGAGTGCACCTCAATGATGAATTTTTCACCCGCTTTGAAGGGCAGATCAAAGGCCTGTGGCAGACCTACGGGCAGGAAGTAGTCCCGAACAGTCTGGCCGATCTGGATGGGGCGAACGTCCTCAAGCATGACGGTCTTTTGAGCCGGAGGGGCCGCGGATGAAAGTGTGATGAGGTAGCCGTAATCATCCCCGGTGCGGTACATGAGCTCGTTGAAGCGGAGGAGATAGGTGGCATCGGCCGCGGCAGTGAAGGCAAGAACTCCGGCACGCATGTGAGCCAATTCACGGCCGGTGGGCGCGAGCAAAGCGCCGATGAGTTCGGTGCGTGTGTCAAAACGCCTTCCATCAAAGGTGGCGGTGAGATGCTGCCCTTTTTTCAGATCCACGCTGAACCAGTGCGGTGAATTGGATTTGAAGCTGCCTTCAACAACCGAATTGAGGGTGACTTTGAGCGCTTTGTCAGGCCCGGTGTTTGAGCCGGGGGAGGCAACGGAATCAAGCGTGCCGACCTCAAAGACGCGCGGATTGGAGGCACCGTAGCGGCCAACGAAACGGCAATCGTAGAGGGCAGGCTTGATGTCTGGGGGCAGTGTGATGCTGAAGACGTTTGGCTTGAGGGTCTTGAGCGGGATGGCGCGCTCGTTGAGCAGGACCGACTGCGGGCCTTCGAGGTCGGTGCCGCGCAGGGTGATCTCGACTGTCGCGCCGGGTTTTCCCCCGAGAGGAGAAACCGACGTCAGCGTCGGAGACGGGAAGGTGGCCTGGGAGAACGCTGGAGCAGAGCAGGCCAGCAGAACTGAAAATTGCAAACTAAGAACTGAGAACTGAAAATTGGGGCAAGGCATGGCACGAGCACTTAATGATTGAAGAGGAACTCTTTCGTGTTCAGCAGCGCCCAGAGGATGTCCTCATAGGCCTCCTTTTTGCCTTTGAAGGCTTCGTCGCCGGTTTTGCCTGCGGTTTTTTTGTCGAGATGAGTGCGGGCAAATTTGATCTCGGCGGCGTTGGGGTCGCGGCTGAGGGCGATGTGGTAAAGGTCAGCGATCTTGTCATCATCAGGACGCGTGTCCTTTGTGAGGGTGTCGGCGCGACCGTTGCCACGAGAAAGCTGGGTCTGAATTTCGGCGGCGTTCAGCAGGTGGAGGCTCTGCGCGAGGCTGGCCTCCTGGGTGCGCTCACACTCGCAGGCGCTGGAGGAGTCGGGACGGCCAAAGACACTGAGGAAGTAGGTGCTCTGGTTGTAGCTGTTGTCCGGGAGGGCGACGGCACGGGTGCCGGGGGCCTGACCGGCGAAATTCGTTTGTACATCTAGCAGCGTGTTGACGGAATCGTAGAGGACTTCGGCATTGAGACGCTTCGGATAGTAGCGGCTGAAGTTCTGGCGGTCCTTTGCGTTGTAGGTATTTGGAACGGCGCTGAGCTGGTAGGTGGTGGAGTTGGTGATGGTGCGAATGAGCTGCTTCAGATCGTAACCGCTTTTCACGAAATCTGCGGCGAGGGCGCTGAGAAGCTCGGGATTCACCGGGGGATTGGTCTCGCGCATGTCATCCTCGGGCTCGACGAGGCCGCGATTGAAGAAATGCTTCCAGTAACGGTTCACCAGCGTGTGGGCAAAGAAGGGGTTGTCCTTGCTGCTCATCCAGTCGGCGAGGGCCAGACGGGGGTCCTGCTCGGGTTTCAGCTTCAGGGATGGCCCGCCGAGGCTGGTGGGTGTCACGGCTTCCTTGGTGCGGATATTGGTGGTTTGAGCGACCCCACGTTTGTTGAAGATCAGCTCCTCGCCAACGAAGATCGAGGGCTTGCGGCTGACATTGCTGAAGAAGGCGGCGAAGCCGTAGTAGTCCTGCTGACTCCACTTCTCGAAGGGATGATGATGGCACTGTGCGCACTGCATGCGGGTGCCGAGGAAGAGCTGCGCCACGTCTTCCATCTGCTGCTTCATCTCCTTGACCTGACGATACCAGGCCACGGGAGGATTTTGGTCGATGTCTCCCGCCGCGGCGACGACTTCACGGACGAACTTATCGTAGGGTTTGTTATCGGCGATGCTGTCGCGAATCCACTGCCAGAAAAGGTAGCTGCCGCGTGCGAAGACGGGCTGCGTGCGCTGGTTGCGCAGGAGGGCGCTCCACTTGTTGGCGAAGTATTCGGCGTATTCCGGGCTGTCCAGCAGGCGGTCAATGAGGGCGCTGCGCTTTGCCGCATCTTTGGAGGCCATGAAGTCCTTCATTTCAGCAGCAGTGGGCAGACGGCCGGTGATGTCGAGCGTGACTCGGCGGATGAAGGTGCCGTCGTCTGCGATGTCTGACGGCGGCATGCCGATGGTCTTCAGCTTGGCGAAGACGAGATCATCTACAAAGCCGCGAGAGGCCGGCAGCTTTTCCACCGGAGCGCCGAGCGGCACGGTGGCGCGGAAAGTGGAGACCTTGCCCTGGTAGCGGACCATCACGGCGACATCACCGGGGAGATCAAAGAGCTGCACGCGGCCGGTTTCGCTGGTCTCGGCCATCGCCTTTTCGTTGGCCTCATAGAGGGCGCGTTTGGTGACATCCCGCGTGCTGCCGTCGGTGTAGTGCGCAGTGACTTTGAGCTGCTGCACCCCTTTCAGAGGCATGGTCAGCTTGGCGGGCTCGACGCTGATGCTTGCCATTTTGGGGTCGCTGTCCTTGCCGTAGGGCATGCCCTCGCGAATCCAGCGGGCGAGGTCGGCGTAGTCTTCAGAGTTTGGATCAAGCTTTTTGCCACCGCCATGCGGGAGCTGAGCGGTGCCTTTGGTGAGCAGCAGACTCTGCTCTGCCGCCGCTGGAAACACGCGGCGACCGCGCGCCTCCTTGACGATGTGCTCATAGTCCTCCTGGGGCTCAAAGCCAAGCAGCGAGAGCTTGAAGCCGTTCTGCCCGCCCGATTTGCCATGGCACCCACCGGAGTTGCAGCTGCCTTTGGTGAGGATGGGCACAATGTCGTTCGCAAAATTCAGCGGACGCAAAGCTTCGGCCGCGAAACTGGGTGCGGCGGCAGAGAGAGCGGCGATGAAGGTGAGGCGTGAGAGAGTCATGACGGGAAGAACCTACGGAGCAGGAGGGGAGATTTTGTCGTAACAAAGAAAGTATCGGGCAAGCTGATGACGAATGCCGAATTCAGAATGTCGGATGAGGCGCCGGAATGGGCCCGGCGGCTTCATTTTCAGACCAGCTCTGCCATCGGCAGATGGCTATCGACCAGATACTGCGGTCTGCCGGTGAGGTCGGTGAGGGTGGCTTTGGTGACGTCGATGCCCATCTGCTTGTATAGGGTGGCGAAGACTTCGCCGAAGGCGACGGGGCGCTCGGTGGGTTCACCAGCCAGCTTGTCAGTGGCACCAATGACCTGCCCGTGGCGCATGCCGCCGCAGGCGAGAAGTGCCGATGCGACGCGCGGCCAGTGATCGCGACCTCCGTTGGCGTTGATCAGCGGCGTGCGGCCAAACTCTCCCCAGACGACGACGGAGACATCCTTGTCCATGCCGCGCTCGTGCAGATCGGCAATGAGGGCGGAAAGTCCGCTGTCGAGCAGCGGCAAATCTTCGCGCAACTGGCCGAAGTTGTTGGAATGGTAGTCCCAGCGGCTGAAGGCGAGGGTGACGACGCGCGCGCCGGCTTCGACGAGACGGCGTGCGGCAAGGAAGTGCTCGGGCAAGCGCGGGCCGCCGTCGTCGCGATTGCGATTTTCGCCTTTGCCATAGCGCTCGACCACACGCGGGTCTTCGCGGCTCAAATCGAGGGCGTGGAGCAGCTTCGGGCTGGTGAGCACATTGAGCGCCTGCTCATTGAAGACATCCACGCCGCCCATGAGGCCGGTGGCATCAAGATCACGGCGAAGAACGTCAAAACTGGAGAGCAGGGACTTGCGATCACGAAGACGATCCAGCGTGATGCCACGGAGTGACATGTCTTCTGTGCCGCCGCCGCGATTTGGCTGGAAGGGTGCATGCGCAACGCCGAGATAGCCCGGCTCACCCGTGCGGGCCCATTCCATGTGGCCCATCTTGGGGGCAAGTCCAACGAACGGCGGCATGGCGGGATTGGTGCTGCCCTGCAGCCTCGAAACGATGGAGCCGAGCGAAGGCCAGCCGCCGGGAGGCTGCTGCTTGGTGCTGCGGCCAGTGAGGCACTGAAAGGCATCGTGGCGCGAGTCGCAGTCGGCGAGCGATCGGATGATGGTGCACTTGTCCATCATCTTCGCGAGACGCGGGAGATGCTCGCAAATCTGGATGCCTGGGACGTTGGTGGAGATGGGTTTGAACTCGCCTCGAATCTCACTCGGCGCGTCCGGCTTCATGTCGAACATGTCCTGGTGCGACGGTCCGCCGGGCAGGAAGATCATGATCACCGCCTTGTGTGACTTGCCGGTCTTCTGCACGGACTCGGCACGCAGCACGTCATTCAACGACAGTCCGCCCATGGCGAGTCCGCCGATCTTGAGGAAGTTTCGACGCGACACGCCATCGCAATAGCCGCCGCTGGGATGTGAGTAGAGATTGAGCATGGCTGTGTGGAGGGCCACTAACCTACGGGGCGAGTGATGGGACTCTTGCCAGACCGGCAATTCAGAATGCGTTTGGTTCTAAACATGAGCGGACTGATCGGACACACGATGTATGGCATCCTCGCGGCGAAAGCTGCGAAGGGGCGCGGGCTGCCCATCACGCCGATCATCGAGCGGCATCTGCCGAGCTTTTTATGTGGTGCGTATCTCGGCTGCGACATCCAGGTGATGCCCGAGGCTGTCTGTGTGGACACCGGACGAGAGGTGGGCTTTGGCACGGTGCCGCTGGAAAAAAGCCCGATCACGGGCGGAGCGGTTAAGCCGTGGACGCTGGAACATGAGGGGCGCCAATACAGGCCGAAGGAAATCCATGAGCTGTTTTATGGCCGTGCGCATCTCGTCTTCGGCTGGGCGAAACCGGAGGTGAATCTGCGTGTGCCGTGGGACCATCTGGCGGACTACTGTACGCGGGCCATCTGCGATGACATGAACTCTGAGCGCGGCCTAGCCTATGCGCTAGGCTGGATGGTGCACATCGTGGGCGATTCATTGATCAAGTCGGTGCAGCCGGGCATTCGGATGCATTTGCTGGATGGTGTTTACACGCCGCGAAACCGCATCGTGCAGGATCAGTTCACGTTTCACACGATTGGCGGCGAGCTAGGCATCGACTGGAACAAAACTTTCCGCGACATGGCGGCGACTCCGGTGGAGGCGATCCAGCCGCACTACATGCGGATTGGCGAGAAACGAGGCGAGCTCGCCCTGTTGTTTGATAATGGCTGGAAGCCCGAGCTGCAGTCGCTGCTAGCTGCGGTGCTCGCTGAAAACCGCCGCTGGCTACCGCACCACACTGAGGATGTGCTGCGGGTGGTGCAGCGTGACAGCGAGGAGGCAAAACGCGTGAGCGGCGGGCTGGAGTTTGATGCGATGATCGAAATGGCCGAGAGCGCGGGCATGAGGGAGACGCTGGTGACGATCGCGGAGCAATGCGCCGATTTGATGGAGCAAACCATCGCACAGGTGCCGGAGTGGCGGAAATTGGCTCGACAGCCAGCCGAGGGCTGGAACAAGCTCAAACGTCCATGAACCGCCTCATCCTTTTATGCCTGCTGCTGGCTACCGCGCTTCACGCGGCGGATGGCAAGCTCATCATCACCTACTTGAACATGCCGAAGCACGGGCTGGCCGTGGTGGTGCAAACCCCGGGCGGCGGAACATGGATGATCGACACCGGCCCGCAATCCGACACCTACGATGCCGGACGCGACACCATTGAGCCGTTTCTCAAAGCGCGCGGAATCACGCAGATTGACGGCATCGCCATCAGCCATCCGCATGGCGACCACTATGGCGGCGCGATGTGGCTGCTGGATCACATGCCGGTGAAGACCTTTGTGGACACGGGTTATTCCGCACGTGGCTTCTCACTGGCCTACAGCCGACTCCGCCAGCATGCGCAGGAGCGTGGGGCAAAGTACATCGCCGCCACCGAGGGGGACAAGCTCGACTTTGATTCCGCCCTGACCGTCGAAGTGCTCTCGCCGCCGAAAACCATGCACAACTTGGACAGCGATCCCGCCAAGATCACGGAACACGGCCTGCTGAACACGAACTCGCTCTTCCTGCGCATGCAGCATGGCCAGAACGTTCTATTCTTCCCAGGTGACGCCTACGGCACCGGGCAGCGCTACGTGCTGGAAAAGACACCGGAGGAGAAACTGAAAGCGGCGGTGGTCACGGCACCCCATCATGGATTCAACACGCATCCCGAGTTTGCGGCGGCAACGAAGCCGAAATATGCCATCGCCTCATGCCTGGATTTTTACGCCGGAAGCGAGGTGCCATCGCCCGGGGAGAAACTGACGAAGCAATTCGAGCCGCTGGGCACGCAGGTGTTTGTGACTGCGTGGCATGGCAACATCGAGATAACCTCTGATGGAAAAGACGTGGCAGCGAAGACTGAGAAGTGATAACAAGATCTCTCTTTTTTCTTCAAGTCTGATCATGAGCTCACCCAACCTCGACACACTCGCCAAAGCGCCCCTGTTTGTTCATCTCGCGATCACCGGCGTCAATGCGGGTCCCACTGCGGTTGATTCCGCCCGGTTCAACGAGCATGTCGAGGCGGCGGGTGAGCCCAATGCGCGCATCTGCCTCTATACTGACGCGCTCCAGCATCTCGCAAACCATTTCCAGCGGCTCCACGCTGAACTGACAGGACTGGCTGACACAGCACCGCTGATCGAAGAAATTCAAGCGGCGCTGTCCGAGCAACTGACGCCGTCAGACAAGCTGCAGTTTCTCCTGCACCTCGGACGCGTGGCGGCAGCCGCCGTGCGCGATGACAACGGTCATCCAGTGCCTGAGCGCGTGGCGATGGCTGATCAATTGTCCGACCTGTTCCATTTCATGGGCTACAGCAAAAACAACGAGCGCTACACGGACGAACTCCAGGTCACCACGTACTGGCCCGGCATCGATCCCGCGCTGCAGCGCTTCACCGAGGCCGAACTTCGTCAGTTGTCATCCGTCCTTGGCTGTCTCTATGCATCGATGAGCGGCTGCCACGGAGGAGAACTCGGGAATGCGCGCAAGGCTGCTCTCAAACAGTGCCTCATGGCAGGTTACACACCCGGTCAGGAATCCTGTGCGGCACACGCACTGCTGCGCTACTTCGACCAGCTCTTCTGGCTGGTGTTTGCGGAGATCCAGTTTGCCCAGGCACCCAAGCCCCTGTTCGTGCAAGGCCAAGCCTTGCTGACGCAGAAATTCGAGGCGTCTGAGCAGGCGGCTTTCATGCAGCATCTTCAAAACATGGCCGCCGCGCTGGTCACCCACGATTCACCTGCCATGGCCCGCGACACGCTGGCCAGCATCATGGCGCTGATGCAGGGCCATGATGTGGAGATAGCCAGCGGAGGACTCGCAGAAGCGGACTGGGATGTGCTGAGCATGGGACTCGTCGCCAGTTTCCTGCTGGTGGCCGCTGCGGATGGCAAAGTCGGCGACAAGGAGTGTGAAGCCTTTGCCGGCATTATCAACGTGGTGTCAGAAGGGGTGCTCACCAGCCTCGTCTTCAAAGCTGCGGCACGGATCCCGGACAACATGCACAAGCTGTGGCCCGCCGTGACCGCGCGCGGCTCGCGTCCGCCGCAAATGGTGCTCGACGCGGTGCAACTGGCGGCCACGAAGTTCGGAGACGAAGATTTCGACATCTACCGGAAGATCGCGATGGCGATTGCGATCAAAACCGCCGAGGCGGAAGGCGGCGGCTTCCTTGGTCTCGGCTCGAAAATCAGCAAAGAGGAGCAGAAGGTGATCGACGGCTTGAAGGGGCTGCTCGGCTTCGAGTAAAAGCCGGTGGCGCTAGACGAGGCCGCCGATGGGCGACCCCATGTAGAGCGTGTGAGGGCGTCCGGTGAAGTCTTTCCAGATGGTTTCGCGGGGGAGGCCGAGGGCTTCGTAGATCGTAGCGGCGAGATTTTCGGGGGTCTGGGCATCGCTGACGGGGTAGCCACCGTGCTTGTCGGTTTCACCAATGACGCGCCCTCCTTTGATGCCACCACCGGCGAGAAGGATGCTCTGCGCATGGCCCCAATGATCGCGGCCCGGCAGAGCGGTGGCGGAGATGCTCTTGATTTTGGGGGTGCGGCCAAACTCGCCGCCCATGACGATGAGGGTCTCATCGAGCTGACCGCTGGCGTCGAGGTCTTCGAGCAGAGCACTCACGGCCTGGTCCATCGGCGGGAGGAGGTAGTTTTTGAGGTTTCCCCACGCGGCCTGGTGCGTGTCCCAGGTCTCGTTGTTGCCGAGATTCACCTGCACCATGCGCACGCCGCTCTGGACGAGCCTGCGGGCCATGAGCAGGGACCAGCCAAAGCTGTGACGGCCGTAGCGGTCGAGCATCTTGGGGTCGACTTTTTCCAGGCTGAAGGCGTCATGCACCTTGCGGTTGCTCAGCAGGCCGATGGCCGCCTGACGGGTGGAGTCAAAGGCTTCATCGCCGGCCAGTGCGGTGAGATCATTGGCCTGCTGCTCCAAGGCATTGCGGAGTGAGACGCGGTCCATGACGCGGTCCATGGTGAGTCCTTGCGGCAGCGAGAGATGCGGGGCCTGGAAGCGGAGGGCGGGGTCCGTTTCCAAACCACGCTCGTGATGAAAGAGGTATTTGGGATAAGCGCCGTAGTGCTTGGGGTGGTAGGGCGACATCTCCAAAAACCATGGGTCATGCTGAGCGCCAAGCGTGCCTGCGAACTGTCCTGCGAGCGTGCGGCCTTCACGGTGCACGAGCTTGTCTGGCAGCACGATGGCGGGGGGCAGATTGTCTTTGCGCTTGGGCAGCAGCGCAGTGGCCAGCGCGGCCATGCTGGGATGATCGGATTTTTTCGGCTTGGATGGATCGAACCCAAGCGGCGCATCACTGCGGCCGGTGAGCATGATGTGATGGCCCAGCGAGTGATCACTGCTGCCATGGGTGAGCGAACGCACCAGCGACCACTTTTCAGAAATGCGCGCGAGATTGGGCAGGTGCTCGCAGATGTGCAGGCCGGGGGTGCGGGTGCGGATGGGTTTGAACTCGCCACGGATCTCCATGGGGGCGTCCGGCTTCATGTCGAAGCTCTCATGCTGGGCGAGCCCGCCGGAAAGGAAGATGTAGATGACGGACTTTGCCCGTGGCGGCTGCGTGGCCGCGGTCATCGCCTGAAGGGCGCTGAGGTGGTTCATTCCGAGGCCCAGAAGCCCTACAGCCCCGGCCTGGATCACTTCACGGCGGGAAACGGGATGTGCTGGATGCGGCAAGGACATGCGCATGGGAATACGCCGCACCGCAGGCAAGACTTTCCAAACGGACTACTTCCGGTTCCAAACCCCAAGCTTGATTGTGTGCTCGGGTTTGGAGGCGTCAGCAGCAGACTTCTTCCTCAATATTTTGGTCACCACGATCGCTCCATCCTCAATGACAACACGCAGATCGGCTTCATCTCCGTCTTTGAGGATCAGCCCTTCTGGAACAGTCGTTTTGACCGGATACATATGGCCCACCATATGCCACCCTGGAGGCATGGGCAAGGCGCCTTCTGCTTCAAACCAGCTCGGGCATGGGCTGCCAGCCGTCGACGAGATACTGCGGGCGACCAGTCAAATCGTTGAGCGTGGTCTTCACGGTGTCGATGCCCATGTGCTGGTAGAGCGAGGCAAAGACTTCGCCGAAATGCACGGGACGTTCGGTGGGTTCGCCGCCAAGGCGGTCCGTGGCACCGATGACCTGGCCAGTGCGGAAACCGCCACCGGCGAGCAGGGCGCCGCCGACACGAGGCCAGTGGTCACGGCCCCCGTCCTTGTTCACCATCGGCGTGCGACCAAACTCGCCCCAGGCGACGACGGCCACGTCCTTGTCGAGGCCGCGCTGATGGAGATCTTCAACGAGGGCGCTCATGCCCTGGTCAAAGAGCGGCAGATGGCGCAGGAGCTGCGGGTAGTTGTTGTCGTGGAAGTCCCAGCGGCCGAAATTCAAAGTGACCACACGGGCACCGGCTTCGACAAGACGGCGGGCGAGGAGGAAGTGCTCAAGATTGAGGGGTGCGCCGTCGCCGTAGTTCTTGGGATCACCTTTGCCGTAGCGTTCACGGGTTTTGACGCTCTCCTGATTCAAATCGAGAGCGGCGAGCAGCTTGCTGGAGGTCAGCACATTCAGGGCCTGCTGATTGAAGGCGTCCATGCTGCCGACGAGGCCGCTGGCGTCGAGCTCCCGGCGGAAGGAATCAAAGCCAGTGAGCAGGGAGCGGCGATCTTCGAGGCGGTCGAGCGTGATGCCATTGAGCTGGAGATCTTCCATGCCAGCGCCGTTGGGGCGGAAGGCAGCGTGCGTGTTGCCGCAGAAGCCCGGATGCCCGGGCGAGCCATAGGGCGGGTGTCCGGCCTTGGGAGCGAGACCGATGAAGGCGGGCATGGCGGGGTCTGCCTGGCCTTTGAGCTTGGAAACAACAGACCCCAAAGAGGGGGGATCCGAAAGACGGCCCACGGGAGCACCGCCGCCATTCGGGGGCGGGGGCTTGCCGGTGTAGCAGATGAAGCTGTCATGGGCACCATTTGGAGAGCCGTACATGCTGCGAATGGGCACCAGCTTGTCCATGATCTTGGCGAGGCGCGGCGCATGCTCGGAGATGTGGATGCCGGGGACGGCGGTCTTGATCGGTTTGTAAGGGCCGCGAATCTCCAGCGGCGCGTCCATCTTCAAGTCATACATGTCCTGATGCGGCGGGGCTCCGCACATGTAGATCATGATGACAGACTTGAAGCTGCGGCCCGTGCGAGCCTCGGCCTCGGCTTTGAGCAGTTCAGGCAAGGACAGACCGCCCATGGCGAGACCGCCAATGCGAAGGAAGTCACGACGCGAGACGCCGTCGCAGAACTTGCCGTGGGATTTGCCAGAAATAGTGAGCATGGGAATGCCAAAATAAGCACTCAATGTGCCGGAACTATCATCAAACCTGCGTTAAGTGCCGGTCATGCTTCGAGTGATACTCTGCCACATGTCCCTGATTTTCACCACCTACGCCGCTGATTTTCAATGGTCATCGCTACCAGCATTGCCCGATGCGCGGGGCTTTGCCGGTTCGTTTGCAGGAGTGGTCGAGGGCACGCTCATGGTCGCGGGAGGGACGCATTTCATCGACAAAATGCCATGGGAGGGCGGGACGAAGCTATGGTATGACACACTCTTCGCGCTGGAGAAGCCGGATGGAGCCTGGCGGGTGGCGGGAAAACTGCCCAAGCCCAATGGCTACGGGGTGAGCATCACGACTCCCGACGGCTGGATCATCCTGGGCGGGGGCAATGCCACAGAACACTTCCGTGAGGTGTTCTGGGTGCAAAAAGACGCCCAGCTGCCGCCACTGCCAAAGCCCTGTGCCTTCATGTGCGGATGCGAATCCGATGGGGTCATTTACATCTCTGGAGGGATCGAAACACCGGCGGCCACCACGGCGCTGAGCACGTTTTGGTCGCTCGATCTCAAGCAACCCGGCGCAGCGTGGCAGGAACTGCCCCCCTGCCCCGGCAAACCGCGCATGCTGGCCTGCATGGCTGCTGTGAATGGCGTGGTACACGTGTTTGGCGGTGCGGCCTTGCATGCGGGAAAGGATGGCAAAGCTGAGCGCGAATGGCTGAATGATGCGTGGGCCTACGCACCGGCCACGGGCTGGCAAAAACTGCCGGACATGCCCCGCGTGGCCGTTGCGGCTCCGAATCCTCCCCCCGTGATTGATGGCAAGATGTACATCCTGGGCGGAGATGACGGGGCCAACGTGAACTTTGAGCCCAAGGAAAAGCATCCCGGCTTCCCGAGGTCGATTCTGGTTTTTGATGCAAAGACGCAGGCATGGAGCCAGGCGGGCGAAGTGCCTTTTTCGCTCGTGACGACGAATGCCGTGAGGTGGCAGGGGCAAATCGTGATCCCCGGCGGGGAGGCGCGACCCGGAGTGAGATCTCCCCAGGTGTGGAGAGGGAAGATGAAGTGACTTGCAAGTGCCAGCTGCGAACTCCAATGCTTCGCGGATGAGTCGCAGCATTTTAATCACAGGCGCCAACGGAGCGCTGGGTCTTGCCATCGCGGAATTTTTCCTCACGAAAGAGGAAAACTGCCGTGTGTTTTTGGGGGTGCGTGAGAGACGGGAGCGGGCGCAGGAGCTTGCGACCCGATTTCCGGGCCGGGCGGACTTGATCACGCTTGAAATCACCTCTCCAGATGCCTGGAAAGCCGCTCTGAGCGAAATCGAAAGCCAGGCAGCACCAGTGAGCGTCCTGGTCAACAACGCGGGATTTCACGAAGACGCGCTGCTGGCCAACATGGCGCAGGAGCAGTGGTCGCGTGTCTTGGACGCCAATCTGAACGCCGTCTTCCACGGGTGCCAGGCCGTTTTGCCAGGGATGATGCGGGGGAGGCAGGGGCGGATCGTGAACATCGCCTCGCTGAGCGCCATTTCTTCGCCGGCAGGGCAAACCAACTATGCCGCCGCCAAGGCTGGAGTGATAGGGCTGACGCAGAGCCTGTCCAAGGAGTCTGCCCGGATGGGGATCACGGTCAATGCCGTCTGCCCCGGTTATATCGAAGGCGGACTGCCAGCGGACTGGACATCCGAACACCTCAAGGCGCTCAAAATGCAACTCCCGATGAGAAGATTTGCCAGGCCAGAGGAGGTGGCGGCGGCGGTTTTCTTCCTTGCGAGCCCGGATGCGAGCTATATCACTGGTTCGACCCTCAAAATTGACGGGGGGCTCCTTTAGCCTCCCCTCTACACCCTACGAAACGTATCCCCTGCATGCCGACCCGCCAGCGCCTCAAAGAACTTATGATCAGCGAACTCATGCTCGACATGACTGCAGATGAAATCGGCGATGACACCCCTTTGTTTGGCCCTGCAGGCATCGGCCTTGACTCTGTGGACGCGCTGCAACTGGTGGTGATGATTGAAAAGCATTTTGGGTTCAAAATGGCCGACCAAGACCAGGCGAAGCGCATCCTTCAAAGTGTAAACACGATCGCCGAAGCCGTGGACCAAAAGGCGGCAGCGTGAGTTCCCTGCCCTAGTCCCGCGTTTTGAAACGCTTCGTCTCCATCTCCCTGCGTCTGCTGATCAGCGGCGTGCTGCTGGCGCTGCTGTTCCGGGAGCATGACCTCGTAGCCGACATAGTGCCGCGCCTGCGCGCCCTGCTGACCAACTGGCCCTGGACACTGGCGGGGATCACGTTTGCGTTTCTCTCGCTGTTTCTGACCGCGATCCGCTGGCACATCATCCTGCGCGGCCAGGTGCCCGATCTGCCATTTCATGTGGTGTTATCGACGGAAATGGTCAGCGCGTTTTTCAACATCAGCTCCGTGGGGGTCGTGGGTGGCGACACGTACAAGATCATGTCGCTTTCCCGCCGCCTGCCCGGACAGACGATGCCGGTGAGCGTGTCACTCGTGCTGGACCACCTGACGGGGCTTCTATCTGTGGCGTTTTTATTCACCGCCTGCCTGCTGGCGCGGGCCTCGCACTGGAATGAAATCGGCTATGATCTGCGCATGCTGATCACAGGCTATGCCATGTATGTCGGCGGAGCACTGGTGGGGCTGGTGATCAGCTGGTTTTCCTTCAAGCCAAGCCTGCTGGCATGGGGGAGGCGCACGTTTCCCCGCACCATGGGCAATCCCAAACTGGCAGGCCTCATCGCACGTCTGACGCAGGTGCATGATGTCTTTGCGCTGCTATGGAAGCGCACGCTCTCCGCGTCAGTGGTCTCCACCGGCATGCACGCGGCTTTTTTCATGAGCTTTTACTGCGGGCTCAGGGCGGTGGGAGGCATGGCGCCCGTGCTGGATGTGCTGACAGCCATGCCGATCGTGGATGCAGCGGCGTCCCTGCCGGTGTCCGTCTCCGGTCTCGGCGTGCGCGAGCGCACCTTTGAGGCGCTGCTTGCGGGTCTGGCCGGAGTGCCCGAGGCCGTGGGGATCTCGGCCTCACTGGCAGGGTGGCTTTTCAACGTGTTCTGGGGCATCGTAGGCGGCGTGGTGTTTCTACGCGCCAGGCACTCCGTCATCATCCCGCCGGAGGTAGTCAGAGCATGAGTTCATCACCACGCATCGCCATAGCGCTGGGCGCATCCTTCATGGGCTATGCCACCCATGCGGGCTTTCTCGCGCAGTTGCATGCGCTCGGGGTGCGTCCGGTCGCGGTGTCGGGCTCCTCTGCGGGCGCCATCACCGCTGGCCTGTATGCCGCGGGGCTGGAGCAGGAAGCCATCCGCCAAGCGGTGCTGAGCCCCCGACTGTATCTGTCCTTTGCCAGACGCACCAAATGGCTCTGGCACCAGCTCGTGAACAGTTTCCTGCACCGCTATCCCGGCTTTTTTGATCCCGCAGGCGCCAGCACTCATTTCGAGTCGTTCGTGGGCAAACGGGCGATCGAATCCCTTTCGAATCCGCGGCTGCTGATCGCTCTGAGCGATCTGTCGAAACACGAGACGGTCTTTGCCCGCAGCGGACCGCTGGCCACGGCCATGGCCGCCAGCGCATGCGTGCCGATGCTGTTTTCACCGATGGAGTTCGAAGGGCGCATGTGCACCGACGGCGGAGTGGCACACGAATCGCCGATCGATCCGTGGTTCAAGGATGACGACATCGACCACATCGTGATTCACCGGATCACCCAGCCAGAGAAGAAGCCTTCGCGGCTGCCTCTGCACCGCATGCTGGACACCATCGCCTCATCTCACGCAGCGATGAACCGTCAGATCCTGGACGACCGCATCGAACTCGCGCGGCTTCACGGCAAAAAGCTGAGCATCATCGTCACGCACCACTCACGCCCGTCACCCTTTTTTCCAGGGAGGCTGAAGGAGTGCTATGACATGGGTGAAAACACAGCACGGCAGTTTTTTGACACGCAGCTTTCAGGCTGCCTGTGATCACAGCGTGCGCAGCATGGCCAGGGCCTCGGCAAGCTGCTTGTGACCTTCGCGGGAGCTAAGGCGCGGGAACTTGCCCTGGATCATGACGAACTTGCCATTGCGGGTGAGCATGAGCTTGCGGTCCTTGATCTCGACATCGGTGATGCCTGCGTGGGCTGCTGACAGGCGTATGGCGGCACAGGTGAGGAGGTTCTGCACGGCATGAGGCAGCTTTTCGCCGAACTGGTCGCGCCATTGCTCCTCAAGTTCCTCCAGCTCTTTGCGTGTCATGATCTCGCCCACCTGGCGGTAAGCGGTGATGCGCAGCTTGAGATCCTCGATGAAGCTGGCGGGGATGAAGGCGGGAGTGGCTGTTTTGTCCGCCTGGGTCATCTGGGCCTCGCTCATGACGAGGAAGTCTGAACGCAGGCCCACCTCGACCGGGCGCGCCACGCGGCGGCCCTGCATGCGCGCCACGCTCTGCTTGAGCATCTGGCAGTAGAGATCGAAGCCCACGGCGGCGATGTGGCCGCTCTGCTCTGTGCCGAGAAGATTGCCCGCGCCGCGAATCTCCAGATCTCTCAGCGCGATTTTGAAACCGCTGCCGAGGCCGGCGTACTGCTTGATGGCGTTCACTCGCTTGCGTGCATCGCCAGCGGTCACGGCATCCTGCGGCAGCAGCAGGTAGGCATGGGCCTGCACACCGCCACGCCCCACACGCCCGCGAAGCTGATAAAGGTCCGCCAGGCCGAAGCGGTCTGCGCGGTCGATGATGATGGTGTTGGCATTCGGAATATCGACGCCGCTTTCGATGATGGTGGTGCAGACGAGCACGTCAGCACCGCCATCTACAAAGGTGTGCATGACGTCCTCCAGCAGCTCGCTGTCCATCTGGCCGTGGCCGATGATGACGCGGGCCTTGGGGCAGAGGTCGCGGATGCGCTGTGCGACTTTTTCGATGGTCATCACGCGATTGTGCAGGAAGAAGACCTGACCGCCGCGCTCGATCTCGGCGTCCACAGCCTGCTTGATGGTACGCTCGTCGTAGGGGCAGATCATGGTCTGCACCGCCTGCTTGTTGGGCGGCGGGGTCTCGATGGTGCTCATGTCACGCATGCCCATGAGCGCGAGGTAGAGAGTACGAGGGATGGGCGTGGCGCTGAGAGTGAGCACGTCCACGAGGCGGAAGAGGTCCTTGAACTTCTCCTTGTGCTTCACGCCGAAGCGCTGCTCCTCATCCACCACGGCCAGGCCGAGGTTTTTGAACTTCACGTCCTTGGAGATGACACGGTGCGTGCCCACGACGATGTCCACCGTGCCGTCCGAGATGCCCTTTAAAATTTCGCGCTCCTTGCCGGTTGGAGTGAGGCGGCAGAGCATTTCCACCGTGACCGGGAAGCCGCTCATGCGCTCGCGGATGTTTTCCCAATGCTGGCGGGCCAGCACGGTGGTGGGCACAAGGACGGCCACCTGCCGGCCGCCCATCACCGCCTTGAACGCAGCGCGGATGGCCACCTCGGTCTTGCCAAAGCCCACGTCTGCGCACAGCAGGCGGTCCATGGGCTTGGCGGATTCCATGTCCCGCTTGATCTCCTCCACGCTGCGGAGCTGGTCGGGAGTTTCGCGGTAGAGAAAAGACTCCTCAAACTCCAACTGCCATTTTGTGTCTGGCGGGTGTGAAAACGCCTTCAGCGTCTGACGCTCCGCCGCCACGCTGAGCATGCGCACAGCGAAGTCCTCCACGCTTTTTTCCGCGCTCTTGCGCGTCTTCTGCCAGCGCGCCTCGCTGAGCTTGCTGAGGGCCGGGGCCTTGCCGCCCACGCCCACGTAACGGGTGACGAGATGTGTGTGAGCCACTGGCACGAAGAGCTTGGCCCCCTCGGCATAGTGCAGAACGAGCACCTCCTCGCGTTTGCCGGAGTCGCGCACCTCGATGCCGCCAAAGCGGGCCACGCCATGCTCGGCATGCACCACGATGTCGCCTTCGCGCAGGTCGCGCATGACATCGCGTGCTTTGCGCAGCACTTCGGCCTCATCCAGCTTGGAGCCGCGCACGCGCCGGATGTGCTGATGACGGCCGAAGATTTCCGCACCGGTGAGCACGGCCAGCTTTGCCGCCGGGACGGTGAAGCCGCGATACAGCAGCCCGAGCTTGGTTTCGAGCGAGGAGGGCAGGCCGCTCTGCAGCTCGGCAAAGCGCTCACGCTCGGCCTCATTGTGGAAGAAGATGACGGAACGCCAGCCGTCCTCATGCCATTCGCGTATTTGTCGGGCGAAATGCTCCCGGCGCGCCTCATGCAGGACGAAGTCGGATGCATCAAAAACGCCGAGAGGGTTCTCATGAATGGCCGCAGAAAAGTCCTCCAGCCCTTCCACAGGAGCAGCACCGCTGAGAATGCATGCCTGAGCAGGAGCCTCGCCGTCGATGGCGATGATGAAGTCGTCCTTGCGCAGGTGCTCACGCACCCGCGAAGCCTCCTCGGCATTTTCGCTCATCTGCAGGATGACGCCCACGCTTTCCAGGCGCTTGACCGAGGACTGGTTGTGCAGGTCAAAGGCGCGGATGGACTCGATTTCGTCGTCGAAAAACTCGAGGCGCAGCGGCTCCTCCGCCTGCCAGGAAAAAAAGTCCACGATGCCACCGCGGCGGGCGAACTGGCCGCGCTCAGTGACGACGGGCACTCGTTCATAGCCCGCCTCAGCGAGGTCCTTCAGCAGCGCCTCCACATCCAGCGTGCCGCCCACCTTGAGCATGCGGCGCTGGTCGGAGATCTCCGCCGCCGCAGGTGCGGGCTCGTCCAGACTGTCGGCACACAGGACCATCACGGGCGCATCGCTCTCCGTCATGCGCCCCAGAGCGCCGGCACGCTCGGCCAGCAGCTCCGGGTCCACCAGGGCATCATTCACCACCTGCCCGAGGCGAGGAAGATACAGAGACGGACACTGCCACACGCCGAGCTCTGCGTGGACGTGGTCCTGTGTTTTCACATCCGGGCAGAGAATCCACACGCGGCATCCCGGACGGCTTTTTTCCGCATGCCGCACCAGAAGTGCCGCCGCGAAGCCAAAGGCCTGGGGCGTGACGTGATCGAGCATGATCTCCGGCTGGGTGAGCTTTCGCTTAAACTCAGCAGTCTTGAGCGTCAGATCCACCAGACCGAGGGCGTCCCCCCTCGCACGCCCGGATGGGGGTGGTGGTTGGCGGTTCGCGGTCTTTTTCAAGCCGCGAGGTTTGAGGGCGCGTCTGTCAGAATCCAAAGCAAAGCTGGCGGCTCAGTGCCGGCGCAGCCGAGGAGTTACGTAGCGCTCCAAATCGCGGACGCCAGCAAACTATTTTGAACCCGATCTGGATTCGGCATTGGAACCTCTCGCCTGCGGCGTGCCCACGGCCGCCACTAAGAGGTCCTCCTTGGTCGCCCACTTGTAAACCTCCCGGCCTTTGCGGTCAAAGATGCGCAGGGCGAAGCCGCCCATGCCATCAGACTGGATCGCATCGTCCCCATTGATGAAATAGTAGCCTCCCGCCAGCTCCTGTTTGTGCAGCACGATTTCCGAGGTGTCCACTGTTGCCGTCCCAGCTCCTGCCAGGCTTGCGATTTTGCTGCTGCCTGAAGTTTCAATGCGCGCTGACCCTTTGCCTTTGCCGCCATCTTCACGGCGGAAGCACCAGTAGTCCACACGCAGGTCGCCCACGCTTGTGGGCTGACGGTTGCGGATGTTGATCTTGTAGATCCATGTCTCGTCCTCGTAAGTCACAGGCCCCCGCTTGGTGCGCGTTTCATTGAGCTTCTTTTTGGTGTAGGTGACTTCGAAATTATACTTCGTGTTATTGTCCGCCCACTCTGTGATGAATTTCTGGTCATCCGTGGTGAACATGGTGACCGCGACCGCGAAGACACGACCATCAGCGCGCTTGAGCGTGACCTGCCCACCTGCGGCTGAGATGATCTCCGCATCAAGCTTGCGGCCTTGCAGATCGGTAAACTCCCGGGCAGAAAGCGACAGTGTGGAGGCAAGAAGAAGGCTAAGGCTGGCAAAAAGGTAGGTCTTCATAGCAGTGAACTTTGCAATCAACGGCAGCATCATAGTATTTTTATCCAACCAATTACAATCCTTATTTAATTACTTAAGTGATAAAACCTAATCAATAAACTTCATCATCTTCACTTTAAACATTTAACACTGAATATTTTAGCCGTTTACACTTACTTGAAGGACCCCCTTGAATTCCGCGTTTGAAATAGCGCCATGACAGCCCCTGCCGCTCCCTCACGCCGCCAGTTCCTGAGACATTGCTCCGCCCTCGGCAGCGTTGTCGGCTTTCCAACCTTCATCCCTGGCTCTGCACTGGGAAAAAATGGCGCGGTCGCACCTTCAAATCGCACCACGCTGGCGCTGATAGGGTGTGGCGGTCGAGGAACGGATGTGGTTAAGAATTTCCTGCAGGACGAGCGTGTCCAGGTCATGGCGGTGTGTGATGTGGAAAAAGAGTCTGACCGCTACAACAAGGGCATCATCAAAAAGGCGGGGACGCTGGGCCGCGAGCCTGCGCGAAGACTGGTGGACAAGAGCTACGGCACCCAGGGCTGCGCCGCGCACGAGGATTTCCGCGAAGTGCTGGCGCGCAAGGATGTGGATGCGGTGCAGATCGCCACGCCGGACCACTGGCATGCGCTCATAGCCGTGGCGGCGGCACGGGCGGGAAAGCACATCTACTGTGAAAAGCCGCTGAGCCTCACGGTGGCGCAGGGCCGCTTCATGAGCGATGTGGTGCGCCAGAGCAAGATCGTGTGGCAGACCGGCAGCCAGCAGCGCAGCGACATTCATTTTCGCATGGCCTGCGAGTACGTGCGCAGCGGCAGAATCGGCAAGCTGAAACAAATCCGCGTAGGACTGGCGAGCGACAACCGTGACAACAACGGCTGCGCCTCACAAACAGCGCCCACGCCCGTGCCGGAGGGACTAAACTATGACATGTGGCTCGGCCCCGCTCCTGATGCGCCCTTCTGCCCGGCGCGGCTGCACTCCAACTGGCGCTGGTTTTTCGACTACTCCGGCGGCAACATCACCGACTTTGGCGCGCATCATTTCGACATCGTGCAGTGGGCCCTGGGGAAGGATGAAAGCGGGCCTGTGGAGTTTTTCGACCTGAAAGCCACGTGGCCAGCACCGGGAAGTCTCTATAGCACAGCGCCGAACTTCTCCTTTGCCTACCGCTACGAGGACGGCACCACGGTGCGCGTGGCGGACAAGCAGGACTTTGGCTCAGGGATCATGTATGAAGGCGAAAACGGCAGCATCCTCAGCATGCGTGGAAAGCTGGAGATCAAGCCCGACTCCCTGCGAACACCGCTGGCCGAAAACGATGTGCGCCTTTACGAGAGCAAGGACCACTTCCGCAACTTCATCGATGGCATTCAGGATGGTGCCATGACCGCGGCACCGATTGAGTACGCGCACCGCAGCATCACCATCGCGCATCTCGCCAACATCGCGCTGAGGCTGAACCGCAACCGGCTGCGCTGGGATCCGGCGAAGGAGCAGATCCTTGAAGATGCCGAAGCCTCCGCCATGCTCACGCGCCCCATGCGTGGGCCGTGGCAACTGGTGTGACGGCTGGATCAGCCGAACTGCCTCCAAAACATGAGCGCCGAAATGACCAGACCGATAAGGGTGATGAGTTTTCTCACACGCTGCGGCGGGATGCGCTGGGAGAAATGCGCGCCCAGGTAGTAGCCGACCAGCGCACCTGCCGTCAGAGCCAGGGCCTGCGGCCAGTTCACCATGCCGACGGCGATGAACCACAAGGCTGCAATGACATTGATCAGCGAGCCGAGCACGTTTTTAAGCGTGTTCATTTCGTGGATGTTGGACATGCCCATAAAGCCAAACGAGGCCAGCATGAGGATGCCGATGCCCGCGCCAAAGAACGCGCCGTAAATAGCCACCGGAAGCTGCAAGGCGATGGAGAACCAAAGCGCGCTGGATTTCGCTTCTGAGTGGGGCCTCCCCCTGCGAAGAAAGCCCTGCAGAAAGAACAGCACCGTGGCAAAGAGCACTAGAAAAGGAATGAGCTTTGAAAACTGGTCGTCGCTCGTGCGTGTGAGAAGCAAGCTCCCGACCGCTGCGCCGACAAGACAGATCGGGATGAACTGCAGCAGCCGCGTGCGGATGGCCTTCAAATGACCGCGAAAGCCCACGATGCTGCCCGCCGTGCCAATCACGAGCCCCACGGTGCTTGTGGCATTGGCCAGCACGGGCGGCGTGCCGCACATGAGCAGCACAGGAAACGTCAGCAGCGTGCCACCTCCCGCGATCGCATTGATCGCCCCGGCGGTGCCGCCGGCGGCGCTCAAGGCGAGGAATTCGAGAAAGGTCATTTCCCGTCACTACTCAGCGCAGGGCGCTGCGCATGAAGAAAATGACTCCTTATTTTGTCTTCGGATTCTTCAGGTAATAGAGGTGCCCGTCCTCAGCGCCGCCGACGAAGTCTGGCAGGCCGTCGGCGTTGAAATCGACGGTGGTAGGGCTCACGTCGTGGCCTTCGATGTTGGCGTCAATAAGCAGGCCCATGTCGGCAAAGAACCATTTGCCATCGCTGCTGGAGGTCTGGCGGATGAAGTTGGCGTTGGCGGAGTTGAGGAGGATGTCGAGCTTTCCGTCCTGGTCCCAGTCCATGATGCAGATCTTGCGGCGTCCGCTTTTGCCCGCGAGGCCGGCATTGAGCCGCAGGGGCTCGCCGGGCTTCATGGCGACGGGGGTCTTGACTTTCAAGTCGGCCTGACCAGGGGCCTGGGCATCCTGCGCGGCGCAAAGCACACGCTGTGGGTGCTTGAGGATGAGTTTGCCCTTCTTCTTTGCCCTCTCAAAGAAAGCGAGAAAGCCTTCCTGATCGAGCATGACTAGATCGGTCAGGCCATCTTTGTTCCAGTCCACGACCACAGGTGTGGTGCGCCACTGAGTGAGCAGGGCCTTGCCTTCGGGGCGGAGCCAGCCATAGGCGAGTGTGGGCTGCGGGCCGTCCCACTCCACCTCGACGGGCTGTGCGGCGGCCAGCTTTGGCTTTGAGCGTGTGCCGATGTTTTTATACCACACGACTTTGCCGAGAATGGAGTTCAGCATGAGGTCAGGCAGGCCATCGGCATCCCAGTCGGCCACGGTCTGCGTGGTGTAGCCCCATTTGGCCTCGCAAGGGCCCTGGATGGAGCCATTTGGGCCAGCCATCGGGCGAATGACCTTGCCCTCGGCTTCGAGGCGCACCGGAGCCGCCCACTTGGGCTGCTCTACACCTTTGCCGCTGAGATTCTCAATGAAGCCGACGTAGCCGGCGGTGTTGCCGCAGATGATGTCCATGTCGCCATCGCCGTCCCAGTCAAAACCCACGGGTGTGGCCAGCGCGCCAAATTTCACCTGATCGGCCTCCTGCTGGAAGTAGCGAGGCTCGGCGTACACAGGCGCCTTGTTTTCAAATTTGCCGGTGTTTTCGATGAAGGCCACTCGGCCGTCTTCGTCGCCGCAGATGAGATCGAGATCGCCGTCCTTGTCCCAGTCGATGGCGGTGGGCGTGATCATTTCCAGATCCATGGTGAGGTAGCGGCCGGTGTCTGCCTTCAGGCGAGCGCCCAGCGCATACTTAGGCTGCGTGCGGGTGCCGGTGTTTTGGAAATAGGTGAAGCCATCGAGGAACTCGCCGCAGAGCAGGTCGAGATCGCCATCGCCATCAAAATCGGCCATGTTGGGCGAAGGCCAGCCGAAGGTTTCCACTGGGCGATCGGTAGCCATGAGTTTCTTGGGCTTGTCGTAGGCAGGCTTGTCCTTGGTGCCGGTGTTACGGAGAACATACACATAGCCGCGCAGGGGGCCGTTCATCCATCGGCCGTTTTCATTGTAGGCGTTGTCCCAGCCGTACTCGGTCCAGTCGCCCACGCCGACGATGAGGTCCTGATTGCCGTCGCCGTCATAGTCAACCATGCGCCACATGTCGGCGCGCACCTTGTTGGGATGCACCTTGGCATCCACCGGCAGCTTCTTCTCCTGCGCGAGACCGCTTTTCAAAAAGTCGGGATATTCACGTCCAGGAGACAGGACGACGGGCCTGCCATCCACATAGCTGACCTGAACATTCTGCTTTCCGATGCTGATGCGTTTGGCGGGCTTGAAAACCGGCATCTTGTTTTTCGCGGTGTCGCCGCTGGCGTTCTCGAAGAAATAGGTGCCGTTGTAGGGCTTGTCCGGGCAGTTCACCACGAGGTCGAGGTCGCCATCGCCATCAAAGTCCATGGGCAGAGGCCAGGCCCAGAGGCCGACACCGAGATCAACGACGAGGCCGGGGTTGTTGTATTTGAGCGCGGAGAGGCCGTCGGCGGCCAGAGCCTGGCCGCAAAGACAGGCCAGCAGGAGGGGTTGGAGAAACTTCATGTGAGGAAAAGGAAAGAGATCAACGTGACAAGGTGCCGCACACATTCACCTGGATTCCAAGGGCGCGGGCCATGGCGGCCTTGGCAAAGAGGCACTCGTTGGCGGCTTTGGCGTCATGGGCATAGGCCACCTGTACGTGATTGGCCTGGTGCTTGGCCATGAACTGGTCGCGGCTCACGCCATAGGTCACCGCGCTCATGATGGGCCACTGGGGGGTGGTGAGCTGCCAGCGGCGCTCGGTTTCCTCAGGCGGGAGAGAGACCACACACCCACGGCCGATGTCCATGTGCAGCGACTCATTCTGCACATAGATGCGCGACCAGATGATCTCGCCCGGCTTTGAGTTGCCTCGCAGGGTGGAGCCGCCATTGGGAAAATACATGGCGGGCTGGCGGAAGCCCTCGGCGCCTTTCCACCCTCCCACAAAATGCGCGGGAGGAGCCGCGCCGCTGATGAGGAAAACCCAGACGTAGTCGCCGCCAAAGGTCTCGCCCCAGCGCACATCGTGGAGGGTGTTTTCCACCGGCTGCTGAAGCGCACGGTGCACACGCTGGGTCAGCATGCCGTCCAGGCCGGCGCATTCATCCACCTCATTGAAATGCAGCAGCGGCTGCCCGGCCCAGAGGGTGCGCCTGCCATCGCGGGATTTGACCGGCGGGCGGTCCGCGTTGTTGAGCATGCCTTCGACGAGATCGCTCGCTGGCAGCAGGTCCTTCAGACCCTGCTGATACTGGATGCCGACGGAGTCGCAGCCAAAATCATCCGCGATGCGCAGGGCTGCGGCGTACATCTTACACTGCAGGCGCACCTGCTCGCGTGTGAGCTGCGTAGCATGATCTTTGCCCAGGTGGAGAGTCATGCCTTTCTTCTCCAGCCACGTGTAAATGGCCTGGGCATCGGCATCGCTCACCTGAAGAGTCTCATGATAGAGAGCCGACTGGCTCAGCCGCTCCTTGAACACACCGCAGGCGTGCAGCGCGTGGTCGGGGATGATGGCGTTGAACATGCCCATGCAGCCCTCGTCAAAGATGCCCATGATGGCCTTCTCTGCGCGGAGCATGCCGGCCAGTTTTTTGCCCAGTGAAGCCGCCTTGGAGGGGACTTTTACCTTCTCCCATTTGCGGGCGTGGCTGAGGTCGTGAGTGATGCGACCCGTCTTGAGCCACTGCTTCAGCTTGGTTTTGAAAAACTCGTCGCTGAAGTCCTCGCTCCACAGTGTGGAGTATTTCACGCCTGCCTTGGTCAGGGAGCCGTTCAAGTTCAGCATGCCCACCAAACCGGGCCACTGGCCGCTCCAGTTGGCCACGGTTAAAATGGGGCCTCGATGCGTGGTCAGCCCGGCCAGCACATGATGCGAGTACTGCCACACGGCCTCCGCCACGATCAGGGGGGCGTCGGGGTCGATGCCGCGAAACACCTCGATGCCCATGCGCTGCGAATCGATGAACCCGTGCTTTTTCACGGGATCCACCGCATGCGCACGCTTGATCTTCCAGCCCTCGGCTTTCAGAGCAGCCGCCAGGGCTTTTTCCATGGCGGCCTGAGCGGGCCAGCAGGTTTGATTGGCAGAAAGGCGCAGATCACCGCTGGCCACGAGCTGGACGATTTTGGGTTGGGCAGGCATAAAATAAATCCTATCCAACAGACTGGCCGAGCACCAGCTCAACTGACAACCCGCGTGGGATGCGCATCCTTGGCACCTGGATGACCATCCTTGACCTGAGGCCTTTACTTTTCCTGCACGTGAAACCGCGGATCATCCCAGGCATAGGGCGGGCGTTTCCCGAGCAGGAGATCGTAGATCGTGTGGTTCGTCTTCATCATCTCCGTCAGCATGTCCTTCCATGGGCGGTCCGCCACGCTGACGAGGCCGGTGTTGTAGCTCTCGCCATTGTATTTGCTGAACCAGCGGCCCGTCGTGGCCTGATCGATGAGCGTGAACCACTCGATGCCGATGACGAATCCCAGCGCGGCGCTCTGCTCGACGTAGTTTCGATACGCCAGTCCGCGCTCCCGCTGGCTGCTGACCTCGCGCCCTCCAATAAGTCCGCTGTCCTTCGGTGAAGCCCAGAAAAATTCACTGAGCATCATCGGCTTGTTGCCGGTCCATTCGTGAAAGCGTTTCAGCGCGGCGGTGTCCACACCGAAGGTGTAGTAGTTGTAGGACACCACATCGAGGTGCCTGCCCATGATGCGGCAGAGCTGCTCGTCGTCGATCGTCACAGGCTGCAGGCGACTGCCGATCAGCATGTGGTTTGCATCATGCTGGCGGAAGAGCTTTTCGATCTGTGCGAAGTACGTTTCCATGAACTCGCCGACAAAGGCTTTCACATCCGCCTTGGCGGCGTCAGTGGTTACCGCGAGCCCGATACCCGCCAGTTCATCAAACGTGGCCGCCTTGGCCTGCCACGCGGTGTTGAAGGCTTCGATAGTTTGATATTTGCTCTTCAGGGCCTCCACGAGGCGCAGCTTGCAGGCCTGGCCGCCAGTCAGTGAGGGGATCACGCGCGGCAGCTCATCGTAACGTGGCTCATTCACGATGAAGTAGCCGATGAGCAGCTGATCGCTGGCACGTGCGGGGAGTTCGCGAGCGAGGTTTTCGCTGATCTTCTGCGTGGTAGCCGCATCATACGGGTCCCACACTTCATGCGCACCGGGGATGCGGGGCACGCCTTCCCAGGCGTTGATCGGCAGGCTGGTCACATACGGAAAATCAGCCTTCACATGCGCTTTGTCCGGCGTGGGGCTAAAGGCTCCGATGGAGTTGAAGCCCCATTTGCGCACGCGCTCAATCATGCGCGTTGCGTGCGTTTCATAATCGTAGGGAGCGCCAAATTTGCGGATGATGTTGGCGAGGTAGAAGGAGAAATGAGCATCTCCATCCCCGGCACGGAAGGCACTGGCATATTCACCCTCCGCCTTCGGCAGCCACTCATAGATGCCCTCACGTCCTTTGACATAGGTGTAGTCATCGCTGGGCGCAAAGCCGCAGATGCCGAGGTGGAAGAAGACATTGCCATCCGGATCCACGAGCCAGGATTTTCCCTGCTTCTGCTCCACATGGAAGAAGCCGGTCTTCTTCAGGCCCAGCGTGTTGCCGCTGTCTGGCAAGCCGCCGAAGCGATCCAGCCTGGGTGTTTCGATGCTGTCATAGTAAGCCTTGTCAGCAGCTACGTCGGCCTTGAGGTCATCCAAGCTTTTAAGCTTGTTGGGAAACGTGTCTTTGATGCTCTGGCCGAACGAGTCGATCAGCTTGGTCACTGAGGCGAGATCCGAGGTGACGCGGATTTTGGCTGATGGATTGTCCGCGTTAAAAGGCACCATGAAGAACCAGTTGTAGACGGCCCAGTTCCACTCGCGGTTGTCGGTGAGCTGCTGAAAAGCGAAGTCCGGCGTGGTGAAACTGAGGCTCTGGCCCTGGGCGTTTTTCAGCAGGAAACTGGTGGCGTTCAGGCTGGCGAATTGCGGCGGCGTGGACTTCTCCGCTGGAAACGCGCCTTCCTTGTCAGCGATCTTCCAGGTGCCACCCTTGGCAAAGCCAATGTCGATGAGCACGGACATCTTCCATGACTTCACGCCTGAAGGCACCCCTTTGAAAACGAGGGCGATTTCATCTTGATCGATCTTCACGGCGCACTCCGCACCGCTGTCATAGCGCACCGTCGCGCTCGCACCTGCGGCTTTGACTTCGATCTGCTTGCTGCCGGGATCGAACTCCGGATACGTCAGCACAAAACTGCCGAGACTGCCCGCTGAGATTTCAATACCGGCTCCGGTGGTTTGCAATTCGGCAGCAGCGGCCGCCGCAGAGATCAGAGAAAACAGACTGAGAAGAAGTGATTTCATAAAACCAGATATGCGGGTGATGGTCAGACCTTCTGAGTCTTCCACTTTCCGCGTTTGAAGAGGGCCCAGCTGCTGAGAGCCAGAAGCGAATAAGCCACCGGCACGGCGATGAAAGCCCCCACAGGCCCGAAGCCGAAGGACTTTGCCAAGCCCCAGGCGATCGGAATCTGCCCGAGCCACAGGCACAGAAAATTCAGCCGAGCGGGTGTCCAGGTGTCGCCGGAGCCATTGAACGCAGCCTCAAAGCACATGCCGCACGCGTAGAGCGGGAAGGCAAGGCTCACGATCCACAAAGCCTGGGTGCCATACGCCATCACTTCTGGATCCACGGTGAACAGCCGGATCAGCGGATTGGCACACAAGACGAAACCCAGACCGATCACACTGAGGACGATGGCATCGAACTTCACGGCGATCCAGACCGCCGCCTCCGCACGCTCCGTCTTGCCAGCGCCGAGATTCTGACCCACCAGCGTGGAGCCAGCGTTTGCGAGACCCCAGGCCGGCATGAGGGCAAAGATCACAATGCGGATGGCGATCGTGTAACCCGCCAGGGCGGCGCTGCCAAAGAGCGCGAGAATTTTAAAGAGCCCCAGCCAGCTCGTGGTGCTGATGAGAAGCTGCACGATGCCGCTGCCAGACTTGCGCAGCACGGTGCTGATCACCTCCCGCTCCGGCTTGAAATGCGCCCAGCGCACTTTCACGCGGCTGTGATGCCCCGCCAGATGCCAGAGCTGATAGAGCACACCGATGCCGCGGCCAATATTGGTCGCGACTGCAGCGCCTGTGACGCCCATCTCAGGGAAAGGCCCCCAGCCAAAGATGAAGCACGGGCCCAGGACGATGTTCAGCGCATTCGCCAGCCACAGCGTGCGCATGGCGATGACGGCATCTCCCGCACCACGAAAGATGGCATTGATGAGGAAGATCAAAAACACGGTGGCATTGCCGCCCAGCATCATGCGGGCAAAGCCTGAACCGAGTGCCACAATGTCCTCCTCCGCCCCCATGAGCCGCAGAATGTCAGGGGCGAAAAAGCCGAGCGCCATGCCCAGCGCGGCCGCCAACAGCACGCCCAGCAGGACGATCTGCCCTGCCGCCTGTGAGGCGAGCTCCGGCTCCTTTTCACCGATGCGGCGCGACACAATGGCGGTGGCGGCGATGGAAATGCCAATCGCCACAGCATAGATGAGTGTCATCACCGATTCGGTGAGGCCTACCACGGCCACCGCTTCCTTCCCGATCCGTGAGACCCAGTACACGTCCGCCACGGCGAAGAGCGATTCCATGATCATCTCCAGCACCATGGGCACCGCCAGCAGGATGACGGCACGGTTCAGCGGCAGAGCAGTATAATCGTGCTCCTCTCCGCGCAGCGACTGCCGCACGCTTTTCCAGAATGACACTGGCGGTGAAGACTCTCCGCTCATTCAGGGCAGCCTTCCTTCATCCACATCGATGTAATGCGTGATGGTCTGGATGTCGTCACGGTCGCCGAGGCCACCGTCAGCCTTTCTTTTTGCAAGGATGGGGGTGATGTGGTCATTGATGCCGAGTTTCAGAATGTAGTAGTTCCAGACGAGCTTGTCGGTGTCGTTCAGCGGGCGGCCCTTCAGCTGGCACCACTCCAGGATTTCCTGATCAGTGCCTCCCTGCAGCACACGGGCTTTCATCTCATCATAGTCCACGTGCAAAAACGCAACGCAGGCACCGTCGCTGCCCTTGCCCAGATTGGCGTGCAGGTCCTCCCACAGTTTGCCTGCGGCGTGCAGACGGATCTTGCCCAGCATGCGGGGGAAATATTTCAGGCCGGCGGTTTCCTCAAGGGGACTGCAGGGCAGCGTGGCGGGATCAGGTTTGGTGGACATGCAGATGCGTCGCCGGTTGCGCGAATTTGTCAATCAGGGCATGCCACGACCACGTGACAGATTGCATCAAAATTTTCGCCATCCCCAGGCGAGCGCAAACAGCGCGCCGCTCCAGTTCACGATGCAGATGCCCCACCAGACCCCCCACAGTCCCCAACCCAGCGCGAAGGCCAGGGTGTGGAACACCAGCACCGGCGCCGCAAACTGCCGATAGAGGCCCATCCACAGTCCATAGGACGGGCGCTTGATGCCCTGCATGGCAAACACGGTGACAAACAGGATGGGATAGGCCGCAAGCGTGAGTGATGCCGCGAGCAGGTAGTCGCGCCCGTGACTGATCACGATTTCATCCTGGGTGAAGAGCCGCATGGCGTACCCGCGAAGCAGCCAGACGAGGAAGCCGCCAACGAGCATGAGGCCCGCACCGATTTTGACATTCGTCACCCAGGCCTCGCGCACGCGCTGCGGCAGCCCTGCCCCGTGGCTCTGGCCCACGATGCTCAGCACCGCCGCATTCAGGCCGATGGCCGGCATGAGCACGATCTGCTCGATGCGTGTGGCGATGCCCACCGCAGCCACCGCCTCCTTGCCAAAGTGCTTCACAAACCAAGTGATGACAAACACCCCCAGCGCGATGGTCAGCATGTTCAGCGCCGCCGGCACCGCCTGCCCGGCGATCCGCCGCAGCGTGTGTGCGTCTGGTCTGAAGTCGTGCAGTTTCAAGCCATGGCCGAAATCCGTCCGGCTGGCATGCGACCACAGAAAGACCGCACCACCCATCTGCACCAGTACCGTGGCCAGTGCGATACCCGCCACTCCCATGGCAGGCAGCCCGCCCCATCCCCACATCAGCACGGGGTTGAGCACGACATTGGCCGCAAAGCCCGCGATCAAAAAATTGCGATACACCCACGTGGTGCCTTGTGCGGACAGAGCGGAGTTCAGGATCATCGGCAGCAAAAAGAACACCCCGCCGCCGAGGATGACATTCATGTAGGCCAGCACCGTGTGCAGGTAGGCGCCCTCTGCACCGAGCTGCCGGAACAGCGAGGGAGCCACCAGCCAGCCAATGAAGGAAAGCAGCAGCCCCACCGTCGTGGCAAACAGCAGCGACTGCGCAAACACACGCCGGGCCTCGGCCTTGTCTCCGGCTCCCAGCGCATTTGCCAGCAGCGCCGTGGTCCCCTGGCTGATGCCGCTGCCGGTGGCAAACACCACGAAGTAGAGCGGAAAAGAAAGCGACAGCGCGGCCAGTGACTCCGTGCCCAGCCAGCCTGCGCACAGGGTGTCCACCACGTTGAACATGGTGTTGAAAAACATGCCCACGCTCATGGGCAGCGCGATGCGCCAGACGAGGTGTGGAATCGGATCGGTGGTGAGCGAGGGCGGCTGCTTCATCGGTTCAACTCTGCCACGATGCTCTGAATCTGCACCCGATGAACACCCATATGAGTGCCAGCCATGGCCGCCCAGCCATAAGCATCCAGCGGCCCGAACCACGGATGTGCAAAACGCACGGACGTTTTCAAATCGGATGCTCCAGCGATCACGGCCAGGACGCCATCGCAGGAGCGCTCAAACTCTTCCTCCACGGCTGCTGTCGCTGTAGTCGAGGGCTTGACCGCCGCCGTGCTGGCCTTGCCATGCGGCACCTGGCCTTGAGTCAGCGCCGTGATGACACGGATGAGAGCCGTGTTGGTGATGCGCAGATGGTCCAGCGTCATCCACACCGACCAGTTGCGGCTGCTGTCCTCCAGTCCGCGTGGGCGCTTGATGAGGACCTGCCTGCCACGCTTTTCCCCTGCACATGAGGCCACCAGCGCACGGATCGCAGCCCGCTCCTGCTCAAACTTGGTTAGGAAGGTTTCGCGGCTGCCTCGCAGTCGCCTCATGGCAAACAGCAGTCGCGCGATCCAGAGTTCGGGCAAAGGCAACCCCGCGCCGGGCGGGGCCAGTTCAGGTTGTGCAGATGGGGTCATGCGCGGTCATGATTTCACTTTACTTGCAATTCGCAAGTATTTTACTTTTGAAATGCAAGTTTTCAAAAGCATCGTTCTGCATGCCTAACGGCCCGCCCAGCAAAGCTCCGCCTTCTTCCCGCCGCTCTCCCTGCCCGGTGTCCTGCGCACTGGACCTGCTGGGCGACCGCTGGACGCTGCTCGTCATCCGCGATCTCATTCTGGGTCGCAACCGCTTTAAGGATTTCATCAGCTCTCCCGAGGGCATCCCCACCAACATCCTCAGCGAGCGGCTGGAGCGACTGATGACCGCAGACATCATCCGCCAGGTGCCGGCCTCGGATGGCGGCAAGCGCATGGCCTATGAACTTACCGAGAAAGGCCTGGCGCTCCGCCCCGTGCTGAAGTCTTTGCGAGACTGGGGGCTCGCCTGGGAAGAGGGAACGCAGGCCCTGCTGCAGCCGGCGTAATGAAGCGGCCTTGAAAAGCGCCGCGTTCGCACCTCATACTTCATGATGGTAGAAAATGATGAGACGCTGGTTTTGCGGGCCCAGAATGGAGACATGACCGCGCTGGACACCCTGGTGCGCAATCACCAGTCGTGGGTTTTCAATCTTGCCCTGCGCATGGTCTGGCGTCGCAACGTGGCCGAGGATGCCGCCCAGGAGATTATGATCAAGGCCGTGACCCATCTCGGCAACTTTGAGGGACGGAGCAAGTTCAGCACCTGGCTGCATCGCATCGCGGTCAATCACCTGCTCAATGTGCGGAAGTCGGAGATGGAGGAGAAGTCGATGACTTTCACCGACATGGCTGCCTCTCTGGAGGGCGTCCAGGATGAAGAACTGCCGGATCCCAGAGCTTTGCCGGTCGAGACGCATCTGCTGGTGGAGGAGGCCAGGCTGGGGTGCATCACCGCCATGCTGATGTGCCTGGAGCGCCGACAGCGGCTGGCCTTCGTCCTGGGAGAGGTCTTTGGCGAATCCAGCGAGACTGCGGCGGCAGCCATGGAGGTGACGCCAGCCAATTTCCGCCAGCTTCTCTCACGTGCCCGGCAGGATTTATATCAGTTCATGCACGACAAGTGCGGACTGGTGAACCGCGCCAACCCCTGCCGCTGTGCGCGCAAAGCCAGCGACTTCATGCGTGCCGGGTGGCTGGACCCGGCCAACCTCCAGTTTACCAAGGACCGCATCCATGCAGTGCGGCAGCACAGCGCTGCTCTCCTGAGCGAACTTGAGGGCATGGACCGCGAGCATGCCGAGCTCTACCACGCGCAGCCCATGCTCACCGGTCCTGATCTTGCCGCCAGACTGCGAAGCCTTGTGCAGCAGTCCGGTTTTAGCGTTGAGTGAAAAAAATTGGCGGAACTGTCACAGCAAGCCGCCAGCGCTGTCAGACAAGAGGACGCCCATGTTTTGTGGGCGGCACAAAACCACATCTACCCTCATGAACACCACTCTCATCAGCGCCGCCGCCAACGCCACCCTCGCCGGAGGAACTTCTTTTCCTCAAATCGTTGCCATGCTCGTGGAGGCCGGAGTCGAATCCTACCATGTCGATTACCTGGCCCTGCAAAAAAGCTTCCACGACGGTTCTGGCGGCGTCTTCACCACGCCTCTTTCTTATGAAGCTCTTCCTGCGGTGGCGGAAGATTTTGATGCTCCGGCACTCCGCGCCAACATTCTCGACAGCCAGCAGAAGAACCAGCACTACCGCGACTTCAGCATTCGTGCCATGCAGGCGGGAGTGCAGGGCTACATCGCATTTCTCCGCGGACGGCGTGTGACCTATTACGGTCGGCAGGGAGATCAGCACACCGAATGGTTTCCCGGGGCCAAGCCGCAGGACTGAATGTGCAAGCGTCACCGTACCTGCGACACGATCACCTCGTGAGTCTTGCGGTCGATCGAATACAGCATGCCCTCCTGGCTGTGATCCCAGGCAAAGGCCTGCCCATGGGCGCTGATCGGGATGGCGGTCTGCCAGCCGAGTACATCGCCCTGGGCTGGCAGATCCAGCACGTAGAGCTCCTGAGCGTCATGGCCCGTGATGAAGAGATACCCCCGCGGGCCAAAGCTGCCGCCTGAGCTGCTGTTCTTGCCAAACTTCAGCACCATCGGGCGTGGGAACCTTAGCTCGCCGAGCTTCTTCCACTGAGCGTCAAAAGTCACGACTTTCGTTTTTGCGGGATCACCGGTTTTCGCATATTGCGCAAAGCAGGCATACCACACGCCATCCCGACGATCCACCCAGGTCAGCGAGCCGTCTGCGGTCGTGAGATCGATCAACTCCAAATGCTGCATCGTCTTGGGATCCCAGACTTCCACAGAGCTTTTCATGGGCAACTCAGGATAGTTTGAATGTGCGCAGTAGAGCCGGCCATCCAGCACAATGCCTGCGTTCAGATGCTTGATGCGCCCGCCTTTCTCCTCCTGCCAGCCGCCGACACGCTCGCCGTTGTCTTTGCGGTATTTGCCAATGGCTGAATTCGTGATCGCATAAAAGTGCGCCTCATCCACTGCCACGCCCTGATGCGCCTCATCGGCCTTAAAGCGTTTCAGCTCCTCATGCTTCCATGCCTGCTTTGCCTTCGCATTCAGCAGTTCCTGAATGCGGGCCTGCTCTTTTTTCAGCGCAGCCTCAGGCACGGGCATGGGAGTCAGATTCTCACTGACCAGCGGCTCATCGGCAGGGATGGCACGCCAGCGCAGGTTGCGAAACCAAACCGGCGCGCCGTGGTCCTGCAGCCAGAGATGACCGCCTCGCTTGGTCAGGTCGGTGCCACGATAGCTCACCAGCTTCACCGCATCTTTCCATCGCGGGTCGGCATAGTCGAAATCCACCACCTTCTCGCCATTCAGCCAGTGCTGGATGACGCTGCGCTTGCAGATGATGCGAGCTTCGTTCCACTGCTCAAAAGGCTTCACCACATCCTTGGTCGGAGCCATGCAGAAGTAGAGCGCCGCCGCGCATGAACGCGGATTCTCACCATAGGAGCTGTTGGCATTGTCCAGCAGCTGGTACTCATACTGACCCGGCCGGTAATACACGCCGCTGTTGCAGCCTTTCGAGACTTTCCAGTCAAAGCGCAGCTCAAAATCATCAGGCACCCTGGCTTTCTCATAGGTGAGCGGACCGCCACGCTTCACACGTGCGATCTCGCCGTTCTCCACCGCCCAGTTGCCGTCATTTTTCCAGCCGTCGAGCGTCTTCCCGTCAAAGAGGGATTCAAAGCCGGGCTCCACTGCAGACGCAATGCTGGTGAGAAGTAGAAAAAAGAAGAGGTGCTTCATGCGTGGTTCAACGTGCGATTTGACTGCCTGCGATATCCATTCAAACGCAGCGATCCGTCGGCCATGACATCGAGCAGGGAATAGCCGCTGTTTTCCATGCCGCCGCCCTCCACCATGGCCACGAGTGTGGTGTAGTGGATGCCCGCGATCTGCTGGTAGTCATTCTTGTGCGAGTGCCCCTGGAAGACAGCGAGCACCTTGCCGGACTTCTCCAGCAGCGCCCGCACTTCGGCGGCATTGCGCACGGCATGCGCCTTGTCCATGTCGAGCCGCTGATGGGCGAAGACAACCACCGGGCCCCCAGCCTTTTTCAGCTCACTGTCCAGCCACTCAAGCTCCGACTTGGGCAGATTGGCATCCTGCCAGTTAAAGTTCTTTCTTTCATACGGAGCGCCGTCTTCACGAAAGCAGGCATCCAGGATCAGAAACGTCACGCCCTTTTCTTCAAAAGCCGCATGCCCGCCGGGCGCTTTCGTGTTGGCGGCAAATTCCTGCTTCGTCAAAGTGCCGACGCAGTGATTTCCCAGCACATAATGCCTGGGCATGGTCAGCTTCGCGAAATGCAACTCCATCGTTTTCAGCCACTCGATTTCACGTTCCACCGAGTCCGCCTGATCAATGAAATCGCCCAGCTCCACCACCAGCGCAGGCTTTTCGCGATTCATGAAATCCACCGCTTCATCCAGCTTGGCCAGGGCCTCGCGGTAAAATCGGGTTTTTGCAGGCTCTTTGTCCGCATAATGCAGATCTGTCATCAGGCCCGCACGGAACAACGGCCTAGCTTCGGCAGCAGCAGCGAGAAGTCTGCCGGCACCGAAGCCGGCGAGGCACAGAGTGCTGCGTTGGATGAAGACACGGCGCGAAATCGAAGACATGGCGTGTAAAACGACAGCCGTTTTTCTTTTTTGCCGCTCTATTCATCAAGCTTTGGCCAAAACGCCCTTCACATGCTGCATGGATTTGCCAAAGCATTCATGCACATACGCCATGGCTTTCTTCACCTTGGCCTGCGCGGCGGGGTAGTCGGCATCAATGGCAAACAGTGTCTCGGCCATCTTTTCCACCGGCGTCTCGTCCATCTCCAGCAGCCACTCTCCCAAACCGATGTCCTTGAACATCCAGCATTTGGGGGAATGAAACTCGGAGTAGGTGTGGATGATCGGAGTGCCATTGGCCAGCGCGATGATGGGTGAGTGCGGCTCATGACAGACGATGGTGTGTGCCCGGGCAAAAATGGAGGCGGCCTCGTCAGCGTTCCAGAAGTATTCCAGATTCACCACGTGCTTCTGGATCTCGGGCGGGAGCAGGTCGTGGATGAGGCGCTTGTTGTGGCCCATCTCCTTGATCGTCTCCGGGGCGATGAGGACCTTGTGCCCGGTCTTCTTGACCCACATCGTCACGAGTTCCCGATATTTTGCCGCCCTGCGCTCATCATCAGCGATCTGCTGTGGTGTGGGATGCAGCGGATTGAGCTTTTCCGGGCGTGGATCGTCCACCCCGGGATACTTCGGTGTGTTGGTGCGGATTTGCACCGTGATGAACTTCTTCTCCTCCAGCCCGAGTTTTTTCATGGTCGCCGAGCCGCGTTCGTCATCGCGCACGTCGATGCCAAAGCAGCCGTCCGGACCGAACTCGAGCACGGGCGTCTTGATGCCATGGCTTTTCAGGATACTCAGCGTCTTTGTTTCCCGGGTGTAGATAAATGAGGCGTTGTTCAGCAGGACGGTGCGTTCCTCAGCCCCCTTGCCCTCCACCATGCTGGCGAAATACGACTGGCCAAACAGCCCGTAAGGCCTACCCACTTTCTGACAGAACTGCATGAAGCTGACATCCTGCCCCATGCCCGAATTGCGGATGTAAAGGTCGCAGTTTGAAATCGCCTGCCGCAGAGCCTCGTCTCTTTCACTTTTCCCCGTCAGGCTTCCCTGCAGAATCTCCACCTTGGGGAACCGCTTCTTGAGCATGGCGGTGACACGTTCGTCCAGCTTCATGGCCCACAGCACCACCTTCACCTCTGGCAGATGCTCCTCGATGACACGCAGCGTCCCTGGCGTGTGGCCGATGTCTCCGATGTTCACCGTATCCCAGGCTGACTGCAGCAAAATGGTCTTGGGCCTGCCATCGGCAGCGAAAACAGAACCGCCAAGCGCAGCGGTGATGGAGGAGATGAAATGGCGGCGTGTGGTCATGGGTTGATTGAGCGGTGGGATTCGTCTTTGAAGACCAGAGAGAGATCAAAACTCCGGCGGGCCGTTGAGGTGCTCGCACATTTCCGGCATGCCGGGAACGAAATCGACCACCTGCTTCTGGCTGCGCAGTTTGTCCTGCAAAGGGGCCAGCGGCACTTTCTGAACCTCGGCATAGTCCTTCAGGGCCATCACGGCGGCGACGCCTGCCGCGTGCCCCGTGATCATCCACACGCTCTCCAGCCGCAGGGTGCAGAAGGCCACATGGCTGTAGCTGGCTGCGCCAGGGACGAGCAGGTTCGTGCACTCGGCAGCCTTGGGCGTAAGCGCACGATAAGGAATCTGGTAAGCATGGCCCATGCGCCAGATGCGCCCTTCATTGACAAACTCATTTTCATTCAAGGCCACGCGCTGCACATGATGGCAGTCGATAAAGTGGCTGCTCATGCCTATGCTGTCCGGCTTGCGACGGTTATCCTGTACATCCTGCTGTGTCACGACATACTCGCCGCGCATCCGCCGTGCTTCACGCACGTAGAGCTGATAAGGCAGGTTGCTGTTGTCGGCGAATTCCTCCTTGTGAAGACCCAGCGACTTCATTTCGTCCCGCACGTTGCCCGGAACGGCTTCGTCGGCAGCCAGGAAGTGCAGCAGACCAAGGGTGTAATCCATGTGATCCTGATAAATGAGCGCGCGCTGTGCGTAGCTGGCATCGGGCCAGTCAAACTGGCCGCCGAAATGGCCCAGCGAATAAATGGCGGACTGCTTGTTGTTCAGCTCGAATTTGCCATTGCGCCGTTTGTAGAGGTCCAGAATGTCCGCGAGCTTCACCGGCTTTTTTTGCTGTGCCTGATCACGGAACCAGCCTGCGAGAAGAGCATAACGTTTTGCGTCGTAATGCCGCGGCGCGGGAATGGGCACCTGCAGCTTGGGGTCCTTCGCCACGGTGAGACGGAAATTGTAGTTCATCGGAGCACGATGAGCGTCGCCTTCATGCAACTCCTTGGCCCAGGCGCTGATGCCGGGCAGCAGTCTGCCGGCCTCATCCACTGTCCGGGCCTGACGCGGCGTTTTGTCAAAACGTACGCCCGCAGCCTCTTCTCCAAACTCCGCCTTGGACTCCCGCCCCACGGCATATTTCACGCCGGCGCTCGCCATGAGGTCGCCCTCATAGCCTGCATCAATAAACACCTTGGCCGTCAGTCGGGTGCCATCCGTGAGCGTGATCGAGGTGATGCGCGCGCCGTCTTTGGCCACCGCATCCACCGAAGCGCCAAAGCGCACTTGCACGCCCGCTTCACGCAGCATGTCGAGATAGATTTTTTCAGCCACGCTGGATTCAAAGAAATATTCCGGCCCGTCGATCTGGTAGACAGCACCGAGGCGGCGGTAAAATTCATCCGCGAAGCCACCGATGGTCCATTTCAGCATGTGCTCGCTCTCGGCGGTGTTGATGCCACTGGTGCTCAGGCCACCGACGTGTTTCGTCGGCTCGATGAGGACCACCTTCGCGCCTTCCCGAGCCGCCATGATGGAGGCGGCAATGCCGCAGGGAACCCCGCTGTAAACGACGATGTCAGAGGTGATGGAGTCCGCAGCACCGGCATGGACGGCACAGAGTAAAAGGGTAAGAAACAGTGACTTCATGGCTGGTGGATCATTTGTTAGCGTCGATGAGCTGAAGCGCATCTAGAATCACAAATCCAACGGTCCCGGAATTGCGGATGGTGATGACCGTTTCAGCCGCAGTATCCAGTTCCACGTGGCCGATGCTGCGGAACGCCTCGCCTGCTGCGAGCGGCTGAGTCTGGTCCACCGTGAGCTCGGTCTTACGCCCACCACATTCCACCACCACAGGCACCTTCGTGGCCCGTGTCTCATGGGGTGAATAGGCCATGCGCAGCTCATAGCTTCCCGTCATGGGCACTTTGCAGCGGAAGACGGCTCGAGACTGGCCGTCGCCGCGTTTATCGTCATGCAGATAGCCGGTGCCGATGTGCGGTTTGAATCCCGAGGAATGACTCCACTGCCCCTGGAGTTCGGCCTGCGTGTCATCAAGCACGATGCCTGGCAGGGTTTTAGGATCAATGCTCATCGCGCCCTGCGGCTCCGGCTTCACCTCAGGCAGCACTGGAAGATCCAACACCTGTTTCTGCGCCAGCAGCCGCTCACGCAGCGCAGGATAGGGCAGCCTTTGCACCGTGAGCCCCTGCTTCGCAGTCAGCGCAGCGGCGATGCCCGCACTCTGTCCGAGGATCATCCATGTGGGCTCCACACGGATGGAGGAGATGCCCACATGCGTGCAGGACAGGGCCACGGGCACGAGCAGATTGTCGCACTCCGCCGCCTTGGGAGTGATGGCCCGGTATGGCACGTGGTAGGGGTAGCCATGCCTGCGGCCTGCCATGCGCACGGGCATGATGGTGCCTTCATCCACCACCATGTCCCGGGTGCCCACACGCTGGCAGTCGTGCGAATCGATGGGGAAGGATGACACCACAATCGGATCCTCCTTCTTCGGCTCGTCCATGATGTCCTTCTGACTCAGCACATACTCGCCAACCATGCGCCGCCCTTCGCGCACGTAGAGCTGCGGCGACCAGTGGCCGTATTCGGCAAATTCATCACGGCACAGGCCCAGCTCGCTCATCTGCTGCCGCAGAGGCTCCGGCACTGCCGGATCAGTGCTGAGGAAGTGATACAGCTCCAAGGTGTACTGCTTGTGCGCCTCCCAGATCCTGGCGCGCCCTTCCTCATCTGCCTCGCTCCAGCCATTGCACGCGCCCACGAGCCCCATGGAAAACTGCTTCCCGATGCCGTTGTTCGCATCAAACTTGTTTCCCGGCAGCGGATACAGATCCCAAAGCAGATGGGGCCTTTTCTCCTGGGCGTAGTAGCGCCTCACCACCTCAAACCGCGCCGGATCATAGCTGGCAGGCCGTGGAAAGGGCACCCGGTTTGCCGGATCTTTTGTGACGCACAGCCGGAAACTGTACACCATCACATTCTTGTCCCCGGCTTCATCTGGACCGGCATCCTTGGTGGTGATCAGCGGCAGCGGTCTGCCCTCCGCGTCCACTCCTGATATGGCCAGCCTGGCCTTGGGGTACTGCTTTCCAGCCAGCGCTTCGCCAAATTCCTGCCGACCTTCACGCCCGATGGTCCAGCTCACTCCAGCCGCGGCCATCAGGTCACCTTCATAGGTGGTGTCGATGAAAACCTTCGCCGTAAAATCACCGTCTCGTGTCGTGATCCTAGTGATGTGTGCTCCTGCCTTGCTCACCTTTCTGAGCGCCTGCTTTGTCAGCACCTTTACGCCTGCTTCGTCCAGCATGGCCTTCGTCACCTGCGCCGCCACATGCGGTTCGTAGGTCCATGGCTTGTGATCCTTCTCGCTTACCTTGTATGGCAGCGCCACACCACGCTTCTGATAGTCCGCCTCCACCCGCAGATGCCATTCCTCAAAGAGACCCAGCACCGTGCTGCGCACCGTTTGATTAGAGTCGCTGAAACACAGCCCGCCTGTGTTCACACCGCCCACATGGTCCGTGGGCTCCAACAGGATCACGGAGGCGCCCTCCCGTGCGGCGGCGATGGCGGCACAGAAGCCGCCTGGAGTGGCGCCATAAACGATGACATCGGCGTCTGTGGCGCTACGCGCGACAAGGCTGAGAGCGAGAAAAAAAGCGAGGATGCGAGTCATGGTTTCCCACAAGGACACCACGCTGCTATTTTGGACATGATTATTTCACGCGGGCAGCCACGGCTCGATGCGCCGTCTCCTGCAGAAAGCGGGCGTAGCTGGCATCCAGCCCTTTCGGGATAAAGCTGCTGCCCACGGCACTCTCGCCAAACAGCACTTCATACCAAACGCACGCGCCCAGATACTCGCCTGCCATGTTGGCATGATGCCCGTCCATGCCCAGAGCCACCGGGCCGCCGTTCTTGGGCTTGGCCCAGCGCCAGCCGACATGCAGCGAATGAGTCTGATCAGGCAGCGCGGGCTGCTTGGCGGCCTTGGGATCAAAGGAGGTGTCGGCTTGATAAGCCCAGGTCTTGTCGGTGTCGGCCAGATGAAAGGCGTCCCCCGTCGGAATGATGCGCGCGTGAAACTCTGCCGCGATCTTGTCGTAGGCGGCACGCAGGCCGTTGTACATCTCTTCCTGCGTCTTGGGCTCTCCGGCAGCGGTGGAGGGCTTGGTGAAGCGCGGGTCATCCTTGCGGTATTCCCACGTCTCATGCACCAGCAGTGTGGCCTGCGGGGCGTGCTTGGCCACGTAATCACGCAGCCAGCCGGCATGAGGCTGGTAGGTGGCAAAGTCGTGGCTCTTGATGCTCGCCTGCTGGATCGTCACGTAGTCCCAGCGGTCCAGCTCCAGGCTCTCCTTCAGGCCACGACCGCTGGTATAGAGTCCGGCTTTGTCTTTGGCATCAGCCTCGTGCTTCTGCGCCTTCTCGGCATGCACCTGGAATGAAGCCCCACCGATGACCAGCGGTTGGTGCACCAGCTTGTGCCCGCCTGCTTTCGCCAAGTCTCCCAGGTAATGGGTGGCATTGGCAGAGAAGCTGTTGCCAATGGTCAGTAGCTTTACCGTTTTGGCCTCGCCCGCAAAGGACGAGGCACAGATCAGCAGCAGTGCGAAAAGCAGGGCCGGCGCTTTCATGAGTGTGTTTTAGTGGTGGCAGCCGCAGCCTTCGCCGCAGCCTTGGGGAAACACTTCGGCCTCGGTCGGCACCTTGCCGCGCTCGAGGCTCTTGCCCACGTAGCCGTTCACCACTTCGGCAATGTTGCGCAGCACGTCCTGGGCTTCCACAAAGCTCAGGATGGCGGTGTTTGCATCGCATTGGTCCTGCAGATCGGTAAAGCGGGAAATTTCCTCCCCGCTGGGCTCTTCTCCATGATGCTGCTTCTGATGCAGGGAACGACCGAGCGTGGCCATCTCGCGGTAGAGAGACACGGCGGCTTCATCGGCCAGGAACGCCTCGGCTTTTTCGCGGGCATTCTGCACTTCGCTGTCTGCCACGAGGACTTCGCACAGTTCGACGATCTTGGAGGTGATTTGGGGGGATGCTTTCATGGGGACGCGAGATTAGTCCGGAAAAGCCGATTCACAGGAAAAAGTCGGACAATTTCACCATGCCCGGGCCGCAGCCAGATTCTTTTTAAAACCCTCCCGCACCAGCGAGAGGTCGGAATCCATGGCGATCCAGGTGAACCCCAGCGCCTTGAGCTTCTCCTTGTCATCCGCATGGCGCACCAGAATGCCGCAGCCCTTGCCGTGGTCCCGGGCGGCTTTGACGATCACATCCACACACTCATCGTAGCTGCGCGCAGCCTTCTGCGCCTTCAGATCAAACGAGAGGTCTGCAGGCCCGATGAACAAGGCATCGATCCCTTCCACCGCAGCGATCTCGCCCGCCTGATCCACCGCTGATGCCGTCTCGATCTGCGCCAGAATGATCGGCTTGGGCATCTCACCCTCCGGCAGCCGCATGCCATAGCCGTAGGTGCGCACGGTGCGCGAGACACCCCGGTGGCCGCGTGGCGGGTAGTAAGCCGCATCCACGCAATGCCGCGCCTCCTCCACGGTGTTCACATGCGGCACCATGATGCCATGCGCGCCCCAGTCCAGCACGCGGCTGATCAAGTCCGCATGCGGCGCACTCACACGCACAATCGCAAGCATGTTGCTGCCACGCAGCGCGCGAAGTTGATTCGGCAGTGCGGCTTCAGATTCACAGCCGTGCTCGAGGTCGATCAAAACCCAGTCGAAGCCACACTCGGCCGCCAGCTCTGTGACCGCTGGAGAACCGATGGAAAGAAAAGTGCCGATGTGTGTTTTCATAGTTGGAGAATGTCAATGTCACTGCCCTCGCGCAAGCCCCGCAAAGCAAGCGCCAGGCGCGCTTGGGTAAAGTCTCGAAGAGTTCCTCCGTTGGTGCCCGCAGAGATCAGAAAGAAACCGTCATCGCGGTCAAAATAACCCGCACCCACACGGATCACCGCCTTGACGATCATGTTGCGCAGAAGATGCAGCCAGAAGCGCCGCAGGTGATTTTCCGGCAGTCCACGCAGGCTCTGATAGCCCTCAAAGGCACGCCGCAGAAAAGAGTGATCGTGAAAGCAGGCGAGCAGCGAGAGATCATCCATGGGATCGCCGCTGATGGCGTCATCGAAATCAATGAAGGCTGCAATGCGGTCCGTCTGGCCGAGTATGTTCCAGAGAGCCAGGTCCTTGTGCACCAGGCAGCCGGTTTTCAGATCTAGCAGCGCCCGGTGTCTTTCGATCTCTGCCAGAATTTCATCGCTCTGCTTCTCGGAAAGGAAGCCTCTTGAAACAAGAAAGGCCAGATGCTGATCCAGCCGCAGGTAGAAGTAGTCCTCATACGTCGCATGATACCCCTGCAGCGACTCATCCAGCACACCAAATCCAGGAAGCACGATCTGCTGCCACCGCGCGGCGGCAGCTCCGATGTCAAAAGCCACCTTCGGAACATCGAGGCTGCCGAGCTTGAACCAGTGGTTCAGATCCGGCGCCGGAATACGCTCCAGCGCCTGCCACGCAAAGGGCACCCGGCTGCGCGTGGCATCGCATGCATACACGCGTGGCGTGGGCACCCCGACTACACGCACACGCTCCAGCACCGCCGACTCCACCGCCAGATGCCCGTCTTTCTCAGGCCCGTTTTCCACGCGGACAAACATCGCGGCCCCGTCCACATCGGCATTCCAGGTGAGGTGGTTCCCCTGCCCTGCACCCGCGCTCAAAGTCACGGATTTCGCCTTCAGCTGACGCAGCAGCGCCTCGCGAAGCTGCTGCTCCATGGAGGGATCCACCCCGCCACGCAGCTGCGTGCCGTGAAACGCAGCAGGCCGGTCGCATTTCCAGTAATAGATGTCTCGGCGGCTCATTCTTGTTTCCAGCTTGAGGCCACAAGGCTCTGCATCATTGCATCCAGCGTCCGGAGAGAAGGTGTGATTTCCTGCTCGTGCTTCCCCAGCCAGCCAATGGCATCGGCCTCATATCGATTGAACCCTTTTTCCAGTTCGCCATACCTTTCCATGGACCATCCCAGATGCTCCCGCCCTTCAGATGTGGGCAGTCCCGGCAAGCCCAGTGGGAATGTGGCAATGATTTGGCAGGTGCTGTCATCTGACATGCCGAGAAACAGATAATGCAGTCCACCCAGCCGCATCAGTTCTGCTTCGATCGTCCATTGAGCCACCAGCCGGACACCGTGACCGCCAGTGAAATCAATCCGGCGTTTCAGGCACATGAAAGTCAGCGAGGCATCCATAAAAGCAGGCGACACATGAGGATTGTCATTCTGCAAAACTTCATCCATCTCACGCCGCAATCTCTGTCTTAGCTCACCAGCTTTGTCTTTTGTGTGGGTGCCATCCGTGAATGCCATGCCCCACTCTTCCGCCTTGTGCATGAGAATTTGCGGAGCCTCTGGATTCTCTCCGGCATTTTCCTGGTCGAAAGTGATTCCCTTTGGCACGGCAGCAGGAAACCGTAGCGCCCAGTGCTGCGGTCGGCAGCCATAGCTGGGCTTCAAAATTCGGTGATTGTCCGCCTGATAAGCCTTCCAGTCTTCTTTACTATATAAGGGCTTGATGGGCACTTTTTCGATGATGGCACTCTTTTGCCATATGGCAGGAATGGTGACAGCAAAAGCACCGGCTTTGACCACCACATTATCATCCTGCCGGGCATGGCTTTGACCGACCACGCCAGCCACCGTTGCCTGGATAAAGTTTCGACGATTCATGACAAGGTTCACGCATCCGGAGTCCGGCGTTTCCACCATGCGGCCATGAGGCCGCCCACGATGTTTTGCATCACTCCGCTAAAGACAGCAGCAGCGGCGGCCAGAGGCAGCAATGGAAAGTGCTCACGTGCCAAGGCTGCGGCCATGCCACCATTTTGCATGCCCACCTCGATGCTCACGGTGCGGGCCACGGATTCCGGATAGCGCAGCACCTTGGGGATGAGGTAGCCCACCACGAAACCGCTGATGTGCAAAAGAAACGCTGCCAGCGCCAGCCGGCCAAAATGGGCCGAGATGGCATCTGCACTGGCGGCCACGATGCCCCCGCTGACAAACGTGAAGGCCAGCACCGCAATGGTGGGGCCACAAGCTCCGATCTGATCTGCAGTGCGTGGCATCTTCCAGCGAATGAGCACGCCCAGCACGACAGGTGCCACCGTGAGCTGCAAGGCCGAAAGGCACAGCCCCCAGGCATCCACCGGCACGTACTTGCCGGCCAGTGCGCTGGTCCACATGGGCGTAAAAAAGAAGGCCAGCAGCGTGGATGCAAGGGTGAGAACCACCGACAGCGCCACATTTGCCCGTGCGAGGTAGCTGATCATGTTGGACGCCATGCCCCCGGGGCAGCTGGCCACGAGAATAATGCCCACGGCGAGCCCGGGATCGAGATTCAAAACCTTCGCCACCATCCACCCGGTCAGTGGCATGATGGTGTACTGTGCCACAAAACCCAGCGCCACACTGCCGGGCATGCGCGCGATGGCCTTGAAATCGTCCACGCTGAGCGTCAGCCCCATGCCGAGCATGGAGGCCGCGAGCGACCAGAAGATCCATGGCTTGTCAAACCACAGCATGGTCTGCGGCTTGAAGAAGGCGAGCACAGCGAGGCTCACGAGCCACACGGGATAGAGATTGTTAAACCAGTTGAAGAAGCGGATCATGGGAGGTCGTGCAGTTGGTTGAAGGGGCGGAGATCAAGGATGAGTGTCACGCATGACGACTCCTGATCCGCTGATGAGCAGCACCAGTTTTTTGAAACGCAGCCGCTCTCCCTTGATGACATCTTTACTGTATAGGTTCACACGATTGATGTCACCCGGGAACAATTGCGTCTCAGGCACTTCGACCTTGGCAAAGCCTGCGCTTTTCAGAGCCTCCTCCTGGCAGGCAGCCCCAGGTCGCGAGGCAGGTGTCAGTGCGTACAGCGTTCCTGCCTTGACGACTTCCGCGTCGATCATTTCAATGCTCGTGCGCAGAAACGGCAGTCCCCGCACCTGCTCTGGCATGGCCTCGATCACATAATCCCGGTCTGTGAAAAGCCTGGTTCCCAGCTTCATCTCTGCTGCCTCTGCGGGAGCGTGCGCAGGCCAGACGATGCGCTTCTGCCCTTGCTGCGATTCAAAGCCACCCACATCCTCTAGCTTTCCAAACATGATGCGCTCCTTTCGGCTCGCGTCCTTGTCACCTTGGGTGACCACCAGCCAGATCACGCCTTCATGTCCGTGGAAGGTGGGATACTGGAAGGACTTCGGCGTCTCAAAGCGGTATTTACGCTCCCAGGTTTTACCATCGCGAGAGACATCCACATTGAACACACTGCGGCTCACGCCCTGGATACGCGTGGACTCCTGCCAGCCCAGATAATAGATGCCGCCAAATTTGTCGAAGGTCGGCTTGGAGTTGCCGCCATTGAGCACGACTGGCAGCGGCTTGCCAGCGCTCCATGTCCTGCCATCGGCGCTGGCGGAAAAGTAATAGTTCCCTTTGTCATTGCGGCAGATCGCCATCCACGTGCCGTCCAGCAGTCGGTTCACTGCCGATTCACTCAGCGCCTCGGCCTGCGGCTCGTTGTAATGGCCGAGCACTTCCAGGGTCTCCAGATCATCATGCATCAGAGCGAGCGCGTTCTGCTTTCCGGTGAAATTGTTCAGTGCCACGTAGATCTTGCCATCGAACTTCTTGAAGGAATCAAAGATGAAGAATGATGAATCCACCGCCGGCCTGGCAAAGCCTTGAGCCGCTGCGTCCGCATGGAAATACTGCGGCTGAAAGTCAAACGTGCCTGCTGCGGCCTTCAGCTTCGCCTTGTGGATTGTGTCACGGAAAGCACCGGACTTCAGGTCAAAGTCGCGATACCACATCTGCGACTGCCTCTTTCCTGGGTCTTCGCTGGTAAAGTAGCAGCGCAGCGTGTTCGCATCCTTTTGCAGGATGCGCGGTACAAAGCACGCGCCCTCAGGCAGCGTCTCGTTCTCAAACCGTTGTCCGCCTTTGGCAAAGTCGATCACCTTTTCCAGCGCGAGAGTCTTCAAGTTCACGATGGACATCGTGGCGTAGATGAACGGCCATCCGGCGCTTTCTCCCGCCTTCAGGTCATTGGCCTCCACCACGATGTAGACACGATCTCCCACGCACGCAAACTCCGCATCGTGCGCACCCTTCACCTGCGGCGCCGTGGTGTTCACCAGACGCTGCATCACCACATCTCCAGCCAGTGCCGGATCCCACTTCGCCGGTATGATCTGAGGTTTCTCCAGTCTGCTGATCGTTTGCTTGAGACTCACAGCACCAGACACATTCTTGCCTGCCTCGACATCTTCCTCGCGGAACTTTGCCAGCAGGATCTCGCCCTCACCTTGCCGATCATGATCATACGTGATCCAGATCAGGCCATCACGGTCCTGCACGCCGTCGGGATACGAGACACCCTTGCGCTCATCCAGCAGCAGGCCCTCGTTCCAGGTCTTGCCGTCATCCGTGGAAATCTGCGCGGTGAGGTGGCTGCGTGTTTTGCCAGTGAAACCGTGATGATTCACCAGCAGCAGATTGCCGGAGGCAAGACGGCGGATGAAAAAGCGGGAGCCCGGATTGGGGATGGTGCTGGCCTTGGCCTCGCTCCAGGTGAGGCCATTGTCGGATGAATGACTCTCCCACAAAAAGCCGCCCCCCGTTCGTGTCAGCAGCCAAAGCCGACCATCCTTCAGTTCGGTGATCATGCACTCCAGCGCCCACTCTGGTGCTTTGAGCGCCCCATGCAGCCTCCATGTCTTTCCTTCATCGGTGGAGATGCCCACGCCCTGCAACTGCTTCGGTCCGGCAAACCATTCACGCACCGGTTCCATGGCATGCGTCACCGGCATGATCCACTCGCCTGAGGAAAGCACTGTGGGCTTGTTCATGCGAAAGGCATAAGGCCCTTCATATCCCACCCGGAGTTCGGCTCCAAAGACGGGCGGCGTGGCATCTGGATCATCGCAGATGCGCGCCCATACATCGTGCTTCGCGGTGTCCTTGTTGCCGCGGTTGAAGATGTACCAAAGCCGTCCCTTGGGATCAATCCACAGCGTGGGGTCAAAGCAGCGCGTTCCATTTCCTGGAGCAGCCATGACCTGCGGCCGCGTGAATGACTTTACCTGATCATCACTGTAGCAGAGGAGCACCGCATTCTCCGGCGAAGGCTCCTTGGGCCCGCCCGTAAACCAGGACGCAAACACACGCCCACGAGCAGTGCGCTCCAGTCCCGGGATACCCTGCCACGTTTCAAGACGTTCGCCCATCGGCTCGACTGCCTGGGCGCAGACGGTGGCGAGAAAAAGCAGGGTGCAGAATTGGCGGAGATTCATCGGCTTTATCAAACGTGACGTGAGGTGTGATTTCACCCTGGATTAAGCCGAAGAGGTGTTATGTTAACATGCTCCTCCCCCCTGCCCGCCGTTGCTCTTGTTCCTGACAGGCTGCGCCGCACATTCACTCTCCATCCATTCATACATGTCCTCCTCCGAAATCCGCTCCCTTGAACCCAAGCCCCTGTGGAACTGCTTTGCCGATCTCAATGCTGTTCCACGTCCTTCCAAGCGCGAGGAGCGCGTTGTCGCTTTTGTCGTGGCCTTTGCGCGGCAGCACGGCCTGCAGCACCAGATCGACTCCGCCGGAAACGTGATCATCCGCAAACAGGCCAGCGCAGACCGCAGGGACCGCCCCGCAGTGATCATGCAGGCTCATCTGGACATGGTGCACAAGGCCGCTGACGGCGTGATCTTCGACTTCGACAAACAGGGCATCGAGATGTGGGTCGATGGCGACTGGGTACGCGCACGTGGCACCACCCTCGGTGCGGACAATGGCCTCGGTGTTGCCGCCATCCTAGCGGTGCTTGCATCCAAGGACCTCTCCCATCCGCCCATCGAGGCGCTCTTCACTTTGGACGAGGAGCAGGGCATGGGCGGCGCGCTGGGCCTTCAGCCGGGACTGCTGACTGGCAAAACCATGCTGAATCTCGACTCCGAAGAGGACGACACCTTCACCATCGGCTGCGCAGGGGGCATCGACACACACGTCACCTACACTTACAGCGAGATCACGCATGCCTCCGCCCACCCCTTGGTTGAGATCCAAATCTCCGGTCTGCGCGGCGGGCACTCCGGCCTGCAGATCCACGAAGGCCGCGCCAATGCCAACAAGCTCATGGCCCGTATTCTAAGCGCCTGCGGAGAACAGGTCGTGGCGCTCTCCACCATGCGCGGCGGCAGCGCACGAAACGCCATCCCGGCCCGATGCATTGCCAGCGTGCTTGTTTTGGACCAGGCACGTTTTAAAGAGCGCTTTGAGCAGGAGACTGCCGGCATCCGCGAAGAGTTCCGCCTGATAGAACCCAGCCTCAGCATCACCTCAACGGCAGTGGATGCCACGAGCGGACCGGTGCAGGTCATGGCCGCAGAAGCTCAGCGCGCTTTCTTGCTGGCCCTGCAGGCATTGGTCAATGGCGTCTATCGCATGAGCCCCGTCGTCCCAGGCTTGGTGGAGGCATCCACCAATTTTTCCACCATCGACCTCGCTCATGGCAAAGCCGTGATCGGCAGCCTGCAGCGCAGTTCCGTGGAGTCGAGCAAGATCGATGTGGTCCGCTCTTTCCGCGCTCCTTTTGAGCTTATCGGCGCAGAGGCGCATTCGGGTGACCCCTATCCCGGCTGGAGCCCCAGCGCCGAGTCGCCCATCCTGGACAAGATGAAAAAGATCTACCGTGAACTCTTCGATCACGAGGTCAAGGTCAGCGCCTGCCACGCAGGGCTGGAGTGCGGCGTCATCTCCATGGCCTACCCGGACCTCGACATGATCTCCTTCGGCCCAAACATCCACGAGGCCCACTCCGAAAAAGAGTGCGCCAGCATCTCCTCCGCGCAGAAGTTCTGGAGGCTGCTCACCACGACACTGGCAGACCTGTAGTCTCGCTCACCGCCAGCCATGCCCGCCACTCAAGCGCCCACGCTCAAGGACATCGCCCGTGCCACCGGGTATTCCTTGATGACGGTGTCTCGTGTGCTGCGCGGCGCTCCCAAGGTCTCAGCGGAAAAGCGTGAAATCGTTCTCAAGGAGGCGAAACGACTGAACTACCAGCCAGACCCGCATCTCGCGCGCATGATGCAGGCCGTACGCGGCAGGAAGCAGCAGCGCGTGCGCGCCGTCATCGCTGTCATCCGCGAGCACGTGCCGCAGGATGGCCTTCTCAGCTCTTCGTATCAATACGTGCCCATCGATGACATCCGCAGCCGCGCCCATGGCCACGGCTATGCGGTGGAGGAGTTTTGGCTGGGGAAGGACGGGCTCACGCCCAAGCGACTGCAGAAGATCCTGCACGCACGTGGCATCGAGGGCGTGATCGTCTCGCCACAGAGCATGCAGCTCCCGTGCAGCAAGATCGACTACTCCCCCTTCGCCGCAGCGACCTTTGGCAATGCCATGAGCAGCCCTTCCCTGCACATGTGCGCAGGAAACATGACGCTGGGCATCCACATGGCCGCAGACCAGCTCACCACACGCGGTTATAAGCGCATCGGCGTGGCGGTCACACAGTGGATCGTGAACCGCTCCCAGTTTGGCTACAGTGGCGGACTGTTTCACTGGCAGCAGAGCCTGCCGCCTGCGGACCGTGTGCCACTGCTGCTCTTTCCCAGCAACGACATCAGCCAAGGCTTCGAGGCTTTTTCCAAGTGGATGAATGCCCACCAGCCGGACGCACTCGTCACCTTCGACACCCACGTGCCCGGCTGGCTGCGGCGGCTGGGCCTGCGCATCCCGCAGGACATTGGCTTTGTGGTGCACGACTGGACACCAAGAATGCCGGACTTTGCCGGCATCTATCAGCAGCGCGAACACCTTGCAGCAGCAGCCGTCGATCTCATCGTCACCCAGCTCTCGCAGCATGAGCACGGCGTGCCGGAAGTGCCGCGCCAGATCATGATCCCCCCGCGCTGGGTGGAGGGCCCCAGCGTGCGGTCGCTTGATTGATCACCTCGCCTGATTACAGCGCTTCGTAGGCCTTCAGCGCCGGCTCCATGGCCTTCAGTGCCGTGGCCCAGAACTCAGGCTTGGTAATGTCCTCCCCAAGGCTGCGTTTCACGACCTCTTCGCAGGTCGCGCTGCCCGTCATGGAGAGGAAGGCCTCGTAGCGCGGCAGGAAGGACGCGCCTTCTGCCTTGAAGCGGGCAAACAGCGCCTGGCTGAGCAGATAGCCAAAGACATACGGGAAATTGTAAAACGAAATGCCGCTGATGAAGAAGTGCATCTTCGAGGCCCAGAACATCGGGTCCGTACCGTCTTCGAGCAGCGTGTCTCCGTAGAGCTTGCGCTGCGCCTCATTCATGAGCGAGCTCAGGCGGCTCACGCTCACCTCGCCGCTCGAACGTTCCTTGTAAAAGGCCTTCTCAAACTCGTAACGCATCGGGATGTTGATCAGGTAGGCGTGCGCGCGCAGCATCTCCTGATCCAGCAGGTAGGCCTTGGTGGCTTCCGTGAGGCCGGGGTCGTTCATCAGCCCGTTGAGCAGGATCATCTCGCCAAAATTCGATGCAGTCTCGGCAAGCGTCATCGGGTAGTTTGCTGCAAACGAACGCGCCGGACGCAGCACGCAGGAATGCCAGGCGTGCCCCACCTCGTGCGCCAGCGTCACCATGTCATGCACCGTGCGGTGAAACGTCATGTACACGCGCTCCTCATGCTTGAGCTGGGAGCCTGTGCAGAAGGCTCCCGGCCGCTTGCCTGCACGCGGCTGCGCCTCGATCCAGCGCTGCGCCAGCATCTCGCGGAAATACTCGCCCAGCTTTGGATACGCGGCACTGAAGGCCTGGTCCACCGTGGCGCAGGCCTCGTCCCAGGTGAGTTCTTTCTCGTCGGGAGGCGCAATCTGCGGTGCCTCAAGATCGAAGTAATGCAGCGCAGAGGTTCCCTGCAGCTTCGCCGCCTTGCGCAGGGCACGACGCGGCAGTTCGATGTGCGCGTGGATCGCCTCCAGCATCGCATCCAGCGACTTCCGGCTCATGGCACCGTCAAACAATGGCGCGTCGAGAAAGTGCGGCAGGCCACGACGTCCATACAGGCTCAGCCGCGTTCCCGCGATGCCGTTCAGCCCGGCAGCCAGCGTCACCGCGTGGTCATTCCACGGCTTCTGCCCGTCATGAAAGGCCGCCTCACGCAGCTTGCGGTCAGGTTCGGACATCAGCGCGCGGCGGCGGGACATCTCCACGGTCTCCTTGTGTCCATCAGGAAAGGTCATTTCAAACTCCATCTTCCCGGTCAGCGTGTCATACAGCCGACCCCAGGCGTGCAGACCGTTCACATTGAGATCGGCAGCCAGCGCCTCCATCTCAGACTTCATCTGGTGCTGCCCCTCGTGGCGCATGCGCTTCACGGCATGCTCTGCATTTTTCAAAGAGGGATCTGCCAGCAGCGATTCAAACGCATCATCACTCAGCGCAGCCAGCGCCGAGCGCAGCGATGCCATGAGCTTGGTGCTTTCTGCTTCGAGCGTAGAGATCCAGGCCTCGTCGGCCTTCACCGCTTCATTGTTAGCATCGTCGGCGGACAAGCAGCCGAGATAGGCCGAGAGATGGCCGAGGCGGTCGCTCAGAGCCTCAAGCGCATTGATGACCTGCGCCATCTCGACGGTGTCGATGCTCAACGCCGCCGCCTGCTTTTTGAGCGCCTCCACATCACGCACGAGCGTGGCTTTAAATTCAGTGTAGTCGGCTTGGCCGAATCCGGAGAACCAGGATTCAAGGGACCAGCGATCAGGTGTGGTGGGTGCAGGATGGGACATGAGTGGAAATAGGGATGAATCAGCGGCTCACACGGCCTCCACCATCGCCCTGCATGAGGGCTTCGATTTCGCTACGCGTGCTGTAGTTGTAGTCGCCTTCGATGGAATGCGCCAGGCAGCCGGCTGCGGTGGCAAAGGCGACGGTGGTCTGCGGGTCGGAGTTTTGCAGAAACGAAAACACCAGCCCTGCGGTGAAGGCATCCCCGGCGCCGAGGCGGTCGATCACCTGGGTGATGGTGTGGCGTGGTGCGGTATGCAGTGCGTCAGTTGCCGCTTCGTAGAGCGCGCCGCCAAAGCATTGCGCCGCCGAAGTGCTGCCATCGCGCAGGGTGAAGGCCGCATGGCTGAGATTGGGAAACTCTTTGGCAATCTGCCTGGCCAGCGCCTGCAAATCTCCGCTGGATTCGATGCCCAGCATCGCAGTCGCATCGCTCACCCCGCCCACAAACACGCTCACCATCGGCAGCAGCTCCCGCATGGTGCGTGTGGCGAGCTCGCGTGCAGAGAGCGGCGGCTCCCAGTTCCAGAGCTTGGTGCGGTAGTTCATGTCGCACACGATCTTGATCCCGCGCCCCTGCGCTTCCCGCATGGCCACGCGTGCCACCTCGGCCGCGTTGCGCGAAATCGCCGGCGTGATCCCGGAGATCACAAACCACTCGCACCCGGCAAAGATCGCCGCCCAGTCATACTCATTGGCCGGGGTGATGGCCACCGAAGAGCCCTCGCGGTCATAGATCACATTTCCCCCGCGTTGATTGGCTCCATGCTCCAGAAAGTAGACTCCGAGGCGTCCGGCCGCCGTGCGCAGCACATGCTTTGTCTCCACGCCAAGGCTGCGAAGATCCGCCACGCACGCGTCCGCAATCGCATTGGCAGGCAGCGCGGTGACAAATGCCGCATCTGCACCGAGATACGCCAGCGCCGCGGCGATGCTGGCCTCCGCACCCGCAAAACTCGCCTGCATGCCGCCCGGCATGGCCTGCTGAAAACGCGCAAAGCCCGGCGTGGCCAGGCGCAGCATGATTTCCCCAAAGGTGACGACGCGGCTCATGAGCGGACCTGCTTGACGATGTCCGTGGCCTCACGTGCCAGCGCGGTGATCACATCCCAGCCGCCCTTGGCCACGATGTCCTTGGGTGCCAGCCATGAGCCCCCCAGGGCCAGCACCGCCGGCTCGCTCAGGTAATGCGCTGCATTTCCAGCACCCACACCGCCCAGCGGAATGAACTGCACGCCGAGATGCATAAACGGAGCCATGATGCTGCGCAGATAGCCCAGCCCACCGCACGGCTCCGAGGGGAAAAATTTCAGCACCCGGCAGCCTGCCTCGATGGCGATCTCGATATCCGTCGGCGTGCACACACCAGGGGCGAAGGGCAGCCCAATGCGGATCGCCTCGGCCACCACGCGTGGGTTCATACCCGGAGCCACGCCAAAGCTCGCTCCGGCCTCCTTGGCTTCATTGGCTTGCTTCGGTGTCAGAATCGTCCCCACTCCCACGGTCATCTCAGGCACTTCTGCCCGAATGCGCCGCAGTGATTCCAGCGCCGCATCTGTGCGCAATGTTAGCTCGATTCCATTGACCCCGCCCGCGAGCAGAGCCCGCGCCAGCGGGACCGCATCCTCGGCTCGGTCGATCATCAGGACGGCGATCACGCCGGTCTGGCGGAGCTGGAGGCGGAGGTTGTCAGGAAAGGCGGGATTCATTCGTGGAAGCAGGCGGGGGATCGACTTTTTGCAACCCCCTTGTACACCTCTCGGCACGCAGAATGGCACTTCTCCTGCTCTATGAACCTTCTCCCAGCCATGACACCAGCTCCTTCAGACACGACCATCCCCACGCTTGGTCCTTGCTTGATCCATTCGCCCCTCCACCGCATCGGCGGCGTCGATGCCCCCTTCAAAGTGGATGCTGTGGACCGCATCCTGTACCACAGCCATCTACTCGAGGAAGGACGTGATGTCTCCAGCCCCAGCTACGAAGAAGCAGGACCGCGTGAGATGGTATATTTCGATCCCCCCAAAACTACCGTTGGCATCGTCACCTGCGGCGGGCTCTGCCCCGGCCTGAACGACATCATTCGTGGCATCGTCCACCGCTGCCACCACCAGTACGGCGTGGCTCGTGTCTATGGCTTCCGCTATGGGTATGAAGGGCTCGTCCAGCGCTTCGGCCACACACCCCTCCTGTTAAAGCCCTCTTCCGTGGACCAGGGCCACCACTTCGGCGGCACCATGCTCGGAAGCTCCCGTGGCAAGCAGGACATCGGCGAAATGGTGGACACCCTGGAGGACATGAAGGTGGACATTCTCTTTGTCATCGGTGGAGACGGCACCCTGCGGGGTGCGGCGGAGATCGCCAAGGAAATCGAGCGGCGCGGCCTGAAGAAAGCCATCGTCGGCATTCCCAAAACCATCGACAACGACATCCGCTATCTCGATAAAAGCTTCGGTTTCGAAACCGCTTTCGATGCCGCTGTGCAGGCAGTGAAATGCGCCTATGTGGAGGCCACCGGTGCCGTCAATGGCGTCGGCCTCGTCAAGCTCATGGGCCGTGATTCCGGCTTCATCGCCTGCTACGCCGCACTCGCCGGCAGCAATGTGGATTTCGTCCTCATTCCCGAGGTGCATTTCGAGCTCGATGGCGAAGGCGGCCTCCTCGAGTTCCTGCGCCAGCGCCTCATGAAGCGCGGCAGCGCCGTCATCGTCGTGGCGGAGGGCGCCGGCCAGCATCTCATGCAGACCAGCGACGAGACCGACGCCAGTGGCAACAAGCGCTACGGCGACATCGGCCCCTTCTTGAAAGACCGCATCAATGCCTTCTTCAAGACGCGCAAAACCGAGGTGAACCTCAAATACATCGACCCCAGCTACATCGTCCGCAGCGTCCCCGCCAATGCCCAGGACAACGTTTACTGCTCACGCCTCGCTCAGAACGCCGTGCACGCCGCCATGGCCGGCAAGACCAACATGCTTGTCGGCCGCTGGCACGGCTCATTCGTTCACCTGCCCCTGGATCTCGTCATCAATGGCCGCCGCAAGGTGGACCCCACCCAGGAGCTTTGGCACAGCGTTCTCGAATGCACCGGCCAGCCAGCCGTCATGAAATAAAACGCTCTGCATCCTGCCTACCGCCGCTACTTCAGCGGCGGCAGCTTGGCACTGTAATGCACCGCACGGTGGCGGTTATCATCAAAGGCAAAGTGCAGCCACTGCTTGTCCTGGCTCACAAAGCCGTCCGGGTAGTTCATGCGCCCCTTTGGCCCGTCCACGGACTCCTGCTGCAGCACTCGCTGGTAGGGCCAGGTCTTCATCCCGTCAAAGCTGATCCAAAGCGCCATCGGGCTGCGGTGCTTGCTGTTGGGATTGTGCAGGATCGCCACGGTATCTCCGCCCAGATTGTAGAGCGTGGTCTTGCTGCCCGGATTCGGGATCGGCGTGATGCTCGCAAATTCCGGCCACGTCAGGCCGCCATCCTTGCTCTCCGCCTTGTAGAGCATGCCACCCAGCCCATCCCCGCGGATCACCATCGTGATACGCCCATCCGGATGCTCAAAGAGGTCATTCTCCGCCCAGCCAAAGTAGCGGCTGTTGGGCGTCAGGCGGATGTTGCCATGCTCGCTCCAGGTCTTGCCGCCATCCTTGCTGATCAGCACCCCGTTGCGCGGATTGGTGAAGTCGCGCTCCAGCGGCGGGCGGTCCTGCTGGTCATCCGGGCCGATGTAGTGCTGGAAGGGAATCATGATGCGGCCGTCTTTGCAGACGATGTGCTTGCGGATGAACGTGCGCTCTTTCAGACGCCCTGGCACTTCATACGGCTTGCTCCAGGTCTTGAACGAATCATCGCTGGTGAGAAACCACGAGCGCCAGTCGTTGGCCCAGTGCTTGGAATGCGTGGAGAAAAACAGCGTGCTGCGCTGTCCCAAAATCATGAGCTCTGTCGGGCCCTGACCGATGGTCTTGCCTTCACGGGGGAAGCCCACGTCAAAACGCTCCAGCGGCGTCCAAGTCTTGCCCATGTCATGGCTGCGGGTCACGCCGGTGTAGTTCAGCGGACTCGGCTCTGTATCGCCACCGGCCAGTATGAAGAGAATCCAGGAGCCGTCCGGCAGCTCGCGCAGTGTGGTGTCGCAAACCATCTTGTTTGGAGTCACCCCATCGTATGGAATGCTCTTGAAGTCCTGCTTCGCATCCTCAAGCGCCTGCACGGCCCACTTCGGATCCGGCGTGATAGCCTTCGGCAGCTTCGGTGCCAGCGCCTTGTTCACCAGATCCTTGCCCACCTTGGACCGGCGTTTGATCTCCTCCGGGTCCATCGTCAGCTTGCCAATCTCCGCCTGCTTCTGCATGTCCTCCTCGGTGAATTTAACGTGCAGGATCTCCGCATCGCTGTGCCGGTTCCAATCATAGAGAATGTGGATGTCCCCATTCGGTGCCTGAAAGCCATCTGGATAGGACACCTCGCTGCGGTCATCGATCAGGTAACCCTTTCCCCAGGTCTTCCCATCATCGTCGGAAAGAAAAGCCTTCAAGTTCGAGCGGCGCGGCAGCCTCACATTGATGGGTCCGTTCTTCACGAGGATTAGTTTCCCCGATGCCAGACGGCGGATGAAAAACCGCGCGCTGCAGTTCTGGATCGCAGACGGCTGTGGCTCGCTCCATGTCGCACCTTTGTCACCAGAGACACTCTCGCTGATCCCGTCTTTCGTCCGCGCCAGCATCCACAGGCTGCCGTCCTTGCGCTCCACGATCATGTGCTCGTCGAAGTCCGTGCCTGGAAACGCCACCCCACCGCGCCGTGTCCAAGTCTTCCCCTGGTCCGTGCTGGCAAACACATTCGCCATGCGGATCACATCCAGGTCTTTGTGCGCTTCTTTGTCCACGCCGGGGCCGTGCATGCGGTCGCGTGTCCAAAGAGAAACGGGCAGCAGCCAGTCGCCATTGCTCAGCACCGTGGGCTTGTTCAGCGTGCAGCCGTCCGCAAAGCGCACCGGCGCAGTCCATTTCGGCTCCGCAGCATCAGGATCGTCGCAGCGGATGTACCAGTCGCCGCCACGTCCGTCAAAGTAGCCGAGGCTCTGGTCAAAGAAGCACCACAGGCGGCCCAGCGGATCGGTCCACAGATTGCCCACCAACGCACGGCGCTCATACTTCACCCCGTTCAGCTCACCATCCTGTGGATCGATCACCACCCGCGGTTTGCTCCATGTTTTGCCGTCGTCATCACTCGTCGCCAGCATGAAGAACCCGTTCGGCGAATCCCCGTTTCCCACCCACGCCGCCCACAGCCGCCCTTTGGGCGTGCGGTCCAGGCCAATGATCATGTTCCCCGGGCGCTTCTCCGCATCATACTCCGGCCCCGGCTGCATGTTGATGACCGGCGCCTCAAGCGCAAGGTCCAGCAGGGCTTTGTTGTCCTGAGCGACGGCAGTCGCAACGAGCAGTGAGAGAAGCAGGAGCGTGAGTTTCATGGTTGGATGTGCTTACCAAAACGCCTGCTAGCCCCCTCTTCACAGCTCCAGGCTTGCAAATCACGGTGTTATGTTAACACCCATTACTTTGCAGGATAGCTCTGCTCATCCAGCATCTTGCCAGCCAGGCTCTTGATCTGGATCTTCATCGCCGCGTTTGGTTTGAAACTCAGCAACACATAGCTGTGCTCACTGGCAAAGAAGGCCGACTTCGGATCAGGATAACGATCCCCGTTTCCTTTCAGCGCCGTATTGTAATACGGAAAACCGTCCACCACCGCCCGCTCTGCAAAATAGCCAAATCCGGTGATGACAGCAGAGCCCTGCTGAAACAAGCGTCCCCATTCCCCCTGGAGCTGGCCTCTCATGGTCGCGTTGCGCTCATTCTGCAGTGTGACCGTATGCCCCGCGTGCGCAGGCTCCATCTGCTTCCGATACCACGCCAGCTGCTCTGAGCCCTCGTCAAACGGATGCCCCGTCTGCCAGGTCGTTCCCATGTCCTGGATATGCTCGAGGTCCAGCGCGACAAACCGTGCGGCAAAATCTGGAAAGCTGAGCACCCAGTTCCACTCATTTCCTGGCAGCGCAAAAAACTCACGATACGCAGCCGCCTCCACATCATACACCGCCTCGGACGGCGGTTTTGGCCCCCGCGAACGGATCTCGCGGTCATGGTTCCCCAGGATCGGCATGAAAGGCACGCTGCGGAAAAGCTCCGGCTGCGAGTCGATCAAAGCACTGAACGCCTTCGCCCCCTCTTTCCCCTGCTGATGCAGGCTGCTGACATTGTCCCCCGCAGTCATCAGCACATGCACGTCATCCTTGATCAGGGCAGCCAGATCCGGCTGAGCAAAACCCCAGTCTCCCAGCACGGCGATGCGGAGCTCTTTCGATGGCATGCTTTTGAACGTGCAGACCGCAGACGCCTCCCCTCCCGAGCGCACCTGGTAGTGATACACTGCATCCTTCTGCGGAATCGGGATCTCCACATGATGCAGTGTGACTTTTTCCTCTTTTGAAATCCTGCCGCCCAGCGCCGCGCTGACACCAAAAAGCACCACGGAATCACCCGGCTGTGCGGTTTCCCAGTTCACCGTCACATGGCTCGGCTCAGCACGCTGAAAGCTCAGCCACAGGCGCTGAATGTTGGAAGCAGCAACGGCATCCGCCGTGCACACGAGAAGAAAAAGACAAAGAAACCGGGTCATGATGGTGGGGATGAACAAACGCCCTCCGCAGGCAAATTTCTCCCACAAAGGCTCTATGACACCGGCCTTGATCCAGACCATGTCCGGGAGTAATCTCAAGCATCTAGGTTACGGTTCATGCAGCCGTGTCCTGCTCTTTGAAATTTGCCGCCTTGGTGGCATTTGAATTTCCTGCAGTGTTCGTTTTCGAGCTTTGCGGCCCGGCCCGATTAATCTAACCCGGGGGCTACGCGCTGAGGTGACATGTCATGCCTTTACTGGAAGACAGAGCCTCATAACGCGGGTCCCCACCTGGACTCATGGGATACGTGAGCCCTTTGCACCGGACGGCACAGGTGGGTCTGAAAGCGTCCCGGCTCCGCCCGGGGCGCTTTCCTTTTTTAGGCACAAGCCTGCGCCCACATCACGCGCTAGGCTTTTTCTCCGGCAGGGGCTTCGGGTCTTTGTCACCCACAGGCTCCGCAGGGCGTACAATCACCCCCACGGGCATCGAAGCTTTCTCCATGTTCAGAAGCTGGCTTACCGTGACGAATTGATATCCTTTGGCCAGCAGCTGGTCGAACATTGCAGGCATGGCCGTGATGGTGGGCGGATGAATGTCATGAGAGAGCATGATGGCTCCCGGATGCGCCCCATTAACCAGACGGCTGGTCACTGCAGCCACACCCGGACGGCGCCAGTCCTGAGGATCAACGGACCACATGATGGTGGAGTAGCCAAACTCGGTAAACATCAGATTTTTGATGCGTGTATTGATGGCTCCGTAAGGAGGGCGCACCAGATGCGGGCGCACTCCGGCCACCTCGAAAACAGCGTCCTCGGATTTTTTCAGCTCAGTGCGGATCTGATCGTCTGAGCGGCTGGTCAGGCTGCAGTGAGTCCAGGTGTGATTACCAATCTCATGCCCCTCCGCTATGATACGGCGCACGATATCAGGATACATCTTCACCTGCTGACCAATGAGGAAAAAGGTGCATTTGATGTTCCTCTCCTTGAGCAAGTCGAGAAGTTTGGGAGTCAGGCTAGGATGCGGGCCGTCATCAAAAGTCATCGCAAGGGTCTTTTGCTCTATTTTGACGGAGGAATAAGACAGACGGGCGCCCGCAGGCGGCACCACAGGCATGGATGAGGGATTGTTCAGCCTCTTCACAAGCGGATTTTCCTTCTCTTCGAGTGGCAGCGCTTTACGCGCCTCTTCCAAGGCGAGCTTTTCCGGCTTTGCAGCCTTTTGGGTTGTACAGCCCGACTGGGCTGCCAACATGATGCCAAACCAAATGCTAAGGTACATGCGTGGGGGGATCACAAGGAGAAGAGATTAAGGGGTGAAATTCATCTGCGAAAGCTGGATTTTTTGAAAAACAAAACAACTGCCAGAATCCCGTTCTGGCTTAGCACTCAACCGGCATCTGCTGCGGCATCCACCTCATCATGCGTCAACTCCCGCCATGCCCCCGGTGGCAGATCGGGGGGCAAAACCAGCGTGCCTATGCGCTCCCGATGCAGCCGTACGACACGATTGCCAACTCTGTGAAACATGCGCTTCACCTGATGGTAGCGCCCTTCATGCAGTGTGAGACGCGCCTGTCGCTCGTCTAAAATGACGAGTTCCGCAGGCAGCGTGGTGATGTCCTCGGTATGGAAATAAAAACCGTGTGCAAAAGCCGCCACCGCAGCCGGGGATATCGGATCAAGGGTTTCCACCAGATAGACCTTGGGCACTTTCTCCTCTGCAGTCATCAGCCGTTTTGACCAGCGACCGTCGTTTGTCAGCAGAACCAAACCCGAGGTGCTGCGGTCCAGCCGCCCGGCAATGTGCAGCGTGTGTTTGTCGGGATCATCTATCAAATCCAACACGGTGCGATGCTCGTCATCCTTCGTGGCGCTGAGAATGCCCACGGGCTTGTGCATCATGAGATGGAGCACACGCTCGGGGGCCTGGATGACAGCATCGTCCAGTTCGACCCGGGTGAAGCGGTCCACCGGGCAATGCCCATCTGTCACACGGACTCCGTTAACCCTTACCCGTCCGGCGGCGATGGCACGATGCGCCGCCTGGCGCCCCATGGACAGATGGCTTGCGATGCGGCGATCCAGCTTCATGCCCTCAATCCATCCAGGAGGTGAACGAAAGGCTCAAATCTCGCCGAAGTGCTTCTCACGCATCTGCACAATGGCATCAAGCATCTGATCTGCCTCGCCACGCAGTTTGGCATCAAGGCTGGAGGCGCTGCGGTTGTAACGACGGAAGAGCATCTTCAGCCGGGCCTTGATTTCCTCTTTGGGCATCTTGGGCGTGATGCCGCAGAGCTCTTCCGGGCTTTTGGGTGGCAGAGCTTTGCCGGTCACGGGAGCCCCCTTGTTGACCTTGTCAAGCAGGCTGGCCTCTTTGGCCACAGGCTTGGCTTCAACAGACTTGCTGCCCCCCAGGGATTTGGAGAGAGATTTAAGGATCTTGAACATGGCGTTGGGTTCCTTCAGTGCTGGTGGTTACTCGATGCGCATACTGCGAAGATGATGACTGCGGCGTTTCAGCTCTTCCTCAGAGAGAACACCCGCGCCTCTGTAGGTCACGGCGACTTCCTTGCTGCGGCCGGACTGCTTGTCCACCACCAGGGCGCGCACGCGCTGGTTCTCATCGTAGCTGAAGGTCACGGCCACTTCGCAGCCCTTCGGGCGGTTCGGCGGCACTTCCAGTGTCAGACGGCCGATGACATCGACAAACTTCGCGTCTTCATCCTCTCCCTGCGTGATGTCCACCTCGATCACCCGCTCGTTGTCCTCCGAGGTCTGATAAACCTGGGTGCGCGAGCAGGGAATGGGAGTGTTCTTGGGGATGACAATGGAGTTCATGAGCTTCTCCTCTTTTGTCTTCGCATTGTAAACCATCGCCAGGGTGCCATAGCTCGCATTGCACACCTCCTGAATGCGTGCCGATTTTTTGGCAAAAAGCGCAGCCCCCAAGGCAACACACTCATCAACGTTGCCGCATGATTTGGGGGTCTTGCCAAACATCTTCTCGAGCATGGATTTCACCTTGGGAATGCGCGTCGAACCGCCCACCAGCACGACGTGGTCAATGTCGGAGGTCTTCAGCTTCGCGGAGTCCAGCGCCTGCTCCACCAGGAAGATGGAGCGGGTAAGCATGTGGCGGATCATCTTCTCGAAATGGTCACGGCTCAGGTCGATGCGGGCAATGCCGCTGTTCTGGTCGTTGGCCACGGTGTCGTTCACACGCTGGAGCTTGGAGAGCATTTTTTTCGCGTCCTCCGTGGCCTGCAGGACGCGGCGGCGGTGCCGCTCGTCACTGTAGAGCGCAGCACCTGTCTGCTTCTTGTACTGCTCCTCATAGGCCGCCAGCAGGATGTCGTCAAAGTTGCTTCCACCGAGATGTCTTGCCCCCTCGGAGGTCAGGATCTTGATGTTGTCCCCCTCAACCTCCAGAATGGTTGTGTCCAGCGTGCCGCCGCCCAGGTCAAACACCAGAATGCGGCCTTTCACCCCCTGGGAGTGCGCGTAATAGACCGCCGCCGCCGTCGGCTCGTTCACCAGGCGCTTCACCTTCATGCCGGCCATCTCAGCAGCTGCAATGGTGCTCTTGCGCGCCAGCTCGTTGAAGTTCGCCGGCACGGTGATCACCACCTCATTGATATCTCCGCAGATCTTGGAGCAGTCGCGCTTCAGCTTGGAAAGAATCAACGCCGATATCTCTGCAGGCGTCCACTTCTTGCCGTCGATTTCCACCAGATGCTCGGGGTCGTCCATGTGGCGTTTGATCTGGAAAATGGTGCGGTCAGGCTCACCACCGTCGCGGGCCGCGCTGCCGACGAGCTTCACATCCTCATGCGAATCAAAGAACACCACGGAATGGGTCAGGCGCTCGCCATCCGCATTTGGCACGATTTCAGGATTGCCATCAGGTTTGAGGTAGGCCAGCCCCGAAAGGGTGGTGCCAAGGTCGATTCCAACGTATTGAGCCATAACAATGAGTGTAAAAGGGTTCCAGAAGGCGGGCTACTGGCTGGAGGTTCGGACCTCCACTTTCCGCAGGATAATCTCGTGTCCTTCGCCACGCGAGAAGATAAAACCAGAGCGGCAGCTTTCGGTGACGCGCGGCTTGGATTTGCCCGGCAGTGAATCTACCACGGCGATTCGTTTGCGCAGTTCAATGTCCACTTCGGTGCCGGGGGACACATCAAATTCGGTCACACCATGCTGGTGCAAAATGTCCTCAAATGAGGCACGCAGAGTCAAAAGCTGCTGCGGCACATCGCTGCCGTTTGACGCGACATAGCGGGCCACCAGTGCGTCGATCAGATCGATGCGCTTGATGATGTCGTTGGCAAACATGACCACCGTGCTCTCCTCCGTCGGCAGCCCCCGGCGCATGATTTCATGTTTTTCCTCCAGCTCGACGAGCTGGCCTCGCAGACGTTTTTCGATCTCCTGCCAGTGCTTCAGCTGGGCCTCCGCCTGGGCAAATTCTTGTTTTTTGCCTTCCAGCCGGACCAGTTCAGCCTTTGTTTCGTCAATCTGGCCCGCAGCACGCTGGTGTGTGGCACCGAGGTCGGTGATGCGCTTTTCCAGTTCGGCAATACGCTTCTTCTGCTCCAGTTCATAGTTCTGCAAAACTGCAGCCTGCTTCTGGATATCGGCACTGAATCTCTTGAATTCGGACTCGGCAGCCTCACGATCCTTGCGCGCCTGCTCAGCGCGCGAAGCTTCGCGGTTTAGCGCCTCCTGGGCGGCGTTGAGCTTGATCTGAATCGCCAAATCTTCCTCCGAAGCACTGCGCAAGGACTTGTTGATCTCCGTCTGGCGGGATTCCAGCCCCGCAAGTGCCTGGCCCAGCCCCAGAACCCTGCCACCGACGTTAAGATACTCACTCAGCTCGGTCTTCCGCGCATCGATCTTGGTTTGCAGCTCCTTGTGAGACTGGTCAGCCTCTGCCAGCTCAAGTTTTTGGGTCTCCATGACCTTGAGCAGCCGTTCCTCATCTGCCTTGAGGTTCTGCACCCGGTCGAGACGCTGTCGCAGCTCTCCCTCGATCGCAGCTGCATCTTTCTTTGCGGCGTCGGATCTCAGCCTTGCGTCCTTGACCTCTTTTTCCAGTTCACCGAGCTGCAACTCCGCAGCACGAGACTGCTCCTGCGCTGACTTCAGGCGTGCGGATTCCCTGTCCACTTCCGCCTGTGCCTTCATCACCCGTTCTTCCCTGACTTTATGGGCCTCTTCCAGCTGGGTAATCTGCTGCTGCAACTCGGACAGCTTTTTGTTCTGGCCGTCAGTGGTGACGTTCAGGCGCGTAACGAACTGAGAAGCCTCCTCTCGCTCCTTGGTGACACTTACCAACTGCGCCTGGATGCCAGCGAGTTCGGTGGTCAGCGCTGGAATTTGTTTTCTCAGGTTCTTTTCTTCCGCACGTGCCTTCTCTGCAGCGGCATCTGCCTCTGCGCGTTTTTGTTCGGCCGCCTGCTGAGCGGCTGCGGCCTTTTCCACACGTTTCTCAGCGTCCGCAGCCCTGGTTTCATTGGTTTTGACAGCCTTGGTCAGCTCCAAGAGCCTCGCATTTTCCGTCTTCAATGATGCCTCGAGAGCAGCGCACTCCTTCTTCAGCCTGTCCTGATTGCGGGTCAGTTCCGCCAAGGTTCTTTCTTCCGCCTGCCGCTGCGCTTCGGTGTCTTTGAGAGTCTTGGAGGCTGTGATGATGCGTTCATCCACCCCGGCCAGCTCAGCCAGCCTCTTCTCAGCAGATGCGATCCGCTCCTGCACGCCTTTGAGCCGTGTTTCAGCAGCGTTCACCTCCGCGAGCTTGGACTTAGTCTCGGCTTCAAGGTTGGCGCGTCTGTCACCCAGTATCTTGTCGAGATTGGCCATTTCAACGCGCAGAGCCTCAACGGAGGCATCGGCAGCCTTGCGCTGTTCAACTGATTCCTTCAGCGTAGCTGCGGCTGCATCACGTTCCTTGATCAGGGCCGCAAGCTCTGCCTTCAAATTGTCTGCCTCGGCACGGGTCTGCGTCACATGGCCTCGAAGATCTGGCAGCACCGATTCGAGCTCGGCCCTTTCCTTGGTGATGCGCTGTGTTTCAGATTGAAGCTTGTCTCTTTCCTGCGTGGCGAGAGCAATCGCAGCATTGAGCTCGGCGTTCTGCCTGTTCGCAGTCGCCAGCTCTTTCAGGCGGTCTTCGAGACCCGCAGTCTGCTGCGTGAGCTCGGCCACGCGGGTTTCGGCAGCAGCAATTTCTTTCTGCCGTCCGATCAGACGGTCTTGCAGATTTTGATGGTCCGTTTCCGCTGCGGACAGCTTTTGCTGAGTGCTGGCGTGGGCCGTCGTGAGCGTGGCGATGGCAGCCTCCAACCCGCTGATTTTTTCCACCAGCATGAGGTGCTGCTGCGAGCTTTTCTCAGCGGCGGCTGCGGCAGAGGCAGCCTCTTTTTTCCTTTCGATGGCGGAGGCAGCCGATTGCTCGAGATCTTTATTGGCAAGTGCCAGCTGCTCAGCGACCTTGCTGTGCTCTGCCTGCAGAGTTTTAAACTGCTGCTCGGCAGAGGCTGCGGTTTCTTCGAGATTTTTGGTGCGCTGCTCTGCCGCCGCCAGCCTGGACTCGCGCTCCTTGAGTTCGGCTTCGGCCGCCCGCACCTGCTCGCGAAGCCGGCCCATGGACTGGGAGAGTTCGGCCTGCTGCTCCTCGATGAGGCGCACCTCCTTTTCTAAATTCTCCCGACGCTGGATGAGCGTCTGTGTGAGCAGCGCCTGAGCACGCCCGTGCTCCGTGGCGGCGAGCAGCTCACGAGTGCGTTCATCGCGATCTTTTACCAAAGCCGCGACAGCTGCCACAACCTCGGCCTTGTGCGATTCGACCGCCTTCAGTGCATCCGTGGTGTCTTTGAGCTTCGAATCCGTCGAGGCAAGATCGTCGAGCTTGTTGGTGATATCCGCCGCCTTGTCTTCAAGCCCCTTCACCTGCGCCTGCAACTCGCCAAGACGTGTTCCGCGTTCAGCGATCTGCGCATCAAGGTCGCCCTTGCGTTTCTCTGCCTCCAGTCTCTGTGCTTCATCCAGCTTTCGCGTGTCCCTGGCCTGCCGGTCAATGTCTGCTAGTTTTGCCAGCGCCTCCTTCTCCTGGCTGGCAAAGCCGGCTTCCGCTTCCGACTTCCTGGCATTCAGAATCGTGAGCTGCTGCTCAGCGGCAAGATGCTGCTGCTCAAGCTCGGACAACCGGGCACGAACATCCTTCATGCGCTGTTCGGCGCTGCTGGCATCAGCCTCATGGGACTGCTGCCTGCCAAGCAGAGCGCTGATGGCGGTGTCCAGCAAGCCTCGCTGGCTTTCCATCTGCGCCAGGGTCTGTGTCAGTGCATTGAGGCGGTCTTCATTGCCGCGCAGCCCGCTGACTCTCGCGATGATGGCCTTCTCCTCGCCACCCAGCTGTGCGATCTGAGTCTGTGCCTGCTGAAGCTGTTGCTCGGCCTTGGCCAGGGCCGCATTGACGGCGTCGGCTTCATTCTGCCTGGCTTCACACTGGGCCTTGAGGTTTGCCAGATCAGCACGCCTGGAGTCCAGCTGCCTGTCGAGATCCTGCAGTTCGGCCCCACGTTTGCTGTGCTGCTCGGCTTCGGATTTTTGTGCATCGGCCTGCAAGAGCGCCAGTCTTCTGACCTCGGCATCCGCTTCACCAATCTGCTTTTGCAAACCGGCCAGCTTTTGCGAGGCGGCGCTCTCATCCTCAGCCAGTTTTGTCACGGTGGCTTCACGAGCTTTTGCATCTTCCGTAGCCAGCCTGAGCACATTTTGCTGTGCCGTAAGATCGCCTTGAGCTTTCGCCAGATCTGTCTGGGTTTTTTTCAGCTCGGCTGTCTGCTTCTCGAACTGCTGATCCAGTCTGTGCAGTTCGCCGCTGCGCTTGATATGCTTCTCTGCTTCGCTTTTGTGCGTATCGGCCTGCAAAGAAACAAGTCGCCGGACTACTGTTTCCGCGCTGCTGACCTGTTCATGAAGCTCGCCGAGTTTTTTTGCCGTGGCCGCTTCATCAGAGATGAGCCTGGCGACAGCGGCTTCACGAGTGGATGCCTCCAAGGCGGTCTTTTGAAGCTGATCTTTATGGTCTGCGAGATCCGTCTGGACCTTCTCCAGCTCCTGCTGAGCTTTCTGCAGTTCGGCACGCCGGTTTTCGAGCTGAACCTCAAGATCTTGAAGCTCGGCAGAGCGTTTCTCCGCAGCAAGCTTAGCCGTGGCACTCTCACGAGCCCTCGCTTCTTCGGCGGTTTTGTCCAAAGCAGCCTGCTGTGAAGTGAGGCTGCCCTGCGCCAGGGCAAGGTCTGCCTGAACTTTTGCCAGTTCCGTCGTCTTGGCCGCGAGCTGGGCATCCAGCGTCTGCAGCTGAGCGCTGCGCTGCACTTCCAGATCAGCTTCTGATTTCTGCGCTGCAGCAAGGAGCTGGTTGATGGACGCCACTTTCTCCTTCGCGGCCGACTCCTCAGCCAGGAGCCTGGCAGTCACGGCTTCACGGTCTTTGCGCTGCTTTTCAGCTTCTGCGTGCAGAGCTTGCAGGCTTTTCTGCGCGGTGCCCAGATCCTCCTCAGCTTTGGTGACAAGCGTGCGGGTTGATTCCAGCTTGCTCTCCAGATTGCCCAGATCACGGCGTCTGGCGTCGAGCTTGCCTGCGTCTGCTTTCGCGTTTTCCACCTGCGTCCGTGCGCTCTGCACCTGGCCCTTCAATTTTTCGAGTTCGCTTTTGAACCCGTTAATCTCGGCCTGGGTCTGGGTGAGTTCTTTGCGTCGGGCTGCGAGCGTGGCCTCCAGAGCGCGGACCTCGCTGCTCATCTCGCCCCCCTCTTTGGAAACCGCCGGTGTGGGCGCATTCGCCGGAGACTCGATCGCGGTTGGCTTTGGGATCAATGCAACTGGAGGCGCACTCCCGCCTGGTGAACGCAGGGCATCGGCGGAGATCCTCTGCACCACAGGCTTGGTGACCTCGATTTTGCCGGTTTCCGCGCTGGTATTTGGAAGCCCGTCCTTGTCTCTTGCTGGGATGCTTTCGGTGTCCCCCTTTTTGCCGTCAGTGCGGCTCGGCTGCCCTTTGGAGGCAGCCACGGACTTGGACCCCCCATCGGAAGCAAGCCCTTTTGGAGCCCGCTCACGAAAGCGGCTTTCCAGCTGGCCGAACATGATCCGGTCACCTCCTTTGACCCGGAAACGCTCCACACGCCTGCCATTGACAAATGTTCCGTTCGACGACTTCAAATCGACGATCTCATAGCCGCCGTCAGGCTGCCGAATAAACTCTGCATGAAAGCTGGAAATGAATGTATTGTCGATGACAATGTCGTTGCTGGCTTCACGTCCGATGGACAGCCGCTCCTCGAGGATGTCGAAGACGAACTCATTTCCATCATTGAGATTGAAGGCCAGATACGGCATGCCGGACGCGCAGAAAGGACTGAAGGGTCTGAAGAATAAGGGTGGAAAATAAGTGAATCAAACTTAATGAAATCAGTCGATAGGGAAGATGCGCGGAGAACCTATTGTTACAAAAACCACTCCGATTGCACAGCATCATTTAAGATTTCTAAAATATGAAAGCCACGCGTTTCATCAAATATTTCAGCGTTCTGGTGCTGGTTTTGAGCAGTTTGGAAGGGTGCGCTGAAGTTCCGGCGACCAGCACGAGCCCGGGCACGCGTCTATCACCAGGTCAAATGGACCGCGTGGGGCAAAGAATCTGGCAAAACGAGTGTGGTGGCACGCTGGCAGGACTGACTAGCTGGAATGGAGGCGAGGGTTTTGCCTCATTAGGAATAGGTCATTTCATTTGGTACCCACAGGGATACAATGATCGTTTTTCCGAAAGTTTTCCACCTTTGATGTCTTTTTTGGAAGCCCGTGGCATAGCCACACCTGCATGGGCACGAGGTGCCTGCCCATGGCCAACCAAGGCGGCCTTCGATGCTGACAGGAATGGGGAACGCCAGAAGGAACTGCGCAAAATTCTCAGCAACACGGTCAGGCAGCAGACGGAATTTATCATCATCCGAATGGAGGCCGCGCTACCCAAGATGCTGGCACAGTCAAAAAAACCAGCGCGCGTGCAACAGGCCTTTGAGGGATTGAAACAAACCCCTGAAGGCACGTTCTGTCTGATCGACTACGTGAATTTCAAAGGCGAAGGCACCAGCCCGACAGAGCGTTACCATAATGAGGGATGGGGCCTGTTGCAGGTCCTGGAAGACATGCCGCAAGCAAAAACAACGTCGCAACTACCCGGGGAGTTTGCTGCTGCCGCCAAGCGTGTGCTCAGCCGCCGGGTTGAAAACGCCCCCCCGGACCGCCGTGAACAGCGCTGGCTCGCCGGCTGGCACAACCGGTGTGACAGCTACAGGCGCCCCCTTTAAAAAACGTTATTCTGCTTTGCGTTCGATTTTAATTTTGGGCATGGAGCCGAAGGCCTTGTCCTTCAAATCTTCAAACAGGTTGCCGTTCATTTCTTTTGAGTGACGCATTGCCAGCCCAACGACAAAGGCGATGACAAACATGCCTGTGACGATGATGCCGGTCATGCAGCCACTTTCGGAGGTGTCCGGGTAGCTGCCGGCGGCAGGTTTGCCATAAGCGCGCCGCACCGGGCTCAAGGGGCGTCCGGCAGGCAACGGCTTGGCCGCTGCAGCAGCAGGGCGTGAGGGATCGGCATTGATGGGCGCTGGCGGCGGCAGGGAACTGGACAGCCGGGGGGCCGCGACTGGCTTTTCTTCGAGCACAGAAGGTGCATCGCCTGCGTAGAAAACGGATTGTACATCCCCAAAACCCACGCGATCACCATCTTTGAGCAGCGCCTCCTCGATCTCCGCACCGTTGACACGGGTGCCATTGCTTGAGCCAAGATCCTGCACATAAACCCCGCTTTCTGACACCTTGATGACCGCGTGCCGCCCCGAAGAAGATGGGCAGGTGAGCACGACATCGTTGTCAGGGTGCCTGCCTATGGTCGTGGCAACATCACTTTCCAACTTGTGAACGAGCGTTGTGCCGTCCTCCATGTAAAAAACTACTGAGGCCATGAATAAGAGAGGGGGGATTGAGGGGAGTAAATATTCGTAAAACCAAGAGGGGCACGAACAACAGCACAGAATCTTGGGATTTTCCTGATGCAACGGCTATGTTCGCGTGTGAGAATGAAATTTCTCCGCCCCCTGTGTCATGCGCACTCCAGCTGCCCCATCCCCCTTTGTCTTCCTTGCCCTCAGCATTTTGATGCTGCTGGCGCCTGCGACCTTTCTGCGGGCGGACGACAATGAAGACGCCGAAAAAGCCGCCAGCGCCCTGGCTTATGACCAGGAAGCCGAAGGCTACAACATCCGCGCCGAGGTCAAAACCTACCTCCTCGAGCCCAAGCTCGGCAAAGCCACCCGCATGCAGCTGTTCAAGGGCAATGAGTATTGCTTTTGCATAGCGACACCCAAAAAATCCGGCGTGTACATCACTGGCGCAGTTCTGGACCTGGAAGGCAAGCCCTCTGGTGACATTTTACCCGTGCTCGACGGCTGGGGCTTTGTGCTTTTCTACAAGCCCAAGAAAACCGGCATGTATATGATCGCAATTCACCAGACAGAGCAGGGCAAGCGGAAGACCGTCCCCTGCGCAATGGTCACCGGCTACAAGTGATCATGCCAGCCTGAAGCTGCCATCAAGCAGCTTTGTCACCGTGTGGAGAGCACCCCCATCCGCAGAGTAATGGGTGAAAGTGAGAGCCTGTGCCGCGATGTGCAGGTGAGTAAACCCATGGACATCCTGGCCAAAGGGCACCTGGTGTTTGCCATCCAGCTTGCGCGTCCTCGCCCCGCCGCCGCCTGAAAGCAGGTGGGTCGTAAAGCGCCCAGCAAGCTCGAGATGCTGCAGGTCATGGTCGTGCCCGCAGAGATACGCATGCACCCGGTGCTTTTGGAAAAGCGGCTCCCATTGGGCAATCAGAGCTTTGGTATCGCCATGATCACCATTGGAATAAAGCGGGTGATGCCCCACCACGATGGTAAACGGAGCGCGTGGCTTGGCCACTTCTGACTGGAGCCAGGCCAGTTGCTCCCTCTCCTCAGCTACCGAGAGAGAGCCTCGCGGCTTTTTTGTTTTTTTGTCCACACCACCTGCGATGGAGCTGAAATTGGTATCAAGGCAGATGAACGTCACCAGCGGACTGGCCGCAGGCCCCAGGTCAAAGCGGTACCACTTGCCCGGCATCTTCCAGCGCACCCCCTGCTGCGCCGCATAGGCCAGCTGCACCTTCTCTCCGCCTGGATTGTCATGGTAGTCGTGATTTCCCAGCACGCTCCACATGGGCCCCGGGAAAACACTCCGGGGGTACATGTTCTCGATGTCGTTCTGCCAGCGAGGGGAGTTCACCGCAAATCCATCTTTGACAGGGCCATAAAAATTATCCCCCAGCAGCAGCAGTCCCTCAGGCTTGATGCCGTTGGCAGTCACGAACTTCTGCATCGCTCCCGCCACCTTGACCTGATCCACACCGCCCGTGCCAAAATCGCCAATCATGAGCATGTGCAATCCCTCTTTGCCCACTTCTGCGGCAGCAGAGTCAGGACGCAGGTTCAGAGCCATCGCGGCAGAGGAACAAAACAGTGTCTGAATGGCGCGGCGGCGGGAAACGGAGGTCAAATTCATCGTGCTGGCTCAAACGATACTCCTCTTCACTTTCTCTCACTCATGCGTTTCGCTTTTCTGCTCCTGCTTCTCTGCGGCTGCTCACGTGAAAGCCCCTCCACAGTGGGGGGGCACACCATGGGCACCACCTGGAGCCTGCGCGTGCATCCCGGTTCGCACCTGCCCGCTGTACAGGATCTCCAGCAGACTCTCGACCGCTGGGAGTCCATTCTCAGCCACTGGCAGCCTGACTCCGCCGTCTCCCGCTTCAATGCCTCCGTCAGCACCGACTGGTTGCCCGTCCCCTCCGAGCTCGTCGAAGTCGTGGAACTCGCACAACGCATCAGCGCCAACACCGGCCACGCTCTCGACATCACCCTCGCCCCACTTATTGACCTCTGGGGCTTCGGCTCCAAGAGCAGGCGCACCACGTATCCGTCATCAGAAGAAATCGCCGCTGCCAAGGCCGTCTCTGGTTGGCAGCACCTCCACACCCGCCACGATCCCCCGGCACTCCGCAAAGACATCCAGGCAATGCGCATCAATGTCAGCGCCGTGGCTGAAGGCTGGGCGCTGGACCACCTGGCACAGCACCTGGGGTCCTTAGGCATGCATGACTTCCTCCTCGAAATCGGCGGCGAAGTCCTCGCCCGGGGCGAGTGGCGCGTCGGCGTTCAAACACCGGCCGCACCGCCCGGAGAGACCGCTCAAACACTGCTGCTCAAAGACCAGTCCATCGCCACCAGCGGCGTGTACCGCCAGCACTTCATGGTCGGCGGCCAGGAATACGCCCACATCCTCGATCCACGCACCGGCAGCCCCATTGCCCACTCCCTCGCCTCCGTCAGTGTCATTCACGCCAGCGCTGCCCTGGCAGACGGCTACGCTACTGCGCTTCTTGTTCTAGGCCCCCTAGAAGGTCGTGCGTTCGCCGAAAAGCTGGGCCTCCAGGTCATCTGGTTCGAGCGTAAAAAATGAGCCTTGTCCTAAAAAGCCCGTTGCCCTGAGCCCGGCGCTCTCTGCTATCACACTCCCCCTGCATGTTTCACGTCGCCGAAGATCACGAAGAAGGAATGACAGGCCGCATCTCGCGGCCCCCTCTCGCGCCGCGCATGCACCATGCTTTCTCCACCGAGGGCAGGATGGCCGCCTCCCCGCAGTTTGAGTACCGCCCGCAGCAGCAGCGCATGGCCGAACTCGTCGGTGCCGCGCTGGATGGCAACCACGCCCTCGTTTGCGAAGCCGCCACCGGCGTCGGCAAATCCCTCGCCTACCTCGTTCCAGCCGTCACCTTTGCCCTGGAGCAAAAGCGCAAGGCCATCATCTGCACCCACACCATCAATCTGCAGGAGCAGCTCATTTCCAAGGACATCCCCATCGTCCGGCAACTGGTGGGCAATTTCCACGCCGAGATCCTCAAAGGCCGCGGCAACTACATCTGCCCCACCCGCCTCAAGCGCGCCCTCAATGAATCCGCCGACCTCTTCTCCACCTCCGAAGCCGGCGAATTGAAGATGCTTCTCGACTGGGTGGCGGAGACCGAGGACGGCACCCTCAGCGATCTCGACTTTACCCCCAGCGCCCGCGTCTGGTCCCTCGTCTGCAGCGAGCCCCACGCCTGCACTCCCCGCCGCTGCCCGCCCGGCAGCCGCTGCTGGTATCAGGACGTCCGACGCCGCATGGAGCAGGCAGATGTCGTCGTGCTCAATCACACGCTCTTCTTCACACTGCTGGCCTCCGCAGACGAAACCACCGCCGAGGACTGCAACTTCCTCTTCCCGCGCGACTTCGTCATCCTCGACGAGGCCCACACTATTGAGAACGTCGCCGCGCGCGCCTTCGGCCTCCACATCAGCGAGTCCAACATCAAGTTCGAGCTCGGCCGCCTTCACAACCCCAAAACCCGCAAGGGCTTCTTCCAGCTGCTCGGCGACAAAGACGGCATTCGCGAAGTTTTGCAGACCCTCGACAACGTGGACACCTTTTTCCGCGAAGCTGAAGCCGCCTGCAAATTCAACGCCCTCGGTCGCGAGTTCCGCGTCCGCGAAGCCGGCCTCATCGAAGACACCCTAAGCCTGCCGCTCCAGCGCCTTTCCCTGCGCGCTCAAAAAGCCGGCGATGCCGTGGACCGCGAAGGCACCAAGCTCGAACTCCTGGACCTCTCCAAACGTCTCACCAGCATCCGCGTCGGCATCAAGGCCTTCCTCGATCAGGAAAACGAAGACCATGTCCATTGGGTCGAGCGCACCAGCCATGAAAACCGCATCGTCTCCTTCCACACCGCCCCTGTGGATGTGGCACCCCGCCTGAAGCAGATTTTCTTCAGCAGCCACAAGGCCTGCGTCTTCACCAGCGCCACCCTCGGAATCGGCGACGACTCGGAGTTGAACTACTTCCGCAACCGCGTCGGCGCCGAGGACGCCCGCGCAGCCTGCATCGAAAGCCCCTTCGATTTCAAAAAGCAGATGAAGCTCTATCTGCTCAAGAAAATGCCGCAGCCCTCCGATCCCGGCTACCTTGAAAAGCTCGAGCACTGGATCACTCATTTCGTCGATCTCAGCAGCGGTCGCGCCTTCATCCTTTTCACCAGCTACAGCCAGATGACCTCGCTGGCCGACAAGCTCGAAGCCCACTGCGACAAGCGCGGCTGGCGTCTGCTCGTCCAAGGCCGCGGCATGCCCCGCCATCAAATGCTCGCCGAGTTCAAAAACGACACCCACAGCGTCCTCTGCGGCACCGACAGCTTCTGGACCGGCGTGGACGTCCCCGGCGAAGCCCTCAGCAACGTCATCATCACCCGCCTGCCTTTCGCCGTGCCGGACCACCCGCTCACTGCCTCGCGCATCGAGCACCTCGAAGCACAGGGCCTCAATCCCTTCACCGAATACAGCGTGCCCGAGGCCATCCTCAAGCTCCGCCAGGGCGTCGGCCGCCTCATCCGCACCGCCACCGACAAAGGCATCTGCGCCATCCTTGACAACCGCATCCTCACCAAGCCCTACGGCCGCGCCTTCCTTGCCTCCCTGCCGGAATGCCCGACGGAGATCATGCAGTAAAACGTGAGACGGTGGCCAGCCCGTTCAGAATTTCCGAACGATAGATTGGCATCCAAGCCATCATCCCATCACGGAAACAGCCCACGCATCTGCTTCGCCTCGTGCACCCGCTGGATGCCCAGGCTCAGCGCTGCAAAGCGCATGCTCACGTTCCGCTTGCGGCTGAAATTGAGGGTCTGCATAAAGGCCTGCTCCATGATGCGGTAGAGCTTGCTCATCACCTCGCCCTCGTCCCAGAAGAAGCTCTGCAGATCCTGCACCCATTCAAAGTAGGAAACGATCACTCCGCCCGCGTTGCACAGAATGTCCGGGATCACAAAGATCTCCGGCCTTTTCGCGATGATCGCATCCGCCTCCGGCGTCGTCGGGCCGTTCGCACCCTCGGCCAGAATGCGACACTGGATTTTCGCCGCGTTGTCTCCGGTGATCTGCCGCTCCATCGCCGCAGGCACCAGGATGTCGCATGGAGTTGTCAGCAGTTGCTCGTTGGTAATCGCTTCCGCTCCATCAAATCCGACGATGCTCTTCGTCTTGGCCACATGCTCGTCCAGCTTCGCCAGGTCGATGCCCTTCGGATTGTACAATCCGCCAAACGCATCGCTCACCGCGATCACCTTCAGCCCCATGCGGTTCAATGACGCCGCCGCCACTCCGCCCACATTCCCGTAGCCTTGCACCACCGCAGTCGCTCCCTGCGCATTGATGCCCAGCGTGTCCATCGCTCGCGAGATCAGATACGCCACACCACGCCCGGTCGATTCCTTGCGCCCCAGAGATCCTCCCAGCCCCACCGGCTTGCCCGTCACCACCGCTGGCACGCAGTGGCCGGTCTGCAGCGAGTACGTGTCCATCATCCACGCCATCGTCTGTTCATTGGTGCCCATGTCCGGCGCAGGAATGTCGATCTGCGGCCCGATGAACGGAATCAGCTCCTGCGTGTAGCGCCGCGTCACGCGCTCCAGCTCACCGATGGAAAGCGCACGCGGATCGCACGTCACGCCCCCCTTGGCACCACCATAGGGCAGGCCCGTGAGCGCGCACTTCCAGCTCATCCACATCGCCAGCGCACCCACTTCCCCCAGCGTCACGTCCGGGTGGAAGCGCACCCCGCCCTTCGTCGGCCCCAGCGTCAGGTGGTGCTGCACACGGTAGCCCATGAAGACCGTCGTGCTGCCATCATCACGCCTCACCGGCATCGCCACGCTCACGGCGCGCTTCGGCATCTTCAGCCGGTCACGGGCGCTTTCAGGAATGTCCAAAAAATCGGCCACCAAATCAAACTGCTGGCAGGCCATGCGGAAAATCGGCGAATCATAAACTTGGGGAATCATGCTGCTCATGGTGACAAAACATACGCGTATCACAGAATCTTCGAGCGCAGATTCTGACCATTCTATGCGATGTGGTTTCGCTTGCCAGCTACACACGCCACTGCCAGAACATCCACATGTCCACCGCCTATCAATCCCTCTGCGAAGTCATTTCTGAAATCGCCCTCCTCACCTCCACCGAGGCCGTGCTCGGCTGGGACCAGGAAACCTACATGCCCGCACACGCGCTGGATCACCGCGCGCGTCAGCTCTCCTACCTCACCGGCAAGGCCCATTCTCTGCTGACCTCCAAAAAGACGCTCAAGCTGCTGGAGCAGGCCGAGAAAGAGCCTGCCGAAAATCCCACTCACGCCGCCAACATCCGCGGCCTGCGCCGGGACATCGACCGCGCCACCAAGCTCCCGCAAAAACTCGTCGAGGAGGAGAGCCAGGTCTGCGCCCACGCCAAGGCCGCCTGGGTAGAGGCACGCGGAAAATCCGAATTCTCCCTGTTCGCTCCTCATCTGGAAAAGGTGCTCGGCATCGCCCGCAAAAAGGCGGACCTCTTCGGCTACGAAGACGAGCCCTATGACGCCCTGCTCGACCTCTACGAGCGTGGTGCCAAAACCCGCGAAGTCGCAGCACTCTTCACCAAGCTGCGCCCACAGCTCGCCGAAATCGCCCGTGCTGCCGTGGCCAGATCCAGCAAGGTGAAACCCGGCACCCTCAAAGGCCGCTACCCCATTGAGAAGCAGCAGATCCTAAACCGCGAAATCGCCCAAAGCCTCGGCTTCGATTTCGAGGCCGGCCGTATCGACACCACCGCCCATCCCTTCTGCACCACACTCGGCCCTGGAGATGTGCGCCTCACCACTCGCTACGACGAAAAAGACTTCCTCTCCTCCCTCTTCGGTGTCATGCACGAAGCCGGACACGGCCTCTACGAGCAGGGCCTTCCCGGGCTCGACTACGGCCTCCCCAGCGGCAGTGCAGCTTCTCTAGGCATCCACGAATCCCAGAGCCGCCTCTGGGAAAACCACGTGGGCCGCAGCGTCACCTTCTGGAAAAAGTGGTTCCCTCGCGCACAAGAGCTCTTTCCCCACCTGCGCAAAGTGAAGCTGGAGGCCTTCATGAAGGAGATGCTCCGCAGCGAGTTCAGCTTCATCCGTGTCGAGGCGGACGAGGCCACCTACGATCTCCACATCCTCCTTCGCTTCGGCATCGAGCGCCGTCTTGTGAAGGGCGAGCTCTCCGTGCAGGACGTGCCAAAAGTCTGGAACGAGGAATACCGCGAACTCTTCGGCATGACACCCCCGGATGACCGCCGCGGCTGCCTGCAGGACATTCACTGGAGCATGGGCGGCCTCGGCTACTTCGCCACCTACACCCTGGGCAATCTCAATGCCGCCCAGCTTTTCGCCACAGCCAAGAAGCAGAAGAAAATCTCCTCCGCCCTGGAGAAGTGCGACTACGCACCACTGCTTCAGTGGCTCCGCACAAATGTGCATAGCAAGGGTGCCGCCTTCCTCCCTCAGGAAATCATCACCCAAGCCACTGGCACTTCGACAGATGCCAAATGGCACATCAAGCACCTGCGCGAGCGCTACGTCGGCTGATCCACTCAGCCCTGCCGCACATGCCGGATCAGCCCGATCATCACGCCCTGGATGAGCAGTTCTCGCGCGGGAATCAGGTCCGGAAACTCGGGATTCTCAGCCTGCAGATAAGGCTGGGAATCTTTGATGAGATACCGCTTCAAGGTGCTCTCTCCATCGATCAACGCGGCCACGATGTCACGCGGCCTCGGCTCGCGGATTTCAAGAATGACGATGTCTCCATCGCCAATCAGCGCACCGATCATCGACTCACCACGAACCTTCAGCGCAAAGCTCTTCGCCGTGCGCGGAATGCCCAGCGTGTTCACATCCACCGAGATGCAGCGGTCCGCATGCTGCACCATGTCCGCCGCAGCCATGCCGGCGGGAATCTGGCCAAATACCGGAATGTCCACGATCTCCGCGCGATCCAGGTCTTCAGGAAAGACGACGGCACGGGCTTTATGCGCATGCCGCTGGATGACCCCCTTCTTCTCAAGCGCCCGCAGGTGGCTCATCGCTGCCGTCTGGCTGGAAAAGCCAAAGTGGCGCTGAATGTCACGGGTGGAAGGCATGACGCCGTTGGTGCGCTGGTAGCTGCGCAGGTATTCCAGAAGTTCCTGCTGGCGGGATGTGAGGCGGGAGTCAGTGTCGGTGAGCATGGTCAGCGGGGCTGTTCGAGCGAACATTCCCTCTCGCGCTCCATACGCAAGATGTTTTCCTGCGGCAATTTCAGCGCATAGTCAGCACATGCTGTGTTCAAATCTTCTGAAAATCCCCTCATTCCTACTGCTGGCGACCATCTGCCACGCACAGGAGGCTGCACAGATAAACCCGGCCAAAATGGACAAAACCGGCATGCTGCCTCCATTTACCAAAGTACTGGGGGAACGGGCGGCAGCGGCCTTTGGCAAGCAGGACTGGCCAGCAGCCCGAAAGGCCTACCTGGAAATGCTTGAGCTGGACGATGGCAATGCCCTCATTTGGGCCAATCTGGGTGCCGTGGAGCAGCAGGCCGGAGACACCAAACAGGCCATCTCATGCTTTGAAAAATCCGTGCAGATCAATCCTCAGCTTGCACAAACCTGGACGGCCTTGGGGCTGCTGCTGCAAAAGCAGGGAGACACCTACCGGGCCATTTCCTGCTTCACACGTGCCATCCATGAAGAGCCCGAAGATGCACGCGCTCATAACTACCTGGCCATCGCCGCCAAAGGGCTTGGCTGGACGGACGCAGCAGAAGCGGAGTTGCAGCGCGCGATCGAGCTGAAGCCTGATTACGGCATCGCGCACTTCAACATGGCCCTCATGCTTCTGGAACGCCGCCCGCCCGCAATTGAGCTGGCACGCAGGCACTACGAGAAGGCTCTGGCCCTGGGGGTAGCCAAGGACGATGTGGTAGAACGCCGACTGAAAGACTGACGCATGCAGCAACGCTCAGACAAATGGAACATCACCGGACAGCTTGATGAACTGCGTGCGCAGGGGCTCTGGCGTGAACTGCGCCCTCTGGATGAGGCAAGCGGAGTGACGGTGCGCACCGCAGGCCAGGAGTGGATCAATTTTTCTTCGAACGATTATCTGGGACTGGCAGGCTCCGCCGAGATGCAAAACGCGCTTGCTGAAGGCGTCGCCAGGTATGGAGGCGGCTCCGGAGCGTCTCGTCTCGTCTGCGGCAGCCATCGCGCACACGCCGCACTCGAGGAGGCTCTGGCAGACTTCAAGGGAACAGAGGCAGCGCTCACCTTCAGCAGCGGGTTTGCCGTAGCCCTGGGCACCATCCCCGCACTGATGGGAGCGGAGGACACGATCATTCTGGACAAACTCTCCCATGCCAGCCTCGTTGATGCAGCACGTTTGAGCGGAGCAACGATCCGCGTCTTCCCGCACAACCATCTCGAAAAGCTCGAACGCCTGCTGCAAACCGCCAAAGGACGAGTGCTCGTCGTAACAGAATCCATCTTCAGCATGGACGGCGATGCCGCCCCGCTTGAGGACATCGTCGCACTCAAAAACAAGTTTGGCGCCTGGCTGCTGGTGGACGAAGCCCATGCCGTGGGTGTTTTGGGTCCCCAGGGACGTGGACTCGCAGCAGCCCTCGGCGTGGATCAGCAAGTGGATTTGCATCTAGGAACACTCAGCAAGGCTTTCGGCCTGAGCGGCGGCTACCTAGCGGCCTCGCGGCAGGTCATTGATCTGCTGATCAACCGCGCGCGCAGCTTTATCTACTCCACCGCGCCCCCCTTCCACCTGGCCCATGCACTCAACGTCATTTTGAACCTGATTCGCAGTGAGCAGGGCGAGGCCCTGAGAGCTCAGGTGCTTGGCATCGCCAAACAGGCTCATGACCTTCTTGCCTCCATGGGCGTCGCGTCACCACCAGGCGCGGCAGCCATCCTGCCGCTGATCATCGGAGAAGCCTCACGGGCGGTGGCGGTGAGCAGCCGGCTACGGGACTCGGGATTCCTCATTCCCTGCATCCGTTATCCCACCGTCGCCCGTGGCAGCGCCAGACTGCGAATCACCCTCAGTGCCCGTCATACTGCCCCCCAGATCCAAGCCCTGGGCCAAGCCTTGAGAGAGGCACTTGATTTTCAGGACTGAGGCATCTGCCCTAGAATTTCCAACGCCCGCTTTCTAGCGTCCCTGATTTCCTGTGCGTTCAGAGAGATGCCATTTTTGCCTGAAGCCATGAGATTGGTGACTTCCTGGCGGTGCTGGAGATGCAGAACGTGGCCGAGTTCGTGAGCCGCTACGCGCGCCACAGGGTTCTTTGCGCCACCGGAGACCTTATGAAACTCAGGATTTTCGCAGACCACAACCGGTTCACCGTAGAAGAAGCCATTGGGCCCCATGTCTTTGACGAAGCACATATCTATGGCGGAAGGGCTGAACCGATTTGTCGGAATTGCCGATTTGACCCAGTTACGATCTTTTACGAACCATCTTTTGGGAGCTAGATCGAGAGCCTGAAGGCTGTCAATGGCCTCCAGGTCGAATCGAATGCCAGCCTGCCCCCAAATCGCATTGACCTCTTCAAATAAATTAACCACTTCTTTTTCCGTAAGCGTGGTTTGCAATCTGGGATTCGTAACTGACTGCATCAAGTGAACTCGCACCCTCAGGCTGATGAGAGGAAAAGATGCACGTGAAGACACCGGCTGCAGCCACAAGAGCAGCAAAAGTAAAATTGACAAACGGGTCATAAAATAAATATCCTCCCCCTGCTAGATCACTCAGGCATAGAGACTTTGGTGGCATTCCGGCAACAACGCCTATGCCACCGCTAGGTTAATAAAACGTGATATTACTGTTAGTGCAAAAAAATGCTCGGGAAATAAAGAAAAGGCTTTCCAGTAGTTACGGTCGCTGCTAGTTTAAGAACTGAACGGCTCACGTACTTTGAGTCAAAACTTTTTGTTTTGATTCAGAACATGCGAGTGTCCGACCTCAACCCAACCAACCTAATACCAACCCAATCAGACTATGAAATTGAACGCATTGCTGAAAACGCTGGGGTTCTTGGCACTGGCCGCCACTCCCGTTGTGGCCGGACCATCCGCTCCCGCCCCGAAAAACCCCATCGCTCCCGCTCCTGCGGACGATGATCTGGGCATCACCGCCTCCATCGGCTACGACTCCAACTACGTGTGGCGTGGCATCAACTACGGTCAGCATTGGGTCCGTGCAGGCCTCAATGGCGCTCTCCTCCTTGTGGGCGGCGCAGCTGAAGACGGCGCTGGCAGCACCTCCCTCCTCTGGGACGTGAACTACGGCTCCCTCGCAGGTGACCAGGACCATTTCTCCCCCAACGGCCTTCAGTTCGCTGGCATCAGCAACACCTCTTCCTTCCAGCGCCTTCAGCTGGGTGCAGCCATCTCGCATGACTTCGGTCCTGCCAGCGTGAGCTTCGGCTACAGCTTCATCCACAACATGGGCTCCCTTGCCAACGGCAGCGGTCTCAACCAGCTCCCATTCTTCGCCAACAGCGGCGGCTATGGAATGAACGACATCCAGCAGCTCACTCTGGGCGTCAACACCAACCTGGGCCCCATCAACCTGGCTTCCAGCGCGAACTATGACCTGTTCAACGGTGGCTGGTACTTCGACCTGACCGCCAAGTCCACCATCACCGTGACCGACGCCATCAGCGTCGTCCCTCACGCTGGTCTGGGCTATGGCCTGAACTACAACGCCGGCTGGACCCAGGCTTCCCGCAACCTCTACGGTGGCGGCGGCATCTTCGGCCAGAGCGCTGCTCAGGGCGGCATCAGCGGCTGGACCGCACTTAACGTTGGCATCGATCTCCCGATCAAGCTCAACAGCCGTGCGACCCTTACCCCCTACGTGGCATTCAACCTGCCAATGGGCCCGATGAAGAACATGGCCCGTTCCTCCACGAACGGCTACTTCCCTGGCTTCCCTATCGGCGGCCCAGCCACCGCTTTCCACAGCGTGTGCTACTACGGCGTGACCCTCAGCGTCCGCTTCTAATTCAGGCCGCTCTCTCCTGAGCGACTTTAACCTTCCAAGGTTTTCAAACCTCCCGGCTTGCGCCGGGAGGTTTTTTTATGCACTGAGGCAACTGCCAAGGGTTTTTAGGTTGAGCCATCCCTGCAGATTTTTTGCTCCTTCCTTCGCACACGCACTCAGCTGACCCGCAGGCTATGACTGCCGCATGGCGGAAAGGGCGAGCATCGCAAAATATTTCCTTCAAATGAAGATGCGGATCAATAATATGCCCCTCCCCCTAGGCAACAGCGACTTCTGAATTTGTTGAATCGCACATCAGCAGGTTTGGAAAGCCAGTCCTTTGCGAATTGAAGAAGGCAAATGGATGCGCCGCCAGGACCGATTTACTTTGAGAACAGCCCCCCCCCTAAATCAGAGCAACCAACTCTCGGTAGATTTGGGCTTGGAATTTTGGATCCGCTCATCCCCACGCATTCTGCAAAGCACATGTGAGTTGAGAGCACAAAGCCTCAACCACTGCTGCCAAGTGGAGAGACACTCTCGCTGTGAGCATGCAAGATTAAGGCAATTTTTGTCTGGCTGGAGACACACAAGATTCATCCAACAGGCTTTCGGCCGATGATGCGTGCCGAGTCCGCAGAAGAGGCCAACTGCCCCTCAAGCCTCTTAAATTTATAAAATTACGACGATTTTTGGCAAGGGCGGCAACATGGCACGCCGCCTGCTTCACTAGGTTATTAGCTGCACTAGTCCTCCAGGCTAATCAGCGCCTCAACACCAACAATAACTAAACTCGACCAACACATGAAGCCCAAAAGCATGACATCATTCATTGCCAAGTCGGTGACCGTTCTTGCTGCCTGTGCAGCGCTGAACGCCTCCGCTGGCACTGCCCCCGCTAAAAATCCCGTCCCTGTGGAAGAAAAAACAGGCGCCCTCTTCGAATCGATCGGAGCCACTTTTGATGCCGGTTACGACAGCCGCTACTACTTCCGCGGTCTTTGGTTCGCCGACAACATCATGTGGACCGCGCTCAACATCAGCGTGCCGATCACTGAGAAGCTGACCTGGGGCATCGGTGGTGCCTACATCAACACCGCAGGCACTCCCTTCCCGAACAACGGAAGCACGGCCCCTGCCGGCACTTACTCCAAGCAGGGATTCCAATATTCCGAAGTCGATGCCATCACCAATCTGACCTACGACGCGGGTTGGGCCAAATTTGGAATGCAGTATCAATATTACTTCTATCCAGATAACTACGGTGGCGCTTTCAACGGCACCCCCAACGCACTTAACGACCCTGAGTTCGCACTCAAAGGCGCTGGTGAACTGGGCTGGACCGTTGCAGTGCCGATCAAGGGCTTCAACATCTATGCTGGCTATTACTATGACTTCCGCATCAGTGGTCAGTACATCTCCCTTGGTGCTGATTACACCTTCGCAGTCACCGATTGGCTGAGCATCGTGCCTTCCGTTAACACCGGCTTCGGCATCGACTACTACACCGGCAACGGCTCTGGTTCGATCCCTGGCGGCGGCGTCGTCGGCAACAAGGGTCAGAGCCTGCAGCAGACTGCAACATCTGGCTTCACCCACGTTCTCTACACGCTCGCCGTCCCAGTCAAGCTGACCAAGTCGGTGACCTGGACCAGCTATGTGGCCATGAACCACGGCGAAAAGCTTCGCACTCAGCTCAACACCACCCAGAACGAAATCTACTGGGGAACCAAGCTCAGCTTCGCGTTCTAATTCACGGGGCCTTGCGCCCTTCCAATCTGATTAGCTAGGCATGCTCCCGGTCAGTTCGTTCGCTGACCGGGAGCTTTTGTTTTGGCGCGGAGCTTCTTTCCGTCTAGCATTCACGCCGCATGACTGAACACTCTCTCAACTGGAACTCGCGCAATCTCACCCACGGCTGGCAGCGCGGCGTTAACGCCTTTTTCTGGGGCCTCGGTTTTAAGGAGGAGGATTTCAACAAGGCGCAGATCGGCATCGGCACACCTCTGCTCGACGGCAACATCTGCAACGTCCACGCCCACGAGCTTGCCCGGCTCATCGCCCAGGGTTGCAAGGACGCCGGACTCATCGGCTTCCCCTTTGGTGTCTCGCCTGTGAGTGACAACATCACTCAGGGCAACGTGGGCGGCGCCGCATCCCTCTGCTCGCGCAATCTCATGACCAACGGTGCCGAAATGATCTGCACCTCCCATTGCTACGATGCGCTCATCGGCCTGCATCACTGCGACAAAAACGGGCCCGCTTTTGCCATGGCTCTGGCGCGCACCAACTACCCCGGCCTCATCGTCAATGGCGGCAGCATCATGCCCGGCTGCCACAAGGGGAAGCCCACCACCATTTACGATGTCTATGACTCCGCCGCCCGGGCCAATCAGGGCACCATGTCTTTTGAGGAGTCCGAGCAGATCATCCGCACCGCCTGTCCCGGCCCCGGTGGCTGCGGCATCGCCGCCTCCTTCAATACCATGGGCATCGCGCTCGAGGCCATGGGCCTGAGCCTGCCGGACACCTCATCCATGCCTGCCATCGAGGCTGGCAAACGCAGCGAATGCCTGCGCGTCGGCCAGGCCGTGCGGAATCTCTTGGAAAAAAACATCCGCCCGCGCGACATCATCACCAAGCAGTCGCTCACGAATGCCATGACGGTCATCGCCGCCATCGGTGGCTCCACCAATGGCGTCCTCCACATGCTCGCCATCGCCCGTGAGGCAGGTGTCGATTTCACTCTCCGCGATGTCCAGGCCGTGTGCCGTCGCACCCCCGTGCTCTGCAATTTCGCCCCTCGTGGCAAGGGCACCATGGTCGATCTTCATCGCCTGGGCGGCACCACCATGCTGCTGCGTCACATCCAGAAGACCGGGCTGCTGGATGGCTCCTGCATCACCGTCACAGGCCAGACCCTGGCGGAAAATCTGGCCGATGCCGCGGAAGTGCCGTTCCCCAACGACCTCATCGCCCCCGTCGAGGCCCCCTTCAAAGAGTACGCCGACATCCAGATCTGCTTCGGCAATCTCTCCCCCCACGGCATGGTCTTCAAAGTCTCCTCGCTGGACGAGCCCCAGTTCAAAGGCCGCGCCATCTGCTTCAACGACTCCAAGGGCGTCTCCGATGCGGCAGCCGCGGGCCTCATTCGTCCCGGCCACATCGTGGTCATCCGCGGCGTCGGCCCTGTCGCACTTGGCATGCCCGAAATGCACGTGGCCAGCGCGGCTCTCGCCGTGCCGGAGCTCTACGGCAAAGTGGCTCTCATCTCAGACACCCGCGTATCCGGCGTTTCTGGCGGCGCTGTGGGCGTCCATTGCAGCCCGGAAGCTGCCGTCGGTGGTCCCATCGCCGCCGTGCAGGACGGCGACGAAATCGAATTCGATCTCCTCGCAGGCACCATCCACGTGAACGCTGATCTCGACTCCCGTCCGCGTGCGCCCGTGTCTGTCAGCCATCCCTTTGGCTACCTTGCAGACTTCGCAGCCACCGTCACCCAGGCCCACGAGGGTTGCGTCCCCCGCTGGGTCGCTGATAAAAAGTAGCCTTGTTCCTGCGGAGGAAGGCCCCTCCGCAATCCCAAACGCCCACTCGCCCCGTGCACCGCTCCATGGCAGTGCACTTTTAAAAATTCCTCGCTCGGGAGCTCCCTACCTGGCCATCTTGGCCGCCAGCAGCACCGCCTCCACCAGGCTGCTGCCATTGGCCTTGCCCTGCCAGGCAATGTCACACGCCGTGCCGTGGTCCACACTCGTGCGCGGCACCGGCAGCCCCAGCGTCGTGTTCACGGCCGTGTCAAACGCCAGCGCCTTCAGCGGGATGAGGGCTTGGTCATGGTACATGCAGATGTAGGCGTCCACCGCTCGACGCTTCGAGGCGATGAAGGCCGTGTCCGGCGGCAGCGGCCCTTCGATGGTGTGCCCTTTCGCCCGGGCAGCTTCAATCGCAGGCCCGATGATCTTTTCCTCCTCGCCACGGCCAAACAGCCCGTGCTCACCCGCATGCGGATTCAGCCCGCAGACCGCGATGCGCGGCTTTTTCCCCCGCACCCGCTGCACCGAGTCAGCGGTGAGTTCGATCACATCCAGAATGCGCTGCGTCGTCAGCGCCGGCACCACATCCTGATAGCCAATGTGCACCGTCACCAAGCTGCAGATCATCTCCTCGGAGAAAAACGTCATGCAGGAGCGCTCCGCCTCCATTTTCTCGGCAAACATCTCCGTGTGCCCCGGATATTTGATCCCCGCCGCATGCAGCGCTTCCTTGTTCAGCGGTGCCGTGGCCACCGCAGCCACCTGCCCGGCCAGCGCTGCTTCGATGCTCTTTTCCACGTAGCGATACCCCGCCGCGCCCGTCTTGGCGCTCACGACTCCCGGCGCAAAATCCCCTGCGTCAAAACCAAACACATCCAGCACCGCCGGCTCTTCCAGGCTGCCGCATTTCTCCGCCCACTCGATCTCGCTGAGGATGCGCTGTGGCGCAGGCAGCCCCGTCTGGCGTGCGCAGCGTGAAAGCAGCCGCGCATCACCAAACACCACCGGCGTGGCGTGCTCGCGCACGGCCTCGTTGGCGAGCAGCTGCAGACAGATTTCGGGCCCGACCCCGGCAGGGTCGCCCATGGTGATGGCGATGAGTGGTTTCGGCATGAACCTTCACTCTGGCTCAACGCAGCACCTTGTCGAGAAACTTGGCAACGATGGCCGTGCGTTCCTCATCATAAAATTCCACCCCGCCATGCAGGCTGCCAGGCATCATGATCAGTGTCACCGGCAGCCCCAGCGCCTCATAGGCCTTCGCCAGTTCTTGAGACTGCTGCGGCGGCATCTGTGGGTCCGCATCGCCGTGGATCAGCAGCAGCGGCGGATCCTTTTTGTCCAGATGCGTCACCGGACTCGCCAGCCGTGCCAGCTCAGCCTTCTTGTCAGGCGTGTCCCCCAGCAGAAGCTTCAGCGCTGGAATGCGAAATTCGAGCCCCTTGGGCGTGCTTTGAGAGAGAATCGTCTGCAAATCCGACGCCCCGTAATAGCTCACGATCCCCTGCACATCACTGCTCTGCTCCAGATCCTCCCCCACACTACCCTCCAGTTCCTTCACACCATTCGTCACACCCACCAGCGCCGCCAGATGCCCGCCTGCTGACGACCCGATGATCACAATCTTGTCTGCGTTGATGTGATACAAACCCGCATTGCCCCGCAGAAACCGAATCGCCGCCTTGATGTCATGCACCTGCGCCGGAAACAGCGCCTGCGTAGACAAACGGTAGTTCACACTCGCGATCGCGTAGCCCTTGTCATACAAGTCCACAATCGGCACATCCTCCTTGGAACCCGCCCGCCATCCGCCGCCGTGCACATACACGATCAACGGTGGTTTCCCCCCCTGCGGCCGGTGCAGATCCAGCTTCAGCGAAAGCTCTCCTACCATCGCATACTCAATGTCTGCCTGAGTGTCGGCAAAGGCCGCTGAGGCCACGAAAAGCAGAAAGAAAAAGAGCTTCTTCATCACTCGAACTTCATCTGCTCCGCCGGCACTTCCAGCATGATTTTCACCCCATACTCCAGCCCCTCCGTCCATGGCAGCAGCAGCTCCATCACATCCGGCTTCTGAAAATGCACCGGTTTCGTGTCAGGATGCGGGAAATAGATCCACCCAATCACCGGCTCTGCCCCATCTCGGTGCACCGTCACGTCAAAAAACGAAAAATCCTCCGCTGCATCTTCCGGATGCCACTTCAGCGCACGAAACGTATGCCTCGGCTTCATCACCCGGTAACTCCGTGGCGCGATGCTCACATTCAGCGTGCCCGGATAAAACGCGCTCAGGTCCAACCCCAACGCCGCAAAATACGGCTGCTGCATCCGCAGCGTCCCGCCCGGAAAACGGGGATTCCCATTCAGGCCGGAGGCCACGCGATGCCCTTGCACGATGGTGGCAGGAATCATCACGCGAGTATCTGCTTGATCACATGACACGGCTCCACGCCCGTCAGCTTAAAGTCCAGCCCCGCCTTGCTGAAGGTCAGCCGTTCATGGTCGATGCCCAGACAGTGCAAAATCGTCGCCTGCAGGTCCGCCACATGCGTCTCGTCTTCGACAATGTTGAAGCCCATCTCGTCCGTGGCCCCAATCGTCACGCCGCCCTTGATGCCGCCACCGGCCATCCACATCGTAAACGCCTGCGGATGATGATCGCGCCCCAGGCTGCGGCCAAGCGACACACTGGCCTCCACCATCGGTGTGCGTCCAAACTCACCACCCCACACCACCAGCGTGCTGTCCAGCAGGCCGCGCTGCTTCAGGTCCTTGATCAACGCCGCGCTCGCCTGATCCGTGATGCCACAGTTCCTTTTCACATTCCCCGCCACATCGCTGTGCGCATCCCACCCTTCATTGTAGATGTTGATGAAGCGCACCCCGCGCTCCACCATCCGCCGCGCCAGCAGACACGCCCGCGCAAAGGACGGCACCTTCGGATCGCAGCCGTACATCTTCAGCGTCGCCTCATCCTCCTTGGAAAGATCCATCAGTTCCGGCGCAGAGCTTTGCAGCCGGTACGCCATCTCATAGTTCGCGATCCGCGTGGCCGTCTCACCATCGCCATCCAGTTTCAGACGTCGCTGGTTCATCGCATTGATCAGCTCGATCGTGTCCCGCTGCGTCCCCGCTTCAATGCCCTGCGGCGTGCTCACATTCAGAATCGGATCGCCCGTGTTCCGGAATCGTGTGCCTGAGTACACACTCGGCAGAAACCCGCTGCTCCAGCAGGCCGCACCACCACTGATGCCGCTGCCCGTGCTCATCACCACAAAGCTCGGCAGATCCCGCGTCTCGGCCCCGAGGCCATAGGTGATCCACGATCCCATGCTCGGCCGCCCCGGCTGTGAGAAACCGGTGTTCATGTAAATCTGCGCCGGGGCGTGATTAAACTGCGTTGTGCGGCAGGACTTCACAATCGCGATGTCGTCCACCACCGTCGCCAGATGCGGCAGCATCTCCGACAGCTCCGCCCCGCACTGCCCGTGCCTGGCAAACTGGTAGCGCGGCCCCAGCACCGCCGCATCAGGCCGGATGAAGGCGTAGCGCTGCCCGCCGATGATCGAAGGTGGCAGCGGCTTGCCCTCGTACTTCGTCAGCATCGGCTTGTTGTCGAAGAGTTCCAGCTGCGATGGCGCACCCGCCATGAACATGTGGATCACCGCCTTGGCCTTCGGTTGGAAATGGGTTGGCGCAGCCACATTCGGACTCTGCGTCGCTCCGTAGGCCGAATCAGCCAGCAGCGAGGCCAGCGCGATCTTCCCAGTGCCAATGGCGCAGTCCTGGAAGAAGTGACGACGGGTGATGTTCGAGGTGTTCATGGATGCGTGATGGCTTCGTCTAGGTTCAGGGCGGCGCGGCTCACATCGGCCCACAAAGATTCTTCAGCGACCTTTCGTTCGCGCTGCTTGCTCAGGAAGGATTTGAACATCGCCAGTTCCTCAGGCACCGCAGGCCGCGTCACCGCACGGCGGATGATATTCTGCAGCCGCTCGTCGTCCGTCCGCGACTCCGCGATCACCTGCTTCGCCATCGCCTGCGCCGCCTCCATAAACATCTGGTCATTCAGCAGCGTCAGCGCCTGCAGCGGGCTGTTGGAGACCTCACGCTTGGCCAGGCAGGATTCACCCGTGGGCGCATCAAAGGTGGTGGCCATCGCAAACGGCGCAGTGCGCTTGGTAAAGGTGTAAAGACTGCGGCGGAAGTGGTCCTCACCCTCGCTCACCTTCCACTCCACTTTGCCGTAGGTACCCTCAGAGGTCACGCTCGCAGGTTGCGGAGGGTACACCCCCGGCCCGCCCATCTTCAGTGAGAGCACGCCCGCAGCCTTCAGCGCGGAGTCACGAATGATCTCCGCCTCCAGCCGGAAACGCGGCCCGCGCGCCAGCAGCACATTCTCCGCATCCTTCTGCGCCAGCTCCGGTGTGATTCGGCTGCCCTGCTTGTACGTCGCACTCGTCACGATCAGCCGGTGCAGCTTCTTCATCGACCACCCCTGCTTTACCAGCTCCACCGCCAGCCAGTCCAGCAGCTCCGGATGCGAAGGCGGGTCACTCTGGTAGCCAAAATCCTCCAGCGACTTCACGATCCCCCGTCCAAAGAACGCCTGCCACTGCCGGTTCACCGTCACACGCGCCGTCAGTGGATTCTCAGGCGCAAAAAGCCACTTCGCAAAAGTCAGCCGGTTCGCAGCTTCGCCCTTCGGCAGCGGCGGCAGGAAAGCAGGCACCGCCGGAGTCACCTCCTCCTTCGGCTGCAGGTATTCTCCGCGATGGTAGCGATGCGTGCTGCGCGGATTGCTTGCAGGCCGCTCCTGCATCACCAGCGTGGCCTGACCACGCGCCGGATTTTTGCGTGCAGCCAGCAGCGGTGCTGCCGCCTGCTTCATCTCTTCCGCATTCTCCAGAAAGGTGCGCAGCAACAGCTCATGCTTGCCCTTCTCTCCAGAAGCCAGCGCCTCCTCCACCTCTGCCGGATACCCCATGGCCTCAGCATGATCACTCGTGGTCACTGAAATACGGAAGTGCCCCAGCGGACAGGCAAAGTGTTTCTCAAACAGCAGCTTCAAATCCAGCCCGTTCGTCAGATCCACCGGCTGCTCAAAATGAAACACCGCCGCATGCTGCACACCATAGCCGCCCAGCACCTGCCAGCCGCTCGACATCTCACCATCCAGCGTCGCCTGCGCATTGTTCTTTTTCTTGGCTTTGGCTGCAGCCTTTGCCTTGCCCTTCGCCGGTGTGGCAGGCGAGTCATTGATCTTGTCATCTTCATCCTCATTCGTGTCCTCGGCACGCGCCACCTGCACACGCTTCCCGCCTTGCGAAGCCTGAAACTCGCTCATGAAAAAGCCTCCGATCGGCCCTTCGTAATTCGTCAGCCCAGGTCCGTTGTTCGGCAGGCTCGGATGCGACGTCACCTCAATGCGCAGCGCCCGCACTCCCTTGATCGGTGCCTTGAAGCTCAGGTCATAAACATCGCTTTTCGAGATGTCGCCGCTGCCCAGGATAAATCCATCCGCCTGCTGCTCCAGATGCGGCATGGTCGTTTCCATCTTCGTCGGTTTGATCACCTCCCACTTCGAGGCCCGGCGAGACTCCCCTTCCACCCATCCCGCAAACCGGCTCTCCATCGCAGTCTTCCCCCCAGGATACTTGCCCGGCAGCTCAGCCTCCAGCTTCGCCACCTTGGCATCCTGCGCCTTTTGCTGCGCCGCCACTTCAGGCGTGGGGATGAAGTAGGTCGGCTCGTCCGCGTTGTTCAGCAGCGCCATCGTCCGGTAGTAGTCCGTGTGCAGAATGGGGTCATACTTGTGCGTGTGGCACTGGCAGCAGTTCATCGTCAGCCCCATCCATGCCGTGCCCGTGACACCCACTCGGTCCACCATCGCATAAAAACGATACTCATTCGGATCAATGCCCCCCTCCTCATTCAGCATCGTGTTGCGGTGGAAGCCGGTGGCGATCAGGTCATCCGGCGTCGCCTTCGGCAGCATGTCACCCGCCAGCTGCTTGATGCTAAACTGGTCAAACGGCATGTCCTCATTCAGCGCACGCACCACCCAGTCGCGATACGGCCAGATCGGCCTTGGCCGGTCTTTCTCAAACCCGTTCGTGTCCGCATAGCGTGCCAGATCCAGCCAGCGCCTTGCCCAGCGCTCGCCATACTGCTTGGACGCCAGCAGCGCATCCACCAGCTTGTCATACGCATCGGCAGACTGGTCATTCACAAATGCATCCGCCTCTGCTGGCGTCGGCGGCAGTCCGGTCAGATCCAGAAACACACGCCTAACCAGCGTGTATTTGTCCGCCTCGGCGGAGGGCTTCAGCCCTTCCTGTTTCAGCCTCGATTGGATAAATGAATCAATCGGATGCATCCCCGGCATCGGTAACGCAGCCTGCTTCGGCGGCATATACGCCCAGTGCGCCTCATAGTTCGCTCCTTCGGCGATCCACGCTTTCAGAATGTTCTTTGCACTCTCCGGCAGCACCGTCTTGGTGTGCGGCGGCGGCATCAGTTCATCCTCATCCGTGGAAAAGACGCGCTTGATCACCTCGCTCGCATCCGGCTTCCCCGGCACGATCGCCAGTTCACCGGATTTCCCTTGGCCGATCGCAGCCTCACGCAGATCCAGACGCAGCTTTCCCTTCCGCCCCTGGTCATCCATGCCGTGGCACTTGAAACAATGCTGAGCCAGCACCGGCCGCACGTCTCGATTGAAATCGACGGCGAATCCGGCTGCAGGCAGGGCAAGGCAGAAAAGAAGGGCAGGGCGTGTCATTGCAATGGATGGAGAAACGCCGTGAACAGGCATTTTCTGACCACAAGACATGCCGTGAGCAGGATCGGCCAAGAAAAAGGCTGATCACCTACTTTTCCGCCACCTTGATTTCCAGAGGCCCGCTTTTTTCCGTGTCTTCAAAGGAGACCGTCGCAGTCCCCCAGCGTGGATGCAGGGTTTTCGGATCCATCCAGAAAACCTGGCAGTAAGTCCTGCCAGCAGGCCGGTTTTCCAGCATCACCTCTCCCTTCTCATTGGCCACCGTCAGCCTGCTCATCCACCCTGTCTTCATAAACTGGGCCAGTCTTCCGGCATCTTCGGCATGCATGTTCTCCCGGCTGGTCGAAAGCAGGCCGATGCCCGGCGCCTCCACCTGCACGGTGGCACCGACCGCCGGACTGCCATCAGGCAGCAGCACGCGCAGACTCCGCCGAATGCATGGCTTGGTTGACAGCGTCACCATGGTTTTCTCGGCCGAGCCGCGGATATCCACTATTGCAGTGCTGTCGATGTTCAGCGGGCCCGTGGTCATCCAGCCTTTGCCCAATCCTCTCAGGGTGACCATGCCACGTGGCATGCCCTTGAAACGAAAACGCCCGTCCGGCCCCACCGGCGCCCATGCAGTCCATGGGACATTCGGCGGGTTTCCTTTCATGACCTCGTTTGTCACCTCTTGAGGTTTGACGTAAACATTCGCCACCACTCCACCAGTGCCTTCATCATCGGCAGGCAGTCCTTCGATCTTGCCTTCAATCTCCACCCCGGGCTCAAGCTTCAACGTTTCTCTGACTTCCTGGCCACGGTCCTTCTGGGTGCCAATCGCCTGGGAAAACAGCACCCTCCCCTCAGCAGTGGTGCCTTGCACAATGAAGTGCGTACGATGCTCCAAGGCCAGCCTTCCTTTGAGCTCCCCTCCCTCCAAAGTCAGCTTCTCCTGAAGCAATCCTGCACTGGTGCTCGCCACCCAGTGCGTGGCCGGAGTGGAAACTGCGAGTCTCACGGGTGTCTCGGGATAGACCCGCAGTTTGTACTTTCTGCAGTCCATCATGGTGGTGATTCGCGCCTTAGCCCCGTCTGGTGCTGTTCCTGCCACCTGAACGCCGGAGGCTCGTTTTCCTGCCGCAGGATTGCGTGGAAAAGACAGGATCGCTTTTCCATGATCGTCGCTCACCATTTGCACGGACCGTCCTTGGGCGCTGGCCAGATTCATCGGCACATGCGCATAGTCCACCAGGTCGAGAATTTCGATCTTCACCCCCGGTACCGGTTTCTCCTCAGCATCAATTGTGGTCACCTCTATTTTCCCCTCAGGCCCTTCGCTGAAAACCGCTGATTCCAGCATTGCAGCATCGCTTGCTGAACGCGGCTTAGGCGTGAGGTCTTCTTTTGTGATGACAATATCCGGCACCTGCAACGGTGCCTGGTCCGCACCCGCCGTTATCTGAAATCTCACCCACCGCCCCACATCCCGGGCCATTTCCATTCCCGTGTTCCTCGGTATCACGCTCACGCTTAGTTCATAGGTTCCCGGCGGCAGATCTTCAGTGATATAGCGTCCCTCCTTGTCAGGCGTCGTCATGATGGACACCGGCAAGCCTTGGGAGATGATGGAAAAGTGGCAGCTATAGTCATCCCCTCGAAGTGCAAAGCCCTCAGGCAGGACAATGCGTCCTTGTACGGCCCGCACCCCGCCCTCTCGCCGAATCGCCAGGTTCATCCCTAGCGTGATCTGCCTCACCTTTTGCGCCCCTGTTCCCACAGTGATCGGCCCGACTGGCAGATATTCTTTTTTTATCTTAACCCCGTCAATGGTCACGCCGTTGAATGTCGCACCAGGAAGCAGGTGGTCGATCTTGTACGCACCGCCGATGTCCGTGGTGACCTTGATGTTGTGGACTATCTTGAGTGTGTCCTGCCTGGCCAGCAGATCAGGATCTCCTTTGGCATGAATGAACAGCGTCGCATCTGCCAGCGGACTGCCGTCACTACGAATGATCTTTCCGCTCATGGAGACCCATTTTTCCAGCCGGAAGACCACCCCCGCCTTCAAATCGGCTGCGCGCATGCGCGCAAATCCGGCCTTGGGATGCATGGCCACCACCCACAGTTTGTCCTTCAGCAGGGGGTCGGCTTCAGGCATCTGCACGCTTCCATCACCTTTGGAGTAGTCGAGGCTGATAAAAAATTTGCCCTGCGTCATGTTAACCCGGTCACTGGATCGCATCATTTCCAAGGTGATTGGCTTGAAGCTTTCGTCGAGCCTCACAGCATCCTCCACGACCCAGACCATCGCGTCTTTGACGGGCTCGCCCAACGCGTCCACCACTTTGCCGGGGACGCGCTGTGCAGGCTCCAAGGCGGCGTCAAATTCCGCGTCGTGCCCCGAGAACTTGATCGCTCTGGACTGCACGGTCATGTCAGGAGCCCAGGCTCGCACGATGATGCCGTTCACATCCGCCACTTTCACCGGCAGGCGGTATTCTCCAGCTTCATTCGTATGGGCAAACGGATGTTTCCAGTCATAACGGCTCACAATGGCGACCTTGTTTTCCACCCCAAAGAAAACGCGGGCGTCTTTGATGGGTCTGCCATCGCGCTTGTCCGTGATCTTGCCTCGGATCCAAGAAACTCCGGGCAGCACAAGCCGTCGCTCCTGACTCACGCTGACTCCCGAAAAAACGATGAAATTGGACTCAGCATACTCGCTATGTCTGGCGCGCAGGTTAAGCGAGGCCGCCTTTGGCACGTCTTCAAAGACAAACTTACCGTCAGCCCCCGTCACCCGCTCCAGACTTTCAGAGCGGCTGAGCTGATTGATGGATATTTTCACCACGGCTCCGCTCACCGGCTTGTCCTTTTCGTCCACCACGATGCCCCTTACCACTGTCGTTGCCAGATTGTCCGCCGGAGTCTCTGCGGTCACCTTTTTTGCATCTTCCGCAGGTGAGCGCGTGAGTCCTACAGCCGCCAGCACTATGAAAGCCGCCATGCCGACAAGCCAGCGCGTGCGCCGTCCTCGTGCAATGTCCATCAAGCCCTCAATGCGACGGCGCAGATCGTTCTTGTTTTCAGAGATGCCCAGCAGCGTGGCCGAGGCCAGCCAGATCATCCAACCCGTGGTGCCAAATCGTGTGAAGCCCAGCAGCATCTCTCCAAACCGGTGCGCCTCGGTGACATCGGTGCAGCTCAGGGCGTGCGCATCTGCTGCCATCTCCGCCTCCGCGCGCAGCCGCCGAGCCGCCATCCACACCAGGGGGTTGAACCAATGAACAGCGATCACGCAGGACGAAAGAACCTGCGCCCAAAGATCATGCCTTTTGAGATGCGCCAGCTCATGAAGCAGGATCAGCTTCAAAGTGGCGGCATCTCTCCCAGCCGCCACCTGCCTGGGCAGCAGGATCACCGGATTTAGCAGGCCAAACAAAGAAGGAGCGCGCACCGCTTCCGTCACCAGCAGCCTTGGCACGCGCCGGACACCGGCCATGCGACACGCCTCAAGTAAAACGCTGCTGATTTCGCTGAACGCCTCGCTCGCATCCCGGCGGATGCGTCGCTGCAGCCGAAGATGCAACGCCACCATCGCCAAGACCACCGTAAGGGCTCCGCAGAGCCAGACAGCGAAAAGTTTTTGCGCCAACGACCAGGAAGGTGCTTGATCTGCTGCCAGCACGGAAATTTCGCTGCTAGCGGGCAGAGCCTGGGCCGCTGCTGACATCAGGGGCTGTGGTGCATTGCTTGCCATGATTGCGGAGGTTTCACCACCTTGCTCCAGGGGCGCTTCAAAGACACCGGACTCGACTTCATGGGGTGTCGCTCCTGGCGCGATCAGTGCTGGCACATCCACCAGCCCGTCCAGCGAGCCGGAAAAAAGTCCAAGGTCTGGCACCGTAAAGCGCAGCAGAACTAGGAGCCAGAGGCCATGGCGCCACGCAGCCGAGAGATGATGCCGCAGCAGCAGCACCACCGCCCCAGCCACCAGCGTCAGGAGAGCGCCCTTCCAAGTTAAAAGCATTAACGATTGAAGCCACAGTTCGATGAGGTGGGTCAGCGTGTTCATAAAGGTTCATGCGTTGGGTTTGATCTGGTCCAGCAGCGCCTTAAGTTCGGCGATGTCCTTCTTCGACAGCGAGTGATGCTCCGCCACATGCGCCACCAGCGGCTGTAGCGCCCCGCCAAACATCCGCTCCACAAAGCTGCGCGTCTCCTCCGCCACGCAGGCGCTTCGCTCCACCGCAGGACTGTAGAGAAAGCGGTTCCCCTGCGGCTCGGTGACCAGCGCACCCTTGCTCGTAAGCCGGGCCAGCAGTGTCACCACCGTGGCACGCTTCCAGCCCCTGCCTTCCTCCAGCAGGGCCACGATCTCCTGCGAGGTCCGTGGGGACTTCTCCCACAGCAGCTCCATGATGTCCCACTCAGCCTCCGTGATGGCTACCGCCTCAGCAGCCGGAGGCGAGGATTTCTGAACACGTCTTTTGCTCATGACTACAACTGTAGTCATATTTGCTTACATTTGTAAACAACTATTTTAATGACCGCTTAATACCCACCCGCACCAATCTTTCCTTCCAGCCCGTCCAGCGTGCCCGCCGCCTCCCGCTTGCGATACTCCTCCATCATCGCCACCGTCGCGGAGGCACCGCAGCGCGAACCACCCAGGTCACGCACTTTGACGAGTCCCGCCAGATCACGCACACCACCCGCCGCCTTCACCTGCACCTTCGGGCTGCATGCAGCGCGCATCAGCGCCAGATCATGCTCCGTGGCCCCCTTGTAGTTGTAGCTGCCGTCCGCCTGCTTCACAAAGCCGTAGCCCGTGCTCGTCTTCACCCAGTCAGCGCCCGCCTTCTCGCAGATCTCGCACAGCTTGCGCTTCAGGCCATCGCTGCTCAGCCCCGCTCCGCCGTTGGTCAGGAAGTCGTTTTCCAAAATCACCTTCACCTTCGCGCCATGCTTGTGGGCTTCATCACAGACCGCCTTCACATCAGCCTCCACATAGCCCCAGTCTCCACCCAGCGCCTTGCCCAGGTTCACCACCATGTCGATCTCCTTGGCCCCGTCCTTGCAGGCCAGCTCGGTCTCATAGCGTTTCGACTCCGTCGTGCTGTTCCCATGCGGAAAGCCGATCACGCAGCCCACGATCACGTCAGAGCCCTTCAGCCACTCCACCGCCTGCCTCACCGCATAGGGCTTGATGCACACCGAGGCCACCTGGTACTGCACCGCCTGTTTGCACCCGGCCTCCAGTTCCGCATCCGTCATCGTCGGGTGCAGCAGGCTGTGGTCGATCATCTTGGCGAGTTCAGAATAGCTGTATTTCATGGTGGATTGATTGGCTTAGCCATTTTCTAAATTGGCTTAGCCACTTATCAAAGGCCGTTTTTGTCTCAGATTGCGCCCCGTGGCCAGACCGGCGTCCTTTCATGAACAACTGATCGAAAAGCTGCGGAAACTCCTCCGCAGCCGCCAGTTCACGCCCGGAGCCAAGTTCCTCACCGAGCGCGAGATCGCCCTGCGCTTGGGCACCAGCCGCCCCACCGCCAACAAGGCCCTCAGCAGCCTCGTCTCCACCGGCCTGCTGGAATTCCGCCAAGGCGCTGGCATCTTTGTGCGCGCGAGCGTCCTGGACTACGATCTTCAGCGCCTCGTCAGCTTCACAGAGAAAGCCGCCGCCGCCGGGAGAAAGCCCGGCACCCGCGTTCTTGCCTTCCGGAAAATCACCGCCGCAGACGCACCTGCCGTCGTCATGCACGCACTGAAGGCACAGCCCTCCGATCCACTATTCTTCATCGAGCGCGTCCGCCTCGCCGTCGGCTCCCTCTACGCCTTCTGGACCAAGAAGTGCCGCCTCACCATCTCCGGCGCCGATGAATCCATCCGTGCCGTAAACGCCACCGCACCCAAGGCCGCCGCCCTCGGCATCTCTCCACACACCGCCTGCCTCCTCGTCATCACCACCGGCTTCCTCGCAGCCAGCACTCCCCTCTGGCACGAGGAAACCCTCTACTGCAGCGACGTCTACGAATTCCGCAACCAACTCGGCGGCCTCTCAGCCCCCAAGCCGCACTCGGACACATGCGCTGAGACTCTACTCCAGCCGGATCTCCGGACTCGAAACCGTCAGCGTGCTGCCGTTTTCCTCCTGCGCGTGCACCGTGATCAAATCAATCGTCTTCACCTCTCCCTCGATTGAGATCTCACCGCTGTAGGCATCAGCTCCGCCTTCTTTCAGCGGCGCTGAGGCCCACGCATCAAACTCCATCGCAATCGAGTAATCCGGATGCCGGTTCACCGACCACCACACCGTGTTCTCCTGCGGCTCGCTGCCATCTGGAAAAACCACCTTCACCGCCAGCTTGTGCGCTGCCTTATCCCACTTCGCGGTCACCTTCGGCGGAGCCACCATATGCCGTGTGCCAAAGAAGTGATGAAGCGCAAACGCGCGCAAGTTCTCATCCACCTCCGGCATGCCTCCCACCGATTTCACAAATCCCGCCTCCTTCGCACCGCCATGCTGCCCTCCCGGCACAATGAAAACCGGCAACTGCGGAAACTTTCTCCCCAGTTCCACCAGCCCCGGGCTCACATTGTCATTGGAGCCCTGGTTGTAAAAAACCTCCGTGCCACGCTTCTTCAGCACGTCCAGGTAGTTCGTCGTCCGGCACGCCTCCCACGCGGCATTGCAGGCTGTCTTCATCTCCGCGTCGCTCCACCCCGCATCCCGTGCCATCTTCACCGTGATCCGCTCATCCGATCTCGCCTTCTGGCGGATCAGCAGCTTCTCACGCCCCACCGGGTCTGACATCTTCGCGATGAATTCCTCGTTCATCTTCGTGATCTCCGGTGCCAGCATGCCCTCCACATAGGGGCCTCCAGGACTCTCGATCACCGGCGCCACCACCGGCATGATGGCAGTCACCCGGTCATCTGCGATCCCCGCCGCCGCCGTGGCCACCCCGCGCTTCGAGCCTCCCGTGGCGAGCACCTTCTTCGGTTGAAACACCTCCTTCTCCGCCACCGCCGCCGTCAGCGCCCGCATGTCGCTGATGCCCCAGATCCACGCAGGTGTGTAGCGCGTGTCCTTCGTCTGGATGAAATGCTCCTCCATCATCAGGTGCAGCTTCCCCACCGGCTCCATGTCATTGATCGGCACCATCCCGATGAGCACGATGCCCACGCCCTGCTCTTTGAGCAGCCGCAGCTTGGCCCCTGCCACCGCCGCAGGCTTCATCTGCAGCCCCGTGTTCTCGATGATCACATTCGTGCACACACCCGAGGCAGGCGCGAGGAAGGTCACCGGCAGCCTCACTTTCAGCCCCGGCCACCACTCGCACACCGTGATCTCCACCAGCTTCTGCCGTATCGCCGCATCCTTCGGGTTCGCATGCCAGTCCATGATCACCTTCGTCTCCAGGTTCCCCGTGTCCCTGATCGAGGCCATGTCATACTTCCCGATGGTGATCTCCGCAAAAGCCGGAGCGAGGGAGAAAAGAAATGAGGCAAGGAGAATGGCACGTTGCATGCCTCACACTACGTCCACCGCAGCCATGTTCTGCCATCCTTAAAGCTCAAAATAAAAACAGCCTTGCGGAGCTCATCCGCAAGGCTGCAAAATCAGCTGTCAGTCACCTCAGCCGTTCATCACCGAGGCCACATTGCCCACGATGTCCTTGCCCGGCTTCAGCGTCTTGGAGCCCGGCGTCCACTTCGCAGGGCAGGCCTCGCTAGGGTTCGCCATCAGGTGCACATTGGCTTCCATCTTGCGCACCAGTTCACCGGCATCGCGGCCCACGTTGTAAAAGTTCACTTCGGAGGAGACCAGCTTTCCTTCAGGATTGATGATGAAGGTGCCGCGCAGTGCCAGACCAGTGGCGCTGTCATACACGCCAAAGAGGCGGCTCACCGCGCCCGTCGTGTCGGCAGCCAGCGTGTACTTCACGTTCTTCATGAGGCCTTCCGTGTTGCGCCACACCATGTGGGCAAACTTCGTGTCCGTGGACACCGCGATCACATGCGCGCCCAAGGCGGCCAGCTTCTCCTGTTGGTCGGCCAGGTCCGCCAGCTCCGTCGGGCATACGAAGGTGAAGTCCGCAGGATAAAAGACGAGGACGGTCCATTTGCCGGCCTTCTTGATGTCAGCAAGGGAGACCTTGCCGAAGTCACCATGTGCAGGCTCGTAAGTTTCCATTTCAAAGTCGGGCACATTGGAGCCGACCGAGGCGAGAGTTGTTTCCATGAGTGAGTATGCGGGGTGGTGGGGTTGCAGGCGCTTCTGATTACGCCAGGACCGCGACCTTTGCCGCCCAAAAGTCCCGGGTCAAACACTAAGGCAAAGCGTTTGCACATCCTCGGCACCGTTTGAAATCTGTCCGCTGATTCTCCGTTAAACCCTCATGTCCACCCAACCCCGCCGCCACTTCCTCAAGACTGCCGCCCTCGCTTCTCTCGCAGGCCCCAACATCCTCCGCGCCGCCGACAACAAGCAAAAGATCCGCGTCGCCTGCGTCGGCATCGGCAACATGGGCAATGGCGCGGTGCAGGCATCCCAGGGCGAAGAAATCGTCGCCTTCTGCGATGTGGACTGGCGCGACCTCGGCGGCCGCAGCGCTGCAGAGATTGCCAAAAAGCACCCCACCGTCCCCAAGTTCACCGACTTCCGCGAGATGCTCGACAAAAAGGGCTCCGAAATCGACGCCGTCCTCATCTCCACTCCCGACCACACCCACTTCGCCGCAGCCATGGCCGCCATGCAGGCAAAGAAACACGTCTTCGTGCAGAAGCCCCTCGCCCACAATATCTGGCAGGTCCGCACCCTGCTAAAGGCCGCCAAAAAATACGGCGTGCAGACCGTCATGGGCAATCAAGGCCACTGCTGGGAGGGCATCCGCCTCGTCAAAGAATGGTTTGAAGCCGGTGTCCTCGGCGAGGTGCGCGAAGTCCACTGCTGGACCGACCGCCCCATCAGCAAAGTCGGCTTTTTGAAGCAGTTCCCCACCCAGATCCCTGCCGGCGAACCCGTTCCCAAAGACGTGGACTGGCAGCTCTGGCAGGGCCCCGTCGCAGAGGCCGAATACAGCGCGCAGTACCTGCCGGCATTCTGGCGCGGCTGGTGGAACTACGGCTGCGGCGGCCTTGGCGACATCGGCTGCCACTGCCTCGATGCGCCCTTCTGGACCCTCCAGCTCGGCATGCCCGAGAAAGTCGAGGTCGTCCAGCAGCAGCCTGGCGACTTCAAAGGCTACACCGCTCCTAAATCCCACATCATCTTCCACTTCGCCGCACGCGGCACCATGCCCTCGGTGCAGATCCACTGGTATGAAGGCGGCCTTCTCCCAGAGGCCCTCCCTGGCATGACCAAAGGCCTCCCCGACAACGGCATGATCATGAAAGGCAGCAAGGAGACGCTCTTCTCCGAAGGCATGCGCGTGCAGAGCCCCCAGCTCTGGCCACGCGAGCGCATGACGCCCATCATCGACATCCTCCGCCGCAAGCCCCTCCCCCGCTCCATCGCTGGCGAGCCCATCGGCGAGCTCTTCGCCGCCATCCGCGGCACCATCCCTCACGCAGGCTCCCACTTCGACTACGCCTGCCCCCTCACCGAACTCGTCAGCACCGGCGTCATGGCGATCCGCTCTGGCAAGACCATCGAATGGGACGCCGAAAACATGAAGGTCAAAAACGCCCCCGAATTCGACGCCTGGATCAAAGAACCTGTCCGCGACGGCTGGAGCTATGGCGAAGACCTCTGGAATGCTTAAAGAAGCACACACGCATGCACCGCCTCCTCATCTTTCTCGCCCTCGCCTTCACCGCTTACGCCCAGGAAACCCGCCACACCCCACTGACTCTCACGCAGGGCGGCACTCCGGACAAACCCGCCGTCTTCGACGGTCATGGCTTGATCATCGATCTCGGCATCGACGTCACCTCCCACGACTGGGAAAAGCACGGCGATCTCTGGACCTCCCGCGGCCCCTTCGAAAAACACCCGCCCATAGATGACGTCCAGCGTGCCGCGCTCTTCATCGAGGAGGTCCCCATCCGCATCGTTCGAGACCGTGCCGCCGAACAAAAAAGCGGTGAAAAAGGCAAGGTCATCTTCGCAGCACCAGAGACGCTTCAGACCGGCCAGATGGGTTTCAAAGCCGATGGCTCCATCTACTTCCGCTGGCCCGCAGGCAAGACACCCGGCTCAGCCAAAATCTACCTGCCGCCTGAAGGGCTGGCCAGCGGCGTCAACATCGCCTGCTCCTACATCACAATCAAAAACATCACCGCCCTGCACGCCGCCAACGACGGCTTCAACATCCACGGCCCCCGCGTCGGCATCCGCTTGGAAAACGTGAAAGCTTTCTCCAACGGCGACGAAGGCATCAGCGCCCACGAAACCGTGCAGATGGACGTCTTCGATTCCGAGATCGCCTGGAACGGTTCCAATGCAGGTGGTGTGGCCGACGTCAACGACTGCGTCACCACCTACACCAATTGTGAGGTCCATCACAACCTCGGCGCAGGCTTCTTCCTAGAAGGCAAATACCACCGCATCACCCACTGCCTCATCCACCACCAGTCACTAGACATCGCTGTGCGCGGAGACGCAGTGGTTGAGCAACATGACAACGAGTGGCGAAAACCGTAAGCCCGCGCCTTCGCACACCCGCCCCTCACAGCCGCAGCTTCTTCACCAGCAGCGCCTCCTTCTCCTCCGCGCTCATCTCTTTCCACTCCACCTTGCACTCCGGCAGCGCCGCCTTCACCGCATCCACATCCGCTTCCGAAATATCCACCGTCTCAAGCTTCAGTCGCTTCAGCTTTGGCAGTCCCTTGAGCTGCGGAATGATCTTCGCGCTCAGCCTCGCCTCCGTCAGCTCCAGAGACTCCAGCGTCTTCAGCTTCCCCACCACCTCCATCGTGGATTCATCAAAGCTCACCGGCGTATCCTTTCCCCACTCCGGCAGCCGCTGGCCCAGCCTCAGCGCCGTCAGGTTCGTCAGCTTCAGCAGCGCCGCATTCCCGGTCTGCGTCTGCGCCGTGTGCCACGTCCGAAATTCCTTGATCTGCGACAGCTGCCCGATCGCCTCCATCGCAACATCCCCCGCTGTCGATCCCGCAAACGTCAGCCTCTCCAGCTTCGGCAGCGCCTTCAGCTCCGCCAATCCGCTCCCCGTAAAATCCTTCGAGCGAAACGCCGGGTGGAAAAACGCCAGCGACTTCAGATTCTGAAACGCCGCAAAATGCTTGTACCCCGCATCTGTCAGCTGGATGCCGTCCGTGCTCAGCATCTCCAGCGACTTCAGCCCCGTCAACAGAGCCATCGTCTCATCCGTGATCGTCTTCCCGCTGATGCTCAAATTCTTGATCGTCGCAAAACTCCCCAGCGTCCGGAAATCATCCGCCGTGAATGCATCACACTTCACCTGCACTTGCGTCACGACGCCTCCCGCCTCCGTCACCTTCGCCCCCAGCTTCTGCAGCGCCGCCACATCAGCCGAGCAAAGACCACCACAAAGCAAACCGAACATCAGCAGGAAGAGTTTCATACCCCCATCTCAAATCATAAATCAAAAATCGTAAATCATAAATTCATCACCCCACGCTGATCGGCCCCTCATGCACCCCCGCATGCAGCTTCACCGCCGCCTGCGTGTGATTGTGGATCACCACATCACCTTTGAAGACCACATTCGCCCCGCATTCCACCGGCCCATGCACCAGCAGGCTGCGGCAGTGCAGCAGGCTCGGCGTGTGGGGAAAGTTATGCTCCAGCCCGTCCACCAGCTTGCACAGCTTCTGGTCCAGATGCAGGTGCGGCGGCTGCCCGTTGCGGCTGGGGTGCAGCCTCAGACAGAAGTCCTCCGTCAGTTCATAGGCATCAGACCTCACCGCCAGCAGATCGCTCGTCGTTTTCACCGGCGCAAACCGCACGCGCGAAACTTCGATCGCACCCGCTCCTTCAAAACACTCGATCGCCGCACCCATCGCCGTCTCCAGCTGCACCACTGCGGGCGAGCTGCCATCACGCGGATCCACCGTCTTTTTGTTCATGATCGGCGGCAGCGGGATCAGTCCGTCATTCGCCTCCAGCGCCGCCTGCAGCGCCTGCAGGTCGATCCATAGGTTGTTCGTGTTGAAATACCGGTGCTCGTCAATGTTCTGAAACAGGTGCTCGTCAGACTTCGGGCATTGCGCCGACTCACGCAGCAGAAAGCGCCCGTCGCTCAGCCTCACAGCCAGGTGCCCGCCCTTTTTGTCAGACTCCGTACGGCGCGTCACCTCCATCGCAAACGGCATCCCGCTGTCCGCAAACCACGCCAGGATCGCCGGGTCCAGCGTGGCACCCAGGTTGTCCGAGTTCGACACAAATGCATACCTCACTCCGCTGCCCAGCAGCCGCTCCAGCCAGCCAGATCCGGCCAGGCATGCATAGATGTCCCCATGCCCTGGTGGGCACCACTCGGCATCCGGGCTCGCTGCCCAGGTCGCAGGCTCCAGGCTGCCCGCCAGCACCTTCGGCACCTTGTTCTGCATCAGCTCCCACGTCTCCGTTCCGCCCAGCTGCGGAAAGCGCTTTGCCAGATGCGCCGCCGTGTCCGCCGAGGTGCTGAAACTGTTCATCAGCATAAACATTGGCACCTCGCCACCGGTCTTCGACCGCAGCAGCAGGATCTGCCTCGCGATCAAATCTAGAAACGTGTCCTCTCCCCGCACCGGCAGCAGCGACTTCGCCTTCTCCAGCCCCATGCCCGTGCCCAGTCCGCCGTTCAGCTTGATCAGCACCGTCTGCTTCAGCAGCTCCGCCGCACGTTCTGCGGCCGGTGCTTTCAGATCATCCGCACGCGGCAATTTCTGCGCTGGCTTGATCGTCGTCTCAGGGATCATGCCCGTCTCTCCCGCCAGCAGCGCCGCATAGCTGCCCCGAAAGGCACGGATCGCGGATTCATTCAGGCCCTCGGCCTGCATCTTCTGTCGAAATGGGGCAAACGCTGCTTCAAGGCTCTCGGATGTAAGGGGGGGATGACTCATGCAGCCCCCACGCTAAAGTTAACCATCTGCCGAGGCAAACAAACATTCGTAAGACAACTCGCACCATCCACTCCCCGTCCGATTGCCCCTCACAGCACCGGCACAGACGGCAGCCGGATGCTCAGAAGATACGCGATGATCTCCCACCGCTGCTCTGCCGAAAGCGTCGCCTCAAAGCTCACCATCGGTGTCCCATTCAGCCCCGTGGCCAGCACCCGGAAGAGATCTGCCGGCCCGTCCCCACAGCGCGGATGCGGCTGCCTCAGATCCGCAGGCGCAGCCGGCAGGCCCCAGATATCCTTCAGCGCCACCGCCGCAGCCCCCTTGCCATCCGCCTTCTCGCCGTGGCACGCCATGCAGTTTGCCATAAAGAGCTTCTTCCCAGCCTCCGCGCGCATCTTCAGCGCCTCCGGTTTTTGAAACCACTCCGGCTCGGTGGGAAACTCCATCGCAGGCGCATAGTTCTCCTCCTTCTTCCACCGGCGCGAAAACGATTTCACATACACGATCACCGCTTCTATCTCGTCCGCCTGCAGATGGCTGAAAATCCCCATCGCCGTCCCGCTCAACCCGTGCGTGATCGTCCGCCGCAGATCATCATCCGTCGGCAGCTTGCCATACGGCGTCGTGCGGAATTTAAACATCCCCTCCCGGAACGATCTCGGCTTCGGCTTCAGCGTCGGGCTCATTTCCCCGTTGCCATCCCCGCGCGGCCCATGGCACACCACGCAGTTCCGCTCATACACAAACTTCCCCTGCATATAGAGGTTGAAGTCCAGCGGCACAGCCCCGTCCGCCGCTCTCAGCGCAGCAGCCAGGGCCAGAAAAACAAAGATGCATCGAAAATACAAGTTCACCCTTTCCTTATCGCTCTTTACGCGCCGGAAACCACACCACGATTGCCATTTCCTGCGCCTGTCCTGCCCTCAAAGGCAGCTTGCGTCACCGGGCATGTCTGCCATTTTGCGTGCTCGTTTTAATCCTACTCAGCCATGCCCAAGAAAGCCTCCGCCGCCAAATCCGACCTCCATCGCAAACACAGCGCCATCGTCGTCGATGGAGTGGACCGCGCCGCCTCCCGCGCCATGCTGCACGCCGTCGGCTTCAAGCGCGAGGACTTCAAAAAATCCCAGATCGGCATCGCCTCCCTCTGGAGCATGGTCACCCCGTGCAACATGCACATCGACCGCCTCGCCAAGGAGGCCGCCAAAGGTGCGGACGCCGCCGGTGGCAAGAGCGTCATCTTCAACACCATCACCATCTCCGACGGCATCTCCATGGGCACCGAAGGGATGAAATACTCCCTCGTCTCCCGCGAAGTCATCGCTGACTCCATCGAAACCGTCGTCGGCTGCGAAGGCATGGACGGCTTCGTTGCCATCGGTGGCTGCGATAAAAACATGCCCGGCTGCCTCATGGCAATGGCCCGCCTCAATCGCCCGAGCGTCTTCGTCTATGGCGGCACCATCCTCCCCGGCTGCGTCGGCCCCGAGAAAAAAGACGCCGACATCGTCACCGTCTTCGAAGCCGTCGGCAAGCACGCCAACTGCCAGATCAATGACAAGGAGCTCATCGACATCGAGCAGCACGCCATCCCCGGCGAAGGCTCCTGCGGCGGCATGTACACCGCCAACACCATGGCCTCCGCCATCGAGGCCCTCGGCATGAGCCTCCCCAATTCCGGCGCTCAGTCCGCCGTCGGCACCGACAAGCTCATCGACTGCTTCGACGCCGGCGCCGCCGTCATGAACATGATCAAGAAGGGCATCACCCCTCGCGACATCATGACCAAGGAGGCCTTCGAAAACGCCATCACCCTCATCATCACCCTCGGCGGCTCCACCAATGCCGTCCTCCACCTCATCGCCATGGCCCACAGCGCCGGTGTGAAGCTGGGCATCGAAGACTTCGTCCGCATCGGCAAGAAGACCCCCGTCCTCGCGGACCTCAAGCCCAGCGGCAAATACTTCATGAACGACCTCGTCAAGATCGGCGGCACCGTCCCCCTCATGCGCATGCTCGTCGCTGAAGGCCTCATGCACGGCGACTGCCTTACCGTCACCGGCAAGACCATGAAGGAGAACATGAAAAACTCCAAGATCGTCTGGCCCAAAGATCAGCAGATCGTCCGCCCGCTCAGCGCCCCCCTCAAGAAGGACAGCCACCTCGTCATCTTCAAAGGCAACCTCTGCCCCGAAGGCGCCGTCGGCAAGATCTCCGGCAAGGAAGGCCTCAAGTTCGAAGGCAAGGCCATCGTCTTCGAATCCGAAGAGACCGCCCTTCAGGCCATCCTCAATGACAAGGTTAAAAAAGGCCACGTCATCGTCGTCCGCATGGAAGGCCCCAAAGGCGGCCCCGGCATGCGTGAAATGCTCTCCCCCACCTCCGCCATCATGGGCAAGGGCCTCGGCAAGGACGTCGCCTTCATCACCGACGGCCGCTTCAGCGGTGGCAGCCACGGCTTCGTCGTCGGCCACGTCACTCCGGAGGCCTTCGTCGGCGGCCCCATCGCCATCATCAAAAATGGCGACCCCATCACCATCGACGCCGAAAAGCGCGCCATCACCCTCGGCATCCCAGCCAAGGAACTCAAGGCCCGCCTCGCCAAGTGGAAGCAGCCCAAGCCCCGCTACACCCGCGGCGTCCTCGCCAAATACGCCAAGCTCACCACCAGCGCCAGCCAGGGCGCGGTCACCGACTTCGGTCTGTAATCGGCATCAGCAACGCATCCTTCTCTCCGGCATGAAGCATTCCTTCATGCCGGATTTGCGTACAGCGCACCGTAAGACAGTCGCGCCTCAATCTGGCACAATGATCTGATCCTCAGGCTGAAGCTGGATGTCCCTGGAAGGATCGGCACTGATGTCCTTGAGGTTGATCTCGGTGGTCACGCCGTTGCGGATCAGCTTGGTTTTGCTGGGCTTGGCAAAGGGAGTGAACCCACCGGCTGCGGAAATGGCTTTCAGCACCGTCATGCTCGAATTGTATGGGACCTGCCCGTTGCCTTTGATGCCCCCTACGACGTAGATCATGCGTGCGGTGGTGGCATTGTCGTCCGTGGTAACGGTCACAGTGGGCCTGGTGTAAATTTCACGGGCGATATAGGTCTGCTCGATTGTGCGCTGCAATGAGGAAGGCTTCAGTCCTGCTGCGCGCACTTCGCCGATGTGGAGCAGGTTCACGGTCCCGTTGTCGCTGATCGTGTAAACTTTGCTGATCTGCGGCACTTCATTGTCTGGAATGCCCCCAATGGAAATCGTGATGCGGTTGTTGGCCTTGAGGGCGATCTCGCCATTCTGAGCATGCACGGGTGCCATTGCACAGACACATGCGGCAAGGAAGCAGGAGACAGAGCGTGTGTTCATAGGAGTTGTGATTCTGTGGTTTTAAAAAACATCGTCACCATCCAGCCGTGAGACGGCCTGGGAGCCGCCCAGCACGGTGGCAGTGGTTTCAGCTTTGATCTTGCGGCGACGGGATTTTCCACCAGCGGCGCCGTTGGGCGAATTCGTCGGTGAGTAATACGTGTAGTAGCTCGTGTAGTATTGGTACTGCGCGTCGCTGCGCAGGTCCACATTGTTGAGGACCACCCCCACCACCTTGCCACCGACGTTTTCCACGCTCTGCTTCACACGCATGAGCATGTGGCGGGGCAGCTTGCGGTGCTGCACCACAATCATGGTCATGTCTGCCAGATTGGCGAGCACGGACGCATCACTGACTCCAAGAATAGGCGGTGAGTCGATAAGAACCAGGTCAAACCGGCTTTTGACTTCGGTGATCAGGTCCACCATGCGCTGCGAGTTCAGCAGTCCCGCACTATCCGCCGGCAGGAGCCCGCTCGGCAGGAAAAATAAATTCTCCACAGGCGTGCGCAGCACTACATCCTCCAGCCGGATGTCAGTGGTCAGGTAGTTGGTCAGCCCAGTCGCATGACTGACATCAAAATGCGTATGCAGACTCGGCCGACGCAAATCAGCATCAATCAGCAGCACATTGTAGCCTCCCTGAGCGCAGACATAGGCGAGGTTCACCATCGTGGTCGATTTGCCTTCCCCAGCCCCGCCGCTCACCACGCTCAGGCAGTTGGCCTCAGGTGTTCTGCGGTTGAATTCGATGTTCGTGCGGAGGATGCGGTAGGCCTCGGCATCGGGATTAAAGCCGCTGGAGCGGTGCAAAACTCCGACGTCTTTGGGCACCACCGCAAGGACAGGAACGCCAAGGTAGCGCTCGACGTCATCCAAGTTCTTCACCGTCGTATCCATGTATTCCAGGAAAAAGGCGAGCCCAAGTCCAAACATGAGACCCAGCACCCCTCCGAGAGCCAGGTGCAAGGGCACATTGGGCTTGGCGGGTTTGCTTTCCGGCTCCGCTTCTGAGTAGATGGTCGCCGGAGACTTCACGAGTTCGATGCCCGCCTTTTCTTCAAAAAAGCGCGACCGCATTTTTACCAGCAAGTCCTCCAGATAAGTCACCTCGTCCTTGGCAGTCTTGTACTCCGTGTAAAGCGCCTGCATGTTCTGCAGTTCCTGCTTTGCGTCTTCATTGTAAACCTTGAGGGATTCCCTCTTTTTCCTTGCGGCATCCAGCCGGTTCTGCAGGCCGGCCACATGCGCCTTGGCAGCTCCCAGAATCAGAGACTGGTATTCAGCCATCTGGCTGTCCACGCTGAGCACCTGCGGATGCAGGCGTCCACGTCCTTCATTAACCAGCCCCTCCCGCGCCACCTTGAGGTCCTGCAGCTTCATGGTGATGGCTGTAATGTTTTGATTCTCCAGCTTGAGACCAGATGCCTGCTCGATGAGTTCGTCGGGGGAAAGCTTGCTCACCTGGTCAATGTCTGACTGCAAAGTCAGAATCTCCTGGTCGGCGATCATCAGCGCTTGTTCACGTGAGATGACCATGGAGTCTTTTTCACTCCGCAACTCACCGCCTGGATTCAGAGAACTGCCACCTCCGACGATCCAGTCCCCCACAATCCCGGCCTTGCGCCTTGCTTCCTGGGCGCGCACCTGAGCCTGACCACGAAGTGCCTCCTGATCGGTGATCTGTTGATTCAGCACATCGAGGGCCTTCTGCTTCTTGCTGCTCTCGATGTGGTTGCGCTGCTCCATGTAGCTCTTTGCCACTTCATTTGCGATGGTGGCCGCAAGCTGCGAATCCTGGTCATAGTAGTCGATGATGACGAAATCCGACCTCAGCATCGACTGTGTGTCGAGATTGGAGCGCAACCTCGCCAATGCCGCCTGACGGCTGGGCAGCTCCCATTTTTTGGCGAGCTCGAGTTTTTCGATCACCGGATATAGCGTGGTTGGCTTGGTGATGGTCTCAAACTGAGTCTTGATGTATTCCTGCGTGAAGGCCAGCCCGTCACTGCGGTTGCGGTCAAACACATTAATGTCCTGCGTGATGCGCTCAATCGTCATCTCCACATGCCCGCGGTACTTGCGCGGCATAATGTAGGTGAGCACGGCCGCCGCTGCGAAGATCAGGATGAACGACAGAGAAATGAGCCCAAAGCGGTTCTTGATCACCTGCCAGGTGTCCATCGCATGCTTCTGCAGTTCGGTACCGGACTCGTTCATGACTGCTCTGGTTTGATAATTTGAAGGAGTTAAGAAAATGCTCTTGAAATGCCGCCAGCGGGAGATTCGTGGTGTCCGAATCTGCCCGCCGGCGGATTGTTTTCTGGGCTGTTGGGACTAAAAGCTGGCCGTGGCACCGAGAGAGACACGATTGCGGTTGAACTCAACCAGAGGGTTGTTGGACAGCTGCGTGGAAAATGAGTAATTGGCGTTCACGTTCAGGTTGTCCATCAGCTGGTAGCCAATGCCCGCATTGAGAAACACAGAGTCTTGCTTTTGATCCGGAGCGGTGCCCCCTGAGAGCACGGAGTGAGCATAGCTGACACCACTGTTGACGCTAAACCGCTTGGTCACCTGATGATTCACCTGCACGCCCGTGTTCACGCCGTAGCTGCTGCTGTAGTTGCCCAGCAGCGCGCCATTGAAGCCCAGCATCGAAAACCAGCGCAGCTGCGTCTGCTTGGCCACCGCATAGTTGAGCGCGGCTTCGGCGTAAGGCTTTGTTTGTCTTCCGCGCGCGTTCTCATAGAGTTCGGCACCTGCCCGGACGGAGGTGGACATGTTCTCACTCCAGGCGTGATCAACACCGGCCAGCGCGAAATGTGAGTGATAGTTTTGGAAGGCGCTCTTGGTGTAGTCCGTCAGACGGTAGCGATACTCGGCAGTCAGGCTCGTCCGCTTCCCAATTTTATAGGCAAACTGCTGCGCAACCAGATGAGAATAGCGGTCTTGGGAAGTCGCGACCAGAGAGTCCTGATAGGCAATGCCGTCAAAGGTGTAGGATGTCGTCGTCGAAAACCGTGGAGACCAGGCATAGCTCACATTGAAATTGTTGTACCCATACAGAAACTGCCCGTTCCACAGGGCGCTGGTCGCACCATAGCCAAAAGCACTTGTGGGATTGGTGCCGTAAGTCAGGTAGAAATTATTGCTTATCTTCAGCCTCTCGGAGAACTGATGCTCAAAATTGACGCTCGCACGGCCATTGTAAAAAGTGCTGCCGTATGTCGGCACCCCTTTCACGTACTGCAGGACGCTGCTCTCCAAACTGAAACTGAAGGGGGTGGTCTGATCGGGACGTGTGTAGGACACCCCGGCACCACCCTGCGCGTACCAAGAGTCGATGTCGCTCAAAGTGGGTGATATGACCTTGTACTTCAGCCGGTCATATCCTGATGTGGCATTGAAGGAGAAAGTCAAAGGCTCCTCGTTTTTGAAATCTGCCGAGTAGTTCTGAATCGCCACCAGACCCTGCGCACGCAATGCAACTGGGCTGAGAACAGCGACGGCCAGGAAAAGCATTGCCAGTTTGAAGCGCATGAAAGTCAGGAGCAGTTTCGGATTTCAATTCAGGATGAGCCACCTGGGTCAGGCTTCAGCATCAATCACGGAATGGAGTTGGATGGGGACACCGGATTGGTCGTCGTGCGTGGCGGCAACGGGCCTGACGCAGGCGGCTGGATGAGAAACACTCCTCGAATGGAGGATGGAACGAAGAAATCCTCTTCTTCAGCCGGTGGCATGATCGGGTTTTTGCCGGGATTTTTCACCGGGTTTTTCTCAGAGACAGCAATGGGCCGTTCAATGGCAGGGACTGGCGAAGTGGCTGCGAGACCAGGCACCAACGCGATCGCTGCGTCATTGATGACGCCAGCCATTTTGGGCGCCACAGACACGCCTGTCTGAACAATTTGACCTGCAAGTGTGGCGTCCGCTTTGGATGCAATAATGGCTGTCTTCACGATCTCGCCCGCGCAGCCTTCGTTGATAACGAGTGCATCCTCCACCACCATAAGGACTTTGGAGGGATCTTTTTCTACAGCGACACGCACATCATTCGAAATTTCGCTGCAGTTTGATGCCGACTGAGCCGAAGCAGAGGATACAGCCAAAATGAAAAGACAGGCGCAAGAGCTCGCAAGGCGAGAAAAAGGGACAGCTTTCATGAGCGGCATAAAGGTAAATTTACAGATGTGGACGTGTCCTCAGAGCGGGTAGTGGGAATCGAACCCACATGGCCAGCGTGGAAGGCTGGAACTTTACCACTAAGCTATACCCGCAATTGAAGTTATAGTAACACGAAACATCCTGTTGCCGCAAGATATTTTTAGAATTTAAAGAAAAAATTTTGAAATTCCAGAATTGCTGATGAACTCAGAATCCTTAACTTTCAGCATTTTCGCTTTTCAAGTCTGTCCATTAATTAGCACTCAATAATGACCTGGCAAGCTTGTAGTAGAAAGGACTCTTTCTTTTACCCTCATGGGGCTTCGCGCCGAGCGCGGAAAACCCTTTCAGGCGATCATGGGTTCTTGGTTGCGGCTTTTTCGCTCGGATAATCCTCGCCATTCAAGCTTCTCGCCACGCTTTCGAGCCAATCTTCGAGACTTTTCTGCATTTGAGGCACCCGTTCAGGCTGTTCCGCGAGCAGTACGGTGCTCTCGTCAGGGTCTCTGAGCAGGTTGTACAGTTCCCAGGTCACCTCATGGGTCTTTTTGTTTTCGATTCGGTGAAGCTTCCACGGCCAGTCCAGCCAGGCAGAATGCCCAGGAAACTCAGTCAGTGAGACAGGTTCGCCAATGACTGCCGCATCAGGGAGCACCCGAGCGGGATCAGCCGGTTCCGCCCCCTTCTTTTGAGCGGTCAGCAGCTCGTCCATCCAAACTTTGGAGGGTGTGCTGATGCCTTTTTTGCCTGAGTCCCAAAAACCTATGGGACTCGTGCGCTTTTGCTCCTGCCCGGTCAGCAATGGCATGATGTCTATGCCATCCAGAGGGGGCTGCTTTTCCATGCTCACCCCCACCAGAGCCAAAAGGGTGGGATAGATGTCCGAGGTGACACATGGTGCCTTGATGACTCTGGGCTCATGAAACACCTCGGGCCATTCCAGAAGAGCTGGAACCGCCAGGCCACCTTCATAGATCTGTCCTTTGCCCCCCCGGCGGCCTCCGGAAGATCCGACTTTCGGCAGCGCGCCGTTGTCGCTGCAAAACCACAGGAGGGTGTTGTCGCGCAGGTCCAGTTGCTTCAGTTCCGCCCGCAGCCGGCCAAAGGCACGATCCATGGCCGAAATCTCACCGTAGAAGTTTTGCTGCTTCTCTGGCAGGCCGGAATAGGGCGCCCTGTCTGACTCGAGCGCCTGATGGGGGTCATGCGGAGAGCCAAACCACACCACCGCAAGAAAGCGTTGCTTTTTGCCGGCGCACCCGCGGATAAATTTTAGCGCCGCTTCCACGGTAATGTCGGAGCTTTCTCCCTGAAACTGTTCCGCCTTGCCTTGCACACTCAGCACCGGATCCAGATCAAAAAAATTGGGAGACGAGACCCACTCGTCGAATCCGCTGGAGCCTGGGCTGACCGGACTTTCTTTCTGCACAGATCCCAGGTGCCATTTGCCAAAGTGCCCGGTCGCATACCCTGCTGTCTTCAGAGCCTCCGCGATTGTGATCTCCTGCGGACGCAGCGGATGCCCCCAGGAAAAGCAGCCATAACGGTTCGGAGTGCGTCCTGTCATCACACTCCCCCGTGTGGGCGAGCATACCGGCGCCGCCGCATGAAACTCGTCGAAGCGGATGCCCTCCCTCGCCAGAGCATCAAAATTCGGCGTCTTCAGATGAGGATGCCCATTGTAGCCCATGTCTCCCCACCCTTGATCATCCGCCATCACCAGCACGATGTTTGGCGGCTCGTCCGGCGCGGCTTCGCATGCCTGTTGAATCCCGAGAACTCCGCACAGAAGCAAAAGAAATTTCATGGGCCCATGATATCCATGATTGCCTCCAGCCGGGAATCAAAAAAATCACAGCCAGCTTACTTCGTGAGAAAGCATGGTGTCGTCATCAAAAGTAAAGCGCCCTATGAAGTGACGGCGCTCCACGAGAGTCTGCCCCAGCCAGTGAACATCATCAGCCCACATCTCGTTAAACGGCAGCGCATCCAGTGAGGTCCACAGCGGCACTGCTTCAGGGGTTTCGACGGCTTCCCCCTCGTGCTGGCTGGCCACGAAGACGTCAACATGCATGCACAGCCCATCCACAAACTGAAACCATAGCTCGCCATGATGCTCCGGATTCAGCGCTGTGACGCCAAGTTCCTCCTGGGTCTCACGGACGGCACATTCCACGGCGGTTTCGCCAGGATCCATCTTGCCCCCAGGCCCGTTGATTTTTCCGGCGCCCAGCCCGCGTTTTTTGCGGATCAGCAAAACCTGACGCTTTGCCTCATCAATGATGAACATCAGTGTGGCGCGAACGCCCGGCTGCCATGTATTCCAATCAATGATCACTGTGCTTTCAGCGTTTCTTCCATGGCAGGGCGCGCAACCAGCGCTTTCCACTCTTGATGTCCATGGATTGCGCCAGGATCTCTGTGTCACCGGCGTCAAAATCTTCGGCCCTTGGCAGGCCCGCAGGCAGGTCAAACACAGATTCAGGCTCAGGCTGCGGTTCAGGTGCCAGTGTCGTGAGAGTTTTTTGATTCAGCGGCGCCACGGCATTCAAAGGCGAGACAAGCCCGCCTGAAATGATCATTTTCATCGCCTCTTCAATGGAGATCGGCGCATCCGTGAGCTTGTCTGAATCCACCACAAGCAGAAAGCCGGTCATCGGGCTCGGCGCTGTGGGCAGCAGGACACAGGTCATCGCCTTGCCGGTCTGGGGGTCACAATACTGGCCTGTGGCAAAACCAATCATGCGCATGCCAGGAACAGGATAGTCGATGTACACAACCCGTTTGAAGTTTTGCTTTGCACCGCCTCCAAGGCTCCGAAAGGCGTCGATCACCTGCTTAAGCGGTTTGTAAATGACCGCAACCAGAGGGATTCGCAGCAAAAGTTTGTCAACGGCGGTGACAATGTGCACTCCGATCACATTGGTGGCCATGAAGCCGAGCCCCAGTATCGCCAGCACCGAAAACAAGAACCCGATGAAGTTGGTGAGGCTCTCCAGATTCGGGTTCCCGATGTCCAGCACCGGCTCCTCTGAAAACTCGTTCACCAAGTTCACCATCTGCGCCAGCACAGGCTTGCTCCATGCATGCAGCAGGTCATAGATCGAAAACAAGATCCAGAACGTGATGATCAGCGGCAAAGCCAGAGCCAGACCGGCCAGAAACTTGTTCCGCAGCCACACAGCCCAGCCCTTCGGTGCATGCACCTCGGGCATTGGGATAGTACTGGGGGTATCAAGTGCCATTTAAACAACTTCAATCTAGAGATCAGAACGTATGGCAGGGGCTTTGTTCAGCAAAAAATTGCGTTCTTGCAGAATCAAGCTCCCACCAGCATTCGAGCAGGATTTTCGATGCAGTCTTTCACACGGATCAGGAATGTCACCGCTTCCTTGCCATCGACCACACGGTGGTCATAGCTCAGTGCGAGGTACATCATCGGACGCACCACCACCTGTCCATCCACCACTACCGCACGCTGCTGGATGCTGTGCATCCCCAGGATCGCGCTCTGAGGCGGGTTGATGATCGGCGTGCTGAGCAGGGAGCCGTACACACCGCCGTTGGAGATGGTGAAAACACCGCCTGTGAGGTCGCTCACCTGGATCTTGCCTTCCTTGGATTTAGCCGCGTAGCCCAGAATGTCTTTCTCGAGGTCCGCAAAGCTCTTCTGGTCCGCGTCACGCAGCACCGGCACGATCAGCCCGCGCTCCGTACCCACTGCCACGCCAATGTCATAGTAGTGCTGCTGCACGATCTCGTCGCCTTCCACACGCACGTTGATCTGAGGCACCGCCTTCAGCGCTTCGACCACGGCCTTGATGAAAAAGCTCATGAAGCCCAGCTTCACGCCGTTCTTTTTCACAAAGTTGTCCTGAAGCTGCGAGCGCAGCGCCATGATGTTGCTCATGTCGCACTCGTTGAAGGTCGTGAGGATCGCAGCCGTGCGCTGCGCGCTCACCAGCTGGTCGGCGATCTTCTTGCGCAGCGGCGTCATCTTCTTGCGAGTCACCCGGCCTTCCGGGGCCGGTGCTGCCTTCGGCGCAGGAGCCGGTGCGGGCTCAGGCTTAGGCACCACTTTAAATTCTGTCACGTTCGCAGGCTTCTCAGCCTCCTTCGCCGCAGGCGCGAGTGCAGGAGCGGCGGCCGGGGCAGGTTTCGGTGCCTCAGCCTTCGCAGCAGGTGCCGCAGCACTTTCATCAATCTGACCCACCACAGCGCCCACCTCGACGTCTTCACCCGCCTGCTTGCCAATGTGCAGTGCACCACTGGCTTCAGCGGTGACTTCAGCGGCAACCTTGTCGGTTTCCAGCGTCAGCAGGATGTCGCCAGTCTTGACGAAGTCTCCTTCTTTGAAGTGCCATTTGGCAATCTGACCACCAGCGACGGATTCGCCGAGTGCGGGTATTTTGATGTCTGAGGGCATGACGGTATTGGAGGAAAAATCTGGAGGGGATGGACGAATCAAACGCTGAATGCCGACTCGACCAGGTTTTCTTGTTCGAGGGTGTGAATGGCTTTGGAACCTGCAGCAGGGCTGGAACTGCGCTCACGACCGGCGTAGCGCAGCTTGTGGTTGGAGAGTTCTTCGAGCCGCGGACGGATGTAGTAGAAGGCTCCCATGTTACGCGGTTCCTCCTGGCACCAGATCCACTTCTTCTGCGCACGAGGGTACCTGGCCACGATCTCCTTCAGCATCTCGTAGTTCAGCGGATAAAGCTGCTCGATGCGGATGATGGCCGCATTCTTGATCTTGTGTTCTTCGCGGAATTCCAGCAGGTCGTAGTACACCTTGCCGCTGCACAGGATCAGGCGAGTCACGCGCTCAGGGGCAGCCAGCAGATGTTCGTCATCCAGCACCTCTTTGAAGGTGGTGTCTTCCGCCATCTCGCTGAGTTTGGACACGCACTTCGGATGCCGCAGCAGGCTCTTCGGTGTCATCACCACCAGGGGTTTGCGCGTGCTGCGCTTGATCTGCCGACGCAGCGCGTGGAAGTACTGTGCGGGAGTGGTGAAATTGCAGACCTGCATGTTGCCTCCTGCACATAGCTGCAGGAAGCGCTCAAGCCTTGCGCTCGAATGCTCCGGCCCCTGCCCTTCGTAGCCATGGGGCAGCAGCAGCGTTATGTGGCTCGGGCGCTGCCATTTGCTTTCGGCACTGGCGATGAACTGGTCGATGATGACCTGGGCACCGTTCACAAAGTCGCCGAACTGCGCCTCCCAGCACACCAGCAGGTTGCTGGTCAGCAGTGAGTAGCCGTAGTCAAATCCCAGCACCGCAGCTTCAGAAAGCAGGCTGTTGTAAACACAATAACGCCCCTGCTCGGCCGCCAGATTGTTCAGCGGAATGTAACGCTCGCGTGTCTGGCTGTCATAGAACACGCTGTGGCGCTGGCTGAAAGTCCCACGCCGAACGTCCTGACCGCTCAGGCGCACACCATGGCCTTCGGTGAGCAGCGAGCCAAACGCCAGGGACTCTGCATAGGCCCAGTCAATGCCTTCACCAGCTTCGATGGCCTTTTTACGGGCCGCCAGGAAGCGTTTCGCGATCGTCGGGTGCAGGTTGAATTCCTCCGGCACCTCCAGCAGCCGCTGGCCGATGCTTTGCAGCGTCGTCATCCTCACCCCGGTTTTGACAGGAGTGTAGTCATAGGCAGGCTGTGGCATGGCCATGCTGCCCTCAAAGGGATTGCCGCCTTCGCCTTTGTCGCGTTCAGCCAGCGTCTTCACGCCCTGCTCCAGCTCATCATCCAGTTCGCGCTGCAGCGCAGCCGCACCTGCTTCGTCCAGCACGCCCGTGGCTGCCAGATCCAGACGGAACAATGTCGCCGTGGATGGATGCTCAGCGATGGCGCGCGCCATGTTCGGCTGCGTAAATCCAGGCTCATCCGTCTCGTTGTGGCCGTGGCGGCGGTAGCACACGATGTCGATAATGACATCACGTCCGAAGGTCTGGCGGAATTCAAACGCGAGGCGCGTCGCATTCATCACCTCCAGCGGGCAGTCGCCGTTCACATGGAACACCGGCGCCTCAATCATCTTGGCCACGTCCGTACAATAATCGGAGCTGCGTGCGTCCTCCGGCATCGTCGTGAAGCCGATCTGATTGTTCACGATGATGTGCACCGTTCCGCCCGTGCGATAGCCGGGCAGCTGGGAGAGGTTGAGCACTTCCGCCACCAGTCCCTGTCCGGCAAAAGCCGCATCACCATGGATCAGCACCGGGATCACCTTCTTGCGGTCCTTGGTGTCATTCAGCGCACGCTGGCGCGCACGCGCCATGCCTTCAACGACAGGGTCCACGGCCTCCAGATGGCTCGGATTCGGGGCCAGCATCACGCCCACCGAATCTCCGCTGCTCGTTTGACGCACCGTCTCGAAGCCCAGGTGGTATTTCACATCCCCATCCCCGGAAACCATGTTCGGCACATAGTTCTCGCTGAACTCATAGAAGAGATACTCCAGCGGCTTGCGCAGGAAGTTGGCGAGCACGCTGAGACGGCCGCGATGCGCCATCCCCAGCACTATCTCCCGGCCACCGGCTGCAGGGAGCGCCTCCAGCAGCGTCTCCAGCGCTACGAGCATCGACTCGCCGCCTTCCACAGAGAAGCGCTTCTGCCCCACAAACCGACGGTGCAGGAAGCGTTCGAAAGATTCCGCCTCCAGGAGCCAGCGCAGCGCATTGATCTGATCCTGGGCCACAGGCTTTGCATCCAGGTCGCGGCCTTCGATTCGGTCCAGAAGCCACGCACGCACCTCAGGATGGTGAATGTGCATGAATTCAAAGCCTGTCTTGCCACAGTAGATGCGCTGCAGTTCAGCCAGCATCGCCTTGAGCTTCATCGGCTGACCGTTGCGGAAAAGATGTGTCTGCACATCCTCCTCCAGCTCATCTGCGGTAAATCCAAGTCCGGCCAGCGTCAGCGAGGGCACTTCCGGGCCAGCGGGATCGAGCGGATCCAGATGTGCTGCAGTGTGCCCCAGCGCGCGGAAATTTTGCAGCGCGTTCGACACCCGCATGCGGAAATTCAGGGTCTTTTCCGAGAGCGCTGCACCGTCTCCGCCGGACGCTTCTGCGCCCTTCGCGGCAAGACGGGCCATGCCCAGTTCGAAACCTTCAAAAAACGATGACCAAAGCGGTTCGACTGAACCAGCATCTTTTTTCCAGTCCACATATTTGGACTCGAGGAAATCCGCGTTTGCGCGGTACGGCAATGTAGCACTCATGAGGGGACGGGCAGCATGCTCCCATTCGTTGCGAGTGCAAATGCGGAAAGGCACATTTCCAGTCATTTTTTTGGGTATTCAGCCATCCCTTGCCCGGGCTACCCGGTTTGAGAGAGGTCTCGGGCTTGAGAGATGCCCTTTCCTTAAGGACTCGCGGCAGCTCGAACTCACACAAATCATCGCCAAACTCTCATTTTTACTCTATTTACATAAATTAAATACACAAACCTTTGTCTTTTCATATTTTAGGCATGCCTTCAGTGAACTGCCTCAAGCGCAGGCTGCTTAAAATGACAGACACGCTGCTCAATGACATGGCCACACTGGCGACCATAGGATTGAGGAGCCAGCCGGTGAGCGGGTAGAGGATGCCTGCGGCGAGGGGGATGCCGAGGCCGTTGTAGAGGAAGGCAAAGAGGAGGTTCTGGCGGATCACCCTCATGGTGGCGCGACTGAGGGCAAAGGCCTGGTACAGGGCACGCAGGTCTCCTTTGACCAGCGTAACGGAGGCACTCTGGATGGCCGCGCCCGAGCCGGTGCCCATGGCGATGCCCACATCCGCCGCAGCGAGCGCGGGCGCGTCATTGACGCCGTCTCCCGCAAAAGCCACATGGCGGTCTTTTCCACGCGCCTGATAGACCTGGAGCAGCTTTTCATTGGGCGAGACCTCGGCAGCCACCTCGTCGATGTTCAGGTCTTTGGCCACGCGTCGCGCGGTGGCCTGCAGGTCTCCGGTGATCATCTGCAGCTTCAAGCCGAACGCGTGCAGCGCCTCGATGGCAGGCAGCGCAGACTCCTTGATCTTGTCCTTGATGGCGATGAGTCCGAGGGGCTTTTCATCGAGCACCACGACGACCACGGTACAACCATCTGCCTGCATCTTCTGCGACTGCGCCTGGCATTCGGCACCGATCAAAATACCGTTCTTTTTAAGAAAGGATTCCTGGCCGACGAAGACCTCGTTTTCGCCCAAGTTGCCCAACACACCGCCACCGGTGATGGACTGGAAATCGGTGACTGTGGCGAGCGGGATGCTGCGCTCTTTGGCGGCATTCACAATGGCGGTGCCAAGCGGATGCTCGCTGGGCACCTCCACTGCTGCGGCGCAGGCGAGGAGGTCGTGCGCGGAGAGACCGGGCAGCGGGAAGATCTCCACCACGGAGGGCCTGCCCTCGGTGAGGGTGCCGGTTTTGTCGAGCATGACGGTGTCGATGTCCTGCAGGCGCTCGAGGGTTTCGGCGTTTTTGATGAGCACGCCGAGCTGCGCACCGCGCCCGAGGCCCACGGTGACGGCCATGGGCGTGGCCAGACCGAGCGCGCAGGGACAGGCGATGATGAGCACCGCCACGGCATTCACGACGGCAAAGGCAAAGGAGGGCTGCGGCCCAAAGGCCCACCAAAGCAAAAAGGTCAGCAGCGCCACGCCGACGACGGCTGGCACAAACCAGGCCGAAACGCGGTCCGCGAGACGCTGCACGGGTGCGCGGCTGGCCTGAGCCTTGGCGGTCATCTCCACGATCTGGCTCAGCAGGGTATCTGCACCCACGCGCTCCGCACGCATAAGGAAAGTGCCGCTGCCATTGACCGTGCCGCCGATGACTGCCGCACCGGCCGACTTCTCCTGCGGCATGGACTCGCCGGTGAGCATGGATTCATCCACACTGGAGCTGCCTTCGAGCACGCTGCCGTCCACAGGAATCTGCGCGCCGGGCTTGATGCGCAGCACATCGGCCGGCTGGATCTGCTCCACAAGTGTCTCAGTCTCGACTCCATCCCGCACACGAAAGGCCGTCCTGGGAGCCAGCCCCATCAGAGCCTGAATGGCTGAGCCGGTGGCACGGCGGGCACGCAGCTCCAGCAACTGCCCGATCAGCACCAGCACGGTGATGACGGCGGCGCTTTCAAAGTACAAGACCATGTGCCCGGCCTGATGCGGCAGCCACTGCGGCACAGCCAGCGCCACGGTGCTGTAAGTCCACGCGGCCAGCACACCGAGGCCAATGAGCGTAAACATGTTGAACCGCAGTGTGCGAAGAGAGGAGACAAAGCGCTGCATCAGCGGCCAGCCCACCCAGAACACCACCGGGGAGGCCCACACAAACTGCATCCAGCCGGAGGCCTCGTGAGGGATGTCGCGGATGACGGGCAGGTCCATGCCCATGGAGAGGAGCACCACTGGCACGGCCATGGCGGCGCTCCAGCGCACGCGCCACCAGAGATCCTGTACTTCTTCATCGCCGCCGTCGCCGCAGCATTCGGGTTCGTTGCGGCGGGCGAGCGGATTTTTTTCCAGCGCCATGCCGCAGTGCGGGCAGGCACCGGGTGTGTCCGAGCGCACGCCCTCGCACATGGGGCAGATGTAGGCGGCGGATGGCAGGTCCTCCGTCACAGCACCAACTGCCGGCTTCTTCTCATGCGAGGAGCAGTGCGGGCAGGATGTCGGAGGTGGAGAGGACATTGCAGCGATAAGTAGCCGCACAAACAACGGCATCACCAGCCCATTCTTGGCGAATGCTGCTCATCCAGAGCTGTGGATGGGATAAGGGGGCTTACCGTTCAGCCTTTCGTGATGCACTCGTCCAGATTCAGGATGGCGCTGGCCACAGCATACCAGGCGGCGAATTCTGCGGGGGACAGTTTTTTAGGCAGCTCGATCCCGGTGCTGAGTTCCTGGACGGATGCGGTGTCTGCTTTGGCGGAGTCAAACTCGGTCTCCCAGAGAGTCTTCAAAACGGCCAACTCCTGCGGCTGCGGTGCCCGGGCGAGCGCGAGGCGGAAGGCCTCATTCAGGCGGGACTCGAGGTCGGTGCTGGGAGCCTCGGCGACGATGCGTCTGGCGAAGGCCTTGGTGGCTCCGACATAGACGGGATCGTTGAGCAGGGTGAGCGCCTGCAGCGGTGTGTTGCTGCGGGAGCGGCGGACGACGCAGGCCATGCGCGCGCTGGCGTCGAAGTTCATGAAGCTCGGGTAGGGAGAGCCGCGCTTGAGCACGACGTAGAGGCCTCGGCGATACTGCTCGGTGCCGCGGCTGACGACGTAGTTGTACTGCTGCCCTCCCACCTTCTGCCAGAGGCCGTCGGGCTGCGGTGGACGAATCGGTGGGCCACCCTGCTTGAGATCGATCAGTCCGGCGATGGCCAGCGCGTTGTCGCGGATGGTCTCGGCATCGAGGCGGAAACGCGGGCCATGCCAGAGGAGGCTGTTTTGCGGGTCTGTCTGCAAAGCGAGTCCTGCCGGTGCATGGGAGCTCTGCTGGTAGGTGGCGCTGAGGACGACTTTTTTGAGGAGGTGCTTCATGTCCCAGCCGCTGTCCATGAACTCGACGGCGAGCCAGTCGAGCAGCTCGGGATGCGTGGGAGGTGCGCCTTTGATGCCGAAGTCTTCGAGAGTGGTGACGATGCCCTGGCCGAAGAGCTCGGCCCACCAGCGATTCACGGTGACGCGTGCAGCCAGCGGGTTGTCACGGCTGGCGAGCCATTTGCCGAGAGTGAGGCGGTTGGCGGGGCCGCTGAGCTTGGAATTGAAGATGGCAGGCACAGCAGCGGCGACGGGGTCGGCGGGATCGGTATAGACACCGCGTTTGAAAATGGTGCTCATGCGTGGCTGCGGGAGCTCGCGCATGACTTCGGTGCTGGGGTCGGCGAGTTCGGCGAGCTGCTTTTGCAGCGCGGCTTTTTGCTTCTCGATGCGGGCGAGTTCGGGGTCCTTGGGGGCTGCGGCGGGAGCGGCTTTGCCTTTGCGGTTTTTTGCGACTACAGGCGCGGGCTCCGCCACCTCTGGCAGGCACGATGCCACATCTCCGGTGATGCTGGAGATGCGAAGGCAGCCCATGACGAGCCCCTTGCCGTAGTTCTGCGCCATCTGGATTTTGAGCTTGGAACCTGGGGCGACGGAGACGGGCTGAGTCAGCTCAAAGGCGGCCCAATGCGGCTCATGGAAACGCTGGCCGATGGCCCAGGCCCCCTTCCCTCCTTTGGCGAGCAGATTAACGACGTCGTAGCCTTTCTGCGAGTAGTCGGCATACGCGGTTTTGAAGGTGACGGGCTGTGATTTGCCGTCGGGTGTGGTGAGGGTGCATTCAAAGGAGTGGAGCACGAAGTTGGGCCGAGCAGCGCCGCCACGACCGGGCCCCTCTCCAGCAATGGAAGCATGGGTAAGAGCCTCAAGCATGAGGCCGCTGATCTCTCCGGCGCTGAGCTCGGCCTCGAAAGTGTAGGTGTCTGTGTCAGGCACGGGGCCGGTGAGCAGCACGCTTCCATCGGGCTGGAGTTCGGACTCGGCATCGCTCTCGGTAATGAAAGCAGTGGGCTTGAGGGGTTTGACACGAGAGGCGGCCACGCTGGCTGCTGCGGGCTGGGATGGGGCACCCTTTTTGTCGGCGGCGAGCAGCTTCTGGCGAGCTGTGATCTGAGCATCGAGTTCTTTGAGCTTTGCTGCCAGTGGTGCGCGCTGGGCGGCGCGTGCGGCATCGCTGATCTTGAGCGGCGATCCTTTGAACTGGATGGAGCCGGGGACATCTGGATTGGTGCGCTCGGCTTCTTTCTCGGTGTTGTTGTAGTAGGCGAGGAGGGAGTAGTAGTCGCGCTGGGAGAAGGGGTCGTATTTATGGTTATGGCACTGCGCGCATTCCAGAGTGGTGCCGAGCCAGACGGCGCCAGTGGTGTTGACGCGGTCGATGACTTGATTAATGCGGCTTTCCTCGGGCTCTGTGCCAGCCTCCACATTGGTGGGCGTGCAGCGGTGGAAGCCGGTGGCGATGATCTGCTGCGGCGTGGCATTGGTGAGGAGATCGCCTGCGATTTGTTCGAGCGTGAACTGATCGAAGGGCATGTTGGCATTGAGCGCATCGACCACCCAGTCGCGCCAGGCCCAGACCTCGCGGAGGTCATCGCGCTGGAAGCCATGGGAGTCGGCGTAACGGGCGAGATCGAGCCAAGGGCGGGCCCAGCGTACGCCGAACTGCTTGGAGGCGAGGAGACGGTCAACTAGATGCTCGATGCTGGTGGCTGGATTCTGAGTGTGCTCTTTAACGAAGGCGGTGACTTCGGTGGGAGTCGGAGGGAGGCCGGTGAGATCGAGGGAGAGGCGGCGGATGAGGGTTTCGGGAGAAGCCGGGGAAGAAGGCGTGAGATTGTTGGCTTCGAGTTTGGCGAGGATGAAACGGTCGATCTCGTTGTGGGGCCAAGCCTGGTTTTTGACTGTGGGCAAAGCAGGGCGCTGAGGCGGGATGTAGCTCCAGTGCCTGAGGGTTTCGAGTTTGTCGGGCCATTGGGAGCCGGCGGCGATCCAGTCGCGCAGGTGTGTGATCTCAGCGGGGGTGAGGCGGTCGCCGCGCTTGGGCATGGCTTCCTTGTCCTCCTTGGGCAGGGCGACACGGCGGAGGAGATCGGCGCCGATTTTGAGGTGCTGCGGGGAGGCAGTGTCGAAACGCAGATCGGCCTTGTGTGTCTCCGCGCCATGGCATTCGAAGCAGGCACGCTGCAGGACGGGGTAGACGTCCCGGACGAAGTCGGTGCCAGCGGCGTGGGCAGTGACGGTGGCGAGCAGCGCGATGGAGGCGAGGCGGATCATGCTGCGGTATGAACGAAAGCGGGAGGACGGACTTTCGGAATGTGTCCACCCGGGCGCGGGCGAATGCCGTGTTCGTTCTTTGTCGTTAAGAGCCCTGGCCTTAGCGGAGCGGTTCCTTGTTCCACAGGAACAAGGCTACTTTGCCATGACCGGGCTCAGAGAAGCCGCCGGGCGTTGCGCAGCCCGTCGGCGGTGATGACGGCCTGGTTGCGAGCAGCCACCATGAAATCGAGGTAGTTCTGCCACTGCATGGGGCGCAGGGAGGCGAGGCCGAGGCTGCGGCGGCTGTAGCCGTAATCGGCGATCTCCCAGCCGTAGTCGGAATGGCGGTTGCGGTAGTCGGAGCGGTGGATCCACGCGCCGAACTCGTCCTTGCGCCAGACCTCGGGGTCGTTGCCAGGGATGACCTGGGCCAGGCCCCAGACACGGCGGATGATCTCGAAGTCGTAACCTTCATCGCTGTGGCTCTGCGAAGTCTCGGACATGGATGGGATGCGCGGAGGTTATTTCAGCTCGATGTTGTCGATGAGACGTGCGGCCCCGAAGAAGACGGCTGCAGCGATGACGACATGCTCGGTCTCGGCGGTGACAGGCTGAAGGCTGACGGCGTCTGCCACGGTGACGTAGTCGATGCGGCCGAGCGGCGCCTTTTCCTGAAGCTGCTGAGTGATGAGCTGCTGCAGGGCGGCGGGATTGCTTTCCCCGGCTTTCCAGGCGTCACGCGCGGCCAGCAGCGTGGTGCGGATGGCCGGAGCCTGGGTGCGCTCTTCAGGCGTGAGGTAGCGGTTGCGGCTGCTCATGGCCAGGCCGTCGGCCTCGCGCACGGTTTCGATGCCGTGGAGGACGACGTTGAAGTCGAGATCCCGGACCATGCGGCGGATAATGGCGAACTGCTGAAAGTCCTTTTTGCCAAACACGGCGTCGTCGCACTGGACGAGGTTGAAGAGCTTGGCCACAACCATGCACACGCCGTCAAAGTGGCCCGGACGGCTGGCGCCACAGAGCATCTTGGAAAGACTGGTCTCGTGCATGACGATGCTGCGGTCGGCAGGGTAGAGATCCTCAGCCTTGGGGGCGAAGATCATGTCCGCACCGTTATCACGGCAGAGGGAGAGGTCCTCGATGAGAGTGCGCGGATATTTGGAAAAATCCTCGTTGGGGCCAAACTGGAGCGGATTGACGAAGATGCTCACGGCCACATTGCCGCTCGGGCCTGCGATCTCGCGTGCGGCGCGGATGAGCGCGGCATGGCCTTCGTGCAGCGCGCCCATGGTGGGCACGAAGACGCAGCGGGTGCCTTTGTTGATGGTGCTCCACGAGCGCATCTGACGGATGTTGTTGATGACATTCATGATTTCAGGTCTCTGGATTCAAACACGGCATAGCCCAGGGTGAAGAGAGTGATGTTTACGGCCACGATCACCGCATAGCCACGCCAGACAAGCGGCCAGTCGATGTTTTCCGCGAGGATGCGCCCCCATGCGGCCATGTGCTTGGTGACCAGCAGGTGCTGGTAGTTTTCCATGAAGCCGCTGTTGCGCATGATGAAGTCCACCAGCACATAGGTGAGTGCGCCGATGGTGGCGGCGGCGGGCTTGATGCGGAAGCAGGAGAGGAAGAAGGCGATGCTGCTGATAACCGTCATGCTGACACCGAGGTAGAGCGAGCTGAGCGCATAACGCGCCAAGCCCGGACCCCAGTCATAAAACGCCACGACGGAAACCTCCGGCACGATGGCGAAGTAGCCGCCACCCCAGCCGCGCAGAATGAGGCCGAGGAAAAACGAGGTCCAGGCAAAGAACTGCACCAGCAGGAAGGCATAGCCGGTGCAAGTGAGATATTTAAGCAGCAGCAGACGGAACCGGCTGACAGGCCGTGCCAGCAGCAGGCGCATGTGGCCGTCCTCCCCTTCCTTGGCCACGATGTCTCCGGCCACGAGGCTGAGAAACAGCGCGCCGAGCAGGAAGATGGCAAAGCCCATGATGGTGCTGGCGACGGTAAGCGCGGAGAAATAATACTCGAAGCTCTGGCCCGAACCCACGATAGCCTTTTGGATGGGCCCCATGCCAAATTTTTTGATGAGCAGGAGGATGAGGATCTCCAGCGCGACAAACGCGCCAAAACCGATGTAGGTGCGCTGGCGTGCGAAGAGCTTCAAGAGCTCGCCATACCACTGCTGGAGGAAGAGCGTCATGAGCGTGAGGACAGTCCCATGTAAAGCTCCTCCAGCGTGCGACGGTGCGGCTGCCAGGAGTGGACCTGCACGCGGCCATTGACGAGGGCCGCAACGAGTTCGTGCGGCTCCATGTCCAGCGGCACCTCAACGATGCCGTGCTTGTCCATCGTGGCGCCGCTGCGGGAGAGCACCTCGCGGGCGAGTCCGATGTCGTTGGTTTCGAGCTGGAACATACGGCGGGATTTTTCCTGCGAGGGCACGGCACCTTCAAAGACTTTTTTCCCGTCCTTGAGGATGACGCAGCGGTCACACATCTGCTCGACTTCGCCGAGGAGGTGGGAATTGAGCATGATGGTCATGCCGTGGTGCTTGCGCAGGTGGAGAATGAGTTCGCGAAACTCGCGGATGCCCTCGGGATCGAGGCCATCGGTAGGCTCATCGAGCAGCAGGATCTTGGGCTGGGGCAGCAGGGTCTGGGCGAGGGCGAGGCGCTGGCGCATGCCGTGGCTGTAGGTGGCGGTCTTGTGATGGATGGCGCGGCTGAGATTGACCATCTGCACCACGCGTTTGACCTCCGCCTCGTCCCACCAGCCGGAGAGGGAGCAGAGCACACGCAGGTTCTGCCAGCCGCTGAGGTAGTCGTAAAAGCAGGCGGCCTCGTAGATGGCACCGATCTGGCGCAGGGCGGCGCCGCGGTCTTTCTGCACGCTGCGGCCGCCGATGCGTACCTCCCCGGCGTCCGGGCGCACCATGCCGAGGGTGATGCCCATGATGGTGCTTTTACCTGCGCCATTGTGGCCCAGGAGTCCGAGGATCTCCCCTTCCCGCATCTCAAAGCCCACGTCATCCAGCGCCAGACGGCCGGTGGGCCAGCGCTTGGTGAGGTGTCGTACTTCAAGGAGTGCCATGGGCACAGACAGTGGCAAGATGCGGCCACAGACGCCAGTTTTTAGTCTCAAGGCAGACAAGAAGTCGCCAAATTCGCATTTACACCGCTGCCGCCCGACTGCATTACTCCGGCTGTCCACGCCCACTCCCGTCATGCAGTTTTATTTCCCTACGACCCTCAATCTCGGCCAAGAACACAGTGAAGGCTTTCATCAGGAACTGCTTCGGGGACTGACCCACAAGCTCAACAACCTCCTCGCCGTGATCCAGGGCTTCAGCAGCCTGATTCTGATGACGGACGATCTGGACCCGAGTGTCAGCGAAAACATGCAGCACATCCGTGAGGCTTCCGTGGGCGTGACCAATCTGAGTGAGCGCATACGCTCCGCCGGCGGCTGCGCCAAGATCACACCGCAGTCACTTGGCTTGAACGAATATCTGCCCGTCATTGAGGGAGCCGTGATGGAGCCATTCCAGAAAGAAGGCGTGCAGCTCGAAGCGGACGTGCAGGCCGGGCTGCCGCCGATCCTGGTGGATCCGACGAAGTTCAAAGACATCCTGACCGAGCTGCTCAAAAACGCGGCTGAAGCGGCCTCCAAAGGCGGTGGACGCTGCGCGCTGAAGATCTGCGGCCCTGGCACGATCACCCCCGCTGAGCAGCGCCGTGTGGACATTCTCGTGAGCAATACAGGCTCGCAGATCGCCCCGGAGAAGATTCAGGAGGTTTTCCGTCCGTTTCATGGGTCCAAGAACAGCAATCACCTCGGCCTGGGGCTGACGATTGCCGCGATGCTGAGCCATCAGATGAACATCCAGCTGGGAGTGGCCTCGGAGAACAACACGACCACTTTCTGGCTGAGCTGCCCGATGGTCTGAGCCTCGGGCTGAATGTTTTTTGAGATTTGACGTTTAATTTAGATGCAACGGCGGGCCGCCGTCGTTGTCATAGATGAACATCGCCTTTTGGGAGGTCTCTCATGAAACATTCCATTCTGTTAGCCGCATTGTTGCTCTGCACGCTCCCAGTCAGAGCTGCACCCAAAAATTACGGCACCATCACGACGCGTGACGGCAGGTCTTTCTACGAGTGCCAGGTGATGCACATCTATCCGGATGGGGTAACTTTCACCCACCGAAATGGCGCGGCCAAAATCCCTTTTGCCGATCTTCCAGAGAATCTCCACAATGAATTCCGCTATGACCCAAAAGCGGAAGCGGAGTATCAAAAGCAGCAGGCCTCACTGCGCAAAGCGGAGCAGGATCGCCGGAAGCAGCAGGAAATCGCCATGCAGGAAAAGCTCATGGAGGCCAAGATGGCCGAGGCAAGCTATCTGGCAACCGCCCGGCAGCTCGCAGCCACATCGTCTGCAGGCAACCAGCCGTCACCCGCGTGGGTGGGCACACCGATCACTGGACCGGCCGTGGGAGGTCGGTCCTATGGCAGTACCAGCTACTCAGGCTATGGCTATCCGCTGGGGTACTACGGTGGAGGGTATTATTCAAACGGAGGGTACTCCATCAATGGCTACGGTTACCCTTACGGCGGCTACTCATATGGTGGCTACCCCTATTACGGCGGGTGCTACGGAGCCAGCTACCGTCCTGTCATCAGCGGTCAATGGAACCTCGGCCATGGCATCCACATTGGCATAGGCGGCGGCTACTTCGGTGGCATGCACCACCACCGTTGAGAGATTACTTCGGCTATACGAAGCAATAAAAGATGGCATTGGCGGCATTTTGGAGTCAAATCCACAAATATTATGAAAACGTTCTCACTTCTGATTGTCACAATTCAATTGGGGATCGCGTTTGCGGCAACTGCATCGGAACCCACCACAATAGAAACGGCTCAGGGGAAAGTTTACGAACGTTGCAAAGTCATGAAGCGCGACCCCGATGGCGTGTCATTCTCCCACAGCAAGGGAGTTGCGAAGGTGCTGTTTTCAGACCTGTCTGAACCGATGCGCAACGCCTTGGGATATGACGCCGTCAAAGCAGATGCCTATGAGAGAGAACAGGCCGAATCACGCAAGGCTGCCGCACAGGCACGGCGTGAACATGCCACCAAGCTGGCTGAGGCCATGATCGCCGCGCAGGCCAAATATGCCTCGCAGCAGCCAGTGGTTTACCTGCAGCAGGACAATGGTGGTTACATGCGCAGCCTTGCGCCCGTGCTGGGCTTGGGGCAGATCGGAACCTTTTTCGGCGGCGGCCACTACGGCCACGGCAGACCGCAGCCGCGCGGCTGGAGCAATCCAGGCATCACTTCGATCGGAGCGGGCAGCGGTGGCGTCTATGTCCCCCAGGGCAACGGCAACACTTTTTACGGCTTTCCTGGCGTCAGCTACAGTCCGACCTTGGGTTACACGGATGCAAACAACAACCTGCCCGTCTTCTTTGGGCAGCCCCATTCGGCAGTAGTTCCAGGTGTAGCAATACCCGGCGGTACGACAGTGCCCTCGCCTCATCGTTAAATAACAAAAGCGGGCCCCGGAAAGAGGCCCGCTTTAAAAGAGAAAATGAACTTCAGCCTGATTAGATCAGGCCGGCCTTCTTCAGCGTGACGTAGGCGCCGTTCTTGTCGAGCGTCTTGAGAGCTCGTGCGGTCAGCTTCACTTCCACGAACTTGTTGAGCTCAGGAACGAAGATACGCTTGCTGCGCAGATTCGGCAGGATCACACGCTTCACACGCTTGGTGATGTGACGACCAATACCGCCTTCTTTCTTGGCCTTACCGCTGCGATGGATGTGGTGGCCGCGAGTAACGCCGACGCCGGTGATTTGACAGATGGTAGCCATGGTGAGTACTGGGAAAAAATTTGGGGTCGCGATACTAGCCGAGGACTGGCAGGCGTCAACCAAAAGTCCGCTTTTCGTCCGTCATCGTCCAGGCCGCCCTACCATCAGGCTGGTCGTTTGTGGGTTCATCAGGTAGCCGATGCCGAAATTCAGCGGCTTCACGGGGTAGCGACCGGAGGAATATGCTGCGATCAGATCCGGCTGCTGGCAGCCGGGAAAAAGGCTCAACGTTCCTTGATAATTGCCATAGAGCCAGAGATTCCACCCATAGCGGCTGAACTCCCGGTAGGGTACCCCCGAGGGATCTTGCACGATGGCGCTGCCGTGGCGCAGCAGGTAATCCCGGATGTTGGAAAAACCGCTTTCATGCATGAGGTAGGAGGCGCTTTTCAGGAACACTGGGACCCGCCCCAGACGGGAGACAAAAGTCAGAAACGGGCCGCCAGCACTCACGCCGCTGTTGGAAAGGTCCTGCCGGAAATAGAACACCCTTTTGGATGACCCAAAGCCACTCCGGCAGCGGATCATGAGGCCTGTGTTCCCCGAAGAGCCGGACAGCGTGACATTGCCAGCACCATCCAGACGCACAGTATCCACAGACTCCACGGTGTGACCTGTGCGGGCCATGAATGCCATCAGCAGCGGGAGCACACCACGGAACCGGGTGGCCTGCAGATTGCTGCGCATCTCCGTGGTGATGAAGTAACCGCTCTGCATGATGGTTGAGACGGCGTTGCGCAGGCCGGTGAGGCCCGAATCAATCTCTGCCTGGGACAGGTCACTCAGCCGTGGCAGGGGTTCCGCGGGTTCCAGACCACAGAGGACATAGGTCTCCGCCGCAGGGAACAGGGCGCTGGCAAAGAGGAAATCAGGCCCGCTGAAGGGATAGAACATGGCATTCGCATTTTTGATGTCGCCAATCTCTTCACTGGCCCATGCCTGCAGGGGGCCGCGTCGGGCATTCTGATGGGTCGCCCACAGGCTGTCCATGCGCAGCCTGTGCGCAGCCAGAGCCGCTGTCTGGTTGTAGGAAGAATCCATTCCGGCAAACAGCCGGGCGATGTCATTGATCGAACCTGCCTGCGTCGGCACATTCATGGACACAGCACCGTTGTAGAGCGGGGTATTGCCCGCGCTCTCAGCCCGTTTTACGTTCCCCCCACCTAGAGCATCCAGCACAGAACTCCACTGGCTGACCCGGTTGGCGGCAGAGTAATTTTTAAAAGCCTCTTCAGGCAGAGCACATGCCACGAGCAGCAGGAGCGCCGACAGTCCTCCCATCACCCGGAAAAAAATGGAGACATCACGATTTCGCAGAGCCGTCATACAACGGCAAAGGTACCAAACCGGAAATAAGCTCCAAGTAAGTCTTTTTAAAGACCCACGGGTTTATTTTTAAATTTATACGTTCTTTATAAAAATTCAGCGCCACTGTTAAGCGGCGCTGAATAATCAAGGCAGATGAAAGCCGTTTTACTTCGGCTGATGCATGCTGATGCAGTGGAAAGCACCACCTTCAGTGACGAGATCCTTGGCCATCATCGAGATGATTTCACGGCCTGGGAAGCACTCAGAGATCTTGTCTTCCGCAGCGGCGTCCTTCTTCTTGTGACCGAAGAGCGGGACGAGCACGGCATTGTTCATGATCATGAAGTTCGCGTAGCTGGCCGGCAGGCGGCTGAGGCGCCAGTCCTTCATTTCGATGGCCTGGGGCATCTCGATTTCAATGATCTCCAGCTTGCCTCCATCGGGAGCTTTCACGTCATCGAGACGTTCGCGAATTTCTTTGAGCACGCGGTGGTTCGGGTCGGAATCACGAGGCTCGACCATGCAGATCACCGCGTCTTCGCGGATGAAACGCACGATGTCGTCGATGTGGCCGTCGGTGTCATCGCCTTCGATGCCCTTCTTGAACCAGACGATGTCCTTCACGCCGAGCATGGCTTTGAGTTCCTTTTCGACCTCGGCCTTGTTGCCGGGCTTGCCGCCGTGGCGGTTCGGATTGAGCAGCACGGCTTCCGTGGTGAGGAGGGTGCCTTTGCCGTTGGTTTCGATGGCACCGCCTTCAAGGATCATGTTCGAGGTGAAACGCTCCATCTTCAGGGCTGCCGCAGCCTTCTCTGGGATGCCGTTGTCCAGATCCCACGGCGGGAACTTGCCTCCCCAGGCGTTGAATTCCCAGTCGGTGATGGCCACCTTGCCAGTCTCGTTATGCTTGATGAAAATGGGGCCATGGTCGCGGCACCAGACGTCATTGGTGGGGTGCTCGTAGAGATCCACCTGGCTGAGATCGCCTTCATTGTCTGCGATGCTGAGGCGGATGTTCATGTGGCTGAGCATCGGTGCATTGATACGCACGCGTTCGTAGCGGGAAATGACGCTGGCGATCTCACCAAACTTGTCCTGCAGCTTATGATAGGTCTTGGGGCAGCTTTCCTTGTTGGAAGGCCAGGAAAGCCAGATCGCCTCCTGCGGCTCAAATTCTGCGGGCAGACGGTAGTTTTGGGGATAGGAGGCTTTACTCATCGATGTAGCGTTTGGTCAGGGGAGCGTAGGTGTCAATGCGACGATCACGGAAAAAAGGCCAGATACGGCGGAAATCTTCCACCGCTGAAAGGTCACATGGCACGATCAAAATCTCTTCATCGCTCACGGAGGCCTTTGCAACGATTTCTCCATACGGATTTGCAACGAAGCTCTGTCCCCAAAATTCACTTTGCTGCTCGGTTCCTACCCGGTTCACAGCAGCCAGGTAGCAGCCATTTGCCACCGCATGTCCGCGCTGCACGGTCTCCCAGGCGCAGTGCTGGGCGGCTCCCAAGGCGGCCTTTTCGCTGGGCAGCCAGCCGATGGCGGTGGGGTAGAAGAGGATTTCCGCCCCCATCAGCGCCGTGAGGCGGGCGGCCTCAGGGTACCACTGGTCCCAGCAAATCAGAACGCCGATGCGGCCAAACTTCGTATCCCACACGCGGTAGCCCAGGTCTCCGGGGGTGAAGTAAAACTTCTCCTCAAAGCCGGGGTCCTGAGGAATGTGCATCTTGCGGTACTTGCCCAGTACGGTGCCGTCGGCGTCGATCACCGCCGCCGTGTTGTGGTAGAGGCCGGGGCCGCGCTTTTCGAAGAGGGGGACGATGATGACGACGCCGAGCTCCTTGGCCAGCGGGGCCAGCCGGTCGGTGGTAGGGCCAGGAACGGGCTCGGCCAGATTAAACAGCTCCGTGTCCTGAGTGATGCAGAAATAGGGGGTGTTGAAGAGCTCCTGCAGGCACACGATCTGCGCGCCACGGGCCGCTGCATCCCGGATGAGCCGCTCATGCTGCTGCACACTTTCTTCCTTGCTTGAAAAGGCCCGGCTTTGCACCAGACCGAGGGTAACCTTTGCCATAAGACGCGAACCGTTCACCGCTCACGCGATGAATGCAAGAAAAGCTATGGGTACAAAAATGGCCCGGCAGCCTGTGCGCCTGGCCCGTGTGATCCAACCCCACTCAGGCGCGGTCCACGGAAAATTTACCCGCGCCGGTAAAGAGCAGCGTCACGTAGGCGATAAGGTACACCATCGCCAACTCGCCAGACCCAGGACCGGCCACCAGGCTGGCCTGATGCACCTTGAAAAAGGCGACTCCCATGGTGACGGCGAGCATCAGCGCCGCAAGGCGGGTGAAAAGACCAGCGATCAACAATGCCGAGCACACGACCTCAGCGAAGACGGCCAGACCGAGATTCACATTCGCGGGAAGTCCAAACAAAGCAGGAAATTTTTCCACCGTGGACGAGAAGTTCATCATCTTTCCGCGACCATGCAGCATCAGCATGGAGAGGCCGACAGCCACACGCAGCAGGAGCAGTCCGAAATCGGTCGATTTCGGCAGGAATGGCAGTTTCAGGAGCTTGAGCATACGTATTTGGGGTCAGGGTGGCAGATAGGTGCCGGAGCTTGATCATGCCCCGGCCCTGCCGACAAGATAAAAGTTGGTCTCAAAACAGGCTGAAGCCCGCACTGCGGACACAAATCACCCCAACGCGGCCATCATTTCCTTCAGCTTCGCCAGTTTTTCCTGCCAGTCGGTTTTGCGCTGCTGGTGCTCGTCGAGCACCTTTTGCGGAACCTTGGAGGTGAACTTTTCGTCGGCGAGTTTGGCGGTGACCTTTTCCAATTCGGATTCGGCTTTGGCGACTTCCTTGCCGATGCGGGCGCGCTCGGCTTCGACGTCGATGAGGCCATCGAGGGGGAGGAAGAGGGTGCCGAGCGGGGTGAGGGCGCTGGGGGTGCCTTGGGTGGGAGCGAAGGCGGCATCCACATCGAGAGGCTCGGCATTGAGGAGGATGCGGAGGACTTCGATTTCGTGGGCGGGGAGTTCCGTGTTCGGCTTGAGGACGAAGCGGACGCGCTTGTTGATGTTGAAGGTGCTCTTGAGGCCGCGGCCGAGATTGACGGCTTCGTATTTGTCGTTCGCGGTCTTTTCGTCCTCGGGGAGGATGCCGAAGTAGGCGAGTTCATCGGCATCGAGAGGCTTGGGCCATTTGGCGAACATGATGCTGTTGCCGCCCTGGTCTGCGGGCAGGTCGGCATTGAAGGCCATGCCGTGCCAGAGCTCTTCGGTGATGAAGGGCATGAAGGGATGGAAAAGGCGCAGGGTGTTGCTGAGGACGAAGTCGATGACCGCCAACGTGTTGGCCTTGCGTTTGTCGTCGGTGCCTTGGAGCACGGCTTTGGAGGCCTCGATGTACCAGTCGCAGTACTCGCTCCAGAAGAAGCGGTAGAGGGTGGCGGTGGCGTCGCTGAAGCGGTAGTCTTCGAGGGCGGCGGTGACCTCCGTGATTGCGGTGTTGAGGCGAAGGAGGATCCACTTGTCGTCGCTGCTGAGGAGGGCGGCGCTGATCTCTGTTTCGGTTTCGCCACCCTGCATCTGGCGGAAGCGGGCGGCGTTCCAGAGCTTGGTGCAGAAGTTGCGGCCGAGCTCGACGTTCTTTTCGTCGAAGCAGATGTCCTGACCCAGCGGAGCGCTGCGCATGATGCCGAAGCGGAGGGCGTCTGCGCTGAAGCTGGCGATGAGCTCCAGAGGGTCGGGGGAGTTGCCGAGGGACTTCGACATTTTGCGACCTTGTTTGTCGCGGATGATGCCGGTGAAATAGACGTTCTTGAAGGGGAGCTCGCCCATCCATTCGAAGCCGGCCATGATCATGCGGGCGACCCAGAAGAAGATGATGTCCGGGCCGGTGACGAGGTCGGTGGTGGGGTAGAAGGCTTTGAGCGTGGCGGTTTTTTCCGGCCAGCCCATGGTGGCGAAGGGCCAGAGCCAGGAGGAGAACCAAGTGTCGAGGACGTCGGGGTCCTGGGTGAAGCCCATTGCCGACAACTGTCTTCCGATTTCTTCAGAGTCCGTCGCGATTTCAGTAACACCATTATCTTCGTCAACTTGACGCCATGTCAGATAACACATTTCAGCAGGCTTGTCGCCCATTGCCCAAGGCGTTTCCAACGGCTTGTCCCAAATGATATTATTCCATGAGTATTGGCGCTGATGCGTTAGCGATGCCTCGTCTTGAGGGCCGAATCCATGTGTGAGTTGATCAGTTTTCTTGAAAGTCTTGCTCCACACGGGAATGCGGTGGCCCCACCAGACCTGGCGGCTGATGCACCAGTCTTGGAGGCCAGTCATCCAGTGGTCGTAGGTTTTGGCCCAGCGTTCGGGGTGGAATTTCATCTCGCCATTGGCGACGACTTCCTGGGATTCTTTGACGCTGGGGTATTTGAGGAACCACTGCTCGCTGAGGCGTGACTCGATGGGGACGTCGGCGCGCTCGGAGAAGCCGAGGTTGTTTTGATAGGGCTCTTCTTTGACGAGGCTGCCGATTTCGGTGAGGAGCTCGGCGGCGCGTTTGCGCGCGGCGAAGCGTTCCATGCCGGCGAGGTCTTTGCCAGCGAGGTCATTGAGCACGCCGTTCGGGTGCATGACGTCGATGACGGGCAGGCTGTGGCGCTGGCCGATTTCGAAGTCGGCCTTGTCGTGCGCGGGGGTGACCTTGAGGACGCCGGTGCCGAAGGTGAAATCGACGTGCTCATCCGCGATGATGGGGAGGAGTGCCTGGTTTTCGACGGGGAGCGGACGGCGGATGTGCTTGCCGATGAGATGGGTGTAGCGCTCGTCCTTGGGATTCACGGCGATGGCGGTGTCTCCAGGAATGACTTCGGGGCGGGTGGTGGCGATGGTGAGCCAGGTGCCGGGTTCTTCGACCACTTCGACTTTGAAGTGGTACATGATGGCGTTCTGCGGCTTCATGACGACCTCCTCATCACTCAGCGCGGTAAGGGAGGAGGGGCACCAGTTCACCATGCGTTTGCCACGGTAGATGAGGCCTTTTTTGTAGAGATCGACGAACACGCGCATGACGCAGGCGTTGTAGTCGTCGTCAAAGGTGAAGCGCTCGCGGGACCAGTCGCAGGAGGCGCCGAGTTTTTTGAGCTGTTCGATGATGATGCCGCCGTGCTTTTCCTTCCACTCCCAGATTTTGGCGACGAGGGCTTCGCGGCCGAGGTCGTCGCGGTGCTTGATGACGCCCTGCTTTTTGAGGGTTTTTTCGACGACGTTTTGCGTGGCGATGCCAGCGTGGTCGGTGCCGGGGAGCCAGAGCACTTCCTTGCCCAGCATGCGGGCGCGGCGAGCCAGGATGTCCTGGATGGTGTTGTTCAGCACGTGGCCGAGGGTGAGGATGCCCGTCACATTCGGCGGCGGGATGACGATGGAGTAGGCCGGGCGGGCCGCGCTCACACGAGCGGGGTCGGCTTCAAAGCATTTGTCATCCAGCCAGCGCTGATACCAGCGGGCTTCGACTTCCGCGGGCGTGTAGGTCTTGTCGAGTTCGGGCATAAAGGGCGGCCAAGATGGGGGAAAGCGGCCGCTTTGCAAATGGGGAGGCGCGTCCAATCCGCCACAAAACCGCCGGCCCGGTCAGCGCATGGGCATGGAAAGCGGTCCCACCGGGGGCATTTCAGGCCGGGGATCGCGGATATTGTCAGGCACCGTATGAGTCCGGCGGGCCTCTTCTTCCATTTCCCGCTCAGTTTTAGGCGGCGATTTGTCTGACAGAACGCCGCAGCCCGATAAAAGGACTGCGATCAGGAGCAGGGGCAGGATAGGTGCTGGTTTCATGGTGGAAGTCGGGATGAAGTTGAAACACAGGCAGACTTTGATCATTTGGGAAGCCGGGCGTTCAAATCATCCACGTACTTCCGATCCTCCGCGCTCAGCCTTGTGAGCGGTACTTCCAAAGGTTTCTGGTTCACCAGCAGGCGGATTTTGCCCTCGCGTATGAGGGTGGGCTTTTCGGGCATCTTGGGCGGAGGAGCCTTGCCTGCGGCCTCCTTGGCGGCAGCGGGATTGGCGGCGTCAAATTCGATCACCGCATCTTCAAAGATGATAATGGCGCCGAGCAGCGATTTCCCATCCGTGCTTTTCCACTGCCGGGAATCTCCGAGCATGAAGTAGGAGGTAAGCCGGGTCTTCGTCGGAGCCGGGGGTCTGGTGACAGCTCCAACACTCACTCCGCCACTGCCGCTGATGGTGCGGGAGTCAAACTTCTTTCCTGTGGCTGGCAGCACCACTTGAGCACAGACGGGCATCGCTACCGCACTGAGGATGAGCCAGAATCTCATGCCTTCAGGCTACATGACCGTCACATGGGGTGCAATGCTGATTATGCGTCCAGCTCGGCGTAGTCGATGGACTTCAGCCTGGGCTGCTTGGGGCCCATGCGCGGCACACATGCCAGCAGCGCCTTGGTGTAGGCGTGCTTCGGATTGCGCAGGACTTCGTCCACCGGGCCGGTCTCCACGATCTTGCCCCGAAACATCACGGCCACGCGGTCCACCACGCTGCGGATGATGCCCAGGTTGTGTGTGATGAGGATGATGCTCATGTCGAGATCCCGGCGGAGCTCGGCCAACAGGTCCATGATCTGCTTCTGGATGGTGACATCCAGCGCCGTGGTGGGCTCGTCGGCAATGAGCAGCTTTGGCTGCGTACACAGTGCCATCGCAATCATCACGCGCTGCTGCATCCCGCCGCTGAGCTCATGGGGGTAGGCGTTGAGGCGCTTGCGTGAGTCCACGATGCCCACCTTGTCCAGCCACTTCACGATTTCATCATCGCGCCCCGCCTTGCTGACATCGGGACGATGGAGCGCCAGTGCCTCGCCGATCTGCGTGCGGATGGTCAGCACCGGGTTGAGCGATGTCGTCGGCTCCTGGAAAATGTAGGCGATCTCCTTGCCGCGGATGGCTCGGAGCTCGCGCTCGTTCATTTCGAGGATTTCGTGACCGTTGAGCGTCATCTGCCGTGCAGAAATGCTGGCGGGGGGCTCGGGCAGGAGACGGGCAAATGAAAGTGCCGTGGCGCTTTTGCCGCTGCCACTCTCACCGACGAGAGCGATGGACTCACCTTTCTTGAGTTCAAGATTGATGCCTTTGACGGCCTTCGCAGGTTCAGCATCATGACGGCTGAACTCGATCTGCAAGTCGCGGATGCAGAGCAGCAAGGAGTCTTTGGAGGAGGAGGCTTCGGCGGACATGGGCTCAGGAGGAGAGTCGTGGTTGTACGATGCGGCTGACTTGGATCAAACACAAGGCGGCAAGAGCGATGCAGGCGCCGGACTGGAGCAGCGCGGTGGGATCTGCCAGGGTCTGCATGGCAGACTGCGCCGAGGCGACGGCTAGGGGACGGTAAAGTCTGGCGAGAGGCGCGCTCAAGGAATCGATCAAGCGGGGTAGCAGGGCGCAGGCGGCGGCCATGGCCAGCAGGGTGTGTGCAAGCACGGTGCACAGCCAGGCGGTGAGCATGCGAAAGAGGACGGACGCGATGTGAGTGCGCCAGATCATGGAGTCTGTAGCGCCACAGACGCGGGCAGCCTCGACGGGCAGTTCTGCCTCGATACGATTCCAGGTCTGATGCCAGCCGGTGCTGCCGGAGAGGAGGACGGCCGTCCAGAGAATGAACCATGCGATGAAGGAGGAAGGCAGCAGCGCGAGCAGGCCGAGCGCCCAGAGGAGCCATGGCTGCCATGCCAGCGTGGCCACGAAGCCGGAGGTGGATTTCAGCCTGCCGGGCAGCAGGCACAGAGCTGTGCAAAGGAGCGCGAGCATGGCTCCAGCGGTGACGAATCCCAGGGCGATGCCGGGGGCATCGCCAGCACGGAGGCTCTGGGCCATCCATTCCCCCCAGCCGATGAAGTGAAGGGCGTCTTCGATGATGATGAGATAAACGGGCGCGATGAGGCAGAGGAACTGCAGGCGCACCCGCAGCAAGGGCCGCAACTGGCTGAGATGATGAAGCCACAGCCGCGATGCTTTGGGGACACCGCGAGCACGCAGCGAGAAATCGAGATCCAGAACGGCGCTGCCATTCATGATGACGGCGTGAATCATTTCACCACACAGCGGCAGAGCCAGAACAAGTGCGGGAGCCAGATACTCCCAAAGGGCGTGTGCGAGCAGCACCTGCCGGGAGTCCTCACCGTCCGGGAACTGCGCCGGCATCAGGGATTCGACCGGCCAGCCAAAGCGGCCGATCCAGCCGCTGATGAAACCCCAGACCAGAACCACCACGGGCACACACGCAAGCGCACGGCCCAGCAGCGCGATGAAGCGCTCCATGCGCGGGCCCATTTGCCGGGCGCACAGGCCGATGAAGACGCCAATGCACAGCGCCAGCAGAAGGGCGATGGCAATCACGATGAGGCTGGAGCCACAGCGAGCCCAGAAGCTCGCTGATGGCACCACCGGGAAGTGGCGCTTGAAGAGCAGCATCAGAGCTGCAGGGATCATGCCGCCGAGCAGGAGGCGTGCTGGCAGCCAATGCGGCGGCAATGAGAATGGCTGCAGACTCATCATTCCGGGAGACGCATTTGGAGTTTGCTGATGGGGTCCGCCGGCGTTTTGGGCCGCTGGATTTCAGGCTCTTCCTCACGGGAGCGGAGCTTGAGCTGAAGCGCTGGAGCAGGCGGCGTGTGCCTTGCCGGAAGCATGAGACTTTGCAGCGTCCAGCCGGAGACAGGGCCGCCCGTGGCACCTTGCGCCCGGAGGCCCGGCATGGCGGCGGCTTCGTCATGAGTGGTGAACAAGGTGAGCATGGGATGCAGGGGAAGCAGCCTGGATTCCAGCTCCCGCACGCGTTTGGGCACCTGATCAGGATCGAATTCTGCAGAGAGAGCTTCGAGGATGAGGTCGATCTGCGGATCCGCAATGCCGCAGAAATTGCTGCCTCCGGTTTTGGCCTGTGAGGAATGCCACCATGGGAGCTGATCCCAGGAAACCTCGAAGCGCTGATCCAGCAGCACGGCGTCAAAGCGATGCTCATGCAGACGCTGAGAGAGAGATTGTGCGTCTGCGACGTGCTCGATCTTCACTTCGGCTCCGAGCTGCCGCCACTGGGCCACGAGCAAGTCTGCCGTACGCATGTGCAGAGCGTCGCTGCCGGGAACGAGCAGCGTGAACTTGAACGGATGCTCCACTGTGCGTGCGACACCTTTGTCATCACGCTTCCAGCCCGCCTCAGCGAGAATGTGACGCGCCTGCTCCAGCTGAAACGGAGGGCTTTTTGCGCGGGTGCTGAACCAGAGGCCGGGGGCGAACAGGCTGGCATCCACATGCCCCAGGCGCCCTGGCAGGGTGCGGATGAGCTCTTCAGTGTCCGTGGCCAAGGCAAGGGCTTCACGGCAGCGCTCATGCTGCAAAACTTGATGCCGGGTGTTCCACAGCACGACCAGGCGCTGCCGAGGCGGAGTGAAGCGCAGCCGTTCCAATTGCGTACGATCAGCCGCAGGCCATACCAGATCCACGGTATGAGTGCGCATGCCGATCTGCGTCATCAACGGAGAGGCGGAAAAGTTGAACAAGAATCCCGGCATGGATTTGTCCGCCTGCGCGGGCTTGAGCAGAAGCGAACGAGGGTCCCGCAAGGCGATGCGATGCGTGCCAGCCCCCGGTGGTGCATGCTGCGCGAAATCAGACTCGTGCGCTGCAGGATGAGCACGCAGCCAGGCGGCGGGCAGGATGGGCAGATTGACGAACACGCAGAGAGCGGTGCCCTGACGCCGACGGAACGACACGTGCAGACGGGCACCTTTGTTCTGAGATTCGATGGTCTGGATGTTGCTGAGGGCTTCACGATTTGGCAGTGGCCAGTCGTTGGCTCGGAGGAATTCGAGGGTCGCCTTGGCATCATCCGCCGTCGCGGGTTTGCCATCATGCCAGAGCTGTCCGGGACGGATGTCGAGGTCGAGCACGGGCTCGCTCAGGGCACCGACTTCCGCGAGCGGATTGATGGAAGCGGGTTCTTTTTCCCCGGCATCGAGGAAACGATGCAGGTCTTCAAGCAGGCGGTGGGAATCCCCCGCCACGACGATCTCACAAGCATTTGCCCCATCGAACCAGACGCGCTGGATCAGTCCCGCCTGCGAGGATCCGGCCATGAAGCGGTCCCACGACTGGCGCAGCGGAGTGCGGCGCTCGATTCGCCAGAACACGACCGGTTTAAGGTCCAGCCCGGCGACGACTTCAAAGGCCTGACGGACACCGGCGGAGTTGGGCTCCGAGAAACTGAGCAGGAGCCGGTTTTGCAGGACGCGGGCCGAGCTGAGATGCCACTCAGCCCAGCGGTTTTTTTCACCGATCTGGGCCTGAACCAGCTCCTGCGCGCGTTTGGCAGTGGCTTCATCCGCAAACCAGCAGGTCACGTCCTGCGTCCATCGCCAGAACTCTGCGAGAGCCGGCTGCAAGGTGCCGTCCGAGCCCAGCCGGATGAGGGGCTCATGCACCAGATCCGTGATCTCACGTTCGACTTCAGTCAATGGGAGGAAAGGATTTAGGACCGGCTCGCCTTGTGTCAGCATCACGACCACCCCGCCTTTGCGGTCCATGCGGCTTTGTCTGGACACATGCACCGCCCACGCAGCCACCGCTGCCACAAGCAGCGGAAAACCTATGATGAACGTGCGGGCCAGGATCATGCGCAGTACCAAGCTAGAGCTTGCGCCCCATGACGGCAAGACATCGCTAGATGCCGCTCATGATGCCGTCGTCCGTGACCTGTATGCGCTCGGCTGCCGGCACCTTCGGCAGGGCGGGCATGCGCATCATCGTACCAGTCAGAGCGACGAGGAATCCGGCGCCGTTGGCAATTTCAAAATCACGCACCGTGATGACGAAGCCGCGCGGGCGCCCGCGTTTTTTCGCATCGTCTGAAAGTGAGTCCTGCGTCTTGGCCATGCAAAGCGGCAGTTTGTCGAAACCGCTGCGGGCAAACAGCGCCAGCTTGGCCTTCGCTTCATCGGTAAGCACCACGCCGTCGGCTCCGTAGATCTTGGTGGCGATGGCGGTGAGCTTGGTTTCGACGCTGTCGTCTGGCTGATACAGGAACGGCAGCTTCGGGGTTTCCGGCGGGAGGGCAGCCATCACTTTTTCGGCAAGCTGGAGGGCTCCAGAGCCCCCATCCCCAAACACATTGGCGGTAGCGCTGGGAACGCCCCGTGAACGGCAGAACTCATGAACCAGCGCAAGCTCGTCAGGGTGATCATTGGCAAACTGATTGATAGCGACGATCACGGGACGCTGGAACTGGGCGGCGCTGTCGAGGTGCGCCGCAAGATTTTCCAGCCCCCGCTCCAAGGCGGCGGTATCAGTCTGAGTGAGCTGGTCCAAGGGCACGCCGCCATGCATCTTGAGAGCTCGCACCGTGGCCACGATGACAATGGCCGCAGGGGCCAGGCCGCTCTGCCGGCACTTGATGTGCATGAATTTTTCCCCACCGAGATCGAACGCGAATCCGGCCTCCGTCACTGCATAGTCGGCATGGGCCAGCGCCATGCGCGTGGCCAGCACGGAATTGCAGCCATGGGCGATGTTGGCAAACGGTCCGCCATGCACAAAGGCGGGAACGCCTTCAACGCTCTGCACCAGATTCGGCGGCAGCGCCTCCCGCAGCAGCGCCAGCATGGCGCCCGTGACGCGGAATTCCTTGGCATAGACAGGATCTCCTTCGGCAGTAAACCCGACCACGATGCGCTCAAGCCGGCGGCGCAGATCCGGAAGCGATTCAGCAAGGCACATGATGGCCATGATTTCAGAGGCTGCGGTGATGTCAAAACCCGTGGCACGCTCCGTGGGCTTGCCCACGGCGGTACGCACACTGCGCAGGGCACGGTCGTTCATGTCCATGACACGTTTCCAGAGCACGTGCTCGGGCGAGAGCCGCGTCTCACCCAGAAAAAGCTGGTTGTCGATGACGGCCGAAAGCAGGTTGTGAGCGCAGGTGATGGCATGAAAATCCCCCGTGAAGTGCAGGTTGATGGAGTGCGCGGGCAGCACGGTGCTTTTCCCGCCCCCCGTTGCGCCGCCTTTGCGGCCAAACACTGGCCCCATCGAGGGCTGACGCAGCGCCAGAGCTACGCTCTGCCCTGCCTTTTTCAGCCCCTGTGCCAGACCGATGGAGACGGTTGTCTTGCCCTCTCCGGCAGGCGTCGGGGTAATGGCGGAGACCAGGATCAGCCTCCCCCGCTGCGGCTTGTCTTTCAGCGCCTGAAGGCTGATCTTCGCCATTTGGCGTCCGTGGAGAATGAGATGCTCAGGCGCAATGCCTAGTGCGGCGGCGAGGGGAGAGATGTCCGGATGCATGCGGGATGGAGGCGTGAAGAATGGCAAGGCCTGAGATGAAGCAAAGGCTTTTCCAGAATCAAAATGGATTGTTCCCCTTGCTCAAGAATGGAGAAAAGAACCGCAGTCTTGTCTTCAAACAACCGCTGATATAAAACAGCGCCCGCCAAGTCTTCACCATGCCACAGACATGAAACCAGCCATTCGCACTCTGATCATCATTGCCTGCCTGCTGGGCGCCACCTGGCTGATCGCGCAAACCGCGACCACGGCCATGAGCAAAAAGGGCGGCCTTGAAACGCGGCTGGCCATGGCACTGAAGCTCTACCCGGATGCGGATGCCGACAAAAACGGCGTCCTCTCCGTGGACGAGGCGCTGAAGTACGTCGAGGCGCATCCGGAGCTCAAAAAGCTGCTGTCCTCCAAAACCAAATCCGGCGGCCCCAATACCAGCACACCCGGAGAATACACCACGCCCGCCTCCGCCGGTCTGCCGCCTGGGCCGCGCGTGTTTGTCTGCGCGCACAGCTTCATGATCTTCACCGCCAGCCTGCTGCCCAAGATGACCGAGGCTGCGGGTATTGGCTATCAAGACGCCGGGCGGCAAATGATCGGCGGCTCGCGCACGCAGCAGCACTGGGACGCACCAGATGAAAAGAACCTCGCCAAAAAAGTGCTGCGAGAGGGCGGCGTGGACGTGCTCACGCTCTCTCCCCACATGCTGCTGCCGGATGAAGGGATCGACAACTTCACCAAGCTCGGCCTGGAGAAAAACCCCAAGCTGCGTGTGCTGGTGCAGGCCTCATGGCCCGCACGCGACGGCAACCTGACAGGGGCATTCCATAACGCCATGCGCAACGACGCCACCGTGGAAAGCCTGCGCAAGCTGCGTGAGATGCAGCGCGAGCAATGGAACACCAAGCTCGAAGCCCAGGTGACGGCTCTCAACGCCGCCGTGGGCTCGGAAGCCGTGTACATCGTGCCGGTGGGAGACGCCGTCTTTGCGCTGCGCGAGCACGTCATCGCAGGCAAGGCACCCGGCATCTCCCGGCAGGCGGACCTCTTCAAAGATGATCTCGGTCATCCCAGGGAAGCTCTGTCCGTGCTGGTCACCTACTGCCACTTTGCCGCCATCCATCAGCGCAGTCCGGTGGGGCTGCCTGTGCCGGCAGCCCTGAAAGATGCACCTCAGGCGCAGGAACTGAACACCCTGCTGCAACAGCTCGCCTGGCAGGCCGTAACTCAGTACCCGATGAGCGGTGTCAAGACCGCCAGCGCCACCCCCGCCGCTTCCACTCGCTCTTTTGCTTCTGCTCCATGATCCACACACGCCGCTCCTTTTTCCAGCACGCCAGCCTTGCCACCCTCAGCTTCTGGCTCCCGTCCTCCTACGCCGCAGCCACGACCACCAGCCTCGCCCGCAGCACGCCGGAGGCCCAGGGTGTGTCCGGCAGCGGCATCCTCGATTTTCTCGACGCTGTCGCGCGCGAGAAGTTTGAGTTGCACAGCTTCATGATGCTACGGCACGGCCACGTGATCGCCGAAGGCTGGTGGAAGCCCTACGGCCCGGACTTCGTGCACACGATGTACTCCATGAGCAAGAGCTTCACTTCCACTGCGGTCGGGTTCGCCGTGGCCGAAGGAAAGCTGAAAGCAGATGACAAAGTCGTCTCCTTCTTTCCCGACGACCTGCCCGCGCAGATCAGCGAAAACCTCGCCGCCATGCGCATCCAGGATCTCCTGACCATGTCCACCGGGAATGAGAAGGAGCCCACTCAGGCCTGCGTGAAGGAGGAGAACTGGGTGCGCACCTTCCTGGCGCAAAACATCGCGCACAAGCCCGGCACTCAGTTCATGTACAACAGCGCCGCCACCTACATGTGCTCCGCCATCGTGCAGAAGGTCACCGGCCAAACGGTCCTCGACTACCTCACCCCGCGTTTGTTTGAGCCTCTCGGCATCACCGGCATGCGCTGGGAGACCTGCCCGCGCGGCATCAACACCGGCGGCTGGGGCCTGAGCATTCAGACCGAGGGGCTGGCCAAGTTTGGCCAGTTCCTGCTGCAGAAAGGACAGTGGAACGGCAAGCAGCTCCTGCCGGCTGCATGGATCACGGAGGCCACCCAGTTTCACATCCAGCAGCCCGGCGGCGACAAGCCGGACCGTCCCAAATCGCAGAACGACTGGCTGCAGGGTTACGGCTACCAGTTCTGGCGCTGCCAGGGAGGTACCGCCTTCCGTGGCGACGGCGCCTTCGGCCAGTTCACCATCGTGCTGCCGGAGCAGGACGCCGTCATCGTCATGACCAGCGAGAACAAAAACATGCAGGGTCAGCTCGACCTCGTGTGGAAGCATCTCGTGCTCGCCATCGATGCCAAAGCCGAAAAGACCGCCGATCTGAGCCGCCTCAAGTCGCTCAAGCTCGCGCTTCCTCAAGGCCGCAAAACCTCGCCTGCCGCCACCGACAAGAAGTTCACCCTCGAAGCCAACGATCTCGGCCTCAAGTCCGTCTCCTTCGTTTTCAAAGAGAATGCCTGCGTCTTCACCGCCGACGGCCAGAACATCACCTGCGGCCTCGAATCCTGGCACCGGGGAGAGGCCACCTTCCCCGGCACGCCGCCGCGCCTGATCTCCGGCGGCAAACCAAAATCCCCCGTGCCTTCCAAGATCGCCTCCGGCGCCGCCTGGACTGACGATCACACCCTCGTCATGCAGTGGCGCTACTACGAGACTCCGCACAGCGACACCGTAACCTGCGTGTTTGAGGGAGACACAGTGACACTCAGCTTCCTCAACAGCATCACTGCCATGAATCCGAAGGCCAGAGATACGCGCGCGCCGCTAAAGGGACGTGCATGAGTGTAAGCAGAGCATGACAAGCCCCTGATTCACGGCGAGGGTGGGTTTGTTTCATGCAACGTTTCACCTGTGACTGCGGCAATGTGCTTTTCTTCGGCAGTTCACGCTGCCTGAAGTGCAATGGGGTTGTCGGGTATGATCCGCAGTCAGGCAAGATGCTGGGCATCAAGCCCGGAGGCCCCATGAAACGCTGCGACAACGGCGTGCGGCACAACATCTGCAACTGGCTGCTGCCCACCAGCTCCGCCGCCGTGTTCTGCGTAGCCTGCAGCATGAACCGCACCATCCCGAACTTGGGCTCTGAGCGGAACCGCATGCTCTGGTCACGCATGGAAATGGCCAAGCGAAGGCTGATCTACACACTGCTGGGCCTGGGGCTGAATCTGCCGACCAAGAAGACCGATCCGCAAAACGGGCTGGCGTTTGACATCGTCAGCACGCAGTCGGGCACACCGGTGACTACGGGGCATCTCAACGGGGTGATCACGCTGAACCTCGAGGAAGCGGACGACACCTACCGCCAGATCAACCGCCAGCAGCTCGGTGAAAACAGCCGCACCCTGCTGGGGCATTTCCGACATGAAAGCGCGCACTACCTCTGGCAGCGGCATTTGTCCGAGCTGGCGTGGGGAGATCCCATGCGCCTCGCTTTCCGAGAACGCTTTGGCAACGAATGGGATGATTACTCGGCCGCGCTCAATGCCTATTACTCGAACGGTGCGCCTGCCGGATGGGAGCTGAACTACATCACCGCTTATGCCGCCTCTCACCCTTGGGAGGACTGGGCGGAAACGTGGTCGCACTATCTGCAGATCGTTGATGGTCTGGAAACCTGCGAATGCCTGGGCATTCAGGTGCAGTTCATCGCCCTTCCGCTGGTCATGCTACCGGCGGAGTCCGGAAGGCTCCCAGCCACGCTGGCTTCGAGCCCTGCCGCTGATGGCGAGTTTCTCGCATGGCTGCAGCGCTGGATGTGCCTCTCCACCGTGCTCAATGAGATCTCGCTCAGCCTGGGCGAGCAGGCACTGTATCCCTTTGTCATTTCGGTGCGCGTGGCGCAGAAGCTGCGCCTCGCGCATTATTATGCGCAAACATGGGCCTTGAACGGCAGAAAGACCGGCACGGCATGACCAGGCCTTTCATGAGCGCCCTCGGATCACCTCCTTCAGCACAGCCAGGATTGTCTGTGCCGTGAAGGGCTTGAGCAGAAAGTGAGTCACCCCCAGAGATTCGGCGCGCGTGGAGCTGCTCTCGCTGGAAAGCCCGCTGGCGGCGATGATCCGGACATCCGGGTCCAGGCGTTTCAGCACCTGGATGGTCACCTGGCCACCCATGACCGGCATCATCATGTCCGTCACCACCGCAGCCACCTCGCCCCGGTGCATGGAGTAAAGCGCGACAGCCTCCGTGCCATCCGCCGCCGTGATGACCCGGTAGCCAAAACGCTCCAGCGTCTGCTGCGTGATGGTGCGCACGGAGGTTTCATCATCGACGATGAGGATCAGTTCTCCGTTGCCGCGTGGATGCTTGTCGTCCGGCGTGTCCGCTGGCGCGTCTTCGTGTCCATCCGCCGCAGGAAAGCAGGCGCTGAAGGTGGTGCCGTTGCCGGGCTCGCTGTACACATTCAAAAAACCGCCATGGCTTTTGACGATGGCCAGCACCGTGGAGAGCCCGAGACCGGTGCCCTTGCCCAGGTCCTTGGTGGTGAAAAAAGGGTCGAAAATTCGCTCCAGCAGGTTCTGGGGAATGCCGACGCCGGTGTCCGTCACCTTGATCATGACATAGCGCCCGGGCTTGGAGTCCTGGGTCATGCTGGCGTAGTTGGAATCCACTTCCAGACAGCTGGCGGCCACACGTAGCGTTCCTCCCTTGGGCATGGCGTCGCGGGCGTTCACACAGAGGTTCAGCAGCACCTGGTGCACCTGGGTGTGGTCTCCTGAGAAGAGCGGCAGATCCCTGCCAAATTCAGCCTGGAACCGGATGTCTTTCGGAAATGTGTCCTGCACCAGATGCTGCAAGTCCTCGATGATGGCACGCACATTGATGAGCATGCGCCGGCCTTCCACGCCACGGGCAAAGGACAGAATCTGCTGCACCATGTCGGCCCCGCGTTTGGCGCTGGCTTCGATGGTCGAGAGCACCGCCTGCGCACGTTCGTCACGGCTGGTGAGCCGCAGCAGGTCGATCGACATCAGGATAGGGGCCAGCACGTTGTTGAGATCATGCGCAATACCCCCCGCCAGTGTGCCGATGCTCTCCATGCGCTGCGCGCGCAGAAACTGCTGCTCCATTTTCTTCTTTTCGGTGATGTCACTGTTGATGGCCAGCACCGCCTGCGGACGGCCAGCCTCGTCACGCACCAGCGTCCAGCGCCCCTCCACGAGGATGGCGTTCCCGGACTTGGTGACCTGCTGGATTTCCCCGGACCATTCCCCCTGGCTGAGCACCGTGGCAACAGCCTGCTGGTAGGCTGTGAGATCCAGATACATAAAGTCTGCCGCCTGCCGCCCTCGAACCTCTGCCAGAGTCCATCCGTAGAGCGTCTCGGCGCTCTTGTTCCAGTAGGTGATGCCCCGCTCAAGATGACGCACCAGAATGGCATCCCGCGCCTTGTCCAAAAGCGATGCCTGCTCGTGCAGCCGGTCCCCTGCGTTTTTACGCTCGGTGATGTCCTGCGCCACGCCCACGATGCGGTACACCTGCCGGGAAGCATTGCACACGGGAAAAGCACGGTCCCGGATCCAGCGCACCTCACCGTCAGGCCGGAGAATTCGGTACTCCTCATCATAGCCCCCATCCATCTGCCGCGTGAACGCCGCATGCTGCACACGCTCCCGGTCATCGGGATGAATCGCCTCCAGCCAAGTGTGGGGCGCCTTGAGCAGGCTCTCGCATGACCGGCCCCAGATGCGCTCGTAGGCAGGGCTGATGTAAAATATTTTCCCTTTTTCGATGTCACTGATCCAGAACACCTCCTGGATGTTTTCCGCAATCTGGCGAAAGCGCTCCTCGCTCTCCCGCAGCGCATCTTCAGCCAGCTTGCGCTCTGTGATGTTTTCATGAGCCACCACCACGCGCACCGGCCCTACACCGCCAAACTGGGTCACGCGCACCACAAACCAGCGCTGCTCACGCGGACTGTGGCAGGGGTACTCCAGCTGAAACTCCCGCCGCTCTCCGGACATCACGGCACGGATGCCCGCCGCCACCAGCGCAGCCTCTTCTGAAAACCTCCCGGTCGAGGCATCACAAAGCTCCAGATAATTGTCACCCACACCCCGCCGCGCTCCTTTGAAGTCATTCTCGCGGGCAAATCTGTCCCAGGCGGCATTGACTTCGATGATGGTGCCATTTTCATCCAGGATCGCGATATGCGAAGTGAGTGCGTTCAGCGTGGACTGAAGAAAGCGCTTGGATTCCAGAACGGCTTCGGAGGACTTGTTGCGCTCCTGACGCCACCGGCTCTGCTCCAGCGCCTGACGGACGGAGATGCCCAGCCTGGCAAGGCGGTCCTTGAGCAGGTAATCCGTGGCCCCCTTCCTCATCATTTCCACCGCCACATCCTCGCCGATGGTGCCGGAAATGATGATAAAGGGGATGTCCAGCCGACTCTGCTTTAGAAGCTCAAGCGCCTGAGGCGCATTGAACGAAGGCATGTCATAGTCGGAGAGGATGATGTCCAGCCCGGAGCTGAGCTTTTCCTGAAAACCCTGCTCTGTGTCCACGCGCTGCCAGCCGGGCTCAAAGCCGGACTGTCTCAGGACGCGCAGCACCAGTTCAGCGTCATTCGGTTCATCTTCCAGCAGCAGGACGTTCAGCGGCTCGCTCATGCTACTTTTCCAGCTTGGGTGGTTGGTTGATCAGGAGCCAGTACATGCCCAGATCCTGCACGGCACTGGTAAAGCCCTCGAAATTCACCGGTTTGACGATGTAGCTGTTGACCCCGAGCTGGTAGCTTTTGACGACATCTGCCTGCTCCTTAGACGAGGTCAGCACCACCACTGGAATCAGCTTGGTGCGCTCGTCCCCCTTGATTCGCTCCAGCACCTCCAGGCCGTCCACTTTCGGCAGCTTCAGGTCCAGCAGGATGAGCTTGGGCGTGTCCTCGATTTTTCTCTCGATGTAGTCCCCCTCACAAAAGATGAAATCCAGCGCCTCCGCGCCGTCACGCACCACATGAATGTGATTGCCCAGGTTGGCGTTGCGCAAGGCACGCTGCGTCAGCTCCAGGTCCTCCAGGCTGTCTTCGACCAGCAGAATTTCGATGATTTGGTTGGCGTTCATCTTGGGTTGTCTCCTCCGAGTGTGAAATAAAAAGTCGCTCCCTGGTCTGGAACCGCCTGGGCCCAGACACGGCCGCCATGGCGGTGAATGACACGCTGCACAATGGCGAGCCCCACCCCCGTGCCGTCATAGTCCTCCGCACGGTGCAGCCGCTGAAACACGCCAAACAGCTTGTGCGCATAGCGCATGTCAAAGCCGGTGCCGTTGTCGCGCACATAATACACGGGCCTGCCCTCTTCCGTTGTGCTGCCGATCTCGATGACGGCGCCCTCACGCTTCTGGGTGTACTTGAAGGCATTCGAAAGCAGGTTCACCCAGACCTGCTTGAGCAGAGCGGGATCTCCCTCGCAGGTAGGAAGGTCATCGAGCTGCAACTCGACCTGTCGGCCCTCTCTCGCGCCGCTCATTTCATCCAGCACCGCCTGCACAAGCACGCGTGTGTCGATCGTCCGCCAGCTCATGGCCGCACGGCTCAGTCTCGAGAAGCTCAGCAGGTCATCGATCAAATTGCCCATGCGCTGCGCACTCGATCGGATGATCTGCAAATAGCGCTGCCCGTCCGGCGGAAGTTGCGCGCCAAAGTCCTCCAGCACAGCTCTGGAAAACCCGTCCATGGCCCGCAGCGGTGCCCGCAGGTCATGCGAAACCGAGTAGGAAAAGGACTCCAGCTCCTTGTTGGCAGCCTGCAGCTGCTGATTGGCAGCCTGCACCTTCTGCGAGCTCTGGAAAATCTCCGCCTCCATCTGCTGCAGCCGGGCGCTGAGACTGCTATCCTTGTCTGCCTCGGTGTCTCGGCTGCGCACAAACTCCGTCACATCCTCCACACGGTGGATGATGTATTTGATCCTGCGCCCCTCCCCCACCAAAGGCGAGTTGATCGGGCTCCAGTAACGATCTTCAAAGATTCCGTCAGGTCGGCGCACATCATACTTCTGGATCGCCATCGTGTCCGGCTCGGCGCTTTGCAGCACGCGCTCCAAAGAGGCCCGCAGGTTTGCCACGCCCGTTGCATCCGGCTCATCCGGATTATCCGGAAAGGCTTCAAAGATCCCGCGCCCGATAATGCCCTCGCGCGTGGTCAGCGTGGCCTTCAGGTAAGCATCGCTGGCGGCCACAATCTTGAAGTCCGGCGTCAGCACCAGATACAGCCCCGGCAGAGATTCAAAGAGGCTCTTCAGCTCCGCCCGGCTGCTTCTCAGGTCGGCATTCGCCGCCTCAAGCTGCGCCGTGCGTTCGGCCACCCGCAGCTCCAGCTCTGCGTTCAGGCGGCGGACTTCTTCTTCCGCCCGCTTCCGCTCCGTGATGTCCGCAAACATCGTGATCACCACCCGCTCGTCCTCCCCCGGAAAATCCACCATCTCCATGGAGATCAGCGCATCCAGCAGACCCCGGCTGCGATTGCGGAACCGGCCTTCGTGGTCACGCACAATCCCCTGTCTCAGAAGCCTGATCATCACGCTCGTTCGCTCCTCCGCAGAGTCCCACAGCTTCAGTTCCACTGCATTCTGGCCGATCAGCTCCTCCCGCTTGAAACCGAACATCTGGCAGTAGCGCTCGTTGACCTCAATGAACCGCCCCTCGCGGATTGTCGTCACGCACATGGCCCCCGGATTGGTACGGAAGACCTTCGCAAAACGCGCCTCGCTCTGCCTCAGCGCAGCCTCAGCCTCCCGGTTGCGGGTGATGTCCCGCACCACCTTGGAGGCACCGATGATCTGCCCCTGCCGGCTGCGGATGGGTGACACAGAAACCGAGACATCCACCGATCTCCCATTTTTGGTCAGCCGCACCGTTTCAAAGGCCCCGATGCGCCCGCCATCCCTGATCTGCGCTAAAATTTCATGCTCCTCATGCAGGCGTTCATCCGGAATGATCTGTGTGATCGAGCGCCCCACCATTTCAACTGCCGTAAAGCCAAACAGCCTTTCTGCGCCCGCATTCCAGCTCGTCACGATGCCATCCAGATTTTTGCTGATGATGGCGTCTTCAGAAGAGTCCACAATTGCTGCCAGCATCGCGATAGCCTCTTCAGTCCGGCTGGAACCGCCATCTTCAAAGCTCTGGCTGCCTGCATGATTCGGCTTTGTGGCCCCAGTTTTCATGCGATTCAGAAGGTCCTGCGCATGACTCCACCATCAACCCTGACGGATTGCCCAAAATTCGCCTGCCCTTCTCGGGACAAGGCTTCGGGAGCTAAATATGTTGATCGAGGGTTTGCCCGCATGATTGCGCGTGATTATTATTACAGCATGAGAGATACATCTATTCTCATAAAGCCAATCAAACATGCAATACTGAAGTGAAAGCAGTTCAATCTTAGGCGAATTTCGAGATCACCAAAGATTCCAATTAAAGGCTTAGAAGAAACGGGAGGCTTATCGCGCCTGCCGCTGCCATTGCATAGCTTTCCAACTCAGGGGTCGGCTAGCTCCGAATGTGGAAGCGAACCCAAAGACTGGAGTAGGCGCAAAAAAAGAGCGGCCATTGCTGGCCGCCCTCGTAGGTTTTGGGGTTTGAAAAGAGATCGCTCCGTTTAGTAGCGGTAGTGGTCCGTCTTGTAGGGGCCTTCCACTGGCACGCCGATGTAGTCGGCCTGCTCCTGGGTCAGCTTGGTCAGCTTCACGCCGATCTTCGCCAGGTGGAGGCGGGCCACTTCTTCGTCCAGCTTCTTGGGCAGCACGGTCACGCCCACAGGGCGGGAATCCTTGGTTTCCCAGAGCTCGATCTGGGCCAGGCACTGGTTGGTGAAGCTGTTGCTCATCACAAAGCTCGGGTGGCCAGTGGCGCAGCCGAGGTTCACGAGACGGCCTTCAGCCAGCATGAAAATGCTGTTGCCGGCCGGGAAGGTGTACTTGTCCACCTGCGGCTTGATGTTGAGGCGCTTGACGTCCGTGCGGGCGTTGAGCTTGTCCACCTGGATCTCGTTGTCGAAGTGACCGATGTTGCACACGATGGCCTGGTCCTTCATCTTCTCCATGTGCTCAAGACGGATGATGTCCTTGTTGCCCGTCGTGGTGACGTAGATGTCTCCGGTGCCGAGGGTGTCCTCGATCGGCATCACACGGTAGCCTTCCATGGCGGCCTGCAGGGCGCAGACGGGGTCGATTTCGGTCACGATGACCTGAGCGCCCATGCCACGGAGAGCGGCGGCGCAGCCCTTGCCCACGTCGCCGTAACCGCAGACGACGCCGACCTTGCCGGCGATCATGACGTCCGTGGCGCGCTTGATGCCATCCAGCAGGGACTCGCGGCAGCCGTAGAGGTTGTCGAACTTGGACTTGGTGACGCTGTCGTTCACGTTGATGGCGGGGAAGAGCAGCTTGCCAGCCTTGGCCATTTCATAGAGGCGATGCACGCCCGTGGTGGTCTCTTCGGAGACGCCCTTGAGGTCCTTGACGATCTTGTGGAAGATGCCGGGCTGGTTCTTGGCGATGTCCTTGAGCAGGTCCTTGATGACCTTCACTTCGTGGTTGTCGGAGGGGGTCTCGACCCACTTGTCGCCGTTTTCCATCTCATAGCCCTTGTGGATGAGGAGGGTCACGTCGCCGCCGTCATCGACGATGAGCTGCGGGCCATTGTCGCCGGGGAAGATGATGGCCTTCCAGGTGCACCACCAGTACTCTTCGAGGGTCTCACCTTTCCAGGCGAAGACAGGGGTGCCGGAGGCTGCGATGGCAGCGGCAGCGTGGTCCTGGGTGGAGAAAATGTTGCAGGAAGCCCAGCGGACATCAGCGCCCAGTTCCTTCAGCGTCTCGATCAGCACGCCGGTCTGGATGGTCATGTGCAGGGAGCCGGTGATGCGGACGCCAGCGAGGGGCTTCTTGGGGCCGTACTTCTCGCGGGTGGCCATGAGGCCGGGCATTTCGCTCTCGGCGATGTCGAGTTCCTTACGGCCAAAGTCGGCCAGGGCGATGTCTTTTACTTTATAATCGGACATGAGGTGTGTCGTGGGTTCAGGTTAGGGTGAAATAGAACGAATCAACGTATCAGGATACGTTGATATGTTCCAAATGGATGCCTCGCTGTCAAACGGGGATTTATCCATCCCGGACTCTGCGTTTGTTGCTCACCCACCATGAAACTCGCCTCCCTCCTCCTGATCCTCGGGCTCGCCGCCTCGCTCCACGCCGAAGACCTCCACCCCGCTGCCGACGCCCCCGGTTTCGTCCCGCTCTTCAATGGCAAGGACCTCACCGGCTGGAAAACCACCGGCAACTGGCTCGTCGAGCCCGATGGCAGCCTTTCCCTGCATCCGCGTGAGGGAGAGAAAGGCTGGCAGCGCTACGATGCCTACATCGCCACCGAAAAACTCTACGGCGACTTCGTGCTCGATCTCGAGTTCAAGATCAATGCCAAGGGCAACAGCGGCGTCTTCATGCGCGTGGCCGACATGAAGGAACCCGTGAAAACCGGCTTTGAGGTCCAGATCCTCGACACCTACGGCCTCGAAAAACCCGGCCACCACGACTGCGGCGGCATCGTGCACGGCATCGGTCCGTCCAAAAACATGGTGAAACCCGCCGGGGAGTGGAACCGCTACACCATCACCGTCAAAGGTCGCAGTGTGAAAGTCGTCTTCAATGGCGAGGAAGTCATCAACACCACCCTGGAAGACATGAAAATGGCCGACCGCCCTAATCTCGGCCACATCGCCTTCCAGGACGAGGCCCTCCGTGTCTGGTACCGAAATGTGCGGATCAAGGAGCTCAAGTAGCTGCCTTCCTCGCCACTTTTCAGCCATGAATGACTGGCCCCAGCAACTCACGCTCATCTACAGCGTGCTCGCCTACCATATGTTTCTGCGGCCTCTGCTGGGAGGCTGGCTGCAACAGGGTTTTGTGCGGGAGGGGCGCATGGCGGAGATGCAGCGCTCGGTCTTCAATGCCCTCGTGAAAGTCTGGCTGGTGCCTCCGATCGTCCTGCCAGCCATCAGTGTGGAAAAGCTCACCTCCGCTCCCCTGCCGCAGGGCTTCACCGTGCGCCTCTGCCAGCCGGAGGACAGCCCGTCATGCCTTGAAATCTACCGCCTCAATGCCCCTGGTCGCTTCCCGGAGGAGGTGGAGCAGGAATTTGCCGCGTTGCTGGAAAAAGACGGCGGTTCGATGCTCGTCATTGAGAAGGATGGCCGCATCCTGGCATGTGGAGGTGCGGCCCTGCAAGATGGCACCGGGGGATTGCACTTCGGCTTGATCCATCCCGATTTTCAAAAGCAGGGCATCGGCCGCCTGCTGCTCATGGCCCGCCTGGTCCGCTTTGATTGCGCTGTACTTGCTATCCACATCTATTCAGTCGCCGACTCGGTGGGCTACTATGAGCGCTATGGTTTCAGGCGCTTCGGGCTCTGGTATTCCCATGACGGCGGCGCACATCCCGTCGCAGGTGTATCCTTGCATCCTGAAAACCGCCAGAAGCTTGCCTCCTTTCTTTCGGACGCAGGCTACCCCGTGCCACCGCCCCTGCCCGCCAGCACAACTGCCGGATAGATGCGCTCGCGCGCCGCAGTTTCAGCAGGCCATGAACCACCGCCATGTCCTCCTCCTGCTGCTGCTGGGCTGCGCCTTGATCTCCGCCCAGGCCGCCGACACACGCCCCAATGTCCTCCTGCTCATGGCGGATGATCTGGCAGCGACTCTGGGCTGCTACGGCCACCCGCAGGCCAAAACGCCGAACCTCGACGCGCTGGCCAAGCGCAGCGTGGTGTTTCACCGTGCCTACTGCCAGTTCCCGCACTGCAACCCCTCCCGCTCCTCCATGATGAGCGGCTTGCGACCCAATACGACCCGCGTCACCAACAACGAGGACAACCTCTACACCAACCTCCCCGACGTCCTCACCCTGCCCCACCACTTTCGCAGCAACAGCTACACCACCGCTCGCTGTGGCAAGATCTTCCACCTAGGCGTGCCCTCCGGCCTCGAAAGCATGGACGATCCCAAGGCCTGGGACTTCGGCACTCCTTTCAAGAACGAACTGCCCTACCCGCCCAAACGCGAGAGCAGCGTCAAGGTGAAGACGGGCAAAAAACAGGGCCTCGGCTGGCAGGAAATCCCCGGCGACGACGACCAGCTCGTGGACGGCAACTTCGCCAAAACCGCCATCGACTGGCTGGGCCGCCGTGACAAAACGAAGCCTTTCTTCCTCGCCGTCGGCTTCCACCGTCCGCACCTCCCCCTCGTGGCGCCAGCGAAGTATTTCGATCTCTATCCCCTCGAAAAAATCACCCTGCCCGAGGCCACTGCCGACGACGAGGCAGACATCCCCGCCCCTGCTCGCAATGGCGCGGTGCCCGGTTACGCGCTCACCTGCACGCCGGAGCAGCGCCGTGCCGCCATCCGGGCCTACCTCGCCTGCGTCAGCTACGTGGACGCCCAGGCGGGGCGGGTGCTCAATGCCATCAAGCAGATGGGCCTGGACGACAACACCATCATCATCTTCACCAGCGACCACGGCTGGCACCTCGGCGAGCACGGCCTGTGGCACAAACGCAGCCTCTTTGAGGAATGCGCACGCGTGCCCTTCATCATGCACACCCCCGGCATGAAGACCGGTGGCCAGGAAAGCCGCGGCCTCATCGAGCTGCTGGATGTGTATCCCACCCTTTGCGATCTGTGCGGCGTTCCTGCGCCAAAGCACCTGCAGGGCCGCTCACTGAACCCGCTGCTCCGCGACCCATCCGCCTCCATCCATCAGGAGGCCTTTACGCAGGCACGTCGTGGCAAGAATGCCGAATTCTGGGGCCGCACCATCCGCACCTCACGCTGGCGCTGCACCGAATGGGACGAAGGGAAAAATGGCCTCGAACTCTACGACCACGACAACGATCCCCACGAGTACACCAACCTCGCTGCCGCTCCCCAGCACGCCGGGGTGCTGAAAGAACTGCGAGCACGTCTGGCAGAGAAGCTGCCGCCGATCACGCAGTAGTCACACCCGCCTCAGTCTCATCACCGCCTCCCGCGCCCTCACCAGAAAGTCCGGCTTCGACTCCTCATCCTCCAGCCGGATCGGCTCGCCAAACGTCACGCTGCCCAGCACCGGCACCGGCAGGACTTCTCCCTTGGGCAGGATGCGGTTCAGATTCTCCATCCACACCGGAACCAGTTGCACATCCGGCCGCTTTTTTGCCAGATGATACAGCCCCGGCTTGAAAGGCTGCGGCTCATCTCCGGAGTGGCGGCCACCTTCCGGAAAGAGGATCAGCGAGTGCCGGTCCCCCAGCGCATTCACCATCTCCACCAGCGGATTCGCATCAGGCGTGGGCTTCTTGCGCTCGATCAGCACGGCATTGAAAACATGGCAGGCCAGAAAGGGGCGCACCCGGCCCACAGACCAGTAGTCCTTCGCCCCGATCAGGCGCGTCACGGCCCGGATCGGCGGCGGCAGGGAGGCCCAGAGTACCGGCCCGTCAAGGTTGCTGGTGTGATTGGCAAAGTACACCCGCTGCACCAGCTCCGGCGCACAGCCCTGCCAGCGGGCCACGGAACCCGAGAACATGCGCAACGAACCCGCGATGAGACTGCGAATCATGAGCATGAAGATGCGTGAAGAAGATCAAGTTGTCACGCGCCTTGCTTATTCGTAATGCTCTGCTCTTTCGCACATGCCAAATTCCACCCCATCCCCTCCTGATGCTTCCACGTGGATGACCGCTTTGGCGAACTTCCTCCTGGACGAACCGTCGGTCGAGTCCATCCGGCTGAATCCGGAAGCCAGACGCGTGGAAATGGCCACGCTCGGCCATGTGGACGGCGAAATGCTGCAGGCAAAGCTCTCCGAGATCCTGCGCGCCGTGGACGCCCGCTGGCTCAGGCAAAACGGCCACGTGACGCCCAGCCACGGCATGCTGGATGTGCAGGAAAAAGACGGCGCCTTTGTGCTGGCCAAGCCCTCGTGCCCCACCGCACCCAAGTTCTGGAAGTGGCGCGACTTCGCCTGGCCTGAACCCGACGAGATCGAGCAGGAAAGCGAGGACGAATGGCGCACGCTCGCGCTGCAGGCAGGCATTTGCGCCGTAGCTCTCGCCGCAGGCTACATCACCGAGCGCTTCTTTTCCGCCCCTCACTGGCTGCCGAAAAGCCTCTTTGCCATCTCCCTGGTTTCCGGCGGCTGGGACGCCGCCAAAGACACCTGGGAAAACATGCGCGAGCGCCGGCTGGATGTTCATTTTCTCATGCTGGCCGTGGCACTCGGTGCCGTGTCCATCGGTGCCTGGGAGGAGGGTGCCCTCCTGCTGTTCCTCTTCTCCACCTCCGGTGCTCTCGAGCACTTTGTCATGTTCCGCACGCACCGGGAGATCAATGCCCTGACCAAGTCGGCCCCCAAATTTGCCCACGTCCTGCAGCCTGACGGCAGCACCGCAGACCGCGCCGTGCAGTCCCTCCAGGTGGGAGAGGTCATCGTGGTCAAGCCGGACGAACTCTTTGCCGTGGACGGCACCGTCATCTCGGGCTCCACGGCAGCGGATGAGTCCACCCTCACCGGCGAGGCTGTGCCCATCCCCAAGGAAGCGGGTGCCCCCATTTACGGCGGCACCTTGAACCAATGGGGGCTCGTCCACGTGCGTGTGGACCGCCTGGCCACACAGAGCGCCCTGGCCAAGATCATCACCCTCATCCAAACCGCCCAGCATCTGCGAGCCCCCAGCCAGCGCTTTACCGACCGCTTTGGCACACGCTACACCATCCTCACCCTCAGCGTTGTGGCCGCCATGTTCTTCATCTGGTGGCTGGCACTCGGCATCCCACCTTTTGAAAACACCGTTGCGTCCAAGTCCTCCTTCTACCGTGCCATGACGCTGCTGGTGGTCATGAGCCCCTGCGCCCTCGTGCTCTCCATCCCCTCCGCCATCCTGGCCGCCATCGCCTGGGGGGCCCGGCGCGGCGTGCTCTTCCGCGGCGGCGCGGCCATCGAAAAGCTCGCCGAGGTGGACGTCATCGCCATGGACAAAACGGGTACCCTCACCGAGGGCGAGCTGAAGGTCAGCCGGATCGAAAGCTTCCCCGCCGGACGCGAGCAGGAGGTGCTGCGCATCGCCGCCAGCCTGGAGGCCAACTCCAACCACCCCATCGCGCGCGCCATCACCCAGCACGCCAAGGCCCAGGGCATCGAGATGGAAAAACTGGCCGAGTTTCAGTCCATCACCGGCCAGGGCCTGCGCGGCCGCACCGAGCGCGGGCTCAGCTACGTAGGCCGCCGCGAGCTCGTCAAAGACAGCCCCCTCGGCGCGGTGCTGGCGGCGGTGCCAGACGCCCCCCTTGGGTTCAGCGAGGTCTGGGTCCTCCACGAGCAGATCGTCGGCCGCGTCCTCCTCAAGGACGAAATCCGCGCCGGCAGCCGAGGCGTTCTCGAACGCCTCGCCGCCGACGGCGTGCGCACCATCATGCTCACCGGAGACCGCCGTGCCGCCGCCGCCGAGGTGGGGGAAAAGCTCGGCATCGCCGAGGTCCGCGCCGGACTCCACCCCGAGGACAAGGTGGCCGCCATCCGCGAACTCACCCAATCAGGCCACAAGGTGGCCATGGTGGGGGATGGCGTCAACGACGCCCCCAGCCTCGCCGCCGCCTACGTCTCCGTCGCCATGGGCGCTCGCGGCAGCGACGCCGCCCTGGAGCAGAGCGACGTGGTGCTCATGCAGGACAAGATCGAAAAGCTCCTCTCCGCCCGCCGCATCAGCGAGCGCGCCCGCCGCATCATTCAGCAAAACCTCGTCATCTCCCTCGGCAGCGTCATCGTCATGGCCGTGGCCTCGCTCTTCGGCATCGTACCGCTCACCGTGGGGGTGCTGACGCACGAAGGCAGCACGGTGGTGGTGTGTCTGAACAGCCTGCGTCTGCTCTTCGAAAAAGAGTAAATCCCCCCATTTTCCTTCTGTGTAACTCCGTGCTGGACGATTCCCCCCTTTTCTTCATACAGTAGAGAAAATCGGCATGCGCATTCTTTCCAAAGTCCTCTGGACCCTAGCTTTCCTCGTCGCCACCTTCATCTGGATGGTGCTCTTTGAGCACGGATTCAGCATGAAGGGCCTGACCGAAGGAACAGGAGCGGAACTGCGTGGCATCGCCGCATGGTTTGGTGGCGGGAAAAAATAGCCCGCCCCGCTTTCTTCAACCGACCAGATCCATCCCCCCCTCAAAGATTATGACCGTTACCGAAGCCGAAATCGACCCCAAGTACCAAGCCCTTTGGAAAAAAGCCCTCATTTCCGCCGAACGGAAAAACTGGGAGTATGTGATCGACCAGATGATGCCCATCGTGACGGCCAACGTCGGATTTCTGGACGGTCGCAAGCTGCTGCGCAGCGCGGAAGGAGAAGTCGCCGGCAGCGGCGGCAAGAAATTCAGCTTTGGTCTGGGCGGCCTGAAGCCCACCTCCAAGAAGGACCCGGTCGAGACCATCGCCGACATGGAGGAAAACATCTTCCGCAAGGACCCCTTCAATCTGAATGCCAACGAGCAGCTCTATGACATTGCGATGAAGATGCAGTTCACGGACCTGGCATCGTTTGCCTTGGAGACCATCCGGGCCGGCCACCCTGACAACACCAAAAACATGCACAAGCTGGCCCAGCATTACCTGGCACACCAGCAGCCGGAAAAAGCCGCCGATGTCTTCAACGCCATCCTGAAGGTCAACCCCCGTGACATGGAGGCCATGCAGGGCGAAAAGAATGCCGCCGCTCAAAGCTCCATCAAAAACCAGGGCTGGGGCTCCGCCAACTTCAAGGATGCCATGAAGGACTCAGGCGAGGCCGCCAAGCTGGAAATGCTCAGCCGCCAGGGCATGACGAATGAGCAGATGGAGCAGTTCCTCGCGGAAACCATCGAGCAATACAACGCCGACCAGGGGAACATCGTCATTGTCAAGCGCATGTCAGACCTGTATGAGCGCCTCGGGCAGCTCGAAACCGCGCTCATGTTCTACGACTACGCTCTCACCCTCAATCCCGGTGACGTCGCCCTCCAGCGCAAAGTGGAAAACCTGCGCGACAAGGTGCAGGACATGAAGATTGAGGAATACGAGCGGGAAATCGAGACCAATCCTGATGCGCCAGACATCGATGACAAACGCGCCCAACTCGCGGAAATCCGCCGTCAGCGTGCCAGTGTTGTCATCAGCGAGGCCAAGACCCGCGTGGACCGCAACCCCACCGACAAGACTCTGCGCTATGAACTGGGCCAGGCCTATTTCAACGCCGGCATGTACGGAGAAGCCCTCCCCGAGCTTCAGCAGGCAAAGTCCAACCCTAACATGCGCATCAAGGCGATCCTCATGCTAGGCCGCTGCTTCGAGCGCAAAAACATGAACGACCTGGCCAAAACCTCCCTGATGGAAGCCGCCAAGGAGCTGCTCGTCATGGATGCCACCAAGAAGGAAGTGCTCTACGAACTGGCCAACGTGCTCGAAAAAATGGGCGACAAAACCGCGAGCCTGGATGCGCTGAAGGAAATCTACAACGCCGACTACGGCTACCGGGACGTGGCGAAACGGGTGGAGTCTTCCTACTCCTGATCCGCCGCCCAGCCCCCCCCTGTTCCTGCAACACCCCGTTTCGCATTCCGAAACGGGGTGTTTTTTGTTCACATCCAAATGGTACTGGAAAGCCGGAACACGTCCGCCATCTTGCGGGCTGATGATATTCGAATTCCTCGCCGCCGCTGATTTATGGACCACCGTTAAAGATGGAATCCCCGTTGTGCTGGCCCTTGTCGTGATCGAGGGGCTGCTTTCCGTGGACAACGCGCTGGCGATTGCCGCGATGGCATCCCACCTCGACGAAAAGCAGCGCAAGACCGCCATGAACATCGGCTACGCCGGCGCCTATGGCTTCCGCATCGTCGCCCTTTTCACAGCCAGTCTCATCATGGACAACCACTGGCTGATGCTCGCGGGCTCTCTCTACCTGGTCTGGCTGATGTGCTCCCATTTTGCAGGACAGGAAGGTGACGAAGCGGAAGGAGCCGCGAAGTCGGCGCAGCACAGCTTCGCCAAAACGATTGCCATGATCGCATTTCTTGATCTGAGCCTGAGCTTTGACAACGTGGTGGCCGCCGTGGCTTTCGCGCGTGACAGCAAGACCCTTGTCTACATCGGCGTGACCCTGGGCATCATCACACTGCGTCTGGTTGCCGGTTACTGCATCAAGCTGCTTGAACGGCAGCCCTGGCTGGAGCACACCGCGTTTCTGCTCGTCGGCTTCGTGGGTCTGCTGCTGGGCCTGGAGCTCTTCTGGGATCAGAGCATCAAGCAGGTGTTCGAACTCGGCGGACTGAAGCTGATCAGTGAGGCCGGCGGCCACTACCACATTGCCAAGGCGGTGAAGTTTGCGGGCATCATCGGCATCATCCTGACACATCTGGCCTACGAGAAGAACGCCGCTTTCAAAGCTGTCCTCCGCCCCATCGCCCGCCTCCTCCTCATCCCCGCCCGGATCGTCTCCGGTCTCGTCAGCGCCGTCTTCTGGCCGCTGTCTGCTGTTGCTGGCGCCATCCGCAAATGAAAAATCCCCCGGCTGTCAGGCCGGGGGATTCGATCATCAGCCGCTGCTGGAACGGTCTGGAGCCCTTAAGGCTTCGGCTTCGTGATCATTTCAAAGTTGTCGCTGCGGAATGGCGTCACCGGCAGACCGTCAACGCTGTAGAGATTGCAAACGGGATTGTCTGCCCAGGCATAACGGACGGCCACAGGCTTGGCAACGCCCTTGGCACTGACCTCGATCTTGTCTTTGCCGATGATTTTAGCCTCAGCCCAGGCCCATTTCTTGTCTTCGCCACAAACCACAAAGCCCTTCACTTCGTTGATATCGACGGTGCGCAGACTGCTGCCGAAGGTGTCGAGCGTGACAACGACCTTGTCTCCGGCAAACTCAGCAGATTGAAACTCAGGGCTGCGGTATGGCAGCTTCATTCCGTAGTCCTTGACCAGCGCCCAGCGGGCCAGACGCTCGGCCACATCGCGCTTGTTCTTGGGATGGATGTCATTGGCATCCCCAAGATCAATGATGACCGCCTGCCCGCCATTCTTGATGGCAGCTTCCGTTTTTGTCTGGCTCTCACGCAGCTCGGCCCAGGAGCTTGCTGTGGCCTGCTCAGCATCCGCTTTTTCAGCCATGAAATCGGCCAGCTGCACCCAGTAGAATGGGAAATCCCCCTGCTTCCACTCGTTGCGCCAGTTCTGGATCATAAAAGGGAAGAGGCTGGCATATTCATAGGCACGCCCTGCATTGCTCTCCCCTTGGTACCAGATGGCGCCTTTGATGCCATAGCCAATGGTGGGCAGGAGCGCTCCGTTGTAGATGTTGCCAGGGCGTGCATTGCCGCGCAGCCACGCCTCCGGCGCAGCAGGGGCGCGGGCGGTAAAAGGTTTGCCGGCTTTCCTGGCTTCGTCTGCCTGTTTTTTCCAGGCGGCAAGATCGGCCTCATACTTGGTTTTGGCCTCAGCGGAGGACAGGAAAGCCTCGTTTTTCTTCGTGTTGGCCGTCAGCAGCTTGAAGCGGGCATCTTTCTCCAGTTCGGCGCGGTTCACCCAGGCTTCGCAAGCGCTGCCGCCCCAGGCGTTGTTGATCAGGCCCACTGGCACATCGAGCATTTTGTGAAGCACACGGCCGTAGAAAAAGCCGACGGCACTGAAGCCGCCCACGGTGGCGGGGGAGCACTCCTTCCACTCTCCTTTGAAATCCTGCTGTGGCTCCTGCGTGCCCACATTCGGCACCGTGATGAGGCGGATGTTCGGGTACTTCGCCGTGGCGATCTCCAGATCAGAGTCCCAGCTGGCGTTGACAGACCACTGCATGTTGGACTGGCCGGAGCAGATCCAAACCTCTCCAACGAGCACGTTCTTAAGCTCCTTGCTGCTGCTCCCGTTGATGGAGATCATGGCGGGCTTCGCACTGGCCGGCACAGGATCCAGCTTCACCGTCCATTTGCCATCGGCTCCGGCCTTGGCCGTCTTGGTCTGGTCGCCGAATTTGACAGTCACGTCCGTCCCTGGGGCGTCCCAGCCCCACATGGGATTGGTCTGCTTCTGCTGCAGCACCATGTTGTCGCCAATGATGGCGGGAAGTTTCAGTTCGGCACGCGCGGCAAAGGCCAGCGCGGCAAGAAGGGTGGTAAGCGGAAGAAGTCTCATGGATGGATGAAAAACAGGATGGTAGAAACGCAGATATGGGCGGTGTTTTCAAAAACTTTTAATTCTTACTTGAATAGTATATATTCAAAGAGAATAATTTCACCATGAAGCAGACCGACCTATTGCATCCGCCGGAAAGCGGCGCGCCCAAGCCGTCACCCCACACTTTGCCCCTCTGAGGAAGGGCTCGCAGATTCACATCACAGAAAAAATACCTCCCAGAGCAGGAAACCCCGCCTCACAGCCCCGAACCCTTTGCCTGCCGCTCCCCTCAGAAGCCATGAAAACAGCCAGCACACGCCCCGGCCCGCCACCCTCCATCTTCTTCTACACAGTCCTGCTTTTGGCGGTAGGCATCACGTGCAAGGCAGAAATCGCCCCCAAAAAAGAGCCCCGCAGCTCTTATTACCAAAACCCGCTGAGCTTCGGCACCACCCGTGATCCCGACCCGCCCAAGTATGTGCGCAGCGCCAACGAGATTGGCATCGATTCGCTCCTGAACGCCAAGTGGCTCGATGTCGGCATCGATTACCGCTTCCGCTATGAATACCGCGAAGGCGATCTCCGGCGTCCGATGGACTCGCTGGACCAGCCGCTGCTGCACCGCACACGTGCCTACATCGGCATCAAAGAAATTCTCGATCCGTTCCGCTTCGCTTTCGAGATGCAGGACTCAAGACGAGAGAACAGCCAGTTCGTGAGAGACACCCGGGATGTCAACGAATTCGCCGTCATCCGCCTGTACGGAGAGCTCTATTTCAAAAGCCTGTTTGGACACGATGCCCTGGGAAACAACCGCCCTCTCAGCGTGCGTTTCGGCATTCATAATTTCGACTTTCTTGACCGTCGTTTGCTGGCCAACAACCAGTGGCGCAACACCGCCAACACCTTCAAGGGTTTTCATGCCAGCCTCGGCCAGGAAAGCAATGACTGGCAGCTCGATCTGCTGGCCATCCAGCCTCTGACCCGCCAGAAATACTCCTGGGACACTCCTGTGGTCCAGCAGTGGGTGTATGGGGCCATCGGGCATCTGCGCGGCTGGTCGGATGTCATCACTTTTGAGCCCTTCTATCTCGCATTGAACCAGTCTGCCTACCCAGGAACACTGGAGTACGTGGTTCACTCACCGGGCCTGCGCGTTTATGGCATCGTGGCGGGCACAGGCCTGGACTATGATTTCAGTTTCATCTACCAGACCGGCAGAAACGGCACGCGGAAAGTGGACGCCTATGCTAGCACCTTTGAGGTGGGCTATACCCTGGCCTCTCAGCCTTGGAAACCCCGGCTCAGCCTTTTCTACGGCTACGCCAGCGGCGACCACAACCCCAGTGACAACAAAGACAACCGCTTCCAGCGTTTCTTCGGCTTTGGCCGCGCCTGGTCTGCAAATGACTACATCACCTTTCAAAATGTGAGCACACCCACGGCCCGCATCGAACTCAAGCCCCATCAGAAGCTGCGCCTTGATCTGAACTACAGCGCCTACTGGCTGGCCAGCGCCACCGATGTATTCTCCGTGGGCAACGTGATCCAGGTCCAGGACAAAACCGGAGCAAGCGGCAGATTCCTGGGCAATGAATACGACATCCGCGCACGCTACACCTGGGATGCAAAAACGGACATCATCATCGGCTACTCCTATTTCCAGTCGGGCGGTTACGTGCAAAAGCAGCTCCACCGTGACCACACCAACTTCGCCTACTTTGAGCTCACCCGACGTTTCTTTTGACGGCGACAACGGCTCAGCTTCCCGTCAGTGGGCATGAGGTAGTTTCCCAGGCACAAAAAGTCAGCGCTTGAAACAGTGGCACTTTCGCCCCATTGGCTGTTTGTGGGCTGGCACCTTCCACGGCCCAGCCCAAGACAGCTTCAAGAGTGATGACTGAGACGGACCAGCCAGAACAAGACAGCTTCCTGCCGAAGTTTGTCAGCACGCCCCTGAGGTCGGGGCATGGCATGAAAATCGGCATCTTCGCCGGCATCCATGGCGATGAAGAGGCCGGTACGCTGGCCACCGAGGAGCTCATCGCCTGGGCGGCCGGAAAGCCGGAGGAACTGCATGACTACGAACTGCATTTCTTCCCCGTGTGCAACCCCACGGGATGCCATCTGGGCACCCGGCACAGCCACAGCGGGCTGGATCTGAACCGGGAATTCTGGTGCGGCTCCATCGAACCCGAAGTTGTTTTCCTGGAAGCCGAACTGCGACGTGAACGCTACGACGGCATCATCTCGCTGCATTCGGATGACACGTCTGACGGCTGCTACGGCTTCGTCAGCGGAGCTCTCCTCAGCGAGCATCTCCTGGAACCTGCGCTGCAGGCCGCGAGTGAGTTTTTGCCGCGCAACGAACAGCATATCATCGATGGTTTCCCAGCCTTGCGCGGCATCATCAAGGAAGGCTACCTGGGCATTCTCAGCGCTCCGCCCGAGCAGCGCCCGCACGCACTGGAGATCGTGTTTGAGACACCGGCGCTGGCGCCGATGGATGCGCAGGTGAAAGCGACGGTGGCGGCGGTGAAGCGGATTTTGGCCGAGTACCGAGAACTGCAGGCTTATGCCGCCAATCTTTAACCATCCTGCACCGCAGCACTTGGATGGCTGGTTGGAACATTCGGGGGCATTTTCTCCGATCTTGATGTGAAGACATCCGTCAACTGCCGCGCATGCCTTTCACTCGCATTCGGAGACCGCTGGCCTTGCTTCACCGCCCCCGTTTCACTCGCAGCAACTTCTCCCCTGCCACGTTGAGCGTCTCGAGCTGCTTGGCGTAATGAAAGCGGATGAAGCGGTGTTCGGGTTCGCGGAAGAAGCTGGAGCCGGGGACGCCGGCGACGCCGACTTCTTTGACGAACCATTCGGCGGCTTCGGTGTCGGTGGGGAAGCCGAGGGATGAGATGTCCATGAGGACGTAGTAAGCGCCGTGGGGCTCGGTGAAGGGCAGGCCGGTGGCGCGGAGGTGATTGAGGAAGATGTCTCGCTTCTCGGTGTAGAGATCGCGCAGGCCGTGGTAGTAGCTGTCGGGGAGTTCGAGTCCGGCGACGGCGGCCTCTTGAAGCGGGGCAGCGGCACCGACGGTGAGGAAGTCGTGCACCTTGCGCGCCTGCGCGATGATGTGCGGGGCTGCCTGCACGTAGCCGAGGCGCCAGCCGGTGATGGAGTAGGTTTTGGAGAGTGAATTGCAGACGATGACGCGCTCTGCCGCACCGGGAAGCGAGTGCATGTACACGTGCTCGTGCGGTGCATAGACGATGTGCTCGTAGGGCTCGTCGGTGATGACGAAGGCATCGTGCTTTTCGGCGAGATCGAGGATCAGCTGCAGTTCGGCGCGGGTGAAGACCTTGCCTGTCGGGTTGGATGGATTGCAGACGATGATGGCCTTCGCCCCCTGGGCAAAGGCACGTGCGAGTTCATCGGGATCAAAGCCGAACTGCGGCGGGCGGAGGGGGACGTAGATGGGCTCGGCCCCGGAGAGGATGGCGTCTGCGGCGTAGTTTTCGTAGAAGGGGGAGAAGACGATGACTTTGTCTCCCGGCTCGCAGCAGGTCATCATGGCGCACATCATGGCCTCCGTGCTGCCGCAGGTGACGACGAGGTTTTGATCTGGATCAACCGCGGTGCCGGAGAAATGAGTGATCTTTCTGGCGAGCGCCTGGCGGAAGCGCGGCGCGCCCCATGTCACCGCGTATTGATGGAAAGGACCGCGCGTAGCACGCTCCAGTGCCGCGAGGATTTCCTCCGGCGGATTGAAGTCGGGAAAGCCCTGGGAAAGGTTGATCGCGCCGTGCTGATTCGAAAGACGCGTCATGGCGCGAATGACGGATTCGGTGAAGGCGTGGAGGCGGCGGGAAGTTGCAGGCATCCTTGCGATTTGGGCGAGAAGCCGCCACCGTGCAACCAACCAATCTGCCCCACATGCGCCGCCGCTGATCATGCCTCCTGAACCTTCCCCTCCGCCACAGCTCAAAGAATGGTTTGATGCCGCACGCTATCGCTCGATTGCCAAGGAACTCGCCAGCATCGCGCCGAAGTTTCGCAGCGATGATTTCATGAACACGGTGCTCGATGGGCTGGAGGAGCGCAGCCTGATGCAGCGGGTGCATCAGTGCGCAGTGGCCGTGGAGGTGGCGCTGCCGGGAACGTATCAGCAGAAGGTGAGGGTGCTGCAAAAGCTGGCGCCACGCATCGGGCATGAGTTTGTGACCATTTTCCTGGGCGATTTCGTGGCGACCTACGGCCTGGCTGATTTCGATTTTTCGATGGAAGCGCTGAAGTTTTTCACGGTGTTTGGCTCGGCGGAGTTTGCGGTGCGGCCGTTCATTCTGGCGGATCAAAAACGTGCCTTGCAAATGATGCACGCGTGGACTGCCGACCCGGATGAGAAGGTGCGCCGTCTGGCCAGCGAGGGATCGCGGCCGCGACTGCCCTGGGGCATGCGACTGCAGGCGCTGGTGCGCGACCCCGAGCCGACGGCGAAGATTTTGGAGGCGCTGAAGGATGATGACTCCCTGTTTGTGCGACGGTCGGTGGCGAATCATCTCAACGACATCACGAAGGATCATCATGACTCTGTTTTGCAGCGCCTCGAAAGCTGGGATCTGCGACAGGAGCACCTGCGGTGGATCGCCAAGCATGCGTGCCGCACGCTGATCAAGCGCGGGCATCCGGGGGCGCTGAAGCTGTTTGGCTTTGGCAAGAAGGCGGAGGTCACGGCGAAGCTGGAAGCTTCTCCATCACGCCTGGAACTGGGGCAGCGGCTTAAGCTGACGGCTGCGCTGACTTCCGCCTCTGGCCGTGCGCAGCGCCTCGCGATCGACTACGTGGTGCATTATGTCAAAGCGAGCGGAGGGAGTGCTGAGAAGGTGTTTAAGTGGACTGAGATCGACCTGCCGGCGCATGCTGAAATCGAGCTCGTCAAATCGCAGGTGGTGCGTGATTTCACCACGCGCAAACACTACGCAGGCAGGCACCGTGTGGAGCTGCAGGTGAACGGGCAGCGGGTGGCCGAGACGGTGTTTGTCCTGGCCTGAGCCGTGCCAAGGGCTCAGCGGTAAAAAGTTTCGAGAATCAAGGTGCAGAGGGCCTGACGATAGGTGGCATCTGCGGCATCCCCGGCAGGCCAGTCGGGACGGCCATGCTTGAAGGAGCCGTCCGGCTGCTGGGCGGCGAGGATTTGCGGCATGACCCGGGTGGCGAAGGTCGTCCACTCGGTGCCGCCGTTGAGGAAGAGGGCATTGCTGTAGCCATGCCAGCAGTAGAGGTTGCAGTTTTTCTCCCAGTCTGGCGGCTCGGCCTGGAGGAAGCCGGAGATGAATTTGACGCCCTTTTTAGCCGCAGGCGTGCTTTTCCCAGTCAGCATGAGATGGCCTGCCGTGGCGCCACCGCTGAGGCTCCATTGGTTGTAGTGTGCTTCGCGGAGGGCGCTGCCGAAGCCGCCGTCCTTGGTTTGAACGGATTCTATGTACGAAAGCGCCTTCTTGATGCAGGGGTCGAGCCCCTCGAATTTCAAGCCGGTAGCCTTGGCGACATTGAGCGCCTGAAAATGCCAGTTGGCCAAGGACAGATCGGAACCGGCCCCTGGATTATAGACAATCGTGTCGCCGCCATAAGTCCAGGCCCCCTTGCTCGTCTGCTGGCTGATGATGGTCTTGATGGCCGTTTCAAAACACTCACGCATACCTGGAAGGCTTTTGGTGCCCAGCCTTGCCATGACATAAGCCTCACCGACCGCCAGGGTGGCGATGGCATGCTCATAGGTTCCGGCTCCGCCTAGTCCCCCTCCATCTCGACCGGCCCACTTTTCGGAAAAAATGCCCGGAGGGTTTTTGCCAGCGAGCTCGATCAGGTACATCAGCCCCTTCACCACAGAGTCTCCATACTCGGGAGAATCCGGTGTCTCACCATGGCCGAGGAAGCACTGGAGCACAAAGCCGGTCATCGCCCCTTTGTTGGAGCGGCCCCAGGAGCCATCGGCGTTCTGGCTGGTTTTAAACAGATCCAGGGAAGCTGCCACTGCGGCCTCGATTTCAGGAGTGCCACCACCCCGGCGGATGGCCTCCAGACGGGTCGAGGGAGCGAAACGGGGGCGGAATGATTCGGGGAGGGTTTTGAGAGAGGCTTCTGTGATCCCACCGTCGGCGGCGCTCGCCGGTGCATTCTGCATGGCCATCCAGTGCTCCCTGGCATAGGCCTTGTCCGGCGGGCTGAGGTTGTCGATGGCGATCTCAAACTCAGCCCCGTTTTTCAAACGCACATTGACGGCACGTTTCGCGGCATTCACACCTGTGAGTTCGGCTTCGATCAGCTGCCCGCTGGTGTTCGTCCAGACACGCATTTCCGCCGCCGCACTGCCCAGCAGAATAACGCTCAACGTGGCAATGCCCCACACGCTCCTCATGGTTATTTTTTCACGGCAGTTTTCGCCTGTGCCTGGCTTTCAGCGGAGAGCTTGCTCAGCGCCAGGATGTGCGTGACCCCGGTGGAGGGAATTTTGAGCAGCACGCTGTCCCCTTCCAATCCCATGAATTCGGCCTCGATGGTTTTGCCTTCGGTGTTGGTCCACTTCAGGACTCCCCCAGCTGCAGGCATGGCGGCCGCAGGTGCAGCGCCTCCGCCAGTGAGGCTGGCTCCTTCATCGATCCATGCCTTGAGAGTCGCCAGTTCAGCGTCTGTCAGCCGGTTCTTGCCTTCGGGAGGCATCACGTCGCCATCATCATTTGGCAGCGTGCAGTTCACGTACATGGTGCTTTGCGCCCCCTGGCCGGGAATGATGTTTTTCCCGGCACCGATCTGCTCTGGCAGCTTGTCGTCATCCAGGGCCAGCTTTCCTTTGACCTTCTTCGTGACGCTGTGGCAGGCGTAGCACTTGTTGCGAAAGATCGGGGCGACCTGCGATTTGAAATCGACCGCAGAGGCAGCTGTTGCGGTGAGGACAAGAACGAAAAGAAGGCTGGATTTCATGATTGAATGCGACATGGAACGATCAAACGGGCGGGTTGCCTAGCTTATTTTACGGATTTTGCTCGATCAGCGCGCAGCCGGGTCGAGTTCACGCAGTTGCCTGAGCGTCGCCAGAATGGCATCCCGCTGAGATTGGAGACGGCTGATGCCTAGCACAGCGCGGCTGCCGGAAAGCGTGTTGAGCAGCGGGCTGGCCTCAGGCTGGCCAAAGTTCCAAGCCGCCCCACGCAGAGCGGCTGCATTCTTAGTGGTGAGCTCCTGGTACTCGGCATTCAAGACCTGCCTTTGTGAGGCAAGCTGCGCCCGCAACACCTCCACGACGTTGCGGGCTGGCATGGGCGCAGCCGGAGCCGGAGCGGCAGTCTGGGGCAATCCGGCCTGCTCACGCACCACCGAGGCTTTGGCTAACGTGTTTTCCCGTGCCTTCTCCAGTGCCTCCAGCGGGTCGTAGCAGGCCTCCCAGCGCAGATCCGGTGTGGTTTTCGCCAAGGCGACTTTCACCAGCCCGTCGGCGTACCTGATCGAAAGATCCTCTGCCGTGACTGCCGTGATCTCCGCCTCGCGCAGCACTCGGCCGTCCTCCAGACTCAGCGTTGGAAACTTTTTGCCTACCATCGCACTGCGGCGCTGCGTGCGAAACCGGTCGAACTGCGCTTTCAGCGCCTTGAGTTCATTCTGAGACTTTTGCAGCTCATTCTCAGTCTGCTTGAGCTCAGACTCCAGGGCGGTGAGTTTTTGCAGCTGTCCCTGCAGCAAAATCACGTCCGTCTGGGACTGCAGCAGCTGGTGGCTGGCCTCATCCACCCGCGTCTGCAGGGCCTGGTTTTCTAGCTGCAGCGCATCGTAGTCGGTTTTTTTGACGCAGCTCCCCATGAGCGGCAGCAAAAGTGCCGCTGTTTGAAGCTTCCAAAAGTAGGGGCTGCTCATTCCGGTGACAGTGTAATCCCTCTTAGAGCCGTTTGTCACGTATCCCGTCCATGATTTTCAGAATCCCCCCTCCCCAGACCCCGGCACTTGCATTCAGGGCATCCTAGCCGACACTGTAAGCCCCCCAAACCCATCCATTATGAGCAAAGCCTCCGTTGAAGACCTCAAACTCGCCTCAGCCGGCCTCCGCGGCCAGCTGGCCGAGCAGTTCGCTGACACCAGCACCCCGAACATTCCGGAGGACTCCAACATCCTGCTCAAACACCACGGCTCCTACCAGCAGGACGACCGCGATGTCCGTGCCGAGCGCACCAAGGCCAAGCTGGAAAAGGCCTGGAGCTTCATGATCCGCAGCAAGATGCCCGGCGGACGTATCACCGCCAAGCAGTGGCTCATCCACGATGACCTGTGCACCAAAGCCATGGGCAATATGCGCCTGACCAACCGTCAGGGCATCCAGCTGCACGGCGTGCTCAAAGGCGGCCTGAAGGAGGTCATCCACAACGTCTGCCACAGCGGCCTCAGCACCATGGGTGCCTGCGGCGACGTGGTGCGCAACACCATGGGCCCCGCCGCCCCCATCAAGGACGCCGTTCATGCTGATACTCAGAAACTTACGGAAGAGATCAGCCAGCGTTTCCTGTGGCGCTCCAACGCCTATGCCGACATCTGGCTGGACGGCGAAAAGCTCGAACCCGACTGGATGAAAGACCCTGCGGTCAATCCCGCCGTGCGCGAGCAGACCAAGGCCCCTGAAGGCGACGACCCCATCTACGGCAAGGTCTATCTGCCCCGCAAATTCAAGATCGGCGTGGCCATCCAGCCCTGCAATGACGCGGACATCTTCTCCCAGGACGTGGGCCTTGTGCCTCATGTGGTGAATGGAGAAGTGGAAGGCTACACCATCACGGTGGGCGGCGGCTTTGGCATGAGCCACGGCCAGCTCACCACCCGCCCATTCCTCGGCCAGCCGCTGCTCTACGCCAAGCGTGCCAACGTCGTTGATGCCATCGAGGCCATCGTGACCACCCAGCGCGACCACGGCAACCGCACCGAGCGTAAGAACGCCCGCCTGAAGTACACCGTGCAGACCATGGGCCTGGACGGATTCCGCGCTGAAGTGGTCCGCCGCCTGCCCGGCATCGAGACCTTCCCGCCCAAGGAGCTGAGCTTTGACACCGTGGAAGACAAGCTGGGCTGGCACGAACAAGGAGACGGCAAGCTCTACTGTGCAGTGCACGTGAGCATGGGCCGCATCGTGGACCGTGAAAACGGCCCTCAATACCGCAGCGCCTTTGCCGAGCTGGCCCGCACGCTGGACCTGCCCTACATCGTCACGCCGAACACGAACCTCATCATCGCTGAGGTTTCCCCAGATCAGAAAGCTGCTGTGGACGCCATCCTGGCCAAGCACGGCGTCGTCCACGCCGACGGCATGACCCGTGCTCGCAAAGTGGCTCACGCCTGCGTGGCCCTGCCCACCTGCGGCCTGGCCCTGAGCGAATCCGAGCGCGTCCTGCCCGGCTTCATGGACAAGATCGACGAAGCGCTGCGCGAGCTTGGTCTGGAAAACGAGCCGATCCTCTTCCGCATGACTGGCTGCCCCAACGGCTGCGGTCGTCCCTACAACGCCGATTTCGGCTTTGTGGGCCGCTCGCCCAACAAGTACGCCATGTTCGTCGGCGGCAGCATCCGCGGTGACCGCCTTGCAGGCCTGGAATTCAAGACCGTCCTCGGCGAAGAAGTCCCCGGCAAGGTCCGCGCCTTCCTCGAAGCCTTCAAGGCCGAGCGGAAAGAAGGCGAAATCTTCGCCGACTGGTTCGCCCGCACCCGCACCAAAGGCGAGGCCCCGACACCCGAGCAGTTCCACATCGAACTGGCCGAGCGTGCTGCCAAACTGGCCGGCGCCAAGGCTTCCGAAGAGGGCTGATCCTCTAAAAAGCGTCGTTTCCGAGGCGGTCCGCGATGAGCGGACCGCCTTTTTTGTGTCGGGAAAGCAGGATGCAAAAGCGGTGCCACCTGCTGCTATTTGCATACCCCTCTCGCGTTCCACACAGCAGCAAGGCTACTTTGAGCATGCCCGTACTTGTGCGGGGCGGTTCTTTGGGGCACAGACTGCGGCATGTCTCTCCCGTTCTACCACTACCTGCATCTCATCGGCCTGATCCTCGTTTTCGTCGGCATCGGCGGTCTGCTCTCCAGTGAAGGAGCCAAGAAGGCCATGATGTGGCATGGCATCGGCCTCGTCATCAGCTTGGTCTCAGGCTTTGGCATGCTGGCCAAGCTGGGCATCATGGGTGCCATGCCCAAGTGGGTCTGGATCAAGATCGCCCTCTGGCTCGTCCTCGGCTTCCTGCCCGTGCTGGCAAAGCGCCGCGTGCTCGCCGCGCCGCTGGTGGTGCTGATCGCCGTGATCGTAGGCGCTGGCCTGGGTTACCTGGGCTACTTCAAGCCGGCGTTTTGATTTAGCTGAGAACGACAGACCCTCCTGCCTGTCGGCCCCAGCACTCCGGCCATTCGAACGGCATATGAGTCATTCTGCCGTGTCGATACTGCGGGCTGGGTAAAGGCTGAAGACCGGCATGAGACTGCTCGTGCCCATCACACCTTCTTCACGCCCCGAGCGCTTTGCTCTTCTCTGTAGCCGCGCGCACGGCCTGGATCATCGCATGGCGCAGCCCGTGCTGCTCCAGCTTTTCCAGCCCGGCAATGGTCGTACCACCTGGGCTGGTGACTTCATCCCGCAGAGCTGCGGGATGTTTGCCAGTGGTGAGCACCATCTCCGCCGCACCTGCAACGGTCTGGGCCGCAAGGCGCAGGGCCGCTGCGCGTGGCAGGCCCATGAGGACGCCGCCATCGGCCAGGGCCTCGATGACGGTGTAAACGTATGCCGGGCCGCTGCCGGAGAGGCCGGTGACGGCATCGAGCAGCTTTTCCGCCACTTCGTCCGCCGTGCCCACGGCTCCCAGAATCTTCTCCGCCAGCGCCGCGTCCTTTGCCGTGGCCTTGCTTCCGCGCGCATAGGCTGCGGCCCCGATACCGACGAGCGCCGGGGTATTGGGCATGCTGCGAATCACGCGCTGCTTTTCGCCGAGCCAGGCCTCCAGATGCGACAGCGATACCCCGGCGGCGATGCTGAGGTAGAGCCGAGAGCCTTTGACCTGGGCGAGGCTTTCGCACAGACCCTGCATGTCACCCGGCTTCACAGCGAGGATGATGACGTCCGAAGCGGCCGCGACCTCAGCCGGTGTGCCGGTGATGGTCTTGCAGGTGAGGCATTTACGCAGGGCGCTCACGGCCTCGGGCATCACATCGCTCAGCGCCACATGCAGGCCGCTTTTTCCCAGCGCCTGCTCCACGCCGCGCAGCAGTGCACCACCCATTTTTCCACAGCCAATCAGTCCGAGTTTCATCATGGCATAACTGTGGGGCGGATGCGCTGGCGCGCAAGTGCGCCAATCTTGTCTTGCATTTTCCCCCTGTTTTTTGCGATGATATTAAAAACAACCACTAAATCGCACGTGGACCAATTTCACCCAGAAAAAATCCTCGCCGCAGGCCCTTCTGCCAAAGTTTACCGGGGGGTCGAGACGGAAACGGGACGCAAGGTTTTGATCAAAGCCCTGCTCCAGGACCACGAAGCCGCACATCCGCTGAATCGCGAGCTCCTCCTGGAAATGGCCCCTTCTCTGATGCAGCTGCGACATCCGCACATCGCGGGTCTCCATATGCTGCTGCCCGCAGAGGATGAGCTCGCCCTGGTGTCTGATTTCATGCCGGGCTTGAACGGCCGCTCCTTTGACGAAGAGCGCAGGCCCTCCCCTAAGGATCTGCGCACACTGGCGGCACAGCTCATGCACGCCCTGCTGGTGGGCGAAAAAATGGGCCTGCCCCATGGCGATCTAAAGCCGAGCAATCTCATCATCGCCGACCACCCCGACGGCGGCTTGTTTCTACAGGTGCAGGACTGGGGACTCTCCATGGCCCGCAAAACCCAGCCGCCTGAGACGCTGTGGTTTCGCGCACCTGAGCTGCACAGCGGCGGCCAGCCCACGATGCGGAGCGATCTTTTCACTGCGGCAGGCAGCCTGTTCTGCATCGCCACAAACACCACTCCGACTCTGGGAACCACGGTGAATGAGGTCATGGAGGACTGGCTGGCCTTTGACGCCAGCGAGGTGCTGGCCCATCTGCGGCCCGACCTGGACCAGCCCCTGCGCGACTGGCTGGCTTGGCTGCTCAATCTGGTGCCGCAGCAGCGCCCAAAATCCGTTTCACAAGCTCTGACAGTGCTGATGCAGAGCATGCCGGCCGGCTCCGCCTACCAGACAAAGCAGCCCCCGGTGATGGCCGCAGGCGCCAAGACCACACGGCTCGGGTCCACTGCGCCAAAGCCCCGGCCCGTGCTGACCAAGGCGTCGTCATCGCCTGTGGGCCGCCCACTACCACTGGCAGCCGTGCCCAAAAAGGCCTCCCGCACCCGTGTCATGGCCACCGTGCTGCTAAAGATCGCCGCACTCACCGTCATCGGGGTTTTTGCCTGGACTGTACTTCAGAAGTTCCTCCCCGGTTTGCAAGCTTCCACCGTCATGAACAGCGGAAAATCTGCCACCGTTGCCGCCGCCCGGCATGCTGGGACGGGCAGCCACCAGCATACAGTCATTCGGGCTCAGCTGCCTGCCAAACCCCGCACCAGTCTCCACTAGGCGGCACAGGCTACCGCGCGACAGCATTCTCCATGCATCAGGCGCTGATTTCGCATGCTGGGTTGGAGTATTCCTCCGAGTCGTGAAAAGCCAACCCGCCCTCCTCTTTCTGCTGCTCGCCGCACCCGCACAGGCGGCGGTGGATTTCGTCCAGGACATCCAGCCCATCTTTGCAGAGCACTGCTACCAGTGCCACGGCGGACACAAGCAGGAGGCGGCCTTCCGGCTGGACCACAAGCCCAGCGCGCTCAAGGGCGGCGACTTTGGCGTGGCCATCCTGCCGGGCAAAGCGGACGACAGCCGCCTGATGCACGCCGTGCTGGGCACGAACCCAAAGATGCGCATGCCGCGCAAGGGCGACCCGCTGAGCACGGCGGAAATCGCCAAGCTCAAGGAGTGGATCGATGCCGGAGCGGTGTGGCCGGACAGCGCGAGCGTGAAGCTGGAGCAGAAGACAGATCACTGGGCCTTCAAGCCCCCGGTGAAGCCGAAGGTACCGACGAACGCCAAGCACCCCATCGATGCCTTCATCCGCGAGCGGCTGCAGAAGGAAGGCCTCTCCCCTTCCCAATCTGCAGAACCCGCCACGCTGCTGCGCCGCCTGCACCTGGACCTGACCGGCCTGCCACCCACGCCGCAGGAGATCGATGCCTTTGCCACGGCTTGTCAGAAAGACGCCACTGGCAGCATCCAGCGTGCGGTCTCCACTCTGCTGAACTCGCCGCACTATGGCGAGCGCTGGGCGCGCCACTGGCTGGATGCAGCCCACTATGCGGACAGCAACGGCTATGAAAAAGACCCGATGCGCTTCATCTGGTTTTACCGCGACTGGGTGGTGAACGCCTACAACCGCGACCTGCCCTACGACCAGTTCATCATCCAGCAGCTCGCAGGCGACGAACTGCCAAAGGCCACACAGGACCAGATCGTGGCCACTGGCTTCCTCCGCAACACGATGATCAACGAGGAGGGTGGTGTGGACCCGGAGCAGTTCCGCATGGAGGCCATGTTTGACCGCATGGACACCATCGGCAAAAGCGTCCTCGGCCTCACCATCGGCTGCACGCAGTGCCACAACCATAAGTACGACCCCATCTCGCAGGAGGAGTACTACCGCATGTTCGCCTTCCTGAACAATGACAACGAGCCCTGGCGCGTGGTGTACACCAGCGGCGAGCAGATGCAGCGCACGCAGCTGCTCACACGCATCGGCGAGCTGGAAGCCAAGCTGAAGCACGACCACCCGGACTGGCAGCAGCGCATGAACCAGTGGGTGGCTTCTGTGAAATCCGCGCAGCCTCAATGGCACACCCTGGCCTTTGAAGACGACCCCTCCGGCGGTGAAAAGGCTCTGCGCCAGCCCGACGGCAGCATCCTCGCCCAAGGCTACGCCCCGACAAAGAGCGACGTGAAGTTTGCGGTGAAGGGCTTTCATGACGCCCCGATGCCTGACAGGAGCGCGGACAAGAGTGTCCGCCCTCCTCTCACCACCATCACCGCCTTCCGTCTGGAACTCATGAACGACCCCAACCTCCCTGCCTATGGCCCCGGCCGCTCGCAGAAGGGCACGGCGGCGCTGACGGAGTTCAGCGCGGAAATGAAGATCGACGGCAAACCGACCAAGCTGAAATTCAGTCAGGCCACGGCGGATTTTGGCGAGCCTGAAAACACGCCTCTCGCACCCTTTGCGCGCGACAAGGAAAGCGAGAAGGACAAGCGCGTCACCGGCCCCATCGCCTACGCGATCGATGGCAAGGCGGACACCGCCTGGGGCATCAACGCCGGTCCGGGACGGCGCAATGTGCCGCGCAACGCGGTCTTTGTGCTGGAGAAGCCCGTGGAGCTGAAGCCCGACAGCGAGCTCGTTGTCACGCTGAGCATGAAGCACGGCGGCTGGAACAGCGATGACCTGCAGACGATGAACCTCGGCCGCTACCGCATCAGTGTGACCGACGCACCCAAGGCTGCGGCCAATCCGCTCTATGGCGGCAAGCCCGAGTTCTCTGTCTTCCGCACCACCGTGGCCGAATGGCAGCCGGTGAATGACGAAATCGAGTCCCTCTGGAAGCAGCATCCCGAAGGCACCACCACGCTCGTGCTGGACAGCCGCTCTGAGCCGCGCATGACCTCCGTGCTCAAGCGCGGCGATTTCCTCAAGCCCGACAATCGTGTGACCGCCGGGGTGCCTGCGGTGCTGAATCCGCTGCCCAAGAACGCCGATGGCTCGCGCCTCACCTTTGCCAGATGGCTGGTGGACAGGAAATCTCCCACCGCCGCCCGCGCCTATGTGAACCGCGTATGGCAGGCGGTCTTTGGCACCGGTTTGATCGAAACTGCGGAGGACCTGGGCACCCAGGGCTCGCCACCCAGCCACCCCGCCCTGCTCGACTGGCTGGCGGTCGATTTCATGGAGCACGGCTGGAGCACCAAGCACCTGCTGCGCCTCATCACCAGCAGTGCGACCTATCAGCAGAGCAGCAAGGTCACACCGCAGCTTCTGGAGCGCGATCCCTACAACCGCCTGCTCGCCCGCGGCCCGCGCTTCCGTGTGGAGGGCGAGGTGGTGCGCGACATCCAGCTCGCCGCCAGCGGCCTTCTCAATCCCGCCGTGGGCGGACGCCCTGTAATGCCACCCGCCCCGGCATACCTCTTCGAAAAACCCGCCAGTTACGCGCCCTTCCCCTGGAAGGTGGATGAGGACGCGAGCCAGTTCCGGCGCAGCCTCTATGTCTTCCGCCGCCGCAGCACGCCGTATCCTTTCCTGAGCACCTTTGACGTGCCGAATGGCGAGAGCTCCTGCATCCGCCGTTCCAAGAGCAACACGCCACTCCAGGCCCTCATGACCTTGAATGAAACCATGAGCATGGAGGCCGCAAAAGCTCTCGGCGCACGCATGTGGAAAGAAGGCGGCGCGGATGATGCTGCCCGCATCGCCTACGGCTTCCGCCTCTGCACCGGCCGCCCGCCGAGTGCGAAGGAAACGACCGTCCTGCTCGGCATGCTCCAGCGCCACCAGCCCAAGTCCGGCGAAATCGACTCCCACACCCTCGTTGCCCGCGTGCTGCTGAATCTGGATGAGACAATCACGAAGGAGTGATCCAACAGGGCTGACGCATGCACTGCCTGTAAGACTCTGGCAGTTCCAAAAACAGATGTCAGAGTGGTTGCTGGCTGAAGCAGGCACTCAAATACAACACGGTGCCAGCTGTCGCTTGAGAGAGTTCATTCGGCCTGCACTGGGCCATGCGCAAGCCCTGGCGATCAAATCGCCAGAGCGTTTTCCATGTTGCGCAACGCAGTCAGGCTTGTTCAACGCTGGACTTGCGAGCGCCTGAAAACCTGTCGCTGGAAAGGCTTTGGACCAGCATCCAAAAGAATTTCACCGTTCCAACAGCTTCTCCCCGTTGGTGTATTTTTTCACCGCATCAGGATCGAGTTCGAGACCGAGTCCGGGCGTGGTCGGAATGGCCAGCATGCCTTCGGCATCAAGCTTCCAGCCACCGAGGGTGATTTCGTCAATGAATGGCGAACCCGTGAGGTATTCGACGAGATCGGTGCCGGGAAAAGCCGAGGCGAGGTGCAGATCGGCCGCGAGACCCACGGCCGTGTTCCACCCGTGTGGAATGAACTGTACGCCGTGCTCCTGCGCCATCCAAGCGATGCGCCGCTCTTCGCTGATGCCGCCAACCTTCGTAACGTCTGGCTGGATGATGTCGAAGGCGCGCGCTTCGAGGAAAGGCTGAAAGGCCTGACGCCGGGTGAGCACCTCACCGCCACTGATGGGCACAGGTGAATGCTCGCGCAGCTTCACGAAGTCTTCGAGCGAGTCGGGTGTGAGCGCTTCTTCAAACCAATGCACCCCGTAATCGGCGAGCATCTTCGCGGTGTTCAGCGCCCACTTGTAGCCGTTCGTCCAATGCGCATCGCTGCCACCGGCATCGACCATCAATCGCGATTCAGCCCCCACGGCTTCACGTGCGGCTTTGACGATCGCTTCATCGGTGGCCGCATTCCGACGGCCAAACGGCCCCCAGCCAATTTTGAATGCGCGGAAGCCCTGGGCCTTCACCTGGAGCAGGTGATCACGCAGCTTTGCCGGCTCATCCATCAGCAACGAGGCATAAGGCTGCACGCGCTCGCGATAACGACCGCCAAGCAGACGACCGACCGGCTGCCCGGTGGCTTTGCCCAGCAGATCCCACAGGGCGATGTCGATGCCGCTGATGGTGTGCGTGATGGAACCACCACGACCGAGCCAGAACATGTTCTGGTGCAGTTTCTCGCTCACGCGCTCGGGTTCGAGGGCGTTCTCGCCACGATAGAGCGGCTCCAGTACCGCGAGGGAGGCACGCACGAGCGCATCATGGGTGAACACGCTGCCGAGCCCCACGGCGCCTTCATCGGTGTGGACGGCGATGAGTGTATGAACACAGTCTTCAGGCCGGAGCTCGTTGCTCCAGCCGCCTTCGGGGGTGGCACCGCGCAAACCTGCGCAGCGAATTTCTCGGATTTTCATGGGTGTCGTTGGAAAATTTTGGCCTGGGGTTGGAAAGAAACCTCCGCATCGAGCGGGAACATGGGGCGTTCGCAGCGGACGTGGCCGAGGCTGCGGAGATGGGCGCTGGTGGAGCCCGGGGCATCCACATCAATGTATCGCGCAGCCCAGTCTTTGAACATGTGGCGCTCACATTGCGGCGACTTTACCACGACGGCTCCATAATGCCTGGGATCGCAGCCGTGAGACAGGAACAGTGCGCGGTCATAGAGGCTCACCGCGCGGCTGGTGATGATAAGCGTGATGTGACCGGACTGAATCACCGCCGTGGGGCCGGCCTGCCACAGCTCGCGTGTGGTCTCGCTGTGAAACCAGCCGTCTGAGAGCATTCTCACGTGCCCTTCCATGGGTAGCGGGGTAAAGCGGCCGGCATCCAGAGCGCCTCCGACCGTTGTTTTGACTGCATGCCCAACACCCGCCCGGAAGGCGGCCTCCACAGCACCAGGATCAACGATGGGGACCAAGGCCGTGCCTTCATAGCCTGCATCGATCAGGGCGCGAAGGATTGCATTGCTGTCACCGGAGGCACCGGAGCTCGTGGCATCCGCCGCATCCACAAGCACTACGGTTCCGGAGGCATTCTCCTTGGTCTGGCGCGCGGCTTCAGCCAGGCTGGTGAGGGGAACCTGCATCTTCTCATGATGCTCCCAGAACAAGCCGGCGATGCGCAGAGCTTCGCGTTCCGCGAGAGCTGGATCATTGTCTGTCACGACAAAACTGTTCGAGGCGAGGGCGGGAACATCGGTAAAGGGATTACCCCACATCATCGCTGCCGAGAGGCCGCCTGCGCTTTGCTCGACCGCCATCGCGGCATTCACCGCGTGACGAATGGAGCCGGAGGCGGTGATCAGTTCATCGCCACGAACGAGCGCAGGCACCCGCACCTTGGCGGTGACGGGTTTCACTTCACCCGCGACGATGCGCAGGAGCAGCCGAGCGGAGCGCTCGCCTGTGCTGAAAAAATCGACATGAGGATAGGTGTGAAAGGCCACGGCAGCATCGCTTTGCTCCAGCATGCGGTCCGTGAGGATGCCGTGCAGATCCAGGGAGATGACGATGGGAACCCTCTCGCCGACGATCTTCCGAGTCTGCTCCAGAAGCCAGCCTTCCGGGTCATCCTGGCTCTGGGCCGCCATAGCTCCGTGCAGAGAAAAGTAAATGCCATCCACGGGCGGTGCAGCTCTGATGCTGGATAGCAGTTCGTCCGCGATGCGCTCAAAAGCCGCATCCGCCAGCGTGCCGCCAGAGGTGATGAAATGGGCGCTGCACGTCGGCACGAGCTCCACGCCCGGCGTTGCATCCAGCACATTCAACGCTCCGCCGACTTCACTGCGCACCTGCCGGTGGTAGTCGAGAATTGCCTGGCCGTGACGAAGCGTGAAATCGTCATATCCGCTCAGGTGCGGATTGAAGGTGGAGACTTCCTGTTTGCATTCGGCGATGAGGATGCGTGGCATGGGTGCAATATTCTACGGCGCAACAACGCCAGCCTTCCGCCATGACTCATCAAAATAGCCGGCACGGACCACTTTCTCTTCCGCTCCGATCTTGATCACCGCCCAGTCACCAAGCCGTGGGAAAAGCAGATAGTTGAAGGCGGCAAACTCCTTCTCGTGGAAGGTGTGGCCGCTGTTGATGACGAGGTAGCGATCCTGCGCGAGCGGGCTGGCGCAGATGAAAACAGGCGCATGATCCCTGGCCGGCTGCGTGACATCACCGAGACGAACTTCGTCGTGTGTCCACGTCACGGGGAGATTCGGCAGCGCTCTGGCGATCCACGAGTTGCTGCCGGGATCACCGAAGAGGATGAGATGCTTGCCGCGCATGTCAGCCTCGGTGACTTCGGTGTCGTTTTTCACCGGCAGATCGCCGCCCATGTAGCGCGACCATTCGTATTTGAAGCGCTTCAGATTCTCGTCCGCCCATGCATTCACTGCCTCATTCCAGGGCCTGCCAGTGCCACGCACGCAGAGAAAAGGTGTGGCGAAGGCATCGTCAATGGGGCCTTGCAGTCCCGGGCGCTTGCCGGTGAGCTTGACTTGACTGCGCAAGCCCTCGCACATCCATAAACCACCGGTCTGTGCAAACACGAGCACGTCCTCAGGCTTGTGAGGAGGCAGGGAGATCTCGGCACCTGCGATGCGCATCCGGGACAGCGGACGATGGATGGCAAAACGTGTGATGTTGCCTGTTTCGCTGACTTCAAGGCCATCCCCGATCAAGCTGGCACGAAACTCGGCACGTTCGTAATGCCTGCCGAGGCTGAGCAGCTCCAGCCAGTGACAGCGGTTGTATTTGACCGTCCAGGTGACGAAGATGAGCTGTTTCGGGTCGTGATCGAGCCCCTTCGCTGCGTATTCGGAGATGCGGCGCATCTGCTCGGCATGCGTCTTCGGCTCAATGACATGCCCGGTGCCATGCGAAATGAGATTCGTGAATGGGATGCCCTCTTTGGCGAAGGCCTCGCCCATGATGACGTGCGCCTGGAAGAACACATCCTTGTCACCAATGGCCGCTATGGCGGGCACGACTCCGGCGTTGGCGGCGTAGTCCACCGAGTCAAGCATGTGCAGGCCGATTTCCTGATACGTCGGCAGCGGACCAACCTTGATGAAGCCTGGAATCGGTGTCTCGGAGAAACGATGCGTGTCCACATAGCCGCAGTAGGGCCCGATGGCGACGAAGCGGTCAGGATTCTTCAAACCCAGATGCCAGGTGCCCGACGCCCCCATCGACATGCCACGCAGCACCACACGGTCACGGTCGATCCTGTAGTTCCGGCAGACGGCTTCAATGGCCTCGAAGACATCCGTCTCACCGGCCCAGCGGTAACAGTTCTCCACGCGACCCAGCGGATGCAGCTCGATGTAATCGACATCCGGCACGGACTTCGCCACGTCATCGCCCTCATCAAATCGAGCGATGAATTTCATCTCGCTCATGCCCACCGGTTTTGAGCTGCCATGCAGCACCACATCGAGCCGCATCGGCTTTGTGGCGTCGTATTTCTCAGGCACGATCACTCCATAGGGCTGCACGGAACCATCCACGGCGGAGAAGAAGCCCCGCACGACTTTTCCCTTCTTTGTGGTCCAGGTGGGAGTGCTGGCGGCTGCGGCCACGGCACGCTCCTTCGCGCGAACGCCCGCATTTTTGAGCAACCGCATGTCAGCCTCAGTGAGCGCAGATTCATACTTCAAGGCCCGGTCGATGGCTTTGCCAAAGACCTGGGCATCCGCTGCCAGATCCGCGGCAGGTGATTTGGCACCCATCGTGACACGCAGCGCATCACGCTCGCCCGTTGCCCGGCATCCCGCCTCTCGCAGCATGAACTCCATCGCCGCGCAGGTGTCCTCATAGGTCGTGGAATGCCCGCCGGCCTCGCGGTGAATGCTCAGCACCTTGCGTTTCGCCTGCCTGAGCTTCTCCACGAGCCTCAGGACACTCTGCGGCGGCACAACGTCATCTTTGCCACCCGTGGTGAACGCCGCAGACATCGTGAACATTTCGGGAAAGAACTCCGCGCTGCGCTTCTTGTATTCCTCTGGCACTGCCGATTTCGATCCGCCAAAGGAAGCCGTGCGAGCTTCCTGAAACTTCTCATAATCGATCAGATTGGCCGTTCCATTGAGGCTGCACACGCCCGCCACGAGTTCAGGATGCAGCGCGGTGAAAGCAAGCACCGCCGTCCCGCCCATGGAGCCACCGGCGACAAACACACGCCCCACATGATGGCGCAGCTTCATTTCTGCGATGATCTGCACCACATCCGCCTCCGCCTTCGGCCCCATCCACGAAGTCTTTGCCCGGTAGTCTGGCGAGACAACGATCATGCCAAACTTTGCCGCCACATCGCGCACGCCCTTGCATTCGCCGCGCGTATCCTTGATGAACTGCCAGCGGTCTGCCCCATGTCCATGAAATGCGAGCACCACGTCATGCGGCGCCTTTGGATCGAAGTCCGGCGGCATGAGTTCGACATATCGCTGCTGACTGCCGTCGATGTCGGCTTTGAAGACGATGTCCTGCGGCTCGTCAGCCAGAACCCGGGCCGCGATGACGAGGATGATGAGAGCGGCCCTTCTCATGGTCTGACCTCCGGAATCAGTTTGCGTCCTGCCATCCATGCAAGGGCAGCCGCTTTCCACTCCTCCCACAGCGGGCCTTTGCAGCCGTTGAGGCCGTGCCCTCCGGAGGGAAGTTCAAGGAGTTGGACCGGAAGGTGGTTCGCCTGCATGGCGGCGACAAACTGTCGGCTGTTTTCAATCGGCACCGCCTTGTCGTCGATGGCGTGGGCGAGGAAGGTCGGCGGGGTTTGACCGCTGACCTGCAGTTCGTTGGAATAGAGTCGCACGAGGTCGGGCTTCGGGTCGGTGCCGAGCAACTGCGCCTTCGATCCTGCGTGCGTGAATTCGCCCATGGTGACGACGGGATAGACGAGCCAGCCGAAATCGGGGCGACAACTCAACCGCTCGATGGGATCAGCAGACGCGGCATTGCCCTGATCAAAATGCGTCACCGCTGTGGAGGCGACATGACCACCTGCGGAAAAACCGAGGATACCGATGCGCTGCGGGTCGATCTTCCACTCCACAGCTTTGGCGCGTGTGAGGCGAATGGCGCGCTGCGCATCGAGCAATGGCACCGCATGGCGCAACGAGGGCAGACGGTATTCGAGAATGACGCAGGCGATGCCGTGCTCATTGAGCCATTGGGCAATGGGGTAGCCCTCGCGGTCGGTGACGTGGCGGATGTAGCCACCGCCGGGGCACAGGACGATGGCAGCACCATTGGCTTTGCCAGCGGGCGGAAGAAAGACTTCGAGTTCCTTCGTGCAATCCTCGAACTTGCCGCCCCCATCAGGGGCTTTGCCGTGCCACAGTGCGATGCGCACGGCGGGCGTGGGTCTGGCAGGCGTTTGCGCTGATGCTTGTCCAGCCGGTGAGCTGAGCAAAAAAGCTGCTGAGCATAAAAGGAGGATGTTCTTCATGAATGGGAGACGATATGGTTGTGATCACGATGAAACAGCACCTTGATGCCGACGAACAAGGCCATGGCTGCCGTGAAATAAGCAAGCGCAGTGAGAGAGAGAAGGCGGTCAATGCCGAGGGTTTGCTTCCACATGCCGCCGAAAAGCGTGGCAAAGCCGGACATGATAGCGCCAAAGAAGTTCAGCAGGCCAACGGCGGTGGCCCTTGCGTCTGAAGACACGACATCGAAGGAGGCCGGGAAGATGTTTGCGATAAAGAGGCCGCTGAACAGGCCGAAACCGGTTGCGGCGACGCGGGTGACGAGCAGCGTGTCGCTGTTGCCAAGGGCATGAATGCAAGGCGCGGACAGCGCGAGGCCGCACACCATGAGCCACAGGCGCGCGGCTGGCATGCGCTGGTAAAGCGCATCTGCGATCATGCCGCCGCCAAGCACACCGGCCAACGTGGCGGCTTGCAGAAAGACGGTGGCGTTGAACGCGGCATCAGCCTGATTGAGATGAAACTTGTCATGCAGAAATGCGGGCAGCCAGCCGTAGAGCAGCCAGATGCCAAAGACGAACACCGGAAACACCAGGCAGAGCAGGACAAAGGTGCGCGAACGAACGAGTGCTGCAAAACTGATGCCGCCTGCGCTCCCAGCTTTGTCAGGCTGAGGTTCCCCAACCCGCCGCAGGAAGGTGAAGTAAGGAATCGCGTAGAGCACGCCCACCGCACCGAGCGCGAAGAAGGCCCAGCGCCACTGGCCACGATCCGCCATGAAGCCGCCAAACCAGCTGCCTGCCACCGTGCCCGCAATCTGGCCGGTCATGAGCATCGACACCGCCCGTGAGCGCCTCGCCACAGGATACGCGCTGGCCGTGAGCGCGACCGCGCTGGACATGTAAAGCGACTCGGACACGCCCATCGCCGCACGCATCACGAGCATCAGCACACCTGAGGTGACAAAGCCGGTCCCAATGGTCACGATGCTCCACACGACCAGACTCAGCACGACGAGCAGACGTTTTGAAAAGCGATCTCCAAGATAGCCGGAGACCGGGCAGCCGATGGCATACACCCAAAGAAACACCGCGCCGACGAGCCCGAGTTCCTGATCCGTCATTTTCAGGTCGAGCTTCAACGACGGAAACATCGAGAAGATCGCCTGACGGTCGCAGTAATTCAGGAAATACGCGAACCACATGAAGGCCACGAGGGCACCTGCCGTTTTTGCGCGGTTCATGCACTTAGAACTTCACGTGCACTGACCTGTCGCGCGATCACCGCGACGCAGTCGCCCTGCTGCGTGAGACACGGCGCGCGCATCGTGATCAAGTAACCGGCAGTTTGTGCCACAATGGGTTCCGGAGCCCGATCCGCACGCTCCAGATGATGGATGAAACCCACCGTCTGCCCAGGCTTCACTTTGCCCCCGAGATCGACGGCGATTTCAAAAATGCCCGACTCAGGCGCAAGAATGTAATCTTCGCGATTGGTGGCCTGCGTGATGATCGCGGTTGCTTTTCGGGGCTGCTCACGGCCTTTCAGCGCTCCGACATGGATGAGCACATTCTTCAAGCCGCATTGTGTGATGCGATGCACACTGGCGGGAACGCACTCGCCGCCGCCGAGTTCGGTGGTGATGACGAGCTTGCCCTGGTTCTCGGCTTCGACAGGCAGGAGTCCGCTGCCGGCGATGTCCGCGTAGATGAAGCAGAACTCCGTGCCCCACGCGAGCATGGCGGCAAACATCCTCGCCCGCTGCTCACGATCCGGCACGAGATGCATGTGCGCGCAAGGGACGAACTCCATGCTGCGACCGCCCGAGTGCATGTCGATGACGACATCACTGAGCGGAAAGAGCACCGTGCGCAGATAGTGCGCGATCTGGCTCGTCACCGGACCTTCTGCATCGCCAGGAAAGGCGCGGTTCATGTTCATGCCATCGAGCGGCGAGAGTCGCGTGGCAGCACGTGCCGCAGGAAAATTGAGCGAAGGTATGAGAATGACGCGGCCCGTCACCTTCTCAGGCGTCAGTTCACGCGCGAGCTTCATCGCGGCGATCTGCCCCTGATACTCGTCCCCATGATTGCCGCCGAGCACGAGCACTGTCGGTCCTTTGCCACGAGCCACGACCGTGATGGGCACCATCACATTCGCCCAGCCACCGAGATTGTGGGAATAAGGGACCTGCAGGAAGCCCTGCTGCTTGCCCGGTTTGTCGAAATCGAGGGAGGTGATGACCATGACACCTCTACGGTGCCCGAAGCCATCACCTCACGAACTAAATCGCCAACGCGTTCTCGGCATCGCCAAAATGTCCGACATGCAGGCCCATGCGGTCCATGAGGGCGATGTGGAGGCGGCACATTTTGCGGTTGGGGTCGGCGCTAAGGTCGTGGAAGCGACCAGCCTGGATGGAGCCGCCGCCGTTGCCGGCGAGGACGACAGGGAGCTGGCGGGAGTCGTGGGCGTTGCCGTCGAAGAGGCTGCTGGTGAGCATGACCATGCTGTTTTCCAGCAGGCTGCGCTCGCCTTCATTGGTGGCCTGCATCTTGGTGAGAAACTCTCCCCAGAGCTTCACCTGGTGCTGGTTCACGCGCTGATACATGTCGAGGCGGTGCTCGTCATTGGCGTGGTGGGAGAGCTCATGGATGCCGCCGCTGATGCCTTCCAGGCTGGGGAAGCGCATGTTGGAGAGGTCGTTGTTCATCATGAAGGTGGCCACGCGGGTGCGGTCCATCTGGAAGGCCAGAAGCATGATGTCGAACATGAGGCGCAGATGGTCCTCGCTGCTGGTGGGAATGCCGGAGCCGGGGCGTGCAAGGGTGGGCACCTTGACGGTGGGCTGCCAGCCCGCGCCGCGGGTTTCGGCCTGGCTGATTTTTTCGGCGAGCTCGACGCGCTGCTCGATCTCGCGCACGGAGGTGAGGTATTCGTCGAGCTTCTGCTTGTCGCGCTGGCTGAGCTTGGGCTTCAGCGCGCCGGCGTCTTCCATCACGAGGTCGAGGATGCTCTTGTCACGCTTGCGCTTGCTGCCGTCGTCAAAGAGCTGGTCGAAGGCCTGTTGTGGGAAGATCTCCTTCGGCGCAGGGGTGGTAGGAGTGCTCCAGGAGATGTAGGCGGAGTAGATGGAAGTGAAGCCGGAGTCCGTGCTGTAGCTGGGGCGCTCGGTGCCCAGCACGACGCAGGGCACGGGGGTGAACTTGCCCGTCTGTGCGGCGACGAGCTGGTCCATGGTGGTGCCGACTTCGACATCAGTGGTGGTCTTCTTCACCTTGAGTCCGCAGAGCACGTTCATCTTGGGGTAGTGCCCGCCCTCCCCTTCCACAGTGGTGGGATTCCACAGGCCCTTGAACACGCTGATGTGCTTCTTGATCGGCTCCAACGGCGTGAGCGTTTTCATGAACTCCATGCCGCCAGCGCCCTGCGTGGCGCCCCAGTGGTGCGGATTGACGCCATTGCCGGTGAAGCACACGGCGAGACGACGCGGCGCGGTGTTGTTTTTCACCGCATCAGCTCCAAAGGAGTTGATCGACTCAAACCAAGGCAGCCCGAGAGCGATGCCTGAGCCACGGAGAAATTTGCGACGGGAAAGGTTCATAAAGGTAAGACGGGTGGCGAGGTGTTTTATTGATTCGAGGAGGCCACCACGGCCTCGCTGCGGCGGTTGAGGAACTGGCGGCTGTTGACGACTTCGAGCACGGCGGCGGAGAACTTGCCGCCGTTCTGCTTCAGCGTGGCCTGCATCTTGGCGAGCAAGGCTTTGTCGCTCGGCATGGTCTGACGGCCGAGGGCGTAGCCGAGGAGCTTGCGGCAGAACTGAGCGGAGAAGTTGACTTCGTTTTTCTTGAGGTAGTCGCGCAGGCCGGGCAGGCCCTGGAACTTGGTGCCGTCTTTCAGCTCGCCGGTGTCGTCGATCTTGCCACCCGTTTCATCGGCGGTACGGAAGCGACCAATGGGGTCGAAGCTTTCAAGGGCGAAGCCGAGCGGATCGATGCGCTCATGGCAGACGGCGCAGGCAGCGTCGGTGCGGTGGACCATGAGGGCCTCGCGCAGAGAGGCGGGCTTCACGGCGCTGTCCGGCAGCTTGGGAACATTCGGCGGCGGCGGCGGTGAGCTGAAGCCGAGCACCACCTGGTAGAGATAGTCTCCACGCACCACGGGGCTGGTGCGGTTGGGGCGGGAGGTCTTGGTCAGGATGGCTCCCATGCCAAGCAGGCCGCCGCGATGCTGCTGGGCCACTTTTACCTCGCGGAAATCACCGCCAGTGACACCCGGGACGCCGTAGAATTTGGCCAGGCGCTCATTGAGGAAGGAGTAGTCGCCACCAATGATGTCGCCCACGTTGCGGTCATCGCGCACGAGATGGGAGAAGAACTCGAGGGTCTCCCGCTGCATGTCGTTGCGGATCTCGGTGGTGAATTCGGGGAACTTCTTCTCATCGACGGTGCTCTTTTCGTCGAAGCCGTTGAACTTCAGCCACTGGCCGGCGAATTCCTTGGCAAGCGCCGTGGCCTTGCGGTCGCGCAGCATGCGCTTGGTCTGCGCAGCGAGGACTTCGGGCTTGAGCAGGCTGCCGTCATCAGCAGCCTTGCGCAGCTCCCAGTCAGGCTGGGAGGCCCAGATGAAGTAGCTGAGGCGGGAGGCCAGCTCATAGGCGTTGAGCTTCACATCGCCCGTGGGATTGCTGGCCAGCGGCAGAGTCTCCGCCTTGAAGAGGAAGAAGGGGGAAACCAGCACACGCACCACGACCTCGCGCGCGGCGGATTCGCGATCGAGCTCTTTTTTGCGTCCTTCAAAGTAGAGGGCATCGAGTTTCTGGCCTTCCTCGGGAGTGAGCGGCCGACGCCAGGCACGACCGGCAAAGTAGCGCAGGTGCCCGAGCAGGGCGGAGTCGAACTCCTTCTGCTGCTGCGGGTTGAGCTTGGGATTGGCGGTGTAGCCAAAGTCCTTCTTCATGGCCGCGAGGTAGTCGCGGTCTTTGGGGCCGAGAAGCTGGCCGAGCTGATCATCACTGAAGTAATAGACCGTGATGCCCGGGTTGCGGCGATAGAGATTGCTGGCCACTTCCTCAAGCCTGCGCTCATACATGTCCGGGAAGGCCTGCTTCATGACGCCAAAATCCCGCATGGTGTTGCGGGCTGCATCAGTCTGGGTCTTCCAAACGGTGAGCACGCCGGGCATGATCTTGGTGACGTCGCGGGGCTTGTCCGTGGTGAGCGCCCACTGGATGGTGCCGTCGTTGATGTCGGGATTTTGCAGGTCCAGGCGGGCCTCGGCATGCAGCCAGGTGGCGTTTTCAGGCAACGGGAGGGTGAAAGCCAGCGGTGCCGCGATGGCCAGCACTCCGGGCTCGATCTGGCGGCCCTGCGGATGCTTGCCAAAAGCGCTTTTCACTTTCTCCAACTCGGCGATGCGCTGCTTCAGCGCCTCGGCATTGGCCGGAGGCGGCGTGGCGGCGAGGGCCTTTTGGTCTTCGCCTATCTGCTTGTTGAGCCAGTCCATATACAGCAGGTGCCCCTTGGTGGTACGCACATCAAGCTTGGTGATGAGGGCGATGTCTCCTTTGTTGCCGTCGCCATCGTCGCCGATGCACAGGAAGGCCTGCTTCTTGCCCTTCACCTCGATGTTCATTTGGTAGGCGCGGATGCCGTCGGCGTCCTGCTGCTGGCGCTGCACGCCGCTGCCGGGCTTTTTGGGATTGTTCCAGGAAAGGAGCTGGGCCTGGACGGCCTTGGCTCCGTCGATCACGGCCTGCGGCACCTGGCCAGGTTTGGCAGCGTCGGGTGCTGGAAGCTCGCGCCAGGCCACACGGGTGAGGTCGAGGAAGCGTGACTTGGGCTCCGTGGCATTGACGAGGGTGTTCCAGTTCTGCAGGAAGGGCAGCTGCAGCCCTCCCTCCTTTGCGAGCTGTTCGAGCGGGGTTTTGAAGTGCTTGTGCTTCCAGCAGGCCACCATGTAGTCCGCCTCGCGCATGTCATCGAAGTCTTTTGGCAGAAACGGAGCCGCCTTCTGCTGGTACCACACATACAGCGCCTGCTGAGCCTGCGCCTTGACCTGTTCAGGGCCACGCAGGCCGATGCGTTGCGAATTGAACACGATGCCGGTGCCCGGCATGATGGTGGCGAAATCGGCCACCTTGCGGGCGGCGCCAAAGTATTTGTCCAGCGCGGCGGGGCTCATGAAAAGCACGTCGCCGGTATTGCTGAAACCCTCGCCACCACCGCCGTCGGTCTGGAATTCCTTGGCCAGGCTGTAGTCGTGCCCGGTGAGGTCGCGGATGGTGTAGTCGTATTCGGCGTTGGTGAGCCGGCGCATGGTCACGGGGCCGGGATCGCCGGACTGGGCGGCAGCCAGGGCATCGAGCTCACCATTGACCCAGCCGAGAAGGGCATGGTTCTCCTGGTCGGTCATCTGGTGGGCCTTCGGCGGCGGCATGTCGCCGTTTTCGATGGTGTCCTTCACCTTGAGCCAGACCTCAAAATGCTTGGCCAGCTGGGGATCGGCGGCAAACTGCTGCAAATCAACATCGCCCTTAGTCTTCTTGGGGTTATGGCACTCATAGCATTTGGCCTTCAAAACGACTTCAGCGTCTTTCCAGGCCGGAGCAGCGGAAAGGGGAAACGAGCCGACGACAAAGGCGGCCAGAGCAAGATGGCGTGAATTCGAAAACATTGGGGGTATAAAGGATACGCTAATTTACGGAGCCTTCCATCAGCAGCTTCTGCTCCTTTTTTGCGCTTTCCTGTGCTATAAATCTCGCGCAAGAGATCCTGCAAAAACATCCCCTCCCGGGAACGTACCTTTCATACCCCCATGAACTCCTCTTTTTCACATCATGCCCCAAACTTGGAGCATGCATTTTTGACGCGCCGCGAACTGCTGCAACGTGTCGGCATGGGCTTTGGATCGGTAGCCCTCGGCTCACTGTTCACACAGCAGGCGGCAGCCGCCACCCTGGACCCCATGGCCGTCAAACGCCCCCATTTTGAGCCAAAGGCCAAACGGGTGGTGCATTTCTTCATGAATGGCGGGCCATCCCACGTGGATACCTTCGACCCGAAGCCAATGCTGGACAAATACGACGGCAAGCCGCTGCCGAACGTGCTCAAAACCGAGCGCCCGACCGGGGCAGGCTTCAAATCCCCCTTCAAGTTTACCAAGCGCGGTGAGTGCGGGCTGGAAGTGAGCGAAGTCTTTGAAAAGACCGGTGCTTTTGCCGACGATCTCTGCGTGATCCGCTCGATGTACGCGGACGTGCCCAACCATGAGCCTTCCCTGGGGCTGATGAACAGTGGGGAAGGCCGCCTGAACCGCCCGACCATGGGCTCCTGGGTGACCTACGGCCTCGGCAGTGAAAACCAAAACCTTCCAGGCTACATCGCCATGTGCCCCGGAGGCATGCCCACACGCCGCACCAAAAACTGGCAGTCAGCTTTCCTGCCCAGCGCCTACCAGGGCGCTTACATCAACACCGAGGACACCCGGGTTGAAAAACTCGTGGAATTCATCAAAAACGGTTCGCTCGATCTCAAGCAGCAGCGCCGCCAGCTCGACCTCCTGCAGGAGCTCAACCAGCGCAATCTGGTTCAGCAGGACCGCGACCAGCAGCTCGAAGCCCGCGTGCAGAGCTACGAACTGGCCTACCGCATGCAGATGGAGGCCACGGACGCCTTCGACATCATGAAGGAGCCGGAATCGGTTCGGAAAATGTACGGAGACCACGCGTTTGGCCGTCAGTGCCTCATCGCCCGGCGTCTGCTGGAGCGCGGGGTGCGCTTCATCCAGCTCTGGACTGGCGCAGGCCAGCCGTGGGACAATCACGACGAAATTTTGGAGCACCGGAAGCTTGGACAGCAGACGGACGGGGCCATGGCCGCTTTTATGAGCGACCTAAAACAGCGCGGCCTCTGGGACGAAACCCTCATGCTGTGGGGGGGCGAATTTGGCCGCACCCCGGCCGTGGAACTGCCCACCCCCGGTGCCAATGCCGGCAAGCAACACGGCCGCGACCACAACCATTACGGCTTCACGATGTGGATGGCCGGCGGCGGTGTGCGGGGCGGCTACACTCATGGCTCCACCGATGAATTTGGCTTCCAAGCCACGGAAAACCCCGTCCACGTGCATGATCTGCATGCCACGATCCTGCGCATTCTGGGCTTCGATCACGAAAAGTTCACCTACAAGTACGCAGGGCTGGATTTCCGCCTCACAGGCGTAAACGAGTGCAAAGTGGTACGGGAACTGCTGGCCTGACCGGGCCGGTAAAGCCAGCCACCGGCCCCTTGCAAGGCTGGCGCATACGTTTACAATCGCCGCCTCATGCACCGAAAAATCTTCTTCGCCCTGGCCGTGCTGGTGGCGCTCATCTTCACGATGAACCTCAACAAGGCCCAGGCCCAGCAGCCTGCGCCTGCCGCTCATGGGGTGACCGTGACCCAGGCTCCGGCTGGCGAAGACAACCCCTACGGCGATGTGCTGACTTTTCAGGGCTTCGTCAAGCGCACCGGGGTCATGGCCTACCCGCTGATCATTCTGTCGATGATTGCCCTCTTTATGATCGTGCTCTTTGGCTTCACGGTCAGGCAGGGCACCGTGGTCAGCGATGCCTTTATGAACTCGGCGGATGCCCTGATCCGCAAGCAGGACTACCTGGGACTGCTCGCGGTGTGCAACCGCCGCAACGAATGCATCGCCCGCATCACCTCCAAAACGCTCGACTTTGCCACACGCAACCCGAGCGCGAGCTTTGAGGAGGTCAAGGAAGTCACCGAAGCCGAGGGCAACCGCCAGTCCAGCCTTCTGCTGGCCCGCATCGCCTATCTCGGTGACGTAGGCGCCATCGCCCCCATGCTCGGCCTGCTCGGCACGACCCTGGGCATGATCACCACCTTCCATGAAATCTCCGGCAAGGGTGCTGCAGGCTCAAACCAGCTCGGCCTCGCCCAGGGGGTTTCTGAGGCGCTGCTCTGCACGGCCTCCGGTCTCGTCATCGGCATTCCGTCCCTCATGTTCTACGCCATCTTTCGTGGCAAGGTGAACCGTCTGATCTCTGAAATGGAAGCCGCGACCACCCACCTGATGGCCCTGCTCGCGGTGCAGTACAAGCGTGCCGCACGCGCCGTCGCCGGCCAGTAAACAGGCAGTTCCCCATTCGCGATGAATTTCCGCAAACAGCATTCCATCGAACCCTCGCCCATGCAGCTCGCACCGCTGGTGGACGTGCTGTTCCTGCTCGTCATTTTCTTTGCCGTCACCTTCCAGTATGCCAAGGAGGAGCAGGTCATGGACGTGAGCGTGCCTGCCGCCGAAGAGGGCAAGGAAAAGGAGTCCCGCAATGTCGGCGAGATCATCATCAACATCAAAAAAGACGGCGAGATCCTCGTCAACGGCCAGAAGTTCAACACCGACGAGCTGCTGGTGAAGCTGAAAAACATCGTCTCGCTCTACAAGGATCAGGCTGTGATCCTTCGTGGCGATGAAATCGTCAATTATCAGCACGTTATCCGGGTGCTGGATACCTGCCAGAAGGCTGGCATCTGGAACATTGCCTTTGCAACGCGCAAACCTGACGCTGACCAACCTGCCTCCACGCCCAAGTGAGATGACCGCCGCGAAGTCCCCAACCGCCTCGCGCAGCCATGCGCCCTGTTTCATTCCTGCGCTCTGCTGCATGGTGGCCTTTTCATCCATGGCTCAGCAGCCTGCGCCGCCCCGTGCGCTCCCTGTCGAAGATGACGTGCCAAAGGCCATTCCGGTAAGCCCGCCCCCCAAGGCGCAGCCCGTGCCGGACGCGGCCCCAAAGACCAAGGGGCCTGATGACGACATGTTTGATTTTGCCACTCTGGCTTATGACCGCCAGGAGTGGGGCATGGCCTCGCAGTCCTACGCCAAGTACCTTCAGCAGTACCCCAGCGGCAGGCAGGTGCCGGAGGCGCTCTACCGCATTGGTGAGTGCTACATGAAGCAGAACCAGCTCAAGCAGGCCGCCGGCTACTATGAGGAAGTCGTGAACCGCTACCCTGAAAGCGAGGGCGCTCCATCATGCGCCTACCGCCTCGGCGCAATGACGTTCAACGATTCCAAGTTCGCAGACTCGGCCAAATTCTTCGGCTTCGCCGAGAGCAAGACCAAGAGCCCCCCAGTCCGCCTGGCTGCCGCCTACAACAAAAGCCGCGCGTATGAAATGCTCGGGGACAAGGCAAAACAGACCGCAGCCCTGAACAGCGTGATCGCTGTAAAAACGGACAATCCTTACCGCGAAACATCGCTGCTCACACTTGGCAGCATTTATCTCGGCCAGGACAAAAAGGCCGAGGCGCTGCCTATTTTTGACGAACTCGTCAAATCCAGTGCTGACCGCGCCATCGTGGCAGAGGCCAGCATTCGCGCCGCCGTCCTCTACGCAGAGCTCAGCAAGCCGGAGGAATCCATCGCCATGTTTGAGAAGGCTCTGCGGATGCCTGAGACCAGCGAGCAAAACCGGGGCATCTCCCTGGTAGGCATCATTCAGGCCCTGTATGCCAAGGGCGACTACGACGGTGTCATCGACTACTACAACAAAAACTCTGAGGTCCTCCCCCAGGGTGCCTCCAGGGCCAAGATGCTGCTCCTCGTCGGCCATGCGCACCGCATGCGCAAAAGCTATGCCCGGGCCGTCGAAGTTTACCTGCTTATCGAACAGTACCACGCCGACACCGAAGAAGCCTTCAGCGCAGGCTACTGGAAGCTCTACTGCTTCTACCTGCTCAATGACAAGGACCTGGGCGAATTCGCCACCGCCTTCATCAAACGGCATGCGGCAAAGCACTCCGACCATGAATATCTGGCCTTGGCACGCCTGATCCGAGCCGACTTTTACTTCAACAAAGGCGACTACCAGCAGGCGGCGCAGAGCTACAACGAGGTCACCCTCGAAAAACTGCCCGAAAAGCTGCGCCCAGGCACGCTCTTCAACATGGGCTGGGCGCAGGGGGAGGCAGGCCGCAACCAGGAAGCCGTCGGCACATTCACCCGTTTCATCAGTGAAAATCCCGGCCACGAATTCCTTCCCAAGGCTTACGCCCGCCGTGGCCTTGCAAACCGTGACGCCCGCGATCTGCCCAAGGCGAAGGCCGACTTTGAACACGTCACCAAGGAGTTCCCCAAATCCGACGCGTGCGAGCTCTCGTGGTTGCAGCTTGGTTTCATCGCCATGGAGCAGAAGGACCCCAAGGCCACCATCACCGCCTTTGAGACACTGCTCAAAAAATTCCCCACCACCACCGCTGCTGCACAAGCCTACTACGGCATCGGCCGGGGAAACTTCGACCAGAAGATCTATGACAAGGCCGTTCCCGCCCTGCGCCGCTCCATCGAGCTCGACAGCAAAGCTTACCTCGAAAAATCCAGCCAGCTGATCATCCTTTGTGACTACGCGCGCCAAAACGCCGACAACCTCGCCAAGACCATCGACTCCTACCTCCAGTCCAAACCCGACGGCTCGGTCCCCCCGAACATTTTAAAATGGCTCGGGCTCAAACTTTACAGCGGAGACGACTACAAACGCGCAGCACGCTTCCTCGAGCTCGCCGTCACTCCGCAAAACCCGGAAAACACCGAGCCCGTGGTGTGGAACTACCTTGGCATGGCGCAGCTCCAAAACCAGCAGTACGACGCCAGCATTCAGGCCACAGACAACTTCCTCAAATCAGAGCCCGACACCGCCACGCGCTCACGCGCGCTGCTGACCAAAGGCCGCGCCCAGCTCGGCAAAGGGCTTTTTGATGAAGCTGACAAGGTCGCTCAGGATGCCCTGCAGGTCGTCAAAGACGGCCGCCTCCAGGCCGAACTGCTCATCCTCGAAGGCGACATTTACGCTGCGCAGGGTGACAAGCTCGCGGCTGAAGGTCAGAAGGAGGCCGCCATGGTCAAATGGAAGGACGCCGCCGCCAAATACGCCGTGCCCAGCCAGTTTTTTGATGACCCCGATGTCACCCCCAACGCGCTCCACAAAGCTGCGCAGGTGCTGGAGAAAGCCGGAGACTCAGCCAAGGCGAAGCAGATGCTGCAGCAGCTTCAGCAGCGTTATCCGAAGTATCAGCCGAAATAAGGAGCGCTCTGCTTCTTCGCCGCTCTGCATGCGGCCTGCCTGCATCCTCATCAGGACAAAGGGCGTTCCGTGCCGCCCTTTTTTGATTCAAGACCTTTTGTCACGGCTCCAGCCTTCACGCGGTTCGCGTTTGCTGCGGCTGTCACCTTCATGCTTCCGCGGCGGACGCTCCTCCCTCGGCCGCGCCTCGATCACCCTCAGCGCTCGCCCGCCTACCTCCTTGCCATTCAGTGCATTGATTGCCGCCAGTGCATCGGCTTCAAGCGGCATGTCCACAAAACCAAAGCCACGCGAGCGACCCGTCTCCCGGTCTTTGACCAGGCGGGCGCTGGAGACTTCACCATGAGCGGCAAATTCAATCCGCAGATCCTCGTCCGTCAGGGAGTAAGGCAGGTTGCTCACGTAGAGATTCATCGCATCAGGTATTGAAGCTTGGCCATGGAGCACGTGTCAGAGAACAGGTCATGGCAGGCACCTGATGCTCCCTGCATGCAGTCTATTCGAGATGCATACGGAAGTGAAGATAGGCCCGCCTCCTAGGGGTGTCAATTCAGGGTGTCAGAGCACACCGGCAAAGGGGGGGGTGCTGGCATGAAGGTTTCGGTTGCGGAAGATCCGTGCATTCGTATCCGACAGGCTATGCCCTCCATGAAATTCGTTTTCACCCTCATCACCGCCCTTGGCTTGCTGGCTGGCGCGACACCTGCCGCCGAACCGCTTAACACCGTCTGCCCTATCTCGGGCAAACCGGCGAATCCGGCAATCACCAGCAATTATTCGAAGACCGTGGCAGTCTGCTGCAACCGCTGCAAAGCCCAGTTTACCGCCGCTCCCAAGGGATATCTCAGCAATATCCTTGCAGCCACCGCCGGCCAGTGCCCGTTGAGCAAAAAGAAATCTGACCCTGCCATCACCGTCACCTACTCTCGTCAGGTCGCCTTTGCAGATGCCGCCAGCAAGGCCGCCTTCGACGCCGCACCTGACAAGCACATCAAGGAAGTGCGCCAGTAACCGGGAGCTTTCATTTCCTTCTCAAAGCGGAGTTGCGGCCAGCGGCTCCGCTTTTTTCATGCCTTCATGATTCGGAGTGCCATCAAAATCCGTTCCTGTTAATCTCCCGACTGTGAAAGCCGAAGCCGCCGCCACATCTGCCGCCGATGCCCTGCGCGATCTTTTTGACGCGCTGCCAGACGTGCAGGCCTGGATCAAAGATGCAAGGCGCCGCTACCTTTGGGTGAACCGTACCTTCATGCTGAACTATGGCATGCAAAAGCTTGAGGAGGTGCTGGGCCGAACCGACGACGACCTCTCGCCCCCACATCTGGCGGCGCATTTCCGTGCAGGCGATGAGGCGGTGCTGGCCGGACAGACGGTACAGGGCCGCCTGGAACTCGTCGGTCGCTTTGACCACACGGCAGCGTGGTGCTTCACGACCAAGAAACCGGTGTGCAATGCCAGGGGCCGTGTCGTCGGCACCGCAGGCATCACACGCATGCTGGATGCGGCGCAGATCGACCAGCGTGGAGATATCCGCCTCGGTGTCGTCATCGCGCTGATGACGCGCCGGTTGGGCGAGTCCGTGACCAATGCGGAAATGGCGCACGCCGTGGGCATGTCCGCACGGGCGTTTGAGCGCAGCTTTCTCCGCGAGTATGGCCTGCCGCCGCAGCAGTACCTGCGGCGCCTGCGCATCCAGACCGCCTGCCGTCTGCTGGTGGACACGCGCGAATCCATCTCCGCCACCGGCCTGCGCTGTGGCTTCGCGGACCAGAGCCACCTCACGCGCGAATTTCGCCGCGTCACCGGCCTCACCCCGGGGGCGTACCGCGAAAAATACGCCGCCGCGAATGTTCCAAGCCCTGCCGCTCCTGTTCTATCCCCGCGCCGGACAAAGCGATAGCATTCACTCACCATGAAGCTCCAACCAGGCACAACCGTCGTCCAAAACGGCCAGCTCGTCGATGGCACGGGCGCGCCCGCCATTCCCAATGCCGCGCTGATCATCACCGACGGTATCATCACTTACGCAGGCCCTGCCGCCGACGCGCCGCCTGCCGCCCCTGACGCACGCGTGATCGATGCCAAGGGCGGCACCATCATGCCGGGACTCATCGAGGCGCACATTCACCTCACCTACTTCAATGTCTCCGAGCTGCAGGATCTCGACATCAAGTTCCCCGTCGAATACGTCACGCTGCAATCTGCCGTAAATGCGAAGACCGCGCTGGAGTGCGGCTACACGGCGGCACGCAGCGGCGGCTGCCTGCACAACATCGACGTGTGGATGAAGAAGGCCATCGAGGAGGACATGATCCCCGGCCCGCGCCTCAGCGCCAGCGGCCGCGAGATCTGTGGTGCAGGCGGGCTGATGGACTGGAACCCTGATTACCGCCGGATCGGCATGGAGGGCATCGTCTTCATCGTGAATGGTCCCGAGCAGGCCCGCACCGCCGTGCGCAAGCTGGTCAAAGACGGCATCGAGTGGGTGAAAACCTACCCCACCGGAGATGCCGCCTCTCCGGACATCAACGACCACCACACCCTGTGCATGACCTTTGAGGAAATGCACGCAGTCGTCGCAACCTCACACAATCACGGCCTCAAGGTCACCGGCCACTGCCGCGCTACTGAGGGCATCCGCAATGCGCTCAAAGCCGGTTATGACGCCATCGAGCACGGGACCTTCATGGATGACGAGTGCCTGGATCTGCTGCTGAAGCGCAACGTGCCGATGTGCCCCGGCCTTGGCTTTGAACTCTTCAGCGTCCAGCGTGGCAAGGAATTCGGCCTCTCCCAGCGCGTGCTCGACGGTCACCAGGAAACCCTGGAGGCCGGGGCGGAAAGCTGCCGCAAGGTGCTGAAGGCCGGCGGCACCATGGGCCTCGGCGGCGACTACGGCTTTGCCTGGACACCGCATGGCACCTACGCCCAGGAACTGACCTTCTTCGTCAATTATGTGGGCTTTTCTCCGCTGGACACCCTCAAGTGCGCCACGCTCGGCGGTGCGAAGATGATGGGCCGAGAAGAGGAGATCGGCTCTCTCGAAAAAGGCAAACTGGCGGACGTGCTCGTCGTCGCGGGTGATGTGCTCGCAGACATCTCCCTCCTCGAAAACCGCGACAACCTCATGGCCGTGATGCAGGGCGGCGTGGTGAAAGCGGGAACACTCGTAAAGCCTGCGAGTTTGTGATACAGCGGGTCGTTCCATCGTCATGAAGCCAACCCTTCTCTTCGCCGCTCTCCTCGCCGCGCCCACTTTCGCCGCTGATATCCAGGTGGAGAAGCAGGGCTCCGCACTGAACTTCAGCACCGGCGGCAAAACGATCTGCGATTATCAGATGGAGGCTGGCGAGGTGCCTGAAGGCGTGGCCGCTGTGTTCAAACACGGAGCACACCTGCATCCGGTTTACTCGCCGAGCGGCAAGCTGGTGACAGGCAATCATCCCGAAGATCACCGCTGGCATCGCGGCATCTGGATGGCGTGGACAAAGACCGAGTTTGGCGACTCGCACCCCGATTTCTGGAACCAGGGCAAAGGAGATGGCAAAAACAAAAGCGGCGACCAGATCCTCGCCGAAGTGCGCTTTGCCAAACTCGACAAAAGCTGGGGCGGTGCTGAGGGCGGCGGCTTCACCAGCGAGCATGTCTTCCTGGATCACAGCCACACGCCTGATCAAAAAGTGCTGAACGAAACCTGGGAAGTGACGGTGGCGCAGAAGGAGCTGGATGGAAAGCTGGCGAACATCATCGACCTCACGAGCACCCAGACCTGCGCCACGGACAAACCGTTGAAGCTGCCCCAGTATCACTACGGCGGCCTGGGCGTGCGCGGAAATCTGGCATGGAATCCGGTCGATGCCGTGACGATGCTGACCAGCGAAGGGTATGACCGCGTCAAAGGAGATTCCACCAAAGGCAAGTGGGTTCACATCGGTGGTCAGGTGGATGGCGCATCCACCGGTATGGTCATCCTCATTCATCCTTCCAATTTCCGCTTCCCGCAGCCCCTGCGCCTCAATCCCAAAAATCCGCAGCTCTGCATCGCTCCTTCGCAGGATGGAGACTGGTCCATCGAGCCCGGCAAACCCTACATCTCCAAGTACCGCATCCTCGTCTTCGACGGTGCCCCTGATGCTCAATGGATCGAGGCCCAGTGGGCCGCCTATTCCACCACCAAGTAACCCTTCCCCATGCTCTCCCGCCTTTTCGCCATCACCCTGCTGGCCGCTGCCCTTTGCCAAACTCAGGCAGCCGAAACTCTTTTCGACAAATCCAACCTCGCCGCGTGGTGCATCGTGCCCTTTGATGCGGGCAAGCGCGGACCCGAGGAGCGTGCGGCCATGCTGGAAAAAATGGGCGTGAAAAAATTCGTCTATGACTACCGCAAAGAGCACATTCCCCAGTGGGACGACGAACTGAACGCACTCAAAAAGCACCACATCGAGCTGATGGGCTGGTGGTTCCCGACGGTGCTCAACGACGAAGCGAAGCAGACACTAGAACTCTTCAAGCGCCATGGCGTGCATCCTCAGCTGTGGGTCAATGGCAACGGCGGCGCGATCCAGGTGAAGGACGAAGCGGATCAGAAAGCACGCGTGGAAAAAGAGGTCGCACGCCTCCAGCCGATCTGCGAAGCCGCCGCCCCGTTGGGCTGCCCGGTGGCTCTCTACAATCACGGCGGATGGTATGGCGAACCTGAAAACGCCATCGCCATCGTGGAGGCTCTGAAGGCCAAGGGCATCAAGAACATCGGCATGGTGTACAACCTTCACCACGGCCACGGTCATCTCGATCGCCTTGCCAAGGTGCTGCCACGCATGCTGCCGCACCTGCTCTGCTTCAACCTCAACGGCATGGACATCGATGGCGAGGCGAAGGGCCGCAAGATCCTCCCTCTCGGTGTGGGCACCGAAGATGTGAAGGTGCTGCGCATCGTGCGCGCCAGCGGCTACAACGGTCCCATCGGCATTCTGAACCACACGAATGAAGACGCTGAAGGCCGCCTGCTGGACAATCTCGACGGGCTCGCGTGGCTGATTCCCCAGCTAGATGACAACGTGCCCGGACCGAAGCCAAAATACCGCACATGGAATGACAAGCCAGCCGCTGCCAGCTTCATAGCCAAGCCCCCCATCACCGGCGAGGGCGTGCCCTCCATCAATCAGGAATTCGGCGAGGCTCTGAAAGGCAGCTATTTTGAGCAGGACAACGAACCCTTCCGCACGCTGCCCATCACCATCGAGTGTCGCGCGAAGCTGAACAGCAAAGAGCACTTCAACATCCTTATTGCCTCAGACGCCAAATCCTCCGCCACGCATTGGGAGCTCTACACCCATGCGAAACGCGGCACGCTGGCGCTCTACATGCCAGGCCGCGGCGGTGACTTCGACTCCCAGGTGAACATCTGCGACGGCAAGTGGCATGACCTGCTGGCCAGCATCGACGAGAAGAACGTTGTCCTTTGGATTGATGGCAAACAGGTGCTTGAGAAGTCCGTGCAGCCCCTCAAGGGCATGCCCAAGGCAGGTGGCATTGCCTTCGGCAGCCTCGTGGAAGGCACCATCGGCTGTGATGGTGTTTTGGACGACGTGCGCATCGCCCGCGGCGTGATGAAGCCGCGCAAAAGCAACGGCCCGCGCCTGCGCATGGACAACACCATCGGCCTCTGGGACTTCGACCACCTGGATGCCATCCTGCCGCCCAAGGCCCCGCCGCCCGCCGCCTTCACACCGGACCGCAAACCCCTCAACCCTGAAGACAACGTGCATTGGCAGGAATTCGTGAACCGCGAGCGTGTCTTCGACTTCTACGGCAAGCAAGCGCTCCAGTTCATGAAGCAGAAGACGCTCCCGGCATTGCTGCCACAGTTCCCCGGCCTCGATGGCGGCCAGCAAGGCCACTGGGGCAATCAGAATGACCAGGTCACTTGGAAAGATGGCCGCTTCGCCGAGAGCGATCACGGTTCGGTGTTCAGCTGTGTCTTCAAAGGTGCAGGCCTGACGATTCCGAAAGCCGTGTGCGTCCGCGAAGGTGATACTTCCTATGTCTTCGACAGCGAGAAGCTTTCATTCCCGATCACTTGGACTGGAGGCTTCATCAAGCTCACCGATCACCGCCATGGGTTCATGGGCGGCGCTGCGATGGATGGAAAAGTGGCATCCAAGCCATCCATCAAACTCAACGGGCAGTACCAAGGCTTCTATCGCCAGGGCAAGGCCGTCATCTTCAAAGTGGGTGACTCATTTTGGAATGTCCGTGGCGAGCAGGTTCAACTCGTCAAAGAGTTCCCCGCCCAATGGCCTCAGTGGCTCGAAACCAAGGGCAACCTCGGCACGCAGCAGCCTTTCGCCACTGACACCATCGAGCTGCCCTTCGACAATCCCTACGGAGCACTCCTTTTCATCACGGCGCATGATTTCTTCAGCGATGGCACCGCCGCCATCGCCACCATGACCGGCGAGGTCTGGCTGGTGAAGGGCATCGACGAAAAGCTCGAAAAAATCCGCTGGAAGCGCTTCGCCACCGGCCTCAATCAGCCGCTAGGCATGAAGATCGTGAAGGACAAGCTCTACGTCCTCGGCCGTGATCAGATCACCTGCCTGCATGATCTCAATGGCGACGACGAAGCCGACTTCTACGATTGCGTGACCAATGCCATGCAGACCTCTCCTGGTGGTCATGACTTCATCGTCGGCCTGGAGACGGACAAGGAAGGCCGCTGGTATTTCGCCTCCGGCAATCAAGGCGTGTGCCGCATCACCGGCAGGGACAAGCTCGAAGTACTCGCCACCGGCTTCCGCAATCCGGACGGTCTCGGCATCTCGCCGGACGGCCACTTCGTCACCACCAGCGGGCAGGAAGGCGACTGGACACCGGCCTCCTCCATCTTCCAGATCGAGCTGGATCACAATCTCGGCGCCCACTTCGGCGCTGGCGGCCCAAGGAACGGCCAGCCCCCCGAGCCCGTGCTCATGTACCTTCCGCGTGGCGAGGACAACAGCGCCAGCAGCCAAGTTTTCATACCTCAAACATTGTGGACTGACATACCACACTCATGGGCTTCACTCGTAGGCAACGGCAATCTCGTCCACCTCTCCTCCGGTGGTGGCAGCGCATGGCTCGTCATGCGGCAGAACGTCAAAGGCCGCTGGCAGGCTGCCACCGTGAAAATCAGCGGCAACTTCGACTCCGGCCCGCAGTGCGCGCGCTTCAATCCCAATGACGGTCATCTCTACGTGAACGGCATGCAGGGCTGGGGCAGCTACACACCCAAGGACGGCTGCTTCCAGCGTGTGCGCTTCACCGGCGGTGAAAAACCCGTGCTCATCGGCTTCGAAGCCCGGGACAACGGCGTACTGCTTCGCTTCAACCAGCCCGTGAAGAACGCCGAGGCCGCCACCTGCTTTGCGCAGTGCTGGAACTACCGCTACGGCCCGCAGTATGGCTCACCGGAATATTCCGTGAAATATGCTGACACTCCCGGCCACGATCCACTGGAAATCCACAGCGTGCAGAAGCTCGATGGTGGCAAAACGCTCTTCCTCGAAATCCCGCAGATCGTCACCGCCAGCCAGATCCATCTGCACCTGAGCACCGGCCATGATGTCTTCCTCACGGCACATGCTCTGGCAGAGCCTTTCACCGATTTCGTTGGCTACACCAAGATCGCCAAGACCAATCATGCTGCACAGATCGGCATGGAAGCTCCGAAGTCCGCCAAGCCCAACCCGTGGGCCAAGGGCGAAGGCGGACGTGAAGTCATCATCGAGGCCGCGCTGGGACTTCAATACGTGCAAAAGCAGCTCACAGCGAAAGCCGGTGAGAAGCTCACCATCGTCTTCAAAAATCCCGACGTGGTGCCACACAACTGGATGCTCGCCAAACCGGGCACGCTGCAAAAGGTCGGCAACTTGGCCAACCTCATGATCACCGACCCGCAGGGCCTGGCCAAGCACTACGTACCCGACTCCGACGACGTGCTCGCCTACACCGATATGACCAATCCAAAGGAGTCTTTCACCATTCACATCACCGCCCCCAAGAAAAAGGGCGACTACCCCTACCTCTGCACCTTCCCTGGACACTGGATGGTGATGAACGGTGTGCTGAAGGTTGAATAACCCTCTGCATAAAAAAGAGGCCGCTCATTTGAGCGGCCTCCTGATAAGATAAAGCGCGAAACGACTTTTACGCAGCCGCCACCGCCGTCTGCCCCTGCACGCCGAGGCCTTCGACACCCAGCTCGATCACATCGCCGGGCTTCATAAAGACAGGATCAGGCTTGAATCCAAGACCAACGCCGGGAGGTGTGCCGGTGGTGATGATGTCTCCGGGCAGCAGGCTCATGAACTGGCTCAGGTAGCTCACCAGCTTCTGCACGCCAAAGATCATCTGTGCGGTGCTGCTGTTCTGGATGGTCTTGCCGTTGAGCTTGAGCCACAGTTTCAGGTTCTGCGGATCAGGGATCTCATCGCTGGTGGCGAGGAAGGGACCGATGGGCGCAAAGGTGTCACAGCTCTTGCCCTTCACCCACTGGCCGCCACGCTCCAGCTGCCACTCGCGCTCGCTGTAGTCATTGTGCACGCAATAGCCGGCCACATGGCTCATGGCGTCTGCTTCAGAAACGTAGCTGGCCTTTTTGCCGATGACAAAAGCCAGCTCGACTTCCCAGTCGGTCTTCTTGGAATTGCGTGGGATGACCACGTTGTCATTCGGTCCCACGATGGCGCTGGTGGCCTTGAAGAAAACGATGGGCTCCGCCGGGATGGGCATGCCGCTCTCCTTGGCGTGGTCCACGTAGTTCAGGCCGATGCAGATGATCTTGCTCGGGCGGGCGATGCAGGGGCCAAGGCGAGTTTCAGCGGACACGGTTGGTGCCATGGCGGCGTTTGCCTTTGCCCAGGCGGCCAGACGCTCAAGGCCGTCTCCTCCGAAGAATTTCTCATCGTAATCGCTGCCAAAGGCGCTCGCGTCGATACGGCGGCCATCTTCCAGCTGCAGGCCGGGTTTTTCTTCTCCAGGGTTTCCAAAGCGGATCAGTTTCATGGTGGTTTAGTTGGTGTGATCTTGTTGTTTGAGAGGATCTCCCTCGTGATTGGTGTAGCGGCCGATGAGCGGATACTGCTCCAGCTCGGCCACGGTGCCGGTGACTGGGAAGCTCTCGCGGCTCACCCAGTACACAGCGGCGGCGGCGATGTCCTCAGGCCTCAGCAGACGGCCCATGGGCACGGCGTAAGCGGGCAGTCGCTCCGGCCAGCCTTCGCCGAGGCCATCGCCGAGCTTCACCTTGTATTCGTTCTCTGTGAGGGTCCAGCCGACGTTGAGCTGGTTCACACGCACACGGTCGGTGCCGAGCGCATCGGCCAGGTTGCGTGTCATCGTCATGAGCGCGCCCTTGGACATGGAGTAGGCCAGCAGATTGGCTTGGCCGCAGTGGGCCAGCACCGAGCCGATGTTCAGCACCACGCCCTGGTTCTTTTTCAGCTCGGGCAGCAGCGCGCGGATGAGGAGCATGGGCGCACGGGCGTTCACGGCGATGATGCGGTCAAACATGGCAGCGTCCGTCTCGGCGATGCGTGCGCGATTGGTCATCGCCGCGTTGTTCACCAAAGCGTCGATTTTACCAAAGGCGGCGATGGCATCGGCGGCCAGCTTGGCCGGGACCTCCGGGTCTGCGAGGTTGCCCTGGCAGAAGGCTGCTTTGTCAGTGCCAAGCTCCTGCCGCAAGGCCTCGCCGCGCTCGGTTTCCAGTCCGTGAAGGACGACTCGAGCGCCTTCGGCAACGAAGCGCCGCGCCATGAATTCTCCAATGCCCGTGCAGCTGCCGGTGATGAGGATGACCTGGTCTTGAAGTCGCATGTTTGTCGGGGGGGGTAATGAGCCGCTTCCTATGGCGAGCGAGTGACGGTGCTCAAGGCTGCACAGCCACTGTGGCGAAGAAAAAATGTCAGGGCTTCTCCAGCGCCCAGGCGATGCCATTGAGCAAAAAGCGGCGGAAGGCAGGCAGCTTGAAGTCATCCCAATGCCCCATCGAGGTGTAGAAGACCCGGGCCTTTTGGCCACCGTACAGATGAGTCCACGCGACAGGCTCGATCTCTGCTCCTGGCAGTGTTCCCTTCAGCAGCGGCGTCGTGCCGGCTTGGAGAGGTGTGTTCTTATACAGGCCACCATGCCCGATGAGCTCGGAGACCACCACCCCACGCAGGATGGGATGCGACTCCGCACCCGGGATCACGGTGATAGCGGCAGGATCTTTGCCATAGTGACCGGTGTAGTTGCCGCCCAGCACCTGGGGATCAAAGTCCTGCCAGATGCCCAGCCCGGCCTTGGGCTCCGGCTCCTTGGGACGCAGCGCAAAGCAATGGCTGGCCGTGCGAATGCCCACCAGCGGCTTGCCTGCATCCAGATGAGCACGCACAGCATGGATCACCTCCACCGGCGGAGTGCGGCGGCGTACGCTGATGAAAAGGAGATCGGCATCGCGCACGGCCTCCACAAACCCCGGGAACTGGTTCTTATCGGCTTTGTCCGCTTGGATGATGGTGACGCGATAAGGCGCGGCTTTCAATTCTTTGGCGGCAAACTCCGGCAGAGTTTCCCAGGTATGATATTCGTCCTCGCCGATCATCATGACGATGTGGGCTGGTTCGGCGGCTTGGAGCTGCCACACGAAAGCGACAGCCATGATGAGCAGGAGACGGAGGAGAGAAGACAAGTTCATGAGGTTAAATGGAATGCCGGTTTGCAGTGACTGACAGTTCAAGGTTTCACGGCTGCCTGCAGTGTCGCCTTGGCTGTGGTCCAGTCTGCGTTGGGCAGCGCCTCCCACACGCGCAGATGGCGAAAGCTCGCCTCAGTGCCGGCCCCGAGCATGATGCTGTGTTTCGCGGTTCCAATCAGCGGATTGCTCAGCGTGGTGCTCTTGCCATCAATCGTGCCCACCACTTCCGAGCCTTTGATCTCCAGGACCACAGTATGCCATTCGTTGAGTTTGACGGGCGTGAGCGCGCGGCCCGCCGTTCCTTTTTCCCGCTGCTTGGTCGTGGGATTGATGCGCTCCGCATCATACGGCGTCAGAAACAGACCGCCCGGTCCCACGCTCAGCGAGATCACGTAGTCCTTGGCATCCGTCGCCTTCACAAACAAAGAGCGGTATTTGCGGCCTTCATCGGGCACGTCATTCAGCCTCACCTCGCATTGAATGATGGCGTCGGTGAATTGAAAGCCGAACGAAGCTGTCGCCGGATGATTGGCCCCAGGGCTTTCCACTCCGGTGAAAACTCCGTCGGCCAGTTTCCAATATCCCGATTTTCCACCCGCAGTCCCAGCATTATAACGCCAGCCAGTAAACCCGCTGGCAAACCCCACCGGCTTGCCCACCACAGGGGCGAGCGGCGACGCGAAGTCCTCGCTGACCAGCAGCTTGCCGCGTGTGGTCATGAGCGTCTTTGACAGATCCTCTGCGGCCAAGGCGGAGCAGGTGAATGCGGCAAACAGAAGCAAGAGTGATGATTTCATGAAAAAGCTTATCGGCTGAGATTGCGCAAAACTTCCAGCGCCTTCGTCTCAAAGATCTTCTGCCACTCAGGTGCGACCAGCGTGTCACAGTCTTCCTGCGCGTAGCCGCTGTTCAGGCGCTGCTCCACAGTGGGTGTGTACCAGATGTAGCCATTGGTGTAGCCGGAGACAAAGGCGCGGGCGTCGTTCGCGGCTTTCTTGATGTTCAGTCCCACCTGTACTGTGACTTCTCCGGGGAAGGTCACCAGCTTGAAGTCGCCTACACGCAGCCCGCAGACCTCGGCATCCAACGTTGGGCTGGCGGCTGCCTCGGTCTGCTTCAGGTGCATTTTCAGCAGTGCGAGGTTGGCATTCAACCGTGTGAGCCGCTCCATGATCTCGATGTTGGCCAGGTAGCTCTCCACCAGCGCGCGGTTGTCGGCATCAAGCTGGGGGATGGCTTTCCGATCCAATGACTGGTCATGCAGGTAGCTCTGCGAATAATGCGACGGCGTTTCCGGCCAGAGCTTGTGCTGCAGCAGCAGTGGTAGGAAGGTCTTGAAGTTGATGTTGGTGGACTTGAGCGCGGCCACGAGCTTTTTCTGCTCCGCCTCGATGTTGGCAATGCGCGCTGTGTAATCCGCCGCACGCGGCAGGGCGATGGTCTCATTGCTCACTTTGAGAGGCGCACCGGCCTGGGTTTCGATTTTCCGCAAAGAGGCCAGCACCGTGGCACCCAGCATGGCGCCAAGCGGCTCGGCATCGGCTGGTCGGGAGACCTCTTTGTAGCGCACCGGATTGATGTCCCCACCACACCCCTGGATGAAAAAAGCCATCGCGCCACCGCCAAGAGCCTCCTCGATGACTTTGGAGGCAAAGCCCGGATAATCCGCCGAGCAACCTTTGCTGGGCGGGTTCATGATCGGATGGCAGGCAAACTGGTAGAGCACAGCCAGCGGCGTGCCGTCCGTGCGATCCAGCCGCAGCACGGCCACCTGCGGATCGATGGGCCCCACGCTGGCGACATCCTCGTCGTGTGGCATCGAGTAGGCGCGCCGCATGTCCACCATGCTGCCGTCTTTCATTTTGAGCCGCCGGTTTTCACTGATGCGCGTCTCAGACCCTTCGCCGCTGCCCGCCTTCACCGGCACCAGATTCTGTGCCGCCTGCTTCACCGCCTGGATGACCAGCGGCTCCAGATCTCCGCGTACGATGCCGTGACAGTGGCTCGCATTGACCACCACATTCTCCGGCGCGATGCCCAGCTCCCGCAGTCCGCCGCGCACCGTCGCCATGAAGCCATTGCCAATGCGCCCGATGCCTCCCACCGCCACCGCATCCAGCGTGATCACCACCGCCGTGGTGTCGTCGTTCTTGAGCACCAGCGCCTTGGCAAAGCACGGATCATTCACCGGACCAGTGCGGTCAGTGATGTCAACCTTGGCCACCCCAGCGAGCATTTCAGCCCTGGCCGTGACCACGCATGTGAGAAGGAGCAGACAGATGATTTTCATGATGCGCTATTTCTGCAAAGCCCACCCCACAGCATTGAGCAGCAGCCGCTGCAGATCGGCACTGCGCATGTCCTCAGGTGCTCCGAGGCTGGTATAGAAAATCCGCGCTTTCCCAGCGCCATAGGTGCGTGCCCATGCCACCGGCTGCGGCGGCGTGACAGCCCCAGCCTGGGCGGTACCGATGAGCACCGGGGTGGCATCAGCGGCCAGCGGCAGGACTTTGTACATCGACTGATACCCCTGGATGCCGGCGGTGTTCACGCCCTTCAGAAGCACGCTTGTCTCCGCACCCGGAGCCACACTCACGCTGTAAGGAAGCCCCTTTGTTTCATACCCGGTGTTTTCGCCACCCAGCACCTCGTGCGTGAACTCCGGCCATGGGGCCAGACTCGGATCCACAGTCTCATTGGGCTTGGGAATGAAGGCATGATTGGCCGTGCGAATGCCCAGCAGAGGCCTGCCTGCGGCAAGGTGCGCCCGAATGGCCGCCATCTGCTCCTTCGGCGGAAAGCGACGGCGCGAGAAAAGCACCAGCAGATCCGCCTCTTTCAGCGCCTCGATGAGTCCGGCAAAGTGATGCGGCTGCGGCTTGTCCCCTTCGATGATTGTGACTTGATGCCCGAGCGGCCGCAGCTCCTTCTCCGCAAATTCACGCATCGTGCGCGGAGCCTCGTAGTTGTTGGGATCTTCCACCGTCATGACGACGATGTTGGCAGCAGATGCAGCACAGGTAAGCAGCGCGAAGCAGAGCAGAATGAATTTCATAGTCGCGTGAATAGATATTACTGAAGTTTTGCAAACAGCTCCTCCAGCCCTGCGACGATTTTTGTCGAGGCATCGGCTTCGAGGCAGGCGGATCTGGCGCGCCAGGTTTCATAGCCGCCAAGCTTGTGCTGCTCCGGCGTGGGAAGATAGCCATGGTACGCATTGGCCAGGGACACGGTGAAAGTCTGCGCATGTCGGCTCTTCAAACCCAGCCCGATCTCCACAAAAACCTCGGCAGGAATGGCTGAAACACGCAGGTCGCCGATCTTGAGCACCTGCAGGGGTGCCGAGACTTCCTTGGGAAAGTCGGCCAGCAGCACGGTCTCACGCGCATACACCTGCTCCATCGTCTCCATGCGTGGAAAAAGCTTGGACTGCTTCGTCACCGCGCGTGCCTTCTCCACTTCCTCCGGCGTGGGGATGCGCAGACCGAGCGCGACCTCCTTCTGGGCTACTCCGAGCGGCACCCAGTCCTGATACTTCAGCGCCTTGCACGCACCGGCGACAGCCTGCGCCACATCCTTCGCGACGAGATTGATCTGCCCATAAAGCGGCTGCTTCGCCTGCCCTCCCCGGCAGTCGATGTTGTTGATGTCGCCGCTGGTCCCGTTGGACATGATGCCCACAAAGGCGGGGTCTTGATTCCCCACGCCGAGCAGCTCGCCGATCCGGCTGCAAAAGACACCGTAGTAGTCCGCCGAAAGATGGCCCGGCCCTGTGCCGCCGACATAATGCAGCGAGTAGTTGGCATACAGCGCGATGGGTTTTCCCTCGGGTGACTGCACACTGATGAAGCACACCTCAGGATCCGTCGGTCCGGCTGGCTCCAGGAGGTTCGGGTTGTTGACTCCGGGATTCGTCTTCACCTGATCCGTGGTCACGCCATGAGGCGTTGCGGGGATGCCGCCGGGCTTCATTTTCCAGCGGCGGTTAAAGACATGCTGCGGCACATCCACCTTTCCCCACGCGATTTTGGCAGGCGCAAGATTGTTCAGAGCGCAGCGCACCCCATCGGCGATGCGACGTGCCAGAAAACGCTGATACATCGGATTCGGCTCGCTCTGGCCCACCGCCTGCGCCGTGCCGCACGAGTGCGAATGCGTGGCAGACATGAGCATGTTCTCCATCGGCAGCCCGGTGGCCTCGTTCACCATTTTCTTCGCTTCATCAAAAATGCCCCGCCCGATGACGCAGCTGTCCGCAACCACCAGCACCAGCTTCGTCTTGCCATCGTCAAGCGCAAGACAGCGCGCGTGCAGCTCATCATGTACAAAAGTTGCCTGCCGGTCCTGAAACCCGCCGTTCATGGAGGTGCCAAGCTCCGGTGTGATGTTGCTGGTGGCCGCACCGGCTTTGAAAACACCGGAGGGATCAGCCGCATATGCGGTCGAAAAAAGAGTGCAGATGGCAAAAAGGAGCTGGCGCATCCTCTCCATACGGTCACACGAGGCGGACTCAATCGGCCAACTCCAAAGCCTTTGTGTCTGGCGCCCACCAGATGACAATCACCCCCAGCGCATAGACCGACGCACAGATGGCGCCCACCCGTGCGTAATCGCCGCCCAGCGCCGAGAAAAGAAACCCCGCAGCCAGCACTCCCACGGCCGTACCAAAGCGTCCGGAATTGTACGCCAGCCCGCTGCCTGTGGCACGCACACGTGTGGGAAACAGCTCCGGCAGATAAAGCGCCAGCCAGCCAAAGAACAACGTGGCCACAAAGCCCTGCGCACACACGATGGGATGAAACGAAGCCTCCAGCGGTGCCGTCATCTGAAACATCGCGCAGGTGATGCTGACTGTGGCAAGGCTGATGAGGCAGTAGCTCAGCCGCCGGCCCAGCCAGTTTGCACACTGTCCGCCTAGCAGGCTGCCCAGCGTGGCCCCCAGCGCCCACCAGCCCTGGGTCGCCGCCTTGTAGTCGGCATGTGCAGCTCCGGCGATCTTGTCAGACCACGGGATCATCCATTTGCTGGCCGACCACGCACCGATCATCGGGATGGCGCTCAGCAGGATGCCCACCAAGGTGAAGCGGATGAGATTCGGCTGAAACAGCTCGCGCAGCGGCGTCACCGAAGCTTTGGACATGCCACGCGAAGCCAGCCACTTGGGCGACTCTGGCAGCACCACCAGCACAAACACTCCCAGCAGCGCCGGCACACCTGCAAACTGAAACACCCACCGCCAGGACTCCGGCGTGATGTGCCACTGCCGTGCCACCTGGGAAAGCGCCAGGACGCCCACGTTCAGCCCCGCCATCATCGCCCCGGAGACCAGCGGCCGCGAGGCACTGGACCAGCACTCAGAAACAAGCGCAATGCCATTGGGCCACAAGCCGCCCACTCCCAGCCCCACCAGAAAGCGCAGCACCAGCATCTGCTCCTGCGTCTGCGCATACGCCCCCATGGCGGCAAAGATAGTATAAAACAAAATGCACACCCCCATCGCCCGCGTACGCCCCACGCGATCTCCTAGGCTTCCCAGCACGATGCCGCCGATCGCCGCGCCGAGCATCAGCGCTGCCGTGAAACGCGCAAACCACTCTCCTCCCAGTTCAGGAGTGAAGCCTGCTCCCAGCAGGCTTTTCGACACTGAGAGCGATGCCACCGGCATCAGCCCGAGCTCCACGCCATCAAAGACGAGTCCTAGAAAAACGGTGACCAGCACCAGATAGCGTTGGGCTTTGCTCATGATTTCAAAATCGCCTGGATCACCGCGCTGTTGTCCGCCTCGCCGTAGCCCAGTGCCTCAGCCTTTTCGAGCAGTTCACGGTGCACCTCGCTCAGTGGCAGCGGGATCGCGCTCGCAGCCAGCATGAGACGCACATCCTTGAGATGCTGCGAGAGCTTCGCCTGCGGGTTGAAATCCTGCGTGATCATCTTCTCCCCTTTGGTGTCCATGATGCGGGAGTAGGCCATGCTGCGGCGCATCACATCCAGCGTCTGAGCCGGGTCCAGATCCAGTTGCTGCGCGAAGGCGAGCCCCTCCGCCAGTGCGGCACGATTGAGGCCCAGCACGAGGTTCGTCACCAGCTTCATCTTTGCCCCGCTGCCACAGGGCCCCACATGCACGGACTCTCGGGCAAAGCAGGCAAACCACTCGCGGCATCGCTCAAACGCCGCCGCATCCCCGCCAGCCATCACCAGCACATCCCTCTGTTGAAGCTGCACGCTGCTGCCGGAAACCGTCGCATCCAGATAGTGCACACCCAGCGCCGCCAGCTCAGCCCCCAGCGCTGCCATTTCACGCGGATCGCCCGTGGTCGTATCAATGATGATCTGGCCCGCCTTCAATGTCACGCCTCTTGCCACATCGCTCGCAATGTGGGAGTTGGGCAGGCAAAGAAACACCACATCGCATTGCTCAAACACCTCTTGAGCCGTGGCTGCGTTCACGCAGCGCGTGGCATCCACGTCCCAGCCGCAGCTCGCGCCGGTCATTTTCAGCACGGCGCTTCCCATCAGGCCCATGCCGATGACGCCGGGTCTGCTGCTGGTCACTGTGCTCATGTCAGGCCAAAAAGCTGTCGTGCATTTCCAGAGAGAATCTTCTGCTCCTCGTCCGCAGAAAGCTTCAGAGAGCGCAGCGGCTCCAGAATCTCCTTCGGCTCCACCCACGGATGGTCGCTGGAAAAAAGCAGCCTGTCCGCGCTGCTGAAATCCAGCGCAAAGCGCATCGCCTCCGGCAACGGCGAAACGATGTCCATGTAGATGCTGCGCAGATACTCGCTGGGCTTGCGCTGCAGGTTCTGCGGCCCACGCTTCAGCACCGTGAGCTGATGGTCCATGCGTCCGCTGATGTAAGGCAGCGTGCCGCCCAAATGCGGACACACCAGCTTCAGCTTCGGGTGCTTGTCCAGCAATCCGCTGGCGATGATGCGGGCAATGGCGATGGTGTTTACAAACATGTTGCCCAGCGTGCTGGTGAGCTCATACCCCTTCACCTGCTCCGTGGTCATTGGCTTGGCGGGGTGCAGCAGGATGGGCACTCCCAGCTCCTCCGCCCGCGCATAAAGCCAGTGAAACTGCGGCTCATCACACCACGCTCCGGCGAGATTGGTATAGAGCAGGATGCCCTTGAAGCCGAGCTTGTTCACGCAGCGGTCCAGTTCTTCGGCCGCCGCCTTTTCATTTTGCAGCGGCAGCACGCACAGTCCGCGAAAGCGCGTGGGATGCTTTGCGATCACCGCCGCCAGAGAGTCATGAATCAGCTGCGCCACCGCCGCACCGTCCGCGCCAAACCACTCGGGGCCGGGGTCGTTTGTGCTTAGCATGGTGATCTCGATGCCGCTGGCGTCCATGGTCGCGAGCTTGGCATCCACATCGAGATAAAAAGGCGGCACCTTGCGCAGCCAGTCACCCATCTTGAGAAAGACGGTGCCTTTGTCGTCATGCACCAGCGGTTCGGTTTTACGCTTGCGCATCATGTCGAGCACCTCGGGAAAAAAGAGGTGACTCTGGCAGTCGATGATGCCCTTGGGCGGTGCTGCAGCGGCGACTGCTGCACTGCCAGCAAGAGTGGCGCTGAGAAAATGGCGGCGGTTCATGGAGTCATCACTCGGCAGGCTTCAGATACAAGGCGCTGAAACGGATGTCCGTGTTGCGCCTTCCTTCAAACGTCACGCGCACACGGACCCGTTCGGGCAGATCACCCCCGTCCTTCTCCCACCTCACCGGTGTTTGGAATCCGCTCTGTCTGACAGTGCTGGCGTAGCCCGGCAGCGGCGTTTCGTTGGCGCTGAGAAGCTCGACCTTCAGCCCTGCGTCAGGCCCAAGACCCTCTGCATTCACAAAGAAATTCTGTCTTCGCCTCAGCGAAAGCGCTGCGGTGACAAACTCACTGGTGATTTCAGGAAGCTGGTAGTCTCCGGGCCCTTTTCCGGCCGTTTCCACCACGAGATCTCCAAAGCGGTCGCGCGGCAGGCGTGCAATGCCGACACCGCCACGCTCAGGCACTTTTTCCCTGCTCCGTGGATCCCAGGCGCCATAGTAGATGAAGGTCTCGTCGCCGATGTTCTCAAACCCCTGCCCCTGGAGCACCCCGCCCTGATCCCAGGCGCCATCCGCACCGCGTTTGAGAAAGGTCCATTCACGCGCAGGCTCTCGAAAGTTCAGACCATCGTTGCTGAGCACAAAACCGAGATCAATCGTGATGTCCTGCCACTCCTTCGCGCCGTGCCACAGCCCGACAACGCCCAGCAGCATATTGCGTCGGTTCCACACACTGATGCCCTCATGCGTCTGCTCGCCCTCCAGGCTGCGCCCCGGTCCCAGCACCTGGTGCTGGGGCTCACGCACAAAACCAATGCTCTGCGTGGGCAGCCAGTGGATGAAATCTGGCGAGCGATACATGCGCGTCACGCGTCCCTGATAGGGCTGCATGGCATTCAGAGCATTCTGTCCGCAGGCATAAAACATGCCGTCCCACTCATAGAGACCGCCGCTGGGCTCAAAGTGAATGGCTGGCAGCAGCAGATCCTCCTTTCTGAGTTCGGCTTTCACTGACTTCACCTCCTTCACCGGCTTCCAGGTATAGCCGTCCACGCTCACAAACGGCAGCAGAGTCCCCAGTCTCCTCTGTCCCCGAAAGTACACATGCGAGGTCATTTTGTACCGCCTCGCCGGATCAGGATCGGCCTCATCCTTGAGCACCTTGATGTTCACAAAACCCCATGGGCCGCCGCCCATCTGCAGCAGGTTGTTGTTCTTGCTCCCCTTGTATTCCACGAGCCCCAGGTCCGGCTTCGTCCAGTGCGCGCCGTCCGTGCTCTCCGCATAGGCCGCTCGCCAGCGGGCGGATGCCACCTTGTTTTCAGTGTCATCATCATAGGCCACATACCACATGCGGTATGTGTCATTCTCCCGGATGATGGAGCCGTAGAACTGCACCCCCTGCGCATCAGGCGTTCCCGGCCTGCCTCTCTGCAGCACTGGATTGGCCGGATGCCGCTCGGCCTGCCTCATTTCCAGCCGTAGATTCTGCGAATAGGGAATGGAGACGCTGTCAAAAGCGAAGAGCGTTGTGAACTTCGTCTCATCAAAATACCCGGCCGCCGTAGCAGACGAGACCCAGCCCATCAGCACCAGGCTGACGATGCCGATGGGTGGGAGCCTGTTCATGACTCAGATCAGCCGTCGATGTTCCAGCCGGGGCGGTATTCCTTCTTCATGAAGGCATTCGCTTCGGGCGTGTCGGGGCTTTTGCCAGTCTTGCCGTCATACTGGATCTTCTTGCCCGTGCGGTAGGCCACCAGGCCGAGCAGCATCATTTCGATCATGTCGGCGCTGTAGCCAAAGTTGCAGGCGGTGGGCTTGCTGGGGTCGCGGCAGGCGTCAAACCACTGCTTCTGGAAGTGGCCGATGTCAGGCAGCATGTCCTCTTTTTTGCGCGGCTTGTAGTAGCTCATGTCCGCATCGTTGCCGTAGGGCAGGATGAGGCGTGAATCGAAGTCGGCGATGAGGAAGCCCTTCGTGCCTTTGAACATCGCGCCGTGACCGATCTGCGTGAGGTCGATGTGCTTCTTGGGCGAGCTCGGCATCGCGCCGCCCTGATACCAGGCCACAGTGATGGGCCCGCGCCAGTCATTGGCGGGAAGCTCAAAGTGGGACTCGCATTTCACCGGCGTCACGTCGGAGTTGTAGGCATCACCCTTTGCTTCAGCGGAGGTGGGCAGGCCGCCGTCCACGGCGTTCCAAAGCAGATCCATGGTGTGGCTGCCCATGTCACCGATCTGACCAGCGCCAAAGTCCCAGAACATGTTCCAGGAAAGGCAGTTGGCACCGGCCCCGCCGGAGAAGTAGGCGGGGTTGTACGGGTGGAAAGGGGAGGGGCCAAGCCACAGGTCGTAATGGAATCCCTTCGGCGGCTCACCTTCCTCTGGGAAGTAGCCCGGCTTGGGAATCTGGCGGTTGCCCCAGGCATAGGCGGCCTTCAGCTCGCCGATGGCTCCGTCGCGGATGAGCTCGCGGACGCGGTTGAAATTCGGATTCGCATGCCGCTGCATGCCCACCTGCGTGGCCAGCTTGCCTTTCTTCGTTTCCCAGGTGGCGCGTACCGTGCGTGCCTCATCCACCGTGATCGCCAGCGGCTTCTCGCAGTAGCAGTGCAGATTGCGCTTGAGCGCCCAGTTGGCGATGAAGGCATGGGTGTGGTCCGGCGTGCACACCACCACCGCGTCGAGGCCTTTGTGATCCAGGCACTTGCGCCAGTCGATGTACGTCGTCGCATTCGGGAAACGCTTCAGCGCATCGGGAAAGCGAGCTTCGTTGATGTCGCACAAGGCCACCACGTTTTCCTCCGCAATGGAGTCGTAGTGGGCCAGACCACGGCCCCACACGCCGATGAGGGCGACGTTGAGTTTGTTGCTGGCGGCGTTCTGGCCGAACAGCGGGCGGGTGATCATGCTTCCGGCGACGAGACCGGCAGCACCGACAAAGCGGCGACGTGAGAGAGGCGTGGGTTGGGTGCTCATGGCACGGCATGAAACGACGCGTGGCGTCGATCTCAAGCACCAAGGTGGGCCGATTCCAGCTTTTCCCCCGGCCGGAAGTGCTGGGAAAACGAAGCTTGCTTAGCAGACGCTCATTTCAGAAAATGAACCAACAAAATTTAATGCCATGGAAATTCCCACCGCCGCCAAAACCCTGCTGGAGCACAAGGGCCGGGACATCTGGACCATCTCGCCAACGGCCACCGTCTATCAGGCCATTCAGATGATGTCAGAGAAAAACATCGGCGCGCTGCCAGTGGTGGAGGGCACCCGGCTGGTCGGCATCATTTCAGAACGCGACTACATGAGCAAGGTGGCGCTCCGCGGCAAATCCTCCAAGGAAACGCCCGTCAGTGAGATCATGACGCGGGAACCGGTGACCGTGGGACCAGATCAAACCGTCTCCAGTTGCATGGAGATCATCACGGAACATCGCATCCGCCACCTTCCGGTATTGGATGGCGAGGAACTGCTCGGCATTGTTTCCATCGGCGATCTTGTGAAGTGGATCATCGCCACTCAGCGCATGACGATCGAGCAGCTCAATGCCTACATCTCCGGCGGCTACTCCGCCTGAGCGCATCACATCAGCGCATTTGGCTGGCTCCAGCGGATCCTGCCCAGCAGTAGATCTCCCTTGAAGCCATGCTTTGGCAGCATGCCGCCATCAGTCACCCACGATTCATCGGGTGAGATGTTGGTGGTCTGGAAATTTCCCATCAGAGGCACCTCATCTGGCGCTTTCACACCATCGCCTTCCAGCGGCAGCACGACTCGCTCAGTCTCGCGGATCAGCCGCAGTGTCTTCAGGTCCACCTGCGCCATGAACAGCGGCGCACGCCAGCGTATCACGTTCACATTACTGGCGTCTTTACGTGTGTAGACCAGGTGCAGCGCCTCGCTGTGCGGCAGCCAGTGCTGCTGCGTGGTGCTCATTTCCAGCGGCGTGCCGTCATCCCAGCACCACGGCTGCTTTTCCTCAAAGTTCAGCCCGTCATCGCTCGCAGCCACATAGCCGCAGTTGTCCTCGGCACGCAGCGTCACGTAAAACTTCCCACGATAGCGCACCAGCGAGGGCTCCAGCAGCCCACGTCCGGCGGCGTGCTTGATCTCACGGCCCACCTTTTGAATGGCCAGCGTCTCTCCGTCAAACGAGCACCGCACCCCGGCGGCGGAACGCCCGTTCTGCCGTGCACCGAATGACATCACAAAGGCGATGCTGCCATCCTCCAGCACCTCGCGCTGGCCGCAGTTGTTGGTGTAAATATTCGCGCCACGTGGGTCATCCCAGACCAGCCGTTTGCGCTCGGACCAGTGCCCGTCTTTGTACACTGCATACACAGGCCAGCGTGCCGGCTGGTTGCGGTCAAACTTCGGCCCACGGTAAAAAACGTTGTGCCCCATCGCCAGCACGGTGCCCGTTTTGGCATGATGCTGCGGCACCACATCGCACACGCCTTCCTCGCCACGCCCGTCCGTCGTCGGCACACGGCCCAGCGGCGGCACCGGCTGCGGGTCCGACCACGTCCGCCCGAGATCACGGGACTCCATCCAATGTACTGGCAGAAAGAAATCGGAACCGCGAATCTCCTGCATCGTCATGAAGATCACCAGGCCGTCTTTGCCCGGCACCACGCAGGGCCGCGGATGAAACCAGGAAGGCCCGCTGCCATCGCGGCCGCGCTTGAGCGTGACCTTTTCCAGCGATGCAATCAGCGATGCCGCTGACTGCCCGGAGGCCAGATTCACAGCCAGCATGCCCGCCGTGCTTTGTTGGAGAAATTGACGACGGTTCATGCTGGCATAGCGTCTGTTTACTTCGCCTTCGTTTTCTCAGGCAGGCCCTGCCCGGGCTTGAGGTCCAGGTTGGCCTTCATGTCGTCTTCCGTCACGGTAGAGGGCACCCCGTCCGCAGGGATCTTCGCCTTTGCCGTCCAGAGGATCGCGTTCAGCACCAGCTTGCGCTGGTCGTTATTGGCCCAGCCTTTGTGGTAATGGCCGCCGGTGAAGCCAAAGCCACGGCCGCCATCTGCACGCTCGCAGGCCCAGGCCACATGCTGCTTCTCCTTGTTCTTCACGGACTCACGCACGGCCGGATTGCCGCTATGGGCACCATCCGGGCGGCTCATGGTGGAGTCAGGAGCCACGTCACTGAGGATAGGTGTCACTCCCTGCATGTTCGGGCGGAAGCGCATGTGGAAGTACCACTCGTCATTCGTGCCAAAAGGCTTCACGCCCTCACTGATGGGATGCACTGGCAGTTCCTTGAAGTTGGCGTCCCAGTGCGGGTTCACGCTCCAGTTGATCTCAAAGCAGCCGCCCATCCAGTCGATGAACTCCTTGCCACCCTTTTCAATCGTGGGCTCCACCGCATAGTGCAGCGTCAGAAAGCCACAGCCGCGCTTCATCTCCTTGTCGAGCTGCGCCAGGCGGTCTCCCTGCAAGGCCGGATGTCCGCCACCGCCGTCTGAGTAGATCACGACTGTGTCCGCCGCAGACAGCTCCTCCTGGGACGGCCACTCGCCATTCAGATGAAATTTGACGTCCACCTGGTCTGCCACCCCCTGCTCCAGGCACTTCTTCAGAAGCTGGATGCCCGCATTGTGCTCATGCTGCCCCGGACCATGCGAAGGCTTCCCAGCAATCATGACGATGGATTTTTTGTCCGCTGCAAACGCGGGGCTGAGGAATGAGAAGGCTAAGACAGCAGAGAACAGGTACTTCATAGGTGGGGTTGGAACGTGGAAAGCAAACGCCTCTGATGCACGCGGCATTTCATTCAGGAGTCGCGATCTTTACCCCACGAGTTTTCCATCCTGGCACGCCTTTAGCTAAATGATTCCTTTAGCCAGCCAAATGCCCATTTCCAAAAGCCGCCCGCAGACCAATGTTCTGTACGCCTCTGCTTTCGTCGGCCTGGTCATGGCGGTTTTCACCATCGGCTATCGAGCGGCAGGATGGTCTTGGAGCGACTCTTTTTACATGGTCGTCATCACCGCCTTCAGCGTCGGCTATGGCGAGGTGGTGCCCATCACCGACCCTTGGCTGAGGGCCTGGACGACCATCCTGATTCTCTTCGGCTGCACGGGCATCATCTTCGTCACCGGCACGCTCGTTCAGTGGCTGACGGAGGCGCAAATCCAACGGGCTTTGGGAGGCAAACGCATGGAAAACGAAATCGAAAAACTCAGCAACCACGCCATCATCTGCGGCTACGGCCGCATCGGGCGCATGATCGCCTCGCAGCTGCAGGCAGGCGGCATCCCCTTCGTCATCGTTGACCAGGCCACCGATCGCGTGGCCGAAGTCCGCGATGCAGGCTTTCTCACTCTCCAGGGCGAAGCCACTGACGAAGCCGTGCTGAAACACGCCGGCATCAGCCGCGCACGCGTGCTGGCCACCGTGCTGCCCAACGACGCCGCCAATGTCTTCATCACCCTCAGTGCGCGCAATATGAACCCCGCCATCCAGATCATCGCCCGTGGCGAGGTGCCCTCCACCGAGCGCAAGCTGCTGCAGGCGGGCGCAAACCGTGTCGTCCTGCCTGCCCACATCGGTGCAGACCGCATCGCCCACCTGATCCTGCACCCGAACGCACGCGACCTCATCGGCGGCAAGACCAAAGCCGGCATCGACTTTGACCACCACCTCACAGAGCTGGGCCTGGACATGGAGGAGATCGAGATCCGCGCCGACTCCCCCTGGGTTCACAAGCGCATCTCCGAAGTCGAAACCGGCACCGCCGGCCGCATGCTTCCCGTGGCCATCCTGCGCAAGGAGGGCGCTACAGACTTGAACCCCAGCCCCTCCGCGATGCTCATGCCCGGAGACGCTTTGGTGGTGATGAAACGCGTGCTGCGGCGCTAAGCGCCTATTTTCCGTTCAAGCTGGCTCGCCCCCTGCGCTTGGCGGTGGTCCTATGCCCAAGCAGCCCGACCGTATTTTCAAAGTCGCCATCATCGGTGGAGGGTTTGCCGGAGTCTACTGCGCGCGCGAGCTGCTGCGGTTGACCGAAGACGTGGCGGACATGACCGTGGGCATCATTGCCAGCGAGAACCACATGGTCTTCCAGCCCATGCTGCCCGAAGTCGCCGGCGGCTCACTCTCACCTCAGCATGTGGTCAATCCCATCCGCATGATCTGCCGTGGTGCGGAGGTGCTGAAAGGAGAGGTCACCCACATCGACTTGGAGCACCGCGTCATCACGCTCAATGGCGGCATGTTCACCCCGCAGGTCACGGTGGGCTTTGAGCACCTCATGCTCGCACCCGGGGCCGGAGTGGACCTCAGCCGTATTCCCGGCATGGCCGAACATGCCTACCTCATGCGCACCGTGGGCGATGCCATGAAGCTGCGCGCCGCCATCCTCAGCCGCTTGGAGGAGGCAAACTTGATCACCAATCCCAGGCTGCGCAAAGAGCTCCTCTCCTTCGTCATCGTAGGCGGCGGTTACTCCGGAGTGGAAACCGCCGGACAGATCCAGGATCTGATCCAGGGCGCACGCCGCTTCTACGAAAACATCGATCCCGGCGAGCCCAGCGTCACACTCATCCACAGCGGCGAGCGCCTGCTGGGCATGCTGAGCGACAGCCTCGGCACCTACACCGGCAAATGTCTCACCGAGATGGGCGTTAAAATCATCTTCAAAAGCCGCGTGCGCGCCGTCACGGCACGCACCGTGCAGCTGGGAGATGGCGTCTCTCTTTCCGCCACACTCGTGGTCTGCACAGTGGGCAATGCACCTCATCCTCAAATCAAAGCGCTCGGTGCCAGCGGCTCCCTCCCTGTTGAAAAGGGCAAGGTCGTCGTCGAGGCCAGCGGCCAGGTCAGAGGCCTGACCAACGTGTGGTCGGCGGGAGACTGCGCCGCATTCCCCAAAGCCGATGGTGGCAACTGTCCCGAGACCGCTCAGTTTGCCATGCGCCAGGGGGCGCTGGTGGCGCGAAACATCGCCGCCAGTTTTGCGGGTCGCGCCTTGAAACCGTTTCGCTTCACCGGCCTCGGAGAGCTGGCCACCATCGGCCACCGCAAGGCGGTCGCGCAGGTGTTTGGCATGCGCTTCTCCGGCATCATCGCCTGGTTCATGTGGCGCAGCATCTACCTCATGAAACTCCCCGGCTTTGACCGCAAGCTGCGCGTCATGGCGGAGTGGACCTTTGAGATGTTCTTCCCGCGCGACATCAATCTGCTCACCCCCAGCTTCTCCTCGCCCCTCGGCGAGATGCATCTCGAGCCCGGAGATTCCCTCTTCCATGCCGGTGAGCCTGCCCAGTCCCTGTACGCTGTCAAAAAAGGCAACGTCAACATCACCGACGCCCAGGGCCAGATCGTCAAAGCCGCAGGTCCGGGCGAGCACTTCGGCGAACGCGCCCTGCTCGGCGACGGCATCTGGCGTTTCGATGCCACGGCCACCGAGTCCAGCGAACTCGTCGCCATCGACGGCGACACCTTCAAGATCCTCGCCCAAAGCATCGGCTCGCTGGACACCCTCTTCCGTGGCACCGCGCAGCAGTACCACCTGCCCGAGGAAATTCAGAACACGGTGGACATGATCCCCGAAGCCACCCGCAAAGCCTGCGCTTCAGATGTCATGACACGAAACATCGCCTTCCTCGATGCCAACGCGACTGTGCAGGATGCCGTGGCGGAGTTTCAGGCCCATCCGCACAGCACCTACCCCGTCACTACAAACGGCTGCGTCATCGGCCTGCTGCGCCGTTCCGTGGCCTATGAATGGCTCAAGAACCACGGCCTCACCTGCGTGGACAAGCTGCAAGCACTGCCTTTGACCAAGCCCTTCTGCATCACCGCAGACACCCCCGTGCCTGTGCTCGTCGGCACCCTGATGCGCAGCGGCGTCAGCAAGGCGGTCGTCGTCGATGAAGAGAAAAAACTCCTCGGCATGATCACGCTGTTTGATCTGCTGAAGGGCGCTCAGAACGCGTGAGGGAACTCCGCCACGCCTGAAGCCCACACATTCCGAAGCCAAACGCGTTGAGCATCCCATGAATCGACCACATCTGCGGCAGGGTAAGAGCGTATTGTGGGATCAAATAACGCAATCCAAAGCCCAGGGCCAGAAGCATCGAGGCAGACAGTGAGACCCCTGAAAGGATGAAGCCAAAGTTCGTCCATATAGAACACTGCTTCTCAAAACCTCGCCTTATATGAGACAACGCTACGCCAAGCGCTCCAAGCACCAAAATCAGGACGCCCAGCGATTCTACAAATCGAAAAATGCCGAAATGAGTGCAGGTGATACCCACTGCCACAATGGGCACGCCCAAGAGAACCGCTGAGCAAGAAAAGCTCGTCCACCGCCCCGGTTTCGCTTGCGCATTCAGCCCCGCCATCCATGGCAGCGTGAACCCCGCATGATGAAAGTGCGCCGCTGTGAGCAGCACGATGAGTGGATCGAAGCCCCACGGCGTCCAGTTCGCACGATGCGCCATCAGCCACGCAGCCCCGACGGCAGGACCTACATCCGCCGCGACAAGACACAACGAACCGGCATCCCGCTGTCCTGCTCGTTGCCATGCCAGGAGCGAGGTCGATGCCCGGCGCCAAGTGATGATCAGCCATCCCGCCACCATCAGCGCAGTCCCGCCTGAAGCTTCAAAACAAAAACTCTCTGCCGCTAACACAACAGCCCAAAACTCTTCCAGGGCTTGCTTCCGGCCCGTGGTGGGCCTGGCCAGTGGGATCAACACTAGCATTGAAAACAGCAAAAAAATAACCACCAGTGATGCTGCTTCCAACTTCAGATTCAGTTGAATGGATATGGCGAGCCAGAGCATCGGCCTGATCCAGGCCTTCAGAGCCTGCGGATTCATGGTTGCACCGCCTCCTTCATCCTCGCCTGCGAATCCCGCACAAACCGGCACTGCCACCACCGCGCCAGGGGAAAACCGAGCCACGCCATCCAATGACGCGGATGCGAAAACGCGCGAATCGCATACCACACGCTGCCATCAGCCCGATGCTCAATGACAAACTGCTCCTCGCCGCACTCCGCATGCTCTGGCAGCGTGCCATAGACAAAGCCATGCGTGTGCGCTGAATCGCAGCGCCGCAAAATCCGGCACGGATTGACCCACCACAGACCACCGATGCGTGTCACCATCGCCACAATCTGCCCGACCTCCTGGCCTTTGGCTTCCAACCGGCTGACCTCCGCCCATGTGGGAAACATGACCCACGCATCCAGAGCCTCGCAGGCTGCCCTATAAATCTCTTCTCCGCTCCCAAGTCTCACCTCATGCTCATCGGCGATGAATCCGCCTGCAAACGGCGGCGCATAGCTCAGCGGTGCATTTCTCCAAGACTCCAGCAATCCATGCAGTCGTTCGGGAGCGGGGCGTTTCAGGCTGAGCATCGTACCATCACGCTTCCATGCCTTTGAAGTCAGATGAAACGAAAAAGCACAAAAAGTGGGCCTGCCAGTTTTCACAGCTTTCGAATCTTTTGCATCTTTCGCTACTTTCGGCCATCCATCCGCATGCCCCCACCCCTTCGCGCCGTCATCTTCGACTTCGACGGCCTCATCGTTGACACTGAAAGCACTGGTTACCACACCTGGAGAGAAATTTTCGACCAGCATGGCCATGAACTGCCTGTGGAGCGCTATGCGCAGGCCGTCGGCACCGATTTCCTCACCGGCGTCTACGATCCCAAGCGTGATCTCGAACAGCTCACCGGCCGCGACTTCGACTGGGCGGCCATCGAACTCGAACGCAAAACCCGTGAAAACGAACTGCGGAAGCATCTCCAGTTGCTCCCAGGAGTAGCGGACCGCCTGCAAGAGGCCGCCTCACTCGGCCTGCGCATCGCCATCGCCAGCAGCAGCCCGCGCGTTTGGATCGACTCCTGGATGGACCAGCTCGGCCTGCATGATCATTTCCACCACATCTCCACCGTCGATGACACCGGCAAGGTGAAGCCCGACCCCAGCCTCTTCCTCCACGCCGCTGGAAATCTTGGCGTCACCCCCGAAGAAGCCGTCATTTTTGAGGACTCCCTCAATGGTCTCCGCGCCGCCATGGCCGCCGGCATCCGTTGCATCGTCGCCCCGGGGCCGATGACACGCCACCTCGACTTCACTGGTGCGTGGAAGCGGGTGAATTCATTGGCCGATGTCTCTCTACGGCAGCTCGCATCATAGAATTTTCTTCCAGCATGCAGGAGAACCCCTTATCGTGATTTTGAACTCCACCACGAGCATGATCACACGCCGCCTCCTCTTCATCGCTGTCACATCGCTTGCACTTGGCACTTCAGCACGTGCCCAGCCACCTGCTGAGCGTTCCGCCAAGATTCAGCAAAAGCTGGACGAGATCATTTTCCCGGTCGTCCAATTCCAAAAGGCCACCATTGAGGAGGCCCTCGAATACCTTCGCGTCAAGAGCCGCGACCTTGACACCAGCAGCACCCCTTCGGCAGAAAAAGGCATCACGGTTGTTATCAAAGAAACCAGCACAGCACCCATCACCATCGACCTGCGGGATGTATCGCTCGGGATCGCCTTGAAGTACTGTGCGGAGCTCGCAGGCCTCAAGCACCGCGTGGAGCCTTATGCTGTTGTCGTTGCTGCGGACTTCAAAGAAGCCTACTCAGCACCTCCCGTTCTGGGCAATGCGGACAAGATCATCTTCCCCACGGTGCAGTTCAGCGGTGCCACGCTCGAAGAGGCCGCCGAGTTCTTTCGCATCAAATCGCGCGATCTCGACCCCTCGAAAAAGGGCGTCAACATCCTGATCAAGACAGGTGGTGCGTCTGTCAAAATCAGTCTCGACCTCCGCAATATCCCTCTGTCCGAAGCCCTGAACTATGCTGCCCAGCTGAGCGGCTGTCAGCTCACCGTCGACAGCAACATCTACGTCCTCTCGCCTTCAAATACCCGATAAGGAGCCACCCTCTGCAGCGCTGGCCATGCTTCAACTTTTGCAATGCGGAGCCCCTGAATGGCCCGGAAAAATCGAGCCATGAAGCTGCACACTCTGCTCTCCCTGTGTCTCCTCAGCACGCTTCACGCGGCTGATCCAGCCTGGCTAGGCACGGGCGAATTCCAGTGGCAGAGTTCGCCCCCGCTCGTCGGTCCTGCCACAGACGCAACCGACCCCGATGTGGCGCTCAAAGACCCTTCCATGGTGTTCCATGAGGGAAAATGGCACCTGTTTGCCACGCATCGGCGAGCCTCTGGCAAGGTGGACATGCAATATCTCAGTTTCACCGATTGGAAGGACGCTGACAAGGCCGCACGCCACACACTCGACTTTCATGATCAGTACCACTGCGCTCCGCAGGTGTTCTTCTACACCCCGCATCAAAAGTGGTATCTCATCTACCAGCTCGTCGATGAACGCCGTGGACCGAAAATGGCTCCCTACTTTTCCACCACGTCCACCATCGCCGACCCCAAGTCCTGGACCAAACCGCAGCCCATGATCGAAACGCTGCCCGAAGGCGGCGACAAGATCAGGTGGATCGACTTCTGGGTCATCTGCGACACAACCAAAGCCCACCTATTCTATACCAGCGACGACGGCCATTTCTGGCGGCGCGAAACCTCCCGGTCAAACTTCCCTCTCGGCTGGTCCAAACCCGAGCTCCAGCTTGAAGACACGAAGGACGAACTCTTTGAAGCCTCCCACACCTACAAGCTCAAAGGCCGCAACCAATACCTCACCCTCATCGAGGCCATGGCTCCCGGACAACGCTACTACAAAGCCTGGCTTGCAGACAAACTCGAAGGCCCGTGGCAGCCGCTGGCGGCCACCCGTGACCACCCTTTCGCCTCCAGCGCCAACGTCACGCAAAAAGTGCCCTGGACCACCAGCATCAGCCACGGCGAACTCATCCGCAGCAGCAATGACGAAACACTCGAAGTCGATCCCGCGCATCTCCGCTTCGTCTTCCAGGGTGTCGATGCCGAAGGCTACCAGGCAAAGAAATACGGCAGCATTCCGTGGCGGATCGGGATTCTGGATCTCCAGGTGAAACGTTAAAGAAAACCGTCGCTTTTGCAGCGCTCCCTATTCTTTAGCTGATCCTGCCCAAGGAGGACCGTCCATCCGCCCTCGCTGTTTTGGGCCGGCAGCCGATGCCGGGTGATTGAGGGTCGTGTTCAGGGGCACCTTTTAACTTATCGGCTGAGGCACAGGTTCAAACTTGTGGAAAATGCTCTTCACCTGGCTGATGCGCAGCGGCTTTGTGCATCCGAAAAGGCCGCCACCTCACGGCGGCGGCCTTTGACTGCGACGGACTGCCAGGGAGCAGCCTTCTCACACCAGCGATGGACCGGCAGGCAGTCGCTTCATCTCTTAGTGCGGGCCAGGAGCAGTTTCAGGATGGTTCAGGAACGGACTTGCAGCGGCCACTTTCTGGCCGTTGGCCGCCACCGGGGCAGCGCTGGGTTTCTGAGCGATCCTGTGGAAGACGCCCTTCACCTGGCTGAGATGCAGCGGCGCTTTGGCCTTGGCCGGAGTGATGGGCGGCGTGGCTTGGGCGACAGCAGCGGAAGCGAGCACGACAACGAGCATGAGCTTGGTTTTCATGGCTGATAGGATGGTTGGTTGGGTTGGTTGGAATAGGTCCGGGATGCAGCCCTTGGCGTTTGGTTGCCGCGCAGGCGTGTTTCCGGGAGTGCCATCCTTTGTTGCCAGTACCATGCCAGCCACACGGAACACATCTCAACCCACTCGTAATGAATAGGCTAACAAAAAATTAAGCAACCTCTACCCACCGGGAAGAGCTCATTATTTGCAAAATTTCAGATCACCGTGTGTAAACTTTTTTTGCAACGGGCAGCCACTCTCATTTTTTCAGCGTCCGTTTGGGCAGCAGATCATAGCGGTCCAGTTTCTCCCGCACCGTCACTCGCGAGACCCCCAGCCACTCAGCCACCTGGCTCTGATTGCCCGCCGCCATTTTCAGGGCAGCGGCATAGAGCTTCTGCTCCAAGGCCTCTGTGGCGGCGTTCAGCGCACCTCCAGGCATAGCCCCCGCCCGGGCGGCATTCAGGCAGGACTCCACCAGCCCGTCCACAGTGGTCGCAGTCATCTCATTTTGAGGAGTCCCCAGCAGCGTGCGCACCATCTCCGCCGAGATGGAAAATCCCCGGGCTTCGATCAAAAGGGTGCGGGTCACGTTCTCCAGCTCACGCACATTGCCCGGCCAGCGATGCTGCTTCAGCACCTCCAGCGCCTCGCGCTCGATGGCCGGCTCAGCGATGCCGAGCTGACCGGCCACCTTGGCCAGAAAGTGCCGGGCCAGCGGCGTGATGTCCTCGGCGCGCTCCCGCAGCGGCGGCAGCCGCAGCACCGCACCGTTCAGCCGGTACAGCAGGTCCTCACGAAATTCCCCTTTCTTGATCATCGCGCTCAGGTCCCGATGCGTGGCAGTGATGATTCTCATATCCAGCTCCAGCTCCTGGCTTCCCCCCACCCTTCTGACCCGTCTTTCCTGCAGCACCCTCAGCAGCTTGGCCTGCACGGCGGGAGGAATGTCACCGATTTCATCCAGAAACAAAGTGCCGCCCTGAGCCTGCTCAAAGCTCCCGGCACGACGCGCTACCGCATGCGTAAACGCGCCTTTCTCATGCCCGAAAAGCTCGCTCTCGATCAGGTTCTCCGGGATCGCCGCACAGTTCACCGCCACAAAGGGCTGCTCGGCCCGGCGGCTGTGCAGGTGCAGCGCTCGCGCCACCAGCTCCTTGCCAGTGCCGGTCTCCCCCAATATGAGCACAGGCACCGGCGTGGCTGCGTAGCTGCCCAGTTGTTTAAAGACCTCCTGCATCGCCCGGCTTCGACCGATCAGCGCCGCCTTGCCAGCCTCGCCCTCGCGCAGCGGCACCGGTCGCGCGGCCGCAGATGACACATGCAGCGCCCTCTCCACCACGCGCAGCATCTCGGGCGGGTCAAAGGGCTTGAGAAGGTAGTCAAACGCCCCCGCCTTCATCGACTCGATCGCTCGCTCGGTGGTGCTGAAGGCCGTCATCAAAATCACCGGCAGCCGTGGCTTCGCCGCGTGCAGCCGCTGCAGCACTTCCATCCCGCCGATGCCCGGCATGCGGATGTCGCAGATCACCAGATCAAACGCCTCCGTCATCGCCATCTGCACCCCGGTGGTGCCATCACTGGCACGCCGTACCTGGTGGCCGCTTGTCTCCAGCACGGTGAGCAGGGACGACGCGAAATCATCGTCATCATCGATCAGCAGCAGCCGTGCTCCCTGTTCAGGCATGCCTCCATGGTGCTGCCGCTGCTGCCATCATGCAAGCCCCTCAAAGGCGTGGCAGCCTCAGCTCAAAGCGCGTTCCCTCCGCAGAGGTGGAGGCCAGCAGCAGATCGCCGCCATGCCTGCGCGCGATGCTGCGGCTGATCGTCAGCCCCAGCCCGGTGCCACCGCGCTTGAGCGTGGCAAAGGGCTTGAACAGCCTCTCCTGCAGATCCTCCGGCACACCGGGCCCGTTGTCCGTCACCGCCAGCACGATGCGGCGCTCCAGCGCCAGCGCCTCGATCTGCACACAGCCGTCCGTCCGCCCGCTGCAGGCCTCCGCCGCATTGCGCACCAGGTTCAGCAGTGCCTGGCGCAGCAGTTCAGGATCCGCGTGAAAGCTGGCGTCCTCCACCACGCCCAGCTCAAAACGCACTCCCCGCTGCTGCATTTCCGCCTGGTGGTCATGGTGAAACATGTCCACCAGCTCCGCCAGCGCGCAGGGGATGATGCGCGGCTCAGACGGACGCGCGTAAATCAAAAAATCCCCCACGATATGCTCCACCCGGTCCAGCTCCCGGTTCATGCTCGCCACCTGCGCCGCCACCTTCGGCTGCAGCTCTGCATCCACCAGCAGCCCCAGCGCATAGGCCCGGTTTTTCAGCGCTCCCACAGGATTGCGGATCTCATGCGCCAGCCCGGCCGCCAGGCTGCTCAGAGAAGCCATTTCATCACGGGCCGTCTTGGCATGTTCCACCAGCGCCGCCTGCTCCTGCAGCGGGCGAAACCAGCCGCGATAGATCATCCACAGCAGCACTCCGAACAGCGGTGCCATGACCACCGCAGCCGTCACCACCAGCCATTGCAGCTCCCTCATGGAGTCCCGCATTTCGCTCACGCGGTCCAGCAGGTGAAATCCGCAGGCATCCCGCAGCGCCTGGAGGTCCCGCAGCAGTTCCCTGAACGGTTCATCTGCATGCATGACGCCCGCCAGCCGCTCCTTGTCTGGCAGCGCCAGCCATGACTGCACCTGCTCCCCGTAGATGCGCAGGTCCTTCTGCACCTCCTCCAGCGAAGTCGCTGCCTTGCCTGTCAGCGACACCGGCGGCTGGCGGAAAAAAGCCTCGTTGCGCGCAAACAGCACCGTGTACTGGTCCTGCTTCCCCACATTCACCTCACCGTCGCCCAGCCGCAGCGCCGCGCTGTGCAGGTCCAGGATCAGCGCCGCTCCATCGCGGTGGAAACGCAGGCCGATCTCCTGCTCCTCATGCGCCAGCCCCCGCAGTTGCTCCACTTCCCTCAGCCGCGTCACGGTCAGAAGCACAAGACAGGTCAGTCCCGCCAGCAGGCACAGCGCCAGTGCCACGGCGGCTTGTTTCCATGCGGAAATCTTCATGCTTCACCTTACGCACAGGTCCGTGCTGGATTCACTCGGATCCTGCACCTTCTTGAATTCATAAATCCGGTGGCATTTTGGCTCGACACCATCCTTGGTGCTGGCACAACAAGACATGACGCCGCTTCCGCTCGCCGACCGCTATGCACGTTTTCGCGACGCCGTGTTTTCCGGTGTGGCCGAGCACCTGCCAGGTTTTGCCGAACCCATGACGGAGCTGCAGCTGCAGAGCCTCTGGTTCTCCGGCTCTTTTGGCAGCGAATTCACCACCACCGATGGCAGGACCGTGCGCATTGCCGACTTCGGTGAGTGGAATTCCGGGGCCGGCCCTGACTTCAGCGGCTGCGCCATCGTCATCGACGGGCAGACCGTCCGGGGGGACATCGAGCTGGACTCCGATGCCCGTGACTGGGAACGTCACACCCATGGTGCGAACAAACACTTCAACCACGTGGTGCTGCACCTCTTCCTGAATGCGCCGGAAGAGCGCTTTTTCACCCGCACCAGCGAGCACCATGACGTCCCCCAGGTGTTGCTTCAGGCCGCGATGCTGCCAGAAGGCATCACCCCAAGGACGCGCCTCGCCTCTGCAAGGATGGGCCGCTGCGCCCTTCCCCTGCGTGAAATGGAGGCCTCCAGCGTGCAGTCCATCATCGAATCCGCCGCGCAGCACCGCCTGGATCTCAAATCCAGGCGCCTGCACCGCAGCGTTGCCGCCCATGGACGTGAGCAGGCGGTTTACCAGGCGCTCGCTCAGACACTGGGCTACCGCCGGAATCAGCAGCCTTTTGCCATCCTGGCCCAACGGCTGCCACTGAAAAAAATCACCCGCCTCGACGCCGCCAAGCGCGAAGCCTGGCTCTTTGGTGTCTCAGGTTTTCTCGAAGGCGTTCGCAGCGAGGACACCGAACCTGCCACCCGCTCCTACCTCCGCCAGCTGTGGAGCGAATGGTGGAAGCTGCGCAGCGGCATGGGCCGCTGGCTGGACGGCCACCAGCTCCTGCGCTGGCAGCTCAGCGCCATCCGTCCTGGCAATCATCCTCAGCGCCGCCTCGGCGCGCTCGCTGCGCTGCTCCGCTCATGGTCCGCCATCATCACCCCGCTCGCAGACGCCACGCGCTGGAGCCAGGCTGCATGGCGCGAGTCCCTCCTTTCCCTTTCACATGAGTTCTGGGACACTCATTACACCCTGCTCGCAGAGGCTTCGGAGAAACCTCTCGCCTTGATCGGCGAAACACGTGTCCAGGAGATGCTCGCCAACGTCGCCTATCCCCTTCTCGTGCCGGAGCGCACTCGCCTCTGGGCCGAATACCTCGAACTCCCTGCGCTGCTGGACAATCAGAAAGTCCGCCGCGCCGTGCTCCGCCTCTTTGGCGACGCCCCGCGCGGACGTGACTTCACCAAAAAGCTCCACCATCAGCAGGGCCTCCTGCAGATCTACGAGGACTTCTGCCTCGAAGACGACTCTGCCTGTGCTGACTGCCCCTTCCCGGAAAGATTGAAGGAGTGGAGCTGAAGCTGACGTTTGCGCTCCCACCATGCGTCCGCTCTTCCTTCTCGCTCTCTCGTCCTCGTTCGCTCTTGCCGCAGACTTGCCTGATCCCGCCGTCATCACGGCGGCCATGAAGAAAGCCGTCACCTACGCCCACACTCACCTCGCTCGTGAAGGCGGCTACGCCTCCTCTTATGACAAGGAAGGAAAGATCGGCGAAGTGGAGCACGCGAAATCGCCCACCGTAACCTCCATCCAGCCGCACGGCACCACCACCATGGGGCTCGTCATGCTGAAGGCCTACCAGGCCACCGGAGACGCAGTCTTCCTCACCGCCGCCAAAGACGCGGCCAAGTCCCTGCTCAAATGCCAGCTCGCCACCGGCGGCTGGGACAGCGACTTCGATTTCGATCCCGAAAAGATCAAAAAATACCACCTCCGCAGCGACCTCGACGCAGGCGACAAAGAGCCCGGCAAACGCAGGAACTCCTCCACGCTCGACGACAACAAGACTGAGTCAGCCCTTCTCTTTCTCCTCGAAATGGTCCACGAGCCAGCCTGCAAAGACGACGTCGAGCTAAAGCGCTGCACCAAGTTTGCCTTCGACTCCCTCCTCGCCGCCCAGGCCCCCATCGGTGCCTGGCCCCAGCAGTTCACCGGTCCCGCCGACCCCACCGCGCCCGTGCTGAAGGCCAGCTACCCCGAGACCTGGAGCCGCACCTTCCCCGCAGTCAAATATACCGGCTTTTACACGCTCAACGACGACAACCTCCAACAGATCGCCAAAGTCCTCTTCCGAGCCTATGAGCTCGAAAAAGACGAGCGCTACCTCACGGCCCTCAAAAAGCTCGGCGACTTCTTCATCCTGGCCCAAATGCCCGAGCCCCAGCCAGTCTGGGCGCAGCAGTATGACCGCGACATGCACCCCGTGTGGGCTCGCAAGTTCGAGCCCCCTTCAGTCACCGGCTACGAAAGCCTCGGTGCCATGGAGGTCCTGCATCAGCTCTGGGTGCTCACGGGAGATGACAAATACCTCAAGCCCATCCAGCCCGCCCTCGCCTGGTTCGAGCGCTCCAAATTGCCCGACGGCACCCATGCCCGATTCTACGAGCTGCAGACCAACAAACCCCTCTTCTTCGTCAAGGACACCTACGTGCTGACCTACGACAGCAGCAACATCCCCACTCACTACTCCTTCACTGACATGGTGCAGGACAACATCGACGACTTTAAAAAGAAGCTCGCCAAAAGCCGCGAAGAACTGCAGAAAAACTTCGCAGGCCCACAGACGCCCAAGGAGTGGCTGAGCCGCGCCAAAGCTGCAGCCTCCAAGGCCCGCAAAGCCGCCGAATCCCTCGACAGCGAAGGCCGCTGGCTCAAAAACGATGAAATCGACTCCGGCGAATTCGTCAAAAACATGAACGCCATGACAAACTACATCGAGGCACGGAAAAAGAGCGGTGAGTAGATATTCCGTGGAGCATCCTATCGACTCCCCACCCGGATTCATGCCGGACAAGGCGTTGCGTCTTTTCATTGTCACTGAAATCCTCACCCCCTTCATCGAACAGAAGGCGGCAGAAGGCATCCGGTTGTCCGTGAACGTGGTTTATTCGAATGGCGGTCAGATGATCTCCGGCCCTGACCTTGAGCAGAAGGGGAAGGCAACCGCGGTGCAAGCGACCGTGATTTGCAAGCCCGCTCTCATTCAGCACCTCCTGACTACGGAGATCGTTCTGCAACCCATGCACGAATCCAGCCTGGACTGCCCGTCTTACTCGATTCGATGCGTCGTGCGCAAAGACGACAAAGGTTACTACCTGACGGAGAGCCAGGTCAGCACCTTGTCACCGTAAGATCCTGCCACCGTCTGCCGGGTCGTGTTTCAACGCCGGGCCACCACCAGCGAGCTCATCATCACGCCAATGAGCACACCAGCTCCTGCGATCAGCCAGAAGTTCGTCGGCGTGTCGGCCACGTCCGCCCTCACATACATGCTGAAGAGTCCTGTCAGGGCCGTGAGCGGCAGAAACAGCGCCGCCATCACATTCAGGCGGTGCGAGGTGTTTGCCATGATCTGCGCGCTTTGCGCCTGCGCCTCGGCCTGCTTGGCCACCGTGAAGTTCAGGCCAAACTGCGCATCCTGCAGCAGCAGCTCGGCGGTGCGCTCCACACCTGCGGCCTGATCCCGCAGATTGATCACATCGCGGTCCGCTTTCACAAACTCTCGCGCCTGCTGCAGCGCGCGGTGCATGCCGCGCGAGCTGCGCAGCACCGGGGCGATGGCCTCCAGCACCTCGTGATACTCGGCGGCGGTTTGCGCCGCGTGCTCCGCCTTGTCCAGTTCCTCCAGACGGGCGGCGTAGGCCGCCAGCTGGTTCTGCAGCGCCAGGCTTCCGCCGTTGTCCGGAGCCGACTTCCACACCCCGTCCGGCTGCCTCCAGAACAAAGCCGGACGCCGTTCCACATCATGCGGCCCCGGCAGCTGATGCAGGATGATGAGCAGGTGCCCTTCCTCAAAGATCGCGCGCTGCGTTCCCGCCTCACGCCCCACCCGGTTGCGAATCGCCTCCGGAATCGTTGTCCACAGTTTCGGAATAATCTGAATGTCTGGTTTCATGCATGGGATTTTAAATCCCGCGGCTATGAGAGCAGACCCCGCCCGTGGAGGCGATGACAAATAATCGCCAAGTTTTCAGGCTCCCTAAGAAGTCCCCTTCTTGCCCGAGCGCCAATCACGGCCTAGCTTCCTCACCCACACATCATGTCCCACGCCGTCCTCAGCCTCCTCAAAGAAAGCCGTCACCCCATGCGCATCGACCTCATCGGCGTTGCGGGCTCAGGCATGAGCGGGCTGGCCCTGCTGCTGCTGGGCCTCGGTCACAAGGTCAGTGGCTCGGACAAGGCCACCACCCTGGAAACGGAGCGCCTGCAAAAACTCGGCCTTCAGTTCTTCCACGGCCACACGGAAAAGGAAGTCGAGGACTGTGACATGGTCATCTACTCCAGCGCCATCAAGCCCGGCAACGTGGCCTATGAAGCCGCCTACAAGCAGGGCATCCCGCTTGTCCGCCGCGCGGAGGCTTTGGCCGCCGTGATGGCGAACAAGAAAGGCGTCGTCGTCTGCGGCACCCATGGCAAGACCACCACCTCCGCCCTCACCGCGCACGTGCTGCGCCAGGGCGGTCTCAGGCCCAGCCACTACGTCGGCGCGGAAATCCCCATCCTCGGTTCCAACGCGCACTGGGACACCGAAGGCGAGCTTTTTGTGGCTGAGGGCGATGAAAGCGACGGCACGCTGGTCAATTTCCATCCGGAGCACGCCATCGTGCTGAACATCGAACCCGAGCATCTCGATTTCTATGACGGCATCGAGGCCATCAAGACCGTGTTCCGCCAGGTCCTCAGCCAGACACGCACCCACTGGGTGTACTGCGCCGAAGATCCCGTAGCCAGCGAAGTCTGTGCCGGGCCCCAAGGCGTGAGCTACGGCTGGAGCCGCTCTCACGATTTCTCGGCCAACATCCTCTCGATGAAGCCGGATCATTCCGAGTTTGAGGTGTACCAAAAAGACCAGCTTCTCGGCACGGCCACGCTCGGCATTCCCGGCAAGCACAACGTCAGCAACGCGCTCGCGGCCATCGCCCTCGCCACCCGTTGCGGCGTCACGTTTGAGGCCATCCAGCACGCGCTGCGCACCTTCCGGGGTGCCAAGCGCCGCTTCGAAATCCGCCACAGTGGAGAGCGCTTCACCGTCGTGGATGACTACGGCCATCACCCCAGCGAGATCGCCGCCACTCTGGCCACCGCGAAAGGCCTGAACGCCAAGCGCATCGTCTGCCTCTTCCAGCCCCATCGCTACAGTCGCACGCAGCTCCTGAAAAAGGAGTTCGGCGCCAGCTTTAACGATGTGGACGAACTCTTCGTCACCGACGTCTATCCAGCCAGTGAAAAGCCCCTTCCCGGTGTCAGCGGCGAGACCATCCTCGAAGAGGTAAAGCTCCAAAACGACCACACCAAGACCGGCAGCACGCCCACGATGCCCATCGCACGCGACAAAGTGGGCAACGCCCTCCGCCCCGGCGATCTGCTCATCACCCTCGGCGCTGGCAACGTCCACGAAGTCGGCCGCTGCATCGCCCGCGATCTGCCCGTGCTCGAAAAACTCTGCGCCATCCTCGATGCCAACGGCGGCGGTGTCGCACGCCTCTACGAGCCGATGAACCGCCACACCACCTGGCTCATCGGCGGCCCCGCGCAGTATTGGATCGAACCCCGCAATGAAGCCGCCTTCGCGGAAGTCGTGCGCTACCTGCGCTCGGCCTCGATCCCCATCCGTGTCATCGGCCGCGGCTCCAATCTCCTTGTCAAAGACGGCGGCATCCGCGGCGCAGTGATTCACACGAAAGGCGACTTTGAAAACGTGACCGTGAACGGAGATCTGATCACCGCCGGAGCTGGCGCACGGCTCAAGAAAATCGCCAGCGCCGCCCGCAATGCCGGTATCGGCGGCTTTGAGTGGATGGAAGGCATCCCTGGCAATCTCGGCGGGGCCATTCGCATGAACGCCGGTGCGATGGGCTCCGAGACCTTCGACCAGATCGTCAGCGTCCGCTTCATCGACACGGACGGCAGCATCAAAGAAAAGCCGCTCGCCGAGATCACTCACCACTACCGAAGCGTTCCCGAATTCGAAGAGCGCTACGTCGTCTCCGCCGTGTTCAAAGGCACCCCTGCCCCGCAGGCGGAGATCGACACCAAGCTCGCCGCCTCCCATCAAAAACGCCGCACCTCCCAGCCTGTCGGCGCCAGCGCCGGCTGCACTTTCAAAAACCCCGAAATCTGCGGCGCAGGCAAACTGATCGACGACCTCGCCCTCAAAGGCCGCAGTGTCGGCAAGGCCACCGTCAGCGACGTCCACGCCAACTTCATCGTCAATCAAGGCGGCGCCACCGCCCGCGAAGTCCTCGACCTCGTCTCCCAGATCAAGGAAACCGCCCTCCAGGAGCGCGGCGTGACTCTGGAGATGGAAGTCAAGGTCATTGGCGAAGACCAGCCGCTTCCGCTGTGATCCTCTCTAGCTGAGTATCTGCCCGGAAATCTCATCCGTGGCGAGAAACTGCTGCACGTGCATCGTCGGATCGCAGGTGGCAAAGCGTGCAGGCGCTATCATGGTCGAATTGATGACTCTGGATGCCTGAGCGTCAGGAGATAGAATTGTTGCCCCATGCAGCACGCCATGAGTAGCCCCGAATGTGCCTTGTGCCGCCATGCTGTTGTTGATGACAACAATTCGGGGCCTGTCCTCCCGCCAGTCCGATATGGAGACGAGATACTGACGTAGCAGTTCAGCACCAGGGCTGTACATCGGGTTGTGCAGCCGCAAAAACTCAGAGGGGCTGATCCCGAGATCATGGGCACAGCGGGTGAAATCCGCGATGTGAAACTCACTGCGCACTTGCGTGGGCTCGTAGCCAAGCATCAAAAACGATCTCTCCGGCGCGCCATCCAGATGGAGCCGCGTAGTGTTTTGCTGATCAAACCGTCCCAACGAAAGATACTCAAGTCCCTCACCCCACTTCGCTGTATGCATTTGGGAAAGGAGCTCTTTCAAGGCCGTCATGTGACGCCTCAGTTCACGTGAACTCGTCTCGGCTGGTAGCACCATAACAGCAAAACCTAGCTGAGTAAAATCTGTGCGAAATACGCGCGTAAAGACCGCTTCGGCGTCCTGAGTGACGTCTTTTGTTTCCATCAACAGGCTGGCGGTTGGAGGCATGCAGGGACGAGAGGCGTGAACCGGTATTGCGCAAGCCACGGATGGATTTTTGCGCACCTTTCATTCGTGCTCCGCTGCCGCTGTGACAAGCCCCTGACAACTCAGACACTTTTTTCAGTGTCCAAGACCGCAGAATCGGTGTTCAGTTTCAGCGTTTTCCGTCCTTGGGCGGTCTTTTGGCATGCAGAAACTCGCTCTCATTCTCTTTCTCCTCGGCCTTTTCGTGACCGGATTGCTCGGCACTGAGACCCGTTTGCTGTTCTTCTGGCCAGGGTGTCTGCTTCTTGGCCTCGCAGGTTTGACGGCCGTGCTCCGCTGGAAGCTGCGAGTCAGTTTTCAGCCAAGCGACTGGTGCCTGCTCACCATGCTCCTGCTCGCGGGATACGTGGGCTGGCGTGCCTGGACCTCTCCGGTGGAGATCTACGCACGGGAGGACGCCGCCGTGCTGATGGCTGGCTTTGTGGCCTATTTGCTCACAGTGACGGCCGTCAGCGACTCAAAATGGCGTCTTGCCATTGTCTCCGTCCTGCTGGTGCTCGTGGCAGGAAATTTGACCGCCGGCTGGCTGCACTTCAAAGGACGCTGGGACTTCCATCTGGTGCCGGGCTTCTTCCGCTCCTTCCCTCCCGGGCGCATCGGCGGCTTCTTCAACAATCCCAACCACCTCGCGGCCTTCCTTTCCTTTGCAGCCTTCCTTTCGGCAGGCGTCATGCTCTTTGCCCGCATCCACATCGCCTCGCGGCTGCTGCTGGGGTTTGGCATTTTGTCGATGCTGGCCGGAGTCGCTCTCACCATGAGCCGCGCCGCCATGCTGGGCCTCGGTGTCGGCGGCGGGGTGTTTGTATTGCTCGCTCTTTGGGTTGTGTGGTGCACCAGACGTTCCCTGTTCAAGTGGCTGCTCATCGCCTTGCTGCTGGTGGGGGGCGCTGCAGGCGGCGCACTTTTCAAAGTGAACGCAGACTCCATGCTCACACGCCAGCTGACCAGCCCGCTGGGCGAAGACATGCGCGTTCACATCTGGCGTGCCGCACTCGCACAGAATGCAGAATCACCCTGGATCGGCATGGGGTCGCGCATGTTTTACGAGGGGTGCATCACCCACCGGGACCCGGAGTCCTCGGCTCATATGGGAGATGCGCTCTTCGCCCACAACGAATACCTCCAGACGCTCGCGGATTACGGCTGGGCAGGTCTGGCGCTTGTGCTCCTCGTGGTGCTGGCGCACCTGCTCAACGGCCTGCGTTTCCTGCGCTGGTTCACGGTCGAAAAATTTCCCGCCACCGGCATGCTCGGGAGCAATGCGCTGGCGCTCACCCTCGGCGGCATCGCCGCGCTGGTGGCTACGCTGGTCCAGGCCGTGTTTGAGTTTCAAGGCCACATCCCCATCACCGCGCTGGTCGGCGCCATCCTCCTCGGCATGCTCGCCAATCCGGGCATTGAGAGCGAGGTCTTCCGGCCGCGCCGCATCTGGGGCCTGCGCTTCCTCATGAAAATCGCCATGCTGGCTGCCTCCGCCGCGCTTGTCGGTGCCGCCGCGATCTTTGGCACCGCTGATGGCTATGCAGCCTTGGCTCGGTACCAAAACAGCCGGGGTGAAACCAGCAAAGCCTTGGCTCATTTCTCCCGCGCCGTTCTCATGGACCCCCGCAATGCCGTGCTGGCCTATCAGCAGGGGTTGGCTTTGATGGACTCCGTCAAACCAGGCATGACCAAGGATGCCTACCTTCGCACCGTGGAGGCTTCCCTCAAAGCTCTCACGCGCGCGACGACGCTGAACCCTTTCAACTACCTCTACCAGCTCGCGCTCGCAGACGCCCTCGACGCCGCCGGAAAAAATGACGCCGCATTCCAGGCCATCCAGCGTGCGCTGGCCCTCGCCCCCCTCTACGAGGAGCCCCGCCTGGCCCTCGGCATCCACTATCACCGCCTAAAACGCTATCAGGAGGCCGAATTTGCCTACCTCTGGGCCGGAAAAGCCGGCGCGCTCAACCCTGAGGGCACCACCAACTGGCTGGACAGCTACCGCGAGCTCCTGCGCCAGACGGCTCTGGATGCCGAAAAGGCACGCAACTCCCTCATCCAGCAGCAAGGGCGCTGAGTTTGAGATGCGCATTTGCCCTCGCGCCGAATTCCGCTACTGTCTCCCCCCTCATGGCACTCGCAAAAATCACCCAAGTCGCCGGTCGTGGCGTTTACGTCCCCGGTTCTGACATCGACACCGACCGCATCATCCCCGCACGCTTCATGAAATGCGTGACGTTTGACGGCCTCGGCGAATTCGCTTTCTACGACGTCCGTTACGACAAGGACGGCAAGCCCACCGGCCACCCGCTTGACGATCCCCGCTTCAAGGGCGCCAACATTCTCCTCTCCGGCACCAACTTCGGCTGCGGCAGCTCCCGCGAGCACGCCCCCCAGGCCCTCTACCGTTTCGGCATCCGCGCCGTCATCGCCGAAAGCTTCGCCGAGATCTTCTTCGGCAACTGCACCACCCTCGGCATCCCCTGCGTGTGCGCCAGTGCCTCAGACATCCGCGTTCTGGCCAACGAGATCGAGCGCAACCCGCAGCTCGAGGTCACCATCGACGTCGCCGCCGGCAAGGTCTTCTTTGAAGACCAGGAGTTCTCCATCACCCTGCCAGCCACCGCCCACGAGGCGCTGACCACCGGCAAGTGGGACCCCATCGCCGAACTTCTTGAAAACAAAGACGCCGTGCACGCCCGCATCACCGCGTTGGGCTTTGCCTGAGCTGGCCTCCACACCGCCTGACGCATGGCCGCCACAGAAACAGCCGCGACGGATCATTCGTCGCTGATCGTCCGTATTCCCTCGGCTATGCGTCAGTCCGCCTCGCCGGACACGATCCACGTGATCGGGCACCGCAATCCCGACACGGACGCCATCTGTTCCGCCATCGGCTATGCCGCCTTTCTGCGCGATGTCCGCGGCATGAAGGCTGAGGCCGCCTGCTGTGGAGAGCTCAGCGTGCGCACCAACTGGGTGCTCCAGACCGCCGGTGTCCCCGGCCCCAGGCTCCTCCTGGATGTGCGCCCCACAGCCGCCACCATCTGCCGGCGCGATGTCTTCACCGCCAGCCCACACCAGACTTTCCTCTCGGTGTACCGGATGATGATGGATCACAACTTCCGCAGCATCCCCATCGTCGATGACGAAGGCCGCCTGCTCGGCATGCCGGCCATTCAGGAGCTCGGACAGCTCTTTCTGCCTGCTCAGACCACTGACAAGACGGATGCCGCCAACCGTGAAGTCCGTACCAGCCTGCTCAACATTGTCAATGCTCTCGACGGCATCCTCGGCGGCGCTGCAGCAGATCTGGAGACCATTCAGGACTTCGTGCTCGTCGTCGCCGCTTCCAGCCTCGAGACCACTCGCAAACGCGCTCAGCAGTTCCCCTCAAACCGGCTGGTGATGGTCACCGGCGACCGCCCGGAAATCCACGAGCTCGCCGTCGAGATGAATGCGCGCTGCCTCATCATTACCGGCAAGTTCAAGGCCACCTCCAGCATTCTTACACGTGCTGCGCAGCAGGGCGTCGCCATCATTTACTCCCCTTACGACACCGCCAGCACCTCCCAGCTCCTGCGTTTCTCACGCCCCATCGGCGAGGCGCTGACGCACGAGTTTCTCTCCTTCGGCTCCCGCACCCCCCTGCGTGAGATCGTCCCCGCGGCGCAACATTCCGGCCAGCCTCTTTTTCCCGTGGTCGATGAGGAAACCCACAAGCTCCTCGGCGTCTTTTCCAAGTCAGACCTCATCGACCTCCCGCGCATGAAGCTCGTGCTGGTGGACCACAATGAATTTGCCCAGGCCGTCGCCGGTGCGGATGAGGCCGAGATCATCGAGGTGATCGACCATCATCGTCTCAGCGGCAATCTGCGCACCAAGGAGCCCATCCGCTTCATCAATGAGCCTGTGGGCAGCAGCTGCACCATCGTGGGCATCATGTACCGCATGCGCGCGGCCGCGCCGGACAAGGCCACCGCCATCTGCCTCTGCGCAGGCATCATTTCCGACACGCTCCACCTCACCAGTCCCACCACCACCAACACGGACAAGGAGATCCTCGAATGGCTCAGCGCCATCGCCGGCATCGACAGCGCCCAGTTCGTCAAAGACTTCTTCGCCGCAGGCTCCATGCTCCGGGAAAACACCCCTGACCGTGCCTTGGAAAGCGACCGCAAGGTCTTCGAGGAAAACGGCTGGCACATCAGCATCTCCCAGATCGAAGAACTCGGCCTCGACGAATTCTGGAAGCGCGAGTCCGACCTCCAGGGCGCGCTGCAGGCCCTGCTCTCCAAGCACAATCTCCACTTCGCCTGCCTCATGGTCACCGACATCACCCGCCACCACAGCGTCCTGCTCGTGGCCGGAGACCAGCGCGTCATCGACGCCATCGACTACCCGCAGGCCAAGGAGCATGTCTATGACATGGCCGGCGTCGTCAGCCGCAAAAAACAGCTCTTCCCCTACATGAGCCACGTGGTGACCAAGCTGGCGGCTCCGTGAGGTGAGCGGGCGAGGGCGAAATATCGCCCCTCACCCAGCCTCTCCCCGAAGATAAACTTCGAGCGGCGTAGCTTGGGACGGGGAGAGGAGAAACCAGCTACGAACCCAATTCGCTTTCAAAGCGATCCAACGCGAATCCCCTCTCCCCGCCCGAGGCTCCGCTGATCCACCGCAACCTTCGGGGAGAGGCAGGGTGAGGGGCGACCCAAAGCCACCTTGACACTCTCTCCTCCTTTGGGTGTAGTCCCCATATGCTGACTCGACTGGAAGAAATCCGCCACGAGATCACCGGCGAACGTCTCACCCTCATTGAATTCGCCCGCAAGCTCCGCCAAGACGCCACCGACCCTGAAGCCCTCTTGTGGGCCTGCCTGCGGAACCGCCGCATGAACAAACGCAAGTTCCGCCGCCAGCATCCGCTGGCTCCTTATGTCCTTGATTTCTACTGTGCGGATTTAAAGCTCGCAGTCGAGCTGGATGGCGGACAGCACAACTCCACCGAAGGAAAGCAGCATGACAAAGTCAGAGATTCGTTCTTACGATCCCTGGGCATCGAGACCCTGCGATTCACGAATGACGATATGATGCGGCATACCGACAGTGTGTTGAACACGGTCTGGAACCGTACCGCCGTCACTCCGCAAAACTCCCCGTCTTCAAAAACCGGTGCACCGCCCGGAAAACCGCCGGCTGCAGGATGATGGTGGCATGATTCGTCGGCAGCAGCACATGCTCTGCCTCTCCTTCCCCATGCGAGCTGGCTATCGTCACCACACCGTCCGACTCATCTCCAAGGAATCGGCGGAAAATGGGCAGCGTATCCTTGTTGCCCATGATGACGCCCGTCTCCGGCGGCAGCGGCCCCAGCATGTTCGGCGTGCTGTTGGCATCCGTCCCCAGCTCTGCTGACACCGGGCCCAGCAGCCAGCGCACCCAACCCCACTGGCGCAGTTCATCAATGATCTGGCTGCCCTGATTGGGAGGAGCCAGCAGTACCGCACGCCCCAGCGGAAACGCCGGATCACGCTGCGCCGCCCAGGCACGAAACACGATGCCGCCGAGGGAATGGGTGACGAAATGCACCTGCGTCCCTTCTTCGATCTCCAGCTTTTCCAACGCCGGATTGATGTGATTCTGCACCGCATCCGCAATCGAACTGCGGTGGGACGGGTAACCGATGCTTTTCACCCGATATCCGCAGAATTTCAGCCACAGCCCCACCAGCCACATGCTGCGCCGCGTACGACCCAGCCCATGAATGAGGACGACGGTGGGAGTGGGAGAAGCAGGGGGCGTTGCCATTTGAAGGCATGATCCTGAACTGAGCGCACCGAGAAATCAACAACACAGCCTTCATGGCTGATAGCCCGGCTGCGATGCGGTGCGGCCGGGCTGCTTTGCCAAAACGCTTAATGATTAAACAAGAACGCCGGTGAGTTGATCAACGCCCAGGCAAGATCCTGCGCAGCCGTCAGTCGCTTGTTGCCAAGCTGGCTCTGGCTCAGCCCGGCATCACGGCGCAGCTGCACCAGCTTGGGATCAAGCATGATCGGCTTCTGAGCATCCGCGCGCTTCGTTTCCAGCGCCACGAGCTGCGGGTCCACGGGCAGTGGTTTGCGGGCGTTGGCCAGCACCTTGTTCTGAGCTTGGAAGTCCTTGAACTGATCCAGGAAGTGCTGGGCCAGCAGCGCCTTTTGCTCCGGCTTGCGCGCAGCGGCGGGAGTCTTCAGCGCGGCTGCCACGGCGGCAGGCGCACCGAAGCGCACGGTCGGGCTGGTGGTGACCCACAGACGGAAGCGGCCAGGGTTGTACTTCCCGTTTTGGAAGTTGGAGGTGATCTGCACGCTGAACTGCGAGCCGCCCTCGTGCGCGATGGGTTTGGCAAACTCAAACGTGGCCTCATGGCGGAAGCCACCCTGCGGACTCACGGCCCAGCCACGGTCACGATTTCCCTTCTTGAGCGCCTCAGTGACGACAAAGTTTGTCTGCTCAAAGTCAGCCTTCGGATTCTTCAGCAGCTGCTCCTCGCCGCCGCGCTTGCTGCGCTTGGCATCGATGGGATCGGTGCGCACGGTGATCTCGCCAATGACAAAGTTGCCATCGGGGGCGAGGCCGGGGCCGTTGTTCGGCAGGCGGTCGTCAGGCAGCATCTCCAGCTTGATGGCGGTGATGTTGGTCAGCGTGGTCTTGCCGATGAGCAGGTAGTTGCCGGTGCTCTCACGACCCGCGGGCATCGCCGTGGCAAAGAGGCTGCCATCGGGCTGCACTTCCAGCTTTTCCACGCCCCCCGCGCGCTGCACCTTGATGCTGTCAAAGGGCTGCCACTCAGTGGTGAGGTCCAGGTAGTTTTCCCACGCAGGCTGGTTGGCCGGGGCGGTGTCCTTGATGGTTTTCGCCTTGGCTTCGGCAGTGGTGATGGCGGCTTTGCGAGCGGCTTCTTTCTTCGCCACTTCCGGCGCGATTTTGGCCTTGTAGCCTTCCAGCTCCTTCTTGGCAGCCTCAATGGCGGCCAGGCGCTCCTGCTCGGCTTTCTCGATGATCGGCTTCTGCTCGGCCTCCTTGGCCTGCAGGGTGGCAGCGAGCTCCTTGTTCTCAGGATCGATCTCCTGCATGGAGGCCAGAGCGGCGTTGATTTCTTTCTCGCTCGCATGGCGGTTGATCACGCGCATGAAGATGGCATCCACCAGCTGGCGGTCGTCCTTGATCTCATTCGTCAGCTTGGCGATGGCGTTGTTCGGATCGCTGATGGCGTCTCCCACCGTCGGGCCGCTCATGAGGGCCATCACGGGGCCGAGGTTCACCTCGTTGCTGCGTTCGCACTCGCACACGGACTCACGGGCAGGTTTGCCGAAGTTGGCGAGGAAGCCGTCCTGCAGCTTGATCTGGCCGTCTGCCAGAGCGGCGGCGCGGGTGCCTTTGGGGACGCCGGGGATGTTGGGCATGCTGCCGGTCACGGCAAAGACGGAATCAAACAGCACTTCGGCGGGCAGGCGGCGGGCCTTGGCGTGGCTGTAGTTGGTCTTGTCGTCCTCGTTCCATTTGTTGGTGGCCAGGCTCAGATTGTAGGTGCGGCTGTTGGCGATGATCTTCATCAGGTGGCGCACATTGAAACCGCTCTGGATGAACTCATTCGTCAGATACTGCAGCAGCTCGGGATTGCTCGGTGGATTGCCGGCGCGGATGTCGTCCAGCGGCTCGATGACGCCGGTGCCGGTGAGGTAGCCCCAGATGCGGTTGGCGTAGCTCATGGCAAAGTAATCGTTCTGCGGGCTGGTCATCCAGGTGGCAAACTGTTCGCGGCGGGTGCTGGCGGTCTTGCTCACGAGCTCGTTCTCATACGGCACGCGCGGAGCCACGGGCTTGTTGGTGCGCAGGTGCAGCACGTCGCCGTCCTTCTTGTCGCTCACGATTTCATACAACGGCTTGGCGCCTTCCACAGCGGTGCCGCCGATGGTCTGGCCTTTGGCGGCAGGGTCGCCCTTGAGGTCGATCTGCGCAAAGTAGGACGCGGTTTCATAATACTGGTCCATGGTCCAGCGCTCGAAGGGATGGTCGTGGCACTTGTTGCAGTTGAAACGTGTGGCCAGGAAGAGGTGCGTGGTGTTCTCGCTGATCTCCTCCGCCGTGCGCACGGTCTTGAAGTAGGCGGCGGCGGGATTGTCCTTGTTGGAGCCCGTGGCGGTGATGATGCGGTAGGCAAAGCGGTCATACGGCGTGTTGTCCGCCACCTGCTGCTTGATCCACGTCCGCAGCCCCATGGCTCCTTCATTACCGAGGAACTTGGAATTCACCTGCAGCATGTCAGCCCATTTGTTGGCCCAGTGCTCCACGAAGTCGGGATTGCCGATGAGCTTGTCGATGATCTCGCTGCGCTTGGTGCGCGTGTCGCGCTTGTCGGCCAGGAAGGCGGCCACTTCCTCCGGCTTCGGCGGCAGGCCGGTCAGGTCCAGGTGGATGCGGCGCAGGAAGTCCTCGTCGCTGCACACACCGCTGGGCTCGATCTTCATGCGCTGCCATTTCTGCGCCACCAGCTCGTCGATCTTGTTCCACTTCTCCGGCTCCTTCCAGGCAAAGCCGGTGCGGTCGCCCATCACCGTGATGGTGGTGGCCGCATACGCGCCTTCAAAGCGGGCCAGAATGGGAGCCTCGCCACGGCGCAGGCTGGTCATGAGTCCCTTTTTATCAGCTTCGATCACATCACCATTGCCGCTTTCCAGGAAGGCCTCGGCAGTCACGTCTTTGACATAGCCATCCGCATAGTGTGCGATGACGCGCAGCTGCTGGCGCCCGCCGATGCGCTCGATGACCGGGTTCTTTGGAGACAGCTCGATGCTGGTGACGCGCGGTGTTTTGAGATCCAGCTTTGCACCCTGGCCGATCCAGGCCTTCAGAGACTCATAGTAGAGCTCTCCGGGCACCGTGAGCTGACCGCCCTCATGCGGCACGGCACCACTGGCCTTGAGCAGCATGAGCGAGTGCTCCGGCGAGGCCACGTTGGCGCGGCGGCTGGAGATGTCGTCGGTGAAGGCGAGCACGTCATACACGGGATCATAGCCACGCAGCGAGAGCTTGAAGCCCGCCTTGCCTTCCTTGGCACCATGGCAGGTGCCCTGGTTGCAGCCCAGCTTGGACATGATGGGCATCACATCGCGCACGTAGTCGGGCTTCAGTGCCACATTCATACCTGCAACATTCACGGGAATGTTCGCGGTCTTGCCCTGGAAGGAGATCTTCACGTTGGTCGCGCCATCCTTGTCCGGGCGCACCATGCCGCGGGTGTTCACATCCACCACATCGGTGTTTTCTGCGGTGATCTTGGCCATGCGGGTGACGTCCGCGCGGGTGCCGTCGCTCATGCGGGCGGTGATGAGGAGCTGGGCATATTCCGTTGGCTTGCCGATCTTGATCGTGGTGGGCTCCACATCAATGGAGGCCACCGTCGGGCCCGTGTGCAGGGTTTCCACCTTGGTGTCTTTTTCCAGCACCGCACGCACGCTGTCGTCCACGATCACATCCGTGGCGGCGAGCACCTGTTCCTTCACCAGCGGCACGGAGACAAACTCCTTGGCGATGGCTCCGGTCGCAGCATCGATCACGCGGATCTGGCCGTCCTGACCTGCCACCGCAACCGTCTTGCCATCCGGGCTGAAGGTCACGCTGAAGATGCCGCAGGGCACGGGCGTGCTGCTGAGCTGCTTCACATCTTTGACGATCCACGCGTCCAGTTCAGGTCCCTTGCCGTTCACGGTTTCCACGATCTTCTTCACCGCCTCGGGCATGGTGCTGTCGTAGTCGCTGGAGTAGATGTTCACCGCGCCCGCACCTTCGTTCGAGGAACCCACCGCGATGCGCTTGCCATCCGGCGCGAAGTCCACGCCAAAGATGCGCCCCTGCATGGCTGGGAATTTACGGATCAGGTTGGCGTTGTCGCCAATCACACGCTTGGTAAGCCGCTCCATGCGGTAGATCGCCGGCACACCGTCGGTACCGCCAATCAGCACCTCATTGCGCTGCGGATGCCGCGCCAGCACCTGCACACCGCCCTTCAGTGCGCCGGGGGTGATGGAGGTGATGTTATCAACGAAACGCTGCGTGGCCACTTCCGTGAGCTTCACGCTCATGTCACGGCCGCATGATACGACATGCTTGCCATTCACACCCCACACGGTGTCCAGCACCCAGTCGCTGTGGCCGCCCATGAAGAGGGTTTCCTTGCCAGTAGCCACCTCGATGGCTCGCACCGCATTGTCACCGCAGCCAAAGGAGAGGAATTTGCCATCCGGCGACCAGCTCGCGCCATACAGTGTGTCAAACGTGAGCGACTTGGAGAGTTCAAGCTTCTTCGCCGCCACGTCCCAGATCTGGATTTCACCCATGCGTGCCGGGCTGCCACCGGTAACGGCGATTTTTTTGCCATCCGGAGACCACGCCAGTTTCTGAATGCGCTCCGCCAGACCCACCAGACGTGCGACGATCCCGCTGCCATCCGCCTTGTGCACCAGCACTTCATGATAACCCGCCACGGCGATCATGCTGCCGTCAGGCGAATACTCGATGGAGGTGATGGCAGGCGCCTTCACATAGACTGGAGGGTGGGCCATGTCGTATTCCGCCTTGGCAGAGGCAGGCGTGTCATCCTTGGCACCTTCCGCGATCCAGCGCTCGATCAGCGCGATCTGCGTTTCATGCAGCGGATCGGCCTTCTGCGGCATCTCCACCTTGCCCTTTTCATCCGGCTTGATCAGCTTCAGCAGGTTGGACTCGGCAGGTTTCCCCGGGATGATCGCATGCCCTTCCTCGCCCCCTTTGAGCAGCGCGACGAACTCCGTCATGATATAGTCGCCTTTCTTCTTGGCGGGCTGGTGGCAGCCGTTGCACTGGGCCTGGAAGATGGGGCGGATGTGCTTGTAAAAGGAGACCGGCTTGTTCGGGTCGATGCCCTCCTCCTTCTTCGGCGGTGCAGCATGCACGGCGGCGGAAAGGAAGAGCGCAGGGATGAGGAGACGTGTCTTCATGGGTTGGCTGGGGCGTTTTTGACAAAATTGGGGCAGTCCGGGACAACGCTGGTGCTATTCCACCTCTTGCGCCCCCCGTCCTGCAGGGCGGGATCGTCCATGCCTAGAGCGGAGTAGGACGGGCAGTTGCCACGCGGTGAAGCCTCCGCATGGTGGGCGGCTCACCATGTCAGACCTCCTCTCCACCAGCCTCTACCGTGAAGTGCGCGATCCCGCGTTCTTCCGCGTGCTGGCTGGGAAAAATGCGCCCACCTATGTGGACGTGCTGGACGCCTTGGATCGCGAGTGCGGAGAACAGCCAGACGGGCTGGACCGCAGCGATGCCATCGAAATCATCGCCGAGGTGTTGGCCCGGCACCCGGAATTCCAGCCAGAGGAGGACGAACCTGCGGCAGAGGGCGAGCAGGCCCCCGTCTCGCTGCCTCCGCGTGAAGCCGCCCGCCGTGTGCTGGACCACCTGGCCCGCTGCCGCTGGCTGGAGGAGCCGCCGCGCAAGGACTGGAAGCGGCGGCTCTACTTTGACGCGCACGGCTCCACGCTGATCGCCGCCTTGCGGCAGATTGCCCACCCCGAGGCCGCCGTCTTTACGGACAAGCTCACCGCCGTCTGTGCCGCGCTGGCCAATGAGCCCGAGCTGATCGAGCGCCCGCTGCAAACTGTGGACGTCTGCCTTTCCAACACCCGGCAGGGCTTGGGCGAACTGCGCACCATGCAGAAGTCTGTGCAGCGACTTACCCGGCGTCAGCTTGAAGAGGACACTCTCAAAGGCAATCTGGCCCTCGTGTTTGAGGATTACGCGGAGCAGATCGCCCACGGCGCCTACGCCGAGCTGATCCGCGCGCGACTCCCTGCTCGCCTGCCCGAAGCCGTACGTCGCATCAGCGACCGACTGCAGGATGACTCCAGCGTGATCGCCGAGATGCAGACCGAGCTGCTGCGCCGAGAGCCCACTCTGAGCGCCGAGACCGCCCGTGCGCGTGTGCGCCAGCGGTTGGATGACCTGGCCCATCTGCTGGAGCTGGTGCAGCCCATGGCGGATGAAATCGACCGCCGCACCGCTGACTTCACACGCCGTTCACTTTCGCGTTTCCGCTATCTGCAAGACGTCACCGGCGAACGCCGCGGAGAGATACGCAACTTTTTCCAGACCGTGAACGGCATGCTCTCCGGCAAGCGCCTTTCCAGCGCCTGGGAAGTGCCAGCGCTTCCAGCCCTGCGTCTGCCAGAGACACGCATGCCCGCCGGGCTGGATTCCCTCTACGCACCGCCCACACGCCGCACCACCGCCGAGCAGGCCGCTCTGGACGACGAAGTGTCCGACGCCGAGCGCGACGAGGGTCTGCGCGGCATGGCACGCGCGCTGCGCGATTCACTTTCCGTGCGCCGTGCCAACGAGTTTGTAAAACGCATCCCCGGAGAGAAGGGAGCGCGCATTTCCAGCGCCGACCTGCCCGTGGCCTCGGAGGCGGATCTCACCGAACTCATCGCCTTGCTGCTGCATGCGGAGTCCAACGAGGCCTCCTACAAGATCGAAAGCACCCGTGCCAAAACCCGCGAACACGCCGGCGACATCTCACTGGACGCGCTGCCTGGGGCGCGGGTGGAGCACTTTGACCTGATCAAGAAATAATCCCGACGAATGAGCGACACCGAAAACGGCCTTCATGAACCCTCCGCACCGGATCCGCTGCTGCGGCTGCAGGAGCAGGACCGCAACCGTCTCGCGGAAGCGCTGCAGGAGCTGCTGGCGCATGGTTCCCTGCTGGGGCTGGAGAGCGGCCAGAGCGGACTCTACAACTGGTGCCGCCAGAATTTTGACTGGCTGCGCGAGACCGCAGCGCTGGCAGGGCTGGATGTGGCTCTGCTGCACGAGGAGCGCATGGTGCAGGCCATCCCGCGCGTCTCCTCCATGGTGCTGCATCTCAAGCAGGATGCCACGCTGGTGTGGCTGGCACTCTGGTATGCCGGAGATGTGCGCTGGCGCGATGAAGGCGAGACCCAGGCCTTTCTCACCGTGGCGGAACTGAATGCCCTCATGAAGGACCAGCTTCTCCCAGATGCGGTGGGCCAGATTTCCCGCAACCGCCTGCGCGAAATCCTGCGCCAGGCTGCTCGCTTCAACCTCATCAAGTTTCAATCTGCCGAGTCCTTTGAAGACTCGGGCATCGAGGTACTTCCCGCCATCCGCCGCGTGGTTCCCTTCCGTGAACTGGCGGAGTGGACAGAATCGGCCCATGCGCTGAAGCGCGGTGAGGCACAAGCCGTGAACTCCAGCACCGAAGAGGAGGTGGAGGCATGAGCACCAAAAGCCGCGCCATTCGCCTCTCCCGCCTCCATGCCATCAACTGGTATGGCTACCAGGACACGCTGCCTGTGCAGGGAAACCTCGTGCTGGCCGGCGTCACCGGTTCGGGAAAATCCATTCTGATGGACCTCCTCATGCTGGTGCTGGTGGGTCCTGAACGTGCACGCCATCACTTCAACCGCAGCGCCACCGGCACGCAGTCGGACCGCACGCTGAAAGGCTACTGCCTGCTGGATACCAAGCAGCAGTCCGAAAGCGGTCAGCCGCAGTTCTACCACGACAAAGGCGTGACCACCTACGTGGCGGCCGAATTCTCCTGGCCCGGCAGCAAGCGCGTGGAAACCTGGGGCCTGCGCATCGAATTCCGCAACACGGCGGAAAACGACGGCCACATCACCCCCTTCTTCTGCCCCGCCAAGCTGGAGAAGGATGACTTCATCCATGTCTCGGCGGAGGATGGCAAACGCCGCACGTTGGACATCCTGGGCTTCCGCCAGCTCGTGGAGGGACGCGAGGGGCACGTCTTCGCCTCATCCCGCGAATACCTGCGCGACATGAGCAGCGGTGCGCATCTGAACTTCAACCGCGAGGTGCTGGACCGCCTGCTGCCCAGCGCGATGTCCTTCACCAACCTCAAGAGCTTTGACGACTTCTGCCGCCGCTTTGTGCTGCCTGGCGAGGCCGTGCCGGTGGAGGATGTGGTGGCCAGCTACCGCGACTTTGAATCCTACGAAAACGAGCTCCGCCTGCTGCGCGGCCAGCTCACCCGCCTGCAGACGATCCGCCAGCTTTCTGAAACACGCGCGAATGCCCAGCGCGATCGCGATGTTGCCAGGTTCCTCGCCACCGAGCTGAACCACGAGCATACTCAGGGTCTGGTGACCAGCATGGAAAAGCGGCTGGCCGAGCTGCGCGAGCGCTTCTCCGTGGATGAGGAGCGCCTGCTGGAGCTGGAGAGCGAGATCTCCCGCTGCCGCAGCGAGCGCGAACGCCTGCTGGGACTGATGCACGAGTCCTCCGAAGGCCGCCTCTACCACCAGCTCACCGAGCAGGGCCGCAAGCTGGAAGCAGAGCTGCTGCGCCTGCGTGAACTCGGCAGCAAGCTCAGCGACCGCCTGCGCAAGCGTGTGAAGGATGCGAAGGCATGGCTCAAGGACGTGAAGCAGGCTCCCCTGCCCCGCCCGGTGGACACACAGCGTTTTGAAACCGCTCTGGAACTTCTCGAGGGCTGCGATGAAGCCGCCACGGCCAATGCCCTCAGCCTCCTGCGCGATGCTGCAGATCAGGTGTGCAAAAACCTGCGCCAGGGCTTTGCCGCTGATGCCGAGGAGCTGCGCCGCCTGCGTGCCGAGCGCTCTGATCTGGAGGCCCAGATCAGCACCCTCAAAGCCGGGCTGCCGCCCATCGAGCAGCCGCTGCTGCATGAACTGAACAGCAAGCTGCTGCAATTCCAAGGAAGGTCCGCAGCGCATGCGCTGCGGGAAGTGTGCGAGGTGGCGGACGAAGGCTGGCGCGAGGCCATCGAGGTGGCCTTCACCGAGAAGTTTGCCGTGCTGGTGAACGAGGAGCAGCATGCCGAGGCGCTGCGTCATTTCCATGAGCTGAAAGCCGGAGCCCAGGGGCCAAAAGCTGCGCTGGAGTCACTCGTGCATCCAGCACGCATGCTCGCGCTAAAACCGAAGGTGCTGAAAGGCTCTCTCGCTGAAAAGATCGAAACCGACGACCCCGTGGCCCGCGCCTGCGTCGATCACTGGTTCGGTCAGGTGAAGTGCGTACAAAAGCTGGCGGACTTCGAGAAGCACGATGCCGCCATCCTGCCCGACGGCCTCATGCTGCGCGACGGCGTCACGCATCGCGCGCGGCGCTACGATGGCGTGCCGTTTGTCGGCAAACGCGGCCTGCAACGCCAGCAGGAGATCAAGCAGGCGCTGCTGCAGGAAATCGTGGCCGGCATCCGCCGCCTGGAACCGCTGGAAACGGAGATCAATGCCCTCATCTCCGACAAGGACACCAAGCTGCCAGACCACGGCACGCTCGCTCAGGATCTGGTGCGCGTGGAGTCACTGCCCAAGCTGGAACAAGATCACGAAGAGCTCATGAAGCGGCTCCAGGAGATCGACACCGGCTCCCTGCACGAGTTGGAGCAGCAGGCGCACGAACTCAGCATACAAGCGGATTCCTTTGAGAAGGAACGCCTCGAAATCGCCCGCAAAGGATTGCAGCGTGAGATCGAGCAGATCGAAAAGACACTGGCCACACGCCGTGACGATGCCTCCAAGCGTGAAGACGAGCTGCTGCGTGTGCGCAGAGAGATCGACATCTCCGCCCATCTGGACCGCTACCAAACTTGGAAGCAGGACATGCTGGAGAAATATCTCGCCGCCGATGTCGCAGCGCGGGAGTTCGAAAAAGAGCAGAGCAGGGCCGCCGTCAGTGCCGCGCAGGCTGAGGGCGACCTCAAGGCCGCGATGGTCGAATTCAAAAAGACCTTCTCCCCACGCTTCGACGACCTGCCCGAAGACGGCCGCAGTACGAAGGACTATGAAAAGCTGCTGGCCCGCATCGACGGCCAGGGCATCCCGGATTTCGAGAAGAAGGCCGGGGCCGAGCGCAAACGCTGGGAGGGCCTCTTTCGTACGCAGGTGCTCAGCCGCATGCAGAAGGCGCTCAAGGAGATCGACAACATCATCTTCCTGCTCAACAAGCAGCTCAAGCGGCAGATCGGCAATGATGTCTATCACATCAAAAAGGAACCGAACCCCGAGTTCCGCTTCTACCGCCATCTCATCGACCTCAACTCCACGCGCGATCCCGACGACCTCTTCTTCTCCAGTCTGGAGGGCGAGCTGCGCACCGCGCTCGATCACTTCCTGCAAACGCTCGTCAAGCAAGGCAGCAGCCCCGAGGCCGCACGTCTGCTGGACTACCGCCAGTACTTTGACTACGACCTCCTTGTCTCCGATGTGCGCCATCCGGACGCGAAGCCGGTGAGCGTGGACAAGCAAAGCGGCAAAATGAGCGGCGGCGAAAATCAGAGCCCCTACTTCGTGGCCATCCTCGCCAGCTACCTGCACGCCTACAACCGCCACGAGACCCGCTGGAAAGAGCCCAGCCTGGCACTCGTGCCCATCGACGAGGCCTTCAGCAAGCTCAGCGGCGAGCGCATTCAGGACTGCCTGGCCGCCATGCAGGAGCTCGATCTGCAAGGCGTCTTCAGCATGTCCAGCGGCAACATCCCCTTCGCCTTCAGCCTGTGCGACGAACTCATCGTGGTGACAAAGACGGAGAAACGCGAAGGCGGCAAAACCCGCATCCGAAACATTCCCGCCGTGCTCTTCCGCGACACCCCCGAAGGCCGCGAATGGATGGACAAGCATGGCTCATGATCTTCCAGACGTACTGAAGGTCTTCGCCGACCGCTACCGCGCGTCCCAGGCAGGTCGCACCGGCGTCAGCAGCGGAGACTTCACGCTGGATTACATGAAACTTCTCAAAGCCGCCGGTGCCCAGTCCGCCGCAGCCCGCAGCTCAGCCGAGGAGCGCCTGCGTGCAGCCTCCGCCCGGTCTCAGGGCATGTTGAAGCTCGACACCCATGCCCGCGATGAGCGCCTGATCCATATCGTGCGCCTCTCACGCGAAGGCGGCGAGCAGTGGCTGTTTCGTCATCTGCACGAATCCTCTCCCACCGAGGAGAGAAGGCAGCTTGCAGATCTATTCGGGTCCTTTGCAGACACGCATGTCCCACAGCATCAGCAAGCCTGGTCGTCCTGGTGCCGAAAGCTGGCGCAGCAGGTGCTCGATGGCACCTCCATCGCACCCTTTGCGCGAGATGATCTGGAAGGAAATCGCGAACTCCTCACCCTCCTCCCGCGCGTGCTGGGCTGGCAGGGCGAATCGCTGATCCGCTTCGCCAGTTGCAGCATCTGCCGCAGCTCGAAAAGGCTGGAGGAGCTGCGACCCCGCATCGAGCTCGCGCTCAAGCAGCTTTCAAACAGCACAATCAGCTCTCTCGAAGACCTCGGCCTCATGGAAAAGCCGCGTCAGGTCTTCCTTTGCGGCCCGCTGCTTCTGCAGCTGCCCGAAGGCCCCCTGAACCTTGGGCTTCTCAAGGCGCCTGTTTCCCTTTCTGAAACCGACATCCGCCGTGCCGTAGCCACTCACTGCACGGCCTCTCGCGTGCTCACGGTGGAAAACGAAACCACCTTCATGGAACTGACAAAGCTGGGTGGAGACACTCTCTTCATTCAAACCAGCTACCCAGGCCGTGCTGTGCTCGCCCTCTTGGCTCGTCTTCCCGCCAGCCTGCCCATCCATCACTTTGGCGACAGCGACCCCGCCGGCTTCGACATCCTCCGCGATCTCCGCGAGCGCTCCGGCCGCGCCATCACCCCGCTGCATATGCGCCACCGCCCGTGCGCAGATTCCGCCGCACTACAATCTCACGACCACCAGATTCTCGGCCGCCTCCTCGCAGATCCACACATGGCAGACTGCCACGCGGAGTTGCAGGCCATGCAAACCGCCGGCACCAAAGGCGACTTCGAGCAGGAGTCTCTGGGACCGCCAAGCCTCACGGCGTGGCCGTTTTACCGGTGATTTTCGAGCCTGGGCTCTGCTCGGGCCTTGGATGAGCGCGGAGCATTCGTCGGTATCTGGGTCAGCATCAGGACCATCATGGCCACAGGCATCAGCAGCACCACCCATCCCGGCCAGGCCATGATCCCCGGACGCTCAGGGCGCGCATAGTCAGGCGTCACCCCGGCGGCGAGCATGCGGTCATAGAGATGCGGGTGCACCATGCTGTTGCTGCGCATCACGGCGGGCATCTGGTTGGCTTCGTAAAGCTTTTCCAGCGCACGCGCATACTGCACCGGATCAGCCCCCTGGATGGCGGCATCATCCGCACGATGCTCCATCCGCCGCGCGATCGCTCGTGCAAGACGTGCACACAGCACGGGGCAGAGAAACAGCAGCACAATGCCATTCAGGCCATAGACATGCTCCACAGGATTCATGAAAGCCAGGGCGGAAATGCCCACGATGGGCAGCAGGCGCGAGAGCTTCACCCCAAACCCCTCTCGCAGATGCGCCACCTCATGGTGCAGCACGGCACGCAGCTCCTCATCGTTCAGGATCTCCATCAGGCGGGAGGTCAGCACCAGACTGCGCAGATGCACCAGCGCACCGGCAAAGGCCTTGGGCGACTTGCTGAAAAAAATCCACCGGGGTGTCAGCCCCGTCTGCACAGAGACCTCCCGCACAAGAGCCTCCAGCCTTTCCTCCTCCGGCTTCCGCTTGTGCGGAAAGAGCTTCAGCAGCGGCAGCCACACGCCGGTGGCGATGACCAGCACCCCCACCAGCCCCACGGCAAAGCGCAGCCACTCAGCAGGTCCGACAGCGTTCGGCATCGACCACATCAGCCCGAGCAGGATGCCGTAGATGCCAAACTGCACCAGCGCCATCCAGAATGTCTCACCCAGCCAGGTGAGGAAGCGGTAGCGCGGCTCGATCGCGCGCGTGAAAAAGAACGTGCCTGCCAGAAAGCCGCACACAAGTCCCGCCACGGAGCAGGAGTTCACCAGCCAGCTGGCGCGGTCCACCCCTCCCAAAAAGCCGCCCGACAGACTGCAGGCAAACACGAGCGCCACAGACACCCGCCGCGCAGGCCAGAGCAGCCGTGCACGCTCCGTCCAGTGGCAGCCCGCACTCCGCCGCCAGGGTATCAGCGCCAGATGCATCACCACCGTGGTCAGCAGCGCCATGCCTGCCGCTGTACAAAGAAAAATCTGCCATTTCAAATCCATCCGCGCATCGAAGCGGAAAAGCACAGCCAGTGTCAATCCTTTGCGCAACATACTGCGGCCGTTGACGAGACACCGGTTGACCATCCGCCTGCATGGACGGACCTTCCCTCATCATGGCAGCCCACCCCGACCGCACCCACACCATCGCCGTTTTCTGCGACTTTGAAAACCTCGCCATCGGCGTGAAGGATGCGCAGTATGACAAGTTTGACATGAGCAAGGTCCTCGACCGCCTCCTGCTCAAAGGCAGCACCGTCGTCAAGAAGGCCTACTGCGACTGGGACCGCTACAAGAGCTTCAAGGCCGCCATGCACGAGGCCTCCTTCGAGCTCATCGAAATCCCCCACGTCCGCCAGTCCGGCAAAAACTCCGCAGACATCCGCATGGTCGTGGACGCCCTCGACCTCTGCTACACCAAGCCCCACGTGGACACCTTCGCCATCGTCAGCGGCGACTCAGATTTCTCCCCTCTCGTCAGCAAGCTGCGCGAAAACAACAAGACCGTCATCGGCGTCGGCGTGAAGCAGTCCACCAGCGGCCTCTTCATCGACAACTGCGACGAGTTCATCTTCTACGACGACCTCGTGCGCGAGGAGGAAAAAACCCGCAAACGCCTGGCCCGTGCCAAGCCCGCACCCACACCCGGCAAAGCTGTCTCCCAGGAAAAGAAGCCGGGTGGTGACCCTGAAAAAGCCATCCAGATCGTGGTGGAAACTGTCGAGGCCATGCTAAGCCGCAGCGGCAGCGACACCGTGTGGGCAGGCCCCGTCAAGCAGGCCATCCGCCGCCTCCAGCCCCAGTTTGACGAGCGTTTCTACGGCTTCAGCACCTTCAGTTCCCTGCTGGAGGCCGTGGCCGGGCGCGGCCTCATGAAGCTCGAGAAAAACGAGAACGGCTACAAGATCAAAGTCACCGCCTCCGAAGAATAGTACGATGGGCACTCTTGCCCGTCGATCAGCGGCACCGCAATCCATGAGGCGCCACCGCACCTCACTGCGCACTCTTCTCAAACGCCGCCGCCCTGTCTTCCAGCAGCGCCAGCGCCTCGCCCGCCAGATAAAGCGAGCCCGCAATCAGCGTGCGCGCCTCCGGCTTCATCGCCTTCAAGGCATCCGCAACCCGTGCATGCAGGGTTACAGGCCGGGCCTCAATCCCCAGCCCGTTCCAAATCTCCCGCAGTGCCTCCGGAGTCAGCGCTCGCGGCGACTCAAAGCCTGTGAAACGCCAGCTCCCAGCAATCGGCGCCAGCTCCCGCATCACCGCAGCCGTGTCCTTGCCAGCCACTGCACCAAAGATCATCTCCGCCCGCTCGTCCGGAAACTGCTCCCGCCACGTCTGCGCCAGCACACGGGCTGAATCCAGATTGTGCGCACCATCGATGATGCAGCCGCCGGCCTTCTGAAACCGTGCAGGCCACTGCACCTCGCGCAAACCTCGCGCGATCACCTCTTCCTCAAGCTCAAACCCCGCTGCGTGCAAAGCAGCAGCAGCTAAGGCTGCATTCCAACGCTGATGCGGGCCTGCGAGACCGGTTTCCCCATGCCATGGCGAGTAGATGATCGTGAGCGGTGCCCCACGTTCCGCTGCAGCGAACGCGATTTCTTCCATCGCTTCTGGCTCCTGGTCTATCGTCACCACCGGCACTCCCGGCTTGATGATCCCCGCCTTTTCCGCTGCGATCTTCGCCAGTGTGTCCCCCAGCATGTCCATATGGTCCCAGCCGATGGGCGTGATCACACTCACCTCGGGCATGATGGCATTCGTCGCATCCAGCCGCCCGCCCAGCCCCGTCTCCAGCACCACCCACGGGCAGCCCTGCTGCGCAAACCATTCCAGAGCCAGCGCCAGCGTCAGCTCAAAAAACGTGGGGTGCGGGTCCCAGCCTGCCACACGCTCTCGCAGCCGGTTCACTCCGGCAGCAATCTCCTCCGCCGTGATCATGCGTTCCGCATCCCGGATCCGCTCGCCAAAATGGATCAGATGCGGCGAGGTAAAGAGCCCCGCGTTGATCCCGGCAGCTTTTAGAATCGAATGCATGAAGGCACACGTGGACCCCTTCCCATTCGTCCCCGCCACATGGATGAACTTCTGCCCCGCCGCTGGCAGTTTCAGCTCGCTGAGCAGCCGCTGCACATTGTCCAGCCCCAGCTTGATGCCGTAAAACTGCGTGCTGTAGAGCCAGTCGATTTCTTTTTGCGCCTTGTCGTTCATCATTCCTTTGCCGCACGGTGCCTGCGTCGCAGCAGGGTGCAAGCCGCCAAGAAACAAGACCGGCAGATTGCTTTCCCATTTCCCACCCGGCAGTCGCGGCTATCATGCGCGTGCATGTCTGTGATTCCCGCTTCTGACTCCTCGATCTGGATTAAACGCTTCTGGTGGCTTCTGGCCGCCGTTTTCATCGTGCGCGTCGGCCTCATGCTGCTCTTTGTGAATGGTGCCGATCTCATCGGCGATGAGGCCTACTACTGGGACTGGGGCCGCAGGCCGGACTGGTGCTACTACAGCAAGCCTCCCATGATCGGCTGGATGATGGGCTCCATCGGCTGGCTCACAGGCAATGCGGAGTGGGGCATCCGCTTCGCCGCCCTGCTGCTCGGCACCGCCACGCTGGTCATCATCCACCGTCTGGCGCTCGTGCTGTTTGACGCCCGCACCGCTTTCCTTGCCGCCGTTCTGGTGCTCCTCACTCTCGCCAACGCTGCTCTCAATCTCCTGCTCACCATCGATGCCCCGCTTCTCCTCTGCTGGACGCTCGGCCTCCTGATCTTCTGGCATGCCGCGCAGAAACCCGCGTGCAACCTGCGCTGGCTCGCCCTCACTCTCGTCATCGGCTTCGGCACGCTCAGCAAGCAGATGATGCTCGCCTTCCCCGCGCTCATGCTCGTCTTCGCCGCCTTCTCACGCGAGGATCGCCCCCTCCTGCGCAATCCCCGCATGTGGATCTCCATCCTCCTCGGCATGGCCTTCATCATTCCGGTGCTTCGCTGGAATCAGCAGCATGCATGGATCACGCTGGAGCATACCAAGCACCACTTCGACACCTCCAGCCTCGGCTTCAGCCGCTGGCTCGGCCGCACGGGTGAAAACATCGGCCTCCAGGCTCTGATCTACACCCCCGTCACCTTTGCCGCCCTGGTCGCGGCCATGATCGCAGCGGTCAAACTCCGCCGGCAGATCTCACGTCCCGTCCTTTTCCTCCTGCTCGCCTCCGCTCCGGCGCTGGCCTGTTTCGCCCTGCTCTCCCTGCGTCAGCGCATCAATCCCAACTGGCCCGCAGCCTTTTTTGTCCCCGCCTTCATTCTCGGGGCCGCTTGGCTGCGCGGCGTCTCACCCTTCAGGCTGCACCCAGGCTGGGAGCGCTGGTCGCTGCGCATCGGCGGTGCCCTCGTCCTCCTGGCTCATGTGGGACTGGTCGTCATCCTCACCACGGATCTGAAGGCCATTGGCAAGCTCGCCGACATGCGCGGCTGGAAAGAGGCCGGCATCGAGGCCCAAAAATTTCTGGATCGGGTGCCTCGCAGGGAAAACACCTTTGTCATGGCCCTCGGCCATCGCTACTCCGCTGCGGAAATGGCTTTTTACATGCCCTCTCATCCGCGCGTCTATCGCTGGGAGCCCAGCGGCACGGTCCTCTCTCAGTATGAGATCTGGCCAGGGCCTGAGGAGCGCATCGGCTCGGACGCCCTCATTCTCGAACCCGGCTCCTACGCCAGCCTGGCCCAAAATGAAGTCTTCACCGCTGCCTTCGAAAAAATAGAGTTCCTTGGCACCATCCGCGTTCCCCTGGGCAGCCAGGCGCTCGAGTTCAGCGTGTTCTTGGGCAGAAATTTGAAAAACTGGCAGCCGGTTCATGCCGGCGGCAAATGACGGGGCAGCCACTGTTCCGCCACGCTTCATTCTGATCACCTCTGTTCTCACATGCCGTTCCCCTGGGATCTCAGCCTTCTCCACCAGATCAATTCTGTGTGGTCTCATCCGGTGCTCGACTGGCTCATGCCTGCCCTTTCCGCCATCGAGGCCTGGCTGCCCCTCATCATCGCAGCAGCTCTGATCACCGCCTGGCGCGGCGGCAAGCGGGCCCGCATCATGCTGCTCTGTCTCGGCATCGCCATCGGCCTCGGCGACGGCGTGATCTCCAACACTCTCAAAAAAACCGTCGGCCGCGTGCGCCCGCGCGATGCCCGGCCCGATGTCATCATTCGCGATCTCGGCCACGGCTCCCCCGCCTTCATGCGCCTCTTCCAGCCTCCCGTGGTCAAACCCAGCGAGCCCAACGGTGCCACCCGTGGCAAGTCCTTCCCTTCCAGCCACACCGTCAATCTCTTCGCTGCCGCCACCGTCATTGCCTCCTTCTATCGCGGCGCAGGCATCCTCATGTACCTCCTGGCGGCAGCCGTGGCCTGGTCACGCATCTACTGCGGTGCCCACTGGCCCAGCGACATCCCGCCCTCCATGGCCCTCGGCATGCTCGTGGGCCTGCTGGTCGTTGCCGTGGCCAGGCGCACGATTTTCAGAGAGCCGGTCAAACCGGCAGTCTGAAAAACCGCATTCACAGCGGCCACTCGATTTCCGTCTCGCCGTGCATCACTTCCGCCAGCACCGGCACATCGAGAAAATGTTCCAGCACCATCCGGTTGCTGATGCTCGCCGCGTCGCGTTCCTCCTGCACATAATTGAGAATCACCCCGGCGCAGGTCATGCCACGGGCCTGGATGTTGCGCACGGTGAGGATCGTGTGGTTCAGGCAGCCCAGCTTGTTGTTCACCACCACGATCACCGGCAGCGCCAGCCGCTGCGCAAAATCCGCCATCGTCGAAAACTCATTCAGCGGCACCTCCCAGCCTCCCGCCCCCTCCACCAGCACATGCTCATGCCGCTGCGCGATCTCCTGAAACCGCTCGATGACCTCGTTCAGCTCAAACCTCCGGTTCTCCATCAGTGCCGCCGCATACGGGGCCGCAGGCACCTTGAACCACACCGGATTCACTTCGTCCACCGTCAGCCCGCCGCTGCCCGCATTCGCCAGATGGATCGCATCATCGCGCTGGCCGCAGACAAACGGCTTGAAGCCCGTCACCCGCCTCCCCTCACGCTTCAGCGCCTCCAGCAGCAGGCAGGTGACATAGGTCTTGCCTGCGTCGGTGTCCGTACCGGTGATGAAATAATGGCTCACGCTCAGTCCTTCTTTGAGATTTCCATGGCCGTTTTGAGCAGCCAGCCACCAAAGGCGATGGCGATGAATGCGACGATCTGGCCTGCGTCCCTGCCAAAACCCATGGCAATGACACCGCACCCGATGATGATGCAGGCGCCAAGGGCAAGGGCCGGAGCGAAGTGGCTTTTCATCGCAGTACGGTGTTATCCGATCTGCGCCAGCACCGCCGAAGCGATCTTGTCCGCCTGAGCTTCGAGATATTCCACATCACGCCCTTCCACCAGCAGGCGGATCAGCGATTCCGTGCCAGAGTACCGCAGCAGCACGCGGCCATAGTCGCCCAGCTTCTTCTCGGTCTCCTTGATGATCTTCTGCGCCTCCGCCAGCTGGTCCACCGGCGGCTTCGCACGCACACGCAGGTTGCGCGCGCACTGCGGGAATTTTTTCAGGCACTTGCGCAGCTCGCTCAGCGGCTCGCCGGTTTCCTTCATGATTCGCAGCACCTGCAGGCCCGAGATCAGGCCGTCCCCGGTGGTGGCCCAGTCGCCAAAAATGATATGGCCGCTCTGCTCGCCGCCAAAGTTCAGGCCCCGTGCACGCATTTCTTCCAGCACGTAGCGGTCGCCCACGCCTGTGCGGATCACGCGGCCGCCCAGCCGGGACACGAGATCATCCAGCCCGTAGTTGCTCATCACCGTCACCGCCAGCGTGTTCTGCTTCAGCGTTCCTTTGCGCAGCATGGACTCGGCAGCGATGGCCATCAGCTCATCGCCGTCCAGCGCGATGGCCAGCTCGTCGCACAGCGCCCCGCGGTCGGCATCGCCATCATGCGCGATCCCCGCCTCCGCCTGGCACTGGCGCACGATGCGCTCGATCTCTTCAGAATGCGTGCAGCCGCACTCTTCATTGATGTTGAAGCCGTCCGGCTCGGAGTGGAAGACCTGCACATCCGCGCCCAGCTGCTCCAGCGCCAGCGCGCTCGTAAAGGAGGACGCGCCATGCGCGTTGTCCAGCGCCACGCGCATCCCGTCCAGGCGCACGCCGCCCATCGAGGAAACCGCATGCGCCACATAGCGGTCCACACCGTCCGCCAGCTTCGTGATGCGGCCGATCCCACGCCCCTCAGGGCGCGGCGTGTCTTCCGTGCCCAGCACCAGACGCTCGATGGCAGACTCCGTCTTGTCGTTGAGCTTGTGCCCGTCGCCGTGGACAAATTTGACCCCGTTGTCCGTGAAAGGATTGTGAGAAGCGGAAACAACGATGCCAAAATTGGCCCCGAGCTGCGCGCTCAGCATCGCCACCGCAGGAGTCGGCAGCTGGCCGGCCAGAATTACGTCCACACCGGCCGAGTTCAGCCCGGCGGCGATCGCCGACTCCAGCATCTCCCCTGAGGCGCGCGTGTCACGGCCCAGCACGGCTTTGGGGCGCTCCCCGCCCTCCGGTTTCCCGCCGAGCACGACGGCGGCCGCCTGCGCAAGGCGCATGACGAACTCTGGGGTCATTGGATGACGATTGGCCACGGCACGAACGCCGTCGGTGCCGAAGAACTGACGCTTTTCAGACATAGGACCGCGCTTCTAGCGCAGGACTTCCTGAGTGTCAAAGCCCGGCGGCGCCGCTCAGCACTGTCCCGGCTCCGCGCGGCGGCGCAGTCCCTGCATTGGGCGGCGAAAGCATCGGCTCCAGCTCCGAAGGCAGTTGCACAGGCGGCGGTATCACTGGCGTGAGCTGCGGCGGCGCCGGAGACGTCGGCACCGGCAGCCTCGGCGCCGGCATGGGGTACGTCGGCATGTTTCGGGCGTCCTGCGCCTTGATCATGAACCAGAACAAAAACGCCAGCACCAGGGAGACGATCTTCTCCCGCCAGTTGCGTATGATAAGTTCTTTAAGCTGATGCCCCCAGTTCATGACTGCCCTCCGTTGCAGATTCCAACCCAGCGCCTGCCCCCTCCGTGAGGATTTCATTGATCCGCTGGCGCAGCTTCGCCGGCTCCAGATCATGCTCCAGCCGGCCCTGAAAGCACAGTGAAAGAGCTCCCGTCTCCTCGGAAACGACCAGCGCTATCGCATCCGTCTCCTCCGAAATGCCCATCCCGGCACGATGCCTCAGACCAATCGCGCGGTCCTGGATCTCTCGCTGGCTCACCGGAAAAACACAGCCTGCGGACGAAATCCGCCCCTGGTCAATGATCGCTCCGCCATCATGCAGTGATGTCTTCGGGTGGAAAATGGTGGTCACCAGCTCATTCGATATGACCGCATCCAGCTCCACGCCAGACTCGGCGTACGGCTTCAGGTCGATGCCGCGCTTCAGCGCAAACAGCGCCCCGCAGCGCCTTGAGGACAGCTGCTGCATCGCCTCCATCAGCACATCCAGCACCTCCGGGTCAGGACGGTTGAAGGAAAAAATACGGCTGCTTCCCAGCTCTGCCAGCACACGCCGCAGCTCCGGCTGGAAGATGATCACCAGTGCTATCGCCAGAAAGACCGAAAAGCGCTGCAGCAGGCTGCTGATGACAGACAGCTCCAGCAGCAGCGAAAGCAGCGCCAGACTCAGCAGCAGCACCAGCAGGCCCGTCAGAATGCGTGCACCGCGCGTCGCACGGAAAAAAAGATATCCGTGATACGCCAGCGCAGCGAGGATCAGTATCTCCACGCCGTCGCGCCAGTGCTCTGTCAGAAAGTTCCACATGCCGTTCGCTCCATGCTGCTCTGTGGAACTATCGCACGGGGTGTTTTGTTTCTCAAAAGAAGAATCGTTTTGGCCTGCGATTCACGAAGGCTAGGTTGCGCCAGATGCCTCCCACCAGCCCAAGCACTGCACCCCGGCCCGATCAGAGCGATCTGTTTGGCACCCCCGCCGCTGCAGCGCCTGCCCCTCCCTCACACGTACGGATCGCACGCGTTCAGCTCGAAGGGGCCGCCGCCATGGAGCTCGACTACGCCATCCCCGCCCACCTCAAAGACGAGATCGTCGTGGGCTCGCGCGTGATGGTGCCTCTGCAAAACCGCCGCATGAATGCCGTGGTCCTCGAGCTGCTCGACGACTCCCCCCACCGCGGCCGCCTCAAGGAGATCGCCTCCTTCGTCGCCAAGCGCCCCATGTTCACCCCCGGCCTGCTCAAGCTGGCGCGCTGGATCGCCGAGTACTATCTCGTCTCCGTCCACACCGTGCTGCGCACCATGCTTCCTCAGGCCGTTCGGGACAAACCGGGCAGCTTCGTCATGGACAGCCATCTCAGGCTCCTGCGCGAACCGCCTCCTGAAGAGTTTGAAAAGCTCCGCCACAAAGCCCCCATGCAGGCTCGCGTGCTCGACATCCTCCGCAGCTGCCGCGGCGAAGCCACCCTCAGCCAGATCCGCCGTGACCTGCCACGCGCCGCCTCCATCCTCAAGCCTCTCCTCAAGGCAGGCTGGATCACCCGCAGCGAGGTGCGCGTGGAGCGCGACCCTTTCCAGGACGAAGCCTTCCTTCCCACCCAGGCCCTCACATTCACCCCGGAGCAGCAGGCCGCCTACGCACGCGTCTCCGCGGCGCTCGACACCTCCGGCCAGACCCGCCCCATCCTCCTCCACGGCATCACCGGCAGCGGCAAGACCGAGGTCTACCTCCAGGCCATCGCCCGTGTGCTCGAGCGCGGCGGCACCGCCCTCGTCCTCGTTCCGGAGATCGCCCTCACACCTCAGACCATCGAGCGCTTCAAGGCGCGCTTCTCAGACCGCAGCGATCGCATCGCAGTCCTCCACAGCCACCTGAGCGATGGCGAACGCCACGACGAATGGTTCAAGATCCACGAAGACCGCGCAGACATCGTGATCGGTGCCCGCAGCGCCATCTTCGCGCCGCTGGAGCGTCTCGGCATCATCATCGTCGACGAGGAGCACGAGCCCTCCTTCAAGCAGGACGAAACACCCCGCTACCATGCACGGGACGTCGCCGTCGTGCGCGGCGGCATCGAAAAATGCGTCGTCCTTCTCGGCAGCGCCACACCCAGCCTCGAATCCTTCGAAAATGCCGCAAACGGCAAGTACGAGCTCCTCCGGCTCATGCAGCGTACCGACGGCCGCACCCTCCCCCTCATCCGCATCGTCGACATGCGCATGGAGCGGCGCAAAGGCACCGGCACCTCCGTGGCCAATGCCGGCATCCTCTCCGAAAAGCTCCGCGCCGCCATCACCTCACGCCTCGAGAAAAAAGAGCAGACCATCCTCTTTTTGAACCGCCGCGGTTTCAACACCTCCATGGCCTGCCTCGCATGCGGAGAGACCATCCAGTGCCAGGACTGCAGCATCCCCATGACGCTCCACAAGCACGAAAACCGCCTCGTCTGTCACGTCTGCGGTTCCCGGCGCCTCCCCCCCTCCAAATGCCCCTTCTGCCATGAGCCCGGGCTCAAGCTCGCAGGCTTCGGCACTGAGCGCGTCGAAACCGTCGTCCGCGAGGTCTTCCCTCACGCGCGCATCGCCCGTGTGGACACCGACACCATTCAGCGCAAAAACCAGCTCCGCGACTTGCTCCGCGACTTCCGAGCCCAGAAGCTCGACCTCATCATCGGCACCCAGATGATCGCCAAGGGCCTTGATTTCCCCAACGTCACCCTCGTCGGCGTGTTGAATGCCGACCTCGCCCTCAATCTCCCCGACTTCCGCGCCGCGGAACGCACCCTCCAGCTTCTGGTTCAGGTCGCCGGCCGCGCCGGCCGCGGCGAGGTCAAAGGGGAGGTCGTCGTGCAGACCTACGCCCCCCACAGCCCCGCCGTACAGTTTTCACGCCACAACGACTTCGAGGGCTTCGCCCAGCAGGAGCTCGAGCAGCGCCGCGCTTTTCATTACCCCCCCTACACACACGTCGTCATTCTCGCCAGCCGGGGAAAACACCAGACCATGGCGGAGTTCGCCCTCCAGACCCTCCATCGCCGCCTCCTGGAGGGCCTCCCCGAAGACGTGCTCATCGGCGAGCCCGCACCTTGCGCCATGGCCAAGGCCCACGGCCAGTTCCGTTATCAGCTCCTGCTCCGGGCCGCCAAAATACGCCCCCTCTGCCGCCACATCCAGCAGGTCCTCCAGTCCACCTCCCTCCCGGCTGACGTTATTGTCACTTGGGATGTTGACCCCGTCTCACTTTTGTAAATTATCCTTTGTCGATTCGAAGAATCGAAGGGAACGTTGACATCAAGCGTCCCGATTCAATATTCCTACTTCATGACGACAGAGAAACGCACCTCCTGCCTCCGCCTCGGATGCCTAGCCATCCTGGCCTTTGCGCTTTCTGCCTGTTCAAGTCCGGTCAAAGGCCCTGGGGGAACCATCGCCAAGGTGAAATATTATCACCTGATGCCCTTCTTCACCCCTCAGACCACCAACCAGACCATTCTGTTTGAGCGCCAGCACTACATTTACGGCGCCGTCACCAAAAAGGACATCGTTGACCGCTTCGGCCACTACTACGCCTTCTTTTGGAAAGCCGATGACCGCACCGGCCCCGTGACCGTCAAATTCGAATACCAGCAGGCAAAATCAGGCCTCAGCAAGCGCGTTCAGGAGCTGGTCATCGATGACATCCACCGCAGCAACGTCGCCAAATTCCAGGTCGTCGGCTCAGAATATCAAAAAAGTGGCCGGGTGATCGCATGGCGCGTCAGTATTTTGCGAGGCAAGGAAGAACTGGTCAGCCAGCAATCCGCGCTCTGGAACTAACTCCGCAACGCATGACTCCTCCCACTCATATTCTTGTTGGCACCATCGGTCGCGTTTTTTGGATGAGGGTGGACGGCAGAGGGACCTTTCAAAACAGTCTTCAGGCCAAACGGGCCCTCCAGCGCGTCGTCGATCAGGGCATGCGCAATCTCGTCGTCGATCTCGAGCGCTGTCCCATGATGGACTCCACCTTTCTCGGCATGCTCACCGGCGCGGCCCTCAGCCTCCGCGAGTCTGGCGGCGGCGGCTCCCTCAGCGTCGTCAATGCCAACCAGCGCAACCTCCAGCTCCTCACCAGCCTCGGCCTCGACCACATTCTGGAACTCGACCGCGACGGCAAGCTCTGGGAAGCCGAACGCAAAAAAGTCTGCGACGCCCTCCAAAACTGCGGCGAAACCACCGCCGAGTGCAAGGAAGTACAGACTCAGCACGTGCTCTCTGCACATCAGGCCCTGGCCGATGTCAGTGACGCCAACGAAAGCCGTTTTCACGATGTGATCGAATTTTTGGAAAAAGAGCTGGAGGCTGGCACATCTGCTGTTCCCGCCTAGGCGCCACCCGGATGAGCCGGGCCGCCTTTTACACCCATGATCATCGCTCTCCTTGTCCTGATCGTACTGCTGATGACGGCGGGACTGGTAATGCTGGCTAAGATTGCACGTCAGCAAAAGCACGCCATCGCAGCCCTCCGCGCCGAAGAGGAGGCCATCGTCGCCGAAGAACGGCGCATGTTCCATTACCTGCACGACCTCGGCGAGGCCATCTGGCGCGACGACCAGCAGGCCTCCATGTACCGCCTGATCGTTGAGGGGGCCATCCGCGTCACCCAGAGCACCGGCGGCGCCCTCTACCTCTACGACGAAGCCTCTCAGCAGCTCGTCCCACGCCACTATTCCGACTTCTGCGCCCCCCTCATCAGCCTCCCCGAGCGTGTGCGGCAGCAGATGAAGGAAAACTCCGCCACCCTCCTCAGCACGCTCCGCATGCATGCTGAAAAAGTCCAGTCAGGCCTCCTCGGCAGCGTTTTCATGCAGCAGAAGACCGAGCTCCTGCCAGACCTCGGCACCGACTCCCGCCTGGGCGAGCACCTCGTCCCCTCTCAGCAGCATGTCACCGCCATGATCGGCCCCCTCAGCTTTGGCGTTCGCAGGCTCGGCGTGCTGGCCGTCACCTCCCCCAAGGACGGCCGCAGCTACAACGCCAACGACTTCGAAGTCTTCAATTCCCTCATCGAGCAGTCCGCCTTCGCCCTCGCCAATGCCATGTCTCACCAGGAGGCGTCAAAAAACCGCATGGACCAGCAGGAGCTCCAAACCGCCAGCCAGATCCAGAAAGTCCTCCTCCCGGACCGCGACCCTCAGGTCCCCGGCTTCATCATCGCCGGCAAAAACATCCCCGCACGCACTCTCAGTGGCGACTACTTCGACTTCCTGAGCCTGCCCGACGGCCGCTTTGGCGCCGTCATCGCCGACGTTTCAGGCAAAGGCCTCGGCGCTGCCATGATCACCGTCATGTGCCGCACCCTCATGCGCGCACAGTCCCAGATGTACGAATCCCCCAGCGCCGTCCTCGCCGCAGTCAACCGCCAGATCGCCCCGGACATACGCGAAGACATGTTCATCACCATGTCCTACGTTGCCATGACGCAGGACGGCTCCAGACTCACCCTCTCGCGCGCCGGCCACAATGCCGCCCTGCTCTGGCGCCAGGCTTCCGGCAAGGTCGAGTCCATCCACCCCCCGGGACTCGGCGTCGGCATTGACAAAGGCGCTGTCTTCGAGCGCGTCACCAAGGACGAAAGCTTCGAAATGCTGCCCGGAGACTGCCTCCTCCTCTACACCGACGGTGTCAATGAGGCCATGGACGCCAAAGGCGTCGAATTTGGCGAAGATCGCGTCCAGCAGGAGCTCGCCAAACATGCCCCCAACGGGCCCAAGGCCGTCATCGGCGGCATTATCATGGATTTGGAGCACTTTTTGAAAGGTCGGCGCTCCCATGACGACATCACCTTGATTGCTATTCAGAAGACGGCATAGTCGCGGCCCCCCAAAAAACCGCGAAATCCTATGACCGAGCCGAGTCCAGACACGACCCAGCAACCCTCTGCTGAAGAAATCCCCAGCCCTGAAGCCGCCGCGCCCGTCGAGGAGGCTGCTCCGCTGGACCCCATCACAGCGCTCACCCAGGAAGTCGAACGCTGGAAAGACATGGCCTACCGCAGCCAGGCCGAACTCGACAACTTCCGCAAACGCTCCGCCCGCGAGGCCCAGGAAACACGCGCCTACGCCAATGCCGACCTCCTCCGCGCTCTCTTCCCCATTCTCGACAATTTCGACATGGGCCTCGAAGCCGCCCGCGCCGAATCCGAAAAATCCATGATCTTCATGGGCATGAGCATGGTCAGCCGCCAGCTCCAGGACTTCCTCCGTGAAAGCGGCGTCCAGGAAATCGAGGCGCTCAGCAAAGCTTTTGACCCCAACCTCCACGAAGCCGTCGCCCAGGAGCCCAGCACCTCCGCACCGGAAGGCACCATCATCCGTGTCACCCGGCGTGGTTACAAGCTCAAGGACCGCCTCCTCCGCGCCGCCAGCGTCATCGTTTCCAGTGGTCCCGCAGCCACCCCAGAGGCGTAACCCTCTCTCTACCCTCCCATGGCTGACAAACGCGATTATTATGAAGTCCTCGGCGTCTCACGTGACGTCTCTGCCGAGGATTTGAAAAAAGCCTACCGCAAGCTCGCGGTGAAATATCACCCCGACAAAAACCCGGACGACAAATCCGCCGAAGCCAAATTCAAGGAAGTCGGCGAAGCCTACGACGTCCTCAGCGACGAGCAAAAGCGCGCCGCCTATGATCGCTACGGCCATGCCGCCTTCGCCGGTGGCATGGGCGGCCCCTCCGCAGGCGGTGGTGGCTTCCACGATCCGTTCGACATCTTCCGCGAAGTCTTCAGCGGCGGTGGCGGCGGCATTTTCGAGCAGTTCTTCGGTGGTGGCGGTGGCGGCGGTGGTCGCCGCCGTGACGGCCCCCAGCGCGGCAGCGACCTGCGCTACGGCATGGAAATTTCCCTCGAAGACGCCGCGCACGGCGTGGAGCGTGAAATCGAGTACGAGCGCAGCGCCTCCTGCAAAACCTGCTCCGGCTCAGGCTCCGCCAGCGGCGGCGGCAAGAAAACCTGCCGCACCTGCGGCGGCGTCGGCCAGGTCATCAGCTCCCGCGGCTTCTTCCAGATCCAGCAGACCTGCCCCGACTGCAGCGGCAGCGGCGAAATGATCAGCGACCCCTGCCGCAGCTGCCACGGCACCGGCCGTTCCAAAGAACGCACCAAAGTCCGCGTCAAGGTCCCCGCCGGCATCGAGGACGGCTCCCGCCTCCGCTCCACCGGCAACGGTGATCTCGGCGTCAAAAACGGCCCCGCCGGAGATCTCTACATCGTCGTCCAGGTCAAGCCCCACGAAATCTTCGAGCGCGAAGGCAACGACCTCCACTGCGACATGCCCCTGTCCTTCGGCATCGCCGCCCTCGGCGGTGAGATCACCGTCCCCACCATGGAGTCCAAGGCCTCCGTCAAAGTGCCCGCCGGCACCCAGAACGGCACCACCTTCCGTCTCCGTGGCAAGGGCATGAAAATCCTCGGCGAAGACCGCTACGGCGACCTCTACGTCCACGTGCAGATCGCCGTCCCCACCAAGCTCAATGCGGAACAGCGCGCGAAGCTCGATGAATTTGCCAAATCCCTCGGCGAGCAAACCTCCCCCATGGAGGAAAGCTTCTTCGAAAAGGCGAAAAAGTTTTTCCGCTAACCGCCCATGACCACCCGCGATCTGCTGACTCTGACGAAGTTCCGCCTCAGCGCCCTCGTCATCGTCACGACGTTTGTCGGGTTCTGGCTGCGTGCCCCCAAGGGCTTCGACTTCTGGCTGCTTTTTCACACCATCATCGGCAGCACCCTCGCTGCCTTTGGTGCCGCCGTGTTCAATCAGCTCATGGAGATCGAGCCCGACTCGCGCATGCAGCGCACCTCAGACCGTCCCCTGCCCTCCGGCCGCGTCAGCCCTTCGGCAGCCTTCGGCATCGGCTGGCTCCTCAGCGCCTGGGCCCTCATCCATCTCACCATCCAGGTGAATATGGAGGCCGCCGCGCTCACCGCCCTCACCCTCGCGGTATACCTCTTCATCTACACCCCGCTGAAGCGTCAGAGCGCCACCAACACGCTCGTCGGCGCCGTCTCCGGCGCACTGCCTCCCCTCATCGGCTGGGCCGGTGCCGCCGGGCCCCTGCCTGCGGGCTCCGTGCCGCATTTCCGCTGGGAGCTCATGGCAGAGCCGGGGGCCATCTACCTCTTCCTCCTCCTGTTCCTCTGGCAGCTCCCTCACTTCCTCGCCATCAACTGGATGTACCGCGACGAATACCGCAAGGGCGGCTTCGTCATGCTCGCCAATGACGACGAACACGGTGCCCGCACCTCCAAGCACGCCCTCGCCTACGCCGTCAGTACCGTGCTCCTGATGTTCTATCCCGTTTACGCCGGTGCCGCCTCGGCATGGTGGTTCCTTCCCCCTGCGCTCCTCCTCAGCGGCTGGCTCTGCATGCTCGCCTTCCGTTTCAACCGCCAGCCCGAACGCGCCTCAGCACGCAAGCTTTTCTTCTGCACCCTCATGTATCTCCCGGGCATTCTGATCGTATCCATCCTTGCCTGGAAACACGCGTAAACCGCACCTCCATGAACGAATCCCCCCCCAAAGCCAAGCTCAGCCCCTGGACCATCTGGGTGCCTGTCATCATCGCCGTTCTAGGCCTCGTCGTCTTTTACAACTACCTCATCTACCGCTCCCGCATCGACAACGACGTCAACCGCCCTCCCATCCTGGGTCGCCTCGAAAAAGACCTCGAGCTCACCGAGCGCAGCGGCAAAACCGTCCACCTCGAAGATCTCAAGGGCAAAGTCCTCGTCATCTCTTGGGTCTTCACCCGCTGCCCGCGTGGCTGTGCCGCCGTCATCGCCAAGCTCAAAAAGCTCCAGTCAGAATTCGCCAGCGAACCCGGCGTCCACTTCATCAGCTTCACCCTCGACGCCGATGACACCCCCGAGATGATGCAGAAATTTGCCCGCGGTCTCGACATCAAGGACGACGCCAATTGGTGGTTCGTGAATGGTGAAAAAGACGCCGTGCGCAAGTTCATGACCAGCCAGGTGCAGTTCCGCCCCGTGCAGGACATGCCTGAGGCCGAGCGCCTCTCCCCGGACGACAAATACATCCACGACCTTCGCGTCGCTGTCGTTGACCACCGCGGCCATCTCCGCCGCCTTGAGGACATCCTGAACGGAGATCCCGAAGCCGCCAAATTCTGGGATGGCAAAATCCGCGAAGACCTTCGCTACCTCCTCGCTGACCAGAAAAAGGCCCCCTACAAGCCAGCCTCCTCAAACTGAATCATGGACGTCACCGAACTCCCCAAGCTCTACACCATTTTCAACGGCTGCGCCCTGGTGCACATCCTCCTCGGCCTCACCATGATCAAGCTCGGCCATAAAAAGCCGCACATCGTCAGCATGATCATCGCCCTGCTGTTCTCCACCGCCTTCCTCGGCTGCTACCTCTACTACCACTACCACGCGGGCCACGTGAAGTTCGCCGGCACGGGCCTCACACGCCCCATCTACTTCACCATCCTCTTCACCCACATTCCCCTGGCCATACTCAGCCTGCCCATGATCATCATGACCGTGGTCCCGGCCCTGCGCAGCCGCTTCGACAAACACAAGCGCGTCGCCAAATGGACCGTCCCCGTCTGGCTCTACGTCTCCGTCACCGGCATCATCGTTTACCTCATGTGCTACGTCTGGTACGGCCCGCCCATCCGCGGATAGGCCAAAACCTCTTCAATCAAAAATCGATTGTTCATCAATCGTCAATCACGTGCGCCCAGGACGCGCCTAAGCCGGAGGATTGACGATTGTCGAGCCTTCGATTTCTGATTTTCTAGGTTCCAAACCACCGGACAGGCTGTCGCTACATCCATCCTACGGCCAAACCTCACTCCTCAAACTTCCACGACTTCTGCTTCGTCGGTTTGAGGTCCGTTCGCCCGCGTTTCTTCCGAAACACATCAAACACCACGTCGGACCCGTCCGCCTTCATCTGGTGCACCATTTGCAGCAGCACCCCCAGGCGTCCTTTCGGAAACCCCGCCTTGTTCGCAAACCACCCCAGATACTCCGCCGGAATGTCATAGATCGGCACCCCGTTCGGCGGGAAATGCTGCGGCCCGTACTTCCCAAACGGCATGAACGTCCGCCCGATCTCCTCAAAATCGGCGCGCATCCGTGCTTCCAGGTCGTCCATGCCGCAAAGTAGTGCGGGCAATCCTGCCCGCGAGTACCTTCTGTAGCCGCAAAAAGAGACTGGGGCTATTTCACCGCCTCAGCGAGCCCCCCGCACCAGCTCCTCCACGATCTCCTCCGTGCCAAGAAACGGCAGCGAATAGTGCCCGTCCTCCTCCTTCAGAGTGAGCGTGGCATTCGGAATCTTCTGCACAAACCGCTCCACCATCGAAGCCGGGATGTTGCTGTCACGGCCCCCATGCCAGTAGCGGATGGGAAAGCTCACACTGCCCAGATCAATGCCCCAGTCGCTCGAATAGATGTTCCCATCCAGCCTCACCGCATGCACCGGAGACGTCACCCCCACACGCCCGCTCGTCGTCAGAATGCGGTACAAGTCCGGCCGCGCAAAGGCCTGCTGGTCGCGCTCGCACATCTTGCACACCTGTGCCGCCACCAAAGGCGATGCCGCTGGCAGCCGCATGAACTGCGCCGCCACCGCCAGCCCCGCCCCCAGAAACCACGGCACCCGGTCCTGCGCCCACAGCGCCAGCCGGTAGGCCCACAGCAGATCCTTCGTTCCCACCTCCCGCAGCGGCGGCGCCCCGCAGACCACACCCGCGCTCAGCAGCCGCTCCGGCATCGCATAGGCGCAGGCCAGCACATACGGCCCGCCTCCCGACACACCCAGCACATGAAATTTCTCCCACCCGAGATGCGCCGCCAGCTCGCGCATATCCCCAGGCCAGTCCAGCAGCCGGCGCCCCGGCTGAAAATCCGAAAGCCCGATCCCCGGACGGTCCGGCGACACCACACGCAGGCCAAACTTCTTGCCCGCTTCATCCAGCATCTCTCCCTGCAGCCGCGAGCCCGGCCAGCCATGGAAATAAAACATCGGCACCCCGCTCGGATCACCGTATTCCGCATAGCCCAGCCTCCTGCCGTTTGAGAGGGTCACTCTATGGTCGCTCATGGCAGGGATCAGACTACAGTTTGCGGCCCGGTGTTACAACAAACCATGCGCCTCTCGCAGCAGCGCCTCCGTCGTCTCCCAGTCAATGCACGCATCCGTGATCGACTGCCCGCGCACCAGCTTGTCCAGCGGCTGCGGAAACTTCTGGTTCCCGCCCACCAGATTGCTCTCCAGCATCGCGCCGATGATCGCCTTCTGCCCCGCCGCACGCTGGCGCACGATCTCACGAAACACATCCGGCATCCGCCGGTGATCCTTCGCACAGTTGCCATGGCTCGCATCGATCATGATCGCAGGCTTCAGCTTCGCCGCTTCCAGCCCGTCGATCGTTTCCATCACATTGTCCGCGCCGTAGTTCGGCCCGTCTTCTCCGCCGCGCAGGATGATGTGGCAGTCCGGATTCCCGCTCGTCGTCACCGCAGAGGCCACGCCATCCTCGCTCACCCCCAGGAAAGTCTGCGGCTGCATCGCCGCCTTGATCGCATTGATCGCTGGCGCGATGTGCCCAAACGTCCCGTTCTTGAAACCCAGCGGCATCGACAAACCCGACGCCATCTGCCGGTGCGTTTGCGACTCCGTTGTCCGCGCACCGATCGCGCTCCAGCTGATCAGATCCGCAATGTACTGCGGCGTGATGGGGTCCAGCAGCTCCGTCGCCGTGGGCAGCCCCAGATCCAGCACATCCCGCAGGATCTTCCGCGCCAGCCGCAGCCCCGCAGGAATGTCGCAGCTTCCATCCAGATGCGGATCCATGATCAGCCCCTTCCACCCCACCGTCGTGCGCGGCTTTTCAAAATACACACGCATCACGATGCACAGCCTGTCCTTCAGCTCTTCCGCCAGCGCCGCCAGCTTGCGCGCATACTCCATGCCCGCCTCGGGATCATGGATCGAGCACGGCCCCAGGATGACGAGAAACCGCTCATCTGTGCCGGACAAAATGTCCCGGATCTCCTGCCGCGAACGCTCCACAAAGGCTGTCTGCGCCTCCGTTGGCGCGATCTCGCTCATCATCCCGCGCGGTGCGGGCAGCGGAATGTTCGAGGCGATGTGGAGATTGGCGGTCTGGCTCATGACAAGGTGTTCCTAGCACCATCCGCTCCCTGTCTCATCTGTATTTCACCACGTTAACACATCGCACCTCACCTGCTGGCCGTCTCGCAGCCGGATGTTTCGGTCCTCCGCCGAGATCGTCAGCCCCGCCAGACCTTCACGGTTGATCATCTGCCGTCCTCTGGCAGGCCGCGGCATTTCCATGGCGATGTACTGCCAGCATTGGGAGTTGCTGGTTCCCCATGCAAAAGGTTTCAGCTTCGCCCGGTCCAGCAGCTGGCCAAGCGTGGCACCTTGCGGCAGGTGGTAATGCCCGGGGCGTCGAAACCCTTGCAGCACCGTCACCTGGATCGTTCCAGGAAGCGATGCTCCATAATGGGGCATCGCTTCGGCGCGCAGCGTTTCATAGGATGACGCGCAGCCCGTCAGGCACAGAGCCATGACGATGAAAACGACCGGGCCGGCAATGACTGCGGCGGCTTTCTGGAGACGGACGGCCTGGCTCATGGGAGCTCTCCCATAAGCCCGGAACCACCCTTCTTCAATCTTCCTGCGCCACCGGATTCTTCGGCTTGAGGATGAAGTAAAGCACCACGCTGATCAGTACCACCGCCCCCGCGATCAGCGGTGCCGTGCGCTGCGCCGCATCCGTGCTGGTGATGGCGCTCTGCACCCGCACCACGATCAGCGAGGCGCACACCAGCGCTCCCAGCACCGGCACAAACGCCGGAGGCTCAAAGCCCCCCTTCGGCTCATCAGGTCGGCGCTTCAGAATGATCAGCGAGATGTTCACCACCGTAAACACGATCAGCAGCAGCAGCACCGTGGACTCCGCCAGCTGCTTCACCCCACCGCTCAGGATCAGCACCGACACGATGCCAAACAGCACAAACACCGCCACATGCGGCGAGTGCCGCGTGGGGTGCAGACGGCCCAGCACCGCCGGCAGCAGCCCCTGCCGGCTCATCCCATACAGCAGCCGCGATCCCATCAGGTAGTTCAGCAGCGCCGTGTTACCGATCGCGAAAATGGTGATGAAGGCATACACCGGCTTGATCCCCGTGAACCACGGCGCAGCCCGCCGGGCCACCTCCATCAGCGGCGCGTCACTCTTCGCCAGCTGCTGCCAGGGCACCACGGACACCGCCGTGATCGCCACCGCCAGATAGATCATCGTGGCCAGCACCATCGCGCCGATCAGCCCCAGCGGCACATTGCGCCCCGGGTTTTTCACCTCCTCGCTCACATTCAAAATGTCCTCAAAACCGATGAACGAATAAAACGTCAGCACCGCCCCCTGCATGATCAGCGCCATCGTGATGCCCGAGCCCGTACCGCCCGCCGCCGTGTCCCCCGGAGATTCCAGGTAGTTCACCCCGCCCCAGTAGCGCACACCGATGATGATGATGAAAATCAGCCCGCTGGCCTCGATGATCGTGCACAGGATGTTCAGCCACATGCTCTCCTTCAGGCCGCGGTAGATCACACAGCCCACCAGGCCCACCACCCCGATGGCGCACAGCTTCACCACCATGTCCGCCAGCTGCCAGCCCATCAGCTCCTTGACCTGCCCGATGATCGCCTGCGCCCCGGTGGCCATGCTCGTCAGCCCGCTCATCATCACCGCGATGCCGATGATGTAGCTCAGCAGCGGCTTGCCCAGCCCGCGCTGCGTCACATACGCCGCACCTCCCGCCTTGGCATACCTTCCTCCCACACACGCATACGTCAGGCCCGTCAGCAGCGCGCCCACCATCGCCATGATGAAGGCCAGCCACATCGCATTCCCCAGCCCCGCCGCCGCTTTGCCGATCAGCGCATAGATCCCCGCCCCCAGCATGGACCCCAGACCATAAAACATGATCTGCCAGGGTCCGAGAGTCTGCTGCAGTGACGGCTGGGAAGGGGAAGAGTCGGCCATGCCTACGCTAGTAGCCGAGATCATGCCGCGCTGGAAGACAAAAAGAGGCCGCCCGCATCGCACAGTTCGGCGAGGCGGGCGGCAGGGCTTTTCAGACGCTGTCGGCTCAGAGATTACAGCACGGGGATCTGGCGCGGCTTGGCCACTTCTTTCAGTGGCAGGCGCAGCGTCAGCACGCCGTCTTCGAGCTTGGCCGTCATCTGCTCCTCATCCACCGGCGTGTTAAGGCGCAGGCGCAGGAGGTAGCTCAGCGGGGAGAGCTCGCGGTGCAGCGTCTTCATGCCTTCCGGCACGGTGGCGTTGCGTTCACCCCGGATGGTTAGGATGCTGTCTTCGAGGTCGATCTTCACGCCGCCCTTCGGCACGCCGGGCATCTCGACGCGCACTTCATACGCTTCGGCGTTGCCATTGACGTTGTAGAGGGGCTTGCGCAGAGATTCAGTGACGCCGGAGGTGGCTGGAGCGCAGGAGCTGGGAGAGCAGGTCGTATTCATGGTAGTTTTAAAGATAAAGGGATGGGATTGGAGTTGGGGGAGATGGGGCGGATTAGTTCAGAGTGATCGTGCGCGGCTTGCTGCGTTCCTGCTTCGGCAGCGTCACGGTCAGGATGCCGTCTTCGAGCTTCGCGGAGATGGCTTCGGCGTTCACCCCTTCAGGCACCGACACCGAGCGCGTCAGGCTGTAGGAGCTTTCTTTGTCGCCGTCCTTCTCGCGCTTTTCCACGGCCACGCTCAGCAGGCCGTTGTTCAGCTCGATTTTGACGTCTTCCTTCTTCACGCCCGGCACTTCAAAGCTCGCCAGGTAGTTGTCTTTGTCTTCATGCACATCCACGGCCAGCTTGTCATTGGCCACGCCGGGGAAGACCTCGCCGAGGTGGTTGAAAAACGTGCTCAGAGAAGGCATGCCCGCAAACGGATGGCGGAACCATTCGTCAAAGTCGGAGACGCGGTTGAGGCTGAAGGGATTGGTGCGGATGAGTTTCATGGCTTCGGATGGTTTGGTTTGAGTTTTGGGGTTGGAGTGATGTTCCGCTCCATACTCATGCATCAGTCGTGCCAGCCCCATTTTCACACCATCAAAACATTGATAACCAATGATTTGAAAAACATCACCCCGTTTTTCCCCACGCTCCGCCGAGCCTCATTGTGCCACAAAATTGGCACCTCTTGTCACATCACTGAGACATTTTTGCCAAATCACCGCAGCCTTCAAAAAGCTGCCCCCCTGCTGGGCCTTCACGACGCCCACGACACCTCAATTCCCGCCCAAGAACCATTCGTGAAAATTCGCGGACATTCCCCGTCATTCGTGTTCAAAACACTCAGCTCATGCTCATGACGTCTCCTCGGTGGGCCGGCAGCGTCCTCAAACAGCGCCGCTGCACCACGAAAAGCTCCGCCGCCCCATTCCGATCACCACCCTAGGCCTTGGCCGCAGCCTTCTTCTTCGCCTTCAGGTTCAGCATCTCCACCGCCATCGAAAAGCCCATGGCAAAGTAGATGTACCCCTTCGGAATCTCAAAGTGGAACCCCTCTCCGATCAGCGCCGTCCCGATCAGAATCAGGAAGCTCAGCGCCAGCATCTTCACCGTGGGATGGCGCGCCACAAAATCGCCCACCGCCTTCGCAAAAAACATCATGAACCCCACCGAGATCAGCACCGCTGTCACCATGATGGAAATGTGCTTCACCATCCCCACCGCCGTGATCACCGAGTCCAGGGAGAACACAATGTCCAGCAGCGCCACCTGCACCATCACCGCGCCAAACGCCGCCCCCTTGCCCACGCTGCTCCTCACCTCGCCCTCGGGGTCGCCTTCCAGTTTCTCATGGATCTCGTGCGTGCTTTTGTAGATCAGGAACAGCCCGCCAAAGATCAGCACCAGGTCCTTGCCCGTGATCGTGTGCCCCAGCAGCGAAAACAGCGGCGCCGTCAGAGACATCACCCACGTGATCGAAAGCAGCAGCAGAATGCGCGTCAGCATCGCCAGCCCCAGCCCCATGAACCGCCCCCGCGCGCGCTCCTCCTCAGGCAGCTTGTCCACCAGGATCGAGATGAACACAATGTTGTCGATCCCCAGCACAATCTCCAGCACGCACAGCGTCAGCACCGCAACCCACGCCTCCGGGCTGGCAACCCAGGAAAAATCAAACACATTCAGATTGGCGGTTACAGCAGCGGCGGCAGAGGCGATCATCGTGCGCCGATGCTAGCGGTAAATGCCGCCTAGGCAATCGCCGGAGAAACTTTTGCTCATTTTGCAACGCCAGCTCCGCCTCCCCCCAGCCGTTTGAATCAAAGCATTTTTCGAATCGCAAAACCCGTTCATAAATGCGCCCATGCCTCCTGCCAGTCTCGTCGATCTCGAAGAACAGCTCAGCCGTCCCACCCCCGCCGTCATCGAGATGATGAGCCGCCTGCCCGGTGACATCATCATCCTCGGTGCCGCTGGCAAAATGGGCCCCTCCCTCGCACGCATGGCCAAACGCGCCAGCGACGAAGCCGGCACCCAGCGCCGCGTCATCGCCGTCTCCCGCTTCAGTTCCCCCGGCTCCGCCGAGACGTTCCAGCAGCACGGCATCGAAGTCATCTCCTCAGACCTCCTCTCCGCCAACGCCGTCGCCTACCTCCCGCATGCCCCCAACGTCATCTACATGGCCGGCATGAAATTCGGCTCCACCGGCCAGGAGGCCATGACCTGGGCCATGAACGCCTGGCTCCCCGGCCTCGTCTGCGAGCGCTACCACCGCAGCCGCATCGCCGCCTTCTCCACCGGCAATGTCTATGGCCTCGTACCCCTCGGGAGCGGTGGCAGCCGTGAAGAAGACGCCCTCAATCCCAAAGGCGAATACGCCATGAGCTGCCTCGGCCGCGAGCGCATCTTCGAATACTTCAGCCAGACACGCGGCACCCCCGTCTCCCTCATCCGCCTCAACTACGCCTGCGACCTCCGCTACGGCGTCATGGTCGACATCGCCCGCCAGGTCTGGAACGGCCAGCCCGTGGACGTCACCATGGGTTATTTCAACACCATCTGGCAGGGCGATGCCAACGCCCTCTCCCTCCTCAGCCTCGCCAAGGCCCAGAGCCCCGCCTGGACCGTCAACCTCACCGGCACCACCACCCTCAGCGTGCGCGAAGTCGCCACCCGCTTCGGCAAACTCTTCGGCAAGCCCGTCCAGATCACCGGCAAGGAAGCCCCCGACGCCCTCCTCAGCAACCCCTACCGCAGCTTCGTCGACCTCGGCGTCCCCTTCATCCGCGACGAAGAACTCACCGAATGGGTCGCCCACTGGATCTCCCACGGCGGCGAATCCCTCGGCAAACCCACCCACTTCGAATCCCGCGACGGGAAGTTTTGAAGGCGGGAACAAGGACGAACAACACTCGACAGGGATCTTTCCCATCCAATACTTGAGCGCATGAGTGCTGCGCGGAAAATCTGGTTCTTCATCGCCATGCTCTACGCCATCACTTGGATTGGTGGCTTCCGTCTCCATTCTATTGCTTTGAAAAAGCAGGCGCAGTCACTTTATGACGAATGCCGTAAAGCTGAGGCTGAAGCTGCTGTTGATCGAGCACATCTGGGACTAGCCCCCTATCAATCGGATCTTCTGCCTGGTGGCCCGGTCGCGACAACTAACTAGTGTATCCCAATATTGCCGGGAGTCTTGATCGCAGACTCTGAATACATCATCGCTTCACTTTGGGGTGGAGGCGGAATCCGGATTTTAATATTTTATGGGTCAGGTTTATGGGACAGCGAACCCATTGGAGGATGGGTCATGTGACTGCTGAAAGCAGTTTTGCCTAACGTCAAAACCCTACTCCGCCGCCCCCGGCCTCAGCCAGTACAGCACGCTCATCCTCACCGCGATGCCATTCTCCACCTGCTGGTTGATCAGGCACTTCTCGTAGCTCATCCCCGCGTCCGTGATCTCCACGCCCCGGTTCACCGGCCCCGGGTGCATCAGGTGCAGCCCGCGCTCTCGCAGCACCTTCACCCGCTCATCCGTCAGCCCGTAGTTGCGGTGATACTCCGCCGAGCTCGGGATCAGCGGCTCATCCAGTCGCTCTCCCTGCACTCGCAGCAGATAGATGACGTCCGGCTTCCACTCAAAGGCGTCCGTCCAGTTCCCAAACTGCGGGATCTCCTGCGGCACCTCGCGCGGCATCATCGAGCCCGGCGCCAGATACGCCACCTGCATGCCCAGCCTGCGGAAAATCAGGCTCGTGCTGCGCGCCACGCGCGAGTGCTGGATGTCTCCCACGATCAGCGCACGGCAGCCGCGCAGGTCCTTGTGGATCTCCCGCAGCGTAAAGGCATCCAGCAGCGCCTGCGTCGGGTGCGCATGCCAGCCGTCACCCGCATTGATCACACTCGCCCGCGTGTTTTTCGCGATCAGGTTCGGCGTCCCCGCCTGCTTGTGCCTCACCACGATGTAGTCCACCCGCATCGCCTCCAGCGTCTCCACCGTGTCCAGCACAGACTCCCCCTTCACCACGCTGCTCGACTCGATGTCAAAGTGCGTCACGTCCGCAGACAGGCGGCTCGCCGCCACCTCAAAGCTCGACCGCGTCCGCGTGGAGGGCTCGTAAAACAGCGTCAGCATCGTCCGCCCCTTCAGCGTCGGCACCTTCTTCACGCTGCGCTTGAACAGGTCCTTGAACGGCCCGGCGTTGTCCAGCACGAAGGAGATTTCCTCATCCGTGAGCGAGGCGATGTCGAGGAGGTCTTTGCGCGGGGTCATCTTGCTGGAGCTTGGGTTTGCACGGTGCAGGCGTCCTGGCCGTCCACTTCTTCAAATCGCACGGCCACCCGTTCTTCAGGCGCCAGGGTCACCTTCAGGGCGGAAAAATCCGGCTGCACGGGAAACTCACGCCCGCAGCGGTCCACCAGCACCGCCAGCTGCACGCGTTTCGGGCGGCCAAAGTTCAGCAGCTCATCCAGCGCCGCACGCACGCTGCGCCCGGTGTAGATCACCTCGTCGCACAGCACCACGTTCAGGTCGTCGATGTCAAAGGCGATGTCAGACCCCTCCAGCTTCGGCACCATCTGAAAGGTGTTCAGGTCATCCCGGTACTGCGTGATGTCGATCGTGCCCAGAAACACCTTCACGCCCCCGAGCTTTTCGATCTCCGCCGCGATCCGCTTCGCCAGCGGCACCCCGCGGGTAAACACCCCCACCAGCGCCAGGCTCTCCGCCCCGGCATTCGCCGTCAGGATGCTTTGCGCCAGAGCCTGCACCCCTGCGGCCATCTGCATTGGGTTGAGGAGCGTGCGTTCATTGCCTGGCATGGTGAAAAAAGAGGGTCGCCGACACTCCGGCGATTCGTGAGGTTGTCAAATCAGGCGATCACCGCAGCACCACAGAAGTTTCACACTCGGGCCGCCTCCAGGGTTGCAAAGCAGGCCCGTATTTGGTTTGATGTCTCCATGCACCGACTTCCCCGCACCGTTTTGATGCTGGCCCTTTCCGGACTCCTGGCCAGCTGCGATGTTCTTCGCGAAAACAAGCTGCTCATCACCACGCACGTGCAGACCGCACAGCTCGAGCACCCCAGCGAGATCATGCGCCTCCCCATCGGCGGCCAGGAGATGACCTTCAAAAAATCCCCCGAGTTCAGCCAGCGCAGCATCTCCGCCTTTGAGCCCTTCGAGGCGGAAAACAACGAAGGCTACGGCGTCGTCCTCCAGCTCGACACCAAAGGCCGCAACGCCCTCGACCTCGCCTCCCGCGAGTATCACGGCATGGTCTTCCTCACCCTCATCCACGGCATGCCCATCGACATGGTCGAAATCGACAAGCCCATCACCGACGGCCGCTTCATCATCTGGCGCGGGCTCTCCAAACAGACCATCGATGAAATGGACAAGTTTTACCCGCGCATCAAATACATGAAATCCTCCTCCCGCTGGATGGATGACATGATGCCGTCCACCTCCAAGGAAAAGCTCAATTCACGCAGGGAAGCCAAAGCCCTGGAGGCCGCCGAAAAAGCCGCCGCGCGCGACAGGGAACGTGGAATCGTCCCAAAGGTGCCCAAGACCAATGACATCCCGCTTGAAGGCTACAAACTGCCCGGCACCAGATGATCCGCCTCGCCCTGTCATTGTCGCTGCTCTCCGTGCTCACCGGAGCCCTGCCCGCACAGCAGCTCCGGCTGCCCACCGCCAACCACGCCCTGTTTGAAGCCCCCCCGGACTTCTTCCAGTTTGTGGACCGCGACTTCGACGGCGCCAAGACCACCCCCTGGGAGGGCGGTCAGTTCGGCTTCGTGCGTGACCCCCGCCACATCGGCAGCCGCATCGCCTACGCACGCTTCCACGAAGGCCTCGACATCAAACCCCTCCAGCGGGATGCCAGAGGCAATCCCCAGGACGAAGTCGGCGCCATCGCCGACGGTGTCGTGGTCTATGCAGCCGCCGCGGCAGGCCTCAGCAACTACGGCCGCTACGTCGTCGTGCGGCACGACTGGGGCGGCAGCCCTTATTTCTCCCTCTACGCCCATCTCGCAGCCGCCCATGTCAGCGTCGGCCAGAAGGTCAGGGCAGGCACCACCCTCGGCATCCTCGGTTACACCGGCAGCGGCATCGACCAGCGCCGCGCCCACCTCCATGTGGAGCTCAATCTCTTCCTCTCCAGCCGCTTCGAAGCCTGGCACAATGCCAGTTTCCCCACCCCCAATCATCACGGCCTCTACAACGGCCTCAATCTCATCGGGCTCGATCTCCAGACTCTCTACCTCGCGCAGCAGAAAAATCCCGGCCTCACCGCCGCCAGCGCTGTGCGCGCCACCGAAAGCAGCTACCGCGTGGCCGTCCCGGGAGACGCCGAGATGGAGATCCTCAAAAACTACCCCTGGCTCCTGGACGGCCCTCGCCAGTCCAAGCCCGCCAGCTGGGAGGTCACTTTCAGCCGCTGGGGCCTGCCTCTCGCCGTCAAAGCCTCCTCCACCGCCGTCGCCGCCCCTGCCGTCACCTGGGTCAAAGACTCCGGCCTCCCTCACTACCTGTACACCCGCGGCTGCGTCACCGGCAGCGGCAGCACCGGCAAACTCACCGCCGAGGGTCTGCGCTTCGTGAAGCTCGTCTGCGGCTGGTTCTGACCGTAGCACAACCGTCCCGCTCGCCGCAGCATCGGCCCGTAGAGCAACCGTCCCGCCTGCCCTACTCCGGTTTGTAAAACCGCCCCATATACTCAAGGATTTTCTCCCGTAGCTCATCCCCGTCCACTGGCCCATTGTGGCGGTAGATCACCTCGCCACCCGGTGCCACCACCAGCGTGTGCGGGATCGGCCCCGGCCACTCAGCATCCAGCGCTTTGATCAGCCCATCCTGGCTCGCCTCGCTAAACACATACGCATTCCCCTTGCGCCCCTCCGCCTTGAGCGAGGGCTTCAGCTTCTCCGGCACCACCGCGTTGTGCTTCTCCAGAAACGCCTTCACCTCCCCCATGTCCTTGGGGTCGTCCATGCTGATGCTGATAAACTCAAACTCACGCAGCCCAAACTTCCGCGAAGTCGCCACCAGCTGCGGAAACTCCTCCACACACGGCCCGCACCACGTCGCCCACACGTTGAACATCCGCACCTTCTTCGTGTCGTTCTTGCGCAGCGCCTCCACCCCCTTCGCGTCGATCAGCTCCACCTCCACCTCGCCCTTCTCCCACTTCTCATTGTCCGCCGCCAGCAGCTTCCGTTTGTCGATCCATTTCGTCGAGCATCCATGCGGCTTCGTCACCTCCACCGGCACCGGCTTCCCCGCCACCAGCGCCTCGATCGCATTGCGCGCATCCGGCGCCGTCACCGTCGCCTCATCCGCATAGCGCGAATCATCCAGCCGCCCCTGGTACCGCAGCTTCCTATCCTGGTCGAAAAGGAACACATGCGGCGTCGCCAGGCACCCATACGCCAGCGCCGTCTTCTGCGTGTCCCCGTCGTAGAGGTAGGGAAACGTAAAGCCCTGCTCCTTCGCGTGCAGCTTCATCTCCGGGAAGCTGTCGTTGTACTTCGAGTACCCCAGCTCATCCGGCCGCAGCGCCGCCGGGTCATTCGGATTGATCGCCACCACCTTCAGCCCCTTGCCCTTGTAGTCCTTCTGCAGCTTCTTGATACGCCCCTCCACCGCCTGCGAAGTCGGGCAGTGATTGCTCAGAAACGCCACCATCAGCAGCTCCGCGTCCGCGTACTCCTTCAGCGTGTGCTTCTCCTCATCGATGCCCACCAGGTCAAAATCAGGCGCCGCATCACCAATCTTCAGCTCATGAAACCCCTCCGGCATCGCCGGCTTCTTCACCTTCGGTGTTTCCGCAGGGCTCAGGGCCGGAAGCAAGGCTGCCAGCAGGGTGATTGCGATCTTGTTCATGGTCTCGATCATTCGTTTTTGACAGCCTGGCATTTCCAACACACTTCAAACGCGGCGGGATTCGATTCTTTGCACTCCTGGCAGAGCCATTCGCTGGCATTGCCCGCAGCACCAAAATGCTCCCGCAGCAGTGCCACCGCCTCCTCGGCACGCTCTTCATCCACCACACACAGCCGCGGGTCGTTCAGCGGCGTGTGTGAGAACCCAAAGATGCTCGGCCCCAGCGTACGCGTGTTTTCGTTTTGGATGAAACTGGCGATGCCCGCCGATTCGAGAATGTTTTTCGCGAAGCCCACACGTGTCGAGTCTGGATCCACAAAGACTGCTGTCATGCTTCAGACTCAAGCATTCCTGCACCAACTTGACCAGCCTCAACCCTCAGTTTTTCCAAACCCAGTCCCCGAGGTAGTCTGCCCTGCCGATGCGCTTGGCATCTTTGCCCTCCGGGCGCTTGCCACCGTCATCCTTGCAATCCCGTGCGATGGACCAAAGGGTGAAGGACCCGCCCTCGACACGGTAACGCATCGGCTCTGCGTCGATGGGATCCTGCGGAACGGCGGAAAGAAATTCAGGGACCAGTTCCGCCAATGTGGACGGCAGCTTCGAATGAGAGAGTCGATAACGCTCTAGCGCGATGGCAGCGATCGACTGGCGCCTCAAAGTTTCGGCATAAATCGCTTGTCCGATGATCATCTGGTACGCGGGAAAGCCAAGCACAGTCAGCACATGATGCGGCGAAGTCATGCCCCGATGCTCCTCCAACAAGATCTCCATTTCTTCAGAGCTGCGCAAAAGGCTTCGCCCATCACCATCCTTCACCGGCTTGCGCAGGTAGTCAGATCCTATCCGCAGCACATTGGCGGCATTGTGATCGAACCAGCCCGCTGGAATCATCCGGATCACCGCCGACGCGTACCAAGGTGGCTCAGTCTGATCGGACATGATCTGGATTTGCGAGCAGACACTGACGCAGTCATCACGGTTCCGCTTGTACCATTCAATGCTCTCCAACTGCCAGACCAGTTCGCTGTGAATGGCCTGCCGCAACGAACGCTTGAAGTCCAACCGCTCCAGATCAGCCTGAAGTCGGGACAATTGCAAAGCCGAGTTCGTGTGGCTGTGGAGCAGGAGCCAGATGGAATTCGAATCAAAAGTGGCCGTGGTGATGGCACAGAGCAGTCCGATCAGCAGCGGCTCTTTGCCCAAAGCCTGGGTAAAGCGCTGCGACGCCTGCATGGAGCGCACCGCACTTTCCGCGTCACCCGCTGCCACGGCAAACTGCGCCCGCAAGGCAAGGCCCTTCGCGGCTTGAAGCGCACCGCTCATATAGGGGCCAGGACGTTTATAAGGCGCACCAACATGCTCATGTCCGACTGCAGGGTCAAAGCACGCCTCGGGTCGCTCCACCGCAGCATCACTCAATTCCTTGAGCAGCGGATGCATCCTGTCGATCGCTGCCAGGACTTGAGCTGCATCAGCATTCGGCGGTGTATCGATGAAGGAGATTTCAGAAAGGTAGGCTGCCGCGCTCTGCGCATCAAAGGGCTCACCCAGTACGCAACCGCCATTCAAATTGGGCCAGGGTGTCTTGGGGTTCTTCCCAGAAGCCGCAAGCCCCCAGTCGATAGACCGAAGTTTTTGAAGCAGCGCTGAATTATCATCGCTCTGCTGGGTTGAAATGCCAGCAAGCTGCTCAATGGCCAAAAAGTTCGAACCCGTCGGACCCGGCTTCGGCCGGAGCTGCTCAGAGTCGAGCGTTCCCCCTTCCTCGATAAAAGCTTCCTTTGCCTTCGCAAGGGCTCGGGCTCCCGTCCAATTTTCCAGCACAACACCCAGCAGGCACAGGAGCCCAAGCCCCATCACCAGCGTGGCGAAAAAGCGGAGAGACAAAAAGCGCTTCATCATCTGGAAAATCACACCTCAAACTCATCCGCCGGATCAAAAGGCGGCATCGGCACATTGATGATTTTGAGCTTCCCCACCGCCCGGTGCACACACCCCGGCCGGATCATCACCGTCGTCATCGGCTTCAGCGGCACGATCTGCCCGTCCACCTCCAGATGGCCCTCACCTTCCAGCACAATGTAGATCTCCGTCATCTTCTTGTGGTAGTGCGCCTTCGAATCCGCGTGGATGTCCGTCAGGTGCACCGTCGCCAGCGTGTTCCAGTCCTCCTTGAACGCCCTCCTCGCCTGCCCGCAAGGACACGGCGTCGGCGGAATTTCATCCAGCTGGGCAACGGCGAAACGAGGTTCAGACATAAAGAAAAGGGTTCACATTTTTACAACGCCGCCAGCGCCGCCGCAGCCACCTCCGCCGTCTGCTCCAGGTCATCACGGCTGTGCGCCATGCTGATGAATCCCGTCTCAAACTGGCTCGGCGCAAAGTAAACGCCGTTGTCCAGGCAGTGGTGGAAGAACTTCCGGAACGCCGCCAGGTCTGACGTCTTCGCATCCTGCAGGTTGTGCACTTCCTTCTCCGTGAAGAACAGGCAGAACATGCTCCCTCGGCGGTACCACCGGTAGTTCAGCCCCTTCTTCTTCAGCACTTCCAGCACCGCGTCCTCCATGATCTGCCCCAGGTTTTCCAGCAGCGCGTAGCCGTTCTTCTTCTCCAGCTCACGCAGCTGCGCCAGACCTGCCGCCAGCGCCACCGGGCTGCCGCTCAGCGTCCCGGCCTGATACACCGGCCCGACTGGCGCCAGCTTGTCCATGATGTCTGCACGGCCACCAAAAGCACCCACCGGCAGCCCGCCGCCGATCACCTTGCCCAGGCACGTCAGGTCCGGCGTGATCTTCTCCAGCTCCTGCACCCCGCCTCGGGCCAGACGGAAGCCCGTCATCACCTCGTCAAAAATTAAGAGCGCCCCATGCTTCGCCGTGATGTCCCGCAGCTTCTGCAGGAATCCGGGCTTCGGCAGAATCAGCCCCGCATTCGCCGGGTAGGGCTCCACGATCACACACGCGATCTCGTGCCCCTGCTTCTCAAAAAGCTCCTCCAGCGCCGCCTCATCATTAAACGGCAGCACGCTGGTCAGTTCGGCAAATGCCTTCGGCACCCCCGCGCTGTCCGGGTTCCCATGCGTCAGCGCCCCGCTGCCCGCCGCCACCAGCAGGCTGTCCGAATGCCCGTGATAGCACCCGTCAAATTTCACCAGCCTCTCACGCCCCGTAAACCCACGTGCCAGACGGATCGCCGACATCGTCGCCTCCGTGCCGCTGCTCACCATGCGCACCTTCTGGATGCTCGGCACCCATTCACAGATCGTCCGCGCCATCTCCACCTCATAAAGGTTCGGGATGCCAAAGCTCACGCCTTCTTTGGCCGCATTGTGGATCGCCTCGATCACCGGGATCGGCGCATGCCCCAGAATCGCCGGGCCCCACGTCCCCACGTAGTCGATCATGCAGCGGTCATCCACATCGTAGATCCGGCAGCCTTTGGCGCGTTTCACAAAGAACGGGTCACCGCCCACATTGCGGAAGGCGCGCACAGGAGAGTTCACTCCGCCGGGGATGTATTGCTTGGCGAGGTCGAAGAGCTTGGTGGAAAGAGGTCCGTTTGGCATGGTTGGGGTGGGAAAGGGATACGGGAGCGCGGACACTCCTGTCCGCCCATCCGGTCCGTTTGGGGTGGTAAGGAATACGCGGGAGATTTTAGGCGTCGAACAAAAGGTTGCCCGGAACCGTCAGACTCGGCTACTCTCAGCCCAAATCCCAGCCTCCCTGCCTATGAAAGCGCTCTGTTTGGTTCTCCTCACCCTTTGCACCACCCAGGCCGCCCGCGCGCAGTCCGTCACCTCCTCCCCACGCAACCGGTCTTCGCTCACCACCGTCGAGCCCGGCACCTTCGCCGTCGAGGGCATGACGCCCAGACCCATCCCTCTCAAAGTCCAGATCGAGGCCCCCGTCTATCCCACCAGCAAGCTCCAGGGCGCCCTCGGCTCCTTCGCCCCCGGCACGATCGTCACCCTCCTGGCCATGTCAGACACCGCCTACCGTGTCCGCGGTCGCGCCCGCCATGGCGACGTCGCAGGCTGGGTGCGCATGAACGAAGTCATCTCCGCCGTGCCGAACCTGAACGAGAACCTCAAAAAACTCTATGAGCGCACCAAGCTGGTGGAAGAGCTCATCCTGCGCAGGCAAGTCGCTCTCGGCATGACCAGCCAGGAAGTCCAGGCCTCCCTCGGCAGGCCCACCCGCAAGTCCAGCAAGATCACCGCCGCAGGCAAGGAGGAGCGCGTCGAATATGCCATCTACGAGCAGGTCCCGCAGACCACCACCGGTGTCAATGCCTTCGGCCAGATCGTTCAAACCGTCGTCTACATCCGCGTCGAAGTCGGCACCCTCAGCCTGAGTTTCAAAGACAACGTGGTCTCCGAAATCGAAGAAACCAAAGGCAATCCCCTCGGCGGCGGCGGTGCCCGCACCATTCCCCCACCCGTCGGCGGCTTCTAAGCCACCCATCTCCTGTCGGGCCCCGCATCGCCTCCACCACGCGGTCAAACTTCGGCAATCAACAATCGATTGCTCGTCAATCGTCCATCACGCACGCCCAGAGCGCTCCAAACCTAGGCGGATTGACCACTGCCCTTCGCTGCCTCCGCCAGCTTCCGGTGCCCGCTCTTCCACCCCACAGCGCCACCATTCGTCATTCGGACTTGCTCATCCGTCATTTCTTCCGAGCACCTCCCTCACCCTCTCCGCCGTCCACCCCGCCTCACGCAGGCTGCGCAATGACCGCGCATCATCCCGCTTCGCCAGCCGCTTCCCGTTCTCATCCGTGATCAGCCCATGGTGCCACCACTCCGGCACCGGCAGCCCCAGCAGCGCCTGCAGCAGCCGGTGCAGATGCGTCGCCTCCAGCAGGTCCTCCCCCCGCGTCACCAGCGTGATCCCCTGCAGCGCATCATCCACCACCACCGCCAGGTGATAGCTCGCCGGCGTGTCCTTGCGCGCCAGCACCACATCGCCAAACACCCCGGGCCGCGCCGTGAAAACCCCACGCCCACGGTCCCTCCATTCCAAGTCCCCTCCCACAAGCCCCGCCGCCTTCGCCACATCCAGCCGCAGCGCATACGGCTCCCCTGCCGCCATCCGCTGCGCCCGCTCTTCTGCACTCCGATTCCTGCACGTCCCAGGGTACAGCGGCCCATCCGGCCCCTGCGGCGCATTCCCCGCCCGCGCGATCTCCTCCTGAATCTCCCGCCTCGTGCAAAAGCACGGATACAGCACCCCCAGCCCCTCCAGCCTCTTCAGCGCCGCACGATAGTCATCGAAGTGCTCCGACTGCCGCCGCACCGGCCTCTCCCACTCCAGCCCCAGCCACGCCAGATCCTCAAAGATCGCCTCCTCATACTCCGGCCGCGCCCGCGTCCCGTCAATGTCCTCCAGCCGGATGAGAAACCTCCCACCCGCCGCCTTCTCCTGCGCAAACAACGCCGCATACGCATGCCCTAGATGCAGCCATCCGGTCGGGCTTGGGGCAAATCGTGTGACTTCAGGCATGCTCACACCTTCTTCGGCTTCACCAGAATGTCCCCGTTGTCACAGACACCACGGATCTCGTTGCGGTACACATGCATCTCCGGCCGGATCATCCCATGCGTGTAGCCGCACTTCACCTTGGTGACAGCCAGCCCCGGAGACTCCTCCCAGCCCCCACCCATCACATTCAGGCCGGTTCCTTGCAGGTAGAGCTTATGGTCAAAAGTCTCCTTCGCATGGATCTTACCGTCGTGAATGTGCATCGTCGGGAAAAACACCGTCCCCGCCAGCGCCGTCGGAAATGAAAACGCCATCGGATGCACCTGCGCCTTGCCCGGCTTCAGCTTGAACACCGCAAACCCAAAGTCCTCATATCCCGGCAGTTTGTCCCAGGTTCCCTCAGGCAGGCGGAAACGCTCATCCAGCCGGCTGAAATCCGCCGCACTCGGCACAAAGCTCGCATCGTACGCACCCACCGAGACAACCGCGAGAGACCTGCTCGTCGCAGCCGCGGGCGCAGCCCCAAAGGGATCCGCCCCGTAACTGCGCATGGGAAACATCTCCCACAGATCATCAAACACCCGCTCATACTTCGAGAAATCAAAAAACTTCACCGCATCCTCTCCCGTCCCTTTCTTGATCGGAATCGGCAGCACCATCGCCAGATCCCGCGGCACATTCACCGACATCTGATAGATCAGCACCTGGTTCCCATGCTCGCCCAGGCGCGCAAAAATGCGCGTGTTTTTGACCTCCTCGACTTTTCCCGTGAAGCAGCACATGATGTGCATGCTATCGAACCGACTTATCCACTGTCCAGCATGAATCTCGCCGACCTCGTCTCCCACCTCGACACCGAACTACGCATCGCCGAGATCGCGGACTACTCCAACGCCCTCAACGGCCTCCAGCTCGAAAACCGCACCGGCCAGATCACCAAGATCGTCGCCGCCGTGGACGCCACCCTCCCCGTCATCAAAAAAGCCGTCGCCGCAGGTGCCGATCTCCTCATCGTCCACCACGGCATGTTCTGGACCGGCCTCCAGACCTGGACCGGCCCCGTCTTCCAAAAAATCCAGACCGCCCTCGATGCCGGCCTCGCCATTTACAGCTCCCACCTCCCGCTCGACTTCCATCCCACCCTAGGCAATGACGCCGTCCTCGCCCGCGCCCTCGGCTTTGAACCCTGCGGCAACTTTATGAAGACCAAGGGCTCCGAAAACGGCGCCAAAATCGAAACCGAAATCAGCCGCGACGAGCTCGTCACCCGCCTCGCCACCGCCACCGGCGCCCGCGTCCATCTCTGCCCCGGCGGCCCCGCCACCTGTCGCAAGATCGGCATCATGACCGGCGGCGCAGGCTCCGAAGTCGCCACCGTCGCCAAGGCTGGCATCGACACCTTCATCACCGGCGAAGGCCCCCACTGGAGCTACACCCTCGCCGAAGAGATCGGCGTCAATCTCATCTACGGCGGCCACTACGCCACCGAGACCTTCGGCGTCAAAGCCCTCTCCGCATACATCGAATCAAAATTCGGCATCCCATGGGAATTCGTGGATCATCCCACCGGCCTCTAAAGTAGCGCTGAACAAATCGCCCACTGCATCGAATAGAACTCCGCGAAATTCGGACTCTGAAGGTATTCTCTGCGCCACGCACAGCTGAAAACGGGGCTTATGGATGTAAGCAAGCATCCCATGCGGCCAGCCAGCGCTCTGGCGGAGAGGGATCGTCCCGATCCCTCACGCTCACGCATCGCCCTGCATTCTCGAGTCTCCAAAAAGCCGAGCCTCCCTCATCATCCAGCGCTCTCGCACATACGCGAACACGCTGCAGGTGGGGGGATCAAGATGATCCCCCTCCGCCAGCTCGTGCCTCCAGCTTCAGACCCGTTTTTAACAGATTGTGGTATAATCTCTTGCGGTGTTAAATCAGTGTTTCTCGATTCCATGCCCTACCTCGGCACATCCTTCTTCCAGCGCGACGTCCTCACCGTCGCCCGCGACCTCATCGGCGTCGAGCTCGTCTGGCACGGCTGTGCCGGCGTCATCGTCGAGACCGAGGCCTACACCGTCGAGGGAGATCCCGCCTGCCACACCGCCACCCGCCCCAGCGCCCGCGAGTTTGTGAAAGCCATGCCCCCCGGCGCCGCCTACGTTTACTTCAACTACGGCATGTACTGGCTCTTCAACCTCCACGTCAAAGGCGGCTCCCAGGACGGCCTCATCCTCATCCGTGCTCTGGAACCCACCCGCGGCATCCCGCAGATGCAGCAGCGCCGCCAGCGTGAAAAGCCCCGCGACCTCTGCTCCGGCCCCGGCAAGCTCGCCCAGGCTCTCGGCATCGACGGTACCCACCACGGCCTTCCCATGGCAGGTCGTGGCCGCCCCGCAGGCTGCGGCCTCATCCAGCACGCCGCCACCCCTCACGAAGTCGTCACCGACATCCGCGTCGGCATCAGCCAGGCCGTGGACTACCCCTGGCGCTTCCTCTCAGCCCACAGCCCCCACCTCAGCGTGAAGCACGGCAAGGTGAAGCTGCCCAAGGTTTAGAAGAACCCGCCGCCGAGAAACAGACGCAGCGCAGCACACAGCGCCACAGCCACATTGATCGTCAGGCCAATCTTCCGCTGGCAGAACGAGCCAAAGATGATGCCCAGCACACAACCCGCCAGTACGGCCCATTGAAGCCAGCCCAGTCCTGGAAAGAGCCCGGGGACAAGCAGAACCGCGCACACCAGGCCAACGAGTACAGAGAGAATTTGCATAACGCCCTTACTGATCCTCACCCGGCCCGGAACTCAACTGCAATTCTCCAGGGGCATTGTAAAGCCGCGCCTTGCATTCAGCCGCAGAGGCTGTACTCTCCACGCCTCGAAATGATCCGGAGAGGTGGCTGAGTGGTTGAAGGCACCTGACTCGAAATCAGACGTTGTCGTAAGGCAACCGAGGGTTCGAATCCCTCCCTCTCCGCCATTTTTTGCCGTCTAAGCGGCAAAAAATGCCCTCCGTAGCTCGCAGAGCGAAGGACGGGCCGCCCCCTTCCTCCAAGTTTAAAAGGACTTGCCTTCATCTGTCCCTATTGCCCAGGTTGAAAACCATGTTCTACGTGTATCTCCTCCGCAGCGAATCCTCCCCTGCACAGGTTTACATAGGCTATACCGAAGACCTCCGCCAGCGCCTCAAAGAACACAATTCCGGCAAATCCCCCCACACCAGCCAATACAAGCCCTGGATTCTCGAAACCTATCTGGCCTTCTCTGATCGAAACCAAGCCCAAGACTTCGAACGCTACCTCAAGACCGGTTCAGGAATCGCATTTGCCAATAAACGGCTGCGTTCTTCCGCTCCGTAAAACGAGAAGCCTCACGCTCCCTCACCGCTTCGCCACAAACGGCTCCGGCGTGTCCGCAAAAAACTCGCCCACATCCCCGTCCGGCATCCCGTGATTGCGGATGCCTTCCAGGCGGCGGCGGCTGCCGCGCTCGCTGCCAGGGCGGTTCGCCGTACGCTGCACCAAATCCGTGATGACCGGCGCCGCAATCGCGGCGCTGGCGGCCAGCAAGGTCAGCGCGATCACATTGGACGACCCACGGCGCATACCCCGGCCAAACAGGATGCCCAGCGCGCAGCCAGCGGCCGCAGGGGCGATCAGTGACGCATACGTTTCATATCCAGGAGCTGTGGGAGTTTCTTGCATGCTTAAACATAACCTCACTGAGAGAATCACCAAAGAGGAATTTGCCCGTATCCTGCTTTCCGGCTAATGGAAGCCCGACCTCAAACCCACAGCCCATGTCCCAAGCCGAATCCAAAAAACGTTATGCCCTCATTCTGGCCGGCGGCAGCGGCCAGCGCTTCTGGCCCATCAGCCGTGATGCCCAGCCCAAACAGCTCCTCAAGCTCTTTGGCGAAAAGACCCTGCTCGAGCTCACCATCGACCGCCTGGACGGATTCGTGCCCAAGGAAAACATCCTCATTCTCACCAACAAGCAGCAGGAGGCCTCCGTCCGTGCCTTGATCAAGGACCTCCCGGTGGAAAACATCGTCGCCGAGCCTGAAAAACGCGACACCGCACCCGCCATTGCTCTCGCCGTCGGCTGGGTTGTCTCCCGTGACCCCACCGCCACCATGATCGTGCTCCCCGCGGACCACCTCATTCAAAATCAGGCCGAATTCCAGCGCGTGCTCTCCAATGCCGCCCTCGCCGCCGAAAACAGCGGCAGCCTCGTCACCGTGGGCATCACCCCCACCTGGCCCTGCCCCAGCTACGGCTATGTCGAGCGCGGCCGCCGCGCCAGCATCGGCGGGCTCAATGACCTCCCCGTCTGGGAAGTCGCCCGCTTCCGTGAAAAGCCCAACCCCGATCTCGCCGAGCACTTCATCAGCCAGGGCAATTTCCTCTGGAACGCCGGCATGTTCATCTGGACCATCCCCGCCATCTTCAGCGAGCTCAGCCGCCACTGCCCCGTCCTCGCAGACTTCGTCTCCGAGCTCCGCGGCTCCAAGGACTTCAACGCCACCGTCGAAAAGCAGTTCGGCAAGCTGCCCAAGCTCTCCATCGACTACGCTCTCATGGAGCACGCCTCCCGCGTCCTCAACATCGAGTCCACCTTCGACTGGGACGACGTCGGCAACTGGACCAGCGTCGGCCGCTATCTCAAGACCGACGAGCATGGCAACCAGCACAACTGCGCCCTCTCCCAGCTCGACACCCTCAACAACATCGTCTTCACCCAGACCGGCCAGCACGTGGCCCTCATCGGTGTGCAGGATCTCATCGTCGTCGCCTCCAAGGACGGCCTCCTCGTCGCCACCCGCAGCAAGGCCGAAAACATCAAAAAGATCGTGGACGGCCTGCCCCAGCAGTTGCGCTGATCTGCCGTCCAGGGTCCATCCTCCAGCCCCATGCCGCGCATCCTCGCCATCGACCACGGCACCGTACGCATCGGCCTCGCCCTCAGCGACGAGACCGAGATCGTCGCCAGCCCGTTTAAAACGATCGATGCCAGTCACGAGCCCGAACGCACCATCGCCCGCATCGTGACGGAAAAGCACATCGGCAAAATCGTCATCGGCATGCCCTTTCGCATGAGCGGAGAGCGCGGCAGCGCCGCCGAGCGCGTGGAAAAATTCGCCACCAGCCTCGGCAAGGAGCTGCAGCACTCCGTCCCCATCGAGTTCGTCGATGAGCGCCTCTCCTCCGTCGAGGCCGAGGCCTCCATGTCACGCGCCGGCATCACCGGCAAAAAGGAGCGCAACGAGATCGTCGATCAGCTCGCCGCCGTCGTCATCCTTCAAGAATACCTCAACCAGCAGCGCGGCCCCGCAGGCTTTCTGCTCCCCGACGAGTCATACGAACTCTCCTGGACCGATGAGCCGAAGCGACGTCGAAAGTAAGGCCGGCAGGCATCACGGCCCCCCGCCGGGATTCAAACGCCTGCGCCTCACCATCGCCTACTGCGGCACCCCATGGCGCGGCTGGCAGAGCCAGGAAGGCGGCGGCGGCATTCAGGACGAAATCAACACCGCCATCCGCAAAGCCACCCGCATCGAAACACGCGTGCAGGGCAGCGGCCGCACCGACGCCGGCGTCCACGCCCTCGCCCAGACCGCCCACTGCGACGTCCCCGACACCGTGCGCATGAGCACCGAGGCCTGGGCCCACGCCCTCAACGCCTGCCTCCCCCTCACCATCCGCATCCTCAACGTCGAAGAATGCCCGCCCCTCTTCCACGCCCGCTTTGACGCCGCCGGCAAAACCTACCGCTACCGCATCTGGCGCCCCCGCATGCTCTCCCCCTTTGAAGCAGACCGCGCCTGGCACGTCTACGGCCCCCTCGACCTCGACGCCGTCCGCTGGTGCTGCGAAAAACTCGTCGGCACGCACAACTTCGTCCGCCTCTCCGCCAACCGCGGCGACATGCCCGAAACCGAGCGCCGCCAGCGCACCGAGAAAACCACCCGCACCATCCACCGTGCCGAACTCCGCGAAGACGGTGACCTCCTCACCCTCGAATTCTCCGGCGACGGCTTCCTCTACAAAATGGTCCGCCTCATCGTCGGCAGCCTCATCCACGTCGCCCGCGGCCGCGAACCCAAAGAATGGTTCGCCCGTCTCCTCACCGACCCCACCGGCCCCCAAAGCAATCAAACCGCCCCCGCCTGCGGGCTGTATTTGGTCAGAGTGGAGTATCCCCAAGGACCCATTTGAAAATGTCTCGAAGGCCAAGGGCCTTCCTTCATGCAGCCCAGGGGTGCCGAGCTTTAGCGAGTGCTCCCCTGGGTGACTGACATCCTGACCGGGAAGCAAACCCAGGACACCGCCACACCCTGCGCCCTCCAGCAGCGTCTGCCATGCGCCCCGCCGCGCTGTTCAGTGAATCACGAGGATATGACTCCCAGTTCTCTGCTTGCCACATTCAACCATCTCATACCATGGACGCATACCCGCCCGTAGGTTGGGTGTGGCGACAGCCCGCCCGACCATGAGCGCGTGAAAACTCCCCATCCCCACCTGCCGCCGCCCAGCTGCGCCGATGCATCGTCGCGTGTTGCCTCCCGCCACCCTCCAACAAAATTCCACGCCCCTTGTAATTTATCTTTCCTCCCTATGCGGCTCTTTCATAGGCTCAAACCCACCGCTGTCTCCGCCAGCCACCCATCACCCCTTCTCCCAGCCCATGCCTCTTCTCTCCACCCACATCCTTGCCGAATACTCAATCTCCCACGGCCTGGAGCTCTTCATCGTCTTCGGCTTCGCCGGCATCCTCATGGCCATCGCTGGCTACAAGCTTTTCGACAAGCTGACCCCGGGCAATCTCCATGCCGAAATCTTCGAGCACAAGAACATCGCTGCGGCCATCCTTGCCGGCAGCGTGATCATCGGCGTGTCGCTGATCCTCGCGGCTGCCATGAGCAGCTAACGCTCCCTTCCGTCGCATGAAACGCAGCAATGTCATCATCCTCACGCTGGCGGGCGTGGGCCTGGGTGTCACCGGCTACAATCGCATGACCGAGCCGGTGAACGTTCACAGCACGGCCGTGCTGCCGCCCGAGTCCCTCAGCCCCGCCATGCGCGCCAGCCTTCCCGCCTTTGTGGCCGGGAATGACGTCTCGCGCCAGAGCCCTCCGCACAACGCCTACGACCCCCAGCTCGGCTACTACCACCAGCCCTGCAATGGCTGGTTCCCCTACCCCTATGATCACTACGATCAGCGCTGGGGCTACTACCGCTGCGGCAGGTGGTCGCGTTATCACAGCACCAGGGCCTACCCTTCATCCTCCACCTATTTCCGCAGTGGCTTTGCAGGTTCGGGTTCATCGAACAACACCGTTCCCTCCACTCCCACGAGCCCTCCGGCGATCAACAACGACTACGCACGCCAGCCCACCGGAGCCCCCATCCACACCGGCGTCCCCCAGAGCCAGGCCGGCATGACACGCTCCGCCTTCACCAGCCGTGGCGGCTTCGGCAGCACCGGGCATTTCTCCGGCTTTTTCTCCGGCTCCTGATACCTCCGTGCAACGCATCACCGAATCCCCCCGCCCCGACTGGCAGGCCCAGGTCGAAGCCCTCGGCCTCACCTTTCACACCGCCGACGACCATCCCTACTGGGACGAATCCGCCCACTACCGCTTCTCCAGCCGCGAGATCGACCAGCTCGAGCAGGCCACCGCCGAACTTCAGCGCATCAGCATCGCCGCCGCTGAGCGCGCCATCCGCGATAACTGGCGCGACCGCCTCGCCATCTCTCCACAGGCTTGGCAGGAAATCATCCACTCCTGGGACCGCGACGACCTCTCCCTCTATGGCCGCTTCGATCTCATGTGGGACGGCTCCGGCCAGCCCAAAATGCTCGAATACAACGCCGACACCCCCACCAGCCTGCTGGAGGCCTCAGTCGTCCAGTGGCAGTGGCTCCAGCAGACCCGCCCCCACGCCGATCAGTTCAATTCCATCCACGAAAAACTCCTCACCGCCTGGCCCTCCTGGCCGCAGCAGCAGATCCATTTCTGCGCCCAGCGCGGCTCCGAAGAAGACTGGCGCACCCTCCTCTATCTCATCGACACCTGCCGCCAGTCGGGCAAAACCACCCTCGACCTCGCCGTCGAAGACATCGGCTGGAACGCCGGCATGCAGAGCTTCGTGGACCAGCAGGACCACCCCATGGACCTCCTCTTCAAGCTCTACCCTTGGGAGTGGATGTGGCTGGAGGATTTCTCCTGCCATCTCCCCGGCCGCTGCCAGCGCTTCATCGAGCCCGTCTGGAAAATGCTATGGAGCAACAAAGCCTTCCTCGTCCTCCTATGGGAGATGTTCGAAGGCCACCCCAACCTCCTCCGCACCTCCTTCAAGCCCGACGGCATGCGCGACCACGTCGAAAAGCCCTACTTCAGCCGCGAAGGCACCAACGTCCGCATCGTCCAAAACGGCAGCCTCCTCGAAACCACCGACGGCCCCTGGCATGCCCAGCCCAAGGTTTACCAGGAGCTTCACTCCGATGTCAGCTTCTCTGGAAACCACCCCGTCATCGGCTCCTGGATCATCGGCGGCGAGCCCGCCGGCATCGGCATCCGCGAAGACACCTCCCTCATCACCTCCAACACCAGCCGCTTCATCCCCCACTGGTTCTGAGCGCACTCATCGCTTCCATCACCTGCGGCTCGGCGGAGCTCACTCAAACTTCAAAGCAAAGAGGTCGGCGTCAGACATGACAAACCTCAGCTTGATCACCGTGCCCTTCAGCTTGGACACATCGCTCTCCTTCTTCCACGTCACCACGCGGGAGATGTGGTCCCCGTAAATGGGATCGCACTCACTCAGCGAGAAGCCAGGCACTGGCTTGCCTTGTGCATCCTGAATTTCCACCTGCATCTGGCCTGCGGCGCTTGTCGCGTAGTTGATCGTCAGTTCCTTGCCCTCAAAGGTCAGCGGCCGGGTGATGAACTCGCCGCCTTCCAGCGGCGCATTCACCGACACAAACCCGTCCAGCCGCAAAGTGTAGCGCCTGCCGTTTGTCAGGAACAAAGACAGCTCCGTGTCCCCCGTCTGATGAATGCCGATCGCCGCGTAGTTTGCCCGGTTGGCCCAGCCCTCATTGCTCAGTCCGGGCCGGATCAGGCTCTGTGTGAAAAGGCGGTCATACACCTCCCCGCCCCGCGTGCTCATAAAAAGAACATCCGTGGCCGCACCCCGCTTCTCCATGAAACGGGTGGGCAGCGCCAGGTAAAGGTGGGGTGCCCTGAAATAGGGCTGCGTGCATGCGGTGTACAGATGCTCTCCCGGCAGATTCGCCTTCATCTCCACAAACGGCGTCCAGTGGATGAAATCCTCCGAGGTGGTTCGGGCGATGCCACGCAATCCACCGATGAAGCGGCGGAAATAGCAGACGTAGCATTGCTCGGCCTCGCTCCAAAAGGCATAGTTCTGCGAGTCAAAGTACTTGCCCCATGCCTCCGGAATCACAGGCTCCTCTCGCAGCTTTTTCCAGTGGATGCCATCGGGTGAGACAAACGCTTTCAGGCCTCCTGGGCCACGCTTCTCACGCACCGCCTGCTGCTGCGGCTGAAAGGCCAGACCGCCCAGCGCCTTGTATTTCTCATCGGCAGGCACACCCGGCCGGGTGTCAATGAATGGCGTGAAATTGTGATTCACCATGAACTCGTTCATGAGGACAATGTTGCCTTCGGGAAAGGCAGGATGCTCATGCAGGCCCAGCTTCGGCAGCTTCCAGTGAATGCCATCCGCACTCTCGGCATAGAGCGTCACCTCGCCGTCGTGATAGGCTTCGATGCCTTGGTTCTTCCACGTCACTTTGGGGTCTTTGTCACCCCGGTAGTAAAACTGAAACTTGTCCGGCGCTCGCAGCACCGTGGCGTAATGGCCATTCGGCCTTGGCTGCGTCACCGGAGACATCAGCTGCGGCTCATGCAGCTTGAGTGTCGTGTTTTTCAGCTCCCCCACCAGCAGGCGGTCCACAAACAGTTCACGGCGTGACCCGATGGCCACCGCATCTTCCGCACCTGCTGCTACCTCCCCCCAAACCAGCACTCCCAGGATTGAAAAAAGGATACGAGGCAGCCCTGACTGGCAGCGAATGATTGAGTGGAAATTCATGGGGCAAAAATGGAGTTCTCCGCCCGCCTAAGAAACATCGACGCGGCGGACAGGAACGGTAATAATCTGCGGAATCTTCGGCCAAGCCTTCGGGATTCGTCATTCGGATTTCGTCATTCGTCATTTGAAACCCACCCCTCCTTGCGGCATGGACACTCCCCCCTTGCTGCCCCATGCCCCACGAAGCCCAAATCGCCCGCCGTCGCTCTTTCGCGATCATCTCGCACCCGGACGCCGGTAAAACGACCCTCACCGAAAAGCTCCTGCTCTACGGCGGCGCGGTTGCGCTCGCAGGCTCCGTCACTGCGCGCAAAAATCAGCGCGCCACCACCTCCGACTGGATGGAGCTGGAAAAGCAGCGCGGCATCTCCGTCAGTTCCACCGTCCTCCAGTTCGAGTACAAAGACAGCGTGGTAAACCTCCTCGACACCCCCGGTCACAAGGACTTCTCCGAAGACACTTACCGCGTCCTCACCGCCGTCGATGCCGCCATCATGGTCGTCGATGCCGGTAAAGGGATCGAGGCCCAGACGCGCAAGCTCTTCGAAGTCTGCCGCCGCCGTGGCGTCCCCATCTTCACCTTCATGAACAAGCTCGACCGCCCCGCGCGCGAGCCACTCACCCTCCTCGACGAACTCGAAACCGTCCTCGGCATCGGTGCCTGTGCCATCAACTGGCCCCTCGGCCTCGGCCAGCAGTTCCGTGGCGTCTATGATCGCCGCAAAAAGGACGTCCATCTCTTTGAGCGCACCGTGCACGGTGCCTACCGCGCCCCCGAAAAAGTTGGCGGCCTCGATGACGACTTCGTCGCCCAGCACACCGTCCCCGAAGCCCTCGAACAGGCCAAGATGGAGCTCGAAATGCTCGACGGCGCAGGCCATGCCTACGACCGCACCAAGATCGATCGCGGCGAGCTCACCCCCGTCTTCTTCGGCAGCGCCAGCAACAACTTCGGCGTGCAGATGCTCCTCGACGGCTTCCTCGAACTCGCCCCGCCCCCCGAGCCCCGCATGGCCGCCGACGGCCGTGTCATCGAGCCCACCGCCGAAGGCTTCTCCGGCTTCGTCTTCAAGATCCAGGCCAACATGGACCCCCGCCATCGCGACCGCATGAGCTTCGTGCGCATCGTCAGCGGCAAGTTCGAGCGCGACATGCAGGTCACCCACACCCGCACCGGCAAGCTCGTCCGCCTCGCCAACTCTCAAAAGCTCTTCGCCCAGGATCGCGAAACCGTCAACGAAGCCTACGCGGGCGACGTCGTCGGCATCGTCGGCAATCACGGCTTCGGCATCGGCGACACCCTCGCCACCGACCCCAAGCTCAAGTTCGACGAAATCCCCCGCTTCGCCCCCGAAGTCTTCGCCTACCTGCACAACCCCAGCACCGCGCACTACAAGCGCTTCCGCGACGGCCTCGAGCAGCTCCTCAGCGAAGGCGTCGTCCAGCAGTTCATCCAGCCCCACGCCGGCCAGCGCGTCCCCCTCCTCGGTGCCGTCGGCCCCCTCCAGTTTGAAGTCGTGCAGTTCCGCCTCGAAAGCGAATACAACGCCCAGAGCCGCCTCGAAAACGCCCCCTACACCGTCCTCCGCTGGGTCCGCACCAAAGACGGCGGCTCCATCGAAGACTTCGACATCCCCAGCGGCGTCGCCACCGCCCAGGACGCCGAAGAACGCTGGGTCGTCTTCTTCTCCGACCAGTGGGCCATCAACTACTTCGAACGCCGCAATCCAAATGCAGAGCTTTCCACCATTCCATGGGATGAGGTGGAGAAGGCGAAGGTTTGATTTGAGTTGCCCGTACGCGCATTCATCCGCCATGCTCTACGCATGACCGCCGATGAAATCGCCACCGCGCTCAAACTGGTTCGCGAAGAAACTGACTTAAATTCCAAGTCCCTCCTCCTCGCAGGACTCGTCTCCGAGCTCTTCCGCGAGCGTGGCTTTGAGCCTGTGGTTGTCGGCGGCTCCGCCATCGAGTTCTACACCGACGGCGCCTACATGTCCGGCGACACCGACATCTGCTGGACCGGCTGGCCGCAGCCCAGCATCGATGAGCGCGGTGAAATCATGCGCCAGATCCCTGGCATTCAATGTCGCGGTGCCAACAAGAGCTGGACTGTCGAAGGCCTGTGGGTTGATCTGCTGGGAGAGATTGATTATCGCTCCGAGAAGGAGTTTTCCCGATTCTATACTCCTCATGGAGAAGTGAGATTGATTCCCGTGGAGGATGCTCTCGTCGAGCGGATTTACTCCGCCCGGAAGTGGGTCGGTCGATACGATGAAAAAGATGACGACTGCGCGAAAAAGATAATGGCAGCCGTTGTCTCTGGTCGGCTCCCTATCGACTGGAACGAAGCCTATCGTGTGGCCGCTTCTTCCAAATTTGATTGCGTACCCGAATTCAACGCTGTGAAGACCGAAGTGGAAGCCGAACTGGCAAAATCCAAGTCCTGAGCTAATCTATCATTATGACGCCCTCGAAACTCAAATCCAGCCCCGAGCGCACATGGACCTGGGAGCAGTGGCAGGCCGGCCGCGCCGAGCGCCGCCGGATTGGGAATCTCGTGGCTCCGAAAAACATCCGCCGCGAGAAAAGTGAAGGCGACGAATACCTCCGCGAAACCTACGACGGCGAACGCGGCCCGCCCTTCAACAAGCCCTTTGATCCTTCCGCAGACGAGAAGTAACGGTGGGTTCGCATGAACCCCAAAACCGTCGTCATCACCGGCTGCACCCGCGGACTCGGCCGTGCCATGGTCCCGCTCTTCATCAAAGCCGGCTGGAACGTCGTCGGCTGCGGACGCAACGCCGCCCAAATCGCCGACCTCGCACGCACCTTCCCCGCCCCACATCATTTCCAAACCTGCGACGTCTCCCGCGCATCCGACATCGCCACCTTCTGCGCCACCCTCCTCGAAAAATTCGGCGCACCTGATCTCGTCCTCAACAACGCCGCCATCATCAACCCCAACGCCCCCCTCTGGGAAACCAGCGCCGAGGACTTCAGCCGCATCATCGACATCAACATCAAAGGCCCCGCCGCCATGATGCGCCACCTCCTCCCCGCCATGCTCAAGCGCGGCAGCGGCGTCATCGTCAATTTCTCCTCCGGCTGGGGCCGCTGCACCGCCTCCGACGTCGCCCCCTACTGCGCCACCAAGTACGCCATCGAAGGCCTCTCCATGGCCACCGCTCAGGACACCGGCGGCAAGGTCGCCGTCATTCCCATGAACCCCGGCATCATCGACACCGACATGCTCCGCAGCACCTTCGGCTCCAGTGCAGGCGGTTTCCCCGATGCCGAAGACTGGGCCCGCCGCGCCGTCCCCTACTTCATCAAACTCGGCCCCAAAGACAACGGCAAGCCCCTCACCGTCCCCGGCGGATAGGCCTCCGGCCTGTCACCGGATCGAGGCGTCCCGCCTTGGTCTGATCAGTCAGCATTGGCTCCCATGTCCTCAGTCTCTCATCTCAGACTCTCCGATCAAAAATTCCGCGTTCTCCGAATCTCTGCGGCGCATCTCTTGATCCAGACCTCATCAAATCTCTGCGTTTTTCCAATCTCTGCGGTGTAAAATCAGCCCTCCCTTCTCCCAATGCGCCTCCTCATCACCGCCGGCCCCACCCGCGAGCCCATCGACCCCGTGCGGTTTCTCTCCAACCGCTCCTCCGGCCGCATGGGCTACGCCCTCGCTGAAGCCGCCCACGCCGCAGGCCATGAGGTCATCCTCATCTCCGGCCCCGTCACCATCTCTCCCCCCTCCGGCATCCAAATCATCCGCGTCGAAACCGCCCGTGAAATGTACGACGCCGTCCGCACCCATCTCCCGGGCTGCACCGCCGCCATCTTCAGCGCCGCCGTCGCCGACTACCGCCCCGCCCACGCCGCCACCCAAAAAATCAAAAAGTCCGCCACCACCCTCACCCTGGAGCTCGAACGCACCGAGGACATCCTTGGCTCCGTCCGCTCCACCTTCGGCTTCCAGGGCTTCCTCGTCGGCTTTGCCGCAGAAACAGAAAACCTCATCCCCCACGCCCAGGACAAGCTTCGGCGCAAAGGCTGCGACCTCATCATCGCCAACGACGTATCCCAATCAGGCATCGGGTTTGACAGTCTGGAAAACGAAGTCACCCTCTGCCTCCCCGGCGGTCACTCGATTCCCCTCCCCAGGCAGTCGAAAACCGCCCTCGCGCGCGAACTGATCGCGCACATCTCCCGTCTCTCATCCCCCCACGCTCCGCAGTGAAAGAACTCCTCGCCACCGCCACCGCAGCCGCCCACGCCGCCGGAAAACTCATCACCGAAAACTTCGGCTCCGAACTCACCGTCAACGAAATGCAGCGCCACGACATCAAGCTCGAGCTCGATGTCCGCTCCCAGAAGCTCATCACCGACATGATCCTCGCCCGCTTCCCCGACCACGCCATCCTCGGCGAGGAAGGCGGCGAAACCGGCGGCAACGGCGACATCGAATGGATCGTCGATCCCATCGACGGCACCGTAAATTACTTCTTCGGCATCCCCCACTTCTGCGTCTCCATCGCCGCCCGCAAACGCGAATCCAAAGAGCTCCTCATCGGCGTCATCTTCGACCCCATGCAGAACGAAACCTGGACCGTCATCCGTGGCGAAAAGCCCCACCTCAACGGCAAGCCCATCGCCGTCAGCAACCGCGCTGAAATGGCCGAAGCCGTCGTCACCGTCGGCTTTTCCAAGAGCAAAGAAGCCCTCGATCTCGGCTTCGAGCGCTACAAGCGCATCGCCTACGAAGTCCGCAAAACCCGCATGCTCGGCAGCGCCGCCCTCGCCATGGCCTACATCGCCACCGGCCGTCTCGATGCCTACGTCGAAGAACAGATCAGCCTCTGGGACATCGCCGCCGGCCAGCTCATGGTCGAAATGGGCGGCGGCAAAGTCATGCTCAAGCCCAGCACCACCAAGCCCGGCACCATGTTCATCTGCGCCTCCAACGGCAAGCTCCCCATCGAGGAGTACCTTTAAGAACCCACTGAGCCATACCGCAGTGGAAAAAACCGCAGAGAAAAATACTCAAAACTCAGATCTCTGCGTTTTTCCAATCTCTGCGGTGTAAATCATTCCGTCTTTCCCCAACCGCGCATGCCCTCCGCCCCCGACACCCGCGAAGTCATCCTCGAAGCCCGCGATCTCACCCGTGAGTTCGACGGCGTGAAGGCGCTCGACCGCTTCAGCTTCCAGCTCCATCGCGGCGAAGTCCTCGGCCTCCTCGGCGCCAATGGAGCCGGCAAGACCACCGCCATGAACTGCCTCCTCGGCCTCACCTTGCCGACCTCAGGCGAGCTCAACGCCTTCGGCCTGCCTCTGCAGAAGCACCGCATCGAGATCCTCCAGCGCTCCAATTTCTCCTCCGCCTACACCGCCCTCCCCGGCAATCTCCTCGTCTGGCAAAACCTCAGCGTCTTCGCCCGCATCTACGGCGTCCCGAATCCCAAGAAAAAAATCGCCGAGCTCATGGAGCTCCTCGAAATCTCCCACCTCGGCAAGCGCGTCACCGGCCAGCTCTCCGCTGGAGAATCCACCCGCGTCAATCTCGTCAAAGCCTTCCTCAACGACCCCGAGCTCCTCATGCTCGACGAGCCCACCGCCAGCCTCGACCCCGACATCGCCGACAAGGTCCGCAAAGTCGTCCGCAAAGTCCAGCGCGAGCGCAACATCGCCATCCTCTACACCTCCCACAACATGCGCGACATCGAGGAAGTCTGCGACCGCGTCATCTTCCTCCACAAAGGCAGGATCGTCTGCGAAGGCACTCCCGCAGACATCGTTGCCCAGTCCAGCAGCGACAACCTTGAGGATGTCTTCATCAAAATCGCCCGTGACGGCGAGCTTCTCGACGAACCAAAGAAAGAAGAATCAGCCCTATGAATTTCCGCATCATCAGCGCCCTCGTGATGCGCTACCTGTTTCTTTACGCCCGCAGTCCCATGCGCCTCGTCGAGCTCGCCTTCTGGCCCGTCGTTGACCTCGTCGTCTGGGGAAACGTCACCGTCTTCATCCAGAAGAACACCAATCCCGAATTCGGCAGCTACGTGCTCTTCTTCCTCGGCGGCATGATCCTCTGGGACATCATGTTCCGTGCCCAGCAGGGCGTTGCCATTTCCTTTCTGGAGGACGTCTGGACCCGCAACCTGCTCAATGTCTTCGTCGCCCCGGTTCGTTCCTCGGAATACATCAGCGCCACCTTCATTGTCGGCGTCCTGCGCATTCTCATCACAGCCGTCGTGCTCAGCCTCATCTCCTGGCTTGGTTACGCCTTCAATGTCTTCCAGCTCAGCTGGTGGCTCATCCCATTTTTCGCCAATCTCATGCTCTTCGGCTGGGCGCTCGGCATGATCTCCACCGCACTCATCCTGCGTTGGGGGCTCGCCGTCGAATCTCTCGCCTGGGCCATCCCGTTCTTCTTCCAGCCCGTCGTCGCCGTTTTCTACCCCGTGGAAAACATGCCCGCCTGGTCACAGCCCATCGCCTGGTGCTTCCCTCCCACCTACATCTTCGAAGGCATGCGCTCCGTCATGAAAACCGGCACCATGGACTGGAACTACCTCTGGCTCTCCGCCGGCCTCAACCTCATCTACCTCACCCTCGCCGGCTGGCTCTTCGTCTGGGTCCTCAACCTCACCCGCAAACGCGGCCTCCTCACCAAGTTCGCCACGCAGTAAGTAGCTCGGGCAATCCTGCCCGAGTATAGCGCCCCCGCAAAGACCCACCGCCATTGCGCCACCCAGGCACGCTCTCCATTTGGACTGCGGTTGCGCAGCGAGGAACGAGCGCAGCTACCGCTTTCCGCGGGTCGGTCAGCTCACGCATGCCCAGGTTGCTCGACAGTGCCCAAAGCATGCTGTGTTCCCAAACAACCGTTCAGCCACCGTCAGCTCCCCTCACTGCTCCCACGCCCCCGCCGCCCGCATCACCGTCTCATGCACGGCCACATCATGCGCCGCATCCCACGCCAGCTTCTTCTCGCCGCGCACCACCGTTGCCAGGTCCGTAAACTCCCCCGCATACCGGTCCTTCGGCACCTCCAGCTGAAACGACTGCGCCCCCTTCTTGTAAGCACCACGCGCCTTCGTCAGCGACAGGTTCACCTTCCCGCTCTCCATCGGCACAATCTCAAACGTCCCCTCCGTCCCCGTCACGTTAAAGCGCCGCCTCGGCCCGCCAAACGGGTCCGCATGATTCACCCGCACCACTGCCGTCGCCTTCGCATACTGAAGCACTGCCATCTGGTTGTCCTTCACGCCATCATCCCGCGTCGGCGTTGAAAAAGCGCTCACCCCCTGCGGCTTGCCCAGGATCGTCACCACCGCGTCGATCACATGGCAGCCCAGCTCAAACAATCCCCCGCCCGGCAGCGCCCCCATAATGCTACGCTGCCTCGCATCCCCCAGCTTCCCCATCGCTGCATCGATCTCCGTGATCTCCCCCAGCCACCCCTCGCGCACCGCTTGGAACAGCAGCTCAAACGCCGGATTATAGCGCAGCATATACCCCATCTGCACCGTCAGCCCCCGCTTCTCCGCCTCCAGCCGCATCGTCTTAAACTCCGCATGCTTCAGCGCCCCCGGCTTGTCCAGATGCACATGCTTCCCCGCCTCGATGCACCGCAGCGCCGTCGCACACGAATCCTCCATCCGCGTCTCCACCGCCACCGCCTTCAAATCCGGCGTCCCCAGCAGCTTCTCCTCCGTCAGCGTCGGCACTCCCTCATACCCCTTCTCCTTCGCCACCACGCCCACCACCTCCCAGAGCTCCGGCAAAGCGCGCATCGCCGCCATCTTCCCCGCCGCATGCGCATGCTCCGTCCCGATCTGCCCTATGCGCAATCTGGCGCTGCCACTGGCAGCAAAAGCGGTGGACCCACAGGCAAGGAGAAAGGCGCGTCGTTTCATGGCAAATCCTAACGACGCAAAGCGGTCATTCCTCACGCCAACTTTGCCCCCGTCACCTCACGGCTTCTTTTCGCCCTTCTTCACAGGCTCCGGCAGCACCTCCGCCATCTGCGCCGCCGTCAGTTCAAACTCCACCACACCACGTTCCTCCGCATGCCACACGCTGGCCTTCTGCGCGTCGATCCACTCATCCCGCGTTCGCTTCAGGATCACTTCCTGCTCTCTCGGCGTCCACATCCGGATTTCGAAGCCCTGGTTTTCATCCGTCTGCCACTGCTGGCTGCGGTCCCGATAGCTGGACCACTGCCTCTCCCTCTGCACCAGCCCCAGAGACAACACCCGGTTCTCCTTCAGGTCCAGGTCTTCCAGCACCAGGCAAAAGTCATCACTCAAATCACGGCCTCTCACATGCACAGGGCGGGTGGGTTCTTCCGTCAGGATGGAAGAAGACACCCGGTGCGCCCGGCCATGCATCTCCCACGCATCTCGCAGCCAGGCATAGGCATTGCACTCCAGCCTCAGTCCCGGGCGGATCAGAAACTCGTTCTCCTGCGTCCAAAACTGCCGGAACGGAACCGTCGCCACGCGTTTCATTTCATGCACCACCAGCCGCAGCCGCCAGCGTCGCGTGATGGCCTCCTCCCGTTTCAACCGCAGCGCCTGCATCACCTCCACCAGCGTTTTACGCCCGTTGTACATCTCGTTGTTCCCAATCTGCTGCCGCCAGAGCGTCGTGGCTGGGTAGTGTTTGAAAAGCACGCGTGCATGATCTTGGTGCAGCCACGCGTCATACCCGTTGTCATTCACCTTCAGGTCGCTGTAGCTCCCCTCCGGCGGCCAGGTGGCTTGGTCATCCACCGGCGCAAATTCCGCGATGCTCGCCACCTCGTCTTTGCCCAGACCTGCGATGCGCAGTGTCGGCCACAGCCCGCGTCCCGGCGTCTTGTCCGCAGGGTCCGCCTTCCCCATCTTCAGGCTGAGCTTCGCTGCGTTCGCATACTTCAGCGCAGGCGGTGTGATCCAGTCGGTTCGCCACGCACGCGCTATCAAAGGCGCGGCCACCAGCGTCCCCGTCATGCAGCAGGCTGCCATCCACCGCCTCCTCGGCACCGTCACCAGCCACCACGCCACCAGCAGCCCGGCCAGCACACAAAACGCAGCGATGAAACTCCCGCACTGCTCCACATGATGCTGCTCCAGCGTGATGCCGGCCGCCTCTTGCACGCTCCCCGGTATCACCAGCTCAACGCCCACTCCCAGCACCGCCACCACTCCCAGGGCAAACACCTGCCGCGATGTCGATGCCAGCGCAGTCAGCGTTCCGGCCATCCCGCAGACCAGCCCACCGCTCAGCATCACCGCACAGGTCAGGGCATCCCATTGCCCCGTGCCGAGCCCAAATCGCTGCCAGCTTGCACTGACCACGAGTGCAGTCGGCACAATCACCGCACTCATCAAAAAAAGAAGCTTCCCACACCACAGCGCCGACTGCCCGACAGGTCGCGTGAGGCTGAAGGTGTCCGTGTTCGCAGGCATGTCGGCACTCACGCTTCGCCAGGCCACCGCCGCCGCCATCAGCATTGTCCCGACTTCCAGCCACAGGTCCAATCCTGCGATGGACAGTTTTGAAAACATGGCCCTTGCCTCATGCGCACGATGCCATTGCCTCATGAGGAGCACCGACAGCCACAGCAGCACCATGCCGTACTGGTGCCGCCACTCAGCCCGGCATTGATGAAACATTCGGTAGGAAAAGGATGGCGCGTTCATAGTTGGCGAATCTTCCAGGCTCGTTTCTCAGGCACGTACTCACAGTCTTCCACCTTCAGGCGGCGGAAAAACGGCCACCTCTCGCTGACCGGCATGCGCTTGTCCCAGAAGTTGCTGCCATCGGCGTTGAGCAGTTTCAGGTAGGGATGCGCGACGCTCCTTGAAGTGAGATCTCCGCCGATGGACAGCCAGCGCAGGCAGAGGGCAAAAGCTTCCGCCGAGCCAAACTCCGCCGCACGGCTCAGGGCGCGCGCGCTCTTGTTGGAAGGAATCAGCGGCACCGTGTCTTCGAACTGCTTGCTCACCACCGCCTCAACCGCCGGCCTCCTCTCTGGCACTTTGTCCAGTGCGTGGATCAGCCCCCCGTTGAAATCGTTGGGCGCTTCCTTCAGCATCCTTTCGGCAGCATCAGGATCATCCTTCCAGGCGATCAGCAGTTCGTCTGCACCGGGCGGCAGCACCACGCTGGAAAGGATCTGCGGCTTCAGCCTCTTGGCCGCCTCCGCCCAGCCTTTGCGCACCACCAGGTCAGCCAGCATCGCCTGACTCGGCGCGCGGTCGATCAATAGCTCCCGCTGCTCCTCGGTCACGTAACGTTCCAGCTGGTTGTTCGGCGGCTTGTTCGACCAGCCAGGCCACGATTGTCCACGCAGATCCAGCATCAGCGGCAGATGGTGGCGGCCCAGGGGTTCAAACGCCTCGGCGATCAGCGGATGCGCCGCATAGGTGTACACAGCCTGTGTGACAGAGGCGGCGGAAAACAGGTCATAAACATACCGCCGTGCCTCCTTCTCCGTGCTCTCCGCCGTCGGTGGCGTCAGGGTGGCCATGCGCTCCTGAAAGGCTTTCATCTCACGCCCGGCATACAGCGCCTTCGACTCAAACCACTGCAGGCTCTTGCCCCAGTTGGAGGGCAGGTCCGCCAGCCTCATCTCCGGCGACTTCCAGTGCTGCTGGGTTTGCCCCAGATACCGGCTGCGCAGCAGAATCAGCCGCGCCTTGGAGAGATCCGCTCCGGTGGGATCTCCCTCCGCATGATTGAAAATGTAGTTCCAGGTCAGATCCACCTGCTGATGCCTCCAGCCGGTATGCTCCCCGCGTTCGCCCGCGATCACCTGCTTCGTCGGCTCCAGCCTCAGCATGCGCTGCTCCGGCAGGTGCAGCAGAATGGCATGCCCATTTTCAGCCACCCAATGCGCCCGCGACTCCACACGCAGCGAAACCGTGAGCGCTCCCGGCTGCGGCCCCGCCGCAGGCATTACGCGCAGGATTTCCCATCTCACATCTTCGCAGGTGCCTTTTGCTCCCGCTGCCACGGGCACATCCAGCGCCAGATCACGCCGATACCAGTCCACCACAAAATCGGTTTCGATGCTCAGAGGCTCATCAAACTTGGGGTGGGGCGCGGAAAAAGCGGCCAGTTGGGTGAGCGGCTGGTCCTTCAGCGTCCACTTGGGAAAATACTCGTCATTCGCCATCAGCAGCGTGCCCTTTGGAAAAAAGTCGCGCAGATTTCTGTCTCCACGAAAAACCTCCATCTGCGGGGAATCAAACGGAGAGCGGCGGTACGGGTTCTTCTCCGTTCTTTCGACATGGCGCACACTCCCCCCTTGGGCCAGGTCACTTCGCTGCGGCCGAAACACCACATGCACCCCCTGCATGTGCGTTTCTTCGTTCACCTCGGCGGTCAGCCTCGGGCCATAGCTCTTCTCGGGCCCCTCGAATCGGGCTTTGGACAGATCCACATGAAACTGAAATTCTGACGACAGCTTTTTCACCAAAGCCGCATCCTGGGCTTCAGGTGGCGAATCTTGCCATGACCAGAACCGCGCTGTGAGCAGCGCCACCAGTCCCGCCACCAGCGTCATCCCCAGCCTTCGCTTGAATGAAAATCGCTGGCTCAGATGCCTCCACGCCAGCACTCCACTCATCACCGCAAACACCACCCACCCTGCTGCCCGCCCCGCCCACGTCTGGTAATAGCTCGCGTAATACTCCCACCACGCCGCCCCTGCGACGTCCAGCATCTTGGACACCCCCACCAAAACCAGCACCACCGTGAGCAGCATCTTCCACAGCTCGCTTCGCTTCCACAGCACCAGCGTGGGCAGCAGCCACGCGGAAAAACCCGCTGCAAAGCACAGCCTCTCCCACATCCCCCGCAGCACATCAGCCGCAGGACGGCCGGAAATAATCAGGTACAGTCCGTTTTGCACCACTACCGGCAGCACGATCAGCAGCAGCCAGATCAGCAGCCGCGCCGTCCAATAGGCCTTGGCAGGCATGGGCCGCGTGCTGATGAAGCTGCGGTCGGTTCCCGGTCGGTCCTCCGGGCACGAAATCAGCAGCGAAAGCCCCGCCAGCAAAATCACCACCGGCACATAAGTCAGCCAGCCAGGCGAAGCCACCCCCGCCCGCATCGGCAGCACCCATTCCAGATTCACCGCCAGGTCAAAACCCAGCAGCCCCAGAAACGCCAGCAGGCGCAGCCGCAGATACCGGAACTCTTTCAGGAATTGATGAAGTGTCATAGGCCAGATGAGGAGTTATCAAAATGACAAGCCTTGATCCTAAAGGTGCAGCCCCGCTCTCCAAATGCCGGTTGGCAAATGCTGGCCTGGCTGTTAAAATGCACCCATGAAGGCTCTCGAAAATTCAGCCCTGCCCACCTTGTCCCAAGACGAGAGGTATGCTGCCGTGGTCGAGAAGCTGAAAAAGCTCGGCGTTCGAGTGGCCCCACGAAACTCATGGAAACAATCGTTTGGCAGCATGGAAGGTAGCGAGCATTTCGACGAGGCTGTTCGCCTCGGTGCGCAATGGCGCGAACAAGCGAACCGCGGCGAATCTTAAGTCCGTAATGTTCCTCCTCGACACCAATCACTATTCTGAATTCGTTCGGAAAAGTGCTGCGGGACTTCGATTGCAAAATCGAATGGAGCTGTCCCAGGTTGATGACTTCTTTCTTGCGGTCATCACTCCTCAGGAGGTACTCAAAGGCTGGCTCGCTGAGATTCAGCCTCATCGGCAGTTGGATCGCGGCGTGCGTTCTTACGCGCAGTTCCAGAACAGCTTGGCTGACTTGCAACGATGGACCTGTCTTCCTTGGAGCGCAGATTCCGCTGACATCTTTGACGGCTTGAAATCCTCCAAGCTCAATATCGGTACCCTCGATCTGCGCATCGCTTCCATCGCGCTCGAATACGGCGCCACGATCCTCACCCGGAATCTCGTCGATTTCGAGAAGGTCCCGGGCTTGCGTGTAGAAAACTGGCTGGATTGAATTCATGCTTCATTTCCCTTCCAGTCGGTAAGCCCTCGCCAGCGCCACAAAGATCTCCCGCAGGCTCATCGCCCGCACCTCATGCTGCGTCGCCCCCGGCACCGCCTCCCGCAGCACCGCAGCCAGCGCCTCCTCATTCGCAAACCGGCTCGCCGTAAACCGCAGCGTCCTCCCCGCCTGCTCCGCATGCAGCCAGTCATTCGGCAGATTCACCGGCGCTCTACCATCATCTGGTAGCACCACCTCCACCGCACGAAACCTCGCTTGCAGGCTGTCGCTCGTCTCAGCCAGCGCCAGCTTCCCCCGGTTGATGATCGCCACCCGGTCCGCCAGCCGCTGCACCTCCTCGATGTCATGTGACGACACAAACACCGTCCATCCCTCCTGCTCCGTCAGCTCCAACAGCCCCCGGATAAACTCATCCCTCACCAGCGGGTCCAGCCCGCTGAAAGGCTCGTCCAGCACCACCAGCTTCGGCCGGTACGCCAGGCTGCTCAGCAGCGCCGCCTTCATCCGCATTCCGCGCGAGAGATCCTTCAGCTTCGTCCCCGTCGGCAGGTCAAACTGCCCCATGAGCTGCTTCTCAAACGCCCCGTCCCAGTTCGGATACAACGGCCTGCAGTAGTCCAAAAACTGCCCCACCGTCATCCACAGCGGCAGCTCCATGTTTTCAGACACATAGCCAATCTGCGTGAACTGCGCCGGACCCAGCTTCCGCGAATCCCCGCCCAGCACCTCAATCCGCCCGCTGTCCGGCCGGTGCAGATTTAAGAGACATTTGATCGTCGTGCTCTTCCCTGCGCCATTCGGCCCCAGAAACGCCGTCACCTGCCCCTCCGGCACCTCCAGGCTCAGACCCGCCACGGCCTCGGTTTTGCGGAAACGTTTATGCAGATCGGTGATCGTGATCATAGGCTTTTGAGATGTTTGATGACTTGCTCCAGCGTGAGATTCAGTTCCGCCGCCTCCTTGAGCAGCGCCCGGCATTCCGGCGTGATCTGCGCCAGCCGTTCCGTCAGATTTGGCTGCTCCGGCACCGTCACCACCATCCCGATCCCCGGTCGTGCATTCAGCCACCCCGCGTCCTTCAGTTGCAGCACCACCTTGTGCGCCGTCGTCGGGCTGATCCTCAGCTCCTGGCTCAGCGTCCGCACACTCGGAAACGCATCCCCCGCCCTCATCTGTCCCGTCAGCAACGCCTTGCGCACCGCCCCAAGTATCTGGTCAGACACCGGCGTCCCATCTTGAAGCTGAATCGAAAAAGGCAGCATACGCGAAGTGTTATTAGTGTAACAGCACATCTGTTACACTGGCAAGCAAAATTTTTCCCTCCTCTTTCGGTCCCTCCGACTGCCCCAAGGAATGAGAGATCTCCGTCCCTCAAAATCACTTCATCACTCCCACTCAGCCCACCGCCTCCCTCAATCCAATTCCCCCATTCAATTGCTCTCAAATCCCTTGCAAAAAAACTCTCGAGCCCCCACTCCACGAGCCACCTTCACAAAACTGAAATCATAAATTACAAATCGTAAATCATAAATTACCTCCCCTTCCTCCCCCCGCGCTTTCCCTTCCCATACACCACACTCTTTCGCTGCGCCGGCAGCGCCCCCGTATCATCCGCATTCAGCCCCGCACGCTTCTTCAGCTCACGAATCTGGTCCCGCAGCAGCGCCGCGCGCTCATACTCCAGCTTGCTCGCCGCCGCCGCCATCTCCTGCTCCAGCTCACGGATCGTCTCCGTGATCGCAAAATCCCCGCCACCCTCGCGCACCACGCTCTCCTCCACCTCGCGCGCCTTGCCCAGGATTTGCAGGCTCTCCTGCACCGCACGCTGCACCGTCTGCGGCGTGATCCCATGCCTCTCGTTGTGCTCCATCTGCACCTGACGCCGGTACCCGCTGATGCTCAGCAGTTGCTGGATGCTCTTCGTCTGCAGATCCGCAAACAGCACCACCTCCCCGTTCACATGCCGCGCCGCACGTCCCGCCGTCTGGATCAGTGACGACTCACTCCGCAGAAAGCCCTCCTTGTCCGCATCCAAAATGCACACCAGGCTCACCTCCGGCAGATCCAGCCCCTCTCTCAGCAGATTGATCCCCACCAGCACATCGCAGTCCCCCGCGCGCAGACTGCGTAGAATCTCCACCCGCTCGATCGCATCGATGTCGCTGTGCAGATACCGCACCTTGAAATTCAGATTCCTCAGGTAGTCCGTCAAATCCTCCGCCGTCCGCTTCGTCAACGTCGTCACCAGCACACGCTCACGCTTCTCCACCCTTTGCCGGCAAAGCTCGATCGTCTCATCAATCTGCCCGTTCAGCGGCTTCACCGTGATGACCGGGTCCAGCAGCCCCGTCGGCCGGATGATCTGCTCCACCACCAGCGCACGCCCCTTCGTCGTCACATCAAATTTCTCCACCGGCTCCGCGCTTCCGCTGATCTTCACCGTCCGCGCCATCGGCAGCGCATCCGCCACCTTCGCGATGTACCCGGCATTCCCCACCACGCTGTTCTCAATCTCAAACCTCGCCGGCGTTGCGCTCACATACACCAGCTGCCCCACCTTCCCCATGAACTCCTCAAACCTCAGCGGCCGGTTGTCCAGCGCGCTCGGCAGCCGGAACCCATGCTCCACCAGCACCGTCTTGCGCGACTTGTCCCCTTCAAACATCCCCCCGATCTGCGGAATGGTGACGTGGCTCTCGTCGATGAACATCAGCGGCGGCTCCTTGAAGAAATCCAGCAGCGTCCCCGGCGTCGCCCCCGGCTCACGCCCCGTCAGGTGCCGGCTGTAGTTCTCGATCCCCTGGCAGAAGCCCATCTCCTGCATCATCTCAATGTCATACTGCGTCCGCATCTTGATCCGCTGCGCCTCCAGCAGCTTCCCCTCCTTCTCAAACCACGCCACCCGCTCCTCCATCTCCTCCCGGATCTTCACGATCGCACGCCTCAGCTTGTCCCCCGGCGTCACAAACTGCTTCGCCGGAAAGATCGTGTAGCTCGGCATCTTCAGCGTCACCGTCCCCGTCAGCACATCCACCGCGCTGATCCGGTCGATCTCATCCCCAAAAAACTCAATCCGGATCGCCTCGTTCTCCAGATACGCCGGCACCACCTCGATCACATCCCCCCGCGCCCGGAATTTCCCGCGCGTCAGCTGCACATCATTCCGCTCATACAGCATGTCCACCAGCTTCCCCAGCAGCGTCTCCCTCGTCATCTGCATCCCCACGTTCAGCGGCAGCATCATCCCCTCATAGTCCTCCGGCGATCCCAATCCGTAAATGCACGACACACTCGCCACGATGATCGTGTCCTGCCGCGTGATCAGCGCCCCCATGCTCGCCAGCCTCAGCCGCTCGATCTCATCGTTCACCGCGCTGTCCTTCTCAATGTACGTGTCCGTCCGCGCGATGTAGGCCTCCGGCTGGTAGTAGTCGAAATAGCTCACAAAGTACTCCACCGCATTGCGCGGAAAGAAGTTCTTAAACTCCGAATACAGCTGCGCCGCCAGCGTCTTGTTGTGCGAAAACACCAGCGCCGGCCGCCCCACCTCCGCGATGATGTTTGCCATCGTAAAGGTCTTCCCCGAGCCCGTCACCCCCATCAGCGTCTGGTGCCGGTTCCCCGCACGCACAGACTTCGTCAGCTTCGCAATCGCCTGCGCCTGATCCCCCTGGGGGCTGTACTCTGTGTTAAGCTGAAAAACAGACATGCTTCAAAGTACGACTGCGGTCCTCCGGATGCACCGAATAATACCATGCGCCGTTAAAAATGAGCCTGCATCCACGGCACTCAAAGAGCACCACTTTGACCCATTCCCCCGGCCAGACACCAGCCCTGAAAGGGCGACGGATTCAGCCGGGGCGCAGGAGCGCAGCGACAAGCCCTGGGTCTTCATACCACCGACCAGAGAAGCAAACCCACCTCTCCGCCACACCCATCGGCCTCCAGCAGCGTCTGCAAAACGCCCCGCCGCAGGCCTCGCTTCGCCAGCCCTCTACACCCCTCGCCAAGGCTGCCTCTTTCCCAAAAAAACAAAGCCCGCAGGTATTCCCCGCGGGCTTCAAATTCTACGCTGTTAAATCGACGCCCTCTTACGACATCCCGGAACCGATCTCGCTCGGCGCAGGCAGATCCGCCGGATCCACTTCCTCCGTCTTTGCCACAGGCGCCTCCGCGCCATAGCGCTGGCGGTATTCCTTCCACGAGATCAGCTTCTTGTCGCTCTCGTCGTAGATCCGCAGGTTGATGCACTTCAGGCTCTCCCAAAACGTCAGCGGCTTGATCGAGTAAAACATCGGGTGCGAGTTATGGCACTTCTCCAGGTAGTAGTTCGGGATCCGTGAGCTCAGGTGGTGCACATGGTGAAAGCCGATGTTCCCCGTGAACCACTGGAAGATCTTCGGCAGCTTGTAGAAAGAGCTCCCCTGCAGCGCCGCCGTCGTGTAGTCCCACTCATCCTTGTGCTCCCAGTACACGTCCTCGTACTGGTGCTGCACATAAAACATCCAGATCCCCGCGATCCCCGCAAACATCGTCACCGGCAGCTGCATCATCACGTAGTTCTTGAAGCCAAACAGCCAGCTCATCGCCACAATCATGAGCACCAGCGCCACGTTCATCACCATCACCGACTTGCGGTCCTTCCCCTTCGCACGCGGCGAAGGGAAGCGCTGATGGATCAAAAACAGCGCCAGCGGCCCCACCACAAACAGCGTGAACGGGTTCCGGATCAGCCGGTAAAACCAGCGCCACTTCGGGCTCGCCGCCTGGTACTCCTTCACCGTCATCGTCCAGATGTCCCCGTCCCCTCGGCGGCTCAGGTCACCCGACGTCTGGTGGTGCACCGAGTGCTGCCAGCTCCAGTGCGAATACGGCGTGAATGTCAGCATCCCGCAGATGAAGCCCAGTACGCTGTTCGCCCTCTTCGACTTGAAAAACGACCCATGCCCGCAGTCATGGAAAAAGATGAAAATACGCACCACCAGCAGACCCACCACCGCCGCGATCGCCAGCGTCAGCCAGTACGATACCGAAAGGCTCCAATACATCGCCCACCACAGGAGCACATACGGAATGAAAGTGTTGAGGATCTGCCAGATGGCACGTGGGACAGAAGGGACCTGGAAAGGTGCGACGATCTTTTTCCATTCGGAAATCGTCGCCTGGGGCTTGGGAGAAGTCATCTCAGGGGCGCTGGCGCTGGTCATGTGTTTGGATGGAGCCCTCTCATTAGCACGTTTTTTGCAATAGTCCCATACTCAATTTGTGAAATTCTTCTCATCAATTGCCCTGTTGAGATCGTTTCTCATTATAAATGACTCATTCACAGACATTTGGCCATCAGTAGTCCCGAAAGGGCCCCCTCGCCTCGCTCGCCTCCATCTCTGCCCGCCACGCCGCAAATCTCTCCCGCACCATCTTCACCACCTCCGGTTTCTCCCCCGAAAGGTCCTTCTTCTCCCCGCTGTCCGTGCTCAAATCATAGAGCCCCCCGCCGTTCTCAGACGCCACCCACTTCCAGTTCTCCACCCGCGCCGCCTTGTCTCCGCGCCTCTGCCAAAACATCTCCCGCCTCGGCGATTTCACCTCACCCCGCAGCACCGGCAGCAAGTTGAATCCATCCAGCTTCACCCCCTCCGGACCCTGCGCACCCGCCGCCGCCAGCAGCGTCGGCACCAGCTCCAGCGAAGTCATGAACTCATCCGTCACCTTCCCCGCCGGCACCTTCCCGCCCGGCCAGCGCACGATGAAAGGCACCCGCAGCCCGCCCTCCCACATCGTGCTCTTGTGCCCCCGCAGCGGCTCGTTCCCGCCATTCCCGCTCCCCCCGTTGTCAGACAAAAACACAAACAGCGTGTTCTCCCGCTGCCCCGCCTTCTCCACCGCCTCCATCACCGCGCCGATCGCCTCGTCCATGCACGTCACCGCCCCGCAGTAGCGCGCCAGCTTCTCGCTCTTCACCTTCCCCCGGTACATCGCCACGTACTTCTCCGGCGCCTGCACCCCCTCGCTCAGCTTCTTTTCCCCCTCCTTCGTCCCCTCCCCAAAGCTCGACGCCCCATGCGGCGCGTTGAAGGCCAGGTACAAAAAGAACGGCTTCCTCCCCGCATGCTCATTTAAAAAATACAGCGCCTCCCGCCGGAACACCTCCGTCACATACGTCCCCCTGTCCTCCTCCGTCCTCACATTCCCCCGGAACAGCGACGCCACCCCGTACCGCTCATGCGTGTAGTAGTCGATCCCGTTGTTCCCGTGCCCGTAGAAGAAATCAAACCCCCGCTGCAGCGGCAGAAAGCGCCTCGCCTGCCCCATGTCCCACTTCCCCACGCACCCCGTCGCATACCCCGCCTTCCGCAGCATCTCCCCCACCGTCACCTCCCGCACATCCAGCCCCAGCGTCATCTCCGGAGACACCGCATACTCCTCCGCATCATACCGGTGCCCGTAGTTCACCAGATCATTCCGCACCATGTCGTAGAGCCCGTTCCGCTGCGGATACCGCCCCGTCAGAATGCTCCCCCGCGACGGCGTGCACGCCGGCCACGTCACATAAAAGCTCGTCCCCCGCACCCCCTCCGCCGCCAGCCTGTCCAGATTCGGCGTCACCAGCGGCTTGCTGCCGATGCACCCCAGATCCGGGTAGCCCTGATCATCACTCACAATCAGGACGATGTTGGGCTGCGCGGCAAAACAGACACCACCCAGCAGGAAACACAGAAGAAAGCGGAACATCATGGCTGCTAAACGCAGCCAATCGCAGCTCCTTGCCTCCGGCAGTCTGCCGAAAGTGTGTCGCACAGCCCTTCAGCCCCCACCCACGCCCCCCCACGCATTTCATCCAAAGCCTCCAAAGCCGGAAAGATCAGCGCCCCGCTCCCCCTATTTTCCTCACCACCCCCGCCCACCCCATCACATGAGCGAAAACACCTACTGGGAAAAAACCGACAGCTTCGAGACCAAGCTGCGCCTGCTCGAAGAAGCCTGGAAAAACAAAGACTTCCGCCTCGTCCGCTCGCTCACAGACTCCCTCCGCACCACCACCCTCCAGGCCCAGGAGGAAGGCGCACACCCCGGCACCCCCTTCGTCCCCACCGCACAGTTTGTCCCCGTCTCCTCCCTGCCTCCCCCCTGGCGCACCTGGGCCTCCGGCTGGCAGTTCTGCAAAGTCCTCACCCTCGACGAAACCATCGGCCTCGACCGCGCCCCCGAGCCCGTCGAGGTCCTCCTCAGCTGCGCCGCAGATCAGGCCGTCTCCCTCACCCGCGAAGTCCGCGTCGCACGCATCCAGCCCGACCACACCCTTCTCGAGATCCCCAGCCAGACGCACAGCGAAGTCCGCCGCGGCCCCGAGCGCCTCGCCCACGTCCTCTTCATGGCGCAGGGCGCCGCCCACCTCCGCCAGACCTACCTCCTCTTCTACGGCAATCCCGACGCCGAGCTCCCCGCCTACCTCACCGACCTCCAAACTCGCGGCGAAGGCTACGCTCTCGACATCGAAAACGACACCTACAAGGCCTCCCTCTCCCACCAGATGGGCCAGCTCGAGCGCATCACCCTCAAGCGCGAGCACGGCCTCGAGCTCTTCGCCGGCGGCGAAGGCCACGGCGAGCCCCCCGGCATCGACTGGGCCCACGACTACGCCACCGCAGGCCACTTCCAAAAGATGCGCATCACCCTCTGGGAGCGCTGCCCCGACTACGAGGTCATCCGCGGCCCCCTCTGCACCATCGTCCGCCGCTGGGGCTTCCCCTACTCCCCCGTCCATCCCGTCTTCTCCCCCAGCCGCCTCCACATCGAAGTCGAGTACCGCTTCTACGCCGGCATCCCCTGGTTCCACAAGCTCGGCCGCATGCACGTCATCAAGGAATTCGAAGCCGCAGCACTCCGCGATGACGAGTGGGTCTTCTCCGGCCAGTCCTTCACCGAAATGCTCTGGATGGGCCCCGATGGCAAACTGCAAAGCGGCCCCGTCGACCCCAGGCAGCGCGACAACATCTGGGCCGTCGGCTTCGCCAACAAAGACAGCAAAGACTCCTTCGTCGCCCTCTACCTCGAGCACACCGCCCAGGGCATGCCCGAGCCCCGGCATTCCGGCTCACCGCAGATGTTCTACCGCTGGCACGGCCACGTCTGGAGCCGCTACCCCCTGCCCCAGAAAGTCGTCCCCGCCGGAGCCATCCTCCACCAAAAGAACGCCTACGTCGCCATCCCCTTCACCGCCGCCGAAGGCCCCGCTCAGATCGAAGCCCTCCGCCACTGCCTCGCCCATCCCCTCCACCTCTCCCCCGGCGAAATCCCCCACGGCATCACCCCGCCAAAGCAGACCACACGCCTCGCCCGCCCCGGCGAAGCCGGCGACAGCCCCATCCCCAAGCAGGCCCTCTGGGACGCCCTCCGCGAGTGCAAAGACGAGCAGCTCTACACCGCCGGCATCAGCGTCGTCGACCTCGGCCTCGTCCACGACATCCGCGTCCGTGGCGACACCGTCCACCTCCTCATGTCCATGCCCCATCGCGGCCGCCCCCGCCTCGGCTTCTTCACCTTCGGATCCGGCGGCAACACCCACCCCGTCGAGCCCCAATTGCTCCAAGTCCCCGGCGTCAAACACGTCGTCGTCCAGCAAGTCTGGGACCCCGCCTGGTCCTCCAACCGCCTCACCGACGAAGGCCGCCGCAAGCTCGGCCTCGACACCTAGAGCATGTCAAAACCATCGCACTCCTCCATGTCACCCACAGCCCAGCCTGCACACATGGATTGAAGTACGACAGACACTCATGTCTGTCGACCAGCGCACCCCCATCCCCCCCCGACCAACGAACCCTGCCCATCCCACTCAAAAAGAGTCTTCCGCCTAGCCACATCAAAATGAAAAGGCTCTCCCCCCACACCGCCACAAAAAAACTGGGCGGCACCGCAGCACCGCCCAGCAACAAAAAACAAAAAACAAAAAACAAAGAACCAAGAACAAGGAACAAAGAACCGCGCCAAGCGCCTCACTTCACCTTGATCAGCTCCACATCGAAAATCAGCGCCTCATTCGGCCCGATGTCACGTCCCGCACCACGCGGGCCATACGCCAGCTTCGACGGGATGAAGAAGCGGTACTTCGCCCCCTCCTGCATCAGCTGCACACCCTCCGTCCAGCCCGCGATCACACGGTTCAGCGGAAACTCGATCGACTCCTTCCGGCGGTAGCTGCTGTCAAACACCTTCCCGTCGATCAGCGTCCCCTCGTAGTGCACCTCCACCACGTCCGTCGCCTTCGGGCTCTTCCCCGTTCCCGGCGTGATCACCTGGTACTGCAGCCCGCTGGCCGTCACCACCACGCCCTCCTTCTTGGCATTGTCTTCGAGAAATTTTTCACCTTTGGCGAGAGCGATGTCGGACATGGAATTCAGTAAATAAGAGGTTGGTTAACTTGGGGGGTCCCACCCCTAGCACCCCGCCACCACTTGTCGACCCCCGAATGCTCCCCAGGAACGCGCGGAATTCATTCCGCAGCACCCCGCTGCCACTTGTCGACCCCCGAATGCTCCCCAGGAGCGCGGAATTCATTCCGCAGCACCCCGCCACCACTTGTCGACCCCCGAATGCTCCCCAGGAGCGCGGAATTCATTCCGCAGCACCCCGCCACCACTTGTCGACCCCCGAATGCTCCCCAGGAGCGCGGAATTCATTCCGCAGCACCCCGCCACCACTTGTCGACCCCCGAATGCTCCCCAGGAGCGCGGAATTCATTCCGCAGCACCCCGCCACCACTTGTCGACCCCCGAATGCTCCCCAGGAGCGCGGAATTCATTCCGCAGCACCCCGCCACACCCACCCTTCCGCACACTCCCTGCCCGCCACACCCACGTCCCCCTCTTCTCCTCAACCATCCCGTTTTTCCCTCCCTTTTAGCGCCCCTTTGCGGCCAAACCTTCCGCCCCCAGCGCCCAACCTTCGACATTATTTCGTCATTCGGATTTACTCATTCGTCATTCCCCCCTCCGTCTTCCCCCTCCCCCTCTTTGCGCCTTCTTGCGGCCAATCCATCCGCCCCCCTCCGTCATTCCCCCTCCCCCTTTTTTTGCGCCTCTTTGCGCCTCCTTGCGGCCAATCCCTCTCCCCATCTGATTGTCTCATTGTCCGACTATCTCCCCTTCTCCGGCTCAACCACCGCAAACAACCGCAAACCACCGCAAACAACCGCCCCCCTCCGTCTTCCCCCTCCCCTCTTTGCGCCTTCTTGCCGCCCATCCATTCCCGCCCCTCTGCGGCACCAAGTCCCTTTCCCACGCATCGCCAGCCACACCGAACTCAGCCCTTCGAGCGTCGACATTCGTCATTATTTCGTCATTCGGATTTACTCATTCGTCATTCCCCTCCGTCTTCCCCCTCCCCTTTTTGCGCCTCTTTGCGCCTTCTTGCGGCCAATCCATCCGCCCCCCTCCGTCTTCCCCCTCCCCCTTTTTTGCGCCCCTTTGCGCCTCCTTGCGGCCAATCCCCCCATCTCCCCCCCTCGCCCCCTCCCTCACTCCGCCCTTCCCTTTCCCCCGCGCTCCCCCTAAACTCCCCCCAAATCCCATGAACCGCGAGCGCCTCCTCTCCCAGCTCTCCGCCCACACCGGCCCCTTCGACATCGCCATCATCGGAGGCGGCGCCACCGGCCTCGGCGCCGCCGTCGATGCCGCCTCACGCGGCCACTCCGTCGTCCTCATCGAGCAGTCAGACTTCGCCAAAGGCACCTCCTCCCGCTCCACCAAGCTCGTCCACGGCGGCGTCCGCTACCTCAAGCAGGGAAACGTCTCCCTCGTCCTCGAGGCCCTCCGCGAGCGCGGCCTCCTCGTCCGCAACGCCCCCCACCTCGTCCACAGCCTCCCCTTCGTCATCCCCAGCTACCACTGGTGGGAGGGCCCCTTCTACGGCATCGGCATGAAGGTTTACGACACCCTCGCAGGCCAGCTCGGCCTCGAGCCCTCACGCTACCTCTCCCGCGACGAAATCATCGAGCACCTCCCCACCCTCGAAACCGAAGGCCTCACCGGCGGCGTCGTCTATCACGACGGCCAGTTCGACGACGCCCGCCTCGCCATCCACCTCGCACGCACCGCCGTCACCCACGGCGCCATCGTCCTCAATCACACCCGCTGCGTCGGCCTCCTCAAAGAGAAAAACGGCCACGTCATCGGCCTCCAGGCCGAATGCGTCGAAACCGGCCTCCAGCACGAAATCCGCGCCCGCACCGTCATCAACGCCACCGGCGTCTTCGTCGATGACATCCGCCGCATGGACGACCAAAAGGCAGACACCATCGTCGCCCCCAGCCAGGGCGTCCACCTCGTCCTCCCCCGCGAGTTCCTCCCCGGCGACTCCGCCATCATGATCCCCAAGACCGACGACGGCCGCGTCCTCTTCGCCGTCCCCTGGCACGGCCGCGTCATCATCGGCACCACCGACACCCCCGTCCAGCACGCCACCCTCGAGCCCCATGCCCTCCCAGATGAAATCGAGTTCCTCATGACCCACGCCGCGCGCTACCTCACCCGCGATCCCCTCCCCTCAGACGTCCTCAGCATCTACGCCGGCCTCCGCCCCCTCGTCGCCATGAAAAATGCCGACGCCCACTCCACCGCCGCCCTCTCCCGCGATCACACCATCCTCGTCGCAGACTCCGGCCTCATCACCATCACCGGCGGCAAATGGACCACCTACCGCCGCATGGCGGAGGACGTCATCGACCACGCCGAAATGGTCGGCGGCATCGGCCTCCGCCACTGCACCACCCACACCCTCATGATCCACGGCTCCGCCACCGTCCTCCCTCCCCACGATCCCCTCGCCGTTTACGGCAGCGACGCCGCCGAGATCCGCGCCCTCGCCTCAGAAAACCCCGCCTGGGCCGCCAAAGTCCACCCCCGCCTCGACCTCATCGGCGCCGAAGTCATCTTCCACGCCCGCCACGAGATGGCCCGCACCGTCGGCGACGTCCTCGCCCGCCGCAGCCGCTCCCTCCTCCTCGATGCTCAAGCAAGCATGTCCGCCGCCCCCCACGTCGCCGCCCTCATGGCCCCCCAACTCTCCTGGACCCCCGAAAAAACCTCCCACGAAGTCGACCGCTTCCAAAAACTCGCCTGCGGCTACATCCTCGAAGGGTGAGCCGCGTTTAAGTTGAACTGGTCGTCCTGCCACCGCACAGTTCGAAGCGCGACCTGTCCTACGAAGCTCGAAGAAGAAAGCTTATGCAAAAGTTGGACAGATATATTTTCTATCCGTCTTTTGTCTCAAAGAAGTTTGAATATAAATCCCGAGCCATTGCAGCATATTGGCTAGACTTATATTGGGAAAAGTTAAAGCTAGAAAGCTTAGCAAGGCTTCGCTTGTACCCAGCAAAGTCAGAAATCATGTTATTCTGGATCAGAAGCCTTAGACAAATAACCAGCCCGTTGATAACACTTGTCGTCAATATCTTCTCTTTACACTTTTTATCCGTTGTCCAGTGTGATGGCGATATTGATGCTTTAACTGCACTCATGAAAATGCAAATCTGACTCGAACAGTAGTCAATATACTTCTCTAAAAGAGGACGGTCGTCTTCTTTTAATAGGTTACTCTTTTGCGGATCATCCCATATAGAATAAAAGCTGTCATTGCCGCTAAGTTTGACGAGAGGTTTAAGGCCGTAGCTGACAATAGACATTGTTTTTACTTTATCTTTCTCAAAGAAATATTCTTCGAAGCAGCCTTCAAGAGGTGAGCGGCAATTCATTTTGTGAATAACAGCCTTTGCAATCGATTCCGAAGAAAATGGCTTTAGTACCAGCCCAATTGCCTGCTTTAGGTCCGACTTTGCATTGGATTGAGTCGAATTAATTTCCAAAAAAAGCCGGGCTTCAAATTTCATTCGGTCAAGCTCTGTCGCTTTAATCGGATAAATAATTCCTGTAACAAGGAGATTTTGCTTCTGCCTCAATTGGGCAATCACCTCTTCATATTCGCCACCCTCATGGTATGAAAATACTCGGTGCTGACCATCGACTAATCCTACAGTGTTAAATCCTCTCGGAATTTGAATCGTTGCGCTCTGTATCTGAGTGAGGGCCGTTGGTTGAACCGTATCACCTTTATCATCAAGAATCTTTGTGCCGGATGGTAGCGTTGCAATGACGTTATTGACAAAAACCCGTCTTTCTGAATTCAAATACTTTCTCATACTAGCAATTTTCGCGGGCACGATCATTCGTTGGTAAGTTCCAAAAGCATCACTCCACCCATCGCTTCGTAAGACATAAGCCCGCTCCAATAGAGAGCCAGCATCAATGTAAAATGTTACTACCTTATAACCTTTCGGAAAACTACTGTAGGACTCCGGGAGGACAAACCCAGTTGCATCTTTCTTTGAGCTTGCGTTGAATCCAATATCTTTACAAGACAAACCAATGAAATGTAGAAATTCATAGATCGAAGATCTTTTAACTGCAGCGGTAACAATCTTGAAGTAGCGAAGAATAGGATAGTCGAAAAAAACCACTTCAGGCAGATGAATTTTATGCTCATTCAACAGGTTATGTCGTGAGCAATATAAAATTTTAATCCTGCAATCTTGATCGGAATAGATTGTATCACGAGCATCAGCAAATGTAGGAAAAGTAGTTTCAAGCATTTCAAGAAACGCCTGCTGATCAGAATTGATTAAATCAAACAGTACCTTTTTCTTCAATAAATGATCCGATACATTCGACTCTGAGCTGCAAGTGTACTCTGCGAGAACAATTACATTCTTATACACAAAAATGTCATCAAAGTCTCCCTTTCGATCTTTGAATTTAAACTCCTTATCACTCACTGAGAGCACCTTTTTAAAACCGGCATCACTAAAAACAGCTCGCACGTCTTTTCTGAGCGCCCGTTGTTCCAGCTCTTGGGGAGTGGATTTTCTTTTCTTCCGCTTGCGCCTTTTTCGCCCTTGTTGTTTGTCGTCGGCCATATATATCTCTCATTCAAAGTTTCTTGTTTACCTCCCTGAATGAAGCGGGCACCTGTGCAACTTTAGTTGCCGGGTTGGGCTCATCGATTGGTTTATCGTGTTGTCTGAATACGAGGGTTCCAGACATAGCTTTTTCGCAACGTTGCTTCGCGATTGCGTAGTAAGACTTATTTAGTTCGGAACCCACAAAACGTCTGTCTTCGACAATTGCAGCAGCAGCCGTGGTTCCAGACCCAAAAAAAGGATCGAAAACAAGGTTCCCAGGTTTGGTTAAAGAAAGAATTAGTCTTTGAACAATTGCATGCGGAAACTGACATGGGTGGTCAGTTTTCTCCGAGTGGCGGGCATTAACGGCAGGTATTTCCCATACGTCACCCGGATTTTTTCCTTTTGGATTGCCGCTCGGCCGTCCTTTGTTACTGCCTTTGTAGGAACGCTTTCCTGGGTATTTTTGAGGTACTCGGACTTCGTCTAAATTAAAATCAAAATCCTTCCCTTTCGTAAACCACAGCACCGTTTCATGGCGGCCACTAAACCTCTTTTGACAGTGAAGGCCATGTCCGAATGTCCAAATGATCCTATTGCGCAGATAAAGCCCCTCACACTTTCCAAATGTAGAATAAACCAGATAATCCAACGGTGTCACCACACTAGAGGCAACATGGAACCCAACCTGCCAGCAAATGCTGCCACCCGGTTTGGTGATTCTAAAAAGCTCTGGAATCAGCTTTTCATGTAAACTGATGAAGTCTTCGTAATTGGTTGAGGTCTCATATTCTTTGCCCATGCAGTAGGGCGGTGATGAGATGGTCAGATCAATCGATTCATCAGGAATGCTCCTGATCAGTTTGAAGCAATCTCCGGGGTAGAGAACGCATTGTTGATCATGGGCATATTTCTTAGAAATTAGCATATGCAAGTGGGAGCCTGCGAAGAAAGTGGAGTATTGCAACCAATTAACGCACAAGGACGGAACTGTATTTCGTTTTGAGAAATTTTGTTATTTCCATTTGGCTGTCCGGCAAAGAACTCACTCAATCAAGCGAGTTTTAATCAGAGGGGCAAGGAGGAAATAACTATTGTAGAATAGCCCTCGGCTGTGATTTCCCTCTCCTTGAATGTGCCACGACTCTTCGACAAAATGATGCCAAGCATTACCTAGCCTGATCAACGCAGAGTGTTGATCGGCAGATCACGAGAATCACCCAACGGACCCGATCCAGCCGCGCAAAAGCCAGGCCAGGATCTTCCCCACGGCCGCCCCTTCAGCGTCCCCGCCCCCGCCTCATCCTCCGCTGCTTCTCCGGCAACTTGAGCCGAGCTTTGCGAGACAGGCGAAGCCAAACTCTCCCCCTTTCTCACCCTCCGCTCCCTCTGCCTCTTTGCCCCTCTGCGGCAAAACCGAACACCCCATCGCCCCCGATGGCCCAGTCCTAAAACAGAGAACTGCGAACCGAGAACAGAGAGCCGCAAACAAGCACAGCTCACGTCCCCAGGATCACCTCCCCAAATTCACCGTCTCCTTCAGCCCTCTCTCCGGCCCCTCGGCTCGGCCTCGGGGGTGAAATCAAATCTGGTGCCTTTATCAGCGTCTCATCAGCGTCCTATCAGCGGTTAAAAACCCTTCTCCCCGCAACCCCTCGCATCTCCCTCACGCCCCCACGACCAAAGCCTCCAAGATTCAGCTCCCTGGCCTCAGCATTCCGACAAACCACCGTCAACCACCGTCAAAAACGTTAAACCACCGTCAACTCCCCCTCTGCCCCTCTGCGGCAAAAACGAACGTCCCAGCGCCCCCTTCGCCCCGCTGTCACGTCCCGCCCATCCGGGTTGACTGCGCTCCGGTTCACTTCGTTCGGCTCTGTGTATTCAGTATGTTCCGTAGGCCGTCATCTCTGTTTCTGAGCTGAAATTCCGGCCTCTTTTTTGCGCCCTTCTTGCGCCTCTTTGCGGCCACCCAGATCCGGCTCAGAAAAATCTCTGCGGCGCAAAAAAATCCGGAATCAGTAACTCCTCTTTTTCCCCTCTTTCCTCTTTTTCGGCCAGTCCAGCTCCTGCCTCGATGCCCATTGACAAACCAAGCCCATCTTCGATTTTCCCCCATGCCTGCCACCATTCCCGCACCCGAGACATGGATCCGCTCCATCGGTGATTTGCGCCTGCCGCCAGAGACGGACCGGCATCTGCAGGAACTCATGGACCGCAACAACGACGGACTCCTCCAGCCCGCCCAAAAGCAGGAGCTCGCCGCCCTCGCCGCGTGGAGCGAGGAAATCTCCCTGCTCCGCGCCGAGGCCCTCCAACTCCTCGGTCGTCGGCCCGCATGAGCCTCCCCGCTTCACTGGCTGAACTCGTCAAGACACGCGCCGGTGGTCGCTGCGAGTACTGCCGGATGAGCCAGTCACTTTAGCAGCCTGTTGAAAAACTCGGCTGTGAGGATTTCAGAGCGCCGGAGCATGGATGGCAAGGCGAGTGGCGCAGTCGCTATCGAAGGAGATAACGGCAAGCCGCTCAACGCAGCCAGTCATGCTCCGCCGCCTTAAAGACTCCAGATGGAGTTTTTCAACAGGCTGTTAGGGCACCACGTTTCATTTCGAGCACGTCGTCCCGCGCACCTGCGGCGGCGAAACCACAGCCGAAAACCTCGCCCTCGCCTGTCCCGGCTGCAATCTCCACAAATCAGACCGTTCTCATGCCACCGATCCCGATACGGGACTTTCGGCACCCCTTTACCATCCGCGCCAGCACCCCTGGTCAGATCACTTCACCTGGCAGGACACCCGCATCCTCGGCCTCCCCCCCACCGGCCGCGCCACCATCAGCGCCCTCGACCTGAATCATCCCCGCCGCCTCCGCGTCCGCGCCGCCGAAGCCCACTTCGATCTCTTCCCGCCGCCCGTCTAGCTCCCCTCCCAGTTTCAACCTCCGCCCCCTCTGCGGCAAAATCGTTCGTCCCACGGATCAGTGCCAGCCAGTGTCCCCTCAGTGGCCCAAAAACTCCGGCCCCCCGCTTGGTCCAGATCAGATCTCTGTGCCCTCGGCTTGGACCCTGTGGTGAAAACAACATCACTTCCATCAGCCTCAGCGCCTCCTTGAACCCGCCGGACCATCCCCACCCATCCGGGCGAATGGCATCGAGCATCAGTCCATCAAAACGCGATTGCGCGGCTCCACAACGCCGTCAAAAACCAAGAACCAAGAACCAAGAACCAAGAACAGAGTCCTCGATCCCGCAACCAACCTGCAACATTGCCAGATCCGACACACCCAAACGCCCCTTTGTCCACACCCGTCACCATGACGATTCTTGACCTCCCTCACCCCTGGGCACCCTTCATCGCTTTCGCCCAGGCCCCCACCTCCTCCGGGGCCACCGCCGTCGGGTCCGCCGCTTTCACAGTCTTCCAGGTCTTCAGGGCGAACTCCGCCATGTACTCCAGGTAATCCGGCTCCAGCCTGGACGACGGCTCCGCCAGCGTCTGCCGCCAGGCATCCCGCGCATGCGCCAGGGCCTCCTGGAAACGCTTCTGTTTCAGTCGGATACGCGTCATCTCCCGCAGATCGTCCAAACGGTTCTTGTAGCTCGCGTTGTGCTCCGCGTGGTTCTCGTAGATCTGGTGGTGAAGCTGCCAGGACTCCTCCAGGTGCCCCGCCGCCTCCTCCGCCCCGGCCAGCGCCGCCAGCGCCCGCGTCATGAGCGTCTCCGTGCCCCCCTGCTGCGCCACCCGCAGCCCCTCCCTCGCAGCGGCCAGCGCTGCATCGAACTGCTTCAGGCTGCGATACGCTGCACTTTGAATCTCAAACGCCGCCTGCAGATGCTCCCGCAGGGTGTCCGCCCGCGCGTCCTCCTGGGAGATGGCCGCAGTCCGCGCCTGGATGAGCGTCAGGGCCTCCTCCGCCTGGGCGATGGCCTCCCGGTGCCGCCCGGCGCGGTTTTCGATCTCCGCCAGCCAGACCATCTGATGCGGCAGGTCGGCGCTGTCCGGCTCCGTCTTCTTCAGGCCCTGCACCCGTTTGCCCTGCAGTTCCGCAGCACGCGCCAGGTTGCCACGATGGATCATGAGCTCCACCATCCGTGTGTCGAACTCCCACTGGTGGTCCGGGAGATCTCCCCGCCGTGTGGCCAGGGCGATGCACTCCTGGATCTGCTTCTCCGCCGCATCATACTCCCGCGCGGCCTCCAGCGCCTCGGCATGCGACATGAGAATCTTGTGCAGTTCCGTGCCACTGAGCGCCTTCTGCCGCGCCACAGCCACCGCCTCCGCACTGGCCTGGGCGGCATCCTGCCCCCGGCGCAGCTTGATCCACGCACGCACCAGCATCCCCTGCGCCCGGAACCAGACCGCGCTGCCCCGCCCCTCATGCTGCTCGATGTGGCTGCGCAGAGCCTTCAGCAGGTCCACCGCCTCGATCCGTGAGCCGTGATCCACGGCCATGATGATGTGCTGGAAGGCGGCCTCGCGCGCGGCGGGATTTTCCGGCCCCAGCCTTGCGGCAGAAAGCTCCGCCGTGCGTCGCAGTGCCACCAGCGACAGCTTGCGGTCGCTCATCAGATCAAACAGGCGGGCCACCTGGTTCATGAGCTCGATCTGCAGGTCCGGGTCCTGCCGCATGTCCTCGATGCGCTGCTGGCTGGTGATGAGCGCCAGCCGCAATGCCTCCGGGTTCCGCCCGTTGCGCACCTCTTCAGCCACTTCCTTGAGCAGGTCCGTGAGGAAGGTGGCGGACTCCCGGCTGCGCAGCGCCTCGGACTCCGCCCGCCCCTGCGCCTCGCGCGCCAGCTTCGCCTGCCAGATGGCCACGCCCGCCCCTGTGACCAAGGCAAGCACGCTGACGCAAGCCGCCGCAAAGGCCACCCGGTGGCGCCTGATCCAGCGCGAGGCGATGTAGCGCCGGCTGGGCGGATGCGCGGAGACCGGCGCACCCTCCAGAAAGCATTGAAGATCAGCGGCAAACTCCGCCGCGCTCTGGTACCGGCGCTGCGGCTCCTTTTCCAGCGCACGCAGGGCGATCCAGTCGAGGTCCGCCGGGAGCTGGGACACATCCATGCGCCTCTCAGCGCCGGGCTCAGGCGCAGGAAGGATCCGGGTGGTGAAACTGGTGGAAGGACGTGGCGGATTTTTGTCACGAACAAGGCGCCAGAACTCCTGCCGGGTCTGGCCCTGCTGGGTCACCTCCGCAAAGGGCGGGTGGCCGGCGAGCATCTCGTACAGCACCGTGCCCAGCGCGTAGATGTCGCTCCGCGTGTCCACGCTGCCCACGTCCTCGATCTGCTCCGGGGACATGTACTGCGGGGTGCCGAGAATGAAATTCGCCTGCGTGGCGAAGGTCATGCCCTGGACATCTCCGGAGGCGAGGACCTTGGCGATGCCAAAATCGATGATCTTGGGCACCGGCCTGCCATCCACTTCCAAAACAAGGATGTTCGAAGGCTTCAGATCCCGGTGGATGACGCCCTTCTGGTGCGCGTGCTGCACACCGCTGCAGACCTCCCGAAAGAGGCGGATGCGCTCCTTCAGCGGCAGGTGGTGCTCTTCGCAAAACGCGGTGATGGGCCTGCCGCGCAGCAGCTCCATCACAAAAAACGGCCGCCCGTCCGGGGACATGCCTGCATCCAGAATCGTCGTGATGCACGGATGTTCCATCGCCGCGAGCATCCGGCGCTCCTGCTCGAACCGCGCGAGCACCTGGCGGGAGTCCATGCCACGCTTCAGGAGCTTCAGCGCCACCTCCCGCTTCACCGGCTGGGACTGCTCCGCCCGCCAGACGATGCCAAAGCCCCCTTCGCCCAGCTTTTCCACCAGCCGGTAGGGGCCGAGCTGGGAGCCGGGCTTTTCATCGCCCGCCTCCAGGGGCTCGAGGCCGCCCCCCAGCATAGCGGCGGCGGCTTCATCAGAGAAGGCATGGGAGGCGTCAGACATGGACGAAGGCAGAACTGAATATCCTTAAGAACGGGGAATGATCCATCAATTCATGCAGCGAGTGCTTTGCCGCATTGACCAAGCCCCTCCTCGCGCTTCACTGACCGGCATGACTCCCCTTCACCACCTCCGCGCCGGCATCATCGGCACCGGCTTCATCGGCCCCGTTCATATTGAGGCACTTAAGCGACTCGGCGTGACCGTGAACGGCATCTGCGGCTCCACCAAAAGCGCGCGCCAGGTGGGCAATCTGTGGGGCATCCCGGAAATCTACGGCGACTACGACCATGAGGCCATGTATGCCAGCCCGAACATCGACGTGGTGCACATCACCTCCCCCAACAAGGTGCATGTGGAGCAGTGCCTGCAGGCCCTGGAGATGGGCAAGCACGTGATCTGCGAAAAACCGCTGGGCATGACCGCGAAGGACACCCAGCTCGTCGTCGATGCCGTGCGCAAGGGCGGCAAGAAGGGCCCGGTTTTTGCAGTGAACTACGTGTGCCGATTCTTTCCCGCCATCCTCCAGATGCGCGCCATGGTCGCTCGCGGCGACCTCGGCAAAATCATCCACGTCCAAGGCCACTTCTTCCAGGACTGGCTGCTGCATGAAACGGACTACAACTGGCGCATCCTTGCAAGCGAAGGCGGCAAACTGCGCGCCGTGGGAGATGTCGGCACCCATTGGATCGACGCCGTGAGCTTTGTGCTCGGCGCGAAGGCTCAGAGCGTCTTTGCCCACGTGGAAACCTTCTACAAAACACGCAAGCGCCCGAAGGGTGAGGTGAAGACCTTTTCCAAAGTGGACCCCAAGAAGATGGTGGACTACAAGGTGGATACGGAAGACTTCGGCAGCGTGCTGCTGAAATTTGGCAAGGCGAAGCACGGCTTTGCAGATGGGGTGCATGCGAATGCCAGCATCTCCCAAGTGGCGGCAGGTTGGAAATGCAGCCTGAGCTTCGGCATCTACGGCACCAAGGGCAGCGTGCGCTGGGACCTGCAGCAGCCGAACGAGATCCTGGTGGGACGGCGCGATGAGCCGAACCAGATCATGCACCGTGGCACCCCCGGCTTCCTCGAAGACGTCTCCAACTACACCGACTATCCGCCCGGACATGCGGAAGGTTTCAGCGACGCGCACAAGATGCACTACCGTGCCGTGTATGAGCACATCGCGAGCGGAAAACAGACACCAGTGCTGTTTGCGACGGCCGAGGACGGCCACCATGAGATCAAGCTCTGCGAGGCGATGCTGGAGAGCACCGAGAAAGGTGCGTGGGTGAAGGTGTAGAGGGGCTGTGTTTGCGCACGCTTCACCGGCTCGAAAGCGGTAGCTGCGCTCGTTCCTCGCTGCGCAACCGCACTCCAAAATGCTGTCGCGTTCTAGCCGATGCCGAGAGCTTTGCGAATCGCCAACGCGTCTTCGAGTGCTTTTGCGATGGTATCTCCTAATACGGTGAAGTGGCCCATTTTGCGGCGGGGGCGGGCTTCGCGTTTGCCGTAGAGGTGGAGCTTGGCGAGGAGGTGATTGAGGACGGGGGACCAGTCGGGGTGGACGAGGGGGGCAGGCCAGACGTCGCCGAGGAGATTGACCATCACCGCCGGTGTGTGCTGGGAGGCGTCTCCCAGCGGGAGGCCGCAGACGGCGCGCTGCTGCTGCTGGAACTGATTGGTGCGGCAGGCATCAATGGTGTAGTGGCCGCTGTTGTGCGGCCGTGGGGCGATCTCGTTAACGATGACTTTGCCGTCGGTGGTGACGAACATTTCGACGGCCATGGTGCCGACGTAGTCGAGGCCTTCGGCGACGGCTTTCCAGAGATCGAGAGCCTGCTCAGTAATTTTGGGATCGACGCGGGCGGGAGAGATGGTGACGTCGAGGATGTGGTGGGTGTGCTGGTTCTCGACGCAGCCGTGAGTGGCCATCTGGCCTGAGATGCTGCGGGCACCGACGACGGAGACTTCGCAGACGAAGGAGACCCACTGCTCGACGACGGCGCGCTGGCCGGTGAAGCCGCTCCAGGCCTGGGCGAGGTCGGTTTCGGCGGTGACTTTGCACTGGCCTTTGCCGTCGTAGCCGAAGGCGGCGGTCTTGATGACGCAGGGGCGGCCGAGCTCGGCGACGGCGGCCTCAAGTCCAGCGAGGTCGTCGATGACGCGGAAGGGGGCGCAGGCGATGCCCTGATCGCGAAGAAAGTTTTTTTCGCGCTCGCGGTGCTGGGTGGTGATGAGGGCCTTGGCACCGGGGCGGAGAGGCTTCACGGCCTCAACAGCGGCGAGGCAGGAGGCGGGGATGTTTTCGAACTCGGCGGTGACGACATCGACCTGCTGCAGGAAGTTATTCAGGGCGTCGGTGTCGGAGTAGGGGGCGTTGATCTCGACGTCGGCATACTGCCCTGCGGGGCAGCCGTGGGGCTCGTCGGTAAAGATGGCGACGCGGTGTCCGGCGCGGCGGGCCTCCAGGGCGAGCATGCGGCCGAGCTGGCCGCCGCCGAGGACGCCGATGGTCGAGGGGGGCGGGAACTTCATGCCTGGGGTTCGACTTCGAGTTCCTTCTGGCTTTCGAGCACCTTCTTGGTCTGGCGCTTGCGGAAGGCCTCCAGCTTGGCGGTGAGGCCGGGGCTGTCTGCTGCGAGCATGGAGACGGCAAAGAGGCCGGCATTGATGGCGCCGGCGCTGCCGATGGCGAAGGTGGCGACGGGAATGCCGCCGGGCATCTGGACGATGGAGTAGAGGCTGTCCACCCCGCTGAGGGCACGGCTCTGGACGGGGACGCCGAGGACGGGGATGAGGGTCATGCTGGCGGTCATGCCGGGGAGATGGGCGGCGCCGCCGGCGCCGGCGATGATGCACTTGAGCCCGCGCTCGGAGGCGGTGGTGGCGTAGTCGTAGAGGAGCTGGGGGGTGCGGTGGGCGCTGACGACTTTCTTTTCAAAGGGCACGCCAAATTCCTGCAGCACCTCGGCGGCGTTTTTGAGGGTGGGCCAGTCGGAACTGGACCCCATGATGATGCCCACGAGGGGCTGGTCGGAGGCTTTGATGCTCATCGGGAAAGGTGGTCAAAATGGCGGGGCGGGGGGCCGGGCACAAATTTTTTCTGGCTGAGATTTGCGGCCCGTCCATAAATGCCGCCCATGATTGCAGAATTCAACCGCAGGCAGGTGGTGTGGGGGGTGCTAGGTATCGCGGGCGCTCTGGTCTGCTATGTGCTTGCCTGGCTGTTTTTCAGATATGGCGCGGCGATGGCCCTGCATGCATTCGGTTTTTCGACCGGGTCCGCTCCCTGGCTTGCCTTTGCGGCGCTGGGAGGCATCTCCTTCAGCGGGTGGCGGACCTGGAAAAAAGACGAGGGATTCCAAAGCTACTCCGAGTCTGTCTTTTACCATGATCTGGGGAGTGCTGCAGATACGGCGGGCGCGCATATTGTGGATCACTATGCAGGCCAGGTCACCGGGCCTGCCTATGTTTTGAGCCAGTTGTTTCTGGGCGGACCGCTTTTGCTGCTGAAGAGCATTCATCGCCTGCGGAGCCGCATCCCAGATGATGCCGGACTGGAGCCGAAGCTCGCCCATCTGCTGGCGGTGCTACATGCGGCGGGCAAGTGGCAGGGACTGGCGGATTACCCGGGGCAGGAGCGGGAGGTTTTTCTGCTGAACCGCATGAAGAAGATCGACTTCAGCCAGCACAAGGGCAAGGTTCGTTTCAAAGCCAGAACATCCGATGGAATTTAACTTTGAATGGAGACGGCTGGTGCTGCTGGCGGCTTTACTGGGAGGTTTTGCCTTCATAGGTGGCTTTTCCGTGCCGCAGACGGATGAAGATCACTCACCAGCCAGGGCGCGAAAAGCGTGGTTCTATTGTGTCCTGCTGTTTGCCACTGGTGCGGCGTCTGCGAGCGTGGTGGACCATTACACCGGGGGCATGAGCTATTCGAACCTGCGCTCAGTTTACATCCTCTTCGGGGCTCTGCTGATGGTTGCAGGAGTGCTGTGGTTAAAACTTCTGAAGCGGGAGCTCGTCAGGCCACCGCCATTGGCCGGGATGATCGTTTACCAAGGGCCTTGCCGGAGGGCACAGGCTGTGGCAAGCAGGATGCCATGACCTTCCTCGACAAACTGAATCAGCGCATTGCCAAAACTGGATCGAACCTGTGCGTGGGGCTGGATGTGAGGGCGGAGAATGCGGAGGAGAGCACGAAGCGGTGGATTCTGGACGTGATCGAGCAGACGGCGCCGTATGCGGCGGCGTTCAAGCCGAACTCGGCGTACTTTGAGGCGCTGGGCTGGCGGGGGATGAAGATGCTGGAGGAGATTTTGCAGGAGATCCCGAAGGAGATCCCGGTGGTGCTGGATGTGAAGCGTGGAGACATCGGCGAGACGCAGGGCTATTATGCGAAGGCCTGTTTTGAGGCGATGAACGTGGATGCGGTGACGCTGAACGCCTACATGGGCCGGGACACGCTGGAGCCTTTCCTGAAATACGCGGACAAGGGACTGTACCTGCTGGGGGTGACCTCAAACCCCGGGGCGAAGGACATCGAGCTGCAGCCCACTGGCGACCGCCAGGTGTACGAGCTGGTGGCCGCGATGACGGCAGGGCACCCGCAGGCGGGGCTGGTGGTGGGGCTGACGAATGCGGCACCGAATGTGCTGGACCACATCCCGGATGTACCGCTGCTGATCCCGGGCCTGGGAGCGCAGGGGGGAGACCTGGCGGCGCTGAAAGGGAGCGGGCGGAAGGCTCCGCTGCTGGTGAATGTTTCCCGAGGGGTTCTTTATCAAAAGGATGAACTGAGCTTCGCCGCACGGGCGGAATACTGGATGAAGCAGATTCAAGGGGCGCTGAGCTGAGCCTTTCAATTGTGATAATGACAAAAACGATACGCTGATGGCGCTTGCTTGAAGCGTATTCAGGAGGATGGGTGAGGCACACCCGCCTCATATACAACCGTCTTCATGGTTTTTGACCTTAACGAGCACCTCAAAACGCCCCTTCAGCGCCGGATCTACCGACTGATCGGTCCCGCCTTGGAAACGGCGCTGGGGCTGCGTGGCTTTGAGGCTTGCTACCAGGAGTCTGCGCGGCTTTTCAAGATGCACCCGCAGCACCCGAATGTGTTTGCGTGGTTTGACTCGGTGTCGCATGCGCTGCAGCTGCAGGAGGAGGTGGACCTGCCGACGGATTTTGCCTTTCCGAAGCAGGGGCCGCTGATCATCGTGGCGAATCACCCGTTTGGCGTGATTGACCCGGTGATGCTGGCGCGCTGGGCGGGGCAGTTCCGGCCTGACCTGAAGGTGATGACGAACTCGCTGCTGCTGGCGATGAAAGAGCTGTCAGATCACGTGATTCCGGTGGACCCGTTTGGGGGAGAGGGTGCTGCGAAACGCAACCTGGCACCGATGAAGGAGGCGATCCGGCTGCTGCGCGGCGGGGGTGCGCTGGTCATTTTCCCGGCTGGTGAGGTGGCCTCCTACAAACCTGGACGCGGCATCGATGAACCGGCCTGGAGCAACCATGTGGGGTCTCTGGTGCGGCGGACGCAGGCGACGGTGCTGCCGGTGTATTTCCCGGGCTCGAACAGCGCGCTGTTTCACGCTGCGGGGATGATCCACCCGCGGCTGCGCACGACGCTGCTGCTGCGCGAGTTTTGCAACCGGGCGAACACGCCGGTGCCGATGCGCGTGGGGCAGCCGATCCCGTATTCGCGCCTGAAGAAATTTGAGGATGATGAGTCCCTGACGCGGTACCTGCGCATCCACACCTTTGTGCTGCACCAGCGTGGCAAGGAGCAGACCGCCAAGCTGACGGTGGAGGGGCAGAACGTGAGCATCACGCCGCCGTCTGAAACGCAGCAGGAGCACATGGTGGAGGAGATCGACCGGATCCGTGCGCGAGGGGGGCGTCTGGTGGGGCAGGGCAATCTGTCCGTCTATCAGGCGCATTCACACGAGATCCCGGTGCTGCTGCCGGAGATCGGGCGGCTGCGCGAAGTGACCTTCCGCGAGGTGGGTGAAGGCACGGGCAACGACATCGACCTGGACAAATACGACCGGTACTACGAGCACCTGATCCTGTGGGATGAGGAGAAGGAACAGGTGGCGGGCGCGTACCGTCTGGGCCGTGCGGACGTGATTCTGCGCGAGTATGGCTCGAAGGGACTGTACACGAGCACGCTGTTCCGGTTTGAGAAGCCGTTCCTGGCGAATCTGGAGCATGCGGTGGAGATGGGGCGGAGCTTCATCATCAAGGCCTACCAGCGGAACCTGGCCTCCCTGCCGCTGCTGTGGAAGGGCATCGCGCACTGGGTGGCGCGGAACCCGCACTACAAGAAGCTGTTTGGCCCGGTGAGCATCAGCAAGGACTACAGCAGCCTGTCGCGGAAAATGATCGTGGAGTTTCTGCAGGACAACCGGATGCACCCGCACCTTTCGAGCTTTGTGAAGGCGCGGAACCCTTTCCGCTACATGAGGAACCGGAGGATGATGCGGGAGTTCATCAGCGCGGATCTGCAGAACGTGGACGACTGCTCTGCGCTGATCTCCAGCCTGGAGACGGACGGCAAGGGGATCCCGATCCTGCTGAAGCACTACCTGAAGCTGAATGCGACGCTGCTGAGCTTCAATGTGGACAAGGATTTCTCCTCGGTGGTGGACGGGCTGATCATGGTGGACTTCACCGACATCGACGAGAAGCTGCTGGCCAAGTACATGGGCGAGGAAAACTGCCGTGCGTACCTGGCGAAGATCAAAAAAGAAGCGGCCTGAATCCAGGCCGCTCCGGTTGAGTGATGAATGAGGTGTGAGACGCGCCTTACTTGGCGGTGCCGTTGGAAGCCTCCATTTCGGGCTCGATGAGACCGTAGTCGCCATCCTTGCGACGGAAGAGGAGAGCGAGACGGTGGGTCTGCTGGTTGTGGAAGAGGACGAAGGGGCGGTCGCTGATTTCGAGGTCCATGATGGCCTCGTCTGCATAGAGGGGGCGGATCTTGTATTTTTCCTTGTGCACGTAGGCGGGCTCAATGTGCTCGTCCTCGGTGTGGAGCACTTCCTGATGGAAGACCTGCTCCTCGATGTGGCGGATGGAGACCTCCTTGCGCGGGCGGTGGTTTTTGAGCAGGCGGGTCTTGTACTTGCGCATGCGCCGGGCGATCTTGGAGGCGCTTTCGTCGATGGAGGCGTAGATGTCCTCGGTGACGGACTTCACTTCGATGACGATGTGGTCGGCGCAGAAGAGGATGATTTCAGCGATGTGACGGTGGTGATTCTGGACATCGAGGACGACCTTGGCCTCGATGATACGGGGGTAGTCAAGGTGGAGACCTTCGATCTTTTTGTGGGCGTAATCACGGATCGCATCGGTGACGTCCATATGACGTGCGGTGACGATGATGGGGAGGTTGACGTTGTGTTTTTGCATGGTGGTTCTCCTTTTTGGGTTGGACAAAATTTACATGGTGAAGCCTTCACCGAGGTAGAGGCGGCGGGCCTCGTCGTCCTGGACGAGGAAATCTTTGCTGCCGTGGCGGCGGACGCGGCCCTCAAAGATGAGGTAGGCGCGGTCCACGATGTTGAGGGTCTCACGGACGTTGTGGTCAGTGATGAGAATGGCGAGGCCCGCACTGCGAAGCATGCGGATGATCTCCTGGATTTCGCTGACGGCGATGGGGTCAACGCCGCTGAAGGGCTCATCGAGCATGAGGAGCTTGGGCGAGGTGACGAGGGAGCGTGCGATGGTGAGGCGGCGCTTTTCGCCACCGCTGAGGGTGATGGCGAGGTTGTCGGCGACGTGGTCGATGCCGAACTTTTCCATGAGGGACTGGGTCTGCTCCTCGCGCTCGGCCTTGGAGTAGGGCTGGGTCTCCATGACGCCCATGATGTTTTCCCGGACGGTGAGACGGCGGAAGATGGACTCCTCCTGGGGGAGGTAGCCCATGCCGAGCCTGGAGCGCATGTACATGGGCTGGTGGGTGGTGTCCTTGCCGTCGAACATGACCTTGCCGCCATTGGGCTGCACGAGGCCGACGATCATGTAGAAGGTGGTGGTCTTGCCGGCGCCGTTCGGACCGAGCAGGCCGACGATCTCACCGGTTTTGACCTCGATGTCCACGCCATTGACGACGGCGCGGCCGTCATAGACTTTTTTCAGCCCTTCAGTGTGAAGAAGGGTGTTTTTGTCCGGGATGATGGGTGCAGGCATGCCGGGGTCGTGCGAGGCATGCGACCGTGTTTCTGCAAGGTCCAGGGACGGCAGGGAATCCCCGCCGCTGACGTCCTTCATTTTTTTCTTTCGCGAAGCCATGTTCACTGCTGTGCGGGTGCGGGCGAGGCCTGGCCGTTTTTGCGAGGCGCGATCTCGTCTCCCTGGAGAATGATCGTCTCATGGCCACCGGTGGTGGTGAGCTTGCCGGTCTTGTCGATGACCATGATGCAGCCGGCTTCGGTAGCTTTGTGCAGCTGATTGCCGGCCTGGACCTGGGGCCATTCGAGGAGGGTGGTCTGCTCGGTTTTGCCGTCGTAGATGAGGTGCTTGCAGTGGCCGATCTGGAGCTCGCCATCTTCAGAGATTTTTTCGATGGTGACCATGGGGCCGCGGGCGTCTGCTCTGTCGATGGGCGGGGCGGATCTGCCGGTTTTTTTTGCGGGAGCGAGAATGTCCGAGTCCTTGGCGGCGGGTCCGTTTTTGGGGGGCTTGGGAGCACCGAGCACGGAGCCCTGCTGCTTGGTCATGAAGAGCTCGAGCTCCTCGCACTCGATGTACATCTGGGGATGGCGGGCCTTTACATCCCCGGTGTAGATGCCGTAGTTGTTGTTGGCATCGAAGAAAGCGCTTTTCTGGGCGGTGATGTCGATCTGGCCTTTGGTGGCCTTGGGTGCCTCGTCCAGGTTCAAGGGCTGCAAAGGTTTGGGCTGCGGGCCAGAGGGTGGTGGTGGTGGTGGCGTTTCAACGACAGCCACCATGGGGGCTGGGGCTGGGGCTGGGGCTGGCGCAGAAGCAGGGGGGGGTTCTGTGGCGATGGGGGGCGTAGCCGCTGCTGGGCTGGAAGCGGTGCCCTGGCCTTGGATCATCGACTGGGCAGCCTGAAGTGCCTTCTGGCGCATTTCAGCGCTGTCGGGCGAGAGGAGCAGTTCCTTGGCCTTGTCCTTCATCTCATCGGGCACCTGCTTGACGGCCTCCTTGGCAGTATCAATGGCCTTGACCTTGGTTTCTTCGTCGATCTTTTTTTTGCGGAAATCGAACAGAGGGCGTGCGCCGCCGCCCGGGCCTTGTGCCAAAGCGCCGATGCTGCTGATGAGCAGGGCGAGGAGCAGAATGGATGGCGTCTTCATGTCACTTGGTGGGGCGGGATTCAGCGGGGCGTGGTACCTCGCTGCTGAGAGCGCTGCTGTCAAAGATGACCATGTGGATGTTTCCTGTCATGCGTCCCTGATTTTTTGCGGTGTCGTAGATGAGGCTGTCCCCCTCAATGTCGAAGTCGGCATGGCGTACATGGCTGCGCTGGGTGCTGCGGAGGATGCCGCCCGTGCCGGCCATCTGGTAAAAGGCGGTCTTCAGGTCGATGCGGACGTCGTTTTTGGGGTCTGCGCTGAACATCTGGACCACGAGGTTTTCAGCATAGATACGCTCGTCGTCGACACGACGGAGCATGTCTGCGGTGATGAGCATGGTGCGACGGCCGGTGGAGTCGAAGGAGGGGATGACGGCCCCCTTGTTGACGGCTCCGGGGGGGACCATCTGCAAAAAGGCGGCCATGCCGGAGTCTGAGCCGGAACTCTGCTGGCCGAGGGCAAACATGGCGAGGCCTGCCACCACTCCGAGGGTGATGGAGAGTGCGATCCTGCGGCGGTAGAGCCGCTCAAGAGATGTCGCGAACGAGGCCATGAATCTTGCGCAAGGTTTCGACCACTTCGGCGATCTGCGAAAGCGGGATTTGATTGGGGCCGTCTGAGAAGGCTTTGGCGGGGTCCGGGTGGGTCTCCATGAAGACGCCATCACAGCCGGTGGCCACGGCGGCGCGGGCGAGTACGGGGGCGAGCTTGCCATCGCCACCCGTGGCGGTGCCGAGGCCACCGGGGCGCTGGACGCTGTGGGTGGCGTCCATGACGGCGCGGTAGCCGAGCTCGCGCATCCAGTAGAGGGAGCGCATGTCGGCGACGAGGTTGTTGTAGCCGAAGGTGGTGCCGCGCTCGGTGAACATGAAGTTCTGGCAGCCGGAGGCGACGAGCTTGTCGGCGATGTTTTTGACATCCCAAGGGGCCATGAACTGGCCTTTTTTGACGTTCACGGTGCGGCCAGTCTCGCCGGCGGCGACGATGAGGTCGGTCTGGCGGCAGAGGAAGGCGGGGATCTGGAGGAGGTCGATGTGCTCGGCGGCCTGCTTTGCCTCCTCAACGGTGTGGACGTCGGTGGTGACGGGGACGCCGAGCTTGGCGCCGATCTGGGCGAGGAGCTTGCAGCCGGCCTCGCAGCCGAGGCCGCGGTAGGAGGAGATGGCGCTGCGGTTGGCCTTGTCGTAGGAGGCTTTGAAGACCCAGCGCCAGCCGTGCTGCTGCGCCATGGTGCCGAGTTTTTCGGCGATGTCCCAGATGAAGTCTTCGCTCTCGATGACGCAGGGGCCAAGTATGAACACCGGCTCCGTGCCGTCCATGGACACCGATCCTATTTTCACCACCGGAAGAGAGAACAACCCCATAAAAACTTTAAAAATTGATTCTGGGAGCCTCGCTCCAGAATCGGTTTTGAAGTTTCCAACCCCGTTGCGCGGCCCGCTACGTGAATTGTAGCTGGGAGGGGGTGAAAGACAACGGAAGATTCAGCGGATCAGCCATCAAGGCGACGGACTTCGAGCTCGACCTGGAGGGCGGTGGTGGCGCCGGGGGGGCCGTCGAAGTAGCCGGAGATGGGGGCGGCGTCGTGGTAGTCGCGGCCGGTGGCGATCTTGATGTGGCGCTCGTCTGCGAGGGTGGCGTTGGTGGGGTCGAGGCCGAACCAGCCTTTGCCGGGGAGATGGACCTCACACCAGGCATGGGAGGCCTGGGTGCCGCGCAGGTGGGAGTCGGGGCCGTTGTAGAGGTAGCCGCTGATGTAGCGGGCGGGGATGCCGAGGGCGCGGCAGATGCCGATCATGAGGTGCGCGAAGTCCTGGCAGACGCCCTGCCTGCTCTGCAACACCTCGGCCATGTGAGTGGACGAGGTGGTGGTGCTGGGGGAGTACTTCCACTCGCGGTAGATGTAGTTCATCACCGCCTCGGCGGTTTCGAAGACGTCGTTGCTGTCATTGCGGATGTCGATGCCGAGGCGCCAGACTTCGGGGGTGATGGCGATGTAGCGGCTGTCTCCGAGGAAGGGGAGGACCATTTCGTCCATCTCGTCCTTGAGCATCTCGAAGGTGACGCCGAGTGGCTTGCCGTCCTTGTAGGGATTGGTGGTGTTGATGGTGGACTGGGACTCGATGGTCAGGTCCGTGTGCGGCTCGGGGATGTCGAAGTAGTGGACGTAGTTGAGCCAGTTGTCCCGGAAGTGCTGGAGGCGTGCGGGGGGCTTGACGTTGAGCAGGAAGAATTCGAGACGTGACTTGTCGTCGGTGACAGGCCGGAGCCTGACCTCATTGTAGCTGTCGCGCACCGCAGCGCGGTAAACGTAGCGCGTGCGGTGGAAAACTCGGAATCGCATGGCGGTGGAACGGCGGGAGACGCAAGTACGCCGCTATTGCTGCTGCTGTTGCTGTTGGATCTGCGCATCCTCATCGGCATGGGCATGGTAGGCCCCCGGGACGCTGACGATTTCGGGTGCAGGCTCCTCGGCCGGCATGGAGAACTCGGCATGGAGGACAAAGGTCTGGAAGATGGCCTCTCCGATCTGGTTGAGGCGTGTCTGCAGATTGTCGATGTACTCGTGAAGGCCGATGGCGAGCACCTCCTCGACGGTGGTGTAGGCGAGGTCTGCACGCAGACGGCCGACATGGCGCAGAAGGATGGGCATGCCCTGGAGGCCTGCCCCGGTGCAGAGAGCCTGGAGGGCACCCTCCGCCTCCGCCACGCAGTAGGCGATGGAGCGGGGGAAGGTCTCGTCGAGCAGGAGGTATTCGATGATTTTTGCCGGGTCCTGCTTGCTGCATTTGGTCTGGAAGGCATGCCAGGCGGAGCAGGAGCGCAGGAGGGCGGCCCAGCGCAGGGGGCGGGCCTTGGGAGAAGGTGGCATCTCCAGGGAGAGGCCGGAGCAGGTGTCGAGAAGACGGGAGACCTTGTCCGCTCGCTCCAGGCAGGTGCCGACGCGTAGAAAATACCAGATTTCGCCGCGCGGGGTGGTGGAGTCTGCGACGCCCTGGAACTCGTAGGAGCCGCGGAGCACGCGCTCGTAAAAAGCAGCGCTCTGGGTGCGGTGCATGGCCTTGCCCTCGGCGGACTCGACGAAGAGGCGCAGGGAATTGAGAGACTCCCAGATCTCGTCGGAGATCTGGTCGCGCACGGTGCGGGCGTTTTCACGCGCGGCGCGGATGCTGTTGAGCATGGAGTTGGGATTGTCCGCACGGAGGGCGAGGAAGTCGGTGACGTCCTTGCCTTTGACTTTTTTGTGCAGTCCGAAGTAGGCGTCCTCGTCTCCGGTGGTGGCGAGGAGGGGCTGCCAGAACTGTGCTTCATCCACGCCCTCGGCTCCGGCATCGAGCAGGAGATCCTGCGTGGAAAGGAGGAGGCGTGAGAGGTTTTCGGCGCGCTCGACATAGCGTGCCATCCAGTAAATGCTGTCTGCGACTCGGCTAAGCATGGCGTGTGATCAGGCGGCGGGTGAGGTTTCGGCAGGTGCGTCCAGGGGGTCGTCCCAGAGGACCCAGGTGTCCTTGCTGCCTCCGCCCTGGGAGGAGTTCACGACGAGAGAGCCTTTTTTGAGCGCGACGCGGGTGAGGCCGCCGGGGACGACGCGCACGCGGTCGCCGCAGAGCACGTAGGGGCGCAGGTCGATGTGGCGGCCCTCGAAGTGGTCGTCCACAAAGACGGGGTGGCGGGAGAGCTGAAGAACGGGCTGCGCGATGTAGTTGCGCGGGTTCTTCTTGATGCGCTCGGCGAATTCGGAACGCTCTTTTTTGGAGGCGTGGGGACCCATGAGCATGCCATAGCCGCCGGATTCGTTGACGGCCTTGACGACGAGCTTGTCGAGGTTGTCGAGGATGTAGGAGCACTCCTTTTCGTCCACGCCAAGGTGCGTGGGCACGTTGGGGAGGATGGGGTCCTGATCGAGGTAGTATTTGATCATCTTCGGCACGAGCGCATAGACGGCTTTGTCGTCGGCGACGCCGGTACCGATGGAGTTGGCGAGGGCGACGTTGCCTTTGCGGTAGGCATTGATGATGCCGGGGACGCCGAGGAGGGAGTCCTTGCGGAAGACGAGGGGGTCGAGGAAGTCGTCGTCGATGCGGCGGTAGATGACGTGGACCTGCTCCAGGCCTTTCGTCGTGCGCATGAAGACGCGATCATTGCGGATGATGAGATCGCGGCCTTCGACGATGGGCACGCCCATCTGCTTGGCGAGGTAGCAGTGCTCGAAGTAGGCGCTGTTGTAGATGCCGGGCGTGAGGACGACGATGACGGGATCGAGCACGCTGCTGGGAGCGAGGTGCGCGAGGGTCTCCCGCAGCATGGAGCCGTAGGCGTCCACGGGGCGTACGGGGAGCGACTGAAGCAGGCCGGGGAAGGCGCGCTTCATGGCGTTGCGATTCTCCAGCATGTAGGAGGCGCCGGAGGGGCAGCGGCCGTTGTCCTCGAGGACGTAGTAGTCGCCTTTGTCATCGCGGACGAGGTCGGTGCCGCAGATGTGGATGTAGATGCCGTGGGGCACCTTGATGCCACGGAACTCGGGCCGGTAATGAGAGGCGGAGAGCACGAGGTCTGCGGGCACGGCCTTGTCATTGATGATCTTCTGACCGTGATAGACATCGTTGAGGAAGAGATTCAGGGCGGTGATGCGCTGAATCAGTCCGGCCTCCACCGTCTCCCATTCACGCTGCGGGATGATCCGCGGCATGAGGTCGAAGGGGAAGATGCGTTCGGTACCCTGGTCATCGCCATAGACGGTGAATGTGACGCCCTGACGGAGGAAGGCGGCATCCACAGCCTTTTGGCGTGCAGAATATTCGGACGGAGTGAGTGAACCTACACTATCAAGCATGGCTCCGTAGTGCGTGCGCGTCTTCCCTGGTTTGGAAAACACCTCGTCGAAGAAGCTCTCTGGTTGGTAGTCGTTAAACAGTGACGACATGGGACCTTATTAATTAGCAGCCCCTGTGCCAGAGTTTCAATCGCTTTAAAAATACGTGGGGAAGCCGGGGAGATGGACATCTAGCGCAGCGCAAAAGACCTTTCCGTTGAGAAGGCTGTCCATGGTGATACCACGCACAGCTGAAAACGGGTCTCAGGGGTGAAAGCCAGCATTCCATGCGGCCAGCCAGCGCTCCGGAGGAGTGGGATCGTCCCGATCCCACACGTTCCCGCATCCACCCTGCGCCCTCGCAGATCCACGAACACGCTGCAGGTGGGGGGATCAAGATGATCCCCCTCCGTCGGATGGTGCCTCCACCTTCAGACCCGTTTTCATCGCATCGTGGTATGAGAAAGCCTTGGGCTACGGCGCGGCTGGCTGAGGGCAGCCAGCCGGGCATGTGCCGCTTATTTCTCTGCTTCTCCCAAGGAGCCCGAGCCGGGTCAGTCGCCGACGGGCTCGACATCGACGCCGACGCCGACGGTGTGCCTGCCGCCGCCGGTGATGATGCCGCGAACGGGGCTGACGTCTGAGAAGTCGCGCCCGATGGCCACGGTGATGTGGTCGAGGGAGGTGAAGCAGCTGTTGGTGGGATCAAAGTCCACCCAGCCGAAACCGGGCACGAAACAGGAGGCCCAGGCATGCGAGGCGTCCACGCCTACCAGCCGGGGCTTGCCTGCAGGCGGATGGGTACGGAGATAACCGCTGACATAACGCGCCGGCAGGCCGATGGCGCGAAGGCTGGCGATGGAGAGATGGGCGAAGTCCTGGCAGACGCCGCGCTTCTTTTCCAGCACCTCCTTGAGCGGCGTGCTGATGGTGGTGGCCTTGGGGTCGAAAACGAACTCCTTGTAGATGCGGCGGAAGAGATCCGCCGTGGCGGCGAGAAGAGGGCGGCCTTTGGTGAAGCTGGGGAGCGCGAAATCGCGCAGCTGCATCTCGGGCACCAGGAGGGGGCTGACGTAAACGTACTGGCAGGGGTCGAGCAGGTCTGCGGAAACGGGATCACGGAACAGGGCTGCCACCTCCTCCCAAGGGGGCGTCTGCTGAGGGTCGGGCTGCAGCACGGGTGTGAGGGAGACGAAGCTGCGGGAGGTGACCTCGAAGTGATTGTGCAGCTTTTGCACGGAGAAGCTGGCGACCTGATTGCCGAAGGAGTCGATGTGCTCGGTGCAGAGATCAGGCTCAGGGTCAAAGCTGAGGCTGAACTCCAGGCAGCGCTGAGTCTCGGTGTCCCGGGGGCAGAGCCGCGCGGCATGGTGTGAGACAGCCACCTGCGAGCTGTAGCTGTATGTGGTGCGATGGGTGATGCGGTATTTCATCACGTGGTCGCGGTTTCAGCAGCCGGAGACGCATCGCTGCTGCTGATGGTGGAGTGTGCAAAGTAGGAGGCGGTCAGCGCATCATTGAGCTGGGGCATGGCGTCGATGAGCTGGGTGAGCAGACGGTCCACCTGAGACTGGGACCAGGCGCCGTGCTCCACGCGTGCGAGCTCGGTGGGGTCGCAGAGCTGGAGGCGGGTGCTGTTTTCCAGGAAGATGCGCATGGCCGGGGTGAGGAGCGCGGATTTCTGCTCGTGAGGGAGGTGCTCGAACTGCTGGCGGATGCGCTCAAACTGGAAGCGGAGGCCGCGGGGGTTGAGCTCGTCGAGCATGAGGAGGTCATACACGGCGGCGAGCTGGGGGAGGAGGCTGTAGCGGTTGCGGTAGGTGATGGTGCTGTCTCCGACCTCCAGGATGGCCTCCAGGAGGCTGGGGTTTTCAGCATCGGCGCTGCGGAGCCCGGCGCGCAGCAGCTCGCAGATGTAAACGGTGCGCTCCAGGCGGTGGCCGATGTCGAGGAACATCCAGCCCTGGGCGCGCGTCATGTTTTCCTTGGCGAGGCCATGGAAGGAGGCGAGCTCAAGGATGATGCGGGTGAGCACGTTGAGAGCGTCTGCCATGGGCGTGACGCTGGGCGTGCTTTCATAGGTGTCCCAGGCGTCTCCGAGCTGGCTGATGATGCGCCAGGTGTCGATGGAGATGCGATCCCGCAGCAGCACGCCGATGCGCTGGATGTGGGCCACGCAGGAACGGACGCTGGAGGGATGATCGGGGTCGAAGATGGCCTCCAGCAGACGGGCCTCAAGCTGCTCCTGCTGGGAGGCGAGGGCGGCGACGTCTGTGACGTCATCGAGCACGGTGAGTTTTTTGAGCGCTTCGAGCAGAGGAAGAAGGAGCGGGGTCTCGCTCATGCCGCTCTCGGGCGAGCAGCGCAGGAGGGTGGAGCGCAGCAGGCGGGCGCTGGACTCAGCGCGCTCGGCGTAGCGACCAAGCCAGTAGAGATGATTGGCGACGCGGCTGCCGAGATTGTGCCCGGTGCGGCGGAGCTCCACCGGCGTGCTGGTGTTGGAGAGCAGCGTGACGTTGTCCACGGGGCCGTCGCTGAGGACCCAGGTGTCCTTGGTGGTGCCGCCCTTCTGCATGGAGACCACGGAGGAGTCAGTTTTGGCGGCCACGCGCGTGAGGCCGCCGGGCATGACCATGTAGCCGTCCTGGGTGGCGACGAGATAGACGCGCACGCTGACGGGCTTGTGCACGAGGTGGCCGTCGTCCCAGACGGGGGCGGTGGAGAAGGAGATTTTTTCCTGCGCGGCCCAGCGGTCTGGCGCGAAGCGCATGCGCTCGATGAGGGCGGCGCGCTCGGCCGCAGTGAGGTGTTCGCCAAAATTGATCTCGCGGCCGCGGACCTTGAAGGCGTTTTTGATGACCAGGCGTTCGATGTTTTTCTCCACCTCGGCCTTCGGATTCTCCTGGCCGCACCACCAGGTGGCGACGGAGGGCATGAGAAGATCTTCACCGAGGAGCTTGCGACTGAGGCTGGGGAGGAAGGCCATCATGGCCGGGGCTTCGACGAGACCGGAGCCGAGGGAGTTGGCCAGGGCCACATTGCCGGCACGCACGGCGCGGACGAGACCGGGGACGCCGAGCATGGAGTCATTGCGAAGCTCCAGGGGGTCGCAGAAGTCGTCGTCCACGCGGCGGAGGATGACGTCCACGGGCTCCAGGCCATTGAGGGTCTTCTGATAGACGCGGTCGTCGCGGACGGTGAGGTCTTCACCCTCAACGAGCGTGTAACCGAGGTAGCGGGCCAGGTAGGCCTGCTCGAAGTAGGTCTCATTGTAGGGCCCGGGTGTGAGCAGCACGACGCGGGGCTCCTCCACGGGACGTGGGGCGAGGGCGGCGAGGGACTGCTGCATCTGGCGGAAGAAACCGGCGAGACGACGCACGCGCGCATCACGGAAGACCTCGGGCAGCAGGCGGGAGGTGATGAGGCGGTTTTCCAGAGCGTAGCCGGAGCCGGTGGGAATCTGGGTGCGGTCTGAGATGACCCACCACTGGCCATCGAGTGCGCGAACGATGTCGGCACCATAGACCTGGAGCGGCTTGTTGCCGGGCACCTTGATGCCATGGCAGGCGCGGATGTAGCTGGGCTGGGCGAGCACCATGGCCGCAGGCATGCTGCCGTCCTTGATGAGCTGCTGGGGGCCGTAGCTGTCTGTCAAAATGGCATTGAGCAGCGTGGCGCGCTGGATGAGCGCTTTTTCGATGCCCTCCCATTCGCGGGCGGAGATGACAAAGGGGACGGGGTCCATCTGCCAGGGGGTGTCGAGACCCTTGGCGTCGTAGATGTTGAAAGTGACGCCGCGCTCCGCCAGCAGACGGCGGGCGGTGTCTGCGAGGCGCTTGACCCCGGCGACGTCCCGCTTCTGAAGATCGGAGATGACGGGCTCGTAGTGGGGGCGCAGCTTGCCGGCGGCGTCGCGGAGCTCGTCGTAATGCCCCTCAACCGCCGTGCCGTCGAGCTGCGGCGGAGCGGCCCGAGGGGTGACGGGAGAAGCGGCGGAGGTGGAACTTTGGGATTGGAAGATCAATGCGTGGTCGGAGATGGCGGATGGTGCGGACAGTAGGAACCGTTGGCAGCAGCGCATCCTATTTTCAGGCTGGACGCAATGTTTATGCCATGAGCGGGAGTGTGAGGGCTGAGGCCGGGGGATACGGTGGTGCCTGCGAAAGCGGCAGCTGCGATGCAAGGCTTGCGCCTTGCCTCTGCGCGACCTCACTCCCAAACGCTGGCGCGCTCGCGGTGGCGTCAGTTCAACCGTGCCGGAGGTCCAGGGTGAAGGGGAACTCCGGATTGGGCGTGGCGGGGGCCACTTTGATCTTTCCTGGCGTGTGACCGTGGCGGAAGAAGCGGGCGTAGCGGCGGCTTTCAGCCTCGTAGGCATTGACCGGGAAGGACTCGTGACTGAGGCCGCCGGGATGGGCCACGTGGTAGGTGCAACCGCCGAGGGAGCGCTGATTCCACCGGTCCACAAGATCGATGGTGAGCGGCGAGTGGACGCCGACGGTGGGCTGCAGGCAGTTTGGCGGCTGCCAGGCGCGGTAGCGCACGCCGGCGACGTATTCGCCGTTGGTGCCGGTGGGATGCAGCGGGACGGTGCGGCCATTGCAGGTGATGGCGTAGCGGCCCTCGACCAAGCCCTGCGCCTTGATCTGGATGCGCTCGAGGGAGGAGTCCACGTAGCGAACCGCGCCGCCCATGCCGGCATCTTCGCCGAGCACGTGCCAAGGCTCGAGTGCCTGGCGGATCTCCATGTGCACATTTCGGGCGGACCAGTCGCCACTGAGCGGGTAACGGAACTCGAAGTGAGGGGCGAACCATTCGGGCTTGAGCTCGTAACCCGCCTGACGGGTGTCGTAGCAGACGTCCTCGATGTCGCTCCAGGCAAAGTGCGGGAGCATCCAGCGGTCATGGATGTCGGTGCCCCAGCGGACGAGGGGTGCCTCGTAGGGCTCCTTCCAGAAGCGGGCGATGAGGGTGCGGAGCATGAGGGCCTGGGCGAGGCTCATGCGTGCGTGGGGCGGCATTTCATAGCCGCGCATCTCCAGCAGGCCGAGGCGGCCGGTGCTGCTGTCCGGGGAGTAGAGCTTGTCGATGCAGAACTCGGCACGGTGGGTGTTGCCGGTGGAGTCGATGAGGAGGTTGCGGTACAGGCGGTCCACGAGCCACGGCGGGACATGGCCGGCGTCGGAGGCGGCCTTGAAGGCCACCTCCAGCTCGTAGAGGGAATCATTGCGGGCTTCATCGATGCGGGGGCTCTGGCTGGTGGGGCCGATGAAGAGGCCGCTGAACATGTAGGAGAGCGAGGGGTGATTCTGCCAGTAGGTGACGAGGCTGCGCAGGAGGTCCGGACGCCGAAGGAAAGGGCTGTCCTTGGGGTATTCGGCCCCCATGACGATGTGATTGCCCCCGCCGGTGCCGGTGTGGCGGCCGTCGACCATGAACTTCTCGGTGCCGAGGCGGGTCTGGCGGGCCTCTTCGTAGAGGGTTTCGGTGATGTTGACCATCTCGTCCCAGTTTTTGGCCGGGTGGACGTTGACCTCGATGACGCCGGGGTCGGGGGTGACCTTGAGGACGTTCACGCGTGGGTCGTAGGGCGGTGGGTAGCCTTCCAGAACGAGGGGCTGGTCCAAAGCCAGTGCGACGTCCTCCACGGCACCGAGGGCGGAGAGGTACTCCTCCAGCGTCTTGGTGGGGGGCATGAAGACGTGGAGCTTGCCATCGCGCGGCTCCACGCAGAGGGCGGTGCGGACGACCCAGTCTGCGGACTGCCCGACGGAAGGCGGCTGGAAGGCGGGGTCGATGAGCTGCTCCTGCTCGAGGGCTTTGCGCTCCTCCTCGGTGAGATCTGCGAGACCCTTGGGGCCTTTCTGGGAAAGGACGAGCCGCTTCCAGAAGGAGGCGGGGACACCGGCAATACCACGCACGAACTGCTGGCGATCTGGCAGGGGCTCGCGGTCCTCCATGGGGTCCTGCTCGTGATGGTAGGGGTAGTCGGTGGTCTTGACCCAGGGCTGGGAGTCGAGCGGAAGGCGGAGGCCCATGGCGGAGTCTCCGGGGATGAGGTAGCAGCGCTCTGCGCGCAGGAACCAGGGGCCGGTTTCCCAGCCGCCGGATGCCGGCCTGAGCGGCAGGACGTGGCCGATGATCTTGTCCAGCCCCTGCTCGAACACTTTGGCGAGGCGGGTGCGCTCCTCGATGTCCTTGAGGTTGGATTTGTGGGGATCCACGTTGGTGGGCAGGCGGCGCTCGCGCCAGAGGTAGTAGAAGGCGTCCTCGTAGGCGGGCATGATCCACTTGCCGCCGCAGCCGAGGCGCTCCGCCAGGGCGTGGATGAAGCGTGCGGAGTGGGTCTCCGTGACGCCGTAGTCCTTCTGCATGTCTGCAAAGAGGTGGGGGTGGCCCCAGAGGGGCTCGCCGTCCTTGCGCCAGTAGCTGGCGTAGCACCAGCGTGGGAGCTGCTCGCCTGGATACCACTTGCCCTGGCCGTAGTGGAGGAAGGCACCAGGGGAGAAGCGTGCCTTGAGGCGCTTGATGAGCTCGTCCGAGAGGCGGGCCTTCATGGGGCCGACGGCGGTGGTGTTCCACTCGGCGCCTTCGGCGTCGTCGATGGAGACGAAGGTGGGCTCTCCGCCCATGGTGAGGCGGACGTCATTGGCCTGGAGCTCTTTGTCCAGGGCGTGGCCGAGGGCCTCGATCTCGGCCCACTGCTCGTCGGTGTAGGGCTTGGTGACACGGGGGGACTCGAAGATGCGGTCCACCTTCATTTCGAACTCGAACTTGGTCTCGGCGGGCTCGACCAAGCCGGAGATGGGGGCGGCGCTCTGGGGGTCTGGCGTGGCGGCGAGGGGGATGTGGCCCTCCCCGGCGAAGAGGCCGGAGGTGGGGTCAAGGCCGACCCAGCCGGCGCCGGGGAGATAGACCTCGCACCAGGCGTGGAGGTCGGTGAAATCGACCTCGGTGCCGCTGGGGCCATCGAGGGATTTCACGTCCGGCTTGAGCTGGATGAGGTAGCCGCTGACGAAGCGGGCGGCAAAGCCGAGGCGGCGGAGCACCTGAACCATGAGCCAGGAGGTGTCGCGGCAGGAGCCGGTGAGCTTGGTGAGCGTCTCCTCGGCGGTCTGGACGCCGGGCTCCATGCGGACGGTGTAGCCGATGTCCTTCCAGAGGCGCTGATTGATGAAGACCAGCACGTCGATGGTGCGGGGCGGCCAGGGCTTCATCTCCAGGAGGTCGGTCTCAAGACGCTTGAAGTAGTCGGCAAACTTGGGCGTGGGCTCGGCGGCCTTGACGAAGGGGGCCAGCTCGTGGTCGAGGACGGCGTCGTATTTGAAGGGGAAGTGCTCGCACTCGGGCTCGAGGAAGAAGTCGAAGGGATTGAAGACCGTCATCTCGGCGACGACGTCCACCTCGATAGTGAATTCGCTGGTCTTTTCCGGGAAGACGAGGCGGGCAAGGTAGTTGGACTGAGGGTCCTGCTGCCAGTTGAGAAAGTGCTTTTTGGGGGTGACTTTGAGGGAATAGCTCAAAATCCGCGTCCGGGAGTGCGGGGCGGGACGCAGCCGGATGATCTGGGGCCCCAGCTCGACAGGGCGTTCGTAGCGGTAGCTGGTGCGGTGGTGGAGGGCGACGTGGATGGACATGCGGGGGGCTCGTACAGGCGGGAACTGAGCGCCAGACGGTCTTTAATTAGCAAGTTCATGGCCAATCTTGGATCGAGGCGCTGGAAAACTTCGCTAGCACCTTGCCTCGCCGTGATTTCGCTGGACTGTGCGCGCGCATTTCCAACCAACCCTGCCATGTCCAAGAAAGCACCAGCCGCCTCCACGATCCGCCCCATCAAGAAACTGATGGTGGCGAACCGCTCTGAAATCGCCATCCGCGTGATGCGGGCGGCCACTGAACTGGGGCTGAAAACGGTGGGGATCTATGCGCAGGAAGACCGCTTCTGCCCGCACCGCTTCAAGGCGGACGAAGCCTATGAGCTGAACAAGGACAAGGGACCGCTGGGCGCATACCTGGACATCGAGGGCATCGTGGCGCTGGCCAAGGAAAAAGGCGTGGACGCCATTCACCCCGGCTACGGCTTCCTCTCCGAGAACCCCAAATTCTCCCAGGCCTGCGAAGACGCCGGCATCATCTTCATCGGCCCTGAGGCGAAGATCCTCGACATGATGGGGGACAAAACCGCCGCCCGTAACGTGGCGCGCAAACTGAACGTGCCGATCCTGGAAGGCACGGACGAACCGGTGAGCGACCGCAAGGAGGCCCTGGCCACGGCGAAGAAGATCGGCTTTCCGCTGATCATCAAGGCGGCTTTCGGCGGCGGCGGGCGCGGCATGCGCATCGTGCGTGAGGCGAAGGATCTGGAGAAGCTGCTCGACGAAGCCCAGACGGAGGCCGAACGCGCCTTTGGCAACGGGGCCGTGTTCCTCGAAAAATTTGTCGGCAAGGCCAAGCACATCGAAGTGCAGATCCTGGCGGACAAGCATGGCAACGTGCTGCACCTGCACGAGCGCGACTGCTCCGTGCAGCGCCGTCACCAGAAGGTGATCGAGCAGGCGCCGAGCTACGGCATCAAGCAGGAGATCATCGACGGGCTTTGCGAAGCCGCCGTGAAGCTGGCCGAAGCTGTGAACTACACCCACGCTGGCACCGTGGAGTTCCTCGTCGATCACGAGTCCGGCGAGTGGTACTTCATCGAAATGAACCCCCGCATCCAGGTGGAGCACACGGTGACGGAGGAGATCACGGGCATCGACATCGTGCGCAGCCAGATCCTCATCGCCCAGGGCTACAAGGTGCATGAGGAGCCGCTGGCCCTGCCGCCGCAGCACAAGATCGAGAAGAGCGGCTTTGCCATCCAGTGCCGCATCACCACCGAAGACCCGGAAAACGGCTTCACGCCGGACTTTGGCAAGATCCTCACTTACCGCAGCGCAGGCGGCTTCGGCATCCGTCTGGACGGTGCGCTGGGCGCCACAAACGCGGTGATCACGCCCTACTATGACTCGATGCTGGTGAAGATGACGGTCTTTGCCCGCACCTACCAGCAAGCGCTGGACCGCATGGACCGCGGTCTGCGCGAGTTCCGCATCCGCGGGGTGAAAACAAACATCCCCTTCCTCATGAACGTGGTGCACCACCCGGACTTCATGTCCGGCCAGGCCACCACTCGCTTCATCGACAACAATCCCGACCTGCTGAAGTTTGTGGCGCGCAAGGACCGTGCCTCCAAGCTGCTGAGCTACCTGGCGGACACGATCGTGAACGGCAACCCGTTTGCCAAGGGGCACAAGATTTCCAAACCCTTCAGTGCGCCGCCGATTCCCAAGTATGACCACCGCGTGGAGCCTGCCAAGGGCACGAAGCAGCTCCTCACTGAGATGGGGCCGGAGAAGTTCTGCAAGAACTGGGTGGCAAAGCAGAAGAAGCTGCTGCTGACGGACACCACCATGCGCGACGCCCACCAGTCTCTGCTGGCCACGCGCATGCGCACTTATGACATGCTGGCCGTGGCGGACAGCGTGGCGCGCCGCACGCCGAACCTTTTCTCCCTGGAGATGTGGGGCGGCGCGACCTTCGACGTGACGATGCGCTTCCTGCGTGAAGACCCGTGGGACCGCCTGCGCGACATCCGCGCGAAGGTGCCGAACATCCTTCTCCAGATGCTCTTCCGCGGCTCCAACGCCGTGGGCTACACCAACTACCCGGACAACGTGGTGAAGGGCTTCATCAAGCACTCCGCCGAGAACGGCATGGACATCTTCCGCATCTTTGACTCGCTGAATTACCTGCCAAACCTGAAGGCGGCGATGGATGCCGTGCGCGAAGAGACAAACTCCATCTGCGAAGGCACCCTCTGCTACACCGGAGACATTCTCGATCCGAAGCGCGACAAGTATGACCTGAAGTACTACGTCCGTCTGGCCAAGGAGCTGGAAAAGATGGGAGCACACATGCTCTGCATCAAGGACATGGCGGGCCTCGTCCGTCCCTTCGCCGCCAAGAAGCTGGTGAAGGCTCTGAAGGATGAAGTGGGCCTGCCGATTCATTTCCACACGCATGACACCAGCGGTCTGAACGCCTCCAGCATTCTGGAAGCCGCCACGGCGGGCGTGGACGTGGTGGACGCCGCCATCTCCTCCCTCTCCGGCGGAACCTCGCAGCCGAACCTCAACTCGATCGTGGCTGCCATGCAGAACACGCCGCGCGACACCGGGCTGGACAGCGAGGCGCTGCAGGAGTTCAGCGACTACTGGGCCGCCGTGCGTGCCTACTACAAGCCCTTTGACACCGCCGAGCCTTACGGCACCGCCGAAGTGTATCTGCATGAGATGCCCGGCGGCCAGTATACAAACCTCAAGGAACAGGCCATCGGCATGGGCCTGGGGCCACGCTGGCCGGAGATCGCGCACGCGTATGCGGAGGTGAACCAGCTCTGCGGTGACATCGTCAAGGTGACGCCGTCCAGCAAGGTGGTGGGCGACCTCGCCATCGAGTGCGTGGCGCGTGGCGTGAAGCCCAGCGATGTCTTCAACCTCACCGGCACCAAGTGGAGCAAGGACGTGACCAGCATGTTTGAAGGCTGGCTCGGCGAGCCCTTCTACGGAATGGAACCCGCCAAGGCCGCGGATTCACGCAAGAAGTGGAACAAGCTGGCCGACGCCATCGTGGGCAAGGACGGCAAGCGCATCAAAGGCCGCCCGGGCACGCATGCCGCCAAGGTGAACCTGACCGAGGTCCGCGCTGAGCTGAAGGCCAAGCTGAAGAAGGAGCCGACCGACGACGATGTGTGGAGCTACCTCATGTATCCGGACGTGTTCCTGAAGTTTGCCGACTTCCGCAAGACCTACGGCGATGTCTCCGCGCTGCCCACGCCTGCTTACTACTACGGCCTGCAGGACAAGGAAGAAATCCACATCAACCTGGAAGAAGGCAAGACGCTCTTTGTGCGCCTCCTCAACATGACCGAGGCCGACGCCACCGGCCAGCAGACCGCCATCTTCGAGCTCAACGGCTACCCACGCCACACCACCGTCACCAACAAGGCGCTCGCGAAGAACGCCGTGACCAAGACCAAGGCCGACCCGGCTGACCCGACTCAAGTCGGCGCTCCAATGCCCGGCATGGTCGCCAGCATCGCCGTGAGCGTGGGCCAGAAGGTGAAGGAAGGCGAAACCCTCCTCACTCTCGAAGCCATGAAGATGTTCGCCGCCGTGGCATCACCGATCGCCGGCACCGTGAAAGAGATTTGCGTCAAGATCAGCGAAAGCGTCGAGAGCAAGGATCTGATGGTGAGGCTGGTGAAGTAAGCCTAGCTAAAAAGTTCAATCATGGACCAGATCACGAAACACTTGATGACGGAGTTTGCTTCGCAAAACTCGCTTACCAAGCTTCCTGAAGATAAGCAATTTGAACATTTTGCGGCCTATATTGCGACAAATGACCACCTGAGCGATTCGCTTGATACAACGGATGTTGTGGTTGGAAGCGGGGGAGACTGCGCGATTGATGCGATTACATTTATTGTGAATGGGGTTATTGTCACCGATCCTGCTGAAATTTCTGATCTGGCCGCGACTAATAAGTATGTAGATGCCAGCATCATAATCGTGCAGGCTGAACGTTCATCAGGCTTTGACACAGCTAAGATTGGTAATATCAGCTTTGGAATCACTGACTTCCTCAGCGAGTCTCCTCAATTACCTCAAAACGACGAAATTAGAGAGTCTAAGATAATTGCTGACGCACTTTTTAAACAAGCTGGCCTCTTTACGAGAGGCAATCCGATTTGTTTTGTATATTATGTCACTACTGGCAAATGGCAGAACGATGCGAACTTAACAGCAAGACGTGACGCAGCAAAAGCAGACATCGAAAGTCTTGGTCTATTTCGAGAGGTCCGCTTTGAATGCTTGGGTGCCGACCAAATCCAGGCGCTTTACCGGAAAACCAAAAACGCAGTGTCGAGACAGATTGTCTTCGAACGTAAATTAACCATTCCAGCAATCGCTGGGGTAGACCAAGCTTATATGGGAGTCTTGGCGGCAGGTGAATACCTAAAGCTTATCACGCAGGATAATGGAGAAATCGCCTCCTCATTATTCCATGACAATGTTCGTCACTGGATGGAGTGGAACGCTGTCAATAGTGATATTCGCCAAACTCTTTTAGATGCAGCCCAACAGCATTTGTTTCCAATCCTGAACAATGGTATCACGATTGTTGCTCAACGAATCAACCCTGTTGGAGACCGCTTTGTCATAGAGGATTATCAAATTGTTAATGGTTGCCAAACGAGCCATGTGCTTTTTGCATGCAAGGAGCGGCTGGCTTCAAACATGTTTATTCCAGTGAAAATACTGGCAACTACCGATGAAGGCATTCGAAATTCGGTCATTCGCGCAACAAACAGACAGACAGAAATCTCCGATGATCAGTTCTTTGCGCTCGAAGAGTTTCCAAAGAAACTAGAGACTTATTTCCCGACATTTGACGCACAATATCGTCTTTATTATGAGCGCCGCCCAAGGCAGTATGCGTCCGAAAATGTCGAGAAAGTGCGCATCATCAATATGCCCACTTTGGTTCGAGCCTACGCGTCCGTCTATCGTGAATTCCCTCATAAAACGACTAAAAACTACAAGGGTTTACTCAAGGAAGTTGGAAATGAAATTTTCGGCAAAGATCATTTTTTGAGTGCTTATTACGCAGCTGCTTTTGCACATTATCGTCTCGATTATTTATTTCGTAATAACTACCTTCCAGCCAAACTCAGACCCGCTCGTTATCACATTTTATTGGCAGCTCGATTGATGCTGTTTCCTGATCCTCCAGCGAAACCCAATTCCCATGAAATGGATCGCAATGCCAATAAACTCGTGGAGTCTCTCCGAGACGAAGAAGGATCTAAGAAGCTCTTTGCAGAAGCGGCAACTGTCGTTGAAAGCCTTGCCCAAGGAAATTTGAACCGTGACCATATTCGTACGGAGCCTTTTACTGAAAGCTTATTGCGCCACTACGGCCGGAAATTTAGAACCTAATTTCTAACAGAATCAAAACCCGGCGAGCTTTCGGTATGTAGCGCAGCATGGGTGAGCGATAGTGAGCGCTATCACAGATCATCACACCCAAACTACCCTCAAGGTTAAGAATCCCGAGGTTCCGTCACTCGAACGCTCCTTCCGCAGCAACTCGGAAGCTCCAGGAACATCAGATTCACCTTTTGACTTTGGGATTCGGTCAAGCATGTTTCATTAATTGAACCGCTCCTTTCCATCTCCGCAGCTCTCGGGAAAACCTGTGACTATCCACGTCACGAGGGTGCGGCAGGCTTTCTCCGAAGCGCGGCGCAGAGCCTTGCAGACGCAGGGGGTGGTGACCCTGCAAAAGGCTCGGGCGAATCAATTGACGATGAAATCGGTGTCCTGAGCTCCCTCTTTACACGAGAACAGCGCTGGCTCTCGGTGGATGAAGTGGAGCGCGAGCTGCAAACCGATGCCTTGAAAGGCGGCAAAGAACATCGTGTGGCGTTGCTGCCGGGCAGGAATCTCGTTCTCAAGGTCGCCGATGCCCGAAAGCTCGCCACGGAATCGCTGTTCGACTACCTGAGCGATCTGCTGCTCTCCAACTACTTTTTCGACGACGAAATTCAACTGCTCGGCGGCATGCTGGAGGGCGGACGGCTCCAAGTGGTGATCACGCAGCCCTACATCGACGGCGTTCACCCTGAATGGGAAGAGCTCAAAGCCTCCCTCATCCGGCAAAACTTGCGTGACCCGGCCCCTCGCTCCCTTGGCGGCAATTTTGTCCTCGACGACGATCTCCTTGGTGAAGTGGATGTCTTTGACCTGCATCCTAACAACGTCATCCAGGACGTCACTGGCTGGTTGCATCCTATTGATGCCCATTTCTACTTTGACGACCGCGCCGCACGCATGACCGCTCTGAAAACCCTCGGTCTTCTCATTTGAGCGCTCGAAGAACAGTCGGAGTGCTGCGATAGGCTCATACCATCCATTGATCCCCTCAATCGCACCTTCAAGACTATCAATATCCTGATTTGTGAAGGCTGAGGCAGAGATGCGGGGTCATGAAAGACCTTATCTTACTCTCTATACAGGCGGCAGGTGTGGTGCTGGCGGCGGATTTTGCGGCGGGGCTGGTTCATTGGTTTGAGGATGCGTATGTGCGCGAGGACACGCCGTGGCTGGGGCGCTGGCTGGGAAGGCCGAACATCGTGCATCATCACCTGCCCCGGCACATGACGCACAACACGTGGTGGCAGAGCAACAAGGAGCTGGTGATGACGATGAGTGTGCTGCTGATCGCGGCGGCATGGCTGGACTGCCTGACGTGGCACGTGTGGCTCTTTGCGCTGGTGGGGGGAAATGCGAACGAGGTGCACAAGTGGGCGCACCGCACACGGCGGGAGAATGGGCGCGTGATCTCGCTGCTGCAGGATCTGCGGATTTTGCAGACGCCGCAACATCATGCCGTGCATCACACGAATCCGAAGGACGTGCACTACTGCCCGGTGACGAATGTGCTGAATCCAGTGCTGGATGCGGTGCGCTTCTGGGAGGGGCTGGAGTGGCTGCTAGCGCATGCGGTGGGACTGAAGCGGCAGCCGGACAGCTCGGTGCCGGGCCAGGGCAAAGCGCCGGCGTGGATCGTGGAGATGCGGCGGGCGGGTTGAGCGAAAATCATTCGTCGCCGGAGGTGTTTGCGCCATCTTTGGCGATGTTCGGCCATCTCCCGGGTCCCACGATGTGCTGCCAGAAGGCGGCGTCTTTGTATCGAGCGCACTTCTGCGGTCTCGGCACGAGTTTGCACCGACACTATGGCGCGTGGGCGCGCTGGCTGGTGAACCGGGACAGCGCTTTTCTCACGCTGCTGGGCTCCGCCCTGGCGGAAGCGCCGCCGGTGCTGTGCCGGACGACGTGCTGCAATGCATTTGCCACGCCGCGTGATCTCGTGGCGGACAGCCCGGTGCTGCAGTACACGGCCGCTGTGACGGTCTGCGGCCTGAGCGCGAAGCTGGACGACGATGCACAGGATGAGCGGGGGTGGCGACGCCATGCGGCGCGTGTGGGATCGAGAGCGCTCGACAGGCCGATCGGCGACGCGCTGGGTCTGCTGCATGCGATGCGCTTTCCGGTGCAAGAGGTTCGCGGCTGGATGGCGGGGCAGGCTGACATTGAGCATCCCGCAGCGAGACTCGACGCATGCGCAGGGCCGACGTGTGCGGCGTATGGTGAGATCGTGGGGCACCTCGCGCAGGTGTCGGGTGCACCGGGTGCGAAACCGCTGCTGCGTCAACTCGGTGAGAGCCTGGGCTTTCTCATCTACGCGCAAGATGCGTGGGAGGATTGGGCGCGGGACAAGAAGCGCGGGCAGTTTAACCCGCTGCATGCTTTTCCTGATCTCGTGGGGCGGCGGGCGGCGTTGCTGCCTAAGCTTGAACAAGCACTCGCGAGCCTGCGGCGCACGTTTGATGCCCTGCCGCTGCGGCGACATCGCGACCTGCGGCAGACGGTGCTGATCGCAGGTGCGGAAGCGCGGGTGGTGCAGGTGGCGGGAGACACGAAGAAAGGCACGAAGCATGTGCAGTCACCCATTGAAGGCACCGAGCGGAAACGCTCCTGCTGGGACAAATGCGATGGGTGCCACTGCGATGAATGCTGTGACTGCTGTAGCTGCTGCCGCCCCGGATGGACCCGAGGCGGGGGGACCATGGTCGACTGCAATCCCTGCGACGGCGACGGGTGCGGATGCTGCGGCTGTGACTGCTAGCGCAGGCTGTGATTGATCTGGCAAGCCTCCAGAAACAGAACCGCATGAACGGAGAGATGTGATGGGGCGAAAGCAGCTGCTCCCGCGCCCCTTCAGGGCGCTTCCTGAAGAGGTGGTGCGCGTGGATGGGAGAGACCCAGGGCTTGTCGCTGCGCTCCGGCGCCCTGGGCTGACTCCGGGGGCCCTTCAGGCCCCATGCAGTGTGACGCTTTGAGGAGCATGATGTCGCATTCTGCAGGACAGGCTGGATCAGCCGTGATCAGGCCACGGCGGTCACCTTTGCGGAAAGGCCGGGGCTCACCTGCGGGTCCTACAGGCCCCATGCAGTGTGACGCTTTGAGGGGCATGATGTCGCATTCTGCAGGACAGGCTGGATTCGCCGTGGTCAGGCCACTGCGGTCACCTTTGCGGAAAGGCCGGGGCGCAGGGCGATGGTGTCCCCTGCCCGCTTGGCGATGAGTTTTTGACCCAAGGCGGATGCGGGAGTGATGACGACGACTTCCTGACCTGCATGCACTATCTCGGTACCGCCTGCGAAGGGGCCGAGGAAGTAGTGGGTTTGTTCGCCGGAAGTTTCCAAGGTGACGAGGGCTCCGAGTGTGATGGCGGCGCCTGACTCGAGGGTGTTTCCTGACAATGCGCCGAAGGCACGCACGGCCTCCTGCAACTCTGCCACGCGCTGGGCCTGACCGCGGGCGACGTAGGAGGCCTCGAGGGTGCGGGTGTCGTATTTGTTTTCCGCCTTGCTGTCCGGATCTGTGGCTGCGGCAAAGGAGCCCTGCGCGGCGCGGGTGAGGGCGGCGAGTTCGGCACTGAGGACGGAGAGGATTTGATCGAGGACGGCTTCTTTGTTCACGGGAGGGGAAGCCGTGCGCTGTTTCCCGAGGGGGATCAAGGGTGAAAAGAGCAGGATTGACCTGCTGTGACTGTTTCTAATAAGGTTCAGCTGTGAACACGCACCGGCATCAGCGCCCTTTGGTTTTCATCAGCTTTCCGTTTCTTGCTGTGATCGTGCTGGTGGCACTGCTGGCCAGCCTGACCCTGGCTGTTTTTAACAAGGTTCATCAACGAAGCCGGACGCATCCAATCCCGGTGCCTGCAATGACGCCGAAAAACCAGGATTGACCCCCGACCGGCATTTCGGGTAAACTCCAAATATGAAAACGCACCGGCAACCTGCTACGAGAGCGTTCACCCTGATCGAACTGCTCATCACGATCACCATCATCGCGATCCTCGCCAGCCTGACAGCAGCGGGGGTCACCCAGCTCATCGACAAAGCCAACAATCTGAAAGTGCGAACGGTGCTGATGGATCTCAAGACTGGCATCGAAACGTACCAGACCGACTACAACCGCTATCCCGTGAGCGCAGGCTTCACCGGGGCCAATGGTGAGGACGCGCCTGAACTGCTGACGGATGGCAGCAATCCGCTGGTGGACACGCTCATGGGCATTCCGCCGGCGTCTGGAGGCACGGCGGATCTGAATCCGAAGCGCACCCAGTTTGCGACCTTCAATCCTGCGAACAACGGACGGCATGGGCTGGTGGGTGCGGCGCGCCCCTACAAGCTGACGGACATGTACGGCCAGCCGTACCACATCCTGCTGGACACGAACGGCGACAACCAGGTGAAGAATCCGGATGCAGCCAATACGGACCCGAAGATCTCGACGGGTCAGGCGGCGCATCTGCCGCTGAAGATCGCCGTTTACAGCAGCGGCAAGGACCAGATACCGGGCACGAGCGATGATGTCACCTCGTGGCGGCCGAAATGATGCGGCGCTGCCACGCGTGCGCTACTTCCCGGCCGATTTGAAAACTTCGGGGTGGTCGAGGATCAATTTTTTCACGCGTCCAGCCAGCACCGCCGGACAGTCTGGCGGCAGCCAGGAGACGTTTTCGAGGATTTCGCGCCCGCCGATGGTGCCGACGATGACGTACGCACTGAGCAGGGTGCCCAGCACATCTGCATGAGAGCCGTCTGAATCGTAAAGGGACAGGGCGGGATATTCATCATGCACCAGCCACCAGAAATCGCCGACGGGACTGACGAGGATCTGGGCACCGGGATTGCTTTCCTGAGCGGCCTTCACAGAACGGGCATTGGCCACATGGATGCGGGTGCTTGCCTCTGCCGAGGAAGCGCCGGTGAGAAGGGCGTCTGCGTCTTTTTCCTTCCAAAGCTTTTCGTGCCGGGACCACACCTGGAAGTCGATGATGAGGACTTTGGGGTTCTGCTCGCGGGCGAGGCGGACGAGCTTGGAGAGGCCGTTTTCCATGAGATTGCGGGCGTCTGCGTCCACCGCAGCGGCGGCGGAGACGACGCTCTGCTCCTGCACGACGACGATGTCCCAGGGCTTGCCGTCGTCGGCGCCCTGCTTGAGCAAGGCGAGGCCCTCGGCATTGGTGGTGTGGCGCTCCAAGGTATAGCTGCCATGCAGGCTGCTGGCGATGTGCGGAGCGAAGACTCCGGAAGAAAGCAGCAGCTCGCCCACCATGCCGGGGAGCTTGTTGAAGGCGGTGTAGCTGTTGCCAAAGAAGAGGATGCGGACCGGAGCCGCGCCCTGCTCCTGCGCAGGCAGAGGACCAATGAGGGTGATGAGGACGGCCAGCAGAAGCCGGCGAATGGTGGAAGGCATGCCTGAGTTCATGGCTTGCAGAGCTTGTCCGCCAGCAGCTCGGCTTTTTCATTTCCTTCCCTGGCAGACAGATGGGCGACGACGGCGGACTTGTCCTTGTCGAGCCTGATGATCACGAAGGTCTCCAGGCGGGTCTGCTTTTCGTCATCGGCGCTGGACATCATGCGGTAGATGATGGCGTAGGGCGCGAAGGTGTCGCCTTTGCGGAAGCCGCGCCACTGGACGACGTTGTTGGCCTTGGCCGGGAACTGGCCAGGGCAGGCGGTGAGGGTGGCGTTCATGAGGTCGGTCTTGCGGCCGTCGTAGATGAGATTGATCCAGCTGCGGAGATCGCCGCCTTCATGGATGACCTGATAGCCGCCGAGGCCGGGACAGAGGTGCTTGAAGTGATCGATCTCGGGTTCTTTTTCGCGTGAGGAGTCTTCGAGGATTTTGACCTTCTTGGGGTCGGTGGTGGTGAACTCGGAGTCGGGCTTGGGATCTGCGGCAGAGGCGATAAGGCAGCCGAAGGCCAGGAAGAGAAACAGGGGGAGGAATTTCATGGGTGGATCATTTCAGCGAAGCATGCGCCGCGCCATCGGCTTTGCGATAGAGGCTGGTGGGGATGAGCATCTGAGGGGGGAGTTCTTCGCCGTTCGAATAGCGCATGAAGGCACGGACGACCTCCGCGCCCATTTTGTCCGGGAACTGAATCGGGTCGGCGTAGATCTTGCCGTCCTTGATGGCCTGCTTGCCTTCGGGCTGGCCGTCGAAGCCGATGATGACGACCTTGTTTGTTTTTCCCGCCTTCTCCACGGCCCCACGGGCACCAAGGGCGCCGGGGTCATTGATGGCGAAGATGCCGACAAGATCTGGATGTGCCTGGAGCATGTCCTCAGTGGCCTTGTAGCCTTTGTCATTCGCGCCGCCGCAGTCGAGCTCGCTGACGATCTCGATCTTCTTCACCGCTGCGGCGTTGTGAGCGGCCAGGGACTCTTTGAAGCCTTTGACGCGGAGGATGCAGGACTCGACCTGCTTCATGTCGAGCACGCCGATCTTTCCCCCCTGCCCTTTCAGCGCCTCGATCATGGCCTCAGCGGCCATCTTGCCACCGCCGAAGTTGTCGGTGGCCACCTGGGTGGTGATTTTCACGCCGGGCTCATTGCAGGGAACGTCCACGGTGAAGACGGGGATGGCGGCGGCGTTTGCCTCCTGAATGACGGTGACGATGGCCTTGGAGTTGGTGGGGCTGAGCACGATGGCGGCGACGTCGCGCACGATGAAGTCCTTGATCTGGTTGCTCTGGCGCGCCACGTCGGAGTCGGCGCTGACGATGAGGGTGTCATAGCCGTGCTTTCTGGCCTCGGCCTCGATGTTGTCGGCGATGACTTTGAAGAAGGGATTCTGCAAGGAGAGGAGCGACACGCCGATGGTGCCTCTGGATGACTCCGCAGGTTTGCCGCAGGCGGCAAGCAGGAGGGTGCAGAGCAGAAGGAGGCGGCGGTATTTCATCATGCGGATGGTAGCACGGGCACTCCCCTATCATGCAAGCTCCAGATTTCACTGCACGCCATCGTTTATCCGCTCAGGCAAGTTGCGAATCTTCGTCCAATACTCCTCTCTCACGTCTTCATCGATTTCCACGGGCACCCTTCCGCCATACAGCCTGTCTTCTCCGTCTTTGCGCGGTCCAGAAACCCAGTAGTGATGACCTGTGGCCAGATCGACGTGATTGCTCTTGTAACCAGCTCCATCGAGATTTTTCAGTTCCAATCCGCCGTAGAACAACGTCCTGCCCGTCTTGGACAATCGTACCCGTCCAATCCGGGCTGGCCCGCTGAGTCCGCCGCTTTTATTTTCGATGTACATGATTCGTGTCTTCATGGCCCAGTACATCAATACTTCAAAAAGCGTTCGCGTCTCGTCTCAAAGGCCTGCGACTCAGTGGCCCAGGCTGCGACGATCTTTTTCCATGAGCCGCCAGCACGCATCTCATTCACGCTGGCGGCGCGATTGAGGAGGGTGTCCACCAGGGCGAGCTTGAACTCCTTGGGATAAAGCCTCTGCAGGGTGCTGGCGATGGCGATGCCGACATCGACGGCATTCAAAGCGGTGCGGTCGGTGATGGCCATGCGCACGCCGCCGCAGGGTTCGCCTTTGAACACACTTGCTGCGGGGGTGAAGCGTATGGGGGTGAACTGGACGCCTGGCAGACCGAGCTTGTTCAGTTCATACGACAGGCGCAGGTCGTCCACATAGGGAGCGCCGAGGACCTCAAAGGGGGTGTCGGTGCCGCGCCCGACGGTGATGCTGAACTCCAGCAGGCCGATACCAGGATACAGCAGCGCGGCATTGAGCGAACGCATGTTGGGCGAGGGATTGATCCAGGGAAGACCGGTCTGGTCAAAGAGCAGGTGGCGCTGCCAGCCTTCGACGGGGATGACTTTCAAATCGCACTGCATGGCGCGCTCGGCATTCATCATGGCTGCGAGCTCACCGGCGGTCATGCCGTGGCGCAGCGGGATGGCGTGGGTGGCGGTGGGTTTTTCGGCGTCGATGAGGGCGGGACCCTCCACCTGGAGGCCGCCGATGGGGTTCACGCGGTCGAGGACATAGAAGGGTTTTTTGGCTTTCGCGGCGGACTCCATGCAGAGGCGCATGGTGCCGATGTAGGTGTAGAAGCGACAGCCGATGTCCTGGATGTCGAAGACGAGTGCGTCCACGTCTGCGAGCTGCTCCTGGGTGGGGGCGCGCTGCGTGCCGTAGAGGCTCAGAACGGGGAGGCCGGTCTTTTTGTCGGTGGAGTTGCTGATTTTTTCCTGATCGAGCTCGCCACGGATGCCGTGCTCTGGGCTGAAGAGTTTTTTCAGCTTCACCTCGGGGGCCTTGGCGAGGAGATCGATGGTGCTGTGGCGCCGGGCGTCGATGCCGGTTTGATTGGTGATGAGGCCGATGCGGAGGCCTTTGAGATCGGCGAATTTTCGACGGGTGAGCACGTCGATGCCATTGAGCACGGTGGGCATTTCCTTTTCATCGCGCGGCCAGGGCGGGCCGGTGGAGGGAATGATCTTCACGCATTTGGCTGCTGCTGTGCCGATCTCTTCATAGAGATCGCGCACGCTGCCTTTGCCATCGGGGTGCAGGCGAGAGCTCATGAAGATGACGAAGGTCTGCGAGGCGGGATCGAGCCACAGGCTGGTGCCGGTGAAACCGGTGTGTCCGAAAGAGCCGACGGGGAAGATCTTGCCACGCGGGCGGCTGAAGGTGGAGTCGATGTCCCAGCCGAGCCCACGGCGCTCAAAGACGGTGGCCGGGGTCTGCGGTGCGGTCATGAGTTTGACGGTCTCGGGTTTTAACACGCCAGCACCGCCTGCGAGAATCATGTGTGCGTACCTTGCGAGATCGCCAGCGGTGGTGAAGAGGCCGGCGTGGCCGGTGACACCGCCCATTTTGCGTGAGGTGGGGTCGTGCACGACGCCGCGCAGCATGGTGCCGGTGTCGTCTTTTTCGGTGGGAGCGATGCGTGGCTGCCACTCCTCGGGCGGGAGGAAGCGGGTGGAGTCCATGTGCAGGGGCTGGAAGACATGCTGCGCTGCGAACTCATTCAACTGCATGCCGCTGACGCGCTGGACGATCTCGCCGAGCAGGATGAAATTGATGTCTGAATAGCGGAAGAAGCGGCCGGGAGGACCGTCGGGCTCTGTGGCGATGGCGCGTTCGATGCCTGCCGCGTAACCTGACCATTCCGGCTCCTTGGGAATGCCGGGCCTGAAGCCGGAGGTGTGGGTGAGCAGGTGACGCACGGTGATGCCAGCACGCATCTCCGGAATGTAGCGACGCGCCTCGGCCTCCAGCTCGATCTTTCCCTGCTCCATGAGGATGAGCACGCTGGGCAGGGTAGCGACAACCTTGGTCAAAGAAGCGGCATCGAAGACAGTGTCTTCGGTCATGGCTTCTTTGGCAGGAACGAGCGCGCGCTGGCCTTCGACGAGAGTGAGCTTTTTGTCTCCGCTCTCCAGCCAGAGCACAGCACCGGCCGGGTTTCCTTTGGCGATAGCTTTGGACACCACGGCGCGCAGAGGATCGAACTCATCCGCGTGAGCGAAGGAGCAGAGCAGAAGAAAAGTGAGCGGGCGCAGCATGATGAACCTCATGCTGCCAGAAACGCTGTGAAGCAGGCTATTTCTTTTTCTTCTTCGCCGCTGGTTTGCCCTGCTTGGGGCTTTCGAAGATGGGAGCGATGGTGCCTTTTTCCCATTCGGCAATGGCGGCGACGAGTTCTTTGACCACCTCGGGCTTCTCAACAGCGAGGTTTTGGGATTCGCCGATGTCGGTGGAGAGATCGTAGAGCTCGGGCTCCGCTTTGCCGAGGCGCACGAGCTTCATGGTGCCGCGACGCACGGCGTTGTTGCCGCCGGGACCGCCGGTGCGCCAGAAGAGGGTGTCGTGGGGTGCGGTGGATTTTTCACCGCTGAGGAAGGGCAGGAGGTTTACGCCATCGAGATTTTTCGGCGTCAGGTCTGCGGAGTCCGCAGCGGCCAGCGAGGTGGGCAGGAAGTCGAGGGCGATGACGGGCTGCTCGTATTTGCCGGGCTTGATTTTGGCGGGCCAGCTGACGAGGAAGGGCACACGCATGCCGCCTTCATAGACCATGCCCTTGGCACCGCGCAGGGGGGCGTTGCTGGTGAAGTTGCTGCCGCTCTTCGCCTGGAGATTGGGGCCGCCGTTGTCGCTGACGAAGCAGATCAGCGTGTTCTCGCGCTGCTTGGTGGCGTCGAGCTTGTCCAGCACAGCGCCCACGGCTTCATCCATGGCCGATACCATGGCGGCGTAGGTCTGGCGGCTTTTGTCGGCAATCTGCGAATACCTGTCGAGCCACTTCTGCGGGGCCTGGAGTGGTGTATGCGGGGCGTTGAAGGCGAGATAGAGCATCCAGGGCTTGGCCTCCCCGGTGTGACGTCCGATGAATGCTGCCGCCTCATCGCCAAACTGCTCGGTGAGGTACTTGGTCTGGGCCTCGTCCTTGCCATTGCGGTTCAGCGGGAGGGTGTACTCCACGCCGCCTTTGTCTCCGGGGAAGTACTGATGCCCGCCGCCGAGCGCGCCGAAGTATTCGTCAAAGCCGCGCTCATTGGGGTGGAACTGCGGATGCGCGCCGAGGTGCCACTTGCCGACGGCCCCGGTGGTGTAGCCGGCCTTGCGCATGAGCTGGGGATAAGTCGTCTCCGTCAGGGGAAGGCCTGCCACGGTGTCCTGCGGGAGCCAGGCGGGGTTGTTTTCATGGCCGAAGCGGTGCTGGTAGCGGCCCGTCATGATGCCTGCGCGGGTGGGGCTGCAGAAAGGGTGGGAGACGTAGCCGTTGGTGCACACGAGGCTCTGGGCGGCGAGCTTGTCGAGATGAGGCGTGGTGATTTCCTTGGAGCCCTGGAAGCCTAGGTCGTGGTAGCCGAGATCGTCTGCGACGATGAGCAGGACGTTGGGTTTGGCGGCAAAGGCGGACGATGCGAGAAGCAGTGCGGCGAGGAGAAGAAGCGGGCGCATGATGAGGCGCGATAAACGCGGGTTTGCCGCGCTTGTTTCACTTCCGGCTTGCAAGGAGGGGGGAAATCCGGCATGCCGGTGCCATGAAGCCCAGCCTGCTCCTTGTCCTGCCTCTGCTCCTGACCCAATGCGGCGATGAGCCCAAGAAACCCGCGCCTGCGGCGAAGCCCGTGGCGGCAGCTCCCGCGCCAGCCAAGGCAGAGCCCAAAAAGGAGGAACCGAAGAAGGTGTACTGGACGCAGGAGATGATGCACACGGAGATCAAGTACCATAATCCGGCGTATGCGGGCGACGGGCAGTTCAACATCGAGGGTGGGAAGGTGATCGCGCTGAGCCTGCGCGGGGCGAAGATCGAGAACGTGAAGTTTCTGGAGCACATCGAGCCGCTGGCGCTGGACCTGAGCGAGACGCCGATCACGGACCTGCGGCCGATGCAGGGGAAGAAGCTGGTGGAGCTGTACCTGGAGGACACGAAGGTGAAGGATCTCTCCGCACTGCGGGGCATGCCGCTGGAGAAGCTGTACCTGAGCCGTACGCCAGTGGAGAACCTGGCGGCGCTGGAAAACATGCCGCTGGTGGAGCTGAATGCGGTGGGCTGCCCGATCGGAGACATCTCGGGGATCGGCAAATGCCCGATCCAGATGCTGTGGCTGACGGACTGCCCGGTGGCGGACATCAGCGCGCTGAAGACGGTGCCGCTGGTGAGCGTGACGCTGCACCGCACGAAGGTGAAGGACCTGACGCCGCTGAGCGGCACGGCGCTGCAGCGACTGCACATAGGCGAAACGCCGGTGACGGATCTGACCCCGCTGAAGGGCATGAAGCTCACACGGCTGGTGTTTACGCCGGCAAACATCACGGCGGGCATCGATGTGGTGAAAGCGCTGCCGCTGCAGGAGATCGGCACACGGTTTGATGATGGCGGCAAGGACCTGATGCCACCGGCGAGCTTCTGGCCTGCGTATGATGCGGCGGTGAAGAGTGCCGGAAAATGAGCAAAATTTATCTTTCCCGCCTGCCATCCTCCTGACAGAATCCTGCATATTCCATGAAAGAGTTTGCTTACATCCATGACGAGAAGCACAGCCCGTCGCCTCTGCGTGCGGTGCCTGCCCTCGCCAGCTTTAGCGATGACCAGCTCGATGATGTGCTCAATTCCAGCAGCCTGCTGCAGTGCGAGCCAGGAGATTGCATCATCAAAGAAGGCAGCATCGACTCCCGCATCTACGTCCTGCTCAGCGGTGAGCTGGAGGTGCGGGTCGGCACCAAGAAGGTGGCCTCCATCACCCGGATCGGGGAAGTTTTTGGCGAGCTGGCGCTCGTGAACCATGACAAGCGTCTGGCCTCCGTGCTGGCCTCCACCAAGGCGGTGTGCCTGGCGGTGGACCAGAAGTTTCTGCAGGACATCCATCCCCGTGAGGAAGACCCGGATTTCCATGCGGCGCTGTATGAATTTGTGGCGCGCCTGGTGGTGCGGAAGCTGGAGGCGACCTCCAAGCGTCTGGCCGAGGTGGAGAAAGAGCTGCGTGAGCTGAAGGAAGCCAAGACTGCCGCGAAGCCCGTGGCAGCCAAGCCCGCAGCCGCCAAGTCAGTGTCTGCATCGAAGCTGAAGCGCCCGGTGAAACGGGTGCCTGCGGCTGCGGTGAGGAAGCCGGCGCGGGTGAGGTAGTTTTAACAGCCTGTTGAAAACTCCTGGCCTCCTTGAGACCCGGACACGCCGCGGTGCCTATGCGTGACGGGACCCATTGGACCACGATGCGATGAAAACGGGTCTGAAGGTGGAGGCACGATCCGACGAAGGGGAATCATCTTGATCCCCCCACCTGCAGCGTGTTCGTGGATGTGCGAAGACGCTGTGCGATGCGGGAACGTGTGGGATCGGGACGATCCTACTCCGCCGGAGGCTTCGCCGCAGAGACGGAGGGGGATCATCTTGATCCCCCACCTGCAGCGTGTTCGTGGTTCTGCGAGGGCGCTGGGCGATGCGGGAACGTGTGGGATCGGGACGATCCCACTCCGCCTGAGGCTTCGCCGCAGCGACGGAGGGGATCATCTTGATCCCCCCACCTGCAGCGTGTTCGTGGATCTGCGAGGGCGCAGGGGCGATGCGGGAACGTGTGGGATCGGGACGATCCTACTCCGCCTGAGGCTTCGCCGCAGCGACGGAGGGGGATCATCTTGATCCCCCCACCTGCAGCGTGTTCGTGGATCTGCGAAGGCGCAGGGCGACGCGGGAACGTATGGGATCGGGACGATCCCACCCCGCCTGAGGCTTCGCCGCAGCGACGGAGGGGGATTATCTTGATCCCCCCACCTGCAGCGTGTTCGTGGTTCTGCGAGGGCGCAGGGCGATGCGGGAACGTGTGGGATCGGGACGATCCCACTCCTCCAGAGCGCTGGCTGGCCGCATGGAATGCTGGCTTTCACCCATGAGACCCGTTTTCAGCTGTGCGTGGTATTGGACTTGTTCTCGAATAGAGCTCCAGGTTCAGTGCTTCAGGCGTGGCCGTGGATGGGTGTGGCGACAGCCCGCCGTCCCTCAGCGTGTAGCCACGCGCCTCAGCCTGCGAACGCCCCCCAGAGTCGGGCGGTTTGGCGAAGCAGCCGCCTGATGATCGAGCAACCATCAGCCGCCAAACACACCCAACCTACGTCCCGAACAGCCAGACATGCTGCTCTCGAACAAGTCTGCTGCAGACGCCCATTCTGCTCGGTGCGCACTACGAAGGGCAAACTGCCTGCGGGCCAAGGATGTGGCGAAACAGGCAACCCAGGGCGCTGCCCTGGGCTGCGATAGCGCGCGCCTTTGGCGCTCCGGAAAATCAGTCCGCGCCGCCGCCGATGGTGATGCGTTTGGCGGGGATGGGGGATTCGATGATGCCGAGTTCGGTTTCCTGTTTCAGGCGAAGCTGACCGCAGGCGGCGGCGATGTCGTGGCCTTTTTCCCGGCGTAGGGTGGCGGTGACGCCGGCGTTGAGAAGCACGGCGAGGAAGGCGTCCTGGGCGGCTTCGCTGGGGCGCACCCAGTCGAGGCCATCGACGGTGTTGTAGGGAATGAGGTTGACCTTGGCATTGGCGCTGCGCGCACGTTTGGCCAGGGCCTGGGCCTGCTGGAGGCTGTCGTTTACATTGGCGATGAGGATGAACTCGAAGGTGAGGAACTGTTTTCGTTTCTGGTTCCAGTAGTCGAGCGCCTCGAAGAGTTCCGCGAGGTTGTGCTTGCGGTTCACGGGCATGATTTTCTCACGCACTTCGTCGGTGGCGCCGTGGAGGGAGATGGCCAGGCGGATTTGAAGGGGAAAATCGGCGAGTTTTTTGATCTGCGGAGCGAGGCCGCTGGTGCTGACGGTCATGTGACGTGCCCCGATGCCGATGCCCCATTCCGCATTGAGGATTTCGATGGCCTTGGTGACGTTGGAGAAATTGGCGAGGGGCTCTCCCATGCCCATGAAGACGAGATTGTCCACACGCTCTCCGGCATAGGCCTCCACCTGGACGATCTGCTCGACGATTTCGGCAGCAGTGAGGTTGCGGGTGAAGCCTGCGAGGCCGCTGGCGCAGAATTTGCAGTCGTAGGCGCAGCCGACCTGGCTGGAGACGCAGAGGGTGCGGCGGTCCGAGGCTCCGCCATAGAGGGCGGGATTGGCCGGGATGAGGACGGTCTCGACGTAGCGGCCGTCATGGAGCTTGAGGAGAAACTTGCGTGTGGTGTCGCTGGAGCCGGTGACCTTGGCGATGGTCATGGTGCGGGTGACGAAGCGGGTGGCGAGGGCTTCGCGGGTGGCCTTGGGCAGATTGGTCATCGCCTCGAAGGTGGCGGCGCGTTTGGCGAAGACCCACTCGACGAGCTGCCTGGCACGGAAGGCGGGCTGGCCCAGCTCTGTGAACACGGCAGCGATCTCCTCCGGCTTCATGCCGAGGAGGCCCTGGGGTGCGGGGGTGATGCTCATGGGGATGACAGTGGCGGTGAAATGAGGATTTGAAATTCGAGATTTGAGTTTGATGCTGAGGCCATGATTTTTCCCGGCCTCATCATGCTGATTGTCATGGTCGTACTGATCGGCGTCGGGATAGGAGCGGGACTGTTTGCGTGCGCGATCGCAGCAGGAATGGTGATGCTGGGCGTGGTGTCGAGCTCGGTGGCGCTGGGTTTCTTTACGAAACGTCCGGCCACGGCCATGAGGGCGCTGCTGCTGCAGTGCGGTGTGCTGGCCGGGATACCCGCAGGGGCGGTGACGGCGTGGGTGGGCCGCACGGTGCTGGAGAAGGTGGACGAGAGCTGGATGATCGCCGTGTATGGCGGGGTCGGCGGAGCGTTTGCAGGGGCGCTGCTGGCGCTGATGCTGGATTTCATCCTCCGCCGCACACATGCGTGGGTGGAAGAACGGCTGAAGCAGAGGCCTGTGGCGGACTAGGACTGCTTTTCCTGCTCGCGGAACTGGGTGGGGGTGAGCTTGGTCATCTTCTTGAAGTCCTTGGAGAAAAAGAACTGGTCATGGTAGCCGACCTGGCGGGCGATTTCCTTGACGGGGTCGTCGGACTCGATGAGGCGGCGTTTGGCCTGATTGATGCGCTCGCGGCGGAGCCAGTCGATGGGGCTGGTGCCGATGGAGGCCTTGAACTGGCGGCTGAAGTGGCTTTCGCTCATGCCGCTGAGCTGGGCCAGCTCGACCACGCGCATGGGGAGGTGGAAGTAGAGGCGCATGCGCTCGAGGGCCTTGGAAACGGCGGAGGGGAGCTCCGGCTGCACCTGCCCGGGCTCTGAGAGGCGGACGTGGAAGGCCTGGCCGATGATGGAGGCGACGGCGGCGCTGGCGAGTGCGGCATCGCTGGGGCGGGTGCCGCTCATGTGCTCAAAAGCCCGCTCAAACTCCTGAGCGACAGCCTGCTCATTAATGCCTTCGAGGACGGGCTGTGAGCGCACCTGGAGGAGCTCGGCGATGCGGTCGAGCGGCCGACCTTCTGCACGTATCCAATAAAGCTCCCAGGGGTCCTTTTTGGCAGCCCCATAGAGGTGAGGATGGTGGCAGTTCACCCAGAGGAGAGCCCCGGGCCCGACTTCATGGCGTTTGCCTGCGACCTGGACCCAGCCGCGACCTTTGAGGCAGAGGATCAGCTCGTGGCCGGGGTAGGTTTCGCGCTCGATGCGGTGCTCATAGCCCGCCTTGAGGTGGCCCGCACGCACCACGGAATAGAACAAATCGCGCTGCCAGTCGGCGGGCGTGGCATAAAGATTCTTCAAGAAGACGGTTTCCTGGGTCAAAGCAGCCATGACCGGATAATACATGCAAAGGCTGATGAGTGTCGAGCGCTGAATTGTGACAGAGCCAGAATGGAGGGGGAAAATCCTTTTGCAGCAGAGGGTGCCAAGCAGCATACTTAGAGCCCTGCTGCGCACAGCATTATCCCCGCGCAGGCATCTCACCTTCCCCCCACCATGCCCACCTACGAATACGAATGCCAGACGTGTGGCCATCCATTTGAGGCCAAACAGTCCATGAAAGACCCTCACCTCACGGAGTGCCCGAAGGAGGGCTGTCCGGGACCGGTGAAGCGAAAGATAGGCATGGGCGCAGGTTTCATCTTCAAAGGCAACGGCTTCTACATCACCGACTACCGCAGCGACTCGTACAAAGCGGCGGCGAAGAAGGACTCTGAAAGCGCCGCCTCAGCCACCAGTGCGCCGCCTGCGGCAAGCCCTGCACCAGCCGCGAGCACGCCAGCACCTGCCAAGACGACGGGGGCCTAGGCCCCTAGCCCGCATTTCATACCTCACCACCACCTGCCGCTGTGATCCGCCAACTCATCAAGACATTGCGGCTGCTTGGGATCAGCCTGCTGGCCGGAGCCGCCTGGGTGGCACACCGGCCGGCAGATCTGCCCAGAGTCGCTGCGCCAAGCTCTGCGAAGGCCGATGACCTGCCTGACATGATGCGGCAAACGACCATCAAGCGTGCGGCAGTGATGGAGGTGAGCGAGGTGGAAATCAACCGTCACCTGTCCGCGACGCTGTCTGGAAAAATCCCGGGAGTCCTGGGAGGCTGGGCGGCGTTTGAAGGAGTCCGCATCGATCTGGAGCCGGACACGGCGCGTTTGTTTCTGATCTGGAAAATCCACGGGCATACGCAGACCGCGAGCGTGGACCTGGCGATCCACCGCGGAGAAAAGGACTTCCGGGTGGAAGTGCTGCGTGGAGCGTACGGCCACCTGGAGATGCCGCGTGGCATGATGAGGCCGCTCCAGCCCTCGCTGCAAGCTTTGGCCGAGGCACTTGATCCAGAAATCCGTGCCTTGTTTCAAATGACCCAAATCACCATCGCGAAGGACAAGCTCGTGCTCGATCCCCGCTTCCCCACTGCATGAACCGCCGTTTTCCATGCGCCTGCGCAGGCGTGCTCTCATTTGTCTGCACCACACTGCTCGCTGTGGGGCAAACAGCCGCCCCTCCCGTCCCGCCGCTGACGAAGGAACAGAAAGAAGCGGCGGCTGCGATCGAGGCCCCGAAGACTCTGGCCCCGCCTCCCCTGCCGGGCCAGCTGCTGAATGAGCCCGGCGCCAAGCCTGCAGCCCCGCCAGCGCCTGCACCTGTGCCCGCAGCGCCTGCGACCTCTGCGAATTCCGCCAGCAAAATGCAGGCGCTGGAAGCCGTGACACAAAAGCCAGCGGTGACGGAGGTGCCGCGCGTGCCGACTCCGGCGGACAAGGTGCCCGTGACGAGCTCCACCAGCACGAGCCGGCAGTTCATTGTGCATGGAAAGGTGTTTGAGACGCGCAGCGCCATGTCCACACGCTGTGAGGAGATTTCGCAGGAGCTGCGCAGGGTGCTCAATGACAAGGAGCCGTGGGTGCTGCCGATCGTGGTGCTGCTGAACACCGGCGAGGAGGCGGCCAAGTCGAAAGGGCCGCCGATTTCCACCGCCATCTCCGAGCTTAACTTCGGGGGCTTTCACCTGCAGGTGACGATCAACGAGGGGCCCGGGCTGAAGGCGGAGGACCTGCGCAAGGAACTGGTGAGGGCGCTGCTGGCCGAGCGCATCCTGCGCAACCACCAGAAGATCGAGACACCGGAAGGGCGCCTGCTGCTGCCCGACTGGGTCATGACCGGCGTGCTGCATGCGCTGGACTTCCGTGCGAGCCCGGCCCCGAGCGCCATGTTTGCCACGCTGTTTCGCAGCGGGAAAATCTACGGCATTGAGGAGATCATCGAAGCCTCCCCGGTGGAGATGGACAACCTCTCCCGGACGATTTACGAGACCTCATGCTGCGCGCTGGTGCTGGCGCTGGTGGACCAGCCAAACGGGCCGCAGAATCTGAACAAGTTTCTCAACTCCCTGGCGAGTGATTCGCGCTCCGAGCGCGAACTGCTCAGCGCTGCATTCCCCAACTTCGCCGCCTCGGCGTCGAGCCTGAACAAGTGGTGGTCGCTGCAGCTGGCCTCCCTGGCCAAGCCCGGTGTGGCCGAGCCGCTCAGCGCGGCCGAAAGCCTCAAGGCCATCGAGGAGGCCATCACGATCCACTACGAAGCGCTGCCTGCGGAGGTGCCAAAGAACGTGAAACTGCACCCCTTTGTGATCCCCGCACCGCTGCCGGTGATCGCGGCGAGCGAGCCCCGTGCGCCAGCCCAGGCGGAGACTGCAACCGCCAAGGCCAAGGTGAAAGAGCCGACGCCTGAAACCCCGAAGGAGGAACCCGCCGAGGAGGACCCGAAGACGAAACGCAGCCTGCTGCGCCGCATGCTCTTCCTGGGAGATGGCAGCGAAAAGGAAGGCGAGGCGAAAGCCGCAGACAAAGCCGCCAAAACGGCCGAAGCGAAGGAGCTGCCTGCGGACGAGGAAAAGAAGCCCGGCTTCATGGGGCGCCTGTTTGGTGCCGGCGGTGAGGAGAAGAAAAAGCCTGACGATGCAGAGGCCAAAGACAGCAACCCCAAAACGGCTGAAAAGCCGGCTGAAGCCATGGCCGAAAAAGAGGACAAGGCAGAAGAAAAGAAACCCGGCTTCATGGGCCGGCTCTTTGGCGCCGGTGGCGAGGAAAAGAAAAAGCCTGACGATGCAGAGGCCAAAGACAGCAGCTCCAAAACGGCTGAAAAGCCGGCTGAAGCCATGGCCGAAAAAGAGGACAAGGCAGAAGAAAAGAAACCCGGCTTCATGGGCCGGCTCTTTGGCGCCGGTGGCGAGGAGAAAAAGCCTGATGAGAAGAAGCCTGATGAGAAACCCGCCGTGACTGCGAGCCCCGGCAAGAAGGTGGCTGAAAAGGAGAAGGAAAAGGCGGCGGCGATCGAAAAGCCCAAGGTCAGCGTCCCAAAAGAACCGGCAGCGAAAGAGGAGCCCCAGGAAGAAAAGAAGCCCACGAAGCTCAATCCAATGAACTGGTTCCGTGGCGGCAAGAAGCCTGCGGAGGAAAAGAAAGAGGAAGCGCCGGCCAAGGAGAAGCAGGCGATGCTGACTCCGGAGAGCAGCTTTGATTTTGCCCGCCTGATCTCACCCATGATGGCAGATGCCTGGCAGATGCTGGCCCCGCCCGCCGCCCGCCCGACAACGGAGCCGCTGTTTGATTTCCGCAAACGCAAGACCGAGGAAGCCCCCAAGGAGGAGGCTGAAGCACCGAAGGCTGAAGCGGAGAAGCCAGAGGTGAAGAAAAGCAGCAAGCCGCGCACGACCAATCCCAACTCCAAGTCCACCGCCAAATCCTCCAGCACAGCTGCGCGCAAGCCACAGACGACGAATCCGAATGCAAAGCCGGCCACGCCCGAACAGGTCAGGGCAGCTCCAGGCACGGCGGCCAGCCCAGACGCCGCAGCACCGAGCCTGGTACCGGTGAGCCTGCCCATCGAGGAGTATCAGCATATCCTGAAGCACCCAGACCGTGCTAAAATACTGGAGTACAACCTGGCGTCACTGAGGGCGCTGGAGCTGCGTGTGGGCGTTTTGTTCCGCCCTGTGATCCGAGGCTACCTCGTCGCGGTGCACGACATCGAAGCCGGGAGGACGAAGGACATGGACAAGCGCCTGGCCGCGCTGCATGAGTTTGCGATTGTCGCCTACCAGAAGTCTGTCGCGGTGCGCGACTACCTGGACTGGTTCGAAGCCAGCGAGAGCGGCCGCCTTTCCGGCAAGTTTGACGACTTCCTCAACCTGCCCACCACCATCAAGAAAGAACTTCCAGTCCGCACCGATCCGATCTCGAAGTATCTGGACGCGATCGACAAGGAATTTTCGAAGTAGGCTGGAGCGGCATCTTATAAGAGGTGGCAGGCAGGCCTGCCGCCCACACCGCACACGGAATGTGCGGGCCGCTTCACGCCGGCTTAGTTCAGACTCACGTCTTCAGGCATACCGGCCATGACCTTATAGACAGGGCCCATGTCCTTGAGGATGGCGGACCACATCTGGGCGGGTTTTTCAACAGTGAGCACCAGCGGACGGGCCGGGGTGGTGATCCAGGAGCGGACTTCCAGCTCGCTTTCGAGCTGGCCACCGCTCCAGCCGGAGTAGCCGACAAAGCCGCGCACATCATGGCCGAGGCTGAGCGCGTGCAGAGCGTCTGCCACGGAGAGATGAGTCTGGCAGCGAAGGGTGCGGCGGCGTTTGTTCCAATGCAAAGCGGCGAAGGCAAGCTTGTCTGTGGAAACGGGGCCGCCCATGAACACGGGCACATCGCCAAGCGCTCCCAAGTCCTGGTCTGGAAGGAGATCGGCGACGCACTGCTCCAGGGGGCGGTTGAGGATGTAGCCAAAGGCGCCGTCCTTCGCATTGTGCGCGGCCATGAAGACCACGGAGCGGGCGAAATTGGAGTCGCGCATGGCCGGTGAGGCGAGCAGGAGACTTCCGCTGAGGGAAGACGACGATTCGTTCGTGTTTTCCGAGTTCATATGATGTTCTGACGCAATAACTACGCCAGCCACTCAAATGCCATCGAAAAAAATGCGCGCCGAATCTTTTCAGATCGGCGCGCACGGGATGGGAGCGGGAAATGCGAAGGCTTAAGCGGCAGCGACTTCGAAGCCCTGACGATAGGTCTTGGTGAGCAGCTTGTCGGCCTCGGGTGCGTTGGTGAACTTCAGATTGGCGGCGTCCCACTCAAGCACCTTGTTGGCCTCCTCCATGCGGCCGGTGACGGGGTCGATCTTGGGAATGGCGAGACGGGTGGCCACGTTGCCGAGCTGCACGGTCTCCGCCAGCGGACCGGCGTAGTGGAAGCCGTCGCTGGTCTTGGTGCCGGCGAGGCAGGCGTCCACCCAGGTGTGCCAGTGGCTGCGGCCTTCTTCCTTGGGGTATTTGAAGCCGGTGAACTTGTCGAGAGGGTAGAGGCGCGGGCCTGCGACATGAGCGAGGACCATGGTGCCGCCCTCGCCGATGAAGATGGAACCGCTGCCGGGGAGATCGATGTCTCCGGGCATCTGGGCGAGCTTGTGGCTGGGCTTGAGGCCGCCGTCCATCCAGGTGAGCTTCATCGTTTTCCCTGCGGTGTACTGGGTGCCGGGGAAGACATAGTTGATGGTCTCATGCGTGGGCCAGATCTGGTTGTTGATGCCGCTGTTCTTGGCGTGGACGCTGATGGGGGCGGTGAGATCGAGCGCGGTGAAAACGGGGTCCATGATGTGGCAGCCGAAGTCGCCGAGGCCGCCGCCGCCGAAGTCCTGCCAGTCGCGCCAGATGAAGGGGTGATAGGCGGGGGCGTACTCGCGCATGGGAGCGGCGCCGATCCAGAGGTCCCAGTTCAAATTGGCCGGGACGGGAGCGGAGGGCGGCGGCTGGAACATGCGGGTGCGCTCATTGCCGGTGACGCCGACCCAGGAGTACACTTCCTTGATTTTGCCGATCGCGCCTTCCTTGATGAGCCGCGTGCCCATGCGGTACTCGATGGAGGAGTGGATCTGATTGCCCATCTGGGTGACGAGGTTTTTCTTCTCAGCCCAGAGGCGCATCTGTCGCGCCTCCCAGACGGTGTGCGCGAGGGGCTTCTGGCAGTAGATGTGCTTGCCCTTCTGCATGGCGGCCACGGCCACGGGTGCGTGCATGTGGTCCGGGATGCCCACGGTGACGGCATCGAAACCGTCGCCAAGGGTGCTGAACATCTCGCGGTAGTCGGAGAAGTGCTTCACGCCGGGGAACTCCTTGTCAGCCTTGTCGAAGCGGTTGGCATCCACGTCGCAGAAGCCGACGAATTTCACGGCGGCGTGAGAGCCGACGTTGTGGAGATCGCTGTAGCCCATGCCATTGACGCCGACGCAGGCCACCTGGAGCTTGCTGTTGAGGTTCTGGCCGCGGACGAACGCCGGAAAAGCGGCGGCTGCGGAGGCGAGCGTGGAATGCTTGAGGAAGGAGCGGCGCGAAGTGGGCATGAGGAGCGACGATGGGTTGAAGTGTCTCCCAACGTACGCTGCCACGCCGAACTCTTTGTCTCGAAAGGCAAAGAACGGCAGTTTAGTACCATGAGCCGTTGGAAAAGAATCTGGATCAAAGACACGCGAGCCTTGATCTGATCATTTCAGAGCGCCGATGGCGACTTTTCATCAGCGTTTCTTCGCACGCTGGGATGCCTGCTTGAACGCGGGAGGGATCAGGCGCCGATACCCGCAAACAATTCGGCGATGTCCACGCTCACGGCTGGCAGGGCGGCGCTCTGAAGAATGGAGCCTTCGGTGATGCGGAGCTGGGTTTGATAACGGCCAGCAGAGGGATCGCGATAGCATTCGATGCAACGCTCGGAGCCGTTAATGATCCAGTATTCGGCCACGCCGTTTTCTGCATAGAGGTCGGCCATTTCACGGTCTTCATTGAGACTGGAAACAGAAACTTCCACAACGAGGAGAGCTGTCGTTGGATGACTCTGGAAGTCTTCTTCCCTGCCCGCGACCACCGATGCGTCCGGTTCGGGTTCTGAATCCGTCAAGGTGAGCGGATCTTCTTTGCGGACCCACACCTGAGCGCCTGCAAGTTTTTGCAGAAGAGCAAAAATTCTCGCCGCAAGCTTGGTATGGATGATGGACTTGCTCATTTTTTCGACAATCACTCCGCGAATGAGTTCAGCCCGCGCCGGAGCGAGACCCGTGGCGATCATTTGATGCCAGGCCTGGATGGACAACGGCATGGCACGCTGCTGAAAGCCAGGCTGTCTCAGGATGGGAACCATGGTTTATTGTAAATCACCGACTCCCAGGGTGCAAGCTACGATCCATCCGCGAAGTCTCAGCGTTTCTTCGCACGCTGAAAGCGGCTTTGGCGTTCTTCGGCGGAGACTTGGGTGATCTTGGGCTCTGCTTCAGCGGCAGGAGTTTTGATCTCTTGGGCCTGCGGTGCCTGGCTGAGTCGCTGCTGATGTTGGAGAGCTTCGCGGGTGGGTTTGATGATTGCGGGGCGCGGCTTGCTTTCGGCACGGGCGAGCCGGGGCAGCTTCCAGCCGGTGCGGGTGACGAAGGCTTCGAAGAGGAGGCAGAGTAGGGTGACGATGAGCAGGTAAATGCCAAGATCCGTAAAGCGAGGCGTGGCGGGGCTGCGCCAGGCCTGGCTCATTTCCAGCAGCTCACGGCCGCCGCTGGTTTGGGAGACGCGGCGCAGCTCCTCGACGCGTGACTCATCAAAGGCCCACTCGGTGCTGGTGCCGACAATGACGGGCCCAAAGCTGACGGCCTGCCCGGCGACCTGCACGGCTCCGCGCACCATTTCACCTTCGGGGAGTTCGGTGCGGGTCTGGTAATGCCCGGGTGAGACGCGCTCCCAGGCGAGCTCGTGAGAGCCCTCGGCCCGCAGTCCGTGCGCCAGCACCACGCGCGGGGCTTTGGCTCGCAGTTTGGGCGCCCATTCTTCATCGTAGAGCAGATCGAGGGTGAGGGTATTGCCCTCCAGGCGGTGGCGGACACCGATGCCGGGCGGAAGAGTTTCGCCCATCAGCCAGCGCACCTGGGTCTGCAAAAAGTCGCCGTATTTGGGCCAGGCACGCACGAGCTGGGAGTGCTCGCCACCGAGGGGAAAACTGACGGCGGCGGTGCGGCCGGTGCCGCGTGGGCCAAAGGCGACGAGAGGTGCGGCGTATTCGTCCTGGGTGATGAGCGCCTGGCTGGCCCAGTCGCGCAGGTAGCTGAGATTGAAGCCGTCCACCTGCGCGGGCCAGTCAAAGGTCTGGCTGCTGATCTCAAACCAGCCGCCGGCGGCCTTGGTGGCGACGGGGTCCGTGATGAAGGCGCTGCGGGCGACGGCGACGGTTTCCTGACTGAAGATGCTGGGCAGTTCCTCGGCTTTGTCGGTGTAGAAGATACGGCCTTTGCCGCGCTTGGCGATGTCATCGAGGATCCAGGCATCCACGTCCCTGCGGGTGCCGAGGGCGATGACGCTGACGGTGCCGCCATTCTTGATGATTTCCTCGACCAGGATCTGGTAGTCGCCCGGCTGCTCGGAGTCTGCGGCGTCAGAGAAGAGAATGATGTGGCGCTGGCCGACGGGTGCGGCTTTGAGCTGATCCCAGGCAGCCTTGAGCCCGTTGTAAACATAGATGCCGCCGCCGGTGCTTTCGATGCGGCGCACGGCGCTTTCCATTTTATCGCGGTTAGGCCCCACCTGCTGAAGGGGGACCATCTCATGGGCCTCGCTGTCCACGGCATAGACGGCCAGCAGATCCTGCGGCCCGAGGAAGCGGATGGCATTGGCCGCGCCTTCGTCTGCGAGCTGCATTTTCGTGAAACCATTCTGCACGTTCATGCCCATGGAGCCGCTGCGGTCCATGACGATGGCCATGGCGACCATGAGCTTGCGGTGCTCCTGCTTCATTTCCATGGAGACGGGCAGCAGCGGATCGAGCGGCGACTCGAAATAACCGCCTGCGGCAAAGCTCTGCTTTCCCCCTGCCATGAGGATGCTGCCGCCCTGCTCGCGGACATAAAAATCCATGGCAGGCAGGAACTCGGAGGGGAGCTCAAAGGCGGGGACGTTGTTGAAGATGACGCACTTCACACCGGCGAGCTGGCCGGGGCGGAGAGAGCGCAGCTCGGTGACGGTCTCGACGGTGAACCCCTGGCGCTGGAGGGCGGCGGCGGCGGGGTCGTCCGTGTACTTGGTGAGGAGGAGCACGCGAGGACCGCCGGCGATTTCGATCATCGCTTCGTGACGGTTGTTGCCCGGGTGCGCGTCCTTGGCCGGCAGGATGATGGCCTCATAATGTGCGACACCGGCGGCCGGGAGGCGGTCCGTAAAGCGAATGGCACCGCTGCCGAGCCGGACGTCCACCTCGCTGGTTTTGAGCTCACGTCCGTTGCGCAGCAGGGTGAGGGGGACTTTGCCATCGGCGGTGCCGCGCAGCTCGATCTCGATCAAAAACGGCTCGCCGAGCTGAGCGCGCGAAGGGAGCTTCATGGCGGAGATGCGGAAGTCGGTGGTCTCGCTTTCGCGGGCGAGGCGGTAGTCGAGCTCCACGCCCTGCTGCGAGAGTTTGGAGGCGAGGCCCGTCAGCGGCTCGGTGGAGTAACCGTCTGTGATGGCCAGAATGCGGGCCGGCCGGCCAGGGCCTTCGCGCTGGGCAAAGGCGAGCGCCTGGGTGATGGCCTGGGCGGTGCGTGTCTGAGTCTGGTTGCGTGCGTACATTTCCGCGCCTTCAGCGCCACGCTTCATCACCTCCGCGGCATAGCTGAGGTAAAAGATGCGGTCTTCGCGGCCCCGGCTTTTTTCGAGGAGCTTCTCCCACTCCTGCATGCCCCTGGCCATGGGCTGCTCTGCGGACACGGAGCTGTCGAGCAGGACCCAGAGATCGACGCCGTCGGCAAGGCGACGCCACTGCGGCTGTGCGAGCGTGGCCGTGATGAGCACCAGCAGCAGCAGCCGAACCGGCCGCCACAACGAAAGGCGCGGCAGAAGCCTGCCGGCCAGCAGAAGCACGGGCAGGAGGGCGAACCATTCTGGATGGCGGAAGATCATGATGGCAGGACCTCATTTGGGATGGCCGCAAAAAACTCAAAAAGGCACAAAAAAAAGAGGGGGCGCAGGTTTCCGGAGGCAGCCCCTTTTTGCGGCCTTTGCGTTTTTTTGCGGCCACTGAACGGATGTTTCATGCGCGCAAGACCTCCTGAGTTTCGCGTTTGGGATTGGTGAACCACCAGCTGCCGAACAGCAAAAGGAGCAGGGCGAGAAGCCACAGCCGCCAGCCGGGGTCTGCCTCGTGCAGGGTCTCGACCTGCAGGGCCTTGACCTTGTCGAGTTCATTGAACGGCTTTGCCTGGGTGAGGTCTGCCTCTCGGGTGTCGGCAAAATGTGCGGCCGCAGTGAGGAGCAGCGTTTCACCCTGACGCACAGTGAAGTGGCCGGGCCGTGAAGGGGCACGGAGCAGGCGGGCCTGTGCGAGGGGGATTTCCTGGTCTCCGAGTTTCAATGGCCCGGCTTCGGCATCCTGGCGGTGCGCCACATTGAGGTGCTGACGCACGTCGAAGTTGGCGGCTTCAGGCGCGAGTTTGTCTGTGCGCAAAGTTTCAAGGAAACGATGCAGAAGCACGGCGAAGGCAGGCAGCTTGCGGGCATTGGAGATCTCCAGATCGAACTGGCAGATCAACTGCCTGCCGCCGGCGGGCATGATGCGCAAGACGATCAAGGGGCGCTCGCCCTGCCAGAGCAGCACGCGATCCTGGGACTGACGGGGCATGGGTTTGGACTCGCGCACCAGAAGCCCCTGCCAGTTGAGCCCTTCGACCAGCGCATGCGGCTCGGCCACGATGCTGCCTTTGAGGTAGGGGGCCGTCTCTTCCGGCGGGGCCTGAAAGAAGCAGCCATGACGCTGCTCTGGCAGGGCGAAAGTGGGTGTCATCACCGCAGCGACGAGATCCGACGCACCCGGAGCGCCGACGATGCGCAGGTGGGCGTAGCGGCTGAAGAGCTCCGCGAGCAGCGGTGTTTTGCCGTCGAACGGACAAAGCGAGAGGACTTTGGGCTGAGGGCGCACGAGCGGCAGAACGTTGTCGAGTGCGAATGCGTCGTCGCCAAGGTGAAGGGCAAACTGCTGGACCTCTCCGGGGGGAAAGGGACCGGAGAGCGTCTGGGTTTCCCCGGGGGCGAGCTTGAGAGATTTGGCAGGGGACTGCGCAGTGCCGGCCAGGGCATGCCACTGGCGCTGCTGCGGAGTGCTGGAGTAGTTTTTCACCAGGGCGTGCCAGACCCACTGGCCGTCAACCTCCTCCACGGTCACGCCGGCCCAGCCGACGTTGTCGGTTTCCTGACCGACGGAAATCACCTGCGCGCCAAACAGAGGGGGGACAGGCAGGGGGTGGTCTGTGACAAGCACGACGACGCCCTTTGGCCCGACGAGCCCGCGTGCGATGCGCAAGGCGGGGGTGAAATCATGCACGCCGAGGAGCGGCTCCCATTGATGCAGCGCCTGCCGCAGCTCAGCGGCCAGCGTGCCGTGATAGAGGCTGGGGGCCTCGACATCTGAAGACAGCAGTGTGAGCTCTGCGCGCGCCAGAGGGCCTTCGAGCAGGCCGAGGACGTCATCGACCGCTCTGAGCGCAGGAGTGCGGAAGGCCTGCATGCTGGCGGATGCATCCATCACCACGGCGATGCGCTGCACGGCATCGTGCCTGAGCCAGCGGGGCTGCACGAGCAGCCAGGTGAGCAGCAGCACCATCAAAAGCTGAAGCCAGAAAGGGATGGAGGTGCGGAGGCGCTCAAAGCGGCTGCCGGTGCGGCTCTCGCGCTTCATCTGCTGCAGCAGAAAGAGCGTGGTGGCGTGCACGCGGCGGTTGCGCCGCTGGAGGAAATGAATGGCGATCACGGCCGGAATGCCGAGCAGCGCCCAGAGGCCCCAGGTGTTGGCGAGGGTGAGGCTCATGCAGTTTCCACGGCTCCGCTGGGGATTCCTTCGAGCTGGAGCGCCTTTTGAAAGTCGGCCTCGGCAGCGACACGAGCCAGCGAGATGCCGTGCTTCAGGGCGGCGGATTTCCACAGCTCAAAATGACGGCGGTAGGCGGCCTCGTAGCGCTGGAGCAGGGCGGGCTCGACCCGGTGCTCGTGAGGGAGGCCGGTTTCGGGGTCGATGAACTCGTAGTTCCCGTCCCAGCCCGGGTCGGCCTCCTCCCGAGACTGGGGTGCGAAGACGATGCCGCGCCCGCTGCGTGAGCTGAGGCAGGCGAGGAGGGCTTCCGGCTCGGTGGGAAAGAGGAGGTCACTGATGAAGACACGCATGGCACCGGCGCGAAGGGGGAGGCGGTTCAGCGCAGGGATGTCCTGAGTGGAGATGAGGTCGCTGACGCGTGCGTGCCACTGGCCGCTGAGAATGACCTCGGGCTCGAGCAAGCGATGCTGTGCACCGGCAATGGCGTAGCAACGCAGCGTGGCACCGGACTGCAAGACGGACTCGACTGCGTAGGCAAACAATTCCAGCGCACGCTGCTCCTTGGCGGCAAAGGCGAACATGGAGGCTGACACGTCAAAAATGAGATCGACGAGGGGACGGACTTCCTCGCGATAGAGCTTCATCGAGTAAGTGCCGGTGCGGGCGTAGGCCTGCCAGTTGATCTGGCGCGGATCGTCTCCGGGGAGGTAGAGGCGGTGATCCTGAAAGTCGAGGCTGCTGCCGGTGCCGCCGCCGAGGAAGTCGCCGGCATGGCCGCGCCAGCGCTGCTGGCGGAAGGGAAGCTTGAGCACGCGCGCCCAGCCACGGGCACGGACGTGGAGAGAGCGGAGCGCGGCGGCGTCATCAAGGAGCGTCATGGGTGCGCGAGGGTTGCCGGGCCGCATTTTCCAGGGCCTCGTGCTCCAGCCTGGTGTAAGTTTTGAAATTAACGCCTGCACGCAGGATGGCGAGAAGCAGCCAGCCCAGGCTGAACAGGCTGCCCATGATGAGGATGCTCTCACGGCTGCTGTAGTTGCCACACTCGACCCCAAAGAGCGCGGTGACGGGCGTGAAGATGCCGAGTGCACCGAGACCGCGTGCGTTCATGGCATGGCAGAACATCGTCAACATGATGCCGGCGACCACCATGCAGATCTGCACGAACCACCAGCTGGCAAAAATCCCCGCCCGAGTGATGCGGAGGCTGACAGGCACGAAGACGGCCAGCAGCAGGCAAAGCATGTAGAGGCCCGGGCCGTCATCCAGATCCCAGGACGAGTGCCTGAAGGTGATGCCAGCCGTGATGCTGAGAGCCATGACGCACAGAAGCAGGGAGAACAGCACGCCCGAAGCCCAGCCCGGGTGCAGGAGCCTGCCGGCAAGCCTGCCCAGGCGCCCATGACGCGCCAGGGCCGCGACAGCCGTGGAGTAACAGGGCATCTCCTCAGTGAGCACATCCATGCAGACGATGAGGGTGAGGAACAAGAGGGGTATAAAGACCCAGAAGGCGACGTCGGGATCTTTGCTGAAAAAACAGAGCAGCAGCCCGGCCACCATGAAAAGGCCATGCACGGCCAAGGCGACGAGACGTTTTTTTGTGCTGTGATTCTCCGAGGGAGGCGCGATGCGCGAGGAGCCGAGCGCCAGAAAATAATAAACGGCATACGCCACCACGGCCAGAATGCCGCCAACGAAGCTGCACTGCTCCCATAGCTGCAGCGCGAAGAATTCACGCAGGAGCGAGTCTGCCTCCGAGGCGGAGACGAGGATGGCCGTGAAAAAGCCCAGCGGCACCACCCCGGCCCCCACGCAGAGCCCGAGGAAAATGCGAAGGAGCAGCGACGGCAGCGAGGAAAAGGCGAGCAGCGCAGCGGTGATGAGGCCTGAGCCCAGAACGAGCATGACCAGCGCCACGACTTCCCTCAGGATTTCAACGCCGCCAAAAAAGTAGCGTGCAACCATGTAAGGCAGGATGGAGCCCGCCACGAGAAGCGACTGGCCGCAAAGGGCCACCCATTTGCCATAAAGAATGCGGAAGGAGGCGATGGAGGTGAGCATGAGCATGTCCAGCGTGCCGTCGGCATCTTCGACATGGAGGGCGGAGAAGCCGCGCAGGGGCATGACGGCCAGCAGCATGAGCCCTGCGATGCCCCAGAAAATGCCGTTCACAATCTCCAGCGGGGCCCCCAAAGCCACGGTGGCGAGCAGCAGGATGATGAGGGTGTGAAACAGGATGAGCGCCGAGGTGAAAAACCGCGTGCGCAGCCCCTGGCGCAGTTCCTTGACGACGATGGGGCTGAAGTGATCGCTGAAATCACGCAGCATGGGCAGTGTGGCGCTCATGTCAGACAGCAGCGCCTCCTTTCGCAGCGTGAACGATGCGCAGGCCCTCCTGCCTGGCGGCACGCGCATGACGCCAGGCAAGCACTGCGGCGACCAGCAGCAGCGCAGGCCAGACAGAGGAAGTGAGCAGGCCGAGCTGGAGCAGGGCCGCCTTGTCCCCCGGCTGCGCGTTTGCATACCCTGCCGGCAGAAGCTGGGGGAGTGCCGTGCTGAACCAGGCGGTGGTGCTCTTGATTTTCAGGGGCAGCAGCAGCAGGCTGCCCAAGCTCACCAAGAGCACGTTGACCAACAGCGAGAAGACGATGAACGGCAGGAGCAGGTCGCGAGACTTGCGGGTGGGAAACAACTGCAGCAGGGCGGCGATCATGCAGGTGCCGGACGCGCCAATGAAGACAAACTTTGCCTCCTCCGTGCCACGGCTCCAGCTGACGTAAAATGCGGCGAGCGCCACCAGCAACGCCGAGTAAACCAGCCCTGTGACCCAGCCCGGGGCCAGCAGCCACAGTGCGGCGCGCCCGAGCCAGCCACGCTGATAAAACGCGGCGTAGACGGAGGGCACTTCGTTCACACGCTCCGTGAGGGCGTCCATCATCAGCAGCGAGAGCACACCGGCCACGGTGACGCCCATGGCGGCGGCGGAGCCGGTGAGCCAGCCAAGCAGCATCAGGGACAGGAACATGGCCAGATGAACGGAGCGTTTGACCACGCTGAGGAGGGAGGCCGCCGGAGCGATGCGGGTGGCCGCCAGGCTGAGAAAGAAAAATACGGCCCATGCGGCCAGTGCCACCACCAGGAGCAGGGTGCTGCCACCGCCCGACTTGGTGAAGAAAGTGAACACCCTACCGGAAGACATGCCGCCGCCCATGCGTGACATGATTATCAAAGAAAACGCGCCACAGCCAGTCATCATCAGCGGCAGGAAAACAACGACGGCACGCAGCCAAAACTGGCGCTGAGTCGAGAGCGCCACGATCACCGCCGCCAGCACCAGGCCAGCCAGCCATTTGTAGAACAGCGCGGCAACCTCTCCAAAAAGATCCAGACCGCCGAACACAAAACGTGCGACCACATAAGGCATGATGCTGAGCATGAGAAGCAGCGACTGCGAGGCGATGGCGGCCCACTTGCCAAAGATGATGCGCCCTGCGGAAAGCCGCGTGAGAGCGAGCATGTCCAGCGTGCCTGACTTCAGCTCATCCGCCACGGCGGAAAAGCCACGCAGCGGCATGATGATGCAGAGAACGAGCGTGATGATGCCGTCAAACCACCCGCTGACCGCCGCGGCATTTTCCGCGCCACCGCTCATGAGGGTGAGCAGGACCAGCATGAGGTGCAGCGTGACCAGCACCCCGCCGAAAAGCCGGGTGCGCAGCCCCTGACGCAGCTCCTTGACCACCATCGGTGAGAGGCGGTCGGGAAAGTCTGTGATGACGGGTGCGGCGTTCATGAGTGGGATGGCCGCAAAAAGACGCAAAAAGACGCAAAAAAGGGATTCTGATTCAGAACCCTCCCTTTTTGTATTCTTCGTTTCCTTGCGGCAATGAATTCAGAATTTGTCATAACGCAGCCATGGCTTCGGAGAGCACAAATTTGCGGATGTAAAAACGGCCCGCTCCAAAGTTCAGCAAAAGCCCATGCTCGCAGCGTGAGCTGCGCAGATAGCCAAGCAGTTGCGCGGTGTGCTCGTTGAGCACAGCACGCACAGCCTTGAGCTCCAGGATGATCTGCCGCTCCACCCAAAGATCAGCAAAATAATCACCTAGCAGCGCCCCATCTTCGTCATACACATTCATGGGCACCTGCTGCTCAACCTGCAAACCCTGTTTGCGCAACCGGTTGGCCAGTGAATTCTCATAGATCTTCTCCAGATGACCTGGTCCATGAAATTTGTGCGCTGCAAATGCCGTCTCTCGAATGACATCACACAACTGAAAAACCGGATCCTTGAACTTTAGATTCATAATCCCTCCTTTTTTGCGTCTTCTGCGTTTTTTTGCGGCAACCCTCCGGGCGGCGGGGATTTGAAGGTGTTCTTGTCTATCTGGCCGAGCATGTCGATGAAGGCGTCTTCGAGACGGCGCTCTTCACGGTGGAAGTCGAGCACGGGCAGGCCGTCCTGGATCATGCGGCGAAGGACGCCCGAGAGGGTGGCGTCATCGGCAGCCTGAATGCGCAGACGCGCGCCGCGCCTGGTCTCTTCTTCGACCTTGATCAGCGGGGCGGTGAGCGCCCATTCGATGAGCTTGGCGGGTTCGCCGGCGAGCTGCACATTCACCATTGTCTCGCCAGCGGTCTCGGTGCCGCGCACCATGCTTTCGGCGTCGCCATGATGCACGATGCGGCCTTTGTCGATGAAGAGCAGGCTGTCGCACATCTCCCCGAGTTCGCTGAGAATGTGGGAGCTGATGAGGATGGTCTTGCCCTCCTGCGCGAGGATGCGGATGAGGTTCTTCAGTTCAACGCGCGCCTTGGGGTCGAGACCTGCGGCAGGCTCATCGAGGATGAGGATCTGCGGATCATGCAGCAGCGCGCGGCCGAGGCAGAGGCGCTGGGTCTGGCCTTTGGACATCTTGTTGCTCATGCGGTCTGCCAGCGGCGTGAGGTCGGTGAAATCCATGACCTCCTGAATGCGCCGGAGACGGTCTGCGCCTTTGAAGCCGAGGGCGCGTGCGTAGAAGTCGAGGTATTCGAGCACGGTCATGTGCTCGTAGGTGCCAAAGCTGTCCGGCATCCAGCCGAGCAGACGGCGCACTTTGGCGGGATGATGCACGACATTGTGCCCGCCCATGGAGACGCTGCCGCTGCCGGGGGAGTCGAGCGTGGCCATGATGCGCATGGTGGTGGTCTTGCCGGCACCATTGGCGCCGACGAAACCGACCACGCGCCCGTGGTCGATGCTGAAGGAGACGCCATCCACCGCCTTGAGGCTGCCAAAGCTGCGGTGCAGATCCTCCACCACGACGGCAGGCTGGCTGCGGTCGATCTCGCAAGCGGGAGAGGAATGGGAAACGGACGATGGCATGAAATTGACGAAGATGCGGAGTTCAGGGCTGCGCCACGGGGCCGAAGATGACGATGCGATCATCCTCCCAGCGGATGGAGGACAGGGTGCCGAGGGTGAAATCGGGGGCCTTGCGGGCCTTTGCGATGAAGAACGAGCGGCGGTTCGTCGTGGCGTCGTTGAGCACTTTCCGCAGCGAGCTCACGGCGGGGTCAAGGGCCGCATCCAGCCAGGGGTTTTTCGCGACAGCATCCGCCTTGACCAGCGTGGCGCTCTGGCCGGTGCTGAGCGGTTTTTCCAGCTGCCAGTGCGCGCCCGTTGCATCGGTATAAAACAGTTCCTCCACCGTGAAGCCGAGCGCTGAGATGAGCGTCGGTGCGGCATCAGGCGCGGCACCGGTCTTGAGTTCAAGACGTGCGCGAGTCGAGACGGCGGCACGCAGCACCTGCCCCTGCTCGGCGCGGCTTTGGAAGAAATTGCCGCGACGCTCCTGCCCGTCCTGGATGAGGTTCGTGGGCTGCCCGCCGGGGGTGTTTTTGAGTTTCGCCCACGGTGTGTCCGGCATGACGAGCGGCTCGACGAGCACAGGCTGCCTCATCTCAAAACCTGCGCCCAGCAGCACACCGGTGCGGGAAACCTGCTCCTGGGTCACATAGGCTGCGGCTTCGTCCGGTTCGAGATCAACCACGACGAAACGCCGCCCGACCCCGCCCGTGCCATCCTGCAGGAGGATCAGCACCACCATGACGAGGCTGGCGCCGATGGAGAGCAGAGGGGTGGTGACAAAAAGCTTGTGCCTCCTGCCTGCGGGAGCCAGGACAAAGAGGTTCACCGGGCCTACCAGCAGGCCAAAGATCACCAGGAAAACAATCACCTGCCAGGAGGCAAAGCTGCGCGTGCCGAGCAGCCCCAGCAGGGGCCAGTCACCTGTTTTTGAATGGTGCAACGCAAGGCTGTGCAAACGCTGCTCCTCGCTCCAGTAGCGGCTCACCGTCTGGGATGCGGGGAGGGTCCTGCCGTCCCAGCTGAGGGTGACGATCTTTCCCAGAGAAACACTGTGCGCGCCCGCACTGGCAATATCCGGCAGACCGAGGGACTCCGAGTAGGTGCCCGGAGAGAGGTACACATGCAGATTGCCGCCGAGCCGCACCCATTCGTAGAGGGCACGCTTCACCGCCGGCTTCAGCTTCTGCCAGTCCGCGCCGCTGAGCAGCACGAAATCAAACCCACTGTACCCCAGCCATGAGTCCGGCAGGTCTGCAGGCTCAAAGCGGCAGCCGAAGCTCATGGTGCCGCCATAGTACCTGCCGTGGCCTGAGCTGAGCTTTGCCTCCACCTCCTTGTTGAGCTGTGTGATGCTGAACTCCGCCAGGGACTCGCTAAGCGCCAGGGACGGAAACCCTGAGCTGCGGTTCTCATGTTCAAACTTGGGCGCCTCATCAAAGCCCGTGCCTGAAATGCCCACTCTCAGCATGTGGCCGGAACCCCCGGAACTGCTGGCTGCGTAATCCACGGCAAGAGGCACCAGAAACAACGCGGACTGCGTGGAACGTGCAGGCACGTCCAGCGCGAAGCTGCTGTCATGCTCGCTCTGGCGCCGGTAGTGCTGGGTCTGCGAATGAAAGTCGAAGCTCCAGCGGGCGTCCCTGCGCGTGCCGTTTGTCGCCACGATGCGCATGGGCGCATAGCCGGAAGGCGGCAGAGGATCAAAAACACTGCGCACCTGAACCCGTGTGCCGGAAGCGGGGTCAAGATCTTCATTGACGATGTTTTGCTGAGCACGGGCCGCCGCAGCCACCAGCAGCACCGCCCCCAGCAGCAGGTGGTGAAAGGACCTCATGCGGCCTCCTTCAGGGTGCGTGGTGTCGCGAGCTTTTGCACGGGCACTTCCGCCAGGATGGCACGCACGACACCGGCGCTGGTTTTGCCATCCATGCGCGCGGTGTAGTCCAGCAGCACCCGATGATTGAGCACCGGGAGCGCGAGGGCCTGCACGTCTTCAAAGCTTGCATTTGGCCGGCCGTGCATGAGCGCGCGCGCCTTGGAAGCGGCCGCCAGACTCAGCGCGGCACGCGGGCTGGCGCCGAAGCGCACGCCCTGCGCCGCCTGCGACTGCCCGGGATGCGTGGCATCGACGATGCGCGCGATGTAGTCCGCCACGATCTCTGGCAGGAAGATGCGCCGCGCGGTCGCCTGAATGTGCACAAAGGCCTCGCGAGTGACCACGGAGGCGACCTGGGGCTCCACGCCAAGCTCGCGCTGGGTGACGATCTTTGCCAGCGTCTCGGGCGAATTGCGCAGCACTTCGAGCTTGAACAAAAAGCGGTCCACCTGCGCCTCCGGCAGCGGATAGGTGCCTTCGAGCTCGATGGGGTTCTGCGTGGCGAGGACGAAGAAAGGGTCTGGCAGGGCATGTGTCTGCCCGAGCACCGTCACACGGCGCTCCTGCATGGCCTCAAGGAGGGCGGACTGTGTCTTGGGGGAGGCGCGGTTGATTTCGTCTGCGAGAAGCAGATTGGTGAACACGGGCCCCGGCTGGAATACAAACTCGCGCCTGCCGTCAACCTCCTGAAGCACCGGATTTCCTGTGATGTCTCCCGGCAGGAGATCGGGGGTGAACTGGACGCGACGTGTGGTGAGGCCGAGGGCTTTTGAAAGGCCTTTCACGAGTTCGGTCTTGCCGAGACCGGGCAGCCCCTCAAGCAGCACGTGACCGCGTGAAATGACGCCGCAGAGCACGAGTTCGATGAGCTCGCCCTGCCCAAAGAGCACTTCATTCAGGGTCCGCCGCAGGGCATCGACGGGTAGGGATGCCGACTGGATCTCTGAGTCTGAGGCGTAGGCGTCTGTCATTCTTCAGACTAAAAAAGAGCCAAGGCGTGAAGTCGAGATGAAAAGGGCGCTTCACATACATTTCATACAAAGTGCCACGTCTTCCGGCGGCAGTGCTCAGCGGAAGACGCGCTTGAGCACGGCCTTCTCATCCGGGGTCAGGGACTCGCGCCAGACCTGCTCGCCACCCTGCCCGGCGTTTTGCACCGCACCTGCGGCCTGGGGGCCACGGGCGGTCTTGTCCACCTCATGTTTTCCATTTTGCAGCGCGAGCATGTCGCCCACCTGGGCGCGTGAGAGGTCTGTGTTGGAGACCGCCTCTTTTTTGTCGGTGCCGAAATCGTTCTCCTGATCGGACAAGGTCAGCGGCGCGGTGCCCGGGCCGCGTGAGACGCCGCCGTTGCCGGGGCCTTCGCCATCGCCATCACCCATGCCAGAGCCTTGTTTTTTCTGCAGGCCCAGGGCCTCTGCCAGGGCATCGTCCTCGCCTTCGCCATCACCCAGGAAGCCGGGGTTTTTGCACATGCCATTGCAGGCGCCCGCTTTCTTTTTCATGGATTCGCCGAGCTGTTTCATCTGCTCTTTGGAGAGGCCTTGGAGATTTTTAGGATCGATGGCGGTGATGGCTTCGAGCAATTTGGGATCAAGCTCCAAGCTGCCGGACTTCATGTCTGCAAGCGCCTGGTCGAAGTCTTTGAGCAGCTGCTCCCTGGCCTCCACGGAAAGCTGGTCGGCGTAGTTTTTGAGTGCATTGAGGCTGCGCTCCGCCGCGGCGAGGTTTTGAGCGAGCTGTCTGATGTCACGCTGCAGCTGCTCCTTGAGCGTGTCTCCCGCATGGAGGCTCTCGTGGCTGAACCACTTTTCCGGCGGCTGGTCGCGAAGATCGGCAATCTTGGCGAGCTGCTCGTCTTTTTCCTCCTGGGTGATGATCTGGTCTTCCTTGAGCTTTTGCAGCCAGTCCTCCATCTGCGCCCAGGCCTGGGGCTCCACTGTCGGCTCTTTGGCTTCGGCGTCCTGCGCCACAGGCAGCCAGATGGCGAGCGCCAGGCTGGCGGCAAAGGCCACGACGGGGCCGCCCACAGTCTGCCAGCGCCAGCGCCAGCCGTCATCTGCAGCAGGAACCATGGCCGGCCAGACGCCACGGCCTGCCACCGCCGTCGTCAGGGCATTGTGCAGATGCAGCTCGGACTCCAAACGAACCAAGGCCTGCGAGGATGAAATGAACTGACGCCGCGCCAGCAGCCAGCCGGTGATGATCAAGGCCGCCAGCGCAGAGAGCGCCCATGGCCAGACAGCATGCCAGCCGAGCTCCATGCCACGCGAGCGCAGCAGAAAGATGGCGGCAAATCCGACCACCCCGGCCATCACCATCAGGGGCATGGAACGCGCGAGCCACCAGCCGGCATTCACCTTGCGCCGTGTACGGCGGGCCTGCCGCAACCAGGCATGAGAGAGCTGGGCTTGATCCATCATGCCGGGACTCATACCCGATCAGCCGCCGGATGACGAGCACAATAATTGGCGCAGACCGGTCCAGCGTTTGCGGCTTTCCTGCCGGCTGACGGCCAGGGAGAGGGCGCGCTCGTCGCCAACGAGGACGCACAGTTTTTTGGCGCGGGTGATGGCGGTGTAGATGAGGCTGCGCTCCAGCAGGACATAATGCTGGGTGCTGACGGGAATGATGACGCAGGGGAATTCGCTGCCCTGGCTTTTGTGGATGCTGAGGGCGTAGGCGAGCTGAAGCTCGTCGAGTTCTCCGGGCTCATAGGCGACGAGGCGGTCGGAGTCATAGCGGACGTGGATCTTCACGGGATCGGGATCGATGGTGACGATGTGGCCGATGTCGCCGTTGAAGACCTCCTTGTCGTAGTTGTTGTGGGTCTGGATGACCTTGTCGCCGACGCGGAAGGTGACGCCGAAGCGCTCGATCTCGAACTTGAGTTCGTTGGGTGGATTGAGCGCGAGCTGGAGAGATTGATTGAGGGAAAGGGTGCCGAGGAGGTTGCGATTCATCGGCGTGAGCACCTGGATGTCGCGGATGGGATCGAGACCGTATTTGGTGGCGAGGCGGGTATGAGCCAGCTCGACGAGGGTGTGCTTGATCTCCTCGGGCTCGCTCTCCCGGAGGAAGAAGAAATCGCTGCTGCGCGCGGGCTTCAGATCGGGCACCTGGCCGCGATTGATGGCGTGCGCGCTGGTGATGATGCGGCTGCTGGCGGCCTGGCGGAAGATCTCGGTGAGCTTGACGCAGGGCACCTTCTCGCTGGCGATGAGATCGTGCAGCACCATGCCGGGGCCGACGGAGGGGAGCTGGTCTGCGTCTCCCACGATGAGGAGGTGCGCGCCATCGGGCAATGCGGAGAGGAACTGCGCCATGAGCGGGGCATCGATCATGGAGGCTTCATCGACGACGAAGAGATGGCCGGCGAGGGGCTTGCCACGATGACGGCCCCACTGGCCTTCGCCCTGGTATTCGAGCAGGCGGTGCAGCGTTTTGGCCTCAAGGCCGGTGCTTTCGGAAAGGCGCTTCGCAGCGCGTCCGGTGGGCGCGGCGAGGACGAGCTTGATCTGCTTGCTCTGCAGAATGAGCAGGATGCTGCGGAGGATGGTGGTCTTGCCCACGCCGGGGCCGCCGGTGATGATGAGCAGGCGATGCCGCAGGGCCTCGCGCACGGCATGCTGCTGGCTGGCGGCGAGCTCCTTGCCGGTCTTTTTCAGCACCCAGGCGAGGGCGGCGTCTTCGTCGATGCTCGGATAGGCTGCGGGCAGGGCGGCGAGCGACCGCACATTCGCCGCGATGCTCTGCTCTGCGGCGCGGAGGTAGGGGAGGTATAAAAAGGTGTCGTGCCGCTCGACCTTGTCCTCGGCAATGAGCGCATCGATTTGTGGGGCGACCAAGGCCTCCACACCGAGCAATTCGACAGCCTTTTTGATCACCTCGGTTTCCGGGACGCAGCAATGACCGCTGCCGGCGGCGGTTTCCAGCACGTGCAAAATCCCTGCGCGGATGCGCTCGGGGGCGTCCTCGGCGACGCCGAGCTGATAGGCGATGTCATCGGCTGTTTTGAAACCGATGCCGCGGATGTCCTGCGCGAGGCGGTAGGGATTGTCCTTCAGCACGGCCTGCGATTCTTCGCCGTAGGTCTTGTAAATGCGCAGGGCCCGTGAGGAGCTGATGCCGTGCTGGTGCAGGAAGAGCATGATGCCGTGAATGGACTTCTGCTTCATCCAGGACTCGCGGATTTCGAGGCGGCGCTTTTTGCCGACGCCTTCGACGTCTTCGAGCTTTTTGGATTCGTTTTCGATGATGTCGAAGACCTTGGGCCCGAACTTCTCGACCATGCGCTTGGCGTACTTGGGCCCGATGCCTTCGATCAAGCCGCTGCCGAGGTAGCGCTCGATGCCTGCGAGGGAGTCCGGCCGGCGGAGCTTGATGTCTTCCGCTTTGAACTGGGGGCCGAAGTCGCGGTTGGGCTCCCACACGCCACGGGCTTCGAACTCCTCCCCGGCGACCACACGCGGCGCTTTGCCGATGAGGCTGACCACGTCCTGACGGCCTGCGGGGACGATTTTGAGGATGCAGTAGCCGTTGTCTTCATTGTGAAACACCACGCGGTCCACGAGTCCGCGGAGGACTTCGGGCTTGGCGGTGGAGCGAGAGGGTGGCATGAGCGCAGGCTAGACATGGATGGGGCTCCTCACAAACTCCGATTGCTGAACGTGGGGCGTGAACATTCAGTGTCACCAACAGGTGTTTGCTCACGTAGCTGATGAGACTCTATTGCGCCTGATGTCCGCCCTGCTGCCCAGTTACCGCCTGCTGCTGAACGATCGGCTCCCTGTGATCCTGCGCCCGCTGACGCCGGATGACCGGGAGCGGATCACGGATGCGTTCAGGAGGCTTTCACCGGAATCGACGTACTTCAGGTTCTGGACGCGCGTCCAGGGCGCGAATCCGAAATTCATCGAGCGGCTGTGTACGAATGACGACGGGCAGCACCGGACGTGGGTCATTGTGATCGAAAACAACGATGACATTCCTGGCGTGGGCGGCGGCTCGTACTGGCGCTCGGAAGGTCTGGAGGACAGCGCGGAGGTCTCCTTTACGGTGGCGGATGAGTTTCAGGGCCAGGGCGTGGGCACGCTCCTGCTGGCAGTGCTGTGGGCGGAAGCGCAGGAGGCTGGTCTGAGGCAGTTTGTGGCGTATGTGATGGATGAAAACCACGTGATGCTGACCTGGTGGGCAAACCTGGGTGCGGCGCATGTGAAGCAGTCCCATGGCGGATGGGAGCTGACGCTCAGGCTGGATGAAACGCTGCTGCCGGACACATCGGCCGCGAACAGCCTGCGCCGGAGGCTTGGCTTTTTACGCGCCGCTGCCGCAGATGCATGAGAGCTGGTCACCCCTGATGCCTGCGGCGAAACTCCCGGGGTGTCATGCCGGTGCGTTTGCGGAACTGCTGGGTGAAGGCGCTTTGATCGCAGAAACCGTGATCGAGGGCGATCTGGATGATGGGCGTGGAGGATTTGGCCAGGGCCTCGGCGGCGGACTGAATGCGCGTGCGGAGGAGCAGCTCGTAGGGGCTGAGGCCGAGGGCGGCGCGGAGCTTGCGGTGCAGGTGGCGCTCTGAGACGCCCACAGCGCGGGCGAGATCTCCGGTGGTCACGGCCTCCTGGCAGTGCTCGTCTGCAAAATGCATGGCGGCGGCGACCTCGCGCACGTCGTGATGGCGCATGCGGTCTTCATCGCGGCGGGTGATGCCCATGACACCGATGACTTTGCCGCGCCTGTCCTTCACCGGCAGCTTGGTGCAGAGGAACCAGTTCAGATTGCGCTGCTCATCATACCAGACTTCGAGGCGGTTGATGAGCGGCCTGCCGCTGCGGATGACTTTTTGATCGTCCTCGCGGTAGGCCTTGGCGACTTCAGGCGGGAAGAATTTTTCATCCATGGCGCCGACGAGTTCGCGCTCGCTCCTGATGCCGAAACGCTGGAAGGTGGCGCTGTTGGCGGCGATGTGGCGGCCCCGGTCGTCCTTCATGAAAAAGAAGACGCCGGGCATGTGCTCAAAGATGGCGCGGACGCCCTGGGGATCGGCGATCCGGGCGAAGAAATCGGCTTGGAGGCGCGGCAGCGGCATGGCCGGATTTTAACAAAGATTGGCAGCCTGTCACCAAACGAACGAGGGGCTTCAGGAGTATGTTATGGCGATATTTCAACCACCGTCCGTCATGAACCTCCGTATTCTCTCCTGCCTCCTCTTCGCCAGCGCCGCCGCGTTTGCGCAGACCAAGCCGACCTACACCTTTCCCATCAAGGCGCTGAGCCCTGAGGAGGAGCTGAAAACGATCGAGCTGCCGAACGGCTATTCATTGGAGCTGGTGCTGAGCGATCCGATCATCAAGGAGCCGACGGCGATCGCGTTTGATGGCAATGGCAAAATGTATGTGGTGGAGATGCGGACGTACATGCAGGACATCGACGGCACGGACGAGCTGACACCGAAGAGCCGCATCTCGCTGCATGAATCGACGAAGGGTGATGGGGTCTTTGACAAGCACAGCGTCTATATGGACAACATCCTGCTGCCGCGCATGGTGCTGCCGCTGGATGACCGGGTGCTGGTGGGCATCACGGACACAAACGACATCACGCTGCATCGCGATGCAAACGGCGACGGCGTGGCGGATGAGCAGGCACCCTGGTATGTGGGCGGACCGCGCGGCGGGAACATGGAGCATCAGCCGAGCGGACTGGTGTGGGGATTGGACAACTGGATCTACACCACCTACAACGGCTACCGCCTGCGCTGGAATGGCAAAGAAGCACCGCTGAAGGAAAACACCGCGCCCAATGGCGGGCAGTGGGGGCTGGCGCAGGATGACTACGGCAAGATGTGGTGGAGCAACGCCGGTGGTGAAAAGGGCCTGTGGAACTACCAGGCACCGATCCTCTACGCGGCGATCAATGTGCCGCAGCAGAAGAGCGAGAAATACGACACCGTGTGGCCCATCGTGGCGCTGGGAGATTTTCAGGGCGGGCCGGGGCGTTTCCACTCCCCGGAGGATCTGCGCCTGAACCACTTCACCGGCTGCGCGGGGCAGACCGTCTATCGGGGTGACCGCCTGCCGAAGGAGCTGTATGGGAATGTGTTTCTGCCGGAGCCGGTGGGGCGTTTGATCCGGCGTTCGATTGTGGAGATGAAGGATGGCATCACCACGGTGACGAATCCGTATGAGGAACAGATGAGCGAGTTCATCCGCAGCAGCGACCCGAACTTCCGCCCGCTGAACATGACGACCGGCCCTGATGGCTGCCTCTACATCGTGGACGCGTATCGCGGCATCATTCAGGAAGGCAACTGGGTGAAGCCGGGCAGCTTCCTGCGCGGTGCCATCGAGCCCACCGGCATGCAGCACGTCATCGGCCACGGCCGCGTGTGGCGTCTGGTGCACAAGGATTTCAAGCCGGGTCCGCAGCCGAAGATGATCGGTGAAACACCCGCGCAGCTGGTGGCGCATCTCACGCATCCGAACGGCTTCTGGCGCGACACCGCACAGCGCATGCTGGTGGTGAAGAACGACAAGTCCGTGGTGCCTGCCCTCATTGAGATGGCGGCGAAGCATGAGAACCACCTGGCCCGCCTGCATGCACTGTGGACGCTGGAAGGGCTGGACGCCTTGACGCCTGAAATCATCCGCACGGCGATGAAGGACGAGCATCCGCAAATGCGTGCGAGTGGCATCCGCGTGGCGGAGACGCTGCTTAAAAAGGGTGACACGGCGCTGGTCGCCGACATCAAGGCGATGCGCACCGACAAAGATCCGACCGTGGTGCTGCAGACGCTCTACACCAGCCGACTTTTGAACTGGCCCAACTGGAAGCTGGAGGCGCAGACGGTGCTGATGACATCGAGCAGCCTGGGTGTGAGAGAAATCGGCGCACAGCTTCTGGTGGAGGCCCCCAAGATCAGCGGCAGCTTCAGCAAGGATGAGAAGAAGCAGCTGGAGCGCGGTCAGGAGATCTACCGCTCGCTGTGTTTCGCCTGCCATGGCTTTGATGGCGCGGGCATGCCGATTGCAGGCCGTGAAGGCGCGACGCTGGCTCCGCCGCTTGCAGGCTCCAAGACAGCTGTTCAGGGAGACGCGATCGTGCGCGTGATGATGAACGGCCTCACCGGACCCATCAACGGCAAGACCTACGAGGCGCAGATGGTGCCGATGTCCAGCAACAACGACCAGTGGATCGCCGACGTGACCAGCTACATCCGCAAGGCCTTTGGCAACAACGGCAAGCTGGTGCAAAAGAAGGAAGTGGAAAAGCTGCGCAAGGAACTCTCCAAGCGCACCACGGCCTGGACCATCGAGGAGCTGCAGGCGCTGTATCCGCAGCCGCTGAAGAACCGCAGCGCGTGGAAGCTCAGCGCCAGCCACGGGGAGAAGGAGGCTGGCAAGTCCATTGATGGAGACATCACCACGCGCTGGGACACCCACAAGCCGCAGACGCCGGACATGTGGTTTCAAATTGAGCTGCCCGAAGCCACCGACATCTCCGGCCTCGTGCTCGACACCGGCAAGTCCCACAATGATTACCCGCGCCAGTACAAGATTGAGCTCTCACTCAACGGCACCGAATGGGAGAAGCCCGTGCTGCAGGGCAAAGGCGAGGCAGGATCTGTGGAGTATCTTTTCCCGAAGCCGATGAAGGCCAAAGCGATCCGCATCTCACAGACCGGCGAGGTGAAGGGGACCTACTGGTCCATCCATGAGCTGGAGGTGCTGGGTGTGGTGAAGTGAGCCCGCCCGCTGCGAGCATCACGGGCTGAAAAGATGACGTCCCGTGGTGCCTGCTGCAGTGGCGCAATCGACCTCCCAGTAGATGTCGGTCATGATTGCGGCAGGAGGCAGGCAGGGGCTCGATTTGGCAAATTCAGCCGCAGCCCTGGCTTCCGCCAAGGCGACTGATCTGATGCGCTTCACAGCCTGCTGATCCACCACATTCTCGCTCTGCAACTGGGCCGCCCAGAGTTGCAAGGGATCGTGGTTTTGGCACCGGTCTTCGACTTCAAGTTTCGTCCGATACTTGAACTTGTTGGCGTCCGCGACGGTGAACCCTTCGAAGCGGCAGGTCGCGATCTCCAGAACGCTGGGGCGCTGATCGCGATAGGCGCGCTCGATGGCGGGCTGCAGCTTTGTGCGAATTTCATAGACGCTGTCGCCATTGATGAGATCCCACTCGATGTTGTAGCCCGCAGCGCGGGGCCAGCGAACCTTCAAAAGCGGAGGAGCGCTTGACCGAGGTGCCCATGGCGTAGCCGTTGTTTTCAATGAGATAGATCACCGGAAGGCTGAAGAGGGAGGCGAGATTCAATGACTCGTGAAAGGTGCCCTGGTTCACGGCGCCATCGCCAAGAAAGCAGAACACCGCACCGCGTTTTTCCTGATGTTTGAGTCCAAAGGCGAGACCTGCCGCCAGGGCCGTTTGTGTGGCGGCATAGCCGTGGCCACCCCAGTGACGATGCTCGGGAGCGTAGAAGCCGAAGAGGCCTCCCCTGCCCCGGGCGCAGCCTGTGGCCTTGCCAAACAGCTCCGCCATGCCCTCCCGCATGCTCATTCCCGACACGATGGCAGTGCCCATGCCACGAAGGCTGCAGATGCTATGATCCTGCGGACCCATCATGGAGCGGACGGCCACCGGTATGGCTTCCTGACCGATCTGCAGAATGAGGAAGCCGCCCATGCGGCCAGCCTGGTAATGCTGCAATGCCGTTATTTCAAAGGCACGGATGCGGTGCATCTGTCGAAGGAGCTGAATTTTGTCCGCCGGAGTCAGTTCCGCGTTGACTGCGGCCAGCGAATGATCCGTTGCGTCTGACGTGCTCATCGGACGATCACATTGAAGCAGCGAGTGAGAAAGTCGAGCCTGGCCTTGAAGCGTAGGCGGCCACATCTTGCAACTCACGCATAACGGGGTAACCGGTGTGCCATTCTCCATCCCATCATGAAGCAGCTGTATCTCTCCCTCGGCGTCCTGGTCATGATCGTCGGGCTTTTGGGCTGCGAGAAGCCGCCGTCGAATGTGCTGCAGGGGTATGTGGAGGGTGAGTTTGTGTATGTGTCTGCGCCGCTGGGCGGAAGGCTGACGAAGCTGCACGTGCAGCGTGGCGCGCAGGTGAAGGCGGGAGATGTGCTGTTTGCGCTGGAGGATGTGGCGGAGACAGCGGCGCGTGATGAAGCAGCGCACCGGCTGCAGCAGGCGAACAACACGCTGGCAGATGCAAAGAAGGGCAAGAGACCGACGGAGATCGCGTCTCTGGAGGCGCAGCTGAAGCAGGCGCGTGAGGCGCTGGCGCTCTCGGAAATCGAGTTCGCGCGGCAGATGGATCTGACGAAATCGGGGGCGGTGGCGGTGGAAAGCACGGACCAGGCCCGCAGCCTGAACATCCAAAACCAGCGGCGCGTGGAGCAGCTGGAGGCGGACCTGAAAACCGCCGCGCTGGGCCTGCGCAGCGATGCGGTGGCGGCGCTGGAGGCGGAGGTCAAGGCACGCGAGGCCACGCTGGCCAAGGCGGCGTGGGACCTCTCGCAGAAGCAGCAGAGCGCCCCGCAGGCCGGCGTGGTGAATGACACGCTGTATCGCGAGGGCGAGATGGTGGCGGCGAACCGGCCCGTCGTTTCCCTGCTGCCGCCGGCGAACATCAAGGTGCGCACCTTTGTGCCACAAACACGGCTGACGAAGCTGAAGGCAGGCGACGCGGTGAAGGTGCGTCTGGATGGGGCGGCTGAGGCGCTGCAGGCCAGGGTGAGCTTCATCGCGGCGCAGGCCGAATACACGCCGCCGGTGATCTACAGCCAGGAAAACCGCAGCAAGCTGGTGTTCATGATTGAGCTGAAGTTTGACGATGCGGTGGCGGCCAAGCTGCATCCTGGACAGCCGGTGGATGTCGAATTTGCGCCCTGAAGATGAGCGAGGAACTGGCCATCGACGTGAAGGGCATGACGAAGAGATTCGGCACGCGCACCGTTGTGAACGAGATCGACCTGCAGGTGCGCACCGGAGAAATCTACGGATTCCTGGGCCCGAACGGCAGCGGCAAGACCACCTTTATCCGCATGCTGTGCGGTCTGCTGAAGGCGGACGAAGGCAGCGGCTCGTGCCTGGGATTTGATGTCATCAAACAGAGCGAGGAGATCAAAAAGCAGGTGGGCTACATGACGCAGCGCTTCAGCTTTTACGAGGACCTGAGCATCCGCGAGAATCTGGATTTTGTGGCGCGGATGTATGGCGTGAAAAACCGCAGGGATGCAGTGGCCGCCTCCATTGAGCGCCTGGGTCTGGCCGGACGTGACCGCCAGCTGGCAGGGCAGCTGTCCGGCGGGTGGAAGCAGCGGCTGGCGCTGGCGGCCTGCCTGATCCATGAGCCCAAGCTGCTGCTGCTGGACGAACCCACCGCCGGCGTGGACCCAAAGGCGCGGCGAGATTTCTGGGAGCAGATCCACCAGCTGGCCGCCGAGGGTCTCACGTTTCTCATCACCACGCACTACATGGACGAGGCCGAGCGCTGCCACCGGCTGGCCTACATCGCGTATGGCGATCTGCTCACCCACGGCACGGTGCAGCAGGTGATTGAGAGTGCGCATCTCACCACCTGGCAGGTCAAAGGCGGCGATCTGCTGAAGCTTGCCGGGGCGCTCCGTGGAAAGCCGGGCGTGCATCAGGCGGTGGCCTTTGGCACTTCGCTGCATGTCAGCGGTGGCGATGCAGCGGCTTTGGAGCAGGCCATCGCACCTTTCCGCAAGGATCATGAATGGACGCTGATCCGCTCCGGGCTGGAGGACGTGTTCATCCACCTGATGGACCAATCGAAGGACAACTTTGCTGCCGCATGAAGCGCTACTTTTCCATCACGCGCTTCCTGGCGATCATCATCAAGGAGTTCATCCAGATGCGGCGGGACCGAGTGACCTTTGGCATGATGGTGGGCATTCCGCTGCTGCAGCTCATGCTGTTTGGCTATGCCATCAACTCCGACCCCAAGCACCTGCCTGCCGCCGTGCTGGTGAACGACCACGGTCCGCAGGCGCGCACGCTGCTGAGCGCCATCCGCAACAGCGGCTACTACGAGTTTGTGCGGCAGGTGCGGAGCGAGGATGAGGCACGCGAAGTGCTTGAGCATGGGGAGGTGCAGTTTGTCATCACCATCCCGCAGGATTTTTCACGCGACCTGCTGCGCGGGGACAAGCCGACCGTGCTGATCGAAGCGGATGCCACCGATCCTGCCGCGACGAGCAACGCCATCAACATCCTGCGCCCGCTGCTGACCACGGCGCTCATCAACGACTTCAAAGGCCCGCTGTCTTACCTGGCGCAGAGTGATGCGCCCATCGATCTGCGCATCCATGCGCTGTACAATCCCGAGGCGATCACGCAGTACAACATCGTGCCCGGCCTCATGGGCGTGGTGCTGACGATGACGATGGTCATGATCACGGCGCTGGCGATCACGCGCGAGCGGGAGCGCGGCACGATGGAGAATCTGCTCTCGATGCCCACGAGGCCGTTTGAAGTGCTGCTGGGGAAGATCATCCCCTACCTGTTTGTGGGCTACATCCAGGTGGTGCTCATTTTGCTCGCGGCGCATTTCCTGTTTCACGTGCCGTTTGTGGGAAACATCGGGCTGCTGTTTGTGGCGGCGTTTGTGTTCATCGCGGCCAATCTCGCGGTGGGCATCACCTTCTCCACGCTGGCGACCAACCAGCTGCAGGCGGTGCAGGGCTCGTTCTTTTTCTTCCTCCCTTCCCTGCTGCTTTCGGGCTTCATGTTTCCCTTCCGGGGCATGCCGCAGTGGGCGCAGGCCATCGGCGAGGTGCTGCCGCTGACGCACTTCCTGCGCATCGTGCGCGGAGTGCTGCTGAAGGGGAACACCTTTGCGGACATCTCGCTGCAACTGTGGCAGATCGGGCTGTTTGCGATTGTGGCGCTGATCGTGGGCGTGCTGAGGTATCGGCAGACGCTGGACTGATGCCTGGTCGTAGGTTGGGTGTGTTTGGCGTGCCAATTTTACCCACGCCAACAGAACTCTCTTCGCCAAACCGCCCGACGATGAGCGTGTCGTAAGCCATGGTGCGTTGCCGTGCGCTGATGGACGGGCGGGCTTACGCCACACCCATCCTACGGCCCACGTGCTTCGCCTTGGACCTAGCGTAACCCTTTGCTTATAGCTGGTAAAACCTGGTCGCATTGCCCGACCACAGCTTGCGCTGGTCGGCGAAGGGACGTGAGGCCACGATCTGATCCAACGCCTCAACCCAGCCGCGCACGCGGCTGCCGAGGAGGCAGACGGGCCAGTCGCCACCGAAGAAGACGCGGTCGGGGCCGAAGGCGTCGAGGCAGTGATTGACGACCGGCGCGAGGTCTTCAGCGCGCCATTCACCGGGTGGGACGAAGGCGACGATGCCGCTGATCTTGCACATCACGCCGGGTTGCGCGGCGACGGCATCGATGCCGCGCTTCCAGCCGTCGGCAGTGCAGGTGCGCGGGAGGCCGGGGCCGAGCTTGGGATTGAAGGCCTTGGGGTCGCCATTGCCGCAGTGGTCGAGGACGAAGTGTGTCTCCGGGCACTGCTGGATGAGCTTCACGGCATCGTGCAGCTCCGTGGGGCGCATGGTGAGTTCGAAGTTGAGGCCGTGCCTGCCGAGGGTCTGCACGCCGCGCACAAAGTCGGGGCGCAGGCAGTAACCGCGTGGAGTAGAAGGACCGTGCAGCACCTGGCGCAGGCCTTTGACGATGCCAGTACCGGCATAGCGCTGCACGTAGCTCTCGAAATCCGGAGAAGCCGGACGCCCGCCGATGGTCGCGGCGACAGTGGGCGTGTTGCGTGCGCGGATTTGCGCGACGATGGCGTCGGCCTCCTTGATGTGGTCTTTCGGAGCCACGTCCACTTCCATGTAGATGGCCTTCACGTTGAGGCCGTGGAAAGCTTCCTGATACTCAGGCGTGAGGAACGTGTGCTGCAGCACCTCCGGGGCTGTCTTGACCCACGGCGGATTCACGAAATCTCCGCCCCAGAGATGCTGGTGGGTGTCGATGATGAGCTTGTCCGCCCTGCGTGTGGTCGTGGTGCAGGAGGAAGCCGCGAGGGCTGCGGCTGAGGCGGAGGCGGTGTGGAGGAACTGGCGGCGGTTCATGGTGGAGGATGGAGATGTCACTACGGGATGATCCTGTCGAGTTTCGCTCTGGAATCTCAACTCTCTCTGAGATCAGACACCTCAAAAACTCGATCAGATCGTCTGAGAGCAGACTCTCCAGAGTAAACCAGTCGCAGTTTTTCGATAAACAGGAAGCGTTCACGCGCCGGATGCGACATCCAGCACTCGTAATCCTCGCGCCACTGATCCTCGAATGTGCCCACCGAGATCGCCGTGCGATCCAGACGGCCCATGTTCAGCAGTGAATGGGCAGCGAGTGACACTTGGTTGAGGATAAAGGCAAAGATCGGTCACGCAAGACGGCATCTCAGCGTGCCTCTAAAGCCCAACGGCCTTGAAGAAGCATCTCAAACTCTGCATCGTATGATGTGTACACCTTCGAAGAACTCAGCACCGAACCAGTTCACACCTTTTGCTATCTAATAGGTGTTCTGAAGAAATGGCCCCAAAAGAATCAGATCACAGCGGATTTCTTTACCGGTCAATTCGAGTGGCTGATCAATGTTGAAGATCAAAGTGACACAGTTTGGAAGACACGAAGACGCTGTGATCTGACACGCAAATACGTTCTGCCTACTGCCCCCCTCACAATGACTCCTTCATGGAGTCCATTTCCACTTGCCTCCAACGTCATGCCGGAGTTGTTGCAACACGGTCGAACGGACGATGCTTGGGCTTCAGCTTATGCGATTTTCAATCCGGTCCTGAAAGTCGGCGAGGTCATTACCCTGCAATTTGGCGGCAAAAAAACTTCTTTCGAAACACCGGTGACCGATGGGCAATTGCAATTTGAGAACGTTCACGCCCATCACTTTTTCTGGTTGCTCGAGATGACGATTGCCCGTGCTCAAAAGATGAAGAAACCGATTATTTTAGCCGGACTTCCAGGCTTCGGTTACCAGAATGTTCTCGATCAGGATCTAATCGGGGAATCACGGCTACGCCTGTTGGAGGCGGGCTATTTGTATCCTTCCAGAGCTCCGCAAGGGGCAAGATTTAGTTTTCTCAGCGATCCAAACGCCCGCGCAGCGCGAAAAGAGGAGATGGAACGGCTGACCAGGTCGTCTCCTGTTTTTCCACCTCCGCCTTGTTGCTAAAGCGGGCAGCCATCACTGGCTGCCCGCATAAGTGATCAGAAATGTCAGCTCCGTTTACTTACACGTGAATCGGATGCCCCTTGGCGACTTCGGTGGCCTCCTTGACCATTTCCGACAGGGTCGGATGGGCGTGGATGGTGGCTTCGATTTCGTCCCAGGTGGCTTCCAGATTCATGGCGAGGCCGATCTCGGCGATCATCTCGGTGCTTTCGCTGCCGATCATGTGCGCGCCGATGATCTCGCCGTGCGGTTCGCCGTAGAGGATCTTGACGAAGCCTTCGGGCTCCGCAGCAGCGAGCGCCTTGCCGCTGGCCACGTAGGGGAACTTGCCGACCTTGAACTTGAGGCCCTTCTCCTTGGCCGCGCGCTCGGTGAGGCCGATGCTGGCCACCTGCGGATGGCAGTAGGTGCAGCCGGGGAAGACGCCGACTTTCTTGGGCTTGTGCTTGGTGAAGAGGCCTTCCACGCACTGCACAGCCTCGTAGCTGGCCACGTGGGCGAGCCAGGGCGGCCCGATGATGTCGCCGGCACCGTAGATGCCTTTGACGGAGGTCTGGTAGCGGTCGTCGGTCTGCAGCCAGCCGCGCTCGGTGAGCTTGAGCTCGATGCCGCCGGGCAGCACGGGGGCCACGCCGATGGCGACGAGGCAGACGTCTGCCTCAAGGGTCTCATTGGCAGCGCCTTCGACGCTGATCTTCACGCCCTTGCCGTCTTCGGAGGTGCCGGTGACCTTGGTGTTGGTGAGGATGCGGATGCCGGCCTTCGTCAGGCTCTTTTCCAGGGTCTTGCTGACTTCGGTGTCTTCCACCGGAAGGATGTCAGGCAGCATTTCGACGACGGTCACCTTGGTGCCGTAGGCGTTGAAGAAGTAGGCGAACTCAATGCCGATGGCGCCCGCGCCGATGACGATGACGCTCTTGGGCTGCTCGGCGAGGGTGAGGGCCTCCTTGCTGCCGATGACGGTCTTGCCATTGAAGGGGAAGCCGGGCATGGGGCGGCTCTTGGCGCCGGTGGCGATGAGGATGTTGGCGGCGTCGTGGGTCTCCTTGCTGCCGTCTGCGGCGGTGACTTCCACCTTGCCGGCGGCGGGGATGCTGGCGGTGCCGCGCAGGTAGTCCACCTTGTTCTTTTTGAAGAGGAATTCGATGCCCTTGTTGAGCTTGTCGCTGACGCCACGGCTGCGGCCGATGACCTTGGACCAGTCATACTCGATGCTGCCGATCTTGAGGCCAAACTCCTCGGCGCGGTGGGTCAGGGTGTGGTAGAGCTCGGCGTTTTTCAGCAGGGCCTTGGTAGGAATGCAGCCCCAGTTCAGGCAGGTGCCCCCGGCGCGGTCATTTTCGACGCAGGCCACTTTCTTGCCGAGTTGAGCTGCGCGGATGGCTCCGACGTAGCCCGCAGGCCCGCCGCCGATGACGATGAGGTCGTAGTTCATGTATTTTTGAGGAAGAAAGTGAGGGGTGGAGAGAAGCGCAGCCGGAAGGGATGTTCAACCGGTGAATCAGGGTTCCCGGGGCGGGACTTTTCCAGATGACGGCCAGGTAACCTATGTTACGTTGGCATTATGAAACCCAAGGCGGTCATCATTACGGACCCAAAAAAGCTGTTCGCGATCTGCTCCAATCAGCCGCGCGTATCAGCGGAGCAGATGCGCAAATCCATTATGGCTGGAATTCGCAGCGGTCATACGCAGTCGCCCGTGAAGGCGAGCTGAGACGGCTTGCCGTAGAACCGAACGCAGAAGAACCTCCTTCCGACACCATGGGTGTGGGCGGAGAACATGCTCTCTACGGCTCCGAAACCTTGGGGAAAGTCATCAAACATACCCTGCCCGGCTTCTACGGCCGGATCATGGACGAGACAAAGCTGCTCGACCCGCGCACCTTTCAGAACAAAACCCGCCTCATGATGAGGGCGGCTCTGCCTTCAGAGTATCTGCGACGCTGGGCGGTAATGACGGATGTTTTCGGGATGCGCACCCATTACTTGGGCAAAGTCACTGGCTCGGACCATGAGCCGCAAATGGCGGTGGAGCAGCCGTTCATCCCAGAGGATGAGAACCTGCCCGCCACGCTGGAGGACGCGGAGGCGTTTTTCGCGGCACACGGCTTTGAGCGGGTGGACGATACCCACATCATCAATCCCGACGTGCATGGAGTGACGTGGTATCGCCAACGGGATGGCATTCTCATCACGGATGCGCATGCACGGAATTTCCGCCGTGACCTCGATGGCGTGATCATCCCGGTGGATCTCGTCATCGCCTTGGTGCCGCCTGGCGCCTCGGCGGTGCTGCCTGGGGCGACGAAGCTGTGGGAACCGGCGGAAGAAGACTGAGACTTGGCTTGAACAGAAGAGCCAAATCTGGCAACTTTCCCGCAGTTGAGCCGTTGGTTTTGGTTGATTCAAATGCACACTTCATTTCACCTTCTGCTGATCGTGGCCCTGCTGTGTGGGCGCGCAAACGCGGCAGAGCAGCGTCAGAGCATTGACAAGCCGCCGAAAACAGACATCGCCGCCCTGCAGGAAATCCAGAATGACGTGCAGAAGCTCCTGCCCCGGGTGCGCCAGGCGCTGGTGGCCATCCAGACCGGAGGCGGCACGGCCAGCGGGGTGATCATTTCGGCGGACGGGCTGCTGCTAACGGCCGCCCATGTGCCGAATGACCCGGGGAAGGACATGAGAATCATCTTGGAAGACGGGACCGTGACCACGGCGCAATCCCTGGGGCTGGACAAAACGACGGATGCCGCCCTGGCCCGGCTGAAAGACCGTGGAAAACCCTGGCCCTATGTGAGCCTGAGCCGGGAAGTGGCCAAAGTGCAGCCTGGAGAGTGGTGCTTTGCCCTGGGGCATCCCGGCGGGTTTGACAAGGCACGCGGCCCGGTGCTGAGAGTGGGCAAGATCATCAAGCAGACGGCCAACAGCCTGCACAGCGACTGCGTGCTGATGGGCGGCGACTCCGGGGGGCCGCTGTTTAATTTCAACGGCGAGGTCATCGGCATCCACAGCCAGATCTGGGAGGGCCGGGACCAGAATGTGCACGTGTCCATGGCCCCCTTTCTGCGCTCCTGGGAGGCGATGCAGAAGTCCCAGGTGATCAAAACCTGGGGCATGGGTGCGGGGGGCTACCTGGGGGTGGCGACCGTGATGAACGACAGCCTGGACCTGGAGGTGGCCGACGTGATCGAGGGCTCGCCGGCACTGAAGGCCGGGATCCGGGCCGGGGACATCATCCTGAGCGTCAACGGGGACGCCATGACCGACCAGCAGCAGTTCAGCGCCACCGTGCGGGCCCGCGCCGCGGGCGACACGCTCAAGATCAAACTGCGCACGCACGGCAAGGAGCGCGACCTTTCCGTGCAGCTGGCGCAAAAACCACAGGATGAAGGGCAGTGATGCGATGACCAAAGGGAAGCCAGTCACTCGCGACCGAAAGCCCGCCGCAGCTGGCGCACGGGGTGTTGGGTCATTGGTGCTGCCTCATTCCACCCTGCTCCTGCTTTTCTGCGCCGTGCTGGTGCATGCCGACCCGCCGCGTGCGCCCCTGGCGCAGGAGGACCGCACCAACGGAAAGAACACCCTGGCCGCCGTCGAAAAGCTCAGGCAGCTCACCACCGCCTGCTGCGCGAGCATCGAGAGCCCGCTGGGGCGCACCCTCTGCACCGCCACCATCGTGGGTGAGGACGGCTACGTTTTGATCAAGGCCAGCGAGGTGCCCGAACTGCAGAAAACGCGCATCAAATTCAGCGACGGGCGCTCTGCCGACCTGCGCGAGGTGCACCGCGACACGAGGCTGGACCTGGTGCTGGCGCAGGCCGTCGGCATCACCGGCCTGCGTACGGTTTCCTTTGGCGAGGCGCATGCCCTGACCCTGGGCCAGTGGCTGTGCAGTGTGGCCGAGGGAGGTGGGGCACCACGCATCGGCATCGTGAGCGCCAAGCCACGCAAGATTCCGGGCGAGGGGGCCGCCATGGGCATCCGCATGGACGAAAAACCCACCAAGGACGGCAAAGGCGTGCGCATTGTCGGGATCGCCAGCGAGAGCCCGGCCGAAGCCGCCGGTTTGCAGGAGGAGGACTTGCTCATCACCATCGCGGGGGAAAAGGTGGCAGCGTCCCGCCGTGTGTATGACATCATCAAAGGACGCCAGCCGGGGGAGGTCATCGACATCCGCTACCTGCGCCAAGGGAAGGAAGAAAGCTGCCGCATCCGCCTCGCGAGCCGCACCAAGGTGCTGCACAACTGGGAGGGCGAGGACTTTGCCAATGGCGGTGTGTCCCTGCGCAGCGACAACTTTCCCGAAGTGCTCCAGCACGACATCCCGCTGCTCCCCACCGACATGGGCGGCCCCGTGGCCACGCTGGAGGGCAAGGTGGTGGGCATCAACATCGCCCGCGTGGACCGCGTGACCACCTTTGCCCTGCCGGTGGAAGCCTTCTGGACGGAAGCCAGGCAGTGGATCCAGGCCGACCGGCATCCGCCGAAGGCGGTGCCTGCGAAATAATGTGGTGCATGAAGCGGGGCTGCGTGCAACTTCGGCTCCAGCGGCAGGCGGGACGCCTGCCCTAACTCCTATGCGCTACCAACCCCTGCCAGCCGAACTGTTTGCCTCGAACCGTGAGCATCTGTATGCGAAGCTGCCGCCAAGGTCGCTCGTGATTGTGCATGCCAATGACGTGCTGCCGACGAATGCGGACGGCTCGCTGAGCTTCATCCAGAACAGCGACCAGTTTTACCTGAGCGGCATCGACCAGGAGGAGACGATTCTGGTGCTGTTCCCTGACGCTGCGGACCCGAAGCAGCGGGAGATGCTGTTTGTGCGGGAGACGAACGAGCACATCGCCGTATGGGAGGGCGAGAAGCTGACCAAGGAGCAGGCGAAGGAGCGCAGCGGCATCGCGCGCGTGCACTGGCTGGAGGATTTTGAACTGCAGTTCCGCAGCGTGATGTGCCAGGCGGACCATGTGTTTCTCAACTCGAACGAGCACACCCGCGCCACCATCCCCACGGAGACACGGGAGATGCGCTTCACGCGGCGCTGCCAGCATGAGTACCCGCTGCACCGCTACCACCGCCTGGCGCAGCTGATGCACGAGCTGCGCGTGATCAAGAGCCCGCATGAAATCACGGCGCTGAACGAGGCCATCCGCATCACGGGAGACGGCTTCAATCGTCTGCTGAAGTTTGTGAAGCCGGGGGTGCATGAGTTTGAGATCGAGGCGGAGCTTTGCCATGAGTTCATCCGCCAGCGTGCGCGCGGCTTTGCGTACACGCCGATCATCGCCACCGGGGCCAACGCCTGCGTGCTGCACTACATCACCAACCACTGCCAGTGCCAGGACGGCGACATGCTGCTGCTGGATGTGGCGGCGAACTACGGCAACTACAACGCCGACCTGACGCGCACGATCCCGGTGAACGGCAAGTTCACCCCGCGCCAGCGCCAGGTCTATGACGCGGTGCTGCGCGTCTTTAAAGAGTGCTGCAGGATCCTGCGCCCGGGTGTCATCATCCGCGAGTACCAGGAGCAGGTGGGCAGGATGATGGAGCAGGAGCTGCTGGGGCTGGGCCTGATCACGCCCGAAGACGTGGCCAAGCAGGACCCCGAAAGGCCGGCGTACAAGAAATACTTTCCCCATGGCACGTCCCACCCGCTGGGCATCGACGTGCATGATGTGGGCCACATGTGGAAGCCGGTGCAGGCAGGCATGGTCTTCACCGTGGAGCCCGGCATCTACATCCGCGAGGAGAAGCTGGGCGTGCGACTGGAAAACAACATCTTCATCGGCGAGAAGGAAAACATCGACCTCATGGCGCACATCCCCATCGAGGCGGATGAGATCGAGGCCCTGATGAAGCGCTGACATGTCGCTGCCGCGCTTCCATCTTCCAGCCTCCGAATGGGCCGCGCCCCACCTCACCCTGACCGGCGATGAGGCGCAGCATTGCGGCCGGGTGATGCGCAAGCAGCCGGGGGACGCCATTGAGGTCTTTGATGGCGCGGGCCGTGTGGCGGTGTGTGAGATCACGCATGTCTCCAAGGCGGAGGTGCAGGCGCGCATCGTCTCGGAGTCCAGCGTGCCGCCGTTTCAGACCTCGATTCATCTGCTGCCCGCGCTGATCAAGGCAGAGCCTTTTGAGTGGCTGCTGGAGAAGGCGGTGGAGCTGGGAGCGGCGAGTGTGCAGCCCGTCATCACGGAGCGCACGGTGATCCATCTGGATGCAGCGCAGGTGGAAAAGAAGCTGGCCAAGTGGCGGCGGCACATGATCGAGAGCGCGAAGCAGTGCCACACGCCCTTTGTGCCTGAATTGAAGGCTCCCGTTTCCTTTGCTGCCGGGGTGAAGTTTCAGGCGGACTTCAAACTCATTCCTGCGCTCAGCGAACAAACGCGCACGCTCAAACAGGCGCTGCCGGAATCAAAGCCGCAGAGCGTGGCGGTGCTGATCGGACCTGAGGGAGATTTTACGAACGAGGAAGAGGCGCAGGCTTTTGCGGCGGGGTTTGTGCCGGTGACGCTCGGGCCGCTGGTGCTGCGGGCGGAGACGGCGGGGATCGCCACGCTGGCGATTTTGGGGCATGAGCTGAGGTGAGCCAGGACATCCGGGCGGCTCAAGAAGCCAAGGGCCTCATACCACGATGCGATGAAAACGGGTCTGAAGGTGGAGGCACGAGCTGACGGAGGGGGATCATCTTGATCCCCCACCTGCAGCGTGTTCGTGGTTCTGCGAGGGCGCAGGGCGAAGCGGGAACGTGTGGGATCGGGACGATCCCACTCCGCCTGAGGCTTCGCCGCAGCGACGGAGGGGGATCATCTTGATCCCCCCACCTGCAGCGTGTTCGCGGTTCTGCGAGGGCGCTGGGCGATGCGGGAACGTGTGGGATCGGGACTATCCCACTCCGCCTGAGGCTTCGCCGCAGCGACGGAGGGGGATCATCTTGATCCCCCACCTGCAGCGTGTTCGTGGATGTGCGAGAGCGCAGGGCGATGCGGGAACGTGTGGGATCGGGACGATCCCGCTCCGCCGGAGGCTTCGCCGCAGCGACGGAGGGGGATCATCTTGATCCCCCTACCTGCAGCGTGTTCGTGGATCTGCGAGGGCGCAGGGCGATGTGGGAACGTGTGGGATCGGGACGATCCCACTCCGCCTGAGGCTTCGCCGCAGCGACGGAGGGGGATCATCTTGATCCCCCCCACCTGCAGCGTGTTCGTGGATCTGCGAGGGCGCAGGGCGCTGCGGGAGCGTGTGGGATCGGGACTATCCCACTCCGCCTGAGGCTTCGCCGCAGCGACGGAGGGGGATCATCTTGATCCCCCCACCTGCAGCGTGTTCGTGGATCTGCGAGGGCGCTGGGCGATGCGGGAACGTGTGGGATCGGGACGATCCCACTCCTCCGGAGCGCTGGCTGGCCGCATGGAATGCTGGCTTTCACCCCTGAGACCCGTTTTCAGCTGTGCGTGGTATGAGTGGTGCTGGCAATCTGCCAGCAAAGAAGGCGCATCATCTCGGGCAGGATTGCCCGAGCTACTTCAAATCCGCCGGCGTGTTCGCATTGCGGAAGAAGGGCATCTGCTCGTCTCCGAGGGCGTGCGTGATGGCCAGACCTGAGTGCACGGCGGCCTCGATGATGGGCTGGAGGGAGAGGTGTTTTTCGCCCAAAGCCTTCTGCATCAGCGGCAGCATGGCGGGGACGTAGAGACCGGCGAGGGTTTCATCTCCGTGAGGGCCACGAAAGAAGCGGCCCACCACTGGCTCCGTGTGCGGCACGAGGTGCTCGCGCAGAAAGGCGGCGGTCATCCAGGGCATGTCCACGGCCAGGACGAGCAGGGGCATCTGCACGCGCTCCAGACAGCGGGAGATGGCGCCGAGCGGGCCCTCATCCACGCCTGCGGGGTCGTGCACCATCTCGACGCCCTCGCTGGGGCTCACGTAGAGGGGCTGATCGCTGCGGCAGGAAAGCAGCACACGGGCGGCGCCGATGGACTGCAGCTTGTGCAATTGTGCCTGCCAGAGATCCTGCCCATGCCAGTGGAGCAGGGCTTTGTCCTGTTTCATCCGGGTGGAGCGACCACCGGCGAGCAATACGGCGGCGAAGGGCGTGTTCATGATTTGCGGAGGATTCCGTCACTCAAAATCTTGGCTCGCAGGCCGCCGTGGCCTTTGAGCGCGGCTTCAGCGCCTTCGGCAAAGGCCTGGTTCATCCAGTGGCAGGGCGCGGCCTCCTGGGTGCCGAGGAAGCGGACACCCTGCACTTCAAACTCGGTGCCGATGAGCGTGTTGAGGTCGATGCCCTTGGTGATGATGTTGCGGCGGAAGGCGGAGGGGGGCACGCCCATGACGCTGAACTGCTCGCAGAGGCGCTCGTACTGCTCGTGCTCAAAGAAGGTGACCTGCCCTTTGAAGTCCTCCTTCCAGCCGAAATAGCGGTCGCCGCGCAGGCCCTTGCCGGTCACGCATTCCACCTCGGGCACCTCGGTCATCGGCGTGGTGCCGGGGGGAAGGCCGTGATGGCCCACATAGATGTGCTCGGGGGAGATGAAGATGTGCAGGATTTGCATGCGTGGCTTGGATGTTGGGTCCAACGTGCTCTTCATTCATACGACCATGAGCGCAACAGAGCAACCCATCCGCATCGGCATCATTGGCGCCGGTGGCATCGTCAAATCCCGTCACATGCCCGGCCTGCGGGCCATCCCCGGCGTGCAGATCACGCGGGTGACGAACCGCAGCCTGGCGAGCGCTGAGGCTTTCTGCCAGGAATTCGCGCCGGAGGCCAAACCCGTGGAACGGTGGGAGGAGGTGGCGTCGAGCGACGAGGTGGATGTGGTCTGGATCGGCACGCACCCCTACATGCATGCGGAGATGACGTGCTACGCGCTGCAGCATGGGAAGCACGTCTTTACCCAGGCGCGCATGGCGGCCTCCCTGCCGGAGGCGAACCAGATGTGGGAGGCGTCCATGCGCTACCCGGAGCTCGTGACGGCCATCTGCCCGGCCCCCCAGGGCATGCATGGGGGGGAGCTGGTGAAGAAGCTGCTGGCGGAAGGAGCCATCGGCACGCCGCACCAGGTGCTGCTGCACAGCTTCAATGATGCCTGGCTGGATGCGGCGATGCCCGCGCACTGGCGGCAGCAGTCCGACTTGAGCGGCATTCAAATCCTCACGCTGGGCATCTACACCGAGGTGCTGCAGCAGTGGCTCGGCCACATCGTGGAGGTGGAGGCACGCGGCAATGTGGTGATCCCGGAGCGTGCGGGCGTGGAGGTGGACATCCCGGACTTTGTGCATGTGATGGCGAAATTCCGCAGCGGCATCGAGGCCACGATGCTCTTCAGCGGCGTGGCGGCCCATGCGCCGACGGACAAGCTGTGGATCTTTGGCTCCGAAGGCACGCTGAGCTATGACTTTGCCACGGATGACCTGCAGCTCGGCAAGCGCGGCGGCAAAATGGAGTCTGTGACGGTGCCCACGGAACTGCAACGCACCTGGACGGTGGAGCGGGATTTCATTGCCGCCGTGCGCGACGCCAAAGCCCCGCGCCCCCGCCCAGACTTCGTCGAAGGCATGAACTACATGCGCGTGGTGCACGGCGTGTGGCAGGCCATGGAAAACCAAGCGGCGGTGCGCGTGGTGTGAAACGGATTTTGTAGGTTGGGAGTGTTTGGCGCGCTGCGTGCACTCAATCACCTGAATGCCCCTGCGCCAAACCGCCCGACTGCGAGGACGTTCGTACGCCATGGCGTTTGCCGCACGCTGATGGACGGGCGGGCTGTCGCCACACCCATCCTACGTTCTGGCGCGGCGCTCTGGGCGTAGGTTGGGTGTGTTTGGCGGATGATGCCTTCTCAATCATAGGAAGGCCGCTTCGCCAAACCGCCCGACCCCCAGGACGTCCGTACGCCATGGGGCTTGCCGCACGCTGATGGACGGGCCCATTCTTCGCACTGCGTGCTTCGAAGGGCACACGCGCTGTCGCCACACCCATCTTACGGGCTGAGATCACGCCACGCGCCTCCGTCCCACGGCCAGCACGCCATTGACGATCTGCAGCAGGCCTTCCACATGGTAGGGCTTGGGCAGGGCGGCGGCAAAGCCGTAGGCGCCGCAGTCCCTCATCACGGGGTCGTCCCGGTAGCCGGAGGAGACGATGGCGAGGATCTGCGGGTCCATGCGGCGGAGGTAGAGCATCGTCTCCCGGCCGCACATGCCGTCGGGGATGGTGAGGTCGAGGATGGCCAGATCGTAGGGCTGCCCGTGGTGCATGGCCTCCTGGTAGAGGCGCAGGGTGTCCTTTCCGTCTCCGGTTTCGACGACTTCATAGCCTGCCTTTTCCAGGGCGCGGCGCATGAGATCGCGCACCATGAGGTCGTCCTCCAGCAGGAGGATGCGTCCGGCGGAGGGTTTGGCGGCTGGCAGCGGCCGGCTGGAGGGAGGGAGCACCGGAACCAGAGCCTGCTCGATCATGCGCCGCATGTCTCCCATGGACTGGTAGCGATGCTCACGGTCTGTCATCAGCGCCCGGACGATGACGGCATCCAGGCGGGGGTCCAGACCATGCACCAGCGTCGAAGGCGGCTGCCAGGAGCCGCGTGGCAGGGCCCCGGTGAGCATCTGGTACATCAGCACGCCGAAGGCATAGATGTCGGCACGGTGGTCGACCTCGCGGTGGGCGTTGAACTGCTCCGGCGCGGCATACTCCGGCGTGCCCATGACCATGTGCGTTTCGGTGACCATCGAAGGCGCGCGCATGACGTCCTTGGCGAGGCCAAAGTCGGTGATCTTCACCTCACCCTGGCGTGTGAGCATGATGTTGGCGGGCTTGACGTCCCGGTGGACGATGCCCTTGGAGTGTGCGTATTCGAGGCCTGCGGAGATCTGCGGCAGAAGCTGCAAGGCCAGCTCGGGCGTCATGCGTCCGGTGCGCATGATCTCGCCGAGATCGGTGCCGTCCACGAACTCCATGACGAAGAACAGAAAGTCGGTGCCGATGTGACCATAGTCATAAATGGCGACGATGTTCGGGTGGTTGAGCGTGGCCATGGCCCGTGCCTCGCGGCGAAAACGGTCCTCAAAAGCAAAGTCATAACCATCTGTCACGCGCAGCACCTTGATGGCCACAGGCCGTCCAAGGCTGAGCTGAGTGCCGCGGTAGACCGTGCCCATGCCGCCGATGCCCACCTGCGCCTGCACCGAATAACGCCCAAAGGGCATCATGGCGGAGAGTTCCTGCGGGGAAGGCGGCGCAGAACGATTCACAAGAGGAGCGGCAGAGCTGCTGGTAAGTCGCATCAGTAAGGTACTGTGGCACACCTGCCAAAGGGAGCAACCTTCTTAAACCTTGGGACCTATTTAGGCTCTCCAGTCCAAACTGCCGGAATGGGAGTCCACCATGGGCAGGGGGATGATAGGTGGATTTCGCAAATAAGGGCTGAGGTGCCCGACCGGGCCTTTTTTCTGCCACACGAAAATATCGGAACCGGTGATAAGGTGGCAAGAAAGCACCGCCGCTCCGTTTGTTAATCCATTCCGCCCATGAACACGCGTCTTTTCCTTCTCCTGCTCGGCAGTTCCGCGCTCGCCGCTGATCCTAACGTCAAGCCCGACGCTGTGGCAGGCAACGAGGCGGTGAAGAAGATCATGGAAACCCGCGCCGGACGCGGGGTGATGCGCGACGACACGCCACCGACACCGCCGCAAGAGGCGCTCAAGAAATTCAAGACACGCAGCGATGTGGTGATCGACCTCATGGCCGCCGAGCCGGTGGTGGAGCAGCCGCTGTATGCGAGCTGGGACTCCAAAGGCCGCATGTGGGTGGTGCAGTACCGCCAGTATCAGTTTCCCGCCGGGCTGAAGATCATCAGCTATGACCAGCACCTGCGCGCCAAGTTTGACAAGGTGCCGCTGCCGCCGCCACGGGGTGAAAAGGGCGCGGACAAGATCACCGTCTTTGAAGACACGGATGGAGACGGCTTTTTTGACAAGCACGAGGACGTCATCACCGGCCTGAACATCGCCAGCGCCGCGCTGCATGGCATGGGCCGCATCTGGGTGCTGAATCCGCCGTACCTGCTCAGCTACGCGGATGCCGACTTTGACGCGAAGCCGGACACTGACACACCCGAGGTGGAGCTGAGCGGCTTTGGCCTGGAGGACACGCACAGCGTGGCCACGAATCTGCAATGGGGCATGGACGGCTGGCTCTACGGGGCCAACGGCAGCACCACCACCGGGAACGTCAGCAGCGCCAACACCAAGAACGTGAAGTGGGAGGGGCAGTGCATCTGGCGCTACCACCCGATCAAGAAGACCTTTGAAATTTACGCCGAGGGCGGCGGCAACACCTTCAGCCTGGACATCGACAGCAAGGGCCGCCTCTTCTCCGGCACGAATGGTGCCACGCGCGGCATGCACTACGAGCAGGGCAGCTACGGCATCAAAGGCTGGGGCAAGCACGGCCCGCTGACCAATCCGTATGCCTTCGGCTGGTTTGAGCACATGAACCATCAAGGCGACAACAAACGCTTCCCGCAGGCCTTCACGGTGTATGAAGGCGGCCTGCTGGGCAGCGCCTACGAAGGCAAAATCATCGCCCCGAACGCGCTACAAAACCTCGTGTATGTGAGCGAGCGCATCCCGGAAGGCTCCACCTTCCGCACCAAGGACGAGGAAAACCTGCTCAGCACTCCGGACCGCTGGTTCCGCCCCGTGTGGGCCGGTGTGGGCCCGGACGGCGGCTTCTACATGGCCGACTGGTACGACACGCGCCTCAGCCATGTGAGCCCCATCGACGACTGGCACAAGACCAGCGGCCGCATCTACCGTGTGCGGCCTGCGGCAGGTGCGCCGAAGCTGAAGCCGTTTGATCTGAGCAAAGCCAGCGGGGATGAACTGCTCGGTTATTTGAGCCATCCGAACGAGTGGTTCCGCAAGCAGGCCATTCACGAAATCGCCTGGCGTCACCTCACCGATCTGGGTCCCAAGCTCAAGGCCATGCCGCAGACTCTCGAAACCCTGTGGGCTCTTGATGCTCTGGGTCTGGCCGACGAGCTGCCCTTCACCAGCAGCGATCCCTACATCCGCCGCTGGTGCGTGAAGATGGTGGGAGAAGAAAACCGCGATGTGGACGGCTTGCTGAAGGAAGCCAAGACCGAGAAGCACCCTGAAGTGCGCGCTCAGATCCTCGCCACCGCCAAGAAGCTCCCCGCGAAGAGTGCCCTGCCCCTCCTCTGGGCTGGCGATGCGGAAGATGTCAGCGGCCACCTGCCCCTGCTCGCGTGGTGGGCACTGGAGTCGAAGGCGGAAAAAGAGCGCGCAGAGGTGTTCGCCTTCCTCAAATCCGACAGCGCCTTTCTCAAGACCTCCCTCTTCCGCGACAACCTCGCCGAGAAGCTCTCCAAACGCTATGCGCTGGCGGGTGGCGAGGAGAACCTGCAATCCTGCGCGGATCTGCTCGCGCTGACGAATGATGACGCCCTGCGCGGCAAGTTCATCGCCGGCATTGCCTCCGCCTTTGAAGGCGCGGAGATGCCGAAGCTGCCGGAGTCGCTCACGAAGGCGCTCAACGACTACATGGCGAAGCAGAGCGGCGGCGATCTCACGCTCGCACTGCGCAGCGGCAGCGCAGATGCGCTGAAAAGCGCGCTGAAGCTGCTGGAAGACAAGAAGGCCAGCAACACGGCACGCATCGCCATCGCCAAGACTCTGGCGGAGCTCGGCAAGCAGGAGGCGGTGATGCCGATGGTGAACATCCTGAAAGCCACGAACCCGCCGGGCCTCAAGCGCGGCATCCTGCAGGCAGCAGCCAAGTTTGACGACAAGCGCATCCCCGAGGCGCTGCTGCTGGGCTGGGAAGGCCAGATCGCAGGCGACAAGGCGCTGCGTGAGGACGCCTTGCGTGTGATGGCCGGCCGCAAGGAGTGGGCTCAAATTCTGGTGAGCTTTGTGAACGAATGGAAGATCCCCGCCAAGCAGTTCACGGTGGACATCGTGCGCCAGCTCAGCCTGCACAAAGATGCCGAGATCGACGCCGCCATCGACAAGCACTGGAAGGGCCTGCTGGCCACCGGCCCCACGCCGGAGAAAAAGAAGGAGTCCGAGCGCATCAAGGCGGTGGTGAAGACCGGCCTGGGAGATCCCGAGAAAGGCAAGATCCAGTTCATGGCCCGCTGCGCCGTGTGCCACACCCTGTTTGGCGAAGGCGGCAAGATCGGCCCCGACCTCACCGGCTATGACCGCACCAACGCCGACTTCTGGCTGGACAACCTCTTCATGCCCAGCATGGAAATCCGCGAAGGTTTCGGCGCCTACATCGTGAAAACGAAGGGCGGCCAGATCCTCACCGGCCTCATGGACGCACAGGACGCCAGCGGCATCGTCCTCAAGGACATGGCCGGCAACAAAACCGCCTTCAAGCAGGCCGATATCGAGAAGCTCGAAGCCTCCCCCATCTCCCTCATGCCCGAAGGCCTCACCACCGGCATGAGCGACGCGGATCTGAAGGACTTCTTTGCGTATCTGATGAAGAAGTGATCTGAGCGGCAGGTTTAATCCATCACTGAAGATCAGGAACTCGCAGGCCTTCCAAAGCGGCGAGTTCGAGTGCCTTGACGTCAAAGCTCCAAAACGTATCACATCCCAGCAGCAGCGCGAAAGACACGTGCAGGAGATCATAGGTGCGATATCCATGGGCTGCGGTGTGACGCAGTGACAGTTCTTCAAATTTTTCTTTCAGCCGAGAACAGGGCACCAGAGCTGGGCGCAAAAACTGCCCGGCGCTCAATGCATCACGAAATTCCTGCTGCGCGGCACCGGCAAATTCAGAAGTCACCCGAAGTCGCCCCTCCGTTCGAGCGACAAAAACACAGCGCTGAAAGGCGTTGATCAACTCCAGCTCCGTAAGCCAGGTCACCGGCAAGGGTGCGGCCCCCTGCAACGCGGCATCCTTTGCCCAGCCTCTGGCTTTCTCAGCGCCTTCAAGCTCCAGGTAGAGGCGGGTAAAATAGTTGGTGTCCGCGTAAGGAGTCATGCAGCAGCATCTTCCCCGGCCAGCCAGCGGTCCAGGCCTGCGGTCTGCTCGGCCGTCCAGCGTGGCATGCCTAGAGAGTGCAGCCGCCCCCAGTATGCCTCAAAATCAGGAACCTGCATTTCAGCGGCAGGCAGGTGGGTCGCGGCATCCAAATCCATCATAGCGTCCAAAAAGCGTCGCTGCTCGGCCGGGGGCAGAGCCTTGACTTGAAGCAATAGATCACGGGCGCTCACGGCTTAAAGATACCAGAGCGGGAACGCCTCACAAGCCCCATTTCCCGGCATGAGCGACGCGGATCTGAAGGACTTCTTTGCGTATCTGATGAGAAAGTAAGGCTGCCGCCGGAGGCCTGCCATGGATGAACCGCGTGCCGAATGCGGATCGTGCAACATGCCCGATGCGAGATTGCAAATTGCCCGGATTTTGAGGCGGTTTGCGCGGCTCTCCCCAGTGAAAGCGGGGTGGCACGTGTTTTGCAAAGTGTATGGGCGGCGAAAACAACGCCATCCTAACACACCATGAAACTCAAAGTCCTCCCCCTCATTTCGATGCTGGCCGTCTCGGCGCTTTCCTCCTGCGCCACCGGACCCAACGCGCAGCAAGGCTCAGTGATCGGCGCCCTCGGCGGCGCGGCTGCGGGCGGCATCATCGGCAACCAGAGCGGTCGCGGCCTTGAAGGCGCAGCGATTGGCGCAGGCCTCGGTGCGGTGGCAGGCAACGCCATCGGCAACTCGAAGGACCAGCGCAACGGCTACTACCGCCGCTACTAAGCCAGGAGGCCCCCAGAACCAGCCCCGGTCTGCAAACCCCTGGCCGGGGCTGGTTCACCAAAGCATGGCCGGGCTTCAAACATAGAGCACGCGAAACGACCGCAACCAGGTGGTCACCACACCAATGAGCAGCGAAGCAGTGCCCGCCCAGCCCGCAAAGGGCAGACCGGCGTCTGCCAGCACAGCAGTGCCGAAATAAAGAGCCCCGACCCCGGACACTGCAGCTGCCACGCCATAGACAAGGCGGCCCACGTGATGGTGATTGGTAAACGCAGCGGCATTGGCCACCGAAGCGAAAAGACAGGCAAGCGCCACCACCCCAGACTCCGGCACATGGCAGGCGTAGCCGAGAAGAAGCACCGACAGGGAGAGGAAGATCAGACCGCCCACCACGACACCCTCCCAGTATTCACGCGGCTTGAGCGCCTGACGGGCAAAGCGGTCCATGGTGACAAAAAAGCTGCTCAGCCCCCGTGCCAGATGTGACCAGAGCGCAAAGACGAGCCATGTGCCGATGACCACATCGGCCCAAAAAGGCGCGACGGTTTCCAAATAACCGCTGAGCATCCGGTAGGCAATGAAGCCGCCCAGCATGATGGCACTCTGCCGGCCTTCCGTGAACTGGTTCATCCAATGGCAGAAGCGCAGGTTGGCGCGGTAAATCCATGACCGCGCACGGAAGGACTCGATGAGCCCCAGGCGCGCGTTTTCATTCATGGGGTTCAGCCGCAGGGCTTCAAGAAAGTGCTCGTTGGCTTTTTTATGGTCCCCCTGCATCACGGCCATCCATCCGGCACTGGCATGCGCGCTGTCGTCTTCGGCGTTGCGCTGCAGCTGGTATTTGATGAGCTCCTGGTTGTCGCCGTCCTTCTTCTGCAGCAGCAGCGCGGCGGAGAGCACCTCGGCGGCCATGGTGTTCTCCGTGTCCAGCGCCAGCGCGGCGCGGGCGGCGGCCTCGGCCTTCGGGTAATCACGCAGGCGCAGGTGCAGGCGTGAGAGCACGGCGTGGCTGAAGTCGCTGTCGGGATCGAGATTCACCGCCTCCTCGGCCTGCTGCAGCGCGTCTTTGATGGCCGCCGTCTGGCCGTCCCTGGCGTTCGCGTTCAAAGCAAGCGCCAGCACGCTGCGGGCGAAGGCATTTTCCGGCTCAAGCGCCACGGCGCGCCGCGCGGCGTCGATGGACTTCGGCGCGGTGTCCTCCTCCTGCATCCAGCACAGCGCCAGCATGATGAAGCTGGTCGTGTGGTGTGCATCCAGCGCGAGCGCCTGCTGATAGCAGGAGATGGCATCCTGAATGCGGTGCTGGGTCTGCAGCAGGCGGCCGCGGGCAAAGGCGGCATCTGGGGAGGGATGAAAGTCGTCAGACATGCGGAGCGCCGGGTGGTTCAGCGCTTCATGAGGCCGAGGTGCTTGAGCACATCATCGTAGAAGCCGCTCTGATTGGAGTACATGGCGTAGTTTTTGGCGCTCTCAAACCACGCCTTGGTGGTGGCCTTGTGGCGGCCTGCGGCTTTGATGAGGTCCTTGGTCGTCAGCGGGATGACCTTGCCGGTGCGCATGACTTCGTTCATCACGTCCTCGGTGGCGATGTCAAAGACCGCCTTCAGGTCGGCACCGGAGAAGCCCTCGGTCTTTTTGGCCAGTGCACGGGGATCGAGCTCGCCGATGGGTTTTTTCTGCGCCATGACCTCGATGATGGCCGCGCGTCCGGCCTCGTCAGGCGGGGGGACAAACAGCGTGCGGTCAAAGCGGCCCGGGCGGCGGAAGGCGGGGTCGATGTGCCAGGGGGCATTCGTGGCACCGATGATGAGCACGCCGTCGTTGCTGGACTCTGCGCCATCCATCTCCGAGAGGAAGGCGTTGATGAGATTGCGGCCGGCGCTCTGGCGCAGATCGCGGCGGTCGGCGGCCAGAGCATCCACCTCGTCAAAGAAGAGGATGGTGGGCGCATTCTGGCGGGCCAGCTCAAAGACCTCGTGCATGTTTTTCTCCGAGCCGCCAATCCACATGTCGAGGATCTGGTGCAGGCCCAAGGCGATGAAGTTGGCCTTGATCTCGCCGGCGGTGGCCTTGCTGATGAGCGTCTTGCCCACGCCGGGCGGGCCGTAAAGGAGGACGCCGCCGCCCACTTTTTTGTCGTAGGCCTTGAAGAGCTCCGCGTGCTGCAGCGGGTAGATGATCTTCATGCGGATCTCTTCTTTCAGCGCCTCCATGCCGCCCACGCCGGAGAAATCGAGCTGCGGTTTGCCGAAATCCGCCAGCCCGAGGTCAAAGGCGGCACCGCCGCGCGGGTGGCCGTCATCGTCATCCTGATCCTCTTTGACGGATTCGATGAAGGTGCCGCTGGAGGTCATGGCGCCACGCTTGCGGCCCGCCGTGTCATCACTGGAGGGCTTGACGCTGTGCAGATCCTTCTCGATGCCGGGGTCTGCGAGGGAGCTGTTCAGGGCCACGCCTTTGTCATACATGGCTTTGGCCTTGGGCAGGTCCCCCTCGGTGATGTGAATGCGCGCCAGCAGCAGGTAGGCGGCGGCGCAGGAGGGTGTGTCTGAGATGATCTGCTCCGCACGCACCGCCGCCTGCGAGGTCTTGCCATTGAGCAACGCCACACGGGCCAGGCCCAGCCGGGCCTCGGCGTGCGCGGGGTCCTCCTTCAGCACGCGCTGAAAGCTCTGCTCCGCCTCCTCCAGCAGCCCCTCGTCCAGGCAGGCCTCCGCAAAGAGCATGAGCAGCGGGGCATTGTCTGGGGAGTGCTGGAGCGCCAGGCGCAGGGCATCGAGGTTTTGAGGCATGCGGCAGACTCAGCGTGGGGTGTTTGCCGTGGCAAGACAATTTAAGCTCACAATGCGCGGCGATAGGCGGCGATCCTGTTCAGAAAGGCCTGCCACTTCGCACCCGGGCGCCCACGGTCCATGAGGAAGTGCGGGCAGTTCTTGTGGCCGAGATTGCGGTGGTCATCGTGCCGGATCATGAGCCAGTGCTGGTGCGGCACCACGTGATTGAGCGGAATGTTGTACTCCCTCATGAGCCAGGCCACGAGGCGTGCGGTCTTGTCCAGCGTACGGCTGCGGTCATTGCCGCGGTTTTCGCACATCTCGATGCCGATGGAGGTGCGGTTTCCGGGGCCGTCGTAGTCGGCGTGCTCGCCGCGCTCGTTCACCGGCATGCTTTGGTAGATGGAATGATCATCCACAGTGAAATGCCAGCCGATGTAGCCTATCGCATTATGCCGACCTTTGATGGCCCCGGTTTTGAGCATCTGGGCGTGAGCCCTGGCACCACAGCCACGGGCGTAGTTTTCCGTGGCGTGGATGGTGATGTAGGTGGGCCGCATGGGCCGGTACTGCCTGCGTGCGTAACGCCCGCTGGGTATCAGGTCCACCGTGACGCCCGGCGGCGGGTTGCTGACGCTGTTTTGTGGAACATTGAGCACCGAGCAGGAGCTCAGCAGCAGGGCCAGCGGCAGGCAGCAGGCCATGTAACGGAACAGGAGATGGCAGGGCATGGGGCGGGGGCTAAGCAGGTTGTGTGACAAAATCCCCCCTGTGTCGGCTTTCCCAGCGAGATTTCAGATGTTTTTTAGCTTTCCCTGCACGATTCCTGCGCCGAGCGGCAGGAGTGACAAAATTCTCATTTCTGCTCATCACGCTAGGCATTTTGACGCCGGAAAAATTTTTTCGCCGTGGAACGCTTGAATCTGCGCTGTGAAACGCATTTCGGCACAATGGCTGGGAAAAAGATCTCGCCAGAACACAATATCTTGTGCATGATCCGCCTCGGCCTCCGCCAGATCTGGTATTTATGATGCTAGTCGGATGCTCAGTCATTTTCGCGAAAAATCAAATTAACACCCTTCACTCTGCAACGAATTCGTCATGGAAAAGACCTACAAGATTGGCAACCGGGAATTCCCACTCGATCAAGATAAAGCCGAGGCCGCCTACGCAGCCAAGAAGGTGATCAATGGCCGCAAGAGCATGACCTTCAACCTCCTGCCGCTGAAGTACCAGTGGGCGTACGACCTATACCGCATCATGAAGGCCAACCATTGGGAGCCTGAAGACATCCAGATGCAGAAGGACGTAGAACAATGGCGCTCTAATGACATTTCCCAGAACGAGCGCTGGATCATCATGATGGGCATCGGCTATTTCAGCGCCGCCGAGGGCATCGTAGGTGACAATGTGCAGCATGTGGTGCGCGAACTGGTGACCGCCCCCGAACTGAAGCTCGTCCTGGGCCGCCATGCTCATGAGGAGAACATCCATGCGGATTCCCTGCTGTACATGATTTCCTCCCTGGGCATCAACCCCCATGAGTGCGAGGCCATGTTTGAGCAGATCCCGACGATCGTGAAGAAGAACGAGTTCGTCACCAAGCACTCCAACAACCTGCGCCGCGACCTGGACCTGACCAAGCTGGAGAACAAGCAGCTGCTGGCGAAGAACATCTTCGTCTTTGGCCAGTGCATGGAGGGCACGCAGTTCTACGGCCTCTTTGGCATGATCCTGAGCCTGTACCGCCAGAACAAGTTCCCCGGCATCGGCCAGATGTTCCGCTACACGCTGCGCGATGAGTCGAACCACATCGAAGTCTTCCGCAATCTGTTCATGGACCTCATCGAGGAAAACCCGGACATCTGGACCGCAGAGTTCCGCGAGGAGCTGACCAACATCATGCGCGAAGGCGTGGCGCTGGAGAAGGAATTCATCCGTGACTGCCTGCCGGTGAACGCCGTGGGCCTGAGCGCCGAAGAATTCGAGCGCTACACCGACTACATCGCCGACCGTCGTCTGGACGGCTGCGGCCTCCCGGCGCTGAACCCGGGCATCACCAACCCGCTGCCATGGCTGGCGGAGCTGATGGACATCAAGAAGGAGCAAAATTTCTTTGAGGGCAAGGTGACCGACTACCAGAAGGCCTCTGCGCTCGAAGTCTGCTCTGACGACGATCTTTAATATTTCTTCAAGATCCCATATTTCCAATTGATGGCCGGTTTCCCGCTGAGTTTTTGCGGCGGGGACACCTGCCTTCCCCCCTCTCCTTTTCCGCCCCCGCCACCCTCCTCCACAACCACTAGCCTGGACCTCCCGCCATGACCCATGCCCACGACCTGCTCAAAGAAGACAAAGAGCTCAAGCGCTACGCCCACCACACGCCCAAGGAAGACAAGCCCCAGTTTGAATGGAGCGCGCTGACCGCAGGCGTGGCGGGCATTCCCCTGAAGACGGCCACCAAGGTGAGGATCGGCAGCAGCGAGCGTGATTTCGACGTCGGTGAAATCGCCGACACGGTGGGCAATGCGATCACCGACCTGCTGCTGGCACGCCAGCGCCAGAGCGAGATCTTCAATGATTCCAACCGCCAGCTGGTGCAGGCCATTTCACGCGCGGTGGCGGAGGAGGTGGCCCAGCGCACGACGGACAATGGCAGCGAGGGCTCGATGCTGAGCACCAAGGAGATCTATCAGGTCATTGAGCAGGCGCTGGTGCGCCACAACGCCCACGACGTGGCCCGCAGCCTGGCCGAGCGCCGCAAACGCACCGAAACCCTGGCCAACTCCGACGCCAACGACGCCGGCGCCCTCCAGCCCATCATGGTCACCACCAAAGTCATCCGCCGCAACGGCCAGCTCGTGCCCTGGAACCACAACAAGATCGAGATCGCCGTGCGCAAGGCCTTCCTCTCCCTGGAGATGGACTCCACGCCGGCCGTGCAGATCGCCGAGGCCGTGAGCCGCGCCATCATCAATGACGGCAAGCAGTTCATGCACATCGAGGACGTGCAGAATCTCGTGGAAGAGGAGCTCATGAAGCAGGGCTTCTTCAAAGTGGCCCGCGCCTACATCCAGTACCGCGCGCTGCGCTCCACCATGCGCAGCGGAGAAGAGCAGGCCGCCGCCATCGCAGACGAGCAGGAGTCCGACCAGCAGCAGACCCTCATCCTCGTGCGTGCGTCCCCCACGGAGACCTTCCTCTGGGACGGCCAGGACCTCAAGCGCCGCATCGACTTCGCCAGCCTGGGCCTGGACCTCTGCCTCAGCCGTGGCGAGATCGAGATGGAGCTGCGCCGCTCCATCTTCAGCGACATCACCGTCGAGGCTCTGAAGACCACCATCATCCTCAATTCTCGCACGCTCATGGAGAAGGACGCCGACTTCGCGAAGTTCGCCGGCCGCATGCTCCTCACCTACATCTATGAAGAAGTGCTCGGCTGGAGCATCGTGGACCACGGCATCGAGCAGCTGCCAAACTTCCACCGCCGCGGCTTCCGCAAGAACCTGGCCCGTGGCATCGAGATCGAGCGTCTGCACCCGCAGCTCCTCAAGTACGACCTCGACAAGATCGCCGACGCTCTGGATCCCGCTGCGGACATGGACTTCGACTTCCTCGGCATCCAGACCCTCTATGACCGCTACCTGATCGTGGACAAGAAGGTCAAGCCCTCCAAGCGCCTCGAAACCCCGCAGCTCTTCTGGATGCGCGTGGCCATGGGCCTCTGCGTGCAGGAAAAGGAAAACGCCGAGGAGAAGATCATCGCCCTCTACCGCCTGTACAAAGGCCGCCGCTTCTGCTCCAGCACCCCGACGCTCTTCAACAGCGGCACGATGCACAGCCAGCTCTCCTCCTGCTACCTCTACAAGGTGGACGACAGCATCGAGTCCATCATGCAGCGCGGCATCGCCGACAACGCCTACCTCTCCAAGTGGGCGGGCGGCCTTGGCGGCTCCTGGACGGCGGTGCGCGGCACCGGCGGCTACATCAAGGGCACCAACGGCGAAAGCCAGGGCGTCATCCCCTTCCTCAAGCTGCACAATGACCAGCTCATCGCGGTGAACCAGGGCGGCAAGCGCCGCGGCTCCGGCTGCGCCTACCTCGAAGTCTGGCACAACGACATCGAGGACTTCCTCCAGCTCCGTGTGAACACCGGCGACGAACGCCGCCGCACGCACGACCTGAACACCGCCAACTGGGTGCCTGACCTCTTCATGAAGCGCATGGAGAACCGCCAGAAGTGGACGCTCTTCCGCGCCAACGAAACGCCGGACCTGCACGAGCTCTACGGCAGCGCCTTTGAAAAACGCTACCTCGAATACGAGGAGATGGCCGCCAAGGGCAAGATCTTTGGCCGCAGCATGGAGGCGCTGGACCTCTGGAAGAAGATGCTCAAGTCCATCTTTGAAACCGGCCACCCCTGGATCACCTTCAAGGACCCCTGCAACGTGCGCAGCCCGCAGGACCACGTGGGCGTCATCCACAGCTCCAATCTCTGCACCGAGATCACGCTCAACACGAGCTTTGAGGAAACCGCCGTGTGCAACCTGGGCTCCGTGCTGATCGACAACCACCTCGACGACAACGGCAACATCGACCACGCCAAGCTGCGCGAGACCATCCGCGTGGCCGTGCGCATGCTCGACAACGTCATCGACATCAACTACTACCCCACCGAGTCCGCCAAGACCGCCAACAGCCGCCATCGCCCCATCGGTCTCGGCGTCATGGGCCTCGGCTACGCGCTCTACCGCAAAGGCCTGCCCTTCGCCTCCAAGGAAGCCGTGGAGTTCAACGACGAGTTCATGGAAGCCGTGGCCTACTACGCCTATGAGGCCAGCAGCGACCTCGCCGGCGAGAAAGGCACCTACTCCACCTACAAAGGCAGCAAGTGGGACCGCGGCCTCCTGCCGCAGGACACCGTCGATCTCCTCGCCAAAGAGCGCGGCCTCGACATCGACGTCCCCCGTGGCGGCAAGATGGACTGGTCCGGCCTGCGTGCCAAGATCGCCAAGAACGGCATGCGCAACAGCAACGTGCTCGCCATCGCCCCCACCGCCACCATCTCGAACATCATGGGCTCCAGCCCCTGCATCGAGCCCCTCTTCACCAACTTCTACACCAAGAGCAACCTCTCCGGCGACTTCATGGTGCTGAACCCCTACCTGGTGAAGGACCTCAAGAAGCGCGGCCTCTGGAACCCCGAGATCCAGGCCAAGATCAAGTACACCGACGGCGAGCTCGAAAGCATCGAGGAAATCCCCGTCGATCTGAAGCGCAAGTACGCCACCGCCTTCGGCATCGACTGGGCCTGGCTGCTCGACGCCGCCGCGCGTCGTCAGAAGTGGATCGATCAGTCCCAGAGCGTGAACCTCTTCTGCGGCGAGAGCGCCATGCAGACCCTCTCCCACATGTACCGCGCCGCCTGGCGCAAGGGGCTCAAGACCACCTACTACCTGCGCACCCGCAGCGCCTCCAACATCGAAAAAGCCACCAGCGAAGTCGAGAAGGAGAAGCGCGGCATCGTCGCCAGCCACCAAGCTGCCGTCGCCGCCACCGCAGCCGCCGCCAAGCAATACACCGCCGAAGAAGTCATGGCCTGCTCGATTGAGGCGATGAGGAATGGCGGGACGTGTGAGGCGTGCCAGTAGGGGGCGCGTTCGATAGCCATGCACACATCAGGTCCAGTTTTCGACAAGCAAACGCCGGTTTGCTTGTTGTTAACGGCCGGTAGCTTTTATGACTGTGCCAGGCTCTGCCGAGCAGCCAGCGAAGGCAATGGAGAACTATTAAAATTCATTCCAGATCATAAAAGCTATTTACGACCTGCAATATATGCGACTGCATGTCGGGCAATTGAACTTGCATTGAAAGCTTATCTCAGAGCAGCTGGAGACACAGAAAAACAGTTCCGCAAAAAGGGAGGAGCGAACGGCCATGATTTGATTCAGCTGTATGAGGCAGCCATCACATCTGGCATGAATCGGCTCTCATTGTCTCCAAAGGATAAGTCCGATTTTCAGGAACTGAGCGAAAGATATCACGGGAAAGATTTCGACTATCCTGATGTGACCAGCAGCAGAGGTGCGCCGTCTTTAGATTTCGCCATCAGGATTGCGAAGGAGGCGATCGTCTCCGTTGAACCGTTCTGTCGTGCCAATGACAACAGACACCTCAATCAGCTTTCAGCAGACGTAGGTTTTGAGGCGAAGCGGAATCAAAAGGTGAAAAAGACGGCTCAAAAAATTTAGGCTCATTCTCAGCCCAAGCGCTCTTGTTCCAAAGCCCAACGGGCTTTCGTCATGCAGCCTAGGAGTGCGTTCCTGTCTTCCGAAGCTCGAAGAGCGAAGGAGGAAGCGATAGCGAGTGCTCTCCTGGGAACCGCGCCACCCACGATCCCCGCCGGATCAGGAACCTCAACGAGGTTCCGTCACTCCAGCTCACAGATGCCCTGGAGGCGGGTGGCGGCCACGCAACGATTCTTCATGCCGGATGCTCACGGCGATGGGGCGGTTCATGGCCATTGCTGACACCGTGGCGCGCCCCGAGGGAGTGATGCCGATCAGCTCAGCCGCATTCCAACGAAAATGCAGATTCCATAGGTCACGCCGGGGATGAAACAGTGGAACCATGCCGCCGGTGTCTGGATCCGCCGCAGTCACCCGCGCTGATTTGCGCAGCGAGCAAGACACACAGGCCAGGGCCAGGTTTTCAAGCTCAGTCGGTCCTTCCAAACTCACCGGTTGGATGTGGTCCACATGAAACACGGCCTCCTGACCTTCCTGAGAAAGCCCGCAGTACTCGCAGCGGTTTGCCGCGCGTTCGACCACCTGCATGCGCAAGAAGCTGGGGATGCTCATGCTGCAGCCCTGGCCTTGAGTCCCAGATAAGTCAGCGTATCTGCCAGATCCACCAGTCCTTCGGCTTCAGCCCTTTCCTGATCGGTGAGAGTCTGTCCCGCATCCTGCTTGTCCAGCAGGGCGGTCAGCCGTTCACTGACCCCGGCAGGCAGCTTGAACCGCGCCAGATCGCCCGGCAGTTCGAGATCAAGGTGGATCGACTGTGACATGACGGGAGTTTATCGTTTGAGTCTGCCTGACGCAACCCCTCACTTATCCCCTCCAGTCTGCCGGTACCGTCCTATCCGCCTGATCGCCACAGAGACTAATGCCGCTGCCGCACCTCGTTTTTCCGGGAATCCTGGGTGCATGAAGGCTGCCGAAGCGAAAGTAGCACGGGCAATCCTGCCCGTAAGCGGCGCGCTCTACACGGGCAGGATTGCCCGTGCTACTGCCCGGCTTGTCGCCATAGACCTCCAGTCTCTGGCGTCAAGGGCTGCCGCACGACACTCCTCCGGCAATGACAGGTCGTAACCGTTGAAGGCCCGCGCCTGCGCTGATTTTTCTTCCAGTTGCAAAGCTTTGCACACAGGCCTCGGCCAGAGCGTGAAACAGGCCGAAATCTCTTGATAAAATACCGATTCATACCATGCTATGTCCAAGGTGATAATCACCCGACCGAGCGCCTCGTTGCCTGCCTCCAGGCGGCGTTTGGAAGACAAAAATGCCGTTCATCCTGTGCATCCAAAACCGGTTTCAACCCTGCCGCCAGATCCTTATGGAAACAACCCCAAACGCTCTCCTGGGTGCGATGCCCCGGCAACGTCGTTTGCGCCGCGAGTGGCACTTTCCCTCGCTGGACATCGACAGCCGTGAGATCAGTGCGGAGGCGGCCAGGCTGCGGCATTGCGACCATCTGCGGCGGGAGCCTCGTGTGGCGCTGCAGTCGGACGGCAAGCCTTTCTATCGCATCCAGTGTGCTGACTGCGGCCAGAAGCTCAGCCATTCACTCCCACACTCCAGCGTCCCCAACCGCGAAAGGTGCCCGCAGTGGAATGAGGAGCTGTACCAGAGGCGCCTCCGCGAGGGCGTTGATGCCTACGGGCAGTGCCGGGAAGCTGCCATCGCCAGGCGGAAGGCGGAGTGGCGGGCGGTCTATCGTCGCTATCTGGCATCGGCGGACTGGCAGTCCGTGCGCCAGCGCGTTCTCAAGAGAGCCGGCGGCATTTGCGAAGGGTGCCTGGAGGCCCCGGCCAGGGAAGTCCACCACAAGACCTATGCCCATGTGGGTGATGAGCTCCTCTTTGAGCTGGTGGCGATCTGCCGCCCCTGCCATGAGCGCCTGCACCCCAGCGCCACGAACGGCTATCCGGAGCTTCTGGAAAGGCACCTGGAAAAGGTCCATGTCCACGGGGGCTGAACTCCGCTTTTGAATACCACTTCCTACCACAAGATAACCATGGTGATCCCGACAGAAATGATTGCCGCGCTGCTCGCCTCGGGCCGGCGCTTTGAACTCACCCCCGAGGGTGGCCTCATCGTGGATGCGGAGCCTTCCAAGGCCGGCAGGCGTGCCGAAAGGAACCGCCGCTACTATGAAGCACAGCGTCTGCGGGCGTCTGAAAACGTCTTAACACCGTCTGAACCCGTCTTGGAGTGTCCGGATGCGTCTGACTCGTCTGAAAAAACAACACCTCTCCCCCTCTCCCCCTCTCTCCCTCCCTCCCCCTCTCTCCCTCCCTCCCCCTTTCCCCTCAGACTCCCCTTTCCCCCGCCCACCCACACGCCCCCACACCTGCACATGGGCGCGCGCCCGCGTACGTACGCGAGGCCGGGACGGGCCAAGGCCACACAGCGCAGCCCCTGGCAGCGCCACGCCTGCCTGCGGCACCCCAGTCCAAACGCCGTGGACTGCCGGTGGACGACGCGGCATGGCTCGCGCACCTCGCTGCGAACCCGGCGTATCAGGCCCTCGACATCCCGGCGGAGCTGGGAAAATGCGCGGCCTGGTGCGAGCTGAAACAAAAGCGGCTCAGCCGTGCGCGGCTGCTGAACTGGCTGAACAAAGCGGACCGCAGCATCAGCCTCAAAGGCCTGGAGTTTCCCTGCGGCGCAGAGCCCCATGCCGGCCGTGGCACCCAGGCGGAGCTGGAGGCCTACGCGGTGCAGATCGGACTGCCGGCCAGCGATGGCGCCGCGATGTTCAACCACTGGGAGGCGAACGGATGGATGAACGGCCAAACCTCGATCCGGGACTGGCGCGCCGGGCTGCGCAAGTGGCTCGATCAAGGCTGGCTGCCTTCGCAGAAGGTGATTCACCGTCCAGCGCCAGCACCAGCGCCGTCGGCGCGCAGTGACAGCGCGAACCGACCGGGACGGTATGCGTAGAATGCGAATCCCTGCGCCGGCCAGGTTGCCAGGAGCAGAACGTTGCTCGCGGCGGTGCGTTGAGGGATCAAGATGATCCCTCTCCTCCAGACGCTCCGCGCAGCACCCTCCGGCGGAGTGGGATCGTCCCGATCCCTCCACGCTCCGCTTTCACCCAAAGCTCCGCGCTGGAGCAGCAGCACCTGCGGCTTGGTGGTTTGAAGAACGTTGCTCGCGGCGGTGCGTTGAGGGATCAAGATGATCCCTCTCCTCCAGACGCTCCGCGCAGCACCCTCCGGCGGAGTGGGATCGTCCCGATCCCACGGGCTTGATTCCTGACGGTTTCCGGGAACCTTGATGCATGAAGGCCGCCGAACCTCTCACCATCGCCGCGCAGATGAAGGTGCTGCAATCCCACGAGGATGTGGCGACGTGGGCGCTGGCGCATCTGGGTCTGCCGCCGGAGTGGCGGGACACAAATGTGGAGGGCAACACCGAGCGCTGCCAGGACGCGGTGAACCGGGTCTTCACGCTGACGCGCAAGGACATCGAGGACAGCCTCGCGGCCCAGGGCCTGCAGCCCGAAAACCTGCCGCCGGTGAGCACCGAAGCGGGCAGCCGCGATGGCAGCTACTTCATTTCCAAACGGCGTGGCGAGTGGGAGTTCTACCATCAGGAACGCGGCTACCCCTGGGCGGGCACCACCTTCGACGACCTCGCCGAGGCGCGGAAGTTCCTCATCAACCACTTCATCCCCGTCTGGCTGGATCACCTCCACGTGCCGTGCCGCACGAAGGAGGGGAAGATGATTCGGGCGCTGTAGGGAAAGCGTGCGAGAGGAGCGCGGACACTCTTGTCCGCTGTTTCGAGGCTTGGAAGCACGAGGTGATAGCGATGGCCGGAGGAGGCGGACAGCAACTGTGTTACGACGCAAGTGTGAAGTTGGGTTGGGTGAGGAGTTTGTTGAGCACGCAGAGGATTTTGCGCATGAGAGCTGTGATGGCGACCTTCGCAGGTTTGCCGCGTTGACGTAGACGTTTGTAGTGTTCTTTGAGGATGGGGTTGTGGCTCAGGGAGCAGATGGCCGTCATGTAGAGCACGCGCCTGACTCTCCAGCGACCACCCTGGATGTGGCGCTGGCCCTTCATCGGACCGCTGTCATAGGGATGCGGTGCAAGGCCTGCCAGAGCGCAGATGCGAGCGTCGCTGTGCAGGCCGAGTTCCGGCATCAAGGCCAGCAAGGTGGCGCTGGTGACCGTGCCGACCCCGGGCAGCTGCTGCATGCGCTGAGACCGCTCCCGCAGTTCCGCTGAGTTCACCAGGACGGCCATGTTCTTTTCCAGTGCCTTGATCTGCTGCTCCATGAAGTCCATGAGCTGCCTGGCCTGAGTTTTGAGCGCATCATTTTGCAGCTGCTGGTGCTGGACCTGCTGGGTGGCATGCACGGCGACAAGCTGTTCGCGGCGGCTGACAAGGCTTTGCAGCTCCAGCATCTGTTCCGAAGGCAGCACGTCAGGCTGCGGTGAGAGCCCCTGGCCAAAGAGAACCAGCAGCTGCGCATCCAATGCGTCAGTCTTGGCCAGGCGACCATTGGCCCGTGCGTAGTGGCGCACCTTGGCGGGATTGACACGGCTGACTTTCACGGCGGCTTTGAGCAGAGTGATCCACAGCGCATGCTCGCAGGCACCGCTGGCCTCTACGATGACGTGGGCGTTGGCAGGGAGGCTGTGCAGCAGCCGCTGGTGGCCTGCTGGAGTGTTAGGCACCTGCTTGAGCCGGGATAGTCCGGCGAGATCGAGATGCTTGGCGCTGACATCAACGCCGACGTAGACAACGGACGGGGGATGGACATCATTCATGACGATGGATGGGATGGATGGTTATGAGGACTCTTCCTTGCCAATGCGAGCTTCTCCACGGGACCAAGGTCAAGCGGAGGCTCTTTCAACTGTTCGAGTTACCGTCTGTTCTGGCGTCCCGGGTGCTTTGCTGTCCGACGGCCTCCAAGGGCCTTGAGTGCCCGCAGGCTCCCCGGAACGCTCTGCGGCAGGTTGGTGTAAAGGGCCAGCCTGCCGCAGCATCCAGACTGCGGCCAGCTTAGCCGCAATCACGATTGCAGAACAACCCCATCATACAAGGAGTGTCCGCGCCCCCTTCCACTCACACTCCGCAATCCGCCAGCACCACCTTCGCGGCATTGAAGCCGCAGAGGCCGGTGACGTTGCCGCCGGGATGGGTGGAACCGCCGCAGAGATAAAGCCCCTCGATGCCGCTGCGGTAATTCCCTGCGCCGGGAAAAGGGCGGTGATAGCCGGTCTGGTCATTGGCAAAGGAGCCGACGAGCAAATCCCCGCGCATCATGTTGGGCAGCAGGCGCTCGGTATCCAGCGCGCTGCGGGTGAAGGAGTCCAGCACGGCGCCTTCGAGATTGGGCGCGTAGGCCTGCCAGAGCGCGAGCATCTCGCGGCCATGCGCGTCTTTTTCGGCATCCCAGTTTCGCGCATCGCCACGCAGGGCGTAGGGCAGCTTTTCCCACATGAAGGCGGTGTGACGGCCAGCGGGAGCCTGGGAGGGATCGAACTGCGTGGGGCAGGCCCCCCACATGACGGTGCGGGGGATCTCGCCACGCTCATGCGCGGTGACGACGTGATGAAACTGCGCCACGTCATCGAGCCCGAGAATGGTCATGAAGGCGTGATTGAGCTCCGGATGCGATGCGGCGGCGGCATAGCGCGGCGGCTCGCTCAGGTTGAGGTTCAGCGCGAACAGCGGAGCGAGGAGGTTGTACTCAAACGCGGCGGCTTTTTCCCGCAGATGCGAGGGCGCAACGTCTGCGGGGATGAGATCGAGAAACGTCTGCTGCGGGTTCAGGCCGCTGGCGACAAACTGCGTGGCCTCGATGCGGTCTCCGGTGATGGATTCCACACCGCACGCACGGCCGCTGCGCGTGAGGATGGAGCGCGGCTGCCAGTTCGTGAACAGCTCGCCGCCATGCTCGCGCAGGTCCGCGCACAGGGCCTCGGCCAGACGGAGCGAACCGCCGATGCACATCTGCGCCTTGCGCGGGCTGGCAAGCAGCGCGGGGATGGAATGCCCGAAGCCTTTCTGCCGCAGGTCCACCTCCCGCAGGCCATTGAAGAAGAGCAGGCCCGCGCGCACGGCGGGGTGCTGAAACTCGCGCATGACAAACTCGACGGGCGAGAGGGCCTGCACCTCCAGCAGCGTGCGCCCGGGCGCGGTCTGCTGCAGCTTGAGCATGCGCTCCGCCGGCGGCAGCGGGGCGTGCTGCGCCTCGGGGATGAGGATCTGCTCCACGATGGGGCGGAAGCGCTCCGTCCACTCGCGCAGGCGCACAGCATCGCGCGGTGAGATTTCGGCGAAGGAGGCGCAGGTCTTTTCGAAATCCGTCCACCACTCCAGCACACGGTCCTGAGGCAGGATCATGGCCACATTGAGCTCGGGCTCGATGTAGCGCGCGCCATGGCGCTCCAGCTCCAGCTCGCGATACCACGGCATGGCATTGATGCCGCGATGAAAGAAGGAATGCGTGTTGTGCCGAAAGCCGGAGCCCACCGGATGCTCCACTGTGGCCAGACCACCGCCGGCCACCGGGTTTTTTTCCACCACGGCCACCTTGAGCCCGGCACGTGCTGCGTAGCAGGCGAGCACGAGTGCATTGTGCCCGGAACCAAGGATGAGGCCGTCGTAGGTCATGGTTGCGTGTTAAAACGCGGCCATGGGGTGAACTCACACACGAGAGCGTGAGATCGGCATGCAGGCTCCGCCGTAGGATGGGTGTGGCGACAGCCCGCCCGTCCATCAGCGTACGGCAGGCACCATGGCGTACGAATGCCCTCGCAGTCGGGCGGTTTGGCGGAGGGAGCTGGGGAGCATGAAATGCACCCGACGCCAAACACACCCAACCTACGCCCAGAGCGCCGCGCCAGAACGTAGGATGGGTGTGGCGACAGCCCGCCCGTCCATCAGCGTACGGCAAGCACCATGGCGTACGAATGCCCTCGCAGTCGGGCGGTTTGGCGGAGGAAGCTGGGGAGCATGAAATGCACCCGACGCCAAACACACCCAACCTACGCCCAGAGCGCCGCGCCAGAACGTAGGATGGGTGTGGCGACAGCCCGCCCGTCCATCAGCGTACGGCAAGCACCATGGCGTACGAACGCCCTCGCAGTCGGGCGGTTTGGCGGAGGGAGCTGGGGAGCATGAAATGCACCCGACGCCAAACACACCCAACCTACGCCCAGAGCGCCGCGCCAGAACGTAGGATGGGTGTGGCGACAGCCCGCCCGTCCATCAGCGTACGGCAGGCACCATGGCGTACGAACGCCCTCGCAGTCGGGCGGTTTGGCGGAGGGAGCTGGGGAGCATGAAATGCACCCGACGCCAAACACACCCAACCTACGCCCAGAGCGGTGCACGATGCGCGAACGACCTCACTCCTGAGCCGGCACGTTCCAGGTCTGCAGGTGAATGTTCTGGCGCGTGTGGTGCACGGCGGGCTCGAAATTCGTCCAGACAAGGCTGAGCTTGTTGGGGGCTTCGACTTTCCACTCGCTCAGATTGGGCGATCCATATTTGCGCTGCACACGCGGATCGATTTTCTGCTCTCCGTCTTCAAAGGCCAGGTCATCGAGCTTCCAGCCATCCAGGGTGACGTGGAACTCCGCCCTGCCGATGGTCCCCTTCCAGCTGCCGCCGGTGCGGGTGGTGTAGGAGAAGGAGGTGTCTCCCATGACGGAGCGGCCATTGGTGGCGGTGTACTCGCGCTCCACGACCACATCGCGGTCCGGGGGAAAGCTGACGGTGATGGTGTAGAAGTCGGCGGCAGCTCCTTCCATCGAGGTACCCAGATGGCACCTGGACGTTTCCAGATCCTGCCAGCCGCGCAGCTTTTTGGAAGGCACCTCTTTGCCATCCACACGGCTGATCATAGAGTGGATGGTGCCGGTGTCGGCCTCGGTGTGGAAATCCGGGAAGCCGAGCATCTGCACGGCATCGCCCCCCGTTTTGCTGCTGCGAAACACGAAGCGGCAGTGCACGTGCGTCTCCGTCTTGCCGAAGGTGATGTCGATCTTTTCCGACACCATGCGCACGACGGATTCCTCCCCCCGAAACTCGCCCACCGGCTCGGGACCATGCGCACCGAGATTGATGCTGGCATCATTGGCACGCAGAGGCGCAATGATGACGGCAAAGAAGGCTGCTGAGACAATGACGGTGCGGAAAAGCATGCGCCCATACAAGCCAGTGCTGAAGCTGCTGGCAAGCATGGGCGCGATGAAATCCGAATCGGACCTCTTCTCGAAAATGTGTTCGGTGGACCCGGCGAACACAGAGGCAAGGCGGGAGCACGAACCGACGGAGGGGGATCATCTTGATCCCCCCACCTGCAGCGCATTCGCGGATGACGCGGAAACGCCGGGTGCTGCGAGAGCCTGTGGGATCGGGACGATCCCACTCCTCCAGAACGCTGGCGGGCCGCATGGCAGCTCGCTTCCACCAATGAGACCCGTGTTCAGCAGTGCGTGGTATTAAATAGCGACTTCGGCGTCTTCGTCGCCGGCGTCCACCAGAGGCTTGAGGATCATGCCTGCGGCCACGGTGTTGTTCGTCTGTTCATCGACGAGGACGAAGCTGCCGGTGGTGCGGTTCTTGGAGTAGGAGTCGAAGAAGATCGGCGCAGCGCAGCGCAGGCGGATGCAGCCGATGTCGTTCAATGAGAACTCCTTGCTGGCGGCGCTCTTTTCCAGGGTGCTGATGTTCACCTTGTAAAGCACGTCGGTGACGACGGCACGCACGTCATTGGTGGTGTGGCGCAGGTGGAAGCGGCTGCGGGGCTTGAGCGTCTTCTTGTCGGCAAACCAGCAGATCATGGCGTCAAACTCCTGGGCGGTCTGCGCGGGTTCGCCGGCCTTCACAATCATGCCGCCACGGCTGGTGTCGATCTCATCGGCCACGGTGATGCTGTAGCTGAGCTGCGGGATGGCTTCCTCCTGCGGGCCTTCAAAGGTGTGGATGCCGGTGATCTTCGTCTTCATCTCCGAGGGATAGACGAGCACGTCATCGCCCACTTTGAAGGTGCCACTGGCCACGCGACCGGCAAAGCCACGGTAGTCGTGCAGATTCCCGAGCTTGGCGTCTTCGCGGTCGGAGATGGGGCGGATGACCCACTGCACGGGGAAGCGTGCTTCATCGACAGCGGTTTCCGTATGCACCTGCGCGGTTTCGAGATGCTGCAGGAGGGACGGGCCGGTGTACCACGGAGTGTGCTCCGACTTGTCCACCACGTTGTCGCCATTGAGCGCGCTCATCGGGATGGGGGTGACGTGCGGCAGATTTTCGAGGCCTTTGGCAAAGGCCATGTAGTCAGCCACGATCTTGTCATAGACGGCCTGGTCAAAGTTCACGAGGTCCATCTTGTTCACGGCCAGCACGATGTGGCCGATGCGCAGCAGCGAGGCGAGATACGTGTGGCGCATGGTCTGCTCGATGACACCGAGACGCGAATCGATCAGAATGATCGCGAGGTCAGCGGTGGAGGCACCGGTGACCATGTTGCGCGTGTACTGAATGTGCCCTGGAGTATCGGCGATGATGAATTTTCTTTTTGGCGTGGCGAAGTAGCGGTAGGCCACGTCAATGGTGATGCCCTGCTCGCGCTCGGCACGCAGGCCGTCGGTGAGCAAAGCGAGATTCACATGCGCATCGCCACGGCGTTTGGAAGATTCTTCGACAGCGAGAAGCTGGTCTTCGAAGATGGATTTGGAATCATACAGCAAGCGGCCGATGAGCGTGCTTTTGCCATCATCGACCGAACCAGCGGTCGTGAAGCGAAGCAAAGAGGATTCGGTGGGGTTAACGAGAACGTCCATGATAAAAAAGTGAGTGAAGGGGACTATGCGGTCTGGTTGCAGAGGTTTTCGATGCAGTCGCGGTAACCTTGAATGAATTCGTGATCTGGTTCCGGGTCTTGAAGAAGCGTTGCGATGGCTTCTTCTGAAGCTGTTCGAATGGCTTCGATCTCAGCGGGTGAGGCTTCGCGCACGATCGCGGTCATGAAGTCCAGTGTTTCGCAGTCTTCATCTGCCGCGTCTTCATCGTTGCGACGGACGGAAGCGAGATAAGCCACCGAGTAGGAGAGTGCTTCAGCCAATCTTTTCATCAGAAATACCCTTCCTTTTTGCGATCTTCCATGGCGGTCTCGGAGCGCTTGTCGTCGGCACGGGTGCCGCGCTCGGTCTGACGTGCAGCGGCCACTTCGGCGACGATTTCATCAATCGTGCTGGCGGTGGATTCCACGGCGCCGGTGCAGGTGGCGTCGCCGACGGTGCGGAAACGGATGGTCATCTCCTTCACGCGGGGCTTCTCTTCATCGAGCAGCGGGATGATGCCGGTGCTGGCGTCGAGGAGCTGGCCGTGGCGCTCAATGATCTTGCGCTTGTGACTGAAGTAGAGGCTTGGCAGCGGGATGTTTTCCTGGCGGATGTACTGCCAGATGTCCATCTCGGTCCAGTTGCTCAGCGGGAAGACGCGGAAGTGTTCTCCGAAATGCTTGCGGCCGTTGAAGATGTTCCAGAGCTCGGGGCGCTGGTTCTTGGGGTCCCACTGGCCGAACTCATCGCGGTGGCTGAAGAAGCGCTCCTTGGCGCGGGCCTTTTCTTCGTCACGACGACCACCGCCGAGGCAGGCGTCAAACTGATGCTCTTCGATGGTGTCCAGCAGCGTCACGGTCTGCAGCTTGTTGCGGCTGGCGGTGTGGCCTTTCTCCTCCTGCACGCGGCCTTCATCAATGGACTTCTGCACCAGACCCACCGTCAGCGTGGCGCCGATCTCCTGCACGAACCAGTCGCGGTATTCCATGGCCTCAGGGAAGTTGTGGCCGGTGTCCACATGCAGCAACGGGAAGGGCAGCTTGGAGGGGTAGAAGGCTTTGCGTGCGAGCCAGGCCATGACGATGGAGTCCTTGCCGCCGGAGAAGAGCAGCGCGGGCTTTTGGAACTGCGCGGCGGTTTCCCGCAGGATGTAGATGGCCTCGGATTCGAGGAACTGAAGATGGGTGATCGCGGACATGTGACGGGTTGAATTAAAGGATCTTGAAAACGCGGAGGGAATTGACGACGACGATGAGCAGACCCACGAGCACCATGAAGGGCTTGTGCGGGATGTGCTTGGCAGCCCACGCAGCCAGCGGCGCGGCGATGACACCGCCGAGGGCGAGCGCGACGATGATGTTCCAATGCGTGAGGCCGATGGTGAGGAAGAAGGTGATGGAAGCGGAGAGCGTGACGAAGAACTCCACCGCGTTCACGCTTCCAACCGTGATGCGGGTGTCGTTGCCACGGATGATCAGATTTGACGCCACAATGGGGCCCCAGCCACCGCCGCACATGGCATCGACCAGCGCACCGACAAAGCCCAGCGGCGCGAGATGCGTGGTGACTTTCTTGGGCGGCACACGGGTGAAGGCCTTGGCAATGATGACCGCGCCCATGATGATGAGGTACATCGAGATGTAGGGCTTGAGCACCTTGCCGTCGATGGAAGTCAGGATGTAAGCGCCGAGCACGGCACCGATCACCGCTGGGATGAGCAGCCTGCGGAACAGGGTGCGGTCCACATTTCCAAACGCATGATGCGAAAGGCCCGAGGCCCCGGTGGTAAAACACTCCGCAGCGTGCACCGTGGCACTGACCACCTGCGGCGACACGCCAAAGACGGAGAGCAGCGACGAAGCGCTGACGCCATAGGCCATGCCCAGCGCACCGTCGATGAGCTGCGCCACAAAGCCGGCCAGCACGTAGAGCCCAAATTCTGGAGTCAGAAAATCCATGGACGCTTACGCTTTGTCAGTGACGAGCTTGGCGTGCAGGCCGCATTCGTGCTTTTCGTCGCCTTTGGCAGGGTCGTAGTAGGTGCGCTCGTTCGGCAGCTTGTGCTCGGCCAGGTAGGCGTCCATCTCCACGGGCGTCCAGTCGAGGATGGGGTTGACCTTGAGGCAGTTGAACTTGGCGTCCCACATGAAGGGCTGCAGCGTGGCGGCACGCTGGGGGTTCTGCTCCTTGCGCAGCGCGGTGATCCACACCTTCGGGGCCAGCTCGCGCATGCCACGCTCAAAGGGCTCCAGCTTCATGATGCGGCTGAAGGATTCCACGCGCTCCACTTCATCGGGCATCGGCACCTGGCCGCCGTTGAGAGCCAGCCAGTGGGCGGCGGTCATCTTGGGCAGGTAGGGCTTGAGGTTGAGGCTCAGGCGCTCGCGGCTTTTTTCAGCGAAGACGTAGGTTTCGGGGAGATTGGTGCCGTGGTCCACCCAGAGCACGGGCACGTCTGCCTGCTGCTCGGCCACCAGATGCAGGATCACCGCCTCATAGGGGCGGAAATTGGTAGTGACGATGGCACCGCCAGCGGCATGAGCGAGGGCGGTCTTGATGATTTCCTGGGGCGACTGGCCACGAGCAGCGTCGTTGAGAGCTTGGATTTGGTCGGGATTCATGCGAGGGGGAGCGAGTATTCACCCAATTCCCGATGTGTAAAGTAGGAAATTGAAGCGCGAAGGTGAAATTTGGGCATGAAAAAGGGCGCGGGGATGATCCGCGCCCTGATTCAAAACAGACTGGTCGAGCTGATTAAGCCTGAAGGGCTGGCTCGATGTTCACACGGGTGCCGTCCTTGTCGAAAAGCACTTTGCCGTCCACGAGGGCGAAGATGGTGTGGTCGCGGCCAAGACCGACATTGCGGCCTGGAACCCACTTGGTGCCGCGCTGGCGGAGGATGATGTTGCCTGCGATGACGGATTCACCACCGAATTTCTTGACGCCAAGACGCTTGCTCTGGCTGTCGCGACCGTTTTTGACGGAACCTTGTCCTTTTTTATGGGCCATAAGAAGTGAGAAGTAAAAGATTAGGCGTTGATGGCGGTGATCTGCACGAGGGTCAGCGGCTGGCGGTGACCACGGGTCTTGTGGAAGCCCTTGCGCTTGCGGAACTTGAAGGTGGTGGCCTTGTCAGCCTTGTGCTGGCTGAGCACCTTGGCGGAAACGGTGGCACCTGCGACGGTAGGAGCGCCCACTTTGATGCTGCTGCCTTCACCGGCGACGAGCACCTGGTCGAAAGTGGCGATGTCGCCTTCAGCAGCTTCGAGCTTCTCCACGTCGAACTTGTCGCCCACGGAGACTTTGTACTGCTTGCCGCCTGTTTTGATGATTGCGTATGCCATAACCTGAAAAAATGAGAGTTCTACTACCTCTTTTGGGAAGAGGGGCGTGGAGGTTTCCACAGGTCTCCCGCTTCGGCAAGGAAAACTTGCCCTGAAATCTTTAGAAAAGGCAAAATTAAGCTGCCGGAGCCTGGGAATTTCCAAAAAAATGCGTCAGCGCCTCCATCATGCCCTCGCTGGCAAAGCGGCTGGCGACGAACCCGCCACGCGTATGAACGATGCGCTTCACGGGTTCCACGGCATTGCCCGGACAGGCGATCATGCGGGCATGGCGCGGGTCGAGCATGCTGAGGTCGTTGAAATTGTCCCCTGCGGCGAAGCAGGCCGAGGCATCCAGCCCAAGCAGGCGCGCAAGCTCGCTGAGCGCAGTGCCCTTGCTGTAGCCACTGTGCGAAAAGCGCAGGTAGATGCCGTTGCGATGGTAGCCGATGTCCGGGAACTGCCTCGTGTGAGCGTCGATGTAGAGGCAGATGCGGTCCATCTCGAGATCGCTGGTGGCGACGATGCCCATCTCCCCTTCGCCCCCGTTGATGAAGGAGGCATTGGTCTGCGACTCCACCATCTGCCGGATGGCCAGCAGAGATGCCTGGTGGTCCTTGGCAAACCGCTCCTGGGCACGCCGCGCCTGCCGGTTCCAGGAACCGTAGTCGGTCCAGCGGCTGAAGAAGCCCGGCTTATAAATGTCGCTCTCCTGGGCGATGATGAAGTCCGGCTCCATGTAGATGCCGTGCTGGGCCAGCCCCTCGATGACCTGGCTCAAGCCGCGTCCGGTGTTGATCACCCAGGCCGCGCCCTGCCCGCGCAGCATTTGAATCATCTGCCCGAGGCCGGGATGAAACACCGGATCCCTTTCGGGGTGCACGAGGGTGCCATCAAAGTCGAAGCAGAGAATGAACCGATGTTTGGGAGCAGCCATGAAGGGGGCGCACTCATGCCGCGAAAGAGTGCGGCTGCAAGACCGCGATCACACGCCAGAAGGCCAGAAGGCAAAGCGCCCACAGAACAGCCTCATAAATCACAAAGACAGGCAGCCGCATGTTGCGGCGGCGTGCCCGATGCACCAGGGACTCGCTGGCCCAGAGCAGGCTGAGCACCAGCGGTGGATACAGGGCCAGATGACGGCTGCCCCACGTGAGCACCGGCACGTCCCAGCCGAAATCCAGGGTGCAGGCCGCGAAGGCCAGAATGCTGAAAAGGGCCAGCGGGGCCGTTTCAGGATGCAGGGCCTGCCCGGCATGCGCCGCACGTGGCGCCACGAAGGCAATGATCAGCAGCAGCAAGCCAAGAATGCCGGCGAGCACGATCACAAAAACGCCGCGCTCATGCGGCAAAGAATCAAAGCTCCAGGGAAACTGCAGCACCTCCTCCAGCATTTTGAGCCCCCCCTGCCAGAAACGCCCCTTCACCTCCTCAGGTGCATGCGCTGCCATGTAGGTGGCGTAGCTCGGGAGCTCATCCTTCGGCACCGCCTGCAGGGCCTCGCGTGTCCGGTGCGCTGCCGTCCACTGCTGCATGGCCTCTTCATTTTTGAACCAGCGCCAGTGGAAAGGCGCGGCATCTCCCAGCTTCTCCTTCGAGTAGGCAAGCATGGGCCCGACGGTGATCAGGTGGCATGCCACCAGGAGGATCATGCCCAGCCAGTGATTGCGCCATACCCAGAGAGACGTGCCGCCCTCATGCGGCAGGTGGGCCAGCACCCAGCCCCACAGCCAGCGGAGGCTGCTGACAAAAACAAACACCAGCACCAGCGTGGTGGTGGTGGGCAGCGTCAGGTTTGCCAGCGCCGAGATCAGCCCGATCAAACCGTAGAGCCAGAGGGAATTGCGCTTCAGCGCCGCCACGCAGCACACCCAGACAAGCAGAAAGAGCAGCTGAAACAGCACATCGGGGGAAAACTCCGCCGTGGAGGGCAGCAGCACGCCAAAGCCGATGGTCAAAATCGTGAGCAGCGCCGCAGGCACCGAAAACGCCCGCGCCGCCGCCAGCCCCAGCATCCATAAAAACCCCAGCCCCAGCCCCATGAGCCAGCGCCTGCCGGCTTTGACCACATGCTGATGATCCTGGTCCAGGGCGCCGGACGGCACGGACTGCCCCAGGGAGACATTCCACGCTGCCAGCCAGGGCCAGAGCGGACGGACCACCCCGTCTGTGCGGTGTGGCAGCCAGTCGTTCAGCGGCCGCGAAACGCTTTTGGAGAAATCCGGCGTGAGATCCTGCCGGGTCTCAATGGCTGCGTTCAGGTACAGGCGCTCATGCTCTGAAAGACTGGCCGGAGAGCCGGCCTCCTGCCGCTGAAAGGCCTGCACATAGCACCAGGCAAAAAAGAGCAGACAGGCGGTCATCACCAGCCAGCGGCCACCGCGCAACCAAAGTTTAGTTAACTGCAGGAACACGGACTTCACCGGTATGCGGGCTGCGAGGTTGACGTGAAACGGGTTACTTCTTGGGCCTCACCTTGATTTCCACACGGCGGTTCATGCCCTGCTGCTCAGCGGTGCCTGCGGTGCTGACGATCGGTTTCGACTTGCCCATGCCCATGGCCTGGATCCTGTCCGTCCCAAGCCCGAGGGACTCGCGCAGCCAGCTCACCACGGCGTTCGCACGCCTCATGCTCAGCTCGAGATTGTATTCCTCGCCGCCAAAGCTGTCTGTGTGGCCTTCGATGATGAAGAGGGAGTCCGGGTTTTTTTGGATGAGGAAGCCCAGCTTCATCAGGCTGAGGCGTGCTGCTTCAGCGAGCTGATCGCTGCCATACTCAAACAGCAGGTCGGTGGGCATCAGGATTGGGGCCGTGCTGCCGCCCATCTTGCCGCCGCCGCCGAGCAGGTCATCCAGATTGCTGAAGCCTTTGACTCGCGCGCCTGCGGCAGTCGCGGTGCCCTGGCTTTTCACAGCGTCAAGCAGGCCGCTGTCCATCTTGCCACCCTCGCCAGGGTCTGCAGCTCCGGCGTCCAGCAGCATCTGTTTTTCCGAGAGCGGCTTGGAAAGGACATCCCTGCGAACGCTGGCCATCTCGGCGGCAATGTCCGGACCGTCCATGGACTGGGGGGCGAGCAGCTTGGCCATGTCGCTGCCCTTGGGCGTGCCAGGCGCGCCATCACCGGGGTCGTTGGCACGGATGAAATTGGTGATCTCCTTCACATTCGGCGTGAGGTCGATCTCCTGGTTCTTTGGCAGCTCCTGCAGCTTGTCAAAATCATCCAGCTTCGGCTCAAAGGCCTTCATGTCCGGCACGTTTCCCGGAGCGATGATTTCCGGAATCTGCTGAATGGCCTGCTGCTCCTTGAGCAGGCGCTCATCGATGCGAAAACGCTCCGGCACATCCCGAGGCTTGGCGGGAGGCACGTCCGAAATGCCCAGTGAGTCAAACCCGACGACAAGCATCATGTGAAACACGACAGAGAGGATCAGGGCAAACATGACCCACCACTTCAGGCTCCAGTCGTCTCGGGAACGAAAAGAGGACTGCGGAGTGGTCCACTCGGGGGGATGGATGACTGCGGCCATGACAGATTTTCGCCAAATTATCACGGTGACAAAAGAATGCACGCGGCACTTTCGCCGTGACATCGCCCCTGCTGTCTTCGTATTCTAGGGCTCTACCCACACCCCAAACACCATGAATCGCCGCCACTTCCTGACCACCAGCACCGCTGCACTTGCAGGCTCGTTCCTTGCACCTTCCAGGAGCCATGCGCTGGACCTCACCCAGGCTCCCCTGCCCTATGCCCCGGAAGCCCTGGAACCCCACATCGATGCGATGACGATGAACATCCACTTCGGCAAGCACCACACGGCCTACATCTCCAAGCTGGGTGACGCGCTCAAGGCGGCCAACATCAGCAAAACTGACGCGATTGAACTGGTGTCCGACATCAAAGCACTCCCCGAGGCTGCGCAGACCGCCATCCGCAACAACGGCGGGGGGCACGTGAACCACACCTGGTTCTGGAAATGGATGGCACCGGCCGGCAGCGGCCCGAAAGGCCCCGAAGGCAAGCTGGGAGAGGCCATCCAGAGCACCTTCACCAGCATCGACGACTTCAAAAAACTTTTTGGAGAAGCCGGCGTGAAGCGTTTTGGCTCAGGCTGGGCCTGGCTCATCGTCACCAAAGACGGCAAGCTGAAGGTCACCTCGACGCCGAATCAGGACAACCCGCTCATGAAGGGCATCGTGGATGAGGCCGATCTCGGCACCCCGATCCTCGGCCTGGATGTCTGGGAGCACGCCTACTACCTCAAGTATCAGAACAAGCGCCCTGACTACATCGCCGCGTGGTGGAATGTCGTGAACTGGGCAGAGGTCGCCAAAGGCTATGCTGCTGCAAAGGCCTAGGCTGTTCCCACTGCATCGTGCCCATGACAAACCTCATCGAGGTCAAGCTCACGGAGTTGAACCAGCTGTTCAACTCCCTGGACCCCTCGCCTTTCCATGAGCGTGACCTGGACCACGATGCGGAGGAGTTTATCGTCAGCTGGGCGCAGGAGCACCCGCACAAACACGGTCTGAAGCTCGTTGTGCATCTGGCGAAACACCCCGCCGGTGTCGCCGATGCACAACAGCTTGTTGCCGATTCCGTCGCCCACTATTTTGAATACCGTGCCGACATGGCGCTGCGTGATCTCAGGCGTCTCATGCGCGAAGGGCGCGTCTCCCTGCTGATCGGCCTGCTGTTTCTGGGGCTGTGCCAGTTCACCGCCACCCTGCTCAACCCGGCTGAAACCAGCTGGCAGAGTGTCGCCCGCGAAGGGCTGACCATCATCGGCTGGGTGGCCATGTGGAAGCCGCTGGAAATCTATCTCTACCGCTGGTGGCCTCTGCTGAAGCTGCGAAAGCTCTACCGGCGGCTGAGCCACATGCCCGTCGAAGTCCACTGCGCCACCTCCGCCTCAGCGTGAAACTTCAAACCTCAACCTTGTAACCCAGCCACCCATGAAACATCTCATCACCACCCTCATTCTCACCCTCATCCTACCCGCCATGTCCCTTGCTGCAGACCCCGTGAAACATGTGAAAGCCGACGAAGCCGCCAAAATCATCTCCGCAGAAAAGGTCGTGATCGTGGATGTGCGCACGCCGGACGAATTCAAGGACGGGCACATCCAAGGCGCGAAGAACATCGACATCATGTCCGCCGACTTTGAAGCGCAGCTGGCCAAGCTGGACAAGACCCAGCCCACGCTGGTGCACTGCCAGGCCGGCGGCCGCAGCACCCGGGCGCTGCCGTCTTTTGAAAAGCTGGGCTTCACCCACCTCATCCACATGGACGACGGCTTTGGCGGCTGGGTCAAGGCGGGCAAGCCGGTGGCGAAGTGAGGTGCAGGCCCAGCCGATCCTTTCCTCCAGATCATGGAAGCGTTCCCTTACTTCCTGGGCCTCGCCGCCGTCTTTTCCATCTTCAGCTTCGGTCTTCTCTACCGCAAAGTCTGGATGTGGTATCTCGGCTGGATCGTCTTCTACCTCATGGCCTCCTACTTCGGCAGTTTTTTCGTGTCCGCCCTCTTCGAAGCCAGGACCCCTGCGCAGGAGGCCTCTGCATTCGTTTACCTTGCTGGTGGCTTTTTGTGCTGGCTGCCCCTCGTTGCTTGGTGGGCAAAGCAACGCCGCTCCTTTGGAATCCGTGATAGCCGGCCAAAGTCGTCGGCCGGGGATTGATCACAAGATTAGCGCATTCTGCGCTCCTCTCATCCCTCGGCTGCCAGCCTCCGCACCACCTCCGCCGCCAGCACAAAGCCAAACGTGCCGGTGACATGCGTCGCCGCGCCAAAGCCTGCGGCGCAGTCGAGGCGGAGGCCGGTTTCAGCACCCGATTCGGGCTCCAGAGAGCAGGAGCCATCCGCCCAGGGGTAGACAGGTTTCTCGCTGGAAAAAACGCAGGGGATGCCCATGGCCAGAGGGCGGCCTTCCTCGCTCTTGGGAAAGCTGTGCTGGCGGCGCAGGCACTGGCGCACACCTTTGAGCAGCGTGTCCGCCCCGGCATGACCGAGATCTGACGTGCGGATGAGTGTGGGATCTCGCCTCCCGCCTGCAGAACCCGAGGTGATGACGGGCATGCCGCGAGCATGGCACCTGGCCAGAATCAGCGCCTTGATGGAGGTGCGGTCCACGGCATCGACCACAAAATGGAAATCTGGCGCGAGCAGGCGATCCACATTCGACTCCGTGAGGAACTCGATGACCCGGTTCACGCGGCAGGCGGGATTGATCTCCGCCACACGTGCGGCCAGCACATCCACCTTGGAAACACCCACGGTGTGCGCCAGCGCCGGGAGCTGACGGTTGGTGTTGGTGATGCAGACATCGTCCATGTCGATCAGCGTCAGCTCGCCAATGCCGCTGCGTGCCAGGGCTTCGACCACCCAGGAGCCCACGCCACCGACGCCCACGATGGCCACATGCGCCGCCTGAAGGCGCGGCAACGCCGCAGCTCCGTAAAGCCGTCCGATGCCGCCAAAGCGCTGCGTGTAGGATTCATCCATGCGCTCGTTTAATACGACCGCAGCCGAAGATCAAGACGCCGTGCTGACCGAAGCAGCCTCAGCAATGATGAGCGCCTCGCGTGTTCACATGCAGCGAGTAGAGGCTCTGGGAGGCCGTGATGAACAGGCGGTTCCGCTTCGGCCCGCCAAAGCAGAGATTGCTGACGGTTTCGGGCAGCTTGATGTAGCCCAGCATTTTGCCTTCGGGATTGAAGACATGCACACCATCGTAGCCATCGCCAATCCATCCGGCGCTGGCCCAGAGATTGCCCTCCACATCGCAGCGGATGCCGTCTGAGTTGCCCTTCGCTTTTTTGTCCGCCAGTGCGCCTTTGTTGGTGGTGAAAACCTTGCCGTTTTTCACGGTCTTCCCATCCACATCATAGACGCGGATGTTTTTCGGCGAACCGGTGTCCACGATGTACACTTTCTTATAATCTGGCGAGAAGCAGAGCCCGTTGGGCTTCTCCAGATCCTCGGTGATCTTGGTGATCTCTCCGCCGGGATCGATGCGATAGACGGACTCTTTGAGGTGGAGCTCCCCTTTGTTTCCTTCGTAGTCCATCATGCTGCCGTAGCCGGGATCGGTGAACCAGACGGAGCCGTCTGCATGCACCGCGCCGTCGTTCGGGGCATTGAGCGGTTTGCCCTCAAACTTGTCCGCCAGCACGGTGACGCTGCCGTCCAGCTCATAGCGGACGACGCGGCGTGTGGCATGCTCAAAGGAGATCTGGCGGCCTTGCAGGTCGAAGGTGTTGCCGTTGCTGTTGTTGGCGTTGTTGCGCAGCACGGAGACATGTCCGTCCTCGGGCAGGTAACGCATCTGGGCGTTGTTGGGGATGTCGCTCCACACGAGGTAGTTGCCGGTGCCGTTCCAGGCAGGGCCTTCGGCCCAGAGCATGCCGGTGTGCAGGCGGCGGATGGGGGAGTTTCCCTGAATGAGTTTTTCAAACTCAGGCTCCAGCACGATGACATCCGGGTCAGGGTAGCGCTCCGGGGTCTGGCCTGACCAGTCGCGCGAGAGCAGGGTCGTGGTGGCGGCGGAAACGGCAAAGCTGGTGAGAAAAGTGCGGCGGCTGGTGTTCATGAAGCTGTGGTTGTAGCGAAGAGAACGTGCGATTGGCAAGGGATTTGGCGGGTGTTTTGAACTGGCCGGAAGAAGCCGCTGAAATCCGAGAGTTCAGCGGAGGGGGTTGGACACTTTTACCCGGTGAGCGCAAAGCCGCGCTGGCCGACAGGCAGGAGTGCCTGTCGTACTCCAGAAAAAAGCCCCGGCTGCATCGCTGCAACCGGGGCCAGAGTGAACCTGAACGGCGGGATTACACGATCTCAACGTTCTGGCGGCCGTGCTCGGCGTAGTCCTTGGCGGCCCAGCCGGGGATGGCGACGGGGTACCAGCCTTCGGCGTCGGGTTTGACCGGAGCCTCGGACTCGGGGGTGATGATGCTGGGCATGTGCTGCACCTTGCTGTTGAGCACGTCATCCCATTTCAGCTCTTTGCCGGAATAGGTGGCCATGCGCCCCATGAGGGCCGTCATGGTGGACTCAGCACCGTAGTAGGCGTTGTTCAGCGGCTTGTTTTCGCGAATGGCGGCCTGCAGGATGTCGTGCTCGGTCTGGTATGGATCCGGGTCGAGGCGTTTCGCGGCCTTGCCCTTGGCGTCGCCAATGTCTTTGCCGCCGGGGCGGTACTTCCAGATGGTGTTGCCCTTGTGGTCGTTGGCATAGCAGCGGCCGCCGTTGTCCAGATAGATCTTGCCCTTGGTGCCGGTGAATTCCTCGCGCACGGCATTGCTCACACCGGACTGGTGGCGGCACTGGCTGTTGATGCGCACACCGTTTTCATAGGTGTACTCCACGTAGTGGTGGTCATAAATCTGGCCGAACTTCTTGTCCACACGCTGCATACGGCCGCCCATGCCCTGGGCGCTGACGGGGTGGCCGCCGATGAACCAGTTGGCCACGTCGATGTTGTGGATGTGCTGCTCGTTGATGTGGTCGCCGCACAGCCAGGTGAAGAAGTACCAGTTGTTGATCTGGTAGAGGAGCTCGCTCTGGCCGGGAAGCTTGTCGCGGAACCAGATGCCACCGCCATTCCAGTACACCTGGCCGGAGACGATGTCGCCGATGATGCCCTGCTCTTTCACCTGCGTGAGGGCTTCCTTGTAGCAGTTCTGGTAGCGGCGCTGCAGGCCCACGACCACTTTGAGGTTCTTTTCATCGGCCACCTTGGCCATCTCCAGCACCTTGCGCACACCGGGGGCGTCCACGGCCACGGGCTTTTCCATGAAGATGTTTTTGCCGGCGTTTACCGCGGCTTCGAAGTGGTACGGACGGAAGCCGGGAGGCGTGGTGAGGATGACGAGGTCGCAGCAGTCGATGACTTTTTTGTAGGCATCCATGCCGACGAAGTTGCGGGAGTCGTCCACCTTGACCTTGTCAGGATTTTTGTCGCGCAGGCCGCTCAGCGCTTTGTCGGTCTTTTCTTTGAAGGCGTCTGCCACGGCGTGCAGCGTCACCCCCTGCTGTTTGGTGCTCAGAGCCTGATTGGCAGCGCCGGTGCCGCGGCCGCCGCAGCCGATGAGGCCGATTTTGATTTCATCGCTGCCGGCTGCCCAGGCAGACTGGGCGACGGTCAGCGCACTGGCGGCGGCGGTGGTGCCGATAAACTGGCGGCGGGAAGTGGCCGCAGCGGGAGTGGTTGTTGGTGTGTTCATGTTGGGATGAATGGCTGGGTGTGGGCTTGATCTCAGGCGAGCGCGTTTTTGATGAGCGCGAAGCCTTCGGTGTAAACTTGTTCGGTGCTCGGGAAGAAATCGCGCCAGACACGGGTGGCGGCGGCGAGGTCCGGCAGGGCGCTGCCAAAGGCCTCGATGGTCATCCAGCCGTCATAGCCGATTTTCTTGAGGTGCTTGATCTGCTCCACGATGTTGATGTGGCCACGGCCTGGGGTGCCGCGGTCATTTTCAGAAATGTGCACGTGGTTGAGCTTGCCGGAGGCAAAGACGGTGTCGATGGCGGCGATGGGGCTCTTCTCTTCGATGTTGGCGTGGAAGGTGTCGTACATCGTGCCGAAGTTTGGATGATCCACGCGCTTCACGTAGGCGGCGGCCTGCTCCATGGTGTTGAGCAGGTGGGCCTCAAAGCGGTTCAGCGCCTCGATGGCGCACTTCACGCCGGCAGCTTCTGCTATGGGGGCGATGGCGCGGTGCACCTCAGCAGCACCTGCGAGTTCGGCCTCCGAGGGGAAAGCGCCCGTGAACTGGCCCAGCACCTGGTAGTAAGGACCGCAGAGCGTCTGCACGCCGGCATTGTGCGCGCATTCGATGACGCGCTTGAGATGATCGATGGCACCCTGGCGGTTCGCAGCCACGGGGCTGATGGCATTGTGAGCCTCGTCCGGCAGCACAGTCACGGCGGTGCACTCGAGGCCATTGTCCTTGAGCACCTGGCCGATGCCCTTGAAATGGGCGGGGTTGCTGACGTCGAAGATCGGAACCTCGACCCCATCATAGCCGGTGGCCTTGAGTTTTTCGATGACAGGGTAGTTAGCCTCGGTGATGTGGCCGGAGTAGAGAAGAAGATTGAAGCCGATTTTCATGGGGTGGGACGCGAAGCTAGGGAATGCCAGGCCTATTGGCAAGACCTGTGTCGGAAGATTTCCCCGCTCAGGCACAACGCCTCGGCCACGCGCACTATTGCGCCAACCTGCGGAAATCGCAGCTCAGGCGCATGAGCGGCAAATTTGGCATTGAAAAGGATGCGCCTGATTTCATTAGTGGCTAGATTACCGGCCCCGCGTGTTTGCTCGCTGGAACCTCGCCCTACCATGACTGCTCTTCGAATCCTTGCGCTGTCCGCCTCCTGCCTTTTCCTGGCCTCCTGTGAGAACTTGAAAAAGTCGGGCAGCAGCGATCCCTACGCATCAAACTACGGCAATGACGGGCACTACAACCCCTACCCGGGTCAGAGTGGCTACGCCTCCTCCTCGGCGCCGAAATACCAGACACCGCCAGCCCCGCCCTCTCTGCCACCGGAGCCGGAGCCCCCGGTGAACCCTTATGCCTTCAGCAGCTCGAAAAAGGTGACTCCTCCCAGCAGTTCAGCCGCGCCCAAGAAAAGCAGTGCGTCTGGCAGCTCTGCCAAGAAAAAAGCCACGGCGTCCAAGAGCTCGGCCAAAAAATCCGGCGGATCGCGGTACACGGTCGCCAAAGGCGACACGCTGTCTGCCATCGCCCGGAAAAAGGGCACTTCCGTTTCCAAGATCAAGGCCGCCAATGGCCTCAGCAGCGATCTGATCCGGCCGGGTCAGAGCCTGAAGATTCCCTGATTCAACGTCCGCTGCACTTTTTGGCTCCAAAAAGTGCTGAGACCTGAATAAATTTCCACTCAAGGTCGTCAATCCTTCGCCATCAAACATCCATGCCTGCCTCAGCCTCGACTGACCCTGGCGAAGTCTCCGACCTCGACTTGGTCAAGCGCAGCCAAGCTGGCGACACACGGGCCTTTGACGTCCTCGTCACTCGCTACCGTGGGAGGATCTACGCCATGACCTACCACCTCATCCAGAACGAAACCGAAGCCTGGGATCTCGCCCAGGAGGCCTTCATCAAGGCCTGGCGTGCGCTGCCGACGTTCAAGCATGATGCGGGGTTTTACACCTGGCTCTACCGGATAGCCCACAACGTCAGCTATGACTGGCTGCGGAAGAAAAAGATCCAGGGGGATGGTGAATTTGATGACGAGCGCACCGAACACCGTGTCGCCGCCGGCGCAGAGGCGGCGCCGAAAGGGGACCTCGCGCCTGACACGGCGCTGCGCAACGCCGAGCTCGGGCAGCGTATTCAGGAGGCCATCGCCAAGCTCTCGCCCGAGCACCGGCAGGTCATCGTGCTGCGGGAGGTGGAGGGGCTCGCCTATGAAGAAATCGCCGCTCTGATCCCCTGCTCCCTCGGCACGGTCATGTCACGTCTCTTTTACGCACGCAAAAAACTTCAGGAACAACTCCACGACGTTTATGAAACATCCCTCTGAAGAACATGATCTCATCCGCTGGATAGATGGCGAGATGAATGAAACCGAGAGCCGCGCGTTTGAGACCCGCCTCAAATCCGACCCGGTGCTCGCCAAAGAAGCTGCGGAAATGCGCGCACTCAGCGCCAGCCTCCGCACCCACCTGCCTGCAGAAATGCGGGTGCCGCACGCAGATTACTTCAACACGCAAATCGGAGTGCGCATCACCCAGATGGCGCTGGATGAAGCACGCGCCAGGCAGGCTGCCCCTGGCCTTGGCAGCCTGCTGCAATGGCTGCGGAAGCCCTGGTTTGCAGTGGCAGGTGCCGCAGCCCTCGCAGTGCTGGGCTTCGTGGTGCTGAACCCTGAAAACGGGGGGGCCTCCGAAAGCATGATTCTCAGCTCCTACACGCCCAACACGCATGTGCAGGCACGCACCTACCACGACGATGCTGCGGAAGCCACCGTGCTGATGCTGGACGGCCTGGATGCCGTGCCTGCGGAAAGAAAAGTGTCTGGAATCCATGTCGGGCGCAGTGAGGTGGAACCCGAGCTGGCCTCAACCACGATGTACAACTCACAGGGCGCCGCAGTGCTCATGATTTCGCGTGACGCGCTAGGCAATCCCCTGCTCACCCCGCGCGGATGAAATTCTTTCTCCCAGCGCTGACGTTTGTTTTTCTCACGGCTTTTGCCCAGGGGCAGGGGCAGCCTGCAGCCGTGGTTTCCTCCGTCAAGCACGCGACGGACGGGCATGTCTGGGGAGCGCTCATTTTCGCCACCAATGATGCCAGCCAGCTGACAGGAGCCAAGGAGCCTATGCAGGCTGAGCTGCCAAAGCTGAATGAGCGCCTCTCGAAAGTATTTCCGTACAAACACTTCGAAATCCTGGGCCAGCACCGTCAGGACATTTTCCGGGAGTATGAATCGTGGGTCGTTCCCTCCCGGGATCTGTTCATGAAGATAGACTCCAAAGGTCCAGCCGAGCGTGGCGGGGTCAATCTGCACCTCCAAGTCTGGCGTGAGCACCAGGTGCTGGTCAAAAGTGATGCTGTTTTGCGCAAGGACAGTCCTTTGTTTATCGGCGGCCCTCCCTGGAAAGATGGGCGTTTGATTTTTGTTCTGTTTCTGGAGGGCAAATAAGCAGGCTCCAAGCGAAGCCTGCCGAGCATTGAGACGGGCGTTTCCTCTGTTGAGACCGCATGGCGGCAGTATGCAGACCAGCTGCTTTGAATGTGCGTGCAGAGCGACGTGTAAACACTACTGACAAAAGATCTGCCTTCAGGGACTCAATGAGTCAGTGGCCGCCGTCACGCGTCGTGTTACACCACGCACAGCTGAAAACGGGTCTCATGGGTGAAAGCCAGCATTCCATGCGGCCAGCCCGCGCTCTGGAGGAGTGGGATCGTCCCGATCCCACACGTTCCCGCATCGCCCAGCGCCCTCGCAGATCCACAAACACGCTGCAGGTGGGGGGATCAAGATGATCCCCCTCCGTCGCTGCGGCGAAGCCTCAGGCGGAGTGGGATCGTCCCGATCCCACACGTTCCCGCAGCGCCCTGCGTCTTCGCAGATCCACGAACACGCTGCAGGTGCGGGGATCAAGATGATCCCCCTCCGTCGGATCGTGCCTCCACCTTCAGACCCGTTTTCATCGCATCGTGGTATGAGACGCTTGTTGTGGTGTTCTTGCGGTTGAGCGGGGCAAGGGGAATCTCAGTCGTGACGTGACAGGTCTGGCAGGGGGGGGCAGCCAGCACTACCCATGCTGGGCAAGCGCGTGCCCGGCGCAGGCGATTTCGGCTGGCTGCGGGAAAGGCGCTCCGCCGGCGATCATTGCCCCGGTTACAGGACGCGACACGCTGTGGCGCTGGGGGCTTCGCATCCGCCGGCATGACTGCGCGCAAAACACCTTGCCGTTGGGCAGGCAGTCTCTGCCGCGAAAGTCATGGGCTCCGACGGCTGCTGGCTGGGGAAAGCCAGCGCTGCCTGTGCTGGGCAGACGCGTGAGGCGGGGAGGCGTGTCCCCTCAAGCCTGCGCTGGGTGATGCGAGGCTGGCGTTTCGGCAATGATTTTGGAAGACGCCGCCAACGCACAGAGGTTTCAGGCGTTTGAGCGGCCGGGCTGGTGCCGGCGGGCCGCGTTTTTGCCCGTGGTTTGCGGCAGGCGCGGCTGGGATGGGATGGGGGCACAAAAAACCCCGCATCCTTTTGAGGGGATGCGGGGTGATGTTTAATCTGGCAACGTCCTACTTTCGCATAGCCTTTCGCCATACTATCATCGGCGCAACAGCGTTTCACTTCCGTGTTCGGAATGGGAACGGGTGGTACCACTGTGCCATGGTCACCAGACTGCGGCCCATGATGCGGTGAGGCATATGAACCGAGTGTCTGGAGACACTCAGGGAGTGTTCTCTGACAACTGCATACAGGGAGAATCAAAATTCGATTGAGCCTGGAACCAGGCTTCAGTTTGAAATGGAACAATGCAAGACAAACGGATGATTAGTACCACTAAGCTGAACACATTACTGTGCTTGCACCCGTGGCCTATCAACGTGGTAGTCTTCCACGATCCTTCAGGGAAAGCTTATCTTGGGATGGGCTTGGCACTTAGATGCTTTCAGCGCTTATCCCTTCCGCACATAGCTGCCCAGCGATGCTCTTGACAGAACAACTGGAACACCAGAGGTGCGTCAATTCCGGTCCTCTCGTACTAGGAATTGAACCCCTCAACTTTCCTGCGCCCACAGAGGATAGAGGACCGAACTGTCTCGCGACGTTCTGAACCCAGCTCGCGTGCCGCTTTAACCGGCGAACAGCCGGACCCTTGGGACCTTCTCCAGCCCCAGGATGCGACGAGCCGACATCGAGGTGCCAAACTTCATCGTCGATATGAACTCTTGGATGAAATCAGCCTGTTATCCCTAGCGTACCTTTTGTCCGTTAAGCGATGGCAATTCCACATTAAACCACCGGATCACTTTGGCCTGCTTTCGCATCTGTTCGACTTGTAGGTCTCACAGTTAGGCTGGCTTATGCCAATGCACTCAACACGTGATTACCAACCACGCTGAGCCAACCTTCGCGCTCCTCCGTTACTCTTTGGGAGGATACCGCCCCAGTAAAACTGACCGGCTGACATGGTCCCACATCCAGATTCATGGACTGCGGTTAGATCGTTCAATACCCAAGGGTGGTGTTTCATTGACGACTCAGCATGACCCGAAAGTCATGCTTCAAAGTCTCCCACTTACGCTAAGCATGGAAACCAAACGACCAGTGACAGCTTACAGTTAAGGTGCATAGGGTCTTTCCGTCCTTCTGCGGGTAAGCAGCATCTTCACTGCTAATACAATTTCACTGAGCCCCTCGTTGAGACAGCGGACAACTCGTTACACGATTCGTGCAGGTCGGAACTTACCCGACAAGGAATTTCGCTACCTTAGGACCGTTATAGTTACGGCCGACATTCACGGGGACTTGGGTTCAGAGCTTCGCCTTGCGGCTAACCCCTTGCCTTAATCTTTCCGCATTGGTCACGTGTCACATCGTATACTTGGACTTTCGTCTTGGCACAATGCTGTGTTTTTGATAAACAGTCGGTTGTCCCCTTTCACTGCGACCCAAGCAAGCTTGGGCATCCCTTCTTCCGAAGTTACGGGACTAGATTGCAGAGTTCCTTAACGAGGTTTCACTCTTTCGCCTTGGTATATTCTACCCACCCACCTGTGTCGGTTTGCGGTACGGGCGGCCATGGAAAGGGCCACAACGCTTTTCTCGGTGGTCGGATCAAAAGACCGGATTTGGGTTGCCCCGCCTCCTTCTGCCACTTTCAGCCGGCATGCTTTCTCAATTTCCACGCACGTGTGGTTTAACCATAGCCGGTTTGGGAATATTAACCCAATGTGCATCGCCGACGCCATACGGCCTTGACTTAGCTCCCGACTAACCCTGGGACGAATATCGTTGCCCAGGAAACCTTGGGTTTACGGCGGGGCGGGATTTCACCGCCCTTAACGTTACTTATGTCTGCATCCTCACTTCTGTGAACTCCACGGTCAGTCGCCTTCACGCTTCGACGCTCACAGAACGCTCCCCTACCACTGAACGATCCGTAGACCGTTCAATCCAGAGCTTCGGTATGCCGCTTGATCGCCAATCATTTTCGGCGCGAGATCTCTCGATGAGTCAGCTATTACGCACTGTTTAAATGGTGGCTGCTTCTAAGCCAACATCCTCACTGTCAAAGAAATCTCACCTCCTTTCCACTTAGCGGCATTTGGGCACCTTAGCTGCAGGGCTGGGCTGTTTCCCTTTCGACAATGAAGCTTATCCCCCACTGTCTTACTGCCATGCTACATTCGAGGGTATTCGGAGTTTGATTGAGTTTGGTAGACGGGTATGTCCCCTAGCTCATTCAGTGCTCTACCCCCCTCGATCAGCGCATGACGCTGCACCTAAATACATTTCGGGGAGAACCAGCTATTACGGGGCTTGATTAGCCTTTCACTCCTACCCACAGCTCATCCGAGAACGTCTCAAGGTTCACCAGTTCGGTCCTCCACGTCGTATTACCAACGCTTCAACCTGGCCATGGGTAGATCGCCTCCGCTTCGGGTTCAGCCCGTGCGACTTGTCGCCCTGTTCGGACTCGCTTTCGCTCCGCCTCCGTCCCAGAAGGACTTAGGCTTGCCACACAGACTGACTCGCAGACTCATTTTGCAAAAGGCACGCCATCACCGGACAAGCCGGCTCTGACACCTTGTAGGTATGTGGTTTCAGGTACTATTTCACTCCGCTCACGGCGGTTCTTTTCACCTTTCCCTCGCGGTACTTGTTCACTGTCGGTCACTAGCTAGTATTTAGCCTTATGCCGTGGTCGGCACATATTCACACGAAATGCCACGTGGATCGTGTTACTCTGGGAATCCCTAGGCGTTGTCGAGTTTTCGGTTACGGGCCTCTCACCCTCTTTGGAGCGATTTTCCATTCGCTTCACCTAACTGTTCAACTACCACATCGGGCCCCGAACCCCGGAGGTAAACCTCCGGTTTAGGCTGGTCCGCTTTCGTTCGCCACTACTGACGGAATCGCATTCGCTTTCTTTTCCTCGCCTTACTGAGATGTTTCACTTCGGGCGGTGTTGCGTCGACGCTCCTATGTATTCAGAGCGTCACGTGATGAGATGAATCATCACAGGTTATCCCATTCGGAGATCTCCGGGTCAAAGCCTGCTTGCGGCTGTCCGGAGCTTATCGCAGCTTACCACGTCCTTCATCGCCTGCTAGTGCCAAGGCATTCACTACATACCCTATAAATCTTGCATTGTTAAAATCCATTTCATGTGACGGGCTTTGACACCCGCCGAAATGGTTTCGCCTGATTCTTAATTTTACTTATCTTTTCGAAACCTGTTGGTTCTCAAGATGGCTCAATTGAATTTGTTTTTTCTACCCTATATACAGTTGTCAAAGAACAGAATCCCAAAAAAACAGATGTGCACAATGAATGGTGGGCAGGACTGGACTCGAACCAGTGACCCCCGCCTTATCAAGGCGGTGCTCTAACCAACTGAGCTACATGCCCGCTGATCATTGATGGTGGAGGTTAGGAGACTCGAACTCCTGACATCAAGCTTGCAAAGCTAGCGCTCTACCAACTGAGCTAAACCCCCGCTCAAGGCACAGAAAACAGAAAAACTAAATTGTACGCTGCGGCTAGTGGCGCGCAGTAAAAGGTTTTGCGGTGATTTTCATCATTCGCACACTTTGCCGTTTCCAGCAGTCAGTGTCGACCTTGTCCATTGTGGCGTGAGCCTGGACAATTCTCCATAGAAAGGAGGTGATCCAGCCGCAGGTTCCCCTACGGCTACCTTGTTACGACTTCATCCCAGTCACCAGTCTTGCCTTAGGGCGCTGCCTCCTTGCGGTTGGCGCACGCACTTCGGGCGAAACCAGCTTCCATGATGTGACGGGCGGTGTGTACAAGACCCGGGAACGTATTCACGGTACCGTAGCTGATGTACCATTACTAGCGATTCCAGCTTCATGGAGTCGAGTTGCAGACTCCAATCTGAACTGAGCCCAGTTTTATTGATTTCCTCCACCTCGCGGTCTCGGTTCACATTGTACTGGGCATTGTAGTACGTGTGCAGCCCTGGTCGTAAGGGCCATACGGACTTGACGTCATCCCCACCTTCCTCCTCGTTGATCGAGGCAGTCTGATTCGAGTGCTCGGCATACGCCGGTGGCAACAAATCACAGGGGTTGCGCTCGTTGCGGGACTTAACCCAACATCTCACGACACGAGCTGACGACAGCCATGCAGCACCTGTGCAAAGCGGGTATTGCTACCCTATACGGCTTTCACCGTAGACACAATGCATGTCAAGACCAGGTAAGGTTCTTCGCGTTGCATCGAATTAAGCCACATACTCCACCGCTTGTGCGGGTCCCCGTCAATTTCTTTGAGTTTTAATCTTGCGACCGTACTTCCCAGGCGGCACGTTTAACGCGTTAGCTCCGGCGCGGACGCGGTCGATTGCGCCCACACCAAACGTGCACCGTTTACTGCCAGGACTACCGGGGTATCTAATCCCGTTTGCTCCCCTGGCCTTCGTGCCTCAGTGTCAGTAACTGCCCAGTGACCTGCCTTCGCCGTTGGTATTCCTCTCGATATCTACGCATTTCACTGCTACACCGAGAATTCTAGTCACCTCTTCAGTACTCTAGCATGGTAGTATCGGATGCTGTTCCGAGGTTGAGCCCCGGGCTTTCACATCTGACTTACCACGCCACCTACGCACCCTTTACGCCCAGTGATTCCGAACAACGCTTGAGACCTCTGTATTACCGCGGCTGCTGGCACAGAGTTAGCCGTCTCTTCCTCTTGTGTTACCATCAATTTGCAAGACTATTAACCTCGCAACCTTGTTCACACATGACAGGAGTTTACAATCCGAAGACCTTATCCTCCACGCGGCGTCGCTCCATCAGGGTTGCCCCCATTGTGAAAGATTCTCGACTGCTGCCACCCGTAGGTGTCTGGACCGTGTCTCAGTTCCAGTGTGGCTGGTCGTCCTCTAAGACCAGCTACCCGTCGTAGCCTTGGTGGGCTTTTACCCCGCCAACTAGCTGATAGGCCGCGGACCAATCGGAAAGTGGCAGGCCTTGCGGTCCCTGCCTTTAGTTTTTCAACCACATGCGGTATTAATCCAAGTTTCCCTGGGCTATCCCCCGCTTTCCGGAATGTATCCACGTGTTACGCACCCGTTCGCCACTAGACCACCGTTGTATTGCTACTCCGATGATCCCGTTCGACTTGCATGTCTTATCCACGCCGCCAGCGTTCGTTCTGAGCCAGAATCAAACTCTCCAAAAATTTTGGTGCTGACTTAATTTATAAGCCAGCCAAATTGACTGCATCTGTTTAAACCACAGATGCCTGCGCACTTATTCGCGCAGCGCACAATTTAGCTTTCTGTTTTCGAACAGCTGAAACTCGGTTTGACCCTCGTTCCGCTGCTTCTGTGTTTTCTAAAAGATCGTTTCTGATTCAATTGGAAATGAGCGACTTGAGTCTCTTATTTCCTTTTTTCTCAGCCCGCGTTTTTCGCTGCGGGTTGGGATAGTAGAACAGGTCTAAGACCCTGCAACTACATTTTGACGTTTTTGTCGAAAAACCTTCACTTTTTTGCACCCAAACCGCCTTCCAATGCCGATTTTGACTCCGAAAAGGGCGTTTTTTGCGCCGTTTTTCACCCCTTCGCAGACCCAACAATGCCAACCCTCTTTTTCTCGCGTTATGCCTACGTACGAGGCTTCCAAAACGTGCCTCCCAGAGCCTCGAAAAAGTCGTGTTTGAGCGGCTGATTCCCCTCGATTGAGGTTTTTGGTGCTAAAATCGCGTTTGGGCTGATTTTTTGTTCCAAAAAGCCTGCAAATTGGGTTCGCCGGCGGCTGAATCAGCCTCGAGTCAGCTTCAAAAGAAGGTTTTGTGGCTGCATCTGGCCTCGATTCGGTCTGCTTTTCCTTCTCGTATCCTGTTTGTCCTCTCAGACTGACGGCTCAAATAGCTTACATGTGGGTGCGAGCATGGCGCGAAGGGTGTTAAACGCAGCATTCGCACCTGATGACGGAAGTCCTTTATAAGCGAACTTAAGGGAACTAAAGCTCTCATCACTTGCAGCCCCCCCTCCGATCGACTTTCTGACGTCACTGCCGCGCCACCACGCGAGACAACTGCCTGCTTGCAGCAATTCCCAAAACTCGTTTCCGGTCACACTTGGCTTCGTTGCTCGGCCATCGTGGACTTCGGGCGACGGCGGGCTGAGGACGGCCGCTTCTTACCTCGGGCTGAGCCAACGCAAGCCCGGCGCGAGTTAGAGCGCTGGGTCTCCCAAACGCCAGGAGCGTCGCCAATCACTCGCTTGCCGAAAATCCATTGGGGAACCGCTCTCACTTCGCGCGCCACCCTTTACCCGTTTTTGGATGCTGTCCAAAACCACCCTCTATCCAGCTCCTCTCCCGTTTTCCGCCAAAGTCCCGCTGCATTCTTCATCTGCCCTGCATTCCAGTCCCTGCCCCACCCTTCTGCTAACCAGCCGCTTCTTCCTCTCTATTCCACCCTCACTTCTACCCTGCCCTCTAAAGAGCAGAATACGAGTCGGCCAAAAAAAGGGTGTCATTCCTGCTACTCTTGCTATTTCGTTGGCCGCTACTCATCCCAATGAACACCCCTCTTACCTTCACCACAGGTTCCGGCGCCCCCGGCAAGTATTACTCTCTTCCTGCACTGGAGACAGCCGGCGTCGGCAAAGTTTCCCGCCTGCCGGTTTCCATCCGCATCGTGCTGGAGTCCCTGCTGCGCAATCTGGACGGCAAGAAGGTCACCGAGGCAGATGTGAAGAATCTCGCCAACTGGAACGCGAAGGCCCCCGGCGAATATGAGATCCCTTTCACCGTCGCACGCATTGTGCTGCAAGACTTCACTGGCGTGCCACTCCTCGTCGATCTGGCGACGATGCGCTCCAAAGTCAAGGAACTGGGCAAGAACCCGAAGATGGTGGAGCCCCTCGTGCCGGTCGATCTTGTGGTCGACCACAGCGTGCAGGTGGACTTTGCTGGTACGCAGGCTGCGCTGAATCAAAACCTTGAGCTTGAGTTTGAGCGCAACAAGGAGCGCTATCAGTTCCTGAAGTGGGGTGAGCAGGCTTTTGACACCTTCAAGGTGGTGCCTCCGGGCATCGGCATCGTGCATCAGGTCAATCTCGAATACCTCGCCAAGGGCGTGTTGGAGAAAGACGGCGTCTATTATCCCGATTCTCTCGTCGGCACCGACTCGCACACGACCATGATCAACGGCCTCGGCGTCGTGGGCTGGGGCGTGGGCGGTATTGAGGCTGAAGCAGGCATGCTCGGCCAGCCTGTGACCTTCCTCGTCCCTGAAGTCGTGGGTGTTTACCTCAAGGGTGCGCTCAAGGAAGGCGTGACCGCCACGGACCTCGTGCTCGAAGTGACCCAGAAGCTGCGCAAGCTCGGCGTCGTGGGCAAATTCGTCGAATTCTACGGCCCTGGAGCTGTCAGCCTGCCTGTCACAGACCGTGCCACCATCGCCAACATGGCCCCTGAATATGGCGCGACGATGGGCTTCTTTGGCGTGGATGAGGAAACGGTGGCCTACCTGCGTGGCACTGGCCGCAGCGAAGAGCTTTGCAAGACCGTCGAAAACTACTACAAGGCGCAGGGCATGTGGGGAATCCCGACCGAGAAAGGCTCGCTCGAGTTCACCACCGAGATGGAGATGGATCTCAGCACCGTCGTCCCCTGCGTTTCCGGCCCGAAACGCCCGCAGGACCGCATCGAAGTGCCTGCATTGAAATCCAAGTTCAACGACCTGCTCGTAGCCGATGTGAAGGCCGGTGGCTTTGGCAAGGCCCCTGCCTCCCAGGTCGTCGAGCACCTCGGTACCTCGAAGGCCGACGGCATCGATGTGACCGGAGCCGCAGCAGGTGTGGATGTGGTCTCTGACAAGACCTTCTATGAAGTGACCGTGGACTCCAAGGGTGGCATCAAGGACAGCATCACCGACGGCAGCGTGCTCATCGCCGCCATCACGAGCTGCACCAATACCAGCAACCCAAGCGTCATGCTGGCCGCAGGCCTCCTGGCCAAGAAGGCCAACGCCAAGGGCCTGACTGTGAAGCCTTCCGTCAAAACCAGCCTCGGCCCAGGCAGCCGTGTGGTGACGGATTACCTCAACAAGACCGGCCTTCAGGTCGAGCTCGACAAGCTCGGCTTCCAGACCGTCGGCTACGGCTGCACCACCTGCATCGGCAACTCCGGCCCGCTCGACGCCGGCATTGAAGACGTGGTCAAAGGCCAGGACGTCGTGGCAGCCAGCGTGCTCTCCGGCAACCGCAACTTCGAAGCCCGCGTGCACCAGAGCATCAAGGCCAACTTCCTCATGAGCCCTCCGCTCGTCGTCGCCTACGCCATCGCCGGCACGGTGGACATCGATCTGAGTAAAGACGAGCTCGTCCCCGGCAGCGGCGTCTATCTGAAGGACATCTGGCCCACGCTCAAAGAAGTGCGTGATGCCATGGAGTCCGCCCTCTCCCCGGACGTCTTCCGCAAGCTCTACACCGACTTTGCCTCGCAGAATCCGAAATGGAACGAGATCAAGGGCAGTGTGGGCGATGTGTTTGAGTGGGACACCAAGTCCACCTACATCCAGCACCCGCCGTTCTTCGCTGATTTCAGCATGACGCCCGGAGACATCACCGAGATCAAAGGCGCCCGCCCGCTGGGCATCTTTGGCGACAGCGTCACCACGGACCACATCAGCCCGGCTGGTGCGATCAAGAAGGCCAGCCCGGCCGGCCGCTTCCTGCTGGAGCACGGAGTCGCCCAAGCCGACTTCAACAGCTATGGCAGCCGTCGTGGCAATGACCTGGTGATGACCCGCGGCACCTTTGCCAACGTGCGCATCAAGAACCTCATGCTGGGTGGCAAGGAAGGTGGCGACACCCTCCTGCAGCCTGCGGGCACGGAAATGAGCATCTATGACGCTGCCGAGGCCTACAAGGCCGCTGGCACACCCACGATCGTCATCGGTGCGGAAGACTACGGCATGGGCTCCAGCCGCGACTGGGCCGCCAAGGGAACGCGTCTGCTCGGCGTCAAAGCCGTCATCACCAAATCCTTTGAGCGCATCCACCGCAGCAACCTCGTCGGCATGGGCGTGCTGCCCTGCAACTTCAAGGACAAGGCTGACTACGACAAGGTCAAGGACCTCAGCGACGCCACCTTCGACATCCTGGGCCTGAGCAACGACTTCAAGCCCATGAGCGAGGCCACCCTGCGCGTCCACAAGGCCGACGGCAGCAGCTTCGATGTCCCGGTCATCGTCCGCATCGACACCCCCGTCGAGATCGACTACTACCGCGCCGGTGGCATCCTGCCCTACGTGCTCGCGCAGATCCTGCGTGCCAATGCGTAATGCGTAAGACGAGCCTCCAAGCTCGTTCTGCCCCTGGAAACAACTCATCCGGCAGCCCGCAAGGCTGCCGGATTTTTTGTGCCCGTTGCATCTGGCTGCACACAGAGCACCGTCTGTCTTATGGACACCACACTTGTCTTCCCCATCATCCCTGCCAGTGCCAAGTCGCTTTGGGTTCTCGCCATCATCGCGCTGGTGCTGCTGCTGGGGGCCGCGCTCCTGGGCTATCTGGCATGGTCCACACGGCACGTCACCTGCACCGTCTCCCATGAAGGCCTGCGCATTCAGGGAGACTTGTATGGCCGCCTGATTCCGCTGCGGTCTCTCCAACTGGAGAAGGCGGTGGTAACCAATCTCAGGCAGGACAAGGAGCATCAGGCCAAATGGCGCACCAACGGCACCGGGCTGCCCGGTTATGCCTCCGGCTGGTTCAAGCTGCGCAACGGGGAGAAGGCCCTGCTCTTTGTGACCGATCCCACCCGTGTGGCACGCATTCCCACCACCGAGGGTTACAGCGTGATGCTGAGTGTCAGCGAGCCCGCAGCCCTGATCGATGCGCTGAAGCGGCAAAACGGGCCTTAAAACGGCCCTGCGGGCCATTCACCGCACAGCCACCTGGCTTTCGACCTTTTTGGCCTCCTCCTCCACGATGCCCAGAAACGTGTCCCGCAATGCGGAGGGGAAGTTCTCGTCATAGACCGCACAGAGGTCGTAGTGCAGGCTTTTGTCAGTCACGAGCAGCGCTGCACAGCCTGGAGTGCCCGTGCGTTCGGCGATTTTCGGGATCAAAGCCACTCCAGCTCCTGCGGCGACCATCGTCACCAGATTCTCCGCGTTCGAGGCCGCGCTGCCAAACTGCGGCAGAAAGCCGATGCTGCGGCAGATTTCCCGCGTCCACACACGCTGAGCGTCGCTGCCATACATGAGGATGTGCAGAAAGGTCTCGTCCTCCAGCTCGCGCAGGCGCACGGTGCCGCGCCTGGCCAGGGGGTGATGCTCCGAGACCAGCACGATGAGCGGGCTGCGCAGGATGTTGCGCACCACCAGTTTTTTGGCCGCCGAGAGCTTGGCAAAGATCTCCGGGATGAAGCCGATGTGGACACGTCCTGCGGCGATCTGCGCCAGCTGGTCTGAGGGGCCCGTCTCCTGCACGCTGATCCGCGCCTTGGGCAGGGCCGCATGCAGCCGCGTGAGGCAGGCCGGCAGAAAGCTGATGGTCAGCGGCCCCATGGAGCCCACACGCAGCTCCCCGGTGGTTCCCGCCGCAGCCTCTTTGGCACGCGCCACGGCCTTGTCCGCACGGGTCAGCACTGCACGCGCCTCCCGCAGAAAGACCGTGCCAGCGTCCGTAAGCGCCACGTGGTTCCGGTTCCTCTCCAGCAGCTGCAGGCCCAGCTCCTCCTCAAGATCTCGGATCTGCGTGCTCAGAGAGGGCTGCGCCAGCCGCAGACGCGTAGCCGCACGGCTGAAGCTCAGGGCCTCCGCGACGGCGACGAAGTAGCGCAAATGACGCAATTCCACCCAGCAACTTATAGCTTTTAGCTATCACACGCAAAGGAAACAAGTCATGTCCGGCAGGGGGGCGGTGAGGGATGATGGTGCCGAAACAACACCTCTGAAAGACATGAGCACCCTAACCCTGACTGCCAAGACCCTCGTCCACGACGACATCGGGCTCGAAGAAGCCCCGGCACCAAGCTCCCGCAGCGCCACCAAGCGGCGCAGGCTAGGCACCCGCGCCCGGCTGCTGCTGCTCGGCATCCCCCTGCTGGCCTTGGCCGTGGCCTCACTTGCCTCCTGGCTGGCCTATGCGGCCAAGTTTGAGGAAACCGACAACGCCTTCATCGAGGCGGACGTGCACCCCGTGAGCAGCCGCATCACCGGAGACGTGCTGGAGGTCCTTGTGCAGGACAACCAGTTCGTCACCAAGGGCCAGCCGCTGGCAAAGCTGGACCCGCGTGACTACGAAATGAAGCTGGCCTTTGCCAAAACCTCCCTGGAGCAGGCCACCGCGCAGATCCCCCAGGCCGAGGCCGCCCTGGCACGGGCTCAGGCTGCCGGGCGGGAGGCCGCTGCCAAGGTGGAGGTGACCGTAGCCCAGCTGGAGAAAGCCCGGCTCGACTTTGACCGCGCTGAAAAGCTCTTCACGACCGAAGGCAGGGCCATTTCCAGGCAGGATCTCGACAGCGCCAAGTCCGCCTTTGAGGCCGCGACCGCCAGCCACACGGCGGCCTTAGCCGCCACCGAGGCCTCCGCCGCAGGGGTGCGCGCCGCCGAGGCAGATCTGGCCGTGGCCAAAGCCGGACGTGACCACGCCCAGGCAGTGCTGGACGACGCTGAGCTCCAGCTCTCCTACACCGTGCTGCGTGCGCCAGAAACTGGCCGCATCGGCAAGCGCACCCTCCAGACCGGCCAGCACGTGCAGCCCGGGCAGGCCCTGCTGGCGGTCGTCTCCCAGGACACCTGGGTGGTGGCCAACTTCAAGGAGAACCAGCTCTCCCAGATGCGCCCCGGCCAGCCGGTGGAGATCAAGATCGACGCCATCCATGGCCAGAGCTTCCAGGGGCAGGTGGACAGCTTCTCTCCGGGCACGGGTGCCAAGTTCACCCTGCTGCCTCCTGACAACGCCACCGGGAACTTCACCAAGATCGTCCAGCGCCTGCCGGTGAAAATCCGTCTCGCTGCCGACCAGACGAAAGCCTTCTCCGCCCAGCTCTCCCCAGGCCTCTCGGCCATCGCCACCGTGCGGGTGAAATCCTGAGTTCGCCTTCGAGAATCCCAATCCTCCACCCAGAAACCGCCATGACGCGAAGCCCTGCACTTTCCATGCCGCTGGACGATGTGCCCACGGCTTCCCGCGAGAACCTCCGCAACTGGGTGGCCGTGCTAGGCTCCCTGCTGGGCGCCTTCATGGCGGTGCTGGACATCCAGATTTCCAACTCCTCGCTGCAAAACATCACCGGGGGCATCGGAGCCACGCTGGATGAAGGCTCATGGGTCTCCCTTTCCTATCTCGTGCCGGAGATCGTCGTCATCCCGCTGTGCGGCTGGCTGGCACAGGTCTTTGGCATGCGGCGCTACCTCATCTGGAACAGCGTGCTGTTTCTCGTCTTCTCCATCTGCTGCGGTTTTGCGTGGAATCTCTCCAGCATGATCGTCTTCCGCGCCCTGCAGGGCTTTACCGGCGGCGCGCTCATCCCCATGGCGTCCACCATGGTGCTGCTCAAGCTGCCTGCCTCCAAGCAGCCCGTGGGCTTTGCCCTCTTCGGCCTCAGCGCCATGTTTGCACCGGCCATCGGCCCTACTGTGGGCGGCTGGATCACCGAGAACTACTCCTGGCCGTGGATCTTTTACATCAATCTGGTGCCCGGCATCCTCCTCGTGGCCGCCATCGCCTGGGGCCTTAATGCCACGCCCATGCAGCTGCCGCTGCTAAAGAAGGGAGACTGGACCGGCATTCTCTTCATGGCGCTCGGCCTTGGCTCGCTCACCGTTTTTCTGGAAGAGGGCACGCGGGAGGACTGGTTCGGCTCCGGGTTCATCACACGCCTGGCCATCCTCGCCGCCATCACGCTGCCGCTGTTTGTCGCCATTGAGCTGATGCGCAAGAAGATCACGCCCGTGGTGAACCTGCGCCTCTTTGCACGCCGGAATTTCCTGCTCGGCAGCATTGTGAACCTGGTGCTGGGCCTCTGCCTCTACGGCTTCATGTATCTGCTGCCCGTCTATCTGGCGCAGATCCAGGGATACAACGCCATGCAGATCGGCTCCACCATGATGTGGGTGGGCCTGCCTCAGCTCGTGGTCATGCCCTTCATGCCGCGTCTCATGCAATGGTTCGACAAGCGCGCCATCGTCGCCTTCGGCCTCGCACTGTTCGGCCTCAGCGCCATGATGATGAGCACCATGAGCGCCGACACCGCGCACGACCAGCTGGTGCTGCCGCAGATCGTGCGCGCTCTGGGTCTCACCTGCATCATCGTCCCGCTCTCCCTTATCACCACCGGCGGCATTGAGACGCAGAACGCCGCCAGCGCCTCGGGCCTCTTCAACATGCTGCGCAATCTCGGCGGTTCCGTTGGCATCGCCATGCTCTCCGCCCTGCTCACCCGTCGCGAGCATTTTCATTCTCATCATCTCGGCGAAGCGATCAGCCTCTACAATCCGCTCACTCGCGACCGAATCGCCGCCATTACCCAAAATCTCATTTCCCAGGGCATCGATGCCGTCGGTGCACAAGACCGCGCCCTGCATCTGCTCGATGCCACCGTGCGCAAGCAGGCCTTCATCCTGGCCTTCAACGACTGCTTCCATGTAGCCGGGCTGCTCCTTCTGGCCATGATCCCTCTCATCTTCCTGTGCACCAAGACGGCTGGCTCAAGCGCGGCGGGCGCGCATTGAGATCAACCCCCGTTCACCACCATGCCGCGCAGGGCGCTGGAGGACATCATCGGCTGCAGCAGGGCCAGCCCGGCGCGCAGCTGGGCGGGCGTGGTCTTGGCGGGGTTGTTGACGATAAGCACATCGGTCGCGAGCGGCGCAAGTGGAGCGACGTTCGCAAAGCTGTTCAGCAGCGGCGAGGCATCCAGAATGATCCAGTCCACCTCCGTTTTTGCCCGCTCGATCCAGCTGCGATATCCGTCGAGCAGTTCATTCGTGGCATGGGCGGGCAGGTCGCAGCCGGGCAGCAGGAAGAGATTGCTGTGCCCGTAGCGCAGAACACTCAGATCATTCGCATACGCTCCGTAGCCCTGCATGGTGCGCGGGAACCACTGGTGCATCGTGGGGGAGGATGGATTGCACTCCATCATGAACACCCGGCGGCCCTGATGGCAGAAAGCGGCGGCCAGTGCGGCGGAGACCAGCGTCTTGCCTTCGCCTGTGCCCGCGCTGGTGATGAGGACCACCCCGGCGGTGCTGCCACGGCTCATCGCCTGCTTTTCGAGTGTGCTGGTGAGCTGATGCAGCGCACTGGAGGCCCCGAGGGGCTCCGGCTTTAGCAGCTCTGAGAGCATGGCTTCGGGGCTGGAACCGTGCACGTAAGGCAGCCGGGCCAGAACGGTGGCTTCACCGCTGGCAGGCTTGATGACCGGCACCTGGCGAGTTTGCGGCTGCGGCACTGCCTGCAGCGGGTGATTCACCGCAGGCAAAACTGGCGTAGGGGCAGCTTTGGCGATGGCAAAGGGAGATGCTGGCGGTGGCACCGGCTGAGCAGGATAGCCGTAGCCATAGGCAGTGTGCTGCGTCTGATCTTGCGCCGCAGGTTTTTCCACCTTGGGCCGGAAAAGCTTCCTCACATGATCATCGAAGATGCCCCAGCCAACGGGCAGTCCCAGAAAGGTGATGCCGAAAAGCATGATGGCGGCGGCCGCAGCAAGAGGCTTGCTGGGTTTCACAGGCTTTTCCGGCACCATGGCCACATCCACCACTCGCAGCATGCCGCTGTCACGGAACTGGCTTGTCAGCGCGGCCTGGCTGCGGCGCGCCTCGATTTTTTCGTAGAGATCACGGTCCATGCGCACCTGATCGCGCAGCAGGTTCAGCTGCACATTTTTGCCATTGACGTCCAGAGCCACGCCGCGTGCCTCCTCAAGCTGACGGCGATAGTCGGCAAGCTGCCGCTCCTGGGACTCCACCTCGGCCTGGATGATACCCACCACATTGCTGACCGCATGGTCCAGCCCCGCGCGCAGTGTTTCGATTTCATTTGCCAGCGCGATCATGCGCGGGTGCTTCCTCCCGCACGTCGCCTCCAAAGGCGCGCGCTCGGCGATCTTGGCGTCGAGCTGCTTGCGGATGAAGCTCACGTCGGCGTTGTCTGCGAAAACTTTGAGCTCGGTCAGGTCACGGCCGGACTTCTGCGCAGCGGCAAGGTCTTTGAGATCGCTTTTGGCCTTGGTGAGCTTCAGGTCGGCATCCGTGATCGCGGCGTTGAGCTGCCGCACCTTTTCATTGGACACCTCCTTGGATTCCGAGTCCTCCATGAGGCCCTCTTTCTTTCGGTACTCGGCGAGTTTCTGCTCTGATTCACGCAGGCGCTTCAGCAGCTCTTCGGATTTTGACTCGAGGAAGGTGGAGGCATCGGCACTCAGCTGCCCCTCCTGCTCCGCCACATAGCGGGTGTAGTCTTCAACAAACCGATTGGCCAGCTCTGCTGCGAGCTTCGGATCGCGATCCCGGATTTGCACCCGGAGCATGTGCGACTCTTTGAGCGGCTCCACACGCACATTGGCAATCATCAGGTCAATGAAACGTTCGCGCGGGTCGCCGGGCTTGCCTGGCTTGTAAAGCCCCAGCAGCTTGAGCAGTTCGTCCTTGCGGCCCAGCGAGTGGGCCTCGCGGTCAAGCAGCGCGTCGCGGTCCTTCGCCGGGAAGTGGTCGTAGAAGTAGCTCAAAAAGCGTCCGGACAGCAGTTCCGCACGGTGGTTGTTGATCAGCTGCACCGCGCTCAGCTCGGTGACTCCGCGCCCGGACATGGCGTCAAACTTGAACGGATTGGCGTCCTGAATGCGCAGGAGCAGCTGCGATTCAGCCTCATAGATTTTCACCCCCATGCCGAGGTAATAAAAAGTGAACGCCGCCAGCATGAGCCCAAGCAAGGCCGCCCGCAGCCAGCGCTTGCGGATGTAGCCTATGACGTCGACCAGGCTGATGAGCGACTGCACCTCAAAATCCTGCGGATTGATCGGCGGCAGGAAGGCACGCGGATCAAACACAGGGGAAGAGCCCGGATGCGCGGGCATGGTGATGGACGGCGCCAGCGGCGCCAGCCCACGCGCTGGTGCGAGGGCGAGCATAGCCCCAAAGCCGTCCTTGGGGGCGGCGTTTGAAGGTTGAATGCTGTAGGAAATGGCCATATGAAAAAATTACTCGGCGGTAAGAGCCGCCGCTGAAGAAGAACGCCGTGGCAGCCAGCGGCGCACTGTGCGCAGTGCCGTGAATGCCCTGGAACGCCAGCTGGTGGGATTGAAGCCTTCGAGATCAAGCAGCCAGCGCTCTCCGTCACACCACTGCCGTTTGTACTCGTAGTCGCTGGGCAGCATGTCAAACACCCGCAGGCCTCGCTGGATGCAGCAGTCCACAGTCCAGCGAATGACCAGTTTTCCCGGGGAAATCTTCGCCAGTGCACGCTCCCAGCCCGACTGGTACTGGAAAAACTCCTCACGCTCGACGAAGCCGTACAGGGCGGCGACCAGTTTGCCATCGGCTTCGAGTATGGGCATCCATGCGCGCTGCTGCGGCAGCCAGCGCGCCGCCAGCCGCTGGTGAAAGCGCCAGGAGGCTTCCGTGGTGAAGCTGCTGACACCTTCCGCCCACTGCATGGCATGCAGCACCCGGAACTCCTTCATCGTGTCGTCAACGGTCATGCGCTCGCCGGCATGGCTGGCAGTGCCTGCATGCTCTGCCGTGAACGCCCTGCGGCAGCGGCGCAGCAGATTGCGCCATTTCGAGCTGTGACGCGCCTCGTATTCCTCCCAGGAGGCAGGCAGGTTGATGTACCGGCCAATCTGACGGTTCAGCACGCCAGCATGGCTGAACGACTCCTGCAGAGCCGCGAGGAGATGCGGTCTGTTGGGAGATTCTTCCGGCAGGTGATTGAGACGGACATTGTCGCATTCCGGCATCAGCAGTTTGAACACACCACAGAGCTGCGGCGTGAGTTCATCCTCCTGCCCGGCAGGCACAATGAGGTCCAGCCGCTCTCCGTGCGCCTCTCCAAATCCTGCCAGAAAGGCCAGTGTCACGAGATGCTTGCGCACAGAATCCGGCTCAGAGGCGAGCATGAGCGGCGCGATCGCCTGCGGCACACCTGCGGCATCACGAAGCACGCCAATGGCCAGCCGCGCTTCTTTGCGACACTCTTCCCACCACAGGCTCATCCAGTCCCAGCGGACGAATGGCGAACGCGTGGCCATCTTTTCGACCAGCACATCCCAGAAAGGCTGCAGCGCGAGGAATCCCGCTTCATCACGGACGATCTCGAGCGTCAGCACACCACGACGCGGAGCGGCAGCAGCATGGGGCGCGGTGCGGCGCAGATTGGAGCCCAGCATCAGCGAAGTCATTTTGCACCTCCTGCCGGCAATGCGGCTGATTGTTTGCGATGCTGCGCGGCTTCAATCAGCGCCCCCAGTTGCTGGCGCGCATTCAGGAGCCTGCCTGGATTGTCATCCCAGTCGCCAAACCCACGTGCAAAACTGGCGGTGAGGCGGCGCGCCTCGTCCTCAAGGCCCATCTGGCGCGCCAGCATCAGGTAGTCATAGTCTTCCGCCGTTTCACGCAGCCACTTCAGACGCATGGAGGCCACCGGGGCGTTGCGGCCCTGGTGCTTTTCCGTGGCAGGGTAGATGTAGGAGCCATCTCCGTTGTAAGTCGCACCATCAGGTGTTTTGAAGGTGCCTGCATCCTGCCAGACATCGACGCCTTCGGCGGCAAAGATCGTGTCCCAGTAGTCGAAGCCGGTGATGCCGTGCTTCGGAAACAACCAGCCGACAATGCGGTGCGCCATGGGCGGATAGTCGATTGCCCACACAGGTGGAAAGCTGCTGCCGAGCTGCTGCGGCCTGCCGTGCTGCTCCTCCCACGCCACCGGCATCTGGACGAGCGCCGCGTAGGTCCACACTTCCTCACCCGCCTGACGACGCAGGGCGATGTCATGCCTCCCGCCGGCCCATTCCATGTCCTTCCACACTTCGCTGAAATGCGGCACCCAGATGTCCACCGCACCGTTCAGCGAACCCCACGCCGATTTTTCAGCCGTCGGCTGTTCGGTGACATGCAGCGGCACACGCACGCCATGCTTCCTCTCCACTTCATTGAAGAACTCGCCCCAGCGGCGCACCGTGGCATAGGCCGTTTCATCGTTCGGCTCATCCAGGTCTCCCATGATGACGTACCCGCGTGATTCACAATGAATTTTGGCCAGCAGCTTCATCCACTGCGCGACATAGCTCATCGCAGCCTCACGGTCCGCACCCAGGGGGTCCTGAAAAGGCCATTTTGGCCAGATTGGCAGCCCAATGCTGTTGCAATGACGATGCAGCAGGTGCTTTCGCAGCGCTTTCTCGGCTTTTTCTTCATCCAGCTTGCCAGTGCCGGCGTCGGGATAGCTGCCGTAGATCTGGTCCACACTCAGGCGATGCTCGGCCAGTATGTCGTAGTAGGCATCGAGCAATGCCGCATGCGGCGGTGTTGGCGCGTTGTCATGATAATCCAGCCCATGGACCTGAGCCACATGCCGCACCGTGGTCATGATCGACGTGCGCAGCTGGGGCACGACCGGCAGGTCAAAATCCCAGACATTGAGCGTGTAACAGGCGATGACTTTCAGGCCATCGGCAAATTCGAACCGCACCTGGCCGGTGTATGCGCCCGGGGCAGCCGTGTAAGGCACAAAAACATCCACCCAGTATGGCTGGTTCACCACCTCAGAACCGTGGCTCTCTTGCAGAGGCATGTCGAGCGGCACGAGCGCATCCGGATAATCCCCCGCTGGCAATGGCGCCCGCGGTGTGGATTTGGACACTCGCACGTAATGCTCGCGCAGCACCTTCGGCGCAGGCAGCAGGGCATCAGAATCATTCTTGGCGATCCCGGTGGCGACCACCCGCATGGATTTGAGCTGCTCTGGTGTGGCGGTGATGATGATCTGCAGCGGCTCCCACTCACCCCGTGCTGCGTAAAGAATGTTTGCGCCTGAGACAGGCGCGGCCCCCTCACGCGGAATGCGGGTCATGCCATCACAAAACGCCACTTTGACCGGCTGGGCGGCTGCAGGAAAGACCAGCGCCATGCAGAGAAGAAGCGCTTTCATGCCTTCACCTCCAGGAGCTCTGCATAAGTTTCTGCATACTGCCGTGCCGCGTGGGCGATGGTAAAATGTTCATTCACCCGCTGACGGGACATCCGTGCGATGTCTTCACGAGCCGCCGCTCCGAGCTGCAGCGCTTTTTCCCAGGCACCGGCCAGCGCAGCCGGGTCACGCATGGGCACGACCTGACCGACCCCTTCCAGCAGACGAGCGCAGTCGCCCACATCTGTGGTGACACACGGCACACCGCAGGACATCGCCTCGATGATGGTCATCGGGCAGGCCTCGGTTCGCGAAGAAAGTGAAAACACATCCAACGCCGGATACAGCTTCCATGGATCGGCGCGGAAAGAGTCAAACCGCACCTGCTGCCGGTGTGGCAGCTGAGCCAGCAGCTCACGCTCCACCTCACCCAGCTCGATCTCGACCCCGCCGCAGAAAACGAAATGGGCCTTGGGCACACGGTTTTGGAGCAGGGCCGCTGCACGCAAAAAAGTGGCCAGATCCTTCATCTCATGGAAACGCCCGACGTAACCGATCACGGGCACACCCGCAGGCAGCCCCAGCTCAGCCCGGGTGTCGAGTCCGGCATCCGTGTCTGGCAGAAAACGCTCTGCATTGATGCCGTTGGGAATCCAGCGCATCTTGGCTCGCGGGTAACCGATGGCTTCATGGTCTTCGATGGCAGTGGCAGAGCAGGAAATGATGCGCTTCGGGATGCAGCGCGCAGTCACCGCCAGCATGCGGCGGAAGAGCGCCATCTTGAAGTCACTGTCGCCGGGATTTCGGTGAATTTCGCGGCAGTGGATGCTCCAGACAACATTGCTCACGCCCGCCGCCCGTGCGGCCCAGCCGCCGACAAGATCCGCATGGTGTGTCCATGTCTGCACCACATCCGGCCGCTCAGCGCGCAGCACGGCATGCAGTCTGGCGAGCGTACGTGGATGGAGATAGGCGGTGCTCTCGAGGTCGTGTACATTTACCCCTGCTTCATGCAAGCGCCTGAGCTGATGCTTCCAGGGCCTGGCATTGACAGCCACCACGACGGTGCGAAACCGGGCCGGATCAAGAGATTCAGCCAGGTTCATGAGCATCGCCTCCGCCCCTCCCCCACCGATGCTGTAGGCAAAATGCAGCACCACCGGACGCTGGTCGGACGCTTGCGCAGGCATTGCGTGCGTCGCCACGAACGCACGTGCCGTCTGCCGGATGGGCAGCTGCAGCGTGTTGGTCGTGTCCAGCGTGATCGTCCTCATATCATCGACATCGCCTTCCGGCAGCTCTGCCGCCAGTCTTTGAGTGTTTCGAATGCACCAGACACAGTGGCTTTCGCCTCCAGCACCGACTCAGGCGAGCCGTAGCGTGGCAGCTGGTGCATCGGCACAGTGCTGTCAACACGGCCGCTGATGGTCGTGCATGCGGCCTTGAAACCGGCCTCACGCACGAGCATGAGTGTTTCACGCGTGAAATCATCACTGCCGCCATTGGGATAGGCAAAGGCAAAAGGCAGCTCGCCGATCTCAGCATGTATGCGGTCCCGGCAGGTGGCGATTTCTGCCCGCACTGCCCTGACATCGCAACGCGCCAGAATGGGATGCGTATGTGTGTGGCCCCCGATGTCCACATGCCCGCTCAGCGACATTTCACAGGCCATTTCCCAAGTCATCGGTCTCATGGCCTGGGGCAGGTCATCAAATGAGGGCTCAGTCACCTCCAGCGCATTCTCCAGGCGGCCCACTTCGCTGAGCAGATCTGCGTCCGGCAGTTCCTTGAGCTCAGGCAGCAGCTTCGCGAGCGACTGCTGGCGAAGCTCATAAGTGCCCAGGTACAGCCGGAGGCTTTTCCCGTTGATCTTCCAGTCGAGCAGTTCTTTCCGGGTGCGGCCGAGCGCGAGATCAGCACGCTGAAACCAAAACATTTCCACCGCATCAAGAAAACCCGTGGTGACAAAAATGGTCGCGTGCAGTCCGAACTCCCGCAGAATGGGATAGGCCAGCTCGTAATTGGAGGCATAGCCATCGTCAAAAGTGATGATGACAGAATTGTCAGGAAGACCCGACCCCTGGGTGCGGGCCTCGACAAGATCCGCCAGCGAAATCACGTGGTACTCCTTTGCCAGCATGGCGCAAATGCTGCGAAAGACGCCCGCCTGAAGATGCAGAGACCAGTCGAGAATGCCTCGGTCAGAGGTGTTTTCACTCAGCCCGTGGAAGGTCAGTATCGTGGCCTCGGCAGAACGTCTTGTCCGTGCAAACGACGCCAGCCCGCTGCCGACCAAGGCAGCAGCTTTGATAGAGCGCGGGTAGAAAGCGAGCGGCATAATCAAAGTATTGATGAATGCTATGTCCTTCAATCGACAAGCAACTGGCGAACATGGCGGGTATAGGAATTTATTATTTACGACGAATATTCATACTTTAGGGCGCAGTTTATTAACTTCAATGAAATTATCATAAATACCGTATCATTTTTACGCTTTCCTTACTTTCGTTCATAGCCAGTCAAAAAAACAAAAAGGCCGGAGGAAAAACCTCCGGCCTTGTGAGTCGAGTGGAGTGCCACCTCTGACGGCCTCAGAGCGGCCGGATCCAGATGTTACGGATGCGCACTGGAGGGTCGTTTTTGTGATCCTGGATGCGGATCGGCGCCTTTTCGGGGAACTCGCCGCTGTAGTCCGTGATGTTCTTGTGCTTGGTAGGCCCCATGATTTTCGTGTGGTTCTGCACACAGATGCCATTCACAAACGTCGTGATGTAAGCAGGCTCCACCACCTTGCCGTTTTCCAGCTTGGGCGCGGTGAAGACAATGTCATAAACCTGCCACTGACCGGCCGGGCGCACCGCATTCACCAGGGGCGGCGTCTGCCCGTAAACACTGCCCGTCATGCCGTCGGCGTAGGTCGGGTTGTTGTCACAGTCCAGCATTTGAGATTCATAGCGATCCATGAAAAACACCCCGGCGTTGCCCTTTTTCTGTGAATTGCCCTTCGTATTGGGCTCGCTCATCCACTCCAGGTGCAGCTGGCAGCTGGCAAATTCCTGCTTGGTCCAGCAGTCACCGCCGGAGATCATCATCACACCGCTGTCGATCTGCCATGGGCAGGGAATCAGCTTGCCGGTTTCCTTGCCCTTGGCGTCCTTCTCCTTCGCCTGCAGGGCATCCGAGTTGGTGCCATCGAAAATCACGATCGCATCTGAGGGCGCACCGCCTGGCTTTTCACTCGGTGCCACGGCAGCCGGCCGTGGACGGTCAATGTCGTGCACCTTCCATTGGGTGCCAGGAATGACCGGGGTGTCAGAGTAACCGATGGGCGAAGGCTTGTCTGCGGCAGGCTGTTTGTCTGCGGCAGAGGCGGCGAAGCCCGCGAGTGCGAGCAGAAGGGTGATGGCAGTGTTTTTCATGCGGGAAGCAGCAAACGAGAAGGCGCAGGCGATGTTGCAGGTCAAGATGCGAAGTATTGGAAAAACAGGTTGCCAATCTTCCAAGACAGCCGATTCTAGCTGCCCATCAAATCGCGGGATGGAGCAGCCCGGTAGCTCGTCAGGCTCATAACCTGAAGGTCGTAGGTTCAAATCCTACTCCCGCAACCAATTTCAAAAAAGCCTGCAGCTGAAAAAGTTGCAGGCTTTTTTGTGTCCCTCTCACGCTTGCTTGCATGAGCGCAGTGCACTAAAGATCTGGCGCTGGTTGGCCGCGCCAGCAATCACCCTTACTGCCGTGATCCGCTTCTTTTACCCCGTTGCACTTTTGTGCCTGACCGCGTTTGGCTTGGCGTCTTGTGAGGGGCCAAAGAGGGCTCCTTCGAAAAGCAGGCCTCGCACGGCGGCAAATACGCCTCCTTCAGCCACAAACCCCGTGCAGCCCCCAGCGGCCGCCCCCGCCCTGCCAGGGAATTTGGAATCACAACCAGCGACGGCGGGAGCCCCCATCGCCGCTGAAGGTGTGGCACCCGCCGCAACAGGCACGCCGCCTGCAGGTGCACCAGCAGCTGCCGCAAACGCTCCAAAGGAAGATCCTCGCGCTGCGTCACGTGATGCCTTTTGGAACCTGGCTGCGCAGCGCTACAAACCGCCAGCCTCGGGAAGCGTGGCCGCAGATACCGGACTGCAGCAAGCGGGGCTGACGACAGCCCAGCCCCCCTCTCCTGCCATGTCGGCCACATCCGCAGCTACGGAGCCCGCCCTGAACGCAGCGCATGCAAAGGATCTGAATCCGGCAGACATTCCATACGCCACCTGGGCCCCCGGCAAGCGTGGTGTCGTGAAGAGCCCCTTCGATCCCAGCGGACGTCTCATCGACGTGCGGGACTTCAATGCGGGCCAGCTTTCACAATGCCCCTACACAGGCAAGGTCTTCCGCGTTCCGCCCTTGAAGTAAAGCAGGTGAGAAAAGCCGCCGTGCCACCACTTCCGGTCACAGCTTCATCTTTGCAGCTGGCACTGCGCATTCATCCTGCCTCTCGTGTTCCTGGATGAGACTGGCGCCAAAACGTTTCTGAAGGTAATCCGCCAGAGAGAGATAAAAGGTCTGGCGCGACTCAGCGGTGGAGAAAGTGTGATCCGCCTGGTGGATGAAGCGGCACTGCAGCCTGCCCTGCTTCATGAGCTGGCGTGCCTTGCGGCGTGCCTGATACATCATCAGGAAATAACCCGGATCATTGTCCGAGACAAACATGGCCAGTGTGCGCCCGGCCGTCACCACACGCTGCAGATCTCCGGACAGATCCTGTCTGGCCGGATGCGCGCAGCCTTTTTCCTGCAGCACTGGCTGAGGAGGTTTCAGACTCGTCCGCACCTTCCTGCCCAGCTTCTGAATCAAAGGCTTCGCGTGGCCGGCAAACCGTTTGATGGATCCCCTGAAACCTGTGCGTGTTTTTCCCGTCAGCAGCATCTTCCAGTGGCTCCATTTGAAAATGGCTATGGCATAATCCCGCCAGGCCACGAGCTGGTCCATGCTGGTATCATTGATGGTCATCCCCTCTTTCCAAAAGAAGACGAGGGGATTGATCAGGATGCTTTCCATGATGGTGCAGTCGGGCAGCTGCACGGCAGACTGAAAAGCCACATAGGCACCGGAGCAGAGCCCCATCAAAACCACGGGCCTGCCGGGCTTCTTCTCATGCAGGTAGTCGCATGCGAGGCCCACGTCCCGGAAGGCGGTCGCAGCATAGGCGTCATTTTCCTTCCCAGGATCCTCGGCCACGCTGTCACCGATGCCATTGATGTCGATGCGGAGGCTGGGATAACCCATCTGCGCGAGCTGGCGCGCCAGCGTCACATGCAGCCGTCCGGGGCCGATCCGGTAAGCCGCACCCGCATTGAGAATCAAAATCCACGGCAGCGACGTCTCGCCCCCGGCAGGCTCTGACATGATGCCGAACAAATCCGGTGCCCTGCTGATGTGATGAAGGCTCTCATCCGCCAATGCGGAGCCTCCGGTCTGCATGGCATTTTGCAGCAGCGATGCATGGATGGGACTGGCCGCCCGCATCGGCGGCGCTTTGGCCTTGAGCCACCCGGCAATTTCCTCAAGCGCCTCATGCGGGACGACCGTGTCATGAGGTTCCGCCATCATTTCATTGTAGCCGCCCGGAGTGATGGCTTCCACAGGCACGCCATGTTTGGCCAGGTGGTCCAGCAGCCCGCCATCGCCCGAACTTGTGGCGATCAGAACATGCCGGCAACGCGGCACGCAGGCAAGCAGGTCAATCTCGGCAAGATCAGCAGCCAGCTCGCGGGTGTAAACAAAGCCCATGGCTTCAATGTCGCCCCCGTTGCCTGCCGCAGCCATTTGCGCCGTCTGCGCCAGGGCGGCGAGTTCACGCACGTAGCGCCGCCCTTTCACCACGGGGTGCCACAGCACCAGGCTCTCCACTTCATGCTGGGCAGCATGCAGGGCCGCGAGCGCCGCCCCCAGGCGCAGGCCCACAAGACTGATCTTCCCGCACCCGGCCACACCACGCAGCCATTCGGCTGCATCAGTCACGTTCGCCTGCCAGGTGGCCAGCCGTTGCGGATCTTCCACCACGCCGTCCGAATCTCCGGTGCCGTGGTAATCGGGACGCATCACGGTAAAGCCCTGTGCCGCCAGCTTGTCCGCCAGATGTCTCAGCGCGCGGTGGGAATGTACCTGCTCATGCCCCAGCGGAGGACAGATCAGCACACCGTGGTCGCCGCCACCCGGAGCACGGTGCAGCCACGCGAACAACGGCCGCCCGCTGCTCTTGAAGTAAAAAGCTGTTTTTTCGATCCGGTCCACCGGTGCCATCTCCCCAGATGCACACGGGCACGGATCATCGGCGTGGGAAATCATGGGAGGTTTCAAGGGGTGGGGCAGCTCAGTTCCACAGAAACCTCGCCCATCAAATTCAGGGCTTCAACATAAGCCCTGAACGAGCAACCACCGGAACTTGGCCTGAAAACCACGGATTTTGCCCGGTCGGGAACGAGGTGGAAATAGTTGTCCTCAGGCAGAAAGCCCTTGGCCGAAAGACGCACGCCATGCAGGAGGCGCTCGCTTTGCAGCGTGACCCGATAACAGCCGTCTCCCTGCGGCTCAGCCACAGCTTTCAGCATCCCGGGGGCAAACGGCTGCGCCTCAGGGTCCCGCGCACGTGTGAAATGAAAGGCCTCGCTGATCACTTCACGGGCCGCGTTCAGCCAGGTGGCGACCACCACGTGATGGGTCTGCGGCCCGAAGCGGTATGCGTAGCTGACATCATGAAAAGACCCCAGGATCTCATCAACACTGCACGTCTGCTGCGACTGCGGGCCCAGCTTCAGCGCAAACTCATGCCGGGCCACGCTGACATTGGGCTCACGCAGGAGCTGCACCTCAATGAAGCCGTCCACGGACTCCGCAGTTTCGTTGCTGAGATGCACATGCAGGCCATCGAGACCTTCGTCTGTGAGCGTCAGCTGCCTCGTACGCCACATGCGCCTGAGCTGGTAGTAGGCCGCTTTCGGAACACCCGTGCTGTCCAGGATGCCCCAGCCCGCAGCCGGCCACAGATCCTTGTAAAACCACACCAAAGCACCGGCATTGCGACTGTGCCCGCTGCGCCATTCGGCAAAGGTACGCGCCATCATCTCGCCTGAGGCCACGCGGCTGAGCTCCAGATAACGCGGCATGTCAAACGAGCGCAGCATCACCGGGTCAACACTGAAAAGCTCCTTTAGATAATGATCCCGGACGTCTTCAAAATCCCAGCCTGCACCGGTGTCACGAGGCACACGCTGCTTCCAGCGCGGGTGGTGCATCACTGGCACCAGCCCGCCCATGATCTCGTCGATGGCATCAGGCTCCGGGATGTTTGCAAAGCCCAGGCACTCGGTGGTGAACTTCACATCCGCCTGCCGCAGTTCATGCAGGGAACGGAGATAGGCACCGATGCCGTAATAATGGGTGACTCCGGTCCGCGTATGAAACGGCAGCACACCGCCGCTCGGCGATGATGGCACATAAGCCGTGCCCGGATGGTGCTGGCCGCACAGCGCCGGCAGCTGCTCGCCAAACCAGCGGTTGCGCCAGAGCTCACGCGGCATTCCGAGCATCGCTGCCTGCTGCTCGATCTCGCTGCTGCCGCAATAGACCGCCACGCAGGGGTGCTGCGCCAGCCGGTCAAGCTGCTGCCTTGACTCGGCCGTGATGTTTTCAGCGAACGCAGCGTCCTCGACGGGGTAGTCCATGTTGGCAAACATGAAGTCCTGCCAGACCAGGATGCCCAGCTCATCGCAGAGGCGGTAGAACTCATCACTCTCATAGTTCATCGTGCCGCCGATGCGCAGCATGTTCATGCCCGCATCACGTGCCAGGGTGAGATCATGCCTCAAAGACTCCCCTGCACTGCCAGGATTGAAAATGTCATTCGTCGTCCAGCACACACCACGGCAATAAATGCGCTGCCCGTTCACGTGCAGCGCAAAGCCGGGCTCATGGCTCACCTCGATGCGACGGAAGCCCACCGGCTCCAGAGGGAACTCATGGGTTCCGCCGTCAGTCTCGACAATGACTGCCGCGGCATGCAGCGTCTGAGCACCATTCGTGTGCGGCCACCACAGCGCGGGCTTCGGCACTCGCAGCTCACCGTGAAGCGAATCATCCAGGATCTTCAGTTCAGCCTGATGCCCGCCCATTTGGAAACGGGCAGAGACAACCTTCCGCGCCGACGACACACGCGCGTGAAAACATACGACACCATCATCGCAATCGAGCACGGCAGTCCGCTGCACGTCGCTGAGCAGCACCGCAGAGCGTTCCAGCCTCACCTCACGCCATGGGCCGATGGCAGGCACCGGCGGAGACCAGCCGGGGATGCGCCCCAGCAGGCCGGTGCGAAGCCAGCGAAGCTGCTGGTTGTTCACAAGATTGGTCTTCCAACGCGGACGCGGACGCCGCTTTTTTAAATCAGCGGCGACCGAGCGGAAGCATATCGCCAGCTCGTTCTCCGACCGCAGCTTCTGCGAGACATTCACCCGGTGGCTGCGGTACATGTTGTCCGTGCTCAGGATGCGCTCACCGTTGAGCCATACCTCTGCCAGTGTGGCCAGTCCGTCGAAGCACAGCACGCAGGGTTCGCCGACTGAGACAGGCGCCACCGTCAGGGTCGTGCGGTACCACCAGTCCTGCGCATCGATTTCGGGCGGGCTTTGGTGGTTCCATTTTCCACTCGCACACAGAGCACCGGCCACAGTGCCCGGCACCTGCGCTGCAAACCACTCACCTTTCACCGACACTGGTTCAGCGCAGGCTCCGGGAGCCTGCGAGCAGCATGTCCACGAGGCGAAGTGCACGGAGTCGGTCATGGCGTGTCAGGCGGGAAACGCACTCTTAAGCTGCTGCATCGCCAGAGTCCAGCGCTCCGCCATCTGATCCACCGGAGTAAAATCGATCGGCTTTTTGCGCGCCATGGCACGTGCCAGCTGGAACTGCAGTGCTTTGGCACTCGCAGACAGCCCCAGCACACTCTCGATGGCTGTGTCCAGCCCCGCGACTCCCTGGCCCTGCAGCCACTTCAAGTAAGTCCCCGCCAGTTCATAGCAGGAACCAAACTGGCGCAGCGTGGCAAACGAGTACTGGTGGAAGGTGGTGATCGGTTCGTTGATGAGCCACTGCATGTCCGCCTCAAATCGCGCGCGGAATTTCACAAAAGGATTTTCCACCGGAAGGCGCTGGAGCTGGCGCTTCAGCAATACGAGTGACGCATCCAGAAGCGCCTCACCTTGCAGCGGCTGGGCGGCTGCGTTCTTCACAATCTCGCAGTAGGGTGGCAGGATGGCTGGATTTTTTTCGCCGCGCAGGTGGAAGATGTTCACGAAATCATCTCCCTCCAGATGGTAGTAACCCTGCGCATGGAAGTAGCCCAGACGCTGCCGCTCCATGTCGATCTCCGCAATGGCCACCGTCGTTTTCACATGCTCAAGCTGGTAGGCGCTGCCGGCGGTGTCAGGCAGGTAAAATGAATCCAGCTCCACGAGCAGCGGCCTTCCGAGTGAGAGCTGCTCCTCAATATGGGCTGTCAGCGGCCGGTAGATGGCCAGCTCCTGCACATCCAGCGCGTAGAGGTCATACAGATCCGCCAGCTGGTATTTGAAAAACGTCCACTGATCCCCTTCGAAGTCGATGCCCAAGGTGAATGGCAGGGCCGCTATCGGCTCCAGGCCGCGGGCGTGCAGCACCTCGATCCAAACATCCACGTAGCAGTTTGTCTCCGCCCACTCGCGCTCCTGCGTGTGCAGGCGATGCCGGACGTAAGTCTGTGGGTCAAGCGCTGGAAACGGCCGGCTCATAGTTCCAAGGCGTTCTTCACCTCATACGGCCAGGAGTCCGGATCAAAGCCATGATGCTTGAACAGCGCCAGCGTGATGCGCTCCAGGCCGAAGCCGATGCATGCCGAATGCGCAGCCTCGCCATTGGGCAGCTTGATGTCGAAGGCCTTGCCGAAGTAGTCCATATGGCAGTTGGTCGAGGCGATGGCGGTCGGCTTCTCGGCTGTGGCCACGGCGAAGGTGAACTCGTGCTTCAAGTCCTGCTCCTTTTGGGATGCAGCCATCACACGGCCACCGCGACCGAAGAAGGGATCGTTGGCCAGCACAATCTCCACAGCGAGCCCCACTTCCGCCAGAATGTCGCGTCCAAGCTCAATCCACTGACGGCGATGGTCCAGCGCCTGTTCGGCACTGCCGAGGCGCACAAACTCGCGCTGGCGGAAAATCTGGAGGCGGCATGGGTCGATCGAAGGCTCATGCCTGAACACCTGTGACAGCAGGTCCACCGTCCTTCCGGCGCTGGTCAGGGTGCCAGTGGCCGTGGGGTACAAGGGGTAGCAGCATGCAGGCGTCAGCATCAGCTGGCTGGGAGCCAGATCCTGGGTCCATTCCTCGCCGCTTTCACGCTTGGAGAGCATGCCCATGTGTTCACGGTCACGCCCCATGAAGCTGTGAACGGAGCCCATCAAATCGGGAAAGTTTTCGATGTGGCTGGTCTTGAGGTAGTGCTCGCGACTGAGCACGCCAGGCAGGCGCATGACATCCGCCTGGATGTGAGCGGCGCGACGCGTGACCAGGCGGTCAAAAGCCTGCAGCACTCCTTCAAAAACGCCATTGTAGCCATAGACGCCGCGCACGCCGAGCGGCACCAGAAGCCCCGCCTGGGTCACTTCATCGAGGAAGGCCTGATAGGCTTCGGTCAGGGGAAGAGTGTTGGTTGAGCTACAAATCATAATCAGCCTTCCTTGTGGACCATCAGCATCGTGGCATTGAGTTTCAAAATGCGGTCATTGTTCACCATCAGCGCCGCGCCGTACGCATCCCGCAGATGACGGGCGATGCTGAACTTGGAGTCGTTGCGGTAGCCTGAGATGCCGCAGATCAGCATGGCACGTCCCACGATGTCCACGAACTGCTGCGAGCTGGACAGCTTCAGGTTGTTGGTGCGGATGGAGAAGCCGAATTCTTCAAACACTCCTGGGCAGTCTCGGCTGCGCAGTTCGTCATACTCCCTGGCCATGGACGCCACATTGTGCCGCATCACCTGCAGCACCTGGTCCACCTCGCCGAGGCGGATGGCTGAGATGGGGGTTTCGCCGGGTGTCTTGCGTGCTTCGGCACGCACAAAGGCGCGCGCCTGGTTCACCGCGTCCATCGCGATGCCCGCCCACAGCGCCCCCCACACGATGTGGGAGTAAGGATGCATCGTCTGGCCCAGAATCTCATTGAACGGCTGCGGAATGATCTGCTCCGCACTGCCAGATGCCGTCAGCTCAAAGCCCGAACTGCACGTGCCCCGAAAGCCCATCGTGTCCCAGGTCGAGATTGGCACTGCCTTGTATTCCCCTTTGCGCACCATGACATGCAGCTGCTCGTTCGCCGGAGCGTTCGGGGCGCTGCGGCAGGTGACCAGGATCTCGTCCGCGAATTCGCCATAAGAAATCACAGGCGCCTTCTTGGTGAGGGTGAACTGATCCCCCGTGACTTCCACCGCACAAATGCTGGAGCGCAGGTCGCCTCCCGTACCGATCTCCGTCGTCGCCGAGGCCATGAGCCGCTGCTCATCCGCCAGCTGCCGCAGGTAATCGCGGAAGAACTCGGAGTTCTGGGCATGATGAACCACACACGCCACCTGAATTTTATGCATCGCATAAATCATGGCCGACGAGCCGCAGTACTGGCCCAGCGTTTCGCAGATCTTCGCCACCTGCACCAGGTTCAAGCCCATGCCGCCATATTCTTCGGGCACATACGCACTCAGCAGGCGTGCCTCGCGCATGGCATTGATCGACTCGGCAGGAAAACGCGCTTTTTGGTCCACATCTGCCGCATGGGCTCTGAGGACAGATTTGCCCAGCGCATGCACCTCCTTCAAAAGTTGGTCAAAATCCACTTCGGTGCTGCAAAGAGTGCTCACAGGATGGGGCGGGGGTTCAGGCTGCTAGGGTCTTGAGTTTGTCGCTCGGAGTGCTCTCGCTGGCACCAGGACTAGGCGGCGAGCTTCGTGATCGCTTCCGCGATGGATTCGATGCTCTTGAAAGTGCGCCGGCCGATCAGATTGTCTGGAAACTCCACATTGAACTTGTCTTCCAGAGCCAGCATCACAGCGACCGTCGCCAAAGATGTCAGACCGGCATTGTAAAGGTCATCACCCTCAGCAAGGTTCTCCACAGGGAAACGACCATGCTGTGCAAGGACTGCACGGATCTCGGGCACCAAGGTGCTACTTACGTTCTCGCTCATAAAGTTAAGGGGACTGAATCTATACAGTTAATAATAAACATAATAAATGTTTATTGGTCCAATGGATTTTATAAAGACCTGAAGCTTTTGCTAAAAAGTGGCATAAAAACCTCAGGGAGAAAGATTCAATCCACCCCCACCCGGAGTTACAGGGCCACTTCGCCAACTTCAAAATAGTCGTCATCAGCAATGTCTGGGATGCCTATGACAAGCACACGCATTTTGCCACGTGCCCCATGTACGACACTAGGCGGAATATGGAGCATGGAGCCTTTGGTCACAGGCTGTTCGACACCATCCAGCAGGACCACGCCTTCGCCATCGAGCACATAATAGAGCTCAGTGGAGCGCCGGTGGTAGTGGAGCTTCGCACCATCAATGTCCACCGCATGTGCCCAGGCCGCCGGGGACAGGCCCTCATCTTCACGGCTGATCAAACGGTCCCGCCAGCCACAGGTGCTGCGTTCACGCGGCGTGTGGCCTTCATGACGGATCAGCAGCGGACCGGTGGTGGCCATGGCGTCCAACAATCAGGTTGGTTATTTGTGCCCCTGGTGCGTTTTGATCTCATCTGCGAGGTGGGCAAAGTCCCCCTTCTCACACAGGCGGACGAAACCTTCCGTGAAACGTTTCAGCTCATCCCACACTCCGCGAATGTGGTCCGCCTCGTCCTTGTTGATGCGGTTGTCAGACGCCGCCTTGCTGATGGCGGTGAGGAGATCTGCAAACTGCTGGACGATCTCCTGTGTGGCGGGCATCAGCTCCATGCCGCGCGGCCCGCCCGTGGTGGGATTTTGCACAAAGACCCCGTTTGCCTTGTGGCAGAGCCACTGGATGAGCTGGGGGTCCTTCGTGATTTCGTAGAGCTGACGCACGCGGTCGAGCGGGTTGGAGGTGCCGCTGCCCTGCTGCTCGTCAGGCTGAGACCACTTGTAGGCCAGTGAAAGGGAGACGCCCATCTGCGCCGCCACCTCCTTGAAGCTGGTTTGCTCGACGGCCTTGCTGATCACTTCATGGGAGTCCATGCCTGACTTGTTTCAGAAAGTGAACCATTTGGCAAGCAGCATCCTTGCCGTTCTGTCACGGTAAATGTCACACGGCAGCAGTCTTTGCGCTTGTAGAAGAAAACTCCACACGCCTATTCTGCACCCTCATGAAAATCTCAACCCTCCTCCTCGCGGCCCTGGCTTGCATGCTGGCGTCCTGCATCGAAATCAAGTCCACCGTGATCGTCAGCAAAGACGGCACAGCCACCATCGAGGAGAGCGTCCTCATGAGCGCCCAGCTGGCGGCGATGATGCAGGGCGGCCAGGGAGACCAGCTCAAAGGACTCGTCATGGACAAGGCGAAGGCCGAGGAACGTGCGAAGAAGCTCGGCGAAGGCGTCACCGTCAAATCCCATGAGGAAGTGAAAACTCCCGATGGCAAAAGCGGTGTAAAAGTGGTCTTTGCCGTCGCCGATCTGTCCAAGCTGAAATATGTCCCCTTTGAGCCTGAGCAGGAAGGCAAGCCATCCACCACCCAGCCGATGACCTTCGCGCTGAGCGGCTCCACCCTCTCCATCACCAATCCTGACGCCGACAAAAAGAAGGGCGGTGGCGGCGAGGCCAAGCCCAAAAAGAGCCCGGATGAAATGGCCATGATGAAATCCCAGATGGCAATGATGAAGCCCATGTTTGCCGGCATGCGCGTGGCGGTGGCCGTCAAGGGCGCCAACGGCATCTCAAGCTCCAACGCCACTCACCTGAACGACGGCACCATCAGCTACATGGACATCCAGTTCGACAAGATCATGGACAACGCCGACGTCTTCGCCGGCTTCATGGAGTCGGCCGACGTCGGACTGAGCCCTGAAGAAGTCGCGGAAAAATTCAAGAATGTGGACGGCCTCCAGATTGAAGGGAAAAAGGTGGTCACTGCCGAGCTGAAGTAAGACTCCTCAAGATTACCAGATTCATTCCAGCAGAGCCGGGGCGCCAAGCCCCGGCTTTTTTGTGAGCCTGCCAGAATCGGCATGAGTTTTCGTTTGCCGCTCCGCTCTGATTCCGGAGATTCCTCAGCCATGATAGATTTCGTCCTTCACATCGACAAGCACCTGGAAATTTTTGCGAGGGATCATGGTCCGCTGATTTACGCGCTGCTCTTCGCGATCATCTTTTGCGAAACAGGGCTGGTGATCATGCCCTTCCTGCCGGGGGATTCCCTTCTCTTTGCTGTGGGCGCCCTTTCCGCTCAGGGTCTGATCCGCATTGAGCTCATCATCCCGCTGCTCATGTGTGCCGCCATCATCGGTGACAACCTCAATTATTGGATCGGCCGCAAGGCGGGCGGTTGGATCGTCAACCAGCGCTGGTTCAAGCGCGACTATCTGGCCAAAACGGAGGCTTTCTTCGTCAAACACGGCGGCAAGGCCATCATCCTCGCCCGCTTCGTCCCCATCGTGCGCACCTTCGCCCCCTTCACCGCCGGTTTTGGCCGCATGGACTACCGCCGCTTCCTCTGCTACAGTCTCGGCGGCGGCCTCATATGGGTGCTTAGCTTCAGCATCGCCGGCTACTTCCTTGGCAGCATCCCGATCATCAAGAACAACCTCAAGCTGGTCTTCGTTCTCATCATCGTCGTCTCAGTGCTGCCTATCGTCTTTGAGGTGCTCAAGCACCGTGCCGAGGCAAAGCGGGCCCAGGCGGAGAAGGAGGGGTGAGTCCGGCTACGGCCCCGGCACGCGCGCGCCAGTGCTCGGATTGATGTAATACCCCGCCGCGCCGCCCACTCCCGGCACGTACACCGGCCTTGTCGGCATCCTGCCGGGATGGCGCATGTTGGGATTGTACCCGGGAACCATCATGCCGGGATACACCGGCATGTTTCCGATGGTCTGATAGCTCTGCACACCGCCAGAGGCATTGATGACGGTGCTGGAACTGCTGCTGCCAAAAGGCCCTGACACGTTCTGCTGATACATGAACTGATTCCCCCCCGGCATTGCCGTGGGTCCTGAGCCCGGGGCATACCCGCCGCGCGGTATGGGAGCACCGCTACTGCCCGCCATGCTGGCGATGCCAGGACCGATGGTGCCCTTGCCCGGCTGCGGTGCCTCCCGGTTGGCAGACGGATAATAATAGCTCGAACCGTCTCCCCTGGGTGCGCTGTCACATGCGCCCAGGACTAGTGCGAGCACCACAGGCACACAGTAGCTTGTTTTCATGTCTCCACCCTATCATGAACGTCACCGCAGTGGTGGAAAACTTTGCCAGCACAGGCAAACGCGGCAGAGTGTCCGGCATGCAGCCCGTCGTCGTCGTTCAGCATCCCCTCGCGCAGTGCCATCTTGCTGCCATTCGTGCTGCAGATACGCCATCGCACGAGTTTCGGCGGCACCTCAACCATCTCGCGCGCCTGCTGTTTTTCGAAGCCTCCCGTGAGCTGCCCATGCGAGAAATCAGCGTGCAGACACCCCTCAAGCAAACCCAGGGGGCGCAGCTGGCACGCCCGCTGGTCTTTGCGCCCATCCTGCGCGCAGGCCTGGGCATGCTGGATGGCATTCTGCCCCTCGCGCCAGAGGCAGTCGTCGCCCATGTGGGCATCCGGAGAAATGAGGAAACCGCCCTGCCGCAGGCCTACTATGCAAACCTGCCGGCCAGCCTCTCCGCTGCGGATGTCTTCCTGCTCGACCCCATGCTCGCCACCGGCGGCAGTGCCTGCGAGGCTGCACGGCAGCTCAAGGAGGCAGGAGCCGTGCGCATCACCATGATCTGCGTCGTCAGCTGCCCGGAAGGGCTGGCGGCGATGAAGCTCGCCCACCCGGATGTGGCCATCATCACCGCTGCCGTCGATGCCGGCCTCAATGACAGGTGCTACATCGTCCCCGGCCTCGGCGATGCGGGAGACCGCTACTTCGGCACCTGAACTTTGCCTTCGCTCGTCCGCACGATCCGGCCTTTGACCAGCGTTTCACTCTCCCATGCCAATCACCCTGCCCCCACTCTCCCGCCGCAGCTTTCTGCAGCGCAGCTCCGCCGCCGCTTTGGGCTCGCTTGCCACTCAGCTTTCCGCCCTGGAGATCCCTGAACAGATTTGGGTGCTTTTTTCCGACCCCCACATCGCCGAGGACGAAGCCCTCGTGGCGCGCGGCGCCTGCATGGCGGAAAATCTGCGCCGCTGCGCCAACCAGGTGCTCAAGATAGGCCAAAAGCCCTTTGGCCTCATCGTCAACGGCGACTGCGCCTACCTCGAAGGCAAAACGGAGGACTACGTCACCTTCACCCACTGCATCCAGGCGCTGCGGGAGCAGTCCATCCAGATTCACTGCACCCTGGGCAACCACGACCACCGCAACAACTTCCTCAACGCCATCATCGGCCCCCCGCCGCCCAATGCCGAACGCCCGATGAACGTGCCGGACAAGCATGTGGCCACCGTGACCAGCGCCCAGGTAAACTGGGTGCTCCTGGACTCGCTCAATCTCGTGAACAAAACCCCCGGCCTGCTCGGAGAGCAGCAGCTCGTGTGGATTGAGCGCGAGCTGCGCAACGCACCCAACAAGCCCACTTTCATCGTGGCGCATCACAATCCCATGCAGCCAAGCATGGACGAAAAAGGCAAAGGCAGCTGCCTGCAAGACAGCGATGCCCTCTTCGACCTCCTGGCAGCCTACCCCAAAGTGCAGGGGTACATTTACGGCCACACCCACACCTGGCTGAAAACAAAGCACGAAAAGACCGGCCTCCCGCTCATCAATCTGCCCCCTGTGGCCTACACATTCGACCCCAAGCGCCCGAATGGCTGGGTCATCGTCCGCATCAACTCAGAGCGTGCCGAATTCGAACTCCGCGCCCTCAACCCCGCTCACGATGAGCACGGGCAGAAGCATGTGATCCGTTTCACATGAGCACAAAGCCCCGTGCTCAGTCCTCTGAGCCCTACTGCACGGTCACCACGAACCGGTCTTCCCCGTCATCAATGCGGATTTGATGTCCGTCGATCTCGACCTTGGGCTGGTACGGAACCTTCTCCTGAAATACCGATGACTTCCGGTAGAGAGTGACATGCTGCCCCGGGCGCACGAGTTCCACTTTCCACTGTGTCAGTTCCAAAAACCCAAGGCCATCATGTTCAACAAACGCGATTCCCTGCACCTGCTGGCCGGCCACTGTTCCCTGAAAAAAGGTGCCTAGCTCGGAATAATGGTGACTGCTCCGCAGGACATGCCATCCGATCAGGATGGCTGATGCAAAAGCACCTGTGAGAAAGCTCACAATCCATCGAGGATGTTTTCCGGTCATGTCCGGTAGAAATGGACTTTAACAGACCGAATGCTCGCCCTGAGGGAGGCCAGCTTCACTCGTCCACGCCTGCGGCGTCCAGGGTGCGCATCATCGCATCCATGAACTCCTGCGCTGCATCGATGGGCAGAATGATCGTGTCACGGCGGCCGCGCACGTCCTCGGTGATCTTGATGAATTTGCCGCGGTCATTTTCCTTGAGATCCAGGAAGAAAATCTTCCGATCCGTGACGATTTTCTCGGAATGCAGCGGCGGATTAGGCGGACGCCGTTCGTCTTCAAATTCTGTGTTCCTCATGCCATTGACCTCCACTGACTGACAATTCGCTGTGCTGTTGTTCGGGATGAATTCGAGGCCGATTCTAGGAGTACTGCCGGTGTTGTCAATCCTTCTCACGGTTCATAATCAATCCTCAAGGCTGAAGTCTGCCCATCTGTTTCTCCATCCTTATTCTGCTGGACCTTTCATATCCCTTCCATCGGGGCAGACGACTCAGTATTTTGTTTACGCCTTTGACAGGAGCCCCCCGTCCTCACTAAAAGCATTGAAGACGATCTTCAAAATTGTAATCGCCCTGCATCAGGTCAGTTGCTTATATCGCGCATCACTCTTCCTCCAGCTCTCCCAACGTGATCGAACTCTTCCAGGCCGCCATCCTGCCTCACCAGTTGTTGCTCTCGCTGCTTCTGGCGCTAGTCATTTGCTACTGGCTGCTGGTCCTGATGGGCGCGCTCGATTTCGAGGCGGATCTGCCAGATGATATCGGCCTGGATGCAGACGCGCCTTCCGGAGCTGACTCCTCCCACGGACACGGACTGAACACAGGCGGGGCATGGCTGGCCACAGGCCGCTTTTTTGGTTTTTCGCAGGTGCCTCTGGTCGTCTGGCTCAGCTTCCTGGTCCTCTTCATGTGGCTGGGCTCCCTGGCGCTGAACGAATGGTACAATCAGGCTGGCAGTGTGCAGCAGGCCGCCTTGCTTCTGCTCCCCAATCTGCTCGGCAGCCTCATCCTGACCAAGATCGTCACCCTCCCCGTCGCAAAGCTCTTCAAAGCCATGGGAGATGCCGACTCTGAAGCCGAGGAGGTCATGGGGCGCGTCGGCGTTGTGGTTTCCACGGAGGCAGACGCCAGCTACGGCCAGCTTGAGATCACCACGGCCAATGTCCCGCTGCTGATCAACGTCCGCACCCGGCCCGATGCGGCACCGCTGAAACGCGGCACCCCAGCCAAGGTCATTGCCGCCGGTCCTGACCATCTTTTTTACCTGATCGAATCCGCTCCTCAGACCTAACCCACCGACTCCACAACCAGCCCTTTCCTATGACCTCATCCCCACACCTCGCCGTGCTGCTCGAAGGCAGCCTCCTCGTCGGAGTCATCATCATCGGCATTTTCCTTGGCATTCTGATCCTCTTCTCGCGGTTCTTCCGCAAAGTGCAGCAGGGTCAGGCCATCGTACGCAACGGCATCGGCGGCACCAAGGTGTCCTTCAACGGCATGATCGTCATCCCCGTGGCGCATCAGGCCGAGTACATGGACATCTCCGTGAAGCGCATCGAGATCGAGCGCAAAGCCCAGGAGGGCCTCATCTGCAAAGACAACCTGCGCGCCGACATCAAGGTCGCCTTCTTCGTCCGCGTGAACAAAACGCCTGAGGACGTGCTGCGCGTGGCCCAGAGCATCGGCTGCGCCCGTGCGAGCACTGTGGACACCATCCGCGTGCTGTTTGACGCCAAGTTTTCCGAAGCGCTGAAAACCGTGGGCAAGCGCTTCGACTTCGTGCAGCTCTACAATGAGCGCGACCACTTCAAGAGCGAGATCCTCAAGGTCATCGGCACCGACCTCAACGGCTTCACCCTGGACGACTGCGCCATCGATTTCCTGGAGCAGACTCAGCTTGAGAATCTCGACCCCGACAACATCCTCGACGCCGAGGGCATCAAGAAAATCACCGAGCTCACCGCCGCCCAGGCCAAGCTCTCCAACAACATCCAGCGCGACAAGGAGAAGGTCATCAAGCAGCAGGACGTGCAGGCCCGCGAGGCCATCCTGGAGCTGGAGCGCCAGCTCGCCGAAACCGAATCCAAGCAGAAGCGAGACGTGGAGAGCGTTCGCGCCCGCGAAACCGCCGAGATGATGAAGGTGCAGGAGGAGGAGCGCCTGAAGGCCGAGCGTGCCAAGATCAGCGCCGACGAGGAGATCGCCATCGCCACACAGAACAAGGAGCGGCAGGTCCTCGTGGCCCAGCGCAACAAGGAGCGCACCGACGCCGTCGAAGTCGAGCGCGTCACACGTGACCGCAATCTCGAAATCATCGACCGCGAGCGCATCACCACGCTCAAGTCCATCGAGAAGGACAAGGCCGTGGAAGTGGAGAAGAAGAACATCCAGGAAGTCATCAAGGACCGCGTGGCCCTGGAAAAGACCGTCGTCGTCGAGCAGCAGAAAATGAAGGACACCGAAGCCTTCGCCACCGCCGACCGCGAGAAGCAGGTCGCGCTCACCAACGCCGAGAAAAACGCCCAGGAGCAGCTCATCCAGAAGATCAAGGAAGCCGAGGCCGCCAAACAGGCCGCGCAGCTTGCCGCAGAGCAGGCCGCCTTCACCGCCATCAAGGCTGCCGAAGCCGCCAAACAGGCTGCGGAGCTGCACGCTCAGGAATTGCTCACCCTTGCCGAGGCCCGTCAGGAGTCTGCAGCCAAGGAGGCCGCTGCCGAGAAGGCCCTCGCCGAAGGCAGGACTGCCTCTTCCGCCGCCATTGGTCTCGGCGAAGCCCAGGTGCTGCTCGCCAAGGCCGAGGCTTCGCAGAAGCAGGGCACTGCGGACGCCGAGGTCACACAGCGCAAGGGTGCTGCGGAAGCCGAAGTCACGCAGCTCAAACTTGCGGCGGAAGCCGATGGCATCACCAAGAAGGCCCAGGCCATGAAGCTCCTCGAAAACGCCGGACGCGAACACGAGGAGTTCAAGCTCACGCTCGACAAGGAAAAAGCCATCGAGCTTGCCCAGATCAACATCCAGAAGGACATCGCCGCCGCCCAGGCCAATGTGCTTGGCGAGGCCATGAAGTCCGCCAAGATCGAGATCATCGGCGGCGAAAGCCAGTTCTTCGACAAGATCACCACCGCCATCGGCAACGCACGCGCCATCGACCGCATGGTGGAAGGCAGCCGCACGCTGAAGGACGTGAAGGAAACCTTCTTCACCGGCGATCCCGACTACTTCAAATCCCAGCTCAAGAACATCATCGACCAGTTCGGTCTCACCTCCGAAGACACGAAGAATCTGACGCTCAGCGCCCTCTTCTCCAAGCTCATCGGCCTCAATCCCGACGCCGCCACCTTGAACAAACTCACCGGCATGGTCGGCGCCGCCTCCCGCTTCGGGCTTACGGAGCAGACTGTGAGCAGCCTGCTCGCAGCGAAGGCGGCGAAGAAGTAAGCTGATGAACCCTGCGGCTCCAGCAGTGCAACGCACCTTGGTGAATTCAGGCAAGTCCGTTTGGACGCTGCTGGTGATCGGCATGACAGTGGTCGATGTCTGCTCTGGCCCAAACTGGTTTGGCATTCTCGCACTTCTGCATGCCGCATTATTTCTCAAATTGATCTGGATGGATACACATGGCTGATCCGGCACCATCTCCCCCACCCTCCCCGCAGCTCGAAGCCGGTGCTTATGAGGTCATTCGTCAGCGCCTGAACAAGCACGGTGCGGAATTGCAGCGGCGGCTGGATCTGCTGAACACCGATCGCAAGTCCGAGTTCGGCGGCATCGAGACGGCGCTGCTGGCCACCACACGGCTCACCACGGAGAACAACTGCGTGCCGCGCGACCTTGCCGCCATCGGGCCGCATCGTTTCCTGTTTGGCTACAATGTGCACCTCGGCCTGCGCAGCACCATGCGCATCGAGGACGTGTTTGCGGTGTATGATTTCCACCCGGACGACCACAGCTTTCATCCCAACAAGGACAGCCTGCTGGGCGACCCCCAGTTTGTGGAGGACTTCGCCTACCTCTACAACTACTACAAGCACGCCTCCTTCCTGAAGTTTCACCGCATCGGGCCGCATCTCTACCTGGGCTTTCAGGTGGGCCAGCGCGCCACAGAGGTCAAGACCTTCAAGTGGCTGGTGGATGACGACAAGGGCACGCTCAAGTACCTCGGCAACCGCAGCGACCACGAGTTCATCTTCCCGCCCGCGCAGGAGTTTGAATGGAAGCGCGCCACGCGGGACATGTACATCCACGGCAACCACCCGCACATCAGCATTGAGGACCGCGTCTTCGTCGAGACCATCGGCGGCGACCTCACGGTGAAGGTGGAAAACAACACCGACTCCGGACGCGGCATCTACAACGAGCCCGTCGAAAACAGGGACCAGACGCTCGACGACGCGGAGGTCTACTACGCCATCGTCGGCAGCCTCATCCTGCTCAAGGTGCTGCCCTACCAGGAGAAGACATGGCGGCATCTCGTCTTCAATGAACGCACACGCCAGGCGCATCGCATCGACAGCATCGCAGAAAGCTGCGTCCTCCTGCCTGACGACCACGGTGTCCTCTTTCCGCACGGCTACGTACTTCAGACAGGCGAGGTGCGGCGTTTTGAGACCGGCCTGCCGCCCATGCGTTTTGAAAAGCGCATCGCCGCCGCCAATGGCGAGGACACGCTCTTTGTCTTCAGTCATCTCGAGAGCGGCTCCTACCTGCTGCTCAGCTACAACCTCATCACGCAGAGCATTGCCACGCCGCAGCCCTGCCACGGCTTCAGCCTATTCCCCAGCGGCGAGCTTGTCCTCTTCCTGGCCGATGATGAGCCACGCAAGCACCACGTCATCCAGGTCTGGCGTACACCCTTTCTTACCTCCGATGTCAGCGCCGCCAAGGCCTCGCAGACCTTCCTGAGCAAAATCGGCAACGCCGAAATCGTGCGCGCCATGGCGGAGTGCAACGGCGTGCTGACACTCCTGGCCAAGGACGACTCGTTCTCCGGCCTTTACGTCGAGCTGGCCCGCTCCTGCGGCGACATCGCCGACAGCTATTTCTGGGTGGGCAATGCGGAGGCGCACGATCTCAAGAGCACGCTCGTCGAGATCAAGAGCACGGCCGAAGCTGCGCTGGGCGAATTTGAAAAAGTCAGCCGCATGCGCAAGACGGCGGCGGACCAGACCGCCGCCCTGCAGGAGAAATCCCAGAAGGCTCTCAACGCCGCTTCCAACACGGACCCTGACGACATCCTCGGCTTTGTGGGGCTGCTCACCTCCCTGCGCGAGCTGCGCGGCCAGATCATCGCCCTGCGCGATGTGCGCTACACCGACGCCGCCGAGATCGACCGCATGGACAAGGCGGTGGCGGAGGGCGCGGACAAGCTTTCGGCCAAGTGCGTCACCTTTTTGCTCAAGACGGAGTCGCTGGACCCTTACCGCAAACAGATCACCGAGCAGCAGGCCCGCATACCTGCGCTGGCCAAGGTCACCGAAGCGCAGGAAGTCGAATCAGCGCTCGCCAAATCGAGCAGCGAACTGGAGATGCTCACCGCCATCGTCAGCGGCCTCAAGATCGAAGACGCCACCGAGACCACGCGCATCATCGAAGGCATCTCCACGCTTTTCGCTCAGCTCAACCAGGTGCGCAGCGTCCTGCGCAACCGGCGCAATGACCTCGCCAAGACCGAAGGCGCAGCACAGTTTCAGGCGCAGCTAAGCCTGCTGAGCCAAAGCGTGCTGAACTACCTCGAGGTGGCCACCACCCCGGAGAAGTGCGACGAATCACTCACCCGCGTGCTGGTGCAGATCGAGGAGATGGAGACACGCTTCTCCGACTTCGAAGATTACGCCGCAGAGCTCATCCAGAAGCGCGAGGAGGTGCAGTCTGCCTTTGAGTCCCGCCGCCAGAGCCTCAGCGATGCCCTGAACCGCCGCTGCAGCAGTCTCGGCCAGTCCGCCGAGCGCATCCTCACCAGCATCCGCAACCGCCTCGCGAATTTTGCCAAGCCCGAGGAAGTCCACGCCTGGCTGGCTGCCGACGCCATGGTGGCCAAGCTGCGCGACCTCATCGACGAACTGCGCAAACTCGGCGACAGCGTCCGTGCCGATGAACTGCAAACCCGACTCAAGACCGTCCAGCAGGACTCGCTGAAACAGATCCGCGACAAGGCGGAGATCTTCGTCAGTGGGGGCGATCTCATCCAGCTCGGCCAGCATCAGTTCAGCGTGAACAAGCAGCCGCTGGAGCTCACCATCCTCCCACGCGACAACTCGCTCGCCTTCCATCTCACCGGCACACGTTTCTTCGAGACCGTCGAAAACCCGGAGCTCACGGCGCAGCGCGGTGTGTGGGACCAGGCCGTCGTTTCGGAAAACGCAGATGTGTATCGCGCCGAATACCTCGCCTGGCAGATGCTCAAAACGGGTGCAGGCGATGACGTCTCCACCTTCATGGCCCAGCGCTACCACGAAGGCTACACCAAGGGCGTGCATGACCACGACGCCGCCCTGCTGCTGAAACCCCTGCGCGAGATGCAGCAGGCGCTCGGCCTGCTGCGCCATTCCCCTGCAGCACGCGGGTATGCGCGCTTGTTCTGGCATGCGTGGCCGGAGGATGATGCCAAGAAAGCCCTCCTGGCACGCATGCAGTCCAAAGGCAGGATGCGCGACCTCCTCGGCATCTCCCATGCCGCCCCCGATGACGATCTGATCCAGCGTGTGAGCAGCCTCCTGCCTCAAGCTTCGGCACCCGCGATTGCTGTGTGCCTGCTCGATGAGCTGCAGTCCAAATCCCCTTTCACCCGCTCCGTCGCCGCCATCGAGCTGCTGCGCAGCTTCCGCAAGGAGCTCACGGCCAAACGTGCGGCGAAGGACTTCGAGGAAACGCTGACCGCACTCACCGCGCAGCCGCTGCTGGCGTTTGAGATCGCTCTGGAATGGGTCACCGCGTTGAACCCCGCCGCTGATCGTGGAGTGCTGATTGAAACCGCTGCCATGGTCGTGACCAACGACCAGCCACCAGCCGCCATCCCCACCGAGCCCGCCGCACGCGCCACGATCACCGGACTGACCGGCACGCATGCGCGTATCGCCGAGGCCAAGCTCGATCTGGACTATCACGAATTCACCACGCGCCTGCAACGCTACGAAGCCGAAGTCGTCCCCGCATTCGAAGCCTTCCAATTGCTCAAACATCGCCTGGCCGAAACCCGCCGCCGCGAGCTCCGCCTCGATCAGTTCAAAGCCGGCGTGCTCAGCTCCTTCGTGCGCAACCGCCTCATCGATCAAGTCTATCTGCCGCTCATCGGCGCCAACCTCGCGAAACAGCTCGGTGCTGCAGGCAAAGACACCCGCACCGACCGCATGGGCATGCTCCTGCTCATCTCACCGCCCGGTTACGGCAAAACGACGCTCATGGAGTACGTGGCCAGCCGCCTCGGCATCACGCTGGTAAAGATCAACGGCCCCGCATTGGGCCACAAGGTCACATCTCTCGACCCCGCCGAGGCCGCCAACGCCAGCGCTCGTGAAGAGATCGAGAAGCTCAACCTCGCCTTTGAGATGGGGGACAATGTCATGATCTACGTCGATGACATCCAGCACACGAACCCCGAGTTTTTGCAAAAATTTATCTCCCTCTGCGATGGCACCCGCAAGATCGAAGGCGTGTTCAAAGGCGAGGCCAAAACCTATGACCTGCGCGGCCGCAAAGTCGCCGTCGTCATGGCCGGCAATCCCTACACCGAGGTCGGCGGAAAATTTCAGGTGCCCGACATGCTGGCCAACCGCGCCGACACCTACAACCTGGGAGACATCCTCGGCGGCCATCAGGAAGCCTTCAAAGACAGCTACATTGAAAACTGCCTCACCAGCAACGCCACCCTGGCCCGCATTGCTTCACGCAGTCACGCAGATGCCCTCGCCATCTTGAAGGTCGCCCAAACCGGCACCAGAGAAGGCGTGGAGTTTGAAGGCAGCTACAGCGCCGAAGAAATCAACGAAGCCGTCGCCGTCATGGAAAAGCTTCTCCACGTTCGCGAGATCATCCTGCGCGTGAACCAGGAATATGTGCGCAGCGCCGCCATGGAGGACGCCTACCGCACCGAGCCGCCTTTCAAGCTCCAGGGCAGCTACCGCAACATGAACAAGATCGCGGAGAAAATCCTCCCGCTCATGACCGATGCTGAAGTCGCCAGCCTCATCGCCGATCACTATCGCGGCGAGGCGCAGACGCTGAGTCAGGCCGCAGAATCCAACCTGCTCAAATGGCGCGAGATCAACGGCCTCTCCACTGAGGCCGATGTCATCCGCTGGACCGAAATCAAGAGCACCTTCAAGCGCAACCTGCTCACCGGAGGCGCAGGCGAAAACGATCCCATCAACCGCATCACCGGCCACATGAACGCCTTCACGCTCGGCCTGGAAAAGATCGAGCAGGCCGTAAGCAAGCCGACCTTGTCTGACACCACCATCGAGCGCCTCCAGCGCATCATCGAAGGCCTCCGCGCCGTCCCCGTAAACGTCGAAATCCGCGTTCAGCCCGTCGAAAAAGAAGCCGCTGGCGAGCCGCCTGTGGATGTGACGAGCAGCGTGGAGCAGGAATAGAGTAGCCTTGTTCCTGTGGAACAAGGAATCCCTCTCGTAATCACCCAAACCTTCCGGTACTCCCGTGCGCTACGCCCTTTGTTCCGCAGCAACAAGGCTGCTTTGCCTCGCCGCCCGCAGCGCTCCCAGCGTCCAAACAACAGGATAGAGCTGCTCGTGGTACCAGAGCCGGGCAAAGTAGAGTCCGATGGGGGCTGAGGGAAAACGGGTGCCATTTTCCGTGGCGGCGATTAACCAATGGGCACTCTTCTGCACATCATCGCCCCCGTGGCTCAGCGCATGCAGCGCCACCGCCGTCTCTTCAATGCTCGCAGGCGCACTGGCATCGCCACCGAACGAGCCGTCGGGCTTCTGAACGCGGCGCAGGTATTCACGCCCCGTTTCGATCAGCGCATGAAACAGAGCGGCAAGCTGCTCACTGCCGCTCAGATGGTTCACCACTTGCGCCGTGCCATAGACGGGATTGTTTTCATCCGGTGTGTGCTCATTCCCAAACCAAAGCGGAATCCACGAGCCGTCCGCAGCTTGCACGCGCTCCAGATAGCGGAATGCATGTTGAGTGGATTTGACGATGCGCTTTTGCAGCGCCTCCGGCAGCTCATCATGCCACACCCACCACGCACACAGCGCATGTGCCGTGATCTCCGGCGTGCTGCGGTCAAAGGGCAGCGTGCCCCAGCCACGGCAAAACGTAGGAATGCCCCCGTCACGATTTTGCAGGTCCAGCAGCCAGGTGATGCCCTGCTGAACGGCGGCATCGCAAACATGACCGGTTTTCTTGAGTGCGATGAGCGCGCTCGAGGTGTCATCTGCATCCGGCACGCCCCCGGGCAGATCCGTCCAGGCCCAGCCGCCCGGCGGCGCATTGGTAAAAGGATGCACCTCGCGGTACTGCTGCGCCAGCAGCCACTGGAGAGGCGGTGTGCTGAAGTTTGTGCTGCGCAAAGACAATGTCGTCCCCCACGTCGCCAGATTGGTGTCGATGGGCCAGCTCCCATCTTCCCGCTTTGACCGGAGCAGGAACTCCACTGCCAGCGGCAGGCAGGGATGATCCAGCTGCCCCCCGCCCGCCAGCGCCATGGTGACAAAGCTAGTCAGCGGCGTGGCCTCCAGATAGCCGCCACTGCTGGGCTGCAGCGCTTTCAGCATGGGCCGAATGCGCGGCCACGCCAGCGCACGCACCCAGCGCAGCGGATTCCACCACGCAGGCGGCGCATTCTTAAAGCGAGTGTAGCCGATGGCGATGAGGGCAGGCAGCGCGTAGCTCACCACCGGCAGGCCGATGGCCCCGAACCAGGTGCGCGGCAGCGCCGCCAGCTCAAAGGGCAGCGGAATGACATGCCGCCAGGGTCTCTCTCCTAAAGTACCGCAGAGGCAGCAGAGCATGAGGATCGGTACGGAGAAAGTCTTGTCCTTTCCATACCGCGCCACCACCGCGCCGGCAATGGCCTCAGGCTCCAGCGATCCCACCCGGGCGGTGATCCACGCGTCAGCAGATCGTGCCGTCGTGGAATCCCTTTGTGCGACGAGGTGCAGTGCACTCCAGCACAGCAGCGTGGTGGACAGGTTGCTCTTGCTCAGCGTCGTGTCTCCCCAGCCGCCATCCGAGTTCTGGTGCTCGCACAGCCATTGCGCACCGGCAGCGATATGTGCCGCATGTTTGCCGCGATCCACCAGCGCCAGTGCGACGACGGCGGTCGCCGTCGAAAGCGCACTGCTGGAGAGACGCCCTTCCCAGTGCCCACGCTCATTCCGCAGGGCATCGAGATGCGCCTGCGTGTTGGCGATGGCGCGGTCCAGGGCGTCCATCATGGCCAGGATCTCAGGCTTCGAGCTTCAGCTCAGGACGGGCCTCAATGGCCTTGGCGATCGATGCCCAGCCGCCTTCGCGCTGCTGCTGGAACATGTAAAGGTAAAGCGCCACCTGCTTGGCCGGATATGCGGCCAGAAGAGCGGTAACAGCGGCCTCGGCCTTCTCGTCCGTGATTTCTTCCGGCAGTTCGCTGACCTCTCCCTTGCCGTCGTGGCTGATGCCTGCGGCATCCAGGAAGGTAATGAGCATCTGCGGCTGGCCCTTGAGCAGCCAGATTTGGAAAATCTGCGCCGTCACTTCCTCATTCGACTTCGTGTTGAGCTGCTCCAGCAGCCATTCGGCCTGCTTGGCGCGGGATTTCTCCAGGATGAAGGCAGGACGCAGGCGCTTGGCGGGTGCGAGCGAATCAATCACGGCCTTGTAGGCGGCACGCTGGTCGTTCTGCATGTAGGTCATGATCTGCATGCGCAGCTCGGCACCGATGGCTTGAAGAAGTTGGTTGGGTCGCATCTGGAGTTTTGGTGGGAACGGGGGGCTCAGCTAGCACCACGGCGCTGAAGTCGCAACCGTTTTGCCTCAAAGCAGGAGAATCCTTACCTGCCAGGCAATTCCCATTGGCTGCATGAAAACGCGGAGCCGGTCTCCCGGCTCCGCGCTGCATGAACGGGTTTAAATCAGGGATGATCAGCCGATTTTCGGCAGCTCAAAGCCTGCGGCATACTCATCCTCGGCCAGCTTGTTGGCCTCGGCGGCAAACTCGCCGGTGAACTTCTCGGCCACGGGATCAAACTCCAGCCATGGACCGGCGCTGATCTTATCCACATTGAGGTCCAGCTTGTTGGCTTCGAGGTTGGCCACGAAATCAGCCAGGGTTTCCTGACCGGCCTTGTCGTTGGCAAGGCGCTCCTTGACCTCCGCCACGCTGAGCTGCCTGCCCAGGCGGTAGGAGATGTTCGAAAGATGCGCGAGCGAGGCGGCATGATAGCCATGGGCCACGTGCAGGTTGCTGTTGATCAGCTTCCCGGCGCGCACGGACTCGATGAAGTTTTTCATGTGATCGGCGCCTTCGTCGAAGCCATCGAATTTCTGGATCGCCTGGCCCTGGTTGTCGTAGGCTTTCGCTTCCGCGACGAAACCACCTTCGCAGTGGATCACGTTGCCGATACGAGGGGCGGCGGTCTTGCCGTTGATGCGGAAGACGGGCTCATAGCCCTTCGTCCAGTTCATGTCCTTCATGGGCAGTCCGCGGTTGTCAAAGAGCAGCGGTGCACCTTCGGCCCACTGATAGAAAGCCATCTGGTTGTTGGCGGTTTCGCCATCATCCTGGTAGCCCCAGCGGCCGCCAAAGCTCATCACGCGCTTCGGCAGCAATTCAGGATTGCCCAGTGCCCAGCGGGCCACGTCCAGCTGATGCGGCCCCTGGTTGCCGATGTCGCCATTGCCATAGGCCCACTGCCAGTGCCAGTCATAGTGCATCTGCTCGCGGCGCACAGGCAGGACCGCGCGCGGGGCGGACCAGAGGGTGTAGTCCAGATCCACGATCTGCGGCTTGCCACCGGTGTCGCGGAAGGTACCGGCGATGCGGCCGGCGGCGTCAGGCTTCACGGGCTCGGCCACCTTGCCGATGCTCTTGCGCGCCTTGTAGTTGATGCCGCGGGAGAGCTGCACTTTGCCGATGTTTCCGGCCTTGACCCAGTCCATGGCGGCCTGCCAGCCCGGGGAGGAGCGGCGCTGCATGCCATGCTGCACCACGAGGCCCTGCTTTTCAGCCACCGCCGCGGCTTCCACCAGCTTGCGGCCTTCCCACATGTTGTGGCAGACGGGCTTCTCCACATAGACGTGCTTGCCGTTCGCGATCGCCGTCATGGCAATCAGCGTGTGGCTGTGGTTTGGCGTGGCAATGGTGATGGCGTCGATCTCCTTGTCCGCGCAGCACTCACGGAAGTCCTTGTACTGCTTCACGGTGATGTTTTTCTTGGCCAGGGAGGCGACGTGCTTTTCCATCACCTTGTTATCAACATCGCAGAGAGCGACGATGCGTACGCCCTTGATGCCGAGAAGGCTGCCGATATGGCCGGCACCACGGCCGTTGAATCCGATGACCGCGACACGGACATCAGCATTGGCTCCCAGGGGAGCAGAAAATGTAGGCAGGACAGCGAGACCGGCGGCGCCGGCCACAGTGCCGCGGATGAAAGTGCGGCGGGTGGTTTGGTTTGGAGTGGTTTGCATGGGAATAGTAGGTAGGTCAGGCACATCGCCGAGCCCGGGAGGGCGCGGACTGGAATTTCACGAGCCTAGCCAAAACGTCACATAAAAGGCAACCTTTCCTTTGATTGCCCCTCTGTTTGTGTCCAGTCCCACGCCGTTTGTGACCTTTCCACGCACCATCCACCGCAAAACAGAAGGGATAATGTGCTGAATCCCCCCTGTATCCAGATTCGGGTGATCAGGCAGCCAGGCGACGACGGCGGCGCAGCAGCAGCCCCAGCAGCCCCAGCATGATCAGGAGCAGGCGCCCAGGCTCGGGCACCACCACCAAAATGCCATAGCTGTCAAAGAGGCTGGTGTCCCATGCCAGCCCTGCCGAGAAGCTGGTCAGGTCCTGCAGCTGCAGGTTGTTCGCCACACTGAAGGCTCCCATCGCAGACAGGGCGCTGTCGTCATGTGTCACCCCCAGCGTGCTCCAGTCCATCACATTGAAGACGCTGCCGTAAGTCACTCCGGAAAGATTGTTCAGAGACACCACCACCCGCTGGTCTGCTGTGCTGCTGCTGCCCAGAACGATCGTATCAGCGGCTGAGATGAAATCATGGCTGCCTGCATGCGTGTCATTCCAGCTCGTGCCCGCTCCTGTGTTCGCGATCCCGCCAATGCTCGAGACATAGTCTGCTGCCGTTCCGCTGGGATTGGCGTGGAACCACGCGGCAAATGCCGTGTCGGTCGAGTCCGCGGTGGTCAGGCTCAGATGGATCGAGCCCGTGTTCGCCACCGTCAGCGAGTTCGAGGCAGCGCTGAAGGTCAGCGTCGCATTGCCCGTGCTCGGATCACCATCTCCCGGAGCCAGTACACCACCGCTGCCGATGATCGTGCTGGTCGCGATCGTGCCAGAGCCCGAAAGCGTTCCGCCATTGCCCACGGTCACCGTGCTGGCGGTGATGCTGCCTGTTCCACCTGCGCCTACTTGCAGCGTGCCGCCATTGACCGTCGTCGCCCCGGTGGAAGCCTGCGTGCCACTGATGACCAGAGTCCCGCCGTTGACCGTCGTCGTGCCTGCGTAGGAGTTCGCACCGCTGAGCACCCAGGTGCCGCTGCCGGCCTTCACCACGCTGGTCGTGTTGGTGCCGCTGTTGTCCACGATGGCACCGCTGATTTCGCCCGTGCCCGTGGTGGACCCCTGGAGGGTGAGAACTTTGGAGCCCGCCCCCGTGGCCGTGAAGTCGCTCGTAAATTTCATGGCTCCTGTTCCAGACTGATCCAGCGTGGCGCCGCCCGTGGTACCAGCAAGGTTCACCACCCGGTCCGTCGTTTCGCCTGTCCCGGTGTAAACGAGGGCGCCTGCAGTGGCGCCTGAACCCATGTCGATGGTGCCGTTGGCAGCGTTGCTCGGTGTTCCCAGGCTGCTGCCAGCGCTTTGTGCAGGTGTCGCGACGCTGTTAAGGGAGGCCACGCTCAGTGTCCCCTCCTGGATGCTTGTCTTGCCGCTGTAGGTGTTCACCGCTGTGAAGATCAGTGTTCCTGCACCGACTTTGGTGATCGGGCCGCTGCCCAGAATCACACTGTTCACGGTCGTCGTGGTTGCCGCTGCGGTGTCAAATGTTCCGCCAGAAACACCGACCGTGATCCGCCGTGTGCTGGCGATCACCAGAGACGCCGTGGTCTGCAGCGTGCCTCCGTCCAGCGTGAGCTGGTCATCCACATTGCTGCCTGGCGCCGCTCCCAGATTGTTGTCCGCAGAGATGCTCAGCACCCCGCCTGTCACAGAGGTCTTGCCCGTAAAGGTGTTTGCTCCGCTCAAAATAACGGTGCCGCCGGTCGTCTTGCTCACACCCACGCTGCCAGCGAGGACGCCAGACACCGTGCCGCTCTGCAGGTCAAACGTCGTCGTGCTGGTCAGCGCCCCGCCACCGACAATGTCGAGGATGAAACCACCGCCAGTCAGTGAGACCCCGGCCACCGTCTCCGTGTAGCCGTTGAGGCGGAAGGTGCCTCCGGCAACAGTCAGCGTCATGCTGTCCAGAATCTGGCTGCTCTGCAGGAGTTTGAGGACGCCCGTGGTGTTCACGATGACGTTGCCAGACCAGGCGTTCGCAGCCGTTGCATTCAGATCCACCTCGCCCTGGTTCACCGTCAGGAGGCCGCTGGCCGTGTTGGCTCCGCTCAGCACCTGCGTGCCTGCACCTGTTTTGGTGAAATTGATCACGCCGGCATAGGCCAGCGGTGCCGCTGTCGTGGAGTCCGCGCCGACCGCGTACCCGTCCGCAATCACCCCGTTGAAGGCTCCGTTCGCATCACCGTTGCCAACCGTCAGTGTGTTGCTGGTGTTCGCACCCGCACCTGGCGTGCTGATCACATAGCCGCCCGTGGTGGAGTTGAGTCCGTTGATGGCCTGATTATAGCCGCCCAGATCGAGAGTTCCTGGAGCGAGGACCGTGGCGGAACCACCGATGGCCACACCGGTGGCGGTGCTGTCGCCGACGAGTGTGACGTCACCTTTGCCCGCACCGCTTGGCAGTGCATTCGTGGTGCCAAGCTTCAAGGTCCCCTCATTGATGATCGTGGAGCCGGAGTAGGTGTTGTTGCCGCTCAAGATCTGCGTGCCGCTGCCGATCTTGTTCAAGGAGATGTTCCCCTGAATAACACCCCCAAAGTTGTTCAGCCCTGTGGAGCTCACCCCGGCAGCTGCTGCGCCCAGCGTGTAGGGCGCCAGGTTGCTGCTGTTGTTCGAGCCCAGCGTGAGCGTGAAGAGCGTGCCCACCGTGTTGCGGACGGTTCCGGTACCCGCAAGGCCGTCAAAACTTTCCGCCGTTGCAGTGGCCCCTGTGCCCATCACATCAAAGATGCCTCCGCTTCTGACGACCACGCTGGAGGCATCACCGATCTGGTTGCCGCCCGCCCCTGTCAGATTCGCCACAGCCCCGCTGCCCACAATCAATGCCGCATATGGCACACCATTGCCATTGGTGGCCTCGCCCAGCGCCAGCACTGACGACTTGCCCAGATTGAGCACACCACCGACGACTTCGATGCTCAGGTTGCTGTTCGCTGTCGTGCCTGCCAGCGTCAGGGTTCCGAGCCCCGTTTTCTGCAGCAGACCGGTGTTGAGTCCCGTGGCGCTGGAAATGCCGGTAATGCCCTGCGCTGTCTGCGTCAAGGTCACCCCTGATGCGAGGTCGATGGCGGCAGATCCGTTGACAGTGATGCCAAAGATCAGGTTGTTGGTGGCCGTCTGGCGCAGGACGCCTCCGTTGAGGATGATGTTGGTGGCACCCGCCGTCGGGGTGCCCAGGTTCTGTCCCGTGGCGCTGCCGTTGCTGTATTCGACTGTTCCCGCATTGATGATGAGGGAGCCCGTGTAGCTGTTGGCACCTGCGAGCACCAATGTGCCGGCGCCCGATTTCGTCAGCGCTGTCGCAGTGCCTTTGACCACCGCATTAAGCGTCAGCCTGTTCGTGGAATTGTTCCCCGTTCCGCCGGTGAAGACGATGATTTCAGAGCCCGTGGCCCCAAGCTGAGTGCCCCCGGAAATGGTTGCACTTCCAAGGGTGTTGTCAAAGATCACCCCACCCGAGGTCAGAGCATTGGTGCCGTTGAGCGTCAGATTTGTGCCGCCCGAGCTGCCCACGAGTTTCAGTGTGTTGAAGCTGGCCCCAGAAGTGCTCAGCGTCACCGAGCCGCTGCTTAGGATGAAATTGCCAGTGGTGCTGTTGGCGGCGGCCGTGAGCGTGGTGTAGCTGCCAGCCGCCAGCGCGATGATGCTGTTGCTCCCAGACTGCACGGCCCAGTCAAGACCGTTAAACGTCGCATAACCGCCGATGATGCCGCCCGAATTGTTCGCTATCGTGGAGATGATGGTGTTGGCGCCGCCGGCCGTCGTGCTGGTGAAGTTCAGCGTACCACCATTGAGCGCCGCGCGGGTGAAGACGTTGCCCAGGTTGAGGTTCAGCGCCTGCGTGGCGTTGTTGTTGGTCAGCGCGATGGTATGCGCCCCCTGGTTGATCGTCAGGTTTCCAAACGCCTGCGTCAAAGCGAATGCTTTCGCAGCATCGTGAACGATCTCCAGGGTGCCGCCGCCACCGAGCGTGGCCGACCCCGCTCCAAAGGTCAGCGGCATAAGCGTCGTCTCAGCAATGAACCGATCCGTTGCCGCGGTGAAATTGACGGAATCCAGCTGCAGCTTGCCGCCATTGATCTGCATCGTGTTGGCAAATCCACCTGTCGCACCCGTGTAGGTGCCGTTGGCCCCACGCAGCGTCAGCGTTCCTGCGCCGAATTTGGTAAAAGTCCTGGCCGCCGTGTTGGTTCCGCCGTTGATCGCTCCCGTGATCACGAGCGTGCCGCCAGCGCCGACGACAAAATTGGGCGATTTATCGGCAGTCACCGTCAGCGTCCTTGTACTGGCTCCCGCAAGAACGATGGCGCCAGAAGTGCCCGGCTGCAGTATGAGCGTGCTGCTGCCCATCGTCAGCCCCCCGTTGGTGCCCAGCGAGCTGTCTCCATCGATGGTCAAAGTGGTGCTGTCACCGAGGGTCACCGCTCCGGAGAATGTCTTCGCCACACCACCGTTGCCAGCAGCGGAGAGGATGCTGAACAAGCTCGCCGTGCTGCTGTTGAGCGTGATACCGTTGGTGCTGTTGGTGATGTTGCCCAAAAAGATTGCGGCATGGCTGGTGCGTATGTGCAGCACAGCAGAAGCAGCGCGTGCATTCAGATCCAGTGTGCCGGCATACGTGATGGCCCCTTGGTTCGTGTTGTTGGCGATGCCGTCGCTGGTCTGGTCGCCCGACACCACAAAGGCAACAGTGCCCGTCTGCGTGTCCAGGATGCGGTTGGCCACCACGCGGTCGCCATTGACCGCACCAAACGTCACTGTATTAGCACCGCCGACGGTGATGGTTCCCGTGCCAAACGCGGCATCAGAGCCCACTCCCACCACGCTGGTGGACCCCGCCAGCGTCGTGTTCACCCCAGTGCCGCCGCTGTAGTTCTGCGTGGCGGTCACCGTCAGATTGCCGGGAGCCAGGTCCACACTGCGTGCTCCGGTCAGGGTGTTTTTGCCGGACAGCACCAATGTCGTCGATGGTGCATTGGTGCTTATCACAGGAGCCACGCCACCAAAACGGTAGGTGGAACCGTTCGGGGTCATTATGCCGGTGTAATACACCGCCTTGTTGGCGGGATTGAAGGCTGTGAGACGCATGTTCGTCACATTGCCCACACTGAAGTCCAGATTGTCACTGCTGTTCACATCCAGGGCAAAAGCACCGTTGGAGCTCGATGCCAGGCGGCTGTTCCAGAAAAGCAGGGGGTTCGTGGATCCCGCCATTCCAATGGCCGCAGGAGCACTGGCTCCATGAGTCACCGTGATCGTGCCGCTTGCGCCAAGGACCGCATTCGCGCTGGCAAAGTAGAGCATGCCTCCCGAAACAGTCACCGGCACCACCCCTGTGTTGTTCGTCCCGGTAAGAGACAATGCGCCGATGCCTGTGGTCATGGTAAAGCCACCACCGGAGCCAAAGATGAGGTTGCCGCTCAGGATGGCATCCACGATGGCTGAGCCGTTGCCAATATCCAGCGTGCGCACCGCCGTGCCGAAGTCGATGCTGTTCTGGAAATCCACCGTCCCGGCTGCAGCGACGTTTGCCCCGCCCTGCCCGAGCTGCAGCCTGGAGGCCGCAGGCACAAAGCTGGCCGCGCCCCACGTCAGAGTGGCCCCGGCACCGCCCAAGTTCACCACCGCAGTCGTGTTCGCAGTCTGGTTGCTGAAACCGCCGTTGCCCGTCCACTGGATCTGGTCAAACCCGGTTCCCACAGAACGGTAAACACCCCCAACGGTGCTGTTGATTTCCAGAATCGCGCGCTGCGTGCCGGTCGCAGCAAAGATCAGGTTGCCGCCCCCTGTGTTGGTCGAGTTCGGGGTCGCTCCACCCACGCCGCCACCCAGATCTGTCTGCGCATTCACGCGCAAAACGCCTCGGTTGATCGTGGTCGTGCCAGTGTAGGTGTTGGTCCCGGACAAACGGTAAACACTGGAGTCTCCTGATCCGCTCAGAATCAGGCTGGTGGCTCCGCCGTTGTCGCCAATGCTGAAAGTGAAGATTTTCACGCGGGCATCGGCACCCACCAGCGTCAGAGTGCGCGCCCCCATTCCGGCAAGCTGCAGCACATCGCCCGCCGTGCCGATGGTGTTGTCCTGCCCCGTGCTGCTCTGGGTGATCGTGCCACCGTTAAGCCCCAGCGTGAACACTCGGTTGATGGTCGAGTTGCCGCTGATCGTAAAGCCACCGCCATTGAGCGTGATGCCGCTGCTGCCCGCGATACGGTTCACACTGTCCACGGTGACCGTGCCGCCATTGATCACGATCTGTCCGTTGATGGCGTTCGTCGATGTGCTCAAGGTCAGCGTGCCAAGCCCGGATTTTGTCAGCGCCACATTGCCGGCCACCCCAGTGCCAGAAGTGATGACGCTGGCAATGGTCAGCGCATCCGCAGATGCATCCTGCCGGATGACCAGCTCTCCGCTAGTTGCCACAGTGCCGCCAGTGATGGTGGCCGTGGTTCCCGTTTTGATCAGGCCGCCGCTGGCAATGGTCAGCGTCTGTCCCGACCCAAGAGTGATGCCAAAAGCTCCGGCGATTTTGAGCGAGTTAATGGACACCGTGGTCTGCGCGGTCACAGCAGCGGTGTTGAGCTGGATGTCCTTGCCCGCCACCGAAGCGCCAAGTGTGGCACCACCTGCCGAAGTGGCAACGTTCGTGTCCGTGGAATAGTTGATGGCGCGGACGTAGCCCGTCGCATCATACACTGCGAAATCAACCCCGCCGAAGTAGAGACCGGCGTTCAGGAACTGGCCGGCTGTCGGCGCGGAGGTGAGGATCACTTTATTGACAGACGCAGAAGAGCCCGTTCCAGCCACCGCGAAGTTTCCGGTGGCTCCTGCAGTGCGCGTCGGCAGTGCCGCAAAAGTCAGCGTCGTGCTCTGGGCCGCAGTGCGGGTGGAAAGCACAACACCATCACCGACGCCAAAGGTGAGCGTTCCAAATGTCTGGCTCAGGGTTCCGGAAGCACCCGTGTTGTCCATGTTAAAGGTGCCGTTGCCACCAAAGGACAGTGCCGACCCCGAAGCCAGAGAGCCCGTCTGCCTGTTGAGCTTGAGAGTGCCGCCGCTCACTGTGGTCGTGCCGGTGTAGGTGCTGGCAGCAGTCAGGGTCAAAGTTCCCAGGCCGATTTTGGTCAGCCCACCGTTGCTCAGGCCGCTGGTGCCGGTGTTGCCGTTGCCCAGAGCCGTGGCGAAGGTGACGTTTTGTCCGTTGGTGTCGATGGTGCCTCCACTGGCTATGGTGATGCGGTTGGACAAATCCATAGTGATGCCCGAATAGCGCAGGATGCCTCCGTCCAGAATGAGGCTGCCGGTGGTGGTTGTCGGAATGCCCAGCTGGTTGCTGTTCGAAACCACCAGCGTGCCGCCCGCCAGCGTTGTGGTGCCCGTGTAGTTTTGTGCTGCGGTGAATTCCACCGTGCTGTTGCCGCCATAAATGCCCAGGCCGCTGCCATACGACCCATTGTCACCAATAATCACATTGTTCGCACCCGTGATCACATTCGCTGTGGCGATCTGCAGGTAGCCGCCGCTGCCTCCCAGCGTGGCGGTGGAGACCGCCGCCCAGGGAGCACCGCCACCAAAGCGATAGGTGCTTCCAGATCCCGCTGCCAAAGCTGAGCCGCTGAAAATGCGCGCACCCACAGCCCCCAGATACATGTCACTGCCGGAAACGCCTGTCGTGCCGGTGTTGTTAAAGTTCAGTGCATACACGCCGTGAGAGATGGCCTCCACCACGTCCTCGGCGTTGTCAGTCAGGGCGTTGCTCGTCACCAGGCCACCGGTGATCTTCAGGTAGAAGTTCACCCCATGGCTGGTCGTCTGGTCATCAAAGATGCCGCCGGTCTGCAGCACCACAGTGTTGAGCACTCCTGTCGCACGCAGCACACCTCCCGAGATGGTGATGGTCGGGCGCGTGGGATCGATCGTGAGATCCGTGCCTTCCGCCGCATTGGTCTGGGTGCCAGTCCAGTTCGAAAGGTCACCTGTCAGAACGAGGGTGCCCGCACCGCTCTTCACCAGGTTGATGTTGTTTTGGAAGCCGACGCTTCCGGTGCCATCCCAGCCGATGAGACCGCTGTAGGTGTCGGTCAGTCCTGCCCCGATGTTCAGGGTCAGCGTCGAATTGTTCACCGGGCTTCCGGCGCTCGTGCCGCCATCCGCACCGCCTACGATGCTGTTTGAAGTCCCCGTGCCGCTGGTGCTGAGGATGTTGGTGGATGTTGTCTGGTTGAACGTCTGCGAGCGCTGTGAGCCTGCTGTCGTCGTCCCGTCGGCATTGCCACCGATGACGATCTTGCCGCTGGTGGTGCCAGTGCCCAGAGTCACGCTGACCACATTGGAGTTAAGACGGTTGTCCCCTCCTGCGAGCCAGAGCGTGCCGTTCTGCACGGCCACGGCGCCCGTGCTCGTGCTCTGCCCGGACAGCCTCCAGCTCCCGCCTCCGTTCTGCGTGATCCTGGTGAAGCCACCTGCAGTCGCAGACCCACCGACAGCGTCGGAAATGACCCCGCCGATGCTGTTGCCGGTGCTGCTGCCACTCAGTACGATGGTGTCAAATTGCGCGCTCGTAAACCCGCTCATTCCGTTGGTCACATTACCCACGATGCTGACGGACGTCGTCGTCGGGTTCAGAGTTGTGGTCTGTCCTGTGCCAGGAGAAAGCGCCAGACTTGCCAGCTCCACCGTATAGCCGTTGGAACCGGTGAAATTCAGCGTACGCACGACTGCGGAAAGCTGAGTCAGAGCGCCAAACCTGACCACGCTGCCGGTCGTGGCGCCACCGTTGTTGCCCACATCAATGGTTGATCCAGACGTGGCGAGTGTGAGGTTGGTTGCCGTCCGGTCGATCGCCCCGGCGGTGTCATCACGATAGGAGAACGTGCCTCCTGAAAGCGAGATGGCTGTGGAGGAAGACAACGCGGCAGCACCGTTGATTTGAAGAATCCCTGCCGAGATGGTCGTGGTTCCGGAGTACGTGTTTGCCCCTGCCAGGATCCACCGCCCCGCCCCAGACTTGGTGAGAGAGGTGATGTTTGCACCGGTGCCACTGTCAGCAATGCTGCCATACAAGGTGTTGCTGCCCGTGCTGGTTCCCGTCAGAGTCATCGTACGAGCGCTGGCGGTGCCGGACATGGCGTAGGCCCCGGTATTGGTAAAGCTGACTGCACCTGTGCCCGAGCCGTCCAGTGAGAAGGAGCCCCCGACACTGAAGAGCCTGTCTGTGCTGGTGTCACCGCCAGTGTATTGGAAGGTGCCGCCGTTGAACACGAGATTGCCGGCGGCGTTCGTTGCAGCTCCGATGTTGCTGCCCACGCCGCCGTTTGCAAGGCTGGTGACGACCAGCGTGCCAGCCGTCAGAGTCGTGCTGCCGCTGTAGGTGTTGGTGTTCGTCACCGCCCAGGTCCCCGTTCCCTGCTTGACCAGCCCCACCGTGGTGCCCGTTCCGTCTGCCAGCAGAGTTCCGATGCTGCCCGCTCCTGCCGTGCCAGTGCCGCTGCCCTGAAGGTAGAGGAACGCGTTGCCCAGACCTCCCGTCACCGTCATGGCGTTGCTCGCGGTGAGAGTCAGCGTTCCCGCCGTCGTCCCCGAAGCATCAAAGCCGCCGCTGACATTGTTGAGAGTAAAGTTGCGGTCCGTGGTGCCTGCGGTCGTGCCGGTGTATTGCAAAATGCCGCCCCCGGCAGTCGTGCTGCCGAGCAGCAGGTTTGCGGCACTGTTGGAGGAAGCCCCAAGGGTGCCGTTCACACCTCCGTTGGTCAGCGTGGCCACGCTGAGCAGACCTCCCTGGATGTCTATTCCTCCGGTGAAGGTGTTTGCCCCGCTCAGTGTCAGAGTCCCAGTGCCTATCTTTGTCAGACCACCGCTTGTATTGGCCACCAGCGTTCCCACAGCCACAGAGGCTCCTGTTCCACCGCCACCAGACAGTGTCACCGTCGGCGCCACGGTATAAGTACCTGGATTGGTGATGACGATTCCCGTCACCTGTCCGCCGCTGATCAATGCATATCCCGAGGCAGGTGTGCCCCCGGCCACCAGCGTGCCACCTGTGAACTCCACGGCCGGGGCGCCCACATAGCCCGTCCCTCCCGTCACTGTCAGACTCGACTGCGCCACCCCGCTGCCCGTGGCTCCCTGCAAAACGTTGGAAAAGGTCACCGCAAAGCTGTTGGTGTCCACCTTCAGGCCGCCGGTAAAATTCTGCGAGGCATCCCCTGTCGCGGCAAAGTTGTTGATGGCCCCAAAATTGTTGCTGACCACCGTGTGATTGGCCGTTGAAGCAGGAATCACATTGGTCAGGGCTGCATTCGCCTTCAGCGTGCCGCCCGTGAAGTTAAAGTATTCACTGGTAGCACCGGTCGTTCCTACAAGCGCGGTGTTTGCACCCACGGCCAGCGTTCCAGCCGCCAGGTTCACAAAGCCTGAGATGCCTGTTCCCGGGGAGGAAAAACCAAAGGTGATTCCTTTCGCTGGTCCCGTGTTCACTGTGCCGCCTGCAATGTTCAACGTGCCGGAACTGTTCGCGTTCTGCATGGTGATCTGGAAGTTGTTGCTGGCACCGGACGTCCGGATGAAGCTGCCGCCCGGTCCCACCGTCATCTGCGCCAGCCCGGCATACGCGATGATGAAATAGTCTCCCGTGTTTTGTGTCAGCGTACCCGTGCCTCCCACATACAGCACCCCGACCGCCGAGCCACCTGGCGCATTCACGTCGAAACGGCCGGTGTTGAAATTGCCCCCGGTGATGTTGAGGTAACCGTATCCTGTCTTGGCAACCCACTGCGTGTCGGTTCCATTGGTAGGCACAATCGTCACCGTTCCAGCAGTCTGGTTCATGACCGCAACGCTGCCGACGGCGTTTGCCCCTGTCATGATGAAGCCGCTGTAGGTGCCGCTCAAGTTGACGATCGAAATGCCTGCGGAATCCCCGTACTTCAGCGCGGATGTGGAGGCACTGCCGGTCCAGGACCCGGTGAGGTTCAGCGTGCTCGCGTTGACGGTGGTGTTGCCGGTGTATGTGTTGGTGCCATCAAGAACCAGCGTGCCGCCTCCGTTCATGATCACCGATCCCGTGCCACTGATGTTTCCAAATCCCGTGCTCTGCGTGATCGTGTTGCTCCGGTTGAGCGTCAGCGTTCCGCTGTTTGCTATCCCGCCCGTGGGATCCAGCGACCCCACCGTGCCACCAATGCCCAGCTGCAGCGTGCCTGCCGAGATCGTCGTCAGCCCCGTGTAGGTGTTTGTGCCGCTGAGCACCAGAGTGCCCGCTCCAGCCTTGGTGAGTGAGCCGTTGCTCAAAATGGAGGAGATGGTGAGGTCTGCCGCAGCTGTGGTGCTGTCACCCACGGTGAACGTGCGCTGCGCCCCTTGAAGATTCAGATTCGCGACACTGATAAGGCCGCCAAGCGGGTTGTTCGTTGCCGTGTAGGTCACGTTGCCGCCGAGGTTGAGTGTGCCACCCGAACCCGCGATCACTGGAGCGCTTGTGGCTGCCAGTCCGCCAAGCGTGATGCCGCTGGCCGCAAAGGTGTTGCTGCCGATGTCGATGGTCGAGGTGCTGGCAGTTGCAGCTGTCACATTCAGCGTCCCCAGGCTCGTGCTGCTGGCATTGGTAAGGCTGATCGTTCCTGTGCCGGTCTGGCTGATTCCAAAGCCAGCACTGCCGGCAATGAGGCTGTTGATGGTAATAGCACCGCTGTTGAAAGTCAGCACTGCACTGCCATTCAGGGTGTTGGTGGCTGTGTCGCCATAGGCTCCGGAGAGAGTCTGCGCCCCGTCCACAATCAGTGTGGCCGTTCCGGAAAGAGTGAGCCCCGTGGTGGTGGGCAGAGCATTGGTGACAGTGAGCAGGCGCAGGGTGCCACCGCTCAGGATGGTGGCACCGCCATAGGTGCTGGCCGCACCCAGAGTCAACGTGCCGATTCCGCTCTTTGTCAGCCCACCCGTCCCGCTGATGACACCTGTGCTTATCGTGGTGTTCCCTGCACCTGCGATGGTGAGCGAATTGCCGCCGTTGGTCACATTGCCGGTCACGGTGAAGAGATTGCTGGTGGAGTTGTTGGTCCACGTTTGCGCCGCACCCAGCGTGAGCGCGCTGTTGATCGTCACCGCCCCTGCGGCGGCATCAATGCTGATGCCCGTGCTGCTGCTGGTCGGCGTGATGGTGAGCACACTGCCGGAGATGGAAACAGCATTCACGCTGCTGGCATCAAACGACAAGGTCCGTATCCCGATGCTTGAGCCCAGGATGGTATCGACCGGCCCAAGGGGCACGCTTGGGTTCGTCGTGTAAAAGTGCACGTCTGTTCCATCGTCTGGCAGCGCATTGGTGTCCACGTTGCCCGTGGCGTCCGTCCGCCAGTTGGTGGTCACTCCGCTCCCAAAAGTGTTCCAAGTATTGTTGATCGCCCCCGACCAGTACGCGGTGGCAGGCGCAGCAGCTGTCACGAGCAGTTGCAGCATGCCGTCAGACACCTGCAGCGCACCCGAGTGAATCGTGTCCACACCCGTGAAATTGCCCAGGATCAGATTGCTCAGCGTGAGCGTGCCAGTGTACCCGTTGATGAGTGTGTAGCTGCCGACCGCGAGCGTGGCCAGTGTGTTGATGTTGATCTGCGTGTTCGCCCCGAGATTCGGCAGAAGACTTGTGATGATCAGGTCATTCACACCGCCTCCGGGCGTCGTGCTTCCGCCCAGGTCAAAGTTCAGACTGCTGAAATTGCCTGTCGTCAGGGTTCCGTTGATCGTCAGTGTGCCAACTGCGCCGGCTGTGCCGGGAGTGAGCACCGCTCCTTGTGCGAAAGAAGTGGCACCGTTTGTCGCCAGTGTCACCGACCCTCCAATGGTGCCAGTGCCACCCAGCGTGCCCTGGAGTCCCTGTGTGGCACCACCGTTCACCGTGTACGCATTGTTCGCCGCAGACGAGCCATTGATGAGCAGCGTCCCGCTGTTGATCGTGGTCGCACCCTCGTTGGTGTTGGCACCGGAAAGAGTCCAGGTCCCGGTGCCCTGCTTGGTGATGGCCGTATAGCCACCCGCAGCCAGAGAGCCGCCTGCGGCATCCGCGATGCTTCCGGAGATCGAGCCTGTGCTGACACCGTCGAGCACCAGGGTGTTACCTTTGCCCGCCGTCACCGTCATGGCGTTGGAGACACCGCCTGTGATGGCCACTGGGACATTGGCCACCAGAGTCGTGGCCACCCCTGTGGTGCCGCTGGACAGCGCGATGCTGGTGAAGCTCGCACCGTAGCCATTGGCACCATTGATCGTCAGTGTGCCGATGCTGTTGGCCGTGGTGCTGTTGGTCAGAGCTCCAAAAGCCACCGTGTTGCCAGTGGCGGCCAGCACTCCGGCATTGCCCAAGTCGATGATCCCCAGCGCATTGTTGGCGTTGAGCGCCACATTGTTGCCAAAGGTGATGGTGCCATTGCTTGTGCCACCGTTGTCGTTACGGATCTGGAGAGTCGCCGCAGTGGTGGTGCTCGTAAAAGTCAAAGCGCTGCCGGCCGCGCCAAGATTGGTCACCGTGTTCACCCGCGCGATGCCACCGGCACCGCTCAGGGTCAGGGCGCTGAAGGGATTAGTGCCACCCGTGATGCCCGTCATGTCCAGGAAGCCGGTGCCTGCATAGGTGAGTGTAGGTGCGGCGGCCGTGCCTGTCACGTTGCCCACGATGGTCGTGCCAGATCCGCTGAGAGTCAGCGCTCCGGTGCCCGCCTGAAAATCAATCGCTCCCAGGTTGACCGTACCCGAGGCATTGTTGGCGATGGTGTAGGTGGCACCCGAGGTCACCACACTGAAGCCGTTCGTGAACGTCATCCCATAGTTGCTGCCGCTCGTGAGCGTGAGCGTCTTGGCCGTGGTGGTCAGTGTCGTCACAGCCCCGCCAAAGGTGACGGTCCTGCTGAGATTGCCGCTCGTTGCCGCGTCCACGTTGATCGTAGGGCTGTTGGTGGCCACGGTGATCGGGTTGACCACGCTCAGGTTGGAGTCCGTCCGGATGTCCAGAGTTCCGTTGGTCAGAGCGATGGTGTTGGTCGTCGCCCCAAAGTTGGCTGCGGTGCCGTTGGTAATGATCCGCAGGGTGCCGGAGCCGCTAAGGTTCAGGCCGCCGCTGTAGTTGGTGGTGGTGGTCGCTGTCGGAGTCACCTGCAGGATGCCGGTGCCGCCGTAGGTCAGCGTCACGGTTCCACTGCCGTTGCTCACATCACCAACCGTGGTGAAGCCAGCTCCGTTGACCGTGAGTGTCGCGGCTCCCGTTGTGGAAGAACTCACACTGCCCAGATCAACAATGCCCGGCAGCGCCAGGTTGTTCGTGATGGTTGTTGCCCCCCCTATCGAGCCGTTCAGATCAATGCCGCCTGAAAACACAACGCTCGCCGCACTGCTCGCCACAGAAGCCGACGATGAGGCGACCCCGCCAATCCCGTTGATGGCAATGGTCTTGCCGGCAGCAGTCACCTTCAATTGCGCCAGAGTAAAAGTCACAGGCGTCGAGCTGCCGTTCACTCCGGTGCCGCCCGGAAGCTGCCCCACATTGATCCCGGAGCCCTGGGCGGGAGCTGCGCCTGTTGCCAGAAGTTGCAAAGGATTGTTATACGTGACGTTGCTGTCGCTGCGAAGTTCCAGTGTGCCGCCATTGAACACCACCGTGTTCGTGCTGGCGCCCAGCCCATAGGCATTGGTCACGCGGGTCACGCCGTTGTTCAGCGACAGGCCGCCGGAAAAAGTGTTGGCGCTGGTAGCCCCGCTAAGATCCAAGATGCCCGTGCCGCTGTACGTGATGGCCGTCAGCGCCGTGGCCGTGGCCGAATCCGTCACATTTCCCAAAACGGTCACACCGCTTCCAGCAATCGTCAGCGTCTGTGTGGTGGCTGCGGTGGTGTTCGTGCTGGTCACATTCCCCAGATTCAGCATGCCTGGAAGCAGCAGATTGTTCGTGACGGTAAATATCGCCGCTCCCGCAAGGTTGAGTGAAACACCGCCAAAAGTGACCGAGTCACCGCTGTTGTTGTTGCTGTTGCTGATGCCGCCGATCGTCAGTGCGTTGGCAGTGATGCCCTGGAAGGTGAGCTGGCCAAACGTGAAGAGATTGCCATGCCCTCCGGAGCCATTGATCGCCTCACCCACATACAGCCTGTTGTTCGCCGCTGTAGCGTTGTTGATGATGAAGCTGTTGGCGTAGGTCACGCTGGAGTCATTGCGCACTTCCAGGGTGCCAAAGTTGTTGCCGCTGAAAGTGACCGCGCCGCTTCCCAGCGCATACTGCGTCGTGACACGCACCGTCATGGCGGAGTTCGCGTCAGAGGCGGCTGTGGCAGCATTGTTAAACGTCAGCCCCCCGCTGTAATTGGTGCTCGCAGTCTGGCCTGCCAGAGTCATGAGGTTGTTGCCCGTGTAAAGTATGCCCAGCGTGGTCCCTGCCGCCTGGACAATGTCACCCGTGATGATGGTCACCGACTGCGCATTGCCCGCCGACCCGATGGTCAGTGTATGGGCTCCAAGAGAACCTGCCGTGCTGATGCCATCGATGGTGAATGCGCCCGCAGTTCCGGTTCCTGCATTTGGGACAGCAAATTGGGCCACAGAAGAGGCTCCGATGCCGTTGGTAATCGTCGTGGCGGTGCCGGCATTGAGGATCAAGCCTGCGACTCGCAAACCATAGCCTGTGATCGGATTGGTGCCGTTGAGGTTGCTGCCCACTCCAAGAGCATTGGTCACCGTCAGCGTCTGCCCGGACACGGTCTCTGTGATCGCCCCCAGCGTCATCACCTGCCCGTACCCTGTGCCATTGATGGCGCGGTCCACATTGATCTTGAGCGCTGCGTTGCCCCAAGTGATTGCATTCCCGAAATTCAGCGATGAATCCGAGCGCAGGTCCAGCTGCCCCGCTGCAGTCCAGTTGATCGTGTTGGCGCTGCCGCCAAAAGCATTGGCGCTGGTGCCCCGGATGATGCCAGTGGAGGTAATGTTCATGCCACCGGTGAAGCTGTTGTTCCCGCCGAGCGACCAGCCGCCCGACCCGGCGATCGTCAGCGTGAGGGCACCGCCCCCGGATGCGTTGCCGATGTTCCCGTTGAACTGGTTGATCGTGGCCACCGACCCGCTGCCCGTGATGCCGCTGACCGTGCCTCCGCCAGGCGCCGTTGCACCCGCAGTGCCGCCCAGTGTCAGTGTCTTGGCACCCGTGCCATCCATCAGCAGGTTGCTGTTGATCACCAGCATGCCGGGGGTGCCGTTGATACCGTTCACACCGCTGGCAGTGATGGTGGCACTGGACTGGCCGCTCAGGTTAAACTGGCGGTTGTTCAAAATCATGTTTGTGGCTCCGGTATAGGTCATCTGGACGGTGTCTCCAGCGGTTGCGGTGCCAAGGTTGATCTTGGTTCCTGCAGTATCTGCCAGCGCAAGCGCCAGGGTCAGCACATTGGCGCCCGAAGCGCCGGCTGTGTTGATCGTCAAATCTCCGGTAAAGGCAAGGCTGCCAGCGCCCGTCAAATCACCCAGTGTGATGGCTCCGGTGCCGGTTTTGATGAGGCTCAGCGCGCCTCCGGTGTTCTTGATGGTTCCGGTAAAGGTGCCGGCGCCATTGCCGGCACCGATGGTCAAAGATGCCGTTCCAGCATTCGTGTTGTCGATGATCGCCGCAGGGCCGCCGTTGAAAGCACCGACGTTCACATTGTTGCCATTGAGGTCCAGAGTTCCCCCGTTCTGAGTCAGCGCCGTGTTGCTCGCTGCAGCGCCGAATCCCGTAATGCCTGAGGCAAGCTGCACGGTGCCGCTGTTGATGTAGGTGATGCCCGTGTAGGTGCCCACGGTGGCCAGCAGGCTGGAATTTCCCAGCACCGTTGTGCCAGTGCTGAGGCCCCCGATAGTCAGGGTTGAAATGCCCGTGCCCTGAATGATCGGAGCCTGGATGCTCAGCGTACTGCTGCTGTAGTTGTTAATGACGAGGTCAGAGTTTGTGGCGGTGGCGCTCTTCAGGCCGCTGCTCGCACTGGTGCCGGTGATCGTGTAGGCGTTCGCCCCTGTGAAAAGAATGCCCCCCTGGGTCAGCGTCAGCGTGTTGGCGCCCAGCGCCAGACTGCCGCCGGCCCCACCAGGGCTGATCATGAGAGAGTTTGTCGTCCGGGCCCCGCCCAGTGTGGTAAGTGCGTTGGTGGCGATCTGCGAATTGCTCGTGTCCGTGCCAGCGGTGAGCGCCAGAGCCGCATACTTCACCGCTGCGAGCGCAGACCCATTGGTCACTGAAATCGTCGCACCTCCCGAGGCTGCATTCGTTGCCCAGTTATAACTGGAGCCATCATAGAAAACGACGTTGCGCCCGGTGGTTGCCGCCGTGTTCAAGGCGGAGCCAATCGTCACCGTGGCGTTTGTCGGAGCGCTGATCAGCAGCTGTCCGCCCGCATTCGTCGCCGTAATGGCTCCGGTAAAGGCCAGCGTGGTGGTGCCGGCACCGTTTGGCGTGAGCACGATCTGGTCATAACCAGCCTGCACAGCGAGCGTGGACAACGTCTGGCTGGTGTTTCCCGTGGCTGCCCCCTTGATGCTCAATGCGCCGCCGCTCACTGCTCCCGCACTCGCGGCCCCGAGTGTGAGAGCTGCGCTTTGCAGGAGGTTCGTGGCCGTGCTGATCCCGGTGAAATCCAGCGCCAGCGTGCCGCCATTCACTGTGACGGCACCGTTCGTGTTGCTGGCGGCATACGCAGCAGGTCCGCCAACAGTCAGCGTGCCCGTGCCGCTCTTGGTCAGCGTACCAGTGGCCAGTGTCAGCGCTGTGGTGATGCCGGTGCTGCCTGTGCCATCCACCTTGGCATTAAAAGTGCCCGTCAGCGTGGGGATGATCAGCGCCCCGGTGCCCCCGATGCGGTTCACCAAGACCGATGCACCCGTCTGTGTGAATGTGCCCGTGTTGATCGAGTAATTGTTGTCGCTGGTGAAGTAGGAGGTGAATGCACCTGACGAGACACCGTTCAAAGTCATGGTCTGCCCCGTCCCCGCCCCCCCAACCGCCCGGTCCGCATTGATGTAAGAGTTGCTTGCACCGAGAGTGATGGGGGCCGTCAGTGTAAATCCCGTGTCACCACGCAGATCCAGCACCCCGCTGTTCACGTTCACTTTGGCATTGGCGCCGCCCAGCGCCCCGGCCACCGTGGTGCGCGTGATCCCGTTGGTCATGGTGTAAATGTTGACCGTGCTGCCGGTGTTCCATGTGGAGCTGGAGTCTGCGGTCAAAGTCACGGTTCCAAGACCGCTTTTGGTGATCGTGTCAGCAGATGTACCCGCAGCCGTGTAGGTGATCGCGCCGGAAATCTTGTAATCACCCGTGCCACCAAGAACGATGGCCGCCGTCTGAGTCGAAGGATTAAAGAAGGTCAGCCCGCCGGCCAGCTCGACATTCCCGTTCCCGGAAATGCTGGGGATGTAATTCCACAAAGTGTAGCTGAGCGCTGCTGTCTGCGAAGCGATGCCCACCTTCACGGCAGACGAAGCGCCAAACTTGAGCGAGTAACCATTCGCTCCCATGAACAGGTCCGACCAGCCGCTGTCCTGAAGAGAAAGCCCGCCGCCGAGGGTCATTGTGCCATTCGTTCCTGAGCCGTTGTTGTCCACATTGAACACGGTGGTGATCGAGCGGCCAAGTCCATGAGTGGAAAAGTCCAGAGAGCCATTGTTACGCAGATCCAGCCCGATGACGTTGTTGTTCGGCAGACCGGAGCCGGTGTTGTTGAACGTCAGATTCCCGGTGCCCGTTCCGAGCGCTGTGGTAAGCTTGAGAATACCCGCGGTCAGCGTGAGCGTTCCGTTGAAGGAATTGGCTGCACCACTGAGCGTGAGTGTTCCCAGGCCCGTCTTTGTCAGCGCGAGAGCTCCTGTGCCTTCGGTCAGGCTCCCGGAGATCACGGAGTCCCCGTTGCCAGCAATCGTCCACGTCGCTGCGGCCGTGTTGGTCAGTCCTCCGGCATAGGTGATCGTTCCGTTGCCGATGTTGCTCAAGGTCGTGGCAGCAATCGCGGTCGTCCCGGCACCGCTGAAGGTGATCCCGTAGCTGTGGTTCGTGTCAAAGCTGAAGGTCAGACCCGTCGTCAGTGATGTTAATGAACCTAGCGTGAGCAAATTTCCCGTGTTGGAGCTTCCGATCTGCGGTGCCGCCACGAACGTCCCGCTGGCCGTCTGCAAAGTCAGGTTGTTCGCAGACCAGTTGGTGCTGGCATTGTTGCGGACCTCCGTCATCCCACCCGCCACTCCGATGGTGGAACCACCGATGGAAGACGTGGAACCGTTGATGCGTGTGGTCCCCGCCGTCGTGTTCAATATTCCCTGCGTTGTGCTGGACCAGCTTGAGTTGTTGCCAGAGAAAACCACCACGCCAAGATTGCTCTTGGTGATGTTGAGCGGGATGTTGGCTGCGCTGCTCGTCTTGATGTCTCCTGCGAAAACATAGTCGCCATAGCCAGCCAGGACCAGGGCTGCCGTCCCCGTGGTGACGGTCGTAATGGCATTGGTGCCGTTGCCGATGGTGATCGTCCCGGGCGAGTAGCCTGCTGCCGTGTAGCCAGGGGCGCCAAGATAGTTGTTCAGAGTTACTGTCTTCGCTCCGGTCACGGTCATCAGGCCGGTGGTCAGGTTGTAGCCATGATCTCCAACGACGTTCAGAGCAAAGGTGCCGTTGGCGGCGAATGTTCCCAGCGTGATCGTCTGCCCTGCGGCTGTTCCGCCTAGGGTGTGGTCAATGAACAGCGTGCTGGTGGCGGTGATGCCGCTCACGTTTCCCCAAGTCTTGCTCGTGTCGCTGCGCAGCTCCAGCTGGCCACCTGCAAAAGCGATTGCCGAAGATGCGCTCAGCGCCCCTGCTCCGTTGATCCTCAGAGTGCCCGCTGTGGCCGTCGTCGCACCCGTGTACGTGTTGTTCGCATTCGTCAGCACCCAAAGGCCCATGCCTGTTTTGTTCACGCCAGTCGTGGTCGTATTGTTCACGATCTGCCCGGCAAACGTGTTGATGCCCGTGTTGAAACCGGTCAGCGTCAGCGTCTTGGCACCGCTGCCGCTTGCCACCAGGTTTGAATTGATCGTGATGCTGTTCGCAGCCACGAGCGAAGCGCTGTCGATCGTTCCGCCACCCGTGGTGCCCGCAAGTTCGATGCTCCGGTTGTTCAGGGTCAGCGCCCCGGTGGCACCCACATTCCACTGCAGGCCCCCCGTGGTCCCAGCCGAACCGAGCCGGACGTTGCCATTCCCTGCGCCGTCCAGCAGAGTGCTCAGTGAAACCGTGCCCGATTGTGCCCAGAGGATGCCCGTGTTGTTGTTGCCGGTGTTGAGAAGGTACGTTGTCCCGGCGTTGGCCACTGCCAGCGTCCCGGCCCCTGTCACCTGCCCCAGCACCACCTGTGCGGCAGCCCCGTTTGAAGAAAGCAGCGCCACGGCCCCGCCGGTGTTGCCAAGCGTGATCGTACGCCCCGCCCCCAATGTCACAGGGGCATTGAACATCAGGCCCGCAGCCAGACTGCCGTTGAATGTGATGTCATTGGCCGCATTCCCAAGATTGGCATCGGCAAAAATGCCCAGTGTCCCGGAGCTGATGTTGATGTTGCCACTGAAGGTGTTGGCCCCGGAAAGGACCAGCGTGCCTGTCGTGGTACTGCTGAGATTCAGCCCGCTGGAGCCGGCAATCACAGCACTGATGGTATCAGCACCGGCTGCGTTGACCGCAATGGACGCCGCCCCCGCGAGCGTCAGCGTGTTGCTTCCCGCCGTGCCATCTCCCGTGATGTTGAAGCCTGAAGCACCTACGCTCTGGCCAAAGGTGAGAGATCCCAGAGTAACAGGAGAGCCCAGTTGCACAACGCCCCCCAGCCCCATGAAAACAGCGGTGTCGCCGCTTGTGAAAGTGGCTGGAGCTTCCGTGACGTTTCCATCCCACCAGTAGGGCAGACTTGTGTTCCATATCCCGGAACCGCCCAGACCGGCACCTGTGGTCAGGCTGTTGCCTGGCAGCACACCATCCGCATCCCAATACAAGGTCGCTGCAGTCAGCGGCTGGCCTACCTGCCAGGAGAACATCAACAACATCATCAGCGCGCTGATAAATGAACGATGTACGCGTAAAAAATTCATAATGATTTAATTTGAGGGGGAAGGTCGATGCTAAAGGAATTGGCAACCCAAAGGCAAGAAAATCTTTGTCCTTCACTGAGGGATGAGCCAATTGGCGACTCGTCTCAAAAGTCTCAAATTTTGACTTAAGAATCAATAGGGCCGTTCTTCTTCCGACCCCAGGCTGGCTGCTCCAGCAGAGTATTATAGTGTTATGAACCCACCTGAGCACGGCTTCGCCGGGCCAGCGTCATGCTTGCAATCAAAAGCCTAAGAGGCGTAGGAATACATCCCCAAAACGGCCACTGCCGGAATCCCGCCTTTAAGGCTGGGGTTTAGTCGCTGGCAGTGGCACGGCATCCGGCTCAAAATCGAGCACATCCTGATGCGTGCGCAGGGCTTTCCTTGCCTTGTCAAAGAAAGAGGTGAGATCCTGGGCGTTCATCTGCTGCTTGTCGTCAATGTAGGCGTGCAGCTTCTGAATCTCGCCGTCGGCATCAAGGTTGACGGAGTTCATCACCTTCTGGGCCTGCTTGTAGGTGCTGGAGAATTTGCCCTGGGCCTGTTCAAAGGCTTCCTTGGCCCCCTCCTGACGAAGGTATTCCTTCTCTGCATCGCGGAAATTGCTGCTGAAGAGGCGCTTGAAGAAGCCTCCCTTCGGTTTTTCAAGCTGCTTGGAAGCCTGGGCGTCAAAGTAGTTTGCCAGCTCCTGAAACTCCTGCATCGGCTTCTGGTACTGCTTTTTCAGGTAGCTCAGCCCCGTGGTGATGATCGAGAGCTTTTCCACTTCCGCCTTCGACAGCGCCTGCCCCGCCTTCACTTTGTCCTCCAGCAGGTCAATGTATTGCAGCGTGGTCTTGTTGCCCTCGAAGATGTTTTCAAACTCCTTGGCGGCAATCGCCAGACGCTTGCGCTCACCTTTGCGAAGTTCATCGATCTTCTTTTCATGCTCATCATTGAGCGCGGTGACCATTTTCTGATGCTGCGCCGCCTGGGTTTCGAGCGTGCGCTGAAATTCAGCCTTCTTCGCGCTCATCTCCTCGGCATGCGCAGCCTTGACCTGCTCAAGCTCCGCATGCACCGCCGCGAGGTCCGCATGCGACTGAAACAGGAACCAGCCAAGCACGCCGGAGGCGAGAAAGCTCAGCACGAGCAGCGCGGTAAGGTTTTTGATGGCAGTCATGGTAAGGAAGAGTTGATGAAACTTCGCGGCAGGCAAGCCGGTTCATTGCGTCGCTTTTGCGCTGCAACACACGGCTCATGCACGCCTTCCGGTTCTTCTTCAAGCTCGAATCCTGCTAGGGATGGCTGATTTTCTGCGTCTTGTCTCTACGATGTCTTCCTCCGCACGCCCCACGATCGTCCGCCATCAGATCCTAGCCACGGCGACCATGGTAGCCTTTCTCATGTACCTGGACCGCATCTGCCTGGCACAGATTGTGAGTTCAGACTCGTTCCAAAAAAGTGTCGCTTTGGAAGGCTGGCAGATTGACTGGGTCAAAGGCGCCTTCTTCTGGGCATACGCTCTGGCCCAAGTGCCTGCCGGGTGGCTGAGCGACCGTTTTGGAACGCGCACACTCATCACCATTTACATCGCCATGTGGTCGGTTTTCACCGCGGCCACCAGCTTTGCCACGGGCTTCACCACCCTGCTGCTCGCACGCTTGTTCTGCGGACTGGCCGAAGCCGGCTACTATCCCGCCAGCAGCGGCCTGCTCACCCGCTGGGCACACATCGAATCACGTGGTTTTGCCAGCAGCCTGATCTCCTGGGGCGGACGCGTGGGCGGTGCTGTGGCACCAGGCCTGACTGCATTCGTGATTCTGCGCGCAGGCGACTGGCGCTGGGCAGGGTGGCTGTATGGGCTCGTCGGCGTGATCGTCGCCGCGTCATACTGGCGTGTCTTCCGCGAGCATCCCCGGCAGCACCCGCGCTGCAATGCGGCTGAGATCTCCCTGCTGGCAGAGGGCAGGGGAGACTTCCAGCCCGTCAAAGATCCGCCCAAAAGCTTCCCTCTCAAGCTCTCCTGCAAAAGCACCAATCTCTGGATGGCCAATGCCGTGCAGTTCTTCACCAACATCGGCTGGGCTTTCCTCATCCTCACCCTGCCGGACTACCTCAGAAAAGTGATGCACCTGGAGGAAGGCATGACCGGCCTCATCACCACAGGCGCACTCTCCATTGGCATCGCAGCCCTCCCGCTCGGCGGCTTCATCACGGACTACATCAGCCGCCATCATGGCAAGCGCCTGGGTCGCATGCTGCCCATGTCTGTCACCAAATTTGCCGCGGCTGCCTGCTACATGCTGGCCCTGTGGACTGATTCCCCCTGGGGTATGGCAGCGGCCTTTGGCCTCGTCGCCTTTTTTGGCGACATCGGCCTGCCAGCCATGTGGACGACCATGCAGGACATCAGCGGCAAATACCAGGCACAGCTCTTCGGCTGGTCCAACATGTGGGGAAACCTCGGAGCCGCCATCATGCCCATGCTTTTCTCTGTCGTGCGTGAGAATTTCGACACCAACCAGGACTACCACGAGGGCGTCTGGATGTGTGCGGGGGCCTTTGTTCTGGCAGGCGTGTTTGCGCTGTTCGTGAACGCAGAAAAACCCGTGATCCAGGAGGGCTGAAACGCTCTCACTGAACCACGGGCTTAAAATCAAAAGGAAACTGGGAAATTACCAGCCGCCTTCGTCGCCGCCGCGATTGCCACGGTCAAAGCCGCCGCGCTTGCCGCCGCCACCACCGTAGCCGCCACGGCCACCGCCGCCGCCACCACCGTAGCCACCGCCGCCGCCGCCACCACCGTAGCCGCCACGGCCACCGCCGCCGCCACCACCGTAGCCGCCACGGCCACCGCCGCCGCCGCCAGCCGGACGTTCTTCACGTGGGCGGGCTTCATTGATGGCCAGCTTACGGCCCATAAATTCCTGGCCATTCTGCGCATTGATCGCAGCATTCATGGCTTCTGCAGAGTCCATGGTCACAAAGGCAAAACCACGTGGACGTCCGCTTTCGCGATCCATCGGGAGGAAGACTTCGGTGACACCACCATATTGGGAGAACAGCTCACGAATGTCTTGTTCCTGAGCGGCGAAGGGCAGATTGCCCACATACATCTTGGTATTCATATCTTTGTTGGGTGCAGTCTTCCGCTTCGCGCCAGAATCAGCCCCGATCATCGGTATATGAACACCAACGGATTCAAAATCACCTGATGAACGACTGAGCCTGACCCTTAACAGGTGACTTACAGCGTCTTATCGCCGGAAACGGGCCAAAGGCAAACGAAAGTTTTCTACGGTTTCACCCCGACACCGCCATACGGGGAAACTCCTCATTCCCCTGCTTCCCGGTTTTTTGCCCGGCCTACTTCTTCAGCTTGCCCTCCACATAGGTGAGGATGCGCCCCACTTTTTCGGCGTCCTGGGCCTCTTTGGCAGCTTCAAATGCCTCCTTGGCCTGCACCAGTTCGCGCAGCAGCGGCAGTGAAATGATCTCCTGCCCGGCCACCTGCAGGCTTTCATAGCGTTCCTTCAGGGTCTCCAAGTCCGTGATTCCAGGCTCAAACTTGGAAAAGTCCACCTTTTCCACTTCGGCCTCCAGCTCTTTGACATGCGAATCCTCCATCAGCTCATCCAGCTTGGCATTGGCCTCGGAAAACTGCCCGCTCTGGATCAGCTTTTCGATCTCGCCGCCACGGTATTTCATCGCCTCAGTAGGCGGCAGGCCGATCGATTCCACCGCAGCCCTCAGCTTGCCGGCTTTCTGATGGACCTTGGCCTCCAGAGCGCTGCCTCCGGCCACCTTCGGCGGGCCGAGCTTCCTGGCTTTGGCCAGCTGCTCCGGAGTCAGCACATCACGCACGCCGATCAGCGTCCGGAGCTGCAGCTGTTTGATCGCAGCTTCCGCATTGAGCAGTTTCGTCAGCTGTTCCGCCGCCGCATCAGCTGCAGTCTTCGGGTCTTGCAGCATCTGGCCGAGCGCCTTCTTCTGCTCCTGCACGGCCTGTTCCAGCGGCTCCGCCTGCGCACGTGCTTTGCTGAGCTGGGAGTTCAGCTTCACCTGCTGCTCTTCGGTAAGCCCCAGCTGCTCACGTACTGAATCGAGCACATCCGGATGCAGCAGCCCGCTTTTCAGCCAGTCCTCCACTTGAGCTGCGGGCAGACTGGCGGCAGCAAGAAACAGACAGCAAAGAAACTTTTTCATGGGTGAATAAGGTTAAGGTGTTCAGGCAGAAGAAAATCCGATGGCGCTTCAAGTGCCATCAGCGATGGCTCGATGCTGGCAAACAGCTCTCCAGACGGCACATCAAACAAAGGCGGCAGGGCTTCACTCAGCGACGGCCCATGCTGCGGCATACGCCCCAGGAAGAGTGACAGTACGACCACGCTGGATGCCGCCAGCACTGCCGGCATCCAGCGCCTGGAAGGTTCGGGGCGTTGCCGGGGCGCATCCAGCAGTTCTGGACACCAGGCGGGTGCATCTTCACGGTCAGACCGGCGCAGGCGCGCAAAAATCGCGAGCAAATCGTCGTCAGTGCTAGGTTTCATGGATGGGGTCGGGTTGCAGAAGGCTGCGCAGGCGCGCTTTGCCACGTTCGTAATGCTGGCGCACAGAGCCAAGGCTCACACGCAGCACTTCCGCCGCTTCGTTGAGCGTCAGATCCTGGTAGAAAACCAGATGCAGCACCTCTGCCTGTCGTGCTGGCAGCTGCGCCAGGCAGCGCCGCAACTCGGCCGTACGCTCGTCCAGCTCCATCTTTCGTGCGGGCGAAGGACTGGGATCCTGCTCCGCAGCGCCGAAGTGCAGCAGCAGCCTGCCCAGAAGGGATTCGCGATATCTCAGCCGCCGGAACTCCTCGTAGGCCGTGAGTCGGATCACTCCAAACCACCACGTTTTGAAGCTGGAGCGCCCATCGTGCAGCGTCCGCTGCTGGGCCAGTTTGAGATACGCGTTTTGCAGCACGTCCTCCGCCCGCGCATGATCGCCCGCACAGCAGTGCAGCGCCCAGCCAAAGGCGTCGGGATGCAGGGCTTCGAGCTGGTCGGCAGTCGCGCGTTCCATTCATTTCCCGCTGAGTGCCGCGGGCTGCCGCTTTGTATGACACCGGCGTGGAAAAAACCAGCCGCATGCTTGAGCGCTGCTCACTTCAGGAGCGCAGCCAGCCCCAGCAGCAGAGTCAGCACCAGCATGCCCCCGGCGGCGATCCAGAGCTCCACGGTCTGCTGCGGCAGAAACGCCACCGCATACGTCATCCCCACCTGCAGCCAGCTGCAAATAATGAAGGCGGTGGGGCTCGCGTGCCGGGTGTGGGCCTTTTGCGCCTCCTCCATGGTCAGCGGTGCCGCCTCAGAGCTGGCCGGCGCTATGGCCTGCTGCACCACCACCGGGCGGTGGGCAGGCGCCTCCACATGCAGGATGGTTTTCTGCCCTGATCGGGCCGCCTCCTCTTTCGGTGTCTCCGCCGGCGCTTGTTTGGAAATGATCTTCGGACCGCTGTCCGCACTCTTGGGAAGAATGGCGGACACTTTGGGCAGGACTGCAGCTCCGGACACGAGAGGTCTGGCTACCAGAGCCTGTGCAGATGCTGCAGCGCTGTTGCTCAGGAGGAGCATCCGGCCGTTGATGCTCAGACTCAGCGGAGGCTCCAGCACCGCCTCCTTCTCGCCCGCACGTCCCAGCCAGCCCACCGTCGCAGAATCGTCCAGCAGCTGCACCTGCACCTTGCCCCCGGGTGCCGCCCACAGGGCCAGCAAGCAAGGCGGGCAGCCCGCATCTGAAATCACCACCTGGCATTCGGCACCCGAGCCCACCAGCAGAGGCACAGCCTGGCGCAAAATCACCGGCATCTCTCCTGCCCTAAGTCCCTGCACCACCATGTCTCTATCCTCAGGCACGGCCGCATCCGCAGCAGGTCTGGCAGGCCGGATGATCTGCAGCTCGGTGCCGCCCAGAGTCATTTTCCAAGGCAGAGGCTGCGCGTAGGGCACGCCACCGTTGGCCGGATGCACCACCGCAACCTCGCAGCGATTCACCATCTGCGCTTTCAGCTCTACTTCTGCCACCGCCTCTCCGCTCACCTGAATGCTGCAGGCCGTTCCACGTCCGACGCTGATGGTCTCGCCGTCCTGCACCAGCAGGCAGCGGCGGCGGCCGTTCAGTTCATAAGGCACGGGAATGTTCATGTCGGGTGGCTTTCTTACGCTGCATCCGGCCGCAAGTCGAACGAACGATCATCCCCTGCGCGGGCTACATCAGCTCGCAAAATCCGTCGCTGCGGCCACGTCTCCCCAGCGCTCGGCCTCGCGTGTGAGGGCTGCGGCTTTGTCACGCATCTTCTTCACCACATACTTGCCCAGCGGCAGGCGTGGCGGCGTCTCGCCATCCAGCACCATCTTCACAATGGCCTGCGCGGCACGCACCGGATCGCCGGGCTGCTTGCCGTTCACGGTTTCAAGAAACGTGGCAAACTTCCGCGCGCTGCCGTCATAGTCTGCGATCTGCGTGGCGGCCTTTTCCAGTCCCCGTGCGATGAAATCCGTGCGGAACGGCCCCGGCTGCACCAGCGTCACGTGGATGCCCAGAGGCGCCAGCTCCAGCCGCAGGCTCTCGCTCATCATCTCCAGCGCGGCCTTGGCCCCGCCGTAGATGCCAAAGCCCGGATAATTCGAAATGGCCGCCGCAGCGCTGATGTTCACAATGTGACCGCGCTTCTGTGCCCGCAGCCCTGGCAGCACCGCGCGGATCACATTCAGCGGGCCAAAGAAATTCGTCTCCAGACTGCGGCGGATCTGCTCGTCGCTGCATTCCTCCACCGCACCGATCAGGCCATAGCCCGCGTTGTTGACGATCACATCCAGCGCCCCCGCAGCCGCGATCACTTCACGGATGTTGGCCGCATCGGTGATGTCGAGCGCCATGACCTCGCAGCTTCCCGGCTTTTCCAGATCCGCGATGCTGCGCACGTCACGCGCCGTGGCGATGACCTGCTGCCCGGCCGCCAGCGCCGCCTCTGCAATCGCCCGGCCAAAGCCGCTCGAACATCCGGTGATCAGCCATTTTTTGGAACTCATGCGCGCTTTGTTTTGATAGTATGGGTTGGAAAGTCAGCCAGCAGATACGGCACCCGCCGCTGTACGGACTCTCCCAAACTCAGCCGGGGAAAATCTCCCGCATCGCCTTCTCCCGATGCGCAAAGACGCGCTTCAGCTCCGGCGCCACCAGCCAGGGATGCGCCAGCTCTCCCAGAGGGCCAAAGGGCATCACATACGTTACGCGGTCGGTCGTCTGGGTGCGCCCGTCACCCAGATCCTCAAAGTCATGCTCATGATGCCACACCGCATAAGGCCCCACACGCTGCTCATCCACAAAGCGCCTGCCTTCCACCACATGCGTGATCTCCGTGAGCCACGTCATGGGAATCCCCAGCAGCGGGCGTAGCCGGTGCGTGATCATGAGCCCCGGATAAACGGCGGCCGGCAGGTCTTTTTCCTCCGTGGAAAACCCCATCCCCGGCGGCGTGATGCGGGCCAGATTGCGCGGGTTGGAAAAGAACGCCCATACCTCCGTCAGCGGCGCAGGAATGATCTGCTGATGAAACAAAGTGTGCACAGCCATGCAGAAGCGGTTTACGCCTCAGCCTGCCACGCAGATTCCACAAGGAGCACGCTAGTCCTTCGCCGGCCTTGCCAGCCGGATCGGTCCCCGCGCGGCCAGTGGATCCGCAGGCACGCCCTTCTGCGTGCAGACCAGCAGCCCTTCATCCACCAGCTCGGCCGCTACCTCGCGCACCGGCTGCATCAGTGGACGCCAGTCATGGCTGAGCTGCCGAGCCGCCTCGGAGGGACAGTAGGTGGCCCCCTCGCCCCGGCACGCTGCCAGCCGCAGCAGGCATTCACGGATGGCAGCCGCATCCACCACCGTGGGCTTTGAGCATGCCTGTGCAGGTTTCGTCATGGATTCTCAACCATTCAGCTGCCAGATCGTGACGTTCAGCGCTGTGGCAAACGACACCCACATCAGATACGGCACCAGCAGCCACCCGGCCGTGCCGCGCACGCGTCGAAATGAAACCAGCATGGCCGCAATCATGAGCCACAGCACCACGATCACCGTCACCGAGACCCCCAGCCAGTGCAGGCCGAAAAAGATCGGCGTCCAGGCTGCATTTAGCGCCAGCTGCACAAAGTAAAGCACCAGGGGCTTTGAAAAGCCCGAGCGCTTCCACACCATCCACGCCGCCACCGCCATCAGCGTGTACAACAGTGTCCATGTCGGGCCAAACACCCACGGCGGCGGATTCCACGTGGGTTTGTTCAGCGCCGCGTACCACGCCCCCGGCATGGAGCCCACACCCACACTGAGTAGCGGAGCACAGAAGGTGACGACGATGAATCCGGCCAGTGCGAGGCCGGATTGCATTTTGGAGAGAGACTTGCTCATGAGGGAAGGGGGCTGTTCCCAGATACGTCTCTCACCACAGCCCAGAGCGCGGCTGCACGCAAAAAATCTCAGGATTGTCCAAAGCCGATGCATGCACCCTGCATGTTCAAACGCGTTGGTTTCAGCATGTTGCGTCTCATGTCGAAATACCTGCTGCCACTCCTCGCCCTCTCGTTTTCCGCTCATGCGGAGCCGGTGAGCTTTAGCCGCGAGGTGCTGCCGCTGCTTTCGGACAACTGTCTCTCCTGCCACGGCCAGGACGCGGGCCATCGCAAAGCGGACCTGCGTCTCGATACTCAAGAGGGCGCACGTGAGGTGCTCAAGTCCGGCGACTTCATGTCCCGCATCGTCAGCACCGACCCGGAGGAGGTCATGCCGCCGCCAAAATCACACAAGCCCGCGCTCAAGGCCGAGCAGGTCGCACTGCTGAAACGCTGGATCGCCGAAGGTGCCAAATGGGGCAAGCACTGGTCCCTCGAAAAGCCGGTGAAGGCCAGGGTCGAAGGCCATCCCGTGGACTTCTTTGTCAAAGCCCGCCTCGCCAAAGAAGGCCGCACGCTTTCCCCCAAAGCACCAGATTACATTCTCCGCCGTCGCATTTCCTTCGATCTCACCGGCCTGCCTCCGACATCGGAATCTCAGACCATAGACAGCCTGCTGGCATCGCCCCACTTCGGCGAGCGCATGGCCATGTGGTGGCTGGATGCCGCACGCTACTCCGACACCGATGGCTTCCAGTCCGACGCCTCGCGCACCAACTGGCCCTGGCGCGACTACGTGGTGGAGTCGTTCAACGCCAACAAGCCCTTCGATCAGTTCACGCTGGAGCAGTTTGCCGGAGATCTGCTGCCCAATGCCACGCCCGAGCAGAAACTGGCCACTTGCTTTCACCGCAACCACATGACCAACGGCGAAGGCGGTCGCGACAAGGAGGAGTCCCGCATCGACTACGTAATCGACCGCGTGAACACCACCGGCACCGTGTGGCTCGGTCTCACGCTCGGCTGCACCCAGTGCCACTCGCACAAGTTTGACCCCATCTCCCATCACGACTACTACAGCCTCAACGCCTTCTTTAACAGCATCGATGAAGACGGTGCTGCCGGCACGGCTGCCAAGCCTTACCTGAGCTACCAGTCTCCCCATGCCAAGCGTGCCGTGGATGAAGCCCAAAAACTGGTCGATGCCCGCAAGCCGGTCGAAGCTCAAGCGAAAGCCGACGCCGCCACGCCCTTCGAGAAATGGCTCGCTGAAAAGCAGAGCGCGGTGAAGGGCGGCTTCACGGCATGGCACGTGATTCATGGCACGGTGGAGTCCCAGGAAGGCTCGAAGCTGACCCAGGCCAAGGACGGCATCGTCACTGCCAGCGGCCCGAACCCCAAACAGGACGATTATCGCCTCATCTCCTCCGTCAAGCTGCCGCGTCTCACCGGCTTGAAGCTCGAAGTGCTGCCGCAAAACGGTGTGCTCTCCCGTGGCAAGGACGGCGAATTCATCCTCACTGACATCAAGGTGCAGGTGCGACGCAAGGGCAGCTCCCAGATCCGCGACATCCTTGTTAAGAACGCCGTGGCCGACACCAAGGTCGAAGGCAAGGCCCGCGAGTACGGCGATGTGAAAGGCACGCTGGATGACGACCCGCGCAACGGCTGGACCACCAGGGGCTTCCCCAAAGACCAGCCGCATACCGCGCTTTACGGCTTCGCTGAGCCGCTCGAACTCGAAACTGACGAAGAGCTCATCTTCGAACTCCGCCAACGCTCCACCAATGGCGATGCCAACATCGCCAGCTTCCGCGTTTCCGCTACCGACCAGCCCGGCCCCGCCGTGCGCGAACTCGGCCTCACGCCTGTCGAACAGCTCGCCGCCGGCAAAGTCGAGCGCGAGCGCCTGATGGCGCAGTTTCTGGAAGATTATGCACCCTACCAGCTCGCCAAGGCTTCGCTGGATCGCGCCACCGCGCAGCTCAAGGAAGTGCAGGCTGCCGCAGGCAAGCTCAACGTCATGGTGCTCGCAGAACGCAAAGAGCCGCGCGTAACGAATGTGCTTGTGCGCGGTGTCTGGGATAAAAAGGGCGATGTCGTCCAGCGCGACGTGCCCGCCGCCATCGCCCCCTGGCCCGCAGGTCTGGCGCGGGATCGCATCGGCCTCGCGAAGTGGATCACGTCCAAGGACAACCCGCTCACCGCACGCGTGTTTGTGAACCATGTGTGGCAGATGTTTTTCGGTGCGGGACTGGTTCGCACGCCAGATGATTTCGGTCTGCAAGGCCAGCGCCCCACGCACCCCGAACTGCTCGACTGGCTGGCCGTCGATTTCATGGAGAACGGCTGGGACGTGAAGAAGTTGATCAGGCTCATCGTCACCAGCGCGACCTATCAGCAGTCCTCCGACCGCACAGACGCCTCCGATCCGCAGAACTTCCTCCTCTCGCGCGGCCCACGCTTCCGCCTGCCCGCCTGGATGATCCGCGATGCCGCGCTCGCTTCCTCCGGCCTTCTCAATCCCGCCCTCGGCGGACCACCTGTACGCCCCTACCAGCCGGATGGCGTGTGGGAGGAGATCTTCATGGGCCGCTTCACCTACGAGCCCAGCCAGGGCGCGGCCCAGCACCGCCGCACCCTGTATGCCTTCTGGCGGCGTAGCATCGCCCCCACCTTCCTCTTCGACAGTGCCCAGCGCCGTGTCTGCGAGGTGGCCATGACCCGCACCAACACACCACTGCAGGCACTCACCCTGCTCAATGACGAGACGATGATGGAAGCCTCCCGCGCACTAGCCAAGCGCATGCTGGCGGCCAAGAGCGAAGACCGCCTGCCGCTTCTCTACCAGTCTGTCCTGACACGCCAGCCCACCGCCAAAGAACTCGCCGTGCTTCAGCGCGAGCTCGACAGCGCCCTGGCCCATTACCGCACGCATCCGGAAGACGCCCGCAAACTGCAAACCACGCCCGAACTCGCCGCGCACACGCTCGTGGCCAGCCTGGTGCTCAACCTCGACGAAGCCATCACCCATGAGTGAATCCTCCCTCAACACCACACGGCGCTACTTCCTCGGCCAGTGCACCGGCGTTTCCGTCGGCGCCATGGCGCTGCACTCCCTCGCAGAGCAGCCGGAGGTGCCGGGCCTTCCCTCGCTGCCGCATTTTGCACCCAAGGCCAAGCGCGTCATTTTCCTCACTCACTCAGGCGGTCCCTCGCAGCTGGAGCTCTACGATCACAAGCCCGGGCTTATGCGCCTCGCGGGAACGGAGCTGCCCGAATCCGTGCGCCAGGGCCAGCGCCTCACCACGATGACTTCCGGTCAGAAGCAGCTCATCCTGCCGGGGCTTACCCAGTTCAGCCGCTGCGGCAAAAGCGGCGCCACCATCAGCGAATGGCTGCCGCACCTGCAGGGCGTGGCGGACGATCTCTGCTTCATCAAGTCGATGACGACAGACCAGATCAACCACGCGCCGGCCATGACGCAGTTTCTCACCGGCCATCAGCTTCCCGGTAGGCCGAGCATGGGCTCATGGATCAGCTACGGCCTCGGCAGCCTGAACCGCAACCTGCCCGACTACCTCGTGCTCATTTCCAAAATGCAGCGCCCGAGCGACCAGCCGCTCTACGACCATTACTGGGGCAGCGGTTTCCTGCCCTCACGCTATCAGGGCGTGAAGCTCCGCAACTCCAAAGACCCCGTCTTGTACCTCACCGATCCCGAAGGCCTGCCACGCCATCTGCGCCGTGGCATGCTGGATGGTCTCGCGGAGCTAAACCAGATGCGCTTTGAGCAAACGCACGACCCCGAGATCACCACCCGCATCCGCCAGTATGAAATGGCCTACCGCATGCAAAGCAGCGTGCCGGAGCTGACCGATCTCAGCGACGAGCCCGATCACGTCTTCGACATGTACGGCCCTGACTCACGCCGCGCCGGCAGCTATGCCGCAAACTGCATCCTCGCGCGTCGTCTCGCTGAGCGTGGCGTGCGCTTCATCCAGCTCTTCCATCCCGACTGGGACCACCACAGCCGCCTCCCGAGCTGGTGCACCGCCCGCTGCCGCGACACCGACCAGCCCAGCGCCGCCCTCATCAAGGACCTCAAACAACGCGGCCTGCTCGATGACACCCTCGTCATCTGGGGTGGCGAGTTTGGCCGTGGTGTCGCTGGCCAGGGCAAGTGGGACAGCCCCGAGGCCGGGCGCGATCACCACCCGCGCTGCTTCACCATGTGGATGGCCGGCGGCGGCATCAAGCCCGGCATCACCTATGGCGCCACAGACGACTTCAGCTACAACGTGGCCGAAAACCCCGTCCACGTCCGCGACCTGCACGCCACGGTGATGCACCAGCTCGGCATCGACCACGAGCGCTTCACCTTCCGCGCCCAGGGCCTCGACTTCAAGCTCACCGGCGTCGAACCCGCGAAGGTGGTGAAGGACGTGCTGGCGTGATCTCCAACATAAAACGAACATCCATGTTCGTCCCCAAATCCCCCGTTCAGCCGCAGCGTTTTTGGAGTGCGGTTGCGCAGCGAGGAACGAGCGCAGCTACCGCTTTCCGCAAGCTCGTGAGTGCTCGCACATCAGTTCCCACCCAAAAGCAGCAGTCTTCAAGCGCAGGTCATCGACGCAGCCGCACTCCAAATGGGAATCACCCCTCTCCACCACCCCTCTCCACCACACCTCTCCCGCACCCGTCGCGCCTGCTCCTGGATCTCGCCTCTCTGTTCCGCACTCAGTCGAGTCAGGTTTTTCAGCTGCATGCTCATGCGCTGGTTCTTTTTCAGTCGCGGCTCATGCTGCAGCAGGTAGTCCCAGTACAGCGTGGTAAAGGGGCAGGCCTTGGGTCCTGTGGACTGCGCGGGGTCATACTTGCAGCCGGTGCAGTAGTTGCTCATGCGCTGGATGTACTTGCCGCTGGCCACGTAGGGCTTGCTGGCCATCAGGCCACCGTCGCCATACTGGCTCATGCCCAGCGTGTTCGGCAGCTCCACCCACTCCACCGCGTCCACATACACCGCCAGGTACCACTCATGCACCTGATACGGATCCACCCCGTAGAGCAGTGCAAACAAGCCGGTCACCATCAGCCGCTGAATGTGGTGCGCGTAGCCATAGCGCAGAGTCTGGCCGATGGCTTGGCTCAGGCAGTTCATGTCCGTCTTTCCCGTCCAGTAAAAGGCGGGCAGTTTCTCATGCGCCTGCATTTCATTCAGCCGCACATAGTCTGGCATCTTCAGCCAGTAGATGCCGCGCACATACTCCCGCCAGCCCAGGATCTGCCGGATGAAGCCCTCCACCGCCGCCAGCGGTGCCTTGCCGCTGCGCCACGCCTTTTCCGCAGCCGCGATCACCACACGCGGATCCAGCATTTTGAGATTCATCGCCGCGCTGAGTCTGGAGTGGTACAGCCACGGCTCATTCATCCACATGGCATCCTGGTACTGTCCAAAATCAGCCAGCCGGTGCACGATGAAATCCTCCAGCGCCTCCAGGCTCTGCGCCGCCGTGACCGGCCAGTCAAAATCCGTCAACGTCCCCGGATGCTTGGCAAAACGCTCCTCCACCAGTGCGATGACCTCCCGCGTGATCTTGTCTGGCATAAACCGCTTTGGCGGCATGCGCAGCAGGTCCGGCCCCTCTTTGCCAAAGGTGCCGCGGTTGTCGTGGTCAAAGTTCCACTGCCCGCCCGCCGGGCCGTCATTCTCCATCAGCACGCCCGTGCGCTGGCGCATCTCTCGGTAGAAGAACTCCATCCGCAGTTGTTTGCGGCCCGCCGCGTGTTTGGCAAACTCCGCCGGTGTGCAGAGAAAGTGGCGGTCTTCCCGCACCTCCAGCGGCACGCTCAGCTCTGCGGCCGCAGACTCCAGGTCGCGCTGCACTCCCCACTCCCCGGCCTGCACCATGATCAGCTCAGAGGGTTTCAGTGACAGCACACTCGCACTCAGCGCCTCCACCAGCGTCTCATGCTTTCCGATTTCATGATAGTCCACACGCCATCCCTTTTCCCGCAGCGCCTCACGAAAGTGCCGCATGGACGCGAGAAAGACCGCGATGCGCGCCTTCACGTTCCACACCTTGGTGGACTCCGCCGCCACCTCCGCCATCCACACCACATCCCGCTTCGGGTCGCAGCCGTCAAAGGCGGCGGACTGCAGATCTAGCTGGTCTCCCAGCACGAGGATGAGACGGGGTCGGGATGGCATGGTGCATGCGCATTACGCGCCCCATGACTGTCAGGCCGCACTCCTCTGGGCGGCTTTCTGTCCTTCGTGTTTGCCGAAGCCCGGATGCGCGTCATTCATCTGCCACCGCATCCGCCATGCCTCTCATCCGCTACCTGCAGAATCTCTCCACCGGCCGCACCATTCTCTGGTGTTACTTCATCTGGTGGCTGCTCAGCATTGTGAACCACTTCGACGGCACACCACGCATCTGGCTCACCTCCGTGGGCCTGAGTGCCATCATCGGCGCGGCGCTGCTCATCAGCACGCAGACGCCGGCCTCCGGTCGCTGGATCTGGCCGGACCGCTGGGTGACCTTCCGCCTCTTTCTCATGCCTTTCTGCGTCTCCAGCTTTTCCGCTTTGGTGAAGAGTGCCGGCTACCTGCTCATCTTTCCGCCCACCCTGCGCGAGAACGCCACCGGCGCGAGCCTGATCGCCCTCTTTCTGCTCGTGGTTTGGAGTGTGAAGAAAACCGCTCACGCCGCCATCGGCACCCCGTAGGGCAGGATGTCCGGGATCGGCGCAAACTCGCGGATCTTCTTCCACAGCGAAGAGTAGTCCTTGTTCACATCTCCAGAAAGACAGTCGGTGATCTCATCGCCCGCATCGGGGTATTTCATGACCACGTCCTTGAAGGAAAAGTCTGGATTGTAAAAGGCGTAAACAAGCTTGCGCATGTTGTCGATGCCCTGGCGCATCTGCTCGGCATACTCGCTGAAGCGCTGCGGGGAGAGGTCTCTCGCCTCCAGAGCCGCATGCACAGCATCTCCCGCCAGCACGCCGCTCTTGAGCGCCAGCATCACGCCGCTGCTGAAGACGGGGTCCAGAAACGCAAAGGCATCACCCACCAGGAGCAGCCCCGGCGAAGCACCGTACTTCGAGTGCCGTGAATACTCGCTCGTGATCCAATATTCTCCCGTGCAAGTTCCGGCGGAGAGGTGCTCCTTGATCCACTGGTTCTCGCCGATCTCGCGCTCAAACATCGCCTTCGGATCGCGCACGCCGTCACGGCTCAGGTACTTGCCCTCGGCCACCACTCCCACGCTCACCATGTCATTGTGCATGGGGATGTGCCAGAACCAGCCCTTGTCCGGCACAAAAGCGATTGTCGTCGCGCCTTCATCGATCCCTTCTTCACGCTTGGATCCCTTGTAGTAGGTCCACACCGCCACCTTGTTCAGGTAGGGGTCGCCCACGCGCCAGCCCTCGCGCACCGAGGCAAACGCTTCCTTGCCCGAGGCATCGATCACCAGCTTGGCCAGCAGGTGCTCCGTGCTGCCGTCCTTGTTTTTCACAGCCACGCCGACGACCTTGCCGCTGTCGTCCTTGAGCAGTTGCGTCACGGTCGTCTCCTCACGCACCTCGGCGCCTCGGCCGCGCGCGTGCTCCATCAGCATGTGGTCAAACTCTGAGCGCATCACCTGCCACGTCTGCGCCACGGTGTCGCGGTCATATCGGTTGTAAAAATAGAAGGGCTGCGAGCGCCGTCCGTCTGGCTGCACAAAACTCACGCTGAACTTCTTCATGAAGTGAGATTTCTTCATCGTCGGGATCAGCCCCAGACGCTCCAGCGGGCCGAAGGTGAACGGGATCAGCGACTCCCCCACATGGTAGCGCGGAAACTTCTCGCGCTCGAGCACGAGAACCTTGTGGCCGTACTCCGCCAGAATGGCCGCAGTGCTGGTGCCGGCTGGTCCGCCGCCGATGATGATGACTTCGTGTTCGGTGTTCATGGAATGGGTCCGAATATACGTTGCTCGCGACAAAAAGATCACTTCAAATCACCACTTCCTCCACCATGCACATCCATGCCCATGATGGCGAAAATCCGGTCTCGTGCGGCCAGGTAGCCGGGGGAGTCCAGATCACGTGGGCGCGGCAGTTCCACCCGCACCTCCTCAGCCACCGTGGCCGGGCGGCGGCTCATCACCACCACTCGATCTGCCAGTTGCACGGCCTCCTCGATGTCATGCGTGACAAAAAGAATCGTCTTCTTCTCCGCCTGCCAGATGCGCACCAGATCCGCGCGCATTTTCAGACGAGTGATGAAATCCAGCGCCCCGAAAGGCTCGTCCATGTACAGCACCTCGGCATCTGCCGCCAGTGCACGGGCGATCTCCACGCGCTGTCGCATGCCGCCGGAGAGCTCGCGCGGGTAGGACTTCTCAAAGCCGGTGAGTCCCACCATGCCGATGTAGTGCGTCACACGCTCCTCCCTCTCCCGGGGCGGGCGGGACATCAGGCCAAAGCCGATGTTTTCCTCGACCGTGAGCCAGGGAAAGACGCCGTTTTCCTGAAACACAAAGATCCGCCGAGGATCCGGCCCGTTCACCGCCGATCCTGCCACCTGCACATCTCCCTGCGACTCTTTAAGAAAGCCGCCGATGATGTTGAGCAGCGTGGATTTGCCGCAGCCGGAAGGGCCCACCACGCAGACAAACTCTCCTGCCTTCACATCCAGATTCACACGCTCCAGCACGTGCACCTCCTCTCCGGCTCTTTTGCCAGGGAAGGATTTCCAGCAATCGCGGACGTGGATGAGTGATTTATCGTTGTCCATAGCCCCATTTCACTTCGTCAAATTTCTCCAGCTGCCGGATCAGCAGATCCAGCACCAGCCCGATCAGCCCGATCATCACCATGCCGGCCACCACAAGGTCGTAGCGTTTGCCGGCATTGCGTGCGTCGATGATGAGATACCCCAGACCGCTGTTCACCGCGATCATCTCCGCCGCCACCACCACCAGCCAGGCGATGCCCAGCGCGATGCGGATGCCCGTGATGATCTGCGGCAAGGCGGCAGGCAAAATCACACGCCTGAAGAGCTGCGGACCCTTGATGCCAAAATTTTGAGCCGCACGCAGATACACAAGCTGCATGTTTTGCACCGCCGCCATCGAGGACACGGTGATGGGAAACACACTGGCCAGGAAGATCAGAAACACCGGCGCAGTGTCATCGATCCCGAACCACAGAATCGCCACAGGAATCCATGCGATGGGTGAGATGGGCCGCAGGATCTGGATAATCGGGTTCAGTGCCTGGAAGGCCGGGCGGAACCACCCCAAAACAAGCCCCAGCGGCACGCCCACGACCACTGCCAGCCCAAAACCCCAGCTCACTCGAAAGAGCGATGCCACGATGTATTTCAACAGCAGCCCTTTCTCAAAGAGCTCATGGATGCCGCGCAGCACATCCACCGGAGTGGGGAAGAGATCGCTGCCTGAGACACGCACCAGCGTATGCCAGCCCAGCAGGAAGACCGCTGCGGTGACCAGTGGCAGAAGGATGGAGGAAAAACGCTTCATGCAGCAATCGACGGCTTACTTTCTCGGCGGCACCTCTCCGCCTTTCAGCCCCTCATAGGAGGACGGCTTTACCTGGGAATCATCCGGCACAAACGAGGTGTCCGTATAATCTTCAAAGACCACATCCTTGGTGATCACACCCGCCTCCCGCGCGAGCGCCTCGATCTCTTCGAAGTCCGGCTTCCGCAGCGCCAGGTTGGTATACTTCACGCGGTCCGGCGGCTTGCTCAGTACAAACTCCAGCAGGCGCGGATGCTGATTGTAGTAGTTCTTCGCCACAAACTTCGCCGCGTCCATGCGGTTGTCCATTTTCGTGTCCAGCCACTTGCCGCTGCTCGCGATCCCGTCCACCAGCCGCTGCACCGTTTCGCGGTCGTTTTTGATGAAGTCCTCGCGCACCGCCAGCACGCAGGAGATGAAGTTGGGCCACACGTCTTTCGTCAGCCAGAGCACGCGCCCGTAACCGTCCAGCTCAGTCTGGCCCATGAAGGGCTCGCCGCTGGAGATCGCATCGACGGCCTTGGAGTAAAGCGCAGCCGGCATGTCCGGCGGCGGCATCTCCACCAGTTCGATGTCATTCACCGTCATGTTTGCCTGCTTGAGCGCGCGGAACACCAGCAGGCGTTGATTGGAGTAGCGGTTTGGCACCGCGATCCGCTTCCCTCGCAGGTCCTCCATGCGGTAAATTTTGGAATCCTTGTGCACCATCACCGCGCTGCCGTCACGATGCCCCAGGTACACCACCTTGATCGGCACACCCTGCTCCCGTAGCGCCATGGCCATGGGAGCCAGGATGAAGGTGGCGGGCGTGTAGCCCGAAAGAAACGCCTCTTTCAGCTCCGGCCAGCCGCTAAAGCGCACCGGCTCAAACGAGCTCTGCCCTTCCACCTGTTGATTGATGAAATCCGTCACCGGACAGGTCAGGTGGCACGTCACCGGCAGGAAGCCGATGCGGAATTTGCCCTCCGCCGCTTGTGTCGTGCCCGCAGCCTTGGGCGCGAACCACTTCAGGTTCAATGAACCATGCATGGTCGTGATCAGCGCCAGCCAGAGCGCGCCGCACAAAAAAGTGGTGCCGAGGAGTTTCACATTGGGAATTACGTCCCTCTCATCCATGCTGAAAATACCCGTTCAGCATCGTTTCCATGCCGGATCGTGATGGAGCCCCGATAAACAAAAACTTTCCACTGCAGACGGCGTTTGGTACAAACCAGCCATGAACACGATCCCCGCCCTGCGGCCATGAACCGCCGCGATTTCCTCTCCCGCAGTGCCCAGGCCGCCACTGCAGGCCTGCCCGGCCCCGCCTTTGGTGCCATCTCCCCAGCCACCTCCGAAACCCTCGTGCAGCAGCTCTACGGCAGCATGGGCGAGACCCAGCGCTAGACCCTCTGCTTTGCCTGGAGCGATACCCGCCGCCTCAAGGTGGATAACAAATGGCACACCACCCCGCAGAAGATCCGCGACGTCCTCAAACCCGACCAGAAGGACCTCGTGCGCCAGATTTTCGACAAGCTTCACTGCGACGAATACAAATCCGAGGTCTGGCGTCAGTTTGACCAGTACAACAAAGGAGACGGCGGCTTTGGCAGCGCCTCCATCGCCATCTTTGGCCAGCCCGGAACCAACCAGTTCGAGTTCGTCCTCACCGGCCGCCACTGCACCCGCCGCTGCAATGGAGACAGCGAAAAAGGCGCGGCCTTTGGCGGCCCCATCTTCTACGGCTACGCCGCCCAGGGCTTCAATGAAAAGCCCACTCACCCTGGTAACGCCTACTGGTTCCAGGCCCAGCGTGCCAACGAAGTCTTTCAAGCCCTCGACGGCAAGCAGCGCGAGACCACCCTCCTGGGCGAATCCCGCGACGAAGACGGCAGCGACACCGTCAAGCTCACCGGCAAGACCCAGGGCCTCGAAGGCATCTCCGTCGCCGACCTCAGAGCCGACCAGAAAGACCTCGTCAAAACAGTCCTCGCCGATCTGCTGAAACCCTTCCGCCAGTCCGAACGCGAAGAGTCCATGAAGTACATCGAGGCCGGCGGCTTCGACAGCCTGCACACGGCCTTCTTCAAAAACCAGGACGTTGGCAAACACGGCGTCTGGGACGTCTGGCAGATCGAAGGCCCCAACATGGTCTGGTTCTTCCGCGGCGACCCGCATGTGCACTGCTGGGCGCATATCCGGGAGCCGAAGGCAGCGTGATAAGGCGAGCCTGAAAGACTTCGCCCGTTGAGGCGATCTCTTCCCATGCCTGTTTTTGATCGCTTCAAACTCACCGGCCGCCGTGCCCTCATCACCGGCGGCTCTCGCGGCCTTGGTCTGGAAATGGCGCGTGCGCTGGGGGAGGCCGGTGCCCAGGTCATCATCTCCGGCTCCAACGAAGAGCACCTGCTAAAAGCCTGCGAAGAACTGCACAGTGCCAATGTCCACGTCACCTCCATCCAGGCCGATCTCTCCAAGCCCGAGGAAGCCGAGCGCCTCTGCGACACGGTGCTGCGCGATCACGCCCCCATCGACATCCTCATCAACAACGTCGGCGGCCGCCGCATCAACACCCCCACCGAAGATCTCCCCCTCGAAGACTGGCAGCGCATCCTCGACCTCAATCTCACTCAGGCCTTCATCCTCACCAAGCGCATCGGCGGAGCGATGATCCCGCGCAAATGGGGCCGCATCATCAACATCGCCTCCATCAATGCCCTCTGGCCCGGCAAGGCCATGCGCGGCCGCAGCTACGAGACCTCCAAGGGTGCACTCATCATGTTCACCAAAGCTGTGGCCGCCGACTGGGCCGCGCACGGCATCACCGTTAACGCCATCGCCCCCGGCCCCTTCATGACCGATGCCAACAAACGCTGGATCGGCGAGCGCCCCGAGTTCGAAGGCGAAGTCGCCACCAGCATCCCCATGGGCCGCTGGGGCCGCCCCGATGAGATCGGACCGCTGGCCCTCTACCTTGCCAGCGAAGCCAGCAGCTTCATGACCGGCAGCGTCCTCATCCTCGATGGCGGCAAGCTGCTATGGTGAAACTTCAGCCCTCTTTCTGATTCGCGTCAATTTGCGGTCATTCCTCAAAGCATTCGCGTTTAAATTCAACCCTCCGGCTCATACTTCAAAAATCAAGAATCGATGGCTCTTCAATCGTCAATCCTCCGTCTCCAAGACACCAAGGGCACGCACGATTGACGATTGATGAAATCAGAAGTTCCCCTCCCCCTCCCCAGCCCATGCCTCCCCCCCCCCCACTCCACGGCGTCCTTCCCGTCTTCCAGACCCCATGGCATGCCGATGAAACGCTCGACCTCGAAACACTCGAGCGCGAAATTTCCTGGCTCTACGACTGCGGCTCCCACGGCATCGTCATGGCCATGGTCTCCGAAACCCTGCGGCTCGACAGCGAGGAGCGCGAAGCACTTGCCGCTGCCGCATGCAAATTTGGCAAAGCACGCGGCGCCGTCATCATCAGCGTGGGCGCGGAATCCTCCAAGACCGCCGAACGCTATGCAAAGCACGCCGAGAGCGTCGGAGCAGATGCCGTCATGGCCATCCCGCCCGTCTCCATCGGCATCGGCGAGAGCGAGCTGCTGGCCTATTACACCCGCATCATCCACGCCATCCAGATTCCGGTCATCGTGCAGGACGCCAGCGGCTACGTCGGCAAGCCCATGCCCATCGCCATGCAGGCGCGGCTGCTCGCTGAGTTCGGCCCCGAGCGCGTGCAGTACAAACCCGAAGCCTCCCCCATCGGCCCCAAGCTCTCCGAACTCCGCGATGCCACCCAAGGTCGCGCCCGCGTCTTCGAAGGCACCGGCGGCATCGCGCTGGTGGACTCCTTCAAGCGCGGCGTCGTCGGCACCATGCCAGGCGCGGACCTCATCCGCGGCCTCGTCCCGCTGTGGAATGCGCTCACATCCGGCGACACCGAAAAAGCCGACCGCATCCACGGCCCCCTCTCCGCCCTCATCTCCATGCAGACCAGCCTCGATGGCTTCCTCGCCGTCGAAAAGCACCTCCTCGTCCGCCAGGGCATCTTCAAAAACACCCTCGTGCGCGGCCCCGTCGGCTTCAAACTCGACGACGAAACCAAACGCGAGGTGGATCGCCAGTTTGATCGCATGATCGCAGCAGCAGCATGATCGATGTGAAGCGCTGGCATGCGCCGCTTACTTCCCGATCCTCACCCACAGATGCCCCAGCGCCTTCTCCCCGCGTGCGTTGGCGTGTTGCACGCTCACGATGTAGTCACCGGGCATGGAAAAGGTGTGGGTGGTGGTCGCGTAGCCGTCTTTGGCCAGGGCTTTGGCGTTGCCGTCGGACTTCACATTCACAGGTGGGGATCCGTCGCCAAAGTCCCAGGTCTCTCCGCCAGCATCGCGGAAGGTGCGGACCTTGAAGGTGATCTCCTGGCCGGGCTTGAGGTTCATCGTGGGGGAAAAGCTCGGATGGATCGCGGGCGGGATGTTCACGAGGTCGTTTCCGATCACCTGCACGATGGCAAAGTCGTAGCTCGTATTCCCGGCATCGTCGGTAATTTTGAGGATCTCGCTGGTGCTGCCAGGTTGCGTGTAGGTGCGCTCAAAAGTGGCCGCGTTCTTCTTCGTGCCATCCGCCAGCGTCCACTCATAGCTGGCGATCTTGCCTGAGGCGGCCCAGGACTTGGACGCATCCAGCGTGATGCTCTCGCCTACACGGATGAAATGATGCGGCCGCGCCACGGCAATCACCTGCGGCTTCTGCTCGCGCACGTAGCTCTCCCACGCAAAGGCGTAGGCCTCCTGCGTCCCCCATTTGCCCGAGGGCTGGCGGCTTTTGATGCCGAAGTGCAGGTGCGACCACCCGCCGCTGGCGCCTTCCTTGCCCAGCAGGCCCATGCGCTGCCCCATCTTCACCCGCGTGCCGGGCTGGATGGCGTCATCGATGCTGTGGAAGTGGCTGTAACGGTAATACCAGCCTCTGGCATCGAGCACATAGACCACATCGTAACGCGGACGCACGGGCGTGAGGGAGTAGCCGTCGAGCGTCTTGTCCCGAGCACTGACCACGAGTCCATCTGTGGCGGCCACGACTTCCACAAGCCCTTCGCAGCCACCGAAGTCGAGGTCGTTGTGATAATAAATCTTCTTCCGGTCCGGCTTGTCGCCGCCGTCCACATAGGTGGGCTCATTGGCAAACTGCGTGCTGGTGGCAAACCAGCGCTGCTTGAGCGGATACACAAACGTCCCGGGCTCGATCCACGACGCGCCTGCGGGCCAGAGGCGCAGACGTGCGTCTTTCTCCAGCCCCCAGGAATCCTCGCCGCTGTTGGCATTGTAGCCGCGCGTGATCGGGCAGTCGATCTGCACACCGCCCACAGGCTTGGGCAGATGGTAGTTCGCGCTCATGATCCAAGCCTCCACTCCATTCACCACCACCTTCACGCGGGCCTCGCGCACAGCCTTGGCCATTGTGTCTGTCTTCTCCTGCAGGTCCAGCAGCTTCACTTTGGCCACGCTGCCGTCCGCGAGTTTCACCTCAGCGGCTTCACCGATGCGGAGATCCACGGCGCGCAATGTCGACTGCGCTGTGGACTCAGGCGGCGCGGCGCGCAGCGGAAACGGGAGCTGGCAGAGGGCGGCCGCCAGCAGGACGAGTGTGGGCAGGACTGTGTTCATCTGAAAATGGCTATGCTGGCGCTGGTGAAGGCATGACTGCACATGCCTATACGGAGGCTTTGATGTCGAGCCGCAGGAGGTGTGGGAAAGGTGGGAGGTCCGTTCATGGGCGCGGACAGAAAACGCTCCCCACAGCGCCGCCTTTTTCCCTCCGCGTGCTTTCTATCGGTATTTTTGTCACCAGCCCCCTTCGCATGCCTGTGCCGGAGCGGCCAGGCCAAACGTCTCTGTTCTCCTCAACTTCTTCTGGCGCCGGCGGACGCGCCATGACCGCCGCAGCAGTCGCCGCATGCCAGTTCCTGCCCCTTCACGGCGTACTTATGCCGACGACTCTCCCGCCCATGATCATCGACGTCCACTCCCACGCCTGGAATTTCCCCTCCGACTTCTCAGAAGACTTCATCCAGCAGGCTGGCCGCGCACGTCCCGGCGTGAAGGTGGACATCAGCGCCACGTACGAGGCCTATCGCGCCAGCGCCCCGGAGAACACCCGCACCATCGTCTTCGGCGGCAAAGCAAAGCTCAGCGGCCTCTGGGTCGATGACAAGACCGTGGCAGACTACGTCGCGCGCGATCCTGCACGTCTCATCGGCTTTCTGGCCCTCGATCCCACTCAGGAAAACTGGGAGCGCGAGATGCGCTTCGGCCATGAGGAGCTCGGCCTGCGCGGCATCAAGCTCATGCCCATGTATGCCGGCTTCAGCCCGGACGATCCTCAGCTGGACCCATTGTGGCAGTACGCCGAAAAGCACGCCCTGCCCGTGCTCCTCCACACCGGCACTACCTTCATCGCCCAGGCCCCGCTGGCCTTCACCCTCCCGCGCCTCATCGAGCCCGTGGCTTTGAAACATCCTGAGCTGAAGATCATCCTCGCGCATCTCGGCCATCCCTATGAGGGCGAATGCCTCGTCACCATCCGCAAGCACGCCAATGTCTTCGCCGACGTCAGCGCACTCCATTACCGCCCCTGGCAGCTCTACAATTCGCTCATGCTCGCCCAGGAGTACGGCGTCTGGCACAAGCTCCTCTTCGGCACCGACTTCCCCTTCACCACCGTGAACGCCTCCATCGACGGCATCCGCAAGCTCAACGACATGCTCGAAGGCACCAAGCTCCCGCGTCTGGACGTGAACCAGATCGAAGCCATGATCCACCGCGACAGCCTGAAGCTGCTGGGCCTGGAACACTGACAAGTGCGGCTTCAGCCAAAAGCCACGATCAGCATGGCGAACCCAAGGCTTCCAGCTTCACCACCAGCGAATCATAGCCAAGCGTGCGGTCAAACTTGGCCTCATGCTCCACACGCTCTTCGGCTTTGAGAATGGTGATGCGCTTCACGCGTTCGCAGCACAGTCTCAGCAGCGTGCGAAGGATAAGCCGCGCATGCGGTGCGCCCAGACAGAGATGCGTGCCGAAGCCAAAGCTGAGGTGCGGGTTGGGTTTGCGGTCCAGGCGCACCTCCTCGGGCTGCGGGAAGGCATTGGCATCAAAGTTGGCAGAGGCCCATGCGAGCGAAATGCGCTCGCCGGCTTTCACCGTGACACCATTCACATCAGTGTCCGCCGGACACACACGGCCGATGTGCGTGAGCGGCATGAAGACTCTGAAAAACTCCTCGCTCGCCAACGTGATGCGCTTCGGATCTTCGCGCAGAAACTCCAGCGCCTCCGGATGCTCCGCCAGATAACCCAGCGCACAGGAGATGGTGTGAATGATCGTGTCACGCCCGCCGGCAAAGGCCAGATTGGCAAAGCCCATCATCTCCTCACGGGTGAGTTTGCGCCCGCGATACTCCGCCTGTGTGAGGGCACTGAAAAAGTCTTCTCCTGGATTCGCCTCTGCACGGTCAAACTGCGCGTGCAGGTAATCCTCCAGCACGTTGCCCTTTTTAAACTCGCCGCCCGTGACCTTGAACACATGAATGCCCCAGCCGATCCAGGTTTCACCTTCCGAGGCGGGCACGTTGAGCAGATGCGTCAGCGCGCGTGACTGAATGGGCAGTGCGAATTCGTTGACGATCTCGATGGAGTCGCGGCCCAGCGCCTGCGTGAGCATGCCCTCCATCAGCGCCTCCACCTGCGCGATCATCGCCGGGTCTTTGGCGCGCTGGAAAAAAGGCTCCACGATGGCGCGGTAGTCGGTGTGCTCCGGCGGATTGGTTTCGATGGGGAGCTGGCGCATGGTGCGCACTTCCTCCTCTGAGGGAATCGGCACGCGGAAAGGCGCGTCCGAGCTGAAGGTCTGCCAGTCCTTGGCCGCCTTGCGCACATCCTCGTGGCGCAGGATCATGGTGATGTCTTCGCCATGGAAGGGGCACTTCATCACGCCGGCGGTGCTGCGGGCTTCGCTAAAGGGATCGGAAAAGACGGGCATAGGAGGAGTTCTATCAAACGCTGAACGCGGGCTGCTTTCAGTGCAACCTTTGCTCTTTGTAGGATGATGCCTGCGGCCTGTGCAAAGGCCGTTCCGCTCACTTCTTTTTCGCCTTGCCAGCCTTTGCCGCAGGCTTCTGAGGCGCGGTGGGGTCTTCGTGCGGGGAGCCGTGCCACTGCGGCGCGATGTTTTTGGCGTTCCACTCCTCCCAGGTCTTGGAAAGTTTGGCCACAAGCTCGGGCTTGGAGGTGGCAAGGTTGTGCTCTTCGCCAATGTCAGTGCTCAAATCATAGAGCTGCCAGCCGGACTCGGTTTTGGCCTCCATGTCGCGCACATCCACGAGTTTCCAGTTTCCCTGGCGAATTGCTTTCTGCGGACCGAAACGCCAGGCGAGGGTGTCGTGTGGTGCGGTGGTGACTTCGCCTTTGAGATACGACAGCAGGTTCACACCTTCGACTCCGTCAGGTTGTTTGGCTCCGGTCACAGCGCAGGCCGTGGGCAGGATGTCCATGGTGCTCACGGGCTGGTCATAGGTCTTGCCTGCGGGCAGCTTGCCGGCCCAGCTCACAAAGAACGGCACTCGGATGCCGCCTTCAAGCGTCTGGCCCTTGTCACCCCGCAACGGTGTGTTGACACCCGTGTTGTAGGCCAAGAAGGGCTTTCTGCCTGAGCCGCCGTTGTCGCTGAAGAAAAACACCAGCGTGTTCGGATGCTTCGCCTTCAACTCGGCGGTGATGCGGCCAATGTCATCATCCAGCGCCACTAGCAGCGAAAGATAACCACGCCGGTTAGGGTCCGTAACATCTGCAGGAATCCGATCCTTGACCCTGTCCGCGATCTCCAGCGGCGTGTGCACGGCGTTGTAGGCCAGGTAGAGAAACCACGGCTTGGGCGCATGGCGCTTCATGAAACCGAGCGCTTCGTCGGTGAAGAGATCCGTCGTGTAGCCGTCCAGGTGCTGCAGCTCGCGGCCACGGTAGATCATGTTGTGCGAATGCGCGGAGCCAAACTCCGGGTCCGCATCCTTGTGCAGCAGGAAATTGTGTCCGCCCACGAGGAAGCCGAAAAACTCATCAAAGCCGCGCGACTGCGGATGATGTGCCGCATCAAAACCCTGATGCCATTTGCCAATGAGTGCTGTGGCGTAGCCCTCATCATGCAGCACATTGGCGATCGTGCGCTGGTCCAGTGGCAGCCCCAGCTTTGCCTCGTCTCCCACATGCGGATTAAACTCATGCCCAAACCGCGTCTGCGATTTCCCCGTGAGGAACCCGGCTCGCGAAGGGCTGCAATACGGCGCTGTCACATAGCCGTTCGTGCAGCGCACCCCGCTGGCCGCCAGCGCATCAATGTTCGGCGTCGGCACCACCTTTCCTCCGTGCACGCCAATGTCAGCATAACCAAGATCATCCGCGACGATGACGAGGATGTTGGGCTTTTCCGCAGCGGAAACCATGGAAGGCAAAGCTGCGGCCAGGATCAAGCCACGGAAGGCGTGAAGAATCGTGGAATGGAGTTTCATGGGGCGTTGATAACGAAGCACAGAGGTTGATCTCCCAGCAAAAGCAGGGAGCTCTCAAAAGCCGTCGAGGAAAGGATATTGGCTCAGCTTACTTCCCAAACATCGCATTGCCCTTGTCCCCGCCGCTCAGCACGTAGGCCACGAGGTCGAGGATCTCGTCCTTCTTGAGCATGGCGAGCAGCATGGGTGGCATGGGGGAGACGGTGCTGAGCTCGATGCTCTTCACTTCCTTGCGGTCCACGTTCACGCGCTGGTTGGGGTCAGTGAGGTCGGTGTTGAGAGTCACCCCATCGCCGCTCAGGTTCACCACCACACCGCTCATCACGCTGCCGTCGTTCTTGGTGACGATGATGGGGGCGAACTGCTCGTTGATGACCTTGCTGGGGTTGATGATGTTGTCGAGCAGGTCGTGCGGGCTGTAGCGGCCGCCAGCGCCAGTGAGATCAGGACCGGTCATGCCGCCGGCATTGCCAAAGCGGTGGCAGGTGTAGCAGGCGGCGGCGGTGAACATCTTGCGGCCGTTGTCAAAGCTGCGGCCTTTCATGCCGGTCTTGGCGGCGGCGCTGAGTTCATCCAGCGTCCACATCGTGGGCGTGCGGCCCACGAACATGGCACCGACGTTTTCGATGGCGGATTTGCGCTCGGGCTTCTTCGCGATCAGCTCGGCCAGCTGCGCGTTTTCCTCGGGCGTAAAGGTGGTGAGGCTGTCGTTGCGGATGAACTCGATGAATTTGTCAAAGCTGGCACCGCCTTTGTAGTTCGCCGCTTTCAGGAACCACTCCAGCTGCTGCGTGCGCAGCTCCTTGGTCCAGCCGGTCTTCAGAAAGCGCAGGCTGCGTGCATATTCCATCTGTGGCTCCTGGCTCTCTGCTGCAGCAATGAGGGCCATGCCCTTCGCCGCAGCCTTTGGATCCTGCAAATAGCCCAGTGTTTCTGTGAGCAGCCAGTTGAGCTCAAAATTGTCCGCCGGATACGCAGGATCGAGCTTGGCGATGATCGCAGCCACGATGGCATCGTCCGGATTGCCAAAGCGATGCAGCACGATCTCAGTGAGGCGCACGTAGGCCATGCGCTGCTCATTGTTCAGCTTGGTAAAGTCACGCTTCAGCAGCGCAGCCAAGATCTTGTCACGCATCGCCGTGTTCACCACATGGTCCGGAGCGCGGTGCGTGGGGCACACGCCCGTGACACGAGCGAGCGCCAGCAGGGCTTCAAGTTGTGCAGTGGCATTCTTTTCATTCAGCGCCTTGGCTTCCCATTCAGAAAGCGGATTGTGCTCCAGCACCGTGCGGGCGGCGGCGCGGATGTAGCGGTCCTTGTCACTGAGGTGTGGCCAGGCAAAGGCCACAGCCTTCGCGTCTGCCTTGCCGTGAAATGCCTCCAACTGATGGCGCAGGTTGGCACCTGCCGTGATCTGCGGTTCGTGTATCGCGGGTGCGGTCGACTCCTTGCCCGTGTATGTCACACGATACAGCCCGCTCTGCACACGACGGCCGCCGATCGTAAAATACATCGCGCCGTCTGGACCGATGATCGCATCACTCACCGGAAGCGGACCGCCGGTGACAAACTCTTCCTTCGTGGCGGTGTAAGTGGAACCGCTGGGCGTGAGATGCACGGCGTAAATTTTACCCCAGCTCCAGTCGAGCGCATAAAAGGCGTCCTGGTATTTGGCAGGGAACTTCGCGCCGTAGCCAAAGCTGCAGCCGGTGGGCGAGCCCGGACCGATGTTCAGCGTGGCGGGCAGGTTGTCATAGTAAAACTCGGGATACTTGCCAGCACCGTTGCGCCAGCCGTACTCGCCGCCGCTGACCACGTGGTTGATGCGTGTGGGGCGGTACCAGGAGGTGTTGAAGTCATACTCCATGTCTGCGTCGTACACGAAGAGCTCGCCCTCGCGGTTCACACCGCCGTCGTAGATGTTGCGGAAGCCTGATGCAAAGATCTCGAACTGCTTTCCATCCGGTGAGAAGCGGTAAACGATGCCGCCAGGAGCCATCACATGGCGGTTGTGGCCACGGCCGTCCGGCATGCGGGGCAGCAGATGGTCATCGCCCCAAAACTTTGCCACAGGAGAGGTGTCCAGCGTGCCCGCCTTCGGTCCTTCCTTGAGCACGGCATTGTTGCCGCTGATGAGATAGAGCCCCTTGCCGTCCGGCGTCTTCAAGATGGCGTGCACACCGTGGTCGCTGCCGGCGTCAAATTCGCGCAGCATCTCCAGTTTGTCGGGCATGTCGTCATTGTTGCTGTCAGTGATGCGGTACACGCCGCTGGGGATCTTCTTTTCGTAATCGTTCACGCCGATGTAGAGGGCACCAAAGGCGAAGAGCATGCCGTTCACGCCACGGATCTCTGCCGCCACCTTCTGCACATCCGCAGCCTTCAAAGGCTGGCCTGCAGCAGGCGGGCTGAAGCGGTAGAGGCAGCCATACTGGTCACTGGCGTAGATGCGGCCTTTGTCATCCGTGCAAAGGTTCACCCAGGATCCCTGCTCGCCACCAGGCACGGAGTAGAGCAGCTCCACTTTGAAATCAGGCAGCGTCTTGATGTTCGTCACCGGTGTGGCCACATTCGCACCGATGGCTGGCCCCACCGCCTCTGCGCGCTTCGGCTTCCCCTTGGCGGCAGCGTTCTTGCCTTTGCCATCACCCTTGGCCGGTGCAGCTGCCTTGCCTTTGCCCTTCGCGGGTGCCTTGGCCTCGATGATCTGCGCATCGCTGGGGATGGCCGACTTCTCAAACGAGATCACGCCGCCATCCGGCAGTTCCTTGAGCATCACATCCTTGATCTGCACCTTCATCGCAGGCCCGCGATGGATCTGAAAAGCGACCAAGCCTTCCAGCGCACGCTTGGATTCCTCAAAGTCCAGCAGGTCGATCGTCACCTTGCCGTCGATCTTGTGGATCAAATGATTGCCCTGAGCGATGATGGTGTATTCGTGCCATTCGGCGATGTCCACCTTCACCGGCTCGTGCTCGGAGGCCAGCCAGCGCTTGCCCTCGGGGTCGATCACCACGCCCTGGCCGTTCTGCACGATGATGCCGCGTCCGCGTTCCTCATACACCATCGCGTTGTTCGGATGAGCCGGGTGAATGTCACACTGATAACCACCGATGGACCACTTGCCGTTCTCCGGCAGCTCCTTACTGCGGTACTGGATGCCCGTGTTGTTGCCGCTTTCCTTGATCTTCGCATGCAGCTCAAAGTTCTTCACCTTCCCGCCGCGCCAGATGAGGAACTGGTTGTACGCCAGCTGCTCCGGCCCGGTGGTCTTGCCCGTGATGCAGCCGTCCTCCACGCTCCACAGCTCGGGATTGCCGTCCCAGCCGGTGAGGTCCTTGCCGTTGAAAAGCGGTTTAAAGCCGTCCTGCGCGGAGGCGAAGGAGGTGAACAGGAGGGATAGAAAAAGGAGACGGTTCATGGTTGGGCGCGTGGATAAACGCACCCGTTTATCCAAAACTACCGGCAAAGGATGTGTCGGATTCGGCAAAACAACAACGCCGGGGCTGTTAGGCACCCGGCGTTGCAGCAAGAATCGTCTGTTTGCGCGTCTACTTCATCGGGTGCAGCTTCAAAAGCTCGTCCGTCGTGAAGAGCATCATGCGGCCGGGGTTGGCGTCGCGGATGGCTTTGACTTCGGCTGCTGTGACTGGGTCGGCTTTGTTGCCGAAGTGGTTGCGCACGAAGGTGAGGACGCTGGCGATTTCCTCGTCCTTGAGCATGCCGCCGAAGGGAGTCATGGGCACCTGGCCGTTGTATTCCTTGCCGCCGACCTTGATGGGACCCATCAGGCCGTACATGACGATCTTGATGAGGCGGTCACGGTCCGTGGTGACCCAGGGGCTGTTCACGATGCTGGGGAAGGCGGGATCAAGACCGGCGCCGTTCGGCTGATGGCAGGTGACGCAGTGGCCTTCGCGGTTGTAGATCTCCTGGCCCAGCTTGAACTGCTTTTTGGCGGCGTCGCTCAGGTAGGCAGGGGCGGGCACCGCGGGGTGCTCGGGCTTCACGGTTTCCGCCACGCCAGCGAGGCGGTCGGCGGCGGTTTTGATGGCGGCCTTGTTCCAGTCGTCCTGCGGCAGCTTGGCGGCGATGGCGACGATGTTCTTGGCGGCGGGAATGTTTGGCAGCCACGAGGCGGCGACGACGGCTTCGAGGCGCACGCGGCCATGTTCATCGGCGGCAGCTTTTTCGAGCAGGGCGACGTGATCGGCGATGCGGTGGGTGTTGTAGCGCAGCACGCGGACGGCGGCGGCACGGGCGTGGAAGTCGGAGGAGGCGAGCATTTCGCGCAGGAGGCCTTCATCGGCTTCGTTCAGGCCCCAGGTGACCCAGAGGGCTTCGAGCTTGGCGTGGGTGTCCTTCTGGTCTGCGGCCCAGGTCTTGATGGCGGGGAGGACTTCCTTGGGATCGCGAGCGCGCAGTTCGCGGCGGGCGCGGTAGCGGGTGCGGAGTTCGGGTTCCTTGAGGTCTTCGAACAGGGTGGCGAGCGGAGCACCGGCGACAGGCACGGGCTTCACAAGAGGGCGGCCGGGGTAGGTGATGCGATAGATGCGGCCGTGGACGTGATCGCGCAGGGGATCGCGGGCGTTGTGCTGCATGTGGCCGATGAGGACGTTGTGCCAGTCGATGACGTAGAGGGAGCCATCGGGTGCGAATTCGAGATCGACGGGGCGGAAGTTGCCATCCGTGCTGACGAGGAGGTCCTGGCGGTGAGCGGTTTTCCAGCCGGCGCCGTTGTCTTCAATCTTGACCTGCTTGATGCCGAGGAAGCCGATGGCGTTGCAATAGATGAGGTCGCCCTGCACTTCGTCGGGGAAGTTGCGGGAGGAGACGATCTCAAGGCCGCTGGTGGGGCGCACTTTGTGGCCGTCCGGCACGAGGTCGGCGGTGGAAGGGGTCTTGCTGCCAAAGGTGGGCTTCACCTCCACGGGCAGGGCCCAGTTCATGGTGGTGCCGGAGGTGTGCAGCAGGAAGTCCTGGCCCCACTGGTCAAACACGAAGCCCCAGGGATTGGGGATGCTCATCTGGATGGTGCGCTCCAGCAGGCCGCGCTGCGGGCTGTAGCGGAAGAAGCCGCCGTCCACGCAGCGCACCGGCCCGTAGGGCGTCTCGACATTGGAGTGGAGGAAGACACCCTCGCACAGCATGAAGGCACCGCTGGGGTCCGCCGTGAAGGCGCTGATGGCGTGATGCGTGTCGTGCGTGTCAAAGCCGCCGAGCACGATCTCCATGCTGTCGGCCTTGTCGTCGCCGTTGGTGTCGCGCAGCAGCACGAGGTTCGGCTCCTGGGTCACATACACGCCTTCTGTGGTGAACTCAAAACCGATGGGCAGGTGCAGCTTGTCGGCAAAGACGGTTTCCTTGTCGGCCTTGCCGTCACCATTGGTGTCCTCATAGATGAGGATCTTGTCGTCCGGCATGGCATCGCCGGGGCGGTAGTGCGGGTAGGTGGGCATGGTGGCCACCCAGAGACGGCCCTTGTTGTCGAAGGACATCTGCATCGGGTTCGCCAGATTGGGGAACTCCTTTTCGGAGGCAAACAGCTCCACCTTGTAGCCTTCCGGCACCGTGAGGGACTTCAGGGCTTCTTCGCCATAGAGGTACTTCTCGCTGCCGTTCTTCACGCTCGGCACGTAGTTGGTAGGCACAGGTGGCAGCGTGTGGGTCTTGCTGTCGTCCACCTTCAGCTCGCTGGTTTTGCCGGTGGCCACAGCGTGGATCAGGTTGTCGCGCAGCGCGGTCATTTCGCGGCTCTTCTGCACTTCATCGGGGTAGTTCTGCGGGCCGTAGGGGTTGTAGCGGCGGCCATGCGCGTGCACGCCGTTGAGGATGTTGTAGTCCGTGTTCCAGAACCAGTCCTTCTCCTTCACCGCCTCACGTACCAGCCTGGGGTCGGCCTTGGATTCGTAACTGGCGTGGCCGTAGAGGCCGGTGGCCAGCAGCTTGCCGATTTCTGCATAACCTTTCTCGGTGGGGATGAAGCCGCCGGTGGTGAAAAACTCGCCGCCCTTGGCCTCGATCTCCTTCGTGGGGGTGAAGAGGTCGATGTAGGTCAGGCCGTGTTTCTTGGCCACTTTCTCGATGGCCCCCGCATAGAGCAGCAGGTTGGCGTTTTCCGTGTCGCCCTTCGGCAGATCACGCTTGGCGCTCTGGTTTTCGTAGGCGATGGGGCTCACCAGCACCACGCGCGGCGCGGCTTTGCCATTGTAGGCCTTGCTCAGGGTGTGCACCACCCAGGCGTCCAGCTCAGCCTCAAAGTTGCCCACCTTGGAGGGGCCGTCGAAGGACTCATTGTAGCCAAAGAAGGCCACGATGGTGTCCGCCTTCAGATGCGTGAGCCACTGGTCCGGCGTGGAGAAAAAGCCCTGGCCGTTGTGGATGGTCTTGTCCGGGTGAAACTTCTCCGCGCCAGGGAAGGCCCACTGAGAGGCGCGCGAGGGATGCGGTCGGAAGCCGGGGGTGTCTCCCACATGGCCCATGTTGCGGAAGAACAGTTCGCGGTCCGGGTAGCGGAGCTGGAGCTCGGTCTCGATCTGGCTGTACCACGTGTCGCGCTCGGCGAGGCCGTTGCCGATGAGCACGATGTGCTCACCCTTGCTCGGGGGTGCCACGGCCTGGGGGCGGGCGGAGGTGGCGGCGGCAGGTTCAGTGGTGGGCTGATGCGGGGCCTTCACTTCCTCCGGCTTCTTGGCAGCGTTCTTTTTGTCATCGGGCGTGCCCATCGTGGGGCTGCTGCCCGTGGCAAAGTCGCCGGGCTTGAGGTTGCGCTGCTTGAAGTAAGAGGAGTCCTTGATGAAGCCGTAGGCGGTGGGTTTGAAGGGGTCGATGAAAGCGACGTCCGCCTTGGCGGGCACCGGCAGCTTCAGCAGAGAGTGCACCGCATTCACGATGAGACGGCGCAGATTTTCGTCCGTGTAGTCCAGCGAGGCACCCATCGTGGTGCAGAAGGAGCGGCCCTTGGCCTTGCCGTCCGGGGAGGTGTAGTCGTGCAGCCAGGCGATGGGCTGCATGGGGTCGTTCTTCGGGCCTGCGACCGCCTTGGACTTGGGGTCCAGCGACTCCGTCACCGCGCCACGCAGCAGGATGGTGTCGCTCTCTGGCTTCACATCCGGTGCGCCATACACATCGGTGGTGCAGAAGATTTCGCCCACGCCGCTCAGGATTTCATTCTTGCCGTTGGCCTCCACCACCACGCTGCGGGTGCCCTCCTTTTTGTGCTGCCCATGGTGGCTCACCCATTTCTCGCCGAGGATCTTCAGGCCAAACTCGCTCCACTTGAAGTCACCGGTCTTGGCACTGCCGGTAAAGGCATGCGTGGCCGTGCGGAAGCCGATCACCGGCTTGCCGGCATTCAGGAATTTGGCGAAGTGCTCCAGACTCGCGTCCGGAAGCTGGCGGAAACGCGTGCCGATGATGAGCAGATCCGCGTCGTCCAGCACCTCGGTGCCGCGGATGTTCTTCTGGTTGTTGGGGTCGATGTAGCCGCCCTTTTCATCCGTGGAGAAAAGCACGATGCAGTTGAAGCCGTGCGTCTTGGCCAGGATTTTGGCCAGCATGGGCATGCTCTCCTCGGTGTGGTACTCCTCGTCACCGGCCACCAGGACGATCTTTTTGCCTTTGCCGGCGCCGACCGGATTTGCCGCGACTTCGAGATATTCCTGCGCGTGCGCGGACAGGGCCGAGCCGAGGAGTGCGAGGGTGAGTAGGAGCTGCTTCATGGGTTGGGGAAAAAAAACGGGCGGGAGAGCTAGTACCGCACAGGGCGGAGAAACCGGACAATAAAAAATTGGCATTCCACGGAATGGCCCGGTCCGGGGCGGGGAAGGGGGGGATGATCAGCAGGAGTTCCTGCCAGACGCGCAGAGCCGCCAGGATCAAACAATCCTGGCGGCTCAAATGCTGGCATTACGACACACGAATGTTTCGGGTGTCACTCTCATGAAAGAGGTATCTCAGTTGGGGCCATAGCTGCGGCGCCAGCCTTCCTGGAAGGCATTGCCGTAGTCTTCCGTACCGGCACCGACGACCTTGCCATCCGCTCCGAAACGCACCACATGCTCCTCCACCTTCGCCCAGGTGCCATACACCGGCACGTGGCGCTTCCACCCCTGCTGAGCCCAGCGCCAGAGTTCGCCGCTGGCGCTAGTTTTCTTTTCATCGGGCTCCCCCCAGGCAGCGATGACCTGCGCCTTGGTCATTCCAGGCTTGATGGTGCCATCGCCGGATGAAGATCCCGAGGGAGCAGAACGGCTGCCATCACTGCCAGCAGGAGCCACACACTGGCTGAGGCTGAAGGTGAGAGCAGCGAGGGAGAGAAGAGATAAGAATTTGGATGTCATGACGTGCCGTTTTTATCCAGTGCTGCTGCGTTCGTCAAGTATGAGTGCAGGGCTGCTTTGCCTCGTAATGACAGTGCGTCCCGCTTCCAGATCTGCACTAAAAAGCAGCCCTTATCCCGTTGCCCAGGCCAGCAGTTCCCGCATTTTTTGAGTCACCTCCTCTCGCCTCAGGATGCCAGAGGCAGCTTCGCGGGTGAGGTTTTCCCAGGCGTTCGCATCGAGCTCTTCGGTTTTGAGAAAGCCGTTCTCGCTCAAAAACACCAGGCAGACGGCCAGGGCAAACCGCTGGCCACCCTCCACAAAGGCGTCGTTGCGCCCAAGATAGAACAGATAGGCTGCTGCGATTTCGACAGGGTCCTGGTTCGACGACGGCCCCGACTGCAAGGCCAGGGGAGCCGCCAGGGCAGATTCCAGCAGCGCTCTGGACTGCAGGCCGGGACTGCCACCCTGCGCCGCAAGGATTTCGGCATGGATCGCGAGAGCCGTTTCCAGCGTCGGATGCAGAATGGCGGGGCTCATGAGAGGCGGCGGAAAAGCTCGCTGTTTTTCTGGATCAGCCGTTTGATGCTCTCGGCGGCTTTCTCGGCCTCGATGACCTGAGGGTTCATGGGAGTGATGGTGATGGTGCCACCGGCGTGCACCTCCACATTCACCTCATCCCCAACCTTCAGCCGGGCCAGCTGGAGGAGGGCCGTGTCGAAGATGAGCCCCTGAGAGTTGCCGATCTTGCTGATGGTTTTGACCATGGGTAAAACTATGTTTTACACCAGCATTGTCAATAACCCTCTACCTGGCCAAGCCCGCGATCTCCTCGTCACTCAGCGCGCGGTCCCAGAATGCAAACTCGTCCATCGCGCCGCTGAGGAGGCGGATGGCCACGCCGCCGGAGCTGCGGCGGTCGTTCCAGTTGCCGAGTTCGGCGATTCCGATCTTGAGCGGTGTGGTGTCCTTGAGCCCAGAGCGGGTCAGCAGCTCGCCATTCACATAGTGACGCACCTCCTTGGTGGCGGGATCATACACCACGGCGAGGTGCGTCCAGCGGCCAAAGCGCTCGGGGGTGAAGAGCACCGGTGTATCGTGGTCCACATGCGCCGCGCCACCGCCACCGGCGATGCCGAGGCGCACCCTGCCGTCGCGCATGATCTGCCAGTGGGTTTTGCGGTCGCCCCAGCCTTCGGACATGAAGAGGGAGTTGAAGGTGCGGTCCAGGCCGTTCACGCGCACCCAGACGGCCAGGGTCAGCGCCTTGGTCTCGCCGGGAATGTTCAGCCGCACGCGGTCGCTCACGTTGCGGAATTCCAGGGCACGCTTGCCCGGCCAGCGGCCGGTGGTCCAGGAAGCGCCGACGATGCTGCCATCGGCAATCTGCGCGCCGTTCGCAGCGTGGTTGCGCAGGGAGCGCGAGCCTTCATCCTCCTGAAAATCAAAGCGCAGGCGCAGGCTGGCATCGGCGTTCAGCTTAGAGCTGGAGGCCAGCCACTTCTCAAACTGGAATCGCTGGGACATGGCGCTGCGGGCGTCGATCTCATTCAGCGAGGCAAATCCGGAAGCATTGGCCGGGAGCACGGCCGTCGCACCTGCGATGGCCATGGCCTGGCCCTCCTTCAGCGACTTCATGGTCGCGCTGGGCCGATGCAGTTCCACCTCGCCTTTGAACACATGCACCTCGGCCGTCTGCGCGCCCACATCCAGGCCAAACTCGGTGCCGAGATCGACGATGGTGCCCTTGGGCGTGTTGATGCGGAAGCCCTTGGCCTGCGGCGGCACCTGGGCGCTGAGCTTGCCACGGGTGCAGGTGGCTTCGCCGGAGGAGACGAGCTGCAGCTCGGCAGGGCCTTCGATCAGGACGCGGGCCCCTTGATAAAACTCGATCTGGGCGATGCCGGACTTGAGCTTCAACCAGCCCGGGGACAACGGCGTGCCGGGTGCGATGGCGGCGGATTCCCACTCCAGATTGACCCCGCGAGTCAGCACGGCCACGGAGGCGGTGGTTTCCTCCTCGTTCTCGGGCTGCGGACTCAGCGTTTGATGGATCAACCACGCACCCAGCAGGGCGATGCAGGCCGCCATGGCCGCCACGCTGGTCACGGTGGCAAAGGTGAAGCGACGGCGGGGCAGCAGTGCAGGACGGGTGCTCATGCTCTCCACCACCAGCGGTTTGGTGGCGCGCAGCATGGCGTCCATTTCAAAGTGCTGCAGCAGGCGCTCTCCCAGTTCCGGGTGCGCTTGCAGCAGCGCATGCAGTTCCTCGGCCTCGCCGCTGGTGAGGGTGCCTTCAAGATAGCGTTGGACGAGGGTGTCGGTGTCAGGCATGCGCTTGCCCTCCCTGGCTGGCAGTGGTGCGCTCGATGCATTCGCGCAGTTTTTCACGCACGCGGGAAAGCGCGCGGCAGACGGTGTCCGCTTTCATGTTGATCTGATCGGCGATCTGCGGCGTGCCGATGTCGTTGTAGTAGTAGAGTTCCACCAGCTCGCGGCTTTTTTCCGGCAGCTTTTGCAGGCAGGCGCGCAGCACGCTGATCTCTTCCTCATAGCGCGGCGGGGCCTCGCGCTCCTCCGCCAGCAGGCGGATGTGGTCAGCCAGTTTTTGCACCACCTCGGGCTGCTGCCGGGTGCGCTCCCGCCACTGCCGCAGCGCGATGTGCCGCGTCATCGTGGCCAGCAGCGGGCGGGCATCCGTGCTCAGATCCCACTGGGACTCCTTGGCCATGAACTCCAAAAACACCTGCTGCGCGATGTCCTCCATCAGCCCCGGCCACGGTGCATACTTCAGCGCCACCCCTCTCACAAAGTCGTGATGGGCCAGGAAAACCTGCGCGGCCTGGGTTTCGTGAGTGTTCATGCGTGTGGCATTATCTCACACCAGCGGAAGAAACCGGACAGGTTTTTGTGGGATGCAAGCAAGATTGCATGTTATTAAATCATATTACCTAAGATTATACCCAAATTATATTCAAAATATTTTACTTGTTTTTTGCAGAATATGAATCGATGCCTGATTCTGCCATGTGCTTATTACTAATCTGCGCGACCGCAATTCGTTCAGAGTTTCATGTGAAAAAATAAATCCCCTCAACCTGAGTGTATCATGATCGTTGAATCTCTACTTGCGGTGGTAGGCACAATCACTGCCGCTTTCGTGTGGGAAAACTTGATTAGAGATCGCGTGAAAGTTAGTCGGATAAAAAGTGCTAACGATAAGGAGGTGGCAGGATTGATCGACCTTTACACAACGCTTTTTACAGATGATGGAACTAATTATAGCTGCGAGGAGTTACTAGAGTTTACCAACCCAAATCCTAACGACCGTCATCTGGATGTAGAAAATATCGTCTTAACTGCTTCGCATCACAACGACGTTGTGGGTTTTCTGATGTGTCATTTTTATCGCCACCGCAGGAAGGCTATTGTGAGCTATTTTGGAATCAATAAAGAAGTTCGTGAAGCTCGTCGAAAAGCTGCCGATTTAATGCTATCTTACCTTAAGAAGGTGCTGCTAGATGCTGAACATCACTGTGATTTTCTATTCTTTGACATGCAAGGTGTGGAAGGTGCACTTCCGCAAAATGAAATTACCGAGAGACGAGCGCGGCCTGTTAAATTTCGACAGAGTGCAAAAGCGCTTGGAATGAAAGCCGTTATTTTTGATTTTCCTTATCGGTGTCCACGAATTTCTCTTTCGCCAGAAGCCAAGGAATATTCCTTTACCTTGATGTGTGTTCCGCTGCGAACAGCACTTCCAAAGTATGTGTCTCGCGAACTGCTTTTGTCATTTCTACGATTTATTTATGAGGATTGTTATGGTGATGTTTACCCAATTTCTGACCCTCGTTTTATCGAACATCACAAGTATCTCAAAGCGAAACTGAAAGAGTATGAGTCCACCTTGCCAGAACAAATTCTAACTCGGTAAATTACAAGTCAACCCACTACAAAATCCCGCATCGTGTTCAGCATGACCACGACGGAGCAGGCACCTGCATCCGGGAATCCGAGGCACGCCTCACCCAGCGTCTTGGCGCGGCCAAACTGGGCGATCATGTTCTTGCTGGCTTCCTTGCCGCCTTCGGCAGCGGCGGCGACAGCGGTCAGGGCTTCGGTGAGAGGGAGAGCGGTGGACTCGCGCGCTTTCTCAGCGGCGGGGGCCAGGGCATCGATCATAGTCTTGTCGCCGGGCTTGGCGCCACCGCGTTTCATCACGCCTTCGAGGGCGGCGGAGAGCAAGAGGGAGAGGCCTTCGGCGTCGAAGGCCGGACGGCCTGCGAGGGCCTTGCCACCGGCGCGATAGACGGTGCCGAAGATGGCACCGGAAGCTCCGCCCATGCTGGTCATCATGGCGGTGCCGGTGGTGACGAAAACCTGCTCCACGCTGGCGGGGTCCATGGGCTCAAGCTGGGCTTTCACCGCCTCCATGCCGCGCTTCATGCCGAGGCCGTGGTCGCCATCGCCGAGGTCGCGGTCGGCCTGGGAGAGCATGGGTTCGGCGGCGATGATGGCGTCGGCCACCTGCAGCATCATGAGGCGGGCTTGATTGGCGTTGAGTGACATGGTCGGAAGGAAAGGCTGGAGTGGTTGGAGCAGTGCGTGGAAGAAGGGGGATCAAGATGATCCCCCCCCTGTGAATGTGCTGGGTCTGCTGAAGCTTACTTCTTGCGCAGCTCCTTTTTCTTGAGGTCGTTGTAGAGTTCGAAGGCCTTGTTGGCGTTCAGACCGCCGTGCACCACGCCGTGCACGGCCTGCATCATGGAGACGGGGGCGTCGCTCTGGAAGATGTTGCGCCCCATGTCCACGCCGCTCGCGCCCTGCTTGATGGCGTTGGCGCACATCTTCAGCGCGTCGAGCTCTGGCAGCTTCTTGCCACCGGCGATCACGATCGGCACCGGGCAGCAGCTCGTCACGGTGTCGAACTCCTTCTCGGTGTAGTAGCACTTCACGATGTTGGCTCCCAGCTCCGCCATGATGCGGGTGGCCAGGCGGAAGTACTGCGGCGTGCGGGCCATGGCACGACCCACGGCGGTCACGCCCATGACGGCGATGCCGTAGCGGCTGGCGGCATCCACCAGGTCGGTGAGGTTCTTGAGGGACTGGCGCTCATACGCGCTGCCGATGAAGACCTGCACAGCGAGCACGGAGGCATTGAGGCGGATGGCTTCCTCAATGTTGAGAGCGGTGCTCTCATTGGAAAGGGGCTCGAAGCCGGGGCGGCCAAACTTGATCTTCTTGCCGTCGAGCTCGCCTTCCCACTCTTCCATGGGGCTGATCATCGAGGTGCCGCCGGAGGCGCGCAGGGCGATGGCCTTGGTGGTGGAGGCGGGGATGACGGAGCGCTGGATGCCACGGGTGAGCATGAGGCAGTCGGCGTAGGGGGCGAGAGGGAGGATGGTCTGGTCCACGCGCTCCAGGCCGGTGGTGGGGCCCTGGAAGTAGCCGTGGTCAAAGGCGAGCATGACGGTGCGGCCGTCCTTGGGGTTGAAGACCTTGGAGAGGCGGTTCTTGAGACCCCAGTCATACTGGTGGCAGCCCTTGAGGAAGAAGCCTGGGGCCTCCTGGGGGACGTCGGTGAAGAATTCCTTTTCCTTCTTGTCTGCAGCGCTGGTTTGGATGTCGGCCATGGTGTGTGTTCAGTTTGGTTGAGCTTAAATCCTTAGCCACTCCCCGCTTGCCGTCCATGCACGGGCTCGCCAGATTTGTGTCGGATTTTGCAATGCCCATGCAGACGAACAAAAACATCCTGAGCCTCGTGCCCACCGGCTCCGCGCATCGCGTGCAGGGCCAGCGCACGGTGGCGCTGCCGGGGGTGACGGTGGACATCCTGACCACACGCAAGATCGAACTGCAGCAGTGGGAGCTGCGGCGGCTGAATGATCCCTACTGGCGCCTGTACTGGCCGGTGAGCCCGGGAGGGGTGGTGGAAATCGAGGGTGAGAAGACGCCGCTGGAGCCGGGCTTCATGTATCTGATTCCGCCACACACGACTTTCAGCACCACGACGACGCGGCCTTTCAGCAAGTGGTATGCGCATTTCAACCTGGGGCCGCTGGCGGACCGCGCGGCACCGGGCATCCACCGCTTTCGCACCACGACGCTGATGCAGAGCCTGATCCCGGGGCTGATCAAGCTGAGCAAGGAGAAGGTGGCGGCGAGGTTTCCCTGGCCCACGATCCAGCTGGTGATCGCCGCCGTGCAGTGCCTGCCGGACAGTGTCTGGGAAAAGCAGCATCTGGACGCGCGGGTGCTGCGGGCGATGGAGTTCATGCACCAGCACCTCGGCATCAAGCTGACCGCCGAGCAGGTGGCGCGGCACGCGGGGCTGAGCGTGCGGAATTTAAACCATCTCTTTCAGCAAGAGCTGCAGCAGGCGCCCATGCGAGTGCTTCTGGATTACCGGCTGGACGAGGCCTGCAGGCAGCTGAGGCACACGGAGAAGAGCATCGAATCCATCGCCGAAGAATGCGGGCTGACAAACCGCTACTACCTCAGCCGCATGCTGCGGCAGTACCGCAACACCTCGCCAGCGATGTACCGGGACGAGAGCTGGGGATGAGCCACGCTGCCGATGCTTGCTTCACCACCCAATCAGCCGTGTGATCGCCGCACGGAGGGCGGTTTCCAAGATCGCGGCTTCGGCATGGGTCACGGGTATGGTGACTTTCTTGACGCTCTTGGATGCGGCCTCCTGCCGTGACATGCTCATGAAGTAAGGTGCTTTCTGCGGATCATCGCGGAAGGTGAGCTCGAAGGCGCTGTTGGCCTTTTCAGACTGGTGGAAAAGCTTGGCCTGCTCCTGGCGGCCTTGGAGGGTGGCCAGCACCGTGCCGAGATCGGAGAGGCCCCATTTCATGGTGATCTTCTGCTCCCAGTCGAACTGCTTCTCCCCGCTCTGTGAGGCGGCGTCCACAAAGACGGCACCCTTGGCGCGGTTGAACTCGAAGCGGATCACGCCGCCGGCGCCGCGACCGTTGGGCTTGTAGATGGCGTATTCGGCGGACTGCTTGGTGGAGGCGCTCGGTTTCGAGGTCATGATGGCTGGAGGCTAGAATGCCACCCGGCTGGTGACAAGCTCCGATGCGGAATCCGACACAGCATTTGCTGAGATGTTTCTGCAAGACCGTTCGTTAACGGGGCGCATGTCCAACCTGTCTCTGTCGTTTATCTTCGCGTCTTTTTTGTGTCTGCCTCTTTTGGCGGCAGAGAAAACCGTGCCGCCAAACATCGTCGTCTTTATTTCGGACGATCACAGCATGCTGGATTCCGAGCCCTATGGAGCCACGGACATCCGCACGCCCAACATGGTGAAGCTGGCGGCGGAGGGGGTAAAGTTTACGCATGCGTTTGTGGCCTCTCCTGCCTGCGGCCCCAGCCGCACCACACTGTGCACGGGGCTGTGGCCAGCGCGGAATGGGGCGGAGCCGAACCACAAGGCGAAGATTCCTGGCGTGCCCTCGCTGCCACCGGTGCTGCATGCGCTGGGATATGAAGTGGCGGCGTTTGGCAAGGTAGCGCATGGGAACTACGGCAAGGACCATGGCTTTGATGTTCTCGGCGGGCAGCAGCAGGGCGATTCGGACACCGTGGAAGTGGCCAAGTTTCTCAACACTCGCGATGCCTCCAAGCCGCTGTGTTTATTCTTCGGCACGCGTCATCCGCATGTGCCCTGGGGTGAGAATGCGGGCTATGATGTGGCGGCGCTCAAGCTGCCCCCTAAACATGTGGATACTGCGGCGACGCGGGAGCAGCGGGCGCGATACTGCTCGGACATCACGCGTGCGGACACCCTGCTCGGCGAGCTGCGGGCGCTGGCCAAGGACAAGGTGCCCGGGGACACACTCTTCATCTACACCGCTGATCACGGCGGGCAGTGGCCGTTTGGGAAATGGAATCTGTACGATGCGGGCATCCGCATCCCCTTCATCGCAGCCTGGCCGGGGCATCTGCCACCGGCTTCCACGAATGATGCCATGATCGCCTGGCCGGATCTGCTGCCCACCTTCATCGAGCTCGGTGGCGGCACGGTGCCGGAGGGTATTGACGGCAAGTCGTTTGCAGGTGTGCTGCTGGGGAAAGTCACGACACACCGGGAGAAAATCTTCACCACGCACAGCGGGGATGGCGATTTCAATGTGTATCCCATCCGCAGTGTGCGCACGCGTGACTGGAAGTACATCCGCAACCTGCACCCCGAATTTCAGCACCACACGCATATCTCCCGCTCCAGCAAGGTGACCAGCGGCTTCAACTACTGGCAGAGCTGGCTCAGCGCCGCTGAGTCTAACACGGAAGCTGCGGCCAAGGTGAAGCGGTACTCAGTGCGGCCTGCGGAGGAGCTGTACGATCTGAAGAGTGATCCGAACGAGTTGCACAACCTCGCCGCAGAACCCGCGCAGGCGGAGCGCCTGCAGCAACTGCGTGAGGATGTGGACGCCTGGATGCAGCAGCAGGGAGACAAGCAGACCGTCTTTGGCAAACCGCTGCTGATTGGCGAACCGGTGACGATGGTCGATCCCGGCGCCGACAAAAAGAAGAAGTCCAAATGAAACCTTATCTCCATTCTCCTCTCATGAAAACCATCGCACTGCTTTTATCATCCCTTCTCCTTTCGGTATCGGCCTTCGCAGCCGAGAAGCAGCCTAACATTGTCTTCTTTTTGATCGATGACCTGGGCTATGCGGACTGCGGATTCAATGGCGGCAAGGAGATCCAGACACCGAACATCGACAAGCTGGCAGCCGGAGGTACCGTGCTGGAGTCGCTCTATGTGCAGCCGGTGTGCTCGCCCACACGTGCTGCGCTGATGACCGGCCGCTATGCCACGCACACGGGTGTGTACACCATCGTGCGTCCGCATGCCACGTGGGGTCTGCCGCTGACGGAACGCACGCTGGCGAATGCGCTGCACGATGCGGGCTACGCCACGTCGATCATCGGCAAATGGCATCTGGGTGAATTTGAGCCTGCCTACCTGCCCACCTCACGCGGTTTTGACCACCACTATGGGCACTACTTTGGCATGCTGGACTACTTTACCCACATGCGCGGCCCGGATCTGGACTGGTACCGCGACGGCCAGCAGATCAAAGAAGAGGGCTACACCACGCATCTCCTCGCACGCGAGGCCTGCCGCACCATCGCCGAAAAGGACAAGGCGAAGCCGCTGTTTCTCTACGTGCCGTTCAATGGAGTGCATGGCCCCCTGGAGGTGCCGGAGGAGTACTTAAAGCCTTATGGCGCTCTGACGGGCGGACGGCAAAAACTCGCGGGCATGCTGGCAGCGGTGGACGAGGCAATCGGGCAGATCGTGGCCGCTTTAGAAAAAAGCGGGGAGCGTGAAAACACGCTCATCATTTTCTCCACCGACAATGGCGGTCCGCCTCCTGGCAGCAACGGGCCGTTGCGCGCCTTCAAAGGCAGCATTTATGAGGGCGGTGTGCGCGGGTGCGCCTTTGCCAACTGGCCGGGGCATATTCCGGCTGGCAAGCGTATCAAAGAGCCCATGCATACTGTGGACTGGTATCCCACGCTGGTGAAACTGGCCGGTGGCTCCCTGGAACAGAAGACGCCGCTGGATGGCAAAGATGTCTGGCCCATGCTCACGCAGGGTGCGCCCTCGCCGCATGATGCGATCCTCTGCGTGCAGTCTCCCACCGTGGCCGCGCTGCGCATGGGCGACTGGAAGCTCGTCGTGAATGGCAGCGACGCCGACAGCGAAGAAGCGCCCGCAGAAGGCGCGAAAGCAAAGGGGAAGGGCAAAAAGGGCAAGGGGGGTGCGAAGAAGACAGCCAACACCGCAGACACTTTCGCCCTCTACAACCTCGCCAACGACATCGGCGAAAAGAACAATCTGGCCGCGCAGGAGCCCGAGCGTCTGGCCACGATGCGTGCCAAACTGGCCGAGTCCCTGAAAGACGCCGTGACACCGGGCCAGGTGGGCCACGAAGCTGCAGCGATGTTTGACCAGACCAAGAAAAAGAAAGCACCATGAAGCTCCGCATTCTCCTCGCTCTAGGCCTCGTCATTCTGGCTGAAGCAGCCAGTGCTGCCGTAAAGCCCAACATCATCGTCTTTTACACCGACGACCACGGCTATGCCGATCTCGGCATCCGCGGTGTGGAAAAGGATGTGAAAACGCCGCACATCGACGCGCTGGCGCGCAGCGGTGTCGTGGCCAAGCACGGCTACAGCACCGCGCCGCAGTGTGTGCCGTCACGTGGAGGACTGATGGTGGGGAAATTCCAAGGACGCTTCAATCTGGACAACAACAACTCTACGCTGGATGGCTTTAACAAGGAGACGACGATCGCCACGCGGCTGCAGCGGGCAGGGTATGTGACGGCGCAGTTTGGCAAATGGCACCTCGGCCCGCAGAGCGAGATCACGAAGCATGGGTTCAAGCATGTGTATTCGCAGCATGGGCAGCAGAAGTTTCCCGCCAACATCACGGTGGATGGTCAGGACCGGCCGATGAGCGAGATGAAGCCGGAGCTTTATCACGTCGATGGTTGTGCGAAGTCAGCGGCGGCAATCATTGAGCGCTACAAAGAGCAGCCGTTCTTTCTATATGTTGCCTTTCGTGCGCCGCACACGCCGCTGGATGCACCGCAGTCGTACAAGGACCGCTTTCCAGGCCCGATGCCGGAGCGCCGCCGTGCTGCGCTGGGCATGCTGGCTGCGGTGGACGATGGCGTGGGCCTGATCACGGACACGCTGAAGCAGCATGGACTGACTGAGAAGACGCTGATCTTCCTCATCGGCGACAACGGGGCGCCGTTGAAGATTCACAAGACCGACTCGCCGCTGGAAGGAGATGCGGGCGGCTGGGACGGCAGCCTGAACACGCCGCTGAATGGAGAAAAAGGCATGCTGAGCGAAGGCGGGATGCATGTGCCGTTTCTTATCGCATGGCCCGGCACGATTCCCGGCGGGCAGACGTATGAGCATGCGGTGAGCGCACTGGATGTCGCGGCCACCTCAGCGGCGCTGGCGGACGTTTCCGTCAAGCCGGGAGATCTGGATGGCGTGAATCTCATGCCGTATCTCAAAGGTGAAGACACGCGGCCACCGCATGTGGCGCTGATGTGGCGCTGGATGGCCCAAAGCGCCATTCGCGAGGGAAACTGGAAGCTGCTGCGCGGGGGCGAGCGCGAGTACCTTTACGATCTCTCCACCGACCTGGAAGAGAAACACAGCCTCGCCTCGCAGCATCCGGACATCGCAGCACGGCTGCGCGGCAAACTCACGGCTTGGTGTGGAGAGCTGAACCCGCCAGGCCTCGCACTCGGGCCTATGGCTGGGGTGTGGAATGCCTATTTTGACTTCTACCTCGAAGGAAAGCCTGCGCCGCAGCCTGAAGCCAAAGCCGAGCAGCCCGACACCAAGGCCACACGCGGCTGGCTGGCACGCGGAGGCAGCCTCATCAATAAGAATGGAGTGCTGGTGCTCACGCCAGACAAGGGTGGCAAGGGCACCTTCATCACCCGCAGCCAGATCAAGCTGGCCGCACCTGTGACAGCCAAAATCGTTTTCAAAACGGCTGCCGCCGGCCAGGGCGCCATCGCCTGGCGCATGGATGGAGACAAAGACTTTCTCCCTGCGAACCGCGTGCCGTTTGAAGTGAAAGCGGGCGATGAATGGCAGACGCAGGAGGTGGCAATCCCGGCGAAGGGGCGTGTCATCCATGTGCGTGTGCATCTGCCGCCTGGTCCTGCTGAGTTTCGCACCCTTGATCTTCTGCCTGCGTCACGATGAAAAAACTCTTGTTCTGCTTTCTGGCCCTTTGTCCGGCACTCCTCGCTGCTGCGAAACAGCCGAATGTCATCATCATTCTGGCCGATGATCTCGGCTGGAGTGACACGACGCTTTATGGCACAACGAAGTTTTACCAGACACCGAACGTGCAGCGGCTGGCACAGCGGGGCATGACCTTCACGCGGGCGTATTCCGCGAGTCCGCTGTGCTCGCCCACGCGCTCGGCTATTCTCACGGGGCTGAGCCCGGCCCGCACGGGCATCACCGTGCCGAACTGCCACATGCCGCAGGTGGTGCTGGAAGCGACGCTGCCGAAAAAATCTGCAGCGGACCAAAAGGCGATCCAGCCCACGCCGCCGACACGCCTGAAAACTGAATATCGCACGCTGGCGGAGACACTGCACGATGCGGGCTATGCGACGGGCCACTTTGGCAAATGGCATCTGGGCCCCGAACCCTACTCGCCGCTGCAGCAGGGCTTTGATGTGGATGTGCCGCACCATCCCGGACCCGGACCGGCGGGTAGCTACATGGCGCCGTGGAAGTTTGCCGATTTTGACGCGGACCCAGACGTGCCGGACCAGCACATCGAGGACCGCATGGCCAAGGAGGCCGTGGCCTTCATGGAGGAGCACAAGGACGGGCCGTTTTACCTGAACTACTGGATGTTCAGCGTGCATGCGCCGTTTGATGCGAAGAAGGCGCTGATCGAGAAACATCGTGCGCGTGTGAATCTCAAAGATCCGCAACACAGCCCGACGTATGCGGCGATGGTGGAGAGCATGGATGACGCCATCGGCACGCTGCTGGATGCGCTGGACCGGCTCAAGATCGCGGACAATACGATCATCATCTTCACCTCCGACAACGGGGGCAACATGTATGACAAGGTGGACGACACCACTCCCACCAGCAATGCGCCGCTGCGTGGGGGCAAGGCCTGCCTGTTTGAAGGTGGCACGCGCGTGCCGGGCGTGATCGTCTGGCCAGGTCTCGCCAAAGCGGGAGCACGCAGCGATGCGTTGATCCAGAGCGAGGACTACTACCCCACGCTGCTCGAAGCCCTCGCGATCCAGCCTGCGGCAGGGCAGATCTTTGACGGCCACAGCCTTGTGCCCGCGCTGAAAGGCGGCGATTTGCCAGGCAAGGCGGTCTTCCAGTACTTCCCGCATTCCTCTCCCAATGTGCCGGACTGGCTACCGCCCGGAGTGTCTGTGCATCGCGGCGAATGGAAGCTCATCCGCCTTTTTCACGGCGGGGAGAAAGGCGCGCACCGATACCTGCTTTTCAATCTGCACGATGACCCCGGCGAGAAGAGCAACCTTGCCGCACAGAAGCCCGAACTCGTGCAGGAGCTGGACACGTTGATCGAAGCGTTTCTGAAGGAAACCCATGCGGTGTTGCCGGTGCCGAATCCGGCCTTTGATCCGAAGCAGCATCATCCCGAGCTCGAAGGCAAGCCGCAGGCCAAGACAAAAGCCAAGGCACCTGCCAAAGATGACGGCGATCCCGCGCTGCAAGGCTGGAAGGCACGCGACTGCAAGGCCACGGTGAAGGACGGCATCGTGAGTGTGACCAACATCGGCTTTGAGTGCTTCTTCGGGTTCGCTGCTGGCAAGCACAGCGGGCCGACGACAGCGAAATTCCGCATCAAGGCCAAGGCGGGCACTTCGCATTTTGACTGGGTGCCAAACGGTGGCAAAGCGCAGCGCGTGCTCTTCACGCTGAAGGGAGGCGGCTGGGAGGAGATCAGCGTGCAGATTCCTGCTGCTGGACCGCTGGGCATCGTGCGGCTTTACCTGCCCATGCAGGAGCAGCGGATGGAGCTCGACTGGATCGAGCTTCGTTCGGAGGATGGCGGCAAGGTGACACGAACGGATTTTTGAAACACCTCCACCGGCAATGGCCGGCTTGCAAATGAGCGGGAAACGCGCAAGCCATCGACAGCATGAATTTCGCATCTCATCTGGACGCTCACGGGTTCGTCATCGTGCCGAATGTGCTCGATGCTTCAGCCCGCCATGCTCTGGCTGCCTTGCTGGGTGATGCGAACGGAGCGGGCTCCCGTGGCATGCTGCGCGTCCGCGAGGTGGCTGAGCTGGCGCAGTCATTGCTGGCAGATCTGGTGAGTCCATATCTTGCCTTCAACCCCGTCCCGGTTCGCGGCATCTACTTTGACAAACGCCCGGAAACCAACTGGCTCGTGGCCTGGCACCAGGACCTGACACTTGCGCTCAAAGAGCAGACGGAAATGACTGGCTTTGGGCCGTGGAGTGTCAAGGAAGGTGTGCCGCATGTGCAGCCACCCATGATGCTGCTAGAGCAGATGCTGGCCGTGCGGCTGCACCTGGACGATACAGATGCAGGCAACGGAGCCCTGCGAGTGCTGCCGGGTACGCATCGGCTGGGCAGATTGAGCGCGGAAGCGATACAGGGGTGTCGTGAAACGCGCGAAGAGGTGCTTTGCGAAGCCAAAGCCGGTGACGTGCTGCTGATGCGGCCGTTGCTGCTGCATGCGTCCTCGCGTTCCTCCAGCCCGAGGAGGCGCCGCGTGCTGCACATTGAATACGCAGGTTTCGAACTGCCGGCACCGCTGGAATGGCATGAGGCTCCTTGCCAAAGCTGCGACAGTCTGTGAACTGGTGCGGCAGAGCGATTGATTCCACTTTTATCAAACATCGTCCGCCATGGGTCTTGATAGCGTCGAGCTTGTTTTAGCCTTTGAGGAAACCTTCCAGATTTCGATCTCCGATCAGGAAGCTGAAAAGATGCGCACTCCGCGGGATGCCATTGAATGCATCGCCGCCAAACTGGATGCGAAAGCGCAAAGCGACACCGTTGTGCTTCGGGCCAAAGAAGAGACCGTCTGGGTGCAACTGACAAAAGCTCTGCGGGTTTTGGGCTTGGTTGACGGCGAAGTCAGCAGAATTCAGAAACTCGATGATGTGCTTGCTGATCGCAGCTCGCGCCGTCGGCAATGGAGCCAACTCAAACAAGAGATGGGGGTCAAAGCATGGCCGCGCCTGCGCTGGTTCGGACTCAGCACGGACTTTCCCGCCCAACTGAAAACACTCGGAGAGCTGTCTGACTGGACGTCTTATCATCTGTTGCAACGACTCACAGAGGACGAGTGCCATGCTTTGTCACGGGGTGACATTGCCTTGCTGATCAAACACATCGTTCTAGACCAGCTAGGCCTGCCGGAGGAAAAGTATGGCGAGAACAAGAGGTTCATAGAGGATCTGGGGTTGGATTAGATTATGCCGTGGGAAACGCTCCCTTGCGCGCGAGCCGATGGAGTGAATCATTCTCCTTTATGAAACGCCCCCTGCTGCTGCCGCTACTCCTTGCCCTCGCCAGTTGCACCACACCGCCCATCGGCGGGCCGCCAGACATCCCACCGCCGATGTCTTCCTGGGGCATGCCGCAGATCATCAATGTGTCGGCGTATGATCCGAAGGAGAAGCAGCGGCCGGGTCAGGGGTACTCGGAGCATGATGTGTCCGCGCTGCGAGCCAATGGGGCCAGCGCCTTGATCGCACGGGCGGGCAAGGGTGGCAATCTGGATGAGAAGTGTGCGCACTTCCTGGCGTCGGCGGATCGCAATGGGATGCTGCCCGGGATTTACTACCGGCTGCAAACGCATGTGGATGCGGTAAAACAGGCGGACCAGTTCTGTGCAAGGGCGCATTCCCTGGCACATGGCCGTGCGTGGAATGCGCCTGCGCTGCTGCTGTGCGCGGACTTTGACGCGAACTCGCGCATGTCGGACATCCTGCGCTTCATGGACCGGGTGGAGTCGCGCACGGGGGTGGTGCCGGTGGCGTATCTGGAGAACAGTACGCACCTGAAGCAGCTGCTGAGCAGCGCGGACCCGGCCACGAAAGCCAAGCTGCGCCGCATGCCGTACTGGCTGGCGCTGTATGCCCACGACAGCGGCGCGGGGCCGGTGTATCCCGCGCCAGGCAGTCCGCACGGGCTGCTGCATCAGTATCAGGTGTGGTCAGACTGGGCCCTGTGGCAGTATGGGGGTGTGGACTGGTCTCATGGCCGCTCGCAGCCGAAGGTGTACAACCATGGCATGAACCGCAACAGCCTTTACTTTGGCAACCTCGACCGGCCGGTGGAGCGCAATGTTTTCAACGGCTCGCATGCGGCCATGCAGTCCTTCTGGGAGCAGCATGGGCTGAGGCTGCGCTGATCCGCTCAGCGCAGCGTCGCCGCGACCTGCTTCAGGGCCTCCACCAGCGCGCGGGTGGCGGCGGAGGCGCGGCCTTTTTGCCAGAGCACGATGCAGTCCCAGCGAGCGCTGTCATCACTGACAGGAACAAAGGTGATGCCGGGGTGCTGGAGTTTTTCAAAATAACCGGGCAGCAGGGTGACTGCGGATTCTGAGACGACCTGCGAAAGCACATTGGAGATGCCGTCCACAATCACGGCAAAGCGCGGCTTGAATCCGGCGGCTTTGCACATGGAAGCGACCCAGCGATTGCGCCCGGGCACCTGCTCCTCGTCCACGCCGATGAAGTCGCGGCCCTTCAGCTCTTTCAGCGTCACGCTTTTGCGAGTGGAGAGGGCATCATCATCCGCCACGGCCACGCAGACATGCAGGGAACAAAGCCTGGCACTGTGAAACTCACGTGCCGCCAGCTGGCCCTCCTGGCCGATGAGCGCAAGATCCAGCTCTCCGGCGCGCAGGGCGTCGATCTGCTCACGCGGTGAGAGGTCCTGCAGTTTGAGCTTCACGTGCGGCTGGACTTTGCGGAGCTTTGCCAAAGCTGGAGTGAGGATGCTCTGAGCGGCCGAGCCCAAATACCCTACGCGCAGCTCGGAGCGCTCACCGCGCGCCTGGCGGCGCAGATCGGCGAGAGCAGCCTCATAATTTTCGACGAGAGGGCGCATGGACTTGACCAAGGCATGGCCAAGGCCCGTGGGCTTTACGCCGCTGGTCTCGCGCTCCAGCAACTTGCCGCCGAGTTCATTTTCGAGAGCCTGCATCTGCCGGCTCAGCGCGGGCTGGGTGATGCGCAGACGCACCGCAGCGCGGTTGACGCTGCCTTCGTCAATCACGGTGAGCAGGGCTTTGATGCGGTCCATCATATCACCAAGGTTATGCGCTTCCGGCATAACGGCAACAAGGAACCGGCATTACCCGCAGGCTGAAAGGCAGAGCAGCATACGCCTGCTCCAGAGAGAGCATTCAAACCCAAACACACCATCCCATGAAAATCGCAATCATCATCACCTCCGATCCTAAAAACGGCGAAGAAGCCCTTGGCCGCGCCTTCAATGGCCTCGCCCTCGCTGCGGAAGCGCAGGAAAAGAGCGACGAAGTCAGTGTCGTATTCGCCGGAACAGGCGTCCGCTGGCCTGCTGAATTCTCGAAGCCCACGCATCCGGCGCATGGTCTCTACAATGCTGTGCGCCCGGCCATCGCCGGCGCCTCCTGCGGCTGCTCCAACGTCTTTGGTGCGACGAAGGAAGTCGAAGCCTGCGGGCTGCCTGAGATCAAAGATTTCGCGCTGGCCGGCACTCCCGGCTTTGCGAGCATCCGCCGTTATCTGGCTGAAGGCTGGCAGACGCTCGTGTTCTGAAATTTCATCATGTCTTCACTTCACTGAAACATCCCATGAACGCACCGAACCTTACTCAACGCGCCCCGCGCAGCCCGCGCGTGCGCCTCGGCGGGTACACCATCCTGCCGCGCATGCTGGACAAAGCGCGCGCCACGCTCGCCGGCACCAACGGAGAGTATGTCTATGACACTCCCAATGACGGCCACTTCTTCCGTTTCACCGGCATTCAGCCCGAAGCGCTGCTGGAGCAGGTGAAAAGGGGAGCGGGCGACTGGGAGGTGCTGGCGTGGGTGCGTGAAAAAGCGCCGCTGCAGCGCACGCCACTTGAGATCAATCAGTGGTCCGACTGGACTGAAACCGTGTCTTTCAACGATGTGGAGATGCGCGAATGGTTCACGGAACAGATCAAACGCCTCAATCCGGCGCGCGAAGATCTGCGCGGAACCTTTGACTACCTTGATCTCGACGATTTTGTCAGCTTCGGCGGCGTCGCCTAAACAACCACCTCTCACTCCACCTCGAATATGGCCGACCGATACATGCACACCGTGCTCACGCCTGCCGTGTTCGAGGCGGAGCGACATTACTACGGGCGGACGCACCCCGCCTTTGAATCCACGCCTGAGCGTGACGTGTTCACGGCTGCAGAAGCGGAGTTCATCTCGCAGCGCGACTCGTTTTACATGGCCACCATCACGGAAAACGGCTGGCCGTATTTGCAGCATCGCGGCGGGGCCAAAGGCTTTCTGCGTGTCACCGGGCCGAACGAGCTCATGTTTGCAGACCATGGCGGCAACCGCCAGATGATCAGCGTGGGGAGCCTTGCGGCGAATGACCGCGTGAGCCTTTTCCTCATGGATTATCCAGCGCGTGAAAGGCTGAAGATCATCGGTCATGCGAAGGTGCTGGATGCGCGGGAACATTCCGAGCTGGTGGAAAAGACCGCGCCACCCGGAGGTCATGCCGCGAGAGTGGAGCGCATCTTTGTCATCGACGTTTTATCCTACGACTGGAACTGCCCCAAATTCATCACACCCCGTTTCACTGCCGCCGAAGTACAAGAAGCCGTCGCTCCACTGAAAGCGCGCATTGCCGAACTCGAATCCCAACTCAAACTGCAAACACCATGAACCCACGCCCACCCCTGCCACCATTCACTGAAGAATCGGCCATCAAGAAAGTCCAGGCCGCGGAAGACGCCTGGAACAGCCGCGATCCCGAGCGCGTCTCGCTGGCCTACACACCCGACACCGAGTGGCGCAACCGCGATGTGTTTCTCAATGGCCGTGCCGAAGTCGTCGAGTTTCTGAAAAAGAAGTGGGAAAAGGAGCAGGACTACCGGCTCAAGAAAACGCTCTGGGCCTTCACAGGAAACCGCATCGCGGTGCGTTTTGAATACGAGTGGCATGACGCGGCTGGTCAGTGGTGGCGCAGTCATGGCAACGAGAACTGGGAGTTTGATGAAAACGGCTACATGGCCAGACGCTATGCCAGCATCAACGATCAACCGATCCGTGAGGAGGAGCGTAAGTTCCGCTGGGAACGGGCGTGAAGCAACGCCGCCTGATTTCATCGCATGAAACCTGTCATTCTCATCACTGGAGCCACGCGTGGCATTGGCCTTGCTGCCGCGAAGCAAATGGCCGCACGTGGTGCGCAGGTCATCATCAGCAGTCGTGATGGCGCACGTGCTGCGGCGGCGGCTGAAAAAATCGGCGAAGGAGCTGTGGGCGTGGCGGCGGACATTACGGATCAGAACAGCGTGGATGCTGCAGTGAGGCAGACCACGCAGCAATTTGGACGGCTGGATGTGCTGGCGAACAACTCGGCCATCCTGCTGGACCACTACCAGAACCTGCTGGAGCTGAAGCCCGAGGCGCTGCTAGAGACGCTGAACACGAATGTCGTGGGCACACTGCGCGTGAGTCAGGCTTTTGCGCCACTGCTGGCCAAATCGAGCGCGCCACGGATCATCAATGTCTCCAGCGGGGCCGGGCAGCTCGATGGCGAGCCGCAGGCCTGGGCGCCGGCTTACTGCATCAGCAAGACTGCTCTAAACATGCTGACGCAGCAGCTCACCGCCGCACTGCCGCAGGTGATGGTGAACAGCATGTGCCCAGGCTGGTGCCGCACGGAAATGGGCGGCAGCGAAGCACCGCGCAGCCCCGAGGAGGGTGCTGACACGCTGACCTGGCTGGCGCTGGACGCTCCGCATTCCCTGCGGGGGAAGTTCGTCAAAGATCGGGTGGTGATTCCCTGGTAGACTGGAAATTTTGGTCCTGCGGCTACGTTCAAGGGGCCATGCCACGAACGCTTTTCCTCTGCAGCATCCTTTCCTCTTGGCTGGCTCCGCTGCATGCCGCCGACCTGGCGGGAGTTCAGGGGCCAGTGGGCACCCTGGCTGGGGCCAAGCTGGTGCACCGGCTGGAGATCACCAAGCCGGGAGTGTATGAAAACTACCGCGTGGATGCCCAGGGTGCGGGCGGCAACATTGTGAAGATCACCGCGGACGATGTGACGCTGCGCAACTGCGAGATCTTCAATGGCACGGGCAATGGCATTGGTGTGTTTGGCACGCATGTGGTGATCGAGAACTGCCGCATCCATCACCTGCTCAACGGCACCTTTGAAAAACAAACGGACGCACATGGCATCACCGGTCGCTGGGGCGATGTGACCATCCGCAACTGCGACATCTCCCACATCACGGGCGACTGCATTCAGTTTGATCCTGACCGCAAACAGCGCGGCAGCCTCACGATCGAAAAATGCCACCTGTGGACCAGCCCGCTGGCGGAAGACGCACCTGGGTTCAAAGCGGGGCAGAGCCCGGGGGAAAACGCGTTTGATTCCAAGACTCCGCCGGATGGCGAGCGCTGCAAGCTCATCATCCGCCAGTGCTACATGCATGGCTGGAACCAGCCCAGCCAGATCAGCACACGGGCGGCGCTGAATTTGAAGGAGCACATTGAGGCGCTGATCTCCCACTGCGTCTTTGATGACAATGAGGTGGCCATCCGTGCACGCGGCCCGGGCGGTCGCGGAGATGCACGTGTGACGGTGGAGGACTGCGCCATCTACCGCACACGCGTCGGAGTGCGGGCGGAGGACAAAATTGAAAACCTGAAACTCGTCCGCATGGCTTATGGACCGGAGGTGACATCACGCGAAGAACGGCATGGCGGCAAAGAGCTGCCCGGTTATGAAAACACAGGCGAGCATGAGGCGCCGCCGCTGGAGAGCCTGATCATCAAACCCCGGTGAAAGACGAGCTCTGAGTCCGCATGTCAGGAAAGACTTTGCCGCACCGACGTTTCAGAATTGAAGGAGTGCCGTGCATGATCGTGCCATTCGCCACGTATCTGCGCACAATCCCATGAAGACTCTGCTGCTCGCACTTCTGTCCCTTGCGTTTTCCATGCCGTGTCATGCAGCCGGGAGACCGAACATCGTCGTCATCCTGGCTGATGATCTCGGCTATGGTGACCTGGGCTGCTATGGCCATGTGAAAATCAAGACGCCGAATCTGGACCGCATGGCGGCGGAGGGCGCGCGCTTGACGCAATTCAACTGCCCGGCACCCTTTTGCGCACCTACACGTGCTGCGCTGATGACGGGGCGCTATCCTTTCCGCTGTGGCATGACGCAGAACCCTGCACCGGATGGCGGCCCGGAGGCAGATGCGCTGCATCTGCCCGAGAAAGAGACCACGCTGGCGCAGGTGCTGAAGGCCGCAGGCTATGCCACGGCCATGGTGGGCAAGTGGCACCTGGGGCACAAGGCAGGCTTTCTGCCCACGGATCGCGGCTTTGATGAGTATTACGGCATACCCTACTCCAACGACATGAGGCCGGTGCAGGTGCTGGAGGGCACGCAGGTCATTGAATATCCTGTGGTGCAGGCAACGCTGACGCGGCGCTACACGGAGCGCGCACTGGGCTTCATCGAGCGGAGCAAGGACCAGCCTTTCCTGCTCTACCTGGCGGAGGCCATGCCGCACAAGCCGCTGGCGGCCTCAGAGGCGTTTTATAAGAAAAGCGAGGCGGGGCTCTATGGCGATGCGGTGGAGGAGCTGGACTGGAGCGTGGGCCAGGTGCTGGCGAAGCTGAAGGAGCTGGGGCTGGATGAGAACACGCTGGTGCTTTTCACCAGTGACAATGGCGCATGGTTTGGCGGAAGCAGCGGCGGACTGCGCGGCATGAAGTCGGCGCAATGGGAAGGCGGCTACCGTGTGCCCATGATCGCCCGCTGGCCGGGGCAGATCCCCGCCGGGCAGGTGAGAGATCAGCTCGCGATCACGATGGATCTCTTTGCGACCGTGCTGGATGTGACCGGCGCCAAGATGCCGGATGACCGTGCGCTGGATGGCCGCAGCCTCATGCCGGTGCTGAAGAGTGCTGAGGCGAAGCCGCCGCATGAATACATCTTCGGTCATCTCAACTCGAAGCTGGGCAATGTCCGCGATGTGCGCTGGAAGCTGCATGTGCTGCCTGCCACGCAGATCAAGCTGAAGCCCGGGGCGGATGGCAAATGGCTGGACCCGCGCGCGCCGGATGGCGTCACCATCCTTGCGCCCTACGAGCAGTACAATCTGGACGCCTTCCCGGGGCTGAACACGGGCGATGCGGCGGCCAAGATGCAGCTCTTTGACCTGCAGAACGACCCCGGCGAGCAGCACGATGTGGCCGCCAAGCATCCTGAGGAGGTGAAGCGCCTCATGGCTGTTTACGAACAGATGAACAAGGACGTGCCCGTGATTCACGAAGTGAAGCGACCGCCTTACAAAAAGTAGCCTGTATCTCGCCTCCTGACTGCATTGCTTGAAAGAGCACCGCCGCGCCTGCGTCCTCACAGTTCCGACCATGAAACTCGCCCTGACCTTTTTCTTTGCCCTGGCCCTGCACGCAGTGGCCGACCTCGCCGGCAGCAAGCCGAACATCATCCTCGTCATGTCGGACGACCAAGGCTACGCGCAGATGGGATGTGTGGGCCACCCGTGGCTCAAGACGCCGAATCTCGACGCGCTGCATGCGAAAAGCCTGCGCTTCACCCGCTTTCTCGTGAGTCCGACATGCTCGCCCACGCGCAGCGCCATCATGACGGGGCGGCACGATCTCAAAAACGGCATCACGCACACCATTCTGGAGCGCGAGCGCATGACGCTGAACGCCACCATCCTGCCGCAGGTGCTCAAGACCAAGGGCTACACCTCGGGCATTTTTGGCAAATGGCATCTGGGAGATGAAGAAGCGTATCAGCCGCACAAGCGCGGCTTTGACGAAGCCTTCATCCACGGCGCGGGCGGCATTGGCCAGGCCTACGACTGCTCCTGCGCGGATGCGCCAAACAACAAGTACATGGACCCTGTGATCCGTCACAACGGCAGCTTTGTGAAGACTCACGGCTTCTGCACCGATGTCTTCTTCACCGCCGCGCTCGGCTGGATCAAGCAGCAGAAGGACAGCGGGAAACCTTTCTTCACCTACATCGCCACCAATGCGCCGCACGGTCCCTACATTGCACCGGAAAAGAATGCGAAGCGCTTCACCGATCTCGGCTTTGGCAAAGACCAGGCCGGATTCTACGGCATGGTCGAGAACCTCGATGAGAACATGGGGCGTCTGGCGGAGAAGCTGAAGGAGTGGGACCTTTATAAAAACACGGTGGTCATCTTCATGTCTGACAACGGCACCACCGGCGGTGGCCCCGGCGTTCCCGGCAAGGACATCGTGCCGGGCTATCCTTTCTTCAATGGCGACCAGGTCGGGCTCAAAGGCTCCACGGATGAAGGCGGCGTGCGTGTGCCCTTCTTCATCCGCTGGGACGGGCATATCCATCCAGGCCGCGACATCAAGACCATCGCGGCACACATCGACCTGCTGCCCACCTTTGCCGCCATGGCAGGAGCCGAGCTGCCCAAGAACCAGGTGGAGGGCCGCAGCCTGCTACCGCTGATCGAAGACAAGGCCGGGAACTGGGAGGACCGCTACCTCTTCAGCCATGTGGCGCGCTGGCCCACAGGCGTGGAGCCGGACACGCAGGAATTTCTCAACTACGGCGTGCGCAACCAGCGCTTCCGCTACGTGGGGCCACGGGCTGCAGGCGGGAATCCCAAAAAGAAAAAGCAGGCCGCCGGTGCTGCGGCGCAGCCTTCCAAGGGCGCACTCTACGATCTTGAGGCTGATCCTTATCAGAAGACAGATGTGAGCGGCGACTACCCTGAAGTGGTGCAGAAGATGAACGCCGCGTACGAGGCCTTCTGGAAGGAGGCACGGCCGCTCATGGTGAATGAAAGCGCGCCCATGTCTCCCACCAAGCCTTTCTGGGAGCTGTACGAGAAGCAGGAGAAGGCCGGCGGCATCCCCGACTGGACGCCGCCTTCGCTTTGATTCAGGCGTGGGGGGCTGCTGACATCTTTGCCGTGCCTTGCCTCGGCTGGTAAATGCAGGCCGGGTCTTCTGCAAAGGGGTCGCCCGTGACGCCGTAGGCGCGTGCTCTGGAGCCACCGCAGACGGCGCGGAATTCGCAGCGCCCGCATTTGCCTCCGAGGGCGTCGTTGTCACGCAGGGAGATGAAGAGCGGATGATGCCGGTAGATGTCTGCGGGGTGCTCCTCGCGCACATTGCCACAGTCAAAAGGCAGGAAGCCACTGGGGGATACCACACCCGTGTGGGAGATGAACATGACACCGCGCCCATCGCGAATGCCGAGCGGCGAGCGCATGCCCGGGCGCTGTCTGCCGCTGGCTCCGTGGCGCTGGATGAGCACGCGGCGGAAGTGGTGGCCCTCGGTGGTCTTGATGGCAAAGGGGGCTTTGCCCACGAGCGAGGCCATGTCCTGAAACACATGCTCGATGTCCAGAGGATCCGGCAGATCGGCGATGCCGGCACGCCCGGTTGGCACCAGCAGAAAGACGCTCCACATGGCGGGCTTCAGCTCAAACATGAGCTTCTTGAAGGCCTCGTATTCGCGCAGATTGCCGCGAGTAAGCGTGGTGTTGATCTGCACGCTGAGGTCGGCCGCATGGGCACGGTGCACGGCGGCGATGGTGCGGTCAAAGGTACCGCTGATGCCGCGAAAAGCGTCGTGCGTCTGCCGCGTGGCGCCGTCCAGACTCAGGGAAATGCGCTCCACACCTGCGGCTTTGATTTCGGAAAAGTCGGCATGCATGAGCCGTGCTGTGGCGGAGGGGCTGAGGCCCACATGGAGCCCTGCAGCGGTGGCCTCGCGCACTAGATCGAGAGCATCCGTGCGCATGAGCGGATCTCCACCCGTGAGGATGAGCATGGGCGGCTTCAGCTCTGCGAGCTGGCGGATGAGGCGGCTCGATTCCTCCCGCGTCAGCTCATCCGGGTGGCGGTGAGACTGCGCCTCGGCCCGGCAGTGTTTGCATGCCAGCGCACAGGCGCGCGTGATTTCCCAGAAGACGAGAAACGGGCGTTCGTCGAAGCCGTCATAGGCCATTGATTCCACCTTGGACCATTCGGGTCTGCTCAGCGCTGCGTTCATGCGGGAGTAAACCGAATCCAGAAGCTGCATTCCCACCTGCACGTGGGGAATGCTGTGCTGATTTTGCGGGGAGGCTACTCCTCATCCCGTTTGACGAACCGGCGGCAGTGCCAGAGCAGCCAGAAGAGGGCCAGCAGCGCCCAGGTCAGCGCGGCATAGATGTGATGGGAGACCGTGGTGGACGGCACCCAGGCGGGCGTGGCGCGGGTGATGGCAGCCAGCACGCTGAGAAAGACCAGGAAGCGTACCCATTTGCTCTTCACAAAGAAGCCGTCGAGATCGCCGCTGTGACCGAAGAGCACGCGGCTGCCCACGATGAGCATGAGCATGCCGAAGCCGCCGATGTAGAGCAGATGCTCGACGCTGACATGCTGGGCATAGAAAGGTCCGGCAAGCACCAGGCCAAGCGAGCCCAAAGCAAGCGACCAGAACAGGCCTGTGGTGAGAGATCCGCTTTGCGAAGTCTTCCAGCTGACCTCAACCAGCAGATAGCCTGCCGCAATGCCGGCCCGCAGAGCGTAACCGAAGATCACCCAGCCGTGCGCCTCGATGAAAAAGCTGAGCACCACCAGCACTGCCGCCGTCAGGGCGAGCATGAGCTTGGCGCGTCTTTGCGCAGCGGTTTTAGGATCGCCAAAATCTCCGCCCAGCATGCGTGGAAACACAAAGGCGCCGATGCCCAGCACCGGTGGCAGCAGCAGGCCCTGGTAGAGCAGCAGATTGGCCAGACGCAGGAGCTGGAGATTCACCAGGGTGGCGTTTGAAAGCAGCAGCGACGCGCCTGTGATGCCGCAGATCAAGCCGGTGAGCGCCAGGAGCAGCTGGGGAGGGGGCGCCTCCTTGCGGAACTTCACCACACGCACCACCAGGCACAGCAGCAGCGAGCCGAGCAGCGCGATGAAGCACGCATCTCCCCACGCCATGTGCAGCGTGAGGTGAGAGATGCCGCAGGCCTGATGCAGCACGAGGAGTCCGACAAGCTCCAGCGGTGTGAGCTTTGGCGCGGTGGCCATGCGCGGCCCGGCAGTGCCGAGAAAGCCCACCACGAACGCTGCGCCAAAGGCCTCGATCATGATCCGCGCATGCACCAGGCCCGGATAAAAGCCGAGCTGCTGCGCATAGTACAGCGGCCACAGAGCGACGCCGATGATGCTCCACAGCGCTCCGCTGAAAAAGAACACTCGATACGGCTCTGATGCGAGCCAGTGAAGCCCGTCGCGGCGCGGCCCGGTGGCACGGTGCTTTTTGTGTTTGCAGGCGGGAAACTGGCTCATGCGGCTGGCTGCTGATAACGTGAATAACGCGCGCGTTGTTCCAGGGTGAGGTTTGCGGGATCGAACCGGGGATCGGGCACACCATTAATGCGCGAATAGATGACATTGGCCATGTCTGCCGCGCAGTTTTTGATGTGCTCGGCACGCTCTCCGGCAAAGAGGTCGTCCACTGTGCCGCGGAAGAGCTGCAGCCAGCGGTCAAACTTGTCACGGCCCATGTCCGTGAGCGGCACCAGTCTGGCATGCGCTGCCAGGGGGTTGCCCGTGAAGCCGCCCGTGCGAAAGAGCACGGTCTCCCAGAAGGCATACATTTTGGGCAGATGCATGGTCCAGTTGGTCTGGGCGACTTTGTCGAAAATGAAGCCGAGGGTGTCATCGGCCCGCACACGTTCATAGAAGGTGTTGACCAGGGTTTCGATCTCGGCGCGGCCGACGATGTCAGATTTGAGCAGGGGTTCCGTCTTAAACATGCATTTATGATGCAACTATAAACGTGCAATGCTCTGCACTTCCTGCGTCGTTGTGCGCCGGAATTGGCGCGGAAAGCAGCGCGCAACAAATGCGCAGAGCTGCGCAGGATCGGTGCATTGATGTATTGCTGATGCAACTTATTAAATGGCCCAACCAAACCATGAAACTCATCCTCTCATCCATCGTCACCATCACCGCTGTCATGACTCTGCTGGTCAACGCCGCCGCGCTTGCCGTTGATCCCGCCGCTGTCGCCACAGAAGCAGCCACCAACACGATCTGCCCGATCAGCGGCAAGCCTGCCGATCCTGCAATCACCGCCAGCTATGAAGGCCGCAAGTGGTCCTTTGCCAAAGAAGAGTGCAAAGCCAAGTGGCTGAAGGCGCGCGAAGACAGCCTGTACCAGAAGCTGGGCGGCAAAGCCGCCATGGACGCCGCGATTGACGCCTTCTATGTGAAGGTGCTGGCCGATGACCGTGTGAAGCACTTCTTTGATGATGTGAGCATGGACAAGCAGCGCCGGAAGCAGAAGGAATTTCTCAGCGCTGCCTTCGGCGGCCCGCTGCCCTGGACCGGCAAGGACATGCGCAAAGCCCACGACGGCATGGGCCTGACCGAGGAGCATTTCAACGCCATCGCTGAAAACCTGGTGAACACCCTGAAGGATCTCAAGATCAGCCAGGATCTCATCGACCAGGTCGTGGCCGTGGCGCTCACGACCAAGGACGATGTGCTTGGCCGTCCGAAGAAGGCCAACTGAGAGCGGTCCATCTCTCGTTGACCCAAATGCCGCCGCAGTGAGTGCCAGGAGTCGCTCGCTGCGGCGGTTTTGTTTTTTGATGAAAAAGAGGGTGAATCGCGACCTGCCAGAGCGTTTGATCACCCGCCATGAGGTTTGCTTTCTTCTCCACCGTTCTCTGTCTTGCCACTTCCCTGCATGCCGAAAAAGTCGGCCCCTGGGATCTGGATGCGCTCAAAAGCAACGTGCCCGCCATGAAGTGGGTGAGGCAGGACCAGCCGATCCATTCACTGACCTACACGGGAGAGAAATACCAGGGCAAGGACACGGAGGTCTTCGCCTTCTATGCCTCGCCCGTCACGCTGGGGGAGGCGAAACCGGGCGCGAAGTTTCCGGGCGTGGTGCTCATCCACGGCGGCGGCGGCACAGCCTTTGCCGACTGGGTGCATCTCTGGGCCAAGCGCGGCTACGCGGCCATTGCGATGGATCTGAACGGCTCACGGCCGCCTGAGGTGGAGTTTGATCCCAAGACCGGCATGGCGATCGGCAACGGGCACCGTGGCGAACGCAAGCGCCTGGCCAATGGCGGCCCGCCGCATGGGCACCCGGAAAAATTTGACTGCATCCTGACACCGGACACCAGCGATGACTGGCCCTTTCATGCCGCAGCCAGCGTGATGCGCGCACATTCTCTGCTGCGCAGTTTTTCTGAAGTGGATGCAGAGCACACAGCGGTGACGGGCATCAGCTGGGGAGGCTACACAACGTGCCTCGTGGCCTCGCTGGATGACCGCTTCAAGGCGGCGGTGCCGGTGTATGGCTGCGGCTTCCTGCATGAGGGCGAGTCCGTGCAGAAGCCCAGCATCGACAAGCTGGACCCCGAACACCGCGCGCTGTGGGTGAAGGAGTATGATCCCGGCAGCCTGCTGCCCCGCTGCCGCGTGCCCATGCTCTTTGTGAACGGCACCAACGACGTGCACTACGTGCTGGACAGCTACATGAAGAGCTACAACGCGGTGCCCGGTGAGAAGCACATCCGCATCCAGGTGAAGATGCCTCATGGACATCCGCCAGGATGGGCGCCAAAGGAGATCGGGATCTTTATTGATTCGAAATGCCGTGGTGGAGATCCGCTGCCGAATCCGGCGGCACCTGTGGTCTCAGGTGACAAGGTCACGGTGAGCTGCGAGAGCAAGGTCCCGCTGAAGAAGGCTGAGCTGAACTACACCACGGACACGGGCCTGCGCTCGAAACGCGAGTGGAAGTCCATCCCCGCCACGGTCCAGGGCGGCACCATCACCGCGCCCAAACCGCCAGCCGAGGCCAACACCTGGTACATCGGCGTGACCGATGAGAGGGATGCCATGGTGAGCACGGTGGTGGAGTTTGCGAAGTGACTTCAGCCTGACGCACCGCCATGTCCGCTCCTGCGCAAAAAGTCCGACTTGTGTCCATCGACGCCTTGCGCGGTTTTGACATGCTCATGATTGCCGGGACGGGGCAGGTGATCCATCAGCTGCAGGGGAAAACGGGGCTGGCGTGGGTGGATGCGGTGGCGGGGCAGTTCACGCATCCGGCGTGGTTTGGCTTCACCTTTTACGACTGCATCTTTCCGCTCTTTCTCTTCCTGGCGGGCGTGTCGATTCCGTTTTCGCTGGCCAAGGCCGTGGCGCAGGGAACGCCGAAAGGTGAGCTGTACCGGAAGGCCTTCGTGCGCCTGCTCATCCTCGCCGCGCTGGGCTTTCTGGACAAAAACGCGCCCATCCCGTTCTTTGATCCGCACCAGATGCGCCTGGGCAGTGTGCTGGGGCGCATTGGGCTGGCGGGCTTTGTCAGCGTGGTGCTGTATTTGAATCTGAACTCCACGAAGCGCCTCTGCGTGGCGGGCGGCATCCTGCTGGCCTACTACGCCGCGCTTTTCCTGGTGCCGGTGCCGGGATTTGGCGCGGGAAATCTCTCGTTTGAAGGCAATCTCGTGGGCTGGTTTGACCGCAGCTTTCTGCCCGGACGTCTGCTGCAGGTGACGTATGATGAGCTGGGCCTGCTCACGCAGTTTCCCGCCATGTGTCTGACGATGTTCGGTGTCTTCGCGGGAGAGCTGCTCCAGAGCAGCACGAGCACGCCTGCGGCCAAGCTCCGCCAGCTGCTGCTTGCGGGGGCCGTGTGCCTCGCGCTGGGCCTGCTGTGGAGCCTGCATTTCCCCATCGCCAAGCGGATGTGGACGAGCTCCTTCATCCTGGTGACCACGGGCATCTCCTTCACGCTGCTGGCGGTGTTTTACGGCATCATCGATCTCCTGAACTTCAAGCGATGGGCCTTCCCGCTGGTCGTCGTGGGCATGAACAGTCTCACCATCTACATGGTGTATCACTTCGTGAATTTTGGGCACACTTCCAAGCTGCTCTTCAGCGGTCTGTACCAGCCGCTGGATCCCAAATGGCACGGCGTACTGGAAAGCACCGGTGGTCTGCTGCTGGTGTGGCTCTTTCTCTACGCGCTGTACCGCAGGCAGATCTTCTTCAAGGCGTGATGGGATCTGCGGCTGCGGTCAAGATACGCCTGCCAGGAGCGTATACAGACCATGCCTGCAAAGATTGCCCGTTTCCTCGTGCTCCTGGCCGGAGGCATGGTTCATGCCGCCGACCTTCCCCCTGTGATCGAGACCGAGGGCCAGCCACTGGCGGCGAATGCGCAGCGGCTGGTGCAGGCGCTGGATTTTCTCGGTGCGCCGCTGCCACCTGAGACGCGCACGAAGCTGCAGACCGCGATCACCGCACGTGATGGCGCGGGCGTGCAGTCCGTGCTGGATCCGCAGGTGCTGTGCGTGGTGGACATCAATCCCGAATCCCGCGTGAAAGCGCAGCGCGGACCGGCTGCCGCACGACTTCAGCAAGCGGGCTACACGCCGCTGTTGATCAAGGTGATCAATCATGCCACCAGCGTGGCGGCATTGCACATCAGCAGTCCGCAGGCCGGGCCCTCCTATGCGGGCGTGGCCAAGGGCACCATGGAGAGAGAACGCCAGACGCACCTGCGGGAAAATGAGAACACGCAGGGCGCAGACCGGTTTCTGGAGGTGGGCCTGCATGACTCTGCGCCGATGACTGCGAATCTGAGCGGGCTGGAGGTGGAGTACGCCATCGCGCTTGTCTATTCCAGCGAGTCGGGGAAACGCGAAGCCACGCTCGCTTTTGACATCGGCCAGGGCACGCAGGACCTGGGGTTTCGTGCCGAGGTGCCGGTGCTGTTTCAGATTTCACCTGCGGTGACGGTGAAGCTGGATGTCAAAGACCATGACGGCAAGGACACCACAGCGCGGCTGACTTTCACCGATGCGCAGGGCCGCGTCTTCCCGCCACAGGCACGCCGGCTGGCGCCGGATTTCTTTTTCCAAAAGCATCTTTATCGGGCCAGCGGAGGCAGTGTGCTTCTGCCTCCGAGAGAGTTTGTCATGGAGGCATCTCGCGGGCCGGAATATCGCACGGTGAAGACGAAGGTGACGATCCCATCAGCAAAGGAAACGACGCTGCCGGTAAAGCTGGAGCGCTGGATGAATGCGGCGGATTTTGGGTATTACAGCGGCGATCACCACATCCACGCGGCAGGCTGCGCACACTACACCACGCCCTCCGAGGGCATGCGGCCGGAGGACATGTTTCAACAGGTGAAGGGCGAGGGGCTGAACGTGGGATGCGTGCTCGCGTGGGGTTACTGCTTCGACTATCAGAGGCAGTTCTTCGGCCCCCAGGTGGACCAATTCAGCGAACCGCTGACGCAGATGAAGTACGACATGGAGGTCAGCGGCTTCGGCTCCGCAGCGCTCGGCCATGTATGTCTGCTGAACCTGCGCGAGCTGGTGTATCCCGGTGCAGAAGGGATCAAAGGCTGGCCCACCTGGACGCTGCCCGCGCTGCGATGGACCAAGCAGCAGGGCGGCTTCACTGGCTACCCGCATTCCGGCAGCGGCATGCAGGTGAATGCTGGTGTGGCGGCCAGGCGCCTGCTCGGGCTTTACGATACAGACAAGGATGCGCGACTCTCGGCTGCTGAGGCGCAGGCCGTGCTGCTGCCGGAACCGTTTGACAAGATCGATGCTGATCGTGATGACGGGCTGAATGAGGCCGAACTCGCCAACAGTCATGAGCGTGTACTTGATGCGCTGCCCAATGTGGCGATCCCGGACGCAGGCGGGCATGAGATCTTTGTGACCACTGCGCACGGCGTGTGTGATTTCATCAGCACCATGGACACGGCGCGGCTGCTGGAGTGGAACGCATGGTACCATCTCATGAACTGCGGCTTTCCGCTGAAGGCTGCGGGCGAAACGGACTTTCCCTGCATGAGCGGCACCCGCGTGGGCCAGGGGCGCACCTATGTGAAGCTGGGCAAGGTGGACCGCATTGATTTCACGAAATGGTGTGAAGGCCTTGCGCAGGGCCGCAGCTATGTGAGCGATGGCTATGCGCATGCGCTGGACTTCATGGTTGCAGGCCAGCCGGCGGGAGACGAAGTGCGCCTCGCCCAGCCGGGCCGTGCGGAGGTGCGCGTGAAGGTCGCGTTCAGCTCCGAGACTCCGCTCGAAATTGCGTATGGCGGCGCAGTGCCCGTGGCGGGTGCGCGCCTGACCGGAGACACGGTGAACTATCACGACGTGACTGCCGCGCAGCCTTACGCTGGCGGTAAGCGCAAGGTGGAGCTGGTCGTGAATGGTCTAGCCGTGGCCACGCGCGAAGTGCCTGCGGATGATCAAGTGCACGAGATCCGCTTCAACGTGGACATCCCCCGCAGCAGTTGGGTGGCGGTGCGGCAGTTTCCGCAGATGCATACGAATCCGGTGAACGTCATCGTCGCTGACAAGCCCATCCGTGCCTCGCGCCGCAGCGCGCAGTGGTGCCTGGCCTGCATCGAGCAGCTCTGGCGCATGCGGGAGAAGAACATCGCGCCTGCGGAGCGGGACGTGGCAAGGCGTGCGTATGAGGCCGCGAAGGAAATCTATCGCCGCATCGCCGCGGAAGCTCCGGCAGCGAGCTGAGGCAAAAAGGGTGAAATTCGCTGATGGGTGCGGTGCATGAGCAACGTTGCATCGCACTCATGAAACGAAACATCTCCCGACGCACCGGACTGAAGCTGATGACGGCAGGAACCCTCATGGGCCTTGGCACCCGTGACAGAGCCACTGCCGCACCGTCCAAGCCCGCAGCTGCAACGGATGCCTGGGCAAAAACACATGACCGCGTGTTTCTCGGCGGGGAGTATTGGGCCAATCCCATGGAAGACTGGCGTGTGAGCGAGGGCGGTGCAGAGTGCCTCAGCATGGCCGGCGGGCGAAGTGTGCATTCGCTGACGCACCAGATCACACAAAACGGGGCTTTCACCATGAGCGTGACATTGACGCGGCTGGAGACCGGCAAGACCGACGGCGGCGCGGGCTTCCGCATCGGCATTCGGAGTGAGATCAATGAATACCGGAGCAACTGCTTCGTGCAGAAGGGCATCAACGCCGGATGGCAGGGCGATCAGCTCATTCTGGGCCCGAAGACCGCGCCCGTTAAAGATGGCAGCGCTTTGAAGCAGGTGAAGCTGACGCTCAAAGGCACGGCAGAAGGCGACAAGTGCGCGCTGACACTCACGGCCTACGCGGCAGACTCGGGCGCGGAGCTGGCAGCCATCATGCATCCATTTTCGGCAGACGAAATCCTTGGCAATGTCTCGATGGCCAACAACTTCGCCGCCGGTGCGGTGGCGGGGGCCAAGAAGAACAAAGCCAAGGCGGGTGCCGCAGGCGCAGGGCGCTACCGTTTTCAAAACTGGACGATGGAGGGCAATGCCTTCGCCGTGTCGCCGCAGAATCAATTTGGCCCGTTGCTCTGGTCGATGTACTCGCTGAGTGATTCACGCACAGACGAGGGCTTTGTGATGAAGCTCAGTGCGCTGACGGGACCGATGGGAGCGAAGGACAACCAGGTGGTGGAGCTGCTGGTGAAGAAGGGCGGTGCATGGAAATCTCTCGGACAGGCAAAGCTCGATCCCGACGCCTGGGTGGCGACCTTCCGAATTCCCAAATGGGATGCAAAGCAGGCCACGCCCTACAAGGTGGTTTACCGAGAACAGCACACGGACGGCAGCGAGACGCCGCATGAGTGGACCGGCACGATCAAGGCGAACCCCGAAGGCCGTCCGCTGCGCATGGCGGCGCTGACTTGTCAGAACGACTACGGCTTCCCCTACGCGCCTGTGGCGGAGAATCTGCTGAAGCTGGATCCCGATCTCGTCTTTTTCTCCGGCGACCAGATTTATGAGAACCACGGCGGCTTTGGCATCATCCGCACGCCCGAAGAGCCTGCGATCCTGAACTACCTGCGCAAATTCTACCAGCACGGCTGGGCCTTCCGCGAGGTGATGCGCAATGCGCCGACGCTTTGCCTGCCGGATGACCACGATGTCTTCCAGGGCAACATCTGGGGCGAGGGTGGCAAAAAAATGGACGTGGGCGACACAGGCGCCTCTTCAAAAGGCGGCTACATCGAACCGGCGCGGATGGTCAATGCGGTGCACAAGACGAATGTGGCGCATCATCCCGATGCCTACGATCCCAAGCCGGTGCAGCAGGACATCAGCGTGTACTACGGCGACATGGTGTATGGCGGGGTGGGCTTTGCCATCATCGCCGACCGCCAATGGAAGAGCGGCCCCGAGCATGTGGAGACTGGCGCTGGCCGCGCTGATCATGTTCCAGACCCCGGCTTTGACACTTTGAAACTCGACAAACCGGGTCTCGTGCTCCTCGGAGAGCGTCAGGAGGAGTTTCTCAAAAAGTGGGCCCAGGACTGGCGCGGGCATGCACTGAAGGCGGTGCTGAGCCAGACGGTGTTTGCGAATGTGGCGACGCATCATGGCGGGCCCGATGGATACCTGAAGGCCGATCTCGACTCCGGCGGCTGGCCGCAGACGCCGCGCAACCGGGCAGTGGAAATCATGCGCCCCTCCATGGCACTGCACATCAATGGCGACCAGCATCTCACCACGCTGACGCAATACGGCGTGGAGAAGCAGCGCGACAGCAACTGGTCCTTCTGCACGCCTGCCATCTCCGCCGGCTATCCGCGCTGGTGGCGGCCGGATGAGCTCAAGATGCCGCATGAAAACCGCCCCAAACATGGCCTGCCGGACACGGGTGAGTTCATTGAAGGCCTGGGCAACAAGGCCTATGTGTACGCCGTGGGCAATCCCGAGGTGGGCAAGGCCGCGAACCGCTACGAGAAGGCGCACGAGAAGGGCAGCGGATTTGGCTTCATCACCTTCGACACGGAGAAGAAGACCTACTTCATTGAGTCCTTCCGCTTCCTCATCGACGCGACGGATGGCAAGCCCGGCAACCAGTTTCCCGGCTGGCCGGTGACGATCCAGCAGAGGGAGAACCGCGGGGAGAATGTGATCGGGTGAGCGAAGGCAGTGGGGGGCAATCCTGCCCGCGAAGAACGCGCTCTTCACGGGCAGGATTGCCCGTGCTACTTCCAGGCGGCTGGTCTGCGCATAGAACCAGAACGCCATGAGTACAAGGGAGTGATTCCATGCGTACATGAGAGCCACCATGAGACTTTCTCTTCTCCTGCTGCCGCTGCTCAGCATCCACGCGTTTGCTGCTGACTCACCCACGCTGCACCCGAAGGCCGCTGCGCTGCCTTTCACCCATCAGGGGCCCTTTGTCACCACGGCAGACGGTGGCGTGCTGTGCATCGATGCGAAGAACGCTCTGCGCAGCACGGATGAAGGCCGCACGTGGAGCAGCACGCCGCTGTTTGCAGAAGGAGCCAAGTTCAATGTCAGCAACGAGCGCGCGCTGCTGCGCACACGTGAGGGCATCGTCATTTCCGCCTGGATGAACGGTGCGGAGCGCCAGGCGCCCAAACGCTGGGGCTGGGGTGAGCCGGGGATAGATTGGAAGGCCTTTGTGCTGCCCACCTACTCCTGCCGCAGCACCGATGATGGCAAAACCTGGGAGACGCCCGTGCGGCTCAGCACACCGTGGTGCGGCTGCATTCACTCCATGATCCAGATGAAGTCGGGGCGCATCGTGCTGGTGGGGCAGGAGATCATCCCGCAATGGCGGCATGCCACGGTGATGTGGGTTTCGGATGACCTCGGCAAAAGCTGGCAGCGCGGTGATATGCTCGATTACGGCGTGGGAACGCACGATCACGCCGGCTCTCTCGAAGGCAGTGTGATCGAGCGCAAGGACGGATCTCTCTACCTGCTGCTGCGCACGGAATCGGGCTTTCTGTGGGAGGCGATCTCGCGCGATGGCCTGAAGTGGCAGGGGCTGAAGCAGACGCAAATCGCCTCCGTCACCTGCTGCCCGCAGATGGCGCGGCTGAGCGACGAGCGCATCGCGCTGCTGTGGAACGCGCCGCCGCGCCATGACCCGAAGAATGGCACCAGCCGCGTGGAGCTAGCGCTGGCGTTTTCAGACGATGAGGCAGCCACGTGGTCCAAGCCGGTGATCGTGGCGGCGAACTACGTGCCCGGCGGCCGTGTGTCGTATCCTTACCTCTACGAGCGCAAACCCGGCGAGCTGTGGATCACCACGATGCAGGGCGGGCTGCGGATGAAGGTGAATGCCGCGGATCTCGGGGCAGGGGAGATTCCGGTGTTTGTGCCGCCGCCCAAGCCGGTGCCAAAGCCGGGCGGCATCGTGATGTTTGGAGACTCCACCACGGCCCCGCGCGGCAGCCTCAAGGTGTATGCCACTCGGGTGGAGCAGGGGCTGCAGAGCATCGGCTCCTCCATGGGGGTGTACAATGCGGGGATCAGTGGCAACACCACGCAGGACGCGCTGAAGCGCCTGCAGGCGGACGTGCTGAAACACCAGCCGCGCGTGGTGGTGATGCAGTTTGGCATCAATGACTCGGCGGTGGACGTGTGGAAAAAGCCGCCCGCCACCACCCCGCGCGTGCCTTTGGATGCCTTCATCCGCAACTACCGCACGATGATCCAGGCTGCGCAGAAACAGGGGGCCAAGGTCATCCTCATGACGGCCAACCCGCTGCGCTGGACCTCCAAGCTGCGCGAGCTCTATGGGCACGCGCCCTACGATCCCGCTGCCGAAGACGGCTTTGAGTCCGCCACGCTGGTCCGCTACAACGAGGCCGTGCGCCAGCTGGCCGCCGAGCTGAAGCTGCCGCTGCTGGATGTGCATGCCGCCTACCCGGCCTTTGCCGCGAAGCACCAGACCACCCTCGACGGCATGCTGCTGGACGGCATGCACCCGAATGACCTGGGCCACCAGCTCGTGGCGGAGCTGCTGGTGCCCGCCATCCGCGATGCTGTGCGGGGCGGATAGCCCCATGGTGTGACGCGCAGCATTGGCACTCAATCCATTGTTTATCAATGCATTAAATCAACACACTCAATAAGGAACGTTTTGAACGCAAGTTCCAAGCCCCCTCCTCGAAAAGCTTCAAAAAAGGGGGCTTTTTGAGGCTCTTCGATTGTTTGCACTCTGAGAGCAAAGCATATTGGTACGGGTGCATGAAATCCAAAAAGCACCCACGAACTCCGAAGCGAACTCCCAAGGAGACCAACGAACTCGTCCGGATTGTCCTCACCCATCTGCCGGCAGTCATCAGAGCCATCGCCATCCTGGCCTTGGCAGTTGGCGGTACCGATCAACTGCGGCCACTGATGCAGGAATTCACGGCGAAACGAACGCTCAAGCTGATGAGCAGGTGGAGTTCAGGAATTTGAACTCACGTTCACATTTTGCATCCCGGCATGTTCTCAAAAATTGGAGAGCCCCCAAGCCGCGCCCAGTGCGGCGCAGAAGCTGCGGCACCTTGGGCATTGCGCAGCTGCGTGGTCGCGTTTAGCTCTTCCGCTCTTCATTCTCCCCCCTCCAAATCATGTCCGCCAAGATCATCTACACCCTGACCGACGAAGCTCCCCTGCTGGCCACTTTTTCCTTCCTGCCTATCGTGCAGGCCTTCACCAAACCGGCCGGGATCGAAGTGGAAACGCGCGACATCTCCCTGGCGGGCCGCATCCTGGCGAACTTCCCCGATTTCCTGACCGATGCGCAGAAGCAGTCTGATGACCTCGCCTACCTCGGCAAGCTCTGCCTGGAGCCCACCACGAACATCATCAAGCTGCCAAACATCTCCGCCTCCGTGCCGCAGCTGAAGGCCGCGATCGCCGAACTGCAGAGCAAGGGCTACGCCGTGCCAAACCTGCCCGAAAACCCGCAGACGGACGCCGAGAAGGACATCAAGACCCGCTACGCCAAGGTCATGGGCAGTGCCGTGAACCCTGTGCTGCGCGAGGGCAACTCCGACCGTCGCGCGCCGAAGGCCGTGAAGGACTACGCCAAGGCCCACCCCCACTCCATGGGCAAGTGGAGCGCCGACTCCAAGACCAGCGTGGGAACCATGGGCAAGGACGACTTCTTCTCCAATGAGAAATCCGTCTGCGTGCCAGCCGCCACGGATGTGAAGATCGAGTTCATCGGCAAAGACGGCAGCACCAAAGTGCTGAAGGACAAGACCCCGCTGAAGGCCGGCGAGATCCTCGACGCCACCCGCATGAGCAAGAAGGCGCTCGTGGCCTTCATCGAGACCCAGCTGGAAAAAGCCAAGGCCGAGGGCGTGCTCTTCTCCCTGCACATGAAGGCCACCATGATGAAGGTCAGCGACCCCATCATCTTCGGCCACGCCGTGCGTGTGTTCTTCAAGGACGTGCTGGCCAAGCACGGCGCCGCGCTGACGGAGATCGGCGTGGAGCTCAACAACGGCTTCGGCGACCTCGTGGCCAAGCTCTCCAAGCTGCCTGCGGAAAAGAAGGCCGAGATCGAGGCCGACATCCAGGCCGCCTACGCCAGCCGCCCCGCACTGGCCATGGTGAACAGCGACAAAGGCATCACCAACCTGCACGTACCGAGCGATGTCATCGTGGATGCCTCCATGCCCGCCATGATCCGCGGTGGTGGCAAGATGTGGAACGCCGCCGGCAAGGAGCAGGACACGCTGGCTGTCATTCCTGACAGCAGCTACGCCGGCGTGTACCAGGCCGTGATCGACTTCTGCAAGAAGAACGGCGCTCTGGACCCCAAGACCATGGGCAGCGTGCCAAACGTGGGCCTCATGGCCCAAGCCGCCGAAGAGTACGGCAGCCACAACAAGACCTTTGAGATCCCCGCCGACGGCACCGTGCGCGTGACCGACAGCGCCGGCACCGTGCTGCTGGAGCACGCCGTGGAGGCCGGAGACATCTGGCGCGCCTGCCAGACCAAGGACGCACCCATCCAGGACTGGGTGAAGCTGGCCGTGAACCGCGCCCGCGCCTCCAAGACCCCCGCCGTCTTCTGGCTGGACAAGAACCGTGCTCACGACGCCCAGATCATCGCCAAGGTGGAGAAGTATCTCAAGGACCACGACACCACTGGTCTGGACCTCCGCATCCTTCCGCCTGCCGAGGCCTGCACCTTCTCGCTGGAGCGTATCGTCAAAGGAGAGGACACCATCTCCGTGACCGGCAACGTGCTGCGCGACTACAACACCGATCTCTTCCCCATCCTGGAAGTGGGCACCTCCGCCAAGATGCTTTCCATCGTCCCGCTCATGAACGGCGGGGGCCTGTTTGAGACCGGCGCCGGCGGCTCCGCGCCGAAGCACGTGCAGCAGTTCCTCGAAGAAAACTACCTGCGCTGGGACAGCCTGGGCGAGTTCTTCGCACTGGCACCGAGCTTTGAGCACATCGCCGAAAACTTCAGCCTGCCGAAGGCCAAGGTGCTGGCCGACACGCTCGACGCCGCCACGGGCAAGTTCCTGGAAAACGACCGCAGCCCCGGCCGCAAACTGGGCACCATCGACAACCGCGGCAGCCACTTCTACCTGGCCCTCTACTGGGCCCAGGCACTGGCTGCCCAGACGGCTGATGCGGAGCTGCAGGCCAAGTTCAAGCCCGTCGCCGAAGAGCTGACGGCCAACGAGGCCAAGATCGTCGCCGAACTCCTCGCCGTGCAGGGCCAGCCCGCTGATGTGGGCGGCTACTACAAGCCGGACACCGCGAAGGCGGATGCCGCGCTGCGTCCGAGCGCGACGTTCAATGCGGTGCTGGCGAAGGTGTAAAAGCGTCAGCCATTGACAAGGTGATGTGTGGATGAGCCTGTGGTGACACAGGCTCATCTTATGTCAGACCTAAGCTCTTCACAAGTGGGGCATTACTAAGTTTGCTCATGCAGCTCTTGCGCTCTTACGCATGGGCGGCTATCATGCACATGCCTCGACCAAGTTAGGAGGCAGGCTCCAAACAGGTGGACATGGCATTCATTGAACACGCCAGGTCCTCCACCCAATCTGGGCCGCCTGTTCCACCATATCGGCTTGGTTCCGAGGTCCATTTCATTCGATCATGACAGGAGAGCTCATCATCAAAGACACGCACCGCGGCCTGTTTTATCAGGACGGTGTGTTAAAGAAAATTCTGGAAGCCGGACGCTACGAGATCAAAGGCCCTCGCCCTGCGCTGCTATTCATGCCTCGGCGGCCTGTCGAGTCTGTGGTGGTGGTGGATGTGCGCGAGCGTGAGCTCACCATCAAAGGCCAGGAGATTCTGACCTCCGACAAGGTGGCCATTCGTGTGAGCATCATCGTTCAGTTCAAGGTCTCCGACCCCAAGGCGGCGATTCACCAGGTGGTGAACTACGAGGAGCGGCTTTACAGCGATGTGCAGCTGGCCGCGCGGCGCTCGCTGGCATCCATGTCGCTGGAGGAAATCCTCACGAATCGGAACCGCCTGAGTGAAGACATCATGCGAGATGTCAAAGAGGCCGCGAGCAGCTACGGTGTGGCTATTCTCCGTGCGGACGTGAAGGATCTGGTGTTTCCTGGGAATCTCCAGGAGATCATGAACAAGGTGCTGGCCGCAGAGCGCCTGAGCGAGGCCAGACTGGTGGAGACACGCACCGAATTGGAGAAACGAAAATTGGAGGCTGCCAACGAAGCCGAGGTTCAGACGCTGCGTGCAGAGGCAGACGCCAAGGCCAGCCGTGCTCGTGCGGAAGCGGCTGCGGAAGCAGAACGCATCACCGCTGAAGGCGAAAGCGCCGCCATGGCTGCTCGTGAAGCTCTGGCAAAATTCTACCAACAAAATCCCGCCATGCTTCGGCTGAAAGAGCTGGAGGCCATGGCTGAGCTTGGCAGAAACGCTTCCGCACGTCTCTTCATCGGCTTTGACAAACTGCCCACACCTGCCGCCGAGTGATCACAACCTGATCTTCAGCCCCAGCTCATCCTTCATCGTCAGCAGCGCCTCGGCGTTGCCGATGGCATCATCCACGGGATGATGCGTGTGCTTGGTCCGGCGCAGGTGCTTGAAGGTCTGGAAGGTGTCTTTCACCATTCCTTTGTACAAGCTGCCGAGATTGGTGGAGGAGAAGCCGAAGGGATTGGCCCCGGTAAAGTGGTGGAAGTACCAGTTGATGAACTGCCAGTCGAATCCGTTGTTGTCTGACACGAACATGAGACGGTCTTTGGAAATACCGCTCAGCCATTCGGCGAAGTTTTGCATGACCTCGACAGGTTCAGGAAACTGCAGCGTCTGCTCCCGCGTGAAGCCGCTGACGGCCAGCGCCTCCGGCATGAAGCGCTCCGAGATCGGGCGCAGCCGCCCGTAAAAAGTGCGGCTCAGCCCCGGCTCCACCACCACCGCACCAAAACAGATCATCGAGTAATCTCCCGGAATCGGACCGTCCGACTCCACATCCACCATTATGTAGCTCATAAAATAATATCGGAGCTACTCATGCCACAGGGTAGCGGGAGTTGCATGTGGATTTAGAAGTTCCAAAGCCAATTCACTTTGGCTCCGTGCTTATGGGCGTTGCGGCACGCACCCCTGTTCCACAGGAACAGGGCTACTTTACTCAAACTTCAGCGAGTACAAATCCACATCGTTCAGGACAAAGCGCAGGCGCACGGGTTTGCCGGAGAGGGCGCTTACATCGGGGCCGGTTTTCCAGGTGACGGTGCGGTCAAGGGAATCGCCGAAGACAGGCTGGGAGTCGGCAAGGGTGAAGCCGGGGAGCGGCTTGCCGTCTGCATCTTGGATCTCCACCTGGATGCCACCAGCGGCGGAGCTGGCGAAGTTCAGGGTGAGTGCTTTGCCGGTGAAGGTGAGCGGCTTGGTGATGAGCTCGCCGCCGCTCCTGGGGGCGTGGATGGAGACAAAGCCGTCGAGCCGCAGCGTGTAGCGGCGCAGGGCGCTGCTCTTGCCGGTCCAGTAGCTCTCGGTGGCGTAGAGGCTGAGCTCATTGGGTGCGCCTTCCAGAGCGGACTTGGTTTCCACCGGATGCCAGGCGATGTACTGGTGGCCGTAGTTCCAGGTGCCGGGGCGCTCGATGCCGGGCGGCAGGAAGGCTTCATTCCAGCGCTTGAACTTCAAGCCGTCGCGGCTGGCCATGAAGAGGCCTTCGGTGATGGCCATGCCGTAGCGGTCGCTGGCCTTGGAGCGCCACTCACGGTGCTCGCGCTCGGGCAGTGCGCGCATGCTGTCTGACCAGCCGCGCTCGGTGTAGCGCGTGGGAAAGCCCAGCAGCAGATGCGGTGCACGGTGGTAGGGCTTGACCTGATTGGTGTAGAGCTGCTCGGACGGGGAGTCCACATAGGTGAGGTCGTGCTGGTTTTCCCAGTGGAGGAAGTCTTTGGACGTGGCGGTGCGGATGGCGCGGTCGCCTGAGGGCTTCCAGTTTTTTTCATCGGTGGTGCCGGCGGTGAAGTAGCGCCAGTAGGCGCGATACACGCCGCTCTGCGCATCCCAAAACGCGAGGTTCTGCGAATCAAACGCTCCATCGGTGATGACGGGTGCATCGGCCATGGGGGACCAGCGGAGGCCATCGGGCGATTTCAGCGCGAGCAGGCCCTTGGGTGAATTGGAGCGCACGATGGCCTTGTATTTCGCATCTGCGGGTGCGGCGGGATTTTCATCTTTGAAAACTGCGGGGTGTCCGCCATCGGGGTTCACCTTTCCCATCATGCCGTGGGGAATGACGATGTTGTTGGCCTTGGAACCTTTGAACTCATGCAGGCCCAGCTCGGGCTTGCGCCAGTGGATGCCGTCGTCGCTCTCCGCGTAGCAGGTGAAGAGCGGGTGCTCGCCGGTGTTTACCTTGCCAGGGGCTGTGACGGTGAGCTGCCAGCTCTTGTAGTACATGCGGTATTTGTCCCCGTCTTTGAAGACGCTGTGGTAACCGCTGCCGCTGCCCTCCCATGGCGCATCATGCGTCAGCGCGATCTCCTGGATCTGAGGATGGTGCAGCCGTTGCTCGGCCTTGCCGGTGAGCTGGCCGATGAGGAAATCATCGACAAACAACTCACGGCGCGAGCCGATGTCGAGAACGCTGTCTGCGGCACCGAGGGATGAGAATGCGGCGAGACCGAAAGCGAGTGCGGTGACAGGAAAGCGGCGGCGATAAATCATCATGGGGTAAATTACGTGCCAGGCCCATGGGCTTTCGCGGCAACCTCGTGGTCTGAAAACCGCACCAGCGGCCCCGGGGGGGCGTAATGTGCATGGATTGGGGAAGGAGATTCATGACATGATGAAAGTTGGAGGTCCGCCATGCCTTTGATGTGTGATGCCTGAACTCTCCCGCACCGAAGATCCCGCACCGCAAAGCCGGTGCCGATTTGCACTCTCCTGGTGCGACATCACGCCACCGGCGGACATCTACCACCGCATGTGGGGCGCGGCGAAGCACGAGCGCGCCACCGGGGTGCACCGACCGCTGCGCGCCACGGTGGCGGTGTTTGCGCCGATGGAGGGAACGGGGCGGCAAATCATTCTAGCGCTGGATCATTGCGTGATGGGGGCCACGGAGCATGCGCAGCTCGTGGCACAAGCGGCGGAGATCGGTGGTGTGGCAAAGGAGGAGGTGCTTGTGGTCTTTTCCCACACCCACGGCGCGGGGCTGATGGGACTGGACCGTGCCACGCTGCCGGGTGGCGATCTGATTCCGCCCTACCTGCACGCACTGGGGGAGCGGGCAGGGCGGCTGGTGAAGCAATGCATGGCCTCGCTGGTGCCTGCGGGCATCGTCTATGGCCGTGGCCGCTGCAGTCTGGCCACTCAGCGCGATTTTTGGGACGGCATGCAATACATCTGCGGTCACAATCCCGGTGTGCCTGCGGATGACAGCGTGGTCCTGGCACGTGTGACGGCGGATGACGGGAAGACGCTGGCCTGCATCGTAAACTATGCCTGCCACCCCACCACACTGGCATGGGAAAACACGCTGATCAGTCCCGACTACATCGGTGCGATGCGCGAGCTCGTTGAACGCGACACCGGCGCGCCCTGCCTCTTTTTGCAAGGCGCCAGCGGCGAACTGGGTCCGCGCGAGGGCTTCGTCGGTGACACCGCTGTGGCGGATCGCAATGGGCGCGAGCTGGGTTATGCCGCGCTCTCGGCCCTCACGGCGCTGCCAGCGGCGGGCACGGTCTTTGTTTATCAAGGCGCTGTCGTGTCCGGTGCGACGCTGGGTGCGTGGAAGCACGAGAAGATCGATCTGGAAACCAAGGCGGGTTGGAAGCTGCAGCGCTGGCATGAGCCGCTGCGCTACCGCCCCGGCCAGCCGACGGTGGCGCAGGTGCAGGCGGAGCTGGATCATTTCCAGGCTGCCGAGGCCACCGCGCGTGCTGCGGGCGATGAAGCCCAAGCCGCCGACTGCCGTGCGATGAGCGAGCGCAAAACGCGCCTGCTGCACAAGCTCCACCAGCTGCCGCCGGGAGATCGCTTTCCGCTGCAAGTCGTCGTTTGGCACATGGGCGATGCGGTGTGGGTGGGTGTGCAGGGAGAGAGCTACAGCGTGCTGCAAACCGAGCTGCGCCGCCGCTTTCCAGAGAAGATCGTCATCGTGGCCACCATCGCTGCGGACTGGGGCGCCTCCTACCTGCCGCCTCGTGAGCTTTACGACACGGGGATCTACCAGGAGAGCATCGCCGTTGTCGCGCCGGGCAGCCTGGAGCAACTCATCGAATCCATTTCCAACCACATCGCCTCATGAAAATCACCGCCATCGAAACACTCGTCTGCCATGCCCGAATGCGAAACTGGGTCTTCGTGAAAGTCGTCACGGACCAGCCCGGTCTCATCGGCTGGGGAGAGGCGACGCTGGAGTGGCACACGCGCAGCATCGTCGGCGCGATCGAGGACATGTCGCATCTCCTCATCGGCGAAGACCCGACGCGGGTGGAGTATCTGTGGCAGGTGATGTACCGGCAGCACTTCTGGCATGGGCACGGCATCGTGCGGGCCACGGCCATCGCAGGCATTGATCTCGCGCTGTGGGACATCGTCGGCAAGGTGGCGAACATGCCGCTCTCCAAGGTCTTCGGCGGTCCGGTGCGTGATTTTGTGCGCACCTACTGCCATCTCGGCGGCGGCAAGATGGAGGACTTTTACCAAACCCCGGCGGACAACGCCAAACGTTTTGCCGAGCTGGCGCAGGCCGCCGTGGCGGATGGCTACACCGCCTTCAAAAGCATGGCGGTGCCCAGCACGATGCCCATCGAGGGCCAGAAGCCCGTGCGCGCCGCAGCCGCAGCCGTGGCCGCCATGCGGGAGGCCGTGGGGCCGGACATCGACATCATGGTGGACTGCCATGCGCGGCCCTCTCCCGCGATGGGGCTGAAGTTTGGCAAGGCCCTGGATGACTTCGGTCTCTACTTTTTTGAGGAGCCCTGCTGGCCGGAATGCGTGGACGGGCTGGCCCGCATCAATGCCGCACTCACCACACCCGTGGCCAGCGGCGAGCGCGTGACAAACCTGGAGGCCTTCAAGGACATGTTTGAAAAACGCGCGGTGGAGATCTGCCAGCTGGACATCACCCACTGCGGCGGGCTGAGCGCGGCCAAGCGCATCGCCGCGCTGGCGGAGGCGCACCGCATCTCCCTGGCGCCGCACAACCCACAGGGGCCTGTGAGCACCGCCGCATCGCTGGAGTTCGGCTTTTCACAGCCCAGCTACATCATCTGCGAAACCGTCCACAACGATGTGCCCTGGCGGCAGGACGTGGTGGAGGAAGGTTTCACCATCGAGAAGCAGGGCCGCATCGTCCGCCCGAATACGAAGCCCGGCCTCGGCATCACGATCAATGAAGCGGAGGTGAAGAAGCATCCCTTCCAGCAGGAGATCGTGCTGCGAGAGTTCAGCCCTGATGGAGCTGTGACGGACTGGTAATCTACCGGCCATGAAACCCACCCGCACCCGCTTCATCGTGCTCGCAGGCATCTGTGCGGCGGCAGCGCTGGCGTATTTCACGCGCAATGGGGTGGCGCCGGCGGAGAGCACGATCCGTGCGGAGCTGGGCATCACCAAGGAGCAGTCGGGCATGCTCATGAGCTCGTTCTTCTGGCCGTATGCGCTGTGCCAGATCCCTGCGGCCATGCTGGCGCAGCGGCTGGGAGCACGCTGGTCGCTGTCTTTGTATGGTGTGCTATGGTCCGTGGCCACCGCCTTCCTGGCGTGGGGAAATCTGGCGGTGATGACAGGCGCGCGTGCCTTCATGGGCATGGCGCAGGCGGGGCTGGTGCCGGTGGGCACCACGGTGATGGCGCGGTGGTTTCCACGCACGGCGCAGGCCTCGGCCTCCGGTGCGTTCAGCGGCTTCATGTCCGTGGGCAGCATCATCGCGGCACCGCTGACAGCGTGGCTGGTCGTGAGCATCGGCTGGCGCTGGATGTTCGTGTGGTATGCCGTGCCCGGTGTGCTGTGGGCGGCGTGGTTTGCGGTCTGGTACCGTAACCGGCCGTCCGAACATCCAGGAGTGAATGCAGCGGAGCGCGCGCAGATCGAGCAGGACGCGCCGCCGGGGGCTGCGATTGAAGCTCCGCGCGTGCCATGGGGTCTGCTGCTGCGGAGTCCGGCGCTGTGGTGCCTGTGCCTGCAGCAGTTTTGCCGGGCGGCGGGGTACATCTTTTTTGCCAGCTGGTTTGCCACTTATCTGCAGGAGGCACGCGGGGTGACGATCCTGGGCTCCGGCTGGCTGACCACGCTGCCGCTGCTGGCCGATGTGACGGGCTGCATGGCCGGAGGCGTGCTGTCAGACGTGCTGCTGCGCAAGACGGGCAGCCAGCGCCTCGCGCGGCAGGGCCTGACCGCCACGGCGCTGCTGCTCTGCGCCGGTTTGATTTTCTGCGCGTGGCTTGTTGCCAATCCTGTGATGGCCGTGCTGGTGATCAGCGCGGGCATGTTCTGCGCTGCCACGGCCAATCCCTGCCTCGGTGCCACGGTGATGAATCTCGGTGGCCCGCATGTGGCCACCGTCAGCGCGGCAACCAACATGTGTGGCAATCTGGGCGCGGCGGCCTTTCCGGTCGTGGTGCCCTGGCTGCTGGTGCACGCCGGTGGCTGGGATGCGGTGCTGGGCGGCTTTGGCGCGCTCTACATCGTTGCCGCCGTGTTCTGGCTGCTGCTGCGCAACGAGCGCATCGGTCAGTGACCAAACGCGCTGAGCTGCTTGTTGGTGCGCACGTAGATCACTCCATCCACGATGGCGGGCGAGGCAAAGACCGGGGCCTTCATGTCATTTCTGGCCAGCACCTTCAGCGTGTCGCTTGCGGCATCCAGCACGGAGATGACGCCGCGCTGGGAGGTTACATACACGTGGCCGTCGGCGGTCACGGCAGAGGCGTAGTATTCGCCGGAGGCATCGAGGCGCTCGCCTTGGAAAAGCGGGCTGCCGCTTTTGGCATCGTAGGCTGAGGCGAGGCCGCCGCCCTTGACGGTGAAGACGCGGCCATTGGCGATGACCGGAGAAAACACATACGGCAGGTGCTTCGTCTGCCGCCAGATCACGTGAGTGTCGGTGATGTCGCCGCTGCCGCCGGCCTTGATGGCAAAGAGTTGATTGGCCGCCTGGGCAAAGATGGCGCGCATGGCGTCATACTCCGACTGCGTGACCTTGCCGTCCTTGTCGGCGTCGATGATGGTGAAGCGGTCGCGCAACGGGCCTGCGGGAAATTCCATTTCGCTGAGCGTGCCGTTTTTGTCCGCGTCATTGGCAGTCATGAAGGAATCGAAGGCCTCCATCTCCACACGGTCGTCGGGATCTCCGCCCATGTTCCAGCCGCAGACGAGCAGGACATCTCCCAGCGCGGTGGGGCTGGTGTTGGACACACGCGCCATGCCGCCGGATGACCAGCGCTGTTTGCCATCCTTGAGATCGTAGCTGCGAGTCCAGAGAGAGCCGCTCACCACCAGCTCCTCGATGCCATCATGCCGCCACACAAACGGCGTGGAAAAGCTGCGGCGAAACTCGCTGCGATCCACGCGCCACACCTCTGCTCCCGTCTTCACATCCAGCGCGATCATGTAGCTGCCGACGTCCTGATCCGCGACGATGATGACCTTGCCATCCGCGATGATGGGCGAGGCGCTCGTGCCAAACTCCACAATCGGCGGTGGCAGGGGCTTCTGCCACAGCACCCTGCCATTCCAGTCATAGGCCAGCACGCCGTAGGAACCGAAGTAGGTGATGAGATGCATGCCGTCCGTGCAGCACGTCGGCGTAGCCGGGCTGCCGATGCGGTGCGCTGCTTCCACCTTCTCCGCTGGAGCCGCTGCGCGCCACAGCTCGTGCCCGTCTGTGCGGCTGAGGCAAAGCGTGACCAGCTTGCCGGCATCGAGACCGGTGAGCGCAATCTTGTCCTGCCAGATGCAGGGAGATGAATGGCCAAAAGGCACCTCGACCTGCCACTTCACATTCTTTTGCGCATTGAACTCCACGGGCGGTTTCCCTGTGCCGATGCCGAGCCCGCCTTCGCCGCGAAACTGCGGCCAGCTGGATTCCGCCAGGGCGGTGGAAGTGAGCAGCGTGGAGAGCAGAAGGTGGCGCAGGAACATGGTGAGCATAAGAAGCGGAAGCAGAGTGCTAGTCTTTCGAGCTTCTGTGATTTCCTGGAAGCGCGGACTTCAGTCCGCAGCAAAAGTCTGCTCCGAGTTTTGCAGCCTGCTCGGCCGCGCCGAGGATCAGTGTGTTTGCGCATGTTCAATGTGCAGCAACACCCGCCGCGTGCCGGTGACCTGCTGCGGAATAAATTCCGCGCTCCGTAAGCTGCTTCGTTCTTGTGACAGCACACTCCTCACTCGATACGCCAGGTGGCCTGGCGGAGGACTGCGAGCCTGGGCTCCTTCATCGTTTCATACCAGACGGTGAGGAGGGTGCCGTCTGCCAGCTCGACCGTGCTGGGGTAGCCGAGGTCGCCGCCGATGCCGTCGCCAGAAATGATCATCGCCTCGCTCCAGGTCTGGCCGTTGTCGGTGCTGAGGCGTGCCTGATTGCCGAAGGGCTTGCGGCGGTGGCCGTAGGTCATGAGCAGGCGGCCATCGCGCAGGCGCAGCAGGTGGGAGGGCAGGCCCCAGACGCCGATGCTGTGCGGCTCGCTCCAGGTCTTGCCGCCGTCCTTGGATTCTGTCTGCAGGGTCTCGCCTTTGTTTGCCGTGTTGTGATTGCGGATCTGAGCGATGAGGGTGCCATCAGCGGCCTCGACGGCGTGGAGTTCGTGATAGGAATTGGAGGCAGTGTCGCCTTTGCGTGTGGGAATTTCGGCGAGCCATTGCCAGGTCTGGCCGTCGTCTTTGGACTCGGCCACACCGATCTTCTTGTCCTGCGTCCAAAGCTGCTTGCCCGCGTAGAGCAGGCGGCCGTCCTTGAGCTGGATGGGGCCGTGCGGGCTGTTGACGATGGTGGGGATGCGGGTGGACCAAGATTTGCCGCCGTCGGTGGAGCGGATGGCCCACTCTCCCAGCTCGGCCTTGCGCTCTTCATCGCCCAGACGCACGTGCGCGGCTTTCCACCTGGCGTAGCGCTCTGCGGGCATGGCCTTGGAGACCCAGCCCTTGTCTGTGAGCTCCGCCATGGCAGCGGCTTTTTTAAACGAGTCCTCATAGGCCAGCGAGGTGAAGGTGGTGACGATGAGGGAACCCTTGGCGGTTTCGAGCACGCCGGAGTCGCGGTCGTCGGTGGCGGTGTCCAGCAGCACGCGCGGCCAGGTCCAGGTGGCGCCGTTGTCTTTGGAGGTCATGGCATGCACCTGGCCAAAGGGGCAGACATGGGACTCACGACCGCCCGACCAGGAGAGCCAGAGCTCGCCATTTTGCCGCCGCACGACGGTGGACCAGCCATGGTAAAACTCGGGCTGTTGGGAGATGACCTTCGTCTCAAGAATCTTCGCCGCAGGCGAGGCCGCGCGGGCAATGAAGGGAAAGGCGAGTGCAGAGGTAGTGGTGGCGAGGAAATGGCGGCGGCTGGTCATGATGCCGGAGAATACGACGCGGACCGGTTTGCTTTCGCAGCAAAGCCGCTGGTTTGAACAACGGACCAGAGGAGGGAGATGCCTGCCACACAGAGGGCGCGAACTCACTCGGCTGCTTTTTTGCGTGTGAACTTCTGCACGCGGGCACCGGTTCCCTCCGCCACATAAACGGCACCGTCCGGGCCGACGGAGAGGTCATGGCCGAGCTGGAACTGACCGGGGGCTTTGCCGTAGCTGCCGAAGGTGTCGAGCACCTGCCCGGCAGAATCGAGTTCCACCGCCTTGCCGCGGAGCTCCTGCTTCAGGGAAGGAGAGCCGCCATCGATGATGAAGAGGTGGCCGTCGGGACCGGTGGCAATGCCATACGGTTTGCCGATCTGCGGGCCTTTCCATTCGTGCAGAAAGGTGCCTTTGGCGTCGAAGACCTGAAGGCGCTCGTTTTCGCGGTCGCAGACGATGATGCGACCCTGGGGATCCAGGGTAATGCCATGCGGGAGGTGGAATTGGCCCGGCCCCTTTCCTTTGGTGCCCCACTGAAACTCGAAGCGGCCTGTGGCGGTGAACTTCAGCACGCGTGTGTTTTGGTAGCCGTCGCTGACATAGAAGGAGCCGTCTGGCAGCACGGCCACATCGGTGGGCAGATTGAAATGGGAAGTGTCGTCGCCGGGCACGCCTGCCTCTCCCAGCGTGAGCAGCACCTCGCCTGAAGGTGAACATTTGAAGACCTGATGCAGGCCGACATCGGTGAGCCAGAGATTGCCGGCGTGATCCACCGTGAGCCCGTGCGGCATGATGAAGCGGTTTGCGCCCCAGGTGCTGAGGAGACGGCCTGTGGCCCCCTCAAACACGCTGACGGTGGGCGCTGCGATGGGCTCTTTGGGAAAGGGCTTGGTCCAGACGCGACCGCTGCGATGGAAAACGAACACGCGGTTTTGGGCGTCTACTCCAACACCGGCGCAAAGGCCGAGGGTGTGGCCCTCCGGAAGCTGCGGCCAGCCGGGGACGACCTCGTGCGATGGTTGAGCGAGAGAAGCGGTGGCGAAAAGGGCAAAGAAGAAAACGAAGCGCATGGAGGGAGTGCGATGCTCACTTGAGCTTGGATACCTGTACGTCATCCACGTCCGCCGACTTGTTTACGGCGAGGGTGATCATGCGTTTCGTTGGATGCGCGATGCCTTCGCTGCTGAATGAAACGGCTTCCATGTCGTCGATGCGGACGGTCATCTGATCGGCGACGATCTTGATGTTCAGGGTGTGCCACTCGTTGGGCTTGAGGTCGAGCTTGAAGGATTTGGTTTTGGATTTGAGCAGCGCAGCGAGTTCGGGGGATTTGTCTCCTTTCTCGCGGCGGGCGCGGATTTCATTGTCCATGCCGCCGGTTTTGGAGTCGGTGATGGTGACGGCTTTGTTGGTGACGCGGGCGATGCAGAGGTGTCCAGCGTGCACGGTTTTGAGCTCGCGATCGACGAAATCGACGCCGAGGTCATCGCCCTCGCCGAGGCGGAATTTCAACTGCACGATGCCGTCTTGAAACTCGGCTGCGTGGAAGATGGCGACGCCGTGGTCGGCCTCGGCGTGCTTAGTGACGTGCATGTGGCCGTCGATGAGATCGACCTGCTGATGGCCCTTCGCACGCCAGGCGCTGTTGCTGGTCCAGCCATTGCCGATGTCTTCCTTGCCAGGAGTGGCTTCATCGCGGGAGAAATCGTCGGAGAAGAGCGGGGTGATGAAGTCGGCGTGGAGGGGGAGGCAGAGAGTGAGGAAGAGGAGGAAGTGTTTCATGACATTATTTTTTGGGCGGATTGGGCACGGTGCTGGCGGTGTATTCGGCCTGATCGATGGTGCCGCTGCCGTCCACGTCGCGGGCTTTGAACCACTTTGCTGCGTCTTCTGCATTACGTCTGGCACTGAACTCTTCTTTGGTGAGCTTGCCGTCGTGGTCGGTGTCGAGGCGCTTGAACTGCTCGGCGCGGCTGGGGTTGTTTTTGGGCTGGGCGTTGGCTTTGCCTTTGGGTTTGGCGTCTCCGGCGATGGGGAGCGGCAAGTAGTCGTAGTCGAGGATCATCTTCTTTTGCAGGGCGGTCTTGAGCTCGAGGGTGGCTGCCTCCAGACCTTTCTGGCCGTAGAGATTGTGCAGCTCGGCGGGGTCTTCCTGGAGGTCGTAGAGCTCATAGACGGGGCGCGGGCTGGTGAACCAGAGGTCTTCAAATTCGGTGGCGAGGGTCTTGTCCTCGTGCGCCTTGGTGATGTCTTTCCAGCTGGGATCGCCACCGCTGTCCACGGGGGTGTAGCGGAGGTTTGGGGTGACGTTGTAGATGAGCTTGTAGCGGGCGCTGCGCACGCAGCGGCTGTAGTCCACGCCGCTGGCGGTGGTGCCCTCATTGAAGGTGGCGCTGCCGTGGGGGCCGCGCTCGGCGAAAATGTGCTGGCGCTCTTTTTCAAACTTGGCGCCTTTGAGCAGCGGGAGAAAGCTGATGCCGCTCATGCGCTCTGGCACAGGGAGACCGGCGGCTTCGAGGCAGGTGGGCGCGATGTCTTCTCCTGAGATGAGCGCGCTGGAGTCGCCGCCGGGTTTGATGACACCGGGCCACCAGGCGAGGAGGGGGACGTTCAGGCCGGGATCGTGCAAGGAGCCTTTGCCGCTGGGGAAGGCCATGCCGTTGTCTCCCATGAAAATGATGAGGGTGTTTTCCAAACCGGCACGCTCTTTGATGAGATCGAGCACGCGCTGGAAGTCGCCGTCGCAATGCTCGATCTCGCCTTCATAGGCGGAGAGGTCGTTGCGCACGCCGGGAAGATCGGGGAGAAAGCCGGGGACTTTGAGCTTGGCGGGATCGGGCGGGTTTTTGCCGGTGTTCCAGGCGTGGTGGGGATCGCTGAAGCCGACCCAGAGGAAATAGGGCTTGTCCTTTGGCTTCTGATCAAAGAACTCATTGATCTTGGTGGGCAGGGTGTCCTGACCGCTGGCGTCCACGTAGTCGAAGCGGTCTTTGAAGGTGACGAGGTGGTGCTCCTCAAAGACCTGTGACGAGGCCTCGGGGCTGCGACCGGAGCCATCGAGGTGATAGGTGCGGCCGCAGCAGCCGACGAAGTAGCCGGCGTCTTTTTTGAGGATCTCGGGAAAGGTGATCTCATCGCGCGGCAGCGGCGAGGAGAAGCGCGTCATGCGGCAGGCAACTGGCGAACGGCCGGTCATGATGGTAGCGCGTGAGGGAACGCACTGCGGCGCACCGGTGAACATGCGGCGGCACATGATGCCCTCTGCGGCCAAGCGGTCGAGATTTGGCGTCTTCATCTCCTCGCGCCCGTAGCAGTGGATGAACGGGTAGCTGTGGTCGTCTGAGAGGACGAAGAGGATATTGGGCGCGGCGGCGTGTGCCGCAGGCAGCGCGAGAGCCGAGCCAAGCGAGACAGCCAGCACGGCGAAGCGCGTGCTGCTCCGAAGGAGTGAGCGAAGCGAAGCAACGGACGAAAAAGCGATGAAAAGAGCGCGGAGTTTCATGACGGAAGACGCTTATTTCGCGGCGGGCTGCATGGGGTAGTCGAGCGTGAACTGATGCTGGTCGAGCTCGTGCACATAAGGGGTGTCGGAGACGAGGACGTTGTTTACGACATCGTAGGTGAGGGCGTGGATGCGGTTCTCTGCGGGCACAAAGCGCAGGAGACGGAGTGCGGGCTGGGAAAGGTAGTCGGTAAGCATGGAGGTGACGGGGTGGCCGTCGTCTGCAGGGGTGGTGAGCTTCAGCGCGGTGACGCGGCTCTGGTCTCCACAGAAGATGAGGCGAAGGTTGGGATGTTTGCGGAAGAGCTTGTCCCACATCTGCTCGCCGGTGTTTCCGCGCGCGCCGTGGATTTTGACCCACCGCATGCGGCCTTTGGGATCGTGGATGAAGCCCTCCTCGGTCTTGGGCTTGTCGAGAATGCCGAGGTCCATGTGCGTGGTGATGAGCGCACGGCGTGCGGCGTTTTTGCCGAGGAGATCGCCGGCCCAGGCGAGCACGTCGTCGGGTGCATTGCACTCGAGGCTGAGGTGAATGAAGTCCATGCCGCCGGCGCTGAAGAGCTGGGCGCTGTTCACGTTGTTGGCGGAGACGTTCTGGTCTTTGCGGGCGTGGGTGTAGCTGCCGAGATACCAAGGGTAGTCCTTGAAGCTGGCGGCGGGAAAATGCTCCTGAAACAGATGTGCATCGCCCTTGGCGGTCATGTCGTGGTTTCCCACGGTGAGACTGAAGGGAACCACGCCGCGCAGGGTGTCGATATGCTGCCTGGCCACGGCCCATTCGCTGGCGTTGTTTTTGTCCACGATGTCTCCGACGTGGCTGACGAAGACGATGTTTTGATCGTCACGATGCGCAGCGATCCATTTCACCTGTGCTTCCAGGTTGCTGTTTGTCACAGGGTCGGTGCTGTCAGGCGTGGCCTTGCAGCCTTTGCCGGTGTAGGCCTGGGTGTCTGGAATGATGACGACGGTGAAGGCCGCCGCAGGCATGGGTGGCAGCGGCTGGGTACCGGTGAGTTTTTTGGACGCGGCAAAAGCAGGGATGCAGAAGAAAAGGCAGAGCAGGATTCTCATGGCAGCACGGGCTTCGGTTCGATGTCGCTCTGATTGATCCAGTTGGCTTTCACGGGCTTCCCGCTCATGAATTTTTCATAAAAGCCGACGTTACCCGGCTGCGCGTGCTTGTATTCATCGAAGATGGCACCCTGGCCGGACATGCGGGGATCTCCCTGCTGGGAGAGCTCGGCGTGGAGCTGGGTTTTCAAGGCGGTGGCGCGGGGATCGGCAGGGAGGTTATGTACGAAATCGGGGTCGGCTTTGAGATCGTAGAACTCGGTGCCGGGGCGCAGGCCGAAGCAGAGCTGCCAGAAGGGATCGGCGGGGTTTTTGCGATGGGCGTCGAGGATGAAGGTCTTGGTGGCTCCGGCATCGCAGTCCATGTAGCCGGTCTCGGGATTGCCACCGGGCCAGCGGGTGGGCTCGAAGTTTTCGATGAAGACGCTGTCCTGGGTGACGATGGCGCGGATGGGGTAGCCCCAGTCGTGCGGACGGCCCACGTCGGTGCGCTCCTTGCCGAGCAGCACGTGATCACGCACATGGGCGGGTTTGTTGGCAAAGAGATCGGTGAGGCTGCGGCCGGGGGACTCGGCCATGCCGGTGTCTGACCACTTCATGCCTGCGACCTCGATAAGGGTGGGAGCGAGATCGACGAAGCTCACGAAGTCGCTCAGCGTGCGGCCGGGCTGGAGGATGCCTTTTTTCCACATCATGGCCAGCGGCACGTGATTGGCCTGCACGTTGGCGTTTCCCTTGCTGCGCGGGAAGGGCATGCCGTGGTCTGCGGTGACGATGATGAGGGTGTTTTCCAGCAGGCCGCGCTTTTCGAGGTCGGCGATCATGCGGCCGAGATGGCGGTCGAAGTGCTCCACCTCGAAGGCGTAGTCCAGCATGTCATTGCGGATGACGTCGTTGTCCGGCCAGTAGGCGGGTACGTGGTCGATGTCGGTGAGCTTTTTGCCGCCTTTGGCCACGCCGCTGCCGAACTCGTAGCCACGATGCGGCTCGACGCTGCCATACCAGAAGCACCAGGGCTTGCCTGCGGGCGCGGCATCGAGGAAGTCGCTGAAGTTGGCGGCGTAGTCGCAGTTTAGAATCTCGGGTGTGGGGGCTTCGGCGCGGCGTTTGTTGTAGGGCTTGCCGGTCATCTGGCGTGGCTTGCCATTGGCATCATTCGCCACGCCGGGGCCCCAGCCCTTAGTGGTGTAGCCCACGTTCCAGCCTTTTTCCGCGAGGGCCTCGCCCCAGCCTTTGAATTCGGGCGGGAAGTAGCAGATGTGATTGGCCGCCTCTTTGAGCTGCCAGGAATTGCGCCCGGTAAGGATGCAGGCTCTAGAGGGGGCGCACTTGGCATTCGGTGTGTAGGCCTGGGTGAAAAGGAGGCCTTCCTTTGCCACGCGGTCAAAGCTGGGTGTCTTCACCCAGGGCGTGCCGTAGGCGCTGGCGTGAGGGCCCCAGTCGTCGGCGATGGCGAAGAGGATGTTGGGCGGCGGCTCAGCGGCGAAGGATGAAGCTGCGAGGCTGTATGCCGCAAGAACGAGGGCGGTGAAAAATGCTGGTCGGCGCATGGCGAGGGAACGATGCGCAGCAGAGCTTCCTTCGACAAAGGCGCGAGAATTGAAAGGAACATTCCCCCAGCCGAAGATGGATCACACGCCAAACATCTGCGCCGCGCGGATGAGGAGCGGATCGGCGGGCAGGAGGGCCAGGCCGCTGCGAATGGCGGCGCGGGCTTCGGGAAGGCGCTCCTGCTGGGCCAAGGCGGTGGCTTTGGCACAGTAGGCACCAGGCAGGCAGGGGTCGAGATCCAGCGCGGTGGAGGCCGATGTCTGCGCCTCCGCAAACCTGCCCAGCTCGATGAGCGCATTGGCGCGGTTGGTCCAGGCCTTGGCATACGCGGCATTGAGGCCTATGGCGCGGTCTGCACTGGCCAGCGCCTCCTCAGGCAGCCGCATTCGGCGCATGAGGATGGCGCGGTTGTTCCAAGTGATGGCGGAACCGGGCTGCGCTGCGAGGATGTCATCGAGCACATGAAGCGCCTTCGGCGCAGGCAGGAGCTCGATGAAAAGCATGGAGATGCCATCCAGCTCCCCCAGACGGCCTGCCCCCTCGGCGGTGCTGAAGGCATCCGTGGCCCAGCGCAGAGCCTCCTCGTGCCGGCCTAGTCCCATGGCCGCCTGTGCGAGACTGGCCGGAGGACCAGGCTCATCCGGGGCCAGTTCGCAGGCTTCACCGGCACTGCATGCGGCGGCGTCAAAGTCGCGCCGCTCCAGGTGGATGCAGCACTGGATCTGATGCGCCTTCCAGTTGGCGGGGTTCAGGCGCAGGGCATGCCCGATCTCTGCCTGCGCTTTGCGCGGCTGGCCGAGGTTCAGCCAGGTCTGCGCGGCATTCACCAGGGCATCCGCCCGCAGCGGCGCATCGGGGGCGGCAGGCTGGGACGGCGCGCAGCCTAGGAGAGAGGTGTGCAGGGCTTCCAGGCGTGAGGCGATGATTTGGAAATCTGCGGGTCGTGCGGCGGGATCTGTGGCGAGGCACGCGCGCAGCAGCGCGGCCAGCGGCTCGGGCATGTGCGCGGTGTTGCAGAGATCCGCCGGGCGCGGGGCCTCGGGGAAACGGCCCAGCACCGCGCACAGCAGCGTGATGCCATACGCATACACATCCGCCGCCGTGCTGCGGCCGGAGCGGCGGGCGACCATTTCAGGGGCCATGAAGCCGTCTGTGCCGGCGATGAGACCATCGGCACCGGCAGCATCAGCCGAGAGTGAAAGCCCGAAGTCGCTGACCTTTGCCATGCCCTCGCCAGTGATCAAAACATTCGGGGGCTTCAGGTCGCCGTGGATCAGCTGCGCCTCCTGCGCGGCATGGGCCAGACCGCGCGCCATGTCGAGTCCATGCCGGAGGGTGGTGCGCCAGTCGGTGCGGCCCTTCTCGATCTCCTCCACCAGAGTCCGCCCACCGCTGATGTGCTCCATCACCAGGAAAGGAATGCGATTGTGCATTTCCACGCCGTAGGCCAGCACGAGGTTGGGATGCGGCGTGAGCGCCACGGAGTTCACCGCCTCGGCCACAAAGAGCTCGCACAGCTCGGGATCGGTCAGGTGCCGGGGCAGCGGACACTTCAGCGCGGCGAGCGAGTCGCCACGGTGATACATCTCCGGCGCGAGGCTGCGGCAGAGATACACCAGGCCAAAGCCCCCGCGCAGGATTTTGCGCACCTCATATTTTCCGCCGATGCAGGAGCCGGGCTGAAAGGGCACCCCTTCCAGAAACTGGCACTCGCTCTGGAGCTGCCGCAGCAGGTCGTCATCGCGCTGCCCGGCATCGCTCAGCCCCAGCAAGTCCGCCAGTCCACCAGCCTCCAGCGGACCGCCTCGCTCCAGCCGCCCACGGACGGACGAGCGCGCTTCATTTGCGTCGATCAGCCCACGCCTCAGGGCGGAGAGGAGATCGCGCAGGCTGGCATCATCGGATGACATGAGAAAAAATCATGCGGGGCGGCTCAGCGCGGCAAAGAGGTCGCGCACTTCGTCATCCACCTCGGTGCTGTCCGTCGCATATTGGGCGATCTCATCGCGCAGCAGCCGCTGGTAGGCGCGACGTGCGGTGACGAGGCGGTTGGCCACTTCTTTTTCGGTGAGGCCGAGCTCCTCGGCCATCTCACGCTGAGAAGGCGCGGCCACGCCATCGAGGATGGGCAGAAGCATGAAGCGTCTGAAGATGCTGAAGTGCGCCTGCTTGCCGGTGGAGGCGCACTCGCGCTCCAGGCCCTCCACCACACGCGCCAGCAGCATGCGCGCCCAGGACTGCGTGAAGGCATCCTCCGGCGTGTGTCTGTCCACTCCCAGCACGGCGGTGCTGCCGCCCTCCGCCAGCACCTCGTCTGCGGAAATGAACCCGCCCGCCGGACGCCGCTGCTGCGCCTGATCATGCCGGTGCGCATTGGCGGCGTAATGCTGCAGCGCGGAGAGCATCAGGCCGCGGAATCGCCCGCGCGAGTTCTCGGCTTTTTCAAAGAGGCCGTGCTGCATGGAGTGGAGAAAAAAGTCCTGCACCAGGTCCTCGGCCTTCTCATGGCCAAAGCCGCGCCGCGCCAGGTAAGCCATCACCGGCTTGCGGTAGAGCTGGTAGAGCGTGCCGAGCACTTCGCTTTTGGTGGTTTCATCACCTTCTCTGAGCCGCGCCAGCTGTGACCAGCGCGTCTGCGGAAACATTTCGCCCTCGTTGCTCATGCCATGCAGGCTACGGGGCAAAGCGCAAACGGCAAGTCCGTGTGAAGGGGCCTGCCGTTGGGCGTGTCACTGCCTGGCTCTTTCAGGGAGCAGGCGGCGGCACCGGGTTGAACTTCAGGTGGTAGCTGGAGGCGGGACCGGATTCTTTGTACTCCTTGATGGCCTGCTCCGGAGTGCGCGTGCCGCCGGTTTCGCGGGGCGGCTGGGCTTCGCTGATGCGCTCCACCAGTTTTTTGGCGGCGTCGAGCTTGTCATCGGAATCCGCTGCGGAGAGCGAGACATTCAGGGTGGCAAGTGCGAAGAGTGCGAGATGGATGGATGTTTTCATGATGGATGAAATTGAGGGGGGATGGTGAAGAAGAAGGCGACTTCAGGCCGCGAGCGTGATCGCCCCTGCGGGGTGAGGCCGCGCGGGCTTGCCACCGGGCTGCTTCACGCAGCCATCGTCGTTACCTGTGACGGCAAAGCCGTGGCAGTGGCGATGATGGTGATGGCGGTACCAGCAGCAGCCGTCATCGCGGTCATTGAAGACGACCTGGTCCCAGGGGTCCGCTGTGGGCGGAAGCGGGATGCATGGGCGGATGGGCCGGGGCATGTCCGGCAGATCCGGCGGGCACACGGGCAGCGTGCGCACCGTGTCTGCATGAGCGCCTGCGACTGCGACAGCCACGAGGCAGAGATGAAGAAGTGATGTTTTCATGGGATGTGGATGGTGAAGGGTGGATGAGGCAGGGGATTAACCGCGCACAGCGGCGACAGCGGCGGGCCCACGGGGGTGGGGCGGGTCTTTGAAAAAGTCCTTCACACGGTCGGTGAGAGATTCATCGGCGCGGGCGGAGGTGAGGGAGGTCAGGGCGACCAGGAACAGCAGAGCTTTGAGGGATGTCGTTTTCATGGGATGCGGATGTGTTTGAGTTTGTGTTATTGTTTGTTTTGGGATCGGCAGATTTGCCTCTCTGCTACTGGTTTACCCATCCGCGTCCCAACTCTGCGCGGAGGGTGAAACTTTTTTTCAGCGGCAGTCCGAGGAGGGAGACAGAGGTCTCACGACCGGCCGTTTCGAGACTGCTGGGAGATTCGATTTTGCCCCTCTGCGGCCAGCCGAACGTCATCAAAGCCGACCGCCGACTCCTACAAAGACCATGAACTATTATTTCTTGGTATTATTAAAAAACTGCTGTGCTGCCGTTGTATCATGATAGCACAGCTCACTCCCAGTTTCAGGCGCGCAGCCTGCGGACCACCCGCGCCAGCGGATTCACAAAGAAGCGTCGCACCAGATGCTGCCTCTTCTGTGTTCCCGCCACCCACTGAGCCAGCGGCGGGGAGAGGCGGTGGTAGCTGCGGCTGAAGAGCCGGCCGCAGGCTGAGCGGTTCAGCACCTCATCCCGAAAAGCACGCAGCGCGCGCACCTCCCACGCGTCCGGCGTGGCGCAGGCCGCCGTGGCGATGAAGCACGAGGCCTTGCCAAACTGCGGTGGGTACGAGGTCAGGCTCTTCGTGCCCTTTTGATAGACCAGCACCTTGTGGTAGCCGCCCTTCCAGACAATGGCGTGGTAAGTGCGCATCATCTTGGCCATCTCCGCCTCACAGTAGCTGTAGGACCGGGTGGGATCATCCTTCGCAGGCATGACAAAGTTGCTCTCCATGTCCACCAGCACGACACGCCCCTTCAGCAGGCCCTGCAGCCGGCCGTAGTCGGCGGCCTGGGTGAGGTCCCGCAGATCCACAAACTCCACCGGATCGGTGATGAAAAAGCGCCCGTAGGCCAGGCTGGCACCGGCGGGGCCGTCCGGGGCCACATAGACCATGCTGCTGCTGGTCACCGCACTGAAAAGCGGCACCAGGACAAAGAAGATGAAGACATGCTTTCTGGCGTCCTCATCCAGTTCGATCGCGAGTTCGTAGGCCGGCTTGTCACGCTGCTGCGCCATCTGCGTGGTCAGCGTGTGAAAGGCCAGCAGCTCAGACGGGCGCAGTCCCGTGATGCGCAGGCCGTTGCGGTCCTTGTATTCAACCTTCTGAAATCTTTCCTCCACACTGCGGATGAAGTTCTCCGATGCATCCAGAATCGACAGGGCCATGGTGATCTCGGTGTTGGGTTATGAGAGTTGCCTTTTCAGGCACCCTGAGAAGGCTTCCTCAATAGGTGTCGCAGGATGGTTAGCATGGCACGGCGGATTGTCCATGCCCGACGGGTCCGCAGGTCTTTCGAGGTGGATGTACGTAAAAATGGCAGGCCCGCGTGGAAGCGGACCTGCCATTGGGTATGACGCGGTCTCTCTCCGGGGAGAGTCGGCGCCACCGGGTGGCTCTGTCAGACGGCCGCCGTGAATGGCAGCGGACGCGTGGGTTTTCCCGGCAGCCTGACGCATCCGTCATCTGTTCCGGTCACCGCCACCTGATCCCTGAGAGCTGCGGCAGGAGCCAGCGGGCAGGGCTTTGGCACTACGGGGACAGGTGCTGGGCAGACGGGCAGCGGAAAAGTGGGAGTCAGCGGGAGGGGTGGCGGGCAGATGGGCAGCGGGTGGACCCAGGTCTCCGCATGCGCGCTCGGATGAAAGGCGAGTGTGGCGGCGGTGAGCAGGCAGAGATGAAGCAGTGATGTTTTCATGGGATGAATGAGGTGAAGGGTGGGAGGAAGCGGCGGCGGTTATCCGCGCACGGCGGCGACGGCGGTGGGGGCATGGGTGTTGCGGGGCTCTTTGAAGAAGTCCTTCACACGGTCGGAGAGCGATTCATCGGCGCGGGCTCCGGTGATGGAGGCGACGGTGACAAGGAGCAGGAGGGTTTGGGTGAGTTTCGTTTTCATGGGATGCGGATGTTGTTTGTGTTTGTTGGGTTAAGTTCGATCGGCTGATGCGCCTCTCTGCTTCTGGTTTACCGCTCCGCGCCCCAACTCTGCGTGAGGCTTGAAAATAATTTTACGCCCTGCCGCAGACCATCCAGCAATGACCTGCGCAGAGATGGTGGATGAACCGCTGCGTTCTGTGCGGACAAGTGATGCGGGCACTCCTGACCGCAAAACGAGCGTTCCAAGACTCGGTTGCAGGCAGGAGTGCCGCATCACTTCAAGGCTGGGAATAAAAATCCGGCTCCTGAATTCCTGCTTACAGCCCCGTGTCCCACACCATCACAGAGAGGTCGTCCCCTCCGCTGATGACACGTCTTCCGCTGGGAGTGATGGCGCAGGCGTAGATGGATCGGCCCTGCTCATGGCCGCGCAGACGCTGACGGATGCGTCCTTCCGGACCGGCACCAGCTTCGATGACGCATACCTCCGCGCCAGACGCACCCACCGCCCACTGGCCTTCGGCAGCCAGATGGAAGGCCGTGTAGTAATCGTCTTCTGAACTGGCCAGACTGCCGATGATGGTGCCTTCCGTGACATCCAGCACGTGCAGCTTGCAACCCGACTGCACGAGGGCTTTCCAGCGCACGGACATGAAGGTGATCGACTTGAGTGCACGTGCGGGAAAGTGGGCGGTTTTGGCCAGCTCCCCGTTGCGGGTGTCCCACACTTTGACGGTGTCCGCGCACTCGCCTCCGCCCGTGAGCGCCCATACGCCATCGAGGGAGAGGGTCACCGCCGCCACACAGCCATTGTGGGTCTTGCCAAAGAGGCCTCCGAACTTCCGCAGGTGCGAACCTTTCACGGTGTCCCACAGCCGCACGGTGCCGTCGCCGCTGCCGGAGATCAAGAGCCGTCCGTCCGCCGACGCCGCCAGACTGAAGACGGTGAAGGAGTGCTTGCGCAGGCAATGCAGCACGCGGCCGCTGGCGAGATCCCAGATCCACACCGCACCACCGCTGCCCGCTGCGGCCACTCGGGTTTCATCGCCCAGGAAAATCACGGAGGTGAGAAAGCTGCCCTCAGCTTTCAAAGGGGGCAGCTCCTTGCCGGTCTCCAGATCCCACACGCGCACATGAGGATTCCAGCCGACGGAGAGCCCGATGCGGCCATCTCGCGAGATCGCTACGGCCTCCACATTGTTGTCATGAGCGTGTTTGAAATGAAAGCGCAGGCTGCCCTGGGTCTTTGCCGCAGGTGCGGAGCGTGCGGGCTCAGGCCGGGCTGTGGCCGCCTGCGGGCGCTGTTCCTGGTGCAGCTCCTCCAGCGATCGCAGAAAGGTGTCCCGCTTTTCCTCCAAATCGCCTGCGGGCGCTGCCGGCAGGTCATCGCGCTCGCCGATGTCGGAGCAGGCGATGGCAAAGGTCTCCTGCAGCCAGCGCCATGCACGGCTCCGCTTCGGCTCGGCGTTGGTCTTGCGGATTTCTTCGGCAAACACCGCGAGCAGCTTGTCCTCGCTGTCGAAAAGCGTTTCGAGCGGCATGTCCGTCTCCAGCATCTGCAGCACCACACCGCCCATCTGACCGGCCGCAGCGAGCATGTGGCGCTCCTCTCCGGTGAGGCCCTCCACTTCCGTCACCAGCCGCTCGATGCGTCGGCTGACAGCAAAGGCCTTGCGCCTGCGGTAGTCGCTGCGCGGCTCAAAGGGCATGAGCGCATCGCAGCGCGGACAGGCAATGGTATAGTCCTCCATTATCCGGCGCGCATTGGCCGGATCCTTCAGCGCCGCCATGGAGCCGATCAGGTGCCGCGCACCCAGTTTGTCCGAATTGAGCTCCGTGGAGCACTGACACCGCGGGCACTTGATCTGCCATTTTTTCTCGGACATCGGGTGCGACGGGGTGAGGTTCAGAACAGTGCCGCAGCATATTCGGCGGCAGAGCCAGCATACCACGGATGGTTCAATGCACCACCTGACTGATCTTCTTCACGTGGAAGACCGCCACCTCTCCGCGCTCGGGGTAGTGCTTCGTGCCATAGACACCAGTCACAGCCACGACCATGCCGTCCCGGATCCAGGCGAAGGCCTCCAGCGGCAGGAGCAGCTGCACTCGCTCCTTGCCTCCACCGTGGCGCAGCACCCAGCCAGTGGTCTCGCCCCCGATGGCGAGGCGCTGCTCCAGCGTGCCGGTGAGCTGCACCTCGGCGGGTGCGGCGGCCTTGGGTGCGGATGCTGCCGCCTGGCCCCACAATGTGGGGCAGGAGAAGAGGAGGAGGGTGGCAAGGATGGAGTGTTTCATGGCGGAGAGGGGGCTTGTTCAGAAACAGATTACCCAACCAAGCACCAACTCTGCGTGGCTCTGGAAAATCATTCGCGCGCACTCATCCGATCCTCTGCCGCCTACTCCCCAAACACCTTCCGCAGATCCACCTTGTCTCCGAGGTCGGCGGAGAGCTTCACCAGCCGCTCATACATCTCCTTCTTCTTCGCCGCATGCTCGGGCTTGCCTGCCAGGTCGTTCATCTCCTGCGGGTCATCAGAGAGGTGGTAAAGGCGCGTCACCTTGGCCTTTGGGTAGGCGATGAGCTTCCACCCGTCGTGGGTGACGGCGCGCTGCAGCTCCAGGTAGGCACCATAAACAGACTCGTAGCTGGACTGCTTCTGCGTGCCCTTCAGCAGCGGCAGCAGGCTGTGGAAGAAGACATGCTGCGGCTTCTCGGCTTCGGCGAGATCGAGCGCAGTGGCCATAACGTCCTGCAGGTAGATGGCGTTGTCATTTTTCGCGCCTTTGTCCACACCGGGTCCGGCCACGATGAAGGGCACGCGCACGCTGTGATCATACATGTTCTGCTTGCCGATGAGCCCGTGGTGCCCCACGGCCAGCCCGTGATCAGCGGTGAAGAAGATCCACGTGTTGTCCGCGAGGCCGGACGCATCCAGCGCATCGAGGATCTTGCCGATCTGCACGTCCAGGTGGGTGATGAGCGCATAGTACTCGCTGCGGTGCGTCTTCACGGCCAGCTCCGTGCGTGGCATGGGCGCGAGGTTTTCATCCCGCAGAGTGTGCGGGCAGCCCATGGCTTCCTTGTAGGGATACTCGGGGATGAAGTTCTGCGGCATCTGCATGCGGCTCAGAGGATACATGTCCTGGTATTTCTTCGGGGCCTGTCGTGGGTCATGCGGGGCATTGAAGGCGGCGTAGATGAAGAAGGGCTTCTGCTGCTGCTTGGCATCGGTGAAAAACTCCAGCGTGTGATCCCGCACCACCTCGCTCCAGTGCCTGCCGCCCTCCCAGTAGCCGCCGAGAGTCTTGTCATACGGGCTCCAGGAATCGGTCTGGTTTTCGATGGGGCGGTTGTAGGACGTGGGCACGGTCTTAGGCATGCCCTCGCGCACATCGGCGGCCACATCGAAGCACTTGGCCGCGTTGGTCTTCAGGTGCCACTTTCCGGTGATGTAGGTTCTGTAGCCGGCCTTGCTCATGAGCTGTGGCCAGAGCACGCCGTTCTGGCGCTCCTTGTCCGTGGTGTTGTACACCGCGTCCGCGCTCCACACACTGCGTCCGGTGTTCAGCATGGTGCGGCTGGCCACGCACACCGCGCCGCTCCACGAGCCCATGTTGTACGCCCGCGTGAAAGTGGTGCCGCGTGCGGCGAGGCGGTCGAGATTCGGCGTGTCGATGTCCGTATGCCCAAAAGCGCGCACCGCCTCATAGGTGAGGTCGTCGGCAAAGAGGAAGAGGACGTTTGGTTTTGCCGCAAATCCCGAATGCAGAAGTAGGAATGACGAAAGCGTGATGAGCAGGAGAGTCTTCATGGTTGGGGAAATTTTGGGGGCCTTAATGCGGTTCAGGAAGCTCCAGCGCGATGCTGATACAGGATCCTGACACTGAATCGGGTAAAATTACTTCTTCTTTTTGCCTTTCTTCCCGCTTTCACTCTTCCACAGCACGATGTCGGCAAAATCATTGGCGGAGTCCGGCCCCGCCGTGCTGCGGCCGCGCTCGATGTCGGCTTTCAAAAGGTCGAGGAGCTGGTTCACGATCTCGGGTTTTGCCTCGAAAAGGTTCGTTGTCTCGCCGATGTCGTGCTGCATGTCGTAGAGCTGAGCTTTGGGCGCACCGGCCGGCATTTGCTTTTCATTCGGCGAGGACCATCCACCAGAACCCCGGGCCAGCGCGAGCTTCCAGGGTCCCTGGCGATAGGCGAAGTGGCCGCTGATCGAATGATGAATGACGCCATGGCGCGTGGAGACAATGGGCTGCCCCTTCAGCGCAGGCAGGAAGCTGACGCTGTCTTCACAACTTCCCGCAGGCACCGGACGGCCGACGATCTCGGCGGCGGTCGCGAAGAAATCGACGAGGCAGATGAGCTGGTCCGAGGTGGAGCCTGCCGCGATCTGCGCCGGCCAGCGCACGATGAAGGGAATGCGGTGCCCGCCATCCCAAATGTCCGCCTTGGACCCGCGCATGTTTGCGCTGACTCGGTGGCCCTGCTGGGCGAGTTTGTCGATGCCGGCCGCCTTCGAGCAGCCGTTGTCGCTGGTGAGGATGATGAGCGTGTTTTCCGTCATGCCATTGCGTTCCAGCGCCTCCGCCACCACGACGGCGGCATCATCGGTCTGCATGACGAAGTCACCGTAGTCCCCCAGGCCGCTTTTGCCTTTCCATTCGGGAGCGGGAACGATGGGCGTGTGCGGCGACCCGAGCGGCAGATAGAGAAAGAACGGCTGCTCCTTGCCCTTGCGTGAGTCGATAAACTCCACGGCCTTGCGTCGCAGGCGCGGCAGCATGTGCACCACCTCGTCATGCTCGATGACGGTGTCGTTCTCGATGACCGCCTCCATGTCACGCGCGTGGTGAAAGCCATGGTAATAGTCAAAGCCGCGCGTGACCGGGCCGTCCGGGATCCTGGCTCCGACGGGTGGGGTGTTGAAGTCTTTGGCACTGTAAGGTTTGCCGGTCTTGGGGTCGTGATACTCGAAGTTAAGATGCCATTTGCCGATGATGGCGGTGTGGTAGCCCGCGCTCTTGAGGAAGCTGGCGACCGTGGGACGGTCTGCTGCGATGAGGCTCGGAGCAAACCCTTCCACCACACCGCTTTGCAGCTTCGTCCGCCAGCTGTAGCGTCCCGTCATGACGCCGTAGCGTGTGGGTGTGCAGACCGAAGACCCCGAATGCGCGTCTGTAAAAGACATTCCCTGCGCCGCCAGCCGGTCAATGCCCGGTGTGGCGATCTTTCCATTCGAGGGATTGAGACAATGCACATCGCCATAGCCCAGGTCATCGCACATCAGAAAGATGATGTTGGGGCGCTGCTCTGCGGCGACCGGTAATGGCCAGAGACAGAGAGACGAAAGAATGAGCAGCAGCGGGCGCATGTCGGTGGTGAAAAATTACTCCTTCCCCTTTTTCTTCTCTTTTTTGCCCTTCTTTTCTTTGCCTTTTCCTGAGGCTTCAAACTCGCGGTCCAGCTCCGTGGGGCGTGCGTCTTTGAAACGGTCCAATGCCGCCTGCAGCTTCTCTTTTGCAGCGGCGGCTTCACCTGTCACGGAGGCGGCGATGTCCTGCCTTTCTGCGCTGTCGCTGCGAAGGTCATAAAATTTTCCGCTGCGGTAGAGCTTGTAGCGGTGGTCAAAGGCGTACTCTCTCACGGTCATGTCCTGGGTTTGGCGCGGGGAGTACCAGGAGTAGAGCCACTCGCGCGGTGTGCCTGCCTCGCCTTTCAGCTGCGGGAGGAAGCTGACGCCATCCACGTTCTCAGGCACTTTGGCGCCGGCGGCGTTGCAGATCGTGGGCAGGAAGTCGGTGCTGCTGATGAGGTCGGCGCACACGCGGCCCTGTTTCATCACGGCGGGCCAGCTGGCGATGAGAGGCACGTGGGTGCCATTCGCGGTGGTGCTGCCTTTGCCGCCTTTGTAGTCCGTGCCTTTGAAACGGCTGGGGGTGCCCGCGCCGGTGCCGTTGTCACCGAGGAAGATGAGCAGCGTGTTGTCGCGGATGCCGAGTTCATCGAGCTTGGCGATGACGCGGCCCACCATCTTGTCCATGTAGGCGGTCATCTCGGCGAAATGCTTGGGTGACTGCTGCTTGTTCTCGCTGCTGATCGTGGGGTCCCAGTCCGGGCTGTCGGGTGTAGGCTGGTAGGGGCTGTGCGTGAGGATCATCGGGTAGTAGAGAAAGAAAGGCTTCTCTTTATTTTTGGTGATGAAGCTGAGCGCGAAGTCGTTCACCAGCGTGGGGCCGTACTCGCCGTGGGTGAAGTCTTTCTCAGCACCGTTGTATTCCAGACCGGGGTTGGCATAGCGCGGCGGGCGTCGCGTCTGCTGCCAGAGGCAGGACTCCTCAAAGCCGAAGTGCTGCGGCGAGTCCACCTCGTGGCCCAGCTGCCATTTGCCGCAGATGCCGGTGGCATAACCCGCGCTTTTGATGAGGTGGCCAAAGGTGGTCTCCGTGCGCAGGAGGGTGCCGAAGTTGAGGTAGTTGCGCACATTGTAGCGGCCGGTCATGAGCTGCACGCGCGTGGGTGTGCAGAGCGGCTGCACGTGGCAGTTTTCAAAGCGCACGCCGGTGGCGGCCAGCTTGTCGAGGTTGGGTGTCTGGTAGGACTCCCCGCCATTGGAGGTGACGCACTCGTAGCCGAAGTCGTCGGCCATGATGAGGATGATGTTTGGCTGCGCCGCGAATGAGGCATGTGCAATGGCGAGGGTCGAAAGGATTAGCAGCAGGCGCTTCATGGTGGCTCGGGAACGAAGCATGGGGTGCTGATCTTCCGGCTTGTTATGCGGCGGCGGTTCATGTTTGATCCCTTTCATGCGCCTTCCCATCCTCGCATTTCTGTTGTCGTCGTTTTGTCTTTCGGGCACGTTTGCCGCGCCGCCGCCCAATATCATCGTGATCATGGCGGACGATCTGGGCTACGGTGACCTGGGCTGCTACGGAGCGAAGACGCTGCAGACGCCGAACATTGACCAGCTCGCCGCCGAGGGGCTGCGCTTTACCAGCGGCTACTGCTCCGCCTCCACCTGCACACCCACACGCTTTTCATTTCTGACGGGCACCTACGCCTTCCGCCAGAAAGGCACCGGCGTGGCTCCGCCCAATGGGCCGGCGCTGATCCAGCCGGGAACGACCACCATTGCCTCCCTCATGAAGCAGGCTGGCTATGCCACGGCGGTGATCGGCAAATGGCATCTGGGCCTGGGGGATCCCAAGCCGGACTGGAACGGCGAACTGAAGCCCGGCCCGCTGGAGATCGGCTTTGACCACTGCCATCTGCTGCCCACCACCAATGACCGCGTGCCACAGGTGTATGTGCACGACCACCGTGTGCTGAACCTGGACCCCAAGGACCCGCTGTGGGTGGGCGACAAGGCGCCGGATGAAAACCACCCCACCGGCATCACGCACCGCAGCACGCTGCGCATGGACTGGACGCACGGGCACAATGGCACGATCCACAACGGGATCGGCCGCATCGGCTTTTATACCGGCGGCATGGCCGCGCGCTTCCGCGACGAGGACCTCGCCGACGAGTGGGTGAAGCGCAGCAACACCTGGATCGAGGCGCACAAGGACGGCCCCTTCTTCCTCTTCTTTGCCGCACATGACATTCATGTGCCGCGCATGCCGCATGAGCGCTTTCAGGGCAAAACGAAGCTCGGCTTTCGTGGTGACTGCATCGTGGAGTTTGACTGGTGTGTGGGCGAGATCATGAAGACGCTGGACCGGCTCAAGCTGGCGGAAAACACGCTGATCGTGCTGTGCTCTGACAACGGCCCCGTGCTGGACGACGGCTACAAGGACGGCGCGGTGGAAAAGCTGGGCAGCCATCAGCCGGCGGGCGCCTTCAGCGGCGGCAAGTACAGCGTGCTGGAAGGCGGCACCCGCACGCCCTTTATCACCCGCTGGAAAGGCCGCGTGCAGCCCGGTGTCTCGGAGCAGGTGGTCTGCACCATCGACCTCGCCTCCAGCCTGGCCGCCCTGACCGGCACCGCTCTGCCTGAGACCTCCTGCCGCGACAGCATCAACGTGCTGCCCGCGCTGCTGGGCGAGCCCGGTGCCAAGGGCCGCGACCACCTGCTGCAGCAAGACAACAACGGCGTGAGCTTTGGCCTGCGCATGGGCGACTGGAAGCTGGTGCGCCACAAGAAAGCCAAGGGCAAATCCCAGGCCGTCGTTTCCGTCAAATCGCACAAGGATGCCGAGGGCCTGCATGCGCTCTACTTCCTGCCGGACGATCCATCGGAGGAAAACGACCTCAGCGCGAAGAACCCGGAGAAGATGCAGGCGATGATCGCCAAGCTCGATGCGCTCATCGCGGCAGATCGCAGCCGGTAAGCAGCCCAGTTCCTGTGAAACTGGGACTGCGCAGCAAGAACGGGCAGCGAGAAAGACTGTGTGGGGTGGATGAAGCGGAGCGGTCCCTTGTTGCACAGCAACAAGGCTACTGCTCCTCCGGCTTCTGCCAGGGCGTGGCACCGCCGATCTGCACATGCATGCGCAGCGCGGTGGAGAGCTCTTTGAAGACTTGGGGGGCTTTGCCGATGAGGTTGGTCTGCTCCTGCGGGTCGTTCTTGAGGTTGTACAGCTCCAGCGGGGAGTAGGGCGTGTTTTGCATGAGCTTCCACTCGCCACGGATGATCGCCTCATAGTTCTTGCCACCGTAGGCAGGGCCTCCTTCGCGGCGGACGAAGTAGAGATCGCGCTGCGCTGCGTCGAGTGTGCCGCCATTGAGGATGGGCACGAGGCTGACGGCGTCGATCTTGGGCGAAGGCTTCAGGCCCGCGAGTTCGAGGAAGGTGGGGAAGAGATCGAAGTTCAGACCGGTGTAGTCGCTGCGAGAGCCGGCCTTGATATGGCCGGGCCAGCGCACGATGAAGGGCACGCGCAGGCCACCGTCGTAATGACTCGTCTTGCCATCACGCCAGGGGTCGTTGTTCTGCGAATGCGGCAGCGAGCCGCCATTGTCAGAGCTGAAGGCGACGACGGTGTTTTGCTCCAGGCCCAGTTCCTTCAAAACCGCGAGCACCTGCCCGATGCGGTCGTCCAGATGCTCCACCAGTGCGACATTGAGCGCGCGCTTTTCGGAAAGCTCAGGCGAGCGTGCCTTCACCTTCGCCACCCACTCCTCCGGTGGCTCGATGGGAAAATGCGGCGCATTGAATGCAAGGTAGAGGAAGAAGGGCTTCTTTTCCTTCGAGCGCTCGCGGAAGTAATCCTTGGCCCATCCGGCGAAAATGTCCGTGGCATGGCCTTTCGGATCAATCTCCTCCGCATTGTGGCGCATGTAGTTGTGCCCCTGGCGCAGGTGCGTGGTGTAGCTGTCCATCATGTCGCCGAGGAAGCCGTGGAAGAGATCAAAGCCGCGCTCATTCGGCGTGTTCGGAGACTCCAGGCCGAGATGCCATTTGCCAATGACCGCCGTGTGATAGCCGGCTTGCTTGAGCTCATTGCCGATCGTCGGAATGCCCGGCGCGAGATAGCCCCAGGAGTCGTCTGGGTTGGTACGGATCACACCCGGCACACCCACGCGGTCCGGATACCGCCCCGTGAGCAGCGCCGCGCGTGAAGGAGAGCACACCGTGCAGTTCGCCCGCATGTTCGGAAACAGCATGCCGTCCGCTGCGAGCTTGTCGATGTTGGGCGTGTGGCAGTCCGAGGCGTGGTAGGTGGAGACATCGCCGTAGCCGAGGTCATCGGCAAAGATGATGAGGAAGTTGGGCTTCGCTTCGGCGGCGAATGCTGTCGCAGCAACGAAGATAAGCGAAAGGATGAACGCGAGGGGTTTCATGGTCGGGAAAGAGGCGTTTACTGTTTAGCCTTGTTCTTCTTGGCTTTCCGGGGCGCAGGTTCGGGCACCGGCGGCAGTCCATCATTCGGCTGATTCCATAAACGGTAGGGATCATGCAGCCGGCGCATTTCTCCGAGCAGCAGAGCCTCCATCTCGGCGAGCTTGGTGGCGTGCTTGGGATCACCCGCCAGATTGGTTTTCATGGGATCGGCATTGCCGTGCTCCTTGAGGAGCTCATCGGGATTCGCAGCGAGGTTGAAGAGCTGCGTCTCATGCACGGCTCCGTTCATGGCGTCGTATTTGATCAGCTTCCAGTCTCCCTGCTTCACGCAGCGCATGCCGGGCTTGGTGCCGCCGCAGTACACGCCGTACATCACATCGCGCACGGAGTCCGTTTTCCCTTCCAGCACGGGCTTGAAGCTGAGGCCCTCATTGCTCTCCGGTGCGGGGATGGCAGCGAGATCGCAGAGGGTGGCCACGATGTCCAAAAGATAAATGTTTCCGGGCACGCGGGAGCCGGCCTTGATGCCGGGGCCTTTGACGATGAAGGGCACGCGCCACGTGTGCTCATAGAGGTTCTGCTTCCCCTGCAATCCATGGCGGCCAATGGCGATGCCGTGATCGGCGGTGTAGATGATGTAGGTGTTGTCCAGTTCGCCCATTTGTTTGAGCTTATCCAACACGCGGCCGATCTGGATGTCGATGTTCTCGCTGCACGCGAACTCGCGGCCGATCTCGTTGCGGATGGTGGCCTCGTCGCGGTTTTTCCACACACCGCTCGCGGCCACTTCATCGCGCACGTTGGCGTCGCCGTTGTTGAAGGGATGCGCTTTCAGGTAGTTCACAGGCAGGGGCGGCTGATTGGGATTCAGCGCAGGCAGCGTGTTGGGATCTTCGTGATTGGTGGCCCCATATTTGGCCAGCAGCTCAGGGCGGCCATCCCGGGTGTCGTGCGGGTGGGAGAAGCCAAAGTTGATCAGAAAGGGGTCCGTGTCCTTGTTCGCTTCGCGCTCGTTGAGGTAGTCCATCACTCGGTCGCCGTGCCAGGTGCTGCCGGTTTCATCGGTGCCGCCGCGTTTGCTGGCGTCATGCCGCACGGTGAACTGCTTGTTGGCTCCCTCGTAGGAGTTGCCCTGCTTGCAGGTGCGCATGGTGTCATACCCGGCGCGGTTGAAGACGGCGGCCAGCGTGTTCAGCTCCAGGTTTGGCGGGCAGTGATCTTTCGCCAAAGGGCCGATCGGCAGATGCCACACCGTGCGCCCGCTCATGATCATGTGCCGCGAAGGCGTGCACACCGCCCCCACAAACGCGCCCATGTGCCGCGCCGAATCAAACACCATGCCCTCCGCCGCCAGCCTGTCGATGTTCGGGCTCTGCAGCACCGACTTTGGATTGTAGAACTTGAAGTCAAACGGCGACTGGTCATCCACCACGATGAAGAGAAAATTCGGCCGCTTCGCAGGAGCACCGAGGGAAAAACTCAAAAAGCAAAGCGAGAGCAAGAGACAGACGAGTGGTTTCATGGTGTGGCTGATCAGTTGGCAGGCGCCGCTTTGGCCTTCTTGCCTGCGCCTTTCTTGGCAGGGGTGAATTTTTTCGACCCGCGCTTGTCCATCGGCAGCAGAGCGCCGCCGCGAGCGTTCATCTCGGCATCGCACAGCGCACGCATCTCCTTCAGCGCGGCGGCATGCGCGGGATCGTTCGCGTAGTTTTTGAGCTCGTCGCGGTCAGACTCCAGATCGTGCAGAAACTCATAGGCGGGCTGCTGATCAAAGTAGCGTGCGTACACGTAGCGCTGACCGCGGATGCCCTCCCACGTCAGCGTGGGCGCCAGGTCGAGGTGCTCGCAGAAGAAATGATCGCGCCAGGGCTTGTCGCTCCCTTTCCCTTCGATGAGCGTGGAGAGGCTGCGGCCTTCATACGTGTCCGGGCGTTTCACGCCAGCCCAGTCGAGAAAGGTGGCGGGCAGGTCCACATTGAGCACCAGCTCATCCAGCACACGTCCGCGCTTTTCCTTCGGCACACGAGGGTCATAGACGATCATCGGCACGCGCAGCGACTCCTCATAGTGCGACCACTTGCCCTGAAAGCCGCGGTCTCCCAGGTAGTAGCCGTTGTCTCCAGAATACACGATGATGGTATTTTCTGCCAGACCGGCCTCCTTCAGCGCGGCGAGCACGCGTGCGATGGCCTTGTCGATGCCGCTGATCATGCGGTAGTAGGCGCGCACATTGATCTCGTACTTCTCCGGCGTGTCGTAGCCCCAGTACCAGCGCTCGCGGTTGATCGAGTCTTTGAGAAACTGCGGATGTGCCTCGTAGATGGCCGGATCTCCCAGACGCGCCGGCGGGATGGAGCGGTCCTCATACATGCCGTCGGTGGACTGCGGCCACGGATACAGGCCGATGCCCGGGCGGTGGTCGTTGTCCTCCGCATGCGCGGCGTTGAACCACAGGTTCAGCGCGAAGGGCTTGTCCTTCGGCTGTGATTTGATGAACTCGATGCCCTTGTCGCATACGATGTCGGTCTCGTGCCGCTTGCTGCCGTCCGGCATCGTCTTGATATACGGATTCCTCCCGATGGCCTCATACTCGTCATATTGATCCTGCGGCTTGAAGCCCTGCGGGGAGATCATGTGCCACTTGCCAAAGTGCCCGGTGCGATACCCTGCGGCGCGCAAAAGCACGGGATACATCGTGGCCAGAGCCTCCGGCTTCACGGTAGGGATGGCATCCCGCTGCGCATGAGAGCGCGCCCACTGCCCCGTGAGCACCACCGCACGGCTGACCCAGCACACGGCCGTGGTCACATGCGCATTGCTGAAGCGCACGCCCTGTGCGGCAAGGCTGTCCACCGTGGGCGTCTGCACGATGGGGTGCCCGGCACAGCTCTGGGTGTCGTAGCGCTGGTCATCGGAAAACAGAAAGAGGATGTTTGGCCTGTCTGCCGCAGAGGCAGCCAGGCAGAGGGAGGACAGCAGGACAAAAACAGATTTCATGAACCTCTGCGAACGAAGCCCTCAGCGCCAATCTTCCGCCGGAGATCAGGGAATGCGCGCGTCTAAAGGGACGCCGTAGCTCTTCTCCCACCAGGCCACGCGCTCGGCATCGCTGGGCTGGCCTTTTTTCACACGTCCTTTCCAAATGCGCTCGTATTCCAGGCGCTTGGAGCGCTGAATCTCGCTGAGCGGCGGCTCTGTGGGCGGGTCGCCCTGAGCACCACGGTCCGGGCTGGTGTTGATCCAGGTGTCCAGGGCACTGCGCATGCTGGCGATGCGGTCTGCCACCTTGGGATTTTTGGCCATGTTGTGCAGCGTCTGCGGGTCGGCCTTGAGATCGTAGTATTCTAATGCTTCGCGCCGCGGGGTGAGCCATGCGGCCTGCAGCTCATTGAGCTTTCCTTCTTTGCTCAGCACACGCAGCAGCGGCATGCCGGGATAGCTGTATTCTTTGTAGCCGGACCAGTTCAGGTGCGAGCGCGAGGGCTGAAAATTGCGCACAAACAGCGCGTCCGGCTCGATCACCGCACGGATGCGGTCCATGGCATCGCCGCAGCGGTCGCGCGCGGCAAAGAGCCTGCTGCGCTGTGGGAAGTCAGCGCCCAGAATGGCCTTTCCCTCCATCCACGGCGGGACCGGCAGGCCTGCGAGCTGCAGCATGGAGGGTGCGAGATCAATCAGGCTCACCAGCCGCTCCTCCACCATGCCGGCCGCCACTCCGGGCCCGCGCAGGATCAGCGGCACTTGCAGCCCTTCGACATTCAGCCACTGCTTGCCCCAGGGCATGGGCCGCCCGTGATCGGCAAAAAACATGACGATGGTGTCGTCCAGCACACCCTCTTCTTTGAGCTGGTCAAGGATGAAGCCCACTCTCTGGTCCACCACCTCCACGCTGCGCTGGTAGGCGTACCAGTCGCGCCGCACCAGGGGATGCTCCGGATAGTTCGGCGGGAGCTGGATGGCCTTCAGCTTGGCCTCATCATACTGCTCAGGAATCGGGAACGGCCGGTGTGGCTCGGTGATCTGAAACTGCGCAAAAAACGGCTGCCCCGGTGCGCGCTTCCGCCAGTCGCCGCCATCGTACATCTTTGCCGGATCGTGGGCAAAATTGTAGTGTGTCTTGGCCTTGGTCACAGGCCGCCCATTCCGCACCGTTCCGGGCGCCGCCGCATTCGTCACAAACCAGCCTGCCTCTCGCAGCATGCCCGGCAGGTGCTGGTAGGGCGCGGGCAGCGGCTGGGGATTTTCCGCATCGTGCGGGTGGAGCCCCGTCGTGGTTTGATAGCACCCCAAAATGAAGGCAGAGCGCGAGGCGCTGCACACCGGCGCTGTGGCGTAGGCCCGCGTGTAGCGCCGCCCCTCCGCCGCCAGCCGGTCGAGATTCGGCGTACTCACCTCCTGCAGCCCATAGGCACTGATATCGGGAGACATGTCATCCGCGATGATCCACACAAAGTTGGGCTTCACGGCGGCGGCCGTGTGGAGAGTCAGAAGGGCGAGGCTGATGAGGACAGACTTCATGCTCAAAAGGGAACGTGGAGCCTGAAGATTTGTGTCAGTGAGTTGCGCTCAGCGTTCAGAGATCCATTTCTGCGCCTTCAGCCAGTAAACCAGATCCGCAAACCATGGGTGCTGTGTGCCGATGAGGCCGGTGCCGTGGTCGCCATGCTGGTAGAGGTGGAGCTCATGAGGAATGCCGTTTTGATGCAGCGCGGCGGCATAGAGCTGCGCGTGCTCCACAGGCACCAGCTTGTCCTCCGCCGTGTGCCAGAGAAAGCACGGCGGCAGGCCGGGGCGCACCTGCAGCTCGCTGGAGGTCTGGCGCACGAGTGCCTCGGTCGGCTTATCCCCGATCAGCATCTTGCGCGAGGTCGCATGCGGCTTGGTGATCATGCTGATCACAGGGTAGCACAGGATCGCCAGATCCGGCCTCGCGCTCACAGTGGGAGTGCGCCCCTCGATCTCGCCGTCCTCAGGCCGGTTGATCAGCGTGGAGGTGAGATGCCCGCCCGCGGAGAATCCCATCACGCCGATGCGCTTCGGATCGATCTTCCACTTGTCAGCATTTCCCCGAATCTGCCGCATGGCCTCCACGGCATCCTGCAGCTGCGCCGGGTAGCGGTAGCCCGCGCTGCCCAGCCGGTAGCGCAGCACAAAGGCGGTGATGCCCTGCTCATTCAGCCAGAGCGCAAACGGCTCCGCCTGCCCCTCATAGATGCCCGAGTAGCTGCCGCCCGGGATCAGCAGCATGGCCGCGCCGCCGGCCTTGGCAGGCACGTAAGGCGTCAGCGTGGGGATGTCCCTTGCCGCCGTGCCCAGAGCTCCGGGCGCTCCATCTGGCCAGAGCGTAACGGGCTTCTCTGCCGCTGACAAAAATGCGTGGCTGAGGAGCAGGATGAAAAAAAACAGGGGCAAAGACTTCATGAGGGGTGGAATGCTGAAGCAACGCGCTTCTCCCTTCAAATTTCTCCATGTTTCATTCCGCTGGCAATTCACCCCATTGTGATGGAGAGCATGGGATGTCAGAAACGCCCCATCCTTTTGCCGCCCTCGGAGTCCCCACAGAGATGCTTCGTGCCCTGGAGGAGCTGGGCATCGTCACGCCTACGGAGGTGCAGCAGAAGGCCATCCCCTTCCTCATGGAAAACGGCGGCGACCTCATCGCCCAGGCGCAGACCGGCACCGGCAAGACCGCCGCCTTTGGCCTGCCGCTGCTCACCAAGGTGAACCCCAAGCACCGCGACATCCAGGCGCTCGTGCTCGCACCCACGCGTGAGCTGGCCAAGCAGATCGGCAAGCAGCTTTTCCGCTTCACCAAGTACGCACCGCAAAAGACCTTCGTCGAAGTCATCAGCGGCGGGGACAAGATCGACCGCCAGGCCGAGGCGCTGCAGCGTCCCACCCACATCGTGGTGGCCACCCCCGGAAGACTGATCGACCTGCTGGAGCGTGATGCCCTCACGCTGGAGTTTGTGCGCTACGTCGTGCTCGACGAGGCGGACGAGATGCTGAGCATGGGCTTCAAAAAGCAGCTCACCGAGATCCTCAAGCTGGCGGCCATGCGCCGCAGCACCTGGCTCTTCTCAGCTACCTTTCCCGGGGGCATTCAGGAGCTCATCCGAGGCTACATGTCCGCCACCGCGCACCGGATCCAGATCGATCAGAGCAACGTGGTCAATCCCGACATCGACCACCGCTACGTCATCTGCCCGCGTGACAAAAAGACCGCCTTCATTTTCGATTTTCTCCAACGCCAGAAGGACCGTCGAGGCATCATTTTCTGCCGCACCAAGGCGGGCGCACGTGAGCTACACGAGGAGCTTGTGGGTCTGGGCCTGCCCGTGGGCGTGCTGGAAGGAGACCTCATGCAGAAGGAGCGCGACAAGGTGATGCGCGCCTTCAAAAAGCAGCGCGTGCAGTTTGTGGTGGCCACCGATGTGGCCGCACGCGGTATCGACGTGGCGGAGCTCTCCTTCGTCATCCACCACCAGCTCCCGGAGCAGATGGAATACTACACCCACCGCAGCGGCCGCACCGCCCGCGCCGGGAAGAAGGGCATGTCCCTCGCGCTGCTCGACCCCAAGGAAAAGTGGCAGCTCAAGCAGGTGGAGGATTCGCTGAAGGTGCGGTTCAGCGAATACAGGCGCTAGCTCACTCCGGCAGCTCCTGATTGCACACGCCGTGGGTGCCTGCATGAAACAGGTTGTTTGAGAAATGCAGACCGCGCGGTGCATTCGGCCCGCCGGGGATGATGACGGCGAATTTGTAGCGCGGCTTGCCGAGGGCGTGGATGACATTGCTGGTGATGACGACGTCCGTGAGCGGCGGATCATCGGGCTGCTGGCCGGTGTCGAACTTGAAAGGGGAGCGCTCATCGCCCCAGATCCAGTGGGCGTCGCCGTAGCCGAAGTCGGAGATGATGTTGTTGGAGATGATGGAGCCACCGTCGGCGTTTTCGGGTTTGTCATCGGTGGCGGGATGGGCAGCAGCACCGGGCATAAGGCCGATGGCCCAGAGGGAGTTGCGCACGAACTGATTGCCGGTGATGAGCACATTGCGCGAGCCGTGCATGGCCTTCATGCCGATGAAGGCATTGGTGATGATGTTCTGCGAGACGATGACGTGGTCGGCGTGGATGTCCAAACCCTGCGCAGCGTTCTCGATGTGGTTGCCAATGACGCGCGTCAGGTCATTCACCTCCGGGGCGTTGATCACGATGCCGGAGCCCTGCTGCCAGGCGTCGGTGTAGTTGGAGTCCCAAGCCTGCTGGTTCATGATGGTGCCTTTGACGGCGTTCTTCTTCACGTAATCGCCCAGCTTGTATTGGGCCTTCACTTCCGGAGTGGGGACGAAGTTGTCCTCAATGACGCGATTGCCCTCCACGAGCGTGCCGATGCTGTAGGTTACATTGATGCCGGTGCCGTCGGTGCAGTTGAAGGCGTAGCCCCAGTCCTTGCTCTGGGTGCGGTCGTCTATGCTCACTCGCATGTAGTTGCGCACGAGGCAGCGGCTGATGCGCGCATCCCGGCACTCCCGGACCTCGATCACGCTGGAGCGCGTACGGTTGTCGATCACGCGCACGTTTTCGATCACGAGATCACGGCACTTGAGGGCGATGATGCCCTCGCTCTTCGTCTCCATCTTTCCCTCCGGCCTCGTGAGAGTCAGATCACGAACCTCCGCCCCATTCGCGTTTTCGATTTCGATGATCGGCTGGTCAGAGCTCTGCTGAATGATGCGCCCCGGCCCGAACAACCCGCTGCGTTCGCCCCGGATGCGGATCTTCTCGTTGATCACATAATCCCCCGCAGGTACAAACAGCATGCGGTTCGGGTTCGCATTCAGCGCCTCCTGGATGGAGGGGTAATTCGCGACGGAGAGGTCGGCGGCGGTTGCGGTGCCTGCCAGGAGCAGAAGAAGAAAGCGATGGAAAGCCAAGGACATGATTTGAATCTGAACGCCCGCTGTTAGCTTTGTTTTCAACAGCCGTCTTCGACGGAGACAAGCTTTTCGCCATAGACACCCAGAATTGTTGTCTGACCGCGCACTGTCATTGAATCGAGGTGCTGATGTCCGTGGATGAAGAGCTGGGGTTTTGCGCGATCGATGTAATCTCGAAAAGCACCGAACCCCTGATGCACATGCGTGTCGCGTTCGTGAATGCCCGCAGGAGAGTTGTGTGCGACAAAAACATCCACGGGTTTGAAACCGCTCATGGCCGAGGCCACATCCCATTGTTCATGGAGGTGATGGCCGACAGGCTTGTAGCGCCATGCGCCTGCAAAGCCTCCGAATGTGACGCCTTCAAGGGTGACGGTCTTGAGATGCAGATCAATGATTGGATCTGGAAACGGAGCCGCAGAGTCGTGGTTTCCCCGGACGGCTAGAATATGCCGGGCTCCATAGTGGCGGGCGATTCGAAGGATGGTTCCTTCGAGCAGATCACCACAGGAAATCAGAATGTCGGGCTGAGGATTGTCGAGTGCTCCAAGTTGAGAGTCGTCATCGGCGATCACCAGAATTTTGAGCGGCATTATTGGGTTTTAACAGGAATCGGCTTCGCCTGCAAATGCTGCAATGCATCCTTGATGTTGCTGCCGACGAGGGCGGCGAAGATGGCTTTGTCTCCGGGGAGGGTGGCGGGGATGTCGAAGGTGACTTCGATGATGCCGTCTCCGCGGGCTTTGACTTCCTTGCGCTGGATGCGGCTGTTGTCGCCGCCTTTAAGTGTCACCTGCACAGGCTTCTCTCCGAGGTCGGCGGGGAAGTGATGGGTAAGTTTGACCGTGGCCTTCTGTCCTGGCGTGACGGAATCCGGCACGACGAGAGCGATGAAGGGATCGGGCTTTGCAGCGGGCCTGCTCTGCATCTTGGCGGCCTGCTTGGCGGCGATGCGCTCCTTCTTGGTCATCTGCTTGCCTTCCAGCTCCAGCATAAGCTTTTCGCGCACGGCGGGGTCCTGGCGATGGCGGAAGACTTCGAGCAGCGGGTCCTTGGTTTTCACCATCCATTCCTCCATGGCCTTTTCCAGGGCGGCCACCTGCGTGGCGTGCTCGGGCTTGGCGATGAGATTGGTCAGCGCATCGGGGTCGTAGCTCACATCGTACGCTTCCTCGGGCACGCGGTGATCAAAGAGGTCGATGCGGGCGGCGATCTGCTCGTTGGTCTTTGCGAGAACGCGCATCTGGCGGCAGGTGGAGGTGCCATTGGTGGCGCCGGTCATGATGCGTTTGCCGTTGGACCAGGGGCTGAAGATGTAAACCATGTCCTTGGTCTGCACGGCGCGCATGGGGGTGTTTTGCCCGCCGGAGTTTTCATTGTGCTCCTTGAAGATCATGGTGCGCTGCGGCTGCTTTTCTCCTTTGAGCACGGCGGCAAAGGAACTGCCGTCAAAGCCGCCGGGCGAGGCGATGCCGAGCATGTCGAGGAGGGTGGGCAGGAGATCGACAGTGGAGATCATGTGCTCGTCATCGACGCCGCCGGGCTGGGTGACGCCGGGCCAGCGGATCATGAGCGGCGTGCGCGTGCTGTGGTGGTAGAGCTGCGTCTTGGCAAAGGGGAGCGGCATGCCGTGGTCGGAGAGGAAAACAATGATGGTGTTTTCATCCTCACCTGAGTCTTTGAGCGCGGCGAGGATGGCACCCACGCCATCGTCCGCACGGCGCACGCTGGAGTAGTAGTGGGAGAGCTCCTTGCGCACGACGGGGTCGTCTGGCAGGAAGCCGGGCACGGGAACCTCCTCGGGGGTGAAGACGCGCGAAGGCACGTTTTTGTCAGGAATGGTCTGGCCTTTGTTGCCCTCAGCGTAGAAGGGCTTGTGCGGGTCGGCGATGTTGAGCAGCAGGCAGAAGGGCTTGCCGGCTTTCTTTGCGGCCGCGATGCCGGTGGTCATGGCCTTGCCCCAGGAGGCGGCGTTTTTGGCGTCGTCATGTTTTTCATCTCCAAGCACGAGATCCCACGGAAAGGGGGAGTAGGGAGTGGAATGGCTGACCTTGTGGCGGATGCCCGTGAAGTAACCGGCCTCCTTCACGAGGTCTCCGAGCACGGGGTAGTCCTTGCTGTCTTTAGGAATGGGGCTGAAGCCTTCGATGCGGTTGTTGTGCGGGTATCTGCCGGACCACATGACATTGCGCGAGGGCATGCAGTTGCCCACGACGGTGTGGGCGTAGTTGAAGCGCAGGCTCTGCGCCGCCAGCCGGTCCATATTCGGCGTGGTGTCCTTGAGCTTGCAGCCGTAAACGCCCACGGAATCGCAGCTCATGTCATCAGCGGTGATGATGAGGAGGTTTGGCTTTGCTGCAAAGACAGCGGGCAAAAAAGCGAGAAAGACGCAGAGGCAGAGGAGGATACGGAGCATGAGACCGCTGTGAACGCGGATGGCGTACGTTCTTTTCAGCGATGTGTGCCGGGAAGTGATGCAGGCACTCCTGCCTGCAACGAACGTCCTGGGTGGCTCGGATTGCAGGCAAGAGTGCCTGCATCACTTTACTTCTTCGGCCCGATGTCCAGCCCCGCCAGCCACGGTGCGGTGATCTGCGGCGGCATGCCGCCAAAGGGCTGGTAGGCGGGGAGCTGGATGATGCTCATGCAGTGCGCCTGCGATGCGATGAAGAAGAGCGAATTGGCGCAGTCGTCGGTATGAATCATGGCGCTGCGGTGCTCGGCGGTGGGCTTCACCGGGCGCTTTTCCACCAGCGGCGTGAGGGCCTCTCCGGGTGCGTATTCAGAAAGCACGATGCCATGCGCGCTGAGCTGCATGCGGGCGGTGAAGAGCAGGCCGTGCACGGCCCACTTGCTGGCGGTGTAAGGCACGCCGGCAAACGAGTCGTAGCCATGCCCGGCGGTGGAGGAGACGACCACGATCTTGCCGCCACCATTCTCGGCCATGGGCTTGGACACGGCCTGGATCATGTTCACCACGCCCATCACGTTCACGTCCATCACGCTGCGCCAGCTTGCCTCGCTGGCCAGCTTGGAGGGGTCGGCATGCGCCATGAAGCGGTCCGGAGTGTTGATGCCGGCGGTGTGGATCAACGCGACGATGGGCCCGTGCTGGAGCACCTGCGCCACGGCGGCGGCCACGCTGGCGGAGTCCGCCACGTCGCACACGATGGAGACGATGTTCGGCGAGAGGGCGGCCGTGGCCTGCAGCGATTCCAGCGTGCGTCCAAAAATAAACGTCTTTGCGCCGGCGTCTGCAAACCGCTTTGCCGCGCTCTGTCCCATGCCGCCGCCACCTCCGGTGACGATGACGATCTTGTCTGTCCATTGTGTGTCCATCCGGCGATCCTAGCGGCACTTCGCGGGGCGTCGAATGAAGCGTGCGTTTTTATGCAAAATTTTCAGCCTCCAGGTGCTGAAAGGTTCTGATTGGAAAGCACGCCACCACCCGCCAAGATGCGTGGCATGATCCGCCTACTCCCCGCCTTCCTGCTCGCTGTGCTCTGCCTGACCGCTGCTGCCGATGAGCCGAAATGGATCCCGCTTTTCAATGGCAAGGACCTCAGCGGCTGGACGATCAAGATCGCCAAGCGCCCGCTGGGGGAAAACTACGCCAACACCTTCCGTGTGGAGGACGGCATCCTGAAAGTGAGCTACGACGGCTACGACAAATTTGACCAGCAGTACGGCCACCTCTTCACCAATCTGGCCTACTCCCACTACATCCTGCGTCTGGAGTACCGCTTCACCGGCGCGATGATGGCGGACGCGCCGAAGTATGTGAACCTCAACAGCGGCGTCATGCTCCACGCCCAGCCGCCGCAGAGCATGCGCTTTGACCAGGGCTTTCCCTCCAGCCTGGAAATGCAGTTCCTGGCCGATGAAGGCAAAGGCCCGCGCTCCACCGGCAACCTCTGCACACCCGGCACGCACGTGGAGATGGGCGGGGAGCTGATCACCAAGCACATCGTCAAATCCAGTGCGCCGACGTTTCCTGCTAAGGAGTGGGTGCGCGCGGAGGTCGAGGTGCGCGGCAATGACGAAATCATCCACCGCATCAACGGCGTGGAGGTCCTGCGCTACCAGCGCCCGCAACTCGATGCCGCCTGCAAGATCGCGCCTGCGAGCGACATCGTCGAAGCAGGTGGCGATGTGATGCTGGGCTACGGGCACATCGCGCTGCAGGCGGAGGGCCAGCCCGTGTGGTTTCGCAAGATCGAGCTGATGCCGCTGGAAAAGAAGTAACCTTGTTCCTGCGGAACAAGGACCCGCTACGCGGCGTCCATACCGCTGGCTGCTGCGGAGCTTTACCAGTTCCGCAGGAACTAGGCTGCTTCAATGCGGCCGGTGCCATCAACGACCGCGCGCCTTCTGCACTTCGTCGATGGATCTCTGGATGTTGTCCCGCCACACGCCTTTGAGTTTCTCCGGCTCTGCTCGATTCAGGGCCGCCATGGCATCGTCATATCTGCCTTGGTGGGTCAGGATGCGGGCGATGCCCTGCAGCGCACCGTACTCATCCGCACCGCCGATGTGTGCACGATCCGCCACGATGGCCTGATACGCGGCGAGGGCCTGCGCGTCGTCGTGCAGGTTGCGTTCACGGTTTTGGCCGAGAGCCAGCAGGACGGCATCGCGCGTGCGCGGCTCGCTGGTCCAGGGCAGCGCGGCGCTGAGGTCCGCCTCGGCCTTGTCTCCCTGCTTGACGATGGAATAGGCGTACCCGCGTGCGTGATAGCCCGCGCCGCGCTTCCAGAAGGGCCACTTGTCAAAATCCTCGCTCTCAAACTGTGCGATGACTTCCGGCGCTTTGCCGACCGTGAGCAGGTACTGCATCTGCGCGGCTTTCTTCACCGCCTCCACGGGAATGCGCTCGATGGTCGGCGCGGCCTCGGCACGGCTGTAGAGTGCCGCCTGCTCCAGCGCGGCGGCTTTTTGGAAATCGGTGATCTTTCCTTCCGCCAGCGCGAGGAAGGCGTCCGCCTTGCGCTTTTGCGTGGCATCACGGAAGCCGAGAGCGAAGTCTGTGACCGTGGGGTCTTCTGGAAACGCGCGCGAGTTGCCATGGTAGAAATGCGCAAACTTCATCGGCTCATGAAAGCCCTCCGTGCCGGTGGGCGAGAGTGCGCTGAGCTCCTGGCCGTCTTCACGAATGCGCTGACGGCACACATTGATGTGCCACGGCAGGCTCGGCGTGGGCTCACGGCCGATGACCTGATGCAGCGGATCGTTTTCATCCTGCGTCACGGGGATGCGGATTTCCACGGTCCAGTGATCCTCCGCGATGTGCGTGGCCACCTCCGCCTTGGCATCCCACTCAAACCAGCGGTCGCGGGCTGCGCCACGGTCCAGGTCCACGATGTGCCCCGCCGGGCTGATGGCGATCTGGTAGTACGAGTGCGTTTCGGTGGCGAGCTCGATCTCCACGGCATCGCCATGCCAGAGCGCCTGGTCATCGTCCCGCGTGGCGGTGTTGTTCGGCTTGTCGCCGGGGTGCTCGTCGCAGCGGATGGCAAAGTAGAGATTGTTCCCCTGCCAGCCCGTTTTGTACGTGGTGCCAAAGGCGGGCACGCGACCCGTCTGCAGCTCGCGCAGTTTGCCGGTGGCTGCGGCAGGGCAGTTCTGCCAGTAGGCGTCGTCGAGTTTGCCGTCGATCACGATGTCCTTCGCGTCTCCCACGAGCCGCACGATGGGCACCGGTCCGCGCTGCTGGCCGAGCTGCTGGGACTTCATGCGCAGGCCCTTGAGGAAGTCATCGACTAGGGCGATGCGTTTTCCATGCACGCTGGCGGCATCGGCCTTGGCCTGCGCTTTGGCAAAGAGCGCCAGCGCGGCATCCGCCTGCGCCTTGTCGTCCTCCATGGCGCTCCAGTGCGCCTCGCAGAAGATGAAGAAGTCCTGCATCTCCTGCGCGGCGGGGCCGTAGAACAGCCGGCAGTACTCGCGAAACATCGCATCTGCATCCGCATTCCTGCCGCCCCAGTACATGCGTGCGGTGAAGTAGACCATGAAGTGATTGAAGCCGATGCCCACCTCCTTGAAATCCTGCCGCGCGGAGAGCCAGATGTCCTCCCCCTGCGAGATGCCCTTGGTCGCGTTCACCGAATCTCCCAGCACATGCGGCGCATAGAATGGCAGGTACCAGCCGCGGTCGGTGAAGGGGTAGTTTTCAAAGATCAGAAGCGGATTGTCCGTCTTCTCCGCCCAGGCCGCGCGCAGGGTCTCCGGAGCCGAATCTGCATCACTCTTGCGGGCGGCCTTGTTCAGCGGGCGGCGACCGCCCACGATGCAGACGACCACGTTGGGCTCCAGCTTGTCGATCTTCAGCGGCGGCAGCGTGTACACGCCGTAGGCGCAGTTCAGCACCTTGGCTTTGGGGTGCGTTTTCGCGATCTCCTTCGCCGCGCGGTTCACGAAATCCCACACGTAGTCGCTCAGCAGGCCGCGCTCGTTGCGCTCGGGCGAGTCCTTGCCTTTGCACTTCTCGCACTGGCAGATGGCGGTGTAGCCGTCCGGCGGCATGATGGAGACGGAATGGACCGGGTAGGTGTCCAGCAGGGTACGGGCGTAGCGCACCGTCTCGCGGAAGAGCTCGTCATTCGAGTAGCAGAGCTGGTTCTTGCTGTCTCCAGACCGGTAGTCACGCTTGCCGCCGTAGAGGGCAAACCACTCCGGGTGCGCGGCAAAGGTGGCGTCATTCCCCGTCATGCCATCCATGCCGTGGGCGATGAGCCAGCGGTCGTCGTTGCGCGTGCCGAGGTGCATCATCCACATCGCCGTGTCATAGCCCGCCGTGGAAAAGCGAAAGTTGAACTGCCGCAGCGGAAAGTCCGGCTGCACGGTCTCATCGAGCTTTGGCAGGGCGAGGGTCTTCATCGCTGGCATCACCTCGCCAAGTTCTCCCGGCAGGTACCAGCGTGCGCCCAGCTTGTAGAAGAACGCCGTCACCGCATTGAAGCTGCCACGCTCGTCCAGCCCCCAGATGTCCAGCGTCTCGTTCTTGGCGGTGGTGGCTCCGTCGGGCTTGCCGGTGTCTCCGGGCAGGCGCAGGCGGTTTTTGTACAACCCGGGATTGGGCATGCCATACGGCGCGCCGACGATCTTCTGAAACTCCGCCTGCGCACGTGGGATGTCGCTGTTGCTCTTCGCCCAGGGCTCCGTGGGCACGAAGTCGCTGTCATCCCCCACCAGCGCCAGCCAGTCAGCACCTGACTGCATGCGATACGCGCCATCCTTCAAGCCCTCCGCCTTTGCGGGATTCAATGGGCTCTCTCCAATAAAAACCTTCACCGCCTTCCCGCTCGGCTGCGTGAGGATGGGCAGGCGCGCGCCGCTGATCTTCTCCACGTTCGTGCGAAACTCCTGCGCTGCGACCCGCTGCATGCGCGTGGGGTTTTCCGCGATGATGATCTCCGCACGCGGCTGGCCGTCTTCCACGAGAACGGCATCCGCTGCATGCAGTGACGAGAGTGTGAGAAACGCAGCGGCAATGGCTTTCATGGCATCACGAGGGCGTCGGTGGTTTTCAGATTGAAGCGCACGCTCACGACGGAGTTCTTCTCCTTGCCCGGCGCGATCTTGATGTAGGTGGTGGCGACGATGGTGCCGTCTGGCAGCAGCTCCATGCCGGGATAGCCGCAGTCGCCGACACGTTCGGCGTAGCTGTGAAGCAGCTTGATGCGGTACTGGCCGGGCTTGTGATTCTTGATGTCATCATAAGTTCCCACCCACGCGACGAAGTGGCCTTTGGTCGGGCTGTTGAGCGCCTGATCACGGAAGGCCACCACCATGCGGCCGTCTTTCGTGAAGACGCCAGCATGGCGGTCTCCGGTGAGACCCCAGGGCGTGTTCACCGGCGCGGACCATGTCTTGCCCTCATCGTGGCTGAACATCATGAGGCTGCGCTCCTTGTGCGTGTTTTCGCGCATCAGGCAGCAGAGTTCGGCACCGTCGGGAGAGCGAAAGACAAAAGGTTCACAGGGGTTCTTTCCCTGCACCGCCGCGACGACCTGCGGCTCGCTCCAGGTGAAACCACCGTCTGCGGTGATCGTTTGCAGCACTTCCAGCGGGGGCTTGTCTGCACCACCGGGGCCCCGGTGGTAGAGGCCGAGGTAAGCGCCATCCTTGAGCCGCACGATGCTGCTGAAAGTCATCACGCAGGGAAAGCCGAGCGGCGGCATCTCCTTCCAAGTGGCACCGCCATCCTCGCTCATGATACTGGGCATGCCGGGGCCTTTGCGCGTGCCCTTCGCGGCGGAAAACACCCACGTGCGCTCCTTGCCGACCGGATCCGTCATGCGGTAGATGCTGGGGCAGTTCAGATGGGTCTTGTAACCGGGTGGCAGGAGTTCGTCGATCCGCGTCCACGTCACGCCGCCGTCAGCACTGCGCGCCATGGGGCCTGCGGCACCGCCGTGGTTGATGCACCATACGCAGAGGATCGTTTTGCCATCCGGCATCAGCGTGGTCGTCGGGTGCCCCTGATAGACGTCCTCCGTCCCCTGGGCGATGATGGTCTGGCGGTCCTTGTCTCCTGAAATGTCCGCGAGAGGCAGATCAGGCCGCTCCTCGGCGGCAGAGTTCAAGGCAAGGGCAAAAAGCAGTGCGGCGGTGAGAGTACGCATGAAGCATTCTCAACGTTCTCCGCGCCCGCAAACTCGCGAAGGATTTACTTCCCGTTTTTCAGCTCCGCCGCCAGCGCGCGTGCGCCGGCCTCCCACTGCTCCGGCGGGCTGCTGCCAAAGGCGGTAACCATGCGCCAGGTGCCGGTGAATCCGGCAGGCACGGTCTTGCCCTCAAAGCACTTGAGGTAATATTTCCGGTAGGTGGGCGGCACATTCCAGATGGTGGAGATGTGGCCGCCCTGCTCCGGGGCCTGCAGCAGGCGGCACACGGCGTACTGCCCGCTCTGCGGCTCGTACACGGCCATCCAGTCCACGCGCTGGTTGATGTAGAATTTTCGCGCCACCTCGGCGTCGTCGCGCAGCGGGCCGGAGATGGCAGTTTCTGGCATGGCGTCGCTGCCTGCGAGGAAGGCGCTGACCGTGGGCCGCCAGGCGTGCATGAAGTGGTACACCAGCTTCAGCGGCACGGCCTCGTCCGTATGCACGGTGGTGGTTTCATACAGGCGGTGGTCCTTGATCTCGGTGACGTTGGTGAGGTCAAAGGCGCGGATGCGCGATGTGCGCTCCAGCCGGAAGGCGCCGCCCTTCAGCTCCGCCGTGGGTGCCTCCACGCGTTTGTCATCGAGGCAGAAGGCGAGCGACTGCAGTTTTTCGGGCTCGTTTTCCAGATGTGCGGTGCCGATGAAGCCGACGTCCGGAAAGGAGAACACGGTGCCGTAGGCGCTGCTCTCCGTCGTCATGGCGCTGCCGCGAAAGTCGATGCGCCCGGGCGTCCACTGCGAGGCCTGGCGCAGCAGCAGCGTCACATCGCCGCAGGTGACGGTGATGCGCGGGAGCTCCGGGCCGAGATTGGGCTTGAAGGGTTCCTTGGCGGAGGCAGAAGCCGTGAGCGCGAGGGCCAGAGCCAGCGAGAGAATGCGTGAAGTGGAAAACATGCGCCAGACACTACGGCGCAAAGCCACGCCCTTTCATGGCAAAGCAGCACCACGCGGTCATTTCCGGAACGACTTCAGGAAATTGAAGATCAGCCAGATCTGCGCAAAGCCCACGGCGATGAGCAGGACGCCAAGCTCGATGGCATTGTCCTCGTTGGGTACGGCCAAGCGCAGGATGAAGGCCAGCAGGATGAGGCAGGCAAAGGAGAGCACCGCGCCGAGGGTGGAGCTGCTGCCAGAATCCTGCTCCGGCATGGGCTGAGGCGTGTGTGCCGCGTCCTTGCTGGGATCTTCGGAGTCATCGCTCATGGCAGTGGTGGTGGCGTGTGGTCGCGGGCTCATGGGGCAGCGGGGTGGGCGTGGTGCCGCACCCTGAGCTGTCTATGAACTCTGCCTGTAAACGTCACCTGTGCACAAAACTTCCGCCACAGCGGAAGATCGGCCGGGGCGCGGCGGCAGCCTACTTTGACGGCCTCCACTCGTGCTCCAGACGCACAGCTTCGATGACCTGCTCCCGCGTCATGGAGGCCTCCAGCGTGGCCTGGTGGAGGAAGGCGATCTCATGCCCCTGCCTCGAAGCAAGGCGGCACCACTTCAGGGCCTGCACGAGCTGTTTGTCCACGCCCTCACCCTTCTCATACATCATGCTCAGGGCAAACTGTCCGTCGGAATTGCCCTGGTCTGCAGCAGCGCGGAAAAGCCTCACAGCCTCGGCCACATTCTGGGTCACGCCCTCTCCGCGCAAATAGCAGCCGCCCAGCCCAAACTGGGCGAGGGGGTAGTTCTGGTCCGCCGCCTTGCGGAACCAGGCGGCGGCCTCGGCGGTGTTGCGCTCCACGCCGGTGCCTTCAAAGTAGGCAGCCGCCAGCTTCGTCTGCGCCTGGGGGTTTCCCTGCTCCGCCGCCTTGTGAAACCAGCTCAGGGCCTGGGCCGCGTCCTGTGGCACACCGGAGCCGATCATGTAGCTCATGCCCAGCTCGAGCTGTGCCGGGGCGTAGCCCTGGTCCGCCGCCTTTCTCAGCAGAGCGGCCGCCATTTTCAGGTCCAGCGGCACGCCCGTGCCCGCAGTGTGGGCCAGGCCCAGCATCATCTGGCCTTCGGGGTCGCCTTTTTCCGCCGCTTTGCGGAACCACTTCACCGCCTCGCGCAAGTCCTGCGGCACACGCAGGCCCTGGAGCAGGGTGGTGCCGAGGAGCTTCTGTGCATTGAGATCTCCCTGCTCGGCAGCTTTACGAAACCACTTCACCGCCTCAGCGGCATCCTGCGCCACCCCCTCGCCGTCAAAATAAGCCAGCCCCAGCTCCATCTGCGCATCTGCATCGCCATGCTCCGCCGCCTGGCGCAGCCACTTCACGCCTTCGGCTAGGTCCTTCGTCACGCCGGAGCCCAGGGTGTAGCAGACACCCAGCTGCTTCATGGCCGCCACATGGTCCTGCGCCGCCGCCAGCCGCAGCCACTTCACGGCCTCTGCGGCATCCTGCGGCACCCCCTTGCCCAGCAGGTAGCACATGCCGAGCTGCCTCTGCGCCTCCACATGGCCTTTGGTGATCGCCTTGCGAAACCACTCCACCGCCTCCGCCTCGTCCTGGCGGACGCCGTTCCCTTTCGCGCAGCGCAGCCCCATGGCGCACTGCGCCTCCGGATCTCCCTGCTCCGCCGCCGTGCGCGTCTCCTTCAGGCTTTTGGCCTGGAGCGGTGCAGCCAGGCCGGAGAAGCCTGCAAGCAGCACGATCAAGGGTATTTTCACAAGCCGGAGAAACTGGGACACAGCTGAGGACGGAATAATAAGGTGACTTTTTAGATGATTCACGGCTAATAGTCATCCTCTTTTTGCGTGGCTGCGTGTCCTGCCCGCCAACACACGGCGGTGATGGCTCATGCCCCGCCCATCACCTCCCATCCGCCGACACAGCCGTGATGTCCTTCAGGCTGTCAAAACTCACCTTCTTCATCGTGGCGATGAATTCACGCATGTACGCCGTGCCCGCCAGGGTGCGAGTGGTGGCGGCATTCAGCTGGGAAAAGAGGCCGCTCTTTCTCACCGGGCGGTGGGCCACGTAGTTGCGCTCCAGATAGGGCTGCACGGCCCAGCCGGGCATGGCGGCCACCCCGCGCTGGCTGGCCACGAGCTGCAAGATCGCCACCGTCAGCATGGCGGTGCGCCGCACGGGGTTCACTCCCAGCGGGGCCAGGACCTCCCTCACCAGGTCAATGCGGTCATCCGGGATGGGGTAGGTGATGAGCGTCTCCTTGGCAAAATCCTGCGCGGTCAGGTGGCTCTTGCGCGTCAGCGGGTGCTGGTGCGCCAGCAGCGCCAGCACCTCGTAGCGGAAGAGCGGATGATAAACGACGTCCTCGCGTGGCGGCGCTTTGGAGACAATGACGAGATCGGCCTGATTCTCGATCAGCAGCCCGGTGGGGTCGGGCTGGAAGCCGGAGACCAGATCCATCTCCACCTCCGGCCACGCGATGCGAAATTCATCCATCGCGGGCATCAGCCAGTCAAAGCACGAGTGGCACTCCACCGCGATGCGGAGCTGCCCGGCCTTCCCCTCCGCGATGCGCGCCACATCGCGCTCGCACTGCCGCATCTGCTTCACGATCTCATGCGCCGCACCCAGCAGACGCTCTCCGGCGGGGCTCAGCCGCAGCGGGCTGCTCTTGCGCTCAAACAACGGCACCCCGAGATGCGTCTCGATGCTCTTCACCTGATGTGAAAGCGCAGGCTGGGAAAGGTGCAGGCGGCGGCCGGCCTTGGAGAGATTCCCCGTCTCGGCCAGGGCGATGAGGGCGTGCAGATGGCGGATTTCGATCATGCCGCCATCATAAGCCATTTTGATGATGATCCACAAAACTCTCTGGATTGTGAATGCTGAATCCGGCGATAGTTATCCCGTCGCTATGAGCGACAACATCATCCACACACACAATCTGGGCTACCCCCGCATCGGCGAGCAGCGCGAACTCAAGAAAGCCACGGAAGCCTTCTGGCATGGCAAAATCTCCCAGGAGGAGCTGGAAGCAGTCGGCCGCAGGCTGCGCCGGAACCACTGGTCCAAACAGTGCGCGGCAGGCATCGACCTCATCCCATGCAATGACTTCTCCTTCTACGACCAGATGCTCGACTTCTCCTGCCTCATTGGCAACGTGCCTCCACGCTTTGGCTGGTCCGGGGACAGCATCGGCCTGGACACCCTCTTTCTCATGGCGCGTGGATCGCGCGGCGAAGGCCATGAAAGCTGCGCCCACGGTTGCAGCAGCGGGCATGAGGCGGCCTTTGCCTGCGAGATGACCAAGTGGTTCGACACCAATTACCACTACATCGTCCCCGAGTTCCGCGCAGACACACAGTTCCGCCTAGTGGGAGACAAGGTGTTTCGCGAACTGGACGAGGCTCAATCGCTGGGCCTGCGTGCCAAGCCCGTGCTGCCCGGCCCGGCGACCTATCTCTCGCTCGGCAAGGTGCAGGACTCGCATCATCCGGACTTTGACCGCTGGTCTCTGCTGGACGGGCTGGTGTCCGTGTATGAGCAGATCCTGCGCCGTCTCGCCGCACAGGGTGCGGAATGGGTGCAGATCGACGAGCCCGTCTTCGCACTCGATCTCTCCCCACAGCAGCGCGATGCCGTGGTGGATGCCTGGCGCAGGCTCGCGGCAGCCGCGCCCGGTTTAAAAATCATCGTGGCCAGCTACTTCGGCGCGCTGCAGGAAAATCTGCCGCTCTTCCTCTCGCTGCCTGCACACGCCTTCCACTGCGACTTTGTGCGCGCACCAGAGGAGCTGGACGCAGTGCTCGATCATCTGCCACCGGACAAGATCCTCTCCCTCGGTGTGGTGGATGGACGCAACATCTGGAAAAACGACTTCGCCCATTCCCTCAAGCTGCTCACCGCAGCCCGGGCAAAGCTGGGCGCACGCCGCCTCTGGGTAGCTCCCTCATGTTCTCTGCTGCACGTGCCCGTCACCCTCGCCTCCGAGCCCGCACTGGATGCACAGATCGAAAACTGGCTGGCCTTCGCGGACGAAAAAATCAACGAGGTCGTCACCCTCAGCGCGCTGCTGCGCGGCACCGCACGCAGTGGTGTCTTGGAGGAAAATCAGGACGCCATCCACAGCCGCGCCACCAGCCGCAGAACGCACAATCCGGAGGTGCGGGCGCGGCTCGCACAGGTGACGGATGAAGATGCGCGCCGCCGCTCGCCCTTCCCGCAGCGCCAGCTTTTGCAGCAGTCACGGCTCGGCCTGCCGGAGTTTCCCACCACCACCATCGGCTCCTTTCCGCAGACGGCCGAGGTGCGCTCCATGCGCGCCCGGTGGAAAAAAGGCGAGCTCACCACCGCCGAGTATGAGGTGTATCTGGAAAACGAAACACGCGCCTGCGTCGCCTTTCAGGACGAGATCGGCCTCGACATGCCGGTGCACGGCGAGTTCGAGCGCAATGACATGGTGGAGTACTTCGGCGAGCAGCTCGATGGCTTCCTCTTCACCGCCAATGGCTGGGTGCAGAGCTACGGCACCCGCTGTGTGAAGCCGCCCGTCATTTACGGAGACGTCAGCCGCCCCGTGCCGATGACGGTGCGCTGGGCGCAGTTCGCGCAGTCCCTCACCCCACGCCCCATGAAGGGCATGCTCACCGGCCCCGTCACCATTTTGCAGTGGAGCTTTGTGCGCGATGACCAGCCGCGCTCCGAGACCACGCGCCAGATCGCCCTGGCCATCCGCGATGAGGTCGTGGACCTCGAGGCCGCAGGCATCGCCGCCATTCAGATCGACGAGCCCGCCATCCGTGAAGGGCTGCCGCTGCGCCGTGCCGAGTGGGCGCACTACCTCGACTGGGCCGTCACCGCCTTCCGCCTCAGCGCCAGCGGCGTGCGGGACGACACCCAGATCCACACGCACATGTGCTACTCCGAGTTCAATGACATCATCGCCGCCATCGCAGACATGGACGCCGATGTCATCACCATCGAGACCTCACGATCCAACATGGAGCTGCTCGGCGCCTTCGTGGATTTCCACTATCCCAATGAGATCGGGCCTGGCGTTTACGACATCCACTCGCCGCGCGTGCCTTCCGTGGCTGAAATGGAAAACCTCATGCGCAAAGCCGAGGCCGTCATCCCCCGCCGCAATCTCTGGGTGAACCCTGACTGCGGCCTCAAAACACGCGGCTGGCCCGAAGTGAAGATCTCTCTCATCCACATGGTGCAGACCGCGAAAAATCTACGCGCAGCCAAACTGCAACCCACCGCGTAAGGGCCATGCACATCCAGGACATACTCTCCGCCGCACGTGGCACCACCACGTTCTCCTTCGAGTTCTTCCCGCCGCGCACCTCTGCGGCGGTGAAGACCTTGCAGACCACGCTCGACCAGCTCGCGCCGCTGCGTCCCGCTTTTGCCAGCGTGACCTACGGCGCGGGTGGCAGCACGCGTGAGCTCACGCAGAGCCTCGTCACCGAGCTGCGGCAGAGCGATGTCTTTGATCCCATCCCGCACCTCACCTGCGTCGGCCACAGCGAGTCAGACATCATGGCCCTGCTCACCCGCTACGCCGCCGCCGGAGTCTGCAATATCCTGGCTCTGCGCGGCGATCCGCCGGTGGGCGGCGCAGGCACGGGTGCCTTTGCGCAGGCTGCCGAGCTTGTGCGCTTTATCCGCCAGTTCAATGAACGCGGCCTGCACCCCGACCCACGCGGTTTCGGCATCGGCGTCGCCTGTTTCCCCGAAGGCCATCCCGCCACGCCCAACCGCATGACGGAAATGGACCACCTCAAGGCCAAGGTGGACGCCGGTGCCGACTGGCTCTGCACCCAGGCCTTCTTTGACAACCACTCCTTCCACGACTTCCGCGCCCGCTGCGCACTGGCGGGCATCCACGCGCCTATCCTCGCTGGCATTCTCCCGCTCACCTCCGCCAGCGGCATGCAGCGCATGGCCGCACTCGCAGGCGGCATGCGCTACCCCGCCCGCCTCCTCCGCGCCCTCAATCGCGCAGGTGATGACCCCGATGCCTTCCGCCGCATCGCCCTCCACCACGCCGCCGAGCAATGCACCGACCTTCTCGATCACCAGGCCGACGGCGTCCACCTCTACACCCTCAATCAGGCCCAGCCCGTGCTGGAAATCCATGCACGCTTGGGCCTTCGCTGAGCCTCATACACTTTCCTCCGCTTCATTCGTCGGCACCCACGCAGGGAAGGGATCTGGCAGCGCCTGCCATTCATGGGGCCCGGCTTTCATCTCATCGTCATTCAGCAGGCAGGCATCCAGCCGCGCCGTGAGTGCGGCGCGGTCCATCCTCCGCCCGATGAACACGATTTCGCTGCGGCGGTCGCCGTAGGGTTCCTGCAAATTCGCTTCGATCTCCGCCAGCGCGTCAGCATCCATCGGCCACTCATCGCGGCTCACGGCGGACCAGAACAGGCCCATCGCGCGTGTTTCGCGCAGCACCCCCGCCTGGGAGAGATAGCCCGCCAGCTCCATGCGCGTGGCCAGCCAGAACATGCCCTTGGCGCGGATCACCCCCTCCCACGCGGCGCGCATGAAGGCGTCAAACCGCTGCGGGTGCAGCGGCCGCCGTGCCCGGTAGATGAAGCTGCTGATGCCATACTCTTCGGTCTCGGGCGTGTGCCCGTTCAGGGAGTCCAGCCAGCCCTCCGCCTGCTCAGCCTTGGCCAGCTCATACAGTCCAGTGCCCAGCACTGCCTCCAGCGGCACCTCCGACCACCGTGTTTCATGCACCCTGGCCTCCGGATTCAGCGCACGGACTACACCGCGAATGTCCTCCAGCTCTTGTGCGCTGACTTCATCGATCTTGTTGATCAAGATGACGTTCGCAAACTCGATCTGGTCTGTCAGCAGATGCACGATCGTGCGCCCATCTTCCTCAGACACCGCCTGCCCGCGCTGCTGCAGGTCATCCGTGCTGTAGTAGTCGTTCAGAAAATTCCGCGCATCCACCACGGTCACCAGCGTGTCGAGCTGCGCCAGATCATTCAGACTGCGCCCCTGCTCATCCTTGAAGGTGAAAGTCTCCGCCACCGGCATCGGCTCAGACACTCCGGTGGACTCGATCAGCAGCGCATCAAACCTCCCCTCCTGCGCCAGCCGGGTCACCTCCAGCATCAGGTCCTCCCGCAGCGTGCAGCAGATGCAGCCATTGCTCATCTCCACCATTTTTTCCTCCGTCCGCGAGAGCCGTGCATCCCCCGTCTTCACCAGCTGCGCGTCCACATTCACCTCGCTCATGTCATTCACAATGACCGCCACCTTCCGCCCCTCCCGGTTGCGCAAGATATGGTTGAGCAGCGTGGTTTTCCCCGCGCCAAGAAAGCCGGAGAGAACCGTGACAGGGAGTTTGGAAGCGAGGGTAGTCATGCAGAATGGCCGTTTGTTAAACGCAACAAATTTGCAATATACATCGTTATAATGCAACTTTATTGCATTATAAATACGCAAGCACATGATGCCTCGCTGAATCTCCTCGCACGACACTCCCCAACCCACTCACCCCAAAATCCCCGGCACCAGCTCGCCATGCACGTCCGTGAGGCGGAAGTCGCGGCCCTGGTAGCGGAAGGTGAGGCGCTCGTGGTCGAGGCCCAGCAGGCTGAGCACGGTGGCGTTGAGGTCGTGGGTGTGGACGGGGTTTTCGGCGATGTTGAAGCCGAAGTCGTCGGTCTTGCCATACACGGTGCCCGGTTTGGTGCCGCCACCGGCCATCCACATCGTGTAGGCGTCCTTGTGGTGGTCGCGGCCGGGAGAGGTTTTCACGCCATCACCATTGCTGCCCTGGCGCAGCGGGGTGCGGCCAAATTCACCGCCCCAGATCACGAGCGTCTCGTCCAGCAGGCCGCGCTGCTTGAGATCGCGCACGAGGGCGGCCATGGGCTGGTCCACGTCCTTGGCCTTGGCGGCGAGACGTTGCTTGAGGCCGCCGTGGTGGTCCCAGTCGGAATCAAAGAGCTGCACCATGCGTACGCCGCGCTCGATCAGCCGGCGCGCCAGCAGGCAGTTGTTGGCAAAGGAGGCTTTGCCCGGTTGAGCGCCATACATCTCCAGCGTCGCCTTGTTTTCATGCGTGATGTCCATGAGCTCCGGCACGCTGGTCTGCATGCGGTAGGCCATCTCGTACTGGCTGATGCGGGTGGCGATCTCCGGATCTCCCACGATGCCGAGCTGCTGCTCGTTGAGCGCCTTCACCGCATCCAGCACATGGCGGCGGTCTTTGGCACTGTGGCCGGGCGGATTGCCGAGAAAGAGCACGGGCTCGCCGCTGCCACGAAACTGGATGCCCTGGTACACGCTGGGCAGAAAGCCGGTGCTCCAGAGCGTGGAGCCCGCGCCGCCCGCCGGGCCGGAGAGCAGCACCACGTACGCAGGCAGGTCGCGATTCTCCGTGCCGAGGCCGTAGGTGACCCACGCGCCCAAGCTGGGCCGCCCGCCCTGGCCAAAGCCGGTGTGCAGAAACATCTGAGCCGGCGCGTGATTGATCTCATTCGTGTGGAGGGACTTCACCACGCAGATGTCGTCCGCCACGGTGCCAAGATGCGGGAGCAGCTCGCTGAGCTCCAGGCCGCTCTGGCCGTGGCGCTGAAATTTGAACTCGGTGCCCGCCAGTTTCATCTCCCCGCCGATGAAGGCAAAGCGCTTGCCCTTGGTGAGTTCCTCCGGGCAGTTCTGGCCGTCCATTTTCTGCAGCAGCGGCTTGTAGTCATACAGATCCAGCTGCGAGGGCGCGCCGATCATGTGCAGGTAGATGATGTGCTTGGCCTTCGGCGCAAAGTGCGGTCGCGGCACCAGCGGCGCAGCCGCCGCGGGCAGATCCTGCGCCAGCAGCGAGCCCAGTGCCACGCCACCCAGCCCCAGGCCGGACTGCCGGAAGAACTGGCGGCGGGAGACATCGAGAAAAGCAGGGGGCGTCATGGCAGGGATGAAACGTGCGGTGGCAGGCCGAGATTGCGCGAAGTAACCCCCTATTCCCCAGCAGGAACATGCCTGGTGGGGGAGGGAGGCTGCGAAATGGCATGACGGCACCTGAGAGATGGAGTACGGGCTTCCGCATGCGCCGCCTTGATCAACTGCTCTCCGCCCTCGGTTACTGCTCACGCAGGGAGGCGATTGCGTTTGTGAAGGAGGGCCGCGTCAAGCTGGGCGGTGTGGTGGTGAAGCGCTCCGACCAGCGTGTGGACGCCGCTCTGATCACCGTGGATGACCAACCGCTGGAGGCGCCGGACGGGCTGCTGGCGATGTTTCACAAACCGGTCGGCTATGCCTGCACACACAGCGCGGACGAAGGGCCCACCATCTACGAGCTGCTGCCCTCCCACTGGCCCGACCGCAATCCGGCGGTGACGAGCGTGGGCCGTCTGGACAAGGACACCAGCGGACTGCTGCTGGTGACGGACATCGGCAGCCTCGTGCATCGCTACACCTCGCCCAAATCCGACATCGAAAAGACCTACCTCGTCGAAGTTGATCGGGAACTCGATCCCGCGCTCATCGGCATCTTTACCAAAGGCGACCTCATGCTGCGCAGCGAGGACAAACCCTGCCTGCCCGCGAAGCTGGAGATTGTCTCGACCCAGACCGCGCGCCTCACGCTCACCGAAGGCCGCTACCATCAGGTGCGGCGCATGTTTGCCAGCCAGGGCTGGCAGGTGGAAAAGCTGCACCGCGAGCGCTTCGGCCCCTATGAGCTGGGAGATCTGGCAGAGGGGGAGTGGCAGATGCTCGTGCCACCGTGAAAGGCAATGGCTTTGCCTGCCAGCCGCAGCCAAAAAAAACAGCGCCCAGGAAACCCTGAGCGCTGTGGGTAAAATACGGCTGTGCTGCCGGGCGCGAGATCAGTGATGATGACCACCCATGTGGCCGCCGCCACCAAAGCTGTGGCCACCGCCGCCGAAGCTATGACCGCCACCGCCAAAGCTGTGACCACCGCCACTAAAGCCGCCAAAAGATCCGCCGTGCGTGGAGTGCCCGCTGAATGGCGAGCCGCCGAGATTGTGGCTGGCAAAGCTGTGGCTGCCTAGAGAGGGGCCGCGGAAGCTGTTGTTAAACGAGGGCAGGCTGGGACGGCCTACGAACGGAGAGCCGTAGTGTCCCCGGTTGTAACCGACGTTGCCGAAATTGCCAAAGCTGCCGTATGAGCGGTAGCTGCTGGGGTAATAGCCCCGGCTGTAGTAGTTATTGTAAACGTAGGGCCTGGAGTAACCGCCATAGTACCCACCCAGCAGCCCCATGCCCAGCAACGGGCTGGAATAGTAGTTGTTGTTATAGTAGCTGCGTCCGTAGCCACCGTACCCGTAACCGTAGGCTGGATACCCGTAGATATCGCAGGAGGAGAGCGAGATCGCGGCCATGAGTGCGCCGCAGATGAGGAGAAGTTTCGTTTTCATAACAGAACATTCGACGCCGCCCCCCAGTAAGTATTCAGAATTAATTTCACATTCCTTTAAAACCAACCATGACCGGATCTTGAACGCGGCGTGGAGCCGTGGATGATGGGCGGCTTTTTCCCAAGCCATCCTCCATGTCCGCTGAATCCGTCACCTCCGCCATTCTGTTCACCCTCACGCCCGAGGCAGCCCGCGTCATGGGCTGCCTGCTCGAAAAGGAGATCACTCTGCCAGACTATTACCCGATGACGCTGAACGCGCTGGTGACGGCATGCAATCAGACGACCAATCGTGACCCCATCGTGCGCTATGATGAACGCACCGTGCTGCGGGCGTTGGAGTCGATGAAGTCCCACGGCTACGTCTTTGAAGTGAACATCGTGGGCGGCCGCACGCTGAAGTACCGGCACAACCTGAAAGGCAAGCTGCCCGGTCTGGAGCGCCCCCACATGGCGCTGCTGTGCATGCTGCTGCTGCGCGGCTCGCAAACCGCAGGCGAGCTGCGACAGAGAACGGAGCGCCTGTTTGAGTTTCCCGACATGCAGAGCGTGGAGAACGCGCTGGCGGAGCTGATCGGCTACAACGAAGGGCCGCTGGTGCAGTGCATCCCCGCAGGGCCGGGGCAGCGCGTGGCGCAGTTCATGCACCTGCTCTGCGGCGAGGTGGCAGGTGCAGATGCTGCCACGCTCTCCGCCCATGCGCCGGCCATTCCCGCACCGGAAGACTCGTCCGATGCGGACTGGCGCACGAAGATGGAGGCGGAGATCACGCTGCTGAAGGCGCAGGTGTCGCGGCTGCAGACGCTGATCGGCGCGGTGAAGTAACCGCTACTCCAGACGCTTCAGGCTGCCGATGCGGTACGCGCCGCCGAGCAGGCGCATGTTGTCGCGCTCAGCGCTGAAGGTGTCGAGGTAGAGGATGTGAGGAAATTCATTCAGCTCGATGACGTGCATGTTGTCCTTCGCGTTCTTGAAGGCCTCCGCGAGATCATTGAGATCCTTGATGGCCATGCCGTTGACCTTGTTGACCACCTGCCCGCCGAGCTTGTCGTAACCCTGGGCACTGGGGGTGGGCAGGACGAGGCTGAGGAAGACGAGCTTTTTGCGACCTTCCTCCTCAAACTGGTCCGGGTGGGAGGCGATGTGCGCGAGGCGCAGGATGGCGCCGCCACGACGCTCCTCGCCGAAGGCGTCGAGATACGGCCGTGAGAGCTCCTGAAACAGCAGCCCGCCCATGAGCACGTAGCGCGGGCCTTTGTCGAAGAGGTATGGCAGCACGAGGTAGTCATCCGGCTTGCGGCGAGTGAGCTGCCCGTTCAGCGTGACTTCCTTGCCTTCACGAATCACTTTGATCTCCACCTTGTCCCCCACGTAGGCACGCCCGCGCACGAGGTGGCTGGAGCTGAGGGGGCCGAACTGCGGGTCCTTGTAGTCACCGCGTGAGTCGATGGCGAAGCCGTTGATGGCCACGAGGATGTCCCCCTTTTTCATGCCGGCTTTTTCTGCGGAGCCGCCCTTCATGACCATGCTGATGAGCACGCCGGGGGCATCGGGCTTGAGGCCGAGGAATTCGCGGAACTGCTCGTCCAGCGTGGACTGCAGCTCCATGCCGAGGCTGGGAAAGCCCTCGTAGCTGCCGTCTGCGAAGTCCTTGAGAAAGTGCTCAATGATGGGCGCAGGCAGGATGGTGGTGACCTGGTTTTTGGAGTCGTAGCTGAGGAGCAGGCCGACGAGCTTGCCTCCTTTGACCACCGGGAGGGTGAAGCTGTTGGCCTCGCTGCGCACGATGTTGTTGGCTTCATAGACCAGAAAGCCCGAGCCTTCGACGTTGTACTGGCGGGTGAGCACCTTGCCGATTTTGAGCTCGCTTTTGATGAGCTCGCCCACACGGCCTGTCTGCAGGATGTCCACCTTGTCATCGATGTGGGTGCTGGTGTCCACCGCCATGGGCTTGAGCCCGGCAAAGAAGGCCTTCTGCTTTTCAGACGGGGCAGACTCCAGCAGCGCCAGATTGGCCTCATAGTCCACCGCAACGACCTTGGCAGGAATCTTCTGGCCTTTGTCCGGAAGCTCCAGCTCGATGTAGGTGGCGTCTGCGACCATCTGCCCGGTGACGAGCACACGGTTTCCGGCAAGCACGACGCCAAGGCCGCGGCGGCCCGAAGGCGACTCCTTCTGCCACGGCAGGTGCAGACTGAAGGACTGGGAGGTGGCGTTCACGCGCACCAGGGAGTTGCTCTGCACCACCTGGTGCGGCGCGTCGGCGACCACGGGGGCGCGTTTCTTTCTGGGGGCTTCTTCAGGCGCGGGGGCTTGCGCGCGCGCAGAGACGGCACCGACTGCGAGGGAGAGGAGAAAAATCTGGGAGAGCTTCATGGCTGCTTCGAGGATGAAAGGTTCAAGTTCGGATCTCGCGGTTATTCATCGCCCAGATAGGCGTCTTCCAGGATGTTGTAGGTCTCCATGATGCGTTTGTGCGCGGCCTCGGCGAGTTCACGCTTGAGCACCAGGGGACGGTTTTTTTCCAGCAGCACGATCTCGATGAAGGGCTTGTCCTTTTTCGCAAGCGCGGTCTGCACATCCTTGAGCGTTTTGATCTTCACGCCGTTGATCTCATCCACGACGCTGTGCGCGTAAGGGGTGATCCAGGTGTTCACCTCATCCGGCAGCACATTGGTGAGCACGACGGGCTCGGGCCGCTCCACGTAGAGCTTGTCAGTGAGGAAGTTGTCAAAGATGTAGTTCACCGTGTCGTCGCGCATCTGATGGGCGTCCATCAGGTTGCGGTCCAGCGGCTGAAACACGAGGCCGGCATTGACGATGTAGCGGGGGCGCTGGTTGTACTGCGCACCAAGACGCACATAGGGGTCGAAGCGCTTCAGCGTGACGGTGGCCTCCAGCTTTTTGCCGCCGCGGAGGTACTTCAGCTTGATGGTGTCTCCGGCGAACTTGCGCTCGACGATTTCATTCATGTCCATCAGCTCCCCCTCAAAGCGTACAAGGCCGTTGTTCATCACCGGGTTGTCATCGATGCTGAGGATGACGTCTCCGATTTTCAGGATGTCTGCCACGCTGCCCTGGGGCTCCACATCTCCGACCATCACGCCCACTCCGTCTCCGTTGGTGCCCAGCGCCTTGGCCTGTGCCGGATTTTCGATGGGGAAGTCGCTCGCGGCGAGATCCACATAGTGGTCGTAGCGGCCGTCTTCAATATCCTTGAGGAAGCGTTTGATCACAGGCACCGGAATCATGTAGCCGACGTTTTGCGCCACGCGGCCGCTGAAACCCTGGAAGGCCACGCCGACGACCTTGCCCGCCTGCATTACAGGGCCGCCGGAGTTGCCGGGATTGATCGCGGCATCCACCTGAATGGCGAGATGGGAGTCCACGCTGGTGTGGCTGTAGGGGCGGAAGTCGATGCGGGAGACGACGCCGCGGGTGACGGAGATGCGATCACCGCCGATGGGATAGCCGATGGCGATGACTTCGGTATTGAGCTGCGGGATGCCGCCGAAGTCGAGCGGCTTGAGTTTTTCAAAATGCTTGCCGTCCTCAGCCTCGATCAGCGCGAGGTCGCAGTCATGCGCGATGTGGACGATCTTGGCCGCATGCGGCTCGGGGTCGTTCGTGGTGCGGATGAGGATGCGCGTGGCATTGCTGACGACGTGGGCGTTGGTCAGGAAGCGGTTTTTGCCGATGAGGAAGCCGGTGCCGCTGCCGCCGCTGGGCTGGCCGGCATTCCAGGGCTCACGATAGTCGGGCACCAGCACCGAGACATCGATGTTCACGATGCCCTCCCAGGCGCCTGAGGCCACATCGATGGCCTGGGCCGCTGCCGGTGGCGGTGCCGCCGCTGGCTGCGCGCAGAGGGCGGACGGTAGCAGAACCAGGGCGAGAAGAGGCAGAAGCGGTCGGGTGTTCATGCGGGTGACGTGAAGTCACAAACATACGCAGCCCGCCGCCTCTAACACAAGTTTGCTAAAGAAATAATCGCCATCGGCACTGCCCCTACTTCCCGGCCGGCGCCTTCTTCCTGGCCTCGTTGGCTTTTCTCGCCTCCATCAGCTTCTTGAGCTCTTCGGCACGCCTGGCGTTCTGCGCTTCGGCGCTGTTCGGATTGGCTGGGTCGGTGATCATCTGAAAGTCATCGGTGCGGAAGGGGGTGACGGGCAGGCCTTCGGCGGAATAGACATTGCATACCGGATTGTCCGCCCAGGCATAGCGCACGGCCACGGGCCTGGCCACGCCTTCGGCGCTGACTTCGATCTGGTTGGTGCCTTTCTTTGAGCCGCCGATGATGCTGGCCTTGGCCCACACCCATTTCTTGTCCTCGCCGCAGACGGCGAAGCCTTTGACTTCGTCCGTGTCCACCGTGCGCAGGCCCTGCGGTGCAAAATCGAAGGTGAGAAGGGCTTTGCCGCCTTCAAAATTCGCGCCCTTCAGCTCGGGGCTGCGATAGACGAGCTGCTGGCCGTAGTCCTTCACCAGAGCCCAGCGGGCGAGGCGCTCGGCCACGTCGCGCTTGTTTTTGGGGTGGATGTCGTTGGCTTCGCCGAGGTCGGTGATGACGCACTGGCCGGTGTGCGGCAGCTTGCTCATCGTCAGGGTCTGGGCTTCGCGCAGCTCGGCCCAGTCGCTGTCTCCTGGCTCAGTCTGGTAGGGCTTGAAGTCGGCCAGCTGCACCCAGTAGAAGGGGAAGTCTCCCTGGTTCCACTCCTTGCGCCAATGCTCGATCATGAAGGGGAAGAGGTCGCGGTATTCCTTGGCGCGGCTGGCATTGGACTCGCCCTGATACCAGATCACACCCTTGATGCCGTAGCCGATGGTGGGATGCAGCACACCGGCATACAGGTTGCCGGGGCGGTGCTGGCCGGTGAGGGGGTTCTGCGGTGCACGTGGCGCCTGGGCCGTGAACATCTTGCCTGCCTTGAGGGCTTCCGCGCGGGCTTTGGCCCATTCGGCCACCTTCGTCTTATGATCAGCGACCTGCTTGTCGAAAGCCGCCTGCGTAAAAGTCGACTCCGTCTGCTTCCAACGTGCGATGATGGAGGCAAAGCGCGGGTCTTTCTCCAGCACATCTCGCTTCACCCAGGCCTCGCAGGCGCTGCCACCCCAGGCGTTGTCGATGAGGCCCACAGGAACGCCGAGCATCTCGCGCAGCACGCGGCCAAAGTGGTAGCCCACGGCGGTGAACTGCGCTGCGCTGGTGGGCGTGCATTCCTCCCACTGGCCTTTGAAGTCATTCTGGATCTCCTGCGTGCCCACCTGCGGCACGGAGATGAGGCGGAGCTGGGCGTCCTTCGCCTGGGCGATGTCCAGGTCCGCATCCCAGGTGCTGCTGAGGTTGAACCCCATATTGGACTGGCCGGAGCAGATCCACACCTCGCCCACGAGCACGTTTTTCAGCTCCTTGCTGCTGCTGCCCTTGATGCTGATCGTCGCGGGCTTCGCATTCGCCGGCACGGCATCCAGCTTCACAGTCCATTTGCCGTCCGCGCCGGCTTTGGCGGTCTTGGTCTGTCCGGCAAAGGTCACCGTCACCTCGGTGCCCGGAGCGTCCCAGCCCCAGACCGGATTGGCCTGCTTCTGCTGCAGCACCATGTTGTCGCCGATGATGGCGGGGAGTTTCAGTTCCGCGCGGGCGGAGACGGCCAGGAGGGAGAGAAGGCAGAGAATGCGCATGGGGTTGGGAAAAAGTCGGTCGTTGGGAACGCTGTGCGCGGGCGGTTCATTGCAGCAGGATGCAAGGATTATGCTGCGTGCAGCCGCAACCGTGTGCTAGCTTTTCCGGTGATCCGCCTCGCCCTCGCCGCCGCTCTTCTGCTTTCTCTCGCCGCCTGCGGGCGTTCGCGGCCGCGTGCGGACCTGGTCTTCATCAATGGCGCGGAGCCGGAGAGCATCGACCCGCATGTGGTGACGGATCAGGTGGGCATGCGCATCGCCTCGGCCCTGTTTGAGGGGCTCTGCCGCATCGATGAAGCCGGCAAGCCGCAGCCGGGCATGGCGGAGCGCTGGGAGGTGACGCCGGACCGCAAGACCTACACCTTTCACCTGCGCCCGAACACGGTGTGGAGCGACGGCACGCCGCTGGGCGCGCAGGATTTTGTCTATTCCTGGAAACGCGTGCTCTCGCCGGACTTTGGCGCGGACTACGCCAGCCAGCTCTACGTCATCAAAAACGCCCGGTCGCACCACGAGGGCACGCTCAGGGATTTCACGCAGGTGGGCGTGGTGGCTCTGGATGACCGCACCCTGCGCGTGGAGCTGGAAAATCCCACGCCCTACTTCATCGACCTCTGCGCCTTCACCGCATTCTATCCGGTGCCGCGGCACATCATCGAAAAACATGGCACGGCATGGATCAAGCCGGGCACACTGGTGGGCAACGGAGCCTACACGCTGCAAGACTGGCTGCTGGACGACCGCATCTCGCTTCATCTCAACGAACGCTACTGGGACGCCGCCAATGTGGGGATGAAGAGCATCGACATCCTGCCCATCTCGGAGCCCAACACAGCGATCAACTACTTCCTCACCGGCCAGGCGGACCTCATCATGGACAAGGGCATGGTGCCGACCTCGCTGACAGCCAAGCTCAAGCAGGAGCCTTACTTCCACACCGGCCCCTTCCTGGGCAGCTACTTCACGCGCTTCAACGTCACCCGCGCCCCGTTTGACAATCCCAAGATCCGGCTGGCCTTCTCACTGGCGATAGATCGAAAACGTGTGACCGAAAAAATCACGCAGCTCGGCGAGCGCAATGCGTACAGCCTGACCCCGCCCGGCGCGGGGCAGAACTACCAGCCGCCTCCCGGGCCGGAGTTTGACCCCGAGAAAGCACGCAGGCTCCTCGCCGAGGCGGGCTACCCCGGAGGCAAAGGCTTCCCGCGTGTGGAGTACCTCTACTTTCCCAAGCCGGTGGAGCGCAACATCGCCGTCGAACTTCAGGCCATGTGGCGGGAGCATCTGGGCGTCAGCGTGGATCTGGCCAAGCAGGAGTGGAAAATCTACCTCTCCTCCATGAAGGAGAAAAACTACCACCTCTGCCGCAGCAGCTGGGTGGGCGACTACAACGACCCGGGGACGTTTCTCGAAATGTTCCTCGCAGGCAATGGCAACAACCGCACCGGCTGGGCAAACGCAGGGTATGACGGACTCATCGCCGCCGCCGCGCGTGAAGCTGACCTGAACCAGCGCAACACGCTCTTTCAGCAGGCGGAAAAACTCCTCGTCACCGACGAGGCCGTCCTCATCCCCATCTATCACTACGTGGGCGTCCAGTTTTTCCATGCCAGCCGCCTCGCAGGCGTGCAGGCAAACATGATCGATGATCACCCCTTCCGCTGCATGCGGTGGAAAAAGTAGCCCGGCTGCGCGCCCGATGTGCCGGGCACCGCAGACCTGCCCCTACCTGGCAACCCCTGCCACCGCCATCCCCAGCTCCACCGTCGGCTCCGCCGGGTCATTCATCGGCGGCTCCGTGGGCGAGCCATTGGCGGATTTGAGATCATTGCCAACGGACCAGATCAGACCGCGCGCGAGATTGTACTGGAGCGGGGCGCCGGTGTAGGGGTCCACAGGCACATCGAGCAGGAAATTGAAAGTGCGCAGCTGTTCGAGGGTGGCCGGAGGCGTTTTCTTCTCGGCCATGCAGCGCCGCACCGCGAACAAGGAGATGATCAGATTCCCGCGCGTGCGCGCCATCCCCAGCGCCGCGGGCATCGGGGTGTAGAACTTCATGCGCTGGTGGTAATAGGCGAGCCCGGCGGAATTCGGCTGGTAGGGGGCCTCGGCGGCAGTGTCGTCCTTCAGCCGCACATCGGCGGTGAGGACCAGGGGTGTCTCCGCTTCATTTTTGATCTGCCGGAAGGCCATGGCAAAATGCTGCAGGGTCTCATATGGCTTGAAGAACAACCGACCGGGGCGCTGCAACTGCACGCCACCGGGCATGGTGTCGAGATTCTCCCCGCTCTTCGGGCCGAGGATGAGCTTTTTCTCGTGCACGTAAAAGGCATTCATCGCCCCCTGCAGCATTTCCGTGGTGGGCTGGCAGACGCTGAACTGGCGCTGAAACTGCCGCAGCGTGGCCTCCGGCAGCCGGGTCTGACGCAGCAGGTCCGCCAAGGTCTGCGCGGCTAGCTTCTGCGCCTCCAGGGACTGCTGATAGCAGGACGGCCAGGCCCAGAGCTGCTCCAGGCGCCAGCCAAGTTCCGCGAGATCGATCGCTGCAGTAAACGCCGCCTCCTCCTGCATGCGGCGGGAAAGGTATGCCGCCTCTGCCTGCTTGAGCACGAGCACCTGATGCCAGCGCGGATCTGCGCATGGGTCTGCAGCATGCCATGCCGCATGGGCGGGGTGCCAGTCGGCGTCCTCCAGCAGATCCCGCAGATTGTCCAGGGCGATGCCGTTGGACTGCACGACGCGTGCGAGCGTCGGCGTGTCCCACAGCCACGGCGGCCTGCCACGCAGCTGCGAGCTTTCAAAGGGCACCAGCGCGTTGAGGAACTTGCGCAGCTTGCCAGGGGTCTGGATCATCACCGCCTGATCGACAGGCCGGTTCAAAAGCAGGTCTTGGTCCAGCCCCGGAGCCTGGTCGTCCACATAGAGCCATGCGATGAAGACCAGCATGAGCAGGCCCATGCTCAGGATGGCCAGCGTGGACCATGAGACCTCACGCTCGGCCGCCGGTGTGGTCCGCGGCCTGGACACGAGCCGGGAAGGGGGCGCCTGGCGTGGCAGGGCGGGCCTTTCCTCCAGGGCTGCCGGCGGCGGCTTCTGCACCGAGGGTTTGGGGACTGCCTGGGGCTCCTGCCTTGCCGGAGGTCTTGGCTCCTCGCTCTGCCGGCGCTTTTTGCCAGGCGGGGCGTCCAGCCACTCCAGATCCAGCTCCCAGGGAGACGCCCATGCACCACCCGCGTCTCCGCTGCGTGCGGGCTTGTCAGCGGGCGTTTCTGGCGGCGTGTGGGGCCGGATCATGCGCCGCAGCATGAATGCAGTCATGCAATCCCGCAACGTGCGTCATTGCGAAGCAGCCGGGTCGCGGCGAAAACTGAGAGCTGTCATAGCCTCCATGGATTTACCTCCTTCATCTGCTGCTTCAAAAGGCGGCATCACACGGTTTTTCGTCGAACACCGGCTCCTCGGCTGGCTGACGATGTTTGCAGTTCTGGTCTGGGGCTGGCTGGCTTTTCAAAGCCTGCCACAGCAGGAAGACCCCACCTTTCCCACGCATGACGCCGTGCTCGTGACGGTGCACCCGCTGCTCGACGCAGCGCAGATGGAGCAGGAGGTGACGGCACCGCTGGAGGCCGCGCTCGCGCGCCTGCCCACGCTGGAAAAGCTGCAGTCGCAGTCGCGGGACAGCATCTCCACCATCGTCATCCGGCTGCAGGCAGACCGCAAAGAGGTCATCGGGGAGCAGTGGCGGAAAACGCGTGAGATCCTGCAGGCGATCACGCTGCCCGAGGGCTGCGAAGCACCACGCCTCGAAACAGACTACCAGCTTCCAGCCACGCTGCTGTTCGCGGTGCTGGGCGCTGAGGCAGGCCCGGCGGCTGATGTGATCGAGAAAGAGCTCAGGTCCGTCTCCAACACAGGGCGCATCCGGCAGTTTGGCCATGCGCCGGAGCAGATCGCCTCGTTTGAGGACATGGTGGCGGCCAGCTACAGCGTGCGCACCCTGCACCGTGCGGAGGACGGGCCGCTGAAGCCCTGGGCAAGCGTGCTGGTGGCCGTGGAAATGAAGGCGGGAAACAACATCCACGACTTTAAAGAAGCGGTGCTGGCCAGGACCGGGAGCCTCAGGCTGCCGGAGGGCGTGAAGGTCATCACTGTCTCCGACCAGCCTGCGGCCACGGCGCACCGCATCGGTGAATTTTTGCGCTGTTTCATCGAGGCGGTGCTGGTGGTGGTGCTGGTGGCGCTGCTGCTCATGGACTGGCGCACGGCGCTGGTTGTCGCCGTGGCCATCCCGCTCACCATCGCGATGACGCTCGGCGGCATGGCGGCGCTGGGAGTGCCGCTGCAGCAGATTTCCATCGCGGCGCTGATCATCTCCCTGGGCATGCTGGTGGATGATCCGGTGGTGGCCTCAGACGGCATCAACCGCGAGCTTGCAGACGGGCAGCCGCGTGGCATCGCGGCCTGGCTCGGCCCTTTCAAGCTGCGGCGCGCGATCTTCTTCGGCACCCTCATCAACATCGTGGCCTTCCTGCCGCTGGCGCTGCTGCCGGGAGACATGGGCGCCTTCATCATCTCGCTGCCCGTGGTCATCACGCTGGCGCTGGTGTCCTCGCGCATCGTTTCCATGACGTTCATCCCGCTGCTGGGCTACTACCTACTGCGCGGGCAGAAGGGCTTTGATGCCGCCAGCGGCTCGCACCCGCTGCACCGGCTCATCCCGTTTTACAAAAGCACGCTGCAGCATGCGCTGCGCCGGCCGCTGTTCACCATCATCGCCGCGTACGGTCTGCTGGGCTGCAGCACGGCGCTCATCCCGTTTTTCGGCAAGCAGTTCTTCCCGGTGGCAGAGCGCAACCAGTTCCTGATCGATCTCCGCCTGCCGGAGGGAAGCAGCATCGAGCAGACGCAGAAGGTCAACGCGCAGATCAGCGACAGGCTGCAAAAGGAGGAGGCCGTGCAGAGCGCCGTCGTCGTCAGCGGCGGGGGCACGCCGATGTTTTACTACAACGTGCTGCCACGCCAGCCCGCCGCCAACGTGGCGCAGGTGCTGGTAAACACACGCCATGCGGAGGATGTGCCCGCACTCATCGTGCATCTGCGCGAGGTCTTTGACCGCGAGATCCAAGACGCGCTCTGCCTCGTGAAACAGATCGAGCAGGGGCCTGCGCTGGAAACGCCGATCCAGATCGAGATCAGCGGCGGGGACATCCCGGCCAAGACTGCGCAGGTGCGCCAGGCGCTGACCGTTGCCGGAGCCTACAAGGTGCATGATGACTCGGACGTGATCACCCGCATCGATCAGCAGCGCACGGTGACGGTGAAGGCGCTGGCTCCCTTCGGCATGCTGGCCTCGGGCATTCTGAACAAGGCACGCACCTCCTTCCCGGCCTCCGGCATCGCCTTCGGTGGCGAGGAGCGCGAGCTGACGACCAGCCAGCGCGAGATGGAGCGCGTGCTGAAGATCTCGCTGGCCCTCATCGCGCTGGCGATGATGGTGCAGTTCCGCTCAGTGATGAAGTCCCTCGTGGTCATGCTCACGGTGCCGCTGGGACTGACCGGCGCGTTTGCGGGCATGGCGGCCACGCATGCGTCGTTTGGCTTCATGGCGCTCATCGGCATCGTCAGTCTGGCGGGCGTCATCGTCAGCCACATCATTGTGCTTTCAGATTTCATCGAGGAGGAAAGGGCCGGTGGCGTCGAGCTGGAGACAGCGCTCATGCGCGCCGCGCTGGTGCGCCTGCGCGCCGTGCTGGCCACGGTGTTTGCCACGGTGTGCGGGCTGATCCCGCTGGCCGTGACGGGAGGCGAGCTGTGGCGGCCGCTGACGGCGGTGCACATTTTCGGCCTGCTTTTCGGCACCGTGCTGACGCTGGTGCTGCTGCCCGTGCTCTACCTCCAGTTTGCCCGTTGGCGCTGGATCAGGTAGCCGAAAAAATCAGCGCCACGTTCGAGCCGCCAAAGCCGCTGGAGTTGCTCATGGCCACACGCGGGGCCTGATCAGTCGGACTGGTGAGAATGGAGACGCCTTCGCAGGCGGGGTCGAGCTGCTGGATCTTGGCGGAGATGGGCATGAAGCCCTCCTTCAGCGCCAGGCAGCTGATGCCTGCCTCCAGCGCTCCTGCGAGGCAGAGGCCGTGGCCCGTGAGCGCCTTGGTGCTGCTGACCTTGGGCCGCGCCTCTCCGGTGAAGACGGTTTTCAGAGCGCTGAGCTCTGCGACGTCTCCTGCCTGGGTGGCCGTGGCGTGGGCGTTGATGTAGTCAACCGCCTCAGGAGCGAGGCCGGACTCCTGCAGGGCGTTCGTCATCGCGCGGGCGAGGCCGCTGCCGGAGGGGTCCGGGGCCACGACGTCGTAGCCGTCCGAACTCTGGCCCCAGCCTTTGACCTCGGCGTACACTTTGGCGCCACGCTCGGCGGCAGATTCCGCCTCTTCGAGCACGAGCACCACACCGCCGCCGGTGATGATGAAGCCATCGCGGCCCGCATCAAAGGGACGGGGAGCCAGCGCGGGATCTGTCTGCGGGCTCAGGGCGCGCAGTGAGGCAAAGGGCAGGATGGTGTGAATCTGCTGGGCATCCTCCGCACCGACGACGAACATCCTCTTCTGCCGGCCCAGGCGGATCATGTCGCAGGCATGCCCGAGAGCGTGGGAGGAGGAGGCGCAGGCGCTGTTGAAAGCCAGGGTGGCCCCCTTGATGGCAAAACGCGCTGTCAGATTGAGGTGCAGCGAGTTTGGCATGCCGGTGATGACCATGGGGGCGGAAGTGCGGGCCGGGCCGCGCTTGATCACCGAATCCATCGCCAGATAAGTCATCCAAGGGGAGCCTGCCGAGGCGCAGTACAGGCCCGTGAGCGGATCGGAGACCTGCTCCGGCGCCAGTCCGGCGTCTGCAATGGCCTCCTGCATGGCAGCCGTGGCAAACACGGCATGCGGCACCATGGTGCGCAGCTGCGCACGGTTGAGCTGCACATGGGCCGGGTAGGTCCAGTCCAGCGAATCAGGGGAGGGGAAATCAAAGCCCTTCACCGTGCCTGCCAGCTTCACGCGGTCATTGGCGGCGGCCAGCTCCGGCACAAACTCGATGCCCGAGCGCGCCTCGCGCAGGCTTTGGGTCACTTCGGCCCGGTTGTTGCCAATGCTGGAAATGAAACCCAGGCCGGTGACGACGACGCGCTTCATGAAGGATTGCTGGCGCCGAATTTGGTGCGGAGAAATTTCTTCAGGTCCCCCAAGGTGACGATGCTGCCGAGCTCTTCGGTGGCGATGGTGAGGCCGAGCACTTCCTCCGCCGTCATCACCACTTCGATCATGCCAAAGGAATCCATGCCGATGTCCTCGACGAGCTTCATGTCATCGGTGACGGAGGCCATGCCGTCCGGCCGGGGATTGGCGGCATCCCGCGCGAGCACGCCGAGGATGATGGCGTCGAGCTCGTCGAGATTCTTGGTTTCTTCAAAGCGCAACGCGGCGGCCAAGGTCTCCTCGCTGCAACGCTTGAGGGATTTGGTGATGTCTTGTTTTCGTTCTTCGCTCACGGGCATGAAGGCTGTTTTAGTCAGTTCTGGGTGTGGTTCAACGCTTTTCGGCGCTGAAGACGCCGTAACGCTGGATGCCCAGCTCATAGGCGAGCCAGATGCGGAACAAAGTCAGGGCGAAAATACGGTTCGGATTACGGGAGCTGAACAGGAAACGGCGGTAGTGCGATTTCGTCAGCAGACCTTTCACGGTGCGCAGGGCGCAGAGCGGCCAGGTGCGCTTGACCTGCCGGGCGTAGTCCTTGCACTGGTAGTTCACAAAACCGGCCCCCTCCGTGGCGGCGCGAAACTCGCTCTCCGGCCTGACTCCGGCGATCTGCGTCTCACGGGTGATGGCGTCGATGAAATGGCGCCGGGCAAAGGCATCGGGATTCTCACAGGACATCCACGCGGTGGCGACCAGCCGGCCGCCGGGTTTCATGACACGGTAGCACTCACGGAAAAAGCCGGGAAGGTCGGGCATGTGCTCCAGACTTTCGACCGTCTGCACGATGTCGAAGTGGTTGTCCGGCAGCTGGTTGTCATACCAGTCGCGCAGCATGAAATGAGTCTTGCCGGGCACGGAGTTGTTGGCCTGGGCATAGGCGAGCTGCACGGCGGAGATGGTCATGCCGGTGATGTTCACCCCGTGGCGCTGGGCCAGGATCCGCGCCGTGGTGCCGTAGCCGCAGCCGATGTCGCACACCTCCTGCCCCGGGCTGTGGTGGCCGAGATCGGCGACGATCTGGATGAGATTTTCCGCAGCTTCCGTGTCGGTTTCGCGGCCAGTGAGCCAGACGCCGTGGTGGATGTGCTCACCCCAGATCTCGCGGTAAAACTGGTCCAGGTCGTCGTAGTGGGCGGCGGCGCCGTCGATGGTGGGGATGTATTCGGGCGTGGTGGTGGTCATGAGTCAGAGCGGGCGCGGCTGCAGGCTGGCGGCAGGGACGCGTTTGAGGGTGTTGAAAGGGATGGTGAGCATGGCGTAAAAGGACCCCATGTGTTTGGAGACAGGCCCCTGGCAGAGCAGGTATTTCAAAACGAAGTCCCGCAGCAAGGAGCGTGCATGCCCACGCCAGGTGCCCAGCCACATGCCCCACTCGGCGCGGAAGATGGCTGTTTTCACGGCCTTGCGGCGGTAGCGGTTGTAGGCGGGCAGCAGCTTGAGCGGATCGCTGCGCGTCAGGATTTCAGCGAGGAACTCCGCGTCGGCAAAGCCGGTGTTCATGCCCTGGCCGCCCACGGGGCTCATGCCATGCGCAGCGTCTCCGCAGAAGATGATGCGCCCGTCGTAGTAGCGGTCGCAGTTGAACTTGCGCGGCGTGAAGACGCTCTCATTGACCTGGTCCGCCACCGGCACGTCGATGCCGGTGCGCTGCCTGGTCAGCAGGCTGACGAGGCCGGGAGGCGGGCGGTCCATGCGTGTGTCTGTCTGCACCACCCAGCGGCGCTGGCCGCCGGGCAGGGGAAAGGACTCCACCGAGCCCGCCGCAGTGAAGTAGAGGTGCGCCTCGTCTCCGAAGCTGCTGCGGTCCACAAAGTCTCCCATGACGAAGTGGCAGTCATAGGAGCGCCCTGGAGCACGCATGCCGATGATGCTGCGCACGGAGCTGCGGCTGCCATCACACGCCACCACAAAGCGCGCCGTGAGCCTGCGCCCGCCGGCCAGCACCTCGCAGTGGTCCGCTGTCTGCCGCACCTGGCTGACCTCGCAACCGGTCTTGATGTGCTCCTGCCCGAGATGATTCTGCAAAAGGGCGATGGTGCTGACCTGCGGCAGCGAGAGTATGAAGCGGTGCTCGTCAGGGATCTCGCGGAATGAGACGCAGCCAAGCTGCCCGCGCTGGCCGTGCACAAAGCAGTCGCGCACCTTCACTCCGCTGCTGATGAACTCCGAGGCCAGGCCCAGCTTTTCCAAAATGTGAAGCGAAGGCGGTGTGATGCCGATGGCCGCTGAATGCGCGATGGGCTCGGTGCGCCGCTCCAGCACGCGAATGCGCCGCCCCTGCTGCCTGAGCAGGCTGGCCAGCAGCAGGCCCACAGGCCCGCCGCCGACAATGATGACGTCGTAGTCGGTGGCTTTCATAACACGGCGGTCTGGGGCACGATGGCGGGCTGCACGGCTTCCGCAGGCGGGATAGCCACACCGCAGCGTTCCAGCACCGCCGTCTCCACCGTGAGGCCCGGGCCAAAGGCGATGGCGCAGGTCGTGGCGCGGTCTGTCTCCGCCTCCTCAAGAAACCCTTTGAGCACAAACATCACGGTGGGGCTGCTCATGTTCCCGTAATCGCGCAGCACGCCGCGGGACATCTCCAACGCCGTGGCAGGCAGGGCGAGCTGCTGCTCGATCTGCTCAAGGATGGCGCGCCCGCCCGGGTGCACCGCCCACTCGTCGATGTCCTCCGGCGTGAGGCCGCGCTTGTCGAGGATGCCACCGAGCATTTCGCGGATGTTGCTGCCGATGAGGTCGGGCACATACGCAGAGAGAACCATGTTGAAACCGTGGTCGCCGATGTCCCAGGCCATGTGCGCCTCGCTGGAGGGCACGAGCGCCGAATGAAATCCCGCCATGCGGTAAAAGGGCCGGTCATGCGCCGGCTCGCGTGCGCTGACGATGGCCGCGGCCGCCCCGTCTGCAAACAGCGCATTGGCCACGATGCTCTCCGGCCTGTCGCTCACCTGCAGGTGCAGCGAGCAGAGCTCCAGGCACATCACCAGCACCACGGCCTGCGGATTGGCCTCGCAAAACTGCGCCGCCATGCGCAGCGCCGGGAAGGCGGCGTAGCAGCCCATGAAGCCGACGGTGTAGCGCTCCACGTTTTCGTTCAGCCCCACGTCGCGGATGATGTGGTAGTCCGGCCCCGGGTTGGCGAAGCCGGTGCAGGAGGCAAACACGATGTGCGTGATCTCCTCCTTGGCAAAGTGCGGGCACTCCGCCAGCGTCTTGCGCGCCAGCCTGACCGCCAGCTCACGCGAGGCTCTGGCATACAGCGCATTGCGCTGGCCGGTGGTCGGCGCGTTCATCGAGCCATCCGGCTGCGTGCGGAAGAGCTCCCCGTCTTCCTGCATGAAGTCGGCGCAGGCGCTGTAGCGCGTCTCGATTCCGGTGCGGTCGTAGATCATCTCGACGAGCCGCTTGGCGCGCGGCTCGGACACCCAGCCCTGCATGCGCCGGCGTGTGAACTCATTGCTGTAGATGAACTCCGGCGTCTCCGTGGCGATGTGATGAATGAAGGCGGGCATGGATCAGGAGGGATTGCGTTTCAGGGAGACAGCGGCATGCACCTTGATCGTGTCGCCCACCCGGATGACGAAAAGCACGGAAGGGACCTTGATGTCGCTCTTTTTGAGCGAGAGGTCGAAGTCGAGATCAAAGCTGGCTTTGTCTCCCTGCTGTTTCCAGCGGCTGATCCTGCCGGTGAGGGTCTGTGTCTTTCCCAGCATGGTGAGCTTGAGCGGCAGGGTGGCGGGCGCCGCATCTCCCTGACGGATGGCGGAGAAGGGGGCGTCAATGACGCCGGTGATGAGAGGATGGGCAGCAGCCTGCATGGCCTTGCGCATGTTTTCGTCGCGCTTCGCCTCGGCGGTGTCCATCTTGGCCACCTCGACAGTCACTGTGGCCTCCACTTTCACGGGGTTTCCCGCCGCATCCGTGGTGACGGTGGTGACAAAAGGCTTCGCCTCCACCTTGCCGCCCCAGTCATGGAGCGTGGAGGTGCCGTCGAAGGTGATGGAGCTGGTACCGGACCAGCGGGAGGTGTCTGCCAGCGCGGTGCCGGCCAGGAGGAGAAAGAAGCAGAGAGATTTGTTCATGGGTGAGCGTGGGAAGGCAGGGGGCAGCCGGGCTGCCAGTGATACGAGACCAGAAGGATGACTGACGGCATGCGCGCAGGGGGCGTTTTGATCTGAGGAGACGTCCCTGAAGCATACGCCGGAGGTGTGCAGCTTTGCTGCCACAGATGTCAAACCCGCAGGCGTATGGTCGCGATCTCGCGCAGCACCTCTTCGCGGCTGCCGCAGCCAGCGCGCAGTGCGGTCTCGAACACGATCTGCTGGACCGCCCGCGCCTGCCGACCGTCAAAACGTACCGGCTCCTGGCTGCAGAGCTGCCTGTCCTTGCAGAAGCGCTTGGCCTCATCATCCGGGCTGGTCAGGGTGCCTGGCACCTGGCTCGTGGCCAGGCTGTGGTCTCCCTCCGAGGCCGGACGGCAGAGGCTGACGGCCAGCCGCCCCAGCACCCCTGCGTGGTCGCACACCTCCGGGGTATAGTCATCTTCACGGTGGTGCAGACGCACCTGCGTGCCCTGCTCCGTGCGGCAGACCATGACGCGATGGCTGCCATCCAGCACGGCCAGCACCGCAACCAACGCCGGCATAAACGCTGTGGCCGTGCCTGCGTAGGCAAGCAGCAGCAGAAAACCCAGCATGCATTGGAAGCGCTTCATTCGACTCAAGTCTCTACCTCAGAAGCCTGAGTCTCCCACAGGCTGATGGCCGTTCAACCAAATCCTGACTGGCAGGCTTGATGCCAATGATACTCAATCTCACCGACATGTCTCTTCTACCCGGACCGCGCTCGATCCAGTACACCCTCTGTTTCCATTGAATGTCTTTTTATCTTTTTAAGCAGCGATGGAGGGGATAAAAAAAACCATGAGCAAACTCCGCGTCGAAAGCTACACACTCTCCATCGACGGCTTTGGCGCAGGGCCGGAGCAGAGCCTGGAGAATCCGCTGGGGATCGGCGGGACGAGACTGCATGCGTGGGCTTTCCCGACGCGGACGTTTCAGTCGAAGCTGTTTGGAAAGGCGGACGGAGAGACCGGGATCGACGAGGACTTTGCAGCGCGGGGTTTTGACAATGTCGGCGCGTGGATCATGGGCCGGAACATGTTCGGGCCGGTGCGGGGGCCATGGCCGGATGAGAGCTGGAAAGGCTGGTGGGGAGACAATCCGGTGTACCACATGCCGGTGTTTGTGCTGACGCACCATCCGCGCGCTCCGCTGGTGATGGAGGGCGGCACGACGTTTCATTTTGTGACGGACGGGATTCACGCGGCACTGGAGCGAGCGCGCGAGGCCGCAGGCGGCAGGGATGTGCGCATCGGCGGCGGGGCGGATACCATCCGGCAGTATCTTCAGGAACGGCTGATCGATGAACTGCACATCGCCATCTCACCCATCGTGCTTGGCTCGGGCGAGCGGTTGTTTGAGGGGATCAATCTGGTGGAGCTGGGCTACTCATGCACCCGGCATGCGGCGACGGAGTGGGCGACGCATCTGGTGCTGACGCGGCAATGAGGACTGGTCTCAAACAGCCGCCTCTGGTATGGATGGCCCTATCATGAGCAGCGCGGAAAGACATCGTGGCAGGCACCCGGCGGACGAAGAGCTGTTTGGTGCGCAAGCGGTGCCGGCGCTGCGGGTGGCGGTGGCGGAGCTCTCGTGGCTGCTGAGCCGGGGGTATGCGCGAAACTCGGCAGTGAAGCTGGTGGGAGACCGCCACGAGCTGCGGGAGCGCCAGCGCCTGGCCGCATGCCGTGCCGCCTGCGGCGATGCGGCACGCGTGGCACGGGCGAGGCAGCACCTGCCAGCAGAGGCGCTGCGGGGGCGTGCGGTGATGGTGGACGGCTTCAACCTGCTGGTGAGCCTGGAGGCGGCGCTGAGCGGGGGCGTGCTGCTGCGCGGCCGTGACGGCTGCCTGCGTGACATGTCCAGCGTCCACGGTTCCTACCATGCTGTGGTAGAGACGGACGCGGCACTGGCCCTCGTGGGGGAGCGCCTGGCGGAGCTGCACACGGCCTCCGTGCACTGGCTGCTGGACAAGCCCGTCTCCAACAGCGGGCGGCTGGCAGGACGCATCCGTGAGCTGGGGGAGCAGCATGGCTGGCCGTGGACGGTGGAGGCGGTGTTCAATCCCGACAGCACTCTCATCGCTGCACGCGACGTGGTGGTGGTGAGTTCGGATGCGGTGGTGATCGATGGCGCGGCGGGCTGGTACAATCTGGCCGCAGACCTGATCCTGGGCGGGCGCTGCGGGCAGGCGTGGGTGGTGGAGCTGGGGAAGTGAAGGGTGTGGCGAAGAGGTGAATGCTGCGGTGGGTTGATTTGTCCTGAGCTTCCATGATGTTCACGAATGCCCAAATCCAACCGCTGGAAATCCACCGCCCTGCGCCTCTGGCGCGTGGGGCTGCTGGTGCTGGCAGTGCTGGCGATACAGCGCGGAAACCCGCCGGCAGGGGCGGTGGTGCTGACGGTGGAGCGGGTGCGCGATTTCTTTCCGGCGGCGGCGGCTTTGGTCTCCCAAAACGGCATGCAGGCGGTGAAGGATGAATCGGGCATCACCCTCGGGCATGTGATGCAGACTTCTCCGGAGGGAGATGACATCATCGGTTACTCAGGGCCGACGAACACGCTCATCGCGCTGGATTCACGCGGCAAGGTGCTGGGGCTGCGCATCCTGGGGAGCGGGGACACGACGGACCACGTGGCGGAGGTGGTGAGGGAGCGTGCGTTTTTCAAGCAGTTCGCCGGAAAAAAGGCGGCGGAGCTGGCCAGCCTGCAGCCACAGGCTGTGACGGGCGCGACGCTGACGAGCAGCGCGATCGCCGAAGGCGTGCTGCGGCGGATGGGCAAGAGCGCCACGACATCTCTGCGCTTTCCCGATGGGATCACGCTGGAGGAGGTGCAAAAGCTGGAGTCCAAGGCGGCGAAGCTGCGTGAGTCGAAGGCTCACCCGGGCTCTCAGGAGGTGCTGGATGAAAAGGGCACAATCATCGCGCTGGCAGTGCGCACCGCGCCAGCCTCTGACGGCACGGTGGGCTACAAGGGGCCGAGCGACACCTTCATGCTGATGGACGCCAGCGGCGGCACGCTGCGCGGGATAGCCCTGCGGCGCAGCTATGACACGGAGCAGTATGTGGGCTACGTGACGGGCGATCCGGCGTTTTTGAAAACCTTTGATGGCATGACGACGGAGCAGATCGCTCACATCGACTTCAATGCGGCGGGTGTGGAGGGCGTGTCCGGCGCGACACAGACGAGCTACGGCATCGCCGAGGGCGTGCGGGTGCGTGCGGAGAACCTGCTGAAGGAAAAGGAGGCCCGCCGCAGCTGGTGGCAGCAGATGGGCGAGCGCTGGCGCTGGCAGGACAGCGGGCATGCGCTGGTGCTGCTGGCGGCGTTTGTGATGGCCTTCACACCGCTGCGTGGCCGGGCGTGGTGCCGCCACCTGCACCATGCGCTGCTGGTGGTGTATGGCGGGTTCATCGCCGGAGAGATGCTCTCCCAGGGGCTGCTGGCCGGATGGGCCGCGCATGGCACGCCGTGGCGTACGGCGCAGGGGCTGGTGCTGCTGGCGGCGGTGGCGCTGCTGGGGCCGGTGTTTACGGGCAAGCAGCTCTACTGCCACCACATCTGCCCGCATGGGGCGCTGCAGCAGCTGGCGGTGCGGCGGCTGCCGTGGCAGTGGTCTCCGTCAAAGAAGGCCGATGCACTGCTTTCCAAGATCCCCTTCCTGCTGCTGACGCTCGTGCTGTTCAGCGTGGCCTTCGCGCTGCCGGTAAACCTGAACGCACTGGAGCCCTTTGATGCGTATGTGTTTCGCGTGGCGGGGTGGGCCAGCATCGGCATCGCCCTCGGCGGCCTGCTGTTCTCCCTCTTCACACCGCTGGCCTACTGCCGCTATGGCTGCCCCACGGGGGCGCTCTTCAAGCTGCTGCGCTTTACAGGAGATGGAGACCGTCTCGGCGTGCGCGATTGGGCAGCCGCGCTGTGCGTGGCGCTCGTTCTTCTCTTGGCTCCGGGCTGAAACCGGACTACGAAACCCCAAACATGCCCTTCATTTCCAAACTCGAGTCCAAATTCGGCCGCTTCGCCATCCCCGGCCTGGTGCAGATCATCGCCATGTTTCAGCTGCTGGTGCTCTTCATGGTCATGGTGATGTCGCCGGAGGGCGCGGCGGCCTACCTGCAGTTTCTGGAGCTGAATCCGGTGCTGGTCATGCACGGGGAGGTCTGGCGCCTGTTCACGCATGTGTTCATCCCGGGAAATTTTTCGCTCATCTGGGCGCTGATCGGCACGATGTTCATCATGTGGATCGGCCGCGGACTGGAGTCGGAGTGGGGGGCCTTCCGGGTGAATCTGTACATCTTCGGCTGGATGACCGCCGTGACGGTGGGGACGCTGGTGTTTCACTGGCCTGCGCCGGGGATGTTTCTCTACCAAACGCTGCTGTTTGCCTTTGCGGCGCTGTTTCCAAATGAGGAGATCTACATCTACTTCATCCTGCCGGTGAAAATGAAATGGGTGGCGGCCCTGAGCGCGGGGATGACGGCCTTTCTCGTCATGGGAAATCCCGGGCTGCTGTTTCCGGTGCTGCTGGCACACCTGAACTTTTTCGTGGCCTTCGGCCCGGGTTTCGTCAGCGAACGCGCGCGCATGTCGCAGGTGGCCTCGCGCCGCAGCCGGTTTGAGGCGGCAAAGGTTTCCGAGGGCACCTTTTTCCACCAGTGCTCGGTGTGCAAAAAGACGGAGCTGGATGATGCGCAGCTGGACTTCCGCGTGCTGGATTCCGGCGATGAAATCTGCAACGTGTGCCGTGCGAAACGGACCGAAGGCTGAACGCCATGGAGGACCCGCTCGCCACTGCGTTTCTGGAGTTCATGGAGGTGGAGCGCCGCTCCTCGGAGCGCACGCTGGCAAACTACGAGCTGGCCCTGCGGCAGTTCCGCGAATGGCGCACGCCTTTCAAAGGCTGGAGCGAGCTGACGGCGGATGACTTCCGCGCCTTCCTGTTTGACCTGATGAAGCAGGAGCGCGGGCGGGCAACGATCCGTCTGCAGTTTGCGGCGCTGCGCAGCTTCTTCAAATGGCTGACACGACGCCGTGGCTGGAAGACCAACCCGCTGCTGGAGGTGCAGCTGCCGAAGCGTGAAAAGAAGCTGCCGGTGGTGCTGACCGTGGCGCAGGTGGAGGCCATGCTGGCGCTGCCGCTGACGCTGGAGAAGTCCAAGCGTGACGCGGTGTGGGCGCCGGAGCGCGACACGGCCATCCTGGAGCTCTTTTACAGCACAGGCATGCGTCTGAGCGAGCTGGTGGCGCTGAATGTGGCGGACATCGACACCTACACGGAAACCGTGCGCGTGTTTGGCAAAGGCAGGAAAGAGCGCATCTGCCCCGTGGGATCCAAGGCGCTGGAGGCGGTGCAGCGCTACCGCGCCAAGGCCGGGGTGCATGACGGGCCGCTGTTTCTGAGCAAGCTGCGCACGCGCATCACGGCCCAGGCTGTGGATGATGTGATCATGAAATACTGGCGCGCCTCCGGCCTGCCGGTGCACCTGACGCCCCACAAGCTGCGCCACAGCTTTGCCACGCACCTGCTCAACAACGGCGCGGACCTGCGCAGCGTGCAGGAGCTGCTGGGGCATGCAAGCCTCTCCACCACCCAGATTTACACGCACGTCTCCACGCAGCGGATGAAGGAGGTCTATGAGGCCGCGCACCCGCGGGCGTGATCACTTCTTCGGCGCGCCCCAGGTGGCGACGGGTGTGGCAGTGTGGGTGGCAGCCTCATCCAGCGCAAAGGTGATGCACAGGCTTTGCGGGCCTTTGGCTCCGTCCACAGACGCCTTGAGCACATGCACCTTTTCACGCACCAGATCACGTGACTGCTCGGTGGCGGCCTCAGGCGGCTCTGCGGAGCTGAAGGTGGCGTTGGCCGGCGAAACAATCGTGGCCACCAGCGTCTTGCCACCCTGCGTCAGCTTGGCGCTCGTGCCGCTGGCGCTGATCTCGGCCTTGGTGTGCATGCTCCAGGTGATGCTGCCGGTGTTTTTCATGACCAGGTCATCCTGCAGCACGACGTAGGGCTTGGTGCCGCGCACCACCATGATGCCGCGGTGCACATCCTTGGCAGGCTTTGAGTAGGCCTTGGTCATGTCCACCACAGCGGTGCCGCGCTCCGGAGTCGAATACCCCAGAAGCACGGACGCCTTGGCATCCTGATCCTGCTGGTTGCCATCGATTGACAGCGTGTTCTGCCCCAGCGTGTTTTCGATGTAGAGGGCAAAGCGCTTGGTGCGGTCCGCGCCTGGCTTGACTTCAAAGCCGGGCGCTTTGTCCTGCTCGGCACCGAGTTCGATGCCCCAGCGCTCACCGCCGGCATCCAGCACAAAGCTGCCGATGTCCAGCTGCGCGGTTGTGTCTTCATTGTCCCCGCCTTTCACGGCGACGAAGTAGTCCGCCTTTTCCCAGCCGGAACGGGAGGTGGCCACAAAGCCACCGGGCTGGGCGTAGTCCATCGAGTCCGCCGTGCCGTCTCCGGCAGCGTGGGGATTGTAGTAGATGAAGTTGCCCACCTGGCCGAAGTAGGCGGAAGTGACCGGCTGCTTGCCGGCGGCTGCCACAGCGCGGATGCCCGGGTTTCCAGCGATGCCGCACAGCCAGGTGGTGACCCACGGACGCAGTGAGACGGCCCCCTTGGTGTCTCCGAAGTTAAAGATCTGCCCGGTGGGGCCCATCAGGTGCATGCGGGCCACGGCAAACTGCGGGATGCCTTCCAGCAGGCTGATGTTGAGGTCCTTGCCTGCGGCGGATTTGAGCGACTGGGAGAGCATGGCCACATAGTCCATGACAGTCTCACCGGCCTGCAGGCCCTCGGGCCAGACACCGGCAGGAGCGAAGCGCACGATGCCTTTGCCAAAGACTTTGGCGGCGGCGTCCGCCGCTTTTTTGGCGACGCCGGGCTCTTCATCCACAAGGCAGATGGCGGAGAGCAGGAGAGCCGTGGCGGCAGCCATCTGCTTGCTGTCGGGCAGGAGCTTGCCCGTATCAGGCTTTGCCTGGGGTTTGGCAGGAGCCTTGGCAGGCGGTGCTTTCGCCTTGGTACCGGACTGGCCGCCCGAGGTGCCTTTGGCGCTTTCAGGGATCTCCTCCCCCTCCAGATGGGCGATGAGCGCCCCGATGCCCTTTTCTGCCAGGCAGGTGCGCACGGTCGCGGCCTGCTCTGCATTCAGTCCGGCGCGGAACCAGTCGTAGCCCAGGACTGTGGCCACCACCATGTCCGTGACATTGTCGATGAGTTCGGGGTGCCAGTCGCGGAAGGAGACTTTGTCTGCCAGTGCCAGGAGTTCCTTGGTGCCTTTGTCCTGCCATTTCAGATCTCCGTCGCAGTAGTGCAGGGCTCCGAGCAGGCCGATGCGATAGACGGCCTTGGGGCCTTCACCGCCGGTGTCGCCATTGATGCGTGTCAGCTCAGGGTCCAGCAGCAGGTCCTCCCCGGAAGCCTTCATGGACTCCATCATTTTTGCCAGCACGGGATCAGCGGCCAGCTGCCCCTTCAGCGCTGCCCAGCCCGCCGCGTTGTGAATGAGGCGGGGGCGCACTTTGGCGATGCCACTGAGATAGTCGTTGGCCGAAGGGGCCTTGAATTTGGACACCGGAACCACCGTGATCGCCGGCCTCGGAGGGGCGGGCTTCTTCGCGGCGGTGGCCTTGGCGGCGGCAGCCGGAGGAGCGGCAGGTGGCGTGGCCGGAGGGGTTCCTGCCGGTGCCGCAGGCGCCATGGCGGCGGCAGGCGGGGCGGCCTGCATGGCGGCATAGCGCGCTTTGGCATAGGTGAAATCGGCGGGGCTGAGGTTGGCGATGGCCACATCAAACTCACGCCCGTCCTTGGTTTTGATCTTCACCGTCTTGGCCACGGGATCGACCGAGACGAGGGTCGCCTCGACCTGCTTGCCAGCCGTGTTCGTCCAGACATGGAACTCTTCCGCGAGCTGCGCACTGGCGCCGGAGGCAGCGAGCAGGCAGATGGAAGCAAGGGAGAAGAAACGCGAGGCGGTTTTCATGACGGAAAGGGTGAGAGTGGCGCTAAACCAGCGGGTGGTGGCACTTAGGTCAAGCATAAACGCAGTTCGGAAGCCCGAGCTTGGCGGAAAGAAGCGCCGCCTGACAACTAATTCCCGCTCAGCAGCACAAGCCGGAAACGGCCGTCGTACTGCCCGCCCGCATGCAGCCGGCAGCATTTCAGGCAGGCGGTGGGGCGGCGGAACTTGCGCACACGCTGCACTGTCGTTTTGCAGACGGGGCAGGCGTAGGTGAGCTTGCGCTCGACCTCATTGCGCGGCAGCGGCAGGCGGTGGTGGGCCTTTTCTCCGGGGATGCCGAGGTCCGCACAGGCCTGGCGCCACTCACGGCCATGGGGCTCGATGCGGCGGCGGCCGCTGCGGTGGTAGGCGATCAGATGCGCCAGCTCATGCTTTAGGGTGCGCTCCACCTGGCCTTCAAAGTCACGCAGGAGCGGATTGAGCTCGATTTCCCATCCCGGATAGCGCGCGTAGCCTGCTGTACTGCGCAGGCGGGCATTCCAGGTGACGGTGACGAGCTTGGCCCCGCCGGGCATGCCCAGCGCCAGCAGCATGGCACGCGTCTGCTCCTCCAGCTCTGCATCACGACCATCCAGAAGAGGCTCTTCCGCATTGGATTTTGGCTCTGGCGCGGGTGTGAGATCTTTCACGGTGCGGAAGGGCACCCAGTGCGGCAGCGCGGAGAAATCAAAACTGAGCTGGGAGAGGTCGAACATGCTCACTTCTTCTTTTTGACCTGCACCTTGTGCTCCTGATCGCCGAGGGCGTAGAGCATGTCGGGTGCGACGGACTCGAGGATGAATACGTTGGCGCCGATGGTGCTGCGCTCACCAATGATCGTGTCGCCACCGACAATCGTGGCATTGGCATAGACAGTGACGTGGTCTTCCAGCGTGGGGTGGCGTTTTTTGCCGCGCAGCGCCTGCCCGGCGGCCAGCGAACGCGCCACCAGGCCGACGCCTTGGTAGAGCTTCACGTGATTGCCGAGCGTGGCGGTCTCGCCGATGACCACGCCTGTGCCGTGGTCGATGAAAAAGTGCGTGCCGATCTCCGCGCCGGGATGGATGTCGATGCCGGTGCGGCTGTGCGCCCACTCCGTCATCATGCGCGGGATGACGGGGACGTTTTTCTGATAAAGCACATGCGCCGTGCGCTGGATGGCGATGGCCTCCAGCCCCGGATAGGCGAGGATGATCTCCTCAAAACCGCGCGCGGCGGGGTCGCCCGCATAGGCGGCCTCCACGTCCATTTTCAGCAGGGCGCGCACCTCCGCGAGGCGCATGAGAAAGCTGCACACGATGTCGGCGGCCTCGGCATCGCGGTTTTCATGGCTGCCATTCAGCCGCAGGCTGCGGCGCACCTCGACATTCAGACGTTCGCGGATGCTGGAGACGAGCTCATTCGTCATCAGCTCCAGCTCCTGGGAGGTCACGGCCTCATCCGAGAAAAACCCGGGAAAGAGCAGGTGCAGGAGATCTTCGCAAAGCACCGCGATGGCGCGTTTCGAGGGCAGATTGCCGCAATCGACGTGGTTGATCCCGCCCACCTCGTGATACGAGGCCATCAGGCTGGAAACGATTTCATTTTGGCGGCAATCCATGGGTGCACTCAGCGATACCGCGCTGTGATCTGGATTCAAGCGCTGGCACGAGATGATTGCTGTGAATAAGTCGTGCTTGCGCAGGTTCGCTTTGACGCATCGCGGTGCCCATTCCATCCGTAGCGGCGTATGGACGGCTGCAGAACCGATTTGAAAAGCTGGCAGTCTCTCTGGCAGCGGTGCGGCATGACTGGCGATGCCCTGGCCTGGCATGAAAAGCTCCTCTCCGCCTACTCGGAGCCGCAGCGCGCCTACCACACGCTCCAGCACCTGCAGGAATGCCTGCTCATTCTTGATGAGGCCAGGATGTCGGGCTTGATCTCACATCCTGACCCCATCGAGATGGCGCTTTGGTTTCATGACGCGGTGTACGATCCCCAGAGCGGCGAAAACGAGGCGCTGAGCGCACAGATGGCAGTGGAAGCCCTGGGAGAAGGCGAGATGACGCGCGAAGTGGTGCGTCTCATCCTGCTGACGAAATCCCACCAGCCAGGAGGCGGACCCGATGATGCGTGGATCATCGACATCGATCTGGCCATCTTTGCACAGCCGATGGAGCGTGTGCTGGAGTATGAGCGGCAGATCCGGAGAGAGTATGCCTGGGTGCCTGCGGCGATGTATGCGGAGAAGCGCGCGGAAATTTTGCGGAGCTTTCTGAACCGCCGCCCCTTGTACCTCAGCACCTGGGCTTGCGAACGGTTCGAGGAACGGGCGCGGATGAATCTGCGCAAGCTGCTCGCATCAATTTAAAAGCAGTGTTTTCAACCGCGAACATTGCAGGCTGTGCGACGCCGCTCTACAGGCAGGAGTCGTGCTACCATCCCTCAACCAGCTCAAGCTTCCCGATCCCTGGCAGCATCAGGCCGTGAACCTGCTTCGCACCGGCAGCGATGTGGTGGTGAGCGCACCGACCGGGGCGGGCAAGACGTACATCTTTGAGCTGCTGCATCAGGGACGTCATCTGCAAGGGCAGGCCATTTACACCGTGCCCACACGCGCGCTGGCGAATGACAAGTATGCGGAGTGGAAGGAGGCGAAGTGGAATGTGGGCATCGCCACAGGAGACATCGCGGAGAATGTGGACGCACCGGTGGTGGTGGCCACGCTGGAGACGCAGCTGGAACGGCTGGTGCGCGGCGAGGGGCCTGCTCTGCTCGTCATCGATGAATACCAGATGATCTCAGACCACTCGCGCGGTGCCAACTACGAGGCCACCGTCGCGCTGGCGCCGCTGGACACACGCCTGCTGCTGCTGAGCGGCTCGGTGGCGAATCCGGAGGACGTGGCGACGTGGCTAACGAGTCTGGGCCGCAAGGCCGAGGTGGTGATGACGCGCGAGCGCCCCGTGCCGCTGGAGGAGGTGCCCATGGAAACGCTGCCGCAGCGGCAGAAGCAGTTTCACAACTACTGGCCGCGCTTTGCCGCAGCGGTGATGATGGGAGACCTCGCGCCGCTGCTGATCTTTGCGCCCCGGCGCAAGGAGGCGGAGTCGATCGCACGCCGTCTGGCGGCGGATCTGCCGCTGGGAGATCCGATGGAGCTCACACCCGAGCAGCGCGCCGTGTGCGGCAAGGACCTGGCCACGCTGATCGAGAAGCGCATCGCCTTCCACCACAGCGGCCTTTCGTATGGCGCACGTGCAGGGGTGATCGAGCCGCTGGCCAAGGCGGGGCAGCTCCGCGTGATCGTGGCAACGATGGGACTGGCGGCAGGCATCAATTTCTCGGTGCGCAGCGTGCATGTGGCGGGCACCACCTTTCATGATGGCAAAAGCGAGCACAAGCTGACACCCGATGAGCTGCTGCAGATGTACGGCCGCGCCGGAAGACGCGGGCTGGATGACAAGGGCCACGTCATCACCAGCCGCGACAGCCCTTCCATCTTTGACGCACGCCCCGCGCGCTTGCACCGCAGCGAGCTGCTGGCCTGGCCGATTTTTCTGCGCGTGATGAAGCACGCCGCGCTGCAGAAGGAGAACCCCTTTGATGCGGCCACACGCTTTGCGGGCAGGCTCTTTGCCAAGGTACCGCCGCTGCTCGGGCTGGAGGAGCTGGAGCCGGATGTGGTGCCGCAGCAGCAGGAGAATGCGAAGGCGCTCTTCGGACTCGAAGCCACGGAGAAGCAGGTGCTCAACTCCCAAGGTGAGTGGGAGCGCAAACACAAGCATGCGCTGCAGCGCGTGCCGCTGAGCCGTGTGCATGCCGTGCTGGGCGTGCCCGCCTTTGCCGCCAGGTTTGCACATGGCATCGGGCGCGTGGGGAAAATCCGCCGCGAGAAGGATGTGATCTATGGCGTGGAGATCAGCCTCGGCACGCCGGTGGAAGATCAGGTGAAGCCCACCAAGTCCATCCGTCGGCTGCTCAAGCTGCCGCGCAACGCGGAGACCGTGCCGCTGGAGGAGATCACCGTGCTGCATGCGGGAGAACTGGCCCGGCACATCCTCGCCAGCGTGGAGGAGGCCATCCAGGATGTGGCCCCGGAATTTATCGGCACGGTGATGAAGGAGAATCTCGTCTTCGCGTGCTTTGACCTCTCGCCCGTCGAGGTGATGGCTTATGAAGACGCGCATGGCCGTCTGCTTTTCATGCCACAGGAGCGCAGCATCGTGGTGAAGAATGAAACCGGCGTGAACACCGCCGAGACCACCACGACCGACCGCCAGCCGCGTGGCGGATCGCCCATCCACTCCTGGCGCTCGCTCGGGCTCATCGATGCCGACGGCGTGCCCACGCGGCGCGGGGAGATCTTCAGCTTTTTCCAGCATGGCGAGGGCCTGGCCATCGTGGCCGCGCTGGAGGATGAGAGCTACCACGCCGATGAGCTGGTGCACCACATGGCGAACCTGCGCAGCGGTTCCAAGTTTGACCTGCCTCTCACCTGCGGCTCCGAGCGTCTCGCGGCGGTGTGCCGTGGCACCTATGGTTTCGTCAATCATCAGGGCTATCTCGACAACGGCCTGCCGGAAGACTACGGCGAAGGCGCGGCGGAGCTGCTGGATGCCCTGCTGCATCCCGAGCAGCCCGGCGCGCAGGATCTCAAAGCCGGCATCGCGGAAGGGGACATCTCCCGCGCGTATGTGGAATGGCTGAGTTTGCTAAGGCACATCACGCATGCGCCGGATCATCCGTGGCGGAGATGGAAGGAGCTGAAGGAGGCGGCGAAACAGACCCTGAAGCACCACACCAAAACGCTGAGACATTTCTTCCACCTCGACCTGCCGCCGCTGACGAACAAGCAGCGGCACGGCAAGACGCGGCATTATTTGATGGTGAAGTAGCACGGGCAATCCTGCCCGTGTGAGAACGCGTCCGACGCGGGCAGGATTGCCCGCTCTACTTCTGACCTGTGAAGATTTGAAGAATCACGAATGCCGGACACACTGGAAATATGAATCTCGACCACCCCCGGATCGCCATCGTCGGCTCAGGCGCCGTCGGCTGCTACTATGGCGGGCGGCTGGCGCAGCATGGGCATGAGGTGCATTTCCTCATGCGCTCGGACTATGAGCATGTGAAGCAGCATGGGCTCAAAATCCGCAGCCTGCATGGCGACTTCGATCTGCCTCAGGTGCTCTGCCACCGCAGCACGGCGGAGATCGGGGAGTGTGACCTGGTGATCATCGCCATGAAGGCGACGGCGAATGAGGCGCTGCTCTCTTTGCTGCCGCCGCTGCTGCACTCCAAGACGATGATCCTCACGCTGCAAAACGGCCTGGGCAGCGATGACTTTCTGGCGCGGCACTTTGGCTCCGCGCATGTGCTGGGCGGGCTGTGCTTTGTGTGCATCAACCGCACGGCCCCCGGAGAGATCCACCACATCGCGCAGGGGCAGATCGCGCTCGGCGAGCACAGCGGTGCGCCGCAGGTACGCACGGAGGTGCTGGCAGCGGAGCTTCAGCGCTGCGGCATTCAGTGCAAGGTGGAGCCGAGTTTGATCGCGGCGCGGTGGAAGAAGCTGGTGTGGAATATTCCGTTCAACGGCCTGTCCATCGCCGCAGGAAACAAGGACACCGCTGCCATCCTGGCCGATCCGATTTTGGAAAAACGTGTGCGCGATCTGATGCGTGAGATCATCGAGACAGCAGGACGGCTCGGGCATGAGATCCCGCTGTCGCTGATCGATGACATGATCGAGCGGACGCGCACCATGTCCGCCTACAAGCCCAGCAGCCTCATTGATTTCCTCTCCGGCAGCGAGGTGGAGCTGGAGGCGATCTGGGGCGAGCCGGTGCGCCAGGCGAAGGCGGCGGGAATTGAGATGCCGCGGGTGGAGAGGTTGTATCAGGAGTTGAAGGCACGCATTGCCGCCAGATAGTGGTCCGCACAGTCCCCTGTGCGGTCAGACGAGCGTCTCATGACGACGATCTCCGCACAGAGACTATACGGACCACTTTGCTCACGCCCATGTCACTCACTGCTTTACAAAACGCCCGTCCTGAAACCGCCATCGTACTCGGCTCCGGCCTCGGCGGCGTGGCGGAGGGTTTTGGCATCGAATGTGAAGTGCCCTATGCGGAGGTGCCCGGCCTCAGCGCCTCCACGGTGCCAGGGCATGCAGGGCGTTTTGTCTTGGTCCATCATCATGGCAAACCCATCCTGCTGGCACAGGGCCGCAGGCATTTGTATGAAGGGCTCACCGCGCATGAGGTCACGGCGGGCATCCGCTTCATGCATGAGATCGGTGTGAGGCGCATCGTGCTCACGAATGCAGCGGGCGCGATCCATGAAAACTTCCATGTGGGTGGCCTGATGCTGATCACCGACCACATCAATCTCCAAGGAACCACCCCGCTGCTCGGCGGCCCACACTTCCATGACATGAGCGAAGTTTATTCGCGCACGTGGTGCGAGAAGTTCCACGCCGCCAGTGTGGAGATCGGCCTGAAGCTGCATGCAGGCATCTATGCCGCGCTGCTCGGCCCGCAGTACGAAACCCCGGCGGAGATCCGCATGCTGCGCACACTGGGTGCGGATGCCGTCGGCATGTCCACTGTGCCGGAGGCCATTCAAGCGCGTGCTTTAGGCATGGAAGTGGCGGGCATTTCGATGCTCACAAACTGGGCTGCTGGCTTGAGAGCGCAGACGCTGCACCACGCGGAGGTGGTGGAGGTGGGGAAGACGGCGGGGATGTATCTGGCGCGGTTGCTGAAGGCGGCGGTGTGAGCTGTTCTTTATCTGTTATGAGTTCCATCCGCATCCAGCGCTTCCCCTACGAGGAGCCGTATCATGTGCAGCTCAATCTTAGCGCAGAAAATGGTCGATTTTCGGGTGGGCTCGATTTCTACACCGGCGTTCCATGCCTGAAGCAATTTGCTGCGAGTCTTCAGGACTTTCCAAAGCACATCGGTGATGAGGTGGAGTTTAAATATGGCAGCCCTCGAAAAGAAGACCGAATGTACCGGCATCTGGTCATTCGTGCTTATACAATTGGCGGTGTTGGTCGCTGTGCCATTCAGTTCACCTTCAACAATCATGGGGACGAGCCAGATGCAGGATGCGCAAGCTTCTCCATTTCAGCTGATACAGCAGCCATCAATCGGCTTGGCAAACTGTTGGAGAAGTTTTCAGAACTCCAACATCTGGAATTGTTTTGGTCGCCTCGTGAAGACGAACTTTTTGCGGAGCTTCAGCAGAAAACCATGGCGGCAGCGGCTTCTTGAACAAAAAGAAGTCGAAACAAAGAGAGGCGATGACTCACTTGGGAGCGCGGAGGAGTTCATCGATGTTCTCGTCGAGCATTATTCGATACTGCCCCACGAAGTAGTCCGCAGCGGATGTTCGGTTTTGCTCAGCCTCAGGATCGAGAGCGCACATGCAATGGGCGTTGTATCGTGCCGCAGCATAGAGGATGACCGAACTAACACGCGAAGTGGCGTGATCTTTTGTCAGTTCATTGGCCAGGCCAATAAAACGATCCACCAACTGGAAAAATTCTGGGGAGACTGGTTCCTGGGCTTCATTCATCGGTTTGTGCTTGTGGGACAAAGAGTGCCGCAATAACCGCTGAACTAAGCCTTCGAGATGATTTTTTCATTCGAAGGCTCGTCACAACGAAATTCGACTTATGTCAGCAGCACCCGTTCGCCTTTTCCATCTCACACGCGTGCTCCTCGGTGCAGCAGGGCATCAGCGGGCGGCCTTCGGTGGCTTCGGGGGCTTCCATTTCAGGATTGGGGGCCTGGGGGGCGAGGCCGAGGTCGCGGAGGAGTTTCATGTCCTCGTTGGCGCGGGGGTTGGCGGCGGTGAGGAGTTTGTCGCCGTAGAAGATGGAGTTGGCACCGGCGAAGTAGGCGAGGGCCTGGGCTTCGCGGCTCAGATTGGTGCGGCCAGCGCTGAGGCGCACCTTGGCCTTCGGCACGGCGATGCGGGTGACGGCGATCATGCGGATGAAGGCGAAGGAATCGACGACTTCGTTGTCGCCCATCGGCGTGCCTTTGATGGGCATGAGGGCGTTGATCGGGATGCTCTCGGGCTGGGGATTGAAGTTGGAGATGACTTCCAGCATTTTCAGGCGGTCTTCGATGGTCTCGCCGAGGCCGAGAATGCCGCCGCAGCAGACGGACATGCCGGCATCCTGCGCGTGGCGGATGGTGCTCAGGCGGTCCTCAAAGGTGTGGGTGCTGACGATGTTCGGGTAGTGCTCCGGGGAGGTGTCCACGTTGTGGTTGTAGGCGGTGACACCGGCTTCCTTGAGATCGGTGGCTTCTTCCGCACCCAGCTGGCCGAGGGTGACGCAGACTTCCATGCCGAGCTTGGACACGTCGCGCACGATGTCGAGCACCTGGTCAAATTTCTGGGTGCCCTTGCGCACGCCCTTCCAGGCGGCACCCATGCAGAAGCGGGTGGAGCCGCTGGCGCGGGCGGCCAGGGCACGCTCCATGATCTGCTCCTTGGGCATGAGCTTTTCCGCCTGCACGCCGGTGGTGTAACGGGCGCTCTGGGCGCAGTAGCCGCAGTCTTCGCTGCAGCCGCCGGTCTTGATGCTCAGCAGGGTGCAGAGCTGCACCTCGTTGCCGGTCCAGTGCTCGTCATGCACGGCGCGGGCCTGCTTGAGGAGGTCGAAAAAGGGCTGGTGATAGATGCGGTGAAGGTCGGCGAAAGTCATGTGAAGGGGATTCTTGGCGCAAAAAGCGCGTTTTGGCAATCCTGCTCCTCCTCTTCCTCCTACTCCAGCTCCCGGAAGGGGGCGGATGAGGAAGAGGACGATTCGATTGCCCGCAAGACCCCGCCCCCCGGCACCGATTTGGTCTCACCATCATGAACCGCCGCACTTTTTTCCATCAAACGTCCGTGCTTGCCGCAGCCTCTGCTCTTCCAAAACTCTACGCAGCGGATGCCGCCGGCAAAAAGGTGAAGGTGGCCGTGGTGGCGCTGGGGCGTGGCATGCAGCACGTGCAGGCCCTGCTCAAGCTGCCGAACGTGGAGATCGCCTACCTCGCCGAGGTGGACCCCAAGCGCCTCGAAGCGGGTCTCAAGGTGGTGAACGACACGCAGAAGGTCTCCTGCGTGGGCGTGAAGGACTTCCTCACCATCTTGGACGACAAGACGCTGGACGCCGTCTTCATCGCTACGCCAAATTTCTGGCACACCCCCGCCGCGCTGCTGTGCATGCAGGCCGGAAAGCACGTCTATGTGGAAAAGCCCGGCAGCCAGAACGCGCAGGAGGCGGAGATGATCGTGGCGGCCTCCAAGAAATATGACCGCCTGGTGCAGATGGGCAATCAGCGCCGCACCTGGATGAAGGAGGCCATCGAGGCCCTGCACGGCGGCGCCATCGGGCCTGTGCGCTTTGGCCGTGGCTTCTATTACAACACCCGCAAATCCGTGGCCACCAATGAGAAGCCCGCCTCTCCGGACATCGACTACGACCTGTGGCAGGGCCCCGTGCCGGATGATGTGAAGCACGATTTCAAAAAGCTGGCCCACTACGACTGGCACTGGTTCTGGCACTGGGGCAATGGCGAGCTGGGCAACAACGGCATCCACACCCTGGACATCCTGCGCTGGGGCCTCAAGGGCGACTACCCCCTGCGCACCACCTACAACGGCGGCCGCTACTTCTACCAGGACGCCCAGGAGACGCCGGACACCGGCACGGCGGTGTATGATTTCGGCCACGCCGGCTGCGAATGGGTGCAGAGCAGCAGCCACCCGCGCGCTGCGGAGAAGCCGCTGGCGGAGGTGATCTTCTACGGCGACAACGGCACCATGGGCATCGCGCGCGATTCCTGGACCATCTACGACCCCAAGGGCGCCGAGATCAGCAAAGGCAAAGGAGCCGGTGGCGGCGACCCCGCGCACATGGGCAACTTCATCGAGGCCATCCGTGGCAATGCCAAGCTGAACAGCCCCATCGACGAAGGCCAAAAAAGCACCATGATGTGCCACCTCGGCAACATGGCCTACCGAACGAACACCGTGGTGAAATGCGATCCCAAAACCGGCAAGGTGCTGGACAACGCGGAGGCGCTGAAGCTGTGGGGCAGGGATGGTGGGTACCGCAAGGGGTGGGAGCCGAAGATTTAAAGTAGCCTTGTTCCTGCGGAACAAGGAAAGGCTCCGCAAGAACAAAGCATGAGGAACTACGGCGAGGTGTGGGACGAAGGCAAGCTGTCCTTGTTGCACAGCAACAAGGCTACTTTTACCGAAACACCACATCCACGCCCATCGCGCTCTCCTTCGCGAACCCGGGAATCCAGTGCGGCTTCCGCACGGCGATGATGCGGTAGATCATGGACAGCACGTGCAGGATGAGCAGGCGGTCGATGAGACGGTAGCCTCTTCGGCGGCGCATGAGCAGCTCCACGGCCCAGCCGAGATAGCGGCGCTTGACCCAGAAGGGCTTGAAGTCGGTCTTGATGCGGTAGCGGGCGCGCAGGCCGCGCTTGGGGTACTTGGCCTTGTAGGCGCGCTTGGCCTCGCGCAGGCGCGTCTCCATCTCGGGGGTGAACTCCGTGAAGGTGTACTCCCGCGCCAGCGCCAGCAGGCGGAAGGTGTCGCGCATGTATTCCAGATCAGCCACAGGCACGCCCGCACGCGGGGCTAGGGCGATCATTTGCTCCAGGCGGTCCATGCAGCGTGCGGCACTGCGCAGCGCCGCCTCTGGTTCCTGCACAAAGTAGCGCAGCAGCTTTTTGACGCTGTGATTGATGAAGATGTTCCCCCAGTACACCTGAAGCAGCGGCGGGATGCGCACGCGGCGGAAGAAGAGCTTTTGCTGCGCGAATTCCTCGGTGTAAAGCAGCTCGCGGATGACCTCGTCGGAGTAGCGCAGGAGTTCGATCAACGCCTCGGCATCTCCCAGCGCACGCTCTTTGGCAAAGGCGCGCACGGCATCCTCCACCGGCATGCCGTCCTTCATGACGCGGATCGTGACGAAGGTATTGAGGTCCGTCCAGATGGCCTCGGGGTCGATGAGTGCGATGCGGCGGAAAGGCACCCAGCCGCCAGTCTGGCACCACACCATGCAGCCGATCACGTTCTTCGCGTGTTTCAGCTCGCGCGCGTAGCGCTCATACTCCCAGCCGGTGAAGCTCGGATACTCGCCGCAGCCCTCATACTCGCGCCGCGTCTGCAGCTCCACGATCTTGGCCACATCGGTGCGGAAAAAGTTGGAGTTCAGCGGCAGGTAGCGGAAGAAATCGGACTCGCCGTATTTCATCGAGATGACCAGCGCCGGACTGGTGAGCCCCTCAAACACACTGGTGAAGGTGCGGCGGTGCCACATGAGATCGCCGATGCGGTAGGCCCCCACCGTCCAGGTGCGGAAGATGAGGCGGCGTGCGTGCTTCTCGCACACGGGCAGCAGATCACAAAGGAGCTGGCGTGCCTGCGCGGGCTTCTGGATCACAAGCTGGCTGCGAAACTCATCGTGCACGCCTTTGCCATCCGATTCACCAATGCGGAGAATGATGCCCGCCACCTGCGGAAAGCTGACAAAGAATCCATCGAGCAGCTCGGCCAGGTAGTCATTCACCTCGCGTCCGGACTCCGCCATGCGCCGCCGCAGCTCGGGTGTGTAGGTCATGACGTCCATGGTCAGATGCACCTGCAGACCGCATGAAGTGAAGATCTCAAAGCAGCGCGCAAACTCCTCGCGGCAGTAGGCGATGCGCGCGCGCAGCTCGGGCTCCAGCCAGGCGTGGTCCGCCAGATGCGTCACATCATCGAGCGAGACGGCGTTGAAGCCCCAGGCCGCAGCCTGCTCGGCAAAGCGGGTGAGATCCGCTCGCACCTGCGCCCACCAGGCATCCGCCTCAGGCCCGGCTGCCTTGGGCAGATGGTGCCAGGGGATCTTGGACCAGTTGATCGTACGCACGTCATGCCCACGAAAGAAGGGACCGATGGCGTCGATGAGGTGGAGCGGTTGCAAGCGCCGCGAATGAAGCACGCGGCGGCGGGATGCAAGTGACGATGTGGTGGCGGGGAAAACGCGTGGAGCTGGGTATGCGAATGCAGGGGAGGCAGCGGGAGCGCTGATCGACGTCAGGAGTGACCATCATACTACTTCACCCGTTCCTTGAGGATCTCGCGGAAGGGCTTGCCGTCGAGGCTCAGGTCTGCGAGCACGGCGCGGCCGTTGTACACGCGCACCTCGGCGGTGATGCCTTTGGCGGTGCGGATGTTTTCGGAGAACCATTTGTCGGCTTCAGGGGCGAGCTTTTCGTTGATGTAAAAGCGATCAAAGGGCCAGTCGAAGGACACTTTGTCGTTATACACATAGCGGGCTTTGACGCGGATGAAGTCACCGCTGGCAGGCGGCGTCAGAGAGAGGCCGGAGAGGGTGGCCAGACCATCTGCCCCGCTGGTGAGCTGCACATACACCTGCATGCCTTTCTCCACTTTGACACCCGCAGGCACGGTGACCTCCTGCAAATCCGGGCGCACGGCCAGGTAGCGCCCGCGCAGAGGATCGTAGGGATCGGGCGCCTGGCACATGAGCCTGATGAGCGTGCCTTTGGCCAGCACCTGCTCGTGCGTCCAGATCTGGGACAGAGGCGCCGCCCACTGCGCCAGCGCAGCGATGGCAAAGAGGATGAGGGGAAGCGTTTTCATGCGGGGAGAGACGTGGAGGCTTTCTGTTTGAGCAGGCGGCCCATGAGGATGTTGAAGCCCAGGAAGGCGATGCCGACGCCGATGAAGGCCACTCCTTTGGTCAGCAGTGAGAGGTCGCTGTCCGCCATGCGGGCGATGATGAGCACGGAGAGCAACGTGGCGCCGAGACGCGGCGCGCCTTTTTTCCCGGCAAACTCCAGCACGATGAGCGTGATGCCGATGGCCGCCAGATGCAGCAGCGCCAGCCAGGAGAGCAGCGTGCCGTCTGACCGGACATCAGGACGATGGAGCGGGATCATGAGCAGGGGCAGCAGGGAAATCGAAGCGATGGCCAGCACCGCCCAGCGCCGGCGCAGGAAGGCCAGAACGACAAACACGGCCAGCACGGTCAGCAGGCCCCAGCACCAGGGCAGACGCAGGGCATAGGGCACACCCCGCAGGATGTCACCGCTGGCATCCCGGAAAGTCGCGGCCACGCCATAGCCCAGCAGCCAGAGACCGCCCAGCAGCACCTGCGGCTTGCGGCGGGTGGGCTCGTCGAGGCAGTTTTGACTGAGCGGCAGGAGGGTCAGCGCCGCTGCGGTGAGCGTCCAGAGCCAGAAGAAGGAGTCCTCGTAGTAGCCGTAATGCTCCTGGCTGCGGTCGCAGGCAAAAACCTCCGCGCTGCACAGGCCGAAGATGGCGCTGAGCGTCATGACCCAGCGCACGGAGAGGGAAAGGGTGCCAGGGTTTTTCCAGCCGGGCCACCAGGGCAGCAGGCCCAGCAGCAGCAGCGGGTAGAGCAGGGGACTGTCATACCACGGCCTGCCATGCTCCACCTGGTTCACGCTCCACACCGCGATGCCGATGAGGTAAAAGATGGCCACCGAGCCGGAGCGCAGCACCCAGACGAGCGGCAGGCTGAGCAGCAGCCACCAGAAGAGGAAGTCCGGCCACTCGCCGCCGAGATTGTAGATCTGCGAGACGAGCGCGATGCACGCGCCCGTGGCCAGCGCCTGGAGCAGCCCCGCCGTCTCCCGCACCCAGGGCGCGGTGGCCTCACCACGCTGCAAAGCCCGGAAGCTGAAGAGCTGCGCGAGCAGCAGCGGCCCAAAGGCAAACATGAGCCGCACCGGGCGTGTGAAGTCGTCCCAGTTGAACCCGATGATTGCAATGAGGCCGCTGCCGATGAGCAGGGCCCCGAGCGCGCCCATGACGATCTGCGCCGCGCCGGGCTGGGAGTCGTCCACGGCATGGCGGTCGCGCAGGGTGCGCGCCGCATCGGGGGTGAGAAGACCTTCACGCTCCCACTGCGGGAGCTGTTCGAGGAGCCAGCGTTGATGATTGTTGCTCATGGCAGGAAACGGACTGCAGCCACCCTGCGTGAAACAACGGGCCGGTGCGAATTGATTTGCTCAATGGATGGATTGATTGATTGACCGGATCAGATGGCCTCCGGGATCCGGGATGGCCTGGGAGCGCGCACGAGGATGAGGCTGAGCAGCAGCCCGGTGAAGCCAAACAGCAGGCCGCCTGCAAGGGCCACGGCAGCGGCGGGCATGACCCAGTCTTCCACTTGCTCAAAGGCAGGCGTGGCACGCTCCTGGACGGCGACGTAGTCGGCGCTGGTGTTGAAAATGGCCTGGATGTTCTCAACCACGCTGAAGAGCTTTTCGTAGGCGAGCTTGCTGGTTTCGGCCTGCTGCTGGAGGGTGCGCAGTTCGGCGAGGTCAGGCTCCCAGCGTGCGAGGTCTTTTTCGATCTCGCCGATGCCTGCCTCGGTGGTCGAGAGCTCGGTCTGCCACCCTGCACGGCCGGCGTCGCCATCCTTCAAAGCCTTGATCTTGAGGCGGAGGTCGTCGCGCTGGTTGCGCAGGGCGCTGAGGCGTGCCACGAGCCGCTCGATGTCCGACTTCACGCTGAGCGTGTCCACCTTCGCACGCGCTTTCTCGAGCCTGGCCAGGGTGTCTTCCATGGCCTTCTGCTTGGTCACCACCTCCTGCAAAAACTGCTGCAGCACCTTGCCCTGCGACTGCTCGCGGATGGACTGCCGGAAGGCGATGAACTCATCGAGCAGGGCATCGAGAAAGAGGCGCGTGTACTTGGGCTCCGCGCCGGTGGCCATGATCGTGATGATGGCGCTGCCCGGGGTCTGCACAGCGCGGGTGCCGACGTCGCACTCCGCCACGTCGGGGTTCAGGGCCCGCACGCGTTCCATGGCGCGGCGCTTCATCTCGGCGCTTTCCAAGGTCTCCCTGATGGTGCCGTAAAAGTCCTGCTGCACCTCCTTCCATTGCGGGCCGCCACTGCTGAGATTCCCGCCCGCCACGACCTTGGCCAGCGAACAAAACACCGACGGCCTGTCCAGGGCAAACTTGATCTGCCGCCGGAACCCCAGGTAGGCCCCCACCAGCATGAAGGCCAAAACGATGACGATACGGAGTATGATGCGGACGATGCTCATGATTCAAGGGGGGCGGTTTTAGAAGGGCGCCAGGAGGCGATGCATGCGGCGATGAGCCCGGCCACGCCGCCCAGGGCACCCCCGAAGAAGCCGCCGGCGAAAACCGGGAGCGTGGGGCTGAAGAGGGTCATGCTTGCGGCGGTGGCGCGTTCCTGGATGGCCACCGGGCCCGTCTCCAGGGCAAACTGCTTCTGCAGGGCTTCGACTTCGGCAAGCTTGGTCTCATAGCGTTTCACCACCGCAGTGCGCAACTCCTCAAAACCCTGAAGCTCCTGCAGTGCCGTGCCGAGTCGTTTGGCATGCTCTTCCTGGCTGGAGATTTCCTGCTCCACGGCTTTGAGCGCCTGCGTGGTGCGCAGCTCGGGCTCCGCCGCAGCGCTCTTCCGGCTCTGGGCACGCAGATCGTCGCGCTCGTCGCGGAGCTTGATGAGCCTGGCGGTGAGCCGTTCGAGTTCGGCCGGCCCCTCGGCTGCAGGCACGGCAGCCCGGGCGCGGGCACGCCCGACAACCGCCTCCTCCATGCTTTTTTGCAGGGCGACCACTTCCTCCAGGCTGACCTGCAGCACCCGGCCCTGCCTTGCCTCTCGCACAGACTGCAGGGAGGAGAGGTATTCATCCAGCAGGGCGTCGAGAAAGACACGGGTGTATTTCGCCTCATCTCCCGTGGCGAGGACGCTGATGATTCCCGAGCCCGGCTTCCTCGCCGCGCGAATATCCACGTCCTGTTCCTTCAGGTCGCGGTTCAGGATGCGCACACGTTCCAGCGCACGTCTTTTCATTTCCGCCGACTCCAGCGTTTCGATGCAGGTGCCGTAAAAGTCCGCACTGACCGCCTGGCCCCCGTCCTTTGCACCCTGGTCCCAGGTGACGACCAGCCTTGCGAGCGAGCGAAATTCCGGCCGGATGTCCTGCGGCTGGCGTGCCTGCCAGCGGACCCCCAGAAAGACGCCGCCGAGGAACCCGCAGGCAAGGATGATCCAAAACAGAAGATTAAACCTCATGGGCAGTAGTTGTCCCGATCTCTCCCGAATAACAGACCGGTGGCAAGATAAATCCGAAGCCTAGGCTTTGAGCGCAGGTTTCCTAGCCCCGTTCAAACACGCCACCCGGGCTGCGACGAAAAAAGCCCAGACCTCACGGCCTGGGCTTCGCGGAAATGCGGTGCGGGGCGCGGTTACTTCGCCTCGGGCTTGATCTTGCCCTTCTCCTCGAGCTTGTGCTTGAACTTCTCGGTCTTGGGGGTGACGACGGCGCGCACGTAGCCCTGGTTCGGATTGAGAGCCTTGAAGTTCTGGTGGTAGTCCTCGGCGGGGTAAAACTTCTTCAGCGGGGCGATCTCGGTGGCGATGGGGTCCTTCCACTTCTTCTGCACCTCAGCCTTGGAGGCCTCGGCGATCTTGTGCTGCTCCTCGGTGGTGTAGTAGATGGCGGAGCGGTACTGGGTGCCGTAGTCGTTGCCCTGGTAGGCGGTGCCCTTGGGCAGGAACTTGCCGTGATAGACGCCGTCCTCCTTGGTCACGCTGGTGGGGTCGTGCGCGTCCCAGAAGAGGTCGATGATCTCCTTGTAGGTGACGACGGCGGGGTCAAACTCGATCTTGATGACTTCGGCGTGGCCGGTGTCTCCGGTGCAGACGTCTTCATAGGTCGGATTTTCCGTTTTGCCGCCGGCATAGCCGCTGACGACGTTTTTGACGCCTTTGACGAGGAGGTACTGCGCCTCCACGCACCAGAAGCAGCCGCCACCGATGACGGCGGTTTCAGTTTTGGGGGCATCTGCGGCTGTGGCGTGCGGGGCGAGGGAGGCCATGAGAAAGGTGGTGAGGAGGGCGAGGGCGGTTTTCATGGAACTGATACGAACGGGGGTGGGACGGTGAGTCAATGATCCGTGTCATGAGAGGCGAAACTTTCGGCAGAATTCCTGAAAAGCTCGGAATGGGCGGCCGGGAAGGAGGAAAGAGCCGGAAAAAGGCGGGCACGCAAGAATGACCCGATGGCAGACAAAAGAGGCGGCTGATTTTCCAGCCTGCGCTTTTTTGTTCTCTTTCGCTTTTTTCGGCTGTCTCTACTCTGCCTGCATGGATGAACTCTCGACCCTCTGCGCCCGTGTGGGCGAAACGAAGCTGCGCGACATGGTGACGGCATTTTACCGGCGTGTACGTGTGGATGACCTCATCGGCGTGATGTACCCGCCGGACGACTGGGAGAATGCGGAGAAGCGGCTGGCGGACTTCATCGTGTACCGCTTTGGCGGGCCGCAGACCTACATCGAGGAGCGCGGGCACCCGCGCCTGCGCGGCCGGCACATGCCTTTCCCCATCGGCGAGGCGGAGCGCGACCGCTGGATGAAGCTCATGACGGAGGCGATGCAGGAGGTGGCGGTGCCTGCCGCCGAGGGGCAGACCATCGGCCTGTTCTTTGCCCAGGTGGCGGATATGATGCGGAACCGCGAAGGCTGAAGCATCTGCGTGTGATGCGAAAACCCCAAACTCAGTCATCCTCCCATGAAACGCTTTCTTTTCCCCACAGTGACGCTCGCGCTCATGCTCCCTGCCTGCGGAGTGCTGGATCTCGCGCGCCGGAACCGCGAGAAAGTGAGCTTTGAGCACCAGGTGAAACCCATCCTGGAGACGAGCTGCCTGGAGTGCCACCAGCCGCGCTACCTGACCGGCGGGCTGAACCTGGAGACGAAGGCGGCGGCGATGAAGGGCGGGCGCAGCGGGCCGGTGATCGTGCCGGGCTCCCCGCACAAGAGCCTGCTCTACCGCGTACTGCTGCTGGGGCACGAGAGCCCCGTGGCCATGCCACCCACCCCCGAGCGGCTGGAGCGGGAATACGAGCAGATCATACACGACTGGATCCTGCAGGGGGCCGACTGGCCAGAGGGTGTGCGTCTGGTGCCGCCGCAGGAGTGGAAGAAGCCGCACGCGTGAAGGTGGGAGCCGGATTTCTGACGGCGAATATTCCAGGCCTGTGTTATTCGTGAAAATTCTCGGATATTCGCATTCTTCCGCGTTTAAACCTCCCGCCTCATGGACAAGACCCCCGCTCTCATTCTCGCCCCTCTGCCAGACTTCCTCATGCAGCCGCTGCTGGCGGCGCATGTGTGCCATGACTACTTTCATGCGCAGGACAAGGCGGGGCTGCTGGCGCAGGTGGGGCCGGAGATCCGCGCCATCGTGATGGCCGGCGGCAGCGTGGCCCCGGTGGCGCTGCTGGAGCAGCTGCCCAAGCTGGAAATCATGAGCGTGTTTGGCGTGGGCTATGACGGCGTGCCGGTGGACTGGTGCAAGGCGCACGGCATCCGCGTGACGAACACGCCGGACGTGCTGACGGAGGATGTGGCGGACACGGCCAGCGCGCTGGTGCTGATGACTAGCCGCAGGCTGGTCGCGGCGAATCGTTTCCTGCATGCCGGCTCCTGGCTGAAGGGGGCCTTTCCGCTGGCGCATGCGCTGCATGGCAAGCGGGCGGGCATCGTGGGCCTGGGGCGCATCGGCAAGGCGATCGCGCGCCGGCTGGAGGCACACGGGATGCAGATCTACTACCACGGCCGCACGCGGCAGGAGGTGGGCTGGGAGTATGCAGACTCGCTGGTCGCGCTGGCACAGGCGGCAGATTTCCTGGTGGTGGCCTGCCCGGGTGGCGCGGCGACGAAGCACCTCATCAATGCCGAGGTGCTGGCGGCGCTGGGCGCGAAGGGGACGCTGATCAACATCGCGCGCGGGTCGGTGGTGGACGAGGCGGCGCTGATCACGGCGCTGCAAAACGGCACGATCCGCGGCGCCGGGCTGGACGTCTTTGAAAACGAGCCTCAGGTGCCTGAGGCTCTGATGCAGTGCGAAAACGCGGTGCTCCTGCCACACCTGGGCAGCGGCACGCATGAGACGCGCGCCGAGATGGCCCGGCTGGTGGTGGAAAATCTGGCGGCGCATTTCAGCGGCGCGGCACTGCTGACGCCGGTGTGCTGAGGCTGCCACTGCCGGAGGTTTTGGCCGATTGCCTGCTTGCCCTTCCAGATTGAGCCACTATTAAAATCTCCATGGGCAAAATCATTCTCGGAGCAGTTCTCGCCGCCATCGCCGTTTTCGCCTGGGAGGCGGTTTCGTGGACAGCCCTCGGCTGGCATCAAAACGGATTCCGTGCCTTCCGGGATGAGTCCAAGGTGGCGGAAGTGATCAAGGCCAACGCGACCTCCGGCCATGGCATCTACCTGCTGCCAGACATGGGCGAGGCGCCAAAGATCGCCACCGCCGAGGAGAAGAAAGCCTTTGAGGCCAAGCAGCGGCAGGCGGTCAAGGACGGCCCCTATGTGTATGCCATCGTGCGTCCGGGCAGGGCGGATGTGAGCATGGGGATGAACCTGACTCTGAGCTTCATCCGCAGCCTGGTGTGCTCCTTTTTGATCGCGGCGCTGCTGTCCCAGACGGCGCTGTTTTATCCGGCGCGCATCGCGTTTGTGGCGGCGGCGGGCTTGTTTGCCGGACTGGCGGCGGACATGCCGATGTGGATCTGGTTTGAAAATCCCGTGCGTGACACGGTGGTGAACATCGCGGATCACCTGATCACTTGGGTCATCGGCGGTGCGGTGCTGGGCATCTTTGTGGGCAAGGACCCGGTGGCGGAACGCTGAGGCAGTTGCTCTTCTGAAGTACGACGGGCACTCCTTGTATGATGGGGTTGTTCTGCAATCGTGATTGCGGCTAAGCTGGCCGCAGTCTGGATGCTGCGGCAGGCTGGCCCTTTACACCAACCTGCCGCAGAGCGTTCCGGGGAGCCTGCGGGCACTCAAGGCCCTTGGAGGCCGTCGGACAGCAAAGCACCCGGGACGCCAGAACAGACGGTAACTCGAACAGTTGAAAGAGCCTCCGCTTGACCTTGGTCCCGTGGAGAAGCTCGCATTGGCAAGGAAGAGTCCTCATAACCATCCATCCCATCCATCGTCATGAATGATGTCCATCCCCCGTCCGTTGTCTACGTCGGCGTTGATGTCAGCGCCAAGCATCTCGATCTCGCCGGACTATCCCGGCTCAAGCAGGTGCCTAACACTCCAGCAGGCCACCAGCGGCTGCTGCACAGCCTCCCTGCCAACGCCCACGTCATCGTAGAGGCCAGCGGTGCCTGCGAGCATGCGCTGTGGATCACTCTGCTCAAAGCCGCCGTGAAAGTCAGCCGTGTCAATCCCGCCAAGGTGCGCCACTACGCACGGGCCAATGGTCGCCTGGCCAAGACTGACGCATTGGATGCGCAGCTGCTGGTTCTCTTTGGCCAGGGGCTCTCACCGCAGCCTGACGTGCTGCCTTCGGAACAGATGCTGGAGCTGCAAAGCCTTGTCAGCCGCCGCGAACAGCTTGTCGCCGTGCATGCCACCCAGCAGGTCCAGCACCAGCAGCTGCAAAATGATGCGCTCAAAACTCAGGCCAGGCAGCTCATGGACTTCATGGAGCAGCAGATCAAGGCACTGGAAAAGAACATGGCCGTCCTGGTGAACTCAGCGGAACTGCGGGAGCGGTCTCAGCGCATGCAGCAGCTGCCCGGGGTCGGCACGGTCACCAGCGCCACCTTGCTGGCCTTGATGCCGGAACTCGGCCTGCACAGCGACGCTCGCATCTGCGCTCTGGCAGGCCTTGCACCGCATCCCTATGACAGCGGTCCGATGAAGGGCCAGCGCCACATCCAGGGTGGTCGCTGGAGAGTCAGGCGCGTGCTCTACATGACGGCCATCTGCTCCCTGAGCCACAACCCCATCCTCAAAGAACACTACAAACGTCTACGTCAACGCGGCAAACCTGCGAAGGTCGCCATCACAGCTCTCATGCGCAAAATCCTCTGCGTGCTCAACAAACTCCTCACCCAACCCAACTTCACACTTGCGTCGTAACACAGTTGCTGCCTGTCGGCGAGCGCCCCCACAATCTCCCAGGCTCACCCAACTCCTGCAAACCGAGCGTCGCATGCATCATGCCTGCCGGAGAGCGACACGAAAAGCCAGCTGCAAGTTGCGCGTGTTGGCGCAGCACTGATCGACGGGCCGGAGTGCCCGTCGTATTTCAAGCCAACCCGCACGCCTTCAGCACGGCCTGCGCCACCTCCTCCTGCGAGACCTTCGTCATGCAGTTGTAGTGGCCAAAGGGGCACTCGCGCTCAAAGCAGGGGCTGCATGGGACCTTGTGCTGGATGACGGTGTGGCGCTCGCCAAGAGGGCCGGTCTCGATGGGGCAGGTGGAGCCGAAGATGCTGACGGTGGGGATGCCGAGCGCTGCGGCCAGATGCATGGTGCCGGTGTCATTGGTGAGCAGGAGCTGGCACTGGCGCAGGCGGGCGATGAGCTCGGAGAGGCGCGTTTTTCCCACGAGGTTTTCATGCGGAGCCTGGAGCATGGCGGAGAGCTTTTCGCCCATCTCCTTCTCTCCCGGCGCGCCAAAGAGCTCCCAGCGGAACTGCGGGTGCTGCGCGGAGATCTGGTTCACCACGGCGGCAAAGCGCTCGAGCGGCCAGCGTTTGGCAGGGCCGTACTCGGCCCCGGCGCACACGCCCACGCGGAGGGTACCGTCTGCGGAGGCGGGCGGCGCACCGGCGTCCCACAGGCCGGGCTGGCTGATGTCTGCGCCGATGCCTTGGGCGATGCGCAGGTAGCGGTGCGCATGGTGCTCCTTGCTGCCTTTGGCCGGGCCGCCCTTGATGATCTGATTGAGCAGCTTGGAGCGCAGCGAGCCTTTCACCCCCACGCGGCGCGGGATGCCGGCAAGCCAGATCTCCAGCGTGCTGCGGGTGGAGTTGGTGCAAAAGACAGCGGCGTCAAACTTCACGCCGGTGGCCTTGATGCGCTTTGCCACGGCAAAGAGCCCTTCTTTCGCGGGCTTGCCGATGTAGCGGGAGACCTCGGGCATGGAGAGCCAGAGCTCCTCCAGCTTGTCCGGGCCGAGCACGGTGATCTTGAGGTCCGGCCGGCCGCGCTTGATGGCACGCACCATGGGGAAGGCCATGCAGGCATCGCCGAGCCAGTTGGGGCTGCGGATGAGCAGCTCAAAGGGCTGGAGGCGGTCCATGTCGTAGCCAGCGGGGAAGGCCACGCCACGACGGCTGTCGGCGAGGAGAAAGTGCGGCTTGGGCGTCTTCCAGCGGTTGTGCACCCAGAACCAGGCCTCCGGCTGCGCGCGGATGAGGCCCTCCACGGCGGCATTGATGGCCAGCGTCAGGCTGTCGGCGTCGGTCTTGCCGTCGGCGGCTTTCACCTCCGGTGCGCAGACGAGCCGCCAGCGTGCGGGACCGTCGTTGTACACCATCATGGGCAGCACCATGGCCCCGGTGCGCTTGGCCATGAGGGCGGCGATGGTGGTGGTGGAGGCCAGGCGGTCAAAGAAAGGGCACCACAGGCCGTGGTCTCCCGCATGCTGGTCCACCAGCACGCCAATCTGCCCGCCCTCGCGCATGAACTTCATGGGTCCGGTGAATCCGGCCTGCCGGTCAAAGAGCTCGTAGCCCAGCTTTTTGCGGCGGCGCAGCACCAGGGCGTTGAGCCAGGGATTACGCAGCGGCTGGTAGATTGCGCCTGCCTTGTGCCCGCGCACAAACATAGCCGGCACCTGGGTGAGGATCTCCCAGCAGCTGGCGTGCAGCACCAGGTTCATGAGCGGGCGTTCGTTGTCGTCAAAGGCGTCCTGGGCGCGCTGGGTGCCCTCGGAGCGCACACGTTTGCAGATCTCCGCCTCGGTCATGAGCGGCAGCTTGAAGCCGCAGAGCATGTTGGCAAAGAGGCTCTTGAAGTGCTCGTAAGACAGGCGGCGCAGCTCGGCGCAGCTCTTCTCGCGGCCAAAGGCGATGTGCAGATTGTGCTGCGCCAGACGGCGGTACTTTCCGGCCAGGCAATACGTCACCGCCCCCAGCGCACGGCCCACATACCACACGGCGGTGATGGGCAGCACCCACAGCATGCACTCGATGCACCGGAACAGCGCGTAAACCAGCCACTGCACGGTGCGCTTTGACAAACTGGCGGAATCTTTGGCGCGGCCCATGCGGCTCCTTATGCCTCAGCGCTTCCGGGCACGCAACCGTTCATGCTAGATGCGCGGGCACTGCATCGTTTGGCGCTGGATGCACCGCTTTTTTCTCCTGCTTCTGACCTGCTGCCCGCTGCTGCAGGCCGCCGCTGCTGCCAAGCCGAACATCGTCTTCATCATGGCCGACGATCTTGGCTGGGCGGATGTGGCCTTTCATGGTGGCAATGCACCCACGCCGGTGCTGGACAGGCTGGCCAAGGAGGGCCTGGAGCTGACGCACCACTACTCCGCCCCGGTGTGCAGCCCCACACGCACGGGACTGATGACGGGCCGCTGCTGGAGCCGCTTTGGCGTGACCACGCCGCAGAGCGAACGGGCGCTGCCGTGGGATACGGTGACGCTGCCGCACGCGCTGAAGTCTGCAGGCTATGAAACCTGCCTCACGGGCAAGTGGCACCTCGGCTCCAAGCCCGCGTGGGGGCCGAATCATTTTGGCTTTGACCACAGCTACGGCTCGCTGGGCGGCGGCGTGGGGCCGTGGGATCACCATTACAAGAAGGGCGAATTCACCGAGACGTGGCACCGCGATGAAAAGCTGCTCCAGGAGCCCGGTCATGTGACGGACCTGATCGCGGACGAAGCCTGCGCCTGGCTGGCGGTGCGGAAGCAGGACGCGCCGTTTTTCCTCTACGTGCCGCTGACGGCGGTGCATCTGCCGGTGAAGGAGCCGGCGGAGTGGCTGGCCAAGGTGCCCGCGGGCATCACCGGAGCGGTGGCGCGTGAGTATGCCGCGTGCATCATGCACATGGATGCGGCGGTGGGCCGGATCGTGCAAGCACTGGAAAAGAACGGCCAGCGCGGCAGCACGCTGCTCGTCTTTACCAGCGACAACGGCGGCAGCACCGCCGAAAACAACGGCCAGGCCTACCCGCCGGATGGCTATGCCACCGGCCCGCTGCCGGGAAACAACCTCCCCCTGCGCAATGAAAAGGGGAGCGTCTATGAAGGCGGCACACGCGTGCCCTGCCTGCTGAACTGGCCCGGCACACTCAAACCCGGCACGCATGATGCGCCGGTGCAGATCATCGACTGGATGCCCACCTTCTGCGCCCTGGCGGGCTTCAAGCAGGAGAAGGACCTGAAGTGGGACGGCGTGAACCTCTGGCCGCAGCTGGCCGAGGGCGCGCCACCACCGCCACGCACGTTCTACACCGCCGGGCCGAATTTTAAGTCACGCGCCCTGCGCTGCGACCCTTGGAAGCTCGTGGTGCATGACTCTGCGGGGAAAGAGAAATGCGAGCTCTATGACATCCTCGCTGATCCGAATGAAACCAAGGATGTGGCCGCGCAGCAGCCGGACGCACTGGCGACGATGAAGGAGCGGCTGAGAGTCATGGCGCGGGCGGACCGCGATGCGGTGGCGAAGGACTGAGCGTGTTTTCTGAAAGTAGGCTGGGTGTGTTTGGCGGATGATGATTTCTCCATCACCCAGACGCTGCTTCGCCAAACCGCCCGACTCTGGGAGCGTTCGCAGGCTGCAATGCGTTGCCACACGCTGAGGGACGGGCGGGCTGTCGCCACACCCATCCTACGTCAGAGTATAAAAAAACGGGCGGTGTTTGCACATCGCCCGTTGGCAAGATTGTTGTTGTGAAAAATCCTATTTCTCGACCCAGCGGACAGCTTCCATGAGCAGTTCACGAGCGGAGGCAAGGCCGAGCTTCTGACGGATGTTCGCCTTGTGGGCGTCCACGGTCTTGGCGCTGAGGGCCAGCTTTTCGGCGATGCTGTGGGAGTCGAAGCCACGGCCCACCATCTCGAAGATTTCGAGCTGGCGGTCGCTGAGCATGCGGGCGGGCTCGCCACGGGAGCCGCCACGAGGGCCGCCGCCGGAGACGATGCTGCCAAGCAGCGAGGCGCTGAAGAAGAAGGAACCTGCAGCCACCTGACGCAGGCCCTGCAGCACGCGGGTGCTCGGCTCGCCCTTCATCACGTAGCCCATGGCTCCGGCACGCAGGCAGCGCTCCGCGTACACGTTTTCGTCGTGCATGGAGTACACGAGGATCTGCATGGTCGGATGGCTGGCGCGCAGCTTTTTGATGAGGTCCACACCGCTGCGGTCCTTCAGGGTGATGTCGAGAACGACAACGTCGGGTTTGAGTTTGGCGATTTGCTGCAGCGCGGTGTTTGCATCTTCTGCGCTGCCAATGACCTGCATGTCTTCCTGCTGGTCGATCAGTTTCTTAAGCCCTTCGATAACGATGGGATGGTCGTCGAGTATATAGATTTTGCTTTTCACGGTGAGACTAGAAGACTCATTTTCAAAAGAATGTCAAGCCTACGTTCTTAAGAAAGCTTTAGCAGGCCACGCACTGCATTGCCTTTCAATGGGTGAGAGCATGGTGATTTACCCCAAAAACACCCCGCCAAGCCCCCCTAAAAAGCTTGTTCCTTCATCCTAGCGGCCCACCCCAAGATTCCCCGGTGACAAACGTCATGCCCTCACACGCCATGAAAAATCGCATTCACTCCGACGATGCCACGATGGGTTTTCAGATCGCTCCCATGATCGATGTGGTCTTCGTCATCATGCTGTTCTTCATGGTGATGACGGGCAGTGTGAAGGTGGAGCGCGAGCTTCGCAGCCGGCTGCCCAATCCGGGCGACGCTGCGCAGAGCGTGGCGTTTCCCGCCGAGGAGATCACCCTGGGCATCTTCGAAGACGGCAGCGTGACGATGAACGAGGAGTTTTTTGACACCGCCAAAGACAAAGACCTGCCGCTGCTCACGCGCACGCTGCGCCGGGCCTCTGAGTCTTCCGCAAGGCAGAAGCAGCAGGTGCTGGTGACGATCCAGGCCGAAGAACAGGCGAGCTATGAGCGCATCATGGATCTGCTCAATTCGCTGAACAAAGCGGGGATCCAGAACGTGACCTTCACCGTGGGTGGCGGGCCGTTTTGATCTCCAGCAGACAGGCTGCCGCCGCGGCGTGCGTTCTTTGCGCATGTCACGCTGCTTTCTCTTTCTGCTGCTCGCCGTCACATGCCATGCCCAGATGGCCAACCGCCCGCCGGTGCCGCAGTGGCTGGCGGCACCTGAGGGCGGCACGACCTTTACCCACGCGGTGAAGCACGAGGGCAAGCTGCTCAAGGCCGTGCTGCTGACTGCGAGCGATGCCGCTGTGGAGATCGTGCTCGATGGCAAAACCATCGCCGCTCTGAAAGCCGCCGAGACGGCCACCGGCACGGACCTCACCCAGCAGCTCAGCGATGGGAAGGCGCACGAGCTGGGCCTGCGCGTGCCGGGCAGGGCCAAGGCCGCCGCGCTGCTGGAGCTCAATGGCGATCTCGCGGCGGTGCGCTGGATCGTGAGCGATGACTCCTGGCAAAACGCGGTGGTGGCCGGTGCCACGGATGCGGATGCCACGAAGAACCCCTTCGACTTGAAGAAGACCTTTGATGCCTACAACTCCTGGCAGCTCGCCAAACCGGGCGCGCAGAATCAGGCCACCGATCCCGCCACGCTGACACTGCCGCCGGGTTTCAAGGCGGAGCTGATCCGCTCCGCACAGCCGGGGGAAGACTCATGGGTTTCGATGGCCTTCGATCCGCAGGGACGCATCACGCTGGGCAAAGAGAAGAAGGGTCTGCTGCGCCTGACGCTGAGCGGCAGCGGCGATCAGAAAATGGAAGTGATCGACGACGAGCTGCTGGAGTGTCGCGGCCTGCTGTATGCGCACGGCTCGCTCTTCGCAAATGCCAACAACACCAAGGCACTCTTCCGCCTGACCGACGCGGATGGAGATGGCACCTTTGAAAAACGCCAGGAACTCATTCGCACCGAAGGCGGCGTGGGTCATGGCCGCAATCACATCAAGCTCGGCCCGGATGGCGACATCTACGTGGCCCATGGCAACAACGTGCTGCTGCCGAAGAACCTCGACCCCGACTCACCGCTGCGAAACTACGCGCCTGATCAGCTCATCCCGAACCCGTGGGACGGCAGCATGTTCGACGGCAACGTGGAGCTCCCCGCCGGCCACATCCTGCGCGTGAAGCCGGACGGCAGCAAGATCACGCTGATAGCCGGAGGTTTGCGCAACCCGCTCGACATCGCTTTCAATTCACGCGGCGATCTCTTCACCTTCGATGCGGACATGGAGCGTGACGTGGGCACGCCGTGGTACATGCCGACGCGGGTGCTGCAGATTGTTCCCGGAGGTGATTATGGATGGCGACGCGGCACAGGACGTTATCCTGCGTGGTATGCGGACACGCTGCCGAGTGTGATCGACATTGGTCTGTCTTCGCCCACGGGGATTTATTTTGGGTATGGATCTGACTTTCCGCAGAAGTATCGTGAGGCGCTCTACATTCTCGACTGGAGCTATGGGCGGATCATCGCGGTGCATTTGAAACAGGGCGTGGCCACCTACGCCGCCGAGCAGGAGACTTTCATCTCCGGAAGGCCCCTCAACGTCACAGACGGCTGCATCGGACCCGATGGCGCGATGTGGTTCATCACCGGAGGGCGTGGCACGCAGAGCGGGCTGTATCGTGTGTACTGGGCTGGCACGAAACCATCTCTTGTAGGAATGCGCGACCGCATTTTCCGCCACTCTTCCGGCCCTGAGCAATATGCGGACGCCATACGCGAAAGAAACGTGGATGGGGGATGGACACCAGACCTCTCCTTTACTTTTCGCTGCATGGAGTCACCTGATCGTTTTGTGACCAACGCCGCACGTCTGGACCTGGAAAGGTCCGATCCTGTCCTTTGGAGAGAGCGTGCCTTGGCTGGGAAGAGCATGCATGCCCTTTTGGCTCTCGCACGGACAGGAGATAAAAACGATCTGCCCTCCATTCTCGATGCGGTGATGAAAGCCGCGCCTTCGCCCACGCTGGATGCGCTGCGTGTCATCGCTGTTGCCATCGCGCGGCACGGCGCACCGGATGAAGCGCATCATCAGAAGCTCATGGAATGGGCGGTGTATCCGCGTGATGACGTTTTTCTCAACCGCGAACTCTGCCGCCTGCTTGTTTACCTTCACTCTCCGAAGGTCATCGAGAAAACGATGCCTCTCCTCCAAGCGGCTACCACCTCCGAAGACCTGCTCTACTACCCCTTCATGCTGCGCTATCTCAAAGACGGCTGGACGCTGGAGCAGCGGAAGATCGCGTTTGAGGCGCTGAACAAGGCGGAGAAAATGAACGGGGCCTCCACCTTCTTCAAAGCGATCAGCGACACGCGCAGCGAGCTGGCCGCCGCGCTGAAGCCGGAGGAGGCCACGCAGCTCGCGGCGGTGATCTCGCCGGCGAAGCCTGCGGTGCTTTCCGCGCATGCGCTGCCCGGACACTCCTTCAAGAACTGGACGCTGGAGGACCTGACGCCGCTGCTGGCGAAGATGGATGCCAAGACGCGCAGCCGCGAGAGCGCGAAGGATGCGCTCATCCGTGCGCAGTGCGTGTTCTGCCACAAGGTGAGCAATGACCCCGCACTGCCCGCAGGCGTCTTCGGCCCGGACCTGGTGCAGGTGTCCGCACGCTTCAACCGCCGCGACCTGCTGGACCACATCTTGAACCCTTCCAAGTTCATCGACGAAAAATTCCGCTACGTGACGGTGAAGACCAGCGATGGCAAAACGATCACCGGCAGCCTGGAGAGCGAGGACGATGAGCGCGTGGTGCTGAGGCCCAATCCGCTCGCGCCCGAGAAGAGCGAGATCGCGAAGGCCATGATCAAGGAGCGCAGCGTGTCGGAGATTTCGCCGATGCCGCAGGGACTGCTCAATGCGCTGAAGGCGGAGCAGATCCTGGACCTGCTGGCGTGGTTTGAGACGCTGCGGTGAGCGAAGAGGGCAGGGGGGCCTCCGTAAAACGGAACGCGGCGGACCGGCCCTGAAGCCACGGGCTTACAGCCCCAGCTCCTCGCGCACCTGGGCGTCATTGATCAGCTTGTCATACGCGGCCTTGGTGGCGGCAGCGGCCTTGTTGGCCTTGCTGACGAGGTCCACGTAGCGGGCGCCGGAGCGCACGGGATTGAGCAGCGCTCCGCGGATGACCTCGCCGTAGGCCACCATGCCGTCCACGTAGGGCCACACGCGTGCATCCAGGCTGGGGCGGAGCTGGCGAAGCTTGTTGAGGCTGCTGCCCAGCTCGTCTCCCTTGAGGCTGGAGACATTGGAGTCCACGTCATGGTCGATGGAGGAGACGAGCGAGTCGGCGCTGCTCTGCGCGGCCTCGATGGAGCCACCGATGGAGAGCGTGCGCGGCGCACGACCCTGCAGGTAGAGCAGCAGGTACTTGGCGGAGTAGCAGTTCGGTGCGGCCGTCAGCAGCGCCTGCAGCCGCTGGGCGGCATGCGGGGTGCGCAGCAGCGGCAGGATCTGGCGCGGATCCCGCATCATCACCGCGCGCATGTTGTCAAAGTCCGTCAGCGCATTTTGCAGCGCCTGCGGCCGCTCCGTGCCGGCCAGCAGCATGGCGTCGTCAAAGGTCTTGATGCCAAAGACGGTGATGCCCACCAGTGGGGCGGGCCCTTCCAGCACCAGGATGTCCGCCACCGACTTTTCATTCTTCACCGGCACGCCCACGATCTTGCACGCGCCCTTGGTGGCGCCGCGGATCTTGGCCTGCACACCGCCGATGGGCTGCACACTGCCGTCCGCGTTCATGTCTCCCGTCACAGCAAAGGCAGGGTCCCATTTCCTGCCGGTGATGGCAGCCTCCAGCAGCAGGGCGCAGGCCACGGCGGCGGAGGGGCCGTCCTTGCCGATGTATTTGTCCTCAAAGCCGATCTCCAGCGAATGCCCCAGCGGCCAGCCACCATGGCGGAGCTGGGAGAATTTGCTCACCTCGTTGAGCGCCTTGCCCATGCTGTCTCCCACTTCCTGGTTGAACTTGAGCGTGGAGGGGGACTCTCCCAGCGAAGGCAGCGCGGTCAGGCTCATGCGCGTGACCTGCCCGGCCTCTCCGCCCGAGGAGAGCTGGGAGATCAGCAGCCCGTTCACCTGGTTGATGCGGGACTTGAAGGCCATCCCCTCAGCGCCTGGAGCACCCGTGGTGGACTGCGCCCTGCAAGAGATCACGAGGCAAAAGAACAGATAAATACCTCCGCAAATACGTGTTTTCATTGAAAGCAATGTGCGAAAAATTCTTGGAAAACGCAACCTCAACCAAATCTGCCCGCAGAAAAACATTCGCCGCCTTACAGTCGCCCCTTGTCTTCCACGGTCCTCAATTCTAAATCGCCCCATGTCCATCGAGCAAGACCGCGAAGAACTCCGCCAGATCCTCAAAGCCAAGTCCGTCAAGACAGGCAAATTCACCCTCGCCTCCGGCCAGGAGAGCGATCTCTACGTGGACTGCCGCGTGACCACCCTGGACGCACGCGGTGCCGTGCTGGTGGGCCGGGTGCTGCATGACCTGCTGCGCAAAGAGGAAGCCAGGCGCGGTCTGAGCATCGGCTCCCTCGGCGGCCTCACCATGGGCGCGGACCCGCTCACCCTCGCAGTGGCCATGAGCTCCAGCATCGCTGGCGACACGCCGCCGGTGCAGGCCTTTGTGGTGCGCAAGGAGGCCAAGGGCCACGGCCGCGGCAAGCGCATCGAGGGCAATTTCATCACCGAGCAGCCCGTGGTCGTCGTCGATGACGTCATCACCACCGGCGGCTCCACGCTCAAGGCCATCGAAGCCATCGAAGCCGAAGGCGGCAAGGTGGCCTTTGCCCTGATCCTGGTGGACCGCTCCGAAGGCGGCCGTGCCGCCATCGAGGAAAAAGGCTACCCCGTGGTCGCCGCGTTCACGCGCGCGGATCTGGTGTAGTACGACAGGCACTCCTGCCTGTCGGTCAGCGCCTTCGGTGCCCCCTGAGTCCCCGAGTCATGGACCGTGTGCTGCTCCTCCTCACCACCTCCTGCCTCCACCGGAGCAAAGTGGTCTTTGAGCACGACACCTCACGGGCCGCGATACCATGACCTACCGTGGAAAGGCCATCTCCCCGGAGGAGCTCTTTGAGCTGGGGGAAAAGACGGACTTTGGCAAAACCGACCTCATCCTGAAAACAGACGGCACCACACAGAAGCTCGACTTCAAAGCCTGGCACACCGGCATGCGGCTGATCCCGGCGGTGATGCAGGGAGAGGCGGTGGAGTGAGCCGCCTTTGGCGAGAGCCGCTTTCCCCCCTTGCACTCCGTGCACGCTGGCGCAGCATCTCCTACACGCCATGCACGACTTCGCATCCATCGACATCCCGCCGCATGGCAGGTCAGTTTTATGCGTGGAACCATGAAGCGACGCATAAGCATCCTCGCAGGTCTCACGCTGCTCACGGTGTTCACCGACTATGTCAGCGGGCGCTGGGCTATCCTCTTCCTCATACCGCCGATGCTCTTTCCGGCCTTCCTGACTTTGCTGGCCGCAGTGTGGGTGCTGCTGCCCTGCCGGGATGGCGGGCCTTTCTGGAAGCGATGGGCGCTGCGCATCGCCGCCATGGCCGCGTGCTGGGGGCTCCTGCGCCTGCCCTCGTACCTCGAGGAGGATGACGACTACTTCAAAATGGGCCGCCGTGCGCACATCCGCTCCACGTTCACTCCCATGGTGATTGCGGAGCTGCGCGCCGCAGCGGCAAAACTGACCGCGAGACAGGGCAAGATCGGCGGAGTGGAGCTCTCGGAATCGGATCTCCCTCCGGCGGTCGGTGGCACCCTTTGGGGAATGCCCGGATATGCAGCCTGCAGCTTCAGCAAGGAGGGCAGGCTTTCCTCCGTGCGGCTGGTCTGGGGCGGGTCGCTCATCGGCCGTCACGGGCTGGTCATTTCGGATGAAGAGATTCCGTTCCGTGGAGACGGCTTCCATGGCGGTGGCAAAGATGGCCATGAGGAAGTGTACTACCCGGAGCGCTACTACCCGCTCTACCCAGGGGCTTACATTTACCTCGACGAAAATTGAGCCGCCCCCTTATCTTCCACCCCCACCTGCCATGACCTACCCCGAATTCAAAGCCGCCATCCAGCAGCATCTGCGGCGCAGCCGTGCTGGCGCCACCTGGGTGGAGCTGCGGGATAAACTCGGCCTGCCCTACGAGCGCGCCTGCCCGGAGTGGACACGGCGGCTGGATGAAGACATCGGCCTGGTGCGGCGCAAGGGCTCGGGACGTGCCCTGGTGTGGGGTCTGGAGAGGCGCTGAGGGCTGCCGTGCCTTCATTCCCTGCCCGTGCGGATTTGGCGCTGGACTCCGCCGCCAGCAGGCCTCAGCATCGGGCCATGATGACAGGGCTGTTTTTACTTCTGGTGGGCATCACGCCCTTCGTGCTGGCAGTTTATGGCAGGCGCTTGCTGGGAAACCAGACACACCCCGCCGCGCTCTTCATCCTGGCATGGATGGCGGCCGCCTTTTTGCTCGGTGCCACCGAGGTGACTCACCTGCCCGTGGGAGCGGTGTCCTTTGCGTGGGTGCTCATCTGCTTTGGGCTGGTGGCGCTGGTGCGCAAGCTCAGAGCCGGAGCGGGCAAGGCCTGAGCCCCCGTCCTGCTCTCAGTTCATCCAGGCATGCAAGGCGAAGGACGCCTTTTCCATAGAGCCTGGTGCTCCATCGGGTTTTTCATGTCACGGATGTTCGAGGGGGCTGTTCTACGATTTCCTCGGGTCTGAGGAACTGGTGGCGCATGAGGACGGCGAGCTCCCAGCTCCTGCTTCAGAAACTCATGTGAGCCGATGATCTCCTGCCCGAAGCCATGGAAGCCGCATGGTCTGAAGACTGGTGCATGGCAGGCCTGCCTGCTCCTCCGGCACGGCCTCTCCCGCGCCCCTTGAGGGCGCGCTGGAGAAGAGGGGCGTGTGTGTGGAGACCCAGGGCTTGTCGCTGCGCGAGGGCACCCTGGGCCGACTCCTCCGCACCTTTGGTGCGGCCTGGGTCTCTGGCTTGGCTGTAAGCTGGCCGCGTCTGACAGGCAGGGCAGCCCACGCTCTTCATCGAATTCCTCCTCTCCGCGCTTTTGCAGGCTCTACGAGAAACCCGACCGGCCAAGTCAAAGCCTTGCCCAGGTGTCTGGGAACGAAGCCCACCAGCGCACTGGAGTGCATGAAAAAGCTGGGGCGTTCCCACCGGCGCAGCGGCGCGTAAGGGCTCAGGATGATCCCTCTCCTGCCGGAGAGGCTCGGCTGTTTTTGCAGATCGTGGGCACCAAGGGCGGCTGGCTGAGGACAGCAAGCCCTGCCTAGGGCTGGGATGCCGCTCTCCGCTACTTCACCTTAACCTGCGCGTAGTAGATCGCGGCCTTGCCTTCGTGGCTGGAGTAGTAGGTCACGTGCAGGAGGTCGTCGTGCCAGTAGAGGCCGGGATAGGAGCAGTCGCCGCCGCTGGGGAGCTCGAGCAGGGGCGTCATGCCGGTGGCGGTCATGGCAAAGAGCACCATGTGCGGGCCGGGGGTGGCGCCAAAGCCGCGTGAGCCAGCGATGAGCTTGCCGTCAGGGAGCTCGATGAAGTTCGGTCCGCCGAGGGGCAGGCCGGTGGCGGCCCAGGTCCATTCGCGGTAAGGGGGTTGGGCTCTGCCGATGACGCCTTTGCGGTCCGCACCCTGACGGGAGACGAGAGCGAGGGCGCTGCCGTCTTTGAGAAAGCGCAGGGTGGTCTCTCCGGGCTGGCCGGGCACCTGCATGATGGAGGAGAGCTGCCAGACGCTGCCGTCCACGCTGGTGTAGGTCTTGAGCGAGAATTCCTTTTCCGGGGCGGGGCCGCCGGAGCTGGGGTGGATGTTGAAGCTGGCGCCGTAAAAGCGTTTGTCTGCGGGGTTGATGGTGGCGCGCCAGAGCCAGTCGCCTTTGGCGAGCAGCTTTTGCAGCGGGGTCCAGACTTTGCCGTCCATGGTGGTGGCGTAGCGGGGCTGGCGGCCCTGCGTGGGGGAAACGCCTTCACAGAGGAGGTAGAGGCGTTTTTCGTCCGGGGTGACGATGATCTTGGGGTCGCGCAGGTCGGTGCCGGGCTCGCTGACGGTGGTCTGCTCCACCCAGGTCTTGCCGTTGGCGGAGACGAGGAGGCGGATGGTGCCGTCTCCTTTGGTGGCGGACTCAGCCTCGCGGAAGCAGCAGTAGAAGAGGTTCTGATAGCGCGTGATGTCCGTGGCGCTGCTGTGCGGGGCCTGGTCCCAGATCTTGGCCACGGAGACGAGCTCGGCCGCTGGGGCCTGCGCACGCAGGAGGCTGGTGCTGGCAAAGAGGAGGAGCAGGCTGGCGGCTGGGGCGGTGAGCTGGCGTGGGATCATGGCGCAGTAAACGTGCGGGGCCGGGCGGGTCTATGCTATTTGGTCATCTCTGCCTGCATGATCTGCATGATCTGCGGCATGAGCACCTTCATCTTGTCCTGTGCCAGCTTGAACATGTCTCCGGCCATGACGAGCTGCTTGTCAAAGATGAGCTGGCCGGTGGGGGTGTCCATGAGCTTCACGATGTCCTGCGCCTGGGCTTCGGTGAAGTTTTTGCCGTAGATGGCGATGATCTCGGGCTTGAGCTTTTCCCAGCCCATCTGCTCCATCATGGCGGCCTTCACCTTTTCCATGCCGCTGGCAAATTTCTGCTGCTGCTCCTGGGGCATGGACTTGATCTGGTCCGAGTTCGCGCCCATGCCGGTCTCAAAGCCAAGGGTGAGGTTGTTTTCAAACTGCTTCTGCACCTTCATGACGACGAGCAGCTTTTCGATGGCTGCCTGATGGGAGGGGGTTAGGTCTGCGTGTGCGGTGCTGAGGCAGAGAGCGAACGTGGCGAGGATCAGGATATTTTTCATGGCTATGAGTCCCGTTTTTAACCCATCACCCGAAAAAGGTGAAGGCTAAAAACGGGCTTGTTTTATAATTCACCGTTTCTTTGGCCGGGTGGCAAAGAAGAGCGCCACCCCGAGGCAGGCGACGAGGAAGATGCCAAAGGTCACCACGGTGAGCACGAGGTCGCGCGTGTCCTTGTCCGGGATGAAGCCGAGCTTGTGGAAATTGGTGAACACGGTGGCCTCAAACTGCCGCTGCCTGTCGGTGTGGCGCGTGACGCTGCCGGTGGTGGTGGAGACGTACACGCGGGTGTCCAGCGCGTCGCCGGCATCAAAGCGGTACACCGGGAGGATGCGGAAGATGTTGATGTACTCGGTGTTGAAGGCGGTGAGAAAGTCCGTCTTTTTCACGGCGGCTCCGGCGAGGAATTTGGTCGCGATCTCGGCGGCGTAGGCCTCATCCATGGCAGGGTCCACGCGGCCGTCCACGGCGCTGACGTACTGCGGCGCGCGGGAGGTGGTGGTGTAGATCTGGTACCAGGGCTGGCCGCCGATGCCGCGCAGGTTCACGGCCTGCACTTCGGGCTTGTCGCCACCCAGTTTCCCCACGGCCTCCGCCACGCTGAGCCGGATGGCGGCCACATCCATGCCGCCGCCGGAGGGCTTCGCCTGGGGCGGAGGAGCCTGCGTACGGGTCATGACGTTGTGCAGCACGCCGCTGCCGGAGGCGAGCAGGACGGAGACGCTGAAGACGAGGCCGAGCCAGCGGTGGAGTTTGCGGATGAGGCGTGAGTTCATGGGGGGAGAGAGGACTGGGAGGGATGTTGGGATGCTTGGTCGTAGGTTGGGTGTGTTTGGCGGATGGTGCTTTCTTAATCATCGGAAGGCTGCTCCGCCAAACCGCCCGACTCTGGGAGGTGTTCGCAGGCCGGCGTGCTTGCCACGCGCTGAGAGACGGGCGGGCTTTCGCCACACCAGTCCTACGATTCGGAAAGGCGCTTACCACTTCCACTCGATGCCGCCGTAGAAGCTGCGGCCGTCGCCAGGGAGAAAGACAGCGGGGGAAGTGGTGGCGTTGGTGACGACGTTCACGGTGGGGCTGTAGATCTCGTTGGTCAGGTTGCGCGCCTCAAAGAAGAAGGAGAAGCCCTTCTTGGTTCGGTAGCCGAATTTCATGCCCAGCAGCGCATACGGATCGGCAAAGGTGGTGCGTGCCAGGTCGGCGGCATAGCTGAAGGGGGACCACTCCAGCGTGGGCCCCACGTAAAAGCCGCAGGGGTGCTCATAGAGCAGCTGCGCACGGTAGTACACCGGGGAGTAGCCCGGCAGCAGGCGGCTGCCGTAGGCGGCGCTCTTGTCAAAGCTGAAGTTGTTCCAGAGGAAGTTCTGGTTCAGCACCAGGCGGTCGGAGGAGATCGCCAGATTGCGCAGCACGTCCACATTCAGGCCGAATTCGACGCCCTGGTGGATCGTCTTGCCGGCATTCACGGTGGTGGTGGGGGTCAGGATGGGGGAGCCCAGGCCGAGGAGCTCGCGCTCCACCCACGCGTAGTAGTAGCTGAAGTCCCAGCTCACGCGGTCGCGCTGGCCGCGGGTACCGATCTCCAGCGTGGTGGCGGTCTGCGGCTTGAGCTGCAGCAGGCCGGTGCCTGCGGGCGTGGCCTCTCCCAGGGTGGGGGGCTCAAAGCTGCGGCTGGCGTTGAAGTAGATCTGCGTCTTGGGGTCCACCTCATACAGCAGGCCCAGCTTGGGGCTGAAGCCCCAGGCCTCCAGGCGGTCGCTGTTGTTCAGGGTGTTGGGCAGGCCGGTGAACTGGCCGGGAGGGTTCACGCCGGGAAAGGCCTGCAGCTCGTCCAGCTCGCGGGAGGCATAGGCCACCTGCGCGCCGGCGATGAAGGAGAGCTTCTCCGTGAGCTGGAGCTTGTCCTGAAAGTAGAGGTTGAAGTTCGTGGCCTGCAGGCGGTAGGCGGCCACCTGCGCGCCGCGTGTGCCGTTGATGTTGAAGAAGCGGTTGTCATTCGTGCCGCCCCACATGAAGCCCGTGCCCACGGTGAAGGTGTTTTCACGCCCCAGCACGCTGCCTTTGTGCTCGTAGCGCAGGTCAAAGCCCAGGTCGTTGCTCAGCTGGTCGATCACCTGGAAGATCGGGTGGTTCAGGTCCTTCCAGCTCCAGAAGGCGCTGAAGGTGATCGTGTTGTCCCCGCCGTCCGTGTAGGTGGTCTTGTTGGCCAGGCGGAAGAGGCGGTAGTTGCGCTCCTGGTAGCCTGCGCCTCCCGCCACGGTGGGCCGAAAGGAGCCCGGCGCGGCCTGCTGCGGATTGTTGTTCATCTGCGCCTTGGTCAGGTTTCCGGGGAGCTGGGAGTTGCTGTCCACGTAGGTGATGTAGAAGCGGTTCTCCAGGTTCGGGCTGATCTTGGTGCCGATGTTTGCAAACACGCGGAAGCTCTCCTGCTTGCTCCAGTCGCGGAAGCCGTCGGTATGGGAGGCGGTGATGCTCACATACATGTCCGTGTTTCCACTCACAAAGCCGGAGGAGATCTGCGCGCGGTACGTGTTGAAGCTGCCCACCTCCACGCGTGCCTGCGCGGGGGGTGCGGTGTAGCCCGTGTTGGAGATGAAGTTCACCGCGCCGCCCAGCGTGGCGGAACCGTGCTGCAGCGCGTTCGCCCCGCGAAAGACCTCGATGTAGCTGGCCGCCAGCGGCTCGATGGCCTGCATGTCAAAGCCGCCGTCCGCCAGGTTCAGCGGCATGCCATCCTGCATCATCCAGATGCCGCGCCCGTGGAAGGTGCGCTGCAAGCCGGAGCCGCGGATGGCGATGCGCGACTCCTCCGCGCCGAAGCGCGACTGGATCAGCACACCGGGCGCAAAGTCCAGTGCGTCCTTCAGCGTGGAGGCACGGCCGCGCTTGTAGAATTCGGCGTCCACCAGGCCGGCGCCGCCGGGCACAGATGCGGCGATCTGTTCCTGGCGCAGCTCCAGGCTGGGTACCGTGAGGGAAGGGGAGTCTTTCCTGGCGGTGATGACGACTTCCTGAAGTTCGGTCGTCGGAGAGGGGGCCGGCTGCGCCAAGGCAGCGCCGGTCAGAGAGAGTACAAAGAGGTAGGAGAAAGGTTTCATGTCAAGGGATGCGGGAGAGGGGCAGCCGCACAGAAGGCGGCATGCGCATGAGGGTGGGCCGGACTTCCAGGTCCGGCGTGTGGTGGAGGGCAGACGGTTTGGGGAAACCGCCCGGCTTGGTTCAGACCTGCCCGCTTCGTGGCGGTGGTGGCTCCGGCATTCCTTTTCGGCTGATCAGCACTTCGCACAGCGGTGCGAATGACAGCAGTTCTCCTGCGGGGGGCAGCAGCGTGGCGGTGCTCACCAGCACGGCATGCAGCCCGCCCTTGGCGGCGTCATCCTGCGGGGCGCTCTGCCTGCCGTCTTCAGAGTCCTGCGCTCCCTCCTTCACCTTCTTGCACAGCTCGCAGGGGTGCTGCCCGTCGAAGGTCTTTTCCACCGCCTCAATCACCGAGCCCTCGCTCGCAAAGCTGAGGAGCATGCCCGTCCAGGCGATGCCCTGCAGCAGCGCCCAGTGCAGGCCCAGCGCCAGGCACAGCACCAGCACGACCCCGCGCTGCGCGGGGCGCAGTGACAACGAACGGCGGGCAGCGGAAAGCATGGCGGGCGATTATTGAGAGGTGGCTGGGCAGCCGCAAGACATGTGTCAGACTATTTTCCCCGCACCAGCTTCAGGCTGCGGATGTCGTACATCTTGGCGTCGTCTCCCAGCGCCTTGACGGCGTCTTCGCGGGTGAGCTTCGCATTGGCGGCGACGATCTCCAGCTTGGGCAGCCCGCCTTTCTCATCGCGCGTGATTTTGACGCTCTGCACGTCGGGCAGCTTCTTCATCGCGGCTTCGACTTTGTTCGTGCAGTGAATGCACATGATGCCCGCGACCTCGCCCTCATAGACGAAGGTCACCGGCTCGTCGGCGGTGCAGGAGGTGGAAAGGAGGAGCAGGCCGAGGAGGAGTGTGAGGAGGTGTTTCATAGGGGTGGATGGGGTGGAGTTTTATTCTGCGGGGTTGTCGAGCAAGCGCCGCACGTCGCGATCAAGCTTTTCGACCATGAGCGCGGCGATCTCTGACTGAGGGTGAAAGACCGAGTAGTAGCCGCGCACGCGGCCCTGGCGGTCGAGGAGCACGAGGCGCAGGTCGTGCTCGTAGAGGTCCAGCGGGTTGATGCGCTTTTCCTCCGGGATGGGTGCCGGTGCCTGGAGCTGCAGGCCATGGGTCATGTAGTCCCAGATGGCCTGCTGCCCGCCGGTGACGAACCACCACGGGTCCTCCCGCTTTGCGCCCACGCCTTCCGCGTAGGCTTTCAGGAAGTCCGTGGTGTCGCGCTCCGGCGCCACCGCCAGTGAGACCAGGTGGAAATCCGGCCGCGTGCGGTAGGCTGCATTGAGCTTCTGCATCTCTGCCACCACTGCGGCGCAGCCGTGCGGGCACACGGTGTAGAGGCAGGCCATGACGGTGACCTTTCCGCGCAGCGCGGAGAGTTTCACCGTCTGCCCGCTGCGCTCGGTGGCCTCCAGGTCGCCCTGGACCTGGGCCACGATGGGCAGCGGCGGCGGTGGGAGCGCGTGCCGGGCATAGCGTCCCAGCACCAGCACGCCCGCCAAGGCCATGCCGATGCCCAGCGTCATGCGCAGCCAGGAGCCGGTGCTGACGCGGAAGTCAGCCCCGGCGGAGTCGTAGCGCACGCCCGGCGGTGGCGGCACCGGTGAGTCTGGAGGTGGGTGGTCCGTCATGGCATTACTCCACCGGGATTTTGAGAATCTCCGCCTCCGTCCACATCGCGCTGCGCGCCTTCTCAGCCTCACGGATGGCCTTCACCTGCTCCGGCGTCACAGCGGCGGCCTTGTTGCCAAAGCTGCTGCGCACATACGTCAGCACATCGGCGATCTGCGTGTCGCTCAGCGCCGCGCCCTGCGGCGGCATGAGCGGCGCAGGAGAGGTGAAGGGCTTGCCATTGAGCGTGATGGGGCCGGTGAAACCATGCAGCACCATGCGGATGAGGCGGTCCGGCTTTGCCGCCGCCACCCAGTCCGAGCCCGCCAGCGGCGGAAACATGCCCGGCAGGCCCAGGCCCGTGGGCTGGTGACAGGCAAAGCAGACCTGCATGTAAACCGCCTGCCCGCGTGAGAGGGAGTCCTGGGCGTGAATGATGGCAGTGAAAGGCAGCACACACGCGGCTGCCAGGAGGGGGAGTTTTGAAAAAAGAGACATGAAAAAAGGAATGAGGAGGGACGCATGAACTGGGGACCTCACACGCCACGGGCGTCCCTTCAGGGCATGGCGGTGCGGATGGGGTAGGGGTGCAGACACGCGGCCAATCAGACGCCTGCGAGTACAGACGGCCTATGCGTGCATGGGGCTCAGCTCAGGGAGCGGAGGCTGCTGCCACGCCGTGGCGGTGGCGTCTCCGGCAGTTCGGTGCGGCTGACCGGCCTTTCGTGCAGTGGCACGAATGAAAAAGTGTCTCCCGCAGGGGCGACCAGGGTCGTCATCTCCACCAGCACGGCGTTGATCTTCTGCATGGACTGCCCCGCCTGCTGCGGCTGCTTGCGGTTGGTGCTGCTGCCTTCCTTCACTTTTTTACAAAGCGGGCAGCCATGCTGACCATCGAAGGTTTTCTGCACCGCCTCCATCACTGTTCCCTCGCTGGCAAAGGATACCAGCATGCCTGCCCACGCGACACCTTGCAGCAAGGCCCAGTGCGCACCGAGTGAGAGACAGACCGCCCCCACAACCACCAGCCGCGCGATTCGCGGCAGCAGCGATGCTTGGGTGCAGAAGGACATGGAGCAAAGTAGGCGTGGGTGGTGCGCAGTGTCAACTGCGCTGCGTCATAGCACCCTCAAGCACCAAAGCTCGTGCCCCGGAGCCTCAGAGGCCGGCCGGCCTCACCAGATCCGTGGTATCACTCCGCCACAGGCTCATCGCCCTCAGCTTCAGCCTCTGAATCAGAATCAACCTCTGCCTCGTCAGCTTCCGGCTCGCTCTCCGTTGCAGAGTCTGTCTCAGGCTCCGCCTCCTCAGCAGCGGGCTCGGCTGCGGCATCAGCCGCAGGTGCGCTCTCCGCAGGTTCGGCAGGCGCAGCGGCGTCCGCCTCGGGCGGCGCAGCTTGCGCATCTGGCGCAGGCACCACGCCGTCCACCGTCAGGGTCACACCCACGGCCTTGGCGGCCGCGGCCGCAGGACCGCCAAAGGCGAGGAGCGTGGCCACCTCGTCCTGCATGTCCGCGATCTCGTCCAGGCGCAGCTCAGGGTCGCGCACGATGAAGATCTCACCGGTCTTCTTGTTTTCGTAAAAGAGCATCTTCGCACCGTCCACCTCCTTCTCCGCCGTCTGCGAGAGCTGGCGTTTGCGCTCCAGCATCAGCGCCAGGATGTAGCGCGCGTTTTCGGTGCGCGGGTCGCCTTCCTCAATGAAGCGCTGCAGCAGCGCCTGCGCACTCTCCTTGGGGGCGATCTCCGGCTTCGCCTCGGCGATGACCTTGCTGTAGATGGTCTTCCATGAGGCCACCGGCTTGCGCAGCTCCTGCTCCTGCGCCCAGGCCTCGGAGCACACGTCGCGCCGCACATAGCCGTTTTCCTCGGGGTCAAAATAGATCGTGGTATGGAAGCTCTCGCCATCCTCAAACGGACGACCGGTGACGGCGCAGGTGTGCGCACGGCTGCGAATGGACCAGTTTTGCTGCATCAGCGATGTTTAAGTTTCAGGATCAGAATTTCAAGCCGCAGGGGCGCTGGGCAGCGGGGCACGGCGGTTGCGCGGGCGCGCGATCTGGGGCTTGGGCTTGGAGAGGCGGAATTTGAAGCTGGGCAGGTCGCGGTTCTGCGAGCGGTAGTGGAACAGGATGAGTCCCAGAGAGCCAAACAGCAGGTGCGGCAGCCACACGGTGAGCCATGGCGGCAGGTGCCCGCCCTTGCCGAGGTTCAGGCACAGATTGTTCATGAACATGTAGATGAAGAAGATGAACACGCTGCCCGCGATGCCCCCCACCGAGCCACGGCGGGAGTACGCCACCCCCAGCGGCGCCGCCACCAGCACCAGCGCCATGGCCTGCCACGGCAGCGCAAAGCGGTGCCACAGGTGCGAGCGGAAAGGAGCCAGCTTGTCGTCTGCCGCCTTCGGGTGTGCCTGCAGGTAGGAGATCAGCTCCGGCACGCTCATGAAATCCGGCCGCAGCGCATAACTCACCAGGCTCCAAGGCGTTTCCTCGATCCCGCCCACCGTCAGCATGCTCTGCCCGTCCGCCCCTTTGGCGAAAGGCCGGATGGAGGCGAGCTTGCCGTCCTGATAGACCATCTCCTTGCCATTGTAGAAACGCCAGCCCGAACGCGGTGACCAGCCCACATCCGGGGCGATGATGGTGCGCAGCGGCCGCCCCTGCTCATCCTCCTCGCGGATCTGCACGCCGTGCATGCGCTCATTACCGCTGCGCATGGAGAAGGGGAAGGTGCCCACGTACCAGGTACGGCGCGTCTGCTCATTGTGAAACATGATGTGGGAGGCCATGATCGAGTCCGCCGCATGCTGGCTCATGCCCCGAAACGCGGCCTCGCGGTTCCCCTCCGCACGTGGCGCCCAGTGGTAGTTGGCCGCCATGTCCAGCGCGCACGCATACACGCTGCACACAAAGATGGGGCGCAGCACCCGGAACAGGCTCCAGCCCGTGCCCAGCATGGAGATGAGCTCGTTCGCCTTCGACATGCGCGTGAGCGCATACAGCACCGCCAGCAGCAGGGCCACCGGCAGCACCTGCGTGTAAACAAACGGGATCATCCCCAGGTAAAAGGTCACCACCCGCACAACGCCAAACTTCGACTCCTGAAAGTCCTTCAGGTTGTCCAGCAGGTCCATGATGATCCACAGCGTGAAGAAGGACACAAAGCAGAACACCAGCGGATGCAGAAAGGTGCGCAGCGTGTAGCGCTCCAGGAGGCCGATGCGCCGGTAGTACTGCAGGGCAAAGGGCACCGAGAGAAACGCCAGCGCCATGAACACGAGCTTGAACGCAAAGGCCAGCGGCACGGGCGGCTCGCCGATCTCCGTCATGTGCGAATGCGCGATGTAGTCCACCAGATCGCTCGCGATGGACCACACGGCCATGGACACGGAGGCGATGCTGGTCGGCAGCATCAGACGGCGCAGGTCTCCCCAGCGCCGCCAGATCACGATCAGCAGCACCGGCACGCCAAGCCTGACCCACAGGTTCAGGTACGGCAGCACCTTGGACAGGATCAGGATGCCCTGCGGCACGTCCACCTGCGCCACCTGGGCCTGCTGCAGCGCGGCATCCACCGCATCATCCGGATGCGTGCGGTGCCACCCCGTCAGCATGGAGATGATCAGGAGAAGGATGGCCACGGCAAAGGAACTCCGCCCCAGATAGGGGAGTTCACGCGCCTTTTGCCAGGCCTGGATCACACGGTTCAGCCACTTCATGCCAGAGAAAGCTTTGAGAGTCGGTTAAAGCCCCCGATGCGTCAAGGCTGCACGGTCTCAGGACCAAAAGAAGAAGCCCGCAGGGGTGACCTGCGGGCTTCGAAAAAACCGGCTCCGGAAGGGCGGGCCGGGCTCAGTTCACGTCCAGGCACACGCCTTCGGTCGTGCTGCGGGCAAAGATCTTGCCATTGGCCAGGATGGGGTAGCTCCACACCTTGCCGTCCAGCACGTCCTTGCGCGCCACTTCCTTGTACTTATCAGGGCTGGCCTCGACGACGACGATCTCTCCCTTGTCGCTGGTGGCGATGATCTTGTCTCCGGCAAGAATGACCTGGCCAGGGCCAAAGCCCTTCTCAGCCCACTTGTCCTCGCCGGTGTGGATGTCCACACAGGCCAGCGGGCCCGCGCCGTATTCCTTGAAGCTGAACATGCCGTAGAGGTAGCCGTCCTTCACCACCGGGGTGCTCCAGTGGTTGAAGCACTGGTTTTCACGGCGCCAGATCTGCGTGGCCTCCAGCTTGCTGCCGCTCTTGGTGATCTTGAACGCACCCGCGCCCACGCCGTAGCCGGCGGAGCAGTACACGATGTCCTGATACACCACCGGAGAGGCGGCCGTGCTCACCTTGTAGGGGAAGGGCGCGCGCCAGAGCACGCTGCCTTTTTGCGGATCGACGGCCACAAGGCCTGTCTGCGTGAAGAAGATGGCCTGGTGCACGCCCAGGATGTCTGCCAGCACGGGGGTGGCGTGGGTCATCTTGTCGTCCTCGCCCTTCCACACCACCTTGCCGGTGTTTTTGTCCAGGCCCAGCAGCGCCTCGCCCGCACCGCCGCCGGCCAGCAGCAGCACATCGCCATCGATCACCGGAGACGCGGCGTTTTCCCATTTGATCTGCACGCCGGCGTTTTCCTTCATCACGTCGTGCTTCCACACTTCCTTGCCCGTGGCTGCGTCAAAGCAGAACACGCCCAGCATGGAGTCGATGGCATAGACTTTGCCGCCATTCACCACCGGCGTGGAGCGCGAGCCGTCTCCGCCTTTGTTGTCCGGCGTGCCGGAGTCACCGCCACCGGTGTATTTGGGCACAATGCTCAGCGGCTTGCTCCACAGCTCCTTGCCAGTCTTTTCATCCAGGCAGGCCAGCATTTCGCCGCTGTTGCCATCGCTCTCGCCAGTGACGAGCGTGTACACCTTGCCCCCCGCCACGGCGAAGGAGCTGAAGCCGAGATTGGTAGGAGACTTCCAGACCTGCTTGAGGCTCCATTTGGCGTTGGCCAGGGCGGGGACGATGCCGTTGCCCGAAGGCCCGCGGAAGGTGCCCCAGTCGGTGGAATCAGCGGAGAAGACGGTCGTGGCCATGGCCAGACCAAGTACGGTGGTGATGTGGGTGCGTGTCATGCGAGGGAAAAATGAACGGGTGAGGTGGTGCGGCTCTATCGCACAGCATCGTCACAGGGATGAACGCGGCTGCGGAAGATTTTGCATTAAACCGCGAACGCGCGGGAATGTCCACGATGGAAAGGAGCGCAGCGCAGCGCATGTCCGGTCGTAGGGCGGGTGTGGCGGCAGCCCGCCCGTCCATGAGCGTACCCGCAAACACTGAAGCCTCGCGAAAGTCATCGCAGTCGGGCGGTTTGGCGAAGAAAGAACTGGAGCATGTGAGAACGCAACGCGCCAAACACACCCAACCTACGTCCTGCAGCCGGGCTATTCCACCGGCCTGCGGGAGCGCGGCTCGCGCGTCTGCGTATCTCCCTCGCCTGCCGTGGTCACAAAGGGGCCGTCCGCCATCGGGGCCACCTTGGTAAAGCCCACATCGGGCATGTCGCTGGGCTTGCCTTCGAGGGGGAAGTCTTTGCGCAGCGGGAAGAAGGGATAGCCCTCCCACATCAGGATGCGGCGCAGGTCCGGGTGCCCGCTGAACTTGATGCCCATCATGTCATACACCTCGCGCTCGTGCCAGTCGGCCGTGGCCCAGAGGTCGCTCACCGTGGGGACTTCCACGTCTTCCGCCACAGCGGCACGCACACGCAGGTACTGCAGGTGGCCGTAGCCGTAGAGCTCATACACCATCTCAAAGCGCGGCTCCCGGCCCATGTAGTCCAGGCTGGAGACGTCGATGAGGTAGTCAAAGTTCAGCTCATCGCGGCAGTATTTCAGCAGCGGCTTGGCGCTGGCCAGGGTGACGACGAGCGTGTGCTCTCCACGAAACTCCTTCGTTTCCAGCACGGCATCGCCAAACTTCTGCTTCAGGGCTTCGACCATCTCAGGGGCTTTCATGGCGGTGCAAAAAATTAGGCGGTGAGTTCGGCCAGCAGTTCTTTCTTCTGCTCCACAAAGGAGTGCTCGGTCTCGATCTTGTGCTGCAGGCGCATCAGGCCCTCCAGCAGCGCCTCAGGGCGCGGAGGGCAGCCGGAAATGTAAACGTCCACCGGGATGAGCTGGTCGATGCCCTGGAGCACCGCGTAGCTGCGGTACATGCCGCCCGAGGAGGCGCAGGCACCCATGGCGATGCACCACTTCGGCTCCGGCATCTGGTCCCACACGCGCTTCACGGCGAGGGCCATCTTGTAAGTCACTGTACCCGCCACAATCATGACGTCGGCCTGGCGGGGGGAAAAGCGCATCACTTCCGCACCGAAGCGGCTCAAGTCGTAGCGGCTGCAGGCAGCGGCCATCATTTCGATGGCGCAGCAGGCGAGGCCCATCGGCATCGGCCACATGGAGTTCTTGCGCATCCAGTTGATGGCGGCGTCCATCTTGGTGAAGATGATATTGCCTTCGACTTTGGAGTCGTAAGCAGCAACGGTGGAATCAGCAGGGGCGACCATGGGAGTCAGGGGAAAGTTTGGGACCCTGAGAATTACGCCCCCTGCGCAGGGGCGGCAATCGGATTGTGAAACTTTTCACAAGCGCCGTCAGGGATCAGGGCGAGGACGGTCCCGTCTGCTTCCTGGCTTCCTCCGCTGTTTTTTCCAAAACACCTTTCCCAAACCGCCGCTCAATCTCCGCCTCCATGATTTGATTGTACGCTCTGGCGTGACCACTCACGCGATCGCTCACAATGCACCCGGCCACCCAGGAGTACGTGATGCCGTGCCGTTCCTTGAGCAGCTTTTCATAGGTCCTCTCCCACGGTGCCGGTGGTGGCCCCATGGTCTCAAGGATGAGTTTGCCAGCCTTCAGATCCTTCTGCGCATCCGCCCGCCCGTCGACCTCGCCGCGCCACGAGTTGAATGCCGAGCAGGAACTGAGGAGCGAGAAAAGCCCCAGACAGAGCGCAAGCAGGCCGACGCCCACGGCCATTTTCTTCATAAGGGACATGCCGCACACGATGCCAAAGGCTGTCTGGATTGCCACCTGAAGAAGACAAGACCACGAGACGTCGGCCCCAATTGTGCCAAGTGACACCCCAATTGTGCCACATTTTGGCACTTTGGCACAATTTTTGGCTCATGGCTCATTGTGCCATGATCTTATTAGTTAACTCACAATCAGTGAATTACATTTCTAAAGACCCACTTGGCACGCGTCTAGCCAAGAAGGAACCACCAAAACCCTCAGTTCCACCTTTCCCCCCCCAACCCCAAAACCATGAGCAAAATCCTCGGCATTGACCTCGGCACCACCAACTCCTGCATGGCCGTCCTCGAAGGCGGCAAAGCAACGGTGCTCGAAAACAGCGAAGGCGCACGCACCACTCCTTCCGTCGTCGCCTTCACCAAGAGCGGCGAACGTGTCGTCGGTCAGGCCGCCAAGCGCCAGGCCGTCACCAACCCCCGCAACACCGTCTTCTCCGTGAAGCGCCTGATGGGCCGCAAGTTCGCCGAGCTCACCGAAGCCGACAAGCGCATGCCCTACAAGATCGTGGCTGCCTCCAATGGCGACGCCCACGTACAGGTGGAAGTCGGCGGCGAAACCAAGACCTACTCCCCCCAGGAAGTCAGCGCCATGATCCTCTCCAAGCTGAAGGCCGACGCTGAAGCCAAGCTGGGCGAAACCATCACCGACGCCGTCATCACCGTCCCCGCCTACTTCAACGACTCCCAGCGCAACGCCACCAAGGCCGCTGGCGAAATCGCCGGCCTGAACGTGCGCCGCATCATCAACGAGCCGACCGCCGCCTCCCTGGCCTACGGTCTGGAAAGCAAGTCCGACGAAAAGATCGCCGTGTATGACCTCGGTGGTGGTACCTTCGACATCTCCGTCCTCGAAATCGGCGACGGCGTCTTTGAAGTGCTGGCCACGGACGGCGACACCCACCTGGGCGGTGACGACTGGGACAACACCCTCATCACCTGGATCGTCAACGAGTTCAAAGCCGACAGCGGCATCGACCTCAGCGGCCAGCCAGACGCCCTCCAGCGCATCAAGGAAGAAGCGGAGAAGGCCAAGATTGCCCTCAGCTCCAGCCAGAGCTACGACCTGAACCTGCCCTTCATCACCGCCGACGCCACCGGGCCGAAGCACATCATGAAGACCCTGAGCCGCGCCAAGATGGAGCAGCTCTGCGACAGCCTCTTTGAGCGCACCATGAAACCCGTGCGTGACTGCCTGGCCGCCGCCAAGCTGGACGCCAGCAAGATCGACGAACTCGTGCTGGTGGGTGGTATGACCCGCATGCCCAAGGTGGTGGAAACCGCCCGCAAGCTTGCCGGCAAAGACCCGCACCAAGGTGTGAACCCGGACGAAGTCGTGGCCATCGGCGCTGCCATCCAAGGCGGTGTGCTCAAGGGCGACGTGAAGGACGTGCTCCTGCTCGACGTGACCCCGCTGACCCTCGCCATCGAGACCGCCGGCGGCGTGGCCACCCCGATGATCCCGCGCAACACCACCATCCCGAAGAAGCACAGCCAGACCTTCTCCACCTACGCTGACCAGCAGCCCGGTGTGGAAATCGTGGTCCTGCAGGGCGAGCGCCCGATGTCCCGCGACAACAAGACCCTCGGCACCTTCAAGCTCGACGGCATCCCGCCGATGCCCCGTGGCGTGCCGCAGATCGAAGTGACCTTTGACATCGACGCCAACGGCATCCTGCACGTCTCCGCCAAGGAAAAGACCACTGGCAAGGAACAGCGCATCTCCATCCAGGGCAGCTCCGGCCTCACCCAGGACGAGATCGAGAAAGCCAAGCGCGACGCTGAAGAGCACGCCGAGGAAGACCGCAAGCGCAAGGAAGGCGTGGAAGTGAAGAACAAGGCCGACAGCCTGAGCTACGAGATCGAGAAGACGCTGAAGGAGTGGGGAGACAAAGTCCCTGCCGAGCAGACCAAGCCGATCACCGACAAGCTCGCCGACCTGAAGTCCGCCATCGAAGCGAACGACATCGACAAAATGAAGTCGCAGACGGAGGAGATCGAGAAGCTCTTTGCCGCCGCCTACCAGGCCGCAGCCGCCGCAGGAGCCGGAGCCCCCGGCGCCGAAGGTGGCATGCCCGACATGAGCGGCATGGGTGGCCAGCCCTCCGGCGGTGCCGCCGAAGCCAAGTCCCAGGACAAGGGCAAGGTGGTGGATGCCGACTTCGAAGTCGTGGACAAGGACAAGTAAGTTCTTCTCTGACGCGAACTCAGCCAAGCTGAACTGATGTTGTCTCCACTGACCAGAACGATTCCCAGCCTGACGGCGAGCCCCACCGGTTCGCCGTCAGGCATCGTTCTGGAAAGACGCGAGTGGCCTTCGCCCGTAACCCTCGTTTCCAAACGATGAGTCTCGAAGCCCTCAAAGAACTGTCCGCGCTCGATGGAGAGGTGAAACGCCTCCTCCAGCGATATGAGGATCTGCTGCTGGACCGGCGGCGGCGCTACCTCTCGCAGATCGTGGAGTGCTTTGCCGGGCTCACGGAGGCAGAGGGCTTCCGCACCAAGCGCGATCCCATGGGCGTCAGCGCCCGCCTCTCAGACACGGAGCTGGCCATCAGCGGCACGGACCCCAGCCACATCCTCGTCGAAGCTCAGGCCAAGTACATCATCACCTGCTCCCTGGCGCAGAACCGCGCCTACGGCATCCTGCTCTGCCGCCAGCCGCTGCAGGAATTCACCAACCAGAGCTCCGACACCAACGACCAGATCACCAACAAGAAGCTGGAGATCGAGTATCTCAAATCCCTCATCGAAAATCAGGGAAACGACCAGTGGTACGTCATCGGTCGTCTGGAGGCCATGGGGGACAACCTCAGCATGTCCGGAGTGCAGCCGCAGTACGAGTCGTTCCAGACCTTTGACCAGGCTGTGAAAACTGCGCTGCGGGAAATCTCCAACGCCGCCATCGCACCACGCGTATCATGAAGACAAACACGCTCATCCTCATGACCGCACTGGGGCTCGTCTCCTGCGGAAAATCGCCCGGGACCGCCAAGGCACCGGAAAAAGCCGCTGCGCCCAAGACCGCCGCCGCCTCGGATGCCAAGATCGAGGCAGAAATCTCCAGCGCGCTGACGACTAAGCAGGAAAAGCCAGCCGCACCTGCGGAAAACGCCCTCAAGAACGAAGCTGACGACATCATCTCCCGCTACCCCGGCAAGACCGCCACCGAGCTGCTGAACACCCCTGAGGTGAAGGACAAGCTGGCGGCTGCCATGAAAAAACTCAGCGCCGACCCCGTGCTGCTGAAGCGCGTGAACTCCACCGTGGACCTGGCTGCGCAGATCAAGGGCCTCGAAGGCTCCGCCAAGCTGGACCTGGACATGAAAGGCTACGATCAGGCCCGCACTTCGCGCATGCTGCAGTCCGTGCTCTCCGAGGAGCCGCAGCGCATCGTGGATTTTCTCGTCAGCGAGATCGGCGAGGCCACTCCGGACCTCAGCTATGGCGGGCTGGAACGCGCCCCCAACGGAGTCGCCATCGTCCCCAACACCCTTCCCGCGCCAGCCGCTGCGGCACCGCCCACCGACCCCGAATGAATTTCCGCCCGGCCAGCCGGCACACCAACCCGTGTGACAGCAGGCCGGGCAGACAACCCGAACCAAACCGAACTAGAACCAGAAACCCTAAAAGCACAAACCAGACCAACTATGGCAACCTCCATCACACCCCTCGGACGCCGCGTCCTCGTCAAGCGCTCCACCAGCGAAGAAAAGACCGCCGGCGGCATCTTCCTTCCCGACACCGCCAAAGAAAAGCCACAGGAAGCTGAAGTGCTCGCCCTTGGCACCGGCAAGGACGACGAAGGCAAAGACGTGTCCACCCTCTTCACTGTGAAGAAGGGCGACAAGGTCCTCATCTCCAAGTACGGCGGCACCGAAGTGAAGCTCAACGGCGACGACGTCCTCATCATCAACGAAACCGACATCCTCGGCATCATCGGCTAATCCCCCCTCAAACCCACCCCCAAACTCACTACTTATACTGTTATGGCTAAACAACTTCATTTCGACGAACACGCTCGCCAGGCCCTTCTCCGCGGCGTCACCAAGCTCGCCAAGGCCGTGAAGGCAACGCTCGGCCCCTCCGGCCGCAACGTCATCCTGGAAAAGAAATTCGGCTCCCCCACCATCACCAAGGACGGTGTGACCGTGGCCAAGGAAATCGAGCTTCCGGACCCCTATGAAAACATGGGCGCCCAGCTCATCAAGGAAGTCTCCTCCAAGACCTCCGACACCGCTGGCGACGGCACCACCACCGCCACCGTGCTGGCTGAAGCCATCTACTCCGAAGGTCTCCGCAACGTGACCGCCGGCGCCAACCCCACCTCCCTGCAGCGCGGCATCCTGAAGGCCACCGAGGCCATCGTGGCCAAGCTCAAGGAAATCTCCACCCCCGTGAAGGACAGCAAGGAAGTGGCCCAGGTCGCAACCGTGTCCGCCAACTGGGACGCCAGCATCGGCAACATCATCGCCGAAGCCATGGACAAAGTGGGCAAGGAAGGCACCATCACCGTGGAAGAAGCCAAGAGCATCGAAACCACTCTGGAAGTGGTGGAAGGCATGCAGTTCGACAAGGGCTACCTCTCCCCCTACTTCGTGACCAATCCGGAAACGATGGAGTGCAACCTCGAGAACGCCTACATCCTCATCAACGAGAAGAAGGTCAGCAACCTCAAGGACATGCTGCCTCTGCTTGAGAAGGTCGCCCGCTCCGGCAAGCCCCTCCTCATCATCGCTGAAGACGTCGAAGGCGAAGCCCTTGCCACCCTCGTGGTGAACAAGCTGCGCGGCACCCTCAACATCGTGGCCGTCAAGGCTCCTGGCTTCGGCGACCGCCGCAAGGCCATGCTCGAAGACATCGCCATCCTCACCGGTGGCCGCTGCATCACCGAAGACCTCGGCATCAAGCTTGAGAACATCGAGCTTTCCGACCTCGGCCGCGCCAAGCGCATCACCATCGGCAAGGAAAACACCGTCATCGTTGAAGGTGAAGGCTCCTCCGAAGCGATCGCGGGCCGCGTGACCCAGATCAAGAACCAGATCGCCGAAACCACCAGCGACTACGACCGCGAGAAGCTCCAGGAGCGCCTTGCCAAGCTCGCCGGCGGCGTGGCCGTCATCAACGTCGGTGCTGCCACCGAAACCGAGATGAAGGAAAAGAAAGCCCGTGTCGAAGACGCCCTGCACGCCACCCGTGCAGCCGTTGAGGAAGGCATCGTCCCTGGCGGTGGTGTGGCCCTCATCCGTGCTCAGGCCGCCATCGGCGACCTCAAGCTCGTCGGCGACGAAAAGACCGGCGCTGAAATCATCGCCCGCGCCATCGAAGCTCCCCTCCGCCAGCTGGCTGCCAACGCCGGTCTGGAAGGCGCGCTCATCGTTGCCGAAGTCAAGAAGGGCAAAGGCAACAGCGGCTACAACGTCGCCACTGGCGAATACGTGGACCTCATCAAGGCTGGCGTCGTTGACCCTGCCAAGGTGACCCGCAGCGCTCTCCAGAACGCCGCCTCCATCTCCGGCCTGCTCCTCACCACCGAGTGCCTCATCGCAGACATTCCCAAGGAAGAGAAGGCTGACGCCGGTCACAGCCACGACCACGGCGGCATGATGTAATCTTCGTCGGGGCATCCCTGTCCCGTCATCCCCTTTTGATCCGCCGTGTGACCCAACCCGCACGGCGGCTCAGAAAACCCAAAACCCCCACCCGCGGCCCGGAAGCAATTCCGGGCCGCATTTTTTTGCCCCTGTTGAGCGCACCGGCAGGCGGATACCACAAGATGCTGCAAGGCGGCAGCTCCGCGCTCCGGATGCCCTCCTTCCGCAGGCGCTCGGCCTATGCCTCTTGCTTGATGCCCCCTGCACAGAACAGCGGACTCAGATTGAATTGCGCTCAGAGTTAAGGCATCTTGCCACGTCCGCCTCACTCCACGCCCATCACCTCATGAACATGCCCCAGATCCTCCGCCGTCTTTCCATCATCGCTGCTGCGCTGGCACTCTCGAGCTGCGCCACCAGCACTCCGCGCGCCACTTACGTCACCCCTCTCACGGCGGTCGTCAGCCAGGGGGACCGGGTCAGCACCGTGGTGAACACCACCGACGCCCGGATGTCTGCCGAAGAACGCGCGATGCTTGCCGACAGGATCACCCAGAACGTACAAGCTCTGGCCCAGGCGAACGGCGGATCTCGCCACAGCTACGAGATCGTGGTCAACATCACCCGCTACACCAAGGGCAACGGCGTGGTGCGCACCGCCATGCCAGGGATGGGACAGATGCACGTGGACGGCGTGGTGACGCTTTACCAGATGCCCAAGCGGGTGCCCGTGGGCGAGTTCATCGTGCGCAAAGCCTTTGCCATCGGCGGCCTGTATGGCCTGACCGTCAACATGAACACCATCAGCAGCGCCTTTGCTGACGGAGTGGCCAAGACCGTCTGCCAGGTGCGCTGATCCGCAGGCCAGCAACATTGCCGCGATGGCGTCGTTCCCATGATGCCATGATCCGACCCATCGTCCTGCTCCTTTCCCTCTGCCTTCTCTCCGCTGCCACCGCAGGCCAGCCCAACATCATCTTCATCCTCAGCGATGATCTGGCCCAGGGAGACCTGGGCTGCTACGGGCAGAAGCTGATCCAGACACCTCACCTGGACCGCATGGCCCGGGAAGGCACCCGCTACCTGCAGGGCTACAGCGGCACCAGCGTCTGCGCCCCTTCGCGCTCCTGCCTGATGACGGGACTGCACACCGGCCACTGCCCCATCCGCGCGAACCGCGAGATCGGCAAAGAGGGCCAGAAGCCGCTGCCTGCTGGCACGATCACCGTGGCGCAGATTTTGCACGACGCCGGCTATGCCACCGCCTGCATGGGCAAGTGGGGCATGGGCATGTTCGACACCACCGGCAGCCCGCTGAAGCTCGGCTTTGACCACTTCTACGGCTACAACTGCCAGCGCCACGCCCACAGCTACTTTCCCACCTACCTCTACAACGACGACCAGCGCTTTGACCTGCCCGGAAACACCGGCAAAGGCGTGGGCAAAACCTACGCGCAGCAGCTCATCTCCGACGAAGTGGTGCGCTGGGTCCGCGAGCACAGGTCCGGCCCCTTCTTCCTCTATTACTCCATCACGCTGCCGCACGGAGACTTTGAGATCAACGACCAGGGCCTCTACAAGGACAAGCCCTGGACTGAGAAGCAGAAGAACTACGCCGCCATGGTCACCCGCCTGGACAGCGATGTGGGCCGGCTGCTGGACACACTCAAGGAATGCGGCATCGACGACAAGACGCTCGTCATGACCGCCGGGGACAACGGCTCCTCCTTTGATCCCGGGTCGGAAATGGGCAGGCTCTTTGAGCAGGCCGCCAACGGCCTGCGTGGTTACAAGCGCGGCCTGTATGATGGTGCGCTGCGGCAGGCCGCGCTGGCACGCTGGCCCGGCCAGGTGCCCGCAGGGCGTGTGACGGATGAACCCTGGGCTTTTTGGGATTTCCTGCCCACGGCTGCAGAACTCGCCGGCGCAAAGATTCCCGCTGCCTGCAAGACGGACGGCCTCTCGCTGGTCTCCTTTCTCAAAGGCGGCCCCGCACCGCAGCGCGATCACTTCTACTGGGAGCTGCATGAAGCAGCCTCCCTGCAGGCCGTGCGTTTCGATGACTGGAAGGCTGTGCGCAACGGCCCGGAGCGCCCCATCGAGCTCTATGATCTCAAGTCAGATCCGGCAGAAGCGCATGATCTTTCCCAGGAGAAGCCAGAACTCGTGGCCAAAGCCGCCGCCCTGATGCAGTCCTCCCGCACACCTGACCCCGACTGGCCGCTGGTGCAGAAGCGCGCAGGGCAGGGGAAGAAAATGAAGAAGCCGTAAACGCGTGGAGAAGGCGCGCCGCGCTGTGCTGGAGCTGGCGGCCTGATGATATCAGAACCAGGCAGGCGACATGCAATGCACGTTGATTTATGGTTATTCCTGAAGTTATATTCAATCGGCATTTAATCCTAAAAAATTTAAGCTGTGAAAAGCATGATATTTTGAAATTCCATGGAATTAAGAGTGAAGAGAGCTTGATTGTTTATGGAAATTTTAATAGATTTGGTGCCGCATGAGTCTCCCATCGACCAACGCCACTTTGCCCTCTCCGGGACTGCCTGCTCATTCAGGAGATCTCTTAGCCCATGAACTGGCTTCTCTGGTGCAAGACATTCAGCGCACCCGTGAGTGGTTTAACAACCAGCTCGATGCCCAGCTCGCCAGCCTACGGCAGCTCTGTGCAGCCACACCTGCCAAAGAACCCGCCAGGAACACGGTTTCCACCTCAACGCTTTATCAGGCCCCTCGCGCTGTGATGGTGGCCCCTGTGGCCGCGCCTCTGCACGCCGCCGCTGATGCACCGCCTGCCGTGCTGCCGCCAGAAGCAGCCGCAAGGCCAGCCCCGCCCACACATCCGGCGATCATTCTGCCACCGACCCTGACGGCAACGCTCGACCCCGAGCTGGAGCAGGCCACGCTGCACGAGCTGAACAACGCACTGACACGTGCGTTTGCGGAAATCTCCGCGCGTGGCGGCATGCTTGACCAAGGCGCCCGCTGAGAGCAGAAGAGGAATACAACAAAGAGTCGCAAGATTCTTTGGCAAACTCTGCCCGCGAGGCAACGTACAAAAGTGCTCCACATGAATACCATTATCACTGATCCTTCAGCTGCATCCCGCCGCGAATTTCTCAAGACCACCACCAAGACCGCCGCCGGCCTGTCTGTTCTCTCCGGCATCAGCCTGCCCCACGTGCATGCCGCTGGCAGCGATGAAATCCGCACCGCCCTGATCGGCTGCGGTGGCCGTGGCACTGGCGCCGCCAGCAATGCGATGGGCATCCAGCAGCGTGTGACCCGCCTCGTGGCCATGGCGGACGTGTCTGAAAAACGCCTCAAGGGCAGCTTTGAAGCGCTGACCGCCAAGCACCCTGACCGCATGTCCGTCTCCGAAGACTCCAAGTTCATCGGCTTCGACGCCTACAAGCACGCCATCGACTCCCTGCGCAAAGGGGACGTGGCCATCTTCACCACTCCCGTGGCCTTCCGCTGGGTGCATTTCAAATACGCCATCGAAAAAGGCGTGAACGTCTTCATGGAAAAGCCGATCTGCACCGACGGCCCCACCGCACGCCGCCTCCTGGCGCTGAATGAAGAGGCCAAGAAGAAAAACCTCAAGGTGGGCGTGGGCCTCATGTGCCGCCACTGCCGCGTCCGTGGCGAGCTCTTCAACCGCATCCAGGACGGTGAGATCGGCGACCTGCTGATGATGCGCGCCTACCGCATGCAGGGCCCCATCGGCTCCGCCTTCACCCTGCCACGCGACCCCAAGGTGGACACCAACGAGCTGCAGTGGCAGATCCAGCGCTTCCACAGCTTCCTGTGGGCCAGCGGCGGCGGCTTCAGCGACTTCAACATTCATAACATCGACGAAGCCTGCTGGATGAAAAACGACTGGCCGGTGGAAGTGCAGGCCAGCGGCGGCCGCAGCGACCGCGGTGACTACATCGACCAGAACTTCGACCACTACAGCTGCGAGTACACCTTCAAGGACGGCGCCAAGCTCTTCCTGGAAGGCCGCACTGCCATCGGCACCCACAACCAGTTTGCCACCCAGGTGCACGGCACCAAGGGCAGCGCCATCGTCTCCACCGCCGGTCACTTCCCCTCCAAGGCCATGACCTTCAACAGCCAGAAGATGCAGCGCTCCAACATCATCTGGCGCGGCAAGCAGCCTGAGCCGAATCCGTATGACCTCGAGTGGCAGGACCTCATCGCCGCCATCGTGGCTGACAAGCCCTACAACGAAGTGGAACGTGGTGTGAAATCCAGCGTCACCACCGCCATGGGCCGCGCCGCCGCCCACACCGGCCAGGTCATCCGCTACGACGACTACATCAACAGCCCCTTCGAGTTCTCCCCCGGCGTGGACAAGCTCACGATGGACGGCCCTGCGCCGATCATCGCGGATGCCAATGGCAAATATCCCGTGCCACAGCCTGGTATCCTCAAGGACCGCGAGTACGCCATGGAGCCGCAGGCCAATCCTTTCCCGCTCATCCCCATGGCACCCGCCCCGGTAGAAGAGCCCCTCTCCCCGCCAGAGCGACAGAAGCCTGCTGCGAAGAAGAAAGAGGCCAAGAAAGCCTGAGGCTGAACAAGCCGCTGACTGCCCGGCCGCCGCTCCTCACAGGGCGGCGGCTTTTTTGTGCCTCGCCACGGGCCTGCGTCACTCCGTCAGCGCATGCAGGTACTCCTCCAGATTCGTGTAGCCATCCTGATCCGCGTCCGCACTGCCATCGGCGGGGTTTCGGGCATCAAGGCCATGCGCCTGCTCCCAGGCATCGGGCATGCCGTCGTGATCCGAGTCGGCAGGAGCGGCACCACCCGCGAGGTGGGGGTGCCCGCCCACTTGTGAAGGCGCGTTGATCATCGAACCCGTGCCGTTTTTCACCTCGCTGACGACGCGTGCATCCACAGCATCGCGCTTCGGGTGTGTGGCGCCAGCATGTGCCAGCACTCCGGCATAAGCGGCCTCGGCATCCGTGGTGGTGACCGGCCAGGTGGCAAACCGCCGGGCGGCACGGTACTGCTCAGGCGCGGTTTTCTGGTCAAACTTGTAGCTCACCAGCGACCACTCATCGCCCTCGGCCTGCGGACGGTGCGGACCGCGGTTGCCCTCAACGTAGATCTTAGGCACGCCGCTGGAGTTCACGATGATCTCGTACAAGCCGGACTCGGTGGAACGGCCCGGCTTGAAGACATTGCCCACAAAATTCACGAAGGAGTTCGAGTCCGTGTCGAAAACCTCTCCCGCAAGGTTGCCGAAGTCATAGATGACGTTGTTGATGATGTCATGCGTGCCCCCGGCGGAGATGAGGGGATTGCGGAAGCCATTGTGCGCCATGAGCGTGTGATGCACCGTGACGTGGTCGCAGCCGTCTCCGATCAGCAGCCCCGCGCTATGACGTCCTTTGTGGTGGCGGCTTTGATCCAGCGCCTCGCTGACAATGCACCAGCTGAAGGTGATGTCATGCGCGCCGAACCAGGTGTTCACAGCCTCGTCCTCGCTCCAGCTTGCGGAGACGTGGTCGATCACGATGTGGTGTGCACCGTCGGCGATTTTGCCATGCGTGCCTAGCAGAGTCAGGGCGTCATTGTCGTCGGGCTCGATCCGGCCTTCGCTGCCGGGCCGTATGCGCAGGTGCTGGATAAGCACATCATGCGTGGCGACGGTCAGCCCCGTGTTTTTGAGGCAAATACCATCTCCTGGTGCCGTCTGGCCTGCAACGGTGAGAAAAGGTTCGGTGACAATGAGCGGGCTTTCAAGCTCGATGGTGCCTGCCACGCGAAACACGATGATACGCGGCCCCCTCTCTGCCAGAGCCGCGCGCAACGTGCCGGGCCCGTGGTCTGCCAGAGAGGTGACTTCGAGCACCTTGCCACCGCGACCTGCCGGAGTGCGGGTGCCGAAACCTTCCGCGCCAGGAAAAACCGGCAGCCCTGTCAGCGGCGGGAGGCTGCTCGGCTGGCCGGGGTTTTTGGCAGTCCTGGGGGCCGTCCATTTTTTCACCAGCGGAATGCCTGGGTAGATGAGGAAGGCCACAAACAGAAGGCTGCCGCCCAGGAGCGCCACCCGCGCCAGCCGCCGCGAAGTGTTTTGCCTCAGCATGCGCCAGCCCAGCCACGCGGCCGCCAGCGGACAGAGCGTCATCACCCCAAACACCACGTACGGAGTCAGGTGCTTGACAAGCCAGTTGAAGCCCGTGGAAAGCAGCAGCACGAAAAGCCAGAGCAGCAGGGGCAGCGTGAACAGGAACCAAAGAGACCTGCTCTTTTGCGCGGTGGATGTGGTGTTCATCGGATGAGTTCAACCGGCCGACCTCCCGCAAGTTGCTGCAGAAAGCCTCATGGGCCGAGCCTGATTCCGTACCCACCCCCTGCTAAATCACTGAATGCAATTCGATTAATTTTCTTAAGCCTCTAAGGTAGATCTGACAGTATTCTGAATGGCTATTTAGAAGATAATTTCAGACTCTTCCTATACCTTTCCTGCGTGGACCACCAAGAGGATGACACCCCCATACCAGAATCTCTGAGTGACACGCCCGAAGCCGAATGTGTGCGGCAGCTGTTCGGGCGCAGGCGCTGGATGAAACTGGGTATGTGGGGTGCCCTGGGCACGATTGGAGGAGGTATGGGCTACTACATGGCGCCTCCTGCAATCGTGCCACTCTACTTCAACGGCCTCTACGCCTACGCGCACCAGAGCCACCCCCTCGTGATCCATCAGCTGGTGGCGGCAGCCAATGACCTGGTGGGCAAACCCTACAAGCTGGGAGGAGGCCACCGGTTTCTCTACGACAACGGCTTCGACTGCTCCGGCTCCATCTCGCATGTGCTCTATCGTGCCAGGCTGCTGGACAGGCCGCTCAGCTCCACGGCTTTTGCGAATTACGCGTGGCCCGGGCTTGGTAGCTACATCACGCTCTACGTCAAACCTGGCCACCACGTTTTCATGCAGGTCTGCGGCCTGCGTTTTGACACGTCTGGCTCACGCCCTGGAGAGGGCCCGCGCTGGCGGCTGAGCAGCCGTTCCTACGAGGGCTTTCGCGCACGGCACCCTGCGTGGCTCTGAAGGATGAACTGCGGCTGGCTGGGCCAAATGGAAGCCTCCCCTTCCTTCGTTCAAACACAAGATAGGGCTTATGCTGATTGACAGCGCCGGCGCTTTTCGCGCAGACTGCGCGCCTGATATGAAGACTCCGTGCCCGGCCATCTTGAGCATCTTTCAACGCTGGCAGGCCTGGTTGCTGCAGGCGATGGTGCTGACTGCACTGGCAGCGTGCTCGCTGCCTGCGGGCCACGGCGGGCTTTCGGCAGCCCCCGCCCCCTATGTGCAGGGCATCTACCAGGGATCTTACACTTATGGCAGTGCCTACCATAAGCTGGCCGGAAAGACGGTCCCCTTTGAGATCTCCCTGAAGCAGGCGCGCGGCTCCAGCAGGATCAGGGGAGTCGTCAGGGAAAGCTACACCGGCTTCGGCACGCTGCAGGACGGCTTTGTGTGGGCGGACATCACCGGCACCTGCGAGAGTGATGCCGGCTTTACCCGCCTGAAGTTCACCAAAACCTACCGTCAGTCCAAGGAGCCGCCGGTGAACTACAGCGGCTCGCTGCCGCCGGGTTCCAGCCTGCTCTCTGGCACCTGGTATTTCCCCAGCAAGCCTAGTGACAGCGGGATGTTTCAAATCAGCAACATGCATGTGCCATGAAGACCCTACGCAAACTGCTTTTGCTCGCGGCATTCTGCCTGCCGGGCCACCCTCTCCGGGCACAGACACCGGACATCCTGGTCAGCGGTTTTGAGGCTTTCGGCGGCCGCAGTGAAAACGCCTCCTGGGTGCTGGCTCAGGAACTCGCCAAGGCCTTTCCGCAGGATGTGCGCAGCCTGAAGGTGCCTGTGCTCTGGGGGGCACCGCTGGAATCCATCAATGGCGTGAGCCCTCAGCCCAACGTATGGATCGCCTTCGGTGAAGGCACGCCGGAGTTTCAGATCGAGATCGTGGCGCACAACCTCCGCGGCCGGTACCCCGACAACCATGGCATGAAGCCCATGACTCCGGAGATCGTCAAAGATGCCGAACCGGAGCTGCGCCAGCAGGCCCGGCTGGACGGTCTGGCCGAAGCCCTGACTCAGGCAGGATTCCCCACCCACGTGTCAGAAAACGCCGGGCGCTACTTGTGCGAGGAGATGCTCTACTCCCTGCTGCATGCGCAGAAACAGCACCCCGAAGCGCTGAAGCTGGTGATCTTCATTCATGTGCCGCCCCTGGGGCAGACCGTGAAGCTGCCTGCCTCCACCCGCAAGGTGGACGCGGCCTGGCTGCAGGCTTTTGGCAAACAACTTTTTGCCTCCATGCGCAAACTGGATCTGCTGCCTGCGGCGGCGCATTGAGCGCCCCAAGCAGGAAGTCCCTCCAAGTGCCGGACCTGCATCACCGATGGTGCCCGCCTCCGTGATGACCACCACCGCTGTGCCCGATGTGCACACCGCCGCCGTGATGCATCGGAGGGCTCACATGGCCGCCAAAATGCGGTGTCACGTACGCAGGCGCACGGTAGGAGTAGCTGGGGTAGCGGTAGCCACCGTAAACGTGACCACCGCAGTAAGGCCTCACATAGGTGCTGGTGGGCAGGGTGACCCACTGGTAAATCGGGTAGCCCATGGCGTCATACCCGATCGCCTGATACACCGCCCACACCGGTGTGCCATTGGTCAGGTAGCTCACGATGCGGCGCTCACCGGGGCAGGGCTGCACTCCCATGGGGAGAACGGGCGGAATGGCCTGCGCAGAAAGAGGAACCACGGCACCCAGCACACTGGCCGCAGCGATGAGACTGAGAAGTGCTTTCATGATGTAAACGGAGTGTTGCTCCATGGAGTTGAACGTCCTTCCGTCCTTTTTATTCATCCAGGCCGCTTACGGCTGCGCATTCAGAAACGCCAGCGCAGCGGACCGCTGCGGATGCTCTGAGAGTTCCTGGCGCAGCGCCTGAAGCTTCTCCAGCAGCTCGGCACCGAGCCGCTCCTGAAGCTGTGCCAGCTGCATGGCATTGAGCTCCTGCTGCCTCACGGCCTTCTGCCACGGTGCCGTGAAGATCAGGTGGATGGATTTTTGCAGGTGCCCGCCGCACAGCGCCTCCCACTCACCACCGTCCAGCCAGATGCCGCCCGTATGCGAGCGCTCCACACGAAACGGCTGCCCGTGGCCCACGCGATAGCGCGTCATCACCGTGCCAGACTCCGGGCAGAGTTTGACCACATCATCAAACTCGCTCACGGGCACCGCCTCCGCTGCCGGGCTTTCCTCGGCTACCTCCGTCGCAGGCAGCTTGCTGCGCCAGCGCCAGTAGCTTTCCGCCGGGATCCAGTGCCCGCCGGTTTCAGGACAGCGGAATGCGGTCAGACCGGGTTCCAGTTCGACGCGTTCCAGACGTTTGTGATGAGCAAGAGGACTTAGCATGGCGCACGCGATCATGCGCCGCACCCACTCCGTCGCCATGACATTTCCCAGCCATTTATGGAAGCAGCCATCACTCCTCCGCATGCGCCACCTCGACAAGGCACGCGCGCTGCGCATCCTCCACACTCATGGCCACCCGTGGAAAATCCGTCGCCTTCGCCCGCATCCGTGCGGAGGTCATTCGTCTGGTCGCCTTGATCCCCGCTGGCAAGTTCACCACCTATGGCAGCATCGCCATCCACATGAACGTCATCGCCCGCCATGTGGCCACGGTGCTGAGCCGCCTCACACCCGAGGAATCCGCCACGCTGCCCTGGCACCGCGTGGTGGCGGCGAATGCGCGCATCAGCCCGAACATGCCTCCTGAGTCGTCACTCAAACAACGACACCAGCTCAAAGCCGAAGGCCTGCGCATCGACAAAGAAGGCTATATCCAGGATGCCGACAGTCATTTTCACAATGTGGGCGTGCGGCGGAACATCCGTTGGAGCGAGGGGTGAGCGCAGGCTCAGTCATCCGTCTCTGGAGAGACAGCCGTCGTCTGAGGGGCCGGCAAAACTTCCTGCGACAGGGCAGGGGATGGGTCGAGCTCCTTGAGCAGGTTTTCGATTTTTTGCAGCCTGTAGGCCACCAAGGCGGGCTGCCATTGAGGCTGGCTCTGGCTGATCTTTTGAATGAGCGCCTGAGCCGCTCTCAGCTTGCCCACAGCCACATCAGGATGACCTGCCTGCACTTCCTTCAGGCCGGCATCGCAGAGCGCATGAGCGCGCTGGTAGCTTTCCCCGGGATCTGCCGCAGGTGACACTGCAGCAAAGCCAAGCAGAGCTGCCGTGACCAGAAGCGGAGTGCGTGTGACGAATTTCATGACGGCTGATTTCCTTTTTCGTGACTTGCGTGTCGCTATTTTGCAAAAAATCAGCCGTCTTGTCAGCACTTTTTCCGTGCGAACAACCAATGACAAAACTCATCGGTTTTCATTCGCAGCGGCCTGATGATCCTTTCGCGATCATGCTCGTGCCGCAGGCTGCTTACTGCCCATAGACATCGATCCACTGCAGACCGCTCTTGGAACCGGGCGGCGTGAAGTAGCGGCGGCCGAGATAGGTGCCGCCTTTCACCTCACGCATCGAACCGCCTGAAGGGTGGCTGGCGCGAGTGAGCACCGGCTTGCCGTTGTAGGTGCCGTTTGCATCCGGCACAGTGCCGCAGGAAACAGACAGCAGCGTGCAAATACCAAGAACGATGGAGGCGGGGTTGGTGCGCTTCATGGCTCTCAATCAACATTTGAGTCAGGATGATGCAACCCTTACATCGCATTGCGATACTCTTTCCTCTGTTTTGTAATGCGGTCCCCCCCCTGGCTGCGGGCTTGCCTTCCACCGCACATCCCGCTTTGATTCAGCCTGCGACACTCGCCATGCACCGATCTCTTCTCCTCCTTCACTGGCTGGCTGCTGTGGCCGCCGCAGTTGGCATTCACACCATGGCGGCACCCGCCGAAGTGCCCAACACTCTCTCACCTCAGGAGCAGTCAGCAGGATGGAAGCTCCTCTTTGACGGGCATAGCACCGCAGGCTGGCATACCTATGGCAAGAAGTCAGTGACCGCCGGGTCCTGGAAAATTCAAAACGGCTGCCTGCTACTGCCTGCGGGCAACGGTCGCCCAAACGGCCATGGCGGCGATCTCGTGACGAACGCGATGTTCACAAACTTCGAATTTGAATTCGAGTGGCGCGTGGGTCCTGCGGGCAACAGCGGTGTGGAGTACCTTTTCACCGAAGGCGAAAAACGCACGGCCAGCTTTTATCCCGGAGACACCGGCGACAGCCCGGTGGGCTTTGAGTATCAGGTGCTGGATGATGCCCCGCATGCGAACAACGCGGCCGACCGGCTCGCCGCCTCCATCTACTCGCTGGTCACGCCAGCAGGCAAAACGCTGCGCCCTGTGGGCGAGTTCAATCAAGGCCGCATCGTGGTGAATGGCAATCATGTGAAGCACTGGCTCAATGGCCGCAAAGTCGCGGAGTGCGAGCTAGGCAGCCCCGAGCTGCAGCGCATCATCGCCAGCAGCAAGTACAAGTACTACCCCGGCGTGGGCGTGAAGCGCGCCACCGCCATCGCCCTGCAGGATCACGGCGCGGAGGTAGCCTACCGAAACCTCAAGATCCGCGAGCTGAGCCCCTCTGCGGCCAGCGCTCCGGCCGCAGCAGTGCCGCCGCCCTCCGCCCCTGCGGCAGCAGCAGCACCCATGACGGCCCGCAAAATCCCCATGCAGGCCGCCGACTGGCGGGTCTGGTGCTGGTCCAAAGCCGAGAACCGCTGGGTGGAGCACCCGCTGAGCAAGATGACCGTGCAGATCCAGGACGGTGTGCTCAGCGCCACCAATACCACCAACGACGGCTGGCCCCGCGCCATCCTCGTCTATCGCGGCACGCTGCTGGACGGCGACTTCACCCTCTCAGCCGAGTACCGGGGGCAGCTCGAATCCTTCGACCTCCAGGCCGCCGACGGTGCCAACCAGCGACTCACCTGCCTGAACCCGCCGCAGGACAACCAGTGGCACACCGTCCTCCTCGGCCGCAGGGACGGCCAGTACACCGCCCGCATCGAGGAAGCCTCCGCCCAGATGCAGAACAGCAAAGCCTCTTCCGACATGAAGGGCTGTTTCTGCTTCAAGCTCCGCCCCGGCGAGCAGGTGGAGGTGCGCGGCCTGGTGCTGCAGGCGGGAAGGTAGAACTCGGGCCGAGACTTCTGAGCATGGCCCGGATGAGCAAGCCGCGCTGGTCTTAAAACACCGAGATGATATCACGAAGCACCATATCATGGTATTAGGCGTTGAAAACCCACGCCGGCACCTGCTTCCAAAGGGTGGCGAAATGGATCTGAGAAACCTTGCGGAAGAACGCTCTATTGCTGACTTCGGAGATCATGCAGGCCGCTTGTCAGCAAAGTGTCCCTGCCATCTCATGCGCCGCGCATATCACATGACCAATCCGGCACAGCATTGGCCAACGGCTGCGGAGCAGGGGAGGGATCTTGCCACGATAGTAGCTCCACTATGAAGACCATGCTGGCCAACGTGTTTCACGGCATCAATGACATCCGTGTTGAGTCCGTGCCCAAGCCCACGGTGGGGCCGGGCGAAGCGCTGCTGCGCATCACAGCGACCACCATCTGCGGTACCGACCTGCACATTGTGCGTGGCGAGTACCCGGTGAAGCCTGGGCTGATCATCGGCCATGAGCCCGTCGGAGTGATCGAGGAACTTGGTGCTGGCGTCACAGGCTACAACATCGGCGACCGCGTGCTGGTGGGTGCCATCACACCCTGCGGGCAGTGCCGCGCTTGCCTTTCTGGCAAACCCTCGCAGTGCGGCCATGGTCACGGCTGTCAGGCGATGGGCGGCTGGCGTTTTGGCAACACCATCAACGGCGCTCAGGCAGAGTACCTGCTGGTGCCCTACGCCCAGGCGAATTTGGCGAAGATTCCCGACGAGGTGACGGACGAGCAGGTGGTACTGCTGGCAGACATCGCCTCGACAGGCTTTGGCGGCGCGGAAAGTGGCAATATCAAGATAGGCGATGCCGTGGTGGTGTTCGCACAGGGCCCCATCGGCCTCTGCGCCACCGTGGGTGCCAAACTGATGGGAGCGACGATGATCATCGCCGTGGATGGCGACGAGAACCGGCTCAAAATGTCCCGTCAAATGGGAGCGGATGTGACCCTGAACTTCCGCGAATGCAATGTGGTGGAAGAAGTTCTGAAACTGACTGGCGGCGGGGTGGACGTAGCCATTGAGGCACTCGGCACGCAGGAGACGTTTGAGGCCTGCCTGCGTTGCCTGCGGCCGGGCGGCACGCTCTCCAGTCTTGGCGTCTATTCCGGCAAGCTGCAGATCCCGTATGAAGCCTACGCCGCAGGGCTGGGGGACCACCGCATCGTCACCACGCTCTGTCCGGGCGGGAAGGAGCGCATGCGTCGGCTGATCAATGTGGTGCAGTCCGGTCGGTTTGACCCAGCCATGCTCGTCACGCACCGCTTCTCACTCGCGGATATCAAACAGGGTTACGAAGTCTTTGGCAGTCGTAGTGAAGGTGTGCTGAAGGTTTTGATCACACCATGAATTCAGTTCAAACGAAGAGGGCCCAAGGCCGGTTTCACCTGCTGGTTTCACCCGGGGAAAACCAAGGTTAAGCTTTCAAGTCGCTTCCTTCCGTCTCCAAACTGCCCCGCTTCAGCATCACCGCCAGCAGGGCGATGTCGGCGGGATTCACACCTTGGGCTCGCGCGGCCTGGCCGAGGGTGGCAGGGCGGAGGGCCGTAAGGCGGTGTTTGGCTTCGGTTTTGAGGCCGGGGATGGCGTGGTAGTCGAAGTCGGCGGGGATCATCTTTTCCTCCATGCGGGAGGTCTTGGCCACCATGTCCTCCTGCCGGGTGATGTAGCCGGCGTATTTGACGTCGTTTTCCACCAGGCTCCAGACCTCGGGGGTGAAGCGGGAATACATCTCGGCGGGGAGCTGGGCAGGCGTGCTTTCGGGGCGGCGCAGCCATTTTTCCAGGGTCACGTCGCCCATGCGGACCTCCTGTAGCAGGGTGCGGGCGGCGACGATGGCGGCAATTTTTTCCTCGGTGTGGTGGATGCGGAAGGGTGAGACGAGACCCACCTGCGCGGCCAGCGGGGTGAGGCGGAGGTCGCAATTGTCCTGGCGGAGGAGGAGGCGATACTCAGCGCGGGAGGTGAAGAGTCGGTAGGGCTCGGTGGTGCCCTTGGTCACAAGGTCGTCGATCATCACCGCGAGATAGGCCTGGCTGCGCTGTAGCAGGAAAGGAGGGCGGCCCTGGGCCTTGAGCGCGGCATTGGCTCCGGCGATGAGGCCCTGACCGGCAGCCTCCTCGTAGCCGGAGGTGCCATTGATCTGCCCGGCGAAGTAGAGCCCCGAAACACGCTTCGTTTCCAGGGTGGGATGGAGCTGGGTCGGGGGGCAGTAGTCGTACTCAACCGCGTAGCCAGGGCGGATGATCTCCGCCTTTTCCAGTCCCGGGATGGAACGGATGAAGTCATACTGCACCTCGAAGGGCAGGGAGGTGGAGACCCCGTTCACGTAGAATTCGCGAGTGTGGCGACCCTCGGGTTCGAGGAAGATCTGGTGCCGTTCCTTCTCCGCAAAGCGCACGACCTTGTCCTCCACAGAGGGGCAGTAGCGGGGTCCGACGCCTTCGATCTTGCCGGAATACATGGCAGACTTGTGGATGTTGGCCCGGATGATGTCGTGAGTTTGGGGGGTCGTGTAGGTGATCCAGCAGGGAATTTGTTCCACGTGGAACTTTTCCGAGGTCCAGGAGTTGAGGGTAAACTGGTTAGGACCGGTGCCTGGAAGGGGGGTAGCGGCCTCGGTTTGGGCTTCTGGCTCGTCCTCGGGGAGGGTGCCGGAGAGGTAGCTGAAGCGGGGCGCGGGCTCGTCCCCGGGCTGCAGCTCGCACTTGGAGAAGTCGATGCTGCGGCTATTCAGGCGGCAGGGGGTGCCGGTTTTGAAGCGCTGGACATCAAACCCGAGAGCCCGGAGGCTGTCGGAGAGGGTCGAAATGCTGTCCCCCATACGCCCTCCAGCCTGGTTCTGCTGCCCCACATGGAGGAGCCCACGCATGAAAGTGCCCGAGGAAATGACGACCGCCTTGGCCCGATAGACCATGCCGAGGCTGGTGCGCACGCCAACGACGGCATCGTTTTCCACCAGGATCTCCGCAGCATTGCCCTGGTGCATGTCCAGATTGGGCTGGTTTTCGATCAGCCACTTCATCCGAAACTGGTAGGCCTTCTTGTCGCATTGGGCACGGGGAGCCTGCACGCTGGGCCCCTTGCGGGCATTCAGCATGCGGAACTGGATGCCCGTGGCGTCTGTGTTTCGGCCCATCACACCCCCGAGGGCATCAATCTCCCGCACCACGTGACCCTTAGCCAGACCACCGATAGCGGGGTTGCAGGACATCTGGGAAATGGTATCGAGGTTCTGGGTGAGGATGGCCGTCTGGCAACCCAGGCGGGCAGCCGCCATCGCCGCCTCCACCCCGGCATGACCGGCGCCGCAGACAATGACATCATAGTGCTTGGGGAAGGTAAAAAGGCTGGTGGACATGGGGGTGAGGAGAGTAGCACAAGCCGCAAAAATGTTCCATGTGGAACAAACTGGAATCGCACAGAGTGTTTCACAGAGGCGGGGAAGGGGAGTTTAAAGGGCGGAGAAGTGACTGCCAAAGCAGTTTGGAGGGGGGGAGGGGAGCGCACCCAAGGCAGGGTAGGGAGGCTGCTCCCAAGCCTCCACCGGGCGCCTTGGTGCTCCCGTTTCGCACCCCTTCAAGGTAGCCCAGCACCTTCTAACACCCTCCTTCTGCCTGCAAATCACGGGCTCCGAGGGCGCCGGATTGGGCCAGTCCTCTCCCCCCCGCACTGACTAGGAGAGCACCCAGAGCAGGCGCGGAGTGGGTCTTTCTACCGCCACAGGACATCTCGGTGCCTCCCTTTCGCGCCTCACTTCAAGGTAGCCCAGCACCTTTCTACGCCTCCTTCTGCCCGCCGATCATGGGCTCCGTGACGGGAGAACTGGGACAGGAGGGCACCCAAGCAGGGATAAGGAAGCGGGTTGCCAGCCTCCAATATGCGCCTCGCATCCTTATTCTAAACCCGTCCCCCCCAAGCTCATACTGTGCAGCCCGGCAACCTGCCAAACCGACATTGAGAGGGAAGGGGACCAGCGCCAGATCTTATGAAGCGGGAGGAAGAAAACGAAGCAACCATGAAGCCCGCCTCTGCCCCTCTGCGGCCAAAACACGCGTCTCCATTCATTGCCACCAGCTGCCCGTCTGCCATGCGGCACCCCCATCGCAAGGGACCCGGCACATCCCATTCCGCAGCCTAAACACCCCGCTTGCTTCCGGCATGCATCCAGCTAGTATCGAACCCATCACATGGCCACCGCAACCGCCCCCTCAAACGCCCTGGCAAAACACGCCTCCGATCCCATCAATCAAAAGCTCACCGCCGCCGACAAGGTGGAGCTCTACCGCAAGATGGTCCGCATCCGCCGCTTCGAGCAGGTCTCCCTGCAGCACTATCAGGCAGGTCGCATGGGCGGTTTCCTCCACCTCTACATCGGCCAGGAATCCGTGGCCGTCGGCACCGTCTCCGTGATGGGCGAAAACGATCACGTCATCACCGCCTACCGTGACCATGGCCACGCTCTCGCCGTCGGCATGGGCATGAACGAGTGCATGGCCGAGCTCTTCGGCAAAGCCACCGGCTGCTCCCGCGGCAAGGGTGGTTCGATGCACTACTTCGCCCCCGACAAAAACTACTGGGGTGGCCACGGCATCGTGGCCGGCCAGACCCCGCTGGGTCTCGGCCTCGCCTACGGCCTGAAGTATCGTGGCATCAAAGGTGCCGCCCTCTGCTTCCTCGGCGATGGCGCTGTGAACCAGGGTGCCTTCCATGAGTCCCTCAACCTCGCCGAACTCTGGGATCTGCCGGTGATCTACGTCATCGAAAACAACGGCTACTCCATGGGCACCAGCCAGCAGCGCTCCTCCGCCTATCAGGACTTCCTGGCCAAGCGCGCCGAAGGCTACGGCATGGCCTGGGAGCAGTTCAACGGCGAAGACATCTACGAAGTCCGCGCTGGCGTGGGCAAGGCCATCGCTCGCGCCCACAACGAGTCCAAGCCGAGCATCCTCGAAATCGCCACCTACCGCTGGGAAGGCCACTCCGTCGCCGACGCCAACAAGTTCAAATACCGCACCAAGGAGGAAGTGGAGAAGTTTCAGAACGATCATGACCCGATCCAGGTGTGGAAGCGCAACCTCCTCAGCGAAGGCGTCGCCACTGAAGAAGAACTGAAGAAGATCGACAAGGAAGCGCAAAAGGAAGCGGAGGACTCAGCCGAGTTCGCAAAGTCCAGCCCGTATCCCGAACCGGAAACCATCTTCGAAGACGTGTACTGGGAAGTGGACAACAAGACCGAAGCCGGCCAGACCGGACGCCACTTCTTCAACGACTGACCGTCGGTTCCAAAGCCAAAAGCACTCTCAGAGCCGGAGCTTGTCGCACAAGCCTCCGGCTTTGTTTTTATGTGCTCTTTGAGAATGCACCTTCGCGGAGCGCATGGCTTAAGAGGCATTTCAGCCCGCTCATCCCGCCCTGACCGCATCGCCCTAGTTTTCAGATCTGTGAAAGATGGACATCTGGCTCCTCAAGGCCACGCCAATGCCTGCTCTCAGCAAGCCCGGAGCGATTCACTAGTGATAAAGCCAATAATTCATTCATCCACAATAAAATAAAACACCTCTGCTGCCTTTTGAGCCACAGAGGTGGGGTGATTCAGTTCTGAGATGGAGCCAGATGAATTTAGGCTGGCTACTTCGTCTCCACCGCAGAGGTCAGTGTGTCGGCCTGGCTGGTCAGAATGACCGCATGCTTGTCATAGGTGGCCTTGGCTTCGACGAGTTGCGTCACGTAGTTCAGCGCTTCGTCCAGGGGGACGTTGGCAAGCGAGAGGCTGAGCTTGCGCTTCGCCAGCTCCTCGCCCTTCACGATCACGTTTGGCGAGACCTTGCCCCCGCTGGCATTTTTGGACAGGGCACGCAGCCCTTCGATGGCCTCGGTCAGAGTCACATCATTCATTTCCACCTTGGGCAGGGTGACAGCGGCATACTGGTTCTTCAGCGATTGGTCCTTTGGCTGATAGTTGGCGCGGATGTACGCCAGCATGTTTGCCGTCTCTGCATGCTTGGGGTTTGCCGCAGCCACGCGGGAGAGCAGACGGTACGCTGTGTCTAGATCTCCTTTGTAGTAGGCGGTACGTCCCTGCTGAAACACGGCGTTCAAATCCTCCGCCTTGGCTGAAAATCCCGCAGCAGACATGAACAAGGCAGTGGTGAAAAGCACGACCGCCGTCGAAACCCTGAACCCAGTCAAAGATGTTTTCATAAAGGTTGGCTTGATTTGAAAGGATTTCATCAAATCGCCGTGCGCATGTCAAGACCGCATGCGCCCTGAGGCTTGATGCCATGCGCTTCCTGCTCCATCGGTGAAGCATGCCGCCACCGAAAAAAACCGCCGCCAGCCAGGTGAATGTCTTCATTGGCAGTGATGAAGCGCGCGTCAAAGAAGCCGCGCTCATGCTCGTGCGCCGCCTCACTCCGCCAGATGCCGGAGATTTCGGCAATGACGTCATCGACGGCACGGCCGACAATTCTGAGCATGCAGGCAACATCTGCGGCAACGTCTGCATGGCGCTGCAGACGTTGCCCTTTTTCGGCGGCTCCAAGGTGGTCTGGCTCAAAAACGCCAACTTCCTCGGGGAATCCGGCGCCGGTCGTGGGCAGGATGCGGTGAACGGCTTCGAGCGCATCCTGGATGTGATCGAACGCGGCCTCGGCTCCGACGTGAGCTTTGTCATCAGCGCCACAGGCATCGACAAACGCCGCAGCGCCTACAAGCGCATCACCAAGATTGCCAACATCGAGGTCTTCGACAAACCCGACACCTCACGCGCGGGGTGGGAGGGGCCGGTGCTCGCCATGGCCTCGCAGAAAGCCAAGGAGCTTGGCATCACCTTTGAAAGCGGCGCGCTGGAGCTGCTGGTGCAGATGGCCGGCGATGACACGCGCCAGATGGAAAACGAGCTGGAAAAGATCGACCTCTACCTCGGCGAGCGCCGCCGCGCCGGACTCAAGACCGTGCAAAACATGGTCTCCATGAGCCGCGCCGGCGTGCTGTGGGACCTGGGCAACGCCATCGGCAAGCGCGATCTCCCGCGTGCGCTGGAGCTGCTCGGCACGCTCATGTACCAGGGGCAGAACGCCATCGGGCTGCTGCTTGCCGCCATCGTGCCTCGTGTGCGCAGCCTGCTCCTCATCAAAGATCTCGGCTCACGCCACAAGCTCAACAAGTTCAACTACACCGGCTTCTGTTCTTCACTGGAGTCCCTGCCTTCCACAGCCACCTCCCATCTGCCGCGTAAAAAAGACGGCACCGGCTTCAATGCCTACCCGATGTTTCTCGCCCTCCCGGAGGCCGGCAACTTCACGCTCGAAGAGCTTCATGCCGGCTTCAAAGCCTGCCTAGCCGCCAATTCCAAGCTCGTCACCTCATCCCTTGATCCCAAGCTCGTGCTCGAGCGTCTGCTCGTCGGCCTGCTCGCAAGACAATCCCGCTGATCCATGATGCCCACCACCACCGTCCTTACCTGTCTCGCCATCGGCATCCTCAGCGGCGTCGTGGCCGCGCTTTGCGGCGTGGGCGGCGGCGTGGTCATGGTGCCTGCGTTTGTGACCTTTCTCAAACTGCCGCACAAGACCGCTGTCGCAACGTCGCTCGCCATCATCATCCCCACAGCGCTGATGGCCACCACTCAGAATGCCAGACATGGCTACGTGGAATGGAAAGTCGCCATCATCACGGCCGTCTCCGCATCCATCTTCGCCTACTTTGGCGCAGGCTGGCTGAAGACGATGAGCAACGAGACACTCACCCGCATCTTTGGCGTCATCCTGGTTGTCTTCGGTCTGCGCATGCTGCTGCAGGGCAAGGCCTGATGGCCCCGCCTACCACACCAGCGCATCGAGAAAGAAAGTGGCCACCATTCCAAGGGCCACGATGAGGCGCAGCACGAGGCCAACGCCGGTGCCAAGCAGCGAACCCCACGCAGACTTGGCCGCCGGATGCAGCTGCTTTTTGGCAAAGATCAGCTCAAAGGAAACACCCCCGATCAACGGCCCCAGCACAAGGCCAAAGGGAATGAAAAACATGCCGGCGATGCCGCCAATGAACACGCCGGTGATGCCCCATTTGCTCGCACCAAACCAGCGCGCGCCCATCGCACCACTGGCGAAGTCAACGACATAGGAAAGCACCAGCCCCAGTGACAAAATAACAATGCCCCAGGTGCTCATGCCGGACTCAGGTCGCAGCACCGTATGGAGGATGCCTGCCGCAAAGATCAGCATCGGCCCCGGCAGAAACGGCACCACCGAGCCCACGATGCCGACGGCGAGCAGGCAGATCGTCAGCGTCCACACGCTCCACATCTCCCACGGCATGGCGGTGAAAAAATGCGTCACCGCATTCCAGGAATGGGTCAGCCACTCAGTCATCGCGCCACACGGTTTTGGTTTCCACCGGCTGGCGCACACTGCGCGGCCAGTTCAGTCCGGCACGCGGCCAGCCAAGATAGATGAGGCCCACACACTTGTCCTCTGCACCGATGCCGAGCCAGTCGGCAAAGTCACGCGTGCAGAGCAGGGGAGGGGAGGACCAGTAGCAGCCCAGACCCGCCGCTGTGGCGGAGAGCTGCAGGTTTTGCAGCGCGCAGGCCACGGCCTCGATCTCCTCGATCTCAGGGATCTTCGCCCCGCCGCGCCGCTCCATCACACAGGCGATCACCACCGGAGCCAGCAGCGGGTTCTCGCTCATCTTCTTCATCTTGTCCTCGCGGAACTCATGCGCAGGCGTGGTGTCGCGATACACACGCTGCATGGCCTCCGCCAGCTGCTGCCGCGCCGTACCCTGATGCACGATGAACTTCCAAGGCTCCGTCAGTCCATGAGTCGGCGCCCAGGTGGCGTCTTCCAAAATCTGCGTCAGCAGCCCCCGCTCCACCTCACGCGCAGCATCCAGATCCACCGGCTTGATGGAGCGACGATGACGGATGAGTGCGCTGATTTGTTCGTGCGATGCGATGCCAGTCATGCGTGCGAGTCATGCGGCCTGCTGCACGCGCTGTCAACTCACCGCACAATGCATCATACCAGTGAAAGCCGACGACTGAGAAGTTGCCATCCTGGTCTTAGGAGCTAAAACACCGGCAGCAAGCGACAAGACCGTTGCCGGCAAAATCAACGTTGGATTAACAACACACCAAAAAATGAGCGCCATATACGACAAAGCCAGGTTGTTTTTTGATGCCTGTGACAGCGGTAAAGGCTGGCAGGTTTGCAAAGAGTACTGCCATCCAGATGCCACGTTTTCGGCACAAGGTCCGGCGCTCGCTGGCGTCAGTACCTTGGAAGGTTACACCGACTGGATGAAAGGCTTTTTCACGCCGGTGCCGGACGGACGCTACGAGCTGAAATTCTTCGCAGAAGACCAGGAGCGCCAATGCGTGGCGGGTTATGGCGTCTATTACGGCACGCATACCGGACCAGGAGGACCCGTTGAGCCTACCGGCAAGACCCTGTCGGCTGATTATGCCTATGTGATGCAGTTTGAAGACGGTCGCATTCGGCACATGACCAAGATTTGGAATGACGCCTTCGGCCTTCGGCAGTTAGGGTGGGCATAGCCTTCATTCAGAGGCCAAGTGCTGAGCCGGACATGCAGCAAATGATGTCGGCTCAATGAAAGTGTGATGATCCCTAAGTCCATGATGTGGGCTTGGGGATCATCTGTGTGAAGCCCGGCTTTCGAGTCCGGCAGGCGCAAGGGTTGAAGGAGGCATCTGATTCGCAACACGGCATGCCACATTGAACTGCCGCACATCGTCGTGCCCAGTCAAAGAGCCCTGGCCTATGGCATCGGCACCAGCTTGCTCAGGAGCAGCTCATCCGCAGTTTAAATCTGTTTGACGACCCATCAGACAGCTTGTTAAAAAGTCAGCGCAGGGCACTATCCTTGGTATTCTCAGGCGACTCGAACCTCTTTCTTCTCATCATGCCTCTCTTCTGCTGCGGTCAGTGCGGACAATCGATTGATGCAGACGACTCACTCGCGGGCACCGAGGTCGGCTGTCCCGGCTGCGGGACCACCATCCTGGTGCCAGTCTGCGCCCGCAACCCGTCTTACCAGCCCTATCAGGCACCAGCTTACATTCAGACGCGTGGCAGCACACCGGCCGGCCAGTCATCGTCCGCATCTGACGAATGGCTTCGCCGTGCTCCGCTGCTGGGCACGGGAGTGGCATTCGTGCTGTGCTTCATCAAAAAGCTTGTCGAGCCCGTCTCGGCCTTGGACTCCGCGCTGGGCAATGTGGGGCTCGTCAGCAGTTTCGCAGGTGCCATCGGCTACACCATCGCCGCCGGCCTCTTCGCACTCATCGCAGCTCTGGTCATCGCGGGCATCGCCGCAGCACTCCGAAAGAGCTTTGTCTCCGTGCTGGCACGCAGCTACGGCATAACCGTGGTGCTTCTCTCACTATTGATGTTGGCGGGGTCATTCTCGGGATCACGCAACCTCTCCGGACCCGCGCCCGCACCGGCCTCGTCTCCCCAGGTCACTCAAAACATCCATGATGAGCTGAACAAGCTGCAGTCAGAGTTGGAAAAAATGCAGCAGGGCAGCCCGCCTGCGAACGACGCCGCACCGCAGACACCGCCTGCAGAGCCTTCCGATGACCTGGGAAAGATGCTGGTCATCTCAAGACAGTACTTTGCAGAGATCGCCGCTTTGCAAAAAGACTACACGGACGAAATCGCCAAGATCGGCTTCCTGCGGGTGCTGGACGGAGAGCGAATCCTCAAGGATCAAGACTCCAGCGAGTCGTATGATCTGCTCGCTCGCGCGCGAGTGCTGCTGAAGAAATACGGCGTCAAAATGCGCGAAGCGATTGCAAGCTTCCCCGCGAAAGTTCGCGACAGTCATATCAGCCCCGCCGGCAAGGCAGATCACATCCGCAGCGCCGAGACGGGTGTGGAGGCCGCCCTGAAGACCTTTGATGAAACATGGGCCCTCGAAGGGAGCGCCGTGGACGGCATCCAGACCATCATCGACCTGCTGAGCAGGCGGCGTGGTCACTGGCACATGAGCAAAGGCCTCTTCATGTTTGACGACGGTGGGGATCTGACGGCCTTCAATGCGTCCATGGCCAAAATCAACGCGGCTGTCGCCCGTCAGAATGAGATCAAAGAACAAGGGCAGCGGGATACGGGAAAGATGTTTGATGACCTGCGGGCCGTCATCCCAAAGTAGGCGCCACATGCATGAACGCTTAAACTTTTTGTGCGATGAGCGGCATCCCTGCGACCAAGACCACGGGGCCTGAGACGGGCTCCATGCTGAGTGAGATCTTTCGCTTCTTCCGGCGCCACTGGTTCCATCTGCTTCTGTTCCCGCCTGGTGCGCTGCTCGTGACCATCATCCATGAAAGCGCTCATGCCGCCGCAGTGCTGGCGCAGGGTGGCACCATTCTCGAATTCGTTTGGCTGCCCACCGGTGAGCGCTGGGGTTACGTCAGCTATGATCCCCCCGCACTGAGAGGCTTTTCCACATTCGCTGTCTCCATCGCGCCTTACCTCCTTTGGATCTTCCTGGCCGCATTGGCCGTGCTGCTTTCACTCAGACGGCGGCCATACTCATTCCGCGTGGCTTCCTCAGTGTACCTCTGGCTGTTCGTCGTCCCGCTGGCAGACGTGGCAAACGCCGCCTTTCCCTATCTCGACGGCAAGCCCAACGACCTCCTGCACGCCTTCGGCCCTCCAACGTTGGATGCCTTGCTGGGATTCGCCATGCTTGTTGTGCTGGCTCTGATCGTTGGGCATCCGGTGCAACGCCGACTCTACCGCACCCAAGCGCTTCGCTTGCGCAGCTACCTGGTGCTCAGTGCGGCAGTCTTGTTTGCGATCACAGGCCTCACCGTGAGGATCTTTTGAGCTTCACCAAGCAGCAGATCACACCAGCGGCACCAGCTTGCTCAGCACCAGCGTCACCAGCAGGCCGATGATGGAGTCGGCGGTGAGCTGGAGGCTCCAGGTGCGGAGGGTTTCCTTTTCGGTCATGCCGCTGAGGCGGTTCACCACCCAGAAGCCGCTGTCGTTCATCCAGGAGCAGCACATGGCACCAAAGCCGATGGAGGTGAAGAGATACACCGGGTGGCAGCCCAGAGGCGTGTTGGCCAGCATCGGTGCCATGATGGATGAGGCCGTCAGCATCGCCACCGTGGCGGAGCCCTGCGCCACACGCACCACGGCCGCCACCAGCCAGCCGAGGAAGATCAGATTGAGGCTGTAGCCTTGGGCGAGCGACTGCACCGCATCACCCACACCCGCGCTGCGGAGCGCCAGACCAAAGGCGCCGCCTGCACTGGTGATGAGGATGATCATCCCTGCCGTCTCCAGCGGCGGGCCCACGAGTTCCTCCACCTTTTTCAGGCTCAGGCCACGCTGCTTGGCCAGCACCCAGAGAGCGATGGCCGCGCCGATGAACAGCGCGATGTTCTTGTGCCCGATGAAGTCCACCCAGGCGCGCACGGCGTTGAAGCCGCCCTCACCACCGAGGGCATTCACCATCGCCACACCCCAGCCGGCGCCTGCAGCAGCACCTTTATGCGCCAGCTCAAACACCGTCGTCAGGCTGATCAGAATGATCGGCAGCAGCACCGGCGTCATGCTCCAGAAGAAGCTTGGCAGCTCGCTCTCCGGCTTGGTGCTGGCACCCTTCATGTCTTCCAGGGAGACACCGCCCGTGGCACGCAGCGGCACATCGGTGCGGCGGTTCAGCCACTGGCTCACGAAAAAGCCAAACACGCAGGTGATCGCGCCGATGAGCATGCCGCCGATGATGGACTCTCCCACATTCAGGTGCAGGTCATCCACCACCGCCACCGGGCCCGGATGCGGCACCGTCATGGAGTGCGTCACCGTGCCGCCGCAGCACACGGCCATGATGTAGAGCGTGTAGTCCTTGCCCGTGCGCATGCGCAGCGCCATGGCCAGCGGCACCATGAGCATGAACATGGTGTCAAAGAAGATCGGCGCACTCAGGATGAAGGTGCTCCACAGCAGCGCCCAGCCCGCGCGCTTCTCCCCAAAGAAAGCCAGAAAGCGGCGCACCACCTTGTCAGCACCGCCGCTCTCCATCAGGCACATGCCAATGATGGCCGCCAGCGCGATGGACACCGCGATGTCCCGTGCGGTGTCTCCCAGCCCTTTGGAGACCATCTCCACGACTCCGACCATGGAGGACATCGCCTTCACCTTGCCATCCTTCTGCACGATGTCCCATGAGTCCTTGTTGGCCAGCAGCCCCGCCAGCAGCGCTGCCAGGATCAGCGCCACAAAGGCATGCATGCGCAGCTTGCTGATGCCGATGATGATGAAAGCAACGCTGACAGCGAGAACGACGAAGGGCCAGTAGCTGGCCGAGGTGGCGGCAAGAAGAAACATGGCCGCGATGCTGGCGGGAGGGAGTGAACACGTCAAGACATTCGACAGTGGACTTCCCGGCTGGCTCCGCTTCTTTCAGCCGCTCATGAAATCCGCCTCGCTTCGCCTGTTCTTCGTACTGCTCGTCATCATGGCGGGAGCATTCGGCGTTTCGCGGCTGGATTTCGACGTCGATCCCCTCAGCCTGCTGCCGCAGGAGCTGCCAGGGCTGCAGGGCACACGCCTGCTGAGGGAGCAAAAGCGCAACCTGCTCCTCATCGCCGTGCAGGCAGAGGATCCGGCGCTCGTTGAAGTCACTGCAGATGCTCTGGCAGAGCATCTGGCTGCCAGGCCAGAGCTGTGCGCCAGCGTGCGCAGCAAATCCCTGCTGCAGTCAGATCCTGCAATCATCGCGGAGGTCGTCGCCTATCTCTGGCTCAATGCGCCGCAGCAGCAGGTGTCCAGACTCATTGCCTCACTCGATCCCGCATCGGTCCCCGCTCTGCTCGCCAAATCCAGAGAGGCCGCAGGTGCTTCGCTGGATTTGCAAAACGCCACGCTCACCGGCTACGATCCGCTCGGCCTCGCACGTGGAGCCCTGGCTCTCCTGAGCGACGGTGGCGACATGAGCAGCCTCATGAGCGATGAATTCAGCAGCGCCGACGGCACACTGCGCCTGCTGTTTGTCACGCCACCCGGAAAGGCGCTCGCAGACTATCGTGCTGCCAACACCTGGCTCACACAGATCAAAGCCGAGGTGCGGGAAAAATGGCTGCCAGAGCAGGGCGAGCTCACAGGTGTCAAAATAGGCTTTACCGGAGATCCGGCGTTTCAGGCGGAAATCGCCACCGGCATGGAAGGTGACATGCGGCAGTCCATCGGCGCCGTCACGTTCATCGTCGGCTTCCTCTTCTGGCTGCTGCACCGCAGTGTGAAGCCGCTGCTCTGGCTGCTGCTCGCCATTCTGTGCGCCAATCTGCTCACACTTGGTACGGCAGGCGTGATCTACGGCTCGCTCAATGTGATGTCGATGGGCTTCGCCGCGATCCTGACGGGCTTGATCGAAGACTTCGGCGTCTTCGGCCTGCATGTGGCACGCGAGCACCCAGGAGAGCGCTTTGGCAGCATCTGCCGCCGCGCGCTGCCCAGTGTAGCCTGGTCCGCAGTCAGCATCGCCGGCATCTTTGCCATGCTGGGTCTCAGCCAGCTTCCCGGAGTCGCCCAGCTCGGCGTGCTCTCCGCGCTCGGGGTGCTGATCGGCGCAGCGGTCATGATCTTTGGCTTTCTGCCGCTGGGCATGACCACAGGCAAACTCGAGGAACACCATGGCACGCTTCGTCTGGCCATGCGCATGCAGGGGGTGATGGTGTGGCTTGTCATGATTGCCCTCATGGCCGCCACCGCCGTGATTGGCTGGAAGGGCCTGCCGAAGATGGACTTTGGCTCCGCCGTGTTGCGCCCTGAAAAAAGCGAGGCCTTCGACGTCTTCGACAGCGTCGAGCAAAGCATGCTGAAAAGCAGCACCGAACCAGGGCGCAACGTCCCCCTCGTCTTCGCGGCACACAGCACCGCCGCCTTGCGCCAGAGCATCATCGCTGCCCGGAAGATGTTGAACAGCCCTGAAGTCGAAGCCCGGCTGCTGCCGCTTGCACTCGTGCCTGATGCAGAAGCGCAAAAGGCAAACCTCGCCGCTTTGCAGACCCTTTCCGCACATGAAGATGCGCTCAGGCAGGCAGTCGATGCCGCCGGCTTCACAGACGTCGCCTACGCCCTGACTCAAAAGGTACTCAAGCAATGGCAGGACTGGGCGGCTGCCAAGACAGCATTGCCTCTGTGGCCCAAGCCCGTCGTGCTCGAAAACCTCGGCGGCATTGTCTCCCAGCATGACAAACACGGGTTCATGGCCATCGGCTCCGCCCGCCTGGCCCAGGGGCACAGCATGGAAAACGCCCCCGTGCTGCACGAGCTGGAAAAAACTCCCGGGGCCCATGCTGCCGGCTGGGCCTTTCTCCGCACCTCGCTGGAGCCATTGCTGAAGAATGAGATCCTGCGTGTCTGCGTCCCCACCGTTGTCATCGCTGGCATCCTGTTTTTGCTGGTGTTCCATGGCTGGCGTGAGCGCGTCTTTGCCTTCCTCACCATGGCAGCCAGCGGTTGGATTCTCCTCGGCGGCATGTCAGCGTGGGGTCTCACCTGGAATCTTATGAGCGTCGCTGCCGTCCCTCTCTGCCTCGGTCTGGGCCTGGATTTCACCATCCATGTGATGCACTCCCTGCGCGAGCCAGGCATGACCCGTGAGCGCGTCGCCTCCCTCGGCCGCTCACTTGCCTACTGCGGTCTTAGCACCGGCCTGGGTTTCGGTGCCCTGGCTGCGGGCAGCAATCGTGGCCTCATCACCCTGGGTATGACAGCCATGATCGGCGTGCTTACCGTGCTGATCGCCGCCGCATTCGCCCTTCCCAGGGTCTGGTTTTGGCGGCGCAAATGACAGCCCAGCCCCAGCAGCGCGAGCCCTCTCTCAACTTCCCCCCCATTTTTTCGCTGGCATATCCGTCCCGAACGTCTAATATCCTCCCCTCCTAGCGAGAGATGGTGACCGTAGTTCAACGGTAGAGCCCCAGATTGTGATTCTGGTTGTTGCGGGTTCGAATCCCGTCGGTCACCCCACTTTTTTCATGGAGTGGCACCGTACTTCCGGTTAGAAAAGAAGCATACATGGAACCGCTGGAACACGTCATTGGCCATACCTTTCGCGATCCCGCATTGCTGCAGCAAGCCCTCACTCACGGCAGCGTCGGCTACGAAAACCAACGCGCTCAATCCGACAATCAACGCCTGGAATTTCTCGGAGATGCCGTTCTGCAGCTTGCCCTCTCCCATATGCTTTTTCAGCGCCTCCCACAGGCCGATGAAGGTGTGATGACCCAGGCACGCGCCCAGCTTGTCTCCACCAAGGCGCTGGCACGCATCGCACGGCGCATCGGACTGGGCACCTATCTGCACCTGGGGCGTGGCGAAGAAGCCAACGGCGGCCGCAACCGTGAGTCCACACTGGCAGACGCCCTCGAAGCCGTCGCAGGCGCCATTCACCTTGATGCCGGAACCGATGCCGCTCATCAATTTGCCGCACGGCTGTTTGCCGAGGAGCTTGAAGCCCTGAACCGCGGCCCCCTGGACTCCAATCCCAAAGGACAGCTTCAGGAGCTCATCCAGTCCGTGGGAGTGGAGCCACCGCTCTACGAAATCGTCGGAGCCGAAGGGCCGGATCACGCCAAAAACTTCATCGCCGTCGTTTCCTGGCAGGGTACACAGCTCGGGCGTGGCACAGGCCGCAGCAAAAAAGACGCCGAGGTGGAGGCGGCACAGGCCGCGCTCGGCAATCCCGCCCTCCGTGAACTGCTGCGAACAAGTCGTGAACAACCACACGAACAAAACCGCAGGTCATGAGAGCAACCCTGAACACCCGGGGTTGTTCCACTCCGCTCACAATTCCTGCCGGATCCTTTCACACGCCGAGTCCCCGTGGAACCCTTGTAAATCCAAGGCGGAACCCACTTGTTGAAGTTGTTCGCAGTACTTACGGATATGAGGATTCAAACAACCTCGTTCACCCCAATCATAAGAGCTGGGAACAAGTTCGTTTGAGATGAATTGGATCGTCTCTCAGCCAGAAATTTTTCGCGTCTCAGACCTCCCATGCGCATCAGCCTGAAGCCGTTTCTCTCTGGCACAGTCTTGGGGGCGCTCCTTCTTCTTTCATTTGGAGGAGGCTCTTTGCGCATCAACCGCTCCTTGCTTGTGAAGCGGCCCACAACGGATCTCCACGTCGTTCTTGTGCCTGTGCCAGTGGATTCGCTGGTTCCTGCGGATCACTGGATCAGGCATTATGATGCTTATGTGTCACGCATCCCCTGGCGCAATGAGGATTCAAATTATCTGACCCTGCATTTCATCCCCCGGGGCAAGCCTCCCCACATCGAACTAAGCAGAAATGATTCTCTGGAATTTGAAGGCGCGCTTAGCCAACGAACTGCAAAGCCATTCTGCCCCACGCAGGCAGACATGGATTCAGCCCTGCCCTTCGTCCTTTATCTTGATTACATCAGCAGCGATCTCACGGGAACAGGAGTCGATCATGCCAGGATTCGTCTGCCGCATTGAGAGTTGCGGATCATGGCCCGCTCACTCCGCTACTTCAGCGGCCAGAACACCGGCACCGTAGCCAGGATGACGATCAGCATCACCAGTGTCAAACCCCCGCCCACTTTGATGAAATCTGAGAAGCGGTATTTCCCCGGGCCATAGACGAGAATGCAGCTGGGCTCAAACGGCGTGAGCATGGATGCGGAGGCGCTGAGCATGATCCCAATGGCAAAGCTGCGTGGATTGGCCCCCATGGTGGCGGCCGCCTGCAATGCCACGGGGAGCACCACCAGTGCGGCAGCAGCATTCGACATCGGCTGGGTGAGCAGGATCGTCAGCAGGCAGAAGCCGGCGAAAACCGCAAAGACCCCCATGGGCTGCAGCCAGCCGGTGATGAAGTTTGCGATCATGCTCGATGCACCGGATGTCTGCATCGCTTCCCCGAAGGCCATCATGCCACCGATCAGGATGAGCAGACGCCAGTCAATGTTGGAATAGGCGTTCTCCAGCTTGATGCAGCGCATGAAGACGGCCAGCATGGCCACCATCACAAAGGCGATTGCGTCAGGCACCCAGCCCACACTGCTGGCGATCACGGCCATCACAAAAGCGCCCAGCAGCACAAAGCCGCGACGCCTTGTCTCAGCGCTGAACTGATACTGCGTGATGACAATCATGTCATTGCCCTCCTCAAAGGCGCGGAAGCGGTCGCTTGGCCCCTGGAGCAGCAGCACGTCTCCGGCACGCAGCTTTTCAGCCGCCATGTGGTGCATCAGCGAACGGTCGCCGCGCATCAAAGCCAGCACTGAAAGCCCCGTGCGCTGACGAAAGTTGTTTTCACGCAGGGAGCGCCCCACAAAGGCGGAGCGCGGCGTGAGCACGACTTCCGCAACCTGCGCATCGCTCATATCGATGCCGGAGCTGCGAAGCGTGACATCTTCAAGAATGTCGATGCCTTCGATTTTCTTCACCCGGATCAGGTTTTCCACCTTGCCGGCCACGAGCACCACATCGCCCTCCTGAAAGCGCACCTTTGGCGTGGCATCAAAGGTCTGGTCAGACCGGCGGATCTTCATGACCTGGAACTCCATGGCGGAAAAATCCGAGTCAAAGGCTGCCTGCCCCACAAGGGGTGAGTTAGGCAGCACCATGACCTCGGCGAAGTAGTCACGCATGGCATCACCTGCCAAAGCCGAAGCCTTGTCACGTTCAGGTACCAGGCGTGAGCCGATGAAAACCATGTATAGGATGCCAGTCAGCATCAGCACGAGACCGATGCCGGTGAATTCAAACATGCGCAGCGGCTCCAAACCCAGCTTGGAGATCGCCCCGCTCACGGCGACGTTGGTGGAGGTGCCGATCAGCGTGCAGGTGCCTCCCATCAGCGAGGCGAAGGCCAGAGGCATCAGCAGGCGGGAGGGCGGGATGCGCAGCTTGCGCGCGAGGCCCATCACCGGGCCCACAAACACCGCTGTCACAGTCGTGTTGTTCATGAAGGCGGAGACGCCGCCTACCACGGCCATCATGAAGCCCATCAGCCGCTTGGGATGTGTGCCAAAGGTCTGGGCCAGAAAACCGCCCATCATGTCCAGCACTCCCGTCTCCCGCAGCGCGGCACCAATGACAAAAATCGCCGCCAGCAGAATGATGACGCGGTCGCCAAATCCCGCAAAGGCCCGGTCAGCCTTGAGAATGCCGCACATCACCAGCACGCAGAGCAGTGACAGCGTGACGAGATCCACCGAGATTTTCTCCGTGGCAAAGGCGATGACGGCGACGATGAGCAGTCCGATGACGATCCAAGCTTCCATTTCAGCACACCTTTGCAGCAGGGACATTCGCTGCTCAAGGAACAAGCCGGTCAAAGGATGCCTAAAGCCTGCGTTTATGGAGACGCCACTTTCTGGAGAAGTGAAAAAACAGGCATTTTCACCTCCGGTGCTTTCCACTCTTGCCATCCAGCGTCTGTCTCCATACTCTCGCGCCCGATTATGAGCCAAAAAACACCTGTGAACTGGGAAAAGCTGGAGGAGAAGCCGGAATTCCGCACTTTGATGGCGCGGAAAAAGGCCTTCATCATTCCCGCCACGATCTTCTTCCTCATCTACTACCTCGCGCTTCCCGTGCTGGTGGGCTACTGCCCGGACCTCATGAAGCAGAAGGTCTGGGGAGAGGTGAACATCGCCTACGTCTTTGCGCTCTCCCAGTTCTTCATGGCCTGGATCATGGCCTTCATCTACGTGCGCGTCGCGGCCAAGTGGGACAAGGCGGCCGCTGAGGTGATCGACGGACACCATTGAGAAAGATGAAGGATAAAAACTAAAAAATAAAACACCACCGGGGCTTTCTATGACGGACCTGCCAGTTCGCACCAAGACTTTCGCCTCACGAATCATCAACATGCACCTCGCGCTGCCGAAGAACGACCTGACAAAGGTATTTGGTCCCCAGGTACTGCGCTCTGCCACTTCTGTTGCAGCCCAGACTCGGGAAGGCAAGAGGCCAAAGTCGCCCAAGGACTTCATCAGCAAAATCGAAGGAGCCATCCAAGAACTCGAAGAAACCACGCTTTGGCTTGAACTTATCCAGGATCACAAGCTGCTTAAACCCGCCAGACTGAAAGATCTTTTTCAGGAGGCATCCGAACTCAATGCAATCATGACCACCGTTGTCATTCAGGCGAAGCGAAAGCTTTGATTCATCTTTCATCTTTAATTTTTTATCTTTTCTATATGACCATCGCGCAGATCATGTTCTTGGCCTTCGTCGGCCTGACACTCCTCATCACTTTTTACGCCGCTAAAAAGAACACCGGCGCCAGCGCCTACTTCGCAGCAGGCCGCAGCATCACTGGCTGGCAGAACGGCCTCGCTGTGGCTGGCGACTACATGAGCGCCGCCTCCTTCCTTGGAATCTCGGGCATGATCTGCTTTGCCGGCTATGACGGTTTCATGTACTCCGTGGGCTTCCTGGTGGCCTACATCACGGTGCTGCTCATCGTGGCCGAGCCGCTGCGCAACGCGGGCAAGTACACCATGGCCGACCTCCTGGCCTACCGCCTCAAGCCGCGCCCGGTGCGCGCGCTGGCCTCCCTCAGCACGCTGACGGTTTCCACCATCTACATGATCGCGCAGATGGTGGGCGCAGGCGGCATCATCGAGCGTCTGATCAATATCGAGTTCGCACCGGCCGTGATCGGCGTGGGCATTCTCATGCTGGTGTATGTGGTCTTCGGCGGCATGCTGGCCACCACCTGGGTGCAGATCATCAAGGCCCTGCTGCTCATTGCAGGCGCCATGCTGCTGAGCTACCTCGTGCTCAAGCATCACAGCTTCAGCTTCGCCAAGTTCTTTGAGGCCGTCTCTCATGCCGACTACGGCGGCAGTGACACCCCGAAAAATCTGATGGAGCCCGGTCTGAAATACGGCGTGGCCAAGGCCGGCCCATGGGGCCCGCTGGACCTCATCTCCCTCTGCCTCGGCCTCGTGCTGGGTACCGCAGGCCTGCCGCACATCCTGGTGCGCTTTTACACCGTGCCGGACGCCAAGACCGCACGCTCCAGCGTGGTGTGGGCCATGGCCATCATCGGCCTCTTCTACATCATGACGACCTTCTTCGGCTTTGGCGCCGCCACCATCCTCAAGAAGGAGCTCATCACCATCGCCGGCAAACCGGACACCAACATGGTCGCCCCCATCCTGGCCAAGTTCCTCGGTGGCGAGCTGTTTTTCGCCTTCATCAGCGCCGTGGCCTTTGCCACCATCCTTGCCGTTGTCGCCGGTCTGACCATGAGCGCCAGCGCCAGCTTTGCGCATGACTTCTACTCCAACGTGATCCATCACGGCAAGGAGAACCGCCCGGGCGCGGAAGTGAAAGTGGCACGCATCACCGCCTTCTGCGTGGGTGCCGTCAGCATCAGCATCGCCATCTTTCTGGGCCCCAGCGTGAACACCGCTTTCCTCGTCGGTCTCGCCTTCGCAGTGGCCGCCAGCGCCAACCTGCCCGTCATCATCTTCAGCGTGTTCTGGAAGCGCTTCAACACCGCTGGAGCCGTGGCCGGTCTCAGTGTCGGCCTGCTCTCCTCCATCCTCCTCATCCTGCTGAGCCCGAACGGCATCTTCGGCAAGGCTGGCGCCATCTTCCCGCTGGAAAACCCCGGCATCGTCAGCATCCCCGTCGGCTTCCTCGCCGCCTGGCTCGGCACCATCCTCACTCCGCGCGATCTCGAGGCTGAGGCCAAGTATGCCGAACTCACCGTCCGCGCCCACACCGGCCTCGGTGCCGAGAAGGCCACGGCGCACTGATCAGCATCAGGACCACTGGAGCTGCGTTGAGCCGTCTTCGCTCAGCGTCACCGTGATGGTGCCGCTTTGACGCTGCGGATGTTCGAGACGCCACTTGGCCAGTGGCGTCACCACCATTCTTTCCAGTGCCCGCTGCAGCGGGCGCGCGCCGAAGCGGTGGTCGTAACCGTCTTGCACAAGCCTGGCCAGCAGCGCGTCGCTCCACGCCAGCTGCAGTCCTGCGGCAGAGAGGCCCTCACGGGTGGAAAGTTCCTGCAGCTCCTTCAGTGCAATCTCCCGCACATGCTCTTTCGCCAGCGGGTCAAAGGTCACCACGGCATCCAGGCGGTTGAAAAACTCGGGCCGGAAAAATTTCTTCACGGCGCTTTCAAAGCCAGGTGTGGCATTTTCGGAGCCAAAACCCATGGCTCCTTTGGAGCTGGCGCCAAGGTTGGAGGTCATCACGATGATCGCGCTGCGAAAGTCCGTCACCCGGCCAAAGCGATCTGTGAGGCGGCCCTCATCCAGCAGGCCCAGCAGCACGTCATAGGCTTCTGCGGCGGCCTTTTCCACTTCATCAAAAAGCAGCACGCTGAAGGGCTGGCGGCGCAGTTTCTGAATCCATGAGGCAGCATCTCCCTCCGGGGAGTGCAGCAGGCGGTTGGCGGCGCCCCAGCCGCTGTACTCGCTCATGTCCAGACGGACCAGCCGCTCCTTTTCCGCACCTGCGCCAAAGCAAAACTCCGCCATCGCCCGCGCGAGCGCCGTCTTGCCCACTCCGGTGGGACCGCAGAAAAGCAGCACGCCCTGAGGTCGCGCAGGATCTGTCATGCCCGCCTTGATGCTGGTGATGACACGCGCCGCAGCGTCCACTGCAGCGGACTGGCCGATGATCTGCCGCGCCAGAGCCGCCTGCACGTCTTCCAGAGGCAGCGGCACTTCATCGCGCAGCAGCAGCTCCGGCAGGCCGGTTTGCTGGATGAAGAGCGCCATCACATCGTCTGCCGAAACACTGCGCTCTTCCAAGGGCTGGCGTGCCGCCTGTTCGGCCAGTTTGCGAATGAATGCCGCAGCGGGGCCTGGAAATGCTGCATAGGGCTGGAAGCGCCGGAAGAGGCGGTGCACCAGGCCCACGCAGCCCGCTTCAAATTCCAGCCTTCCGGAGCTTGCGCAGGCATGCGCCACGCGCTCCAGCACCGAGCGGGCCCCGCCGTCGTCAAAGGGCGGTACATGAACGATCTGAAACACGTCCAGCAAACCTGGCATGAGGCGGCGGCAGGCATCCACCTCCGCCGGCGTGGCCTCGGCCACCATGTGCAGCTCACGGCGCTGCAGATATGGCAGAAGGAATGCGCCCACGCTGTCATTGGCCTCGGCGCCACCCACACGCAGCAGCTCCAGCAGATTCTCCACGCAGAAAATGCCTTCGATCTCGCTCAGCCGCCGGATGAAATCTTCGCAGCGTTCCTCCCACTGGCCGAGATACTTCATGCCCGCGATCATGCGTGCGCCGCTTCCGCGCCAGCAGCGCCAGGTGCGCATGGATTTGTCGTCTTCTTCATCCGTGCTCAGCCGCGCCATGCGCCGTGCTGCATCGTGCAGGATGGTGCTCTTGCCGCAGCCGGGTTCGCCCACGAGCAGCACATGGGCGCGCTCGTGCTGCAGCTTGTTCATCAGTGCCATCACCAGCCCCTCCCGGCCATAGGCCGCAGACTGGTGGCCGCGCTCATGCAGCAGCGCATCCGCCACGGTGAAAAGCACCTTCATGTCCTCGCGTTCGCGCATGGGTGTCTGGCGGGCGGAGCTTTGCAGGTCGCGCACGCTCACCTTGTCCAGCCACACTCCGCGCGGCGGCAGTTTCAGGGTCAGCGCCGCGGGTGTTGTGCCGGTGAGGTGGTCTTTCACGTAGTGCCGCACCAGGTCCTTGAGCTGCGCCTCATTATGAAAATGAAAGCGCAGGTCCAGCACCGGCACCTCGCATACTGCCAGGCCGTTCTCCGCCTTTCCTGTCACGCATGGCACGCGCAGAGTGATGGTCTCAGGGCTCGGGATCAGGCGATGCTCCGTCTCGTCCTTGTATTGCGCCCGCACATCCACCTTCACCTCCCGCAGCTGTGGCTCCACCAGCTCCGGGCCGATGCTCCATGACTCATGCTCCGCACGCCAGTCCAGGGCATCACCCAGCTGTCGCAGCACTTCCTGCGGAGTGCCGGCATAGGCGGTGGCGCTGCGGTAATCCCCGACAAGCACGCCCGTGACTCCGCCGCCGGCATCACGCCAGAGCAGGACAGGATAAACATGTGTGGCCATGGGCGGGGGTTCAGGTTTGGGGTTGCAGCAGTCCCAGCAGCTCCGCAGGCAGCGGCAGTGCGGGCAGATGAAACGCACGGAAGGCCTCTGCATCGGCATCCTCCGCCAGCAGCAGGCCGGTGCGGTGGCAGAGCAGGCGGCGGTCGCGCATCAGGGTCATCACCAGCGGCACCTCCTGCGCCGCTGCCTCCTCCGGTGCATTTGGCTCCATGCCCACCGTCAGGATGTGCAGCGTGCCTTCAGCGTCATTCAGCAGCCAGGTTCCGGTGAGCGGCTGCAGCAGGTGTGCGACGTTGAGCCCGGCGGCTTCAAGGCCGATTTGAAAAGGTTCGTGCGATTCGCTGCTGTCGGGCAGCAGCTTCACGGCTGTGCCCCAGTGGCTGCTCAGCAGCGTCTGCACCTGTTTCCGAAACTCCAGCGCCATGAGCAGCGACTGCACGCCCTGCCCGCGAATCACCCAGGACACGGCTTCATCCTGATAGGGCTCTGAGGCCATCAGCTCCAGCAGCGAAAGCTCGCGCAATGCTGCAAATAGCGGCGTCTCGATGATGTCATGCTCTCCGGCCTCGATTTCTGCGAGCTGGCTCTCATGCAGCTCCGCGTCTCTCTCGCGGTCAAAGCGCGGGTTGCCGCTGAAATACTGGCGCACCAGAATCTTGACCGGCCTTGCCCGTGAGACGGACATCGCGCGGCTCTGCCTGGAGGGTTTGGCATTCATGGAAGCCTCTGCGGCGCTGAGCAGGCGCTCCACTTTCTTCACCTGCTCGCGGCAGTGGTAATAGCGTTCCTGCGCGGCGGTGAGGGCGCTGAGTTCCACCGTGCCCTTGGGCGCATGCAGCTCGATCTGGTCGCTCAGACGGTCCAGAGCGTCATGGGCGGCATCCAGCACGGTGTTTTTGTCCACATCCTCGCGGGACAGACGCTCGGGCCAGTACACCTGGCGCGGCACCGGCTGCAGTGTCTGCGTGTGCAGGGAGAACCGGCCGCCTGCACAGCGCAGCTCCATGCGCAGCGGCATGCCGGGCATGCGCGCCGCCAGCTCTGCCGCCAGCGGCTGCGCGACCTCGCGCTCGATGACGCGCTTCAAAGCACGCGCGCCCAGCTGCGGGTGGTGCCCCAGCTCCGCCAGCCTCTCTGCGGCTGCGCTTGTGAAGCTGAACAAACACTGCCGCTGGCGCAGGCCGTCGCGCTTAAGCACCTCGGCAAGCAGGCGGCTGGTGATGGCGGAGAGATGCTCGCGCGTCAGCTCGCGGAAAGGCAGCACACGGTCCAGGCGGTTGAAGAATTCCGGCCTGAAGAACCGCTCTGCGGCCTTGATGTAGGATGCCTCCAGCTCCGTCTCCTGGGCGTCGCCGCTGAAGCCGATGCGTGAGCCCGCCTCCTTTACACCAAGGTTTGAAGTGAGCAGGATCACGCTGCTCGTGAAGTCCGCCACGCGGCCCAGCGCATCGCTCAGCCGGCCTTCGTCCAGGACGCCGAGCAGCATGTCGAAGACCTCCGGTGCCGCTTTTTCAATCTCATCCAGCAGCACGACAGAAAAGGGCTGGCGGCGTATCGCGCCTGTCAGCAGGCCGTCCGGCTTGGCGGGAGTGCCCGTGAGACGCAGCACCGCGCTGGCGTCCACCATTTCGTTCATGTCAAAGCGCAGCAGCCGGTCCTCATGGCCAAACAGATGCTGCGCCAAGGCTTTCGCGCATTGGGTCTTGCCCACGCCGGTGGGGCCCAGCAGGAGAAAAGCCGCCAGCGGTCGCCGCGGGTCATTCAGCCGCGCTTTCAGCTGCAGCAGCACATCGGCAAACGCATGCAGCACCGGGTCCTGTCCGGACACCTGCTTTTGCAGCGCCTGCACAATGCTGTCGCGGTCCAGCGCCTGGCTGTTGTCGAGCATGGAAAGCTGCAGGCCGCTGCGTTCGCGGAATTCCTCCAGCACCGCACTGCGGTCGCAGGGCTTGCCGGCGTGCTTCACCGCCAGCCTGTGCATGAAGCTCGCGGCCTTGCCCGGAAAAGCCGCGTCTCCGGCAAAGCGGCGGTGCAGTTCATAGCTCGTCGGCACCACATCCAGCGCAAAGGAGCAGTCATGCTCGCGCTCCAGCTCGCGCGCCACGCTCACCAGAATGCGCAGCGTGTCCGCCTCTGCCGGTTCCGGCACAGGCAGCACATGAAACAGGTCGGCCAGGGCGCGGTCCCGCTCCTGCAGCACGCGCCAGGATTCCGGCGTGATCTCAGCCAGCACGCGCATGGAGCGCTTTTCCAGCCGCAGCTTGAGAAGCTGCGCCACGTTCATGTCGCTGTTTGCGCTTTTGCCGGCGGTGAAGAGGCTGGGCAGGTCCTCAAGACAAAGCACGGCGTCGCTGCGCTCCACATGGTCGCAGATGGCCTGCACACGCTTCTGCCACTGGCCCACGTGGCTCATGCCGCTGATCAGGCGCATGGGAGATACCCGCCAGACATTGCGCCGGCGTGTCCACTCTTTGTCCGCCATCATGCGCCAGACAAACTCCTGCACCACGGCTGTCTTGCCCACCTGGCGCGGACCCACCAGCAGGATCGCGCGTTTGTCCGGCAGGCGCAGCCAGCGCGCCAGATCGGCCACCACCGCATCGCGCCCGACCGCCCTCGGCAGATCATCCGGATAGAGCGTGTTCAGCAGGCGGCCTGTTTTGCGCAGTTCGGCTTCGCCATCCAGCCTGGCATCATCGCCGCCAAAGATGGAGCTCCGTTCAGACGTCTTTTTCTTCAGCGCATTCAGCACAGGCTTCACCTTCACCTCGATCAGGGTCAGGCGCGCTTTGCCCGGGGTGGGCAGCGCATGGTCATCCAGATCCACGGCGTCGCCGTTCTTTTCCAGCTCACGAAAATGATGCGTCAGCACTTCGGCGGCGCGTTCGTTCAGGCGCTGGTCCTTGAGCACTTCAAAGTGCAGCCCCGGCAGCTTGGGGGTGAACCACAGCCTGCGGCCCAGCCCCTCATACCCCACCATGAAAAAGCGCCGGTGGTGGGAGCCGCTTTTCAGCTCGATTCGCAGGTCCAGCGTAGTGCTCTCATACTCCGGCAGCAGGCACCAGCGAGCCAGTTCGTCGTGGCGGGTTTCACGGGACATCTCCAGCAGCCTGGCATGCAGGTCCGTCTGCAGCTGCGTCAGCGCGCGCTGCAGTTTTTCGGATTTCCTCACCGGCTCATCTTGCTGCAGCGGGCGTACCACAAACAAAGGGGCCTCGCCGCTGCCGCGCGGGTGCTCCTCCACATAAATGGGCAGTGTGATGGTCATGCCATGTCCTCCACGGCTTGCGTCAGGCGTGCTTCGATGAGGCGGCGCATGGCCGCTTCCGGCTCAGGCCGTGGCCAGGCCGACTCACCCATCATGCTGTCGGTGATCTTCTGCTCATCCACATTGAAAAGGCGCTGCGGTTTGACGCCTTTGTCTGTGATGAACCCGGCGCGGTGAATCCCTGTCGGCGTCACGTAGTCGGAGAGGCTGGTGGCAGCGGCCTCGACAAGGCAGAGCCGCCGCACTCCTTTGCTCACGAGCTCGTGCAGACCTGTCTCCTGCTTGAAGCGCGGGTGAAACAGATCCCCGCGCAGGTGCATGATCGCTCCTACCCAACCGCCGGGCGGCTTTGCCATCGGTTCTTCAGTTTTTTTCGCCGGCTCGCGCCGGGTCTGGGCATCCGGCGCATCACGTCCGGCAGGAGGCAGCACAAACTCAAACCCTGCCAGCCTGCCACCCAGCGCGGTGGCATGATCCAGATAGATGCTGATGAGCTGCTGCATCCAGTCGCGGTGCTCGCTGTAGATGGCGACCACGATCTCGTCCGGCTGAGGGAAGCTGAAGCGGAAAAAATCCCGCTGCAGCCGCAGCCTGTCGTGCTGGATTTCAGACTGGCTCTGCTGCAGCGTGGTGGCGTCAAAACCACCCGCCAGGTGAAAAGTGCCAAGCGTCTCGGTTTCCAGGGCGTCCATGCGCTGCACCAGCGTCTCCAGCTCTGCGAGCGCGCGACGCAGATGCCCCAGCCGTACGAGGCGTGTCTGCTCCTCCGGGCTGAGCCAGCCGCGTTTGGCTCCGCGACGTTCGAGCAGGGCCAGCAGCGGCACTTCATTCTCCAGCGCCGACACCGTGCTGCTGCGCGCCAGTTTGGACAGACGCCGGCGGGCAGCCAGCACGTCATCCGCCAGCTCCACTGCACGCCGGGTGGCTGCGGCATCTTCGGCTGCCTGACGCTGCCGGACCTCGATGACCAGCCGGCCCCTGTTCAGATTGACGGTGGCCACCAGCGGCTGGCGGTGGCGCACTTCGTTCAGCACCTCCGCCAGCGGCACCATCAGCGTGCGCTCCAGCACACGCTTCAGCGGCCTGGCGCCGTATTTGGGGTCATGCCCCAGGGCCGCCAGATGCTCCTCCACACCGGGGCCCAGACGCAGATCGACATCGCGCAGGCGTATGCCATCGCGCTGCCGCAGGAGGTCCAGATGCCGGCGCGTGACACGCAGCATGAGGTCCCGGCTCAGCGCGCGGAAGCGCAGGATGCCTCCGAGGCGGTTGTAAATCTCCGGTCGCAGAAACTGCCGTGCAGCTTCGTCGAAGTGAGCGCCGCCATCATCACCCTGCCCATCGGAGGCAAAGCCCATGGAGCCACGCTGAAACTCACGCGCGCCCAGATTGGAGGTCATGATGATGACCGTGTTGCAAAAGTCCGCCGTGCGGCCTGCGGCGTCCGTGAGACGCCCGTCTCCAAGCATCTGCAGCAGCAGGTCAAAGAACGCCGGGTCCGCCTTCTCAAATTCATCCAGCAGCAGCACGCTGAAAGGCTGCTCGCGAATGCGCGCGGTCAGCAGGCCTTCTGTCTGGCCCATGCCGCCGATCAGGCGCTGCACCGAGACCGCATCGCTGAATTCGCTGAGGTCAAACCGCGCCAGGCGGCTGGCGCTGCCAAACAGGAACTCCGCCAGCGACTTCGCCAGCTCCGTCTTGCCGGTGCCGGTGGGGCCCACAAACAGGAAGGAGCCCAGCGGCTGTCTGGGGCGGTTCAGCCGCGCCTTGATCGTGGCCAGCAGATCCAGCACCGCCTCCACCGCCTCTGGCTGCCCGATGACGCGCTGCGTGAACCATGTGCGTGTGGTGTCCAGGTCCAGGGGCAGCTCATCCCTGAGCAGCACCTCCGGCAGACCCGTCTCCCGCATGAAGGCGGCGGTCACCTGCTCCGGCGTCAGCCGCGTTTTCTGGTCTGAGGGCTGCTCTGTGACCAGCGTGGTCAGAAAGCGGATGGGACGCCCCGGATTGGCGGAATAGGTGGCGTAGCGCCGGTGCAGGCGGTGCAGCCAGTCCAGCGCGGCTGCGGACTGCGCGTGGTCGCTGTCCTTTCGTGCCAGATGGTGGAAGACGCTTCCCAAAATCCTGCGCGTCACCTCCGGTGCAGGTTCGGACACACGGACGTGAATGAAGGCGCCTGCGAGGTGCGGATCCCGCCGCTCGATCACCGCCAGCTGCTCCGGTGTGCATTCGGCGACGGCCAGCAGCTCACCGCGCGCGATCCACGGCCGCAGAAAGCTGGCGATGCTCTGCGCATTGGCGCTGTGCTGCCCCACTTCCATCAGTTCCAGAAGACTGCCAAGGTGCAGCACGGCCTTGGTGGCTGCAGCTTCACGGCACAGCTCCCGGCAGCGCTCCTGCCACTGCCCAAAGCCAGACTGGCCCGCGATGAGCTGGGCCCCGCTGGTGCTCCACACATTTCTCTCGCTGGTGCGTGCCAGCTCCCTCACCGCAGCCGTTTTTCCCACACCGGCAGGACCGATCAGCAGCACGCTGGCCGGCTGCCGCGCATCCAGGGACTCGCGCAGCAGGTGCAGCGTGGCCTCCAGTTCAAACCCGGGCGCGGTGTGGTGCCGTGTGAACTTCAGCGCCACCTCTTTGAGCATCGACTTGGTCTGCTTCTCGCCTTCTTTTTCCATCTCCAGCTGTCGTGGAGTGGGGATGGCCGCCGTGACGCTCAGGGCATCCACATGCAGGGTTTTCACACACTGCGAGACCACCAGCCTCTGCAGGGTGACCTTCTTCACCCGGTCCACCAGCGTCAGCCGCACATGCGCTTCCACACGCGCAGGGATCTGCTCCGGCTTGGCGGCCATGACCTGCACGCCCAGCACAGGCACAAAGGCCAGGTGCAGATCCTCCGCTTCGGTCCACGAGATGTAGTCAAAGCGCAGCTCCACCGGCTCTTTCCAGTCGGCGCGCTTTTTGGCCGGCTCAAGCCTGAGCGTGAGCTGCTCCACCCGTGCGTCTTTGCCCGTCATGCGGCGGTGCAGCGAGGCCGCAGGCACCGCTTCGGCATCTGCCAGCAGCGTGGCGATCTTGGTGCGCAATCCCACGGCGGCACGTCCGGGCCTGTCTCCCAGGCTCGACACCTCGGGAAAGCCATGGCACTCCAGCAGCTCCAGGTCATCGCCTAGGCCGAGTGTGACAGCATGGACATGGAATGTCTGTTCAGACATCGTCAATCGTCATAAGAAGCCGCCTATGCTCCAGAGCACATAGCACATGGCAAGTCCCATCACGTGCAGCACGGGCAAGGCTGCACAAAATGTCCCGGCGCGATCTCCTTGAGCGTGAGGTCCATGCTCACGCTCTGCTGCCAGTTCGGGTGCTTCATGCGGTGGCCAAAGGCACAGCCGGCGGGCGGATTGATCGGAGAGGGCACGTCGCCGCGCAGGAGCTGGCGCGTGCGGCGCTGCGCGGGATCCGCCACCGGGATGGCATCCAGCAGCGCCTTGGTGTAGGCATGGCGTGGGTTCTGATAAAGCTCAGCGGCAGGAGCCAGCTCCACGATCTTGCCCAGATACATCACTGCCACGCGGTCGCTCATGTGCTTCACGATGCTCAGATCGTGGGCGATGAAGAGGTAGGCCAGGCCAAAGTCGCGCTGCAGCTCCAGCAGCAGGTTGAGCACCTGCGCCTGCACCGAGACATCCAGCGCGGAGACGGGTTCGTCACAGACAATGAGCTTGGGCTTCAAAGCCAGTGCGCGGGCGATGCCAATGCGCTGACGCTGGCCGCCGCTGAATTCGAAGGGGTAGCGATGCGCCGCATCTGCCGGCAGGCCCACACGCTGGAGCAGCTCAGCAACCCACTCGCCGCGCTCCGCGCGGGTGCCCATCTTTTGAATCACGAAAGGCTCCTCCAAAATCTGGCCGATCGTGTGGCGTGGATTAAGAGACTCCGCAGGGTCCTGGAAGACCATCTGCATCTCGCGGCGCACAGAACGCAATGCGTTCTGCGAGAGTGTGGAGATGTCCGTGCCATTGAAATTCACGCCGCCGGAGGTCGGCTTCAGCAGGCGCACCACAGAGCGCGCCACAGTGCTCTTGCCGCAGCCGCTTTCGCCCACAAGGCCAAGTGTCTCGCCCGGATTCAGCTCGAAGCTCACGCCATCCACGGCCTTGCATGTTGCCTTCGTCGTGTAAAACACGCCACCGCGCACCGGGAAGTGCATCTTGAGGTTTTGTACGGAGAGAAGGCTCATGACGCAGAGAGTTGGGAGGCAAAGCAGGCGCAGGCTTCCACGCCGTGGCCGCCGCCGCATTCCTTCCAGGGCTGGCGGGCGGAGGTGACGTCGCTGCTGTGCTTGTTGGGGCAGCGCGAGGCAAAGCGGCAGCCAACGGGCATCTCGCTCAGGCTGGGCACCATGCCAGGGATCACCGGCAGCGCGGTTTTCGGCGGGTGATCCAGCTTGGGCAGGCAGCGGATGAGGCCCTGCGTGTAGGGGTGCAGCGGACGCGCAAAGATGTCCTGCACCGCTCCGCGCTCCACGATGCGTCCGGCGTACATCACGGCCACATCGTCGCAGGTCTCGGCGATCACGCCGAGGTCGTGGGTGATAAGGATGACCGCCATGCCTGTTTCCTTCTGCAAGCGTTTGAGGAGGTCCAGAATCTGAGCCTGCACGGTCACATCCAGCGCTGTGGTGGGCTCGTCGGCGATGAGCACCTTCGGGTGGCAGGAGAGGGCCATGGCGATCATCACACGCTGGCGCATGCCACCGCTGAGCTGGTGCGGGTATTCGTTCACGCGCTGCTCCGGCGCGGGGATGCCCACCCACTCCATCAGCTCCACGGCGCGTTTCAACGCCTTGTCCGGCGTGGTGGGCTCGTGCAGCTGGATCGCCTCGATGATTTGTTTGCCCACACGCTCCACGGGGTTCAGCGCGGTCATTGGCTCCTGGAAGATCATGGCGATGTCGTTGCCACGGATCTTGCGCATATCCTCGATCGGCAGCGTGGCCAGGTCCCTCCCCTCCAGCAGCACCTGACCATTCAGGATGCGCCCCGCCGGTTGGGGCAGCAGGCGCATCAGGCTCATGGAGGTCACGCTTTTGCCACAGCCGCTTTCGCCCACAAGGCCAAGCGTCTTGCCAGCTTCCAGGCTGAAGCTGACGTCATCCACGGCGGTGAGCAGGCCGTTGTCGGTCTGGAAGCCGACGCGCAGATTGCGTACGTCTAGGATCGGGGCCGGCATCACTTCGCTCCTCCTGCTTTGAGGTTTTGGTCAAAGACCAGGTCGGTTTCCGGGAAGGACTTGCCGCTGCGCATGGCGGCCTCGGTTTCGCGTTTCACATCTTCGTCGATCCAGTGCACGTGGTTGGACATCGGCAGCTCGCTCACGGCCACGTTGAAGGTCTTCTCCGGCCACTTCACCCAGCGCCAGTAGGCGCAGCGGTAGTAGTTCTGCTCGTAGGCCGGGATCCAGGGCGCTTCGTCGTAGATGATCTGGTCCGCGCCCCAGGAAGCCTTGCGGATCTCCTCGATCGTCGTCGCGTGGCGTTCATCCTCGCAGAACTTGTCCATGCGCGGATCGGCAAAGCAGGAGAGGTTGTTGGTGTTGGGCTTGGGCGTCTTGCCATCCTCCATCAGCGCGTCCTTCGAGTGCCAGGCCTGGTAATGGTCGGGGATCGGCGGAGTCACGCTGAAGGCCACAGAGGCTATTTGATGCTTTTTCTGCGTGGCTTTCTGGAAGTAGGCCGTGCTTTCCAGGCCTTCCAGCTTGTACTCCACGCCAGCCTTCAGCGCCTCTTCCTTCAGGCGCTGCATCACACGCTGAACGATCTCCACCTTGCGGTGCAGGATGGTCAGCGAAAGGCGCTCCCCCTTGTCGTTCATCAGCACGCCGTCGTTGCCCAGCTTGGTGTATCCGGCCTTGGCGAAATGCTCGCGTGCCTTTTCCACATCAAAGGGGCGGGCGGTGATGGGCGGGTCGCCGATGAGCGGGAATCCTTTGCTGAAGCAGGTCAGGCGCTGGAAGTCGCCGCGCAGGTCAAAGTCGATGACCTTCTGGTAGTTCGTGGCGTAGCTCAGGCCCAGACGCACATCCTTGTTGTTCAGCGGCGGCATGGCGCAGTTCAGCCACAGCCCTGCGTGGGAGCCCGGCCAGACATTGTAAAATTTCGTCTTCTGGATGTAGCCCTTGTGCACCTCGGGGATCTCCATCCGCTCATACCAGTATTCCGGGATGCCCATCATGAGCTCCTCCACGTCGATCTCGCCCTGCCGGAAGAGCTCCATCACCTTCTCCTGCAGCCTCACCACGCGGTACACGATGTGATCGATATTGAACCGGTAACGCGAGAATTTTTTGTCCCGCGCCCACCAGTCTTTCACGCGGGTCAGGGTGATGTCTCTGCCGAAATGAATGTCCTCCTCGCGGATGACATAGGGTCCCGAGGTGGGCCGGCAGCGCCACTGGTAGCGCTGCTCAAAGTCCGGCCCAAACTCCGAGTAGAACCGCCGGGACATCGGCGAAGTGTTCACGTAGTAGGCCGCCAGCGGCTTGGGCTCCGTGAGCGAGATGGAAAGCGTGCGAGCATCGTAGCGGGTGATGTTGGCGTAGTTCTCCGAGTACCATTGGTTGCCGAAGGGATTCTTCGGGTACTCGCTCAGCTGCATGTAGAACTGGTTGAAGAAGTCGTCCGCCTCGATCGGCGTGCCGTCGGAGAAGGTCGCGTCCGGGTCGATCCGGAAGTACACCGTCCGGTTGTCCGGTGCCACAGCCCATTCCTTGGCGATGGCGGGGATCACGCGACCGGTCTCCGGGTGCAGGCTGATCAGCCCCATCTCCACATCGTCGTACTGATAGCCGCGGAAGGAGCTGTTGCTGTTCTCTCCCAGCACGCGCAGCGTGGGCGGAAAGGAGAGGATGTACAGGCGCATGGTGCCACCTTTTTTGGCATGCGAGTCGCCGATCTCCGGCTCGTCCATGCCGTTCTCCCATTTCAGATCTGCCGGCACGTCCTCCGGCTTGGCAAAGGTGAAGTACTCCGGTTTTTTCAGGCGCTCGCGCACGCTGGCCAGCTGGGTCTCCAGTTCGGCCTTTTTGGCGGTGTCGGTTTCCTTGGCAATCAGGCCTGGCAGGTCCTTCTCCTGGCCTTGGAGATCGGCGAGCACCTTCTTGTTGTAAAAGCTCCAGAAGGCCTCGCGCTCCTTGGTGCCGTCATAGGGCGGGAAGTCTGCGGCATGCAGCGCGCCGCCGAGCAGCAGCGCGGCGGAGAGGGCCAGCAGAGAACGTGGTGCGGCAGGCATCATTGATAGGTGGTGAACTTCTTCGGGTCAAAAGCCTCGCGCAGCGCCTCGCCTACAAAGGTGACGAGCAGGAGGATGAAGACCATGGCGGTGAACATCGAGAGCGAGATCCACACGGCGGAGAGATGGCTGGTGCCGTCGTCAAACAGCCAGCCCCATTGCGGATAAGTCTCAGGCAGGCCAAAGCCCAGGAAGGCCAGCGCGGTGAGGGAGGAGATGATGGCGGCCACGCTGAAGGGGATCTTCGTCACGATGGTGGCCAGCATGTTGGGCAGCAGGTAGCGCGTGAGGATGCGCCAGGTGCTCGCCCCTTGCAGGCGCGCGGCGGAGACGTAGTCGCGTTCTTTTTCCTTGTAGGCCAGGGCGCGCAGGGAATAGGTCAGGCTCGTCCAGGAGAAAAAGCAGATCACCCCCAGCAGCACCAGCAGGTTCATGTTCGCCACGCCGATGATGCTGATGAGGATCATCACGATGTAGAGGAAGGGCAGCTCATCCAGGATCTCAATGCAGCGCTGCATGGCGATGTCGAACACCCCGCCCAGATAGCCCATGAGCAGGCCGATGAGGGTACCCACTCCATAGGTGAAGAGAATGTAGAGCAGGATCGCCTTCAGGTTCAGCTGCCAGCCGCCGTAGATCTGCGCCAGCACGTCCCAGCCGCGGCTGTCCGTACCCAGGTAGTGTCCCGCCTTCCACAGCGGCGGAATGGCCGGATAAACGATCATCTGGTAGGACGTGGTCGCTGCTTTCTCAAACTCCTCCTGCGGCATCTCACCGGTCCACCTTTCGCGTTCCTTGGCTCCCGCCTTGTGGAAGGCGGAGACGGCCAGCGCGCCAGTGCGTGTGTAGCCGAGGGATTCACCATCCGGCACGCCGTGGCGGAAACGGCTGTCCATGTGCTTCTGCGCCGGCGTGTCGGTGTAGAATGTTTGGGCGCGTCCGGAGTAGGGCTCGGCATCGCCGGGTTTGTACCATTTCCCATCCCGCTGCTCCAGGGCGATGGACTGCAGCGAGTCGGTGTCCAGCACGGGATCCCACGGCACCAGCGGCATCAGCACAAAGCCACGCTTCTCCTTTGCGAGGCGTTCCTTCAGCTCGCGGTAGTTGGCCTCCTGCTCTCCGCTCATGCCAAAGTCCTGCGACTGATAGCGCTTTTGCACAAAGGCGGGGAAATACGTTTTGCCATCGCAGCGCACCATCAGCGCGCGCCTGCCCACCAGCGCCTGATCCAGCAGCGCCAGCGCGATGAGCACCAGCAGAATGCGGAAGGACCACCAGCCGCGGCCGATGCTGCGGAAACGGCGGAAGCGCTGCAACGTCACCGGCGTCCAGCGGATCTCACGCGGTAAAAACCGCAGGCCGAGAATGCCTCCTGCGATGAGCAGCACAGAACTGGCCCAGCCAAACTTTGGGCCGACGCCAAAGAACCAGGAAACGGTGGGAAGCAGCAGCCCGCACAGCTCGCCGAGAATGGCGAGCGCACCGACGATGATGGCAGCGATGGAGAGTTTGCGGTTCATCACTCAAAACGAATGCGGGGGTCCAGCCGCGCGGTGATCATGTCGGAGAGCACGTTGCCCAGCATGAGCAGCAGCCCGCTGACCGTGACGGTGGCCATGACGATGGGGTAATCTTTCTCCAGCAGGGCGTTGAAGCCCATGAGGCCGAAGCCGTCGATGTCAAAGATGCGCTCCACCAGGAAGCTGCCCGCCACCAGCACCGTGAGTGCCTGGCCCATCGTGGCACCCACGGGGATGAAGGAGTTGCGCAGCGCATGGCCGATCACGGCACGCTTGTACTCCACGCCCTTGGCCACGGCGGTGCGCACATAGTCGCTGGCCAGCTGGTCCAGCAGGTTGTTTTTCACCAGCATCGTCAGGCCGGCAAAGCTGCCCACCATGTAGCAGCACAGCGGCAGAAAGGCGTGGTGGAAGAGGTCATAAACTTTGCCGAAGAACCCCAGCTCCGAAAAATTGGAGCTCACAAAGCCCTCCAGCGGAAACCAGCGCAGGCGCGCGGCAAAGATCACCATCAGAAACACGCCCAGTACAAACTCCGGGATGGCATAGCCAAAGAAGATCAGCACTGAAGTGGCGGTGTCCGTGGGCGTGCGGTGCTTGATGGCCTTCAACACACCCAGCGGAATGCACACCAGGTAGGTCAGCAGGATGGAGACGATGCCGTAGAAGAGGGAGATGGGAAAGCGGCGCTTCATCATGGTCCAGACCGGCTCGCTGTAGCGGGTGGAGTCGCCCAGGTTGCCCTCCAGCACGCCGGCAAACTTAGGCTGGTAGATCAGCGCCACGTAGGGCTGCGGCTTGTCCAGCTTCTGGCCGGGATTGGCCTTCTCCCATTCCACCTTCTGCTGTTCCGGGGTGATGATGCGCGCACGCCAGGAGGAGAGATCCAGGTCTTTGTCAGGCAGGATTTCCGCGCTGTTGTCACTGCTGCGTTTCACCTTCGCCACGCTGGCGGTGCCGGGGATTTTCACCTCGGTCTCCGTCTTGCCTTCCGCAAAGTCTGCGCGGGAGCGGTTCGTTTCCTTGGGCCAGGCACCCAGCCATGCGGCGTAGGCGATGAGGAAAGGCTTGTCGTGGCCGTACTGCTCCTGGAGTTTCAGCAGCTGGGCGGGCGTCAGGCCGCTGGACTGCTGACGACCGGCACCGCCGCGCTGGCCTTCGGTCTTCATGCGCGCCTCCAGCAGCGCCTGCTCCATGGGACCGCCGGGCGTGAAGCGGATGATGAGGAACACCACCAGCGTCATGCCGATGAGCGTCGGCGGGATGAGCAGAAGGCGGCGGATCAGATAGGCGGTCATTCAGATCAGGAGAGAATGGAAGGAACTGAAAAAACGAAAGTCTCCGACAGTACGACGCACGGCACAAGAATTTGTGTGCGATTTGAACGAATCATCGTCTCATTTTACAGAACGGAGGGATCTGTGCGCATGGATTGGCGCGAACATCCCGCCCCGCTGCATGAAAACGTTGCCCGTTCTCTGGATCGTGTGTTTGCTGCCGTCCTGCATGCTGCCGTACCCGCCGGTGATGCCGCAGGGGCCCGTAGCGGACGTGGCGGTGCCGATGCAGCTGCGTGCAGGGACGCCGCATGTCATGGCCAGCATCAACGGCCTGCCCCCCATCCCTCTGCTGCTGGACACTGGCGCCACGCTGAGTGTTTTTGAGCCTGACGTGGCCACCGGCTGTGGTCTCCTGCCCTCCGGCGGCCGCAGGCTCCAGATCCGAGGCGTGCATGGCACTGCCGGGGCCAGCCAGGCGGTGATGAGCACGATGGACCTCGGCCTATGGCACACCACGGACGTGCCTTGTCTGGTGCGTGGTATTTCCGGCTTCAGGCCCGGCGGTATCGGCAGCGCTATTCTGGGCATGGATCACCTGCGCAGGCATTGCAGCTTCATGACTCTTGATTATCAACGCAACAGCGTGGAGCTGGGATTTTCACGGCCTTTCCAGCCCACCCGCAGCATGGCGACTCGTACCCCGCTGCGCTGGGTGAACGGCATGCCCGTCATTCGTGTCAGCTCTGGCCGAGTCTCCTGGGATGCGGTGGTGGATTCGGGCTCGACCTGGGGCATCGTGATCGATCAAAGCACCGCCGCCCGTCTGGGCCATGCGCACGATGGCATGAGCATGGGCGAAGGTTTGATCCTGAGCGGTGTGGGCGGCAGTGTCCGGGCGGACCAAGTGGGAGCGCGCACAATCCAAGTGCCTGCGACGACGCTGTGCGGAGAAACCTACCCTGGGGCCACCCTGTATGTCATGCCAGGGCCCAAGCGCATCGGTTCACGCTTCTGGCAGGGCACGCGCCTGACCGTGGATTTTCGGCGCAGTGCTCTCTGGTTGGAGCGTTGAACGCAACTCTTGTGAGCGCAGCTGGTTGACACCAGCCATACACGCTGAAAGACTTGCCTAATATGAATTCATTGCTTTTCACCTCCATCCCGAGGATGGCACTGACGGTCGCTGCAATGACAGTTCTCACAGGTTGTGCCGACTCGTTTGCCGTGAAAAATGAGGCCGTGCCGGCGGAGTTGCAAAATCAGCTGCATGCCCAGGCGATTTCAGCCTCCGAGATCAAGATGACTGCAAAGGGTGGCATGAGCATCCGCACCCACAGCGTCCCGCCTCCGGAAGGGGTGCTCAAGGTTCCGATGCATTATGAGCGCGGTGTTCCCTACCTCAAAGTGAGCCTCAATGGCCACAAACCCAAAAAGTTCATGCTCGACACCGGGGCGGCCAACAGCGTTTTCGATGCCGAGCAGGCGGTGGAATACGGTCTGCGCACCGTGCCGCAGGTACGCCCCACCATGTCAGGTGTGCTGGGAAAAGAGCCGGGCATGGCGGCGCTGATCCCGTCATTGCAGATCGGCACATGGCGTCTGGAGAACCTGCCTTGCATCATCCGCATGCAGCGCACCGCCGTGGGCAGCGGCATCTTGAAGGAGCATCTGGGCATTTCCCTGCTCGGCGTGAATCTGGTCTCCAGGCACTGCAAGTACCTCACGCTCGACTTTTTGGAAGATGAGGTGGAGTTCGGGTTCACCCGCAGCTTTCCAGGGCCCGTGCGCAAGCACATGCACAAAGCGGGCCTCAGCATGAAGCACGGCGTGCCCACAACGCTCCTGAAATATGGCAAGCTTTCCTGGGAGGCCGTTGTTGACTCGGGCTCCGTCTTTGGTGTGCAGCTGGACCGCCGCGTCGCTGAAGTGCTCGGCTACCGAAACGGCGGCTGGAATGTGGGTGGAAACTACCTGATCACGGGCGTCGGTGGCGCGCAGACACCTAAGGATGCGAATGTCCGGGTGCTGGAGTTCAATGCGCTCGGTTTGTTTGGCTCCTACTACCCTTTCGCCCAGGTGGATGTCATGCCCGGCCCGTCACGTCTGGGCACCTATCTTTTGGAGGACTATCGCGTCACCCTGGATTTTGAGCACAATTTGCTCTGGGTGGAGTGGGGTTGAGGGCCGGAAAGGAGAAAGCGCGCTCGAAACGGCATTTTTTTGCGACAGAATCGCAATAAACAAGCTTTGCGCATAAAAGTTCAAAAAAAACAAGATGACGGTTGCAAACATGCTCACGTCTCCCTATTCTGAATCTCCTTGTGAAATTTTTCACAAGCTCATCTGCCGACACATTCTATGGGTAACTTTTTTCCGCGTTGGACCAACTGGCTGCCGCTCAAGCTCGCCATTGCCGTCGTGTTCATTGCCTTCGGCGTGAGTGTCGGCGTCGCCTACTACTTCACACCGAAATACACTCGCGTAGGCTATGAACCGACGCAGCCGGTGCCGTTCTCACACAAAATCCATGCTGGACAGCTTGCGCTAGACTGCCGCTACTGCCACAGCTTCGCTGAGACCTCCAGCCACTCGAACGTGCCTACGAATCAGACCTGCTTCAACTGCCATGGTCCGGGCAAAGGCAACATCCGCAGCAGCTCTCCGAAGCTGGAGATGGTCATCAAGGCCAACGAAACCGGCAGCTCCATCCCCTGGGTCAAGGTTCACAAGGCGCCTGACTACGTCTACTTCAACCACAGCGCCCATCTCAACCGCGGTATCTCCTGTGTGTCCTGCCACGGCAAGATCAATGAAATGGAAGTCGTCCGTCATGATCAGCCGCAGTCCATGGGCTGGTGCCTTGACTGCCACCGCAACCCTGAGAAGAACCTCCGTCCGCTGGAGTTCGTCACCAAACTGGACTACCAGGCGAGCGACCTGAAGCGTGGCGAATTCTACCAGACCCTTCTCGACAAGAAGGTTCCGGCTGCCGAAATCGCATCCACCATCGCTGGCGAAGGCGCCAAGGCGGACAGCCTCGAGCAGATCGTCGCTCTCGCGGAAAAAACTTACGGTAAGACTGTGACCCAGACTGAAGTGGGCACCCAGATCAAGAAGCACTGGCAGATTCAGCCGCCGGAATCCTGCACCACCTGCCATCGCTAACCCCCGCGCCCCTTTTTCTGACACATGAAACGCATTTGGAAGCATCCTGAGGAGCCGCAGAACGCCAAGCGCTACTGGCGCAGTGTCGCCGAACTGGATCGTCGCGAAGATTTCTTGAAAAACCTGGGCCGTGAATTCCCCGAGGGGGACACGCTCAATGAAGAAGAGCGCGAGAACAGCCGCCGCGAATTTTTGAAGATCATGGGTGCCAGCGTGGGCATGATGGGTCTGGCCAGCTGCCGCCGTCCCCTCGTCAACATCCTGCCCTACACCCAGCACGTTGAGTGGATGGTGCCGGGCAAGTCGCTGCTTTACGCCACCAGCATGCCGCTGAACGGCGTTGCGGTGCCTCTCGTGGTCACCACGCATGAAGGTCGTCCGACCCATCTCGCTGGCAATCCTTTGCACCCCCTTGGCGGCGGCATCAGCAGCTTTGCTCAGGCTTCCGTGCTGGACCTCTATGATCCGGAGCGCTCCCAGAAGCCCATGGGCTCTGGCAAGGAGCTCCCCTGGGCCAAGGCAAACGAGCTGCTCTCCGCAGCCGTTGCTGAAGCGAAAAAATCCTCAGGTGCCAGCCTTGGCATCGTGGTGGGCTCCTCCTCCTCCCCGACCGACCAGCGTCTGCTGGGCGAAGTGAAGGCCGCCTTCCCTCAGGTCAAACTGTTCCAGTACGAAGCCGTGGGTGGCGAAGGCCAGGCTGCTGCCAGCAAGGAAGTGCTGGGCGCGGGCGTGAAGCCCTTCCTGAAGCTCGGCTCCGCGATGCGCATTCTCTCTTTGGATTGCGACTTCATCGGTGTCGATCCTGTGGCCGGCGAGCCAATCTCTGCCTTCACCAAGAAGCGCGCTACGGACACCAAGACGCCAGAGCGGGACATGAACCGCCTCTACGTTCTGGAAAACCGCTACACCCTGACCGGCGGCATGGCCGACCACCGCAAGGCGCTCCCTGCCAGCCTCATCCCCGTGGCTGCCGCCCTCATCGCTTCCCAGCTCGGAGACACCTCCGCCAAGGCGCTGGCCGATACTGCGCCCGCCAGCCTCAAGGACTGGATCGTCCCTGCGGTGAATGATTTGATCGACAACAAAGGCAAGGCTGTGGTGCTTGCCGGTTCCCGCTACGGCGCTGAAGTGCATGCGCTCGTCGCCTCGATCAACAATGCCCTTGGCGCCTATGGCTCGACCATCGAGCTGCTCCAGGCCCCTGCCTCCCCTGAACTCGGCACCTTCGCCGACCTGCAGGCCGCCATCAGCGGTGGTCAGGTCAAGACGCTCCTTTCCCTCACTCCGTCCAGCCTCTACTACGATGCTCCGGATGCTGCAGCACTGGCCAAGCTGGTTGCAGACAAGGGCGTGAAACTGATCCACGTCGGCACGCAGAAAAATGTCACGGCACGTCAGGCTGCCCTGCACATTCCGGCGGCTCACTACCTCGAAACCTGGGGAGACGTGCGTGCAGCTGATGGCACCTACTCCATCGTCCAGCCAATGATCGCACCGTTGTATGATGGTGCCAGCGGCGTGGAAGTCCTTCTGGCGCTTCTCGGTCGCAAAAAGCTTGGCCCTGCCGAAGCTGCAGCGCCTGCCGCCGCCGGTGCAGCCCCTGCTGCTCCGGCCGAAGACGCCGCCTACACCGCTGTGCGCGACACCTTCGCAAGCGTTGCTGGCAGCCTCGACGAAAAGAAATGGAATTTCACCCTGCGTGACGGTTTCCTCCAAGGATCCGCCTATGCCAAAGCCACTGCGGCTCCGAACGTCGCTGCCGTTGCGGGCATCGTCGCCAAAGCCACGCCTTTGGCAGCTCCCACGGATGATGCGCCTGAAGTGGTGCTCGTGGCAGACTCCAGCGTCTATGACGGCCGGTATGCCAACAACGCCTGGCTTCAGGAAGCGCCTGATCCAGTGACAAAGCTGACCTGGGAAAATGCGGCCTGGATTGGTTCTGTCACCTTCCGCCGCCTGGGCCTCAAGGAGGGCCAGCACGTCAAGATCACCGTCGGCGACACCGCCATTGAGATCCCTGCCATCGAAGCACCGGGACATGTTTCCAACTCCATCACCCTGCCTCTCGGCTACGGACAGACGGGCGTTGGTGTGGTCGGCAGCGGCCGTGGTGCAAATGCCTACGCCCTGCGCAAGCAGCCCGGCACGTTCGTCCTGAGCGGTGCCAAGATCGAAGTCCTCCCCACCATCGCTGAACTGGCCATCACCCAGGAGCACAATACGATGGAAGGACGCGCGCTGTATCGTGAAGGCACGCTCGACACCTTCAACAAGGACACGGCCTTCGCGCAGAAGACCGGCATGGACAGCCACATCCCGGAAAACATTTCCTTCTACAAGGGCCAGGTCGGTGTGAAGTCCGAGAAAAACCCGGACGGCTTCGATTACGAGAAGCAGCACCAGTGGGGCATGACGATCGACCTCAGCAAGTGCATTGGCTGCACGGCTTGCATCGTTGCCTGCCAGAGCGAAAACAACATCCCCGTCGTTGGTAAAGATCAGGTCCGCAAAGGACGTGTGATGCAGTGGATCCGCATGGACCGCTATTTCGCGGTGCCAAAGTGGGGTTCCCGCAAGAACGAAGACGGCAGCGTTGGCGTTGACCAGGAGACTACCTGGGCCGAAGACAATGCCACGCCCGAGCAGCTGGAAAACGCCGAAATGGTGCACCAGCCGCTGGCCTGCCAGCAGTGCGAGTCCGCCCCGTGCGAAACCGTCTGCCCTGTGAACGCCACCGTCCACACGCCAGATGGCCTCAACGCCATGGCCTACAACCGCTGCATCGGCACCCGCTACTGCGCAAACAACTGCCCTTACACCGCCCGCCGCTTCAACTGGTTCGACTACAACAAGCGCAATCCGCTGATCGAAACCTCCGTGCTCGGCCTCAAAGTCGGCAACCTTTATGCCGGTCCGCTGGGTGAGAAGCGCGAGGACGAAAGCATCCGCCTTCAGCGCAATCCGAACGTCACCGTCCGTATGCGCGGTGTCATCGAGAAGTGCACCTACTGTGTGCAGCGCCTCGAATCCGCCAAGATCCTGCAGAAGCAGGAACAGCGCGACTCCAAAAACTTCCGCGTGCCGACCGACACCGTCAAGACCGCCTGCCAGCAGTCCTGCCCTGCAGATGCGATCATCTTCGGCGACCTGGCCGATCCGAAATCCGCCGTCGTCAAGTCGAAGGCGTCGCCACGCGACTACCAGTTGCTCAAGTACATCGGCACCCGCCCGCGCACGAGCTACCTCGCACGTCTGCGTAATCCGAACAAGAACATGCCCGGCGCCGAAAACATCGCCGTGTGGAGCAACAATCAATACTAACCCGGACACATGGACGCCTCCGCTACAGCATCAAACACCCCGCGTATCCTCGACCGCGAGCCGCTGGTGTTGAACAACCGTTCCTATTCTTGGATCACGAACCGCATCTGCGGCATCGTGGAAAACAAGCAGCCCGCCCTCTGGTGGATCCTGTTTGTTCCTTCCGTGTTGCTCACCGGACTGATGGTTTTCTGCTTCACCTACCTCATTTCCACCGGCGTCGGTGTCTGGGGTCAGAAGCAGCCCGTCGCCTGGGCCTGGGACATCACCAACTTCGTGTTCTGGATCGGTATCGGCCACGCCGGCACCCTGATTTCCGCCATCTTGTTCCTCACCCGTCAGAAGTGGCGTACTTCTGTGAACCGCGCTGCGGAAGCCATGACCATCTTCGCCGTGATGTGCGCCGGTCTCTTCCCCGCCTTCCACGTCGGTCGTGTGTGGATGGTGTGGTTCCTCGCTCCCATCCCGAACGCCAACGCCATCTGGCAGAACTTCAAGTCCCCCCTGCTCTGGGACGTGTTCGCGGTGTCCACCTACTTCTCCGTCTCTGCGGTGTTCTGGTTCCTGGGCCTTGTGCCTGACCTTGCCACGCTGCGCGACCGCTGCCGCCCGGGGCTGAAAAAATTCCTCTACGGTCTGTTCGCCCTCGGCTGGCGCGGTGGCAACCGCCATTGGAGCCACTATGAGACGGCCTACATGTTGCTGGCCGCTCTCTCCACACCGCTGGTGCTTTCCGTGCACTCAGTCGTGTCCTTCGACTTCGCCACCTCTGTCGTTCCCGGCTGGCACACCACCATCTTCCCGCCCTACTTCGTGGCAGGTGCTATCTTCGGCGGTTTCGCCATGGTGCTCACCCTCATGCTTCCGGTGCGCCGCATCTACGGCCTGGACGATCTCATCACCCCCAAGCATGTGGACAACATGGCCAAGATCATCCTGCTCACGGGCACGATCGTCGGCTACGCCTACTGCATGGAGCTCTTCGTGGCCTACTACAGTGCCAACCCGTATGAAGCTGATGCCTTCACCCTTCGCGGCCTCACCGGTCCTTCCACTTGGGCCTACTACTGGATGTTTGGCTGCAACGTGTTTGCTCCTCAGCTCTTCTGGAGCCGCTGGTGCCGTCACAATGTGTGGGTGGTCATGATCGTTTGCATGTTCGTGAACGCCGGCATGTGGTTCGAGCGCTACGTCATCATCGCCACCACGCTTGAGCGTCACATGACTCCGGGCTCCTGGCGCGTCTATGAGGCCACCTGGGTCGATAAGTACACCTTCCTCGGCACCTTCGGCTTCTTCATGATGCTGTTCCTGCTGTTCCTGCGTTTCCTGCCGGTCATCGCCATCGGTGAAGTCAAAGGCGTCCTTCCGCAGTCTGACCCGCACAAGGACGACCATGCTGAGAAAGGCATCCAGGAGGAGGACCTCATGGACTATCCTGACCGTCACGTCGCCAAACCCGCTGCTGCCTAACCTTTCAACCGCACCCCGACTGTGAGCACCACCCTCAAACGAGTCCACGGCTACCTCGCTGAATTCGACAGCGTGAAGGACCTCTACCATGCTGCCGAGCATGTGCGCGATGCAGGTTACCAGCGCTGGGACGTACACTCCCCCTTCCCGATCCACGGGATGGATGACGCGATGGGCAACCCGCGCTCCAAGCTGCCTGTTTTCGTCTTCTGCGGTGGCATCACCGGCACCACGATTGCTTTCACGCTGGAAACCATCACCCAGACCAATTTCTGGAGCCACATCGGCCTCGGCTTTCTCCAGAAGATCGTCGAAACCTACCCAACTGTGGTTCAGGGCAAGCCCACGGACATCTGGACGCTGCCGGCCTTCTTCCCCGTGATGTTTGAGCTGACGATCCTTTTCAGCGCCTTCACCACCCTGTTTGGCCTGCTGGCTCTCATTGGTCTCCCCCGCTGGAACCATCCGCTGTTTGTGTCGAAGAACTTCAGCAAGTTCTCGGACGACGGCTTCTTCGTCTGCATCGAAGCCCGCGACCCCAAATTCTCCCAGGAAGGCACCAAAAGCCTTCTCGAAAAAGCCGGCGGCAAGAACATCGAACTCGTGGAGGACGAAATCTAAGCCTCGCTTACCCGCACCATGAAGTACTTCTTTCTCAGCTATCTGTTTGTCGGCGCGATCATTGTGAGCGCGTTTGGCTTCCGTGGTTCCAAGTCGGAGCTGCCTCCCATTGAAATCCTTCCTGACATGGACCACCAGGCCAAGGTCAAGTATCAGGCCGCCAGCGAGTTCTTCGCCGATGGCCGTGGTGCACGCCTGCCAGTCAAAGGCACGCTGCCCATGGGCTTTGAGATTCCCGCCAAACCGGCGGCGAAAGGTGTCAAGCCTGCCCGTGTCGCCTTCACCAGCGGCCTGGGATATTACGACACTGGCAAGGTCGGTGATTTCTACGGCGACGGACTGCCAGCCGAGATCACAGGCGACAAAAGCGTTTTCAATGCTGAGTTCATCAAGCGTGGTGAGCAGCGCTACAACATCAACTGCGCCATCTGCCACGGCACCTCCGGCAATGGCAAAGGCGTGACCTCCAAATACGGCATCCTCACCGCCTTCAACTTCCAGCAGCCTGGCAATCTGGACCCCGCCAACGCAGCAGCCTATCGTGCGGATGGCGCCATCTTCGACGTCATCACCAACGGCAAAGGCCTCATGGGCGGCTATGGCGGCAACATCACCCTGCGCGACCGCTGGGCCATTGTGGCCTACATCCGCTCTCTGCAACTCGCCGCTAAAGAGTCTGGCGTCACCCTTCCCCTCCAGTAACGGCACGATCACGCGAATCCCGGCATGAGTCACCACGTCAACTTCAACGATCTGCCCCAGGGCGGAGAAAAATTCGAACCAGCCAAGGGCGGCAAGCTCATCGGCACGCTCGGCCTGTTCGGCGGGCTCGGTTTCCTTGCGTCCCTCTGGTTCTTCTTCAAGAACACAGACACCTTTGCCTACTCCTGGCTGTTTGCGGTCTTCTTCTGCTTCACCTTCGTGGTTGGCGGCTGCTTCTGGATCCTGCTCCACAGCGCTTCGAACTCCAGCTGGGGTGTGGCAGTGCGCCGCCTCTGGGAAAATCTGGCAAACATGGTCATCCCGCTGGCCATTCTTTCCTCTCCGCTGCTCCTCCCGGCTGTGCAGACTCCGCTCTATGAGTGGATGAACCATCATCGTGACGCTGCACAGATCGCCAAAGCGGAAAACATTTCCGTCAAGAAGGCGCTGCATCACATGGTGGAGCATGGCGGCGAAGTGGAGCGTGATGGCAAGAAGGTTCACCTTGAGCCCAATCCCCACCTGCACGTGCTGGTCACAAAGTTTGGTTACATGAACCTGAATCCCACCGGATTCTCCTGGTACACCCGCTTCTTCGCCTATTTCCTCGTGCTCTGGTTCATCGCCAGCACCCTTCGTGGCAAGTCCCTCAAACAGGAGCAGGATGGAGACATCAAGCACACGATCTGGTCCCGCCAGTTCTCCTGCATTGTGCTGCTGCCCTTCGCGCTGACCGTCACCTTTGCCGCCTATGACTGGCTCGTGGGCCTGGACTACAGCTGGTTCTCCACCATGTGGGGTGTTTACATCTTCGCGGGCTGCGCCTGGGCCTCCATGGCGGTCTCGATCTTGGTCGTCACCTGGCTGCGCGGTCTGGGCTACCTGCAGAAGGTGGTCACAGATGAGCACTACCATCTCATGGGCAAGCTGCTCTTCGCCTTCACGGTGTTCTGGGCCTACATCGCCTTCAGCCAGTATTTCCTGATCTGGTACGCCAACATCACGGAAGAAACCCGCTTCTACCTCATCCGTAACACGGAAGGATGGCAGGCTGTCTCCATCTTCATCCTCCTGGGTCATTTCATCGTTCCCTTCCTTTTCCTGCTCTCGCAGAAGCGCAAAAAGAACCCGGTGGTCATCAGCCTCGGCTGTCTCTGGATCCTCTTCATGCACCTCGTGGACATCTACTGGAATGTCATCCCTGAGCGTGGTCCTTCCCTTGGAGTCGGTGTCGTGGTTCCTTATGCCTGGATTCAGGATATCGCCGCCTTCTGCGCCGTCTTTGGCATCATGGGCTTCCTTTACCTCCGTGGCCTGGCCAAATACAGCCTGTATCCATGGCGTGACCCGCGCCTCATTGAGTCCGTGAACGTCATCAACTGATCCCCCGTTTTTCCATGTCGCAGCCAGATCAACCCAAAAAAGCCGGCGCCACCTTTGTGTGGGTGCTCGGGGCCTTTGCAGGCTTCGCCGTGCTCTTCATCCTCATCCAGGCCCTCACTGACTCGAAGCAGGGCTTCGATCCGCGTGAGCAGGAACGCCGCAACAACACTGCTGAGATTCTCGCCGCGCAGGCCAAGAATATGACAAGTCTCGGCTTGGATGACGCCGCCAAAAAGAAGGTGGTTTTTGAGAAAACCCTCGCTGCGCTCGGCGCTAAGAAACCCGGAGTGAGCACCCAGGTTGTCCCAGGATCCCCCACCCAGCTCAAACAGGCCGCTGCGGCTTCCGCCCCGGCTCCTGCCGCTCCGGCAGCGCCTGCTTCCGCCCCTGCCGCACCCGCTTCGCCCAAGTAAGTCATGCAGACCACTCCCGCCACTCCTGACACAGACCTTCAGGCCGACAACCTTCGCCGCGCGGCGATCGACAAGTCGGTGAAAGGCCCTGTGCTCTTCCTCTTCACCAACGGAGCCTTCTGGCTCATGCTCTCCACCGTTCTCGGCGTTCTGGCCGCGATCAAGCTGGTGGAGCCTGAGTTCCTCGGAAACTGCCCCTACATCACCTACGGCCGTCTGCAGCCTGCGCACATCAATGCGCTCGTCTATGGCTGGGGCGTTCAGGCAGCCCTTGGCGTGATGCTCTGGGTCATGGCCCGCCGTTCCGGTCAGGAACTCAAAGGCGGCAAAAGCCTCCTCATCACCGCTGGCGTCTTCTGGAACATCACCATCACTTTCGGCATTGTGGCCGTGCTGATGGGAAAGAGCACATCCATCGAGTGGCTCGAAATGCCCAAGTTTGTCTGGCCTGTGCTGCTGGCATGCTTCCTCTGCTATGCCTGGCCCATCGCCCGCATGTTTGGCCGCGCCTTCCGTCCTGAAGGCTTCATGGTCAGCACGTGGTACATCCTTGGCGCCTGCTTCTGGTTCCCATGGATCTTCATCACCGCCAACGTCGCCCTTCATTGCCTGCCTGGCCTGGGTGCCATCGGTGCTGGCATTGATGCCTGGTACATCCACGCAGTGATCCTGCTGTTCTTCGTCCCCGTCGGTGTCGGCGCAGCCTATTATTTCATTCCCAAGATCACCGGACAGCCGATTGCTTCGGCTCAGCTGGCATCCGCCGGTTTCTGGAGCCTCGCAGTTCTGGGCGGCTGGACGGGCATGCAGAAATACATGGGCGGCCCGCTGCCTGCCTGGATGTCTTCCGTCGGTGCCTGCGCCGGGGTCCTTCTCCTCATTCCTGTGGGCCTTGTCGGTCTCAACCACCACCTCACCACCATCGGCAAGCACAGTGCCGTGGCCACCAGCCCCACGCTTCGCTTCATCTTCTTCGGAGCTCTCTTCTATCCTGTCTCAGGCCTCGTTCTTGCCCTGAATTCCGCCTTCTGGACCGGAGCGAATCTGCAGTTCACGCAGTCCTGGTACGCATTCCAGACCGTCAGCGTCTACGGCTTCTTCAGCATGTGCGTCTTTGGTGCCATCTACTACATCGTGCCGCGTCTTTCCGGCTGTGAGTGGCTTAGCGTCCGTCTCATCCGCAACCACTTCTGGTTCTCGGTCTATGGCATCGGCACCATCGTCATCATGAGCCTCGTGGCCGGCTGGCAGCAGGGTGCGGATCTGAACAATCCTGAGCACTGGGACCAGACCTTCATGAATCATGTGATCAATTCCCGCCCCTATGTTGTTTCCCGCGCAGTGGCCTGGGCGCTCATCAGTTTCTCAAACTGCATGTTCCTTCTTCACCTTCTGCTCATGGTTGCAGGTCTTGGCCGCCGCAGTTCGGCACCGACCCTGCTTGAACACGACCACGACGATCACGCCCTTCCTAACGAAGCCCACGCATGACCAACTTCCGCACATTCATTCTCGGTCTCGCCGCCTCTTTTGGCCTGCCTTGGCTGTGTCTCATCGTCCTTCCGGCGATGCAGTATGAGCAGCTCACCCCCGTCGCTTATGACAAGGACAAGGACGGCGTCGAAGGCTATTTCCCTCCCGCACCCGTCAATGGCCAGGGCCAGCTCGTTTACATCCGTGAAGGCTGCAATCAGTGCCACACCCAGATGATTCGTCCGGTTCAGCTCGGCCTCGATGGCTGGTACAAAGGCTGGGGACAGGATCAGGAAGCACGCCCTGCAGCACCCGCACGCCCTAGCGTTCTGCGTGACTACCTCGGTGAGAAATACGCCCTGCTCGGTATCCAGCGTGTCGGTCCGGACCTCGCCAATTTCGGCTGGCGCGCCAAGGACAAGGCCGCCATCTATCAGCATCTCTACTCCCCGCGTTCCGTGCATGACTGGAGCACGATGCCTGCCTACACCGGCCTCTTCAAATTGCAGAAAATCCAGGGCCCTGTTTCAGAGCATGCTGTGAAACTGCCGAAGAAGTTCGCGCCGCCTGCCGGTTATGAAATCGTTCCGACTCCTGAGGCCGAACGCCTTGCCGAATACCTTCTCTCCCTGAAAAAGGATTACCCCGTCCCCGGACAGTCTGCAGCCGTCGCTGCCGCTCCCGCCAAAAAGTAGCCCCTCTTGCGACCCCGCACGCCCCCATGAGCGCACCCGCCCATCCTGACAGCACCGATCTCGACCGCCTTCACAGTGCTGTGAAGCGCGAGAAGGAAGATCTCGCTCCCCAAAGCCAGCCCGCACCCCTGTGGGCCATGTTCCTTCTCATGATCGTCGCCATCATCGCTGGCGGTCAGCTCGGTCCGATGACTGGCGGTTGGAGCTTCAACGTCAGCAATCCCTTCGCTGCTGCCAATGGCGGAGATCCCCGTCCAGGCGGAGCCGGAGCTGGCGATGCGCTGGACCCCTTCGCACTGGCCATGAAAAAAGGCGCCAGCGGCTATTCCGTCTGCGGTGGTTGCCATCAGGGCAACGGCGGCGGCCTTCCCGGCCAGTTCCCTCCCTTGGCCGGATCTGAATACGTCCTGGGCGGCACCGAGCGCCTTGTCCGCATCGTGCAGCATGGCCTTACGGGTCCTGTGACGGTCAAAGGCCAGGGCTTCAACACCCCCGGCGGCATGCAGGCCTTTGGTGCCGCCATGTCCTCCCAAGACCTCGCCAACGTGCTGACCTACATCCGTAATTCCTGGGGCAACGAAGCCACCATGATCACCAAGGAAATGGTGCAAAAGGTGCGTGACGAAGAAAAGCGTGCCTCGCAGTGGACTGCAGCCGAGCTGGAGCCCTTTGCTGAGAAGAACATCCCTGGTGAGATCCCAGCCGGCCCTGGCGCTACTGCTGCCGCACCTGCCGCCAAGTAATTTCAAACTGCAATGACCCGTGTGAAGCAAACCGTCTCCCGCAAGGCACCTTGGGCTGCCTTCGGAGCCGTCATGCTGATCGCGAACGTAAGCTGCGGCAAGGCGCCTGAAGCCGCTGCTGAAGTGAAGCTGGCTCCTGCGGTGGAGATCGCCGAAGTCCCGAGCATCACTGGCAAAGTGATTCTGAAGGGCGCTGATGCCGCGAAACTTCGCAAGGTCATCGACGTCGGTGGCAATCCCTTCTGCACCGGCCATGGAGACATCGTTGATTCCACCTGGAAAGTGGCCGCTGACGGTTCTCTGGCAGATGCGGTGATCACCGTCCGTGGCAGCCAGCGCGCCAGCAACCTGCCTGCCGCGCCTCTGATCGACCAGACAAAGTGCGAGTTCGTGCCACACACGGTATCGATCCAGGCCGGTCAGGAAGTCCGCTTTCACAACAGCGACCTGACTTTTCACAACATCCGCATCGCGCGATACGAAGGGCTTGGCAAAGGCTCCAACATCGACAACTTTGGCCAGCCTTCCCGTGGGGACGAAAACGTGAAGACCTTCAGTTCTCCCGGCATCTACCGCCTCGAGTGTGACGTACATCGCTGGATGAACGCCTGGATCTTTGTGCATGAAGGTGCCCACAGTGCTGTCTCAGGCACCGACGGACGCTTTTCCATCCCGCGCAAGCTCGCTGATGGTGACTATGTCATTGAAGCCTGGCATCCGCAATTTTCGCAAAGCATCACCCACACCGTCACCGTCCGTGACGGCAAGGCCACCGCCGATTTCGAGTTCGACTTCGCGAACGCCCACCCCCTCTGACCCTTTGACACCCAGCCTATGAGCGCCGCCGCCACCACTCACGCCCACGATCACTCGCATGACGATCATGCCCACGGGCATCATGAACAAAGCTTCATCTGGAAGTACATCTTCTCCACCGATCACAAGACCATTGGTCTGCAGTACGGCCTCACCGGCCTGATGTTCCTGCTCTTTGGCTTCTTCCTCATGTTGCTCATGCGCTGGAGCATCGCCTATCCCGGCCTTCCCGTGCCAGCGGTGGATGTCATCCGCCATCTGCCTGTCATCGGTGGCGTCTTTGAGGAAATGTTTGGCCGCTGGCTGAATGCAGACGGTTCGTTGAACGGCGAATTGTACAACATGCTCGGCGCCATGCACGGCACGGTCATGGTGTTCTTCGGCATTGTGCCTCTTGGCTTTGCCGCCTTCGGCAATTTCGTCATGCCTCTCCAGATCGGCACCATCGACATGGCGTTCCCGAAGCTGAACATGATGAGCTACTGGTTCTTCTTCATCAGCGGCGTGCTGATGATGTACAGCTTCTTCGTCGGCACCGGCCCCGTGCAGACCGGCTGGACGATGTATTCGCCTCTGGCCTCCACAGCCAACATCGGCGTCACAAGCATCTGGAGCCACGGTCACACCTGGTGGCTCACCGCGATGGTTTTCAACATCTCCGCCTCCCTTCTGGGTTCCGTCAATTTCATCGCCACCATCATCAACCTGCGCACCAAGGGCCTTTCCTGGATGAAGATGCCCTTCTTCTGCTGGGCCATGTTTGTAACCGCCTTCCTCCTCCTGCTCGCCTTCCCTCCTCTTGAAGTGGCGGCCATCCTGCAGCTTTCCGACCGCGTGTTTGGTTCTTCCTTCTACCTGCCTACCGGCCTGATGGAAGGTGGCAAGCATCTGGACATCTCCGGTGGTGGCAGCCCGCTGCTCTACCAGCATCTGTTCTGGTTCCTGGCGCACCCTGAGGTGTATGTTCTCATCCTTCCGGCCTTCGCCATCCTGACAGACGTCATTCCCTGCAACGCCCGCCGTCCGCTTTGGGGATACAAGTCCATGGTTTACTCCGTGCTCACCCTGGGCTTCCTCAGCTTCCTCGTCTGGGCGCATCACATGTACCTCACCGGCATGGGCACCATGATGTCCACCTACTTCCAGATCACCACGGTGCTCATCTCCGTGCCGTCTGTGGTGCTGCTGACTTGCATGATGGTTTCCCTCTGGGGCGGCTCCATTCGCTTCAACACGCAGATGCTCTTTGCCTCCGCGTTCCTGCCCATGTTCGGCATCGGCGGTCTGACGGGTCTGCCTCTGGCTTTCTCGTTCATCGACCTCGCCATGCACGACACCTACTACGTGATCGGCCACTTCCACTACGTTGTCGCCCCCGGCACCATCTTCGCCCTCTTCGCTGGCGTCTATCATTGGTTCCCGAAATTCACCGGCCGCTTCATGAACGACAAGCTGGGCAAGCTCCACTTCTGGCCTTCGCTCCTCGGCATGAACCTGGTCTTCGCCCCGATGTTTGTGCAGGGCATGGCCGGCTTCCACCGTCGCTGGTATGACGGCGGCAAGTACTTTGAAAACACCAGCGGGATGTCCCACTGGACGACGTCTCTGACCCACAAAGTCGGCGCCTTCTTCGGCCTCGACATCCCGGACAACATGCTGTCCCTCAACATCGTCATGTCCGTCGGGGCTTTCATCCTCGCCCTCGGTCAGGTGCCCTTCATCATCAACTTCTGGTTCAGCCTGAAGGGCGGCAAAAAGTCCAACAGCGACAACCCATGGAACGCCACCACGATGGAGTGGGCCACGCCGACACCGCCTCCGCATGGCAACTTCCTGTTCGACCCAGTCGCCCATCGCGGCCCCTACGAGTACAGCGTTCCTGGCCACTCTTCCGATTTCTACCCGCAGTGGGAGTCCGAGCCCGGCAAACCTGACCCCAAGGCCATCGCTGAAAAAGCACAGGCTCATCACTAAACCGCGAACTTCCAACCGCGCACCGCGACTACTTCAATGGACATCCCCTACACCGTTCACGCCCGTCCAGACACCGGTCTTTACAACGCCAAGATCGGCATCTGGCTCTTCCTTGCCTCGGAAGTCATGCTCTTCGGCGGCCTGTTCTCCGCGTACATCTTCCTCCGCGTCGGTGCCGACTATCCATGGCCGGTGCATGATCTGGACGTGACCCTCGGCTTCATCAACACCGTGGTTCTCATCGCCTCCTCCGTCACGGTGGTCATGGCCTGGGCCATGCTCAAGCTGCGCAAGTTCGGCTGGTACCGCATCAACATGGCCATCACCGTGATTTGTGCAGGTGTCTTCATGTTCAACAAGTCCCTTGAGTACAAGGCCAAGTTTGCCCACTACGCGGTCAAGCTGACCGACGGCACGCTTCTTACTGGGCACCTTCCCCATGGCTACCAGGTGAAGTTTGACGGCGTGAGCGAGTTCAACCTCACCATTCCGCTCAAGACGAGCGCTGTGAACGCCGACCCTGTCTCCCATGTTCTTCCCTTGATTGAAGGCACGGCACCCAAGTTCAAGACTGAAGGCGGTCAGGAAATCAGCCTGGACGAAGCTTCTTTCGAGGCTCTCCGCGCTGAAGCAGTCAAGAAAGCCGCCGCCGCGAACAAGGGCAGCGCATCCATCAAGCTCGTTGCCACCGCTCCGGTCAAAATCACTGCCAAGCCCTCTGAAATCTTTGGCTACACCGACACCACCATCACCTTCCGCGACGGCACCACCGCCACCGGCAAGCTGGCCGATGACAAGATGACCCTCGAAGTCGATGGCGTGGACGCCCGCGGCGTCGCACAGTCGGAAAAGTCCCTCGCCTTTGATCACCGCTATCTGGGTGAAGCCTGGCAGAAAGCCTTCGTGGAGAACCGCGACCACCACATCTCCAAGTTCGAGAAGGACTACCCGACTCGTGACAAGAGCCGCTCCGCCACACTTCAGAAAGATGCGCTTTTCTTCAAGCTGCATTCCGCCACTCCGCCCGCCGCTGGCGAGGCTCACGGTGACAAGCACGGAGCTGAAGCCCACGCTCCTGCCGAAGGTCATGGTGACGCTCATGCGCACCACCCCACCGTGGTTCTGGAAAAAAAAGACATCACTTTCTTCTCCAACTTCACGCCCAAGCTGAACACCTACTACGCCATCTACTTCACGCTCACTGGCCTCCACGGCCTGCACGTCATCGCAGGTGCCCTGGTGCTGCTCTACTTCCTGGCCTTTGACGGCAAGCGCCTCCGCCAGGATCCCGAGCATCTCGCCAACCGCGTCGAAGTCGGCGGCCTCTTCTGGCACTTCGTTGACCTCGTCTGGATCTTCCTCTTCCCGCTGCTTTACCTCCTGTAATCCCCCACCTTTTCACTGCCATGGCCGACAACGTCGAAGCAATTCAGAAATCGATCAAATGGTACCTCATCATCGGGGGCATCCTGATCCTCGCCAGCGGAGCCACCGTGTGGCTCTCCTATGTTGAGCTGCCCACGCACAGCCTGAACATCCTCGTCGGCATGATCTTGGCGACGATCAAGGCCACCCTCGTTGCGCTGATCTTCATGCACCTCAATCACGAGCGCAGCATGATCTACAAGATCCTCGTTTTCACCGTCGTCCTCGCTGTGGTGCTCTTCGCGCTCTTCATCTTCTCCCACGACGACCCGCTTCAGTTCAAGGGCTTCTACGCCCCTGTTGAGCAGCAGTAAAATCCTTCTCTCACACCGGTCATGTCGCTCAAGCACTTCCACATCGTCTTTCTCGTCTTCGCCATCTTGTGCGACGCCGCGTTCTGGCTGTGGATGCATTTCATGCCTGAGGAAGCCGCCGCCGCCGGTGCTGCGCCCCTGAAAAACTATGCGGGCCTGCTCTGCCTGGCCCTCCTGGCCTATGGGGTGTGGTATCTCGTCAGGAAAATGCGCACCATCATCGTCTGAGCCATGATTTTCGCATCACCATCCTCCATCCTCGCCTGCGCCACCTGCATGGCAGACAAGGGCAGCCTCGTTGGCCAGGCCCAGGGCTTCGCCATTCTTTTCATGCTTGGCGTGCTGGCCTTCATGTTCCTCTGCGCGGCCTCCTTTGTTTATTTCTTTGTGCGCCGCCAGCGCTCCCACCCTTCCCTTACCGCCGTCTGATTCTCTTCTCTCGCTTATGTCACTGAAAATCGATTCCATCAACGTCTGGCTGGGCCAGACCGCAAACGCCTCGGAACACGGGGGGTTGGTTGACCACATGCTGGGTTTTGTCCATTGGTTCATGGTCGTGCTCGGCGTGGGCTGGTCCATCTACCTTGCCATCGCTTTCTACCGCTTCCGCCAGAAGAAAACAGCAAAGGCCGACTACCATGGTTTCCGCGGCCACGCGACGACCCACATCGAAATCGGCGTCGTCATCGTTGAAGCCATTCTGCTGCTCGGCTTCGCCTTCCCGCTCTGGTCCCGCCAGGCTGACGAGTACCCCACCTCCCCCGACACCATCCGTATGCGCGCCTTGGGCGAGAAGTTCCTCTGGAATTTTCAATACCCCGGCACCGACATGATGCTCAGCACTTGGGATCTGCGCAACGTGGATGGAGCCACCAATACCATGGGCAAGGACCTGCATGACCCCAATGGCAAGGACGACTTCGTCAACCCCGGCACCATGAAGCTCCCCGTCGGCCGTCCGGTCATCGTGGACGTGGCCAGCAAGGATGTGATTCACAACCTCGCGCTCGTGCCGATGCGTGCCGCTCAGGACGCCACTCCAGGCGTGAAATCCCACATGTGGTTCAAGCCGACCAAGGAAGGCTCATGGGACATCATCTGCGGTCAGCTTTGCGGACCCGGCCATGCCCAGATGAAGGCCATTCTTGAAGTAGTCCCCGCCGCCGAATACGACGCCTGGGCCAAGGAGCAGTCTGAATCCGCCAAAAAGAAGGCCGACGCTGCTGATGCCGCCGCTGCCAAGCCTGCTGCTCATTAATTTCCATCCCTCCGGATGGCAGAACCCAAGGGCAAAATAATGACCTCATTATTTTGCCCTTTTGCTTTCGCCGCGCGTTCCTGATCTGACTGTCATGCCCTCCCGCGCCTTTCATCGTTATGCCCTGTTCACACTCGCCGTCGGCATCGTTCTGATATGGTGGGGGGCTGCGGTGACCACGGAAGACGTCGGCCTTGCGGTGCCTGACTGGCCGTTGTGCTACGGCAAGATCAACCCTGAAGGCTGGTACAAGGTACCCGCATTGCTGCTGGAGCATGGGCACCGCTGGATCGGGATGACGATTGGCTGGCTCGCTCTGGGCATGTACTTCTGGCAGTTCTTCAAAAACAAACCGGCATTGGTCGAGGCTGTGAGCATCATCCTCTGCGGCATCGGCTTTTTCATCCTGATCAAATTGCGGGTCTATTCGGTCGCCGTCCTGATCGCTTTTCTGGGATTCACCTGGCTGACGATGACATGGATCGGGAGAAAATGGGTGCTGCTCCGCGGACTCGCCACTCTGAGCCTCATGCTCGTGATGATTCAGGCCGCTCTCGGGGGGGCTCGCGTCCAGGAAATGTCGGACAAATTCGGCATTGTCCATGGGATGCTGGGGCAGATCTTTTACTGTGTCCTCGTGTTCATTGCTTTTGCCTCGTCGCGCACTTGGACTGAGGGCCGGCTGTTGCTCAGCCTCACAGAAGCCGCACGCGCGCGCTTCTGGTCGCTGGCCTTGTTCCTCTGCGTCTTCGCGCAGCTGGTCCTGGGGGCCAGTCTGCGCCACACGCAGCGCACACATCTGGCTGCGAGCGATATTCTCACCACCAAGGGCCAGTGGCTGCCGTCGTTCCAGCCGCAGGATGTGTTTCTGCTGTTTGCCCACAAGTACTGGGGCTTCACCGTTGCGGTGCTGATCATCTTCGTCGCTGCGCGTGCGCGGCGCTGGCTCGTCACCCTGCCGCAGATGCGCCCCGTCGCCACCCTGCTGCTCTTCATGCCCACGGTGCAGGTGGCGCTGGGCATTTTTGTGATCCTCACCGGCAAAAGCTTCTGGGTCACCAACTTCCATGTGCTCAATGGTCTGGCGCTCCTCGCGCTCAGCAGCCTGCTCGTCGCCACCTTCTGGGGCGACCGGCTGTGTCGTCGTGATGAGGCAGAGGCGTAAACGCAGGCAGCTCAAAAAATTCCGTCGCCTGGCTTGGGCGGTATCAGGGCGGTCCCTTGCTTTCGGCTGTCCATGCAGACAGTGCCGGTCACTTTCAGCGTAAGCTCAGGCTGAGTTTGGGAGCGCCGGAGCCGCCACGGGGCTGATCAAACTCGGCAAGCTTCTGCCGCCATTGAGCTGCCTGGACGGCGTTGCCGGTGGCATCGCTGAACTGGGCCAGCCGCTCGATCGCGCTGCGCAGGCGAAAGCGGTTTTGCGGCGCGAGCATGTCTGCACGTGCATTCAGCCCTTCGTAGCCGGACTGCAGCAGCGGGCCGGCTTCGGCGAATTTTTTCTGCTGCAGCAGAGCCCCGCCCAGCAGGCTCTCGGCGTTGAAGCGCAGCCAATGTTCAGGCTGCTGCTGGACGCACTGTTCCAGGCAGTCCCTGAGAAGCGGTTCCGCCTTGGCAGACAGTCCCTTTTGCAGCCACAGGCTCCCCAGATCAGCCGCAGCTGCGGCCAGGCCGGCGGCGTCTGCAGGGGTGCGCTTGCGCTGGAGGTCCAGCACCTGCTGATACAGCGCCTCGGCCTCTTCCGTTCTGCCGGCGTGGCGGTACGTTTCGGCCAGGCCGGACAAGGTGGCGAGTGTTTCTGCATGCCCGGCACCAAGGACACGCTGCTGGATCTGCAGCAGATCGAGGTAGATCTTTTCAGCCTGGTCATGCTCGCTGCGGCGTTCGTGCATTGCAGCCATGGCATGCATCTGCGCCAGCACATCGGGGTCTCCCGGGCCATAGGCCGTTTTCATGGTTTCGAGCGTTTCGAGCTGCAGCGCGGTGGCCTGTGCGTGCTCCCCTGCGGCATCGAGAGAGGTGGCCAGCCTCTGCATGGAGCGCAGCGTTTGCACATGGCTGAAGCCCAGCACGCGCTGTCTCACCGCCAGCGACTGCTGCCGGAGGCTTGCAGCCTCGGCGTAGCGTCCGTGCGCATCATAGGCCTGTGCGACAGTGTCCATCTGCATGAGGATTTCAGGGTGCTCAGGAGGGAAAGCCGTTTTCAATATCTCCAGCACCTGCTGCTGGGAGGCCTCGGCTTCAGCATGCCTGCCCTGTGTCTCATACTCGTTCGCCAGATGTCTCATTGAGAGCAGGGTCTGCGGGTCCTTCGGGCCTAGCACACGGCGTCTCGCGTCCAGACATTCGTGGTGGAGCCGCAGCGCTTCGGCATGCCGCCCACGTCTTCCCAGCATCTGGGCCACCTGATCTGCCTGCACCAGGGTGTCGGGGTGTTCCACTCCCAGGGACTTGTTCATGATCTCAAGCGCCCCGAAATAAAGCTTCTCCGCCTCCGAGGGCAGGCCCGCCTTTTCACTGGCCTGCGCGGCGATGTTCATCGTCACGAGGGTGCGCGGGTCGCTGGCACCCAGCGCCCGGCGCATTCCTTCCAGCTGTTCGCCACGCCTCTTCACGGCGTCGGCATGCCGGTTCTGCTGGGTGTAGGAGTTCGCCAGCTCACCCAGTGTCGCGAGAGTGTCCAGGTGATCCGCACCGAGCACACGTTTCTGGGCCTGGTAGAGATTGAGAAACAAAGTCTCAGCCTCCACATGCTTCTCCTGTTCGTCGCAGACTGCGGCCAGCACGGAGATCGTCACAAAGGTGTCAGGGTGGTCCGGGCCCAGGGTCTTCTGCTGGGCGGTCAGGGTTTTGCGCAGCAGTGTTTCCGCATCTACAAACCGGCCTTCGGCTTTCATGGCTGTGGCCAGCTGCCGCATGGACCGCAGGGTGTCGCGATGTGCGCCCCCGAGTGCGATTTTGCGCTTCTCCAGCGCCCCCTGGAGCTGCCGCTGCGCGTCCTGCGGCTGTGACAGTGCCAGATAGGTCAGCCCGATCGTCTCCTGCACGCGGGCCCCGGATTCAGGGTTTGCGGCCAGAGAGTCCAGGTGCTCGACACCAGCGTCCAGCATGCGTTTCACCAGCGTGGTGTCCTTTCCCTTCACCGCTTCCGGCGTCAGGAGGGCAAACATCTCCTGCAGAAACCGCGCGGTCATGGAGTAGGACTCGGTCTTCCGCTTGGTGGACACGCGCAGCTCCTCCTGCTTTTCCTTCACCATCAGCCAGCCCATGACTGCCATGGCACACGTCAGCAGCAGCACCATCACGGCCGCGAGTGCGAACCACGCCCGGTGCTCGCTGATGAAAGTGCCAAAGGCAGTGCCCTGGAGCTCCTGTTTCTCTTCCTTGGCTGCCGCTTCCTTGAGGTAGGGCAGGAAGTCATTCTCCATGGCATCCACGGTGACGTAGCGGCTTTCAGGGCGCTTCTCCAGGGCACGCATGACGATCCAGTCGAAATGCTCCTCCAGCAGCTCAGGGTAGGCGGCCGTGCTCTCCTTGCGGTTCAGGGCCAGTCCGGTGAGCTGGGCCTTTGGCAGCGAGCGCATCAGGGCGGATGGCTTTTCCGGGAGTGTCTCGCACACGACCTTCTTCACCTCATTCAGGTGCTCTGCGGCGGCCTTGGGCGCGGGGATGGGCAGTCGGCCGGTGATCAGCTCGTACAGCAGCATGCCCAGCGCGTAGATGTCTGTGCGGGCGTCGATCGATTTTACCGAAACATACTCCGGCGAGAAGTAGGCCACTGGCGCCCGCAGCTGGCCAGTTGGGGCCACGAGGGCATAGTTCATCGCCCTGGCGATGCCAAAGTCCGTCACTTTCACCACCGGCTGCCCTTGGTCCCCCCATCTGACCAGGATGTTGGACGGCTGCAGGTCTGCATGCACTACACCTTTGAGGTGGGCGTGATGGATGGCATCACAGGCCTGGATGAAAAGCCGCACACGCGCGAGGAGCGACAGCTTCTGGTCATCGCAAAACTTCGTGATGGGCGTTCCATGCAGCAGCTCGGTCACGAGATAGGGCCTGCCAGCCGGAGTCATGCCGCAGGCGTGAGGCCGGGCGATGTCAGGGTGGTCCAGCAGCGCCAGCGCATGCTTCTGCGCCTCGTAGCGGATCAGGAAATCATTGGCGGCTGCGGCCACGATCTTGATGGCCACAAACTCCGCCACGCGCTGATTCCGCTCTGCCATCCACAAGGTGCTGCTGGTGCTGTCATCAATGACCTGCAGCAGCCGGTACGGGCCGATCATGTCTCCCGGCTTTTCTCCCAGGTGGCCGCTGGCGGGCGCTTTCGGCACCCGGATCCCGCGCGTCCGGCGCTGCCGGCCACCATCGCCGGAGTGGTTTCGCAGCCGGTCCCAGACCTCATTCCACAATGCCGTGTCTTTCCCACAGGCTGCTGTGAGGAAAACATGGCGTTCAATGTGGTTCGCACGTTCGAGCGCCTCATTGAAGAGCTGCTCGACGCGGGCAGGGTCGTGGCTCATAGAAAAACGGACTGGCTATGAATTCCATAACAGTACGCCTTCCCTTGACCTAGGACATTGAATCAGACTTTAAACGACTCTTAACAGCTGTTCACCGAATACTCAGCGCAGAACAATGTTCGGAACTGATAAATGGCAAGGTACGAGCAGCATTGGTAAAGCATAAGTACTCACCTAACTCGAACTTATCTTAGTCTATTGAGCACTATATACCAAGGAGCGAGACCGCTCATCGCACGAGTTCGCCTACCAGCAGGATCGCCCCAGGGTAGAAGCTGGTTCCGGCGAAGCGCTCCGGTTTGTCGATCTTGTTGCCGTTCTTGGCCAGGATGGCGGCCTTGTCCAGCTCCTTGGAGTCGATCACGATCTTCACCGTGTGCTCCTTGTCTTCCAGATCCGTGCCGATCATGAGCGTGCTCAGGCGGTGGTAGGTGCAGTAGGCGTCGATACGCGGCACAAAGCTCGCCGGCTTGTCATCCAGCGTCACGCTCACCTGCCCGCAGTCCGGGCCCACGATGTCATAGATGGCGCAGCGGGTGCCTTTGAACTTGAAGGTGATCGTGTCTCCGGGCTGGCTGCCTTTGTGCAGTGCCGTCATGCGGTTGGCCCAGCGCTTGCCAAAGTCATCTGTCTTGGAATCGAGCAGCTTAAAACCGGGGGACAGCGTGGCAGCCGTGATCGGCAGCAGCTTGGCCTGTTCATAGTTCGTGGCGATGAAGGGTGCCCCCAGCGTGTGCGGGCCGGTCTTCTTGGAGGCGGCAGTGATGGGCTCCAGCGAGCGCACGATGGCCGCCAGATACAGCTCATGCCCCGTCTCCGGGTGCGGGTGTACGCTGTCCGGGGCAAAGACAAATTTCCCCTCCAGCGCCTTCTTCTCCTCGTCCGTCTTCGGCAGCTTGGCCTTCCACGCCAGCTTGCCCTCCTTGGCCAGCTTTGCCACCTCCATGCCCATGTGGATGGTCGGGATGCCGTAGTGATCCGCGATCTTCTCCATCGCGCTCGCCGAGCGCTGGAATTTGCCCTCCAGCATCGCAGGCACCAGCGCCTCCGTGATCGTGTAGACAAAGCAGATGTCGCAGTCAGGCAGTGCCTTCCATGTCTGGCGCACGATGCCCTCCATGCAGCGGAAGATCTGCTCCGGCGCGGCACCGCCGTCATTCACGGCGAACTCCACAAACATCAGGTCCGGCTTCTGATCCAGCACATCCTGCTTCAGGCGGAAAACCCCCAGGTCTGAGCCCGTGCCGCCGATCGCCGCATTGATCTCGCTGAACTTCGCCTGCGGGTACGCCTTCTGGAAGTGCGCCAGCGTCTTCGGCCGCCAGCCGTTCTGCGCCGTGATGGAGCCGCCCAGGTAGCCGATCTTCACCTCAGCGCCCGGGGTGTTTGCCTTGGCCAGGAAATTTGAAAGGCCGGCGCGCGGGTGGCATTCCTGCGCGGGGACCAGTGGAAACTCGTCCGCAGCTGGAAGAGCAGTGGCGACGGCAAAAAGCGAAAACAGAAGATGGCGCAGCATGGGGAGAGATGAAAGGTTGAGCCGTCAGCATGCGAAGCAAAACAGCATGAACAACTTCGACTTTCGCCCCACGCTCCAGCACGGCATCGCCATCCCTGCGCATCCCCTCGCGCTCACCGCGCAGAGAAAGCTCGACGAGCGCCGCCAGCGCGCACTCGCACGCTACTACATCGCCGCCGGAGTCGGCGGCCTCGCCGTCGGCGTGCACACCACCCAGTTCGCCATCCGCGATCCCAAGTTCGGCCTCTTCAAACCCGTGCTCGAACTGGCCAAGGAAGAGATGGACCGCGCCCCCGGCTACCTCGTGCGCATCGGCGGCATCTGCGGTGCCACACCGCAGGCCGTGGCGGAGGCCGAGCTGCTGCGCGGTCTCGGCTACCACGCCGGACTCCTCAGCCTCGGCGCGCTGCGCACCGCCACCGAGGATGAAATGATCGCCCATTGTCGCGCCGTCACGCAGGTCCTGCCCGTCGTCGGCTTCTACCTGCAGCCCAGCGTCGGCGGGTGCGTGCTGCCCTACTCTTTTTGGCGACGCTTTGCCGAGATCGAAAACATCGTCGCCATCAAGATGGCTCCCTTCAATCGCTACCAGACCCTCGATGTCGTCCGCGCCGTCATCGAAGCCGAACGCGATGACATCGCCCTCTACACCGGCAACGACGACAACATCGTCGCCGACTTCCTCACGCCCTATCGTGTCGGCGGCAAAGAGCGCCGCATCGTCGGCGGCCTCCTCGGCCACTGGTCCGTGTGGACCCAGCGCGCCGTGCAGCTTCTGGAACAGTGCCGCAACGCCGAAGCCACCTCCGCCCTGCTGCGCCTCGGCATCGAAGTCACCGACGCCAACGCCGCCTTCTTCGACTCCGCCAACGCCTTCCACGGCTGCATCGCCGGCCTCCACGAAGTCCTCCGCCGCCAGGGCCTGCTGGAGGGTCTCTGGTGCCTCGACGAACACGAATCCCTCAGCCCCGGCCAGATGGAAGAAATCGACCGCGTCTATGTCGCCTACCCGCATTTGAATGACGATGCTTTCGTGGCGGAGCATCGGGATGAGTGGCTGAGGTGAGAACGTGATATATACGGGCATTCAAATCACGCGTTCTGTAAACTTTTTCGCACAGTCCAATTCAATATCGTACATGCACTCTTTGCCCGGCAAGGTCATCATGTTCTGCGGCACCCATCGAGGTGAAGCATCAGATTGTGTCGAGTGGGCGTTGGAGGCTCTGTGCCAGGGCTACGATTCGCCGTCACTGCGGATTCTCGCGGGTCTTATCCCACCGTTCACTACCTTTGAGGTTCGTGATTATGCCACGAAGGCTCTTCGAGAGTTGGATATATCCATTCCAGTCGGGGCTGCTGCCATTTCCGCCTATGCCAAAGACCTTGTCTTGGACATTGTGGTTCAACCATCATTGATGCAGGGATCTCTTCGACTGCTATGTGATTTGTGCATAGCTGAAGATTATCAGCAAGACATTTACGACTTCTATCTCCTCCGCTGGGCCTACGATGACTTGCAGCAGGAGCCTGTTCAGTGGTATTGGAATGGTGCTGATCGATCCAATATACACCAGATCATTCTTGAAAGATGTCACGCTTGGTTGGTGGAGCACAATGCAAAGGCGACTTAGCTTATGAGGCGCATCACCACTCTCATTTTTCTACTGGCTGCCGGCAGCCTGTTGTTTGCCGATGAGAAGAAGGCAGCACCAGAAAAGCAGCCTGCTCAAGTGCAGGCAAAGAAGGCGGAAATGCCACCTCCAAAGACTCTGGAAGAAGCACATCAGCGGTTGGAAAAATTGCTTCCAAAGGATGAGCTGGCGAAGATTGACGCCATGAAGGCTGAAGATGAAATGATCGAGTACCATTTCGGACTTGGCATGTGGATGCGGAACGAGTGGGGTCTTTGGGGAGGTGGGCCGTTGGCGCAGTACATGAACAAGCTCGGGTTTCATCATCCCGATGACATGTCCGGCGTCATTTTGGAGACCTTTTGGTGCCAGCGGCACAACAAGGATTTCCGCCTGAAAGAGCGGGCTGCTTCTAATGAGGCCTACTGGAAGGCTGCAGCAAACCCTCCTGCAACAGCCAAAGATCCGAAAGACGGTTCGAAAGTGGAATGGAATATGTCATTTGGAGCCGGTGATGACAAAAGCCCTCGACAGATCCATGTCGGCAAAAGCAAGAAGACCGGACGTTGGCTGGCCTACGAGCACGACAAAGGTGTTTACGAACCGGACGCAGCTCTCTTGAAGCGCATCAAAGACAGCGAAAGTTCAGATCCTTTGGGCCCATATGAGAAGCCGATCAGCAAGTAGCCCAGGACGAAAGTGCCTCTCTTCATGAAGCTATCAGTGAACAATGCGGCACACCGTCTAACCGAAACCCGTTCAACTACACTATTATGCCAGCCGGAATGGACCATCCAGAACTCGGGGCAATAGCCTTCGGCGTCACCAAGCTGGTGGGATACTGCATTGCCGCCCACCTGATCTCAAAGTGCTACAAGAAGAATCCATCCCAGTGGTTCGTGATTGGGCTGACGCGGACGATTATTGGAATCGCCTTTGGCTATCCGTACGTGCACATGATCACGCCTGCACTGGGCAGTCCTCTTTTCCTGCTTGGACTGATACCGCTGCGCATGATCGAATGGCTCTTGCTCATCATGCTTTTCTACGACCGGCGGCTGACCAACAAGCGGCGTGCTTTGGCGGTGAGCACTACTTGGATGATCTGGTCATTTCTGCTCGATATACCCGCAATCGCCGGTTGGTTTGTCATCGGTGGGTTCTGGATTTGTTGAAGGCAGCAAATGATCTTTGGCATGAAGCGCATTTTCCAAGAAATCGATATTCATATCCTTTACATCCAATGCTTCCTTTTGCTTGGGGTGGCTGTTCTCCCGCATCGGACATGGGCCTTGCTCATTCTGGCCATTATTCCGCAGGGGCTAATTCTCACGCGGGCTTTCATCGACTACCCGGCTTTCAAACAGCCCGCCGCTGGGTACGTGATCGTAAACGAAGCCGTTGTTGTGGCTTCTGTGGCCACCTGTCTCATGCTCTGGCGGACGATTGGCTGAATTTGAACATGTGAAAGTTCATAAGGTGCCATAACCATCTCTCTCATACATCAAAGCACCTATGGGCTGGGTCAATGAAGCACTCGAACAACTGTCCGCCGGACAGGACGCGCACATTCGCCCTCAAGGCGGCTCCATGCGGGGCCGGATTGAGAGCGGAGATCTGGTCACGCTGTCTCCGGTGGATGCGCGTGAGGTGAAGGTCGATGACGTGGTGCTCGTGCAGTGGCAGCGCAGCTACCTGCTGCATCTGGTGCGGGAGATTCGCGGCGACGAGTTTCTGATCGGCAATAACCTGGGAAAGATCAACGGCTGGGTCAAAGCACAAGCTGTTCGCGGCCGTGTGGTCAGCGTGGTGCATGATGCTTCTGTCTCCCCTGACTCAGACTTTAGCACTGTTTGAAGCTTAGGCATCACCATCCATCTCGTGAACGAAAACCAACAACCTATTCCGCACGGACTCGATATGCTCTCTCGATTAGACGAGACGCGGGTGCACTTCCTCTGGCATTTCGACTGGTGGGATGGTCCATTGCATGGGTTGGCAGAGTATGATGGCCAAAAGGCATGGTTCGTATTCCACGACATGGATGAGCTTGGTCGTCACTACTATTATCGGCTTTACCTCCTCACTGATGCACAGGCTGCTGAAGCGGAGTTGTGGTACGCGACTCGGGGCACGTACGACGCCGCGACGCAGCGCTGGCTTGGCAGGGACGAAGTTCGTCATGATTCCTCATGGGTTGGTCCAGATGTTTCCGCTCGGCAGCCTATTGGCTGGTTTGCTGACGGCTCTAACTCGGACTTTTATGGCATCCAGGTTATTCGTAACTCTCACTGCTGAAAAAACCTTCTCACCGAACTCACCGCGCGGTCCACTCTCTGCTCGAAGGCACTCTTCGGCGGAGCCCCAGGTGTGCGACGGCGGGTGGTTGAGGTCGCCACCGTGGTGCTGCGTTTCTTGGTCGTCGCAGCTTTGGGTTTGGAGGTGGTGGAGGTCTTGGCGGGAGCGTCGGCCTTGCTCTCTACGACGGCAGTTTTCTTCGCCGTAGATTCCAGCGGTGTGTCGGTGGTGACGGCCACAGCCTTGCGCACTTCTTCCTTGGGCTCAGCCGGTTCTTTGGTCGCAGCGACTGGCGAGTCCTTCGGTGCAGACGTCTTCGGAGTCACAGATGCAACCACTTTTGGGGGCGATGCTTCTTTGACCACGGCAGTCTCTTTCACCACCGGCATCTCCTTGGTCACAGCCGCTGGTGTCACTGCCGCGATCACCGGCCGCTCAGGCTCGATGGGCTTGGGCTCAGGCGGCAGCAGTCCCGGAGACGGCCCGTAGGCGTAGAAGTGCTTGGTGCTGCCGGGTTGGGGCAGGCTGAAGTCAAAGACGCTCACGCCGCTGCGGCGCTCGCCCATGTAGCTGCGGCCGTCGCTGGAGCCGAAGACAATGCGCTTGCCGGTCTTCTTGAGCTTGCCCAGATACACCATCACGTGGGTCACAGGCAGCTTGCGCGTGGTCTCGGTGGGGCTGGTCCAGAAAAGCAGGTCGCCGGGCTTGAGCGCGGCGAACTCCTCGTTGTCAAAACTGGTGGCCGTGGGCGTGAGGTGGAGCTGCGATTTTTTGTCCACCCAGTTGCACATCTCATCAGACTGTCGCGGCACGTCCTTCAGTCCCTGGAAGTGCAGCACATGATAAATGGTGCCGGAGCAGTCCATGCCGCCCTTGCTCGGCTCATGAGAGCCGTAGAGGTAGCCCAGCTCCAAATGCGTGAGAGCGAGGCAGCTCTGCACCAGGCTCTGGATCTGTTTCGGATATTGTTCAAAGCCGCGGATGTCCTCGATGCTGAGCGTGGAGACCAGCGCATGCGTCGGCGTGGCGGCGGCTTCGTCATCATCCGCCTTGGCTTTGGCGGCATCCTTGTCCTTGGCGTCGGTTTTCGCCGCAGTGGACTTCGCGGGAGTGGCATCGCTCTCCGTCCCCGACTTCTTTGCAGCAGTGCTCTGCCCGGCAGTGGCTTGCTTTTTCTTGGTGCCGGACGTGGTGGCCGCAATCAGCGGAGTGCCTGTCCAGACTGCCAGCCACACGACCAGCAGAAGGCGCAGTGACGTTTGCATGAGATTCAGGGGGTTTGAGGGTGAACAACGGCAATTTAGACACAACCCGGCGCAAAAGTGATCAAATCATTTCCGAAGGCTGCCTTGGAGCGGAATGAAAGTAGCCTTGTTGCTTGCAACAAGGGAGCGCTCCGCAGCATTCATATCGCGCAAATTTTCAAAGCGTTGGTGTTTGCAACAACTTCCCCGTTCCGCAGGAACTGGGCTACTTTTGCATCCGCGAGATCACCGCACAAATCACCCCCGCCATCATCAGCAGCGCGGCCACGACACGGATGCCGTAGGCTTTGCCAGACTCATGCCGCTCGCGATTTCCCAGCAGCGGCCCCAGCACGGCCACCACCGCCAGGCTCCACATGCCACGCGTGGCATACACCACGTTCACACCCACGGCGTCATTGAAATACGCCAGCGAGAGACCCAGCGTCATCGACTGCGCGGCGATCAGCGCGCTGCCGCCGAGCGACCACTGCGTGGCGCGGTTCCAGGGAATCGGCGGGCGTTTGGGCAGCAGCGTCATCGACAGCAGCGAGAGCACCCCGGTCGTGCCGGACATGAGGGCAAGAAAAGTCTTCGGACCAAAAGTGGGGGCCCATTTTTGCAGAAACACATCCGCAAAGGCGTAGAGCGCCGCGCTGATCAGCGCCATCACCACCGGCCCCGCGAGGCGCGCGCCCTTCGGCGTTTTGAAATCCGTGGCGCTCATGAGAAAGATGCCGCCCGTGGTGATGATGGCCGCCACCCACATCAGCGGCTTCATGCTGCCCGCGATGAAGAGGCTGGCTCCCAGCGCCACAAACACCACCTTGGACCCCAGCACCGGCGTCACCAGCGACACATCCCCGCGCTGCATTGCGATGAAGGTAAACCACCCGCCCGTGAAAAACAGCACTCCCAGGCCGACAGGCACATACCAGAGATCCCAGGAGACAGGCTGCGTCTCAAAGAAGACGAGCGGAAAAAACGCCAGCGTGCTTGTCCAGTTGTTGATGTGAAAGCACGCCATCGGGTGCGCGCCCTCCACCAGCGCCTTTTTCAGCAGCAAGGAAGCGATCGCGTAGCCGATGGCGGAGCCGAGCGGGAAGAGCAGATACCAGGGAAGATTCATGCGCCGACGAGTTTCAGACCCCAGGCGATGACGAGAGGCGTGGAGATGCAGCTCACGACGGTGGTGGCTATGACGACCTGCACGGCGGTGGAGGCATGGCCGCCGTAGAGGCGTGCGATCATGATGTTAAACACCGCCGAAGGCATGGCCGCCTGCACCACGATCACTCGTTTCAGCTCCAGGCTGATGGGCAGGTGGTAGGCCGCCAGCAGAAAGGCCACGGGGATGATGCCCAGGCGCAGGATCGGGCTCACGATGGCCACCTTCCACTGCATGGCCCCCTGTCCCCAAAGATCGGCGATGGACGCGCCGATCAGCAGCACCGCCAGCGGCACCGCGCAGGCACCTAGCATGGTGAAGGTGTTGTGCGCCACCTGCGGCACATGCGCATGCAGACCGGTGAAGTTCAGCAGGAGGGAGGTCAGGATGGTGAGCACCGGCGCATTCAGCGCCAGCCGCCAGGGTGCCTTGTCCAGCCCCGTCAGCAGGCCCACCCCGGCCGTCCAGCAGGCCAGCTCCACCCCCAGCGTGAAGGTGAAGAGCACTCCCAGCGTTCCCTTGTCTGGAAACAGGGCCGTCACAATCGGGATGGCCACAAAGCCGTAATTCTGCAGCCCGCAGGCCACGCTGAAGGTGCGGCGGCCTTCGCCTTTTTTCAGCCCCACCAGCGGCGCCACGAAATACGTGAAGGCGATTCCTAGCGCCACCAGCGCATAGCCCAGCCCTGCGGCCACCAGTACCGGCGGCAGGCGCATCACGGCCGGGTTTCCCACCACGCGCTCGATGATGAGCGCGGGCGTCAGCATCATCACCGAGAGCTTCATGAGGCTGGTGTCCGCCTCCGGCTTCAGCAGCCCCGTGCGTCGTGCCAGCGCCCCGGCCCCCATCGTGAGATACACCGGCACGGCCACGGAGAGGATGCTGAGGTAGTCGAGGTTGGCCATGGCGCGTGGCGTTCAGCTAGGCCGTGAAGTACGTTTCTGCAAGTACCTCGGGCCAGGGAGTGCCCATGCCACACAAACGTATCTATACTTTTCTTCGGCTGCGTCTGTGGTGCGGAGAATCCTTCTCCTCCCTTGGTTTGCAGCCTTCCGGGAGGAGGAAGAGGAAAAGGAAGATAGGCAGACATTGATGCTCTGCCGGCGATGTCGCAGTTCGGAAGTACGACAGGCACTCCTGCCTGTCGATCAGCGCTCCGCCAACACCCACGGCTTGCGAGTCAACCCGCCATGCCGCCCCAGCAGCCTGACGTTTTTTGTCTATCGGTTTGGAATTGGGCCTGCACCAGGGTGTTTGCTGTGCCTCTGACGAGTGCCCATCGTACCTCATCCCCTCTTCCACACCACCCACAGCTCCGGTGGCGAGGCGGACCGGTTGATCGGGCGCAGGTGCTGCACCTCGTTGCGGCGCGACTCCAGCCCCGCAGCCCACGCGGCGATGCTGCGCCCCTCCTCGGCCCCGCCTTCATGCCCGGGGTACACGGCGATGGTCAGCAGCCCCCCCGGCCGCAGCAGCTCCAGCGCGGCCTGTACCGCTATCATCGTCGTCTCAGTGCGCGTGATCAGCGTCTTATCCGTGCCTGGCAGGTAGCCCAGATTGAACATGATGGCGCTGATTTTCCCATGCAGCTCCGCCGGCACGTGCTCGCGCATGGTTTCATGGCCGGAGTGAATGAGGGTGGTCATCTCCGCCGGCACACGCTTCGCCGTTTCCACCAGTGCGGGCGCCTGCACATCAAAGGCATACACATGGCCGCCGGGGCTTACGCATTGCGTGAGGAAAAGCGTGTCATGCCCGTTGCCCATCGTCGCGTCGATCACCACATCTCCCGGCTGCAGGCGGTCCTTCAGCATGAGCTGGGCCCACAGCACGGAGGAGGGCAGGCCGCCATTGGGGCTGGCGAGGTGGGGTTTGTGGGGGGCGGGTGTCATGGGCGGTCAGGTGCGCTTCTTTGCAGCAGGAATCCGCCTTTTGCATGCGGGATGTGGGGACGTCCCCGGCACTCATGGCCTGCCAGCCCTCCATGAGCATTGGACTTGCCGCCCCGCATGACGCATGGGGGGCGTATTCCCTGCATGTCTGAGTCTGTGATTTCATCCTCCGTCTCCGCGCCCGGTCTGGCTGGCTGGCACCTGGAGCACACCTATGCCAAGCTCCCCGCGCTGTTTTACGAGCACCTCGGCCCCACGCCGGTGAAGGGGCCGCGCATGGTGGTGTTCAATCACGCGCTGGCAAAGGAGCTGGGGCTCAACGGGGCCGTGCTCGCAGAGCAGGCGGCGGTCTTTGCTGGCAATGAACTGCCGGAGGGCGCAAAGCCGCTGGCGCAGGCCTATGCCGGGCATCAGTACGGAAACTTCACCGGCCTCGGCGATGGCCGTGCCATCCTGCTGGGAGAGCAGGTGACGCCCTCGGGCGGGCGCTTCGACGTTCAGCTCAAAGGCTCCGGGCCCACGCCTTTCTCACGGCGTGGGGACGGTCGTGCGGCACTGGGGCCCATGCTGCGTGAATACATCATCAGCGAGGCCATGCACGCGCTGGGCATCCCCACCACGCGCAGTCTCGCGGTGGCGGCCACGGGGGAGAAAGTCTGGCGCCAGGAGGTGCAGCCGGGCGCGGTGCTCACCCGCATCGCCGCCAGCCACATTCGCGTGGGTACCTTTGAGTGGGCGGCGGCTCACAGGGACAAGGAGGCGCTGCGCGCCCTGGCAGAGTACACCCTCCGGCGGCACTACCCGGACTGCGCCGAGACGGACGAACCTGGCCTGGCCCTGCTCCGCGCGGCGATGCAGCGTCAGGCTGCGCTCATCGCCCAATGGCAGTGCGTGGGCTTTATCCATGGGGTGATGAACACGGACAACATGGCGCTCAGCGGCGAGACCATCGACTATGGCCCCTGCGCTTTCATGGATGCCTTTGACCCCGCCACTGTGTTCAGCAGCATCGACCGCCACGGGCGCTACGCCTACGGCAGCCAGCCGCAGATCGCGCAGTGGAATCTGGCCCGCCTGGCGGAGGCTCTGCTACCCCTGCTGCATGCGGATGAAAAGCAGGCCGTGGAGGTGGCCAATGCGGAGATCGCGGCCTTTAAAACGATGTTTGAGCAGCGCTGGCTCTCCGGCATGCGCGCCAAGCTGGGGCTCTTCACCGAGGAGCCGGAGGACCGCGCCCTGATCGAAAGCCTGCTGACATGGATGCGCGATCAAAAAGCGGATTTCACCAACACATTCCGCGAGCTGAGCCAGTCGGGTAATACAATGTTGTACAACGATGCGGCTTTCGCGGAGTGGCATGCACGGTGGCAGGCCCGGCTGAGACAGCAGCCCCAGTCCATGGAGGCAGTGGCTGAGCAGATGCGTACGCACAATCCGGCCGTCATTCCACGCAATCATCAGGTGGAGGGGGCCCTCTCGGCTGCGGCTGAGCGCGCGGACCTGAGTGTGATGCAGCGCCTGCTGGAGGTGCTGGCACGGCCTTATGAGGACCGCGAGGGACAGGCGGAGTACCGCCAGCCATCGGGGCTTGCACCGGGCGAGTACCAGACCTTTTGCGGGACGTGAAGGCGGGGGCCAAAGACCTCCCCTCACACCCCGTTGCGCTGCAGGTCCAGCTCGGGGTCCAGAGGTTTTGCGTCCAGCAGGTGCTCGATGAGGTGCCGCGCCAGCCAGGGGCTGCGCAGCGAGCCCTTGGAGCCTAAGCCGTTGAGGAAGGCCACGCGTGGATGCGAGGGGTGGGTGCCCATGAGCGCCTGCTGGTTCTTGATGATGGGCCGCACGGCAGTCTGTGCGGCGGTGATGGCAGCCGGCACCTTGAGCAGACTGTGCAGATTCGCCTCGAGCTGTGCCACCTGGGCGGGGTCGGGGATGTTGGCATCCTCAAACTTCCATTCGTAGGTCGATCCGGCGCGCAGGCTGCCATCTGGCCGGGGAAGGAGCCAGCAGCTGCGGTTGAGGATACGCCGCTCTCCCTGCATCTCAGCCTGCACCGTGAGGATGGTGCCGCGTGCAGACTGAAAAGGCACCCAGCTGAAAAGCGGGTGCTTTTCCGCGCTCCAGCCCTGTGCCCAGATGACGTGGGAAAAGCGCCGCCCCTGCCACTCCACGCCGGTGCCGTCATCCCGCACATCGGCGGGCTGCACGTCGGCTTTCACCCAGGCATCGAGCGAGGCGAAGAAATCACGGCTGGCACGCAGGTACGCGGGGGTGTCCAGCCAGGCGGCATGGCGCTGCTGGAAGCCGTTTTCCGGGCTGTGAATGACCTCCGCATCCAGCTTCGGTGGCTGCGGGTGGAGAAAAGGCTGCATGTCCGGGTCGCACCGGCGCTTCTGCCATTTGGCCATTTCAGCCTCGCTTTTCAGCAGCCGCACGTAGCCGCGTGGGAAGAAAAAGCGCTGGCCCAACCGCTGGCCACAGCGGCGGTAAAAAATCAGCGCTTCACGGTAAAACATTGTATAACGCCAGCTCACCGTCAAGCGCATCCCGGTGATGGGGGTGATCAGCCCCGCCGCCACCTTCGAGCATGTGACCGGCTCATCGCGATCCACGACAAGAAAAGGCACACCACGTTCCCATAGATGCCAGGCCAGCGCTGTGCCTGCGAGCCCCTGACCGATGATGAGGATGGTTTGCACAGTGACGAATCAGTAAATCCGAATAACTAAGGTGGAATGCAGGTCTCACGGTGGTGAGGCTGCTTGCTCCCGGGTGGCTATGAACTTGTGTCAGCCTTCGGGGTTCGTCATTCGGATTTACTCATTCGTCATTTTCTGAGCGGCTCGCTTCGAAGCGAGTGCGTGACGATGAACGAAGACGACGGTTCTTTGCACCACCAGGCCGTTCTACGGCTGCTTCTCCACCATCACCTGCATGATCTCCTTGAACTTCTCATGGGTTTTGGTGACCTGCTCCGCCGTGGGCGTGCCCGGGGTGGTGCTGCGCCAAAGGCTGCTGATTTCCTCAATCGCAACTCCGATGTGCTTGATCATCGGCTCTTCATGCTTGGGCATGCCGAGGCGGTTGAAGTCATCGCGGATCTCCTGGAGGATCACGGGCGAGCCGATGCATAGCGGCCGTACCTCGGAGGTGGCATTTTCCACGACCACCGTGGAGACAATCTCCAGCAGCCGCAGCCAGAGGCCGAGATCGATCATCACCGCCAGGTCGTCATCCTTCTGCTCGTGCAGCAGGCGGATCAGCACCTGGTGGCTGTCCACGATCTCGTTGCGCAGCTCTTTCCACTCGTCGCTTTCAGCCATTTTGCCCTGGGCCATCAGGCGGGGCAGCAGTTTCTCCCCCAGACCCAGCGTGCGGCAGTAGCTGAGCACTTCCTGGTTGTTGTTGCGGAACTGCTGGGAGTCCCCCGCCTGCCAGATGAGAAAGCTGTCCGCCATCAGGCTGCCGAGAATCAGGGACGCACGCCCGCGGTCTGTCGGCGGGGTAGGCGGCGGCGGGCGAAACAGCAGCCGCCAGCGCGCCTTGGTGCGCTGGCCGATCGCGTCGAGAAAATCCGCCGGTGTCTGGTTTCTCAGAATAATGGCCGTTACGGCTTCTTCCTGCGCTGGCTCATCCGCCCCTGAGGCCACCCCACCCAGGCACAACCCCAGCGCTACGAGGCAAATCGTACGGCGGGAGCGGGGTGGGAGAGCGGGCATAGGTGGGAGCTAACACCATTATTTTACTCCACTGTAACACTTTTGGCCAGATTTCTCGGTTTATCCACATCACAACCACGCGCAACGGCGGTGTAGTAGGACAGGAGCTGCAGCGGAACGACGTTCAGGATCGGCGTCAGGTAGGACGGGCAGTCCGGCACGTAGATGACGTCATCGGTGATGCGCTCCAGCTCGGTGCGGCCTTCCGTAGTGACGGCGATCACCGGGCCTTTGCGGGCACGCACTTCCTCGATGTTGCTCACGTTTTTGTCGAAGACGGCGTCGTCCGGGGCGATGAAGACGGAGGGCATGTCCGGCTTCACCAGGGCGATGACGCCGTGCTTCAGCTCCGCGCTCGGGTGGCCGCTCGCGTAGATGTAGCTGATCTCCTTCATCTTCAGCGCGCCTTCCAGCGCCACGGGGTAGTTCATCTGGCGGCCCATGAAGAGCATGCCCTCGGCGTGGCAGTGCTTTTCAGCGATGGCCTTGATCTTGTCCGCCTGCTTGAGGATCTGCACGATCTTGTCCGGCAGCGCCTCCAGCTCGTCGATCATCTCCAGCCCGTCCACGCTGGAAAGGTGGTGGATGCGGCCCAGCAGCAGGCTCAGCAGCGTGAGGATGGTGACCTGGGAGGTGAAAGTCTTCGTCGCGGCCACGCCGATCTCCGGCCCGGCGTGGATGTACACGCCGCCGTCGCTCTCGCGGGCGATCGTGCTGCCCACGGTGTTCACGATGCCGAGGCAGCGGATCCCCTTGCGCTGGCCCTCACGCATGGCGGCCAGGGTGTCGATCGTCTCGCCGCTCTGGCTCATCACAAACTGCAGCGTGTTCTTGTTCGCGGGCACGTTGCGGTAGCGGAATTCGGAAGCGATCTCCACCTCCGTGGGCACGCGGGCCAGGGACTCGATGAGGTACTCGCCCACCATCGCGGCGTGGTAGGCGGTGCCGCACCCGGCGAGGATGATGCGGTCGATCTGCACCAGCTCCTTCGGGCTCATGTTCAGCCCGCCCATGATGGCGGTGCACTCATCGCGCGAAAGGCGGCCGCGCATCGCATTGCGCAGGGAATTCGGCTGCTCGTAGATCTCCTTGAGCATGAAGTGTGGGAACTCACCCTTCTCCGCGTCATCCGCGCTGAACTCCACACGGCTCACCTTCACCTCCGCCGGCACACCCTGGTGGGACTGCACGTCGTAGCGGTCCTTGGTGATGGTGACGATGTCGTAGTCGTTGAGGTAAACGACATCGCGCGTGTGGGCCACCACAGCCGAAACATCACTGGCCAGGAAGTGCTCATGGTCCCCCAGGCCGACGATGAGCGGGCTGCCGAGGCGGGCGCCGACGATCACGCCGGGCAGGTCTGCGTGCATGACGGCGATGCCGTAGGTGCCCTTCACACGGGCCAGGGCGGCCTTCACGGCATTCACCAGGCGCAGCGTGCCGTCCGGCTCCTTGGACTCGTCGAAGTAGGTGCCCACCAGGTGGGAGAGCACCTCGGTGTCTGTCTGCGAGAGGAAGGTGTGGCCTTTCGCCGTCAGCTGGTCGCGCAGCGTCTGGTAGTTTTCGATCACCCCGTTGTGTACCAGCACCAGCTTGCCGTTCTGGTCCGGGTGCGGGTGGGCGTTCACATCCGTAGCGGGTCCGTGGGTGGCCCAGCGGGTGTGCGAGATGCCCATGGTGCCCAGCGGGTTGGCCTCCGTGACTGCCTGGCGCAGATTGTCGATCCGGCCGGCGCGTTTCAAGATCCGGAGATTTTCGCCGCCACCGTTCAGGGCCATGCCCGCCGAGTCATAGCCGCGATATTCCAGACGACGCAGCCCGTCCAAAAGGATGGAGCTGGCCTGACGATTGCCGATGTATCCAACGATTCCGCACATGTGTAGGTAAGAAAAAAGGGTAAAGGAGCCCTGCTCAAACTGGCAGGGCAGCACGATACCCCCTCGCAGAACCCACGCCAGCAGTTCGTGGTGAACGCATTTTTTCTTTACTCGAAGGAAGTCGGGGCCAAAAGCCAGCCAATGAACGCGGACGGCGGCGGCATTGTCAGCACCTGCATGAGCCATAAAACCAGCCTCACCCCCAGAGAGAAGGAGATCCAGAGCCTCCTCGCCCGGGGCAAATCACCCGAAGCCATCGCCATCCGCCTGGGCATGAAACTCTCCAAGGTGCTGATGGCCATCGCCATGATGCCCAAGCTGCTTTGACGCGGGAGCCCCGCTCGTCCATCCCGCCTCCTCGGTGGCCTGCGTGCGGCGCAGCTCCGGCACGGTATCAGCCCTTGCTGCCCGGCCTGTCACGTCGGCAGCGGTCGCTGCAGTATTTCACCTCGTCCCAGACCTTTTCCCACTTCTTGCGCCAGGTGAAGGGGCGGCCGCAGGTGAGGCAGGGCTTGCTGGGCAGGTGCTGCTTTTTCACGCCTTTCATGGCACGTCGGAGTCCGGGGTGGCGGCGGCTTCCTGCTGCTGGTTCATGGCGTGCAGGGACTTCAGGTAGGCATTGTTGGGGGCGGGCTTCACACCGCGCTCCTCAGTTTCCAGCATGCCCTGCACGCGCTGGGCGCTGCCTGCGATCAGATCGGCAATCAGCGAGGCCTCGGGCAGGTTTTTCCAGTATTTCTTGGGCATCTCCGACTGCATCGCGCTGATCTTGACGCGGGCGGGATTGAAGATGCTGCGGTAGTAGGTGCGCCACAGCTCGTCCTGCGCGTCTTCATCCGGAGCGCTGCTGCGCGGCACTCCTGCGGTGAAATGCAGCCGCGTGCCATCCCAGTGCGCGCACTCATAGGGAGTGAGAATGGACCAGTCCATGCCGGCAAAGCGCTTCTCAAAAAACGGCGTGGCCAGCCGCACGATGCGGTGCTCGGGCTCAAACCACGCCACGAACTGCTCGCGTCCCGTGGCCGCCGAGGTGCCCACAAGACGGAAGCGCACAAAGGCGTGCATCTTGTGGATGTCCCGCCCCACCGCTTTGCACCAGTCCTGGAGCTGGCGCATGTCGGGGTCGGTGGGCATGGAGAGGACGTGGCGCTCCGCCCCGACGGTGAGCCGCCAGAGCACGCGGTACAGCATGGCCCAGCGCCTTGCATCGGTGTGCGCAGCGGCGCTGCGGGCCAGGTCGAGAAAGGCGGGCGGCACTTTGATGGCCTGTGCGCCCGGTGGGTGCATGAGGGCAGGCTCCTCCTGGGCAAACAGCGGGGACTCCTGCGCGTCGTCCACCCACAGCACGTCCTCGGGAGGCACCCGCTGGGCCAGCAGCTGGCGGGCGGTGCTGCGCCAGGCTTCATACTCGGGCTCGATGACGATGGTGCGCATGGGCTGGCATCAGAGCTCCCCCGATCTCGCCGAAAGGAGGTCGCCGGGGGTCGGTGCGGGCGGAGCGCCAAAGTTGATCTCAAGCTGCTCGGGCGGTGGCAGGAAGCGCGCGCGCAGGGAGTCGCTGTCCAGCCCGAGGCGGGCCGGGTGGTGGTCCGCTGCGACGATGAAGGGCAGGATCTTTTTCATCTGCAGCCGCAGGCGTACCAGGTCGGCCAGCCGCAGCCGCGTGTAGCGCCGTGCCGCCAGGATGCGCTCCACATTCCGCACGCCCAGGCCGGGGATGCGCAGCAGCATCTCGCGCGGGGCACGGTTCACATCCACAGGGAAGCTGGCCCGGTTCCGCAGCGCCCAGGAGAGCTTGGGGTCCAGCGCCAGATCCAGCTGCGGAGCCTCTGCGGAGGCGATCTCCTCCACCTTGAACTCGTAAAAGCGCAGCAGCCAGTCAGCCTGGTAGAGGCGGTGCTCGCGGATCAGCGGCGGGGCCTTCAGCGGCAGGATGCTGGAGGGCTCCGGGATGGGGCTGAAGGCCGAGTAATAGACGCGGCGCAGGCGGTGCGCGGTGTAGAGCTTGTCCGCACAGCCCAGGATGGTGGCATCGGTGGACGCATCGGCCCCCACCAGCATCTGGGTGCTCTGGCCGGTCGCAAAAGGCGGAGGCCGGGGCGCGTTGGGGCGGCGCTTTTCGGCATGGCGCTCCTCGATCTTTCCCCGGATATGTCCCATCGCCTCCTCCGTGCGCGCGAGGTTTTTCTCCGGGGCCAGGGTGTTCAGGCTCTGCTGGCTCGGGAGCTCCACATTGATGCTGATGCGGTCCGCATAGCGCCCCGCCAGCGCGATGAGCGCCTGCGAGGCCTCCGGGATGGTCTTGAGGTGGATGTAGCCGCGGAACTGGTGCTCCTCCCGGAGCTTCCGTGCCACCTCGATCACGAGCTCCATGGTGTAGTCCGCGCTGCGGATGATGCCGCTGCTGAGAAAGAGGCCCTCGATGTAGTTCCTCTTGTAAAAGTCCAGCGTCAGCTGCACCACCTCGTCCGGGGTGAAGCGCGCCCGCGCCACGTTGCTGGACCGCCGGTTGATGCAGTAGTGGCAGTCGTACAGGCAGGCGTTCGTCATGAGCACCTTCATCAGCGAGACGCAGCGCCCGTCGGGGGTGTAGGAGTGGCAGATGCCCATGCCTCCCGTCGAGCCCACGCCCTGGCTGCCCCGGGAATCCTTCCGCGCCGCGCCGCTGCTCGCGCACGAAGCATCATACTTCGCCGCATCGGCCAGGATTTCGAGTTTGCGCGTGACGTCCATCATGGGTGCCGTGGGTCTCTACGTCTCCGCCCTCCGCGCCGCCGCTCTTTCCACGCCTTTCCGCCCGCAGCCACACCGTCGGCAGCACAGCCCAGTGGAGGTGAAAGCAAAGCGTCGGCAGGGAGCAGGCATGCCGCATGGATAGCTGTTCTTTGGAACAGTTTCAATCGCAGATGCTGCCCGTCATCATTCCGGCTCTTCGGGCAGCGTCAGGATCGCTTCGTCCAGCTCGGCCAGGGCGCTGCGCAGGGTTTGGAGCTTGCTGCGGCCGATTTTTTTCCCCAGCTCCTCCTCCAGGCGCGTGCTGGCTGCGAGCAGGGCCTTCATGAAGACCTCTCCGCGCCGGGTCAGCAGCACCCGTTTGGCACGCCGGTCCACCGGATCTGCACCCACCGTCACATAGTCATGTTTCGCCAGATGCTCCACCAGATAGGCCATGCTCTGCTTGGTCAGGCCTGAGACTTCGGCGAGATCGGTCAGCCGCGAGCCTTCCGGGGCCAGGTGGCGGAACACCACGCTGTGGGAGGGCCGGATCTCCCCAAACCCGCCCGCCGCCATCTCTGCATAGAGACGTTTCGAAAGCCGCTGATACGGCAGGCGCAGCAGGGCGCCCAGCGTGCGCGCCTGCTCGGGAAAAGAAGTGGGGGAAAGGCTCATGAAGGCAATGCCAGCTTGACATTAGTCAGAGAAACTGTCAATATAGTCAGTCTTTCTGACCATCTACCATGAGCACCGAAACCTCCCCTCCCTCATCCATGCTCCTCCGCGCCCAGGACACCCCGGCGCTCGACGTCTTCGGCACCCAGGTCACCGTGCTCGGCGGCGCGGCGCAGACAGCCGGCGTGTTCTCCCTGGCGCGCATCGTCTGTCCTCCCGGCACCGGTGCCCCGCCTCACACGCATGTGGAAACCGAGCACTTCCACGTGCTGCGCGGCCGCCTGACCGTGCAGCGCGCGGATGAGCAGCTGGAGCTCCTGCCGGGAGACACGATTCACATCCCCTCGGGCCTGCCCCATGCGTTTGCGAACCGCTCTGCGGCCGAAACAGAGTTCATCTCCGCCGCCACGCCAGGGGGCCACGAGCATTTCTTCCGCGAGGCAGACGAGCTCTCGCGCAGCGGCCGCTTCAATCCGGAGACTGCCGGCGCACTCTGCCAGCGCCATGGCATCACCCTGCTCTGAGGCGGAGGAGAGCATGGGATCGGCAGGCGATTGAGCTTGAGGGGCCGGGTGCATCGGCTGCGCAGTGGCTGACACAGGCACTCAAAGACAGCGGCCAACGTGCCGGGACCGGCTTTCGCACGTGAGTGGCTGGCACCAGGCACGAGCCGCGACCGACAAAATGGCTTCCCTTGCCGCTTCCATGCTGCCTATACTTCGCCTGACACCCAGCCCAACGCCATGACTGCCACCCCCTCAGACTCCGCCCCGACCTGCAACCAAGAATGGGAAAAGCACGGCTTGTTCTTCGAGTATGGCAGCGCGGCGAATCCGCGCATGCCCAAGATCGGCATTGAGGTGTTTCCGCCCTCGATGCATCACCTCGCCGAGAGCAAGATCATTCCGCTGGATCTGTCCCAGAAGCTGCAGACGAGCCACCCTGCCACCGGGCCGAATCTTCTGGCCCATTTCGTGCACATCGCCCCAGGTGAGGAGCTGGCCACCTCCTGCCATGCCAGCAGCCAGGTCTTTTATGTGATTCGCGGCGCGGGTTTCAGCGTGATCGATGGCAGGAAGCTGAGCTGGAAAACGGGCGATTTGTTTGCGCTGCCTGTGACCGGCGAGATCCGGCACTGCGCGAGTGAGGACAGCGCTTTCTACTGGGTGAACGACCAGCCGCTGATGGATTTCCTGGGTGCCAGGCCCACCCGCCCGAGGTTCCGGCCGCTGTATTTCTCCCGTGAGCTGCTGACCAGCGAGCTGGAGAAGGTGCGAAAGGAGAACGAGGGGAAGGACAAGAACCGCAACGGCATCCTGCTGGCGAATCCTGACTGCCCGCAGACGAAGACGCTGACGCACTCCATGTGGTCGCTGTACAATCTGCTGCCTGCGAAGAGCAAACAGAAGGCGCACCGGCACAACTCCATCGCCCTCGATTTCGCCGTGAAGGCCACGGAGGGTGTTTACACCATGATCGGCCGCGATCTGGATGCCGATGGCAACATCATTGACCCCGTCCGCGCCAACTGGGTGGCCGGTGGCGCCTTCGTGACGCCGCCCGGCTGGTGGCACTCCCATCACAACGAAAGCGACGAGGACGCCATCGTTCTGCCGGTGCAGGATGCGGGTCTGCACACCTACATGCAGACGCTCGACATCCAGTTTGCGCATGGGTATTGAGCGGGGATTCCGGTGTGTGTGAGCCCCTGAGGCATGCTATCCATATGACGGGAGTGGGCTGAATGCTTGGCCTCTTGCTCATTTGCACCGCCCCCTTCGCTAAAGCTTCCTTCTTTGCTAAAGCTACAGAGGACACGCAGAGACTCGGAGAACGTAGAGATTCCAGAACTGAGTGCCTACGGAATGAACGGAAGACGGACCCGAAGTAAAGAGGACAGGCTGGCGATGGTGAATGGATGGGACGCTGCTTCTTCATTGCGGGTGGGAGCTGCTATCAGCACCTTGTTCTGCCGGTCGTTTGAGAGGGCGATAATCTTGCTTCTCTTCGTCCGGTATAAACTCGAGTCCATCGTAGAGCAGGAACAAACCTCCACTGGCACTTGGCGACCTATACGCGCCTTGTGCTTCAAGCAGCCTTGCTGAAACCGAGGTCATCTCCCAACCATCGATTTCCTCTGCCGACCACCTCTGTTCAATAAGCTTAGTGATGCCTTCTTTCTCTCCGAAGTCCCGGACCGCATGAATGGGTCCAATCTCCACATCCTTGAAATGTGGATTCGCCCAGGACCATAACCAAGTGCCGGACTTCGTAGAAATCGATCCGACAATCGTGACCTTCGCCCGAACCTTCGGTTCATTGCGGTCGCTCCACCAAATCTCGTTTCGAAACAGGTCATACTCATAGCTGGCGTAATCACCGATACCAAACAAGCGCTTGTTCTTCTCGTTGGTTGACTTGAGGTATTTGGTCGCTTGGTCGATGAAGGACTCGAATTCGGTGTATTCCATATTTTAGAGGGCTAACCGTGCCTATATAGTGTAAAACTTCATGCTCTCCTCATCTGGAATGTTCCGGTGGTTCGAGGACATGAAATCTTGGAGCCATGGGAGTCCAATCGAAGCGTCGCAGCCTTGAGCAGCCAAGTCCCTGTGATGCTCCCATCTTCGGCCACCGTGCCGTCATAGTAAATGGGCGGGTGTGCCTCGGGGCGCTGCCACGGGAGGTCATGAGCGGCCCGAAAATCTTGGATGGACATCATCCCCTCGTCACAGGTCAGATGAAGTTCAGGCAGCAGCTTCGTGAACCTCACTTTGCGGCCGGCACACCGCCCTCGGATATTGCCCTCGCCCGGAACACCTGGATACGAGATGTCATTGACATGCCCGCTGAAGCGGCCCCAAAAGTGCTGCCAGCGTGTCTGGGTCAGGTTCAGCTCAAAGTCCACGCCCGCCGGTGCATGTAGGCGCATCTCAGCATCATCGTAAAAGTAGGTGCCTCGCCATGGACCAACGAGGAGCGGCTTCTGTTGCATCATTAGGGACATGGAGTTTGGCGAACGACTTACAGTTCGCATGTAGCGCATGGATGGTTTTGTTGTTGGAATGCGTTGACGAGCAGCCCCCGTATAAAATGCCAGGCATGAATGGCACTTGATTAAGCCGCCTTTCGATACTTGTCGCGGTGGGGGATTTCCTGAAACTCGCGGCGCGGCTGCGTCAGCAGCTGATGGGTTTTGGGGCGTCGTTTCTTGGCCCTGGGTTCGCGTCGTCCGGTGCGTTGGGGGTTCATCACTGAGGCGATGGCTTTGAGCAATTCATCCCGCCACTGTTCCAGTTTGCGAGGCTTGTCAGCATAGAGTGCGGCACGCGGCAGCCATTCGCGCAGCACGTCAAGCGCGCCTTTGAAGCTGACCCGCCCAAGCTCACGGCCGTGCGCGCTGGCGCTGTGCAGGATGAGCAGCCGGATGGCGTTGTAGGCGCAGGCATGCATGAGGATCTCCTTCTCGATCATGTCGGGAGTCTTGCAGCGCAGCACATCCATTTTCATCGTCGTTTTGATGTCCCGAAAAAACAGCTCGATGCTCCAGCGGCGGTGGTAGAGTTCGGCGATCTGCTCCACGCCATACCCTTTGGCATCGACCAGCGTGGTGGCGATCCACACGCAATGGGTACGGAAGCCTTTGCGCTCAATGGGCACCTTGATGATGCGCACTTCGAGCTGCTCCGGCAGCGCCTCCCACTGCCGGGCATCCCACGGGCACTTGCCAGGTCGATGTTTGGGCTTGTGCCAGCTCTGCAGGCATTGATGGCCGCCCAAAGAGCGGCCTTTTCCCAGGTCCTTGGGGCGTGCCTGATGCAGGCGCAGGACGGTGTCAACGCCACGCGCCTTGAGCTCGGCCATGAGCGCCCAGGCGCAGAAGCCGGCGTCGCCGAGGAGCACATCGCCCTGTTTGAGCAGATGGCTCACCTGCTGCCAGAGGCCCAGGTCATGACGGCACCACCTGCCCAGCGCGTGGCCCAGCCAGGCACCCGTCGAGAGGCAGAAGACACCCAGCATGGAGGCAACCGGAAAGCCGCAACCCGGCTTCTGAGCAGGGGGCTGCGGCCAGCGCTCCTGGTTCCTGGTGGTGTCAGGCATCGAGCAACTCGTGCCATCAAGCACTTTGACCTCACGTCCGCACCACAGCCAGGCTGAGGGTGCCTGTGCGGTGAGTTTGGAGCGCAGAGCCTCGCAGGCAGCCTGGACAAACGGAAGGCTCAGAGCGCAACGCGCCTGGCAAAAAGCCCCGGTTCTCAGGGAAGGACGCTTGGGATCGAGCGGACGGTTGATGAGCCAGGCACGGACTTTGGCGACGACGCCCTGGCAGGCCATGCCCGGGTTGAGCACTTGGAAAAGAAAGGCCCAGAAGAGGGTGGTGGGGGTGTAAATGGACTCTCGAAGTGGTTTGGAATCAGGAGCACTGGAGAAGAAATCCTGAGGGAAGAAGGGACCGATCAGGGCGGAAAGATCGGGCAAGGAGAGGTGGCGGAAGTGCTCGATGCCCCGGGCAAGCAGGCTGGCCAGGGAAGGCTTGGCCCTGCCCTGAAGCAGGTGAGGGAAATGAGGGAGGAAAGAAGTTTGAACAGCCATGTGAAGTGGAGTTCAAGCATCGTTGGAATGTTCAAATAATGTTACACAAAAATTTTAATACATATGCCTGTAAATGAACCTGCCAAAAAACGAATCCTGCCCTTAATCAAGTGCCATTCATGCCTGGCATCTTATTCACGCCGGTATTGAATTAGTTATATCCATCTTGGCCCTAATCAGGAGTCATTGCCTGCATTTTTTATGTACCGCAACATGCTTATCGAGGACGTATTCCCACGTATCGCAGTGGAATCTTCCAAGTCCTCGCTGCATACGCGAGTGAGTCAGAGTCAGGGTGCCAGTATATTTCTGTCACCGGTTCTGATTCAACGATAGGGGCAAGCAAAATAACCTTCGTCTCCCGCTGGGTAAGCTTACAATCGACCAAAAAGAAGTGTTCGAGGAAAGTATTAGCAACTCTGAAACAAGTCAGGGCATCCTGTATAGTCCAACCATCCATTGCTCGGGAAATTTTCAATCTGCTTGTCACATCCTTCTCTCCATGTTGCTCGGTGTCGGTGATGTCAGTCCATACAACCCGTGACCGCTTTGGGTGTACTGTGCAATCTCGAAGCACCTTCAAGTCCGCTGCGTCCTGTGCATATTTAGCCCTCCGATCGATGGCCCGTTTTCCACCGCTTCTGGTAAACAAGTAGAAGTCAAACTTCGACATTGTGGGGAGCTTGTCTAAATCGTTGTACAATGCGGAGGGCAACTTCAACGACATCAGGCAACAGTTGGCCGCCGCCTCGAGCAGTAGCGTCGAGAAGAGGACAACTGTCCGAGAAATACTCCGCTCTTTGAGAGTCTGCGACCAATGAAGCAAGGTTGCAGTGGTCTCGAGTAATTCTTCAAAGGCCTTATCGTATTCAGTTTCGGTCGCCATGGGTTAGACTCGGTTTCTTGGCTTCACTACTTTGCACCCTCACCCATTTCCCCTTTCTCTGTTCGGGGTCACGCCTGATACAGACTGGCAAAGTCCGCGGCGGAAGAGAAGGACAGGCGAAACAGGCCCTGGAGGCCGACGGTGGTGGTGAGGCGTCCGTCCGCCACGCCGCTGACGGGCCTTTCGACTTTGTTGAAACGGAGGGTCATGCGCGTGAGCATCTCGGAGGGGAGGACGGTTTCGAGGCTGAAGGGGGTGGAGCGCTCTGCGAGCAGGACGTGATCTGAACCGGTCCAGTTGAGGGCGCGCAGCCAGGGGTGGAGCTGGACGCCGAGGTCGAGGATCTCGAAAGCCCGCCGCCCCTGACGCTCCTCGGGAGGATAGAGATCGGGGTGCTCGGCGATGAAGTCATCGACCGTGAGGATGGCCCTGACGCGTATCTGGGAGAGGATGTGAAGGGCGCCGTCTCGAACCGCCACGGGATAGATGATCTCTCCGGCCTTGACCCCGGCGCGGATGAAACTGGGCTGGGTGGTGTGAGGGCCGCCAAAGAGAAAGTCGATGCTCCTGCCGATGAGGTCGTGCTTCCGGGCGATCCTGATGCGGTCGCTGTTCCAAAGCACGGTGTAGGCATTGCTCATATCACCAAGTGAGGCGAGAGAGTTAGATCATGGTGCGCACTTTTGCCAGAGCTTCGTGGGAGACTTGTGCAACCTTTTGAGAAGGTTGGTGGAGGCGAGGGCGGGAATTGAACCCGCGCATACCGGTTTTGCAGACCAGTGCATTACCACTTTGCTACCTCGCCGTTCTCGATGTCGAGAGCAGGCGATGGTAGCAGGGACGGGAGGGCTGTCAAGGATGGGGGCGCCTGTGGCGCGTTTGCGATGGTTGGCTGTGGTTGGCGATGGCTGCCAGAGAGCCTGAGACGGAGACGCCGGGGCGTTCGTTTCAGGGAGGGCGGCTACGGCACTGGTTAGGCTCTGGAGAACCACCGCCAACTACGGCAAACCATGGCCAACGGCTTGGCCGCTGGCTTCCGCGCGCGCCATGATCTCCGCGATGGCCCACGCCGCGTGTTCGGAGATCAGCGGGTTCTCATCCCCCGCTGCTTTCTCCAGCGCGGGCAGGTCCTCGGGCCCGCCGGTGTTGCCGAGGGCAACGCAGACGTTGCGGAGGAAGGCGGGGCGTTTGATGCGCTTGATGGGGGATTTGGCAAAGAGGGCGCGGAAGGTCTCGTCGGTGAGGGAGAGGAAGTCGCGCAGGGTGTGCGCAAAGATGCTGGCGCGGGCTTGGAAGGTGGCTTCGTGGGAGGCCTGGGCGTGGCGGTTCCAGGGGCAGGCATCGAGGCAGGAGTCGCAGCCATAGATGCGGTCTCCGATGGCGCGGCGGAATTCCAGCGGGATGGCGCCTTTGCTCTCGATGGTGAGGTAGGAGATGCAGCGGCGCGCGTCCAGGCTGCGTGGGGCGGTGATGGCCTGGGTGGGGCAGGCGACGATGCAGCGCGTGCAGGTGCCGCAGCGGTCGGGGCCGGGGCTGTCCGGCGGGAGCTCCAGCGTGGTGAGGATGTCCGCCAGGAAGAACCAGGTGCCCAGGTGGCGGTGGATCTGCATGGTGCTTTTCCCACCCCAGCCGAGGCCGGCGAGGCTGGCGAAGTCGCGCTCGAGGACGGGGCCGGTGTCCACATAGGGGCGCTGGGTGCCGCCGTGGGCGGTGAGGAAGTCACTCAAGGTGCGGAGTTTGTCCTGGATGAGGTCGTGGTAGTCGTTGTTCCAGGCGTAGCGGGCGATCCTATACGGAGTTTGCGGTTGTTGGCGGTTGTTGGCAGTGGTTTGCGGTTGTTTGCCGGAGGGGTACGCGGTGCCGCCTTGGTAGTAGTTGAGCGCGAGGACGATGACGCTCTTGGCGCCGGGGAGTACGAGCGTGGGGTCGGTGCGGCGCTCGGGGGTGCGGGCCAGCCAGGCCATGTCGCCGTGCTTGCCGGCGGCGATCCACTGCTCAAACAGCGCACGATGCGCCGCCGGCTGCGCAGGGGCGATGCGGCAGTCGTCAAAGCCCAAGGCGCGGGCCTCGGCGATGAGGGCGGCTTTGAGCTCCGAGGCGGAGAGTTGGCTGTGGTTGGCGATGGTTTGCTGTGGTTGGCGGTTGTTTGGAGGGCCGGAGACGCTGAGGAGGGGGAGGCGCGTTTGGGGAGATACGGGGGGCGTTGAGTGGGGCGGATAGGTCTGACAGGACCGCTACGGCACATCATAGGAGGTAGCCGACGGCACGGCCGAATTTACTTCAGCGCGGGCTCACTGGCTACTGATTCACCGATCCACGGACGCACCAGTCTTCCTGCTCTGCTGGGAAACCATTGCCAACAACCGCCAGCTATCGTCAACAACTGCCAGCTTCCCCTTTCCTCTACTTTCCGCCGGCGGGCATGAGGACGCGGATCTGCTCTTCGATCACGCTGAAGGAGTCCGAGAGCTGCTGCAGGCGCGCGACGTGCGCGGCCTGCTCGTGCTCCAGCTGCGCGGCGCTGGCCTGGGCGGGGTTGAGCGTGTCGAGAAATTTGGTGAAGCTGTTCGTCACGTCTTCGGTCACCTGCTTGGAGAGCATCTCGCGCAGCTTGGCGGAGGACTCCTCCAGCTTGTCCAGGATGGCGTTGCGGGCGGTGGCCAGCCTCACCTGGGTGAGGAGGTACACCACGGCCATGAGCAGCAGCCCGGCACCGAGGGCGATGCCCGCGCTGGTCAGGTCATCCAGCCAGCCGCACAGGGCGGTGCCGAGAATGACGGGGACGACCAGCCGGGGCAGCCAGCGCGCGGTCACGCGGGCGCTCTCCAGCCCGGGCTCGATGTCTTCATCCAGCTTCAGCCCGATGACAAAGCGGCGCAGCGAGGAGTCCACATGGGTGCCAAAGCGGCGGCGCAGCTCGCTCTCCTCCTCGCCGTAGTCGTGGGCGGGGAGGGAGACGTCTGGGGGAAAGAGGGTGCCGCGGCCCTGGGCGTAGAGGTAGCGCTCGAACTGGTGCACATCCTCCTCCAGCACCAGGGAGACCTGGCGCCAGCGGTCGCCGGTGCGGTGCTGCAGCTCCTGAAAGAGGCGGTGGTCCAGGCTTTGCGGCCGGGCGCTGTTTTCACTCTCGTCATCGGCGTCTTTGCGCTGAAAGGCCTTGCGTGTGGTCAGGGCGTCATTGGCCAGGCCGGCCACACGCAGCACGGACTCGTGGTAGTCGCGCTCGGTGGCATCCAGCGCAGGGAGGATTTTTTTCAGCGTGCGGTCCACCTGCATCTCGCGCTCGGTCTGCAGCTCCTGCAGCACCACGGTCCTGCGCTTCGCCTGGTGCATGCTGGCCACGTGGCGCTCGCGCATGTCGCTCAGGATCTGGCGCGCCAGGCGCATGGTGCTGGCCAGCTTGTTGAGGCGTGCGGCGTTGTGGCGCACGATGGAGGAGATGTGCGCCTCCAGGTCGTGAAAGCCGCTGTCCTGGAGCAGGCGCTCGCGCTCGATGCCGGCATCGCGTGCGAGGAAGGCCTTCTTCGCGGAGACCGCAAAGAGCGGGAAGTCGCGGCCAAAGCGCTGGCGTGTTAGCTGGCCCATGTAGTCCGTGATGACCTGGATCTCCTCCGGGCTGCGCAGGTCGCTCTGCTGGAGCACGAAGATGACGTGGCGCATCCAGTCCCGGTGGACTTTTTCCAGGAACTGCCACGCAGAGGCGCCCCAGGGGTTCATCGCCGAGAAGACGAAGATCACGAGGTCAGCGATGGGCACAAAACGCTCCGTGATGAGCTGGTGCTCGTTTTCCACGGAGTTGGTGCCCGGGGTGTCCACGATGTGGAAGTCGCGCAGGAAATCGACCGGGGCATACACCTCGTCGAGCGTGGGCGTCACGGGCTGGACGCTGTGCTCTTCGCCATGGCGGAAGAAGAGGATCTTGCCCGTCGTGGGCACGACGCCCGTGCTGGAGAAATCCTGGCCGAAGAGCGCATTGAGAAAGGTGGACTTGCCCACATTGACCTCGCCGACGACGACGAAAACGAACGGCTCCTTGAGGCTCGCGATGAGGTTGTCCAGGATCGCCGCAGATTCGGGGTCGCCACCGGATTCACGCAGGGCGGCCGTCAGAGCCAGGAGGTCTGTGCCGATGCGTGAGCGCAGTTCGAAGTAGTCGTCGCCTATCATGAAAGGGGGTGGGTGCAAAGTGCCGCGTGCCATCGGCACCGCAACTCCACTTCGGATGCAGCGCGAAGTTTAAGCTGCCAAGCATAAAGTTTGGCGCAGGTCCTGTGGGTGCGGTCGGTTTTCCCTTTTCACTTTGGCTGCTGCGCACTACAGGGGAGGCCTTGACTGCCGAAACTCCAGCCCGCGAACCCGCAGACGTCCGGCGCACGCCCTGGTGGCTGTGGCCGCATGTGCTGAGCCTGGAGGCGCCCGTCGTGGCGGTGCTGTGGCAGGCGGCGCTCGCGCATGCGCATGGCATCCGTCTCACGCCGCTGCTGGGCGCAGGCCTGGCGCTCGCCTGCTGGGTGGTTTACCTGCTGGACCGCACGCTGGACACCCTGGCGGTGAAAAATGTCGCCGAGCTGGATGTGCGGCATGCCTTTTACCACCGCCACCGCCGTGTGCTGCTGCTGGGTGTCATTCCGCCGGCGCTGCTGCTTTTGGGGTGGATGGCTCTCTGCGTCATTCCCCAGGGCGTGCTGTGGCAGGCGCTGGCGCTGGCGCTTCTTGTGGCGCTCTACCTGGCCTCGTGGTCCGCGCAGGGCAGCCGGGTCTCGCGGGATGTGTTTGTATCCTGTGCCGGGCTGGGCGGCGTCCTGCTCCTCTCCCGCATGCCGATCTCCAGCGGAACCAAGTTCACGCTGAGCCTCTTGGTGCTGGGGGTGATGGTCCTGTCTTTTCTGCGGCAGCTCGACATCCGCATGGGCAATGTGCTGCCCAAGGAGCTCACGGCCGCGCTGCTCTTTGCCATGGGCTGCACCACCAGCACGCGCTTTTTCGCCATGCCGGAGACCATCGCCGAGCCCGTGCTGGAGTGCCTGCTGCTGACGCTTCTCTTTGGGTGCAATCTGCATGGCATCACCTGCCGCGAGGCCGGGCTGCAGGACGAGCACAGGCATGCACGGCTGGTGCTGGGCACGCTGGGCTTTGTGCTGGCGGTGCTCTGGGGTGTTGAGCTGGGCCTGCTGCAGCACTCGTTGTTTGGCCCCGCACGCGCAGCCCTCGGCGCGGTGCTGCTGCACTCCGTGGTGCAGGCTGCGCGCCGACGCTATTCCGTGGAAGCCTACCGTGTGCTGGCAGACGTGGCGCTCATCCTCCCGCTGCCGCTGGCATGGTGGTGAAAAGGTCGGGATAAAGGAGTGGAGAAACGCCTCGTAGCGGAAGCCGCCACAGGGAATTTCCTGCGTTTTCAAACAAGGTTGAACACCCGGGTTGGAAGGACTATGGCGAAAGTCCCCTCCCCCACTGCGCGTCCCCCGCGCATTCCGAAAAAGCCCCCATGTCCGTCGTTTCGCGTCTTCGTCGCCTCGTCCTCGCATTCTCCGCCTCCAGCCTTCTGCTTGCCCAAACCGCCGCACCTGCGGCGGTGCTGGTATATGCAGACTTGGACGGCACAGCCAACTGGAACACCTCTGAGCAGGCCTGGACAGATTCCGGCACGCCCAGCGTGTGGATCTCCACCAGCAGCGCCGAGTTTTCCAATGGCAACGCCGCCAATCTGGTCACGCTGACCGAGGCCATCAATGCAGCATCCATCAGCCAGTCCGGAGCCGGGACGAAGACGACCATCGGCGGCAGCGGCCAGACGCTCACGCTTTCCGGTGGCGGTGCGAATCCGGTGGTGGCCAACAGCAGCGGGGCAGACCTCACCTTTGCCTCCGGCCTCACCATCCAGCAGAACCCGGCCACCGGAGGAGCGGCGCAAAGGTGGAATGCAGCGAGCGGCTCCAACATCATCGTCAATGCCACGCTCAGCGGCGCGCTGAGCGGCGGGCTGATCAAGGAAGGCGCAGGCGTGTTGCAGCTCAATGCAGCGAACAATTACTCCGGCGCCACCTATCTCAGCGCCGGCGTGCTGCAGGTGGGAAATGCCACCGCGCTGGGCACCAGCACGCTGACGTTTCAGGGCGGCACGCTGCGCTACGGCGCGGCCATCACCGGCGGCCTTTCCACCCAGTTTGCCGCGCTCTCTGGCAGCGCCGCTATTCTCGACACCAACGGCTTCAGCATCACCCTCGGCAGTGCGATCACCGGCACCGGCGGCCTGGTCAAGCAGGGCAGCGGCATCCTCACCACGACGGCAGGCAGCACCTACACCGGCGGCACCACAGTGGAGGCGGGCATCCTGAGCAGCGGTGCGGGCACGGGGGCCAATCCGTTTGGTGCCAATGGCAGCATGATCACCGTGAAAAACGGCGCCACGCTGGACCTCAACTGGACCAACGCCGCCAACTACGCCTCAACGTATCAGCTCACCATCGAGGGCAAGGGCGTGGCGGACACCTCTGGCACCGTCTTCGGCGGCTACGTCGGTGCGCTCACCTCCTCCGGCAGCTACAACAACACCTCCACAGCCTTCAGCAGCATGCTCCTCACCGGAGACACCACCATCTCCGGCCGACTTGGCACCACCGGCACGCGCTATGGTGTGCCGGCCAACATCGACGCCCGCGTGCGCGACTCCGGCGGCAATGTCATCGCCAACCAGTATTACACGCTCACGATTGTGAACGGCAACGCCGTAAGCTGGCGCGGAGCCGCCGCCAACAACGTGTATGTGGGAGACATCCGCCTGGAGCAGGGCCGCCTGTGGGCGGACCAGGACAACTTCGGCGACAACAATTTTTCCATTTACATCAATGCCAACACGCTGGGCTCGACCACCATCTGGGGCGAGCTGGGGAACTGGCTGGGCACCCGCACGGTGGCCAAGAAGACCGTCATCACCGGCGGCCTGGTGGCGCTGGAGGGTTATCAGGGTTCCAGCGGGGTGAAGATCGACTACGGTGCGGTTTCCACCTTCACGCTGAGCGGCCAGATGACGCTGAATGTCTCGGCGCTGGCTGACAACCGCATCTCCGCCACCTATTCCGTGCGTGATGCCAAGGTGACCGGCCAGATCACCGGCTCAGGCGGTTTCCGCTACATCGGTGCCACCGCTGCGCTCACGGACTGGGACCCCACCTACACCACCTCCGCCACCATCAATCGCTACAGCGTGCTGTACCTCACCAACAGCACCAACAACTTCACCGGCACCATCAAGCTGGACAGCGGCGTCATCCGCATGTCCGACGGCACCGCCAGCGGCAAGCTCGGCGGCGGCAGCAATGACTTCAGCTTCAACACCACCACCGCCCCGGCCATCCTCGACTTGTTTGGCACCAGCCAGAGCATCGGCGCGTTGAACGGTGCCAGCGCCACCTTCCATTTTGTCCAGAACAACCGGCAGAACACCACCTCCACCCTCACCGTGGGGAGTGGCGGCGCCAGCGGCAGCTTTGCCGGCGTGCTGCGTGACTACGCCGCACTGCCCGCAGACAACACGGCCATCACCAACGAAGGTGCCACGAACGCCAGACTCGCCCTCGTGAAGACCGGCGCGGGCCAGCAGGTGCTGACCAATGTGAGCACCTACACCGGTGGCACCACCATCAACGGCGGCTCCTTGCAGATCGGCACCGGTGCCACCGGGCAGAGCACCGCACGCTTGGGCTTTGGCTCCTTCACCGTGAACAATGGCGGCATGCTGCAGGGCAACGGCATCGTCGGCTTCGCCGGACTCACCAGCACCATCGCCTCGGGCGGCACCCTCAGCGTCGGCACCTCCACCCAGACCGGGCTGCAGTACCTCACCGTGGACGGCACGCTGAATGTGGCCGGCACGCTTTCCTTTGACCTCTGGGGCGCCAGCAGCGGCTCCGGCAGCCTGGCCAACAGCGACTTCCTCACCTTTCTCGCAGGTTCCTCTTTCAGCCTCGGCAGCACCGGCGTGCTCAACATCACCGTCAAGGCGGGCGCGGGAGACTCCACCACCTGGGCGGCGGGCACCTGGTTCCAGTTGTTTGATTTTGGCAATGTTGCTTTGGGCAACCGCAGCGTGGCACTGGACAACACCGCCAGCTGGGTGCTGCCCGCGTTGAACAGCGGACTCGTGCAGTGGGATTTCTCCCGCCTCGCCACTGAAGGCCGCATCTACGTCGTCGCCAAAGCCGCCACCCCGACTCTAGTGTTCGACCCCGCAGATTCCTTCACCGGAACCGCCGAGTGGAAGACGACCCCAGGTTACCTCGCCTGGGATGATGCTGGCGTCGCAGGTGTCTCGCTGCAGGAGTGGGTCACAGGTGCCAACGCTGTCTTCAGCAACGGTGCGTCGAACTCCCTCAGTGTGGTCGAAAACATCTCCGCCAGCAGTCTTTTCCAGTCCGCCACCGGCACCATCACCACGATTGACTCTGCCAACGGCAGCGTGCTCACCCTGAGCGGCACGAACCGCGTGGTGTCCAACACCAGCGGCACCACGTTCACCTTGGGCAGCGGCCTCACCGTGGACCTCACCGGCACCGAGAAGGAGTGGTATGCAGACGCCACCTCCCCCATCGTGGTGAACGGCATCATCATCGGCACCGTAGGCAGCTATGTGACCGGCACTGTCACCGGTGGCCTGATCAAGACTGGCGACGGCGTGCTGGAGCTGCGCGGTGCCAACACCTATAGCGGTGTCACCCGCCTGCAGGGGGGCACGGTGCTCGCGACGACGACTGCCGCCTTTGGCACCAGCAAGGTGGTGTTTGAAGGTGGCACCCTCAGGTACGGTGCGGCCATCACCGGCGGCTATTCCAGCCTGTTTGCCCCGCTTAACTACGGGTACATGGCGAGGCTGGACACGAACGGCTTCAATGTGACGCTGGACACCGCGCTGAGCGGCAGCAGCGGCCTGACCAAGCTGGGTACCGGCATCCTCACCGTGGCCGCAGGCAGCAGCTACACCGGCGGCACCGTGGTAGAGGCTGGTATTCTGAAAAGCGGTGCCACCGCTGTGAACGCCACCAATCCTTTTGGAGCCAACGGCTCGCAGATCACCGTCAAGAACGGTGCCACGCTGGATGTGAACTGGGCGGACGCCAGCAACTACAGCTCCGTGAAGTACAACCTGCTGGTGGAAGGGAAGGGCGTTGCAGATTCCTCCGGCACCATCGCAGGCGGCTACGTCGGCGCGGTGGTCTCCTCGGGCGCTGCCAGCATGACATCGTCCCCCTTCAGCCTCATCACCATGACGGGAGACACCACCTTTGCCGGCCGCTACCTGAGCACCGGAGCGCGCTGGGGCATCACGGCCATCAATGCCAACGGCTACAACATCACCTTCGTCAACGCCAACGGCCTGAGCTGGGCGGTCAGCACCGCAGGAAACGCGCAGAACGTGCGGGACATCTACATCGAGCAGGCCCACGTCTATGCGGACAGCACCTACTTCGGCGACGACAACTACAGCATCATCGTCGAGGCCAGCAAGCCTGGCGCCACGCTGTTCCGTGGTGAGCTGCGGCGCTACAGCAGCTCCGGCACCATCACCAAGAAGATCACGCTCAATGGCGGCATCGTGCAGTATGAAGGCGAGCCCACCAACGGCCTCGTGCCACGCACCTTCACCCTCGCCGGGCAGGTGACGCTGATGGACAACAACGCCATCGCCGCCAACCGCTTCAACAGCAGCGGCGTCAGCCGCGACATCAAGATCACCGGCAAGCTCACGGGTGCGGGCGGCTTTGAATACCAGGGCAGCACCGGCACTTACAACTACAACAACACCACGCCCACCGACCGCTACAGCGTGCTCACGCTGACCAACTCCGCCAACGACTTCACCGGCGCGGTGAACCTCATCCGCGGCATCATTCGCATGTCAGACGGTTCCGCCAGCGGCACCCTGGGCGCAGGCAGCAATGACTTCAACTTCACCACGGCAGCAAACATTGGCATCCTCGATCTCTTTGGCACCAGCCAAAGCATCGGCGCGCTCAACGGCAGCAGCGCCACCAACCACTTTGTGCAGAACAACCGCGCCGGCACCACCGCCACCCTGACGGTGGGGAATGGTGGTGCGAATGGGAACTTCGCCGGCGTGCTGCGCGACTACGGCGCACTGCCAGCGGGCAACGCCTCCATGAACGAGTCCACCTACACCGGAGACGGTGCCACAGGCGCAAAACTCGCGCTGGTCAAGACCGGCACCGGCACGCAGGTGCTCACCGGCGTCAGCACTTTCACCGGTGGCACTGTGGTGAATGGCGGCGTGCTGCAGGTTGGCTCCGGCAACACCGGCCAGAGCACCGCCACTCTCGGCAGTGGCGGCTTTACTGTGAACAGCGGCGGCACCCTGGCAGGCAATGGCATCGTCGGCGTGGCCGGCACCCTGAATCTGGTCAATGTCGGTGGCACCCTCGCTCCCGGCACCAGCACGCAGACCGCCGCCCAGCGCCTGGACATCTACGGCGGCCTCACCAGCAGCGGCACGCTGAGCTTCAATCTCTTCAGCGTGACCCTCGGCTCCGGCAGTGCGAGCAACAGCGACACCCTCAAGTTCCTCTCCAATGAGCAGATCACCCTCGGCGGCACGCTCACCCTCAGCAACAACACCGGCACCCTTTCCACCACCTGGACCGAAGGCACCTGGTTCCAGCTGGTGGACTGGAATGTCGTCACCACCGGAAACCGCAGCGTGAACTTCACCGACATCAGCCTTCTCCCCGCCCTGGCCGGCGGCCTGCAGTGGGATGTCAGCCAGTTCGCCACCGACGGCCGCATCTACGTCGTCGTGCCGGAGCCCGGCCGCGCGGTGCTGGTGCTGATGGGGCTGGCGCTTTGTGCGGTGAGGCGCCGCCGCCCCTGATGTGGCACGGATGACATCTTGCGTCCGTCTGCATGGTTGCATGAGTTCATGACGTCTTGTGTCATGTTCTGTAAATCCCCATGAAGCCTCTGCTAGCCCTCATCACCGCCCTTGTTCTTCCATCGCTGCTCCGCGCCGAAGACACGCCCAACGAGCTCTTCCGCCAGGGCGTGGACTTCTTCTTTGCCGCAAAGCCAAAGGAATCCGTGGCGGCGTTCGACAAGCTCATCGCGCTGGTGCCGGATTCCAAGCCGCAGCTCTGGCAGCGCGGGCTCTCGCTCTACTATGCGGGCGATTTCAAAGGCGGACGCGAGCAGTTTGAAGTGCACCAGACGGTGAACGGCAACGACGTGGAAAACGCCGCGTGGCACTTCCTCTGCATCGCCAAAGGAGAGGGCGTGGAGGCGGCACGCAAGGTCTTCATCCCCATCGAAGGCGACAGCCGCATCCCCATGAAGCAGGTGCACGAACTTTTCGCCGGCAAAGGCAGCGAGGAGGCCGTGCTGAAAGCCGCCGAGGAGGGTGAAGGCGAACGCCTGCGCAATCACCGCTGCTACGCCCACCTCTACCTCGGCCTCTACTATGAAGCCACGGGGGACAACGAGAAGGCAAAGGCGCACATGCTCAAAGCCGCGAAGGATTTCTCCATGGACCACTACATGGGCCGCGTGGCCCAGGTGCATGTGAAGCTGCGCGGGTGGGAGTGAGCGGGGGTTTCCCCACCCCTTGCGCCTCCCTTGCGCATCATTGCGCCTGTCTTGGCAGAGTGGCCTGCGGGCGCAACATGCCCCTCTCTCCCGTGGTAGGTTCGGGTGTTAACTCACCTCATCCGTCCCATGAAAATGCACCGTCTCTGCTCCGGCAATCACAGCAACCTTTTCACCACCCCTCAGGGTCGGCGTGACTTCTTGCAGGTGGGTGCCATGGCCGGGCTGGGCCTCACCCTGCCCAATCTGCTCAAGCTGCAGGCGGCGGATCTGGCCATGCCGGCGGTGGAAAGCTACAAGCCCATCGCCACCTCCATCATCCATATCTATCTCCCCGGCGGCATGGCGCAGCATGAGTCCTGGGATCCCAAGCCCTTTGCCTCGCCCGATTACCGCGGGCCTTTCAGTCCGGTGAAAGGCTCCACCGGCGAGTACGTCGGCGGTCAGTTTGTCAACATCGCCAAGATCCTCGACAAGATCACGCTCATCCGCTCCGTCACGCATGGGGAGGCGGCCCACGAGCGCGGCACGCACAACATGTTCACCGGCTACCGTCCCAGCCCGGCCATCAAATTCCCCAGCTTCGGCTCCATCATCTCGCACGAGCAGGGGCCGCGCAACAACCTGCCGCCCTACGTCGCCGTCCCCAACATGATCGCGCCCGACCAGGGCAGCGGCTACATGAGCAGCGCCTACGGCCCCTTTGCCCTCGGCAGCGATCCGGCGGACAGAGGCTTCACTGTGCGCGATCTCGCCTCGCCAAAGGATGTTGATGCGAAGCGTTTTGACCGCCGCCGCAATCTCCTCTCCGCCGTGGACGAGCACTTCCGTACCACGGAGAAATCCGACGGCCTCAGCGCCATGGACAATTTCTACCAGGCCGCCTACAAGCTCATCAGCTCTGACAAGGCCCGCGAAGCCTTCAATCTCAACGCCGAGCCCGACAAGCTGCGCGACGAGTACGGCCGCAACGCCGCAGGCCAGCGCTTCCTGCTCTCCCGCCGTCTCGTCGAGGCAGGCGTGCGCATGGTCTCTGTCAACTTCGGCAGCTGGGACCACCACTCCAACATCAAGAGCGCCTTTGAAAGCCAGGCCCCGCAGTTTGACGTGGCCTTTGCACGCCTCATCAAAGACCTCGATGAGCGCGGCATGCTCGACACCACGCTCGTGCTCGTCAGCTCCGAGTTTGGCCGCACCCCGCGCATCAACAGCACCAACGGCCGCGACCACTACCCGCGCGTCTTCTCCGTGGCCATGGCCGGTGGCGGCGTGAAGAAAGGCTTCGTCTATGGCAAGTCCGACGCCCTCGGCGGCGAGCCCGATGAAAACCCCGTCGGCCCCGAAGACCTCGCCCGCACGATGTACCGCCTGCTCGGTATCAACGCCAGCAAGCGCATCGTCGTCGAAAACGTGCGTCCGGTGGACATCGTCAACGGCGGCCGCCTGATCCAGGAAGTCATCGCGTAGGGCGTTGCGGAGGCATTCATTCTGCCCGGTTGCCTGCCTCCTGGCGCTGACAAGATCAAAAATGCGGAAACCGCAATCCCGGGCTTTCCACGGCATCAAAACTGCGCATTCTCCATGCGGTTCGGATTTGAACCTCCATGGAAGCAGTCAACATTCAGTTTGCCCCCGCGACAGGCACCGAGGAAGAATGGAACGAGGCGTATGCACGCCTCGCGGATTATTTCCGCTCGTATCAGCTTCACAACCGCATCCGCCGCACGCAGCTCATTCTCGAAACCCTGCGCAACGCGGCCAAGGCCCATGCGAAGGATCCCACGCGCACGCCCACGGCTCACTCCATCGAGCAGGCCCGGGTGATGCTGCGCGAGTGGCTCGGCTCCATCTACAGCGACCTCAATCTCAACGAAGCTCAGCTCGAGGCCACGGGCCGCCTCGGCTTCCACCTCGCCGGCGGCCCTTCGCGCTGGCCGCAGTTCTTTCTGGACGAGAAGAACATGCCCGAAGACATGGCCGAGGCCATGCGCTCCGCCATCCGTACCTCCGGCCCCGGCATGCAGGTCAGCAAGATGACCCCGCGTGACATCGACCTCGGCATGTTCACCGACGTGGCCGACGACACCTTTGACCGCCTCGGCCGTCATCCCATCCTGCGCTACTCGGTGCTCGTCATCATTGTCGGCAGCGTCTTGGGCTACCTTTACTCCCTCTTCGGATGAGCACCCCCGTTGGCAGCCAGACCGCGAACATTGCGATGACCGCCGGCATGCCGCCCAAGCACGTATCACGCACACGCCGCGCCACCTTTTTCTCCCTCGTCGGCCTCGGCACCATCGTGGGCGCCTGGCTTTCCTACATCTTCCTCTCGGAAAACGGCATGCGCCTTTCCGAATGGGGCCTGCTGCTGGTCTTCATCCCCCTGTATTACCAGCTCAATGTCGGCTTCTGGACCGCGCTCTTTGGCGTGTGGCTGATGAACCGCCCCAAGCCGGACCCGCTCAATCTCTGGCTCTCCCTCAGCGCGGATGACTTCGAGCAGCCCATCACGGCCAGCACCGCCATCATCATGCCCGTCTTCAATGAGGATGTGACGCGCGTCTATGAGGGCCTGCGCTCCATCTACCTCTCCCTGGAGGCCACCGGGCAGTCCAAGCACTTTGACTTTTTCATCCTCAGCGACTCCGACAAGGCCAGCCAGTGGATCGAGGAGGAGACCGCCTGGCTGGAGCTCTGCCGCCAGCTCAAGGCCTTCGGCCGCATCTTCTACCGCCGCCGCCGCAAGCAGATCAACCGCAAGAGCGGCAACGTCTCCGACTTCTGCCGCCGCTGGGGCAAACGCTACCGCTACATGGTCGTGCTCGACGCGGACAGCCTCATGTCCGGCGCACTGCTCACCAACATGGTGCGCATCATGGAAAAGAATCCCGGCATCGGCATCGTGCAGACGTTTCCGAAGCAGATCGCCGCAGACACGCTGCTCGGGCGCGTCATGCAGTTTGCCCAGGCCCTCTATGGCCCGCCCTTCATGGCCGGGCTCGACTACTGGCAGTGTGGCGAGGCCAATTTCTGGGGGCACAACGCCATCCTGCGCCTCGCACCCTTCATCGAGCACTGCGCGCTGCCGCCCCTGCCTGCAAACGCCCCCTTCGGCGGCCACATCCTCAGCCATGACTTCGTCGAGGCCGCGCTCATGCGCAAAGCCGGCTACGCCGTGCGCCTGCTGCCCACCACGCGCGGCAGCTATGAGGAAGGCCCCCCCACGCTGGTGGACATGCTCAAGCGCGACCGCCGCTGGTGCCAGGGCAACATGCAGCACCTGTGGCTGCTCTTTGCCAAAGGCTGGCACCCGATGAGCCGCATCAATTTCCTCCACGGCATCCTCAGCTACGTCAGCTCGCTGCTGTGGTTCTTCTTCCTGGTGCTGGCCACCTTCCTGGCCGCCACCCGCACGCCGCACGTGCAGCCGCAGGCCATCCTGGCCGAGCACATTCTTCTGGCCGTCACCGCCATGCTCATCTTCCTGCCCAAGACCGTCATCCTGCTGGATGAAGTCATCACCGGCCGCATGTTCAAGCCGCTCCGGCTGCGCTTCCTCACCTTCTTCAGCAGCCTCCTCGACACCGTGGTCTTCACCCTCATGGCTCCGGTGCTCATGATTTTCCATTCGCGCTTCGTGGTGTACACGCTCATCGGCAAAAGCGTCAGCTGGGTCACCCAGCGCCGCAAAATTGATGGCGGCCTGAACTGGAGCGAGATCCTCTTCACCTTCCTCAGCGTCACGCTGCTCGGCCTCGCCTGGGCGGTGGTCGGCTGGTTTGTCTCCAAGGCCTTCCTCATCTGGATCAGCCCCATCCTCTTCTCCCTGGTCATCTCCATCCTCGTGGCCGCCCTCGTTTCCAGCGGTCGCAGCGGGCGGCGCCTCGGCCTCTTCCTCACACCGGAGGAGCACGAGCCGCCCACCGTGCTGAAGACCATGCAGCAAAATCTGGAGGAGATCAAAGACCGCAGCCAGCTCCCCCCGGAGCTGGAGCGCCACTACGGCCTCATGCAGGTCTGCCTGGACCCCTACGTGAACGGCCTCCACGTCAGCCTGCTGCGCCGCCGCCGCACCATCGAGGTGTCATCCGCCTACCTCAAGGAGATCAGCCACAGGCTCATCACCCAGGGGCCTCAGACGCTCAATGCCCAGGAGCTCAAGGCGCTCATGCACGACACCGACACCGTCACCAATCTGCACTACAGCATCTGGAGCGCCGCCGACCATGAGCTGGCCCCCTTCTGGGCCACCGCCATCCGTCAGTACAACCTCGCCTCCACCAGCCCCTTTGCGCACACTCTCGCAAAGCAGGAGCTGGAATAGCTGCACGGCGGCCCGGAGATCATTCTCCGGAGAGCCATCTCAGACATCACGTTCTAGAAGCCGCCGAAGTTCCCGCCAAAGCCTCCCCCCTGGCCGCCTCCACGATAACCACCCAAGCTGCGGCGAACACGAGGACCATCATCATCGTTCCTGCTCGGGGTAGTCATGCACGCACTGAAGGTGCTGAGAGAAAGAACGACCGTCAGGAGAGCAAGCAGTTTGGTTTTCATGGGGGCAGTGGTTCGCATGAGATCCATCCGGATCTCTTCAGGCACAGCAAGCAATGACAGGTGAGTCAGAAAATACAACTTTGGCGCCCTAGGTCGTCCGCCGATTTTGGTTAGTGGTGGTGACCGCCAAAGCCGCCCCCGTGAAAGCCTCCCATGTGGCCGCCAAAACTGCCGTAATGGCCGCTGATGCCGCCGCCATGGAAGCCGCCAAAGCCGGGGTGGGCGTGGCTGTACAGAGGCCCGCGGTATCCGCCATAGGCGTAGCCCGGCCTGCCGTAGTAGTTGTTGTAAATGCCGTACCCGCCGCCGTAGTACCACGGCCGGTAGTAGTTGTAGCCGTACCCGTAGCCGCCGTAATAGCACGAACTGAGCGACCCCAGCGAGAGGATCGCTATGAGGAGGAAAAGGAGTTTTGTTTTCATAATCGCATTGGGTTCACCTGAATTCGACGCCACCCCGTCGGCAGCATTCAAAAATAATGCCTCCTCCCGGCCCACCCCGGCGCTGCATTCACGCTTCCCATCCGCCGCCCTTCATGCCAGCATCGCCTCACCATGAAGCTCCTTCCCGGTCTCGCCTTTGTCTTTGTCACTGCCAGCACCGCCCTCGCACAGCAGAAAAACGGGCCGGTCATTTCGCCCGAAGTGCTGGAAAATCACAGCGTCACCTTCCGCCTGCGCGCGCCGAAAGTCCAAAGTGTGGCCCTGCGTGGCCAGTGGAACAAGGAACCCGCCGAACTGACCAAAGACGCCGAAGGACTCTGGACCCTCACCCTGCCGGCTGTCCCCGCAGGTGTCTGGGAGTACAGCTTCATGGTTGACGGCCTTACGATGATCGACCCCGCCAATCCCGCGCAAAAGCCGCAGCGCAGCCCCACCTCCAGCATCCTGCACATTCCCGGCACACCGCCCAATCCCTGGGACTTTCAGGACGTGCCCCACGGCACCGTGCACCAGCACACCTACCTTTCCAAAGCCCTCAACAAGCAGCGCAGCGCCTGGGTGTACACCCCGCCCGGCTATGAAGCAGGCACACAGAAGGAGTACCCGCTCTTCGTCCTGCAGCACGGCTCCGGCGACCGCCACGAGACCTGGGTGCAGCACGGCAAGGCGCACTGGATCCTCGACAACCTCATCGCCGCCGGCAAAGCCAGGCCCATGATCATCCTCATGATCGACGGCCACCCCCTCGGCCAGGTGCCGCGTGACATGGCCGACCGCCGCGCCCTCTCGCTCGCTGCGTTTAAAAACGAACTCTTCACCGATGCCGTCCCCCTCGTGGAAAGTCACTACCGTGTCTCCAAAGACCCCTCGCAGCGCGCCCTCGCCGGCCTCAGCATGGGCGGCTGGCAGGCCCTCAGCATCGGCATGACCAGCCTCGACCGCTTCGCCTGGATCGGCTCCTTCAGCGGCGCGGTGGATGAAAATGAGATCAAACCCGCCCTCGATGACGCCACCGGCACCAACGCCAGACTCAAGCTTCTCTGGATCGCCTGCGGAGAGAAAGATTTCCTGCTCGAGCGCAACCACCAGCTCATCGAAAAACTCAAGACCACCGGCGTGAATCACGAATGGCATGAAACACCGGGAGATCACTCGTGGCCCGTGTGGCGCAATTATCTCACGGAGTTTGCGCCCAGGCTGTTTCGGTGAGGCAGTGTCTTCTGGAGCTGTCAGCGCTTCCAGGCGTGGCCGTCTTTGATCACATGGTCGCCATCCGCCACGGCCTCAGGAAAACATTTTCATAAATCTTGTCCTCCCCTGTCCTCGGCGGGCGGGTTCGTTGGTCGTGTCATTGAACGGAACGCTGCAGCAGACCGGGACAAACCAAAAACGAACACGCACACTCCCCCACCACCAACGACCATGAAAACGAAACACACCATCGCATCGCGGGCCGAATGGCTTGAAGCCCGGAAGGCGCTCCTCGCGGAGGAAAAGCAGCTCACCCGGCAGATGGACGCCATCAGCGCCAAGCGTCGCGCCCTCCCCTGGGTGAAGATCGACAAGGACTATCGGTTCGAAAGCAGCGGTGGCCGCGTTTCGCTGGCGGATCTCTTCTGCGGAAAGAGCCAGCTCGTCATCCAGCACTTCATGCTCGGGCCCGGCTGGGAGGAGGGCTGCCCCAGCTGCTCCTACATGGCCGACCACACCGACGGCATGCTGCCGCACCTGGCCGCGCGAGATGTCACGATGCTGGCCGTCTCCCGTGCGCCGCTGGCGGAGATCGAGTCCTTCAAGAAACGCATGGGCTGGAGCTTCGGCTGGGTGTCCTCCCACGGCAGCGACTTCAACCACGACTTCCACGTCTCGTTCACGGAGCAGGAGGTGGAGAGCGGCAAGGTGGACTACAACTACACCGCGCAGCCCTTTGGCAGCACGGAGGCGCCTGGCATCAGCGTTTTCCAAAAGGAGACCGATGGCACCATCTACCACACCTACTCGGTGTATGGCCGTGGCGTGGAGCTCATGATGGGCACCTACCGCATTCTCGATCTGGTGCCGAAAGGCCGTGACGAGGACAGCCTCGAATGGACCATGCAGTGGGTGCGCCACCACGACCGCTATGACTCTGGCACAACCTCCAAATGCGGCTGCCGCTCTGAGGAGGCCAGAGCATGAGCTTCCGGCGCTGCTGTCAGAGCACGAGACCTGCTGGGCGCATGAGAAAAGTTGCCGGCTGGCTGCTCCCGGGCACGGTGCTCGCTCTGATGCCCAAGTGCCCCATGTGCCTCGCGGCGTATGTGGCGCTCGGCACCGGCTTCACGATGTCCTACGCTTCAGCACACATCCTCATGCGCTCCCTCACCGTGCTTTGCATCAGCGCATGGATCATTTGCGCAGCGAAGCTGCTGCTGAAACACCTGCGCCACAAATCCTCGCTCAAACTTCGCCCCATCTGCTCAGACCCATGAAAACCGAACCCACCCATCAGTACATGTTTCTCGTCCGCGGCTGCTCATGCAGCGCCGGACACTCCGCCGAAGAAATGCAGGCCCACATGAAGACGGTCTATGACTGGATCGATGACCTCACCCAAAAAGGCATCTTCAGCGCCGCACAGCCGCTGACCCCGGAGGGAAAAATCGTCTCCGGTCCCGGCCTCGTGTCAGACGGCATCGCCGCTGAATCCAAGGAGTCCGTGGGCGGCTTCTTCATCCTCAATGTGGCATCGATGGACGAAGCCGTGCGCATTGCCGAGTCATCTCCCATGTTTGGCAACGGTGGCAGCCTGGAGGTCCGCCGCATCGCCGCGCTCACCTGTGACTGAGCCATGAGCCGGCAGGGCACCAGTGCAGGTGAGGTGGCCGCCCACTTCTTTCGCCACGAAGGCGCGAAGGTGGTCGCCACGCTCACCGCGCGCCTCGGTACACACCGGCTGCAGCTGGCGGAGGATGTGGTGCAGGAGGCCCTGCTGCGCGCGCTGCAGACCTGGTCATACCGTGGCGTGCCTGAAAATCCCGCCGCATGGCTCACGCAGGTGGCGAAGAACCTCGCGCTCAATGCCCTGCAGCGTGAGCAGCTCTGGAACGAAAAGCAGGACGGCATCGCCGCGGAGCAGGCGCGCTGGCTTGCCTCACCGGCCCAAGACATGAAGCACGAAACCTTTGCCGACGACACACTCCGCATGATGTTCGTCTGCTTTCATCCTGAGCTCGCAGCAGAGGCGCAGACGGCGCTGGCGTTGCGCACGCTCTGCGGCTTCAGCCCTGCCGAGATCGCCGCCGCCTTCCTCACCAGCGAGGCCGCAGTGGCCAAGCGCCTGGTGCGCGCACGGCAGCGCATCCGCGAGCTCGCGCTCCCCTTTGCCGTGCCGGAGCCGGCGGAGCTCTCCGCACGCCTAGGCGGTGTGCTGCACACCCTCTACCTGCTTTTCAATGAAGGCTACAAAGCCTCCACCGGCGACCGCCTCGTGCGCGATGACCTCTGCCACGAGGCCATCCGGCTTCTCACGCTGGTTACCGAGCATCCCTCCACCCAGGAGCCACGCGCCCTCGCCCTTCTTTCGCTCCTGCTGCTCAATGCCGCACGCCTGCACACGCGCACCGATGATGCGGGGCACCTCCTGCGCCTGCATGAGCAGGACCGCTCGGCCTGGGATCAGGCCATGATCCGGCGCGGCATTGCCTGCCTGCACCAGGCCTCGCAGGGTGGCGTGCTCAGCGTGTATCACATCGAGGCCAGCATCGCCGCCACGCATTGCCTGGCGGCCACGGCTTCCTCCACCGACTGGCCGCGCATCTTGCATCTCTACGATCAGCTCCTCGCCATCACCGGCTCTCCAGTCACCGCCATGAACCGCGCCGTGGCCGTGGCGCGTGTGCATGGCCCGCAGGCCGGGCTAGATGCCCTTCAGAGCATCAGGCAGCGCAGCCTGCTGGAGATCTCCCATCTCTACCACGCCATCCGTGGCACCTTCGCAGCCGAGCTCGGCCAGACCGAGACTGCGCTCGCCGATTTCAGGCAGGCCCACAAGCTCGCCACCCTTCCCGTGGAGCGCGCCTTCATCTCCCGGCGGATCGCGGAGTGCGGAGGTTCTGGCTAGGGGGCTCAGTGGTGATGCCCGCCTCCATAGCCGCCGTGGTGGCTCCCGTGACCGTAACCGTGGCCGTAAGAATGTGGGCGATAGCCATGGCTGTACCGCGAGTAGCCGTAGCCGCTGTGGTATGACGGGCGGTAGTAGGAGCGGCCGTAGCCGTAACCATAGCCGCCTCCACAGTAGGGATCGACACAGGAGCTCAGCGAGCCCAGGGCAAGCACGGCGGTGCAGAAAAGCAGCAATTTCGTTTTCATAGTCACTGAGTCCGACGCAGGTCCTCAGGATCTATTCAGCCATCACGGCGGATTACAAAACGGGCCGCGAATCGCACGCTGCGGCTGCGCCTTCTTCACAGCATGGGGTGGCGCTTTACGGCAGCATCCCCGCCAGGTCCTTCGCGAGCTGCGCAGCCTCAGCCACGGGGCGCTTGGCCTCGCGCTCCACAGGCGGCAGGGAAAGATCGGCTTCGTTGAAGACGCGCACGCTCATGTGCAGCTCCCCTTCGGCGATCCACGTATGCGCACCCACGGGGGTCTGGCAGCCGGCGCCGAGGATCTTCAAAAACTCGCGCTCAGCGGTGATACGGGCTTCCGTTTCGGCATCGTTCAGCGCACGGATCGCGGCGATGGCGGCCTCATCTCCCGCGCGGCATTCGATGGCGATGGCGCCCTGCCCGGCGGCGGGGAGAAATTTCACGGGGTCGAGCACCAGACCGTAGAGCGTGTGCGTGTCGATGTGGATGCGGCTCAGGTTCGCATTCAGCAGGCCCAGGCGCAGCAGGCCGGCGGCGGCCAGCAGCACGGCATCCAGCGCGTTTTCTCCCAGCACCTTCTTCACACGCGTGGGCACGTTGCCACGGATCTCCACGATCTCCACATCCGGGCGCAGAAACTTGAGCTGCGCGGCACGGCGCACGCTGCTGGTGCCCACACGCGCACCCTGGGGCAGCGTTTCGAGCGTGTAGGGATGCGCGCTAACGAGCACGTCCTCAATGGCCGCACGCGGGAGCACGGCGGCGATGGTGAATCCGGCGGCGAGGTCGCTGGGCACGTCCTTGAGGCTGTGCACGGCGGCGTCGATCTGCTTGTCTGCCAGCGCGATTTCCAGCTCCTTGATGAAGATGCCCTTGTCCACCTGCGCCACATCGCTGAACTCGGAAAAACGCAGATCCTGACGCTTGTCACCGCTGGTTTGGATGATCTGGCGCTCGATCTGCAGGTGCGGGTGCGCGGACTGCAGCGCGGCGGTGACCATGGTGGTCTGTGTCAGGGCCAGTTCGCTGCCACGGGTGCCGAGGATGATTTTGGAGATGCTCATGAAACGAGAAAGCTTTGCTGGGAGTGCCCAGGAGGGGTGAGAAAGCCGTATTTTTCCAGCTGCTCTTCAATGATTCGTTCGCAGGAGGCCAGCTGCCGCTCGCGCTCGCGGCGGCCTTCGTCAGCGATGGCCTGCAGGGCGTCGATGTCGTAGAGATACACGCCCTCGATGTTGTTCACCGCCGGGTCCACATCTCGCGGCACGGCGATGTCGATGATCAGCAGCGGCTCCCAGCGGCGCTTGCGCATCACCTGCTCGATCTGCTCGGGCTTGATGACGAAATGCGGCGCGCTGGTGCTCGAAATGATCACGTCCACCTCATGCAGGGCGTTCTCCCATTCGTCGAATTTCATCGCGGTGCCCTTCATCTCCGTGGCCAGCTCCACGGCCTTGTCGTAGCTGCGGTTGGAGACGATGATGCTCTTGGCGCCACGCGAGAGCAGGCTCTGCGCGCAGGTGCGGCTCATTTCCCCGGCGCCCACCAGCATGACACGGCATTCCTTGAGGTCGTGCACCTTTTCCGCCAGGTCCACCGCCACGCTGCCCACGCTTGTGGAGCCGCGCTGGATGGTGGTCTCGTTGCGCACCTTTTTGCCCACGGTGAAGGCCTGCTGAAAGAGCTTGTTCAGCGCGCGGCTGGTCGTGCCGGTGTCCAGCGCCAGCTTGTACGCCGCCTTCACCTGGCCAAAGATTTCCGTCTCTCCCAGCACCATGGAGTCCAGGCCGCTCACCACGCGGAAGAGATGCCGCGCCGCCTCGGCGGAGTCGAGGTTGTACAGCACCAGCGCCTCGGCATGCTCGGGCTGCAGCTCAAAGCGGCGCACCAGGTAGTCGCGCAGCGCAGCGTGGCCGTCCTTGCCGCTGGCCAGCCCATGGGTGGCATAGAGCTCCACACGGTTGCAGGTGCTCAGCACCACGCATTCCTCAAATCCCGGCAGCCCGCTCACCTGCTGCACGGCGTCCGGCACCTGCGTCTCGGGAAAGGCCAGGCGCTCACGCACCTCCACCGGGGTGGTTTTGTAGTTCAGGCCCACACAGACGAGGCCGCTGCGCTTGTCCGTCGGCTCAGGCATGTGTCACGATCCACAGGGAAATGAACGGCAGGATGAAGCCGACGACCGCCAGCCAGGCCGTCCGGCGGGGCGAGGTGAAGTGTTTCCACATCAGAAAGGAGATCACCGCATACAGCCCCCACACCGTCCACGCGAAGACCACGTGCCCGGTCTTCGTCATCGGCAGGTGCAGCGCAAAGGAGATGCCCAGCGCGATGCTCAGCAGCAGCAGTCCCAGCCGCACCAGGCGCTGGATGGCCTGCGCCAGCCCCTGAATGGGCGGCAGTTGGTAAAACAGTCCGCCGATCTGATGGCGCTTCAGCAGCCGCTCCTGGATCAGGTACATCACCCCGGTGATGCACGCCAGGGCAAAGGCCGCGTAAGAGATCAGCGCCAGCGCGATGTGCAGCTCCACCAGCGCATTGATGGGCCCCTTCGGCGGGTAGGGCGCGAAGCCGTTCCCAAACGCCATCCCCTGCATCAGGGTGACCAGCGGCGCCGTGAAGACCCCCAGCAGCGAAAGCCGGAAAGCCGGCCCCACGAGAAAATAGAGCAGCACGATGCTCCATGCGATGAAGACCAGGATGTCCGGCAGGCTGCGGATGGGGCACTGCCGCACCTCCTCCCCGCGCAGGTAGATGAAGCCCGTCTGCAGCGCAAATCCCAGCGCCATCAGCACAAACTGCGCCCGCCCCTGCCTCCAGGCTCCCGCCTTCAGCGCCAGCAATGCCTGCACGACCGCGCTCACAAACAGGAGCGTGGCGGCTAGAAGCAGTTGCTGGGAGGACGGCATCGGATCGGGGGGCGGATACTCGCGGGCTTACGGCGTTTCTGCAAGGGTGAAGGCAATTCCGGGCGCAATGTTCCCATCGCTTGCGCATCCGCGCATCTCCTCCATGATCGCAGGGCATGGCCCCAGACACCCTCGACAGCATCCGTCGCACGATCCGCGACGTGCCGGATTTCCCCAAACCTGGCATTCTCTTCAAGGACATCACCCCCGTGCTGGCCAATCCCGCCCTCCTCGCACAGACGATTGATGGCATGATCGAGGCCACCGGCATCACCAAGGTGGACAAGGTGGTCGGCATCGACGCGCGCGGCTTCATCTTTGGCGCGCTCATCGCCGCACGCCTCGGCGCGGGCTTCATTCCGGTGCGCAAGAAGGGCAAGCTCCCCTGGCAGACACGGGGCGTTGATTACGCTCTTGAATACGGCACGAATTCCGTCGAGATGCACCTCGACGCCATCACCCCCGGGGAAACGGTCCTGCTCGCGGACGATCTGCTCGCCACCGGCGGCACCGCCGCAGCCGCCCTGCATCTCATCGGCCAGGCGGGCGGCAGGGTGCTTGGCAGCACCTTCTTCATTGAGCTGGCCTTCCTCGGCGGGCGGGAAAAGGTCAGCGGCCCCGGTCCGGTTCACTCTTTGATCACCTACTGACCTCCGCTGCGATGACCGAACGCGACTACCTGCGCCACCTGAACAAGAGCGCGCAGAAATTTTTCCCGCCTGAGGACAAACTGCCGCGTGGGCGCGCCGAGACCCTGCGCCAGGCCAGGCGCTTCCTCAAGATCAAGGAGCAGCGCATCAAGCAGCGCCACCGCACCGGCAGCTTCAGCGGCGCGGAGATCTGCCGCATGCGCTCGGACATGATCGACCTCCTGGTGCGCATCCTCTGGGATGAAAGCGTGGCCGCCCTCCCGGCCGCAGCCCGTGCCAAGCTCAACGTCAGCGTGATCGCCCATGGCGGTTATGGCCGCCGCGTCATGAGCCCCGGCAGCGATGTGGACCTCACCTTCATGTTTCCCGGAAACAGCGGCAAGGTCTCCACTGACGTGGTCCAGCTCATCCGCGACTACCTCCTCTACTTCTACGATCTCAAGTTCAAGGTGGGCCACGGCTCCCGCTCCGTGGGCGAATGCATCAAGCTCGCCAACGACAACATGGAGACCAAGACCGCCCTCATGGAGGCCCGCTTCATCACCGGCCAGAAGCAGGCCTATGAGGAATTCCGCGCGCGTTTTGACAAGGAGTGCATGGACGGCCAGGAGGCGGACTTCCTCAGGCTGCGGCAGATCGACCTGAACACACGCCACACCCGCTACGAAAACACCCCCTTCGTGCAGGAGCCGCATGTGAAAAACGGCTGCGGCGGCCTCCGCGACTACCAGAACCTCATCTGGATGACCTACGCCCGCCACCGCACGCTGAACCCGAAGGATCTCGTGAATCTCGGCCTCATCTCCAAGGCTGGCTGGAAGGAGGTCGAGCAGGGCTACGACTTCATCCTCCGGGTGCGCAATGAGATGCACTACACCGAAAAGCGCGCCGAGGACCTGCTCACGCTCCGCCTCCAGGGCCCCGTGGCCACCAATCTCGGCTACCGCCACAAGCGCATCCTCCGCCGCATCGAGGCGCTGATGCACGAGTATTACACCGCCACCCGCGACATCCTCCAGCGCAGCAACGAGGTCATGGACCGCTTCCACCTCCAGGCGCTGGAGACCAGCAGCAAGGGCAAGCTCATGAACTTCATGGCACGCCGCAAGGCGGAAAAGCAGCAGGAGAGCTTTGACGGCTTCCAGCGCAAGCACGAGCGCGTTTACGCCGACGGCCCCTCCATTTTCAAGGATGACCCGGAGCGCCTCATGCGCCTCTTCCTCCACACTCAGCAGCGCCACCTCCGCCTCAGCCCGGACCTCTTCCAGCTCATCCAGGACAACTTCCGCCTCGTGGACACCAGCTTCCGCTACAGCAAGGCCAACCGCGAGACCTTCGAGACCATCCTTTCCAACAAGGGAGATGCCGCCCGCACCCTCCGGCAGATGCACCGCGTGGGCTTCCTCGGCCGCTACATGCCCGAGTTTGGCGCGCTCACCACCCTGGTGCAGCATGAGTTCTTCCACCTCTACACCGCAGACGAGCACACCCTCCGCACCCTCGACAAGCTCGACGAGCTCAGCGACCCCAGCCTCAAGGGCGTGGAGCTCTTCCAGCAGCTCTTTCACGATCTCCAGCAGCCCTACGTGCTCTACCTCGCCCTCCTCCTGCACGACGCCGGACGCGCCGCCAACAAAAAGACGCACAGCGACGAAAGCACCACCCTCGCCGCCGCCGTGGCCCGCCGCCTCCAGGTCAAAGGGGAGCGCCGCCGCCTGCTCCTCTTCCTGGTGGACAACCACCTCCTGATGTACCGCACCGCCACCACGAAAAGCCTCGATGATCCTCAGGTCATCGAGGACTTCGTCAACATCGTCCGCACCAAGGAAAATCTGGACACCCTGCTCCTCATGACCTACGCGGACTCCAAAGGCACCAGCGACAAGAGCTGGTCCGGCTACAAGGAGGCCTCCATCCGCCAGCTCTACCACAGCGCCCTGCGCTTCATGAATGCACCGGCGGACTTCATGCGCCAGGTGCAGGTCCCTCTGGAGGACCTCCAAAAGCAGGTCCAGCGCCTGCTCGGCTCCGGCTACGAGGCGGAGGTGGACGCCCACTTCCGCCACATGCCGCCCTCCTACTTCAATTTCCGCGAGGCCGACCTCATCGCCACCCACCTCCGCCAGTTCCGCCAGTTCTTTGAGCAGCTCATCCGCGAGGAGGCCGCCGCCGGTCTCCTCCCCGTCATGGCCTGGGTGGACCACGTGGACCAGGGCTACAGCGAGCTCACCGTCGTCTGCTGGGACCGCCACCTGCTCCTCGCGCGCATCTCCGGCGCCCTCGCCGCCGAAAGCATCAACATCCTCAGCGCAGACCTCTACCAGCGCGCCGACCACCTCGTGCTCGACACCTTCCGCGTCTGCAACACCAACTTCGCCGCCGTCACCACCAAAAGCGCCCGCAACCGCATCGAGGAGTCCGTCCGCAAGGCCTTCAGCGGGCAGATGTTCGACTTCAGCGAAGCCATCACCCAGAAGCTCGGCAAGTCCATCACCATGCTCGATGAGATCGGCGCCGAAATCCCGCAGCGCATCTACGTCAACAACAACCTCTCCCCCGACCAGACCGTGCTGGAGCTCCAGCTCGTGGACCGTCTGGGGCTTTTGTATGACATCTTCATGGCCATCGGCTGCCTCGGGCACAACGTCACCCACGCACGCATCAGCACCGAAAAAGGCGTCGCCATTGACGCCATCTACGTCCAGGACGCCCACAACCAGAAACTCACCGACCGCGAGCAGCTCGATGAGCTGGCCGCCGCCGTGACTCAGGCCGCTCACCTCCGCCTCCGCTCCGCCAAAGCGTGATCCGCTGATACATTCTGCCCGCCTCGTCGTTCGGAGAGCGCTCACATGAAGTTCTCCGCACTCCTGCCGCTGTTTCTCCTCTCCATCCTCGCCCCTCTCTCCGCCACGGCGGCGGAGGCCAGCCGGCCCAACATCCTCATCTTTTATCTCGATGACATGGGCTGGGCGCAGCCAGGCGCCTACGGCGGAAAGATGGCCCCCACGCCCCACATGGATGCGCTCGCCGCAGGCGGCGTGCGCTTCACCCAGGGCTACTCCTCAGGCTGCGTATGCTCTCCCGGCCGCGTCGGCCTCATCACCGGCCGCTATCAGGCCCGCACCGGTCATGACGCCAACCCCACCAGGGCAGGCCGCGAACTCCTCCTCAGCGAGACCACCATCGCCCAGCATCTCAAATCCGCCGGCTACACCACCGGCATCATCGGCAAATGGCACCTCGGAGACACCAGCGCCGAGTTCATGCCGGCCGCACGCGGCTTTGACTACGCCATGGGCACGGTGGGAAATCTCGGCGAAGGCAAAGGCCCCTCCTTTTACCGTGGCAAAGACCTCGTCCAGGAGATGCCTGGAGAACCCGTCACCTCCCCCGTGTATGCGCGGGAGTCGGCGGCCTTCATCGAGTCAAACCGCGACAGGCCCTGGTTCCTCCTCATGTCCTTCAACGCCGTGCATTCCCCGCACGTCGCCTCGGAAAAGTGGCTGGAGAAGTTCAAGCACCTCTCCAAGCACGACGCCCCCTACGCCGCGCTCGCCGCCGAGGCGGACGAAGCCGTCGGCACCGTCATGGCCAGGCTGCGTGAGCTCAAGCTGGAGGAAAACACCCTCATCTTCCTCCTCAGCGACAACGGCGGCGCCTATCAAAACGCCGAGATGGGCGGCCTGCGCGGGCACAAGTGGTTCGTGTGGGAGGGCGGCATCCGCGTCTCCTGGCTCGCTGCCTGGAAGGGCCGCATCCCCGCAGCTCGTGTGAGCGACGAGCCCGTGATCCAGCTCGATGTGCTGCCCACCGCCCTCGCCGCTGCAGGCGCCAGCACCAGCATCCCGCTCGACGGTGTGAACCTCCTCCCCCTGCTGGAGGGCAAGACCGACCACCTCGCCCCGCGCGAGCTCTACTTCCGCTTTGGCGTCCAGCAGGCCGTGCGTCAGGGAGACTGGAAGCTCGTCAAAGCCGGCAAGGACATGCAGCCCATGCTCGTCAATCTGCGCACCGACCCCGGCGAGCAGACCGACCTCACCGCCACGGAGCCCGCGAAAGCTCAGGCCCTGCAAAAGCTCTTCGACCAGTGGAACGCCACCATGCAGCCCCCACGCTGGGAGGACCAGCGTTGGAACGGCGAGGAAAAACGCAAGGAAGGCAGGAAGGAGAAGCGGAAGAAGCAGGGGAAGTAGCTCGGGCAATCTTGCCCGAAACGAGCGTTGGCTTCGTGGGCTGGATTGCCCGCGCTAACCCGGGTGGTCTCCGTCACGGCATCACATCATTCGCTAAAAATTTCACGTTTCATCTTGCATTGCCGGACCTCATTCGTTAAAAATATAACGAAATGTCCGACTCATCCCAGCTTTCACGCCGCGAGCGCCAGATCATGAACGTCCTGCACGCCGAGGGCAGCGCCACGGTGGCCACGGTGCAGGCCCGTCTCCCTGAACCGCCCACAGACATGGCCGTGCGCCGCCTCATGCACATCCTGGAGGAGAAAGGGCACGTCAAGCGCCTGCGCAAGGAAGGCCGCGAGGTCATCTACGCCCCCGCACAGTCCAAAGCCCGCGCGGGACTCAGCGCCCTCAGGCAGGTGCTGGACACCTTCTTTGGCGGTGCCGTTGACGAGGCCCTGGCCGCCCACCTCACCCGCAAGGACGCCGCCCTCACAGACGAGCAGGCGCAGCGCATCCAGAAACTCATCGACGAAGCCAAACGCGAAGGCCGCTGATCCTGCCATGAACACAAGTCCTCTTCTCGATTTCCTCTCCCACACCGCCATGAAAAGCGCGGCGGTTCTGCTCGTGGCGCTGCTGCTCGGCCTCATGCTGCGCAGGCTGGCCGCCGCGCAGCGCTATGCCCTGTGGATGACCACCGTCGCCACGCTGGCCCTGCTGCCGCTGGCCATGGGACTCCTCCCCGCATGGCGCGTGCTGCCCCAGGCTTCGGGAGAAATGGAGTGGCCGGTGATGGAGCCGCCACAGTTCAGCATCAATGCCGAGGCCGCCATGCCGGCAGAAGGCAGCCCAGCCACCACGCCTGCCGCCGGTCCCGCCCTGCCTGTGCAGGCACCGGCCCCACACGCCATTTCTTGGAATATTTCATGGCAGGATGTGGTAGAGGTGTTGCCCATGGCCTGGATGCTTGTCGCAGGCCTGCTGCTGCTGCGCCTCGCGCTCAGTGCGTGGCGGCTGCGGCGTCTGGAGTCTTCTCTGCACCCAGGTGCATGCTCCATGCTGGAGCAGTCAGCGCGTGAGCTGGGGCTGCGGCGCAGTCCGCGCCTGCTCATCGGCCCCGCCGATTCCGTGCCCATGGTCTGGGGCGTCTTCAGGCCCCGCCTGCTCCTGCCACAGGGCTTTGACACATGGCCTCATGAAAAGCAGCGCGGCGTCCTGCTCCACGAGCTGGCCCATTTGCAGCGTGGCGATCCCTTCGCTCTCTGGCTCGCCCAATGGGTCAAGGCCCTGCACTGGTTCAATCCTCTGGCCTGGCTGACCCTGCGCCAGCTCCGCGCCGACCAGGAACGCGCGTGCGATGATGCCGTGCTGCGCCAGGGCGTACGTGCCAGCGACTACGCGCAGGCCTTGCTGGACCTCAGCCGCCACAACCGCATCGCCCCGGGCCTTTCGCTCTGCGCATTGACGATCACCCGCTGCGCTCCCGTGGAGACACGCGTCAAAGCCATCCTCGACCCCGCTTGCCGGCGTGAGGGACTCACCCTGCGCTGGCTGGTCGTGCTGATCAGTGGCGCCCTGCTCTTCACCCTGCCTGTGGCCATGCTTCACGCCATTGAAGGCTCCCTCCAGCGCGGACGCATTTTGGACCGCAACGGCGTGGTGCTGGCGGAAAGCTCAAAGGAGAAAGTGCGTGTGTATCCGTTCAAGGCGCAGGCGGCGCACATGATCGGCTATGTCCGCAGCTCCGGTGAAAAGCACGCGCTGCTTGAGGGAGGCGCGGGCTTGGAAAAGCAGCAGGATGCCGCGCTCACGGCGGGCAGGGACGTGGCTCTCACGCTCGACATGCGCATTCAGTCTCTTGCGCACCGGGCCATGAAAGAAGCGGGTGTCACACGTGGCGCCGCAGTCGTGCTGGACCCCCGCACCGGAGAAATCCTGGCCGCCGTCTCGCTGCCCTCGTTTGATCCAAATCTTTTTGTTCCAGCGATCACCCAGGAGAATTGGGACAGATATTTGAGCGATCTGGATGTCCCTCTGCTCAACCGCAGCCTCAGAGGCTTCGCTCCGGGCTCCACCTTCAAATTGCTCACCGGCCTTGCAGGCTGCGCAGCGGGCATGGGCGGGCAAAAATACAGCTGCACCGGCTCCGTGACCTATGGAAACAGTGTCATGAAGTGCTGGATCCACGAGCAGAACGGCGGCGGGCATGGAATGCTGGGCATGAGCGACTCGCTGGCCGTGAGCTGCAACTGCTACTGGTACCGGCTTGGCAATGCCGTGGGCATAGAGCAGATCGAGAGCATGGGCCGCAAGGTCGGTTTCGACAGCGCCTATGGAATCGTGGATGAAGAAGATGAGGGCATCTTGTATGGCCCTTCCTGGATGAAACAGCATCATCCGCAGGAAAAGTGGACCGCCAGACATACGGCGAATGCGTCCATCGGCCAGGGCTACATGCTGTCCACGCCGCTGCAGATGGCGGTGCTGGCGGCCACGGTGGGGAATGGCGGCAGGGTGCCGCAGCCCGGCATCATCAAACAGAAGGAAGCGGGCCCATGGCGTGAGGACCTGACCCAGGGCGTGATGAGCGCCGCTGATGTGGAGCCGCTGCGCGAAGGCATGCGCCTCGCCGTGAACGGCGGCTCCGGCACCGGCCGCCTGGCCCGGAGCGACAAGGTCATCATCGCCGGAAAAACCGGCACCTCGCAGAACTGGCGCATCAACGCGGACAAGCAGCGCGTGGAGGACAATCTGGGCTGGTTTATCGGCTTTGCGCCGTTTGAAAACCCGCAGCTTGCCTTTGCCATCGTCAAAAACGGGGCCAAGACCGGCGGCGGTGACTGCGGCCCCATCGCCAAACGCATCGTGGAGGAGGCGCTGGCACTGCCAGCGGATGGTTCTGGGCAGGTGCTGCCAGCAGGAGCTGAAGTCGGCGGCCTCCATGAAAAATCGAAACAGGGCCAGTTTGATTCCATGGCCGGTGCATTGCGCGTTGCGATCGAGCGCATCAGGCCAAGCGCTGAGACAGGCTTTCACCTGGATCAAATGTTTGTAAAAAGCGGCCAGGTGATGCTGAGTGGCACCGCCTCGGGAGTCACCCAGGCTCTTGAATTTCGTGACAAGGTGCTGGCTGTTTCCTTTGAGGACCCTCTCGAATGGACATGCCCCGTGCCATCCATGCTGGCTGACGGGAAGCGCGTGAAATTCGAGATGCTGGGCCTTCTGGTTTGGAAGGATAAAAACATGACGACTCAGGAAGCGGTGAAGGCTGCCCGTTCGAGACTGAGAGATCCCCGCTCAAATGTGTGGGATGCCGTGCGCACGAGTGCGGGCCTGGCCGAGGTTCCTGGCGGCAGAGTCGCTTTCCTGGACGGTTCGGGCGACACCACTGTGTACTTCTATTTGCTGCGCCAGGAAGTTGCAGACTGGCTGCGCAAATCTTTTGGAGAAAACGGAGATCTCAGCTGGCTGGGCGGCGATGCGCAAAAGACCAGGAGGCACACGGCGAAGGACGGCTGCGAGATCGAGATAACGCCCCTGGAGTCCTCAGCCGTCTTCAAGGTGAAGGTGAAATCCTCGCGAAAAAATACTGCTGCCGCACCTTCCACCCAGGCTCAAAGCCGGCAGCTGGCCGATGCCGAGATCCGGATGAACCCCGCGCTGGCAAAGCAGTGGTCTGCGTTGAAGAGGGTCGGCCTCCTTGCAGACCTGCCCGCCGGAGCGCAGCCCTTTGGCCTTGGTGACATGCACCCGGAGCGGCAGTTGAAAAGCGTGCTGACGTTTCGTTTTCGGGCTTCGCGGGAGGAGGTGCGCCGTTGGTTGCTGGAGTCACACTGTCTGCCCACGAAGGAGAATTTCCTTTCGACGCGATCAGGAAGCCTGGCTTCCGCACTCTCGCAGCCCGCAGTCGAAGACATTGCGGCAGACTGGCCGGCCTCTCCACAGTCATTTCAGCGCACCTTCATGGCGGCCAGCCATTGCCAGATCGGCATCCATGTTTCGGAGGGTGAGCATGTGACTGTGACCGTCTCCCGAAGCTCTCCCTCCATCCTCATCGCGCCGGAGGAGTCACGGGAGCCACGGCCTGCTGGCAGGCTCTCACCCGATCACAGAAAGGATCGATTCACCTCGGCTGTGCCCTCAGTCCCTGCGCTGGCTGCGACCGCCCCTGGCTGAGGCCCGGGCTTTCATTCCCAAACACCCATCCATCCCTGGCTGGTTTTGCCAGCAAGGTCGATCTTCACGAGTGTTTCTCCCCTGGCGTTCAGTTTGCGGATGTCCGTCTTGGTCATGGCCCACACATCTCCGGAACGAACGGTCTGCACCGACACCGCGTGCACAGCGCATTTCATGAGAGGCTTCCCCTCGGAGGAGTATTGCTTCAGCTCATCTTGGAAGCAGGCCACCCAGACGCTGCCATCCTGCGGGGCCACTGACACCTTCGTGGGGTCTTTTTCACCCAGCGCTGTCTCGGCAATCTTGTTGCCGGCACGGTCAAACTTCAGCAGCTGGTTGCTGCTGCCCTCCACGTTGGGGTGCTCCCGGGTCGCGACCCAGACGGCTCCGGTTTGCGGATCCACATCCACGCTGACACCGCACCAGGGCGTGATACGCTGGGAAAAATCCACAAAGCCGTCGGTGGCATAGATCTTCTGCAGCTGGTTTCCCACGACCCAAAATGCGTTGTCTCTGCCGCTATGGACGATGTCAACGCCGCTGGCGTCGTAGGACATCCGTTCCGTTCCCTTTTCGTCAAACACCACCGTCCTGCTCCGGGTGAAGTCGCCGGTCTCGGACACAAGGGCCCACACATGGCCGGTCTCAGGATGCACCGCGATGGCCCCGCAGCCCTTCGCAGCTATGGTGGCGGTCACCTTGCCATGCAGGTCATACCGCTTGATGCAGCCGCCCACGTTCTCAGACACCCAGACGCACTGGCGCTGCACATCGGCCGCGATCACATGCTGGCTGCCCACCGATTCGCACATGTTGATGCCGGTCACCTGAAAGCCCGGCTTTCCGGCGGCAGTGACAAAGGTCAGATGGTCCTCGTATTTTTCTTTGCCCTGGTATGCCTCGTCGCAGTCATCGAGAACCAAAATGCCCCTGGGCACGCTGGCCTCAGGCTCTGCGGCCGGCGTGCTCAGCCACCCAAGCCATGGCGCCATGAGCAGGAGAACCGAGCGAATGCCGTGGCGCATGAAAGGTGTGAGGTGGGGAGCCGCTGAGACTGAAGAAAGCCTTGGGAAGCCTTCCGCTTTGACGCACACCTAACGAACCGAATGCCAGGGGCATTAGCCTCTTCCGCCTGGCATGCCCGCCTGGCCCTTACTTTTCCTTCAGCAGCCCGCTGTCCGTGAGCCACTCCGTAAACCGCGTGGGCCAGCGGGAGGCGGCGGTGGGTTTGGCATCGTGTTTGTAGCCAAAGCCGTGGCCGGCGTTGGCAAAGAGGTGCAGCTCCGCCTTCACGCCCGCTGTCTTGTATTTCAGATACAGCGTGGCCATGCCCTCGGAGATGTCCTGACGGTCGCTGTAACCGGCGGCGATGAAGAGCGGCGGCATGCCCTTTTTCGCATCAAACAGTCCCGACGTGCCGGGATAAATAAGCGCCTGAAAGTCCGGACGGCTGCTCTGCTGCTCGATGGCGTCGGCAGACTCCTTGTTCCCGGGGTCGTTCGTCATGGCGGCAAACGCCGCCAGCTCTCCACCTGCGGAAAAGCCCAGAATGCCGATGCGGTCCGGCTGGATGTGCCACTCCGCCGCACGGGCGCGCACCGTACGGATGGCGCGGCGGGCATCCGCCATCGCATGTTCTTGGATCGTGTAGGTGCTGCCTTTCTCCCGCGCCAGACGGTACTTCAGCACAAAGGCAGCGATGCCGTGGTCCCGGAACCACTCTCCCAGCGCGTATCCTTCATGGCCCAGGCAGAGCTTGGAGTGGCCTCCGCCGGGGCAGATGATCACAGCCGTGCCCGTGGCCTTGTCTGCCGCCGGCACAAAGGGGGTGATCGAGGGGTTGTGCACGTTGCACACATTGCTGCCCTCGACCGTCTCCGGCTCGGCGGTGCGTGCCTCCGAGCCCGGGGCGCCCTTGGGCCACAGCGGGAGGGCTGCGGGGGTGTCGGCGGCGCTGAGAGCGAGGGGCAGAAAGAGGCTGGCGAGGAGGTGGCGGTTCATGAGGTAAAATGTAACGCTGAGAAAACCGAAGTTTACTGGAAATCATCGCATGATTGACAAATCGAAGACTCCCGCTAGTTTCGCGCCCCCTTTTCAAGGGGAGGCCGTGATTTGTCCGGTCTGAATCCACTGCTTCCCACTTTCACCACCCCACAAGCCCATGCCAAAGACATTCAGGACCTACCAGCCTTCCAAGCGCACGCGCAAGCAGCAGTTTGGATTCCGCGCCCGCACGAAGACCGCGAATGGCCGCGACATCCTGCGCCGCCGTCGCCGCGCCGGACGCAAGCGCCTCCTGCCCAAGGGCGTTGAGGTCCACTTCAAGCGTCACACCCAGCAGCACTCCTAGTCCCGCTGCGGCGCGCTCCTGCCCATGCGCCTTCCCTCAAACCTGCGGATGAAGCTCGCGCGTGATTTCGCGCGCGTGAAGTCCCAGGGAGTCAGCCAGGCTGGAAAGTATCTGGTGCTCGGGGCATTGCCTGTGGAGGAGCTCGAAGGGTTCCAGTTTGGCCTCATCACCGGGGGCAGGCTGGGCAATGCTGTGACAAGGAACCGCATCCGTCGGCTGCTGCGCGAGATCGTGCGCGCCCATCAGGCGGAGATCTCCCCGGGCTGGCAGATGGTGATCATCGCCCGCTGGCGTGCCCCTCAGGCCACGCTGGCTGAACTGGAAAACGACTGGCTGCGGCTGGCGCGGCGCATGAACCTGATCTCTCGGAAGCCTCCTGCCCCACCCGCGCCATGAAATGGATCATCCGAATTTTCATCCGCGGCTATCAAGTGTTTATCTCCCCCGTCATTCACGCCATTGGCGGTCCCGGCTCCGGATGCCGCTACACTCCGACCTGCTCGCGCTATTTCCTCGAAGCCGTGGAAACCCACGGCGTGCTTCGCGGCTCCTGGCTGGGCCTCTGCCGCATCGGCCGCTGCCACCCCTGGGGTGGTCATGGGCATGATCCGGTGCCCGCCAAGAAATGACGCCCCCACGAAATCCCGAATGACGAATATTTTCAGACACTGTAATCGCAAACCCGGGATTGCTCGTCATTGATCCCCGCCCCGCGTCTTCGGCCTGACCCAGAAGCGCGCTTCCAAACCCCCTCTCTCACCCAAAGCTCAATTTTTCATGGACCGTAAAAGCTGGATCATCGTGACACTCTGCGTCATTCTCGCGGGTGTAAACCTGTACTACGTGCAGGAAAACCAGAAGCTGGCGCAGGCCGAGGCGGCGCGCAAAAAGCAGGAAGAGGCCGCCAAAAAGGCCGTCGCAGCACCCGCCGCAGCCACGCCTGCGGCAGCGCCCGCCACCGGTGCCGCCCCTGCGGCTCCCGCACCTGTCGAAACCCCGGAGGAGACCCACTCCCTCAAAGTCGGCACCGTCACCTATGAGCTCACCTCCAAAGGCGGCGGCATCGCCCGTGCAGCCCTGGCTGGCACGGACCGCGTCCTCCTCAACAAGAATGGCCTCGAACCCGTCGGCGCCCTTCGGCGCGAGGCCGCAGGCATGGACTCCATCGCTTACAAGCTCACCGCAAAGAGCGACAAAAGCGCCACCTTTGAAGGCACCACCTCCGAGGGCATCGTCGTCACCAAGACCTACACCCTGACCGAAGGCGCCGAGGGGGACGAGCACCTCGTTGACCTCAAGATCACCCTCAAAAACACCGGCACCGCCCAGCATCGCTCCGAGGAGTACTACCTCTACGCTGGCGCCGCCACCGCCCTCAAGCATGACGACGGCCGCTACGACGGCTTCTTCTGGAACAACGCCGGAGACGCCGCCTATGAGCTTTCCAAATACTTCGGCAAAGGCTTCTTCAGCGAGGCCCCCACCGAGTACCGCCACTCCTACAATGCGCTGCGCTACGGAGGCGTGATGACCCGCTTCTACACCCACATCCTCTCCCGCATGGCCGAGAAGGATGCCCCGGCCAAGTTCTGGTCCTCCCGCCGCAAGCTCGCCCAGCCCATCGACGCCGCCAACATCGGCAAGGCGGACATCGAAGACTTCGCCTATGACGCCGCCATGAGCCTGCCGGTGGTGGATCTCGCGCCCGGCGCCTCCGTCACCGAGCATTATCAGATCTACCTTGGTCCCAAGGAATACGACCGCCTCAGCCGCATCGGTCACCAGCGCAGCTACGCGATGTTCTACGGCTACTTCAAGATCGTCAGCATCGCCCTCTCCAAGGTCATGCGCTGGATGCACGACATCAGCGGCAGTTGGGGTCTCGCCGTCATCCTCCTCACCATCTTCGTCCGTCTCTGCCTCTGGCCCATCCATGCCAAGTCCACCATGACCATGAAGCGCATGGGCCTCCTCGGCCCGCTCATGAAGGAGCTGCAGGAAAAGTACAAGGACAATCCGCAGCAGCAGCAGCTCGAGACCATGAAGCTGTACAAGGACTACGGCGTCAATCCCCTCGGCGGCTGTCTCCCGCTCTTCCTCCAGTTCCCCATCTTCATCGGTCTCTACAGCGTGCTGGAGGTGGCGGCGGAGCTCCGCGGCCAGTCCTTCTGGTGGGTGCAGGACCTCGCCGCCGCAGACACCCAGGGCCATTTCCTTGGCATTAGCATCAATCCTCTGCCCCTCATCATGGGCCTCACCATGGTCGCGCAGATGAAGCTCACCCCCCAGCCCGCCACCGTGGACAAGACCCAGCAGCGCATCTTCATGCTCATGCCCCTGTTCTTCCTGTGGATCAGCTACGACTTTGCCGCCGCCCTCGCCCTCTACTGGTCCACGCAGAACATCTTCAGCATCTTCCAGACCCGCATCATGAAGCTCTACATGCCCGAGCCCAAGCTGGAGAAAGTGGCGCACAAGCCTGCAGCAGCCGCCGCCACAGCGCAAAACCCCTTCTTCAACACCGGCGCCCCCGCCAAGGACAAGAAAAAAGGCCCCAAGCCGCCACGCCTCGGGGGCTAGGAAATAACTGGCGGCGGCTGCCATCCCGCCCCGTCCTGCTCAGCGCGGCAAGACCGGTCTCTCAAGCTGTTGCAAAAGGCTGGCACACTCGCGCAGTGTTCCAGCCTCTGCCTCCGTCATTTGTCATTCTTCCCTCATTCGGATTTATTCATTCGTCATTTCCCCCGCATGACGCTTAAATCAGAACCCGCGTAGCAGTGCCATGACTCCCCTCGAACACGCCCACCACATTCTCGACACCATGCTCGGTTACCTCGGGTTTGTGGTGCAGATCGAGGAAGACAACGGCCCCGACGGCCCCACGCTCCAGGTGCTCACGGACGACTCCGACGCCCTCATCGGCCGTCGCGGGGAGACGCTCGAAGACATCCAGTACCTCGTCAACCGCGTGCTTCAGCGCCACATCAAGGACGCCCCGCGCGTCCGCGTGGACGTCGAGTTTTACCGCTCCATGCGCGAGGACAAGATGGTCGCCCGCGCGAAGGAGCTCGGCGACAAGGTGCGCGCCACCGGCCAGAGCGCCGACCTCCCGCCCATGAACAGCTACTACCGCCGCATCATCCACAATGTTTTTGTGAATGACCCCGAGGTCATGAGCGTCAGCCAGGACGGCGCCGCGCGCTTCAAGCGCATCCTGCTCAAACGCCGCGCCAGCTAGTCCCGCCTCACCCTGCGTACGGAGGAAAATCAGCTTCGTTCTTTACTCGTGGTGCCGTTTTGAGTTATTTCTCAAAACCCGCGAAAATTGCCGCGTGCCTGCCACCATCGCCCGTACCTTCATCCCACCCCGTATCCCCATGAAATTGAGCCGCTACCAGTGTGTCTTCCTAGCCCTTGCCAGCAGCGCCGGCTTTTTGCATGCCGACATCGTGACCCTTAAAGACGGCAAGAAGCTGGAAGGCAACATTCTCTCCGAGACGCCCACCTCCATCCGCATGCGTTATCACCTGACGCCCAAGATCATGGATGAAAAGGACATCCCTCGCAGCGACATCGCCGAAGGCGGTATCCTCAAGCAGAAGCCCGAAGAGGTCGAGATCCTCGAAATCCGCAAGTCCTTCCCCACACCGGACCTGATGACGGCGGAAAAGTACGAGCAGCTCATCCAGGACCAGCTGCGCCCCTTCGTGAACCGCTATCCCGGCACCAAGGAAGCCGCTGAGATCGAAGCCCGCATCAAGGAGGTTCAGGAGGAGAAGGAAAAAGTCGTCGCCGGCGGCGCCAAGCTCGAAGGCAAATGGCTCACCCGTGAAGAGGCCAAGGCCGAAAGCCTCAACATCAAGGCCTACACGATCCGTTCGGCCATGCTTGAGAAGATCCAGGCCAAGGACTACACCGGCGCCCTCAAGGAGTTCGACAAGCTCGTCGACCCCAAGAGCGGCAACACCGCCTCCGTTTACTACCCCAAGGCCGTCACGGAGATCCTCGACGTCCTCACCAAGTATGACAAGCAGCTCGGGCAGATGATCCAGGAGCAGCCCGCCCTGCAGAGAATTCGTGAGGAAGGGCTCAAAAAGCTCATCGAGCCCGATCTCACGCGCGTGAATGACGCCATCAAGCGCGAAAAGGAAAACTGGAGAACCACCTACGAGCAGGAGCGCAAGAACAGCAAATGGTACACCCCCTACAAGTATGATCTCGAGAGCCTGAAGACCCTCAGCAAAACCGTCGCTGAAGAAAAGGAATACCTCTCGGGCCTCGATGTGGGTGTCATCTCCAAGGTCAACGAGATCATTGCACGCATGATCCGTGCAGACGCCAAGGCCGGCAAGGACAAGGAGGCGCTCACCAAGATGGGAGAGGCCATCATGGAAGGCGAAGCCGCCGCCGGTGCCGCTGACGAAAAGACCAAGGAGTTCTACCGCGCCGTCTTCACCAACTACCGCGCCCGTCATGCCTACTTTGCCCAGCAGGTCAGCACGCCGCAGCAGACCCAGCCAGCCGCCGCCGGTGCCGCTGGCGGTTCCTCCGCCATCGGTGGCACAGGTCAGCCGGGTATGGATGACAAAGTGGCCGCCGCACTCGCCGCCGCCGCCGCAGGCACCACTCCGGGAGCCGTCGCTCCAGGAGCTGCCCCGGCACCAGGGGCCATGCCTCCCGCACAGCCCGGCTACCCAGCCCAGCAGCCCGGTGCCGTGCCGCAGCAGCCTGGCTATCCGCAGCAGCCCGGTCAGCCTGGTTATGGTCAGCCTCAGCAGCCTGGCTATCCACAGCAGCCCGGCCAGCCTGGTTATGGCCAGCCCCAGCAGCCCGGCTACCCGCAGCCTCAGGCAGCAGCCCCGGCGGCTCCTGCTGAGGAAGAGGGCATGAGCATGATGAACATGATCCTCATCGGCGTCGGCGTGGTCGCCCTCGTGCTTCTGCTCACCCTCCTTGGCGGCGGCAAGAAGAAGAAAAAGTAACCGCAGTTCCCAGCATTCGAATCAGCCAGCCCCGGGTTCTTCAGAGCCCGGGGTTTTTTTCTCCCGATTGCCTGCCGAAAAGGCCCGGCGCAGGCGCACCTGCAGGCCGCTTGGAGGTACACTGGCAGCCCCCGCAGAGATGCACGCAGGCACAAAAAAGGGAGGGCTTTTTCAGCCCTCCCTCTTTGGAAAACACACACGGTTAAAATCAGCCTTCGTTCTGCGTCTGCTCCTTCACGGACATCGCTTCCTTGCCCTGGCGTTTGCGCAGGTAGTGCAGGCGGGCGCGGCGCACGCGGCCGGACTTTGTCACTTCCACCTTGGCCACCTTCGGGCTGTGCAGCGGGAACACACGCTCCACGCCTTCGCCGTAGGAGATCTTGCGGACGGTGAAAGCTTCGTTGATTCCGTGGCCTTTGCGGGCGATCACGATGCCAGCGAAGATCTGGATACGCTCTTTGTCACCTTCCACGACTCGGGTGTGGACCTTGACGCTGTCACCCACGGTGAAAGCGGCGACTTCCTTCTTCAACTGCTCTTGATTGATCTTTTCGATGATGTTGCTCATGACACACTCCTAAATCCGCGCTGCGCAAGGCCTTCAAACAGTCCGGCCGGGGGCGAGGGGCATGGAAGATGGAGAGTTCCTACAATTTGGCAACCTGTTTTTCCCCGTACTGGAAACCTCTCCGCTCCGGCCTATCCTCCGCACATCCATGGAACCCTCTGTTTTAGCCCTGATCCGCGCCGCCATCGCCGAAGATGTCGGCACCGGAGACGTCACCTCCCTCTACTTCATTCCTGCAGACTCCCGCTCCCGGGCCGAGATCGTCGCCCGCGAGCCCGGCATCGTCTCTGGTGCTGAAATCGCCGTCACCGTCTTCAAAGAAATCGACCCCGCCCTCGAAGTGGAGGTCTGCATCCCTGACGGCAGCCCCTTCGTGCGCGGCAGCGTCCTCATGAAAGTCGCCGGCAGCACCCGCTCCCTGCTCACCGCAGAGCGCACCGCGTTGAATTTCCTGCAGCGCCTCTGCGGCGTCGCCGCCCAGACGCAGCGCTACGTGCAGGCCGTGCAGCCCCACCCCGTGCAGGTGTGGGACACCCGCAAGACCACCCCCGGCTGGCGTCTGCTCGAAAAAGCCGCCGTAAAGCACGGCGGCGGCACCAACCACCGCATGGGCCTCTACGACCACGCCATGGTCAAGGACAACCACCTCGCCGCCTGCAGCGACCTTACCGCCCTCCAGGCCGCCATTCACAGGCTCCGCACCGATCGCCCCGGCGTCCGCATCCAGCTTGAGGCAGACACCTTGGACCAGGTCGCCGGCTTCCTCACCCTCGAAGGCGTGGACATGCTCCTGCTCGACAACATGGGCCCCGAAAAGCTGCGCCAGGCCGTGAAACTCGTGAACGGCAGGTTCTGGCTGGAGGCCAGCGGCGGCATCACCCTCGACACCATCAAGGACGTCGCCGCCACCGGCATCAACGCCATCTCCGTCGGCGCTCTCACCCACTCCAGCCGCGCGCTCGATCTCGGGCTGGATTTTGATTAAGCGCCTTCGGAGCGCGGAATTGATTCCGCAGCAGGTCGCCTGCGCTCAGCGGGCGGAACTTGCATGGAGAACTTTGCCAGTACGAAGACCTCGGCTGAGAGAAAGAAAGAGCGGCAGGAAAGTTTCGGAACTGTGTGCGATTGCGGAGTGCTGCGGAATCAATTCTGCGCTCCACAGCTACTTTTTGGCATCCGTCTTCACCGGTTCGTAGCTCCAGGTCCAGTCGCCCAGGTAGGCTTGGCTTCTCATGGCCACGCCGTTCTTGTTCACCTGGCCTTCGTCATCTTTGCCGTCGATGCCCACGCACCACAGCGTGTAGCGCCCTGCGGCCGTGGTGTGGTAGTTCATTTCCCTGCCATTCAGCGGGTCCGGCGGTACGGCCGGGATCCATTCCGGCACCAGCTCGCGCAGCGTGGCGGGGTACTTCCCATGCTTCAGAAAGAAGCGCTCCAGCGCGATGGCCGTCAGCACCTGGCGCTGGCGCGCCTGCACCATCGCGGCATTGGCGCATACCGTGGAGAAGGCCGGCAGCGCCATGCGGGGCAGGTAGTAGTCCGGCCTGCTTTCGTGGGCATCCAGTTCCGCCTTCATGGCGCCGCCCTCCTTGAGAGCCTCCCTGATTCCCCCGTCGCGCAGAGGGCGAACCGCGTACTTCCATTCCATTTCCGCGATGACGCTCATCCAGTGGTGGAACAATCCGTCCGGCACAATCTTGATCCGGCGCAATGAGAGACCGAAGATCTCATTGGCAAACTCAGGGAACTCCTTTGAGGGCATGGTTTTTCTGCTGCCCGAAGCGTTCTGCATCCAGCCCAGGGAGCTCACCGCGCAGGCACGCTCCCCGCGGAATGCCTGCAGCAGGACCTTGTCCAGATCATGGGAGCCGATCAGGCTTTGCAGCGTCTGCAGTTCCGCGTCCGTAAAGAGCCTCTGGCGCAGGCCTTCCCACAGGCTCTCATTCACCATCGTCTCCGCAGCGAAGCCCACAAGGCAGCCGATTAGCAGGGGCTCTGACTCGCAGGCGATGGCGATCTTCTCCGCGGCCAGCAGGCTGCGCATGGCCTCCGCCCCCAGCTTCGCATCCATGGCGGCGCGTGCGCGCAGGCAGAGAAGGCGTGCGAGATTTTGCGCACCGGCGTAGTGCCGCAGGGCCAGCGCGAAGAGCATTTCCGGCAGCTCACGCTCACGCATTCCCGGTGTGAACATGGCCTGGCTGCGCTGCGGGGCCAGAGCCGCAAGCTGCCTCAGCACGGGAAACCGGGCATCCAGCGCCTTCAGCACCGCCGCACCGGGCTCGGGGATGGTGGCGGGCTCCGCGGGGAGATCGAGAAACTTCGACTCGCGCAGGTAGGTGGCCCACCTCTGCATGTCCGTTCCGCTGCCGGTCTCCACGCCGCGCGAGTGCGGGGCCACGGAATTCAGCTTCATCTCTGCCAGGGCTTTGCGTTTCGCGCCCGGTGCCCCCTTGGCTTCATCGTGATCAACAGCTTCGGTGATGCCGTCCAGCGGCTCGATGGCCAGCAGGTTTTGCGCCGGCGGCGGGGTCTCGGGCAGCAGCTTGCGGAAGTCGAGGGTTTCGCCTTCGCGTTCGAGCATGGCCGTCGTCGCGGCCCAGCGGCGGCGGCCGCTCCAGTTTGTCCAGACATAGAGGAGGACGAGGACGGTGACGAGGGTGATGAACATCCAGAGGAGGATGCGGATAAAGCGGCTGGAAAGAAGACGGCGGATCATGGTAGGAGATGGTATGGGGTGGAAGGGAGGGGCAGATGAAGGAGAGAATCAGTTGGCGGCCAGCAGGGCCTCTATGGCGGCGGCACGCTCCTGCCAAAGCCTGGGGGGTGTGGCTTCACTCGGGCTGGACGCCTGCGCTGCCTCCTGCTCCCCGGGCATGGTGCAGTGCATCGCCAGCGTGGCCGTCCAGGCCAGCCCCCAGCAGGCCAGCAGCCAGCGCGGTGTGCGCATCCCCCGTGGTTTCTGCACGGCAGCCTGCAGCATTTCCTCCCGCCACTCCGCAGGCAGAGTGCGCCGCCGCAGGGCGCTCAGGTCGTTTTCAAAAGCATCGCGATTCGTTTTCATGACGGTTTCAGTTCATCGTACAGCGGTCGCAGTTCGCTGCGCAGCTTCTCCAGCGCATAGCGGTAGCGGCTGGCCGCCGTGTTCAGCGGGATGCCCTGCACCTCCGCGATTTCTTCAAAGGTCAGGCCGTCCCAGAGCTTGAGCTGGGCCACGCTGCGCTGCTCCAGAGGCAGCAGGGCCAGCGCACGTGTCAGCCTCCGTGCCAGCTCCGCCTGGTCCGGGTCCGCGTGCGTGGCAAAGACCTCCACCGGAGCGGCCTCCTCGGCGTCCCGCCGCACGCGGTGCCGCCGCAGCCAGTCGATGGCGTGGTGGTGCGCCAGCCGCAGCAGCCAGGCGCGCAGGTTGGCGATGCCCGCCGGGATGGTCTGACGTGCCAGTTTGATGAAAAACTCCTGCAGCAGGTCCTTCGCATCCGCCTCGTTGCCGGTGAAACTGGTGAAATAATGAAACAGGCCCGCCGCGTGGGCATCGTAGAGTTCGGGCAGTGTCGGGGCGGCGGGCATACGAGGGGAGTTTCACGGACAGGACGCAGGGCGGCGAGATTTTTGTCTGCCCGAAATCCGCCCGCTTTGCTTTCCTGCCGGTCACGGCACAAAATTACTCTTGTAATCCCGCCTGCTGGCAGCATCCTCACGCCCTACTTTTTTTTGCATGTCACGTCCCCCTAATCGCGGCCCATCACGCAGTGGCCCCTCCAATCGCGGCCCGTCACGCGGCGGCCCACCCAATCGCGGCCCGTCACGCGGCGGCCCGCCCCGCTACGCAGCACCACCTCCGCGCCCGCCTGAGCCGGAGGAAACCGGAAAGCAGAAGGAGGAGGCCATCGAGCTCGAAGGCACCATCGCCGCCGTTCTCGCCGGCACCATGTTCCGCGTCAAGCTTCGCAACGGTCACGAAGTGCTCGCCCACATCTCCGGCAAGATGCGCAAGAAATTCATCCGTCTCGTCATCGGCGACGCGGTGAAGATCGAGATGTCGCCTTACGACATGGACAAGGCGCGCATCGTCTATCGCATCGGCTAAGCCTCTGCTGCGCCCTCGCGATCATGGCTGGAGACATTGTTTATTTCGACCTCGAAACACGGCGCACGGCGAACGACGTCGGCGGCTGGGGCAACAAGCATAAGATGGGCATCTCCGTCGCCTGCACCTACAGCACAGGCCGCGGAGAGTACAGCATCTACACCCAGGACGAGACACCCCTCCTTGTCCGTCAGCTCAAGGAGGCCGACCTCGTCGTCGGCTTCAATCACATCGGCTTCGACTACGAGGTGCTCAAAGGCTACGACCTTCTCTTTGACCCCTCCGACCTCCCTCACAGCCTCGATCTCCTCATCGACCTCGAAAAAATCCTCGGCCACCGCATCAAGCTCGACGCCGTCGCCGCCGCCACCCTCGGCATGGGCAAGACCGCAGACGGCCTCGACGCCCTCAAGTGGTGGCAGCAGGGAGAGGTCGCCAAGATCGCCGAATACTGCTGCTATGACGTCAAGGTCACCAAGTGCGTCCACGAATACGGCATGGAGCACGGCCACGTGAAGTATCATGACCGCAACGGCCGCGAGCAGCTCGCCAAGGTGAACTGGAAGCCCGTATGAAGCCGCTGCCCAGCCTGCTCCTGCGCGCCGGCTGGGCACCTCTGGTGGTTCTCATCTTCCATCACGAAATCCAGCACACATCCTGGCGTCAGCGGCTCGACTTCCTCATGCATTACAGCGGCGGGGTTGCCATCGGCTTCTTTCTCTGGCATGCGCTCGACTGCTTCGCGCACTGGCTGGGCAGCCTCACCCCCTTCGCCCGCTACCTCTTCACCTTTGCGCTCGCCTGCACCGTCGGTCTCTTCTGGGAGTTCGCAGAGCTCTTCTCAGATGTCTTTTTCCACACGCGCATCCAGTTCAGCGTCCGCGAAACCATGCGCGACCTCATCGCAGACGCCACCGGTGCCGCCACCACGCTGACCCTGACGTGGCTGGTGCGCTGCTGCCGGAAAAAGTAGCCTTGTTGCTGTGCCACAAGGAAGAGCTCCGCAACGCCCAAGGTCATCGGCCACCGGAGAGGCCGGTTGCTGCAGAGCGGCTCCTTGTTCTGCGGGACAAGGCCGCTTTCAGCCCCCCGCCAGCCACGCCTGAAACGCCGCCTCCACGCGTTGCAGCATCTCCGCGCGGTTGCGCCTGACATCGCTGAACTGGTTCCACCGCGTCGAATCTTCATCCCGGCCTTCGATCTCCGCGATGAACTCCATCACCAGCCCCAGCTTGTCGCCATGCTGCTCACGCAGGTAGGCCGTGCAGGCCTGGGCCGTCTCCAGCAGCCGGTTCTTCGTTCCTTTTCCCATGGCGGCACTCATAAAAGCAGCCCCCTGCCTGCGCAACATCAGACCCGCATGGCATCAGCCGCTTCCGCACAGTACGCGCACCGTTCAGGCCGTGTGAAAACGTCTTCACACAGCCTTTCCGTCCACTCCCACCGGCTGCGAATGCCTCTCCGGCTTGGAAACCGCTACGCTCCCACCAGCTTCCGCGCCTCGGTCAGCGCCGCGTCCACCTTCGTCACATCCTTGCCGCCGCCGCGGGCAAAGTCCGGCTTGCCGCCGCCCTTGCCGCCCACGATCGGCGCGATGCTCTGGATGATCTTCCCGGCCTGCACCTTGCCCTGGTGCTCCTTCGCCACGCTCGCGATCAGCGCCACGCTGCCGCCACCCGTGGCTCCCAGCACCACGATGCCGTTGAACGAGGCCTTCAGCGCCTCGGCCACGCCCACCGCATAGTCCGCATCCACATCGCCCAGGTTCACCACGATCGCGTTGTTGATCACGGCTTTGGCCATCAGTTCCCGGGCCTTCGTGGAGGCTTCGCGCTGCTGCGCGGCTTTGAAGGCCTTTTCCAGTTCCTTCTGCTGGGTCAGGATCTGGTCCAGCTTCTTCTCCAGATCCGCAGCGCCCTGCGCGCTCACCTTGCCGGCCAGCAGCTTCAGCAGCTCCGCATCAGCGCGTGCGGCATTGTAGGCTTCCAGTCCGGCGATCGCTTCGATACGGCGCACCCCGGCGGCCACGGCGCTTTCGCCCACCAGGCGGAAGAGGCCGATCTCGCCCGTGCTCCGCGTGTGCGTGCCGCCGCACAGCTCCATGCTCCAGCCGTCCAGCTTGTTGCGCTGGCCGCCGATCTGCACCACGCGCACCAGGTCGCCATACTTCTCGCCGAAGAGGGCCATGATGCCGCTGTTCGCCTTCGCTTCCACGTACGGCACTTCGGTCCAGGACACCGGTTCGTTGGCCACGATGCGCTCATTCACCAGACGCTCGATGTCGCTGATCTGCTGTGCAGTCAGCGCACCGCTGTTAAAGTCAAACGTCAGCTTGTCCGGAGTGACGGAGGAGCCCTTCTGCGTGGCGTCCTTGCTCACCACTTCATGCAGCGCCCAATGAAGAATATGCGTCACCGTGTGGTGGCGCTCAATGGCATGACGACGCGGTGCATCCACGATGAGTTTCACCGTGGCATCGACGGCAGGTGCTTCATCGCCTTCCAGGAAGTGCAGCCAGGTGTTGCCCACCTTGGTCGTGGCACTGATGGGATAAGTGTTCGCACCGAGAATCAACTGACCCGCATCGCCAATCTGGCCGCCCATCTCCGCGTAGCAGGTGGAGACATCCAGCACCACGGCCGTCTTGTCCTTCATCTCAACGACTTCGAGCACGCGCACGTCGGCTTCGAGCTGGTCATAGCCAATAAACTTCGTCGGAGCCTTCGTCTCGATCTCAGACACGGAGACAACCTGCTTGTTCTTCTTGCCAGCTTCGCGGGCGCGCTCCTTCTGCTCTTCCATGAGCTTGTTGAAGCCTGCGGTGTCAACGGTCAAGCCGCGCTCGCGGGCGAGAAGTTCGGTGAGGTCGATTGGGAAACCAAAAGTATCATAAAGCTGGAAAGCGAAGTCTCCAGCAATTGGCGGAACCTCAGAGGCGGACCAATTAGGGGACATCGACACGATCCATTTGACGACAGCTTGCCAGTTTCGCACGTCCGCACCTTGCTCCAATGCAAGAACACGATTTAAACCACCTTCGAATGAGTCATCATCGGGAGCAATGCTCTGCACCGCAAGATTGCCGACATAGCCATCAAACTTCTCTATCCCACGATCCAGCGTCCGGTTAAAGCTCTCCTCCTCCAGTTTCAGCACGCTCTTGATCTGTTCCTTCTTCGCGCGCACTTCGGGGAACACATCACCCATCTGCGCCGCCAGCACATCCACCAGCTTGAAGAAGAACGGCTCTTTAAACTCCAGCGTGCGGCCATACTTCACCGCGCGGCGCAGGATGCGGCGCAGCGTGTAGTTGCGGTCGCTGTTGCCGGGCTGGATGCCATCGGCAATTGCAAAGGAAAGCGTGCGCAGATGGTCGGCGATGACGCGGAAGGCCACATCCGTCTTCTCCTGCTCCGTCACCGGCACCACGTGGCCCTGCTCATTGGCCTTTGGCAGCGTGCTCTGGTACACTTTGCCGCTCAGCTTCGTCAGCTCGTCAAAGATCGGCTTGAACACATCCGTGTCGTAGTTGCTGATCTTGGCGTTTTCAAAATCAGTAAAACCCTTCGTGCCCTGGATGATCGAGCACACGCGCTCAAAGCCCATGCCGGTGTCCACATGCTTCGCGGGCAGCGGCTCAAAGGTGCCTTCAGGCGTCGCGTTGTACTGAATGAACACGTTGTTCCAGATCTCGATGCAGCTCGCGTCGCTGCCGTTCACCAGCTTCGCACCGGCTTTCTGGCGTTCTTCGTCGAGATCGCGCGGTCCGGGGGTCAGGTCGATGTGGATCTCCGTGCACGGTCCGCAGGGGCCCGTGTCGCCCATCATCCAGAAGTTGTCCTTCTTGTTGCCGTTGACGATGTGGATCTCGGGATCGAGTCCGATGCTGCGGAACTTCTCCGCCCAGATGTCCCAGGCCTCCTGGTCGCGCTCGGCCGGGTCGCCCTTGGACTTGTCCGGCTGGTAGATCGTGGCATACACGCGGGTCGGCGGAAATTTCCAGCGCTCGATGACGAGCTCCCAGGCCCAGGAGATGGCCTCCTTTTTGAAGTAGTCACCAAAGCTCCAGTTCCCCAGCATCTCAAAGAGCGTGTGGTGGTAGGTGTCCAGGCCCACGTCCTCCAGGTCGTTGTGCTTGCCGCCGGCGCGGATGCATTTTTGAGTGTCCGCCGCACGGGTGGGCAGGCCTTTGTGCAGCACGCCCGGCCAGGTGTCCACGTCCGCGCTGCGCTCGCCGAGGAAGATCGGCACAAACTGGTTCATCCCCGCATTGGTAAAGATGCGCGCTCCGTCGCGGCTGGTGTAGCCCACGTTGTCACTGGGCACGATGGTGTGCTGCTTCTCCTTGAAGAAATCGAGGAAGCTCTGGCGGATCTGGGCGGCGGTGGGAACGGCGGACATGATTTGGCTGGGGAAAAGGGCGCGCATGGTAGCGGGCGCTGGCAGAAGGTAAAGCCGGGGTTTGCCCTCTTGGCGTTGAAGGGGCGGGCATCCCGCTGGAAATCAGCTTTCTGCAGACGGTGGTTAAGGCCGTTGGCAAGAAAAAGTTGTAAAAATACCATAAATAAAGTAATATTTAGAATAATTCAGGGCGAACAATGACAACCAAGGTCTCCAAATCCTGTAAATCATGCCCTTCCGCTCCCGGCATGAGCCTCATGGAGTTGCTGATCACCATCATCATTCTGTCCATCGTCATGAGCATCGCCATCATGTCCATGGGCAGTGCGCGGCAGGGCGCTGAAGACCAGAAGGACAAGCGCAACGCTCAGGAAATCGCCAGTGTCGCCGCCATGGCCAGCGCCGCCGGCGCCGATTTCATCGTGCCGGGAGATGAACACGCCACCATCGTCAACCTGTGCGATGGCACCACCCCCAGCAGCGGAGTCTTCAGCGGCCGCGTTTTCAAGATCCCCAGCATGCGCGACGCCGAAATCACCGGGGCCATGCGTTTTCTCGCCCTGAACGACTCCGATCTTCAGTACCGGATGGACGGCAGCAGCAGTCCGTAACCGGGGCTGCGCCTGAAAACCCTCCGCTCCCTGCATGGAGAATGCCGCTGTGCATCAAGAATGGCGCACCTGTGGCGTATCTCACAGCGTGACCCGCGTTCCCTTCATCGTTCTTCTCGCCGCCGCAGCCACCGCCTCTGCGCAGCAGACCCCGCGTCCCATCCACTTCTCCCGGGAGATCCGCCCCATCCTCAGCGAGAACTGCTTCTTCTGCCACGGCCCGGATGAAAAGAAGCGCGAGGCCGGACTCCGCCTCGACGACGAAGCCAGCGCCAAGAAAAACAACGACGGCACCACCGCCGTCGTCCCTGGCAAGCCCGAGCAGAGCGCCCTCCTGCAGCGCATCCTCAGCAAGGACCCGGACGAGGTCATGCCCCCGCCCAAGCAGCACAAGACCATCCCACCTCAGCAGATCGCACTGCTCACCGAGTGGATCAAACAGGGCGCGCCCTGGGGAAACCACTGGAGTTATGAAAAAGTGGTGAAACCTGCCGTGCCCGCCGGCCCCGCCAATCCGGTCGATGCCTTCCTGCAGCAGCGGCTCGCGCAGGAGGGCCTCAAATCCTCCCCGCAGGCAGACAAGGCCACGCTCATCCGCCGCACCGCGCTGGACCTCACCGGCCTGCCACCCACACCCGCAGAGCTGGAGGCGCTTTCCTCCCAGCCGCAGGACAAGATCGTTGACCACTACCTCTCCCGTCCCGCCTACGGCGAGCACTGGGCCCGCCAGTGGCTCGACCTCGCCCGCTACGCCGACAGCTCCGGTTACCCCAGCGACCAGCCACGCGAGATCTGGGCCTACCGCGACTGGGTCATCCGTGCGCTGAATGCCAACATGCCCTTCGATCAGTTCACCATCGAGCAGCTCGCCGGCGATCTCCTCCCCAAGCCCACCGACGATCAGCTCATCGCCACCGCCTTCCATCGCAACACCATGACGCAAAACGAAGGCGGCACGGACGACGAGGAGTTTCGCAATGCCGCCATCATCGACCGCGTCAACACCACCTTCGCCGTCTGGATGGGCACCACCATGGCCTGCGCCCAGTGCCACACCCACAAATACGACCCCATCACCATCAAGGAATACTTCCAGTTCTACGCCTTCCTCAATCAAAGCGCCGACAGCGACAAGAAAGACGAGGTGCCACTGCACAGCTTTGAGACCCCGGAACTCGCCCAGAAACGCGCCAGCCTGAAACACGAGATCGATTCGCTGGAAAAGCAGCTCTCCTCCCCAGCACCCGAATGGCTCGCCGGTCTCGACGTCTGGGACCAGGGCTTTGCCCGCGATCTCGGCTGGCAGACACCGCCGCCCGCGAAGGTGAGTACGCAGTCAAAACAGACCGCTGCCATCGCTGCCGACGGTACCGTCTCCATCCCCAAAAACACCGACACCGATACCTACACCGTCGAACTCCCCGCCACCGGCGACAAGCTCAGCGCCCTGCGCATCGAGACCCTGCCAGCCGCTGGTTTCGGCAACTTCGTCCTCACCGACGTGAAGGCGGAAATCGTCCGCGCCGATGCCGCTCCCCCTCCTCAGGCCCGCTATGTGCGCGTCGAACTGCCCGGGCAGAAAAAGATGCTCCAGCTCGCCGAGGTGCAGGTCTTCAGCGGCAGTCAAAACATCGCCCCCTCCGGCAAGGCTTCGCAGAGCAGCACCTACACCGATGCCGCCGCCCGCCGCGCCAACGACGGCGGCACCGAAGGTGATTACGCCAAAGGCAGCGTGGCCCACACCGCCGGCACCGACAACGACCCCTGGTGGGAGGTCGATCTCAAAGAATCCAAGCCCGTGGACCGCGTCGTCGTTTGGAACCGCACCGACGGCGGCACCGGCAAGCGCCTCGATGGCTTCCGCGTGCTCCTCCTTGATGACAAACGCCAGACCCTCTGGAAAAGCGACCCCACCCCTGCGCCGGACAAAGACAAGACCTTCGCCACCAGCGGCCCCGTGGCCGTCACCTTCACCACCGCGCTGGCGGACTATGAGCAGGCCGGCTTCACCGCCAGCTCCATCCTCAAGCCCAAGGACAAAAAGCAGCAGGGCTGGGCCGTCGCCGGAGCCACCGACAAGCCCCACACCCTCACCCTCCTCGCCGCCACTCCCGTCATGATTCCGCAGGGCGCGCGCCTGCGCATCACCCTCGCGCAGAAAAGCGAGTTCAAGCAGCACACCCTCGGCAGTTTCCGCCTCGGCTACACCGGAGACGCCCGCGTGCAGCAGGCCGCCAAGGTCCCGCAGGAGGTCGTCGCCGCCCTCGCCCAGCCCAAGGACAAGCGCACCCCCGCGCAGCAGCACACCGTGGTGGACTACTTTGTGCGCAACATCTCCAAAGCCTCCGCCACACCGCGCACCCGCCTTGCCGCGATCCAGAAAGAGCTCGCCGCCATCAAGCCCGTCACCGTGCCCATCATGCGCGATCTCGACCCCAAGCAGCGCCGCATCACCAAGATCCAGCTCCGTGGCAACTGGCAGGCGCTCGGAGATGAAGTCACCGAGGCCACCCCCGCTGTCTTCAATCCCCTGCCCAAAGACGCTCCGCGCAACCGCCTCACCATGGCCAAATGGATCGTCAGCCGCGACAATCCCCTCACCGCACGCGTCACGGTGAACCGCCTCTGGGAAAGCATCTTCGGCACCGGCATCGTCCGCAGCAGCGAGGAGTTCGGCAGCCAGGGAGACCTTCCCGTGCACCCCGAGCTGCTCGACTGGCTCGCCGCCGAGCTCATGGACAGCGGCTGGGACCTCAAGCACATGCTCAAGCTCCTCCTCACCACCGCCGCCTACCAGCAGACCTCCAAGAGCACGCCCGAGCTCAACGAGCGCGACCCCGACAACCGCTTCCTCGCACGCGGCCCGCGCTTCCGCCCCACCGGCGAGCTGCTGCGCGATCAGGCCCTCGCTGTCAGCGGCCTCCTCAGTCCCAAGATGTTCGGCCCGCCCGTGCGCCCCATGACGCCCAATCTCGGCCTCACCACCGCCTTTGGCCGCAGCAATGACTGGACCGTCAGCCCCGGCGAAGACGCTCACCGTCGCAGCCTCTACACCGAAGTCCGCCGCAACAGCCCCTACGCCAGCTTCACCACCTTTGATGCCGGCAACCGCGAAGTCTGCATGATCCGCCGCAGCCGCACCAACACCCCGCTTCAGGCCTTCGTCACGCTGAACGACCCCGTCTTCATCGAGACAAATCAGGCCATGGCCCGCCGCCTCGTCGCCGAGGCCAAAACCACCCCCGAGCGACTCGCCCTCCTCTTCAAGCTCTGCCTCTCCCGCGCCCCCGCCGCGCATGAATCCGCTGCACTCACCAGGCTCTACGAAGAATCCCTCACCACCTACCGCGCCGACCTCCCCGACGCCACCAAGATGGCCACCGAGCCTCTGGGTGCGGCACCGAAAGGTGCCGACATCCCTGAACTCGCCGCCTGGACCGCCGTGGCAAACGTGGTCATGAATCTGGATGAGTTTTTGATGAGGAGGTGAAAAAAGCGCCGCTTTGTGCAGGCCCCGTGAGTTGGACTTGAACAGTCACAACTCCCGGAATTATAGAATCGCTCCCCCCATCTTTTCTATACATCTCATCCATGCTGTTTGATCGCATCCCCGCCATCGTTGCCGCCACTGTCCTTGTCCTGGGCGGTTCCAGCCGAGCACAGGTCTTTGATACCTTGATCTCAAACTATGGTCAGCCCAACCAGCTGCCCAATGTGGATCTATACGACCAGTCGCAGCGGATTGCCTGGGACTTTACCACCGGCGCAGACGCTTACTCAGACCTCTTTCTCACCGTGCAGGCGAGCAACAATGACGGCGGCGGCCGCTACCTGACGGCAGAATTTTTCACCTCCGCCAGCTCCGCGCCGGACACACTCGTGGGCAGCCTGCAGATTCGGGTGGGCTTTACCGAGGGCACCTTTCAGGACTTCAGCAATGACCTTCCCGCCGCCGTCTCACTGGCTGCCAACACCACCTACTGGGTGGTCCTTTCCCTCACCGATCCTCTGAACAATGTAGGCCCGCCGGGCATCCTGTTCCGAAACATCGCAGACGGCACCACCGACGCCGGCGGCATCTACTCCAGCGTTAGCGGCACCTCTCTCCTCACCTCGTCAAACAACGGCAGCACCTGGGCGGCGCAGAGCGGCACCGACGCCGTGAAATACCTGCTCGAAGGCATCAAGGCGGTCTTGGTGGTGCCCGTGGTGCCGCCAGATGCGGTGCTCACCGCGCAGAGCCTGCAAAGCCTCGCCCTCCAGAGCACCAGCGCCTTGCTGGAAGACTTCGCCATGCGCCTCTTCCGTGCTCGCTCCGGCCAGGGCGGCAACGCCAGTCAAAACACCGTGCTGGTGGATCTCGCTGGGGAAGATGAGCAGGTGGTGCTTGGCGAAGGCGACGGCCCCGGCTCGCCGCCCCGCATCGTCGGTCTCACCACCGGTGCTCGCGCAGGTCAGCTCCGCATCTTTTCCTCCTTCGACTATGGCTACGCCGGCCTCAGCAGCGCTTCTTCCCTCCGCAGCAACACCTACGGCGGCACCCTGGGCATGGAGCTGACCCTCACCGATCATCTTTCCCTCGGCGCTGGCCTGGGCGCGCTTACTGCTCAGACCCGCGTGTCTGGCGGCATCGCCTCCATCAATACCGACGGCCTCACCCTCGCCAGCTATGCCACCTATCAGCGCGGCGGCACCTACCTGGACCTCCTCTACGCCGCCACCATGCTGGACAACAGGGTCATGCGCGCCGCCGCACTCTCCAGCCCGGACAGCACCGTGCACACCGTGCAGTTCAACACAGGCCACAACTTCACCTCCGGCCGCTTCACTCATGGCCCTTTTGTCGGTGTCAACTACGCCCACGCCAACACCAATCCCTACACCGAGAACGGCCCCGGTGCCGTGACCGTGGACCGCCAGCGCTCAGACACCATGCAGGGCCGGGTGGGCTGGCAGGGCAGCGCACAGTTTGATCGCGGCTGGGGCGTCATCATTCCTCAGGTACGCCTCTCCTGGGACAAACAATATCTCAATGACACCAGCGCCGCCAATGTGGCTCTCGCCGGCGTGCCGGGCGTCGTCACCCGCACCAGCACTGGCGGCGCGTCGCAGAACGGCCTCGGCCTCGGCGCAGGTGTCATGCTCAGCCTGAACCGCGGCTGGGCCTTCGGCCTGAACTATCAGGGGCACATGCTCGACGGAGCCGCCAACCTGCACAATGCCATGGCCTACGCCTCCTACCGCTGGTAGGCATGGTAAATCCTGCTCGGCTGGCAAAGGAGCTGCACCTCCGTGCGTATCTTTGACACGCACGCATGAACCCCATCCTCCACGACTCGCTCCAGCTCAAAACCCGCCGCCAGTTTCTCGGCCACGCGGGCCAGTTCAGCCTCGGGGCCATCGCCATGCATGCCATGCAGCAGAAGGCCGGGGCCGCCATGGTCGCGGACAATCCGCTCATCCCCAAAAAGACCCACTTCGCTCCCAAGGCCAAGCGCGTCATCTACCTCCACATGTCAGGTGCGCCACCCCACCTGGACCTCTTTGACTACAAGCCCGAGCTGGTGAAACGCAGCGGCCAGGACTGCCCCGACTCCATCCTCAAAGGCCGTCGCTTCGCCTTCACCACCGGCGTCCCCAAGCTCATGGGCACTCCGCGCACCTTTGCCCGCTACGGCAAGGCCGGCATGTGGATGAGCGACGCCTGCCCCAATTTTCACACCATCGCCGACGAGATCTGCATGGTCCGCTCCATGAACACGGACCAGTTCAATCACGCCCCCGCAGAGCTGCTCCTCTTCACCGGCCACGCACGCCAGGGCCGCCCCTCCATGGGCGCCTGGGCCACCTACGGCCTCGGCACAGAAAATCAGGACCTCCCCGGCTTCGTCGCCCTCATCTCCAGCGGTACGCAGCCCAGCGGCGGCCAGGGCTGCTGGGGCAGCGGCTTCATCCCCAGCGTCTACCAGGGCGTACAGTGCCGCAGCAAAGGAGATCCCGTCCTCTTCGTCAGCGACCCCGCCGGCATGAACCGCGCCATGCGCCGCAAGACCCTCGACGCCCTGCAGGACCTCAATCAGCAGCAGGTCGCCGAATTCGGCCATCCGGAAACCGTCACCCGCATCGCCCAGTACGAGCTCGCCTTCCGCATGCAGACCAGCGTGCCCGAGGTCATGGACATCTCCCAGGAGCCTCAGCACGTCATCGAGGCCTACGGCGCCAAGCCCGGCGAATCCAGCTTTGCCAACAACTGCCTCCTCGCCCGCCGCCTCGTCGAGAAAGGCGTGCGCTTTGTGAATCTCTTCGACTGGGGCTGGGACTTCCACGGCACCAGCGAGGGCAGCGGCATCACCACTGGCCTCACCGCCAAGATGGCTGCGACTGACAAGCCCGTCTCCGCCCTCATCAAAGACCTCAAGCAGCGCGGCCTGCTGGAGGACACCCTCGTCATCTGGGGCGGCGAATTCGGCCGCACCCCCTTCCGTGAAGGCCGCACCGCCGCCAGCGCCGTGCTCGGTCGCGACCACTACCCCGACTGCTACACCCTCTTCATGGCCGGCGGCGGCGTGAAGGCCGGATTCGACTACGGCAGCACCGACGAGCTCGGCTTCAGCGTCGCTGAAAACAAAGTCCACGTGCACGACTTCCAGGCCACCGTCATGCACCTCCTCGGCTTCGACCACGAGCGCCTCACCTACCGCTTCCAAGGCCGCGACTACCGCCTCACCGACATCCACGGCCATGTCGTCAAAGACCTGCTGGCGTGAAATCCCAACGCGTGAAAAAGCTAAGATAGCGCCCGCAATCGCAGCGCTTTAGGAGCGCGGAATTCATTCCGCAGCAGGTTGCCCGCATCCTCGCGTGAGACAGGGTTTGGCACGTCGCAAACACACTGGTTCCGGGACGCCGAGGAGACACAGATGATGCACAAAACGCGGTGATCTGCACAACTCACTTCCCCTCCTCCTTACCCCCCCTGCACCGGCGGCATGATCGCCACCTCACCCCCGTCATGCAGCGGCTCATCCCGCTTCACATACGTCTGGTCCAGCGCCAGCAGCAGGCTTCCCTGCCACTCAGCGATCTTCGGCCACCGCGCTTCCACCTGCGCCAGCAGTTCGCCCATCGTGGCGCCGGCAGGCACTTCCACAGAGATCTCATCCGTGCCGGTGATGTCCCGCAGGACGGAGAAAAACAGCACGCGCAGCTTCATGCGGCAGGGTCCAGGTTCAGGATTCCGATGCACGGCAGGTTCCGGAAGCGCCCCCGGAAGTCCATGCCGTAGCCCACCACAAATTCATCATCGATCTCAAAGCCCGCGTCTGCCACCACCACCTCGCGCAGGCGTGGGCGGCGCTTGCTCAGCAGCACGCAGGTGCGCAGGCTCGCAGGCTCCTGCTCCAGGATGCGCTCGGTGATCGCCCCCAGCGTCAGCCCTGTGTCCAGAATGTCATCCAGCAGCAGCACATCCTGCCCGTGCAAGTTCAGGCTCGCGGGCCAGTTCACCTTCACCTCGCCCGTCGTCGCCGTGCCGCCCTGGTAGCTGCTCGCGCTCAGCGTGTGCAGGCGCACCGGCATCTCCAGCTTGCGCAGCAGGTCTGCCACAAAAAACAAGCCGCCGTCCATCAGCGCCACCACCGTCACCACACGCCCCGCCAGGTCCACATTCAGCCGCGCCGCCATCTCAGCCACCCGCGCCCCGATCTGCTCCGGGCTGAGCAGCACGCGTTCGAGATCTTGGATGACGCCGGTGACGTTGGAGGGCATGGAGCAAAAGAGTGCGTAAAAGGCCAAAGCTGACGTAGCGCAGGCCGCTTGGTGTGCGTTTCTTTTAACCCGAATGAACCCGACTGACAAACCGAACCTGCCTGACCTCCGCGTCAGCTACAATCAGGGCGAGCTCGACGAGCACACCGCCCCCGCCGATCCCGTGGAGCTCTTCACCCTTTGGATCAAGGACGCCCTCGAGCACAAGCTCCCCGAGCCCAACGCCATGAGCCTCGCCACCAACGGCCTCGACGGCACCCCCACCGTCCGTACCGTCCTCCTCAAAGGCATCGACGAGCGCGGCTTCCACTTCTACACCAACTACGAAAGCCGCAAGGGGCACGAGATCGCCGCCGACTCCCGCGGCGCCGCCTGCTTCCTCTGGGCCAGCCGCCACCACCAGGTCTGCCTCAAGGGCCGCATCTCCAAGCTCGACCGCGCCGATGCCGAGCAGTACTTCGCCGTCCGCCCCTACGGCCACCAGATCGGCGCCTGGGCCTCCAGCCAGAGCCAGGTCATCCCCGGTCGCGAATGGCTGGAGCAGCGCGATGCCGAGATCAAAGCCCAGTACCCCGAGGGCTCGGTCCCATGCCCTCCCCACTGGGGCGGCTACACCCTCCTCGCCGATGAGATCGAATTCTGGCAGGGCCGCGTCAGCCGCCTCCACGACCGCATCCGCTACCGCATGGAAAACGGCCTCTGGGTCAAAGTGCGCCTCAGCCCGTGAGTCCCACGGGCCAGTGCAGCGCTGAGTAGACCAAAGGCTCTGGCGGAGAGGGATCGTCCCGATCCCTCACGCTCACGCACCGTCCAGCCCTCTCTCCCATGCTTCCACCCTCAGACGCAGCCCCAGTGCGCGGCTTCCCACAGGTGCATCCCCCCGCCCGTAAATAAACCAAAACCCTCTTGCCTTTCGGAATTTTCAGTTTTCATTGAAACCGTGAGCAAGGAACTGCCAGAATGGGAAAAAGCCCGCGAGGAATTCGTCATCCAGTGGGGCTCTCTCGGCACCCAGTGGGGCATCAACCGCACCATGGCCCAGATCCATGCCCTGCTCATGACCGCGCCGGAGCCCATGTGCACAGACGAGGTCATGGAGCGCCTGGAAATCAGCCGCGGCAATGCCCACACCAATCTGAAAGACCTCGTCAGTTGGAACCTCGTCCGCATCATCACCAAGAAGGGCGACCGCAAAGAGTACTTCGAGGCTGAAAAAGACGTCTGGAAAATCTTCATCACCATCTCAAAAGAGCGCAAGCGCCGCGAGATCGAGCCCGCCATTCAGCTCCTGCGCGACTGCGCCGCCCGCACCAAGGACGAAACCGCCGGCCCCGGCAAGGAGTTCAACCAGCAGATGAAGGACCTCGACGAGTTCCTCAGCTTCGGCGTCAAAGTGGCCGACACCGTCATCTCCATGAAGCACGCCTCCGCCCTGCAGTGGGCCATGCGCCTCCTTGGCTGATTTTTTCATACCTTTATGTTTCAGAAAATACTGAAACTACCGAACAAACAGAACACAAACCAACACACCGCCATGAACCACACCGTCATCACCTACAGCCTCTACCTCATCCTCGCCGTCAGCATGACGGTCTGGGTCGCGCGCACCCTCCACAAAAGCGGCCGCATCTTCCTCGTGGACTGCTTCCACGGAAACACCGACCTCGCAGACAGCGTCAATCACCTGCTCGTCGTCGGCTTCTACCTCATCAACATCGGCTTCGTCTCGCTCTACCTCAAGACCACCGAGGAGATCGAGGCCGCACGCGGCGTCTTTGAAGCGCTCAGCGGCAAGATGGGCGTCGTGCTCCTCATGCTCGGCGGCATGCACTTCTTCAATCTCTACGTCTTCACCCGCATGCGCCGCCGCGCCACCCTGGCGAATATGCCACCGCCCGTGCCTGCCATGAACCGCGTCAGCAAAGCCAACGACATTCTGGACACACTGTGAAAACATTCTTTCGAAAACTGAAGCTGTCGTTCCTCGCGATGTTGTGGGGCTTGAACGCGTGCAACATCGCCTGGTGGACATGCCATCTCCATCATTCGACTCAAGACTTGTCATTTCTGGGGCCTGTGCTGCTTCTGTGGCTCAACCTTTACACGAGTGCCGTGATTGCAGGCGCATGTTTCCTTGTCTTGATGACTCTGGACCTTTTGATTCCAGAAACCTCGCCTTTAAGGAAACCTGGCACAGCCGCTGCCTTCGGATTTTTGGTGTCCCTTGCTTTGGGCGTGGCATTCACTCTTGCGCGTCTGTCGGGACATAGCATCCAGGCTTATGGCCTCGTGGAGGCAGCCTGGAAGACTTTGGGCCGCACTCTTCCTTACACTCTGGGAGCCTGCGCTGCGGGAACAGTGGCGGCATGGAGTCGCGCTTTGATGGACACCCCCAGCCCACGCCAAACACCATGACTGCCCTCACCATATTCTACGACGCCCGCTGCGGCCTCTGCTCGCGCTTCCGGCGTTGGATGCTCGGGCAGCCCGCCTATGTGCTGCTGAACTTTGTGCCCTACGATTCGCCGCAGGCACTGCGTCTCTGCCCCGCTCTTCCCAGCCTGCGTGCCGATCAGGAAATCGTCGTCATGGGAGATGACGGCTCCCTCTGGCAGGGCGCAGGCGCCTGGGTCACCTGCCTGTGGGCGTTGTACGACTTCCGCGAATGGTCGCTACGCCTCGCCAGCCCCGCATTGCAGCCCATCGCCCGCAAGGTCGTGCATTGGATCTCGACCAATCGCATCACCCTCTCACGCCTCCTCCGCCTGCACAGCGACGACGACATCAAACGCCAGGTCACCGACGTCACCTGCGACACCGGCACATGCGCTCTCCAGCCCTTTTGAATGAACTCTATTTGCGCCTCTGCGCGGCATTAGCACACGGCACTCCGCGTCTGGCGCCAGCATAGTGGTCCGCACCCCGCGAAGCGAGCCGAAGGCAATCCTCTGTGCGGGCTCCGCCGCACCCATCAATCCGCAGATCCAAATCCCCTCGTTCCACCCACAGCCATTCTCATTAATTCGCGGATATTCGCGCGCATTCGCGTTGCCAGCCTCCCCTCATCCACACCCTCCCCCCGAATCCCTTCTTGAACGAACCCTCGCACCTGCGCTGTAATGCCTTCATGCCATTCCTCCGCAGCCTGCTCATCCTCGGCATCCTCACCACCAGCCTCCACGCCGCCGAGGACAAAATGCGCCTCGTTCGCGAAACCGACGCCCTCACCCCCGAGCAGGAGCGCGCAGGCCTCCACGTGCCCCCGGGCTTCACCGTGCAGCTCTTTGCCAGCGAGCCCATGATCAACAAGCCCATCAACATGGCCTTCGACGCACGCGGCCGCCTGTGGGTTTCCTCCACCGTCGAGTACCCCTACGCCGCAGACAAGGCCCGCTGGTCAGACCCGCAGGGCACCCGTGTCAAAGACAGCCGCGATGCCATCAAGATCCTCGAAGACACCGATGGCGATGGCCGCGCAGACAAAGTCACCGACTTCGCCGACGGCCTCAATATCCCTACCGGCGTCCTCCCCTGGCACAAGCCCGGGCACAAGGCCGGATGCATCGCCTGGAGCATCCCCAACATCTGGTATTTCGCCGACACCGATGGCGACGGCAAAGCCGACCACCGCGAAATCCTCTTCGGCCCCCTCGGTTATGAAAAAGACACGCACGGCATGTGCAGCAGCTTTCGCATGGGGCTGGACGGCTGGGTGTACGCCACCCACGGCTTCAACAACACCAGCCACATCAAGGCCAGGGACGGCAGCACGCTCGATCTCCACAGCGGCAACGTCTTCCGCTTCCGCCCCGATGGCTCACGGGTGGAAATCTGGACGCACGGCCAGGTCAATCCCTTCGGCCTCTGCTGGGATCGTTTTGGCAATCTCTACAGCGCCGACTGCCACAGCTCGCCCATCTACCAGCTCATCCGTGGCGCCTGCTACCCCAGCTTTGGCAAACCGCACGACGGCCTCGGCTTCGCCCCCGTCATGTGCCAGCACAGCCACGGCTCCACCGGCATCTGTGGCATCGTCTATATCGACGGCGGCGTCTGGGGCCCCGAGTGGGACGACCACATGCTCGTCGGCAACTGCGTCACCTCCCGCGTCAACCACGACACCGTCACCTTCACCGGCTCCACCCCCAAGGCCAACGAGCAGCCCGACTTCATCACCAGCGACGACCCCTGGTTCCGCCCCGTCGATCTCCAGCTCGGCCCCGACAACGCCCTCTACATCGCCGACTTCTACAACAAAATCATCGGCCATTATGAGGTGCCGCTGGATCATCCGGGACGGGACAAGGAGAGAGGGAGGATCTGGCGGGTGGTGAAGACGGACAAGGTTTCCAAGCCAGCAGATCTTGCCAGTGCCGGCCTGCCCGAATTGTTCAAGCATCTTGATTCCCCCAATCTGACGGTCAGACACAACACGGTCCCAGTTCTTGCAGAACGCTTGATGGAGATGCCTGAAGAACAAGCCGTTCAAGCGTCGTTGGAGGCAAACTGCCAGTCCGCATTCCAAAAGGCTTACTCAGTCTGGGTCACGCATCAGGTATGGCTGCGCAGCGGTCGCAATTTGTCGTTCATGGGGAATAACACAGACGACTTTGTGGATGTGCACTTGCTGCTTCGTGAAGCTGAAGGCCCGAGTCCTCAATGGAAGTTGGCCGTTTTCTACACAATGTCCTGCCTGGCTCCAGACAATAAACAGTTTGTTCCTAGGACACAGCTCGCCGCCACATGGGCACTTACCAATTGCCGTTCTGACGTCCGTTCTGATATGGCGGGCGTCATGGTAGCCATGCTTCAGCATGTACCTGCTGACGACTTGACACTCAGGCAGGCTTTAAAAATAGCTTCACACAAGATGCTGTCTGATCCGGCGGTGTTTACGAAGGAAGTTGAGGGGTGGGCAATCGAGCCCCCCACAGATCCCGAAGGAAAAGCGGAAAGGCAGGTCTATGAGCGCGACTTCCGAGAGATCGCCCTCGCACTCAAAACATCTGCGGCCAGTGAATGGTTTCTGAAGCAGCTCGAAGGTTTGAATGAGCCACCTTCAGACCTGAACAGGTGTCTCGCTCAGATCGCCAGATATGTGAATCCAAACAGTCTGCAAAAGGCGATTGGAACAGCCAGACGCCTGACCAAAAACAATTTCAAACAGCAGACGGATGCACTCTTTGAAATCCACAACGGCCTCAGCGAGCGCGGCGCTCCCGCCAATCCCGAGCTGCTGCAATGGGCGCAGCAGCTCGCCTCACAGCTCCTCGAATCCACAGACAAACAACCCACACTCGCCTGGACCTCCTCAGGCGATGCCCCATGGTCCCTCCAGCCCCGCAAATGCACCGACGGCACCGAGGCGCAGGTGCTCCAAAGCATGGCCAAAGGCGGCGGCGATGAAGAAAAGCGCACAGGCATTCTCAAATCCAAAGACTTCGCCGCACCCGCCAAACTCATCGTGTGGATCAATGGCCATCGCGGGCCACCCAACAGCAAACCTCACGACAAAAACCTCGTTCGCGTGGTGGATGCGCAGAGCGGCACCACACTCGCCAGCGTCTTCCCACCACGCAGCGATGTCTGCCAGCGCACCGAACTGGACCTCTCCGCACACACCGGCAAAACCGTGCACCTTGAGATCGTCGATGGCGATGACGGCAAAGCCTACGCTTGGCTCGGCATCACCCGTATCGAGCCCGCCGTCATCAGCGTGAACGATTTCCAGAGCGAGGACAGCACCCGCAGTGCCCTCAAAACCCTCGCCATGCTGCTCCAGCACACCGCACCCGCTGCGCTGCGCGAACAACTCTCTGCCTACCTGCCACCACGCCCCGCACCACCACCGCTGCCGGTATCACCACAGCAACGCCAGCAGCTCGATGCCCTCATCACCACCCGCTCCGCTGCCTACGCCAAAGCCAAGCCGGACATCGCCGCAGGAAAAACCGTCTTCATCGCGAACTGCGCCGTCTGCCATCAAATCCGCGGCGCCGGCGGCCTCATCGGCCCGCAGCTCGACGGCATCGGCGCACGCGGCCCAGAGCGCTTGTGCGAAGACATCCTCGACCCCAACCGCAACGTGGACGCCCACTTTCACCTCCACACTCTCACCCTCAAAGACGGACGCACCCTCAGCGGCTTCCTCAAAGGCGAAGCCGGCCAGGTCCTCATCCTCGCCGACGCCGCCGGCCAGGAGCACCGCGTGTCCAAGAATGATCTCGCCAAAGATGACACCACGCCCATGTCCCTCATGCCCCCCGTCTTCGGGCAGACGCTCGATGAGAAAAACTTCATCAACCTCCTCGGCTATCTCACGAGTGAAAAAGCTGGCAAATGATCCCCGCCATGATCGGCGCACCGCAAGGCAATGTTTTGTTGGCATGGCTGCTGCCTTCTCAGCACCAAAGGTGCGGCCTATCGCAGCCCAGGGCCAGCCGAGCCTCAGCGAGGCCGCCCTGGGTCCAGACCTAGCAAGCCGGGCAGCAAACCCAGCGGCCCCTTCATGCAACGTGGGCGCCAGCAGCGTATGCCTCGCCGCTTCGCAGTCGTCAGCATATCCCAGCGCGCGCATTCCACGATCCATGTCCTCCCTATGTTCCCCAGCCATGACAAACCATTTCACAACATGAGACATTTTATGCTCGCAGTGTTGCTCCTCAGCGCCGCATTGGCCTCGGAAGCCCTCAAGCCCCACCCCAAGGCTCTCCCCAACATCCATCCTCCCGGCGAGGTGGACCGCCCCGAGATGGTCAAATACATCGTGGTAGATCCGGCTACACTGCCGGGCATCGTCGTGGACGAAACCAGCGCCGAGCTCGTCGGCGACTGGCAGTACTCCACTCACACCCCGCCCTACGTCGGCCTCGGCTACCTTCACGACATGAAAGCCGGGAAGGGGACCAAGTCCGTCACCTTCACCCCCACGCTGCCCGCATCAGGCTGGTATGAAGTCCGCCTCGCCCATTGCTACAACATCCGCCGCTCCACTCAAACCCCCGTCACCATTCACCACGCCGATGGCGACACCAAAGTCGTCATCAATCAGCAGCAGGAGCCCGAGCACGCCCGCCTCTTCCGCACCCTCGGCACCTTTCGCTTTGACTCCGGCCGCACCGGCTGGGTCCGCATCTCCACCGAAGCCACCGAACCCGGCAAAGTCGTCATCGCCGACGCCGTTCAGTTTCTGCCCGTAAAAAAGTAGCCTTGTTGCTGTGCAACAAGGTCCCGCCCCGCCACACCTCGCTTCTCATCAGCCCCAAAGGGGCGGTGGATTCAGCCCAAGGCGCCGCGATGCACGAGCAAGCTCTGGGTCACCTTCTCAGCCTCAAGCCTCCTCGCACCCTCCGCTCCTTTGCCCCTCTGCGGCAAAACCGGGCAGCCCTGCCGCCATCCCACCCCACAAAAAAGCCGGGCATCTCTCGACACCCGGCTTCATCGTTAAATCTTAATCCTCCTCGGCTTCCGCAGCAGCAGCGGCCTTCTTCCGCTTCTTCTTGCCACCGGCATTGCGCAGCGCCTTCGGGATCGGGTCTTCCTTCTTCTGCAGCGCACGGCGCAGCTTGCGCAGTGCGATGTTCTGCAGCTGGCGGATACGCTCGCGCGTCACGCCAAATTCCTGGCCCACCTCTTCCAGCGTGCGCGGCTTCTGGCCGGCAAGGCCGAAACGGGCGTCGATGATCTTGCGCTCACGCTCGTCCAGCACCGTCAGCAGGCCGTCCAGCTGGCTGTGCATGTTCTTGTGGGAGAGCAGGTCAAAGGGCGTCTGGGCGTTTTCGTCGCCCACGATTTCGCCAAACTCCGTGCTGTCGTCGTCGCTGATCGGCGCATCCAGAGAGGCCGGGCGCATGCTGGCCACCTTCAGCTGGCTCAGCTTCGCGCGGTCGATGCCGATTTCCTCGGAAAGTTCGTCATCCGTCGGCTCGCGGCCCAGTTCCTCGGACATCGCCATCGCCACACGGCGCATCTTGCTGATCTTGTCCACCATGTGGACCGGCAGACGGATCGTCTTCGACTGATTCGCGAGCGCACGCTTGATGGACTGCTTGATCCACCACGCGGCGTAGGTTGAAAGTTTGCCACCCTTGTTCGGGTCAAATCGTTCCACCGCCTTCATCAGGCCGATGTTTCCTTCAGAAATGAGGTCGAGAAGCGGCAGACCGTAGTTGGCGTAATCCTGGGCGATCTTCACCACCAGCCTCAGGTTCGCACGGATCATGTGCGAACGGGCCTCCGGGTCGCCTCGTTTGATGCGTTCGGCAAGCTCAACCTCCTGGTCGGGAGTCAGCAAGTCTGTCTTGCCGATCTCACGCAGGTAAATCTTGATGCCTCCGTCGAGTTCCATATTGAGCGTTCTAGTTGGGTAATACGATACAAGGACCAACGTCCTTGCCCCCGGCTGAGACGCAGGGGGTGGTCAGTATAAAGGCGATTTCACACTTCGCTCGTCTTTTTTGAGCAAGTTTGCGGCCAGTAAGAAAGGATGGACCGGAGAAAAGTGGCACAATCGTTATTATATGACAGCCATCGTTGAACTAAACTTTCAGCGCCTCGTCAACATCATTTGTGAGAAAAGTTAAGATTTATTAATAAAAATCACCTGCAAACAGGCACTTTTTCAGCTTTGAGAGTTCCCGGGCCGAATTTTTCGCTTTTCTCGCCGTTGCCGCTTTGTCCCTTCCTGATGCAGCCGCCCGCTTGACACCGCCCCGCCCCGCCCCGACTTACTGCCCCCTCAAAACCTGCCATGCCCCGCCGAATCACCTACCGCGACGCCGTCCGTGAAGCCCTCGATGAAGAAATCGCCCGCGACCCCATGGTCGTCGTCATGGGTGAGGAAGTCGCCCAGTACAACGGCGCCTACAAAGTCACCCAGGGCCTCTGGGACAAATGGGGCGACAAGCGCCTCGTCGACACCCCCATCAGCGAGGCCGGTTTCATCGGCATGGGCATCGGCGCCAGCATGCTCGGCGTCCGCCCCGTCATGGAGCTCATGTTCTGGAGCTTCTACACCGTCGCCTGGGACCAGATCGTCAACAACGGCGCCATGGTCCGCTACATGAGCGGCGGCAAGATCAATTGCCCCATCGTCATCCGCGGCCCCGCCAATGGCGGCACCAGCGTGGGTGCCACCCACTCCCACACCCCGGAAAACATCATGGCCAACTTCCCCGGCATGAAGTGCGTCTGCCCCAGCAACGCCTACGATGCCAAAGGCCTCATGAAAGCCGCCATCCGCGACAATGACCCCGTCATGTTCATGGAGAGCACCAAGCTCTACGGCGAAGAGTGGGACGTCCCCTCCAACGACGAACTCCCCGGCGGCGAGCTCTTCATCCCCCTCGGCCTCGCCGATGTGAAACGCGAAGGCACCGACATCTCCCTCATCGCCCACGGCAAGGCCGTCATCACCTGCCTCGAAGCCGCCCGCATTCTTGAAGAAGAGCACGGCATCCATGCCGAAGTCGTCGATCTCCGCTCCATCCGCCCCCTCGACGAGGACACCATCCTCGAATCCGTCGCCAAGACCCACCGCGCCATCTACGTCGAGGAAAACAAGCCCTACTGCGGCATCGGCGCCCAGATCGCCTACATGATCCAGGAGCGCATCTTCGATGAGCTCGACGCCCCCGTGCAGCGCGTCTGCAGCCTCGACTCCCCCGCCATCTACAGCCCGCCCCTCGAGGCCATCCAGCTCCCCACCGCCGACGTCGTCGTCGCCAAGGCCCTCGGCATCTGCTGATCCTCCGCTCCCACCCGCCCCCTTTTTCAAAACCCGCTCATCCCGTTTTTCGCCATGCCCAAATTCATCGAAATGCCCAAGCTCAGTGACACCATGACCGAGGGCACCCTCGCCAAGTGGACCGTCAAGGAAGGGGACAAAGTCTCCGTTGGCAAAGCCATCGCCGACATCGAGACCGACAAGGCCACCATGGAGTACGCCAGCCCGTTTGAAGGCGTCCTGCACAAGTTCATCGCCACTCCCGGCGGCAAGGTCCCCCTCGGCGCTCCGCTCGCCGTCATCCTTGAGGAAGACGAAGCCCCCCCGGCGAATCTGGACGAGCTCATCGCCAAGGCCCAGGCCTCTGCTGCGCCCGCCCCTGCGGCCGAGAAAAAGCCCGCCGCCTCCGCTGCCAAGACCGCTGCTCCCGGTGCCCGTCTTCCCCTGGCCCCCCAGCATCGCAGCCGCGCCGCCTCCGCGGGTGCCGCCCTCCGCGTCAAAGCCTCCCCGCTCGCCAAAAAGATCGCCGCTGAGCGTGGCGTGGACCTCAATTCCCTCATCGGCACCGGCCCTGGCGGTCGCGTCGTCCGCGCCGATGTGGAAAACGCCCCCGTCGGCGGAGCCTCCGCAGGCCGCGTCGCCGCCACCCCCGCCATCCGTCCCGTCGTCGGTCCGGAAGACGAGCGCGTGCCCACCAGCAGCATGCGCAACATCATCGCCGAGCGCCTCCTCGCCTCCAAGACGCAGATCCCCCACTTCTACCTGCAGATGGAGATCGACGCCGGCCCCCTCATGGCCTTCCGCGCTCACCTGAACGCCTCCGCCGAAAAGACCAGCGGCAACAAATACACCGTCAACGACTTCATCCTCAAGGCCGTCATCCGCGCCGCCGAGGCCCAGCCCGCCATCAATGCCGCCTGGGATGGCGATGCCATCGTCAAGTTCAAGTCCGTCGGCCTCAGCGTCGCCATCGCCATCGATGACGGCCTCGTCACCCCCGTCATCAAGCAGGCCGAAAAGAAAACCCTGCTCGAGATCAGCCAGAGCGTCAAAGACCTCGCCGGCAAGGCCAAGAACAAGAAGCTCAGCCCCGACGACTTCGCAGGCGGCACCATCACCGTCTCCAATCTCGGCGCTTACGGCATCGACCAGTTCTCCGCCATCATCAATCCGCCCCAGGCCGCCATCATCGCCATCGGCAGCATCCGCTCTGCCCCCGTCGTCAATGACAAGGGCCAGATCGTCGTCGGCCAGCGCATGTGGGTCGGCCTCAGCGGCGACCACCGTGTCGTCGACGGCGCCGTCGCCGCCACCTTCCTCGCCGAGATGCGCAAGCTCCTCGAAAATCCCGCCCTCATGCTGGTGTAGTCATCGCATCAAAGGAACCCATCCCAAACGCGCCTGCGGCCTCAAGCCCAGGCGCGTTTTTGCGCACCAGCAGTCCACAGCTTGAGAATGCTTGCTGACGCAGCGCCACCACATGGGCCTGCTGCCCCAGCGTTTCATGTCCTGTCGTAGGATGGGTGTGGCGACAGCCCGCCCGTCCCACAGCGGATGGCAAACATCACGACGTACCAGCCCACCTGAGGCCTTCCTGTTCCTACCTTCTGCGTCCCAGCTTTCGCTCCAGCCAGTCCATGTCCTCCTTTTGCAGAAAGCTGAGGTACAGCGTCAGCATCGCGAGAAAGAACAGCATCAGGTTGTAGGACATGAGGCTGATCCCCGCGTGCAGCAGGATGCCCGTGGCAAAGCCGTACCACCGCCAGCGGCGCACCATCAGCAGAAACGGGATCGCCAGCTCAACCAGCAGCACCAGATACGTGACCACCTTCAGCAGAAAGCCAAAGTTCAGCACCCACAGGCCCGGCCAGCGCGCATTGTGGGAGAGCAGAAAGAAGCTCATGAAGTCCCCGCCCATCCAGTACTCGTTGTCCAGCCGCGCCAGCACCGCCTGCAGGTAGATCACCGCCAGCTGCACCCGCATCAGCGTCAGGCCATAGCACGGCGCTTCTTTTTCCGGTGCTGCCTGTCTGCGCGCTTTGCGGGACTTCCAGCACCAGCAGTCAGGCAGCGGCGAGATCATCACCAGAAACGCCGTGCAGCGCAGCACCTCATCCCAGCCCACTAGGATCAGCGGCGCACGCATCGCATAGCTCACATACCACACGTACACGATCACCGCCGCCAGCCGGGACCACACGCCAAAAAGCAGCAGCAGCATGGCCGCCCCGCTGAACATCAGGTACGTGCTCACAGACGACACATCACGGCACACGTCAAACACGGACACATAGGCCCCCACCGTGAACTTTCGCACCACCTCCTGGTCCACCATACCGGCATCGGTGAAAAAGATCGCCCTGTCAGGCCAGATCTGCATCAGGTTCAGCAGGGAAACGAATGCAAACGCGATTCGTACACACGCATAGATGCGCGCGTCCACCGGCGTCAGAAACAGGCCGCAGAGGCGGGATTGAAAACTCTCTTTGCCAGCCGTCATGGAGTTGTCTGGGCCGGGGTTGTTTGGGCGGCCAGAGTCCCGATTTCAAAGGGACCCAGCACGGATGGCCGCTCGACCGCGATCTCCTTCAGAGAGCGCACCCCCAGCAGGCTTCGGGTGTAGTACGGCACCACCTCCAGGCTCACCTGCGTTCTGGGTCCGTAACGTCCGGAGCGCAGCAGCGCCTCCGCCGCACTGCGCATGTAGGACTCCCGAAACACACCCCGCGTGGGGTTGAAGATCACATTCACCATCCAGTTGTTCAGCCGCACCTGGTCATGCTGGCGGAATTTTCGCAGTCCTGGCAGCACCATGCCCAGCTCACGCGGCCTTTGCCCCTTCTCCTGCACGATCAGCCGCGCCTCCAGCCGGTTCATGTTCGGGATGGTCTCAAACATGTTCCAGAGCTGGTGGCAGCGCGTCACACGCTCATACCTGTTGAACACCGGAGACACCAGAATCTGGTCCCGCCAGCGGGTGGGCAGCACGCCAAACAGCAGAAACACCAGGTGCACCGAGGCAAAAACCACGATCACTTTTCCACGGCGGGTTGGGGGAATGGCAGGCATGAGCTGTTCCCCCAAGAAAGAACCGTGATGCCCCATTCATCAAACGAATACCGCAGCATTCGCCGAACCGTTTGCAGGGCCCGTCCCGCTTCGCCTATCATCCCCGCATGGAGCTCCCAGACGTCATCGCCCAGTGCCTCAGCCTCCCCGGCGCCGAGGAGACCCAGCCCTTCGGCCCCGAGGCCCTCGTTTACAAGGTCTGCGGCAAGATGTTCGCCGTCACCTCCCCCGACGACTTCCCCGCCAGCATCAACCTCAAGTGCGACCCCCAGCGCGCCATCGAGCTGCGCGACGAGTACATAGGAATCAAACCCGGCTGGCACATGAACAAGAAGCACTGGAACACCGTCATGCTCGACGGCACCGTCCCCCCCTCCCTCATCCGCGATCTGGTCAAACACTCCTACCAGCTCGTGGTGGACGCCCTCCCCAAGAAAGCCCGCGAGTCCCTCAAAAAGTAGTCCAGTTGCGCCGCAACTGGAGCCCTCTGGAGGTACGACAGACACTCATGTCTGTCGGTCAGCGCTCACGCAAAGGCCCATCACTCATCACAATACCGCTGATGGACGCTAACCCACCAGCCCAAGTTCCTGCATGCCAGCTTCATTCAATGCCTCAAAAGATTTGGAGTCCCAACGAACAGGGGCCGAAGTGCGTTCACCAAATCGGGGGCGTGCCAGTGGATGCGATGAAATCACTGGCACAATACGAGCCACTGCCACGGTGCCCTGGCGCAGCAACACCTCTTCGCCCCGTGCTACCTGCTGCAGCAACTGGGAGAAGTGCGTCTCACCGTAGTCGAGAGTGGTTTCCATCAACGATTTTTATTGTCCGATATTTGGGCGTCAAGAAGACAGAGAAGAAAGACCCTCAAAGTCTCTAAGGTATGACGAAGATACTCCACATGCTCTTATTTCATCAGTATTTACTTCATAACGTTTCAAGCTGAAATCATCGTCGGACTCATACACACCGTAAAATTTAATCTGGCGATGATCGTTATCGAAAAGTTTCACCAAAGCAGTTTGGACGGCAGATGAACATCGTAGCCCAAAATAAACTCCGCTAATCGTAAATGGAGAAAAATCCAAGCCTGCTTTCTTGTTGATTGCACGCCACTCCTGCTCGTATTTCCAAGGGTTAGCTTTAGAAAAAAAGAAAGTGTCCCTAATAGCATTTTCAGCTATTACTGAAGCGTTGAATTTCCAATCAATAAGATCGCTGACCTTGATAGCTCTTGGTTTGTTGTAGCTGACGGCGTTGATCTCCACAGGAGTAGGATTTCTTGTGGAATATTCAATGCAGATGCCTTCATGCTGATTTGCGTAGTGACTCCACATCAGGGGGCAATTCCAGCGTTTCGCTAACGCCAAAACTCCAAATTTACTCATCAGGCGCGTGAACCCATCGAGGATTGCTGAGGCGAGAGTCCGATCATAAAATTCCCCCGCTTCAATATTCGTCCGGTAATCACCAAATTCCGAAGATAAATAACGGCATTCTTGCAGACGACGAAGAGCTTCTGTTTTGCCGCTTTCATCGGCTAACATTTTCACAAAAAGTCTTTCCAGTGAAGATCTGTCCACATCCACTTTGATGGTCGGCTTGCAGTCCAGTGGATCGTTGAAACTAACGGGGTTAGCAAAATAAACCTCTTCGCGACTCAGTATATGCAGCGTCTTCGCATTAAAGGAGCAATACTTATACAGTTTTGCAGGGAGTTTTGATTTTTGCATGAGAGGAAGTCGGGATAATTTTAAACCCGTGATTGTCGAAGCTGAAATTTGTCTGCCCTCACCCCACCACCAGCTCCACCGGGCAGTGATCGCTCCCATGCACATCATCACGGATCGTGCATGACTTCAACGCTGGCTTCAGCTTCTCAGACGCCAGCCAGTAGTCCAGACGCCACCCGATGTTTTTCGCCCGCGCATCCGGCGTGCGCTGCGTCCACCACGTGTAGCGGCCCGGGCTCGGGTCAAACTGCCGGAACACATCCAGGAAACCGGCGTCCAGATGCTTCGTAAAGCTCGCGCGCTCCTCATCGCTGAAGCCCGGATTCATCCGGTTGCTCTTCGGATTCGCCAGATCAATCTCCTGGTGCGCGCAGTTCAGATCCCCGCAGGCGATCACCGGCTTCTTCTTCTCCAGTTTCTTCAGGTGCGCACGGTACGCATCGTCCCACGACAGGCGGTAGTCCAGCCGCGCCAGCTCCGCCTGCGAGTTCGGCGTGTACACATTCACCAGATAAAAATCCGGAAACTCCACCGTGATCAGCCGCCCCTCGCGGTCATGCTCATCCACCCCCAGCCCCAGCGTGCTCGTTTGAAACGGCACACGGCTCAGCACCAGCGTGCCCGAGTATCCTTTTTTCACCGCGCTGTTCCACACCGCAGAGTACCCGGCAAACCACCCCAGGTCCACCTGCTCCTGCTGCGCCTTCGTCTCCTGCAGGCAGATCACATCGGCATCGCCGTTGAGCATGTATTCGCGGAGGCCTTTGCCCAGGGAGGCACGAATGCCGTTGACGTTCCAGGAGGTGAGTTTCATGGGGAAAAAAGAGGTGGCAGATAGAAGCCGGAAACCGCGCGCAGGAAAGGAAGGAATCAGACAACGTGACGAAGCTTCACGACCTTCGGCAAGCCGCCAAAAGTAGCCTTGTTCCTGCGGAACAAGGAACGCTCCGCCTAGCCCTGGACACTCAGAGCGTTTAAATAATCACGCAGCCGATCATCCCAACGCGGCAAACACGATTCGCCCTCTCCCCGCCTCTGGCGTACATGACAAAGGAGTGTGGGTTGCCTTCGGGGAACCGTAGCGAAGCGGAGATAGACTGCCGCAGGCAGCCCTAAGGGCGCTAGTAGTGAGCCAAAGGTCGGGGTGTGGTGGCCGATCAATAGCCTTCGCAGACATGACCCAGCCCGCCAAAACACCTCCTCGCTTTCGCCCTGCCAACCCACGGAAACCGCCACACACATCGTACTCTCATGTGTCACCGCGTAGCTGTGACACAAAACTTGATCCTCACACGCTTCACACCTTCACTCCCCCATGAGCTTCGACCTCCTCGCCCCGCACTACCGCTGGCTGGAGGCGCTCTGCGCAGGCGGCCAGTTGCAGCGCTGCCGCACCGCCCTGCTCCCGGTCATCCAGCCTCCACAAAAGGTGCTCATCTACGGCGAGGGAAACGGCCGCTTCCTCACCGGGCTCTGCCGCCGCTTTCCAGCCGCCGAGATCACCGTGGTCGAGGCCAGCTCCGTCATGATCTCCCTCGCCCGCACACGCCTCCGGCGCGCAGGGCTCGCAGCCGCGCGCGTGGACTTCGTGCATGCAGACGCCCTCACCTGGCAGCCCCCTGCGGCCGTACATGACCTCATCGTCACCTGCTTCTTTCTCGACTGCTTCCGCGCAGACCAGCTCCGGTCGCTCGTCCCGCTCATCGCCGCTGCTGCTGCACCGCATGCCCAATGGCTGCATGCCGACTTTCAAATCGCGGCCTCAGGCCTGCGCCGTTTTTGCAGCCGCATCATCATCGCTTTTTTGTACGCCTTCTTTCGTCGCGCCACAAAGCTCGCCGCGCATGAATTGGTGGACGTGTCACCGCATCTCACTGCCGCAGGCTTCTCCAGATTCGAGAGGCGCGAGTTCGTTTGGGGGCTTCTGTTTTGCGAGCGCTGGCAGCGCTGAGAGATTGCGTCTCAGGATCGACGCATAACTTGACCAAAGGATGCCAATCCACGCGGATCATTGCAGATCAGACTGTGCATTATTATACGCATGGACCCTACACCACACTCCCAAAATCGGTGGTTGCTTGCGCTGAGCTTCAGCGTCATGGCAGCCGTGTCACTTTCCACCGCCACCGCCGGCTCGCCCGTCTCAGGAAAAGCCCCCGTGGCAGATGCCTTTGACTGGAAGGAGAACACCATCTCCCCCGTCACAAACCCCATCTATTTTGAAGATCCGGTCATCCGCTCCGAAATCCGCCCCATCTTCATCTACCACAACTTCGACAACCAGTTTGTGACAGGTCGTGGCAGCGCCCGTGTTGGCGCCGTTCAGTTCCGCTACGCCATCACGGACCGCCTCGCCTTCATCGCCACGGAAGACGGCTACATGAACATCAACGGCACCGGCGTGAAGGGGAATGGCTGGCTCGACCTCGCCGCCGGCTTCAAATACGCCCTCATCAATGACGTGCAGAACCAGTTCATCCTCACCCCCGGCTTCACCTTTCAGCTCCCCACCGGAGACAACAAGGTCTTCAATGGCCGTGGCTCGGGTCAGTTCAATCCCTTCATCTCCTTTGCCAAAGGCTTTGGCGACCTGCACTTCACCGGCAACCTCGGCGTGCTCATCCCCATGCTGCGTGCTGAGCAGAACACCATGGCACACTACAGCCTGATGGTGGACTACCGCGTCAGCAATTGGTTCATCCCCTTCGCCACCGCGAACTTCTGGACCACGCTCAACAACGCCTCCAACATCCCGGGCCTCCGCAGCAACGGCTATGACGTCATCAACTTCGGTGCTGGCAATGCCAGCGGCGTCACCCAGGGCATGCTTGGCATCGGCTTCCGTTCCAACATCCAGAAAAATCTCTCCCTTGGTTTTGCGTATGAAATGGCCGTCGTGAAGCCCTACGGCCTCGCCAACACCCGCTTCACCATGGACATGTGCATCCGCTTCTGATCTGTTTCTGTTAGGTTGAGTCAGAGGTTAAGTTGAGTCGCGCACGGGGACGCCCAGTCCCCGTGCGTTTTATTTTCGCCCCTTGCTCACGGCTCGGGCGTTGGAGGATGGCCGTCCCGGCTGTCCACGGGAGACAGCGCCTCCGGCCTGTCCTTCCCGCCCACGACTCCGCTTCGCCCCCTCTCCCCAGCAACAGAATTCCAAGAACCGGTCTAAGTTGCCGTGGCTCCCCTCCGTTGCATCTTATCCCCATACAACCATGACCCGCCACCCTCTTTCCCACGCCGCCGGCGCGCTCGCGCTGCTCCTCGCTCTCAATTCCTGCGGCAAGCAAGAGCAGCCTCCCGCCGCCTCGGCACCCGCCGCAGCGGCCCCGGCACCCGTGGCTGCCAAGCCTGCCGCTCCAGCACCGCCCCCCGCACCTGCCAAACCCGCAGAGCCCGTCTTCTCCGCCACCCCCGTGGATCTGAACGGCTTCGGCAGCGACGACCCCGTTCTCCGCGCCGATGAGCCCAAACGCGGCGTCATTGTCATCAGCCCCCAGGACCTCAAGCACACCACCCAGCAGCACTGGGACCAGTATGACTGCACCAGCTTCAACCCCAAGCGCTGGGGCCGCTACGAAGTCCGCGTCACCTACACCCTCCGCAGCACCACCCTGGGCACCCAGTTCCGCTTCGCCCAGCAGCCGCTCAAAAAGACGCTCACCGCCACCAGCCAGCCCAAGTGCGCCATCTACGGCACGGTCTATGTGGAAAAGCCCATGACCTACCCCTTCTCCATCTTCACTGCCGCCACCGGCAGCGGCGAGCCCGGCTTTGAAGTGCACGAGATCGCCTTCGTCCCCGCCCCTGAAGGCCCCTCACCCGTGCAGGCCGCAGACGGCAGCATCGTCCTCGAAGCCGCCAGCGCCACCACCTGGGCCGAAAACATGCGCTACGAGCCCAAGTCCGAAAAAAACTGCCTCGGTTTCTGGACCAGCGAGGACGACTTCGCCGAATGGGACTTCGAAGTCACCAAGCCCGGCCGCTACAAAGTCACCGTCGTCCATGGCTGTGGCACCGGCAACGAAGGCAGCCAGGTCGCCGTCAAAGTCGGCGCGCAGGAGTTGAAATTCACCGTCAAAGACACCGGCGGCTTCCAGAAATGGGCCGAGGAATCCGTTGGCGAGGTGGACATCAAGGCCCCCGGCAAAATGCGCCTCGTCATCGACCCCGTCTCCAAGGCCAAGAGCGCCGTCCTCGATGTCAGCAAGGTCGTGCTCAAGCCCGTAAGCTGAGACCGCATGGACGTAGCGCGCACCTCCACCCGCGACCCCGAGACCTGGCTCGACCTCGCGCCGGACTTCTCCCAGCGCATGGCCCGGCAGGTGCGCACCTGGATCCAGCACTGGGAGCCCGACCTCGCCGAATCCATCAAGTGGAACATGCTCTGCTTCAGCGGCCGCAAAAACATCTGCGCCCTCAGCGCCTGCCAGAAACACCTCGGCATCACCTTCTTTCGCGGCACCGAGCTCCGGGACATCACAGATCTTTTCGAAGGCGGCGAGGCCAATACCAGCATACTGACCATCCGCGTCACCAGGCTGGAAAAGCTCAACGTGAAGGCCCTCCAGCGCCTCGTGCACGCCGCTGTCGCGCTCGACTCCGACGAATCCGCCAAACCTCCGCCGCCCAAAAAGCGCGCCGAGTGGCCCATGCCGCCCGCACTCGCCAAGGCGCTCAAGCAAAACAAAGCCGCCGCCGCAGGCTTCAATGCCATGAGCATCTCCTGCCAGCGCGAATACAAAGTCTGGATCAGCTCCGCCAAACAGGAGGAAACCCTCCAGCGCCGCCTCGCCGAAACCCTCCGCGCCCTCGCCTCCGGCAAAAAGTGGGCCCAGCGCAAAGAAGCCTGATCCACCGGCCTCTTTTAAACAATCACATAGCCAAACCGGTTCCAAGGGCTTCGCAAATGCGCCAGCATAGTGGTCCGCACAGTCCCTGTGCGGCACCCCGCCATCACACACCACTCTTATCTTCCCAGCTCCGCCTTCCCCCCGCTCACCTCACAAACTCCAGCCTGTCCGGCACCCCGTTGTTGTTGCTGTCAAAGGGCAGGGGATCATCCAGATCCTTCCTCCCGTCTTCATCGTGGTCATGCTCCTTTTGCAGCCACGCATCATCTTCGCACAGCCACTCGCCCTGCTGCTGCAGCGCATGCCAGAGCTGCACCACCGCATCCGCGCGCGTCAGCGCACGCTGCGCCACGTCCTTGCTGAAAAGCCCGCGATCCACCTTCAGCTTCAGCGCCGTGCACCAGCGGTACAGCGTGGCCCAGTCAGCCCGCTCTTCAGGATGAAAACTCCTGTCCGTCGTGGTGATCCCCCACGCGCACACAGACTCGATCGCCGCCCGGTCCGCGTCTTCCTGCCCCACATCGCCAAAGCGCGGCGTTGCAGCCACCTGCCACTCCGGCGCATTCGATCTCGCGCGGACGACCCGTGCCAGCACCCGCGCCAGCTCCCGGCGCGTCATCACATGCTCCGCATCAAACAGCACGCTGCCCGCATCCGCAGGCCACAGGCCACGCACCGCCAGCAGGTTGGCCGCTTCAAAATAGCCCGCCTCCAGCGGCAGATCCTGCCACGGCCAGAGCAGCATTCCTGGCCCGCCCGTGCCACGCACCAGCCTTAGCTGAATCTCCCGCCAGCTTTTCTGCGAGCCCGCCGCCGCTCGCGGCTGCACACCATCCCGCAGGCACAGCCACGCCAGCGTCGCGCTCGCCTGCCCCACATGCATCATCTGCCCGTGCAGCCGCAGCGCGCTCTGCACCACGCTGCTCACACCGATGTTCTTGGAGCACCCCAGCAGCCCGTCCATCTCCACCGGCACCAGACCCCGCAGCGGAAACATCGCACGGTCCGTGTCCGTGTGCCAGCCACGCGAGGGCGTCTGCACAAACTGCCACGCCCCATTGCGGTCATCCCCCAGAAACTTCCGCCGTGTCGGATGGAAGTCGATGTTGAACTGAAACCCAAACACACCATCCGGCACCATCACCTTCGCCCACTTCGGTTCCCGCGTTTCCGCGCGGATGTCCTGCTCCCGCAGCATGTATAGCGCTTCCAGCCGCAGCCCCTCGCGCACATACGGCTTCGGCGGCAGCTGGTCCGCCGTGCCAAACTCCTTGGTCAGCTCCATGTGCCGGAAGCTCTGCGGGAAGTCCCCCACGCGCTCATGCACCGCCGTCTGCAGATGATAAAGCATCCCCAGCGCATGCTGCTTCGCATCATTGAAAATGATCTGCCGTTGCGCCGGCGTCAGATCCACGATGTTCTTCTTCGACGCCCCCGCCTCCGTCTTCTCCAGCGCATCCACCACCCGCTGCGGCAGCTGGCACAGCGGATAGTCCTGCACCGGCCAGTTCAAAAACGTCGCCTCCGTCCCAACTGCCAGCCCGTTGTGCCAGCGGTCCACCAGCCTCCGGTGCGTGTACACACTCCAGCCCGACTGGCTGTAAGGCCCCGTGCTCATGTCGCTGTCCACCCACGGTGGCGTCTTGTCCAGTTGCGCAAACGACCTCGCATCATACGTCCCCGGTTTGGCCACCACGTTGTCCTTGGCCGCCTCCCTCAGCACCACACACCACGACAGCGGGTTCATCTCCTGCCGGCCCGCATCGTCATAGGCCTCAGGCGCGCTGGCCTCCCCAAACCGTGCTTTGAGGTCCGCGCCAGCGCCATATTTCGCCCCGCTCATCTTCACCACATCACCCCAGTCCGAGGAATCCAGCGTCAGCTTCGCCCGAATGTTAAGCGTGCTTGAGGAATTGCGGAAAAAGACACAACCCGCGACTCTTTTCTCCTCCACAATCACCCTCTGCAACTGCCACCCGCGCTCAATCCGTAGCACCCCCGAGTCCACATACGGCTTGAGCAATTCCTCAAAAATCCTCGCCGCCGCTGACGGCTCAATCGTCTCCGTGCCACAAAACGAGTTCCCCGGCGCTGGCATGCCATAAACCTGCGAATTATGCGCCCGGATGCGCTGAATCACCTCGCTGTAGATCCCGCTGCGCGGAAAATTCACCCTTCGTCCGTTCACCGCCGTCCACTCATCCGGACACCCCACCCCCTCCGCGCTGAACTGCCCGCCCAGCCACTCAATGTCATTCACCAGCACAATCTTCCTCACCCCCAGCCTAGCCGCCTGCACCGCCGCCGCACATCCCGACTCATTCCCACCCACGATAAGCAGTTCAGTTTCAATGTCTTCGGAAAACGCGGGCGCGAGAAAGCCTGCGAACAGGAGCATGATGATTCGCCTCATGGAAGTCGTGATGTTGCGTCGTTGCCGACTGGTTTTGCGCTGCTCTTACATTCCCGCTCTTACCGTCGCATAGCTCTTCTTACCTTTGCGCAGGATGCAGAGCTTGCCGTCGAGAAAGTGCTCGGCGGTGAGCACGGGGACTTCACCAGCAGGCACCTGTACATTGTTGATATAGAAGCCGCCGCCCTTCATGAGGCGTCCGGCATCACCCTTCGAAGTGGCGAGACCGAGGGTGACCAGCAGATCGGCAATTCCTGGGATAGCCGCAAGATCCACCGTGGTGCTCGGGGCGGAGGCGGTGGCCTCGATGAGCGTATCCACGTCAGCAGAGGCCAGATCGGCTCCGCCAAAAAGAGCCTGCGAAGCCAGGATGACCTTCTGCAGCTCTTCCTCGCCATGCACCATGCGGGTCACTTCTGCCGCCAGGCGCTTGTGGCCGCTGCGCTGCCCAGGGTTCGCATTGTGCTCAGCCTCAATGGCTTCGATCTCTTCATGCGAAAGCAGCGTGAACTGCCGCAGGAAGCGCGGCACGTCCGGGTCCTCGGAGTTCACCCAGAACTGGTAGAAGGCATACGGGCTGGTCTTCTTCGGGTCCATCCAGATCGCGCCCGCTTCCGACTTGCCAAACTTCTTGCCCGAACTGGTGGTAATGAGCGGGAAGGTGACCACATGGGTCTGCTGGCCACGCATTTTGCGAACCAAATCAATGCCAGCGGTCATATTGCCCCACTGGTCGCTGCCGCCGATCTGCACGGTGCAGCCGTGGCGCTCATTGAGCACCACGAAGTCGTAGGACTGCAGGATCATGTAGGTGAACTCGGTGTAGGAAATGCCAGTCTCCAGGCGGGAGCTGACGGAGTCCTTCGCCAGCATCCAGGCGATGGTGAAGTTTTTGCCCACGTCACGAAGCAATTCGATGGCGCTGAGCTTGCAGAGCCAGTCGGCGTTGTTTTCAATGATGGTCTGCTCGGGAACGAGGATGCTGCGGATCTGCACTTCGATGCGCTTCACGAACGCCGCCACGGTTTCGGGGGTGTTGAGCGTGCGCTCGTTGGCCTTGCCGCTGGGGTCGCCGATCAGGCCGGTGCCGCCGCCGACGATGGCGATGGCCTTGTGCCCATGCTCCTGCACGCGACGCAGTGCCATCAGAGGCAGCAGGTTGCCGATGTGGAGGCTGTCTGCCGTGGGGTCAAAGCCGCAATAAAAGGTCTGCTGGGTCTTGAGGGCTTCCTTGAGGGCTTCGAGGTCGCTGCACTGCTTCAGCAGGCCGCGCCATTCGAGATCGGCGATCAGGTCGGTCGTGGGCATGAGATAAAAGGATGAAAGTGGAGACGGCCGTTGGATATGACGAGGGGGGTGTGCTTCGTCATTTGCCGTTTGGTGGTGACGTTCCGCCTTTAGGGCGTGGTGCCGGGTTCGGCGCGCAGGAGCTGGCTGCCGTTGAATCTTTCGTTGGGCTTGAAAAGCCAGCCGGGGCTTTCGTTGCGGACTTCCCAGCGGCGCAGTTCAAATTCAGGCAGCACCAGGTTGCTGTTAGGGTCAAACACCTTCCGGCCGGTGAAGCGGCCATAGAGGGTGTACTCGGTGTTGTGGTCATCACCGTAGGCGTAGCCGCCGTCCGTCGGCGCCTCAGGCAGGCGGTAGGGAATCTTCTGGTAGCGCTCGTTCATGATCACGAGCTTGGAGCTCTCCCAGCCCTGTCCCGGGCTGCGCACATAGCCCCAGAGGTGGGTGTGATTGATGTAGAAACGACGGCCGATGAAGTAATCACCGCGCGGCTCCATGGCGATCTGGCGGCGGCGTGCCTCCACGGCCGCAGACTGCTGCTGGGTGAGGCCGGAGGTCTCGCAACCGGTCATGATGAGGCTGAGAGCGCAGAGCAGGATGGAGAAAAGGGCACGGCTAGGCATGGCAGCCTGCATTGTGAATGCGTGCCGGGGCCGTCGCAATGGGAAAGGCGTAACTTGATGAAAGTCCGCCCGCGTCGTCTTCGTCAACGCGGCATGCGTTTTCTGCTCCTCCTCGCTTTCTTCGTCTCCTCTGCGCTCGCCGCAGACACGCCCAATATCGTCATCATTCTCGCCGACGATTACGGCTATGGCAGCGCGGGGTGCTACGGGGCGGACGGCAGCCTGGTGCAGACGCCGAACATCGACCGCCTGGCGCGAGAGGGGCGGCGGTTTACGGATGCCAACACCACCTCCTCCGTGTGCTCTCCCACGCGCTATTCGGTCATGACGGGCCGCTACTGCTGGCGTACCTCGCTTACGCACGAGGTGCTGGGCACCTTTTCCCCGCTGCACATTGAGACGACGCGGCTGAACATGGCCTCGCTGCTGAAAAAGCACGGCTACCAGACTGCGGCGATTGGCAAATGGCACCTCGGCTACGGCACGGACGACGGCTCCTTAAAGTGGCGCACGGACTACACCGCCGAGCTTTCCCCCGGCCCGCTGGACATCGGCTTTGACTACCACTTCGGCGTGCCGAGCAATCACGGCGACCTCACAGGCGTGTTTGTGGAGAATCGTTTTGTCTATGGTCTGCGCAGCGGGAAAATCCCGACAGGCATGAAGTTGAAAGGGCCTGATTCCGACGATCCGAACTTCAAGGCCACCTACGGACCTGAAGATACGGAAAACGGCAAGGCGACGATTCTGGATCTGGATGCGCCGAGGCGCGTGAACCAGCGCGTGATGCCACTGCTGACCACCAAGGCCGCCGAATGGATTACGCAGCAGAAAAAGGGCACGCCGTTCTTCCTCTACTACACTCCGGTGGCCGTGCACAATCCGGTGACGCCGGACAAGGACATGGCCGGCAAGAGCAAGGCCGGGCTCTACGGCGACTGGATCCAGGAGCTGGACCGGAGCGTGGGCGGCGTGCTCAAGGCGCTGGATGAAAAAGGCGTGGCGCAGGACACGCTGGTCATTTTCAGCAGCGACAATGGCGGCGTCTTCACCCCCACGCGAGACACCGTGCAGACGCAGGCCTACAAGACCGGGTTGAAGGTGAATGCCGACCTGCGCGGCGGAAAGCACGACGTTTGGGAGGGCGGGTTCAAGGTGCCCTTCATCACCCGCTGGCCTGCGAAGATCCCTGCCGGCACGGTCTGCGATGACATGATCAGCGTGGCTGACATCCTGGCCACCACGGCGGCGATCGTGGGCGAGCCGCTGCCCGCCGCCGCCACGGCAGCTGAGGACAGCTTCAATGCCCTGCCCGCCTTCCTCGGCACCAAGGATGCGGCACCCACGCGCGACCACATGTTCATTCACAGCGCGGACGGTGTCTTCGCCATCCGCAAAGGACCGTGGAAGTGGATCGAGGGCGTGCCCGTCAGCGAGATCAAGCTTGGTGTCCGCAAGTCGCGCGCCAGCCAGTTCAAGGCGCAGCTTTACAACGTGAAGGAAGACCCTGCTGAAACGGTGGATGTCAGCACGCAGAATCCGGAGGTGGTGAAAGAGCTGAGCGCCCTGGTAAACCGCTACCGTGACGGCGGCTACAGCCGCGAGATGCCGCCCATCGTGGAGAAGAAGCTGCCGCCCGCCCTGCCACCGCTGGCAGGCAAAGAGGTGCTGGCTCAGGACTTCAAGGCGCTGCCGGCCAAGCCTTGGATCATGACACGCGGCACCTGGCAGGTGCGCGACGAGGCCATTTGGAACCCGACGCCTAAAACCGAGGAACAAGGCGCGACACTGACCGGACCACTGCCCATCACCGATGGCACCCTGCAGTTTGAAATGAAGCTGCACACCGCCGGGCGTGTCTCGCTGCGCATTCATACGGCAGGAAAGCACTCCTTCCGCATCGTCGTCAGCAGCACGCAGATCGAGATCACCAAGAACCCCGATGCCGGCCAGGACAAGAGCCAGACGGAGCCGCTGGCGCGGCAGAAGCTGAAACTGAACGCCGGGGAATGGCAGGCGGTGCGCATCACCTTCAAAGGCGATGAAGTCACCGCTCAAATCGCAGGCGTGACGGCGAAAGGCCGGCATGCCGTGATCGCGGAGGCGAAAGAGCAGCTCAACCTCATCGCCTTTGACGGCGAGGCAGGGTTCAAGAATCTGCGCGTGGTGCAGTAGCGGAACCACGCGCCAGCGCCACGGTGAGAGGCAGCCAGAAAAGCAGCCCCTCAAAGCGTGGTGCCGTGGCCAGCGAGGCCAGGGACTCGCCATCAAACAGCAGGCCGCCGCAGCCAAAGGCCAGCAGGGAGATCCAGGTGGCATCCCCTGCCATGGCCAGACGATGCGCGCAGCGGATACCACGACCTAGCACCCCCAGCAGCAAGGCTGCACCGATGATGCCGCCATGCACGAAGGTGGCAAAAAAGGCGCTGTGCAGGTGTGACATCATCATGATGCTCGTTTTTGACTGCAGCTCGCATTGCCAGAGCCCGCGCACGCCCCACTGGCCGGTGCCCAGCCAGACATGGTCCATGGCATGCCATCCGGCGCGGTAGATGTCCAGGCGGTTGTTGTCCGCACGCTCGACTATCTTTTGAAACGGGGGCGTGATGGCTTGAGTGACTGCAGGTTCAACGCGCCAGCGCTGGATGTGTGCAAACAACGGTGCGCTGGTAAAATAAAGCACGGTCGCAGTTAGAAACACACAGGCCGCAGCACCACCGCGCCGCCAGCCACGCGTCAGCAGCAGCACCAGATGACCACAGACCATGGCCAGCATGGCACCACGGCTGCCGGAAAGAAACGCCGCGAAATGCAGCAATCCCACAACGGCCCAGCCCAGCCAGCGCGGCAAGGGTATTGGCTTTGCCTCCATCAGAGCCGCGAGCCACAGCGCCGCGAAGCCAAAGATCAGCCCCGTGCACACCTGGTTGAGGCCGCCGTGCACGAGCAGGTTCATGAGCCTCTCTCCCGCCTGGTGGCCGGGCAGCACGAAATAGGAAAGCACGATGCTGATCAGCGCCGCAAGAGCGGACGTGAGCCCCATGAACCAGCCCATGGCATGAAAAAATTCGTCACTTTTCGCCTGCTGCCAGACCAGCATGCAAAACATCACCAGCAGCAGCATGCCGAAAATGCCGGAGATCACTTCATCCGACGCACGTTCGGCCATGAAGGGAATCTGCACAGAGGAGCGGATGAGCATCCACGAGAGAAAGCAGACGATGGAATGCACGCCTGCATCTGCCTGCCACTGTCTGAGCAGCGCGGGCCAGTCTGTCCAGGCCAGGGCCCAAGCGCCTGCGATGAATAGCCAGCCGAGATGCAGCCAGCGGTTGGGCAGAAAGGAATGACCGGCCACAAAACCCGCCACGGCGATCTGGGCCGCCCACATTCCACCCACCAAGCGGCGCAGCTCTGGTGCGGCGAACCCGTTTGCGAAAGCAGGCGTCAGGCTTTTCACGCGGCCCAGAGGAAGGCTGCCAGCACGACCAAGAGCAGTGCGCAGGAGAGCGCCGCCATGGCCGAGCCCTGCCACGCAGGCGGCTGCACCACGGCTTCGGCGGGATTGTGCGGATGATAGTACACGGGCACCTCGGAGCCCTGGGTGAGCCGGGCGATGAACTGCGTGAGGCGACCTGCGTCTTTGTCTGCAGTCTTGTGTGAGTAGCGGCTGCCTTCAAAGGTGCGGCCGCCCACGCTGTAGGAATAGCGCAGCACCGGGTCATAGAGCAGGCAGCCGTCGTGGGTTTTCTGTTTGCTGCGCCGCATCTCCGCCGTCGTTACCATGCCCTGGGTGCGCTGCCAGCGGCGCATGGCCCAGGCGGTGCTGAAGCGACGGAGGAAGTAAATGAATGCGGACAGCGCGAGCACCGCGCCGAAAAGCAGGAGGTGTGTCATGAGGAATGAAATGCCTGATGGCACCTCATGATGAAAGGGCTTCGCGGAACTGCACGAAACAGTATCGCCACACACTCTCAGGACTGTTTGCGTCCGAGAAAGATGCCATACTGCCACACGCCGCCGTAGGCGGAAAAGCGCTCGTCCAGCAGCGGTGCAAACTTCTGGCTGAGATACGGCCACAGATGGCCCTCCATGCGCACGTGGTTCACGCCCATCCAGTTGCGGAACCAGGAGAAGCGCGTGTGGGAAAAATCCACCACGGCAATGACGCCACCTTCTTCGAGATCATTCCATGCGGCATCGATGGCCTGCTCCCAGCCGGGATTAAACATGCTCAACGCGTATGAAAACAGCACGAGGTCGAAACGGCTGCCGCCTTCGTGCACAGGCGCGCTGTAGGAGCGCCTCAGCAGCGTGACGCGGTCGTCCTTCATCTTGGTGGCGGCGATGGACAGCATCTGCTCGGAGAGATCCACGCCGGTGATCCGTGCCTGAGGAAAGCGGCGGCGCAGGCCGGGCAGATTGCGCCCGGTGCCGCAGCCCACTTCCAGAATGCGCTGGGCTTTGCTCACGCACGCGGCGCGCATCAGCACCTCCTCGCGGCCAAAGAGAAAGCTCCAGCGCGTTGCGTCATAGATGCGCGAGTGAAACTGGTAGTAGCGCTCGAGCGCAGTGCCCGTGCCATGCGCGGCGGCTGTGGATGCGTGCGCCGTGCTCATCACAGCACCTCCGCAAAGTGAAGGCTGCCGTAGGTGCCCACGCGGTCCAGCTGGTGCAGGACCTCGGTGCGTTCGGGGAAGAAGCGCAGGCGGGCGCGCACGGACTCCGGCACAAAATCGAGATTCACACCCGCCGAGCGCATCAGCACTTTCGCGCCGGGGGCGCTGTTGGCCAGGATGAGCTCCCATTCATCCAGCAGCGCGGCGGTGTCGTGCGCGGCCAGCCAGTCCTGGTGATCCAGCAGCACGAAATGCGTGTATTTGCCGGGATATTCGCGCAGGAAGCCGGAGAGTGTGGTGGTGTAGCTTTTCAGACGATCCACACGCTGCTGCAGCGTGGGCAGGTTTTCCTGCTTCAGATAATTGGGGCAGCAGCCCAGCGTGTAGGAGCCGGTCATGTACACACGCCAGAAATAGTTGTCAGCGATGGGCAGCTCGGTGAACACATGGCGCAGCTTGTCCTTCACATAATCGGTGAGGCCGCCGGGGTAGGAGTCCTGGATGAGCTTGATCTGCGGACGCGGTACACCGAGCAGCGTCATGAGCGTGGGCTGGCGCAGCAGCCAGTTGCTGAAGGGGCCCCAGATCTCGCGCTCAAAGAGCTCATACGCGCTGCGCTGCTCCTCGAGCGAGCGCGCATCCAGCAGACAGGTGGCGAAGTTCTTCACATTCGGGCGCAGCTTGAAGAGCGCATTCCCCATCACATACGCGGCGATGCCGGAGGTGCCGTGAAAGTAGAAGGACTTTTTGAGGCTGGTGGGATTGAAGAAGCCGATGCGCTTGTCCCAGAACTTCCGTGCAGGGTCAGACAGCGTGCTGCGCACACGGGCATAGACGCGGGCGTAGTCGGCATGAGAGCCGAAGCCGAACATCTCAAAGAGCTCTTCAAAGTCGCCACGGCGGATGAGCGCCTGCTTGAACTCCAGCAGCGCATTCTGCCGGTAGTTCATGTCCACCGCATGAATGGCGGCCGGATTGTCGAGCAGGTAGTCGAGCGCGTTGCAGCCTGCGCTGGTGATCATGACCACGCGGCTGTCGGAGTTCAGCTGCATGAGCTGGCGGTCGAGCCGCGGATCCTCCCAGGCTGTGTTGTAGATGAGGTTTGAATTGTGAACATGGCGGAAAACCATGTCGTGGGCCGATTTCAACATCTGAACCGGACGGCGGGGTGGGGACTCTTTGAGCATGATCGCAGGAGGAGTGAGAGAGTCTTCCTTCCAATGTGACAGCGGGCCAGCAGGCGAGTGTGTTTGTTTCGTCACACAGTCACGAGGCGAAACAAATTCGTTTCAATGCACGCCGTGGCATTTTGATGATCTTGTTTTGATTGCCGCTGATGAATGACAAACACGGCCTGCTGCCGCCCTATGCGGCCTCCTGGGATGAGCTGGCAAGTGAGGACGCAGCCTCATGGCTCCCCGCAGGTCTGGATCATCGCACGCGGCCCATGCTGGCCTGCTGGTGGGCGGATGTATTGTGCCTCTGCCGCAGCGCTTGGGCCATGCTGGCGGCCAATCGGATCAAGCTGTGGACTTTCATGGTGGCGGGTGCGGTGCTGATCTGTCTGCTCATGCCGCAGGATCTTGTGCTGCTGGCACGGCTGCGATGGGCGGAGGACTCTCCGGACAATGCAGCCATTCATGGCGCGGCGAGGTGGCTGAGCTACTGGGGAGATCTGGCGGGGTTTAACATGTTTGTGTTCGTCACACTCACCTGCTTTGCGTTTGTGCGGCGCTCGCCGTTCTTCCGCAGGCTGACGCTCGCGGCTGTCGTGGGCACGGTGCTCACGGGAGGCGTGGCGAATGTGGTGCGCGTGAGCACCGGGCGTGCGCGGCCCGGCAGCAACGTGCCCGCTGGATTTTACGGCCCCACCTTGAGCGCGCGCAAACAGTCCTTTCCCAGTGCGCACACGGCCACGTCATTCGGTGCCTGCGTGCCGCTGGCGGTGGCGTTTCCACCGGCGGGTGTGCCGCTGCTGGCGGTGTCTGGAGGGGTGGCGTGGTCGCGCATGCAGAACAACTGCCACCATCCGAGCGATGTCATCACCTCGGTGATGCTGGCGTGTGTCTTTGGGGTGCCGCTCGGGCTGACAGTGCGGCGCATGCGGCGTGCGGCGGCTAGCGTCTGACGAAGAGCTGGACCTCCGCCCAGCTGAAGCGCGCCATGTTGAAGCCTTCGAGGGTCAGCGTCTGCGTGCTGCTGGACTCCGGCTTCAACTGATCCACGAGCGCCGTATTGTCTTTGGCGGTCTGGCCTTTGGGTGCAGTGCCGAGCAGTGATTTGAACCAGCGGTCGAGAGTCCACTCGCGCCGCAGCATCACGACGGCCTCCGGGCCGGACTTTTGCAGCAGAGCTTTGGCGGAGCTGAGGTCATCGGTGAAGAGCCATGGATGATCGGTGTAGAAGACGAGGCTGGGTTCGGTGTAGCCGCAGCCGTGGAATGTCATGTCGGGCTTGATGGTGCCGATTTCTGCCGCCACCTGCACGGGGATAGAAGTGGCGAGCAATTGGCGGCCGAGGAATGAAAGGCTGGCGCTGGTGAGCAGCAGTGTGAGGCCGACGAGCGCGGTGTTTCGGGCTGTCATGCCGTGCTTCCATAAAGCGCCTGCGACAAAGCCGCCCAGCAGGAGCACGCAGGTGAGCGCCAGCAGTGCGCTGCTGAGCAGGGTGCGGAGGCCAGCATTTGGAATCGGCACTGCTGCCACCAAGCCCCAGCCTGCGAGAACAAGCCCTGAAAGCGCAAGCGGCAGCCACTTGGCAGCACCGGGCAGTTCTGCCGCATGATCAGGAGTGCGCTGCCACCAAGCCCAAGCGAGCAGCACGATGAAGGCGGGATAGCCCGGCATGACGTAATGCGGCAGCTGCGTGGCGTAGAAAAAGAAGATGATCTGCGGCGCGAGAAACCATGCGGCGAGGAAGGAGGTCTGCGCCGACCAGTTTGCACGCAGACTGCGCCACACCGGCAGCGCAAAGCCCATCCAGGGAAAGAGGCTGAGCCAGGAAGTGAGGAGGTAGTAGCCGGGCACGAATTTGCGGCCGTTGAAGACAGCGGTGCCGCGCTTCACCACATGCTCGCCCATGCCGGTCTGCCAGAAGGCGCCGTTGGTTTCGATCAAAGCAGGCACACCCCATGCGGCCACCATGGTCAGTGCGATGCCCAGGCCTGGCAGCACCTGCAGACGCTGCCAGGGCAGGGGCTTCTTCCACAAAACCCAGCGCCACAGGAGCAAGGTCAGCGCAGGCACGAACCACGCGACGGGGCCCTTGGCCAGAAAACCGGCGCCAAGAGAGAGCCACAGGCACCAGAACCAGCCACCCCAGCGGCGGGAGGGAACCTTGGTGAGCAGCTCCAGCAAGGCGCGGCAGGCCAGCGCCACCAGCAGGATCATGGGCATGTCCGCCACGCACAGGCGACCGTGCACCAGCGACTGCAGGCTGGTGAGCCAGGCCGCACCCGCCAGCAGTCCTGCACGTGGTTCTTGCGTGAGTCTCCGCGCCATGCCAGCCACCACCAGCGCGGTGAGATAGACGGCCGCCACGCTGTGGAGACGTGCTGCCAGCTCATTCACGCCCAGCAGGGCGTAGTGCAGGCGCATCCACCAGTAAGTGAGGGGTGGCTTGTCAAAACGGTAGGCACCATTGAACCAGGGGATGGTCCAGGTGCCGCGCTGCATCATCTCCACTGTGGCGTGGGCAAAGCGCGGCTCGTCGCGGTCCATCAGTGGAATGGTGCCCGTGCCCGGCAGGTAGAGCAGGAGTGCGAGCACCAGCAGCAGCCACCAGCTGTGGCGCCGACAGCGCTGATGATTCCAGAAGGTCGAGGCGGGCAAAGCCATCCTGCCATTTGGCATGGCGGCTCAGTTCGTCCGGCGGCAAGTTCCGACGTTTTTGTCACACGGGTGTGACAGGGAGCTCAATAGAGCAGGAAGCCAATCTCACTGTCGGTGAGCTGGGAGGTGTCATCCACGGCCAGGAGAGCCTGGGTGTCGAAGGTGGCCTCCCAAGGAGTCTCGGCCGCAGCCGGGAGCAGGGGGAGGTCTGGCACAGACATCACAGGCACTGGCTTGCCGGCCATCTGGACTTGGGCGGTGGGCTGAGTCTGGAAGATCACCAGGGCGAGCACCATCACGGCAATGCTGACGGAGGCAAAGGCCCACTTGCCAGCCGGGGAGGCAAAGGAAACATCCTCCCACCAGGTGCGAAGAGATGCGAGCCAGCCGCGATCCTGGGGCGTCTGCCGGGCGGCGCGGACGACGTTCTGGGCAAAATTGGAACGAGCCTCGATCGCGCGGGCCTGAGCCAGCAGCTTGGCGACGGGGTCTTGAGGTGAGAGCGGTTCCATGGCGGACGGAGGGATTGACAATGATTCTAACACCTAACATACGCCAAAGTTGCACCTGGGCCGGTTTTTTTGCCTGCCGGAGGCTAGAAATACAGGCGCAGGGCACTGGACCAGCTCCAGCCGTTGTAGCTGCCACCGTGGCCGCCGCCGCTTAGAGTGACGAATTCCAGGCCGGTCATCAGCTTCAGCTTGTGGCCGTAGATGTAGTAATTCGCCCCCAGGTATAAAGCATGGTACTGGCCCCCATGTCCTTTGTCGGTGATGCCGGTGGCCAGGCGGTCGTAGCGGCTGGAGAGGCGCAGGCCGTCGTTTTCAGCCACCGCGTACTGGTAGCGCCCCACAAACTGCAGCTTCTGGGTGGCAAAAAAGGCGGGCATGAGGATGAGGCCGGAGACATCTCCCTGGGACTCCCGGCCATGGCCATGAAGAATGTCCGTATAAAACGCGCAGGGGCCTTTTTCCCAGCTGCTGTTCAGGGAGAGGGCGCTTTCAAACTCATAAGGAGCCGGCGCACCCTCAAAGGTGCTGCCCTTGACGGAGGTGTCCGCCGTGGCTTTCTGGTAGTCGAAATTGATGGAGGCGCGGTCCAGCCCTGTGGCCTCCTTGAGGTCGTAGCCGAGGCCGGCCTGAATGATCGCGCCACCGTTGAAGGTGGTGAACTCCCGTTCGTCATCGCCTGCATATGCGGCCAGTTCCCACAAAAAATGGCGCACCTTTCCGGTGGCCCAGATGCCGGTGTACCAGCCGGTCCACAGGACGTCTGTGAGCAGGGAGCGTTCGATGGTGAGGAACTCCCGCGAGGATGTGGTGCGCTCCAGTCCGAAATAGGCCTGATGTTTGCCAAAGCCCACTGTCAGCGCCTCGGAAAACGCGTACTCAAAGAAGAGGATGTTGATGCGGCCGTAGAACGGATTGAAGTCGGCGTTGATGTCGATCAGGCCGTCCAGGCGGCCTTTTCCGTCGAGCCACTTGGATTTGAAGCCCAAGCGCAGGCGGCGCACTTCGAAGTCGCCCCAGCGTGAATCCTGCGGGCGGTCGCGGCTGCCGAAGTCCCCACGGTCTGACCAGCCCTGGTCATCCTGAAGCTGCAGGATGCCCTGAAGAGCCAGGCTCGTGAGAAAGCCGCTGTGAGCTTTGTAGAGCACCGAGCTGCCCCAGATCTGATCATAGATCGAGGCCGGTTTCTTGGGGGTGATTGCGGCAGCGGGCGCTGCCAGAGCCCCGTAGCCAGACGCGGCCTGCAGCGCGCCTTTCACCATGACGGAGAGCAGCAGCGCTAACAGGAGCTTGGGAAGTGAAAACGAGGGGTGGGAGCGTTGGACCATTGAGGGCGGGGGGAGGGGTCCAACGAATGCAATTTATTCATTGTTACGATATTGTCACAATGTAGGGCGCAGCATGACAGAGACTCTCTGCCTTGGTTGCAGCAGGACTGTGAAGCCAGTCGGCTTGCCGCCTATTTGGGATCAGCCTGGTGGCCAATCGAGGCTGCGGCCCGCGAGCAGGTGCACGTGCATGTGGGGCACGGATTCACCGGCATCTTTGCCGTGATTGATCACGAGGCGGAAGCCCTTGCTGCGGTCTGAGATGCCGAGCTTTTCAGCGATCTTGCCTGCGGCCAGCAGCAGTGCGCCCAGTGTGGCCCGATCCTCCGCCACGGCCTCGCCCACACGGGGGATGAGCTTTTTGGGCACGATGAGCACGTGGATGGGGGCCTGGGGGCTGATGTCGTTGAAGGCGGCCACGAGGTCGTCTTCGTAAACGAGCGGGGCAGGGATTTCGCGGTCGATGATCTTCTGAAAAATGGTCTTTTCGCTCATGGGGAGAAATTAACGGAAAAGCTCCGGCTGCCGCCCGTCGCGCGGGCTGCGCTCTCCGAGGCTCTTGATCTCGTCGATGAACTCGCCCACGTCCTCAAACTGGCGGTACACCGAGGCGTAGCGGACGTAGGCCACGTGGTCGATGGTTTCGAGGCGGCGCATGACCTTGGCGCCGATGACGGTGCTGGGGATCTCGCGGTAGCCTTCCTCCTCCAGCTCGTTGGCGATGTCGTCCACGAGCTGCTCGAGCTGCTCCATTTTGACGGGTCGCTTTTCGCAGGACTTGCGGACGCCGCCGAGGAGCTTGTCGCGGTTGAAGTTTTCGCGGGCGCCGTTGCGCTTGACCACGCGCAGCTCCTCGCGCTCCACGATCTCGTAGGTGGTGAAGCGGAAGTCGCACTTCATGCACTCCCGGCGGCGGCGGATGGCGTGCCCCTCCCGCGCCTCGCGGGAGTCGATCACTTTATCCTGGGAGCTTCCACATTTGGGGCAGCGCATTCTGGCAGGGGGTTACGCCTGGGAATGTGCTTTCGTGCAGGCAGAATGGCAAGCAGCTTCGTAGTTCGGGCTTTTCGGGTGGATTTTCGCGCCTATGGTCCATTTATGTCCCGCATTATTCTCGGCGTCACCGGTTCCATTGCAGCCTACAAGGCGGCGGACCTCGCCAGCCAGCTCACCAAGGCCGGCCACAAGGTGACGTGCGTGCTGACCAAAGCGGCCCTGGAGTTTGTCACCCCGCTGACGCTGGGCACGCTGTCGAAGAATCCGGTGATCAGCGATCTGTTTGCCGAAAAGGAGGGCTGGCAGCCCGGGCACATCCAACTGGCGGATGAGGCGGATCTGCTCCTGATCGCTCCTGCCACGGCCAATGTGCTGGCGGCCATGGCCAATGGCTTCGCCCATGATGCGCTCACTGCCATCGCCCTGGCCACGCGGGCGCCCATCCTCATCGCCCCGGCCATGAACGGCAAGATGTGGCAGCACCCCGCCACGCAGAAGAATGTGGAGACCCTGCGCGGCTACGGGGCGCAGTTTGTCGAGCCCGCGTCCGGGATGCTGGCCTGCGGGTATGAGGGCGTGGGGCGTCTGGCGGAGGTGGAAACTATTCTGCAGGCGGTGGCGGCAATGCTTGCAAAGGGAGTGTGAATTTTTTGCATTGATGCTCCGGTTTTTATTGACGCTTTTTCGCTTCTTTTACAAACTCCGCGCACGTGGAAAAATCGAGCGATCAACGGGGCATGCATCTGCTGGCTGAGGAACAACTCAGCGCAGGTGCGGATGCGTTTCTGGAGACGATTCGAGGCATGAGGGAACCCAAGGCGCTCGCGGGTCTGGCGGACAGGTGGAAGAATGATCCGCGCCCCTGGGCACGCACGATGATGCAGCGCTATTTTGAGCTGCCGTTTGACCAGGCGGGGCATCAGGTGGTGGTAAAGCGCCTGTTCAAGGCGGCCGAAACCCGGGGAGACGACGCCGTGATGGCACGCTGCCTGATGGCATTTGACCGGCTGGTGCGGCGGGTCCGCGGCAGGAGTTTTGAATGGGACCGCGCCACACGGGTGATGATCCAGTCCGAGGTGCTTCAGACGCCGCGCAATGTGCTGGCAAAAACGATGTCGAAATACATCACTCCAAAGAAGCTGGAGAAGTTTCGGCTCTTCAAATACCGCACCCGCCACTACCTGCAGCGGCGGGTGTGGCGCTACTTCCGCAAACTGGGGTTCAACGACGGGTCGCGCTACCTCGCGGCTGTGGTGCCTGGACTGGCGGCGTTTCAGGATGCAGACCTCGCAGCGGGGGAAAACCTGCTGGACAGCTGGAGCCTGATGCATGCGCTGCATGGTGAGAGCCCGGCAGTGGAGTTCAGCAGCCTGAGGGCCGTGCTGAAGGAAGGTCGCACGCTGGCGGATCTGAAGCCGGAGCCGGCGTTTTCGCAGCACTGGCGCACGCCCGCCGGAGTGGTGGCGGCGCTGGAGCTCATCGTGATGGCGCAGTCGCGGCTGGTGCGCGTCTGGGCACTGGCTTGGCATCAGGAACTGGCCAGAACGATTTCAGCAGCGCCAGCAGCAGACATTTTGACACGCATGCTCGCGCATGACGATGAAGAGGTGCAAAGCTACGGCGCGCGTCTGCTGGCCGAGTGCGCGGATGCGGCCAGCTGGCCGCTGGAGACCTGGCTGAAACTGCTGAAGTGCGAAAACCCGCGCGTGGCGCAGCTGCTCTGTGATGCCATGCTCAAGCACGTTCGTGACGAGCGCATCACGCTGGCGCAGCGGGTGGAGATCGCACTGGCGAAGGCCACACCGATTGCACGGCTGGGGCTGCGTCTTCTGGAAAAGACAACTCCACGAGATGGCAAAGAGCGCGAGGTCATCACGGGTCTGTGGCGCGCCCAGTGTCTGGGGATTGGCGGTGACATCGCACGCTGGGCATTGGCTCAATTAGGGACGGCGGAGGTGTATCAGATGCCTGCCGTGTGCCGCTTTTTTGACAGTGCGAATGCAGGCATTCGCGAGGGTGCCTGGGCCTGGATGGAGCAGGAAAATTCTCCCGGCTGGCCGGACGCCGCGCTGTGGAGCCGGCTGGCGGAGACGCCGTATGCAGACCTGCGCACCCGCATGATTGATGCGCTGGCCCTGCGTGCCAGCAAGCCGCCGGTGGGGGCGGATGATCTGGCGCCCGTGTGGACCAGCGTGCTGCTGGATGTGAACCGCGGTGGCAGGCAGAAGCTGAAGGCGCTGCGGCAGATTGCGGCGACTCTGGCAGCCACGCCGAATGAAAAACTGCTGCCGGTGCTGGTGGCCACGGTGCGCTCCATCCGCGGCCCTGAGGCGCGTGCGGCGCTGGCGGCGGTGATGTCCCTTCTCGCCAGAAGGCCGGAGCTGGAAAGCGCGATCGCTGCGGCACTGCCAGAACTGGTGCTGCAGCCTGCGGCGGAAACTCTTCTCAAGACCGCCGCATGAACATCACCTTTGCATACCGGGGTCGAAGTCATGTCGCTGAAGCAGGCGGCGGGCAGATCGTGTCTCTGGCACCGAATTTGAAGCGGGACGTGGTGGCCTTTGATGCGGCGCTGAAAAACCCGCTGCACTTCCGCGAGGCGATCTCCGCACTGCATGATGTGGTGATCAACGATCTGCGCTTCAAGCCGCGTGACAAGACCGCCTATGAGGAGTGGAGAAAGGGAGAGCAGCAGCGGCTGACTGCCATCCGCACCGAAGCGGTGCGCGAGGCCCGGCAGGAAATGGAGACGAAGCAGCGGACGCCGCTGCCGCGTGATTTTGAGCGGCAGTTTGACAAGGCGCGCAAACGCTACTGGAACGCACGGCTGAAATACGCAGACCATCTGCGCCGCCATGATCAGGAGCTTTGGCGCCTGCTCATGCCGTGTGATCCGGTGATCACCGTGGCACCGGATGTGGTGTTCTTTGAATGCTTCAGCGCGGATGAGTCGAGCTACGGCTGCCTGAGCGTGGAGCGCGATGAATGCTTTAGCTCAGCGGCGGGCGTGCAGTGCGGCACCACGAACGTGGACTACTCCTGGGATCTGTTTCACCATTTCCAGACGCTGCGCACCTACCAGCCGGCGCGTTTCCACGTGGACCCCTCCGGCTTTGAGGTCAAAGTCCAGGGAGGTGAGGATTATCGTGAGGAGAAGATCGATCTGCCCACTGGCTGGCTGCGTGGTTTCATGCAGCTCCAGGGTGCGATGACGCTGCCGATGCGGCGCGTCACTCTTTCGCGTCAGGGGCTGTATTCTCTGCTGGCCTGGCTGCGTCGGCACAAGGCCCCGCGCAGCCCGCGCGCGCTGCGATTTGAGATTGTGGAAGGGCGCGCGCCGGAGCTGGTGCTGGAGCCGTGGGAGCAGCGCATCACCGACCGTGGCGCGCCACCGTGTGCGCAGTCGATGGAGCCCATCCGCGTGTGGGGCGTGCGCCGCCTGCTCACACTGGCGCGCCTGCTGCCGCTCATTGATCGCGTGGAGGTTTGCCTGCTTGGGACCGGGCTGCCGTCCATGTGGATCGCGCACATGGGGCCGATGAAGCTCACGCTGGGGCTCTCCGGCTGGACCACCAATGACTGGACGCGTGGCAGTGCGCTGGATCTGCTGCTGCCACCGCAGGAGCCAGGGAAAGATTTGATCGACAAAGCCGCCGCCGCGCTGAGGCAGCAGCAGTCGGCTTCTCTGGCCACACTCGCCAGTGCCTGCGGTGCCGCAGAGGCCATGACGACTGCGGCGCTGAAACATCTGGCGCATTCCGGGCAAGTGATCTACGACCTGCCGCATCAGGTGTACCGCTGGCGCCAGATCATGCCGCAGGTGCTGGGAGAGGAGCAGATGGGGCCGCCGAATGCCGAGGCCGAAGCTGCGCGTGACATCCCAGACCGTGATGTGCGTGTGCTGAGCAGCACTGACGCCCCCAATGACACCAGGCTGCACACCGGCACCGTGCAAAAGCGCGAGGTCGAGCTGCTGCTGGACCGCGATGGCATGATGCGGCGCGCGAAGTGCGACTGCTCCCACCATTTCAAAGGAGGGCTGAGGAAAGGGCCGTGCCGCCACCTCATCGCCTTCCGCCGCAAACTTTTGAACCCCGTTGACCCAGGCGCGCCGTCTCTGTATGAGAGGCTCTGGTCGGGGTTTCGCACGAACCCCTAACCACGGAGGCCGCCACCACCGAAACACGATCTTTCCACATTTCCCGAGAGGGGACGCATGCTCACTGAGACCATCCTTGCGGTGTTCCGCCGCGAATGAAGCTGCCCGTCCATGCATCCCCAAGCCCGTTGTTCGGATGGCCACTGTCGCTACCCGACGCTTGGCCACGGCAACCCGAACGTTCTCACGCGTCGGGTAGCGACAGTGGCCTGAGTGAACGGACTTGGTCCTGAGCAAGTAGTCAGTGACGCATGCGCCCCTCCCGGAAAATCTCGAAACATCAGCCGTCGGTCCGCGCACAGCATGGGACTCCTCAGCTTCATCAGACGACTCCTTGGGCGTGATCAGCCCGGCCAGCCGCCGGCTCATCCCCGGCCTTCCACCAGCCCCCGGCACAACACTGTGCCGCAGGTGAGCGCCACTCCGCAGCCGGTCAAAAAGAAGACTCTGGCGCAGCTCGACTCAGACGTCTTTGCTGGCATTTCCACCGCTGAGACGAAGAAGCAGGCGAAGGCGATGGGGAGGCCTCTCTGGAGCAATCTTTTTGCCTTTGGCCGTCAAAGCGTGATCCCGCCCGCCACCGATGAGCGCACGCTCATGATCGACCGCGCCATGGTGGGCGAGGGGCTCATCACGCCAGAGGAGCTGGCGGAGATCCACGAAATCGGGCTGAAGATGGAGGAGCTGCGGCCGAGTTATGATGGCGTGCGCCATCAGGGCCAGGCCGCCGTCAATGCGGACAAGGCCGCCAAGGCTGAGCTGAAACGCCAGAAGAAGGCCGAATCCGCCGCACGCAGGGCGGAACGTGAGGCCGCCATCGTACAGCGTAGGGCCACCGACATCATCTTTCTGGGGCGCGGTGTCTCGGGAGGTCTGGCAGACCGCAGATCTCATGTGGAAAAACTTCAGGAGGCAAAGCTGCCGGTGCTCGCGACTCCGGCGGAACTCGCCGCTGCCCTGGAGCTTCCCATCAAGCGCCTGCGCTGGCTGGCTTTCCATGCCGAGGTGGCTGTGGTCACGCATTACATCCGGTTTCAGATTCCCAAGAAGAGCGGTGGCATGCGTGAGATCTCCACACCGCATGCGGATCTCGCGCGTGCGCAGCGCTGGATTTTGCAGAATATTCTGGAGCGTGTGCCTGTGAGCGGTGTGGCGCACGGCTTTGTGCGTGAGCGCGGCACGCTGACGAATGCACGCTCGCACACTGGCAAAGACGTGGTCTTGAATGCGGACCTGAAGGACTTCTTTCCCAGCATCACCTTTCCGCGCGTGCGGGGCATCTTTCAGCAGCTCGGATATTCGCCCGCAGTCTCCACCGTCCTCGCCCTTCTGTGCACGGAGTGCCCGCGCCGCACCGTGTCCTACGACGGGCAGACATTTCACGTAGCCACTGGTCCGCGCGCACTGCCGCAGGGAGCCTGCACCAGCCCGGCGCTGAGCAACCTGTGCGCACGCAAGCTGGACCTGCGCTTTGCTGCGCTGGCGGCCAGGCATGGCTGGACCTACACGCGCTACGCAGACGACCTCACCTTCTCCGCCCGGGGTGAGTCTGCGAAGGCAACCGCGCTGATTCTCAGCCGCCTGCACAACATCGTGAAGGACGAGCACTTTGAGGTCAACGAAGCCAAGACCCGCATCCAGCGACGCAACGCACAGCAGAGTGTCACCGGTGTGGTGGTGAATGACCGCTGCAACGTGGACCGCAAAACCCGCCGCCGTCTGCGCGCCATCCTGCATCAGGCGCAGAAGACCGGCATTGCCGCGCAGAACCGCATCGGGCATGACAACTTTGCGGGCTGGGTCAGCGGCATGCTGGGCTACGTGAAGATGATCAACCCGCAGCAGGGCATGAAGCTCTTCAAGGCCTGGGATTTGCTGGGCGGCCAGAAATGACGCGGTTCAACCACTCACGCGCTTTCTCCCTCGCCGGGCTTGGCCGCAGCGTCCAGGCGTCGTTGTGATTGAGGAAGCCGGTGCTGAGGAAGGTGAGGTCGGCGTCTGGCAGGAGAGGGCGGAGGTAGGATTCGGTTTCCTGGGCGTTGGAGCCTTCGCCGCAGATGAACTGGGGCCGTTTGCCAAGTCGTTGGAGACGGGTCAGGGCGGAGTTGCGGTCTGAGTTTGGATAGGGCCATTTGCGGACGCCGTCGTAGTGGCTGTAGGCCAGGAAGCCGCACCAGAGGCTGGCGGTTTCGTCGTCGTGGAGGCCGAGGTAGTTGCAGGCGATGGCTCCGCGCGAGAAGCCGCAGAGGAGGACTTTGGATGAATCGCCGCCGAAGTCGTGGCACACGGATTTCACGGCCTCGCGCAGGTGCTTCAATGTGGGCTGCGGATCGTAGGTGGGAGGCGTGCCCCACCAGGTGATGGCGATTTCATCGCCCTTGCCGTTCAAATAGGGTGCGCAGAGCCAGATGAAGCCTTTGCCGGCGGAGAGGCCGTAGCCGAGGTTGCTGCCTTCGGGCACGCCGGTGCTCACGTCGCCCTGCTTGCTCTTGAAGTTGCCGTTGCCTGCGAGCTCGACGATCACAGGCATTTTGGCGTCGGGTTTCCAGTCGGTGGGAAGATAAAGCACGTTGTAAACGCCCGTGCCTTTTTGGGAATCCAGCGTGAGCTTCACGCGTTTGCCGGGAGCGGGCGGACCATCGCTCAAGGTGGGCGCTTCGAGATCTGGCGGCACGCTGCGGATGTCCGGAAGCTCCTGCGCCTGCAGGCAGGGGCTGCCAAGCAGCAGGAGGGCGAGAGCGTGCGTGGCATTCATGGCGTGTGAGGCATCACACCAGCTCCAGGCCGCGCATGGTGCCGGTGCTGCTGGCGAAGGGGTTTTCTTCGAGGCCGAGACGTTCCAGCATGGAGGCGAAGAGGTTGGGCAGGGGGTAGTTGCGCTCGGTGTCGAAGACGAGGTGCTGGCCGTGTTTGAAACCGCCGCCGGCGAAGAGCACGGGGAGGTTGGTGGTGACGTGGGTGCTGGCGTTGCCGAGGTTGCTGCCGTAGAGGATCATGGAGCGGTCCAGCACGGTGGCGCCGCCTTCCTTGGTGGACTTGAGGCCGGTGAAAAGCTGGCCCAGCAGGCGCATGTGCTCGCGGTCGATGCTTTCGAGCTGCGCGAGCTTCTTGGGCGACTTGCCATGATGTGACAGGCTGTGGTAGCCGTCGCTGATCTCGGCACCCTCCACCTCGATGGTGGGGGAGTTCACGCTGTCCAGCATGAGGGTGATCATGCGGGTGCGGTCGGTCTCAAAGGCCAGGCGCGCCATGTCGTACATGAGGCGCGTTTTCTCCATGTAGTCCACCGGGCTGGCGGGGTCGGCGGGCTGCTTGGTTTTCACGGCGGGCTTGGGCTTGTGCTCCCACTCGCGGGATTTGCCGAGGCGCTGCTCCAGATCGCGCACGCCGGTAAAATATTGATCCAGCCGCTCGCGGTCATGCGCGCCGAGATCGCGTTCCAGGCTTTTGGCCTGTCCGGCCACGGCGTCCATGATGCTCTGCCCCAGCGCGAGGCGGCGCTCCTGCTCGGCGATCTCCTTGGGCGAGCCCTGCAGGAAGAGACGGCGGAAGACCTCGGAGGGTTTTTCCTCGCAGGGAATCAGCGCGCCGCTGCCCGTCCACGAGAGACTGCGGCTGCCCTGCGAAACATTGACGCCGAGTGTGAGCGAGGGAAAGCGCGTGAGATGGCCTATGCGCTCTGCCGCGAACTGATCAAAGGAGATGGTGTTGCGAAAGCCGCCGCTGCCCGGATGCGGCGCGGCGGTGAGGAAGCAGTTGTCCGCCGGATGGCCGCCATCCACGTCCGGATGCGAGACGCCGCTGAAGACGGTGAAGTCATTGCGGTGCGCCTTGAGCACCTCCAGGTAAGGCGAGAGCTGGTAGTCGCGCCCGGTGGAGGTCAGAGCAGGAAAGAACTTTTCCGGCAGCAGGCCGAGATTGTTGCACACACCGAGGAAGCGGCGCGGTGGCTCCTGCTTGGCAGCAGCACGGGAAAACGCGGGCTGCATGGCCTCCAGAAACGGCAGTGCCATGCCGATGCCGGAGGCGCGCAGGAACTGCCGGCGTGAAACACCACGCTGCGTGGAGATGAAAACCGAGGGGGTGGGGCTGCTCATGGGGATTACTTGCTTTGAAACAACGTGCTTTGCACGATCTGATGTATCAGGGATTTCACGCCATGGCCTTCAGCCTTGGTGGCGGCGAGCATCTGCTCGATGGCCGGGCGGTCGCCAAACTGAACGGGTGCGCCGGTGGCGTAGGTGACGAGCTGGCGCAGCAGATTGCGGGCGATTTGATCTTCATCGGCAAGCAGCAGCTGTTTGAGCTCGCGGATGTCCTTGAAGTTGCGGCCATCCGGCAGCGTGCCGCTGGCATCGACCGGCTGCGCGGGGTGGAAGGTGAAGGGCTGGCCGTTCTTGCCGTAGCCGGGAGGAGGAGTGCCGCCTTCGCCGAGGGCGCGGTAGTTGTCGCGCCAGCCGCCCATGACGTCGAAACTTTCCAGTGCAAATCCGGCGGGGTCGATCTTGGCGTGGCAGGCGGCGCAGGTCTCCAGCTTGCGATGCGCGGCGAGCTGCTCGCGAATGGTGTGGGCACCGCGTGTATCAGGCTCGATGGCAGGCACGCTGGCCGGTGGTGGAGGCGGGGGCTTGCCCAGCAGGCGCTCCATGATCCACGCACCGCGCTGCACGGGGCTGGTGGTGGTGCCGTTGGCGGTCACTTTGAGCACACTGGCCTGCGTCATGAGTCCGCCGCGCGGGCTGTCTTTGGGCAGGGAGATCCGCTGCAGCTTCACACCATCCACCGCAGGCAGGCCGTAGTGTGCGGCCAGGCGCTCATTGAGCATGGCAAAGTCTGAGGCGACGAGATGGCGTGCAGGCAGATTGTTTTTCAGCAGCTCGGCAAAGAAGAGCTGGGTCTCCTGGGTGGCGGACTCCACCAGCAGATCGTCCAGGTAGTAGTCGGGGTAGAGCGTGGCGTCGGGAGAGGTGGCGTTGGCTTTGCGCAGGTCCAGCCAGTAATCGAGGAAGGCGTCCACAAAGCGGCGCGCACGCGCATCGGCCAGCAGGCGCTCGGTTTGCGCGCGCAGCACCTCGGGCTTGCTCAGGTCGGCGGCACGCAGCTCGTCATCGGGAGCTGAGTTCCAGAGGAAGCAGGAGAGACGGGTGGCGACGGCGGCATTGTCCAGACGGCCGGGTTTTTCTTCGAGGCAGACAAACTTGGGCGAGCACAGCACGGCGGTGTAGCCGGCGATCATGGAGTCGGCAAAGTCGCTGCCTGCTTTGCGCGCGGCTTCGATGACGCGAAGAAACCGCTGCACCTCCTCATCGGCGAAGGGTTCGCGATAGGCGCGCTGCATGAAGCGGCGCAGCAGGCGCTCGGTATCGGCGGCATCTTTGGGGGTGACCTCCACCTTGGCGTTCTTGTCCTTGCGGCGGATGGGCAGGTCATCAAACAGCACGTGATGCCCGGCCATGGGCCAGCTTTCGAGGATGGGGCCCTGGACTTCCATCCACTGCATGGCCAGTCCGGGCTGGCCTTCGTGAGTGGCGAGGGGATTGTGAAACGCAGGAGGGCGTGAGCGGAAAAGGCGCACCGCGTCGTAGCGGATCAGCTCGCCCTTGAGCAGGTAGGTGTCGATCTCCTGCACGGTGGGGTCCGTGCCAAAGTCAAAGCTGCCGAGCAAACGGAGCTGACGCGGTGGCAGCTCGGAGTAGATCGTGACAGGCTCGGGGCGGCGGCCTTTGGAGACCACGTCCAGATTGGGCCGCCACCAGCTCTTGGCAGGTCCCGGCCCCACCCACACGGAGTAGCCGCTGAAGCGCAGCTTGTAGTGCCCGGACATGGGGGCTTTGAACACGGTGAACTTCAGCTCGATGGGCTCGTAGCTGCTGGCCACGGTGCCGATGGCCTCCTGCTCGCGCACCTTGGGGTCCTTGGCTCCGACGGTGGGCGGTGCGGTGCCTGCGCGGACGTCTGGCTGCGCCTGCGTGCCCAGTACGGGGAAGGTGGCGCGCTCAGGGCTGCGGTTGAACTCGCTGAACTTCATGCGCCGCACCAGCGAGGAGTCAGAGCGTGTGTAGTAGCGCTTGGTCTTTGACTCCGGGCGCGAGAGCTGCGAGGCCATGACCTCGCGCAGCGCGTAATCAGCGGCGCCGAGATAGCGCGCCATCTGCACGTGGGAGACATCCAGCGCGTCGCCGATCTTGTTGAAGCGGCTGGCCTCGCCGTCCTCCGGCAGCTTGTCCTTGATCTGCAGCCACGGGGCGGAAAGGAGATCGCGCAGGGTGTTTTCATACTCCAGACGGTTCATGCGCCGCCAGGTGGTGCGGCCTTCCTTGGTGGTGCGCTCCTGATCGGCGGCGGTCATGGGCTGCGCGAGGTCTTTGAGAAAGGCCGTCACCTCCTGCGGTGCAGTCTGGGTCTTCTTTTTCTTGGGTGGCATCTCGCCATCGCGCACACGATCATGCACCTTCACCCATTCCGCGAAGGGCTTGGGGTTCTTGAGGTCAAACTTCAGCGCGGTGAGGTCGAGGTTGCCCTTCTTAGTATCCGCGTCGTGGCACTCCACGCAGTACTGGTCCAGAAAGGCCTCCCGGCCTTTGTCAGCAGCCGAGGCGGGTGGTGCAGAGACAAGCGCCAGACACAGGCCAGCGGCCCGTGGCAGCAGCGGAGAATGGCGACACGAAAACAGACGAGAAACAAAAGGCATTGGGGGAATGTAGGAAACGTCCTGGATCCGCCAAAGTACCGCAAATTTGACGCGGGATCATCTGGTTCCTGCCCCCTCGGCCTCAGCGCAGCGGCACGCTCCAGAGATGGCTGCCGGAGGTGATGAAGAGCGTCTTGCCATCCTTGCCACCAAAGGCGCAGTTGCAGCATTCGTCCGGAGCCACGGGGATGAAGTCAAGCAGGCGGCCGGAGGGAGAGAGGATGTAGCAGCCTGCCTTGAAGCTGGTGTTTTCGAATTCGGTGGCCTTGTTCGTGCCGGCGGCGACGTAGATGCGGCCTGCGCTGTCCATCTTCATGCCATCGGGGCCACGGCCGTCTTTCCAGTCGAAGAGGACTTTGCGGGAGCCGGGCTTGACGTCGCCGTTTTTATCCAGCGTGTAGCGCAGGAGTTTGCGAGAACCGCCGTGGGTGTTGTTGTTGTTGTCGGCGATGTAGAGGTAGCGGTCGTCAGGGGAGATGAGGATGCCGTTGGGGCGTTCAGCATGATCGCAACGGATGCGGGTGACATTCGGGATGTCATAAGCATAGGCACATAGGCCATCCGGCAAATGAGCTTCCCGATTGATACGATAGATACCCTCGACGGGCAGCGGAGGTCTGTTCAACAGCGCTGTAAAAATGGTCTCTTCCAGGATCTCCATTCCCTCGCGAGATCCATATCGCGGATCCGTGAAGTAGATCCGCCCCTTGGAGTCCATGCAGAGGTCGTTCGGTGAATTGAAGCGCTTCCCTTCAAACCGGTCCGCCAGCACGGTGATGCTGCCATCTTTCTCCGTGCGTGTGACGCGGCGGTTTTTGGTTTCGCAGGCGACGAGGCGGCCTTCTTTGTCGAAGAGGAGGCCGTTGGAGGAGTTGTGGCGGAAGACGGTGGTTTTGCCGTCGGGGCCGAGGCGGTTGATGTGCTGGCCATCGGTGAAGTAGAGGGAGCCGTCTTTCCAGGCGGGGCCTTCCGTCGCGCCTATGGCTCCGTGGTCCTTGGGCTTGGCCCCAGGAACGATGGGCGAGCGCATGGAGGTGCAGGAGGTCAGGGCTAAGCCGAGCGCGAGGATGGGGAGGACAGGGTGGGACATGCGTGGTGGCTGGAATGATGCCGCAGGAATACGGCGGGTGGTGGAAAATTTCAGCGACACATCGTCGTAGCAGCGTTTTCTAACAGCACATGCGTTCAACCCTCCTGCTCACCCTCTTCCTGCTCTCCGCCGCCATACTGCATGCTCAGAGCGGCGTGAGCGTGCCGCCGCCTGCGCGTGAGCTGCGGGGATCGTGGATCGCGACGGTGCGGAATATTAACTGGCCCTCCGAGCCGGGCCTGCCGGTGGCCAAGCAGAAGGCCCAGCTCCTCACCCTCATCGACTCCGCAGCGAAGGTGGGGCTGAATGCGCTCATCTTTCAGGTGCGCCCCGCTGGCGATGCCATGTACGAGTCGAAGCTGGAGCCGTGGTCGCCGTTTCTCACGGGAGAGATGGGCAAATCCCCCGGCTGGGATCCGCTGGAGTTTGCGGTGACGGAGGCGCACAAGCGCGGCATGGAGCTGCATGCGTGGTTCAATCCCTTCCGCGCTCTGGCGGGCGAAAAGCACGCGCCGAGCGCTGACCACATCCGCCGCAGGCACCCGGAGTGGACGATGAAGTACAACATCGACTGGTGGATGGACCCCGGCGTGCCGGAGGTGCGGAAGCAGGCGGTGGACGTGATGCTGGATGTGACGCGCCGCTACGATGTGGATGGCATCCACATCGACGACTACTTTTACCCGTACCCCATCATGGACGCGGCGAAGAAGAAGGTCCCGTTTCCCGATGACGCCTCCTATGCGCGCTACCGTGCCACCGGCGGCACGCTGGAGCTCACGGCCTGGCGGCGGCAGAATGTGGACGAGGTGGTGCGCGCGACGTACGAAGGGATCAAGGGCATCAAGAGGTACGTGAAATTTGGCATCAGCCCCTTTGGCCTTTGGCGGCCCAACTACCCAGAAGGCACCGGCGGCGGGCTGGACCCGTATGAGGATCTGGGTGCGGACTCGCTCAAGTGGCTGCAGCAGGGCTGGGTGGACTACTTCACGCCGCAGCTTTATTGGACGATCGACCGGCCGAAGCTGGGCTTCATCACCTACTACGACTGGTGGCTGGAGCAGAACACGCAGGGCCGCCACATCTGGCCGGGGATGAACACCTCTAAAATCGGCGACGACCGCAATGCGGGCGAGATCCTGCACCAGATGAGTGTGCTGCGGGAGCGCGGGCTGAAGATGACACCCGGCCACTTTCACTGGAACTTTGGAGCGCTGCACAAGGACATTGGAAAGATCGGCACGTATGTGAAGCAGCGGGCCTACACCCCGCATGCCATCCCGCCGTCATCGCCATGGCTCAGCCAGACGCAGCTGCCTGCGCCCATCGTCGGCAAAACGGTGCCAGGTGGCAGGCTGACGGTGGAGTGGAAACACAGCGATGTGCGCTGGATGAGCGCCACTCGCTGGTGGGTGATGCAGGCGCAGATCGGCGGCAAATGGCTCACCTGGGAAACCTTTTTCAAAGACCAGCTCAGCGCCCCCTGGCCGGAGAATGCCACCGCTGTGGCCATTCGTGCAGGCGGCCTTGGCTGGGAAGTGGGAGAGGCGGGAGTCGTGCTCAAATGACGGGGCAAAACGAGCGCCTGACATGGGCAATGAAAGAAGGCGAAGTTTGAACGATTACTCAATATGAAAGTGTCGGAGCGAGGACCGACACAGCTATCCTGAATGGACATCCAATCTGCAGACCCAGCCCAACTTGCCCTGAGAGCGGTCAATCAAATTTCAGCCATGGTGGCCTACTGGGATGCAGAGCAGCGTTGCCTGTTCTCCAATGAGGCCTATCGCGAGTGGTTTGGAAAAAGTCCGGCGGAAATGCTGGGCATGTCCATGGAGGATCTTCTGGGGCCTTTGTATGCATTGAATCTTCCCTACATCCAGGGTGCGCTCCGTGGTGAGCCCCAGCAGTTCGAACGGCATATACCCCTTCCACAAGGCGGGGCCAAAGACAGCATCGCCACCTACACGCCGGATGTGGAGGGCGGAGTGGTGCGGGGATTCTGGGTGCACGTGGCCGATGTGACGCCTCTGCGCATGCGTGAGGCCCAGCTGGAACGTGCCATCACAGAAAGAGACGAGGCGCTGGCAGAAGTGCGCACCCTGCGTGGTCTGCTGCCCATCTGTGCTGCCTGCAAAAACATCCGCGATGGCAGCGGGGATTGGCATGGGCTTGAGGCCTATGTCTCGGCACACACGGAAGTCAGCTTCACGCATTCCCTCTGTCCTTCGTGCCTGCCCATCTACTTTCCCGAAAGCTGAATGATCGTGGAGAAAGCAGACTACAAACTAGCCTGCGTTCTGGAACCGCCGGAGGCCACATGCGGGTTGTCATCCCGCGTGCAGGCCGCATCTTGTCATCATGAGACCGAGGACATTTGAAATCCGGGGACTGCCCGCCATGCTGCTCATGGGCCTGCTGGCCGTGGGTGCGGTGGCCTTTCTCGCGCTCCTGCTCATGGTGGGAGCCGCCGTGGCTGTGGCCGGGCTGGCCATCTCCGCCGGTGCGGCGCTGTTTTACACCCTGCGGCGCAAGCTTACGTCTGGCACGAAACGCTCTCCCTGGCTGGAGCCTGCTCCTGTTTCTGCGCCTGCAACGAGTGCCCTGGAAGTGCGGGAGATCGAGGTGGAGGTGCTGCCGGGCAGAGAGTAGTCACGCGCAGTATTCCCAGAACAGGCCGCCCATCATGCAGCCGAGTTCATTGCGCGGGGCGAAGCCGCCGCGTGTGTAGAGGACGATGGCGTAGGGGGTGTTGCGGTGATAGAAGAAAAGGGATTCGTGGTCCCACTCGCCGTAGTTGCCCGTCTTGCCGCCGATGTAGGTGATGCTGGCGGGCATGACCCAGCGGCCGAGGCCGTACTGGTCGCGGCGCATCGCCTCCAGCAGCAGCTCGCAGCCGTAGTCGAGGCGGTAGTTCACGCAGCGCTCGTAAAACTCGGCGTAAAAGCGCGGTGACTGCGAGTTGTTGAGGATCTGCACATCTGGCAGGTGGTACTTCCGCTCAAAGTAGCGCTCGTCCGCAGATGTGAGACGGGCCATGAGGTAGTACCACGACTCGTTCCTGCTGAGGTCGCAGGCATAGACGACGTTTTGGAATTCCTCGCGAGTCAGGTGGCCGCGTCGTTTTTCCAGCAGCACTGCGGCCACGGCGGGCTTGGGCATCGAGCCGCCGACAAAGAGTTTGTCGGCCTGAAACTCCGCGAGGTATCGCCCGGTGGCCAGATTTTTGACCGCGTAGCCGATGCGGGGATCGCGCTTGTGAGTGCGGTACACGTACTCCATGCCGGAGGTAAAGGGGCGGCCATGCGCGCTGTGGGAGCGGAAACGCAGGCGTGCGCCGGAGGCGAGAAAGCGATTGTGGTACTCCCACTGTGCACGGTTTTTGCGGGCTGAGAAACCGAGTGCCGAGCCTGCCGGAGCCACGCACCCTGCAAGCGCCGCTGGCAATGCCAGCAGGCCACGCTGCAGCCAGCGGCGGCGTGTCTCTTGAGGCATCCACGTGGGTGACGGGCTCTCGGGTGGCATTCCGCCCCATTTTACCCCCTCATTTGGGGGTGTCAGAGGGAAAGTGTCAGAAGATTGTTACAGCATGGCAGGCAGCCTGTCAGCTCGCACGGGCTTCGCAGCGTTTGCGGATGACTTCCAGGATGGAGCCTTGGATCTGGTTCATGACCCACTCGCTCCACCATCCGGCATAGCTGTTGAAGCGTGTGGAGAGCCGGTGGGTGCTGCTGAGATGCAGAATGCAGGTGCCGTCACTGTGTGGCTCGATTTCATAGGTGCCATCGAGCACGTCGTAGAAACGACCGCCGACGATGATGTGGCGATCAAACGCCGTATGCGGGATGAAGTCGGGGTCGGCCTTGATGGTGAAGGAGAGCTTGTGCCGGGGCTCCCAGGTGGTGACGACTTCAAAGAACGATACATCGCGCTCAAAGGTGGCATGCCGGCGTCCGCCCACACCCTGTCTGTCGATCACAGCTGCGAGAGGCCGTGGGAAGCCGATGACATAAATCCATTGGGCGGGAAGCTCGCTTTTCTGAATGGCCGGCACTTGGTAGATCTGATCCCAGACCGTCTGTGGCGAGGCCTTGATGGTGACTGCATTCCGCATGACGCGTGTTTCATGCGGTGCCTGCCACATCTGCTTGATCGGGGAGACTGCATAAGGCAGCAGGACAAAAAAGGTCATTGAAAGCCTGCCGCGATCCGCCCTTTTCAAGATCAGGCTCATGATCAATCCTCCGACGAAAGCCATGAACATTAAAACCGGCGTAGCCACCACGACGCAGAGCAGCGCCTCCATCCACAGCAGCCAGCTGCACAAGCCGGGAAGGAACATGCTGAGCGCAGGGGCGAAATAGGCCCAGAAGTGGCTTGGCCTGTCGAGCTTGCAGCCCAGAAAGCACACCAGCGCCCCCACGCTGCAGGGCAGGGTGTAGATGAAGGAGACCGAGACGATCTGCAGCCACTCCAGCCGCCGGGAGGAGAAAGCAAGCCATGAGGCCAGCGCATGCGCCGAGACGATCAGGGCGATGATGAGAAGCGGGCGGCGGTTCACAGGCATGGTTTAAACTGCCGAGCCTGCCATACGTTCACCGGCACAAAAAAGAGGGCACCTCGCGGTGCCCTCTTCGTGGTTGATTGGATGTTGAGTCTCAGATCGCGGATTACTGGCCGCCTGGACGCCACTCTTCGGTGGCGAACTTGAAGGCCTGCTCCAGACCGACGAGGTCGGTGCTTGGGCGCAGAGCTTCGAAGGCCTGGCTTTCCTTCTGGATGTCGGCTTCGCTGTAGTTCATGGCCTTGATGGAAAGGCCGATGCGGCGCTCCACCTTGTCCACCTTGATGACGCGTGCTTCCACTTCGTCGCCAACGTTCAGCTTGTCCTTCACCTTCTCGATGCGGTCTTCGCTGATCTGGGAGATGTGCACCAGGCCGTCGATGTCGTCTTCCAGTTCGACGAAGGCGCCGAAGGAGGCGATCTTGGCCACGCGGCCCTTCACGACGTCGCCCACCTTGAAGCGAGTGTCGATGATGGACCATGGGTCGGTGTCCAGCTGCTTCATGCCGAGGCTGATGCGCTGGTTGGCCTTGTCGATGCCGAGAACGACGGCGTCCACTTCCTGGCCCTTCTTGAGGAGCTCGGAAGGATGGTTGATCTTGCGGGTCCAGCTGAGGTCGGAAACGTGGATCATGCCATCGATGCCTTCTTCCAGCTCCACAAACGCACCGTAAGCGGTGAGGTTGCGGACCGGACGCTTAAGCTGCGTGCCGATCGGGTAGCGGCTGTCGATGTCGTCCCAAGGATTGGTGTCCAGCTGACGGACGCCAAGGCTGATCTTGCGCTCTTCCTTGTTGATGCCAAGGACGGAAGCCTCGATCTCCTGACCGACGGTAAGAACGTCGGAAGGACGGGCGATGCGCTTGGTCCAGGAGAGCTCGGAGACGTGCACGAGGCCTTCGACGCCTTCTTCCACTTCGACGAATGCGCCGTAAGCCACCAGCTTGGTGACCTTGCCGCGCACGCGCTGGCCCACGGGGTAGCGGGCTTCGATGTTTTCCCAGGGGTTGTTCTGGAGCTGCTTGAGGCCGAGGGAGACACGCTCCTTCTCGCGGTTGACTTCGAGGATCTGGACCTCGATTTTCTGCCCAATTCCGAGCATTTCGGAAGGATGGTTGAGGCGGCCCCAGGACATGTCCGTGATGTGAAGCAGGCCGTCCATGCCGTTGAGATCGACGAACGCACCGAAGTCGGTGATGTTCTTGACGATACCGATGACTTTGTCGCCAGGGGTGACGCCGTCGAGGAACTTCTGGCGCTGTTCGGCGCGCTCTGCCTCGATGACTTCGCGGCGGGAAAGGACGATGTTTTTGCGTTCGTCGTTGATCTTGACGATCTTGAATTCGAACACCTTGCCGACGTACTCGTTGAGATCCTTCGGCGGGATGATGTCGATCTGGCTGCCGGGGAGGAAGGCTTCGACGCCGACGTTGACCATGAGGCCGCCTTTGACGACGCTCTTGATCTTGCCTTTGACGAGACCGCCGTCCTTGAAGACGTTGTAGATCTTTTCCCAGTTCTGACGGTGGGCTGCCTTCTCCTTGGAGAGGACGACCATGCCTTCGTCGTTTTCGAGGCGTTCGAGGAGGACTTCCACCTCATCGCCGACCTGGATGTCTTCATCTTCAAACTCGTTCGCCGGGATGGCTCCTTCGGACTTGTAGCCGATATCGACGAGGATGACCTGGGGTTTGATTTCGAGGATCTTGCCTTTGACGATGGATCCTTCGGAAAGCTCGCGGAAAGAACCTGCGATCAGGTCTGCGAGTGTCGCTGTTGCGCTCATTATCTGTTGTTTACGGGTTGCGAGTGTTTGGGTGGGAACCGCACGTGCACCTCCACTCCTGAGGCACCCGGCGGGCTTTCGTCCTGCAAAGCCAAAAGGCCTCCGGACAAGAGGGGCGGGAGTCTCGGAGAAGTTACGTGTTTGGCAAGGGGGAAAGTGGGGGAAATCAAAGGCCAGGCAGCCCCAAGGCTCAACGGGTGGCCGAGGAGACGGGCGTGCGCGTCTTGATGGATTGCACCGTGACCTCGGAACCGTAGGCCAGGATGCTGACCGGGCGGTCGATGCCGGCATAGTCCCCCTGATGCTCAAACCGCTGTTTGCCATCCACCGAGATGGTCTGGCGGTCTTTCGTCACGCTCCACCGGATCACGGCAAACTTTTTCTGGGGAAACTCCCCCATCATGGGGGTGTAAATCCGGTCTGCCGGACCGCCGTCGATGCGCAGCTCATCGGGCCTTCTTTCCCAGTTGAAAATGAGCTGGTCGGCCGCATAGCCGAGGCGGAGGTCGAGCTTCTCGATTTTGGCCACCACCTCGATTTCGACCGGCGGTTTGAAACTCATCACGGTGCTGATGGAGTCGCCCTTCTTGAGTACGATAGGGAAGTTTTTGGGCTTGGGGGTGACTTTTTTGGTCTGATCCTGCCATTCCCCATCCAGGACCCCGGGCTGCTCCGCATAGTCTTTGGCCAGCTGTCTTGCCTCCAGAGCCGCATCGGTCTTGCCTGCACGCACCATTTTGACCGCCAGAGCTTCGAGCTGCCGCACCAGTTCCTTCTGCAGCGGTTCCAGTTTGCGCTGCATGCTGGTGCGTAGCGCCTGAACGGCGTCCTGGTATTTTTTTCTCAGTGCGGCCATTTCCCGAAGTTTCGGCGGAAGCGCAGGCAGATCGCCTCCGGTGTTTGCCGCCACGGCCGACTTTTCCGCACGCAAGGCTTCTGCCTCCTCCAGCTTTCCCTTCAATGTGGCGTCCTGCTGGGCGCGATCCAGCGCCTGGGCGTAGTTTTGGTCCAGCTCCATCTGGGCTTTGGACAGCGGTGTCTGCACATCCTCTGTCACTCTGGTTTTATAGGCGAGCAGCAGAGACGCCAGCTCAGGGTCTGCGGGTGGCTGCTGGGCTTGCAAGCCATGAGAGCAGAGGGCGAGGGCGCAGGAAAGAACCCCAAACTTTCGGAAACCAAGGATCATGATGAAGATGAGCAGGTGGGAACGGATGGCGGGCTGTTTCTTATCAACCTCTGCAAAAAGCCTGAAGACAGCATGTTAGAGGAAGGCGAGGTTTTAAGTCAACTCGGTAAAAACATAAAGATATTACGTATCAATCATAAGATTGTGTTCCTATGACTGGATTGACACCGAAGGTCTCAGCCAAGCCGTGGGTGCCGGTCTTGTGATGCCTCAGACACCTTCTTGCACCGCCATCCGCACCTCAAAAACGGTTTCATCTTCTTTCGAGCTGACCAGCCTCAGCTCCGCGCCGTTTGCGCGGGCCAGTTCCATGGCGATGTTGAGCCCCAGGCCAAAGCCGTCTTTTTGCCGAGTGTGGGCTTTGTCGCCGCGGAAGAAGCGTTCGAAAAGGCGCTGCTGGTTTTCCGGCGGGATGGCGGGGCCGGTGTTGGCGACGCTGAAGATGATGTGGCCGTCCTGCTGGGACAGCTGCAGTGAGACGCGCCCCTCTGGGCGGTTGTACTTCACCGCGTTGCTCAGCAGGTTTTGAAACACCTGCCGCAGCAGGGCGCGGTCCGCATGGGCGATGATGCCGGGTGTGATGTCGTGTGCGAGGGCGAGCCCGGCCTGCTCGCAGAGGATTTCCCCGTCTTCAATGAGGCGCTCAAGGTCGGCGCTGAGATCGTAGCTTTCCGGGTGGGTGGGCAGCCGTCCGGCATCTGCCTGTGAGAGCAGCAGGAGGCTTTGCGTGATCTGTTTGAGGCGGGAGGCTTCCGCAAAGAGCGAGACAAAGCGCTCGTGCTCCGTGCTGCCCGGGGTGGAGTGGCGGACGGCATCATCGAGATCCGCCAGCATGATGGCGAGCGGGGTTTTCAGCTCGTGGGAGGCATCTGCGGTGAAGCGCACGGCCTGCTGAAAGCTGCCCTCCAGCCGCTGCATCATGCCGTTGAGGACATCGATGAGCTGGGCAAACTCACGGTTGTCATCCTTCTGCAGGGGGATGCGTTCGGCCAGATCGCTTGCCGTCAGGTGCTGGGCGGTGCTGACCACGCGCTCCAGCGGTCGCATGGCCTGCCGGGAGGTCCACAGCGCGCCGAGTCCTGCCAGCGCAAGTCCCAAGGTGCCTGCGCCAAAGTACCACCAGGCCATGCGGTTGATCTCCGCATAAAAATCCGTGAGCGAGAGGCCGATGAAGATGGTGTAGGTGGGGCTGCTGAAGGCGCCAAAGCGCCAGTCAATGCCGCCTGAGCGTGCGGTGAACGTCGTCGGCTCACGAACCATGGGCATCTGCGGGCGGAAGGGCAGTTCGCGTTCCGGGGGTGGTGGCCTGTGGAAGCCGGGTGTGCCGAGGAGATCGCCCAATTCATTTTCCCTGCGCGGTGGCGGTGGTTCGCGCCGCCGCACACCTGGCGGCCCAGGGCCTCCACCGGGTGGCGCGACCGGCGGTGCACGGCCTATCTCATCCTGAGTGGGGAAGCAGCTGCGGAAGTAGGCGTTGAGGTCTTTGGGGGCGTTGGGGGTGGAGAAGAGGGTCTGTCCTCGCTCATGCTCCTGCACCACGAGCACGGCATGAGTGGCGCTGCGGTCTCCCGAGGTGCCAAACACGAGGTCGGCGATCATTTTGAACTGCTCGTCGGTCGTGTATGGGTCGATGCGGTTCCATACGCGCTGGGCTGGGGCGATGATGCGATCGTCCACGCTACGCTCCAGGGTCTGGCTGGCATACCACCATGCAGCGGCGCCGAAGCCCGCCACCAGAGTGCCTGCGACGATCATCGTCTGCAGAGCCAGGCGGATGCGGAAGCTGCGGGTGTTGGCCGGGGCGCTCATGCCGTGAGGTGCATGAGCAGACTCTCACGCCGAGTGAGGCGGGACGCACGAAGATAAATGCCAATTAATGTCCGCCCGCAGGCGGGTGTCATGCGCGACGGCTCCAATGCATTCATCACAACCCCACACCGTCATGCACCTTGGAGAAGACCACGCCGCCAGCCACACCACGGATTCATCCGCCTGCAACGCAACCTCAATGCTCTACCGCCGGCACTGGCCGGTGCTCTGCGCCTTCGCACGCTCACGCGGCTGCGAAGTGCACGATGCCGAGGACGCCGTGCAGGAACTGTTTGCCAAGCTCGTCGCGCAGGGGCAGCACGAGCGCGCCGCTGCCATCGCCGATCATGGTGAGCAGGCCGCCTTTCTTTTTGCGCGTCTGCGCACGCACCTCATCAAGCGCTGGCAGCACCGCACGCGCCAGCGCCGTGGCGGCGGTGCCCTCTGCTTTTCATTGACCGATGAAAATGGCGGCGAGATTGACGTCGTGGATGCACGACCCACGCCGGACGGGGAGATGGACCGTGACTGGGCGAGAGGGGTCATCGAGCGTGCGCTGCATGCCTGCAGCCTTGAGCTTCACGCGCAGGGACGGGCCCAAGTGTGGGACTGCCTTGAGGAAAGCCTCGTCAAAGGCTGCCGTGCGGCACACCCTCAGAGCGGCGCGCTGCGCACGGCCCTGCACCGTGCGAAGCGGCGGCTGCGGGCGCTGATCCTGGCTGAATGCCGGGAGGATGAAAATGCGCTGCACGCCGTGCTGGCATGAGTGTGTGTGGCGGGGCAGATCAGCGGAAAATGCCGCGTTTCGGCGGTGATTCTTCGAGCTGCTTTTTGGCCTCTTCAGCGCGCAGCTTTTCCGCCGTGTCCTTGTACCACAGCGGGCCGTTGACTTTGAAGTTGTAGATCAAGTCACGAAAGTCGTTCATCAGACGCTGGTCGTGCATGAGCGCGCCGAGCAGGCCTTTGCCTGTGGATATGTGGTCGGCCGCGAGGGCGAAGCCGTTGGCGGCCTTTTTGATCGACTGCAGGGACTCATCGGCAGCGGTCATGACTTTGTCAGCCTTGGCGATGGCGGGGTCGAGCTTGTCAAACATGGGGCCGATTTTTTTGCTCGACTCCTCGATGTTTTTGGCCGCGTTTTTGAAGCTGGTGGCGGCGTCTTTGAGTTCGCCGAGGGCGGTCTTGAGGGTCTGTGCATTTTCATCTCCCAGCACCTTCTCGTCCACCCGCTTCAGGGTGTTGTTGAGGTGGTCCATGCCCTCTTTGAAATTCTGGATTGTGGCGTCGGAAAGCGCGTCCTTGTTGACCTTGCCCATGGAATCTTTGACGTCCTTGAGCGCTTCACGCACGTCATCGAGCACGACATCGACCTTTTTGCCGACCTTCTCGGCCTGGCTTTGCAGGTCGTTGAGCCCGCCGCCTTTTTCACCTTCGATGATCTTGTTGTAATCATGAGGCAGGAAGACATCCGTCTGCTTGCCGGTGGGCTTGATTTCGACCAGGGCATCGCCCATGAGACCAGCAGAGCCGATGGCAAAGGAGGCGTCTGCGGGGATCATGACATCCTTGAAGAGCTCCAGGTCGAGAATGACGCCTGTGAAAGTGTCGTTGAGCTGCGGTTTTTTGTCCACCTTGCCCACGCGTGAGCCGCCGAGAAAGACGGGTGAGCCTTCCTTGATGCCGGAGGCGTTTGGAAAGGCCACCTGGAGGTGATAGGTGTCCTTGAAGACTTCACGCACGCGCCCGAACATGAGGATGAGACCACCGAGGAGCAGCAGCCCGACGAACAGAAAGAGCCCGACGAGCATTTCGGTTTTTTTATCGCTGTCGATCATGAGATGAGAAGAGTGGGGGTGGAAAGAATGACGGGGTTAGCCGGTGATGTCTGAATGGCCGTTGATGAAATCCTGGACGACCTGGTCCGGGGAGTCGCGCAGCTCCTGCGGTGTGCCGAGGAAACGGATCTCTCCACGATAGAGCATGGCCACGCGGTTGGCGATCTTGAAGACGCTGCGCATGTCGTGGGTGACGATGATGGAGGTGATGTTGTAGCGGCGCTGCATGCGCAGGATCATCTGGTCGATGATGTCTGAGCCGATGGGGTCGAGGCCTGAGTTGGGCTCATCGTACAGGATGCACTCGCTGTGGTCGATGATGGCACGCGCGATGCCTGTGCGCTTGCGCATGCCGCCCGAAAGAGCGGTCGGGAATTTATGCCGGTGCTCATCCAGATCCACGGCCTGAAGGGCTGCACGCACGCGGCTGTCGATTTCGGCCCGGTCACGCACACCGTGCTCCAGAAGCGGGAAAGCCACGTTTTGCTCGACCGTGAGATTGTCAAAGAGTGCAGCGCCCTGGAAGAGCATGCTCACCTTCTTGCGAATGGGGGCCATTTCACGTTCCTTGAGGCGGTTCACATGCACGCCGTCCACGTAGATCTCTCCGCTGTCCGGCTTGATCAGGCCGATGATGTGCTTGAGGGTGACGGTCTTGCCCTCGCCGCTGGGGCCGATGATGCACAGAGTCTCACCATGCTGGAGGGTGAGGTTGATGTTCAGCAGCACCTGCTGGCTGCCAAAGCGCTTGCACACGTTTTTCAGTTCAATGAAAGCATGCTGGCTGCCGTTGGCGGAGGCAGGCGAGGAGGCTGGAGTCGTGCCGGTGGTTGGTTCAGCCATGACTTAGACAGTGCCGATGGGGAAGACGTAGTTGAGCAGGATGGAGAGGAAGAAATTGACGATGAGCAGCACGAGCGAGGAGATGACCACCGCGCGTGTGGTGCCTGCGCCGACGCCCACGGCTCCGTTTTCGGCGGACAGGCCCTGGTGGCATGAGATCAAGGTGATGAGCATGCCAAACACGAAGCCCTTGATCATGCCGATGCTGAGATCCTCCATGTTGGTGTGGTCCAGCATGTGGGTGAGATACCACGCGGAGGGCATGTCGTAGCCGAAGCTCGTCACCAGGTAGGAGGCAAAAAGTCCGAAGGAGATGCTCTCCGCCACCAGGAAGGGCATGGAGACCATCATCGCCAGGAAGCGTGGCAGCACGAGAAAATCCACCGGATGCACACCCATGACGCGCAGGGCGTCCACCTGCTCAGTCACTTTCATGGTGCCGATGTCAGCGGCCATCGCAGCACCCACACGGCCTGCCACCATCAGCCCTGCCAGCACCGGACCCAGCTCCCGGCACAGAGCCACGGAAACCACCGCGCCCACGGTGGTCTCAAAGCCGAAGTCCTTGAATTTGGCGTAGCTTTGGAAGGTGAACACAGCGCCCGTGAAGGCACCCGTCACAATCACCACCGCCTGTGAGCCGTAGCCGATGGCTACGATCTGCTGTGCCACGAGCCTGAGGCGCCACACCCTTGAACGAACAGCAATAGACAGCTCGCGCATCAGGTCGGCGAGCTGTCCAAGATAGACCAGAAAATGTAGAAAGGTGCGGCCGGGGAGAGTCAGCAGGCCTGAGGGTAGATCCATTAAGCTTTTATCATCGCATGTTGTGGCGTGAAGGCAAATCAACGGAGCCGTTGAAGATGAAAATGAAAAGCCCCGTCATGGATTTCTCCACAACGGGGCAAAGAGGGGCTGACGTTGCTGGCTGCCGAAGTGCTTACTGTGGTGGCACGCGGAAGAGCTTGCCGGTGTAAGGGCATTTGACTTCCATGCCCACAGGCAGGCCGGTGACGTCCACCAGCTGATGCTTGGCGGCGAACGGGCTGTTCACGAAACCAGGGCGGCCGGGGATGGACGTTCCGTAAGGAAGGTCGGCAGCTGGGGCGGGAGCTGTGGGAGCCACCGTCGGAGCGCTCGGGGCGGGCGTGGTCATGGCAGCCACATTGCTGTTGGCGGTCACAGGAGGTGTGGTGCGGGGGCGTTCAGGGGCTGCGGGAGCCTTTGGACGGGTGGTGGCAACATTGGTGGGCGCCACCGTCACGCTGCCAGGAACCAGGAAAGGACGCTGTGTGTAAGGGCAGACCACCTTGGAGCCCGCAGACATGCCGCGGACGTCTACCAGACGAGGCGGATTGGTGAAAGGAGTGCGGACATAGCCAGGAAGATCCGGCACGGCCTGCGCGACAGGCATCGTGGATGCATTCAGCATCGCAGGAGGAGGCGTGGCGGGGCGGTCTGGCCCCACGACCGGAGCTGGAGTCTGAACGGGAGTCGTGCTCTGAGCCAAGGCTGGCGAGCCGGAGGAAGATCCCAGAGGACGGCTTTCCTTGCCCATGTAGTAGGTGATGAGCCCACGAGTCTGAATCGCCTGCCAAGCCTCACGCGGAGGAACGGCACAAGAAGCCAGCATGACCGTCACAAGACTGGTTGCGACGAGATGAACCGAAGTATGAGATGCTTGAGACATAGGCTTGGCTAACGGTTAATTTTTTGAAGTGACATTCTCATTTTAACGATCTTTTTAAATTATGCAACAACAAGGACGGCAAGGGTACGCAACAAAATCTATCTTTATTAAAATGACAATAATATCATGCTAGCCTTGTATATCTTAATGAGATGTGCGCATTTGGAGTCATGCAATGGCGCATCATCACGGTTGGAAAGCCTGGGCACTCCTGGGTGAAAGAGGCTGTCGATCTCTACTGGAAGAGGCTTCAGCACTACAGCCATTTCGAGCATGTGATCATCAAGGAAGCTCCTCAGGAGAAGGTGGAAAAACAGATCGAGGCCGCATGCGGGAGTGATCTTTGCATCCTGCTGGATGAGCGCGGGCGTCAGTTGCGAAGCCTGGAAATGGCAAAGTGGATTGAGAATGAAGAGGTTTCTGGCCGCAAACGTGTCTGTCTGGTGATCGGCGGTGCGGATGGGCACTCGCCCCAGTTCCGTGCCAGATCCAGAGTGTGCTGGTCGCTTTCCACGCTCACCATGCAGCATGACATCGCCTGGGTGATGCTGATGGAGCAGATCTACCGTGCATACACGATCATTCGGGGGGAGCCCTATCACCGGGAATGATTTCGCATGAGGGGTGTTGAAATTTACGTCTCGGGTCATTAATTGCTGAACTGAGACGCAAATCTCCGTATTTTCGCCTTGCTGATAACTTGAGAGAACCTAAATTTCAAATTTTCTCAACTATCCACGACATGTCCTCCTCGGTCCTCAGAAACGTCATTCATCCCAAGGCGCAGACAGCGCCTCTGGAGAAAGGGCGTGAGGAGGTGGGAGATCAGCGCACGAGTGCACCTGTGAACCCAGATGCTCCCAGGCATGAGTCAGAGGACATGGAGCTGGTGCTGGGCGTCTTGGTGGAAAATGCGCCGGTTGCGATGGCCATGTTTGACCGTGGAATGCGCTACATGCTCGCCAACCGTCAGTGGATCAGCGAGTTCGGGCTTCAGCAGGTGCAGCCGCTCGTCGGCAAGAGTCAGTATGAAATTTTTCCTGGCCTGCATCCGGGCTGGAGGCAGGTGTACGAGCGTGCGCTGCAGGGACACATCGTGCGCAGCGAGCATGATTCTCTCAACGGCCCAGACGGCCGTCATCTGGTCTATCGCTGGGAAGTGCGGCCCTGGCGCAAAAAGCGTGATGCTGCCGTGGGCGGCCTGATGGTGACGTGTGAGAAATTCACTTCTCCGCAGTCTTCGGACGCAGAGACTGCCAAACCAACGGCTTCAACTGAGGAGCAGGAAAACTCCGTGCTGCAGGCCAAGACGCCTGATCCGCTGGACTGCTCCATCCCGATGCTGGTGCTGAATGTGGAGGGGGTCATCATGCGTGCGAATGTCGCTGCGGCGCATCTGACCCTGGACAAAGGCATCCAGGAGGGCGTGACTTGCTTCTGGGAAGTCTTTGCCGAAGGCCGTGACTACAGCGCGCTGCGCCAGCAGACACTGGATGCGCTCACGCGTGTGAGCATGGCGCAGAATGTTTCGCCGGGCTGCATCGTCACCCACCCGGACGCCTCTCCCTATTCTGCGGCGCCCTCGAGGTGGCTGGTGTCCGCACTGGCACACAAAGGTGAAGATGAGTCTTCCCGGCAGTACATGCTTATGGGCTTCTCGCCCCAGACGGCGATGGAGGGCATGCCACCTCCGCCTCCGCCCGCAGTTCTGGCACCTGCAGCCGTTGCCCCGCCAGCTGTGGTGGCCACGCCCCCGGTGGACGACGGCGTGCGCCAGCGCCTGGAGAATGAGCTCTCACGCGCAAAGCAGGAGCTGCGCACTCTCGCCGAGGCGCAGCAGGCCTTTGGCAGGCGCGAAGCGAGGCTGCGCAGCTATCTCGAAGGCATCCCCTGCGGGGTCTTTGTTCTGGATGAGCGCGGTGTTCCGGTGTTTCAAAACGAAGGTCTGGCCAAGCTGCTGGGGCGACCGCTCGAAGCCGACCAAACCGTCGAGAGCTGGCTGGCGCATGCCTGCCCTACCGAGGAGCATCGTGCGCAGGTCGTGCTGGCCTGGCGTGAGAGCGTCTGGCGGCGTCAGCTGACACGCACGGTGTCGCTGGCCACGGCGGATGGTCTGCTCAAGGAGCTGGAGTTTCATCCCATCGCGCTGCCCGGCGGCGGGCTGCTGGTCAGCATTCAGGACGCGACTGAGCACACGAGGCATGAGGAGCAGCTGCGCAGCATGGAGGCCAAGCTCCGCACGCTCATGCAGGGCAGCCCCGTTGCCATTGTCATGACCGACAAGGCCGGAGTCATCTTTGAAGTCAACGAGCATGCCGAAGAGCTGCTGGGACAGGCGAAGTCGGAGCTCCGCCGCTACCCGCTGGATGCCTGGCTGGATCCTGAGAGCGCTGCCGCAAGGCGTGATGCGCTGCGCTCGCTGCAAAGCAGCGGCCGCCAGGCCGAGGCTCTCGGAGTCCGCATCAAGCGCGTGGATGGCAGTTTCTCGCGCGCGATCCTGCACCTGGCCTCTGTTCCTGATCTGCAGGGTGAAGCACACTGCACCATTCATTACCTCCAGGATGTCTCCGAGCCTGCGGCTGCAGCCCACCCAGCGCTGAGGGCTCCTGCGGCAGCTTTCACCCAGGCACCTGCCGCCAGCCGAAGGCCGGCGAGCGTCGTGCTGCTCACCACGGATGCCAATGGCCGTGTGCGCACCTGGTCGGAGCATGCGCAAAAGCTTTTCGGCCTTGAGTCTGCTGCTGCGATCGGCCGGCCGCTACATCAGTTTTTCCGGCCTTCGGACGCCACCGGTTTCTTTGCGGATCTTGCCGAGCAGGCCTCGCGTCCGCACAGCGTGATGCCGCGTCCGATATTCGGCGGCAACGGCCGGTGCGGTGAAGCAAAAATCGGCGCACGCATCCTTGCAGATGGTGGTTTTGAGCTCTCCTCGCATGAAGCGGAAGCCACTGAAACACCTGCGGTGCCCTCAGTGCCTGCGGCGATGCTCAAGGCGGCTGTCCCGCTGGCCTTCCAGGTGGTGTCTCCCGCGCGCCAGCGCTGGCCGGTGGTCGATCTTGAGCGCGAGAAGCTTCTGCTCACCGAGACCCATCATCGCATCAAAAACCATCTCCAGATCATCTCCAGCCTGCTGAACATGCAGATCAACGGGGTGAGTGATCAGGATGCCCGCAATGCCCTGCGCTCCAGCCAGAACCGCGTGCGTGCCATCGCGGCGCTGCATCAGCACCTGTATCAGGTCGCGCTGGGGAAGGGGGACACCTTCAGCGATTTCTCGCACGATCTCGTCGCCCACCTGCGTGAATGCTACGAGGTGAAGCCGGATCAGATTCAGGTGCACCTGGAGGTGCAGGAAGGGCCCATTCAGCAGGAGTGGCTGATGCCGCTGGCACTCACGCTCAATGAGGCGCTCTCAAACTGCTTTGAGCACGCCTATCCGCATGGCCGGCAGGGGCGGGTCACGGCGGTGCTGAGCTACAGCCAGGGCGCGGGGGAGCTTGTCATCGGTGACGACGGCGTGGGCCTGCCCGCCGGGTTTCACCCCGGAGAGGGCAGCGGTCTCGGGCTCAAGATCCTTGCTGTGTTCGCAGATCAAATGCGGGGGCAGCTCTTCGTCAGGGGCAACCCCGACCAGGGCACCGAAATCAAGCTGCGCTTCCCACTGGCGTCGGCCGAGGGTTAAACCCTGTGCGCCGGCGCATATTCTTTTTGCCAATGGCGGCTCAGCCATGAGTATAGCTGCGTGCTGACCCCACCCACGGCCTGCCTGAGCCTCCTGGCGTTTTTAACGCTTGGGCTGGCGGACGTCGCCGCACAGCCGGTGACCACGCGCACGGACAGTGTCGCCGTGCTGCTCAATGACTGGTTTGCGAACGGTACCGCAGCAGGTCTGCAGGCCATCATGTATGAAAACCGTGACGGCCAGCATTCGCCGCTGAACACGGCGGAGTACCCTCAGCTTCAGGTCTTCAAGGGAAACGAAAAAGGTGCCGCCACTCAGGTGCGGCCCCAGCCCACGCTGGGAAACTGCTCCATGGCATCTGCCGCCACGCAGCTCGGCTGCCTGCCGCGCATCTACATGATGGACCCTGGCGGCAACCGCTTCCTGGCCCAGCAGTACCTTTCCAACAACCTCTTCATCTACCCGGAGCATCAGGACTATGACATCGGGGGAAATGGTGCTGACGGTGGCGGCTATGGCGATCTCCTGCCGCTGAACAGCCCCTGTCTCCTCATCTCCCAGGGGTCTTCATTCACCGACCAGCCTTTCCTGAAGGCCCTGCTGTCCACCACCGCCGCCTTTCCTCCGGAAACGCAGAAGCTGCTCATCGAAAAACGTCTGCTCGCACCCACGCTGCAGGCCATCTTCCGCCGTTCAAACAGGATGGTGCAGACGGCCGAGGACTACTTCACCGGCAAAGCGCACCCGCCTGTCTTTGATGGTGCGCAGATCGATGAGGAAAAAATGGTGCGCACCGCCCATGACATGACGCCGGCCAAGATCCCGCCGCTGGTGCTGCTGCGTGTGATCGAAGAGTCCAAGATCGAACCCGGCAAAAATTTCTTCGAGCTTGCCAGCCCGCACCCGTGGCAGCTTTCGGACACCCCTGTCTCCATCGCGCGCATCCTGCGTGGGAATGAAGACGAGCACGTCATGCTCGTGGGCTTTGAGAAAACGATGAACCTCGTCAAAGCGCCGCTCCAAATGCGCGGCGCCGTGCTTCAGGGAGACACACGCTTTGTCCGCATCGAGTCCCAGCCCGGTGGTGATGTCATGCGTCTCCGCATCCGCTGGGCGCCGCCCGTCATGACCGCCACCGGCCTCCGCAGCCATCGGATCGACATCGGTGTTTTTGCAGACAACGGCTCCAGTGCCAGCACCCCGGCCATCATCAGCTTTTACATGCTGCCCAACGAAATGCATTTCTATGACGAGAAGGGCCGTGTCTCTGAGATCCACTACCAAACGCACAACCCGGACTATGGCCTTCCGGCTGCGGATACGGACCTGCGCTGGGTGAAGGTTCTGCTGGCCTTCAGCATGAAGGACACCAATCTCCGCAGTCGGCTGCTCGATCAAATCCTCACGCCTGAAGAGCGGGCCGGACTGCAGCAGCACTATCTTGTGCTCAAGCCCCTGCTGGAAGCCCACGCTGCAGTCGAAAACAATGCCCAGCGCAAAGAGCAGGCCGCCAAGCTGAGGTCCAAGCTGGGCGAGGCCATCAGCGGAGCCTTGAAAAAGAAGGTCACGGAAAAATCAGAGCTCAGCGTGCGTGACACCATTGAGAAAGTGCTCAACGCCATCGCCAGTTTTCATCTTCTCTACCTCGGCTCTCAGCGTGAGCTCGATGCCCTGGCCGCTGCTTCGCCCAAATCAACGGCCATTGCCGACGTCCGCGCCGAACTGCACCGCCTCATTCTGCAGGGGGTGCTTGTCGAGCAGGCTTCCGGCCAGATCGACACGATGTCCCCGCCGGAAAAGCTTTCGCTCGGAGAGCGCTACATGCTGCGGGGCCTGAACCTCACCCTCCTCAGCCAGGTGATCTTTCCGGATGTCCTCGAGCGTTCCACCGCTCCTGCCTATGTCAGTCCGCGTCTCACGACACCGAAGCAATGGCGTGATGTCTATCGCTACGATCCCGCTTCTGGTGCACTTCAGGGCTGGATTCGTTATGCTGATTCCCGGATTGCCAATTTTGACGCTGAGGGCCGTCTTCTGCCGGATGGCCCGCAGGGCAAGTCTGTTCCCGTCCTTTATCTGATGAATGAAAAAGGCCTGCTCACCTGGCGTGCTCAGGCCGAGCCCACGCCTGTGTCATCGTCCACCAAGTGACAAATGGCGGCACCCTTTCTTCACTGCGATCGCTCACGAGCATGAGCTTTGCCCTTTGCCAAACAGCAAGGGAAAAACCAAGGCAGACGGGCCGTGGCCTGCATGAGTGACTGGCGTGAGTCCGGGGGCCTGCATCAGTCATAGCTCAGCACATCGTGCATCTGCCATGAGAGGCGCCCTCGGCTCATCCCTTCCTCGCTCCAGAGACGCAGGTCCATCGTCTCCAGCGGTTCCAGCCATTTGAGCATTGCCTTCAGATCTCCTGCGCCACCGTTCTGGGCCCGCGCGTTCGCAAAGGCCTTGAGAAACTCACGCAGTTTGGAGATGCTTGCCTTGGCCCGCATCCCTGTGGCCGGGCCTGGGCCGGGTCGCCTGAGGACTTCCGCCAGATGGCTCTGCTGCACACGCGATGTGCCGAGCATGAAGACCTGGTCATTCAGCGAGGCACAGGGTGCCAGCTCTCTCGAATCAAACGGCAGTTCATAGCTGTAGCTCGTCAGGTCTCCGCTGCGCTTCACCACCACCCGCGGCAGCTCAACCGGCTGCGGTGAAGGCACGTTTTTCAGCAGCTTTTGCAGGGCTGCCTCCATGTTGGCCCATGACACACCGATCAGCGCCCGGTTTTTGATCTGATGCACGCTGGCAAAGCGTGGCAGAGGCACGGACTCCCCGCCTGGCGGCAGGCCTGGCAGCAGCGGCATTTTTCCTCCCACATCCACGATGAAGGCGCCGTCTCCGCTCAGCGCCTTCTGCCAGATGGTTTTTGTGCCGTCATAAAGCTCCACGATGCCCGGCAGCACGGCATGCTCTGCCAGCTTGTACAGTTCTGCTGACTTCTCGCCGCCCACCCCCGCTTTGATCAGCTCATGGGCCGTCGCATGCAGGGTGCGCATCCACGTTTCAAAGTAGGCTCTCCCTGTACCTGTGCCGGACCCCTGACCGCTCATGCCGAAGACCAGATCAGGCTCGTCCAGCAAAGCCGAGAACTGCGATGCCTTTGCCAGATCTGCGGCTCCGGCAGTGGAACACCCACCGGCCATTTCCAGCTGCAGCCCGCCCTGCCACCATGCCACCAGCGCACCGTTGGCATGCTCGCTCCGGTAGTACGCGCGCTCAGCAGCAGCCAGCTCGACCACCTGCGGCTCCAGGGCGCGCGCCACACCTGCGAATGTTTTTTCCGCCTGCAGGCCTGTCAGCACTCCACGCACAATCGGCTGGAACGGATGGTCTGACTGCAGTGCATCCCAGAACTTGCCATCCCAGCATGCGATCAATCCCAGACCTTTGCGCGCATGAGCGTCCAGCGGCCGCATTTCAGGCCGTGCCAGCAGTGACTCCTCCACAGAGCTGGCCAGCCGGATCTGATCCTTCGACCTGCCCACGGCCACATACGCACATTGACTGCCCATGCCCAGAGCCAGCACCCATTTTTTGCGTGCCAGGACTTCCAGGCCGCGAGAGATCCTGTCCTTGGTCTCCGGGGTGATCCCCGGCACAGCTTTGACCAGCAGGTCCACCCAGTCGCGCCGCCTGTCCGCCGTCAGCACCTGGTCCATGGCAACCTCGTTCACCGTGATCTTTTCCCCCTGGGCTGTCACGATGCGTGACTGCGGTGCATTGCCCAGCCATTCCGCCAGCCGCAGTGTCTCGCTCATTTTTCGCAGCACCAGCGCTGGCTCGGGCGATGCCACGCCGATCATGACCGGCGGCATTTCAAACCGTTCCAGCAGCAGGATGAGCGCCTCCAGCACCGCAGGGTCACGCAGCGCGGCCTCCATCAGCTTCTTCGCATCAAAGCTTGTGCCCAGTCCCGCCAGTGCGCCGCCGCTCATCATGCCGCGGTAGGCTGTCTCGTTGTAAAGATCATTGAGCTGTCTCAGCAGCACCAGGCTCTGCACACTGTCTTTCCCGAAAGCGAGAAAGGCCTCGTCCACCGTCACGACGTCTGTCTTGTCAGCCGCGGGCGCTTTGTCCTCCAGAAACGCCATTGCCTGGCCCCACCATCGCGAAGCCTGCAGTGCCTGCGCGTGCTTCTTGAACTGCACGCTGCTGATGCAAAACTCCACATCGCTGACCACCCGGCCCGCAAGTCCCAGATTTTCTGCCTCGGTGAGCAGCGTGGGCTGCACAACGACGGGGGTTTCTGCCTTGGGGACGAGCGAGGTTTTTTTCTTTCCGCAGCCGCAGAGCAGGAGTGCGGCGGGCAGAATGCAGAATGACGAAGCCCGAAAGGCGCGCTGGAGGAGACGGTGCCGCCCCCATGCCTCCCTCGGGCTCTGGCATTCGAGAGTTATCATTTCAGCGCGGCGTAAACCCGGTGCACATCATCATGCCCGTCCAGCGCCTGCAGGAAGTTTGTGATCTCCTCGCGCTGCGCGTCGGTCACTTCGGGGTACTCCTTGGGCACGTAGCTCATTTCGGAGGTGGTCACCTGCCAGCCAGCGGCTTTGAGGGCCTTCGTCACGGCATCCAGCGTCGTCGTCTGGGTGAAGAAACGTGCGCCGATGTGGCCTGCGGCTTCCTCGTCTTCGACTTCCATCGGCTCCACGTTTTCCGCTTCGGCCTCCAGCGCGGCCACCTCGATGTCCAGCGTCTTGTCTGCGTGATGCGCCTCGACCATGCCCACATGGTCAAACATCCACAGCACCTTGCCCATGCTGCCGGCACGGAAGAGCACGCGGATTTCCGAGGAGGTGCGGTTGTTGTTGTCCGTCAGGCATTCCACCACCACCGGCACGCGGTGCGGGGTGAATCCTTCATAAACCGTCGTCTCATACTGCACGGCATCCGGCCCGGTGCCCGAGCCTTTGGCGATGGCGCGCTCGATGGTGTCGCGCGTCACGCTCTGCTTCTTGGCATTCGCCACCGCAGCGGCCAGACGGGCGTTGTATTCCGGGTGCGGGCCACCGAGCTTGGCCGCCACCTGGATTTCACGCACCAGCTTGCCCGTGATCTTGCCCTTTTGGTCCGCGGCCATTTCCCGCCATTTCTGTTTCCATTGTGCGCCCATGATGATGTGTCGTTCAGTTCAAAGTTAGGCCGCATCAAAGGTGGGAGCGGGGGGAATGCAAGCTGCTGAAAGACTTAACCATCGCTCTTGCGAACAGGATACCCTGTCGGCAAGATCCGCGCCATGTGGCCCTTCAAAAAAGCAACGAATACCAACCCAACGCTCAAACAACGGGTCACAGAGTTTTGGAATTGGTATGCGGAAAACGCAGACCGCTTCTACAAAACGATCGAAAACAAAAGATGTTCAGACCTGCAGTCCGAGGTTTCCGCTGCCGTCGATCGCTGGCTTACCGGCATGGCATGGGTGTTTGGGCCTGGCGAAAACAATCAGGGGCATTCTTTCACGCTTTCAGGAGAGGGAATTATCTTCAAACAGTTCGTTGCAGAATACTGGCAGCAACAAGCGCCCCGGCTTGAGGGATGGACGTTTTATGCCTCTCGCCAAGCTTCGGATGAGCCCAAAGGATTCACTTTGCGGTTGGATGAAAAAGAAAATTTCCAGCCTGAAGAATTCTGGGTCTTTCCTTACGTCGATGTTCAAGACGAGGCAATAGACATCGCTGTCTGGCATCCAACCATGCATCGGCTTGAGGAACACACACGTTTGCAGGCTTTATTTCTGATGCTAGACGAGCTACTGGGAGAGCACGGAACTCAAAACTGGATAGGTGAGATTAAGTTCAGCGAAGATCAGCTCAAACAGTCGATCCCCATTGCGGAGCTCCCTGAAATGATTGACCAAGTCCAAAAGGAGCATGGGTGGAAAAAATGCCCTCCAACAGAAACCTATTCAAGCTATCACCTGAAAGAGCAGGAAACGGAATGGCTCCGCAGCGATACCGTAGCTGGATCGTCACGTTGCTTTCGACTTCTACGGGGCTACTTCGAGGCACATGGCCCGTGCGAACATCCGCTATCTGGCATCGGGGTGGACTATGTTTTTGTCGCGGTTCAAACCAGCTTCTTCCCCAAGGGGTCTGAAGTCGATGGTCGGGGCAAGATCGAAGATGAGATCATTGAAGCCTTCGAAACGGCGGCCAGCGGCATCTCAATTGGCGGCGCCACGGGGTTCGAAAACTGCTACATGGATTTCATGATTTTTGATGGCGAAAAGAGTCTCAAAATCGTGAAGGAAATCTTGAGAAAGCACAAGGTTCCCAAAAGCACAAAGATACACTTCTTTACCTCTGATCGAGCCAAAGATGTGATCTCAATTTAGAGTCAGCCAGCACAAATCACAAAAACCGCGCCGTCTGGCTCGCCTTGCACTTCTTCACCTGCTCCGGCGTGCCCGCTGCCACGAGCTTTCCGCCTTCGGGCCCGGCTTCGGGGCCGATGTCGATGAGGTAGTCGGCCTCGGCATAGACGTCGGGGTGGTGCTCGATGACGATGACGGTGTGGCCTTCATTCACGAGGCGATGCAGCACGTCGATGAGGCGTGCCACGTCCTGCATGTGCAGTCCGATGGTGGGCTCTTCGATGAGATACAGATTGCGTTTTCCGGCCACGGTGATGCCCTTCAGCCGCTCCTTGGCTGTGCGGCCGTCTCCGCTGCGCAGTTCGGTCACCAGCTTGATGCGCTGCGCCTCGCCGCCGCTGAGCGTGGGGCTGGGCTGGCCTAGCTGGAGGTAGCCCAGGCCGGTGTCCGCCAGCAGCTTGAGCGGGCGTGCGATCTTCTGCACGGAAGCGAAGAACTCCGCCGCTTCGGTGATGCTCATGCGCAGCACATCGCCGATGTTTTTGCCGTTGTACTCGATCTCCAGCGTGGAGGCGTTGAAACGCTGGCCGTTGCAGGTCTCGCAGTGCACGCGGGTGGTGGGCAGGAATGCCATCTCCACTTTGATCTCGCCATTGCCGCCGCAGGTCTCGCAGCGACCGCCTTCAGTATTGAAGGAGAAACGGCTGGCCGTGTAGCCACGCGTACGCGCCAGCGGCACCTGGGCGAAGAGCGCACGGATGTCATCCAGCACACCCACGTAGGTGGCGGGGCAGGAGCGGCTGGTCTTGCCGATGGGGGACTGATCCACCTCATGCACGGTCTGCAGGTTTTCGCAGCCAGTGAGGCTCTTCCAGGTCTTCGTGAACTTCTGCTTGGTCTTGCTGATCTTCTCACGCACCGCAGGTGAGAGAGCGCCATGCATCAGCGAGCTCTTGCCGCTGCCGCTGACGCCCGTGAGCACGGTCAGGCGGCCCAGCGGGAAGGACACATCCACGTCCTTCAGATTGTTCACCGTGGCGCCGGTCAGGTGCAGCCAGCCGTCCTTGGACTTGGCCGCAGGCAGGGGGCGGCGCTTGCCATGGACCGGATGCTGCATGGGGGTGCGCAGGCTGGCGCCGGTGACGCTGTGCTTGTTCTTCAAAATTTGCGGCAGTGTGCCCTGTGCCACGATCTGCCCGCCGAACTTGCCCGCGCCAGGCCCGAGATCGAGGATGGTGTCCGCACGCTTCATCGTCTCGTCGTCGTGCTCCACCACGAGCAGGGAGTTGCCCTTGTCCCGCAGCGCGCTCAGCGTGTCGAGCAGCCTCTCGTTGTCACGCGGATGCAGGCCGATGGTGGGCTCATCCAGCACGTACAAGACACCGCGCAGATTGCTGCCGAGCTGCGCGGAAAGGCGGATGCGCTGCGCCTCGCCGCCGCTGAGCGTGTCGGCGCTGCGGTTGAGCTGCAGATAGCCAAGACCGACCTCCTGCATGAACTGCAGGCGCTGCGCGATCTCCTTCACAATATCCCGCGCGATGATGGCCTCGGTGCCTTCAAATTTTAATTTGGCCAGCAGCCTGCCCGCGTCTCCCGCCGTGAGTCCGGCGAACTGCTGAATGCGCGTGCCCTGAAGCTGCACGGCGCGGCCGATCTCATTGATGCGGCTGCCCTGGCAGCTCGGGCAGATCTCGCGTGGTTTTTCCTGCTCGTCATCTGCGCTGGCAAAGCGGCGCTCCTCTTCCAGCTCCGCCTCCAGCACGGAGACATCTGGCGCACGGTCGCTGTGGTCGCTCCTGTGCCCGGTGACGCCAAAGCCGCGGCAGTCTTTGCACCAGCCGTGCGGGCTGTTGAAGCTGAAGAGGCGCGGGTCCAGCTCTTCAAAGGACAGGCCGCAGGAGGGGCAGCTCATCTCCGTGCTGAGCACGTGCGTGGTCTTGTCATTGATGCGCAGCTTGATGGTGCCCTTGCCCATTTTGAGCGCGGCCTCGATGTGGGTGCGGAGCTGGTCGGCATCGTCCTCTTTGGAAAAAAGGGAGATGACCGCGTCGATCGTGTGCTCTTTGAAGCGCTCGAGCTTCTTGAAGCCCATCGTGTCGCGGAACTCACCATCCACCAGCAGCGTCTCGATGCCGTGCTTGGCCGCGTTTTCGGCCACGTCAGTGTGGAAGCCTTTGCGCGCCTTGATCAGCGGCGCCATCAGGTGGCCGCCACCGCTGCGCAGGTGCTGCTGCACCGTTTTCAGAATGGCCTGCACGCTCTGCTTCTTCACCGGCACGCTGCAGGCGGGACAGTACTGCGTGCCCAGCTTGGAAAAGAGCAGGCGCAGGAAATGATACACCTCCGTGACGGTGGCCACGGTGGACTTGCCACCGCCGCGCGAGATGCGCTGCTCGATGGCCACCGTTGGCGGCACGCCCGTGATGAGGTCCACCTCCGGCTTTTCCATCTGCTCCACAAACGTGCGCGCATAGACGGACATGCTGTCCAGAAAGCGCCGCTGCCCCTCGGCAAAGATGAGGTCAAACGCCAGTGAGGACTTGCCCGACCCGCTCAGCCCCGTGACCACCACAAATTCATCACGCGGAATATCCACCGAGATGTTTTTCAGATTGTGCTCGCGGGCTCCGCGAATGCTGATGGTGTTCGTTGTCCGTGTTTGAGCCCGCTGTGGAATGCTCGCACGGGGTGTTTCCCGAACGACAGACCCGGAGCCAAGCACCTGCTTGAGATATGTGCCGGTATGTGACGCACTGCATTCCGCCACCTCTTCCGGCGTACCCGCGACGACGAGCGTGCCGCCCGCCTCGCCGCCATCCGGCCCGAGATCGATGACCCAGTCGGCGCATTTGATCACCTCCAGGTTGTGCTCGATGACGAGCAGGCTGTGGCCTTCGTCCACGAGGCGCTGCATCAGCTTCACCAGCAGCGCGATGTCGTCAAAGTGCAGGCCCGTGGTGGGCTCGTCCAGCAGCAGCAGACTGCCCGCAGAAGTACCTGCGGGGTTTTCAATGAGGTGCCCGATGAGCTTGAGGCGCTGCGCTTCACCACCAGAGAGCGTGTTCAATGGCTGGCCAAGCTTCAGATAACCGAGGCCGGCCTCATTGAGCAGGCGCAGCTGCGTGACGATCTGCGTTGCTTTCTTGGAAGACTCAAAGAGCGGGCTGCCAAACCACTCCACGGCGGCCTCTGCCGTCATGCCCAGCACGTCGTGAATGCTGCGGCCATGCAGCAGGATCTTGAGTGCATGCGGCTGGTAGCGCCGCCCCTCGCACTCGGGGCAGGTCACATACAGGTCGCTGAGGAACTGCATCTCGATCTTTTCAAAGCCATTGCCCGCGCAGCGCTCGCAGCGCCCCTCGCCGGAGTTGAAGCTGAAGAAGCCGGGCATGATGCCCTGCGCCTTGGCATCTTCCGTTTCGCTGAAAAGCGTTCGGATGTGATCAAACGCGCCCAAAAACACCGCAGGTGTGGAGCGCGGCGTGCGTGCCAGCGGCGACTGGTCCACCATCACCACCTGATGCAGCTTTTCGTGACCTGAGATCTTGCTGACCTGCCCCGGCTCCTCCTCGCATACCTCGCCACGCAGGCGCTGCAGGTTTCGGTACAGCACCTCATGCACCAGCGTGGATTTGCCTGATCCGCTCACACCCGTGATGCAGCAGAAAACTCCCAGCGGGATGTCCACATCCAGCTTCTTGAGATTGTTCTGCCGCGCGCCGTGGATGGAGAGAGTTCCAGGCTTTGGGTTTGCAGCCACTCCTTTGCGACCACCCTTGTTTTTGGCGGGAACTTCATCTGCTGGTTGCGCAGAGGGCTTTGAAATCGTGCGCCGCTTCTCCGGCACCGGCACGCTCTTTCTTCCAAACAAGTAATCCCCGGTGAGCGACTTCACCTTTGCACCCAGCTTCTCCAGCGGGCCGCTGTACACCAGCTCGCCGCCTTTTTCGCCACGGCCGGGGCCGATGTCGATGAGGTTGTCGGCGCTGCGCATCACTGCTTCTTCGTGCTCCACGACGAGCAGGGTGTTGCCCTTATCACGCAGGCCCTCCATCACGCCGATGAGGCGGCCGATGTCGCGCGGATGCAGGCCGATGCTGGGCTCGTCCAAAACGAAGAGCGTGTTTACCAGCGAGGCCCCCAGACAGGTCGTCAGGTTTACGCGCTGCAGTTCGCCGCCGCTCAATGTGCGCGTCTGGCGGTCCAGATTCAGGTAGCCCAGGCCCGCGCGGTCCATGTAGCTGAGACGGCTGACGATCTCTCCGCGCAACATGGTGGCCACGTGGTCGCTCTCCTTGATCGGCCAAGACAGCGCCAGTGGATGCAGCTCGCTTACCGGCAGGCGCGAGAGGTCGGCGATGGTGTGCGTGCCGATGCGGAAATTGTACGCCTCCTTTTTCAAGCGCCCGCCGCCGCAGTCGCCACACTCCGTGTAGGCGCGGTAGCGGCTGAGGAAGACGCGCACATGCATCTTGTAGCTGCGTGACTCCTGCCATTTGAAAAACCCGCGCACGCCGTACCACTCGCCACGGTTGTAGGCCTCCTCGGGATCATCCCGTGTGCCTTCGATGAGCCACTTGCGGTCTTCCGCTGAGTAATCCTCAAACGGCTTGTGGATGTCCACACCGCGCTTGCGTGCCGCACGCTCCAGATCGAGCTGGGATTCGCCATACGTGCTGCCCTGAAACGGGCGCACCAGCCCCTGATTGATGCTCAGCGACTCATCGGGAATGGCCTTGCGCATGTCCAGGCCCAGCGTGCGGCCAAAGCCACGGCAGGTGGGACACGCGCCGATGGGGCTGTTGAAGCTGAAGAGCCCCGGCGTCGGCGCAGGAAGCGTGATGCCGCAATCCGCGCAACTCCAGTCGGTGGAAAAGTGCAGCGTCTTATCGTCGATGCTCACCGCCACCTTTCCCTTGCCGTAGCGCAGCGCGGCCTCCAGCGCCTCGCTCACACGAGCGCGTTGCTTCGTTTCCAGCACGATGCGGTCCTGCACCACCAGCACCTGAGCGGGCAGCTTACGGCCTTTGAGAGCGTCCTCATCATCCAGACGAATCACATTCCCATACAGCCACACGCGCAGAAAACCCTGCGACTGTAGAAACGCGGCAAAGTCCGCCGTCACCGTGTTCTTCGGCACCGGCACAGGAAACAGAATCAGCGCCTGTTTGCCCGTATGCCCGCTCAGCAGCTCGTTGAGAATGCTCTCCGGCGACTCCGGCCTCACCGGCCGCTGGCAGGACGGGCACGTCGCCTCCGCCAGACGCGGGAAGAGCATCTTGAGGTAGTCATTGATCTCCGTGATCGTGCCGACCGTCGAGCGCGTGCTGCGCATGTTGTTCACCTGCTCGATGGCAATGGCCGGCGGGATGCCCTCGATGGCGTCCACCTTCGGCTTGTCCATGCGCTCAAAGAACTGCCTCGTGTAGGGAGAGAATGTCTCCACATAGCGCCGCTGCCCTTCCGCATAGATCGTGTCAAAAGCCAGCGATGACTTCCCCGAGCCGCTCGGCCCCGTGATCACATTCAGCTTCCCCAGCGGCAGATCGAGATCGATCCCCTTCAAATTGTTCTGCCGCGCCCCGCGAATGCGAATGACATCATCGAGAGACTTCCTGGCGGCGGATTTTGGAGCGGCACGAGACATGAGGGTGCGAGAGTAGCGATACGCCCCGTGGTGGCAAATAGGCGCTCGGGATGATGAAAAGAAAGCGCTACGAAGTGGAATTTGCCTCTAGCCAAGGATCCAAAGCTGTTTGTAGTCCATTTGATGAGTTCTGAGCCAAAACATCCTACAGCAGAACAGCTCAAACGAGCGGCTATCTGGGGAATTGTAATTATTGTTGCATTATGGGCCTTATCCGGATTTTTAATCACATGGGGGTCATCCAACCCCGGCACATTCGGAGACATGTTCGGTGCGGTGAATGCCCTTTTCTCGGGGTTGGCGTTTCTCGGCGTTATTTTCGCCATCGTTCTTCAATATCAGGAATTGAAAGAGCAACGCATGGAAATCGAGCTTTCTCGAATTGCGCAGCAGGAGTCTGCCAAGGCTTTGACTGCTCAGTTGAGAGCCGCAGAGACGAGAAGCCGGTTAGATTCATTAAACTTGCTCATCGAAGCTCAGCGACGAATCTTGGACCGAATAGGAGAGGGAGATACAATTGCTGAAGCAAAGCTACGGACCAAATTAGAACGAAGGATAGCGGGATATGAGACCAAGTTGGAACGGTTATTGGAAAACGAAATTGAGCATTACAAAAAAGAAGCCTCATGAATACTGATGGACTAGATGTACAACTGTTGATCTCTAAAACGCTAGGCTTTACCAAAGCAATTTCGAAGCTCTCTCCAGAAGAACGCAGCCAATTTCCATCGCAAACATTTGGAGACGACTATAATTCTTTACGCACCTTGGTTCTAACCCGTTTTCCAGAGCTTCAAAAATTCATGCCGCCAGTGGCCCTTAGTGACATGATTAATACTGGTTTTTTGGTTACTCTTCAGCGATATGGTGAAATCTTAACTTTCTGCGAGCAGATTTATCAAATGCTTGCAGTGGTTAATGAGGAAAAAGAGTGAGCAGATATTATTTTATCATCTCCCCAGCACCCTCTCCAGCCCCTCCGCCGTCGTCACCGGTGCCTGACACGTAAAATCCCGGCACACATACGCCGCAGCCTGTCCATCCACCGGCTTCATTCCCGCGAGCACCTCATTCTGCGTGCCGAGCCACTGCTGCCCGGCCCCGCCATCGGCGCAGAGAATCACCGCAGTCGGCAAAAACCGCCGCTGCACGTTCGCGGCCAGCTCTTTGAACGCCGCGCTTCCCGCATCTCCCGCCAGCACGATCTGCTGCTTGCCACGGTGGTGCAGATCAAAAGCAATCGCCATCACCGGCACCGATGACGGACTGCTTTGCAGCGTAGATCCAAACAGCGCAAAAATCCTCTCCGCCTCCTTCTTCCACTCATCCTTGGCCAGCAGCGCGCTCAGCCGTACCAGATTGAGCGCCGCCAGCGAGTTCGGCGAAGGCTCGGCACCGTCGTAATCTTCCTTGATGCGCAGCACGCTGTTTGGCATGTCAGTGTGCACGCTGTAGTAGCCGCCGTCTTTCGTGTCGAGGAAGTGGGTGTCCATCTCGGTCTGCAGCGCAGCGGCCCATTGCAGCCACTTCACATCAAAGGAGGCCTGGTAGAGATCAATGAGGCCGTGAATGAGACAGGCGTAGTCGATGGCAAAGGCGCGCGGACCGCGCACGCCTTCGCGCCAGGAGCGGTGCAGCTCCTTGCCGGGTGTGGTGCAGAGCTGGTCGTGCAGGAACTGCGCGGCACCGGCGGCCAGTTTGATCATTCCCGCATCGGCAAACGCGGCTCCGGCACGGGCGAGGCCGGAGATCATGAGCCCGTTCCAGGCGGCGATGACTTTGTCGTCCAGATGCGGGCGCGGACGTTTGGCGCGGACCTCATAGAGCTTGGCGATGCTCCGGTCGATGATGACTTTGACCTCCTCCGGGGACTTCTTGAAGTACTCCCCGGTCTTCTTGAAGGAGACGGCACGGTAGAGGGTGTTCAGGCCTTTGAGCTCGCCATGCGGATCGCTCTCTGGACGTGCATTCCCATCGCGGCGCGCGCCATAGGCATAGCGGAAGATGTTGCCGTCTTCCTTGCCGAGGACCTCGTCGATCTCGGCAGCCTTCCACACGTAGAAGGCGCCCTCGGTTTTGTGCTCGGCATCGGTGGTGGCCAGGCTGTCGGCGTCTTCGGCGGAGAAGAAGCCACCCTCCGGGTGCCGCAGGTCGCGCTTCACATAGTCCACGGTGCTGCGCACGATGTTTTCAAACAGCGCGTTCTGCGTGAGCTGCCAGGCCTCGGTGTAGGCGTTGAGCAGCTGCGCCTGGTCGTAGAGCATCTTTTCGTAATGCGGGATGTGCCAGTAACCGTCCACGCTGTAGCGATGGAAGCCGCCGCCGATGTGGTCGCGCATGCCGCCATTGGCCATGCCGCGCAGCGTTTTCACCGTCATCTCCATGGCCCATACGCTCTCGGACTGGCGGTCATTGTCTTTGCGCTCTGCCAGGATGCGGTGCACGCGCATGAGCAGGTTCAGCGTGGTGGGGCGCGGAAACTTGGGAGCGCTGCCAAAGCCGCCTTCATGATAATCGAAGGAGCCGGAGAGGTCATCGTAGGCCTTTTGCACCAGCGTCTCGTGATTGATGTCCGCCAGCGAGGTGTTCTCGTTGTCGAGATGCTCCTGCAGCTTGTCCACGGAGCGCGCGGCACGTTCGTCGATGCCCTTGCGGTCCTCCGTCCACACCTTGTGCAGCTCATTGAGCAGGTTTTTGAAGCCGATGCGGCCCGGCGAATTTTCCGGCGGGTAGTAGGTGCCGCCGTAAAAGGGCTTCAGCTCGGGCGTGAGGAAGACATTCATTGGCCAGCCGCCGTGCCCACTCGCCGCCTGCACATAGGTCATGTAGGTCAGGTCCACGTCCGGGCGCTCCTCGCGGTCCACTTTGATGGGGATGAAGTGATCGTTGATGATTTTGGCCGTCTCCTCGTTCTCAAACGACTCGCGCTCCATCACATGGCACCAGTGGCAGGTGGAGTAGCCGGATGAGAGAAAGATGGGCTTGTCCTCGGCCTTGGCTTTTTTAAAAGCCTCCTCGCCCCAGGGCAGCCAGTTCACCGGATTGTGGGCATGCTGCAGCAGGTAGGGAGAGCGCTCCTTGGCGAGGGCGTTGGTGTACTTGGGGGGCTGGGCAGACGTTTCGCTCATGGTTGGTGGTACAAGGATAACGTCCGCATGCAGGCGGGGGTTGCAAGGAGGGGCTTCAAGGGAAAGCCCCCGTTCTCATCCTCCTCCTGCCTTCCTTTTTGGCAGCTTCTTTGCCGCCAGCCAGAGCAGTGCGCCTGCGGCCAGTGCCAGCGCGGACCAGAGCCAGGGGCTGCTGCCTGATGCTAGGCGTGAGCCGACGGCAGAACCGGCCAGCCGCTCCTCGGTGCCGAGCGTCGCGGCGACCTGGGAGGCGGTCTCATATTCAAAACGCGAGAACTGGAGATCATGGCGCGTGTAGGGGGCGCCCTGGTTGCCATAGCAGAGATGCACTGGCGTGGTGTCCGGTACACGAAAAAGCAGCTGCACGACTGGATACACCACGCGGGCGGAGGTGATCTTCAGGCGCGGATTGCTGCCGTTGTCCGTGGCAATACGGATCGAGCCAGCACGTGGGGCCGAGAAAAGACCCAGATGAAAAGTGCCTGCGGGCTGGCCGCTTTGGCGCTGCCAGTTTGTCTGGCTCAGGATGCGTTCAAAACGCCCCTGCTCCGTCTCACGCTGCTCTGAGACCACGAGCGTGCGTGCAAATACAGCCGTGGGGGACTCCAGCAGCAGCTCGCTGGCGGGAAAGTTGGGATACGGCATCTGCAGCTCCCATGCGGACCATGTGGGTCCCTGTGCGCCGGACACTTCCGCGATGGGGACTTCCATCTCGCGTTCCACGCCAGGCTTGGTGGCAATGAAGGGAAGCTGATGGCCGTCGCGCACCACGCGCATGTCGTGCAGATCATTGGCCGCACGAGCCAGGACTTCCGGCGGGATCTCCACCATGATCACTCCGGCTTGCTTGAACTGCACCTGCCGCTGGAACGACCACGGTGAGACATCAATGGCCGGACCCACATCACCGATTTTGGGCTCGGCGCTGGTTTCGGCGCTCCCGGCAGCCGTGGACAGGCACAGGACGAGCAGCAGCAGATGCGGTTTCATAAATGAATGTGACGCCCGAGGGGCGAAGCCCAAAAAAGAGCATGGATGCGTAAGCCGCGCATCCGCGAGAAAGGAATATTTCCACGTGGCATCATGGGCAAACGGTATAGCCTTGTCGGCGGCATGAATGTCCATCACCTCGAACTTTTTTATTATGTGGCACACCATGGCGGTGTGAGTGCGGCGGCACGGGCCATGCCTTATGGCATCCAGCAGCCGGCCATCAGTGCGCAGATTCTGCAGCTTGAGGACGCGCTGGGAGTCACCCTGTACCAGCGGCGGCCCTTCCAGCTTTCACGGGAGGGGCAGACGCTCTATGATTTCATCGCACCCTTTTTCGACGGCCTCAGCGAAATGGCCGACCGCCTGCGCGGCGGCGGCGAAAACCGCCTGCGCATCGCCTCGGCGGAGGTCGTGCAGCGTGACTACCTGCCCGAGCTGTGCGTGCGCATGCGAAGGCGCGTGAAGGGCTTTCATTTCACGCTCACCCATGGGCGCCAGCAGGAGATCGAGACCCTGCTGGCCGCGCAGGAGGTGGACATTGGGTTTGGCACGCTCACGGAAAAAACCACCGCCAACATCGAGTCGCGCGAGCTGCTGCGGCTGCCAATGGCGCTGCTGGTGCCGGAGAAAAGCGGCATCACGAAGGCGGCGCAGATATTTGAAAAAGACCGCATCGACCTTCCGCTGGTGACCCTTGAGGCCAGAGATGTGGTGTCGCGGTCATTCCAGTCCGCTTTGCGCCAGCGTGGTCTTGAATGGCTGCCCAGCCTCGAAGTGGGAAGCTTCGATCTCGTGCTGCGCTACGTTGTGGAGGGTTTCGGTGCGGGATTGGTGCTGCGCCACCCGCGCATGGAGCTGCCGGCCAGCGTGAGGGTGCTCGCGTTGGATGATTTCCCCATGCTGTGCTTTGGCGCGCTCTGGACAGGGCGCCTCTCACCGCTGGCAGAGGCGTTTCTAGCCGAAGCAACTGCGCTGGCGGGCGAGCTGGTGCGGTGAAGTGTTTTTCGTGATGTTGCATCTGCGCAGTCATCTCACGGCATGCCACAATCGAATGAATAAGCCCGGGGCCTATGCGTCCGAAGTGGGGAACATGAAAACCACATCGCTTCTTTGGCTCGCCTCTCTGACTGCCGCTGCTTCGCTCTCCTCCTGTGTCGACGGCCCTTACGTTTCCGGTTATGGCTACGGTTCCGGTTATTCGTCCCCGTCCGGCTACTATGGCGGCGGCTACGGCTCGCGGCCGGTCATGACCTACAGCAGCTTTAACAGCTACACCTCACGGCCCTCCTCCGGCTATTCACACCGCTCTTACTCCTCGCCGAGCTTTGCTTCATTCTTTGGCGCTCCATCACAGCACTCCAGCCACGGCTACTCTTCACCTGGCTCCTCTGTCCATCACCAGCACCACTCCACCAGCCGCCCGGGCGGAGGTTTTTCCGGCTCTCCGTTTTCGTTGGGCGGCAGCTCCCATCATTCCGGTGGCGCTGCACATTCTTCAGGCGGCAGTGCCGGGAGCTTTGGTGGCGGATTTGGCGGCGGCACGACGCATCACTCCGGCGGTGGCTTTGGTGGTGGCTTTGGTGGTGGGCATGGCGGAGCTTCGGCGGGCGGTTTCGGCGGCAGCTCCCACCCCGGTGGCCACCCCTCAGGCGGTGTCTCACACGGTGGCTTTGGCGGTGCTTCATCAGGGGTGGCTGGGGGCGGCCACTCCGGCAGCGGACGTCACCACGGCGGTCGGCATGGCATGCACTGATAAGCGGGCCGCTCTGCAAAGGATCTGATCGCCTGCTGAAGGCTATTCCTGGGGCAGATGGCCGATCAGACGTGGCTTGCCTGCGCCTTCCCACAGCATCATGCCAAGGCCTTTGTCTTCATCCGCATCACCGTAATAAAACACCCGTGGCCTGCCACGCACCTCGGTGGCGCAAAAGCCCGCGGCAAATTCCATGTCCTCGGCGATCACTTCTGTCTGGTTCAGCGACCGGGACATGGCATCGATCTGATCTTTCAAACTGGGGGAATCCTCGGACGTCGGGGCATAGAGAGGCCTGGCAGGCATGGGCAGGCGCATGATCGCCGCCATGTGGCGTCCGCGCAGCTGGGCGTAGATCCACTTTCCTGCGGGGGCCACATGCTCCACCCACAGGCTGCCGCCATTCGCCTCGTCTGTGTTCAGGATGCCCAGCGGGGCGATGCGTGCCCCGACCAGCGTTCCCAGCCGCTCCATGCCTGCGTCATCATTCATCTCGATGCCGCCCTCCCACACATCTCCCTGGGTGATGAAAAACAAACGGCCGTCGCTCGAAAATGCACCGCCTGTGGCATCGCTCACGCGCCGGCAGAAGATGGGCAGAAAGGCGTGCTTGCCGCCTGGTTTTCGGCCGTAGAAAGTCCCCATGCTCGTCGCGTCAGCCGTTTCATTGCCGCAGACAAAAAGGCAGTCCTTCAGCGGCGTTCCGGGAGCGGTGGCCACAAAAAGGTCCGTGGCTCCCACCACGGGTGCGGTGGTGCAGACGCGCCTGACTGGCGTGGCGGCACCGGGCGTCCATACCCACACGCCCTCTTTGGCAAGAAACAGCGTTTCACCGTCGCTGCCCGCGGCGACGCTTTCGATGCTCTCATCCTTCAGCTCCGCCGGTAGCGGGGCCTGTGTGATCTTTCCGGTGGCAACGTCCACCTGCACCAGTCCGGTGCGACCTCTGCCTCCCAGCCCCATCGTCACCGTGCTGCCATCTTTCGAAAAAAACGCCTCATTGGCCGTGGCCGGGTGAGGCGAAAAAGCGAGTGACAGTGAGGCGCAGGCCAGAAGTGCCGGAAGTCGGAAGCTGCTCATGGCGCACCGCTTAGGTCGCTCTGATGGCAAGTCAATGCCCATCGGGTGTCCATGAAGGGTATGCGGGCTCCTGGAAACAACGGGCGATTTTTTCGCAGCACCCAGATTCTGGGAATAAAAATCGCTGCCGGCACATCTCAGAAATCGTACCTCTGTTACCCCCCCAAACACGCATGAAAAAAACCATCCTCCTAGTTCTCGCCGCCGTCACGAGCCTCGCCCTGGCCAGCGATTTTCCGAAAGGAAGCCCGCCCTTTCAAGACAGCAGCACCGGCGCCATGAGCGCCGCGAAAGCATCTGGCAAGCCGGTCGTGCTGATTTTTTCCGCCGCCTGGTGTCCGCCCTGCCAGGCCATGAAACATGACGTCTATCCCAGCGCCGAGGTGAAGGCCTTTCACGACAAATTCGTCTGGGCCTACCTCGACATCGACGATCCTCGCAATGAAGGCGTCGCCAGCAAATACGGCGTCAATGGCATTCCGCACATTGAGTTTCTCAATGCTGCCGGAAAAGAAATCGGCAAACAGGTCGGCGGCGTTTCCACCGAAGACTTTGCCAAAACGCTGGAAAGCGTGCTGGCAAAGGCGAAGAAATCCTAGCCGTGAAAACTCGAAGAGCCGGGAGCGGTCTTCCGGCTCTTCAGATCTGCGAATAGGGCGCAGGCACCAGCACGATGTTGGTGATGCGGGAGACGATCTCCTTGTCCGTAAAGCCCGGCGTGGTCTTGAGCTTGGTCCAGTCTGGGTCCACCCGGAAGGTGCCCCAGGCCTTGTCCTTGGCGGCGGCATCGCTGAAGCTCAGCATGTAGGTCAGGTTGGGCATGAGCGGGCCGATGATGGTCTCGCCAAAGAAGACGGCGTTCAGGCCGCTGCGCTTGAAGATCTCCAGCTCGCCGATGTTGAACATCTCGATCTTCTTCTTCGCCGTTTTCTCCGTCGGGCTCTCGTAGATGCGGAGTTGGTACACCTGACTGCCCTTGGCGGCCAGCTCCATGGCAGGCATGCCGGAGATGCCCTGCGTCAGCCAGCTTTCCACACGGTCAAAGACCACATCCGTGGCCGGAGCATTGAGGTGGGCCGCGCCCTGCTGCTGCAGCGCGGTGTCTGAAAGCAGCTCCACCGTTTTTGCCATCTGATCCAGCGAGCTGTAGCGCAGCACCACATACATCACGGGGGAGCCCTCCTGTTTTTCTGGCAGAAACACGCCCACGTTTTTCACACCCAGGCGGTTCAGCGCAGGGATGGCGGCGTCCTTCAGGTAGGCCTCCAGCACGGCCTGCTTCTCCGTGCTTTTCAGGGTGTATTTGCGGATTTCAAAATACTCGCGTGCGGCACCGGCTGGAGCATCGGCGGCGGCCAGGGTTTGAACAGCACTGGCAAGGCCGCTGGCGGCCACGGTGGATTTGAGGAAGGAGCTTCGGGTCATGGGGTCGAATTAAAAGTGGGCAGGTTGACAAAGGAAAGCGCGGATCCAAAAAGAAGGGGCAAGGATTACACCACCTTCGCCAGCGCACCTGCCAGCGCCACGTGGCATTTCTTCGCCGCGGCCACCGGATCATAGCCGGGCTTGCTGAAGATCTGCCCGCTAACCTCCACCACCACGGGGCCGTGGTAGCCGTGCTGCTTGAGGGCGGTGAAATACTTCACGTAGTCGGTTTTTCCTTCTCCGGGCAGGAGGAACTGAAACTTGGCAGCGTCTCCGCTCGCGTCTTTCACGTGGATGAACTGGGTGCGCGGCAGCAGCAGCTTCATGCTTTCCTCCATGTCGATGCCCTGCAGCTCAAAGTGGCTGTAGTCATACGTCACCTGGATGGCGGGGGACTTGACCTGCTCCAGCAGCCAGAGCAGGCGTTCGGGGGAGTTCACCGCGCTGCCCACATGCGCCTTGATGGCGATGGTGGCCTTCTCCTTTTCCGCCACTTCAGCCCAGGAGTGCAGCCGCTCCACCATGCCGGCCTTCTGCTGTTCCCACGTCGCCGGCTTGCCACCGCAGACAGTTTCGATGATGGGAGGCTTGGCGGCATTCATGTCGCGCGCGACCTGTGCGGCATCGCGGATGGTTTGCAGGGCCAGCGCGTGGGCCGTGTCATCGGCGGTGAGGCTGATGTTTACCATGAGGCAGGGCAGTTCCAGCTTGAGGGCGGAGAGCTGCTGCACGGCCTCCTTGCGCGCTTCAGGAGTGAAGACCTTGGGCTCGGTGGGAAAGCCGGCATTCAAGGCCAGTTCCACATTGGAGTAGCCGATCTCCGCACACGTTTTGAGCGCGTCTGCCAGCGTCAGCGTCTTCATGCCATACAGGCTGAAACCCAGGCTGACCCCGCCGGGAGAGGCCGCATGCGTGAGCTGTGGCAGAGCGGCAAAGCCGAGGGCGGTGTGCAGAAAGTGGCGGCGTGTAGGCATGGGGAGGTGTCGGTTGATGGCGTGTTTGCTAAACTAGCGGGCGCCGGATTCCTTGCATGAGAAGTTTCGCCTTTGGCAGGCATGCCACGCTGGCGGCGAAGCCCATGTCAGGGGGAGTGTCAGATTTTCGGCTACCTGGATGATCGTTCCTCCGCGTCCCCGCCGTACTTCCCCCCATGAGTCGTCTGCTCCAGGAGAAAAACGCGCATGCCCCCCGGCGGCTGTGTGCGGTACTCCCGCTCCTCATGCTGGGTTGCTGCCTCGCCGCCGCCAGGCTGCCCGCCGCAGAGGCCATGCCCCAGGCGCAGCAGGCGGAAGACGATGGCGCCATCCCGCGTGCGGTGCACATGGAGGACTTTGACGCCCTCGTGACCAATTCCCCCTTCACCCGCTCCCTGGGTGTTTCGGACTCGCTCATCCTCACCGGCGTCGCGCAGTTTCAGCAGGATGTCTATGCCACGCTGCTCGACACCAAGACCTTCGAGTCTCACGTCGTCTCCAAAACGCCCAACTATCAGGGCTGGCAGCTCGTCGGTGTGGGCGGTCGCAGCGAGGAGATGCAGACATGGTCCGCCAAAATCCAGATCCCCGGCGGCGAGGTCATCTCCGTGCGTTATCAGAAGCCTCCGCCTCGGCCCGCGAAGTCAAAGGCAGGCAGCAGTTCGGGTGGCGGCAGCGCTCCGGCCATCAGCTCCGCTCAGATGAACGAGGCCAAATCCGCCGCCGTAAACTACAAGGAGGGCTTCTCATCCGACGGCTACCCCAAAGCCCCGCCCCCTGAGATGGTCGCCAAGCTCTCCCGACTCAGCACCTCCCAGCGGGAAGACATCAACCGCCAGATGTTCAACTACCGCAACCAAGGGCTGGGGCTGGACGAGCGCCGCAAGATCTACGAGGGGCTGGTGGAGAAGTCGCTGCAGCGGCGGTAGCGGGGCATGTGCCGGGGGCTCTGGACCCGGTTGCATCTCGGAAGCCAGATGTTAACTTTGCCACCATGACCATCACCCTACCACCGGCTTTGGATGCTCTTCTAGCCAGGAAGCTGGCCACAGGGAAGTATGAGGATGCGGGAGATGTTGTACGCGAGGCACTGCGGCAGATGGATTCGCGTGAAACAGCGCTTGAGATCCTGCGCCAGGAGGCTGCGGTGGGCTTTGACCAACTGGATCAAGGAGACTCCCTTGAAATGGATCGTGAAGCCTTTATGAACCACTTTCGCAGCCGCAGGCAGGCTGCATGATCTTCCGTCTGGCCCACGCAGCCATCGGAGACCTTGAGGCCATCGATGACTATACCATTCGCGCTTGGGATGCTGAGCAGGCAGACCCGTTATCTGGCCATGCTATGGGAGACCTTTGAGAACATCGCCGCCGACCCGGCCCGCTGGCGTCGTCGTCCCGAGCTTCATCCAGACTGTCGTGTTTGCCTGGCTGGCAGGCATGCCATCCTGTTCCGCGTGAAGAACGACCAAGTGGAGATCGCCCGTGTGCTGCATGACGCGATGGATTTTAAACGTCATGCGCAAGGACTGTTTGAAGAGAGCTGACCATTGAACTCAGCATCTTAGAGGTGATGAGTCTTCTTCACTTTCCCAGCGCCTTCGCCGCCGCGTTTTGAAACGCCTCGCGCACGGGGCTGGCGTCGCTGTTGGGGAAGTTGGCGCGTTGCACGATCAGTACGTAGATCACCTCCTTCTTCGGGTCGATCCAGGCCTGCGTGCCCCAGGCGCCGCCGTGGCCGAAGGTGCCGGGAGAAAGCATGGTGGCCAGGCCTTCATGCGGTTCCTTCAGCACGCAGGTGCCGATGCCCCAGCCGTAGTTTTTGCCGTGGCTGCCAAACTCGGGCTTCTGGAAGAAGCCGCAGGGCAGATCGCCCGTGTGCACCGATGAGAGAATCTTCACCGCCTCGGGGCTCAGGATGCGTTTGCCCTCCAGCGTGCCGCCATTGAGAAGCATCCGGCAGAAGCGGGTGTAATCTTTCGCGCAGGAATACAGGCCGCCATTGCCCTGCGGCGGGCGGCCGCGTTTGCCGAAGTCGGCACGTGGCGGCACGGCCTCCAGCTTGCCGGTTTCCTTGTTCTTCGCGTAGCCGGTGGCAACGGTGCTCCACTGCGCATCCGTGGGATAAAAGGTGGTGTTCTTCATGCCGAGCGGATCAAACAGGCGCTTCTGCAAAAACTCGTCGAACGTCATCCCGCTGATCACCTCCACGATGCGTGATGCGGCATTGATGCCGGACTGGCAGTACTGCCATTTTTCGCCGGGCTCAAACTGCATCGGCGTCGCCAGCCAGATGGGCACCAGATCCGCCAGCGTGTGCGCTTCGTCTGCCTTCGGCCCCTTCGCCTCACCGAGGCCCGAGGTGTGCGTCAGAATTTGCGTGATGGTGAGATTCGCCGACTTGCCCGAAGGCGTCTTCAGCGCGGCAAATTCCGGCAGATACTTCGCCACCGGGTCCGCGATGTTCAGCTTCCCCTCATCCTGCAGCATCATGATCGCCGTGCCCGTGATCGGCTTGGTCATCGAGGCGATCCAGCCCATCGAGTCCACGCTCATGGCCTTCTGCTTTTCGATGTCCGCCATGCCGTTCGCTTCCAGGTGCAGCACCCCATCCTTCTTCGCCACCACCGTCACCGCCCCCGCCACCTCACCCTTGGCGATCATCTTCTGCATCGCCTCGCCAATGCCAGGAAGTTTGGGTGTATCCGCGAAGGCGAGTGACGAGAGGAGGAAAGGAAGGAGAAGCGTACGCATGGTGGTGGGGCAGTTAAACGGAGCGGCGGCAGCAATGTTGCTGGGGGTTTCCGCTCCATGCCCTGCCCAGACTCTCCCGCTTCAGCACTTGCCAATGTAAAGAGATCAAGTGCGAGATGTTCAACCACTTCTGGCAAGCAGTCTGGTGAATGCCTCATCCACGTAACTCAGAATTCTCTCAAATTTAGTTGCGGGTAGGTGACGTCTGGAAGTTCCGTCATCTCGGCAACGGCCAACTTCTTTTTCCTTGATTTGAATCCTGAAGTGAGACGCTGGAGCGCGGGATGGCCGACTAGACAGCGATAATCGTCCACAGTCAGCTGATCCATGGCCGAAAGATGCACTTCAGCCAGCCCGCTTGCCGCTGCCAGCCAAGAGAGCGATGTAAGCCCCTTCATCTGATCCATCCGAACCCGGCGAAGTTTGGTTTGTTTTTTGAGTGGTGGAATGTCCCTGACCTGAATCTGCCCTCCTATCTCCAATTGCTGAAGCGGCACCAGTTCCGCCAGCCAGTCGAGACTCGACAAACCGCGAATCCGCCACAAAAAGACATCTTCAAGCCTTGGCAGCCCTCCCAGCACGCTAAGGTCCGAGTTGCTTCCGTGGTAGACGCTGATTTTTTTCAGGCCTTTGAGGCTGCCAAGAATGGCGATATCTGGCAAGGTACTCGTGTTCAGCAGCAGGCTCTCCAGTTTGCCCAGCCCGGCCAGCACCTCCATATCGGCCAGCGTGCCCGTCACCTGAAGATCTTTGAGATTCTTCAGCCGTTTGACCAGGCCAAGGCTGAGCTTAGAGTTGTTCACGCTCAGGGTCAGCTTTTCCAGATCGTCTGGGAGGTGGTCCAGTTCTTCCAAGCCCGTTGCTTTCGCATACCAATGACTGTGTAGACATACTTCATGGATGTTGGAGAAAAATTTCAAGAAGCAGAGGTCCAGTCTTACGCCCTGCCTCACGCTGTAGACTATAGTTACATTTTTATACCTGGCTGCGCACTCGGCCAGTTTCTGCCAGTCGCAGTCCGTGACTTCTCCTTTGACTATTAAGCGCAGGAGCTCCCCGCCAGGAGCCTCCAATTTGCACGGTGGCAGCGGAGATGCGACGTCTGTGATGACATCGTAGAGATAGGTTATGGATTCTGTGCTCATGGTCAAAAAGCCAGAAATGGCATCCTACTACCCAAACAACACCATCTGCCCCTTGTCCTCATCACTCACTACCTTCTTCCTCGTCTTGGCAGGCACGCTGGTGGCGACGGGGACTTCCTTCACGCTCTCCGCAGGCTGATGCCCCGCCTCAAGCTGCTGCAGCACCTCCTTGGCGCGGTCGATGACATTCTCCGGCAGCCCCGCGAGTCTCGCCACCTGGATGCCGTAGCTTTTTTCGGCGGAGCCGGGGAGGATCTTGTGGAGGAAGATGATCTGGTGGTTCCACTCTTTGACGGCCACGTTGTAGTTCTTTACGGCGCTGCGGCTTTGGGCCAGGGCGGTGATCTCGTGGTAGTGGGTGGCAAAGAGGGTGCGGGCGCCCACTTTGTCGTGCAGATGCTCGGCCACGCTCCAGGCGATGCTGAGGCCGTCGAAGGTGGAGGTGCCGCGGCCGATCTCGTCGAGGATGACGAGGCTGCGCTCGGTGGCGTTGTTGAGGATGAGCGCGGTCTCGTTCATCTCCACCATGAAGGTGCTCTGCCCGCGTGCGATGTCGTCGCTGGCGCCGATGCGGGTGAAGATGCGGTCCACCAGGCCCACCTCGGCGCTGTGCACTGGCAGATAGCTGCCGATTTGCGCCATGAGCGTGAGCAGCGCCGTCATGCGCAGGTAGGTGCTCTTACCGGCCATGTTTGGCCCGGTGATGAGGATGAGGCGGCTCTCCTCGGGCTCAAGCGTGATGTCATTCGGCACGAAGCGCTCGCCGCTGGTGAGGTTCTGGTCCAGCACCGGGTGGCGGCCTTCGCGGATGAAGAGGTTGCGCGTCTCGTTGAGGACGGGGCGGGTGTAGTTGAAGAGGCGCGCGGTTTCAGCAAGCGAGCCCAGCGCATCGAGAATGGCGATGGTCTCGGCGGTTTCCTGAATGTGTGCCAGATGCTCCAGCACACGGCCGCGCAGCGCGAGGAACTCCTCGTACTCCAGCGCCTTGCTGCGCTCCTCGCTGCCGAGGATCTTGTCTTCCATGCGCTTGAGCTCATCGGTGATGTAGCGTTCGCCGTTCACCGTCGTCTGCTTGCGGTGGTAGTCCGGCGGCACGCTGCCCACGTTGGCCTTGGTGATCTCGATGAAGTAGCCGAAGACGGCGTTGTATTTGATCTTGAGGCTCTTGATGCCGGTGCGCTCGATCTCGCGGTTTTGCAGGTCGGCGATCCACTGGCGGCCGAGGGTGGAGGCATTGCGCAGTTCATCCAGTGCGGGCAGCCAGCCCTCGCGGAAGACACCGCCCTCCTTGATCTGCATCGGCGGCTCATCCGCAATGGCACGCTGGATTTCCTGGGAGATGGCGGTGAGGTCGTGCAGGCGCTCCAGCAGCAGGTTGAAACCGGGGCTGCCAAAGGTCTCCAGCGCGGTGCGCAGGGCGGGCACGACTTCGAGAGAAGAGGCCAGCATGAGGAGATCGCGGCCATTGCCGCTGCCCTGGCTGAGGCGGGAGCTGGTGCGCTCGAGGTCGCGCACTTCTTTGAGCAGGGTGCGGATCTGGCTGAAGATGACGGACTCATCCAGCAGCGCGGCGATCATGTCCTGCCGCTGCGTCAAGGTATCGAGATCCCGCAGCGGATGCAGCACCCAGTGGCGGAGCTTGCGAGCGCCCATGGGCGTGCAGGTGCGGTCCAGTGCGCTGAGCAGCGTGTGCGAGCTGCCACCGCGTGCCGTCACCAGTTCCAGATGGCTCTGGCTGGCGGCGTCGATCAGCACCACATCGCTCGTCTGCGCATGGCGCATGCGCTGGATGTGCTCCACACTGCGGCGTAGCTGAAACTGCAGGTATTGCAGGATGCAGCCTGCAGCGCAGATGGCGGCGCTGAGTCCCTGGCAGCCGAAGCCATCCAGAGACTGCACTTTGAAATGCTGCGTGAGGCTGTGCTGTGCCTGATCCAAGAGGAAAAGATAACCTTCCACGGATTGCGCGCAGGCCGGGCTGCCGAGAGCGTCGATGAGTTCACGCTGGTCCTCGCTGTAGAGAAGCTCGCTGGCCTGCAGGCGCTCCAGTTCATCGACAAGCTCCGTGGTGTCCTTGAACTCGGCCACTTCAAACTCACCCGTGGTGTGGTCCACATAGGCGAGGCCGAGTTTTTTCCCCTCGCGAAACACGGCGGCGAGGTAGTTCGCACGATTTGAGTCGAGCAGGTTCAGGTCGTTGATCGTGCCTGCGCTGAGGATCTGCGAGACGGCACGCTCCACGATCTTTCCGGGCACGGGATCGGTGGTCTGCTCGGCGATGGCCACGCGCTTGCCCGCCTTGATGAGCTTGGCGATGTAGCCTTGTGACGAATGATGCGGCACGCCGCACATCGGCACGCCGTTGCGCTTGGTCAGGGCGACGTTGAGGATGGGGGAGGCGGTCTTGGCGTCCTCAAAGAAGAGCTCGTAAAAGTCCCCCAGGCGGAAGAAGAGCAGCACATCCTCTGGCAGCTCGCGCCGGATGGCGAGGTACTGCTTCATCATGGGAGTGGTGCTGGCGTCAGACATGGGCGGTGGCAAGGAGTCGAGAGGTTGGACGGGAGGTCAAGATGGAGCAATGACGAATGACGATTTCAGCAGGACGAAAGGCCGTGGCCGCGTTTGATGGGGCATGACCATCCGCCGCCGATTTTTGCAGACCTGCAGCGCCGCTGCCCTGCCGGCCTCCCTTTTGCCCGCCGCGCAGGCTGCGAGCCCGTTTTCCTTCATCCTCCTGGGAGATCTGCACTACGACAGCCTTTCCCATCATGACCTGAAATGGCTGGACGAGCATCACGCAGGCGATCTGAGCCAGATCAAAAACTACTCCCGCCTCACCACCGAGACGATGCCGGGTCTGTTTGCTGCGGTGAAGCAACGCATCGCCGCGCTGAAGGACAGCGCCGCACCGCCTGCCTTTGTGCTGCAGGTGGGAGATCTGGTGGAGGGCCTGTGCGGAAGTACGGAGCTCTCCGTGCGGCAGAACCGCGAGGCGCTGGCCTTTGTGGCGCAGCAGCAGCTCGGCGTGCCGTTTGTTTTCACCAAAGGGAACCACGATGTGACCGGCGACGGCGCGGTGGAGGCCTTCGATGAAGTGCTGCGCCCTTTCATGGAGCAGGAGACGCACAAGGTGGATGCCGCCGCCGCACGCACCCAGGCCAGCCACACGATGACCTGCGGCGAGGCGCAGTTCGCCTTCTTTGACGCCTACGACAAAGCCAGCCTGGAGTGGCTGGAGGCCGTGGCAGCCCGGCGCACGGCACGGCATTTCTTTGTGATCATCCATCCGCCCGTGGTGCCCTATGGCGCGCGTGCTTCATGGCATCTCTATGCCGGGGAAAAGCTCAAGGCGCAGCGCGAGAAACTGCTGGAGGTGCTGGGCCGTCAGGAGGCCATGGTGCTGGGCGGGCACCTGCACAAATACAGCGCGCTCACCCGCATGGCCGGGGGCCATAGCTTCACGCAGCTCGCCGTCAGCAGCGTGGTGTCCGCCTTGAACCAAAAGCCGAAGGATGTGCTGCATGGCATGGACTCCTACACCGGAGATCAGGTGAACCTGGAGCCCAAGCACGCACCCGAGACCGCACAGGCACGCCGGGACATCTATGCCGCCGAGCGCAAGGTCGTCACCGCCTTTGATTACGCAGACACAGCGGGCTATGCCGTCGTGACCGTCAATGGCGCGCAGGTGGAGGCAGCCGTGCATGCAGGCACGCAGGCCGAGGCCTTTCAGACGATGAAGATTTCTGTGTGAAGAAGTGTGTGCTTGATCCGCTGCCGCATGCTTGCCAAAATTAAAACACCATGACCCAACCCCAACGCGAAGCCCTGTTTGATCTGCTGACCCTGTCCATCTACGCGGACGCCCACATCTCGCTGACCGAGGAGCGCCTGCTGGAGTCCGCCTTCATCGCCGAAGGCTGGGACTCCGAGTACCCCAAGAGCCTTTTCATCGACGAATCCTTCGCCCGTGCCCGTGAGATGGCCGAGAGCGACGACTCGATGTTTGACTACATCAATGAACGCGCCCAGGCCTTCACCACCAAGAGCGCGCAGAAAGAGGCTCTCGGTGTGGTGAAAAACATCCTCAAAGGTGACGGCGAGACGCCGGAGGAAAACGAGTTCTACAGCCTCCTGGTGCAGGCGCTGCCGAAGGTGGGGAAGTAAGCTCCAACGCTTACTTCAGCGCCGGCTCGCCCAGGTGCTTTTTGAAGAAGGCCGTGGCGATGTCCACCGTCTCTGCACACCACGGATCTTTCATCCAGAAGGGGTGAGGTGCATCCTTGAGCGTGTGCACGGCGGTCTCGATGCCCAAGGCCTTGAGCTTTTCCATCATCTCCGCGCGGCCCACTTTGAGCGTGTCCTTTTCACCTTCGATGTAGATCGTAGGTGGCACACCGGCGCGCACGTGATTGATGGGAGATGCCTCCTTGTACACCTCCGGTTTCTCCAGCGCATTACCGCCAAAGAAGAGGATCGCGCTCTCGTTCTTCTGGAAGTAGTTCGAGTCCACCAGGTTCTGCGTGGCCGCCATGACGATGCAGGCCTTCACCGCGCTGGACTGGTCCTTGAAGGGGCCTTCGCCTTCAAACTCCGCCAACCCGGTCGTCATCGCCGTCAGGCCGGAGAGATGCCCGCCAGCGGAGCCGCCCATGCAGCCGATGCGCTCGGGATCGATCTTCAGTTCTTTGGCGTGTGCCCGCAGGCAGCGCAGGGCTGCCTTGCAGTCATGCAGTGCGGCAGGGTACCTGGCCTGGGTGGAGAGGCGGTAGCTGACCAGTGCGGTGACAAAGCCCCGCTGTGCCAGGCGCTCCATCATCGGCTTGTCGGCCTCCACCTGGCGTGCCTTCCAGCCGCCGCCGTGGATGTCGAGGATGCAGGGCCAGGTGCCTTGGGCGTCCGGCACATAGACATACAGCTCCACGGTGTGCTCCGGGTACTTCGCCACCTCCAGCGTCTTCAGCGTAAAGCCCACAGGTGTCTCCGGTTTGAGGGCCTTCGACTTGGGGCCGCTGGCGACGGCGTTCGGCTTAGCCTCCTGCTTGGGGTCGGCGGCCCGCAGAAAGTTCAGCGAGAGGAAAAGAGCCAGGCAGAGCGGGAAGCGAAAATGCATGAACATGCATAACGCCCTTCCAGTGCATGACCCTAACGCTATTTTTTCGCTTTTGGCAGCGTGCCCATCACGCTCGGGCGTTCGGAGGCTTTGCGGATGGCTTTCTTTGCCGGAGGCGGTGCGCCGGGGTCAAAAGACTGTCCCCCGATCACGGCTGCCCCGCTGTTGGTCATGACCAGCGAGGGGCGGTTGCCTTCCGGGTCACGGTAATAGGTGCGCTGGTGGATCTTGCCGTCCGGATTGACGACCACGTGGCAGAACACATGCGGCATGGCCAGAAACAGGACATGCAGCTTGTTATGCACGTCGATGCTGATCTGCGGCTGCACCGCCATCATGGCAGGACCAAGCAGGAACGTGGCGATGTAGGCTCCGCTGCGGTCATCGGTGAGGCGGCAGTAAAGCTGCAGATCATCGAGCTCACGGAAGAGAATTACCTGGTAGCGGCGCTGGCGCCCTGCGTTGGGGAACCCCTGTGGCACACCGAACGGCTGGTCAAACATGTTTGGCTTGGAGTCTGTGATGGTCATGCGCACCTTGTTCGACATGAAGAACTGGCCGGAAAGCGGATGCAGCACGTTGGCAAGGATGGTGAAGGTGCCCAGGCTGGCGGTGGAGTAGCCCCCGGAGATTTCCACAGTGTGCTTTGTCGTGCCGCCCGCAGGCAGGGTGATGGCTTCCTCAGAACCAATCGTGACAGGGGCGAGCCGCTGCCCGGTGGACTGGGTGATCTCAAACTGCAGCCAGTCACGCGCACCATGACCGCCGACGATCACATCGCCCCCCGAACGGTTTGTGACGCTCACGACGGCCACGACCGGCTCGCCGGTGAGAAACTGGTTCTTCAAAAGGGTGAGATTCGTCACGTACTGGGCACGCGCATGGCTGCAGCACAGGCAGAGGAAGATCAGCAAAAAGATGCGGTTCATAGGCTTCAATGATTGTTTTTGGCTGGAGAAATGGTGCTGGAGGCAGGAGCTGTGCTGGTGGCGGTGCGGAAGCCACGTGCCAGTGTAGCCTCGTTTGCGGATTCAGGAAAGCGTCTGTCGGTGAGCAGCTGGTCGTTGCTCTTCAGGCCAAAGTGTCCGCCACGCACGACGGGCACCTTGATGTCGATATAGTCCGGGTGCGAGGGCCACTCGCCGGCCTGTGTCTCGCCAGCGGTCCATTCGCTGACGTTGCCAGCCATGTCGCACACGCCATAGGGGCTGACGTCCTGTGTTTCGCGGGTGATCGGTGCCCAGAGATTGTAGCCGTCGATCTTGCCGCCCTTTCCTTTGGGGGAGGCGTCGTAGTCGTCTCCCAGATTTGCGGCCTTGCTGTTGGGCTGGTTGCCCCAGGGGTAGATGAGGCCATGCTCACCCCGTGCCGCCTTTTCCCATTCCTGCTCGGTCGGCAGCCGCTGGCCGTTCCATTTGGCAAAGGCGTAGGCGTCCCACCAGTCCACCTGCGACACGGGAGTGTTCAGCGTGATGCTCTCACCGTTGAAGGTGGTGCCCGCTTTGGCTGCGGCGTAGTACTGGCCCCACTTCACCGGTTCATGGCTGGTTTTGGTCTTGGGCTGCAGCGAGTGGTCAAAGGCGTCTGCCTTCGTGGTTTTCAAGGCCTTCAGGAAATTGGCATACTGGCCGATGGTGACTTCATGCTTGCTGATCCAAAACTCCGGCAGCTTCACCTTTTCATTTTTTTGGTACACGAAGGTGCCTGCAGGGATGCGCACCATTTCGATGGGGAGTGCAGACGCATTGGCGGCCCGTGGTGCATGGCTGCCGTTCATCATCGCGCCCAGTGCCGCCACGACGACGAGAATGACCACTGTCACCGCCCAGACCCACCAGGGCTTCTGACCGTTGACGTTCACCGGCAGAGTCTCAGCCTCGATCTTGCGCACGATGCTGCGCTCGCGCATGTCATCACGCACATCATCCAGAGCGTTCAGCAGGCCGTTCCAGTCGTGGTTGGCGGCCGCCAGCGTCTGCAGCAGGCCGCGGGCCTTGCCCTCGGCTGCCACGGGGCGCATCAGGTCGAGAAACGACTTCACATCCGCCTGGGCATCCCTCTTTTTTGGCACGGCGGGACGGAAGAAATTCACAATGCTCGACTGGTGGTCTGCGTCGATGTAAATGTCCCGCGGCGAGATGCTGCGGTAGTGGTAGCCGCGCTCCGTGGCAAACTGCATGGCCTCCGCCACCCCGAACAAAACCTCCGCCAGCCGGCGCTCGCTGAGCATTTCATCCGTCAGCTCGATTTCCGACAGGCTCCGCCCGCGTGGCAGCTCGCGCGTGTAAAAGAGCCATCCGTTTGTTTCTCCCGCCTCATACAGCGGGGCGATGCGCGGATGCATCAGCGAGGCTTTCACACGCTCACGCTCTTTGAATTTGGCCACCACGTCCGGCTGCTTCAGGTACTCCGGTTTCAGCAGCACCAGCGCCACCGGGCGCTGTACCGTGATCTGCAGCGCACGGTAGGTTTCCGACTCGCGTTCGATGTAAAGCCGTTCCAGCACCTGGTAGTTTCCCAGCACCGTCCCGGGCACCATGACCGGCGGCGGCTCATTCGACTCCACCGGCAGCGATAGCAGCGCGCGCACACGCTCCAGCAGTTTCTCCGGCGTGTAGGGGGCGTCTTTGAGCACGAGCCCGTCGGCTATCTGGTCCTCAAACCCCGTCAGATCATAGCGCGTGCTGAAAAGCACACGCGTTTGCGGAAAGCGCGCACGCACCGTGTCGCGCAGCGCGAAGCCGGTCTCCTGCGTTTCAAAAATCGCCTCGGTCACCAGGATGTCCAGAGAGTCGGCTTTTGCGACCCATTCGGCTGCGAGTGCGGGGGTGGGAAAATCGACCACCGTGTAGCCGGGGAGGTTGTCCCTCAGCCAGGTGGCTCGTGTGCCGCGCAAGGCGGTACTGGAATCGACAAACAAAAGAGTCATGTGGGCATGTCAGTGGCGATCATCGTCCCATCGGTGGGAGCAGCGGATTGACACCTGCAGGAGCAGTGCCAGGGGTCGATCCGTACTCCAGGAGATCGCGGGGCTCGGCAGCCACATCCTGGAGTTTGTTGTTGTAGTAGAGCCGGAGCATGTAGCCGTAGTATGTGCGGCGTCCATGCTGCTGGATTTCGGCGGCAGAGAGTGCGGGCAGGTGGTAAACGACGTCCAGGATCTCTTCCCCCGTGCCGTTCCAGTCCACCGGAGCGGACTGCCAGGATTCGACGGGTTCAGGCGCCACCGTCAGGGCCACTTTCTCGTTGTTGACGCGGTCAAAGAAGAAAACCTCGAGGTTCAGCGCCTGAGAATTGATGGGTTGGTTTCCCACCCGGGAAATGGGCACGCGCAGCACATAGCGCTCCCCCGAGGGGACCCGGAAATCGCGTACAGCCTGGCAGGCCCCCAGGCGGAGGACCTTTTCGCTGTCAGCTCCGGATGCAGGCATGGCAGGCGTCGCCGCCCCTGCCGAACCCGCGCCAAGCCGCCTTGAGGCAAGCTCAAAATAGATGCCCGCTTTCGTGGCTCCGAGGAGCTGGATGCGGCGCCAGGCGTCCGTGGCCTTGGCCATGATCCCCATCTGTTCATACGTCTCCGCCATCTCGGCAATGATCGCCGGATGGTCAGGGGTCAGCTCGTCCGCTTTGCGCAGCAGCTCCAAGGTGCCCTGCATGTCGCTCAGGCCACGGAGGTCTTTCGCCGCAGTGACCACGTAGTTGACGTCGCGCAGCAGTGCCGTGGCGGCGTCCGGCTTTGAGTTGGGTCCGGGCGGGGCGGTGGTCTTGAATCCAGCACCAGCCGGGCCGGTGGCTGCGGGCGGTGCGGAAGTCTGAGCAGGGGGCTTTCCTGTCATGGGCTGCACAGGCGCAGCTGAGATCAGTGGCGGAGGGGGGGCCGGCGGAGTCTGGGGGGCATACGTGGGCGCGGGCATCGGCACCTCAGATCCCGGCCTGCTGAAAGAACCAATCGGTGGCGGAGCCGTGGATACGATGGGCGCAGATACAGGCGCAGGCATGAGCGAACCTGGCAGCGGCGGAGCAGTGGCAGTGGAGGGCAGGGCTATCTGGCCGATTTCCGGCACCATGCTGGGCACCGCCGTGATAGGCGGGTTTTCTACTGCTGGAGAAGAGCCGAAAGTCAGCAGCTTAAGCGCAATGACGGTCTGCACCGTCGCCAGCACACATAGCGTTCCCCAAGCGATCACTGAGGAACGGTCACGCTCTGAGGCTAGAATGGTGGAAGGAGGAGTCACGAGTTGCTGAAAAAGACGCTCATGGTACGATTTGGGCTTCCTAGTGTCAATGTTTCAGGGTTCTTCGTTCAAAATGCCGGAAGGGCACTCCCTCCCGTTGTTTTCTCATGCCCTTGAAACGTCACCACACTACCGCCCGTGTGCATTTTCCTTCTCCCCGCCTGAAATTGCGGCACAACTGTGCCAGCGCGAAGGCTTTGTGTGGATGGACTCCTCCCTCGTGGCTCCGGGGGCCATCTCCCTGCTCACAGCAGAGCCCGTGGCAGTGCTCCAGGGGCACATTGACCAGGACTGGGAGCTGGTGCGCAGCGCCCTGCGCACCCCCCGTGCCTCCGCCGGCGGGCTGTATGGCTGGGTAGGGTATGATGGCCGCTTCGTTTTCGGCATTTACCCGCATGGCCTTGTGTACCGGCACGACAGCGCCCGCTGGTATGAATTTGGCGATTTTAAATGGCAGCCCGTCGCCAGCAGGCCCGCACCTGCCGCAGCACCGCGCCTGCAGTTCCAGCCCGGGGTGCGCAGCGTGGACTTCATCCACATGGTGGAGCGGGCGCAGCGCTACATCGCCTCCGGAGACATCTACCAGGTGAATCTCTCCTACCCCTGGCGTGCGGAATGGCCCTGGGAGGCCGATGCCCTGGCGCTCTATTTGAAACTGCGCGCCATCTCCCCCGCGCCGCACGCCGCCTTCATGCGTCTGGCAGGCACCACCGTGCTCTCTGCCTCGCCGGAGCTCTTTCTCCGCATGCAGGGCTCGCGCATCGCCACGCGCCCCATCAAGGGGACTCGTCCGCGCTTTGTTGATGACCCCGAGCGCGACGCCGCCGCCGTGCGCGAGCTGACATCCTCGGTGAAGGAGCGCGCCGAGCTGCTCATGATCACCGACCTGGAGCGCAATGACCTCGGCCAGGTCTGCGAATTTGGCAGCGTCTCCGTCCCCGAGCTCTGGCGCGTGGAAAGCTACGCCCAGGTCTTTCACCTTGTCTCCACCGTCACCGGCACCCTGCGCCCGCATGTCGATCATGTGGATGCCTTCCGTGCCTGCTTTCCTGGCGGCAGCATCACCGGCGCTCCGAAAAAACGCGCCAGTGAGATCATCGCCGAGCTCGAGCACCACGCTCGCGGCCTCTACACCGGAGCCATCGGCTGGTTCGGCTTCGACGGTCGCAGCCAGTGGAACATTGCCATCCGCACCGCCGTGCAGCAGGGAGATCAAATTTCCTTCCACGTCGGCTCCGGTATCGTCGCCGACTCCGTACCCCGGTACGAATACGAAGAGACCCTGCACAAGGCGGCGGGGATTCTCGCAGCGGCTTCTTGATAAGCATTCCTTCCTGCGGCGTTTGTTCCACCCTCATGAAGCGCCTCACCTTTCTCGCCCTTGCTCTCGCCAGCCTCGTCGCTCCGCTGCTCCACGCTGCTGACTCACCGGTGTATGAACTCCGCATCTACACCTGCAACGAGGGAAAGCTGGATGCGCTGCTGGCGCGCTTCCGTGACCACACCTGCAAGCTGTTTGAAAAGCATGGCATGAAAAACATCGGCTACTGGGTGCCGGTGGACGAGGAGAACGGCTCCAAGACCACGCTCATCTATGTGCTGGAGCACAAGAGCCGCGAGGCCGCCAAGGAGAGCTTCAAAGCCTTCGGCGCAGATCCCGAATGGCAGGCGGCACGCAAGGCCAGCGAGGAAGGCGGCAAAATCCTGGCCAAAGCGCCGGAGTCCATCTTCATGACGCCCACGGACTACTCTCCTCCAGTGGCCATCGCCAAAAGCGGGAAGCCGCGTGTGTTTGAAATGCGCACCTACACCTGCAACGACGGCAAGCTGGACGCGCTCAACGCCCGCTTCCGCGACCACACCTGCAAGCTCTTTGAAAAGCATGGCATGACCAACCTCGCCTACTGGACGCCCACCGATGCCGACAAAGGCGCTGGCAAGAAGCTCATCTACATCCTGGCCCACGACAGCAAGGACGCCGGTCTGGCCTCCTTCACCGCCTTCCGCGCCGACCCCGACTGGGTCAAGGCCAAGGCCGCCAGCGAAGCTGCCAACGGCGGCTCCCTGACCATCATGCCGCAGTCCGAAGGCGTGAAGAGCGTCTATATGAAGGCCACGGATTTCTCGCCGATTCAGTAAGTGCGTAATAGCTGCGCCCGTGCGCCCGTATGCTGCGGGCCATGATCTCGCTCCGCACGCTCTGCCTCGCCCTGTTTGCCACCTCCCTCCATGCCGCCACGCCCACCTTTGAATGGGTGGCCGGAGGCGGCGGGGCCAAGAGCGACAAGACCCGCGCCGTCACCTTTGACCGCGAGGGCAATGTCTTCATGGCGGGCGAGACCACGGACGACGGCACCTTTGGCGACCAGAAGCGCACGGGCCTGGGGAGTACGGATTTCTTTCTCACCAAGCTGTCCAAGGACGGCAAGTTCCTCTGGGTGCGCAGCCTTGGCGGCAGCCTGGTGGACCGCGGCTACGGCGTGGCCACCGATGCGGCCGGAAACGCCTATGTCACCGGCCATTACCAAAGCACGGATGCGCAGGCGAATGGGCAGACCCTGCCCAATGCCGGCGACTACGACATCTTCATTGCCAAATACGACACAAAAGGAGCGCTTATTTGGATCAAAACCGCTGGCGGAAAAGGCTACGACTACGGCCACGGCATCGTCGTCGATTCCAAGGGAGACATCGTCGTCACTGGCGCAGTGGCCGGGGAGGCCAAATTTGGCGACGTCACCGTCAATGCGGGCAGCACCACCCGCCCCATCTTCTGCGCCAAGTATGACGCCGCAGGAAATCTGAAGTGGGTCAAGACCACCGGCGGCAAGTTCTCCGGCAGCGGTCATGGCCTTGGAGTGGATGGCACCGACTCTATTTATATAGGAGGCAGTGGTGGCGGTACGGGCACGATGGATGGCGTGGCCCTGGACTCCAAGGCGCAGGCCGGGGTGGTGCTGAAGCTCACGCCTGCGGGAGAGGCCGTGTGGGCGGCCTTTCTGCCGGGGGTGCCGAGCGCAGGCTTTCATGAGATCGCTGTGGACACCGCAGGCCGCACCTGGTGCGCAGGCATGTTCAAAGGCGTGCTCAATGGCGGTCCGGCGCACAGCACCGGTGACAAAGACAACGATGGCGTGCTCGCGCATTTCAGCCCCGAGGGCAAGCTGGTCTGGAGCCACGTCCTGCAAGGGCCTGCCACCGACTACTGCCTCGGCGTCGCCACGGATAACACTGGCCGCTGCTTTGTGACGGGCGAGTTTTCAGAGACCGCCACCTTTGCCGGGCAGACACTCAAGACCCAGGGCGCTACGGACATTTTCACAGCTGCATTTGACGAAAAAGGAGGCCTCGAATGGCTCCTGCCCACCGGGGGGGCCAAGGGAGACAACGCCTATTGCATGGCCTGGCACCCCTCTGGAAGGCTAATTTTTTCGGGGGCCTGTGTCGCACCTGCGACATTCGGCGGGCAGACCATGACATCACCCGGCGGGGCGGAGGCTTACGGGGCGGTTTTGCTTCCAAAGTGACAAAACGGCGCTGAAATTGCCTTTAGAGCGGTCTAAAGTCCAGTTTTCAGGCACAAATCGGCTACAAATCCCCGCGTTGACAGGGGTGTCGAACTCGACACCCTGCGCGCCCCCCAACCCGGACCCCCATTCGGGAGGGCGTGCCCAACAACCAACCCCACTGTTTGAATCCAACCATCCTTCTGTGCTTTGCTGCCTTGTGCGTTTCCGCTGCTGCGGAAGAAGTAGTCAAAAGCTCCTCCACGACCACAACCCCAGCTGGCACTCCAGGCCAGGTCATCTCAGGCGTCAAAACCACCGCCTACACCCACAACGAAGGCGACCACATCGAATACGGTGCGCGTACCGCCGCCGGCACCCCGCTCAGGCATGGGCAGATCCGCAGCGCTGCGGCTGACTGGTCCATCTACCCGGTGGGCACGGTGTTTCAGATCAAGGGAGATCCTTCCCTCTACGTTGTGGATGACTACGGCTCTGCATTGGTCGGCACGAAAACCATCGATCTCTACAAGCCGACCTTCGGCATGATGCACAGCTGGGGCACGCGCCACGTGACCATTCACGTGCTGAAGTGGGGCTCTTTCTCCCGCAGCCTCGCCATCTTGAAGCCTCGGGCTTACAAAGCCTGGCACGTGCGCGAGATGGTGGCTCGCATCCAGAGCCGCCAGGCGTAATCTCCCCCCAAAACCTGAATCCAGGCTGAGCCACGCAGGCCGTTTGTCGGTCGCGTGGCTTTTTGTTGCCCACAGGTGGTGGCGGCCGGGTTCTTTTCTCTCGCCTTTCTCAGCGGCCTTCGGCTAGGGTTTGCGTTTTCTTCTCATGGAAACGCCGCTCTCGCCCCTCGACTTTGCCCGCCGTGCCCGCCGCCTGTATGCTGACCGCGAGGCCGTGGTGGATGGGGGCCGCCGCTTCACCTACCGAGAGTTTTTTGAGCGCTGCGACCGTTGGTCGGCGGCCCTTCAGGGGCTGGGCGTGCAGCCGGGAGACCGGGTGGCCACCATCGCGCCCAACACGCATTCCCATCTGGAGGCATTTTATGCCGTGCCGCAGATCGGCGCGGTCATTGTACCGATCAATTTCCGCCTCACCGCCGCTGACTTTGCCTACATCCTGAACCACAGCGGCGCTCGCATCGCCTGCGTGCATGCGGACTACCTGGATGCCGTGGACTCCATCCGCGCCCAGGTGCCGGGGGTGGAGCACTTTGTGGCGCTTTCTGGGGAAAAGGCGGGCTGGACGAGCTACGAGGCGCTGCTGGCAGCCTCTACGCCCGAATTCACCGCCGCTGAAATCAGCGAGACCGACATGATCGCGCTGAACTACACCAGCGGGACCACGGCGAATCCGAAAGGAGTGATGGTTTCCCACCGCAACACCGCCTTCAACATCATGGGCCACCTCATGCACACGCACCTCACCAGCGCGGACCGCTATCTCTGGGTGCTGCCCATGTTCCATGCCAATGGCTGGACCTTCGTCTGGACCGTCACCGCCGTGGGCGGGCGGCATGTGTGCATTCCCAAGGCGGACCCGAGGCTCATCTTTGAGGCGATACGGAAGGAGGGCTGTACCCTGCTGTGCGCGGCCCCCACCGTGCTCATCGGCATGGCCAATGCACCGGAGGAAGTGCGCCGGGATGTGCCCCGTGGCGTCCGCGTCATCACTGCCGGCGCACCACCCGCCGCCGCTACCATCGAGCGCATGGAGGGCGAGCTGGGCTGGGAGATCACCCATGTCTATGGCCTCACGGAGGTCTCCCCCATCGTGACCATTAGCGAATCCCGCCCCGAGCATGCGCAGCTCAGCGCCCGCGAGCGTGCCGTCATCAAGGCTAGGCAGGGGGTGGAATACCTGGCCAATGCCGAGGTCCGCGTAGTCGATGACGACGGCAAAGAAGTTGCCAAAGACGGCGCCTCCATGGGCGAGATCATCATTCGCGGCAATGCCGTGATGAAAGGCTACTACAACGACCCTGCCGCCACCGCCAAGGCCATCCGCAATGGCTGGTTTTACAGCGGAGACGCCGCCGTGGTACATCCGGACGGCTACATCGAAATCCGCGACCGCTGGAAGGACATCATCATCAGCGGCGGCGAAAACATCTCCTCCGTGGAGGTGGAGGGCGTGCTGCTGCGCCATCCCGCCGTGCAGGAGTCCGCCGTCGTCGGCCTGCCTCACGAAAAATGGGGGGAGACGCCGCAGGCCTTCATCGTCCTGCGGCCTGGTGCCACCGCCACCCCCGAGGAATTGCGCCTCTTCTGCCGCGAACACCTGGCGCACTTCAAGGTGCCTCATGGTTTTGAGTTTATTGCGGAACTGCCCAAGACCGCGACAGGGAAGATCCAGAAGTATGTGCTGCGCGGCGGGCGAGCGAATATCGTGGCGCAGTAGCGGCGGAATCGCCGCTGTGGAGCGCGGAATTGATGACGCAGCACTCCGCTGCAGATCCAACTCCGCTTTTGCCTGCGCTCTTACAAGCCAAGAGTCAGCGTGTTTGCGCACTCTGAGATGAAAAAACACCCGCCAGGCGCGGCCGACCTGCTGCGGAATGAATTCCGCGCTCCTCAATGCCCGGCCAGCTTGCCGTCTTCCACATGCACCGTGCCGCCGCGCACCTCGATCTTCTCGCGCGCCTGCTCCACCGGCACGTGGCGCGGTGTGTTGGCGGCTTCGCCTTGTGGGCGGGCCCAGCGGATGCCATTGGCAATGACGCGCTGCACGTCCGGCAGGTGGTAGATGGGATACACTTCGTGGCCGGGGCTGAAGTAAAAGATGCGCCCGCTGCCACGCGTCCACGTCGCACCGCTGCGCAGCACCTCGCCGCCTTGGAACCAGGAGACAAAGACCAGCTCGTCCGGCGTCGGGATCCCGAATGGCTCGCCATACATTTCTGACTGCTCGATCTCGATGCAGTCGCCGATGCCTGCGGCGATGGGGTGGCCGGGATTGATTTTCCAAACGCGTTCGCGCTCGCCCGCTTCGCGCCAGCACAGCGCGCAGCTCGTGCCCATGAGACGCTTGAAGACTTTGGAGAAATGGCCGGAGTGCAAAACGATCAGCCCCATGCCGGCGAGCACCCGCTCTTGTACACGGGTGACGAGTTCATCACTCACTTGATCATGCGCCGCGTGGCCCCACCAGATGAGTACGTCGGTTTGATCCAGCACCACAGGCGGCAGTCCCTGCTCCGGCTCGTCCAGCGTCGCAGTGTGGACGACGAGGTCGCCATGTTTGGACAGCGACTCCGCCAGCGCCCCGTGGATGCCCTGAGGATAGATGGCGGCCACGGTGGGATTCTGCCGTTCGTGGACAAATTCGTTCCAGATGGTGACGCGGATGAGGGGATTGTGCATGGATGATGGGAACGCGGCTTGGGAAGAATTCAAACTCACTTTTTCGGACAACCAAACCATACGCACTCAAACCAACGTCGTCCTCGGAAAGGAAGCGAGAAGGTGTCTCTGCATTATGCGGCGCATGTCGTGGGGGGATGCGCACACTTCTCGCGCCCCTACCGGGCGCGTCCTTCAGGTGCGCGGGATGATGGGCGTAGATCCGGTGGTTCCCGGTCGCTGCGCTCCCTTCACCACCGGCTAATTTCCTGCGAGCCTCCGGCTCATAGTGTATAAATCGCCATGATTTCTGAAAGTGACCTGCTGGCAGCTTTGCATTATGGATACGAAGGGTACATCTCTAATGGGTATCTGAGGCGCGATGAACTGCCGGGTTACGCGAGCCAATTGAAAGAAGACTTGGATTGGATTGGTCTAGAGAGTTTTAAGCTCTTACCGCCAAAAAAAATTCGGGTTCGAATCGGAAGCGGTTTTTATAAGATTCCGATCGTCCGTTATCATTTTGGGGAAGACAGAAACTCTTTTGAGAAAGCGTTACCATTTTCCAGCAAGTTTGAGCTGCTTACAAAAGCAAACACAGAAGGGACGGGCTTTAATAGCGAGGACCTGCGGTGGGTTTGCGATGTGTTTAGGACAGCAAGAAATAAACTGCCACACTTGTGGCTTAAGGACAAAAGGTTGAAAAATGACCTGCAGCATCCTCGCAAACACATCAACGCGATAGCCGAATTGTTCTGGCTGGGTTTATGGAATGACGTTGTTCCGGAGACCATTGCCCATGAGCATAGTCTGCTTCCAAAACCGGATGATCTTGCAACATACTCCAAAACTGTCGACTGGAGCATGCTAACGATTCCAATTGACCAGTCGGGTAGACAACATCGCGTGAATTTGGAGGTAAAGAACTTAACTTCGAGTGTTGAGTATGCGTTGTTCAATCAACATCGAAGTGAAGCGGCAAACCAAATGGATCTTGATCGCTTTGTAACAGATGCATTGCGTGGAACAGCCAAATTTCCGAATGTGATTTCAGACGATATAAACTTGGTATGCTTTTCTACTTTTTTGAACGTTCCGTGCGCATTGCAAAGCCTGGCTAGCGCTGTTCTGAACAAATACCCATCTGTGGACGCGGTGCTATTCTGGATTGTATTTGGGGACACTCATCAAAACTGGCAGGTGTTTTCAAGGCAATTAGACGAATGGCAAAATCGGAAATCTTCGATCATTGACCGCTTGTTCGAACGGCCAAGTTATCGACAGGCAAAACCGCTTTTGTTCACTCATCCCTTGTGGGGCTTATTACCGTGGCAACAATATTAAATTAGTGTCAATGCTTCACCGAGCAGCCCGGACCCACGGTCTGGAAGAAGTCGTTGCCCTTGTCATCGATGAGGATGAAGGCGGGGAAGTCTTCGACTTCGATCTTCCAGATGGCCTCCATGCCGAGCTCGGGGAACTCGACGACTTCGACCTTCTTGATGTTTTCCTTGGCGAGGATGGCGGCGGGGCCGCCGATGCTGCCGAGGTAGAAGCCGCCGTGCTTTTTGCAGGCGTCGGTGACCTGCTGGCCGCGGTTGCCCTTGGCGATCATGACCATGCTGCCGCCGTGGCTCTGGAAGATGTCCACGTAGCTGTCCATGCGGCCGGCGGTGGTGGGGCCGAAGCTGCCGCTGGGCATGCCTGCGGGTGTCTTGGCCGGGCCGGCGTAGTACACAGGGTGGTTCTTGAAGTAGTCGGGCAGGGGCTTGCCGGCATCGATCATCTCCTTGAGCTTCGCGTGGGCGATGTCGCGGGCGACGATGATGGGGCCGTTGATGAGCAGGCGCGTGGTGGTGGGGTACTTGCTCAGCTCGGCACGGATCTCGGCCATCGGGCGGTTGGTGTCGATGCGCACGGCGTTGGTGTCCTTGCGGTGGCGCAGCTCCTCGGGGATGTACTGGAGCGGGTTGGTTTCGAGCTTCTCGATGAAGACGCCCTCCTTGGTGATCTTGCCCTTGGCCTGACGGTCGGCCGAGCAGGAGACGCCAATGCCGATGGGCAATGAAGCGCCGTGGCGTGGAAGGCGGATGACGCGTACGTCCAGCGCGAAGTATTTGCCGCCAAACTGCGCGCCGATGCCGCACTCGCGCGCGGCCTGCAGCATCTGGGCTTCGAGTTCGACATCGCGGAAGGCGCGGCCGTGCTCATTGCCGGTGGTGGGGAGGTTGTCGTAGTACTTGGTGGAGGCGAGCTTGACGTGCTTCATCGTCGATTCCGCCGAGGTGCCGCCAATGACGAAGGTCAGGTGGTAGGGCGGGCAGGCGGCGGTGCCGAGAGAGGTCATCTTGTCGCTGAGAAACTTGACGATGCTCTTCGGATTGAGCACGGCGCGGGTTTCCTGGTAGAGGAAGGCCTTGTTGGCCGAGCCGCCGCCTTTGGCGATGAAGAGGAACTTGTACACGTCGCCGTCGGTGGCGTAGAGATCGAGCTGAGCGGGCAGGTTGGTGCCGGTGTTCTTCTCGTCGAACATGTTCAGCGCGGCGTTCTGGGAGTAGCGCAGGTTGTTCTCCGTGTAGGCGAGATAGACGCCCTTGGACAGGGCAGCCTCATCACCGCCGCCAGTCCAGACCTGCTGGCCTTTTTTGCCCATGATGATGGCGGTGCCGGTGTCCTGGCAGAAGGGCAGCAGCCCTGCGGAGGCCACGTCGGCGTTCTTGAGCATGGTCAGCGCGACCATGCGGTCGTTTTCGCTCGCCTCAGGGTCGTCGAGGATGGCGGCCACCTGCTTCAGATGCTTCGGGCGCAGGAAGAAATTGATGTCATGAAAAGCCTGGTTGGCCAGCAGGGTGAGTGCTTCGGGATCGACGACGAGGACGTCCTTCTCGCCAAATTTCTGCACGGAGACGTGCTCCTTGGTCAGCAGACGGTATTCGGTGTCGTCGGTGCCGAGTTCGAGGAGTTCCTGGTAGTGAAAGGGGGGCGTTGGCATGGGGAGGGGAATGTGAAAGGGATACGAGTTCGGGCAACGAGGGAAAGGAGCATTTTGCACGTTGTCAGGAGATTCCGGGAGAGGTAAACTCCCTGCGTGATTTTGGAAACGTTGCCCGCTGTCCGGCAGCTCAGTTCCCGTGACAAACGGCGACTGGCCGAGGAACTGCTGAACTCAGCCGATGCCGAGGATGCTGAGGCATTCGACGAGGCTGCAGTATTGAAACTGCTGGACCGGCGCCTCGCAGACCATGAGGCCAGTCCGGAAGCCCTTGCCGCGTGGGAGGAGGTGAAGTCACGCGTCTTTGCGGGACGCGAAAAGTAGGGCGCTCACCCCACAAAAACCGCGCGCTTCCAGATCGGCACGCTGGTTTTGATCTCCTTCAAATACCAGCGGCACAGGTCAAAGGACTCCGCGCTGTGCTTGGTCTGCACGCGAATGACGATGCTCGGCTGCTCCGCAGCCACGAAGCCGAGGCGGTGCTGGATGAAGACACGGTGCGGGCCGTGCTCACGCTGGCCGCGGTCAACGAGCTCTTGCAATGTCTTTTCCGCCATGGGCAGGTAGGCGCTGTAGTCGATGCCGGAAATGGTCCGCCCGTCCTCCTGGCTGCGCACCACGCCGAGAAACTGCGCCTCGGCCCCCTCTCCAGGCTGAAACTCGGAGGGGGTGGTGGGAATGGGGGCTGGGCTGAGGACGAAGCTGGCGGGGGGCGTCATGGAGGGCCGAGAGAACTACCACAGAGTTCACAGAGAGGCACAGAGATATGAATCAGGAGCTTTGTGTTTCTTTGCGCTCTCGGTGGTGAATCCGGCATGGCTGGATTTTCACAAAGCATGGCCGATTCCTCATAAAACTTGTCCGCTCGCACCGGTTTCTGATAGCGTTTGGTTCTCACAACCATGAAACGCCTGCTCCTTCTCGCTTTCGCTGCGGCCACGACCGTTCACGCTGCCACCCAGATCACCTGGAAGCGCCAGCAGCTTCACGGCGACTTTTATTCCGAAGGCGCCACCATCGGCGACATCAATGGCGACGGCAAGGCGGACGTGGTCGCGGGGCCGTTCTGGTGGGAGGGGCCGTTGTTTGAAAAGAAGCACGCCTACTACGAGCCGAAGATTTTCAGCATCAACGGCTACTCGGACAATTTCTTCGCCTACGTCCACGACTTCAACGCCGACCAGAAGAACGACATTCTCATCCTGGGCTTTCCCGGCAAGGAGGCGAGGCTGTACCTGAACCCCGGCGTGCATGACGACAAGCCCTGGCCCATGCACATCGTGGCGGATGTGGTGGACAATGAGTCGCCCGTTTTCACCGACATCACGGGAGACGGCAAACCGGAGATCGTGTGCAGCACCGGGGGCAAGTTTGGCTGGTTCGCGCCGAACTGGGAGAAGCCCACGGAGAAGTGGCCTTTTGTGGCGGTGAGTGATGACATGAAGGTGGCGAAGTTCACCCACGGTCTCGGCATAGGTGATGTGAATGGTGATGGGAAGCTCGATCTTTTGGAAGCGCGCCGCTGGTGGGAAAACAAGCCCGGCAGTGCGACGTGGGAGCAGCACAACTTCGCCGCAGGCGTGGGCGGTGGCGCGCAGATGTTTGCGTATGACTTTGATGGCAATGGCACGAATGACGTTTTCACCAGCCTTGCGGCGCATCGCTATGGCGTGGCGGTGTTTTTGCAGAACAAGCCTGCACCTGACCAGCCGAACTGGCAGCGTGTGATGCTGGCCAGCGAGCAGCCGCAGGACAACGACTACGGCATCGTCTTCTCCCAGCCGCATGCGGCGTATCTGGCGGACATCGATGGCGATGGCATCAAGGACATCGTCACCGGCAAACGCTACTGGGCGCACAACGGGCATGATCCTGATGAGCACGGGCATCGTGTCATTTACTGGTATCAGACCAAGCGCGATGGGAAGGGCGGGGTGGATTTTGTGCCGCACCTCGTCGATGCCGAGAGCGGTGTGGGCGTGGACGTGCAGGTGGGCGATGTGAACGGCGACAAACTGCCGGACATCGTGGTGGGGAACAAGGCGGGGGTATTCGTCCTCACGCAGGAGCGCAAGGAGACGACGGCGGACCTGACGCCGAAGAAGATGTACGGACCGGGGCTGAAACCGCAGAAGGATTATGCGAAAGGCCAGTCTCCCCAGGATGCGCTCAAGGCGCTGCAGCTTCCCGGCGGCTTCAAGGCGGAGCTGATCGCCGCGGAGCCGGACCTCGTGCAGCCCATTGCGTTCACGTTTGATGAACGCGGACGCATCTGGGTGGTGGAGGGAAACAGCTACCCCAAACCGCGTGAGGTGGGTGCGGGGCAGGACCGCATCAAGATTCTTGAAGACAAGGACGGCGACGGTGTCTTTGAGACGAAGAAGATCTTTTGTGAAGGACTGAATCTAGTGAGCGGGATCGAGCTGGGCTTTGGCGGTGTGTGGGTGGGGGCGGCACCGTATTTGATGTTTATTCCTGATCGAGATCATGATGACAGACCCGACCCGATTGGCGGAAGCATGATAAGCCCGGTTCCTGGTTTGAGCTTCAATGCACAAATTCTCCTCGATGGCTGGGGCAGCCAGGACACGCATGAGACGCTGAACAGTTTCATCTGGGGACCGGACGGGTGGCTGTATGGCTGCCACGGGGTCTTCACTCACAGCCGGGTGGGCAAACCGGGGACGCCGGATGATCAGCGCAAGCCCATCAATGCAGGCATCTGGCGCTACCACCCGGTGAGGCATGAGTTTGAAATCTTTGCCGAAGGCACCAGCAATCCCTGGGGGCTGGACTACGACCAGTACGGCGAGTTCTTCGTCACCGCCTGCGTCATCCCGCATCTCTACCACATCGTGCCGGGCGGGCGCTACCAGCGGCAGGCCGGGCAGCACTTCAATCCCTACACGTATGAGGACATCAAGACCATCGCCGACCATGCGCACTATGCGGGCAGTGCGCGTCCTGATGTCGCTTTCGACAAAACCACGGGTGCCGGAATCGTGAATGATGACACCAACGCCCTCGGCGGCGGCCACGCGCACTGCGGACTGGCCATTTATCAGAGCAGCCTTTTTCCGCCGACGTATCGGAATCAGCTCATCTTCGGCAATCTTCATGGGCATCGCCTGGTGACGAACTACACGGACCCGCATGCGAGCACGTATGTGGGCAAGCACGGCAGTGACTTTATGCGTGCCAATGACATGCACTTCATCCCGGTGACGCAGAAGGTGGGGCCTGATGGTGCGCTGTATGTCAGTGACTGGAGCGATGAACAAATCTGCCACCGAGGGAGCAATGCGGTGGAGAATTGGGACCGGAGCAATGGGCGCATCTATCGCATCAGCTACGACGGCTGGAAACCGTGGAAAGGCGATCTGGCGAAGGAGAGTGATGAGGCGCTGGCGAAGCTCGCGGTGCAGACGGAGAACGAGTGGGAGTCGCGGATGGCGAGGAGGGTGCTGATGGAAAGGTTCCAATCGGATCCAGCGTCAGAAGAAAAAATAACATCCTTGCTGGTTAAGATCTTTTGGTCTGACGAAGAGCCCCCACAGATATTGACTCAAGAGGAAGCCATCCGTTATCAATGGCTTGGATTCATTTTAAAGCCCCAGGCATATCTTCAAAAGCCAATCATTGCTGTTCAGGATGCGTGGTTCGATGCGCAGCGCGTTCGACTGGCTGCATCACAGGTGGGTTTCGCGGGCACAGATCTTCGAATTTTGAATGACGCAGCTCAAAAACATCCTTCACCCCTCGTCCGCCGCGAAATTGCCTCCGCGCTCCAGCGACTGCCGCAAGACCAACGCAAATCCCTTGCCACTGCTCTCCTCAAGCATGGCGAAGACAAGGACGATCCCATGATCCCGCTGCTGATCTGGTATGGCATCGAGCCGCTTGTGGGTGCGGATCCGAAGGTGGGGCTGGAGCTGGCTGCGGTGTCGAAGCTGCCGAAGGTGACGGAGTTCATTTATCGCCGTCTGTCGTCAGATGATGCAGGGCGGGCTTCGATGCTTTCGGAGCTGACGAAGGAGCCGGATGCGGCCAAGCGTGAGGCGACGCTGGGGATGATCCTGAGCAGTGCACGTGGTGCGGGCAAGCTGGCGATGCCGCAGGATTGGGCGGCGACTGCGGCGAAGCTTAAGGCCGGCGTGCCGGCTAAAGCCGGGACTACGGAACAGCTGGTGACCGAGCTCAGCGCTTTGTTTGGCGATGCGGACGCACTGCAAACATTCCGCGAGCGGCTGGCACTAGCGAGTGCACCGGTGAATGAGCGCGAGAAGGCGCTTGGTGTCCTCATCCAGACTGGCGATGGGGGCACGGCTAAGCTCCTGCAGCAGATCCTCACGCAGGACGCTCCGGCTTCGCTGAGGCGCAAGGCGATTCAGGCGCTGGCCTCGCTCAAAGATGCGGGAACGCCGAAGGTGCTGGGGGCGCTGCTGCCGAAGCTCTCTGCGAATGAACTGCCGGATGCGGTCAACACGCTGGCTTCGACGAAAGAGGGCTCCAAAGAGCTGCTGAAAGCCGTGGAGGCCAAGGCGGTGCCTGCCACGGCGCTTTCTCCCTTCCTGGTGCGCCAGCTCACGGCTTTTGATGACAAGGAGATCAATGCGCTGATCAAATCGGCCTGGGGTGATGTGAACGCGCCGAAGGCGGACCTGGGCGAGCGGACGAAGAAGTATCGCGAGCTGCTGACGGCTGCGGCTTTGTCGAAGGGGGATCTGGCGAAGGGCAAGATGCTTTTCACCATGACCTGCGGCCAGTGCCACAAGCTCTTTGGCGAAGGCCAGAGCGTGGGACCGGACATCACGGGCAGCAATCGTGCGGATCTGAACTACCTGCTCGAAAACGTGCTCGATCCGAATGCGGTGATCGGCAAGGCCTACCAGCTCAACCTCTTCACCATGAAGGATGGCCGCGTGATGAGCGGCGTCATCAAGGAGGAAAGCCCCGCCGCGGTGAAGATCGCGATGATGGGCGGTGTGGAGTTCACCCTGCCGCAGCCGGACATCGCGAAGCGCGAGGTGTCCAAGCTCAGCACGATGCCCGAGGGGTTGTTTGATGCGCTCAAGCCGGAGCAGGTGATTGATCTGGTGAAGTATTTGCAGAGCGGGGCGTCCGGACCGGCTAAAGCCGGTATTACAATACCCGGAGCGATCGAAGGCGAGTCGCTGAAGGTCTTGAACAAAACGGGCGGCAATGCCAAGCCGCAGGGGATGGGTGGCTTTGGAGCCGAGTGGAGCGGGGCCTCACAGCTTTGGTGGACGGGGGCCAAGCCGGGGCAGAAACTGACGCTGGCACTGCCGGTGCCGGAGAAAGGGAAATACGCCCTGAAAGCCGCGCTTACCCTGGCGCGAGACTACGCCATCATCGATGTCTCACTCGATGACAAACCAATAGCCACCGCATGGGATGGGTACAACGGCTCCAAGGTCATCCACAGCGATGAGCTCGACTGGGGCACCCACGAACTCGGCGCCGGGGAGCATCAGCTCACCTTCACCATCACCGGCAAGCATGCGGATGCGGTGCCGGGATACATGGTGGGGCTGGATTACGTGAAGCTGGAGAAGAAGTGATCGTTCGACATCGCGGAGCATCGGCTTACGGTTCCGCACCATGGATGCGGTAGGCGACATTTTCTCTGCCTTGGCTCAAGCAGCGGTGGAGCTGGTGATCCGGCTTCTGCAGCTGCTGTACTATGTGGTGGAGAACATCGTTTACGGCGTGCTCTGGCTATGCCGCTGCACGAAGTTCGCCGGGCCACGACGACAGAGAAAGCTGCCGGAGGAGACACGGTATCTCATTCGCAGCTGCCTGCATACGACGCTGGCGCTGAGTCTGCTGTCCGTGGTTCTTTATTTTGCGTGGCCGAAAAAGCCTGCGGTGCCAGAGCCATCGACTTCGCCACCGCCCACGACAAAAATCGAAAAGGCGCAGAAGGTGATCGAAAAAGCCAAACGCATCAAAGAAGTGCTGCTGCCACCCAAGCCCCATCCATGAAAGACCTGCAATCCACCAAGGCCATGTGGCTGAAAGGCTGGCTCTTTCTCGTCATTGGCCTCATGTCTGCGTCCATCCTGCTCATTGAAAACTGGAGCTGGCGCACGGCGCTGCTGCTGGCGTTGTGCGTATGGGGCTTCTGCCGGGCCTACTACTTCGCCTTCTATGTCATCGAGCGCTGGGTCGATCCGCAGCACAAGTTCAGCGGGCTGGGGCACTTCCTCAGCTACTGGTGGCGGTCACGCAAATGATCAGACCTTGGCGAGCGCCTCATCAAACCGCGCGATCAGATCCGTCGTGTCCTCCAGTCCGGCGGACACGCGGATGAGCCAGCGGCTGACACCGCAGCTTGCGGCCCAGTCGAGTTCTTCGTAGTGGGCCAGCAGGGTGTAGGGACACACGAGGGTGAAGTTCGTGCCGAGGCTCGGCCCTTTGCACACACGCAGGGCGTCGTAGAAGGGCGCGCTGGTCTGCTCCGGATTCTTGAGCGTGAAGGAGAAGAGGCAGCCGTAGCCGCCATCCGCGCGGCGGATAAATTCATAGCCTTTGCCGCCCTCGCGGCTGGCGTGCCAGACGGCGTCCACCTTTGGATGCTGGCGCAGATGATCCGCCAGCGCCTGCGCGTTCTGGCTCATCTTGGCGGCGCGTTCGGTGAAATCCCGGCTGTTCAGCTCCAGCGCCACGGCATCACCACGCCAGAGTTCGTGGTCGGCATGCGCCGTCAGGAAAGCCGAGAAGGCGGCATGATGGGGCGAGTTGCGGTTCAGCACCACGCTTCCGGCCAGCACATCGCCCACGCCGGAGAAGCTCTTGGTGAGGCTGGTGGTCACGACATCGGCCACGCGGTGGGCATTCGCGTGGGCCACGGTGGAGATGGTGTCGTCCACGATGATCGGCACGCCCGGCTGCGCGGCGGCGCGGATGGAGAGCAGGCGCTCGAAGTCCACGCAGCGCAGCAGCGGATTGCTCGGCGCTTCGCAGAAGATGCCGGCCACCGCTTCTTTTTGCAGCAGGGCGCTGAGGTCCTCGTACTCGCTGTCTTTCACCAGCGGCAGGAAGTGCGCGCCGCTGCCGAAGAACTGCTGCAGCTTCAGCACATCCACGTAGGGGAAGTCGAGCTGCACGGTCTTGCGATTCGGGAAGCAGTGCGTCAGCATGCGGTGCACGGCGTAGTTGGCCGCCATGCCGGAGGGGAAGAGAAACACATCCTCAGGCTGCTGCCCGGCCAGTTTGGCGATGCGCTCGCGGATGGTGCGGTTCGCGGCCTTGCCTTCTTCGGCGGTTGCGGTGCTCTTGTGCTCGCCCAGGGCATCGCAGGCCTGGCGGGTGCTGACGCATTCGCCGCAGAAGCGCCAGAACTTGCGGGCCTGCACGTAGTTGTCTGCCGGAAAGATGGCGACGCCGAGGTTGTGCGCGGTCCATTCCACCGCGCGGCCGGTGCCGATGAACTTGATGCAGCGCTCCGCATGCACGGGGCGGGGGAAGACCAGGCAGCGTTCTCCAGATGCGGCAAATTTCTTTTCCGCTGCTGCAAAGAGTCGCGTGATGGCGGGCGGGCAGCAAAAGCGCGGGTAGCCGGATTTGAACTTGGAGACGATTTCCTGATCTCCCTCCTCATAGCCGATCACATGCTTCCACAGCGGCAGGCACACGGACACGCCGAGCTCGTGATCAGGGATCGCCTTGCCGAGGTCTTCGGCATTGCAGAGAGGATGGGTAAACAGATCGGTCATTGGGGGCGGCACTTTTCTTCACACCTGCGCAAGTGCAAGGGAATGCGGCTATTGCCGGGGGGGACAATCAAGGCTGTGCCGGCGTGGCACAAAACATGGTCGAGATCACTTCCCCTTCAGCGCCCGGTCGATGTCCTTCCACAGGTCCTCCACGTGCTCGATGCCGACGGAGAAGCGGACGAGGCCGTCGGTCACACCGGCGGCTTCGCGGGCGTCTTTGGGGATGGAGGCGTGGGTCATGCTGGCGGGGTGGGCGACGAGGCTTTCGATGCCGCCGAGGCTCTCGGCCTGGGTGAAGAGGCGCAGACGGCGGATGAAGGCCAGGGTGTCCGCGTAGCTGAGGCCGAAATCGGCCAGCAGCATGCCGCCACCAGCGGACATTTGCTTCTTGGCCAGCTTGTACTGCGGGTGGCTCTTAAGGAAGGGGTACTTCACGCTCTTCACACCCTTGCGGCCTTCCAGGCGTTGGGCGAGTTCGAGGGCGTTGGAGCAGTGGCGCTCCATGCGCACGGCCTCGGTTTTGGCACCGCGGGAGGTCAGCCAGGTGTCAAAGGGGCTGGGCTGCAGGCCGATGGCCTTCTGGGCGAAGATCATTTTCTCCTGCCACTCATCCAGATTGGTGCAGACGGCACCTCCGAGGGCGTCGCTATGGCCGTTGGTGTACTTGGTGGTGCTCAGCAGGGAGAGGTCGGCACCCAGATCGAGCGGCTGCTGCAGCAGGCTGGAGGCAAAGGTGTTGTCCACCGCCACCACGGCACCCGCCTTGTGCGCGGCCTCACTGATGGCCTTGATGTCGAGGATCTTCAGGAGGGGATTGGTGGGGGACTCCAGCCAGACCAGTGCGGGCTTGAGCCGGGCGATCAGATCGTAGTTTTCCGGGTTGGTGAGGTTGGCGTATTTGATTTTGACGCCGAAGCGCTTGAGCACCTTCTCAAAGATGCGGTAGGTGCAGCCGTAGATCTGCTGCTCGGAAAGGATGGTGTCGCCGGTCTTGAGGGAAAACAGGATGGCGGAGATGGCGCTGAGGCCGCTGGCGAAGACGGTGCTGTGCTTCGCGTTTTCCAGGCTGGCCAGGGTAGTCTGCAGGTTGCGGAAGTTCGGGTTGCCGGAGCGGGTGTAGTCAAAGCTCCCGGGATTTCCGCTCTCAAAGGTGGAGGTCATGTAGATCGGCGGTATCACCGCGCCGGTCTCGCTGCGGTAGTCCTGGCCCACATGAATGGCACGCGTTTCGAAGCGCGCGTCGGCGGGGATGGTTGGGTCTTCTTTCATGCCGTGATGAGTGCCATGCAGAATTAGCTTTGCAAGGCCCCTGCGCTCATGCTTTATGAGTTATACTCTGATCTTTCATGTCCGACTCCACCGCCCCTAGAAAATTCCGTCGCGTTCTGCTTAAACTCAGCGGTGAAGCGCTGAGAGAGCCGGGCAGCCAGGAAAACATCTCCCCCCCCATCGTCGAAGACATGGCGGCGCAGATCAAAGCAGCGCACCAGACCGGGCTCGAAATCGCCCTCGTCGTGGGCGGCGGAAACTTCTGGCGCGGCATCACCGCCAGCAACAAAGGCATGGAGCGTGCCACCGCCGACTACATGGGCATGCTGGCCACCGTCATGAACTCCCTGGCCGTGCAGAGCATGCTGGAGGCCATGGACGTGCCCACCCGCGTGCAGAGCGCCATCAAGATGGACAACGTGGCCGAGCCTTTCATCCGCCGCAAGGCCATGCGCCATCTGGAGCTGGGCCGCGTGGTCATCTTTGCCGCCGGCACGGGCAATCCCTTCTTCTCCACAGACACCACCGCCGCGCTGCGCGCCAGCGAGATCAATGCCGAGATCGTTCTCAAGGCCACCAAGGTGGACGGCATTTACGACTGCGATCCCGCCAAAAACCCCAACGCCGTCAAGTTTGACCGCGTGAGCTTCCACGAGTGTCTCACCCGCCAGCTCAAGGTCATGGACTCCACCGCCTTCTCCCTGTGCATGGAGAACAACATGCCCATTGGCGTCTTCAGCATGAACGAGCCCGACAACATCCGCCGTGCGCTTGTGGGCGAGCACATTGGCACCATGGTGGATGCCAAAGGCTGAGCTGTTCCCCACTCCAACCCTAGACTGATCTGCATATGGACCCCGAATTGACGATGATGGAGGCCGACGAGGCTATGACCAAGGCCGTGGAGCATGCCATCCACGAATTTGCCACCGTGCGCACCGGCAAGGCCTCCCCCACGCTGGTGGAAAACATGGATGTGCACGTGATGAGCTACGGCAGCCACATGAAGATGAAGCAGCTCGCCATGATCACCACGCCGGACGCGCGGCTGATCCGCATCGAGCCCTTTGACTCCTCCACACTCCAGGACATTGACCGCGCCATCCGCGAGTCGCGTCTAGGTTTGAATGGCAGCATCGAGGGCAAGGTCATCCGCCTGCCCATCCCCGCCCTGTCCCAGGAGCGCCGCGAACAGATGGTCAAGATGTGCAAGTCCCTGGGGGAAGAAGCCCGTGTGCGCGTGCGCTCCGCCCGCCGCGAGGCGCTTGAAACTCTCAAGAAGGGTGAGAAGGACGGCCACATCACCGAGGACGATCTGCACCGCATGGAAAAGGAAATCCAGACCCTGACAGACAAGAAGATCGCCGAAATCGACCAGCACGTTGTCTCGAAGGAAAAAGAAATCATGACCGTTTAGGCCGGTCTGCTTTCAAGCTCAAGGTTTCAAGTCCAGCCCGAAATGAAACCTTCTGAGACTTGAACCTTTCACTCTGACATTTGGAACTTTGCTGATGTTTTCTGCGCGCGACTACCTTGACCTCAGCCACACGAAGCATGGCATCCTTTTTCCGGATGGCTCGCCCGTTTGGACGGCACTGGCGCGGATCGAATCTTACCTCGACTTCCGGCTGCAGCGGGAAATCCGCGTTCAGGTGCCCCCGGGCGCTTTCATCGGCGAAGACGTCTTCATTGATGAGGGCACCACGATCGAGCCCGGTGCAGTCATCAAAGGGCCGGCCTGGATCGGTCGCAACTGCCAGATCCGCGCCGGCTGCTACATCCGGGAAAACGTGATCATCGGTGACGGCTGCGTGCTGGGAAACTCCTGCGAGTTCAAAAACTGCGTGGTCTTCGACGGCTGCGAAATCCCGCATTACAACTACGTCGGTGACTCCATCCTCGGCCACAAGGCGCATCTTGGGGCAGGGGTGGTTCTTTCGAATGTGCGCCTGGACCGGCTGGAGGTCACGGTCAAAACAGACACGGATGTCATTCCCACCAGCCTGAGAAAATTTGGGGCAGTCCTCGGAGATTACGCCGAGATCGGCTGCAACAGCGTGATCAGCCCCGGCAGCATCATCGGCCGGCGCTGCGTCGTTTATCCGCTGACACACTTCAGCGGCGTGCTGGAGGCAGATCTGATGCTGAAGACGCGGCAGACCCAGCAGGTGGTGAAGCGGCGGCGTTAAAAAGAGGGATTGAATACAATCTCAGTGGTGGGAGTCAGAGCAGCAACCCACATTTATGAAACCGTCTTTTCGCTGTCTTTGTGTCGCCTCGGCTGTCCTTGCGCTGGCAGGCTGTGACAAACCCACGCCGCCTGCGGCTGTCACGCCACCTGCGGCAGAAACAGACGGGCAGCTCGCCGAAGCCCGCGATGCCCTCCAGCGCCAGGCGTTGGAGATCGAGACCAAAACGGCCCTGATGGACAAGCAGCTGGCCGAGATGGCGCAGTCCCTCAAAGATCGTGAGAATGCGCAACTGCGGGATTCGCTGGACACCCTGAAGCGTCAGAATGACGATCTGCGTGCTCAGGCGGATGCTGCACGGCGTCAGAGTGACAGCATTGCGCAGCGCATGCATTCCACGCCACCGCTCAAGACGCCGCCGCCCGTGGCGCTGCCGGATTATTCGCTCTTCTACGAGCGCCTCTCGCCCTATGGCCGCTGGTTTGAAGTGAACGGCTACGGTTACTGCTGGCGGCCGACGATCACTGTGGCGGGCTGGAGGCCGTATGTGGATGGCTGCTGGGTCTGGTCGTCCCTTGGCTGGGCATGGCAGTCAAACGAGCCTTTTGGCTGGGCCACCTACCACTACGGCCGCTGGCTGAACCTGGCACGTTATGGCTGGGTCTGGGTGCCTGGCAGCGAGTGGGCTCCGGCGTGGGTGGCGTGGCGTCAAAGCCGCGATTGCGTGGGCTGGGCGCCTCTGCCGCCAGAGCCGGGAGCGTGCAGCGGCGTGTATCGCGACTGTGACTCACGCTATGGCCTGGGGCCCGCAAGCTATACATTCATCGAGACCACGCAGTTTGTGAGCCCGACCTACATCAACGTCTATGCACCGGTCACACGGCAGACCACCATTTTCCAGCACAGTGTGAATGTGACGCAGATTGTCCCCAGCCGGGGGCAGGGACATGCGTTCACCAGTCATGGCGGGCCTCCCCGTGTGCAAATGGAGCAGGCCTGCGGGCGCTCTGTGCCGCAGCGGCAGGTGGAGGCAGTGCGTGCCGACCAGGTGCCTCTGCAGCGGCATCCGCATGGAAGGATGGAGCCTGCGGCGCCTCTGGCCATGGTTCAGCTGCCAGCTGCACAGCCGGGAGCCCGCATCGTGCGTCCTGAAGTCAAAGACCGCATCCAACAACCGACCCGGATGAGCGGATTTGAGGGCGTGCCGCAGCGGGAAGTCACGGAGATCCGCGAGAGCCTTGCCAGGGAGAAAGAAGCCGCCGCAGTGCAGCAGCGGCCCTTCCATGGGCGTATGCCGAACCTGCCCTCACAACAGGCGGCCGATGTTCCGGCGGTCGTCAATGGCGCGCCAGCGCCGCGCAATGAACCGCCGCAGGAAACCAGAACAGCTGCTGTGCAGCCGACGGCAGCTGCACCCGTGACGCCAGAGAAGACCACGGAGGCAGAGCCGCGGCGCCCAGGGTATGGGAGCACGCAGCCGCATTTTTCGCGTCGTGCTGGCGGGCTTCAGGTCATCCCTGCGGTGCCTGCTGCACCGGCTCAGGAAGGGGTGCGCCCGGAGAGGGTTCCCGAGTCTGGCTCAGGCGCAAAGAGGGAGCCTGAGCGTCAGGCGCAGACAGCCATGGACGCTCCGCGCCAGCCGGAGGTTCGGGCTGAGAGCAAGAATGCGGACAGCAGCGTGCCTGCTGCCACGCCTTCAGTCCCACCTGTGGCAGCCGCGACCGCAGCTGTGCCTGCTGCCGAGCCTGGAACGGTCACACCTGCCGTCCCGCCACCGCCTGCAATGACAGAGACTAAGGCAGCTGAGCCAGCACCGGCCACTGCGGCTGCCGAAGCTGGCATCATCAGCACAGATGCTGCCCGGGAGAGGACCCGCGCCCATGAGCGGCGGCAGCGTGAAATCCCGGACCGTGCCATGACAGAACCCAGGACCGCTGAGCAGGCTGCCGCAAATGCCGAAGCAGAAAAAAGCCGTATGCAGGCCGCTGCCCAGCAGGAGGCACAGGCAGCCCAGCAGCAACGCATGGCTGCCGATCAGGCAGCTGCCGCCGAGGCAGAAAAAGTACGCCAGCAGGCCGAAGCTGCCGCCGCGCAGCAGCGAGCGGCCGCTGAGAGGATGTCTGCCGAGCAGGCCGCGACTGCCCAGGCTGCTGCCGTGCAACAGCGCCAGCAGGAGGAAATGCAGCGTGCTGCGCAGGAGCAGGCACGCCGTGCCGCTGAAGGGCAGCAGATGCGCGCCCAGCAGGAGACCGCGCAACGGGCGCAGGAGATGGCGCAGCGCCAGGCTGAAGAAACTGCCCGCCGCCAGCAGGAGGCCGAAATGCAGCGTGCACAGGAGCAGGCACGCCGCGCCGCTGAAGAGCAGCAGATGCGTGCCCAGCAGGAGACTGCGCAACGGGCGCAGGAGATGGCGCAGCGCCAGGCTGAAGAAACTGCCCGCCGCCAGCAGGAGGCCGAAATGCAGCGTGCACAGGAGCAGGCACGCCGCGCCGCTGAAGAGCAGCAGATGCGCGTCCAGCAGGAGGCCGCGCAACGGGTGCAGGAGATGGCGCAACGCCAAGCTGAAGAAACCGCCCGCCAAATGCAGCGTGCACAGGAGCAGGCACGCCGTGCTGCTGAAGAGCAGCAGATGCGCGCCCAGCAGGAAGCCGCGCAGCGAGCGCAGGAGATGGCACAGCGCCAGGCGGAGGAGCAGGCACGCCGCGCCGCTGAAGAGCAGCAGATGCGCGTCCAGCAGGAGGCCGCGCAACGGGTGCAGGAGATGGCGCAACGCCAAGCTGAAGAAACCGCCCGCCAAATGCAGCGTGCACAGGAGCAGGCACGCCGTGCTGCTGAAGAGCAGCAGATGCGCGCCCAGCAGGAAGCCGCGCAGCGAGCGCAGGAGATGGCACAGCGCCAGGCGGAGGAGCAGGCACGCCGCGCCGCCGCAGAGCAGCAGATGCGTGCCCAGCAGGAGGCTGTGCAACGGGCGCAGGAGATGGCACAGCGCCAGGCCGAAGAGCAGGCACGCCGTGCCCAGGAAGAAGCCCAGCGCGCAGCAGCAGAGGCGGCGCGCAACCGGCCGCCAGGAATGTGATGGGACTCCGTTGGTCGGAACCATTTCAGTCTTGTGGCCAGACAAGCCCGGTGGGAAGATGCTCTGCATGCGCTGGCTGCTTCCGATAGTCCTTCTCCATGGCGCCATGTCGTTGTGTGCAGATGAAGTCGTCCGCATCACCTGGAAGACGGCACATGCTGCACCACCACCTGAGTTCAGACCTCCGGCGTCAGATCTTCTGCCCATGTTTCGGCTGGCGCTGAACACGCTGCCAGAATCTGCCATCGTCGCCCTCGCTTTGTCACAGCCCTCGCTGCTCAGCCTCACGCCAGCGCAAGCTGCCAAGATGCGCCCCTTGGTGGCGGAGCGTTACACACAGATCTCCAGCTCGCCGGCATACTCCGGCGTGGAATCCGCCCTCCCGTATTGTTTTGCCGAAAAACATCCACTGGAAGGCCTCGCGCTGGTGCATGTCCCCGACGGTGCGGATGCCCGGACGCCCGTGCTGCTGTTTCTGCACGGCTACGGTGGCAGTTTTTTATGGTATCAGCATCTTCTGGCCGAGCATTTCGGCAATAGCATCATCATCTGTCCCGCCTATGGCATCAACACCTCCACCATCTCCGGCGAGTATGTGGAGGAGTGTGTCCAGGCAGTAGGCGCACGGTTGGGGCGGCCGATGCTCAAGCCGGTTTTAATGGGGCTCTCTGCAGGCGGCTTTGGTGCCTGTGACATCTACACGCGGCACCCGGAACGTTTTGACCGCCTCATCTGCATCGCGGCCTATCCGCCGGAAGACCTGCTTGAGAAGTTTCCCCGCGTTGCCAAGGCGGCGTTCATCGCAGGTGGTGAGGAGCACTTTGTGAAATCGGGAGATTTCGCCCGACGCATCGGAAAGCTGCGGCAGCTTGCCCCTCTCACACAGCAGTTCACCGTGCCGCAGGCAGATCATTTCTTCCTGCTCACCCACACGGCGCTCACGATGGCCAGGCTGCGCGAGTGGCTGCCCCGCCCCTGACATTACACCCGCAGCATGTCTTTCACCACCTGCCAGTAGAGAAAGATGCACCCGCGCCAGGAGTAGCGAAATTCACCGTTGCCCGTGGGCTCGATGACGCCGGCGGTGATGTTGTGGTCAATGAGCACGCTCATGTCACGCTCGATGTAGGCGTGCAGGTACTCGGTGTCCTGCAGTGCCAGATCTTCGAGGCGGATGCCTTCGTTTTGGAGAAATTGCTCGTGGCGCTCCAGCAGGTCGGCAAACGAACCTGCATGGGTGAAGCGGTTCAGCCGCTGCTTGGGCGAGTGCTTCATGGTGGCGGCAAACGGGTAGTTCGTCGTCGTGAAGGTGACTCCGCTTGTCGCACGTGAGGTCAGGCTGACGTAGGAAAAGCCAAACTCCCCCTGCTGTGCCAGCGCGATGGCGGCCTGCATGCGTTTTTCCGCATGGTAAAACAGGCGCATGAAGTAGTCCGTCTGGCTGAACTGCCAGCCGGTGTCCCCGACTTCGCTGAATCCGTCGTCCTCCGCCTCGCTGCTGAGTTCAGAGAGTTCCGGAAAGATTTCACGTGAAGGGGGGAAGCGGTGTTTGACCTCACTTTTGATGGGAAATCGCAGCCGCCGCACGCGGAAGACGATCTCCATCCACGGCAGCATGAACCAGGCGCCGACAAAGATGGCCCCCCCGACGTGTGTGTCAGTCAGGAAATAGCCGCTGAGGTAAGAGGCGCCGAGCAGGGAGAGCCACCCCAGCTTCTGAATGAAGCGGTTGTGGAAGGAACGGCAGGCGATGGCAAAAACGATGGCCGCCGCGACATACAAAATCTGCTGGAGAGTGGTTTCCATGAGGCCCTCGGGGGTGGAGCAAGGGGAAAGCTAAGGGAAGTCTCAGACAAAGCAACCTTGCATCCGTTCGGCCTAAGTGCCGGAAAATGAAGAGGCCGGACGCACTCCCGATGCGTCCGACCTCCGTCTCAACCTCAACCTAAAGGCTTAGAAATTGACCTGGGCCTGAATGCCGAGGTAGTCGTAGTTCACATTGTTGTAGGGAGCCACGTTGGTGTTGGTGCGCATGCCGTGCATGAACATGGCCGTGAGCTCAAGCTCCGGATAGGGGATGAAGCGCACGCCGACACCCACTTCGTTCACCTTGTCCTTGGGTGCGTTGACGGCGAATTTACGACCGCCGTTGTAGGTCTGCCAGCGGACGAAGGGGATGACTTCCTTCTGGCTGGCAAACACGTGGCGGTAGTTTGCCTGGACGTAACCCCCGCTCAGGCTCGCGGAGGTGATGGTGCGCATGTCGTTGGAAAGCTGAGGCCCCTTGCCCCAGTTCCATTCTGTTTCGATGCCGAAAGGCTGCGGATACAGCACGGCGGAAATGCCGACGCGTGCGTCAGTGATGCCGCGGTTGTTGCCATTGCCGTTGTTGGGCGTCACACCGTTGATGGGCGCCGTGGTGGTGTTGAACTTCCCGGCGTAGCCCTGGATGCCGATTTCGAGGAACTGGCCGTTGTCGAACTCAAAGGGATAGGTGGCACGGGCCACCCAGTGTGGCTGGCCGTTGGTGTCCGGCTTGTTGATGCCCTGACCTGAGTAGGCTCCGAAGGCGATCATTCCATAGTCACCCGAACCGCGGAGACCCATCTTGACGAGGTTTTTGAAACGTTCACGGATCTCATAAGGTGCATACATGTAGTAGATGCCAAAGTCACGCTCGCCTTCCACAGCCGTGCTGATGGCTTCAGGGCGCTCCAGAGCAAGACGGTTCTGGGAGGACTGCATCGTGGCATAGCCATAAGGCACTTTGGACAGACCCATGCGCACGCGATGCTCGCGGGCGGGGTCCAGGGAGACGTCGGCGTAGTAGTCGCGTGCCTGCACCCCGCCGTTGCCATTGACGCCGCCAAACAAGTCGGCCTGGAAGTAGAGATAGACGTGGTTGGTCAGGTCACCGCTGAAAGCCAGGCGCCCACGACGGATGCCGATGCTGGACTGGTCATTGGCGAAGGGGTCATTCTGAATGTGAAGCTGGCCGCCGTCCTCGTGCATGACGGAATCTGTGCGCACCTGGAGGTAGCCCTTCATTTTCAGACGTTCATACCACTTGTCGGCCAGCAGGCCGTCCAGCTCTGCGGCGGACATGGTCGAGGGGGAGGTGTTGTCAGTGATCTTGGAAATGTCCTCGATCTGCCCGCGGGTGGTGGTGAGGGCGTTTTCGAGGTTGCCCACCTTGCTTTCGGTCTGTGACAGGCGTTTTTCCAGCGTGGTGCCTCCGGCGCGATTGAGGGCGGTTTCGAGGTTGCCGAGCTTGCTCTCTGTCTGGGCCAGGCGCTTTTCCAAGGCGGCGGTGTTGGCAGGCTGGCCTGCGGCAGGCGCCGGGGTGGTGGTGGCCGGAGCGGCAGCCGCCGCAGCTTTGTCCCTTTGCTGGTCCTCTTCGCGGGAGGCGGCCACGAGCATGTCATATTCCTCCTGGCTCAGGGTGCCTTTGGCCTTCATGATGAGAAAGAGCTTCTCCATGGCCGGGCCCGCAGTGAGAGGCAAAGTTGGAGGCAAGGCGATGGAGACGGCTGCAAAAGCAGCCAGGACACGGGAGATGCGGGAATGTTTGAGGCGCATGTGTGAGGTGTTCAGGTGAGTTCAGGGAGCTCCCCATGGCGGGTCAGACACCCCTGAGAAGCAATGTCACATGCCTGTAACCTGATTCCCCCGCGAGGTTCTTAATGTGACGCTTTCGTCACGAATGCAGGTTATTCACAGTTCAAAAGCTGCTTGAGCCTCGGCAAGGCGCTGATTATCTGTTTTGTGACGCTTTCGTCACAGTGCGCATTTTGACCGCCCGTCCCCTTCCTTCAATATCCGCCCCGTCTCCCGCGATGAACCGGCGGCGGGACCAGCACAAAGCCCTCCTATCCTACAACCTCCACATGAAGATCGTCTTCCTTACCCTTGTCACCACTCTGGCCGCCGCGCTTTCGCTTCAGGCTCAGACCACCCTGCGCATCCGTGGATCCGACACGCTCGGCGCCAAGCTCGTGCCACAACTTGCCGAGTCCTTCAAAAAGCAAGGGGGCAAAGTCAGCTTTGACATTGCCGCGGAAGGCTCCTCCACCGCATTCACCAACCTTGCCTCCGGCACCGCTGAAATCGGCATGTCCAGCCGCAAGGTGAAGGCGGACGAGCGCACCCTCTGCCGCAGCAAGGGCGTCTCTCTCACGGAATATGAAGTGGCCTGGGACATGATCTCCGTCGTCGTGAACAAGAACAACCCCGTCGCCGACCTCTCCAAAAAGCAGCTTCTGCAGATCTTTGCCGGAGACATCAAGGACTGGAGCGAAGTCGGCGGCACTCCCGGCCCTATCTCCGTCTACACCCGCAACACCTCCTCAGGCACCTACAAGGACTTCATCGGCCTGGCCATGAAAGGCCGCGAATACGGCAAAAACAGCCAGAAGATGGCTGGCAACGAGCAGATCGCCGCAGAAGTGGGCTCCAACCCGAACGGCATCGGCTACGTTGGTTACGCCTACTCTGGTGCGAAAGGCATCAAGGTCGTCTCCATCGCGGGGGCTTTCCCCAGCCCTGCGGCAGTGAAATCCTACCCGCTGTCCCGCCCTACCTTCCTCTACACCAGTGGCGAGCCCACCGGCACCACCAAGGCCTTCATCGACTTTTGCCTCAGCCCGGCCGGGGACGCCATCGTGAGCAAAGCGGGCTTCGTTCCTTTGAGCATTGCAAAGTAACTGTTGATTGACCGGTTCAGCAGTCCGGCGGAAGAGACATGCTCTCGACCGCCGGATTTTTTTGCTCCGGCGCCCACAAGACTCCCACCCCATGAACAGCCTTTCGACGCCCAGCAGACCTCCGCTGCGCAGTGTCCTGCTCAGGAGTCGCAAACGCACCATTCTCGGGCTCGATCCGCAGAAGGTGATCAAATACTTCTTCGGCAGCAACGCCAGCGTGGCCATCATCGTCCTCGTGCTCATCATGGTGTTTCTGCTGCGTGAGGGCATCGATTTTCTGCCCACCTATCAGCGCGAGCTGCAGACCTACCGCCGTGCGGGGCTGGAGTTCTGTGACATCATTGACCAGCCGCTGCAGCGGAACCAGGCTCTCTCCAGCAGTCTCCGGCAGGCGGTGGGCGCTTCCTTGGAAACCATCAGCAAAACGGCGCGCGACCGGCGCGACGCGGCGTTTTTGCTCAAGCGGCAGCTGGAGGACAAAACGGCCCGGCCTCGTGAATCGCTCACGCAAGCGCTTGAAAAGACACCCCCTGCAACAGAGCAGGTCGAAATTTTGCGCCGTGAGCTGCAGGCGGCTTCCGCCAGCGCTGCAAAAGAGCTGGATTACCCCGCGCTGTTCAGCACGGCGGAACGCGAGCAGTTGCAGCAGGAGTTTGCTGCACTCACGCCGGAGGTCCCAGACCTGCCGCCGCTGCTGCAGGCACTCGTGGCGGAGTTTGCGGCCAAAGACCGTGAGGCGCGCGCCAAGTTTGCTGCGCTGGTGACCGCCCAGGAGGAGTTTGAAGAAGCCACGGAGCCGCTGCAGGAGGTGGTGGACGAACTCAAGGCCAAAGCGTTGGAAACGAAGGAAAAGGCCGTGGAGTTTGAGGTGCTCGAGACCAACCGCTTGCGCCTCCTGGAGGCCGCCGCCAAAGAAACCGACCCGAAAGAAAAAGCCAGCCTGACCAAGGAGGCAGAGGAGTCCGTGTCCGAAGCCGTCAATTTGGGGGACAGCATCAAGGAGATCACCGCACGCACGGCTGAACTGCGCGAGCAGGTGGAAAAATACGCCGTGGTCATTGAAAAAGCGGCCACTGCGCTGCCTCAAGAAGCCGGGACCAAGGCCGCTCTGAAGCTGGTGAATGAGGTGCGGGAAAAGATTCCGGCACATGCCCGTGAGATGAGGTCTGCGGCAGCAAGGCTGGAGGGGTGGCACTGGGACAAACCGGTCTCGATTTTCAGCGTTATCGGCGCTTTCTTCTTTGGCACCCAGTGGATCACGAACAGCTCCTGGCAGGACTTCTTTGGATTTGTCCCTCTGCTCACGGGATCTCTGGTCATTGCTGCGATTGCCATTCTCATCGCGACGCCCGTCAGTGTGGTGGCCGCCATCTACACGAATCAGTTTGCCAGCGACCGGGAGAAGGAAATCATCAAGCCCATCATCGAGTTCATCCAGGCCATCCCCTCCGTCGTGCTGGGTTTCATCGGCATCTCTCTTGTCGGCAATCTCATCAAGGACGTCAGTGAATGGGGCTGGCTGCAATGGGTGCCCGGCTTTCCCATCCAGGAACGCCTCAACATGTTCAATGCCGGCTGCCTGCTCGCCTTCATGGCGGTGCCCACCATGTTCAGCCTTTCCGAAGATGCGCTGAACAACGTGCCGCGTGCTTACATCGACGCCTCCGACGCCCTCGGCGCCACCAAGCTCCAGACCGTCTTCCGCGTCATTGTGCCCGCTGGCATCTCCGGCATCCTCTCCGCCATCCTGCTCGGTCTCGGCCGCGTTGTCGGTGAGACCATGGTCGTCCTGCTCGTCGCGGGAAATCGCATCGCCATTCCTGATTTCAGCGCCGGACCCGGCGTCATTTTCCATCCGGCACACACCCTGACCGGCATCATCGCCCAAGAGCTGGGAGAAGTCTCCCGTGGCAGCTCGCACTGGCAGGCGCTCTTCATGGTCGGGATTGTGCTTTTTGCCATCTCGCTGCTCGTCAACTGGTGCGCGCGCGCCGTGGCACGCCGCTTCGAACCCCACAAGGCATGAACCCTGCCCCCACCAACGAAAACCCTTTTGCCGGAGACAGCTCCGGCATCCAGCAGCGTGAGACCGCTGCGCGCTGGGGCCTGCGCATCGGCAGCTACGTCGTCGTCCTCATCACGCTGGCGATCATGCTGCACATCTTCATCAAAGGGGCGCCTGTGGCCTTCCAGTCGAAATGGCCGTTCGTGAACACGAAGTTTCTCACCGAACTGCCCGCCACGCTGCACGTCATCGAAGACCGGCAGGGCAACCACATTGAAACAGATGTGAACGGATCTGACGCGGTCAAAAAGAAGCTGGGCGACAACTTCCGCGCAGAGAAAACCATCTCGTACTCCGGCGGGGGAATTCTGGGGCCCATCGTTGGCACCGCCCTGCTGGTGATCGTCAGCGTGGGGGTGGCGCTGTTTCTTGGCGTCGCCTGCGCCATCTACCTGAGCGAGTATGCCCGGCACGGCAAGTTTCTCGAAACGGTGCGGCTTGCCATCCTGAACCTGGCTGGCGTGCCTTCCGTGGTCTTCGGCCTGTTTGGTCTGGGGGCCTTCGTCCTGACCGCGCCGACCTTTGTCGATGTGCCCGCAGAGCGCTCCGTGTTTTCCATCCCGCTGGGCTTCACCACCCTGAGCTTTGAAGGCTGGGACACCTGCGTGCTCTCCGGTGGCTTCACGCTCGCCTTTGTCATTCTGCCCGTCATCATCACCGCCAGCGAGCAGTGCCTGCAGGCGGTGCCGCAGGGTTTCCGTGAAACCAGCATGGCGCTCGGGGCCACGCGCTGGCAGACCATCCGCTACAGCGTGCTGCCTTTTGCCACACCCGGCATTCTGACCTCCAGCATCCTCGGCATCGCCCGTGCGGCCGGTGAAACGGCCCCCATCATGTTTACCGCCGCGCTGGCGTTCAAAGACAAGCTGCCCTGGCAGAAAGACCTGCCGCCGCTCCCTGCAGACGCCTCCATCTTTGCGCACTGGGAACAGAGCGTGGAGCGCTTCCTAGGCATCTTCACTGAGTCGGTGCAGGCGCTGCCTTATCACATCTACACCCTGGCCGCGAAGATCCCGCAGAACGAGTATGCGGAGCGTGCGCAGTATGGGTCCGTTTTCGTGTTCCTTGTCCTGGTTGCCTCACTGGCCGCCAGCTCCGTGATGCTGCGCAAACGCCTGCGCGCCAAGTATCGCTGGTAACTGCTTTCTCCTTTCATGTCCGCCGATCCCACCGCCCAGTCCGCACCGCCGCCTGTCGTCCAGGTGCGGGACATGGATTTTTCCTACGGTGCCAGCAAGGCGCTGCATGACATCAATCTGAAGGTCGAGTACCACCGCGTCACCGCGCTCATCGGCCCCTCCGGCTGCGGCAAGAGCACCCTGCTGCGCTGCATCAACCGCATGAACGACCGCGTCACAGGTGCGCGCGTGACCAAGGGGGAGGTGCTCGTCAAAGGCAAAAACATTCACGACGCGGACGTCGATCTCACCCAGCTCCGCAAGCAGGTCGGCATGGTGTTCCAGAAATCGAATCCCTTCCCCAAGAGCATCTACGAAAACGTCGCCTATGGTCTCCGCATCCACGGCGAGAAAAACAAAAGCGTGCTCGATGAAGCCGTCGAACGTTCGCTGACCCACGCCGCTCTCTGGGAGGAACTCAAAGACCGCCTGCATGCGAATGCCCTGGCGCTCTCAGGCGGCCAGCAGCAGCGCCTCTGCATCGCCCGTGCCATTGCCACGGTGCCCGATGTGCTGCTGATGGACGAGCCCTGTTCCGCGCTTGATCCCATCTCGACCCTCAAGATCGAGGAGCTCATGCACCAGCTCGCGAAGGAGTTCACCGTGGTCATCGTCACCCACAACATGCAGCAGGCCGTGCGCGTCTCCGACTACACGGCCTTCCTCCACCTCGGCAAGCTGGTTGAGTTTGCGCCCACGGAGGAGCTCTTCACCAATCCGCGCGAAAAGCTCACCGAGTCTTATTTGCGCGGCACTTTCAGTTAAAAATGGCCGCCGAAACCCCAGCTCCCACCGCCGCAGAGCCGCTCATTCAGGTGGAGAAGTTCAACTATGCCTATGGTGACAACCAGGTGCTCTTTGATGTCGATCTGAACATGCGCAGCGAGGACGTGACCGCCCTCATCGGCCCCTCCGGCTGTGGCAAAAGCACCCTGCTGCGCTCCATCAACCGCATCAACGACCTGGTGGAATCCGCCCGCGTCGTCAGCGGCAAAATCAAGATCGACGGCGTGGATCTCTACGCGCCTGAGGTCGATGTCATCAGCCTGCGCCGCAACGTGGGCATGGTCTTCCAAAAGTACAATCCCTTCCCGCGCTCCATCTTTGAAAATGCGGTTTACGGCCTCCGTGTCGCCGGCGTCAAAGACCGCCACGATCTCGAAGAAGCCGCAGAGCGCAGCCTGCGCTCCGCCGCTCTCTGGGACGAAGTGAAAGACCGGCTCCACGAAGTGGCCACCGGACTCTCCGGGGGGCAGCAGCAGCGTCTGTGCATCGCCCGCGCCATCGCCCTGCAGCCGCGCATCCTCCTTATGGACGAGCCCTGCGCCGCTCTGGACCCCATCGCCACCGCGCGTATCGAGGAGCTCATCCACCAGCTCCGCGGCCAGTACACCTTCATCATCGTCACGCACAACATGGAGCAGGCCAAGCGCATCGCCGACCGCACCGCCTTCTTCTACAAAGGCCGCCTTATCGAGGAAGACGAGACGATGAACATCTTCAATCATCCCCGTGATGCCCAGACCGAGGCTTACATCACCGGCCGGCTGACGTGACGGTCCGCTCTCGTCTTGCATCCTGGGTTTGAACACACGACCGGTAGCGGCTCGGGTGTGCCATGAATCGCTTTCTTATCATCATCTCCGCTCTCCTGTGTCTCACCACCGTCGGGAGTGTGGGGCTTCTATGGCGCACGACCTTGGGCTCCATCCATGAGACAAGAGCTCCTTTTAAGTTCATGGCCGAACACGACAGGCGTGACCCCCGTTACTTCCAGGAGTTGGAAAGGCTGACCGGGCGTCTGCTAAAGGACATGGACGCGCGCGCTGAGGAAAGAAACCGCTGCACTCTCATCATTGGCTGTGCCACGGTCCTGCAAGTTCTCGTGGCCATCGTGTTAGTCAGGCGGCCACGTCAGCCCGCCCCACCCCGAAGTTGAAAAAAACGTTTCTTGCAGCACTGTGCGGAGTCATGAATCTCCGCCCCCTTGCCCTGCTGCTTCTCATTGCCAGCGCCGCCCGCGCCGGCGTGGAGGTGGATGTTGAAAAATTTGGCGAGAGTCTCGGGGGCTGGAACAAAGAGAAGCACAAGGCAGCCGAGTACAAATTTTCCGAGGTCGACTACCGCACCTACAAGCCGGAAGTCACCACTGCGCCGGATGGCGGCGTCTTCATCTCTGTGCGTGTGGACCATCTGCGCGGCATGTTTTCGTCTGACGATCACGCCAGCCTGGAGATGAGCTTCGCGCCAGACGGCACCCTGCTGTCCTCCCAGGCCGCCATCTCCATTCAGTCACGACGCATCAGCAGCGACATGTTTCGCAGTGGCGGCAAACAGGTGGCCGGAGCCGCAGGGCAGGTGGTCGGCGGCACCGTGGCCCAGGCCGCCAAGATCGGCGGGGATGTCTTTGGCAGCCTTGCCAGCAAGCTGCTGCGTGAAAACGTCACAGAGCCCGGCCGCATCGCCTACCCGGCCGCGCTGCGCCACAATTACAATCTCCTTTATCAGTGCGTGAAATACGTGAAGGATCCGCCCAAGGCCCTCGTCGTGGAGGGAGATCCCCTTCGCCCCAAGCCTCCGGAACCCAAGACCGCGCCTGAAAACATGTTCAACCTGAACACCTTTGGCGAGGCTCCCAAGGAAAGGGACAAGGAGAAAAAGGAAGAGCCCAAAAAAGACGCCGCTGCGGAAACGCCCAAATCATGAGCCGGATGCAGCTGCTCATCGACGTCGGCAACGGGCGCACCAAATTTGGCCTCGCCACAGATCAGGAAATTCTGGAACGCCGCGAACACCCCACGCGCGAGCTTTCGCCCGCCGCCGTGCGTGAGGTGGTCAAAGGCTGGCAGTTTGAAAACGCCGTCATCTGCAGCGTCGTGCCTAAAGTCGTCCCCGCCTTCCGCGAAGTCTTTGGCAGCACCCTCATCGAGCTGCGCCATGACGCTCCTCTCGGCATTGGCATCCGCTACCCCAAGCCTGAGAGCATCGGTGCTGACCGCCTTGCCAACGCCGTTGCCCTTGCCCACATGCACGGTGCCCCCGGCATCGTCATCGACTTCGGTACCGCCGTGACCTTTGACATTCTCTCGGCCGACAAGTTTTACATCGGCGGCGTGATCGCGCCGGGGTTGCGGCTGATGACGGACTACCTGCACGAGCGCACCGCCCTTCTTCCCAGCGTGGATCTGCGCGAGCCCACCACCGCCATCGGCCAGTCCACGGAGGGGGCTATCCTCGCCGGTGCTGCCATTGGCTACCGCGGCATGGTGAAAGGCATCTTGGAGGCTCTCAAAAAGGAGCTCGGCGGCTCAGACATCCGCATCGTCGCCACGGGTGGCGATGCCGAATGGATCATTTCCGGCATGGGCGAAGACATCGCTACCGACCCGGATTTGACCTTGCACGGACTGCGTTTGGTGGGCAATCTCCGCGCCCCGCTCTGAAGGCGGGGCTTTATGGCTGAAACTGACAAAACTTCCATCGGCATCGACTTTGGCGGCACTTCCGTGAAACTCGGTGTGTGCCGTGGCGATGAACTTCTCATCACCGACGAGCCCATCCCCACCGCACAGTTCCACGGGCCTGCTGCGCTCATAGGAGAAATGGCGGCACGTGTGGCGAAACTCCAAAAGACCTATCCCGCCATCTGCGCCATCGGCGTGGGTGTTCCCGGCCTCGTGGATTTCGATCATGGCTTTGTGCATGAGCTGACGAACGTCCCCGGCTGGAAGCATGTGCCGCTCAAGGCCATCCTCGGTGAAAAGACCGGCCTGCCTGTGCTGGTGGAAAATGACGCCAATGCCATGACCTATGCGGAGTTTCGCCATGGTGCGGCGCGCGGCCTGAAAAACGTCATTGGCATGACCCTTGGCACCGGCATCGGCGGCGGGCTGGTGCTGGACGGCAAGATGTTCCGCGGCAGCGGCTTCGTGGCCGGAGAGATCGGTCAGATGAGCATCGACTACAACGGCAAGGCCGGCCACTACGGCAACCTGGGCGCGCTGGAAAAGTACACCGGCAACCAGCAGATCGCCGAGCATGCCGTGCTGCGCTACTCCGAGGCGGGCATCGAGAAAGACATCGCTGACTGCACGCCGAAGAAGATCGCAGACGCCGCGCAGGCCGGAGATGACATCGCGCGTCAGATTTGGGCCGAGGTGGCCGACTGGCTTGGCACCGCCATTTCCAGCATCGCCTGGCTGCTCAATCCGGACGCTTTCGTGATCGGCGGCGGCGTGGCCCAGGCCGGAGACCTGATTTTTAACCCGCTCAAGAACAAGGTGCAGAGCATGCTCAGCACCGTGGTCTGGGAGCGCCTGCAGATCCTGCCCGCACGGTTTAGCAACGAGGCCGGCATCATCGGCAACGCCGCCCTGGCAGCAGACGCGGTCTGATCCCAGCGGCGTCTGAACGAAAAAAGGCCCGGCTCTTTCGGAGCCGGGCCTTTTTTGTAATTCACTGAAGACTACTTTTTCTTTCCTTTGGGCTGCGGCTTGGGCTCCCAGTCTTCCACCTTGATGATGGCTTCCAGGTCCTTCTTTGCGTCGATGTCTTCCGGCAGGATTTTGAACTTGGTCAGGTAACGCAGCGCCTTGGTCACCTGAAGGATTTCGTTCTTCTTGGATTCGATCTTGCCGGGGGGCACCTCTTTCATGGCGCTGGCGAAATCGCGCACGGCTGCGGTGGCAAATTCACGCGCCTCGGCATTGTCCGCATAGCAGAGGGACTCAAAGAAGTGCAGCATCTTTTCGATGCCATCGAGCTTGGCCGCAGATTCGCGGATGCCTTTGGCGATTTCCTCGCGCTTGGCAGTTGTGGCAGCTTCGCTCATGTGGCTGGCTTCACCGCCGTCGATGGCGCGCTTGGGCAGCGGGCGGTACCAGATGTTGCGGTAGCGCACGGGGTTGCCGTGGTCCTGCAGCTTGAGGGGGCCCTTGTCCGGGAAGGCTTTCGGGGAGGAGCGCTTCATGTGGCCGCCGCCGCCTTCGAGGGGGGTGTGGTCCTGCGTGAGCACACCGTTCACGAAGACGGTGATGTAGCCGGGATCAACCTCCTTGCCGTCTTTGAAAATGGGGCGGCGGAAGACGATGTCGTAGGTCTGCCATTCCCCGGGAGCGCGCAGCGGATTCACCATGGGCGGATTGATGCCGTAGATGGATGACGCCATGCCATCGGGGTAGCTGGGGTTGTTGTAATTATCCAGAACCTGGACCTCCACCTGGCCCATGAGGAAGACGCCGCTGTTGCCCCGGCCCTGGCTGTTGCCTTCGACCTTGGAGGGGGCGCTCCACTCAATGTGGAGCTGGCAGTCGGAGAATTCCTGCTTGGTGCGCACATAGCCACTGCCCGGCACGCATTGCAGCACGCCGTCTTTGACTTCCCATTTGGTGGGTTCAGCCGGAGTCTTGTCAGCCTGCCATTTTTCGATTTCCTCGGGCTTCCCGCCGAAGAGGATGATGGCATCCGAGGGCGGGGTGCCCGGCTTGTCCTGGGTGCTGAAAGTGCCCGGCTCCACGCGAGTGGGCTGAGGCCGGTTCATGTCATGGATGGCCCAAGGGTGGGTGGCGTCAGGCGGATCGCCGTAGAACGCGCCGTCTGCAAATACGGCGGTGGTGAGCAGGGGCAGAGCGAGAATGTGAAGCGTGGTACGTTTCATGGTGGTGGAGAGAGGTAGATGGAAAGAGGAGGGGAGCAAATGAGGATTCGCAAAGGTCTCATCTCACCCAGATTTGGAGCTCGGAGGCATCCATCTCTGCCTCCCAGGCTTTGAGTTTGGCTTTTAAGTCGGCGTGGCGGTTGACGTTCGGAGTGGCGATGCCCGTGCTGGAGAGGAGGCAAAAAAGAAGGTGCGCATGGCCGTCATAAAACGACGGCAGCAGGCGCACCTTCCAAAGGACGGGCTGTTCAGAGGAACGATCAGCCGTTGGGGAGCAGGCGCTCCCAGAGGATGTCGTTCATCAAAACGTTGGTGATGAATTCGCGGCTGCCCTCCGCCGGGGCGAGCGGGGCGGGTGTCGCAGCGGGCACCACGATGTCGAGCACGAGGCCCTTGGCGCTGCGCTGCGAGGTGATGCGGCCACCCAGGTGATAAGCCAGGAAGAAGGCTCCCATGAGGGTGAGTCCGGGGCCTTCTGTGCTGGCGTCTGCGTGGGTGAAGAAGGGATCAAACACGGAGCGAAGCACGTCGCCTGCCAGGCCGGGTCCGGTGTCAGTCAGTGTCAGGTGCAGACCGCCGGCATCTGCGGCGCCGGTCGCAGCCTTGGCGGCGAGTGTGACGTGCGTGCCGGAGGCAAGCAGGGAGAGCTCCGTCTGCAGCAGCAGGTGCAGCATTTTTTCAAAGGCAGGGCGGCTGGCCTGGACTGCGGGAAGAGCGCCGTCAGCCTCAAATTTCAGCTCGATGCCCTTGGCGGTGAAGGCTGAGCGCTGCTGATCCAGCAAGGACTGGATGACATTGGCGGCATCCATTTTGTGCTCTGCGCCGGCGGCAGACTGGAGCTCTCCCAGCAGGTCCGCGATGCGTGAGGCCTGGCGCACCACATGGGCGTGGAAGTCACGCCAGAAGGTGGCCTGCCGCAGGCGGTCCAGGTCGAAGTTCTGCTGGCCCAGCCTTCCGGTCATGTCCAAGAAGGCATGCACGGCACGCAGTGGCTGGTTCAGGTGCTGGGTGAGCCCGGCGGCGACGACGCCCAGGCTCATCACCCGGTCAGTGATGAGGAGGTTCTGCAGCACGGAGAGTTTTTCCTGCAGCAGGCCGTCGCGCTCCTGCTGGAGGATGTAGAACTCCATGGCGCGGTGCAGGGTGTTGCGCACATCGTCCATCTGGATGGGCTTGGAGATGTAGCGGAAGATGCTGCCGAGGTTGACCGCATCGACGGTGACATCGTAGTCGGCATAGGCGGTGACCATCATGCGCACAAGGCGGGGGCGGAGCTGGCGTGCGCGCTCGAGGAGCTGAACGCCTTTTTCCCCGGGCATGCGCTGGTCGGAGAGCAGCACGCCAATGTCTTCACCGTGCTGCTCGATGAGCTTGAGGCCGTCAGCGGCGTTGTTGGCGGTGAGGATGCGGAATTCGTCCCCGAAGGTCTTTTCGAAATACTTCAACGCCTTCTCTTCATCATCAACATAGAGAACGGCATAGCGTTTGAGGTCGTATTGGTTTTGCATATGGTGAGGTCCTTCTAAGTATCGGCGTGGTTGTTGTTAGGGCTGTTGGTAGAGGGCATTTCCAGGATGAACTCAGTAAACTGGCCGGGCTGGCTGCGCACTTCAATGCGCCCGCCATGGTCGGCGATGATACGGTTGCAAATGGAAAGTCCGAGCCCCATGCCCTGGCCCACGTCCTTGGTGGTGAAGAACGGGTCAAAAATCTTGTCCCGGATCTCCTGAGGGATGCCCGGCCCGTTGTCCTTGATGGAGAAGAGGATCCTGTCCCCGCGTGCAAAGGCGGACAGCTTGATGCAGGCGGACTCTCCTTCTGGGTACTGCTTGGTGGACATGGCATCCAGAGCGTTCTGGATGAAGTTGATGAGCACCTGGACGAACTGGTTGCTGTCTCCCCGGATTTCGAGGTCGTCCGGGATGTCCACCTCACGCTGCATGCCGTCCTTCCAGACGTGGGAGAAAAAGCGCAGGCCGGTGGCGACCACGGTTTTCAAGTCAAAGGCGTGATTGAGCTGGTTGGTGGTGCGGGTGAAGCCACGCAGGTCGGAGATGATCTGGATGACGCGGTTGACCCCTTCTTCCACATCCTTGACGGTGTCGGCGAAGTCGGCGCGTTCTTCCTCGGGCAAGAATTTGGCGGAGCGGCTGATGATGCCAAGGCCCTGGCGGGCGTAGTTGAGGGGGTTGTTGATCTCGTGGATCAAACCAGCGCTCAGGCGTCCGAGCGAGGCGAGCTTTTCGTTCTGCACTAGCAGGGACTCGGTCTCCTTGATCTGCTCCAGGGCATTTTCGAGCTGCTGCTTCTGCGCGACGAGCTCTTTCTGAAAGAGGCGCGAGTCCACGAGATTTTTGAGGCGCACCATGATCTCCGTAAGCGAGAAGGGCTTTGGCAGGAAGTCGTTGGCGCCGGCGGCAAGGCATTCAAGCTTGGTTTTCTCATCCGCACGCGCAGTGAGCAGAACTACGGGGATGGAGCGTGTGATGCTTCGTTCGCGAAGCTCACGGCATACCTGGAGGCCGTCTTTTTCCGGCATCATCATGTCGGAGAGAATGATGTCGGGAAGGAACTGGGCGGCCTTTTCCACAGCCTGCTGGCCGTCAACAGCCTCGAGAACTTCAAACGTGTCGCTGAGCTGGCTTTTGAGGAAGCGCAGCATGTCGGGTTCGTCGTCGGCAATGAGCAGCTTGGGCTTGCGGCTGCGTCCGACCCCTGTTTCCACGGGGCGCAGGGTGGCCTGCAGCGAGGTCATTGCAGGGAAGAGTTCGGCGCGGCGGTAAAGGTCAGCGATCCAGTCCTTGTTCTGGGTGGACTCGGCTTCGATCTCTTCGGCCGGTTCGTCAGCAGAGTCTTCAGCGGGGGCCGAGTCTCCCTGAAGCAGAGGGAGCCTGATGGTCATGGTGGTGCCTTTGCCCACCACGCTGGCGGCGGACACGCTGCCACCCTGTGCCTCGGCGAGTTCCTTGACCAGGGCAAGGCCGATGCCCATGCCCTGGAATTTGCGCTGGGAGGAGGTGTCTGCCTGCCAGAAGCGGTTGAAGATATGAGGGAGCTGGTCCGGCGGGATGCCCATGCCGGAGTCACGCACTTCCACGACCAGCCACGTGTCATCCTTGAGCGCGCTGAAATTGACGGTGCCGTTGGCGGCGGTGAATTTGAGGGCGTTGAACAGCAGGTTGAAGCAGATGCGTTCGAGCTTTTCCGGGTCAGCCATCACGGTGCCGATGCCTTCGTCCACATGAGTCTGAAGGTGGATGCGCTTGTCCTTGGCCACGGCGCCGACTGCGGTGGCCATGCCATTGATGAAATCTCCCATGTCAACACGGCGGGCGCGAATCTGGGCGCGGCCGGACTCGAGGCGGACGAGATCGAGCAGATCATTGATGAGCTTGAGCAGGCGCATCGCGTTGCCGTGCATGGTGTCCATGAGCTCGCGCTCTTCCGGCGAGCGGGTGGAGGTGACGCGCTGGATCAGGCTTTCCAGCGGTGCGATGAGCAGGGTCAGCGGGGTGCGGAGCTCATGGCTGATGTTGGCGAAGAAGCGGCTTTTGGCTTCGTCGAGCTCCCGCAGCTTCTGGTTGCTGGCCTCCAGCTCGGCACGGTTGAGGTCGAGGTCATGACGCAGCTTGAACTCGGAGAAGCGGATGGTGTTGTAGAACCAGGTGCCTGCGGTGGTGAACACGCCCGTGACAAACAGGAAGTACAAGTTGTTGAAGAAGATGCTGCGGTTGGCGATCGGGCCATGGTAGTAGCAGGCCAGGAGGTAGGAGGCCATGGTCAGCACAACGACCAGGATGCTGTCCTCCAAAGTCCAGCGCATGAGGATTGCAGCGCCGAGCATCACGAGGTTCAACCCGGCATAGTAGGGCGACTCAGCGCCTCCTTTGGCATAAATCATCCATGCGATCCCGACAATGAGGGGCATGGCCATGAGCAGTCCGAGGAGGCGGTGCAGACGCTTGCCCCAGGCCGTGTTGAGAGCGAGCCATACCAGAATGCTGACAATGGCGGAAAGGACACGGGCCGGGAAAAAGCGCTTAACGCCTTCTTCCTGAAACACCACCCAGTCCAGCGTACTGCCCGCGAGCATGAACACGACGGCGAGAATGCCGCAGAGCTGATAGTTGCGGACTCGGATGTCCTGCTCGTAAGCCTGGAAGTTTCCCTTCAGGCCACCAGCTAAAACTGGAGAGGCATCAGGCATCGAGAGGTTTGCGCACTTCGAGGAAGATGTTCACGCCGGTGGGGTCTGGCTTGACGAGGAAGGAGCCAGGTGGGGCGCGATCGGGTGCGAGCTTGAGGAACTGCTCCTCGTCGCGGTAAACGAGGTGCCACTCCGCCAGGTATTCCATCCAGTTCCGCCAGGGGTTGCTGGGATGCACGTTGGTGGCGATGAGCAGGCCGCCAGGGGCGAGCAGGTCGTAGAAGATCTCCAGAAGGCGCCGGCAGATGCGGTCTGAAAGGTAGTCGAACAAGCCGGCGCAATAGACCATGTCGTAGGTGCCGGCCTGTGCGGCCGCCCGTCCGGACTCCTTCAGCACCTGATGCACGGATTTTTTCTCAAAGCGCAGGCCTGTGCGGCGGCGGTGCCTGTTGCGCAACTCTTCCAGAGAGCGCGTCGTGTGCATGATGGTTTCATCGTTGAAGTCCAGCAGCAGGAGGTCGGCCGAGTCGGAGATGGGCTCGTGAGTGAGGAAGTTCTGAATTTCCTGGGCCGGGCCGCAGCCCAGGTTGTAGATGCGGGCCACTTTGCCCTGGGCGGCCATGCGCTCTGTCTCTGCCTTCAGCTGCTGTACGAGGTAGACAATGCGGTTGCGGTGGGCGATCACCGGCGGGATGTCCAGGTAGAGCTTGTTGAGCAGCTTGGCAAAAATGGAGCTGCCTTCATAGGGGTCGCGCAGCATCATGCTGACCATCTCGTAGTCCCCTGCATAACCCAGAGGCTTGTGATAGGTGCGGTAAACAAACGGCGCGCAGAGCACCAGCGGGTGCAGCTGGCGCTTGATGTAGCTGCGGTGCACCGGCTGCTGATCCATGGGGATGACAGCGGCGGACTCCTCAAAGCGTTTCATCAGCGGATAAACCGTGGGGACGATGGGCTCCTCCATCTGCAGGAGGACTTCGCGCTCCGCCTGGATTCGGTCTCCTGTGGGGAGGGAGCGCACACCGAGCTCCACCTGCTCCATCCAGCGACGGAGGTCGGAAAGCATGGTGTGCATGTCCGCCACCACGATCTTGAACTCGGGCACGACGCGGTAGCTCTTTTCCGTCTCGCGGAGGAACTCGGCAAACTCTGTCAGCAGGCGGCCTTTGTTCTGAGCGGGGGAGAGGATGTCGATGTCGATCCAGCCGTCATCCGAGAGGGAGGCCTCGCAGATGAGCATGATGCCGGTGTTCACCAAATTGGCGATGGTGGCCCTGCCGGTGTAAACGACGCGGTCGTTCATCATGATCCTGAAGTCATTCAGGACTTCAGAGAGCTGTACAATGCTGTAGGGATTGTAAACCTCAAATACACCCAGGTAGCGCGTGAGCCGGTGCAGCGTACCGCGCACTTCAGCCCCTTGGCTGTTGCGGCAGATGATAAAACTTAGCCGCTCCCCAGAGGAAGCGAGGTTGGGCAGTGCGTTGTCGGTGTTCTCCATGTTACGAATCCTCTGCTAAAGCGGGTTGCAGCTTGATGACAACACAAGCCTTGTTGAAAAAGACCTCCTCACGGTCTGGCATGGTGCCACGAAGGCGCTGGAGACATGCGAGGGGAAAAAGCACGGTGTCATTTTTGAGTTAAAACCTCTGCGTGAAGCTCAGCGCCAGCACCTGCCACTGATGCTTGTAGGTGCCATCATACTGGTTGGGAGGGTTTGACGCCGCCCCGCTGATGACACGGGCGGGGTAGTAGACGCAGGAATACGTGAGGTCCACGCCGCGAGTTTTGCCCCGCCAGCCCACGCCCAGGCTGAAGACATGCCTGTCATTGCCGGGAACCAGGGGGGTGTAGCTGTTCGCCGGCTGGGAATTTTCCGAATAGAGATAACCGCCGCGCAGCGCCCAGTGTTCATTCAGCTGGTAGGACATCCCGGTGCCGAAATCGAGCGAGTTTCTCCACCCAAAGACGGTGCTGGTCGAGCCGCCGAGCAAAGCTTGGTTGTTGCCGATCAAGAGGGGTAGGACATCGTGGGAGGAATTCTGCGCCCATTTGAAGTCAAAGCCCACGGTGAAGCGGTCTGTCACGTCAAAACCATAGCCGACGGAGATGGAGGCAGGAAAGGTCATGTCGGATTTAAAGCTGCTGGACTCGCTGAAGGTGCCAATCAGCGCCGGCGGCATGTTGGAGGCTTTGAAATCGCCACTGAGATTGACCTTCACCGGCAGCCGCCCAATGATTGCAAGGCGATGTCTTTTGGCAAAGGTCCAGTTGATGCCTGCATAAGCGCCCAAGCCCCAGCCCTGGCCATGGATTTTGATGTCTCCTTCGGCCGCGCCCGGAATGATATTGTTCCAGGCGTAGAACTGCTTCATCGTCAGGTCGGCGTACAAGATGTCGAGGCCGATGGCAAAGCTGAGATCGTCTGTGATCTTCACTGCGAGAGCCGGGGTGATGTCCACCGTCATCAGGTTGGCCTCGTAGGGCAGCGCATAGCGCAGGCCGCCGCCCATGCCCTTGGGGTAGTAGGCGGCAAGGCCGTACGGGGTGCTGACACCGAGGCCAAAGGACAGCCTGCCGGGCAGCAAGGGCTGCACAAAGTACATGCTGGCGGGGAAGACCCAGGGCCGGTTGATCCGTACGTTCTGGCCACCGTTCTGCTCAAAGCGGATGTCTGAATGCCACATGGCCGTGTTGATCAGCAGCTCGCTTTTCTCCATTTTCAGGATGTTGGCCGGAGCGACACGCACGGCTGAGGCATCGCTCAGATTGGCATATCTGCCGCCCACGATGCTGAGCGCCTGGGCGGAGTCAGGTATCACAGAGAATGTTTCGGATGCCTGCGCTGCCGCTGTGGCCAGGCCCAGGGCGAAAATGACATAAGCGTAGCGTGTTTTCATGGTGGAGCGGGGCGGAGTTATGCCAGGCCGTTGGACTGGCAGTAGCGGAGAATTTCGACAGTTCCCTTGAGCCCGGTCTTGCGACACAGGTTGTGCTTGTGCACAGCGACGGTGCGCGGGCTGAGAGACAGATCCAGCGCGACCTGCTTGAGGCTTTTGCCCCGTGCGAGCTGCATGAGGACTTCGAGCTCGCGGTTGGAAAGCTTTTCGTGCACCTGGCCGGCGGAGCCTTTGCGGATGGAGCGGTCTGCAAATTTCTGCGCCAGTTCGCGGGAAATGTAGCTGCGCCCATCCAGGGTGCAGCGGATGGCATCAAAGAGCTCATGTGGAGGTGCGTCCTTGGTCACATAGGAGCGTGCGCCGAGCTGCATGGTGCGGGAGACGAAGGTTTCCTCCTGGTGCATCGAAACGGCGATGATTTTGGGCGGGGTGGGCAGGGTGCGCAGCTCCGTGGTGAGCTCCATGCCCGAGCGGTCGCCCAGCTCGATGTCCACCAGGGCGATTTCATAATTGTGGATGCGTGCTTCAACCATGGCCTCCGCACAGGTGCCTGTGGAAACCACGGTGGCCTGGGGGAATTCACTTTTCAGCATGCTGGTGAAGGCCTCGCGCACGAGAGCGTGATCATCGACAATCAAAATGCGGAATGGAGGTGGGGATTGCATATGAGTATTCAAAGTCGTGGAGGTTTATGCAGCAGACTGCAGAGGGGTTGGGAGCGCCGTGATAGAAATGCGTGAACTGCCGCCCGGGCCGGAACCGATGAGCTGCATGCGGGAGCCGAGCAGGAGGCATCTGGCTTCGACGAGGGCCATTTCTGAGCCGTCCACGTTTTCTGTCCAGACGCTGTCTCCGCCATCGTGGTCGATGGTGATTTCGAGCTTTTCGGCGGAGGCCCGGCAGCTGACCTCAACCCATGAGGTGTCTGCAAAGCGGACGCAGTGCTTCAGCAGCGACTGCATGATGCGAAAGAGATTGAGGCGGCTGGCGAGATCGAATGCGGGCTCGTCACCGCTGATGTGGAGGACGATAGAGCCGGCAAACGTTTCACCGATGTTGCGCACGAGCTGCTGCAGGGCGACGTGAAGTCCGAAGGCTTTCAAGACTGGCGGGAACTGCTTTTCGGTGAGGTCGCGCACCAGCTGGAGTGTCTGCCGCAGGGTGGAATCCAGGCTGCCGAGCAGCTTGGTGACGATGGCGGGATCTCCGCCGTTGGCGAGTTCATGGCGGACCATTTCACCCAGTGAGGCGCAGGCGACCAAGCCGCCGGCCATGTCTTTGTGCAGCACGTGGGCCAGATCCACTCGCTGAGCATCCTCCTCTTGCAGCAGGCAGCTTAGCGATTGCAGCAGCGTTGAGGCTGAATTTCTTTCTATTTCGTCGAGGGAAGGGGGATGCATTGGTCCTAAATAATTAAATCAATTATGTCGCTGCATTTAGGAGAACCACAGTTCGCTGAACTCGGCACCTAAATGTTGATTTAATATTTAGGCTAATCCTAAATGACTCTCACATATTCATGTTTGTGAAGCGGATCCAAACTATGATTTATCATAAAAATAAAGCTATTTTTATTAATTTTATAAAAATATGAAACTAACATTAGTCACATGTATCTAAATACCATTCAGCACAACTCTACTGCCTGCAGTCGGATTCTGATTGTGACCGAAGAGAGATCCTTGCAAGAGGACCTGCACATTTCGCACTCGCTGCAGAATACGGGTCAGGCTGGCAGTTCATCGGCCATGCTGGGTTTTGATCATGGCAGTGCCAAGGCCAAAGCGGCCGTGCCGCCCCCAGAAGTGGTCTGCACAGCGAATGAGAAGGAGGCACTGGCTCTGGTGGAAGCTGCCGCACAGGGGCACAAGCCGTTTTCTCTTGTGATTATGGACGGCCGTCTTTTTTACGGCAAGGATTACCGGTACGTGATCAACCGCCTGTGGCAGTCTCAGCGCGACTTGCACGTGGTGCTGCATGCTGTTTCTCAGCTGGAGGCATTTGAGCAAATTCCGATCGACCTTGGTTCCAATCCGCACCTGCTGGTCTTCAAGTTCAGGCTGGTCCCCTTTGAAATCACGCAGCTCATCCGCACGCTGACGTTCAGGCACAGTGCGGAAAACCAAACGTCGCACCGGAATCTGAGCCTGAATGCGCAGCTGCTGGAAGTCACCTCACGTTTTGAAGATGTCAGCAACCGGCTCCGGCTGGAGCAGGACCACCGCAAGCAGCTGGAGGATCAGCTCTGCCGTAATCAGCGTCTAGAAACGGTGGGGCGTTTTGCAGATGCGATGGCGCACTTTTTCAACAACTACCTGACGGTGATCCAGGGGCATCTGGAGGTGGCGCAGCACACCCAGGGGGCCGGTGGCACGAGCTCGCTACCATCTTCATCTTTGAAGGAACTGATCCTCGCCACGCAGCGTGCGGCTGGCTTTACCTCGCAGTTTGTTTCGTTTAACAGGCGCGACTATTTGGAGCCTCAGCCGATGAATCTCGGCCAGGTCATTGATGGGCAGGCGGCGATGCTGCAGAAGGCGCTGGGAGAGCAGATCTCCATCCAGATCAGCCACCAGCCGGATCTGCCCGGGGTGATGTCTGACCAGGCGGCGTTGGAGCAGATTATTTTCAACCTCCTGATCCACGCGCGTGACTCCATGCCGGGCGGTGGCAGGGTCATGATCCAGACCCGGCAGGTGTGCATCCCAGACGCAGACACGGCCAGCCAGATTCACGCGGAGGCAAAGCCTGGGGATTTTGTGGTGATGACGATTTCTGACACGGGCAAGGGACTGACCCCGGCCGAGATGGCTGCTTTGCTGGATGCGTCCAAACTCTCTCTGGAGAAGGAGGGGGGGGCGGACATCGCCATGATTCTCGTGCAGGGGCTGGTGCGCATGCAGGGCGGCTGGCTCGAAGGGCGCAGCGTGCTGGAGGTGGGGACGGAGTTCTCGGTGTATCTGCCGGTCGCCACTGGAACCGCGTCTGCGGCAGCAGTGCCAGAGAAAAAACTTCTCAACCGCGGCGCAGCGGAGGAGTCATCGACCATTTTGGTCGTGGATGACGAAGATTCGGTGAGGCAGGTGATGGAATATGTGCTGACAAGCCAGGGACACAAAGTGCTGACGGCCGCCGATGCGAATGAAGCGTGGGCCATCTGGCGCGAGAAGGCCGCGGTGATCAAACTCGCACTTATCGACGTGAAGCTGCCTGGCGGTGTCAGCGGCTTTGACCTTGAGAAGGCGCTGGCAGCCGAAGATCCGACGCTTCCTGTGATTTTCACCTGTGGCTACTCGCCTACCACGCTCAGCAACGCGAAGGAGCTGAAGGCGGGCGAAAATTTCCTGCCGAAGCCCTTTGGCATGGTGGAACTGCTCAACATCGTGGGGCAGGCGCTGCTGCAGCCAGCGAGGCTGTGAACAGGTGGGGTGGGTGGTTGCCTGCCAGCCTGTGCCCGGTACCTATAGACGAAGCTGCCAGCTCGTTTCGAGGTGGGGCAAGGGAGGCTGAGATTGCCACTCAAGGTGAGAGGCGATGGCGGAGGCAAAATTTCAGCCTGCATAGTGGGCGTGGAATTTATATCGCGAGGCTGCTGCCGGATAATTTGATGCGCAGAGTATCTTGACCACATCCGGCGATGACCGAAGGAACGGTATGGTCACCATCCTATTCTATTGCGCTTCTGCTGCTTACGGGGGCAAATCCGTTTCAAGGTTGCAGGTCTCGTGATCGTTGTTTTTCGATCATGCGTGCTCTTGTGGCTAGACTTGTCGAATGCAAAAAGGCGGGGTGCATTGTCCACGCTCTGATGGAAACGCCATGGCATCCTGAGGAGGCGGGAGATCTGGCTGTGCTGTTGTGATGAAGTCTGACCCTTCAGATGGTGTGCTGAGTCTGCAGCGGCAGACGATTGCCTGCAGCCTGGTCATTATGGTGGACTGCTGCGGTGTCATTCAATCGGTGGATGGCGGGCAGGATCGCTTTTTGGAGGTTTTTGGCCGGGATCTGATTTTGCCGAAACGAGGGAGCAGCTGTCTGGATTTTTTCACCGGGGCATGTGACCTGCGTTTTGAGGGGGCGGCGAGATGGGCGAGTGCCCTTCAGGAGGTGCTGGAGCGGCGGTCTGCGGGGGCGAGGATCGAAGCGTGCGAGGTGGGTGGCGGTGGCGGGGGCTGGCTGGAAATCACGATCATTCCTCTGCCTGTGGGGGGGGGCGCCGGGGCGCTGATCACCTGCATAGACGTCACTTTGCGGAAGCATGCGGAACTGGAGCTGCGCCACCGGGAGGCGCAGGGGCGGGCGATTGTGGAGCTTGAGTCAGAGAGGCGAGGGGCCGAGGAACGCCTCCGGCAAAGCGAGGCGACGATGGCGGACGCCCAGCGCATTTCACATTTTGGCAGCTGGGAGCTGGACCTTTCGCTGGCGGCCGGGCCAGGCAACCATCCGCTCCGATGGTCTGAAGAAGCTTTCCGCATCTTTGGCCATGAGCTGGGGGGCATTGAAACGACGCAAGAAAACTTTTTCCGTGCGGTGCATCCTGACGACCTCGAGATGATTCGCGGGGCAGTCAGCGAAGCGATCCGCACCTGCGGGCGTTACTCGACCGATTACAGGATCATCCTGCCGAACGGCGAAGTCAGGCATGTGCACGAGGACGCGCAGATATTTCTTGATGAACAAAGCGGGCAGCCGGTGCGCATGGTGGGGACGGCCCATGACATCACGGAGCGCAAGCTGGCGGAGGAGGCGTTTAAAAACAGCGAGCTGCGCTTCCGCCGTGCGTTCACGAATGCGAGCGTGGGCTTTGCGATCACGGACATGAGGGGCGTGGTTCTCCACATCAACAGGCACTACTGCAACATCACCGGCTACAGCGAAGAGGAAATGGTCGGGAGATCGTTTGCCACGATCACGCATCCGGAAGATGTGTCACGCAAGCTGAGGCTGAACCAGAGGCTGATCGAGGGGGAGATCAACGATTTCGTCGTCGAGAAACGGTACCTGTGCAAAAACGGGCAGGTGGCCTGGGTGGAAAACAGCGTGTCGGCCATCCGGGACGAAGGCGGGCGGGCTCTGAACATGGTGGTGCTGTGCAAAGACATCACGAAATCACGCCACAACCAGGAGCAGCTGCGTCTGCTGGAGGCTTGCGTTGCCCATCTCAATGACATCGTGCTGATCACAGAACCGTGGCCGCTGGATGAGCCCGGCCCGCGCATTGTGTTTGTCAACGATGCATTCACGCGAGTGACCGGCTACACCAAGGAAGAAACGCTGGGGCGAAGCCCGCGCTTCCTGCAAGGGCCGGGGACGGACCGCTTTGCCCTGGGGCGGATGCGGGCGGCTCTCGCGAAGGGGCTGCCAAGCAAGGAGGAGGTGATCAATTACAAAAAGGACGGCTCCGCCTTTTGTGTTGAGATAGACATTGTCCCGATCTCCGACCTGGCGGGCCGGGTGTCTTATTTTGTGGCTGTTCAGCGCGATGTCACCGCGCGCAAGGAGGCGGCAGACCGCCTGCGGAGAAGCAACCTGCGTTATGAGAGGCAGCACGTTGCGCTGGCCCGGATGATACGCAGTGGCGTGATGCAGGCCGTTCATCTGGAGTCTGCATTCCGTCTGATCACCGAAGAAATTGCCCATGCGATGGAAGTGGAGCGTGTGAGCATCTGGCGATATGACCAAAACCGCAGCAGCATCGTCTGCCAGATGCTGTTTGAGGCTGGCGCGCGGCGTCATTCCTCCGGCTTGGAGCTGCGTGGCGGGGACTACCCGGCCTACTTCCGTGCCATGGAGCAAAATGAAGCGATTGTGGCGGATGATGCGTGCGGTGATCCGCGGACCTGCGAGTTTGCCGAAAGCTATCTCATGCCGCAGGGCATCACCTCCATGCTGGATGCCCCGCTGCATGTGGGCGGGGTGCTGGCGGGGGTGCTTTGCCAGGAGCATGTGGGCCCGCGGCGCACCTGGCTGCCGGAAGAGAAAAGCTTTGCGACATCCATGGCCAACTTCATCTCCCTGGTGCTGGCGCAATGGGAGCGCAGACAGGTGGAGGACATGCTGCGCCAGCAGGCTTCACTGCTCGACAAGGCCAATGATGCGATCATAGTCCTAGATCTTGACCATAACATCACCTACTGGAACAAGAGTGCTGAAATCCTCTATGGATGGACCGCCGGGGAGGCAAAAGGGAGCAAGGTGACCGAGCTGCTCTACACCGACGATGCGCAGTTTGAGGAGAAGAACAGCCGGGTGCTGACCGAAGGCGAATGGGCTGGTGAAATCCAGCAGGTGACCAAGACGGGCGAAGAGGTGACGGTGCAGGGGCGCTGGACGCTGGTGCGGGATGCCGAAGGCCGGCCCAAATGCGTGCTGGCCATCAACACGGACATCACTGAGCAAAAGCGGCTGAAGGATCAGATTCTGCGCTCTCAGCGCATGGAGAGCATCGGAACGCTGGCGGGCGGCATCGCCCATGATCTCAACAACGTCCTCACGCCGATCATGATGTCGGTGGATCTGCTGAACCTGCGTGTCAAAGATGAAGCTAGCAGGGAGACGTTGGAAACGATCTCGGCGAGCGCGCGGCGAGGCGCTGACATGCTCAACCAGGTGCTGTCCTTTGCCAGGGGGCTGGAGGGGCAGAAGGCGCCGGTGAAGATCAGCCGTGTGCTGCGGGACATGGCGCGCATCGTCGGAGACACCTTCCCGAAGAACATCCATCTTCGGCTGAAGGACGAGCTTGCCGCCGGCGACGCTGTGTCAGGGGACCCGACGCAGATCCACCAGGTGCTGCTCAATCTCTGTGTGAATGCGCGGGATGCGATGCCTGCCGGAGGCACGCTCACCATCAGTGCGGCGCAGGTCATGATCGATGCGCAATACGCCGCGATGAACATTGAGGCGCGTGAAGGGCCGCACATCAGGATCAGCGTCGAGGACGACGGGCTGGGGATCGCGCCGGAGGTTTTACAAAAGATCTTCGACCCCTTTTTCACCACCAAGGATACGGGCAGGGGGACGGGGCTGGGACTGTCCACCGCGCTTGCCATCATGAAAAGCCACGGCGGTTTTTTCCGGGTTTACAGCGAGCTGGGGCATGGCTCGAGCTTTCATGTGTACCTGCCGGTGCAGGCGGAGCAGGCCGCGGAGGAGCCTGTGGCCGAGGATCTGGTGCTGCCACGCGGGAATGATGAACTCGTCCTCCTGGTCGATGACGAGGCTGCGGTGCGTGAAATCACGCGTCAGACTCTGGAGGCGTACGGCTACCGTGTGCTGCTGGCTGCAGACGGGGTGGAGGCGGTGACGCTCTACTCAAAGCATCAGCACGAAATCGCCCTGGTGCTGACCGACATGCGGATGCCGGTCATGGACGGCTCCACCACGATTCAGGTGCTGATGAAAATGAACCCCCAGGTCCGCATCATTGCTGCGAGCGGCATCAATTCCAACAGCAGCATTGCGAGGGCGGCAGGTGCAGGGGTTCGGCAGTTTCTGCCCAAACCCTACACGGCCGAAACCATTCTGCGGGCGCTGCATCACGTTTTGAACGAGCGCTGAGGCTTGCAGGGTCAGGCCGCTTTTCGTGACTGCTGCAGGACATCTCCCAGCGCTTCCAGCAAGGCGTCGGCGTTGTAGGGTTTGCGCAGGAAATGCTTCACCCCCAGGCTGTTGACCTGCGCCTGCATCTGATGGCTGAGGCCGCTGGCGCCGATGATCGGCAGTTCGGGATGGATTTTGAGCAGGGCCTGGATGAGCGTCGGTCCGTCCATGTTGGGCATCATCATGTCTGTGATGAGAGCGATGGGCTTTTCGGGGCTTTTCAGGAATGTCGCGATGGCGTCTGTGCCGTCACAGGCGGCGACGACACGGTAGCCGAAGGCCTCCAAGGTGTGCTTGGTGGCGGTCAGAATGGCGGCTTCATCATCCACGACCAGGATCAGCTCACCCTTTCCAAGGCTGCGCTTGGGCTCGGCCGCCTGGATTTCCCGGTGTTCGATGTCTGTCTTGGCGGGGAGATAAATGCGGAACACGGTGCCTTTGCCCATGCGGCTTGTGAGGTCGATGAAACCATGATGGGATTTGACGATGCCCAGGGTGGTGGCAAGGCCGAGGCCGGTGCCTTTGCCCATTTCCTTGGTGGTGAAGAAGGGGTCGAAAATGCGGTCCCGCACTTCGAGGGGGATGCCGGTACCGGTGTCCCGCACTTCAAAGACGACATGAGGCCCCATGTTGGCGTCCGGGTGCATGCTGGCGAACTGCTCATCGACGACCACGTTGCTCATGGTGATGTCCAGCTCACCTCCTCCGGGCATGGCGTCCCGGGCGTTGACGCAGAGATTGAGCAGCACCTGATGCAGCTGAGTGGGGTCTCCTTCGACGTTCCAGATCTCTTCAGGGCAGGAGATGCGGCATTTGATGAACTTGGGGAAGGTCTCGTGGATGAGCTGCTCGATTTCCTGCAGCACATCCTGAGGCCGCAGGCGCATGCTGCGGCTTTCGACGCCGCGCGCAAAGCTGAGGATCTGCTTCACCATTTCGGCGCCGCGGTTGGCGCTGTTTTCCATGGCATTGAGCAGCTCGATGTCCCGCGGCTGCTGCAGTTTCATGCGCAGAATTGTGAGGGACATCAAAATGGGCGTGAGCACGTTGTTCAAGTCATGCGCCACGCCGCCGGCGAGCGTGCCGATGCTTTCCAGGCGCTGATTGCGCAGCGACTGCGATTCCATGCGGCGCTTTTCCGTCACATCAGTCATGAAGCCTTCGATGTGGCGTATCACACCGTCCTCGGAGGGAATTCCCTGGCCGCGCTCCCAGATCCATTTGACCGCGCCCTCTGCCGTGCGGATGCGGTAGCTGACCTCGAAGCGTTTGCCGGCGGCCACAGCTTCGGAGACCGACTGCCGCACATACTCGCGGTCTTCGGGGTGGATCAGGTCGGCGAAGAAGACTTCGCCGTTGCTGGCGAAGACCTCGGCCTCATAGCCGGTGAGTTCCAGGCAGCCTTCGCTGATGAACTCCAGCGTCCATTTTTCGTCGATGAGAGCGCGGTAGGCGGCGCCAGGGAGGTTGCCCATCAGGGTTGAAATCATGCGCTCATTTTCACGCAGCGCCTCGATGGCCTGCTGGCGCTCCTTCTCCCGCTCAACGGTTTCCATGGCGAAGGAGAGGTCGTTGGCCAAGGCGCTGAGCACGCGTATTTCCTCTTCCTGGAAGCAGTCGCGTTCGTCGGCATAAATGAGCAGCACCCCGACAGGAACGTTGCCTGGCTTCAGGGGGAAGGCCGCGCAGGAGCGGAACCCGCGCTCGAGCGCCCGCTCCCGAAAGTAGAACGTTTCGTCGTGCTCGATGTCATTGGAAATTTGATGCGTGCCGCTGTTGAATGCGCGGCCCGCCGGGCCCTGGCCTGAGGGGTGGTCTCCGCGTATGATGAGCGTGAGGCCGTCCAGGTAGTTCTGATGGCTGCCGGCACAGGCGGCGGGCTTCAAGCTCTGAGAGGCTTCGTCGTAGAAGGCGATCCAGGCCATCTTCATGTTGCCCTTCTCCACGGCGATGCTGACTGCAGACTCGTAGAGCAGCTGGGGCTCGCGGATGCGGACGATGGCCTCGTTGATGCTGCTGGACATGGCATGCAGCCGGTTCAGGCGGAGCAGCCGCTGCTCGTCCAGCTTGCGTTCGTGAATGTCCAGCGCGGATCCTGCCATGCGGTAGGGCTCACCGTGCTTGTCCCACAAGGCCTGGCCGCGGGCTTCGAACCAGCGATACCCGCCGGATTTGACCAGGATGCGGTACTCGATGCAGAACTCGGTATGCTGCTCCAGATGGCTCTCCAAGGCCGCACGCACCAGGGGCAGGTCATCGGGGTGCATTTTTTGCTCCCAGGCGAAAAACAGGCTTGGAAACTCCTCGTGGTTGTAGCCGAGCAGTTCACGAAAGCGTGCGGAGTAGTAAACGCCTCCGGTACGGATGTCCCAGTCCCAGACACCGCCGGTGGAGCCGGTGGCTGCGAGTGCGTAGCGTTCTTCGCTTTGCCGCAGGGCGAGTTCAGCCTGGTGGCGTTCCATTTCTGCGGCGGCACGCACCGCAAAAAGCTGAAACATGGCCTGCAGACGCTCCCGATGGTCCAGCGCATTGTCACTGAAAACCGCGATCATGCCTATGACGCGTCCGTCGGTGGCGTGGAGGGGCATGCCCATGTAGCTGTTTGCGCCCAGTTCCTGCAGGATCTGGTCGTCCGGGAAATGCGCTCTGACATTGCTGCCATAGTAGCAGATCTCGCCGCTGGTCACATTGTAGCATGGGGTGCCGATCAGGGAGCAGGTCTTGTTTGGCAGCACTTTGCCGTCTGCGCAGAAGCCTAGAGTCCTGACCATCCGGTCGCGCTCTGGCAGGAGCATGGCCACCGTGGCATATTTGGCCTCAACGGTGCGGGCCATCTGCAGGCAGAGCGACTGGAAGAAGGTCTCGCCGCTGCGTGCGTCCACACCTTCGGCCATGGCCCGCAGGGCCTCCTCCGTTTTTTTCTCCACGGTGATGTCTGAAGCCAGGGAGAGGATGGACTGGAGCTCGCCTTCTTCGTTGAGGAGGGCGGAGTTGTGCCATTCACAGACGATCACGCGCCCGTCGCTGGTGAAATTGCGGTTGATGCAGGTGTTGCGGGATTCGGAGCGGTCCAGCAGCCGGCCGAGTGTGGCCTTTACCCGCGGCAAGTCCTCGGGGTGAACAAAGTTCGAGGCTGCGAGATCGTTTCCCATGACGGCTGTCTCGGTCCAGCCAAAGATTTTTTCAGCCTGGGGGGACCAGCGGCAGATGCGGCTGTTGGTGTCGCACTCCACGAGCGCGAGGGAAGTGTTTTCCAGGTGGTAGAGGAGTGTGGCATGGGCCTGCTGCTGCAGCGCCTCCTCCTGTTCGCGCCGCGTGGTGAAGTCACGCAGGTTGCCAATGATGGCCACCGGCCTGCCTTCGCTGTCTCTGACGATGGAGCGGTTGTCACTGATCCAGCGGTAGGTTTCATTTTTGTGCTTGAAGCGGTATTCCAGCACGGGCTGGAAATCACCGCTCAGGTCACGGGACATGACTTTTTCCAGCCGTTCGCGCTCTGACTCGTAGTCCTCCGGGTGGATGCGCGACAGCATGAAGCGAAGCCCGCCGGCGATGCATTCCTCGATGCTGAAGCCCAGCACCTGCTCCACCGCAGGACTGATGTAATCATACGTGAGCGTGGGCAGGCTGAGGCAGTAGACCGGGTCCTTTGAATTTCCGAGCACGGTCCGGAAACGTTCTTCGCTGCGCCTGAGCTCGCTTTCAGCATGCTTGCGTTTGGATATGTCCCGAACGGTGACGACCAGCTTTTCTTTGCCGACGATGTCGGCCTTTCGCATGCTCACCTCCACCCAGAACACCCGTCCAGAGCGGGCACGTGCCTGCCACTCGAAGAGCTGCGGGCCTTCTTCAACGGCCTTGCGCATCCAGTGGTGCGACTCTTCCTCAGTGTAGGGGGGGGGTGTTGGCACTGAGCGCTGCTGTGGAAAGCCGCCGCATTTCATCAGCGTCGAAGCCATACATTTCGCAGGCGCGCTGGTTGACTTCCAAGATGTCACCCGTGACGACGTCGTGAATGAAAACAGCATCATTGAGACAGTCAAAAACGCTGCGGAACCAGTCGCCCTGCCCTTTGATGCCCATATCATCGTTGGCCGCGCCGGTCTTCATGGATGGAATGATCATGCAGAAGTAGGATCAGTCATTAACAAAACCTTTTCCAATGCCATTTCATCCGATTCTGGGCGCAAGGCGGTGATTGTGTCTGCCAGTGTCTTCAAGCCCTGCTCCTTTGAGACGAAGCCATGCACGTCGCTACGGCTCAAGACTGGCAGCATATCGGCGCTGGAATGGCTGCTTAGCACGATGACTTTGATCCCCTGCTGGATGAAATATCCGCTTTTTTCAATGAGATCAATGGCGGATCCGTCCGGCAGGGTCATGTCGATGACCATAATGTCCACGTGGTGGGAATGGAGGACGGGGAGCGCTGCCGCCACACAGTCTGCCTCCAGAAGATCAAACTGGGGCAGATATCTGGCCAAGGCGGCGCGAACGACGTCACGGTAGAGATCATGGTCCTCCACAAGCAGGATCACCCCGGATTTTCCTGAACGATTGGAATGGCAATTTGCCTGCTGCATGAATGCTCGTTATTTTCTGGTTATGACTGAAATCAGCAATAGCATACAGCAAATCTGGCACCTGTGGCGGTGAAGCACGATAATGAATATTGATTTAGACTCGCCTAAAGCTCGGCAGGATGACCCGGTCAGACCGGGTCTCTCTTTTACTGAGGGCTCGGCTGCGGAGAAAAATGAATTTCTCGGCAGCATGGGGCATGAGCTACGCAATCCGCTCGCGAACATCACAGCGCAGGTGGAAACGTTGCTGGAGGGGATCTACGGGCCTTTGGAGAGTCCGCAGAAAAAAGCTGTCGCGGCCATTCAGGACAGTGCACGTCAGCTGCTCCAGCTCATCGCCGACGTGGTGGATCTGGGCAAAATTGAAGCGGGGGTGTCCGTGCTCTCTGAGACCCCATGTCTGGTGGCTGACAAGTGTGCCGGCAGTCTGGCCGTGGTTGCGGGGCTGGTGCAGTCGCGATCCATTCAGGTCAGTTCCGAGGTGGTGCCACCGGAGCTGACGGTGTTTGCCGATGTGAACCGGCTGCAGCAGATCATGACGGAGCTGCTTTCGGCGGCTGCTTTATCCATGCAGACAGGCGGCCGGCTCAGGTTTCGCGTGAGCTATGGTGAGGGCGTTTTGCAGCTTCAGACTTTGGGCGGCATCAGCCAGCCTGTGCCTGAACCGCATCACCTCCTGAAAAGGATGGGGAAGGTCAAGCCCATCGGCATGGCTTTGCTGCAGCGGCTGGTGAAACTGCACAGCGGCACTTTTGAGGTGGGAGAGGCAGCCGGGCAGGAAGTCCGCATGACGATCCGCCTGCCGATGGTTTTGGCTTCGGCGACGGTTCCGGTGCGGGAAGAGCGCCTTGGTGACGAGGCGACGTGCAGAGAAGCACCGCCGCCACCGCTTTCACGCCAGCCCACCATTTTGATCGCCGATGATCAGCCGGCGCTCATTTTCGTCACAAAGAACTATCTCGAGAGCGTCGGCTTCCAGGTGATTACGGCGCGGGATGGCAGTGAGGCCATTGAGCAGGCCTGCGCTCTGCTGCCGGATCTTATTCTGATGGATGTACGCATGCCGGTGGTGGACGGCCTGAGTGCCATCCGGCAGATCCGTGCTTCTGCAGATCCCAGGACGCGGAGCATCGCGATTGTCAGCCTTTCCGGTCATGCGAGTGCGGCGGACAAAGAGAAATGTCTGGCTGCGGGGGCCACTGCCTACCTGAACAAACCGTTTGGAGTCCGGGAGCTGGACCGCATCATTTCGGACCACATCCGTCTGGCGCGTGGTTAGCCCGGTGTCTTTAGGCAGGTCTTTAGCTGTGGGCGTTTGGAAGCATTAAGCTGGTCTGCGAGCAGAAAAGATAGGATACTGGGAGCTCTCATGAGCAAATCCATCCAGATCCGCATGATTCCCGCCGCATTTCTGGGTGTGCTGCTGTGTGCGGCAGGGCTGCTATGGCCGGAGTCTGAGCATAAAAGGCCGCTGACGGTGGCGGTCAACATCTGGCCGGGGTCTGAGCGTCTGGTCATGGCCTGCGATGCCAGCAAGGCAAACAACCTCCGGATCAATCTGGTCGAGATGTCATGGTCCACGGCGGTCCTGACGGCATTCCGCAAGCGCGTGGTGGATGCGGCGGTGGTGACTCTGGATGAGCTGATCCGCCTGGAGGCTGATGGCGCGATGCCACGTGCGGTGATGATCCTTGGCATTTCCAGGGGGTCCGACGCGATCATGGCCCATGCGGGGCACCGATGGCGCTGGGATGAACACCGCCAGCCTAAAGGGGCGGATGCAAGCAACAGGCAGGCTGCGCCGCCCACGATGCAGAGCCTCAGGGGCAAGCACATCGGTGTGGAGCTCAGGTCTTCGAGCGAGTACCTGCTGAGGCATGCGCTGGCGGCGAGCGGGATGTCGCTGGAGGATGTGGAGGTGGTCCCGCTCAATCTGGCGGAGACAGAGACTGCGTTTAAGGAAAGGGGGATAGATGCTGTGGTGACAGCAGACCCGTGGTACACGCGCCTGACGGGAAAAGGCGCCACGGTGGTCTATGACTCGGGCAAGATGGATCTGGAGTGCAGCCGCGTGCTGGTGGTGAGCGATGAGGTGCTGCGGGCTTACCCGCACGAACTGCGTGCGCTAGTGTCCGCCTGCCTGGGACTGAGCACGCAGGCAGGCTCGCTGGACGCCCAAAATGACCAGGACGCCACATTGCGGCGCGAAGGCCTGACGATGGAGCAGTGGCAGCGGGCTCTGCAAAAAATGCACCTGCCAGGCGCAGCGGAAAACAGGCGGCTGTTCAGCCAAAAAACTGGCGGGCTGGAGGAGTGCCTGAAAAAAATGAGCGCGGAGATGCTGCGAATGGGCATGCTGCAGCATGAGGTCGGGGTCAGCGGCCTGTTCACTTCTGAGTTTCTGGAGGAAGCCCCGTGAAGCGTTTTTTCAGCCTGCAGTTCCGGGTTTCCGCGATTGTGATGGTGTTTGGTCTTCTGATGATCATCCTGAACATCAGCAGGCAGTACCAGCATGATGTGAACGGGCGCTTTGAAGAGATGCGGCTGCAGGCTTATGAGGAGGGCACGCGGCTGTCGAGCTTTGCCCAGCACTTTCTGAGACGGCACCTTTCACAATCGGCCGACCTGGCGATCAGCTATGCCTCGGTGAATCCGGATCTCCGACTGGGGGTGATCTCTGACGGCAGCGACATCATCTGCAATGCCACGCGCAAGCAGTGGCGCGGTGTTTCGATCTGGAACTGCCCGCTGTCCATCAGCCCCAACCTGATGCGGCAGGCGCAGGAGTCCGGTGAGGGCATGCTGCACGAAGATCTCGAAAAAGGACGGCTGACTGCGGTCTTCCCCTTTGTGGATGTGAGCACGGCTTCGAAGACGGGGCTGGTGGTGCTGGAGTATGACCTTAACTGGTTCATCGCTGTCGCGGTCGGCCATGCGCTGCATGAGTCTCTGGCGCAGGCCTGTGTGCTGCTGGGGAGCTGCCTGCTGCTGTGGGCCCTGCTGCAAATGCTGATCACCGAACGTGTGGTGGCGATCGTGGAGCAGGTGAGGCACATCGGGCCGCATGAGGTGGTGCCAGAATCCATCGGGGGAGGGGATGAGCTGGAGACGATCTCCAAAAGCATCGCGGATGCAGCCCACCGGCTGCAGGAGTCCGAATGGCGCTTCAGCCAGATCGCCTCCAACATGCGGGACATATTCTGGGTGGCGCCTCCGGACCCCACGGAGCACATCTACGTGAACCAGGCGTATGAGGACATGTTTGGCCGGCCGGCTGAAACGCTTTCGGTGAGGCGCTGGGACTGGCTGCGAGCCGTGGTGCGCCAGGACCGTGCGGCCGCCTTGAAAATGCTGCGGACCCTGCGCGGTGCCCCATTGGAGGAGGAAGTCGAGATACGTGTCCGCACCCGGGGCAGGATCGAGTGGCTCCGCTGTCGCGGCTTTTCGACCCGGCGCATCCCCAATCAGGCCGGCCTGCTGCAGGTGGCGGGCATGGCCAGCATCATCACCGCAGAAAAGGAGATGGAGAAGATGCAGGTCGAGGCGGCGGAAAACGAGCGGAGGCGAATCGGCCAGGATTTGCATGATGATGTGTGTCAGCGCCTGGCGGCCGCGCAGCTGAAAAGCGGGGTGCTGGGAGGCAGCCTGAAACGGGAGGGGCACCCGCAGTGTGTGCTGGCGATGGATGTGGCGCGTGAGCTGGCCGAGGCCTCCGATCTCGCGAGGAGCTTTGCGCGTGGCCTGGCGTCTGTGGCAGTCGGGCCGCAGGAGCTGCCGGACGCGGTGGCCGACCTGTGCAAATTCATTGAGCGTGCGTTTGGCATCAGCTGCCGGGTGGAGTGTGAGGATTACTCCGGGGTGCTGAAAACCGAGGAGGCGGCTCTGCTTTTCCGCATCACCCAGGAGCTGGCGACGAATGCGGCCAAACATGGGCGGGCCACGTGGATAGACATCAGTTTCATCAGGGACCGTGACATGCTGCGTCTGGAAGTGGCGAACGACGGTGTCAGCTTTAACCCAACGCCGGGTGCACGGGGGAAAGGCATGGGATTGTTCATGCTGCGTCAACGTGCCGACGCCCTGGGTGCAGTGCTGTCCTTTCAGCCGCGGGATGTGGCGGGAGGCGGGACGCTGGCGGTCTGTGAAATGCCACTTGCATGCCGATGAGTTCTCGGGTTTCAAAACATATGAGCACAAACACCCATAAAGCCTCCAACGAAACACCGGCTGTGCGTAAGAGAGTCGCCTTGCTCGATGACCATACCATGATGCGCGGCGGTGTGAAGGTTTTCATCGACAGCCTGCCGGATTTTGAATGCTGCTGGGAGGCGGCAGACTGCAAGACGGCGCTCGAAAAAGTGGAGTCCGACATGCCGGACATCCTGCTGGTGGACATCACCCTGCCGGACCGCAACGGGCTGGAGTTCATCAAGGATGTGCATTCAGTGCATCCCGATCTGGTGATGATGGTCATTTCAATGCACGACGAGGCCTACTACGCGCACCGGGCGCTCAAGGCCGGTGCGAAGGGCTACATGATGAAAAACATGGGCTATGACCTTTACGAAGCCGCACTCCGCAAGGTGGCCTCCGGGGGCAGCTGGCTGAGCGACGCGGTCTCCGAGCAGATACTCAAGGCGTACACGAGCGGCAGCAAGCCGCGCATGGAAGGCGGGCTGGATGCCCTGACGGACCGCGAGTTTGAGATTTTCCAAATGATGGGTGATGGCCGGGGCACGCATGAAATTGCCGAGTCGCTGCGGATCAGCCCCAAAACGGTGGACGTGCACCGGATGAACATCCGCACCAAGATGAAGCTCGAAGACGGCGCCGCAGTCACGCGGTTTGCCATCCGCTGGGTGGAGTCACGCAAGCTGGGGCAGGGCTAGCGGCGGTTATTTCTTGTGCCGAAAGCCCACGATGCGCGCCTTGCCGGGCTCAACATCATAGAGCTTGGAAAGATCCTGAAGCCGCATCAGCAGCCAGGGGGTGAGGAGGTTGGAGCCGTTTTTGGTAAACAGGAGGTCGTCTGCCAGATAGGTGGCCGAATGTACGGCGCGCCCGTCTGGAGTGATGAACATGAGAACATCGCCATAACGATAAGGGGGCTCCACCTTGTCGAAATCCTGTTTGACCAGGCTGGTGGCTAGCCGTGTGTCCAGCAGGAAAGGCTGGGGGGTGAGGTTGTAAAAATTGAGGCTGGTCCAGTGGCAGTCTGGCAGGCGGCCTTCGGAAGTGTAGCTGATGTCGGGATAGGTGTAGAGGAGCTTCCGTGGCAGCGGGGGCACGAGGTGCAGGATGTCCAGGTGTGAGAGCCCCTTGGTATGAGTGATGGCGTGCATGAGAGGCTCGAGCTCTTTCTGGCGGAGGCCGAGACCGGTGGACCAGTAGTTCAGGAGATCGGGAATGGAGTCCTCCTTGGAAAGCTCCAGCTGGGCCATCAGAGTGCGCACGCGTGTGAGCTTGCGCATGATGAAGCGTGCCTCGGCTATGTTTTCAGCCTGACTGAGCAGCAGGGGGATGTCTGCAAAAACGAGGGCGTTGCCCGCCTTGTAAGAGAGGCTTGAGATTTTGCTGACGATGGAGGCCGGCAGCCCTGACTCACGGGCCCATTCCTCGACCGAATCTGTCAAAAAGAACACGGGTGAGTACTGAAACACATTGGCGGGAAGGCGCGCAAGGTCTGTGTAAATGAGCGCCCTGTTTTCCGGGGTCAGGTTTTCCAGGTCGGAGGCGGAGGGAAAGACATAAGCGTACTGAGCGTCTTTGACCACACGCCTTGGGGCCAGAATCTGGTCCAGGCGCTCCTGGGGCATGCCGGCTTTTCTGAGCAGGGGCTCGACGCGGTCCAGCTCGCCAAGATTAAAAACCCACTTCGTGGTCGTGTTGGGCAGAGGGAACTTTTCCACCACATAGTCAGGCGCCTCCAGGTAGAAGTAATAGTAGCTCACCCGCCCCCAGGGCCCAGGGGCGCAGGAATGGAGCTCGTTTTGCGGAGGAGAGGAGGACTCCTCCGCACCGGCCGGGATGAAGGCAGGACTGAGCAGCAGAGCCATGGCTGAAACCCTGATGGCAAGAACGAAGGGATGGGGGCGATGATTGCCCAGCCTCGAAGGAATGAGAGATCTCAACGATGAAGATAAATGCATGCTACTGCAGGTGCTAAGAATGTGTGCGGTGATTGAAGCCCGAGTGTCAGCGGGGCACCAACGTGAAAGCCCAATTCCTACGTCAGGAAAAGGTTAATTGTTCCCTGAATCACAACCACAAAGGGCCGTTGGCGTGTGGATGATGCCGGGCTGTTCCAATCTAAGCAGATCCTTCAGTTTCGTGTCTGGTGAAAGTGTAATGAGGGACACGGTCAAACCGCATTGATGTCCAAGCCGCGGCCCCAATAGGCAGAAATATTCGTTCAGTCAGAATGAGTGGCAAATCACGGAGCTGTGCCCGGCAGCGCCGCCCAACCTCGTCCCCACTCATGAAAGCCAAGCTACCACAAAATAACCGTCTCCACGGCATTTATTTCCGCTCCGGTGCCGGAGTGCTGAAAGCCAGGGCCGGGTGTTCTCTCATGGCGCTGCTGACCGGATTTTTGGTGCTATGTGTGATTCCGCATGTCAATGCGCAGACTCCCGGTTTCAATGGGCATTGGAAATTGAACGGCAACGGCAACTGGAGCACGGCTGCCAACTGGAACAATCTGGACGGTGGCACCGACTACCCAAGCGGCCAGGACGCTTTTGCCAACCTGAGCACCATCGACATTACGGCCAACCGCACGATCACGCTGGATGTGCCGGTGACTCTGGGTGAACTCAGCATTGGTGACACCACGGGCAACAACAGCTACACCATTCAGGGCGGCACGCTGACGTTTGATTCTTCCGGCGGCGTCTCGACACTGACCAAAACGGATGGTGGCAACAACGACACCATCTCCTCCGCCATCGTGCTCAACAACGAGCTCGACATCTACAATTACGACAGCTCCAACAGCCAGGGGCTGCTTCTCACCGGAGTGATATCTGGCGGCACTGCAGGCCAGGTCACCCTCAGGTTCAATGATTTCTCGCCGACCGGTGTGAATGGGTCTTTGAACTTCTTGTACCTCAGCAACGGGGGCAACACGTTTCAGGGGCAGCTGGTGGTGGAGTCCGGCCTGCTGCGCTATGAGTCGAACCCGCGTGCCGCCGGGGCACAGGGTGTGGGCAATGAGACCATCGCCACAGGGGGGGGGGGCATCGACCTGCGGGGCCTGGCCTTCAATTATCAGTCCGATGACACGGAAATTTTCATGATTGCCGGCCGGGGGCCCAATGGCCTCGGTGCTCTGCGGAACACGACGGGCACAGCTTTCCTTTCCCACCTTGTCGTCACGGATGATGCGGTGCTGGATTCTCAGGGGACGATGGTGCTGGAGCGGCGCCTCAACACGGCAGGCAATGCCGGCATAGCGTCCATCCTCGATTTTGGCGGCAAGAACCTCACCAAGATCGGTGCTGGTGATTTCATCGTCCGCGGTGCCGATGTGCTGAACGCAAACGGGGCGTCGCTCACCATCAATGAAGGGGAGATGCGCTTCGAGTCGCGCGGTTTGCTCAATGGGACAGGTGCTTCCACCGGCATCAATCTGGACGGCCTCACGGTGAACCTGGCCTACAACCGCAACCCCTATGACAACTTTGATCTGGCCAATGGCAGCCGCACCACCAATGACCTCTACGGCGTCAACATCTACCAGACGGCGCTTCAGGGCAATGCGGTGCTCGATGCGCGTTTTTCCGTGGGTTCCTACTGGGGTGCGAGTGTTGGGGGGACAGGCAGCCTGGCAGAGCAGACAAAGGAGACGCTGGTCTTTGACGGCATGACCTTCAATTTTAACAACGGTGTCTTCCAGCGTGAGGGAAACGGCGAGGTTGGCCGCACGTTTGACCACATCTTCACGAACGTCACCATCAACCTCGTGGGTGGCGGCATCGGCCCGGATGACCGTGGCAACGGCAACCTGTTTGACATCGGGGGTGGCTCCGCGAGCTACAACAGCACCACCGGTGTCTTCGACAATCCTGGAGTGGAGCAGTTTGACGGTGTCTTTGACAACACCAGCGCTGGCAATGCCGGCACCGGCTTCACTGTGCGCGGCTCTCGCGAGATGCGCGTCACCGGCAACAGTGTCAACTTCAACGGTGACATCCTCATCAAGCAGCCGACCGGCCGCTGGGTGAGCAACAGCTTTGACCGGAGCAACGGCGGCCAGGCTGCCTCTGTCATTTTCAACATGTCGCTCGCGGGCGCTGACGGCAGTTTCAGCCATGCGAACTCCATCACCATCACACGCTGGGGCTCGCTGGCGCTGCTGAACAATTCGGCCAGTCCGCTGTATGCCAGCGCGAACAATGACGACCGAATCAACGACTTCGGCTTCACCAACCTGCGCAACGGCAACCTCCTGCTGGAGACTGACGCCACCGTGACGAACCAGGAAAACTTTGGCAATGTGGTGGCTGACTTTGGCACCAACTTCCTTGTGCTGGACACCCGTGCCGGCGGCAGGTTTGACGGCGCGTTCCAGAGCTTCACCCGGAACAACGGCGGCGTGCTGAAAATCTACGATGCCAACCCGGCGCACACCTGGGGCACAGGGGCCGGGGACGACCGAATCGCTCTGGTAGATGCCACCGGCCTGAACACCGTGGGAGCTAATGCGCCTGGCACCACGTCCCAGCGCATCGTTGTGGGCCTCTTTGGTGGCGTCATGCCAAACCTCATCACCCCCGCCTTCGGTTCCAATACGCGTCCACTCTCATCCACCCAGGGCAGCTACATGTACAGCGGCATGGGCATGAACCTCATGACCTATGACAACGGCTACCTCCGCCCGCTGACGGCCGCCGAGTTTGACACCAGCATCAACCCGGTCTCCGGTACCAACTGGCTGGTGAACCGCTACATCGCCCCCGTCACCGGCGTGGAAAATTATGGCGACGCAAACAACTACGCCGGGCGCAATGTGACCGCGGACACCGCCATCAATTCCCTCACCATCAGCTTTGACGCAGTCGCCTCCTCCCAGGTCATCGGCACCTCCACCAAGGACTACATCATCATTGAGCAGGGGAAGACGCTGAAGATCAATTCCGGCGTCATCAACATCAACAGCTTCGTCCAGGCCGCCAATGCCAACATGGAGGGCGTCATCCGCGGCGGCTTTCTGGACATGAACGGCCAGTCCACGCTCATCAACTCCAACGCCGGATGGAACGACACCGACCGCGATTCGGGGAACTGGTACGAGTTCATTGTCGGAAACAGCTCCTACATCCGCTCCCACATCATCAACACCACCGACCTCGTCAAGACGGGGCGCAACACGCTCTACCTCGACACCTGGAACACCATCACCGGAAACATTTATCTCAGCGATCAGGGCGTGCTGGACGTGCGTCACGCCGGTGCTTTGGGCGCCGGGGGCGCAGGCCGTGAAGTCCTCGTCGGCGGAAACTCCGCGCTGCTTCTCGAGTACGGCACCAACATCACCGGCATCAATCTCCGGGCTACCAACACCTACCAGGGCTCCACCACCTTGCTGCGCGCGGAAGGGGCCACGCAGAGCACCTGGGGCGGGGACATCATACTGGACGTCGCGGATGCGGCAGGAAGCTCGGAATTCCAGTCCTATGCCGTGACTGCACGCAACAACGGCACGCTCTCGATCTACGGCAACATTTACACTGCCAACAATCAAAACTTCACCGACAGCGATCCTTACGCCGATCCGCCTGTGGTCACCTCAAACTTCGGTGAGGCTTACACGATCAACCTCTACGGGCAGTACCGGGACGTGGCCACTGGCAATCTTGGCACCGACCCCGCCAATGCCTCGATCACTTCCATTTTCCGCACGGGGGACTCTGAAACGCGGCTGGACGCCAATCACTCGCTGCGCTTTCAGATGACTGGGCATGACGAGGGCAATGTGAACGTCTTCCAGCAGTGGGACGCCACAGGCAGGCTTGATCTCAACCGTGGCTACTTCCGCATCCTGTATGATCCGAACGCCGCTGGCAACAACGGCACGGGTTTCCTCACGGATGGAGCGGACACCCTCATCCAGCTCAACGATTACTGGACACGCCTGGCCTTGGGCGCCGATGGCGCGGGGACCAACACCTATCACACCCATCTGATGCTCACGCGTGACGGACAGGTGATGAACTGGTCCAACCAGATTTATGTGTACAACAACAACCGCGACGGAACCATCAGCATAGGTGGTGAGAACCAGAGCGGCACTGTTTACATTGGCTCTTCAGACGGCGCGGCGAGCTACAGCATCTATTTTGAAAACCAGGGGGGGGACCGTGATCTGCGCTTTCTGCAGACACGGGGTGGCACGACGGTGGTCAACTCGCGCCTTTTTGACAACGGCACGAGTGTGAACTCCAGCGCTACGATCATCGGCCCAGGAACGGTGATCTTCAATGCCAACACTGCCGGTGCCTCCACCGTGGAACGCTGGAATTTCATGGGAGGGAGCGCCGTCTGGCAGGGGAATGCAGCGAGCGGCAGCCTGCTGGGCAATGACTACTTTGGCATTGCCGCAGCCCAGGCGATCTTCGGTGGCGGCTCGCTCACCTACATCGGCGACACTGTGGCCAGCCGCACGGAAAACCTCACTGGCAACTTCCGCATCCTCAACGGTGAGTCCGGCATCCATGTCATCTCCGGGGCCGGCTTCACAGCCACGCTCAATTTTGGTGCCGCTGCCGCCAGCTTCTCCAAGAGCCAGGGGGCCACGCTCAGCTTCATCGAAACCGGTGCCGGAACGGCGGCTGTCACGCTTCAGGCTTCAGGGCTCACGAATACGGGGCTCATGTCCTACGCCACCTATGGCAGCGCGCTGGGCGTCGTCACAGACTTTGCCAGCAATGGCGCTTCCGGAGCCATCAGCGCCTATGCCGGCTATGTCTCCGGTGCTGCGGAAAGTGACTTCACCGCAGGAAACACGGTGGATGTGAGCAGCGATGTTGCTTTCACTGGTGCCGCTGCTCCGGACAACCTGCGCTTCAATGCCCCTGCAAGCCTCACTCTGGACGGCCAAAGCATGACCTTGGGCGGCGGCGCCATCCTGATCTCCTCGCTTAACACAGGAGCGAACACCATCAGCGGTGGCACGCTCACGAGCGGCTTTGATGCGGACCTCAGTGGCAGCGGCACCAGCTACGACCTGATGATTCACAACTACGGCACCGGCACGCTGACCCTTGGTGCCACCATCACGGACAACGGAGGCACCCAGACAAACCTCGTCATGGGCGGCACCGGCACCACCATCCTGACGGCCGCCAACACCAACACCGGGGAAATCTACCTGAACAACGGTGTGCTGAGCATCTCCAGCGAGAGCAATCTGGGCGCGATCAATGGCAGCGTCGTCAAGCTTGTCCGTGTCAACAACGGCGGCAACGGCAATTCAGGCCTCACCTCGGCCTATTCCGCCAACACGAATGCCTCCATCATTTTCACCACGGCCAATGCGCCCATCACCGCTGCCGTCGGCACCTTCAATTCCAATACCACCGTCGTCACCGCCACGTCATTGATCAGCGGCGGTGTCGGCTACACCACCGGCATCTGGGCAAACTTGGATGACCCGAACAGAACAACGGAAAACCCGGCAGGTGTCTGGGCCATCCTCAACAGCGGCAATCTCCACTTTGACGGCGGTACCCTGGCAGTGACGCAGGATGTCACCCTGGACGGAGCGCGCACCTTGTTTCTGGGGGCCAACGGCGGCTTCCTGGATGTGGCGGCTGGAAAGACCCTCACCATCAACGGCTACATCACCAGCGAGTACAGTCAGATCAACTCCGCCAACGGCTACACCGCCAATCAGCTCGGCCTTGTGGATGATCCCGCCAGCAATGGCAATCCTGACATAGGCGACCTCACCATCAGGGGGGGCGGCACCGTTGTGCTGACAGGCGCACCGGACAACATCATCCGCTCCAACATGATGAACACCTATGGGGGGCTTACGTGGATCAGTGAGGGCACTTTGAAAATCGCAGGTGCTGGGACCTCCGCCACTTCTGCGCTGGGCACCAACCGTTCATGGATTGACGGTACCATCGTCGGTGCGAACGGCACACTGGAGTTTGCCACGACCTCCGACCCTTCCATTTATGAATGGATCACCTTTGGCGGGACCGGCTATGAAGGGCGCGGGGCGGTGCTGACCACGGGCACCGGCCGTGTGGTGCGTCTCAACGGCCAGATGCAGGTGGACAGCCCCACTCTCTTTAATCTTGCCTCCAACACCTATGGCTACGTCCGGCTTGGAGAGCAGGGCGGTGCACTCTATGGCAGCGGCGACATTCTGCGCACCGGAGCCAATGAGTTCTCCTTTTATGTCAACGCGCCTGACTGGACCGGGCGCTTTCTCAGCGGCAGCGGCACCAGCCGCGTCACCGGCGCCGGCAGCCTGCAGGGCATGCTGGGCATGGCGCTGGACCGCAACTCCTTCTTCCTCTACAGCGCCGGCAGCACTGGCATTGACGAGTTCCGCGACCGCCTGAACGACAACCTTGTGGTGACCAGCAATGGCTACACCCGCATGCGCATCGAAAACGGTGCCGGCGTGTTTTCAGGCCAGGAAAAAATCGGTGTCGTGAATGTGAACAGCGGTGTTTACGGCATTGAGTTTGCCCTGGGGGGAGACGTCATCAATGGCACCATCCGTCTGCAGGGAGACTATGCGGCCTGGCACTTCACGGACATCGTCCGCAGCCAGGGCTCCATCGTCATGGTCCGCAATTTTGACCCCGGCATGGACATCTCCTCAGGTGTCACCGATCTGACCAACCGCGCACTGGTGCTGGTGGACAATGCGCCCACTCTGAGCGGCACCGGAGACGGCACCAATGGCAACACCGCCATCATCGCCGGTTTCTTTGGCGGCACCCGTCCCGCCCTCCTGAACACGACCACGGGCATTGCGTGGGATGAAGACCGCACCTCGCGCTTTCTCATGACGTCGGTGCTCAGCACAGATCCCATCACCGGAGCTCCGGTGTACTACCTGCGCCCGCTGTCAGACGCACCCGGCTCCACCGACTACAAGATCATCAGTGACGCTGGTACCACGACGGCCTCCGCCGGACCTCTGGATCTCACGACGGCAGGCATCAGTGCCGATCAGAATGTGCGTTTTGTGGGCATCACCGACGATGCCATCGGCCACGGTTTCACCTCCCGCATCAATTCCATCCTTACGCTAGACACGGTGCTGGAGACCAACTCGGTGACCTTTGCCACAGACGCCACCGCCACCAATGTCAACGGGGCCGGCAACCAGGTGAATCTCCTCATGACCCAGGGGGGGACTTTGAAGATCAACTCCGGGGTTCTGATGTTTGCCAGCATGGGAACCATGGACCGTCTGGGGGCCGCTTTTAACGCGGACATCAACCTCGACATCAACAACTACATCATTGGTGGCAATCTCGATTTCAACGGCAAGGAGGCGATCATCTACGCCGGCAGCGAATGGGCGCATTACAACACCTCCGACCAGCTCAACGCCTACCGCAGCACGGACGGGGACAACACCACCGCCATCATCCGCAGCAGCATCTACAACACCGGAGGCAACGGGCTGACGAAAACCGGCGCCTCCAGCGTGACCCTGGAAGCGGCCAACTACTACACCGGCGACACCACCGTGACCTACGGGAACCTCTACGCCCGGCATGACCAGGCTCTGGGCCAGAGCACGCGGCTGAACATCACCGGCGGCGGCAATTTCATTCTGGGCTACAACTCCCGCATCACGGGGGTGGACGTCTATGTCGGCCAGATCTCTGGAAACAACCTCGTGATGTATGCGGAAGGTGACGGCGCGGAGTGGGGCGGCGACATCATCCTCGACAATGTGGACTCCACCGGCAGCGCAGGCGGCATCACCCGTAACTTTGTGGCACGCATTGAGGCGGCCAGCTCAAACACGGTCTTTCACATGAATGGCAACATCTATGGCGGAGACACCGCCGTGATGAGCGGTGCCCAGGCCACCTCACGGGTTTTCACCACCTACACAGGAGCCTCCCTTTCCACACTGGACTTCATGGGGCAGATCCGGGACAAGGCCAATGGCGCCATCAACCTCAGTGCCGGAGACACGCTGAATGACGCACTGCGCATGGAGGTGGCGGCCACGACGGACACGGCCAATGTGCACCTCTACCAGCAGTATGATGCCGCGGGCCGCATCAGCATCGTGCGCGGTGTGCTGCGCTACATGGGTGCCGGCAATTTTTACACCGACGCCGCCGCACTGGCCCAGGATCCGAACAGCGACCTCTCCGGCTTCCAGATGGGCGGACGCTCGCTGATTGACAGCAATGTCGGCATCGGAGCGGCTGATGTGTCCTTCTTTCTGCACAACAGCGGCACCACCTTCAACCTGTCCAGCTGGAATGTGGGGGTGGACACCAGCGATCCTGACAACAGTCTGGGGAACAGCAACTACGGTTTTGGCAACACCACTGGAAACACCAGCCTCGGCGGTGAAAACATCAGCGGCACCATCACCTTTGGCACGGGCACTGGCAGCATCCGATTTACCCAGGCGGACACGCTCTATGACCGCAATCTGAACCTCTATGCGGCACGCGGCGGCACCGTGGACATGAGGGTCAACTTCCTGGATGGCGGAGATCTGGTGAACTCCTCCATCACCAAAGTGGGCGCGGGCACCGTGCGGCTGCTCGGCTCCAGCGCCGGAGACAGCACGGTCGAGGCGCTCAAGATGCTCGGCGGAACACTCATGCTCACCGGGTATGAGGTGAACGCCGGCCGCCGTGTCGGCAATGGCGCTGCGCTCACCCTCAGCGGCGGCTATCTGATCGTGGACGCCACCCTGGGAGTGGCACAGGAAGATTTCAGCAACCTGACGCTCAACTCCGGAGGCTCGCGTCTGGCTGTGATTGGCAGCGCCACTGTGAACATCAATTCTGGCATCACGCTCAATCCCGCTTCAGGGGTCACGATGGCTTTCATCGAAAGCAGCGGCGGTGTCATCAATATCTCAGCCCCCGGGCTCACCACCACAGATGGTGCGCGCTTTGGCTACTGGGCTGTGTATGGCAATGCACTCGGCCAGGTCACGGACTGGGCGGCACGCGAGGGGACTTCCGGTGTGAAGGCTTTCACGGCATATGACGTCAATGATTTTACCAGTGGCAAAAACACGGAGGTCACTGTTTCAAACACCTTCTCCGGTCCCGCCGTCACCAATTCCGTCAAATTTGCCACGAACGCCTACCTGGACCTGGGCGGCAGCTCGCTCACCGTTGAAAATGGCGGCATTCTCGTCAGCTCCAGCGTCGGCGGAGCGGTGGACATTTTCAACGGCACCCTCACCCGCAATGGTGCCGGGGACATCCTGCTCTACAACTACGGCGCAGCCATCACCACCATCTCCGCGGCCATCACCAACAGCGGCGGCGGCATGGTGAACCTGGTGACCAGCGGCACCGGGACCACAGTGCTCAACGCTACCAACACGTACACGGGAGACACCTACATCAACGGTGGCACCCTGCAGATATCCAGTGAGTCGGCTCTGGGGAGCATCAGCGGCTCCGTTGTGCGGCTCGTGCGTGAGTATAACGGCACCAACACGGGAGTGAACCAGAGCAATGCCTCGCTCTATTTCCTCGGTGGCGGCTCCGGCTCCGGTGCTGCTGGGAAATACTCCTCCAACAGCGGCCAGAACGTGACAAGCACCACGCTGACCAGCGGCGGCTCCGGCTATACCAGCGGCATCTACGTCAGCACCAATGCCGCCGGCACCAACAATGCCGGCATCTGGGCCATCCTGGACAGTGGCAATCTCCACATCGACGGAGGCACGCTGGCGACCACGGACGACATCAACCTGAACGGGGCACGCACTGTTTTCATCGGGGCCAGCGGTGCCACATTCAATGTGGCCGCAGGCACGGCGCTCACGGTCAACGGCTACATCGTAAGCGACGTCACGGACCTCCCCGCCGGAGACGCCCCCATCGATCTCACCCGGCCCTTGATCGGTGGCCTGGCGGTCGAAGGTGGCGGCACTTTGGTGCTGAGCGGCGCGCCAGACAACACTCTGCGCGAAAACATGTACAATGGGTACAATTCGCTCACCCTGATCAACAACGGCACCATCAAGATCAACGGGCTCGCCTCGTCCGCCTCCAACGCTCTGGGGACCTATAGCGGCTGGGCGGACAGCACCTACATCGGCCCCAACGGGACTTTGCTGATGAACGTGACCAATGCGGACGTCGGCCTGTATGAATGGCTCACGCTGGATGGGCAGGGCTACCAGGGAGGCGGGACTTTCCAGACCGTCACTGGCAACACCGGCACCACCCGCGCCTATTATCTGCGCGGGCAGATCCATGTGCTCAGCGACGCGGTCTTCAACCTGCGCAACGGCAGCAACATCTACCTGAACAATGGCGGCGGCGAGACCTATGGCTCCGCCAACATCATCAAGATCGGCCAGGGTGATTTCCGGTTTTATTCCAACGAGTCCAACTTCACCGGCAGCTTTATCAACGCCTCCGGCAGCGCCCGTGTGTATGACGCCGGCCGCATCATGAGCATGGCCAGCATGGTTCTGGAGCGTAACAGCTTCTTTGGCCTGAACAACGACAGCACCTCCGCCGACGAAACCCGCAGCCGCCTGGGCGACGACATGCCGGTGTATACCAACGGCTATGTGCGCATGCGCTTTGAAGGCCCCGCTGGCGTTTTCTCAGGGATCGAAAAAGTGGGGACTGCCAATGTGCTGGGCGGGCAGCTCGGCATCGAGTTCGACATGGGGGCCACCCTCGCTGGCGGCGCACCCGTGCTCAAAGGCGAGTACCTCGGCTGGCACTTCACGGAGATCGTGCGCAATCCGGGAACCAGCGTGCACCTGCGGCTGCTGGACCCGGGCACCTCGTTTGCGGACAAAAACTTCAATCCCGCCGTGCCCTCGAATTCAAACGGAAACATCGCGGCGGTGCAGGTGGATGTGCTGCCCACCCTCATCGGCAGCGGAGACGGTACCAATGGCAATGCCGCAGTGGCCGTCGGCTTCTTTGGAGGGGTGCGTCCAAACTGGTACAACGTGGCGGGGACAGGCAGCCTCTTCAATGAGGACTACATCGCCAACCGGCTGGTGACGGTGGACACCAACAGTGCGGGCGACCACTTCCTGCGTCCGCTGCTGGATTCTGAATACAAGGTCGTGGGCAGCCCTGACGACGCGCAGACGACCTCCATCAGGCTGGAGGATCAGGGCATCAGTGCGGACCAAAACCTCAAGATTGTCGGCGTCACCAGCGACTCTCTCGGAGGCAGTGAATTTACCAGCCGTCAGAACTCGCTGCTCACGCTGGGATCAGTCGCAGCCGACTGTTCACTGCCCAGCGGCATTAACATGATCATCAACTCCCTGACGTTTGCTTCGGAGTCATTCGGGGCCGGAACCAACGGCAACGGGAACTGGACCGCCCTGATCATCGCAGACGGCGCCACTCTCCGGATCAATTCCGGCATGATCCAGATGTACAACACCGGTGTGCAGAACATGCAGGGAGCCGCCTACAATTCGGGCCTCAACATGGACATCCGCAGCTCCCTCAACGGCGGCTACACAGACTTCAACGGCATGGATGCGCAGTTCAACATCGGCAGCCTCTGGGTGCATTACAACACCACGGACGCCATCAACGCCTACAAGGCCACGGACTTCGACAACAACTACTTCTCCATGAACTCCAGCATCATCAATGCCACGGGACTGGTGAAGTCTGGAGGCTCCTCCCTGTTCCTGAACGCCGTCAACTACTACACAGGGCTCACCACGGTGAGCTACGGCAACCTGTATGCGCGGCATGACCGGGCGCTTGGGGCCAGCCCGCAGTTGCAGATCACCGGGTACGGGAATTTCGTGCTCGGGCTTGGCTCGCGCATCTCCGGTGTGAATCTCTACATCGGTGCCATCAGCGGTGTGAACAACGCGCTCCAAATCGAGAACAACTCCGTCTGGGCCGGCGATATCATCATCGACAATGTGGACTCCGGCGGTGCCACGGCCTATGCGCGCAGTTTCCTGCCACGCATTTTCAGCAACACCACCGGCCTTGCCAGCATTGACGGAAACATTTACGGCGGCTCCACGGCCATTGGTTCCGGAGCGCGCACGGACTCCCGCATCTTCAGCACCTACACCGGCGCCCTGGGCCTGCTCTACCTCAACGGCGTGGTGCAGGACAACGCGGCGGGCGCTTTCACCGGGCCGATCGACATCTACAGCCAGTCTCAGGTGCTGCGCATGGAAGTGACTGCCAACAACGACGAATCGGCGGTGCAGATCGGCCAGCAGTACAACGCGGCAGGCCGCATCAACATCAACCGTGGCACGCTCTACTACTCCGGGAACGGAGATTTCTACACTGCGGCAGCGGCCGCTACGGTGAACTCCGCTCCGTTGAATCCGATGATCGGCCTGCAGATGGGCGGCCGGTCGCTGACTTCCGACAATGGCCGCGGTGCCGCGAATCTGGCTTTCTTCCTGCTCAATGCGGGCTCAAACTTCAACCTCAGTTCCTGGCAGGTGGGTGTGGACACCAACGACCCGTACAACCTCGCGGGGAACTACGTGTACGGAGAAGGCAACACCACGGGCAACACGACTCTGGGCGGTGTGAACACCACGGGCACTGTCACCTTTGGCACAGGTGAGGGCAGCGTCATTTTCACGCAGGCCAACGCCGCCTACACCCGGGATCTGGGCCTCTTTGCGGCCAAGGGGGGCACGGTAGATCTCAAGGTGAACTTTGTGGACAGCGGCAATCTCGTGACCTCCTCCATCACCAAGCAGGGGGGCGGGCGGGTCAACCTGCTGGGGTCCACGGCCGGAGACAGCACCGTGGAAGGCGTGAACGTCATGGGCGGCATCCTTGCGCTGGCAGGGTATGACATGAACCTGAACCGTCGCGTGGGCAATGGGGCGCTGCTCACTCTGGCAGGGGGCACGCTGGTGATGGATGGCACAGGGGCTTCCTTCACAGAAAATTTTGGCAGCCTCAAGCTCAACCAGGGCGGCAACGGCATTGCTGCCGCAGGCGATGGCGTTGCAAATTTCGGCACCATCAGCATCGCGGGTACGTCCATCAACCGTGCTGCGGCATCCACCATCCACTTCCAGTCCATCGCCGGTGGCATTATCAACTTTTCCAATGCCGCCATGAAGGGCAAAGCGCGGATTGGCTCTTTCGCCACCTATGGGGCGAACGCAGCCGCCTCGGGCTACGCCACGGACTGGGCCGCCACGGACGCGGCGGGAAATGTCATCGCCTACACGGGCTACTCCACCGACAGCTTCGGTGCCGGTTTGCAGACGGATGTGCTGACCGCCGGCCTCACGGCTGCTGCCACAAATTCAATCCGCTTCAATGACGCTGCTGGCACGATCACTGGTGGCAACCTTATCCTCAATGACGGAGGGCTGCTTTTCACCAGCAACTACACCACGGGCACCCCCATCGCTGCGGGCGTGGGGGTTACCACGGGCGGTAGCGGTATTGATTTGCTGATCCACAACTATGCCTCCGGAGTGGTCCATTTTGACGGCAGCATCACAGGTGCGCAGAATGTTGTGTTCACCGGCACCGGAGAAATTGCGTTCACCTTGCCCAGCAGCGTCAGCAGCATCGTGGTCAGCAGCACGATGACCACGACCACCACCACCTCAGCTCCAATCACCAACCCATACACTGTCAAAGTGAGCAGCACGGCCGGACTCAGCGTGGGAATGGACGTGAGCGGGATGAACATCCCGGCCGGCACCAAGATTCGCAGCATTGTGGATGGCACGACCATCACACTTACCCGGCTGGTGACCGGCTCGGGCACCTTCGATCTGACCTATTCCTCGACGACTTACACACCTGCCAATACATACACCGGGGCCACGCACATCACAGGTTCGGCCGTCGTTTCATTCAATAATGTCGGAGCCTTTGGCGCCACCTCCGGATTCTTCCTCAACGGCGGCACGCTGAACTACTCCGAGATCGGCGCCACCAGCGCCGCGATCACGCAGAACATCACGCTCGGCGGCAACAACGGCATTCTGAGTGTTTCGGATGCGGGCAGTGTCCTTGTCATCCGCGGTGCGGTGAACCAGATCTCGTCTGAGGCAAGCAACATCATCGCCGCCTACGGCACGAACAATCCCAACGCCGGCGGTCTGCAGATCGTGGGTTCCGGCACGGTGCAGTTCGGTGACCGCAGCGGATTTACCAACAGCACCACGGAGGATCTTCTCGGCTTGGTCAACAACTACACCGGCCTGACCATTCTCGGGGACGGAGTCAACGCATTGCGCGTTGATATCCAGGGCAAGGGTAACAACAACGCGCAGTACGCTCCGTTCGGCACCACCCAGTCCTGGGCGGACGGCACCATCATCAAGAACAACGTGACGGTGGAGTTTTCCATGGTTCGGGATGCCAACCGCACCGGGCAGCTTCGCTTCCGGGAGTGGTTCCAGATCGGTGAAAAAGCGGGCGATCAAATTCTCTTTGATGGCAGCACCCAGCGCCAGCCGACATTCGACGGCATCCTCAACATCATCGGTGATCTGACCTTCCAGACCCAGGGCAACCGCTACGGTGACGCTGGCAGCACAGGCAACTCCGAATTTCTCATCAATCCCAATGAAGGCGGCATCATGGGCACAGGAAACATCATCAAGCTCGGCGATGGCAACCTGCGCTTCTACACGCCCATGCATGAGTGGACGGGAGACCTCGACATCCAGGACGGCTTTGTCGGCCTGCAGATGAACTCCGGCGCCATCTTCAACCCGAACGGCAAGATCTATTTTGGCGACCCGACATCCGGGCAGACATCTGCGATCCAGATGCGCATCGAAAACCGCTACTATGGCAACAACAACATCGGCATTGATGCGCCAAACATGGACCTGACCGTCAACCGCGACATCGTCGTGCGTGACAACATCCGGCAGCTGGTCAGCATTGCCGCAGGCTATCTGCCCACCAGCGGCACGATTCATTTCACTAATCAGATCAATGTGGGCAGCGGGTCGTCCAGCTATGTCCGCTTCTATTACGAAGATGGCACCAACACCCCCACCTCGCCCTACCGCACACAGCTGGACCCGGATCTGGTCGGCCACGTGCAGGAAACGGTTTTCGACATCTCCGGCAGCATCATTGGCAGCAACCGGGTCGTCATAGATGCAAACAACTACGGCGTATATCCCGCAGGCGCACCCATTGGCGACGGCGCTCTCTTCATCCTGCTGCTGAACGGCGACAATTCGGGCTACAGCGGCATCTTCAGCATCGGCAACGACAGCTCAGGCACACACACGCCAGGCCGCGACTCCATCCTGCGGATCGGCAGCTCCACGGCTCTGGGAACCGCCGGCCAGATTGACTTCCGCAACGGCGGCACCTTCCAGATCGGGGGCAACAGCATGACCTTCACGCAAAATTTCCTGTTCTACGGCGGTGCGGGCATGGTCACGACAGCAGGCATTGAAAACGCCTCCGGCACAGCGGCGGCGATCACCTTCGATTCAGGCACGCAAACGGGGACGAACTTTCAGGACATCGGCGTCGGACTGCGAGACGGCGTCGCACCCGGGCTCTTCGGCGGCGGTGCTTCGGCGCTCTCTGTGGTGAAAATCGGCGCGGGTGGAACCGTCTTTGGAGCCAGCACGGGAGGAGGCGACGTGATCGACTCCTTCAGCAGCTACACCGGCACCACGCAGATTTTGGAAGGCACCCTGTTCGCAGGGACGAACAACTCCTTCTCACCTTACTCACGCTTCATTGTCAGCAGCGGGGCGACTCTCAGTCCTTACTGGGATTATGCGGGCACCGGCTTTTTGGTGACCATCGGCTCGCTCTCAGGCGTGGATGGCTCCGTGACAAACATCGACCAGTCCACGCTCAACATCGGCTGGGACAATACCACGGATGCAGATTTTGCCGGTGCCATCATCGGGTATGGCAATCTGAACAAAGTCGGCAGCGGTGCCCAGACCCTCTCAGGGGTGAACACTTTTTCCGGCAATGTGGGGGTGATACAGGGAACCCTCATTGGCACCAATAACACCGCATTTGGAGACGCCTACAACGCCATCAACCTCGGGGGCCTTCCCATCATCGGCGGCACTCCGCTGCTGGATGCCAAGGTGGAGCTGCTGCTGGCCGGCAACGCCACGGACGTGGTGAACCCCGTCTCCATGAATTACTTCAGCGGCAATGACGAGGGCATCACGGTGATCGGCACCCGCGAAACCAGCGGCAGCTACGGCTTTGGCCTGGGAGGGACGGTGTCCCTGTATCAGGATCAGCGTACGGACGATTCGTATAATCTCATCCCGAACTCGGGAACCAATGTGTTCTTTGAAGCGCGCGGAGCATCTGTCTTCAAGTTCGGAGACCGTGTGCAGAACGGAGGTTCCGACCCAGTGACCAATCTGGTCAAGATCGGGACCGGCACGGTGGAGCTGCGCGCTTCAAACAGCTACGGCCGCATCGGCTCAGCTGGGGCTGCGATCAATGGCGGCACCGTGATCCGCCACGGCACCATCAGCATCTTTGACGGCTATGCGCTGTCTTCCACGGTCGTTGAAATGGGGGACACACGGCATGAACTGGCCGGAGCCTATCTGGCCACGACCTCCTCTCTCATCACGAGAACCAGCGGCAGCTACGATGCAGCAGGCAACGGTGCGGGCGGCCCTGGCAAAGGTGCCTTCCTCAATGTGAATGCCACCGTGGACGGGGTGGCGATCACGGCCGCTGACATTGGCAAACGCATTCTGGTCAAAGACGAAAGCGCGCATCCTGAATACAACGGTGTGTATCAGGTCGTCAGCGTGGACGCTTCCTGCGGTCAGATGAATCTCGTCCGCGTATCCGACTTTGATGAGGCCGGTGAAATGCTCTACGGCAGCAGCATCGCCGTCAGCCATGGCACGACGCAGGCGGGGCTTCAGTTCTTCCAGGCCTCCACGGATGTGGCCAGTGTGAACACCGCCAGGACAGATCCGGTGCACTGGCTGCAGGATGTTCCCAACGCCGACGTGTCCCTGGTGGCCGCCAACGGTGGGATGACGATCTACAATGACATTGACATCAATGACACCAACGGCAGCGGCAAGACCACCCTTGGCGGCACCTTCACCAGCGACACCACCTACTTCTACGGCAACGTGACGCTGCAGCATTCCAGCCTGCCCGGGGTGGACAATGTCCGCGAACTGATCCTCCTCTCTTCTTCGAACGATGACACGCTTGTGACAGGGGAAAAGGGCGTGGTGTTTTCCGGGGTCATCTCCGAGGCCCAGTCCGGAGACACGCTAAGCGTGAACAAGCAGGGTTCCGGCACGGTGACCTTCACCAATGACAACACCTACACGGGCAAGACCACTGTCAGCGAGGGCACCCTGGCGCTGGCCGGTGGTGGCGCGGTGTCCGGCACCCGCTGGATCGAGGTCAACAACGGCGGCACCTTTGATTTTTCCGCCAGCACCGCAGGCGACTTCACCTTTGACGGCACCTTCAACGGCTCCGGCACCGTGGAGACGGGTTCGGGAGACCTCATCATCGGCACCAGTGGTGGTGCCGGAGTCCTCCGCCCTGGCATGTCTTCAGACCCCTTCAGCATCGGCACCGCCGGCGACGGCATCGGCGCTTTGACTGTGAACGGCAATGTCGTGCTCACAGGAAGCGCGACGGGTGTGGATCGCCTGGTTCTTCAAATGGGCGGCTCAAATGGCGCCGACTACAACGACGCGGCCAACATAACCATGCAAATGGGGGCGGGGAATCTGACCGCTTATCTCAACTCACAGGGCAGCTTCTATGACACTCAGACCGGCGGCAATCATGACCGCCTTGTGGTCAACGGTTCGTTCACGCTGAACAGCGGCGGTCACATCACGTTCAGCCGGGGCAGCACCGACTACCAGCCCGTGGTGGGAGATGTGTTCAATTTGATCGACTGGTCCTCGGTCACGGCGAATGGGTTCAGTGCCGGAGGCACCACCCGTGGTGGCGGACTTCTGGGAGATCTGGCGCTCCCTGACCTGAGCCTTTCCGGGCTGTACTATGACACGACCCTTTTTGCGAGCTATGGCATTGTGGTGGTGGTGCCGGAGCCCGGGCGCATGGCTTTGCTGCTGTTCGGCCTGGCGGCTTTGCTCTGTGGCCGCCGGCGCAGCCGTCGTTGATCGTTGGGTGCATTGGGCAGACGGGTTGTTGAGTCTGCGGTTGATGATCCTGCGGGCGCATGAAAACCATGCGCCCGCAGGTGTGTCAGCCTCAGGTGGAGGCAGGAATTTTGCAGCGCCAGCGCATGCATGGTTGTTACTTGGTAAAATTAGGGCAGCCTCTCTGACAGCAGGACTTTTTTAAATCCTGATCTTTTTCGGTGGGTTTCCTCCGGAAGCTCCGGCTTGCAGATTTCACCGCGCGAAGCGCTGCGTCGGTGTAAAATCAGAGCCTGCCAAGGCTGGAAACGCGTGGGTAAGCAAAAGCTGTATTTCAATTTGAAATGAAGCTTTGAGGGGTTGCACGCGAGCGTCGCACACCTGCATCAACCACGGCCTCATAGGAAAAAATGCCGCTGCCCGGCAAAATGCAGCCAGCTCAAAAAATGCTGTGAAACAAGCGCAGCGCAATTCATCCAGATCATGAATACAACATCCATACAAGGCATATCATCGCAGCGTGGTCATGCGGTCTCAGGCCGCATGCTGCGCCGCCGGCGTGCGGTGGCGCTTATCACCGTGCTCAGTGTTCTGGCATTGGCCATGGTCCTGCTGACCGCGCTGCTCAGCGCAACGCGCATTGATTACAACTCCACCGTGGCGCAGGTCGAGATCGCAAAGGCGCAGCTGCATGCCGACTCCGTGATCAATCTGGCCATCAGCCAGATCCAGCAGGGCATCCACCAGGACACCAAAGCATCGGGGGTTGAAATATGGGCCTCCCAGCCGGGCATGATCCGCCAGTACAAGCAGGACGGCACGCTGCTGCGTGGGCTCAAGCTCTATTCTGACAGCAAAATGGTGGCTGCAACCGAGACGGAGATCGCCGCAGACACGCCGCCTGCGGACTGGGACAAGCAGCCGGCGCAATATGTGGATCTCAACGAACCTGTCGTGCGCAGCGACGTCACTAACCCCACCGGCCCGCCCCGGCTGTTTTTCCCCATCATTGATCCCAGGGCCTACTCGCAGACTCCGAGCCGCTCCGTCGAAGGCTTCAGCTACTCCACGTTTGCAAATGGCACTTCGGGACAGCCGCTGGACGGTGTGGTAGCTCCTACCAGCGGAGGCAACGAAAGCCAGCAGCGCCTGCCCATGCCGGTCGAGTGGCTCTACATGCTCAAGGATGGGACGCTGGGGTATTTGGACGCCAGCGGGAAATTTGTCAGCAGCAGCGGCAGCGGGCAGACCGCCACGAGGGACAATCCCATGATCGCCCGCGTGGCCTTCTGGACGGATGATGAGTCCGCCAAGATCAACATCAACACCGCCGGGGAAGGCACTCCCTGGGACACGCCGCGGCTGTTTCATGAGCGCGATGGCGAGTGGGCGAGGTACCAGCCCATGGCCTATGAATACCAGCGCTACCCAGGCCATCCGGCCACCGTTTGCATGAGCACCGTTCTGTTTCCCGGGCAGGACATGAATCCGCTCGTTTCAGACACATCCGCCTTTGCCAAAGCGCTAACCTACAAGGAGGCCATCTACGATCTGATGCCCAAAATCCTGCCGGGCGGCTCCAAGGCCGGCTCCGTGCTGGTGCCGGTCAATCACAACTTCTCCCCCACCAATTTCCAGGCGGTTCAGGACGCCCTGGCAGAGCGCCTGTTTCCCAGTGTGGACGAGTTTTTGCTGAGGGCCACCCCCCAGGGGGACGGCAAGCGCAGTGAGATCAATCTCGGCACAAGCCAGATCTGGTCAGGGCTGCAAAACTATGAGGTGGTGGAGCGCCTGCGCCCGTTTCTGACCACACGCAGCCGCTCTTCCGAAGCCAATCCATTTGGCTATCCCAAGATCAGCATGTGGCCGGTGCACCGCACCAATTCCACGCGCACCCGCACGGTTTTTGACAACTCCATCGTGAACTGCTCCCAGATCGCCGGGAAGGATTACTTCTTCACCCGGCAGGACCCCCGGAGCCAGTCGGAGCTGACCACCATCACGCGCAACCAGCAGCTCTTCACCTACCTCATGAACCTGACCGGGCAGCCGATCCCCGGCTTTGGAGCTTCCAATGCTTCCTTCCTCACTAAATATGGCGACAACCGCCAGCAGATCCTGGTCGAAATTTTTGACTACATCCGCTGCACCAATTTGTACGATGACAATATCGCGGAGCGCAATGTCGGCGCCAATCCCTCCATCACCGGGCTGCCTGATGCGCGGCTGACGGCGAGCTCTGCCGGCATGGCGGCAGGCACCTTCACCCCCATGCGTGACTCAAACGGCAACAGTTTCCCGGGGCATGGCCAGGTCATGCCCACCGTGCTGCCGAAAAGCAAAGACCAGGTGTACCGCGGCATGGGGCGCTTCCTCACCATCAGTGAGGCCGGCCTGCACTTCATTGCCTGTGCCCAGGGGACCAATCAGGCGGGAGGCATGAGCGCTGTCAAAATCCAGCCGAAGGGTGCGCCCGGCTACACCCCGCCGAACTGGAGGGGTGGCGGCAGCGACACCGTGCTGGGCTGGGACAACTCGGCGTACTGGTACTCCAACTTCCCGCCCCTGAGCGCCGCCAACCAGGATCCCAAAAAAGGCTTCTACAAGTCCAGGTACCCCACCGCTCACAAACTCGAAGGCGTTGATGGGGACAAGGTCGGCCATCCTGGCTACAACCCCATGAACTGGAACTGGACGCTGGACACGGACACACCGCTCGACAACGGCGTGAAGCGAGTGCAGGCGACCTTTCTGCTGGAATGGTTCTCACCTTCTGCCGGATGGGCGCTGATCAACCCAGACATCGCCATCGAGATTGACGCGAGCGCGCTGACGGCCGGAGGCAAGCGCATGTTCCCCGTCAACAACGGCAAGACCCTGGTCCGCCCGTTCAAGCACATGAGCAACGCCTGGGGCGTGTACCAGCGCGGGGGCACCATTTCTTACCGCGCCTTTCTGCAGGAGCGCAAGCTGCCAGCCGTCGGCAGAGGGATCAACGGCTACACGTCCGGCAGCATTTTGTACCCAGACACCAACATCCCCGGCAATGACAGCCAGGCCCCATACAGCGGCGGTGTTCACTACAGCTATTATTCCAACCGGCCAGGGGCGCTGGAAAACTGCAATCAGTACAATCTGGTCAGCGACTTCATCGATGTGCCCGGGGGCGACAATGGAACCATTCCATTCTCCGGCGGCACCGTCGTGGTGAGGATACTCAGCAACGATGCCAACCCGCAGGTGCTGCAGACTTTCAATTTCAACTTCCCCGCCGCCCGTTTCCCATCCCCTTTTCTGGCAACAAAAAGCGAGGACACGACCTACGGGTACAATTCTGACGGCTCCATCTGGATACACCAGCCCGTGCCTGCGCCCTACTGGTGGGCTTTTCATTCGGATGGAGCTCTCGGTCGTGACAAAACCGGCCACATCACCAAAATCGCGGCCATACCTGGCAGCCGCATGGGCGGCAGGTTCCGCTACATCGGCAACGAAATCGGGAATTACGGGGATGTCCCGTTTGGCGGCACCTATTACCGCGGCAATTTGGTGATTCCTGATGACACTCTGCAGTCTCTGGTGCTTCGCCACGGTGATCCGCGCCTGACCATGGGCCAGTATGTGGTTCCTTCCACCGAGTTTGAACAGCACCGCTATTACGGCAGGCAGCGCCTGGCGCACAACATCGTCCTCGCGAACTGGAGCCAGGGGCCGGGGCTGGACCGCGGCGAAGACAAGAAAGGCTGGCGCCTGGTCAAAGATGCCGCTTACAACGCGTCCTTCCTTCCGGATCATCCTTACACTGCCGCCACAGGGGCCGGGCTGCAGAAGTATGGAGACTTTGACCGCGGCATCGCCAACCAGACCGACGGCGCCTACATTAACAAACCCGACGAGGGCAACACCTACAGCGTCACTGCCACCAACGGCCAGCAGCTGGTGCCCTACTTCTCCAATTCATGGGTGTCCTGGCTCGGGGGCTCGACGTACTTTTCGCCCAACAGGCAGGTGGCATCGCCCGGCATGTTTGGGTCTTTGCCCACAGGGGTGCATGACGCCGGTGGCGCAGGCGGCATGCGCCGCGAGCCCTGGCGCACCCTGCTCTTCCGCCCGCAGACATGGAGTGCCAAGCAGGGGCAGCAGTATCACATCGGTGCGCCAAGGCTGCTCAAAGGCTATGCCAAAAACGGGCTTCCCGTGCAGGGCATCGATCCTCCCGACTATCTTTTCATGGACTTCTTCTGGATGCCCATGGTCGAGCCCTATGTCATCAGCCAGCCGGGCTCTTCCGCAGGCAAGATCAACCTCAACTACCAGATGGCACCCTTCCGCCACATCCGCCGTGCCACCGGGCTTGCGGCGGTCATGAAAAGCGAGCTCATCACGGCCGTCTCTGTCCGGGATGCCAATGACTACCTGCGCCGTCCGGCAGGTGCGCCGGCCACTCAGACGGAGTCGTGGTTCTGGAAAAACGACACCAGCGCCCAAGGAAACAAATACTGGCACCGCCAGATCGACATCGAGTCCACACTGAAGTTGTTCGATGAGCGCTTCAGCTCCGGGTTTGCCTTCATCTCACCCGCGCAGATCTGTGAGATGTACCTGCTGCCGAAACCGGTGAACAGCTCTGACACCCTCGTCCCGACCAGCTGGCCGACCACCATGAGCGCTCTCACCAGGCCCACCGGCAACAGCATCCTGGCCTTCTGGGAAAATCACGCTCTCACGGCCGACAACCTCAAGGAGCGGCCATACACCAACATGTATCCGCGGCTCACGACGCGCTCAAACACCTTCCAGATCCACATGCGCATTCAGACCATTCGGAAAGCGCGCTCCACAGATCCTACCCAGTTTGTCACCGGGGCGGACAGCATCGGATCTGAGTACCGCGGTTCGGCGATCATCGAGCGCTACCTTGACCTCAATGACCCTGCCTTGGATGCGTCTAAAAACCTCGATTACGCCACGGGCAATCCTCTTTCCAAGACGCCCCTGGATGAGCTGCACCGTTTCCGCATCATCTCGCAAAAACGCTTTGATCCCTGAACCACCAGCCCCGTCAAACTCATGAAAAACTTGGCCAGAACCCAGCCCCGTTTCCTTGGCACCAGCCGCCAGCCAGCCGGCTTCTCACTGGTGGAGGTGACCATTGCCGTCGCCATCTCAGCCCTGGGCTTCATCACCCTTCTGGGGCTGCTGCCACAGGGAATCAACATGGCCCGAAATTCGGCTGAAATGTCCGTCGGCTCCAAAATCATGCAGAAGCTCAGCGGCGAAATGCAGTCCATGTCATGGAATCGCATCACATGGACAGGTTACGGGCCGCTGCGCTACTTCACCAACGAAGGCAGGGAGATGACCACGGCAGACACCAGCCAGGATGACCTGGCCGCCTCACTTGCGTTTGTGGCCTCGGTGTATGTGCCGCAAAAGCCGCTGGACATGTACCTCCCCACAGGCACCAGCGGCGGCAGCACGCCTGAGACTTATCTCCGCCGCGTGAAAATCTGCGTCGCCACCTCTGCAGATCCTTCCTTCGATTTCAATGCGGCGTCCCCCATGCGCATCAGCTCCGTTTACGCCCTCATCGCCAGGATGGGGGACTGAGCATGCCACATCCAGCCACTCACCCCACTCTGTCCTATGAAAGCAAAGCATGACCAACAATGGCGGCATGGCTTCACCCTGATTGAAGTGTCCCTCTCCATGGTGATCCTCTCCATCATCCTGCTGATTTCCGTCCAGGTGCTCGGGCTCACGCAGCGCGCCTGGAAGCGCGGCGTGACCCGCGTGGAGCAGTTCCGCGAAGCACGCATGGCGTTTGACAGCATCACCGAAAATCTCAGGCAGGCCATCTTGAACACCTACCAGGCCTATCAGTACAACAATGGAAACAGGCCCACGATCCCCACGTCCCAGACTCAGTCCCCCACCAAATACATCCGCCAGTCGGAGCTCCAGTTCGTCACCGGCCAGGCTCAGACACTGCTGCCTGGAGCCCAGGCGTCACAGCTCGTCACCCAGGCGATGTTTTTTCAGGCGCGCCTCGGTCTGAGCGACCGGATCGGCTACGAGGGGCTCAACCGGCTGCTCTGCGGCCGGGGCTATTTCATCATGTACAGCGGCAATGATGCCTTCCGCCCCCAGCATGTGACCGCCCAGAGCCTGCGTTTCAGACTCTGGGAGTACCGCCCGCCGGCGGAGGAGAACACCGTGTACTCGGTCAAGCCCGGCCAATGGTTTCTCAAAGCACCGGCCAGCGTCGTCACGGCCAGTGAAACGATCACCACGCCAGCGGACACCAGACCCATCGCGGAAAACATCATCGCCCTGATCATTTCCCCCCAGGTGACGGCGGACGACGCCGCCCTGAAAAAGACGACCCCGTGGTGGATCGCGCCCAAGTATGCCTATGACTCCACGCAGCTGCTCAATGTGACGACCGACAGCCCGCAGGGCACCCAGCATATGCTGCCGCCCAGAGTGGTGGTCACCCTGGTCGCGATTGATGAAGCGTCCGCCCGCAAGCTGGCGCTGAAATATCCTGACACCATGCCTCAGCTGATCCCCAGCGGCGCCTTTACCCTGGCTGACAACAGGCAGAAAGACCTCAAGGACCTGGCGGACAAGCTGCGCGCCGAGCAGCTCAACTACCAGGTTTTTTCCACCACCATCAGCATGCGTAACTCGAAATGGGGCCTCCTCAGATGAACACACACATTCCCACCCAGCCTTCGCCCACTCACCCAGGCAGGAATGCCACTCCGGCCGGCTTCAGCCTGGTGGAGATGGTCATCGTCATCGCCATCGTGACCATGCTCATCGCTGTGGCCACGCCCTACACGCTGGCCGCACTGCAGTCTGCCAACCTCACTTCGGCAGGTGACACCCTGATGCAAAAGCTGGCCGCTGCCCAGCAGCGGGCATTGACGGAGAACCGCCCCATCGGGCTGGATTTCTACCACTACACCCATGATGACATCAAAGGCTGTCATGCCATCCAGATGATCACCTACAACCCAGCGACCAACCAGGCGACGCCGCTGGAGCCGCCGGTGTACTGGAGCAAGCAGAGCGTGGTACTTGTGGAGGGTGCGCTCTCGCCCATGTTCAGCACCAGTCAGACTGCCGCCAGCACCGGTCAGGCCACGCAGAATCCCTTTCAGTCACTCGGTGCCACATTCCACCGCGTCATCTTTTATCCCAACGGCTCCACCAGCCTGCGGGTCCCGCTCCGCACCGCCTACCTGACCCTGATCTCCACCAAGAGCTATCAGGCGGATCTCTCCACGGCGCCGCCCAATTACTACACGGTCCAGATCGATCCTGTCACCGGGCGTGGGCACTCCTACCGTCCGTGAAGCCGCTGCCAAGGGGAGCGCTGGCAGAGCACTTCGCCTTCATGCCGCATCGCGGCCTGTTCTTTGCGCAAGTGCCGGAGACAGGACTCGAACCTGCACTTGTTTCCAAACCAGATCCTAAGTCTGGCGCGTCTACCAATTCCGCCACTCCGGCATGGAGCTGCATGTCAGCATGATTCCGTGCGGATGTTCATGCTGCAAATGAATTATCGCGCACGCAGCAGGCGGGTGGCCGCCCAGCCGGTGAGCAGCACGGTGCACAGCGGCATGAGGCCGACTTTCAAATTGGCTCCGATCCAGGGCAGCCAGTGTCCGGAATAGGTGGTCAGGGCGCTGAAGTACTTCAGGCCGAAGACCCAGCCGCCATGAAGGCCCATGCCCGCCCAGAGCGCACCGGTTTGCATGCGCGCCTTGGCCAGCACCCAGCCGACGGCGAAGAGGGTGGCAAACTCGGCCAGGAGAAAATGCACATCGCCAAAACCTGCGGCGATCTGCTTCAGCACGAGGAATCCGCTGCTCCAGGTGACGGCGGCATCGCTGATCTGCCAGCCCTCCGGCGGCTTGAGAAAGTGCACCAGGGCAAAGACGAAGGTGAGCGCGAGGAGCGCACGGGGCTCCTTCATGCTCCGCAGCAGCAGGCCCAGCAGCAGGCCGCGGAAAAAAAACTCCTCCACGAGGCCGGCTCCCAGCGCCGCAGTGACCGGCTCCCCCAGCTTCCACCAGCGCGGGTCCGGGCGCAGCTGATACGCCCCCATCTTGAGAAAGATGAACCCCAGAGCGAGCAGCAGTCCGGCGGCCAGCAAAAAGCCGACACCCCACTGCCTGAAACCACGGCCAAAGGGACCCCAGGCTGGCAGCAGCGAACGCTCCAGCCGCACCCAGCGCATGAAGGGCCAGATGAAAAGGATCGCGCAGACGAGCACCGCCCGGTTGAAGTAGCGGGTGAACTGCGCCCGCTCGATCTCCGCCAGCAGCCACCTGACCGGTCCTGTGTCGTGCAGGGAAGAGGCCGAGAGCCAGCCGTGGGCTGCTTTCCCGAGGTGAAAGAGCGGCACAGACAGCAGCGCCCCGCCGAGCATCACGGCGAGGAGGTAGAGCAGAAGTTTGGGCAGGGCAGGGGAACTGCCGGGGCTGGCGGCTTGCATGGGGGCGATACTAGCGCATCCTGAGCGCTCTCAATGACCAAAAACCAAATCCACGAATGGCACGAACGTCTCGAAGATGGCCGCAAGCAGTACATCCGCGCCTATTGGAATTCGCGTGAATGGCAATTCCGCTACGCCCATCCCGACGGCGAGCAATGGACTCCGCTGGAAAATCCGCCGCCGCAGCGCTGGCTGGAGCTGCGCGATCTTCTGTTCCGCAAGTACCAGCGCAAAAAGCTGCCTTGGAAATACGTCGAGCAGCTTGACAAGAAGCTTGAGGACATGGGGATCAAGCCAGCGGGGGATGAGCCTCTGGCGGACGAAGAGTGACACCTGGTGTCAGTGGGCTCCGGCATTGGTTTTGATCTCAGACGTCACCCCTCCGCCGTAGGCCGCGCCGAAACGCATGCCCACCTGGACATCAGGGAACAGAAAGCGCCGGCCTTCGCGGGCGCTCCGCCTTCGTGACATGAATCCTAGCAGGGCTGCGATCACCGCGCCTCCTGCGAGCATGGCAGGAATCGTCACGGCAAATGTCTTTTCACCCCGTTGCAGCCACAGGGACTGCCTCAGCCGCACACTCTCCATGCTGCGTAGCCGGTCGACCCAGTAACGTGTGGCCAGGGCCAGCCGTTCATCCAGTGCGAGCTTGGTGTCTGTCTGGATGCGCCGTGTTTCCTGCATGATCTCGACAAGCTCGGCAGCCGGGTAGCGGTCCCAGAAATCGGGGGAGAAAGACATGGCGGTGCCGTTGCTGGCGCGGTCATAGGCCATCAAAACGGCAGATCGCGCCGCACTCCACGCATGCCTCGTGGCCTGGGCCTGCCTGCGGACAGTGGTTCCTGCGGGGGGAAAGCTGGACGCCATGAACCATGCGTCACACTTCAAATCCTGGGAAAACTCTCTGAGCTCCTCCGCCAGCTGCCGGTGAGTCTCGGGGGTGAGTGCCCGGGTGTCATCCAAGATGCCGTCTGCCGGGGGGGCGGGCTCGGCCAGCCCCAGCGCGGCGGCCGCCAGCCAAAGCACGGCACACGCCGGCAACAGCAGTCGGTGTTTGAGGCATGGGGCGTGGTTCATGTTTTGGGGCAATCTGCCTCACACCCGGCCGGAGGGCAACTTCCGCCGTGCCTGCCAGGGCGGCTGCGCCGCCCTGGCAGACGTACATTCGGGTTCCAAAAGGGCCGTTTTGTGCTGGAATTGGGATCGCTTGTGAAATTTTTCACAAAATCGCCTTGCCGCTCTTTGGGCAGCGTAGATAGATACTCCTCACGCACGCTACCAGCCCCCTGCTTTTCATGCCCACTGTTACCCGAGAATACGAGGCCCCGGATACCGCCGCCAAAGTGGCCCGGCAGCTCGAAGCCGTGGAAGAAGCCACGACGGACATCGTCGGAGAGAAACTGGTGCTCAACATGGGCCCCAGCCATCCTGCCACTCACGGGGTGCTGCGCCTGATCCTGGAACTGGACGGCGAAATCATCACCAAGGCGGATCCGGACGTGGGCTTCCTGCATCGCGGGGATGAAAAGATCGCCGAGAACATGCACTACAACCAGTTCGTGCCCTACACGGACCGGCTCGACTACCTTGCCCCTCTGGCGAACAACGTGGCCTACGCCCTTGCCGTGGAAAAGCTCATGGGCTGGGAGGTGCCTGAGCGCGGCCGGGCCATCCGCGTCATCTGCTGCGAGCTGGCGCGAATCTCCGCCCACATGCTCGGAGTCGGGGTGTTTGCCATGGACGTGGGAGCGATGACGGTCTTCCTCTACACCTTCACCGAGCGCGAAAAGATCTACAACCTCTGCGAGCAGCTCACGGGAGCGCGCTTCACCACCAGCTACACCCGCGTGGGTGGCCAGATCCGCGACTTGCCGGACGGTTTTGTTGGTGCCGTGAAAACCTTCCTGGATGAACTGGAGCCTGTGATCGACGAGATCGACAAGCTGCTTTCACGCAACCGCATCTTCATCGACCGCACGCAGGACATCGGTGTCATCACCAAAGCAGACGCCATCAGCTTCGGTCTCACCGGCCCCAACCTGCGTGGTTCCGGTGTGGAGCATGACCTGCGCAAAGCCCAGCCCTACCTCGACTACGAGAAGTACGAGTTTGACGTGCCCGTGGGCACCAAAGGCGACTGCTATGACCGCTACCTCGTGCGCATGGAAGAAATGCGCCAGAGCGTGCGCATCCTCAGGCAGGTGCTCGCTTCTCTGCCCGGAGGCCCCATCAATGTGGCTGACGCCAAGGGGCTTCTGCCCAAGAAGGAAAAAGTGCTGATGAAGATGGAGGAGCTCATCCACCACTTCATCATCGCCACCCAGGGCATTGACGCTCCTGCCGGCGAAGTCTATTTCGCTGCCGAAAATCCCAAGGGCGAGCTGGGTTTCTACATCAACAGCACTGGCGGCGGTGTGCCGCACCGTCTGAAGATTCGCAGTCCTTCGTTCCTCAATCTCAGCATCATCTCCAAGCTGATCCCCGGCCACATGCTCAGCGACATTCCCGCGGTGCTTGGCAGCCTGGACTTCGTCATGGGCGAGTGTGACCGCTGATTTTTCATCCTAACCTTTTCATCCGAGACACCCCACGCATGGCCTTTGAAGTTCCAGCCGAATTGGAAAAACGCATGGACGAGGCGATCTCGCATTATCCCGTTTCCAAACGCAGCGCCGTCCTGCCGCTGCTGCATCTCATGCAGGAGCATTTCCGCTTCATCAGCGACGAGGCTGTGAACTGGGTGGCCGCCAAGCTTTCTCTGGAGCCGATTCAGGTTCTCGAAGTGGTCACCTTCTACCCCGGCTTCCGCCAAAGCGCCCCCGGCAAGTTTCACATCCGCGTCTGCCGCACCCTTTCCTGTGCCATGGCGGGAAGCTATGAGCTGATGGATGCCTTCTGCAAGGCGGGAAACATTGACCGCTCTCACACAGACCATCATCACCCCATCGCGGTGAGCGCAGACGGCAAGTACAGCATTGAATTTGCCGAATGTCTCGCGAGCTGCGGCTTTGGCCCGGTCTGCATGATCGAGGACGACTTCTATGAGAAGGTCGATCCCGCCAAGGTGGGCGAGCTTCTCGCGCAGCGAGTCTGATCAAAGCACAAAAAAACGCAGCGGTTTCAGCCGCTGCGTTTTTTTGATTCAGGAGGGATCTCTCAAAGGTCTTATTTGGAGCGCCAGGACACCACGTCATCAGGCGTCTGCTGCTTCAAGTCCTGGCCCCAGCTGTAGATGGCGACTTCCAGAGGAAGCATCTTTGGTGGAGGGCTGATTGCATTTGCGGAGATTCTGGGGTCCGAGTTGTTCAAGTCTGGATTGGCCACCTGCAGGTCGCCGTTGGTGTCGAGCAGCACATAGTAAAGGGTGCCCCAGAGATCGACCAGACGATAGGGCGGTTGGGCGTTGACCAGGCCAAACTTGCCATTTTTGGCAATGGGGAGGTCGATGAACTTGATGTTCTTGGGGTTCAAATTGACGCTGCCGCTGCTGCCACCGCCGCCAGCTCCTCCGCTCGAGGAAGTCGTAATCGCAGTCAGAGCGCCGATGATGCCGGTGTTCTCATCCGTGGGCAAAGCCTGCACGTCCTGGCCGGAGGATGCTGCGCTGAGAAGGCTGGGGTTCACCGGCCAGCGGTTGTAGTCGACCTGGTAGCTTGTGATGGCCACGCGCAGGTCTTTGAGAACAGTCTGCACCTGCAGCTTTCTCCCATCCTCCATGAGCTTGTTGGCCTGAGAAATGACAAGGCTTGCCAGAACGCCAATGATGGTGATTACCACCAGCAGTTCGATGAGCGTAAAGCCCGGTCGTGCGTGAGAGTTGGGACGAGAGTTGATTTTCATGATCTACGGTTGGGTTTATGATTGGCAGGCGCCGGGGAACGAAAGGGGTTCAAAATACAGTCGTCGCTCCGCCGGATTATTTAATCGATTTTGCAATGCGGCGTCAATACTTGTGATGAACAAGCGCGAACTTACGCGCGTGGGACATGATTGAAACAGGGCCTTGGCGGACCGTGTGGCGCCGTCTGCAACACGAGCTTTTGATTGTCAACTAATGCTTGCATCATATACTTCAGCGATTTAAATCCGCGCTTCAATCCCCACAGAACCCACAAAACAACCACGGATCGCACAAGACGATCTGAAAAAACAATATGGCAAAGACAGCATCCAAGGGCAGCGCAGATAAAACAAAGTACGTGTATTCATTCGGAGCAGGCAAGGCAGACGGCGACGGCTCCATGAAAGCATTGCTGGGCGGCAAAGGCGCCAACCTGGCAGAGATGAGCCGCATCGGTCTGCCCGTTCCTCCCGGGTTCACCATCAGCACCGAAGTGTGCACCTACTTCTACCAGAACAAGAAGACTTATCCCGCCGCCCTGCAGTCCCAGATGGAAGCTGCAGTGAAGAGCATGGAAAAGATCATGGGCTACAAGTTCGGCGACGCCAAGGGCTTCCCGCTGCTGGTGGCCGTGCGCTCCGGCGCCCGTGACTCCATGCCTGGCATGATGGACACGATCCTCAACCTCGGTCTCAACGACGACACCGTGCTCTCCCTCGTGGCCGCCACGAACAACGAGCGCTTTGCCTGGGACTGCTACCGCCGCTTCATCCAGATGTACGGCGACGTGGTGCTCGGCGTGCAGAAGCGCGAAGGCGAAGACCATGAGCCCTTCGAAGTCGTGATCGAAGAGTACAAGCATGCGACTTACCACAAGGACATCCTGGACAGCGACCTGACCGCTGCTGACCAGCAGGAGCTGGTGAAGCGCTTCAAGCAGCTCGTCAAAGAGCGCACTGGCAAGGGCTTCCCGAGCGATCCGTGGGATCAGCTTCGCGGCGCCGCCGGTGCTGTGTTCGGCTCCTGGATGAATGACCGCGCGATCGTGTATCGCCGCAAGTACAACATCCCCGCCGAGTGGGGCACTGCCGTCAACGTGCAGGCCATGGTGTTCGGCAACACGGGCCCGACCTCCGGCTCTGGAGTGGCCTTCACCCGCAACCCTGCCAACGGCGTCAACGAATTCTATGGTGAGTTTCTCATCAATGCCCAGGGCGAAGACGTCGTCGCCGGCGTGCGCACTCCTGAGCCGGTGATCCAGCTCAAGAAGGAAATGCCGAAGTCCTATGCGGAACTGCTTCAGGTCCGTCAGAAGCTTGAAAAGCATTTCAAGGATGTGCAGGACGTCGAGTTCACCATCCAGGAAGGCAAGCTGTTCATGCTGCAGACCCGCAACGGCAAGCGCACCGCCGCCGCCGCTCTGAAGTTCTCCATCGACATGGTGAAGGAAAAGCTCATCGACTGGGAAACCGCCGTGCTGCGCAACCCTGCCGACCAGCTCGAGCAGCTCCTCGCTCCGATCTTCGACGCCGCTGACGTCAAGAAGGCCAAGGCTATCGCCACCGGTCTTCCCGCCGGCCCGGGCGCTGCCTCCGGCAAGATCTACCTCAACGCCGACCGCGCCGTCGTGGCCGAGCAGAAGGGTGAGAAAGTTCTCCTCGTCCGCAACGAAACCAGCCCGGAAGACCTTCGCGGCATGATCGCAGCGGAAGGCATCCTCACCGCCCGCGGTGGTGTGTCCTCCCACGCGGCCCTCGTTGCCCGCCAGATGGGCAAGGTGTGCATCTGCGGTGCCGCTGCTCTGGAAATCGACTACGACAAGAAGACCGTCAGCGTGGCAGGCCAGACCTTCAATGAAGGCGACTACCTCTCCATCGACGGCACCAGCGGTGTCGTTTACGGCGGCCAGCTGAAGACCGCTCCTTCTGAGATCATCACCGGCATGATCCATGGTGACAAGGCCGCCCAGTCCACCGAGAAGTTCAAGAGCTTCCAGCAGCTCATGAACTGGTGCGCCAAGTCCACTCGCCTGCAGGTCCGCACCAATGCCGACAACCCGGAGCAGACGCAGAACGCGATCGCCTTCGGTGCGCAGGGCATCGGCCTCACCCGCACAGAGCACATGTTCTTTGAAGGTGACCGCATCGACGCCGTGCGTGAAATGATCCTGGCTGACAACGTGGCCGACCGCAAAAAAGCGCTCGCCAAGCTGCTGCCTTATCAGCGCGAAGACTTCACCGGCATCTTCACCGAGCTCAAGGGCCTTCCCGCCACCATCCGTCTGCTCGACCCTCCTCTCCACGAATTCGTGCCGCATGACGAGAAGGCCCAGGCCGAGCTCGCCAAGAAAATGGGCGTCTCCGTTGAGAAGGTCACCGCACGCGTGGCAGCTCTGCATGAGTTCAACCCGATGCTCGGACATCGCGGCTGCCGTCTTGGCATCGCGTATCCTGAGATCACCGAAATGCAGGCCCGCGCCATCTTTGAAGCCGCAGCTGATGTGGCCAAGAAGAAGATCAAGGTGAAGCCCGAAGTCATGATTCCGCTCGTCGGGTTCAAGAAAGAACTCGACCTGCAGGTGGAAATCGTGCATAAGGTAGCAAAAGAAGTGATGGCTGAGAAAAAAGTGAAGCTCGACTATCTCGTCGGCACCATGATTGAGGTGCCGCGTGGAGCACTCACCGCTGATGAGATCGCCGAAACGGCGCAGTTCTTCAGCTTCGGCACCAACGACCTGACGCAGACCGCGCTCGGCATCAGCCGCGACGACATGGGCAGCTTCCTGATGCCCTACACGGAGAACGAAATCTTCAAGAAGAACCCCTTTGCCACGCTGGATCAGACCGGTGTGGGTCAGCTTATCAAGATCGCCATCGAAAAAGGCCGCAAGACCAAGCCCGACATCAAGCTGGGCATCTGCGGTGAACACGGCGGTGATCCTGACAGCGTCAAATTCTGCCATCGCGTAGGCCTCACGTATGTGAGTTGCAGTCCTTTCCGTGTGCCCGTCGCCCGCCTTGCCGCTGCGCAGGCTGCGATCGAAGAAAAGCGCGCCGCTTCGGCCGCCGCAGGAAAAAATGTCCAGGGAGGCGCCAAAAGCGCAGCCGTGGCAAAACAAAACAACAAAGCAACCAACAACAAACAGAGGATAAACACTATGGCTAAGAAAGCTGCAAAGAAAGCCGCCAAGAAGGCTCCTGCCAAGAAGGCCGTCAAAGTCGCAAAGAAGGCTGCAAAGAAGGCCGCCAAGAAGGCTGCAAAGAAGTAACGCATTGACCTCCTAGGGAGGTCAATGTGGCGGAGAAATCCGCCGCCAAAAGCCCTGTGGGGATCACTCCTCACAGGGCTTTATCTTTTTTAACTTTCGTTCTTCCGGGCGCTCTCGGACGCGCGATCTCCCGCCGCCTCCCTAGACCGGTGTGCCCCGGCTCAGCGCTTCACATCCTGATCGTAAACGGAGCCGGGAGGCGGCGCGGAAAGATAGGTTCCCCCGGCGGACATGGCATCATTGCGGATGTTTTGCATCTTGCCAAGCTGGTCGCTGGCACCACGAATGCTGCCCATGCCTGCGGAGCCTCCCATGCCGGAAACGGCGCCGTAGTTTTGATATGAGGGAGTGTAAAAGGAACCCATGCCGCCGGACCCGACCGCACCGATCATGCTGCCACCCACCTGTCCAGCAGTCAGGACCACCGGCTGATCCGGAGTCGGCACACCGTCAGACTTCCGTTCCGACTCGGCAAGGTAGTGTTTGTTCCATGCCGCATTGTTGACGCTCTCGGCCACTTTGGAGTCGAGCCTGCGCTTTTCCTCCTCGTAGTCGGCTTTGCTGATCGCTCCGCTGGCACGCTTTTTGTCCAGCTCATCGTACATTCCCTGATATCTTGCGCGGACGACCTTTTCATAGGCATTCAGGTCAGCCAGCGTCGGAATGCTGTCCATGGTCCTGCTGGCGCATGAGGCGAGCAGTCCGCAGAGCAGTGCGGCCAGCAGTGGTTTGGAGACGTTCTTCATGCGGCATTCTAAGCCCCTGCGGTGGCTTTTCAAATCAAAGCACCGTTGCATCCCCCGTGCCCGCAGACCAAACTATGACAGAAAACGCCCCCGCTTTGGACCCCATTGACGCAGCTTTGCAAGCCCCGGAGCCCCGCGGCAACTACCTGCCTTACCCAGTTTCACGCCTGGCCGCCAAGATCATCCCGCAGGATCTCACCAACTTTAAAAGCCGGGGAGTCTCCCGGGTGGAGCGTGAACTGCAGCAGGAGATGCTGGAGATCCAGGAGCGCTACATGGAGGTGATCGACGCCTTCAACTGGAACAAGCTCATCTACGAGAGCCACTTCGGTTTTGAGCCCGTCTGCGGTGAGGTGTACCACCTCTATGAGGTGGAGGGGAAGCGGCAGCTCAGCATGATCTCGCCGGACCAGTGGTATCAGCGCTGGATCGGGAGTTTCAGGCTGAATGCAGACGGCCGCTGGCAGATTGAGAAATCCGCGCCAGATTTCAGCATACGCGACTGGGTGCGGACCTCGGTCGCCTGATGATGCAACCCACCTTTTCAGACATCGGCCAGCGGCTGGCCGGCCCCAGCGGCATCCAGGAACTCATGGATGACTGCGGAGCCGCGCTCACCACCCATCCGGACATGCGCATGCTCGGCGGCGGGCAGCCTGCGGCCATTCCCGCCGTGCAGCAGCTCTGGCGCCAGCGCATGCATGCCATGCTGGACGACGGCAGCATCGACCGCACGCTGCTGAACTACGATCCGCCCGGTGGCAATCCGCTCTTCCGTGAAGCCTTCGCCGCCTTTCTGAAGCGCGAGTGCGGCTGGGAGGTGACGCATGAAAACATCGCGGTCATGCCCAGCTCGCAGTCCGCGTGCTTTCTGCTTTTCAATCTCCTCGCCGGTCAGACCGGCACAACGAGGCGCCGTATCCTTTTCCCGCTTTTGCCGGAGTACATCGGCTATGCCAATCAGGCGCTCGCGGCCGGGCAGTTCACCGCGTGCCTGCCGCGCATCAGTGAAACCGCGCCGAATGAGATCAAATACCACGTGGATTTTGACCGGCTGCGCATCACGCCGGACATCGCGGCGATGTGCGTCTCCTGCCCGACCAACCCGACGGGGAACGTGCTCGCGCAAAATGAATTTGAGAGCCTGCGCGCGCTGGCAGACGCGCACGGCATCCCGCTCATCATCGACAATGCCTATGGTTATCCTTTCCCCGGCGTGATCCACAACGGCTTCCAGCCCAAGTGGCAGCCGGGCATGATCTTCAGCATCAGCATGAGCAAGGTGGGCCTGCCGGGCGTGCGCACCGCCATGATCGTGGCTGATCCTGCCATCGTGAAAGCGCTCTCCAACATGAACGCCATCGTCTCGTTGGCGAACGGCAACCTCGGCCAGGCGCTCCTCATGCCGCTGCTGAAGGACGACAGTCTCATCAGGCTGGGCCCCGAAGTCATCCGTCCATTCTACCGTGAGCGTTCGGACTTTGCCAAAGGCGTGCTGGCCGGTGCGCTGGGAGAGCGCGTGCCATGGGCGCTGCATGCGCAGGAGGGTGCCTTCTTCCTCTGGCTGTGGGTCAATGGGCTGCCCATCCCCGCCTCGGAGCTGTATCGCAGGCTCAAGGAGCGCAAGGTGCTCGTCATTCCCGGGCATTACTTCGCCTTTGGTCTGGAGCAGGAGTGGCGGCATCCGCATGAGTGCTTGCGCCTGACGTACTCGCAGCCGCAGCACATCGTGCAGGAGGGGCTGGAAATCATTGCCGATGAAATCATCCGCTGCTTCTGAGCCCTTTTCGGCCTTCATGCAGCGTGCGCTGTTTGATCCGGCGCGTGGTTACTACACGAGAAACATCCGCACTGTGGGGCGCGGAGGAGATTTCTCCACTTCCGCCACACTCTCGCCCAGCCTGGGGCGTGCGGTGGCGGCGTGGCTCAAGTCAGAGTCGAGTCTGCAGCCGCAGGTGCGGCATGTCATTGAGGTGGGTGCTGGCGATGGCTCGCTCATGCACACGGTGCGCCGAGCACTGGGCTGGTGGGCGCGCAGGAGCTTCACCTTTCACATCGTGGAGACTTCCCCCGTGCTGCGGCAGGAGCAGGAGAAGAAACTCGCAGGCCATGTGGTGTGGCACTCCACGCTGGAGTCCGCGCTCGCCGCCACCCAAGGACGCGCCTTCATCTACCACAACGAACTGCTCGACGCCTTTCCCGCCACGCTGGTGCAGTGGAGCACCGCCGAGCAGCGCTGGCTGGAGGTCTGGGTGCCGGAAGGGCTGCATCCGCATGCGCTGGATGCCGCGCATTTCAGCGCCCTGCGGCACAGCCGTTTTGCAGACGGGCAGCGCTGCGAGCTGCATGCCAGCGTGCGCGACTGGCTGCGGCAGTGGACACCGCACTGGAAGAGCGGCTCCATGCTGACCATCGACTACGGCGACTCCTTTCCGCAGCTTTATCATCGCCGCCCGCAGGGCACACTGCGCGCCTATCTGCTGCATCAGCGGCTTACCGGCGCTGAGATTTATGCCAATCCAGGCAGGCAGGACATCACTGCGGACATTAATTTTACCGATTACACGGACTGGTTGCAGGCGCTCGGCCTGTTTCAGGTCTCGCAGCAGACTCTGGCCCAGTTCCTGCATTCACACGCAGCGCCAGAGTGGCTTACCCATCCCGAGGGTGCCGGAACTGCCTTCAAATGCTTCGTGCATCGCAGGCAGGATGGCGCATCGTAAAATCATCACATGAATTCTGTTCACGACCGTCCAGGCACGCTTGAAAAAGCGCTCAAGATCAACCTTGCCCACACCATCTACGGTACCTTTGCGGAAATCGGCGCCGGTCAGGAAGTCGCCAACTGGTTCTTTCGCGCCGGCGGAGCTTCCGGCACCGTCGCCAAAACCATGTCAGCCTATGACATGACCATCAGCGACGAGATTTACGGCAAATGCTCCCGCTATGTCTCCCGGCAGCGCATGTGCGACATGCTGGAGCACGAGTACCCCATGCTCATCCAGCGTCTGAATTCGCAGCGCGGCACCACCACCACTTTCTTCACCCTGGCCGATACGGTGCGTGCGCGCTCCTACCGCGACACCACGGAGGAATGTCACGGCTGGATCGGCCTGCGTTTTCAGACGGAGCCGGGCGGTCCGGCCAATGAAATCCAGATGCATGTGCGTCTCTTGGACGACACCAATGCACGCCAGGCAGACGCCCTCGGAAAGCTGGGCGTCAATTTCATCTACGCCGCTTTTTACCTGCGGGGAGATCTCTCCGTGTTTCTGCAAAGCCTGCTTGATGATCTGGGGCGCAAGCGTGTTGAAATCGACATGATCGACTTTACCGGTCCGGCCTTTGCGGCGTCTGAGTTTCAGGACCGTCTTGTGGCACTGAAGCTCGTCCGCCTCGGACTGGCTGACGCTGCGCTCTTCGGTGCCGATGGCGAAATCTGGCAGGCTTCTGACGTGCTCTATAAAAAGCCCGTCTTTCTCAAGCGCGGCAGCTTTGATCCCATCACCAAGCTCAACCTCGACATGATCGAACGTGGTCAGGCGGCCTTTCAGGCAGACTTTGGCGATGCCGCCCGCAACAACATCGAGATCCTCGAAATCACCATGCACAACCTCCTGGCCAGCGGCGCTGAGGTGCCAGACAGCGAATTCCTGGCCCGTGCAGATGTGCTGCAGGCGCTTGGCAAAAACGTGCTCATCTCGAAGTACCCCGAGTTTCACCGCGTCAGCAGTTACCTCGCACGCCACACCCGGTGCCCCATCGGCATCGTGCTTGGGCTCCCGCTCTTCCAGGAGCTGTTCAACGAGCGCTGGTGCACCGACCTCGAAGGCGGTCTGCTTGAAGCCTTCGGGCGTCTTTTCAAAAACCAGGTGCGGGTTTATGTCTATCCCATGGGCGATCCCATGAACGGACAGGTTCTCGGCCTGAATGACGCACGCGTGACACCCGAGCAGAAGCATTTGCTCCGCTACCTGGTCGAAACCAAAAGCGTGCGCGCTCTTGAAGAGCCCAACCAGAACTTCCTCTTCCACACCAGCGCCGAGGTGCGCAACATGATCAACGCACGCGATCTCCAGTGGCAGTCGCTCGTGCCTGAAATCGTGCTTAAGCAAGGGCCTTGGCGCGAGATCGGGCAGCCGGTGATGTAGAGCAGCATAGTAATTGCTTTTCTTTGAGCCGTCGCTTGAGTTTGCGGTGCCATGCCAGAATTAAAATTCACCAGCACAGAGCCGCTTTGGATCGCTGCCTGGGCCGTTTACCTCCTGGTTTACTGCGCTACCCTCGCCTACCTGCTCAACCGCAGGCGCTTTGGGACTCCTGAGCGCATCCTTTGGTTTGTGGTCGTCACATTCGCGCCGGTGATCGGTATTCTGCTCTTCATGCTCATCAGCGAAGACGACAAAATTCCTGCCGCAGTCGCAGCGAAAAGCCGCGCTCCGCTTTCAGACACCGCTGGCACACCCTGGCAGCGCAACCCCGGCCATACCAAGGACGCCTCATCATGAGCGACCTGTTGCCAGACGACCTTGACCTGGTCTCCATCACCCAGCTCCGGCAGGTCGCCAATCAGTCGCCTCAGCCTTACCGGCTTCATCTGCAGGTCGAATCACGCATCGAAAAGACCACCAGCGCGGGCAGCCCGTTCTTCGAAGTGAAGCTGGTGGATGCGGCGGACTCTTTCATCTGGCGTGTTTTTGACAACAATCCGCTTTTTCAAGACGTGGCCAGGCTCGCGCGCAACACCTTCATCCAGCTCGCAGGACAGTGGGTGGAGGGCAAGTACGGCCTGGAGCCCCGGCAGGTGCAATGGCGCCCGCTTGCCGATGATGAGGCCAGTGCGCTGCTGCTGGGCGATCCCGAGCTCGCCTCTCGGCAGCATGCCGACTACGCAGACATCACCGCCTTTGTCAGCTCCATGCGGGACCCGCGTCTCTTGAAGCTCTGCCAGGTGTTCCTTGAGCGCCATGGCGAGCGCTTTCGCCGTACGGGCGCCGCGCGCAGAAATCATCATGCCCGCCGTGGCGGCCTCGTGGAGCATGTGGCGCAGATGATGCGCTGTGCGGCGGCCATCGCCGGCGTTTATCCTCAGCTGAACCGGGATCTGATGATCGCGGGCGTGCTGTTCCATGACTGCGGCAAGCTCTGGGAGAACGCCTATGTCGAGTCCGGCTTCGTCATGCCCTACAATCTCACGGCTGAGATGCTCGGCCACATCCCGCTGGGACTGGAGCTGGTGAACAAGCTCTGGCGGGATCTGCTGGAGGCTCCTGAGGCCGTGGGATGGACGGCTTTGGAGCCTGCCTCTGAGGTGGTGCGCCTGCACCTGCTGCATCTCATTGCGTCACATCATGGCACTCATGAGTTCGGCTCGCCCGTGCTGCCAAAGACACCGGAGGCCGTGGCGCTTCATCATGTGGACAACATTGACGCCAAGCTGGAAATGTTTCGGCGCGGGTATGCTGGCAGCAAGGAGCTTGCCCCCGGCATCTTCGAAAAGTTTGTCCCCTGGCCGGTGAACATTGTCGCGCCGCTGCCTGCGGTGCATCTGCCGCCGACGGAAAGCGTGCCTTAGGCGCGCAGTTTCATCAGCGCTGCACGCACCATGAGTGTCTCGCCCACGTTTTCGGTGGTGAGCAGGCCCACGAGCTTGTCGCTGATGGGATCCAGCACCGGTATGGCCGGGCCGTCGCTAGCATTCAAAGTTTCCAGCGCCTGGGCCAGTTCGCTCCCGGGCCGGGTGGACTCAGGGCAGGGGCGCATCACCTCCACCACCGGCTGGCCCGGTCCCTTTTCCGCCAGCGCAGAGATCAGATCATGCCGCGTCAGCATGCCCTGCATTCCGCCTTGGCCGTCGAGCACGGGAAAGTCCTGCTGCGTGCCGGCCAGCAGCAGCTCCACACCGTCTCTGAGCGTGGCATCCGGCGGCAGGCTGCGAAAATCCGTCAGCATGGCATCACGCACCCGCAGATTTCGGGTCGCCTCCTGCTGCGTGACCATCGCCGCCTCCTGGCCGGCAGCCATGAAAATGAAGAAGCAGATCAGCAGGATCATAGGATGAATGGAGTGGTTCAGCAGCATGTAGATGGCCACCATCATGGCGATGCCCTGTCCTATCGCCGCCGCACGCCGTGTCGCAGCGCTGTATTCCATAAACATGGCCATGGCAGCGCGCAGTACACGCCCTCCATCCATGGGAAAAGCGGGGATCAGGTTAAAGGCCACCATGAAGATGTTCCACATCATGAGCTTCTCGAAGAAATAGCCCGTCTTGAGAAAGTTGTAGTCCGGGTTGAATGCTGCGGTGATGCCCAGGCCCAGCCAGATGGCCGCCGCGATGATCACATTCACCAGCGGCCCGCTCACAGCTACCACCAGCTCCTGCGAGGGCTTGCGTGGCATGCGCTCCAGACGGGCCACGCCGCCGATGGGTAGCAGCGTGATGTCTGGCGTGCGAATCCCGTACCCCCTCGCGGCCAGCACATGGCCAAACTCATGCAGCACCACGCACGCAAACATGGTGGTGATGAACAGCGTCGACTCCAGGGCTGCGGCAGGCCCCTGGCCGGTGAAATAGCTCTGGCTCGCCACAAAAAGCAGCAGCAGCAGGAAGGTCACATGCACACGGACTTCCGTGCCGGCAAAAGTGAAGAGGCGGTAGGACCATTTCATGAGGATGCTGGGGATTGGGGGGATTTGGATGGGTCGTAGTAGATACGTACGTCGGCATCTTTGATGCCCAGAATCTCCTGGGCGCGGCGCAAGGCGTTGCGGGTGGAGAGATTCGGGTTGGACGGGCTGGCAGGGAAGAGATTGTCCTTGCCGATCACCTCCACCATACCCGCGCCTTTCAGCACACGGTACAGATCCTTCGACACACCGCTGACGATGAGATCACGCCCGTCCGCACGCAGGGCCCTCACCAGCTCCTCGATCGCCATGGCGCATGTGGCGTCGAGATGGCGGGCGTTTTTGAGCCGCAGGATGACAATTCTGAGGTTGGGATCCGTGCAGGAGCCCTGGATCTGCGTGCGGAACAAATCGGCCGAGGCAAAAAACAAATCCCCCTCCACATGCACGATCGAGATGGCCGGATGCTGCCTCCCCCCCTGGTTGGCTTCCGCCAGATTGCCTTCTGCATTAAAGACGTACTCCACCAGCGAGGGCTGGCTGGCCTTGTGCAGGTAGAGGATGATCGAGATGCCCACCCCGGTAAAGATCGCCACATGCAGCGGCACCAGCAGCGTGGCGATGAAGGTCGTGAGAAACACCACGGCATCTGCACCCGTGGCCCGCAGGGAGATGTGAATCTGCCGTTTGTTGATGAGCGCCACGGCCACGCAGATCACCATCGCGCCCAGTGCGGCTTTCGGGATGAAAGCCACCAGCGGGCCGATCGTCAGCGCCGCCACCAGGCACACCACGCCACTCACGATGGCAGACACCGGAGAGACCGCCCCGCTCTCATACGCTGCCAGCGAGCGTGTCAGTGAATGGGAGGCGGGCATGCCGCTGAGATAGGCGCAGGCCAGGTTTGCCGCGCCCAGGCTGAGCATGTCCTGGTTGGCGTCCACACTGTGCCCGGAGCGGCTGGCCAGCGTGCGGGCCATCGCCGAGTTCTCCAGCATGGCCACAAACGCCAGGGAAAGTGCCAGCCCGAAAAGCTGGCTGAACTGCGCCGAGGCCCTGCCGCTGGTGAAATCCGGAAACGGCGGCAGCAGCGTGCGCCAGGTAAAGGACAGGTCCGAATACGTGGCGATCTCCAGCCCTGCCTTGTTCATCATCAGCGCCAGCAGAGACATCAGGATCAGCGTCAGCGTCAGCGCCGGGAAGCGTTTGCCGAAGCGCTTCAGACCGTAGTAACAGCCGATGGCCAGCACGCAGATCAGCGCACTCGGCCAGTGGATGGCCTGCAGATTTCCCAGCACCTCGTGCAGATCGGAAACGAGCGTGCGCGCCGCGGGTTTGCCCGGTGGCGTGGCAATCTGCTGGCCCAGCACGACTGGCAGCTGGTGGGCAAACATCTGCAAGGCGGCGCCCGTCAGATAGGCCACCACCACCGCCCGGCTGATAAACCGCGCCATGTCCGCCACACGGAAATAGGCCCCAAAGATGAGCAGCGCGCCCACAAGAAACACCAGCATCGGCATCGAAGCCATCTGGTTCAGGTTGGGAAAAGAGGCGAAATAAGATGATACCATGAACGCCGTCGCATTCGTGGGCCCGTAAATGGAATGCCGCGAACTCATCAGCAGCGCGCCGACCACACACGCCACTGCCGAGCAGGTGATGCCATAGGCCAGCGGCAGCCCCGCCACCACGGCAAAGGCCATGCCCTGCGGGATGGCCAGCAGCGCACCGTCCAGCCCGCTCCGGCAGTCTGCCTTCAGCATTTCCCCGTCGTAACCCTTCAGCGTCTGCCTCAGCGGAAAAGGATCGAGATCACTGTCGGCTGCCACCGTTTGAATCCACGTCCGCCCCTGGCGTGCGAAGTCACGCAGCTGCTGAAACCATTCTCGTAGGTGGGAAAGCAAAAGAATCTCCTTGGAAGCGCTTGCCCCCAAGCTAGACCTCTCCGCAAAGATCACAAGCGCCGTGCACAGATACGATTGCTGCTGGACGCACGCCGCCGCCAAACCACCTTTCGGCATGCCTGCTGACGCTGATGAACCAATCCCCGAGGTGGTGGAGCACCCCATCGGTCCAGAGCTCGATTTGCATGCCTTTCTTCCTGCCGAAGTCGGCAGCCTGCTGCCTGAATACTTCGCCGAATGCCGCAAGCGTGGCATCCTCCGTGTACGCATCATCCATGGAAAAGGCAGCGGTTCCCTCAGAATGGGCGTGCATCAGCTGCTTCGGAAATCACCTGCGGTTCAGCAGTTTATCTGGCCTGCCGATGAAACGAGCGGCTCCTGGGGGGCGACGTGGGTGATTTTACAGCCCTGAAGAGACTCAAAGTTTCCAGTCCGCGCTTGTCCACACCCTGGGTTTGGCATTCTCCAGTTTTTCCAGATCCATAGGGGTGCTGTTTTTCACCTCCAGCCTCTGGCCACGGATTTCCAGGGTCAGCGTACCGGCCAGGTCGGCTTTTTCCAGCCAGAAGCGCAGGCGGATGTCTCCGGTGGTCTGTGCCTCGATGCTGGGTGGGCGCTCCACAGGGAGAATGAAAGGCGGCACTTCCTTGCCGGCGGCGTTGAGCAGGCGCACGTCTGGCGGCTGCATGGAAAGCGGCCGGGGGCTGGCATTCTTGTACCTCACTTCCAGATCCAGCCGGGCATTGCCAAAATCACGCTCCAGTGTGCAACGGCGCAGCCCCAGGGGCGCATCTGAGCTCATTTCGGCTTCGGCAGGGCCGGATTCCATCGGCTTTTGGGTCGGTTCAAACGACCACCAAATGGCGATTCCGCCTGCGATTAGCAGCAGCCAGACCTCAAATCTCTGAAAAATACGCATAAATGGTTGGATCGTGGACCTCGTTCTCTGTTTGTCAAAACCGTCAAACTGTCTATCATGCGCGCCCCTCCGGCCCGGACGCGGCTCCCACCGCCCGGCTTTTGGGATGGAAAACACCTCGCCCTAACCTCTTTCTCATGAACATCAACGTCGAACATCAGCCCAACTGCCGCGCCGTCGCCCACGTCCGCGTTCCTGCCGACCGTGTCGGTAAAGAACGTGACGAGATCATCACCTACTTCGCCAGCATGGTGCGCCTCCCCGGCTACCGCCCTGGCAAAACCCCCAAGACCATTGTCGCCAAGCGCTATGAAAACGAGGTGAAGGACGAACTCGAGAAAAAGCTCATCAGCGAAGGCCTGCGCCAGGCCGTCAAGAGCGAAGGCCTCGAGCTCCTCAACGTCCTCGCCGTGAATGACAAGATGTATCACGACACGGACAAGAGCTTCAGCTTCACCATTGAGATGAGCCTTGCTCCCAAGTTTGAGCTGCCCGAGTACACCGGCATTCCGGTCAAGCTCCCGCGTATCGAAGTCACCGACGCGGATGTGGACCACGATCTTCTTCACCTGCGCGAGCACCAGGCCACCTATGAAGACGTGGACCGTGTCGCCGCCGTGGGTGATGTCGTGGTGCTCAGCGTCACCGGCAGCCTGGACGGCCAGCCACTCGGCGAAGCCATGCCGGACGCCCCCGCTCATCTCAAGGAGATGAAGGAAAACTGGTTCCTCCTGGCTGAAGAGGACGATTTCCTCCCCGGCTTCTACGCAGGCCTTGTCGGCATCGCCAAGGATGATGAGCGCACGCTCAACATCACCCTTGCGGACGACTTCGGCTTTGAGGCTCTGCGCGGCAAGACCATCGCCCTCGCGGTGAAATGCCACGGCGTGAAGAACAAGGTCGTGCCTGAGCTGACAGAAGAGCTCATCAAGAAAGTCGGCGGTGATGAAATGACCCTCGAAACCCTGCGCGAAGAAGTGAAGAATGCCATCCGCCGCCGCCGTGAGCAGGCCCGCGATGCCGCCAAGTCCAACCAGGTCATCGCCCATCTGTTTGAGAAGGTGGAGTTTGAGCTTCCCCAGGAAGTCGTGAATCGCGAAGCCCAGCGCCGCACCAATGAAATCGCCCAGCGCGCCATGCAGCAGGGCATCGGTGAAGAGGAGCTGGTGAAGCAGCAGGACGAAATCCTCAACAGCGCCACCAATCAGGCCCGCCAGAATGTCAAAGTCAGCTTCATCCTGGAGCAGGTCGCCAAGAAGGAGGCCCTCGAAGTCCCAGGCCAGAAGATTGCCATGGCTCTGGCCCAGATCGCCGAGCGTCAGAAAATGCCCGCGAAGAAGTTCATGGCCGAGGCGCAGAAGAACGGTCTCATCGACAACGTCCGCGCAGATCTGCTCCTGCAGGAGGCCATGGAGTTCATCAAATCCAAGGCCGTCGTTGAAGAAACCGATCCCGAGCCGGAACACTGCGACGTGCACAGCAAGTAACCCTTAGCGACCCGTCAAAGGTCAATCCATGGCCAAGGTGGCTGCAAAGCTGCCTTGGCCATTTTATTTGGCTTTTTCGAGTCGCTGTTTCCAGCGTGCAGACTCTTTCTCCATCAGTTCCTTCGGGCGTGTGCTGAAGAAATCGTAGGCCACTTTGTTCTTGACGGCCATCTCGTGGAAGGTGGGATAGACGATGCCGTCCTCCGCACCGGCAAAGATGGGCTTGCCGGTTTTGAGATCGTAAAAGCGTGACCAGATCACGTCGGTGCAGGCCGGGTCGTCGATATAGTCGGTCTTGCCGTCGGCTGTTTTGCTTTTGCGCAGGCCGGTGAGCTTGTGGCTTTCAAACCACTTCATGGCGGAGTCGACTGCGGCGACGACTTCAGGCGTGGTGGGGCCGCTGCGCATGAGAAACTTCACCAGGTTGGCGGACTCTCCGCCGCTCAGGGAGGGCGGTTCTTTGGCCCGCGCTTTGACCGGTGCCAGTGTCAGCGGATGGTGCTGCGCACACCAAACGGTAGGCGTGCCGTCGATTTTGACCTGCATGGCGACGATGTTGGAGACGCCTTTGTCGAACGCTGCCCGCGCGCGCTGTTTCAGGGTATCGTCCGCGAAGGCGAAGAGCTTCTCACCCTTCGCCACTGCCAGCAGCAGCTCCAGCACGTGCACCATGGCGTCATCGTTTAGCGTGATGGCCTCGTGGTACCCGCGTTCAATGGGGTAGTTCTGCGGCCAGCCTCCGTTGGGATATTGAGCGGCAAACACATAGTCCAGCCCCTTGAGCAGCGCCGCTTTCACATCCTCGCGCTTGGTGGCGGTGAAGACGCCTGCCAGGAATTTCAGCTGCTCGGTGGTGGTGCGGTTGTCAAAGGTGCCGCAGTAGTGCCAGGCATCGCCTTTCTGCGCCGTCCAGTGCGTGCCGGGCTGGCGTGGCCCCTGGGAGTAATCGACCGCCTTTGACCAGCCTCCCGTGGGTGTCTGGTAGCTGATCACGATCTCCGCCAGCTTCTGGTTCTCGGTGCTGCCAAACCACTCGGCGGGCGTGTCGCTGTCGAACTCAAACTCCTTGCGGTTGCCCGGGGCAGGCACGAATTTTTCCATTCCGGCCTTCTGGCATTCCTCGGCGAGGATGCGTCGCTCGCTGGCGGCGGCTTCGCGGGATTTGGAGATGTGGGAGGTCCACTGCGCGCGCTTCGCCTCCGGCAGCTGGGCCAGCAGTTCGTCCGTGAGCATCGTAAACGGTTTTTCCTCGGCCACGACGGCGGTGACAAGCACAAGCTGCAGGAACAACGAGCGTAAGATCATGCAAAAAGCGTAACCGGTCCTTTCTGCGGCACGAATCGTATTTTCTGATGCCCGCCATTGCGTCGGCTTATCCTGGACTGGCGGGAGCGCAGCCCTGTGATGCAGCAGCGTTCGCTGACCGCATCACTTTAAGGTAAAGTTCATTGGAACTGTGTAGGCGCCGGCCTTGCCGGCTGGCCAGCGCCAGTTCTTCCGCACCGACTCCATTGCCTGGTGGTCCAGCGTGTCGGATCCCGAACTCCGCTCAATTTTAACGGCGGTCGGAGTCCCATCCTCTGCAACTTGGATGCGTAACCTCATCTGTCCCGGCGGGTGTGGCTCTGCAGGGAGTGCCGCTTTTGAAGCTGCGGAGTGTGCTCGCTTCTGCGGGGCGGTACACCCCATGCCGGAGACGGCCATCATTAGCAGAATTGAAATGGTAAAATGTTTGAGCATGGGAAGAAGTCGTGGTGGGCAAGGTTTGCATTGCAAGCTGAAGTCCGCACGTGCCATGTGTGCTGCATGCCCCACGATCTCCACGCCGCCCTCAAACAGCACTTTGGCCACAAGGCCTTTCGTGCTGGGCAGGAGCAGGTGATGGAGTCCCTGCTCGCAGGAAGAAGCGCGCTGGCGTTGTTCCCGACCAGCGCGGGCAAATCGCTCTGCTACCAGTTGCCCGCGCTGCTCATGGAGGGCGTCACCCTTGTCATCTCTCCCCTCATTGCCCTCATGAAGGACCAGGTGCAGGCCCTGCGTGCGCGTGGCATTGCAGCCGCACGTCTGGACTCCTCTCTCTCAGCCGATGAAGCAGCACAGGTCTTCGACGACATGCGCACCGGCACGCTGAAGCTGCTCTACATCGCCCCGGAGCGGCTCATGAACGAAAACTTCGTCGAGCGGCTCAAGCGCCTGCGCATCGCCATGATGGCGGTGGACGAGGCGCACTGCATCTCCGAGTGGGGCCACAACTTCCGTCCGGAATACCTGCGCCTCGCGCTCGTGGCAAAGGAGCTCGGCATCAAGCCCGTACTCGCCCTCACCGCTACCGCCACACCCTCGGTCGCTGCGGACATTCGCAAGGCCTTTGGCATCGAGCAGGAGGATCATGTGCAGACCTCCTTTCTGCGGCCCAACCTTCATTTTCGCATCACGCCCTGCGCCGCGCCGCAGCGCCTGCCCGTGCTTACCAAGCTCCTGCTCAAGCGCAAGGTGCCCTCCATCGTCTATGTCACCCTGCAAAACACCGCCGAGCACGTGGCCACGCATTTGCAGAAAAATGGCGTGAACGCCCTGGCCTATCACGCCGGGTTGCCTGATGAGCACCGTCACGCCGCGCAGGATGCTTTCATGACGGGGCAGACGGATGTCATCGTCGCCACCATCGCCTTTGGCATGGGCATCGACAAGGCGGACATCCGTGCGGTCTATCACTACAACCTGCCCAAGACCCTCGAAAACTACTCGCAGGAAACCGGCCGTGCCGGGCGCGATGGCAAGACCTCCGTCTGCGAGCTGCTCGCCTGCGCGGACGACTGCATCGTGCTGGAAAACTTCACCTTTGGCGACACCCCCACACCGCAGGCCATCCGCCAGCTTCTCGATCATCTGCTGCTGCAGGGCACGGAGTTTGATGTCTCCATGTACGATCTCGCCCATGCCACGGACATCCGCCCGCTGGTCATCGAGACGGTCATCACGAATCTTGAGCTCGATGGCATCCTGCGCCCGCTCGGCTCGTTTTACGCCAGCTATCAGTTCCGCTTCATCCAGCCGGAGCAGCGCGTCCTGTCCGGTCACAAGCCGGAGCGTCAGGCCTTCCTGCGCCGGCTGTTTCAGTGTGGCAAACGCGGCACCAAATGGACCACGCTCAATCCGGATGAAGCCGCCGCCGAGCTCAATGAACCACGTGACCGCGTGCTCAAGGCGCTGACCTGGCTGCAGGAGTCTGGCGATATCGAGCTCAAGCCCAGCGGCAGCCGCCAGAAGTATCGCCTCGCCGAAGACGCCAATCGTCGCGACCCCAGGGAGATCACCAAAAAAATGCAGCACCTCTTTGCCGAGCGCGAGCGCCGCGATGTCGAGCGCTTGAACGAGGTCCTGAACTTCGCCCGGCACCGTGGCTGCCTGACCCGCTGGCTTCTTCATTACTTCGGCGAAGAAATGGCTGCCGACTGCGGCACCTGCACCAGCTGCAAGGAGCGTGAAAAGGGCATCGCTGCCGACGCACCACGTGACATTCCGCAGTCCGCCCCGCCGCCGATCACCGTCCAGCATGTGGCGGCCATCCGTGAACTGGTGGATGAAGGTCACGCCGCGCTGCGCAGCTCCCGCCAGCTCGCCCGTTTCCTGTGCGGCCTCACCAGCCCGGCCACCACCCGCGCGCGCCTCGGCCGGCATGAATCCTTCGGCCTGCTGGAGCGCATCCCGTTTGGCGATGTGCTCGCGCAGACGGAAACCATGCTGGGATAAGATTTTCTTGCCAGATCACCCGTTTTTCGGAGGTATCACCTCTCTCCATTCAACCATCATGCGCATTCTCCCGCTTCTTTCCCTCTTCCTCGCCGCCGTCAGCCTTCGCGCCGAGTCCATCCTGCCGCCTAACGCCCGTGTCGCTGTCATTGGTGACAGCATCACCGAGCAGAAGATCTATTCCAAATACATCGAGACCTACCTGCTGGCCTGCACGGGTCGCAGCGACATCAAAGTGTTCCAGTTCGGCTGGAGCGGCGAGCGTGCCGGCGGTTTCGCCGCGCGTCTCGAAAACGACCTCGCCGTCTTCAATCCCAATGTCGCCACCACCTGCTACGGCATGAATGACGGCAGCTACCGGCCCTACGCCCCCGAAGTCGGTGCCGAGTATGAGAAGAACATGCGTCTGGTGATCGACGGTCTGAAAAAAGTCGGCGTGAAGGCCATGGCCATCGGCTCACCCGGCGGAGTGGACCCGGATTACTTCAAGAAAAACGTCACCGGCCAGGACTACAACGACAACCTCGCCCACCTGCGCGACATCGCCAAAAAGCTCGCCGAAGAAAACAAGCAGCCCTTCGCCAACGTGCACGACACCATGATGAGCGCCCTTAGCAAGTCGAAGGCCGCGCTTGGCAAGGAGTACGGCCCCTTTGGCGGCGACGGCTTCCACCCCGCACCTGCAGGCCAGCTCCTCATGGCGCAGGCCTTCCTGAAAGCACTCGGCTTTGACGGCGACATTGGCCGCATCACCATTGACATGAAAGGCCCCAACACCGCCAGCACCGGCCACACGGTCAAAGGCCTGCAGCTTGGCAGCGTGACGCTGGAGAGTACCAAGTGGCCCTTCGTGTTTGACGCAGACCCCAAATCCGCAGGCAGCAATCGCAGCATCCTTCCTTTCACCAGCTTCAACGAGGACCTCAACCGCTTCACGCTGCGGGTGGTGAATCTTGCCACCGACAAGGCGAAAGTCACCTGGGGCAGCCAGAGCAAGGAATTCACCCGCGACCAGCTCACGGCAGGGGTCAACCTCGCCGCCGAGTTCGCCAAGACGCCGTTTGATGACGCCTTCGCCGGCCTGACAGCCGCCATCACCCAGAAAGAGGCCTTTGAAACCGTCCTGGTCAAAAACCTCGTCACCCATATGCGCGTGATCGCCGCTGAAGCTGCCGAAGATCCCAAAGTGGCCGAGGCGCTCACAAAGTTGAAGAAAAAGCTCGCCGATGAGCACGCCAAGCAGGACGCCAACGTGCGCAAGTTCATCAAGCCCGTCACTCACACGATCAAGGTCGAGGAGATCCGCTGAGGCGGGCGCTTACAGAAAGTCTTCCCAGGGCAGGCAGCGGTAAAAGCAGTACACCAGCCGCCGGAGCAACGGTGCATCCGGCTCCATGCGGTGAACCGAGCGCCAGCCACTGGGAAGCTGCCCCGTCCAGAGAATGGAGCCGTTGGCCGCGCGTCTGACGCGCCAGCTGTTTTCCGGCTGCAAATCCTTCATCAGGTAAGCCTTCATGCGGGCCGCGAACGCCGCACTGCGGATGATCACCCCCGTCTCCGTGTTGATGTATTTGGAGCGGGGGTCCATGTTGTAAGAGCCGATGAAGGAGACGCTGTCGTCCACGACAAAGCCTTTCGTGTGCATGCCCAGGGGAGTGAGCCTGCGGGCGTGGATGTAGTCTTTGCGGCCGGCCGCATGCGCGTTGAGCTCATGCAGGCTGACACCGCAGTCCAGCACCCCTGCGCGCCGGTTGGCTATGCCCGCCATCGCAGCCACTCCGTCGATGGAAGCCAGGGAGTTCGTCAGCACCTGCACCTGCACTCCCCGTTGGGTGGCTGATCTCAGCAGCTCCAGCGTGTCGTTTTGAGGGATGAAGTAGGCGGCATGCATCACCACTTGAGACCTGGACTTTCTCACCGCAGTTTCGATGCTGCGCCACACCGGCGAGGTGGTTTGTCCCTGACGCATCATGCGCTCCGGCGGGTCCGCCACAAACTCGTATTCCGCCCAGATCATGCGGTTCACGAGTTGGTGCAGAATGTCCAGAGACTCTGTCCGGTTCAGCGCGAGCGGGTAGGGGCGTCCGCTTTTGGAGGCCAGTGCGCGCTTCTTGCGCATCACGTGCCTGCGCAGGTCGCGCAGCTTTTCACGTTCACGCTCCGTGATTTTGGCCTGGTCCCCCATGCGCGTCAGCGGGGACTTCCAGTACAGCTCAAACGATCTCGCTGCGGCGCCCACCACCGGTCCGGCGCCGATGAAGTCCAGATCACGCATGTTGTGCTGACGGTGGATGCCAAAATACGTGTCACCCAGGTTGCGGCCACCACCCATGACAAGGGTGCCGTCTGCGATCATGATCTTGTTGTGCATGCGGCTCTGCATGCGGTCGATCTCACCGATCACCGGGATGGGGTTTCCGGCAAAAATCCCCTTCAAATCTGTGAGCGGATTGAAAAAGGCTACCTGGATGTTCGGGTGCGCGGCCAGCGCCGCCGAGCTGACCTCCACCTGGGCGTCATAGGTGTTGTCCAGCAGCAGCCGTATCTTCACGCCACGGTCAGCCGCCGCCAGCAGGCGGTCGGCAAAGGTGGTGCCGGTTACATCGTCTCTCCAGATGTAGTACTGCAGATCCAGCGTGCGCTGCGCAGCCTCCACCATCGCCAGCCTTGCGGTAAAAGATTCGCGCCCGTCTGGCAGCATTTCAAATCCTGACGTGCCCCGTCGGCGGACCGTGTGCTGGCGGCAGGCATGCGCGATGGTTTCCTGGCTGACCAGTCCCACCGTGGGAAGGGCGGCGGCATGGGGATCGGCTGTCCCGCAGGATGCCAGGACCAGAATGAGTGTTCCACAAACCAGCAGACGGGGCCACGATGTCATTCGCTATGATTCCAGTTCGCCACAAAGACGCAAGTTCATCAAAAAATGAATCACCAGCGGCGTTTAAATCGCATGCTCTTGGCAGATCTCTCCTGGCCCGCAGTGGCCGCTCTCGACAAAAACACCCCCATCATCTTTCCCGTTGCCGCTCTGGAGCAGCACGGGCGGCACATGCCGGTCTTTACCGACAGCATGCTCACCAACGAACTCGTCCGCCGCACCGAGGCCGCGCTGGGAGAGCGTGTGCTCATCGCGCCGCTGACGTGGCTGGGAAACTCCCACCATCACATGGACTTCCCCGGCACGCTCTCGGCGGAGCCGCGCCTCTATCTCGATCTTCTCAACGGGCTCATGGAAAACTTCATCGCTCATGGCTTCAAGCGCCTCGTCTTCCTCAACGGCCACGGCGGCAACGACATCCCCGGCAAGCAGGCGGTGTTTGAGACTCGGCAGAAGTACCGCGACCGCAAAGATCTCCTCCTCCTCTTTGCCACCTACTGGAACCTCGGCGCCGAGCCCTGGACCCGCGACCCTTCCATCCAGCAGCGCGTCATGGGCCACGCCTGCGAATGGGAGACCAGCATGGTGCTGCGTCTGCGCCCCGAACTCGTCGGCGATCTGACCAAGACGAACGACGTGCCCTTTGGCAATCCCTTCGAGCCCGCCTCACGCGGCTGGATCATGACGGACCGCAGCGAGCCCGGCCATGTGGGAGATCCCCGCTCCGCCACAGCGGAAAAAGGCGAGGTGCTCTTCCAGTGCTTCAGCGAGACGGTGGTCAGCCTGTTGGAGCGTGTCATTGCCTGGGATGGAAGGAGCTGGGAAGGATAAACCGCATGAGTGCCGCCCCTCGCTCCTCCCTTTGGAAATGGTACCTCTGTGGCCTGCTGCTGCTGGCCACGACGATTAATTACATGGACCGGCAGACGCTGGCAAATGCGGCCACGCGTGTGACGAAGGAGTTTCATCTCTCGCAGGAGCAGTATGGCGATGTGGAGCTGGCCTTTGGCTGGGCGTTTGCCGTGGGCTCGCTGTTGTTTGGCTTTCTCGCGGACCGGGTCAAGGTCTACTGGCTCTACCCCGTGGTGCTCAGCGGCTGGTCGCTCATGGGCATCGCTTCGGCTCATACAAACGGCTACTGGCCTCTGCTGCTGTGCCGGGTGCTGCTGGGCTTTTTTGAGGCGGGTCACTGGCCCTGCGCACTGAAGACCACCTTTGCGCTGCTGGAGCCCAAGGACCGCACCATGGGCAACAGCGTGCTGCAGAGCGGCGCCTCCATCGGCGCGGTGGTCACTCCGCCTCTGATGATCTGGCTCATGACGGACGAGCTCTCCAGCTGGCGGCGAGCCTTTGAGGCCATCGGCTACATCGGGCTGGTATGGGTGGTGGTGTGGTTCCTGTCCATGCGCAAAAACGACCTGGATGTGAAGGTGGAGGACGACCCCTCCAAGCGCGAGAGCCTGTCGGATATCCTGCTCGGAGGCCGCTTCTGGGCGCTGGCGCTGCTGATCTTTGGTGCGCAGACCTGCTGGCACCTCTTCCGCGTGTGGCTGCCCAAGTTCATGCAGGAGGGGCGTGGCTACCCCGAGGTGGAGGCGCTGGCCTTCAATTCGGCCTACTACATCGGCACGGATGTCGGCTGCATCATGGCGGGGTTCATCTCCCTGTGGTTGGCGCGGCGCTTTGGCCTCTCGGCGCATGGTGCGCGGCGTTGGGTGTATGCGGGCGCGTGCGTGCTCACCTCCTTCAGTGTGCTGCTCTTCTGGCTGCCCAAAGGCTGGCCGCTGATCGGTGCGCTGCTGTGCGTCGGCGCCGGCGCGCTGGCGCTTTTCCCCTGCTACTACAGCTTTGTGCAGGAGCTTTCAGACCGGCACGTGGGCAGGCTCACCGGCCTGCTGAGCACCTGGGTGTGGGCGGTGTCCTCACCCATGCACAAGCTCTTTGGCAGGCTGGTGGACGAAACCAAATCCTTCGACCTCGGCATGGCGCTCGCAGGCCTCGCCCCATGGCTCGGCGTCATCGCCATGAAGCTGCTGTGGGACAGGCAAACGCCGAAGGACACAGCGGCGTCAGCACGTTGAGTGCACATGATCCGTCACCTCCTCCCTGCGCTCCTGGTCGCCTCAGCGCTTCACGCTGCCGACCCGTATGATCTGAAGCTCGAAACCATCACCCAGGGCTACGATGGCAAGACGTGCTGGGTGCACCCGCGCGCAGGCGCCATCCCCGGCAGCACGCCGCAGGTAGTGCTGACGATGCAGAAGCTGCTGCTCACCGGCAGCGATGTGTTCTACGCGCTGAACCACGTCAGCACAGCGGACATGGCCCGCACCTGGACGCAGCCTGTCGAAAACACGGACACCTTGGGCCGACGTGAAGAAGCGAGCGGCGTCATCGTGGCGGCATGTGACTTCACTCCCAAGTGGCACGCCAAATTCGGCAAGCTTCTCGGCATCGGCCACACAGTGCGCTATTCGGACGACAAGGTCATTCACGAGCGTCCGCGTGAGACCTGCTTCTCCGTCTATGATCCCCAGCGCAACACCTGGTCTCCCTGGGCCACGCTCGCCATGCCCGCAGATCCCAAGTTTTACAACGCAGGCGCGGGCTGCGTGCAGCGCGTGGACCTGGAAAATGGAGACATTCTGCTGCCCATCTACTTCAAGGGCCAGGGAGACAAATACTACCGTGTGACCGTGCTGCGCTGCAGCTTTGACGGCAGCACACTGCGCTTTCTGGAGCAGGGAAATGACATCGCTCTGGAATCCGGGCGCGGTGTGTATGAGCCTTCCCTGATCCGCAGCGGCGGGAAGTTCTACCTCACTCTGCGCAACGATACCGCCGGATACGTGTGCAGCAGCGGCGACGGCCTGCACTTCAGCACGCCGAAACGCTGGGACTGGAGCGACGGCGGCGATTTGGGAAACTACAACACCCAGCAGCACTGGGTGGCGCACAAGGACCGTCTCTATCTCGTTTACACCCGCAAAGGCGCCCATAACGACCACGTCTTCCGCCATCGCGCCCCGTTGTTCATGGCGGAGGTGGACAAAGACATGCTCACCGTGAAGCGCGAAACCGAACGCATTCTGGTGCCCGAGCGCGGCGCACGCCTCGGTAACTTCGGCATCTGTGAAGTCAGTGAAAACGAGACCTGGGTCACCGTGGCCGAGTGGATGCAGAAAAACGGCCCGGACTACGTCATCAAGCCCGGCAACAAGTACGGCGCGGACAACAGCGTCTATGCCGCCCGCATCCTTTGGCGGGACTGATCATTCCAGATACTCGCCCTCCACCACTTCCTCCTCCGCCTCGCCGTCCTGGGTTTCGTGAATGGCGCTGGAAATCACACGCTCGGTCACTTCATCGAGGTAGGTTTGCAGCACCTTGCTGAGCTCCAGAAACTCCGGCCACAGCGTCTCCTCCACAAAGCTGCGCGGCACGCGGACCATGACAGTGTTCCGGCGCTGGCGCGTGTAGCGGTACGGCCTGAGCTCGTAGCGGCGCAGCAGGGCGGTGAAGAGTTTTTTCGACCACCCGTCGGTCAGGGTGAATTTGTACTCGATGGGCCGTTCCACCCTGGCGGCTTCGCCGATGCGGCGCTTGATGCGTGCCAGGGCATCTGCCGCCGCCTCCTTTTCCCCCGGCGTGGCCGCGCCTGCATACAGGCGCTCGATCTTGGCAAGTTTGTCGAGGAGGTCCTGTTCGCGCATGCAGGTTCTTTCTCAAACCTGGTCCGGTTGTCAATCCGGGCCGTCTTTCCTACGATGAAGTGCGGCGGATGCCCCGCGTGGCCAGGATGTTGCGCACCAGCCGCAGCATGTCCGCTGGTTCGTAGGGCTTGGGCAGCACGGCGGCAAAGCCATAGGCGGCAGGATTGGCCATCACCGGGTCGTCCGAGTAGCCGCTGGAAACGATGGCAAAGACATCCGGGTCGATGGCTCGGAGCTTTTCCATCGCGCGCACACCGCCCATGCCATTGGGAATGCTGAGATCGAGGATGACGAGGTCAAACGCCCTTCCCTGGGTCACGCTTTCCTGATACATGCGCACCGTTTCACTGCCTTCGGAACTCTCGGCCACGTCAAATCCGTTGCCGGTGAGATTGCGCACGATGAGCGAGCGCACCAGCGGATCGTCCTCCAGCACCAGGATGCGCGGATTGACCGCGCTCAGCTCCGGCGGCGCATCAAACACCTTGCTCAGTCCAAATGCGTCAGCCTCTTCGCCGTCGGAGTCCAGCGGCATGTAAAAGCGCACGGTGGTCCCCTTGCCCTGCTCGGAGCTGACGGTCAGCGAGCCCCCGTGAGCTTTGGCGATGGATTCACAGACCGTCAGGCCCAGGCCCGTCGCGTTGTCAGCCTTGCGCGTGCTGAAGTAGGGCTCGAAAATATGCGGCAGGTGCTCTGTCGGAATGCCCTCGCCCTTGTCCTCCACTTCAATGGCAAGTCCGGACGGCTGAAAATTCGTGTCGGTGACCATTTCGCCTGGAAACATCTCGGCATGATCAGGCGCGAAGCAGCGCACGGTGATCTCACCACCATCCGGCTGCGCTTGTTCGGCGTTGCGGATGAGATTGCTCAGCATGCGGCGGATTTGGGCGCCATCGATCGCGATCTGCGGCAGGCCGGGCTGCACCTCCAGGCGGTACTCCACGCGGTTGGCACGCGTGTGATGCATGAAGAAGGTCTCGATCAGGTCGCCGAGGCGGAGCTGTGTTTTGATCGGCGCTCCGCCGCGTGCGAAGGTCAGCAGCTGCTGCACGAGATTCTGCGCCTGCAGCGTGGCCTGCTTGGCCGTGTGCAGTTCCGGCAGCGTGATGGCATTGCGCAGGCGCATCTCCGCGAGTGAGATGTTGCCCAGCAGCACGGTCAGCAGATTGTTGAAATCGTGTGCAAAGCCGCGCGCGAGCAGGCCCAGGGATTCCAGGCGGTCGATGCGGTTCCGGCGCTCGGCTTCTTCGCGCCGGGCCGTCACATCCTGCACCAGCAGCAGCAGCCCTTCCCCAAAGGGGTAGCCGCGCAGCTCCAGCCAGATTTGCTTTTCGTCTAGGTAAAGCTCACGGTTCACCGTCTCGCGGTGCAGCATGGCATGGGCAAAGGCCTCATGATGCAGCTCCCGGGTGGCGCTGGGCATGATGTCCCACAGCGAGAGGCCCAGCATGTTCTGCAGGTTGCGGTCAAACAGCCGCAGGGCGCTCGCATTGGCATACGTCACACGCCAGCGGGCATCCAGCGCAAACAAGGGGTCTGAAATGCTCTCCACCACGTCCACCAGCGGCGCCGTGCTGCGGTTAGGCATTCCCGTGGCTTCCACCGGTGCTGGCACCGCGCTGGCCCTGAAGAGAATGATCAGTCCCGTCAGGTGCCCCTGGGCATCACGCAGCGGAGCTGTGCGGTCTTGGATCGGGATGCGTTCGCCCGCCAGGGTGGTGAGATAGACCGTGCGCTCCGCACTGTGCGCTGCAGCTTCCGCGGAGAGGATCTCCGCCGGCTCGCCCGTGCTTTGATAGATGCGAAAAACTTCATTCAGGGAGCGGCCGACGGCTTCCTGGGCATTCCAGCCGGTGGCTCGCGCAGCGGAGGGGTTCATGAAAACCACACCTCCAGACAAATCCGCGGCGATCACGCCATCCGCCAGGCTTTGGAAAGCCTCAAAATAGCTCTGCTCACGGCGCAGACGCTCGTTTTCCTCAAAATGCCGCTGCGCAGCCACTTCCACGGCCAGGCGCAGTTCATCGTGATTGAAGGGTTTGAGCAGGTAGCCGTGCGGGTGCGTCTGGCGCGCACGGGCCACGGTGTCCAGGTCTGCACAGGCCGTGACATAGACGATGGCCACACGGCTGCGGCGCTGCAGCTCACGCGCGGTGTCGATGCCGTCCAGCTGCCCGGCCAGGTGCACATCCATCAGCACCAGATCCGGGCGAAACTCATCCAGCCGCTCCAAGGCTTCTTCCCCGGAGGAGCAGATCGCCACGACCACATACCCCAGTTTGCCAAGGGTTGTGGCCATGTCACAGCCCACAAGGCCCTCGTTTTCGACGATTAAGATTCGAATGCGGTCAGAATTGGTCATTTCCCCGTTAGTGAAACTATTCTAACCGATATGAATTAGAAACGCCATAGGAATTCTAACTCCTTTTATCTGAATGTTGAGAATGTGTCAAAATGGCGCTTGGTCGGGCGCTTCTGGCAAGGCCGTTCGATCAAAGAGAAGGCATCGGTAAAAATTGTTCTCGCCATCAATCCTGTTCTTTTAATAAACTTCCGGGGTTGTTTAATCATTCTATCTTATGAAGCGCCTTTTCACGCTCCTTGCCGTCCTGGCTTTCAGCCTCTCGCTCTCTGCTGCTGACACCATGCAGCCAAAGAAAAGTCCGCCCAAGCCTTCGGCCAAAGTGGAGGCTGTTGCCAAAACGCTGACACCAGAGCAGAGGGCCCAGCTTCTGACTTTGCTAAACCAGGGAGACGAAGCGGCGCTCATGGCCATCCCCGGCATTGGAGAGGTCCGCGCCAAGGCCATTCAGAAAGTTCGTCCTCTGGCAGATGTGGTCAACGTGGTGAGTGCAGACGGCGTCGGGGAGGGGACTTTTGCCCAAATGGTGGCCTATGCGAAGGCGGGATTTCAAAAAACGACCCCGCCCAAAAAGAAATCCGCCCCCAAAAAGGCAGACGCCCCGGGCTCAAAATAGCCTCCAGAGGGGAGTTTTCGGGCTTTCGCCTCCCATCCTAGCCCTTCCAGGCGTGTTTTTGAGCATTATTGACGCCTTCGGCCCGACCTTGTGAAATTTTTCACAAATAGCGGTTGCTGCGTTGCGGGACGTTCGGATAATCAAAACCGACTCTCCTGCGGTTCCCTGCTCATACATGGCCACTATCACTGTACAACGTCCAAAACTTGCCTGGCATGAACGCTGGTTCATATCCACGCTGCTTAAAGGGCTGAAAATCACGATTGGCCATGGCATCAAAACCTTCCTCCAGATCGCCGGCAGCAAGCCCAAGGTCACCATGGAGTACCCGGAGCAGAAGTGGGACGAGCATCTGCCCGCCCATTACCGCGGTGCCCCCGCTCTCGTCACGGACGAGCAGGACCGCGAGCGCTGTGTGAGCTGCCAGCTCTGCGAGTTCATCTGCCCACCCAAGGCCATCAAGATCATCCCCGGAGAGATCCCCAGTGACGATCCCTGGGCCAAGGTCGAGAAGCGGCCCAAGGAGTTCGACATCGACATGATTCGCTGCATCTACTGCGGCATGTGCGAGGAGGTCTGCCCAGAGCAGGCCATCTTCCTGCGCAAAGACTACGCCATCACCGGTCTCTCCCGCAAGGAGATGGTGCACAACAAAAAGCGCCTCTATGAAATCGGCGGCCAGCGCGTGGGGCTGGTGAACAAGTGGAACGAGCTCAAGTAATGCCCCCGCTCCTCTTCTATCTCTTCGCATTGATCACCCTGGGCTTCGGCTTCCTGGTCGTCACCGGACGCAACCCGGTCACATGCGCTCTTTCTCTCGCGGCCAGCTTTGTCGGTCTGGCAGCTCTCTTCCTCAGCCTGGATGCCTACTTTATCGGGGTCATTCAGATTCTCGTGTATGCCGGCGCGGTGATGGTGCTTTTCCTCTTCATCATCATGTTGCTGGACATCAAGACGGAGGAAGGAAAAAGCCTGAACCTGCCAGCCATCGTCTCCGGCGTGCTGCTCGCTGCGCTGCTCACTTTGCAGGTTGTTCTTGTGGCTGGCGGCACAGACCTCGCCAGGAAAAGCGCTCAGAGTGCCCCTCTTGAGCTGGCTGAAGCAGCTGGAAAGCTGGGCAAGGCGGCACTCCCCACCATCACGAACGATCTCAAGGCCGGCACTCTCCCGGACGCCAAGCTGATCGGTTTCACCCTCTTTGATCAGTATGGCTTCCACCTTCAGGTGGTCGGCCTGCTGCTGCTGGTCGGCACGATCGGTGTCGTCGTTCTCAGCAAACGCGAAAGGAGCGCCCCATGATCACTCTCGGCCACTATCTCGTCGTCAGCGGCATGCTCTTCGCGCTGGGGCTTGCTGGCGTCATTGCCCGCAGAAACATCATCATTGTCTACATGTGCCTGGAAATGATGCTCAGCGCCGCCAATCTCGCGCTGGTCGGCTTCTCCCGCTTCCATCTCGTCAACGGCCTGCCGGATTACACCGCGCAGTCGCTCGTGTTCTTCACCATCACCGTGGCTGCCGCTGAAGTGGCCGTCGGGCTGGCCATCATCGTGGCTCTCTTCCGCTCCAAGCAGAGCGTGGATGTGGAGTCCGTCACCAAACTTCAAGGATAACGCGCCCGCATGCACGCCAGCATCATCCTTCTGCTGCCATTCTTTTCGGCGCTCGTCATCCTCCTCGGTCATCGCCAGCTTAAAGGCGCGGCTGTTCTCATCTCGGTCGGCTCTTCGATCATCTCCTTCATTGCCTGCCTGTTCCTTCTGGCTGCGGCGGATGACAACAAGGTGCAGATGCTCCTGCCTTTCCTCGATATCGGTCATCTGCATGCCAATATCGACGTCCTCATCGACAAGCAGAGCCGTGGCATGATGTTCATCGTCAGCTTCATCGGCATGCTGGTGCACATTTTCTCGCTGGGCTACATGAAGGATGACGAGGCAAAGCCCCGCTTCTTTGGCGCTCTGTCCCTCTTCATGTTCTCCATGACCGGCATCGTGCTGGCAGGGAACCTGATCATGATGTTCATCTTCTGGGAGCTCGTCGGCCTGAGTTCCTACCTGCTCATCGGCCACTGGTATCAGAAAGCCAGCGCCGCCGAAGCCTGCAAAAAAGCCTTCCTCACCAACCGCATCGGCGACTTTGGTTTCATGATCGGCATCCTGCTGCTCTTTGGTGCCAATGGGGGGAGCGTGAATCTTGACGACTTGAAGACCGCTTTCGCCACCGGCGGCCCGCTGGGAGTTGGCGCTCCAGGCTATCATGCCGGTTTCACCACGGCTGCGGCCCTGTGCATCTTCCTCGGGGCGGTGGGCAAGTCCGCACAGTTCCCCCTTCATGTCTGGCTGCCGGACGCCATGGAAGGCCCCACGCCGGTGTCCGCTCTGATCCACGCCGCCACCATGGTCGCCGCGGGTGTTTACATGCTGGTCCGCGTGAGCTTCCTCATCGAGGCCTCTCCGCTCGCGGCGGAAATCATCGCTGGCATCGGTGCCTTCACCGCCTTGATGGCCGCCCTGATGGCCACGCAGCAGAACGACATCAAGCGCGTTCTTGCCTACTCCACGCTCTCCCAGCTCGGCTACATGGTCATGGCTGTGGGTGCCGTGGCCATGCACATTCAGCATGGGCATCAGTTGCATGGCCCCAACCCGGGTCACCCGGCCATGTTCCATCTTTACACGCACGCCTTTTTCAAGGCCATGCTCTTCCTGGGCTCCGGTGCTGTCATTTATGCCTGCCACCACGAGCAGGACATCTGGAAGATGGGCGGTCTGCGCAAGCACATGCCCGTCACCTTCTGGACCTTCCTCATTGGCACCCTGGCGCTGATGGGGCTTCCATACATCACCAGCGGTTTCTACAGCAAGGAAGCGATCCTCGGCGCCGCCTATGACAGCGGCTGCAGCATCCTCTTCCACTCGGCGTCGCTCACGGCTCTCCTGACCTCATTCTACATGATGAGGCTCGTCATCATCGCCTTCTTCGGCAAGCCTCGCACCGACTCTGCTCATCACGCCACCGAGGTGCCTCTCATCATGCTGCTCCCCTTGGTGCTTCTGGCGGTCTTCTCGGTTCTTTCGGCCTGGGATGGTTTTGCCACGCCCCTGCAGGCTTACAAGCCTGCGCATGAGCCTCCGCATACCACCGTGCTGGCTGCGTCCATCCTGGCCTTCCTCATCGGCACCGGCGGCGCGATCTACCTCTATCGCGGCAAGGACAAAGACCCGCTCAGCATCAAGCTCTTCGCCAACAAGTTCTACTTTGACGAGATCTACACCGTTATCGTCCGCATCTGCCAGGACCGCCTGGCGTGGATCGTCACCGCCTTGGAGCGTGTGCTTGTTGATGGCCTCATCGCCCGTCTGCCCACAGCCATCGTTGCCCGTCTCGGTGCCGCCACCCGCATGCTGCAGGGCGGTCACATGCAGGGCTACACCTTCCTCCTGGGCGGAGGAGTTATTGGAGTGATTTATCTGGTCGTATTTGTGCTGCCCCGTCTGGGCCATTGATGGAGAAACTGAATGAGCGTTCTTGAACTAATCATCGCACTGCCGCTGCTCGCCGCCCTGGCGGTCTGGCTCGGTGCGCCTGCCCGCGCCGCATCGCTTGGTGCCACCTTCGTCAATCTCGTGCTGGTGTTGTACACGGCCGGGCAATACTGGGGCAAAACAGGCCTGGCCTTCACCCACTCGCGCCAGATCCTTGAAAATCCTTCGCTCAGTTTCGCTGTCGGCGCAGATGGTGTTTCCATCATCCTCGCGCTGCTCACCTCGCTGGTCATGCTGGCCGCCATCTGGCAGATTGAAGATCGTCCGCCGATCTTTTTCATCTCCTCGCTTCTCATCGGTGGCGGCGCACTGGGCGCTTTCCTCACCACAGATGTTTTCTTCATCTACGCATTCCATGAGCTCGCGCTGATCCCCACCTTCCTCATGATCGCGCTTCATGGCCGTGCCGAGCCCGCCCAGCGCAAGGCCGTTGCCTGGAAGGCCACCATCTATCTCGGTGCTGGCAGCCTGGTTTTGCTCGCCGGTCTGGTCTGGTTGGTGCTCGAATTCAGCGGTGGTTCCAAGCTCACTTTTGACCTCGAAGCCCTCCGCAGCCAGGCCAGGCTCACGCCTCTGCCAGATGCGAAGCAGGCGCAGATCTTCTTTGTGCTGCTGCTCGGTTTTGGCTCCCTCGTCAGTCTCTTTCCCTTCCATAGCTGGGCTGCGCCTGCTTATGCCACCGCGCCCACTCCGGTCGCCATGCTTCACTCTGGCGTCCTCAAAAAGTTCGGCCTCTATGGCCTCATTCGCATTGCGCTGCCGCTGCTCCCTCAGGGTGCCCATGTGGAGTGGGTGCAGAATGCGCTGCTGGTGATGCTGCTCGGAAACATTCTCGTCATGGGCCTCGTCACCATCCACGCGGGCCGTCTCGACGCCACCCTGGCAAACTCCAGCGTCATGCACATGGGCTACATCTTCCTCGGCATCGCAGCTGGGACGGAGATCGCTCTGAAAGGCGCGGTCATCCTCATGTTTGCGCACGGCATATCCATCGCTCTGCTCTTCGGCCTTTGCGGCCGCATGCGCAATCAGCTGGGCACCCTGGAATACAACAAGCTGGGAGGCCTCGCCACGCATGCGCCTGCTTTCACAGTTCTCTTTGCCTTTGGTGCCTTTGCCTCCATCGGCCTGCCCGGCCTCACCAACTTCGCCGGAGAAGTCCTGATCTTCATCGGCAACTTCACTGAGTTCAAATCGGGCGCCCTCACCAGTCTCCAGTGGACGGTCATCCTGGCGCTCTGGGGCGTGGTGATGTCCGCTGTTTACATGCTGCGCGCCTACCGCAGCATCTTCCACGGCAGTCCTGCCACCGGCCTGTTCATGATTGATCCTGCGTTCTCACAGCGTGTGCCCTTCATCATTCTTGCCGCCACGCTGCTCGTCACCGGCTGCTGCCCATGGCTGCTGCTCAACCTCATGAAATCCGCGCTGTAGTCCTGCCATGAGCGTTTTCACCATCGAAGCCGGCCTCGCCACACTTGGACTCGCACTGCTGCTGCTCGAGGCCTTCAATCCCGCCATCTCCCGCCGCACACTCGGTCTCACGGCCATCGCAGGCACCGCGCTCGCGTTCATTCTGCTCCTCGTCGTGCCGCATGACACCGCCAGCCTCCCCGGCTTCATCCAGCCCTGGCATCAGCTCGACAGCCTCGCCCTGTTCTACAAGGGCTTCGCGCTGGTCATCACCATGCTTGTGCTCTGGCTCACGCTGGAATGTGCGCCGTATCTCACGCGCTTCACGCTGGACGGCAAGCTGGCCGAAATGTTCAGCCTGCCGCTCATCGTCTGCACCGGCATGATGTGGATGGCGTCCGCCCGTGACCTGGTAACTGTCTTCGTGGCGCTCGAGCTCGTCACCGTTTCTTTCTACGTGCTCGTCGCCTTTGCCCGCAAGAGCGCCTTCAGCCTCGAAGCAGGGGTCAAATACCTCATCCTCGGCGCTCTCTCCACCGGCGTGCTCGTCTATGGCATCGCCTGGATCTACGGCGCCACCGGCACGATGAGCTTTGATGGCATCGCCAAGGCGCTGGCCAATCCTGCCACCAGCAAGACGGCAGCACTCTTCGGTGCCGCTGTGTTGCTCTGCGGCCTCGGTTTCAAAGTCGCCGCCGCTCCCTTCCACATGTGGGTGCCGGACGTTTATCAGGGCGCTCCCACACCTGTCACGGCCTTCCTCTCGGTGGGTTCCAAGGCCGCCGGTTTCGTCGTCCTCACCCGTGCTCTCGAAGCCTTCATGGCCGAAGGCTCCATCATCGGCAGTGAGATCCAGGGACTCCTTCTCGTCATCGGATCGCTGACCGTTCTTCTCGGCAGCCTGCCGGCCATGTTCCAGACCAGCGTCAAGCGCCTGCTCGCTTACTCCAGTATCTCACACGCGGGCTATCTGCTCCTCGCGCTGGCCTGTTGTGAAAGCGCCCGCTTCAGTCTCTCCTCCGGAGGCGTCGTGGCCTTTTACCTTGCCACCTACCTGCCCATGACCGTCCTCGGCTTCCTCGGCCTAGGCCTCATGCGTGCCAACGGCCTTGGCGAGGACATCAAGGACTTCACCGGCCTCGCCAAGCGCAATCCGCTTCTCGCCTTGCTGATGACTCTCTCCTTTGCCTCCTTGGCTGGCTTGCCGCTCACCGCAGGCTTCCTCGGCAAGCTCTTCGTCTTCCTTGGCCTGGCTGACCACGGCTGCTGGGGCGCCCTCATCTGCGCCATCATCGCCGCCGCCGCCGGTTTCTACTACTACTTCAAGACCATCCTCGCGATGTACACCACCGAAGGCACCGACGTCCCCGCGCTGACCTTCTCCGGTCCCGCCAAAGCCGTCGCTGGTGCGCTGGCTCTCGGTATCCTGATCCTTGGTGTCTATCCCAAGCCGTTGCAGAAGGTGCTGATATCAGATCGGCCCGCTGTTGTGGCGAAGTGATGGGAAGGAAGATTTGTAGGTGGATTGACGGGGTGTCTTGCCAATAAGCATTGACAGAAGCAGGCCGGGTCAGATAAATGAGCTGCATGAAATCGCGGCTGCTTAACGGCATGGTGTTGCTCACATGGTTGGCCTTTCAGGATGCAGCCATCGCACAGGCCGCAAAGCCCTCGCCTGCATCCTTTGATGATTTGATCGACTGGTCTGATCCACTGGCTTTGACGCAGCAAAACTTGATCGACTTTTTGGACGCTCACAGGAAGGATCGGAGCAAGCCTCCCAACTATAGCGTAAGAACAGAAAAATCCGGAAGCCTTGTGTTTGTGCACGCTGCGAGTGGCGGGCTTTTGGAGAACACTGTTTTCGGAGGCCTTTTCGAGGTCCAACGCATGATGTTTTATTTCTCTGCTTTCAGACCTTCTGTAAGCCTGGTGCTCAGCACCAAGAACGTCACAAAGAAAAAGCTGGAGGCATTGGACATCTTTCTGGCACAAAAAACGGGAGACTCAAATCCCAACGAAGATCCCGGTGCCAGCATTGTTTGGAAGGGACCGCATTGGGTGCATCCTAAATACACGGTCAGTTACAATGTCGGTCCTTCCTCCATGAGTCTGTCAATTCAAAGCCCTTTTGGCAGCGGGCCTCCCCCGCCCCAGCCCACGGTGGAAAACCAGCCTGTTGAATTGCCGGTATTGTCAGCCGATTTGGATGCCCTGCTGAACTTTAACGCCCTATGGCTGTGGACCCCTGCCGAGCTGGAAAAGACCTATGTGCTGAAGACAAATGATCAGGGCGATCAGCCGAAGCCTCCCCAGTTCGAATGGATGAGCGCCGGCAAAGACCGCGCCCGTTTCTCCCGCCACATGTTCAGCAATGTGGAGACAAAGCTCACCATGTTTGGCGGCTCCATCAATGTCGAGGAGGCCATTCTGGAGTTTGTGAACGGCAAAGCCGCGCGTGCCACCATCTCCTTCTACAATCGCGGCGACTCGGGCGATATCACCACGACGGAATTCGACCGCATTTTCAAACTCATTGGTCAAAACCTCGGCCAGGTGATGAAGGTCTCTCCCAAGCGTCAGATCTTGTCCTCCAATGCCGCGCTGCCAGTCACAGGCTGGAACTGGACGTCCCCGGGCGGCATTGCGCTTCTCGAATACAACGAGTACAACACACCCGGCAAGGTCACGAAGCCCGAGTTCCTGCGTCTGAAACTTGCCGCACCCAACCAGGCGGACTGGAGCATGGGCAAGATGGCCACAGGCGTCCAGCGCATGGAGCTGCTCCAGCGAATCAAAAAGACCCCGGAGGGCGATGTGTACATTTCTGGCGTGCCGATGGTGGATCAGGGCCAGAAAGGCTACTGCGTCGCCGCGAGCTGCCAGCGCCTGTTTGAGTACATGCGCATCCCCTGTGACCAGCACGAGATGGCAAAGCTCGTCAGCGTCGATGCAGGAAGTGGCGCGGACATCACCACCATGCAGAAGAGCCTCGCCAAAATCGACGGCGCTTTCAACGTCACCTTCAAGCCCTTGATCAATCCCGAGCTGTATTACACAAACGGCCGCAAGCGCCGTGTCTCCGAGAAAGCCTTCCTTTCCATCGTCAAGGAATACACCGACAAAGGCGTCCCTCTGCTCTGGGGGCTTTTCCTGGGGCAGAAGCCCGAGGAGCCTCCGCTGCCCGCCGGCGGGCAGATCAGCGGCGGGCACATGCGCATGATCATCGGCTACAACCTCGCTAAAAATCAGATCCTCTTCACCGACTCCTGGGGCGCGGGCCACGAGCTCAAGCGCATGGCCATGCTGGATGCCTATGATGTGACCCTGGGCCTCTACTCCATGGCACCACGCGGATTCTGATGAATCACGGCGCGCGGCCTTCCTCGACATCCATCATGTCAAAGAAGGTCACCAGATCTTCGCGGTGCGCGAGGCCGGCCTCGGCACGCTGCTTGATCAGGCCTTCGCTGGCCGCATCGCGCCAGCCACGCTTCAGCATGAAGCCGTTCCAGATTTCGATCTGCTCGGCTGTGGGGCGGTTGCCGTTCTGGCAGCACCATTCCAGGATCTCTTCGTCGGTGCCACCGGCCAGCGTGCGCTGCGTCAGCTCATAAAAATCCACGCCGAGGAATTTGCACACGCGCTCGTCAAAGGTGCGGCTCCCGGACAGGTAGCCCAGGTGGTAGCCCTCAGGCAGGCTGCCCTCTTTGTCGAAGAGGCGGATCTTGTCCAGGATGCGGCCAAAGACCATGATGCCGCCGACCATGTCACGAGGGGAACGAATGGGAAATGCCATGCGCCTCATTAGCAATGGGCGCATGGCAAGTCAATGCAGGCTGGCAGGCTTACTCGGCCTTCTTCTTGGCCTTGGCAGCACCTTTGGCGGCAGGTCTGGCCACAGGGGCCACTTTCTCGCCAGGCTTGGGCAGGGTGCCCATCACGGCATCCCAGCCGGGATTGAGGGTGGCTTCCTTGAGGCTGAAATGGCGGAAGTCCACCGACTGGCCGCTGACGGTGAAGCCAGGAGAGGCCTTCTCCGTGAGGAAGAGGTCATTGGCACCCCAGGCTACGAGGTCGTCCACCTTGCCCAGCATCTTGTCCCCCACCATCTCCAGACGGACCTTGTGCCAGCCTTCTCCCAGCTCGGCGGGGAAGCGGGCAAAGACCACCGCCTTGTCCGGGCCTTCATGGTCGTTGTCGTCGCGCTGTACCGTCACCGACTTTGGCGTGATCATGATGCGCGCCATGTGGTCCTTGATGGCATTGATGGAAAGGCTGGTGGTCTTGGCACCGGAAAACTTGAACTCATACTCAATGACGAAATCCTTCAGCTTGTTGGGCAGCCGGATCACCGCGCCGTGCTTGTCGGCTTCCAGCTCAGAGCCATGCAGCACGCCGTCCACGGCCTCCCATTTGCCTTTGGCGGCCTTCCACGGCGCACCGGCTCCTGAGGCGAGATTGTTTTCATAGATGACCTTGCCAGGGATGGCGAGGAGCGGCTTGTCCTCGGCACGGATGCCGAAGGCGGCCAGGGCGAGGATCAGGGTGAGCAGGGAGGTGTGTTTCATGGAGCGGTGGAAACGAAACCGCAGCATCCATGTTGCGTGAAAATTCCCGGCCTGATAGAACCGGCGCATGCGCACCGCCGCCGTCTGTCTCATTCTCCTGCACACGCTCATGCACGCCGCTGAACCCGACCCCGCCGCCGATGCCTGGCTGGCAAAGACCCAGCTCGCCCCACCACTCCAGGTCCCTGCCACACTCCAGGCATGGCAGCAGCAGCGGGTGCAGATTCGGGCAAAGCTAAACGCACTCCTCGGCGACCTCCCCCCACGCCCGCCCATCTCTTCCTTCCAGGTGATCAGCCGTGAGGACAAAGGCGGCTACACGTTGGAGACCCTCCAGTTCGACAACGGCGCTGGCGAGATCGTGAAGGGCTATGTGTTTGTCCCCAAGACGGCCACACCACAAAACAAAGCCCCCGCCATCCTCTGCTGTCACTGGCATGGCGGCCAGTATGACATCGGCAAACAGGAGCTCCTGCAGACCAATGCCACCCCCGTGGCCGCTGGCCCCGCGCTCGCGGAGGCGGGTTACGTTGTCCTCGGCATCGACGCCCCATGCTTTGGCGAGCGCAACGGCCACGGCCCCGACGGCCCCCAGCAGAAAGGCGGCAATGGCGAGATGACCGCCGCCAAGTTCAACCTCTGGGTCGGCCGCACCCTCTGGGGCATGATGCTGCGCGATGACCTCACCGCGCTCGATTATCTCTGCACCCGTGCCGAGGTGGACGCGCAGCGCATCGGCGTTACCGGCATCAGCATGGGCTCCACCAGAAGCTGGTGGATCATGGCATTGGACGACCGCCCGCGCGCCGCCGTGTGCGTCGGCTGCATGACGCGCTACGAGGAGCTGATCCGCGCCGGCATGCTCAAGGCCCACGGCATTTATTACTTCGTCCCCGGCATGCTCAGGCACTTCGACACCGAGTCCGTCATCGCCCTAGGCGCCCCGCGCCCCATGCTCTTCATGACCGGGGATCAGGATGGCGGTTCACCCGCCGACGGCGTTCGCCACATCGGCGAGATCGTCAGCCAGGTGTACTCACTGCACGGCGGCGATGCCTCGACACATTTCGAAAACACCATCTACCCCGGCGTCGGCCACGTCTATCTCCCCGAAATGTGGGAGAAGACCGTGAAATGGATGGACCGCTGGGTGAAGAATTGATACAAGCAGTGCAGCCATGAACTACCCACCCAAGGCCATCAGCGTTCTGATTCTGGTGCAGTGCCTGTTTATCGGGATGGGCTATGCGCTCTCACGGAAAATGGTGAACGTGATGGAAAAAGTGGAGTCGCCACTTTTACTGCTCAATGCCCTGCCAAATAGCATGGAGTTCGTGCTCAAAACCGGCCTATGGGCATGGATGATTCCGTTGCTCTGGGCAGCATGCATCAGCCTGCGTTCTGAATCTCATCAAGGCATCCCAATGGCACAATCCACGGATGCCAAAATAACGGTTGGCCTGACTTTGCTGGTGGTTTGTGTATGGTCCTATGGTGCCATGCAGGCCGTAGATGCGGCATTCGGTTACAATGGGCCGCTGACTGTGGTGAATTTCACGAACTGAAGGGAGAAGTCGAGCTGGTCAGGTAGTAGCCAAGGTGAGCGTGACGCCCCCTTGACCATTCCTTGAGGCTTGCCCTCTCCTTACCACGAGCTCAGGTCATCGTGCAGCTGCTCCATCTCGCGGGAGAAGGCGGCGCGCTCGGGCATGTCCGGTTCGCCGTAGGGGACGATCTCGACCACGTTCTTGCGCAGGGCGGTGATGCCGCTGCCGCCATCGGGCTGCTGGATGGTCTTCCAGGCATGGTCGGCAAAGCGTGCCGCCAGGATGCAATCTCCCGGCGTGGTGTGGCCGCCGCGCTGCAGGTGGCCCAGCACCGAGGGGCGCACTTCCAGGTCCTGGAAGGGGGCTCCGGCGCGCTGGAAGTACTGCTGGAAGGCGTCCATCAGCACATAGGCGCGGTTGCGCTTCTGCGGCGGGTCAAACTCCACACCCTCCGCCACCAGTACGATGGCGTGGCCTCGGCCGCGGGTCATCGCTCCTTCGATCTTGGCGGCCAGTTTCTTCATCGCTTCCTCGTTCAGCGGTCCGGCCTCGGGGGTGATGATCATCTCCGCACCGGAGGCCAGGCCGGCCATGCGGGCCAGGTCGCCGCTCGCACGGCCCATGGTTTCCAGCACCATCACGCGGCGGTGGCTGCGTGCGGTGTCGATGAAGTGGTCCACCGCCCAGACGAGCGTGTTCACGGCGGTGTCCACGCCCAGCGCCATGTCGGTAAACTGCAGGTCATTGTCGATCGTGGCAGGCACGCCGATCACACGCAGGTCACTCTCCTGGGCCAGCAGGCGGGCACCGGTGAGCGAGCCGTCACCTCCCACCACCACCAGGGCGCGGACGTTCAGGCTCTTGAGCAGCTTGATCACGCTGTCGCGCACCTTCTTGTCATGAAACTCCAGGCAGCGTGCGGAGCCCAGAATGGTGCCGCCTTTGCCCATGATGCCGCTCACGCTGGCGTGGTCCATCTGGATGATATGGAGCTGCTCGGAGATCAGGCCGGCGCGCCCGGTGTGAGTGGCGATGTCGTTCTTCAGGCGCACCAGGGCTTCGGCGTCGTCATTCACGGCGCGGGCGGTGCGCACGAGACCACGGTAGCCGTCGCGGATGCCCAGCACGGCGATCTTCTCGCGGTTCAGGCCCAGGCGTACAACAGCGCGCAGAAAGGCGTTCATGCCGGGCGCGTCGCCTCCGCTGAAAAGTACGGCGACGGATTGTTCGGGGAAGGTAGCGGTCATGGGTTGGAAAAAGTGGGGTCATTTGCTTAGCAAGCGCCGTGCTCGTGGCAAGTGATGGCTGAAAGCCCGCCGCCGCATTCCTTGGGCTCGGGCTTGCCACCGGGTGTGGGCGTGATAATGGCACGGGTGCCCCCAGCCCTCGCCACCACGCTCTTCCCCTTGCTAGCAGCCCTCTTGTACGCCTTTGGCGCGCTCGTGCTGAAACGCTCCAGCGATCTTGGGGTAGGTCTCTGGCGCACCACTTTCGTGGCGAATCTGATCGTGGCAGGCCTGTTTTCTTTCCTATGGCTTCTCGGCGGCCCGCCTATTGAGCGCGACATGCTCTGGCAGCCCGGCATCATCGCCATGTGCCTTTTTCTCGGTCAGCTGGCCCAGTTTCTGGCGCTGGACAAGGGGGACGTCTCTGTGGCCGTGCCCGTGTTTGGGCTCAAGGTCATCCTGGTGGCCTTCCTGACGCCGCTGCTCATCGGCGAGGCCGTGGGCGTCAAGCTCTGGATCGCCGCCTTTCTCAGCGTGCTCGGCATCACCTTTCTCAATCGCAAAGATGCCGGGCAGCCGCCACGTCATCTGCTGCTCACGTTTGTCTCAGGCGGGTTTGGTGCGGTGGCCTTTGCGGTGTTTGATGTGCTGGTGCAAAAATGGGGTCCGTACTGGGGTGTCGGCCGTCTGCTCCCCTGCATTTTCTGGATCAATGCGCTGCTCTCCTTTGGGCTCATCTTCCGCTTCTCCGCCCCGCTCAGCGCCATCCGTCCGCAGGCCTGGCCGTGGCTCGCTGGCGGCTCCGTGCTGCTCGGTACTCAGAGCATCATCTTCGTCAGCACCCTCGCCGTCTTTGGCAAGGCCACCTCCGCCAACATCGTCTATGCTTCGCGCGGCCTGCTCAGCGTGGCGCTGGTGTGGATGATCGGCCACTGGTTCAAGAATGCTGAGCAGCACCTCGGCCCCCAGGTCATGCGCTGGCGTCTCGCCGGTGCGCTCCTGATGATGAGCGCGATCGTTCTTGTGGTGGTGTAAGGTGCCCAGGAAGCCCCTGCGCTCGCCGCATCTCCTACTCCTCTTTGACGATCACAAACGTTCGCACGCTCTGCCCGCCGCCTTCATCCCTCGCCTCGATCTCATGCCTGCCCGGTTTGAGAATCGCAAACACGTGAGCCCCCTCATTTCGCAGCTCCAGCGTTTCACATTTCCACCTCACCCGCTCTCCGCCCATCGCCTGCAGCAGCAGCCGGTTCCCACCATTCCGAATATCCGGATCTAGAATCACCACCGTTCCCGGAATCGGATTCGTGATCCTCAGCACCGGCCTCGCTTCTGACTCAGCCGTCGTCACCAGATCCCCCAGCCAGTTCCCGCTGCTGCCGATCCACGCCGCATACTCGCGCGGCAGTATCGCTCGCCCCCTCGCATCATAATCACCCGCCTGAGCCGGAGGCGGGAGCTTGCCCGCCACAAAAAACTCCTCGCGGCTCATCCGTGCCGGAGGCGTCTGCGGCGTGAGACGTTTTCCAGTTCGCGGATCAATGCGCGCATGCGTGATGCCTTGTGGCATGTCATACCACGTGGCAGCATGCTTTTCATGCAGGTGCAGCATCACATCGCGAAAGATCGGTCCTGCGCCCGTGACGCCGCTCACGTCCTGCATGGGGGTGTTGTCAAAATTGCCCGCCCACACGCCGACGGTGTGCTCCGGCGTGTAGCCCACGGTCCAGTTGTCGCGGAAGGTGGAGCTGGTGCCGGTCTTCACCGCGCAGCGGAAGGGCAGGCGGATCACCGACCAGCTGCCAAAGGCCATCTCGCGCGCCTGATTGTCGCTGAGGATGTCGGCGATGAGCCAGCTCTCGCTCTCGCCCAGCAGGCGGCGCTCCTCGGAGGCGGTGGTTTTTTGCAGAAGCGTCCACGGCTTGAACTTGCCCAGCCGCGCCAGACACGCATAGGCATTCGCCAGTTCGATCAGCCGCACGGAGGCATTGCCAATCGTGAGGCCCAGGCCGTAGTGTGCCGCATCTTCCGTGAGCGTGCTCAGCCCCAGCTCGCGCAGCTTCGGCAGCAGCGTCTCCGCACCGCCGATGGAGTCCAGCACGCGCACGGCCGAGATGTTCAGCGAATTTCCCAGAGCCTGACGGTACGTCATCGGGCCATAGCTGCGCAGGGAGTAGTTCTCCGGGCGGTAGGTGCCCGATGCCGTCGCAAACTCCACCGGCAGATCCGCCACGAGGCTCGCAGGCGTGGCCCCGCGCTCAAACGCCAGCAGGTACGTAAACGGCTTCATCGCCGAGCCAGGCGAATGCGGCGCCCACGCCCCATTCAGCTGCCCGCCATCCTTCGCAAAGAAATCCCGCGAGCCCGCCAGCGTCAGCACCGCTCCTGTCGCATTCTCGATCACCACCACCGCCGCATGCGTCACATGGCGGCCCTTCAGCACCTCCAGCCGCTGCGCGATGATCGTCTCAATATGCTGCTGCAGCATGGCATCCAGCGTGGTGCGCACGGTGCCATTCTGCGCGGCACCACGCAGCATCTCCACCGCATGCGGGGCCTCAAATCCTCCGCTGAAGCGCTGCAGCACGATCTTCTGGTCCAGCGCCACGCGGTGCTCCTCATCGCTCAGCCAGTGCAGCTCGTGCATCTTGTCCAGGATGTGCTGCTGCCGTGGCAGCACGCCCTCCAGATTCCGAAACGGGTTCAGCCGCGCCGGAGCCTGCGGCAGCGCGGCCAGCAGCGCGCACTCCGCAGGGGTGAGATCGCCCAGCGGCTTGTGGAAATAACCCGACGCAGCCGTGGCGGCGCCCGTCATCAGATTGCCAAAGGAGACACGGTTCGCATACGCCGCCAGCACCGACTCGCGGCTCCATGTCATGGCCAGCCTGCGCGCCCGCAGCGCCTCGGTCAGCTTGGCCCACAGAGTGCGCCTGCCGTGCTGCGGCGTGGTGTTTTTGATGAGCTGCTGATGGATCGTCGAGGCCCCGGACACGATGCGGTGGCTCCTCAGATTGCTCCATGCCGCGCGCGCGATGGCCAGCAGATCGACACCGCCGTGGGAGAAGAATCGCTTGTCCTCCGCCGCCAGCAGCGCATGCACCAGATGCGGCGGGATCTCCGCATAGCTCACCGCCGGTGCCGAGCGCGTGCCGTCTTCGTTTAAAAGATGCCGGAGCGGCGTGCCATCGCGTGCCAGGTACAGCGTGGAGGCCGGCGGCGGCCTCAGCAGCGCCTCCGGCAGCGGCAGCAGCCACGGCAGCCCCCACCACCCGCCTGCCGCCAGCAAGGGCAGTACGAAGAGGGTGATTTTCCAGCGGCGGATCATCCACCAATCAAGCCCCGAGTGGCGGTGAAATCCAGAGCGTGATGCTTGCCAATCAGCGGCTGGCACATACAAGCATCGCGCCACCGTCTTGGAGTGCGATGGGAGGCGCAGCGCCACACCGCCTTCGTAGGCCGGAAGGTACGCGAGAATCAATAGGCTGCCCGAAAGCACCCACCCGCGGGCCGGACGGCGGGCTGCGGCCGAAGTCCGTACGATACCTCGCGAAAGCGGTGTCGCCGATGCAGGCTTGCGCCGTGCATCTCTGCAACCGCATTGATTCGCTTTGCTCACCCTTCGGGCAGCCTGCGGTTGTCTATCTTCGCTGCGCTGCTCCTCTCATCCCTGCGCACTCTTTGAGAACGCGCCCGCTTGACCATCCGCCCCAGCGGCGGAGCATGCGCGGCGCATGAATCCACCGCCTACCATCGCCTGCCTCGGACCCGACGGGAGCTTTTCGCATCTCATCACCCAGATGCGGTTCCCCGGCGCGGCGGTGAGCCTGCGCGACAACGTAGGCGATGTCTTCGACTTCCTCGCCTCAACACCCGACGCCCTCGGCATCGTCCCCATCGAAAACTCCTCCGGCGGCTTCATCATCGACACCGTGGACCGCCTCGTGGATGCGCGCTGCGGGCTGCGCATCCTGGAGGAGCTGACACTGGATGTGAAGCTGGCCCTGCTCGGCAGGGCAGGGGAGCCCATCACATCCATTCACTCCCATGCCATGCCCTTTTATCATGGCGACGAATGGCTCAAGGCCCACTACCCCAACGTGAAGCGCGTGGTCGAGCCCAGCACCGCCAAGGCGGCGGAGAAAGCCGTGGCTGTGTCCGGCGCGGCGGCCATCGGCCCGCGCCAGAATGCGGAGCGCCACGGTCTGCAGATCCTCCATTTCCCCATCGCGGGAGAGGTGCCCAACATCACACAGTTCTACCTCATCGGCCACACGGCCAATGTGCCCTCTCTGGAGCACAACCGCACCGCGCTCGTCGTCGAGCTGCCAGACCGCTCCGGCAGCCTGTGCCGCTTCCTCACGCCACTGAGCGAGGGCGACATCAACATGAAGCGCCTTGAATCCCGTCCCATCCGCGGCCAGCCCAACAAGTACCGCTTCTACATCGAGATCGAAGGCTCCACCGCCGACCCGCGCGTGCAAAAGGCGCTGGATCAAACACGCGCCGATGGCGCGACGATCCGCAGCGTGGGCTCCTACTCCGCAGGGCTGCGCTTCGAATCATAACAGGGCCATTCCTGGCCCTTCCGGAAGCAGATCACCACCAACCTTATGAAACACATCCTCCCCTGCCTGTTGGCGCTCTGCGTCAGCGCTCATGTCAGCGCCGCTCCCACCATCTCCAAGCGCGCCAGCGAGATCGACCCGCGTGCCAAGGAGCATCCCGAGATCGACTTCGTCTTCACCGACAAAAAGGGCAAGCCCCAGGACATGCAAAACGCTAGCGTGGATACCAGCGTCAAGCTCCAGGGCAAGCTCGTCATCTGGCTCATGGGCCACAGCGCACCGTTGTTTGAGCGCCTCAACAGCTACGGCCTTCACGCCATCCAGCCGCATTACGCCAACAAGTGGTTCGGCATCATCCCAGCCGCACGCCGCGACGATGGCAAGACGCTCGGAGACATCCGCCTCGAAGCCTGCACTGGCGAGGATGTGAGCGATGTTGTGAGCATCCCGCAGCCGGACAGCATGATGGAGCGCTCCTTCCAGTTTGTGAAATGGCTTGCCAAAGAGCACCCCGAAGGCAAGTGGGAGCAGTTCATCGCCCAGGACGGCAAAGGCCTGCGCTGGGACAAGGTCATCGTCTCCGGTGCCTCCCACGGCGCCACCACCTCGGCCCGCTTTGCCAAGCATCAGAAAGTCGATCGCGTCGTCTGCTTCTGCGGTCCGCGGGACAACTACGACTCCTGGCAGGCCCTGCCCTCCGCCACGCCGGGAAATCGCATCTTCGGCTTCAGCCATGTCCTCGATGGCGGCTGGACAGCCGACCACTACTGCCGCTCCTGGGAGATGATGGGTCTGAACCAGTACGGCCCCATCGTCGATGTTGACATCAGCGCCCCTCCGTTTCAAAACACCCGCCGCCTCATCACCAATGCGGATGTGAAGGGCGATGACAAACGCGCCCACAGCAGCGTGACCCCCGGCGGCGCGGCGGTGAAAGACAAGGATGGCAAATTCATCCACGAGGCCGTCTGGCACTACCTCTTCAATCATCCTGTGGACCAGACCGGATCTCCCACGCCCGCCGATCCCGACTGCGTGAAGGATCAGCGCAAATCATCCCGTTAATTCCAGCTCGTTCAACATCCTACCCATACCACCCGCCATCATGCTCCCGCTTCGTTCCCTTTCCATCGCCGCCGTGTTCAGCCTCGGCACTCTTCTCCAGGCCGCAGACAGTCCCTTCGTCGGCCGCTGGGCGCTCACGATTCCCGGAGGCGGCGCAGGCTGGCTCGGCGTTGAGTCCAAGGACGGTGCCCTCAGCTCCAGCGTGCTCTGGGGCGGCGGCAGCGTGGTGCCCACCGCCGGCACCAAGATCGAAGGAGACACACTCTTCGTGACCCGCGAGCAGAAGAACAAGGAGGGCAAGCTGGCCGCCATCGAAACCATCACCGCCAAGATCGAAGGCGAAAACCTTAAGCTCACCACCTCCAAGAAAAACGCCGAGGGCAAGGACATCGGCAAGCCGCAGGACTTTGCCGGCAAGCGCATCCCCGACGTGCCGCCTGCACCTGACCTTTCCAAGGTGAAATTTGGCGCCCCCATCCAGCTCCTGAACGGCAAGGACCTCACCGGCTGGCGTCTGCTCAAGGAAGGCGTGGACAATGGCTGGAGCGTCGTGGACGGCGTGCTGCAAAACCGCGTCGTCAAGGCCAAGGACAAGCACTTCGGCAATCTGCGCACCGACGCCGAGTTTGAAGACTTCAATCTCAAGACCGAAGTCCGCACCCAGGAGGGCAGCAACAGCGGCATCTACCTGCGTGGCATCTATGAAGTTCAGGTCATGGAAAGCTTTGGCCAGCCGCTGGACTCCCACCACATGGGCGCGCTCTACAGCCGCATCACCCCCAGCGTCGCCGCTGAAAAGCCCATCGGCGAATGGCAGACCCTCGACATCACCCTCGTGGATCGCCACCTCACCGTCATCCTCAATGGCAAGACCATCATCGACAACGCCCCCGTGCTCGGCTGCACCGGCGGCGCCATGACCAGCGATGAGTTCAAGCCCGGCCCCATCTACCTCCAGGGCGACCACACCAACGTCGACTACCGCAACATGGTGCTCACCCCCGTGGTGAAGTAATCCTAAAACGTTTCTTTGCTGGTGCGAGGCGGAGGCCACCAGGCTTTCGTCTCACACCCCCAGGCGTTCCTTCACGGCCTTGATGGCCTTGTGCCGGTTGTCCACGGCCAGCTTTTTGAAAATGTGTTCGTTGTGCCGGTTCACCGTGTGCAGCGTCACATCCAGAATCTGTGCGATCTCAGGGTTGTTCTTCCCTTCGCACACCCAATGCATGACCTCGGCTTCACGCTCGGTCAGGCCAAGGCTCTGCAGACGTGCGATGGAAAACATGAGTGACTCCACACGGCCCAGAAGATAAAAGCGGTCTTCTTTGCACCGGGCCAGCGAGAGCACGATGCGCTGCCCCTCCTGCTCCATTTCCAGCGGCGGGAAAATGTTTTCGTTATTGTCCGCCAGCTGATGCAGCCACTGGCGCACGGCCGGTGGCAGAAAGTAATGCTGGGCTCCGGGCGCACGCTCAAGAGTTTTGCCAAAGAACCAGTGGGCCGCCTTGTCCCCTTCGAGAATCTCCCCATGCTCCGTCACGATGAGAAGTTCGCACGTGACTGCAGATAGCGGCCCGTCGCTTACGGTCTGATATGCGAGCTCCGTCGTCTTGCCCATGATGGAGCTGTGATGCGGGGCCGACTGTGCCGAGTTGCAGAAAGTCAGCCGCTGGTTGGCGATGCGTATTTCATCACCGTTGCGCAGTTTGCGCGCGCAGCTCAGGCGCATGCCGTTCACGATCACTCCGTTGCGGCTGCCCAGGTCATTGATCCACCAGTCATCGCCCAGCTGCATCAGCACCGCATGCCTTCGCGAAGCCTGTACATTGTTGATGGGGATGTCGTTGTCCGAACGACGGCCAATGAAACACGGGCCTGTGAGCGTGTGCACGCCTCCACTCCATTTTAAAAGGGCTGGTTGATCCTTCATCCCGGCATTCACTGGCATGGGGAATTCTGCGCAGGAGCATGCGATGTGCAACGTGAGCAAAAAAAAGTTCACGTATTGGCAGGTCTGCCAATAGCGCGTTTTTCAAAAGCGCCCGATGCGTTGGAGCACTCATCTACGCATTCATGAAAACTGATGTTTTGGAACTCAAACAGACGCGCTCTTCCAGGGCCTGTGCTGCTTCATCCGACAGTGCTGCCAAGAGGCAGCCCTGCACTCCCGGCGTAGCTGGCACACAGCGTCCGTTTTGCATGCTCTGCGTTCATTGTCCCAAGTGCCTTGAGAATCCCCACTCGGTCAGCTGCGACCTCTGTGCAGGCTGCCGGGCCTGCTCCATGCACGGCAGGGCTGGCTGAGATTTGCGGAGTGTTTGTGCCAGAAGCCAGGGGGATGGTTCGTATTATATCACAACCATCACGCCTATGAACACGATCCCTGCTCCTCTTCAAGGGCAGGCGGCCTCGTTTCAGGAAGCCGCCAGTGCCCGCAACGCCGAAGCGCGTTTTGTCATCCGCAATCTTCACCGCATCTGGCAGTTTCGCCGCATGCAGGCCACCTTCCTCAGGCCCTTCCGCCAGGCTCTGCGCCCCCTGCTCGTCTGGCTCCGGCAGGACCACGTCTGGGTCAGAAGCGGCCAGCAGGGCATGCCTCCTGTCGGACTCAAGCTGAAGCAGTTCGGCTGGGAGACCTTGGCTCTCAGCCTCGTGCTCGGCCCGCTGGCTTTCATCATGCTGCTGCCGCTGCTGATCCTCATCTTTCCGGCGGCGGTTCTCATTGCTCTGGCAGCCTTCGTCGTGGCTGCCGTGCGCAATGAAGCCGCAGATGCGGAAAATCATACGCTGGCATGGCATGCCATGCACTGAGCCGGGTCCGCTGCTTCAGCCGTTCGCCTTCTGTTTCTTCATCACCTTGTACACCAGCCATGCGGCGATGTTGATCACAGCCATGGCGCTCAGCAGCTGTGTCAGAGTGGTGGTCAGGCTGCCTTTGCCAAGGCCGCTTCCCACCAGGCTGAAGGCCACATTCAGCGGCAGGTAGCCCAGTGCGGTGCCGAGCAGAAAGCGCGTATGCTTCACCGGCGTCATGCCCAGCAGCACATTCAGCACCAGTCCCGGCACCATGAGCTGCCGCACCCAGAACACCCTGAGCACAGATGGCTTTTTCAGCAATTTTTTGAGCCACGGCCATTTCTCCGCCCGAGACTCAACAGCTCTCCGAAACCCATGACGTGATAAGATAAAGGCTCCATAAGATCCCAGCGTGGATGATACCAGCGACAGCACCAGACCTTCGCCAAATCCAAACACCAGCCCCGCAGCGGCACACAGCGGCAGGCGCGGCACGCCCAGCATCACACTGCCTGCGCAGGCGGCCATGAAGATCGCATGCGCGCCCCAGCCAAACTGGCGCACCATCTCCTTCCACGTCTGCACGTTGGTGACCCACGCTTTCAGCGGCGTGATGAACTGCGCCAGCACCATGAAGGCGGCCACCAGCAGCACGGCAAAGAGCACCTGGCGTGTCTCCTTGCCCAGCGCCCGGGAGGTCTCCTGCTCCACCGTTGTGGCGGTGGAGGCGTCCAGTTCTTCCAGCTCTTGAGGCGGCTCTTCAGGTGTCGCCATCATTGCAGCTTCCACAGTTTCGCGTCGCTGCGCACATAGATCGCACCTTTGGAAATCGCCGGCGTCGTCAGCACCGTCTCCTTCAGTTCCACCTCCTTCAGCACCTTGCCTTCAGGTGCCTCGGGGTCGATCACCTGGAAAATGCCGCGCTCATTCACGATGTAGATGCGCTTGCCCGCCGCCACCGGCGATCCGCTGAAGGGCCCCTTCAGGCGCAGCTTCCACGCTTCATCGCCGTTTTTCAGGCTCGCCTTGATCAGCACGCCCGCGCCGTTCACCACATAGATGGAGTCTCCCAGCACCAGCGGGCTGGCAGTGCCCGGGTTCAGCTTCTCATTGCGCCACAGCTGCGTCACCGCGCCCTTTTCCGGAGCCAGTGCCGTGATGCCATGAGACACCGCATACAGCGCCTCGCCCGTGCCCACGCTGGAGGGGATGGTGCTCGCGCCGTCGCTGTAATCCCACACCGTTTTGCCAGTCGCAGGCTCCACGGCCAGGATGCCCTTGCTCGACTGCAGGGCCACCACGTTTTTCCACACTGTGGCGCTGCTCCAGTTGGCTGCCTTGGGGCGCTCCAGCTTCCACTTGTTGCGGCCGGTGGCCACGTCCAGGCCTGCGGCAAAGGACTCGCTGTCATTCTCGCTCTGCACCACCAGCGTGCCATCCACCACCACCGGAGACTGGGACATGCCCAGGCTGTTGCTGGCATTGGCGTAGTCATACGTCAGACCGCGCAGCCAGAGCAGCTTGCCGTCGAGATCGAAGGCAAACAGGTCGTTGGAGGAAAACAGCGCAAACACATGGTCTCCGTCGCTGCACGGGGTGTTGGCCGCCACGCAGGTCTTGTTGTGCGTCATCGTGCGGCCGGTGGTGCGCATCACGCGTTCCCAGCGCTTGCTGCCATCCGCTGCATTGAAGCAGAACACATGCAGCGTCTCCTGTCCTGGGCCGCTGGAGCACGTCACAAACACACGGTCTCCCACCACGATCGGTGCCGAGAGCCCGCGCCCCGGCAGATCCGCCGACCACGCCACCTTGAGGTCATCCCCCGGTGTCTCGGCCTCGGTGGAAACCGCCGAGGCATTCGGTCCGCGAAATTGCAGCCAGTCGGCGTGGGCGAAGGAAGAAAGATAAAAGCTAAATGCTAAAAAAAGGGAGGTGGTCTTCATGACTCGGTCAGATTCTTGGATGTTTCAGATTTCATCTTTTAGTTTTTGGCCAGAATCGCCGTGCCCGTGGCATCGCACACGCGCAGCTGGAATTCCCACTCCACCGTCCACTGCTCCGTCTGCTCGTTCTGGCAGCACTTCACCAGGATGGTGTTCTTGCCCTTCTTGAGCTGGCAGGGCAGCTTGTACTGGTCCAGCTTGGCTCCGCGGTGGTACTCGTCACGGGCAAAGAGCAGCTCTCCGTTCAGCCACACCTTCCAGCCGTTTTTGCAGCCGATGCGGATCTCCGCCGGGCGGTCCTCGGTGCTGTAGAAATCGGTGGCCGCATAGCCCACCACGCTCTTCTCCATGCCAAAGGGCTTGTTGAAGTCGATCTTGCCGTACTCATCCGTGCTGGTGAAGTCCACCCACTTCGCCTCCTTGGTCTTGCCTTCGTAGGCCGCGTCAAACTTCAGCTCCTTCTCCGGCGGATACTCCGTGGCAAACCCACCGCGGTCAGCGTTGCTGAAAGGTGCGATCATCTTCCAGCTCATGAGAAAGCCGAAATGCTTGGGCAGGTCCACCTTCTGGCCCAGCTCCCGCAGCTTCTTGGCCAGCGTCTTGATCTGGTCCTCGTCGCGTGCCGCCGCCAGCCCTTTGCCAAAGGCCGAGACCGCCGCATCCTTGTCCTTCTTTTCCAGCGCCGCAGTGCCGGCGTCGATCAGCTTGGCCACCGGGTGGCGGCGCAGGTCAGAGCTGGGGTCTTCCAGCAGAGTCGGGGTCAGGTCCTCCGCAAGCTTTTCATCGGCTCTATGGATCAGGTCATACGCCACCACTCGAGCTCCGGGGCTGTTGTGCGTGTCTTTGAGAAACGTCACCAGCGCCTCCACCGGCAGCTTCTTGGCCTGCAGCGCCTCATCCGCCAGCACGCCCACGGCGGCACGCAGCCAGTTTTCCGCCAGCGGATTGGCCCCGTTCATGCCCTTCAGCACCTCCGGCAGCGCGGCGGGGTCCGCCTTCACGATCTCCTGCCACGCCTGTCCCGCCGCCTCATTGCCCTGACCCTCCCGCTGCACCGCGCGCAGCGTCTCGATGGGTTTCGACAAATCCTCCGCCGCCTGCAAAGACACGGCGGCAAGGGTGAAGAGACAGACGGATTTCAGTTTCATACAGTGGAACGGCAAGCTTTCACAAAGAACGCACCGAGCCAAGCTTGAGTTTCGTCACCTTTTTCACTCTTGCGGCTGCGCCCGCACCTCGATCATGCGCATCCTCACCGGGCGGCAGGTCCTGGCATCCAGTGTCACCTCCAGCACCGCGCCCCGGTCCCACTCCGCATCCGGCCCGGGGCCGTCAAAAACGGTGTTGCCCAGGGAGAAGGCCACACTCCCGGCATACAGATGCTCCAGCGGCTGCAGCGCATGCGGCCCGCTTCCGGCGATGAGCTGCACCCCGCTTTGCATCAGCCGCGCCGCCATCTCCCGCTGCCGCGCCGTAGGCACTGTCCGGTGCTCTCTGCCCCAGTGCGGCAGGGCGATGACGTAGTCCGCCTGGATGCCGGGCTCAGTCACCGTCGCATCTTCCCGCGAATCATCCAAGGCCAGCACCGCAATCCGTTTCCCCTTCACATCAAAGATGCGAGCCGCTGTACCGATGGGCACCAAGTGCTCCCTCCGCAGTGCTTCCTCAGTGGCTGCGCGGCCCTCAGGCCCGAGGTCCAGCGCATGGTTGTTCGCCACGCTCAGACCATGCAGCCCAGCCTCGCGCAAAAGGTTGGCGCATTTCGGCGGGGCGATGAGCTGCAGCCGGTCGCGCGGCTTGGTCGTGCCGATCACGCATTCGAGATTTCCCAGCGCCAGATCCGCGCGCTTCAAAATCGGGGCCACATTCTTGAGCGGGTCTGCCAGACTGGCGATGCTGCGCCCGAGCATCAGATCCCCGCAAACCGCGATGCGGATCACCTCTTCCGGCTCCCGTATCGTCATCAGAACGGGTTTGCGCCTGCGCTGGCGCAGCTTCGCATAAGGAAGAATTTCCGGCAGCCCTTCAAGCTGATGCACGCACAGGTCCGCATCGTCCAGCTGGCCCACAGGAGGCCTGTCCTCCCACACAGCCGCCAGATGCGAGCCAAAGTGCAGCAGCAGCGGTGTCTGCGCAGCATCGCAGCGGGTTAGGAATGGTCGCACATCCTCCGGGCTCCCCCACGGCAGCAGCCAGCCATCCGCGCGCAGAGCTGCCGTGATGAAGTTGGCGCAGTCCGCACCGTACCTTGCCTCAGCCCCAGTCTGAGTGCCACGCTGTAGCAGGCGCGAGTCAAACACATACGGCAGTCCAAACTGCCGGCTCCACCCCGCTCGCGCTCCCGTCGTCCCCGGCTTGCTCACCCGCACGATCTCCGCCGGCGTGCGTGTGCTCTCGCCATCACGAATGACCTCCGCATAAATCTCAAACGTGCCGCAGTCCGCACCACGCATCAGCTGCTCGAGCTTCAGGCGTCCCAGCGCCGGACCTTCCGCCAGAAGCCTTCGCTTCTGCCACATCCAGCGCGGGGCATGTGCCGCGAATCCCAGGTTCGCATCGCTGATCCGGTAGCTCGTCTCTGCCGCACTCAGTTGCCACCAGCGCACGCGCGCTCCGATGGGTGCGGGCTCGAGTTCCAAAATCGCCTCTGGATCAAACTCCAGTTCCCAGCTGCCATTGGGTGCCTTGAGTTTCCCAGGCACCTGGATGCGGTGCTGAAACGGCTCCCCGGCCCACTTCTCCAGCAGTTCCTCACCCTGCGGGTGCCGCCAGTGTTGCAGCAGCACACTCCGCAGCTCCGGCCCCGCCTTCGTCACATCAAACTCCGGCAGCCTCTTGCCCTGCCTCTCCAGCAGCCGCGCCATCAGCGAGCGGTCCGGCCCCGTTTTCGCAAAGGGATCAAAATGCACCTCCGCATTCGGAATCCGCCACGCTGCATCCAGCGCCAGTGTCACCAGCCTCTCCCCTTGCGCAGCATCTCGCAGATAGGGCGAGGAAATCGCAAAGCTCAGCCCCCTCAGCGCCCGCAGGTGCAGCAGCATCTCCATCATCCCTTCCAACTGCGCTTCCAGCTCTGCATCCGCCGTCTTCGCAAAATAGTCCAGATCCACGCTCGCCACCACCGGCTTCGCTTCCGGCCAGCTCTTCGCCTCATGCGCAAATCCCTCCAGACTCATCACCCGGTACCGCGGCCCCAGCGCCCCCGCCTCGCGTGGTAGCGCCTCCTCATGCGCATCCAGGTACTCGCGCGCATCCGTCTCCAGCGCCACCCGCTCCTCTTCACTCAGCCGCGCCCTCGGAATCCAGATCACCTCCGCGATGGGCGCCGGCATCAGCGGCTCGATCCAGTTGTAGCACTGGATCTTCCCCGTACTTCGCCACTCTGCCAGCATCTCCGCCCGCTGCTTCAGCGTCGGCCCACGCCGGATCGCCTTGCGGATCTCATCCGAATTTGCCATCCCATTCGCATCACAATGCGCATCGATCAGCACCAGCGTATGTGCCTCGCTCAGCGGCAGCGTTTCCACCAAATGGTAAAACACCCCTGCATGCGATTCCTCAATGTGGACCGGCAGCGTCTGCGCCAGCGCCTGACCGGCAAACAAGCAGGCGATCCACGCGGATTTCATGGCGTGAATCAGCGGATTGGCAGGATCTTCGGCGCTTTGTCGAGTGGTTGCACCAGCACGATGCGGCTGATCGCCGTGTCATGAAATTTCGACCCAGGATACACCCCCGCGATGGTGAGTTTGATCGTTTTCACCAGTTCTTTGGACGCTGGCAGGTCGATGTAAAACATGCGGGTGTTCAGGCATTCGTCAGGTATCAGCACACGAAACGGTTTGCCTCCGTTCACGCTGACATCCAGCGCGGACACCCGCCCGTTGGTTTCGTAGAGCTCATCGGATTTGACATACCCGTTCACTATGCCGAGCTGCCGGATGTGCGCGGGTTTGTCGGGTGTGATGACAAGAGACTCGCCCAGCCCCTCTCCGGCCACACCTTCGATCCATGCGTGCTTTGCATCTTCCTGTCGCAGGTTTTCCGCCTTGTAGCTGATGCCGTTCTCATCAGGCAGTTCGGAACTCGCGCTGACCTGAAAGCTGTTGTGGTGCAGGGCCCAGCTCTCGGCGCGGTAGCGGTCATTCACCCATTTGCCGTTCTTGGCCGCATAGACACTCTTCAGCCCGTTCATCGAGTCGGTTTCACTGGACTCATTGATGTCAAAGAGAACGATTCCTTTGCCTGAAGGCTCCTGGATTTCCAGATCGTCCTCCAGAGTCGGCTCGAAATCGTGGAAAACCCATTCCCAGTGGTCTTCTTTCCATTCGAACCGTTTCGGATGGTTGAATGCGATTTCCGCCTTCGGCCGTCCCATGGGACGCACCGTGACAATGCCGTCACGAATCGGCCCCTTCCACATTCCTGCCGCAGAAAAGAGGTAGGTGAACCTCCAGATGGAGCTCTGCTTGTACTTCACGACCAGCTTGCGTGCCTGGCCTGCGTCAAAATTGAACTTCACCTTGTACCAGCCGGTGACTTTCCGGTCCGCTCCTGCGGGACCAATCTTCTTGAGCTCCAGCTTGTCAGGGATCAGTTCAAACTCCAGCGGCTTGCCGTCGAGCGTGGCCTCAAAACCTTGCAGATGCTCGGTGAGGGCGGTCGCAAGCCGGGCCTTTGGATTCACGGCAGGCGCGGGTGCTCCCGGCATCACGTAGTTGGGGGGCGTCTCGGAAACGGGAAACCCCGCCTCGATCTTGACCTTCTTCCCAGGGTTGTGCAGCAGGTATTCCACCCGGATGGCCGCGTGTTCGATCTGCAGATCGATATTCAAACGCTCCGAAAGCATCTCCACCTGCTCGATGCCTATGGGTTGGAACGGTCCTGCTGTGGTGATGCTGCTTGCGTAACCTCCCCCGTTGGCCAGTGCTGTCGACGCAACAAGAGGCAGACTGAAAAGAAGGGGGAAAAAGAACCTCGTCATGGACATCGGATAATATCCATGAGTTTTCTTTTCCAAGGTCGGATTTTACTGCCTGCGCGCGCTCCGTCTTGCCTGCGTCCTCGACACCGCCCAAATCACCGCCACTATACGCGCCCTCTTCCCTCATGCTCTCCGTCTCCAATGTCAGCAAAACCTACGCCGGCCGTACCCTCTTCAGCCAGGTGTCGTTTCACATCAACCGTGGCGAAAAAATCGGCCTCATCGGCCCGAACGGAGCCGGCAAGTCCACCCTCTTTTCCCTCCTGCTGCAGGACACCGTCCCGGACGAGGGCAAGGTGGTGATGGAGCGCGGCATCAGCTTCGGCTTTCTGCCACAGGAGAGCGCACCCATTGACGACGTCACCGTGCTGGAGCTGGCCACCGGCCACATCGATGAGCATCAGCGTTGGGAGGTCGAGCCCAAGGCCAAGCGCATCCTCAGCGGCCTCGCCTTCCGCGAGTCCGACTTTGAGCGCAACGCCCGCACCCTCAGCGGCGGCTGGGTCATGCGCGCCCACCTCGCCCGCCTGCTGGTGCAGGAGCCCGACCTGCTCCTGCTCGATGAGCCGACCAACCACCTCGACCTCGAATCCCTCATCTGGTTCCAGACCTACCTCCAGAGCTACCCGGGCGCGATCCTCATGATCTCCCATGACCGCGAATTCCTCAATGCGCTGACAGACTGCATCCTCGAAATCGCCCACAGCAAGATCACCCGCTACACCGGCAACTACGACGACTACGTCCGCGAAAAAGCCGCCCGCATGGAGCAGCTCCAGGGTGCCTATGACAATCAGCAGCGCGAACTCGCCAAAATGCAGGCCTGGGTGGACAAGTTCAAGGCCAAGGCCAACTTCGCCTCCCGCGCCCAGGACAAGGCCAAGATGATCGATCGCATCGAGAAGATCGATGCCCCTGTGGCCGATGCCAAGACGGTGAAGTTCCGCTTTCCCCAGCCCCCGCGCAGCGGCCAGCGAGTCATCCGCATGAAAGAGGTCGACTTCGCCTACGGCCAGCAGCCCGTTTACACCGGCCTCGACCTCGAAATCGAGCGCGGCCAGCGCACCGTCCTCGTCGGCCCAAACGGCGCCGGCAAATCCACCTTGCTGAAGCTCCTTGCCGGAGCCCTGAATCCGCAGGCCGGCACACGGGAGCTCGGCCACAACGTCAAGCTCGGCTACTTCGCCCAGTATCGTGGTGATGTGCTCAACATGCGCCACACCGTCCTGCAGTCCGCCATGGACCTCCCCAGCCGTCCCGGTGAAAACATGTGCCGCACTCTCCTCGGCTCCTTCCTTTTCCATGGAGACGACGTCTTCAAGCCCGTCGGCGTTCTCAGCGGGGGTGAAAAATCCCGCCTCGTCCTCGTCCGCCTCCTGCTCGATCCGCCCAACTTCCTCCTCATGGACGAGCCCACCACCCATCTCGACATGGGCAGCATCGATGCCCTCATCGGCGCGCTCGAGCAATACGAAGGCACCCTCGTCTTCATCAGCCATGACGTGCACTTCATCCGTCAGATGGCCAGGAGCGTCCTCCACGTCAGTGCCGGCGTCATCACCCCCTACGCTGGCGACTACCAGTACTACCTCGACAAGTCCAAGGCCGGTTCCGCCCGCGAGGCCCTCACCGCCACCCTCCACAACGCCCAGCCTACCAGCTACAGCGCCGCCCCTGCGGCGAAAGAGCCGCCCAAGAGCAAGCAGCAGCGCCGCGCCGAAGCCGAGGCCCGCAACGCCTACAGCAAGGCCAAAAAGGAGCTCGATCTCCGCATATTCAAAATCGAGCAGGAGCTCGCCACACTCGACAAACGCAAAGTCGAAATCGTCGGCCTCCTGCAGGATGAAGCCACCTACGCCGACGCCGCCCAATTCCGCGCCCTGAGCCAGGAGCTGGAAGAGCTGGAACCCAAGCTCGCCCAAATCACCGCCGACTGGGAAAAAGCCACCGAGGAGATGGAAAAACTGAAGCCTGTCTGACACAAAGTCGCCCACCCCCCTCATTCCGGCCTTTGAAAACAGTTGCGTGCCCTTGGGGGCTGTGTTTTACCCCGCGGCGTGAACTTGTCATTCCATGAACTTGGTTTGCGGCTTGGTACAGTGCGCACCCTGCTGCTCCTGCTCTCCGTCAGCCTCCTCTCCTGCTCGGATCAGAGAGAGGTCCTCATCCGTCGCCCGCTTCCGGGCGGTGGCGGTTACTGGGTCCAGAAGATCGTGGTCAAAAAGCAGCAGCTCCCCCCCCGGGACCGGAAGTCCTCCCGCCTTCAGCCGTTTGTCCTGGACCAGGGCCAGTGGCATGGCGAAAACATGGCCGGCCCCCCTCGCATGGTGATCTCGCTCAGCGAGCAGAAAGTTTACTTCTACAAGGGCGGCCAGCTCGCCGGCACTTCGCCCATTTCGTCAGGGCGGGAAGGCATGGCCACCAGAGCCGGCAATTTCAGCGTCCTTGAGAAGGACATTGATCACAAATCTTCCCTCTTTGGCGAGTACGTCAGCAAGGACGGCACCGTCCTGAAGCGCGACGTGGACGTCCGCAAGCATGCCCGCCCCCCCGGCGCTTTGTTTGACGCTGCCAAGATGCCCTTCTTCATGCGCATCACCGGCGCGGTAGGCATGCACGAAGGCTATCTCCCCGGCTATCCCGCTTCCCACGGCTGCATCCGCCTTCCACATCGCATGGCGGAGATTTTCTACCACGAGTCCTCCGTCGGCACGCCTGTGAAGATCGTGCCCTGATCGCTGGCGGCATGCTCAGATGGCGGTGCAGCTCAGCGCGGCCAGTCTGTCAAAGTCCACCTGGTGGGTCTGCGCCTCCACATTCCTCCGCATCACCTCCAGCCCCGCCTGGAATGAATCCCCCACTGCGGCCATGTCCAGCGTCCGGTGGTAGTGAATGTAGATCACTGCTTCGCGCAGCAGGAAAAAGTGCTTGAGCTGCATTGCGTCCATGGCTGCCAGCGGGCCTCCCTGTGCGTAGCCCCTCCACAACGCTGCCCAGAGTGGCGCGATGCGGTCGTTCAGCCCATCATCGGCAAACTGGTTGAGCACCCTGCAGTAGATCGAGTCATACAGGATGGTCGCAAAATCCTGCGTCAGGTGCCCGTGCTCGCAGTTGTCGAAATCAAAAATCCACAGCTGGCCATCGTCCACAAAGCAGTTTCCCAGGCAGGCGTCGGCATGCACGAGCCCGTAGGTTTCCGGAGTCACCGGCAGCTCTCGCAGTTTCTCCATCAGATCCGCGAGGCTTTCCACAAAGGCAGGTGACAGCCGCCCCCGCAGCTCCGCCACATCCTCCCGCAGCAGCCGCGACTCATGCCAGTGTGGCCGGGCCCGCGCAGCATGGTCTGCGGGCAGACGCAGCGTGTGGCGGTGCAGCTCTGCCAGCACTCCGCCCAGCTTTTCATAGATCGGCGGCGCGATGTCCCCCTGCATGATTTTGCGCCCGGGCGCGTGCTCAAAGCACGTCACGATGCAGTCTGTGCCTGCGGTGTTCAGAGCCACGCAGATGTCCCCATTCAGTGCTGGAATAGGCCTGCACACGCGCACGCCCTCAGCTGCGAGAAATTCGATCCAGGCCAGCTCTGCCTGCACCTGCTCACCACTTCGGTGCCTCCCGGTGGAGACCCGAAGAATGCACTTTCTGTCCCCACGCCGGCCCAGGTACACATGGTTCTGATTGCTGCGCACAAACTCCAGGCCGTCAGGCCCCAGCCCATAGGGCCGGGCCAGCAGTGCCAGATGGTCGTGCGTGATCATGCTGCGGAATCATCGCACTAGGTGATGGCCCTTCATTGTCAAGCTCCGCAAAGGCAGGCCGGTCTGCCGGCAAACCTCGTGGGAAAACAACAAATCATTCATTCCATGAGCCATCGCCCGCTGCCAAACATCGGCTGGTTTTGCAATGGCCCGTCCCTTCCATCCGGGCTTTAATGGCGGTGAATGAAAACCATGGGCGGCGATGAACAAGCCTTTCGTAGATCCGAGGAGTTCGAAAGAAGCGTGCTTTCCTATGTCGCGGCAAAAATACGCTTCCTCGTTCGCGGCCTCCTGCTGTCCATCTCGGTCATGGTGCTCTCCATCCTGTTGCACTGGCTGTGGCCGGTCTCTGAGTGGAATGTTTCAGGAAACATGGCCGGTCTGGGGCTGGGTGGGTTCTTTTTCGTCGCCCTCTCGGCATTCCATGTGAAGCGCGTAAAATGCCCTTTATGCAGCAGGAAAACGGAACTCAGATCGCGGTTCACCGGGTTCGGCGGCGACGAGGAAACAATCATCATCTGCCGGTCCTGCAAAGTTCAGTGCCCTACAGGGATGGTATCGGATTGAGCTAGGCAGTGTGCGTGATCACCGTCTCGATTCGGTGGCCATCTGGGTTGATGACGAATGCCGCACAACAGCCCGGTCTTCAGGCTCACTTCACGATGATGAAAACCTTCGACATGAAAAACCCCTCCTTCTTGGGCCAGGCCAGTTTCGACAGCGCCTCTGTCAGCGCTTCGTGATCTGCATTGTCCATGGTCACAGATGCCACTGACGGCTTGCCGTCTTGCTGGCCAAACACCATCTTGATCCAATGAGTTCCTGCAGGCACCTCGGCGGAGGAAATCAGACGCCGCACCTCGGCTGCTGAGGCCGCCATCTCTTCTTGGGAAAGCTTCGCGTTCCCCAGAACCAGCATGTTCCCCAGAACAACTTCTCGCGGACCGGTCAAAAGATTCAGTTTCTCCACGCTCTGATGCGGATCTTCAGGATTGATAAACGCCCGGTAAATCGGATGAAACGTCGTCAGGATGAAGTTGGCCATCGCCTGCTTTTTGGCCTCATCCAGCGTTTTGCCCACTCCCGCCACGTACTCGATCACCACCTGGCCCGTGGGCAGCGAAATGCGGTACTCCACCTCGGCCGAGGTCCCGTTGGCCGTGGCGTTTGAACCATAGAGCTTCGCCTGCAGCCGGCATGCGTTCCCCTCAATGCCAATGCCTCGCTCATCCTCCTGGATACGCATCTCCCCATGCTGCTTCAGCCATTCCACCAGATGGGCGCGCCATTCCTCCTGGAGCTTCGGTTCTTGGCCGCAAAGCATCGTTCCGAAAAGAACGGTCGCACTTAGAAAGGAAAGAACTGCACGCATGGTAACCGCATGCTTCAGGCCACCGTGCAGATCTGCACCCCCTGCTTCAGCGAGGCCAGCTTGTCCGCACGCTTCGGGATGAACTCCTGCCCCAGATAGCCCGTGTATCCCGTCTCCTGGATCGCCTTGATGATCGCGGGATAGTTCAGCTCCTGCGTCTCGTCGATCTCCGCACGCCCCGGCACCCCGCCGGTGTGATAGTGCGCAAAGTACTCATGGTCACGCCGGATCGTCGCGATCACATCCCCCTCCATGATCTGCATGTGGTAGATGTCATAGAGCAGCTTGAAGTGCGGCGAGCCGATCTTCTTGCACAAAGCCACGCCCCAGGCGCTGTGGTCGCACATGTAGTCCGGGTGGTTCACCTTGCTGTTGAGGAGCTCCATCACCAGCGTCACGCCCAGCTTCTCGCACAGCGGCATCAGCCGTGTCAGCCCCTTCGCGCAGTTCTCCAGCCCCTGCTCGTCGTTCAGGCCATCGCGGTTCCCGCTGAAGCAGATCACCTGCTTGAATCCCGCTTCTGCGCTCGTCTGCAGCAGCGGCTCATACGCCTGCACCAGCAGGTCGTGGTGCTCCACCCGGTTCCAGCCCTTCGGGATCGGCCCCAGCTTCACACCACCCGGCGCTTCAATCGTCGGATAGCTCACCATCGCGCAGTGCAGCCCATGCTTCTTCACCGTCGCAAAATCCGCCGGATCCAGCAGCTCCACCGACTCCAGCCCGATCTCCTTCGCCGCCACGCAAAAATCCTCCAGCGGGATCTGCTTGTAGCACCACTTGCACACCGAGTGCTTCACCTTGCCCACGCCACCCGCAGCCTTGTCCGCCGCCTCCACCTCAGACCGCAGCATCGCCGCGATGGCACTGACACTGGCAAGAGTTCCGAACTGACGACGGGAAAGCGTGGATGGAGTCATGCCCACAACTTACATGGGCGCCCGGCAAGATTCCAAGCACAGAATAAGGGTTCGTATTTCGCCTCGTAGTTTCGCGGCAGCAGCATGACTCGCGGGTAAGCTTCTATGGGGCATCGCACAGGCGGCAGCAAAGTGGTCCGAACACTCCGTGTGCGGCTTCTGGCAGGTGTGCACGCCAACCATCTCCGCTCAGACTTTCAGCCCCTCACTGCGCCAGCCTGTGGCTCACAAAATCCACCAGTTCGGACCGGATTCAAATCCAGGCCAAGGAGCGCGGACTTCCAGTCCGCAGCACTCCGCAAGCCGTCTAGCTCCGCGCCTTTTCCTTCACTCCATTACAGCCTTACCGGCACCCCATGCCCGCCCAGGTACTTCTTCACATCCCCCACGGTGTACTCACCAAAGTGGAAAATGCTCGCCGCCAGCACGGCGTCCGCCTTCCCATTGCGCAGCACGTCCACCATGTGGTCCAGATTGCCCGCACCACCGCTCGCGATCACAGGAATGCTCACCGCCTCGCTCACGGCCTTGGTCAGCGCGATGTCGTAGCCAGCCTTGGTGCCATCCGAGTCCATGCTCGTCAGCAGGATTTCACCAGCGCCGCGTTTGCACACCTCCGCCGCCCATTCCACCGCATCCAGCTCCGTCGCGTTGCGGCCACCGTGCGTGTAAACCGTCCACGATCCCCGCTCATTGCGCTTCGCATCGATCGCCACCACCAGGCACTGGCAGCCAAACGCATTCGCCGCCTCGTCGATCACGTGCGGCGTCTTCACCGCTGCCGTATTGATCCCCACCTTGTCAGCGCCCGCCAGCAGCATCTCGCGCATGTCCGCCACGGTGCGGATGCCTCCGCCCACGGTCAGCGGCATGAAGCAGCTGGCCGCCGTGCGTGCCACCACGTCCACCATCGTCTTGCGCTCCTCGTGGCTAGCGGTGATGTCCAGAAACACCAGCTCGTCCGCGCCTTGGGCATTGTACACCTGGGCGCACTCCACGGGGTCTCCGGCATCGCGCAGCTGCAGGAACTTCGTGCCTTTCACGACACGGCCTTCCTTCACGTCGAGGCAGGGGATGATGCGTTTGGTCAGCATAGGGAAAAGGGGATACGTCGAAAAAGCCAAAAAAGGAAAAAATCAGAGGACGAATCCTCCGATTTTTTCACTTCGTAGCGCTCTTTTCGGCTCAGTCTCAGCCCAGGGCGGCCGCCACCATCGTTTCCAGCTTCACGATGTCCTTCGCAAAGTTGCGGATGCCTTCGGCGGTCTTCTCAGTCGCCATCGCATCTTCGTTGAACAGCCAGCGGAAGGTCTTCTCGTCACTGCCGATCTTCTCGATCTTCAGGGACTTCGCGTTCGCGGCGTTCAGCTTCGGCGTGATGACGTCTTCGCTGGCTGCCAGTTCGCCCAGCAGGCCGGGGCTGATCGTCAGCAGGTCGCAGCCGGTCAGCTCGGTGATCTCGCCCTTGTTGCGGAAGCTGGCGCCCATCACCTCGGTCTTGTAGCCAAAGTGCTTGTAGTAGTTGTAGATCTGCGTCACCGACTGCACGCCCGGATCTTCAGCGCCCACGAAATCCTTGCCGGTGCTCTTCTTGTACCAGTCCAGGATGCGGCCCACAAAGGGGGAGATCAGCTTGATGCCGCCTTCCGCACAGGCCACGGCCTGGGCCAGGCTGAAAAGCAGCGTCAGGTTGCAGTTGATGCCTTCCTTCTGCAGCACTTCCGCCGCCTTGATGCCTTCCCAAGTGGAGGCGATCTTGATCAGAATGCGCTCGCGGCTGATGCCGGCCTTCTCGTACATGCCGATCAGGTGGCGCGCCTTGTCGATGTTCGCCTGCGTGTCAAAGGACAGGCGGGCATCCACTTCGGTGGACACACGGCCGGGGACGATTTTGAGGATCTCCAGGCCAAAGGCCACCACGAGATTGTCCATCACGGCGTCCACGCCGCCGGACTTGCCATCAGCCACAGCCTTGTCGAACAGCGACTTGTACTCAGCCTTCTGCGAAGCCTGGAGGATGAGGGAGGGATTGGTGGTGGCGTCCTGGGGCTTGTAGGCCTTCATGGCTTCGAAGTCGCCGGTGTCGGCGACCACCACGGTGTGCTGCTTGAGCTGGTCGAGCTGGGTCATAGTCTGGTTTTTTGGGGGGGTGAGAGTAAGGGCTGTGGCAGGTTAATCAAGCGCCAGGAAACGCACGCAGATGCTGCCGGGCACATCCACTTTGGTGCCGGTAAAGGTCAGCTTGCCGCTGTCCTGGTCCACCTTGAAAAGGGCCGCCGTGGCACTGTCCTGATGCGCGGCCACCAGCCACTTGCCCGTCGGGTCCAGGCAGATGTTGCGGGGGATCTTGCCCTCCACGGGCACATTCTGTAGCAGCGTCAGCTTTCCGGTGGCCGGGTCGCAGGCAAACACGGCGACCGTGTCATGCGTGCGGTTGCTCACATACACCACGCGGCCGTTCGGGTGCACCACCGTCTCCGCCGTGCTCAGGCCCTTCATGCCGCGGTCTGCCTCCGGCAGCGTCGAGACGGTTTCGATCTCTGTCAGCCCGCCTGTGGCCGCGTCGTAGGCAAAGACGGTCTCCGTCATCGCCATTTCGTTGTTCACATACACATACTTGCCGCTCGGGTGAAAGGCCAGATGGCGCGGGCCGCCGCCGGCGGGCGTCTTGGCAAAGGGCGGCTCATTCGGCGTCAGCTTGCCGCTGGCCGTGTCCACCTTGTAGATCAGCACCTTGTCCAGGCCCAGATCGCAGGCGTAGGCATAGCGGTTATCCGGGCTGAAGTTCACCGAGTGCGCATGCGGTCCCGCCTGGCGCTTCGGGTCCGCGCCACTGCCCTCGTGCTGGAAAAAGCTCGCTTCAGGCGAGAGCGAGCCATCCGCCTGGATCGCGTACGAGCCGATGCTCCCGCTGCCGTAATTGGAAATCGTGGCCACACTCCCGGTCTTGTCCACGCTCACATGGCAGGGGCCCACCCCGGACGTGGCAGACTGGTTGATCAGCGTCAGCTTGCCTGTGTCCTTGTGGATGCCAAAGGAGCTCAGCCCCCCGCCTTTCTTGCCATCCGCCTTCACCACGTCACCGCAGGCGTACAGATATTTCTTCGTCGGATGGATCGCCAGAAAGCCCGGGTTCCCAGCCTCCGCCGCCAGCTGCGGCTGCGTCAGCTCTCCCGTCGCCGTGTTAAACCTCGCCACATAGATCCCCTTGCTGCCGTTTTTGGCCGTCGTGCTCGTGCCGAAGTACACGAGGAAGTTTTCCCCCGCGATCGCGGTGGTGGTCAGGGCGGCAAAGGCAAAGGCGATGGAGGATCGGGTCATGGCTGACCCGATGCTGACGGCGTGTGGCTCCCCGGTCAAGCCCTCACTGAGCCCCCTGCATGAAGCCTTTTCATCCCCCCGATTTGTTAGCTTGCTCCTTTCCGGGGGCCGCGCATCATTCCGGCATGAAACCTTCCCTGTTTCTTCTTGCCGCCCTTTTTTCAATGCTCGCTGGCTGCAGCGGATTCCAGCCCATCAAGCTGGAGCACGACATGGACAAAGAGAAGCCGCTCGACTACCGCGAAGGCGACTGGATCCCGAAGAACACCTAACCGGGTGCCTGTCGGTCTCCAAAATCCATTTGTTGCGCGCATTTGACCGCGCCCGTTGTGCTCGCCACGTTGCATCCCATGCAACCCGCCTGGTTCCACGTCGAAAACGAAGCTGACATCCCATCTCCCTCGCTGCTCTTCTACCGCAGCCGCATCGAGTACAATCTGGCCCTCATGCTCCAGATTGCGGGAGATCCCAAGCGCCTTCGGCCTCATGTGAAGACCCACAAGACTGCCGAGGTCATTGCCATGCAGATCCGCCTCGGCATCACCCGGTTCAAGGCTTCCACCATTGCCGAGGCCGAGATGTGCGCCGCCGTCGGCGCCACGGACGTCCTCGTCGCCATGCCCTGCGTCGGCATCAATGCCCACCGCCTCGCCGACCTCGCCGCCAAGTTCCCGGAAACCCAGTTCTCCAGCATCGCCGATGCCGAGGAGACCATCGCCTTCCTCGCCTCCGCCGCCCAGCAGCACAATGTCACCCTCGGTGTCTATCTCGAGCTCGACTGCGGCATGGGTCGCACCGGCATCGTCCCTGGCGATGAGGCCGCTCTCCTCGCCCACGTCCTCAAAGACACCCCCCGCCTCCAGTTCTGCGGCCTCCACGCCTACGACGGCCACATCCACGATGACAGCCTCGATGTGCGCCGCGAGCGCTGCGATGCCGCCTTCGCCTCCGTCCTCCAGTTCCGCTGCCGTCTTCAGGGAGAGGGCATCATCGTCAAAGAACTCGTCGCCGGCGGCTCCCCCACCTTCGGCATCCACGCCACCTATCCGGACCGCACCCTCAGCCCCGGCACCACCGTCCTCTGGGACTTTGGTTATGGCGACAAATACCCCGCCGACCTCCCCTTCCAGCCCGCCGCCGTGCTCCTCACCCGCGTCATCAGCAAGCCCGGCAAAAACCGCATCACCCTCGACCTCGGCCACAAATCCGTCGCCCCGGAAAACCCCCACCCCCGCGTCCGCTTTGAGGAACTGCCAGACGCCGTCGCCATCATGCAGAGCGAGGAGCACCTCGTCCTCGAGACCGAGCGCGCCCACGAGTTCACCATCGGCCAGGCCCTCCATGGCATCCCCCGCCACGTCTGCCCCACCGTCTCCATGCACGGAGAGGCCTACATCATCGACGGCTGCAAAACCACCGAACGCTGGCCCATCACCGCCCGCAATCGCCTCATCACCGTGTAGTAAGAATGCATTTCGAATCCTCGCTCATCCCATAAAGGGAATCGGGGATTCGGTTTTGTGTAGTCGTCCGAGCCAAACAAAGTAGCCTTGTTCCTGTGGAACAAGGAACATTCCGCCTAGCCCCAGACGCTTAACAAGATAAAACCAGTCCCATCAAACATACCCCTTAGGGACGCACGACCTCCCCATGCACCACTGGCTCCTCAAATCCGAACCCGACGTCTTCTCCTTCGACCACCTGAAGCAGCGTCCCAAGAAGACCGAGCCCTGGAACGGTGTCCGCAACTACCAAGTGCGCAACATGATGCGCGACGACATGGCCCTCGGAGACCTCGGCTTCTTCTACCACTCCAGCTGCGACGTCCCCGGCATCGCCGGCATCGTGAAGATCGTCAAGGAAGCCTACCCGGACCCCACGCAATTTGACCCCTCCTCCGAATACTTCGACAAAGGCAGCAAGCACGAGGAACCCCGCTGGCTCATGGTCGATGTCAAATGGGAGACCGACTTCAAAACCTTCGTCACCCTCGACATGCTCCGCGCCGACCCCAAGCTCGCCGACATGCTCATCCTCCGCCGCGGAAACCGCCTCTCCATCACCCCGGTCGAAACAAAACACTGGGACCGCATCTGCAAACTGGGCGGCCTTTGATGCGAGAGCATTTGGAGTGCGGTCGCGAAGATGCAAGGCGCAGGCCTGCATCGCAGCTACTGCTTTCACGGGGTTTTGGACGTGCTTCGGCCACAGCCTGCCGTCCGGCATGCGGTGAGTGCTTTCGGGCAGCATGATGGCTTCCGCACGCCGTCCAGCCTGCAGAAAGCGGTAGCTGCGCGCCAGCCCGCTCCTACTTGTCCACCACCAGCTCCGTCACACTCACCGTCCCATAGCTGAAGCCCACGCTCAGATTCGCCTTCGCGCGTGCGATGGACGCATGCTCATACGTCTTCACAAAATCGCCCACCGTCACTGTCGCCTTGCTGCCCCGCAGCTCCACGCGGATCTTCGTCCACGCATCCGCCTTCAGCACCACCGCCTTCTCATTCCCCAGCGAGATCGACTTGTGGTCCTTCTCCTCCGGCGGAAACGCCCGCACGCCCATGCCCGCTGCGGAGAAAACCAGCCGGAACACATGCCCCTTCTCGCCGTTCGCCGTGAAGACCACCGTCTTGTTCGCCGCATCCGGCTTCACCGCGAAATGGATGGCCGCGTCCGTATAAGCCAGATCATAAAACAGGATTGGCCCGTGATCCTTGTTCTTCTTGTACAGTTCGTCATCCTGCGTGCAGGTGGCGCACCCTTCCGCAAACTTCCACTCCCCACGCATGGCACGGCGGCCTTCAAAGCTCGTCGGCAAAAACTCATCCTTCAGCAGCGGCGCATCAGCAGCCAGGGCTGAGACGGCGATCAGGGCAAACAGGGCGGCTTTGAACTTCATGGCAGTGTCTTGGCGATCTTGTTGAAACCTTCGCGCACCGTTCCATCCGCGCTGATCAGCGGCTGCGGATTCTCCACCCGGCCCAGCTCACGCACGCCGGGCGCATCCTTCGTCTTGTCTCCCAGGTCCGCCCTCATCGTCTCCGCATGCTTCTCCAGTTGGGCCACGATGTCGGCATGCTCCGCCGCCACATTCTTCGCCTCGCCGATGTCCTTGTCCAGGTTGTAGAGCTCCTTCTTCCCCAGATGCAGCTTCCACGCACCGCTGCGCACCGCCTGCAGGTTGAAGCCCGCATAGTAATAAAACACATCATGCCCGCTCGCGCCCTTCTGCCCGAGCAGCACGGGCGAGATGTCCTTGCCGTCCAGCTTCAGCTCCCCCACGCTCTTGCAGTGTGCCAGCTCGCCAAAGGTCGGCAGCCAGTCCATATGCGCCGTGATGGCCTTGGTCTCCGTGCCAGCAGGGATCCGGCCCGGCCACCACGCGATCGTGCACACGCGGATGCCGCCCTCCAGCGTGCTGCCCTTGCTGCCCCGCAGCGGCGTGTTGTCCGCTCCCTGGTTCAGCGGCCCGCCGTTATCGCTCGTGAAAATGACCAGCGTGTTCGAGTCCAGCTTCAGCTCACGCAGCGTGTCCAGCACCTGCCCCACCGACCAGTCCACCTCCATCGCCCAGTCCTTCTGCAGGCTCATTCCTGATTTGCCCATGAAGTCCTGATGCGGGTAGTGCGGGAAATGCACCGCATTGTGCGGCAGGTAGAGGAAGAAAGGCTTCTTCTGATGCTCGCGGATGAACCTCATCGCCCTCTCAGTGTAGCGGCGGGTGAAGGTGTGCTGCTGCGCCGCCTTCACACGCTCCACCACATTGTGGTCCTCGATCAGAGGCAGCGGTGGCTGCGCCGGTCCCTTGATACCGGTCTCCGGCTCAGCGTCGGCCTTAGCCGCACCCGCCTTGCCTTTGCCCTTCGCACCTGCCTTCGGCAGCGGCTGGTCCGGGTTGCTCTTCGAGCCCTCCGCTCCCGGCCCCATGTCGTTGGAATAAGGGATGCCATAGTAGCTGTCGAAGCCCTGATTGGTCGGCAGAAACTCCGGCTGGTCGCCCAGGTGCCATTTGCCGATGCACGTCGTCGCATAGCCCGCACCCTTCAGCACCTCCGCCACCGTGGTCGCCTTCGGGCTCAGCCCCACCGCCGCCGCAGGGAAGAGCACATGCGGCACCGGCAGCACCCGCTTCGGGTAGCAGCCGGTCATCATCGCTGCGCGGGAAGGCGTGCACACCGGCGCGGCGTAGTGGTTCGTCAGCTTCATCCCCTCCTTCGCCATGCGGTCCAGGTTCGGTGTCGGCATCTTCGCCCCAAACGGCCCGATGTCCGCATAGCCCAGATCATCAATGTTGATCAGCACGATGTTCGGAGTCTCGGCGGCAAAAGACGCACTAAGAATGAGGAAGGAGCAGAGAAGGGGAAAAACAGGCTTCATGGAAGAGGGTAAAAAAAACGGGCGGTATGTCAGCAGAGGATCACGGTGGCTATGGGGCATCACTTTGACATCCCAGGGCTACTCTTGAGTCTTTTTCTTCGGCGCAGCACCAGGATCCACCAGCTCAGGATTGTACATCACATTGCCCTGAGGAATCGCAGGCGTCACGCCATCGGCAGGGAAGGTGGTCTTCACGATCTCACGGAGCTGTTCCGCCAGCTTTGCCTGCACCTCCGCCTGCTCAGGTTTGTCCGCCAGATTGGTCAGCTCCTTGGGGTCCTTCTCATGGTCATAGAGTTCTTTGCCAGCCTTGCCTTCATCCCACTCGATGTACCGCCAGCGGTCCGTGCGCAGTGCATAGCCAAAGATCCGTTTTCCATCATCACCCTTCGCGGCGCTCGCGCCCATGCGCTTGAATCCACCCCCGCGCACCACCTGGCTCAGCACCCAGCCGCGGCCTTTCACCTCGGGGTCTTTCAGCATCGGCACCAGGCTCTGCCCCTGAAGATTCTCGGGAGCTTTGACACCACACAGCTCGGTCAGCGTCGGATACAGGTCGATCAAGCCCACCGGTGAATTCGCAACCACGCCCTTCTTCGCGCCAGGTCCCGCGATGATCAACGGCACGCGTGCGCTTTCCTCAAAGATGCTCTGCTTCTGCCACAGCCCATGCTCGCCCAGATGGTAGCCATGGTCACTCGTAAAGACCACGATCGTATTTTCCGCCAGTCCCAGCCGGTCCAGCGCATCCAGCACCTTGCCCGCCTGTGCATCCATGAAACTGATGGCGGAAAAATACGCCTGCACTGCCTGCCTGCGCAGATCGTCCGTCAGCTTGTCCTGCTCCTTCTTGTAGCTCCCCAAAGCCGGTGCCGGCAGGTCCGCCTGATCCTCCTTCACACCTTGCACCACCGGCATCTCCGCCTCCGGGTAGCCCTTGAACCACTTCTCCGGAGACACATACGGCGTGTGTGGCCGGAAGAAACCGAGGGCGAGGAAAAACGGCCGGTCCTTCTCCTTCGCACAGCGTTCCAGCACCCACTCCGCATCCTTCGCCTGCAGGCCGTCCGTGTGCTTCTCATCAGGCCGTGGCGAGGCATGCCAGCTCAGCGTCCCGCCAAAGTTCCCGGGCAGCAGCGAAAAAATATCCGGATGCTCGATCAAGCGATCACAGCCCGCAGGGTTGAGTTCAAGCTCCCACGAAGTCGGGTCATCGTGGCCGTTCGTGCCGATTCCGTTCGGCACGCCATAATGGTAAAGCTTCCCGATGCGCGCCGCAAAGTATCCCTCCCTGCGGAAAGCCTGCGGCAGACTCACCGCATTCGGGATCGTCTGGCGGAAAAGCTGCGAGTTCGTCAGAATCCCCGTGCTGTTCGGGTACAGACCGGTCAGCATCGAGTTCCGGCTCGGGCCGCAGAGCGGAAACTGGCAGTTCGCATTCTGAAAGCGCACCCCCCGCGCCGCCAGCCTGTCCAGATTTGGCGTCTTCACCAGCGGGTGCCCGTAGCAGCCCAGGCTGTTGTTCAGGTCGTCCGCCATCATAAAGAGAACATTCAGTCTCTGCGCTGCGTGCAGCTGCGAAAGGGCGAGAAGTGCGAAGGTGGCCAGAAAGAAGGTAAATCTCATGCGGCGTGGGGAAACGCCGGCAAACAGGACATCTTGCCAAACACCTTCGCCCTCAGGGCAGGGCACCTGCGCAGCACCACCGCCCGACATTAACTCACTGTCTTTATGATAATGTAAAGAAATACCTTATGTGAAAGGTTGAACTGCTGAAACCTTTATTGTTACCCCTGAACATTTGCTTGCTCAAAACTAGCGCAATCACTTAGCCTGCCATTCCGCCAATCAAAATTCATCATGAGTTACTTACGCGCTTTTCGCCGTTTCTTGGGCACATGGATGTTTGTTCTCTTGCTGGTATGGCAGGTAGGCCAGCCGTTGCAGGCAGCCACCTTTTATTGGAACCAGTCCGCTGCTGGGACTTACAGCTGGAATGATGGCGGCAACTGGCTGCCTGCATCGGGCTACCCCGGCGCCCTCGATGACATCGCAAACTTGAACTCTGCCCTCGGCGGAGCGCAGACAGTCAGTTTGAGTCAACCCACCACTCTCGGCACGCTCAATATTGGCGACAGCAGCGGCTCCGGCTACGCCATCACCCTGGGCACCGGCACCCTGCTCTTTGACGTGAGTGCTGGCTCCGCCGGCATTGTCAAAACAGGCGCCGGTCTCGACGTCATTTCGGCCAGCACCATCTTCAGGGACACGCTGGCGATCACCAACAACGAAGCGGTCGGCACACTCACCATCACCGGCACGTTGCGCTCGGCGCTCTCTGACCTCACGCTCAACGGTACCGGCGCGGTCGCAACGGGCTCCATTGACATTTCCGGTGTCATCGGCACCGGCGGCAGCCTGATCAAGAACGACGCCGGCACGGCGCGCATTTCGGGGAGCAACACCTATGCAGGCGCCACCATCGTCAACGCCGGCAGGCTCATCCTCAATGGCACGGCCGCGCTGCCGGTGCGCAGCGCAGTGACCATCGCCAGCGGTGCCAGGCTCGACGTCCAGCAGGCATTGACCATGGGCTCGTTGAGCGGTGCCGGCATTTTGGACAACTCATCCGCCAGCAATCGCGTCATCACCATCGGCCGCGACGACACCAGCACCACTTTTTCAGGCACCATCTCGCCCGCCACCGCCTCTCGCATTGCCATCACCAAGATCGGTGCCGGCACGCTCACCTTCGCTCCCACGGCCAGCAGCACCTTCTCCGGAGCCACCATCATCAGCGGCGGCGGCATCGTGCTCGATTTTTCGAACATGGCTTCCACCAGCATGTGGGCTTCCACCGCCACCACGCTTTCAGGCGGAAATCTGACGGTCAAAGGCAAGAGTGGCCTGGCCGTGTCCCAGACTCTTGGAAATTTCACCCTCGGGGCCACGGGCGGTTCCATCATCGTCGATGCCAACGGCAGCACCTCAGGCACCACCCTGACCTTGGGCACCTTCACATCGACCGCCTCCGGCGGCACCTTGCTCGTCCAGGCTCCGGCCAACACCACCGTGAGAGTGACCACCACCACTCCCACCAACAGCATCTACGGTGCCGGGCGTGCGGTCTTCACGGACGGCGCAGGCAGCTACAACTGGCTCAGCAACACCGGCGGCTCTTCTCCATTCGTTTTGAGCGGGCTCGGCACCGCGGTGGGCAGCACCCCTGGCTACACCGGAGATTTGCCCACGACCGGCGGCACCACCACGGCAAACTACACACTCAGCGGCGGCCTCGTTTTGACAGGGGCATCCACACCCGGCACACTCAAAATCACGTCCACCGGTGCCGGTCAGATCCTCGACCTCAGCACCTTCGGCATGACGGTCAACCAGTCAGGCATTCTCGTCACCGGCTCGGATGCTTACGCCATCAATGGTTCCACCGGCACCCTGGCCAGTGCTGGCTCGGCGGATTTGATCATCCATCAGTATAACACCGGCGGTTTGACGCTCAATGCAGGCATTTCAGGTGCCGGTGCCCTCGTCAAGGCCGGCACAGGCGTTCTGACCCTCGGCACAACGGTCGCCAACACCTTTACCGGCGCTGTTTTCGTCAACGGTGGCACCCTGAGCTTCAGCAGTGTCACTGCAGGTGGTGCGGGCAGCCTCGGCAATGGCTCAACAACGGTCGTCACGCTTCGTGATGGTGCCACGCTTCAGTACACGGGTGCCACCGGCACCATCAGCGGCGCTGCCACGACAGCGGGTGCGCACACCTACACCCTCCAGGGCGGCAACGCCACGATCGATGTCTCTCAGACCGGCACCATTCTCACGCTCAACGGTGTTGTCTCTGGGGCAGGGGGCCTGGTCAAAACAGGCGCTGGCACACTCGCGCTTTCGGCTCTCCCCACTTACACGGGGCCCACCACCATCAACGGTGGCGTTTTCCAGATCGGCATCACCTCCTCCACGGGGGGCATTCCTGACCTGAGTCCGGTCATCCTCGGCGCCTCCGGCAGCCTCGACATCAACGCCACGGCCGCCAGCCAGACCGAGACCGTCGGTTCCATCTCCGGCTCCGGCACCATCTTCAATTCGTCCACCACCGTCAAAACCCTCGCCGTCGGCGGTGACAACACCTCGACAACTTTCTCCGGCACCTTTGCCACCTCGGGCTCGGTCGGTGGCGTGGCGTTCACCGGGGCGCTTGCCAACGTTCTGACCAAGCAGGGCACCGGCATTCTGACCCTTTCTGGCACCAACAGCTGGACGGGCGGCACAAACATCGCCGCAGGCACGCTGCGCTTTGGCGTCGCTCAGGCCTTGAATTCCACTGGCACGGTCACCCTGGCCATCGGTGCTGCTGCTCTGCCGGCTCTGCTGGATTTGAATGGCTACAATTTCACCTCCGCTGCCATCACCTTTGGCGGCACCAGCACCACCTCCGCTGCCCAGGGCACTGTCGATGTCACCACCGCCACCCTCACCCTCGGCGGGAATGTCACCTACACGAGCACCGGCAATCCCCAGGCCGCCGTCATCACGGGCACCGGCACGGGCAATATCACCCTCAGCGCCGCACGCACATTCTCCGTCGGAGACAGCACCAATGTGGCGGCCGTCGGTGGGTATGAGCTTTCGGTCTTTGTTCCCATCACCGGGGCCTTCGCACTCACCAAATCGGGAGCCGGTAATCTGCTGCTCGCCGATGACAACACCTTCTCCGGGCTCGTCGTGCAGAGCACCAGCGCGGGCGGAATGCTCACGCTCACCGGCGACAACTCGGGTCTCACAGGCACCACCACGCTCAACAGCGGCATCCTCCTCCTGGACTACACAGCTTCCAACACCGCCAAAATCAGCACTACCGGGGCGCTTTCACTCCTGGGCGGCAGCCTCGTCCTCAATGGCAATGCTTCTGCCGCCACCTCACAGGTGGTCGCCAGCACCACCTTTGCCGCAGGCGCGCAGTCCGGCATCACTCTCAATCCCGGTGCAGGCCAGAGCCTGGTGCTCAATCTCGGCGCTCTCACCCGTGCAGCCGGCGCGGGCCTGCTGCGCATCAATCTCGCCTCCGGTGTCCAGAGCTCCTCCAATGGAGTGCTCACCTCCACCACCAACGACGCCACCACCGGCCTGGTCGGCACCGGCGGCGGCTGGCTCACCGTGACAAGCGGCGGCGTCACTTCCTTTGGCACGGTGTCCGGCGGCAACATCATCGCTGCCACCTCCACCCTTCAGGACGTGGTCACCGGCTGGTCGGCCGGGCAGAACATTTCGGATTCGGCAGGTTTCACCGGCACACTCGACACAGAGACGGGCATCACGAGCCTGCGCTTCAATTCCTCCGGCGCCTCCAATGTCGTCATCACCGCAGGTGGTCTGCTGCGCATCGACAGCGGCGGCATTCTCCAGACTTCCGGCGCCGGCGTCACCACCATCAGCGGCGGCCGCCTTGCCGGCAACATCGGGAACGAGTTGATCTTCACCACGGACAGCCTCTCCCAGTCTCTCTCCGTTTCATCGGCCATCACCGGCGCCACTCTCATCACCAAGGGCGGTGCAGGCACCTTGGCTCTCAGTGGGTATAACAATGCCACCGGCGCTTTCAGCGTCCTGGGCGGCACCGTCATCGCCTCCGGCGGCTTTGCTGTCGGAGACAGCCAGGCTCTGACGCTTGGAGCCGTGGGCTCCGCTGTCGTCTTCAGCCTGGCAGGCGGCACCACTGAAATCGTCGGCAGCCTCACCGGTGGCAATACCGGCTCCCACGGCGGTTCCACGGTGGCGCTTGGCGCGGGCAGCACTCTGATCATCAATCAAACGACGGCCGCCACCTATGCGGGGCTATTTTCGGGCGATGCCACCACCACCCTCATAAAATCCGGTGCATCCACGCTGACCTACTCCGCCAACGGAGGCAGCGGCTTTGTCGGCACCCTCCAGATCAACCAGGGCATCTGGCTCATGAACGGCAACGTCACTCAGTTCGGGACCGCACTCAACGCCATCGTGATCAGTGGCACTGGCAGTTCGGTGCAGTTGAACAATGACCAGACTTCCGGCATCAACCGTATTCCCGACGCCACCCCTGTGACAATGAGCAACACCGCAGGCGGCCTCGGCCTTTATGCCTCGCGCAACGGCGGCACCTCGACCTCTCTCGAAACCGTGGGCGTTCTGACCCTCAACGCCGGGCAGAACACCATCACCGCAGACGGCACCGCCGCCTCCCGCATCGGAGGCCTGAGATTCAACGACGCCGCACCTCTGGTTCGCAACAATTTCTCCACCGCCCTCCTCCTTGCCCGCAGCTTCGACACCGTGGCCACCCAGGGCGGCAGGATCGTTTTCAGTGTGGATCCCGGCGGCTCCATCGGCGGAGGTCTCGCCGGTGCAGTCACGGGTCAGACCAACTTCAGCATCTACCCCTTCTTCATCGGTGAAAGCACCGCCGCCGCACCCGTGGCCGCCACCAATGTCGGCAACTCCTTCGTCACATTCGTCGATGGCACCCTCGGGCTGCGCACTCTCAACATCGCCACGGAGTACGTCCAGGAAGCCGCCGGCTTCAATGCGCTCGCCAGCGTCACCACAAACAATGTCCGTTTTACCACCGGCGCGACGCTCGCCGGCTCGGCCACCGTCATCAATTCTTTGCTCGTGGACGCAGCCTCGGGCATCACCCTCACCGGGCCTTCCCGTGGTCTGCAGATCACCAGCGGCGCCATCCTTTCCGCCAATGCGGTGGCCAACGTCATCGGCGGCTTCACCGCCCTCACCACCGGCGGCACGCCCTACTACGCCTACGTCACCAATGCCTCGGGGTCGCTCACATTGAACTCAGCCCTCACCACCACCGCAGCCCTCGTGAAGTCAGGCGCAGGCACGCTCGTGCTAGGCAGCGCCGGAAACACCTTCACCGATCTCTATGTCAATCTCGGCCTCGTCCAGGCGGACGCACTCGGCAAGCTCGGCACCGGCAGCTTGAACTTCTTCGGCGGCGGCCTCCAGTTCTCCGGAGTTTACGACCCCTCCTCAAAAACCATCACCGTGGGTTCCGGTGGGGTGACGTTTGACACCAATGGCAACAATATCTCTTTCGCCAGCGCCATCGGTAACAGCGGCGTCGGCGGCCTCACCAAGATCGGCGCCGGCTCCCTCACCCTCAACGCCGTCTCCACCTTCACAGGAGCCTCCACCATCAGCGCCGGCCGTTTGATCCTCGACGGCGGTGCCAACCGTCTGCCCACCACAGCCGGCCTCAGCTTGGGCAGCACCGGGGTCTTGCAGTTGGGAGGCACGACCGTGGCGGATCAGGCAATCACCGACTTGAGCGCCGTTGCCGGGGCTTCCCTCGTCGGCGGAAACAGCACGGTCTCGACTCTCACCATCAGTCAAAACACCAACACCACCTATGCAGGTTTGATCGGCGGGGCAGGGGCCAATGAAAACAACATCGCCATCGTCAAAGCTGGCCTCGGCACTTTGACCCTGGGAGCCACCGCCAGCACCTTCACCGGCGGCATCACCATCAAGGCCGGTTCCGTCATCGGCGGCAACAATTCCAATACCTTCGGTGCCAGCACCAACGTGATCACTCTCGGAGACACCTCCGGCAGTGCAGATGCCAGCGTCACCTTCTTCAATACCGCCTCCGGTTACGCCAACCCCATCGTGGTCGCGGCCGGCAGCACCGGCACCGCCACGATCTTCCTCGGCACCACCACGGGCGCTCCGGTTCTCAGCGGCGGCATCACTTTGAACAAAGATCTCATCATCGCCAAGGAAGGCACCTCGGGCGCATCCTCCATCACCGGCGGCATCACCGGTTCCGGAAATGTCATCATCAGCAACAATGCCACCACCGGCACCATCACCCTGTCCGGCACCACCATCAACAACACCGGCACCATCACCAACAGCGGCCTGGCCACCGGCACCACCACCATCAGTTCCGTCATCGGCTCCAACGTGACCGGCGTCATCCAGAACAGCCTCACTTCCAGCCTCACCCTGGGGGGCGTCGCCAATCTGTGGACCTCCGGCCTCGTCATCAAGGCGGGCACCGTCATCGGTGGCAGCAATGCCAGCACCTTTGGTGACAGCTCAAACACCATCACCATCGGTGATTCCTCAGGCGCCTCGAATGCCACCCTGCAGGTGACCGCTGCGCTCACCTACCTGCAGCCGGTCACCGTCGCCTCCGGCAACACCGGCATTGCCACCATGATCCTCGGCACCGGCACCGCCAGTGTGATCTGGAACGGCTCCGTCACCCTGAACAGCCATGACCTCGTCATCGGCAAGACTTCGACCACCGGCAGCGCCCAGCTCAATGGCGGCATCACGGGCACCGGCAGTGTGGTCATCAGCAACACCGGCACCACGGGCGGCATCACCCTGGGCACCAACACCCTCAACAACACCGGCACCATCACCAACTCGGGCACCGCTACCGCCACCACCACCATCAGCTCCGTCATCGGCGCCAATGTCACCGGCGTCATCCAAAACAGCCTCACCTCCAGCCTCACGCTCGGCGCAGTCGCCAATCTGTGGACCTCCGGCCTCCTCATCAAGGCGGGCACCGTCATCGGCGGCAACAATGCCAGCACCTTCGGCGGCAGCGCCAATGGGATCACCATCGGCGATTCCTCGGGTGCGTCCAATGCCACCCTGCAGGTGACCAATTCGCTCACCTACCTGCAGCCCGTCACCGTCGCCTCCGGCAACACCGGCATTGCCACCATGATCCTCGGCACCGGCACCGCCAGTGTGATCTGGAACGGCTCCGTCACCCTGAACAGCCATGACCTCGTCATCGGCAAGACTTCGACCACCGGCAGCGCCCAGCTCAATGGCGGCATCACCGGCACCGGCAATGTGGTCATCAGCAACACCGGCACCACGGGCGGCATCACCCTGGGCACCAACGCCCTCAACAACATCGGCACCATCACCAACTCGGGCACCGCTACCGCCGCCACCACCATCAGTGCGGACATCGGCGCCAACGTGGCTGCTGTGATCCAGAACAGCGCCACCTCCGCACTGACCCTGAGCTCGGCCAGTTTGAACTTCGGCTCCGCAACCGTCAGTGCCGGTACATTGAACATCACCGGCTCCGCCGCCACCGCTCCCGCTTTGGCCAGTCTCAGCGTCGCCGCCGGTGCCACATTCAACACCTTCAACACCGTGGGCCAGACACTGCACCTCACCAGCCTGAACCTCGGCGCTGGCACCGGAGCCGCCACTCTGGGCATGGATCTCGGCTCCACGAGCAACTACGACTCCCTCTCTCTCACCGGCGCTGCCACCGCCGCCAATGCGGTAAACTTCAGGCTCACCGGGCTCGGTGGTTTCGGCCCCGGTGTTTACACCTTGCTCTCAGCCACCAGCGGCCTGAGCGGCGCCACTTACGCCCTCAGCTCCGCTTCCTCCCAGATGGCGGGCTACACTTTCTCCCTCTCCAGCACAGACAGCCTCGTCCAGCTCACGGCCACGGCTTCCACCGGAGACTTCTACTGGAAAGGTGCCGTCAGCGGCAGCTGGACCGCATTCAGCGGCGCCTCCTCAAACTTCACCTCCGATCTTGCAGGCACGTCAAACGTCCTGGGCACTCCTGGGGTGAACAGCAGCGTGATCTTCAGCGCCAATGGCCTCAGCAGCACCTCCCTCAGCACCACGCTGGATGGAGCTTTCAATGTCAAAGACCTCACCTTCAGCAGCAATGTCGGCTCCGGGCCCTTGACTGCGATCACCATCGCCCCGGGCACCGGTGGCTCGCTCACATTGACACCCACGTCTTCCGCCAGTGGCATCACTCTTCAGGCCGGCGCTCCCGCCGCTGTCACCATCTCGGCTCCCGTCATTCTCGCCGCCTCCCAGAGCTGGACCGTCGCAGACGCGGCGACAGTCCTCAATGTCTCCGGCGGTGTCACCGGCAATGGTTTCAGTCTCACCAAGCTCGGTGACGGCACCCTGCAGCTCACCACCGCCAATGCCTCCACCTACAACGGCATCACCACCATCACAGGCGGCACCCTGCGCGCCGGTTCCGCCACCGCCTTCAGCGCAAACTCTGCTGTGGTCGTCGGAGCCGCAGGCAGGATCCAGCTCAATGGCTTCAGCAACACCGTTGCTTCCCTCTCGGGGGCTGCGGGTGCCATCGTTGAAAACGGCAGCCCGGCCACTGCCGCCACCCTCACCGTGGGCGGAGACAACTCCTCCACCACCTTCGCAGGCGTCCTGCAAAATGGAGGCGTTGCCAACCTGGCCCTTGTCAAAAACGGCACCGGCACCCTCACCCTCAGCGGCGCCAATACCTATGCCGGCAACACCACCGTCAACAACGGCGTCCTCAACATCACCGGCTCCCTCATCGGCAACACCACCACCCCCACGCTCGCTTACGGCGCCACGGCAAACAGCACCGTTGTGAATGTCAGCGGCGACATGACCCTCTTTGCCATCACCGGCGGCAACTTCGCCGGATGCGCCGCCGTTTACAATCAGACCGGTGGCACCGTCACCATCGCGCCCGGCATCGGCAATGCTCAGTATGTTGCCAGGGCGGCGGGCTCCTACGGTTACTTCAATCTCACCGGCGGCGTCTTCAGGGCAGGCAACCGCTTCGACGTCAACGGCGCCCCCAATCTCGGCAGCGCTTTGAACCCCGCCACCTCCTCCGCAGGCGTCGTCTTTGTCGGCGGCACCGGTTTTCTCGACCACACCAATGCCGAATGGTTCATCAATGGCTACAGCCTCGGACAGATCACCGTCGCCGACACCGGCGTCATCGACCACACCGGCTCCACCAACCCGTTCGCCTTGTTCATGGACAGCACCACCGTCGGCGGCACCTACGGCGTTCTAAATGTCGCGGGCGGCAGTGTCATCACCGGCGCGCAGCCTGTGCGCTTTGGCAACAGCACCACCAATGACAGTGGCAACTCCGGCTTCGTCAATCTGGCCGCCGGCACGCTCAGCGTCGGCGTGGCCATCTCCTCCAGCGTCAATCCCACAGGTGCCAACAATGCCTACCTCAATTTCGCCGGCGGCACCTTGAAAACCACCGCCGCGATCTCCAACTGGGTGCCGGTCTCAAATGCCGGCATCACCTACACCTCCACTCTCTTCGGTTCTGTTGACAACCACGCCATCTCCGGCGCTCCCTCCTTCAATGGCGGCCTGGTCTTTGACACCAACGGCTTCAACAGCTCCCTCAATCAGCCCCTCACCGCCGCCACCGGCGTCGGGGTCACTCAGGCAGACATGACCGTCGTCGGCGGCACCGGCTACATCGGCGCACCCGCAGTTGTCTTCAGCAGCGCAGGTCTGGTGGCCGGCGGCACTCCCGCCGCAGGCTACGCCCTCATCAGTGGCGGAGTCGTCACCGGCATCGTCATCACCTCGCCGGGCACCTATGTCAGCGGCACCACACCCACAGTCACGCTCACTGGCGGTGGCGGCACAGGCGCGTCCGTCACCCTCGGCGCGCTCGCCACGGCCAACACCTCCGGCGGCTTGACCAAGATCGGAGCCGGCACGCTCACGCTCTCCGGTGCCAACACCTATGCCGGCGGCACCACCGTCACTGCAGGCACACTCGCTCTGGGGGCCGGCAACACCCTCCTCGCCACAGGAAACGTGACGGTGAATGGCGGCACGTTCGACCTCTCGACTTTTTCCAACACCGTCGGCACCGTCTCCCTTCAGGGCGGCCTCATCACCGGCACCACCGGCGTGCTCACCTCCACCTCAAATTTTGATCTGCGCAATGGCACCGTCAGCGCCATCCTCTCCGGCAGCGTGGGCCTCACCAAGACCACGGCGGACACTGTCACGCTCAATTCCGCCAGCACCTTCAGCGGCGCCGTCAATGTCAATGGCGGCAGGCTCTCCTTCGCCACCAGCGCCAGTCTGGGAAATGCCTCCGCCACCAACACCATCGGCATCAATGGCGGCACCCTCAGCTATTCCGGGTCCGGTTCCACGGACCTCACCACCGCGCGTGTGCTCACCCTCGGCTCCTCCGGCGGCACCGTTGAGACCGCCAGCGCCACCGGAGTTCTCACCTTCTCCGGCGGCATCAGCAGCTCCAGCACCGGCAATCTCATCAAAACCGGCGCCGGCACCGTCATCATCTCCGGCACCAACGGCTGGAACAGCGGCGCCAGTGCCGTCTTCGTGAATGACGGCACCTTGCAGGCCGGTTTTGGCACCGGCGGCATCAGTGCGCTCTCCGTCGCTTCCACCGGCGTGATGAGCTTCCAAAACGGCAGCACCCAGGCCCTCGCCCTCACCTCCGGCGCCCTTCAGGCCGTTGGCGGCGCACGCCTTGGTTTCGAGCTGGGAGCCTCCGGCACCAGCGATCAGATCATCAGCTCAGTCGCCGCCGTGGTCAGCGGTACCATCACCCTCGACTTCTTCAGCCTCTCCGGCTTTGGAAGCGGCACCTACAGTCTCATCTCGGCCGCAGGCGGGCTCGATCAGGCCACCTTTGCCCTCGGCACCGCGCCGGTCGGGTTCAATTACACCCTCAACACCAGCGCGACCCTCGTCACTCTCGACGTCGTGTCCTACGTCCCCGTTTACTGGACAGGCAGCCAGCCCACCACTTCCTGGGCCACCATCAATGCCGGCCCCTTGACCAACTGGGCCACCAACGCCGCCGGCACCATCAACTACGCCACCGTCCCGACCACCACAGACACCGTTATCTTCAGCGCCACCAATGCCACCGGTCCCGCCATCACCACCACCCTGGACGGCAGCTACACCATCGATGGCCTGCAGTTCATCGCCTCCCCCTCGGGCGTCACTGCGGTCACGATCAATCAGGGAACCACAGGAACCCTCACCCTCGCTCCCAGCAGCACCTCCGGCGGCATTCTCGTCGCTGCCAATGCAGGCGCCATCACCATCAGTGCGCCTGTGGTTGCCTCCAGTTCCAATGTGACCTCTCAGACATGGAACGTGGATGGCACAGGTGCCTCCCTTCTCGTCAGCGGCACGGTGTCCATCGATGCCCTCATCAACAAGTCCGGCTCCGGAGTCCTCACCCTCAGCAGCACTGGCAACACCGGCGCCGGCGGCTTCACCCTCTCCGGCGGCACGCTCAACATCAATGCAAACAGCGCCCTCGGCACCGGCACCTTCACCATCGGTGCGCTCACCACTCTCAACAACACCTCAGGCTCCACGGTCAGCCTGGCGGCCGCCGCCAACGCCATGGTCTGGAATGGCAGCTTCACCTTTGCCGGAGCCAATGCCCTCAATCTCGGCTCCGGCGCTGTCACGCTTGCTGCCAACACCACCGTCACCACCAGCGCCAGCACGCTCACTGCCGGCGGTTCCATCAGCGATGCAGGAAACACTCGCTCGCTCACCAAGTCCGGCGCTGGGACGCTCGTTTTGAGCGGCGGCATCACCATCGGCGGCAGCCTTTCGGTCACAGCCGGCACCGCGACCTTTGGCGGAGCCACAAACACCATTGGCGGCGGCTTCAGCATCTCCTCCGGCACCGCCACCATCAGTGGCAGCAGCTCCATCACCGGCTCGGTGGACGTCACTGGCGGCACCCTGACCTTGGGCGGCGCAAACACCATCAGCAGCGGTGTCAGTCTCACCGCGGGCACGCTCAACATCGGCCAGTCCGGCGCCATTGGCAGCCAGGCCTTCACCCTCAGCGGCGGCTCGTTTGACAACACCTTCGGCGCAGCGCTGACCCTGAACAACAATCCGCTGAACTTGAACGGCAGCTTCACCTTCATCGGCTCCAACGACCTCAGCACCGGCACCGGAGCCGTCACCCTGCTCAGCTCTTCCACCATCGGAGTGACCTCAAAAACTCTCACCCTCGCAGGTGTCATCGATGACGGCGGTGCCGGCTTTGGCATCACCAAATCCGGTGCCGGCACCCTGCGTCTGTCCGGACTCAACACTTACAGCGGCAGCACCGTCATCAACCAGGGTACCTTGGTTTTTGACACGCAGCAAAACCTCGCTGCAGTCACCAACACCCTCGTGTTCGGCACCTCCAGCGCCATCACCACCGTCGGCACTTTGGACCTCACCGCCGTCAGCGCCAGCTTTGGCGGCGGCTTGATCGCACAGAGCAATTCCTCCTCCGCCAGCATCATCAGGATCGGCTCGGGCATGACCCTCTACACCGGCAACGACGTGTTCGTCGGCGCCTCCACCACCTCGGGCACCACCACCTCCATTCTGAACGTCACCGGTTCATCCGCGGGCGTCGGCACCTGGGACGCCTCCTCCTCGGGAGCCACGTTCCGCGTCGGCGGCGGCAGCACCGTCGCCAGCACCACCACCCTGGACATGACAGGTCTCGGCACTTTCCTCGCCAATCTCGGCGGTGGTGCCTTCCGTCTCGGCAGCGCGGACTCAGGCACCGTCTCGGACACCGTCAAAATCCTGCTCGCCCCCGCCAGCACCATCACCGCCTCCGTCGTGGATGTGGGCGCTTCCACCGCTCACGCCGGCACCTCCACCTTGACGCTCGGTACCGGCGTCACCACTCTCAACGCAGACGTCCTGAACATCGGCGGCGTCTCCACCAGCACCACCTCCGCCCGCGGCAGCGGGGTGGTCAATTTCGCCGTGGGCTCGGGCACTTTGAAGCTGCGTGCCGTCAATGGCACCGGCGCCACCACCATCAATTTGATCAACACCACCGGCAGCACCAACACCGCCCTCACCGCATCCGCCCTCTTTGCTGGCAACAGCGTGGACATCCTCGCCAGCACGCTCACCATCGCCTCGCGTGCGCCCACCGCCACCGCCACCACCCAGAGCGCCACCTCCACATTCACCTTCGACACCGGCACCCTCGCCGCCACCACGGTCACTCTCGCCAGCCGTGGCGGCTCCAGCCTCACCACTGGAAACGTCACCGGCTCTCTCACCATTGGCGGCACCACCGCCGGCACCACCGCCACGTTCACGACCGTGAACATGAGCACCAACTCCGCCTCCACCGCAAACTCCTCCGGCAGCGCCGTCTCCACCCTCGACATCAGCGGTCAGGGCACCGTCACAGTGACCACTCTGAGCATGGGCTCTCTCAGCGTCAGCGGTGCCACCGCCACCAGCGGCACACAGGCCACGCTCAACATTGCCGGCACCGGCACGGTGAACATCACCACCCTCAACATGGGCGTCAGCACCCTCAGCGGCACCTCCGCCCTGGGCGGCACCTCCGCCGTCATGAACATCAATGGTTCCACCACCACCATTGGCACTCTGAACATGGCCGTCAATTCGGCCACCGCCGCGGCCACCATCGCCACCTTGGGCATCGCCACCATCAATCTCAACAGCGGCACCCTCCGCATCACCGGCAACCTCACCATGGGCAACACCACCGCCAATGCGCTCAATGCCGTGAGCAATTCCATCATCATCAACGGCGGTACCCTCACCGTGGACGGCAACATCGCCGCCACCAACGGCACCGGCACGGAAACCTCCACCCTCACCCTCAATGGCGGTGTCCTCGACATGACCGGCGGCACCATCGGCGCCTCCGGCAATCTCGTGACCACCTTCAATCTCCAGCAGGGCACGCTCAAAAACCTCGCCGACTTCAATGCGGGCGGCGCCTTGGTCAAATCCACCGCCGGCATTCTCATCCTCGACGGCACCAACGCCTACGCCGGCGACACCACCTTCGCCGTGGGCGGCGGCACCATCCAGCTCGGCGCGAGCAACGTCCTCCCGGACGGTTCCGGCAAAGGCAGTTTCGTCACCACCAACGGCCTGCTGAACATGAACGGATTCAGCGACACCGTGAACGGCCTCAGTGGCACCGGCACCGTGGACAATCTCGCCGCCGGTACCACCAGCACACTCACCGTCGGTGCCAACAACGCCTCCAGCACCTTCGGCGGCGTGCTTCAAAACACCGGCGGCAGCGCGGTCCTCGCGCTCATCAAAACCGGCACCGGCACTCTCACCCTCAGCACCGCCAGCACTTTCACCGGCGGCACCACCATCAGCAATGGCATCATCCAGATCGACAACGCCGGCGCCCTCAGCAGCGGCGCTGTCACCTTCGCCACTTCCGGCGTGCGCCTCGTGGTTGGCACCGGCCTCACCTTCTCCAACGCCATCACCATCGGCGCCAACAACAGCGCCTCCGGCAGAGGCATCATTGAGGCGGGGACCGCCGCCGGAACGGCCACCGTTTCCGGCCCCATCACCATCAGCGCCGCCGCCGCGGCCGGCGGCCATTTCGCCGCGCCCACCGCCGGCACCGTGTTGAATGTGACGGGCGTCATCACCTCTTCGGTCGCCGTCACCGCTCGCCTCGGCACCGTGGTGTTCTCCGGAGGCGGTACGGGCTACACCAGTCTCGTCAACAACCAGGACACCACCGCCATCGGCGCCAATAACGGCATTGCCACCACCGCCACCCTCACCATCGGCTCCGTGTCCGCGGGCACGTTCGATCTCGCAGGCTTCAATCAGTCCCTGGTCGGCATCGTCAAAGGCGGATCAAGCACGGCCACCATTGGGAACAGCTCCACCACATCCGACTCCACCTTGACCATCACAGGCGCCGCCCAGCTTTATGCAGGCGTCATTCAGAACGCCGTTGGCAGCGGCACACGAAAGGTGAGCCTCGTCATCAGCGGCGGGTCCCTGACTCTGACGGGCGTCAACACCTACTCGGGATCGACCACCATCTCCTCCGGCACCCTGGCCCTCAGTGCCTCAGGCACCGCGGCTTCCACAGCCGTCACCGTGACCGGCTCCGGCTCCGTCTTCGACATCAGCGGCGTCACCCCCGCCTCCGCCACCATCGCATCTCTCTCAGGGGGGGCTGATTCCAGCGTCACCCTTGGGGCAAAGACTCTCAACACCGGTGCCGACAATGCCAGCACCACCTTCAGAGGGACCCTCAGCGGCGTCTCCGGCGGATTGACCAAGCAGGGCACCGGCACCATGACCCTCACGGGCAGCAACTCCTATTCAGGCACCACCACCATCAGCGCAGGCACCTTGCAGCTGGGAGACGGCACCAGCGGCAACGACGGCACGATCACCAGCAGCCTCAGCATCGTCAACAACGCTGCCCTGGTCTACAACCGCTTTGGCAGCCTCTCTTACGGCGGCATCATCAGCGGCAGCGGCACAGTCACCAAGACAGGTGCGGGCACACAGATCCTCAGCGGTGCCAGCACCTACTCCGGCGGCACCACAGTCTCCGGCGGCACACTCCAGATCGACAACACTTCCGGTTCCGGCACCGGCACTGGCAGCGTCACCGTCACCAACACCGGCAGCAGGCTCTCAGGCTCCGGCACCATTGCCGGCGCCACCGTGATCAGCAGCGGTGCCGTTCTTGCTCCTGGCATGGGCGACACAGCCACGAGCAATCAGACCCTCACCTTCACCGCCGTCACCAGCACTCTGACCGTCAGTGACGGCGCCAGGATCGAGCTCAGCATCTCCGCTCCCACCACGCAGGCCTCCGGCGTTTTCTATGACGGGGCTTTTCACGACGGCCTTGGCGGCACCGCGACCACCGCTCTTGCCTATCTTCAGGGCATCGGCAGTTCCAGCCTGGCCGTGTGGAACAGTGCCACTCCTGGCAATCATGATTTCATCAATCTGGGCGCAGGCTCCCTCTCTCTCGGCACAGGAGCCGGGACCATCACCATTCTCGACAATGGCTACACCGCACACGGACCTCAGCTTGGAGACGTGTTCAACCTCATCGACTGGACTTCCTACAGCGGCAGCTTCAATGCCAGCACCGACTTCAGCCTCCCGGACCTCTCGGCATCCGGCATGTCTTGGGACACCACAGCCTTCACCACCTATGGCCTCATCGTCGTCGTGCCAGAGCCCTCACGCGCACTCTTCCTCCTGCTCGGTCTTGTCGGCCTTATGCTTCGCCGTCGGCGCTCATCTCGCTGAAGCCGCACGCCCTTCCATCATCCAGCGTTCCCATCCTCCCAGACTGCGGATCAAGAAGATCCCACCTGTGAATCAGAGCATGAATAGTTGAAACCGGGTCTGAAGAGAATGGGGCAGTCAGGCTCGCCAAGGCCCAGCGCTGCGGGCCAAAGGTCCGCAGGAGTCAGCCCTGGGTGTTGGATCCGCAACATTCTCGCTCAAGGACGCGCTCTGAAGGAGCGCGGGAGAGGCTGCGAGATCATCTGCACCCTGCGGGCCTCCCTGAATCGATTTGCGCGACTGTTCAGACTCGTTTTCCGCTGATTTGGGTATCACACCACGATGCGTTGAAAAAGGGTCTGAAGGTGGAGGCACGAGCCGACGGAGGGGGATCATCTTGATCCCCCCACCTGCAGCGTGTTCGTGGATCTGCGAGGGCGCAGGGCGATGCGGAACGTGTGGGATCGGGACGATCCCACTCCTCCGGAGCGCTGGCTGGCCGCATGGAATGCTGGCTTTCACCCATGAGACCCGTTTTCAGCTGTGCGTGGTATCATACCACGAACTATTGAGAGCAGCTCCTTTCCCTGGCCGCCTCCAACGCACCGCCCAGCACCAGCCCAAAAGGGGCTGGGCCGACGCTTCAGAGCTGAGGCAGGGCCTCTGAAAAATGGCTCAAAAAAACACTCTCCGCATGCCGATGAGCGGACTTCAATTTCTTGAAAGAAGCCGCCTGCTGCTGACGCGAGCCATGTCAGATAAAGAAATGGGAAGTTTATGGATAAAGATAAAATTCCTGAGAGCTAAGAGATAGGCCAAGTCTCGGTCTAAGGCTCAAATTGGTCTTGTTCCAAAGAATGCAGTTCATTCAAACTGATCATTCTAGCTCAACCCATCTCATCCATTGGACGATGCATTCTGCCGCCCTCATGGCTCCGCACCCCAACTGTTTCCACACGTTCATGAAGGTCTCTCGTAAGCTGTTCAGTGTTCCCTCATGGAAGCGGTTCATCGTTTCCATTCTGCTCACCTGTCAGTTGGGGTCTGCGAGAGCGGCCACCTTCTACTGGGACGCAGATGCCAGCACTTCTGGCAACAATGTCGATGGTACCGGCCTCGGCGGCACCGGTTCATGGGATCTCACAACCTCAAACTGGTGGAATGGCTCGTCGCTCAGCCTTTGGCCCAATACCAGCTCGGACATCGCCATCTTCAGCGCGCCTTTTTCCGTGCTGCCCACCCTCAGCACCGTCACGCTCAGCCCTGGCATCACCGTAGGTCAGCTCTCCTTTCTTCGCAGCGGTTTCGCACTCACCGGCGGCTACTTCACTCTCGCCGGAGCCTCGCCCTCTCTGCGGGCAGCCTTGGGGGTTACCGCCACGATCGACAATCTGATTTTAGGATCCTCAGGCCTCACCATGCTTGGAGGAGGCACCATCCGCCTCATCAACACCTCCAGCTTCTACACAGGCACCACCACCATCGCCAATGGCTCCATCATCATCACCGACCAAGGGGCCCTCGGCAGCGACTCCTCGGCCATTGTGGTGACCGGCTTCAATCCCGTCATCGCCTCCACCAACCTGCGTGGCTTCGGTGGCGGTTCTTTGGTGCTCGACGGCTCCGGTGGTGGCATCACCATCTCCCGGGATCTGCTGCTCCAGGGGCAGGGACCCATTGCTGATCGCAGCGGCGCCTTGATCAGCACTGGCAACAACACCCTCTCCGGCACCGTCACCATGGGCGCACCGTATGTCGCCACCAATCTCAGCACCCGCATCATCTCGGCAGACGGCACGCTCTCCTTCACCGGCACGCTGAACGTGCTCGGCACGGCGGCCACGACCATCAGCACCCTGGGCGGCACCAATCAGGCAGGCGCAAGCTTTTACAGCGTCACCGGCGTGTTGACGGGCTCCGGAACGCTCGAGGGCAGCGGTGGCGGCACCTTGTTCCTCAATCCTTCGGACTCCTCCGGCTTTTCCGGCACCATCCGCGTCAGCGGCAGCGCCGCCAGCGGTCAGAGTGTGGTCCGCATCGACTCGCCCAATGTCCTCGGCAGCCGCACCGCAGGCACCACCAGCGCCGTGCTCGACTTGAACGGCGGCATCCTCGCTGTGCTCATGGACGCCCCGGAGGTCAAGGTCTCCAATGGGTCGAACGCCAATGTCTATTTCCGCGCCGCCAGCACCATCTACGCTGACCACACTCCAAACAGCTCCGTCAAAGATCAGACCGTCGCCTTCGGCAATCTGTCTTATGAAGACGGCATCACCCTGACCTTCAACAGCCGCAACGGCTACGGCATGAGCTTCACCACCTCTCCGGTCAACGGCGGCAACGGAGACACCACCATGGCGAACAATCTCCAGGGCGGCGCCCTGCTCACCTTCACCGGAAACTTCTGGAGCAACACCGAAAACACCGGCAACAGGACCATCACTCTCAGCGGCAACGGCAACACGCTCATCAATGGAAACATCATCGGTGCCTCCGCTGATTTTTCCCACAACCTCGTCAAATCCGGTTCCGGCACCCTCACCATCACCGGCACCGCCTCGACCCTCGACGGCACCGTCAGCATCAGCGGCGGCACGCTGGCCGTCAGCGACTGGCGCGCCATCAACAACAACACCGGCACCATCAACATCGGCAGCAGCGGCACTGCGGCGACTCTCAGCGTTGTCGGCAATAACGTCGCTCAGGCCAGTCTGACCACCAGCAAGGTCATCAATCTCGCGGGCACCACCGGCGGCGCCACCATCCTCGCCAGTCAGACCGGCACCAGTCCCGGCCTTGTTTTCAATGCCGACTTCACAGCCACCGGCGGCACCTCCTCAAATGCCAAGACACTCACCCTCGGTGGCTCCAGCATCGCTCAGAACACCATCAACGGCATCATCCCCAACAACGCCGCAGGCGGCCTCGTCAATCTCACCAAGGTGGACGCCGGCACCTGGGTTCTCGCAGGGGCCAATCTTTACACCGGCACCACCACCATCACCAATGGCATCTTGAAGCTCAAGGCCAACGCCGCAGCCTCCACCATCCTGGCCGACTCCTCGGCCATTGTCTTCAATCAGGTCAATCAGTATGCCGGCGGCACCCTGGAGTTCGTCGGCCAGGCCGGCACAAACAACGTCGAGACCCTCGGCGTGCTCACTCCCACCCTTGGCTCGGGCACCATCAGGCTCACCCCCGGCAGCGGTGGCACGGCCTCTCTCGTCTTTGACTCTCTCGGCACCGTGGGTGGTGGTGCCACGGTCAACATCGCCACACCCTCCGCCAGCAGCACCGTCTCATTCGCCACCACCGGCATCACCAACAACATCGCCAATGCCGGGCTCTTCTACAACGGTTCGGACTTCGCCTTCGTGCCCGGTGCCGGGCTCGCCTTGCGTGCGCCGGATTACACCAGCGACGCCGACTTCGCCACCAGCGCCACCGCTTTGACTTCGGCCAGGAGCAATGAAATCACCGGCAGCTTCAGCAATGCAGCCGTCACCATCGACTCCCTCAAGATCAATGGATCACGCATTCTCACCATGACCGGCCTCCTCACCATTCGCACCGCCGGCGCCACCAACGCCTCCGGTGGCATCATCCTCACGGGCGGCTCTGGCGCCATCTCCGGCACCGGCGTCACCACTGGCGGCACGGGCGTGCTCGTCATCAATGTGGACGGCGCGGCCAGCACGCTCACTCTCAATGCCCCCATCACCAGCACCTCCACCGGCGGCTTCACCAAAGTCGGTGCCGGCACGCTCATCATCGCAGGCCTCAACGCTCAGAAAGGGGTCAACTCGATCAACGAGGGCACGGTCCGTCTTGCCACAGGCGGTCGTCTGGGCATTGGCGACAACACCGCCACTCTCTCCATCCGTCAGGGCGCCGTCTTCGATCTCAACGGCGTGAACGTCATCACAGGCATCGATGACTTCAACAACAACGGCACCATTACCAACACCAGCGCCGCAGCCGTCACCCTCACCATTGGCGGCGGCAATGGCACAGGCGCCTCATTTGGCATCATCGACCAGACCAACGGCGTCATCAGCCTCACCAAGCTCGGCACCGGAGCCATGTCATGGAGCGGCCTCAGCACTTACACCGGCGTCACCACCATCGGCTCCACCGGGATCGTCACCGTGAACAATGTCGCGGACGGCGGCTTCGCCAGCGGCTTCGGCGCCGCCACCAGCGACGCCGCCAATCTCGTCTTCACCGGCACCAGCAGCACCCAGGCCTACGGCGGTCTCAGCTTCGCCGGTACCACCAATGATTTCACCGACCACCTCTTCACCTTCAACGGCGGCGCGGACGGCGGCGCCCGCATCCAGGCCAATGGCGTGAACAACGCAACGCTCAGCTTCACCAACACCGGCGCCCTGGCCTTCGGCTCAGCAGCCACAGGCAATGCCCAGGGCCTCGTTCTTGGCGGTGCCTCTTCCGGCGACAACCGCTTCTTCCCCATCATCAACGACAACGGTGCCGCCCGCACCTCCCTTTACAAGGCCGATGCCGGCGTCTGGTATCTCGAGGCCACCAACGGCTATTCCGGCGTCACCGAGCTCCGCGGCGGCGTTCTCTACGCGCAGGACGGCATCTCCCTCCCCACGGCTTCCAACCTCGTCTTCAACGGCGGCATCTTCGCCTCCACCGGCACGTTTTCCCGCACCATTGGCACGGCTGCAGGTCAGATGAGCTTCGCCGCCCCTGCCGCCAATACCGCAGCCTTCCGTGGCGGCTTCGCCGCAGGCGGCTCTCAGCTCATCATCGACTGGGGCTCCACCCCCGTCTGGGGCAGCACCCCGGGCTTCCTCGACAACCGGGACGGCCTCATCTTTGGCGCCGCCGTCGGCCAGACCCCGGTGGCCAAGTCCGACGTCCTCCTCGCCAGCGGCTTCTCCCTCGGCACCGCCTCGGGTGCCGGGTTCGGTCCCGGCTTGAGTTATACCCTCGCGCAAAACAGTTCCACCGTCACCGTGGCCTCCACCGCCGGCCTTGTCGTGGGCCAGTCCATCACTGGCACCAATGTTCCATCAGGCGCTTACATCGTCAGCATCAACAGCGCCACCACCTTCACCATCAGCGCCAACACCGCCAACACCAGCGGCATCGCTGGCTCCTACACCGACGGCCAGATCTACGCCTCCGCTCTCCGTGCCATCCGTGTGGATGACAACACCAGCATCGGCGCCGACTTCGCCACCATCAGTGGCGTCATCTCTGGCGACGCCGGCACCGGCATACGCAAGCTCGGCTCCGGCATCCTCGTGCTCAGCGGCGCCAACACCTACAGCGGCGAGACCAATGTAAACCAGGGAACCCTCGTCGTTGACTCTCTCGGCTCCAGCACCGGCACCGGCGCCACCAGTGTCGGCACCGAGGTCAACGCCAGCCTGAATTCCAACGCCATCACCATCGGCAACGGCGGCACCGGCGCTGCCATCCTCGAATATGTCGGCCTGGGCGAAACCTCGGACCGCAAAATCCGCCTCAACACCACCACCGGCAGCGCTCAGATCCACGCCGATGGCGTTGGCGCTCTCATCCTCACCAACGTCGCCAACGACATGGTCGCCGGCAACAAGGTCCTCCTCCTGCGTGGCGTCAACGCCTCCGGCAACATGATCACCAGTCAGTTGTCAGACTTCGGCGGCACCCTTGGCATTCAGGTGGACAGCTCTGCCATGTGGATCCTCACCAACTCCGCCAACAGCTACTCCGGCACCACCACCTTCACCGCCGGCTCCCTCGGCATCGGCGACGACCGCGCCCTCGGCACCAGCACCCTCGACTGGAGCAACGGCACCCTCTTTGCCTACGGTGCAGACCGCACCATCGCAAACGCCGTCCGTCTCATCAACAACACCACCACCGCCTTTGCTGGGGATTACAGCCTCACCACCACCAGCGCCTTTCAGCTGCTCAACTCCGCCAACAACTCCGGCCTCAACAACAACGTCGCCTCCGGCAAGGCGCTGACCTTTGCCGGTATTACCGCCAACGCCCTCAACGCCAACCGCGTCTGGACCGTCGACGGCTCCGGCACCACCATCATCAGCGGCGCCTTCACCACCACCACCGCGTTCGGCATCCAGCTCACCAAGACCGGAGATGGCGTCCTCCAGCTCGGCGGCACCGGTTCAAATTTCAGTCAAAACAACGCCACCGTCGATGTTGACCGCGGCACTCTCCGCATGGGGGCGGACAATGCCCTCCCATCCGGCGTAGGCTTCGGCAGCCTCGTGCTCAGCCCCGAGCTCGCCAATGGCGACACCGCCACCTTCGATCTCAACGGCACCTCCCAGACCGTCAACGGCCTCACCGCCAGCACCGACGGCACCACCGTCATCGACAACACCTCTGCCTCCTCCGCCTCCCTCACCTTCGGTGCCGCCGACTCGGCGGTCATCTACGGCGGGGGTGTCGGCACCTACGCCATCCAAAACAGCGGCGGCGGCGCCCTTTCCATCACCAAGACAGGTGCCGGCAGCGCCACCATTTCCAACGGCGTCTCCCTCACCTACACCGGTACCACCAGTGTAAATGGCGGATCCTTCACCATCGGCTCATCGCTCAATGGCACCACAGGCCTCAGCGTCACAAACGCATCCACCCTCGCCATCACCGGCGGCATCGCCGCTCCCGCAGCAGTCACCAGCGTGGTGGTGGACAGCGGTTCCACCCTCAACCTCCTCGACGGCGCTGGCAGCCAGCTCAATCACCTCACCCTTCTCTCCCTTGGGTCCGCCGGCGGCACCATGACCACCCTCCGGTTGAATGTGGGAGACGGCCTTGTCGCAGGAGACAACGCCAGCACCGACCTCCTCGGCCTCCTCTCAGGCGGCACTCTTCAGCTCTTCGCTGGCAGCAAGATCACCCTCAATCTCAGCGACACCGGTCTCAATCCCCTGCAGACCTACAATCTCATCTCCTCCGCAGACGGCGGCCTCATCACCGGACCCCTTGGCGCCAGCGACTGGATCCTCGGGCTCACCCCGGGTGGCTTCAGCTCCATCACCATCCATCAGACGGACACCCTCATCTCCATCACCACCGGCACCCTCATCACCGGCACCTCCTACTGGCGAGGGCTCTCAGACACCACCTGGAATGGCAGCGTCAGCAACTGGTCTCAGGACAAAGCCGGCACCATTGCCGCCCTTTCCACTCCGGGGCAGGGCACCGACGTCATCTTCCAATGGGACGCACCCACCAGCGCCGCCGTCTCCACCACCCTTGAGCAAAGCTTCAAGATCAACTCGCTCACCTTCGAAGCCGCCACAAACAGCGCAAACACACCCGTCTCCGTCACCATCGGCTCCGGCGCAGACACCTCCTACCGCCTCAGCATCGCCCCCCAGGTCGCGACAGATGGCATCAAAATCACCGCAGGCGGTCCTGCTTCGGTGAATATCACCGCTTCCGTTCGCATGGTCGCAAACCAGACCTGGACCGTCGCAGACGCCGCCTCCGTCCTCTCGCTCGGCTCTCTCACCGGCGAGGCCAATGTCACCAAAAACGGCGCTGGCAAAGTCACGCTCACCTCCGCCGCCGATCTCGCCTTCAACAGCACCGCCACTGCGGCGATCACCATCAACGCGGGCGCTTTGGAAATCCTCGATGCCACCGCCCTCGGCAGCAGGATCAACAGCAACCTCGCCACCATCACCATCGGCACCGGCGGTGCTTTCTATTACAACGGTGCCGCCAACAGCGCCGCCACCGGTGTGGCCAACAGTCTCACCCTCGCTGGCGGCACTCTCTCCGCAGGTGGCAATGCCGGAAACAACTACTACACCGGCACGGTGAATGTCAGCGCCGCATCCTTCATCAACATGCGCGGCTCCAATTCAGCCCTGCTCACCGCCACCCAGGGCAATGTGGTGCTCAGCGGTGCCGTCAGCGGCCCGGGCAGCCTCACCGTGGACAGCATCACCACCCTCTCCTCCGGCAATCAGCTCACCGGCACTCTCTACTTCCAGGCAGACAACAGCGCCTGGTCCGGCGGCATCAATCTCATCCGCGGAACCATTCAGACTCAGACCGTCACCGGCCTCGGCACCGGAAACATCACCGCCAGCATGGGCAGGATCCAGTTTGTCACCGCCGGCGGCACCACTTACAACCTCGGTCAAAACATCACCTTGGACGCTCCCGGCGGCATTCTCGAGCTCAGCGCAGACGCCTCCGGCACTCCCGTCAGCGACATGATCGTGAACCTCACCGGCACCATCACCATCGGCAGCGCCGCCAATGCAAACAATGCCCTCCGCATCACCCAGGCCTCCGACAACTTCAGCATCATCAGCATCAGCAACGCCATCGTCCTCGGCAACAACGCCAGCATCAGCTACCAGGGCTCCGCCGTCAGGCCTCTCATCATCTCCGCCGCCATCTCAGACGGCGGCATGGGCTACAGCCTCGCCATCAATGACGAGCTTGGTGTCTGGAATGTGACCAGCCAGACCGTCCGTCTCACAGGTCTCAGCACCTTCGGCGGCGGCATTTCCCTCAAGGAGGGCACTCTTGAATACAACACCGTCTCCGCCATCGGCGGCGGTCCCAGCAGCCTGGGGCAGGGGAGTTCCATCAGCTTCATCGGTGCCTCCACCCTCCGCTTCATCGGAGACACCAGCCAGTATACAGACCGCCTCATCTCCACCACCGCCAGCGTGACTCTGGACGCCAGCGGCACCTCGGGCGCTGTCATCACCTATGCCGGCGCCATCACACAAGGCACCGACAACAGCCTCAATCTCACCGGCACCGGAGAGGGCGTCATCAGCGGCGGCATCTCTCAGCCTGTCGGCACCTCAGTGGCGGACATCAATGTCAACTCCGGCATCTGGACCCTTCAGGGCAGCACCGCCACCATTGCCGATGACGTCATCGTCACCGGCGTCGGCACAGTCCTGAATCTGAGCACCACCGGCGTGCTCGCCGCCTCCAATCCGGCTGGCACCAGCAGCGGCCTCTATGCCCGCACCGGGGCGGTCATCAATCTCTATGCCAATGATGTCAACGGCATCGCCAACAGCGGCGGCCTCGACTTCATCATCCTCGGTGACACCGGCGGTCCTCAGGCTGCGGTCCTCAATACCAACACCTTCGGCATCTCCACGCCGCGTCTCGACGTCGGCCAGCGTGCTGACGGCCAGGTCGGCCAGATCGACGGCACCGGCACCGTCACCGTCCTTGGTGGCGACATCAACCTCTACAACGGCACCGTCAGCGCCAGCCTCGCCAGCACCGGCTCGACCGCGCTCGAAAAATTCGGCCTCGGCACCGTCACTCTCAAAGGCAACAACAGCGGACTCGCCTCCACGGGCAGCTCCATTCTCTATGAAGGCACCCTCGTTCTCGACTACACCGCCAGCAACACCACCAAGCTTCGCGCCGCCTCCACCCTCGAAATCCTCGGCGGCAATCTGGTTCTCGTCGGCAATGCCACTTCGGCCACCAGCCAGACCGTGGGCGGCACCACTCTCGACGGCAGCGCCACCAGCGACAACGCAGGTGCCGCCACCATCACGCTCAGTCCCGCCTCCGGGCAGGACATCCTGCTGAACCTCGGCGCCATCACCCGCACTTCCACCAACCGGGATGGCACCATCCGTTTCATCCTCCCCACCGGCGCACAGACCGCCACCAATGGGTTCATCACCTCCACGACCAATGGCACCCAGGGGCTCCTCGGCACCAGCGGCTTTGCCACCGTGGACGATGGCACCGGCGTCTGGTTCGCCACCAACGCCACCAACACCATCGGCGGCAACATCGTCGCCCTCATCTCCACCGTCAAAAACGACGTCACCACCTGGGCCGTTGGCGACCACGTCACCGATGACACCACCGGCTTCAGCGGCTCCGTCCAAGGGCTCTCCATCAACAGCCTCCGCTTCAACGCCGCGTCGGGTTCGGATCTTCAGATCACCTCCACCGGTGTCCTCAGTATCGCCAGCGGCGGCATCCTCGTCACCTCCAGCGTTGGCGGCACACCCAGCATTCAGGGCGGCATCCTCGCCTCGGGCGTCACCGAGCTCATCATCACCCAGGACAGCGCCCAGACATTCACCATCAGCTCGGACATCCGCACCAATCAGGCCGTGACCAAGTCCGGCACCGGCACCCTTCTCCTCACCGGTAACAACGTTTACACCGATGAAACCGAAATCCTCCAGGGCGTTCTTCAGGTGGCTGGCGGCAACGCCATTGGCGACAGCTCCCTCGTCTCCCTCAGCGCCTATCTCGACACCACCCTGCAGCTCCTCGATGACGAGACCATCGGCCGCCTTTCCGGCGGCCAGCGCGCCACCAATTCCGACAACGGCACCGTCGCCGTGGGCACCCACACGCTCACCATCAATGAAGTCTCCAGCACCACCTACGCGGGCTTCTTCACCGGCTCCGGTGGCATCGTCAGGCTCGGCGCGGGCAATCTCAATCTGACCAACATCAGCACCGGCTTCTCAGGCGTCTTCACCGTGGCTGGCGGCACCCTTCAGCTCAGCGGCATCGGTCAGGTCAATGCCTCCACCTTCCGTCTGGGCAAAGGCGGCGCTCTGCTGCTCGACAACAACGGCACCACCCGCTCCGGCACTCGCATTCTGGACACCACCGGCATCACGCTCGACTCCGCAGATGGCACCTTCAGCGGCCAGACCATCGTGCGCGGCCTCGCCATTCGCACCGACCAGGGCGCCACGACCAGCGAGACCATCGGCAATCTCAATTTCGCCTCTGGCGCAAACTACCTCAGCGGTGAAACCACCAACTCCACCGGCACGGGCATTGCCTCCATCACCGCTGAAGACTTCGTCCGTCTAAACAATGCCACCGTCAGCGTCCGTGGGCGTTCCTTGGGCCTCACCACCGGCAGCCGCAACCAGTTCCTGATCGGCAACGCCGCAAACCAGACCGCCTTCATCGGCACCCTCGTCGGGGGCGGAGGCCTCGCAGGCAGCACCAGCATCAGCATCGTGCCCTGGGCTGTCGGAGAGACCACCACCGGAGCCCTCACCGCCGCCAATATGGGCAACTCGCTCGTCACCTACGTCAGCGGCGCGGGTTTCCGTCCGCTCGATTTCGCCACCGAGTACACCACCTTCTCCTCCTCTGCTGCCACCAGCAATGTCCGCGAATCACTCTCCGCAGACCTCACCGGGCTCAGTGGCAGGGCCATCAATGCGCTCGTCTTGAACAACGCCGCCACAGCCGCTCTCAATGTCACCGGTTCCGGCTCCGGCCAGACGCTCGGCGTCACCAGCGGCGCGCTGCTCTTCACTGTCACGGGGGCCACCGCAAACACCGCCTACACCACCACCCTCGGCGGCTTCGACGGCGGCATCACCGTGGGCAGCACCAACGAGTATGTCTTCAGCGTCATCAATCCCAGCTCCTCCAACAGCCTGACCACCGGTTCCACCACCCTGGGCAGTTCGGTCGTCACCGTGGCCAGCACTGCCGGGCTGCAGCCAGGCATGCCGGTCTTCGGTGCCGGCATCGCCCCCGGTGCCGTTGTCCTCAGCGTCACGGATGCCACGCGTTTCGTCATGAGCATCCCCTCCACTTTGAGCACCAGCAGCCAGACCTATCAGTACGCCACTCTCGAAAACCTCACCGCAGTCATCAGCTCTCCGCTCGCTTCCGTCGCAGACATCACCAAGTCGGGTCGCGGCACCCTCATCCTCAGTGGCGCCAATACGGCAGGTGGCGGCGCCCGCAGGACCACCCTCAATGAGGGCGTCCTCCAGATCTCCTCCCTCAGCAGCATTGGGGGGTCTTCGGGCGCTCTGGTCTTTGCCGGCGGCACGCTGCGCCTCGCTGCCGGGTTCACAGACGACATTTCCCTCCGCACCATCACCTTCCTTCAGGGCGGTGCCATCATCGACACCAATGGCAACGACCTCTCGCTTTCTCAGTCGGTCGGTTCGGGCCTCGGTGGCCTGACCAAAGCAGGCGCTGGAAATCTCACGCTCAATGCGGCCGCCACTTACACCGGCGCCACCAATGTCTATGGCGGCACGCTCACCCTCGGTGCGGACAATGCCACCGGCCTCGGCGGGGATCTCAATATCTTCGGCGGTGCCACGCTCGACATGGTCGTTTACCGCATTTCCGCGGGCTTGGTCTCCTTTTATGGGGACAGTCCCCTGATTCTCGGCTCCGGCACGATCACCGCCAGCTCCGGCTTCTTCTTCGTCAACACCGGTGACATCAGCATTGACACCAGTCTGGCCGGGGCTGGTGGCCTCATCAAGACGCAGACCAACACCCTGACCCTCACCGGCCTCAGCACCTTCACCGGCTCGGTGGAAGTCCAGGCCGGCACTCTCAGCTTTGCTTCCATCACCAGCGTTGGCGGTGGTCCCAGCTCACTCGGCAGCGCCGCCACCGCAAAGGACGGCGTCATCCACATGGGCCTTTCCACCGCCGCCACCACGCTCATCTACAATGGCGGCGGCAGCATCAGTGATCGCACCATCGGCATGCAGGGCACCACCGGCGCTGTCACCTTGGACGCCTCCGGCACCGGTGCCCTCGTCCTTGGCGGCGTTCATTTTGAAACCGCCGGAAACAAGACTCTCACCCTCAGGGGCCTTTCGGACTCCTCGCTCGCCAACACCCTGGGAAGCATCAGCGAATACGGCCTTGGCGTGCTGACCTTGGTCAAGTCGGACACAAACACCTGGGTCCTCGGCGCTGCCAGTTCCTACTCCGGCGCCACCAGCATCAATGACGGCATCCTGCGCTTCACCGCAGACCAGAATCTCTCGGGCGCGCTCAACTTCGGCAGCACCAATTCCATCACTACCGCAGGCACCCTGGATCTCTCCACCGCCAGCGCCACCTTTGGCGGGAACATGCTCGTGCAGACGGACTCCCCCTCCGCCATCAGCCGTCTGCTGCTCGGAGCCTCCGAAGTCCTGACAGTCAATGGCAACGTCACCATCGGCACCGCCCGCGCCGCTTCGACCAACACGCTCTTCACCGCCAGCGGCGGCGGCTCCCTCGTCGTCAGCAATTCCCTCACCAACGGCGTTTTTGCCGTCGGCGGTGCCACATCCGTCGCCAGTGTCGGAAACAGGGCCGTCGCAGACCTCAGCGGCCTGGGCAGTCTGATCATCTCCCTGGACCCGCTCACCGGTGTCGTTCGCGTCAACCCCACCAATGGTAACAATGTCAGTGACAAATATTCCGTCCTGATCCTTCCCTCCACCGGCGCCGGTTCCACCACCATCACCGCCAGTCTCCTCAATGTCGGTGACAGCTCGCAGAACAACAATTCCGTCGGCCAGGTCAATCAGCTCGTTCTGGGGTCTGGCTCCAATGCCTTTAACGTCAACACCGTCAACGTCGGCACTGGCGGCCGTGACATCGGCTCCATCTCCTTCGGCGGCGTCACCGGCACGCTCGTCCTGCGTGCTGCGGACGGCACCGGCCGTGTGGCGTTCAATATGGGAACAGGCTCCGCCAACACCGGCGTCGCCGTTCAGACTGGAAACCGGGTGGATCTTTCCGGACACACTGCCGACCTCCTGGTTAGCACTCTGACCATCGGCGGACAGAATCGTAACACCGACCGCTCAGACACCTTCATCTTTGACACCGGCACACTGGATGCCACTGCGGTTGTCGTGGGTGACAACGGAGGCACGGCAAACGCGTCGGCCGCCAGCAACACCTGGACCAGCACCCTGAATATTGGCGGCGGCACCACCACCATCGGCAGCGGTGGTCTGGAGATCGCACGCGGAGACACCGCTGTCACCGGGACGGATGCCCTCGTGGGCGTCGTCAATATCAGCGGCGGCACCGTCACCATCGCAGACAGCGCCGGCCTCGGCGCGGCGGTGCGGATCGCCAGCAACTCCATTGCCACCGGCCTGACCACCACTGGCAGCCTGAACATCACCGGCGGCAGCGTGACCATTGCCGGCAAAGTGATCAAAGGGACCGGCGCCGGCGCGGGGTCTGCCACCGTCACTCTCGACGGCGGCACCCTTGACATGAGTGGCAGCACCATCGGCACCTCGGCTGCGGCAGTCTCGTTTGTCACCAGCTCCGGCACCCTCAAAAATCTCGCCGAGCTCAATGGTGGCGGAGCCTTCACCAAGACCACCTCCGGCACCCTCTACATGGGAGGTGCAAACTCCTACACCGGCAGCACCACCGTCAGCGCCGGCACCCTGCAGTTCCTTCTGGAAACCGCATTCTACAACAACACCCAGGCAAGCTGGACGGCCACCAACTTCACCGTCAGCAGCGGAGCCACCGCCGCCTTCAACGTCGGCGGCACCGGTGAGTTCACCGCCTCGGACGTCGATGTCATCAAATCCCTCGGCACCGGCACCGGCGGTTTCCTCAACGGCTCCGCCATCGGCCTCGACACCACCAACGCCACCGGCGGCAGCTTCACCTATGACGGCGTCATTGCAGACACCAACAGCGGCGCGAACAGCGTGGGTCTCAAAAAACTCGGTGCCAACACCCTCGTCCTCACCCAGACCAGCACCTACACCGGCGCCACCACCGTCGCCGCAGGCACCTTGCAGGTGGGAGATGGCTCCGGCGGCGCTCTCGCAGGCTCCGGCACCGTCACGGTCAGCTCCGCTGCCACACTCTCCGGCTCCGCCAGCATCGCCGGGGCCACCGTCATCACCAGCGGCGCCGTTCTTGCCCCCGGCGTTGGTGCCACAGACACCAGCAATCAAACCCTCACTTTCACAGCCGCCGGTACAGCCCTGGACGTGCAAAACGGCGGCCAGATTCAGCTCAGCATCACCTCCAGTTCGCAGGTCGATGCCGCCTTCGACTTCTCCACCACCGCCCTCACCTATCTGAATACCCACGGCGGTGCTTCCGGCACCGCTTACACCACCATCTGGAACCAGTCCGGAGACTACGACAGCATCAGGCTCACCAACGGCACCTTCAATCTCGGCGTCACCGCCTCAGGCACCGTCACCGTCATCGGCAACTCCGCCACCCTCACTGCAGGCAGCATCTTCAAGCTGCTCGACTGGTCCACCGTGGGCACCGCCGACTCCCTCGCCGGCAGCGGCGGCTTCACCCTCGCGGATCTCAACCTCATCGGCATCTCGCCCGGCTCCGGCCTCTCCTGGGACACCAGCGCCTTCACCACCTACGGCGTCATCGTCGTCGTCCCCGAGCCCTCCCGCATCCTCCTCCTCTTCCTCGGCCTCTCCACCCTCCTGCTCCGCCGCCGCAAATCCATCTGATTCCAGTGGCGGTTTGATAGCATGTCGCCCGCCCCATTTGGACTGCGGTTGCGCAGCGGGGAACGAGCGCAGCCACCGCTTTCCGCAGGCCGGTCAGCTTGATGATGCCACATGCAGTTGAAAAAGAGTCCAGGCTGCGTGCAGCCAATGAACGTGATGCTCCGCAGGTGTTTTGCGATCACATCAGGGCTCTGGAGGAGAGGGATCGTCCCGATCCCTCACGCTTTCACATCGTCCAGAGGGCGCGAACATCTCAGTCGCTCCAAACGGAGGGATCAAGATCATCCCCACACTCATCACCGCCCTACTTCCATCAGCGTCGGCAGCTTGTGCAGCGGCGTAAACTCATTCGCCGTGCCCCCCGCCGCCGCTTTCACCGCCTTCGGATCACTCGATTTCAAAAAGCGGAACAGCTCGCTCTCCGTCGTGAAAATCATCGTCGTGTCCGCCGTGATCAGCGTCTTGTACGTCTCCATCGTCTTCAGAAACTCAAACAGCTGCGCCGCCTCCGGCGTCTGGTTGTACGCCTTCGCATAGATCTCCGTCGCCTTCGCATCCGCCGCGCCTTCCAGCTCCTGCACCTTGCGGTACGCTTCAGACTCGATTGTCGCTAGGTCACGCTCCCGCTCCCCGTTGATCTTCGCCGCCTCGCCCTCGCCTTCCGCACGGTGCAGCTTTGCGATCTGCTCGCGCTCAGAAATCATCCGCTGATGAATCGACTGGCTCACCGAGGGGTCGTAGTCGATCCGCTTGAACCTCACATCCAGCAGCTTGATCCCATACCCTTCGATCTTCGGGATCGCATTCTTCAGCACCTCCGCCTCCAGCTCCACCCGCCCGTGCGTGATCGGTGGCAGCACCCCGATCCGCAGGTCCGCCGTGGACGGCACCGTCCCGCTTCCGCTGCTCGTGTTCGACACATCACGCACCGCCTTGCGGTCCTTCGTCGTCCTCACCGCCTCGATGAAATCATGCTTCGCGATCACGATGCGCGTCTCGCTCGCCAGGATGTCATCCAGCCTTGAAAGCGCCCGCCGCTCATCCGTCAGTTGCCGGAAAAACACCAGCGGATCACTGATCTCCCACCGCCCAAACACATCCACTACCACGATCACCTTGTCCTTCGTCGTCATGTTCGCCGAGGGGCCGTCCCACTCCAGCACCCGCTTGTCCAGCCGGTTCACCGTTTGGATAAAGGGCGTCTTCCAGTGCAGCCCGGCCTTCTTCACCGGCTCGCCCACTGGCATGCCAAACTGCGTGATCACCACCTGCTCCGTCTCGCTCACCGTGTAAAATCCGGAGCCCGCGACGATGCCCAGCGCTAGGACAACAATCAAAATCAGAGACGCTTTCATTATTTGGCAGGGGTTGTTTGGCGCAGATTCATCAGCGGCAGGAAAGACGAGGCCTTGTCATCTAGGATCACCTTGCCCGGCACCTGGGACAGCACATCGCTCATCGTCTCCAGGTACAGGCGCTTCTTCGTCACCTCCGGTGCCTTCAGGTATTCCGTCAGCACCGCCTTGAAGCGCGCCGCATCACCCTCGGCCTCGTTCACACGCTTCGCCGCATAGCCCTCTGCGCCCTTGATCTTCTGCTCCGCCTCGCCGCGCGCCTTCGGGATGATCTGGTTGTAGTTCCCGCTCGCCGTGTTGATCGCGGACTCCTTCTCCTGCTTCGCGCGGTTCACATCGCTGAAGCTCGCCTGCACATCCGCAGGCGGGTTGATGTTCCCCAGCTGGATCTGGTCGATGTGCACACCCATGTTCAGCGCCGCCACCAGCTCGCGCAGCCGTTCGGCACACTTCGCCTCCATCTCCTGCCGCCCGATCGTCAGCACCTCGTCCACCGTGCGGTCCCCCACCACCTCGCGCATCACCGCCTGGGAGAGGTCTCGCAGCGTCGGCAGCGGCTCGCGGAAGTTGAACACATACGCCACCGGATCGCTGATATGGTACTGCACCACCCACTCCACCAGCGCCGTGTTCAGGTCACCCGTTACCATTGTCTTCTCACCCTCCTGATCACCGTAGTCCGCATACTGGTACGGATTCGTCGCGCCTCTCGTGGAAAAGCCAAACTCCAGCTTCTGCTGCCGCAAAATCTCCACCAGCGTCATCGTGTCGATCCCCCACGGCAGCTTGAAATGCAGCCCCGGGTTCTCCGTCTTCAGGTAGCCCCCAAAACGCTGCACCACCGCCACCGACTCCGCCGGCACCTGGTACACCCCCGAGAAAATGCCGACAGCCACAAACAGCCCCACCAGCCCCGAGAGGATCAGGCGCGGATTGATGCGTATCTGCGGCGCATTGGGAAAAGGTCGTACCTCGCTCATGCCACGAGGCTACCGCATTCCCCCGTCACGGCAAAGCCTACTTCATTCCAAAGTCCGCCACATATTGTTCCACGATCACCTTCAGCTCCGGCGGCTTCGGCAGGCCAATCGCCTCCGCGCGCGCCCCATCCACCTGCTGCGGCCAGTTGTCCACGATCCCCTGAATCCGCGCATCAAACGCATCCACGATCGGTCCCAGCTTGATGCCTTTCTCCGCCGCCACTTCCTGGATCACCTTCTCCGCAATGTTCGGCGTCACCCGGTGCGCAGGCAGCACATACGCACGGTCCTTGCCCAGCTTCTCCTCAGGCACCTCGCTCAAAAAGATGAACGACTCGATCACCGTCCGGTACCCCGTCATCGGGTGCGGCTGGTCCCGCCGGATCGGCAGCATGCACGGCTCACCATTCAGCGGCTCACGAAACATCCCGCTCGCCCAGCTCGAAGCCGCCGCATTCGGCTTGCCCGGCCGCACGATCACCGTCGGCAGTCGCACACTGCGCCCGTCAAAGTGCCCTTTGCGCGTGTGGTCGTTCACCATCATCTCACACATCGCCTTCGTCATCCCGTAGGTCGTCTGCGGCAGTTGCTTCGTCAGGTCAGACATCAGCTGCGACATGTCCAGCCCGCCATACACCGCCACACTGCTCGCAAACACCACCCTCGGCCGCCCTTCCGCCACACGCGCCGCCTCAAACACATTGCGCCCGCCTTCCAGGTTCACTCGCATCGCATCATCAAAGCGCTCCTCGCACTCCCCGCTCACCATCGAGGCCAGGTGAAAGATCACGTCAAACTTCGCCCCCGTCGCCGCCAGCACCGTCGCACGGTCGCCAATGTCACCTGTGATGTGCTTCACCCGCGCATCCGTCGGCTCTCCACGAAAAAACGCATCCAGCAGCACCATCTCCGTGATCGCCTGCCCGCACCACGTGCCGCGTTCCAGGAGTTTCTGTGCCAGCTGAGATCCAAGGAAGCCGCCGCCGCCGGTGATGATGATTTTCATGGTTGAGTAGGGAAGGGTTTGCCATCAGGCACCGCCTGATGTGAGTTCGCCCCGACATGAGCAAGCCACTCGCAGGACACAAGATCGGATTCGTCGGACTCGGCAACATGGGCCGCGCCAATGCACGCCACCTCCATGAAGCCGGAGCCGACGTCGTCGTCTGGAATCGCAGCCCCGCCCCCGCAGAGGCCGCCGTCGCCCTCGGCATGCGCCGCGCCGCCTCCCTCCCCGAGCTCGCCCGCGAGGTCGGCCCCGGCATCATCTGCATCAATCTCACCATGACCGACGTCGTCGAGCAGGTCGTCTTCGGCCCCGGCGGCCTCATCGAAGGCCTGCACCCAGACGCCCTCATCATCGACTTCGGCACCACCGGCGTCCCCGAGACCAAAAAATTCGCCGAGCGTGTGAACTGGGTCGACTCCCCCGTCTCCGGCGGCCAGGTCGGCGCCGAGGCCGGCACCCTCACCATCATGGCCGGCGGCAGTGAGGCCAATTTCCAGCGCGCCCTCCCCATCTTCCAGGCCGTCGGCAAAAACATCACCCACCTCGGCCCCGTCGGCAGCGGTCAGGTGACAAAACTCGCCAATCAGCTCATCGTCGCCCAGACCATCGACGCCGTCGCCCAGGCCCTCCGCCTCGCCGAACTCTCCGGCGTCGATCCCGCCCTGGTAAGAAAAGCCCTCCTCGGCGGCTTCGCCGAAAGCCGCATCCTCGATCTCCACGGCGACCGCATGGTCCGCCGCGACTTCGCCCCCGGCGGCCGCGCCACCCTCCAGCTCAAGGACGTCCGCCTCATGTCCCAGCTCGCCGACTCCGTCGGCCTCGACTCCCCCACCCTCAAAAACTCTCTCGCCCAGTGGGAAAAATTCGTCCACGAAAAACACCTCGGCGACCTCGATCACTCCGGCCTCTTCAGGTTGTATGAGTGAGCTAGTCAAAGATGACCGTCCAATCACGGTCCTCCTCGGTCCCCGCGCCACGGATGACTCCGTAGCCATCTGGCGCGTCTGCGTTGCCAATCATTGGCCTGTCCACCGCATCCAGGCCTGGCGCGTTCCCGAAGAACTGCGCTCCTGTCCAAACAGCATCATCATCTACGGCGAGCCCCTTTTCGCAGAGGCCGTCGCCGATCAAATGGACCTCGCCCTCCTGGAACCTTCCATCGACTGGCTCACCACCGTCCCTCAGAAATACCTCTCTCGTCAGATCGAGTTCATGACACTCGGCAGCGCTCGCCTCTTGGACTCACCGGCCTTTGTCAAACCTGCCGACGGCAAGATCTTCGAGCCTCGCGTCTATGCTTCTGGCAGCGACCTACCCTCCGAAGAGCAGGTAGATCAAGACATCCCCGTCCTCCGTTCCGGCATCATGGACTTCCGGCTCGAAGTTCGTTGCTTCGTTTTGAATCGCAAGCTCATGACCATGAGCCCTTACTGGAGGGAAGGGGAGCTCGCCCGATCCGCAGACGACCAATGGCCGTGCCTCCTTCACGAAGAAACCGAGGCCCGCACGTTCGCTGAACGCATCTTGTCAGACCCAACCGTCCCACTCCCACCCGCCTGCACTCTGGATGTCGGTAAAACCAGCGACGGCACCTGGGCCATCATCGAGTCAAACCCATGCTGGGGTGCCGGCCTCTACGGCTGCGATCCCACACAAGTCCTCCAAACCATCCGCGCCGCCATCCTGCCCAGGTCAGAAGTCACCGCATCACATCATCCCTGGATTTCAAAGCGCAAAACCGTGTGAGCGAAATGCATCACCTGTCCCCATCGAGCAATGATCAGCGCATCCAGCCTTCAATCTTAAAGTTGCGCTCCAGCAGCTTGCGTTCACCGCTGTGATCATCGGGTTCAAACCAAACCTCGAATCGCGCGCCGTAATATTGCTCCCAGTCGCCTTCATAAATGGTGAAGTGAGTCTCTGACAAAAACTGCTCGGAAGGGTCGTCCGACCAGCCGATCCACTCGTTGGTGGCCGTCTTTAACCGATCTTCGGATAGACGGTAGTTTCGGGTGATCTCAAATGCTTTGAGATAGACTCTTCCTGGCGCTCCTGGATTGCAGCGAATTAGGGCATTGTAGATACCTCCTTGTCCTGACAGCTCGATGGAAGCAGCGCCTTTCAAGATAGATCCCACAGGCAAAATCTCGCGCCCATGACTCCAATCTGGAGCGTCGAGCAGCGTTTTGAATTCTCGATCGAGTTCTGCCGCCGCTGCCGTGCTTATCCGCCGCTCCCGCGCATCGCTTTGTTCAAACAACTCCACCAGCACATCTTCCACAGGAATGATCACATGACTTTGCCAGAGTTCGTTCCCGCGCTGAATCTCGACAGGCGTCAGTACATCGGGCGCAATGCGTTGGGCACCCCGTGCCCACGCTTCTCCTGAAAAGCCCATGGTGGTGCGTGACTGGAATCGCGAGGTATCTCTGTCAAAACGAGAATAGTAGCCGTGAAGTGTAATCTGCCATTTGTCTCCCTTCATCCAGCGCCTCGTGGCAAAACGATTGCCATGTTCTTCGTAAACCCTCCAGCCCGGATGCGCTGCAAGATAGCGATCTAGCAACACCGGATGATCCTTTCTCAATCGCGCCAGCGACGACAGGTGAAAAATCGCATCTGCCTTGTCATTGCCGGGTCGTTCCATGGACTTTCTGATCGCGGCTTGAAAAGTATCGGCCGAGTTTCCCTCTTCAATCTCGAAATCGGATGAGTTGTCAGGCTCTGAGAGAGCGACCCCTTCCGGCAGCTTCAAATTGTCCGCGAAGCCATCTTTCGAGTCACCAAACATTCCGGAGAAAAGGCTGACTCCAATGGCAATAAACAACGCAATCCCCAGCAGAAACAGCAGCCCGAGTGCGCCAAAGCCTCTGCGCGTGCGCTTTTGAAAAAAGCTGACGATGGAAAGGCCGAAAAACCAGAGCAGTCCCCCCAAATAAATGAATCCAAATGCTTCGCCAACCCATCGGAAGGACCGGCTTATGGGGTAGGGGTAGAATGCAACGCATAAACCTGCAAAGGCAACCACGAACGGCAGCCATAGAAGTTTAAAATTGGAAGACCGTATAGGCTGGGCGGCTTGGTCACTCATGGTGGGGAAAGCAGAAGTTTGAAAGCCTCACGCATGCATCACCTGCCCCCCATCAATATTGATGGTCTGCCCGGTGATGTTCTTCGCATGATCTGACGCCAGAAACGTCGCCATCGCCGCATACTCGTCCGGCATCTGCCAGCGGCCCAGGTGGGACACCTTCTGGATCTTCTCCGCCGCCCACGCGTCAAAGCTCTGCCGCTGGCTCTCCGGCAGCTTCTTCTGCCCCGCCGCCCAGATGCTCTGATTCAGCTCCGTCTTCACCATCCCCGGCGCCAGCGCATTCACCCGCACATTATGCGGCCCCAGATCCTTCGCCGCGCACTGCGTAAAATTGATCAGCCCCGCCTTCGACGCGCTGTACGGCGGATCCGTCTGCGACCCCATCTGTCCCGCCACGGAAACGAGAAACAGCATCGATCCCCCGCCGCTCTCGATCAGCCTCGGCGCAAATGCATGCGCCACATTCACCGCGCCAATGAGGTTCACCTCCAGCACCCGCGCCCAGTCCCCAGGCTCCAGATTCCAAAACGGAAACCCAAACTTCCCCGAGCCAATGCCCACGCAAAAAACAACGTGATCCACCGCCTCAAACTCACCCGCAAACCTCTTCACCCCTTCATAATCCGTCACATCCCCCACCGTCACAAACTCCGCCGTCTTCTCCCGGTCAAATCCACGCACCACGCACCCCTCCGCCACAAAACCATCCGCAATCGCCCGGCCAATGCCACGCGCCGCTCCAAACACCGCCACCGACTGTCCCGCAAGATTCAAATTCATCCCTCAATTATGAAGCGCCCGCTTCGCTTATGCAAAGCCCACCTCACGTTCACACACGTGCCCAGCTCGAGGCAGGGAGGCTGGTCCTCCAGCCTCCGCCCAGCGTCTCGACACAAGCGCTGCCGGAAATCAGTTGGGGGAAACGATATCGCCCACCCAGCACCCCACAAAAAAGCCTCCTGCGTTCTGCAGGAGGCCTCTCTTAAAGATTGGGTGTCAGACGCGCCTGCATCACAGGCAGGTCACTCTTAGTGTTCCCAGCTGTTGCCCACCAGCGTCGGGACATCTTCATACGTGAAGTTCTCGCCGTAGTTGATCGTGGGCTGCGGCCACACGCTGTAGCCGTTGCCATAGCCACCGCCATGACCGCCAAAGCTCGGAGCTCCGTTGAAGTTGCTGCCGTAATAGGTGCCGCCGAGCTTCACAGGCTTGTAGCCACCACCGCTCCAGCTCCAGTCATGACCACAGGAGGTGAGGGACAAAGCGGCAAGAACCGAAACGAGAACCAAGGAGTGAGCGGATTTCATGGAGCTGATAGGATTGAGACTGGCAATTATTGTTGAGAATTGGCCAACCCGGCGAAAAAAGCAATCCTATAAATCCACCTCCTCGCTTCCTCGGCCCCTTCGTCCCCTAAAAAATCACCGTTCCCTCTTCAGCGAAGGCTCAGGCCCCTCCGGGTTGGCCCAAATTTCTTGAATCTCCCCCTCTCATTCCACGTTACCCCTCACCCCATGAAACGCACGCTTCTCGCCCTCCTCGCCGCCGCTTCCGTCACCTTGGCCGCCGACCACCCCGACACCACCGGCTGGCAGGACCTCTTCCCCTCCGACTTCTCCAACGCAGTCGATCCCGCAGGCTGGGTCATCAAAGGCGGTGAACTCGTCGCCACCACCCACGACACCCTCTGGACCAAGGCCTCCTACGGCGACTTCATCCTCGACCTCGAGTTCAAGGTCGAAAAAGAATCCAACAGCGGCATCTTCCTCCGCTCAGGAAATATCAAAGACGTCCTCTCCGCCCTCGAGATCCAGGTCCACGACTCCGCAGACGGCAGCAAATACGGCATGGTCGCCGCCATCTACGATGCCATGCCCCCCAGCCAGAGCGCGGCCAAGCCCGTCGGCGAGTGGAATCACTACACCATCACCTGCAAAGGCCCCCTCGTCACCGTCCTCTTCAACGGCGTCGAAGTCATCAATGCCAACCTCGACAACTGGCCCGAAGTCGGCAAAAACCCCGACGGCACCCCCAACAAATTCAAAAAAGCCCTCAAAGACTTCGCCCGCTCCGGCCCCATCGGCCTCCAGGGCCTCCACGGCAAAGCCCAGGCCCCCGTCTACTACCGCAACATGAAAATCAAGGTGCTGGAGTAAAACCTAGCGCACTTCCCGACCACTCGGTCAAAGCCATGACAGCACTGCTTTCCGAGTGGTCTCCCAGCCGCCCCGACTGGTTTCGAAATGAGGATCAGCTGGACCATGTAAGAGCGGCCCTGCATTCGAGATTCGCAGACGTCCGCGATCAGGAAGAATGTCGCTATCTCATGCGACTTTGGTGGCATTTGGATACGACCACCTCAGAGGTCTCATATGATGAGCTTGCACAGGTAGTATCCCCACAAAAGCTTCGCAGGCTGGATCAGCTCTTCGACTTCATGGCTGCGAGGAACTATGACGCCATCGACGATTGGGCGACCAAGGCCACCCGGGAAATGGTCGAGACACTCGATCGATAATCCCGAAATCTGGCTGCTTCCGGCGCAGCAAAGTAGCCTTGTTCCTGCGGAACAAGGAAGCCCCCGTTTCCACCCTGACTCTTAACAAGCGTGAAACTAACAACCGCGAACCTAAAAAGACCTCAATCGGATTACCCGCACGCCGCCTTGATCTCCTCCAGCTCCGCCCACCTCGCAAACTTCCCCTCCAGCTCCGTCTTCTTCGCCTCCAGCTTCGCCAGGTAGTCATTCGTTCCCGCCCCCAGCTTCACAAACGTCTCCGGGTTGCTCAGCTCCGCCTCCATCGCCGCGATCTCTCCCTCCAGCGTCGCCATCGCCGCCTCCACCTCCGCCAGCTCACGCTGCTCCTTCTGCGACATCTTCTTCGGCTTCGCATTTCCCGCCGCCGCCGGCTTCTCCTTCTTCACCGGCGCCTGCACCATCGCCAGCTCCGCCGCAGCCTTCGCCGCCCGCTTCTCCTGGTAGTAGCTGTAGTTCCCCGCGCATTCATGGATGCGCCCCTGCCCCTCAAACGCGATCAGCCGGTCGCACACCCGGTCCAGGAAGTACCGGTCATGGCTCACCACCAGCACGCATCCTTTAAAAGAAAGAATCGCCTCCTCCAGCACCCGCATCGTCTGCAGGTCCAGATCATTCGTCGGCTCATCCAAAATCAAAAAATTGCCCCCGCGCCGCAGGATCTTCGCCAGCAGCACCCGGCTCTGCTCCCCACCGCTCAGCTCCTTCACCCGCATCGTCGCGCGCTCATCGGTGAAAAGGAAGCGCCGCAGGTACGTCCGCACATGCAGCTTCTCTGGGCCAAACTGCACAAAGTCAGAGTTCGGCCCCGCCACCTCCTCCATCACGCTCTTCTCCGGGTCCAGCAGCAGCCGCTGCTGGTCCACATAGTTAAACACCGTCCGCTTGCCGATCGTGACCTTGCCCTCGGTCGGCTCCTGCTCGCCCATCAGCATCCGCAGCAGCGTCGTCTTGCCCAGCCCGTTGCGGCCGATGATCCCCGTGCACGTCCCCGCCTCAAAACTCAGGTTCAGGTGGCTGAAAAGCCACCGGTCATTCACACACGCCCCGATGTCCGTCGCATCGATGATCGTGTTCGCCAGCGGCGCCGCCGGCGGAATAATCAAATCCATCACCAGCTCCTCCTCAGGCGCATCCATCGCCGCCACACGCGCATACTCATCCAGTCTCGAGCGTTGCTTCGTCCGCCGCGCGCTCACACCCGCCCGCACAAACTCCAGCTCATGCCGCAGAAAGCTCTGCCGCCGCCTCTCCGAGTTCGCCTCCACACTCTCGCGGATCGCCTTGCTCTCCAGAAAGTCACTGTAGTTCCCCGGATGACTGTAAATCCGGCTGTCATCGATCTCGATGATCCGCGTCGCCACCCGGTCCAGAAAGTACCGGTCATGCGTCACAAACAGCACCGCCCCGGTAAACTCGCGCAGGAAAATCTCCAGCCACTCGATCGACTCTGCATCCAGATGGTTCGTCGGCTCATCCAGCAGCAGCAGATCCGGCTGCGCCACCAGCGCACGCGCCAGTGCCACGCGCCTCTTCTCACCACCCGAGAGCCCCTTCACAGTCCGGTCCGCCGCAGGCACCCCCAGCTCATTCATCGCCGTGCTGATCCTCGTCTCCACACCCCAGCCATCATGCAGTTGGATCTGGTGCAGCAGCTCCGCCTCCTGGTCCCCCTTGTAATCCCCCGACTCATAGCGCGCCACCATCTCCAGCAGCGCCGCCGCTCCGGAGCGCACGTTGTCCAGCACGCTCGCCTCCTCATCCAGCGTAAACTCCTGCGCCAGGTGGCTCACAATGATCCCGTTCCTCCGCGAGATCGTCCCGCTGTCCGGCTTCTCCGTCCCCGCCAGGATGCGCATCAGGCTCGTCTTTCCCGACCCATTCCGCCCGACCAGCCCCAGCTTCTCCCCTTCATGGATGCTCATCGTCGCATCAATAAACACCTGCTGCAGCCCAAATTGCAGGCGCAGGTCTTTGGCAGAAATAACAGCAGGAGTGATCGGAGACATAAAGGGGGCCGTTGAGATAGCATCATCTCCCACTCACTGCGAAAGATTACACCTCAAATCCTCCAATTTCGCCTCACCAAGTTAGCGCCTTGTACAACAGACCGGCATCCTTGCCATGAAGGCCAACGGCCTTCCGTCTTTCAGCCCAGGGGTGCCGAGCTTTAGCGAGTGCTCCCCTGGGTTCAGCCAGCCAATCCGGGAAGCAACCCCAGCGCTTTCGCCGCACACCGCGACCACCAGCAGCGTATTTCACGCCACTCCGCCACCGCCTCTGTCACTACGCACACAAGCCCCCTCACCATCTCCACGCCGCCCGCCCAATTTACAATTCTCAGTTTTCAGTTCCCATTTTTCAACCTCCCGCTCACCCAACGCTCCCCAGCCACACCTCAAAATCATTCCTTGGCCAACTATTCCTCTGCCAAAAAACAGCATTTCCTTTCACTCCACCACAAACTCTCACTTCCCCAGCGTTTCCCTCACCATCACCGGATCATCCGTCGTGATCCCGTCCACCCCCAGCGCCGCAAACCGCTTCACATCCGCAGGCTTGTTCACCGTCCACACATAAAGCCCAAAGCCTGCATCGCGCACCTGCTTCACCATTGCTGCATCCCACGGAAAATCCGTCATCCCCAGGTCCAGCCCGTCCAGCTTGTCCGCCTTCGTATCCGCGATCAGCTGCGTCAGATCCGTCGGCTTCTTCTCCTTCGTCTTCCCTGAGGCCAGCCGGTACACCTTCATCCACGGCATCGCCTTCTTCGACTCCGCTGCCGCCCCACGGTTAAAGGCAATGATCGCCAGCTGCGCCGCACGGTCCTTCATCGGTTCCAAAATCCGCTTCAGCTCCGGCACGATCTCCGCCCCGCACTTCACCTCAATGAAGAAACGCTGCTTCCCCTTCGGCATCGTCGCCAGCGCCTGCTCCAGCGTCGGGATCTTCTCACTCGCCCACTCCTTGCCCTTCCACGTTCCCGCATCCAGCGCCGTCAGCTCCGCCTGTTTCGTCGTCGCCACATCCATCTTCACGCCTGTGGTGCGCTTCGTGTCCTTGTCATGAATCACCGCCGTCTTGCCGTCGGCGGTCAGGTACACATCCAGCTCGCACGCATCCGTCCCGTTCTTCCACGCCAGCTCAAACGCACCCAGCGTGTTCTCCGGGGCACGCGCGGAAAAACCGCGATGAGCGACGATTTCGACAGCGTTGGCAGACATGGCGGCGAGAAGGAAAAAGACGGCAGACTTCATGAGGGAGAAAGCAAACGGCACAAGCATCCGTAACCATTCGCCCCAAATGAAATTTTGTTTCCTGCTCGTCATCAGCATCATCATCGTCCGCACGCTGACTTCCTGCTCCAAGTCACCGTCCGCCGACCCCAAAGACCAGCACGTCATCCTCATCAGTCTCGATGGCTTCCCCGCCTGGCTCTGGAACGATGAATCCCTCCAGATCCCCAATCTCCGCAAGCTCGCCGCCGAAGGTGCCAGCACCAAGGCCATGACCGTCAGCAATCCCTCCATCACCTGGATCAATCACACCACCCTCGTCACCGGCGTCGAACCCCGCAAGCACGGCGTCCTCTTCAATGGCCTCCTCGTCCGCCAGGGCGACAACAAGCCCCCCAAGATTGAGCAGTGGGCAGACAAAACCAGGCTCGTCCATGCCCCCACTCTCTACGATGTCGCTCACGACGTCGGCCTCACCACCGCCGAGTCAGACTGGGTCGCCGTCACCAAAGCCAAAACCATCGACTGGAGCTTCGCCGAGCTCCCCGAAGCCGAAGGCAAGGTCGAAAAGGAAATGATCGCCGCCGGCGAGATCAAGCCCGAGCACATCACCTGGATGCAGCTCGGCCCCCAGCGCAAAAGCGTCACCTTCCTCGACAACATGTGGACCAAGGCCGCCATCCACATCTTCAAGACCCACAAGCCCAACCTCCTCCTCTATCACACTCTCAACACCGACTCCACCCACCACACCTACGGCCCCGGATCCACCGCCAGCCACACCGCCCTCGCCTACGCCGACCGCCTTGTGGGAGATCTCGTCAAAGCCGTCGAAGACAGCGGCCTGCGCGACAGCACCACCTTCATCATCGCCACCGATCACGGCTTCAAGAAAGTCACAAAGATCATCCTCCCCAATGTCGAGCTCAAGAAAGCAGGGCTCGCCCAGGGCCTCGGCCCCACCATTACCACCTGCGATGCCTACTCCATGACCCAGGGCGGCATGGCCTTCGTCTATGTCACCAATCCCGCCCGCAAAGCCGAGCTCCTCCCCAAGCTCAAAGAAATGTTCTCAAAGGTTGAAGGCGTCGATCGCGTCATCGACGGCAAAGACGGCCACACCCTCGGCATGCCCACCCCCGAGGAAAACCAGGGCATGGGAGATCTCATCCTCTACCCCAAAGCTGGCTACGCCTTCAAAAACGACGCCGGTGGAGACGCCACCGTCACCCCTTCCGTCAACTACGCCGGCACCCACGGCTACCCCAACACCGACCCCGAGCTCGACGGCATCTTCATCGCCAGCGGCCGCGGCATCAAAAAAGGCATCGTCCTCGACCGCATGGCCAATCTCGACGTCGCCCCCACCATCGCCAAACTCCTGGCCCTCAAGCTCCCCCAGCCCGACGGCCGCGTCCTCGAAGAGATCCTGATCTCCGCAGACAAGAAATAATTCACTGCTCAACGCAGCAGAGATTCCTCTCTGGCCTGAAGTGCACTCAGTTAATCGCATGCATTGCAGAACTTAGCCCGGAAGCAAAAGGCTTTAGGAGCGCGGACTTTAGTCCGCAGCAGGCCGCAATTTCGAGGCGCTTGAAGCTGTGCTTTAAGCATCGCAAGCAGGCCGGTTCTGGAACGTGAATGCGGCGCAAATGAAGGTATGAAGGGCATTTGCTCCCGGAGAGCCGTAGCGAAGCGAAGACAGCCGAAGGCAAAGCACGGAAGGTAGCCGGTGGTGAAGCGAGCCTTGGCGAGCGAGAACCACCGGACTAGGCCCACGACGTCATTCCCACCCAAGGCCGCATGCCGGAGGTATGCGAGAAGCGTTCTCATCCTCGAGGGGGGGCTCATTGCTGGGAGCGCCGATGTCCACATCGGCTCCGGACGCATGTCCCTGCCGCACCACTTCGCCACACACCCCGCCAAAAACCAGCACACATCCCCATCTCCGCCCCACCACACCTCAATCAAATCACCCACCGCCCATTCCTTTGCCAACACATTCCTCTGCCGAAACACAGCGCTCCCTTTTCGTCCGCCCACCCTCTCTCCAACTCTGCCCCTCCCCATTCACGTTGCTCTCCATTCCATTGCCAAAAACAAACACCCTTTCGCCCACAGCCCACTAACCCCTCTCCCACGCCCCCTGGGTGCATTTTGGATACATCATGGTGCGCGCTGAATCATCACGCGCGGACAGATTCAAAAGGCAGGCCTTGTACCCTCCTTTGTCACACGCAAGAAACCTCGCTTCCACCACGTTTCTACCCGTGCAACTACTTCAGCATATAGAAAATGCCCGCCACCAGTTCACCCCGCCGCCAGCCCAGGACAAAGCCAACCCCCAAGGCCCCCGTCCATGACTCCGGCTTCAGCACCCCCAGCCTCGACCGCGCCCTGGCCGTCCTCCACTGCCTCGGCGGCCACCCCCAGGGCCTCTCGCTTTCCGAGATCGCCGCCCAGCTCAAACTCTCCGTCAACTTCGTCTACCGCGTCACCCAGTCACTCGTCTCCCACGGCTACCTTGTGCGCGATGCCGAAAAACGCTTCAGCGTCGGCGCCGCCATGCTCAAACTCTGCCAGCCCGTCATCGATGACGTCCCCCTCACCGAGGCCGCTTTGCCCGCCATGCGCTGGCTCAGCGACCAGACCGGCGAAGCCGCCCACCTCGGCATCCTCAGCGGCTCCGAAGGCATCGTGCTCGAGCGCGTCATCGGTCGCGCCATGATCAAATTCTACGTCGAGCGCGGCACCCGCTTCCCCCTCCACACCAGCGGCCCCGGCAAAGTCATGCTCGCATTCACTCCCGAATCCGAGCGCGACGACATCATCTCCGGCATGAAGTTCGAACGCTTCCACCCCTGGACCATTTCAAACCGCAAAGACTTCCTCAAGTGCCTCGATGAAGTTCGCCAAACCGGCTTTGCCGTGGACGTCGGCGAACACCTCGAAGGCCACCACTGCCTCGCCGCTCCCATCTTCAACGCCGAAGGAAACGCCATCGCCTCCCTCTGGATCACCGGCCCCAGCCAGCGTCTGAGTGAAGAGCGCATGGCCAAACTAACTGCCGTGATAAAACAAGCCGGCACCATGGCCACCACAGCCCTGCGTGGAGGCGCCCTCGCAGCATGAACCACAAGCACCTCATCTCCATCCTGAGCCTCAGTGCTCTTCCCATGCTGGCGCAGACGCACGCGCAAACCGCCCCGCCCCAGATCCAGCAAAGCTGCCTCGAATGCCACGACAAGGACAACACCAAAGGCAGCCTCGATCTCACGGCTCTGCCCTTTGATCTCACCAATCCCGCCACCCGCGACCGCTGGATCCGCATCTACGACCGCGTCGAAAAAGGCGAGATGCCCCCCAAGCCCGAAGACCTCCCGCAGCCAGACCGCGCCGCCCTCGTCAAATCTCTGTCCACCTCCATCACCACCGCCGATCACGCCGACATCCTCGCCCACGGTCGCGGCCCCCTCCGCCGCCTCAACCGCGACGAGTACGAACAAAACTTGCGCGATCTCCTTCAACTCCCCGACCTCGACATTCGCGACATCCTGCCCGAAGACCGCGAAGGCCACCGCTTCAACAAAACCACCGACATGCTCGACATGTCCCGCGTGCAGCTCGTCGCCTACCTGGACGCCGCAGAGGCCGCATTGCACGCGGCCATGACCACCGAGCCAGCACCGCCGCCAATAACCAAATATCGCGCCGTCGGCACCGATCTCTTCCCCGGCACCGGCACCTTCGGCAATCGCGAGGCCATGTTCTTCGCCCGCGACAGCAAGGCCATGGAGTTCAAAGGCAAAAACGACAAAGGCAAAAACGAGCCCACCGAAAAGGACCTCGCCAAAGACGACACCATCGAGATGGCCCTCTTCCGCTCCGCCAGCTGGCCTTACCTCGGCACGCCCAAACACTTTACCGCAAAGCGCACCGGCAACTACAAAGTCCGCTTCTCCGCCCGCGCCGTCCTGCAGCAGCCCGGCTACGTGATCACCCCGGCCACAAAGCCCCTGCCCATGACCTTCCGCACCCGCAAACCTGCGGGCGTGGACATCATCAATGAAGTCCACGACTCCGGCGGCATCATCGACATCCAGCCCGAAAAGCGCGTTTACGAAACCACCGTCCGTCTGCGCGCAGGCGAGGCCATCGAGTACAGCCTTCTCGGTCTCCCCATGCCGCTGGCCATGAACCCCAACGGCTCCGCTCCTTCCTACCGCTATCCGCCGTTCCCAGAGGGCGGCCAGCCCGGCCTCGCCGTGCAGTGGCTGGAAATCGAAGGCCCCGTCGAATCCCAAACCTGGCCGCCAGCCTCCCATCGCGTCCTCTTTGATGACCTCGGCATCCAGCCCAAACCCCAGGACCCGCAGCAGGAGGCCAGACGCCTCCTCCGCCGCTTCGTCACACTCGCCGCACGCGAGCCCGTTCCCGAAGAAGACCTGAAACTCTTCGACTCCCTCATCCAGGCCCAGCTCGCCAAAAACGTGCCCTTCGCAGAGGCTATGCTCGCTGGCTACAAGGCCTTCCTCGCCTCCGGCGACTTCATCTACGTCCGCGAGCCCATCAAGGCAGACGACCACTTTGCCATCGCCTCCCGCCTCTCTCACTTCCTCACCAACTCCCGTCCTGACGCCAGGCTCATGGACCTCGCGCAAAACAAAAAGCTGCGCGATCCCCAGACTCTCCGCGCCGAAACCGAACGCCTCATCGCCAGCCCCGCCTTTGACCGCTTCGTCAAAAACTTCACCGACTGCTGGCTCAATCTCCGCCACATCCGCCGCGATGATCCCGACATCCGCCTCTTCCCTGAATACCGCTTCGACGAATACCTCGTCGAAAGCATGGAGCGCGAAACCCGCACCTTCTTCACCTCGATGATCCGCGACAACCTCCCCGCCAGCGTGCTGGTGCAGTCAGACTTCGTCTTCGCCAACGACCGCCTCTCCAAGCACTACCAGCTTCCACCACTCACCGGCTCCGCCATGCGCAAAGTTCCAGTGCCCAAAGGCAGCCCCCTCGGCGGCCTCCTCACTCAGGCCGCCGTTTTAAAAGTCAGCGCCAACGGCACCACCACCTCCCCCGTCGTTCGCGGCGCCTGGGTCATGGAGCGCCTCATCGGCCAGCCACCTCCACCACCACCCGCCAGCGTCCCCGCCGTCGAGCCCGACATCCGTGGTGCCAAAACCATCCGCGATCTCCTCGCCCTCCACACCAAATCCAAAACCTGCGCCGCCTGCCACGCCCGTTTCGATCCCGTCGGCCTCGCCCTCGAAAACTTCGACATCCTCGGCGGCTGGCGCACCCACTATCGCGGTCTTGAAGAAGGAGAACGCATCACCGGCATCGACCGCGCCGGCCACACCTTCAGTTACACCATCGCCTCCCCCGTGGACACCAATGGAAAACTCCTCGACGGCCGCACCTTCAAGAACATCAACGACCTCAAAACCCTCCTCGCCGCCAATCCCCGCCAGCTCGCCCGCAATCTCCTCCACCAGTTCACTCTCTACGCCACCGGCACCCCCGTCCGCTTCTCCGACCGCCCCCAAATCGAATCCCTCCTCAACACCTGCTCAAAGGACGGCTATCGTGTGCGCGATCTGATACTCGCGCTGGTTCAAAGCTCCATCTTCCTCGGACAATCGAAATGAACGCTCCTTACATCGCCAAACCCCTTTCTCGCCGTCGCTTCTTGCATAGCGCGGGGGTGAAGCTTGCTCTTCCGTTGCTGGAATGTCTGAAACCAGTGTTCGGCCGAGCCGCTCAGACAAAAGCCCCGCAACGGCTGCTGATCATCTCGAACAACCTCGGCTTTCTACCAAAGCCGTTCTTCCCCAAAAACACCGGACGCGACTACGAACTCTCACCAACCCTCGCGCCACTCGCCGAAGTCCGCAATGAGTTCACCCTCTTCAGCGGCATGTCCCACCCGGACGTCAACGGCGGCCACAGCGCCGAAAACTGCTTCCTCACCGCCGCACGCGGTCCCACCAAGAGCGGCTTCCGCAATCAAATCTCCCTCGATCAATACATCGCCGAAAAACTCGGCCAGCAGACCCGCTACCCAACGCTCAACCTCGGCGTTAACATCGACAAAGCCAATCGCAGCCTCTCCTGGACTCGCGATGGCGTCCTCCTTCCCGCCGAAGACAGCGCACCCGCCCTCTTTCGCCGCATGTTCGTTCAGGGCGATCCCGCCGCCGTCAAAAAACAGCTCCAGCAGCTCGATGAACGCGGCAGCATCCTCGACACCCTCCTCGACCAAACCAAACGCCTCAGCCGCGACCTCGGCAGCACCGACCGCGCCCGCCTCGATCAATACCTCACCTCAGTCCGCGAAGTCGAAGAGCGCCTTCTCACCGCCCGTGAATGGGAGCTCAAGCCCAAGCCCGTCGCCACCCAGCCCGAGCCCAAGAACATCCAGGACAAAAAACTCATCTTCGAAAAGCTCGACCTCATGCTCTCCATGGCGCAGCTCGCCTTCGAGTCCGACTCCACCCGCATCATCACCCTCATGGTCGATGCCTTCGCCACACCCGCTTTCCATCTTCCCGGTGCTGACAACACCACCGAAGGCTATCACGGCCTCAGCCATCACGGCCAGTCCGAAGAAAAAGTACGCCAGCTCGCCGAAGCCGACCTCGAGCAGATGCGCCTCTTCAAAAAGCTCATCCAAACCCTCGCCTTAAAAAAGGAGGACGACGCCCGCCTTCTCGACCGCACCATGGTCCTCTTCGGCAGCAACATGGGAGACGCCAACACCCACGACAACACCAACCTCCCCATCCTCCTCGCCGGCGGCGGCTTCAAACACGGCCAGCACCTTGCCTTCAAACGCGACAACAACCTCCCCCTCAGCAACCTCTTCGTCTCCCTCCTCCACCGCCTCGGCGTCGAGTCCGACAAATTCGGCTCCAGCACCGGCAGCCTCACCGGTCTGGCCTAGATCACCGCAATAGTCCTGCGCATAGCAAGCGGCCCTCCCTCTCCCAGTCCTGTCCCGCCTTCACGTGCCTTGCACTCATCTCATTGTCAGGAATGGTTCCCTCATTGAAACCAGCCCTGCTCATCCTCGCATCCTTCCTCGGGTGGCTGAACCCCCAGCTCACCACGCTGGACCACCGCCAGCACGAGCTCCAGACCGCGCTCTCAAAACTCCCCGCTCTTCCCGCCCCCCAGCCCCTGGAGCACGCAGGCTTCCACAGCGGCCTCGCTCCGCATGCCGACTCCGTCCGCTGGGTCCAGATCGACCTTGGTGCCGAGTACCCGCTCGACTCAGTCGTTGTCATTCCCGCCATGCTCGGTGTGGTCGAAGCCTACGGTTTTCCACGCCGCTTCCGCATCGACGCCTCAAACGACCCCCTTTTTGCCGAATCCGACACACTTCTGGACCATTTCTCCGACAATAACGCGCCCTCACCCGCGCCATGGTTTGTGGCAGGAAATGGAATCAAAGCACGACACATCCGCTTCACTGCCACCACCCTTGCCGCCCAGCCCCACGGCACCCGCCGCTACATCTTCTGCCTCGGCGAGCTCCTCGTCTTCAGCCAGGGCCGCAACGCTGCCCTCCACGCCCAGGTCCTTGCTCCCAACTCCGTCGAAACCCTCCCCACCTGGTCCCCTCGTCATCTTGTGGACGGCGCTTACTCTCTCGGCCTGCCAGTGCATCCAGATGAAACAAACGGCAACGGCTGGCACAGCGGCATCTCCACCAACGCGGAGACCACTAAATGGATTCAGGTGGATCTCGGCGCACCTCATGCCATCGACGAGATCCGCCTCATCCCCGCCCACCCCCGCGACTACCCCGAGCGCTCCGGCTTCGGCTTCCCCCGCCGCTTCAAAGTGGAAGCCGATGGCAAAACCATCTTCGACGCCACCACCACCGACTTCCCCAATCCCGCAGACACCCCGGTTGCTTTCTCGTGCCCCAATCTGCGTTGTCAGACCATCCGCGTCACCGCCACGCATCTCTGGGAACGCAGCGGCGACTTCGTCTTCGCCCTCGCAGAGCTGCAGGCCTTTGACCATGGTCGCAACATCGTGCTCAACTCCACAGTCACGAGTTCAGACGACACCATCACCGCATCATGGACCCGCTCTGGCCTCATTGACGCACGCAGTAGCACCGGCGCCCTTTTGGATGAATCCACCTGGCTCTCCGCTCTCTCCCTGCGCCGCCAGCTCACCGATGAACTCACCGCCTTGGAAACTCAGCGCAACCAGGCGCTTGCCATCGCATACCAGCGCACCACATGGCTTGGCGGCAGCGTCTTAGGCATCGCCATCCTCTCCGCCTGGCTCGCATGGTTGCGTTCTCGCCGCTCTCGTCAGCAGGAGATGGAATCTCTGCGCCATCGCATCTCCCGGGATCTCCATGACGAAATTGGCAGCCACCTCGGCAGCATCCGCCTCATGTCAGAGCTGGCGCTGCGAGACGGCCCCGCCTCCGACTCCATGCAGGAAATCCACCGCCTCGCGGGAGAGGCCGCCGAGTCCATGCGTGGCATCATCTGGCTTGTTCGTGAGGGCGATCTGCCACCGCTTTCAAGCCTCGTCGAGGCCATGCGCCAAAGCGCTGCATCCTTGCTCAAAGACATCGACTGGCAGCTTGATGCGCCAAACGGCAATGAACCCGCCACCGCTTCGCTCGAATTCCACCGCCAGGTCTTCCTCCTCTTCCGTGAAGCCGTGCACAACATCACCCGTCATGCCCATGCTGCAAAAGTGCGCATTTTGGTGAAATGGAAGGCAAAACACTTCCATCTCCGCATTGAAGACGACGGCTGCGGCTTCGATTCCGCCGCCATCACCGCAGGAAACGGCCTCGCCAATCTCCGCCACCGCGCCACCGTTCTCGGCGGCGCCCTGCACATCACTGGCAGTCCCGGCCACGGCACCTGCATTACCCTGGAGGCTGATTTCTCATGAGCACACTTTGGATCGTTGAAGACCATGCTTCTTTTCGGCGCACTCTCGTGCGTCTCCTTGCCACCGAAACGGACCTGCAATGCCCTTGTGACTTCGACTCCTGCGAAAAGCTCCTCGCCGCACTTTCTGAATCAAACGCCCCCGACCTGATCCTCCTCGATGTCGGCCTTCCCGGCATGAGCGGCCTTGATGCCATCCGTCTCATCAAAGAGCGCGCACCCAAGACCCTCGTCGTCATTCTCACCGTCTTTGAGGACGACGACAAAGTCTTCCAGGCCATCTGCGCCGGAGCAGCCGGCTATCTTCTCAAGACCAGCAGCGGAGCCGACATCACCCAGGCCGTGCGCGATGCCCTCGCAGGCGGCTCTCCCATGAATCCCCGCATCGCCCGCCGTGTGCTGGACATGTTTTCCAAACTCGCACCCAAACAGCGCGACTACGGCCTCAGCGACCGTGAAAAGGAGATCCTGCAACTCATGACCACAGGGCTCATCAAAAAGGAAATCGCCGACAGGTTGAGCCTCAGCGTGCACACCGTGGACACCTACCTCCGACGCATTTACGAGAAGCTGGAGGTCAACACACGCACCGGCGCCGTGGCCAAGGCGCTCAAAGAGGGGCTGGTCTGACTGTCCCGCGCTCGCGTGGCATGAAAATCTCCCTCGTGCATCGTATATCCTGCACATGCGTTTCCTTGCCCTCATCGTCATCTCCGCCGTCAGCTCTGCCAGCGCGGTCGATTTTGTTCGCGAGGTGCGGCCCATCTTCGAAAAGCACTGCTATGAATGTCATGGCAGCAAAAAGCAGAAGAGCGACTACCGGCTCGACATCAAAGCCATCGCCCTGACCGGCGGCGAGGAGCATGCCCCCAACATCATTCCCGGCAAAAGCGCGGACAGCCCTCTTTTCCATTTCGTCAGCGGCGCGGATGAAAAGACCAGCATGCCGCCGAAGGAGAAACTGAGCAGCGTTGAGATCGATCTGCTCAAGCGCTGGATCGACGAAGGCGCGGAGTGGCCCGATGGCGTGGACGTGGCCGAGGTGGAGAACCGTCTGGACTGGTGGAGTTTCAATCCCCTGGTGAAGAAGGATGGATCCGTTGATGATTTCATCCACACAAAGCTCAAGGAGCAGGGCTTCAAGCCTGCGCCTGAGGCCGATGCTCGCACGCTGATTCGCCGCCTGTTCTTTGATCTCACCGGCCTGCCTCCTTCACCCGAGGAGGTGAAGCGGTATGAAACACTGCCTTATGAAAAGCTGGTGGATGACCTTCTTGCCTCTCCACGCTACGGCGAGCGCTGGGCTCGTCATTGGCTCGATCTCGTGCACTACGGTGAAACTCATGGCTACGACAAGGACAAGCCGCGTCTGAATGCCTGGCCCTACCGCGACTACGTCATTCGTGCGCTGAACAGCGACAAGCCCTACGCTCGGTTCATCGAGGAGCAGATCGCCGGAGACGCGCTCTATCCCGGCACCACAGATGGCATCACCGCCTTGGGCTTCATCTCCGCCGGGCCGTGGGACCTTATCGGACATGCGGAGGTGCCGGAAACGAAACTGGATGGCAAAATCGCGCGCCATCTGGACCGGGATGACATGGTGCAGAATACTCTGGGCACCTTCTGCTCGCTCACTGTCGGCTGCGCGCAGTGCCACAACCACAAGTTCGACCCCATCACGCAGGAGGACTATTACTCCCTGCAGGCCGTCTTTGCCGCCATCGATCGCACGGAAGTGAATTATTATCCCGATGATGACTCCATGCGTCGTTTCATGGATCTGGATGGCAGGCGGCAGAAGATCGTGGCAGACATCAAGGCGCTGGAAGAGCCGCTCAAACAGAAAGCGGGTGAAGCCTACACCGCACTCTCCAAGCGCATTGATGGCGCTGCTGACAAAGCCTCCAGCACCAATCCGAATGCCAAGCCGGACTTTGGATATCACAGCGCCATCGTGAAGGATCAGAACGCCGTGAAGTGGGTGCAGGTGGACCTCGGCAACAGCATGGAAATTCAGCGCATTGTATTGAAGCCCTGCTACGACGACTTCGGCGGCATCGGTGCCGGTTTTGGCTTCCCTGTCCGCTTCAAGGTTGAGGCCAGCGATGACCCAACGTTCAAGACAGGTGTCACTCTCATCTGGCGCAAGCATGACGCCACCTTCATGAACGACTTTAAAAATCCCGGCCTCACACCCTTTGAAACGGGCACGGCGGAGGATGACGGTGCCAAAGGCAGGTATGTGCGAGTCACAGCCGTGAAGCTGGCCGAGCGCAAAGATGACTACATCTTCGCACTCTCGGAAATGGAGGTCTATGCCGCCAAAAACGGCCCCAATATCGCCGCAGGAAAGCAGGTGGCTGCATTGGACAGCATCGAGGCTCCGCCGCGCTGGCGGAAGGCCAATCTCACCGATGGCATCGCCCCGCAGGCCCGCACTCTGGAAGACAAACAACGGCTCATCCGCGAGCGCGATGCCCTCATGCTAGCGCAGGCAGATGCAGCCACACGCCGCCAGTTGCAGGATCTGCGCACAAAGCGCACGGCTGTGGATTCTGAGATCGCCCAACTCCCCAAGCCCGGCAAAGTCTATGCGGGTGCCATCCACACTGGTACTGGCGCATTCAAAGGGACGGGCGGCGAGGGTGGAAAGCCCCGCGTCATCCAGGTGCTCAAGCGCGGCGACATCAAGCAGCCTGCCAAGGAGGTTGGGCCGCAAAGCATCGCCGCGCTCAGCGGAGCTTTTCATGATGCGTATCAGATGGCAGGAGAAGGCGAAGCAGCGCGCCGTGCGGCACTGGCGCGCTGGGTCAGCAGCAAAGACAATGCTCTGACCTGGCGCAGCATCGTGAACCGCGTCTGGCAGCATCACTTTGGCCGTGGTCTGGTCGATACCGCGAATGACTTTGGCCGTATGGGCGGCAGGCCCAGCCATCCGGAACTGCTCGACTGGCTCGCCGTCACCTTCCGCGATGATCTCGGCGGCAGCTTGAAGCAACTGCACAAGCTCATCGTCATGAGCGCCACTTACCGGCAGACTTCCGACAAATCGGAGCCTGCGGACGCAAACAACGTATTCCTCTCCCGCCAAAACCGCCGCAAGCTCGATGCCGAATCCATTCGTGATTCGATCCTCTCCGTCAGCGGTAAACTGGATCTCACCATGGGCGGTCCCAGCTTTCAGGACTTCATCATCGAAAAGCCGCAGCACAGCCCGCATTACGAGTATCAGCTTCACGACCCCGAAGATCCGAAGTCCTGGCGGCGCAGCATCTACCGTTTCATCGTGCGTTCCCAGCAGCAGCCCTTCATGACTACGCTCGACTGTGCCGACCCCTCCATGCGGGTGGAAAAGCGCAATGAGTCGCTCAGTCCGCTGCAGGCACTGGCCATGATGAACAACGGGCTCGTCGTGGTCATGGCCAGGCATCTGGCTGAACGAGTGGCCAAGGAAAGGAATGAGATGGCAGCGCAGGTGGAGCGCGCATTTGCGCTGGCCCTCTCCCGCAGCCCCGCTGCGGATGAGCTCGCGCAGCTGCTCGAATACTCCCGACGCGAGGGTCTTGAAAACACCTGCCGCGTCATTTTGAACCTGAACGAATTTAGCTTTGCGGATTGAGTCGCTTGATAGGCTGGTGCGGCGCAGACGTTCCATGCACCCACCGCCATGAGACTGCACCTCCTTGCACTGATTGCCGCTTCCTTTGCCTGTTGTCTGCACGCGCAGCAGCCGGATGCCGAAATCCGCCACGTCACCATCTGGAGCGACGGCACCCGCATGGCGGGAGACCTGTATGTGCCGCGTGATCTCAAAGAAGGCGAAAAGCGCGCCACCGTGCTGTTTTGTGCAGGCACCGCCGGGGTGAAGAAGGGCAATGGCGGGCTCTACGCCAGGCGTTTTGTGAAGGAGGGCTTTGTCGTCCTCGCCTTTGACTATCGCGGCTGGGGGGAAAGCGACTGCAAGCTCACCCTGCCCGAGCCCATGCCCAAAGCGGACGCCGACGGCACCGTCACCGTCAAAGCACGGCCCGTGCGCTGGCAGATGGACATGGCGGACCAGACGCTCGACATTCGCTGCGCCATCAGCTTTCTCATGGGCGAGCCCTGCGTGGACAAGGAGCGCATCGGGCTGTTTGGCACGAGCTATGGCGGCGGTCTAGTGGTCTGGGTGGCAGGAAACGATCCGAGGGTGAAATGTGTCGTCTCCCAGGTGCCCGGGATGGGTGGCGGCCGCCCTCAGTCCGCACAGAAGTACGCCAACGAACTCGCCGTGAAGCAGGCACGCGGCGAGACAGAGCCCGTGCCGATCGAAACCGGGAAGCTCGGCGGCAAAATGGCCACCTATGCCCAGATGCGCGCCAATCCCGCCAAGGGGCTGGGCTACAACGCCGTTGAAGCCGCCGGGAAGATCACCGCTCCCACGATGATCATCGTGGCCGAAAAGGAGGAGCTCATGAGCAATGAGGAAAATGGCCGACGTGCCTTTCAGCTCCTGCAGAAAAACCTCGTGAAGAGCGAATACCACGTGCTGGAAGGCATCGGCCATTACGGCGTGTACAAGGAAAAGTTTGAAGAGGCCACGAAGCTCGCGGCGGACTGGTTTCATCTTCATTTGGACTCAAACCTCAAAGCCCCATGAAATGCCATGCGCTGGTCCTTCTGGCAGGTGCTGTGTTCACGGTCCATGCGGATGACTGGCCGCAGTTTCGAGGTATGAATCGCGATGCGGTCTGGAGTGAGACTGGCATCATGCAGACTTTTCCCCAGGAGGGGCTCAAAACCACATGGAAAATCAACGTGGGAAGCGGCCTCGCGAGTCCTGTGGTGGCAGGCGGCAGGGTGTACCTGCACGGTGCGGAGCTGCAGCAGCCCAAGGCGCATGAGTGCCTGCGCTGCCTGGACGAAAAGACCGGCCAAGAGATCTGGCGGCATGCCTATGATGTTACCTATCCCGACTGGGCCTTTGATTCGAAACAGAACAGCGGGCCCAATGCGACACCGATCGTGCATGGCGGCAAGATCTATGCCCTGGGGCAGATGGGAGATCTCTTCTGCCTGGATGCGGAAAAAGGCGGCATGCTGTGGCATCGGAACTTGATGCAGGACTTTGGCACCAAGGAATTCACCGGCACCACGCCCTCGCCGCTCATTGAGGGCGGCCTGCTCATCCTGCCCATTGGTGCTGGCAGTGGAGCCACGGTGGTGGCATTTGATTTGGAGACCGGCAAGGAAATCTGGCGTGCGCTGGATGATCCGTGGACCTACGCTTCACCGCTGGTGATCAGCGCGGGCGGTCAGCGGCAGCTCATTGTGTGGACACCGAAAGCCGTGACATCGCTGGATCCCGCCAGCGGCAAAGTCTGGTGGCGTGAGGACATCGACACCACCAACCAATATGGCTCTGCCACACCCATGCAGCGTGGTGACAGGCTGCTGATCAGCGGGCTGATGTTTCAGCTGGATGCCGCCAAACCCGCCGCCACGGTGCTCTGGCCGGAGGGCCGCTCTCCCACCAAGGTGGTGCTGAGCGCCTGCTCCATCTCCCTGCTGCAGGATGGCTGCGTTTTCTCCGGCAAAACGAACGGACATCTGGTGTGCCTGGACGCAAACGACGGCAAGATCTTGTGGGACAACGATCAGGTGACCGGCAAAGGGCAGGGGGGCACGATTCAACTCACGCCGAATGGTGACTCCACACTCATTTTTACCGATCAGGGGAATCTCATCCGCGCGCGGCTCAGTCGTGACGGTTACCAAGAGCTGAGCCGCGTGCATGTGGTCGATCCCGTGCAGCCCTTCGCCGGGCGCAAGCTCATCTGGCCGCCCCCTGCGTATGCCAATGGCCATATTTTGATCCATAACGGTGGTGAGCTGGTCCGGGCCTCGTTAACCAGCAATGAGCCGTGATAGCGTGCAAAAGGTGGAGCGAGATGTCCCGAACAGCTTAAAATGCTTGGTTCTGGCACTGAGGTGAAACATATGATGGGGATTTTCCGTGATGCACATTCCTTAACTCAATGACCTGGTCTCAAAACTACGATCCTCTCGGCAATCTGGTGTTTTCATCGCTGGTGGCTGCACTGCCTGTGGTGACGTTGCTCGGCCTGCTGGCCTTCTGGCATGTGCGGGCGCACATCGCGGCCTTTGCGGGGCTGGTCGTGGCATTGCTGGTGGCGGTCTTTGTCTTTCACATGCCGGCTCAGCTGGCGCTCACCGCCAGCGGCCTGGGGGCGGTTTTTGGCCTGTTTCCCATCGGCTGGATCGTGCTGAATGCCATCTTCATCTACCAGATCTCGGTGGAGACGGGACAGTTTGAGGTGTTGAAAAAGCAGATCGCCGGGCTGGCCGGAGACAAGCGCATCCAGGCGCTGCTGATCGCATTTGCCTTTGGCGCGTTTGTCGAGGGATGTGCAGGCTTTGGGGCTCCTGTGGCCATTACGGGCGCGATGCTGATCGGGCTGGGTTTCAAACCGCTGGAGGCGGCCAAGCTCGCACTTATTGGCAACACGGCTCCGGTGGCGTTTGGTTCTCTCGGCATCCCGCTCACAACCCTGGCAGACGTCACCGGTTTGGATCTGCATGTGCTCAGTGCCATCGTGGGTCTGCATTTGACGATTTTTTCTTTCATCGTGCCGTTTTGGCTGGTGGCGGCGCAGGCCGGATGGCGTGGCATGGTGGAGGTGTGGCCTGCATGCCTAGTGTGCGGCGGTACTTTTGGCACCGTGCAGCTCCTGGTTTCCAACTTTCACGGTCCGTGGCTGGTGGACATCGCCGCAGGGCTGCTCTCTATGGCTGCCATGGTGATCCTGCTGCGTTTCTGGAGGCCGCATTCTTCTGCTGTTGCCGAGAAACAGCAAGTGGTGAAAAGCGAGCGCCCTTTCCGTGCCTGGACGCCGTGGATCATGCTCTCCCTCTTTGTGGGCTTGTGGACGATGCCGTTTGCGAAAGAGGTGCTCAATGGCTACAGGCCCGGCACCAAGGCGCACAGCACATGGCAGGCACCCATCATGCCAGTGGCGCCACTGCATCTGGCGGTTCAGAAAATGCCGCCGGTTGTGCCCAAGCCCGAGCCTGAAAAAGCCGCGTTCACCTTCAACTACCTTTCAGCCACCGGCACCGCGCTGCTGCTGGCAGGCACGGTGTCCGGCCTGCTGCTCGGGGTCAGCCTTTCGTCCCTTGTGGGGATCTATCTCCGCTGCCTGTGGCGCGTGCGCACGTCGCTGCTCACCATCGCGCTCATGCTGGCGCTGGGATACACCACGCGCTACTCCGGCACGGATACCACGATGGGCCTCATGCTGGCAGGCACGGGCGTATTGTTCCCATTTTTCTCCCCGCTCATCGGCTGGCTGGGGGTGGCACTCACAGGCAGCGACACGTCCTCCAATGTGCTTTTTGGCAATCTGCAGCAGGTCACCGCACAGCAGCTGCACCTCTCGCCTTCGCTCATGGTGGCGGCGAACAGCTCCGGCGGTGTGATGGGGAAAATGATCGACGCCCAGAGCATCGTGGTGGCCAGCGTGGCCACTGGGGGGCATCCTGACAGTCCGGATGCAGGCACGGTGCTGCGTGCGGTCTTCTGGCACAGCATCGCACTGGCCATTCTCATGGGAGTGCTGGTGATGGTGCAGGCGTACTGGCTGCCGTGGACGGTGGCGGGCGCCCGATGAGGGGCGTGCTCAGGGCTTCACATCGCGCAGATTGACCATGAGCAGATGCCGCACGCGCGGCGCCTCAGGTCCCTTGTGAAAGCTCTGCACCGCCTGCTCGATGCGCTGATCCTCCATGGTGGCACGCTCATGCTGCCGCAGATGCTCCGCCCAGGAGCCGACGAGGAAAGTTTCGCGGAAGTGAGTGGGGTCTTCCAAGTCTGCAAAAAGAGAGCAGCGAAAGGCACCGTCGCGCAGCCTGACCTCGCGCAGGTGAAACATGGCGGCGCGGAAGGCGGGAGCATCCTTGGGGTCGATGTGGTACTCGATGGTGATGAGGACGGGGCCGTCGCTGGGTGCCGGCTCGGTGCTCAGCGTGCTGTGCGGCAGCATGTGGTTGGAGGGATTGAGGTCCAGCTTTTCCACATGGCTGATGGGCAGCAGGCGTGCGAGCAGCGCGCTGATGAGCAGGCAACCCGCGGCAATGCCGAGTGCGACCGGCGCATTGAGATGGCTGGTGAGCTGCCCCCAGGTGAGAGCACCGATGGCAAAGGCGCCCTGCATGACGACCAGATAAATCGCGGAACTGCGTGCACGCACCCAGTTGGGGAAGACGCTCTGGGATGCGACGCTGAAGGTGTTCATGCCGCTGATCCAGGCCGCGCCTGTGACGAAGAGCACGAGGCCCATGGCGATCTTTCCAGGCACGAGCGCAAGGATTCCGGTCATAGCCGCAGAGACCACGCTGGCACCGAGCAGCACGTGGTCGAACGAAAAGCGCTCGCGCAGCCGGGGCAGGAAGAGGAGTGCCATGAGGATGGCGCCGCCGCCATAGCAGCCCATGAGCACGCCGAAGTCCGAGGCCGACCACTGACGTGAATGAACGATGACGGGCAGCAGCACCACGGGCGCCACGGCGGCAAACATGTGAATGCCGCCCCGGCAGAGCACCGCCTGCATCGCGCGGGCGTGCCGCGCATAGCGGATCGCCGCCGCCATGGCACCGAGCATCTGCTCCTGCTGCGCGCTGCGCGGGGTGGCGATGTAGCTGCCGGTGCACATGACGCCGATCACCGCGATGAAGGAGAGCGCATTGAGCGCAAACACGGGTGCAGGCCCCAATGCGGCGAGCAGCAGGCCGCCCAGGATGGGACCGAGGGAACGGGCAATATTGAAGCCCACGCCGTTGAGCGCGATGGCATGCGGCAGCTGCTCGCGCCCCACCACTTCTGGGATCAGCGCCTGCCAGGCGGGCATGGTGAAAGCCGACGCTACGCCGAGCTGAAACGTGGCCAGCAGCAGCAGTGTCTGCGTCAGCGCGCCATGCCAGGCCAGCAGTGCCATGCCTGCTGCGGTGAGAAGCGCGCCTGCCTGCGCAAAGAGGATGAGCCTGCGCCGGTCCACCAGATCCGCCATGGCTCCGGCGGGCAGGGCCAGCAGGAAAAGCGGCAGGCTGGACATTGTCTGCATCAAGGAGACGAGGTACGGCGAGCTCGTCATGGTGGTCATGGTCCACACGGCGGCGGTGTCATTCATCGTGGTGCCGATGTTTGACCCCACGCTGCCCAGCCACATGGCACGAAAGACACGATTGCGGAGCGGGGACCAGGCGGACATGGGTAACTAGGTAACGTTTTGGCGCGGCTGCGCGACTGTGCAATCCGCTTCTTGCCACATCTCGCGCGATTGCGTGACAAAGCCATGCTCGTTGCCGCCGTATTCATGGCTACTTTTCCGCCATGCTCACCCGCCGCCAGCTTCTGCAGACTTCCGGACAAGGCTTTGGCGCACTCGCGTTTCACTCGCTGGCCGCTGCGGAGACTACGCACCGCTCGCAGGTGGTGCCGCCGAAGGCGAAGCGTGTGGTGCAGCTTTTCATGGCGGGTGCGGCCAGCCATATCGATCTCTTTGACTACAAGCCCGCCCTGATCAAGCACCACGGTGAAGATGCCGACTTTGGCGAGAAGGTGGAGGCCTTTCAGAACGGGCTCGGCCCCTGGAAAAAACCGGTGTGGGATTTCAAGCCCTACGGCCAATGCGGCAAGATGCTGAGCGATGCCGTGGCCCCGCTCGGTGCGTGTGCGGATGACATGGCCTTTGTGCACAGCATGGTGGGCAAGACGGGCGTGCACTCCCAGGGCACGCTGCTGCAGGCCACGGGATTTAACCTGCCGGGTTTTCCCGGGGTGGGCTGCTGGGTGAGCTATGCGCTCGGCTCTCTCAGCGACAACCTGCCGACGTTTGTGGTGCTGCCGGATCATCGCGGTTTTGCCTCGAACGGGCCGAAGAACTGGGACAGTGCGTTTTTGCCCTCGCAGCATGCGGGGACGATCATTTATCCCGGTGCGGAGACGCCGATTGCGGACCTGTTTCCGCACAAGGCGGGGCGGTACATCAGCGCGAAGTCTGACCGCGAGGGCTTTGATTTGCTGGAAAAGCTCAACCGCAGGCACCTGACGATGCACGAGACGGACTCGCGGCTGGAGAGCCGCATCCAGAGCTACGAGCTGGCCGCCAAGATGCAGCTGGCCGCGCCGGAGGCACTGGACATTTCGAAGGAGTCTGACGCGATGAAGGCGATGTATGGCATCCAGGAGCATCGCAAAGTCTGGCCCAGCGAGATCAACGCTGAAGAAGAAGCCGACTACATGGGGCGCAAGTGTCTGGCTGCGCGCCGCCTGCTGGAGCGTGGGGTGCGTTTTGTGCAGATCTGGAGCGGCAATGACAACGGCTTTCCGCGCCGAAACTGGGACAGCCACGAAGACGTGGAGCGCGATCACGGCCCGCTCGCCTGGGGCATGGCGAAGGCGGTTTCAGCGCTGATTCTGGATCTGAAACAGCGCGGGCTGCTGGAGGAAACGATCATTCTGTGGACCACCGAGTTTGGCCGCATGCCGAGCACGCAGGGAGGCAAAGGGCGGGATCATAACCCCTATGTCTTCACCAACTGGCTCTGCGGCGGCGGCATTCAGGGCGGTGTCACCGTGGGTGAAAGTGATCAGTGGGGGTATAAGCCACTGGATCGTGCGAATCCCACGACCTGTTACGACATTCATGCCACGATGATGCACCTGCTGGGGATTGACCACACGCAGCTTACGGTGAGGCACAACGGGATTGATCGCCGACTGACGGATGTGCATGGGCAGGTGGTGCGGGGATTGGTGGGTTAAAATAGAATGTTTCCCACAAACTGCTCCACATGCCGGGGCAGCTTGCGATGCCGTCTTGTCACAGCCACGACATCACGCTCGAATCGCTCAGGAAAAGGCAGCCTGGCAATCGATTCCTTCCTTCGATACAGGGCTAGTGCACGGCGTGGTACAAAGGCGAGGCCGAAGCCGGAGGCGACGAGGTTGATGATGAGGTCGAAGCTGTCCAATTCCATCGCGGGATGGAGGTCGAGCTGCTGGCGTTTCAGCCAGCGGCGGAGATTTTTGCCGGTGTTTGTTGCTGGGGCGATATGCAGCCAGGACTGCGCGGCCAGCCATAGCTTGAACGATGCGGCTCTCTTGACGGGGGCATTGGCCGCCAGCGCAGCAGGGGCTATCAATTCAAAAGCGTCTTTGAAGCGATGGGTGATTTTGACGGAGTCCGGCAGCGGTGAAGGATGGCACAGGACCCCGATGTCGATCTCTCCTGCCTCCAGGGCGGTGAGAATGGCGCTGCTGGCATTGTAGCTCACGCGGCATATCACTTCGGGATGGCGTTGATGGTTCGCGTGGAAAAGCCCCGGAATGTGCGCCATGGCCAGCGTGCGCGAGACACTGACGCGGACTTCAGGACGCACGGAGCCAAACTCAGCCTGAAGGCCGTCCAGCGCAGATGCCACGCCGCCGATCAGCCGAGTGGCTTCGGCCGTGAGATAACGGCCTGCTTCGGTAAGCTCGACAGACCGTGTGGTGCGGTTGATCAGTGTCAGGCCAAGGCGCTCCTCCAATGACTGCATCTGCCGGGTGAGCGCGCTCTGAGACAGCCCCGCTTCGCGTGCGGCCCGTGTGAAACTGCGGTGCTTGGCGACGAGATGAAACAGATGCAGTGCGTAGAGATCGAAGGGCTTTCTGGCGAGGTATTGTTGCATCAAGTGCAACAATACCTGATTTTAATGCATTTCACGCAAATACATGGGCGTGCGAGAACAGCGACGCGGACAACCCCGCGTTCACCCATGCCCAACATCGAAGACCGTCTCCATCAAAACGCCCCCGGCCGTTTCTACGTCGACAGCAGCTGCATCGACTGCGACCTCTGCCGAGACCATGCCCCCGAATTTTTCCGCCGCGATGACGACACCGGCCAGAGCTACGTTTTCCGCCAGCCGGTGACGGAGGAGGAAATCCAGCTCTGCCTGGAGGCTCTTGAGAGCTGCCCTTCGGAATCGATCGGGCAGACAGACGATGCGGGATGAAATTCGCAGTCTGTTTGTGAACTTGCCTTCCTCGCTGCGTAGGTAGGCAGCATCCATGCACAAGATCGTCATCCTCCTATCCTTGCTGACGCTCCCGGCGTTTGCTGCGCCGCTGAAGCTGGCGACCTTTCGTGCGGACGTTACGCCTCCGGTCGGCGCGCCGTTGTGCGGGGGGCTGGTGAAGCCGGTGGCGGGGGTGAGTGAGCCGTTGCTGGCGCTGGGGGTGGTGATTTTGAGCGATGACAAGCCGGTGGTGCTGTGTGCGGTGGACTGGTGTGAGATTCGCGCAGGGGATCATGTGCACTGGCGCGAGGTGCTTGCCAAGGCCGCTGGGACGACGCCGGAGCGTGTGGCGGTGCAGAGTCTGCACCAGCACAATGCGCCGATTGGCGATGCAGCGTCGCACCGGCTTCTGGCGGGTTTTACTTCGCCGCCCAGTGTGATGGATCTTGAGTGGGCGGAGCGTGCGCTGAAGGGCGTGGCGGCGAGCATTGAGGCGGGGCTGAAGAATGCGGAGCCGGTGACGCACGTGGCGCATGGAGAGGCGGCGGTGGAGAAGGTGGCGTCCAACCGCCGCATCATGGGTGACGATGGGAAGGTGGCGAAGATGCGGCTGAGCTCGACGAAGGATGCGGCGCTGCAGGCGCTGCCGGAAGGACTGGTGGATCCGCTGCTGAAGACGGTCAGCTTTTGGAACGGCGAGAAGAAGATCGCGGTGCTGCACTACTACGCGACACACCCCATGAGCTACTATGGCGATGGCATGGTGACGTATGACTTTGTGGGCACCGCACGTGAGCAGCGTACGCAGGATGATGGAGTGCCGCATCTTTACTTCACCGGCTGTGGAGGCAACATCGGGGCGGGCAAATACAATGATGCGAGCCAGGAGGCCCGGGTGAGGCTGGGTGAGAACATCCATGCGGCGATGGTGAAGTCCGAGCAGGAGATGAAACGAGTGCCGCTGACCCGGATGGAGTGGCGGGCGCGTCCGGTGGTGATGAAAGCGAACCCTGAGTTTCCCGAGGAGCGCATGCTGAAGGTGTGTGAGAATGCCACGGCTGCGGCCGCGACGCGCATCAGCGCGGCGTTTCGTGCGGGCTTCGCCCGGCAGAGCGCCGCAGGCGTGCCGGTCCAGTTTACCAGCCTGCATCTGGGAGATGATGTGTGCCTGCTTCATCTGCCGGGGGAGACTTTCATCGAGTATCAGCTCTTTGCGCAGCAGCAACGGCCTGGCGGATTTGTCGCCACGGCGAGCTATGGGGACGGCGGGCCGGGGTACATCCCGCTGGAAAAATCGTTTGCCGAAGGCGGCTATGAGCCGACGCAGGCCTTTGCGGCACCAGAGTCGGAAAAGGTGATGCGGGAGACGATTGTCGAGTTGCTCCGCGCAAAGTGACTCGGTATTTATCGGCCTCATGATCCTCGACACCCTCGACAACTCCGCCCGCTATGAGTCTCTGAATTCGCGTTTTGCGAAGGCCTTTGCCTATCTCCGCACGGTGGATGGCACGCAGCCGCTGGGGCGGTTTGACATCGACGGGGACCACTGTTTTGCGCTGGTGCAGACCTATGAGACCAAGACGCTGGACAAGGCGAAGTTTGAGGCGCACCGGAAGTACATCGACATCCAGTTCATCCACAGCGGGCGCGAGACCATCCTCTGGGCCCCGCTGGCGGCGATGAAGGAGGAGACGATGGCCTACAATGAGGAAAAGGAGGCTGCGCTGTGGAAGCTCATTCCTGATGTGACTCCGCTGCACATGAGCGGCGGCCATTTTGCCATCCTTTACCCACAGGACGCGCACGCCCCCTGCATCGAGTGGGAAAAGCCGGAGCAGGTGTTCAAAGTGGTGATCAAAGTGGCGGTGGAGTAAATCGCGGGCAAAAACGGGCTTCCTGAGGGCGTAGGTAAACCATTACCCCCTCAATGAAGCTGCCGTCTGCCGTTTTCCTCTGCTCGCTCGCCGTCACCGCCCGTGGCGCTGAGCGCCTGCTCACGTTTGAAAAAGACGTGCGTCCCATCGTCAAGGCGCACTGCACCCACTGCCATGGCGAGGAGGAGAAACCCGAAGGCGGCGTGGACCTGCGCCTGCGCCGCTTCATGGATCAGAAGCTGGATGGCGGCAGCCAGGTCGTCGTGGCGGGGCATCCGGAGCAGAGCGAGCTGGTGCGCCTGATCAAAAACGGCGAGATGCCCAAGAAAGGCAAGCAGCTCTCCGAGGCTGAGCTGGCGATTATTGAGCAATGGATCGCGCAGGGCGCTAAGACGGCGAAGCCGGAGCCGCTGGCGCTTGCGCCGGGGCCGATCATTTCAGACGATGACCGTGAATACTGGGCCTTTCAGCCGGTGAAGCGCCCCGCCGTGCCCAAGGACGTGGACAACCGCAAGGTGCGCACGCCGGTGGACGCCTTCCTGCTCAAGTCGATGACCAAGCAGGGCCTCAGCTTTGCGCCTGAGGCCGACCGCCGCACGCTGATCCGCCGTGTGACGCTGGACCTCACCGGCCTGCTGCCCACGCCGCAGGAGGTGGAGGCCTTTGTGAATGACAAATCCCCGCTGGCCTATGAGCAGCTGGTGGAGCGGCTGCTGGCCTCCAAAAACTACGGCGAGCGCTGGGCGCGCCACTGGCTGGACGTGGTGGGCTACGCCGACTCGAACGGCTACTCCGAGGCCGACTCGGTGCGCCCGCAGGCCTGGCGCTACCGCGACTACGTCATTCGGGCCATGAATGCGGACAAGCCCTGGGATGAATTCATCCAGGAGCAGCTGGCCGGAGATGAACTGGCAGGCGCCACGCATGCGGATTACCAGCAGGCCGTGCTGGACCCGCACCGCACCGACCAGCTCATCGCCACCGCTTTCCTGCGCATGGCGCCGGATGGCACGGGAGACGCGCCAGATGATGCCAAGCTGGCGAAGAACCAGGTCATTGCGGAACAGATGAAAGTCATGACCTCGTCGCTCATGGGCCTCACGGTTGCATGCGCCCAGTGCCACGATCACCGCTATGACCCCATCACCCAGGTGGACTACTACCGCCTGCGCGCCGTGCTGGATCCCGCCTACAACTGGGAGTCGTGGCGTGCGCCAGCGCAGCGCCTGTATTCGCTGTATTCCCCTCAGGAGCGCGCCAAGGCCGCCGAGATCGAGGTGAAGGCCAAGGAGATCGAGGCTGAAGCGCGCGCGATGAGCAAAAAATTCCTCGATGAGATCTTTGAGGTCGAGATCAAGAAGGTGCCCGAGGCCGAGCAGGCCGCCTTCCGCGTGGCCCGTGACACGCCTGTGGCCAAGCAGACGCCGGAGCAGAAGGCGCTGATCAAAAAATATCCCTCCGCGCTGGCCACCTATTCGCTGGATCTCTACGACAAGAAGAAGCAGGACATCGTGGATGCCAAGATGGCCGAGGCCAAAAAGCTGCGTGAGACGAAACCTGCGGAAGGCTTTGTGATGGCGCTGACGGAAGTGAAGGGGCAGGTGCCGGCGACCAAGCTTTTCAACCGTGGTGATCATGATCAGCCCAAGCAGGCGCTGACTCCGGGAGAGCTCAGCATCCTCGCCAGTCCGCAGATCGAGCCCTTCAAGCCGGTGCCTGTGAGCAGCGGCTCCAGCGGCCGACGGCTGGCCTACGCGCAGTGGCTCACCAGCGGCAAGCACCCGCTCACGGCACGTGTGCTGGTGAATCGTTTCTGGATGAACCACATGGGGCGCGGCATCGTGAACACACCGGGAGATTTTGGCCGCCAGGGCGAGCTGCCCACACATCCTGAACTGCTCGACTATCTGGCGGATGAGTTTGTGAAAAGCGGCTGGAAGCTCAAGCCTCTGCATCGCCTCATTCTCCTGAGCAGCGCGTATCGCCAGTCTTCGGTCAATCAGGCCTCGCTGCACGGCGATCTCGAAAACAGGTTCTACGCGCGTTTCAAGCTGCGCCGTCTCGATGCTGAGACGCTGCGGGACTCCATGCTGGCCGTCACCGGCACGCTGGTGCAGTCCAGCTATGGCCCGCCCAGCGGCATCGGCCGCGATGCCCAGGGTCGCGTCGTCACCGGCATCGACAAGAGCACCATCACCGTGAACAAGGTTGATCCCGGCGGTTCGGATGATTTCCGCCGCTCCATCTACGTGCAGGTGCGGCGCAGCAAGCCCGTCACCGTGCTCGACACCTTTGATGCGCCGATCATGACGCCCAACTGCGAGGTGCGTGCGCAGACCACCGTGGCCCCGCAGTCCCTGCTGCTCATGAATGACACCTTTGTGCTCGACAGCTCCCGCCGTCTGGCGGACCTCCTGCAGACCGAGGCTCCCGGCAACCGCGTGGAGCAGATCAAGCGCGTGTGGGAGCTGCTCTTTGGCAAGCCCGCTACGCAGTCCGATGTGGCCCGTGGCATTGCTTATCTGGATGAGCAGACCAAGGCGCTCACGCAGTATCATCACGACATCCAGCATCCGAAAGGTGTCGTGCCCAATCCGCCGCAGGAGGCCATGGCCAGCTTCTGCCAGATCCTTTGCAGCTCAAACCGCTTTCTCTACGTCGAATAATGAACCGCCCCCAGCTCTGCTCCCGCCGTCACTTCCTGCATGCCAATGGCTACAGCCTTGGTACGCTGGCGCTCGCCTCGCTGCTTGAGAAGGAAGGTCTGCTCGCCGCCCCTGTGAAGCCCGAGAGCGTCACGGGAGAGACGCGCTACGACCTCAAGCCGAAGAAGCCGCACTTTGAGCCGACGGCGAAGGCGATGATCTCGCTCTTCATGATGGGCGGGCCTTCACAGATGGATCTCTTTGATCCCAAGCCCATGCTCACCAAGTATCACGGGCAAAAGTTTCCCGGAGAGATCAAGTATGACAACCTCGCGCAAGCATCGGCGAAGTGCTTTGGCTCGCCGTGGAAGTTTGCCAAGCACGGCCAGTGCGGCATGGAGATCAGCGAGCTGCTGCCAAACCTGAGCAAAGTGGTGGATGAGATCACGCTCATCCGCTCGATGACCTCCGGTGTGAGCAATCATGCGCAGGGTCTCTATGCCATGAATGCGGGCCGCATCACCGCGGGCCGCCCTGCGCTGGGCTCCTGGCTCACCTACGGTCTGGGCAGCGAGACGGATGAACTGCCCTCCTACATGGTGCTGTCTCACCCCAACGGCCTGCCCACTTTTAGCGGCGAGCATTTCACCAATGGCTGGCTGCCCTCCCTGTTTCAGGGCACGCTGGTACGCGCCACAGAGCCGCGCATTTTGAATCTCGATCCGCCAGCATCGCTCGCCGGTGCGCCGCAGCAGCGTCAGCTGGACCTGCTCAAGGCCTTTAACGAAGATCATCTGGCCCTGCATCCGGGCGAGCTGGATCTGCAGGCGCGCATCTCCAGCTATGAACTTGCGGCGAAAATGCAGGTCGCTGCGAAAGAGGCGCTCGATATTTCCAAGGAGCCCGAGTACGTCCGGAAACTCTATGGGGTGGACAATCCGATCACCAAGGATTACGCCACGCGCTGCATCATCGCCCGCCGTCTGGTGGAGCGTGGCGTGCGTTATGTGCAGGTGCTCAATGCCGGTCAGTCCTGGGACCAGCATGGCTCGCTCATCACGGCGCTGCCGAAAAACTGCGAGGCCACCGACCAGCCCAGCGCGGCGCTGATTATCGATCTCAAACAGCGTGGCCTGCTGGACACCACCGTTGTCCACTGGGGCGGCGAGATGGGACGCCTGCCCGTGCTGCAAAACGACGCCGGGCGTGAGAAGTGGGGACGCGACCACAACACCTATGGCTTCAGCATGTGGATGGCCGGCGGCGGCTTCAAGAAAGGCTACGTGCACGGCGAGACTGATGAATTTGGCCACAAGGCCATCATTGATGAAGTGAAGCACTACGACTATCACGCCACGCTGCTGAAGACCTTTGGCCTGGACCACACCAAGCTCACCTACAAGCGCAACGGCCTCGCCGCCTCGCTCACGGACAACCAGGGTGCGAAGGTGGTGGATCAGCTGCTGGCCTAGTCTTTTACTTCTCATCATCCAGCATGACCGCCGCCGCCTCGAATCCATTGCATCGTTCGGCGGCGTGGAAGTGGACCATCTGCGGACTGCTGTTGCTTGCCTCGGCGATCAATTACATGGACCGCCAGACGCTGGCGAATGCGGCGGTGCGCATCAAACAGGAGTTTCATTTGTCGCGTGAACAGTATGGTCACATCGAGGCCGTCTTCGCCTACGCCTTTGCGGCGGGGTCCATCGTCTTTGGCTGGCTGGCGGATCGTTTCTCCGTGCGCTGGCTTTACGCCATCGTGCTGACGATGTGGTCGCTGGCCGGACTGGCCACGGGTTTTGTGCACAATGAACAGGAGCTTGTCTGGTGTCGCATGGCGCTCGGCTTTTTCGAAGCCGGTCACTGGCCCTGCGGCATCCGCACCACACGGGCGCTGCTGGACGCGCGTGAGCGCTCTTTTGGCAACAGCGTGCTGCAAAGCGGCACCTCGGTGGGGGCCATCATCACGCCGCTGATCATGGGGGTTCTTATGACGTCCGAGCTCAGCAGCTGGCGCACAGCGTTCCAGGTTGTCGGCATCACAGGATTTGGCTGGCTGGTGCTGTGGTTTGCGCTGGTGCGCAGTGCGGATCTGCCCGCGCCTGGGCGTGAAGAGAAGTCAGCGCAAGCAGAAGGTGCGGGTCTTTGGAGCCCGGTCTTTATCCGGCGCATGATCATTGTCTTTGTGGTCATCGCCTGCATCAACACCACCTGGCAGATCCTGCGCGCCTGGCTGCCCCAAATACTTCAGGAGGGGAATGGTTATTCGGAGGCGGAGACGCTGTGGTTTACCTCGGCGTGGTATCTTGCCACGGATGTTGGCTGCATAGGTGCGGGGGCTCTCGCAGTCTGGCTGGGGAGGGGGCGGATGTCCGTGCATGCCGCACGGGTCCTGGTCTTTGCCGTCTGCGGGCTGCTGTGCGCCACCTGCGCGCTGACTCCCTGGCTGGCGCATGGCTGGGGGCTGCTGGTGGTCTTTATGCTCGCGGGAGCCGGGGCGCTGGGGGTATTTCCTTTGTATCACGCCTTCACGCAGGATCTCTCAGGTCGCCATCAGGGCAAGATCACCGGCATTGCAGGAGTCGTCGCGTGGGTGCTGCCGGCGCAGGCGCAGCAGTTCTTCGGGAAGCTCGCGGATCGCACGCAGTCGTTTGATCAGGGGCTGATGCTGGCCTCCTGCCTGCCGCTCATCGCGGTGCTGCCGCTGTGGCTGTTTTGGGAAAGCAAATCCGACCGTCACACATCCTCCTCATGAGCACCCTATCCTGGACCCGTCGTTCCTTTCTCATGGCAGGCGCTGCAGCAGCGGCCACTGCCCATGCTGCTCCAGCAAGTGGCCGAAAAAAGATCGCGCTGATTGCCACGGTGATGTTCAAGAACTCGCACGCGATGCATTTCGTGGACCGCCTTGCCATGGGCTATGTCTGGGCCGGACAGTGGCTGCCGCCGCGCACGGATCTCGTCTCGCTCTACGTCGCACAATTCCCTGAGACTGACCTCGCGCGGGGCCGCTCGGAGCGCTATCACATCCCCATCTATTCCAGCATCGCCGATGCGCTGACGCTCGGCACCGGCAAGCTGGCTGTGGATGGAGTCGTCCTCATCGGTGAGCACGGTGACTACCCTGAAAACGAAAAGGGGCAGACGCTTTACCCGCGCTACGAGTTCTTCAAAGAGATCGTCAAAGTCTTTGAGGCCAGCGGTCGAAGCGTACCGGTCTTTAACGACAAGCATCTCTCCACTGAGTGGAGCAAATGCACCGAGATGGTGGCCGATGCGAAACGGCTCGGCTTTCCCTTCCTTGCGGGCTCTTCCTTGCCTGTCACACGCCGTCTGCCTGCAGTGGACATCCCGTGGGGGACGCCGCTGTCTGAGAGCGTGGCCGTCGGCTACGGCGGCATCGAAAAATACGACTATCACGGACTCGAAACCGCGCAGTGCATGTCCGAGCGACGCCGTGGTGGCGAGGCGGGAGTGAAAAGCGTGCTGGCCCTGCGCGGAGAAAAAATGTGGGAGCATGCGGCCACGCGCAAGAACACGCAGCGCCTGCTCGCCGCCGCGCTCTCCCGCAGCCACACCTGGCCGGTGGAGGGGTATCCGCTGGAGCCCGTCAGCTTCGGCTGGGCGCGCAAGGTTTTCCCGGATGCCTTTGCCTACTTCATCGAGCATCGCGACGGCTTCCATACGACGCTCTTCATGCTGCCGGTGCGTGACTTCAACTACGCCGGACTCAACAGCGAAACCGGGCAAATTACCTCCTGCCAGATGTTTCTGCCCATGCCGGGCTCCAGCTCGACCACGGCGGACTTCTTCAATCCGCTCATTCATCACATCGAGGACATGATTTTGGAGAATCGTGCGCCTTATCCCGTGGAGCGAACGCTGCTGACCTCAGGGGTGCTGATTGCTGCGGTGGAGTCTCTCTATCGCAAAGGCGAGGTCATCCAGACTCCGGAGCTGGATGTCAAATACACCGTGCCCAAGGAGTCGCTCTACTGGCGTGAATAGACCTGCATCCCAGTTGCAGCGGGGCCGGTGGCGTGAGAAAACAAGGGTGTGACTCCCGCCCTGTCTCCCACACTTGCCGCATCTTTGGCTGCGTTTGCGCCCGATGCCTCGGGGCAGAGTGTCTGGATGGAGTTCATGGACACTCTATCGCTAGCGCCTGGAGAGGTGCTGTTTCGCAAGGGCGATACTGCTGATGCGATGTTTCTCATCGAGTCAGGCACGCTGGCGGTGGTGCTGGAGGTGGAGGGTGCGGGGCGTGCCGAGCTGAGGCGACTGGGGCCGGGGCAGTTTTTGGGAGAGATGGCGCTGTATCGTTCCGAGCCGCGCACGGCCTCGGTGGAGGCAGTCAGTGCGGTCAAGCTGTGGCGCCTGACTGCGGCCCGGCTGCGAGAGGCGGAGAGGCTGCATCCGCAACTAGCGGTGGCGCTGCACCGGCATGTGGCCTCGCTCATCTCCGAGCGTGTGGTCTTCAGCAACATGGAGCTGAAGCAGCCGCTGGCCCGTCTCGCGCATGCACTGCGCGGTCTGGCCACCAGCGATTTTTCTTCCACGGGCTGGGACCGTGCAGGGGTGGTCAAAGAAGCGAGGAGGAGTGATGAGGTCGGGGCGGTGGCGCAGGCGATGGAGTTTCTGGCGGATCGACTGCAAGAGCACATCACCGCGCTGCAGCAGCAGACCGCCGCACGTGAGGCCATCGAGAGCGAGCTGCGCATTGCGGGTGAAATTCAGTCCAGTCTGCTGCCGCCGCCGCTCACCACCGCTGAACAGCAGCGTGTGGATTTTGCCTCTTTCATCAAACCGGCACGCGAGGCTGGCGGTGATCTTTATGATGGCTTCTTCCTGCCGGACGGACGTTTCTTCACACTCGTGGGCGATGTGTCAGGGAAGGGGGTGCCTGCCGCTGTCTTCATGGCCCTGGCGGCGATGGCGGTGCGCACTCTCGCGCGCGAGTTGCGCGATCCCGGAGAGCTGCTGGCGCATGTGAACCGACTGCTTTGCGAGCGCAATGAGACGATGCAGTTTGTCACAGCGTGCGCGGTGTTTTTTGATCCGGCCACCGGAGCGCTCTCCTGGGCCAATGCGGGGCACCCGCTCGCGGCTGTCATTTCAGATACGGGCAGCCTCGTCTGGCTGGATGGACCGCGTGCTGCGCCGCTGGGGGTGTTTGAAGAGACCGCGTATGCCACGCAGCACCACACCCTGGCGCCGCGTGAGACGCTGCTGGTGTACTCAGACGGCGTTTCGGAGGCGCAGGATCCGAAGGATGTGCTTTTTGGCAGCGCAGGCATCCAGCAGTGTCTTGCTGGAGGTGCTGTGTCTGGCAGTGCGCAGATCGTGCAGAGTGTCGTCTCGGCGGTGCTCACGCATCAGGCCGAGGCTCCGCAGGCGGATGACATCACGCTCGTGGCACTACGCCGAGTGCTGTGAGCAGTCCGGAGATGTGGAAGACCTCGTAAACGGCGGGCGTGAGATGCGTGAAACGTGCCTCTCCGCCGCCTGCCTTGAGCTTCTTGGCGGCGATGATGAAAACGCGCAGCCCTGCGCTGCTCACGTATTCAAGGCCGGACAGATCAAACGTGAGCGTCCGCACGCCTGAGGTGATCAGTGCGCTGACCTGCCGCTCCAGATCAGGACTGGAGAGACCATCCAGACGGCCGGTGAGAGTCAGGGTGGCGGATGCGGCCAGCCTGGAGGCCGCGATGCTCATGCTGGCAGCCGCGCCTGCGGCACGTCCCAGCTGGCGCTCGACGGTGAAGACATTGTGCCCCTCACGGCGCTCGTAGAGGCAGACATCCATCAGCTTTCTCACCAGATGCACACCCAGGCCGCCCACAGGTCGTGCTTCCAGAGGCAGGCTGGTGTTGACCTCGGGTCTGGCCAGTGGGTTGTAGGCTGTGGCTTCGTCCGTCACGGAGGCACGTATGCGGTCTGCTGCAATTGCTTCGATCTGCACGCTCAGTGTGCGCGTGGCGTCTCCCTGATAACCGTGGGTGATCACGTTGGTGACGATCTCTTCCAGCGCCAGATGCAGCGCGGAGACATCCGCCGCGCCGATGCTCATGCGGGTGCTGAAGTCATCGATCATCTGCATCACCCGCGCCAGCTCGGCGAGATTTGCGGCGATGGTGAGGCTCTGTGATTTCGCAGACACAGCGGTATCAAATGTAGAGCTCGTTGAGCATGGCGGCGGCGCTTTCATCCAGCAGCTCGCGACGGCGCACTTCATCAAAGCGGTCCAGCAGGTCTTCGGGGCGCAGGCGTTTCTTTTCGGCGCCACGGATGTCATGCAGCACCTGGCCGCGGTGCATCATGATGATGCGATCGCCCAGGCTCACGGCCTGCTGCATCGAGTGCGTGACCATCAGCGTGGTCAGCTTGTCGCGCTGGATCACCTCATCACTGAGCTGGATGACCTGGTCCGCGCTTTTGGGGTCGAGCGCTGCGGTGTGCTCATCCAGCAGCAGCAGTTCGGGCTTCAGCCAGGTGGCCATCAGCAGGGTCAGCGCCTGACGCTGGCCGCCAGAGAGGGAGCCGATGGCGTTGTCCAATCTATCTTCCAAACCCATCTTCAGTGTGGCGATGCGCTCGCGCAGCGGCTGCATGAGAGTGGGGGCCAGGGCCCAGCCCAGACCACGCGACTGCCCGCGCCTGCAGGCCAGCGCAAAGTTTTCTGCGATGGACATTGTGGGGGCGGTGCCGCTGAAGGGATTTTGAAACACGCGGCCGATCAGCCGGGCACGCTTATGCTCCGGCCATTTTGTGACGTCATGCCCCGCGAGCTCGATCCTGCCTTCATCGACAAAGAAGGAACCCGCCACTGCGTTGAGCAGCGTGGATTTGCCCGAGCCGTTCATACCGAGCACGATCACAAACGATCCGGGCTCGATGGTCAGATCCACACCCCGCAACGCGCTGACTTCATTGACCGTGCCGGGGTGGAAAGTTTTGCGGATGCCGGAAAGCGCGAGCATGGCGGGTCAGGTGGCGGAGGTGGGCCTGCGTTTGCAGCGTTCGATGAAGCCGGGCAGCACGAGCGCTGCAAAAACAAACAGCGCGGTGATGAGCTTGAGGTCGTTCGGATTCAAACCCCAGCGCAGCGCGATGGCGACGAGCAGGCGGAACAGCACCGAGCCCATGATCGCGCCGATGATGTTCATGCCGAGGCTGCGTGTGCCTGTCAGCGCCTCGCCGATGATCACGCTGGCCAGCCCCCACACCACCATGCCGATGCCCATCTGCGCGTCTGCAAAGCCCTGGTACTGCGCCAGCAGCGCGCCGGAGAGGGCCACAAAGCCGTTCGAGAGCGCCAGGCCGAGGATGATGTTGCCCTCCACATTGGCACCCAGCGCGCGGATCATCTGGGCGTTGTCGCCCGTGGCACGCATGGCGGTGCCGATCTGCGTGCGGAAGAAGGCGAACATCGCAGCCCCTGCGGCCGAGCTGAAAACGAGCGCCAGGAACAGCACCGCAGCATCTGCCGCAGCCACCGGCCAGCCCAGGATGTGGATGGTTTTCCCACCAGCGAGCCATTCGCCCAGCCTCTCGCCGTAGCTGGCCAGCGTGGTGGCCTGCATCAGCGGCACATTGCTGCGGCCCATGATGTGCAGGTTCACGGAATACAGCGCCGTCATCACCAGAATGCCGGAGAGCAGCGAGTTGATTTTAAACTTGGTGTGCAGCACGCCCGTGACAGCGCCCGCTGCCGCGCCGCCCAGTGCTCCCGCTGCGGTGGCCAACACCGGGTTCACGCCTTTCACAAGCAGCACCGCCGTAATGGACGCGCCGAGTGTGATGGAGCCGTCCGTGGTGATGTCCGGCATCGAGAAAATGCGGAACGACACCAGAACCCCCAGCGCCAGAAGCGCCAGGATGAGGCCGATGATCAATGCGCCAATGAGAAGGGTCATGCTCTAGGTGATGATGGGTGCGATCCAGACTGCGCCACGGTAGAACTCGCTCTCGCCCGCGCCGTTGAATCCGCGTGGATCGGAGATCAGGTGCAGAACGCTCTGAAGAGCCTGCCCGTCGAAGAGGCTCGTGACGGCGGGTTGAAGATCAATGAGGCCTTTGCGCAGCGGCCGGTAAGGAAACACGGCGGCGTGGATGTGCCCCAGCAGCTCGGTGCCGCGCGCCAGTGGGCGCAGCAGGGCATCGATGGCGGAGCCTGGTTTTGAGATCACGCCGACCATGAGCGAGGTGCTGTCGCGGAATGAGCGCTCGCTGGTGAAGGAGAGCCAGTCGCGGATCTGCGGAAATCCGAAGCGCTCATTTGCAGCACCTGCGTCAGATGCCGGAGACTGACGCAAAGAGGCGCCGACTAGGCCCGCCGTCTCTGTCACCGCCACGACCACCGCCGCACTAGCACCACTGGATTCGAGCGCTGTCTGCATCAGCTCCGTCAGGCCGATGCGCCGGTCTTCGTCGTTGGCTTCAAAGCGCAGCAGGGAACTGAAGGAACCCTGAGCGGACAGGCCGAGCACGAGCTGTCCCTCTGGAACGAGAGCACCTTCACTCAGCATGAAGTCAGGGCGGCTGGAGCCGTCCGCAGGCTGGAAGGCCGCCACACCTGCCACCGCCAGCAGTTCGCCACAGCGTGCGGCGTTTTCGGCGAAGCTGCCGCCCAGTGCGCCCATGCCCAGAGCTACCGTGGCTGAATCAAATCGTCTTGTGGCAGGGTGTGTGTCTGTGCAGCCACGGGCCAGCGTGGCGACCTCGCCCACGGTCTCGATTTTCATGCCGCCACCACCGAGCGGGAAGAGCTCATACGCCGCGCTTGAGGAGGCCAGTTTTTTACCGGCATCCTCGGTGGCTGCTGCGGCGGTCTCCGAGGTGATGAGCATCTGCAAGCCGGAAAGTTCCAGCACGGAGCGCACCGCCTCAGACGGGCGGATGACGCCAAAGAGGCCATTGATGGCGCGGAGCTGCTTGTGGCAGGCCAGAAGCACGCGGATGCCTGCGGAGCTGATGTAGCTGACCGCGCTCATGTCCAGATGCAGGCGGTGCTCGCCGTCGCGCACGGTGGCGGAGAGCGCGGATTCCACGTGGTTGCACCAGTTGGCATCCAGCCGCCCCGCGAGGCGCAGAATGATGAGATCACCGGATGTTTGGCGGGAGATTTCCATGGGTTACTGGTTCACTTTGTCAGCCTGCTTGAGCAGTTCCGGTGGCAGGGTCATGCCCACGGCGGCGGCATTGGCGGGGCTGGCGCTGAAAAACACACGCGGCGGGAGAATGAAGGGTATTTTGGACACATCCTCGCCGCGGATCACGCGCTCGATCATTTCCACGGTGACCTCGCCGGTGTTGTAGTAATCGCGGCCCATGGCAATCGCCGCGCCCAGCGGGACGGTGGTGCTGTTCAGGCTGATGAGCGGCTTCTGTGTTTGACGTGCGGCCTTGGTGATCGCGTTGAATCCGGTGCTGCTCAGGTTGTCGGAGATCTGCACCACCGCATCGATGGGTCGCGACACGAGCGAGAGCGCCGCATCGGCGAGGTCGCTGGAAGTGTTCACCGCCACGCATTCCAGCGTGAGGCCGTGGTCTTTGCAGAGCTTTTCAAAGGACTCCTTCAGATCGACGGAGTTTGCCTCGGCCGGACAGAAAAGGGTGCCGAGTCTTTTGTACTGCGGGAAGTTTTTCAGGATCATTGCCATGGCCTCCTCCACAGGAGCCAGCACGGAGACACCGGTGATGTTGGGAAGGTGGTCTGTGTAGCTTTTTCCTGCGCCTGCGACGATGGGATTGGCGATCAGCGAGAACACCACGGGTGTTTGCTTCACCTTTTGCACGGCTGTTTGCAGGGAGGGTGTCGAGAGCGGGACGATGATGTCCGCATTCTCTGTCAGCACCGCATCAAAGATGCCGCTCAGGGAGGCGATGTCTCCCTGCGCACAGCGGTAGCTGAGGGTGTAGTCCTTGCCCTCCACGAGCTTGCTGCGCTTCCACGCGGCCTTCATCCCGGAGGAGGTGTCTTCGGAGGGGCCGGACTCGATGTAGTTCACGATGGCAATCTTCCACTTCTTGCCGGTGGGATTCGGCACTTCTGCGGCTGCTGCCACATGCTCCACGCCGTTTGCATCGATGGCGATCTTTGCGCGCTTCTGCATTTCCTCGGGGATCTTCCAAGTGTCTTTCAGCCCTGCGGTTGCCTGCACATTCACCGTCAGCATTTCAGGCATCACATTGACGATCGGCACGCTGCCCGGCTTGCGGCCATTGAGCACTTCACCCGCGAGGCTGCCTGCGAGACGGCCCACTTCCAGATAGTCCGCGCCGAGATCAAACAGCGCGCCCTTTTTCACATTTGGGGGAATGACGGTAAAGGAAGGCACGCCGCCTTTTTTTGCGGTGGCGATCAGGCTCTCCGCTGCGGTCATCACCGTCACATCACCGCCCATCCACATGGCCTCCGCACCGCGTGCGACCAGCGCCGCCGCCGCCTCGGCCACGCCGGAGGAGTTGTCCACGGTGGATTCCATCAGCTCAATGCCCACATCTTTGCAAACCACACGCGCCAGCTTCACCTGCGCCTCGGAGTTGGCCTCCGCCGCATTCCACACGACGCCCACTTTTTTCAGGGCGGGGTTCATCTCGCGTGCGGCCTTAAACGCCTGCGCGATTGGCTGCATGGTGCCAAAGCCCGCGAGGTGCGCCGGGTGCTCCAGCGGATTCGTTTTGCTCACACCCACGCCTGCCACCGAGGGATCTGAGACCAGCGCAAACACATGCGGCGTGCCGCCTGCCTTGTTTGCGTTTGCCACCGCCTGCAGAGACACGGTGCTGATCGTCATCAGCAGATCATAGCCGCCACCGGCCATCTCTTTGGCGATGGTCTGGGAGACGGCATTGTCACCCTCGGCATTGTAGAGCTTGAGCTCCAGGTTTTTGTCCTGTTCCCAGCCCTGCTCCTTCAGGCCTCTGATCATCCCCTCGCGTCCCTGGTCCAGGATGGCCTGAGAGGCATGCTGCAGCAGCGCCACGCGCATGGTCCGGCCGGGCTTGGGTGCCGCCGTGCTTTTCACGCGTGACCCGAGGTCGGACAGCAGCAGCACGCTGGCGGCGGCCATGATCAGAAAGATGCCCAGCAGGAGGCGACGGAGAGTGTGAACCATCGGCCGCTATCAAGAGCAGGAAGCAGACGCAGTTCAACGCGATTTCCCTAAATCGGGTGTGCCGCCGTCCAGATTTTCTGAGCGGGGAGTGGCAAGTCTCCCGCCAGTCACGTCGTTCCACGCGTATGCCGTCTTTTCGCATCGCCATCCTTTGTTTGTTCTCCTGCCGTTTAGTCGCCGCCGCCGATCCCGTCGCGGCGTGGTCCAAGGACGTTGTCATCAAGCCGGTGTGCGCCGTGGAAGGCCGCCATACCACGCACAGTTACTACCTCACGAATCCCGAAAGTCCGGATGGCAGGCATGTGCTGTTTTTCACTTCGACCACTCTCAAGGGACAGCTGGGGGAGGTGCGCATGATCGAGCGTGCCACGGGCAAGGAGACGGTGCTGGCTGACAACATCCACACCGAGGACGCCCACCGTGTGGCCTGCCAGCAGTGGCTTTCCGGCGGCAAGCGCGTGGCGTTTCACGAAGTGATCGACAAAAAGTGGCGCGTGGTCGTGGTCGATGTGGAGACGTTGAAGAAAACAGTCGTTGCGGAAGATCATCAGGTAGGTTTTGGCAGGCCGGAAGGAAACCTGCTGCCCATGTATGGATGCCATTGGAATCCGGGGCCGTATCGAGATCTTGAGGTGTGGGATGCTGCCACCGGCAAGACCACCACGATGGCGAAGATCAGCGAGGTGGAGGCCAAGCATGGTGAGTGGCTGCAGAAGGAGTTTGCGGGCAAGCCCTGCTCCATCTTTTTTCCCGTGCTCAGTCCGGATCTGAAGAAGGCCTTTTTTAAAGTCGCTGCGGGCAACGGTGGAGACGACTACATGTCCAGCAGGGCAAGCCATCGCCAGGGCACGGTGGTCTATGACACTGAAAAAGGCGCGTGTGTCTGGCAGCGCAACCAGTGGGGCCACCCTGCCTGGACGCCGGACTCGCAGCACATTTTTGAAGCAGGCAACATCAGCTTCGACATCGCTGACAATCCGGCGCGATTCACCCGCCTGAAGGATGTGCCGAACCTCAGTGGCACTCATCCGTCTGTAAGTCCGGATGGCATGCTCATGGTCACCGATGGGATGAGCCGCAACGCGGGTGGCAAGGGTGATGAGTGGGGCGTCATGGTCGCCGACATGCGCGGGGGCAAGTGGGTGCTGCTGCACAGCTTTGCTCAAAACGGAGGGGCCAAATCCTGGCGTCGCAACCACCCTCATCCGATCTTCAGCGCAGATGGGAAACGTATCTACTACAATGTCAGCGACGGAGCCTTCACGCGGCTGATGGTGGCCGAGCGTCCGCAATGAACACCGCATTTGCGGCGTTTGAGGGAGGCATGAAACTTATCTTCACCGCCGCATGCCTGTTCACGTTTGCGTTTGCTTCCTCTGCTGCCGAGGAGGCGGAGCCTGCGGGTCTGCACCGAGTGGTGGCCGTCGAAAACGTCTGCGCCTGGCCAAACCTCACGCTGATGCCGGATGGCAGCCTCATCGCCATCCTTTTCAATCAGCCCGGACATGGCACGATGCAGGGAGATGTGGACTGCTATGCCAGTGGGGATGGTTTGAAATGGGAGAAGCGAAGCACTGTGACTCGTCATGAGCCGGACACGATCCGCATGAACCATGCGGCAGGGCTGGCGAAGAACGGAGACCTGCTCGTGCTCTGCTCCGGCTGGACGAATGTGAAGCAGCCCAGCAGGCCCAAGCAGGCCGCGTTTCGTGATGCCGTGCTGCGCAGCTGGATCATGCGCTCCAAAGACGGTGGCCGCACCTGGAGCAAGAGTGATGTCTTTCCTGCCTCCGAATCTGACGAATGGACCGAGCACATCCCCTTTGGCGACATCTGGACGGCGCAAGATGGCACACTGAGGACGTCATGCTATCAGGGCCAGATGGCAGATCCGGCGAAATCATCCAAGACCAAGGGCTGGCGTTCCTGGTGCTTTCGCAGCGATGATGATGGGGTGACGTGGAAGCCGCAGTCCATCATCGGGCCCACCCACAATGAAACCGACATCTTCCCGCTCGGTGGCAAAAGCTGGCTGGCCGCCGCCCGCACCATGCAGATGGAGCTCTTCCGCAGCGATGACGATGGTGCCACCTGGGGCCAGCCTCTGAAAGTCACGGAACGCAACGAGATCAACGGCCACCTCACCCGACTCGGCGACAAACGCCTTTTGCTGAGCTATGGAGTGCGCATTGCCGGGCGTCACGGAGTCTGCGCCAAATTCAGCAGCGATGAGGGCAAAACCTGGAGCGCTCCCATCCGTCTCGCGCGCAGCGAGGTGAGCGACTGTGGCTATCCTTCCAGCGTGCAGCTTGCGAATGGGAAGATCGTCACGGCTTACTACTCCAAAGCCGCACCCGAATGTGGTCATTACCACATGGGCGTGGCGGTTTGGGAGGCTCCTACACCGTGAGTCAGCGCGCGCCTGGGAAAGCGTTGGCGCCTTCGCGTGCCTGCTGCTCCTTCAGCAGCTCGGCTTTGACCCGTGCCTCGTCTTCTTCAAAAACTGCCAGCCCGATCACGCCCACGTTGCTGGCGCCACCACTGGCTGCGGCTTTGGCGCGGGCCACGCTGCCAAAGACGAATGAGCGAACGGTCGTGCTGTCTTTGCGGAAGCCGTCCACATTGTACGTTGCTTTGGGTTCCAGCACAAAGCCATGCTGGTTCGGACTCGCTGCCTTCCCCGTCAGGACGTTCAGGCCGTCCACACTCAGCACGACTTCGATGCGTTTTTTGGTCCTGTTCTCCAGCCTCACCACATAGTGGTCGCCGTTTTCGCCGATGACGATGCGTTTGTCGTTGACCTCGTAGTGAGGATAAGCGCTGCCATAGTGAAGCAGACCTGCCTTCAGCCGCTCCCCGGCCGTTGAAAAGAGGCCGCTGTGCTTGTTCATGCTTCCCCCCAGGACTTCCACCATGGTCTTTGCTCCCGTCTCGTCATTGTAGTGAAAGGAATCCACTGCGTCGGGTGTGTCCGACTTGCGGATCAGGCGCGTGGTTTCCAAAGCCGAGTAGCGCTCCTGGCCTGCGGAGGTGCCGAGGCCGGGCCGTTCCTGGATGCGAGCTGCAGCATGATCGGAATGGTAGGACCCGTACCCGGACTTATGCACCGGTGCTGGGGGCGGGGGCGGAGGGGCGGGCATTTCCGAAGCACACGAAGCCATCATGACGACGGCCATTGACACAGAGCAGCTAACAAACAGACGGCGGAGTTGGGCTGGGTTCATAAATGCAGAAATATCAGCATTTGAATTTCTGGCAAGACTAAATGCTGAAAAATATGCATTTCGGTGAACTGTGATTTTTTGATGGCTGCCAGCGGCTATACTCCTCAATACCCGCTTGCCATTCTGCTTAAATGCAGCATTTTCAGCACATGGCGGCCAAAGATGACCAACTCTCCAAACGCGAGCGGCAGGCGATGGACATCGTCTATCGGCTGGGCAAGGCCACGGCAGAGGAGATTCAAGAGGAGATGCCGGACCAGCCTTCCTATTCTGCTGTGCGCGCCCTTCTGAGCATCTTGGTGGACAAGAAGCTGCTCAAGCACACCCGCGAGTCGCGCCGGTATGTGTATGAGCCTGCCATCTCGCGTGAAAAGGCGCGTGATACGGCGCTGCGGAAGCTCATGCGCACGTTTTTTGACGGCTCTCCCGGCAAGCTGATGGCCTCGCTGCTGGATGCGAAAGACCGCAAGCTGCCGCCGGAGGAAGTCGCCGCGATCCGGAAACTGCTGGACGAGCAGTCGCGTTCCTGATCCAATTCCCATACGTTATGACTGCCTGCTGGATCGCCATCGCACTCAAAGCCACTTTGTGGGCTGGTTTGATGAGCGTGGCGGCGCTGGTGGTGCCGTCGCAGCATCCGCAGGTGAGGCGTGGTTTTGCCCTGCTGGGCATGTGGGGGCTGTGGGTGCTGCCGTGGCTGCCGCTGCCATGGTCAGATCTTCCGGCCATGGCCTTCACTGTTGCAGGAGGAAGCAGCACGGAGCCGGGCAGGCTGTGGCTGGTTCTCAAGACAGTCTGGGTCATGGGCAGTGTGATTTTTTTGCTGCGTGTGCTGAGCGACATCACAGGCATCGAGAGACTGGTGAGGCAGGCCCAAAAGTCCGCGCTGAGCGCAGATGGCATCTTTGAGGTGAGGTTCACTGAGGATGTCGCAGGTCCTTGCATGACGGGCTGGCTGCGGCCCTGCGTGCTTCTGCCTGTGGCCGCAGCCTCATGGCCTGAGGGGGCGCTGAACGCCGCCTTGCGTCATGAATGCCAGCATGCGCGGCAGATGGACGGGCTGCACCGATTCTGCGCCGCATTGGTGCGTGCATGTTTCTGGTGGAATCCTGCCATGCATGCGCTGTGCAGCATCTACGAGGCGGAATCCGAAGTCTGCTGCGACGAAGCGGCCACGAAGGCATGCAGCCGCCAGGAGTATGGCGAGATGCTGCTGGCCCATGCCACGCAGATGCCGATGCCGTCCTTTGCCCTGCCGTTTGCCCGGAGCTCCGGGCTGCGCGCCCGCATGCAGCGCTTGCTTGCCACGCGCCGGGGCTCACGCTGGCTGCTTTCCGCCCGCTGGCTTGTGGCATTGGCGCTATTCATCGGTGCGGCCGTGCTGGTGGCGTCCGTGCACGTGATTCCGTCCGTGGGAGCTCAGAAAATCGCGCTCAAAAGCGAGGCCCGGCTCCGTTTGAATGCAGATCCATTTCCATGGGCGCCGTAGTCAGAATGGCTTTGGCGGCATCGTTTTTTGCCATCCGCTTTTCCATGAAAATACTCTGCCTCCTTTTGCTGTGGTCCGTCAGCGCCATCGCGGCGAAGCCGAACATCATCGTCATTTTTGTCGACAACTTTGGGAACGGCGATCTGGGCTGCTTCGGTTCGAAGCTGCATCGCACGCCGAATGTGGACCGGCTGGCGGCGGAGGGGATGAAGTTCACGAGCTTCTATGTGGCGAGCGGGGTCTGCACGCCGAGTCGCGCGGCTTTGATGACGGGCTGCTACCCGCGCCGAGTAGGCATGCATGTCAGCGACACCGGAGGTGCGGTGCTGCAGCCGGTGGCGCGCAAGGGGCTCAACCCAAGCGAGGTCACGATGGCGGAGGTTTTGAAAAGCGCGGGCTATGCCACGATGTGCATCGGCAAATGGCACCTCGGGGATCAGCTGGCGTTTCTGCCGACGAAGCAGGGGTTTGATGACTTTTTCGGGATTCCCTACAGCGATGACATGACGAAGGATAAAAAGCCGGACGTGTGGCCGGAGCTGCCCCTGATGCGCGGAGAGAAGGTGATCGAGGCGCCTGCAGACCGTGATCACCTGGTGAAACGCTGCACGGAGGAGGCGGTGCGCTTCATCGAACAGCACAAGGCGGAGCCTTTCTTTCTCTACCTGCCGCACACGATGCCGGGATCAACCGCACATCCCTTTTCGAGCGAAAACTTTCGCGGCAAGAGTGCGAACGGTGAGTATGGCGACTCGGTGGAGGAGCTCGACTGGAGCACGGGGGAGATCATGGCGGCGCTGGAGCGGCTGAAACTGGCGGACAACACGCTGATCGTGTGGACTTCCGACAACGGAGCGGTGAAACGCACGCCGCCGCAGGGCAGCAATGCGCCCTATCGAGGCCATGGCTACGACACTTCTGAGGGGGCCATGCGCATGCCCTGTGTGATGCGCTGGCCGGGCAGGATAGCTGCCGCAACGGTGAATGACGCTCTGTGCTCGACGATGGACCTGCTGCCGACCTTTGCCCGCCTCGCCGGTGCCGGGCTGCCGCCGCAAAAGATAGATGGGCATGACATGACTGCGATGCTTGCGGATGCCGGAAACAAGGCATCGCCATGGGATGACGACGGCTTCTTTTATTACCGAATGGAGCAGCTGCAGGCGGTGCGAGCGGGAGACTGGAAGCTTTATCTGCCGCTCACAGGCAAGGCGAAAGGCATGGGCGGAAAGCAGGAGCCCACCAAGCTGGCCCTGTTTGACGTGAGGCACGACGTCAGTGAAACGCATGAAGTGTCTGCGGAGCATCCTGAGGTGGTGGCCCGGCTGACCGCCCTGGCAGGAAAGGCGCGTGATGATCTTGGTGATGCCAAGAGCCCTGGCGCGGGGCAGCGTGAGGCTGGCATGGTGGAGAATGCTGTGCCTCTCATGCGCTGAGGCTTGCTACCTGCAGAATTTCGGCGACTGGCTGTTTCGTTGTGTGAAACTGCGCAAAAACATGATTTTTTCAGTTGTGTGATTTTTGTTCTGTGATTTGGATGGGAAGCTTAAAGACGTTGATCTGCTAAATTGTTGATAATCGTGTATCCAATAGGCTAGATAATTGCTTATAGAATAAAGCAAAAGCTTATTGAGACAGATGTCGTTTGTTTAAGTGTATCGGCTCAAAAAACGCAAGAACTCCCATGAACTGTTTCCGTACCATTGCCTTAATCACCTTTGTTTCCGGCGCTGCGCTGCTGCGTGCCGACGCCCCTGAGGAGATACCCAGCCTGCAGCCGCTTGATTTTTCCCCTGTGAACATCAGCGGTGATGGCTCGGTGGTGATTGGCACGTCTTTCCGACGCGGCTCCGGCCGTATCTGGTTTGAAGGCGATGACTGCTCCGAGTCCCTCAAGTCCACGATCCAAAACGGGGTGGACGGGTGCCTGCACATTTCTTCGGTGCGTGCCTACGGCATCAGCCGCTTCACCTCTGGTTCGGGGTGGATAGCGGGTGAGATTGACCTCTGCGATGACTGCTATGACGGGCTGGCTTTCGTGTACGGCAACTCACTGTGCTCCGATATGGAGCTGAGGCTGTTGAAAAACTATGACTGCAACACTCAATGGGCGGCGGCCTATGACGTGACGGATGATGGCTCCATGGCGGTGGGTGAAGACTATTTCGAAACGGGGGACTCCAGGGGCTACAGGGCGCTGTGGTGGACAGACACCACGGACAGCGGGCTGAGGCCGACGGTGCTGCAGCCGCTGGCGGATGCCACAGGCGCGTGGGCAAATGCCATGGATGCCGCCGGCACACGTGCGGTGGGTGCGTCCTATGTGGCCAACGGCTGCAACGAGATCACCCAGGCGGTGTACTGGGATCTCAAGGGAGACTCGCCCATGGCGGTGTCCCTGGGTGCGCTGGTGACAGGAGGCCAGAGCGAAGCGAATGACATCAGCCGCAACGGAGCCTACATCGTGGGCTGGGCAGACACAGCCGATGGCTCTGCTCCTTTCATTTCATACCTGGGCGGGCCTATGAGCCAGATCATGGCTGCTGATTCGTCCTATTCACAGCATGGCGAAGCCCTCGGGGTGAGCAACAACGGCACCACGGTGGGGTATTTCGATGCCAACAGCGACCTGAGGCTGTGCTACGACAGCCTTGCTTTTGTGGCGTCGCCTGCGTGGGGAGTGAAGACCGTCAACCAGTGGCTGCAAGAAACGGGGGCCACGGTGTCTGAAGACCTGCATTATGACACGGCCACCGCAATCAGCGAAGACGGCAAGGTGATCGTGGGCATGGCTGAAGGTTCGGGCTACATCGCGCGTGCGGGGAGTGGTTCCATCGATGCGGCCGGGTTCTACAACACTCTTGGCGGCAGCGGGTCCGTGACCCAGCAGAGCTACAATGTGCTGAACATGACTTTGCACGGGGCACATCACATCCCGCTGCAGATGATGAAGGGTGTGAGCCGTCATTTCTGGTTCACGGGGGACGCGGGCCGCTGGGACCGCTACAATTCGAACTCCTACCTTTCTGAAGTGGGTGGTGCGGTGGACCTTTTTGACAAGCAGCTGCTGGTGGGGGTGGGCGTGGGCCAGAACTGGGTGAGCCAAACCCTGGCGCTGGGCGGCAAAACACTGCTGAACGGACAGTACTACCTGATGGAGCTGAGCTACAAGCCCACGAATCTGCCGCTGGTCTTCACACTGACCGGTGCCATGGGCAACTGGGACGCCAAGATCGACCGCAACTATTTCAACGCCGGCAACATCGACACCTCGACTGGCAGGCCGCACATCAACTCCAACACGCTCCGCTTCAGCGTCCACTGGCTGGACGTGGTCAAAGTGGCCGGCTTTGGCATCACGCCCAAGATCGAGTACACCGCCAACAACATGCAGATGGGCGGGTATGCAGAGCAGGGTGGTGGGTTCCCTGCCTACTTCAACCAGCAGAACCACACGGCCACGGAGCTGCGCTACGGCCTTTCCGCCGCCCGCCTGTTTTTCGCGGAGAAACTGCAGATTCGTCTGCGCTCGGAATGGGTGCACCGCTTTGACCAGACGGCAGTGACCACAAGCGGGCAGACCATCGGGCTTTTCAACTTCAATGTTCCCGGCCAGCGTATCAAGCAGGACTGGGTGCAGTTCGGTGGTGACATGGTTTATTCCATCAACGACCGCACGAACCTGACTGCGAGCGTGACCACGGCGACCGCCGGGCAGGATCCTGTGATCGGCGGCAGCGTGGGGGTGCAGGTGAAATTCTAGGCCGGTGCCAGTCTGTGAGTGAGCTGCCAGAGCGTGTGCGCTCTTGCCGTGGGGTCGATTGCCTGCTGTGTTAAGGTATGACCCGTGGCAGCCGCTCGCTCTTCATCCTCATCTTTGTCATCCTGACGGGGATCATCGTGCCGTTTCTGATCTGGGGTGAGAAGTTTGACCAAACGCTGAGCCTTGAAGGGGCGCGCCATTGGATGGAGGGTTATGGTGAGTGGGCTTGGGTTGCCGGCGTGGTGCTGCTGGTGGCTGACATCGCGCTGCCGGTGCCGTCCACGGTGGTGATGTCGGCACTGGGGTGGATGTATGGCTGGTGGGTTGGGGGGCTGGTTTGCACGGCCGGGTCGATGCTCTCCGGCATCATCGCGTATGCGGCGTGCCGCTGGCTGGGGCGTGGTGCGGCACGCAGGATTGCCGGGGAAGAAGGGCTGCGCCGTGGCGAGGAAATCTTTGAGCAACGGGGGGGCTGGCTGGTGGCGCTCTCCCGCTGGATGCCGGTGCTGCCGGAGGCGGTGGCCTGCCTGGCAGGACTTTCGAGCATGCGCTGGCGGGTGTTTTTGCCAGCGCTGGCCTGCGGCGCGGTGCCGACGGGTTTTGTCTTCGCCGCCATCGGCCACCTGGGGCAGAGCGAGCCCGCCTGGGCTTTTGCCCTGAGCGCGATCGTGCCAGTGCTGCTCTGGCTGTGCGCCGCGCGCATGCTGAAGCGCTAGCGCATTTCGGCCAGCCCGGCCTTGGAGGCCGCGGCGCGCACGAGGCGGCACATCTCCCGGCGGATGAACCACACAGCCAGCGGCAGCAGCAAGGTGATGGCAATGGCTGCCAGCAGTCCCATGACGAGCAGCGCATGGAGGCCCGCCACCATCAAAATCGAGGTGACGATTAGCCACAAAAGCAGATTCCACCCGAGGCTGCGGCGGATGCGCAGAAGCAGCCGCACCCGGGTGAGGCAACGTCCGTCGCCATGAAACTCAGTGACGCTCAAATAGGCGCGGGAAATTTCCGACCAAGGCCAGGCTTCGATGTCGAACCAGCGCCATCCGTCGTCTTCACGATAGATGATGTGGGAGGATCTGAGGAGCTTGCGCAGTTCCTGAAGCCAGGCTTCACGGGTGGTGCTGTCTTCACTCCAAAAGCGCAGCGTGCCGAGGCTGAAGGTGATTTTATGTGGTCGTACCGGCGGCATGATGTCCGGCAGCAGCGGATGACGACTGGGCCGTGCCCCCAGTGACAGCATGCCGCGCAGCCGAGCCCATTCGCGCACCACCGGCTGCAGGAAGCACAGCCACCAGAGCAGCAGCCGGTCCGGCAGGCGGCGGATGCCTGCCGAGGCGGCATTGCGCATGCTGACCTGCCAGGCGGACCAGCAGGCAAAACCCAGCAGCGCCAGAGCCAGCCATGGCTGCTGAAAAATGAGCGCGAGCAGCAGCAGGGCGGGCCAAAGCAGGCCGGTGAACCACTGCCACCAGCGGAAGCTGGTGGAGGAGTAGATCACCTGGAAGGCACCGAGTCCCATGGGGCCATGAAAGATGCTGCCCTCGACCGGATAATCTGCCAGATGCTGGTCTCCATAAATGCCACCGCGCCAGCGGGCCCCGCCGAGAATGCCGAAGCGCTCAGCATGCTTTTTCATCAAAAGGGCCTCCGCCTGGCCGTAGCCAAACTGCTGAGTCAAATAGGCGCGGATGCTGAAACGCCGATGGTGCCAGACCATCGCCCCGGGAACAAAGACCAGACGCCTGCCGGTCTCACGCAGGCGCCAGCAGATGTCCACATCATCACCGGCTGTTTTGAATTCGACCTGAAAACCGCCGATGAGAGTGAGGGCATCCTTTCGGATGGCAAGATTGCAACCCGGCAGGTGCTCGGCCTCGGTGTCATCCAGCAGCACATGTGCGGGAGCCCCCGGTGCTGCAGCCACCACGCGTTCGATGCGATTGCGCGGCGGGGGCGGGATATTGGGCCCACCGGCGGCAGCGACACTGCCGTCCTCAAAGGCATGGCTCAGGTGGAGCAACCAGTCTGGATGGGCGATGCAGTCGTCATCGGTGTAGGCTATGATGGAGCCGGTGGCGAGCCGGGCCCCGAGATTGCGTGCGGCGCTGAGCCCGGAATGCTCCTGGAACTGATAGCGGACCTGAGGATGATCTCCGGCGATCTCGGCAATGTGCTGGCGGGAGCCATCGTCGATCAAGAGGATCTCGAAATCGGGGTAGCGCTGGGCCGCCAGTGAGCTGAGGCACGGTCCGAGAGTAGAGGCTCCGTTGTGTGTGCATACCACAACAGAGATGCGTGGAGGCAAGGCGGGAGGCGGCCATGCGGGGGGGAGCTTTCGGATGAGGGTGCAGGCAGGGCGTTCATTGCGCCCGCTGTCCACCAGACCAAACTGCCAGCCTGTGATTTCTTTGCCACCCCGGTGCCACTCGTCGGTGTAGGCGAACCAGACGCCACCGGCACAGCCGCCGCGCAGCAGGCAGTCATGCTGCCAGCGCATGACCTCTGCCTGCCGCTCAGGTCCGTGAGTGGCGACGTCCAAGCCAAATTCAGTGATGATCAGGGGCTGATTGCCCGCCAGATTCTGCCACTGTGAGAGGCATGCGCTGAATGCAGCGGGTGACTCCAGATAGACGTTTACGGCGATGAAGTCTGCGTTGCGCGGGAGGAGATAGCCGGTGGAAGGATACGTGGCGTAGCTGACGAGCGTCTGCGGCGCACTGCGGCGGGCGGTCCCGATCAGTTTTTCGATGTATGCCCGCACCCTGCGGGGCTGCATCCAGCGCACCAGGGTTTTCTCGATTTCATTGCCGACGAGAAACGCGGTGATGCAGGAGTGCCCCTGCAACTGGCTGCAGATGGCGGAGATCCGGGCTTCGATCTCACGGCAGAGAGTGCGGCTGGCAAGGAAGTCGGTGTGCTCGCTCCAGGGGATGCCAACGATGAGGCGCAGGCCGAGGGCCTCGACTTCACTCAGCACGACGGCTGTCGGTGGCTCGTACAAACGCAGGGTGTTGAATCCCAGCGAAGCGATGTGGCGGAGATCGGCGGCCAGCTGGGCGTCTTCGGGGAAGGGCTCGCCACGGGAGTTGGGTTTGAAAGGGCCATAGGTGACACCCCGCAGGAAATGTGGGGTGCCATCGGCCAGCTGCAGAAACTTGCCGGCCGCCACTACGCGCAGCCCGTGGCCGGCTGGCAAAAGGGGGGCGGAAGGCGTGGCGGAAGTCATGCAGGCGGCAGGTTCACATTCGGCGGGTCCGAAGGGTGAAACAATGTACGTGCTGAAGGCCGGTCAGACTTCAGACCTCGGAAGCTTTCTCAGCAGGCGTTTGACTGATGCTGTGCTCTTTCGGTGCCGCTGTGTCTGTGATCTCCATTTCCACCCAGCCGTCGCCTTCACGCTCGACACGCCGGTTGTTGATGAACATGACGATGCAAAATCCGATGAAGGCGGTGCTGGCCTCCAGCACAAAAGGGGTGGAGAAGAAGGTGAAGAAGTAGGCCAGCCCCTGGGTCACGATCTCGCGTGCGGTCTCGTTGAGATAAGCAGCGGTGGCGACACCCGCAATGATGGCCGCCGACCCGATGAGGGATTCGAGCCACCAGACAGATTTTTTGGGAATGGTTTGAGGCGCAGACATTCGCAGATCAGTTAACCGGGACAGCTTTATGGGCGGTGACCGGAAAATCCACCTGTTTTGTTTTTACATTTGTCCCTCCAACCGTGGCTGGGGCAGGGGAGGCGGGCTCATCGTCCTCGACAGGCAGAGCTTTCAGGGCGGCGGGTTCTGTCTGGCTGTGCATGTAAGCCATGTGACTCCCCCACATGGCGACGCAGGCAAGAACGAACACAAAAACCCCGAGAGCTGCGGGGAGTGGTGATTTGATGGAGCGTACGCTTCCGGCAGGAGCGGCCGCAGGACTGGCAGTGTGAGCTGCAGGCTCGCGCAGCCAAGGCCCCTGAGACTGTGTGAGGTAACGATAGTCGCGCTCTCCGCCCAGGGCTCCCTCGGGAAGCCCCTCGAGGATGGAAGAGGAGTCCACACCAAGGAACTCGCTGTACTGGCGGATGAACGAACGTGCATACGTAAGGCTGCCAAAGGCCGCGATGTTGTCGGACTCCATGTAACGCAGGCGCTGTGCGGGTATGCGTGTCTCATGAGCTGCGTCGTCGATGGACAAACCGCGTTTTTCGCGCGCTTCAGTGAGCAACTGGCCGAATGTGGCTGGCATGGCTGTGGATACGCGGAATGTGACATCTGCCGGTCGTGTAAGCGATGAGTTTTTTACACAGTTGCTGCAGCAAACGCAGAAAAAACCACCGGGGTGCACCGCCGGCGTTCTTGTGGAGCGGGACGAAAAATATTAAAATGGCACGATACCCGGGCTGGATTCCCCCCCTTCCGGCGGGTGAAAAATGATCATTCATACCTGAGCTGTGCCGTTGCCGTGCATGCGGCATCCGCCGTCACGCGCAGCCAGCGTGCCTGCACAGCGGGTTCAAATTCCAGAGTCAGCTCCTTTTGCGCCGGCACCTGCACCTTCTGAAATGGCACCCACAAGCCAGTGCCCGTCAGGTCAAGCTCCACCTTCATGTTCACCGCCTGCGGTGCAGCATGGCTCAGCGTGAGCGTGCGTTTGTCATAGCCCCAGATGAGGTAGGGGTCGCTCTGCTGTCCTGATTTGACCTTTGTGTTCTTCCAGGGGCCGCCTTCCCCGCGTGGCCTGCCCAGTTTCCACAGGTCATCAATGGCCCCGGCCCACAGCGCCGCTTTGCCGTCATCGCTGCGGAGGATGTGCTCTCCGGCAGGTGCGTCTGGCCTGATGCCGCTCATGAGAAACAGGCCGCGGTAGCCGCCGAAGTCCGTCACTCGCAGATCGTGAGATGCGATGGGGCGGATTTTGGCGAAACCGTCGGCATTTTCGGCGGGCAGCTCAAAGAAGGTGCCGCAGGCGCTGAGCATGTCTCGTTCTGTCGCCACCTCGCGGCAGACACGCAGTTCGCCTGCTTTGGTGGCTGCATCCAGCGCCCGGGTGGCGCGTGGCAGCCGCCAGCGCCGCCCACGGTCATCGACCACCAGCACACTGGCTTCGTCCAGGGTGATGACATTTCGCGGAACCGCCACCTTGGTCTTAACAAACGCTTCTGTTTTTGCGTCTTCCACCCGCTTCAGCTTCAGATCCGCATCCAGTTCGTAGTAGCCCGCATCAGCCGCATAGCTCAGCGTACGCTTGTTTTCGCCGCGGGCCCGGAACACGCCCGTCTGCACTTTTTCATCTTCTGCCCTCGCCAGGCCATCAAACATGGCATGTGCCTCGGTGCCGCGTGGGTCCCCATCCGTGAGTGTGATGATCACACTGACATCCCTGCCATCCTGGCCGGCTTTCGCTTTCAGCCACTCATCGTCACCGCTGATGTCCTCGCGTCTCGCCGTGCCTGCCGTATGGTCGATCCACCAAATGCTGCGGTGTTTCCAGCCGGCCACGAGAAAGGGGTCTGCCACATCTCCCGCCTTCACGCTTTCGTGAAGCCATACGGCACCGCTGGCATGCGCGGGGCCCAGACTGCCGGGCGTTTCGGTGCTGGTGAACCACAGGTTTGACTGAGACTGGCCGACGCTGTCGATGCCGCCTTTGACCTTGCGCTTGTTGAGAAACTCCGACTTTGCCGAGTCGTCGCAGCCGAAGACGAGGCGGTCGTTCCAGCGGCAGAAGTCGCCGATGACCTTCATGTAAGCGCTGCGGACACGGATGCCGCCGGGGCTGGCGGCGGAAAAGCTGCGGGGAAAGCGCCAGAAGGCTCCATGCATCGTCATGAGGAGGTCGTCTTCGCCGATGTCCCGGATACGCGGCCATTCCGTGTTCCAGCCGTGGGCGCCGTCGTAGCTGTGGCTGACCTTGGGCAGGCGAAAGGACTGCCATTTGCCGCCGTCCAGCAGCATTAAAATAAGCGACTTGGCATCCCAGCCGATGCTCCATGCCGGCGCGTTTGCGGGGCTGCCCTGGATGCCGCCGGGGCCGGTGACTTCGGTGAATTGATTGCGGCGGACGAGCTGCCAGTCATCGCCGGGTTTGCGCCATTCTCCCAGCGCGCCGCTGGGTGTCGTGGGGTCTGTGAGCACACGCTTGTCGCGGTCGCCGTTGTTGGCATAAATCACGCGGCCCTGAGTGGAATAAAGGCCTTTGCCATGATAGCCAGGAAGCTGAGACTCCAGCTTGGTCAGCGGGGTGGTGACGGTGAAGCCTTTTTTCAGCGGATTGCCGTCCCGGATGAGCGAGGTGACGGCCAGTGATTTCACGTCCACCTCGTAGAGGCCCTCCTCCATCGTGGCGTAGTAGATCTTTCCGTCGGGATCGCTCAGGTGGCGCGCATTGCCAGTGAGGCGCCCGGGCATCTTGTTCGGTGGGATCACCCTCACCTTGCGGTCGGCACTGATCACATAAGGGCCGATGAAGAGCTGCTGTGACTCCGGATGGATCATCCGATTTGCGGGGGTGCCGCCCACGCTTTCCGGCCGTACAATCTGCCGCATGTCTGAGGTGATCTCGTAAAGTTTGTCGCTGGAGCCAAAGGGCAGGTGCGGGCCGTAAGTGACCACCCAGAGGCGATCAGCCCATGGAACCACAGCGCCAGTGCCGCATTCCCCTTCATTGTTGAACATGGCGAGGGCCGGGCAGATGCCGCTGATCTGACGAGGCTCCTGTGCGGTGAGAGCACCCGCGAATGCTGCGAGCAGCAGGAAGTTGGATTTCATATGCGGATCAAAGCCATGCAGGCGGTGCTGGCAACCAGGCTGAGTTATGCCGTATTGAAATCCCTTACATCCCGCAGCATAGCTGGGTGATGCCGAAACCGAAGGCCATCCCGCAGCTTCCTGCCGATGTCTGGCGCAGCCTGCGCCATGAGTGGCTGTGGGTTTACCGCAGTCCGGTGCCGCAGCCCGGGGTCTGGTCTGCGGAGATTCCGGTGCCTGCGGGAGTTTTTTTTGTGGAGCATGGTGAGGTGCGCATCCGCACGGACGGCAAAGAGACCCGCGTCCCACGCGGGCAGGCATTTTTTTCGTCGCCCCAGATGAGGCGGCACTGGTTTGCGCCGGATACGCGGCTGCTCTCCGTCGGTTTCCGCAGCCAGTGGCCGGATGGTACGTCGTTGTTCCGCAATGCGCTCAATTTCGCTGCGGAGGCGCCTGATTTGAGGAAAGCGACACAAAGGCTTTTCTCCAGCATTCATGGGGCTCAGAAAGCCGTGACCTATCGGCAGGCGATTGATGCACGTGTGTATTCCGCCAGCGAGTGGGTGGCGCGTGAGGCTGCCTATGCCGCGTGGTTTGCCGTGTGGATGGGGGCCGTGCAGGATTTGGGCGTTGAGCTGGAGGTCCGGCCGCGTTCAAGGCGCCGTGTGGACCAGATTGTCGCGTGGCTGCAAGCGCTGCCGCCTGACCAGACAACTCCTACTCTGCCGCCGGGTTTTCCGATCGGCAGCCGTCGCGCCGAGCAACTGATGCAGCAGCATTTCGGCATCGGGTTGCGAATGTTTATGGAGCGACGGCGGCTGGAGATCGCACGCGAGCGAATTGTGGCGGATGGTGCCACGTTTAAAGAAATCGCGTTCGCACTGGGGTTTCGCCATGCCTCTCACTTCACTGCCTGGTTTCGCCGTCACACAGGCGTATCGCCTACTGAATATAGGCTGAGAGGCGTCGGCCAGGCCGCGTGATCGTGAATTGTGCAGATGTCGTTTGAAGGAAGGGGGGGCTTGGCCTCCTATGAGCAGGGCGTTGGCAACCAACCAAAGTTTTCAACGACGCGCATTGAATTCATGCATCCCGACGTCTCGCTCATCATCCCAGTCTTTAACAACGAGCTCTTTTTGAACGAGTCTTTGGCCTCGGCGCGTGCCCAGGAGGGGCTGGCGCTGGAGATTATCATCATCGACGACGGCTCGAAGGACGCTTCACTGAGCCTGATCAAAGAGCATGCGAAGGCTGATCCCAGGATCATTGTGATTGAGCAGGAGAACCAGGGCGTCTCTGCGGCGCGGAATGCCGGCCTGGCCCGCGCATCTGGAAAATGGGTGGCTTTCCTGGATGGGGATGACTGGCTGGCTCCAGGAGCGCTGGCGGCCTGGCAAAGGAAGGCGGAGCAGGATGATCTGGATTTTCTGGTGTGCAACGGCTTCAGCTTCAGGACGGAGCCCAAGGCGCTGCTGGATTCTCAGCCGCCGGCCATTCTCAGCCACCAGCCATGGGATGAAGTGATGACAGGCGCCGACTGGATCGTGCAGTGTGTCCAACGGCGTGAATGGCCCCACTATGTGTGGCTGCAGTTTTGCCGGAGGAGCGTCATGGAAGAGGCCAAGATGCGGTTCAGGCAGGACATGATCCATGAAGACATCCCATGGACCGTGCAAATGGCGCTGGCCGCCAAACGAACGGGGTTTTCACAGCCGCCACGCTACGGCTACAGGAGCAACCCCGACTCACTGACGCAGTCACGCGATGCAGACAAAGTGCACCACCGCATCTCGAGCTATCTCAAGGTGGCTGCGTTTTTGAAGGAGTTCTCCCTGGAGCAGCCGCAAGCTGTGCGAAAGGCCCTGCAAAAGCAGCTCCTGCGTGAAATGGGGCATTTCCTTGGCAAGATGCGCAAGGGAAACGTCACACGCGCACACCGCAGCGAGTTTGCATCGGAGTTTCTGGCCGCGGGGATTGCGGGGACGATGCTGAAGAGCTGCTCGAACTACCGTGAGCTGGCGGCTGCCTTCAAGGCCTGGTATCTTTGCCAGATCTGGAAGAGGCAGATACCGTAGGGCCAGGTGGAAGAAAGGGGTTATTTCCTGCCGCCTTTGACAAACTCCTCCCGGCTCAGCGTGCCGCTGCCATCGGTGTCAAACTTGGTCCAGCGCTTGGGTGCCTCATCAGGATCAGGCTGATTGATGAGAAACTCCTCCTTCGTGAGCTGTCCGTCCTTGTCCTTGTCGCGCTGGTCAAACATTTTGCCGCGGTCCTGCACCGGCTTCTTCGCTGGCGCTGCTTTTGCCTCAGATTTGGCGGAGATCTGCGGCTTTGCCTCAGGGTGCTGCGCGAGCAGCTTTCGCAGGCCGGCCACCACTTCAGGCTGCGCCGCAGCCAGGTTTTTCGTTTCCGCAGGATCAGCCTCGTAGTCATACAGCTCCAGCACGGCATTCTCCGGTGCGTCTCCCGGCTTCTTCCACTCCACCAGACGGTGCCGCTGTGTGCGGATCGCACGCCCGATCAGCCCGCCACCTCGCGGATAAACATGGATCGCATGATCGCGCGTGCTGGTGGTCGGAGCGCGCAGCACGCTGGCAAAGCTGCGCCCGTCTCCCTGGGGTGGTGCGGGCAGCTGTGCCATCTCCGCCAGAGTGGGGTAGATGTCGCAGGACTCGATCAGCGCCTGCGTGCGGGCTGCTTTGATCCCTGGTGCCGAGACGATCACCGGGATGTGTCCGGCCTGTTCATAATTCGTATGCTTGCACCACATGCCGTGGTCGCCCAGATGCCAGCCATGGTCTCCCCAGAAGACAATGATCGTGTTGCCGGCCAGACCGCTCGCGTCCAGCGCATCCAGCACCTTGCCCAGCTGTGCGTCCATGTAGCTCGTTGCCGCATGGTAGCCGTGGATGAGGTGCAGGGCCTGTTTCTCCGTCAACGGGCCCTTTTCTGGCACGTCCATGTACTGCCGGAGCTCCCCCCAGGTAGTCGGGGCAAATTCAGGTGCGCCTTCCGGGGGCGTTTGCAGCGCAGGCAGTTTGAAGGAAGCTGGATCGTAGAGGTCCCAGTACTTCTTGGGTGCGACAAAGGGCAGGTGGGGCTTCAAAAAGCCCACCGCCAGGAAAAACGGCTCGTCGGGCTTCTGCTTCGCGGCCTGCAGGCGTTTGATCGCCTCGTCGGCGATCATGCCGTCCCCGTATTTGTTGTCGGCCACGTCCGCCGCTTCCGTGGCTGCTCCGCGCGGCAGCTTCCAGGCCTCCGTTTTGTTCTCAAAGAGAGCCTGCTCCCGGGTGGACTGCGGCAGGTCGTTTTGCTTCAGCGCGTAGCTGATCGTCTTGGGCGTGTAGTGCGGCACGCTCCATGAGTCCACGTCATTCACATTGCCATGTCCCACGTGGAAGATCTTTCCCAGCGCCTCGGCACGGTAGCCGTTTGCCTTGAAATGCTGCGGCAGCGTCACCGCATTCGGCGCGGCTTTGCGGAAATTCGTCGCCAGCTCATAGATTCCCAGTGCCTGGGGCCGCAGCCCCGTCAGCAGCGCATTGCGCGAAGGCGAGCACACGGCCTGGTTGCAGTAGGCCTTTTCAAACAAAACGCCCCGCGCGGCCAGCCGGTCGATGTTGGGCGACTTCACCACCTGGTCCCCATAGCATCCGAGCAGCGGCTTGAGGTCATCCACGCAGATGAGCAGCACATTGGGCTTGGCCGCGGCGAGAAGCGACGCGCTGGAAACAAACAGAAAGAGGAGGGGGCGAATCATGGCGGGAGAGAAAACAATCAGGCACTCAAGACGCCAGAACTGCGGCGTTCTGTCGAAAAGTGCGCCCGAATCGCCTTTGCTCCCTACTCCGGCAGCTTGTCGAAATGAAACTGGCAGCAGCCCAGGTCCAGCGTGTTGGCATTTCGCGCCAGCTTCTCGCTAAAAGCCTCCGCCAAGGCGTAAATCCGCTGCTGCCCCTGCTTTTCCACCTCCAGAAGCCCTGCTTCCTTGAGCACGCGCAGGTGCTTGGAGACATTGTAGGGCGTCACCTGCAGTGTCTCGCACAGCTCAGTCACCGCCTTGGGCCCGCTGATCAGGTGCCGCACCAGCCGCAGCCGAGTCGGCTCCCCCAGTGCGCGCATGGCGGTGAGGCAGTCAAAGGAGCGTGTCACGGTGCGTGATGGCATGTCTTGATCTTTAGCAGATCGGTTTCTTCTCGCAAGACCCCCGAAGAGCTGCCATGGCATAAAATAATAATTGCTAACCCGGGCAAATAACATAATGCGCCGCGTTATCGTTAGAGTTGTTGCAGCCTTTTGCACACGTCCTCCTTTCTTCCACACTCCCCATGTCCTCCAAAGCACGTTACATCATGATCGGCGGCTTCCTCGGCGCCGGAAAGACCACCACCGTCGGCCGCCTGGCCAGGCATCTCAGTGCCCAGGGGCTCAAGGTCGGCCTCATCACCAATGACCAGGCCGGAGGGCTGGTGGACACCAAGCTGCTACGCGGCCAGGGATACGCGACGGAGGAGATCGCCGGCGGCTGCTTCTGCTGCCGTTTTAACACGCTCGTCGATGCGGCGAGCAAGCTGGCGAATGAGGCGAAGCCGGACGTCTTCATCGCCGAGCCGGTGGGGAGCTGCACGGATCTCGTGGCGACCGTGACGTATCCGCTGCGTCGCATGTATGGGGATGCCTTCACCATCGCGCCGCTCAGCGTGCTGGTGGACCCGGTGCGGGCGCGGCGTGTCTTTGGCCTGGATCAAGGAGGCAGCTTTTCCACCAAGGTGGCGTACATCTTCAAGAAGCAGCTTGAGGAGGCGGACATCATCGTCATCAGCAAAAGCGATCTCATCGAGGAAGCCCAGCGCGAGGAGCTGAGGGAGGTGCTGGCCAGGGAGTTTCCTCTGGCGAAGATCGTCACCGCATCGCCGCGTCAGGAAACGGGGCTCGACGAGCTTTTTGCGAGCCTGATGACGAACGAGCAGGCGCGGAGGAACCCGATGGCCGTCGATTATGAAGTGTATGCCGATGGTGAGGCCCTGCTGGGCTGGCTGAATGCCACGGTGACGCTGAAGTCGGATGATGAGTTCGACGCCAATGCCTTTCTCAAGCAGCTCGCCTCCGCCGTGCAGGCACGCCTGTTGCGCGATGGTGCTGAGATCGCTCATTTTAAAATGACCTTCAGCCCCGACGACGGCATCGCAGGCGAGCTCGCCAGCATCAACCTCGTGCGCAGTGATTACGTGGCCGAGCTCGGCATGGAGCTCGACGAGCCCACCACTGGCGGCCAGCTCATCGCCAATCTCCGCGCTGAGGCCGATCCCGCCGCGCTCATGGAGGCGGTGAAAGAAGGCCTCGCTGAGACCACGCTCCAGTTCTTTGGCCTGAAGGCCACGCTGGACCACCACGAGCATTTCCGCCCTGGCAAGCCCACGCCCACCCACCGCGACGGCGAAGTCGTCATGGAAACCAAGGGCGGCTGCAAACCCGGCTCCGGCTGCTGCTGAGGCGGGGCGCCTCGCCTCACGGTTTCCACGTCTTGCTCCAGAGCACGTAGATTTCATGGATGGCACGCTGCTCCAGCGGAGTCCATTCCAGCGTGCGCTCCATCAGCGTCTTGTAGCTGCCAAAGCGCGGGTCTTTCTCTGAGGCTAGCTGGTAGTTCTCCAGAGCCTTCTGCGTGTCTCCCGTGCCCCAGTAGCCCAGGACCAGGGAGTAGTAGTCGTAATGGGCCTGATGGTCGCTCATCTTTGCCGCCAGTTCAAACTCACGCACACTGTCGGCGAAGTCGCCCATGTTGAAATACGCCCAGCCTGCGCGGTTGTGAGTCGGCGCTTTGTCACGCAGCTCCACGGATTTTTTCACATCGGCCCGCGCTTCCTCCTTCCGCCCCAGCAAAGCCAGCACGTAGCCGCGGTTGGAATAAGCCTGTGCGTCCTCCGCATTCTCTTTGATCTGGCGGTTCAGGATTTCCAGCTTGGGTGTGCTACTGACCACGCCGGGGGGGGCAGGTTCTGCGGCAGAGGCACAGAGGCTCAGGGTCAGCAGACAGCAGAAGAGGTGTGAAGAGGTCATGGGAAGTCAGAGAAGAGGTGGGCGGATCAAAGCCAGCGGGCTGGTGGCTTTGCATGCCAGCGACTCAAACGTCGCAAGATGCCTGGTACATTCTGCCGAACGAACCTGTCGCATGAAAACGTTGTTGCACCACCGCTATACACAAACCCTTCCCCCACTGCACTCCCTCTCATGAGCTGGTTTCAACTCGATCCCCACAGCATTGCTGATCGCGCCCGCACCGCCGGCGCCTGTGCGCCATCGCTCGCTGCATCCGTAACTCGCGGCGCTCTCGGATTCACCGCCGTCAGCGTCGCGGGCTTTGTCCCCTGGGCCGTCTTTGGACGCTGGTTCCACACGCATGGTGGAGAGCCTGTGATGTATGCCGCCTGCGCTGTCGTCTTCATCGCCCTTACTTCGCCGATTCTCCATCGCCTCATCATCGGTCCGGATTCCATCTCCCGTTTCTACAAGCTTTTTGGCATCTCCTTTGCCGCCTATTCCGCCGCGTGGATCGCGGGCTGGATGCAACTGCGTGGACATCCGGGAAGTCTGGCCGGCTTGTTTGGCGGCACGATGGTGATGGCCTGCATGCTGGTGGCCGCCTTTGATGCATTGCGCTCTGTGGTTAAAGTTTTTCTCTCGCTGTTCGTGTGCAACACGCTTGGCTACTTCATCGGTGGCGAGTCCGAGGCTGCGCTCATGAAAGTGCATAAAACCACCGCTATGCTCAGCTGGGGAGTCTTCTACGGCATCGGCATGGGTGCCGGACTGGGACTGGCCTTTTATTTTTGCCAGGAGCGAGCAAGAAAGATGCTGGCCACAAGCTGAGCCTTACATCCGTTCAGTTATTTGCCTCATCGAGAAAATTTCTTGAGAGAAGGAACCTTTTAATTGCTTATTTGCCATAATTAGCAAATAAGGCCGTTTCCGCATGCTTCTCCTCATCACCCTTGCCGTCATCGTTGTGGCTTATGCCAATGGGGCGAATGCCAACTTCAAAGGTGTGGCCTCCCTATTTGGCAGTGGCACGACGAGCTACAGAACGGCGGTGAACTGGGCCGCCGTCACCACCTTTGCCGGATGCGTGGCGGCCATGTTCGTGGCTGTCGGTCTTTTGAAAACCTTCACCGGCAAAGGTCTCGTACCGGAGGCCCTAATCACGCAGCCGCTTTTCCTCTTCTCCGTGGCGGCAGGTGCCGGTGTGGCGGGCTTTTTTGCCACGTGGCTCGGTTTTCCTGTCTCCACCACTCACATGCTCACCGGTGCCCTGCTCGGAGCAGGATGGATAGCCGGAGACGTGAATGTGGACAAGCTCTGGGAGGGCTTCATCAAGCCTCTCCTGGTCAGCCCCGTGCTGGCCGTGGCGGCAGGCATGCTCTTGTATGCGATTTTAAAACCCCTGCGTCTCGTGCCCGACCACCGCACCCGAACGCTGGACGCGCTGCATTTCCTCAGTGCCGGCGCCGTGTGCTTTGCTCGGGGTCTCAATGACACGCCTAAAATGGCGGCCCTGCTCCTCGGAGTGGGCTGGTTTCACGGCAGCACCGGCATGATCCTTGTGGCCGTGGCCATGGCCGCAGGGGGGCTGATCAGCGCCAGGCAGGTTGCCGAAACCCTCGCCCACAAAATCACCGGAATGAATCCCGGTCAGGGTTTTGCAGCCAATCTGGCAACTGCATTGCTCGTCACCACGGCCAGCATCCACGGTCTGCCGGTTTCCACCACGCACGTCTCTGTCGGTGCGCTGCTGGGCATCGGCATCACCACCCGGCAGGTGAAATGGCGCACCGTCATCCCGGTGATCGCCGCGTGGGTCATCACACTGCCGTGCTCGGCGTTGCTTGCGGCCCTCATCTTCGCTCTGGGCCGCCGCTTCTTCTGATTTTCCCCTGAAGAGAACGCCCGCACATAACATGAAAGATAAAACCCGCCTCCTCACTCTTGCTGCTTTTGCAGCGGTCACCTCCGTGTTCGGTACTCCGACCGGTCTCAACAACATCCCCACGGCAGAAACCATCGACCATCGCACAGTCGCGGCTCAGTTCTTCACCAGCTTTGGCGGGTCCAACCAGTTCGCCACCAGCGGACCTGGCAAAAGCACGCAGTGGGCTGGCTTCAAGACCGGCTGGGACTTCAAGCCTCTCCACCTCGAATGGGGGCTCGACAGCGCGCTCGGCACCGGCTACTCCGGTCCTCTTCTCTTCCAGACCAAGGCACGCATCCAGCCCTGGCAGGACGGCATGATCGCCGTCGGTGTCGCAGGTGTGGCGCTCACGGACTCCCGTCGTGCGGGCGATCCTTTCACCTACGCCATGATGCACCATGACTTCCACGTGGTGCGTGTACATGCGGGGTATGGCCTGCAGACAAACGGCAACAGCTACCTCTTTGGCGTGGACCGCACCTGGAAGCTTTTCGAGCGTAATTTCAATCTCAACGCCGACCTCGTGCAGTCGCGCGACCAGCAGGGGCACATCGCCGCTGTCGGCGCCAAGTACTTCGTCAACAAGCACATCGTGCTCGAGACCTGGGCCAACTTTCCCGACAAGGACCGGGCCAGCTGGATCGCCAAGATCAACTACGTCTTCACCTTCTAATTTTCTCACAAACACCAACCCATGAAATCCATCCTCTCATTCGTCATCGTCGCCCTGCTGAGCTCAGCGGCCCAGGCCGAGATCGGCCTCATCACCTGCGCCGAAGCCAAGGCCCTCATCGAAAACCCGGACGCTTCCAAACGCCCTATCGTTCTCGACACCCGTGGCGGCTACAAAGACTACTTCCGCGGTCACCTGCCCACCGCCCACCACATCAATTTCGACACTCTGCGTGGCACCAACGAAGCTGTGCCCGTGCAGTACCTGCCGGATGACCTGACGCAGGCGCTGCTCATTCGAGCCGGGGTGGACAAAGACCGTCTCCATCTCGTCTATGCCACAGGAGATGTGCTGCCGAATGATGAAATTCTCAGCAGCAGCATGGTTGTCTACGTGCTGGAAAAATTCGGCGTGCAGAACATCAAGATCGTTGATGGGGGGCTCGCCGAATGGAAGAAGCAGGGCTTTGTGGCGGTGCAGGACTACTTTGGCAATCCCAAAGGCACCCTGCCGGAGAAAGGCATCACTACCATCACCGCCAGCATCAGTGACGTGCAGGCCCACATCGGCAAGCCCGGCAACATTCTTGTCGACGCCCGCCCCATGAACGAGTTTCGTGGTGAGGACGATGTCTGGCTCCGCAAAGGCCACATCCCCGGTGCCATCAGCTTCCACTGGGCCCGCCTCATGGAGAAGGACAACACCCACAAGTTCAAGCCCTTCGCCGAAGTGAAGGACGAGCTCGAAAAAGCCGGCATCACCTCCGACAAAAACATCATCGCCTATTGCGGCACGTCCCGCGAAGGCAGCCTGCTGCAGTTCTATCTCAAGCATGTGGCAGGCTACCCCAACGTCCGCCTCTACGAAGGTGCCTGGAAGGAATACGTCTGGCTCAATGGCAAATCACTGCCTGCCGAGACGGGCGGTGATCCAGCGGGAACAAAGTAACTTTTATTAACCAGGCTGGAAGCCGCGTCGCCGCCTGAGGTCGGCGGCGCTGTTTTATGGTTTGGCGGCACGGCGCACGTCAATCTTGATGACCTGCCGAATCCAGCGTGCGTGGCGTTTTTCTTTGGGAATGACCACGCGCAGCGGGCCGGTTGCAGCATCCAGAGGCTGGCCGTTTTTTTGGTCTGCCAGGATGACCGGGCCTTCGTTCGCCAGCGGATCAAGCTCTGGCAGGGCATACACGGCCTGGTAGCCGTCTGCCGCGATGACCACGATGTAGAGCGACAAAGCCGGTCCGCGCATCTGCTCGCCCATCGGCACTCCGGCGCTTTTGAGAATCTGGTACAAGGGCACGCCGGTGAACTTTGCTTTTTCCCCTGAATGCTCTGTCGCATCCACTGTCAGATGCGGGAGGAGTTCGAGATCCGTGGCGGACAGCTTGAGCGGTTTTTCCACCTCGCCGGAGACTTCCAGTGTTTGCGCGGAGATCTGGGTGGCCAGGAGAAGTAGAAGCAGCAGTCTCATGTTCATTTTGGGATTAAAATTTGACCTGCACGTTTGCATACAGCGTCCGTCCGGCGAGGTAATAGCCTTCGGTGATGGCGTAGTTGCGGTCGCAGAGGTTGTTGGCTCCGAAGCTCAGTGTGGTTTGGCCGGGCAGGCGGATGGCGATCTTGAGATTGAGCAGGGCGTAAGCCCCGACGCCAGCTCCGGTGGAGAGAGAAAAACGGGAACTGTTGTACTCGGCGCTGGGAATGATGCTGAGCCATTCCACCGGGCGTATGTCCGCCCAGGTAAAAAGGGCGTGCTTGGGCGTATCGACCAGCTTCACATTCGGCTGGCTGATGTTCTTGCGGTCGAGATAGGTGTAGTTCGTGCCAAGCTCAATCGCGCTGCAGGGTTTGCAGGTGAAACCAAGCTCGGTGCCGAGGTTCTGTGATTTGCCCACGTTTTGAAACTGAAACACGCCGGGGGTGACGTTGGCCACGGTCTGGATGGTGTTGTCCACCATGGCGGCAAAGAGGCTGGCATGGATGGACAGCTTTTTGGTGAGATCTCCATCATAGCCGATGTCGTAATGAACCGCGTGCTCCGGCTGCAGGTCGGGGTTGGGGATGGCGGCACCGAGCCGGTAGGAGTAGCGGTCCTTGATGGTGGGGAAGCGGCTCTTGCGTGCCACGGTGAAGTGGAAGGTGCCATGCTCCCGGAGCTTGTAGAAGAAGCCGATCTGAGGATTGAGTGCCGAAAAGGTCTTGCCGCCAAGGGACTTGCCTGTGTTGGTGTCCACCGCCTTGATCACGCTACGGCGGTCATAGCTGGCGCCGGCGGTGACACTGAAACGGCTGGTGAACTGGTGGGTGTCTTCCAGGCCGAGGGAATAAGTGGCGTCTTCGAAGGTGTAGTATGGTGCTCCGGCATTGTGCTCCTTGTGGCGGTCATACTTGCCGTGCAGCGCGGCCTTCAGGGTGTTTTTTTCCGTCAGTTTGGTTCCAAACTCCAGGCTGCCTCCCAGCGTGTAGTCATCGTAGTAGCTTTGGAAACCCGAGGGCGGGTTCTGCGTGTTGTAGTTGCCGTTGTTGTAGGCAAACAGCGAGTTGATGAACCGGTCGAAGTAGAGGCGCTCTTTGATGTAGCTGTTCTTGCTGATCTGCGTGTGGCCGATGAAATAAATCGTCTGCTTGTCCCACTCCGGCCACTGCCAGTACCGCCGGGGCTGCTGTGCTGCCGGCAGGGTGCCAGCATACACGGGGTTTCCTTTTTCCCCGCGCTGAAGAATGTAGCCCAGTGCGTATTCGTCGGTCTTGTTTGGCATGTAGCCGATTTTGGCGCTGACCCGCCAGTCCTGACGGTAGGCGTTGTCACGGTTGCCGCCGTTCTCGTTGGGTGTCGGGGCAAAGCTCTTCGACATGGGGTAGCTGTGCTGGGACACAAAGGAGCCGCCAAGCTGAAGGTACCAGTGCTCGCTGCGGAAGCCGGTGTTCAGCGCGGACTGATAGCCGCCCTGCTGCATCCAGCCGCCGAGCAAGTCTCCCTCAAAGGCCTTCTGCGGCTTGCGCGTGACGATGTTGATCGCGCCGCCGAGGGTGTTGGCCCCGTAGGTGGCTGAGCTGAAACCTTTGGAAACCTTGATGTCCGCCACGTCGGCCGTGGTAAAGCGCTGCAGGTCCACATAGCCGTCATACGGCACGTAAACTGGAATGCCGTCGATGAAGATCGGTGTCTGCCGCAGATCAAAGCCCCGGACATAGGCCCCGGCTTCGTTGCGGGGGCCGTTGTTGTTGGTGACTACACCGGGGCTGAGCCGCAGCGCCTCGGAAAGATCCTTGCGCTCAAATTTGCGGATGCTGTCTGCACTGATGCGGCTGGTCATCGCGTCCGCCCCCGTTTCCGCGTCTGCGGTGATCACAATTTCTCCCAGTTCAAACGGCTGAGGCTCCGCAGCCTGGAGTGAAGGCGAAAAGATGGCTGGCAGAAGCAGTAAAAAAGCAATGCGTGAAGACATGAGGGCGGTCGGCAGTTTGGCTTGTGACATTATCATGTCATAAGAAGACATGATAGTGCCACAAGTCAAAAAGCACCTGCGGTAGCTCCGAGAAGCCCGTCTGTTTCACGCACGGCATCCGTCCGCAGGCATGGCCGGGAGTGCGGTTTGGAAGCAGCTACCGGCTTTCAAGGGGGGAGAGCTGTGCCGGCGAGGTAGTCCAGCACACGAGCCATCAGGACATTGACATGCTCGTAGGCCGCCAGGGGCAGGGAGCGCAGGGTGGCTTCAGATTGCACGTAGGCGTCTTCCACCAGTTCGTCCCGGCAATGTGTGATGATGTCAGCCGCGCTTTCAGGGGTGGTCTCCAGATGGAACTGCAAACCGATGACATGGGAGCCGATCTGAAACGCCTGATGCTCGCAGGCGGCGCTGCGGGCGAGGTGGACCGCGCCGGCTGGCAGGTCAAAAGTTTCGCCGTGCCAGTGAAAGACCTTGGTGGTTTTGGGAAAGGCAAAAGTGCTGCAGACATGAGGCATGGCCTCGATGTCAAACCAGCCGATCTCGCGCTGCCTGCCTGGGTAGACACGTGCGCCGAGAGCACTGGCGATCAGCTGAGCGCCCAGGCAGATCCCCAGCAGCGGGACGCCGTGATGGATGGCGGTGCGGATGAACTGCTTTTCAGCGACCAGCCAGGGCAGTTCGGCCTCGTCGTTCACGCTCATGGGCCCGCCCATGGCGATGATGAGGTCCAGGCTGCTGACCTCAGGCAGCGTCCAGGGCTCAAAAAAACGCGTGCTGGTGATGTCAGCCGACCGCCCCCGCAGCCAGGGCTCCATGCTGCCGATTCCTTCAAAAGGGACATGCTGAAGAATGTGGACTTTCATGAGGGTGTGACCTTTTAAGCGAGGTCTGTGCGGCTGCAAAACAGAGTGTGGTGGTTTCTGCGCGGAGTCTAAAAGCCGTCCGGCCACTGGATTGACTCTGCTGCGATCCGGCCACATCATGACAGCATCATGTCACGAGCCCATTCACAGCAGCATCCCGTCGCGGCAAGGCGCAGGGCGCTAGGCTGGTCGCAGGACGAGCTCTCGAGCAAGGCGGGGATTCCGCGCAGTTCTGTGAGCGCCATTGAGGCCGGGCGGCTCACGCCATCTGTCACGGCGGCGCTGGCGGTGGCGCAGGCGCTCGAGTGCAGTGTGGAGGAAATGTTTGGCTCCGGAGGAGAAAAGGCGGTCCAAGGTGTGACCTGGGCCTGGGGGCAGGAGCCGGTGGCGGGCCGCTACTGGGAGGCCGAGGTCGGGGGAAGAAAGTGGCTGTACCCTGTGGAAACGCTGCCCGGCAGCGCATGGGCACATGACGGCCTTTGCCGTGAAAAAGTGCTGCATGAACGCGGCGACTGGGATGCCACGCAGACGCTGGTGCTCGCGGGGTGTGACCCGGCTGCGGGCCTGCTGGCGGCGGAATATGCGGCGGCGTCAGGCTTCCGGCTGCTGGCTTTTCCGCGTGGCGGGGCGGCTGCTCTGGAGCTTTTGAGGCAGGGTGTGGTGCATGTGGCTGCGCTGCACCGCTCCACGGCGGAGCAGCCGGGGCGGAATGCTGAGACGGTGCGTGAGAAGCTTGGCGGCGGCTACCGACTGCTGCGCAGTGCAGAGTGGCAGGAGGGCATCGCTCTGCCTGCGCAGGATCATACCCGCAGCGTCGCGGCTTGTGCCCGGCAAGTGCGCCGCTGGGCCATGCGTGAGCCGGGCTCTGCTGCGCGGGAGTGCCTGGATGAACTTCTTGGAAAACCACACGTCTCAAAGCGCATCATGATGAGCCACCAGGCGGTGGTGGAGGCCGTGCGTGGCGGCTGGGCTGAGGCAGGTGTGTGCGTGCGGCTCTGCGCCGAGGATGCCGGGCTGCGCTTTCTGCCGGTGCGCGATGAGTCGCTAGATCTGTGTTTTTCAGCCGCCATGGAGCGGGATCCGCGCATGCAGGCGCTCATTCGACTGCTGCGCAGCCGATCGCATCGGCGGCTGATTGACGAACTGCCGGGGTATGACGCGAGCCACACCGGGGAGTTGATCACGGTTTGACCGTTTCGGGAGCCGCCGTCACCGGCTTCATGGAGATCAGCCGTGTCGTGACCTGCTGATGCACCGGCATCGGCTTGCCTTCCACCTTGAGCTGAATGGCCGCGGAGAACACAGCCAGAGAGATGGTTTTGCGTTCCAGGTCAAAGAAGACGTGGCCGTTGACCTTGGAGTTTTCGCCGAAGGTCACGGGACGCTCGGTTTCGAGATCGCGGCCGGTGCTGTCCTTGTCGGGCTTGGATTTCATGGTGCCTTCAAAGGCGATCTGGGCCTGGCGGTGGCCTTCGCGGTCCACAATGCCGTCGAACTTGGCATTCAGCTTTACCTGGACCGTGCCGGCCTGGGGGAAGGGGACTATTTCGTCAGAGATCCATTTGTCTCCGGGGCTGACGGGTATTTTAGGCAGCCCCATTTCCAAAGAGCGGCGGTAGAGCGTGGCGAGCTGGCGGGCGGTGGCAATCGAGGTCAGGTCGGGTTCGACATCTCCAGTGACCATGGAACCGATGTCCTTGGCATCGACAAAATTGCCCTTGGCATCATAGACAAGGGTGAACCCTTTGCCTGCAGAGCCACCGAAAGCCTGCTGCAGCTGAGGACTGGAGGAGGCTGGGTTTCTGGAATCGAAAACATAATTTTTTCCCTCAAAGGACATTTCACCGAGCAGGGCGGTGATCAGGACCTTGGCCTCGGTCATTTCTGCGGAGGTCTTGCTGACGGTGATGGAGGTGGTCTGGTGCAGACGAAGCTTCTGGTCTGTGGCTTTGCCCAGGGAGGTCAGGAAGTTGGTCGTTTCGGTGTCAGATTCCTGGAGGTAAGCCATGCCGGGCTCCCAGTGCAGTTTCAGCTCCACCGGGGAGTCCTGGGAGGTGCCGGTGACGGGGAGGCAGAAAAGGAAAAGGGCCAGAGGCGCGGCGGTGCGGAGCATGGTCCGAGGTAAGCGAAAGCCAGTGGGTTTGCAATACGGCTCTCCTCTAAGAAGTGATGGTTTTCAGAGGGGTTGGGAAATCGGCATTCAAGTTGGCACGCTTCCGGCTTAGACTCATATTCGCAAAAGATTGGGCCAGGAAAATCGTCTTCCCACGGTTCTGATCGTTGCAATTCGTGAACCACACTACTAATTGCCGTAACCATGAAAAAAGTCGAAGCGATCATCAAACCGTTCAAGCTGGAGGATGTCAAAGAAGCCCTTTCCGAAGTCGGAGTCGAAGGCATGACTGTTGTGGAGGTCAAAGGATTTGGCCGCCAGAAGGGCCATACTGAGATCTACCGTGGCAGTGAATACACCGTCGATTTCCTCCCGAAGGTGAAGATTGAGGTCGTCGTGGACGACAGCCGTTCTGACGCAGTGGTTGATGCCATCGTCAAAGCAGCAAACACCGGCAAAATCGGCGACGGCAAGGTTTTCGTGAGCGCCGTGCTCGATGCCATTCGCATCCGAACCGGCGAGCGTGGTGCCGACGCGGTTTCCAGCAGCTAGTTTTCCTTCCGCAGAGCTGCAAATCTGCAATGAACCCATCTGCGGCAAGCCGCTGATGGGTTTTTTGTTGTCATGGTCAAAAACATCAAATGTGACTTTTTCGTCACATTAGGCGAATGGGGTGGTCTTGACAGCCCCCCTGGCGCTCGCTCTAACTGGCGGCCCGCCCACCTGCGGGTAATCCCACATGATTTCCTTCCAAAAACTTTTCGGCAAATCGGATGTTTTTTATGATTTGTTAGAATCCAGTGCAAGCCACGCCCGGCAGAGCGTTCAGTCCCTTCATAACCTGCTCTCCAACCCTACTGCGCCTCAAAGCCTGGATGCCTTCACGGCCACGCGCCGGGAAGACAAGAAAATCACCCAGCAGATCGACGAGGCCCTGTGCAAGACGTTCGTGACGGAGCTGGAGCGGGAAGACATCGAAGCACTGGCGAACGCGCTGTACAAGATTCCGAAGACGGTGGAGAAGATCGCGGAGCGGCTGCTGATCTGCCGGGAGCGTCTGGCTGGCGCGGATTTTTCCCGGCAGGTGAAGCTGATGGATGCTGCGGCGGAAGTCGTGCTGACGATGGTGGTGGAACTGCGCAAGAAGCTGCACCTGGAGCGTGTGAAGGTGCTGAACGAGAAGATCCAGCAGGTGGAGGGAGAGGCTGACAAGCTCATGATCGACTGCCTGCGGGCGCTGTACACGACGGAGAAGGATGCTGTGATGGTGGTGATCCTGAAAGACCTCTACGACCTGATGGAAAAGGTGGTGGACCGCTGCCGTGACGCCGGAAACGTGGTGGCCCATATTGTTTTGAAGAACTCCTGACCGCCCGCCGCGCATGACCCTTGTCCTTTCCGTGGTTCTGGTGGCGTTGATTTTTGAGTACATCAACGGCTTCCATGACACCGCCAACTCCATCGCGACGGTGGTCTCCACGAAAGTGCTGACGCCGCGCATGGCGATCGTTGTGGCCGCTTTGACTAACCTGGTGGGGGCACTGTTTGGCACGGCGGTGGCGAAGACGATTTCATCCGGGCTGGTGGATTCCGCCTACGTGACGCCACAGACGATCATCTGCGCGTTGCTGGGGGGGATCATCTGGAACCTGATCACGTGGTGGTTTGGGCTGCCATCGAGCTCCAGCCACGCGCTTGTGGGCGGGCTGACCGGTGCGACGCTGGCTACTGCGAGCGGCAAGTGGTCGGTGCTTATTTGGTCCAAGGCTCCCGAAGCCGGGAAGCACTGGTATGAAGGCAGCGGAATTCTCTACAAGGTGGTGGTGCCGATGGTGAGCTCCCCGCTGGCGGGCCTGTTGCTGGGTTTTGCGATTATGTCGCTGCTGTACCTGCTGATCTCGGGCCTGAATGCGCTTTTTGGCTGGCTGAAACCGCGCATGGTGGCGGCGGTGTTTGGCAAGCTGCAGATCCTGAGCGCGGGCTACATGGGCTTCAGCCACGGGATGAATGACGCACAGAAGACGATGGGCATCATCGCACTGGCGCTGGTGGCGGGAACAAAGGCGGGCGACCTTTCCCAGGTGCCTGAGTGGCTGAGCTTTCTGAGGATCGAGTCCCTCGGGGCGAAGAGTGACCAGATCCCGGTGTGGATCAAGGTGACGTGCGCTCTCGTCATGGCGGCCGGAACGGCGGCCGGGGGCTGGCGCATTATCAAGACGCTGGGGCACAAGCTGGTGAAACTGCAGCCGGTGCATGGTTTTGCGGCAGAGACGACTGCGGCGACGGTGCTTTCTGTGGCGGCGGTTTATGGCATGCCAGTTTCGACGACGCATGCAATCACGACGAGCATCATGGGGGTGGGGGCGGCGAAGCGGCTGAACGCAATCAAATGGGGAGTGGTGTCGCGTATCATTTGGGCTTGGGTGCTGACGATCCCGGTCACGGGTCTGCTGGGTTATGTGCTGTTCTGGATGTTTGGTACGCCATTGAAGTGAGGCTGGAGAGGCTGTTGATGGCTTTTTGCGGCATTATTGCCGTAGCTGCGGTCGTTGAGTAACAACCGCAGCGGGAACCGTGGTGGCGGGCCTGTGCGCGTGATGGTGTCGGGTGCGTCGTATTTGACTGTCCAAGCGCCTCAATCGAGCGGGCTCAATCTCAAGCTGCGCAAGGTGTAGAAGGGGGATGCGGCTTCTTTCAAGCGTCTGGCACCCCGTCTTTTCTTTGGGCCGGAGAGCTCGCGCTGCGCCTCGAAGATGCTTTCCACAAACTCTTTGCTGCCCAGTGCGAGGCCATCGGTGAAGTAGCGCACCCGCAGGCGCACCAGCTCGGCGGTGCTGAGTTTGCCTTTCGCAGCCAGCACGGCACGGGCGGTGTCTGCGCTGACACCGGAGCGCACGACGTGTTCGTTCCGGACGTCTTTGATTTCGCGGCCGTCGGCATGCAGCAAGCAGCGGTAGGCTTCGGCGGCAGCGGTGCTTTTCCAGCCGTCCACCGGTTTGCCCAGGGCTTTGCAGAGGCCGCGCTGGGCCCGGCGGCTGCCGCTGAGGGCTTCGGCGTAGCCGCACCAGCGGTAGTCTTTCGGGTCTTTCGCCAGACCAGCACGCACGGGGTTGAGGTCGATGTAGGCGGCCATGGTGCGCAGGGGCTCGCCTTTGCCTTCGACGAGGACGCTTTTGAAGCGGTCCATCCAGAGGGTGCCGCGCCGGCCTCGGCGCTTGTTGAACCAGCGGCTGAAACGCTCTTTGATTTCTTTGACGAAGAGGGAGAGATCGCAGAAGCGCTTTTTGAGAGCCTCGATTTTCTGGTCGGCCAGGAGGGCCATGCCACGCTGGCGGAGGTCGGTGAGTTCGTCGCGAAGCAAACCGAGGTAAGTCTTGCTGTAGAGGATGCTGAGGTGCTGGAAGAGCTTGTGTTCGCCACTGGGGCCGTCGAAGCGTTGGAGCCAGGTGGGGCGATGGGGCACTTCGGCAGCTAATCCGCAGATTATGTGTTGCTCTAAGCTGGCTGTGCGGCTTTTCTGGCTGCATTAACATGAGGAAGTTGCTGAAATCTATCAAGGCCTGGCGAAAAAAACGCAGGAGCGAAGCGGTCAAAAGCGCATTTGGCGAGAAGCTTGAAGTTCTCGCCGGGCCTTTTGCCGGGATGAAATATCATTTTGAGTCCCATGGCTCCTCCATTGTGCCTAAGCTGGTAGGGGTGTATGAGGAGCCTATTGCTGGCTGGGTGGCTGAGATTCCGCAAAAGCAATATGACCGGATTGTAGATGTGGGCGCTGCTGAAGGCTACTACACGGTCGGCTTTGCTTATAAAAACATGGCCAGAGTGGTGCATGGCTTTGACATCTCCGAAGAGGCCCGGAAAATGCTGGAACGTCTGGCGGCTTTAAACAACGTGAGGGACAAAGTCACCGTCAACGGTCTCTGTGATGCCGGGAAGCTGCAGGAACTGGCAGGGAAGGGGGCTCTGGTTTTTTGTGATGCAGAAGGGGCGGAGCTGGAGCTTTTGAACCCTGCTGTCGTGCCCAGCCTGCTGCAGACGGACATGATTGTGGAGACGCATGACTTCTTAAAGCCTGGCATCACCAACACATTGATTGAACGCTTCCGCCTCACACACCGCATTGAAGTGATGTCGGACAGTGAGCGACAGTGGGCAAAGTATTCCTGGCCGGCAATGTTTAACGACAGGATGAAGCGCGGATGGTCGAATGAAGGACGGCCGAAAGGCATGCTGTGGCTGAGAATGCTGGCCATTCACTCCGCCTGAACCACGACATCTAGAAGGACTGCTTTTTCCTTCAGTTTTGGGTGGAAATGCGGAGTGCTTCGGCAGCGCGAGGGATCCAGATGACTGGCTCTTGCAGAATGCCTATGCGTGCACCGTGGCTTCTGCATGGCATGAGGTTTTGATGGGGTGATCCGGCAGAGGGGCTGCAAAAATCGGGATGACAAGAGCGTTTGCGGTGGAGCGGGCGAGGTCGGACTATCCGGGATTTTTCTGCGCATGAAATGCATTTTGACGGTCTTGCTGATGATGACGGCCTGTGCTGAGGCTGAGGAGATGAGGTATGTGCCGGGCTGGGGAAAAGCGGTGCAGAGGCGAACGATCAAGCGTGCGGAGACGGGCAAGGATGCGCTGAAGGGGGCGGTGGCGGCTCTGCAGCCGGGGGACAGGTTCGTGATCGCGGCGGGTGTTTACAGTTTTGAGCGGATGTGGGACATCGGAGTGTGTGGTACGGAGGAGTCGCCGATCTGGATTGTGGCGGAGGAAGGGGTGCGGGTGGTGCTGACACGGCCGGATGCGAAGCAGAATGTGATGAACATGGGACAGGGGCGCTCTGACGATGAGGGGGGAGCGGCTGATGCGATGTGTGAAAGGGAAGGCGGCTCCTGTTTTGGCAAAGGGATGAGCTTGGCTGGACTGTCGATCCTTCAGGAGTAGGCAGAGCTGTTTTAATTGGAGATCCAATCTTTCGAGAGCACCAGACTAGGTGTGAGCCCCGAGATCGGCAAGGGCGGCGCGGAGGGCGGTGACCATGCGGTCGATTTCCTCCAAGGTGACGCAGAGAGGTGGCATGAGGACGATGGTATTGCCGATAGGGCGGGTGAGGAGGCCGTGGGCACGGGCGGCGATGCAGATGCGTGCGCCGAGGCTGGTGTCCGGAGAGTCGAGGGTGATGGCGGAGATCATGCCACACTGGCGGTAGCCGGGGAGGTCGGCCATGAGCTGGCGGAAACGGTCGATCTTGGCGGGGAGGTGTTCGAGGATGCGCTCGTCGCGGAAGAGCTGGAGGCTGGCGAGAGCGGCGGCGCAGCCGAGCTGGCTGCCAGCGTAGCTGTGGCCGTAGAAGAAGGTGCGGCCTTCAGCGGGGTCGCCTAGAAAGCCTTCAAAAACGCGCTCGGTGGTGAGGGTGGCTGCGAGGGGGAGGTAACCGCCGGTGAGACCTTTGGCGAGGCAGAGGAAGTCGGGGGTGACACCTTCCTGCTGGCAGGCAAACATGGTGCCGGTGCGTCCGAAGCCGGTCATGACTTCGTCGAGGATGAGGAAGATGTCGTGCTGATGGCACCAAGCTTCGAGCTGGCCGAGCATGCCCTGGGGCCAGAGGCGCATGCCGGCGGCTCCTTGGATAAGGGGCTCAATGATGACGGCGGCGGTGCGGCTGAGATCGTCGGCGGATAAGGAGGCGAGGGCGTCGAGGCTGGGGACGGTGATGACTCGGTAGCCGAAGTCGTTGCCGCTGCCTTTGAAGAGGGGAATGCCGCCGAGGCTGGCGGCGCCAAGGGTGTCGCCATGGTAGGCGCGGTCGAAGGCTATGAGGGTATCGCGCTGCGGGCCGCCGTTTTGCTTCCAGTACTGGAGGGCCATGCGGACGGCGGATTCGATGGCGGTGGAGCCGTTGTCTGTGAAGAAGGCGCGGGTGATTTTGCCGCCGGGGAGCAGGTCAATGAGCTCTTTGGCGAGTCGGATGGCGGGCTCGTTGGTGAAGCCGAGGAAGGAGGTGTGGGCGACTTTGCCGAGCTGCTGGATGATGGCAGCATTGATGACGGGGTGGGCGTGGCCGTGGACGTTGGTCCAGATGGAGGCGTTGCCGTCGAGGTATTCTTTGCCGAACTGGTCGCGGAGGGTGCAGCGGTGGCCCTCGACGAGCATGAGCGGGACATGGTCCGGGGCGCACCACTGGCGCATGGGGGTGAAGGGGTGCCAGAGGTGTTGCTTGTCGAGGGCGGCGAGGTCTGTGAAAGAGGGCATTGTTTGCTTTCTTTTTACATTAGCATCCTTTTTTGATTGGCTGCTGCTGTTTAAGTTTTTACTACATTTAGGTTATCAAATTCCGAGACAGTTAAATCATCCGAGGCTGATGGGTCCGCACGTGTCCAACATAGATCTTTCCAGTCCCACTCAAAATCTGCAGTCGGGCAACAGCGCTCTTTTTCCTGCAACGCTGTGGTCGATGATCCAGGAGGCGAAGCGGGATGAGGATGTGCTGACGGGGCTGGAGAGGCTGGCGCGTGCGTATTGGCGGCCGCTTTATGTGTTTGTGAGGCAGAGAGGATCGCGGCATGATGCGGCGTGTGACGAGGTGCAGGGATTCTTTGAGCACCTGATCTCGAGCGACATGCTGAGAAATGTGCAGCGCGGGGAGGTAAGGTTCCGGAGCTTTCTGCTGAGGTGCTTCACGAACTGGCTGAGCAATCAGCGTGAGCGGCAGCTGGCTGTGAAGCGGGGCGGAGGGGCGGTGCTGCTGCCGCTGGAGGTGATGAGCGTGCGGGAAGATGAGCCGAGACTGATCGAGGGACAGACGCCTGACAAGGCCTTTGACCACGGGTGGGCGCGTGCGTTGGTGGACCAGGCGATGAAGCGTCTGGTGGAGGAGCTGGAGCAGCGTCAGAGGAGTGCTTTTTTGCTGGAGCTTCGGCAGAAGACCTTTGCGAACGGTGCCGAGGGACCGGACTGGGAGGAGATGGCGAGCCGACATGGGATGGCCCATGGGGCGGTGCGGAAGGCTGCCTCCGACCTGCGCAAGAGGTTTGGGATTTTGCTGCGAGCGGAGGTGAGGAACATTGTTTCCAGGGAGGAAGAGGTGGACGACGAGCTGCGCTATCTGGTGAGCCTGCTGTCGGTGTCGGCATGATGTGCGTGTGAACCCTTTCAATGAGCAACGTCCTCCCTGAACCACCTCAGTGCCCTGTGTGCTCCGGAAAGCTGGAGAGGGACGGTGTGTGTCTGGTGTGCCTGCTGCAGGAGGGACTGGAGGCGGCGAGTGGGCTGGCGAAAGCGCCGCCGGAGCGTGCGCTGACGCTGCCGTGTGAGTTTGCCGGCTACCGTCTGGTGAGGGAGATCGCGAGCGGGGGAATGGGGATTGTGTACGAGGCGGAGGATTTGAGGCTGAAGCGGGCGGTGGCGATGAAGGTGGTGCGCAATGCGCATTTTGCGACACGGGAGGAGGCGGCGAGGTTCCGTGCGGAGACACAGGCGGTGGCGCAGCTGGACCACCCAGACATCGTGCCGATCTATGAGAGCGGTGAGGAGGATGGGATGCCATATTTTACGATGAAGCTGGCTGATCGGGGGTCTCTGGCGGAGAGGCTCAAAAAGCGTGGAGTGATGCCTGAGCGCGAGGCGGCGAAGTTCATGGTGCGCATTGCGAGGGCGGTGCAGTATGCGCATGAGCGTGGGGTGCTGCACCGTGACCTGAAGCCGGCGAACATTCTGCTGGATGTGGGGGGCAGGCCGATGCTGTCTGACTTTGGGCTGGCGAAACTGCTGGATGCTGAGTTTCAACTGACGCGCAGCAACGCCTATGTGGGGACACCCCACTACATGAGCCCGGAGCAGGCGGCGGGGAAAGCGAAGGAAGTGACGACGGCGAGCGATGTGTGGGCGCTGGGGGTGATGCTGTTCCAGATGCTGACGAACAAGCTGCCCTTTACGGGAGGGAGTGCGGTGGAGGTGATGAGGCGGATCACGCAGGAAGAGCCTGAGATCAGCTCATCAGGGAAGCTGACGGTGAGGAAGAAACCGAAGGAGGCGAAGGGAAGCCCTGAGAATTTGTCGGCTGCATCCCTGCAACGGGTGCAGCCTGATCTGGCCACACTGATCTTGCGCTGCCTTGAGAAGCTGCCTGCAAGAAGACTCCCGAGTGCTGGATTTCTGGCGGACGAACTGGACCGGTTTCTCCAAGGTGAGCCGATTCAGTCGAGAGCGGTCGGCGCGCGAGAGCGGCTGTGGAAGCTGGCGCAGCGCAACAAGGCGACGACGCTCGGCATAGTCGGCATCGCGGCGTCGCTGATCGTGGGCGCAGGGGTGTCAGTCCATCTGGCGGTTAAGGCGCGCGCAGCGGAACGCGTGGCGCTGCAGCAAAAGAAGGAGTCGGACGAGATTGCCTCCATCATCCTGGAGACGGTGCATGGCATGGATGAGTATTTGGTGGGACGGGAAGTGGATCCAGAGCAAATGCTGCGGGAGCTGCTGCGGCGGGTGAGTGAATTTCAAGGTGACCCAAGACGCAAAGCATCCATGCTGGAGGAGCTGTCCACGCTGCTGAACAAACCGGCAGACCTGAAGTTGTACCGCGAAGTGCTGGCTGAGGTGGAACCGCAGCTGGACCCGAATGATCCTCTGCTCTGGAGCATGCGCTACCGGGTGGTGCTGAAGGAGATGCACTTTTCTTCCGCGACCGGAAGGAAGGGCGGTGAAATACGCGATGAGCTGCGCAGGATCATGATCTGGCAGGCGGCGAACCTGCCAGCCGGGGACATGCAGATCTTCAAGACCAAATATGCGCTGGCAGAAGAGCTGGTCCAGGAAGTGAAGGGAAGGCAGGCTTTGAACGAGGCCGAGATGCTGCTGCGGTCCTGCCTGGCTCACTACGAGAAGAAGGCGGACAAATTTGACATCATCGTGGGCCGCATTGAACTGATGACGGCGATCTTTGGTCTGGGCAGGAAGGAGGAAGCCCTGAAGCTGGGGCGCGAGACCTGCGACTATGCCATGGAGGGTTTTGGAGAAAGGCATTCGATCACCGGCCGTGCCTATGGCCGGCTGGCGAAGCACTGCCGCGAGGCGGGGCTGGCTGAAGAGTCGATCCGGTACGGTCACAGGGCGCTGGACATCTACTGGCACACGGTGGGGCCGGATTATTTGAAGGCAAAGTCCACACTCAAAGCCCTGAGCCAGATTTTGGTGAAGCGTGGAGATCTTGCCGAAAATCTGGAGTTGCTGCGCAATGAGCTGAAGGTGTGCGACCAGCAGCTGGGACCGGCACATGCCTACACACTGTACAGGGCTGAGTCATTGATTGCCACGCTGCGTGAGATGAATCTGCCAGGAGAGGCGCGTGAACTCGGCGGCACTTGGCTGGAGCGGGTGCGTTTGATTGATGGGCTGCTGCCTGCGGATGCGGCCGGGCTGCTGGTGCAGCATTCGCTCACGCTCCTAAAACTGGGCCGAGGAGAAGATGCCGCCCCCCTGCTGCGGCAGCTGCCTGAGTTGCTGAACCGCACAGCTGGCGAACTTGCACTTTTTTCCCGGTTTCTGCCGCTGGCAGACGAGCTTTTGCAGAATGACCGGCCTCAGGAGGCCGGGGCAATCTTGCGAAGGATCGTCGCTGCCTGCGAAGAGCGGCAAGTGGATGAGCCAAAATCTGCGGAGCAGGTACTGCTCAAGGCAAAACAACGGCTGCTGCAGGTGGAAAAGGGCCTTTCGGCAGCAGCAGAACCCGGAAGGTGAAATTTTTTTTTGGCTGTGAGGTAACACGGGGGCCGGGAAGCTGTGGATGCCGGATGCACAAAACTGTGCATACCCATGAAAACACAACATCCCATATACCGAAAAGTATTCCGAAAGGCGCCGCGAGCGGCGCTGGTGGCAATCACGTCCCTGTCACTGTTTATGAAACCTGCCTACGCAGTGGAAGCCACCTATGGCAACATCATGAACGGTGGAGCAGGTGTAAACTACTCCTACGACGGAGCAGGTACCATCATCAATGGCAGCGGCAGCAACGGCTATTTCCTGCAGTCAGGAACTCTGAACCTAAGCAACGTCACTTTGCAAAACTTCGCCGTTAAAGGCGGTGATGGCAGTGGCGGCGGTGCGGGCATGGGCGGCGCGTTGTTCATTAACTCGGGTACAAACGTCGAGCTTAACAACGTGAACTTTCTCTCCAACAATGCGGCTGGCGGCAACGGCGGGGTGGGAACGACCGGCGGCTCGCTGAACAATCTGTTCAGCAACACCACCAAGGCTGCAAGCGGCTCGGATGGTCGTGAGTTTCTGGACACCTTTCTCGGCGTCCGCATTTTCATGAATGACGGCAATGGCGGCAACGGCTTCCATGCCTCGAACGGGGCCAATGGTGCTCCCCTGGTGGCTGGTGGCAATGGTGGCAATGGCGGCGCTGGCGGTGATGGATGGGATATCGATCCGATCAACACGGCGCTGGCGGCCTTTTATACGGCCAGGGCGGTGATTGAAGCCTTGGGATCCGCCAACCCTGTGACTGAACCTGCTGGCGCCACGAAATCGGGCGCGGAGGCGGCTTCGAGCAGTGCCCAGGCGGTGACATATGGATTGCAGGCGGCGGCTTACATCGCCATGAACCAAGCGGGCTATGTCGGTTTTGGTGGTGACGGTGGCAATGGCGGGGTCGGTGGCAACGGCGGCGAATTTAATGGAGGCGGCCGGGGCGGTGACGGCGGTAGCGGCGGTGATGGAGCCGGCGGTGCTTCAGGAGGAGGTGGCGGTGATGGCGGGCCTGGTGGCATCGGTGGCTTTGGCGCAGGAGGTGGCCAAGGTGGCAACGGTGGGGCCGGCGGAGCCCCGGGCAGCTCTTTTGCCGGTCTTGCCGGTGGTGGCGGCCAGGGCGGAGCAGGTGGTGGTGGCAGTGGCGGCTTCGGCGGCGGCATGGGGGCCAGCGGTCTCGACAATCTCACACCCCAGGCTGGCGGAGAGGGGGGCAATGGCTTTGGCGGCGCGATTTTCATCCGCACCGGCGGCTCGCTCACCATCACGGGCAACACTTTGTTTGATGGCAACGGCATCCGCAGCGGCAACGGCCAGCCACGCTCGGATGGTGCCACCCTAGGCCAGAGTGGCATTGGGGCAGGTTCCGACTTGTTCTTGATGAAGGGTGCCACTCTCATTCTTGACGCCGACAAATACAGCAGCGGCAACGTGATCACCTTCAACGGTGACCCGTACGGGACCGGCATTGCCGATGACTCCGCTGCTTCCATCATTCCTTCCGGCGGCCCCTCCGACACCCCTTCCGGCAGCGGAGCGGACGTGATCATCCGCAGCGGTCTCGTCCAGTTTGTGGGTGCGAACCTGTATTCCGGCCAGACGAAGATCGAAGGTGGCACGCTTCAGGCCAATGATAGCGAGGGCATCTACTGGGACAGCAATATCAACTTCGGCGGCAGCCTGACCTCCAACGCAGTGCTGATGTCCGACGGGACTGTTGCTGACTTCACCCGCTACGTTGGCCCCCAGAGCAATCGTGTGCAGTGGACCGGGAGCGGCGGTTTTGCAGCTGTTGGTGGAGATCTCACGGTGAACCTCAGCAACAACCAGACCCTGAAGTGGGGAGTCAATGGCTTTGTATCGAGCGGCAATGCGCTGGTCTTTGGCGCTGATCAGGCGACCAACAATGTCATCTTCCAGAACAACATGGATCTCAAAGGCAGCAACGCGACAGTCCTGTCGACGACCTCCAGCGCGGCTTCTGGCACGAATGCCGACGGCACTCCCACCGGATCCACGGTCTATCTGAGCGGCAAGATCTCGGATACGGCGGGTGGAGCCGCCTTGGACATCAACGATGCCAATCATGACGGTGCCGTGGTTCTTGATGGCGCCAGCACCTACACCGGCACCACCAACATCAATGCCGGAACAGTGGTGCTGAACGGCAGCCTGGCCAGCAGCAGTGTCAATGTGTCTTCGACCGCCACACTGAACAGCATCAATGGTGGTCTGGCGGGTGTTTCCACCGTGACCAACGCGGGTACGCTGAATCTGGGGTCCACCAACGACACGATCACCACGCTGAACAACACCGGCCACATCACAGGCACGGCAACGCTGACGGCAACGACCTACAATCTGAACAACGGCAGTGTTCTTGATGCCAAGCTGGGCACGGGCACCATCGTCGTTAATGGGACAGTCGCGCTGAACCAGTCTGCGGAAGCGAGCCTGGTGACGGTGAACAGCGGTGGCACATTGAACCTCGGCGGAGCCGACTTGCTCTCCCACACGGCGGCAGTCACTGTCAATGGCACTCTGAATCTCAACGGTGGCGGGGTAACCTTTCAGACACTGTCGGGCTCAGGCACCATCCACACCAATGGCAATGCGCTGGTCGTGGCCGATGGCGGCAGCTTCACAGGCACCCTGGACGCCCCCGGCTCCTCTCTCACGACAGGTGGCGGCAGTGGCGGTGGCGGTGGTGGTGGCGGCTTGACTCTGAACGGTGGCACCACAACCACTGACAGCACCAACATTGACAGTGGTCTCACCATCGGCAGCGGCGCGACGCTCAACAGCGGTACGATCACCATTGCCAACGGCAGCACGCTGGATCTCAGCGGCGGTGGCACGATCATCTTCACCACACTGACCAGCAAGGATGCCACGGGTGGCATCATCAACATCGGCGGCAACGATTTCATCGTTCCGGTCGGTTCCACGATTGCCGGCAACATCAAATTCGTCGGCACCGGCAACGTCATCATTCTCGGCACCATCGCGCCGGGCTTCTCTCCTGGTGTGTCGGACCTCACAGGTGCAGGTGTCAATCCCGTCTTTGGCGGCGCGTTCAAAGCTGAACTTGCCGGACTCGGCGGAGTGGGCGGAACGGACTTTGACCAAGTGCAGCTGGCACCGCTCGCAACACTCACCATCAGCAACGAGCTCAACGTGGCCACGTATTCAGGTTTCACGCCGGTTCAAGGCAACAAGTTTCAGCTCATTTCCGGGCCTGGCGGCGCAGTGCCGATCAAACACCTCAGCGGTGTCTTTTCGAAAGTGACCTTTGATGCCGATGGCATCCTGGGCGTGAATCCCGCCGTGATCAATGCTGCGGTGGTCTTTGATGTGAACACCGGCGCCCTCACTGCGACTGGTCTCAATGCCCCCAACAGCACCTTTGCTGATCTTGGCAGCAATGACAATCAGCGCGCAGCAGCTGCGTCGATCTTCAATGCAGCCTTCGTGGGCCAGAATCAGATTGATACCAATACCACGGCAGGCAGGCTCGCCCTGCAGATCACTGACGACATCGGTGGCTCCGCAGCCGATCTGGCCAAATACGTGCCTGACTACTACGGCTCTCTGGCCGACTATGCCTTCATGGGCAACCAGGTGCTGGCGCGCAGCATCCAGGACCGTGTGTCACCCATGAACTACATCCCCAGCCAGATTGACGAAGACAGCCTGAGCCAGGTGCCTGAGACGATGTCTGTGTTCATGGGCTACACCTATGCGAGCCTGAACACTGCCGATGCAGCCAGGGCTGCGCGCAACGACTACTATGCCGGGGTCAACCTGCTGGCATCGGAGGAGTATGTGTTTGGTGTTGCCGGCAGCCTGAGCCAGGGCAGCATCAGCGCGGCGCTGGGAAGCGCGCAGTCTGACGGCTGGGGTGCGATGGTGTTTGGGCGCTACACGGTGGCGAAGAGCTTCACGTTGTTTGGCAGCTTTGGGCTCAACCAGCAGAGCATGGACCTTCGCCGGCAGACGGTGAACGGAACGGTGACGGGATCCACGGATGTGACGAGCTACGTGGGCTTCCTGGGTGTGCAGTACAAAGGCTGGCGGGTGGGAGGGGTTTCCATCGCTCCTCGTGTGTCACTGAGCTACGCGAACTCGCAGGTCGGGGGCTTCAATGAAACGGGGGCGGTTGATGCGCTCAACGTTGGCGGCTACCACAACAACCGGTTCATGGGAGAGGCGGGCCTTTCCGCACTGTGGAGCACGGAGGTTGCGGGCCATGGGTTGAACCTGGAACTCGCAGCCTCAGTGCAGCAGTACTTCCAGAACACGAAGAGCCAGATGGGGGTCAACGTGGCCTCGGTGCCATCTGCGAGCTACGGCGTGAACTTCGCCAAAATGGGCAACACGCAGGCGGTGATCCAGTTCAACGCGGGCTTCGAACTGTTCAAAACAGTGACGAGCTACCTGGGCTACGAAGGACACTTCGGGAACCAGAGCACGCAGTATGCGAAGGCTGGAATCCGCATCAACTTTTAAGCGGCAAGGAGGCAGCCAGCCGTCAAAACAGACGGCTGGTGAGCCGCTGGCAGCTTGAAATCCACGCAGGCGCGATCTTTTCATGGGGGTCGCGCCTGTTCTATGTCTGAGACTTGTCATTCGTGGTTCATGAGCCGGACATACTGGTGCGGATGCTCAGCCACGTCAGAGACGCCATCTCCACCGCCTGCAAAGACTGGAGCATGCGCTCCATGTGCCGTGAGTGCATTGCTATCTTGCCGAGTATGGAAGGCGGAGCCTGCGCCTCGCTGATGTGATGCGCTTTCCGGATTTACTCCTTCAGCAGTTTCTTAACCATCTCCGCCACCTCCCTGGCCCCGTCGGGTTCATAGCCAGACTTTACGTAGGCGACCTTGCCGTCAGGTCCGATGACCACTGTGTGCGGTATGCCTTCGACACCGAAGTTCTGACCGATGCGCTGACTGGCGTCCAGAGCGACTTCGAATTTCCAGGCACGAGTTTCGAGGAAGGTCTTCACGGTCTCCTTATCTTCGGCCTGATTGATGCCGACAAAGCGCACCTTGCTTGGATCAAAGACAGACATTTCGTCCATCATTTGAGGCAGTGATTTGATGCATGGGCCACACCAGGTGGCCCAGAAGTCGAGGACAATGACTTTGCCTTTCTCTTTTGCCAGATCAAAGTCGCCGCCGGAGAGCAGCGGCAGTTTGAAGGATTTGGCGTCCTGATTGAGCAGAGGCGAGCTTTGTCCGCCTGACTTGGGCAGGACGGGCTCGGGTGCGGACTTCAGCTTCCATTCACGCAGGGCCAGCATGGCGGTGCTGTCTGGCGGCGTGGTGGTGCGGATCACATGGATCTGCGGCAGAGGTACGCGGCAGCTCCCGAGGACAGGACTGGTGCCAAACACTGCATCATCGGCAAAACGGTCCACCTTCAATCCTAGGCGTCCGCCGTTGTTGAGCAGGAGCCAGTGTGTGATGACTGGCGGGACGTCTGCTTTATCCTGGGCTTCAAAGGCTGCGCTGACAGCGTCTGCAGGCTTGACCAGCCAGATGGCTGCCTTGACGCGATCACGGGGCACCTGCACATTTTCCAGACCCGAGCGAATGGCGAAATGCTCTGACGTGGCCGCCTCAATGACGCCACGCAGAAGGTCGCCGTTTGCGGCAAGCAGCGCGTGCCGTGGCGGATCTTCCTTGAGAAACCGCGGGACGGTGAGCGCATGCTCCTTGGCACGGGCATCCACGAGGGGTGCCGCCACGCGTCCGGGAGCGATGCGAGCACTGAAGGCGTTGATCCGAACGGGGCGCTCGCCGTTTCCCCAGAGGCTGAAAGGCTCGATGATGATGCCGCTGCCAGAGCGCATTTTCGGAGTGAGTGCGATTTTGCGTGCCGAGACACCCTTGAAGAAAACTTCGACTGAGTTTTCCTCGATGGAGATTTGCACGGGCATGGATTCGTTCGAGCGCAGGCGAAACTGGCGGTCCATCTGGTCATTGCTGGATTCGAGGCCGAAACAAATCTCGCTCCCCATGTGGCCGAAAAGGAGGTTCGTGCTCGGAGCGGCAGGGTTGACACCATCGCAGAACAAGCGAACACGCAGAGCGGAGAATCCGTTGTTGAGCAGGGTGAATTTGATTTCATTGACCTGCATGAAGGCTGGGTGGCCCCATGAGCCGCCAGCGTTGAAAGCGATGTCCGCCTTGCCATGGCGCTGGGTTTGCTCTGCGCTGCCGCGCAGCCGCCGCCAGCCTGGATCTTCGAAGCCGTCCAGGTTCAAGCTGGCACCTCCGAACTGAATCGCCAGGAGCTTGTCTGCGGGCAGCTGTTTCACCGCAGCCACGTCGGATTCCAGGTCCGCATGCCGTGCATCGATGGCCCGCAGTCTGCCGGGGAGGACGTCGCCGTCCTGCAGATAAAACAAGGCTTCGCTGTGCATGCCCGTTGGCTGATCCACCACAGCACGGGTGATTTCCATCCCTGCAGTGCTGGACATGGCGACAGGTCTGAGAGCGCCTACGGGCCTCCAGCGCGGCTGGGCCTCCCCACCTGCGTCGAGTGTGCCGTGCAGCACGTTTTTCTTGATGGTAAGGGTGTCGAGCGCTGCCATGTCTGCTTTCCTGCCGGCGGGCTCGAAGCCTTTGAACTCCAGGTGATGCAGCGTGGTGATCTTGAAATTCACTGGCGTCTCGGAAAACGTGGTTTTGAAAGAAGCCACTTCATTGCGGACCTGCTGGAGCGTGCCGTTGATCCACTCGCCATCTGTGAACCACATCTCTGTGAGCGGGGGCGATGCCTGGAAAAAAGGCGAGACTTCGGGGGGCATCTCTACCGCCAGCACCTTGTCCCACGGCAGGCTGGTCTCCGCACCATCTGGCGAACGCACGGTCAGGGAGGTGGTGTCTGCACGCATGGCTTTTGCCTTGAGGTAGCGCCCGTCAGTCAGTTCGATGCGAGGTCTCACATCGGTAATGTCATCAGGCAGCGTGCCATCCCACTCACGAATGCGCAGTCTCTCCAATGTCAGGTCGGGGCCCTTGTTCAGAAGAGTCAGGCCGGTGGGGCTGTCTTCGGCATTTGGCTCATTGGTGTGAGAGCGTGCCTTTGCAGCAGCTTCGGCCTGTCCCTGGACCAGGCCTATCAACGCACCAAAAAGGCCTCCGCCCCCAGCTCTCCCGGCCGGTTTTTTATCTTTGGCTTTCGCGTCTGGCTTTGGACTGGCTGTGTCCACCGGCGGCTTGGTTGTTTGCGCCAGCTTTCTGCCATCTGCGCCATAGATTGAGCAAAAGCCGGTTTTGCGATCCCAGAACAGGGTGAGAGTGATGCGCCGTGTGTCGTCGCCGAGCTTTTGCACGCTTTCAAACACGCGGCCCTGCAGCACGACATCATCCACCCACGTTTCCACGATCAAGCGTTCCGTGTCCGAGGATTTGAGCTCGATTCTGAACTCAGGCCTGACAGTTGAACTGAGGGTGAACTGCATTTCCACCTGTTCGGGCGTTTCGAGCGGCAGGTTGGCGCGGTGGTTCCAGCCCACCTGCTGCAAAGCGGCACCAGGCACCATGCGCCAGAGCTTTTCCTTGGGCTGAGCGGCGCTCTCAGAGCCAGACTCGATCCAGCCGCTGGTGCCCGTCAGCGCCGGGAGGGGCATGCCTGCGGCTTTCAGGCGTTGTATGCTTACCACAGAGTCTCGCAGCACCTGGATGCTGCCAAAGCGTGCGGAAGTGACGCTAAGCGTTTTTGTATCAAGTCCGGTCACCGAGCCATAAAGAAGGCTGCCGTCGGCGAGACGAATGCTGAAGGCTTCATTCGTTTTGGCATCGGTCTTGAAGCGGTTCACGCGCCTGACGACATCCATGCTCACCCTGAAGTCTTCAGTGAACATGGGCGTACGCCAGATGACCTGACCGTCTTCGAAGCCGACGAAGTGTCCGCCGACCCATTCGCCATTCTGCCAGTGGAGCTCGGAAGCGCGGCCGCCGCCAGCCAGCAGCACCAACGCAGTGATGAGGTGTCTAGCGTTCATAAATGGGCAGGAAACGGTAGTTTAGAGCCAGGGCCAGCAGGGACATGCCCGTCTCATATGCACCGCTGCCAAAACTGCCGTCCGCAGCCTGGGTCTCCCCGAGGGCACGGGCGGTGGCTGCGTTCCATTTTTGCCAGGAGGCGTAGTCGCCCTGGAACAAGGCCTGCGCCATGTAGTAGCGGAAGTACTCCTTGTAACTGCCTTCGTTGTGCTCCAGACGCTCTGTGATGTGCTTGAGGGTGGCCTTGAACTCCTCGCTGTCCTTGTGCTTTGAAACGGCTGCCACGAGAGTGGCGATGGCGCTGCGGTTCATGGATTCACCGAAGCCTCCGAAACCACCGGCATAGGCCACGCTGCCGTCCTTGCCAGTGCTGCGCCGCATGTAGTTCAGGGCGTTGTCGATGACTTCGTCGGGAACCGCCATGCCGGCATTACGTGCTGCGAGCAGCCCCATGAGCACAGCACCTGTCACCGAGGTGTCCGCGTCAGTCGAGTTCGGCATGTACCGCCAGCCGCCCCAGCGGTTGGCCTTTTGAGCGGTGCCGGCACAGCGGATGGCGAGATCAAGCGCCTGTCCTATGGTGCGCACAGGCTTGCCTCCTTCCCACAGGAGGGATTCGTCCACAGCGCCATATGCTTCCGAGAGCGAGAGCATGGCAAAGCCGTGGTGATACATGCTGCCAGGCAGGTAGCCGCTGGTCGAGTCCTGGCTGCGGATGATCGCGCGCAGCGCTCTGCGGACGTTTGGTGCGTAGCGGCCAAAGTTCGGGTCTTCGCCGCTCGCGAGAAAAGCCATGAGGCATATGCCATCAATCCCGGCGCCATCATGGCCGCCCTGCCAGCCGCCCGCATCGCTCTGCTTGGAGGCCAGCCATGAAAGACCCCGTTCATACACGGTTTCAACTTCCTGCGGAATGGCGCCCCCGAAGCGGAGTGAGGGATCCTGGGCGGAGCTGCCGGCAGGAAACAGCATGCAGGATGAAAGGAGAGTCAAGAATGCCAAAAATCCGGACACGCAGTGGCGGGCCGTGCCGGCATGGGCGGTGTTTTTCATGGATGCTTCGTCACTCATTGGTCGATCATGATGCCGCCGTTGAACAGGATCTGGGGGGCGTTGGCCTGAGCTCCCTGCTTCATGCGCTGCTCGTGATTGTTCTTGATGCCCTCCCAGTACTGCATCGCGTCCGGCAGGTCACGCTCCTTGCACAGCTTCCACTGCTCAGGGGTGAGAATGGCCTGCAAGTCTTTTTCAGGCACACCCGCGAGGGGCACCAGGGCGTAGTAGTACTGCAGAAACCACTGAAAGGACATGTAGCGCTCGATGTCCGGCAGGTATTCAGCCAGCACCTGCCGCACGGCGGTCTCGATTTTTACGCACTGGTCGGCTGAGAGCTTGCGGCGGCGGTCCAGTTCGGAGACACACATCTCAGCCATGGCCCTGAGGCGGTATTCGTGCCGCTGATCTGCGGCTTGCTGAAGCTTTTTCAGCTGGTCTGAGTTCAGCGTCGTCTGCAGAGCTGTCTGCCACAGCTCGGTATTTTGAGGCCTGACTTCATTGCGGCTGAAATTCGCGCGCGTGGTGCCTGCCAGAGCCTGCAGGAGGTTCTTGGAATTGGTGTTCTGCACGCTCTGGCGCACGAAGTTTTCCGTGAACTGTCGCCAGTAGGCCAGGCTGATTTCCACGGCCCCTTTCGCGGCTGTGGTGAGTCTGGCCACAGCAGGTCCGGGGAGGGACAGTAGGCGCGAGGCTTCTTCGACATGAGGCATCATCGACGCCAGTGTCCTGCTCCGTTCTGCGATGAACATCTTGTAAAGGTGCTGCGAAATCGCCGCTTCCATGTCCGGAACCTCCGGGAAGGTGCCGTTGATGTCTGGCATGGTGTTGCGCGACGAGCTGCTGCCGGAGACGACAAGCTCCTTCCAGTGTTTTAACTGTACATCATCGAGAATGGCCCGCGTCATCTCGTCCTTCACCTTGCCCGCGTTTTGCAGCAGCTGGGAGGTGTTGTAACTCCAGTACTGCTGGCGACGCTGATCTGTCAGCGAGTGCAGAGTCTCCATCAGCAGCGGCTCTAGATGAGTGCGCTGCTCGGAGGAAAGTGCCAGCATCTTGTCCATTTCCGCCAGGCAGATGCGCGAGATCGCCATGCCGGCACGCTGCTCACGCTGCTTGTTTTCGGACGCAATGCGGGTGCGTTCCTCTTCCGTGAGCAGTTTCTTGATGCCCTCGGTCCAGACAGGCAGTTTGATGGCCTGCATATCTTCATTAACGCCGAAATAAATGTTTCCTCGGATGCGCTTGCGCTCGGCGGCGGAGTAATTGCGGACCTGCTGGAGCCAGCCCTTGCGGGCCTGCTGCAAAGATTCCTGAATCGCTTCTTTGGAGAGCTGCTCCAGCGCCTTTTGCCGGTCCTTGTCCAAGTTTAGCGCCATGACCATGCCGTCGATCTCCGCGCCCATGGTGATCTCCATCTGCTGCTCCGCCTGCTGCTCGGAAGGCTTGATCATGTCGGCCACATCGGACTCCGCTTTGCTGCGCTCCTCCCTGTCAGCCTTGCCCCATTGCGCAAGCTGTTCTCCTGGCAGCACGGTGGCGGCAGCCTTCTCCCAAAGCTTTTCCCAGGCCTCGCCGCGCGGACGGTCGAAACGGATGTAGAAATAGTTGCGGCCCATGATGTTCTCACGAGCTGAGGAGGGCAGCGTGCGCAGCATGCTGGTGGCGCGTTTTTTTTCCGCGTCGCTGAGCTGCTCGAGCAGCGTGTCTGCCGCCTTGTCCAGGGCTGTGACCTGTGCGTCTGTGAGAGTGAGCTTTTTCTTCATCAGCTCGATTTTAGCCCGCAAGTCCTCGTTCATCGGTCCACGCGATTCACGCAGCCAGCGTTCGAGATGTGATGAGATTTCCTTGTCCACCTGCAGACGGTTCTTCAGGTCCGCCTCGTGCCAGGTGGTGTAGCGTGCTTCGCCGAGCGTTGATTTCACCGCAGTCAGCCATTCCGGGGTTTCATCTGGCGGTGTCCAGTCTTCCACAGGCTCATTGGGGCCTGCGATCTCTGGTTTCCACATGCCGATGTGCCGGATCGCCGCCGAGTCTGAGGTGCGCGACAGGTAGGTGCGCATCATCAGCACGGCCTGCGGCTGCCAGGATTTCAGTGTCGTCTCCACAGCTTTGCCTGCCGTCTCGTGCAACGTCCGTTTTTCATCTGGCGAAAGCCCGACCTTGGCACTGATGGTGTTGATCACCTCCTCCATGTGGGCGGTGAGCTGCTTCTTTTTTTCCGGCACGCACGATTGCACAAAGTCTGCCAGGACCTTCTCGACGGCCTCAGAAAGCGGCTTCTTCAGCTCGGACCTCGAAGGCGTCTGCGCCTGGGCGCTTCCGGAGCCTGTCAGAACAATTGCCAGCAGCATCAGCTTGATCATTTGGCACCGCCTCCTGCTTCGAGTTTGTTGAAATACGCATCCAGTCCCGTTTTGAATTCTTCCGGCAGCTCACGCCCGGTCTTGCCGGTGGCCTGGCCGACTGGGCGTGCGTTTACACTGGCACCTGCATCAGCTCCGGGCCCCAGATCTGCCAGCGCTGCTTCTCCGGTGGCATCTCCGCCGCCCCCTCCACCGGGATTGCTGCCGCCTCCGCCGCCACCTTTGCCCTGGCGTTTCGCCTGCAGCAGCAGCTCGATGGCTTCCGTTTCTGCAGCTATGGCCGGCGCTCCTGTTTCCTGCTTGTCGAGAATGCCGGCCGCTTCATCCATCACGGTCATCACGGCGCTGAGAAGCTTGAGCTCCCTGCCAAATTTTTCGCTGCCCTGAGGGAGCTGCTGGATGTCATCAAAGGCTCCGCGTGTGCCGGCCTGAATGCCGAACTGTTTGGATGCGAGAACGGCGGACTTTCTGGCATGTTCGCCCTTGCCGAGGGCGGGCTTGGCATTTTCCAGCTCGCGGGTTTCGTCACGCAGCTTCATCTCGTCACGCAGGGATTTCATCACCTTGAGCACAATCTCCGGCGGCAGGCTGTCTGCGCTGCAGCTGCTGCATGATTTGCACTCGCTGGCCGCCACCATCTCCTCTGCCCAGCGGTCGAGGGTGTCTGCCCAGAATTCAGCGCCTGCCATGCTGTTGCCGCTCAGGTTCACCGCCGCCTGATCTCCCAGGTAGGTCAGCATTTTCACGACCTGGGTCTCCTTCATCTGACCGATGATATTTTTGAAATGCATGTCTGGCTTGCGGGCGAAGTAGGCCTCCAGGTCGCTCTGGATCACGCGCACAGTTTCGCTCTGCGTCTTCTCGTGTTCAGCGATCGCCGCGGCATCCTTCACCGGCTTGCGCTCAAGGCCGAAGGCGCTGAGCGTTTTGGTGTTCAGATCCTTGGCAACGACCAGCTGCTGGCGCGAAGCGGCCTTGAGCCGCTTGACGAAGGTGCTGGCCTCCAGGCTGGCCAGGATGGAGCCCAGCTCATCCGAGACGCGCGCAAATTCTGCCAGCAGCAGCTTCTGTTCATCGAGAGCATCCTGCATTTTCTTTTGTGCCTGGGAGGCTGGCGGCTCCTGCGGCTTCTCTTCAGGTTTCTCGTCTTTCTTCTGGCCCGGTGCCGCCGCCATCTGGGTCGTTGGCAGTTTCATTGTGCTGGGCTTGGGCGGCGAAGGTTTGGCATTGGGGTCTGCTGGCTGCGGCTCGGCCTTGCTCATGGAGCCCTCTTTGTCGCTGATGCTCGGCATGTTGTCCTTCTTCTGCTCCTCGGTGGAGGCCTTGCCGCCTTTCGATGCCGGAGGAAGGTCCGGCCCATTCGCAATCTGGGGCGCGCTGGGTTTGCTCTGTCCGGCTTTGCCTTCACCGGACTTGCCTTCCTTCGGTGGCTGCTGCGTGGAATTTGAAGGCGGATTGGATGCCGTGGACGGGCTCGGCTTGCCACCCTGCGCATTCGAGCTCTGCTTCAACAAGTCCGCCACGCTGGGCATGCGTTTGGCCGAAATGTCCTGAAGTGACTTCAGCATCGTGGCCCAGGATTCGAGGCGCTTCGCGTCAAACTCATCATTCCGCGTCGCCTGCTCCACCAGGCTGCGTCCGCTTTGGTTCAGCATTCCCAGGCGCGTGGCATTGGCGTTTTCCGCGCTCGCCTGCTGCGCGATCTTCCGTCGGTTCTCCGGACGGTCCAGTTCCGCCGGGCTCAGTGCACGAAGCTCCTTGTTTGTGGCATGAAGCTGCTGCTCGCGTTCATAGCTTTCGCGAGCCGCTTCGAGCCATTTGCCAAACTGCTCCGTGAGCCATAGAGCATGATCCGACTTGTTCAGCACGTGAAGCAGGAACGCCGTCGAATAAGCTCGTTTTCGGCTGGGCAGGTAATCCTCCGCCCAGGCGCGGATCTCCAGGGTCTGTGGGGCCACGCCGTCACGGCTCGCGCAAAAGGTGGCCTTCGCTACCAGCGTCTTTTTCTCCGGCTCTCCGGCTGCAGTGATTTTGTCACCCCTGGTTTTGTCGTCATTCACGCTGTGCCATTCGAGGCCCGCGCGCTGGATGCCAAAATCATCCTGTACATCCATGTCAAAAGTGACGACTTCAGAGTCGAGCACCACCTGCTCCTGTGTTTCGCGTCGTGCGGCCAGCCTTGGTGCTTCGTCTTCGATCGCATTGATCTTCAAAACCAGCGGCTCGCGTGGTGTGAGGCCGTCGCGGTCCTTCCACATCACATGCTTTTCAGCATCCGCCTCGATCTTGTGGAAGGGCGTCGTCACCTTCGCCCCTGAAACCTTCTCTGCTTCGCCGTCCACTTCCGCCGAGGCCAGTTCACGCGATGCCGTGGCCTCCAGCGAAGCCTGCGCTCCTTTCAGCACGCTCACCGAACCACCGCGCACTTCCGTCATCGGCTCCGTCTGGTACTTCAAATAGTCCGGCAGCCGTGTGCGCACGGACAAGGCGGTCAATTCCGGGCGCGTGCGAGGCAGCACGTTCACCGTCTTTCGCACGTCGCCGAGTGACAGGGACAGGGCCGCATCCTCCTTCTGTGGCGGAAATGCCAGAGGATAGGCGCCTGCTTGCAATCCGCTCACCACCGCAGGCTGATCGCTGATCTGCGCCTTGGCAGAGGCAGGGGACCAAAGAGTGTCCTTGTTGAGCAGGACCTTCAGATCAAACGGCTCCGCATATGGCACCACGAGGCGGTTTGGCAGCGCCTCAATCTTCGCAAAGGTGAAGCGCTCCACAGCGCGCCAGGGCATGGCCCAGCGTGCCATGGCATTCCACGCGGCATCCGGCACCAAGCTCAGCGCCGCTACGGCAAGCAGCGCCATCACCCCCGCCGCCCAGCCCCACTGGAAATGCTTCGCCTCCGGCACCGCATGCTTGAAGTCCTTGTCCTTCACCGCCTCGGCGGCCTGATCCATCGCCGCCTGGACCAGGCGCTCGCTGCGGCCCGCCGAACCCGCCTCCACGTGCGCCAGCTCCACGATGCCGAGCAGCTGATCTCCCAGTCGTGGAAAGGTCCGCTTCAGCAGCCGTGCCGCGTCCTCCAGGCTGCGCTGGCGCCATACCCAACGGTGCCATTTCAACGGCAGGCCCAGCCCCAGCACCGCCGCACCTGCAGTCAGCAGACTGGCACGCAGCCACACCGGCGTCTCCATCACACGATCTAGCGCGAAGACCAGAATGTAGGAAAACACGATCCCGAATGCCGCCGCCAGGAGGCCCTCGGTGAGCTTGACGATCCAGACTCGCTTGCGGAAATCCGCGAGCTTCGATTCGAGGATGACAGGCAGTGCTGTTTTCATAATGGGCGAATGTTATCCTGATGGAACGTCTCTGACGAGCTTTTGATTGGGAGTTTAAAACGTTCCGGCGGCCTTTCTTCCGACCCAGAAAAGACCTAGCAGCAGCACCAGGAGGCCGGCCCATGCAGGGTGTGACCAGATCTGCAGCCTCCGCTCCTGGACGGCGGGCTCCGGCATGGCGGAGATGGCAGCGAGGACCAAATCAGGGGCGCTGGCATCAAGCACCTCGCCTTTGGTGAAGCGGGAGATCTCGCGCATCACCTCAAAATGCGCCGGCTGGCCGCGCTTCTCACGGCTGGTGCCCTGGATCGAAATCTTTGTTTCCAAGGAGGATCCAGCCTCGGCACAGCTGAGCTGCACCATGTGCTCGCCGGGCTCCACCGGGGTGAAGACGCCATTGAAGAGCCCCCAGGCTTCCTCGCCGGCGGGCATGAGGCGCACGCTGCTCACCTTGCCGCTGGGCGCAGCGATTTGCGCGATCACACCCCCTTCGCGCAGCGGCTCCCCGGTGAGGCTCATGACGTTCGCGTTCAAGGTCAGCACCTCGCCGGTGCGCGGGCGGTCGGGAGAGTAAAAGAGGCGCATTTTGCCGCCGCTGCTCATGTTGCGCTGATAGGCCATCCAGCGCACCACCTGACCCCAGAAACGGTAGTGGTATTTGTCCTCCACGCCTTTGCGCCAGCGCCACGCGCCATCGGTGCCCATGAAGAGAATTTTACCTGCGCCGTAGGTCTTCGTCACAATCAAAGGCACACGGCCAAACTGATTGGACTCGGTGCCATGTGTGGCCAGCACTTCGCTGCCTGCCTTGGCGCGCAATGCCGGTGCGTACCACTGAAAGCCTGGCAGATTGCCCCACACGCGTGCACTGGCTTCGTCACTGTCTTCGAGCTTGGTCAAGAGGCTGCGGGTGCCTGCTTCAGTGAGCGCAAATTTGCCCGGTGAGGACGAGCCCCAGCCGCGTGGCTGGGCGGTGTCCCAGACCACCGGCAGGAGATCTGCGAGGGGCGTCTCCTGCAGGGTGGACTGGAAGCCATGGAAGCCGGGCATGAAGACGAGGCCGCCCGCCTGGTCGCGTACGAGTTTTTGCAGTGAAATGCATTGCTCTGCAGTGAGCTGGTTTTTTGCCAGACCCACATCGCCCAGAAACACGACATCGTAGTTCGTCAGCTCTTCATCCTTGGGGAATGCTTTCAGATAACCGCGGCCTTCCCCCGCTTTGCCAAGTCCAGGATGCAGCAGCAGGCAGCTGACCTCCACACCGGGATCTCGCTCCAGCGCATTGCGAAGGTAGCGGTACTCCCAGCGGGGGAAAGATTCGATCACCAGCACGCGGAGCTGCTCTTTGCGGATGGAGAGAGGCGCCTCTTGTGAATTGTTTTCAGGGTAGCGCTCTCCCCGCGCTCTTGGGACCGTCAATGACAGCTTCACCTCACCGGGCTTGTCTGGTTTCCAGCCGAGAACGTCCTGATAGCGGCTCATGGCAGGGAGGGTAACTTCTTTGGTGATGATCTCCCCGCTCGTGGATTTCATCTCCAGCAGCACGACTTCATCGCGTGGCAGCGAGCTTTCGATGGTGAAGGGAATGCGCAGCGGCTTGCCCGCCACTGCGAAGGTGGGCACATCAAAGCTGGTGAGCTCGACATCCGGCATCCGAGTTTCTGAGCCGGTGGGCACAGCAATGACAGGAACCTCACGCATGCGCAGCCGCGTGGTTGCCTGGGAAGGGGCCAGGCCTGTATTCCAGTCACCGTCGCTGATGAGAACGACGGCTTTGAGATTGGGCTGTTTTTCCAACACGTTCGACAGTGCCGCCTGGATGTCTGTACCCTCAGCAGGGGGTGTCTGTGAGGATGAAAAGGCCTCGATGACCACGTCCATGCGCTGTTTCAATGGTTCCCAGAGCTTTGGATCCGTCAATCGGGCTGCGGCAGCCTCACGCGACTTCGGTTCTGCATCGGGTCTGGTTTTGTCGATGACATCCCTGGTGGTCATGCTGCCCGAAACATCGTGAAGCACTGCCAGGGTTGGTTTTGTCTCCGGCTTGAAGGTTTCCAGCCACTCCGGCTGCAGCAGGGTGATGGCAATGCCAACGGCAATGAGAATACGCAGAAGCTCAAGCCAGCCAGTGGCCTTGCGGTAGCCGCTGCGCTGCCATGCCATGAATGCGAGACCGGACATCGCCACGACAAACGCCACTCCGATGCCAAAAGCGGCTGGCGTGGGATTGAAGACGAGCTGGGATGTGGCAGGGGTCATCGCGCAGGAGCGGGTTGTGAGTCGCGTTTCGCCGGCATGCAAAGCAGGGCCTCCCCGAGGAGTGCGAGGGCCATCACAAAGAGGAAGGTGCGCCAGATCTCGCTGGCCAGGCTGGCATCGCTTTCCACCTGATCTTCTATGGCATGGTAGTCGAGTCCGGCAAACAGCTCGGACAGTGCTGTCTGCCCCAAGGTTTCGGGATGATCTTCCCTCAGCGGTCTGTTGAGAGCGACGAGCCTGTCACCCTTTTCCACGATGCCGGCACGCAGCGGCTGCTCGGAGCTCAGGACTGTCTGGCCGGAGCGTTTCCACGCGCTGAGATCGCCGCGGCCCAAGGCGGTGATGCCGGACTCGCGCTGCTGCGCTTTACCCAGGCTGCGAGCGCCTTCATTCAGCGCGCGGTGCAGCATGGCAAACATCACCACACCATCGCGGGCCAGACTGGAGGAGCCGGAGCCGGGCAGCGTGCCGAGGAACCACGCATTGCCCTCGCCGGGAATGTCTGCCCGGATGAGCAGCGGCTTGTTGCCCGTGAGGCGTGCCAGCGGTGTGCCCTCGCCTAGAATCTCGCAGCGGCGGCTTACCTCGAGATCCCCCACAGGCAGCGCGGTGCCGCTGCGGGTGTTGGCCAGCAGGCCCGTGTCGTTGCGCCACCACTCGATGCCTGTAGCTTTTCCGTCGGTGCTCCACGCTCCCCAGTGCAGGCCGCCAAAAGCCTCCGAACTGGTGGAGTCGGTGGGCAGAAAGAGAATGCTGCGGCCGGTGCTGAGATGATTGGCGAGCTGTTTGCTGATCAAGTCGTCGGTCTTCGGGAGGGGTGCGTGCCAGATGATGAGTGCGACGTCGTCCCAGGAGATCTCTGCGGCGCGTGCGGGGGGCAGAACGCTGGCGGCGTATTTGCGGGTCGGATCGGCGGCGGCTTCGAGTGCGGCCTGCATGGGGCCGGCTTCGGTTTCATCATCGGTGACGATGACGGACTGAAGGACGGCGGGTTCGTCGAAGACGAAATGATAGACGTTGTCGGACAGCGAGGTGTCTGCGGGGAGCTCGACCCGGCCTGAACCGCGTTTGGTGGTTTTGTCGATGGGGATGGCATGCCCCTGAAGCACGAGCTGCGAGTCCTTCATCTTCACTTTGATCGTGCTGCTCACATCATTGATCACAAACCGCAGGGGCAGTTCCAGCGGTTCACGTGAGGCCGCATCTCGCGTCACGCGCAGGTCCAGCAGCAGCTCGGCCTTGCCTGCCGTTTCATTGCGCACGACTCGTTGCACTGAGATGGAGAGGTTTTGCGTCGCAGGCTGCGCGTAGTTCAGCAGATGAAAGCGCAGCCCCTTCAAAGAGGTGAAAGCACTGCGCAAGGCCTGCCAGCGTCCACTGGCGGCATCCCAGTCGCTCTGGCGCAGATCGCTGAGCACCCAGACATCGGTGCGGCCGGTTTGATTCGTGGTGATGTAATCGAGGGCGCCTTGAAGCATCGCAGGAATGTCCGCCGTGGTGTCGGTAGAGCCGGTGAGCGGAAGGTCGACGAGAGACTCGGGTTTTTCCAAAAGCTGTGGCTGCAGGTGGGCGTTTTCGATCAGCACCAGCTTGGAGCGCGTGCCCACTGTAGCACGCAAAGCCTGCGCGAGTTTGGAAATGCCCGCCGCACGCTTGCTCGTGCCAGTGGCAAGGGTCTGCTGCTCCATGCTGGCCGAGCGGTCCAGCAGAATGATCACCGTGTCCGGCACACCCCCGGTGAGGCCGAGCAATCCACCCGCCATCGGTCTTGTGATCACAAACAAAATCGCCGCCACCGCCAGCACTCGAAACGCCAGGATCAAAATCTGCCGCAGCCGCGACAGCCCCTTGTTCATCCTCTGCGCCATCTGCAGAAACATCATCGCCGCCCACTTCACCTGACGGCGGCGGTACAGGTGGATCAAATGAATGACCACCGGCAGCAGCGCGAGCGGCAGGGCGTAGAGGAGCGCTGGGGCGAGGAAGGTCATAGTCCGCCTTGGTCGGTAAAGTCCTTGGCCTCGCAAGCATCGTATTTGGCCGCGAATTCACGGGCCGTCTGAGGTGCTTTCCAGACACGAAAGGCGAAGTAAGTCAGCAACAGAAAATAACCGAGATCAAACAACCAGCCACGACGCAGAATGTCGTCGGCCAATTGATCACAAATTGTCGTGAACGTAATTGGGGTAAACAATGCGATCATCAGTTCGCCAGAATCATCGCACACATTCCTGCGCCTGCGGCGAAGCCAGACGTACCAGATCATGCAAAGCAACGACAAAACTGCTCCTCCGAGCCAGGAAACCCGCTGCAACTCGTTCAAATGCAAAGAGTAGGCAGACTGAAATCGAAACGCAGTCATGCCGATAAGAAGAATGGACATGCCAAATTCTCCTGGCCGCATGAAGCTGTAGTGCGGCCGGCGTGTGGTCACTGGCGGCTGGTGTTGTTTGATCATCATCGCCCCCCTTTCTTCTCAATGCGTGCCAGCAGAAACTTCGCGAGCACATCATCATACTTCTCGTGCAACTTCACGCGGTGGTAGTCCATGCCGGTTGTGCGCACGAGTTCGTCGATCTCATGCATGTACTGCCGCACGGCTTCTCGGTAGTTGCGGGCGATCAGACTGGGGTCGGCGAGGATGGCCTCGCCGCCTTCCATGTCGATGAAGCGTGCTGGGCGGTCGAAGTCAAAATCGAGCTCCTGCTGGTCGAGCAGATGAAAGACGGCGACGTCGTGTTTGCGGAAGCGCAGATGCTGGATGGCAGACTTCAGTTCGGCGGGCGGCACGAAGAGATCAGAGAAGACGATGACGAGAGCGCGCTGGCGGATCTTTTCAGCAGCGTCATGCAGTGCAGTAAGCAGCGTGGTTCCGCCGACGGGCTGAATGCCGGACATCTGATCAAGGACGAGGCCGAGGTGCGAAGCTCCGCGTTTGGCGGGGATCTCCACGGGCTTCTCCGCGAGACTCCACAGGCCCACGGCATCGCCCTGCTGAGCGGCCACGTAGCCGAGCGTGCCGGCGAGCTTGCGCGCGTAGTCGAAACGGGTGCTGCCTGCGGGGCCGTAGTTCATGCTGCCGCTGGTGTCCATGAGCAGGCAGAGACGCAGGTTTGTGTCAGCCTCGAATTCCTTGATGTAAAAGCGGTCACTGCGGCCCCAGGTGCGCCAGTCGAGGCGGCGGGTGTCATCGCCGGGGACGTACTTGCGATACTGCGCGAATTCAAGCGAGGAGCCCCGCACGGGGCTTCGGTGCTTGCCGGAGACGCCGCCGAGCATGGCGTGGCGCGCGTTCAGCGGGAGCGCCATCAGGCGGGAAAGGACCACTGGGTCGAGGAAAGCGCGGGAAGACTCAGCCATGACAGTCTCCTTCCAAATTCAGCTTCATGTTTGTTCTGATCTGCGCCGATAACTCTGCCAGCTCGAGTCGATGTACTTCGAGTTGCTCTTGGATGAACTGTACTGGATGAGGCATGACGGAGAGGTTTGATCGAGGACGAGGACGACTCTGAAAAAGAACCTCACCCAGCCTTCGCCAGTTCATCCACCAGCCGCTTCGCCACATCCCGGCTGCTGATGCCATCGCTCTCTGCCGTAAACGTCGTCATCACACGGTGCCTCAGCACCGGCTCGGCCACTTCCATGATATCCTCCATGCGCACCATGTAGCTGCCGTACAAGGCAGCGCGCGCTTTCGCACCCAGGATCAAATATTGCACGGCACGCGGACCGGCGCCCCAGCTCACCAGAGGCTTCAGCCACGTGGGGGCCTCGCTGCTGGCAGGCCGGGTCTTGCGCACGAGATCGACAGCGAATTCATAGATGTGATCCGGCACGGGCACGCGGCGTACAAGTTCTTGGAAGGCGAGGACCTTGGGGCCGTCGAGGATGTGTTCGAGCTTGGGCAGGCTGGCTCCGGTGGTGGTTCGGGCGATGGCGATTTCTTCCGCGCGCGTCGGGTAATCGACGCCAATCATGAACATAAAGCGGTCGAGCTGCGCTTCGGGCAGCGGGTAGGTGCCTTCCTGCTCGATGGGATTCTGCGTGGCGAGCACGAAGAAAGGGCTGTCGAGCGTGTAAGTGCGGCCCGCCACGGTGACTTTGTGCTCCTGCATGGCCTCCAGCATGGCGGCCTGGGTTTTTGCAGGGGCTCGGTTGATTTCGTCGGCCAGCACGATGTTGGCAAAGACGGGCCCCTTGGCAAACTCGAAGGCGCGTTTGCCACCGGGCAGTTCCTGCAGGATGTCGGTGCCGGTGATATCCATGGGCATCAGGTCCGGAGTGAACTGGATGCGGCTGAAGCTGAGCGACATCGTTTCGGCGAGGCGGCTGATGAGCAGTGTCTTGGCCAGGCCGGGCACGCCCATCAGCAGCGCATGACCACGCGCAAAGAGGCAGATGGCAAGCTGCTCGACCACCTTTTCCTGGCCGACGATGATCTTCTTCAGTTCGTTGCCGAGCTGCACGTAAACTTTGCGAAGCTCATCAATGGCGGCGACGTCATCTTGCGGAAGCGGAGAGTTGGACATGGTGATTTTTTAGGAATGCTGCTAATGCCACCAGAAAACAGGCCTTCTGACAAGGGCGGCTTGTGTAAATAAACTGTCAACGCCGCAGAAACTTGGGTTTGTTTACCCGAGCAGTGTCTGCACATGATGAGTGACGGCGCTGGCGAGTCCCTGAATGTTGTAGCCTCCTTCAAGGATGGAAACGAGGCGGCTCTGACAGTGGGTGCGGGAAGATTCGAGCAGGAGCCTGGTCAGCACCACGAAGTCATCGTCCGTGAGGCGGAACTGGCCCAGCGGATCATCAATGCGGGAATCGAAGCCGGCGGAGATGAGGATGAGATCCGGTTTGAAGGTGTCGATGGCGGGCAGGAGGCGGTCGGTGAAGGCGGCGCCAATCGTGCTAATGCCCGTGCGCGCGGGGAAGGGAAGATTGAGCGTGCAGCCTTTGCCCTTGCCTTTGCCGGTTTCATCGGCGTGGCCCGTAAAGGGGTAGAGCGGGCTCTGGTGCGTGCTGCAAAACAGCACGCTGCCGTCTTCATAGAAGATGTCCTGCGTGCCGTTGCCGTGATGGACGTCCCAGTCAACGATGGCGATTTTTTGCGCGCCGTGTTTCTGCTGCGCATGGCGTGCGGCGATGGCGATGTTGTTGAACAGGCAGAAGCCCATGCCCTGCGCCGGGCGTGCGTGATGACCGGGCGGACGCACGGCACAGAACGCGTTTTTGACCTTTCCAGCGAAGACGGCATCGACAGCGTTTAAGACGCCGCCGACAGCTTGTAGCGCCACGGCATAGGATCTGGCGCAGATGGCAGTGTCGCCCGTGCTGAGATCATCAAGGCCGGATTCGACATCCTTTTTGGCCGTGGCGATGTAGCCGCGATCATGGCAGAGGGCCAGTTCATCCAGCGTCGCCACACGGGGCGCGATGGCGTGTGTTTTGCCAACGATGCCGGAATCCGTCAGCGCCCGGGTGATGGCCACAAGGCGCTGGACGCTTTCCGGATGCCCCGGACCTGGGTCATGCTGCTGATAGATGGGATCGAGTAGCAGGGCAGTCATGCAGAGTTTACGATGATCGACTATACTATACGATTGCTGGCGGTGGTTTTGGCCAAACCATCGTCAACTGCGCTCAACAACTGTAAACTTCCGTCAACTCTTCCTCAGCGTTTGCCGAAGAATTCGGCCAGCTTCTGCAGGTCTTTTCCTTCCGCCGGTTTCATGGCGCTGGCGATGGCGGCGTCCTGAATGGCAATGAGCTCCCTGATGCCTTTGCGGCCGTATTCGAGCATGGAATGAAGCTGCGCCTCGGTGAAGGTGGCTTCTTCGCCGCTGCCCTGGATTTCGACAAACTCGCCGTCTTCTGTGAGGACAATGTTGCTGTCCACATCGGCGGCGGCGTCTTCCTTGTAGCAAAGGTCGAGGAGAGTTTCTCCGTTGACGATGCCGACGCTGACTGCGGCGATCTTTTTCTTGAGCGGCTGGCGGGTGATTTTGCCTTTTTCGAGAAGGCGGTTGAAGGCGATGGCGACGGCGATGCAGGCGCCGGTGATTGCGGCGGTGCGGGTGCCGCCGTCGGCCTGCAGCACGTCACAGTCCACGCAGAGAGTGCGCTGGCCGAGTTTTTCAAGATCAACGACGGCACGCAGGCTGCGGCCGATGAGACGCTGGATTTCCGTGCTGCGGCCATCGGGCTTGCCACGTGAGCTTTCACGGTCCTTGCGCTCCAGCGTGGAGTAGGGGAGCATGGAGTACTCGGCGGTGAGCCAGCCGCCTTTGACGTTCTGCACCTTCATCCAGCGTGGCACCTCTTCATTGATGCAGGCGGTGCAGATGACGCGGGTGTTGCCAAAGGCGATCAGGACGGAGCCTGCGGCATGCGGGGCGACGTCGAGAACGTATTGGATGTTGCGGAGTTGGTCGGGGGAGCGGCCGTCAGTTCTGGGCATGCCGGTGCTTAGCACGGAGAGAGGATGCTCCAAAGACTTTTGTGAGCTGTGACCCACGCAATTGAACAAACCCTGAGAGCCCTCCGTCAAAGCTTTAACTTAAATGGCATTCGTTATGCTAAAGGCAGATGACAGTTCACAACTTATCTCCATGACGCGTTTTCCCCGCCCTGGCTGCTGGTTCCGTTTCACCCCGACGGATTGGAATTTCATTCGTGACACCCTGGCGCCGACTGAGCGCAGCAAGGAGGGCTTCAAAGCAATGATGGACGACCCGGAGGCGGTGCCGATCATTCTCGACAACGACAAACTCTTTGATGCCGCGATCCTTTCCCGCAAGGCGACCATGCTTTCACCGGAGCTGTTTTTCTTCATCGTCGTGAGGCATTCGCTGAAGGGATTTGGCATTGAGGAGATTGCCGTGGCAGACTACATGGCCGTGGTGTGCGCGGACTTTGGCTGCTCGCCGACGAAGGGGCCTGAGGATATCAATCACACCATCGACAGCCTTTACAGCATCGACTACCTGGAGGCGATCGAGAATGCCAGCAGGCACCATAAGTTCTTCCTGCATGTGCAGTGTGCGAATCAGTTTTTGGTGCTCACGTGCTTGTACCCCGACTTCCTGCACAGGCGTGCGGCGCGGCGCGGCGCACCGGATGTGGAATACTATGAGCAGGTCGTCGTCAGCCACCTGGACGCCGCCCGCAGGCATGTGCTGGCAGATGAGTTTGCCATGGAGGAAACGTTTGAAAAAGTGGCCCAGTGCTTCCCTCCGGCGCGTCGGGCGATGAATCACACCGTACGTGAGTACCTGAGCCTGGGGCAGTAAGCCCCTGGGCAGAGGGGCTCCGGTTCAAAGAGTCGTCTTGCGCATGGGATCGACGCGGGGAGTCACTGGCGCCGCTGGGCTGGTGAGATAGATGGCTATGTCTTCGCGGCCTCTCCACGCATTGCGGCACCATTTGTTGCTCATACCCTGCATGATGTCTGCGGCGAGTTCACGACGGCCGATGGTGACTGCGAGAATGCCGAGGTCGCTGCGTAGTTCGTAGCTGTCCGGCCACCGAGCCACAGCTGCACGGATGCAAAGCTCGACGGTGTCGAGGTTCAGGCGCGGCTGGATGGCGGGGAAGCTCCCATCAAGGTAGATGCGGCGCAGCATCTGCGCAGCCAGACCGCCTTTGGCGGATGACTGCAGTTCTTCAACAATTTGGGAGCATATCTGGCGGCCGTCTTCCCCTTCATTCACGAAACAACGGCCCAGAGCAATCGCATAGGGAGTGTAATCGGGGTATTTGCCCAGCCCTTCTTGAAACACCGGGGCGATTTCGTCTGCGGGCCGACCGCAGACGGCCTGCAGACGCAGCATCGTGTCGTACCAGGCCGGACTGGTTTTCGGAATGTCCGGCATCATTTTCAGGCCGCGCTCAGAGGCCTCCCGGATGGCTGCGAAAGAGCTGCGGTGCCTGGCCTTGAACATGACATAATTGTAGAGATAGCGTGCCTCTGCGAGACGGGCAAAGACGGACGAGGGCTTCTGCTTCTGCCAGATGAGGATGGCGTCGTGGATCTCCTGCCAGGAGGCTTCTGACTGGACGTCCTGGTCCAGAGGGCGCATGGCGTTCATGATGATGTCGAGCGCCCAGTCGCCGCCGGAGGTCTGCAGCTCGCTGTGATTGATGGCGGTGAAGAAATGCTCCAGACGTTCGACGTTTCCTTCACGCAGGCGAAGCACAGCCATGTGCTCGATGGCCTTGCGCTGCTGGAGTCCGTCGAATTCATCGCGCTCTCGCGGGAAATGAATCTTCCCGACCACCTTCAGACTCATGGCCGCATAGAGCATGCAGCAGTGCTCATGGTAGCGAAGCGCAGTGCGGACCCACGTGACGGAGCGGTCCTCGGCGAGGATCATCGCGTAGGGGAATTTGGTTTCGATCAGCTCGATGGCGGGTGCGGCCTTTTTGACGTCACCGTAATAGAGGCAGGTATAGGCCTTGGCCAGAAGGACGGCTCCGGCGTCGTGGTAGGCCTTGAAATTTTGCGCTTCTTCCCAGGTCTGAAAATTATCGATGAAGGACGAGAGTTTGGAGGCGCGTGGAAGCACGTCCTTGAGGGCCTCCTCCATGTCCTCCAACTGCCTTGGATTGCGGCTGGCGTACCAGTATTTGGCGGCGGCCTGGTAGTTGTCATGCTTCTCGCGTTTGTGCGCAGGCAGGGATTCTCGCCTTGCTTGCTCGATGACCTGGGGAGGAAGCTGCTGGGACCAGCTTTTAGAAACAGGCAACAGGACAGTAAGAAGAAGGCAGGTGCGGGTAAGAAGTTTGGCCAGAGAGGATAGAACAATCACAGCGTTCATTATGGTAATTATAACCATCACGCAACGGGAGTGTCAAACCACAGCAACTGCAAAAACCTATCTGTGCGGCAGCTTTTCCCGTTGCTCCGCCAGCCTGCCTCGCAGTTTGGCCAGTTCTTCTTCGAGATCAGCGATCTTTTTTTCCAAGGATGCGCAGTACCTGGCGGGGTCGCGCCGCTGAAGACGTTCGATGAGGTTGAAGAGCAGAGCCAGCCGCCAGAGCCTGGTCCAGAGGCCTCGGAGACGGTAGGCACGCAGGAGCTTGCCTGCACGTAGCATGCGGGTGAAACGGAAGATGTTCAGCACACGCAGGAAAGCGATGAGCGGCAGGAGAATGATGACGAGGTTGATCCAGTTTTTGAGGCAGTAGGCCAGCTTGGCTGGTGCGGCGGCGACCATCCAGAGAAACTCCATCGTGAAACCGATCCAGATGATGCAGGTCATCAGGTGCGTGGCCAGCGCCATGCGCGGGTGATTTTCCAGCGTCTCTCCGCCGGTGAGTTCCGCTCCCAGAACAGGCAGCACCAGCAGGGTCAGAATGAGCATGGGCAGGGCGAGCTTTTGTTCGAGCTGCTCGGTGGTGTCCTCTCCCACGGGTTTCCAGCCGATGCCGGGCAGCCAGAGCCAGCCGGCAGGTTGGCTGCTGGCGGTGATCATGCGCAGAGGAGGCAGCAGGGTGGTGAGCAGCAGGCGTTTAAGACGTGCAGGCCAGGCATCATGGGCGGCAAAAAGTCCTGCGATCCCTTCGAGGATCACCACGAGCCACAGGGCAATGACGAACGGGCGAAAAAACGCATGGGCCATCAACCAGGCACGAAACTCCTCGCCGCTGTCTCCATGCGGCAGCACCAGTCCGACCACGGATAGAAAAGCGACTGCAACGACGAGCATCAGGCCTTGGCGCAGATTGCTGCCTTGGGGTGCCTGGCTGGGAATGCTCGAAGCGCTCATGGGTGGGCTAGTTAGAGCCAGCCTGCAGAAATTGGCAATCCCTGGGTTGCTTTGCCAGGCCGCAGCCTGGTTCAGCCACCGCCCAGCGCATAACCCACGCCACGCACTGTACGGATGAGCTTTTTGTCGTGGTCCTTGTCGATCTTGGCTCGCAGGCGCTGGATGTAGACCTCCACGAGGTTGGTTTCGGGATCCATGTTGTAGCCCCACACATGCTCATAGATCTGCATGCGGCCAAACACACGGCCCGGGCTGCGCATGAGGTGCTCCAGCAGTTCAAACTCGCGCGTGCTCAGCTCGATGTCCGTGCCACCACGGCTGACTTTGCGCTCAAGGAGATTGATGCACAGGTCATCAACCCGCAGCAGATGACTCGAATCTCCGGCCTTGCGGCGCACCACGGTGTGGAGGCGTGCGGCCAGCTCCTCGACGAAAAACGGCTTCGTCATGTAGTCATCGGCGCCGAGGTTCAGCCCTTCGATTTTTTCCGGCAGGGTGGAGCGCGCGGTCAGGAGGATGACAGGGACATTGTTGCGCTTTTCACGCAGGCCGCGCAGGATGCTCAGGCCATCGCGCCCGGGTACCATGATGTCCAGCACCAGCGCATCGTAGGGTACGGTTGTGGCCATTTCCCAGGCTTCATCGCCATCGCTGATGGCGTCCACCTGGATGCCCTGCTCCTCCAGCCCCTTCTTGGCAAAGGAGAGCAGTTTGGCCTGGTCTTCGACGAGGAGAATGCGCATGCGCGGCAGATGATGCGGTGCAAAGGCGGATTGTCCACTCGCACCTGAAGGTCTATGATGCTCGGATGAAGCTTCTGCTGGCATTCCTGCCATTTTTTTTCTCAGCGTCTCCTGCTGTGGAGCCATTGTCGCCTCATGGCATTCAGGCGGCGGCGGCATATTCGGCAGCACATGGCGGCCATGCCCTGCTGGTGAAACAGAACGGCAAAATGGTGCACGAATCCTACACGAACGGGCACTCGAAGCGTGAGCCACATCGCATCTACAGCGGTACCAAGGCCTACTGGGGAATCATGGCTTTTGCAGCGGAGAAGGACGGACTGTTCAGCTTCGATGAACATGTGGCCGACACCATCACCGAGTGGCGTGGCGACAGGCGGAAAAGCCAGATCACCATACGGCAGCTGCTCGACTTCAGCCATGGGCTGGAGCCGATGTTTGGTCTGCATGAAAACACCTTTCCTGATCGCACCACTGCTGCGCTGAAGGCCGGGGCCGTGGCAGCGCCTGGCAAGTCCTTCATCTACGGACCGGCTGCACTGCAGGTGTTTCACGAACTGCTCGCACGCAAGCTGGAGCACAAGCAGACGCCCACGCGCTACCTGGAGCGCAAGGTGCTAGGCCCGCTGGGGCTAAGCTCTCAGCGTTATTTACCAGATCAGCATGGTGCGCCGCTGCTGGCAGCCGGCTTCATGCAGACGGCACGCCAGTGGTCGGAACTGGGCACGTGGATGCTCAGGCAAGAGGAGGTGTTCATGAAGCTGCAGGGCAGCAGCGTCAACGCGGCCTTTGCCTTCGGGTTCTGGAACAACCACGCCGCCGCCAGCAAAGCCGGTCGCGAGGTGGATGCGGAATCGATGCTGGACAGAAAATGGCAGCAGCAGTCCTGGCGCAACGCCTGCCTGAGCCGTTCTGCTCCCGCAGACCTCATTGCATGCATCGGCTCCTACGGTCAGAGGCTTTACATCGTGCCATCCATGAAGCTGGTCGTCGTGCGGCTGGCGAAGGATTCCAAGCCTAACGACGCAGCGCTGCTGAAACTGCTGTTTTCAAAGGGGCCGTGAACTCCTGCACAAGGTGTCTGGATTTGCCCATTGAGCATACTTGGACCACCGAGGTCAGTCCTTCACCGGGAGGGCTTTGGGAGGAGCGACCGGCTGAGGTGCAGGGACGGCGGGCACAGGCTGGGCTGTGCCAGGCTTGTCATCCTCTACAGGGATCGCCTTGCGGACCACCATCTTGGACACGCCGTAGATCAGGGTGCTGCTTTTGGGCCGCCATTGGTAGCCGATGCCGAAGGGGAGTGCGGGCACTTCGGTTTGTCTGAAATACTCGGCCAGGTCAGCCTGGTAGTGCTGCTTGAAGAGGGCGATGGGGCCTGGGTACCAGCCGTAGGCTTTGACGTCCCATGAGTCGCGGGGGAAGTCCTTCCACATGATGCCGGAGTCGTCCTGCGTCATGGTATGGCAGTGGCTGAGCAGGTAGTCGCGTATGGCATGAAACTCACTGAGGTGCATGAGGTAGGATGCGGACTTGGTGTAGCCGTTCATGGCTCCGAGCCCGTCGCAGAAACGCAGGAAGGAGGCGTCCTGCTTGAGTGCCCAGCTCGCAAGGTTGGTGGAGAAATAGTAGAGAGTCTGCTGCTGGCCCTTGGTGCCGAGGAAGGTAATGCGTGCACCGGAGGTTTTGGTCTCCCTGTCGGTGATGATCTTGCCAGCGGCATCCAGCCAGATTTTTTCCACTTTCTGGATGAAGCAGCCACAGCGGGCCAGGAAGACGTACAGCACCGGCAGGGTGCCGGTGAGCTTGGTGGCCTGCAGGTCTTTCTTCATGTCCGCCGTGATGAAGAAGCTGAAGCTGAGCGATGCATTGAGCGTGGTGCGCAGATTGCGCATGGATGAGCCGAGTTCGCCTTCGCTGAGTTTCGTCACGTCTGGCAGCTGGCCCACGGGCTCCACAGCAGCCAGCACATAGGTGGAGGCATTGGGGAAAAAAGTGTGGGCATGCAGGAAGTCGGGGCCGCTAAAGACGTAGAGCAGCGGCGAGGTGTCGCCAAAAGCCTCAGGGAGGCCCAGGGGAACCCAGGCCCGGATCGGCCCAAACTGGCGCTCCTCGGCATCTGCCCAGGAGGCGTCCAGCTCCTTGGCGTGTGAGTTGAATTCGCCGCGTTGGGCCAGGCCGGCCAGCGACGAGCCTTCCTGCGGCATGCCAGCAAGGAAGCGCGCCTGCTCATTGGGCGTGGGCGGTTCCGCAAGGGCGGTTTGAACCAGGGCAAGCAGCAGAACGAATGTTTTTTTCATGGTGTGCGTGGAGTACGCGGCGAAATGAAGTAAATGATCCAGCCGAGCAAAATCAACGCCATGCCGGCAAGGGTTTCATAAGGGTGCTTCTTGGCCACGAAGATCATCATCCACAGGCTGATGCCGAGAAACAGCAGCGGCGTCACCGGATAGCCCCAGCAGCGGTAGGGGCGCGGCAGGTCCGGCTGCCGGATGCGCAGCACGATCAGGCCCACCACCGTGGCAAATGAACCCAGCTGGATGCTGAACTGCACGCAGGTGAGCACCGTTTCAAAACTGGCCGTGAGCAGCAGGGTCACCACGATGGCCAGCTGCACAAACAAGCCCGCCACCGGCACGCCGCGTTCATCGCTCACTGCCAGTGGTGCGAGGATGCGCAGGTCCTGGCCCATGGTCTTCATCACCCGCGGGCCCACCCAGGTCATCGCGCTGATGCTGGAGACCAGTCCCAGGCAGATAAGGCCTGACATGATTTTGCCGCCGGTCTCACCGAAGATGTGAACAGCCGCGATGTGGCCGACATCCAGCTTGCCATCGAGCTCGCTCATGGGCGCCACATGCATGAACACCGCATTCAGCGCGAGATAAAGGCCCGCCACCAGGAGCGTGCCCAGCGCAATCGCCAGAGGCACGTTCTTCTGCGGGTTGCGTATGTCTCCAACAATGTACGTCGCGGCATTCCATCCTGCGTAAGCATACATGACGTACACCAGACTCACGGCAAAGGGGGTGCTGCCCAGCAAGCCTAGGTCGCCAGACGCGGGCAGAAAGTGCACAGGCTGTGCTTTGCCAAACAAGAAACCAGCACCGATGAAGACAAGTATCAGGGCGACCTTGAGCCAGGTGGCGGTGTTTTGAAACTTGGCTGCCATGTGGATGCCGCCCACGTGGATCAGAGTCACGGCCCATACCATGACGAGGGACCAAGTCGTCGCTGGTGCTGTGGGAAAGATGCCGGAGAAGTATTTGCCAAAAGCCATCGCCGCAAGCGCGATGGGGGCCGCAAATCCCACGGTCACCGAGAGCCAGCCGGAAAGGAAGCCCACGGACGGATGAAAAATTTTGGACAAGAAATGATACTCGCCGCCGGAACGTGGCAGGGCGGCCGCCAGTTCGCCATAGCATACGGCACCACAGAAGGCGCAGACCCCGCCGACGAACCAGAGCATCAGCAGAGCAAAGCCGGAAGGCAGCCCCCCCACCTGAAATCCCAGCGAGGTGAAGACCCCCGTGCCGATCATGTTGGCTACCACCACCGCCGTGGCTGTGATCAGCGAAATACCCTGAGTGCGTGTGGTGCTCATGGGCGCGATGGCTACGCCCACCATAGGATGACGTCAACATCACACCTCGGGATGGCACAGGGTTTATGGACTTCGCAGCCCAGTTAAAGTTGCCTTTTGGGTGTTTGGTGCGTATGTTAGTTCTGTGAAGCCGAACTCACACCAACTCATCTCTTTCGCCATCCTGGCAGAAAGCAGTGTGATCCATCCGCTTTGCCACCGTCTGGCGGCAAGCCGAGCTTAAGCGGGCATCCCCCAGATTTGGGACTGCCCGCGTACTCAGCAGGTGCCAGAGCCTGCGCCATTCATTTCCAGCCCTCGTCAGCATGACGTGTGGGCGCCACTCTGGTCATTACTCAGGCGCATGCACGCACGGTGGCATGTGCTGCCTGTCTGCGCACGTGCCGTCAGCCAGGCTTTTCCTCCAGCCCAGACACAACTCAAATTCTCTTTTTTATGAAACTATTGGAACGACTTGTTACCCAGAATGACAACCCGGCGCGCGTTGGCGGCGCTATTCGTTATGAGCGGCCCACATGGCGGGTCACCTGCGTGTTCAAAAGGCAGGAAATCTGCGGATTGGTTTCCGCCGAGGCCATTTATGAAGTGGCGGCCCGCAACGAGGAGGAGGCGCGGAAATCCGTGCGCTCCTTCGTGCTTCGGACGCATCCTGAGAGCACCATTGAGTCCCTTCAGGCCATCCGACAATGACGGTCTGACACCGCACATCTGACGCCGCGTTTATCCTCGGAAAGACCCCTGTCACTCTCGGCAGGGGCCGCTTCCGCCTGCCTTTGTCGCAGGCCTTTTGCCCACCTATTTTTTCCATTCTTCCCCTTCATGAGCACCCTTTCGATACATCACTATGATTACGTAACCCTGCGTCCGCTCAATGAGCTGGCCACGCTCCATGAGTTTGACATCACCATCCAGGTCGTGCCCGGATATGAGGCCGATGCTGACCGCGGCCGCATCTCGGAGGATGCACCTCTCGGCAGGGCGGTCCTGCGCCGCAGTGCGGGTGAAAAGATCGAGATTCAAGTTCAGGGGCGCCAGCTGGTAATGCTCATCCTCGCCGTTGAAAAGCAGCACGCGATGTCCGCTTAACCGGGCAGTGAAGATCCGCCCAAAGCACGGCTTGCAGGGCACGAAAATGGGAATTCGTTTTCTCCGTTAAAAAGGCATCCGCAAAAATGTGTCAGTGGGGTGATGTTGGTCGTCACCCTGCGGGAGCCCGCCACCACCAGGGGGGCGGGCTCCTGCGACTGCAATCAACGAAGAAGCTGCAAGCCTCCGGCAACTGCTGGCCCAAACCGTTTAAGACAACAAACGGCTCTGACAGGCGATCCTGAGTGAAGACAAGCGCAAAAAGTTCTTCGAGAGCCTGAACGCAGGCCCCGAGTTTGTGCTGTATGCGACGAATCTGGATCAATTCAGAAGCGCTACTCTGCCCCGCCGGGGCAAAAATAAACGCATATTCATCTTGGCGCCTGCGGTGCTGTTAACCGCCTGGGTTTCTATCGGGGTGTGATTCAATCACCCACCACCATGAAACTCGCGTCTCTTTCCACCCCGATTCGTCACCGCTCCCAGTCTCAGGTGCTGGCTTCTGGCGCCGGATCGCCCGTCTTTCATCTTCATACCGTCACCTGGCAGGCTGACGGTTTTGGTTTTGACGCCACCAGCGGTGAATTTTTCACCGCCAGCCCCACGGCGCTGATCGTCATGCAGGCCTTGGGAGAGGGCATGACTCGCCTGCAGATCCTCGACCGCCTCACCGCGTGCTTCGAAGTCGCCCGCAGCACTGCGGAGCGTGATCTGGAATCCTTTCTCGCCGAGCTCGTTCACATGGGGCTCGCCAAGGAAATGAACTGAGCTCAGCCCATCAATTCATCCTCCCATGAATGCTTCACCTGTCATCGCCGTCACCGGGCTTCATCGCGGTGAAAATCCCCAGCCCGGCTCTGCCGTTATTCGCAGTCTGCGCCGCGTTTATCCCGAGCTGCGTATCATTGGTCTTGTTTATGATTCGCTCGAGAGCGGTCTTTTCAGCGAAGAAGACGCCCCGGATGCCGCATTCACCCTCCCTTATCCGGGTGCCGGAGTGGAGGCATTCTGGCAGCGTCTGGATGCGATACGCGAGATCGAACGCTTTGACGTCTTGATCCCCTGTCTTGATGCTGAAATGGGGCCACTGGTCGAAGCCCCGGAAAAACTGCGGGAGCGCGGCATTCACGCATGTCTGCCCACCGCCGAAAGCTTCAAATGCCGCGACAAGTCCAAACTGGCTGCGCTGTGCGAGCGTACGCACTGCCGCACACCGAAGACTGTGGCCGTAAACGACGTGAACGCAATGCATCAGGCGGCAGCTTCACTCGGCGGCAATGTCTTCGTCAAAGGCCGCTTTTATGAGGCAAGGCATGCCATCACGCCGGCTGCCCGCGAAGCCGCATACTGGCACATGCTGGAGCAATGGGGCGCTCCGGTGCTGGTGCAGGAAAATGTGCAGGGAGAGGAGTACAATGTCATTGGGCTGGGCAATGGCCGCGGCCAGATGCTTGGCTCCTGCTCCATCCGCAAGATGCTGCGGACCTCCAGTGGCAAAGGGTTTGGGGGCATGATTGTTCGTGACCCTCAGCTGGATGCCATGGCGGAATCGCTCATTGCCGAGCTGAAGTGGAACGGCCCGTTTGAGCTCGAATTTGTCAAATCCGAAGGCTCCCAGGGCGAGTACTGCCTCATCGAGATCAATCCGCGCTTCCCCGCCTGGTGTGATTTTCCCTCATCGCTGAGCTGCAACCTGCCCGCTGCTGCGTTTGAACTTGCCCTGGGCTGGCAGCCACGTGAGCCGCTCCGCCACGCTATTCCCGGCAAGTTCTTCATCCGTCATGCCATCGACATGACCGGTGACATTCGCGATCTCGCCGCGCTCACCATGAGCGGCCAATTCTTCCGTCAGCCGCGCGAGGTCATTCCACATCCCGCCTCATCCCGCAGTCTTTGATTTCACCCCCTATCTGCATCCTCCCATGCAAACGCTTCAGCCCTACACTCCGCCGACGATCACCCGTCATCTCAGCGGCCAGAACAGCGCCGCCAACCGCAACCGCCATGCCCATGGCCTCAGCAGCAATGTCTGCGAACGCATCGAAGGTGTGCCTGTGGCCGATCTCGCCGCACGCTTCGGCTCGCCGCTCTTCGTCTTCTCCGAACGCACCTTGCGTGAAAAAATTCAGCGCGCGCGCGAAGCCTTTGAAAGCCGCTATCCCAGTACCCGCTTTGCCTGGAGTTATAAGACAAACTATCTCAACGCCATCTGCCGCGTCTTCCACAGCGAAGGCTCCATTGCCGAAGTGGTGAGCGAGTTTGAGTATGAAAAGGCGCGCCGCAACGGTGTGGCCGGGAGAGACATCATCTTCAACGGCCCGCACAAAACCCGTGCGGGGCTCGAGCTCGCCGTCAGCGAAGGCGCTATGATCCAGGTGGACAACTGGGATGAGCTTCTGCTGCTCGATGCCATCGCCAAGGAAACAGGCCGCGGCATTGACATCGCCATCCGATGCTGGCTCGACGCAGGCATTCTGCCCGTGTGGAGCAAGTTTGGCTTTGGTGTGGAAAATGGCGAGGCGTGGCGCGCCATACGCCGGATCGCGGAGAGCAAGGGGCGTCTGAACCTGCAGGGGCTGCACACCCACATCGGTACATACATCCTTGAGCCGAATGCGTACAAAGTCGCGGCGGAGAAGCTCATCACTCTGATGGAGCGCTGCCGTGAGAGCTACGGGTGGTCTCTGAAGTATCTCAACCTTGGCGGCGGGTTCCCCTCCCTCAGCACGCTGCATTACTCCTACCAGCCTGCGGAGCAAGTGGTGCCGCCGATTGAAAAATACGCAGACGCCATCGCGGGTGCGCTGAACACGCTGCCGAGGGACCGCCGCCCGCGCCTGTATCTGGAAAGCGGACGCGCGCTTGTGGATGAAGCGGGCTATCTCATCACCAGCATTGTTGCCGTGAAGCAGTCCGGCGCCTCCGGTCCGATCACGCTCGCAGGGAAGGCGGCAAAGGCTCCTGCCTACATGCCTGAATCCAACGGTGCCGCGTATGTCATCGACACCGGGATCAACATGCTCTACAGCGGCAACTGGTATCGCTTCAATGTGAAGCCCGCCAAGGCGCAGCGTGAGAGCGCCCAGCAGCCCGTCAAGCTCTATGGCTGTCTGTGCATGAACATCGACGTCATTCGTGAGCAGGTCTCCCTTCCGGCGATGACCACGGGCGATCATCTCGTCATGCATCCGGTCGGAGCCTACAACATCACGCAGAGCATGCAGTTCATCACCTACCGGCCGGCAGTGGTCATGATTGGGCTTGATGGCCGGGTCGATGTCATCCGCGAACGTGAAGATCTCGACTACGTGCAGCGGCTGGAGCGTGTGCCTGAACATCTGCTCACCCGTCGCGTCATTGATTCTTCAACGCCATGAACACGGAAGCCCCGTCAACCCTCCCAGGAATGACCATTCTCGAAGAGACCGGCCCTAGGCCATTCTCCAGATGGAGAAGCGGCGCCGTACGTGCGGCAGCTTTTGCCAACAATCAGCTGCCGCAGCTGAAAATTTTCTCCACACTGCTGCTCGAGGTTTGCCGTGCGGCCAGCTCTGTTTTCCTTTGCGGCAGCTGGCAAACTGGAGCGCTGCTCTGCGCCACGCTGCTGTTCATGCCACGTTACTTTGCATTTGCTGTCAGTGCCTGCCTGCTCGGTAGCTTTGTGGCACAGCTGCTGCATCTGCCAGCATCCATGCGCAAGGATGGCACATTGCTCTACAATGTGCTTCTGAGTGCTCTCGCAGTTGCCTGGATCACACGAGGCTCAGAGCTGACGGCTCCGGCCATCTGGGGCATGCTGGCTGTTGTCACAGTTTACACGCTGCTTCTGTCAGCGGCGCTTTGGCATTGGTTTCCGCTGCGTGCCGGCCTGCCGCCTCTAAGCAGTGCTTTCGTCATCGTCTTTGGCACTTTGCTGACATTTTTCCCGCGCTGGGCGGCGGGCACTGCACTGCTGGACATGGGGCTGCCGGAGGAGCCTGAACTGCCGTTCGCCGTCGCCTCATTTTTACGCAGCATGGGCACGGTTTTGTTTCTGCCAAACGTGTGGGCTGGCATCGCAGTGACTTTGGCCATTCTTGTCTGGTCACGCATCGCCATGCTCAATGCCATTGCTGGCTATGCGGGTGGCATCCTGATCGTGAAATTGCTCGAAGCCAGCGGCCTGCACTGGCTTGGCTGGTTTGCCGGGCACAATTATCTGCTGGCTGGCATGGCGCTGGGAGCAGTCTATTTCGTGCCTTCCTGGAGCAGTCTGTTTCTTGCCTTTTTGGCCGGTGCCGTTGCTGCACTGCACGTCGCGGCGGTGCAGCACTTTCTGCGCGGCTCCGGCTGGGAGTATCTTCCGCTGCCCTACCTGGCCACGATCTGGAGCATGCTCTGCTGTCTGCGCCTGCGCGAAAAGCCCGGGGCGCTGCTGCCTGCCAGCGGTGTGTTCGAAAATCCTGAGGCGGCCGCAGCCGCAGTGGCGCTGGCAAACGCCCGCTTTCCTCATCGCCATGTAAGCCATGTGCTGCTGCCCACGGCGCGCGAGGTCACTGTGACCCAGGGGTTTGATGACAGGCTGAGTCATCGTGGTGACTGGAAGCATGCGCTCGACTTTGAAGTGCATGATGCCGCTGGCAATGCCTGCCCGCCTGGCTGCGATGATGACCTGAGCCGCTATTACACACAGGGCCTCGAGGTGCGCGCGCCAGGAGCCGGTGAAATCATCCGCGTCGTCGATGGTGTGGCCGACAATGCGCCCGGTGGCTGCAACTTTGCCAGCAACTGGGGCAACCACCTTGTTCTGAGACTCGACTATGGAGGCACCGTGAAGCTCGCGCACTTCATGAAAAACGGCATCGTCGTTAAATGCGGCCAGCGCGTGGGTGCGGGAGAGCTGCTGGGCTACTGCGGCAACTCAGGCCGCAGCCCGGTGCCGCACATCCACCTGCACAATCAGGCTGGCTCAGAGACCGGTGCGCCAACCGTTCCCTTCTGCCTCACGAACATTTTTACACGCACGGCCGAAGGCATGCGCTGGAGCTTTGCCTGCGTGCCCAAGGTGGGAGAGCGGATTGCCCCGGCCACGGTTTCCGTCACCGTGCTGGGCATGCTGGCTCATTTTGCTCCGGGAGTGGCCACCTATCGTGTTTGCACAGCGGGATCGACCTCGTTTGAATCCATGACCATGACGCTCGATGAATCGGGCCGTTATCGTTTCAGCAGCGGGGGCGAGTCTCTCACTGCGGTTCTCGGTCTGCATGCGTTGCAGATCACTGAAAGCCGTCTCAGCGGACGTTCTAAGCTCCTGAGCTACCTTTCGTTCGCCATGCCCACCGTGCCATTCGCTTATCAGAGCGGCATGAACTGGGAGGATCATGTCGCTTTGCCGGCCAGGCACGGCCGGGCATTAGCGGGCGTTTTCGCGCCTTATCTGGGGCTGCGCACACAGCGTGTCACCTCCCGCCATGCGTTGCATCCCACCACCCAGCGTCTGCACCTTGCCACCCTTCTTGACTCCCCTCCGGATGACCTCCCGCAGGAGATCGAATTCACTCTCGAGCCCATCTGCGGTCTCACCTGCCTTTCGGCACATTTGAAAGGCTGCGACCACACTTTCACGCAAACCAGCTTCACCCCCACACTGCCGAATGGCGAAACCGAATAAACCACCTGCCTCCCTGACCATGAAAACACATCTTCTCTTCATCACCCTCGCCTGCGCCACTGCAGTGAATGCCGCAGACAAACTGGCTTCCATCTCCGAGTCCTGGCAGCAGTCCCTCACCGAGGAGGCCAGCAACAATTATGCCGCGGCACTCGAGAGCGTCCTGGCGTTCAAAAGCGCCGGTGGAGAAACTTACCTGGCTGCGGTGCGTGCAGGCTGGCTCTCCTATCTCAACAAGGACTACACCAAGGCGGTCCAGTATTACACAACAGCGGCCAAGCAGGAGCCGCGTGCCCTCACTCCACACCTGGGCATGATGAGCGTGTTCCAGGCGCAGGCTCAGCCCGAAAACGTTCTGCGTGAGGCGCGCGAGATTCTGAAAATTGACCAGTTCCATCGCCCAACGCTGCTCATTGCAGGCGAAATTCTCTTCAACCAGCAGGAATATCGCAAAGCCGAGACTTACTTTGAGCGTGCCTACAAGCTGCAGCCTGAAGACCCCATCGGCATGAGCTGGTTTGGCTGGTCTCAGATCAACCAGGGGCAGGCCCGACTCGCCGCGCCCTTGTTTGAAAGGCTCATGGAAATCAATCCTGACGGCTACATGGTGCGTGATGGTTTCGCCATGACTCATCCCGGACCGCCTCCTGGTCAGCGTTGAGACTCAGGAGGAAGCCTCCCATGCACACTCCCGCCCAGATTCGCGTCCGTGGTCGGCATCTTCATGCCGCCCTCGACCAGGTGATTGAACAGAGGAGATGGAGCTCGCAGAAGCGGCGGGCGTACCAGTGGCGCATGCTGCGCGCCCTGGTGCAGCATGCGCATGATCACATTCCGCTCTATCAGCGGCTGTTTGCCAAGACGGGATTCACCCCCGCGATCCTCGGCGACTGGGACGATCTTTCGAAGCTCCCAATCCTCAGCAAAGCGGACCTGCGGGCAGCCACACGGGAGGATTTGATCGCCAAGGACATCTGTGGTGAGGTTCGCTGGCTGGCTTCCTCTGGCTCCACCGGAATTCCGGCCAGCATGGCTCGCACAGAACTGTCGCTCTGGCATTACATGGCTTGCAACACGGCACTGTTCTACGAGTGGTGCCAGGGCAGGCCGCTCAGCAATGGTCTCTATCTCGTCGATATGGCTCCAGACAGCATCGACTTTGCCACCGCTGACCTCCTGCGCACGACCGTGCCGGATTCACGTATTTTTTCCGTGCACGATCCCGTCTCCAAACTCTCGCGCGAACTTCTGAAAGCCGCGCCAGAATTCATTTCCTCCTACCCATCCACCCTTCGTGCGATCGCGCTGGATCTTCGCGCACAAAAAACCGTCATGGGCAAGACCCGTCTCATCCATCTTACCTCGGAGATGCTGGATGCCCACACGCGGCATTTGCTGGGGCAGGTCTTTCCAAATGCACGCCTCATTGAAACTTATACCAGCACAGAAGGTGGCCTTGTCGCCTGGCAGTGCGTGCAGGGCTCATGCTGGCACATAGCGGAGGGCAATGTTCTCTGCGAGATCGTGGATGAAAATGGTCAGCCAACCTCCGGGCTCGGACACATTGTCATCACGGATCTCACCAATACGGCCACTCCGATTCTGCGCTACGGCGGGCTGGGTGATCTGGCCCGCTGGGAGCCTGAGCCCTGTGCCTGTGGCAGCAGTGCACGCAGCATCCGGCAGATCGAAGGCCGAAGGGCCGCCATGCTGTGTGCTCCCGGAGGGAACTGGGTGTCGCCTTATGTGATCACGAATGCCATCGAGGCGGTTCCTGGCCTGGCTCAGTATCAGGTTTTGCAAAAGCAGCCCGGCCTGCTCGAGGTGCGAATGGTGGCTGAGGCCGGGGCCGCGTGTCACCTGGTTGAAAAAGGAGTGAAAAGCGCGATCGAAGCCGCGCTCGGCAGCCCGGTCGAATTGCAGCTAAGCTTCGTTTCCACGATTGCCGCGCCTCCGGGATCGCATAAGGTGCCGCTGGTGATTTCAGAACTTTCCCTTGCCGCATGAACCGAATGCTCGACCACACTCTGCGTGGTTACGGGCAGATGCTCGTGGCGAACAGCCGCATCACTGGTGTTTGTGTGATCATCGGGCTGTTTGTTCTTTCCATGGAGACTGCGTTGATGAGCCTGGCCGGTGCGCTGCTCATCTCCGCATTCGCGCACTGGCGTGCGCAGGATGACAGCGTGCTCAAGACCGGGCTCTTCAGTGTCAATGGCGCGCTTCTGGGTGCTTTTTGGCATCTTTTTCCGCAGGTGCCTCTCTGGACACAGGCGCTCGCCACGGTGCTCGGCTGTGCCGGCATGGCCTTTGTGTTTGTGCCTATGGCAGAGCGTATGCACGAAAAAAGGTCTCCCTATGTCCTTTTCAGCCTGCCTTATGTCGCCGCGGCCTGGGCAGTGCTGACGGCGTTGATTTTTTTTGGTGTCCATGATGCCGAGCTCACACGCGGCTGGCGTGAGCTCCTCGCCAACCGTTTTGAAAAAGCGGAAAAGCACTTTCTCAACACGGAAGTCAGCACCGATATGGCGGAGGCTTATCGCTGCGCGGGGCTCGGCTGGAGTTTGTATCGCCGCGGGGACCAGCCCGGTGCGCAGACGGCTTTTTCGAGAGTGCTCTCCCTCAAAATTGGAGTCGCGGATGCCTATGATGGCCTGGGCTGGAGCCGCTTTCGTCAGGGACGCTATGATGATGCAGCGCTGGCGTTTCGGCGTGCCGTTGCACTGGATTCGTTTTTTGCCGACTCATGGGATGGTCTCGGCTGGTGTGCGTTGCAGGCTGGCAAGCCGGACGAGGCCCGCCATCACTTCACCACGGCTGCACTCTGCGCCCCGTTTTTTGCAGACGCCTACACGGGCTTTGCTGCGACCTTGTCCGGAGGGAGTGTCCAGAAATATGCAAAATCATGGGGAGGCTTTCTCAGCAGCCATCTCAGCCAGAAGACACAGTTTATCTCGACCCGTGTGCTGCTTTGCTGGCTCTGGTTTTTCATTGGCATCCTCTGGCATTCACGCACAAGCGCCATGGTGGCTCTTTCGGCTGTCCTGGTCTGTGTGGCGGGCTCATGGTGGATGCCTGTCTTTGGTGACCCTGCCTTCGCCATAAACGTGGTTGTTCTTGCTCTGGCTTTAGGCGGCCACTATCTGCGGCTTAATGCAAAGACGGTCGTCTGGATGCTGGCCGTCACTCTGGCAATGGCGCTTGTGTGGGAGCCTCTCACCGGCGCTTTGCTCCGCCTGGCATTGCTGCCGCTCTGCCTGCCGTTCAATGCAGCGCTTCTTGGCAGCGTCGCCTTCTTTGGCTGGCTGCACCGCCGCGGCCTGCGGGATGAGCGCGTCCCCATAGACTGGGCGTCCTGCACGCCCGCGCAGATCCGCGTTTTTTCAGCACAAAAAGAAGTGGCAGACGGCTGCTGGAACAGGCTTAACAAAGCAGATGAGGAGAGCGCGCAGCCACCGGCTGTGTCTTCACCTCAGCTTTCGTCCGAAGTGAACCTCAAAGTAAACGCCCAGTGATTCTGCCAGCGCAACGGCAAAGCGGCGCTGATGTTCAGGCGTGTCACGCACATTGTTCCAAGGGCACTCCACCTGGATGGCGCTCACAGTGCCGCCTTTGCGCGAGCCATGGGCTGAGACGTCATACACGCCGCTGAAGTAGCCGGCCATGAAGGCCGGGCTGGTTTTGGACGGGCTCGGCAGACAGCGGAATCCCTGTGACTCCAGCAGTCCGCCAAGACTCTGCGGTCCTCGCACCAGTTCAGCGAAACTTTGTGGCGAGCGCTTGTCCAGATCTCGGATGCAGCTGGAGGCGATCAGAGCTGCATCAGCGTTCAGTTCAGCATCGGAATGCTTCAGCTGATCACCCTGGATGAGGTAGCCGAGTTCGATGCGCTGGTCGAGATGGCGGTGGCCATGAATGTCCAGCAGCAGCCCCATGCCGCTCTTCTTCATCACGCTGTCACAGGCTTTTTGTGCGCTGTCATGAAAACGGTGCCAGGCGGCGATGGAAATCGGATCCCCCTGCGCCGCTTCTTCCAGCTCCCGGTTTGGGTCAAGTTTTGTGCGGTGTAGCCGCGAGATAATCGCATGAGGCTTGCCGCCATAGCGAGTCGCCAGCTCCTCGATGATCATCTCAGCCAGTGGGATGGTGTTGGAGTCGGTGCCTGTGACGCCGTAGCGCCTCGCCAGCACGTTTGCTGGTTTCAGGCTGCCGCCATGGGGCACCGTGAGGATGATCGGCAGGGTTCCCGGGCGCACTTCGATGTAAGTTTCGAGTTCAGCCGTCTGGGCCTGCAGTACACCCGCGGAAACAAAAAGAAAAAACAGGATGCGCATGATCGCTGCCAGTGAAAGACAGTTCCTCGCGTACTGCCACGTTTTTTCTCGCATCATGATGACCCGACTGCTGCCCGCCCTCCTGCTTCTCTCCACTGCTTCCTATGCCGGCAACTGGCCCGAATGGCGCGGCCCGTCCGCCCAAGGCCATGCCAGTGCTTCAGGTCTGCCGGAGACATGGAGTGAGACCAGCAACGTGGCGTGGAAGACCGCGCTGCCGGGTCGTGGGCACTCGACCCCGGTCATGTGGGGGGAGCAGATTTGGCTGACGACAGCTTTGGAAACCGCCGCCACGGCGGAAGAGGCCAAGCGCAGGCTGGAAACGAACACCGGAGACCAGCCGCTGACGGTGCTGGGCTCTGTGAGCCTGCGTGCTGTCTGCGTGGACCGGGGCAGCGGCAAGATCCTGCACGACATCGAGCTGCTGAATGTGAAGGACCCGCAGTGGGCGCATCAGCTCAACAGCTATGCTTCGCCATCTCCGGTGCTGGAGGAGGGGCGGCTGTATGCGCATTTTGGTTCGTTTGGCACGGTGGCGCTGGATACGAAAACGCTCAAAGTACTGTGGAAAAACCAGGAGCTGAACGTGATGCATGAAAACGGGCCGGGCTCCACGGCGGTGCTGCATGGGGACAGGCTGATCGCGCACTTTGACGGCAGTGATGCGCAGTTCATCGCCGCCTTTGACAAGAACACCGGCAAGCTGGCGTGGAAGACACCGCGCAGCGGCGAGATGGACCCGCGCCCGCAGCAGCGCAAAGCCTATGGCACGCCGCTGGTGGCGACGATCAACGGACAGTCCCAGGTGGTCAGCTCGGCTGCGAACAACATCTATGGCTATGATCCTCAGACCGGCGCAGAGCTGTGGAAGATCCACTATGGAGAGCTGGGCTTTTCCATGTCCACCGTGCCTGTGGTGGATGAGCAGCAGATCTACTTCAGCACAGCATATGGAAAGTCCGCGGTGGTGGCGCTGAAATACGCGGGCCTCAAAACGCCGGAGGTGGCCTGGCGCAACAACAAGAACGCGCCCAAGATGTGCTCACCTGTGCTGCACGACGGCCTGATTTTCTATGTGGATGACGGCGGCATCGTGAGCTGTGTGGACACGAAGACGGGAGAGGCATACTACCGCGAACGCATCGGCGGCAAATACAGCTCCTCGCCGATTCTGGCAGATGGGAAGCTGTACTTCTGCAGCCGTGAGGGTGTCGTGACGATCGTGAACGCGACGAAGGAGTTCAAGATCCTGGCGCAGAACACGATGGATGGCGCGATCATGGCCAGCCCGATCGCGGATGGCGGTGCGCTGTTTATCCGCACGGACAAGGCGCTTTATAAGATCGGGAAGTGAGTCATTTGGGCTGGTGTGTTTGCGTCTGTGGCAGGCGAAGAGAAGAGCACCACTGACAAAAAAGGGCTTCATGGTGTGTTCCATGCAGCCCTTGATGAATTTCGAGAAGACAGATGTCCTACTTCAGCGCCTTGCGCAGCACGGGCTCGAAGATTTCGGCCTGGCGGAGGAAGCCCAGGTCGGTGCCGTGGGAGGCGTCGTTGGAGCCTTCGGCATCAGTGCCGTAGAGCGCGTCTCCTCCGATGTAGTGGAGATTGGCGACTTTTTCCTTCTTGAGCTGCTCGTAGGCGGCCTTGAGGGCGGCATGGTTGTCGTCGTGGAATTTGGCCTTGCCGGGGGTGATCCAGGAGTTGGTGAAGCGGCGGTCTTCGACGAGGATGATGGGGATGGTGGTGTGTTTGGAGCGGAGCTGCTTGACGAGCGGCACGCATTTGGCGGTGACGTCTGCGGGGCCCATGTTGGGCAGGCAGTCGATGACGATGGCGGCGGGGTCGAGTTCGTTGAGAAGGTCTCCCACAGCGGTGTCCATCTTGCCGTTGCCGGAGAAGCCGAGGTTCATCACCGGGCGGTCCAGATGGCGGCCAAGGATGGCGGTGTGAACCATGCCAGGGCGGGAGGCATTGGCGCCATGGGTGATGGAGGTGCCGTAGAAGACGATGGGTTTTTGACGCGGAGCGAGGCCTTCAAATTTGGCACCAGCGGGAACGCCGATCTCCAGTTTTTCCACCCCGTTGTAGAGCGGCAGGTAGGCGGCGAATTCGTGTTCGCCTGGAGCGATGTCGCTGATCATGATGGTCTCGACGTGCTGCTTGTCTGGCTTGGGGCAGGCGACCCAGCGCCACTCGCCTTTGGAGTCGCGTGCATAGAGGTCGAGACCGCTGACACCGGTGGCGGGCATGGCGGGAAGAGCGAGGTTGGCCTTGGAGAGATCGTAGCGGCAGTAGATGGCCTTGGCGTCTGTTTTGAAGCGGACCATCATGCCCGCGCTGTCGCGGCTGAGGCTCCACACGGCAGGAGTGACGGTCTTTTCCGCCTTGGCGGGGAAGCGGTCAAACCAGCGCTTGCGCTCCTGGTCCCCCCAGCCGCGTCCTTCGACGCCCCAGGTGGTCACGTCATGCCATTGCGCATCTGCAGGAATGGTGGGGCCTTTGGGCTTGGTGGCAGGCGCGGGTGCTTTGGGAGGGGCGGTTTGAGCGAGCAGCGAAGTGCTGACCAGGAGGGCGAGTAGAATGGCTGGTTTCATCAGGCGCATCTGTACGTTGGACAGATGCTTGTTCTCACGTCAATCGCGTGGGACAAGGGCATTGATAGATGCGGATGAAGCAGGCTTTTCAGCCACGCACTTTCGCGAGGGCCTTTTTGGTGGCCTCGTAAGCAGTTTTTTCCCAGGCCGGCAGAGAGCTGCGCGCGGCGGGGTTTTTCAGCGGTGGGACAGGGCCCGGGGCCATGGCGAGACTGCTGGCGATGGCTTTGCCGCTGCGTGCGTGAGTCAGAAAGCCGACACTGACACTCTGCTGGCTCATATCGGGCGTTGCCCACACACGAATGACGGTTTTGAGATGGTTGGCTGCAGCAAATTTTTTGACCTCGGCACGCTCATTGAAGGGATTCAGGCGCTGGGGAATCTGCTGCATCTTGGCGAAGGGCACGTAGTCAAAGGCACGGCTGTCGTTGAGAGCACGCTCCACACCTCGGCGTATCGCCTGATGTACACGCAGCTCCTCAGGAGAATCAGATTTGAAAAGAGGCAGAGCACGATCACCCGGGAGATCCCCGGTAGGACCTATGCCGATGGCTCCCGTGCGCACGTAGCGAAGACGGCTGAGGTTGCCTTCCGTGCATGAGGCCAGTGCGGCGGCTGTGAGCAGGCTGGCAAGGAGCAGTGTGAGGCGCTGATAAGTCGAGCTCATGTTGCGTTATGCCACGGAGCCGGGGCTTTGTCATGTGGTAACGGCCACTCAAAACAGCCCCTTGGAAAAGCACCACAAGCCAAACACACCTGCGACCGCGCCTAAAAGCAGAACCGGTCGCATCACCACCCCCCCAGGCCGAGCGAAAATCCGAACAGCAAGCCGCCCCCAACAAGCAGCAGCCCAAGTCCGGCCGCCGCCATTTTGAATGGAGCTGGCTCTGATGAGCGCCATCCGCTCAGCTCGCGCTTTTTCGTACATCTGCCGGGCCTTGGCGGCGGGTATTCCATTGACCTCCAGACGATGAAACACATCGTCACACGGTTCATCCCAGATGAACCATACGTCGCACGCCTTCGTAGATGCGATCTTTGTATTCGTCCGGCATGCACATTTGCCGCGGAGGAGCTTCCTACTTGCAAAGCAAAAACTCCTTGGCGTTTACCAGGCTCCAGGCGATGTCCTCCAGCGCAAGCCGCCGGTCCTTGGCGGAGGCAAGAAGGGCTTCCATGACTTTTGACTCGTCGGCGTTGGGTGCCCGGGTAAGAACAGCCCAGTAGAGATCCCGTATGACGGCGCCGTTGTCTGCATTTTTGGCCAGGGAGTGAAGCCGGTTGTATTTCTGGGAGACTGCGTTGCTGACCACGGGACCGCTGACGAACTGGAAGATCTGGCCGATGGAGGTATCTGCGGTGCGCTCGCACTCGCAGCTCAGTTCGCGTTTGGGACGGCCAAATTGAGCCAAGAAGGCCTCGGGCGACATGGGAGCGGGACCGCCACGGCCATTGGCAGGGCCGGGGATCTGGCTGGCACGGGTGCCGCGTTCCCAGCCATTGAAATCCGGGGTCACGCGCAGTGCTGAGTAAAGAGAATCCAGGAGCTGTTCGGCACTAAGGCGACGGGGCAGGTGATGGGAGTAATTGAGGAGGTCAGCGGCGTTGGTCTGGGTCGGAGTGCTGTCCAGCTGATAGGTGCGGCTCAGCATGATGGTGCGGATGAGATGGCGCAGATCAAAACCGCTGCGGACAAGATCCTGGGCGAGTTCTTCGAGAAGCTGGGGATGACTGGCAGGATTGGTGAGCCGCATGTCATCCACAGGATCGACCAGACCATGGCCCATGAGGTGGTACCAGATGCGGTTGGCCTGGGCTTTGGCGAAGAGGGGATGCTGCGGGCTTGTCAGCCAGTTTGCAGCCGCCTGCAGTTCGTCCTCTTTTTCGGCCAGCCTGGGCATGTCAGCTCCGAGGAACCGGGCCTGCGCCTTCTCGCCCGTGCGCGGATTTTGGAGATTCAGCTTTGCATTCAGAAAGACAACCTGCTCCCCGTTGAACTCATGCTTGTCGCTCTTGTCACGCGGCTTGATGTCTTCGAGTATCTTGTAGTCCACCCGGGCGAAGACTGCCGACCAGTTGTAGTAGTCATCCTGGGTCCAGCGGTCAAAGGGGTGGTTGTGGCACTGTGCGCATTGGAGGCGGGTGCCCAGAAATACCTGCGCCGCAGTGGTGGCGCGCAGCTCGGGGGTGCGGTTGGCGCGGTAAAAGTTCGTCTCGGGCTCATGGTAGGTGCTGCCGCGTGAGGCGAGCATCGCACGCACCATGTCATTGACAGGGCGGTTGCTCGCGATGCAGCTGCGAATCCAGCCATGGAATGCCCGCAGCCCCTTGGTGTCCAGAGTGCGAGATTCCACCTTCAGGACGTCAGACCATTTCAGAGTCCAGTAATCTGCAAACTCAGGCCGGACCATGAGCCGGTCGATCAAACGAGCACGTTTGTCGCGGTGAGTGTCGGCTTCAAAGGCGCGTGCTTCATCTGCGGGCGGGATCATGCCGCAGAGGTCTAGCCAGGCACGGCGTATGAAGACCTCATCGCTGCAGAGCGCGCTGGGGTTCATGCGCAGAGTCCGGAGTTTGCTGAAAATGTGCGAATCGATGTAGTTGCCGGGAAGCGGATGGCTCCAGGTGAAGGCGGGGCTGGCTTTGACAAAAGTCAGCCGTACTGGCACAGAATGGTTCAGGTAACGGACCAGCACGCCAGGTTCGCCAAATTGCAGGCGCCTGACCAGGCCGCTGCGGCTCACCTCCACGAGGCCGTTTTGCAGTGGCTCGTAGATGGAGCGCTCGGTGACGTCACGCTGCGAGCCATTGGCAAATGACGCCTGCACTTTGATCTGCACCCTGTCCTGTGGCTCGTCCAAGACGAGTTCGGAGGGGGTGACAGTCAGCTTGATGACTTCAGGGGCGTCGCTGTCAGCACGCGGCATTCCTGCGGCTATCCAGTCCCGCAGCACCTGGTACTCCCAGGTCTTTGGGTCGAGCTTCCTGCCCCCTTCGTGAGCGATCTGGTTGGATCCTTTCACCAGCAGCAGGCTGCGCTCCGGGGCGAACAAATTCACGCGGCGGCCCGAGACGTCACGGGCGAGCGCCTTAAAATCGAAATCGGGATCCTGGCCACGCAGAGAGAGCTTGAACCCGCCCTTGCCCGTCGCATTCCCATGGCAGGTACCCAGGTTGCACCCTGCTTTCGAGATGGCGGCCATCACATCATTGCGGAAGGACACGGCCTCGGCGGCAGACACCGCAGACGACAAAGCAAGGGTGATGCAAGCACCGACTAAGCTGGGAATGGAGCAGTTCACAGGGCCGCAAATAACGGCTCCCGGGCAGACAGTCTTCCAATCAGGCCGGGCAAAAACACCGGCGCGATTTCTCAAAACGGAATGTCATCATCTTCCATGCCGTCAGTGATCGGGCCTTCACCGAAGTCATCATGCTGCTGGGGTGGCGTTGCCGGACGCTGAGCCGGGCGCTGCTGCTGGGGGGCCGGGCGCTGGGCCGGGCGGGACTGCTGGGGACGATTGTAACCGCCGCCACCGCCACCATAACCGCCGCCGCCTCCGGAGTAGCCACCTTCGTCATCACCACCGCCACCACCGGAAGGAGCGCGGTCGCCACCAGGGCTGCCGAGGAACTGCATCTGCTCGCCTACGACGCGCATGCGGGTGCGCTTCTGGCCGGTCTGCTTGTCCTCCCAGGAATCCATCTGCAGGCGGCCTTCGATGAAGACCGGGCGGCCTTTGTGCAGGTACTTGCCGGCGAGTTCGGCCATCTTGGCCCAGAGCACGACGTCCACAAAGGTCACTTCCTCCACCTTTTCGCCGCTGTCGGAGGTGTACACACGGTTCACGGCGAGACCGATGTCACAGACCGCACTGCCCTTGGGCGTGTAGCGCACTTCGGGGTCGCGGGTCAGATTGCCGATGAGCATGACTTTGTTGTAGGAGGCCATAATGGGGCATCTTTGCCGCCCCCCGTGCCGGAGGGCAAGAATTTTGTCATTCTCGTGACGCGCAAACCCGTGCCATGCTGAGGACCGATGCAGGAACTCATTGACGGCTTCATTCTCCACCTGGCGACCGAGCGGGGTCTGTCCACGAACTACCAACTGCTGGTGCGGCGGGTGCTGGAGGCCTTTGCCTCGTGGTTCCAGACCACACATGACGCCGCAGCTGCGGCGGCTGTGACGACGGACCACCTGAGCGGCTACCTGGCCCAGCGCAAGAAAGACGGCGTGGCGGCCTCTTCTGCGAGGGTCGAGCTCATCGCCCTCAAAATTTTTTTCCGCTGGCTCACAGCCCGGCGGGTCATTGCTGCCGACCCTGCCGACCCCATTCTGCCGCCCCGGCAGGAAAAGCGCCTGCCAGACTCCTTGAACGAGCAGGATGTGCGCAGCCTCGTCGAGTCCGTGAACGGCACGGCCCCGCTGGACCGGCGGGACCGGGCGATTTTGGAGCTGTTTTACGCCAGCGGCGTGCGCCTGTCAGAGCTGGCGGATGCTCGGCTGGAAAATCTCAGCCTGGAGGAGGGCTGGATCCGTGTGACTGGCAAGGGGGGCAAAACCCGGCTTTGCCCCGTAGGCGGCGCGGCACGGGAGGCGATCGCAGCCTATGTGCAGCATGCGCGTCCGGAATTGGTGGGGCCTAAAACCCAGAGCCACATCTTCATCTCGCGTCATGGTGCCAGGCTGACGACCGCCCGCATCCAGCAGATCGTGAAGGAGCGTGCCGCACTTTGCGGCCTGGACCCCGCCCGCGTTCACCCTCACCTGCTGCGGCACAGCTTTGCCACGCACCTGCTGAACAACGGCGCAGACCTGCGCGTGATCCAGGAAATGCTCGGCCATGCAGACATCTCAACCACACAAATTTACACGCATGTGGATCAGGCACGGCTCAAGGAGGTGCACCGGCGGTTTCACCCGAGGGCATGAGCCGCAACGTCTCCCATGCGGGCATACACCTCGCGGCCGGCCCTGCTGTGTTCGAGCAAATCGTCCGAGAACCTTATTTTGCCAGGCTCAAAGATCGTGATGAAGCACGAGCCGCCGAAGCGGAAGTAACCTTTCTCGGCCCCCTTTTGGACCGGGGTCTCCGGCGTGTAGGTTTGCATGATCGAGCCGACACAGGTGGCGCCCACCTCCAGCAGCAGCACATCGCCCAGCCCCGCGCTGCGCAGGAGGGTGATTTCACGTTTGTTTTCCCAGTGGATGCTGGCGCGGCGGCGCAGGGCGATGGGGCTCACCGAATACAGGGGGCCGTTGATCAGGCGGGCGGCTCCCGGGGTGCCTGCGCAGGGAAAGTGAAAGCGGTGGTAGTCCACCGGGCACAGGCGGGAGATCAGCATGCTGCCGTGGCCAAAGCGTTCGGCCAAGCCAGCGTCTCTGAGCAGCGCGGAGAGGTCAAAGCGGGTGCCTTTGATGAAAAAGTCGTCACAACGGGTGATGTCCGGCAGGACCAAGTGGCGGCCGTCCGCAGGGAGGCAGATGACATCGTCTCCCGGGGCTGTGGGCCTGGCCTGCGGCTTGAGCTTGCGGTAAAAGAATTCGTTGAAGGTGCGGAAGGAGTCCGGGGCATCGGCGAATTCGCCGATGTCCACTCCGTAGGAGGCCAGAAACGGGGCGATTTTTGCCCGGCTGGCCGGGGCGTCCATACGGCGTCCATACCAGCGGGAAAAAGCCGCCCTTTTCACCAGCGCATGCAGCGGCAGGGCTCCCAGCGGGTTCTCATAGGTGAAGCGCAGAAAACCCTCCCCATAAACGGCTTCTGTTTCGAGCCGGCCGGTGAGCCGATTGAAAAAAGTGATGGGTGTTGCTGGCATGGGACTTGTTCACATAATGCCAAGCCAAGAAAACGCCACACGAACAAAACTGGCGACAATGCTGATTCGAGGCATAGTCGCGGCCCCTTCCAGCCTGAAACGTATGACCGAAACCGAAGCCAGCCCCGACAACCAGCCGTCAAAATCCAGCGGCTTGGTTGACCTTTCCGATTTGAAACTGATGCCTGCATGGGTGGGCGAGTTCGGCAAGGAAGACAAGATAAAGCAACGCTACGCCGATGCAGAAGACCGCCCGCAGCGCGGTGGCCGTGATGACCGCCGTGGCGGTGGTGGCGGATTCGGAGGCCGTGATGATCGCCGTGGCCCGCCTCCGCGCCGCGATGGCCCTGGCGGTGGTCCGCGTCCGGCAGGGGGCGGCGGTTTCCGCCCTCGTGGAGAAGGCGGCCCGCCGCGCCGTGAGGGTGATGACCGCCGAGGCCCCCCGCGCCGCTTCGGAGATCGCGACCGCTCCGGCCCCCCGCAGCGTGAGTGGGTGGAGATTCCGAAGGACGTGCAGATCACCATTTTCCCTGAGGACAAGGCGGTGGATGCCCTCGCCTCGCACGTGCGCCAGACGGGGCATGCGTTCAGCATGTTCGACGCCTCACGCCTCCTTCTGGCTGGCGGTGACCGCTTTATGGTGCGCTTCCGCTGTGCGGAGGAGCGTGCCACGGGCCTCTACCATGTGCCAGCGGACGGCAGTCTCTTCCTTTCACGTGATGAAGCGCTCAACCATGTGCTGCGCAGTGCCGCACTGGATGAGTTTTACCGTGTGGAGGAGATCGAGCTCGAAGCGCCTAAAGGCGAGTTTGCCTCCGTGGCCGTCTGTGGCATGAGCGGCGAGATCATCGCACCGCCGAGCCACCACAGCTACCAGACCGGCGTCATCCGGCTGCATCGCGAGCGTTTCTCGAACATGCCGCTCGAAGACTTCAAGCGTCGCATCCGTGTGGAGTCCAACCCCGAGCTTGTCGCAAAGTGGAAGGAAAACATGAGCAAAGGCCGCCGCTGGGTGTGCCTCAAGGGCGAAGTGCCCGAGGGCGGTGAGCCGCTCGCGCTGAGCTCCCGTGCCGACATGGAGGCGCATTTCCGCCTCACCTTTGGCAACGACGCCGTCATTGAGGTGCGTGACGCCACCGTGCCAGGAAACATCGACAAGCAGAAGCTCGCGCATGTCTTTTTCATCATGCTGCGCCAGGCGGTGGATGCGGCGCGGAAGCATCTGTTTGAAATTTCCCAGAAGCTCGGTGCCGGGCTGGAACGCCGTGGCTTGAAGCTTTTCAAGCGTCGTGCCGGCAAGCAGTTCGTCTGCCGTGTGAAGCCGCGCGCCATCGAGCCTGGCATGGTTTTCTCAGACCGTCTTGCTCAGATCGTGGAGCAGCTGAAGGTCAGCCATGGCATGCCCATGCAGAAGCTGGTGGAAGCCATCGTGCCGTCTCCCGAAGCCCCGGCTGGTACGGCTCCCGACGCGCCGAAGCACCCCACGGACGAGCAGATTGCCGTCATCAAAGACATTCGCTGGCTCGCCAACGAAGGCTACGTTATCGAATACAGCGACGGCATGGTCTTCCTCGGCGTGCAGGGCGAGCCCGCAGCCGCGAAAAAGGAAGGCGCTGCTGACAAGGAGGCTGCGCCCAAGCCGTCTGCTGAACCTGCACAGGAGTCAGCTCCGGTGGAGGAGTCTCTGGCGGAAGAAGCGATGGCCGAGGAAGCTGAAGTGGCGCTGGCATCTCCGCCAGCCGAAGAGCCTGCCAAGGTCGAAGTGGTCGGAGAACAACCGGCACCCGAGGCTGAGCCTGCGCTGAAAGAACCTCCGACGGAAGAATCCATCGAGGAAACAGTGCTGGCGGAAGAGGCCGAAACCGAGCTGGCAAAATCCTCGGCTGAAGAAGAGGCTGCCCAATAAGCAACGTTTTCAGAGTTCATCTGGCAAGGCCGCGCGGTCAGCGCGGCCTTGTTTTTGTGCGGCGTACTGGCGTTTCCCAGAGCGAGCTAGCGCGCGCGAGTGCTTTCCACGGCCCAGAGCATCTTCACCGTCTGCACGGCGGCTTTGACGTTGTGTACACGGAAGATCTGCGCACCCCGGTGCATGCCTGCGGCGATGCATGCCTGAGTGCCTGCATCGCGTTCCAAGGCCGGGATGCCCAGCACATCGCCGATGACCGTTTTGCGTGACACCGGCAGCAGGATGGGGCGCTCGAAGCGGTGAAGGCGCTGGAGATCGCGGTAGATCGTGAGGTTGTCGTCTTTCTGTTTGGCGAAGTCGATGCCGGGATCGAGCACGATGTTTTCGCGCGGCAGGCCCACACTCTCCGCCAGCACGAGGCGCTGGGTGAAGAAGTGGTCCAGCGTGTCCATGATGCTGCCATACTGCACATGCGTGTGCGGCACCTTGGGCTGGCCGACGCTGTGCATGATCAGAAGACCGGCATTGTGCTCCGCGCAGAGCTTGGCGTTGAAGGCATCCGGCAGGCCGCTGATGTCATTGATGAGGTCGCCCCCACGAGGCAGCACCTCGGCGATGACATCGCTGCGCCAGGTGTTGATGGAGAGCAGCGGTGAGTTGAAGCGGGAGCCGAGCTCCGGCCATTTTTCGAGGAAAGGCAGCAGGCGGTCGATCTCCTCCTGAACGCTGATGGGCTCGCGGTTGGTGCGGGCACTTTCCGCGCCGATGTCGATGATGTCCGCACCTTCCTGAAGCTGCTGTTTGGCCTGTGCGAGCGCCAGCGTGGGGTCCAGGGTACCGTCTCCGCAGAAGGAGTCGTCGTTGATGTTGATGATGCCCATCACCAGCGGTCGGCGGGGGAACTCAATGCGGTGCTGGCGGGCTTGGAGGATCATAGCGGCCAGGCCTCCGGCAGAGGGACCACCTTGCGCTGGCGTTTCTCAAAGCGGACGGTGGTGGTGTAACCGACGCTGCGGACCAGATTGAGAGCCTGGTTGAAGTCCACGCCCACGTCCGTGGGAATGTGGGCGTCTGAGTTGATGACGATGGGGACTTTGGCTGCAAAGGCCATCTCGAGCATCTCGCGGGCGGGGTAGATCTCGCGCACGTCTTTACGCAGGCCGGCAGTGCTGACTTCCAGAATGCCATCGGTATCCACCAATGCCTGGATGACGGGCTCGTAGTAGTGGCGCAAATCGCCGGAGGGTCGGAGACCGAAGCGCTTGGCGAGGTCGGGGTGGGCGTGGAAGTCGAACTGGCGGGTACGGATCATCTGCTCGTAGAGTTTCCAGTACATGCCCCACATGTGCTCAATGTCGGAAGCCGTTCGCCAGCGGGAGACGTGCTGGGGGTCGTCCACGGCAATGCCGTCGTGGATGTAATGCACGCTGCCGATGAGGTAGTCCCATTCGGCCATGGCGGCGGTTTCATCGATCCACTTTTGATAACCCTCGATGTGGTCGCACTCGAGGGCGAGGCGGATGGGGAAATCCGGCAGCGCCGCACGGGCTTCGTTCACCAGATCAAAGTAGCGCGGCAGGTCGGAGAGCGGCATGCGCCAGTTGTCATAGATCTCCGGCATGGGGTTGTGGTCGGAGAGGCCGATCTCCGCGAGGCCGATGCTCCGGGCGTGCCGTGCGTAGTCGATGGGGTTGCCCTCGGCATGCAGACAGAGCGGCGTGTGCGTGTGGTAGTCGGTGAGCATGGGAGTTTTTCGCTGCATTGGGCGAGCTGGCAAGTTGATCGCACCGCATTTCGCGGGCATGAGAGAGGCATGGCCAAACTCCAAGCCTTCATTTTCGACCTCGACGGCACGCTGATCGACTCGCTCGCGGACATCGCGGAATCCATCAACCGCATGCTGGACGCGCGGGGGTATCCGCGTTGCGAGCAGGGGGTGTTTAAGCAGATGGTGGGAGACGGGATGGAAAAACTGGTGGAGCGTGCACTGCCGGAGGCGGTGCGCAGCGAGGCGCTGATCAAGGTCTGTACCGAGGAATATCGGGCGCAGTATGATCTTCTCTGGCATGAGCAGACACGGCCGTATGAGGGCATCGTGGAGATGCTGGCGGAAATGAAGCTGCGTGGGATGAAACTGGGCGTCATTTCGAACAAGTCTCACCGCTTTACCGTGCCGATGACGGAGCATTTCTTTGGGACGCAGGTGTTTGACCACATCCTGGGCCAGCGCGCCGAAGTGCCTCGTAAGCCGGATCCTGCAGGCGCGCACGAGATGGCGGCCTTTCTGGGGCTGCAGACGAACGAAATGGCCTATGTGGGAGACTCGGGCATCGACATGCAGTTTGCCCGAAGCAGCGGCATGCGTGCGGTGGGCGTGCGCTGGGGATTTCGCAGCGAGGCGGAGCTGCGCGAGTGCGGGGCGGAGGTGCTTATTTCCCGGGCTGCGGATTTGTTCGATCTTTGCTAAAAATATAGTTTCCGCTGGTACTTGAGCGCTGGTGGAGGTCCGTTAGTGTCGGGGCGCTGTGAAATTTCAAACCTCCCTTTCCCTGACGCGTGCCGCACTTCTTCTCGGTACGGTGTTGCTTGCCTCCTGTCAGCTGTTTCGCAAAAAGCCGCCGGCACCTCCGCCTGAACCGGTTAAGGAAGTGTGGAAATACCCGGGTGAGTGGAGCGGCGGGAACAAGCCCATCACGAGCATGGTCATCAATGTGGATGTGCAGCGTGCCATGCTCTACAGCGGCAGAGATCTTGTCGGCTGGACCTACTTCGCCAGCGGCATTCCCAGCTTTCCGACACCCACAGGGAACTTCAAAATCCTTGAGAAGGTGAAAGACAAGGTCTCGAATCTCTACGGCAAGGGCTTCGACAAAGACGGCAAGCTGGTGAACTCCGACTTCAAACAGGGCCGTGATCTGCTGCCGGAAGGCGGCCATTTTGAACCCGCCAAGATGACCTACTTCATGCGCCTCACCGGCGACGGCGTCGGCATGCACATCGGCCCGATTCCAAAGCCCGGACGGCGTGCTTCGCATGGCTGCATCCGTCTGCCATCCAAAATGGCACCCATCCTGTTTGAGCATACCGCCGTTGGTACACCGGTCACCATCACAGGCAACGGGCCGGATTATGCGACCTACCTCAAGCAATCGGCTGAAAAGGCGAAAGCCAACGCTGCAAAGCTGGCTGCGTCGAAAAAGAAAGCTGAAGAAGCGGCCGCTGCGGCCGCAGCCGCTACTTCGCTGGCCCCGGATGATCCCAACGGACCCAAGGGCGGAGTCGTGACGCCACCTGCGGGGACGACGCCTCCGCTAGGAGCACCTCCGGGCACGCCTGCCTCGCCACCGGTTGAAGTGAAACCGGCAGAGCCTGTCAATCCGGTGCCACCCGTGAATAACTAAACGGCAGCAAGCTCGGTCAAGAAGGGGGCGGCAGAAATGCCGCCCTTAACTTTTGTGATGGCCAGACGCAGGCCAGCTCATGTTTGTGACCAAGGCTGGCCGCCCGCGCAGCGCGTGGCTGTATGGTGAAACCGGTCTCGCAGACGGACCTGAGTTTCGCGGCCCGATGCAAAATCCAGACTGCAGCCAGTTGCTGCTTTCACTCAGGAACCTCTGTCATCCTTGACTGGCTCCTGCATGTCTCACAGGTCATTTGAGAAACCAACCTGCTGCAGCTATGACTGCCCACCTCTCCTCCCGAGGCAAGGCTGGCCCAGGGGACCATCTTGCCGCAGGAGCGGCCAGAAACGAAATTCCAGCCAAGGTTCGTGAAGACTTCAGGGTTACTTTTTGCTGGCAGCCGCGGCTGCTGCAGCGACCGCCTGTGCGCCCTTCATCTGCTCGATCTGGGCATCGAGCACCTGGCGCTTGAGGCTGGTGCCGGACTTCCTCGCGTACCACAGCACCAGCGGTGAGGCGATGAAGATGGAGGAGTAGGTGCCGAGCAGAACACCGATCGTGATCGGCATGGCAAACTCAAGCATGGCGGGATTGCCAAGGAAGAGCAGCACAACCATCGGCGCGAGGGCGGTCGGGCCGGTGAGGAGCGTTCGGGAGAGGGTCTTGCAGATGGCCTCGTTCATCATGTCGCGCATGCTGCCGCCCGTGCCCTTCTGAATGGTTTCACGGATTCGGTCAAACACGACGATGGTGTCATTGATGGAGTAACCGGCGATGGTGAGCAGTGCGCCCACATGGATGATGCTCAGCTCCTGGCCAAACAGCACGCAAAGGCCGGGGACCATGAGCACGTCATGGAAAAGGGCGATGATGGCACCCAGGGCGAAGGCGACTTCGTAGCGCATCATCAGATACCCAAAGATGGCAACCAATGCGATGAGCATTGCCCAGAACGACTGCTTGGCGAGTTCGTCTCCGATGACTGAACCTACAGTCGCGATGCTGGTGCCAGCGACGATGTCACTCTTCCATTTTCCATTGATGGCGTGCTGAATGGCCGTTCCGCTGAGCTCTTCGCAGCGGATGCTCAGATTGACCGCTCCGGTGGCGTCATTCTTGCGCTGAATGTAATAGCTGCCGAGATCGCTGCCGTTCTCCTGCTTAAGCCCTTTGAAGAGGGCGTCAAATTCAGTGTCGGGGATGTCCTTGCCCTTGGCCAGTGTCACATCCACACGGCTGCCGCCGCGGAAGTCGATGCCAAAGCTGGAGCTGCCTTTGTAAGCAAGAGTGCCGAAGGAGATGGCGGTGACAACGAGCGAGGCGATGATGAACTTCGGAGCAGATGAAAGGATGTCGAACACCTTGTCCGGGATGATCTTGGTCGTGTGAATCTTGTGCAGGATGCCCTTGTCCACGACCCACATGAAGATCACGCGTGTGACGATCAGGGCGCCGATCATCGAGGAGATCAAACCAACCATCAGGGTGACGGCAAAGCCTTTGACCAGGCCGCCGGAGATGACGAAAAGGATGATGGCGGAGATGAGGGTGGTGACGTTGGAGTCGGCAATGGCGGAGAATGCCTTGTCATAGGCGGCTTCCAGGGCGGCTGCGAAGGTCTTGCCTGCCTCCATTTCTTCACGCAGACGCTCGTAGATCAGCACGTTTGCGTCCACCGCCATCCCGATGGTGAGCACGACACCGGCGATGCCCGGCATGGTGAGTGTGAAGCCAAACAGGGCCATGGCGCCGAAAAGGATCGCAATGTTGATGATGAGGCCCACAATGGCCACGATGCCGGCTAGGCGGTAGATGAACATCATGAAGCAGGTGGTGATGATCAGCGCGGCGATGCCGATCCACTTGCCCTGGTCGATCGAGGACTGGCCGTAGGCAGAAGAAACCGAGCTCTCGGAAAGGATCTTCATCGGGTTCTGCAACGGATTGCTCAGCAGTGTGGCCAGCGTGTCAGCCTCCTGCTGGGAGAAGCCTTTGCCGCCGCCACCGGAAATTTCCGCCCTGCCGCCGAACTGCTTGGCCTGCAGACGGGGTGCGGAGTGAATCTGGCCGTCCACGATGATGGCCATTTCATGCTGGTAGTGCACCGCGGCAAGTTCATCAAAAAGCTTGGCACCCTCGCTGTTGAACTGGAGCGCCACCTTGTTGCCTTCTGCATCGACGGTGCGGAAAGCTTTGGAAACGTATTTGCCTTCGATGTCCGGCACGTCGCGGACGAGTTCGGAGCGGTTGATGACGGAGCCGTCTTTGGCCGTGATGGGAGTGCTGTAGGGCATCTCGATCCACCCTGGTTCCTTGATGCCGCCACGGGCTTTGATCTGCTCAAGCTTGGCCTGACTGTCAGGATGGACCCTGCGGAATTCCAGGTGGGCCACTGTCTGGATGGTTTTCCGCACTTCCTTGATCTCCTCTTCTGTGATGCCGGGCATCTGAACGACGATCCTGTCAGTGCCTTCAGGCTGGAGGGTCAGGTCTTTCGAGGCGTCGGGATTGAGGCGTCTTTCCAGGATGGCGATCGCCTGCTGCACGTCGCTGCTGGTCACGGCCTTGGGGCTTCCGTCGTCGTTCTTGCCCGGGGCAAGCTGAACGATGAACTCACTTCCTCCCTGGAGGTCGATGCCGAGCTGCAGCTTCATCGCCTTCACCGTGTAGATGGAGGAGAAGGCGGTGAGCGCGACGAGAAGCGTACCCACCCAGCGCTTGGTCTTGTGAACGGCGGTGCCGACATAGACGAGCAGCATCATCAGGAGAGTGGCACCGACAAAGAAGGTGGCGAAGGGATTCATGAACAGTGGGGCTGGTGGGTTGGGAAAATCAGAGAGGCCGCTCAGGCTTCGGTCGCTTCAATGACGTCAGATTTTTTCGTCACTGCGGCGATCTTGACGCGCTCAAACTGAACCTTGACGTTGTCGGCGATCTTGACCATGACGGTCCGGTCCTTCACGCTGGTGATGATGCCATGCATGCCGCTTTCCATGATGACGTGATCATCCACGGCAACGCTGCTGATGAGCTTTTGGTGCTCCTTCATGCGCTTCTGCTGCGGACGGAAGATGACGAAGTACATGATCACGATCATCAGGATCGGAAACATCATTCCATTGCCAAAAATGCCGCCGACAGGTGCGCTAGGCGCTCCCTGGGCAAGAAGAAGGGTGTTTTCGAGAGAGATAGAGATCATGATTCGGAAGCTGCGGGGGTGGACTTGTATTTCGCGACGACCTCAGCCCGGAACTCGGCGAAACAACCCTGATCGATCGCTTGACGTGCCCTGGACGTGAGGGACGCGTAGAAATGCAGGTTATGAAGAGAAATCAACCGCAAACCCAGAATCTCCTGAGCCTGAACCAAATGGCGGATGTAGGCGCGTGAGAAGCCCTGGCACAGGGGGTGGGTGTCTTCGGCGATGGGGCGGAAGTCCCGGGCATAGCAGGCGTTCCGGAGATTCATCATCCCCTCGTGGGTGAAAGCGGTCCCATTTCTGGCCAGCCGGGTGGGAAGCACGCAGTCAAACATGTCAATCCCTCGGGCGATTAGCTCGATGACCTGGGGAGGGGTGCCAAGGCCCATGGCATAGCGGGCTTGATTCGCCGGGAGGTGGGGGGTGACCCATTCGGCGATGCGCATCATGTCCTCCTCGGGCTCTCCGACGCTGAGACCGCCGATGGCGTAGCCGTCGAAGCCCATGGCCACCAGCTCGCGGGCGGATCTTTCGCGCAGCTCTTGATAGACGCTGCCTTGTACAATGCCAAAGTGCTGCTGCGCCCCGCCGCCGGTTTGGGGGCGGTGTTCATCGATCCAAGTTCGGCATCGCCGCGCCCAGCGCAGGGTCAGGTCCAGGCTTTTTTCCGCCTCTTTGGCCTCGCATGGGTAGGGGGTGCACTCGTCAAAGAGCATGGCCACGTCCGAGCCCAGGGTGGCCTGGATCTCCATGGAGGTCTCCGGGCCGATGAACATAGGCGTGCCGTCCAGGTGATTCTGGAAGTGGCAGCCTTCCTCTTTGATCTTCCGTAGCTTGGCCAGTGAAAAGACCTGAAAGCCACCGCTGTCCGTCAAAATAGGGCGGTCCCAGTTGGCAAAGGCGTGCAGACCTCCCGCTTCTTTCATGATCTCCATGCCCGGGCGGACAAAGAGGTGGTAGGTGTTTCCGAGGATGATCTGGGAATTGAGCGCCTTCAGCTCATCCGGGTGCATGGCTTTGACCGTGCCTTGGGTGCCCACCGGCATGAAGACGGGAGTCTCCACCACCCCGTGGGGCGTTATCAGCCGTCCACGGCGTGCGTGGGAGGAGGGGTCGGTGGCAAGGAGTTCGAAAGGCATGGTGCAGCCGGAAAAAGGGCGCGGAGTTTCGCCGATGTGGCGTAAAGAGCAAGCAGGAGGCGACAAAGGCGGTATTTCAGCGCTTGACGAAATCGGTGCAGGTTTATAGAAACGTGCCAATGTTTCTAAATAAATCTTTCATTGCGTTGTCATTGGGGGTCGTTGGCAGCTTGGCAGGCGCCCTATCTGCAATGGGTCAAAGCCCCGCTGTGGATCGCGCAGTGATTGATCAAACGATAAGCGAAGCGCTGCGCACCACTGCTCAGGAAAAGCGTGCCCAGACAGCGGGCTCTGCCGCGACCCAGGCGGAGATCAACCTGCTGGACCGGGAGTTTGGCGTGCAGAATATCAGCGGGCTGGTGCAGCGGAAGCCGGAACAGTTTCTCCTTGCGCTTGAGGCCAGCGGTTTTTTCACCTCAAATGCCGCATTGGTTCCCGGCCCGGAAAGTTCGGACTGGGTGAGCCGCACGGGCCTGCGCGGAGCGTGGTTTCCGAAGCTGACAGAGCGCATCAACCTGCTTGCCATGTCGTACTACTCGCTTTGGCGCTATGCAAATCTTCAGCAGCTCGATTTCGATGATTTTGGCGGCCAGTTTGGCTTGCAGTATCAGGTAGGGCGCGGAGAGCTTGCTGGGGGAAACTCCCGTTTCAGCGCATGGGGCCAGTACCGCTATCAGCGCCTGAGTTCACCTTGGAACTGGGGAAACCGCCTTTATGAAAACCATTTTCTGGAGGTCGGCTTGCGCAAAGGCTGGCGGCTCAGCCCGGATATCAGCGTCTGGCTGGGCGGCAATGCTGCCGTAAGTGTGTCTGGTGCGCCTGATTTTTTCCGACGCAGCGAATACAGCGCCCAGGCCGGGGCTGCATGGCAGGTGATGCCAAAGCTGACGCTCACCACCCTCTACCGCTTTGCATGGTTTGATTACGTCAATGTTAGCCGGAATGATCTGAATCACCTGCTGTTTATGGGGCTGGGCTACCAATTGACCAGCAACCTCATGACGCAGGTTTACGTCAGCGGCGTTTTCAACCACTCCGATGTCAACGCCTTCGACTACAAGGTGCTGAATACCGGCATGGGGGTGGTGTTCGCTTATGCCTGGTGACGCCAGGCTGCACCTTTCACCGTTTTTTGGCAGTGTCCGTTCCAATACCTGAAATAAAAAGACTCCCATGAAGCAACCAGTCCTCTTACTGTCTCTGATGGCAGTGGTGCAAACCACGGCTCTTACCGCAGGGTCCATCACGCTTTCAAGCGGCAGCGTGAAAACGGCAGGCAACCAGGTGACGACGGGGGGTGATGCCCGCGCTCAAGCCACAGTGGATCAGCGCGGCAGTGTCGTCCGGCTTGGTTCCAACACCTCCGCTCAGGTGGGTGACCGGGGTGATGTTTCGCTTTCCAAAGGAGTGCTGCTGATCTCCTCCGGGGATGGCTTTCTGCGCCGTCCGGCGGTGCACGTGACGACGCCGCAAGGTGAGGTCACGGTGCGTGGCTCCGCCATCGTGGCGGTCCTACCGGATGGGTCGGTCAAAATGACCTGTTTGGAAGGCGGTGTGCGTGGGGACTTGGGCGGCCAGAGCATGGCCTTGAATCCTGGCCACCTGATCGTTCAGCGTCCCGAAGGCACGCGCGACACCGTTCAGGTAAATCTCAACACGCTTACTCATTCCAGCCTGCTGCTGGACAACGCCAGCTTCAGGCAACCCTTGGCCGCAGCACCGGAAATCCGTCAGGAAGTGGCGCATCAGGCTCAGCTGTTTGCGGGCACGCTGACGCTTGCCCGCAGTGACAGCAGCGGGGGCAGCACCCAGAAAATCACCCAAGCTGCCGCCGGCGAATACAAGGCGGCTCAGGCGAAAAGTGACAGTCCGGGGCTGCTGACGCGCATTTTCGGCATTGGGGCCTCGAACAGCAGCGCTGGCAATGGCACTGATGCCTCCGCATCAACGGAGCAGGGGGGGAATCCACCACAGACACAAACGGGCAACTTTTTGTCTGTGTCCCCGGGCGGCACCAATCTGCTGCGGGTCTCTGGAGAAGTTTCTGGCAGCAATGTATTTCTCGTCAGCTCGGGTTCTTCCGGCAGCCTGGCGACGGGGTCGCTCTCCATATCTGCTGCGGATAACCAGACCCAGCGCATCCTCACGGTCAGTCCCAACGCGACCACCACGCTCTCCAATCAATCCGCCCCGCATCTGGTGCTGGCCAACGGCAGCACCCAGCAGCTTGTCACCCAGTCCTCTTTGACCTTTTCCGGAAATGCCACTGTGCTGTCAGGAGCCACTCTGACCAAAGCGGGGACCGGCACTCTCACGCTCGGCAATTCTGTGCAGGGGGCCACAGGGGTCACTGTAAGCAGTGGCAGTCTTGTGCTGCAGGGCCCGGCTGCCCAGCAGTACCTCAGTGGCAATCTGACCGTCACAGGCCCCGGGGGGGCTGCGATTACTCCCACGGGTGGCGGCGGCGGGGTTCTCACCTTCCAGCCCACCACGACCAGCACCACTTCGGGAAGCGGCACGCCTTGATTTCAGCTCCGGACAGAGAAGCAGGCTTGCGCTATTCCCGCACACCGCTACTCTCGCCGCCCTTATGCTCAGAGCCGGAATCGTAGGCCTCCCTAATGTAGGCAAATCCACCCTTTTCAACGCCGTCACCCGCACCCGCAAGGCGGAGGCGGCCAACTATCCTTTCTGCACCATCGAGCCCAACACAGGCGTGGTGACCGTGCCGGACGAGCGTCTGGCAGCGCTCTCCAAGCTCTCCGGCTCCCACAAGCTGGTGCCTGCCGCGATCGAGTTCGTCGACATCGCCGGTCTGGTGAAGGGTGCCGCCCAGGGCGAGGGGCTCGGAAACAAGTTCCTGAGCCACATCCGCGAGGTGGACGCCATCGTGCACGTCGTGCGCTGCTTCGAGAATGGAGACATCACCCACGTGAGCGGCACCATCGACCCCGTGACCGACATCGAGGTCATCAATACTGAACTCATCCTCGCCGACATGGAAGCCGTGCAGCGCCGCAAGGAAAAGGGCGAGAAGAAGGCCAAGAGCGGAGACAAGGAGGCAAAGGCCGAGATCGCCCTGTGTGAGAAGCTCATCCCCCACTTTGATGCCGGCAAACCAGCCGTGACGCTGGAGTGCACGGATGACGAGCGCAAGCTGCTGAAGTCATTCTTCCTGATCACCTCCAAGCCCTGCATCTTTGCCTGCAACGTGGCAGAGGACGAACTGGCCAGCGCCTCAAACGATCCGGACAACCATCCCTTCGTGGGCAAGGTGCGCGAGTATGTGCGCCATGCACATGAGGCCACTGCCGTGGTCGTTAGCGCCGCCATCGAGAGCGAACTGATCGACCTGAGCGAGGAAGAGGCCAAGGCCTACCTGGCGGACATCGGAGTGACGGACAGCGGTGTTTCACGCCTCATCAAAGGCGCGTATGATCTGCTGGGACTGCAGACCTATCTGACCACGGGCGAGAAAGAAACCCGCGCTTGGACGATTACCAAGGGCATGAAAGCTCCGCAGGCTGCGGGTGTGATCCATGGCGACTTTGAACGTGGCTTTATCGCGGGCGAGATCGTGCATTTCAATGACCTCATCGAGCTCGGCTCCACCGCCAAGGCCAAGGAGAAAGGCAAGTGGCGCATCGAAGGCAAGGAGTATGTCATGCGCGACGGAGACGTCGTGGAATGGCGCTTCAACGTGTGATGCCGCGGGGCGGGTGTTTCAGCCCGCCGCCGCTTTTCCATCGAAGCGCAGGTTCCGCATCACGGGTTTTCTCTCCAGATGCGTCCCTGGCCCGTGCGGAAGCTGCGTTCCAGGCTTCCATAGAGTGAATTGAGCCGGGTTTCTTCCTTGATCACAAATTCTACCGTGTGGGCATGGGTGGAAGCCGGATAATTTTTGACCACCTTGGGATTGGTCAGATCAGGTGACACGCGGCCCGCCGCCTGTTCGAAAAGCCCCTTGGCCCGATCCAGGGCCTGGGTGCCTGCGCCCACGGTGCTGCTGCCTGTTTCAGGCTTGTAGGGCTCCAAAAAATAGAAACGGATGATCTGAGCGGAGTTGAGCGTCAGGTTCACCTCGACCACCCGGGCGACGCCATCTGAAATATACTCGTGTTTGGACAGAGCAATGATCGCATTGCAGCGGACGAGGTAGTTGCCGCCCTGCAGGCGGGCATCCCAGAGGCCGTCACGCGTCACATCGTCCTGGGCTGTCGGAGTTGCAGGACTCTGCGCTTGAAGAGAAATCGTCAAAAACAACGAGAGGATAATGAGGAGAGTTTTCATGGGCTGAGTAGGAGGAAGACTAGCACTAAGGTGGCATGAAAGGACAACCCTTTATTTGGGGGAATGTTTCCGCCGAAAGAAAAAGGAGGCCGGAAAGGCCCATCTTCAAAAGTGGCATCATCCATTCAGTTTCCTGGCCGGAGCGCGTACTTTAAACCCAGACAACCCCTCACGCGCACCATGTTCAAGTTCTCCGGCCAAGGCTCCATCACCAATTGCGACGGCATCACGCGTCGTGACTTCTTGCAGGCAGGCGCGCTCGGCGCCATCGGGCTGACGATGCCTGGCTTTGCCAAACTGAAGGCGGAAGGGCGGGTGGACGCGAAGAAGAGCAACAAAGCCTGCATCATGATCTTCAACCTAGGGGCACCGAGCCAGCAGGACCTGTGGGACATGAAGCCGGATGCGCCGAGCGAGATCCGCGGGCCCTTCAAGCCGATCCGCACCAAGAGCGATGCGTTTGAGATTTCGGAAATCCTGCCGCTGCACGCAAAGATCGCGGACAAGTTCAGCCTCGTCCGCTCCTGCTACCATACTGCCGCCGCAGTGCATGACACGGGGCACCAGATGATGCAGACGGGCCGGCTTTTCACCGGCGGTGTGAACACGCCGCATGTGGGCAGCGCGCTGGAGTTTCTGCAAGGCCGCCGCAGTGACCTGCCCGCCCATGTGATCCTGCCGGAGTCGATGGGACCCACGGGCGGCAACATGCCGCACGGCCAGGACGCCGGATTCCTTGGAAAGTCTTACGACCCCTTTGTGCTGAACGCAGACCCTGCGGTGAAGGATTTCAAGGTGCCGGATCTGCTGCCGCCGAAGGAGATCGGCGAGGTGCGCCTGGAGCGCCGCCGTGAGCTGCGGGAGCTTGTGGACAGCAGCGTGCGCAATTTTGAATACAGCGAGCAGGCAAAGCTGATGGATTCCAACTTTGAGTCCGCCTACCGCATCATGACGAGCTCGCAGGCGCGTGAGGCCTTTGACCTGACCAAGGAGCCGATGAAGGTGCGCGAGCGTTACGGCCTGAACCGCTTTGGCCAGAGCTGCCTGCTGGCGCGTCGTCTGGTGGAGCGCGGCGTGCGTTTCGTGACGGTGAACACGTTTATCACCGTGTTTGGCGAGATCACCTGGGACATCCACGGCTCGAAGCCTTTCACCAGCATCGAGGGCATGCGCGACATCGTGGCCCCGATGTATGACCAGGGTTACAGCGCGCTGATCGAGGATCTCTTTCAGCGCGGCATGCTGGATGACACGATGGTCACCTGCCTCGCCGAATTTGGCCGCACCCCCAAGATCAATCCTGCCGGCGGCCGCGACCACTGGCCGAACTGCTGGACGGTGAATTTTGCCGGTGGCGGCGTGAAAGGCGGCCACGTGGTGGGCAAGAGCGACGACATCGGTGGCTACCCCACCGAACGCCCTGTGGCGCCAAAGGAGATCGTTGCCACGATTTATCAGGCCATGGGAATCGACCTCACCACCGAGTTGCCCGGGCCGCAGGGCAGGCCGTACCCGGTCGTGGATTTTGGAACGCAGGCGATCAAGGAGCTGTTTGCGTAACACGAGCCTTCGGACTCCCAACTTCATCACGTCTCACTCATGATGTTTCGTTCCTTCATTGTCCTTGCGGTTCTTGCGTCGGCAAGTGCGGCTGAAGTCCCGTCCTTCCGCAACACGATCCAGCCGATCCTCACACGCTATGGATGCGCCATGGGTGCGTGCCATGGTGCGGCTGCGGGGCAGGGTGGTTTTCGCCTGTCGCTGCGCGGGTTTGATGATGAGGGGGACTGGATCTCCATCACCCGCAGTGCCAATGGGCGCAGGCTCACGCTGGAAGATCCGGCGCGCAGTTTGTTTCTGCTGAAGGCGGTGAAAGCGGTGCCGCACAAGGGGGACAAGCGCTTTGAGGTGAACTCACCGGAGTACAAAGCGATCGCCGACTGGATCGCTGCGGGTGCGCCGGGGCCGAAGGCGGATGATCCACGCATCATCGCGCTGGAGGTGGAGCCGAAGCAACTGGTGACAAAGCCGGGCCTGACGCTGCCGCTCAAGGTGACCGCAAAGTTCAGTGACGGGCACAGCGAAGACGTGACCCGCTGGACCAAGTACAACGGCGTGAACGCCAGTGTGGCCGCCGTAGACGAGCAGGGCGTGGTGAAAACGACCGGGCGGGGAGAGACCGCCATCAGCGCGTGGTATCTGAGCCGCCTGGCGGTCTCGACGATCATAGTGCCGAATGACGGCAGGGTGGATGAGCCTGCGTTTGCGCAGATGAAGCCGCGCAATTTCATCGACGAGCAGGTGCTGACCAAGCTGCGCGCGCTGAACATCCCGCCGTCCGGACGTGCAGAGGATCATGAGTTTTTGCGGCGTGCGTTTCTGGACACCATCGGTGTTTTGCCCTCGCTCGAGGAAACGCGCGCCTTTCTGGCCGACAAGAGTGCTGACAAGCGTGACCGGCTGATCGAGGCGCTGCTGCAGCGGCCTGAGTTTGTGGATTACTGGTCGCACCGCTGGAGCGATCTGCTGCTGGTGAACGGCGACAAGCTGATGCCGCAGGCCATGTGGTCCTACTACAACTGGATCCGCCGCAACGTGGCCGCCAACACGCCCTGGGATATGATGGTGCGCGACCTGCTGACTGCCACCGGCAGCACGCTGGAAAATGGCGCGGGCAATTTCTTCATCCTGAACGACGAGCCGACCAAGTGTGCTGAAACGATCAGCGTGGCCTTCCTCGGCACGTCCATCGCCTGCGCGAAGTGTCACAACCACCCGATGGAGAAGTGGACGAACAATGAGTACTTTGCCTTTGCCAACATGCTCTCCCGTGTGCGCACCAAGAACGGCACGCAGGCCGATGAGCGGGTGCTTTTTTCCTCTGATGATGGCGAATTGGTGCAGCCGCTCACCGGCAAGCCGCAGCCTCCGCACCCGCTGGATGTGACCACGCCGGTCTCGATGACCTCGACTGAAGACCGCCGGGTGCCGCTGGCGAAATGGCTGACCGGCGCGGACAACAAGCTTTTCCAGCGCGCCATTGTGAACCGCGTGTGGGCCAATTTCTTCGGCTCCGGACTGGTGGAAGCCGTGGACGATCTGCGTGTGACGAATCCCGCCAGCAACGAGCCCTTGTTTGCGGCTGCCTGCGACCACCTTGTGCAGCACAAGTTTGATCTGAAGGTCCTCATGCGGACCATTTTGCAAAGCGAGACCTACCAGCGCAGCAGCGTCACGCAGCCGGAGAATATCACGGATCTTCGCTATGGCTCGCACTACGTGCCGCGCCGTCTGAAGGCAGAGGTGCTGCTGGACACGGTGTCCCAGGTGACCGCCGCGCCCACCACCTTCAAGATCGACAAGCGCAACGCCAACCGCGGCACCAGCGAGAGCTACCCCATGGGCTTCCGGGCGCTGCAATTGCCAGACAGCAACATCGCCAGCTACTTCCTCAAGAGCTTTGGCCGCGCCGACCGCGTGGCCACCTGCGAATGTGAACGCACCAACGAGCCCAGCATGGCACAGGCGCTGCACATCGCGAACGGGGACACGCTCAACCAAAAGCTCGCTCAAAAAGACAACCGCCTGGACGCGCTACTGGCTGCCAAGCTGAGCAACGAAAAGATCATCGAGGAGGCCTATCTCATCGCACTGACGCGCCTGCCCACCGAGCGTGAGGCTGCCAAGGCGGCTGACATGCTGGCCAAAGCCTCAGCCGATGACCGCCGCACCACTTTGGAAGACATATTCTGGGGGCTGATGAGCTCGAAGGAGTTTTTGTTTAATCACTAATAGGAGTGTTTCATGAGTTTTACGCGTTTCATTTTTCTCCTGTCGGTTTCCATGACGGCAGCCCGCGCCCAGACAGTGGACTACACCAAGCAGATCGTTCCGCTTTGGGAGACCTACTGCATCGACTGTCATGACGACACGGATGCAGACGGAGAGTTTCGGCTGGACACTTTTGCCAACCTGATGAAGGGCGGCAAGGAAGGGAAGGCGATCGTGGCGGGCAAGGCGGCTGAGTCGATGCTGGTGAAGTTTCTCGAAGGGCATTCGGGGCGCGGAGGCAAGAATGAATTCATGCCTCCGGGCAAGCGTGAAAAGCTCAAAGCGGAGGAGATTGCAGTGATCAAAACTTGGATCGACGCGGGGGCCAAAGGCCCTGAGGTGGCCGAGGCAAAGCCGATGCCGCGCGAGGTGATCACGCCGCAGATCAAACCGACGGTGCCGCCCAAGCATGCGGTGCAAGCGGTGGCGTTTTCGCCTAAGGTGCAGTTCATCGCCGTGGGTCGCTACGGAGAGGTGGAGCTGATCAATCCGGTGACACGGGTGGTGGTGCGCAAGCTCATGGGCTTCAAAGGGAAAGCCAACGCGGTCGCGTTCTCCCCAGATGGGGCGACGGTTTATGCTGCTGGTGGTGAGGCGGGCATCGTAGGTATGGTGAAGAGCTGGAAGACGAGCGATGGCACGGCTCTGCAGTCCTTTGAAGGACATCTGGATGCTGCGTATGCGCTGGCGGTTTCGCCCGATGGGAAGATGATCGCCACGGGGGCGTATGATCAGAAGATCCGGCTCTGGGACACGGCCACGGGCAAGGAGATCGCGCTGCTGAAAGGACACAACGGCGCAGTCAACGGCCTCTCCTTCCGGCCGGATGGCAAGGTGCTGGCCAGTGCCAGCGCGGATCGCACGGTGAAGCTCTGGAGCATTCCTAGCGGCCAGCGGCTCGACACGCTTTCGCAGCCAACGAAGGAACAGACGAGCACGGTTTTCAGCGCAGATGGCAAGCATCTCTTTGCCGCAGGCGGGGACAACCGCATTCGCCAGTGGAGCATCAGCACCGATGCCAAGGAGGGGACTAACAAGATCATCACCAGCCGTTTTGCTCATGAAGGCGGCATTTTAAATCTTGCGCTGTCCATGGATGGGCATCTGCTTGCCTCCACCTCGACGGACAAGTCACTCAAAATCTGGAGCACGGCAGACCTCACGGAGAAGGTGCCGCTGGAGAAGCAGCCAGACTGGTCTCCGGCACTGGCCTTTACGGACAAGGCACAGCTCGTGACGGGTCGTGTGGACGGCAGCCTCAGCGTGTATGAATCTGCCACCGGCAAAGTGGTGATGGCTCCTGCGCCAGCCAAGCCGGCGATGGTGGTGAAGCCTGAGCTGACACGGGTGGCTCCGCAGGCTGCGCATGTCGGCGGAGAGCTGATGGTGAGCATTGCTGGCAAAAACATCACCACAGACATGCAGGTCATGACTTCTTATCCCGGCATCAAGGCGCAGCTGGTGAAGAGTACGGTCAAGCCGACGACAGCGAGGGTCAAGATCACCGCCAGTTCCGAGGTGCCGCGTGGTGCCTACGAGGTGTGGCTCAAGAGCGCGGCAGGAGAGTCTGCGCGGATGAAAATCTATGCTGATGATCTAGCACCGCTGGTCGCCAAGGCGGCGGATTTCAAAGAAGGAGCTGTCAGCATTGCCGCTTTGCCAGCGAGCCTCTGGGGCACACTGACGGAGATCGGCCAGCATGATGCGTATCTGTTCAAGGCTAAGGCGGGGGAGGAGCTGGTGTTTGACCTCGCAGTGGCGCAGATCGGCAGCAAGGCTAAATCCCCCACGGTGGAGATCCTGGATGCACAGCACAACGTGCTTGCTGTGAACCGTGGACTGGAAAGCGGCAGCGATCCATTCCTGGCCTGGAAAGCGCCTGCGGATGGCGATTACCTCGCGGTGGTGAGCAACACCACGATGGACGGCAGTGCAGAGCATGCCTACCGGCTGACCGTGGGCGCACTGCCGTATGTCACAGCATGGGCCCCGCTGACAGCGCAGGCTGGCAAAGAGACCAAGGTCACGCTCATCGGTCATCACCTCGGAGGCAAGGCCACGGTCATGATGAAGGCCGAGAAGGAGGGCATGATGAATGTGCCGCTGGATGCCGGGGCGCTGAGATTCCGCTCCATGCCTGCGCTGCGCGTGGGCGCGCTGCCCCAGGCGGAGGAAGTGGAAGGGAACGACGATGTCGCCAAGGCGCAGGTAATTGCCGCGCCAGTCACCGTGGGGGCACGCCTGGCGCAGGCGCATGATGTGGACTGCTTTGCCTTTGAGGCCAAAAAAGGTCAGAGCTGGATCATTGAGACGCTGGCTGGCATGGCCGGCTCGCCTGCGGATACCAAGATCGAAGTGCTGCATGCCGACGGCAAGCCGGTGCAGCGCATGCTGCTGCAGGCCGTGCGCGACAGCTACAACAATTTCCGCAGCGTGGATGCCAACAACCCTGACATCCGCCTGCAAAACTGGGAGGAGATGGAGTTGAACGAATACGCCTATTTCAACGGCGATGTGATGAAGATCATCCGCATGCCCCGTGGTCCTGATGGCGGCTGCTTTTTCTACACCACGGGAGGCAAGCGCCGTGCCTACTTTGACACCACGGCCAATTCGCACTCGCTTGATGAACCCTGCTATATCGTGGAACCCAAGGAGATCGGAAGCCACATCGTGCCAAACGGGCTGCCTGTTTTCACCTTGAACTATGCCAACGATGACAGCGGCGACCGCAAGATCGGCAGCGATTCACGCCTGACCTTCAATGCGCCGGCGGACGGCAGGTATCTGGTGAAAGTTACCGATACCCGCAGCTGGGGCGGAGAGCGCTATGTGTATGCGCTCAGCATCCGTCAGCCGATGCCTGATTTCAGCGTGAAGCTCGCTGGCATGAACCCCACGGTGATGCCTGGCGCGTCCGTCGGCTTTTCTTTCCGCGCCGAGCGCGTGGATGGCTTCGATGATCCTATTCAGATCGACATCACGGGCTTGCCTGCCGGGTATTACGCTTCCAGCCCGATCATCATCGAAGCCGGGCACGACCTGATCAGCGGCAGCCTGCGTGCAGCTCCGGATGCCGCAGCGAATGCCGACTGGAGCAAGCTCAAGATCACGGCGAAATCCAAGGCTCTCACACACGACGCGGGAACCTTCGGTAAAGTCACGCTGGGTGCTGCGCCGAAGTTCATCATTGTCATGGAACCCGATGCGGGCGGCAAGGCGGTGATGCGGGAGATCAGGGATGAAATCAAGCCCCTCGAAATCACCTTGGCTCCCGGGCAGACGGTGAAGGCTTGGATCCGTGCCGTGCGCATGGGCAATGACGGCATCCTCAACCTGGACGTGCACGGCCTGCCTCATGGAGTGATCGTGGATGACATCGGCCTCAACGGCGTGCAGATCCGAGAAAAGGAAAACGAGCGCCCGATTTTCTTCCGCGCCGCGAACTGGGTGAAGGATCAGGATGCGCTCATCCACGCCGCCCTCAGCTCTGCACGCAATGAACACGACAGCGCGGGGCTGCAGACCAGCTTTCCGCTGCTGATGAAAATTCGGAAGCCGGCGGGTGTGGCGGGGAGGTGAGGGGCTGGTGGCTGACAGAGTTCAGCCAGGACTGGCGTTCACACTTCCCTCATGAACCGCCGCCATTTTCTCAAGCAGTCCTTTGCCGCATCTGCCGCCTACGTTTCCGCGCCAGCCATTCTGAGTGCGCGGTCGCCGAATTCGATGTTCCAGGTGGCGTCCATTGGGGTGGGTGGGATGGGGGCGGTGACGATGATGAGCGTGCTGCAGCACCCGAAGGTGCGGCTGGTGGGCATGTGTGATGTGGATGCCAGGACGCTGGAGCTCGCTCGCGGTGGCAATGCGACGCGGCGTAAGGAATTGCAGGACCCGGATGCAGCGAAGCGGCTGGAAGGGGCGGAGGCGTATCGCGACTACCGCGAGATGATCGCCAAGATGGGTGACAGCGTGGATGCGGTGACGATCGGCACGCCGGACCACATGCATGCGGCCATGGCGGTCACGGCGCTGCGGGCGAAGAAGCACGTTTATTTGCAGAAGCCGCTGACGCATCACATTCATGAGGCACGGATTCTGGGCGCGGAGGCGGCCAAAGCCGGGGTGACCACGCAGATGGGCACGCAGGGGCATTCCACCGTCGAGACCCTGCTGACGGTCGATCTCATCAAGAGCGGGGCCATCGGCAAGGTGAAGGAGGTCATCTGTTGGGAGAACAAAAAGGCCAACTGGTGGCCCAAGGTGACTGAGCGCAAGACACAGGCGGACGCAGTGCCAGCGAACCTCGATTGGAACCTGTGGCTGGGCGTTGCCAATGAAGTGCCGTTTCTCGAAGGCGCCTACCACCCGTCCATGTGGCGTTCCTGGGTGGATTTCGGCGTGGGCATGATGGGAGACATGGGCTGCCACTATTTTGACGTGGTCTCCTCCTGCCTTGGCCTTATGGCACCCACACGGGTACGGTGTCTGGATGAAGGCAGCAAGGGAGACTTGTATGCGTTAAAGCGCCATCTGGAGTATGAGTTTCCCGGCACTTCCTTGACCGCTGCCGACAAGATCAAGATGACCTGGACGGATGGCGGCTACCCGTATGATTCCCGTGTCATCAAGCCCTCGGTGCTGACCAAGGACACGCCGAGCGGCATCTTCTTCATAGGCGAAGACGGGAGCATCTTCAAACCGCACAGCCAGCGTCCCTGGCTGGTGCCAGAGGAAAAACTCACGGGCTTTACCTATCCGAAAAACCGCATCGCCAACCATTACACCGACTGGGTTGACGCCTGCATGAAGGGGGAGAAGGCCGCAGCCGACCTGCCCACCTACGGGTGTCCCCTGACGGAGGCCGTGCTCCTCGGGGTGCTGGCCGAGCGCAATCCGGGCGGCTGGATTGAGTGGGACGCAGCAGCAGGGCAGGTGACCAACCGGCCGGAGCTGAACCCTCAGCTGGTGCGCAAATACCGGGAGGGCTGGAGCGTGCCAGGGCTGGGCTGAAACGGCTAGCTGCTCGCAACGCAAGCACAAAAAAGAATGTAAGTTGTTTATCAGCGGCGTTGCACTCGTCCAATGTCGTCGTAGCATCGTATCCAAGATTTAATGAGCGCGCACGATCACAAACCGGACTCCCGCTTGAAGCAGGCTGAGAAGATCGCCACGCATCCCGAGCAGTATAAAGTCTGTGAAGGATGTGGCTCCATCGTGGTCGCGCGTGCCATCACCTGCCCGAGCTGCCACGCCTACCTCTTTGACGCTACCTCCGTGCGCGTGATAGCGCAGGCCAAGGAGCTGGCCCTGCGCGCGGCAAATTCGGTCCTGGCTTCGGATTTGTCCTGAGTTCTCTTTCGGTCAGCGTTTTGGCAGGGTATCCGACGTTTCTCCGCGCAGCAATGCGCCCAGCCTGCCGGTGAGCCATAGGTAGTGATCGCTGGGCAGATCCGGCTCGGCAAGGAAACGGCTTTCACCCACAGGCGGGTGGTTGTCAGTTTTGAAGATGGCGGTGCCTTCGTCCATCTCGTCAAACATAGCCACGTAGAGCATCTGCGCCCCGGCATGTTTGGCCGCAAGCGCCTGGGACCAGAGGAACTCGCCACCGAGACGGGGGATGGCATTGAACTTGGCCTCCTGGTTGCGCGACTTGGAGAGGTTCGTCCAGCTGAAGCCGGGGAAGATGACCGGGAGGTAGTCGAGCTTGTGCTCGGTGCACCAGGCGATGTCCGGCTTGAGGTATTTCTCCCCCCGGCTGGTGGCATCCTTGGGCGTGCCGTAGCGGCCCACCGTCCATGGACTGACGATGTCGGCACGAGCAATGAGCACATGCAGCTGGGGATCTTTGATGCAGTCGTGGTCCAGGGTGCGCCAGTAGTAGGGCACGCCGAGCATGATGGCGCAGCCGCCGAATTCAGGATCGTCCCTCAGGAACGAGATCAGGCGGGACCATTCTTCGAGCATGGGAGCGCGGTCATTAAAGCCGAGGCCCCAGAGGGCCACGAGGGGCTTGCCGTGGTGTTTGAAATAGCTGGAGGCTTTGAGGTCGAGGCGCTTTTCGGTGATGAGGCGCTTCCAGTCGCCGATCACGAGCTGGATGCCGTCTTCCTTGATGCCGCTGAGATCATACATCAGCGCGAGGCCGCGCCCATGGGCGGCAGCTGCAGTCTGGCAGTGAGTTAGCACCTGGTCCATGGGCTCGCGAAAGCGCTTGTCCCGCGTGGTGGCAGCAAAGCGCTGGAGGAAGGCACCGTCGATACCGTAGTCGCGCATCCATTTGAAGTGAAGCTGCACCACGGCGGGATGCACGGAGCTGAAGACTTCAGCGGTGCGGCCATCGGCATGCTTGAACGGCGTCTCCACACGGGCCTCCTTCGGGAGCTCGCTCACATCCGGCCACAGTTCGATATGCGAATGCCCGGGCTCGAAGGTCTTGCTGCCTGCGGCGTAGTGGTGCCAGCTGTTGTTGCTGCCATCGCCCTCGCAACGGAACCAGCCCTGGTAGCCGCAGACCACTTTGCCGGTGAGCGTGCTGGTGTCCACGCTCTGGGCTTGGGCGCTGAGAGCGAGCAGGGCGGACAGGAGAAGGGGGCGAAGCATGCGGGATGTTTTGGTTGACGTCAGCATGGCGTCAAGGTGTGATGTGTGCCGCATGAAACGACGCGCCTTTGTGAGTTCCCTGGCTGCATGGCCCGTGGCTGCATACGCACTGCCGCTGTCTGAAGAGCAAAAGATCCGCGCCATAGCTGAAGGATTCCTGCGCGAGCATGGCATCCAGGGCATGGCCATCGCGTATGGCAGGGACGGGAAGATCGACTTTGAGGCAGGCTACGGTTTTGCCGATGCGGATGGGATGGAAACAGTGACGCCGCAGCACCGCTTTCGCATCGCCAGCATTTCCAAGCCCATCACGGCCACGGCGGTGATGAAGTGCATTGAGGAGGGACGGCTGAAGCCGGAGAGCACCGTGTTTGGCCCGCAGGGCATTCTGGGTGGCGGCTACAGCGGAGAGGTGGCCGCCATCACAGTGGATCAGCTCCTGACTCACACCAGCGGCGGCTGGGCCAACGACAAGAATGACCCCATGTTTCAAAACCCGCAGATGAATCATGCGGAACTCATCGCGTGGGCACTGGCCAATCAGATGCAGACCCACAAGCCGGGAGAGCACTTTGCGTATTCCAACTTCGGCTACTGCGTGCTGGGCCGGGTGCTGGAGAAGGTGTATGGCCAGACTTACGAGACACTGGTTCAGAAGCGGCAGCTGGAACCCTGCGGCATTACCAACATGCAGATCGGTGGCAACACAGTTGCGGAGCGACGTCAGCAGGAGGTGATGTATGTCACGCCCAAAGCAGGAGCAGCCTACCGCATGAATGTCTCACGCATGGACTCGCACGGCGGCTGGATTTCCACGGCTGGAGACCTGGTGCGGTTTGCCTCTCAGCTTCCAGTCTTGCTCAAGCCGGAGTCGGTTCGCTCCATGACCACACCCGGAGCCTATAGTGGCTACGCGCGCGGCTGGAACGTGAACAAGGCGCCCAACTGGTGGCACATCGGTTCGCTGCCGGGCACCACTACAATCATGGTCCACACTGCCAAGGGGCTGTGCTGGGCCGGGCTGCTCAATGGTCGCAGCGAGGGACTTGGTCTCGCCTTGGACAAGCTGATGTGGCAGATGGGCGGCACGGTGAAGGCGTGGGGGCTGTAAGTTCCCGGGGCGAAGTATGAGTTCGTCTGCCAGTTTTCATTTTCCCGTCCGTATTTTGTGCTCCTTTCTCACCCACACCATGACACCCCAGCAAAAAGCAGAATCCCTCGGCATCGTCTTCACCAAGCAGCCTCCCGCCTACCTGAACCTCTGCATCCGCAGCGGCAATCAGCTCATCACCTCCGGCCATGTGAGCGACCTGAAGGGCAAGCTGGGCGCCGGTGTCTCCACGGAAGACGGCTACAAGGCCGCCAAGAACTGCGCTGAAAAGGTGCTGCGTTCCGTCTGGGACACCCACGGAACCCTGGACGGTCTGAAGGTCATCAAGGTGCTCGGCTGCGTGAACTCCACTCTGGAGTACTCTGACCAGCATCTGGTCATCAATGGCTGCTCCGACCTCCTGCACGAAATCTTCGGCAAGGAAGGCGACGGCTACCACGCCCGCAGCGCCTTGGGCTTTGCCCAGCTTCCTACCGGCGCGGCTGTCGAAGTTGAGGCCATCTTTGAGATCAAGGGCTGACCCCGACCCGGGGCCAAGCGCCTTAAGGTTGTGTTTTGGGCGGGAGTGGGTATGCTCCCGCCCCCCAAATGCCCCGCGTACACATCAAAACCTACGGCTGCCAGATGAACGAACGCGACACCGAGCAGGTGTCGCAGATGTTCGTCGAGCGCGGCTATACCATGACGGCGCGGGATGAAGACGCGGACGTGGTGCTCATAAACACCTGTTCCGTGCGCGATCAGGCCGAGCAGAAAGCCCTCGGAAAGATGGGTATGGTCCGCCGCCGGCGCATCCCGCTGGTCACCGGCTTCATGGGCTGCATGGCGCAGAGCCGCGGCAGCGAGCTGGTGGACAAGGCCAATGTGGATCTCGTCGTCGGCACGCAAAAGTACCACCGCGTGGTGGATTACGTGGACGAGATCATTCGCGCCAAGGAGGCGAAGCAGATGGACGATGAGCGCTTCTCCATCGTCGATGTGGAAGAAGAAACGGCCTCGCAAAACACCATCCGTGACCACACGCTGAAGGAAAAGCAGGCCAGCGCCTTTGTCAGCATCATGCAGGGCTGCAACATGAAGTGCACCTTCTGTATCGTGCCCTACACACGCGGTGGCGAGCGCGGCAGGCCCATCGCAGACATTGTTGAAGAAGTGAAACGCCTCGCGGATCGTGGCGTCAAGGAAGTGACCCTGCTCGGGCAGATCGTGAATCTCTACGGCAGGCACGAATTCCCGGCGGTGGATGGCAAGAGCCCCTTCGTCCAGCTGCTGGAGGCGGTGCATGAGGTGCCCGGCATCCAGCGCATCCGTTTCACCAGCCCGCATCCCATCGGCTACAAGAAAGACCTGATCGAGGCCTTCACCTACCTGCCCAAGCTGGCCGAGCATGTGCATCTCCCGGTGCAGAGTGGCAGCGATGCCATTCTCAAACGCATGCACCGGCCCTACACGGCGGCCCGGTTCACAGAGCTCGTCGAGCGCATCCGCTCGGCACGCCCAGGCATCGCGGTCACGACGGACGTGATCGTGGGCTTTCCCGGCGAGACGGAGGAGCACTACCTGGAGACACGGCAGATGTTTGAAAACATCCGTTTCGACAACGCCTTTGTCTTCCGCTACTCCAAGCGGCGCGGTACGCCCGCTGCCGACATGGATGATGCGATCCAGGTCCCTGAGCGGGTGAAGGAAGAGCGCAATCAGGATCTGCTTGGCGTGGTGAATCGCATCGCGCTGCCGATGTACGACGCGCTGGTAGGTCAGGAGGTGGAGATTCTCTGCGAAGGGCCCAGCAAGACCAATGAGGAGCGCCTCACGGGACGCACGGGCTCCAACCGCATCGTGGTTTTTGACGGCAATCCTGAGCGCCATGTCGGCGAGATGTTCAAGGTGCGCATCGCCGAGGCAGGGCACTTCACGCTGTTCGGGGATCCTGTGCTGCATGCATGAGCACGCGGCAGGCCATCCGGCTGCGGCCGCTCACACAGGTGCATGCGGCGGCGTTTTGCCGGCTGGTGGTGGCGCTGGCGGAGTTTGAAAAGCTGCCTCCGCCAGATGAGGCGGCACAGGCTCGGCTGATCGTGGATGCGCTGGGTGACAAGCCTCGCATCGAGGTGTGGCTGGCCTTTGTAAACGAGGCCTCCGAGCCCTGCGGCTACATGATCCTGGTGCAGACGTATTCCAGCTTTCTGGCGCTTCCCACGCTCTATCTGGAAGACCTTTTTGTCCTGCCGGAGCAACGCAAGGGCGGCGTCGGCGGCGCCTTGCTCAAAAAGGTGGTGAGCCTCGCTCATGAGCGGGGTTGCGGACGTGTAGAATGGACGGCGCTCGACTGGAACGTGAACGCCCAGCAGTTCTATGAGCAGCGCATTGGCGCCAGGCGCATGGGTGAGTGGTTCCTCTACCGCATGACACGGGAAGACATGCAGCGCCTGCTGGACCTCGACACGCCTTAGAAGGACATCGTCGGCACGTCGATCAGCGAATACACTTCCACAGGGTCAGGCTGGCCCTTCACAGGATGGATGCCGGCGTTTTGGTAGAGCCGCAGGCCTTCTTCCCAGCCGGTAAGAAACGGCGCTCCTGCTAGCACTGGCACCTGCAGCTTGCGCGTCAGGCTTTCGATACGGAAGGTGACGTTCACGGCTTCACCCACGGCGGTGTTCACGCCACGTCCCATGGCACCCAGGGCCACGTCGCCGATGTTCAGGCCGATGTGGCAGTGCACTTCCAGGTTCATGTTCTCCTTGAGCCATTTGCGCTTGGGAGAGTCGGAGTACTCAGGGCTGCTGAGGATTTTGGCGGCCTCGGTGGCCTTGATGCGGGAGGAAATGTCGTCTCCAGGCCAGTAGGCAAAGACGCCGTCGCCAATGAATTTGTCGATGATGGCATCGCGGGTCTTCAGGACCTTTTCACACTGGGCGTACCATTCGCGCAGCATGGCGGCCACTTCCTCGGCGCTGAGCTGCGAGGAGATGGTGGTGAAGTTGCGCAGATCTCCGACCAGCAGAGTGGCACGCACGGTCTTGACTGGCAGCGCGATCGTGTGCAGCGACTGCGTGCTCACGTTGCCAGACTCGCTCGGCGGGCGCTCTTCGTCCTGGCTGTCAAAAATAAAGGTGCTGGTGCCAAACTGCACTCGGTCACCATGCCTCAGGGCCCGTGCCGTGGTTACGGCCACATCATTGACGAAACTGCCGTTCGCACTGCCGAGATCGGACACCCAGAAAAGCTGCCCGTCACGCCGGATCGTGGCATGCTGGCGCGAAACACCGCCATCCACCAGCCGGATGCTGGCATCCGGGCTGCGTCCGACCAGATTGAAGTCCTCGAGAGTGATCTCGAGTTCTTTCTCCAGTGATTTCAGTGTGGCTCCCATTTAGATGGTTAAAGGAATACTCTTTTGAAGCAATTTACACGCCGTAAGTCAAGCGCGGTCGTCTTCCTGCTACAAGGTTTTTCGCAGGTTCTTTCCAAAGCATCATGCGATCTTGAAAATCAGTTCTTTCATTCTTAAGGGCAGATCCTCTCCCGTGACGATGCATTTGCCATCTCCGCAGGCATCTCCACCGTGTGTCATGATGCATCGGTTTTCTCGCAGAGCAGTCTTGGGAATCATCTTTCCGGCTTTATGGGCTTTCGCCAGCATCGCGCGTGCCCATGTGGTGCCAAACATGACTGTTGAGGCGGAATTTGACTCCGCAGGGGGCTACACTCTCCGTATCAACGTCGATCCGCGCACTTTCCTGGCCGCCGACCCCACGGCTTTGCCGCCAGTGCCAGCCTCGTGGTACTTGGAGCAGACGCCTGAACAGGTCACTGCAACCCACGAAAAAGCGCAGCAATATCTCACCAGATCTCTGGGCTTGCTCTTTGATGGTGGCAAAAAAGTCACTCTGCCTGTCTGCAAAATTCAGGCAATCGACGGCGCCGACAACACGCCCCTGCATGCAGACACACAGGAGGTCCACCTGCTCGGCACGGCCAGTGGCCGGTTGCCCTCCGCTGCCACCACTTTTCAGGTCGATTTTGCAAAAGATGCCAACACCAGCCTGATCTTGCTGCATTCGTTGGCGGGTAAGACTGAACTCCGCCCTCGGGTGGTGTTTCCGGGGGAAACCAGCCTGCCCTTTCGTCTCCAGACCACTCCTTCTGCCCCAGTCCCGTCCGAAAAAGCCCCTCCATCCAAGACCCATGAGATCTTCCTTGTTATCACTGTTTCAGTGGTTTGCATCGTGGTGATCGTCGGCTGGCTGCTGCTCAGCCACTACCGGCATCACCACCGCGCCCACCGTAAGGCTGGGGAGAGGAGAATGTGAACAACTCGCACTTGTTCATCCCTTCCATGCGGGGTTAATCCTCTCCCCCGCCACATGCCCGATTCCTTTGTCCATCTCCACCTCCATACCGACTATTCGCTGCTCGACGGCGCGGTGCGCATCGACGCGCTCATGAAACGGGTGAAGGAGCTGGAAATGCCTGCTGTGGCGATCACTGACCACGGCAATCTTTTCGGCGCCATTGACTTTTACATGGCGGCCAAAAAGGCCAAGGTGAAGAGCATCATCGGCTGCGAGGCCTACCTTGCACCCGGCTCCATGATGGACAAAAACGAGGTGCCAGGCCGCAAGCGTTCCTCCCACCTGACGCTGCTGGCCGCCAGCAACGAGGGCTTCGAGAACCTCTCCAAGCTGATCACCAAAGGGCATCTGGAGGGCCAGTGGTACAAGCCTCGCGTGGACAAGGATGCCCTGCGGGAGTACTCCAAGGGCCTGATCTGCCTGAGCGGCTGCATCAACGGGGAAATCAACGAACTCCTCCTCTCCGACCGCAAGGACGAGGCCGAAAAGAGCCTGCAGGAGTTTCGTGACATCTTCGGCCCGGAGAATTTTTACCTGGAGATCCAGGACCACAACATGGAGGCCCAGCGCAAGAGCGCCCGGCAGATGATCGAGTGGGGCAAGCAGTATGGCCTCAAGACGGTGGCCACCAATGACGTGCACTTTCTCAACCGCAGTGACCATGAGTCCCACGACATCATGATCTGCATCGGCACCGGCGCCAGCATCTATGACCAGAACCGCATGACCTATTCCCCGGAGGTCTATTTCAAGACCGCCGAGGAAATGCGCGCCCTCTTTGCCGAAGTGCCGGAGGCCTGCGACGCCACGCTGGAGATCGCCGAGCGCTGCGACCTGAAGATCCACCTCGATTCCACGAGCATCGACCGCTACCCGCAGTACCCCATGCCAGACGGCGGGGACCGCAACGAGTACCTGCGCCGCCTGACCACAGAGGGGCTGGAGCGCCGCTACGGCCGCGACCGTGCGCTGAATGACGAGGTGCTGCACCAGCGCATGGAGGTGGAGCTGGCCCTGCTGAAGGAGAAAAACTTCACCAGTTATTTCCTCATCGTCTGGGACTTCATCAACTGGGCCCGTGAGCACAACATTCCTGTGGGCCCGGGCCGTGGTTCTGCGGCAGGTTCTCTCGTGGCCTTCTGCCTTGGCATCACGGACATCGATCCGCTGCGCTTTGAGCTGGTGTTCGAGCGATTCCTCAATCCCGAGCGTGTCAGCCCGCCTGATATCGATATCGACTTCTGCCAGACGCGCCGTCCGGAGGTGATCCAGTACGTGCGCGAAAAGTACGGAGACCTCAGCGTGTCCCACATCATCACCTTCGGCACCATGGGTGCCAAGTCGGTCATCCGCGACGTGGGCCGCGTGCTGGGCTGGAGCTACGGAGACAGCGATGCGCTCTCCAAGATGATCCCGAACGAGCTCAACATCGACCTGGAGGAGTCGGTGAAGAAGAACCCGGATCTTGCCGCCAAGCTGGAGGCCGATGCGAATGCGCAGGAGCTCTGGAGGCACGCCACCTTCCTGGAAGGCCTCACGCGCGGCACTGGCGTGCACGCTGCGGGCGTGGTCATCGGGGATCGCAGACTGGACAACTTCATCGCCCTCACACGAGACAAGGAAGAGTCCATTCTCTCGCAGTATGCGATGAAGCCGCTGACGGAGCTCGGGATGCTCAAGATGGACTTCCTCGGCCTCAAGACGCTGACGGTGATCCATGAGGCCGAGTACTGGATTCAGAAACGAGTGCCGGGCTTTCGGGTGGCCGAAGCACCGCTGGAGGACAAAAACACCTTCGATCTCATCAAACGCGGCGAAACAGTCGCGGTGTTCCAGATGGAATCTGGCGGGATGGTCAACACCTGCAAACAGCTCGGGCCTGACACCATCGAGGAAATCATCGCTATTCTGGCGCTCTACCGTCCGGGCCCGATGCAGTTCATTCCCGACTACATCAAGCGTAAGAAGGGCGAGGAGAAGGTGGACTACCCCCACCCGCTGCTGGAGAAGATCTCCAAGGAAACCTACGGCATTCTGGTCTATCAGGAGCAGGTGATGCAGGCCGCCAACCTTCTGGCCGGCTTCTCACTCGGCCAAGCTGACTTGCTCCGACGCGCCATGGGTAAAAAGGACGCCGCCGAGATGGCGCGCCAGCGACTCATCTTCGTGGAGGGCTGCCTCAAGACCAATGACATCCAGGCCAAGCTGGCGAACTCGATCTTCGACTTGCTGGAAAAGTTCGCGCAATACGGCTTCAACAAGTCACATTCCGCCGCCTACGGGATCGTGACCTACCGCACGGCCTACCTAAAGGCAAACTTCCCCGTCGAGTTCATGGCGGCGGTGCTCAGCTATGAAATCAGCAATCCGGACAAAATTGCCAATTTCGTGAGCGAGTGCTTCGAGATGGGCATCAAGGTGCTTCCTCCTGACGTGAACAAATCTTCCCTCAAGTTCGCCCCCGAGCGCTTTGAGACGGAAGAAGATGCGCCCAACGCGATCCGCTACGGTCTCAGCGCCATCAAAAACGTCGGTGAAGGCGCCATGGAGGCCGCCATTGCCGAGCGTGAGGCGAACGGTCCCTTTGCCAGCCTGGAAGATTTCGCTGCCCGCCTCGACAACCGTGCCGTGAACAAGAAGCTCATGGAGTCCCTCGTCAAAGCGGGGGCTTTTGACTTCACCAAGGAGCCGCGCGCCGTGATGTTCGCCAAGCTTGAGCAGGTGCTCGCTTCCGCGGCCTCCATGCAGAAGGACAAAAAAGCAGGCCAGGGCGGGCTCTTCGATGACTTCGAACTCACCAAGCCCAAATCAAAGAAAAACGAAGCCTCCTCTCCCTCCGTGGTCTGGAGCACGGACGAGGTGCTCGCCTTTGAAAAAGAACTGCTCGGCTTCTACGTCAGCGGCCATCCGCTGGACAGCTATCGCGGCCATTTCGATTCGCCCAAGATCATCAAAATCGCTTCCATTGCGGACATCGACACCAAGGAAAAACCCAGCTCGCACTCCATCGCCGGCATCCTCAGCCAGCTCGAAGTGCGCTACTCCAAACGCGACAACCGTCCCTTCGCCACCTTCAAGTTTGAAGACTTCTCCGGCCAGATCGAGATGATGTGCTGGAGCGATGACTACGAGAAGGTAAAGGACGTGCTGGCCAATGGCGCTGTGCTCGGTCTCCGCATTCGTGTCAGCAAAGATCAAAAGACCGACGGCAACCGCGTCACCATGAACAGTGCCACGCCGCTCAAGCCCAAGGCGGCGAAACCGCGCAACGCTACCGATCCCGATCCTTCCGAACCACCGCCGCCGAAACCACCTGCGCCGCCCAAACCAGTCGTCTTGAGGCTCAATACCAAGCAGCACGACGAAACCGACCTCGAACGCATCCAGGAAGTGCTGCTCGCATACCCCGGCACGCTGCCCGTCTTCCTCGAAATCTCCCAGAACGGCCACAAAGCCCGGCTCGAGCTTGATGAAAGCTACCGCGTCACTCCAGGTCCCGATCTGCGTCGTGCGCTCACGGTCTGGTTGTGAGTTAATCCAGCGGTACGGGCACCTTTTCGCCAAGAAATTTGGGCTTGGTGCCGAGCACGGTCACATCCAGCACCGCTTTGACGCAGGCCAGTTTCTCCCGCAGAAACGTTTTCACGGAAAGTGCCACCGGAACGTCCTTGGCATCCAGCCCGTACGCTTCGATCCCAAAAGCACGCGCCAGGTAAATGGCCCGTGCATTGTGAAATCTCTGTGAAACAAAAATCACACGCTGCTGCCCAAAGACCTCTTTGGCCCGCACCACCGAATCCAGCGTGCGGAATCCCGCATAATCGCACACCACCTTTTCCGCCGGCACTCCCAACTGCATCAGCACCCGCTTCATGTCCGTAGGCTCATCGTAGCCTTGCGTGCCGTTGTCACCGCTCACAATCAGGGCCTTCACCTTTCCTGCTTTGAAGAGCATCGCCGCGGCCTCCATGCGAGGGAGAAAGAAGAGATTGGCCCTGCCGTCAGGCAAACGTTCCGCAGTGCCCAGTGCCACCGCCACAGGCGCAGAGGGCACCCCTTCCACCGCATCAAAGCACCGGCCTTCCGCGCTTCGCTCGACCCACCCCTCGCAGCCAAAGACGAAGCCCAGCCCCGCCACGGCCAAAACAGCGATCCACACCCACCGGCGCTTGAGGATTGTCTTCATGCCAGACCCCTCCCGCCAGTTCACACAGCCTGCAAGCTGCTGCTTCTATCATTTTGCCAAAACCCCATTCACAGCGCACTGTCAGCAAACACATGCGCCCAAACCGCCCAGAACAACCCGTCGCCCGCCAGAACCGTCATGCCCGCCCGGACAACCAGGTGCGCGTCTATGAAGAAGGAGACATCCCATCGATTCTTGAAGGCAAGGAAAGCCCGCTTGTCCTCATCCTCGACTGCGTTCAGGACCCTCACAATCTCGGCGCCTGCCTGCGCACCGCCGATGCCGCAGGCGTCTGCGCCGTCATCATGCCCAAGGACAAAACCGCACCCATCACCGAGACCGTCGTGCGTGTGGCCTGCGGCGGTGCGGAAAACATCCCCCTTGTCCGCGTCACCAATCTCGTCCGCGCCATGGACAAGCTCAAGGAGCTCGGCATCTGGCTCGTCGGTACGGCAGATGAGGCCACCAAGAGTCTTTACGACCTCGATCTCAAAGGCGGCATTGGCATCGTCATGGGCGCCGAAGGTCCCGGCATGCGCCGCCTCACCGGCGAGCACTGCGACTTCCTGGTCAAAATTCCCATGGCAGGGAAAGTCGAGTGCCTCAATGTCTCTGTCGCCACGGGCGTCTGCTTGTTTGAGTGTGTCCGGCAGCGGCAGCCAAAAAAATGAGTGCGGAGCGAAACATCGTCATTCTCACCGGCGCAGGCATGTCCGCCGAGTCCGGCGTGCCCACCTTTCGCGGTGTGGACGGTCTTTGGGAAGGCCATCGTATTGAAGAGGTGGCTTCGCCTGATGCCTTCAGACGCAACCCCGAACTGGTCCACCGTTTCTACAATCTGCGAAGAGCGGCATTGAACACGGTGGAACCGAATGCAGGACATCTTGCGCTGGCGAAGCTGGAACGCGAATGGCGTGGCAATTTTCTGCTGGTCACTCAAAACGTGGACGACCTCCACGAACGTGCCGGCAGTGAAAAGCTCATTCACATGCACGGCGAGCTCCGCAAAGCACGCTGCGAATGCTGTGGCGCGGTTTTCCCCTGGACTCAGGAGCTGTCGTCCGGCACACGCTGCCGCGCCTGTGGCGAGATCGGCGGCATGCGCCCGCACATTGTCTGGTTTGGCGAAATGCCTTTCGAGATGGAGACGATCATGAACGCCCTTAAGAGCGCCGATCTCTTTCTCTGCATAGGCACATCCGGCATGGTCTATCCCGCCGCCGGCTTCGCTCAAATGGCTGCACAAAACCGCGCATGCCGTCTGGTGGAGTTTAACATCGAGAGCACCGAGATTTCACGCCAGTTCCGTGAGCGCGTCATCGGCCCTGTGTCCGTGGAACTGCCCAAGTTCGTTGAGCAGCTTCTGTCGGACTCTCACAGGCAGGCCTGGTTAGAACGGTGACGGCCCCAGGATCAGGTCTCTGAGATCCTGCTCACTCACTTCGGCGCTGTCCCGGCGGCGCGGCGGCGGCCCGCCTGGCCCTCCGGGTCCGCGCCCGCGCTGCTCCGGCTCTTCAGGTGTGTGCCCGATCACGATGTCCCATGTGGCCGCCAGTTCCTTGCTGTCGCTGCTCATCGGCTTGAACTCACGGATGACGGAGAGCCTCTGCTCCTCTGTGCCCATGCTACGCAGAATGCCATCGCGGTCATTCTGTGGCACCCCGGCGATGAAAAGCTGCGTAGTCAGCATGCTTTTCTCATTCTGCTTCACCCGGATGTGATAGTGCAGAGTGCGCCCCGTATACAGGCCTGGCAGGATCGTGCGAAAGCGGTACTCGCCTTTCGCGTTCGTCTCCACCTTGCCATAGCCCTGAAAGTTTGGGTCGCGCTCTTTGCCCTGCTGGGTTCCGCGGCTGTGGATGTAGCACCCGTTGTTGTCAGATTGCCAAAGTTCGATCACTCCATTCTCGATTGGTTTGCCATCCGCATTCAGCAGGCGTCCGCCAAACTCGGTCACCACTCCGCGCGCAGGGGCCTTGCCGCCCAGAGCCATCGTGAGATCATTGTCCTGATCGAGCGGCAGATGATCTGGATAATAAGGGCCTTCGGTGGCGCGCGGAGTCAAAGTCAGGGCTTCGGCATACACGCCGCTTGTGATGATGCCGCCTGTGGTCAGCAGCAGGCTCTGCAGCAGCTTGCGGCGGCTCAGTGGAATATGAAAAGGATGGGGGATGGAGGACATGGGTAAGATTTGCCTATCAACCCGGTGATGTGACGACGGTTGCGCGCGAATGTGCCGGAGCTAATTTTTCAGAGCCTGGCTTTAGATCATCACCACGAAGGCTTCACCACCGAGGGCTTCATCCCCTTGGCCTGCACCTCATACCATCCCGGAAAGCCTCGCCATTTTGCGCACCCTTCTGCATCCGTCCGCAGAGTGACCTCCGTGTGCCATCTGCGTCCGATCCATTCTTCCAGCACCGCGCCACGCTGGCGTATGCTCCAGTCTTTGTTCCATGAGGCGGCTTCAGGTTTCCAGTGAGAGCCCTCCCAGAAACCCCACAGCAAGAAGCTGGTGTAGGCTGGGTGGCTGAACACCGAGATCAGAACATCCCGCGTGTAGTCTGCTGCCAGTTCTTCATCTTCCGTGGTCACGATGTCGTATTCCGTGATCGATTGATGCGGCACCACCCTGGCAAACTGGTCCGTCACTTCGAGCAGATGCTCCGGAGACGGCAGGTAGCTTTCGTGAAAGTGGGCCTGATTGCCCAGGCCGGCCACGGTCAGCCCCGCATCATTCAGCGCTTTAATGTAGGACAGGGTTTCATCGTGTTGCGGGCCTGGGCGGAATACCTGGTCTTCATTGACGAAGAAAGGCACTTTGGTCATCGGGCGTGCCAGCGTGAAGATCTCGCGGTCCAGATGCTCCAGGCCCGGGCGTTTGTTCAGCATGTCTGCACCGTTCCATGCGATGGGGTGATTGATCACATCCCACTCGGTGACGCGGTCTTTCACAAAGTCCAGCCGCTCCTTCACACTGGTGAGCGTGCGTTCACGGATGACGGCACTGTCCTTGATGTCCTGCAGATTGAACGGCGTGGCCACCTGCATGAGGTAATGCCCGCGTACGGAGATGTGATGCTCCGAAAGCCAGTCAAAGGCCCGGTTCAGCTCCTCGTTCCTCTGTGCTTTCCTCTTCTCGTCAAAATCCGGCGACCAGTTCCCATCCTTCAAATCATTCTCAAACACCACAATGCTGAAAAGCCGGTCAATGATTTCGCGATAACGCCGGTCGTCTTCGCTTTCCCCGCTCAAATGCTTTGCCGTCACGGCTGAGCCAAAACCAAAGGCATGACGGCGCAGGCTGAGCTTGACCTCGGTGCCCGCCATCGGCCTTCCGGCTTCATCCCTCATGATCAGCGAGAGATTCGATTTTCGGTGCTGTTCGATCCTCTCCAGAGCGGCCTTGCGCCAGGGCGCATCCGGTTCGCGGCCCGCATACGAGCGCTTGGCCAGCCGTGCCTTGGGGAAATCACGGGCATCCGTCTTTGCAGGGTATCTCAGCACCCGGATGCTTTCGACTTCGAGGCTTTGTTTCTTTTGCCCGCACAGCAGCACGACCGCCGCCTTTCCTTCCGGGACATCTGCGTCTGCGGTGAAGAGCACAGGCTGCTCCGTCCATTCACGGAAAATGGAGACGCCTGTAGTGCTGCCAAAGGAGGTGTAAGGTTCGGCTTTCAGCTGCAGTTTGGCCAGAACCTCTCCGGCTTCTGACTCACCCACAAGTCTTGCTTTGATGATCGCCAGCACATGCTCGCCTTTTGCGATCTCGCCTGTGATGGGGGCTGTAAACTGCGCCGAATAGGCCTTCGCGGGGTCCGGATTGGTGATGGTGATGCGCTGGACGGCTTTGAGATTCTCGGCTTTGCCGGCAGATGAAGAGGCATAGACCGCCAGGGGCGCCTCCCCACGGACATCATCACCTCCGGCAGGCACCTGCAGCGCCCGCAGGCCGCAGAGTGGGATGAGTGAAAAAACAGTCGGCAGTATCAGGCATCTCATGTGGGGCCGCATTTACCACCGCTGCACTTGAATTCAAGCCGTGCGGCTTACGGCGTCATGGCAATACGAAAGCCCACCGAGTGGTAGCCGCCGTTGCGGTTGCGTCCCTCCCCCGTGCACAGGCTCTGACCGCTGCGGCCGGTGGAGTACCAGCTCCCGCCCCGGACATCATTCACCTCTTTGCCTCGCTCGGCTCCATTCGTGGCCACGATGACGCTGCTGGTCCATTCATAGACGTTCCCCGCCATGTCGTAGCAGCCATAGGCGCTCCTGCCACTCTCATAAGTGCCTACCGCTGTCGTGAAGCCGCCGTTCTCCACGAGGTCACGGTAGATCTGCGTGTTGACGAACCCCGTGTTCGTGTTGTGGTCGATCCAGCCGTTCACGCCGCCGTCGCTGGTGATGCTGAAGACCTGGCCGTTGCCAGTCATGATGTCCTCCACCCGCCCCTGCTTGCCCGCTTCCTGGGATTTCTCCACATACCAGGTCACCGTCTTGACCTCTTTGTCCAGCATGTAGGCCGCGCAGACGGCATTGTAGTTGAAATGAGTTTGCAGCCTGCCGTTGCTGAACCGGCTGTCCTTGTCATTGCCCCATGGGTAAAGAAATGCCTTCGGCCCCCGCGCTGCCTTCTCCCATTCTTCGGCTGTTGGCACCCGGATCTTCCTGCCTGTCTCCTTGCTGATCCACGCGCAGTAAGCCTCCGCGTCCACCAGCGAGACAAAGAGCACGGGATGCGCCGCTTTTCCTTCAGGATGCATACCGCCTTTCCAGTGACGCGGCGTGCCACGGTGGCCGGTGGCCTCAAGGAAGGCCTTGTATTCTGCGTTCGTCACTTCAAACCGTGCGATGGCATATCCGGGAAGCTCACGCATCTCGCCTTGGCCAAAAGTGAAGCTGCCTGCGGGCACATACACCATGCCTTCGGGAATCTGGATCGTCTTGTCACCCTCTTTCACCACGGCAGTGGTTGTATCAGTGGGCGGCATGATCGGCATTCCATTGCCGGCTTTCGCAATCGGATCTGCTGCCCAAGCGCTCACTCCTGCAAGGATAAGATGGGCAATCGCATGGAGGCTGTGGCGGGTGCGGAGGTTCATGGGAGTCTGCACCCGATGAACCGCGCACTTCCGCAGCAGTTGCTCTTGTCGGAAAAAATATCCAGGGCGGATAGCTCGCCTGACTTTATTTGCGGGGAGTGATGCTGCCCTCTTTGCCTTCCGGCCAGTCGGCGCCTTCGTTGATCCACTGGCGGATCAGGTTCACCTCATCCTTGGGAATGCGGTGCCCGGTGGCTGGCATGGCTTTCTTGTCTTTAGGCGGCAGTGTCAGCACGAGATACAGCATGCTCTTCTCCGCGCTCTTCGGCACGATCACCGGCCCTGCCTTGCGCTTTTCAAAGGCGAGCGCCCGCTTCTGCAGATTCAGCTCGCCCAGCAGCGTCTCGGAGTTGTGGCATTCCACACAGCGATCCGCGAGGATGGGTTTGATATGCTTGACGAAATCCACCGGAGGATCTCCGGCGGCAGGGATCAGGGTGGCGAAGAAGACGCAGGCGGCCAGAGCGGAGATAGGTTTCATATTTCTGTTTGAGCATCCTAAATACGCGCGTGGACGTCAATCCTTCCGTTGGGACACACTGTGCGCATCTTGTCTCCTTCCCGGTTGCTCCCCTGCCTGCGCTCCTGCATCATGCCACATGAGCATCGAACAAATCACCGCCCGCATCTGTGCGTTTCGCGACGCCCGGGACTGGATGCAGTTTCACAGTCCCAAGGAGCTCGCCATTGCCATCACCGCTGAGGCGGGCGAACTGCTGCAGCACTTCGTCTGGCAGCAGCCGGATCAGATCGCGCAGCGGGTGCGGGAAAAAATGCCGGAGCTGAAGGATGAAATGGCCGATGTGGGCATCCTCCTCTTTGAACTCGCGCACAATCTCGGTGTGGATCTCGGTCAGGCGATGCTCGACAAGATTGAGCGCAACGAAACACGCTATCCCGTCGCAAAGGCACGCGGATCGAACGCCAAATACAACGAGCTGTGAGCGACGCCGAAGTTCCAACACCGCATCGTCGTCGTCCGCGTTATTCCGGCAAAAACCCGCGCCGCTTTGAAGACAAGTACAAGGAGCTCAATCCTCAGCGCTATGCCGAAACCATCGCGAAGGTGCGTGCGTCCGGAAAAACGCCTGCGGGGCAGCATGTCCCCATCTTGCTTGAAGAGATCATGCAAATCCTCTCTCCGCAGCCAGGCGACCGCGCCGTGGACTGCACTTTGGGGTTCGGTGGCCACGCGGGCGCATTGCTCAAAGCCGTGCAACCCGGCGGCACTTTGCTCGCGCTTGATCAAGACCCCATCGAGATCGTCCGCGCCGAGGCACGTTTGCGTTCAGCTGGCTGCGAAGATTCTGCCCTGGTCGTCAGGCGCATGAATTTCGCCGGGCTCTCCCGCGCGTTGGCAGAGGTCGGCTGGAGCGACGGCGCAGATGTGCTTCTCGCAGATCTGGGCTGCTCATCAATGCAGTTCGACAATCCCGCACGTGGCTTCAGCTTCAAACACGAAGGCCCGCTCGACATGCGCATGAATCCCCAGCGCGGCGTGTCTGCACGTGAGCTGCTGCACGGGATCAGCCCGGAAAAGCTCACCGTCATTCTCACGGAAAACGCCGACGAACCGCACGCCAAAGTCATCGCCCAGGCGCTCGCCGAAACAGATCATGCCACCACGCGCTCTCTTGCCGAGGCCGTGCGCCGTGTGCTCCCGCATCGCCTGGGGGAAGAAGATCGCGATGCTGCCGTCCGCCGCGTCTTCCAGGCCCTGCGCATTGCCGTGAATGAGGAGTTCACGGCGCTCGACACCTTTTTGCGCCAGCTGCCCGCCTGCCTCAGGCCCGGTGCACGTGTGGCCATCCTCACCTTCCACTCCGGCGAAGACCGCCGCGTGAAGCTTCTGTTCCGCGAAGGCCTCCGCAGCGGTCTCTTCAGCGCCACCAATGACGAAGTCATCCGCCCGACATCACAGGAGAGCCGCAGCAATCCCCGCGCCGCGCCGGCAAAGCTGAGGTGGGCCGTGAAGGCATGAAATGACCGGCGTTCGTTGCGCGAACGGGGGGCTTGCTGTCGTATGTGTGACACCATGTTCCCAGTTGTTCGCTACACCCTTTTCTCGCTCCTCTGTTTTTCCGGGGCCTCTTACGCAGCGCTTCAGGAAACATGGGAGACCGGTTATGCCAATGAGGATGTCACCGGAGCCCAGGTGCTGGGGTGTTGGAAGTTTGATCGCGAGTCCGCAGATGTCACGCTGCATGGGGCCGTTTTAAGCCCGGACGGCAGGTTCGGCGGTGCTTTGGAGTCTTTCCCCGGCTTCCCGGTCGAGGACAAACGGCATGCGGCGGTGACCACGGTCAAGCCCGTCAGTGGTGCCTTTACTCTCGAGATGTGGATCAAACCCAAGGCCTCATTCGAGCCAAAGCTGCGCTGTTTCCTGCTCGACAAAAAATACGTCGGCCACACGGACTACCAGTGGCAGATCGGCGATGCTGATAAAGGCGGCCTGCGGCGCATGTGGGTTTCACTTGGCTTCGGCGCGGAGTCAAAGACGATCTACTCCCTGCCCTTCAAGCTGGAGCCTGATGCGTGGCAGCATGTGGCATTCACCTATGACGGAGCAGGGGAGGGGCGCTTTTACCGCAACGGTATCGCGGCCGGCGGTGCCACGATGGCCGGATATGGCGCCGTGACTCCCGGCACCAAGCCGCTCAGCATCGGAGACCGGCTGGGCAGCAATTATGGCGGATTTCCCGGTTTGATCGACGAGGTGCGCATTTGCAACGGCGTGCTCAGCTTCGAACGTGTTTCGATGCAAATCGTGTCAGACCGCCATGTATGGCGTCGCATGGAAACGGCGAAACCTCTGGAAATTGTCTGCACCAATCTGCAGCGTGAGGCGCTGAAAGCAGCAAAGCTCAGAGTCAGCCTCGGTGGCAGGACGGAGGATTTCATCGTGCCAGATCTCGCGGCCGGAAAAAGCTTCACCGCCAGGTACGCCTTCAACACTGCCCTCAAGGCGGACGAGTATGAACTGCGGGCACGTTTTGAAACCGGCGCATATGCCACAGAGCAGTCCACCTCGCTCAGGCTGGTGCCGCGCACGCCTCAGCGCATGCCCGTGATCATGTGGGGTGCGGGAGGCGATGAGCTGGCCCGCCTGAAAGATCTCGGCTTCACACATTTCATCGGCCTCGGGGCTGACTATGGTGAAATGTGGCACCAGAAAAAGATTGTGCCTCCGGCCAAGCCGGAGGTGATCTCGAAGAACCGTGCCATGCTTGACCAGGCGCTTGCCAGCGGCCTTGAAGTCATCGCCAGCCTGTCCCCTGGCTCCACATTGGAAAAGGAGGATAAAAACCTCCGCGTGGGCCGCGATGGCAAACCCTACGCACGTCAGGACATCTGCGCCTCGTTGCCAGACTTCTCCTCCTTCTTCCAGGTGGTGGGCATGAGCATGGCCAAGGCCTATGGCGACCATCCTGCCTTCACCACCGCGCTGATTGACACCGAAGTCCGCGACAGCACCCAGGTGAGCTTTAATGCCGTGGATGTGGAGGCCTACAAAAAATTTGCCGGTACAGACATCCCGGCCGAGGTGACGGCCAAGTGGGGCGTGGACTGGACCAAGATGAAGGACTTTCCGGCAGACCGGGTCATCGCAGATGATCATCCCATCCTAAAATACCTGCGTTGGTTCTGGACGGTTGGGGATGGCTGGAACGGCCTTCACACCTCGTTGCACAAAGGTGTGAAGAGCAGCCGTGTCTGGACCTTTTTTGATCCCGCCGTGCGGCAGCCCAGCATCAGCGGGGCAGGTGGGGGCGTGGATGTGATCTCCCACTGGACCTACACCTACCCTGATCCGCAAAAGATTGGCATGTGCGCCGATCAGCTTTTTGCCATGAGCGCAGCCACGGGCAGAAATCAGCGGGTGATGAAAATGACACAGCTGATCTGGTATCGCTCACAGACAGCTCCCATCAGCAGCAAGCCCCCCGGAGAGGTTGTGGCATGGCAGGATCATGATCCTGATGCGGCCTACATCACCATCGCTCCCATGCATTTGAAGGAGGCGCTTTGGACCAAGATCTCACGGCCCGTTCAGGGCATCATGTACCACGGCTGGCAGTCTCTGGTACCCACAGACAGTCCGGGCGGGTATCGCTTCACAAACCCAAACACCGCACCGGTGCTCAAACAGCTGCTGCACGATGTCATCGAGCCTCTGGGGCCGGCGCTCATGGCCGTTCCAGATGAGCGCAGTGAAGTCGCTTTCCTCGAAAGCTTCACCTCGCAGATGTTTGCGCATCGTGGCGGCTATGGCAGCAACACAGACTGGGCCGCAGATGTTTGGCTGGCCCTGCAGCATGCGCATGTGCAGACAGACATTCTCTATGAGGAAACCTTGCTCAAAAACGGACTGAGCGGCCGCAAGGTTCTGGTGATGCCTTTCTGCGATGTGCTCACAAAATCTCTGGTGGCACGCATTCAGGACTGGCAGAAGAAGGGCGGCAAAATTGTGGCCGATGAGTTCCTCTGCCCCGCGCTCAAGGCCGACTTTGTGCTGCCAAGCTTCAAGCGCCAGAAAAAAGCTGCCGAAGACAAGGCCAAAGTTCTCGACATGGCGCGGGCCGTGGGCGGCTTCGCGCTGCCGCAAAAAGCCACATGCGACAACCCTGAGATCATCGTCCGCACACGAAAATTTGGCGATGCCACCTACCTGTTTGTTGTCAATGACAGACGCGAATACGGCAGCTACGTCGGGCAACATGGTCTCGTGATGGAAAACGGGCTGCCCTCCAGCGGCACGGTGGGTTTGAAAGCCGAATCGGCGAACGTGTATGAGCTCACAGGCACGCAGTTCATCGTGCCAAAGCGCGGTGCCGATGGCTTGATGAGCTGGCCGGTCGACCTTGGGCCCTGTGATGGCCGCATCTTCATGGTGCTTCCAAAGCCCCTGCTTGGCATGAAGCTTGATGTTCCTGAGAAAGCCGTGGCGGGAAACAGCGCAAAGATCGCCCTCAGCATCACCACCACCCAGGACGCACCGACAAAGGCGGTGATCCCAGTCCGCGTGGACATCCGGGATGCGACTGGAAAATCCGCCGAAGGCAGCGGGTATTACGCCGCAGAAAACGGTATCATTGACATCAGCCTGAACCTCGCGCCAAATGAAGATCCTGGCTCCTGGGAGATCCGCGTGAAAGAGCTGGCCAGCGGCATGGAGGCCCGGAAGTGGATGTACGTCACTTCTCCCCAATGAACATCCGGCAGGATGGTGCGCGGAGAGGGATTCGAACCCCCGACCAACTCGGTGTAAACGAGCCGCTCTACCACTGAGCTATCCACGCGTTTGCGGAGCGCATGTATGCAGCCATTGCCGCATTGCGCAAGCAGGCTGTTGCTCTCCAGTGTGATTTGCTGACGGCACGGGATGACTCCCGTCGTTCTCACACGTTGGCGCGCAGCCAGTCAAAGCTGCGCTCAGCCTCGCCTTTTTGGTAGGCGATTTCGGCGTCTTTCTTGCCGGGGCCCTCGTGCGCTTTGAAGCTGTCGATCTTCCTGCCCCGTTTGGCCATGTCGAGCCAGGCCTTGAACATGGGGGTGTCTCGGTGGTTCGGGAAGATGTTCCAGAACTCGTCCTTCTTCCATGCAAACGGACGGGCGAAACCGGAGATGGTCTCCACCTGCAGCGGCACGCCGGGGGCCAGCTCGGCAAATCGCTTGGCGTATGCCTTGTAGTCCACCAGTCCCTCACCGATGGCGGTCCACTGCACCATCGCGCCGTTTTCATCTTCCCACAGCATGCTGTCGCGCACACTGCTGCAGATCGTGAGCGGGCCGAGGACTTCGAGATGCATCATCGGTTCCTCCAGCGCCCACACGGCGTTGCCGGGATCAATGTTCGCACCCACGTAGCCTTTGCCCGCAGCCTCGATGAGCGCCTTCAGTTCGTGGGACTGCATGTCTCCCGCGTGATTTTCGACGGCAATCTTGATGCCTTCGCCTTCGGCTTTGGACTGGCAGGCCTTGATGGTATTGACCAGTGATTCGATGTGCTTCTGGATGCCACCATCGCCGCTGCGGTCTTTCTGATCACCGAGGTAGCAGCGTGCGACGGGGGAGCCAAGCGCCTTGGCAATGCGAATGGTCAGCTCCAGGTGCTCCTCCGCCGTTCCGTAAGTGTCCTTCCACCGGTTGGAAGTTTTGCAGACGCAGCCGGTGCCCACATACAGTTTCAGCCCAGCACGGTCGGCCTGCTCCTTGAGGCTTTTCAGGTAGGCCTCTTCGAAATTTTCAAACACATGCAGTTCCGAGATGAACATGGTGTCGAGCTTCAATGAAGCGGCGTAGTCGATGAACTGTGCCGCTTTCCATCCGGTCGCCCTCACCGCAAAGTGATCCAGGCCCAGGGCGAGTTTGGCACCTGTGGCAGCCTGGGAAAACGAAGCGGCTGCGGTGGCGGCGAGAGATTGCGTGAGGAAGTTACGGCGGTTCATGCCGCGCATGCTAGCGGAGCCGCTTGGTCTGTCGATAGTGAATCACCAAAGCGCTGAATCAGCGGATGATCAGCTTGACCGCCCCCTGCCCCTGGCGGTCGTCAGCAGAGGAGACCAGGATCTGCGCCAGGTGATGGCCGCTGCGCCATGGGGCACCATTGATCGGCTTTACCTGGAGCAGATACGCCCCGGTGCCTACATTGCGGAATGAAGTGATGTTGTTGCTGAAAGGTGCCTGCTGGCCGGGCACTTCAAAGTACTCCATCAGCGTAAAGTGGTCTTTGGTCAGGTCCGTGACAGGCCAGCCGCTGCTGCTGACGAGCACCAGGATGTTCGCAGGATGCGTGTTGCCGTTCGCAGCCGCTCCAGCAGACGCCTGGGCGGCAATGGTGAGTGCCGTGGCACCACCCGCCCCCGTTTTCATCACCACCTTCGTTGCTGCGGCGGTGGCTGGGGCGGTCGGTTTGGGATCAGGCGCTTCAAAGACAGGCTTCAAAACAGGCGCAGGCTCGGCTTTTTTCGCAGGGGCCACAGGCTTTGCTGCTGCCTTGGGTTTCACGGCACCCGCCTTCTTGTTGTTGGCGGCTGTGGCTTTCTTCACCGGTGCAGGTTTCTTTTTGGCCATGGCCGACTTTTGAGAGGCAGCGGGCTTTTTCGCAGAAGCCTTCTTGGGAGCTGATTTTTTAGCCATGGTGTCAAATGGTGCAGAATTGTTTCAATTTCCGCGAGGCTAGCAATACTCCCTCCCTCCTGTCGAGATTCCTCTTGGGATGGAGGCGCAAATATTAAGATGTCGAAAAAAGTAATGGCCGACTCTAGGCATGCCCAGCCGCTGCCAGTAGATGAATGGTGAGCTTTAGAGGAATAGAAGCGGGGTGTGTTCTAGCAGCGGTTTACCGCAGATCCGGTTTGAGGGTATCTCTAAAACCTCTGGTTGATCGAATGAACAGTATTCAAGTAATTCTATATGAGGGTGAAAATTCTGAAAATAGACGATTGCCAAGAACAAGGTCTGTCGATTATAAGGACTGGTTAGAATTTTAGGTTTACGGCTTTTCTGTCATTTTCAAACATCCGACAGCTCTGCAATTCCGTTTCTTTGATGAACGCGCTCTCAACAATCGGTTTCCCATTGTCGCGACTCTCCCCTCGGCCAGTTCGGTGGGAGCTGTCGTTCGTGAGGAAATGGTTGGCTGGGATTTCTAGACTGATTGAATTTTCTCAAGTCGGCGGGTGGGCTTGGTTCGGTGCTACAGACGCCATGGACGATATGATGCCCTGGGGGCGCGGTACTTTGGTTACACGGCAGGGCGCAGGAGGGGGGATGGGTTCATCGGAGCCGCCACCACCTGAGGCCGCAGTGCGAAATCTGCCCTTCTACCATGCCCCCGTGCTGCTGGCCGAAGTCGTAGCCATGCTGGAACCTGCTCCAGGTAAGCTTTTTTTCGACGGTACACTGGGCGGTGGCGGACATACCGAAGCTTTGCTCCAGCATGGATCGCGGGTGGTGGCCATGGATCAGGACCTCAACGCCCTGAAACACGCCTCAGAGCGCCTGAAGCCCTTTGCCGCCCAGTTCTGTGCTCTGCGCGGTAACTTTCGCAACTTCCCTCAGATCGTTGAAGAAACCGGCGTGTCCGGCTTTGATGGCATGCTGGTGGACATCGGCGTATCGAGCCATCAGCTCGATGATGCCGCCCGTGGATTCTCTTTTATGCGAGACGGTCCCCTGGATCTGCGCATGGACACTGAGTCCTCCCGCACCGCCGCAGACATCGTGAACACCGAAGATGAGGCGGAACTCGTCCGCATCTTTTTTGAGTACGGCGAAGAGAACAATGCACGTCGCATCGCACGGGCCATTCTCAAGGCCCGCACATCAGGCCCCATCCGCACCACTCTCCAGCTTGCAGACATCGTCGCATCCGCCTCGCCCAAGCGTGGCAAACGCCACCCCGCCACACTGGTGTTTCAGGCCCTGCGCATCGCCGTGAATGACGAACTCGCCGCTTTGCACGACTTCCTTGCGGCGGCTCCGCGCTGGCTCAAGCCCGGCGGCAGGCTTGCGGTCATCTCCTTCCACTCGCTGGAAGACCGCATTGTCAAACAGACGCTCCAGCACCTCTCGGCCCCCTTCATCGACCGCCCGGAATGGCCCGAAGCCCGCAAAAACCCGGACTGTGTCCTCAAACTGATCACGCGGAAGCCCATCCAGGCGACCCCGCAGGAAATCGAGCTGAACCCACGCGCACGCAGCGCGGTGCTGCGCGTCGCCGAACGCCTCCCTGCATGAAACCCCGCCCACGCAACCGCTACCGCAACAGCCTCGGCCTTTCCACGATCACGGCGATCCTGATCGTGGTGGCATCGCTCGCGCTGGTCGGCCTTGGCATCGTCGTGAGCAAAAACCGCGTGCGTGCACTGGGCGAGGAGCAGCGCAAGGTCGAAGCCGAAATGCGCCTGCTCAACGCTGAAATCCTGGCGCTGAACAACCGTATTGAAACGATGCTCACACGCGACCGCGTTCAGCCGCGCCTCACCAGCGCAGGCACGCTGCTGCGTCCCATCACGAAGCAAAGCATTCTTCTGCTCAAACCGCTGCCTGAACAGCCGGCGAAAGCCGCTGCACCCGCTGCGGACCCCTCTGTCGCTCAAATCACGTCCAAGGCCCCGTGAGTCAGCCCCTGCCCAATCAAATCCAGCTACGCCGGGATCGTCCGGTCTGCCGCCGCATGCTGCTGCTGCTGTTTGTGCTGCTGGCGGGCTTTTCACTCGTGACGTGGCGCCTCGCAGTCATTCAGATTAAGGAGTCGCCGCGCCTGACCCAGCTCGCAGCGCGCAAATACCAGCGGCATATCGTACTGCCAGCGCACCGCGGAGCCATCAAAGACCTGAGCGGGGAGTACCTCGCGCATGACGAAGACGTTCGCGAGCTCTACACCGACCGCACGCATCTGCGGGAGGTGGTCACCGTTCGCCACCACCTCGCCGCCATCCGGGGTGTGAAGGCGCTCGCTCTGCGCGAACAGCTGGATGATGCAGGCACCCTGGCCGCCTATCACGACCATGTGGCCAAGGTGCTGGCGGGCATTCTGCCCCAGTCCGAGCAGGAAATCCGCAGCCAGCTCGCCTCGGACAAACCCGAAATCGTTCTCGCCAAACAGGTGGATGAAGACACCGCCAAGCAGTGGAGCGAGCTTTTCAAGGACCGCCACATCTTTGGCATCTACATGCGTCCCACAGTGGCACGCCGTTTTCCGGCCCAGGACCGCCTCTCACTCGTTCTCGGCATCACAGACAGCAACAACAGAGGCCGCTGGGGGGTCGAAAAACTCATGGATGCCCGGCTCACGGGCATTCCCGGAGAGCAGCTGATCGAGCGCGACAAGTCCGGTCACGAACTCCCTTCATATCGCAGTCAAGTCATTGAGCCGCAGCATGGTAGCGACGCTCATCTGACCATCGATATGCAGCTGCAGGACAATGTCGAGGCCATTTGTGAGCGTGCCTGGAAGGCTAACAACGCCCGCCGGGCCGTCATCGTCGTCACCGAACCCTCCACCGGCACCATCCTTGCCATGGCAGCCCGTCCGCACCGCGATGCGAGCAACCCCGATGACAGCACCTGGACCAACTACGCCATCGCAGGCGCCTACGAGCCAGGCTCCATCTTCAAGGTCGTCACCCTGGCGGCGGCCCTGGACAACCGCAAAGTCACCCCCGGTGAGATGATCGACTGCGGCAACATGTATTACGAAGATCCGGTGCGCAAAGTGAAGCTCAGCGACGATGAGCCCCTCGGCATGCAGACTGTCAAGGGCGTGCTGGTCCACTCCAGCAACATTGGGATGTACAAAATCAGCAAACGTGTTGGACAGGACATGATGCTCGACTATGCCACAAGGTTTGGTTTTGGAGCTCCCACCGGAATCGGTCTCGTCGGCGAAGAAGCCGGCCGTTTCAATACCGGCAAATGGAGCAACACCACCTATTCACGCATGCCTATTGGATATGAAGTCAACGTCACCCCGCTGCAGATGTGCATGGCCTACGGAGCCATTGCCAACGGCGGTGTGCTCATGAAGCCCCGCCTTATCGACCGGATCGTCAAACCGAATGGCGAAACCGAAGTCATGCCGCCGCAGCCTGTCTGGCAGGTGTGCACGGCCAAAACCGCCGCCTCACTGCGCGATTTCCTCGAAGGCGTCGTCACGGAAGGCACCGGCAAGCGGGCCGCGCTGCCCGAAGTCCGGGTCGGAGGCAAAACCGGCACCACCCGCCGTTACGACCCGGAAAAGAAACGCTACATCGACGGCACTTACCTCACCTCTTTCATTGGCATGGCCCCTATCGACAACCCCAAGCTTGTCTGTCTCGTGATGCTGGACGACCCCAAAGCCGAAAGTTCTGCCATGGTCCGTGGGGGGCGCATCGCCGCCCCCATTTTCTCCGAAGTGGTTCGCGAGACACTCGACCACCTGGCCATTCGCAATGAGCGCCCTCTCAAAGTGGCGGTGAAAGGAGGCGTACAATGAAACTGCGTGACTTCATTCCCCATCTCGACAAGCCCGCTGTTTCCGGCAGCCTCGACACCGAGATCACAGGCTTTGCCTACGACTCCCGTCTCGTCGGCCCCGGCATCGCGTTCGTCGCCATTCGTGGCACGCATGCAGATGGGAATGCTTACATTGGCAAGGCGGTCGAACTCGGTGCTGCCGCAATCATTTCCGAGCAGGCCCCGGCAGAGGACTGCGCCGTGCCGTGGGTGCATGTGCGCCACTCCCGCATCGCGCTGGCCCAGGCTGCGGCAGCCCTTTACGGCCACCCGGCCAAGGCGCTGACCATTGCCGGCGTCACCGGCACCAACGGCAAGACCACCACCGCTTTCCTTCTCCACCATCTGTTCAATTCCGCCCAGATGCGCAGCGGCCTTCTGGGCACCATCTTTTACGATCTCGGTGGCGGCGAGCACGTCCCCGCCACGCACACCACGCCTGAATCCCTCGAAATCCAGGGCCTCCTGGCCAGCATGAGGGACAACGGCTGCCGTGCCTGTGCCATGGAGGTGTCCTCGCATGCGCTGGATCAGGATCGCGTCTTTGGCCTGCCTTTTGCCGCCGCCATCTTCACCAATCTCACCCAGGACCACCTCGACTACCACGGCACGATGGAGAAATACTTCGAGGCCAAGGTGCGCCTGTTCCAGATCACCGCCGACTCGTCTCCACGCTCCGCCCTCATCATCAACGGAGATGACGCCTGGGGGCGCAAGCTCGTGCAGCGTTTTGAGCACACCGGCCGCGTCGTCCGCTTTGGTTTCGGCGTTGGCTGTGAGTTCCGCGCCATCAACGTGCGCTACGACTTCACCGGTACCACGTTTGAGCTGGAGGCACGCGGGCGCAGCTTCCTCGTACGCCTGCCGCTCATTGGCGACTTCAACGTTTACAACGCCCTCGGCGCCCTCGCGGCGGCTCAGGCCGTCGGCTTGAACTTTCGGGAGGCCATCAGAAGCCTCCAGAACGCCCCCCAGGTGCCGGGACGCATGGAGCGCGTGTCCGAAAACTCCCGCTTCCAGGTCTTCGTCGACTACGCACACACGCCGGACGGTTTGGAAAACGCCCTGCGCACCGCGCGTGCGCTGCGTCCACGCCGCCTCATCACCGTCTTTGGCTGCGGGGGGGACCGGGATCGCTCCAAGCGTCCGAAGATGGCTGCCGCAGCAGAGGCCGGCAGTGACATCTGCGTCCTCACCTCCGACAATCCTCGCACCGAAGATCCCCAGCAGATTTTGAATGATGCCAAGGCTGGTTTTGCCCGCCCGCAAAAGCAGGCCATCATCGCGGACCGTCGCGAGGCCATCCTGACCGCTCTCCAAAACGCCCGGGAGGGCGATCTCGTCCTCATCGCTGGCAAGGGACATGAGGACTATCAGGACATTCAGGGCAAAAAGCATCCTTTCGATGACCGCAAAATCGCCCGTGCCATCCTCCATCAGCTCAAGGCTGAACGCGCGGCTGAGCGCGAAGAAAAAGCTGCTGAACGCGAAGCCATGCGCGGCGGGTTTGACCGCCCCCCTGACCGACCAGATCGACCTGACCGATTCAACCGATGATTCCCGTCTCACTCCAGACTCTTGCCCGATTCGCCGCAGGCACCCTGCGCGGCGATGGCACGCGCCTGGTGACTGACGTGAACACAGATTCGCGCAAAATCACCGCCGGGGAGGTGTTCGTGGCGCTGGTGGGGGACAAATTCGACGCCCATGATTTCATCCCCCAGGTGGCTGCGGCGGGGGCTGCTGCCGTCGTTGTCAGCAAAATCAATCCTGCCTGGGGTGCTCTTCCCTGTGCTGTCATCGAGGTGGGGGACACCCTTCTCGCGCTGCAGAGCATGGCGCGCGGTTATCGTGAGCACCACGCCCCGCTCATCATCGGCCTGACGGGCAGCAACGGCAAAACTTCCACCAAAGACCTCACGGCAGTCATCATGGCACGCAAGTGCCAGACGCGCGCCACTCTGGGAAATCTGAACAACCACATCGGCCTGCCGCTGACGCTGCTCTCCCTGCGTGAAGGAGATCAGTGCTGCGTCACCGAAATGGGCATGAACCATCCGGGAGAGATCAAAGTGCTCACCGACATCGCCAGGCCAGACGCCGGCATCATTACCAATGTCGGCATGGCTCACATCGAATACATGGGCACCCAGGATGCAATTGCCTGGGAGAAGGGCACGTTGGCGGCAAACGTGCGCCCCGGTGGCGTGGTCGTGCTCAATGCCAATGACAAATACACTCCGCTCATCGCCCGCCACTGCCAGGCCAGTGTGTCGACGGCGGGTGTCGGCTGCGGTGACGTGGCTGCCTCCGGTCTCCGCGCAGATGCCACGGGCACCACATTCACCCTCGACTTTGCCGGCGAAAAAGTCGAAACACGCCTGCCCATTCTCGGAGAGCACATGGTCGGCAATGCCGCGCTGGCCGCCTGCATGGGCTGGAGGCAGGGCATTGCGCCGGCAGACATCGCCGATGCGCTGAACCAGGCCAGGCTCACCGGAGGCCGCGTGGAGCCCAAGGTGCTTCGCGGCATCCATTTCATTGATGACTCCTACAATGCGAACCCGGACAGCATGATCGCCGGCTTGCGCACCCTCAGCACCCTGGGCGTGTCCGGCTGCCGCCGCGTGGCAGTGCTCGGTCGCATGGGCGAGCTGGGCCCGATCGCTGAAACCGAACATCGCCGGGTGGGCGAGTTTGCCGGAGCGCTCAAGCTCGACGCAGTCTTCAGCGTTGGCGGCAGCGAAGCCGCATGGATCACGGAAGCCTCGAAGGCCGTGCCCTCCGAACATTTCCCCGATCATGCCTCCTGTGCCGCACGGCTCCGCGAATGGCTGCGCGCGGGAGACGTGGTCCTGCTCAAAGGCAGCCGCTCCGCGCGCATGGAACAAGTTCTCACGCATTTTTCCGCTTCATGATGTACTGGCTTTACGAACTCAGGGAATGGCTCACCGCTCATCAATGGATCAGCGATGACGCAGCTCTGTACAAGATTCTCAACCTCTTCAAGTACCACACCTTCCGCGCCGGTGGCGCCGCAGTCACAGCCTTTGCGTTTTCGCTCATGTATGGCGACCGCCTCATCCGCAAGCTGATCTCCCTGAAAATCGGCCAGCCGATCCGCACCGCCGAGGAAGTCCACAAGCTTCATGAGCTCCATGGCAAGAAGGCCGGCACCCCCACCATGGGCGGCATTCTCATCCTTTCGGCCATCGTTCTCTCCACTCTGCTCTGGGCGAAGTGGGACAACATCATGGTGTGGACGGTGCTTTTCACCACCATCGGCCTCGGCGCCCTGGGCTTCCGTGACGATTACCTGAAAATCAGCAAAAAGAACTCCAAGGGCGTCAGCGCCCGCACCAAGCTCATCTGGCAGACATCGGTGGCCATCGTGGCGGGCCTGCTTTTTGCCTATGCTGTGCCAGGGGACAACGGCATCACTCTCCGTGCCCTCTACATTCCATTTGTGAAGGACGCGGTCATCTCTGACATGCAGTTTTTTGCCGTCGCTTTGTTCGCGCTGATCATTGTCGGTGCTTCGAATGCGGTGAATCTCACCGACGGTCTGGACGGCCTCGCCACAGGCTGCTCCATCACCACCTCGCTGGCCTATGCCGCATTTGGCTACGTCTGCGGCAACGCGAAATACTCCGAATACCTCGGTGTCGCCCACAACAGCCTGGCCAACGAGCTGCCCATCGTTGCCATGGCCATGGCTGGTGCCTGCCTCGGCTTTCTCTGGTTCAATGCACACCCTGCCAAGATGTTCATGGGAGACACCGGCTCTCTCGCTCTCGGCGGCTGCATCGCTGCGCTGGCCATCGGCTGCAAGCAGGAGATCGTGCTCGCTCTCGTCGGCGGTGTCTTTGTCATGGAGGCCATGAGCGTCATTCTGCAGGTCTGGAGCTTCAAAAAGCGTGGCAAGCGCATCTTCCGCATGGCTCCGATCCACCACCACTTTGAGCTCGGCGGCTGGCACGAAAACCAGGTCATTGTCCGCTTCTGGGTGCTCTCCCTGTTCTTTGCCATGCTCGGTCTCGCCACTCTCAAGCTCCGCTAAATCCTCATGCGCTTCGCCTCACAGCATTTCGCCATTCTCGGCGCCGGTCGCAGCGGCCTCGGTGCCGCGCGTCTGGCGCGCCTGCATGGCGCGGAGGTGACCATCTTTGATGAGGGGGACAAGGCGAAGCCCGTCGAGGATTTCCGCTGCGTGCTCGGCCAGCCTGCGCGCGACTTGGTCGTCAGGCCCGGCGAGTTTCAGCAGGTCATCATCAGCCCCGGGTTGGATGAACACTGGCCGCTGCCAAAAAAATTCACCGATGCCGGCGTTCCCCTGGTCGGTGAGACCGAGTTCGCTTTCCATCTGACAGACATGCCGCTGGCAGCCATCACAGGCACGAACGGCAAAAGCACCTGCACGGAGCTCATCGCCACTCTCTTCAACGGCTGCGGCATGAAATCACTTCCTTGCGGCAATCACGGCATGTCCTTGAGTGAAGTCGTCGCCAGCGGCGTACGTTATGATGTGCTCGCGCTTGAGATCAGCAGCTTCCAGCTCGAAACCATTCGCGACTTTCGTGCGCGGGCAAGTCTTTGGCTTAACTTTGCGCCGGACCATCTGGACCGCTACCCGGACATGGCGTCCTACTTTGCCGCTAAGGCACGTGTTTTTGAAAACGTCACGGCTGAGGATGTGGCCATCGTGCGTGCAGGGGAGAGCGTGTCCTCTGGGGCGGCGCAGCGCCGGACCTTCTCCGCCTACGGAGCAGAGGCAGACTTCACCTACGGCGACGGCAAATTTTACCATCACGGTGCCGAAATCGGCAGCGCTGGCGGGCTCAAGCTGCGTGGCAGGCACAACATGGAAAACGTCCTCGCCGCACTGATGACCGGGCAGGTCTTCGGTCTGCAGTTCTCCAGCATGCTGAAAGCCATGGAGAGCTACGACCCTCCAAGGCACCGCTGTGAGCTGGTGCGCACCCTCCGGGACCGCGAATACATCAATGACTCAAAGGCCACCAACCTGCACGCGCTCGAGGCCTGCCTCCGCTCCCAGGAGCGCCCCATCGTGCTGATCGCCGGTGGCAAGGACAAGGAGCTCGATTACACCCCCCTGCGTTCCGGGCTCAACGGCCAGGTCCGTGCCATGGTGTTCATCGGAGAGATCGCTTCCCAGCTTCAGCAGACCTTCGGTGATCTGCTGCCATGCCAGTGCGCCTCAGACATGGCAGATGCCGTGCTTCGGGCCACCGAAGTTTCGCAGGCTGGAGATGCCATCATCCTCAGCCCCGGCACCTCCTCTTTCGACATGTTCACAGGTTACGCCCAGCGCGGCGATGTTTTCCGCGATGCTGTGAACGCGCTCCATTGAATTTTTAGACTCCAGATTCCGACAATTTCACCCCAGGTCCTATGAAGATGAAATCCAAGACCAAAGAAACCAAGCTGCTGCTCAACCTCATGGATGGTGAACGGCATCGCCACCGTGTCGCGCTCGTCACGGAGGAAGGTGAGTGGAACCAGCATGAGCCAAACTCAGGCATGGCGCGCATGTTTGTCGTCATGCTGCTGATCCATGTCGTCCTCATTGGCGGCATCATCATCTATGATTTCATGGGGGACGACGAAAAACCGCAGCAGACAGTCACCCAGGCCGCACGTGCTCTGAGCACCGGCAATGGGCTGCCGGTGACTTCACCCGAAGTCATTACCGCCCAGGCACGGGCGGCGGCGGACACCGAGCAGTTTGACAACTATGAGATGCGCTCCGGGGACTCCATCAAGTCCATCGCTGCCAAATTTGGCTCCACCGAGGCGGAGATCACCCGTCTCAATATGATCGACAAAGGTCTGCAGATCGGTCCGGGGACCATGCTGCGTGTGCCCAAGCAGGCCGTTCCGAGCGCCATTCCCGTAAACCCCAAAACGTTGAAGCCCATGGCCGTCACAGAAGACGCGCCCAAGGCCCTGCCTGTGGTCAGAGACCAGCCACCGGCCACCAAGGTTCCCAGTGAGGCTGTGAAACCCTCCGAAGCACCGGCCAGCCTGTCTGCCGCCACCATGGAGCCCATCTCCCTCGTGGCCTTGAACGAAGCCCCTCCCGCAACAACTTCGCTGGTCGCTGCGGCAGACACACCGGCCACCGTTTCCGCGCCGCCTGTCAGCGCCGCGCTCCCGCCTCCTTCCAAGCCCAATGTCGTTTCACTGCTGCAGGAAAACGCACCGCCGGTGGAGTCGGGCAAGCCTGAGGCCGTCCGCCCCCGGGACAGGGATGAGCCGAAGCCCGTGGCCAAGGCAGAAGCCAGGCCGCTCGTGAGGCCGACTCCCGTGCCCCCCCCAACCCAGATGCTCAAGAAGATTGCGGAGGCACCTCCGGCGGCGAAAAAGGAAAAGGCGGAGCCTGCCAAAAAAGTGGCGGCGGACTCCCCGCCCAAAACCGTGCCCAAGGCATCAGCCGCACGCACGCACACGCTCAAGTCCGGCGAGACGCTCTATCGCCTCTCCACGAAGTATGGCGTCTCGGTTGCAGCCATTCAGAAGGCGAACAACATCAAAAACCCCAACGCCATGCGCGATGGGATGAAGCTGGTGATCCCGGCAAAGTAAACGCCCGTTTCCGGCGGACATGGCCAAATATTCCATCCTCCTCTTCATCCTTGCTGCGCTCTCACTGGTCGCGCTGGGCATCACCATGCTTGCGAGTACGACGTTTCAGGTCGCGCATGAAGGTGGGGAGGATTATGTGACCCTGTGGCGCCAGCTTGGCTGGCTGGCGGCCGCAACCGTGGTATGCGTCATCATGGCCGTCGTGGACTACAACGTCTGGATGCGCTGGCGCTGGCACATCTTGGTCGCCGCCGCCGTGCTGCTGGCCCTCTGCTACGTTCCCATGATCGGGGTCAAAATCAACGGTTCCAGGCGCTGGATCGGTCTGCAGGCCTTGGGCGTGGGCGGAGTGCGTGTGCAGCCGTCCGAATTTGCCAAGATCGCCCTCATCATCGCTCTGGCAGGCTGGTTTGGCACCCATCAGGCTCTGACTCGCACTTTCCTGCGTGGTTTTGTCCTGCCGGGCCTCATCCTCCTGGGCATCGTCGCCCTCATCGGCTGCGAATTTGACCTCGGCAGCGCTCTCCTCGCTTCGACGGTCGGTCTGGGGGTCATGTTTGTGGCGGGTACCAAAATGCGCTACCTGGCCATCATCGTCGTCCTTTGCGGGGGCGGTCTCGCTGCGGGCATCAAGTTCCTGCCAAACCGCTTTGAGCGCGTCATGGTCACCTTCGATCTCGAAAACCACAAGGAAGACCTCGGTTTGCAGCAGTGGGTTTCCAAGCTGGCCTTTGGCTCCGGTGGGCTGGAAGGGCGTGGCCTCGGGGAAGGGCGCATGAAGCTTTCCTACCTGCCTGAAGCCCACACCGACTTCATTTTCCCCATGGTTGGGGAGGAACTGGGGCTGCGCGGCACTGCCGCAGTCGTCCTGGCCTTTGCCGTGCTGGTGATGGCGGGAATGGTCGTTTCGGCCTATGCGCCAAACCGGTTTGGCAAACTTTTGGGGGCCGGACTGACTTTTTTGCTGGGAATGGAAGCGCTCTTGAACATGGGCGTGACTACTGCTTTGCTGCCAAACAAGGGATTGCCACTGCCCTTCGTAAGTTACGGAGGGTCCAGTCTCGTCGCCGCGATGGTCGCGGTTGGCATCCTGATCAACATCCACCGCCAGGGCGTCCATCTGACCTGGGATCAGCTTCCCGTGATCCGCAGAAAGCGCCGCTGGACCCCACAGCTTTAGCCTTTTGAAATTGAGTGAAACAGAAAAATTCGAAGTCCATCCACGCGCTTATTGCGTGCGGTGGCACCGGGGGGCATTTGTTCCCTGGCATTGCCGTCGGTGAGGTTCTCGCCTCCCGTGGTCACGACGTAACTCTCCTGATCAGCGAAAAGAAGATCGACACTCTGGCCGCCTCCGGGCACCCGGATCTGCGGTTCGAAAAGATGCCTTTTCTCGCCATGCCGAAACCCTGGTCGCCCAAAATGTTTGGCTTCCTCAAAGGTCTCTGGCAAGGCACCAAGGCCTGCCGCAAGATCATCGCCGATCACGATGTGGATGTGGTGCTCGGCATGGGGGGGTTCACCTCTTTTGCACCGTTGTACGCCGGGCGCAAAGAGGGCTGCCACACGCTGATTCACGAAAGCAACGCCATCCCCGGCAAGGCGAACCGCCTCAACGCACGCTACAGCGACATCGTTCTTTGCGGCCTCGACGCCTGCAAGGATCACTTCCCCAAGCATGGGGACGTCCGCGTCGTCGGCACCCCTGTCCGCAGCAGCATGCGCAAGCAAAACACCGATGACCCGCATGCTTTCTTCAAGCTCGACAAGGACAAGCGCACCCTCCTCGTCATGGGCGGCAGCCAGGGCGCGCGCGGTGTGAACCGCGCCGTCGGCATGGCTCTGGAGCAGTTTGAAAAAATGGGCATCCAGGTCCTCCACATTGCCGGCCCCACCGACTACGAGGAGGTCCGCAACGTTTACGCCAAGATCCCCATGCTCAAGCAACATGTGGCCGCCTTCTGCCACCGCATGGATCTCGCCTATCGTGTGGCGGATCTCGCCATCGCACGCTCAGGGGCCTCCTCCATGTCAGAGCTCGCCTACTTCGGCGTGCCCAGCCTGCTGGTACCCTATCCTCACGCCGCAGAGGATCATCAGACCCGCAACGCTGAAATCTTCGACAAGGCGGGTGCTGCCATGCTCATGCCTGAGAGCGATCTGAACGCCGACACCTTGGCCGATGCCGTGCGCAGCGTCTTCAACGACCCGCGCAAAGCCGGCGAAATGAAAAAGGCGGCCCAGAAGCTCGCGGTGAAGAATTCAGCCGAAAAAATCGCGGATCTGCTGGTCAAGGTCGCGGCCAGTTAAAAGGCTGCCGATTTTGCCAAATCCTGCGCCATCAGCGCCCCGGCTATGATCCCTGTTTGAAACACGGGGCGGAATCGTTATGTATCCACCCCTTCCAAACCCCAACCCGACCCCTTTATGAATCTCACACGAACAGCCTATGGCACCTGGAGCGGCGGACGCTTCATGCACTACGGAGAACAGCTCTCCGAGGAGCATTACATGCAGCTTATGCGCGATTCGTTTGAAAAAGGCGTGCGCACCTTTGTCACGGCGGATGTTTACGGCGTCGGCCGTGCGGACGCCCTGCTCGGCGAGGCGCTCAAAGGCATCCCGCGTGAAGAATACTGCCTCGTCGGCATCGTCGGTCACGACATTTACGAAGGCATCCGCCAAGGTTCCCGTGGCTACCCGCGTTTCACCGACCCCTCCCTGCGCGGTCCGGAAAAGTACTACGACTACCTCAAGATGGCCACCGAGAAGAGCCTGGAGCGCTGCCAGTCCTCCAAGTTTGATCTTCTCATGCTTCACAACCCGGACAGCATCAGCTACACCAGCGAAAAAGTCTGGGATGCCTTCACCGCCCTCAAAACCGACGGCCTCACCGACCGCCTCGGCATCGCCCCCGGACCCGCCAACGGCTTCACCCTCGACATGATCGAGTGCTTCGAGCGCTTCGGCGACCGCATGGACTGGGCCATGATCATTCTGAACCCCTTCGAGCCCTGGCCCGGCCAGCACGTCCTCGGTGCTGCCGCCAAAAACAACGTCGACATCCTCGCCCGCGTGGTCGACTACGGCGGCTTGTTCCATGACGACGTGAAGCCCGGCCACAAGTTCCGTGACGGCGACCATCGCACCCATCGCCCCGGCGGCTGGATCGAGCACGGCGTCGAAAAGCTCGAAAAAGTCCGCCCCATTGCCGAAAAACACGGCCTCTCCATGCTCCAGCTCGCCTGCCTCTGGACCCTCGGCAACACCGCCGTCAAGAGCGTCGTCCCCACCCTCATCCAGGAGCACGGCGAAGGCGCGCGCACCATCGAGAGCAAGCTTGACGATCTCGCCGCCCTGCCCGCGCAATGCCTGTCCTCTGAGGAGATCGAGACCATCCGCCAGATTGGTGACAACACCGGTTGCATGGCCCTCAAAGGCGCCAGCCACCGCCACGAAGGCCAGGAGCCGCGTGCCGATGAATGGCCCATGCGTCCCGACCTGCTCGACCTCGCCACACGCTGGAGTTTGGGCACCAGCTGGTAGTACATTTGCAAGTTGCCGGTTCCGCGACGAAAGAGTCACCCAAATTCATGATTGAGGCAGACTTTATCATCGTCGGGACCGGAGCGGCTGGGTTGGTGGCTGCGCTGCATGCCTCCGAGCATGGCAGGGTGGTCATGATCACCAAGCGTGGCGCACTCGACTCCAACTCAAACTGGGCGCAGGGCGGCATCGCCTGCGTCACGGCTGAAAACGACTCCATCGAAAAACACGTCAGCGACACCCTCGTCGCCGGGGCTGGTTTGTGCAAAGAGGCCGCTGTGCGCACCATCGTCAGCGAAGGCCCCGCCCGCATTGCCGATCTGGTGAAATGGGGCGTGCACTTTGACCAGCGCGAGGCCGTGGACGGCCACCTCGAGTTCGATCTCACCCGCGAGGGCGGCCATACGGCCCGTCGTGTGCTCCATGCGGCAGACGCCACCGGGCGCGAGATCACGGAAAAGCTCCTCGCCACGGTCCGTGCCCATCCCAGCATCACGATCTACGAAAACCATTACGCCATCGATATTCTCACCACGGCAAAGCTGGGGCTGGTCTCCGAAGACCGGGTGCTCGGTTTGTACGTGCTCGATGAAAGCAGCGGCGACGTCCACACCTTCCGCTCAGACCGCGTCATTCTCGCCACCGGCGGCTGCGGCCGTGTTTATCTGTACACCACCAATCCACTTGTTGCCACGGGGGATGGGGTTGCGATGGCCTGGCGCGCAGGTGCCACCATATCGGACATGGAGTTCATCCAGTTCCACCCGACCTGCCTCTATCATCCGCAAAAACGCTCCTTCCTCATCAGCGAGGCCATGCGCGGTGAAGGTGCCCGCCTCATTGGCAAGGACGGTCAGGAGTTCATGCACCGCTACGATCCGCGCGGCTCACTCGCGCCCCGCGACATCGTCGCCCGCGCCATCGACCACGAAATCAAAAAGACCGGCGGCCCCTGCGTCTATCTCGACATCAGCCACCGTTCTCCGGAGTTCATCGCCAGTCACTTCCCGAACATTCAGAAGGCCTGCCTTGATGTCGGCATCGACATCACCAAAGAGCCTATCCCTGTCGTGCCTGCCGCTCATTATCAGTGCGGTGGCGTGCTCACCGACGTGAACGGCGCCACCAGCATCCGGGGCCTCTGCGCCGTCGGTGAGGTGGGGTGCACCGGACTTCATGGCGCCAACCGCCTGGCCAGCAACTCACTCCTTGAGTGCTGCGTCACCGCTCAGCGCGCCGTGGCACACCTCATCAAAAAGATCCCGCAGGGAAAAGTCGCCGAGCAGAGCTACGAACTGCGCCCCTGGCAGACCAGCGGTGTCGTGGAAAATGACGAACTCGTTGTCATCTACCACAACTGGGACGAAATCCGCCGTCTCATGTGGGACTACGTCTCCATCGTCCGCACCAACAAGCGTCTGCAGCGTGCGGCTGCCAGACTTCGTAACCTCAAGCGTGAGGTGCAGGAGTTCTACTGGAACAATCACGTCACCAGCGAAATCCTCGAGCTCCGCAACCTCGTCGAAACCGCCTCCCTCATCGTCGAATGTGCCATCCGTCGCCACGAAAGCCGCGGGCTGCATTACACGCTCGACTACCCAAATACGGACGACACACGCCTGCCTCAGGATTCCACCTTGCGTCGTTATTGAATTGATTGTCAATCTTGTAAAGTTGGCCTCTGCATCGCAAGGACCGGCATATTGAACAGCAATGCAGCTTCCTTTGTCCATGCATTTGCGCAGTTATCCCAACCGACCGCTGCGTCTTGCGTGGCGAATTACAGATTGCAGTTTGCCATGGTAAGCTGCTACAATTCTGCGAAATCGGCCCCCATGTCAGTCCACCGTTCCATTCGTTCATTCGTCGTCGTCGCGTCACTCGTGACTTCCGTCTCTGCGTTTGGCCAGGGCGCTTCGTCGGTTTCTGCCACGGGAGCCGTGGCCGCTCTAAAGAAAGGCGCTGTGGCACCGCCTGCACAAAGCAAGCCCGCCGACGCTTCCAGGCCGCAGTCGTCTCCGCCCCGCAGCATTTCCGCCGCCCTGCCGACTTTCAGCTCTTCCTCGATGCCGCACCTTGGCTACGCCCGCTATCCTTGGAAGCTGGACATCGTCGCCACGGTCTTCTGGGTCGGCGAGCAGCCGACGGAAAACAACCCCACTCCCAACGACAAAAGTTCCTGGGACACGCAGTGGATGCAGAACTTCGGCGGCTACGACGATCCCGACCCCAACAAGCGCAGCGACAACTACACCCCCATCGGTTTCACGCCCAAGCAGAACCCTTTCTACGTGGCCCTGCCTTACAATGACGTGATCGATTTCGACTCTCACAAACCCGAGGCTTCCAGGGTCATCCCCTGGTTCAAGCAGCGCTTCGTTCGCTCAGGCAAAACGGTGCTCAAAGGCCAGTGGATCGCCATCCGCTACGGCAATCGTGTCTGCTACGCCCAGTGGGAGGACTGCGGCCCCTTTGTGACAGACGACCACGAATACGTCTTCGGCAACGCCCGCCCCAAGAACACCAGCAATCGCGGCGCAGGGCTCGACATCTCACCCGCCGTTCGCGACTACCTCGGCATTTCCAGCAGCGGCCGCTGCGACTGGCGTTTTGTGGATGTCAGCGAAGTCCCCGCCGGGCCTTGGCGTACCCTCGGTAGCAACAACCACTTCGTCACCCAGCAGAAGGCTGAAAAAGCACGCGAGCAGACGGAGATCTCATCACGTCTCGAAGAGCTCCGTCGCATGCGCGACGCCTACTTCCAGCAGAACGGCACCGGCGCGCTCCGTTGATTCAACGCCAGCAGGGGCTGCACGCTCTTCACTGCGGCGGAGTTTGAAAGTCCAGCCGCCCATCTTGATGCACATGGGGAAGGGCCGCCCCGGCTTTCGTTGGGAGTGAGGATACGGGTTTTGCCTCCAGGCTGCGTCCGGCTCCGGCCTTGGGCTCGTTCGTGCAGTCTTGCACATAGATGACGGCGCTCAGCGGTGACTTTGACGCCAGTTTTTCCTCAGGAGCACCGAAGGTGCATTTTTCAAACACGCAGTTCCTGGTGGCGAGGGCAAAGCTTTCAGGCACCCGGCAGTGGATGAAACGGCAGTTCTGGATGCTGAGCCATTCCTTGGTCACTTCAGTCCCCGCGTCCTCTTTGAACAAAATTGGGCACAGATCCACATCCTGCAAGGTGCAGGATTCGAGCTTCATGCCCACACTGCCCACTGTCCAGTTTTGGATGAAGGCACCGGTGAGCACGCAATTGGTAAATTGCCACTTGGAGCTGAAGTAAGCCGTGAACCAGGCCCCCTCCTTCACAAACTGGCAGTCCTGAAACACGCTGTCACGCGCCTCAAAGCTGCCGCCCAGATCGGCGGTGATCCTCACGTCCTGGAAACGGGCGCCCGAAGCCTTCCAGCTGCCTTCCCGCAAATGAAAGCGCACGTTTTCGATCCTCATGCCCGGCAGGCTCGTCACGTCGCCACGCTGCTCGTCGTAGTTGGCTCGCGGATCGTTCTTCCCCGGCGCCCCGATGTCGATGCGGCGTAGCGGCCGGTAGTTGCCTGCGGGAATCGTGATCTTGCCTGTCCACTCGGCTTTGTTCAGAAACAGCTCGCGCATCGCCGGAATGCTGGCCGCCTGATCTTCGAGAGTCTGAAGGTCCTGCACCTTCGCTTTGGCAGACTGCACCGTGACGACATCGTTCAAAGGGAAGATCTCCAGCGGGCTGTTTACTTTGGAGTAGTCGCCAAAGTGGAGGTAGCGTCGCCTCCCATCGACGCTGATGCTCTGCATGTGCGGCAGGATGAGCCACTGGATGCTGACAAACGTGTCCTCCGGGATGCGGCCCATGCCAGGTGCATGGTGGCCGCCGGCCGGATCGGCATCGATGCGCAGCTCATCCTGATTTTTTTCCCAGTTGAAGATCACCTGCCGGGCGGTGTAGGCCAGCCGCAGGTCGTCTTTGCGAGTTTTCACCACCAGTGTGAACTCCACAGGGGGCGTGAATTTCTCTGCGGAGACAAATCGGTCGTTCCTTTGCAGCACCAGTTCCCGTCCATCTGGGAGAAGCTGCTTGGCCTCATTCAGCAGCGCCGCACGTTCGCGGGTTAGACTGGCGATCTTCTCTTCGGCGAGTCTTGCGTCATCCATTTTTGCACCCTGGGTCCACTCTGCCTGCGCGGCTTTCAGAACTTCCTCATATTTCAGGAAGAGAGTGGCGATGCCGCTGCTACGGGCATTCTCAATGGGACGCAGGCTGGAGCGGTAGGTGCTGCGCAGCGTTTTCAGCGGCAGTGGCAGTTCCGGCGCATCGTCCGCTGGCAGCGGGCGGTGGTTGGTGATGAGCTGCTGCTCCTCACGCAGCGCCAGCGCTCCTGGCAGGCGTGCGGCCGCCGTTTCTGCGGCCAGCGCACGTTCCAGCGCGGCAAGGTATTTGCTGTTCAGGTCATGCAGCGCGTTGCGGTACGTTGCCAGGACGTCACGCTCCAGCGCCGCATGAAAGCTGGTGTCCAGTTCGCGCAGGCGTTTGGCTCCTTCGCTTTCAACCACAGGCCGAGGAGGAGGGGCTTCTTTGGGTGTTGTCTTCGACGGGGCGGCGTCCCATTCGAGGACAAAGGCACGCCCTGCCGTTTCGCCCCCCAGTCCCCATTCCGCTTTGTCATCGGCTGTCGCAGTCAGCTTGAGAACGAGCTTTTTCTCCGGCTCAGCCGCAGCGGACGCAGCATCTTCCCAGCGGGTGAATTCGAAAGGCTCGCCGGTGATCCACTTCCATGCCCCTCCATCTCGCACGCCGCCAATGGTGGCCATCGATTGTGAGACCTGCTTCAAATAAGGCGGCAGCACGCGGTTCATCCAGTCCTGCTCCCCCTGGCTGTTGATCGTGGCCAGGTGCGCGCCCAGGCTTTGCGCGTGCTTGCTCGCGTTGGGCTGGTTCATCCGTTCCTCCACCATCTGGTAGTAGTGTCCGTTGTGGCTCAGCACCGGAAATTTGGACAATGGGCTGCCCTTGGGGGCATGGGGATCTGCCGGTGGGATGACCGGTGTGAGGGGCGTGGAAGCTGGCGACCGTGGAGCCGATGGCGGCTCGGTGGGTGCGGTTTCCACAGACTTCTCAGTCATGGTCGCCGCCTGGGCCGCTACCGGTGCCGGTTTTGAAGTTTCACCACCCCGCATGAGGAGCACCGCAGCCGCACCGATGACGATCACACCGGCCGCGATCATGCCCCACGGGATTCCGGGCGGCGGCGGAGGTGGCGGTGGCTGGCGTGGCAGCATGCCGCCCGCTGGTGCCTTTCGCGCCGGCTGTTCTTTCGGGACGGGCACAGTGAGGATCTGATCCAGATCACGCCGGATCTCACGGGAGGACTGGTAGCGCCTTTCAACGTCCTGCTCCATCGCCTTGCGCACAATGGCGTCGAAGCGTGCGTCACAGCCTGTCCGTTCACTGGGCGTTTGAAAATTGCCTCGCGGGATTTTGCCCGTGAGCATGTTGTACAGCATCACACCGACGGCATAAAGATCGGCACGGCCATCGACCTGCATGCCGATGGTGAGCACTTCAGGAGCCACATAGTCGGGCGTTCCCATCGTGGTTCCTTCCTGGGTCACGCTGCCGGACTGCCCAGGGTCCAGCATGCTGGCCAGGCCAAAGTCCGCCACTTTGACCGCACCGTCCATGTTGATGAGGATGTTCGCGGGCTTGATGTCGCGATGCACCACGCCGCGCTCATGGGCGTAGGCCAGCGCATCGCAGACATGCGCCGTGATGGCCAGCGCGTGCTCCGGCGGCAGTTTTTTCTGCGCATGGATCATTTTAAAAACGTCCGTGCCATCGATGAACTCCATCACAAAGTACAGCAGCCCGTCCTCGGTTTCGCCAAAGTCATACACCGCTACGATCGCGGGGTGGTTCATCCGCGCCATCGTTCGGGCTTCGTTCTTGAAGCGCTGCACATACTCCGCCGCATCCTCTGCCACCTGGGGCGGCAGCACCTTGATGGCCACCGGGCGGTCGAGTGAAATCTGCCGCGCCTTGTAAACGGCCCCCATGCCCCCGCAGGCGATCATTTCCCACAGGTCATACTGCGGCAGCATGGCCTGCAGATGCTCCGGGGCCGGCGGCGTCCACCCAAGGGCTCCGTCCTGACGGGAATGATCATTCATGGCCTGTGGACACGGTCATGGTGCGGATCGTAGCCTTACGCTCACAAATGGGAACAGGAAAATCAAACCAGCCCGCGGCGTGCCAGAGATTCCTCCATCGCACGGTCGATCAGCATCACCGCCAGAGATTGGGTCGCGTCATCCAGCCGTTGGGTCGCGGCTTTGAGCGCCCGGGCATCATGCTCTGCGGCTTCAAGCAGTGCGCGAACCGTTGCCGCTTGGTGGACCACCTCGGACTTCTCCTCTGTGCTCAGCGCATCCCCGAGTTGCCCGAGCGCGGCATCCACGGCAGGCAGCAGCTCCTCCGCCTTCAGCTTTGCCTCCGTCCACACTCGCTCGTTCATGTCCTCAAAGGCAAAGTCCACGCTCTCGGCGATCATCTGCTCCACACGCTCGTCCGCCACATCCACCGCCGTGCCTCGGATCTCCAGCATCGTGTCCTGGTTCGTGGCAGTGTCCCGCGCCAGCACATGCAGAATGCCGTCGGCGTCGATGCTGAACTGCACCCCCACACGCGCACTTCCTTTGGGGCCTGCGGGGAAGGGGACTTCGATCCGCCCCAGCTCCCAGTTGTCCTTTGCCAGCTCACGTTCACCCTGGAGGATGCGGATCAGCATGCTGTCCTGGTTGGCCACCGCATTCGTAAACATCTCACCGGCCTTCGCTGGTATCGTCGTGTTGCGTGGAATGATGATGTTCATCAGGCCGCCGAAGGTCTCGATGCCTAGCGACAGCGGCGTCACATCCAGCAGCAGCACCTGCCGCAGGCTGCCGCTGAGGATGCCCGCCTGGATCGTTGCCCCCAGCGCGATCGCTTCGTCAGGATTTTGCGTGGTGTTGGGCTCGCGGCCAAAAATCTCGCGCACATAGTCGCGCACCAGCGGCATTCGCGTGCTGCCACCCACTAGGATCACCTCATCCAGCTCCCCGGGTTTGACTCCCGCGTCACTCAGCGCACGCAGGCAGTGAATGCGCGTGCGTTCGATCCATGGACGGGCGATTTTTTCGAGGTCGGCTCGCGTGATCTCCAGCCCGTCAAAGCTGGCGCTCTCGTCCGCTGAGAGCCGCTTTTTCACGGCCTCTGCGGCTTCGAGCACGCGGATGTCTTGCGCAGCAAGGCCGAGGCGTTGTGCGATGTGTTCGGCCAGCAGCCGGTCAATGTCATCACCACCGAGCTGCGTGTCCCCGGCGGTGGAAAGCACCTGAAAGGTCCCCTCGCGCATCTCCAGCACCGAGATGTCAAAGGTGCCGCCACCGAGATCATACACCGCTATTTTTTGATGCTCCGCCAGCTTGTCCAGTCCATAGGCCAGCGCTGCGGCTGTGGGCTCGCTGAGGATGCGCACCACCTCCAGCCCGGCGAGCTCTCCCGCCCGTTTGGTGGCATTGCGCTGCGCGTCGTTGAAATACGCAGGGACAGTGACCACCGCCCGCGTCACCGGCTGCTCCAGCGCCCGTTCCGCCACGGCTTTGAGGTGCTTCAGGATCTCTGCCGAAACCTCGACCGGAGATGTTTTCAGCTCACTGAGCGTGTAAGGCGGCGTCCATCCCGCCTCGCCCGGCCGCCGTCCGATCAGGCGCTTCACCGAGGTGATCGTCCTTGCTGGGTTCAGGGCCCGCTGCCTCAGCGCCGTGGCACCGACCATGATGCTGCCATCCTGCGCCACGCTCACGGCGCTTGGCGTGCTGCGGCAGCCTTGCTCATCGGCCAGCAGGATGGGAAAGCCGCTGTCCACCACGCCGACGAGCGAGTTCGTGGTGCCGAGGTCGATGCCGAGGATGGGGGAGTTTGTATTCAACGTTTCGAGAGGTTCACACGGGTTGGCTTGCTAAACACTGCCCTCTGGTCAAAATCAAATCATGGAATCACTCACTCAAAGCTTGGCCCGGAAAACTCACCTCAGCAGCGCCCAGATCGCGGAAGCGACGGCCCTGCTCGTGGACCCCGAAGTCACCGCGGCGGCCAAAGCCGGTTTCCTACGCGCTCTGGCAAAAAAGGGTGAGACCCCGGCGGAGATCGCCCTGTTTGTGCAGGAGTTCCTCAAACTCGCGGTCGATCCCGGCATCGACCGCGCCAGGCTCCCCGGTCCGATGCTGGATGTCGTCGGCACCGGAGGCGACCAGTTGCACCTCTTCAATGTGTCCACCACCGCCATGTTCATTCTGGCCGCCGGCGGCGTCTGTGTGACCAAGCACGGCAACCGCGGCATCACCTCCAAGGCAGGTGGTGCCGACGTGCTCGAGGCCCTCGGCATCAAGATCGATCTCCCCAGGGAGAAAGTTGTCGCGGGTCTGGAAAGCACCGGCCTAGGCTTCTTCTTCGCGCCGCTCTACCACCCCACCTTCAAGGCCGTGGCCGAGGCCCGCAAGCTGCTCGCCGCAGAGGGGCAGCGCTCCATTTTCAATGTGCTCGGCCCGCTGCTCAATCCCGGCCGCCCCGACTACCAGCTCATCGGCGTGTTTGACCCCAGTCTCACGCGTGCCTTTGGCGAGATCCTCGTCCAGCTCGGGCGCAAAGGGGCCTGGGTCGTGCACGGCACCGCCGCAGGCGGCCAGGGCATGGACGAGCTCTCCACCCTCGGCGTCAATGATGTCTGCCAGCTGGCGGGAGGTACGCTTAGCGAAATCAAGATCGACCCCAGGGATCTCGGATTTGGCAAGGCTGCTCTGGCAGATCTCGTCGGTGGAGATGCCACGGAAAACGCGGGCATTCTCGAGGGCGTGCTCTCCGGAACCATCAAGGGGCCCAAGCGAGACATCGCAGTGTTGAACGCTGCGGCAGGTTTTGTCATCACAGGCAAAGCCCCCGATCTGGTCACAGGCCGGGATCAGGCCGAGGAGCTGCTCAGTCGAGGCGCGGCCCACGCCCGTCTGCGGGCCATGCAGGCCCTGATCTAGGAGCCATTTCCTGCAAGACAGGCAGGGGAAAGATGTTAAGCTGTCCTAATCATCTCTCTCCCCATCGTTTATGCCTCACCCGAGTGAAGTGCTCCAATACGCCCAGAAGGTGCCTCACAGCATGTGGGCCACCATCGCGATCGTGGGCTTCATCGCTTTCGCCGCCGGGCTGGCCTTTGCCAGAGGGGTGGTGCAGCAGATCATGAATGTGCTGACCCTCGCGGCATGTGCCTGGGCGGCTTGGTATGTCTTCATGCACCGGGTGCAGATTTTTGGCGCGGCCGGCATGCACATGACCACCAACCGCCTGATCGTCATGTCCGGGCTCGCTGCGGTGCTGATGTTTGGTGTGTGCAAGGTGGGGAAGTACTTTCTGGCGGCCTTTGGCCTCATGCGGATGCTGGGCGGGCTCACAGGCTGGAAAGGCCTGATCGTCAGCATCATCCCCTCAGGCGGTCTTCTCTGGCTCGGCAGCATGGTGCTGCGCGTCGTGGGCAGCCTGTATGGCATGGAAAACGCGGCGGACATTGTCAAAAAAGGCGGTGCCATCGAGAGCCAGGCAAAGTCCGTTTTTTACACCCTGAGCCAGAAGATCGACAACAGCATCATCGGCGGTCTCGCCAAAAAGCTGGACCCCTACGACATCAAGCCCACGGCCAACCTCGCCCGCTTGCTCATTCTCTGGCCCGAAGGCGCCATGTGGCAGCGCCTGGCGGAGCAAAGCCCAAGAATCGCCAACGCGTTGAACAATGATCAAATCGTCAAGCTTGGCTATGACCTTGAGGTCCGGGAGGCCATCAAGAACAGAGATTTTGCCGGACTCATGCAGATGCCCAAGATCGAAAAAGTGGCCAATCACCCCGATCTCCAGCCCATCCTCAGCGACATGTCTCTGGAAGCCGCCATGGACTCCGTGGTCTACCGCCAGCCCCCGCCCCCGCAGCCAGTGAGATTGAATTGATCAAAGCGCCATACTATGCTTTAAAAATGATCATGAGAAAACCGTCAGGAATTGTCTTTGTCCTCGCCCTTCTTTTGATCGCTGGCAGCGCAACTGCACAAACAACATCCATTCAGGAAGCGGCCGAGTTGCAGGCCAAATTTGAAGAGAAAGTGCGGCTTGAAGTTTTGCGCCCTCACGAACTTGCCGTGAAAGACCTGAATGCAAAGTTTGCCGCCGCATTGGAACGTGCTCAGGAGGCTGCGCAGTCGGCAGGAAATCTGGACGAGGCCTTTGCCGTCAAAGGGGAGAAAGAGGCCGCTCTGGCAGGAGGTTACACTCCGGCCTTGGATGACGCAAAGACTCCCGCCAGCCTTAAAACCATGCGTTCCACCTACCGTACTGCCCTGGCAAGGCTGGAGCTGGACCGTGACAAAAAGCTCCGCCCGCTGAAGGATGCCTATGCCAGATCGCTCGAAACTTTGATGGTGACCATGACGAAAGGCGGCCGCCTGGAGGAGGCGATGGCCTTGAAAAAAATGCGCGAAGATCTGCTCGCAAATGCAGCTTTGCCAAATGCCGCAGTGCCGGCCGGTGCAGGCGCGGCGATGGACCTGAGCGGCCAGTCCCTCACCAACAGCCTCGGAATGAAATTTGTGCCGGTGAAAGGCACCAAGGTGCTTTTTTGCATCCACGAGACACGCTGCAAAGACTATGCCGCCTACGCCTCTGATGCTCAAGACGTGGATGGCACATGGAAAGACCGGAAAAACGATGCGGGTTTGGTTCTGGACCGTCCGGAAGACCATCCTGTGTCGAGAATAAGCTGGGAAGATGCACAAAAATTCTGTTCCTGGCTGAGCAAAAAGGAGGGGAAAACCTATCGGCTGCCCACAGATCAGGAGTGGAGCTACGCGGTCGGTATCGGTCGTGACGAGAGATGGAACAAAGACACCACGCCTGCCACGGTCGTCCGGAATGAGACGGACTTTCCCTGGGGCAAAGACTGGCCGCCCCCCAAGGGTGCCGGAAATTACTCTGATCTGAGCCGCAAAAACAAGGCCCCCGCGAACAAATCCCAGTACTTCGAGGATTACGACGACGGCTTTCCCACCACCTCACCGGTGATGAGCTTCCCCCCCAACAAACTCGGAATCTATGATCTGGGCGGCAACGTCTGGGAATGGTGCGACGACTGGTTCGACAGCTCGAAAACCGACCGTGTTTTGAGAGGCAGTTCATGGACTCATTGGGAAAAGGAGAATTTGCGTTCTTCATTTCGCGATCATCACAAACCGGACGAGCGTCTTGGCCTCGGATTCCGGATCGTCTTGGTCCCGGCCTCGTAAATTGGAACCGTGAAGCCTTGCTTCTTGAAATGATCGCCGGGTTGATCCGCATGCCAAAGAATGAACCGGGGCGTATGCTGCGTTCACCGCTGAACCAGACAGGCCATTCACCCAGGCGCACACCTCTGCCCATCCTTCATGAATAAATCCTCTGCTTTCGCGATCATCATCATGGTGGGCATGTGTGCCTCTGCTTCCACGTCGGCCCAGGACGCAGACGTGGGAGATCCGGCGGCGCTGCAGAGTGCCTTTGAAGAGAAGGTGAACCTTGAGGTTCTCCGTCCTCATCGCTTGGCTGTGTCTGATCTGAACGCCAAGTTTGCAGCCGCACTCGACAGGCTGCAGCAGGCCGCCCAAAAATCAGGAAATCTGGAGCAGGCTCTGGCCATCAAAGCAGAGAGGGATGATCTTCTGGCCGGCAAATATGATCCGGACTCGGACGAAGCCCAAACAGCCGAAGTTTTAAAGCCGTTGCGTTCCACCTACCGGACTGCCCTGGGCCGCCTGGAGCTTGAAAGGGACAAAAAGCTGCGCCCGCTCAACGACGCTTTTGCCAGACAGCTCGAAACACAGCTGCTCGCTTTGACGAAGGCAGGCAGGCTGGAGCAGGCCGCGGCGGCTAAAAACATCCTGAAGGATCTGGCCGCCGCTTCTTCCCCCAAGGAAGGTGGTGCGGGGCAGGATTTCTCTGCAGTCAGGGCGTTCACCAACAGTCTCGGCATGAAGTTTGTGCCGGTGAAAGGCATCAAGGGGATGTTTTGCATCCACGAGACACGGCGGCAGGACTACAATGCCTATGCCAGTGACACATCGGCCACGGACAGCGGGTGGAAAAATGTCCGAAAAGAAGCGGTTCCCGTGGGCGCGGAGGAAAATCATCCGGTGGTCAGTGTCAGCTGGGAGGACGCGCAGAAGTTTTGTGCCTGGCTCAGTCGCAAAGAGGGCAGGACCTACCGGATGCCGACAGACGAGGAGTGGAGCATTGCGGTCGGGCTGGGCCGTTCCGAAAAACGTCCGAAAGGAACGACGCCGGAGATGCTGAACCAGAGAACGGGCAATGATTTCCCCTGGGGTGAGGGCTTTCCGCCCAAGACCAGCGACAAGGCCGGAAACTATGCAGACGTGGCGTGGCACGAGAAATTTCCATCCAATCCGTTCATCGAAGACTACCAGGACGGCTTCCCCACGACCGCGCCCGTCATGAGCTTTAAGCCGAACTCAGCAGGGCTTTTTGACATGGGCGGGAATGTCTGGGAGTGGTGCCAGGACTGGCTGAACGACGCGCAAAAAACGCACGTTTTGCGAGGTGGTTCCTGGCATTACTTTGATCGCGGGCACCTGCTCTCCGCCAGTCGGTACGCTCCGCCTCCTGGCATGAATTATGACTGCGGTTTTCGCTGTGTTCTGGAGTCCGGTTCATAGCACGCAGGGGTGAAAACGAGCGGCAGCTTCGCGCTTGCATCTGCCGGATATTTCGGCTTTGGCTTGCTGCATTCCGTCATGCCCAAATACATTGTCACCATCGGCCTCGAAGTTCATGCGCAGCTCACCACGCGCAGCAAGATGTTCTGTGCCTGCCCGGTGGAATATGGCGCGGAGCCCAACACCCACACCTGCCCCACCTGCCTCGGGCTGCCAGGTGCGCTCCCTGTGCTGAACCAGGACGCCATCGAAAAGACCATCCTCACCGGCCTCATGCTCGGTTGCACGACTCCGCCCGTCGTGAACTGGGACCGCAAAAACTACTTCTACCCGGACATGCCGAAGAACTACCAGATCACGCAGATGCCCTTCCCGCTCTGCCTCGGTGGTGGCGTCCCGCTGTATGACCTGGCTTATCCCAAGGACGCTCAGAAAAGCATCGCCAATCCTGGCAAGGTCGTGAAACTCACCCGCATTCACCTAGAGGAAGACGTCGGCAAGTCCACCCACTATGACAAGTTCAGCGCCCTCGACTTCAACCGCGCCGGCACCCCGCTGATGGAAATCGTCAGCGAGCCCGACATCGACAGCGCCGAGGAGGCCTTCGCCTACATCACCAGCCTGCGCCAGATCCTCATCTATGGCGGCGTCAGCGACGCCGACATGGAAAAGGGCAACCTCCGCTGCGACGTGAACATCTCCGTCCGCCCCGAAGGCCAGAAGGAGCTCGGCGTGAAGATCGAGCTCAAGAACATCAACTCCATGTCCGCCGTCCGTCGCGCCATCAAGGCCGAGACCGAGCGCCAGATTGATGTCCTTGAAGGCCGCAATCCCGAAAAGCTCGTCCAAAGCACCCGCCGCTGGGACGACGACCGTGGAGAGACCACCCTCATGCGCAGCAAGGAGGACGCGCACGACTACCGCTACTTCCCAGATCCCGACCTCCTGCCCGTGCGCACCGCCGCATTGGTGGAAAAGGTCCGCTCCCAGCTTCCCGAACTGCCGCATGAAAAGCGCGCCCGCTTTGAGAAAGACTACGGCTGCAGCGCCTACGACGCCGGAGTGCTCTCCAGCGAAAAAGAGCTCGCTTCCTGGTATGAGGCCGCCGTCGCCGCAGACACCAGGGTGCCCGCCAAGAAAATCGCCAACTGGGTCATCAACGACCTTCTGGGCGTCCTCAATGAGCGCTCCCTCACCATCACCGAATGCCCGGTAAGCCCGCAGGCGCTCAGCGCCCTCGTCGCCACCGTGGAGGCCGGCAGCATCTCCAACAACCAGGCCAAGGAAGTCTTTGCCGAGATGTTCGAGTCTGGCAAATCCGCCGCCGAAATCATCAAGGCCAAAGGCTTTGAGCAGGTCAGCGACACCGGTGCGCTCGAAGCCATCGTCGAACAAATTCTCGCAGCCAACCCCGACAAAGTCGCCGAAGTCAAAGGCGGCAACGAAAAGGCCATGAACTGGTTCACTGGCCAGGCCATGAAGGCCAGCCAGGGCAAGGCCAATCCCAAAATGGTCACCGAGATCGTGCGCCGGAAGGTGCTCGGTTGAGCTCCCCAATGTAAAACCCCTTGCATCCCACCCGCTGGCTGCTACCCTCTCCGCCCCTTTTCAGAACACTCAGCCCCTTTTAGAATCATGTCCCAGCATAGCAGCCTCAAGTCCTCCGGCTCCGTCGGCACCAAGCGCAGTGTCCTGAAGCGCGGCGAGCGCATCAAGCTCCTCCAGTCCCGTGGTCAGTGGAAGGAAGGCCGTCTGCCTCTCAATCTGCCCAAGACCAAGCCGGAATAAGGCTTCCCCGTGCGTCTTAACCGATATCTGAGCCAGTGCGGCGTGGCCTCCCGCCGCGGTGCGGAGGAGATCATCCTCGGCGGTCGTGTGTCCATCAACGGGCACATCGTCACTGAGCTCGCCACACAGGTCCAGCCCGAGGATAAAGTCGTCGTTGACGGCTCTCCAGTTCGCACTGAGACGCCCGTCGTTCTCGTCTTGAACAAGCCCAAGGGCTACATCTGTTCCCGTGGTGACAAGCATGAGCGCATGACGATCTACGATCTCCTGCCGCTCAAGTATCAGAATCTGCACCACGTTGGCCGTCTCGACAAAGACAGCGAAGGTCTCATTCTCCTCACCAATCGCGGAGATCTCTCCCACCGCCTCATCCACCCCAGCCAGGGTGCCGAAAAGGAATACGAAGTCGTCGTCGATCAGCCGCTGAACGCGGACGTCATGGCCAAGCTCGTCAAAGGCATGATGACCGAGGAAGGTTTCGCCCGTGCCGAGCGCACCTGGATGGACACCGACTACCGGGCGCATATCGTTCTCAAGATGGGCCTCAAGCGGCAGATCCGCATGATGCTCTACTACCTCGGTTACGAGGTCACACGCCTCACCCGCATCCGCATCGGCTGGCTCAAGCTCCACGGTCTTGCCAAAGGTGCCTACAAGGAGCTCACCCCCACGGAAATCGAGCGTTTCTTCAAGGAAGAGCCTGCAAAGCCCCGGCTGGAGCGCAAGTCCGCCGCCGAAGAAGATGGCGTCGAAGACCACCGTCCGGCGCGCAAGCGCAGCCCTGAGTCCCGTGAGCCGCGCAGTTTCAAGTCCGGTCCAGGCAAAAAAAGCGGTCCTTCCCGTCGCTTTTCCGAAGACAAGCCCTCCGGTTTCCGTCCCAAGTCCAAGTTCAGCCCACGCTCACGCTCAGGCGAAACGGAGCCGGGCGAAAGACCACGGGGGCGTTCAGGTCCGCCAGCTCGCCGTCCAGCTCCACGGGGGCCTCGGCGTGGTCCGTCGTCACGGTAAATTCCCGCGTCTGGATGTAGTCCAGGTATTCGCACTCCCGGTAGCCGTCCAGCAGCATGCCGCGCAGCAGCTGGATGAACTCCATCCCGCCTAGCCCGCGGAAAATCAGCAGATCCAGCATGCCATCTGTGTTGGAGGCATCCTTGAAGAGCGGGAAGGGGCCGCCATAATGCCTCCCATTCCCCACCAGCACCACCGTACCCAGCAGCGGTGCCTTGCCCTCGATGTGCACGCTCAGCGTCGGCGGCGTCCGCATCAGCACATTCACCGCGCTCATCACATAGCTCAGTGGGCCATACTTCTTTTTCGCCTCCCAGGAGGTCTCCTGCACGATCTGCGCGTCCAGTCCCACCCCAGCCAGCTGGGCAAAGTACATGTCGTTGGCCATCCACAGGTCCACCTCGCGCCGCTGGCCGCTGGTGATCTCCCGCCAGCAGCCCTCGATGTCACGCCCCGGCAGCTTCAGCTCCACGGAAAAGACATTCATCGTCCCCAGCGGCAGCACGCCCAGCGCCGTGTGCTTTTCGCCGGGCTTGCGCCGCGCATTGGCCCGGCAGATGCCCTGCAGCACCTCGTTCATCGTGCCGTCTCCTCCGGCGGCCACCACCAGTTCATGATTTTCCGCCAGTTCCTCGGCCATCGCCGTGGCATCTGCGGGTCCCTTGGTCAGGTGCAGTTCCGGCTCCGGGGACAGCTTGCGCAGCGCGTGTTCGAGAGAGGCCGCCTTCGTGCTGCGGGCGGCAGGGTTCAAAATGACCGGAATGGGCATGAGGGCGGCATTCATCGCACGTTGCGCGGACTTCGCAAAGCTTCATGGCCGGTCGCTTGTGAAACTTTTCACAAATTGCGGTTGCCCCTCTGCATGCGGCTCCGATAATCCGCTTCAGACCCTTTCCCCTTCGCTCATGCCTGCCCCCGCCGAAGCTCCCGCCCCTGCTGCCGCTCCTCCCCCGGTCGATCTTGTCAATGTCCAGATCGACGGCGTCTGGCACAAGTTCCCCAAAGGCACGCGCATGATCGAGGCCTGTAAGCAGGTGAAGAAGGAAGTCCCTCACTACTGCTACCACCCCAAGCTCTCTTCTCCCGGCAACTGCCGCATGTGCCTCGTGGAGATGGGCATGCCCCCGCGTCCCGCTCCTGGCACCGAGCCTGAGAAAGACGAGCACGGCATGCCCAAGATCGGCTGGATGCCCCGCCCCGTCATCGCCTGCGCCAACACCGTCGCTGAAGGCATGGGCATCCGCACAGACTCCGTTCTCACTCAAGAATGCCGCAAGGGCGTGATGGAGTTCCTCCTCATCAATCACCCCCTCGACTGCCCCATCTGCGACCAGGCCGGCGAGTGCCGCTTGCAGGAGTTCAGCGTCGAGCACGGCAAAGGCGAAAGCCGCTTCCGCGAAGACAAGGTCAAGAAGCCCAAGAACGTCGATATCGGCCCGCGCGTGCGTCTTGACGACGAGCGTTGCATCATGTGCAGCCGCTGCATCCGCTTCACTGCAGAGATCGCAGACGAGCCCGTCCTCGGCTTCACCGAACGCGGCAGCTTCACCACCCTCGCTGTGCATCCCGGCAAGCGCCTGGAGCACAACTATTCCCTCAACACTGTGGACATCTGTCCGGTGGGTGCCCTCACTTCCAACGACTTCCGCTTCCAGCAGCGCGTCTGGTTCCTCACGGAAACGGGCAGCATCTGCACCGGCTGCGGCCGCGGTTGCAACATGGACATCTCCGCCCGTGGCGACACCATCTACCGCCAGACCCCGCGCGACAACAACGACGTCAACTCCACCTGGATGTGTGACAGCGGCCGTCTCGACTTCCACTTCGTGAACAGCGAGTTCCGCCTGACCGATCCCATGATCAAATCCGGCGGCAAACACCAGATCGCCACCTGGAAGGCCGCGCTTTCCAGCATCGCCACCGCTCTTGCCGGCAAGAAGGGCGATGAGATCGCCATCATCGCCAGCGCCCGCATGACGAATGAAGAACTCTTCTTCGTGAAACATCTCGCCGCACTGCTCGGCACCACGAATGTCGATGTTATCCCCCGTTCCGGCGGTGCCGACAACTACCTCCGCGCCGACGACCTCAATCCGAACACCAACGGCGCCAAACTGATCCTTGGCATCGAGCCCGGTGCCAAGCTGGCAGAGATCACGGAAAAGATGAGCCGCGGCGGCCTGCGTGCCGTGCTCGCCTTGGGGGAAAACCTCCTCAAAGTCGGCTTCTCTCAGCGCGACCTCGAAAAGGTCCCCTTCATCGCCTCCCTGCACATCCTGGCCAACGCCAGTGCCGAACTCAGCGACGTCGTGCTCCCCGGCTCCGCCTATGCGGAAAAGCGCGGCAGCATGATCAACGTCACCGGCCGCCTCCAGCGCCTGAACAAGGCCGTCAAATCCCCCGGCAACGCCCACGACACCTGGGAAATCCTGCGCGATCTCATCGTCGCCTGCGGCGGCTCGAACGGCATCCACACTGTGGAAGACGTCTTCAAGCGCCTCAGTGCCGAAGTTCCCGCCCTCAATGGCCTGACCTTCTCCAAGATTGGTGACCTCGGCGTGCCAGTGCTGGAAACCGGTGAGAAGATCCCCCTCCTTGAGCGCGAGAAAGAGCGCAAGGCCAAGGGCATCATCGTCGGGTAGCAGCCTGAGCTGACCAAGCTCCCGAAGCATTCGTCGTGACACCCACCCCCATGCAGTCCATCCTTTTGGGGTCTGGTGGGATGATCCTGTTGCTCTCTCTCTTTGTTCTGGATGTTCTGGACCCGCCAGGGATGCTGACGGCGGCCAGTGTCAGGGTGGTCACCGGCAGACTCGTCAAGGCAACCGAGACTGGCGGCAAGAGCAAGGACCTGGATGTGTGGCTTGAGGGCCAGGAACTCCCCTTCCGCAGCTTTGACAGCGTCTATCCGCGCAGTTTTGACGGCCAGGTTTTGGCCACCCTGCGGCCGGGCATGGAGGTGCGGGTGAGCGTGAGGATCCGAGAAGCCAATTCTCCCCGGCGCAATCTGGCGCAGAACCAGTCGTTCTATCCTTTGGTGGCGCTGGAACTCGATGGCAAGCCCGCGCTGACATTGGCCGCGTATAACCAATGGTCCGTCGAGAACCAAAAGGTGGCGCAGTGGTTTCTGCCGCTGATGATGTGCCTATGTGGCTACTTGGTTTTTTCAGGGATCAGGCTAAGGCGGGCAGGTTCTTGACCAAGATGCTGGGGCAATTGCATTGATTCACTCGATGGCATTTTAAAAGAAAAATCGTGGATTCTTTCAGATGGTCTCTGACTGATTTCTGAAGGTTTGGCTGAGCAAAATTGGCTGGTTCAGAGGAGCCGCGAAGGTATTCGTTATGCCCCCCTTTTTTTTCGTGCTGCGGCACGAACGCAAAAAAACTTCCCCATCCCATCATGTCTGTGTTCTTCACGCAGGGCGTGCGCTTTGCCGTGCTCCTGTTTTCTCTCGTGGCCGTTGTCTCGTCCCCTGCTGCCACGCTCTATTGGGATGCCAATGGCACGGCTGTGTCTTCTGGCAATGCCGGAGGCGTCTGGGGCGTGGACAGCTTTTGGAGCACGGATGCACGTGGGCTTAGCAGCACCGGAGCCTATGTCACGGGCAGCGATGTGGTCTTTGCCGCAGGCGTTGACGGTACAGGCACTTACACAGTCACGCTCTCTCCTGGTCAGTCTGCCAGCAGTCTCAATTTCCAGGAAGGCCACGTCACCATCGCCCCCGGCACGGCTTTTGTTTCGTCCCCAAATAACTTCACTTCCGTCGAGATCCTCACTCTCACCGGCACCGCCCCCGTCGTGAACGTCCAGAACATGGACGTCACCATCACAGCCCGCATGAATTCCACCGGACTCACCAAAAACGGCCTCGGCAAACTCACGCTCGACTTCGGTGCCTCCGGCAACGCCAGCTTCTTCAATCTCGGCAGCACACCCATCACCATCAATGCCGGCACTTTCGAGCTCAAGGGCACAGGCGGCAGCGCCAATCAGCTCGCCACCTCGGGCATTGTCATCAACAGCGGCGGTACCTTCCTCTGGAACACCAACGCCAACAGCGTCGGCGACAGCGCCAAAATCACCGTCAACGTTGGCGGTGTCCTCAACACCAAGGTCTCCGACCAGGTCGGCACCATCGAAGGCGGCGGCCTCATTCTCATGCGCAATGCTTCCCTCAATCTTGCCCAGGGTGGCGTCAGCACCACCTTCTCCGGCATCATAGCAGGCAGCGGCACGCTGCAGGTGAATGGCGGCACAGGCTTCGTCACCCTCACAAATGCCAATACCTTCGCTGGCACGCTCAGTGCGCTCAATACCAGCACCGCCACCGGCGGTTTTGTTCTCGGGCACGCCCGTGCGGTCCAAAATGCCACCATCAATCTCGTCAACTTCGACGTGAACACCAAGAACATCAGCTTTGCCTCCGGCATCGGCACCTTCATCACCGGCGGTCTTCAGGGCACCAGCAACCTCACGCTCCAGGATGCTGGCGGCAGCGCCATCACCCTCCATACCGGCAACAACGACAGCACCACCACCTACCGTGGTGCCCTCAGCGGCAGCGGTGGCCTCACCAAGATCGGCACGGGAACCCTCACCCTCAGCGGCGAACAAATCACCGTCACCCGCACCACCACCTCCTCCGGCGCAGTCACCGCCACCTACGTTTCCAGCACCTCCAACACCTACACCGGGGACACCACCATCCTCGGCGGCTCTCACAACCCCGTGAATGGCGCCCTCACTCAGACCAACGCGAGCGGCATCAAGCTCGACTTCAACTCCACCGCCATTGCACCGGCCACCTCGGGTACCAACACCTACACTTACACCATCACCGCTCCCACTGCTGACATCATCAGCGCCTCCAGCCGGCTGGTTCTCGGGGGTGGCAAGCTCACCGTCGCCGGTCGCAACACCACCACAGGAGCAGCCCCCGTCTCTCAAACATTCAATGGCACCTACCTTCTCGCCGGGCGCAGCTACGTCACCGTCACTCAGGGCACGGCCAACACCGACACCGTCGTGAATCTCGGCAGCATCTCGCGTGATCGCGGCAGCATTCTGGAGTTCACGCCCGCCGCAGGCACGCAAAGCGCCACCAACGGCATCACCACCACCACGGCCAACGACGCCAGCGGTATCCTCGGCGGCTGGGCGCTCTTGGGCAATGACTGGGCCGTCAAAAGCACCGCAGGCCCAGCCCTCGGAAATGTCGTCGTCGCCACCACCCAATACAGCACCTATGCCGGTGGAGACATCGTCAGTTCTCCGGCCTCCAACTTGCTGATCAGCGACAGCAGCACCTCCATCACCACCGCTTCCGGGGTCACCACTCTCAACACCATCATGGTGCGCAATGACGCAGGCAACGGCAATGCCGCCCTCAACCGTCTCATCGACATTGCCGCAGGCGAGACGCTCCGTCTGGGTGCCACCGGCTCCATCTGGAACCAGGGCAGCCAGGTCACCTCGGGCGTCCCCACGCTCACCATCGGCTCTGCCAGCAGCGTTGGCACCCTCACCGCCGGTGGCGCGGACAACACCGCTGGCGAGCTCATCATCAACAATTCCGGCTCAGGCGAAATGCTCATCCGCTCCTCCATCACCGACAATGGAACCGGCGCCGTCACCCTCATCCGTACCGGCTCTGGCAATCAGGTCGTCTTCAGCGGGGTGAATACCTACACCGGAGGCACCATCATCACCCTGGGCCGCAACCGCTTCGACAGCGTCGGCAGCCTTGGCAGCGGCGCCGTCACCGTCACTGCCGGCGGTCAGCTATGGCTCAATGCCGGAGGCTCCTATGCCCAGACCTTCAACCTTGCAGGCACCGGTTATGGCGAAAACGGCATTCCCGGCGCCATACGCTTCAGCGGCGGCCAGACTCTCACCGGCCAGATCAATCTCACGGGCGATACCCGCCTCGGTGCCGTCAATGCCAGCAACGTCACCACCTTCACCGGAAAAATCACCGGCGACTACGCCCTCGATCTCTCCGGCGGCGCAGGCGGCACCAACATCATCCAGCTCAACAACACCGCCAATGACTTCACCGGCAACCTTTCCATCAACACCAATTTTGGCACCAGTCCCACCGCCTTCAACAGCGCCAATGTCACCGTTCGTCTCGGTGCCTCGGAGGTCATCCCCAACGGCCTCGGCAAGGGCAACGTCATTCTGAGTGGCAGCAGCAGCACCAGCCCCGTCACCCTTGACCTCAACGGCTTTAGCGAAACCATCAACTCCCTGATCTCCTATGGCACTCATGCCAACACCGCCATCACCAATGGCAAAGCAGGCACCACCTCCACCCTCACCATTGGGGATAACAACTCCAGCACCCTCGTCACGGACACAGCCGCAGCCACAACCTTCTTCGGCGGTGTCATCAAGGACACCGGCACCGGTATTATGGCGCTGACCAAGATTGGCGAAGGCACCCAGACCTTCACAGGCGCCAACACCTACAGCGGTGCGACGACAATCAGCAAGGGCATCCTCATGGCCGGTGCTGTTAACACCCTGTCCGCCAGCTCTGCGGTGACCCTCGCCAATGATCCCACCGCCATGCTGGCTTTGACCAATGGCCTCGCTGATTTTTCACAGACCATCCTGTCTCTTGCAGGCGGTGGCACCGTCAATCTGGGCACCATCGCCGCTGCCGACACCATGGCCACGCCGGGCACCCGGCTCACCACTGGCAGCAGCGCAGACACCACCTACTCCGGCACCATCGCCGGTGCCGGTGGTTTGGTGAAACAGGGCTCTGGCACCTTCACCCTCACCGGTGCCAACACCTATGTCGGCACCACCCAGGTGACCGCAGGCAATCTTCAGGTCGGTCAGGCGGGCACGGGGCAGAGCGGCAACGGAGCCGTGGTTGTCAGCAGCGGTGCCACCCTCTCCGGCTCCGGCACCGTGCAGGGTGCCACCGTCATCAATGGCCTGCTCAGCGCTGGAGACAGCGGCGGCACCGGAATCGGCCGGCTGACCTTCACCGATGTCACTACCGGCAGCCTCACCCTGTCTGGTGGTGGGAGTTCGCTCGCACCGCGGGTGCTGTTCACTCTCGCCGGAGCCACTGGAAACGATGCCAGCCCCGCCGATGGCATCCAGACCGCCGGACTTCTCAACGGCAGCTTTGGCAATCATGACGCCCTCGTCGTCCAGGGAACCCTCACCCTGGCCGCCGGTAGCACCATCAAAGTGGAGCTCGCCAGCGGTTATGATCCCACCTTTGGCGATGTCATCAACCTCATCGACTGGGGCACCGTCAATGGCGGCGCGTCCGCCATCGTCGCCGGCGGATTCAATGCGGCCAGCACCGGTGGAGACCTCGATCTCCAGCTCGGCGCTTCCATGATCGCCAACGGCTGGTTTTGGGATACCGACCAGTTTTTGACGGACGGCATCATCTACGTCGTGCCGGAGCCCGGCCGCGCCATGCTGCTGCTCCTGGGTTTGGGCCTGGGGTCCTTCCGTCGCCGCAGGCGCTGAAGGCGGCAAATGCTGAAGCATAATGCCTGCAAGGTCCGGAAATCAGGGTAATGTCTTCCCCCCTGCCGTGACTTACTCTCCCTCCATGCCCAAACCCGAACTTTTATCTCCTGCCGGAAACTGGGAGTGCGCCCGTGCGGCCGTGGCAAATGGGGCGGACGCGATCTTCTTTGGCATGCCGCGCTTCAATGCGCGCCTGCGCGCTGACAATTTCACCGAGGAGGATCTGCCGGAGCTCATGAAGTTCCTCCACGAGCACGGAGTGAAGGGCTACGTCGCCTTCAACACTCTCATCTTCACCCGGGAGCTGCCAGATGCCGAAAAGCAGCTCCGCTATCTCGAAGAGTGCGGCGTGGACGCCGTCATCGTCCAGGATCTCGGTCTCGCCCGCATGGTCAAGGAGCTGGCCCCGGGGCTGCGCCTGCATGCCAGCACGCAGATGACCATCACTTCTCCAGAAGGACTGGAGTTCGCCAAAAAGCTGAACATCGACCAGGCGGTCCTGGCGCGTGAACTTTCCCTGCGCGAACTGGAGCGCTTCAAGACGGCTCAGGTGCCTCTGGAAGTCTTCGTCCACGGCGCCCTTTGCGTGGCCTACTCCGGCCAGTGCCTCACCAGCGAATCCCTGGGCCGCCGCAGTGCCAACCGTGGCGAATGCGCCCAGGCCTGCCGCATGCCCTATGAAATGATTGTCGATGGCGAGCCGCGCGACCTTGAGGACAAACGCTACCTGCTTTCTCCGCAGGATCTCGCGGCAGTGGATGAAATTCCGCGCCTCATCACGCTGGGCATCAAAAGCTTCAAGATCGAAGGCCGCCTCAAGACGCCGGAATACGTCGCCGCAGTGACTCAGGTGTATCGCAAGGCCATTGACCGCGCCCTGGCGAACCAGCCTGCACCTGCGAGCGCGGAGGACCGCTACGCGCTGGAGATGACCTTTTCCCGCGGCCTCTTCACCGGCTGGATGCATGGTGTGAACCATCAGGAGCTGGTAGGCGCTTATTACGGCAAGAAACGCGGCCCTTACGTCGGGAAGATCACACGCATCCTCGGCGCGGACACGCTGGAGCTGGATGAGCTCAACATCGGCATCAAGCCGGGGGACGGCGTGGTCTTTGAAAACCTCGCCGACACCAATCAGGAGCAGGGCGGCAGCGTGTATGAGGTTCGTGGTCGTGTGCTCAGTTTCCGCCACGGCCACCTGCGCATGGAGAATCTGTCTCCGGGCACCCGTGTCTTCAAAACCAGCGATCCTGCGCTCAACCGCGCCCTGCGTCAGTCGTTTGAAGGAGACATCCCCATCCGCAAGCAGCGGAAGCTGGACATCCACGTCACAGGCAAAGTCGGCGAGCCCCTGTGCGTGCAGTCTGGCTCCCATGCGGTGACTTCCACCATGCCGCTGCAGGCCGCCATGAAGCGCCCGCTCACACCGGCAGCCTTCATCGAGCAGTTCAGCCGCCTCGGCGGCACCGAGTTCGAGCTTGGAGAAGTGCAGTTTGACGTGGCCGGCGAGGTCATGCTCCCGATCAGCGAACTGAACCGCATGCGGCGCGATCTGATCGCCTCATGCAGTGGCGAGAGTTCATCGCCAAAAGCCATCGCCAAAAGCACGGTAACTCTGGAGTCGCTGATGCCATCCCGTGGCCGGGTCGATGAAACGCTGCCCATGCAACTGCACGCGCTGTGCCGTACCCAGGCGCATGTGGATGCTGCATTGGTCCTCGGCGTGCCGCGCCTCTACCTCGACTTCGAAGACATCCGCCTCTATGCCGACATGGTGCGGCAGATCAAGGAACGCAGCGACACCGCCCAGGTCTGGCTGGCCACGCCCCGCATCCAGAAGTCCGGCGAGGCCGGCTTCTTCAAGCTCATCCAGCGCGCAGAGCCGCACGGCGTGCTCATCCGCAATCTCGGTGCCATGTCCTTCTTCCAGGACGCCGGCATCCCGATGACCGGAGACTTCTCGCTTAACGTCGCCAATCCCCTCACCGCTGAGATTCTGAAAAACGCCGGGTTGGAGCGTCTGACCATCAGCTACGACCTCAACATCGAGCAGGTCGTCGATCTCCTTGCCGCTGCGCCGCCTTCCTGGTTTGAGCTCACGCTGCACCAGCACATGCCCATGTTTCACATGGAGCACTGCGCCTTCGCCGCCTTCCTCAGCAACGGCACCGACTTTACCAACTGCGGCCGCCCCTGCGACCGGCACCGCGTGCACCTCCGCGACCGTGTGGGCATGATGCACCCCCTCAAAGCCGACGTCGGCTGCCGCAACACGCTTTTCAATGCCGTGGCGCAAACCGGCGCGCAGTTCTTTGATGAACTCCGCGAGCATGGCCTGCGCTGCTTCCGCGTCGAGCTGCTCGAAGAAAATGCCGACGAGGCCATGATCGTCCTGCGCACCTATCAGGAACTCCTGGCCGGCCAGCGCGATGGCGACGAAATCTGGCGCGACCTGAAGGCTCACAGCCAGCTCGGCGTCACCCGCGGCACCTGGGCGGAGCTCGCCTGAGGCAACGGGGGCGGACACGCTTGACCAGAGGAGCGCGGACACTCTTGTCCGCCTCATGCTTCCCTCTCCAAAAACTCAGCAGAACTTGTCATGAACAATCTTCTGGATCTCTGGCGATGCCGGCAACTGGTTCTGATAAAACGTGTATGAGTTGATGGCCGTGAGGTAGCCGTCGTTTTTCGTGGCGGAACCGACCCAGGCACCCTCCGGCAGCCTGCCGACGGACCTTTTGACAAAGTCCGCATGGGAGAGGGACACATTCGGGGTGAAGTGGGTCACTTGGCCATTCTGAACGATGATCAGGAAGTAGAGTCCCTCGCCGACGACGATTTTATCCTGTCCTCTTGCGGGCTCTGCCGATCTCATTCGCCAAGCTTGGAATCTCTGCAGGCTGGCGTCAACCAGTTGAGGCCATGGTTTGATGGACTTAGAGGAACTTCCTTGAACGCCGGCGGTTTAACCGCCAGATTCTCAACGCCATGTCCAGGCACGTCTTCGACGATTTTAGTTTCCTGCCGACCGTCGATTCGACGGATGGAGAGGTTATGGAGAATGAGTTGCCGAAATCCACGCCGGAGGTAAGCCAGCAGGAATGGACTGAGCCCCTGCATGAAGAGGCGGCCAGTCAGGCCTCTGCAGATGAGGCGGTGCATCAGGAGGTGACCAACGAAGAGCAATCCCTTGAGGCGGCGCCCCCGCCCCCGTCTGAACAACCGTTCTTTCTCCAGACACCGGAGATATCGCCTGCGGCTGAGCTGGGTGCCGTGCAGTCATTCTCTGAAGTAGAACAGGGCGTGCAGGGCCGGGAGATCGGACCGGAACTGCCCTCCACCAGGCTTCTGCCTCTGGAGCACAAGGAGGATCAAACCGGGCGAGACCGGCCTGAAGCAGTGCCAACACCCCGCCTACCTCAGGCAGCCTCGGAGGCCAGGACAAAGGTGGAGAAACAACCTGCGGACCATGCACCGCCTGAGGACGTGACCGCTAAGGGCGATGATGCTAAGCCGGCCCAAAATCCAAAGCCTTTCATCGCCCCCAAGCCACCCCCTGAAGAGCCTCTGGATCCTGATCAGGAGAAAAAACTGCGCTGGCAAAAGCTGGCGGACAAGATCGGCCTTCGCACGCTCGGCATGAGCTTCGGCGTGCACATGTTCCTGCTGCTCATCGCCGCTTTCATAGGTGTCAGTCAGGTCATGGACCCGCAGGTGGACTTTTTGCCCGGCGGCAGTTCACCACATTCACAGGCCGCTGCTGCGGAGCTGACCCACAAGATTCAGAACAAGAAAAACCCCTGGCTCAAGGCCAGGCCGGTCCAGCGCAAGATCACGGTGCAGACTCTGTCCTCTAACATCGTCATGCCTGAAATGGCGCCCATGGAGGTGCTGGACTTTGACAAAATCAACAACCGTATGGACCTCAGCAAGGCACCCGCTTCGGGATTAAGCCAGCCGATGGGCCTCGGAGGAGCGGGTGGCGGCCTTGGTGCCGGCATCGGGCGCGGCGGCAAATTTAGCTTTGTCGGCCAGACTGCTGTCGGGCGCCGCGTGATTTTTGTGGTGGATGTCTCCGGCTCCATGTCTCAGCCTCTCAAAGGAGATGGGCCTAGGATGACCCGCTTCGAACTGCTGAAAAAGGAGCTGATCAAGGCGGTGCGGCAGATCCCTTTTGGAACGGCATACCAAGTCCTCTACTTCTCCGACTTTGCCTGGCCTCACAACGAGGTAAGCAGCCAGAATGGGGAGGCATTTGCCAAATACACCTGGAACATCAGGCCGGATGACTACAAGGAGGTGAAAATTCCCACCTTCAAATACATCCAGGCCAGTCCGTTTACGATTCAGGAAAGTGTGGACCTCATTCAAAAGGCGGACAATCCCGGGCTCACCAACTGGGGATCCGGCCTGCTCATGGCTTTGAATGCGAACCCCAAACCGGACGTCATTTTCTTCATGACCGACGGCGAGCGCCAGGACGAGAACGGCTGGATCGACATCGTGACCGCCGTGAACAAAAGCAAGCTGCCCATGACCGTCATCCACACCAGCGTCATGGCCCAGGTGGATGCCGCACGCGAGATGGACGCTCTGGCCAAGCGTAACAACGGCAGTTTCTCCGTGGTCGCCGGAGAAGGCAAAGTCATCAAGGGCGAGGAATTCTTCAAAATGAAGTAGCCTCAGCTCTGCAGCTCACGCAGCGCCGCAGCCACCTCATCCACCGGCAGGCCGACGACGTTGGTGAATGACCCCGTCATGTGGTCGAGCAGCATCTCCGTGCACTCCTGAATGCCGTAGGCCCCCGCCTTGTCGAGCGGGTTCACCCGGGCGTGATAGGCGCGGATCAGCTCGTCCGTCAGCGGCTTGAAGGTGACATGCGTGATGACGTGCAGCTCTCGAACTACGGCGCCATCACAGGCAAACGCCACTCCGGTGCAGACTTCGTGGGTCCGGCCCGAGAGCCGGCGTACCATGCGGAGCGCTTCCTCCAGGTCTGCTGGCTTGCCCAGCGGATCGCCATCCACGTAAACCAAGGTGTCAGCACCGATCACAAGCGCACCGGGCTGTGTGCGGCTGACCGCAAGAGCTTTCCGTCGCGCATTCTCCACGGTCAGCTGCTCGGGGGTGAGTGAGGCATCATGGGCCTCATCGACCTGCGGCAGGATGACTTTGTGGCCAAATCCTGCCTGGCTCAGGAGTTCCACCCGGCGCGGTGAGGCGGACGCCAGAACGAGCGGCCTCCCGCTCACGCCCGCTTTTCCACGATGGTTGCCACATCATCCGCACGGATCACGGCGTCCCGCTTGTCCGGCGTGCGGTAGCGGTAGTAGCCGGTCTTTTCCTGATACTGCGGCGCGCCTTCACACGGCACCTCACGCCCGTCCTTGAGTTTGATTTTGTGGGGCGTGGTGGATGCAAACATGTCCGGCATGGAGCAGGAAACGAGGGAAATGGCTGGCAGGAGCAGCAGGAGACGGCACATGGCGTTCATGGCGGGGGAATGGGGAATTAACGATGATGTTAAGACACGACTTTCGGCGTTTTTGTTCATCCTTCAGACAGGTGACATTTTCAAGCGACACAATGATGTCAGTTGAAGCAGCCTTCATGCCTCCTACCCTGCCTGGATGACCCCCAATCTTCCTCCTGCCATCGGCATCATCGGTGGCTCCGGCCTGTACGACCTCGAAGGCTTTGAAAACCGCGAGGAAATCAGCGTGGAGACGCCTTATGGCCCCCCCTCGGATGCACTCGTGACGGGCACGCTGGCCGGGCGCCGCGTCTATTTCCTGCCACGCCATGCCAAAGGCCACCGCATTCTGCCCACAGAGCTGAATCATCGCGCCAATATCTGGGCGCTGCGCAGCCTGAATGTGCGCTGGATCATCGCCGTGACTGCCGTGGGCAGCCTGCAGGAGCAGTACCATCCGCGCGATATCGTGCTGCCGGACCAGTTTTTTGACCGCACCAGCCGCCGCGACCAGCACACCTTTTTCGGCAAAGGCATCGTGGCACATGTGGCGTTTGGAGATCCTATCTCGGCGGGGCTGCGGGGGCTGCTGCACGACGCCTGCGTGGCACAAGGGCGCAAGGTGCACAATGGCGGCACCTATGTGTGCATGGACGGCCCCGCTTTCTCCACCCGTGCGGAGTCGAATGCGCACCGGCAGCTGGGTTTTGACGTCATTGGCATGACGAACCTGCCGGAGGCCAAGCTGGCGCGGGAGGCCGAAATCGCGCTGGCGACGCTGGCGATGGTGACGGACTACGACTGCTGGAAGGTGGAGGAGGAGGCGGTGACGGCGGAGTCGGTCATCGGGCATCTGCATGCGAATGTGGCGGCATCCAAGGCCATCCTGGCGCAGGTGATTCCCAGCATTCCCACGGAGCCGTCCTGGCCGGAACACCGCTCGCTCGACAGCGCTCTTATGACGGATCGCAAGTTGTGGCCTGAGCAGACGGTGGAAAATCTGCTGCCAATCCTGCAGCGCTTTCTTTGAGCTGCGTCAGTCTTCCATCAGTTTCACTGCCAGGCGGCGCATGAACTGGCGTTCTGTCAGCAGGCCGAGGCGCTCATAGGCTTCATCCAGATTGCGCAGGATGCGCAGCAGTGTGGCTTCGGCGGTGGCGGGCTCGTGAATGAGGTCCTCCATGCCGGGATTGGCGGCGGGGTGGTGCTTGGCCACGTCTGCGGCCAGCATGAAGCGGCCGCGGTTGAAGCAGTCGACCAGCCAGGTCTTTTCGTGATGTTTGACGCGGGAGAGAAAGTGGCCGGGGAAGTTGCAGCCTTCGATTTCGAGGCCAAAGCGTTGACCCAGAAGGCGGTAGAGGCAGCAAAGGCTGATGGGATTGCCCAGACCGGTGTCGAGCACCCAGAAGAGGTTGCTGTTGGCGGGGGAGTAGTAGTCTTTGCTGTTGCCGCGGAAGCGGGTGACGCCGTTGTGCGAGGCGAAGAGCCATTGTGCGAGCTCATGCGCGTCCATGCGTCCTTTTTCCGCGAAGGCTTCCTCGGTGAGGGCATCGAGGCGCTTGGCGAGGTCTGAGGACTGGGTTTTCCAGCCGTTGAGGTAGGCGGAGAGCTGGCTGAGGCCTTCTTCGAGCTGGGCGTCGGGGCCCTCCATCCAGCGCCAGCGCATCCAGGTTTCCTCCAATTCGCCACGCCTTGCGGGTTCCAGCAGCTGGGCGACGAGTTTTTCCTCCTCTTGCGAGAGGGGTGTCTCCAGGGTCTCGATGTGGCGGGGGAGCTCGCGGCGCATGCCGGTGAGCTCCTGCCGGACTGCGTGGCGGACGACTTCGGAGTCGTCGTCGAGCAGCTTGATGAGATGGCTCAGATGAGCACTGGGAGGCATTTGGTGGTGATACCACGCAGGGCGTGGCAGTTGCAATCACGAAATGTGGAAACGAACTACAGGCGGATTTCCATGGCCTGGGCGGCGCGGTGGGCTTTGGCGCGGGCTTCGTTGATGGTTTCGGCGCGGGCGAGGGTGACGGCCATGCGGCGCTGGCCGCTGACGGTGGGCTTGCCGAAAAGGCGTACTTGTGTGTCGGATTCGGCAAGAACCTGGTCCAGGGAGCCAAATTGGACGTTGGCGGACTCGCCTTCGACCAATACGGCGCAGCTGGCGCTGGGGCCGTGCTGGCGGATGTTGGGGATGGGGAGGCCGAGGATGGCGCGGACGTGGAGGGCGAACTCGGAGAGGTCCTGGGAGATGAGGGTGACGAGGCCGGTGTCGTGGGGGCGGGGGGAGACTTCGCTGAAGATGACGTCGTCGCCTTTGACGAACATTTCGACGCCGAAGAGGCCGCGGCCGCCGAGGGCTTCGGTGATGGCGCCGGCCATGTGCTCGGCGGCGGCGAGGGCTTTGTGGGACATGGGGTGGGGCTGCCAGGATTCGCGGTAGTCGCCTTTGATCTGGGTGTGGCCGACGGGGGCGCAGCAGGTGGTGCCGCCGACGTGGCGGACGGTGAGCATGGTGATCTCGTAGTCGAAGTCGACGAAGCCTTCGACGATGACTTTGCCTTTGCCGGCGCGGCCGCCTTCCTGGGCGTACTGCCAGGAGTGGGGGATGTCGGCCTCGGTTTTGACGACGCTCTGGCCTTTGCCGGAGCTGCTCATGATGGGCTTGATGACGCAGGGCATGCCGATTTTGGCGATGGCGGCGCGGAATTCTTCCTCGGTGGAGGCGAAGATGTAGGGGGAGGTTTTGAGGCCGAGGTCTTCGGCGGCGAGGCGGCGGATGCCTTCGCGGTTCATGGTGAGCTTGGCGGCGCGGGCGGTGGGGACGACGCGGAAGCCTTCGGCTTCGAGCTCGAGGAGGGTGTCTGTGGCGATGGCTTCGATCTCGGGGACGATGCAGTCGGGCTTTTCGAGTTCGACGAGGCGGCGGAGGGCGTCGCCATCGAGCATGGAGATGATGTGGCTGCGGTGGGCGACCTGCATGGCGGGGGCGTTGGCGTAGCGATCGACGGCGATGACTTCGCAGCCGAGACGCTGGAGCTCGATGACGACTTCCTTGCCGAGCTCGCCGGAGCCGAGGAGCATGACTTTGGTTGCGGAGGAGGAGAGGGGGGTGCCGATGCGGGACATGGATGGGACTTTGGCGCGGGGAAGCGGGGGTTCAAGTTTGCGGTGGTTTGGAGATGGGAGATGGAAGATGGGCGGCGGAATGACGAATGAGTAAATCCGAATGACGAAATAATGTCGAATGTCCAAGCTCGATGGGCAGAGATCAGGGTGGCTGGCGATGCGTGGGAACAGGGACTTTGTGCCGTGGAGGGACGGGAATGAACGGGTCGCAAGGAGGGATGGGTTGGTGAAAGATTTTGAGGGGTTGGTGAGAGGAGAATGGTAGAAAGATTTTGGGTGGAAAAATTTCAGAGAGGGATGAGTTGTCGCAGCTGGAGGGGAGGGATAAGAGGTGGAGCGGGTGACGGAGATGCATCTGTGCCGGGGTTGCCGCTGCCGGACGTGGCGGATGAGCTGGCGCTGAAGCTGAATGTGGTGCAGGGACTGTGGTGGTATGGCCGCACAGACGCTCACTGCGGCGTGAGGAAGCGGAGGGGAGACTGTGCGGCGCTGCGGGAGCAGGCAGGGCTGGCGCTGGGAGTCGGCTGAGGCGACGTTTTCACGAGCCGCGCTGGACGAGGAGGTGCCGCAGCCGGTGCTTGCTCAGATGCTGGGTGTGCGGATCCAAGCGCTGAGGCAGATCGTGGCGCTGTATGGCCCGGTGCGGTGACGAAGACGAAGGCAGATGAGCGTGGGCCAAGGCGAGAGCCGTGTTTTACGCCGTAGGAAGTTGCGGCGCTGGCAAGGAAGCTGTGGGGGTCGTTCTTCTCCAAGGGACCGGCAAAGAAGTGAATAAAGGTGTAGCACCCGCCTGGGCGAAACTAACCCACGGTGGCACACGCAGCGCTAAAACACGTTGCGCAAGAGAAAAACAGCCCAAGCATAGTGCTGACTATTATGAAGCAGATATTTATTTCCCATGCCACGGCAGATTCTCATGTTGCCAATAAGTTGGCGGAAGATCTTAAGATGGCGGGACATGAAGTGCGAATTGATACAAAAGACCTAGGCTTAGGCGATGATGTGGTCGAATTCATGGAAGACGGAATCAATAGGGCCAGCGCAGTAATTATCCTACATTCAAAAAACTCAGCCCAAGCAAAATGGCAAAAAAAAGAAATAAATGCAGCTATTTGGAAGGAGGTGGCAGATTCGGGAGGAACTTGCATTGTAATTAAACTAGATGATACGAAAATCAGCACAATGCTTGGTCCGAAGGTATGGGGAACTCTTAATTTGCAAGATACAGAAGGTTACAAGAATCTAATTGAAAAAATATGCAGTAAATTGTTACCATCTGAGACTGCAACTTCTGTTGTGAATGCTGCACTGAAGTTAGACTCTCCGAATCCCTTTCGTAGGATTAGAGCTGAATATTTTGAAGAGAGAACAGATCTTTTGAGTCGTGCTTTCGCATCTCCAGATGCATCAAAAACCGGAACACTGGAAGAAATTACCCCCTGCTTTCTCGAGGGATCGAGAGGTACTGGCAAATCAATGCTTTTGTTATCGTTAAGAGCTCGAGTGTATATCTCCAGGCAAAAATCGTCATCCGATCGGCATAAAATATTTGGGTTTTATCTAAAGTTTACTCGGGGTGCATTTTGCAATATCGGAGTTTCTCAACAAACGGATAATGAGGGAAGTGGGTCTGATATTCTCAAAGCTTATCAAGAAGAAATCGTCGCAGATATTGGCGCTCAAGAGTTTATTGTTTGTTTATTGGAGAGCTTATTTTCAGAACTTCATCAGTGTTCATCGCAAAATTTGTTGCAAATCAACGGGACATGCGAAGCTGCTTTAGTGGATGACGTTTATAAATATGTGTTCGTCGAGCAGGTGCTGCCTCCTCGAACTTTCCTCGACTTGATGGCTATTTTTGCGAAATTGCATAGATTGATAGCTGACTTCATCAGGCGTAAGTTTATCTATCAAGAAAATACCAAGGTGCCGATAGCCTCACTCGACCTCGAAGCCCTAAAACACGTTATTGAAATCGTCAAAAGTCACATTCCAGAAATTAAGAATTCGCTATTTGTGGCTCTTCTTGATGAATATGAAAACCTATTCCCATTCCAACAACGTGTGGTAAATACTTTTGTAAAACTGGCTGCTCCAGCACTGTCAGTTAAAGTGGCCAAAAAGCTCGGAACTTCTGAAATTTCAGGGACTACAATTGGCCAAGAGTTGCAAGAGACGCATGATTATACTCGCATGATGTTAGTATATGACGTGGAGGATCCAGCTAGTTTTAAAGTATATAGAGACTTACTTGAGCATATTGTAAAAAATATTTTAGACAGCGAGGGACTCTCGATTTCCATTAACGAATTGCTCCCAGATTTCCAAGATGACGAAGTACCAAGCGAAGGCCTAATCCGCAGAGTCGCGGAACTTGCAAAAATGACAACAGAAGAATTGGCAAATTTGCCTGATAAAGAGCGAAGAGAAAAAACGGTTTATTATCGCGAGGCTGCAACCTACAGAGAGTTATATGGTCAAAAAGGAGCGCACCCAGAAAAGCGATTCGCCGGATTCAAAACTTTATCACTCCTTAGTTCAGGGGTAATCAGATACTTTCAAGAAATGCTGGCAGTTGCCTATTATCTACGTAATTCCTCGGAATCCACCGGATCAAAATTACTCACTTTAAAAGCTGAAGTTCAAACAAAAGCGGCCCACTTAGTATCCAAGCACAATTTAACCACGCTTGGTAGAAACGTGGAATCTGACGGAGAGATGTTGAAATTTTTCCTTTTAGATTTAGGCGATTGTTTGAGGCATAAATTGCTTAAACATGGCAGTGAACCCGAGGCCGCTCGCCTTACTATTGTCGATCCCGAAAATTTAGAGAGACCAACATTTTTAACCCTGAGGCGCATATTAAACGTTGGGACAAGGGAAGGAATCTTTCAAACAAGAGAGGGGCGTCCCGCGTTTAAACCCAGACATAGTTCAGATCCACAATCTGCGGAGTTTAATGTCTCAAGAATTTTTGCTCCTGTCTTGCAGATAAGTCCAAGACTTCGCTGGAGAACGTCTGTGCACGGCGATGATTTGAGGCAGCTTCTCGATCCATTGACAAGAGCGCGCGCAAAAAGGTCTCTTATGAAAGCGTTGGAAGGTGGGTCAGCCGCACGCAATGATCGCACTCTCTTGTAACTTATGAAGAAGCCTTTTTCATGTCATGATCTCTCTAAAGGAGGAATTCTGATCACTTGTTCAAGTCATGAGGGAAGATGCAAGGGGATAGTGGCAGCGTTGGAGAAGTCCCCTCTTTCTAACGCTATTGTGTTTCATTACGACGATGTAAATGATCGGCGAGAAGAGCATCACAGTGAAATGATTCGTGCTTTGGAATTTCAAGGCGCAAAAGTAAATGAATTAATATTTACGGAAAGCTGTGCGGTGCAAAGCCTGCATAATAACATGGGCGCGCTTAAAAAAATAATATCTTTGAATCCCTCAGCCCCGATATTGTTGGATATCACAGTTTTCACAAAGCGTCATCTTTTAATGATGTTAAGATGGCTAGACGATAATGGCTGCTGGGATCGCCTATTTATTGCCTATACGGAACCCGATGAGTATGATGTGTCAGAATATGTGCCATTATCATTTGGTCTAAAATCAATTGAGCAAATTCCAGGCTTCTCGGCTTGTCCTGATATGAGCAGGCCTACTCACTTAATGCTTTTTTTGGGCTACGAGGGTGATCGTGCACTTGCGGCATACGAACATGTTCAGCCGATGTGTCTTAGCATTGCGATTCCATATCCACCCTATAAACCTAAATGGAGTGGTCGCACCGAACAGCTAAACAAAGAACTGCTAGCTCTCGTCGGTGGGAATTCACTTATTCGTGTTGATGCTGTGGATCCTGCTGGGACGGTTGATGCTATGAACAAAACATTTGGAGATCCAAAAGTTCGGAGTGAGTATTCAAGAATTGTTTGTCCGATTGGAACCAAGCCACAAACATTTGGGATGTACTGCTATATTCGTGAATGCGAAGACCCGCCTGCGGTCTTGTACCCAGCTCCATTGCGGCACAATCATGGCTTTTTTTCGCACGGAATTGGTCCGTCATGGACCCTAAAGGGGGGGGAAACGGAATGAGGATTCCCACATACATTGATCGGTATCCTGCAAAAATGGTTTCAAAGCTGGCGTCTCGCCTCATCGAACGATATGCGAAGGATGGGGATAGTGTTTTCGATCCGTTTTGTGGCTCATGTGCGGTCTTAGTTGCCGCCAAAGATAAAAACATGAGAGTTTCAGGGGTGGATGTTAATCCTGTAGCTCCACTCTTTGGTCGAGTAAAATTAAGTGGCTTCGTTAAAGAGCATGCTTTGGAATTATTTGACTCGGCACTCAAGCGGGTAGCCTCATCCGGCCCTATGGTGATAAAATGGGAAAAAAAGAATTTTTGGTTTAGTGCGGCAACTATCCGTAAATTCGAATTTATTCGGGCTGCGGTTGATAGTATTCCCAATCGACAAGAACCGGAATATTCGGCAATTTTATTAGCTCTTTATTTATCTGTGCGTCTTTGCTCACGAGCCGATCAAAGAAGTCCTAAACCATTTATTTCAAAAACAGCGACTCAGGATCGACGAGGAATACACTACGATCCGATTAAAACCACAAGATATTTGATAGAAGAGCTTAGCTATTATTATTGTGCAGACAACCGAAGGTCCAATAAGTTTGATGTGCTGACAACTACTGATGTGAGTCGCAAGGGGGCATTAAAGGGATTAATGAAAGCGCATTCCCATGTCATTACATCTCCCCCATACATTAATGCGCAAGACTATTATAGAAATTTTAAATTGGAGCTGCACATTTTGGAGGATGTGCTGCCATTTAAAATCAGGGATATTAAAGAGAGGTTTATTGGGACCGAACGAGGTGATTTAATGCTTGGAGTGGAAGACGAGGAGGTCATTGCGTCCAATGCGTTAGTGCCTCAGTTGCGTGCTATAGAGGCGGTTTCCGTTCGGCATGCAAACGTGGTGCGTCGCTACTTTTGCGATATGCGAAATGCTCTAGTGAACGCTATCAGTGTATTGAAACCAGATGGAGTTTTTGTTTTGGTGTGCGGGGATAACCTAGTTTGCGGCAAAAAGATACAGACTTGGAAGATACTTTCGGAAATAATGAATGGGATCGGAATGACTCTTTTCGACAGCTTTGCAGATCCGATTAAAGACAGAATGTTGGCGCCAAAAAGATCTGGACACAAAGGACTTATTAAAGAAGAAATGGTTTTAGCATTTCGGCGTGATCGTGTATGAGATAGCGAAGTGGTGTCTTGGTTGTAAAGGGTAGGCTGCGCCTTTGACGTTAGGTGTTTTGGCGAAGGCCGACGCAAATATCCGCGAATTTTTGGGAATGCGGGATCGTGGATGGGAATTTAGGTGCGGGAAGCGGGTTGGGTTTGACTTGGGTGTAGGTATTTCTAGGCTGGAGAATGGCGTTTCCGGGTCCACCAAATCCTAGAGGTGTGCAGAGGTGGCTGGGGACGGTGTGGGAGGCGTGGGTGGATCTGGTGTTTCCGAGGCTGTGCTGTGTGTGCGGGGTGCCGGTTGGAGAGGGGTGGTTTTGTGCGGGGTGTGAGGACTCGATGCCGTGGGTGGTGGCGCCGTATTGCGGGGTGTGCGGGGAGGTGTATGAGGGGGCGGTGGAGGGGGTGTTTCGCTGCATGAACTGCAGCGGGCGGAGGCTGCATTTTGAGTTTGCGGTGGCGGCGTGCCGGGCGGAGGGGGCGGCGCGGGAGCTGGTGCATCGCTTTAAGTATGAGCGGCGGCTGCATCTGCGGGGTGCGCTGGCGAGTGTGATGCTGAGGACGCTGGAGGAGCCGAGGCTGGCGGGGGAGGACCTGGGGGAGTGGCTGCTGGTGCCGGTGCCGCTGCATCGGGAACGGGAGGGGGAGCGGGAGTACAATCAGAGCTGGGAGCTGTGCGAGCGGCTTTCCCGGCTGACGGGGATCCGGGCGGTGAGGGCGCTGGTGAGGACGCGGGAGACGGTGCAGCAGGCGGGTCTAGACCGGGAGGAGCGGCTCCAAAATTTGCGTGGGGCGTTTGGGCTGAGGCGTGGGGGATGGTGGGGCGGCGGGCCGGGGCCTGGGGGGCTGAAGGGGCGGCGGATTTTGCTGGTGGATGATGTTTTCACGACGGGGGCGACGACGAGCGAGTGTGCGCGGGTGCTGCGGGGTGAGGGTGGGGCTGAAAAAGTGGTGGTCATCACGGCAACACGCGGCTAGGATCGGCCCCGCGTCCGACTTTGGCCGGGCCTGACAGTGCGAACGTGGGGTGGTTTTCCGCTCTGCAACTCCCGCGACATGCTAATCGGGGAGCGCACGGGAAGGCCTGCCTGTGCCGAACGCGCATACCGACTGACCTACCATGGGATTTTTCAAAAAACGTAACATTGATGCTTTAGGCGAGAAGAAACGTGACATGCCGGAGGGGCTGTGGACGAAGTGTCCTTCGTGCGGGGAGAGCCTGTTTGAGCAGGCGCTGGCGAAGAACCTGAGGATCTGCACGAGCTGCGGGTATCATTTCACGATCGGCTCAGAGGAGAGGATCGCGAGCCTGGTGGACGAGGGGAGCTTTGTGGAGATGGACAAGAGCCTGGACTCGGTGAATGCGCTGGGCTTCAAGGGCTACCTGGACAAGGTGAAGGCGTACCAGACGAAGACGGGCCTGACGGAGGCGGTGGTGACGGGGCGTGCGATGATCGAGGGCCAGGCGGTGCTGCTGGCGATCATGGATTTCCGTTTCCTGGGCGCGAGCATGGGGAGCGTGGTGGGCGAGAAGATCACGCGGGCGATCGAGGTGGCGACGGCGGAGCGGAAGCCGGTGATCGTGTTTTCGGCGTCGGGTGGTGCGCGGATGCATGAGGGGATTTTGAGCCTGATGCAGATGGCGAAGACGAGCGGTGCGCTGGCGCGGCATGCGGAGGCGCGGCTGCCGTATATCTCGGTGCTGACGCACCCGACGACGGGCGGGGTGACGGCGAGCTTTGCGACGCTGGGGGACCTGATCATTGCGGAGCCGAAGTGCATGATCGGCTTTGCGGGGCCGCGTGTGGTGAAGGAGACGACGCACGCGGATCTGCCGCCGGGTTTTCAGACGGCGGAATTCATGATGCAGCACGGGCTGGTGGACATGATCGTGGACCGCAAGGAGATGCGGGGGACGCTGGCGAAGGTGCTGAGGTATATGGCGGGCTCGAAGTAGAGTTGGCGGTGGTTTGCGGTGGTTTGCAATCGTTGAGGCGGGGTGTGCGCGCGCTGGGTGTGTGTGCGTGGGCATGAAAAAGGCCGGGGTGTGTGGTCCCCGGCCTGATGTGGTGGTGTGATGGGTGAGGCGGTTACTTGGTCTCTGCGAGGACGCGCTTGATGTCGGCGGCCTGCTGGTCGGTGGAGGCTTTGTAGTCCTGCCAGATGACGTTGCCGTCTTTGATGAGGAAGCAGGAGCGCTTGGCGAGGGAGAGGAGGCCTTTGGCCATTTTTTCGACTTTGAAGGCCTGGACGATCTTGCCTTCGGGGTCGGCGATGAGGTCGTAGGGGAGGGTGAATTTGTTTTTGAAGGCTTTCTGGGCGTCTGGTTTGTCGAAGCTGACGCCGAGGATCTGGACGCCGTCTTTGGAGAGGTCTGAGAAGGCGTCGCGGAGGGAGCAGGCCTGCTTGGTGCAGCCGGGGGTGTCGGCCTTGGGGTAGAAGAAGACGACGGTGGGGCCTTTTTTGTAGATGTCTGCGAAGCTGACGGTGGCGCCGTCCTGATTGATGCCGCTGACGGCGGGTGCGGGGTAGCTGACTTTTTCTCCTTCGCTGGCGGTGGCGGTGCCGAAGAGGGTGCTGAGGAGTGACATGGTGGCGAGGATGAAGTGGCGTGTTTTCATGGGGTGGGTACGGCTGGGGGTGCTTATTCGATGCTGACTTTGAGGCCGGGAATGGCGGTGGTGAGCTGTTTTACGCCGGCCTGGGTGGCTTTGGACTGCCAGAGGTAGAGGTTTTTGAGGGTTTTGATTTTGGCGAGGTGCTGGAGGCCGGTGTCTGTGATCTGGGTGCCGTAGAGGTTGAGGGTCTGGAGCTTTTTGAGGGTGGTGATGGATTCGAGGCCGGCATCGGTGACCTGGGTCTGGCGGAGGTCGAGGGAGATGAGGCGTGGGAGCTGGGCGATGGTCTTGAGGGTGGCGTCTGTGATGTGGGTGCGGCCGAGGTCGAGCTGGACGATGTTGTCTTTGAGGGGGAGGATGGCGGCGGCTTTTGCGTCGTCGCATTTGGAGACGCCGGTGAGGAAGTCGATGCGGAGGAGGGGGCTTTCGACTTTGACGGGGGAGACCTGGGCGCCGGCGGCGCGGGCTTTGGCGAGGGTGTCGTCTGGGAGGGGTTTGACTTCTTTTTCGAGGGCGGTGTAGAAGAGGTCGTGGGGGCGGGGTTTGTAGGGTTTGGCGGATTCGGTCATGGCGCCTGCGGGCATGCCTTCGACGCTGCCGACCCAGCCGCCGAAGTCGGCGCCTTCTTCGATCCATTTTTTGAGGAGGGCGATTTCTGCGGGGGTGAGGTCTTCGCCTTTGGAGGGCATGTGGGCGTCGTCGTCTTTGGGGAGGGTGACGGATTCGTAGATGCCGCTTTTGTCCGGGGAGCCGGGGGTGAGGACGGGGCCGTTTTCGCTGCCTTTGAGGATGGCCCAGGAGGCATCGAGGCGGAGGCCTGCCTTGGGCTCTTTTTTCTGGCCGTTTTCGGTGTGGGGCGCCTTGTGGCAGTCGAGGCACTTTTTGGTGATGGCGGGGAGGAGGTCTTTTTCGAAGCTGACTGCGGCCGGGGCTGGTGACGCGAGCAGACAGGCGAGGGCAAAGAGCGGGAATCGAAACGCCGTGGTGGACATGTGGATGGATGGGGTGATAGAACTAAAAAAGATTGCGAGGCGCGTCTGCTCGCCAATTTTGGGGCAGGGATAACGCTTGCTAGTTGTCCTTGTTTCAGAGAATTAATGCCAACCAACGCAGGACCATGAGCACCCCCCCTACTGTAACGGCACCTCCACCATCGAAAGTCCACATTGAAGCTGATACGCTGCTGCGAAGGAACACGCTGGCGATTGTGATGGGGGGCGGGGCTGGGACGCGGCTGTTTCCGCTGACGGAGAACCGAGCGAAGCCTGCGGTGCCACTGGCGGGCAAGTACCGGATCGTGGACATCCCGATCAGCAACTGCATCAATTCGGGGCTGAGGCAGGTGTATGTGCTGACGCAGTACAACAGCGCGTCGCTGAACCGGCACCTGGCGCGGACGTACCGCTTTGACCAGTTCACGCGTGGGTTTGTGGAGGTGCTGGCGGCGCAGCAGACGCCGGAGGGTGAGCGGTGGTACCAGGGGACGGCGGATGCGGTGAGGCAGAACCTGAGGTACTTTCTGGAGGGTGACTATGACTACTTTCTGATCCTGAGCGGGGACCAGCTTTACCGGATGGATTACCGGATGCTGATGCGCCAGCATGTGGCGACGAATGCGGACATCACGATCGCGACGATCCCGGTGGATGCGCAGGCGGCGACGTCGTTTGGGATCATGCATTCGGATGAGAACGGGAGGATCTACGAGTTTGTGGAGAAGCCGAAGGACCCGGCGGTTTTGGAGAAGCTGCGGATCCCTGCGAATACGCTGCAGTCGCTGGGGATTGACCAGGGGGAGGCGAGGTTTCAGGCGTCGATGGGGATCTACCTGTTCCACCGGGATGTGCTGATCGAGTGCCTGGACAACACGCTGAATGATTTCGGCAAGCACATCATCCCGACGGCGATCAAGAACAAGCGGGTGCACAACTTCAACTTCCAGGGGTACTGGGAGGACATCGGGACGATCCGCAATTTCTTTGATGCGAACCTGGACCTGTGCCGGCTGGTGCCGCAGTTTGACTTTTTTGAGAGCTCGGCGCCGATCTTTACGCATGCGCGCTTTCTGCCTGCGACGAAGATCAACGGGGCGACGATCCGTGGTGCGCTGATCGCGGACGGGAGTGTGCTGACGGATGCGCACATCGAGACGGCGGTGATCGGGCTGCGTGCGAAGATCGAGCCGGGGACGACGATCCGCGAGTGCATCATCATGGGTGCGGACTACTACGCGGGTGCGGTGGGTACGGACCCGAGCCGTCCGCCGCCCGGGATCGGCCGGAACTGCCGGATCGAGCGGGCGATCATCGACAAGAACGTGCACATTGGAGACAATGTGGTGATCACACCGGAAGGAAAGCCGGAGAATATGGACGGAGAGAATTTCTACATCCGGGACGGCATCATCTGTGTGCCGAAGGATGCTGTCATTCCCGCCGGGACGTGGATCTAATTTTTATGCTTCACAAGCGTTCATGGCTTCGATAAAAGAAACGCCATGAACCCAACCGCAAGAACTTTGCTAGTGCTGGGCCTGAGCCTTGCCAGCGCAGCCGCCGAGACGTCCCAGCTCCGGACCTTTACGAACACGCAAGGCAAGGCGGTGCAGGCAAAGCTGGTGGGGGTTAGCGGTGCGAATGTGACGCTGGAGACGGCGAACGGGCAGAAGTTCACCTTTGCGCTGGCGTCGCTTTCCGCGGCGGACCAGCAGTATGTGAAGACGATGGGCGGGAAGGCCGGGCCGAATGACAAGCTGGAGCCGGCGTCTGTGAACGAAGCGGTGGGGCAGCCGCTGTTTGGAGACGAGCCGCTGTGGACTTCGTCTGCCGAAGAGATCGCCGCCAAGCTGAAGATTCCGCAGGAGTCGAAGACGAAGAACACGAGCAGCTACCGCTCCTACACGAAGGAAGACTACATGATGTTTGGCGCGCATCCGTACTCCGTGGCGATGTACGGGGAGAATGACAGGGTGACGGGATTTTCGATCGTGTTTGCGAACAAGGGGGATCTTTTCAGCGCCAAGGGCAGCGGGGAGATGCACTTTGACAAAGACACGCCGCCTGAGGAGGCGGCGAAGATCGTGAAAAAGGCGATGGACAAGGACCTGGTGGCGATCGCCGACACGCTGACCCAAAAGCTGGGGGCGCCGAAGAAGGAGCGATTTGGAGAGAAGGCGGGGCGCATGAACATGCAGCGCTGGGACTGGCGCGGGCATGCGATTCTGCTGGCCGAGGCGGAAGGCGTGTATGTGGGGCTGCAGATCGTGACCACTGCGTTTGCGGATGCGGGCGGCAAGGTGGAAGAAACGGGTGACAAGGTGATCCGGGCGCGTGTGCTGGCCAACCTGGAGAAACGTGAGAACGGCGACGTGGTCGTGGGGGATCTGCCGATGGTGGACCAAGGGCCCAAGGGCTACTGTGTGCCGGCGACTGCGGAGCGCGCGATGCGCTACCTCGGCATTCCTGCCGATATGTACATTCTAGCCAACGCGGGGGACAGCGGCTTTGGCGGAGGCACGAGCGTGGAAAAGCTGCTGGAAGGTGTGGCACCGCAGATCCGGAGCAAGCGCCGCTCTTTTGACGCCTGGAAAGGGGAGATGAAGATGAAGGAGATCGCGAAGTACATCGACAAAGGGGTGCCGCTGATGTGGACGCTGTGCAGCACGAGCAAGTTCAACGAGACGGCGAACCAGCGGACGAAGGAGCGCAAGGGCGTGACCAACTGGGCTTCCTGGAAGGACAAGGTCACGAAGGAGTCTGCAAACAACGCGCTTCCGAAGGACAAGGACACCGCGCACATCGTGCTCATCATCGGGTACAACAAGGACACCAATGAGATCGCGTTCAGCGACAGCTGGGGCGAGCGCTACAAGGAGCGGTGGATCACGCTGCCTGAAGCGGAGCAGGTGTCCCACCAGAACTTTTATGTGGTGGGTTTTTGAGGGTGGGCCTTGGCACGAGGAAAGCCCCCCATGAAACTCCTCCGGCTGGTGTTGACATTTGTAGCCGGCGCGAGCCTCGGGGTGGCTTTGCATGCCCGGCTGTTTCCGGCGAAGTCTAACGCATCCGGGGCTGATGGAGCCCTCTCACCCGCATCTCTTTTTCAAGGGGTGCCGTACGTGGACCATGAGCTGGTTCCTTCCTCCATCCTCGGCCTGCTTGGAGTGATGAAAGACCGTGAGGATGATGTGCTGCAAGCTGCCACCATCCGGACACTGGCACTCAATCCTGAGGAAGTGCAGGCAGTCAGGCAGCATCTGAGAAAGCTCGCCGAGAACTGGGCCTACGCAGTCAACGTGCGAAGCATGAGGGACTCCCAATGGCAGCTTTCCTACCCTGCCACTGCTGCCAAAGCCCAACTGATGGAAGAAGCCCGCTGGGCGGAGCAGCTGCTGGGATACCAGCGCGCTTATCTTTTCATGGTCCTTATGGAGAAGGATTTCAGCGTTCTTTTTCTCAGGGATGATGTGAGCATCGAGAAAAAGACGGACTCCGAATGGAGCCTCATTGCCGGTCAGCGCGGGTTCTCTTTTGATGTGAGGCAGCTCCAGCCACATTCGCCGATGATCCGCCTTCAGTTCAAATGCAGCGCGCGGTAAAGCGACTCCTGAAATGATCGGCACAGAGAATGATTGCAAAGAAGGCTGCCACGCAAACACCCACCAGCTTGTTGAGGCAGGCAGCATGGTCACTTCTGATGTCGGCCATCGCCCCGGCCACTGTGACCACTTCTTCATGGAACAGCGGGCTGGCCTCTTTGAGGATGGCGAGGTCCGCTGCGGTGAAACAGCTGGCATCCAATCCTGTGCGCCGAAGGATGTCGGGCAGGGCTCGTGTTTTCTCGTTTAAAACGACCAGGCCCTGGCGGCGGATTTCCGGCTGCCCTTCTTCCTCATTGAGCAAAGCCACCACCTTCTGCCCCTTGCTGAGAAGCCTGTAGGTTCCCCAGTCCGGCTCCAGTTGAAGGTACTTGTCATGTTCGTAGCTGGTACCCAGCCGAAGCGTTGTGGCGCCAGCGAGTCCAGAAAGGGTTCCGTTCATCGTCTCGATTTGCAGGAGGCAGGTCTCTTCCAGCAGGATCTCCGTGGGTGATTGATGGACTTCCGAGGATGATGAAATCACCACTCCAGTGACCATCGCGCTGGCGGAGGTCAGAAATGCCTGACGCCTGGAATCGTCATAAACCTCCACCTCCCTGGGCGTGGTGCCCAATGGGATGACCGGCAGCGGCTGCGCCGGGCAGCAGGTCGTCACCCCGAGCAGCAGGAGCCACCAGCGCATGCCCTTACCCTCTCTGAGCGCGCTGGCGCAGGAAGTGGTCTGCGATGATGAGGTGGACCATGGCCTCCACCATGGGGACGGCGCGGGGGAGGACGCAGGGGTCGTGGCGGCCACGTGCGGCGAGGGTGGTGTCCTCGCCGGTGTTGGTGACGGTCTTCTGCTCGCGCAGGACGGTGGCGGTGGGCTTGAAGGCGACACGGAAGACGATGTCCTCGCCGTTGCTGATGCCACCCTGGATGCCGCCGCTGCGGTTGGTGCGGGTGCGGACTGTGCTGCCGTCCATGTAGAATTCGTCATTGTGCTCCAGGCCGGTGAGGGTGGTGCCGCCAAAGCCGCTGCCGACTTCGAAGCCCTTGCAGGCGGGGAGGCTGAGCATGGCCTTGGCCAGGTCTGCCTCCAGCTTGTCAAAGACGGGCTCGCCAAGTCCGGGTGGGACGCCGCGCACGACGCACTCGATGATGCCGCCGACGCTGTTGCCTTCGCTGCGGATTTTTTCGATGAGCCCGATCATCTTTTCCGCCGCCACGGGGTCGCAGGTGCGGACGATGTTGGATTCAATGAGCGCCGAGGTGAGATCTGCTGCGGCGGGGACCTGGGCCTCGATGTGCTGCACGGTCTTCACATAGGCCAGGCATTCGTAGCCGGTGAGGGAGTGCTGGAGGACTTTGCGGGCGATGGCACCGGCGGCGACACGGCCGATGGTCTCGCGGGCGCTGGAGCGCCCGCCGCCGGAGACGGCGCGGATGCCGTACTTAGCATCGTAGGTGTAGTCGGCGTGGCTGGGCCGGTAGGCCTGCTGCATCTCGGTGTAGGCGGAGGGGCGCTGGTCCGTGTTGCGCACGAGGATGCCGATGGGGGTGCCGAGGGTGAGGCCGTCGAGCACGCCGGAGAGGATCTCGGCCTTGTCGTCCTCCTTGCGGGGGGTGACGATCTTGCTCTGGCCGGGGCGGCGGCGGTCGAGCTCGGCCTGGATGTCCTCCACGGTGAGGGGGATGCGGGGCGGGCAGCCGTCGATGACGACGCCGACGCCGATGCCGTGGGATTCACCCCAGGTGCTGATGTGGAAGATTGTGCCGAGACTGCTGGACATGGGGGGGCATCATGGGGCAATCCGCCAAGGGTTCAAGATGGTTGTGCAACGTCGTGAAGTGGGCACACTGCGGGATGCATTTTCCCAGCTGGCTGCTCACGCTCTTCGGCTTTGCCACGCTCACCTCCCATCTGCATGGTGCTGAGACGGTGGAGCATGAGGGCGGGCGCTACCACCTGTACCGTGTGGACAAGGCGGACTGGGCGCGGCTGCAGCTTGCGTGGCTGGATGAAAGCGGCAGACCGCTGGGGGATTTCAACGGTCTGAGCAGGCAGCTGGCTGCGCGTGGGAAGAAGATCATCTTTGCGACCAATGCGGGCATCTACGAACGCGGACCCAAGCCCTGCGGGCTGACGGTCTGCGCGGGCAAGGAGCTGGTGCCGCTGAACCTCCAGGCTGGGGACGGCAATTTTTTCCTGAAGCCCAACGGTGTGTTTTACCTCGACGACAAAGCCGGGCCGGGTGTGATGGAGGCGGCGGAGTTTGGCCAAAGCGGGCTGAAACCGCGGCTGGCCACGCAGTCGGGGCCGCTGATGCTGCGTCAGGGGGTGATCCACCCGGCCTTTCAGGTGAACTCGCCCAACAAAAGGCTGCGCAATGCGGTGGGGGTGCGCAGGAAGGACGGGCAGATCATTTTTGCCATGAGCGACCGCGATGACCCCGTGAAGGGCCGGGTGACGTTTCACCAGTTCACGCGCCTTTTCCTGCACCTGGGCTGCGAGGATGCGCTGTATCTCGACGGGGACATCTCCAGCATGGCGGTGGATCCGAAGCCGGAGGTGAAATTCACCACCAACACCTTTGCCGGAATGTTTTTTGTGGCGGAGTGAGGGTCAGGCCTCGACGGGCTTTTTCTCCTGCATCATCACCGGGGCGGTGGAGGGAGTGGGGGCGAGCCAGGTGGTGATTTCAGCCTTGAGCCAGACCTTGATGCCGGCCCAGAGCAGACGCGAGGCGGTGAAATCCGGGGAGAGGCTCATGTGGGGCATCCAGACGTGGCCGTTGTTGCAGCGGCCGTAGATGCCTTTGCGCCGGCGCTCCTGGGCGAGGTGAACGAAGCGGCGGTTGTAGAAGGCCATGAACTTGCCAAAGAGGGCGCCTATGGGCCCTTCGTAGGGCATGTGCTTCCACTCAACCTCGGGAGTGACATAGACCCCGCGCACGGGACCAAGGAAGTAGGCGGAGAGGTCGAGCAGGAAGGTGGCGTTGATGAGCTCCGCATCTCCCATGTAGGAGTATTTGTCCTTGTAGAGGGAGTTGAACCAGAGGCGCCAGCTGCGCGGGTAGGCCATGTTCAGGTAGTCGGTGATCTTGGCGGTGTACTCACCGGCCAAGTTTCTCCGGACGAGATCGGTGGCGGCTGACACGGTGTAACCGCAGAAGTCGAGACCGTGGCTGTACAAGGGATCCATGAAGCCGGCGGCGTCTCCGACCATGACCCAGCGGTTGCCGGCGATGCGTTCGGAGCGATAGGCGAGGTTCTTGTAGTAGAAGGTGTCGTCGGCGTCCGGGACGGCGTTTTCAAACATGAGCCGGCCGATGGGGTGAGTGAGCAGATGGGCCTGGAGGCGGGCGAGGAGGGAGGGCCCTTCTGGCAGATTGTAGAAACGGCGGTCCCAGGTGACTCCGGCGCTGAAGCTGCCGTCGGAGAGGGGGATGATCCAGCACCACCAGCCGTGGCCCATGAGATGGTTGGTGGCGGTGGTGCGGAGCTGGTGAACGTTTTTCAGCAGGCTGGGGTGCAGCTTGCGGCTTTTGAAGCTGTCGAGGCCGTTGACGTTGCGGAAGCGGCACCAGATGGACGAGGTGGGGTGCTCCTCTTCCATCGTGCGCTGAAGGCCGAGCTTTTTGGCCAGGACGGCGGCCTTGCCGGAGGCATCGATGAGCCAGCGTGTGGTGACGGTGCGCATCTGGCCTTCCTGCGGCATGATTTCCAGCGTGTGGGGCGCTTCGTCTTCCGAGAGTGAGATGGTTTTGATGGTGGCCGGCCGGAGGAGCTCGCAGCCGAAATCACAGGCTTCCTTGAGCAAATGCTCGTCGAGGATGGCGCGGTCGAGCTGAAAGGTGGGCAGACGGGACTGGTAGCGTGGGCCGACCTCGGTGAGGCTGCCGACGTCGTCGTCCGGGGTCTTGCAAAACCACATGCGGAGGCCGTGCTTCTGGTAGTGGTGGGCACTGAGGTGATGCCCCTGATGGAGGACACGGGTGAGGAAGCAGCCCGCGACTTCAGAGGTGCTCTCCCCCACTTTGCGGTCAAACTGCACCGTGCGCTCGACGATGAGGATGCGCATTTCCGGGTGTTCGCGCTTGAGGAGCATGGCGGCAGAGGCGCCAGCAAATGCACCGCCCATGATGACCACGTCATAATCTGTGCCAGGAGGGGTCATGAGTGCAAGAGGTGAAAAAGTCAGTTGTCGGAGGCGGTGCGACGGTCGAAACAGAACGTCTCCCCTTGTTCCAAGTACGCCTTTAAATAATGCCATCCGCTGATTCTGCAACCCGCCAGCCGAATACGCACACGCCACCCCAGCCCATGGGACTGCATGACGCATGCTGGACACGGGTGATCCTGTTTTTCATGCGGTGGCTGCCGGCGCCCGTGTTTACAGTGATGGCCTACCCTTTCACCGCGATAGGCTACCTGCTGGCGGTGACGCCGCGAGAGGCGCTGAGGGCAAACCTGGGCGCGCTCCTGCCAGGGAGAGGCTCGAGCTGCCTGGCGGGTTTTCAGGTGTTCATCCAGTTTGCGCTGACCTACCTGGACCGGCTGTGGTACCTGCATTTCCGCCGTGAGATCGACTGGGAGATCATCGGGCGGGAGGATTTTGAGGCCTTGCAGAAACACGCGGACGGCGCGCTGATCTTCACCGTGCACTCGGGGAACTACGACATCGGGGCCAGCCTGTTTGCGCGCAAATTCAGCCGGCCCATCCATACGGTGCGCATGCCCGAGGCCTCGGACTCGCTGAAAAAGCTTCGCAGTGAGGAGCTGAAGGAGGAGGAGAGGCGCGAGCCCAACCTGCACATTCACTACAACGAGCCCGGAGGGCACCTGGGCATGGAGCTGTGCCGCAGGCTGCTGGCGGGGGAGGTGGTCTGTGTGCAGGGGGACCGTGTGATCGGGGATGTGGCGCCGACGCAGGCGAGCATCGACGGGGTGACGTACCGGATCCCGCGCGGTCCGCTGATCCTGGCCGAGGTGACCGGCGTGCCCTGCTACCCGGTGTTTCTCACGCGGCGCGGACGGCTCTCGTACCGGATTGAGATCGGCAAACCTTTCTTTGAAGGCGGGCGCAAGCCCAAGGCGGACGAGATCAGCGCGGCGTGGCTGAAGGTGATGCATGGCTTTCTGCTGAAACACTGGGACCAATGGTTCGTGTTTGAACCGCTCGTGACCCGCGACCCTCCATGAACCCGGCCGTCCGTGCATGCGCCCTGAGGCGCGCGTACCTCCGCATGGCGCTGGGGCTGGCCCCGGTGCCGGTGGTGGTCTGGCTGGGCTGGAACGGACGGGGGGCGGAGGCGCTTGCGCTCTTTGCGCTGGTGCTGACAACGATGATGGTCGGCACGCTGGTGCCGCGTTGCGCGCTGTTTGGCCGGATGATCAAAACACTTCCCGAGGCCGGCGGGCAGGTGCTGCTGACGATCGATGACGGGCCCCACCCCGAGCACACGTCTGCGATCCTGGACATCCTGGACCGGCATGGGATCAAGGCGCTGTTCTTCCTTGTGGGAGAGCGTGCCGCACAGCACCCGGACCTTGTGCAGGAAATCATGGCGCGGGGGCACGAGATCGGGAATCACACACAGACGCACCCTGCCACGACCTTCTGGATGCTGCGGCCGGTGCGGCTGTGGAGGGAGATCGCGGGATGCCAGGAGACTCTGAGCGCGCTGTGCCCGGGCCGCCCGCCGCGTTTTTTCCGTCCACCCGCCGGGCACCACAACCTGTTCACGGCGCTGATAGCGGAGGTGCTGGGGCTGAAGATGATGCTGTGGAGTGCACGGGGTTTTGATGGTGTGCTGCAGGAGGTGCCTGCGATCACGGGGCGCATCTCCCGCAGGCTGAAGGCCGGGGCGATCGTGCTGATCCATGAAGGGACGCCGGTGGCGGTCGAGGTGGCAGATGTGGTGGCCGGGATGCTGAAGGCGAGCGGTCTGAAATGCGACACGCCGCCCACCTCACTGGCGTTCGGCGACGATGAGGTGATTGTTGAACGGGGTGCCGCCCCATAGCGGGCGCACCTGCACACGCAGTCCGGCGGCGGCGAGGGTGGTCTCGAACAGCTCACGGTCCGGGTAGCAGAGCGGGGGGGCCTTCATCCAAAAGGTCAGCCTGGCCAGCCAGTCTCCAGCCACGGTGATGCGGAAGCGTGGGGAGTCGTCACGGAGGCCCGAGCGGATGACAAGCCTGCCGCCTGGCGCCACGCGAGCCGCCGCTGCGGTGAGGAGGGCGGTCTGCTGATCCCGCGTGAAAAACTGCAGGATGTCGAGGATGACCACATGGCCTGCGGCTTCGGGCAGCCCGTGGCGGGCGTCTCCGTTCATGAAATGAAGGCCGCTGTAGTCGCTGCGTGCGACCATGCTCTGTGCGCAGGCGATTTTATTCGGATCGTAATCAAAGCCTGTGATGGCAGAGGTGTAGCCAGCCTCCCGCAGATAGAAGGCGAGCAGGCCGATGCCGCAGCCGATGTCCAGCACCGGCAGGGAGGAGCCTGCGAGCAGCTGTGCCACCGCCGCATAGACCGGGTCTGAGCGGAGCTTTACCTTGGTGTAGTAGCGCTCCCAGCGCTTGGTGCGGAAGCTGCAAAGCCGGGAGATGCGGCGCAGGGACTGGGGGGAGAGGGGAGCGTTCATGATGTGCCGATCCATTTGCGAGGGACCTCCCAGGGGGCGAGCAGGGAGCAGGCTTTGATTTTGAAGGCGGCGTCGATGCCGGCCTGCGGCAGCCCGACCTCCGCGACGATGTCCTGGCAGCGTTCGGGGTCGCGGCTGGGGACGCCATGGATCCGAACCGAGTCGGTGTGTGATGCCCGCGTGATTTTTTCAGCGATCTCCACCGGGCTGAGCTTGCGGCCGGCGACATTGATGCCTGCGCCCAGGGACTGCCGGAAGTGCAGGCGGGACCCGTGCATTTCGACCTGGTCGCAGGTGGTGAAAACGCCGCTGCCGTAGCGCTCGTGGGGCAGGGGCTCGTCGTAGCCGAGGCCCACGGAAGTGCTGCTGACGACGAGGCGGCCAGCGTCGTCTGTGTGTGCCTGGACGCCGGGGAGAAGGGTGCCGAGGGAGTCCCCGTCTGCGCGGAGGCCGGGTGTGGCGTCCCAGGAGACGGCGCCGCATTCGCTGGCACCGTAGAGGTTGTGAATTTTGAGTCCGTGCTGCTCCAGAGCCAGGCGCTCGAGGCTGAGGGTGAGGGGGGAGCCTGCGGAAATCGCCAGCGAGACATTTTCCAGGCGCACACTGCCATTGAGCCAGGCCTTCCACAAGGCGGGGACGCCAGGGAGGAACACCCGGGGGTGGTGCTGCATGGCATCCATCAGAGGCTGGGCAAAAGGCTGGGGTGCGTGGCAGGTGGGCACGCCGTTGAGGAGGGTCTGCAGCAGCGTCATGGTGAGGCCAAAGGAGTGCGCGCAGGAAATCGCGGCGACGCCGACACCGCGTGAGCCGAGGTCCAGCGCGGAGTGGAGCCGGTCCACATCTGCGGCGATCTGGGCGAAGGTGAAAAACTGGCAGCGGCGGACGCCGGAGCCGCCGACGGCCTGCTTGATGAGGGCGGTGCCGTGCGGGGGCTGGGAGGCGGGGACGCGGCGTGAGCGGTCCTTTTCCACCATCTGCACGGGGATGCCGTGGAGAAAGCCTGCGAGCAACTGGCGCAGAAGCTGCGGGACATCGCCCTGTGCGAGCACGTGGTCGCCGGAAGGGCGGAGGGCACGTGCCTCGGCGTCCAGCTGGCGGAAGGTGGTGGCGCTGCCGTCTGCAAGATACAATGCGTCCTGCGCGCCGCGCTCAGCCACAATACGATCCCAGCGTTCACCAAACATTTGCAGTCCTTGCGGCGAAGCGTAAACGATGTGCTGCGCCGTGCAGCAGAATGACCACTTGCGTGGGCAGTTCAACCCTCCAAACAACGAATCTCATCGAGACCTCTTCCCCGCCCTCACCTTCAAGACAGCGAATCGCCATCACCGGAGCGGGGATCGTCTCGCCGTTGGGTGCTGGCTGGCAGGCCAATGAGCGCTCTCTGGCGGCAGACCGTACTGCGTTCAGGCCGGTGGAGCTGTTTGACACGAGCGAGATGATCGCGAAGACCGCGGGTGTGGTGGATCTGCCAGTGGAGAATTTTTTCAGTCGCACGCCGGCGCACAAGCAGACATTCATTGACCGTGGTACGCAGATGCTGCTGATGGCGGTGCGCGAGGCCCTGGCGCAGGCGGGAAGGCAGGGCATGGAGGGGATCGACGCGATGGTCATCGGTACGTCCGCCGGTGCGATGCCGCTGGGGGAGTCCTACTTTGAGCATGCGAGGCATGAGGCGGGGCGTGTGCCTTCGCAGCTCTCGCGTGCGGAGCACTACCAGCCGCAGCGGCAGATGAGCAGCCTGGCGGCCGAGTTTGACTGGCGCGGGCCGGTCATCATTGTTTCCAATGCCTGTGCCTCCGGGGCCAATGCGATCGGCTGGGCGGCGGAGATGATCCGGTCCGGCCGTGCGAAGCGTGTGCTGGCGGGCGGCTACGATGCGCTGGCGCGGCTGGTGTTTGCCGGTTTTGACAGTCTGCATGCGCTGGCGCCGAGCGGCATCCCGCGCCCGTTTGATGCGCAGAGGGACGGGCTGGCCCTGGGTGAAGGGGCTGCGGTCATGCTGCTGGAGGCGGAGGATGTGCGCCAGAGCGCGGCGCTGGCAGACGTCTCCGGCTACGCGACGGCGACGGACCTGCACCACCTGACGCAGCCTGATCCGGCGGGCCGTGCGGCGATCCGCACCATGACTGCCGCGTGCAAGCAGGCGGGAGTTTTGCCGGAGCAGATCGGCTACATTAACTCCCATGGCACGGGGACGCCGTTTAATGATGTGGCTGAAGCGGCCGCGATCGCCGCGTGGGCGGGGGATGCGGTGGCGGGGATCCCCGTGAGCTCCACGAAGTCCGCGATGGGACACCTGCTGGGCGGTGCGGGAGCCGTGGAGGCGGTGATCTGCCTGATGGCGCTGCAGGGGCAGTGGCTGCCGGCGAGCCTGAATGTGCGTGAGGCCGATGCGGCGGTGCGCTTTGACCTGGTGCGCCAGTTCCGCCGGGCCTCGCTGGATTATGCGCTGACCAACTCTTTTGGATTTGGCGGTACGAACGCAACGCTGGTGCTGCAAAGGAGGTCGGCATGAACATGGACAAGATCTGCATCCGCGGAGTCGGTGCGGTGAGCTCTGCCGGCTGGAACGCAGCGGCGCTGCACGAGGCCGTGCGGGCAGGAAGGCCGCTGCCAGCCCAAACATGCGCGCGTCCTGGGGATGGGAGGAACTGGCCATGTGAATCGCGCTTTGCGCCGGCTTCGCCGCCGGAGAAGGTCGCGCGGCATCCGCGCCTGCGCCGCTCCAGCGCGATCACGCGCTACTCCGTGGCAGCGGCGATGGAGGCGCTGGCGGATGCAGGGCATGACCCGGCGGCGCCGCCAAGCGGTCTGGGCATCCTGTTTGTGATGATGAACGGGTGTGTGAACTACACCGGCCGCTTTTACCACGAGGTGCTGCAAAATCCGGCGCAGGCGAGCCCGCTGATTTTCCCTGAGACGGTGTTTAACGCGCCGGCCTCGCACCTTGCCTCCTTCCTGGGGGTGGACGGTGCGGTGAGCACTCTGGTGGGCAGCCCGAACTCGATCATGGAGGCGCTGGACACCGCGGCGTTCTGGATCAGGAGCGGGATTGTGGAGGAGTGCCTGGTGCTCGCCGCCGAGGAGTGCGACTGGCTGAGCGCGGAGGCGCTGACGTATTACCATCCGAAGCTCGTGGCGTCCGAAGGCGCGGGGGCGCTGCTGCTGGCTGCGGGCGGCGGTGGGCCGCGTGTCAGCGAAGTGACAGGGCCGCTGGCCTACCTGTCCTGGGAGGAGCGCTGTGGACTGCTGCCGGAGCTTGCAGCGAGGACGCTGGCGCGGGTGGAGGGGCCGGCGACGCTGATCAATGACCGGACGGGAATCTCCAAAATCGACCATGCCGAAGCCGCCGCCTGGGCGGTGCGGCCATGGGAGGCGGTGCTGAGCCCGAAGCATGTGCTGGGGGAAAGCATGGGGGCGGGGTGCGCCCTGCAACTGGTGCTGGGAACTCTGGCGGCGAGGCAGACGCAGCGCCCGGTGGTGATCTCCATGCCGGGGGCAAACACCGCCGCCTATGCGTGCGTGCTGGAACCGTAGGCTACTTCGGCAGGGCTGGCATTTTCATTTCGTTGTAGCCGGCAGGGGGGACGAAGTCCTTGGCATCCACGTCCTGCTCTTTGGCGGAGACGAGCAGGGAGACCACGTTTTTGCCCATCATGGTCATCTCTGACTTCACGACCATGCCGTCAAAATCGGAAGCTTGCGGCGAGAGGCTGGACATGGCGCCACCCACGACCTTGCCGAGCTTGTCGTTGGCGGCGCTGAGCTCCTTGTAGCCGGGGAAATTTTTAGCCACCCAGAAGCGGCCTTTGGCCATGGAGCTCTCCCAGGTGTAGATTTCGGTCTCCCATTCGCCCACCTTTTCCTTCTGCCCGGTGGCCACGGGTTTGGCGACGGGGCCGCCGGCCATCTTGCCGGCCATGCCTGCAGCGGATTTGAGCGCGGCAGGGTCCATCTTCATGAGCATCTTCTGCTCGTGCATGAGCATGGTGATGCCCTCGGCACCCACGATGACGGTCATCTTCTCCCCCATGTCCACGCGTGCCTGCTCGCCTTTGATCTTGGTGGTCACTTCGCTGGGCTGGCCGGCGGTGTCCACCTTCTGCACCATCACCCAGTCGGCGCTGGCAAAGGTGGCGGTCAGCAGCAGGGCGATGCAGGAAAGGGCTGGAGTTTTCATGGCGGTCAAATCCTAGCGCGATTTCACGGCGGCGGTCAATGCTGAACGTCTCCGGTCTTGAACTGTGCGGCTGATCCTGATTTGATTCTGATTTCCCCATGAGCCGCCCCACAGCCAACATACGACACCGCTTCGCCGGCTCCGGCATGCTCCTCGCGCTGCTGCTGCTGTGCGCCTTTTTCAGCGTTGCCACCTGGACGCGGCAGTATCCGCAGGATGAGGCGGCGGCCAGAGACGTCGCTTCGCAGATTGATCCGAAGGCGAAAGTGCTGATCGCGGTGCGCCCGACTGCGGCAGACGCGGGCTTTGCCGAGGCTCTCAAGGCAGAACTCGGAGCACGTGCCGAGGTGGTGAGAGGGGAGCCCCGGGACGCCCGAGCCGCGCTGGAGCGTGCGGCTGCGACGGGCAGCGGGCCGGACGTGATCGCCTGCAACCGGGCCACCGCCGCGTGGCTGGTGTTTGCCAATCTGGGCCGTGATTTTCCTGCGCTTAAAAACGCCGTGGTGCTGCAGCCCCGGGCGCATGCGTGGCCGGTTTTTCTGAAGACGGACAATTTGCTGAACATCGCCAATCAGATCGCGGTCATCGCCATTCTGGCCATTGGCATGACGCTGGTGATCATCACCGGCGGCATTGATCTGAGCGTGGGAAGCCTCATCGCGCTGTCGGCAGTGGTGACGACCCTCTTTGTGCGGGATGTGTGCGGCGGCACGCAGGCGGGCGTGGGTGGCATGCTGGCGGCGGGGCTCTGCGGCATCGCGCTGAGCGGGGCCTGCGGGCTGGCCTCGGGCGTCTTCATCACGGGCCTGCGCATGCCGCCCTTCATCGTCACGCTGGCGATGATGCTGGTGGGCAGCGGGCTGGCCTACCGGCTGGCGGAGAACCAGTCGGTGTACCAGGTGCCGGATTCCTTTGTGTGGCTGGGGCGCGGTGCGGACCTGCTGGGGCTGCCGAATGCCGTGGTGCTGATGCTGGTGCTGTACGCCGCCGCGCATGTGATGATGACGCAGACCCGGCTGGGCAGAAACCTCTATGCGGTGGGCGGCAATGTGGAGGCTGCGCAGCTTTCCGGCGTACCGGTCCGGCGTGTGGTCCTGACAGCCTACGTTTTGTGCGGGCTGCTGGCGGGCCTCGGCGGAGTTGTCACGGCTTCACTGCTGAAAAGCGGCTCGCCGACCTATGGGCAGATGTATGAGTTGTATGTCATCGCGGCCGTGGTGGTGGGTGGGACCAGCCTGAGCGGCGGCCGGGGCACCATGGCGGGAACCTTGATCGGGGCCTTCATCATCGCGGTGATTCAAAACGGCATGAATCTCACCAACGTCGAAAGCAACACGCAGAAGATCGTGCTTGGACTGGTGATTTTGGGGGCCGTGCTTGTGGATCGTGCCCGAAGATAGGCATGATTTTTATCCATTTTTGAGCAAAACAACGGATTGATTTAAAGTTTGATGCTTGATGTGTTCGGGGTGATTCACTATCTCCATGTCATAGCATGGGAAAACCGATTAAAATCAGCAAGCTGGAGAGGCGTGAGCGGCCGCAGGAACGGGTGAATGTCCAGGAGGCGGTGCTTGAAGAGGCGCTGACCCACTATGAGCGGGGGCAGTATGTGGAGGCGTATCAGAGTGCGCTGAAGGCGGGACCGCTGGACCTGTGGCGGGGGGCCAAAGCGCAGACTTTTGGATACCGGCTGGCCGGAAATCTGGGAGCGGGACGCCTGGCGTCTCTGCTGATCTGCCGGGCTCGGCATGAAGACCGGCAGAGTACGGAGGCTGCGGTGCACTATGGTTTTTACCTGCAGCAGCGGCGGGGTCCGCTGCCTGCGTGGCGGCATTGCATGGCTGCGGAATCCATGACGGCTCTCATGCCGGTGCAGCTCTCAGATTTCAAGGCGATGCGGGCGGTCATCGCCGCAGGGTACCGTGACTTTGACACGGCCTGGCAGCTCTGGCACGAGGCGGTGGCGGTGCATGAGCCCAGTGCGTGGCTGCAGGTGGAGAAGTGCAGCATTTTGGCGAGTGAGGAGCGCCGGGAAGAGGCCCTGGAGGCGCTGGACGAAGCGCTGGTGCTGCGCCCGTGGTTCCGGCCCGCAGTGCAGTTTCGCGCGCGCATGCTGCACCTGCTGGGGCGCCGGGATGAGGCGGTGGGCTTTCTCACTGCGGCGATGGGAGAGATGCAGTCGTGCGCCATCGCGGCGCAGCTGATGGCGCTGAAACGGGAGGATGACGATCACGCGGGCATGGAGGAGCTGGCAGACGCCTACGAGAAGCTGGCGGTGCTGTCTGAAGCGGACAGCCGGGAGTGGCTGGCTGCGAGGCGGGTGGATCTGCTGACCCTGAGGGGGGATTTCAAAGGGGCGGCGGTGCTTGCCAGGGGGATCCAATCTGATTACTACAACGCGCTGGCAAAGCGCCTGGAAGCTCCTGATGCCACGCATGTGCGCGAGCGGCTGCCTTTTGAGTTTGTGCACCAGAAGCACAACACCTGCGCACCTGCGACGCTGGCAGCCATGGCCCATTTCTGGGACAGGCCTGTGACGATGGAGCAGATTGCCGAGGCCATCTGCTATGACGGCACCTACGACCATGGCGAACGGGCATGGGCGCTCGCGAACGGTTTCTTTGTGCGCGAATTCACCGTCACGCTGGAGGCGGCCAGGCAGCTGATCAGCCTGAAGGTGCCGTTTGTGCTGCGCACTGTGGAGGCGGGGTCCGCTCACGCTCAGGCAGTCATCGGGTATGACCTGCTGCGGGAGACGCTGTTCATCCAAGACCCGTCCGAACCGCACTACCGGGAGATCGAAGCCGCCGAGTTTTTGGAGAATTACAGGCTGACGGGCCCGCAGGGCATGGTGATGGTGCCGCCGGAGCAGGCAGGGCAAATCAACGGGCTGAACCTGCCTGACAGCGGGCTTTATGACATCAACCACCGCTTCATCAGCGCGCTGGCCGAGTATGACCGCACTGCCGCTGCCGCCGCGCTCAAGGAAATGGAGATGCTGGCGCCGGAGCACCGGCTGGTGCTCGTCGGGCAGATGTCGCTGGCGAACTTTGACGGCAATGAGGTGGAGCGCCTGCACAGCATCAACCGGCTGCTGGAAAAATTTCCGGGAGACCCACGGCTGGTGCACTGGAAGAACGCCGCGCTCCGCTCCATGGGCCGGCGGGCTGAGCGGCTGCAACTGCTGCGCGAGGCGGTGAAAGAGGACAAGGCGCCTGTGACGCTGTACAAAAACCTCGTGGACGTGCTGATGGAAGACGCACGTGACTGGGATGAGGCGAGGCTGCTGGCGTGGCGTGTGCATGCACGGATGGCGGGAGATGCGGGCAGCGTGGTGAGCCTGGCGGAGATGCTGCGGCGCACACAGCGTGCGCCGGTGGAGGAATGGCTGACGTTTCACCGTTTCGCGGCTTCGCTGGCGGACAAGGTGGAGAACGTGGTGCAGACGTGGTTTGCGCATGCGCAGACCCAGGGGCACACGGAGAAAGCGCTGGAGTGGCTGAGGCAGCGCTGGCGCCGCTATGGGGCTAGGTCCGGAGGGCCGGCGCTGACGCTGGCGCAGGCGCTGGACTCGATGTGCCTGCCAGAAGCGGTCGATGTGATGCGTGCTGCGGTCCAAAGCCGGCCGGATGACGGCGAGCTGCTGATCCAGCTGTCGCGCATCGAGGCCCGCCTGGGGGAGCAGACGAAGGCCTGGGAGCTGCTGCGGCGTGCGGAGGGGCGGTGCTCGCCGGGCCAGTGGCTGCGTGCCTGTGCCGCGCTGCACCGGCGGTTTGGAGATCACGCCAGTGAGATGGGGGTGTGGCGGCAGATTCTGGAAAAGGAACCGCTGGCGCTGGACGCCCATGGCTGGATCGTGCGTGAGCTGGCGGCCACGCGGGGGCAGAAGGCGGCTCTGAACCATCTCGCGGAGGTGTGCGCGCGCTTCCCGCACCACCACGATCTGGCGCAGCTCCACATCCACTGGCTGCGCGAGGAGGACTCCAAGCTGGCGGAAAGGGAGGCCAGGCGAGTGGCGGCGCTGCACCCGGAAGATCCGTGGGCATGGCGGGAGCTGGCGCTGATCCTGCGTGACGGGGGGCGTGCCGAAGAGGCTGTGGAGCCGGCGTCGCAGGCGGTGGAGGTGGCCCCCGACCAGGCAGCCAGCCATGGAGTGCTGGGGCTGGTGCTGGCCGGCTGCAAGCGTGAGAAGCAAGCCGCCGAACATTTCCAAACTTCCATCCGGCTGGATGTGAACTTTCCTGCCTCCTTTGAAGGGCTGCTCTCGCTGTGCGAGGACACCGCCGCCAAGCGTGAGGGGCTGGCTTTCATCCGCCGGGAAATGATCCGGCAGGTGCTGAATGGGAACGCGCTGCATGCCTACCGGGAGCTGGCCTTCACCGTCCTCTCCCAGGAGGAGCTGCTGGCGGAGCTGCGTGAGATCTGGCAGGCGCGCCCGGACCTGTGGGAGGCGTGGTCTGTGCTGCTGGCGCAGATGATTGACTCCGGCCACAAGCACGAGGCGGTGCTGCTGGCGCAGGAAGCCACGCAAAAATTTGCGCTCACACCCGGCTCCTGGCGTGACATGGCGCTGGTGTGGCGGGCACTGGAGCGTCCGGATGCCGCCATCGCCTGCGCGAGGCATGTGGTGAATCTGAACCCTGACTGGACGGATGGCTGGTGCCTGCTGGCCGAATGTCTGGAGGACAACGGCAAAGGGGGCGAGGCGATCGAAGAACTCCTGCGTGCACGCACCCGCCTGCCCCTGGACATGACGATCCGGCGAGCGCTGGCCCTGCTGTTCTGGCAGACGGACCGACGTGAGGAGGCATGGCAGCTGGCGGAGAACGCCGTGAAGGAGGACCCGGGGCAGAACTGGGCGTGGGGCTGCATGCAAAACTGGGCGGAGACGCTGAGGAAAAGGGACCGGCTCATCGAGGCTGCGACGGGCCTCACAGAGACGCGGCCTGATGAAGCGCGGTCATGGCTCATCCTGGCCAAACTCCTGCCGCTGGCAAAAATCTCCTCGATACTCAGCGCGCTCGACCATGCGACGGGGCTCAATCCGTGGCTCTTGGATGCCTGGGATTACCGGATGGAAATCCTGGCGCAACTGGGCCGACTGGATGAAGCGATGGCGGTGCCGGCCAAAGGACCGTGGGGCAGTGAAGTGCCCTACACGGTGCAGGGGCGGCTGGCCTGGCTGCGCGCCGTCCGGGGCAACGTGCCCGAAGCCATGCGCCAGATGCGCGCCATCCTGGACAGGCACCGGGACTATTACTGGGGCTGGGAGATGTATGCGCAGTGGGCGGAGCAGAGCTCAGACTGGACGGCGCTGCAGCAGGCGGCCACGGAGATGGTGCGCCTGGCGCCCCGCTCTGCCGGTGCCTACTGCGTCGCGGCAGATGCGGCTCTGCGCCTGGGAAAACGCGAGGAGGGAATCCAGCACCTGAAGCAGGCGCTGCATGTGGCCCCCTCCAGCCCGTATGCTGCCGAGCGGCTGCTCGGCCTCTACTGGGAAAAACGAGATGTGGATGGGCTGCGTGCTGCGGCGGCGCTGCTGCCAGGCATCGGCCAGCCGGCGCTTATCAGCCGTGTGTATCTCATGCTGGCAGCCGCCAGCAAGGATGATGTGGAGCAGGTGCGCAGGGATCTCTCCGCGCTGGCCGTGCACCCAGACATGATGGGAGGGCTGCTGCAGCTCATTCTCGATTACTTCACCGACTCCAGGCGCAAGTTTGCCCTGATGCTGGACCAGACGCTCAACGCTGCTGCGGAGAGCAACACGCTCGGGCCTGCCTTTGCCATGCTGTGGGTCCACCGGGAGGCCCAGAACCGGCGCTGGCAGTGCTGGAGCCGGCTGGTCGAATGGCTGCCGAGGCTCGGGGCCAGACTGGATCCCGCCATTTCGCTCTACCTTGACCTAATCGGAGAGGCGCAGGCGGCGAAACCGCACGTGATCAACTTCATCCAGGCCTGCGAGCCGCAGCTGCGCCAGCGCGGGGAGATCTGGGGCAAGGTGAGCTACGCGCTCGCCAGGAGCGGGGAGTTTCAGGCCTGTGCAGACTGGCTGGAGCCGGACTACCTGAGGGATGATGCGGAAGGCTGGGTGCTGTGGAATCTCGCCGTGAGCCTGCGCGAGCTGCTGCGCCCGGAGCGTGCGGAGGAGGTCTGCATGCATGTGGTCACGAAGGGAATCCGCGATTCCACGTGGAACCTGCACTCGGTGATCGCGGCGCTGGGGTGTGCCTGGAAGGAGGACTATGACCAGGCGCTGCTGCTGCTGAAAGACACGGACATCAACGACGATGTGGAGTCGCCGGTGCGGCTGCCCATGTACATCACCCGTGCGTTGTGTGAGGTGATGACGAAACCGGCCGCCGCAGGGCGGGAGCGGTACAGGAAATTCCTGGCCGACTGCAACCAGTACTTCATGAAGCAGGCGGTCTCGCTGCAGGCCAAGCGCGACTTTGAGCGCGCCATGAGGCTGATGCGCGAGCACACCGGCGCAAGCGTGCTGCCCTGGCAGCAGCCAAAGCCGCGAACGGAGGCCATGCCGCAGACGAGGGGCCGCACCGGGAGCTGGGAGCAGCGGCCCGCATCGGGCGGTGGATTTTCCAGGGCGGCCTTTGTCTGCGCGGTCATTTTTTCGATCAACGTGCTCCGCCATTGCGGCTCATCCACGACGCCGTCGCGAACACCCATCTACGAGCTGCCGTCGCGGGCCATGCCTTACACGCCGCCTGTCGAGCGCCCTGGCAAATCTGCCGGAGATCAGGATCTTGAAAAAAGGGTGGAGGATCTGCTGCGCAGATCCCAGACGATGCCAGCCCCGCTGAGGCAGTGAACGGAGGCCGCCGGGTGTGCAGATGGCGTCAATGGATGACAGTCTTTATTGGCGCTGGAGCGTACCATGGGTGACTTCTGTGCGCTTTCCCCACCATGTTTGACTCCTGGCTTCCCGACTCCAAAGACCACCTGCCGCTGACGTGGTGGAAGACACACCCTGTGTATCTCGCCGCCATCATCGCCCTTGTGGGGGTGGCGAGCATTGTTTTGACCTCCATCCTGGGCATCGCGGGTGCTCCATGGCTCATCTACACATACCACAATGCATTCGTTGAATGGCGGTTTTGGACCTTGTTCAGCTACGTCCTTTTCAATCCGCCGGACATCTGGGTCGTGCTGGGCTGCTACATGCTTTGGAATTTTGGGGAGGCTGTGGAGCGGCATCTGGGCAGGCGTGCCTTCATCAAGCTGCTGATCCTGCTTTGGCTGACGCCTCCCCTCCTGGCCACATTGCTGGGGCTGGCGGGGTATCGCGGGCCTTTCGGGATGTCCATGATGCTGGGCCTGCCCTTTGCCGCAGGGATCCAAATGCTCGAGTTTGGCGTGTTCAACGCCTTCGCGGCGCTGTATGCCCGCGCCAAAATATCGCTGCTCGTGATCACGATTGATGCCTGGCAGCTGGCGGCCATTTTCAACGCCGTCTATGCCCTGCAGCGAATCCTGGTGCGCGACTGGGCCGGTTTGCTGATCCTCCTGGGGTGCATCGCCGTGGCCTGGCTTTTCATCCGCTACGAGACCGGCGCGCTCAAGCTCCCCTCCCGGCCCAGACGTGCGCCATCAGCCGCACGGGCCGCCAAAGCCGCGCCCAAAAGCAGCAGCGTGCCCACGGTGGATGAAATCCTGGACAAGATCAGCCACAAGGGCATGCACAGCCTCAGTGCCGAAGAGAGGCGCATCCTGGACAAGGCGAGCGAGGAAATGAAGCGGCGGGCCAACTGACCTTTTCCATGAATCTGGTCCGCTGCTTTCCGGTGCTTGCAGGCCTGTTTGTCACCACCTCGCGCCAATCACTGGACCTCTCAGGCTGGTCCGTTCGCTGGGTGGAGCCGAAAGGCTGGCGTGGCACTGAAAGGCTCCGCCTTTTTGGCATGACGAAGGAGGAGACTGCGCAGTTTGAACTGGCCAGAAAAGCCGCCGCCAGGCATTGATCCCGCCGCAGGGCAGCCCGTATGATGCAACGGGTGTCCTGACATTTCGCACGGACCCTCTGCCTGACCATGCCCACCAAACTCCATCTCTGCCTGCTGCTGCCTGTCTGCCTCGCCGCCTGCCAGCTTGTGAAAAAGCAGCCTGCCGCACCGGCATTCAGGCATCCTCGCTGGCACATCGATGAGGAACGGTGTGCCGCCACCAAGCCAGGCAAGGTGCGCATGGACATCTCGCTGGCCAGCCAGACGGCACAGCTGCTGGACGAAAATGCGTGTGTGCTGGTGGAGATGGATGTGTCTCCCGGGCTGCCCGGCCATGAGACCCCGACGGGTGACTTTGTGGTGAAGGAAAAACTGCCGCTCAAGCGCTCCGATCTCTACGGCCAGTACGTCAGGACGGATGGCGGAGAGGTCGTGGTGGCGCGGGCCTGGGAGCACCAGGGGCCGAAGCCTGCGGGCACCAAGTATCTCGGCATCGCCATGCCGTTCTGGCTGCGGCTGACTGACGACGGCGTGGGCGTACACGTCGGCGGCTTTGAGCGCGGCTGCTGTACCAGCCACGGCTGCGTGCGCTGCCCCGAGGCACCGCAGCAGAAATGCTGGGAGCTGTGCAGGCCCGGCGTGCATGTGCACATCCACAAGGCCGCTCATGCGGCCCCTTCAAAGCTGGACCCGTAGCCGGCTAGCGCAGCACCACGCGGCAGGGGGCGCCATCTGCGCCTTCGATTTTGAGGGGCAGGCAGATGAGCTCGTAGTAGCCGGGTTTGATCTCGGCCAGATTGAGGCCTTCGATCACCCAGATACCAGCGCCGAGCATGATCTGGTGCGTTTCCACCCCGTCCTTGTTGAAGCCGCCGATGCTGAGGTAGTCAACGCCCACGGTGGTGACGCCCTGGTCGACCAGATACTGGGCGGCATCAGCCCGGATGGAGACAAAATCCCTGTCGAACTCGTTCATGGCCCAGCTGCGGGTGGAGTTCCGTGTCTTGAAGAGCAGGCGCTGGCGCGGGGCGATCTTGAGCTTTCTGAGGTCGTCGGCGGTGATCTGGTCTTCACAGTCGAGCTCATAGACGCGGCAACGGCCTATGACGGGCTCCAGCGGCATCTGCTCCATGGTCATGCCATCGGCGACGAAATGACGCGGGGCGTCCATGTGGGTGCCGGTGTGGGCGCTCATGGAGAGGTGGGTGAGATTGCATACCGCACCGTCGTCCATGCTGACTACGCGTTTGATGTGGCACTCGGGATCACCGGGCCAGTGTGCCATACCATCGCGCAAGGGAACGGACACGTCTTTCCAAGGTCGTTTCATAAGGACTAATACGAGCCTGAGGGCAGGCTCTAAGCAAGAGGTTGTTTTTATTTTGCGTTTTCTTGGGATGTCCCAGCTTCCTCGTCGTCAGTTTGTTAAATCCACTGCAGCGGCCGTTTTCGGCTTTCAAATCGTGCCTCGCCATGTCATCGGCGGTCCGGGCTTCACGCCGCCGAGTGAGAAGGTGAACCTCGGCTGCATCGGCATCGGGGGGCAGGGCGGGGGAGACATTCGGGACCTGGACGACTCCGGCCTGGCGAACATCGTGGCGCTCTGTGACGTGGATCTGGACCATGCGGCAGGCACCCTCAAAAAGTACCCGAATGCGAAGCTCTACCGCGACTACCGCGAGCTGATCGACAAGCAGAAGGACATCGACGCCGTGCTCGTCGCCACGCCCGACCATGTGCATGCGCCTGCGAGCATCATGGCCATGCGCGCCGGGCGCCATGTGTATGTGGAGAAGCCGCTGGCGCACACCATTGCGGAAGCCCGTGCCATGCGCGACGTGGCGGCGGAGACCAGGCGTGTGACGCAGATGGGCAACCAGGGCCACGCGAGCGAGGGCATCCGCCTGACGCGTGAGTGGATCCAGGCCGGAGCCATCGGCAAAGTGAGCGAGGTGCATGTGTGGTCTGATCGACCTGGCAAGTTTTGGGACTCGCAGGGCAAGGCCTACCCGACGGACGCGCCGCCCGTGCCCAAGAACCTCGACTGGAACCTGTGGCTGGGCCCGGCCAAGGAACGCGCCTACCATCCCGATTTCTGCCCGCGCAAATGGCGTGGGTGGTGGGACTTTGGCTGCGGTGCTTTGGGAGACATGGCTGTGCACAACGCTGATCCTGCCTTTTATGCGCTGGATCTCGATCCCCCCGATTGGGTGGAGGCGGAAAGCGGGCCGAACAACAACCAGTCCTATCCCGTATGGAGCATCATCACCTACCATTTCCCAGCCAAGGGTGACCGCCCTGCGGTGAAGATGGTGTGGTATGACGGCGGCAAGCTGCCCCCACGCCCCGAGGGCCTGGAGGAGACCCGCAACCTCGGCGACAACGGCATCTACTTTGTGGGAGACAAAGGCTGCATCCTCGCCGGTGGCTGGTCTGGCACACCGCGCCTCGTGCCGGAGACGAATATGCAGCAGTTCGTCATCCCCGCGAAGACCATCCCACGCTGCCTGGGCGGCCACCGCAAGGAATTCCTGGAAGCCTGCAAAACCGGCAACCCACAGGATGCGAAGAGCGGCTTCTGGTACTCAGCGCCGTTCACGGAATCGCTGCTGGTGGGACTGCTGGCGGTGCGCTTCGGCAAACGTGTGGAGTGGGATGCGAAGGCGATGAAGTCGCCGAATACGCCGGAGGCGGATGCGATCATCCACAAGGCGTACCGGGCGGGGTATGGGATCTGAGGTGGGACAACCGGGACGGTTGTCCTACGCCAGGAGCTTGGGCACCAGCTCACCAGCGACGCCGGTGAGGCGCATATCCAGCCCTTGGAAGCGCTGGTTGAGCTTTGTGTGCTCGAAGCCGAGGAGGTGCAGCAGCGTGGCGTGCAGGTCGTGCACGTGCACGGGGTCTTCGGTCACATTGAATCCAAACTCATCGCTCTGCCCGAGGGTGATGCCGGGCTTCATGCCGCCGCCGGAGAACCACATGCTGAAGCAGTTCGGGTGGTGGTCGCGGCCATCGCTGCCGCCTTGCACCATCGGCGTGCGGCCAAATTCACCGCCCCAAATGACGAGGGTGTCCTCCAGCAGGCCGCGCTGCTTGAGGTCGCGCACGAGAGCGGCGCAGGGCTTGTCGGTGAGACCGCACTGCTGCTTGAGGCCGTTCACCAGACCACCGTGGTGGTCCCAGGCTTCATGGAAGAGCTGCACAAAGCGCACGCCGCTTTCGATGAGGCGACGCGCGAGCAGGCAGTTGTTGGCAAAGGAGGCCTCGCCGGGCTTGGCTCCGTACATGTCGAGGATGTGCTTGGGCTCCTGGGAGATGTCCATCAGCTCAGGCGCGGTCTGCTGCATGCGGTAGGCCAGCTCAAAGCTGTTGATGCGGCTGGCGATCTCGGGATCTCCCACTGCGCCGAGGCGTTCTTCGTTGAGCTGCTTGAGTACGTCCAGCGTGTCGCGCTGCGTGGCATCGCTGACGCCTTCCGGATTGCTCAGGTAGAGAACGGGCTCGCCGCTGCTGCGGAAGGGCACGCCCTGATAGACGGTGGGCAGGAAGCCGCAGCCGAAATTGCTCATGCCGCCGCTGGGGCCTTTCTGGCCGCTTTGCATGACCACGTAGCCGGGCAGGTCCTGATTCTCGGTGCCGAGACCGTAGAGCGTCCATGCGCCAAAGCTGGGGCGGCCAAAAATCTGCGAGCCGGTGCTCATCAAGATCTGCCCCGGCGCGTGATTGAAGGCGTCCGTCTTCATCGACCGCACGATCGTGAGGTCGTCCGCGATTCCGGAGAGATGTGGCAGCAGCTCGCTCAGCTCCGCGCCGCTCTGGCCATGGCGGGCGAATTTGAACTTCGGGCCGAGCAGCTTGCTGTTGGGATTGATGAACGCGGCGCGGTAGCCTTTGAGAAGGTCCGGCGGTGGCAGCTTGCCGTCCCATTTGGAAAGCTCGGGCTTGTTGTCAAAAAGCTCCAGATGGCTGGGCGCGCCGCCCATGAAGAGGTAGATCACCCGCTTGGCCTTGCCAGGGTAGTGAGGCTTTTTCACCGCCAGTGGATTTGCCGGAACCGGTGCGGCACCCGCCGTGCGCGACATGAGATCCGCCGCCGCGATGCTGGCCAGCCCCACGCCGCAGTCTTTGAAAAACCAGCGGCGGGTGCGGTAGCGGGCGTATTCGGCCTGGAGTTCGTGGCGGAGGTTCATGGCGTTGATTGACGCATAGAAATCGCTGATTGGCCACGCCGTCTATCCAGGCCAGCGGCGCAGCACAATCCGTGCGGCGGGTTTGTCCATGCGGGCGAATTCATGTGAAGGATCGCCGCTAGTGCCGTCGTTCCACCCGGCCCATGAAGCTCCTCAGCCTCTTCCTTTCGTCCTTCATTGTCGTTTCGGCATCTGCCGCAGACCGGCCCAACATCCTCTGGCTCACCAGTGAGGACCACGGGCCGCACATGGGCTGCTATGGCGACACGTATGCCGACACGCCGAATGTGGATGCACTGGCGGCGAAGGGCATGCTTTTCAAGCACGCGTGGTCCTGCGGCCCCGTCTGCGCAGCAGCGCGCACCACCATCATTGCGGGCATGTATTCCCCCTCCACCGGCGGCGAGCACATGCGCAGCATGGCGGCCATGCCCAAGGGGACCAAGATGTATCCGCAGTTTCTCCGCGAGGCGGGCTACTACTGCACGAACAACAACAAGGAGGACTACAACCTGCAGAAACCCGAGGGCGTGTGGGGTGAGTCGAACGGCAAGGCGCACTGGAAGAACCGCAAGGACGGCCAGCCCTTCTTTGCCATCTTCAATGAGCAGTGCAGCCACGAGAGCCAGATCCGCAAACGCCCGCATGTGGCCATTCACGATCCCGCCAAGGCCCGAGTGCCTGCCTACCACCCTGACACGCCCGAGGTGCGTCAGGACTGGGCGCAGTACTATGATCAGGTGACGCTCGCGGATGCCTCGGCAGGCAACCGCCTGAAGGAACTGGAAGCCGCCGGCCTGGCAGAAGATACCATTGTCTTTTATTACGCCGACCACGGCAGCGGCATGCCGCGCAACAAGCGCTGGCCCAGCAACTCCGGCCTGCAGGTGCCCATGGTCGTGTACTTCCCGCCCAAGTGGAAGCACCTCGCGCCGAAGGAGTATGGCGCCGGTGTGAAGTCAGACCGCCTCGTGAGCTTTGTCGATCTCGCGCCCACGCTGCTCAGCCTCATCGGCGTGCAGCCGCCGGAGTGGATGCAGGGCCACGCCTTTGCCGGCAAGTTTCAGACCGAGCCGCAGCCCTACGTGTATGGCTTCCGCGGCCGCATGGACGAGCGCTACGACTGCGTGCGCAGCGTCACGGACGGGCGCTTTGTCTATCTGCGCAACTACATGCCCCACCTCTCGCAGGGCCAGCATGTGAACTACCAGTTTGAAACCCCCACCACCGCCGTGTGGCGCAAGCTCTACGATGCGGGCAAGACCACGCCGGAGCAGTCCATCTTCTGGAAGACACCCAAAGATGCCGAGGAACTCTACGATCTGCAGAGCGACCCCGATGAAGTACACAACCTCGCCGCCAAACCCGAGCACGCCGAGACGCTGGCCAGGATGCGCGCCACGCAGGAAGGCCTGGCACTGAAGATCCGCGATGTGGGCATGATCTGCGAGGGCGAGATGCATCACCGCTCCGAAGGCACCACGCCCTACGACATGGCGCACGATGACAAGATGTATCCGCTGGCCCGCATCCTCAAAGCCGCAGGCCAGGCATCCTCCATGAAGGCGGACGCCATGCCGGATCTGAAGGCCGGATTTGCCGACAAAGACAGCGCGCTGCGCTACTGGTCCGCCATGGGCATCCTGATGCGCGGCAGTGCCGGACTCAGCGCAGCACACGATGAGATTGCTCAAGCAGCCAAAGACAGCTCCACCTATGTGCAGGTCGTGGCCCACTGGACGCTGGCCAAATACGGCAGCGACTCCGAACGCGCCGCCGCCCTGACCGCGCTGGCAAATCTGGCCAACTGGAGCCAGCACGATGTCTTCACCTCCATCAGCGCACTCAATGCCATCGGCGATCTCGGCGACAAGGCCCAGCCCATCGCCGAGCAGATCAAAGCACTGCCAGCGAAAGGCGAGTCTCCCGATGCCCGCTTCAACGGCTACGTGTCCCGCCTGCTGGCAGACCTGAAGGGCGAAAAACTCCCCGCAGGTGATGCCGAAGGCGCGCCTGCCGCCAAGAAGAAGGGGAAGAAAAAGTAGGCGCTCGGATTCTCATCTGCATTTTGCCCCATGTCCCTGCCCCGCCTCCTCGCCTGCCTGCTGCTTTGCATCAGCAATGCTGCAGCAGCGCCCAATGTGATCCTCTTCATCGCCGATGACGTGAGCTATGACGACCTCGGCTGCTACGGCAACGCAGCCGCACGCACGCCGAACATCGACAGGCTCGCAGCCAAAGGGCGGCGCTTTGACGAGGCCATCCTGGTGGCCAGCAGCTGCAGCCCCAGCCGCTCCAGCGTCATCACCGGCCGCTATCCGCACAACAATGGGCGTGCCTCCGAGCTGCACCAGCCCATCGCTGCGCACCTGCCGTGGTTTCCGCGCCTGCTGCGTGAGGCGGGCTGGTACACCGCACTGGTGGGCAAGCACCACATGACCTCCGACAAACCCGCCGCTGGCGAGCAGCCGCAGCCCGAGCCGTTTGATCTTGTGGATGCAGGCAACGAGCCCGGCAACAAAGGCGGCCACGCCACCTGGGTGAAGACCGTGCAGCAGCGCCCCAAAGACAAGCCGTTCTTCTTCTGGTTTGCCTCCCTGGACGCTCACCGCGCCTGGGACGCCGACAAGGACTGGAAGGCCGACCTCTACGGTCCCAAGCACGATCCCGCCAAGGTCATCGTGCCGCCTTACCTGAATGACGATGCCGCCACGCGCGATGACCTGGCCTCCTACTACAACGAGATCACGCGCTGGGATTACTTCATCGGCCTCGTCGTGACAGAGCTGGAGAAGGAAGGCACGCTGGACGACACGCTCATCATGATCATGGCGGACAACGGCCGCCCCTTCCCCCGCGCCAAGACACGCCTGCATGATTCCGGCATGAAGACGCCCTTCATCGCGCACTGGCCCAAGGGCATCGCCAAAGCAGGCACTCCTACACAAAGCCTCATCAGCAGCATCGACATCGCGCCCACCGTGCTCACGCTCGCTGGAGTCGCAGTACCGCCCACCATGCAGGGGCTCAGCTTTGCGCCCGTGCTGGCCGATCCCGCTGCCACCCCGCGCAAGTACGCCTTCTCCGAGCACAACTGGCACGACTACGAGGCGCACGGCCGCTCGGTGCGCTCAGAGGGCTTTCTATACATCGTCAATTCACGCCCCGACCTCGCGTGGCAGGGGCCGGCGGACTCCGTGCACTCGCCCTCCTTCCAGAGCCTGCGCGCCGTGCGCGATGCCGGAAAGCTCACGCCACCGCAGGCAGATGTCTTCCTTTCCCCACGCCCCACCGTGGAGCTCTACCGCACTGACGCTGACCCGCTGCAACTGCAGAACCTCGCCGATGATGCCAACTACGCCTCCGTCAAAGCACGTCTCGCCAAAGCCATGACCGAATGGACCACCGCCACCGGCGACTCCGCTCCGGCGAGCCTCTCCAAAGACTCCTTTGACCGCGAAACCGGCAACAAACTCAAGCTCAAGGAAGCCGACTATCGCGGCACTCCCGCAGGCTGGGACAAGGATGCCGCGCACATCAATGCGCCTGGGCCGAGGTGATGTTCAGCCCGTAGCTTTGGCGGGGTCCTTTTTGTTGTGAACCGGCTTCTTAGTCGTGCTTTCTTCAGCGGGCTGTTTCTATTCTTTCCTCCAGAGCTTCCAAACGGGAACCAATCCGCTTTGCATGACTTCGGTGGCGGGCTGAGCGCGCTTCTGGATCGCTACGTAATCTCTGCTTTCGGCAGACCCCGGAGGAGGATTCGCCCGCTCATCCTGACTGAGCTTTTGCAGAGCTTTGCCGCCAGACTGTCTGCGGATCGCTTGTCGAAAAGCGATGAATTCATCCAGCAATGCATCCAGGAAGACCCGGGCGTATTCCCTGTCCTCACTGAGCGCCTGCACGCCAAACATGCTCGAGCCCTGCATCTGTGGTTCCTGGAGTGATACATGGATTTCAACATCTCTGCCCCTGAGGTCTGGATGTAAGGCCCGAGTGCGTTCCAAAGCCCGGCGTTTCATTTCCGAAGACTCCAGCGTTTCAGTGATTGTGCCGTTAAAATCATCGCGCCAGGCCTGCCAGTTTTCAACTTTGTCATCCAGACCTCCGGCTACGAGTTTTGCCTCGCTCTGATACATCGGTGCCTTCGGTTTGAATTCCACCTTCGTCGCCGCCAGCACCGCGAGGATCACCGCTACGAGGGAGATCAAACTTAGCGCCCCGACACCGATGCGGCCGCGCCACTGGCTGGCCTTCATCAGCTCCCGCACGCGCCTTTGTACAGACTCTCCTCCAAACATCGCCACCCCCGGCAATTTGCCCAGAGATGAGGGCAGACTGGCGGCGATCTCCACCAGCGTCCGCGCATAATCATGCATGCTCTCTCCGGCGAGCACAGCGGCGTCATCCGCGGCGTGTTCAGTTTCGTTTCGCAGAGAACTCAACGCGAGCCATGCCAGCGGCTGCCACCACCAGAGGCAGGCGGTGCATTGCGCCAGCCATTGCCACGCCACGTCTGCACGCTGCAGGTGGGCCAGCTCATGGCGCAGCACCACGCCCAACCGCCGCTCATCCCATTGGGCCGCATCTGGCGGCAGCCAGATCACCGGCCTGCGCCAGCCCGAGAGCATGGGGGAATGGAGTCGCTGTGCGACACGACACTGCAGGCCATCCGGTGCATTCATTTTCCACAGCAGCCGCTGGATGAAATCAGGTGCCTGATCACTCCGTCGGCGCAGCCAGAGCAGTCCGGCCCACGCCCTCAGCACGCGCCTCAGCAGCAGCACTGTGGCCGTGCCCAGCCAGAGCTGGATGCTGGCTCCCTCCAGAAACATCAGAACGCGCTGCCATGCGCTTTTCTCTGGGAGCACCAGTGCAGGTAAAGCAGGCTCATCTGGCAAAGCAGCAGGGAATGACACACGCCATTCCACCACCGCCACAGGAGGAGCCGCCTCCGGCATCAGCCGCCACACACCTACTGCCAGCAGCGCCAGCATGGCGATCCGCCAGACAATGCTGCGCGCCCGGGCGGAGCGCCGACGCAGTTGCAGAGCCACGGTCTTCGCCACACAAACCACCGCCGTGCTGGTGAGCAAGGCGGACGCGAGCAGTCCAAAGTTTGGATTCTGGGTGAGAAAACGGAGCAAGTCTTCGAACCAGATGTTCATGATTCGCGTGCCTCCTCAATGAGCTGGATGAGTTTTTCCGCTTCCTCCTTGGACAGCTTCACATTTTTCTGTCCCAGCAGCGCCAGCGCGGCCTCGCCTGCGGAGTTTTCAAAAAAGCGGCTCACAAAGCTGTGCAGCGCGCTGACACGCGCCTTTTGAGGCGAGACCGGCAGCGAGAACCAGTCCCGCCCATCCGCCTGTGTTTTGATCAGATGCCCGCGCTCCACCAGCAGGCGGAGGATGGACCGCACCGCCGAGTAGGTGGGAGCGTCCGGCAGCTTTTCTTCAATCTCACGAGCGGAGAGCCGCCCATGCTTCATCACGATTTCCACCACCTGCCGCTCGCGACGGCTGAGCTCACTGGAATGTTTGTCGTTCCACATGGGTGTTGATTTTTCAACACCAGCAGGCCAATGTCAAGGCTCCATGTTGAAATTTCAGCAGGTGGCTGACTCTTGCCCTCGCTTTGCTTGTTCAGCAGGGCCTCTCACAGCCCCAGCAGCTCCCGCATGCGCTCTTTGGGGATGCCGCCGATCTCGCGGCCCGTCTCGCGCCCCGACTTGAAGGCGATGAAGGTGGGGATGGGGCCGACACCATGCTCACGTGCCAGCGTCGGGTTTTCATCAATGTTGATGCGGATCACCAGGGCCTTGCCCCTGAGTTCCTGGGCCAGTTCCTCCACCATGGGACCCACCACCTTGCAGGGGCCGCACCAGTCGGCGTAAAACTCCACCAGCACGGGAAGCTTGGCCGTGCGCACGGTGCTGATCGTGGTGAGAGCCCCGCTGCCGCCGCCAGACACCGGACGCAGCATGTCAAAGGCGATCCAGCCAATGTACAGCAGGACAGCCCCGGCGATCCAGATGGGCAGGTTTCCTTTGTTCATGTGGTACCATCCGGGCAGGAGGCCGGATGGCAAGGGACGATAACGTCCGATTCCCCCCAGTTTTCGACCTTGAAACCCACCCCTGCACTAGTAAGAAAGGCTCCCGCGCTTGGCCGCATCTGGCGCTTTTTTGACCCTACCTGATCCTGAACCAACTCTCATGAACAAAACCCTCCTCGCTCAAGCTGCCAACGAAGCCCGTGGTCTCGCCATGGATGCCGTGCACAAGTGCTCCTCCGGCCACCTCGGCCTGCCCCTCGGTGCCGCTGAAGTCGGCGCCGTCCTTTTCGGCGAAACCCTCCAGTGCGACCCCGCCGACCCCAAATGGCTGAACCGCGACCGCTTCATCCTCAGCGCCGGCCACGGCTCCATGTTCATCTACTCCTGGCTGCACCTCAGCGGCTACGAGGTGTCCATCGACGATGTGTCCAAGTTCCGCGTGCTGCATTCCATCACCCCGGGGCATCCTGAATTCCATGAGACCCCCGGCGTGGAGTCCACCACCGGCCCGCTGGGCCAGGGCATCGGCAATGCCGTGGGCTACGCGCTCTCCGGCAAGATGGCTGCGGCGAAGTACAACACCGCCGAGCACAAAATCATCGACAACCACGTCATCGCCCTCGCTGGCGACGGCTGCCTTCAGGAAGGTGTGGCTCGTGAGGCTGTGGCCTTTGCCGCCCACAACCACCTGGACAACCTGATCGTCATCTATGACTCCAACGATGTGACGCTGGACGCCATGGCCAAGGTGACCCAGAGCGAAGACACCCAGGCGCTCTACACCGCGCTGGGCTGGAACGCCGTTACCATCGACGGCCACGACCTCGACGCCATCAAGGCTGCGATCGACACCGCCAAGAAGAGCGACAACGGCAAGCCCACCATCATCATCGCCAAGACGATCATCGGCAAAGGCATCCCCGAAGTGGCCGGCACGGCCAAGGGCCACGGCGAGGGCGGTGCGAAGTTTGTCGATTCCGCCAAGAAGGGCCTCGGCATCCCCGAAGGCACCCACTTCTACGTCAGCGACGAGGTGAAGGCCTACTTTGCCGACCTGAAGAACAAGCGCGCCGCCGCCCACGGCGAATGGAACAAGGTCTTCCTGGCCTGGAGCGCCGCCAACCCTGCTCTCGCCAAAGAACTGGACGCCGCCCGCCATGGCAGCCTGAAGGCCGAAGACCTCCTCAAGGTGGTGCCGGAATATCCCGCCGAAGGCAAGGCCGCCACGCGCAACAGCGGTGGCGAGATCCTCAACCACATCGCCAAGGCCGTGCCGCATCTCGTCACCGGCAGCGCCGACCTCTTTGGCTCCACCAAGAACTACCTCACCGGCATGGGCGACTTCAGCGCCGCCAATCCGACCGGCCGCAACATCTGGTTCGGCATCCGTGAGCACGCCATGGGCGCCATCTGCAACGGCCTGGCCTACGACGGCCTCTTCCTCGCCAGCGGCGCGACCTTCCTCGTCTTTGCCGACTACTGCCGCCCGAGCATCCGCCTGGCCGCCCTGGCCAAGCTGCCCGTCACCTACATCTTCACCCATGACTCCGTGGGTGTGGGTGAAGACGGCCCGACCCACCAGCCGGTGGAAACCGTCAGCGGCCTGCGTGTGATCCCAAATCTGGACGTGATCCGCCCCGGCGACGCCGAAGAAACCGCCGCCGCCTTTGCCGCCGCCTTCAGCCGCGCAGACGGCCCCACGCTCCTCGCGCTCAGCCGTCAGGACCTGCCACACCAGGGCATCGCCAGCGCCGCCACCCGCCGCGAAGGCACCCTCAAGGGCGGCTACGTGCTGGTGAAGGAAACCGCTCCGCTGGAAGCCATCGTCATCGCCACTGGTTCCGAAGTGCAGTGGGCCGTGGCAGGTGCCAAGGGCAAGCCCGGCGTGCGCGTCGTCAGCCTGCCCTGCTTTGAGCGCTTTGACCGTCAGGACGCCGCCTACCGCGAATCCGTCCTGCCCGCCGCCTGCACCAAGCGCATCGCCATCGAGGCCGGCGTCTCCGGTCTGTGGTGGAAATACGTCGGCACGCAGGGCCAGGTGATCGGCATCGACCGCTTCGGCATCAGCGCCCCCGGCGCCACCGTCTTCAAGGAGCTCGGCATCACCGCCGAGGCCGTGGCTGCGGCGTTGGCGTAAGCGGACTGATAACCAACAGTTCTGAAAACTCACGAAGAGAGGCTGGAAACAGCCTCTCTTTTTTATGTCCACACATCTTCGGCTCGCCGGACCTCGTAATCACATGTCCACTCATCGCCGTACACCATGAACCGCCGCACCATCCCCTCCCTGCAGATGAGCAGGTACGGGCAGGACCGGCTGCGTGCGGAGGGCTGTGTGGTCATGCCGCTGGAGTTTTCCATGATGCAGGAGCCGCAGCGGCTGATTCCCCATTTCCATGATTTCTTCCAGCTCTTCCTCATCACGGGCGGAGGCAGGCTGATGCATGATTTCCGTGACCATGAGGTGAAACAGGTGACGCTGTTTTTCCTGAGCCCCGGGCAGGTGCACACCATCCACCCCGCGCCGCAGATGCGCGGCACGGTGGTGTCGTTCACGCAGGCGTTTTTTGATGATCATGCGCCGCCGCCCAGCCTGCTCTTTGAGCTGCCTTTCTTCTTCGGCTCAGGCGTGACGCCCTGGCTGACGGTGAGCAAGGCGGAGGCGGCAAAGATCATCTCCCTCTTTGCCGAGCTGCAGACGGAGTACGATGCCCCGCAGAGCGGCGTGCAGGAGGTGCTGCGCGCCACACTGCGCATCGTCTTCATCCATGCGGCACGCCTTTATGCGAAGAAGCACGCGGTGCGCGAAACCACGCGTGCGACACAGCTGACGCGCCGGTTTCATCTGGCGCTGGAGCAGCACTTTCGTGAATGGCCGGCGCTGGCGCCGTATGCGAAGGAACTGGGCATCACCGTGAACCATCTGAACGATGTCATCCGCGAGGAAACCGGCCACGCCGCCGGGGAACTGATACGCCTGCGCCGTCTGCTGGATGCCAAGCGCCTGCTGCTGCACTCCGATCTCAGCGTCTCCGAGATCGGCTACCAGACGGGCTTTCAGGACCCGTCCTACTTCACGCGCTTTTTCCGCCGTCATGAGGGACAGACCCCCATGGAGTTCCGCGAGGAAATCCGAGAAAAATACCAGCCGGAGTCCGCCTAGCACCAGAGGCCGGCATTGTCCGCCCGCAGCTTCAGCCGAAGAGTCACGGTCCTTATGAAAGAGACCCTGATCGAGGACCAACCACCTCATGCGGTCACCCCAGCGGCCACGGACCCGGGGCAGACCGTTTTTGCGCTGCTGTTTGCCATCAGCTTTTCCCACATGCTGAATGACACCATCCAGGCCCTGCTGCCCGCCATCTATCCGGTGCTCAAGGATTCGTATGGCCTCACCTTCACACAGCTCGGGCTCATCACGCTGACCTTTCAGGTCACGGCCTCGCTGCTGCAGCCGCTGGTGGGCTACATCACGGACAAGCGTCCTTTGCCCTATTCTCTGCCAGTCGGCATGGGGCTGACGCTGATGGGCCTGCTGGCGCTCTCCAGGGCGCAGAGCTTTCCCGCCATCCTGTTTGCATCCGGGCTGGTAGGCTCGGGCTCGGCGATCTTTCATCCGGAGGCCTCGCGCATCGCGCACATGGCGGCGGGTAGGAGGCGTGGGCTGGCGCAGTCGCTGTTTCAGGTGGGTGGAAATGCTGGCTCCTCCATCGGACCGCTGCTGGCGGCGTGGTTCATCGTGCCGCATGGCCAGACTGCGCTGTCGTGGTTCTCCGTCATCGCGCTGCTGGGGGTGGTGGTGCTGTGGCAGATCGGCCTGTGGCAGGCGCGGAATCTGCATCGCATCCGGCGCAAGCCTGCGCGCTCATCGGCTGCCGTACACGCGCATCCGTCATCAGGCCGTGTGGCCTTTGCCATGGCCATCCTCGTGATGCTGATCTTTTCCAAATACGTGTATCTCGTGAGCCTGAGCAACTACTACACCTTTTACCTGATCAACCGCTTCGACGTCTCGGTGCAGACCTCGCAGTATTATCTCTTCCTCTTCCTCTTTGCCGTGGCGGTGGGCACCATCGTGGGCGGGCCGGTGGGCGACCGCATCGGGCGCAAGCGCGTCATCTGGTTCTCCATCCTGGGAGCCGCGCCGTTTTCGCTATGGCTGCCGCATGCGGGGCTGTGGCTCACGGCGGTGCTGACGGTCATCATCGGTCTCATCCTGGCCTCGGCCTTCTCCGCCATCCTGGTGTATGCGCAGGAGCTGATGCCCGGAAAGGTGGGCATGATCGCAGGCCTGTTCTTTGGCCTGGCCTTCGGCATCGCCGGCATCGGCTCCGCCGTGCTGGGAAAAGTGGCCGACATGCGTGGCATCGACTTCGTCTTCCACGCCTGCGCCTTTCTGCCGCTGCTGGGTTTGCTGACGGTGTTTCTGCCGGAGGTGGAAACGGAAGAGCAGGTGCGCCCCTGAGAGCGTGCGGGTGCAGAGTGCGGGCGGATCAGTCAAGGCTCTGCAGAGTCTTGCGTCCGCGCGCCTTGGTCTCCGGATCATCCTGGTCGCGGTTCGTCATCGCCAGACCTTGCTCGATGAACTTCCGGGCCTCCGCCTTGCGGTCCATGAGGGCGTAGGTGCGGCCGAGTTCAATGTAGTGTATGAGACGATCAGGTTTGAGCGCGATGGCCTTTTGAAAGCACTTTTCCGCCTCGGCATAAGAGGCGCTGGGCAGGGCGCCATAGACGATCTTGGCCACGGCGCGCGTCATGCCGCCAATCTGCGCCAGCTCCTGATGCCAGCGGCCCAGCAAGTGCCAGGCAAAGTCGTTTTTGGGATTGAGCCGGGCAGCGGCCTCCGCCTCGGCCTTGATCCTGTGCGAGGCTTCGATGCCTTCGCGGTTGCCAACGAGGGGGGTGAGCTTGCCCAGGCAGATGGCGACGGCGAGATGCGGGTCCGACTCATTGGGAGCCATTTTGACCGCGCGCTCAGCGTAGGCCAGGCCGGTGCGTCCTGACTTGAGCCGGGCTGCATTGTCAGGCAGGCCGGTCATGCGATAGACATACTGCCGCGCGATCTTCACCAGCAGCGCAGCGTCGTTCGGATTCAGCTTTTCGGCGGGGAGATAATATTGCAGCGCAGCCTCCGGCTTGTACTGCGCATCGTAGGCATCTCCCTGCTTCACCAACTCTGCGAAGTTTGCCCACACAGGCCCCGCCAGCAGGAGGGCCGCCGCTGTCAGAATGGCTTTCATGGCTTGATGAAACGATAGTGTGAAACGATCCACTCCTCGCCGCCGCGGTAGCCCCAGAGCTCGGCGCAGGCGAGGAAAAACAGGCGCCACCAGACCCACCACTTGGTCACCTGGTCCTTGCCGTAGGTCTCGGCAAACAGAGGCAGGATCTCCGATTTGTGGGCATCCATGTTGGCCAGCCAGGCCTCGCTTGTTTTGGAATAATGCAGGCCGCTGACGCACCAGTGGTCCTCGATTTTCAGATCGTCCTGGAAGTAGAGCAGCAGGTCGTCGCTGGGCATCTGGCCGCCGGTGAAGAAGTACTTGGCCATCCAGTCGTCATCGCTGCGCACCTCGTAATGGTAGGCGTACTCGCGGTGGGTGAAGATGTGCACGAAGAGCTTGCCTCGAGGCTTGAGCCAGGTGGAGACGCGGCGCAGCAGCTCCTGGTAGTTTTTCATGTGCTCAAACATCTCCACCGAGACGCAGCGGTCAAAGATGCCGTCTCCGACGCCCTGGAAGTGCACCATGTTGGCGGTGATGATGGTGAGGTTTTTCAGCCCGCGCTTCTGCGCCTCGGCATCAATGAAGAGCTTTTGCGTGCGTGAATTCGAAACGCTGGTGATCTGCGCATTCGGATAATGCTCTGCCATCCACAGGGAGAGCGAGCCCCAGCCGCAGCCGAGTTCCAGAATGCGCTGGCCGTCCTGAATCTCGGCGCGCTCGCAGGTCAGCTTCAGCATGGCGGCCTCGGATTCATCAAAGGTGGTGCTCTCATCCGGCCAGTAGCCGGAGCTGTACTTGAGGTGCTTCCCAAGCACGAGCTGGTAGAAGCGCGTGGGCACCTCGTAGTGCTGCTCATTGGCCTCGTCCGTGGCGATGGCCACGGGCATCTGCTTGAGATCCTGCACGTAGCGCATGAGGGCTGCGCGCTGGGCCTCGACGGTGGGCTGCTTGTTTTCCCGCAGCGTCTCCGCCAGCCGCTGGCGGATGCCCAGACGGATCATGGGATCGGGGAGGATGTTCCTGGCGAGGATGGCGTTGATGGTGCTCATGCGTGTGGTGGGTTATGCGGCCGGTGATGGAAAATGGATTCAGCTTTTTGGGGGCCACGGCACAAAGGCGCTCGTGGTGCGCTGGTATTCGCGGTAGGCGTCTCCCTTGCTCTTCACCGCGCACTCCTCCGTGAGCGGGATGCCGGTGACGCGGAGCAAAAAGTGGAGCATGAGCAGCGGAGCGTAGAGCGTGACCCAGCCCCAGGGCGAGCCGCAGGCAAAGAGCCAGAAGCCCCACCACACCACGGACTCAAAGAAGTAATTCGGATGCCGCGAGTAGCGCCACAGGCCCACCTGGCAGACCTTGCCCTTGCTGGCGGGGTCCGCCTTGAAGCGCTGCATCTGTGCATCGCTCAGCGCCTCGCCGCAGATGCCGGTCAGCCATAGCAGCGCGCCGGCGATTTCGATCAAGTTAAGCTGCGGTGCGGGGTTCAGGCATGCCAGCAGCACGGGTACCGCCAGCAGCACGATGAGCACTGCCTGCGCCTGGAAGAAAAAGAAGAAATTGCGCGCCAGGGCATCGCGCCATTTTTCGCGCAGCACGGCGTAGCGCACATCCTCGTGCGGATGGTGGCGTTTCACGCGGAAGAAAAGATAGGTCCCAAGCCGCACGCTCCACACCACCGCCATCGTCACGGCGATGATCTTGCGCTGCGTCCACCCGCCACCGGCCAGCCACGCATAGAGCGGAGCCACCACGGCGAGCGCGTAGGACCACGTCACGTCCACAAAGCTGAAGTTGTCCAGCTTCAGACTGAGAAGCCAGGTGAGGGCAAAGAGGCCCACGGCCACTGCCGTGCCAGCGGCGGTCAGAAACCAGAAGTCATGTGTCATGATGGGGAAAGCGGATGTGTTTGTGCAGTTTCTCCACGAAGGGCCTGCTGATGAAATAGACCAAGGCGATGAGCAAAGGCGCCAGCAGCAGCCACACCACCACACCGTAGAGACCGATCATGCCAAAATCGGCCAGAAACTGCATCGGATCGGCAAAGAAGCGCTCCATCATCATGGGAATGGAAAGCGGCACATGTTCCGCGCCAAACAACGACTCACCAGCGCGCATGAAGAGCAGAATGGTGGCCAGCTGCACCGGATACACCAATTGAAGAAACACCTGGAGCACCGGTTGATTGAGCTTCAGCCAAACGCCCAGCGCCAGTCCAAGCACCGTCGTGGTGCCCAGCAAGGGAAACACCCCTGCAGCCACTCCAAACGCGATGGCCTGCGCGATCTTGGACGGTGTCGTCCCTTGCTTCAGCTGCGCCACGACCGGCTTTACGACCCAGCGGTGCCAGAGAGATTCATGCTGGACGGGGGCATTCATGCCTTGCGCAGAAGAATGTCCTCCATGCGCGCCGTGGCGGGCACACGGAAGAGCTGGATGAGCATGTAAACAGCCATGGCGATGTTTCCGAGAAGGAGGACGCCAACCAGCCAGCCGAGGCGTGCCAGCCACGAGCGTTCTTTGTACGCCAGCCAGCAGTAGAAGGTGAGGAAGGCCCAGTAGGTGTCAAACAGCGTGGCAATGAACCACGGATGACCTCCCACCGAGCCGGGTATGGCCCACAGCGCGCACTGGGTCGAGGCCCAGCTCGTGACTCCGAGCATGGACACCAGAACGATGATGAAAAACACGCGGAGAAACCAGATCATGATCTTTTAGAAAGCGCGGTGAAGGGTGGCGTTGTTTGGGCGGGTATAGACGGCCTGCACCACGCTGATGTTCCGCGTGGCAAAGGCGGCCTCGCAGTACTGCAGGTAGTAGTTCCATTTGCGCATGAAGCGCTCGTCAAAGCCCAGTGCCTTCACCTCGGCGGCCTTGGCATTGAAGCGCTCAAACCACAGGCGCAGTGTTTTTGCATACGAGGCGCCCAGATCCTCGAGGCCGTGCATGAACATCTCGCTGGTGCGGTTGATGGCCTCATTCACACGCCCCACGCTCAGCAGCAGGGAGCCGGGGAAGATGTGCTTCTGGATCCAGTCCACGCCTTTGCGCAGGTCCTTGTGCTGGCAGTCGGCCACGGTGATCATCTGAAAGGCCAGCAGCCCCTCAGGCTTCAAAACCTCGGCGCACTTGGCAAAGTAAGTCTCCAGATACTTGTCGCCCACGGCCTCCAGCATTTCGATGGAGGCGATTTTGTCGAACTGACCTGTGATGTGGCGGTAGTCCTGCAGGCGGATTTCCACCCGGTCTGCCAGCCCCTCGCGCGCGACGCGCTCGGTGGCGTACTTGTGCTGTTCTTGAGAGATCGTCACCGCCGTGACACGACAGCCATGATGCTTGGCCGCATGGCAGGAGAAGCCGCCCCAGCCGCAGCCGATTTCCAGCACGTGGTCTCCCGGCTGGAGCTGCAGCTTCTGGCACAGCGCCTCATACTTGGAGTGCTGCGCCTCTGCCAGCGGCTGCCCGGGATACTCAAAGCGTGCGGCGGAGTACGTCATCGTCTCATCCAGCCAGAGGGAGTAGAATTCGTTCCCAAGATCGTAGTGCTCGGAGATGTTGCGCCGGCTGGTGGTGACGCTGTTGGGCCGCAGCAGATGATGCACGCGGTTCACCACATTGAGCAGGTTCACAAACGCCACCTTGCTGGAGGAGGAGCTTCCGCCCTGGGTCTTGGAGAGATTGAGGATGAACCATTCGATCACCGCCGCGATGTCGTCCGTGTCCCAGTCGCCCTCCACGTAGGCTTCGCCAAAGCCCACATTGCCAAACAGCACGCAGTGTTTGAAAAACTCACGGCTGCGAATGCGGATCTCAGCCGTGATGGGTGCGCCGGGCGCTCCCAGCGTCTGAGCCCGGCCATCGGGATGCACCAGGCGCATGCCTCCATGCACGAAAGGCTTGAGCGAAAGCATGAAGAGCCGCTCGTAAAAGCCTTGCTTGGATGCAGCCGCATTCGATACCAGGAGGGGAGTGTCGCAGGTGATGGTGTCGTTCATGATTTTCCGGGTGAAATGGATGCATGAGGCCGCAGCACTCCGAGCTGCAGCGCGGCATTGGCCGCCTTTCGATGCCAGGGAATGCGCTTGAGCCACAGCAGCAGCGCATGCCAGTGAATGAGAAAGATGACGCGCAGGGTCAGCAGCGGATACTTCACCGCGCAGAGCAGCAGCGCGGCATCGGTGAGCGGCCTGCGCGTGCCTGTCAGCGCAGTGAGGAGCACACGATCGTCCTGCTGACGGTCGTCGATGTGGATCTCCAGCTTTTCATCCGGGAGACGGAGCTTGAAATCAAAGCTCAGGTCCAGCGCGAAGAAGGGCGATACATAAAAGTGCTTGGGAGTGATGAGGCGGAAGCGCTGCGCATCTTCGACCGTCTTCAGAATGTAGGGCTTCTGCTCGTGAAAGGTGTTCGTCACCTCCGCCACCGCGCACACCGGATTTCCGGCGGCATCGTAGGCGTAGTAGAAGCACACCGGATTGAAGATGTAGCCCAGCACTCGCGGAAACGTGAGCAGGCGGATGGTGGCGATGCGCGTTGTGTCCACGTCGTTCTCCGCCAGGTAGCGCAGGATGTTGGCCTTCACGCCCTCCGCACCGAGATCGAGGTGATCGCGGTCGAAAAACGAGAAGAGATTGAAGCGGTTGCGGCTGAAAAAGTGCAGCCTGCTGGAGAGGCTGTCGATCTCATCGAGATCCAGCCAGAGGTAAAAAACATTGTAGCTGAACCGGTGCACCTTGGGCTGCAGCCGGTGGTGCATGACCTTGCATTCGTAGATGGCGGATGAGTCAGGCATCACCAGGGTTCCCTTCCGAGGAGATCGCGGCACAGGGCCACCGCCGAGCCAAAGGCGTCCTCGTGGAAGCCATAGCGGAAGTAGCTGCCGCAGAAGTAGGTGCTTTGGTCGGGCGAAATTCGGTTGAGCTCGGGAAGCTGCTTCTGCGCGTCGATCGCGGCCAGATCAAAAAGCGGGTGCTCGTAGTTGATGCGCTTGAGCACTTTCTCCGGCGCTATCTCATCCGCCGCATTGATGGCCACAAAGTAGTTCGTCTTGTCAGACACACCCTGCAGGCTGTTCATCCAGTAGTGCGTGCTCGGCTCGATGCAGCCGCCCGTACCCTCACGGATGCGGTAGTTCCACGAGGCCCAGCATTTCTTGGTGCGCGGCATGAAGCGCTCATCTGTGTGCAGCGTGGCGATGTTGGGCTGGTATTTGAAGCAGCCGAGCAGTGCGCTCTCGCGCTCGGTAGGCTGCGCCAGCATGCGCAGGGTTTGGTCGGCATGGCTGGCAAAGACGACCTTGTCAAAGGTCTCTGCGGCCCCATCGCGTGGGTAAACCTTCACGCCATCGGCACCCCGCTCCACACGCACCACGGGAGATCCGAGGCGAATGCGGTCCCGGAAGGGAACGGTGAGCTTTTTCACATACGATCGCGCGCCATCCGTCACCGTCCACCAGGGGTGCTGCGTGTGCAGGCCGAGGAAGCCGTGGTTGTGCCAGAAGCGGATGAGCGTGAGCGCAGGAAATTCCAGCATCAGCTCCGGCGGTGTGGACCACACCGCAGAGCTCATGGGGATGATGTAGATGTTGAGAAAGTCGGAGCCATAGCCCCGCGCCTCCACATACTCGCGCAGTGTCATGCGTGCGTAGCGCGCATCGTCCAGCGCGGCCACTGCCTCGGCATTGAAGCGGTTGATCTGCAGCATGAAGCGCCAGAAGCGCGGGCTGATGAGATTGCGCCGCTGGCCGAAGAGGTGGTTCAGCGAGGTGCCGTTGTATTCGATGCCGCTCGGCAGGTGCGCGACGCTGAAGGACATGGAGGTCGGCTTGGTGGCCACATCCAGCTCCCTGAAAAGACGGGTCAGCAGCGGATACGTCACATGGTTGAAGACCATGAATCCTGTGTCCACCGGCAGCTCGCGGCCGTCTTCCGGCACCGTGACCGTGTTGGTGTGTCCGCCTGCGTAGTCGTTCTGCTCGAAGATGGTGAGATCAAAATGCGGATGCAGAAAATGCGCGCAGCCCAGGCCTGCGACCCCGGTGCCGACGATGGCAAGACGTGGGCGGCTCATGCTGGATTCCTCCCGGCTGAGAGTTTGAGCTGCTGCGCCTCACGGTAGACGCTGGCTGGCACCACCTTGAGGTCCCAGATCAGCCCCGTCCAGGAGAGCAGCTTGAGCACGTAGTAGGAGATGTCGATCTCCCACCAGAAAAAGCCCTGCCGAGCCGAGCCGGCGTAGCGGTGATGGTTGTTGTGCCAGCCCTCTCCCAGAGTCAGCAGAGCCAGCAGCAGGCTGTTGCGGCTGTCATCTTCCGTTTTGAAGCGACGGGAGCCAAACACATGCGCCAGCGAATTGATGAAAAACGTCGCATGCAGCAGCAGCACCGTGCTGATGAAAAAGCCCCACACCAGCATCTGCGGCCCGTTGGTTCCCAGACCCGGCACATGCTTCTCCATCCAGGCCCCGGCATACCAGAGCAGAGCACCATACATTATCGGCACCAGCTGGTCGTGGCGGTTGAGAAACACCAGTTCGGGAAATTTTTCCAGATCCCGGATGCGGCTGTAGTCCGTGGGGAAGTTTTTGGGGCTCGTCAGCCAGCCAATGTGGGACCACAGAAATCCGCGTACGCGTGGCGAGTGCGCGTCCGGCACCTCATCCGAGTGCTGGTGGTGGTGCCGGTGCACTGAGGCCCACCACAGCGCGCCGCGCTGGCAGGAGGTGTTTCCCAGCACGGCAAAGATAAACTGCATCACGCGAGAGGTGCGGTAGCTCCGGTGAGAAAAGTAGCGGTGATAAAAGGCCGTGATGGCAAACATGCGCACCGCATACAGCAGCAGCGCAGCCACCAGCGCCGCCCAGCTGAAGTCCACCCAAAGCACCGAGAGGCAGCCCAGGTGCAGCACGATGAAGGGAATGCAGCGCCGCCAGTCAATGCCGTCCGTCAGCTTGTCATCTCCCTGCCAGCCTGGGGGCCGGTAGTCGGAGTCAAACCACTGCCTGAGCATGACTATGATCTGCCAGGAGAAGCTGTGTTTTGGAGGTGACTGCGCGGGGTCTGCGGATTTCACGCCTCCTATTGCGCCTGTGCCCTTCTTCTGGATTCAAAAAAAATAACAAATGACTGGTGAACGGCTTGTGCCGCGCCGGACCGGCGTGGTATGAAGCAGCATGAACGACTCCATCGCACCCGGCGCACGCGAGTTTCACACCACACGCTGGAGCCTTGTGCTCGACGCCCAGAACGGCGGCGATGCTACACGGGTACGCCGGGCCATGTCCACGCTCTGCCAGGACTACTGGTACCCGCTCTACGCCTTTGTGCGCAGGCGCGGCCACTCACCGCACGATGCCCAGGATCTGACCCAGGCCTTTTTTCTCTCGCTGCTGGAGACCCCGGCGGCTGCTGATCCTGCACGTGGCAAATTCCGCTCCTACCTGCTGGGCGCGCTGAAAAACTTCCTCGCCAACGACTGGCACCGCAGGCAGACGCAAAAACGCGGCGGCGGGCAAAAGCTGGTGGAATGGGACGCGCTGGATGCGGAGGCACGCTACGCGCTGGAGCCCGCAGAGCAGGCCGACGCCGACACCCTCTATGACCGCCGCTGGGCCATGGAGCTGCTGGCGCGCGCGGTGGAAAAGCTGCGCGTCGAATTTGCGGCCAAAGGTGAGGCGGAAACATTTGAGGTGCTGAAAGGCACGCTCAGCGGCGCCGGGCTGCCGCGAGATCAGATCGCCGAGCAGCTCGGCATGAGCGAGGGGGCTCTGAAGGTGGCCGTGCATCGTCTGCGGCAGAGCTACCGCGAGATGCTGCGCGCCGAGATCGCCGAGACGGTGGATTCGCCGGAGGAAGTGGATGCTGAGATGCGCCACCTCGTGGCGGTGCTGCGGAGCTGAAGTTTTTTTGTAACCCGCGCAGCCGGAGCTTTCAGGAAGTCAGTGAACCACCAGCCACCTCCTGTCATGACTCCTTCCCCGACCTGTCCCCGCTGCGGCACCATACTGCCTGCCGATGCTCCTGCCTCCCTCTGCCCGGCCTGCCTGATGAGCGGCGCCCTGCCGTCTGCCACAGACCCGGACGCGACTCTGCTGATGCCAAGACCAGAGCCCCACGCGCTGCCACGTGCGGGCGCATTGTATGGCGGCTACCGCATCGAGCATGAGCTGGGCCGTGGTGGCATGGGTGCCGTTTACGCGGCGGAGCATCTGGAAAGCGGACGTCGCGTGGCGCTGAAGGTGCTGAGCCACCAGCTCGACTCACCCGATGCACGCGCGCGCTTCCTGCGCGAAGGGCGGCTGGCGGCGTCCATCAATCACCCCAACAGCGTCTATGTCTTCGGCACGGAGGAGATCAAAGGCACGCCGGTCATTGCCATGGAGCTCATCGCGGGCGGCACTTTGCAGGACCGCATCCAGCGCGGTGGCCCCCTGTCCGCAGGTGCTGCAGTGGATGCCGTGCTGCAGATCATCGCCGGTCTGGAGGCCGCGCATTCCGTGGGCATCCTGCACCGCGACATCAAGCCCGCGAACTGCTTTGAGGACACGGACGGCACGGTGAAGATCGGTGACTTCGGTCTGTCCATCTCCACCACGGGCCGGGGAGAGTCTCTGCAAACCATCGAAGGCACCTTTCTAGGCACCCCGGCCTTTTGCTCACCGGAGCAGCTTCGCGGCCAGGAGCTGAATGTGCGCTCGGACATGTACTCCGTGGGCGTCACCTTGTTTTACCTGCTGACCGGACGCACGCCGTTTGAGGGGAAAAACATGGTGCAGCTGCTGGCAAACTCGCTGGAAAAACCGGCGCCGTCCCCGGTGCAGTTCCGGGCGGACATTCCCCAGGGGCTCGCCCGCATCGTGCTGCGTTGCTTGAACAAGCAACCCACGGAGCGCTACGGCAGCTACCAGGAGCTGCGGCAGGCCTTGCAGCCTTTTGCGTCCATCGCGCCCACCCCTGCCACACTTGGGCTTCGGTTTGCCGCTGCGGTGCTCGATCACTTCATCCTCTCTGCGGTGAATTTCGTTGCCCCGTTATTTTTGATCAGCTCGCCCATGGACATCCTGAATCCCGAGATCCTTCGCTCCAGGGAGTTCTACTGGCTCATGGTCGGGCTGTTTGTGCTGAGGCATCTCTACTTCGGCATCGCCGAGGGGCTCTGGGGCGCCTCAATTGGCAAGGCGCTGGTGGGGCTTCGAGTCGCCACGCTGAACCGCAGCGCACCGGGCATTCCGCGGGCTTTCGTGCGTTCGCTGCTGCTGCAGGCGGTCATGGTCATTGAGCTCGTCCGCTATCAGATTCCGGATATGTCACAGGTCACCGTCTGGAGCTACGTGTGGCTGGGCATCCAGATCCTGTTCTTCTTCATCATGTTTGCGACGGCCCGGCGAAAGAACGGCTTTGCGGGCTTGCACGACCTATGGACGGGCACGCGGGTCATCCAGAAGGCCGCGTTTCAGCCACGTGTGGCCGTGATGCAAGCCGCTGCCACCGTTCCCACCACGGACGGCATGCTCAAAGTTGGCCCGTTTCACATCATCTCCACGCTGTGTGAGGCTGACGGTCGCAGGGTGCTGCTCGGGTATGACACGCGCCTGCTGCGCCAGGTCTGGATTCATCAGATGTCTCCCGGAGCCCCGCCGGTGTCTCATGCCGTGCGCAACCTCGCGCGCCCCGGCCGCCTGCGCTGGCTGCAGGGAGCGCGTTCCGAGCTTGAGGCCTGGGATGTCTATGAAGCCGCCCACGGCACGCCCCTGACGCAGCTCATCGGCCGGCATCCATCCTGGCGCGAGGTGAGGCACTGGCTGACTGATCTCGCAGCCGAGCTGGAGGTCGCAGGCAAAACAGCCTCGCTTCCTGAGGCGCTCGCGCTGGACCGCATCTGGATCACCACGGAAGGCCGCGCCAAGCTGCTGGACTTTTCAGCGCCCGGCAGCAGCGGCGCCGGAGATGCCGCTGCGTCACCGCAGGCTTTTCTGCGTCAGGTGGCGATCTCTGCACTGGAAGGCCGCCTGCTCCCGGTGCAGGAGACGTCCGGACGCGAGGTCCGCGCACCGCTGCCCCTGCAGGCGCGCCAGATCCTGAAGGGGCTGGCAGACACGGCAGATCTGCACACGCTGGCGTTGCAGTTTCAGGCTCAGACGCTGCAGCCTGCGGAGGTCTCGCGCTGGCGGCGGTTTGCTCTGTTTTTCGCCACCTTGCTGCCTTCCTTGTTTCTCAGCGCCTTCATGGCCCTGGGCATGTCCTACTATGAAAGCTGGGCGGCGAAAAATCCCGCCTTCTCCGCCATCCACGGCTGCATGAGGTCCTACCAGGAAATGCTCAGAGATGTGAAGCAGCCGGGGCTGGAAAACATTCCCGTTTCCGAAGCACGCAGCGCCATGGAGATCTACATCGCTGGCACTTACGGCCCCATCGTTCGGGATCCGCGCCAGTGGGACACACCTCTCGGTCGCAGCATCCTGCAGCCGCCCATCCGTGCCGCCGTGGAAAAGATCGTGAAGGATCACCCGCAGCCCACGGCGGAGGACGTGCAGAAGGCCAGGGCGCTGCTGAAACCGCTGCTGGACGCCCGTGTCGCGGAGCGGGCCAAAGAGATTGGCATGGCGGGCAAGCTGCACAGCGTGGACTTCGTCACTGCTTCGGTGCTGTGCGTCTATCTGCTGCTCACCGCCCTGCTGAGCCTGTTCTGCGCCGTGGTTTTTCGCGGCGGCCTGATGATGCGCCTGCTAGGCATCGCGGTGGTCAGGGAGGATGGCATGGACGCCTCACGCCTGCGCATGCTGTGGCGCAGCTTCATCGCCTGGGCTCCCATCCTGCTGGTGCCTGTTGTGCTCATGCTGCTCACACGGTTCATGCAAAAGGCCGGTGTTCAAAACCTGGTACAAGGGGCAGGGCTGAGTTTGATGCTGGTGCTTTTTGCGGCTCTTGCCGTGGCCGTTGGCACCACCCGCGGGCGCGGGCTGCACGACCGCCTGGCACGCACCTGGCTGGTGCCGCGCTAGGCTAAACGGCCACGCTGCGCAGGAGCTCGGCGCAGCGCTCGGGCCGCATGCTGTTGATGTAGGTGCCGCTGCCGAGCTCAAACCCGGCAAGCTGGGAGATGCGGGAAACCACCGAAAGATACCAGTGAAAGCAACCTGATGACACTTCGCCCACAGGGGCGGAGCGGATGGTGATGTTGTAGTCCGGCCCGCCGGCGGCGGACCTGAGCCGGCGCAGCAGGCGGCTGAGGATGCCCGCCAGCTCCGCGATGTCTGCATCGCTGATCTCATCATACGAAGACTGGTGCTTGCGCGGAAAAACCCAGGTGTGGTAGGGCGAGAGCGCCGCATACGGCATGAAGGCGACAAACGAGCCCCCCTCCTCGATCACGCGCTCCTCGGCCAGCAGCTCCTCATGCAGCACCGCGCAGTAGAGGCAGCCGCCCTCCAGCTCATGAAAGCGCCGCGCCTCCTGCAGGCGCATGATCACCTGGGAGGAAAGCACCGGCGCGGCCGTGATCTGCGAATGCGAATGCTCCAGCGAGCTGCCTGCGCGCCTGCCCTGGTTTTTGAAAATGACGATGCTCTCCGCCAGCGGATGATGGCGCAGCGCCTGGTAGCGCTCCCGGTACATGCGCAGCATCAGCGCCAGGTGCGCGGGCTCCATGTCGCAGAGGTCCAGGTCATGCCGCGGGTGCTCCACCACCACCTCGTGCACACCTGCGGCGGCCATGGACCTGAAAGTGCCGTTTTTCTTCCGCTGCAGCTCGCAGCCAGGATCGAAGACCGAATACTTGTTGGGAAAGGCACGGACGAGCCACGAGCCATCCGGCGCGGAGATGCGCGCGGTCTCCCCCGGCGTCATCGACTCATTGCCGGTGCAGAAAGGGCAGTCATCCCGGTGCGCCGCCCGTGGCGCAGGCTGCACCCGGTCCCCATGAAAATCATCCGGACGCAGAGCCCGGTCCGGCGCCATGACGACCCAGTCGAGCGTGATGGGGTTGAAGCGCATTTCAGACATGGTTCAGACGGGTTTGGAGTGTGTTGTTTAACGCGAGGGACACCCATAGCTGACAAAAAAAGCCGCGCAGGAAAACCTGCGCGGCTTGATCTTTATCTTAACTGGGTTGACGGCCTAAAGCGGCCAGCTGCGGCGCAGCTGGACAACTTTACTTCGCAGCCTTCTTGAGGGCGTCGGCCTTGTTGGTCTGCTCCCAGGTGAGGTCGGCGTCGTCGATCTTGCCGAAGTGACCGTAGTTGGTGCTCTTGCTGTAGATCGGGCGCAGGAGGTTGAGCTGCTTGACGATGTCTGCTGGCTTGAAGGAGAAGACCTTCAGCACGGCGGCAAGGATCTTGTCGTCGCTGATGGTTCCGGTGCCGAAGGTGTCGATGTGCACGCTCACAGGCTCAGGATGGCCGATGGCGTAGGCAAACTGCACTTCGCAGCGGGTGGCGAGGCCGGAGGCCACCACGTTCTTGGCCACCCAGCGGCCCATGTAGGCGGCGCTGCGGTCCACTTTGGAGGGGTCCTTGCCGGAGAAGGCGCCACCGCCATGACGGCCCATGCCGCCGTAGCTGTCCACGATGATCTTGCGTCCGGTGAGGCCGCTGTCGCCCTGAGGACCGCCAACGACGAACTTGCCGGTCGGGTTGATGAGGTACTCGGTGTCCTTGGTGAGCATTTCCTTCGGCAGCACCTTCTTGATGACCTGCTCGATGCAGAATTTTTCGATCTCGGCGTGGCTCACGTCCGCAGCGTGCTGCGTGGAGATGACGACGTTCACGATGCGGGTGGGCTTGCCGTCCACGTATTCCACGGAGACCTGGCTCTTGGCGTCAGGGCGCAGCCACTTGGCCAGCTTGCCGGCCTTGCGGATGCGGGTCAGCTCACGACCCAGACGGTGGGCGTACATGATCGGAGCAGGCATGAGCTCAGGGGTGTCGTCGCAGGCAAAGCCGAACATGATGCCCTGGTCGCCAGCGCCCTGTTCCTGGGTCTTCTTGCCTTCAGCCGCAGCGGCGTCCACACCCTGGGCGATGTCGGGGCTCTGGATGGTGAGGTAGTTATTGATGAAGAGCTTGTCGGCGTGGAAGACGTCGTCGTCATTCACGTAGCCGATGCCGCGCACGGCGTCACGGATGACCTTGCCGACGTTGATCACTTCATCGATGGGCTTGGTGGTGCCAAGCTTCTTGTTCTGCAGCTTGGGGATGGTGATCTCGCCACCGACGACGACGACGTTGCTCTTGGCAAAGGTTTCGCAGGCGACGCGGCTCTTGGGGTCGATCGCAAGGCAGGCGTCGAGGATGGCGTCAGAGATGGTATCGCAAACTTTGTCAGGATGGCCTTCGCCGACGGACTCGGACGAGAAGATGTAGCTACGGGACATGATGGTGGTCGTGTGGGTTATATTGACGAATCATGATTTGATGATGCGTCTTGGAAAGGCGGCAGAGTATTCCCCAAAACGGGGGCGTCAATGTGGATTTCGGGGTGACAGCGGCATGCCCACTTCTGTACGATGCCTCCCAGCCTTGAAACAAATCACCACCTGCCTCCTCCTGCTTGCCAGTTCTTTGCCCCTGGCGGCAGACGCCCCGCCTTTTGCGCCCAAGTCGATGGCCTACGTCCTGCAAGCCGAAAACCTCGCCAGCAGCCGCGAAGCTGCGGTGCAAAAACTCGCCTCCTCCGATCGCGACCTTATCGTCATCGATGCCGCCTTCAGCAGCGAGGGTGACTGGACACCCGCAGAGATCCAAACCATCCGCACTGGCAAAAAAGGCCGTCGTGTGGTCGCCTACGTCTCCATTGGCGAGGCCGAAGACTACCGGCCCTACTGGCAGAAAAGCTGGGATGCAGACAAAAATGGCCAGCCGGACGCCGCCGCCCCCAAGTTCCTCAACATTGAAAACCCCGACTGGAAGGGCAACTACCGCGTGCGTTACTGGCAGCCCGAATGGCAGCAGATCATGCTCCCAGCGGTGGACAAAGTTGTGGCCCAGGGGTTTGACGGCATCTATCTCGACATCGTCGATGCCTTTGAATTCTACGAATACGATGCAGCGACCCAAAGCTGGCTCGACAACCGGCCCAATCCTGATACCGGCAAAACGTATCGGGAAGACATGATCGCATGGGTCGCCGCCATCGCCCAGAGGGCGCGTGCCAGGCAGCCCGGCTTCCTTGTCATCCCGCAGAACGCCCCCCAGCTCCTCGCCCACGCAGATTATCGTGAAATCATCAGCGCCATCGGTGTGGAGGATTTGTTCGTCGCAGACAGGAAATTGCGCACCGAAAAGCAGTCACGCTACGTCGTGGGCTTTCTCAAACAGCTGCAGCCAAGCGGCAAGCCTGTGCTGGTGATCGATTATCCGAAGTCGTCGGCCATTCATTCCGCCGCATTTGAAGCTGCGGCCAGACAGGGCTTTACCCTGCTGCTCACCGACCGGCCATTGACGACGCTGGGGGAGTCGAAATGAGGAGATAAGCAGGGCGGCGCCCACGTTCTGCCTTCATGCGCTGTTTTCTTCTGGCACTCGTCTGCGCCCTCAATGCCTGGGCTGCTGAAAAACCCAATGTCGTCTTCATCCTCGTGGATGACATGGGCTTGGGGGACGCCTCCTGCTTTGGCGGGCAGGTGCCGACGCCTCACATGGACCGGCTGGCGGGGGAGGGGATGCAGTTCCGGCAGTTTTATGTGGCCTCACCCATCTGCTCGGCCTCACGGTGCGGCGTGCTCACGGGGCAGTTTCCTGCGCGCTGGCGCATCACCAGCTACCTGCAAACGCGGGCGGGCAATCGCGAATGTGAGCAGGCGGATTTCCTGGACCCGCAGGCCCCCTCGCTGCCGCGTGCCTTTCATGAGGCTGGCTATGCCACGGCCCACATCGGCAAATGGCACCTGGGCGGAGGGCGCGATGTGGCAGACGCTCCCCAATTTGCCGCCTATGGTTACGACCTGGGCCTGGGCACTTATGAGAGCCCGGAGCCTGCCGCAGCCCTCGGCTTGAAAACCATGCCGTGGGAAACCAGGCGCGAGCCCCAGCAGGTGGAGCGGCATGAACGCACGCGCTGGATGGTAGACGAGGTGCTGAAGTTCATGCAGCAGCATGCCTCCGGGCCCTTTTTTGTGAATCTGTGGCTCGATGACGTGCACACGCCCTACCGGCCTGTGGAGGGCCGGGATGAGCGCGGCCTGCCGGAGAAATATAGGGATGTGCTGGTGGAGACGGACCGCCAGATCGGCCGCCTCGCAGATGCGCTCCCGCGCAACACTCTCCTGCTGCTCTGTGGTGACAATGGCCCGGAACCCACTCTGAACCGTGCGCGTACTAAGGGGCTGCGCGGCATGAAGTGGAGCCTCTATGAAGGTGGCATCCGCACACCGCTCATCGTGCGCTGGCCTGGCGTGGTGCCGGCAGGCGGTGTGAATGAGTCCACCGTCGTCAGCAGCGTCGATTTCATGCCCACCCTCTGCTCGCTGGCCAAGATCACGCCCCCGAAGGCCGCCCAGGACGGGGAGGACATGAGCGCCGCGTTGCGCGGGGAAAAAGTGCTGCGCCAGAAGCCTCTCTTCTGGGAATATGGCCGCAAGCCAGGCGCGGCAGGCAAAGTGAAAGGCGGCTTTCCCTATCCCAAGGAGCCGGACTCTAAATCTCCCAACGTTGCCATCCGCGAGGGGGGCTGGAAGCTTCTGGTGAATGCGGACGGCACGCAGACCGAGCTGTACCACCTCGGCAGAGACCCGAACGAGACCACCAACCTGGCAGAGGCCGAAAAAGAGACCGCCGAGCGACTGAAAAAGGCCGCTTTGGAGTGGCGGGCCGCATTGCCGTGAAATTTCCCCTCGCCAGCGGAGAAAATGCCACTAGGATGCGCGCCCCCTTACCCCAACCATGTCCGAACCAAAGAACATCCTCCGCCTTGGCCTGCCCAAAGGCAGCCTGCAGGAGCCGACGCTTGAACTGTTCAAGCGCGCGGGGTTCAACATCGTCGTCTCCTCCCGTTCCTACCGCCCCTCGGTGGATGACTCAGAGCTGGAGCTGCGCCTGCTGCGCGCCCAGGAGATCGGCCGCTATGTGGACCACGGCTTTCTGGACTGCGGCATCACAGGTCGTGACTGGATCGTGGAAAACGGCGCGGATGTCGAAGTCATCACGGACCTGCGCTACAGCAAGGCGACCTCCTGGCCCACGCGCTGGGTGCTGGTGGTGCCAGATGACTCCCCTGTGAAGACCGTCAAGGACCTGCAGGGCAAGCGGATCGCCACCGAAGCGGTCGAGATGACGAAAAAATACCTCGCTGCAAACGGCGTCGAGGCCGAAGTCGAGTTTAGCTGGGGTGCCACGGAAGTGAAGGTGCCCGAAATGGTGGATGCCATCGTGGACATCACCGAAACCGGCTCGTCCCTGCGCGCGAACAAGCTGCGCATTGTGGACACGCTGATGGAAAGCTACCCCCAATTTGTTTCCAGCAAAACTGCCGCCCGTGATGAATGGAAACGGCAGAAGATGGAGACACTCGTGCTGCTGCTCAAAGGTGCCCTTGAGGCCCGCCACAAGGTGGGGCTCAAGATGAACGTGCCCGCGAAGCAGCTGCAGGAAGTGGTCGCCTGCCTGCCGTCCCAGCGCTCGCCCACCGTTTCAACGCTCGCCAGCCAGGAATGGGTGGCCGTGGAAACGGTCATCGACGAAGCCACCGTGCGGGTCATCATCCCGCAGCTCAAGTCGCTGGGGGCCGAGGGTATCGTCGAATACCCTCTGAACAAAGTCGTCCACTAGATCAACGCCAACACACAGGAGAACACGAACATGGGATCGCTCAAAAAGCGGAGAAAAACGAAGATCAACAAGCACAAGCGCAAGAAGCGCATGCGTGCGAACCGTCACAAGAAGCGTTTGCGCTACAAGTCGTAACCGCTAGCCTTCCCGGCATGGCTCCTTTCCGCAGTGCGATTCGATGGTATCGAGACGCAGGAGGCTTTGTCATGCCCGGGTACGGCTCGGTTGGCAGGGCTTTGCGGCCCTGCCTGACGGTCGGTCTTGCCGCCTTCATCGGCTCCTGCCTGACAGGTTTCGCTGCCACAACGGCAGACCTGTCACTGGGAGCCAGGGCGGCTGACGCATCCGACCTGCAACTATCTCCGGGCTCCGCCTCCAGGGCGGATGTCCTGGCGCATTTCAGCGCGGCGCTCCAGTTTGAAGCTTCCGGGAAGCTGCGGCAGGCGCTCGAGCACTATCAGGCTGTTTTCAAAGCAGATCCGGGCAACTCGGATCTGGCTGCGCATACCGCCAAGCTCGCCATGCAGTTTCAGGGCCGTGCAGCGGCCATCACGATCCTGCAGGACGCCGTGCGTTCCAGTCCGCGCACACCGGCCCCCTTGCTCAATCTGGCACGTTTTGCCAGCACCTACCCGCCGGAGGACCTGTTTGAGAAAGACGAGGTGCCCGCCAGGGCCATCGCCGAGGCATTGACGAAATTTCCCGCGCATGCCGAGGTGTATGAGGTGGCGGTGATGCTGCACCTCACGCACAACGAGCGTGACAAGGCCGTCGAGGTCATGAACCAGGCGGCCAACCAGCAAAGCCGTGACCCGCAGTACTGGCTGGCCACAGGACGCACTGCCGAGCGCGTGTGGCCGCTGGGGCAGGCCGAGTTCAGCGCCGAGTACCGCCAGCGCGTGGCCCCTTTTTTTGAAAACGCCCTCAAAGCCGCCACCAAGGCCGATGCCGAGCAGGTCACCCTTGAAGTCGCCCGTCAGTACCTCCTGACCAACGATCCCGACCGTGCCCGGCAGCTCTGTGAAAAACTCGCGGCCGAATACGGCAACCTCGATGCCCGCAAGCTGCTGTACCGGCTCTATGCAGCCGCCGAGCAGAAGGACAAGGCGCTGGCGACGCTGGAGCAGATCGTCAAGCAGGCGCCCGATGACGCCGAGATGCAGCGCCTGCTGGCCGGTGAATATGACAAGCTCAAGCAGCCGGAGAAGGCCATCGTGCATCTTGAGGCAGCCATTCAAAACGGCGGAGGCGAGATCGGCGACTATGTGAAGCTCGGCTGGGAGCTTTATCAGACGCAAAAATTTGACGACATGGTGCGCGTGGGCCAGCGCAGCGTGCGCCTCTTCCCCGACCACCCGCTGGTGCATTATCAGTTGGCGATCGCCCATCGTGCGCGTGAAGAGTGGGGGCCGTCCGTGCAGCACTTTGCCGAGGCCGAGCGGTTTGCCGGCTCCAGCCAGAGCGAGCTGCTGGACCACCTCTTCTACTACCAGTACGGCATCACGCTGGAGCGTCTGGCACGCTATGAGGACGCCTCACGCATGCTGGAAAAATCCATCACGCTGACCCCGCGTGAGGAAGCCAAGGCGGCTGCGAACACCATGAACTTCCTCGGCTACATGTGGCTGGATGTCGGCACCCATCTGGACAAAGCCGGCGAGCTCATCGCCAAGGCCAACGAGCTCATGCCCGACCAGCCCGCCTACATTGACAGCCTGGGCTGGTTTCACTACAAAAAGGGCAACTACCCCCAGGCGCTCAAGGAACTGCAGCGTGCCGAAGCCCTGCTGGAGCCTGTCGCTCCTGAAGATGCGGAGATCCTCGAGCACATCGGCCTCACCCATCAGTCGCTGGGGGACAAGGCAAAGGCGCTGAATTATCTCGAACGCGCCGAAGGGCTCAAGACCCCTGACCTGAAAGCCCGCAAGCGCATCGAGGAGGAGCTCAGGAAGATCAAAGGCGGGAAGCAGGAAACGGAGAAGAAGCAGCCGGCGGCGCCTTAAAGCCGTTCATCGCTGTCGATGAACATCCAGCACAGTGCCGCCAGCAGGTAAGTGGCCGCGGCGACATACATCACCTTGTCCCAGCTTTGGTTCGTCAGGTTCATCAGCCAGGGCACCGCCACGCCACCGAGCGCACCACCGAGATTGCCGATCATGTTCATGCTGCCTGAGACCGATCCCGCAAGCTTGCCACCCACCTCCATGCATGCACCCCAGGCTCCCGGCATGGACAGATCATTGAAGAACCCGGAGAAGCCCAATGCCAGCATCGCATACGTGGGGTCGTTCAGGGTGGTGGCCAGGAGAATCATGCCCCCGGCAGCCAGCATGCCCAGCACGCCGATGGTGCGCCGGGCGCGGCTCAGGCTGTCTGACCTTGCCGACATGCGGCGCGCCATGATGCCCCCGATGAAGCAGCCGATGCCGCCCAGAAACAGCGGCAGACCGTTCAGGATCGAAGTCCACGTGTCCTTCATGTCCATCTTCAGCTCCAGTTCCATGTACTGCGGCATCCAGGTGATGTAAAAGTACCACACGTAGCTGATGCAGAAGTAATACACCCACAGCAGCAGCACCGACTTGGTCGTGAAAAGCCGCTTCCAGGGGATCGATGCATGCCCGCCGCTCAGATTTTTTTGCGCTTCCTCCAGCAGTTCGCATTCCGCCGCATTCACACCCGTGTGGTCCTTCGGATTGTCCCGGAACCACACGTAAAAACACAGCGCCCAGACCACGCCCAGGCTGGCGAAGAGCACGAAGGTGTTCCTCCAGCTCACAAAGCCCAAAATCCACACCACCAGCAGCGGTGTGAAGGCCCCGCCCCAGCGCGCTGCCAGCCAGGTGATGCCTTGCGCCACGCCGTGCTCCCGCTGCGGCAGCCACACGCTGAACATCTTGGCGATGTTCGGAAACCCGCCCGCCTCACCAGCGCCAAACAGAAAACGGCAGACGGTCATCGACGCCAGATTCCATGCGTAGCCTGTGGCCGCCGTGAACACGCTCCAAAACATCACCACACGCAGCAGCACCCGCCGCGGCCCCCATTTGTCCCCCAGCCACCCTCCCGGAATCTCAAAGAGCGCATACGCCAGCGTGAAGGCCGAGAACACATAGCCCATCTGTGTGTCATCAAACCCCAGATCCTGCTGGATGAAGGGCCGCGCCTTGGAAATGCACACCCGGTCGATGTAATGAATGATGCCGAGCATCACGGCAAACACGATCACGCCATAGCGCGTGCGGGTGGGGCGGAGGGTGGATTCCATGGTCGGGTTGGGAAAGCGCGCATGCTGCCACGCGGCCTGACTCAACGTCAACCCCTCAAACTTTCCATCACGGCTCTCCCACCGTAGGATTCTCCACCACAATCGCGCCCGCCTTGACCGCGCGCGTCAGCACTTCCTTCGGCTGTTTGCCGCTGGGCACCAGCTCATGCGCCATGCCCTTGTAGCGCAGCGGCTTGTAGCCGAGCGCCAGCAGGGCATCCAGCGGCGCCTGCTTGAGTCCGGGCTTCCAGTAGTCCGGCGCGCCGCCGGTCTCGTAGTAGTAGATCCAGGTGTGCTGCGGGTCATACCATCCGGCGCAGAGGATGACGTGACGGTGCGGGATGTTCAGCACATCTCCCGGCTGCAGCTCCTGCGCGCTGCCGAGTTCTGTGCACACCTCCGGCAGCTTGCTGGTATCATGCACACTTGGCAGCTTCAGGCAGCGCGACACAAACCCCGAGCAGTCCACTCCCGCCGCCTGGCTGCTCACGGCGGCGTTGTCGGCCCGGCGTTTCTCCGGCGAGGACACATCGCCACCGGCGCTGCCATTCGCGATGGCAAGATCAAACGAGGCCGGATTATCAAAGCCGCCCCACTTGTAGGGCACACCGCTGTTCATCTCCCCTGGCACCCACCAGCCCTTGCGGTCCTGCTGCGGTGCGTGCGTCACGTCAGGTGTGTTGACGAGGACGCCCGCCTTGTCCTTGCCGTGCAGGATGTTGCGTGCAAAGGGGCGCCAGGTGTGATGGGTGTACTGCTGCGCGATCTCCATGGCCTCGGCCGGGGTGACCTGCGAAGGCGCGGTGGGATCTCCCGGGATGAGCTGTGGTGCAGCTCCCTGTTTCAGGGCTGAACTGCAGCTTGTGAGCAAGAGCATCAGGGCGGAAAGGGCGCGCGTCATAGCGCGGATGATGCGGGTTCTGCCAAACAGTTCAACCCATTGCTTAGTCCGCGCATGCAGTTGACCGCCGGGCTGCTTTTTGCAGACTGTCCGCCCATGCCCCTCCGCCTTCTCCATACCGGCTGCCTCTGCCTGCTGCTGGCGGTGTTTTCGCTGCACGCCGCAGCCGCACCCAAGCCCGCCGCACGCACCGCCCTCGTCATCGGCAATGCCAAATACGAAGCCGCCGTGGGCCCGCTGCGCAACACCGTCAACGACGCCAAGGCGGTGGCCAAAACCCTGCGCGACCTTGGATTTGCCGTGATCGAAAAACACGACGTCACCCGCGATCAGCTGCTCAAGGCTGTGGTGGAGTTTCGCGCCACACTGACGGATGCGGAGGTCGGCCTCTTCTACTACGCCGGTCATGGCATCTCCGTGGCTGGCTCCAACTACCTGCTGCCGGTGAAGTCCGGCTACACCAGCGAAGGTGCAGATGATGTGACACTGCGCCTGCTGGCAGAAACCAAACTCTTCAATGTGGAGCAGGCCGTGGCAGACATGAAAAGCGCCGGCGCGCGCTGCAACCTCGTCATCCTCGACGCCTGCCGCACCACCGCCGTGGCGCGCACCGGCCGCACGCGCGATGCCACAAACCCCGGCGGTCTCAGCGAGATGAAGCCGCCCGCCGGTTCACTCATCGCCTTTGCCACGGATGCCGGACAAACCGCCCTCGATGGCGATGGCACCAACGGTCTCTACACCGAGGAGCTGCTCAAGCACCTGCGCACGCCCGGCCTCACTGTGGAGCAGGTCTTCAAGCGCACACGTGCGGGAGTTCTGGAGCGCTCAAATGGCGGGCAGATTCCGGCCGAGTACTCACGCCTCGTCGGCGAGGACATCTTCCTGGCGGGGCAGGCGCCTGCCCCGCCCGCGCTGACCACGGAGCCTGCACCCATGCCCCCGCCCGCAGCACCGCCAGAGCCTGCGCTGCCTTCCCTCAGGGGAATCGCAAAACAGGCCTCTGCGGGCAAGGCGCGGGAGTGTGTCGAGGCCCTGCAGCAGTACGCGAAGGCCAAAGGCCCGGGTGCGTACTCGGCGGAGCCCATTGGGGTGCTGCTGGAAAAGGTGAAGGAAGACCTCAAGGAGGCCACCACCGCCTCGCCTTCCGTCGATGCCGCCGCCGTCACATGCGAGCTCATCCTGCATGCCCTGCGTGACTGCCTGCCGCCTGACCATGAGCAAAAGATCCCTTTTACCGCGAAGGCGCTGAACCGGCGTGGCGATGCCCTGCTGCTGCTGGGGCGCGCCGAAGAGGCGCTCGACGCCTACAATGCCGCGCTGCCGCTCACCCCCGAGGACTCCTACATTCTCTACAACCGCGGCCGTGCCCACCTGGCCCTTGGCAAGACTACCGAGGCCAAAGCCGACTTCACCGAAGCCGCCAGCAGCAAATACAAGCAGCTCAAGGCCCGCAGGCTCGCTGAGGAGGCCCTGGCCAAGCTCAAGTAACTCCACGCACGCCATGCCCAAGTCCTGGACTGAAAAATTTGCCCATCCGCCCAAGCCCAGTGTTTCGCGGCTGGGAAAGCCGTATGCAGGCCATGGCGAAGGTGAAAAGATGCTCATCCCCACCCCCGCCGTGGTGGCCGCCTATGTGGCCGAGATTCCTCCTGGGGCATCCCGCACCATGCCGCAGATGCGCGAGGACCTGGCCACCGCTCATCATGCCGACTTCACCTGTCCGCTCACCGCAGGCATCTTCCTGCGCATCGCCTCAGAGCTCGCCTGGGAGCAGCATCAAAACGGCACGCCTCTGGACAAGATCACGCCTTTCTGGCGTGTGGTGGATCTGAAATCCCCCATGGCCAAAAAACTGGCTTGCGGCGTGGATTTCATCGTCCGGCAGCGCAAGCGCGAAGGCATCGTCTGAGTGGCTGGTCACTCATGCCACGTCCGCGCCACGCGCTCGATGCTGAGCGCCTTCCCGGTGGCAGGATCAATCGTGATCAGCGCCCCATTCACCCGCACGGGGCCGCTGCCGACGCCGAAGCGGGTGGGCATCATGGTGTGGAAGCGCTCCAGCACAGGCTCGACCTGGCTGCCGATGACGCTGTTCATGGGGCCGCACATGCCGGCATCGCTTTGAAAGGCGGTGCCCTTGGGCAGCACACGCTCGTCAGCCGTGGGCACATGGGTGTGGGTGCCCACGACGGCGGAGACCTTGCCGTCCAGATGCCAGCCCATGGCTACTTTTTCGCTGGTGGCCTCGGCGTGGAAATCGACAAAGATGACCGGTGTTTCCTCGCGCAGCTTTTCCACCAGAGCGGCGATGGCGGGGAAGGGGTTGTCGAGCTGCTGGTTCATGAAGGTGCGCCCCTGCAGGTTCACCACGGCCACCTTGCACTTCTTGGACTCCAGCACCACAAAGCCGCTGCCAGGTGTGCCTTCAGGGTAGTTCATGGGGCGGAGCATGCGCGGCTCATCAGCCAGATAGGGCACGATTTCCCGCTGGTCCCAGATGTGGTCGCCGCTGGTCACCACGGCGGCGCCGGCTCGCATGAGGCTGATGGCTATCTTGGGGGTGATGCCGCGGCCTCCGGCGGAGTTTTCGCCGTTCACGACGATGAAGTCGAGCTTGAGCTCGTCTTTGAGCACAGGCAGCAGCAGGCCTACCGCCTTGCGCCCCGGCTCACCCACCACATCACCCAAAAAAAGCAGGCGAAAAAGTCCGTCCGCGCTGTCAGCCGTGTTGTCATTCATCGTGGCGCTACTTAGTAGATGATGAAGGCGGGGATCAAGTCTAGGATGCACTTTATGATGATGAAACGAATGCTGTGCGGCTGTGCGCTGCCGGTCATGCTCATGTCCCTGATGGAGACTGCGGGCATGGCTCAGACGATCGTGCCCGCGCCTGCGCCTGCCAGTCCCGCGCAGGAGGCACCGGGCTCCCAACCGGCTGCGCCCACCGCGGCACCTTTGACCCCGGCCCAGGTGAAGCCAGGGACTGTCGCGGCTGCACCTGAAGTGCCCGCCCCGCCCGCCCCAGCGCCCGCCGCTCCGCCGCCTGCCCCAGCACCCGCCGCTCCAGCACGTCTGGACCGGCTGAGCGCGCTGGGCACCAAGCCCGACTGGCTCAAGCTGCAGTCGTTTCATCAGGTGCTCTCCCGCAGTGAATTCGAAGTGGCCATGCGGGACGTTTACTCCGACGGCTCCCCATTCCCGCCGCCGTGGACTCTGGAGGCCGATGGCGTGGTCATCAAGACGGGCGATCCCGTGAAACCGGAGGTGCGCATCGCCTTTGCGCCCCGCTCCCAAGCGCCGCTGCCAGGCACACGCACCTGGCGCACTGCCGCCGAAATGCCGCCGCTCAAGGGCCGCCCTTTGCTCAGTGACATCCACATCGCCATCGACCCCGGGCATATCGGCGGCGGCTATGCCAGGATGGAGGAGCGCATGCTCAGTTTTGCTCCGGGGGAGTCCATCCAGGAGGGTGACCTCACGCTGACCACCGCCCAGGTGCTGGCCGAACGGCTCAAAGCCCTGGGGGCCTACGTCTCGCTCGTGCGTGACCGTGCCGAACCGGTGACGCAGCAGCGCCCCTCTGATTTTGTGATCCAGGCAAAGCAGATCCTGGCCGAGGCGGGGTTTCCGCAGGCGCAGGAAAATTACAGCGGCGTCACGGGCGATGCCAAAATCCTCACGGTGCAGTGGCAGACGGAAAAGCTCTTTTACCGTGTGAGCGAGATCCACGCACGCGGAGAGAAGGTGAACAACACCATCAAGCCGGACGTGGTGCTCTGCCTGCACTACAACGCAGAGGCCTGGGGCGATGCCACAGCGCCGCAGTTTTCGCCGATGAACCACATGCATGTGCTCATCAACGGCTGCTACTCGCCTCTGGAGCTGGAGCAGCAGGATGTGAGGTATGAGATGTTTCACCGTCTGTTTTCACGCATTCACCAGGAGGAGCTGCCGCTTGCCGAGGCCGTCGCCAACGGCATGCGTCTGAGCACCGGACTGCCGGCCTACGTTTACACCACGGCGAATGCGCGCCACGTCGGAACAAACTCCTATGTCTATGCACGGAACCTGCTGGCAAACCGTCTCTATGACTGCCCTGTGGTGTACCTGGAGCCCTACGTCATGAACCACGAGGAGACCTACCAGCGCCTGCTGCGCGGCCACTTTCGCGGACGCACACTCATCGCCGGACGCCTGCAAAGCAGCGCCATCGAGGACTATGTGCAGGGAGTCGTCAAGGGCGTCACCGCCTATTACCAAAAACACCGCCAGCCATGAAGGTGATCATCGCAGGATGTGGCTTCGTCGGCGAGCGTGCCGCCGATCTTCTTCATGCCGCCGGGCATGAAGTCATCGGCCTCACGCATTCGCCGGAGTCTGCGGCACGGCTCGCCATGGCCAAGCCGTGGCGCACGGAGCCCTGTGACATTTCAAACAGCGCCGCCGTGATGGAGCTTGCCGCCCGGGTCAATGCCGGGAGCATCGACGCCGTCATTCACTGTGCCAGCTCCAGCCGCGGCGGCGCTGAAATGTACCAGGCCGTCTATGTCGATGGCATGAGGCACCTCACCCGGGCGTTTCCCACCGCTTATCCGCTGTACACCAGCAGCACCAGCGTGTACCCGCAGGTGAACGGTGAAACGGTCGATGAAACCAGCTTTGCTGATCCTGACCGCGATACCGGACGCCTGCTGCGGGAGGCTGAGGGCATCGCCCTCGCCGCCGGCGGTGCTGTCGCGCGCCTTGCGGGCATTTACGGCCCCGGGCGTTCCTTTGTGCTGAAGAACCTGCTGGAGGGGAAGGCTGCCATTGAGGGCAACAACGGGCAGGGGCGCATCCTCAACCAAATCCACGCCGAAGACGCGGCCGCAGCGCTGGCGCACCTCGCCACGCGGCGGCTGAGCGGCATCTACAACATTGTCGATGACGCTCAGATGACGCAACGGCAGTGCCTGGAACGGCTGTGCGCCATCTTTGGTGTCAAAATGCCTGGAACGCGTGAGCCTGACCCCAACCGCAAACGTGGCTGGAGCCACAAGCGCGTCTCCAACACCAAGCTGCACGCCTCCGGGTGGGTGCCGCGTTATGCCAGCTATTTTGATGCGCTGCGTGACGATCCCGACCTCGCCGCTTCCATCCTTGATCTCGTGCAAACCACGGGGGAAGGCCCCTCGCCCCGCCAGCCCAACATTGTGCTGATCGGGCTGATGGGCTCGGGCAAAACGACGGTGGGCCGCATCGTCGCGCAGATGATCGGCTTCCAGATCGTCGATACGGATCACCTCATCTCGGACAATACTGGGAAAAGCATTCCTGAGATTTTCGCCACGGAGGGCGAGGCCGCCTTCCGCCTGCATGAGTCCGCTGCGCTACGCTCCCTGCTCGGCAGGCGAGGCTGCGTTATCGCCACCGGCGGTGGCATCGTCACCCAGCCGCGCAATCTGGCCATCCTGCGCCATCTCGGCTACATCGTCTGGCTGGACGCCGATCCCGAGCGCCTCGCCCGCCGCACTGCCGCCAACACCAACCGCCCGCTGCTCCATGGTGAGGAAAATCCCAAGGCCAAGCTGGAGCGCCTGCTCAACGAGCGCAAACCGCTCTACAAAGGCCTGGCCGATCTCCGAATCCAGACCGCCGAACTCACTCCGCAGGAGACCGCCTACGGCGTGATGGAAAGCGCCCGTGTCTTCTTCGCCAAGCTGAAGAAATAACAGCGTCTCACACGCTCACTCCGGCCAGCTTGCGGGCATAGGCCAGGGTGTCGATTTCTGCGGGGCTTTTGTCGCGCCGGATGGCCTTGATGCGGGGAAAGCGCATCGCCAGGCCGCTGTCGTGGCGGTTGCTGGCCTGGATGGAATCAAACGCGATCTCCAGCACGATCTCCGGCGTTACCGTGCGTACCCGTCCGCGCTGGCTCAGCGTGCTCTGGGTGAAGTGCTCGGTCAGCTCTTCGATCTCCGCATCGGTCAGCCCGCTGTAGGCCTTGCCAATGATGCGCAGGCTGTTGTCCGCCTCTTCATCGCGCACGGCAAAGGTGTAGTCGCTCAGCACATGGCTGCGTTTGCCGTGGCCCTGCTCGGCCCGCACCACCACCACATCGAGCGTGGCAAAGGCCTTCTTCAGCTTGAGCCATGACTTGCCCCGTCTCCCAGGCGAGTAGTGGCTGAGAGCATCTTTGGCGATGAGCCCCTCATTGCCACGACGCCGTGCCGCATGAAAGGCGGCCTCGATGTCATCCGCACTGGCCGCTTTCATCACCTCGATCACTCCCATTCCGGCAGGCAGCGAAATCGCCTCCAGCTCCACTCGCCGCTCTGTCAGTGGCTTTTCCAGCAGCGAGACGCCGTCCTTCCACAGCACGTCAAACACCACGTACTTCACCGTCACATCACTGGGCAGAAAAAGATCCGCCTGATCGCGGCGGCCGAGGCGCTTTTGCAGATCGAAGAACGAGAGCTTCTTGTCCTCCGCATGCGCGATGATTTCACCATCCAGAATGACCTCCGACGACAACGCAGCAGCAGCATTCATGATCTCAGGAAACTGCGCACCCACAGGCTTGAGATCACGGGTGTAGATCTCCACACGCTGCGCGGTCCGGTGCATCTGTGCGCGAATGCCGTCATACTTGTCCTCCAGCCAGACCTCCGCCGCATTGAGCCTCTCCCAAATGTCCTGCGCAGTTTCTTCTGGAGACGCAAGCATGACCTTGATGGGCACTAGCGGGCGCGGCCTTGCCTCGTGCAGGCTCTGCGTGCTGGCCAGGGTGGCTGCCTGTCCGATGTCTCCGCAGAGCATGGCGGCCTCGCGCACGGCATCAGCGCCCACATCAAACGCCGCCGCCACAGCCTCTTCGATCAGACCTTCCTTGGAGCCCATGCGTAGTTCCCCCGTCATCAGCCGCACCAGCCAGGCACCCGTGGCGGCAGTGAGCTGCTGCAGCCGGTTTTTGATCAGTTTCACACGCTCTATCTGCCCCCCGGCCCTGCTTAGCTGGGCAAAAAGCGCGGCAACATCACTCAAAGAACACTCGGCCGGGGAAAGTGCCGCACGCTGCAACACCAGGAAGGCCGTGCGTCCTGTGTCCGCCTGCGAGCGCGAGATGGTGCGATATTCCGCCTCGTTCACACCGCTGAGTTCAATTAGAGCGCGCTTCAGCAGAGACCAGCCCGTGTTCAGCGGTGCGTCACCGGTGCTGCCGGAGGCAAAGCGCGCCGCAAGCGCCAGCTCTGCTTTGTCAGACAGACTGCACAGCATGGATGCCAGTCTCTCCACCTTCTTCAGGCGCGAGGCCACTTCGGCAGTCTGTGCACAAGCTTCCGCCCATTGTGCAAAGCTGCCGTTTCCCCAGTCATCGTCATTTTTCACCACCGCAGGCCGGGCTGCTGACGCTGCGTTTTGCAGGGTCAGCTCCAGCTGGTCCGCGCGCTCCAGAGTCCAGGCCTCAAATCCACGCTGCCGCAAATCCGCGGCAAACTCCCGCGTGTAGCCATGCACCAGCCAGGTGCAGCGCGGCTTCACCTCCTGCACCGTTTCGACCAGCTCGGGATAATCGGCGTGATCGCTCAGCGGAAAGATTTCATCCACCTGGTAGCGGAACTTGGCACCCGGTTGCAGTGCCCAGCCGGTCATCATGGCCGTGCGGCAGACCTTCAGCTTTTTGATGGCGATGGAGCGCCCGTTGCTGGGCGGGAAGAGCAGCACATGGCCGGGAGCCTGCGCGGCGTCAAACAGGCGGTACTCAGGCAGCCTGCCCAGCAGCGGAGCCACGGCGCGTGTCATGTCCCAGATGGACTTGTGCACCATCACCGGATGCCCCGCCTCCGCCAGCGCGCAGAGGATCTCCTGCGCCTTTCCCAGGGAGTAGCCCAGCAGCACGGGAATGCCGCCGTCCTCCAGCGTCTCCTGCACAAACTTGAGCACCTGCTCCACCACCTGCGCCGTGGGCGGAAAGGTGAACTGCGGCAGGCCAAAAGTGCACTCCATGATGAGCGTGTCTGCATGGAGCAGTTCGCAGCGTTCCGAACTGAGCCCCTGGCGCAGCTTGTAGTCTCCGGTGTAGAGCAGCGTAGCGCCGTCGGCCTTGCGCGTGAGGTGCAGCATGGCGGAGCCGATGATGTGCCCCGCAGGCAGCAGCCGCAGCTCCCAGCCCTCCCACTCCACGGCCTCTCGCATGGGCAGCACGCGCATCTCACCCTCGCTTTTGTAACCGTAGCGGGTCTTCATGAGATCCCGCGTCACCTCGGAGCAGAAGGTCATCTCGTGCCGCGCCACATGGTCGCTGTGCGCATGGGAGATAAAAGCTCGCTTGCCAGGAAAATGCGGATCCAGCCACAGATCCGCCTCAGGCAGGTAGATCCCGTTGGGGTGGGTGACTTGGATCAATGGGGGCATGCGCGGCAGTGGAAAGATTTACGCCTGCACGCAGATGCCAGCAGCTTCATTCTAACGCGTCACGAATGGATTTTGCCGTCAGCCCCCTGAATCGCAGAGAGGTTTGTGCTGCATGGAAAACAAATGAGGCGCAGGGCATCAAGTTGCAAGGCCGGGCATCCGGCCCCAAGAATGCGCATGGCCGCCCTCGCCGATCAACTCACCGCTCTTCTCGGACCCTCGCGTGTTTCTGTCACAGAAACGGACCTCGCCACGCACAGCACGGACAAATGGTTCGCCTCCAACCCGCCCGAAGTCGTCGTGCATGCGGAATCGGCCGCTGAAGTGTCCGAAGTGCTGCGCTTTGCGAATGCGAACCGCATTCCCGTGACCCCGCAGGGCTCACGCGTGGGCTATGTAGGTGGCTGCGTGCCGCTGCAGGGAGGCATCGCGCTTTCCGTGGCGCGCATGAACAAGATCAAGGAGATCACCCTCGAAGACGGCGTGGCGGTGATCGAGCCGGGCGTCATCACCGGTCATCTGCAGAATGAGGTGCGCAAGCTGGGGTGGTTTTATCCGCCTGACCCGGCATCCCTCAAGGAATGCAGCCTGGGCGGAAACATCGCCACGAATGCAGGCGGCCCGCGCTGCCTGAAATACGGTGTCACGCGGCATTACGTGCTCGGCCTTGAGGCGGTGCTGGCGGACGGCTCCATCGTGAAGGCGGGCGGGCGCTGCCACAAAAACAAGACAGGCTTCGACCTCGTCGGACTCATGGTGGGCAGCGAGGGCATGCTGGGTGTCGTCACCGAGGCCACGCTGCGCCTCATCCCGCACCCCCCCATGCGTGCGATGCTTTCCGCTGGTTTCAAATCGTTCGCCGAAGCGGCCCATGCGGTGCAGCGCATCCTCGGGAGCGGCTTTCTCCCCAGCGCGCTGGAAATTGCTGACAAATTCACCCTCCGCGCCGCACGTGAGTATCTTGGCGCCTCCGTCACTCCGGAAGGCGATGCGCACCTGCTGGTGGAGATCGACGGCCAGCCTGAGTCGGTGAAGGGAGAAATCGAGCAGCTTGCCAAGCTGGTGACCAGCCTCGGCAGCATCTGCCTGAACAAAGCGATGGGAGACGAAGCCTGCGAGGCTTTCTGGAAACTGCGCCGGGAGTTCAGCTACAGCCTGCGCAACACCGGCCTGATCAAGCTCAACGAAGATATTGTCGTGCCGCGCGGCCGTCTGGTGGACCTGGTGGATTTTGCCGAAAAACTGCAAAGCGAAACCGGTTTCCCCGTGGCCTGCTTTGGTCACGCTGGAGACGGCAACATCCACGTGAACATCATGGTTCCCACCATGGACGACCCGGCGGTGCGCGAAAGCGCCGAGGCCGCACTCGACAAGCTTTTCCATCAGGTCATCGCCTGGAATGGCGCCATCACTGGCGAACATGGCATCGGCGTGGCCAAAAAACGCTGGTGGCGCGATGCCGTCACCCCCGCCGCGCACGAGACTCACCTGCGCCTGAAGGCTGCACTGGACCCCAATGGCATTCTCAATCCCGGAAAGTTTCTGGGATGAGGCCAGCGCCATGCAAGATCACGCAATTCAACTCTGTTCCCTTCCACCACCATGACCAAACTGCTGATCCCGACCCTGCTGCTGGCGCTGCCGCTTTGCGCTGCTGATTTGAAGTTCAAAAAATACACGCTCACCGAGGAGTTTGTGGCTGAAGGCGCGCACTTTGCCGACTTTGACCATGACGGGCACAATGACATCTGCTCCGGCCGCTTCATCTGGAAGGGCCCGGAGTTCAAGGAGAGGGTGGAGTTTGCTCCCAAATTCGAAAAAGAGCCGTATGATCCGGCCAAGGGCTACAGCGACTTCTTCCTGACCTACACCTACGACTTCAACGGCGACGGCTGGAGCGACATCCTGGCCTACTCCTGGCCGGGCAAGGATACCTGGGTGTTTGAGAATCCGCAGAACAAGGGCGGCGAATGGAAACGCACCACCATCTTTGATGTCACGGACAATGAGTCTCCTGATTTCAAGGACCTGAACGGCGACGGCAAGCCGGAGCTGATCTGCCACACCGGCGGACAGCTGGGTTATGCCGAGATCGACTGGAAAAACCCGCTCGGAAAGGCCCGTTTCCGCCCGATCACGCCGAAGTCTCCCGAAAACGACAAGAAGTACTTCCGCTACACCCACGGCTACGGCGTGGGCGATGTGAATGGCGACGGCCGCCCGGACATCCTGGACAAGGAAGGCTGGCGCGAGCAGCCCGCAGACACCAAGGCCGACAGCGACTGGGTTTTCCACCCGCAGCTGTTTACGGTTCCTGGAGGCCGTGGCGGCTCATTCATTCTCGTTTATGACGTGAATGGCGATGGCCGCAACGATGTGATCACCAGCTACGATGCGCATGGCTACGGCTTCGGCTGGTTTGAGCAGAAGGCGGACGGCAGCTTTGCCGAGCACAAGCTGATGGGCGCCACGCTGGAAGAGAGCCCGGCGGGTGTGAAATTCAGCCAGCTTCACGCGATGCAGCTTGCTGACATGAATGGCGACGGCGTGCTGGATATTGTCACTGGCAAGCGCCGCTGGGCCCACGGCCCGCTGAAAGATGACGAACCCAACGCTGCTCCGGTGCTTTACTGGTTCGAGATCAAACGCGAAGGCGGCGAAGCCAAAATCATCCCTCATCAGATCGACGACAACAGCGGCGTGGGCACCCAGGTGACCCCCGGCGATGTGAACAAGGACGGCAAAATGGACGTCGTCGTCGGCAACAAGAAGGGCGTGTTTGTCTTCCTGCAGGAATAAGCAGCTCAGCGCAACACATCGCCCGCGTGCAGCGGGTGTCCGCGCAGGAAGTCGGCGGCAGACAAACGTCTGCCGCCTTCTATTTGGACCTCGCTCAAATTGAGCAGTCCATTGCCACAGCTTACCAAAATTCCGCCGGCATTTGCGCTCACAATCGTACCCGGTGCAGGGCAGGCATCTGCATTGGTGATGACCTGCGCGCGGTGGATTTTCATCTGCGTTTCCTTGAGGAGGCAGGAGGTGCCGGGCCAGGGAGTGAAGGCGCGGATGAGGCGGTCGAGCTCCACTGCAGGGCGTGTCCAGTCGAGGCGGCCGTCCTGGCGCGTGAGTTTGCGCACATGGGTGGCCTGGGAGTCATCCTGCTTCACACGGGGTGGATGGCCGCTGGCAAGGAGATCGAGCGCTTCTTCGAGCGCGGCGGGGGCCTGAAGGGCCAGTCTGTCATGAAGACTGCCGCCAGTTTCATCGGCTGCGATGGGAGTGCGCTTCATCAACAGGATGTCGCCCGTGTCGAGTCCTTCATCCATGAACATGATGGTGACACCGGTCTCCGTGTCGCCATCGCGGATGGCGGCCTGGATGGGGGCGGCACCACGATGGCGGGGCAGCAGGGAGGTGTGCACATTGAGGCAACCGAGTGGCGGCACGTCGAGGACGGCACGGGAGAGAATCTGGCCGTAGGCGATGACAATGGCGACGTCGGCATTGAAGGCCTGCAACTCCTCGACGGCGTGGCGGATCTTGAGGGGCTGAATGACGGTGATCCCTGCTGCAAGGGCACGCACCTTGACCTGCGGCGGGGTGAGGACCTGCTTGCGGCCGACGGGTTTGTCAGGCTGGGTGACGACGCCCACCACCTGGTGCCTGGGCGTGCTGAGAAGCCACTCCAGGGATGGAAGGCCGATGTCTCCGGTGCCGATGAAAAGAACGCGCATCTGTGTGCGGCTAGACCTTCATCTTTTCCAGTTCCTTCCACTCTTTGAGCTCCATGACACCGCCGATGATGTCGTAGAGGACCTTGGCGGGGGCCTGGCTGGCGTCGATGTCGAGGATGCGGTCGCCGGCGTAGTATTCCAGAATGGGCTTGGTTTCGGCCTCGTAGGTGGCAAAACGCTGCTGGATGACGCTTTCGTTGGCGTCGTCAAAGCGGTTGTCCTTCAGGGCGCGTTTGCGCAGGCGGCGGGCGAGTTCGGTGCGGTCGGGGCAGGAAAGGTGGAAGACTTTCAGCACTTCGATGTGGGACTCCATGTGCTTGGCCTGCTCCACGTTGCGTGGAATGCCATCCAGTACCAGGAAGTCGATCTCGGGCTTGAACTGGTGGGCGTCGATGCGCTGCTTGAGATTGGCATGCCAGAGCTGGACGGTGACGTCATCTGGCACGAGCTCGCCACGGCTGGAGTATTCGACAAACTTCTGCCCCAGGGGAGTGCGGGTGTCGAGGGAGCGAAAGACATCGCCACAGGCGAGGTGGTGAAAGCGCGGGATGGAACCAAGCACCTTGCCCTGCGTTCCTTTGCCGCTGCCGGGCGCGCCGAGAATGAGGAAGGCTTTGATGCGTTCTTGGGTAAGGTGGTCGGACATGATTTTTTTAAGTGGGGAGAACTAGCACGTTACGAATTTGCGACAACTTGCGTGGCTGCCAATTTTACCTGATCGACCGACAAATGGGGCAGTTCTTGTGTCGGATTCCGCAAAACGTGCACCCAGGGCTGCGGCGGGGCCCAGATGGCGGGGTCGGTGGGGCCAAAGAGGAGGAGGGAGGGGACGCCGCAGGCGGCGGCGAGATGGGAGATGCCGCTGTCATGGCCGAGGAAGGCGGTGCAGGTGGCGAGGCGGGCGGCGAGTTCGGGGAGGGGCAGGGCGTGCCAGGTGTCGCGGCCGGCGGGGTGGATGCCGCGCTCGGCTTCGGCCTCGCCGGTGATGAAGATGACCTCTTTGGGGCCGAGGGAGTCGGCGACCTGCTGCCAGCGGTCGAGGGGCCAGTTTTTCTTTTCGGAGCCGCTGCCGACGTGGATGGCGATGCGAGGGTGATTGAGGGGGCTGTGGGGGAAATGGGCGCGGAGGAGGTGCTCGTCTTCCAGAAAGAGGGCGATCTTTTCGAGGCCGCGTGCGAGCTGGCGGGAGGCGTGGGGGCCGTCGGGTTTAACGAGGGGAGAGCACTCGATGAGGGTTTTGACGCCGATGCGTTCGAGGCTGGCGCGGAAGTGGCCGTCGGGGTCGTAGAGGAAGGAGACGATGAGGTTGAAGCTGCGGAGGTGCCCGGCGAGGGCTTCGTCGATGGGGGCGGTCTTGGCGAAGAGCGGGGCGATGGTGCGGTGCTCGAGGCTGCGGATGGAGTCGGCAAGGCCGGCGGCGCGGGCGAGCTCGGCGATGGCGGGATAGCCGAGGACCTCGATGTGGCTGTCGGCGATCATGTCGCGCAGGAGGCGCATGACGGGCAGCGTGAGGATGAAGTCGCCTATCGCACCGCCACGGATGACGAGGACACGGGGCTGGGTGGGCATCGGTGAGCAGTGGTCGGTGGCCAGTGGTCGTTGATCAGCGGCCCGAAGTCAGAGGCCGGTGCTGCTGAGATCAGTAGAAGAGGATGGCGGCGAGGAGCAGGACGACGCCGTAGGCGATGCCGCCGTAAACGGCGAGATTCCAGCGCTGGGGTTTGGCGAGGAGGGCATTGACCCAGTCGCGCATGAGGAAGGGCATGCCGATGAAGAACATGCCGACGATGATCCAGACGTAGGCGAGGATGGGGAGGAGGAGGCGGCTGGTCTGGGGCTGAAGGAAGGCGGCGCTGAGGACGGGCCCGGCGACGAGGAGCATGAGGGAGCCGAGGGCGCGGACGGAGAGGAATTCCTTGACGTAGATGAGCACGGCGACGTAGCCGCCGGCGACGATCATCATGAACTTGTCACGCATGTTGTAGAACTCGCCCATGTCCATGTTGACGAGGGCGAACTCGGCCCAGAGGAGGTCGATGGTGAGGAGGATGACGCCCCAGGAGTAGGTGCGGGGGAAGGCTTTGAGGAAGGCCTGGGTTTTGGCGGTGTTTTTGAGGGCACAGCCGTGGGAGAGGATGAGCGCGAGAGCCACGACGATGCCTGTGCCCTTCAACGGAATGCCGCCGGTTGGGGCCAGATGGTAGAGGTAGTCGTAGAGGTCTGGAAACATGCGGCGGGTGCGGGAAAACGGGCGGCACAGGTGGCGCAGGGCGTGCGGGGACGCAAACGCGGAGTTGGAGAGGTGTGTCAGGGTTGTTGACGGTGGTTTGGCCGGAGCAGGAGACTGATTTGACACCGCGAGAGATTAGAAGACCGCAGAGGTTTTTCAGAAGGGGAACCGGATGAGGCGGGCAAGAGTGCCCGCGCTCCGCTCGTGCTGCGCCTGTGCGCGTGTGCTTCTGCGTGCTTGTTGTGAGGCGTGGTGGATTGTGGTTGCCTCGGCGTGAGGGTGGGACAGTTTGAGATGACGATTTTCTGATGAAACCCAAACAAGAATCCACCCTGGCCTGGTACGTGGTGCACACTCGCCCGAAGTGCGAGCACATCGCGGCGTCGCTGATGGCGGGGCTGGAGGGGGTGGAGACGTACTGCCCGCGCATCCGCTTTCAGAAGAACACGCGGCGGGGGAAGGTGTGGTTCGTGGAGGCGCTGTTTCCGAGCTACTTTTTTGCGCGGTTTGTGCCGATCGAGTCGCTGCGGGCGGTGAACTACTCGCAGAGTGTGATCAAGGTGGTGGACTTTGGGGATACGCTGACGCCGGTGCCGGATGCGGCGATTGAGGAGCTGAAGGCGGAGATGAAGGACGTCGAGATCTGCGAGGTGGAGGTGGGTGTGAAGGTGGGCGACACCGTGGAGCTGACGGAAGGGCCGATGCGCGGGATGAAGGGGATCGTGAATGCGATGCTCAGTGGTGTGGAGCGTGTGCGGATTCTGCTGGAGTTTCTGGGACGGGAGAACGCGGTGGAAGTGCCGATGTCGAAGATTCTGACGGAGCACAAGCCGCGTGAGGTGCTCGCTTCTAAGTAGAAGCGTTTGCGATTGTTGGCAGTGGTTTGCCGTGGTTGAGGGAGAGCCAGAGGGGGGAAGACAATCAGACAGTCGGACAGTCGGACAATGAGACCATCAGATGGGGAAGTGAAGGGGAAGATGTTGGCGCTGGGAGGTTTGGGTTTGCCGCAGAGAGGCAGAAAGATGCGGAGGGGGCAGAGGATGAGTTGACGGTTGTTTACCGTTGTTGACGGTGGTTTACGATGGTTGGGCCGGAGTGCCAGAGGGGCCCCGTTCTTCGCTAAAGCTTCGAAGGGCAAGCTGCGCTTGGGTGCCGATGTCGAAGATATTGACGGAGCACAAGCCGAGGGATGTGGTGGCGGCGTCGCGGTGAGAGGGGAAGAGGGAGAGACAATGAGACAATGAGACAATGAGACAATGAGACAATGAGACAATGAGACAATGAGACAATGAGACGGGGAGACGGGGAGACGGGGAGACGGGGAGACGGGGAGACGGGGAGACGGGGAGACGGGGAGACGGGGAGGCGGGGAGACGGGAGACGGGAGACGGGCTATGAGGGGGGATCAGGGGCGGGCCTTTCGGGGGTATCAGATTTGGCGGAGGTACGACCGTGGGGGTGTCCGGGGGCGATTTTCCGAGTGCATGCAGCGCCTGGCGTTGCTCAAAACCTCAAACCTAAACTCTTATGAAAACATTCATTCTTAACGCGATGGCTGTGGTTTCTCTGGCCTCCTGCGCAACAGGGCCCAACGCTCAAACCGGTTCTGTGATCGGGGGCCTGGCGGCGCGGCTGCGGGCGGCATCATTGGCAGCCAAAGTGGACGGGGCCTGGAAGGCGCGGCGATTGGCGCGGGCCTGGGTGCCCTGGCCGGAAACGCGATCGGCAACTCACAGGACCAGCGGCGGTACAACAACGTCTATTACAACCGGCCCTACTACGGCCGGGGCTACTATCCGGGGTACTACCGCGGTTATTGATGCTTGAAGGCTGAGTTGCGCCGGGCGCGGAGTGATTGCAAATCCTGCGCCCGGCGTTCCTCATGTCTCATCGACAGCGCGGCGGTGGCAAGAGGTCAGGAAATTTCACCGGTCGCTTTCAAGATGATGTTGCGCAGAGAGGGGCTGATCCAGAATTCGGCTTCTTTCTCCAAGCGGTCGAGGAGGGGAGCGAAGGCGGGAATGAGGGACTGTTCTTTGGCATCTCGAAGACCACCCAGCATGCCTATCGTTCGAAGAACGCGGGAAGCAGCAGAGGGTCGGCCAGAAGTGCATATTTTTTAACCACTCATCTCACACTAATGGGACACTCATAAAAGGACCAGAAATCCTGATTTCTGGAGTGTTGTTTCTGTGGCTGGGCACCGCGTGTGAGCCCGTTCTTCGCTGATCCGCCTTCGCAGTTCGAGCTTGGGGAGACGGTTGTTTTGTTACTGCTTTGCAGCCCGTCCCTTTCGTTCAGAATTTCTGACCACGGATCACTCGGATTGACACAGATGACTGAACCTCAAGCGGACCTGCGCAAGGCTTTGATCCGTGATGGTCGTGTCATTCTTGGTTTCGTCTTTCCTGTTCCGTGAGTGCGATTCCAACCTGTCGCTCATTGATCCAGGCTGCTGGAGAATGAGCCGGATTTTAACGGCTGAGATGACGTGTGGCGGGACGCTGACAGTTAGTTTTGAGGGGAAGTACGCGCCAAGCATTAGCGTCCAGAGGGCTGCACTCTTTTGACCGTCAGCATCTTGCGGGTGATCATTCACCTTTTGCCTGGCATCTTATTTGCTCTCTCGACGTCTTTGTACTCAAATTCCATGTCGGGAAATTGGTGCTCTAGGTCGATTTCCGCCTCGCTGTCAAAGAAGCATTTCGGTATGTTCTTAATCATTGAGTACATTTGCAGGAATCCGTTTTCGCCACTCCATGCCGATCCAATTTTTGAAATAGAGTTAAGGCACAAAAGAGCTTGTTCATGATTAGAAAGCTGCGCTCGCACTAATGCTGCGTAACTGCGTCGCATCTTTTTATCAGGATGTGAGTCTACAAATTTCATCATCTGGTAGAGATGTCTGTAATAGTGCCCTAGGCGTGACTGATGCCCATCAAACGGCTGATACGTAATTCGTACTAACTCCCATTCCGCTTTGCTCAAATTGGCAAGATACCGCGAAGCCAAGTCTCCTTTGTCTTCTGGCTTTTTAAGTAGCTCTCTATACGCGACTTGCGCGCCCCCCATTTCAAGAATCACCTTTTCGACGCTCGCTTTTGGAAGATGGTCTGTAGCAGCTCTTAATAAACGTGTCGAATTTGGCCCAACCCCATAATAAAAAGCCAAATAAGCAAGATCGATTTTTGACGTGGTAGTCAGTTGCTGAGCAGAATCGGTTTCCGGGAGCGCGTTAACGATGCTAAGCGCCTTTCGAAATTCTCGAATAAAGGAGACAAAGACACGCCTCCCTACTTTTCCTTCAATTTCAAGCTCAGCAGTGTTTTCCCTGTGACACTTGAGCATATCGTAAAAGCGAACATCGAATACAGTCTGTTTGCTAGACTGCCTCTGGTCATCCAAGTTTTGTCTATTGGTCTCTTTCTGGTTTTGATAAGAGATAAACAAGATGACCACGCTCACCATGAAGGCAATCGTTCCGATGAACCCACCCACGAAATCGCCATATATGCCAGCTTGCTCCAGCTTTAGCACATTTCCCCACAATGGCACCCATGGGAGTTGAAAGCTCCACTCTTCGGGGATAAAAGGCAAAAGTGGAGTTAGCAAAAACGCTAATATGACAATCGAGATAGCGAGGCATTTCAATACTTTCATGATTTTATTGAGGCTATATGCTCACGGGAATATTTGGCAGTCACTACTTTGTAAATAATTGCTCAATATCCCCCATGTTCTCCATAAGTTTATCCCAAGTTGTCACAATGGTGAGTGGCATCGAACCTCCTATCTCATTAGTAAAAATAATCTCCGTCTCAGTGTCGTAGGAAAACATAGCTCCAATTACGCCAGCATCGTGCACGGAAAATCCGCCATCTCCAGTTAGTAGGACAGCGGGATGCCACCCTTTCAATCTCATCTCTTTGGCCTGTGACTTCATCCATTCCCAATCTACTTCAACTTTGGCGATACTTGCCAAGTGATGTGCCACTGGATGGCTAACGCGGTCGAAAATGTCGATTATGTGGGTTGTAAGGCTTTCGATGATCTGAGAATCTGTTACCTCGTCAAAACGGCTTATATTGAATCCCCGTGTATTTCTTTTTACTCCAAAGGACTCCAAGGCTCTTTGCAGTTCAGTGATCTCGTAGCCAGATTTAAGAGCTTCATTGTAATATTTAGCACCGCAATTAAGAGCTGCACGACCATAGTCTACAATGGACTTATTTACCGAATATGCGGTCTCTTCATCGACACCTGTCACAAAGTACGGATTCAGCAATGCATGCGCTTGGAGTCCTATATTGAAGGAATTTTGATGAAGGTCATTACCCTCAAGAAATACCGCGCAAATCCAGTTTGCTAAGGCCGTTATCTCTTCCACTTTCGCAAGTCCTTCTTCTGATACTTTTACAGTCGGCGGAGCTGGCATATCGTCCACGATTGATTCCCAACGAAAACCAAACTCTCGCATTGCCGACGCGAATGAGGCACCGTACCAGGTCAACAGCGCGGGCATGTTCCCAGCAGACAATCCCTCTTCAGTATTGTGCTGGATGGTTGATACGATAGTTGCAAATGACCCCAGCTCAATACCTACCCAAAACATAGCTGAACATGTGAATCGTCCATTTTTGACGACTTCAGAACCTATGAGGCGATCAAGTATTTCAATTGCGATGATAGGATCGCGCCAATCTAATTTTCTTTTTCCAATCAACGGATTGAAGGACTGCCGAACGGCGGGCATTGTTATATACTGGCGGGCAAAATCTCCAATAGCCCCCCAAAATTCGAACTGAATTGGTAGTGCTCTATAATGTAATCCCTGCATTCTTGCATTCGGATCAAGTATTGGAGTTCGTATTTCCTGCCATGTCGAGAAGGTTTCCCAACAGGGGTCACTAACTTCTTCAAGAATAGATTTCCCCTGCTTGCAGACCATTCCCAATACCGAGTCGGTTGGGCAGATATTAAAGTCCGTGAGCGCCTTGCTTATATAATCTACCAACTTCGTTCTACCTGCTTTAACAAAGTTGCTAGCAAGTGCCGATCCCATGAAGTGGTAAGGATTGATAAAGCCTATGGTCAAAGCTAGCCGGTCCTTATTCTCTCTTGACTGTAAGAGATCTTGCCAAAGCATAACGAACCCATGAGATTGGTACCGGTCTCCATCTCGCGCAAAAAGATTCAGCGCCGTCTCCGCTACACGTAATATATCACGAGGACTTGGGTTTTCTTTCTCAAGAAGAGGGTAAAGATAGAGATCTACAGTTACAAGAGCTACTTCTGGAATTGGCTTCTGCCCTATTGAAGTCCAAACATTTGGGATGTGGACAGACAAATCTAGTTTTCCGCCCTTGTAACTGGCTCGCAGACATAGAATTTGCTTTCCACCCCAAGTGATCATGCCAGCCACTGAATGATCTAATAAAGAGTCGAAATTAGATGCAATAATTACATGGCAAATATCTAAATTAGACAAAAATGGAAAATGATTACGGACTTCATGCTCGTAAGCAAGTATTTCAGTTGCCGTTTCACGCTCTGTTTTTTTGCTTCGTTTAATTTCTATCAAAACAAGTGATCCACTTTCGACATCACAGCAAATCACGTCTGGAAACAATCTCTCTCCGACATGCAATGAAATGTTGTTGGCACTTGCTGAGACTATCTGGAGCGAACTTAATTGTCCTAAAACGTGTTCGGCTGCCTCAAGGCAACGCTTTCTCATTAGATAATCGATTGGAAAGTTGGGAATGAAGGACTCATTTTCAATAGAGTACATTGAAGCATCCGCACTTTCCACACCGTGAATTGCTTCGAAAAAGCCCTCCTTCTTTATTAAATTTTCGACATGCCTTTGGATGATCTTTTCTTTAAACATATTAGTATATAAATGTATTAATGTGTTTAATAACGTCAAGACATTTAGGTGGATCGTGGGTCACCGTTGGCCATTATTTGACTCGGGAGCCCGTCATCTTTCGGAAGGGGTGATGGATGCACCCGACTCGTTGCCATGGGCTGCAAAAGGGCGCGCCGTTGGAGCCAACCGCACATGGAATGTGCGGACCACTGCATGCTGGGCTTTGCAGAGCCTAAGTCTCTTTTTTGAGCGCTGACTGGCCCAAGCGAATTCCGAAACTGATTTGCGAATAGGGCGCGCGGGGACGTTCGACGGCGGTTGGGGGACCAACCGCCCTACTTTCACGCTGTGCGCAGGCGCTGGGAGTCGCAGGGGTGGGGCATGCTTGGCCTCTTATTTGTGGAGAAGCTTGAGGGTAGAGCGGTGGTGGTTGGTGGGCCGGGGTGGCAGGCCGGACCCTACTTCGCTAAAGCTACGAAGGGCAAGGCCAACCATGCCGCGCCGCGGCATGGTTGGCCTTGCAAGTGGCGTGGGGTGAGGTAGCTGATCTGCCCCCATGCTTACCATTCGCGACGTCACCAAGACTTTCAATGCCCGCACGCTGTTCAGCGCGGCATCCATGACCATCAACTATGGAGAGCGCGTGGCGCTGGTGGGGCCGAACGGGGCGGGGAAATCGACGCTGTTTTCGCTGATCCTGAAGGAGGATACTCCTGATTCGGGGGAGGTGATCCGGGATGAGTGGACGACGGTGGGATTTCTGCCGCAGGAGAGCGAGCCGGTGGGGGATGAGACGGTGCTGGAGGTGGCGACGGGGAAGGCGGGGGAGATTGAGGCGCTGGAGAAGGCGCTGAGCGCCTTTGAGGCGGCGGGGGATGTTTCGAGCCCGGAGTATTTTGAGGCGCATGCGAAGCATGATGCGCTGCAGGACCCGCAGACGGAGGCGAAGGCGAAGCGCATTCTGAAGGGACTGGGCTACAAGGAGGGGGATTTTGACCGGCCTGCGCGGGAGTTTAGCGGGGGGTGGATCATGCGTGCGCACATGACGCGGCTGCTGGTGATGGAGCCGGATCTGCTGCTGCTGGATGAGCCGACGAACCACCTGGACCTGCTGTCGCTGATGTGGTTCCGGAATTACCTGAAAAACTACCCGGGGGCGCTGCTGATCATCTCGCACGACCGTGACTTCATGGATGAGCTGGTGCAGCAGGTGTATGAGATCGAGGAGAGCAAGCTGCTTTCCTACCAGGGGAACTACAGTGACTACCTGAAGCAGCGGGAGGAGAACTACGAGCGGGCGATGCAGGCGTACAAGAATCAGCAGAAGGAGATCGAGCAGATCCAGGATTTCATTGACCGGTTCCGGTCGGTGGCGTCGAAGGCGTCGCAGGCGCAGAGCCGTGAGAAGCAGCTGGCGAAGATGGAGAAGCTGGAGAAGCCGAAGCCGCTGCGGAAGGGCTTCCGCTTCAACTTCCCGCAGCCGCAGCGCAGCGGGCAGCGCCTGATCGCGCTGACGGACATTCATCAGGCGTATGGGACGAAGCAGGTGTACAAGGGCCTGGACCTGGAGATCGAGCGTGGAGAGCGGACGGTGCTGGTGGGGCCGAACGGGGCAGGCAAGAGCACGCTGATCAAGATTCTGGCGGGCGAGGTGCCGTTTCAGAAGGGTGAGCGGAGGCTGGGGACGAATGTGAAGCTGGGGTATTTTTCGCAGCACCGGGCGGATACTTTGGACCCGGACTGCAGTGTGCTGGAGGAGCTGAAGCGTGTGGCGCCGGAGCTGCGTGAGGATGAGGCGCGGAGCATTCTGGGATCGTTCCTGTTCAAGCGTGAGGATGTGCACAAGAAGTGCCGGGTGCTGAGCGGTGGTGAGAAGAGCCGTGTCAATTTGGTGAAGTTTCTGGTGGATCCGCCGAACCTGCTGCTGATGGACGAGCCGACGACGCACCTGGACATCTGGGCGATCGAGGGGCTGATCCTGGCGCTGCAGAAGTTTGAGGGGACGTTGGTGTTCATCAGCCATGACGTGCATTTCATCCGGTCTCTGGCGACGAAGGTGCTGCACATCACGGAGGGGAAGGTGCAGGCGTACTCGGGGGACTATGACTACTACCTGCAGAAGACGGGCGCGGAGGAGAATGCGCGTGCGGCGGTGGTGGCGGGGTAGGCGGCCCGGAGGGCCGTTGGCGGTTGTTGGCGGTGGTTGCCCGGAGCTCCGTAAGTGGGGCGATGGGCGGGGTGGTGGCGAGCCGCGCAGAGGATGGCCTCGGGCTCGCTGCGCGGTGTGCGGACTACTCTAGAGGCCTGCGGGTTAGAGGCCTGCGGGTTAGAGGCCTGCGGGTTAGAGGCCTGCGGGTAAGCACGGGGGCTGGTGGTGTTTGCGGGGACGCTGACCGACGGACAGCAACTGTGTTACGACGCAAGTGTGAAGTTGGGTTGGGTGAGGAGTTTGTTGAGCACGCAGAGGATTTTGCGCATGAGAGCTGTGATGGCGACCTTCGCAGGTTTGCCGCGTTGACGTAGACGTTTGTAGTGTTCTTTGAGGATGGGGTTGTGGCTCAGGGAGCAGATGGCCGTCATGTAGAGCACGCGCCTGACTCTCCAGCGACCACCCTGGATGTGGCGCTGGCCCTTCATCGGACCGCTGTCATAGGGATGCGGTGCAAGGCCTGCCAGAGCGCAGATGCGAGCGTCGCTGTGCAGGCCGAGTTCCGGCATCAAGGCCAGCAAGGTGGCGCTGGTGACCGTGCCGACCCCGGGCAGCTGCTGCATGCGCTGAGACCGCTCCCGCAGTTCCGCTGAGTTCACCAGGACGGCCATGTTCTTTTCCAGTGCCTTGATCTGCTGCTCCATGAAGTCCATGAGCTGCCTGGCCTGAGTTTTGAGCGCATCATTTTGCAGCTGCTGGTGCTGGACCTGCTGGGTGGCATGCACGGCGACAAGCTGTTCGCGGCGGCTGACAAGGCTTTGCAGCTCCAGCATCTGTTCCGAAGGCAGCACGTCAGGCTGCGGTGAGAGCCCCTGGCCAAAGAGAACCAGCAGCTGCGCATCCAATGCGTCAGTCTTGGCCAGGCGACCATTGGCCCGTGCGTAGTGGCGCACCTTGGCGGGATTGACACGGCTGACTTTCACGGCGGCTTTGAGCAGAGTGATCCACAGCGCATGCTCGCAGGCACCGCTGGCCTCTACGATGACGTGGGCGTTGGCAGGGAGGCTGTGCAGCAGCCGCTGGTGGCCTGCTGGAGTGTTAGGCACCTGCTTGAGCCGGGATAGTCCGGCGAGATCGAGATGCTTGGCGCTGACATCAACGCCGACGTAGACAACGGACGGGGGATGGACATCATTCATGACGATGGATGGGATGGATGGTTATGAGGACTCTTCCTTGCCAATGCGAGCTTCTCCACGGGACCAAGGTCAAGCGGAGGCTCTTTCAACTGTTCGAGTTACCGTCTGTTCTGGCGTCCCGGGTGCTTTGCTGTCCGACGGCCTCCAAGGGCCTTGAGTGCCCGCAGGCTCCCCGGAACGCTCTGCGGCAGGTTGGTGTAAAGGGCCAGCCTGCCGCAGCATCCAGCCTGCGGCCAGCTTAGCCGCAATCACGATTGCAGAACAACCCCATCATACAAGGAGTGTCCATCGTACTTGGGGGAGCGTGCTTGCGCAGGGGAGCGCTTGCTAAAGCTCGGCATCCTTGGGCTGAAATACGGAAGGCCGTTGGCCTTCGAGAGCTGGCTGGCGAGGTGGTGCGTTCGAGGGTAGCGTTCGAGGGGTGCGTGGAGGGCGTAAGCGGATGCGGCCTGCGGAAAGCGGTGGCTGCGCTCGTGCCTCGCTGCGCGGCCGCAGTCCAAATGGGGGAGGCCTAACTTTGAGTGTTTTTGGACACGCTCGGGGACGGGCGGGCTGTCGCCACACCCGTCGTACGGGCAGTCTGCTGACTGCTGGGAGCCGCACTCGGAGAGTGTGGACGACTTCGCGCTGGGTGAGTGGGAACGTGACGAGCGAGTGATTGGTTCCCGGATCAGTTGCGGCGCAACTGAGCTACTTTGGCGGGCGGAGGAGCCCTGCTGCTTGAGACTGCTGGGAGCCGCACTCGGAGAGTGCGGACGACTTCGCGCTGGGTGAGTGGGAACGTGATGAGCGAATGATTGGTTCCCGTATCAGTTGCGGCGCAACTGAGCTACTTTGGCGGGCGGAGGAGCCCTGCTGCTTGAGACTGCTGGGAGCCGCACTCGGAGAGTGCGGACGACTTCGCGCTGGGTGAGTGGGAATGTGATGAGCGAATGATTGGTTCCCGTATCAGTTGCGGCGCAACTGAGCTACTTTGGCGGGCGGAGGAGCCCTGCTGCTTGAGACTGCTGGGAGCCGCACTCGGAGAGTGTGGACGACTTCGCGCTGGGTGAGTGGGAACGTGATGAGCGAATGATTGGTTCCCGGATCAGTTGCGGCGCAACTGAGCTACTTTGGCGGGCGGGGGAGCCCTGCTGCTTGAGACTGCTGGGAGCCGCACTCGGAGAGTGCGGACGACTTCGCGCTGGGTGAGTGGGAATGTGATGAGCGAATGATTGGTTCCCGGATCAGTTGCGGCGCAACTGAGCTACTTTGGCAGGGCGGGGACGAGGAGCTTGGCGCGATCGGCGGCGTCTTTGTCGCGGGGGCGGTAGCGGAGGAGCTCGCGGGCGGCGGCGGGGGAGCCCTGCTGCTTGAGGGAGGTGAGGTAGTCTGAGAAGGACTGGCGCTCGAGGGGGGAGATGGGGCGGGTGGCGGCGGTGGCGAGGAGCCAGCGGGCCCAGGTGTGGGCGGTTTCTTCGCCTTTGGCGGGGGTCTGGGGAATGGCGGCGACGGCGGCCTGGAAGTCTTCGAGGGAGACTTCTTCGATGTTGCCTGAGGGATTGAGGCGGAGGCGGGCGAGGCCTTCGGCGAGCCTGAGGAACCACTCGGGGAGGGTGGTGCCCTGGGGGGGCATGGCGGCGCTGAAGAAGCCGTGGCCGGAGACGCGGAAGAGGACCTGGGTGCCGTCGTCGGAGACGCGGGCGACGACGATGCCTTCTTCTTCGTCGGTGGTGCGGGGGGTGTCGCGGATGCCGGGGGTGAGGCAGTTGCCGCTGCGGAGCTCCCAGACGCGGAGTTCGCCTTCGTCGGTGACGGTGACGAGGCGCTGGTCGTCGGGGCTGAGGGCGAGGACCGGCACATAGGAGTGATGTGGCATGGTGACGATGTTCTGGCGGGTGGCGATGTCCCAGACGCGGACGGCGCGGTCGCGCCCGGAGGTGATGAGGAGTTTTCCGTCCTGGGTGAGGGTGACGGCGCCGACGGCGGGGGGATGGTGGAAGGGCTTGCCGAGGGGTTTGAGGGTTTTGGCGTCGTAGATGAAGACGGTGCCGTCGGGGTCGGCGGCGGCGTAGAGGGATTTCTGGCGGTTGGCGCCGCCGGCTTCGGAGAAGCGGAGCTGCTCGGGGGAGTTGTCCGGGCCTTTGATGCGGGTGATGAGGTTTTTGTCGAGGACGTCGACGAATTTGCGGCGGGACATGCGCTCGTGAATGTCCCAGACCTGGATGGAGGGGACGCCGCGGGGGGCGAGAACGAGGTAGGAGCCGTCGCGGGTGATGCGGGCGTCTTTGACGGAGTATTCGATGTGGGAGGAGAGGAGGGCTCCGGTCTGGATGTCGAAGACGCTGACGTCGCCGTGCCTGGAGAGGGTGGTGATGAGGCTGGTGTCTGCGGCGGGGGTGGCTTTGATGATTTCGCCGTCGTGCTTGCGGGTGGGGAAGCGGAGGTGGCCGTCGTTGAGGTTCCAGATGTGGACGTAGCCGCCGCCGTCGCCGACGACGATGCTCTGGCCGTCTGCGCTGAAGGCGAGGGAGGTGATGGAGGAGGGGTGGGTGAAGGGCTTGACGACTTCGCCGCCGTTGCGGAAGCTGCCGACGAAGACTTCGCCGTTGTTCATGCCGAGGGCGATGAGCTCTTTGGCGGGCTCGATGGCGACGTGGAGGAGGCCTTTGTCCACCTCGACGGGGTCGCCGACGGGCTGGCCGAGGCGGAGGTCCCAGGTGGTGGCGGCGCCGTCGGGGCCGGTGGGGTCGATGAGGCTGCCGCTGAAGATGGAGGTGGCGAAGACGCCGTCGTTGTCCACGGCGATCTCGCCGACGGCGCCTTTCTGCTTCATGACGACGGCGGGCTGCTGGGGCTGGCGGAGGTCCCAGAGGTGGATGGAGCCCATGTCGCTGGCGTCCACTTCGCTGCCTGCGAGGAGTTTGGTGCCGTTGCCGGAGAAGGTGATGCAGGTGACGATGCTGGGCATGCGCGGCTGGAGATTGCGGCGCCTGCCGTCCTGGAGGGTCCAGAGCTCGACGTTGCCGTCGTCGCGGGCGATGACGGCGTGCTGGCCGTCGGGGGTGACGTCGAGGCAGGTGATTTCGACGCCGGGGGGGACGGGGTGGTCGGTGCGCTCGCCGGTTTTGGTGTTCCAGACGGAAATGACCTGGCGGCGGGGGGGCGGAGGGGCGGAGGGCTGGACGGCGGGTCGGATGAAGGAGGCGGCCAGGACTTTGCCGGTCTCGCGGCTGATGGCGACTTTGGAGGCTTCTGCGGCACCTTCGGGCAGGGTGAGCGGGGCGGTGTCCGGGCGGATGAGGTGGACGTTGGCGAGGAGGGAGAGGAGATTGACGGAGGCGAGCTCGTTGGAGGGGTCTGTGCGGAGGGAGCGTGTGAGGTAGGCGACGGCGTCGTTGTACTGGCCGCGCTCGGTGAACTGGCGTGCCATCTGCTCGTCGGAGCGGCTGAAGGATTTTTTGAGGTTTTCGCGGCCGAGCTCGGCTTCGGCGCGGTTGCGCTCGGCCTTGAAGTAGAGGGCGGTGCTGGTGATGCCGCCGATGAGGACGGCGAGGGCGATGGCGATGGCGGCGGCGACGCCGACGCGATGACGGCGGACGAACTTGGTGATGAGGTAGCTTCTGCTGGGGGGGCGGGCGGTGATGGGCTGGAAGCTGAGGTAGCGGGTGATGTCGTCGGCGAGATCGTCTGCGCTGCCGTAGCGGCGGTTGGGGTCGCGCTCGAGGGCCTTGAGGGCGATCCAGTCGAGGTCTCCCTGGACGGTGGGCTCGATGGAGGAGGGCTTGGGGGGATCTTTCTCCGCGAGGTCGCGGAGGAGGATGTGGACGGGCTTGGAGGCGATGTCCGCCGGGGTGATGAGGGGCTTGCCGCAGATGAGCTCAAAGAAGACGCCGCCGAGGGCGTAGACGTCTGAGCGGGTGTCGACGTGGGAGCTGCCGTTTTCGATCTGCTCGGGGCTGATGTAGCCGGGGGTGCCGACGAGCTGGTCGACGCCGGTGGCGATGGTGTGGCCGGAGCCTTCGCCTTCGAGGACCTTGGCGATGCCGAAGTCGATGACCTTGGGGACGGCCTTGCCGGCTTCGTCCATGACCATGATGTTGCCCGGCTTGATGTCGCGGTGGATGATGCCCTTCTGGTGGGCGTGATTGACGGCGCGGCAGACGGGGATGAAGAGTGCGAGGCGCTGGCGGAGGTCGAGGTCGTTTTGCTTGCAGTAGCTGGTGATGGAGCGGCCTTTGACCATCTCCATGACGAAGTAGGGGGCGCCGATGTCCGTCTCGCCGGCATCGAGGATGCGGGCGATGTTGGGGTGCTCCATGATGGCGAGGGTGCGCTGCTCGATGGCGAAGCGGCCGAGGATGTCTGAGGAGGTGACGCCTGCCTTGACGATCTTGATGGCGACGATGCGGTGGATGGGCTTGACCTGCTCGGCGCGGTAAACGACGCCGAAGCCGCCTTCGCCGAGCTTGTCGAGGAGGCGGTAGCGGTCGCCGATCCAGCCGTCATTGCCGGTGAGGGACTCCATGTGCGACCTCGGCTTGGAGGTGCTGCCCATGGAGGCCATGGAGGCTGCGGTGGCGGCGGGGAGGCCGCCGTGGCTGGGCAGGGTGGCGGCACCGGGGAGGGTGGCTGCGCCTGGGAGTGTCCGGGGCTTTCCGGTGGGGATGGCGATGGTCTGATCCTCCGGGCCGAGGGTGATGCTGCCGGTGGCGAGGGAGGGCGGAGGCTGGGGGGCGGACCCCATGGTGGCCGCCGGGAGGGTGCGGCTGGGATTGGGGATGGCGATGGTCTGATCTTCCGGGCCCAGGGTGACCATGCCGGTGAGGATCTCCTGGGGGGGCGGGGGAGTGCTCTGCGCGGGTGAGGGCGGCCTGCCTGGCTTGAGATTGGGGATGGCGATGGTGACATCCTCGGGCCCCATGGTGACCATGCCGGTGGGTGTTTCTTCGGGCGGCATGAACTTCGCATCCGTGTCGTCCGAGGGGGTGGGTGCAGGTTGGGCCGGGTCAGGGTTCACAGGGGCAATGTTTCAGAGAACGGCCCTGCGGGCAAGCCTTGTGAAACGGTGGGTGCAAAAAGGTTGGGGGGTGTACTTTTCTGGATGTTTGCTTGCAGATTTTTTCTGAGGGCGGGAAATTCGAGCCTTTATTTTATGAGCGGACAAATCGGCTACATCTCCAATGGCAGACTTTATCTGAAACCGAGGGATGGCGGTGAGGTGGAGATCGTGTCTGAATTTGCCAGCCAGCTGAAAAAGCGGCTGCAGAGCGTGCAGGACCGGCAGAGCTTCCGGGGCGGCGGCAGTGGTGCCAGCTTTCTGCGCGGGGGGCTGCCGTCTGCGGAGGGGGTGAGCGTGGAGGACACTTTTCACAGTGAGTTTTCGTGCGCTGGGAGCCAGGGGGAGGCGGTCTGCTACGCGATCGATGCGGACGGTGTGCGTGCGCTGTTCGAATACCAGCCTGAAGAGAAGTATGAGCGCCGCCTGCTGCATGGCCCGAAGCACCGGTTTACGTCGATCTCGACACGGCGGAGCGAGGACGGGCCTGAATGGCTGCTGGCGGCGGCGCAGGACCATGGGGTGAGCCGCGTCTGTCTTTTCAGGCCGGAAGCGGGCGGAGGTCTGGTGGAGCTGACGGAGGGGGATTCGCTGGACACTTTTCCAGTGTGGGAGCCTGGGGAGCAGCGGGCGCTGGTGTATCAGACGTGCGGGATCGGCCGTCATGCGCGGACGAGTGAGTGGGCGGGGCTGGGGCCTGCGGCTCTGCACCGGCTGAATCTGGACACCCGCGCGATGGAGACGGTGGCTGAGGATGAGCGGTTTGACTTTCTCTGCCCCGCCTTTTCGCCGGAGGGGGTGCTGTACTACCTGCGCAGGCCGTATGAGCCTTTCCATACGCCTTCGTTTTGGGGCATCCTGAAGGACATCGTGCTGTTTCCTTTCCGGCTGGTGCGGGCTGTGTTTGGCTTTTTGAATGTGTTTTCGATGCTGTTTACGGGCAAGCCTTTGCAAACGGCGGGCAAGCCTCCGCAGCCGCAGGCGGCAGACCCGAAGGCGGTGTTTCTGCACGGGCGGTGGGTCAGCATGGAGAAGGCGATGCGCAAGGCGGCGCAGGAAGAGCTGAGCAACCTGGTGCCACGCAACTGGCAGCTGATGCGCCATGTGCCCGGGGAGGACGCGAAGGTGGTCTGCGAAGGTGTGATGGCCTATGCGGTGGGCGCGGGTGGGACGATCTTTTTTTCGAATGGCTCGGGGGTCTTCCGCCTGGAGGCGGGGGGCGCGAAGCCAGAAAAGGTGAGCACGCGCAGGCTGGTGACCTCCCTCTTTGTGGTGGGGGCCTGAGTGCTGCGCCGACGGCAGGCTTTTTGCCGCCAGGCTCCGGGGCAGTGTGGAGATTTTGATCGCCTTTCCCAGCGGCACCCTTCAGCATGTGCGGGCATGAGTTCCTCCCCTCATCCTCTGTTTGTTCTGGCTGCGCTGGGCTGTGTGGCGACGGTGATCATGCTGATCACGGCGTGCAAGGTGCGGCGTGCCGGACTGAAACTGCTGCTGGTGCTGATCTCCGTCGTGACGCTGGCGCCTGCGGGACTGCTGCTGCTGGCGCTGCATCCGGAGTGGACGGATGAGAGGCTGCGGACCTACAAGGAGTTTTACGAAGGTATTGAGCTCGGGATGACCCGTGCAGAAATCATGGACTGGCAGGCGCGGAAGTACCCTGCGGAGGGAGGACGGAAGAGGCCCCTGCTCATGATCGAGGATGACAGGAGCCTGACTTTTTTCATGGATCCGGAAAATGCAGCAGAACCCAATTGCGAAGGCATCATTTTGGCTTTCAAAGAGGGCAAGCTGAAGTCCAAGACCTACTCCCCCGACTGAATGCCATGCCGCTCTGGAAACGCCTTGTGCGTCTGACCGTCCTTTTCCTCCTTGTGCCTGTGATTTTTCTGCTCAGCTGCCAGTCCGGCCTGATCTACCACCCGAATGCCTACCAGGTGGAGCATGAGGCCATGCTGGAGAGCGCGCACGGGCAGCGTGTGAGGTTTGAGACCTCCCAGGGGGGGCAGACGGCGTTTTACATACCCCCGCGTGCGCCGGAGAGAGGGCTGCCGCGGACGGTCTGGCTGTGCTTTGGAGGGAACGGGGCCCTGGCGCTGGACTGGCTGTATGAGGCCGACCAATGGGACGCGAGCTATGCCTACCTGCTGGTGGACTACCCGAGCTACGGTGAGTGCGAGGGCCACCCGACTCCGGCGCGGATCCGCGAGAGCGGCAAGGCTGCGGTGGAGGCGCTGGCCGTGCACCTGCACACCTCCATGTCTGAGCTGCAGCCGCGGCTGGCTGTGCTGGGACATTCCCTGGGCGCTGCGGCGGCCCTGATGGCGGCGGCGGATCTCGACATCCGGCGCGGTGTGCTGCTCTCTCCCTTCACCACGATGACGGACATGGGCCGGATCGTGCTGGGCTGGCCGCTGTGCCACCTGAACATGCACCGGTTCAACAACCGCCAGACACTGGAAGAGATGGCCGCACGCGCAGGGGCGAGATTTGTGATATTCCACGGGGCTGAGGATGAGGTGATCCCGGTGCGAATGGGGGCCGAGCTGGCGGCGGCCCACCCGAAAATGGTGACCTTTCAAGCTGTGCCGGGCGGTCACCACAACGACCTGCTGGACCTGATCTCCCCCCAGGTCGGGCTGGCAATGGCGAAGGTGACCGGGGAAACGCCCAGGCAGCAGCCGGCGCAGGTGAAATAACGGGGCTTTTGCGCCCCCCGGCGGGCCTCCTTTTCCCCGTGCCGCCAGAGCTGGCAGCGGGCTGAATTTTCCCGCAATCAGACGGTGGTTGCTTTCAGGCGCTGCTGTGCTCTGATGAGCGCTCAATCCCCACCCCAAGCCCATGTCTGCGCACTCCCATTCCTCGGAAAAATCCTCCTCCATCTGGTCTGTTCTCAACGTGATCATCGGATCTGCCATCGGTGGTGGTGTGCTGCTCTGGGTGCTGGCTTTTGTATTCGATGGCCTGGGCTCCCTGCGTCCGAAGCCGAAAGCCGAGGCTGCGCCAGCCGCCGCTGCTGCACCGGCTGCTGCACCGGCTGCTGCGCCTGCCGCCGCCGCACCTGCGGCTGCTGCCGCGCCAGCCGCAGCCCCTGCCGCCGGCCTGGCTGTGCTGGAGGTGACCCTGAAGCCAGAAGGCCCCAGCGGCATGGCTTTTGACACCAAAACCATCAGCGCGAAGGCGGGTCAGAAGATCAAGCTGACCTTCAACAACACGCACCCGCTGCCGCTGCCGCACAATGTGGTGATCGGCAAGGCGGGCACCAAGGACAAGATGTCCGCGATCGCCACCGCCGGCATGACCATCCCGGACAAGGGCTTCATCCCCGACTCCCCGGACATCCTCGCCCACACCAAGCTGGTGCAGCCCGGCCAGAGCGAGAGCATCGAGTTCACCGTGCCAGCCGCCGGTGAGTACCCCTTCTTCTGCACTTTCCCCGGCCACTTCATGCTGATGAACGGCGTCATCACCGTGCAGTAAGCCTCAGCTTTTCCTTACAGCCATGGCCGTCTCCATCAGTGTCGATTACGAAGGCGGCCTGCGCTGCCGGGCCACGCATGGCCCATCCCAGAACCAGTTCATCACCGACGCCCCTGTGGACAACCACGGGAAGGGGGAGTCCTTCAGCCCCACCGATCTGGTGGCCACGGCGCTGGCCTCCTGCATGGCCACCGTCATCGGCATCAAGGCCCAGCAAAAGGGCTATGACATCGCGGGCATGAAGGTGAGCGTGGAGAAGCACATGAGCGAGGACAGCCCGCGCCGCATCGTGCGCCTGCCCATCACCATCGAGATCCCGCTGCCGGAAGATCATCCGGACCGCAAGCTTCTGGAAGCCACCGCCCTCGGCTGCCCTGTGCACCACAGCGTGCATCCGGACATCGACAAGCCGGTGACGTTTGTGTGGAGCGGCAAGTAAGCCGCTCTGTGCGTGCGTGGCGGTTGTTTGTCCAGCCGCCACGGATCAGCGTTGACCTGTTTTCAACAGCTCGTGGTATTATGGCATCAGGTGCCGCCGAGTGGGGGAGACGTTCATCGTGCAGGTCGGGACTGCCAGCGAACGGGGAGAATCATGACTGCCCATGTCATCCGCAAGAAGGGACGGGAGGGGGCTTCTGCACTTGTGCCCGGCCTGCCTAACGAAGCGCCCCACTGGTGGATCAACAAAGGGGTTCCGGTGAGCGTTTGTCCCAGAGGAGAACGCCAGGGAGGAATTGTGGCCCAGCTACCAAGTCTAAGGCTTGTCCTAGCGCACCCAGCGTGCGCCGCTGGAGAGGCCCACGTGCCAGTTGCGCAGGTGCATGTCGGAGTAGTCGGTCTTGCCCTGGGCGCCCACCATTTTGGTGCCGGTGGCGCGTTTCCAAGCTTTGCTGAAGCTTTCGGCGGTGTGGCAGCCCCAGCTCTGGCAGTAGGCCTTGCCGCTGAAGGCCCAGCGGCTGATCTTGCGCAGGTCGTTCTCATGCAGCCAGGCGGTGGAGGTGGCGTAGACGTCCGAGCTGTAGTCAAACATGAAGCTGTACTTGTTGGAGTGGCCGAAGTACTCGAAGCCGGAGATCTTCAGGCCGCTGCGGCCTGCCGCGCCTCCGTGATTGATGTAGCGGATGAGTTCGTCCGTGCTGCGGAACCAGACGAGATTGATGTAGGGGTAGGCCTTGGTCACGGACTCCACGTTCTGCATCAGAGGCTGGTGCTCGGAGGCGGCGCGGCGGACGTAGGCGTCCCGATACACCAGCCAGGTGATGCGTGTGCCCGCAGGGGCGGTCTGGTGGATCTCCTGCATGCGCACACGGGCGGTGCGGATGAAGTTTCCCCACCAGCGGTCATGCTGCTCCCCGGGTTTGCGCAGGTCTTCAAACTCACGCACCGCAGGCCCGCCGCTGACGACGAGGTATTCGGTTTCTGCGGCGGCCTTGGTGGCGAAGCCGCAGGTGATGAGGAGGAAAAACGTGGAGAGGAGCAGTCGGGTCATGACGGCGGGCAACTAAGCACGGCTACTTCGTTTCGACGAGCTTGAAGTTTTTGAACTGCACCACCATCGGCGGGCCGGCGTGGATCTGCAGGGCCAGCAGGCCTTCCTTGGGGGCGTTGGCTGCGTCTTCGTCGGTGACGTCGATGGTCTGCATGCCGTTGATGAAATGCTGCACGTGGTTGCCCTTGGCGACGATGCGATACTCGTTCCAGTCTTCGGATTTGATGCTGGCCTGGATGGCGTCGCTTTCGCCCACGCTGCCGGTGACTTCCACCACGGCTTTCTTGCCGCCGTCTGCGGCGGGCTTGATCACGGTTTTTTCACCGCGCTTGGCGAGGATGCCGCGACCGCGCTCCTCATAGAGGATGCCGCTGTAGGTCTTGCCGGCCTCGAAGTCGGCCTGATAGCCGCTGATGATGGGGCCGTTTTCGCCGGCAGGGAGTTCCTTGCTGCGGTACTGCACACCGGAGTTTCCCTTTTCGATGCGGTACTGAAACGTGAGCTCGAAGTCGCCCACGGTGCCGCCTTTCCAGATGAGGAAGGTGTTGTGCTTGAGGATGCTCTTGACCGGGGCGTCGGGTTTCTCAGGGTCGGCAGGGGCCGCGGGCGTCCTGCCGGTGATGGCGCCGTCCTGCACGCTCCAGAGGTCCTTGTTGCCTTCCCAGCCGGTGAGGTCCTTGCCATTGAAGATTTCTTTTTCCTCTGCGCTGGCGAAGGAGAGGGCGGCGAACAAGGCGGCAAGGGCGAGGTGCAGTTTCATGATGGGTTGGTGGTGAGAATCAGTCGGGCGAGGTTTAACGTGCAGGCTCAGGTTTGTCTATCGCTTTGCGGGAAGGGCCGGATCGTGCTTGCTGTTTGGCAAGGGGGGTGATAACGCGGCTGACGATGCAACTCCCCCGCTTCTTTTCGTCGCCGTGGCTCTGGCGTGTTCTGGTGCTGCTGTGGTTTGGCACGCTGTACTGGCTTTCGTCCCAGAGTCATCTGCCGTCGCCGGCGAAGTTTGAAGGTGTGGACAAGCTGGAGCACGCGGTTTTTTTCTCGGCTGGCGGCATGTGCTTTGTGCTGAGCCTGCGTCTGGCGGGCCGTGCCGGAGCCACGGCGATGGCCATTCTCGCATCCGTCCTGTTCTGTGGGGCCATCGGCGGCTTTGATGAGTGGCACCAAACCTACACGCCGGGCCGCAGCGGCGGGGATGTGTGGGACTGGACGGCTGATGTGTTCGGCGGCTTTATAGGCGCCTGCATCGCCATGTGCGTGCAGAAGTGGGCGGGCCTTGGCAGGCCGGCGGTCACGCAGGGGTAGAGGCAGGGCTTTGAATCGTGCGCTGGGGCTGTCGTGGGCAGAAGAGGCCTCAGTTGCGGCGCAACTGAGCAACTTGGCTTCGCCTTATTTCAGCGGGAAGTAATACATCAGCACCGCCGTGAGGAAGACGTTTGCGAGCGCGAGCTCGAAGAAGACCTTCCAGCCGAGGGCCATGAGCTGGTCAAAGCGGAAGCGGGGGAGGGTCCAGCGGATGATGATGAAGAAGACGATGAAGCCGAAGACCTTGGCGAAGAAGGTGCCGATGTGCAGCAGGCCGGTGTAGAACGGCGTGGTGTCAGGCGTGTAGTGGAGCTGCAGCGGGATGATTTTCTCCAGGTAGGGCCAGAAGGGGATGCTCCAGCCGCCGAGGAAGAGTGTGACGGCCATGCCGGAGCCGATGATCATGGCGGCGTATTCACCCATGAAGAAGAGGGCGAACTTCATGGAGCTGTACTCGGTGTGGTAGCCGGCGACGAGCTCCGTTTCGCACTCGGCGAGGTCAAAGGGGAGGCGGTTCGTCTCGGCAAACATGGAGACGGTGAAGATGACGAAGGAAATGACGATGGGGATGAGGAGCACCCAGCGGGAGAGGCTGAGGCCTTCGCCCCAGAAGGGCAGGAGCAGCCAGCCGTTGGCGTCCTGGAAGGAGGACATCTTGGTGAGGTTGAGTTCGCCAAAGATCATCAGCACCGGGATGATGGACAGGCCGAGTGACATCTCATAGGAGATCATCTGCGCGCTGGCGCGCACGCCGCCGAGGAAGGGATACTTGGAGTTGGAGGACCAGCCGGCGAGCACGATGCCGTAAACGCCGAGGGAGGCGATGGCGAAGGTGAAGAGAGGGCCGATGCTGAGGTCTGCGATCACCAGCTTGACCGGTTCGGCGATGCCGAGGAAGGAGAGATTGAGCTCGCTGCCGAAGGGCAGGACCACGCAGGTGAGGAGCGCGGGCACCACGGTGAGGCAAGGCGCCAGCCAGTAGTAGAAAGTGCGGACATGGGAGGGGACGAAGTCCTCCTTGAGGATGAACTTCAGGCCGTCTGCGGCTGCCTGGGCGAGGCCGCCGATGCCGAAGGGCTGCCAGTCTTTCTTGAAGCCAAAGAGGGTCAGCGGCACGCCCACGCGGTTGGGGCCCACGCGGTCCTGGATGACGGCGGAGATGCGTCGCTCAAAGTAAACGGCGATGGACACCAGGGGGAGGATGACCAGAAAGGTGAGGAAAACGATCTTCCCCACCGAGACGGCGAGCGCAATGAGATCGAAGGTGGCGAGCATGGGAGTGTACATCGGCGGCTCGATTATCAGGGTGCAGCCGGGGGCGGCAACCGCAATTTGTGAAAAATTTCACAAAGTCTCCCGCCGCAGCCTCCAGGGCCGCAGGGCTCGTCATTCGGATTTACTCATTCGTCATACCTCCGCCTACCGCACCGGGTCGGTGAAATTCCCCGGCTTCACCGGCGGCTTGGCTCCGGGCTCATCGGGTCTCGGCGCCAGGTGGTCGGCGATGCGGAAGATGGCCAGGATCAGCTCCACGGTGACACGGGCCACGATGAGGTAGAGCAGAAAGGCCAGCGGGGCCGTGGCCATCTGGAAAAGGCCGGTGAAGGTGCCGTTTTTAAACCCGCTGAACATGTAGGAGAAGGCGTAAAAGGCCGCCGCCAGCAGGCTGAGCACGTAGAGCATGCGCACCAGGCGCGGCGTCACAAAGCGCTGGAAGGAGAGATCCAGCACCAGATCGAGGACGGCGCGGATCTGCAGCCAGAGGCTGGAGAGCACGGAACTGGAGGGGGGCTCGGCATTCATGGGGGCAAGAGTAGGCCTGTGCCAGGCAGGTGCAACCGGCCAGATCACAGGCTGAAACGGGAACCTTGTGGCGGTGCTGGAATACTGGTTGCGCGTGGGGAGAACCGCAGCCAGAATCCGCGCCTCTTTTTCCGCCCTGCTGCCGGGCGCAAGGAAGGAGACGTTCATCGACTAACCCAACACCGCCAAAGTCATGCCTGCGAAATCCAAGAAACCCGCAGTTAAGAAGTCCGCTGCCAAGCCTGTGAAAAAAGCTCCGGTGAAGGCGGTGAAGTCGAAGAGCAAGCCCGCCCCTGCCAAGGCCGCGAAACCGAAGAGCAAGCCCATTTCGAAGAAAGCGGCGCCGCAAAAGCCCGCTCCGAAGAAACCCTCCCCCACACCTGTGAAGAAACCCGCCCCGAAAAAAGCCCCCGCCAAGAAAGCAGCCGCCCCTGCCAAAAAGCCCGCAGCCAAGGCCGCGCCAGCCGCCAAGAAGCCAGCCGCCAAGGCTCCGGCCAAGGAGACCAAGCCCGCACCAGCTGCCAAGGCAGCGCCCGTGAAGGCAGCCCCTGCGGCCGCTCCGGTCAAGGCCGCGAAGCCCGCCCCGAAGAGCGCGCCTGCGCCGCTGACTCCCAAAACCCGCACTTCTGTCTCCACCACGGGTACGCCCCGCTCACGCATCAACCGTGAGGAAGAAGGCATCACCATCGAGATCGCCAAGGGCCCGGTGAAGATGACGCCTTTCCTCAAGAAGCAGAAGCAGCGCCTGGTGGAGCTGCGCGACGCCTACCTCAACTCCATCGAAGGCGTGGCCAGCGAAACCATCCGCAATGAAAACGGCGACGCCTCCGCCTTCGGCATGCATCAGGCCGATGCCGGCAGCGATGCGTATGACCGCGACTTCGCCCTCAGCCTCCTGGGCAAGGAACAGGATGCCCTCTATGAAATCAACGAGGCGCTGAAGCGCATCGAGACCGGCACGTATGGCGTGTGCGAAGGCACCGGCACCAAGATCCCGGAAGAGCGACTGGAGGCGATGCCTTTCGCGCGTTTCTCCGTGGCCTACCAGGAAAAGATCGAGCGCAGCCAGATGAGCGGCCGCTGGAGCCGCCCGGTGCACTCCCTCTTTGGACTCGACAATGCGGACGATGCCGCCGACGACGACAAGGATGATGATGATGCCGCGCCGAGCTCTTCGAACAACAACTCTGGCGAATCGCTTGACTTCTCCAAAGAGTGATCTAGCCTCCACGCCCCAAATTTATGCCGCGAGAAATCATCACCCTTGAATGCACCGAAGCGAAAGCCGCAGGTATGCCGCCCTCCCGCTACGTGACCACGCGCAACAAGAAGAGCGTCCGCACTCCGGGCCGTCTTGAAAAGGTGAAGTTCAATCACTTCATGAAGAAGCGTACCCTTCACCGCGAAACCCGCTAATTTTTACCCAAGACTGCCATGCAACCGAAGACCAAAGAACGCATGTCCAACTTCCGCCGCGCGAATCGCAAGATGCCGCGCCGCCGTGTGGACATCCCGGTGGAGAAGATTAACTACACCAATCCTGAGCTGCTCGCCCGTTTCACCACGGAGTCCGGCAAGCTCATCCCCCGCCGCATCACCGGTCTTCCCGCCTGGCTGCACCGCAAGGTCGTGCGTGAGATCAAGCGCTCCCGCGCCGTCAACCTTCTGCCTTGATTTGCAGGCTCTGCCTGTGAAGGGTAATTTTTGATCTGCTTCCCACTGTTGCATAACGCGGCAGTGGGAAGTTCTATTTACAGCCCATGTCCGCCCTTTCCGACACGCAAAACGAACGCGACGACCGCCGCCTCCCCATCGACCGCGTGGGTGTGCGCAGCCTGAGGTTTCCCCTGAGCATCCGTGACCGGGATGCCGCCGTGCAGCACACGGTTGCGACCGTCTCCCTGGCCGTCGATCTCCCGCATCATTTCAAAGGCACCCACATGAGCCGCTTTGTGGAGGTGCTGCACGCCCATGGTACGGAGCTGACGGTCTCCAACATCGTCGCCATGCCGCACGAGCTGATGAAAAAGCTCCATGCGGACAAGGCGCACGTGGAGATGAAATTCCCCTACTTCCGCTCCAAGAAGGCCCCGGTCTCCGGTGCCGAGGGCCTGCTGGACTACGGCGTGGTCTTTGAAGTGAACGCCGACAAGGACAGCACCGACTTCGTGCTCACCGTCGAGGTGCCCGTGACCACCCTGTGCCCCTGCTCCAAGGCCATCAGCGCCCGTGGCGCGCACAATCAGCGCGGCACCGTGACCCTGGCCGTGCGCTTCAGCGACCCTGTGTGGATCGAGGACCTGCTGGAGCTGGTGGAGTCCAGCGCGAGCAGCGAACTGTACAGCATCCTCAAGCGCCCGGATGAAAAGCATGTGACCGAAGCCGCCTACGACAACCCCGTTTTCGTGGAGGATCTGGTGCGCAACGTGGCGGTGAAGGCCAGGGCGCATCCGCGCATCACCTGGTTCCGCGTGGAGGCGGAGAACTACGAGTCCATCCACAATCACAACGCCTGGGCGATGATTGAGGGAGGGGCGGCTCCTGCGGCAAAGTGAAGGAGTCATGCTTTGCCGGCAGGGGAGTCTTCACGCGTTCGGAAAACTAAAAGATAAAAGCTTAAATCTGAACATCGTTCTGCCTCGATCACCCGCTCTGGAACCCTTTTAGCTTTTATCTTTCAGCCTTCATCTTTCACTTCTTCCATGTCCACCTACGTCACCGCCGTCCTCCCCACCGACCAGCCGCCGCTCATGCACCAGGCGGTGGATGAAGCCGTGCGTCTGCTGAAGGAAGGTGAAGTCGTCGCCCTGCCCACGGAGACGGTCTATGGGCTCGCGGCGAATGCGCTGGACGCGGCCGCTGTGGCGAAGATCTTTGAGGCCAAGGAGCGCCCCAGCTTTGACCCGCTGATCGTCCACCTCGCCAGCAAGGACCAGATCGACCTTGTGGCCGATGTGCCGCCGGAGATTTCCGCCACGCTCAAGAAAATGGTCGAGCGCTTCTGGCCGGGGCCCCTCACGATTCTGCTGCCCAAAAAGCCGATCGTGCCGGATCTCGTGACCGCCGGGCTGCCCACGGTGGCCGTGCGTGTGAGCTCCAACCCGATCTTCCGCCGTGTGATCACCGGCTTGGGCAAGCCGCTGGCGGCGCCGAGTGCGAACCGCTTTGGCTCCATCAGCCCGACCTCCGCCAGCGCTGTGCAGGCCGAGCTGGACGGGAGGATCCACCTCATCGTCGATGCCGGAGCGTGCATGTTTGGGCTGGAGTCCACCATCATCAAAATCGAGCCTGGAACGCCGAAGATGTTCATCGACATCGTGCGCCCCGGCCCGATCACGCCGGAGGATCTGAAGGCGTACGGCAAGGTGCGCCAGGCCACCCGTACCGTGGTGGATGAAGCCACCGCCGCGCCCGGCCAGCTGGCCTCCCACTACGCGCCCAAGACGCCGCTGCGCCTGCTGGAGCGTCCGGAGGATTTTATTCCCGAAGAGGGCAAGCGCTACGCCCTCATGAGCTATCGTGGCGAGGAGAAGGACGGCTACCTCAATCTCTGCGACTGGGAGGAAGTCATGATGCTGAGCCCCGGCAACGGCAAGCTGCCGGAGGCGGCGGTGCGCTTCTTCTACGTCCTCCGCGCGCTCGACAAGCTGGGCGTGGATGAAATCATTGCAGAACCGTTGCATGAACATGGCATGGGAATCGCCATGATGGACAAGCTCCGCCGCGCAAGCCGCCGGGTGTAGCGCAACCGTCCTCCCTTCAACATCTTCGATGACCTCACGTCCTTCGTTCCAGTGGCAGCGCAAGTGGCGGGAGCCCTTTGGAGTACAGCCGCGCAGTGAGGAGCGAACGAAGCTGCCGCTTTCGAACGTCTCGTGGTGGCGGGTGGACTGGGGCGTTCGTGCGCCGTGCGGCCTGCGGAAAGCGGTGGCTGCGCTCGTCCCTCGCTTCGCAACCGCACTCCAAATTCACGCCTGGCCTGCACGCACCGCTTTGAATCACGCATCACACCCCCATGACTGAAGCATCTTCATCAGAACCAGCGAAGGAAGGCCTGCCGGAGGCTCGCACTACGGAGAAAGGCGCCACGGCCCGCTCCACGGGGGTGGTCTCCATCGCCATCCTGTGCAGCCGCGTGCTCGGGCTGGTGCGGGATCAGATGCTCAACGGCTTCTTTGGCTCTGCCTTCACCGGCATCTTCACCGCCGCCTTTCGCACGCCGAACATGCTGCGCGATCTCTTTGCCGAAGGCGCTCTTTCGACGGCCTTTGTCACCACCTTCTCCAAAAAGATGAAGACGGAGGGCGATGAGGCCGCGTGGGTGCTCGGGCGCAAGATGATCTCCCTTTCCATGTGGTTCATGACGCTCGTGGCCATCGCGGGCGTGGCGCTGGCGCCCATCCTCTTCCGCATCCTGACGCCGGGCCTGAGCGAGGAGGCCAAGGTGCTCGGCACCTGGCTGGCGCAGATCATGTACCCCTTCATCGCGCTGGTGTCCGTCACGGCGCTGGTCATGGGCATGCTGAACTCTAAGAAGGTGTTCTTCATTCCCGCCGTGGCCTCGGCTTTTTTTAATCTCGGCTGCATTGTCGGCGGCGTGGTGCTGGCGTGGATCATCGATCCCGGCTTCCGCCATGGCCATGTCAGTGAGAAGGGGCTCACGGGATTCGCCATCGGCACACTGATCGGCGGTGTGATGCAGCTCGGCATTCAGCTGCCTTCGCTGCGTCGGGTGGGCTTTCGCTTCCGTTTTGACTTTGGCTGCAAAGACCCCGCCGTGAAAGAGGTGTTGCATCTCATGTGGCCCTCCATGCTGGCCGCCAGCGGCACGCAGGTGGCGGTGATGCTCAACTCCATCTTCGCCTCCTTCACCGCAGGGCATGAAAAATCCCTCGCCTGGCTGGCGAATGCGCAGCGCCTGCAGCAGCTGCCGCTGGGGCTGTTTGGCGTGGCCGTGGCCACCGTTACGCTGCCCATGCTCTCGCGCCTGGCCACGGATGGCATCACCCCCGCCTTTCGTGGGGCGCTGGCCAAGGGGCTGCGTCTGGTGCTCTTTCTCACGCTGCCCTGCGCCGTCGGGCTCACGCTGCTTGCCGATGAGATCATCTCCGTCATTTTTGAGCATGGCAAATTCAATGCCATGGACGTGCGCAACACCGCCGCGCCGCTGCAGGCCTACGCCTTTGGGCTCATCTTCTACGCCGCCATCAAGGTGCTGCAGCCGGCGTTTTACACCATCAACCGCCGCTTCATTCCCATGGTGGTGAGCATTGGCGTCATCGTCTTCACCGCCACGGTGAACTCCATCACCGTCTTCGTCTTCCACTGGGACCACACCGCGCTGGCCTGGGCCACAGCGGTGGGCCTGCTGCTCAATTTTCTCACGCTTTACCTCTGCATGCGCAAGTTTGCCTCCGGACTGGAGACGGGCCCGCTGATGCAATCGCTCGGCAGGCTGCTGGTGGGCATCGGGGCCATGTCCGCCATCTGCATTGCGGCCAAGAGCAGCATCATGGCCGACTGGGCGCATCTGCAGTTCATGCTGCGCTGCGCCACGCTGGGCATCAGCATCGGCGCGTCTGCCGCAGCGTATTTTGCCGTGACCAAGCTGCTCAAGGTGGAGGAAGCCGGGGAATTTCTCTCGTTGCTAGGCCGCCGCTTTGGCAAAAAGTAGCGGACCATGGCTCTCCAACGTTTCTGGCTCCAGATCGCCGCTTTTCTCGTGCTCGTGTGGGCTGGAGTCGGCGTGGTCATGTGGGTGACGGAGGACTCCGTTTTCTCTCCGGACAAGACGCTGGCGCTGATGGCCGAGGCTCCGTGGCTGGAGGATGAAAACCTCTCTGAGCCGAAGCGGAAAGCGTATCTGGACAAGGTCATCAGCTCCGTGCTCAAGCTCGACTTCAGCCAGCGCAACCAGATGCGCGAGGACGGCCTGGAAACCATGGAGCGCTTTACCAAATCGCTCACGGACGAAGAAAAGGGCGTGTATGTGGGCCGCACGGTGGAGGAGAACTTCAAGGCGGTGATGAAGGGGCTGGAAAAGCTGCCCGCCGAGGACCGCCGGCGGATCATTGGAGGCATCCAGCGCGAGATGAAAAAGAAGGCTTCAAAGAACCCTGAAATGCAGATGATGCTGGATCAGGATGCCGCCAGCTTTGAAAAGAACTTCACGAAGGACATGGGGCTCTTTTTCAAGGAGGCGCCGCTCTCCATGAAGCTGGAGATGGCCCCGATGCTCGAAGGCATGCAGGGGCGCATGCAGGGGATGAGGGTGAGGTGAAAGCAGCCTTGTTGCTGTGCAACAAGGGTGGGCTTTCGCTGCACCCACGCCACCCGGCTGTCCCACACTCTGCGTCATTGTGGAGCGCTCCCCAGTTCCACAGGAACTGGGCTACTTTTTCCAGCCCATCGGCTGCGTCCATGCCATCTCGGTCTGGTCTTTGAAGGAGGGGTTCGGATGTGGCTTTGAAGAAACAACCGTTGCGCGGAAGTACAATTCCTTGCCGGTGGGTTTCCAGACGATCTCGCTGCCTTCGATCTTTGCCAGCGTCCTGCCCACATCCTCGGAGTAAATCTTGCGGGTGGGGTAGGTGTCGCCCGGCGGAGTTTTGACGTCCGTTGTCGTCGCATCAAAGCCCTGCAACGTACCCCGGATCACCGTTTCATAGATGACCCCGGGCTCGGCATGAATGCGGATCCGCAGGGTGCCGTCGGTGAAGCTCACATCATCCAGCGTGACGCCGGAAGAAGCATAAAAATCGCCAGCCTTCATCGCCTTCACGAGTTCATCCGGATCGAGCTTCGATGCGCGAACCATCACCCAGCCGCGCCCGGGGCTTGCTTCCTCGCCGTGGTAATTGTGCGCGTCATCGGTGCCCACCCCATACATGGGCGGCGCCTTGAACTGGGCGATGCGCAGCGTGTTTGCGATGTCCCACAGTTTCTCATGCCCCACTCGCGTCTCATCGCCGAGCCAGTTGATGCCGGGATGGCCGTTGTAGATCTCCCAGAAGTTTTCTTCCAGCACGGCTGCCATGTCATCTGCCGTGAAGGCCCAGCGGAAATTGGGATGATTGATGTGCGTCAGCATCGGCACGCCGAGCCGCTTGGACTGCTCGTTCATCAGTTGAAAGTTTGCCCGCAGCACCTCCTGCACGCTGCCCAGGTCTTTGATCGGTTTGATCTCCTCGCGCAGGTTCACCGCTCCCAGATGGATTGGCACCTTGCCCAGCCCCGCGCTGATCTCTTCCGCCTGCACGATGAGGAATTTTTCGGGCACTTCAAACTTGGGGCGGTACTCCTCCAGCTTCTTCAGCCGCACCTCGGTGACGCCGTCTTTGACACGTGTGGTCACCCACTCGTCGCCAAAGCGGGCGCGGTACTTTTCCATCGTGGTCTTGCCCAGGGCCTTGCGGCGCTTTTCGATGGCGGGCTCGCTCATCCACACCTCTTTCGCCTGGAGCACGTTGTGGTCGGAGATGGCCAGGAAGTCGTAGCCATGCTGCTTGTACCAGTCCGTGATCATCTCCGGAAAGTCATTGCCGTCGCTCCACAGGGAATGCGTGTGCGTGTTCCCCTTGTACCAGCGCGGCTCTGCGGCGGAGGCGGTGGAGAGCAGGCCGAGGAGAAGAATGCTGAAAATGGTTGGGCGCATCTTTTTCGAACGCACGAAGAAGCGTGGATCTCGCCGGGAATTTGGTGACGTAAAGTTTTACCGCCCCCAGAGCTTGGCAAACTTCTCAGGCACGCGCAGGTCTGCCTTGCCGGTGGGGGAGAAGGCGGTGCGCTCTGCTTTGCCATCACGCACACGGCTGCGGCCGAGATTGAAGTGCCATGGGAAGAGCTCGGTGGGCCGCGAGCCATCGATGCCCTTGGTGGGATCGAGCACAAAGGCCTCGTCTCCGACGATCGGGAGTCTCATCTCGATGCTCCAGCGATCTGTGCCGCGATGCACGGCCACCTGCGCGCCGCTGCTCCAGCCGAGCCCACGTCCGCCCGTGGCGCGGTCGAGATCATACACGGCTCCGGCTGGATTGATGGAGATCTCGTAGTAGCTGCGCGTGGATGTCTCGATGAGCAGGGTGATGTGGTCGCCCTCCAGAAGCTTGGGGTCGTCGTTTTGAGTTGTGCTGGTCTGCAGCCCTTTCATGTCCGGCTCCAGGCAGACGATGCCGATGTGCAAGGTGCCGCCATCGCGCTGGATCTGGAAGCTGCTGTTGCATTTGGGCTGAGGGTCTTCAGAGCGCAGCTTGATCAGCGGCGCGATGCGTACCTCGCCCCACCAGGCTTTGTCCACATTGCCATCGAGCGGCTTGCTGCCGAGCGGTTTGGCTCCGGTGTTGGAGGTTTCCAGCACGCGATAAGAGAGATCCGTTTCGCGTTTACGGCTGAGCTGCATGCGCAGGGCTTCCAGAGGCTTCATGAGCTCCGCGATCTGCTGAATGCGGCGGCCCGGGAGACTGGCCGGATCGGCGGCGGCCTTGGCCTTGGCGAGGAGGTCCAGGGACTCGCCGATCTTTGCCGCGTCGGTATTCATGTGCATCCAGTTGGATTCAGCATGGGTGATGAAGGCCCGCATCGCCTCAGCCGCAGGGCCGTAGTAGCTGGTGACATAATCTGCCAGCAGCGCATTCACGTCCTGATTCACATCCCAGTAGAGACGTGCGGTGAGATAGAGATTGAGATGCTCGATGGCGAGATCGTTGTAGCCAAAGGATGACTCCTTGTCTGTGGGGTGCGCGTAAATTTCCACCAGTTCGCCAAGGCTGACACCTTTCAGCTCGCGCAGGTCCCGGCTGATCTGCTGAGTGTAAACCACAGGACGTCCGACCTGCTCCGGGCGTGCATTGGTGCAGAAGTCCCAGCTGATGTACTTGCCGGAGGGCAGCTTCTTCAGCCACTCGGCGCGCCATTCCCGGCGCTCCTTCCATTTGGCCTCGTCCCAGAACTCCTGACGGTGCCGCACGTCGATCAGTGCGAGGTTGGGGCTGAGCTTTTCAATCTTCAGCGGCGGCTGGGTGTAGGCGCCGTAGGCCAGCGCACTGACGAGCCGGTCCGGGTGGCTGCGGTTCACCTCCAGCGCCACGCGGTTCAGGTATCCCCAGACGTGGTCGGACATGGTGCCTCTCCAGCCGCGCTCTGGTGTGAGCTGCGCCATCCAGGCGGGATCGTCGGAGGTCAGGCCGCTGTAGCCGTCCACGAGGTCGATGTTGTGCATCGGCTCGTGGAAGTGGTCAAACATCGCGCGCACATGCTTCACCTGTTTTTCAAACAGCAGCGGAGAGAGCAGATTGGGGATGCCTTCGCTGCGAGTGCTGCGTTTGCCCTCCTGCAGCAGATACATCTCCGGGTGCGCTTTTTTCATCTCATCGCGCATGATGACAAACTTCAGCCCGTGGCAGATCTGCGGAAAGCCCGCGATCTCCGCGCCGAAGTTGAGGCCGAGGCGAAGATCCCATAGAGCCCTGTCGCCAATGCCGGTGTGCTGCGTGTAGTAGGAGAAGCGGCGAAAGCCAAAGTCGGGAGCCACCGTGCGGTTTACCTGCGGCAGCGTGATCGTGGCCACCTGCGGCACCACCTCGCCGATCTCTCCGGGGGCGAACCAGCGGCAGCCGAGGCTGCGCAGGAATTCATTCACGGCATTGAAGGTGCCTGCATCATCCATTTCCCAGATGTCGAGCTCGGGGTGGTAGCGCTGGTAGAGCTCGCCGGCGGTGTTCCAAAAAGTGTCTCCCGTGATTTTGTCCCACTCGGCATTCACGCGGGCGGTTTCATTTTTGTCCCGCTTGCGGCCCCAGGGCTCGATGGGCACGTAGTCCTTGTCCGCGCCCAGCAGGGCCAGCCAGCCCTCGCCTGAGGCCATGCGGAAGGCACCGTGCTGGAGCGTCTGTGTCGCAAGGCCAAGAGCCTCCGTGTGGCGGCTCATGCCCACAAAGATCGTGGATTTTCCCGGCGTGCGCTCCGTGACGACTGGCAGAGTCGCGCCAGACATTTTGGCCACGTACTGCTGCAGCTCCTTCGCCGCCAGCTTCGTCATGCGCGCGGGTTTGTCAGAGATGACGATCTCCGCATGAGGCCTGCCTTGTTCGACGATGATCGAATCTGCGGCGCTCAGCGAGTGTGGCGAGGCAATCAGGGCAACGACGAGGATAGAACAAAGCTGCTTCAGCATGATGATGTGTGAGATTGGGGATCTCACCAATACCTCCATGCAGCAGAAATCTATCTCTGCAGGACGAGGCAGCCGAACCGCCCTGCGAGCCAAGGGACCGATTAACTGCAGAGCAGCGGTTTCATGACACTTTACTGCTCCACGCGGAAGATGTGCATGGAGGTGCCGCCGGGGCGGAGCTCCACGTAGTTGTCCGCGCCGCGCCACTCGTAGGTCTGGTTGTGGAGGAGGTCGGTCACCTTGTAGGGGCGGCTGCCGTCCAGGCCGAGGGCGCTGAGGTCCAGATGCACCATGCCGATGGCCGGCTGGTGTGCGTCGTGGCTGATGACGCAGAGGATGCGGCTGCTGAAGTCGGGCGTGGCCTTGCTGTAGCAGAGCATCTGGGCGTGGTCCGCACCGTGGAAGCGAAGGTTGTCGTAGAGGTGCAGCGCCGGGTTGTCGCGGCGGATGAGGTTGAGCTGGCGGATGAAGCCGGTGATGTTGCCGAGCCTGTTGTAGTCGCGCTGCTTGAGCTCGTACTTCTCGCTGTTGTTGTACTCCTCCTTGCCGGGGTAGGGGTCGTTTTCGCAGAGTTCGTAGCCGGAGTACATGCCCCAGGTGGAGGAGAGTGTGGCGGCCAGGGCGGCGCGGATGCGGAACATCTGGGAGCCCGCATTCTGGAGGTGGCCAGGCAGGATGTCCGGGGTGTTGGGCCAGAAATTGGCGCGGTAGTACCAGCGCATGTCGCTGCGCGTGAGCTCCGTGGCGTATTCGGTGAGTGACTGGCGGTCCTCACGCCAGGTGAAGTAGGTGTAGCTCTGCGTGAAGCCCACCTTGCCCAGCACCTGCATCATCTTCGGCTTGGTGAAGGCCTCGGCGAGGAAGAGCACGTCCGGGTCCTTGCGCTGGATGGTGGCGATGAGCTCCTCCCAGAAGGCGACGGGCTTGGTGTGCGGATTGTCCACGCGGAAGATCTTCACGCCGCGGTCCACCCAGAACTGCACCACGGCGATGAGCTCCTTCCAGAGGTTGCGCCAGTCGTCGCAGTGGAAGTTGAGCGGGTAGATGTCCTGGTACTTTTTCGGCGGATTTTCCGCATAGCGGATGCTGCCGTCCGGGCGCTTGTAGAACCACTCGGGATGGTCTTTGACATAAGGATGATCCGGCGAGCAGTTGAGCGCGAAGTCGAGCGCGATTTCGAGGCCGCGCTTTTTCGCCTCCTTCACGAGCCAGACGAAGTCCTTCTCGGTGCCGAGCGCGGGCTCGATGCTGTAATGCCCGCCAGCGGGGCCGCCGATGGCCCAGGGGCTGCCCACGTCGCCCTCTTTGGCGGTGAGGGTGTTGTTTTTGCCTTTGCGTGCGGTGACACCGATGGGGTGGATCGGCGGGAAATAAATCACGTCAAAGCCCATGTGCGCGGCGTGGTCCAGGCGGCCCAGGCAGTCGCGGAAGGTGGAGTGCTTGTCGCTGCGACCCTCAGCGCCACGCGGGAAGAACTCATACCAGGCGGAGAAGCGTGCGCGCTCGCGCTCCACGGTGGCGCGCAGAGTGCCGGAGGTGGTGGACTGTGAGCGGTCCGGGTATTGGTCCATCAGGCTCTGCATCTCGTCGGAGAGCAGCACCTCCATGATGTCTGCGGGCTTTACGGAGGTGAGAAGGTCTGCGCAGTTTTCGAGCTGGGTGGCTGCGGTGGGGACGCCTGCGGTGCGTGCGCGACCGGCAGCCTCTCGCAGCAGGCGTGCGCCTTCCTGAGCCTCCACGGGCACGTCGGGGTCCTTGGCCTGCACACGGACGGCGAAGGTCTTTTTCCACGAGCGGAAGGTGTCTCCCCAAGCCTCCACGACATACTCCCAGCGCCCGGCTTTGGAAAAGCGGCACTGGCCGTGCCAGCGGTCGTTTTCCAGCAGCTTCATGGGGGCCTCAAGCCAGCGCTTGGAGCCTGCCGCGCGCCAGCGCAGGACGGCGCTCATCACATCGTGCCCGTCCTTGAAGATGTCGCACCAGACATCCAGCGGCTCGTCGATGACCCGCTTGACCGGATGCTGCCCGCCATCAAGGCAGGGGTAGAAATTTTCGATGACGACGGTGGGGGCGTGGGACATGGGGAGAAGTTTGCGGTGGTTGGCGATGGTTTGCAATTGTTTGCAGTGGTTTCAAGCCTGTGCCGCGCGGCGCAGCTGGGATTCGCGGAGGTTGTGGATCCTGACAGAAAGATCGTAGGCCTGATTGAGGATGGGATCGGTGGCCTCCCTGGAGGTGAAGCCGAGGTCGTTGGAGAGAATCAGGTCGCACGCTGTCTCCATGAGGGAGCTGTAGGCCTGACTGGAAAAGTGTGCCTGATCTTTTAGGCTGGACCGCCCACTGCCTTCAGCCAGATTATTGGCCACGGAAACCGAGGCACGGGTGAGCTGGCTGGCCAGGCCAAAGCGCTCTGCAGATGGAAATGCACCTGCGCACTCATACACGGAGCGGACCAGCTGCCGGGCATCCTGCCAGACTTCCAGCTTCTCAAAGGGGAATTCTTTTCTCATGGTATGCAGCGATGAAGAACCGAGGTGCAGAATCGCACCCAAGGTTTCAATCAACCACTGCAAGCCATTGCAAACAACTGCCAACCACCGCAAACTCAGCCCAGCAGCGGGCGCAGCATGTTGCAGATTTCGGGGACGCGGACGAAGGGGTCTTCCTTGGTCTCAAACTCGAGGGTGAACCAGCCCTGGTAGTTGGCGTCGCGCATGATCTGGATGACGCGTTTCACATCGCTGGGTTCGCTTTCGCCTTTCTTGGCACCCTTGCGGCTGATCTCCATCTTGAGCTGCACATTGACGGCGTAAGGGGCGATCTTGGCGAGGTCGGCATAAGGGTCTTCGGTGTGGAAGTTGCCGCTGTCGAGATTGATGCCGGCCCAGGGGCTCTTGGCGGCCTTGACCATCTTGATGAGATTGTCCGGCTCTGCGACGATGCCGCCGTGGTTTTCCAGGCCGAGGAAGACGCCTTTCTTGGCGGCGTAGTCGAGGCACTCCTGATAGGACTCCAGGCAGTTGGCCACGGCCTGCTCCTCACTGAGGTCCTTGGGCTGCGGGCCCGCAAACACGCGGATGTGCGGCGCGCCCATGACGGCGGAGTGGTCGATCCACTTCTTGGTGTAGGCGATCTGCTCGCTGAGTTTTTCACCCTTGGGCAGCGCGAAGTTGTTGCCCACGGCGGTGCCTGCGAGCTGCACGCCACGCAGGTAGGCGCGGCGCTTCACTTCCAGCAGGAAGGCTTCGTCCACATCCTTCGGGAAGAAGTAGCTGGTCACCTCTGCGCCGGGGACGTTGTTGTCGCCGCACCAGTCGATGAAATCGAGGATGCTCCACTGCGGCTTGCCGTCCTTCGGCTTCTGCTCCTTGTCGCGCATCCACTGGAAGTACTCGCGGAAGCTGTAGGCGGCCACGCCGAGCTGCATGCGGCTTTTGCCGGGACGCTTGATGGGCTCGATGGCAGGCAGGGTGGAGACGCTGAGTGCGCCAAGGCTGGTGGAGAGAAAATGACGGCGTGAGATCATGGTGGGAGTGCGGTTGGTGAGAGGTGGAAGATTAGAGTCGTACCATACTGAGGAAACAGAACGAATTTGTCGAGGCGGATGATGGGATCATGTAATCCCCGCTTTCAGACCCCGGTACATCTCCACCTCGTCGGGGAAGAACCCCCAAAGTCCGTGGCACGCAGAGCGCAATCCTGCGAGGTTTTTTTCAGTGAGCGCATGGCGCCCCAGCAGTACATAACGGCGGGCTTCCTCGGGATCGCTCAAACTCGGAGCCTGCGGCTCCAGCCATAGGAAAGTTCTCTCCCAGTAGGGGAAATGGCCGTGTCTCAGATTGGAGTACAGCCTCCACAATTCATCGTCCACGGCATCGAGACGGGCGAAGTTTTTCGCGCGTATGCACTCCTGCATCCGGTCATTCATCTCCTGCGCCTTCTGCACATCGGCAGGGGTGCCACATTCACGGGCCAGCTGGAAAAAGGCGTTGTCATGTTGTTTGACTTTCCTGACCAGGGTGGGCCACTTGATCAGCGCGTCGGCCTCATCCAGACGGCAGGCCGCCTCCAGCAGCAGCTTGTCGCACTGCTCGCAAGTCACAAAGTCGCCGTCGGCCTGACGGATGCGCTCCTCCAGCTCAGCGAAGGAGATTTCGCGTTCCAGATCGGTGATGATCTGGGCTGCGGTGCGCTCCTCGGTCTCGTCCGCCTTGCGTCGCAGCAGCTGGCGGCGGGAGTTTTCGTTCATCAGCCTTTGGTGCAGAAATTCCACGGAGTTTGCGGCGGCCTTGCGCCCCAGTGCCAGACGAGTGGAAAACTCCTCGTCCAGATAGGGAATGTACACCTCCATCACGATGTCGCGTGATTCGTCCATTTTGAGCGTCACCTGGATCTCCTGGTCTGCGGGCACATCGCGGCGGATCTGGTCGCCGCGGATTTCCATGTGGCCTATGACGCGGTTGCGGTCGCTGTGAGCGCTTTCACCCTCCACCACGGGAATGCGCAGGCTGCTTTCCTTGTCCCCGGCCACCAGCACGTCGGCGGTGTGGTGCGAATGCGTGCACTTCTGCGGCAGGCCCGAGCCTTTGCTGAAATACTGGCGTGTTTTGTTGTTTGCCAGCGCCACGCTGATGGAGTGGATGAGAGGCTGCTCCTCCACCGCTGCGCCGATGGTGTAATGGATGCTCTCGGGGGCGGTCTTCAGCGGCTGTCCGGCGGCGTTCCGCAGGGTGATCTGGTATTCGTTCCGCATCTTGCGCTCTGCTGCCAGAGTGAGAGCAAAGGTGCCGTCCTGATTCACCGGTACCTGGCCGCTGGTCCAGCCGCTGCTGGCATTGGCGAATTCGATCGTATGGTTGGCACAGCCCTCCGCGCCAGCCTGGACGCGGCCGCCCACCAGAGGATCGGCATCCACGCCCACGGGCTTGTATTTCAGATCCAGCCCCACCGTTCCTGCGGACACGGCCACCGTCACCTTTGCGGTGAAGGGCTGCGTGCTGGCAAACACAGCCGCGCCGCAGGCCACGACTGTCATGGGATCCACGCTGAAATCCACGCTGGTCCCCAGCTCCGACTGCAACTGTGCACGGAAATAGGGTGCCAGGGTGGGGCCTCCCACCAGGATGGTCCTGGCCAGGTCGTGGCAGGCCAGCCCCTTGCCGGCCAGCAGGCGCTTCACCTGGCTGATCGATCTGGAGATGATCGGTGCTGCGATGCGTGCAATGTCCTCCTGCGACAGCTCCATGCCCAGAGACTCAAGGTCCACCTCCGCTCCTGCGGCGTCTTCAAACAGGCACTCCACCAGCGGGGCGCGGCTGGTGCGGCTGGCTTCAATTTTGGCCTTTTCGATGGCGGACTTGAGCTTCTGCACGGCCACTTCCCAGCGGGGATTGCCCCGGCGAAAGTCGGGAAGGTCAAACTGCTCCGTGAGGCGCGGCAGCAGCAGCTGCTGAAAGATGGCCCAGTCGATGTCCGAGCCCCCGAGGAAATTGTCCCCCTCATGCGCCGTCACCTGAATGATGCCCTCCTCCGCGCGGATCAGCGCCGCATCAAAGGTGCCGCCGCCAAAGTCATAGACCAGCCAGTAGCCTTTCTCCTGGTCCTTCTGAAATCCATAAGCCAGCGCCGCAGCCACCGGCTCCTGCAGCAGTGGCGTCATGCTGAAGCCCGCCAGTGCGCCCGCACGCTGCGTGGCCTCGCACTGGTGCAGTTCAAACGCCGCAGGCACGGTGATCACGGCCGCCGCCACCTGCTCCCCGCGCGCCTGTTCCACATCTCCCTTCAGTGATTTGAGCACCTCGGCGGAAAGCTCCTCCGGCTTGAGGCGCTTGCCGGATGAACGAAACTCATAGACTTCGTCCGAGCCCATTCGCCGCTTGAACTCCGTGTAAGCGTCCTGGGGCTGCGCCAGTTGCACGCGCCGCGCGGCCTCTCCCAGCCGCAGCACGCCGTTCTTGGTGAAGCCAACGGCAGAGGGCGTGGTGTCCTGCCCCTGGTTGTTTTTGATGATGGCGGGCGCGATGCCCTCCATCACGGCGATGGCGCTGTTGGTGGTTCCGAGATCGATTCCGAAATCGAGGGTCTGACGTGGCATGATTGAATCTGGAGAGGTTAAGGATGAAGAGTGTGAGGCAATGAAGCTCATCTGATGGAGTCTGAGGAAGGCTCCAATGGCAGGGCGATGATGATCTCTCCCGCCTTGACGATCTGGTTGCGGAAAAACAACGTGGGCCGGATGGTCTCAAGCACCGTTTCACGGCTTACCGCTGCGGAGCGCTCCGCCGCCACCACCTTTTCTGGAAGGCCGTAGTCATAGGCTTCGGTCTCACGATCCCGCAGCGTCAAGCCAACCCTTTCCAGCGTGTCCAATATGGCAGTCACATGGCGCGCCAGCGGCCGGTGCTCCTCCTTCACTTCCTTGGTGGTACGGTCCGTCATGCGCCGCTGCAGGCGCCATGCATGGAGGGCGATGTCGCAGAGAGCTGTCAGGGGTACGTGTCCCTCGTTTTGTGGCGCAGGATCTCTCGGTGCGACCGCTTCTGGCGATGAGATTGATGTCGGAATGGACTGGCTCATGGTGGGAAGAGAAGGGAATGATCAGTGTGCGGGTTGAATGTGGAACTCGCCGTCCTGCAGCGAAGTTATATGAAGGACAGCGGGCATTCCATTGGGGAGGAGTGAAGGAGAAAGCTTGTCCTGATAGAGAGGCTCGAACCGATTGTCCAAAATGCTCCAGTAGGTTCCCCAGGTGAGCGTCAACATATAAATATCATCCGGGAGCCTGATGTCGGCCTTCTCCCCGTTTCTGATAAACACCTTTAGAGATTGATCAGGCTTGAGCAGCAGAGTCAGAATTGCGCAAAAATGAATGCCGTTATCGTTCACGGGGGCCGAGATTTGCAATCTTGAACGATCGCTTCGCAAAGCCGGACTTCGCTGCAGCACGCCGGTGCTGGGCAAATCCATGAGCGCTTGCGTACCAAGGCGCTGTGGCAGGCCGTGTGCTTTCAGCTCCTCGGGCGTGAATTTTCCTGTGGCTATGGGTTTGGCAGAAATGGAATTGACCACCAGCGAAATGACGGCGGTTGTGGAGATGATCACCATCAAGATCCAGACACTCCGGGGGACGAGTCGCAGCCAGTGAAGGAAGAGAGTGCTCCATCTGGGGCGCTGTGCGGGGTACAGCATTTTCCTGCCATTCACCAGCTTTGGACGTGAGTACTCAAAGTTTATTTCCGGAGGCATTCTTTGCAGAAGAGCCTGGGCGATCTGGACATTGGAATTGATGATTCCGAGCAGCTCGGCGTCAGTCGTCAGCGCGCGGCAGGTCGCCATGATGGGGAGGTATTCTTCCGCATGCCTTCGTTTTTCCCGCTGAGCCAGCACCGCAGGGGAGGGATTTTTGGAGCAGTAGATCAAGTTGTAACCTGTCACCGCGATACTCAGAGCGCCCCGGGAGATTTTTTCGCGGTCAGGGCTTCCCATCTGGCCGGGCTGCACCAGTTCCACGACCTTGAGCAAGGGGGTGGCGGCGTCCAGCAGCAGGCGAGCGCTGGCGATGCCTTCGATCTCCGCCGTCTGAACCTGCCGCCTGGCATTTTGAAGGGCATGGTCCAGCCGCTCGCGCACGCGGGCCAGCGCATGGTCCGTCGCGCATTGAAAAGCTTCGCCGAAGCCTCCCAGGGAAGACTTCAAAAAGCTGATGAGCCATTGACACTCGATGCGGCGCTTCTTTTGCGCATAAGCCACCGCGAGCATGGCTTGGATCCGGTCAAACGCCCAGTGCAAGTCTCCACGCAGACGCCGCGCCAGGCCTGTGGTCACAGACGGGTCGTCCATTTGTATGATGCGCGCTTTGTAATGGTCCCACAAATCCTCATCCTCCGCGATCCGCCTCCAGCGTTTCATGGCCATCCGCCATTCAGCGTACATTTCGTTGAGTGCCTCTGGCGGCAGCGGCTTTGCCAAGTCGCGCAGCGACAAGTCCAGGGCCCGCATGTGGCTGAGCACCGCAAGATTATGCGTAGAAATGCAGCATTGGCCATCCGCCTCGCGCGCAGTCCAGATGGCCTTGGCGCCCTCCAGGTCCATCTGTCTCAGGCTCATCAAGGCCGGATCCCCCTCCGGCTGCTCCCAGCTGTCTGGCCACAGCCAGAAGAATTCATGCAGCGCGCGGGTTGGCAGATCCATCAAGTTTCTGAGAGCTGTTCGGAGCTCATCGGGCCCTGGGACATGAGTGCTGCCCAGCATCGCGGGCAGGCCTGCGGCGGCCTGTCCGCCCACCTGCTGCAGCAGTTTCAACCTTTCCCCGTAGCGCGTCACCTCGCGCATGGAGGCAGTGACCATCAATCCCGTGATGCGGAAGGCGTTGTGGGCATACAAGGCAGGTGTGCCGACCGTCATCAGGGGGGTGAGGTCGGGGTCTGCTGTGGTCATGTGCGCAGTTTATGCTAGGCAAATCGTTAAAGCGGGCAACCGCATATTTTTTATGGCTGGTGGATCCGGGTGAAAGTGGGGGATTTGTTGCAGTGATGCCTCAGCTTGCCTTCTTGCGGTACCATGAAGCCGCTGACTTTGCTGACCCTGCTGTTTGTTTCCGCCACGATCTCTTCACTGCATGCCGAGCCGACGAAGGTCCGTCTCTGGCCTGAGGGCGCACCGGGAGCGAAGGGGGATGAGGACAAGGACCAGCCTTTCATCAATGTGTGGGCGGCGGCGAAGGACAAGGCCAACGGGGCGGCGTTTGTGGTGTGCCCGGGTGGCGGTTACGGAGGGCTGGCGGCGGATCATGAGGGCGTGCAGGTAGCCAAGTGGTTCAATGGCCTGGGCGTGTCCGCCTTTGTGCTGCACTACCGTCTTGGCAGCCAGGGGTATCACTTTCCCACGCAGCTCATCGATGTGCAGCGTGCGATCCGCCATGTGCGGGCGAATGCGCAGCAGTATGGCATCGACCCGAACCGGATCGGCATCATCGGCTTTTCCGCAGGCGGGCATCTGACCTCGATGGCGGCGACGATGTTTGATGAAAAGCCCGCAGGCATGACGAATGACGCGATTGATCAGGTCAGCGCACGCCCGGATGTGGCCGCGCCGACGTATCCGGTGATCTCGATGATCGAGGACTACGGCCACAAGGGCTCGCGCAAGAACCTGCTGGGGCCGAATGACAACGACGAGCTGGCGAAGCACGTGAGCACCGAGACGCGAGTGACGGCCAATACGCCGCCCACCTTCATCTTCCAGACGGATGAGGACACGGTGGTGCCTGCCGAAAACGCCGTGGCTTTCTACCTGGCCTGCCGCAAAAACAAGGTGCCCGCCGAGCTGCACATCTACCGCCCCGGTCCGCATGGCGTGGGTCTCTTCCTGGGTGATCCGGTGCTGGGCACCTGGAGCATGCACCTGCGCGACTGGCTGCGGAACCAGGGCTTTCTCAAGCCGATGAAGCGTACGGCCATCAACGGCAAGGTTACGGTGAACGGCAAGCCGGTGAGCTGGGGCAGCGTGATCTTTGCCTCAGACGATCCCTCCGCCCCCGTGGCCTGCGCACGTGTGATGGGCGGCAAGTTCAAGCTGGAAGAAAAGACCGGGCCCATCGTGGGCAAGGTGAAGCTGACGGTGAGCTACAGCGCTGCGGATGTGCCGGGGCTGGAAACAGCGGATGGCACGGTGACGACAAAGGAGCAGAAGCCCGGCGCGGGAGACTGGAGCCTGGATGTGGTGGAAGGCGCGAAGGATGTGGAGCTGGCGGTGACGCGGTAATACCACGCACAGCTGAAAACAGGTCTCACTGGTGGGTGTCAGCATTCCATGAGGCCAGCCAGCGCTCTCGCACATCCGCGAACACGCTGCAGGTGGGGGGATCAAGATGATCCCCCTCCGTCAGCTCGTGCCTCCACCTTCAGACCCGTTTTTAACTGATCGTGGTATAAAAGAGAGCTCCCATGGCATCCGCCAAAAAAAGACGGGTGGGCTTGCGCCACACCCGTCTTGTGATTCCAGTTCAGTTTTAGAACTTCTTGATCAGCAGCGCGGCGTTGTGGCCGCCGAAGCCGAAGGAGTTGCTCAGGGCGGCGTCCACCTTGGCGGGGCGTGCGGTGTTTGGCACGATGTCTACGTCCACTTCGGGGTCGAGGTTTTCGACGTTGATCGTGGGCGGGATGACCTGGTCCTTGATGGCCATGACGGAGGCGATGAGCTCCACACCGCCGGCAGCGCCGAGGAGGTGACCGGTCATGGATTTGGTGCCGGAGACGAGCAGGCCCTTGGTGGCGTAGTCGCCAAAGGTGCGCTTGATGGCGCGCAGCTCGCAGAGGTCGCCCACCGGGGTGGAGGTGGCGTGGGCGTTGATGTACTGCACGTCGGTGGTGTTCAGCTTGGCGTGGCGCAGGGCCATCTCCATGCACTTGGCGGCGCCGAGGCCTTCCGGATGCGGGGAGGTGAGGTGGTAGGCGTCTGCCGTGGCGCCGTAACCGGCGAGTTCAGCGTAGATGGTGGCACCGCGCTTCTTGGCGTGTTCGAGTTCTTCAATGACGACCACGCCTGCGCCTTCGCCCATGACAAAGCCGTCGCGGTCCTTGTCCCAGGGGCGGGAGGCGCGTTCGGGCTCGTCATTGCGCAGGCTGAGAGCCTTCATGTTGGCAAAGCCTGAGAGGCCGCAGGGACGGATGGAGGCCTCGGCACCACCGGCGATCATCACGTCGGCGTCGCCAAATTTGATCATGCGCCAGGCTTCCCCGATGTTGTTGTTGGAGGTGGCGCAGGCGGTCACGATGACCATGTTGGGGCCCATGAAACCATATTCTGCCGCGATCATGCCGCTGGCGATGTTGGTGATCATCATGGGGATGAGGAAGGGGGAGACGCGGTTTGGACCCTTGTTGAGCAGGATCTCATACTGGGTCTCGATGGTGCTGAGGCCGCCGATGCCGCTGCCCACCATGACGCCGACGCGGTGGGGGTCCAGGCTGTCGGGGTTGAGACCGGCGTCCTTGGCGGCCATTTTGGAGGCGGCCATGGCAAACTGGAAGTAGCGGTCCGCACGACGGGCGTCCTTGTGGTTGTTGAAATGGACGGTGGGGTCAAAGTCCACCACTTCACCGGCGATCTTGCAGTCGTACTTCTCCGTGTCCATCGACTGGATGCGGCGGATCCCGCTCTTGCCTGCCACCAGGTTTTTCCAAAAGTCATCTTTGTTGTTGCCGTTGGGGGCGATGGCTCCCATGCCGGTGATGACGACGCGACGTTCGCTCATGTGTGTGAAGTAGGGGGTTGGGGTGAAGGGTCAGAGAACACGGTTTGCACGGGGGGGCAAGGGAAAACATGGCAGCGAAAGGCTTGAGACACGGGGGATTTGGGTGTCCTGCTGGCGGTGTGATCCGACTGCCCTCCGTTTTTGCTGCTGTTTTCGCGCTGACACTGCCTGCCCTGGCGGCGACTGAGCCCCCGCCGATTCCACCGGTGATGCAGGCATGGATGGCGGCGCAGAAGGACATTGGCAGCATCAAGGTCGCCTTCCAGCAGACGCGTACCACGCCTGCGCTGAAGGAGCCGGTCACCGCCAGCGGGCGGTTCTGGCGCATGGCCGACGGCCGGTTTCGCCTGGAGCTAGGGCAGCCTGCGGCGACGATCCTGGTTTTTGACAAAGAAACGGTGCGGCTCAAAGAGAGCGCGGAGACGCCCTGGCAGACGCTGAAGCCGGATGACAGCCGGGTGCGGATGTGGATGAAATTTCTCAGCGGCCGGGAGATGGACGCCGGTTCGCTGACGAACAACTTCACGCTCAGGATCACCCAGCAGGAGAAGAGCTTCGTCACTGTGGCGATGATTCCACGGCCGCTGCTGATCAAAAAGTATCTCAGGCAGCTCGACATGCAAATCGAGCCCGGGGGCAGGAGGCTGCTGGGTTTCCGTGTGGTGCAGGGGGATGGCTCCACCCTGCTGCTCAATTTTGGCCCGCCTGAGAAGGTTGCCGGGGATCTCACGCCGCTGTTTCAGCCGCAGTGAGAGGCATCCTGCGAATGGTTGGCGTGCCATTCCCAGTAGTCACCGTAATCAGGCCAGTGAATGTTTGTGCGAGGAACCCAGATCCGATGCCCGATGACATCCTCTTTGGACAGAAGTTCACTCATGAACGTCAGGTCTAATAATCCCGGTTCAACAGGTAGTCCGCCAGCTGGCGAAGGCGTGTGGAAGAGTCGCCAAACACATCCAAGGCGCGGTTGGCTGCCTCGGTGAGGCGATGGGCCTCGGTGCGGGAGGCCTCCAGGCCCATGAGCGCGGGGTAGGTGCTCTTCTCTGACTCGACGTCCTTGCCGGCGCTTTTGCCGAGTTTTTCGCTGGTCTGGGTCACGTCGAGGATGTCGTCGATGATTTGGAAGGCCAGGCCGGTGGCCATGCCGAAATCGTGCAGCGCCTGCATCTGGTCGGGGCTGGCATTGGCGCTCATGGCTCCGAGCCTGACACTGGTGGTCAGCAGGGCAGCGGTCTTGCCTTCGTGGATGAAGCGGAGGTCCTCCAGCGGGAGCTTTTTGCCCTCGCCCTCGAGATCCGCCACCTGGCCGCCCACGAGGTGGAGGCTTCCTGCCGTGCGTGCGAGTTCCAGCACCATGACGGCAGCGGGGTGGAGAGAGGCGATGGGGGTTTTGGTCACCAGTTCAAAAGCCAGGGCCTGCAGGGCATCCCCTGCGAGGAGGGCCATGGCCTCGCCATAGACTTTATGGCAGGTGGGAACGCCGCGGCGCATGTCGTCATCATCCATGCAGGGCAGATCATCGTGGATGAGGGAGTAGGTGTGGAGGCATTCGACGGCGCAGGCATTGTAGATGGCGTCATCGATGGAGCCGCCGCAGGCCTCCGCCGCGGCCAGGCAGAGAATGGGCCGCAGCCGTTTGCCGCCGGCGAACATGCTGTGGCGCATGGCCTTGTGGAGCGTCATGGGCCGTGTGGCAGCGTCCGGGATGAGGCGGTTGAGTGCGGCATCCACAAGCTGGCAGCGCTGGGCGAGGTATTCTTTGAGATCGGACATGGGCACTGTGAAGCCGTAAGTCTGCCTCAATTCAAGCGGGGATTGCCGGGGTGAGAAAGCTGGTGGGAGGCGCAGTGGCAGAAATCCTGCTAGGGTGATTAAACCAGATTCAACATTTGGGCTGGTGCGTATGACTAAAGTCATGTGGCGCGGGGAATGTTCGCGAATAATAAAAATCTGTGAAAGATAAGGATCTGAATGGTTTCAAAAGTGGTGTCTCAATCTTTCGAACAACAGACTAACAAAGGGGGGAGTTCAAATCAGGGGAGGCCGGAGGTTTCCGCCAGTTGGATGGTCCTGGTCGCAAGCATGATCCTGGCATGGATCAGCCTGATGCCGATTGGCTGGATCGGTTACCTGATGTTTGAGCGGGCGATGCGCTCCGAGATGGTGATGCTGATCATCTGCGGGCTGGCGGCGTTTGGCTGGAATCTTTTTCATTTGCGCTGGCTGCTGTGTGACCTCTATCACCCTGACAAGCCAGGGATGGAGGAGGGGAAATGCGGCCTGCAGGCGGCCCGGGTGTTTGGTGTGCAATTTCTGCTGGCCATTGCCTGCACGCATGCGTCTGGGGAGATCAACCCCATCGGCATGCAGCAGTGGTTCTGGATGCCGACAGCGGGCTTTGCCGGAGTGCTGCTGACGCGGCGTCTGCACATGGTGGTGGTGCTGTGCCTCATGCTGGCGGTCTCTTCGGCGCGTGAATACGTCGTCCAAGGGGTGTACCCGGCGCTGTACTGGGCATGCGGCCAGCTGACCACGAGTGTGTTCATCATGGGCTGCTGCTTTGTGATGACGCAGGCGTCGAGGCAGCGGAAGAACACGGCGCGCGTGGCGGCGGAGCTGCGCTCCGCCAATGCCCAGCTGGAGCTGCGGGCGGACCAGGCGGCGGTGGTGGCGGTGGAGCAGGAGCGCAACCGTCTGGCCCGGGAGATTCATGATGCGGTAGGGCACAGCCTGACGGTGGTGGTGGTGCAGCTCGAAGCAGCTCAGGCCCTGCTCCATGAGTCGCCTGCGCGTGCGCTGGATTCGATTCAGAAGGCGCAGCGTTCGAGCCGGGAGGGGCTGGCGGAAATCCGCCGGTCGGTGTCCTCGCTGCGAGCCACACCGCAGGATGAGCGCACCCTGGCGGAGTCACTCACCTCCCTGATCACCGGAGCAGAGAGGCCGGGGCTGAAGCTGGTGCTGCAGCAGTCTGGGAAATCGCGCCCGCTGCCCTCCCTGGTGGAGATCTCCCTGTACCGCTGTGCGCAGGAGGGCATCACGAATGCGTGCAGGCATGCGGGTGCGTCAGAGATCACGGTGCATCTTGATTTCACCTCGGACACGAGTGTGGCGCTCAGTGTGGCTGACAACGGGCGGGGCTTCAGCGCCATGCCCGAAAACGGCCATGGGCTGAAAGGCCTGCGTGAGCGCGCGGTGCTGCTAAATGGGAGCTTTTTCGCAGGAAGTGAGCAGCGCGGCGGCGGCTTTTGCCGCATGGTGGTCCCGGGATAAACGCATGAACTCACCGATCAAGATCCTGCTCGTCGATGACCAGGCCCCGTTTCGCGAGGCGGTGCAGGCCGTGCTTGGGCTCGACAGCAGGGTGGAGATCGTGGCGGAGGCTGCCAATGGAGAGGAAGCCCTGCACCGGAGCGCTGAGCACCGGCCGCAGGTGGTGCTGATGGACCTGCGCATGCCGGTGATGTGCGGGGCGGAGGCCACGCGGCGCATCCGTGCGGTGCATCCGGAGATCCGGGTGCTGGTGCTGACAGTCTTTGACCAGGAGGAGGATGTGTTTGAGGCGCTGCGCGCGGGCGCCTCAGGCTATATGCTGAAGGATACCCCGGTGCCGCAGATGGTGGATGCGATCCGGGCCGTCGCAGCCGGACAGACGTACCTGCAGCCTGCGATCGCCACGCATGTGGTGGCCGAGTTCAACCGGCTTTCACAGACCGGTCTGCTGAGCGTGGAGGAGCGCCACCGCGCCAGCCAGCTTTCCCGGCGTGAGAGGGACATCCTGCGCCACCTGGTGAGAGGGATGAGCAACAAGGAGATCGCCACGGCGCTGAACCTTGCGGAGGGCACGGTGAAAAACCACATGACCTGCGTGCTCGACAAACTGCAGGTGCCGGACCGCACGAGCGCCGCGCTGATGGCGCGGAATCTCGGGCTGGGGTGAAGCCTAGCGCGCCAGCAGCTCCTCGCCGCGATAGATCACGCGCTCGACCATGCCTTGCAGCGTTTTGTCGAGGAAGGGGGTGTTGAGGCTCTTGGACTTCATGAAGTCGCGGCTGAAGGTGGTGGTGCGGGCGGGATTGAAGACGATGAACTCGGCGGTGCCGCCCTCCTGGATGGGCACGGGCGCCAGCTTCATGAGGCGGCGGGGCCCGGCGCTGTAGTGCCGCACGATGAGCTGCCAGCCGAGGAGGCCCTTGGAGATGAAGCGGTCGTAGAGGGAGACGAGGGCGGTTTCCAGGCCGGTGATGCCGAAGGGCGCACTGGCAAAGTCCTGGTTTTTTTCAAACGGGGTGTGCGGGGCGTGGTCGGTGGCGATGACGTCAAACCAGCCGTCCCTGAGGCCCTGAAGGAGCGCGGCATTGTCCTCAGGCGTGCGCAGGGGGGGATTCATCTTGTAGTGCGTGTCGTAGTCGCCGATGTGCTCATGGTTGAACATGAGATGATGAGGCGTGACCTCGCAGGTGACGCGGATGCCGCGGTCCTTGGCACGCCTGATGGTGCGCATGCCTTCGACGGTGGTGACGTGCTGAATGTTGAGATGCACGCCGGTGTATTCGGCGAGGCGGATGTCGCGTGAGATGCAGATCTCCTCGCTGATGTTGGGGATGCCGGGGAGACCGAGTGCGTAGCTGATGCTGCCCTCATGCATGCAGCCCTTGCCGGTGAGCGCCTTGAGCTCGCAGTGACTGGACAGCGGCAGGTCATAGTCGCGGGCGTACTCCATGGCACGGCGGAGCACCTGGGGATTGTCCACCGCGTAGCCGTCATCCGTGAGCATGACGCAGCCAGCGGCCTTCATGCCGGCGATACCTGCAAGCTCTTCGCCTTTGCGGCCTTTGGTGATGGCGCCTGCGGTGTGAATGCCGGGGCCGATGCGGGTGCGGCGGGCGCTTTCCAGCACGCTGCGGACGACACCTGCGCTGTCGATGGCGGGTGTGGTGTTGGGCATCATGACGAAGCCTGTGACTCCGCCATTGATCGCGGCCTCCGAGCAGGAGGCGATGTTTTCCTTGTCCTCCTGGCCGGGCTCACGGGCATGGACATGGGTGTCAAAGAGGCCTGGCAGCAGAATGCGGCCGGTGCAGTCGATGACCTCCGCATTTTCAACACCGCCGATGCCTGCCGCCACGCCGATGATTCTGCCGCCTTCGACGAGCACGTCGGCCGTCTGGAGCTGCGGGCTGTCTTCGCTGGCGATCTGGGCGTTGCGGTAGAGGCGTTTCATGAAGCGATGATGTCAGGCATTTTTTCAGCCTGTGCAAGCCTGTGAAATGAGATCCTCTGACGCAGGGGCGGTTTCAGGGCGCAGCGCAGGTGCCGCTACTGGCGCACATAGAGGAGCACGCGGTCGTGCGTGAGCAGGCAGAGGTCGAGCCGGCCGTCGCCGTTGAGATCGAGCGCAGCGTAGTCATGGGGCTCGTTTTCTAGGCCGGTTTTGCCACGGAAGTGCGGGTCGGTTTCGAACACGCGGAAGTACATGGCGCTGTCCCATTTTTGCGCGGATGCGGGCTGGAAGATTTCGACGACGCGGCTCTTGGAGGTGTCGAGCAGGGCGATGTCATCAAAGTCACCGCCTGAGAACGAGGCGGTGAGGAGGTCTGAGGGGGAGGTGTCCTTGAGCTCGCTGTCAAAGCTGGCCACAGTCTCGAGCTTGAGGGTGGAGCCGTCCAGCGGTGCGAGCTGGAAGCTGGTCTTGCCGAGCAGCAGCAGGCGGGTGTTTTTCTCTGCAGCCATGAGGGCGCAGAGCTCGGGCGTCATGGCGGGCAGGGCATGGGTGTGGTCGGGGCGATAGACGCGGTCAGCGCCGGCGGTGAGTTCGTGCAGCCGGCTGTGTGTGGCGTCGATCAGCAGCACGGAGGTCTTGCCATTTTTGCGGGAAACGAGCGCGCTGTGCAGCTCTGCGGCGGCATCGGGTGCATTGAACTGCTCCACGATGCTGGCCCTGCCCTCGGCATCGACTTTGAAAGCCCGGGCCAGCTGCTGGTGGGCGATGATGATCTCCGGCTTGCCATCGCCGTCCAGGTCTCCGGTGGTGAGTGCGGCGGGGGCGAGCTTGCTCACAAAGGCGTCGGGGATGCCTTCGACGCGTTTGAAGGGCGCTTTGCTGTCTGCGGTGCTGAGGAGAATCTGCAGCGGGCCGAGATTGGAAAAAAGGGCGAGGTCGCCGCGGCCATCCTGATTGGCATCGACGACACGGATGCCACTGATGCGGCCGGTTTTGATGGTGAGCTCCTGAGTGGTGGCGGTGAACCCTTTGGCCGCCGCGGTCTTGCGGAGGGTGACGAGCTGAGGCTTGGATTTGATCTCGGTGACGCAGAGGACGGCGGAGTCGGTGGTCAGGGTGAGCAGGGTTTCGCCCTCTTTGGCCTGATAGATGATCTCGGGGTAGAGCAGGCGGTTGTCCTGCCAGCGGGCAAGGCCGACGGACTGCTCCGCGGGGCTGAGCAGCACGAGCTCGGCTTTTTTGTCACCATCCACATCGGCAATGGCCAGCGACTCGACGCCACTGAGGATGGGAAACTCACGCCCTTCCCTGAAGGTGCCGCCGCTGCCGCCCTGGAAGAGCCAGGCGCGTGCGGCCTTGGGCTCTGACATGATGACGTCCGGCAGGCCGTCTCCGGTGAGGTCGCCAAAGGCGACAGCCCCGTTTTTTGCCTCTGTGGGAGGCATGGCGTAGCGGATGGTGGCGGCGCGCTCGGCATCGGGTTCGGCGGCTCCCTGGGTAAGTCTGGCGACTTCGACCATGTTGGTTTCGTCCTGGATCCAGGCGACGCCTGTGCTGTTTGCACCGAGGCGGATGGAATGCAGCCAGTGCCTGGCGGCGGGGATTTCGAGCCGCCACTCTTCGCCAAAGGTTGCGCCCTCGTTCTGAAGGCGCACGAGCAGGGCATCGCCATCCGGGGAGGTGTAAAAAAGATCGGGGCGTCCGTCGTTGTTGAGGTCGGTGCTGCTGAGTCCGGCGCAGCCGCCCTCTCCCAGGGCGTAGTTTTGCGGCTCCGCCCAGCCTCCGGGCTTGTCCTGGAGAAGTACCATCAGGCGGGTGCTGGTGAGCAGGGCGATGTCATCGCGGCCGTCGCCATTCAAATCGCGTGCGACGAGCACTTCGGTGTCGTCGGCGGTGGAGTCGAGAGTGAACTCGCGCTTGGCCGCCCAGACACCTTTTTCATCCTGCATGCGGAGGACGAGCTTGTCCTCGTCGGTGATGAAGGCGATGTCCGCCTTCTTGTCGGCATTCCAGTCGCCCACGGCGAGCGCGAGGGCGGCACGCCCGATGACGAGCGGCTGCTTGTCGAAACGGGAGACTTCGAGGACCGGGTTCCAGCGGTCTGCGCGGGCGGATTTTTCCGGGGTGCCGGTCTGAACGCCGTCCTTGCGCTGGAGGAGGAACTCGATGCGTGCGCGCGAGGCGTTGATGATGGCGAGGTCTGTCAGGCCATCGCCATTAAAGTCAGCGGCACGCGGGCTGGCGGTGTTCCAGTCGAGCTTCACGATCTCCGGCCCGTCGAAATACAGTGCCGGCTTTTCGGCAAGGACACTGGTCGCCAGCAGCAAGGGCAGGAGAGCAAGGCGCATGGTGAGTGGTGGGAGTGGGGATTACTTGGCCTCGACGGGGGTGGTCAGGTAGTGCACCTGAATGGCGTCCGGGTGGGAATAGCTGGCGCTGAGCAGGCTGCCAAAGTAGCGCTCGAAGGTTTCGTTGGAGGGGCGAGCGCTGGAGTCAAACCAGCCGCTGGCTGCTGCGGTGACGGCCTCTTCCGGGGAGAGCGCCTTTTTGCCCGGGCCTTTCTTTTTTGCGGCTGTTTTGGCCTTTGCGCCGGTTTTGCTCTCGAGAGCGGCTGCGGCGGTGGCGACCATGGTCATGAGGCGGCCCGCATCTGTGACGCCGACGCCGTTGTAGTTTTTAGGCACAATGGAGAGGAGGCTCTGAACGTGGGGAGTCTCCCAGATGCTGGGGCCGGAGGGGTCCTTCATGCGGCCCAGGACTTTTTTCAGAGTGTCCTGGCCACCTATGGAGATGAGCAGGTACTTGCCGGTGTTGCAGTAGGCGACTTCGGTGGCGGCGTTGGAAGTCTGGGAAACTTTGAGGGCGTTGATGGCAAAGCCGAGGTAGTCGCTCTCCTCAAAAGCGCCGAAACCTGCGCCGACATAACGTTTGAGGCCTTCGAGCGCGCCGCCGAGCTTGTCGGCATCCTTGATCTTGAAGCCCATGACCTGGCTTTCCTTGGTGCCAGCGCCGTCCTGGGCCTGGATGACTTCATCTGACAGGCTGCCGAAGAGATCATCCCGGATCTTGAAGCCGAGCTGGCCTTCGAACTGAGCGAGCTGCATGGTGACCATCATCGACATGGGGCCGAGCTTTCCAAGCATGCCGAGGAGCGAGTCATAGACCCTGCCGAAGTCCATGCGCGAGACACTGGCGGTGAGGATGCCGGCGGGAATGAAGGCGGGCAGGGAGACTTCATTGCTGGTGCCACGCATGAGGGCAAGCAGCCCGGAGGGCTTTTCCGGATGCAGGATGGTCATGTCCATGCGTGACTGGGTGTCCGTGAGCTCTGCGGTGAGAGCGAAGGCCTGCAGCTCCTTGGCACCGAGCATGTCCATGATCATCTGCGGCTTGAAGTCCAGGCCCATGCCGGCGTTGGCCTTGCCCTCCGCCTTCTTTTTGGCCTCTGCGGCGGTGAGGGCCTGCTCGCCGAGCTCGAGCAGTTTCACACCGTTGAAGTAGATCATCATGTCTCCGCCGCCGTTGGTGAACTGGCCGATGCGTGTGAGGTGTTCACGAGCGGCTCCGGGAGGATCTCCGGCGTTGTTTTTGAGGGCGCCGACCATGTATTCCATGAGCGCGTGGGTGTTGGCCTCGATCATCACGTCCCCGACTACGCCCCAGCCCATGACCCAAGGAGCATCCGCGTCATCCGAAAGCGCTGCGATCTGCACGCTCACGCCTCCGATGTCTTCGGTGCGGAGCTTGAGGTCGGGGTTTTCCTTTTTCTTGGACTCCACCTCGGCGAGCTTCTGAGCCTCGATCTCCTTCTGCTTGCCGCCGACTTCGCAGAGCGAGACGTTGGGGGGATTTTTGTCGAACTGGCTGATGTCGCCAATTACAAGGTAGCTGACCACCGCGCCCGGGTATTCCTTGAGCGTGTCATACATGCCGGTGCCGTAGATGTCCTTGAAAAACTTGTCCCAGGGGGCGTCGCCGTCTTTGCGCATGGGAGACATCCAGCGTTTGGCCTCGTCGTCCTGCATGAACTTCGCGTAGCTGCTTTTGTCCCAGTCTGTGAGCAGCTCAGGGGTGTTCTTGATGGCGATGACACCGACGGTGTTTTTCGGCATGAGGTTGTACCACTGCTCCAGCCGGTCTGCGGCGGAGGCGGGGAGGATGCTGGTGAGCAGCAGCGAGAAAAGGAGGGAGGCGCGTTTCATGGAGGGGGGAAGGAAGAGGGTCATACCAGGTACAGAAAAATCAGCCGCCGGTGGTTACAGAATCCGGCTTTGTTTTTTGCCGGGGTGGTGCCGGCGGGGGCAGGTAGCGGAAGCCGCTGTTGGGATTGCGCGGATCGAAGGCGAAGGCCTCGCGGTTTTTGAGGAAGAGCCTGAGGACGCTGGAGGGGATGGAAAAGCCCAGGCCCTCGACGCCCACGCCGGCGGTCTTCATGTTGTTCACGCCCACGACCTCGCCGCGTGCGTTGAAGAGCGGGCCGCCGGAGTTGCCCGGGTTGATCTGCGTGGTGCTCTGGATGTACCAGCGGCCGCCGCTTTCCCGCGCGCGGATGCTGACGATGCCCTTGGAGACGGAACGCTCCAGCCCCAGAGGGCTGCCGATGGCAAACACATCCTGCCCCTGGGTGAGGGCGTCTGAGTCCCCCAAGGGAACGAAGGGCAGCCTGTCCACGGCTTCATCGTCGATCTGCAGGATGGCGAGGTCGAGGAAGCCGTTCATGGCAATGATTTTCACCTTGGTGAACTGCTGCTTCTCCAGGCCGTCGGGCTTTTTGCGGTAGACCACCACGGTGATCTCGCGCTCGCCGGCGATGACGTGCTGGTTGGTGATGACGTAGCCGAGCTTGTTGATGATGAAGCCGGAGCCGAGGCCTGAAGCGGTCTGGATCTGCACCACGGACTCGGCCACGCGCTGCACGTTTTTTTCCACCGTCATGGCCTCACGTGAGGGTTCCACAAAATAGATGTCCTCCCCCTGAACGGCGGCGGTTTTGGCGGCGGCGGCGCCAGCTTTTTCAAAGAGAGAGACTTCGGAGCGGGGCACGGTGAGCACGGTGTGGCCGAGGTCCAGCACGACGGTGTCTTCACGGTCCTTGAGCACTTCACCGCGCAGCTCGGCACCGTTTTTGAGCACGATCCTGACGTTTTCTGCCGACAAAGAAGGGGCTGCAAGGCAGGCCGCCGCCAGGATTCCGAAGCTCAGGTTGTTTCGCATCACGGGTTTGAACTCTAGCGGACGTGTTTGCGGATACGAGTTCTTTTTGCATATCTTGACTCGGCGAAGCTCCGCGCATCTCATGCGGCGATGCCTGCCAACGCCCTCATTGCCGCCGCCCAGACCCTGCGTGAAACCCTGCGCCCGCTGCGGTTTGCCGCCCCGGTCGAGTATGTCTATCAGCCGCTCGACTACGCCTGGGCACCGCATGAGGCCTACCTGCGCCGCTTTGGCAGCACCCACAAGAAAGTGGTCCTCGTGGGGATGAACCCGGGGCCCTTTGGCATGACGCAGACGGGGGTTCCCTTCGGTGAAATCGCGGCCGTGCGGGACTGGATGGGGATCTGTGAGCCGGTGGGCAAACCGGAGCGCGAACACCCGAAGCGGCCCGTCGTCGGCTTTGACTGCCCGCAGTCCGAAGTCAGCGGACGTCGCCTGTGGGGGCTCTTTGCCCAGCGGTTTGGCAAGGCGGAGGCTTTCTTCAAAGAGCACTTTGTGGCGAACTACTGCCCGCTGGTTTTCATTGAGGGCAGTGGCCGCAACTTCACGCCAGACAAACTGCCTGCTGCCGAAACTGCCGCGCTGGAGGCCGCCTGTGACAGGCACCTGCAGGCCGTGATTGGTGCTTTGCAGCCCGAATGGGTCATCGGGGTGGGGGCCTTCGCGGAAGCGTGCGCCCTGCGAGCCAAGGAGGCCATGGGAGGCGATTTCAAAACGGGCCGTGTCCTTCACCCCAGCCCTGCCAGCCCCGCCGCGAACCGTGACTGGGCCGGGGCCGCCACGAAGCAGCTGGTGAAGCTGGGCGTGTGGGAGTGATTCATGCTCGCCCCGCCCGCGTGGCTTTAGCCAGCCGGGCCGCTGCAACAACTCCGCCGCATGAGCGTTCAAGGTTGTATGAACGAGATTCGCAACCTGACGTTTCTGCTCGTGCTGCTGGGGAGCGCTTTGTCGATTGTCCGTGCGGATGACAAGCCCCCGGTTGCGGCGAATCCTGCTGAAGCTGCCAGGCAAGCTCCGGCGAAAACTGCGGAGCCGGTGAAGCCGCCGAGCGAGACGGATCTCCGCGCCGGCATCACCAAGAGTCTCGGCTTTATTGAAAGGGAAGGGGAGGAATGGATGGCTGCCAAGAATTGCAACGGCTGCCATCACATGCCCGAGATGCTCTGGAGCCATCGTGAGGCGCGGAGGCGTGGATTTGCGGTGGATGCCAAAAAGTACGAGGAATGGCTGGCATGGGCTGTCGAACGCGCGACGGACAAACGGCCGGGGCTTGAAGAAGCCGCGCTGATGATCCTGGCACTCCCTGAGAGGGGCGCGCCTGAATTGACGAAACTGCTCGCTGCTGAGCAAAAGCAGGACGGTTCATGGAGTGCCGCCGGGCAGTTTGCCGGCATGCAGAAACGGGGTGCGGGTGATGCTCAGGCCAATGCTTTGCGCCTCCATCTGATCGCTCTTGCCACGCCTCAGCCATCGGTGCCAGAGGCTGCCGGGGTGCAGGCCAAGGCCGCGCCCGCGCTGCAAAAAATGGACATGCCCACCACGATGGAGTCGATTGTATTTCGCACACTTTATGCGCGCCGCTTTGGCAAGACGGAGGACGTCGGAGCTTTGATCAAAGACATCCTCAAACGGCAGCGCGGCGACGGGGGCTGGAGCTACATCCTTGGCGAAAACATGAGCGACGTCCTCGCCACCGGACAGGTGCTTTACGTGCTGCAGGAAAACGCCCCGGACCGAGCTGTGGCGGACGCGATTGCGCGTGCCCAGCACTGGCTGCTGAAGACCCAGAGCGACGATGGCAGCTGGCCGATCGACATCACGCACATCAGCCAGGTTGACCGCAGCGGCCCTGCCAAAGCAAAATCCTTCAAGGATGCCACCGGCATTTACACCTACTGGGGATGTTCGTGGGCCACGATCGGACTGTTGCAGGGGGTGCCGGTGAAGTAATCCGTTGGGTCAAGACGCAGGTCGGTGCTTGCCGCGTGCAAAAAGATCGCCTATTTCTCGCGCCTTATGTCAGCCATCCCCGCCGAATTTTCCGGAGTCACCGCCGTCACCAAAGCGAACATCTATTTTGACGGCAAAGTCGTCAGCCACAGCATTCTGTTTCCTGATGGCAGCAAGAAAACCCTGGGCCTCATCTATCCTGGCGATTTCCACTTTGGCACTGCCAAGGCGGAGCGCATGGAGATCGTGGCCGGTGAGTGCGTCGTGAAGCTCGACGGCAGTGATGAAAAGGTGCCGTATGCAGGCGGGCAGTTCTTTGATGTGCCAGCCAACAGCGGGTTTGACATCAGCGTCGGCTCCGGGATCTGCGAGTACATCTGCTCATTCCTGGACTGAGCTGATCCGGGGCCGGGCGAGCCTTTCTTCACACATTCTTAACGCGCCTGTCAGGGGCATTCACTGGAGGCCTCGGGGTTTCCAGTGATCATCACACCGTCATGAGTGACACAGCAGAAAAGACAGGCCACCCCAAGCTTTCCACCACCACCCTGGTCATCGCCGCGCTGGGGGTGGTGTTTGGAGACATCGGCACGAGCCCGATTTACACCCTCAAGGAATGCTTTGGCCCGCACAGCCCGCATCATGTGGCGGCCACGCATGAGAATTTGCTGGGGGTTGTCTCGCTGGTGCTTTGGTCGCTGATCCTGCTGGTGTGCGTGAAGTACCTGGTCTTTGTGCTGCGTGCGGACAACAAGGGGGAGGGGGGCGTGCTCTCGCTGATGGCTCTGGCCTCACATGGCATGGCGGAGACGCTCAAGCGCCGTGTGGTGATCGTGCTGCTGGGGCTGTTTGGTGCGGCGCTGCTGTTTGGGGACGGCATCATCACGCCGGCCATTTCGGTGCTGAGCGCGGTGGAGGGCCTGAAAGATGGCGGGCTGCTGGGCAGTGCGCCGGCGGATGCAGCCGCCGCGGCCCTGTGGGATGAAAAGATGGAGCTGCTGATCATGGGCATCACCATCGTGATTCTCGTGGTGCTCTTTTCGGTGCAGTACCTGGGCACGGCCCGGGTCGGGCGTTTCTTCGGACCGATCACCGGCCTGTGGTTTGTGTCGCTTGCGGTGCTCGGCGTGACGCATCTGGTGCATGGGCCGGAAATCCTGGCCGCGTTCAATCCCTGGCATGGGTGGCACTTTCTGACCACAGGCGGCCACAAGTCGTTTGTGATTCTGGGCAGTGTGTTTCTGGCGGTGACGGGCGGGGAGGCGCTGTATGCCGACATGGGGCACTTTGGCGCCGGGCCGATCCGGCGCGGGTGGTTTTCGCTGGTGCTGCCTGCGCTGGCTCTGAACTATCTGGGGCAGGGAGCGATGCTCATGCAAAAGCCGGAGCTGGCGCATGCGCCTTTTTTCCAGATGGCGCCCGGATGGGCCGCACTGCCAATGGTGCTGCTGGCCACCGCAGCGACGGTCATCGCCTCGCAGGCGCTGATCACCGGGACCTACTCGCTGACACTCAGCGCTGTGCAGCTGGGCTACCTGCCGCGTCTGAGCATACGGCACACCTCGGAGCATGCGATGGGGCAGATCTACATCCCGCTGGTCAACTGGCTGCTCATGCTTGCCTGCCTGGCGCTGGTGCTGGCCTTCCGCAACTCGACGAATCTGGCCGCCGCCTACGGCGTGGCGGTGACGATGACGATGCTCATCACCACGGTGCTGTTTTACTTTGCCGCGCGGCACCTGTGGCAATGGGGGCTGCTCAAGACGCTCTCTTTGTGCTTTGTTTTTGGGGTGATCGAACTGGCGTTTCTGAGCGCCAATTTGGTGAAGTTCTTCGACGGTGGCTGGTTCCCGCTGGTGGTGGGCGTTGTCATCTTCACGCTGATGACGACCTGGGCCACCGGGAGGCGTCTGGTGCGTGCCTCGATGGAGAAAAGCGCGCTCAGCCAGGAGACGCTCTGTGAAAGCATCAGGCGCAGCCCCCCGGTCACGGTGCCCGGCACGGCCATCTTCATGTCCAGCACCAGCGGTCGCACGCCCATCGCCCTGCTGCACAGCCTTAAACATTACCGGGCCATTCATGAGCGGGTCATTTTCATGACACTGATCACCGAGGACGAGCCCTGGGTGCCTGCAACCCAGCGTGTGGAAGTAGAAAAGCTTTCCGAAGGTTTCTGGCGTGTGACAGGCCGCTACGGGTTTATGCAAAAGCCCGACGTGCCTCGGCTGCTGCAGTATTGCGGCAGCTACGGGCTCGAAGTCGAGGCCGTGAAAGCGACCTTCTTTCTTGGCCGTGAGATCATTGTGCCCAGCCATAAACCGGGCATGGCGCGCTGGCGCGAGCACCTTTTCTCTTTTGCCAGCAAGCTGGCGCAGCAGCCGGCGACCTACTTTCGAATTCCAGTAGGAAGGGTGATCGAACTGGGGCAGCAGGTGGAGATCTAGACTGGCTGCCGAGCTTGTCACATTGACGGGAGGCAGGGGCACCGCAGGCTAGATGTCGTTTTTAAAGCCGGTTTAACGCTTTTTTGACGGCTCAAGTCCTGCCTTTAACTCGGCAGGATGTGAGAAGCGGGCATCGTGGTGGTGGAACAACATCCATCACGCCATGAATGATCTCATCTGCCTCGGCATCACCGCAGCGTTCTTTGTGCTCTGCGGGCTCTACGCACGCGGCTGCGAAAATCTCTAACTCCCCGCCCACCATGGAAACCATCCTTGTCGGGCTCATCGCCCTCGCCCTGCTCGCCTACCTGATGGTGGCGATGCTGCGTCCGGAAAAATTCTAACTCGCTTCTTTCACCATGCACTCCACCGACTGGCTGCAATTTGCCCTCTTCCTCGGCCTCCTGGCGCTCCTCACCAAGCCCATGGGCCTCTACCTCATGCAGGTGCTGGATGCCGACGGACGCACCTGGCTGGATCCGGTGGTCAAGCCGCTGGAAAGAGCCACCTACAAGGTGCTGGGGGTGGACCCCAAACGTGAGCAGACCTGGCTGCAGTACACCTTTTCCATGCTGGCCTTCAGCCTTGCGGGCGTGGTCTTCACTTATGCGATCTTGCGCCTGCAGGATGTGCTGCCGCTGAATCCGCAGGGATTTCCTGCGCTGAGTCATCACCTGGCTTTCAACACGGCGGTTAGCTTCACCACCAACACCAACTGGCAGAGCTATGGCGGCGAGGCCACGATGTCCTACTTCTCGCAGATGGTGGGGCTGACTTTCCACAACTTCACTTCTGCTGCCGTGGGCATCGGCATCGCGGCAGCGCTGGTGCGCGGCATCGCGCGCAGCTCCTCGAGGACGGTGGGCAGCTTCTGGGCCGATCTGGTGCGCGTGACGTATTACCTCCTGCTGCCGATCTGCGTGGTGTTTGCCATCTTCCTGGTCTCGCAGGGCATGATCCAAAACTTTGACGCCTACACCCATGCTAAGACGCTGGAAGGTGCGGAGCAAGTCATTGCCCAGGGGCCGGTGGCCTCGCAGGTGGCCATCAAGATGCTGGGCACCAATGGCGGCGGCTTCATGAACGCGAATGCCGCGCATCCTTTTGAGAGCCCGACACCGCTTTCCAACTTTGTGCAGATGCTCTCGATCTTCGCCATCGGCAGCGGTCTGACCTACTACCTCGGCCGCATGGTGAAGAACCAGGGGCACGGCTGGGCCGTGTGGGCAGCGATGATGGTGCTCTTTGTCGGCGGTGTGCTGGTGTGCGCTCATAGTGAAGCGGCGGGAAATCCGGTCCATCAGCAGCTCGGCGTGGCCGCTGCGGATGGCAACATGGAGGGCAAGGAGGTACGCTTTGGCATTTTCAATTCCTCGCTCTTCGCCACCATCACCACGGCGGCGTCCTGCGGTGCGGTGAACTCCATGCACGACTCCTTCACCGCCATCGGCGGGCTGGTGCCGCTCTTCATGATCGAGCTGGGAGAGGTGGTCATCGGCGGTGTGGGCGCTGGTTTGTACGGCATGCTCGTGTTTGTCATTCTCGCGGTGTTCATCGCCGGGCTCATGGTGGGCCGCACACCGGAGTATCTGGGCAAGAAGATCCAGGCCAAGGAGGTGAAGCTGGCCATGCTGACGCTGCTGATCCTCACTCTCAGCATTCTGGGCTTCACGGCCTGGGCCTGCGTGAGCGCGTGGGGCGTGGCTGGCCTGAACAATGCCGGGCCGCATGGCTTCAGTGAGATGCTCTATGCCTACAGCTCCGCCACCGGCAACAACGGCAGCGCCTTCGCCGGGCTCACTGCTAATACACCGTGGTATAACACCACGCTGGGCCTGGCCATGCTCATTGGGCGCTTCCTCATGATCGTGCCCATCATGGCCATTGCGGGATCGCTCGCCGGCAAGCAGGCGGTGCCGCCGAGTGCCGGAACCTTCCCGGTCAATGGCGCGACGTTTACCGTGCTGCTCATCGGTACCGTGCTGCTGATTGGCGCGCTCAATTTTCTGCCTGCACTCGCCCTCGGGCCGGTGGTGGAGCACTTCCTCACGGCGCAGGGAAAACTTTTTTAACCCCGGCATCTCATCACGAAGGTTCCGCATCATGAAAGCATCCATTCTCAGTCTTCTTATGCTCGCGCCTGCCATAGTGCCGGCAGCGGACGACGCACCCACGGTGGCTTACAAAGGTTTTTTGGACAGCTATTACGGGTACGATTTCAACGAGCCCGCGAATCATCGCAGGCCGGGATTTCTCTACAACCACACCACCACTGACGCCCCGGCCATCAACCTGGCGCTGATCCAGGCCGATCTCAACGGGGGCTGGTATCACGCGAGCCTGGGGCTCATGGCGGGCACGTATTCACGGATCAATCTGGCCGCCGAGCCGGATCTGCTGCAGCACTTTTACGACACTTATGTGGGAGTCGCTTTGAACCGCAGCCGCACCCTCTGGCTGGATGTGGGGGAGTTCAGCTCGCACATCGGTTTTGAAAGCGCGATCGGCGCGGACAACTACACGCTGAGCCGCAGTCTCATGGCGGAAAACTCCCCCTACTTTCTGACCGGCGGCCGCCTGACCTGGAAGCCGAAAAAGGAGTGGGAGCTGGCATTCCTGGTGGTGGATGGCTGGCAGCGCGTGCGCCCGCTGGCGGGCAACAGCCTGCCGGGCTTTGGCACCAAGGTGGCATGGGCGCCCCATGACCGTCTGCTGCTGAACTGGAGCACCTATGTGGGCAGTGAGTTTCCAGATGATCAGCGCCGCATGCGCTATTTTAACAACTTGTATGCCCACCTAGTGCTGAGCAGCGCGGTGAGCATGTATGTGGGCTGCGACATCGGCTGGCAGCAGCGTGCGAGCAGCGGAAACAACCTGTGGTGGTCTCCCAATGTCATCGTGCGGTGGAAGCTGGACGACCGCTGGGCCACGGCCTTTCGCGTGGAGCAGTATAACGATGCCTCCGGGGTCATCGTAAGCCTGCCGGGCAGGACCGCCCTCACCGGCGTGTCATTCAATGTGGACCGCCAGATCAGCAAGAACCTGCTCTTTCGCGTGGAGATGCGCTACTTGCACAACAGCACCCCGGCTTTTCAGCGGGGCGACTCCCTGGTGCGCAGCAGCACCTCTCTCCTGGCATCCTTCAGCATCCGCTTTTCCTGACACTCATTCTTCGAACCCAACGGCCCAAGGCCCTCCCCTCATGTCTCACAAACCTACCTCGCTCTTTGATGCTTCCATCCTCGTGCCCGCTGTCGGCGGGGCGCTGCAGAAGCTGGACCCGCGCCTGATGGTGAAAAACCCGGTGATGTTCGTCACGCTCGTCGGAGCGGTTCTCACCACCGTGAGCATCTTCACCACCAAGGCCGACCATGGCTTCATCACCCAGCTCAGCATCTGGCTGTGGTTCACCGTGTTGTTTGCCAACTATGCCGAGGCCGTGGCGGAAGGCCGTGGCAAGGCGCAGGCCGCCAGCCTGCGTGCCGCACGCAAGGACACCATCGCCCGCAAGCTGAAAAACGGCACTGAGATCCAGGTGCCGGCTCCTGCCCTGGAAAAAGGAGACCTCGTGGTCTGTGAGACCGGCGATGTGATCCCTGCGGATGGCGAAGTGATCGAAGGCATCGCCAGCGTGGATGAGGCCGCCATTACAGGCGAATCGGCTCCTGTCATCCGCGAGAGCGGCGGCGACCGCAGCGCCGTGACAGGAGGCACACGCGTCATCAGTGACCGCATCGTCATCCGCATCACCTCGGAGAAGGGGAACACCTTCATCGACCGCATGATCTCGATGGTGGAAGGCGCGCAGCGTCAGAAAACGCCGAATGAGATCGCACTCACGATCCTGCTTTCCGCCATGACGCTCATATTTCTGCTGGTCTGCATCACGCTGCGTCCGTTTGGCATCTACTCGGGGGTCGAATTCTCCACACCGGTGCTCATCGCGCTGCTCGTCTGTTTGATTCCCACCACCATCGGTGGACTGCTGAGCGCGATCGGCATCAGCGGCATTGACCGTCTCATTCGCCGCAATGTCATGGCCACCAGCGGACGTGCTGTGGAGGCCGCGGGAGACATCGATGTGCTCCTGCTGGACAAGACCGGCACCATCACCATCGGCAACCGCATGGCGTCCGATTTTCGTCCTGCGCCTGGCGTGACGGAGCCGCAGCTCGCTGATGCGGCGCAGCTCGCCTCCCTTGCGGATGAAACCCCGGAGGGTCGCAGCATCGTGGTGCTGGCCAAGGACAAGTTCAACCTGCGCGGACGCGAGCTGGCTGCACCGCATGCCACTTTCATTCCATTCACTGCGCAGACTCGCATGAGCGGTGTCGATCTCGATGGCCGAAGCATCCGCAAAGGCGCAGCGGACTCGATCAAAAATCATGTCGAGTCTCTGGGTGGTGTTTATCCACCTGAGATCGCCAAGATCGTGGAGGCCGCCTCACGTGCTGGACGTACGCCTCTGGTGGTATGCGAATCCAGCAAGGTGCTCGGAGTGGTGGAGCTCAAGGACGTGGTGAAAGGCGGCATCAAGGAGCGCTTTGCCCAACTGCGCAAGATGGGCATCCGGACGGTGATGATTACGGGAGACAATCCGATGACCGCAGCCGCGATCGCCGCAGAGGCAGGCGTGGATGACTTCATGGCGCAGGCCACGCCGGAGGACAAGCTGCGCCGCATCCGCGCCGAGCAGGCTGAGGGCCACCTGGTGGCCATGACCGGAGATGGCACCAATGACGCCCCCGCCCTGGCCCAGGCCGATGTGGGCGTGGCCATGAACACCGGCACGCAGGCCGCACGTGAAGCGGGCAACATGGTCGATCTGGACAGCAACCCGACGAAGCTCATCGAGATCGTGGAAATCGGGAAACAACTGCTCATGACGCGCGGTTCGCTCACCACCTTCAGCATCGCCAACGACATCGCGAAATACTTCGCCATCATTCCGGCGATGCTCATGGCCACCTTTCCCGCCATCAGCCCGCTGAACGTCATGGGGCTGGCCAGCCCGCAGAGCGCCATCCTGAGCGCCGTCATTTTCAATGCACTCATCATCATCGCCCTCATTCCGCTGGCGCTGAAAGGCGTGCCGTATCGCCCCATGGGCGCAGCCGCCGTGCTGCAGCGCAACCTGCTCATCTACGGATTTGGCGGTGTCGTTGTCCCCTTCATCGGCATCAAGGCCATCGATGTCATTATCGCCACCCTTCACCTCGCTTAATCCCATGAAAGCCATTGTATCCGAACTCCGCCCCGCTGTCTTCGCCATGCTGGTGCTCGCGGTGGTCACCTGTGGTGTGTATCCGCTCGTGGTCACCGGCATTGCCCACGCTGCGTTCAAGAGCAAATCCCACGGCAGTCTCATCATGGACAAAGACGGAGTCTTGCGCGGCTCCGCCCTGCTGGGGCAGAGCTTCACCGGCGCTCAGTACTTCCATCCGCGCCCAAGCGCAGCGGGCGCCGGCTATGACGCCACCAGTTCTGGCGGCAGCAATCTGGGGCCCACCTCGCAGAAGCTGAATGATGCGGTCAAAGAGCGCCTTGCCGTGTATCGCGCTGAAAACAGTCTCAGCGATCAAGAGGCAGTGCCAGCAGATGCCGTCACCGCTTCGGGCAGCGGCCTGGACCCGCACATCAGCATCAAGAATGCAGAGCTGCAGGCGGTGCGTGTGGCGAAGGCGCGCAGACTCAGCGTGGAGAAAGTGAAGGAGCTGATCGTGGCCAACACCACGCCGCCAGACTTTGGAGTGCTGGGAGATGCCGGGGTGAATGTATTGAAGTTGAATCTGAGCCTCGATGCTTTGAAATAACCCCAGCGGCCATGAATGACGACACACGCCCTGACCCCGATGCCCTGCTGGCGCAGGTGCAGAAGGCGGATGCTGTGTCCAAATCAGGCAAGCTGCACATCTTTCTTGGCATGTGTCCTGGCGTGGGCAAGACCTACGCCATGCTGCAGACGGCGCGGCAGCGCGTGAAGGAAGGCGTGGAGGTGCTGGTTGGCTTGGTGGAGACACACGGCAGGTCGGAGACGGCGGCGCTGCTGGACGACATGCGCGTCCTGCCGCGCCGGAAGCTGGAGCATCGTGGCTTCACGCTGGAGGAGTTTGACATCGATGCTGTACTGGCGCAACGCCCGCAGCTGGTGCTGGTGGACGAACTGGCGCACACCAACGCGCCGGGCTCGCGCCATACAAAGCGATACCAGGATGTACTGGAGCTGATTGACATGGGCATCGACGTGTACACCACGCTCAATGTGCAGCACATCGACAGCCAGGTGGACATCGTGCGCCAGATCAGCGGTGTGACCATTCAGGAGACGGTGCCAGATTCCATCCTGGACCGCGCGCACGAGATCCAGCTCATCGATCTCAGCGTGGAAAAGCTGCTGGAGCGCATGGCGGAGGGGAAAGTGTACCTCGGCGAGCGTGCGGAGCAGGCCGTGAGCGGATTCTTCAAGGAGGGGAACCTCACGGCGCTGCGCGAACTGGCGCTGCGCTTTACCGCCGAGCAAGTGGACCGCGATCTCGAAGACATCCGCCGTTCCAGGCGCGTGAGCAGCGCGTGGAAAACGAATGCACGCCTGCTGGTGGGTGTGGGGCCCAGCCCGTATGCCGAGAGCCTGATCCGCTGGACGCGCCGCGCCGCCACACGGCTTGGATGCCCATGGATCGTGGCCTGGGTGGAAAGCTCCCGCGTGCTCGCTCCGGTGGAGCAGGAGCGGCTCACACGTGCGCTCAGCCTTGCGCGCAAGCTGGGCGGCGAGGTGGTCTCCGTAACGGGGGAAAACGTCTCCGAAGCACTGCTGCAGGTGGCGCGTGAGCGCAATGTCTCGCAGATCGTGGTGGGAAAGCCGGACAAGCCAGCGTGGTGGCGGCAGTCGCTGGCGGATCAGATCATCATCGGGAGCAGCGACATCGACGTCTGCGTGGTACGGCCGATGGCGGCTGCGGAAAAGACCCTCATGACATCTGGGAACGAGACCGGGGCGGGTTCGGTCATTGGAGAGTACAGCTGGGTGCTGGTCTCCGTGTTCACCATCGCTAGCCTGTGCTGGGGTGTGGTGCCTTACACCGGCTACATGTTTGTGGCGCTGGTGTTTCTGCTGGGCGTGGTGCTGGCGGCCATGCGCTTCAGCCGGGGGCCTGTGCTGGTGATGGCCACGCTGTGCGCGCTGTGCTGGGATTATTTTTTCATACCGCCGCAGTTCACGTTTTACATCAACAAGGCCGAGGACTGGATCATGTTCATCATGTTCTTCATCGTGGCGCTGAGCATGGGCAGCCTGACAAGCCGGCTGCGGATGCGCGAGGCCGCCGAGCGCAGGCGAGCGCGACAGACCGGGGCGCTGCTGCGTGTGACTCAGAGTGCCGCGCTGGCGGCGGAGCCCGCCAAGGGGCTGGCCGAGGCGCTGCGCAGCATCAATGAACTGCTGCATGTGCAGACTGCGCTCATTGTGCGTGAAAATGACCGTGCCCTGCCAAAGACAGCCCATGTGGCCAGCACCTTTCAGCCAAGCCTCAAGGAGTGGGGAGTGGTGGCGTGGAGCTATGAGAACAAGCAGTGCGCCGGGCGCTTCACCGACACGCTGCCGGAGTCCGAGGCCACCTGGTTTCCGCTGCAGACCGCCACGGCCACGATGGGCGTGCTGGGCCTGCAGTTTGAGCATGAGACTCGGCTCGACTTTGCCACACGGCAGATGATCGAGGCCTTTGCGCTGCAACTGGCGCTGGTTTTGGAAAAGGAGCACTTCATCCAGGCCGTGAGCCATGCCGAGGTGCTGGCACAGTCTGAGAAGCTGCACCGCACGCTGCTGGACAGTGTCTCGCATGAGCTGAAGACGCCCATCGCCGTGATCCATGCCGCGCTCGAAGGCATGGGCGGCCAGAGCAGCCCCTACCTGACAGAAATCACCACTGCCACGCAGCGCCTGCAGCGTGTGGTGGACAGCCTGCTGCAGATGACCCGGCTGGAGTCCGATGTGCTCAAGCCCAATCTGGACTGGTGCGACGTGCGGGACGTCATCGCTGCAGCGCGCAAGGCCGTCGGAGATCCGCTGGCGGCGCATGAGGTGCGGCTGCACATACCGGAGGACTTTCCGCTGCTGAAACTGGACCATGCGCTGCTGACGCAGTCCATGGCCAACATCCTGCACAATGCCGCCATCTATACACCGCCGGGAACGGGGATCGATGTCAGCGTCTCTCTTCGAGATCAGCAGCTCAGGCTTATCATTCGCGATCATGGCCCCGGCCTGCCTGCGGGTACTGAGCGGCGGGTGTTTGAAAAATTTTATCGTGTGCAGGGCTCGCCCGTCGGAGGCACGGGGCTGGGTCTGGCTATTGCGCGCGGGTTTGTACAGGCGCAGGGAGGTGACATCACGGCGCGGAATCATCCGGGCGGTGGTGCTGAGTTTGTGATCGAAATAAACCGCGTGCCGGTTTTTGATCCTGCCGATAAGATGGCCTGAGCGAATCTGGAGATTCGTTTTTCACGTTCCCATGACCGCACTCATCATTGATGACGAAATCCAGATCCGCCGCCTGCTGCGCATGGCGCTGGAGTCCAGGGGATACACGGTGCGCGAGGCGGACAAAGGTCAGCTCGGGCTGCAGGAGGCCGTTTTTCACAAGCCCGATGTCATCCTGCTGGATCTCGGCCTGCCGGACATGGACGGTGTGGAGGTGCTGAAGCGGCTGCGCGAATGGAGCAGTGTGCCGGTGCTAGTCCTCAGCGTGCGCGACCAGGAGGCGGTGAAGCTGGCGGCCTTTGACGCCGGGGCGGATGACTATGTGTGCAAGCCCTTCAGCACCGCCGAGCTCATGGCGCGTCTGGCCGCCATCCAGCGGCGGCATGGAGGGCAGGATGATGCCGCTTTGCAGGCGGGGCCGCTGGTGCTGGACCCGGTGCACCACGAGGCCACGCTGCATGGACAGCCGCTCAAGCTTACCCCCACGGAATACGCGCTGCTGGCGCAACTGGTGCGGCATGCGGGAAAGGTGGTCACTTTGAAGCAACTGCTGCGTGCCGTGTGGGGGCCGCAGGCGGAGGAGCAGAGCCACTACCTACGGGTGTATGCCAACCACCTGCGCAAAAAGCTGGAGGGATCAACGCTGGAGATCAAGAACGAGCCCGGCATCGGCTATCGGCTGGAAGGGAACTGAGCCTTTCTTTTTACACTTTCTTAACGCCCTGGCTGCTGCTGTTTACTGGCGTGGAGACGCTTTGCAGCGAAGGATGGGGCTGCCATGCCAAACGCCGTGAGCTTCAAGCCCTCCGCCCCCCCGCCGGTTCCACTGGCGGAGGTGGGGCAGTACAGCTGGGGGCTGACTCTGGTGTTTGTGCTGGCGTCCACCTGCTGGGTGCTGCTGCCTTACACCGGAGATCTGTTTGCCGCGCTGGTGTTTCTGATGGCCATCGTGCTGGCCGGCACGCGGTGGAACCGAGGGCCTGTGCTGATGATGGCGGTGGTCAGCGCGCTGGTGTGGAATTATTTCTTCATCCCGCCGCAGTTCACGCTGCACATCGACAAGCCGCAGGACATGGTGATGTTCAGCCTGTTTTTCATCGTGGCGCTGAGCATGGGACATCTCATCATCCGGCTGCGTGCACGTGAGGCGGCGCTGGCGCAGCATCATCAGGAGAGGGAACATCTGCTGGAGCTGAAACATCGCACGGAACTGCTTGCGGAGTCTGAGCGGCTGCACCGCACGCTGCTGGACAGCGTGGCGCATGAGCTGAAAACGCCCATCGCCATCATCCGCACCGCTCTGGACGGACTGGGGCAGGGGAATGCCTATGCCAGGGAAATTGAGACGGCCAACCGGCGTCTGCAGCGCATCGTGGAAAATTTTTTGGAAATGACCCGGGTGGAGTCTGAGGCCCTGGAGCCGCACGCGGACTGGTGCGAGATGGGCGATGTCCTGCACGCCGCCACGGCTCCCATCCAGGCTGAACTGGCCGCGCACACGCTGCATGTCTCCGGTGCCGAGGAACTGCCCCTGCTCAAGCTCGACAGCCGCCTTCTCGCCCAGGTGCTGGGCAATCTGCTGCACAATGCAACGCGCTATGCGCCACCCGGCACCGCTGTCGAGGTGCATGCTGCGCTTTCGGACGATGTTCTGGAGCTGAGTGTGCGAGATCACGGCCCCGGTCTGCCCCTTGGCTCGGAAGAGCATTTGTTTGACAAGTTTTACCGTGCTCCAGATTCACCCGCAGGCGGCACCGGTCTGGGGCTGGCCATCGCACGCGGCTTGATGCGCGCCATGAAAGGTGACATTGAGGCGCATACCCATCCTGAAGGCGGCGCGGAGTTTGTGCTGCACCTTCCGGTGAAAACTCGCAGCGCTGCATGAGCAAGGCACTCATCATTGACGACGAACAGCAGATGCGCCGCCTGCTGCGCATGGTGCTGGAGTCGCGCGGTTACGAGGTCAGCGAGGCAGCGGAGGGACAGCTGGGCCTGCAGGAGGCTGCGTTTCACCGGCCCGATGTGGTGCTGCTGGACCTTGGACTGCCAGGAATGAACGGCATCGAGGTGCTGAAGCGGCTGCGGGAATGGAGCGACGTGCCGGTGCTCATCCTCAGCGTGCGTGACCAGGAGACCATCAAGGTCGAGGCCCTGGAAAACGGCGCGGACGATTACGTGACCAAGCCCTTCGGCACCGCCGAACTGCTGGCCCGCCTCACGGTCATCCAGCGCCGCCGTTTCACGCGCCAGAGTGCCGAAATCATGGTCGGACCTCTGAAGCTGGATCTGCTCCATCACGAGGCCATGCTGGATGAGGCGCCGCTCAAACTCACGCCCACCGAATTCGTGCTGCTCAAGGTGCTCGCAGAGCACGCGGGGCGCATCGTCACGCAAAATCAGATCACAAAGCAGGTGTGGGCCGGCCAGACAAGCGACCCGAGCGAAGGTCTGCGCGTGCACATCAACCACCTGCGCAAAAAGCTTGGTCAGGCCGGGCCCCGCATCGTGAACGAGCCCGGCATTGGCTATCGGCTGGAGGAGACCTGAGTCATTGACTGTCCTTGCCGATCAAGGAAAGCACCACGGATGCCGGGATGGCTTCGCTTAGCGTCATGAGCGTGGGGATGGTGGCTTTGCCGTTGCCGGCCTCCGAGGCTAGCTGGGAGCCGAGCAGGGGACGAATGCGTGCCACATGGCCGATGGCATTTCCATAGGCGTCGAGAATGGCAGCACCGCTGCTGCCGGATGCCCAGTCTGCACTGACATCCATGCGTGTGTGTCAGCGGCTGCACTTGGTGCACTGATAAACCCAGCCCACACGCACGTGAGCCTCAGCGGCGCGTTTTGCGATCTCGCGCCCCCGCAGCGGAGTGTTCAGTGGCGTGGCCAGATTCAGGCGGGCAGGCGTCGGATGAGCGAGCTGGGACTGAAGGGCCTGGGCGGACATCAGGCCTTCTTTGGCAGCCAGTTTTTGCAGCCGGTCCACCAGTGAATTCGAGGCGAGGTCTTCACGCTCCGCCTTTTCTGCACTGGGGGGGATGGTGGCCATGGGGGCAGGCGCTTTTCCAAAGCCCTTGGCCGCCAGCGCTTTGGCCAGGGTCTCGCGCAGGGCCTCGCCACGCAGATCCACCGAAGTGGCCAGGATGCGGCCGGTGTCTCCATCCACCAGCCAGCAGGCGGGGATACCATTCACGCCGTACTGCCTCACGATGTCGCTCTGCCGGCTCTTTCCATCGCAGACCTGCGGCCAGTTCATGTTTCTGGCTTTCACAAATTCCGGCAGGGTGGCCACGTCTTCATCGTGGTCCAGGCTGACGCTCAGCACGGTGAAGCCTTGCGGGGCGAATTCCTCATGCGCTTTGATCAGCCCGGGAAGCTCATGCAGGCATGGTCCGCACCAGGTGGCCCAGAAGTCGAGCATCACCAGCTTGCCTTTGTAGTCTTCAGGAAAGCGTACGGTTTTGCCGTCGATGGTTTTGGCTTCAAAGGAGGGAGCCGGCTTGCCGATCTCACCTTCCTGCGCCTTGCGCCGGCCCGCCATTTGGGCAGCTGCCCGGCTTTTCTTTTCCTCCTCGACCTGAGCCACACTCAGAGCCGATGGCACCAGCTCAAAGCGGGAGCCGTCAGGGGAGAGATTCTTCGTCTCATACACCGAGCCTTGGAGCACAAGGGGCCTGTCGAATTGGAACAGCTCTGCCCTCGGATCGATCCGATGGTCTCCATTCATGTCGAGGATGAGTCTGGTGCGCTCCGGGGTGAATTCGCCTGTGGTGGTGTCGTCACTCAGATAGACATCCATTTCACGGCCGCCGACTGAGACTTTGCCCTGACGGCCGTAGTCGCGGTGATAGATGAGAGGCCCGGGGCCTGAGGAGGAGCCATTCCGGTAGAAGACCAGCACCATCTGCTGAGTGCTATCCGGATAGGTGATCTGAACGGAGGCTGCTCCATGCCAGGAAATGATTTCCCTGCCCTCAGGCCCCCTCGCTGCAGACACCCATTTGGCTTCAGGATCGTTGGTGAGGTCACCATCGCCATTCGCATCCACCCATAGGTGCGCCTCCCTGGGCGTGCGCTGATCCAGAATGAGTCCCACCAGCTTGCGTTGCGCCCTGGGTCCGGTTTCCAGAAGAACATACTGCGGATCGACAAGCCCTTCCGGGACCTTGACGATCTGCGCAGGCTGTTGCTGCAGGAACTTGGTCACGACAGGCGCCTGGTAGTGGACCTTGGAGTACATTCCCGCATTCATCCATTGCAGCCGGACTTCTTCGGCGGGGGCGGCGGCCATGGGCAGCAAACAAAAACACAGCATGAGAGGCTTCATAGAAGTGGTGGGGGGTGGGTTGGTTGGCGGTGGCGTCACATCAAGCGCCGCCTAGCGAATTAGCCCGGGAGGATTTGATTGTGACGGGCCAGCCGGTTTGCCTGTGCATTTTAAGTCATGGACGGGTCAAGACGAAGCATGAATTCAGGCTTTTCGCCCGGGGTGGTGTGTGGTTAATGGGCGGATGTCTTTGTCTCCAACCCAAGCTGACACTTCATCACCCCTCATGCGCCGGGCGTGGCTCATCGTGGGGCTGTTGTTTCCAGTGGCGCTGCTGAACTACCTGGACCGCCAGATGATCGCCTCGATGAAGGTCTCTGTGATGGGCGACATCAAGGACATCGGTACGGAGGAAAACTGGGGGCATATGCTGGCGTCATTCAAATGGGTCTATGCCATCTGCAGTCCCATCGGCGGGTACATCGCAGACCGCTTCAGCCGCAGGCTGACAATCTGTGGCAGTCTGTTCGTATGGTCGCTCATCACCTGGCTCACCGGACATGTGAGCAGCTTCAATGAGCTGTACTGGGCGCGCACGCTGATGGGCATCAGCGAGGCTTTTTACATCCCTGCGGCGTTGGCCTTGATCGCGGATTATCACACCGCCGGGACGCGCTCGCGCGCCATCGGCGTGCATCAGATGGGCATTTATTGCGGTGTGATGGTCGGCGGCTTTGCCGGCTTTGTGGCAGATCAGCCTGAGCTCGGCTGGCGCTTCATGTTCGATTTCACGGGGCTGGCCGGCATCCTCTATGCCATCCCGCTGCTCCTGCTCCTGCGGGACGTGCCACGGCAGACGGACACTCAGGAGGCTCTGATGCCTGCCGGACGCGGCGGTGCGATTGGAGAACTGCTCTGCAATCGCAATTTCATTCTGCTGGTGCTCTACTTCACTCTGCCCGCTCTCGCCGCCTGGGTGGTGCGCGACTGGATGCCGGCGATTCTGCAAAAGGCCTTCGACATCAGCCAGGGCAAGGCCGGAGTGTCTGCCGCTCTTTACTGGCAGGGTGCGGCGTTGCTCTCCGCGATCCTCGGCGGCTGGCTGGCGGACCGCTGGATGCGGCGCAGCGACCGTGGCCGCATCTACGTCAGCGCCATCGGCATGATGCTCATCGTTCCCGCCATGTTTGGCGTGGGCAATGCCCCTGCGCTGAACTCCTTCGGGCTCGCCATCGCCTCGCTGATCCTGTTTGGTGTCGGGTGGGGTTTTTTTGACTGCAACAACATGCCCATCCTCAGCCAGATTGTGCGGCCTCACATGCGCGCCACCGGCTACGGTCTCATGAACTTCGTCAGCATGATGTGCGGCGGACTGGCGGACTGGGGTTTCGGCAGGATGCGCGACATGCAGATACCGCTCAACGTCATCTTCGGCGTCTTCGCCATGGTCTGTGTGTTCTCGCTACTGCTCGTGCTGCTGATCCGTCCGCGTCCAGGAGCGTGAGCCTTCTACTGTGGCCTGCCGCCACGGTTCAGCTCTTCAAACACTTCCTCGAAAGCCACCGCGAGCGCCTGCCAGTCTTCTGCCGTCGTCTCCCAGCCGCTGCTGATGCGCACGACGCGTTTCAGTTCAGCCGCGCTGGCGCCGAGCGCCGTCACCACCACAGAGGAGCCCTCTTTGCCTGAACTGCAGGCCGAGCCGGTGGAGATGCTGAAACCGCGCCGCGAGAGCCGCGTGAGCCATTTCAGATTGTCGTGCTCCGGCATGACCATGAGCACGGTGTTCCAGAGCCGGGGTGAGCATTCGCTGATGACGCGCAGAGGCTCGAAACGCGCCCGCATTTGAGCGATGAAGGCATCACGCAGCCCGCTTTGTGTCTGCGCGACTTCGCCCAAGCGCAGAGTGAGCGACTCTAGGGCTGTGACCATGGCCTCGATGGCCGGATAGTTTTCCGTGCCCGCACGGCGCCCATGCTCCTGCGGGCCGCCACGGATGAAGCCGAGCCGTGAATCTTCGGACGGCAGGACCAGAAAGCCGCAGCCTTTGCCGCCGCCAAACTTATGCGCGCTGCCGGTGATGAAATCACACTCGCCAAGATCTGCGGCATCGATCTTGCCGAGCCACTGCGCGGCGTCCGTGTGAAACGGCACGCCGTGTGCGCGGCAAAGCGCCGCCAGCTCGCGCCAGGGCTGGAGGGTGCCGCTTTCGTTGTTGGCCGCCATCACTGAGACGAGCGCCGGGCGGTGGGCGGAGAGGTGGCTTTTGAGGGTGTCGGGTTCCACGACACCGTCGGTGTTGACAGGAAGCTCCAGCACCTGTCTGCCACGCGAGGCCTCACGAAGGCTGGGGTGCTCGATGGCGGAGATCAAAACGAGCGCATCTGGCGGCAGGGGGGCGAAGAGCGCGTTGTTGGACTCTGTGGCTCCTGAGGTGAAGACGATGCGCTCTGCGTCCGTCCCGATCAGCGTGCCCAGCCGTTCACGCGCGGACTCCAGATGCTGGCTGGCCATGCCGGCATCGCGGTAGAGGCTGGAGGGATTGTGCCAGTGCTTCTCACTGGCCCGCAGCCAGGCATCTCGCGCGGCGGGGTGCAGCGGGGTGGTGGCATTGTGGTCAAAGTAGCCGTTCATGCAGCAGGTTTGAAACGGAATGGCAGCGGGATGTGCAGCAGCATGAGGGCGAGCGAGAGCCCAAGGTAAGGCAGCCATGAGCCGCCCTGTCCATTGGAGAGGAGGCCGTTGACAAGCCCCAGCACGCCGATGCCTTCGCTCAAGGCAAAGACCACGACATGACCCGCGATGAAGCGGCCCCGCTGCTCCGGATCGTCAGGATTGAGCGCACCCGAGGTGAAGCCGCCGAGCAGAAGCCTGCGCAGCAAAAAACTCAGGACCGTGGCACTTCCGGCGATGAGGGCGATGACCTGCCCCATGGCACCGGGGGCGCTCTTGGATGGCGCGAAAGTCATCGAACTCAGCATCACGGCATACAGGCAGAGCGAGCTGCACAGTGCTCCCCAGATGATCAGGACAATGGGATTCGCTTTTTTCATGGTGCCATCTTCACACGCTGCGGATGCGTGTAAACATTCATGGTTTCTCCACGGAGAAAGCCCACGAGTGTCTGGCCCGCCTCATGGGCAAAATCCACCGCCAGGCTGCTCGGGGCGGAGATGGCGGCGAGCAGGGGAATGCGCGCGGCAAGCGCCTTCTGGATGATCTCAAAGGACACGCGCCCGCTCACCAGCAGGATGTGGCGGTCCAGCGGCAGCATGCCGCGCTGGAGCGCGTAGCCGAGGATCTTGTCCAGCGCATTGTGGCGGCCCACGTCCTCGCGCAGCACGATGAGGCGGCCCTCCAGATCAAAAAGGCCGCTGGCATGCAGGCCGCCGGTCTTTGAAAACGTTTCCTGAGCCGCACGCAGCTTGTCGGGCAGGCTGGCGATGAGCTTTGGCTCCACCTGCCAGTCTCCATTCACGGAAGGGAACTGCTGGAACACGCTTTCGATGCTGGTCTTGCCGCACAGCCCGCAGCTTGAGGCGCTGAAGACATGGCGGGTGAGGGAGTCCCAGTTCACCACTGCGCCGCCCAGCAGCACATCCACGATGTTGCCATGCTTGTTGTTCACGCTGGGGCATTGGGAGACCTCGAGGATGTCACGCGGGTTTTTCACCACGCCCTCGCTCACGAGGAAGCCGCACGCCAGTTCCTCGTCGTGCCCCGGCGTGCGCATCACCACGGCCACGGAGCGGCCCTCCACGCGGATTTCCAGCGGCTCTTCACGGGCGGTCACATCGTCCACTTCAGCCGCGCCACCGGCGGTGCTCAACTTGTGCAGATGCACGGCGGCCATGGCTGGATTTTCAGCGCTCATCAGGATGCCTCCATGAAATCCGCAGGCAGCACGCCCGCAGGCACGCGGCGCGGCTCGGCGATGAGGCGCACCATTTTTTCAAAGACATCGCGGCCGCGGATGATCTCGATCTCCACGCGCATGAAGTAGAAGGGGATGTCAGACTCCGGCAGCTTGGAAAAGCGCACGTAATCCTTCTCGGTGGTGACCATGCAGTGCACATCCCGCCGGGAGCAGCGCTCGATGAACTGCTTCAGCTCAGGGCCGCGAAAGCGGTGATGGTCCGCAAAGCGGGCGGTCACCTCCACCTTGGCCCCCAGCTTGCGCAGGCCGTTTTCAAAGCTCTCCGGCACGGCGATCCCCGAAAGTGCGCCGACAAACTTGTCCCGCAGGCCGTCGATGGGGATGCGCTCGCCGGTGTGGATGTTTTCAAAGTGCATCGCGCGGTGGCGGCACTCGATGATCTCGGCGGCGCGGTTGTAGCGGCGGATCTGCTTCACCACATCCTCGCTGTCCCCGTCAGATTTGGTGATAAAGATGTAGCTGGCGCGGCGCAGGCTGCGGGGGGGCTCGCGCAGGGTGCCGCGCGGCAGCATGTAGCCGTTTACGCCAAAGGCGGCCGTTTTGTCGATCAGCACAATGTCGTGCCGGTGCTTGAGCTTGAGGTACTGCAGGCCGTCGTCGAGCACGAGCACGTCCGCGCCAAAATGCTGGATGGCGAAGGCTCCGGCTTTCACGCGGTTTTTGTCCACCACCACGGGGATGCCGGGGCAGTTCTTGGCCAGCATGAAAGGCTCGTCTCCGGCATTGTGGGAGTCGAGAAGCACCTTTTCACCATCGGAGACGATGCGCGGCGGAGGCTCTGCGGGCTTGGGGATGAGGCCCAGACGTGAGGCCAGTTTTTTGGTGAAGGGGAGCTTTTTCTGCCGCTTGCTTTTGTAGCCCCGGCTCAGGATGCAGACCCTGCGGCCGTGCTCGTGCAGGGCCTTGGAGAGCATCTCCACCACGGGGGTCTTGCCGGTGCCGCCGGTGGTCAGGTTTCCCACGCTGATGACAGGCACCCCCAGGTGGTGGTCATGGATATAGCGGTGGCGGTAAAGATAGAGCCGCGTGCGTACGACGGCGGAATAAATGCCCGAGAGACCACGGAAAACGACCCGCAGCAGCGATGCGCGGATGCCACGGCGGTTGTTGATCACCACGTCGATGACGAAGTTTTCGATGTCTTCCAGGGTGTCTCTCACAAGAAGGGCATAGGAGGCGGGAAAGCGCGCCACGTCAACGAGACGCCTTGCTGATTGCTGCGGAGTTTTGTAGCCTTATGGAAATGAAAACAATCGTCCGAATGCTGCCCTGTCTGCTGCTAGCCGTTTCATGGGCCCAGGCCGGTACTCTGGCCGAGGCGGCGGCGCGAAGGCAAAAGCTGCTCCCGGCTGGCTGCATTGTCACCGGGGAGCTCATCGGCGGCCAGGTGAGCTATGCGATGGCCGGCAAAGCCCCGGAGGCCGGAGAGGCAAAGCCGGAGCAGATTGTCTTTGAGATAGGCTCGATCACCAAGGTCTTTACCGGGCTGCTGCTGGCCCAGGCTGTGGTGGAAAAAAAGGTGACTTTGGACACCACCATCGGCGGTATGCTGGCTGGGAAGGTGAAGTTTGCTGATCCACGCGTGGCAGCCATCACGCTGAGGCAGCTGGCCACCCACACCAGCGGGCTGCCATGCCTGCCGGAGAATGCCATCGCCGGTATGGCGGAGGATGACCCGTATGCGAATTATGATGAGAAGCTGCTGTGGAGCTATCTCGCCACCGCAAAGCTGGAGGGGGAAAGCCCTTTCGCCTTTGGCTACTCAAACCTCGGCATGGGGCTGCTGGGGCATCTGCTGGGCGGGGTATGCCAGACGTCATGGGACAAGGCTGTGGTGGAGAAAATATGCCTGCCGCTGGGAATGAAGGACACGGCGCCGCAGCCTGAGGCCAGGCTGCCGCGCGCCATGCCACATGATGGAGCAAAGGCAACCAAGCCCTGGCACATGGCCGCGCTGGCCGGGTGTGGCGCGCTGCGCAGCACGGCGGCAGACCTCATGAAATTTGGCGAGGCGCTGCTCCATCCTGACCAGACTCCTTTGAAGGAGGCCTTTGCACTGGCTTTGAAGCCGCAGGCAGATGCGCCCTCCATGGGTGGGCAGATCGGCCTGGGGGTGCTGCTGGGAAAGTTTGATGGCGATGCCACGCTCCACCATGACGGTGGCACCGGAGGTTTTTGCTCAGGGCTGCAGGTGATACCGGCCAGCGGCATCGTGCGTGTGGTCTTGATCAACAGCAACGCGCTGGGAGGCAGCGAGGTGATTGCGGGCACCACCACCGTCAAACCGTTCGATCCGGCGACGCAGAAAGAGACCTCCCTGCCGGCGGAGATGCTGAAACAGTACCCCGGGCTTTATGAACTTGATCGCAACTCGAGCTTCATCGTGAAGCTCGACGGTGGAAACCTCTACCTAAAGCTGACCGGGCAGATGTTTCTGCGGCTTTTTGCCAAGGGCCCCGACCGCTTTTTTATGAAAGAGGTGGCGGCTGAGGTCGGCTTTAACCGCGCCGAGGGCGCCATCCGGTCGGTGACCCTTTTTCAAAATGGTAATGAGATCACCGCAAAGCTCAGTGCCAAACCGCCGCCGGACTACAAGCTGGGCTCTGCCAAGGCCTTGCAGCCCTATGCAGGCGAGTACGCGCTGATGGGGATGCAAAAGCTCACCGTCTCAGTCAAGGGGCGCACGCTTTTCGCCCAGATGGAAGGCCAGCCTGCCGCGCCTGTTTTTGAAACGGAGGCCGACCGCTTCGAATACGATGTGGTGCAGGCGGCGCTCGTCTTCACCCGAGATGATGACAAACAGATCAATGGCCTTACGCTGCTGCAAAACGGACTGACGGTGCCCGCACCAAGGGTTAAGACCCCATCCAGTGCCCCGAAGCAGTGAGGCGGTTTTCCTTTTCTGCGAGCGCCAGCACGGTCTGAAAGTGCGGGCTCTTGCTCTCCCGGTGCACCACGCTGGTCTCGATCTTTTTGAAGCCCGCCTTGGCGAGCATCTCATGCAGATCGCTCTCGGAGAAGCCCAGCCACACGTCGGCATACAGCTCGCGCGCCTGCTCAAACTGGTGCTTCAGCAGATCCAGCACCACGATGCGACCGCCGGGCCGCAGGATGCCATGGGCTGCTTTGAGCGCCTTTTCCGGATTCTGCGCGTGGTGCAGTGCCTGGCTGAGGAAAACGAGGTCCACGCTCAGCGGCGGGATGGGCGGTGCCTCGATGTCCCCGAGGCGGAATTCGAGGTTTGCAAAGCCGTGCTTCTGCGCCAGCTCCGCACCGTAAGCCACCATCTTTTCACTGCTGTCCACGGCGATCACTTTTTTGGCGCGCTCCGCCAGAAGCTGGGAAAGGGTGCCCTCGCCAGCGCCCAGGTCGGCGATGACCAGCGGCGGCATGAGCTTGAGCAGCGTCTCACCCAGGCCCTTCCATGAGCGGCCGGGGATGTAGTGGCGGCCAAACTTCCCGGCCAGTGCGTCAAAGTAGGCCTTGGCCGTCTGGGCGCGCTTGCGCAGCACGATCTGCAGCGCGTCGGCATCCTTGGCCACCTCGCGCAGTTCAGCGCCGGCAGCCTCCAGCAGGGCTAGGAAGTGCTCATGCGTGGGCTGGTCTTTGGTGCCGGGCTGGTCCAGCTGGTAGAGCCGGTTCTTGCCACTGCGGCGGTCGCTGACCAGTCCAGCCGTCTTGAGCTTGGCCAGCTGTGCGGAGATGTTGGACTGCGGCAGGGAGAGCACCTCCTGCAGCTCCGCCACACTCAGCTCCTCCTGCTTGAGCAGCAGCAGCAGCCGCACCCGGGTGGGGTCGGCGATGAGGCTGAGAGATTTGAGGACGGAGGCCAAGGTGAAGTCATCGTATCAACGTATGATGATTCATCAATGCCAGAGTTTTGCACCTGTGAGGCGGCTGTTTCAAAGCTTGGACGCGGCCCAGATGCCCGCCTTGCCCTGCTGTGCCTGCCGTCGCAGTCCCTGGAGCTCCAGGGCGTAGTCATTGATGGAGCGGGCATCTCCCGGGAGGCTGGAGGTTACGCCAGCCACGCGGGCGTAGCCCTGCTGCACCAGCAGGTCTGCCAGGTAGACCTGTTTGCCGGGGCTGATCTCCACGATGATCAGGGCATAGTAGCGGCTGAGGCCGGGCACCTCCTCCCAGCGTGTCATCACGGTGAAGGTGTGGTCTTTGAGCAGCTGCGTCACATAATGCACTGCGCGCTGCCCTTCCTCAATGACACGCTGGCTGCTCACGCCAAAGTAGCGCGCCTGATCCTGCACACGCTGCGGGTGGGTCAGGGAGGCATCCAGCGCATCGACGTAGTAAAGCACGAAGATGTGCTCGTCCTCGGTGTCGCTGACCTTGATGCGCAGCGTGTCGGCCTCGTTGGCGCGGCTTTCAATGAGGCGGGCCTTGGGGAAGATCCTGAACTCCGGCAGCGGAGCACGTGTGGGATCAGTCTGAGCCTGCCCTCCTGGCACATGGGCCACAGCCACTGGCAGCGCCTGCGCTGGCGGCGGGTGGTTTTGTTTCAGCAGCACAGCCACGAGCACGATGATCAGCACCAGCACAAAGGTGATGGCGAGATTGAGCAGGGTGTCACGGAAGGGCATGCGGCGCGGCTGGAGGTGGGACCGGGCAATTTCCCGCGTTTGGGGGGAGGCTCAAGTTTCAAGTGCTGCGAGCGCGAGAATGCCGGGGAGGCGGAAAAGAGACACGAAAGAGTTTTTCAGAGGTGGCGTAATTGGTATGACCTCCTACCAATACGATGACCATAGCTCCTCTCAAATCCTCCCCCTCGCTCGTTGAGCAGGTGTGTACACGGCTGGCGCTTCAGCTGCGGGATGAAGCCGGCTCCGGCGACGGCAGGCTGCCGCCGGAGAGGCAGATGGCCGAGAGCCTGGGCGTGAGCCGCACGGTGCTGCGGGAGGCCACCAAACGTCTGGAACTGCAAGGACTGCTGGAGATCCGCCATGGCAGCGGCATCCGGGCTGTGAACCGTCTGCACAAGCCGCTGAGCAGCTCCGTGGCCATTTTGCTGCCGGAGGCGGCTGAGAGACTGCGGCAACTGATCGAGGCGCGAGCAGTGATCGAGCCCGAGATCGCACGACAGGCTGCGCTGAAAGCCAGGGCCGCTGATGTGAAGCAGCTGCGCACCGTGCACGAGCGGCTCGTGGCGGCGGAGACCCATGACGAAGAGGTGGAGGCGGACATCGACTTTCATCGCACGCTGGCCCGCATTGCAGGAAATGAGATCCTGAAGCTCATGCTGGAATCTCTGGCTGATCTGGGGCGTGAGAGCCGCCGGGTGACGATTGGGAACGTGGGCAGGCAGCGGGCCATCGACCACCACGCCGCCATCCTGAATGCGGTGGCGGCGCATGATGCCGGTGCGGCCGCCGAAGCGATGAAACACCACATGGACGAAGCAGCGCGCGACCTGACGGGCGCCAAGACGAAAGCCAAACGATGAAAACGACGCTCTTCATCCTCATGGCGGCTGCATCTGTGCGGGCCGTTGATTTCGATCAGGACATCCGCCCGCTGCTGGAGCGGCGCTGCGTCGAGTGTCATGGCGCAAAGAAGCAGAAGGGAGAGCTGCGCCTCGATGCCAAAATCTTCGCCTTCAAAGGAGGCCATGACGGTGCTGCCATCCAGGCGGGAGATGCTGGCAAAAGCCTGCTGTATCAGCGCATCGTCTCGACGCAGGATGATGAGCGGATGCCCCCCAAGGGCGAGCCGCTTTCACCGGCGCAGATTCAGCAGGTGAAGGACTGGATTCAATCAGGCGCGGTCTGGCCTGAGAATGCTGCTGACAAAGATGCCGCCACTGACAGGCGCCTGCAGCACTGGGCGGTGCAGCCTGTCAGGCGCGCGTCCAAGGACGACACGATCGATTCGCTGATCACGGCAAAGCTTGCGACAAAAGGACTCAAGATGTCGCCGCAGGCGGATCGTCGCACGCTCATCCGCCGCCTGAGCTTTGACCTGCTCGGTCTGCCACCTGCGCCGGAGCGTGTGGAGCAGTTTGTGAAAGATGCCGACCCCAATGCCTATGAAAAGCTGGTGGATGAGCTGCTGCGCTCCCAGCACTACGGCGAGCGCTGGGCGCGGCATTGGCTGGACATCGCCCACTATGCCGACACGCACGGCTTTGAGCGCGACCAGCTGCGGCCCAATGCGTGGCGCTATCGCGACTACGTCATCGAGTCTCTCAATGCCGACAAGCCTTACGACCAGTTCATCCGCGAGCAGATTTCGGGAGACGTGATCGCGCCAAATGATACCAAGGCCGTCATCGCCACCGGGTTCCTCGCCGCCGGGCCGTGGGACTTTGTGGGGCAGGTGGAAACGAAGAGCGAGATGCTCAGGCGTGCCGCCCGTGCAGGCGATCTGGATGACATGGTCACGCAGGTCATCACCTCGACGATGGGCATCACCATCAACTGCGCGCGCTGCCATGATCACAAGCTAGACCCCGTCACGCAGGAGGAATATTACCGGCTGTGGGCTGTGTTTGCCGGAGTGAAGCGCGGAGACCGCGAGGTGGACGCGGCGGAGGCTAAACACGTGGCTGAGGAAAAAGCGCGTCTGAACAAGGAGCTGGCGCAGACACGTGCCCAGATCGCAAAGCTGGCAGGGGAGGGGCTGGATCTTGCCGGCATGGCGGGCGGGGGTGTCAAAGGCCGTGGCATCGACCTGAGAACAGGAAGTCTCACGACGGGAAAGCTCGGCTATCATCGCGACATCCAGACGAACAGACCGCAGCGCATCGAGTGGCCTGCGGAGGTGGCAGATGCAGACCGTTTTGTCTCCTGGGTCTTTGTTCCCGATGGCCGGAACCCTGTGCCCGTGGCCGCCAAGCAGGAGGTCAAAGGACTGCCAGCCACCAGCGGACATACGTGGGATGCCATTCGCAACGGCCCGCTGAATGCGCAGCGCAGCACCAAAATCGGTGGCGTTGATTACGCAGAGAAAGATCATTCCATTCTCGGGCTGCATGCAAACAGCGGAATCACCTTTGACCTCGTGAAAATCCGTCGGAGCAGCGGCCTGGGGGACATGCGTTTGACGGCGGCGCTAGGCTTTGGTGCGGATGCCGGTGCTGCGGCCTCGCGTGCGGACTTCACCGTCTTTGTCGATGCGGAGCGCAAGTTTCAGAAGCTCAAGATGCGCAAAGATGAGTTCACGCATTTGGACATCGCCATTCCGGCGGCGGCGAAAACGCTCACCCTTATTGCCACAGATGGCGGCGACGGCATCGGCAGCGACCTGCTGTTTTTGGGCGCTGCACGGCTGGTGCCCGAGGTGGAGCACAGCACGCTCACGGCTGCTGATCAGGAAAAGCTGAAGCAATTGCGGGCTCAAGCCGCCAGGCTCGACGCAGGACTTAAAGCGCAGGCAGATCCGGCCAAAGTCTATGCCGTCGTGAGCGAAGCACAGCCGCCTCTGGTCAGGGTGCAGCGGCGGGGCAATCCTGAAGATCCGCAGCAGCAGGTGCAGCCCGGGGCATTTGCCTGGGCACGCCATGCCAGCATGGATTTCGGCACAAATGAAACGCCCGAGGGCCAGCGCCGCCGCCTGCTGGCAGAGTGGATCACCCATCCGGCCAATCCGCTCACCAGCCGTGTGCTCGTAAACCGGCTCTGGCATCATCATTTCGGACAGGGCATCGTCAGCACTCCCAGTGACTTCGGTCTCGGCGGCGACAGGCCTTCGCACCCTGAACTGCTCGACTGGCTGGCCAGTGAGCTGCTGCAGAGCGGCTGGTCGTTGAAGCACCTGCACAAGCTCATCGTCATGAGCGCCGCCTATCGGCAGCAGTCCGCTTTGCCCGATGAAACGGCAAATCGTCTGGATGCCCAAAACCGCCTGCTCTGGCGGCAGAACCCGCGCCGCCTGGATGCCGAGTCCGTGCACGACGCCGTGCTGAGTGTCGCAGGCACCTTGAACCCCGCCATGGGCGGCCCCGGCTACCGTGATTTCAATTTCACCGAGGCCTACGCTCCCATCTACGACTACATCACGCCTGACAGGCCCGAGCTGCTGCGCCGCAGCATCTACCGCTTCGTGGTGCGCACCACGCCGCATCAGTTCATGTCCACGCTCGACTGCCCTGATCCCGCCAATCTCACACCGGCCCGTGCACAAACCACCACAGCGCTGCAGGCGCTCACGTTGAGCAACAACGAATTCATGCTGCAGCAGGCCGCGAACCTTGTCTCCCGCATCGAAAACGAAACCGACTCACGTGCAGCCGCCATCCGGCGGGCCTTCCTTCTCTGCTTTCAAAGAGAGCCGAAGGCTGAAGAACAAAGCGCCGCCACCCATCTCGTCGCCGAGCAGGGGCTCTTTGCCCTCTGCCGCATGCTCATCAATGCGAATGAGTTTGTTTACCTCGACTGATGCAGGCCGAACTTGCTCCCATGATCAAACCAATCATTCCATTTTTATTAGGCCTGCTTGCATCGCTCTCTGCCGCGGAGGTCGATCCATCACTGGCGCATGCATCGGTCTGGACTGAAATCTGGCCTGATGCAGCGGGAAAACCCCTGACACGCAAAGTGCAGGGAAACATCTGGAACGCCGCCATTCAGACTGCTCTCGACAAAGACAACACAGTCCATCTGCCGAAGCGCGATCAGCCCTACTACCTCGATGGGCCGATCATCCTGAAGTCCGGTCAGAAGCTCACGGCAGATCCAGACGCCGAGATCCGGCTGAAACCCGGCACCAATACCTGCATGGTGCGCAATGAGCATATGGTCGGTTTTGCGGACCAGCCTGTGCCTGAAGACACCAAGCCCGACACCGGCATCAGCATCGAAGGCGGCATTTGGACGACGCTGGCCAATGGCATAAAGGACGGCAACGGCAACCAACGTGGCGCATCGTTAAAGAAAGATCCTGTGCCTGGGACGCATGGCGTCATTCTTCTTCACAACGTGCGTCATGTGACCGTTCGCAATATCACCGTGCGCCAGAGCCGGGCCTTCGCGGTGCATCTGGCCAACGTCACTGATTTCACCGTTGATGGCGTCACGCTGGATCGTCACGGGCGTGACGGAGTGCATGTAAACGCCCCGGCCAGCCAAGGGCTCATCCGTCGCGTGAGCGGCGTTTCACATGATGACACCGTCGCTCTGAACGCCTGGGAATGGAAAAACTACGCGCCCAGCTTTGGGGCCATTCATCACATCGTCATCGAAGAGATCCATGGCTCGCCTGATGGCGTGCCGTCGGCAAATTCCATCCGCCTGCTTCCCGGCGTGAAGCGCTTTAGTGATGGCTCCACACTCGACTGCCCCATCCACGACATCACTGTGCGCAACGTTGCCGGCATCCGTGACTTCAAGCTCTACGATCAGCCGAATCTCGAAATCGGACGCGACAAAGACGCCAGCGCAGGCATCGGCACGCTGCGCTGTATCGTCTTCGAAAACCTCAGCTTCAAACGTCCTGGCAGCATCCAGGTCCACGCCAACACTGACAGCCTGAGCGTCCGCGGCGTGAAGCTCAACTTCCCGCTCGCAGCGGATTTCCGCCTCATCGAACTCGGCCCCAAATCGCAGACCTACAAACGTAAGGCGGACGACCCGGCCACCTGGACCGAAATCTTCTCCCCCGATCTCAGCTGCACGGTGCGCAATCTGAGCGTCTCCGGCGTTCGCTGGCAGGAGGCAAAGGCCGATTTGCCCATCGATGAGGTCGTCAAAGTCATCGAGCTGAAGCCCAATCCCGACTATCCCAAGACCACGCCGCAGGGAGGCTCCGGAAAAGGCATTTGGATTCGCTAACTTCCCTATGAGTACTCACTTCACAGGCCCCTCACGCCGCGATTTCCTTCAGAAAATCGGCGGCGGTTTCGGCAGCATCGCCCTCGTTTCCTTGCTCGAGCGGGACGCTCGGGGCGTGACAAATCCGCTCTCCGCCAAGCAGCCTCCCTTGCCTGCAAAGGCACGTGCTGTGATTCAGATTTTCTGCCCCGGCGGTCTGAGCCATGTGGATACCTGGGACTACAAGCCGGAGCTGGCTAAGCGCAGCGGCAAGCCCTTCGATCCCGATGGCAAGATGCAGTTCTTCGCCTCCAAGCCGGGCAACTGCCAGGGCAGCTACTGGCCTTTCCGGCAGCGCGGGCAGTGCGGGCGCTGGATCAGCGATCTCTTCCCGCAGCTCGCGACCTGTGTCGATGACATGGCCTTCATTCATTCCATGCAGAGCAAAAGCGCGCTGCATGGACCTGCGATGTTCATGGCCAATACCGGCTTCATCCTCCCCGGCTTCCCCAGCATGGGCGCGTGGGTCACCTATGGCCTCGGCAGCGAAAGCGAAAACCTGCCCGCCTTTGTGGTGCTGCCTGATCAGCGCGGCCTGCCGCCCGGGGGCGTGATCAACTGGGGCGCGGGTTTTCTCCCTGCCGTGCATCAGGGCACGACCTTGCAGACCGATGCCGAAAAGCCGCCCATCGCCGATCTGTTTCCGCCCAAAAGCTTCGCGCAACTGCGTGGCGACACCGAGCAGACCAGCCGCGATTTTCTGCAATTCCTCAATCGCGCCCACGCCGCCGAACGTGCGGGCAACACGGAACTCGAAGCCCGCATCGCTGCGTATGAACTCGCGGCACGCCTGCAGCTCAGCGCTCCCGAAGTCACCGACCTGCGCGGCGAAACGGACGTCACCAAGCAGCTCTACCAGCTCGATCACGAAGACATCGGCCCCTTTGGCCGCCAGTGTCTTCTCGCCCGCCGCCTCGTTGAGCGCGGTGTGCGCTTCGTGCAGATCTACTGCGGCGCAGAAAACACCACGGCCAAAAAAATCCGCCCGAACTGGGACAGCCACGAAGACCTCGTGCGCGACCACGGCTACTGGGGCCAGGTGCTCGACTCCGGCGCCGCAGCCTTGCTGCGTGATCTCAAATCTCGCGGCATGCTGGACAGCACCCTCGTCATATGCACCAGCGAGTTTGGTCGTCAGCCTGCCGCGCAGGGGAAGGGGCGCGACCACAATCCCGGCGCCTTCACCGCCTGGATGGCCGGCGGCGGCATCCTGGGCGGCACCGCCTACGGCAGCACGGATGATCTCGGCTCCAAGGCCGCAGAAAACCCCGCCTACTGCTACGATCTGCACGCCACCGCATTGCATCTGCTGGGCATCGACCACGAGAAGCTCAGCTTTTACAACAATGGCATCAATCGCCGACTTACCGACGTGCATGGACACGTCATCAAAGATATTCTCACATAGGTTCTCACTGCATTTTCACATGTCCCAACCTCACATCGCCATCATCGACTGGACCACCTCTCCACAAGGTGATCCTGAATCCAACATCGAACGCCAGATCATCGGCGGTGCCGCACGCGTCACCCGCACGCTCTGCGAAACTGACGCCGATTTGACCGATGAGGTCTGCGGCGCTAATGCCATCATCATCTGGCACAACATGCCGCTCACCGCCAAAGGCATCGCCCGGCTGAAGAACTGTCGCGCGATCATCCGCAATGGCGTGGGCTTTGACAGCGTGGACGTGAACGCAGCACGCGAGCGCGGCATCGCCGTGTGCAATGTGCCTGACTACGGCACCGAGGAGGTGGCAGACCACGCCATCGCGCTTGCCATGGCCCTTTGCCGGCAGATCCTGCCGCTGGATGCCGAGGCCAAGCAGCTCGGCTGGAACATCCGCGTCACGCCAAAGCTTCGCCGCCTGAGCACTCTCACCTTCGGCATCGTCGGCCTGGGCCGTATCGGCACCGCCACGGCGTTGCGCGCCAAGGCGCTCGGCTTTCGCGTTATATTCCATGACCCCTACCTCCCGAATGGCGCTGACAAAGCCGTCGGCATCACCCGTTGTCGCAGCCTGGATGAACTCCTCTCGCAGACCGATGTGCTCTCGCTGCACTGCCCGCTGAGTGAGGAAACGCGGCACCTGATTTCTGAGCGCGAGCTGGCCTTGCTGAAACCCGGCTCCTTTGTCGTTAACACCGCACGTGGCGCCATCATCAAAAAGACCGCCATTCTCGCGGCGCTCAACGAGGGCCGCATCGCCGGTGCCGGGCTGGATGTGATCGAAGACGAGCCTCTGCGCACCAAGGAGGAGGCTGCGGCCCCCAACCTCATCGCCACCTGCCATGCCGCCTTTTGTAGCGTGGAGAGCAAAATCGAGATGCGCAGCACCTCCGCACGCATCGCATTGGCGGCTGTGCGCAATGAGCCGTTAGAAAACATTGTGAACGGCGTTGCCTCTTAAACCATCACACCATGAACCTCCGCCATCTTTTCGCCGCCTCCCTGGGTCTGCTCGTTTCATCTGCTGCTCTCGCGGAAGACTCCAAACCTCTGCTGAACGACCACGTGCTGCCCGTTTTGGCCGCGCCTGATTTCAAAGGCCCGCTGGACGCGAGTTTCAGCGTCGCCAAAGGCAAATGGACAGCCGAAGGCGGAGTGCTCAGCGTGCTGGACCTGCCGGAGCAGAAGCACATTCCCGTGCTTCATCACAAGGTGGGGCTCGCCAGCGCCACCATCGAGGTGGAGTTTCTCATCGAAGGTCCGGGCAGTTTCCTTGTCGGCTGTGATTCAGACAAGCATGTGGGCCGTGTGGTCGTCAATGCCACGAGTTTGAGCATTGCCGAAGATTCCGCGAAGCCCTCTCACACCATCGCCAAGCTGCCGCTGACCGTGAAGCCCAACGAATGGCACAAGCTGCGCGTCGAGTGGCGGGGCGACCAGATGGCCGCCAATCTCGACGGCCAGGAGCTCAAGGCGCAGCATGCCTTTCTGGCCACGCCCAAGCGCCAGAGCTGGCTCGCAGCCGGTAAATCCGTGAAGGTGCGCAATCTCAAGATCAGCGGAGAGACCAAGCCATGAGGCAGCTCGTGTGGTTGCTGCTTTTGCTGGGCATTCAGCTCCAGGGGGCCGAAGTGAAGATTTTGCTCGAAGAGAGCTTTGCTGACGGCCTGTCCAAAGACTGGTACTGGGGCCTGGGCACCTGGACGGCCAAGGATGGCATCCTGCGTGGTTTTGAATCAGGGCCGCGCCGTCATGGACCGCTGAAGGTGCGCAAATTTCCGCTCAAGGATGGCGTCGTTGAGTGCGAGTTCCGACTGGAGGGAAAGGCCCAGTTTGCCGGCATCATTTTCAACGGCGCCCAGGAGCGAGGGCACATCGTGCACCTGGTCATGAGCATCCGTGAGCTGCGCATCCTGGCGCATCCGAAGAAAGGCGAGAGCACCGAGCTGCTGAAGCAGCCCAATGTTCTGGCTGCTGGCGTGTGGCATCAGGTGAAAGTCGTGTTCAAAGGCGAAAGCATCACCGCCACGGTCGATGGTAAGACGATCTCAGCCAGCCATCCCTGCATTGCCGAGGAAAAGCTGACCTTTGGCCTCGGTGGCGAGTCTGGCGGTCCTGAGGGAGAAAAAGCCGGGGCGCTGGAGTTTCGCGGGCTCAAGATCAGCGGCTGACCCGGCAGCGGCGGCGGATGATCACCACCGCGATCGTGGCCCCTACCAAGTTTGAAACCAGGTCCCAGCCCGTGTTTTCATAGCCGCCGACATTGGTGTTGGGAATCGTCAGCACCGCGATGAACTCGATCACTTCATTCAGCGCGCCAAAGCCCATGCCCGCCGCCGCGCAGAGAGTGAGGATGCCAAACGTGGGGCGCACAGCCCCGCCATCTGGCTGCCGCAGCGCATGGCTCAAAATATGCCAGCAGGCCCAGGTCGTGATGCCAAAGCCGTAGGCGTGTACGATCTGGTCGTACTTCAGCAGGTCGGGGATGAGCCACGCACTGTAGAGCACCTCATTGTCGCCATTGTAGGGCCAGCCGGAGGGCAGGGGGCACAGGCCCCCGGCCATGTGGGCCAGACCCCACAGCGAAAAGGCCCAAAGCAGGGGAGTGGTCAGCCTCACGCTGCGGTGGACGGCACCGATGACGCTGATCAGCACAAGCATGACCACGATGTAAAAAATGAACTCACGGTTGCCTTGAACCACGGCTCCCACAACGGCGGCGAGCATGTAGGCGGCGTTGAAAAGAATGACTGGCAGCAGCTTCACTTGGGCGGCGGAGGACATGCCGCAAAGATGCAGGACTGGCCGGGGCTTTGGCAAGACCTTCCTGCTACACAGGTTGACTGGCATCCTGTGTGCTGCATCCTAGCACACCCCTCCCGCATGAAATTCATCTTCCCGTTTGCCGCCCTGATCCTAGCTGCATCATCGAGTCCGGCCCAGGTCGCCCTGGAATCGGTCAAAGGCTTTGCCGATCTCGAAAAAGTGGCCGCTCAGCTGGCCCTGCAGCCCTATCAGGCGCCCACGCAGCAGCTGGATCCCTTTTTTGAAGGGCTGAAGTATGACGGTCACCGGCAGATCCGCTTTCGCCGTGACAAGGCGCTCTTTGCCGATCAGGGAGATGTCTTCCGCGTGGAGTTCTTTCATCCCGGCTGGATGTTCAAGAAGCCGGTCGTGTTTTACAACATCCAGGATGCCAGGACCTCAGGCGTGCCCTTTGACGGCAGCCACTTCGACTACGGCGAGCTCAAAGTACCTGCCGGCGCCAAAAATCCAGTGGGCTATGCCGGCTTCCGTGTGCTGGCGCCTGACTCTCTTGTGAAGCATCCTTTTGAGTTCATGGTTTTCATGGGGGCCAGCTACTACCGTGCGGTGACCACAGAGCTCGGCTACGGCATTTCCGCGCGTGGTGTGGCGGTCAATACCATCGGCGGTGAGCCCGAGGAGTTTCCCGATTTCACCCACTTCTGGTTCCAGCAGTCCAAGCCGGGGGAAAAGTCCTTCAAGCTGCTGGCCCTGCTGAATGGCCCCAGCGTCACGGGCGCGTATGAGTTTGAGTCCACCCCGGGCGTCAGCACCGAGATGAAGATCAAGGCTACTCTGCACCTGCGCAAAGCGGTCAAGATGCTCGGCATCGCCCCATTCTCCAGCATGTTCTGGTTTGGCGAAAACTCACACCCCAAGCCCTATGACTTCCGCCCTGAGGTGCATGATTCGGACGGCCTGCAGATCGAGATCGAGGGCGGCCCCAGCATCTGGCGTCCGCTGGATGTCAGCCGCGACATGCGCCTGAGCATTTTCGAAACGGGAAACCTGAAGGGCTTTGGCCTGGCTGAGCGTGATCGTGACTTCAACAACTTCCAGGATCTGGAGGCCAACTACCACCGCCGTCCGGCAGTGTGGGTGCAGCCCGTCAGCGGCTTTGGCAAAGGTGCGGTGACGCTGGTGGAGCTCTCCAGCGGCGAGGAGACCTGGGACAACATCGTGGCCATGTGGAAGCCCGACCACCTGCCAGCCACTCCCCAGGAGCCGCTCAAGGTGGAGTACAAGCTGAGCTGGCTGGATCAGCACGAGCCCGGCACGCTGTGCAAAGTCATCAGCTCCCGCCGTGGCTTTGTCATGGATTCCGACGACCACCTCTACGTGATCGACTTTGCCAAGGGCGGTGAAACCGGCGCAGGCAAGCCCAAGGATTGGACGCCCGACATCGACGTGGTGCTCAGCGGCGGCGAAGGCAAGGTGCTGGACAAGCGTGTGATGCGCAACAACGAGACCGGCGGCTGGCGCGCCTTCTTCAAGCTCGACATTCCCGAGGCCTCCAACCTGCTGGAAATCATGATGGAGCTGAAGGACGAAAAGAAGGTCATCTCTGAACGCTGGATGTACCAATGGCGTCGCTAAGCCTCATCGACCTCGGCTGGAATGACTTCTTTGCGAAGCATTTTGAGCCCTACCATGCCCAGGGCTGGAAGCCCGCGCGCCTCATCCGTGACAACAAGATCAGCTACGGCGCGCTGCTGGAGGACGGAGCCAAGGGCTTTGACGAGTTTGAGGTCATCCTCAGCGGCAAGGTTTATCACGATGCCGAAACCGACGCCGACCTGCCCGCCGTGGGCGACTGGGTGGCCCTGGAAGTGGGCGGCGAAGATGGCGACAACATCATTCGCGCCCGCCTGCCGCGCCAGACCTGCTTTTCCCGCAAGGCCTCCGGCTTCAGCGCCGAGGAGCAGGTCATCGCCGCCAACGTGAATGCAGTCATCGTCGTGACCGACGCCGGTCCAGATTTCAGCCTGCGCCGCATGGAGCGCTACTTCACGCTCATCGCTCGCAGCGGTGCCAAAGCCGTCGTGCTGGTCAACAAGGCCGACCTCTATCCCGACAAACAAAACCAGGAGGCCGCAGAGGCGATCCGGGCGCTGAATTCCGATGCCGACGTGCATGTGACCAGCGTGAAAAAACGCAAGGGGCTCAAGGTGCTGAAAGATTACTTCAAGCGCGGCCAGAGCGTGGCCATCATCGGCTCCAGCGGTGTGGGCAAATCCGCGCTGGTCAACCTGCTGCTCGGGGAAGACTGGCAGTGGGTGGACGAGGTGAATGAGATCACCGGCAAAGGCCGCCACACCACCACCGCACGCGAGCTCCTCGTGCTCGACAAGGGGGGCATCATCATCGACAACCCCGGGATCAAGGAAGTGCAGATGTGGACGAATGAGACCACGCTGCGCGAACGCTTTGCCGACATCGACGAACTCGCCCGCCAGTGCAAATACGGCGACTGCAAGCACGGCTCCGACGCCGGCTGCGCCATCCGCGGCGCGGTGGAGGCTGGTACGCTGGATGCGGAGCGGTATGAGGGCTACTTGAAGCTGGAAGACGAGATCGCAAAACTGCGCAAGCAGCGCAAAAAACGCCAGATGACCGTCGAGCGCCGCAACAAGCGGGACCACAAAATCAAGGCGCGCAACCGCGTCGATCGTGAGGACATCGAGCGCGACCTGAGGCCACGCGCCTGAGCATCAATCCTTCGTGACGCTCACAGGCGTGCCATTGAGCACCCACTCGTAGAAAAACTTGGCCGGGTTGCCATTCGTCAGCGGCACCCGGATGCACCCATGCGACGCAGGGTAATCAGGCACGCTGGTGAAGCCATGGATGAAGACATTGCCGTTGATCTGCACGCTCCAGGGCATCGGCGCATTTTGGTACAGCGTGGAGTAATGCATCGCTGTGCGGAAGGGGCCCGCGCGGAATTCACCTGCGGGCGTGCGCCCATTGCGGCCGGAGCTGATGTGCGTCTGCAGCACCAGGCGGTCGCCCTGCCATCCCTGGAGCTGCTGTCGTTTGAGGCTGACCACCACCCGCTGCGCTCCGACCTTCAAGGTGAAGCCTCGAAACAATCCACCCACCTTCACACGACCTTCTTCATCCGGTGCTGCCACCTGCGCTCCGGCCTGGGCCAGGAGATCGGTGCTCACCAGTTCGGTGCCGTCTGGCAGGGTGCGCAGTACTCCGGCCTTCACTTCCATTTCGTTCAGCAGAGAGATTCTTCCTTTATCATTCCGGGCCACCGGCCATTTCAGCTCATCCAACGCTTCGTTGGCCGGCAAAAACAGCTTTCCGGGTTCGGCCGCAAAGGTGATCGCGTCGATCGTCGCTGCAGATGCGTGAGACGTCAGCAGCAGGCAGGCAAGCAGGGGAAAGATCAGCTTGGTTGCGCGTCGTGAAGTCATGCGGTTCGTTATTGGCAAACGAGGTTGGTGCCGCAGTTATTGCCCGTTCATGCCTCTTCACCAGCAGATTCCACCGGCAAAGCTGTCACGCATGCGCTAACTCTGCCTGCATGTCACAACAGCCGCCCCCCCCCACCCGCACCGGACTCGCCCGCGCCATGTCAAAGCTGGGCTTCTGCTCGCGCAGCCGCGCCACCGAGCTGATTCGCATGGGAAAGGTGAAGGTGAACCTCGTCGTGCGGAAGAATCCCGAATTCCCCGTGGTGCTCAAAAAAGACGTCATCATCATGGATGACGTCAGCATCAATCAGGCAAAGCAGGTGTATGTCATGCTCAACAAGCCGCGCGGCCTCGTCACCAGCGCCTCAGACGAGCTCGGGCGCGAGACGGTGTACTCCTGCTTTGAGGGCTCCCGTCTGCCGCATCTCTCCCCCGTGGGCCGGCTGGACAAGGCCAGCGAGGGCCTCCTGCTCTTCACCAATGACAACACCTGGGCGGACGCCATCACCAACCCCGACACGCATGTGGACAAAACCTATCACGTGCAGATCGGCGGCACTGTGGATGAAAAGCGTCTCGCCCAGATCCGGAAGGGCGTCGAGGATGAAGAATTAGGCGGCCACCTCTCCGCCAAGGCGGTCAAAATTCTCCGTGCCGGCGAAAAAAACATGTGGCTCGAAGTCATCCTGGATGAAGGCCGCAACCGCCACATCCGCCGCCTGCTGGAAGCCTTCAACATCGAGGTCCTCCGCCTCATGCGTGTGAAGATCGGCACGCTGGAGCTCGGCAGTCTCCCAAAAGGCAAGTGGCGCGAGCTCAGCAAGAACGAGATCACGAAACTGCGTGCTCGTCAGCCTGCGGTGTGATCACTCCGCCAAGTCATCCCAGCGCAGTTTAAAGCGGGCCAGATATTTCTTGAGCCTGTCGGCATCATTCATCTTCGCCCGCTTGGTGCGCGAGACGGCGAAGAGCTTTCGTCCCGCATCCGAGAGCGTTTTGCTCTCCCGGCAGACCTGCAGCACGTAGTCGAGTTGAGCCAGGTCAAAAGGATCAATCGCCGCCCTCTGCTCCTCATTGAGCACAGTGCTTCCTGTCTGCGGCATGTTGGCATTTACCTCGCGCCACCCTTCGCGCAGTCGCGCCATCTCCGTCTCCACGCATTCCACGGTGATCCTGCCTCGGGGTGCCAGCGTGGCCATGCGCGTCACTGCCGCGTTCAGGTCGCGGAAGTTCGCGCTCCATTTCGCCTCCGGGCTGCGGGCAAATTTAAGGAAGGTCTCCCGAGCCTCTTTGTTCATGCGCACCTGACGCCGATGCGTTTTGGCAAAGCGCTCCAGCTCAAAGTCGAGATTGGCTGCGATGTCCTCACGCCTTTCTGCCAGACTGGGCAGCGTGAAGGTCCACAGGTTGATGCGTGCCAGCAGGTCATCGCGGAATTTCCCCGCAGCCACCTGCGCACGCAGATCGCGGTTCGTGCCTGCGATGAGTTGGAAGTCGCTCTGCACCGCCTTGTCGCTTCCCAGAGGGAGAAAGGTTTTGTCCTCAAGCGCACGCAGCAGCATGGCCTGCTCGTCCAGCCCCAGCTCGCCGATCTCATCCAGAAAGATCAGCCCTTTGTCCGCCTCCTTGAGCAGGCCTGGCCTGTCCGACTGTGCACCCGTGAAGGCCCCGCGCCTGTGGCCAAACAGTGCGGACATCGCCTGGTCTCCCCTCAGCGTGGCGCAGTTCACTTCGACAAACCTGCCACCCAGTCCCGCACGCTCGCGGCGTAGATCGTAGATGCGGCCTGCCAGCATGGATTTGCCCGCACCCGTTGGCCCCATGATGAGGATGGGTGCCTTGGAGTTCACCGCCACCAGTTCGATCTGGCCGATCAGCTTGTTGAAGCTCTTGCTCTTCGTTGCGATCCCGCTCTTCAGAAAATCCAGCGCGCGCTCCTGCTCCTGCGCAAAGCGCGTGGAGAGCCGGTCATACTTCGAGAGATCGAGATCGATGATCTCATACCGCCCCGCCGCGCTCGCATCACGCCCGCCTTCACGCGAGGGCGAGGTCTGCAGCAGTCGCGCGGGGATGAAATTCGCCTCGTTCAGCAAAAACCAGCAGATTTGCGCCACATGCGTGCCTGTCGTGAGATGGATCAGGTAGTCCGCCTTGTCCGTGTCGAAGCTGAAGCCACGCACAAAGTCATAGAGCCGCTCATACACTTCCTGAAAATCCCACGGATCCTTCAGTGGGAACTCATGCACCACCACCATCGTATCCGGCGACACTTTCTCGATGTCCGCCTTCACCTGCCGCGCCAGTTCTGAAAATTTCGGCTCCACCAGCAGTTCCAGCCGTGAAATCAGCAAATCCTCCTGCTGACACATTGCCACCGTAGGCCGCCATTTCGACCATCTTTCCGGACCAGAGGCACGGTCCAGGTTCGAACCGAGGAATCCGAAGACGATGGTTGGTCTGGAGTATGGCATTAAAGATAAAATTGTATCTAATAAGATAATAAACTGTAACAAAGCGCAAGAGCTGAAGTGGTCTTGAAAAAGGGCTGAAAACTTTTCTTTCCCTTGTTTTTCAAGGCTTCCAGCCTCACTCGCTCCCCCAGCCTCAGGCACTTGGCACGTGGCTAGCAATAGAGGCTGGCATACGCACACAACCAACGCCAAGCCATGCTTTCCAAAACGGACATTGAATTCGCGCTCTCCATCCAAAACCGCTGCTTCAAGCTTTTGCAGTGGCTCGGCAATGCCATTCGTGAGGGGTTTGTTCCCGTCATGAAGGCTCATGATGTGACGGACGCAGGCCATGCTGCCAGAATTTGGGTGGAAGCACATTTCTACAATCTCCCGGATGAATGCCGTCCACTGGCAGATGAGATGACGCCGTTTGCGAACTTTTTCGGAACTTACTTGGAGACCTCTTTTGACATCGAAGCCCGCCCCAAAGACCGTTATGTCAGCGATTGCGACTGCTTTTGCTCCTATTGCGTGCGTCTGGTTCGTGCACAACATTTGAAGCCTAAATCTCTCACTCGTGCAGACAAGGAGCGTGCTGGCAGGCTGCGGGTGCGCCGAATGGAGATGCTCGCACGCGAGGAAGGTCTGCCATCCTTCGAACTGCAAATCAGAAAAAGCCTCTGCGATGAGGCTTTGCGGTTTCAAGCCTCCCTCTCGGCGTACGGCGAGGCATTGTTGAATCGCCTACAGGGTATTTCAGACGGCCCTGCCGTTCTTGCACTATGGCGTGATTTTGCCTGGACTCGTTCCGGTTCTCCCATTCGCCGGTTCAAACTTCAGTCACGTCACATTTTAGAAGCCGAGCAGAAGCTGCTCGGAGTCATTCAAAGTCACATCAGTTTATAATCCAACTTATTCATCACCTCTTTCTTTTTTCAAAACACCATTATGCCAGACTCCCCATTCCACATCACCGCCGAAGCCGAAGCCTTCCTGCCTGCGCGTAACAACGCCGGTAAACCGATCACCGTGATCGGTACCGAAGCCATTCGTTCCGGCTTTGACCAGACCTGCATCGACCAGGCTCTCAACTCGCGCTCCGCTCCGGGCGTGACCGATCTCGTGCTCAACCCCGATGCACATGCCGGTTACGGTGCGCCGGTGGGTTGTGTGATGGTTTCGCCAACGCACATCTATCCAGGCCCGGTGGGCGTGGACATCAAGTGCTCCATGTCGCTCCTCCAGATGGACATTCCTGCCGAGGAGATCGTGGACAAAACGATCCGCCGCCGGCTCATCGAAGCCATCGTAGCCCGCACGCCTACGGGCGCAGGCCGTGGTCAGCGCGAGGCGAAAAAATCCCGTCGTGTGTCCGCGGATCTCGGTGTGCAGGTGTGCACTGAGGGCGCCAGCAAAAGCGTGTGCGAAGCACTCGGCATCCCGCCGGAGTGGGCGCTGCGCTGCGAGGACAGCGCGCACGTCGGCCACGATGGAAATATCTCCACCCTGCACGAGCGGCTGGACAAAATGCGCGCCTTCAACGGCTTCCCAGGCTTTGAGAACAAGATGACCCAGCTCGGCTCCTACGGGGGTGGAAACCACTTTGGTGAGTGCGAGGTGGTGCAGCTTGCCGATGATCCTGCCATGCGCCGTACCGCCGAAGTCTTCGGCCTGCAGGATAATCGTGTCGCCTTCCTCAGCCACTGCGGTTCTCGTGGTTTCGGGAACATCCTGGCGCAGCGCCAGTTCAAGGCGCTGGAGGGTTTCTTCCGCACCTGGGGAATGTCGTTCCCGGCTGAGGACAAGCAGCTCGTCTATGCACCGCTCGGTACACCCGAAGCGGACGCCTATCTCGATGACATGGCGCTCGGGGCCAACTTCGCCACCGTGAACCACATGCTCATCAATGCCCTCGTTCTTGAAGCCTTCCAGGAAGTGCTGCCAGGGGCGAAAGGCCAGCTCGTGTACTTCATCAGCCACAACATCGCACGTCAGGAGGTGGTGAATAACCAGCTCTCCTGGGTGCACCGCAAAGGTGCCACACGTGCCTTTCCAGGCGGTCACCACGCGCTGAAGGACACACCGTTTGCCGAGACCGGCCACCCGATCCTGCTGCCCGGAAATCCGCGCGATGGCTCCGTGGTGATGGTGGCCAAGCCCGATGCCGTGAAAAGCTGCTACAGTGTGAACCACGGCGCCGGCCGCTGCATGGGCCGCAAGGCCGCTGCACGCACCCTCGACCAGAAGGCCGTGGACGCCGACTTCGACACCCACGACATCCTTTTCAACTCCCGCCAGTACCCGATCGACGAAGCTCCCAACGCTTACAAGGATTTCAAAGAAGTCCTCCGCAGCGTCGAGTCCGCCGGTCTGGCCCAGCAGGTGTGCAAACTCAAAGCCCGTTTCGTCATCAAGGATGCGGCGGAGGCGGATGATTGAAAACATGAGCGGTTATCTAAACAATTTGTGAGCAGTCAAAAAACAGAGCCCATTTCAACATGGGTTGAGGTCGATGAGGATCACGATTCTGGAGGGATGATTCTCTCTGGTGATCGGAGCGGTCTGATGGCCCTTCGCGATGCCATTGATATTGCGATTACTGAGGGAAAAGCTCCCATTGCTGCCGAGTGTGTGGAATTCAGCGGAGTGCGTCGTGTCGATGCACTCCGCAAACCCGAACCTCAATCTTTCCAATCGAAATTGGCGGGAGCGGGTTGTTTGATTCTCATAGCCATCGGGTTCTTGATTTTTTTACTCGGGATCTGGCAGTTGAAATCTCTCATTCTGCGCTTCGGACGCGGTCCAGCCGAGGTCACAGCCACGTCAGGCTCATTGACGCTTGCCAAACAAACATGAAATCCATCCCCATCCTCCAAATCTCCGGCGACTCCGGCGGCGGGCAGCTTCTGCGTTCATCACTGTCTCTGGCGATGATCACCGGCCGTCCCTTCCGCATGACCAACATCCGTGGCAAGCGGCCCAAGCCGGGCCTCATGCGTCAGCATCTCACCTGCGTGAAGGCGGCGGCGAAAGTTTGCGATGCCTGCGTCGATGGTGCAGAGCTCGGCTCGGTGGAGCTTGTGTTCCGTCCCGGCCAAGTCATGGGTGGAAACTATTCATTTGCCATCGGCTCAGGTGGCAGCACCACCCTCGTTTTGCAGACTCTGCTGCCCGCGCTGCTGCATGCGGAAGCCGCAAGCACACTGCGCATCGAAGGCGGCACGCACAACCCCATGGCTCCGCCGTTCGATTTCATCGAGCACTGCTACATGCCGGTGATTCAGAGCCTCGGTGCAAAGACCGAGGTGAAGCTGGAGCGCGCCGGCTTTATGCAGGCAGGCGGCGGAGTCATCTCCGTAGAAATCCGGCCCATCAAGAAATGGAAGAAGCTCAAACTCATCGAGCGCGGTGCGCTGCACGAAGCATTCGGCTGCGTGCTGCATGCCCACCTGCATCGGGACATCGCCGAGCGCGAAATCGCCACTGCCACCCAACTGCTCGAGTGGCCGGTGGGTCAGATCGATCTGCGCTACGCCAATGACAGCACCGGCCCCGGCAACGCCATCCTGCTGGGCGCACGCTTTGAGAACGTGTGCGAGATCAGCAGCGGCATCGCGCAGCAGGGCAGGTCGGCAGAAGCCGTGGCCACAGGTGCGGCGAAGGGTCTGCTCTCCTACCTCGCCTCTGAGGCTCCCGTCGGAGTGCATCTTGCAGACCAGCTCCTGCTGCCCATGGCCCTGGCTGGCGGCGGTGTCTTCCATACCCTCGCCATCAGCAATCATACACAGACCAACATGGCCCTCATCGAGCAGTTCCTGCCCGTGAAGTTTGCCGTGGAGGAGCCTGCCCCAGGGGTGAAAAGCATCAGCTGCCGCTAAGGCACCGCGCGAGGATGGAGGGACGAACTTCCAAGTTCGTCCCTCCATCACTCCGCCCACGCCTCACGCAGCAGGCGCAGGTAATTGCCGTGCATGATGTTGGCGATGTCTTCCTCCTTGTAGCCACGCTTCCTCAGCATGTCTGGGATGCGCGCCAGATCGGCGATGGTGTCCAGATCCTCCGGCGTTTGTTCGATGCCGTAGCCGCCGTCCAGATCCGTGCCGATGCCGCTGTGCAAAGCATTGCCCGCCAGCTGGCACACGTGGTCGATGTGGTCGCAGATCACTTCGAGCTTCAGTCCCATCTCCTGCGGAGTGGTCTTTCCACGGACCCAGCCGGGCACCATCATCCACGCATCCAGCGCCGCACCCACCACACCGCCGCGCTGGATCAGCGCCTTGAGCTGTTCATCAGAAAACTGGCGCGGATCAGGCACCAGCGCACGGCAGTTGCTATGGCTGGCCCACACGGTGCCCTGGTGGATCTCCAGCGCCTGCCAGAAGCAGTCATCGCTCAGGTGCGTCACGTCCAGGATCATGCCCAGGCGGTCCATCTCCTGGATCAGCTCTTTGCCTCCCTGCGGCAGCGGGCCCACCTTGTCATGGCCCAGGGCATAGCGGCACACGCCGTAGTGTGCAGGACCCATGGCGCGCAGCCCCTGCTCCCACGCCTTCTCCAGATGGCCAACAGTGCGGATGGAGTCCGCGCCTTCCAGGCTGAGAATGTAGCCGATGGCTTTTTTGTCGTCGGGAATCGAGGTGTCGTTCCAGAGAGCCAGCATTCCATCCAGCTCTTTGAGATTGGTGATCTGCCGCATCTCACCGGCCTCCTCCATGGCGCGGTACCAGGAGAGCTGGCCCTGCGTCTCCGCCCAGGCCTGCTCCGGAGACATCCATCCGGCGATGGGAGACGGCCCAGGCATGCAGCCTGCCAGCTGCGTGGCCACACACAGGCCTACCTTGCCACGCCGCATGTCGGGAAACGTAGTGGTGCCTCCTGCGCGCCCTTTGCCCGTCATGCCCGCCTCACGCCGACGAATCTCATGCGCGGGCAGGCGCAGGTCGCGATTGAATCCGCCGAGGGCGTTGAGACTGAGGTCGAGGTGGGCGTCGAAGGTGAGCATGAGAATGAATGACGAATGTGGGGAGCTGAATGACGGAAGCGAGCGTCATTCTACGCACAATGCTCCACACCTCATTCAAACCGATATCCCGCTCCATGCACCGTGCGGATGATGCGTGGCTGCGCCGGGTCTTTTTCGATGCGCTTGCGCAGCTGGGAGATGTGCTGGTCCAGTGCGCGGCTTTCGGGAAAATAATCCACGCCCCAGACCTCGTCGGCCAGGGTGTTGCGGTCGATCACCTTGCCCCGGCGCTCGTAGAGCAGGCGCAGCACCTTCACATCTCGCGGGCTCAGTGCTATCTCCGCCTTTTCACGGTAGGCGCGCAGCTCTGTGGGCACCACACGCAGGTCATCCATCATGAAGTCGTCATCCGTCCTGCCACCGCCACGGGAGGCGGTGCGGCGCAGGATGGCGCGGATGCGCGCGATGATCTCCTTCACGCCAAAGGGCTTGGTCATGTAGTCGTCCGCCCCCAGTTCCAGGCCCAGCACCGTGTCGATCTCCTCCGCCTTCGCGGTGAGAAAGAGGATGGGCACCTTTTCGTCCTGGCGACGGATCTGCTTGCACACTTCGTAGCCGTTCAGGCCGGGCATCATCACATCCAGGCAGACGAAGTCGGGGTTTTCAGCTCGGAAAAAATCCACCGCCTGCAGTCCGTCGCTGGCGGGAATGACTTCGTAGCCTTCCATGGTGAGCACTTCGCGCAGCGCATCACGCGTGTGGTCGTCGTCTTCGGCGATGAGTATTTTGGTCATGGTTTGTTCGGGATTGAGAGAATGAATCGTGCGCCTTCGCGGTAGTTGGGGCACACGGTGAGGGAGCCGCCGTGCAATTGTGCCAGTTCGCGCGAGATGGTCAATCCGATGCCGGTGCCGCTCACACCTTCGGCCAGGTCTGAGCGCAGGCGTTCAAAGGGCTCGAAGACGGTGCGGCGTTTGCCGGTGGGAATGCCTGGCCCGCGATCCTCCACGATGATGCGCGTGTTGCGCTCATCGTGCTCTGTGCGGATGGCGATCCACTTGCCCGCATTGGCGTATTTATCCACATTGGAAATGAGGTTGCCGAGGATCTGCTCGATGGCATCGGGGTCCGCCATCACAGTCTCGGGGCCCTGCAGCGAGGTCACGATCTCAAATCCCTTGTTCTCCAGCAGCGGCTTCCAGAACTCCACAATGCGCGACACGGTTTGATCCAGCGCCAGTTCCTTGGGCTGGATGGTCAGCTTGTCGCGCTGCTGCCTGGCATAGTTCAGCACGTTCTGGATCAGGCGGTCCAGGCGGCAGGTCTCGGCCTCCACCACCCCCAGCTGGCGTTTGGCGATGCTGTCGCCCTGAGATTCCGCACGATGCGCCGCCATCTCCGCATACAGGCGTATGTTTGTCAGAGGGGTCTTCAGCTCATGCGAGATCTGGTTCACGAAGGTCACACGCTGCTGCGCCACGCGGATCTCGCTGGCACTCTCGTGGAAGTACAGCCACCCCACCACAAACACCAGCACGATGCCGGAGCTCACCCCCAGCAGGATCGGAAACAAGTAGGGCTTTGGAAATTCCTCATTCGCCGGCGTGTAGGCCATTTCCCACTGGGACAGCGGCTCCGAGCACGCACGGTGCGCAGCCGGAGGGCGTTCAGAGCCCGGCAGCCTCTTCCCCCATTCATGCAGGGGTATGCCTTTGACCGTGGTCAGCATCATCCGCCCGGGCGGGATGGCCAGCCCCGGCTGCGGCAGCCGCTGAAAAAAAGAGTGCATCAGCATCTGCGGGTTCATCAGCGCGCAGCTCAGACTGCCGTCCGCAAAGCGGTGCCAGTAGATGAAGACACAGTCTCCCACATGCCAGCCGCTCCAGGACATGGGGGCGTCTGACAGCACCGGCCTGTCGTCAATGTGGTAGCCAAACATCTTGATGTACGTCATCCACTGCGAGGAGCGCTGCTGAATGCCCGGGAGCTTGCCTGGGGTGTAGATGCGCTGAAAGGGCGGTCCGCCATCCTCCAGCATGGAGACAAACTGCGGCATGCTGTCAGGATTTCGCGTGGACTCCAAGATCGCCTGGACGCGCTCCTTGGCATCGAAAATCTTCCCCGGCTGGTAACCTGCACGTCCCTCAAAGGACTCCAGCGGCACTTTTTCACCCTCTCCGGCCACAGCCCAGGTTTGCGCGATCCAAGGGTGCGTGGCCAGCCGCTCAGACATCAGGCGCGCTGACCCAATGCTCTGCGCTCCCCAGGCATCCAGCCGGTCGGTCAGCTGCCGCATGTCGTGCAGAATGTGCTGATCTGCCGCGCTAAGCCTCTCAGCAAGAACGGCTTGCATGGAGGCGTCGGTGCGCTTTTCCGCATCACGGATCAGGTACGTTCCCAGCCACGCCAGCAGGGCCAGTGGCAAAATCACCAGGATGATGAACAAGATCGTGGAGCGGCGTTGAAGCATTCGCGAGGCGTATAATTTAGCCCCGCGATTTATTCGGTCATCTAAATTTTATAAAATCCATAAAAATACCGAGGCGGACCTTGTGAGTCCGCCTCGGTGATTCTCAGGTATCTCCAACAGCCAGAAGGATAACCCACACAGTAGAAATGTAGGATCACAAGATTCGGCCCACGCCGCAGTCCTCAGATCTAACTACAGCATTCTACACCTAGAGGAAAATGAGTCAGAACCTTGTGAGCAGGTTGTAAGGAAGTTGTAAGACCGCGGTGTTTTGAGGAGGAAAGACAAAAAGGCGGGCTCTTCAGGAGCCCGCCTTCGCGATTTTTTATGGCTTGGTCAGCCTGCGGCTGCTTAAAGCAGGCACTCCGCGATCTGCACGGCATTCAGCGCAGCGCCTTTCAGGAGCTGGTCGCCCACCACCCAGAAGCACAGGCCGTTGTCCAGCGCGCAGTCCAGGCGCAGACGGCCCACCGCGCAGTTGTCACGGCCCGCGATGTCCAGCGCCAGCGGGTACTGCTTCGCGGCCGGATCATCCAGCACGTCCAGGCCAGGGGCCTTGCTGAGCACTTCACGCGCAGCTTCCACTGTCACCGGTTTTTCAAACTCCGCGCTGATGGCGATGCTGTGCGCACGGAAGACCGGGATGCGCACGCAGGTCACGGACGCGCGGAACTTGTCGTGGTGCATGATCTTGCGCCCCTCGTTCTCCATCTTCATCTCCTCCTTGGTGTAGCCGGAGTCGAGGAAGGAATCCACGTGGGGGATCGCGTTGAAGGCGATCTGGTGCGGGTACACATGTGGCTTGCTGTCCAGCTTCGCCGCATCCCAGGCGCGGTTTTGGGAGGCCCACTCGCGGGACTGGTTGGCCAGTTCCTCGATGGCCTGCGCGCCCGTGCCAGACACCGCCTGGTAGCTGGAGGCAAAGATGCGCTTCACGCCAAAGGCCTGGTGCAGCGGATACAGCGCCATCAGGGAGATGGCCGTCGTGCAGTTCGGGTTCGCGATGATGCCCTTGTGGTTCTTCACGTCGGCGGCGTTGATCTCCGGCACCACCAGTGGCACGTTCGGGTCCTGGCGGAAGAAGGAGGAATTGTCCACCACCACCGCACCGGCCTTCACCGCATGCGGGGCAAAGTCACGCGAGATGCCACCACCCGCGCTGAACAGCGCGATGTCGATCCCTTTGAAGGAATCCGGCGTCAGCTCCTGGATGGTGATGTCTTCACCCTTGAATTTCAGCTTCTTCCCGGCGCTGCGTGCGGAGGCGAGGAGGGTCAGCTGGCCCACGGGAAACTTGCGCTCTTCCAGGCAGCGGATCATCTCCGCGCCCACAGCGCCTGTGGCTCCGACGATGGCGACATTCTTCAGGGTGCTCATGGTATTCTAACGGTTCTAACGATGGGGTTGGTTCAAGGGGGCCGCGATACTACCCCCTCCCAGCATGGATGCAAGGACCGCGTGGGGCACCGGGGCGCAGCTCCCCCAATCCTCCTCTTCCTCCTACTCATACTCCTCCTCCCGGGCCTCGCATCGTCCTCGTCCTTGTCCTCTTACTCGAACTCTGCCTGCCCTTCGAAGCTTCAGCAAAGAATGGGTCCTCGACCCATCCGCCCCGCTCTCCCCCAAAGCGCCGCATCATCCTCAGCGTCCGCTTTCTCCCCGTTCTCTCAGCTTCCTCCTCCTCCCAGGCTTCTCGACGCGCGCCAGCAAAGTTGCTCAGTTGCGCCGCAACTGAGACCCGAGCGACCCTGCCGCCCTCCTAACGCCCAAACCGCCTGCCCAGTCTCAGCGCAACTGGACGTCATCCTTCTTCCCCACAAATCCCATCCTTGACTTAGTGTAAAATTAAAACATTACTTCGTGTGTGAAATACACTTATGAATACCCGCGCGCCGCGCTCACTGTGGACTGCGTCGTCTTCGGCTTCGACAGCACGCGGGCTGCGCTGCAGGTCCTCCTCATCCGCCGCGGCCTCGCCCCCTTCAAAGACCACTGGGCCCTCCCCGGCGGCTTCGTTCGCGTGGAGGAAACCCTCGACGAAGCCGCCCGCCGCGAGCTCGAGGAGGAGACCAACCTCAGCACCGTCTTCCTCGAGCAGCTCTACACCTTCGGCACCGTGGACCGCGACCCCCGCGAGCGCGTCGTCAGCGTCGCCTACTACGCCCTGACAAAACCCGCCGACCACACCACCGCCGCCTCCACCGACGCCGCCGAGGCCCGCTGGTTCCCCGTGTCAGACCTCCCGCCCTTGGCCTTCGACCACGCCGAGATCTTCGCCACCGCCCTCGCCCGCCTCCGCGGAAAGCTCCGCTACGAGCCCATCGGCTTCGAGCTTCTCCCGCCCAAGTTCACTCTCACCCAGCTCCAGCGCCTCTACGAGAGCGTCCTCGGCACCCCGCTCGACAAGCGCAACTTCCGCAAAAAAGTCCTCAGCCACGACCTCCTCGTCCCCCTCAAAGAAACCCACCGCGAAGGCACCCACCGCCCCGCCCAGCTCTTCCGCTTCGATCCCGTGCGGTATGAGAAGCTGAAGAAGAAGGGATTTTTGTTTGAGATATGAATACGACATTACCGCGGACACAGACCGAACTCAGCCAGGCAATGCAGATGGGATGGCGTCCCAAGTGGGCTTTTTTCTGGGGACATACTCCATCGAAAGACGGGTCTGTGACGAAGTCGTGCTTCAGCCAGTGGTGGGCCGGGCATCCATTCGATGTCGACGGTATACGTTACGCTACTGCCGAGCACTACATGATGGCTGAAAAAGCGCGGCTTTTCCATGATGAAGCCACGCTCTCTAAAATCATCGCCGCCAAGAGTCCTGCTATAGCCAAAAAGCTTGGTCGGCAGGTGGCCAATTTCGATGACCGGGCGTGGTTGCAGCATCGGTGGGATATTGTCGTGCGCGGTAACGGAGCAAAATTTGCCCAACATGAGGAGCTGAAAACTTTTCTGCTTCAGACTGGCGATCGAGTTCTCGTCGAAGCCAGCCCATATGATCGCATTTGGGGCATCGGGATGTTGGCCACGGATGACAATGCAGAAAAGCCTCAGCATTGGAAAGGCCTGAACCTCCTGGGGTTTGCCCTCATGGAAGTGCGGCAACAATTAAACAAGAATAACGGATGAGCTCTGAAAATCATCAAGATCACGACCAGCGCTTCCAGCGCGCGCTGCTTTCGCTCGACGGTTTGTCCGTGGGGGATGCTTTTGGACAAAGTTTTTTCTTTGTCACCGCTGCGACGGCTGATCAACGGCTGGAAGGACGCTTCATTCCACCGCCTCCGTGGTTCTACACAGACGACACCGTGATGGGAGTCGCCGTCACGCGTTGCTTGCAGAAGCATCGGGCAATAGAGCCTGACTGGCTTGCAAAAGAGTTTGCCAGGGAGTATGCCAGAGAGCCGGATCGCGGCTACGGTGGCACTGCTCGTGGTATCTTGCAGGCGATTGGTCAAGGCGTGGCGTGGCAGGAGGCTGCAGGGCGTGTCTTTGATGGTGAAGGCTCTTGCGGCAACGGTGGTGCCATGCGTGCCGCGCCCATAGGTGCCTACTTTGCGGATGATCTGCAGATAGTGATCGAACATGCCCGCAAATCAGCCCAGGTTACCCATGCACACGAGGATGGTCAGACTGGCGCAATAGCCGTGGCGCTTGCAGCCGCCTGGATGGTTTTGCAGCGTGAAACCTCAAAATCACAAGAGTTTGAGATGATTCGTTTTGTGCTGGCCAATATGCCCCAAACAGAAACTTACTGGAGGCTCAAAAAGGCGCTGACATTACCATTGGAGCTTTCGCCCAAAACCGCGGCGTCGATACTGGGCAACGGCTCACAGGTGATCTCCTCTGACACTGTGCCTTTCTGCCTGTGGTGTGCATGCCGTCATCCCGATGACTATGCCGAAGCCTTGTGGACGGCAGTGTCAGTCCATGGCGATATGGACACCAACTGCGCCATCGTCGGCAGCTTGGTAGCCCTTTCCATAGGCCGCGCTGGAATCCCAGACGAGTGGCTGGCATCTCGCGAACCACTCAATTTAGAATTTCAATGAACCCCGAACAAACCACCCGCACCAGCAAGTTTCTCAGCCTGGTGCTGCGTCATCAGCCTGAAACGGCCTTTCTGACCCTCGATTCCGCCGGATGGACAGACGTGGAGGAGCTGCTATGTGGCTGTGCCAGGGCAAGACGTCCCATTACACGCGATCAGTTGCGGCACATCGTGGACACCAACGCCAAGAAGCGCTTTGAGTTCAGTGCCGATGGTAAACGCATTCGCGCCAGCCAGGGGCACTCCATCGAGGTGGATCTGGCTTATGAGCCGATGCCTCCTCCCGAAGTGCTCTACCACGGCACGGCCACTCGGTTTCTGGATTTCATTCGTGCACAAGGGCTGCTCAAGATGGAGCGCCATCATGTGCATCTCTCAGCAGAAACACGAATCACGATGGAAGTCGGCGCTCGTCATGGAAAGCCTGCTCTCCTCACCATCCGCGCCGCCGCCATGAGCACTGCTGGACACACCTTCTACCGCAGCACCAACGGCGTCTGGCTCGTGGAGCATGTGCCGGTGGAGTTTATTCAATTCCCTGCATGACGCCCTCAAACGCCATCACCTACTGCGTGGGGGACGCCACTGTGCCCATTGGTGGAGGGCCTGCCTTGATCGCCCATGTCTGCAATGACGTGGGTGCATGGGGTGCTGGCTTTGTCTGCGCTCTCTCAAAGCGCTGGAAGCAGCCCGAGTCGGAGTATCGCCGCTGGTTCAGCAAGGCTCCCGCTGATATGCCAAAATTTGCTTTGGGAGAAGTTCAATTCGTTCAAGTCACGAATGACATTTGGGTCGCCAACATGATAGGGCAGCACGGAATCTCCCGTGGACTCAAAAAGCGAGGAAGTCCGCCAGTCCGTTATGAGGCCATAGACCGGGCTCTGGCCAAAGTGGGCGATCACGCTCTGAAAACCAAGGCCAGTGTGCACATGCCAAGAATCGGCTGTGGACTCGCAGGTGGCCGATGGGAGTTCGTCGAACCTTTGCTGATCACGCATCTTTGTCAGCGTGGCATTCCTGTCACTGTTTACGATCTTAAACCCTCATGAATACCCTTCTCAAAACTATCCAAGCCGACATTACCACGCTCGACGTGGATGCCATCGTCAACGCCGCCAACTCCTCCCTCCTCGGAGGCGGTGGGGTGGATGGTGCCATCCATCGCGCGGCTGGCTCTGAGTTGCTCGCTGAATGCCGCACGCTGAACGGTTGCCGTACAGGCGAGGCTAAGATGACGAAGGGCTATCGGCTAAAGGCGCGGCATGTCATTCACACCGTTGGTCCGATCTGGAATGGCGGACGCAACAAAGAGCCGGAGCTGCTGCGGGCATGCTATGAGAACTCCCTGAAACTGGCGGCGGCGAATGGGCTGAAGAGCATCGCTTTTCCCTGCATTTCCACCGGAGTGTATTGCTTTCCAGCAGATCTGGCGGCGGAGATTGCCGTGGAGACCGTGCGTGCTTTCCTTGCTACGCCCACTTCCATCGAGAGTGTGATTTTCTGCTGCTTTGGACGGGAGGATTTGGCGCGCTATCAGGCGCTGATCGTATGAATGCGGAGGCTTCCATTGAACTGATACCCCTGCCATGAACCAACCTGCGCTGATTCTAGAAAAAGAATGGGATGCCGCGCAACTGGCGGCAGATTTCCCGCCTGTGTGGCGGCATGCGCACAAGCAAGCCGTTTACAAACGTGTGCTTGAGGAAGGCAGGCATCCGCAGGGGCGCGTTCGTCTCACGCGCTGGAGCATGGGGCTGCTGCCGGAAGAGATAAGGCTTGGGTGCTGTGCAGTGAGTGCTGAGCCTGGTTTCTTCACCTACAGCACCTCAAATGCAGGTGTATGGCACCTGAACTTTGCTGATCCGCGTCTCTTCGCTGCGTATGGATCACCCCTGATGGCGCAGGATGAGTGGCAGGTGCTGGAGCATCCGCTGCTGGGATCCATCAGAGAGGTGTTGCTGCATGAAGAACTGCCAGCACTTACCCGCGCTAATGGAGTGAGTACGCCCGTGCTGGTCTCTCAGGTGCCACGACAGTGCGTGCTCGATCTGACTGGCAGGACTGCATCTGCCAAGTCCGGGTTGCGCGCCTGGCTGGAAGTTCTGGTCGGCGGTACGGTGACAAATCTCAGCCCGCTGTATGGGAACGACTTTCGTAAAGCCTCGGCGGAGCAGGTGATGAGCGCGCTGACAGTGCTTAAACCAGCCGTTCCCTCCAACATACTGGCAATCTCTTCGCCGACCGGCACCGGTGCCTACACCCGCAGGCAGATCACCGACATTCTGCAGACCGCTTACAATGGCTTTGTGGCCGCACGGCTTGAATCGCAGCGCGACCAAGTGCTGGCGAGTGACGTTGAAATCCACACCGGTTGGTGGGGCTGCGGTGCCTTCGGCGGCAACCGCACGCTGATGGCCTTGCTGCAGATCCTCGCCGCTCACATGGCAGGCATAGGCCGGCTCATTCTTCACTATGGTGCTGAAGATGGCCGCGCGCCATTTGGCGATGCCATGGCATTCATCAATCTGGTCACAGACGACGGTGTGCGAACAGCCACCTCCTCTGTGATCGACGAGGTGGAGGCGCTGCAGTTCCGCTGGGGACACAGCGACGGGAATTGACTTTGTGCGGCCAAATATCATCCAAATCATGAAACCGAATTCTACAGATGCCTTGCTTGGCTGCCTGCTGGGCACCGCAGTCGGAGATGCGCTGGGCCTGCCTGCGGAGGGGCTGTCGCGGAAGCGGGTGGCCAAGTTTGCACTGGGCCAGGATCATCGCTTTGTGTTTGGGCGCGGCATGTTCAGTGATGACACAGAGCATACGCTCATGGTCGCGGCGGCGCTGGCCAAACACCGTGGAGACATGCCTGCGGTGCAGCGCGCGTTTGCGTGGGAGCTGCGCTGGTGGTTTCTCGCTCTTCCGGCGGGCGTGGGGCTCAGTACTGCCAGAGCGGTGATACGACTTTGGCTGGGTTTCCCTCCTTCTCGGGCAGGTGTCAAATCGGCTGGAAACGGTGCGGCAATGCGAAGTGCTGTGATTGGCGTGGTGTTTGGTGATAATGCAGAGAAACGGCGCGAGATGGCGCTGGCTCTATGTCGTGTGACTCATCGCGGACCTCATGCAGAGGAATCCGCACTGATCGTGGCGGAGGCGGCGGCTTTGGCTGCAAAAGGCATGGAACAGGCGGCAATTCTAGCTGAGCTCGAGCCGCTGGTACAAACCGAAGAGATGCGGATGAGGTTCGCTGTATTGAAGGACTGCCTCAAGGAAGGCATGTCCGTCGGCGAATACGCAGAAAGAATAGGCTGCATTCACGGAGTCAGCGGCTATGCGCCGAATAGCGTTGCCGTGGCTCTTTATGCCTGGCTGCGGCATCGTGGAGACTTCGGCTCAGCGCTGCGTTCAGTAATCGCCTGCGGCGGCGACACCGACACCGTCGCGGCCATTACGGGAGCCATCTGTGGCACTGAAACAGGAGAGGCAGGCATCCAACGCACTTGGATCGACGGAATATGGGAGTGGCCCCGCTCGCTCGATTACATCCGACGCATGGCGGACGCCCTGGCTTCGGGAAACGATCATGCGCCACGCTATTTCTGGCCCGCCGTTCTGCTGAGAAACCTGTTTTTTCTCGCCGTCGTGATCCTGCACGGCTTTCGCCGCATGCTCCCTCCTTATTGATGGTTAGGCGGTCAGCGCCTGCCACATCGGTTGGGTGTCCGCAAACATGCGGAAGCGGCATATTTTGCCGTCTCTCAGATCATACACATGGGCCACAGCGGCTCTCATGGCCTTGCCTGTGGCAGGAGCGGTGCCGCTGTAGTGACCCAGCACCACCACTCGGCTGCTGGTGCCAAAGATTTCCTCCTCGGTAAAGCTGAAGCCGGTCCAGCGCCTGGCATTGGCACGGAAGACATTTTCAATCACAGCGGCGGCTCCGTGCCACGTGGAGCCGCCGGGAAACCCCGCACTCTGCTGCCAGACGAGATCGTCGGTGCAGAGCGCGGTGAAGGCGGCGTCATCCCCCGCGCGCATGGCGCGGTACACTTCGCGGACGGTTTCGAGCGGGGTCATGATGCGCGGCTGTTACTGTGCCAGGAAGCCGCCGTCAACATTCAGCGAGATGCCGGTGATGAACGATGCAGCATCGCTGGCCAGGAACAGCACGGGATTGGCGATTTCCTCCGACCGCCCCACGCGACCCACAGGATGCAGATTGCGCATGTAATTGAGCGCGTCCTCGTTGCCGCCGGTGAAGCGGTCAAACATCTCGGTCTCGATGGCAGCAGGTGCCACCGCGTTCACGCGGATGCCTTGCTTCGCATATTCCATCGCGGCGGATTTGGTGAGTCCCTCCACGGCATGCTTGCTCGCCACATACACGCTCACCCCGCCCATGCCGATGTGTCCGGCCACGCTGCTGGTGTTGATGATGACGCCGCCGCCCTGCTTCAGCATCACAGGGATTTCATGCTTCATGGAGGCAATGACACCCCACACATTGACATCAAAAACACGGCGGTAGTCGGCCTCGGTCACGTCCGGAATGGGACCGGTGGATTCGATGCCGGCATTGTTGAATGCCACGTCGATGCGGCCATACGTCGCCACGGTTTTGGTCACGAGCGCGGCCACATCGGCCTCCACGGCCACGTCGGCTTTTACAAAGGTGGCCTCGCCTCCGGCAGCTTTGATTTCGGCCACCACGGCCTGGCCTTCGGTTTCACGTCGGCCGCTGACGACGACCTTGGCTCCGGCTTTGGCGAAGGCGAGTGCGCTGGTTTTGCCAATGCCGCTGGTGGCACCGGTGATGAGGACGACTTTGTTTTGGAATGAGGTTTGCATATTGTTGAACGGGTGTGTTTTGAGAGTGTGGGGTTGCTGGGGAATGAATTCAGGCTTTGCCGCCGAAGGAGACGTAGTCATCGAAGTCCAGGAAATCGAACCACGTGCCGATGTCTTCACGTGCCGCACCGCCTGCCTTGGCAATCTGCGCGCTGATGTATTCGCGGCTTTCGTTGTCGGACGGCACGGCGTTTTCGCGGAATTCGCTCCAGTGGGCAATCTCATAGTCGCTGCGTTGATGCAGCGCGGTCTTCTCGATCCAGGAGAACATGTCGCCGTCTCCCAGGCCCTTGGCGGCCTCGGCCTTCAGTGCCTCAGGGTCGATTCCGGTGAAGCTGAGAAAGCGCTGATCCAGCGGGCAGTTGTAGTGGTAGTCGCCGTTCTTGCCGGCGATCTCCGCGCGGCATTTGTCGAGCAGGCGGGGCAGGATCACATAACCGCCGAGGCGGACGCGTGGGCTGCGTGGGGGACGCTGGGTCAGGTCGATGGACATGGAGTGGGGATTTTGTTTGTGTTGGGTTTTTGAGGAAAAATCAGGCAGCCAGTGCGGTTTCGAGGAAGCCCTTGCTCTTCACGCCGGTGATGGTGTTCACGGGCTGGCCATTCTTGAAGACGATCAGGGTCGGGATGGCGCGGATGCCAAAGCGGGCCTGCAGGTCGGGATAGGCGTCGATGTCCACTTTGGCGATCATGGCGCGGCCTTCCTGCTCGGTGGCCAGCTGGTCGAGGATGGGGGCCATCATTTTGCAGGGGCCGCACCATTCAGCCCAGAAGTCCACGAGGACGGGCTGGTCGGTGCCGGAGAGCGTGGCATCAAAAGTTTCAGAGGTGAGGGCGATGGGTTTCATAGGATGCGTTTTTGGTTTCAAGAATAGACCGGTCGGTTTATTTACGGCTAAAAAGAAAATCAGGCTGCGAGAAGTGTGCGAATAAAATCCAGCGCCTCGCGCGGCGGGGTGACGTCGCGGCACACGATCGAGCGCTGCATGGCCCCATTCCAGAGGTCGTGGATGATCCGGGCCATCTCGGCAGGGCGGATGGTTTTG